>NZ_CP022444.1:0-5158003 GCF_004010915.1 Klebsiella sp. LY
ACCACTTATAACGCCGAGGCCGAAGCAAATTACAAGCCCGGCGTTAAAGATTAGTTGATAAGGGATTGGAAATCTGTAGCCCCATAATCACTCCAACAATTCAAGCAGCATATCAACGTTGTAACCTTTTGATTGCTCGCCAGTTTGCTTGTCAGTGTAAGGGAAGCTGCGCTCGTACCCCGTTACACGGCATGGAACGTCAACAATTTCCTCGCCAACACGGCCTAAGGATTTTTTTGATTTGATGCGTATTACAGGAGGAAAGCTGTAAGCATCAGCAGCCGGAGAAACAACTGTTGTGTAATAGAAACCACCACTACTGTTAAAACGTTTAATTTTCCCGGTAACTGTCGTTTCTAAATTTCCTAAATTACTACTCATATAAACACCTTTTAAATTAAGCCACACGCAGATGTGATGGTTTAAAATACCATGATGGAAATAACGCAGTCAGATACTTTGATTTCTCTTGTCTGCTTGACAACAACAGGCGAAAACTTAGAGATATTACATTTCTGTGCAATATCAATACCAATCTTTCTTAACCTTGCTCGATGTGTTTGGACTTGCTTTTTATTTAAATCAAAAACATGACCGTGAAACATTGAATAGCATACATGGCTGTAGTATTGGCTGCACGAGTAGTGTCAACAACACCACGACTAACAAGATGTTCACTAATAGTTTCAAAGTCCATAGCATTCACCGATAACTTTTCATCAAGCTCAAGAAAATCAGAATGTAACTTATTTAACAAAGAATAATCAGAAAGTCCCCAATAGCACAGGGATTGCTTTTGAAGAAATCGAGACTTCAATTTTTGTTCAACGAACAATACCATTCTCTTTGCAATATTTTATAACATCGCTTATGTAATTAAATTCCCTTGAATTTTCGGAGAATTTATTTTTAATTTTCACAAGGCTATGTAACTCAAGCTCATGAGCCTTGTTATATACTGTTGGGTATATAAGGTTGACATTGCCTTTTTTTGAAAGCCAGTCAACTGATTTTCCATTGGAATGCAACCGTGGAATACTATTCCTGTAAGGTTGAGTAGAAAGTCCTGAAATATAATCATCCTCATTTCCCTTCCCTACTGATTTGTTTGATGTTATATGCAGTTCTTTAATTAAAGCACCATCAGTAATTAAATGAGCTTTTTCATTCTCTTTCGATTGCCCGGGCATTAACTTTGTACACTTGGTAAACAAAGGTAATTTTCAGTTCAGTTAGAATCTGATTAAATACCATGACACAAGCATCTACAGTTGGAAGCCCAAAGAGATTATCAAGACGTCCCCAGCGGGACGGATTTCCAGTCATTTTTAACACTGAACCACGGATCGAGATCGAGACAACATCACAGAAAGATCCACGATGCTGGAAGGTTGGTTGAGATAAAGCGCTAGCCTCCCCGCTTTCAAGGTGAATGCGCTGATAAGCTACGTCAGAGATGATGGGCAACTGATAGCCAAAATCCTGCTCAATACTCAACCAATCGAAAAACATAGCATCCATGTATGCAAGAATATTTGGATACCTTATACAACAAACGCGCACATGCATACAAGAGCGCATCGCTATTTTTATGCAATGTAACTAACATGCATGAACCCAAAACACACAAAGACTAGATTTATGGCTGAGAAAAAATACACGTCCCTGCGAGTACCGGAAGAACGTAAAATGGAGCTGGAGAAAGCCGCTATTGAAGTCAGTTATGCCACCGGACGCATGGTGAAATGGACTGACATGGCGTTCTATCTCATGGATGAGTATCTAAAAGAGGCTGTCAGAGACCTGAAATCATCAACAAAAACGTCTACTGGCGTGGGGAAAAAATGAAGCACTACGCAGTGCAAAAACCGTGGGAAACCACGGTAAAGTTCGGGTGTCACAGAACCCGAACCGCTTCGCGGCGAAAATGTGAACAATCGAGCAGGCTTGATGGTTGAAGTATTAATTAGTTGGATAGACGAAAAGTCACTGAATAATTAACAAAGGATTAACAATGAGCGATTCATCAATGATCGACATGATGGTTGACAGCATGCTGAACGTAGAGCGTAAAGACATGCTGATAAATACATGTCGTAACCTGTTCATTGAAAAGGATTTTTCAAGCATGCAAAAATCTGTTCAGAAGGAATTAAAAGCCATCTTCGAAGATGACAGCATGCCTGTTCCCATATCACCACGATTCACATTAGGAATGAGCGCCCTACTTCTGGCAAAAGAATTAAACGATGACGTTTTGAAAATGTTGGCAAATGAAATCATGCTCATATCCGATAAAGGAACGTTGCAGCGAGCATTCGAAATGGTCAGGAAAAGGCTGCAAGACGCAAGCTGATGCGCATAATGACGTTATGCTAAAGAGGCCGCTGCGGGAGAGATTTTCGCAGCGGCCTTTTCAACATAACGCGTTGACATTATGCGCACCAGTGCGCAGATAAACCCGTTCGGAAAGAATTTGTTGCCGGATACCAGGAAGAAACAAACCGCACCCCGGGTTGATGTGAAAGCCTGTCACCGGCGATCGCCATTCTGTCACACACGCTGTAAGGCATCAATTTCATCAACTGGCCATGTCGATGCCTGAATGACCTGCGGCCGCAAAAAACAGGCTTTGCAGTGATGGGAATATTATGGCTGACGCCATAATGCTTTCTGAGTCCTCGCTTCGCTGCGGGGCTTCCGGCGCAAAGCGCCTCCCATGCCTGACGGCATCAAAAAACAGAAAAGCCAGCGATGGCTGGTAGCTGAAAAATGAAGATTCGCCCTGCTTCCCGGCATCCTCCCCGCTGCGCAGGGAGAACGCCGGCAATCATGGCTTTCAAAGTGGATTAACGACACGGGCACGAATGAGCATGTACAGCGTTCGTTTGCTGGCGTTGGTGCTTTTGGAGGTAAAGAGCGCACCTATTAGCGGGATTTTTGAGAGCCACGGTACTGACGAATCAGCTTCACTGTCCCTGTTATCAACCATCCGCCAAGAAGCACAGTCTGACCAGATTTAAGCTGAACGGTCGTCGAAATCGAACGTGTATTCGTAATAATGTCTGAAGCTGCCTGAGAATCAGAAATACTGTCTGCGTTCGTTTTGACATCCATTATGAGTAATCCCGCAGGTGTCACAACAGGAACTACCTGCAGAGAAATCCCTACGTCACGTCGTTCTATTGTCTGGAAGGGATTATTAACGCTTGCAGCTTCTCCGGTGATTCGTCCGGTCACAAAAGGCACGTTCTGACCTGCGGTGAATGTTCCGGGCTGGCCTGACATTGTAAGTATGCGAGGCATAGAAAGTAATGTCGATTTATTCGAAGTCTCAAGCGCTTTAAGACTCATTGCCAGAACATTTCCATTAAAAATACCGAATGAACCACCTGAAGACGAAAGAACCTTACCAAGCCTGTCAGTATTCACACCCCCTGCTACTGGATGGCCTGATGGATCACCGGCAGCAAATGAAAAGTCAAAACCGTCAGAAGCAGATGTTTCAAAAATAACTGACTCAACCAGAACCTGAATTCTGGGTACATCAACCGAAGGGAAAAATTCTTTTAATTGCTTATGCTGTGAAGCAGATGCGGTAACTGCAAGTATATTGGCTCCATCAAAAGGAAATACTTTTGTACCTGCAATGTTATCCCCTTTAAGGAATACATCAATTACCGGGGCAAGGTCTTTAGCTCTTACATTATTAACAGGGTAAGTTTGTGTAATCAGGCTTGCCTGAGTTTTTCCTGGATTGAAGAAATCGCCAGCAGGAGAAGATGAAGAATCCTGAGGGATATAATCAACATCATCCGAGAATGAATCGGCATATTCATAATTACGTGAACTGTACTTCTGAACAACGCCCGGATTACCATTACTTAAATCGTAACCATTTGCACGAAGTACAGAAACAAAGAACTGTGGTAATTCTTCTCTTTTAACATCAGCAGAATAAACAGTCACTTCCCCTTTCACATCAGGCGACACAATAACTGGCTGACCAGAAACTTTAGAATACCATGATACAAACTCCCGCAACGGTACATTGTTAAGCTCAACAGGTATTGCATGAACTGTAAATGTCAAAAACAATAAAATACTAGCAAGTAACTTTTTCATGTTTACCACCTTTAACAAAATCCACATTACACAAATCGATGAAAACCATTTTATAACCGTCTTTCTTTAAATCCTCAGATGTATATTTATTCTTTTTTGAATCCATAAACACAAAACTGACTTTATTCAAAAGTCGATATGACGAGATAATTTTAAATTCTGAGATGTTGTACTTTTGAGTATTAACCTGTTGAGATGCCTGTTGCTCGATAATTACAGGTGTGTCGGCGCGAGTAATAAATGAATATAAAAATGCGAGAAGCACGCCAAAAATAAAACAAAGAACCCTCGAGTACTTCCTGAAATAAATCTTAGTAAGTGTCATATAAAACCTTGAATCTCTTTTTGTGGCGTAGCGCCCATGTGATAAAAAAGGCGGTAAATATGAATACGATGAATGCTCATAACTATCTGAAAATGCTTGCTTAGTGTCATACGCCTGATAGAGGTCACGCCCGGTGTATGTCCAGCGTTCTACTGTCATCGACTGAGGCGAATCACCATATTTAACGATACCAACATGCACTTTTGGCAGAGGTAATTTACTCCCCGTCATAAGGCTATAAATTGCACCTATAAACGGAATTGTGATTTTATCCAGACGGCGGCAATAAACAACATGCTCCGCCAGAGCAACGCGGGCTTGTTTATCCATGATTGATAAATCCTGAATGAGAAAAATAATATCCCACCCAAGTTTACGGGCATGTAAAAACCAGTTAATAACTGCCTGGCGTTCTTTATCAGCCCAAGAACGAGAATTGAACCATGTCCCGCATTCATCGAGTACGAGCAAGCCGTTTTTATTTTCATCATAACTATCATTACCCTTCCTATGGATAATAAATCATCCAGTGAAGGTTTGTCGGGTATACGAACTACATTAGGCGTTTTGGCAAAAATACCGACGCGAGGTAACTTATGTATGCGTAAGTCAAGATTCGTTGCTACCTTACAGCCGGAAACAATCTTATCCTGTATTTTACCAACAGCAACAAGTGTTTTACCTGCACCTAGTTTACCTGTCACAACATAAACAGCCATTACGATTTATTCCAGTCAAGATAACCAATAATACGGTCTTTTACATCAAATATAAAAATAGCAGCCTTCAATGAAAAAATCGCATAAAGGCAAGGCAACGCATTCGAAGGAATGATATAAGCTATTGCATCTGATATATCTGCTGGCAATGCTGCAACCAAATCAGACAAATAAGAGACCAGTAATTGATTGAGCCCCACGATTAAGGCCAGAAAAAGTGTTATTGCAAGTGCGATACGTGCAATACCTAAAGTAAGGAACCTTGCAAAATAACCGATTAAGACCCCCGCAAGCCACCCAATAAAGCGTGCAAGCAAAGGCAATCCTAAAAACGCTGGCATAATTACTCCTTACCTTTTCTTAGTATCCCGGCAAATGAATCGTAAACGGTAACAAACGTCCAGAAATAAAGAATAAAAGCAAATACAGATTTAAACATATCAATATATTTGCACTCTATAGTGAATTCATATTTCTTTCCGGCAGCAAAAACAAAGGGTGTACATTGTTTTGCCGACGGTAATGAAGGAAATAACTTTCCTTTGGTAAAAGCATCCAGCAATGGTGAGCTGTCACCAGAGCCAATTTTTTGCATATCAGCAGATGCAGCAGAAAACTCCGGAGATACTGGAGTACCAGCCCAAGAAGGCCGCCAACGCTGTCAGAGAGCCCTTTTACAGAGTCTGTAAGGCTCTGGACTGTTCCATCCAAAGAGGAAGAAATATCAGACTGAATTGCAGAAGAATCGAATTCTTCCGTCATAGCGTCCTTGTTGGCCTTAGCCATACGGTCATAATCGAAATCTCCGGTTCCTGAGCCTCCGCCAGAACCGCCTCCGTCACCGCCTCCTGTGTTTCCACCATCGGAGCCCCCACCGGAGCCTCCATCGCCCCCACCGGAACCACCATCGGAGCCCCCACCGCCAGAACCTGAACCGCCGCCATTAACTGGAGGTTGAGGAATTTCGGATGGCTGGCCTTGATAATCACAAACAAAAGGATCTTCGTTGAATCCTGAATGGAAAGCACAATCCCGAAACTTACCATTCCAGAATAAATCGTACATAGCTTTAGAGGAAACTGGCGTATATTGAATTTTAGTTACAACGGGGTCTGTGCCTGTAGATACAGAACCTGTATAAACGGTTAATGCCCCTTGTTTATTTACAAACCTATTCCCCTGAAAAATCCATGTATTTAATGGTTGTTCATCATATAGCGTTGGATTGGGATTATTCGGATTCTGTTCGGAGCCAGGCGGATATGTTCCATCTAGAGGATTAACATATGTATATCCGGGTTTTGGATCTGTTCCAGTGTTACCGCCATCACCGCCACCTGAGCCTCCTCCTCCTTCATTACCTCCTGAGCCGCCACCTTCAGGAATAGCTACGCCAATAGGCTTCCATGTGCCATAACATTGATTTTCGTCACCAGTACAAACAACAACACCAGTTGCATTCCATAAACAGCCCTCGTAATTAGCATAACGATCTAATGTCTGGTTATCTTTCCAGACGTTTGTCATAGAGGCATCAAATTCAGGTTTTGCAATACATTCGGCATCAGTTGCAGCATTAGCAAAGAAAGATGCAAATAATAAAGGCGGAAGTAATCTTTTCATTTTTAATGCCTAAAAGGGGTGGCATAAGCCACCCATTAATTAACGGTGTTGGCAGATAAAAGAAAGGCTAATATTAAGATGCGCGGTTAACAAATTTCTTAAAGAGTTTGATTCCCACGGTTGCACCAACAACTAATACAACCAGTGCCCAGGCATAACCGGACATTTCTGTAGCCTGTGCGGTGAGAGAGTCAAAAGCAGCTTTCGCTTGAGAGGTAGCATCACCTTCGGCAGCAAAAGCTGAAGAACCAATTACCAGAGTTGAACCTGCAACGATTTTAGAAATAACAGATTTTTTCATGTTGAAACCTCAGAGAGCTTTTTAAAGACAAGGATGGAGTGAGAAATCACCCAGCCGATACAATAAGCAGCAAAGAAATAAGATAAATCACTCATCTTTGACCACCACTTATAACGCCGAGGCCGAAGCAAATTACAAGCCCGGCGTTAAAGATTAGTTGATAAAGGGATTGGAAATCTGTAGCCCCCATAATCACTCCAACAATTCAAGCAGCATATCAACGTTGTAACCTTTTGATTGCTCGCCAGTTTGCTTGTCAGTGTAAGGGAAGCTGCGCTCGTACCCCGTTACACGGCATGGAACGTCAACAATTTCCTCGCCAACACGGCCTAAGGATTTTTTTGATTTGATGCGTATTACAGGAGGAAAGCTGTAAGCATCAGCAGCCGGAGAAACAACTGTTGTGTAATAGAAACCACCACTACTGTTAAAACGTTTAATTTTCCCGGTAACTGTCGTTTCTAAATTTCCTAAATTACTACTCATATAAACACCTTTTAAATTAAGCCACACGCAGATGTGATGGTTTTAAATACCATGATGGAATAACGCAGTCAGATACTTTGATTTCTCTTGTCTGCTTGACAACAACAGGCGAAAACTTAGAGATATTACATTTCTGTGCAATATCAATACCAATCTTTCTTAACCTTGCTCGATGTGTTTGGACTTGCTTTTTATTTAAATCAAAAACATGACCGTGAAACCATTGAATAGCATACATGGCTGTAGTATTGGCTGCACGAGTAGTGTCAACAACACCACGACTAACAAGATGTTCACTAATAGTTTCAAAGTCCATAGCATTCACCGATAACTTTTCATCAAGCTCAAGAAAATCAGAATGTAACTTATTTAACAAAGAATAATCAGAAAGTCCCCAATAGCACAGGGATTGCTTTTGAAGAAATCGAGACTTCAATTTTTGTTCAAACCGAACAATACCATTCTCTTTGCAATATTTTATAACATCGCTTATGTAATTAAATTCCCTTGAATTTTCGGAGAATTTATTTTTAATTTTCACAAGGCTATGTAACTCAAGCTCATGAGCCTTGTTATATACTGTTGGGTATATAAGGTTGACATTGCCTTTTTTTGAAAGCCAGTCAACTGATTTTCCATTGGAATGCAACCGTGGAATACTATTCCTGTAAGGTTGAGTAGAAAGTCCTGAAATATAATCATCCTCATTTCCCTTCCCTACTGATTTGTTTGATGTTATATGCAGTTCTTTAATTAAAGCACCATCAGTAATTAAATGAGCTTTTTCATTCTCTTTCGATTGCCCGGGCATTAACTTTGTACACTTGGTAAACAAAGGTAATTTCAGTTCAGTTAGAATCTGATTAAATACCATGACACAAGCATCTACAGTTGGAAGCCCAAAGAGATTATCAAGACGTCCCCAGCGGGACGGATTTCCAGTCATTTTTAACACTGAACCACGGATCGAGATCGAGACAACATCACAGAAAGATCCACGATGCTGGAAGGTTGGTTGAGATAAAGCGCTAGCCTCCCCGCTTTCAAGGTGAATGCGCTGATAAGCTACGTCAGAGATGATGGGCAACTGATAGCCAAAATCCTGCTCAATACTCAACCAATCGAAAAACATAGCATCCATGTATGCAAGAATATTTGGATACCTTATACAACAAACGCGCACATGCATACAAGAGCGCATCGCTATTTTTATGCAATGTAACTAACATGCATGAACCCAAAACACACAAAGACTAGATTTATGGCTGAGAAAAAATACACGTCCCTGCGAGTACCGGAAGAACGTAAAATGGAGCTGGAGAAAGCCGCTATTGAAGTCAGTTATGCCACCGGACGCATGGTGAAATGGACTGACATGGCGTTCTATCTCATGGATGAGTATCTAAAAGAGGCTGTCAGAGACCTGAAATCATCAACAAAAACGTCTACTGGCGTGGGGAAAAAATGAAGCACTACGCAGTGCAAAAACCGTGGGAAACCACGGTAAAGTTCGGGTGTCACAGAACCCCGAACCGCTTCGCGGCGAAAATGTGAACAATCGAGCAGGCTTGATGGTTGAAGTATTAATTAGTTGGATAGACGAAAAGTCACTGAATAATTAACAAAGGATTAACAATGAGCGATTCATCAATGATCGACATGATGGTTGACAGCATGCTGAACGTAGAGCGTAAAGACATGCTGATAAATACATGTCGTAACCTGTTCATTGAAAAGGATTTTTCAAGCATGCAAAAATCTGTTCAGAAGGAATTAAAAGCCATCTTCGAAGATGACAGCATGCCTGTTCCCATATCACCACGATTCACATTAGGAATGAGCGCCCTACTTCTGGCAAAAGAATTAAACGATGACGTTTTGAAAATGTTGGCAAATGAAATCATGCTCATATCCGATAAAGGAACGTTGCAGCGAGCATTCGAAATGGTCAGGAAAAGGCTGCAAGACGCAAGCTGATGCGCATAATGACGTTATGCTAAAGAGGCCGCTGCGGGAGAGATTTTCGCAGCGGCCTTTTCAACATAACGCGTTGACATTATGCGCACCAGTGCGCAGATAAACCCGTTCGGAAAGAATTTGTTGCCGGATACCAGGAAGAAACAAACCGCACCCCGGGTTGATGTGAAAGCCTGTCACCGGCGATCGCCATTCTGTCACACACGCTGTAAGGCATCAATTTCATCAACTGGCCATGTCGATGCCTGAATGACCTGCGGCCGCAAAAAACAGGCTTTGCAGTGATGGGAATATTATGGCTGACGCCATAATGCTTTCTGAGTCCTCGCTTCGCTGCGGGGCTTCCGGCGCAAAGCGCCTCCCATGCCTGACGGCATCAAAAAACAGAAAAGCCAGCGATGGCTGGTAGCTGAAAAATGAAGATTCGCCCTGCTTCCCGGCATCCTCCCCGCTGCGCAGGGAGAACGCCGGCAATCATGGCTTTCAAAGTGGATTAACGACACGGGCACGAATGAGCATGTACAGCGTTCGTTTGCTGGCGTTGGTGCTTTTGGAGGTAAAGAGCGCACCTATTAGCGGGATTTTTGAGAGCCACGGTACTGACGAATCAGCTTCACTGTCCCTGTTATCAACCATCCCGCCAAGAAGCACAGTCTGACCAGATTTAAGCTGAACGGTCGTCGAAATCGAACGTGTATTCGTAATAATGTCTGAAGCTGCCTGAGAATCAGAAATACTGTCTGCGTTCGTTTTGACATCCATTATGAGTAATCCCGCAGGTGTCACAACAGGAACTACCTGCAGAGAAATCCCTACGTCACGTCGTTCTATTGTCTGGAAGGGATTATTAACGCTTGCAGCTTCTCCGGTGATTCGTCCGGTCACAAAAGGCACGTTCTGACCTGCGGTGAATGTTCCGGGCTGGCCTGACATTGTAAGTATGCGAGGCATAGAAAGTAATGTCGATTTATTCGAAGTCTCAAGCGCTTTAAGACTCATTGCCAGAACATTTCCATTAAAAATACCGAATGAACCACCTGAAGACGAAAGAACCTTACCAAGCCTGTCAGTATTCACACCCCCTGCTACTGGATGGCCTGATGGATCACCGGCAGCAAATGAAAAGTCAAAACCGTCAGAAGCAGATGTTTCAAAAATAACTGACTCAACCAGAACCTGAATTCTGGGTACATCAACCGAAGGGAAAAATTCTTTTAATTGCTTATGCTGTGAAGCAGATGCGGTAACTGCAAGTATATTGGCTCCATCAAAAGGAAATACTTTTGTACCTGCAATGTTATCCCCTTTAAGGAATACATCAATTACCGGGGCAAGGTCTTTAGCTCTTACATTATTAACAGGGTAAGTTTGTGTAATCAGGCTTGCCTGAGTTTTTCCTGGATTGAAGAAATCGCCAGCAGGAGAAGATGAAGAATCCTGAGGGATATAATCAACATCATCCGAGAATGAATCGGCATATTCATAATTACGTGAACTGTACTTCTGAACAACGCCCGGATTACCATTACTTAAATCGTAACCATTTGCACGAAGTACAGAAACAAAGAACTGTGGTAATTCTTCTCTTTTAACATCAGCAGAATAAACAGTCACTTCCCCTTTCACATCAGGCGACACAATAACTGGCTGACCAGAAACTTTAGAATACCATGATACAAACTCCCGCAACGGTACATTGTTAAGCTCAACAGGTATTGCATGAACTGTAAATGTCAAAAACAATAAAATACTAGCAAGTAACTTTTTCATGTTTACCACCTTTAACAAAATCCACATTACACAAATCGATGAAAACCATTTTATAACCGTCTTTCTTTAAATCCTCAGATGTATATTTATTCTTTTTTGAATCCATAAACACAAAACTGACTTTATTCAAAAGTCGATATGACGAGATAATTTTAAATTCTGAGATGTTGTACTTTTGAGTATTAACCTGTTGAGATGCCTGTTGCTCGATAATTACAGGTGTGTCGGCGCGAGTAATAAATGAATATAAAAATGCGAGAAGCACGCCAAAAATAAAACAAAGAACCCTCGAGTACTTCCTGAAATAAATCTTAGTAAGTGTCATATAAAACCTTGAATCTCTTTTTGTGGCGTAGCGCCCATGTGATAAAAAAGGCGGTAAATATGAATACGATGAATGCTCATAACTATCTGAAAATGCTTGCTTAGTGTCATACGCCTGATAGAGGTCACGCCCGGTGTATGTCCAGCGTTCTACTGTCATCGACTGAGGCGAATCACCATATTTAACGATACCAACATGCACTTTTGGCAGAGGTAATTTACTCCCCGTCATAAGGCTATAAATTGCACCTATAAACGGAATTGTGATTTTATCCAGACGGCGGCAATAAACAACATGCTCCGCCAGAGCAACGCGGGCTTGTTTATCCATGATTGATAAATCCTGAATGAGAAAAATAATATCCCACCCAAGTTTACGGGCATGTAAAAACCAGTTAATAACTGCCTGGCGTTCTTTATCAGCCCAAGAACGAGAATTGAACCATGTCCCGCATTCATCGAGTACGAGCAAGCCGTTTTTATTTTCATCATAACTATCATTACCCTTCCCTATGGATAATAAATCATCCAGTGAAGGTTTGTCGGGTATACGAACTACATTAGGCGTTTTGGCAAAAATACCGACGCGAGGTAACTTATGTATGCGTAAGTCAAGATTCGTTGCTACCTTACAGCCGGAAACAATCTTATCCTGTATTTTACCAACAGCAACAAGTGTTTTACCTGCACCTAGTTTACCTGTCACAACATAAACAGCCATTACGATTTATTCCAGTCAAGATAACCAATAATACGGTCTTTTACATCAAATATAAAAATAGCAGCCTTCAATGAAAAAATCGCATAAAGGCAAGGCAACGCATTCGAAGGAATGATATAAGCTATTGCATCTGATATATCTGCTGGCAATGCTGCAACCAAATCAGACAAATAAGAGACCAGTAATTGATTGAGCCCCACGATTAAGGCCAGAAAAAGTGTTATTGCAAGTGCGATACGTGCAATACCTAAAGTAAGGAACCTTGCAAAATAACCGATTAAGACCCCCGCAAGCCACCCAATAAAGCGTGCAAGCAAAGGCAATCCTAAAAACGCTGGCATAATTACTCCTTACCTTTTCTTAGTATCCCGGCAAATGAATCGTAAACGGTAACAAACGTCCAGAAATAAAGAATAAAAGCAAATACAGATTTAAACATATCAATATATTTGCACTCTATAGTGAATTCATATTTCTTTCCGGCAGCAAAAACAAAGGGTGTACATTGTTTTGCCGACGGTAATGAAGGAAATAACTTTCCTTTGGTAAAAGCATCCAGCAATGGTGAGCTGTCACCAGAGCCAATTTTTTGCATATCAGCAGATGCAGCAGAAAACTCCGGAGATACTGGAGTACCAGCCCCAAGAAGGCCGCCAACGCTGTCAGAGAGCCCTTTTACAGAGTCTGTAAGGCTCTGGACTGTTCCATCCAAAGAGGAAGAAATATCAGACTGAATTGCAGAAGAATCGAATTCTTCCGTCATAGCGTCCTTGTTGGCCTTAGCCATACGGTCATAATCGAAATCTCCGGTTCCTGAGCCTCCGCCAGAACCGCCTCCGTCACCGCCTCCTGTGTTTCCACCATCGGAGCCCCCACCGGAGCCTCCATCGCCCCCACCGGAACCACCATCGGAGCCCCCACCGCCAGAACCTGAACCGCCGCCATTAACTGGAGGTTGAGGAATTTCGGATGGCTGGCCTTGATAATCACAAACAAAAGGATCTTCGTTGAATCCTGAATGGAAAGCACAATCCCGAAACTTACCATTCCAGAATAAATCGTACATAGCTTTAGAGGAAACTGGCGTATATTGAATTTTAGTTACAACGGGGTCTGTGCCTGTAGATACAGAACCTGTATAAACGGTTAATGCCCCTTGTTTATTTACAAACCTATTCCCCTGAAAAATCCATGTATTTAATGGTTGTTCATCATATAGCGTTGGATTGGGATTATTCGGATTCTGTTCGGAGCCAGGCGGATATGTTCCATCTAGAGGATTAACATATGTATATCCGGGTTTTGGATCTGTTCCAGTGTTACCGCCATCACCGCCACCTGAGCCTCCTCCTCCTTCATTACCTCCTGAGCCGCCACCTTCAGGAATAGCTACGCCAATAGGCTTCCATGTGCCATAACATTGATTTTCGTCACCAGTACAAACAACAACACCAGTTGCATTCCATAAACAGCCCTCGTAATTAGCATAACGATCTAATGTCTGGTTATCTTTCCAGACGTTTGTCATAGAGGCATCAAATTCAGGTTTTGCAATACATTCGGCATCAGTTGCAGCATTAGCAAAGAAAGATGCAAATAATAAAGGCGGAAGTAATCTTTTCATTTTTAATGCCTAAAAGGGGTGGCATAAGCCACCCATTAATTAACGGTGTTGGCAGATAAAAGAAAGGCTAATATTAAGATGCGCGGTTAACAAATTTCTTAAAGAGTTTGATTCCCACGGTTGCACCAACAACTAATACAACCAGTGCCCAGGCATAACCGGACATTTCTGTAGCCTGTGCGGTGAGAGAGTCAAAAGCAGCTTTCGCTTGAGAGGTAGCATCACCTTCGGCAGCAAAAGCTGAAGAACCAATTACCAGAGTTGAACCTGCAACGATTTTAGAAATAACAGATTTTTTCATGTTGAAACCTCAGAGAGCTTTTTAAAGACAAGGATGGAGTGAGAAATCACCCAGCCGATACAATAAGCAGCAAAGAAATAAGATAAATCACTCATCTTTGACCACCACTTATAACGCCGAGGCCGAAGCAAATTACAAGCCCGGCGTTAAAGATTAGTTGATAAAGGGATTGGAAATCTGTAGCCCCCATAATCACTCCAACAATTCAAGCAGCATATCAACGTTGTAACCTTTTGATTGCTCGCCAGTTTGCTTGTCAGTGTAAGGGAAGCTGCGCTCGTACCCCGTTACACGGCATGGAACGTCAACAATTTCCTCGCCAACACGGCCTAAGGATTTTTTTGATTTGATGCGTATTACAGGAGGAAAGCTGTAAGCATCAGCAGCCGGAGAAACAACTGTTGTGTAATAGAAACCACCACTACTGTTAAAACGTTTAATTTTCCCGGTAACTGTCGTTTCTAAATTTCCTAAATTACTACTCATATAAACACCTTTTAAATTAAGCCACACGCAGATGTGATGGTTTTAAATACCATGATGGAATAACGCAGTCAGATACTTTGATTTCTCTTGTCTGCTTGACAACAACAGGCGAAAACTTAGAGATATTACATTTCTGTGCAATATCAATACCAATCTTTCTTAACCTTGCTCGATGTGTTTGGACTTGCTTTTTATTTAAATCAAAAACATGACCGTGAAACCATTGAATAGCATACATGGCTGTAGTATTGGCTGCACGAGTAGTGTCAACAACACCACGACTAACAAGATGTTCACTAATAGTTTCAAAGTCCATAGCATTCACCGATAACTTTTCATCAAGCTCAAGAAAATCAGAATGTAACTTATTTAACAAAGAATAATCAGAAAGTCCCCAATAGCACAGGGATTGCTTTTGAAGAAATCGAGACTTCAATTTTTGTTCAAACCGAACAATACCATTCTCTTTGCAATATTTTATAACATCGCTTATGTAATTAAATTCCCTTGAATTTTCGGAGAATTTATTTTTAATTTTCACAAGGCTATGTAACTCAAGCTCATGAGCCTTGTTATATACTGTTGGGTATATAAGGTTGACATTGCCTTTTTTTGAAAGCCAGTCAACTGATTTTCCATTGGAATGCAACCGTGGAATACTATTCCTGTAAGGTTGAGTAGAAAGTCCTGAAATATAATCATCCTCATTTCCCTTCCCTACTGATTTGTTTGATGTTATATGCAGTTCTTTAATTAAAGCACCATCAGTAATTAAATGAGCTTTTTCATTCTCTTTCGATTGCCCGGGCATTAACTTTGTACACTTGGTAAACAAAGGTAATTTCAGTTCAGTTAGAATCTGATTAAATACCATGACACAAGCATCTACAGTTGGAAGCCCAAAGAGATTATCAAGACGTCCCCAGCGGGACGGATTTCCAGTCATTTTTAACACTGAACCACGGATCGAGATCGAGACAACATCACAGAAAGATCCACGATGCTGGAAGGTTGGTTGAGATAAAGCGCTAGCCTCCCCGCTTTCAAGGTGAATGCGCTGATAAGCTACGTCAGAGATGATGGGCAACTGATAGCCAAAATCCTGCTCAATACTCAACCAATCGAAAAACATAGCATCCATGTATGCAAGAATATTTGGATACCTTATACAACAAACGCGCACATGCATACAAGAGCGCATCGCTATTTTTATGCAATGTAACTAACATGCATGAACCCAAAACACACAAAGACTAGATTTATGGCTGAGAAAAAATACACGTCCCTGCGAGTACCGGAAGAACGTAAAATGGAGCTGGAGAAAGCCGCTATTGAAGTCAGTTATGCCACCGGACGCATGGTGAAATGGACTGACATGGCGTTCTATCTCATGGATGAGTATCTAAAAGAGGCTGTCAGAGACCTGAAATCATCAACAAAAACGTCTACTGGCGTGGGGAAAAAATGAAGCACTACGCAGTGCAAAAACCGTGGGAAACCACGGTAAAGTTCGGGTGTCACAGAACCCCGAACCGCTTCGCGGCGAAAATGTGAACAATCGAGCAGGCTTGATGGTTGAAGTATTAATTAGTTGGATAGACGAAAAGTCACTGAATAATTAACAAAGGATTAACAATGAGCGATTCATCAATGATCGACATGATGGTTGACAGCATGCTGAACGTAGAGCGTAAAGACATGCTGATAAATACATGTCGTAACCTGTTCATTGAAAAGGATTTTTCAAGCATGCAAAAATCTGTTCAGAAGGAATTAAAAGCCATCTTCGAAGATGACAGCATGCCTGTTCCCATATCACCACGATTCACATTAGGAATGAGCGCCCTACTTCTGGCAAAAGAATTAAACGATGACGTTTTGAAAATGTTGGCAAATGAAATCATGCTCATATCCGATAAAGGAACGTTGCAGCGAGCATTCGAAATGGTCAGGAAAAGGCTGCAAGACGCAAGCTGATGCGCATAATGACGTTATGCTAAAGAGGCCGCTGCGGGAGAGATTTTCGCAGCGGCCTTTTCAACATAACGCGTTGACATTATGCGCACTTAGATTGTGGTGGCTAAGTTGTAAGGCCAGCTCTTGGATAAGTGAC
Source organism: Klebsiella sp. LY (assembly GCF_004010915.1). NCBI lineage: Bacteria > Pseudomonadati > Pseudomonadota > Gammaproteobacteria > Enterobacterales > Enterobacteriaceae > Klebsiella > Klebsiella sp. LY. The sequence goes on from NZ_CP022444.1 coordinate 16,896, forward strand.
GCGTAGATTCACCATCGAGGGATTCTGATAACGGCTCATGCAGCGGACGTTTTCACTTTGGATGAAGTTAACCGACTCAAAATCATTCAGGACGTTGTCGACCGGCGTCTGACCACTCAGATGGCCGCGCAGCGCCTGAGTATATCTGATCGCCAGTACCGACGCCTTCTGATGCACTGCCGTGAATCAGGCTCGCCAGATATCGCTAACCAACATTGTTGAAATCTCAGCAATAACCAGCTGCCAGATGACCTTGCACAGTACGCGCTCAATATTATCCGCGAGCGCTATACCGACTTTAGTCTACGCTGGCGTGTGAGAAACTCGCAGAACTGCATGATGTTCATCTGTCCAAAGAGACTGTCCGTTCACTCATGGCCAAAGCCGGTCTCTGGATCCCCCGCAAACAACGTGCGCCGAAAATTCAGCAGTCACGTTATCTTCGGGCCTGCTGCGGAGAACTGATCCACATTGATGGTTGCGACCACCACTGGTTCGAGAACCGTGCACCCGCCTGTACCTCACTGGTCTATGTCGACGATGCGACGAGCCGCCTGATGCAGCTTCGTTTCGTTAAATCGGAATCGACCTTCACCTATTCATGCCACTTTAAAATGATGGCGTGGAGATCGCTCCGGGGTCCTTACGCCTGATGTCACCTTATATTGATTGAAGCGTCGCAAGCGCCGAAAGCAGGATACCGATAACGACCGGATAAAAAACGCAGGAAATCAGGAATTCAGCTACCTTATGACCTTCACTTTGTATATGAATAGTTCTTCCTATACTTATCAGAGAGGCAAAAAAACCGATCGTCGCCACAACGGCGATAAAAGTCAGAATGCAATACAGCGTTAACCCGCCAGCCTCTCTTTTCTCAAGGCAACCAAACATCGCCAGCGCCTGCAACAGGCTTAATGCGATCGCCCCGGAGCAGCTTTCACAAACCCTTCCATAGATACCAAACACTTCCCAGGCACGTTCGTTAATGCGCTTCACTCAGAATTCCTTCTATAAAATAAAAAAATAACAGGCGCTTAAGTTTTTACCTCTTCACCTTTGCAAATCTATATAAAAAATCCATTTAAAAAATGGTGGCCTCTTTTTTCAGGTATTCATAAGGGTTCACCCTTCCCTGCCCCTTTAGCGTAAAAATATCGTTATTTTCCGGCACAGGAACCATTCAGGATATTATCAACCATCGTCTGGCGCCATGCCTAAACCCCTTTGTAGTGCTCTTTATTCAGACCATACTTCTTCATTCTGAGATAAAGTTTTTTACGCGGTATCAGCAGATACTCCGCCACCTCATTAATACGTCCCTGGTGGATATTCAGCGCTTCGGTGATGATCTGCCGCTCGACGTCCTCAACCCGCTGGTCCAGCGGCGTCGGCTCGCCGATGTGCATCAGCGGATTAACCGTTTCTGCGAGTGGTAATACACCTACTGCAAACAGCTCGGCGGCGTTCGCCAGTTCGCGAACGTTATTTGGCCACACCCGGCGCATCATCCCCTTCAACAGACCAGCATCCACCTCCGGGACAGGATGATTCAGCCGTTGACAGGTTTTTTGCAAATAGTGATGAAACAGCGGCTCGATATCATCAGGTCGCTTTGACAGAGACTGGCAGCCAATTTGCGTCAGCGCGAAGCAGTAATAGAGTTCCGCCACTATCTGGCTGCTGGCGGCCAACTCCACCAGCGAAGCGCTACCGATACCAATCAGGCGAAAAGGCCGCTTCTCATGACTCTGCAGCTGTACCAGCTGATGCTGTTGCTCGTGAGTCAGATGCTCCAGGTGGCTTAAGACCAGCGTCCCGCCCTGGGCCTTGGCGATCAGTTCATTAAGCGTGTGTGCGTTAGCCGGATTGAGCTCGCAGGCGATAAACGGACCTTCAGCGTGCCGTCCTAACTGGTGCAGGTAACGTGCGCCGGTCATGCGGCCGGTTCCCGGCTCGCCGTAAAGCCATACCGCAATATCCGTTTCTGCCAGCTGCTGAAGGCGCTGGCGATACCGAACCGTCCACTGGCTGCGGCCAATAAGCTCAACCTGTAATTTATGCTGACAATACTGGCGACGGGCGATCACCGATTGCCTCTGACGCAGCGCGGCGTCTACCAGCGTGAGCAGCTTGCCCGGATCAATCGGCTTTTGCAGGAAATCCCAGGCTCCTTTTTTCACCGCCTCCACCGCCATCGGCACATCGCCGTGACCGGTGATAAGCAGAATCGGTAGCAGATCGTCATCCTGATGAAACAACGTCATTAAATCGATACCGGAGCAGCCGGGCATGCAGACATCGCTTAAAACAATGCCGGGCCAGTCCTTCGGCACCCGCTCCCGCGCATCAAACGGATTATTACAGGCACTGACGTGGTACCCCGCTTGCTCAAGCAGCTGCGTATAGGCATCCAGCACATCGGCATCATCGTCAATCAGCAGAATCGAACAGTTATCACTCAACATCTTTTACATCCGTCACATTGAATTCCAGCACCACGCAGGCACTGCGCATACACGTCGACGCCAGGCGCAACGCCCCTTCCATTTGCGTCATCAACGAAACACATATCGAAAGCCCTATTCCCAGCCCCACGGTTTTACTGGTAGTGAACGGCTTTAACAGTGAAGGGAGTAAGGCCGCAGGCCAGCCGGGGCCGTTATCGGCAATCAACACACATAGCCTGTTGCCCTGGATTTGCCAGCTCACGGTGATTTGCGCGGCGTGCGGGCAGGCGTCGAGGGCATTGGACAGCACGTTCACGAGCACCTGATGGACACGCACTTCGTCCCCTTGGATCCAGACGGTGTCATCCGGTATCACCAGCGTCCCCTGCTGAGGCTTATGACGCATCGCCAGCAGTTCCCATGCCACGGTAAATGTCTGGCGCAAATCGACCGGGTGCAGCGGCGTTTCCAGTTCTGCTCGGCGGGTAAACTGGCGCAGGGAGCGGATAATCGCGTCAATGCGGTTGATCAGCCCTTCCGCTTTGCTTAACGTTGTCCGTGCCTGCTCCGTCTGGCCCTGCTCGATTGCCCTTCCTGCGGTAAAAAGATACATCGAAAGCGCATTCAACGGCTGATTGATCTCATGCGCCAGGGTGGTCATCGTCTGCCCAACCACCGCCAGTTTAGCGGTCTGGATCAGCTCGTCCTGCGTGGCGCGCAGATCGGCCTCAATCGCTTTTCGCTCGCCAATCTCCTGTTCCAGCTGCTGTTTTTGCGCATTAAGCTGACCCAGAGTATGACGAAGCAAACCGGCAATACGTCCCAGCTCGTCGCGCCCGTAAACCGGAATGGTCGCCCCGATCTGGCCTAAACCAATCTGCACCACCGCCTGATTCAGCGCAGTAAAGCGTTTCACCAGCCGCGAGCGAATAAAATAATGGTTCAACCCCCATGCCAGCAACAGCGCCAGCAATGTCGCCACCAGGATTAACCCGCCGCTGACCCGGACAATCTGCGCCATACGCTGATTAAACATCTGCATCTGCTGGTGACTGCTGCCAAGCTGGGCTTCCAGCAGCGTTCTGAAGCGCCCCAGCGTCGCTTCTCTGGACCGGCTGGCTTCCACGAGCGCTTTTTGGGCGCTAACATAGTCGCGCATGGTGTCCGGCATCTTATTTTTCATCATGCCAATTTCCAGCAGCTCATCAATCGTTTGTCGCAGGGTAATGGTGCTCGGCCAGTCATCCAGCGCACGTATATTTTCATCCGCCGTTTTTTTCAGGTTTTCAAGATAGCGGATATGCGTCTCCACCAGCATGCCGTCATCATTCCCGGATTTCAGTTCATTGAGCCTGTCGCGCAGGTCGTCAACGATCTGATTTTCAATACGAGCCAGGGTATAGACCTGCTGCTGTTCATTCTGCACGTCCCGGGCACGTTTCAGATACTGCGCCGTATCTCCCTGTCGGGCTTCGATCTGATCGAGCAGCGTTCCCTGTTGCCAGGTAAAATCCTGCACCAGCGAATTCAGCTCGGTAGTGAAATCGTCGTGCAACCAGTCGATCCGCGCCGAAAGCTCCCCCACCTTTTCACGAACCAGAAACATGTTGTAGAGCACGCGATCCAGTTCCGCCAGCAGCGCGCGGCTGTCCTGCAATATTACCCCCAGCTGCTGGCGTTCTGTTGGCGACAACCCCTGACTTAGCCGTTCTATTTTGTCCAGATGCTGGATAATCTGGTTGCGCAGCTGCAGTCGTACCGTGGTATTCGGCGCCAGCAGAAATTCATTGAGCTGATCGACCACCAGATTAAGATTACCTTCAATCAGAAAAGCCGAGTGGATGCGCGGAAAATACTCATCCAGCGAATAGCGGATCTGCGAACTTTGTTCATGCCAGGAATAGAGGCTGACGCTGCTGACAATCAGCGTCAGCAGCGCCCCCATCAGAAAAGCCCCGCGTAGGCTGCTACTGATACTGATTTGCCGCAGACGTTGCAGCATGGACCTGCCCATCATTTCAGTTCTTCCAGTTTAGTAATCGCCTGCCGCTGATTATTGAGAAACCAGAGCTGCCACTCCATCATCTGCTGTTCCGCAAAACTCTTGTTGTCGAACTGAGCCAGCCAGGCTTCATCCTCGCTGCTGGCCGGATCCACCGGGACACGGGTGAGCAGTGCGCGTATCTCGGGCAGCGGACGCTTGAGACGGACCTCCGCGCTATGCAGCGCTCGCCAGGCATCTTTTAGCTGGGCAAGACGAAAGCTAATGGCCGTATCAAACATCCGCTGAACCAAACGCTGACGTTTGAGGATCAGTCGATAGTTTGTTGGCGGTTGATTCATCAGCATCGCCTGCTGCGCCGCCCGTGGATTGCCTGGCGCCAGCGGTGTTACCGGGTACTTCCCGGTATTAGCGTCGGCGAGGATCGCCTGGCCCTCCGGACTTAACAGATAGCGAATAAACCGCCGCGCTTCGCTGGCGTGCTGGCTGTTTTTAAGCACTGCGACATAGGTCGGCGAAACTGCCGACTGCGGGAAATAGGTAAAAGCCAGGTGCGGATCGTTCAGCAGCAGATTGGCGTAATTATCAATCACCGGACCAGCCACGCCCAGACCGCTTTTAATCTTATCTGCCACCCCAAAGCTGCGGGATGAAATGGTCACGAGGTTTCCTGCTGTCGTCAACAGCGTTTCCCATCCCTTAATCCAGCCTTTTTGTTGCAGCAGCGACTCAACCATCAGATGGTTGGTATCCGAACGCGACGGACTGCTCATCAGCAGCGCCCCCTGATAACGGGGATCGGTCAGGTCATCCCAGTCCGTTGGCGCAGGCAGATGCCGGGTCATCAGTGCCGAGCGATTCATCAGCAAACCGAACCCGGAAATCGCCACGGCCACGGAGGTGGAGCGAATGGATTCCGGCACCAGATGTTGGCTGGCTGCCGGCGCACCGCTGAACGGCGCCAGTTTTTGATGCTCCTGAAGATGCTGCAGCAGCATCGGCGATGAGGTCAGGATGAGATCGACATTTTCGGCATTTGCCGTATCAAGCAGCTGTTCCAGCGAGGCGCTGGTGCGGTTGAGCGTCCTTATCATCACCGACCCCGGTTCTTTCTGCCAGCGATCGATAATCCACACGGTGGCGCTGGGAGAAAATGTCGTCGCCATCACCAGCTCATTGCCTTGCGCCGCACAGGGTCCCAGCCATGCGGTCAGCAGCAGCGCGAGCATTTTGCCCACTATCCCTACCCCACGAAGAAATATGTTTGTGATCCCGTTCATAAATATTGAAATACCGTAAAAATCGCGTTGAGACAAAACTTACCCGTTTATGACATCCAGTGAATTAATCGCCGCGAGTGGGTAAATAGTCAAGCCGGCGTCCGGAAATATCGGGAAAGATTACCAGATAATGACTGGGGAATTTGTTAGTGTTCGCACAAGCCGGACATGAAATTAGCGCAAAATTAATGGCGTAGAATCTCACTCATGCTCTATGGGTCAAAAATACCCCTCCCTTTTATTATTTTGAGTCAATTTTGACTCATTTCGACGATTTGAATTTTTTAGGCGCTTATTTCACCCTTCGGGGCAATTACCCGTGATGTTCATATCAATATAAATACAGGTGAAGACATGTTATCATTATTAAAAAAAGGCCCGTCGGCGAATAAAGTTCCAGCTGAGAAAATTCAGGCAACCTATGGTCGATACCGTATGCAGGCGCTGCTAAGCGTATTTCTGGGATACCTGGCGTACTATATCGTGCGCAATAACTTCACCTTATCCACGCCCTATCTGAAAGAACAGTTAGACCTTAGCGCCACGCAGATCGGTTTGCTCAGTAGCTGTATGCTCATCGCGTACGGGATCAGTAAAGGCGTGATGAGCAGCCTCGCGGATAAAGCCAGCCCGAAAGTCTTTATGGCCTTTGGTCTGGTGCTGTGCGCCATCGTCAACGTCGGGTTAGGATTCAGTACCGCATTCTGGGTCTTCGCTGCGCTGGTTGTCCTGAACGGCCTGTTTCAGGGTATGGGGGTCGGCCCCTCTTTTATTACTATTGCGAACTGGTTCCCGCGCCGTGAGCGTGGCCGCGTAGGGGCGTTCTGGAACATTTCCCATAACGTCGGCGGCGGAATTGTCGCCCCGATCGTCGGCGCCGCATTCGCTATTCTCGGCACCGAGCACTGGCAGAGCGCCAGCTACATTGTACCGGCCTGCGTGGCGGTGGTATTCGCCATTAGCGTACTGGTGCTGGGTAAGGGTTCGCCGCGCGAGGAAGGTCTGCCTTCGCTGGCAGAAATGATGCCGGAAGAGAAAGTGGTGCTGAAGACCAAACACGGCCAGAAAGCGCCGGAGAACATGAGCGCATTTCAGATCTTTTGTACCTACGTACTGCGTAACAAAAACGCCTGGTATGTCTCCTTTGTGGATGTGTTTGTCTATATGGTGCGTTTCGGCATGATCAGCTGGCTGCCAATTTACCTGCTGACGGTGAAACATTTTTCCAAAGAACAAATGAGCGTCGCATTCCTGTTTTTTGAGTGGGCGGCGATTCCGTCTACTCTGCTGGCCGGCTGGCTCTCCGACAAGCTGTTTAAAGGGCGCCGGATGCCGTTAGCCATAATCTGTATGACGCTAATCTTCATCTGTCTGATCGGCTACTGGAAAAGCGAATCTCTGCTGATGGTCACGGTATTCGCGGCGATTGTGGGCTGTCTTATTTACGTCCCGCAGTTTCTGGCCTCGGTCCAGACCATGGAAATCGTCCCCAGCTTTGCCGTCGGTTCAGCCGTGGGTCTGCGCGGATTTATGAGCTATATCTTTGGCGCATCGTTAGGCACCAGCCTGTTCGGCGTAATGGTCGATAAAATGGGCTGGCACGGCGGGTTCTATCTGCTGATGGGCGGGATCGTCTGCTGCATACTCTTCTGCTACCTCTCTCATCGCGGTGCGCTGGAACTTGAGCAACAGCGTAAAATCACCGAGCAGGAAGAGGCCCGACTGGCACTGGCTGACGCACAGTAAGCGCCTGACCCCGGCAAAAGAGCCCGCCTGCTGGCTCTTTTGCCGTTGAGAGAGCAGCTGATGTCTGTGACTGCTCCCGATGGCCGTATAAATGTCGTATTCCTGTCATCGCTGATGTTGCTGTTGAGAGGAATGAACTGTCTACTTACTTCGCCGGGATAATCAGCACCTGAACCGGATAGATTTTGTCGGGAGGGGTCAGCATCGGTTTATTGGCTTCAAAAATACGTTGATAATCATTGGCCGAGCCATACATCGCTTTTGAGATAGCGCTCAGGGTGTCACCGGATTTGACCGTGTAAAAACGACTTTCCGCCCCGCTATGCGTCACCTTAACGCCGTCACTGACCTGGCCTATGCCAGTGACATTACCTACCGCAACCAGAATTTTTTCCTTATCCTCCTGCGAAGCGACATCACCAGTGACCGTTGCGGTGCCATCTTCAGCAACAGCAATATTGACCTTTTCGGCGCCAGGCAGATTAAGTCCATCGATATGTTTTTTCAGCTTATCGGCCCGATCTTCTTTACTGTCGCCGGAGACGGCATCCCATATTTTTTCGCCCGCTTCTTTCATAAAATTTAATAATCCCATCTTTCCATACCTCCACGACTAAGCGTCAAAGTGCAGGAAATTTGCCCTGGTACGGCAGGAAAGTCTGTAGTCCGGCAAGGCGACACCTGATGAAAGCGGGCATTGTCCCCCAGGAGGACGAAACCGGAGATTACCGGCGGCTCATTGCCAGCTTCGCGGCGAATATCAGAAACAGGCAGCCGGTCGTCCGGTCCATCCATTTCACTACGGCCGGTTTTTTCAGGATGCCCGCGGCATAGCGAGTGGCGGTAATCAGCGTTAACGACCACAGCGTCCCAATCAATACATGGATAGTGACCAGCAGAAAGGTCCAGCTGACAGGTGAATGTCCGGCGGGGATAAACTGAGGTAAAAACGAAACGTAGAAAACGCCCATTTTGGGATTAAGCACATTCCCCAGCATCCCACGCAGAAACCAGTTACTGGTGGTAGTGGATTCTGCCAGGGTGGTGTTAAATTGCTGGCGCGGGTGCAGAAGCAATTGGATGCCCAGCCAACAAAGGTAGCCCGCGCCGCACCATTTCAACAAGGTGTAAGCCAGTTCAGAAACCGCCAGTAGCGTCCCTAAGCCAAAGGCCACCACGGCGCCCCAGATAAAGCATCCGAGATCAATGCCTAACGCGGCATGCAAGGCTTTGCGTCCCCCTTCCGCGGTCGCCGTGCGCAGGATAAGAGCAGTATCCAGACCTGGCGTCAGGGTAAGCAGTGTGGCAGCGAGGGTGTAAGCAAGAAGTGAATCCGTGACGAGCATTTCCTGTCTCCGAAAGAGACAAGGCTACTGAAGCGTTCACATTTTTGCAACAAGAATGATGAGCCATTCAACGTGGATGGCGTTCCGCCTGGATAACGGCAAGTCCCCTATGAGGCTCTCTATCCAACGCATACAACAACCGGACCTGTTGCTACCAATGGATCCGGTTGCCATCTGCCAGAGCGGAGAAGGCAACTTAACTGATGCTTGCCCTTTTGGCATTTAAAATTCTGTTCGCGCCATCAACAAACCCTTCACCACCTGGAAATTGACTTATCCAGCGCGGCAATGATGGTATAACTTGCGCTATGTCGTTGATCGTGTTCATTCCCAACGTTTTGCTGTAGTAGCTGAACATGGGGGCGTCATTGAGCGAATCACCACTGTAGAAAACCGATGCCTGTTCATCTGATTCTTCCAGTGCGTAAAAATGCTTTAACACCTTTCTGCTCATGACGAGTTTGTCATACTCCCCTAACCACCCCAGTACCCATAGATTATTAATGGTATAGCAGCATTTATTTTCCGCTAATTCGTCAATGAGCTGTCTGGTCTGCTCATGATTTTTGGGAAGTTTGAAAGCAATACTCGTCAGGCGAAAATCCTGATCGTCAGACACTTCAACCCAGGGGTATTTCTGGCGAATCTTGAGAAGGATGTGGCTGATTTTTTCTCGATTGAGAAGATATTTGTCTTCATGCCAGAAGTACCTGTTAATGCCATGTTCGATGTTATTTCTGGTAAGAAATAATCCTCCATTTTCAGCGATGACCCCATCAACTGGCCACATTCTCGCCATCTGATCGGCCCAGCCGGCAGAGGCCGCCGTTACCGGAATCACCTTAATGCCCGCATGTTGTAGCATTTCCAGACTCTGATAGGTTCTGGCCTGCAGTCTGCCCTTATAAGTCAGCGTTTCATCCATATCTGTTAAAACAAAACGAATATTCTGTAGCTCTTCATTCGTAACGTTATCAATTAAATTCATAAATCCCCCATAATGGTGATGTTAATGGTTTTCTTGATAAACGTTAATATCAATTTGGTATTTGTTATTCTTTATTAACTCGAGAGATTTGAACCTTCTTACTGTGCGAATAAAGTCCGCAGGGGCATTATCTGGCCGAAGATTAATTCATTGGTCCCTACATTCAGCAGGAACCTATCGAGACTTGCGCTTCCCTGCGCTATCAACGATCTGCGCCATCAGCAACCCCTGCTTATCGCTTCAACTCGTCCTGCCACAGCGAGGATGACGCCAGCTTTTCTTCCCGAGCCGTCGCCTGGCGTCCGGATGGTGCGGAAGTTCCCTCTGCGGCGCTACCGCAGAGGGTTTCCGGTTTACCTGGCCAGCCACTGACGCCAGCCGCCCCAGGCGGTGATCTCTGTGGCCGCGCCCAGCCCTCCGGCTTCGCAAATAAAGCCTGTCACCCAGCGGCCGTCGGCCAGCTCAATCTGTCCCAGCCCCAGCGGCGCGGGGATGGCGGCCAGCAGCGACCCCACCTCGGCGCTGGGGATCTCCCAGACTTCCACGGCTATCGCGTCCCCCTCTGGCTCGTCACGCACCATCGCCGGGCGCTTGCCATCCGGAAGGACATACAACCGATAGCGCGGCGCGCTGTGGGTCGCCTGCAGCAGCCTGCCGCCCCGCGCCAGCAATTGACCGTTCAGCGGCTGGCCGGACAGATGTGCGCCGCATACCGCGAGAGCCATCCGATCATGACCCGCGGGATGCGCAGGCGGCGGGCTTTCCAGCCGCGCGCCGCCTGCCAGCGGTAGCCGCTCCGCGCGCTGGAAGGCGTCGGCCATGCTCAGCAAATACTGATCGGTAAAGGCCCGGCCAAACAGCGTGACGCCGGAGGGCAGCCCGTCGGGCATAAACCCGCACGGCACGCTCACCGCCGCATAGTCCAGCAGGTTCATAAAGTTGGTGTAGTAGCCCAGGTCGGCATTGCGGGCGATGGGCTCCACCGCCAGCTCGTCGAGCGTTACCGGGCGCGGAACGGTTGGCGTCAGCACGCAGTCCAGCGTCTCGAGGATGGCATCGCACTGCGCTTTATACCCCTGCAGCTGATACATCGCCTTAAAGGTCGCCGTCGCGTCGATATCAGGCGCTTTCGCCAGCACATCGCGAATGACCGGCAGCACGGCATCCGGCTGCTGCTCAATCAGCGGCCCTGCCACCGCATAGCGTTCAGCAACCCATGGTCCGTCATATAGCAGGCGGGCGGCGGCCAGAAAAGGCGCGAAATCGATCGCTACCGGCACACCGCCGAGCGCCGTCAGCCGCTGCACGGCCTGGGCGAACAGCGCTTCGCTGACGCGGCAGCCGAGGAAGTTAAGCTCCCGTGGGACGCCAAAGCGAAACCCGACGGACGGCCTGCCGAAGGCCTGACGGCTGTTCCACTGGGGATTGCGGCGGCTGTAGCTATCCTGCTGAACGGATCGGGCAACCAGGGCCAGCAGCTGGCTGGCCTCGTCGGCGGTGGCGCTGAAAAAGGTCACGCAGTCCAGCGTCCGGCAGGCAGGTACCACTCCAGCGGTAGAGATCACCCCTTTCGTCGCTTTCAGCCCCACCAGGTTATTCAGCCCGGCCGGGACGCGACCGCTGCCGGCGGTGTCGGTCCCCAGCGCGAAGCTTGCCACGCCCAGCGCTACCGCCAGCGCGGAGCCGGCGCTGGAGCCGCCGGAGGGATAAGCGGGATGGTACGCGTTGCGGCAGCGGCCATACGGCGAACGGGTCCCGTTCAGGCCGGTGGCAAACTGGTCGAGATTGGTTTTGCCCACCGGCACCGCCCCCAGGGCAATCAGCTGAGCGACAATGGTCGCGCTTTGCGTCGGCCGGTAAGCAAACGCCGGACAGGCAGCGGTGGTGACGATCTCCGCAAGGTCAATATTATCTTTGATCGCGAACGGCACCCCGTACAGCGGGAGCGTCTCTGGCGAATGGCCTTCCAGCGCCGCCAGAAACGGCGCCTGCTCTGCTTCGCTCAGGAGATGAATAAACAGATTAAACTCGGGATTCAGCGCTTCCGCCCGCTGGCGGATCGCCGCCAGCAGGGCGCGCGGGGTGGTGTTGCCGTTACGATAGTTCGCCGCCAGGGTCGCCAGGCGTAAATCAAACGTCTGCTGCATCATGCCTTCTCCTCAATAATCACTGCCACCCGCTGCCCGGCACGCACCGCGCTGCCTGGCTGCACATTGACCTGCTGAACCCTGCCATCGCATGGCGCCAACAGCGGGATCTCCATTTTCATCGACTCAAGCACCACCAGCACATCGCCGGCACGTACCTGGCGGCCCACCGCGGTCTGCACCTGCCACAGATTGCCGGATACCGGGCTTTCCACCCCCTGCTCCCCCGGCTGCAGCGGCGCATCGCCCGCCTCTTCTGTCACGCTCTCCTGACTGTCGAAATGGGCCTGGCCGCTGGCGATCCAGCGCTCGCGCTCGGCGTTAAACGCCCGCTGCTGATGGTCGCGAAATGCGCCAATGCTCTGCGCCTCGCGAGAGAGAAACTGCTGGTACTCCGCCAGCCGCAGCGTGCTGTGCTCGATGCGCAGCGGGTAGCGTCCGAGCGGGAAATCGCGGCGAATCTCCAGCAGTTCCTCCGCCGAGACCGGATAGAAACGCAGCTGGTCGAAAAAGCGCAGCAGCCAGGGCTTGCCAGCAAAATCAGCCACCTCGTGATAGCGGCTCCACATCTGCAGGGTGCGACCGACAAACTGATAGCCGCCCGGGCCCTCCATGCCGTAGACGCACAGATACGCCCCGCCGATGCCCACCGAGTTTTCCGCCGTCCAGGTTCGCGCCGGGTTGTATTTGGTGGTGACCAGCCGATGGCGCGGATCAAGGGGGGTAGCCACCGGTGCGCCGAGATAGACATCGCCGAGCCCCATCACCAGATAGCTGGCGTCAAACACCGTTTGCCACACCGCCTGCTCATCCGGGAGATCGTTTATCCGGCGAATAAACTCGAGGTTGCTTGGGCACCAGGGGGCGTCCGGGCGGACGGTGGTCATATATTTGTCGATCGCCTTGCGGCAGGCGGGATCGTCCCAGGAGAGCGGGAGATGCACCACCCGTGTAGGCACCTGCAGATCGTCGCTCATGCAGACCGTGGCCCACTCCTCGCGGACCCACGCCAGCAGGGTCTCCAGCGCCAGCGTTTCCGGCTGGTAATGCAGCTGCAGGGAGCGGATCCCCGGCGTGATATCAATGATCCCTTCCCGGGCTTGCTCCTCAAGGGCCTGCATCAGGGCATGGATGCGAAAGCGCAGCACCAGATCCAGCTCCGCCTCACCGGCCTCCAGCAGCAGATGGGTATCGCCGGAGAGGCGCGCCACCAGGCGTTTGTCAGCGTCGCCGCAGGTCATCACCACCGGCGAGGTAAGCGGCACAGGCTGCCAGGCAACGTCCTGCGCCTGCAGGGTCGCCAGCTCCGCGCGACGGCCTGCCGCCAGTCGCCGGGCGGTGGGGACGTCCACCGCCACAAAGCGCACTTTATCCCCCGCCTTAAGCTGGCCCAGTTGCCAGAGATCGGCTTCGATCACCGTCACCGGGCAGACGAAGCCCCCGAGGCTTGGGCCGTCCGGCCCGAGGATCACCGGCATATCGCCGGTAAAATCCACGGCCCCCACGGCATAGGGGTTGTCATGAATATTCGACGGATGCAGCCCGGCTTCGCCGCCGCTGTCGCGGGCCCAGACCGGCTTGGGCCCGATCAGGCGCACGCCGGTGCGGCTGGAGTTAAAATGCACCTCCCAGTCGGTGGCAAAAAAGGTCGCCATATACGCCGGGGCAAAGAACTCCGGCGCGCCGTGGGGACCATAGATCACCCGCAGCGTTCGCACTGCCGCAAGCTCAGTGCGCAACCCTGCAGGAAGCGCCGCGCTTTCCGTGGTCTCAGCCGGAGGTGCAAGATGCAGCACGTCGCCGGCGCGCAGCGCCCGTCCGCCGTGGCCGCCAAACTGACCGAGGGTAAAGGTGCTTTTACTGCCCAAATAATCCGGCACCTGAATGCCGCCGCGCAGGCAGAGATAGCTTCTGACCCCTGGCCCGCTTATCGCCCCCAGCCTGAGGGTCGCCCCCGCCGGAACAGGGAAGACGCAGTCCATCTTCTGGTCGACGCCGTCGAGCGTTACGGCCAGCGGCGCGCCGCAGACCACCGCCTGTACGGCGGTATTAAATTTCAGGGTGGGTCCGCTAAGGGTGATCTCCAGCGCAGCGTCGCCCTCGGCATTGCCCAGCAGACGGTTGCCCAGGCGCAGCGCCCGGTCATCCATCGGTCCCGAGGGCGGTACGCCCACCGCCCAGTACCCCAGACGTCCCGGGTAGTCCTGGACGCTGGTCTGGGTGCCGGCGCTCAGAACCTCCACGGTATCGGCCCGGTAGCGCAACTGCTCCAGACAGCGAGTCCAGGGTTCTCCGGCAGTAAACGGCGCAAAGCTGAGGATCTGCTGCAGGTACTGGCGGTTGGTTTCGACGCCGTACAGGCGGGTCTCTGCCAGAGCCTGCGCCAGGCCGGCGATCGCCTCATCGCGGCTGGGGCGCCAGACGATAGCTTTCGCCAACAGCGGGTCGAAAAACGGCGGCACCTCACACCCGGCCTCCACCCAGCGATCGATGCGCAGGGTGGCGCCGTCCGCCGGTGGAAACCAGACGTCGGTTAACAGTCCGGGAGAAGGCTGAAACTGGCGGCCAGGATCTTCGGCGTAAATTCGCGCCTGAATAGCATGGCCCCGGGGCTGTAGCCCGGCGGCAAGCTCGCTCAGCGGCGGTAAATCCCCTGCCGCCAGGGCGATCATCCAGTGCACCAGGTCCACGCCCCACACCTGCTCCGTCACGCCGTGCTCCACCTGCAGTCGGGTATTGACCTCGAGGAAATAGAAACGCTGCGCCGCGCTGTCGTAGACAAACTCCACCGTCCCGGCGCTGCGGTAGTTCACTGCTTTTCCAAGGGCAATGGCCGCGCTACACAGCGCCTGCGCCATCCCGTCCGGCAGATTTGGCGCCGGGGTCTCTTCAATCACTTTCTGGTTACGTCGCTGCAGCGAGCAGTCGCGCACGCCGAGGGCGATAACTTCCCCCTTCCCGTCGCCGAAGATTTGCACCTCCAGATGGCGGGCGCGTTCGATATATTTTTCGAGAAACACCCCGGCGTCGCTGAAGTTGTTTTGCCCCAACCGCTGTACCGTGGCAAACGCCTCTCTCAGTTCGCGGGCGTCGCGGCAGACGCGCATGCCAATCCCTCCGCCGCCCGCCGTGCTCTTGAGCATCACCGGGTAGCCCACCGCCTCAGCCGCCCGGCAGGCTTCCTCACTGTCGGCCAGCAGTGCGCTGCCTTCCAGCAGCGGAACGCCCTCCGCCTTCGCCAGGGCGCGGGCGGTATGCTTCAGGCCGAAGGTTCGCAGCTGTTGCGGAGTCGGGCCAACAAACGCCAGTCCCGCCGCCTCACAGGCTTCGGCGAAGGCGGCGTTTTCCGACAGAAAGCCGTAGCCGGGATGGATAGCGCGGGCGCCGCTCTGCAGCGCGGCGGCAATGATCTTCTCTACCACCAGATAGGTTTGCGCTGCCGGCCCCTCGCCAAGGCTGAGCGCCTCATCCGCTTCGCGGACGTGCAGACTGCTCAGGTCGGCTTCGGCGTAAACGGCGACGCCCTTCACCTGCATGGCGCGCAGGGTGCGCAGAATGCGGCAGGCAATCGCCCCGCGGTTGGCAATCAGTAAGGTATCAAACATAAGCGGAACTCACAGCGAAGCGGGTCGTCCCGCAATAATTCGTCTTCCCCTGAGGTCGTCCCCGGGAGAGCCGGCGCTTAAGGGTGGCGCGTCGGCGTGTGGTTCAGGCGGTCGGCGCGAACGGCGAACAGCCGAAAGGCCAGCAAACGCCAGCGCTGCCAGCGGGTCAGTTCCATACCAGCACCTCGGCGGGGGTCGGGTTCCAGCCGTTGCAGGGATTGTTGAGCTGCGGGCAGTTGGAGATCAGCACCATGGCGTTACACTCCGCGCGCAGTTCCACGTATTTTCCCGCCGCCGAAATGCCATCCTCGAAGGTCAGACCCCCCTCCGGCGTCACCGGCACGTTCATAAAGAAGTTAATGTTGGCGCCGATATCGCGTTTATGCAGACGGCCATCGTGCAGACAGGCGCAGAGAAAATTGTCCCGGCAGCTGTGCATATAGCGCTTGTCGAGAGCGTAGCGCACGGTATTGCTCTCCTGGGCGCAGGCGCCGCCGAGGGTATCGTGCCGCCCGCAGGTATCGGCCACGATGGTCATCAGCGGATGACCAAGATTGGAATAGAGCACGCTGCCGGCAGTCAGGTAGGCGTTACCCTGGCGGCGCAGCGTGCGCTGCGCATCGTAGCGCTCTCGCGGGTTGTCGGCGTTGTAAAACAGAGTATCAATCGCCTGGTTGCCTTCAAGATCGAGCAGGCGCAGGGTTTGCCCTTTTTTTACCTCAAACAGCCACGGCTCCCCGGCGGGGATCACATGGCGATAGACGGCCTCTTCCGGGCGTCGGTTACTGGTGATAAGGGTCATAAACGCCTCCTTACAGGGCAAAAAGTTGGGTATTGCGGAACGCGCGCTGGTTCTCATCGCGGGTCAGGAGCGCCTGGGTGGCTGCGTCTTCATCGTCGGCCTGATACCAGCTCAGCTGCACCGGACGGGGGGCATACTCGGTGGCCGGATCCTGGGGATGCGGCAGCGCGGTGAGCACCAGCAGGACGTCCATCGGGGCATACAGTTCCACGTAATCCCCGGCGCGGCTGTTGCCGGAGACAAAGTGAAAGCGCCCCTGGTCATCGACGGTGACTTTGCTGAAGAAGTTGACCACCATCAGCAGATCTTCCAGACCGAGATCCCATTTCCCCATCTCCACCAGCAGGTTATCGACGCCGTTGCGGTAGAAGCCATTGCGTAATTCCTGGTAGCGTCCGGCGCCATATTTGTCGTGCGTCTCTTCGGCGTTAAGGACCCCGCCGAACGGATCGTGCCAGCCGCAGCTGTCGGCGACGATCCCGGCGAGCACCCGGCCCATATCGGAGTAGAAACAGTGCCCGGCGGTCAGACGCGCGGTATGCTGCCCCTTGAGGGTATCCGGCAGGTTCAGGCGCTCACTTTTCTCATGGGGGTTGAGCATCATCATGCTGACGTTCGCCCCGCCGTCGATATCGGTCAGGCGCAGGATCTGCCCTTTGCGCAAAATCAGCGAGGTGTGCGCCCCGCCGGGAAGCTGCTCTTCGCGCAGGCTGGGGGTGGAGTGAAGCAGTTCAGTCATCAATTTATCTCCTTAATGCGTAAACGTTGGTGTCGCTACCGGCGGCCAGCTGTGCCATCCGCGCTTCATTGAGCGGGATGTCGTAGGTAATACGCGCTCCCCAGGCGTTGGGCGCCTGCGGGTCGATGCGCACTTTGTCGAACACCAGCAGCCTCGTGCCGAGGTTGAAGCCTTCCGCCAGGTCGTGGGTGACCATAAACACCGTCATGCGCGTTTCGCTCCACAGCTGGAGCAGCAGCGCATGCATATCCTTGCGAATGCCGGGATCCAGCGCGCCGAAGGGCTCGTCCAGCAGCAGCACCCGCGGCTGCATCACGAACGCCTGGGCAATGGCCAGCCGCTGTTGCATCCCGCCCGAGAGCTGCGCCGGGTATTTATCCAGGGCGTGTCCCAGGCCCACTTTCTCCAGCATCCGCTGGGCCTGTTGCCGGGCCTCGCGCTTTCTGCCGCCAAACAGGCGCCCCAGCAGCGGGGACGCCGGCAGCTCCAGACCGATGGCGACGTTATCCAGCACGTTGAGATGCGGAAACACCGAATAGCGCTGGAAGACCACACCACGACTGCGGTCCGGCTCCGCCGCCAGCGGCTGGCCGTCGAGCAGGATGGCACCACGGGTCGGTTTTTCCTGACCGAGCAGCAGGCGCAGAAAGGTCGATTTACCACAGCCGGACGCGCCGACCATCGAGCAAAACTCGCCCTCTTTGACCTGCAGATTGATGCGCTCCAGCACCACGTGGTCGCCGTACTCCTGCCAGATGTTTTTGATGTCGATAAAACTCATCCCCGACCTCCTTCCGCCCACGGGAAACAGGCCTTGTGCAGCTGGCGCAGCGCCAGATCCATCAGCCATGCCAGCAAAGTGATCCAGATGACATAGGGAATAATCACGTCCATCGCCATATAGCGCCGCACCAGGAAAATGCGGTACCCCAGCCCGGCGGTGGCGGAGATGGCCTCGGCGGAGATGAGGAACAGCCATGCCGAGCCCAGCAGCAGGCGCAGAGAAGTGATCAGCCGCGACAGCAGCTGGGGAAGCACCACCCGCAGCACCAGGGTCCAGCTATTGGCCCCCAGGGTCTGCGCCTTTATAAACAGCTCCGCCGGGATCTCCCGCGCCCGCTGCTCCAGGTCGCGCGCCAGCATCGGCGTAATGCCGATGACGATCAGCATCACTTTCGACAGCTCATCCAGGCCAAAGACGATAAACAGCACCGGCAGGATCGCCAGCGGCGGGATCATTGACACCACCGTCATCAGCGGCGACAGCGCCGCGCGGTACATCGGGAAGACGCCGGCGGCGATACCAATGCCGAGGCCGATCAGCGACGAGACGGCCAGGCCCGTCAGCAGACGGCTCAGGCTGATCAGCGTGTCGGCCCACAGCAGATACTCGCCGCTGCGTTTGTCCGGGGTGAACGCCATCCGGTCAATGGCTGCCACCATCTGCGACAGGCCTGGCAGCAACTTGTCCTGCGGATTGGCTTCCAGCCGCACCGCCGATCCCATAAACCAGGCGGCGATCAGCACGACAAAAGGCAGCAGCATCAGCGTCAGGCGCATCCCCTTTTGGGGATAACGGTTAATGTGGCGCATGGCGTGGTCTCCCGGCGGCAATCATTAGAGCTGGCCCGCGGCGGCCAGCTTCAGGTAGCTGTCGTCAAAGCGCAGTTTGCGGTTGGCGGCATCGCCGAGGATGACATTTCCCGGAAAGGTCATGCCGATAAAGTCCGCGCTCTGCGCCCCTTCACCCAGCAGGCCTTTATCGAACGAGAACTGCGCCACTCGCTGCATGGTTTTCGCCAGATCTGGCGAGGAGATAAACGCCAGGGTGTCGGCAGGCGTCCAGAACAGATGGGTGGTTTTCAGCTGCGCCTGATAGCCGGCAAGATCGGTACCGGCGTCGGCGGCCATGGCGCTCAACGCCTGGCTATCCCCGGCCTTCATTTTGGCCATCATTTCAAACCAGGCGCCGGTCAGGGCTTTGCCCAGCGCGGGGTTATCTTTCAGGGTCTGGGTATTCACCACCATCATGTCGATAAGCTCGCCGGGCACCTGCGAGGAGCTAAACACTTCGCTGGTTTGCGGGGTCTTTTTGATAACCGACAGCTGTGGATTCCAGGCCACCGCCGCCCGCACGCCGCTGGTGCCGAAGGCCGAGACGATATCGGCATCAGAGGTATTCACCACCTTGACGTCTTTTTCCTGTAGCCCGGCTTTTTCCAGGCCGCGCACCAGCAGATAGTGGGATACCGACAGCTCCGGGAGATACACCGACATTCCTTTCAGGTCGCTGAGCTTTTTATCCACCCCTTTGAGGACCACCCCGTCGTTACCATCGGAGTAGCTGCCGGTGATCAGCGCCGTACTGTCGACACCGCCCGCCGCCGGGATCGTCAACGCGTCCATGTTGGTCATCGTGCAGCCGTCAAACTGCCCGGCGGTGTACTGGTTGATGGATTCGATGTAATCGTTGAGCTGAACGATATTGATTTTGATGCCGTATTTGCTGGCCCATTTATCAATGATCTTTTCATTGCTGATGGCGCCCCAGGGCATCCAGCCGGCGTAGATGGTCCAGCAGACGTTGAACTCTTTTTTGACGGCGGCAAAGGACGGGACGCTGGTCAGCAGCGTCAGCGACAGGACGAGTGAGCGGAGGAGCGGCGATGTTTTCATGGTGGACCTCTGGTTAGCACGAGAAACGGAGCAGCGCGACACCCAACGGTGCTGCTGTCTCCCGGGCTTTTATCCCGCCGTGTAACCTCGCCGAGGTCGCCAGCTCTCGGACCAGACGTTCACCGCGGTGAACCGGAACCCTAGCCAGCTATTGTGTGATCTGAATTGTCTGTTGCGCTGCTTTCTGCCGATGTTCTTGCAAGCACCATGCCAGGAGCCAAATAGCCGTTCCATCAGCGATTTACCGCCAACCGGGGCATCGCCTCCCAAAAATGGGGAGTAAAAGTGGGGCATTGCATGGCTTTGGTGCAGAGGGAAAGCCAACCGCGTCCTGGCAAACAACCGGCCGTTGGTCATGGGGGATGAGTCCTGTAACTAATGATCATTGCGCGGGTAAATGTTTGCCATTACGCCGCTTCGATATTTGGGAAGTAGCAGGGACTTCTCCGCTGCCCCGTCGCCAGGGGGCGTTATCCTTATTTTTCCGCCTGTACGACCCGCCTGACGGTAAAGCATTTAAATGTTGAATACCTACTAACGCTAAATTTCCTGGTTGTGCGTTTTAACGCACGATGATAATATTGCGCCACGTTAAGGAGAGGGGCGGAATGAAATCACCATTCGTTAATCCAGCATGATTAGCCTGTTAAATACAAGTTAAAATCACGCCAATGTTATTTAACACAGAGAGGATCCATGAAAATATTGCTGATGTTACCACCCCTTATTCTGTTAAATGGTTGTGTGGATCTCGGGGATGTAGGGATACATCCGGAAGAAAAAACTTACTATGTTAATCAGGGAAAAAGCCAGGTGGTTGATTGCCTTCATTATGCAGCCACTAAAGAGAAACTATCACTGGAATATGATGACACTCTCCCTGAAAATGTTTATAAGTACAATCTGATAAATACTGAAACCACGGCTGTCGCGTGGGTTGAAATCAGCAAATTCAACAGCAGGAAGACTTCGGTAGAATTTTATTATGCGCCGCATGCGCCGGATATACATCGGTCGGTTACTGCCATTGCTGAACGGTGCACATAATGCGCAGATAAATAGCAACAGAATTAAGCTATCAGAGAACGAATGATGAAAAGATCTCTCCTTTTGCTAATAACAGTGCTGATGATATCTGGCGAGTTACACGCTGATACTGTTTTGTATCAGGATAGCAGTTTTGTCGAGCGATCCCTTTTTTCAGGTGCAGTAAGCAAACCGAAGCACCCTAATAAATTTGCTATGAGTTTTGGCATATGCCAACTGAGAAAAATCATCAGGAGCGTCACGGATAGCGGAGCAAAAAAGACGCGTAAGGTTGTCCAATAACTGGCCAGTGCATCCCCCTCCCGGCAGACGCACCTCCTCCGCGTAAAACCGAAATACGAGTGACCCTCTTCAGGTGAGCGCGGTGCTTGTCACCACTGGTCTCTGCCTCGCACGCATCCTCATCATTCAGTTGGAATGTTCAGGTAAATAATAAGGTCTCGTAACACCTGACTGACGCCCGGTGTTACGCTAACATCATATAAGGCAGATCATCCACACTCTGGATGGTGGTTATTTTGTTAAGCACTCTTTACCGAAAGCAAGACGAACAAAAGGTATATTCAGTATTTCAGGATCGGCGCTGCTGAATAACACGCTTCCGGTTCGGCTTTCAATGGGTTTGTATTTTTTCAGCATCTCCATTTGAATTCCGGTGCTCATAAATGATTTGCCATTTTTATCATACAAAAAGAAGCACATTTTGTTATCTTTGCCTGGTTCAATGCTTTTATTAGAGTAATTATCAAGCGTAACTTTATAGAATATCAGATACTTCGCCTCGCCGGTAACGCTATCCCATTCACTTCCGGTGGACTCCTTTTGCGCAAAAATCTTGATCCCCGAAAAATAAGGATCATGATTCTTTTTCTCATCAGCCTGCACCATTCCTGAGGCAGCGATAGCTACAGCCAGCGCAATACCTTTCGTAATATAGTTATGCATTTCAACCTCATTAAATTCACTATTAAGCATGCGCTACCATAGATCATGATATTGGTATTATCAATGATATTATCCATGTTCACTCAATGATCAAAATTCAGCCTGCAAATATATTTAAACCTATAAATCAACACATTGAGAAAATAACCATTAAAACAATTCTAATTTGAATTTAAAAAATTGTTACCAGTAACTTGTTGTTCACTTTTTTCTGCGTCATGTTTATGCACGGTTTATCTTTACTTTACCAGGATGCTATTTAAAGCCGTTCGCACCGGCCAGGTTAGCGCCCCCAGTATCCATGGCGTGAATATCATCAGCGATCCTGAACAGGATAAGCAGGAGAGTTCCTGTCCCCCGCTTGAATGCCATGTCTATTTTTCCATCAGACCTACCATCGACCTGGTGCCAGTCAGCAAGTGAAGCGCACAGCGATGACCCATTTGCACCGACTCAGTGCCGGCTGTTCACCATACTGAAGCCCATCAAATCCCGCATCGCCATGTTAACTGCATGTATATAAAGCACTATTTTAACTGGCACGTTTAATGCTGTGCGCTTGTATACCGCGATGTGGACAAGATCGTATGCCGTATGGCCACAACACGTCGTCACTCTGCGGTCGCCACCTTCCCCTTTCCGTGAGGCATCCAGGGTGAATGCGTTTCACGGAAGTCTGTTAACTGAAAACGGAGAACAACATGACGACACTCAGCGAACCGTTGGTTACCCCGAAATATGGCAAATGGCGCCAGCTGGTGCTGGGCTTGATCTGTATGGCCGCCATCTCCAGCCCGCAATATGTCTGGACGCTGCTGACGAAACCCCTGGCCGCCAGGCTGGGCGTCGGTCTGCCCGAGCTGCAGGTCACCTTCTCGCTGCTGATCATCCTCCAGACCTTCTTTTCGCCCTTTCAGGGGCGGTTAGTGGAAAAATTTGGCCCACGGCGGCTGATCGCTATCGGCACGGTGATGGCCGGAATGAGCTGGGTGCTTTCTGCGCAGATGAAGGGCCTGGCGACGCTGTGGCTGGTTTATGGCTGCATGGGCGGCCTCGGGACCGGGATCGTCTATATCGGCGTTGTCGGCCTGATGGTTAAATGGTTCCCAAGGCAGCGGGGTTTTGCCGCCGGCGCGGTGGCGGCGGGCTACGGGATGGGGGCCATCATAACCACTTTCCCCATCTCCCTGTCGCTGACCACTAACGGCCTTGAACACACGCTGACAACTTTCGGGATCCTGTTCGCCCTCGTCGGCTTCCTCGCCAGTCAGGGGCTGAAGCTGCCGCCGCCTGCTGTCTCCCTGCCCGTCAGCCAGACGGTGGCGCAGAGCAGCAGATCGTTTACCTCCCGGGAAATGCTGCGCCAGCCGCTGTTCTGGCTGATGTTTGCCATGATGGCGATGATGTCGACTTCCGGGCTGATGGTCACCTCGCAGATGGCGGTGTTCGCCGAGGACTTCGGCATTAGCCAGGCGGTGGTATTTGGCATGGCGGCGCTGCCGCTGGCGTTAACGATAGACCGCTTCACCAACGGCTTAACCCGGCCGCTGTTTGGTTTTATTTCCGACCGCTTCGGCCGCGAGCAAACCATGTTTATCGCCTTTGCGCTGGAGGGAGTGGCGATGACGCTCTGGCTGGCGTGCCGGGAAGATCCGCTGCTGTTTGTCCTGCTCTCCGGGGTGGTGTTCTTTGGCTGGGGGGAAATCTTCTCGCTCTTCCCGTCGATGCTCACCGATACGTTCGGCAGCGAACATGCCGCCAGCAACTATGGCTGGCTGTATATTTCGCAGGGCATCGGGTCCATCTTCGGCGGCCCGCTGGCGGCGCTGCTCTATCAGTACACCCACGGCTGGCATGTGGTTTTCAGCTGCGCCATTGGTCTGGATTTTATCACCGCCGCCCTCGCGCTGTGGGTGCTAAAACCGTGGCGCGCGCGCTTTATCCGCCAACATAGCTGATCGCCCGGCCGGACAGAAGTGACGGCCATGCCGTCACTTCACTGATATTCGCTGCGCAGCAGCGCGTACAGATACTCATCGCCCCACTCGCCTTTAAAAAAGATATTCTGCCGGTAATGCGCCTCGCGACGAAAGCCCAGCCCTTCGAGGAGTTTGATCGCCCCGGTATTGCGAGTGTCTACCACCGCTATCAGCCGGTGATGGGCTAACTGCTCAAAGAGTAAGGCTATCACCGCCCGCATGGCTTCCCGGGCATACCCCTGATGCTGATATGCCGGGGAAAAGGTCATCCCCAGCTCGGCCTGTCTGCCCTGATCGAAAAAGTGGATCCCCACATCTCCCGCCAGCGCACCGTTGGCCTGGATCGCTACGGCAAGCTGGAACCAGCTTTCATCCTCAGCAAAGGCCAGCGAACGCTGTTGTTCATAGAAGGCTGTCGCCTCTGCCATGCTGTAGTGGGTCCAGCTCTGAAAGCGGGCCACCTCCGGCAGGTTGCGATAATGGCTGAAAGACGGCAGATCTTCCGTTCTGAACCGGCGCAGCAGCAGCCGGGGCGTGGTCAGGGGTAACATCATCTCTTCTCTTCTTCCTGGTGAGACGGGCAATCGCGCGCCATCTTAACCTGCGTAGCCTGGCGCTGCCAGGCTCATGGCGGAGCCTCATCCCAGCGATAGATTTTGGTGGTGGCCAGCGCCAGCATGGCGAAATCTTCCGGCGTATCGCCGTAGGCGAAGATCTCCTCGTAATCGGCCAGGGAGTAGTTCGCCAGGATACGCGCCTTTTTGGCCAGGCCGCTGCAGTCTCCCCCCTGATACTTTCCGGTCGCTGCCCCGTTTTGAAATTCCACTTCGCTGCACAGCAGCTCAAGATTATGCTGCTGGCACCACGGTCGAAGATAGACATCCAGCGAGGCTGAAACCACCACCACGGTGTCCCCTCGCGCCTGATGCCAGGCTATGCGCTGCATCGCGTTCTCCCGCAGTGTATGGGGAATAAATACCTGGCTATGATCGTTCCCGCGCTGCAGGATCTCAGGTTGCGATTTCCCGGCAAAAGCATAATGAAATACTTTTTGCCGGATGGCAGAGGCGGAAAGCCAGCCCATTTTCCAGGCGAGAATATACGGCAACAGCCGCAATTTGCCCTGACGAATGGCTTTCGCATCGAGGGACTGATAAATAAAAGGGGTAAACGTATCTTCGTGGGTGATCGTGCCATCGAAGTCAAAAAAGGCAATGTTCTTCTTCATTCTTGTAACCTTATACAGACACACCGGCGCCGCAAAGGTGCGGCTGATTTACTTTTTCCCCGCCTGGCGGCAATATTCGGCATAATGCACCGCTGTCGCAGGACGGCCGTGTCTCCGGCCGTCGTGACAGCGAACCAGTCGACAGGAAAACGCATGAAGCCAAAACAAGCGGACATTCTCCGCCACGCCAGCGCGCTGTTTAATCGCGAAGGATATCAGTCCCCCAGCATCGAGCGGATTGCTGAGCATGCCGGCATCTCCAAAATGACCTTCTACCGCTACTATGCCGATAAAGAGGCGCTCATTCTGGCTATCCTCCGGCAAAAAGAGAGCGAGTTTATGCAGGATCTGACGCAGATCACCGCGGATAATGCCACCGCGCGGGAGAAGCTGTTCGCCGTGTTCGACTACTATCAGTGCTGGTTGACCTGCGAAACGTTCCACGGCTGCATGTTCACCCGCGCGCTGTTCGAATATGGCGCGTCATCGCCGGCGATCCGGGAGCAGTGCTCCCGGTTCAAGTCGCGCCTGTGGCAGTTTTTCCGCGATATCCTGACTCTGGTATTAAAACCAGAGCCTGCCGAACGGGTCGCTATGATGATGGTGATGCTCATCGATGGCGCCATCGCCGCCCAGCAGGCCGAGTCCGCCGAATGCCGGGAGATCCCGCCGGGGATCACCGCCTGGAGCGCGGCCAAAGCGCTTATTTACTCAGAAGGCGGTACGCTGTGAGATGATGCGCTGCCGTCCAGCGACTGCAGCGCCGCCAGCAGGCCATCATAGTAATCGTTGCAGGTTTGCAGGCGCAGCGCGGCGCCAAAGTAGACCTCCTCCATCGCCGCCGGATGTTTTTTGCCAATCGGCATAATGACATTATTCAGCCAACCGTCCGCATGGCCGATATCGACCGTGATATGTTCGGCATAGTAATGCACGTCGCGATCGGAAAGCCCAATCCGCCGACAGCCCGCCACCAGTTTTTCATACTGCGGCGGGTCGAGCAGTTCGGTCATCGCCATCACCCCCAGTGATTTGTAGTAATGCTGACGATTTACGCCGCCGACCATAAAGGCGTTATACCCGGCCAGCCCCTGCCACTCGTACAGATGGGCGAAATGATTGTCCGGTAAGGCGATATTCCGCCGCTTCAGTAAATCCTTATACAGATTGACGTGGGTGATCTCAGTGCTGCCCTGACCTATCTCATCCCACAGATTCTGCGCAATCTCGGCGCGGGTTTCCGGCAACGAGCCCACCAGCCCCATCGCCACCAGATCGAAGAAAAGCAGATTCAGCGCGCTGTCGCTTTTGAAGAAATAGTCGATCTGCGCGGCGGAGGCCTCGCTGGCAAGGAAATCGAACAGCGGATGATGAGACGCCGGGTGCTGCTGGCATAGAGCGCGCAGTTCGTCGACGATATTGCCGGCATTGAGCACCGGTCTCTGGCGGTGGAAACGTTTGCTTTCCGCCCGCAGCCACTCAGACTCAATGTAATTTCGGATCCCGGAGAGCAGCGGATGAAACTGATTGGCAGCCGCCGGCGAGAGCGGGTCGGCAAGCCAGGACTGATAGAGGATGAACAGCGCATGGTGCGCGCGCTTTTTGGCCTGCGGGTCGTCAGCGGAGAAGGCGCGGATGCAGGTATTCTCAGTCAGATGCCAGGCTCTGTCGGCGACCTGCGGATTGGCCGTCAACTTCAGCGACAGCGCGTTACTGTGCAGAAGCTGGTCAATTAACTCATCCAGCGCCAGCCTGGCCATCACCGCGGTTTGGTCACGACCAATGACCCCATTGTCGGTATTACGCATGAATTTATCCCTGTGAAATGCATGGCTACTATACGGTATAGTACCGCTCACAATGCGGCAACGTAAATTTCATTCATATTACTAACATTCTGTTTGTTAAAGAATTTAAACAAAACAAACAAAAACCACTAAAATATTATTGATATTATAAAAATAATAACGTTACCATCCAGTACAGTGACAAACGACACAAGGAATCACTATGCCCTATCTGTTACTGACGCTGGCCGCCCTGTTCTGGGGGGGGAATTACGTTGTCGGTCACGTGCTGGTTCAGGGCGTGGATCCGATCCTGATGACCGAAGCGCGCTGGGCGCTGACGGCGCTGCTGCTGGGCCTGCTCTACCGCCGGCAGATTGCCGACAGTCGTCACCTGCTGCAGGAAAACGCCCCGGCGGTGCTGGTGCTCACCCTGTGCGGTCAGGTCAGTTTCCCGCTCACGCTCTATATCGGTCTGCAAACTACCTCCGCCCTCAACGCCGCCATCTATATGTCCGCCACGCCGAGCATGGTGCTGCTGATTAACCGGCTGATTTTTCGCGACCCGGTATCGGCCCGCAACTGGCTGGGGGTGGTCTTCAGCACTCTTGGCGTGATGATCCTCTTATTCCAGGGGAATCCGCTGCATGCCGCCTCGCTGCATACTTTTTCCGTCGGCGATTTGTGGGCGATGGGTTCGGCGCTGAGCTGGGCGCTCTATTGTTCGCTGTTACGTCTGAAGGACCGCCGCATCCCGGCGAATGGCTTTGTCGCCGTCAGCTCGCTGCTCGGCGCCCTGCTCCTGCTACCAATCGTCGCCTTCTGGCTGATGCGCCACCCGGCGCAGGACTGGACCGCCTGGCGCGAGCCGTTTTTCCTTAGCGGTCTGGCTTATCTGGTGATTTTCCCGTCGTGGCTGGCCTATCTTTTCTGGAATAAAGGTATCGCTACGATTGGCGCCACGCGGGGGGAAATTTACACCCATATCATCCCGCTCTCCGGCGGGGTGTTGAGCATCCTCTTCCTGCATACCCAGCCCCATGCCTGGCACCTGTTCAGCGCGCTGTTCATTATGCTGGGGATTGGCATCTGCTCGCTGGAGAAACGCCAGGCGGCGACGGTTCGCCTGCGCGGTTAGCTTGTCTGCCGGGCGTCTGACAACGCCCGGCGTCAGCACTTAACGGCTGGTGGAGAGCGGCTGGTGAGGCGCCGTCCCGGCGGGTTGCGTCATCCGGCCCTCACGGCCAAAGAAGGTCAGAATGGTAATGACGATCGCCACCGTCCCGGCCACCAGGGCCATCGCCAGGCCGTAGTTATGCCCGTGGTGCTGGGCAATGGAGGCCTGCAGGGTGGCATTCACCGAGGCCAGCAGATTCCCCAGCTGATAGACGAAGCCGGGCAGCACTGCCCGGGTGTTGGCCGGAACCAGTTCGTTGAGCCAGGTAGGGATCACCCCCCAGGCGCCCTGCACCATAAACTGCATCAGAAACGCCCCGGCCCCCAGCGCCAGCGAGCCGCTGGCGAATGCCCACAGCGGGATCACCGGCAGCGCCAGCAGGGCGGCGCTCATAATCGCTTTGCGCCGGCCAATCTTCTCCGACAGCGAGCCGAAGAAAACCCCGCCGATGATCGAGGCGATGTTGTAGCACACCGCGATAATGCTAACCGTTTTAGGCTCGAAGCCGTGCTGGACTTTCAAAAAGACCGGGTAGAGATCCTGCGTCCCGTGGGAGAAGAAGTTAAAGGCCGCCATCAGCACCACCAGGTACAGGCACAGCTTCCAGTGGCTACGCAACACCGGCAGCAGAGCCGTGCTCGCTTTACTCTGCCGTGCCGCCAGCCAGACCGGGGACTCCTCGACGCAGAAATAGATAAACGGCAACAGCAGCACCGGGGCGGCGCCAATGACAAACATCCCGCGCCAGCCGAGCTGAGTAAACAACAGCCCGTAGGCCACGGCCGCCAGCAGATAGCCGAAGGGATACCCCGCCTGGAACAGACCGGACATCAGGCCGCGCGAGCGGTCAGGGATCGTCTCCATCGCCAGCGACGAAGCCACGCCCCAGATCCCGCCCATCGCCACGCCGTACAGTACCCGCAGCAGAAAAAACAGCATCAACGACGGCGCCGCGGCGGAGAGCAGCTCAAAGGCGGAGAAGAAAACGATGTTGAGCATCAGGATCGGTTTGCGGCCAAACTTTTCCGCCGCCCTGCCGAAGATCAGCGCGCCGACAGGCCGCACGGCCAGGGTCAGCAGAATCGCCAGGGTGACCTCTTCAAGGTCGACGTGAAACGAGTGGGCGATATCGCTCAGTAAAAAAACCAACAGGAAAAAGTCGAAAGCATCGAGCGTCCAGCTTAAAAAACTGGCGATCGCCGCGTTGCGCTGTCGTGAAGTCCAGCCGTGCATCTTGTCATCCCTATCCCGACGGCGTTGCCGGGAGCTTGCGCGGCGTCCGGCAGAGCAGGCTGGTGCCACCGCTTGTGTAAATTGTTTGTATAGAAAGTTGCTCTTTTGTTAATTACACCCCTTTTCCAGCCGCCGGCAAGTTTATTAGCACGCTAATTTGTTTCAAATTGCGTGCGACGGCCCACCGGTTCGCTAATTTTCGACCAGAATTAAGGACAGGCTGGCTTCAGTGCACTGCCCCAGATGCCGCATCCACCCACAGGAAGGGAGAGAATCATGAAGAGAATCGCCATCGTCGGCGCCGGGCCGACGGGGATTTACACCTTGTATGAACTGGTGAAGCGTGGTGAGCCGCTATCGATCGCGCTGTTCGAAAAAGAGGCGCAGGCCGGGGTGGGTATGCCCTATAGCGACGATAATACCGCGGCGCAGATGCTGGCCAATATTGCCAGCATTGAGATCCCCCCTATTGACCTGACCTATCTGCAATGGCTGCAGCAGCAGAGCGACGACTGGCTGGCGGCGCGCGGTCTTGAACGGCAGGCTCTGCATGAGCGCCAGTTTCTGCCGCGGGTGATCCTCGGCGAGTACTACCGCGACCGCTTTCTATATCTTGTGCAACGGGCCAGAGACGCCGGCTTCGTGGTGAGCGTCTGCGAGTCCTGTGAGGTCACAGATATTGCGGTGCAGCCCGTCGGGATCGCCATCCACACCGACGGCGCGGCACAGCCGGTAATGGTCGATCTGGTGGTGATTGCCACCGGCCATTTGTGGCCTGAAGAAGAACGCGCCAGCCGGCAGTACTTCCCCAGTCCGTGGACCGGCCTGATGGAGGCCCGCATCGCCCCCTGTCGGGTCGGGATCCTCGGGACCTCCTTAAGCGCGATTGATGCCGCCGTGGCGGTGGTGGCCCGCCACGGCGTTTTCCATACTGAGCATGACAAAACCACCCATTTTTCCCTGCATCCCGGCAGCGACGCGCTGGAGATCACGCTGATGTCACGCAACGGCGTGCTGCCGGAGGCCGATTTTTACTGCCCGATCCCGTGGGAGCCGCTGGAGATCGCCACCCCCGCCGCCCTTGAGGCGGCCGTCGCTGAGGGCAGCGACGGCCTGCTGGATCGGGTGTTCCAGCTGATCGTCCATGAGCTGGAATATGCCGCCCCGGCCTGGTGCGAGGCGACGGGGCTGCGCCAGCTGACGCCTGACAGCATCGCCGACGCCTGGTTTGCTGACCGTCTCACCCATGACCCGTTCCAGTGGGCGCAGCACAATCTGCAGGAGGTGGAGCGCAATAAGCGTGAGCGCCACACGGTGCCCTGGCGCTATGCCATTCTCCGCCTGCACGAGGCGATTGAAACCGTGGTGCCACAGCTCAACGACGAGGACAGCCGTCGCTTCCGTCAGGGGCTCGCCCGCGTGTTTATTGATAACTACGCCGCGATCCCGCCGGAGTCCATTCGCCGGCTGCTGGCTCTGCACCGGGCGGGCATTCTGCGAATTGTGGCGCTGGGTGAGGATTACGAGCTGCAGCGCGAGTCTGACCGGACGCTGATTGTCCATCATCAGCAGCGCTGTGAATTCGATGTCTTTATCGATGCCCGCGGACAGAAAGCATTGAAAACCCGTGATCTGCCCTTTCCTTCACTGCGCCAGCAGCTGCTGGCCTGCGGCGACGCTATTCCTGACGTTGGCGATGACTACACGCTGCAGGCGCCGGAGGCCGTGCGCGGCCGGGTCGCCTTCGGCGCTCTTCCCTGGCTGATGCACGATCGCCCCTTTGTCCAGGGGCTGACGGCCAGCGCCGAGATTGGCAGCGCAATGGCCCGCGCGGTCTCCCAGCAGGCAACTGGCCGGCGGCGTCGTCTCTGGTTTATCGAATAGCAGGACGTTTAAACGCAATATCCGAATAAAGGGGGGCCAGCAGGCGTGCTATAAACAGTGGCTGTTCGCCCCCGTGCAAGACCACGTCTAACATTTACGAGGTACTCATGAGTCATCTTTTTAGCGCGACGCGTATTGGTCAGTTGACGCTGGATAACCGTATCGTTATCGCCCCCATGTGTCAGTATTCTGCCGACGAGGGGAAGGCAACCTCCTGGCACCGGATCCATCTCGGGCAGCTGGCGTTCTCCGGCGCCGGCCTGTTAATTCTGGAAGCCACGGCAGTAGAGCCGGCGGGACGTATCTCGCCTGGGGATCTGGGGCTGTGGGATGATGAAACCGAAAACGCCCTGCGTGCCGTGGTGGAGGATATCCGGGCCTGGTCACCGATCCGTCTGGGGATCCAGCTGGGGCATGCCGGGCGCAAGGCCTCCTGCGCGGCCCCCTGGCAGGGTGGCCATCAGCTGGCGCTCAACCAGGGCGGCTGGCAGACCGTCGCCCCCTCCGCGGTGGCGTTTCACGACGGCGACCGCGCCCCGGCCGAGCTGAGCCATGCCGATCTGGCACGCATCAAAGCGGCCTTTGTCGCCAGCGCGTTGCGCGCCCAACGCCTGGGCTTTGAGCTGATTGAGCTGCACGCCGCTCACGGCTATCTGCTGCACCAGTTTCTTTCACCGCTCAGCAATCAGCGCCGTGACGAGTATGGCGGTTCGCTGGAAAACCGAATGCGCTATCCGCTGGAAGTGTTTAAGGCAATCCGCGAGGCGGTGGGCAACGCCATGGCGGTGGGCGTCAGGTTGTCGGCTACCGACTGGGTTGAAGGTGGTTGGGACGGCGAGCAGTCCATTCAGTTCAGCCAGCAGCTGGAAGCGCTGGGCAGCGACTATATCCATGTCTCCAGCGGCGGTTTGTCGCCGCTGCAGGCCATCACCGTCGGGCCGGGCTACCAGTTGCCTTTCGCCCGCGACATTCGCGAGCAGGTAGCCATCCCGGTGATTGGCGTAGGGCTGATCACCGACCCGCAGCAGGCGGAAGCGGCGCTGGAGAATGGCGATGCCGACCTGATCGCCCTCGCCCGCGCCGTGCTCTACGATCCGCACTGGCCATGGCACGCTGCCGCCAGCCTCGGCGCCCAGGTTCGCGTTCCTTCGCAATATCTGCGCTCCGAGCCACACGGCCTGAAAGGCACCCTGCTGCCAAACCGTTGAACCCGCGGCGGGCATAAAAAAGGGGTATCGTAAGATACCCCTCAGCAGGATGTTATTGCGGTCCATATGCCGGGCGGCGTCGCCTTGCCCGGCCTACAAAAGGGTGATGCCCGGTCATTGCGCAGCCAACCCGCCCCCTGCGTAGGCCCGCGCAAGCGCAGCGCCGCCGGGCAATCTATCAGGCTCCGCTCCCTATATTTCCGGGCGACGGCCCGGCAAACACCGCGAGTTACTGCTGGGCGGGCGGTGGCGTGGTGTTCTGTTTATCCTTCGCAATACTGTCCTGAATGGCTTTGGTTTTGCTCGCCGCTTCCGCCGAAAGCTGATTGGCATCACCGATGGCGTTGTCTTTAATCTGACCCGCCTCTTTGACTATGCGGTCACTTTCCTGCTTTGCGTTCTGCTTCACCGCATCGGCCTGGGCTTTCGCCTGCTGGGCGATGGCATCCGCTTTCTTGTCCGCCTCCGCCTTGATGGCGCTGGCCTGATCCTTCAGACGATCGGCCTCGGCGTCGGCCTGGCTTTTCAGCGTATCAATTTGCTTATCCGCATCCTGCTTAATCGCCTGGGCTTTGTCCGCCGCGGCATCCTTCATCTGCTCCGCATTATCTTTGGCCTTATCCAGTTTGTTATCCACTTTCGACGCATCGTCGCAGCCAAACAGGGTCAGGCACAGGGCGGAAGCAAGCAGTGTTTTATTCCAGAGTTTCATCAGCATTCCCTTACAGGTTGAGTCATTATCCAGCCTTGTGATTTATTGCCTTAATAGCATTCACATTTTATATATAAACGCTCAGCCAGCAGAGTCAAGGCGACACCGGTCGATCCAGCGTCGCCACCAGCCCCTGCAGCCACTCGGCAAAAACCCGCACCTTATGCGAGAGATGCCGGTGCGGATAGAGCAGCGACAGTGGCCGACGCGGCGCCGGGAAGTCCGGCAGAATTTCTACCAGCTCCCCACTGTCGATATAGGGTTGTAGAAAGAATCGCATTCCCTGCAGCATGCCCAGCCCTGCCAGCCCGGCGGCGGTAAAAACTTCTGAGTTGTCCAGCACCAGTTTACCGGGGATAGCGATCTGCCTGATGCCCTCCGGGGTCTGGAATCGCCAGGGCATAATTTGTCGGCTGCTGCTGTTTACCCAGTTTACCGCCAGGTGCGACTGCAGTTCCTCCAGCGTGGCGGGCGCTCCATAGCGAGACAGATACGCAGGACTCGCGCAGGTGGTTAACGCCACCTCCCCCAGCGAACGCGCCACATAGTCGCCATCCTCAAGATCCCCCACCCGCAGCAGGCAATCCAGACCATCGCGCAGCATATCCCGGCGTACGTCGGAGCTGCTGAGGACAATCTCCACCTCCGGATGGGCCTGATAAAAATCCGGCAGATGCGGGATCACCAGCAGCCGGGCAAAGGCGATCGGCATATCAACGCGCAGCTGACCGCGGATCGGCCGGTCAGGCGCGAACGACTCCAGCAGATCGTCGGCCTGGGAGAGCAACGGTTTGCTGCGACGATAAAACTCTTCCCCCTCCGGCGTAAGATACAGACGCCTGGTGGTGCGCTGCAGCAGCCGGACCCCGCTCTCCCGCTCCAGCTGCTGCAGCGCTTTGGTCACCGCCGGCCGGTGGATCTGCAAATTTTCCGCCGCCTGGGCAAAGCTACCGGCGTCGACGATTTCAATAAAGATTTTAATATTTTCAAACAGATTCATCTGCATAACGGCTCGCTCCCCGTCTCTTCGCCTGCCTCAATTATTACCAATTTAATAACAGTGATGAAAGTTTTTGCTCATTTTTTAAAACAATAAAGGCGCCTACACTGCCCTCATTGCCGCATCGCTGGGGCGAAGAAATTGATAACTCATTAACGTACAAGGAAAAATATCATGCAAACTAACCGTGTGGCCCGCATTTTGGGTATTGAAAAACCGGTAGTCCAGGGCCCGCTCTCCTGGCTGACCGATGCTCGTCTGGTGGCGGCCGTCGGCAACGCCGGTGGTCTCGGGGTGCTGGGCCCGAACGCCGGCCTGACGGCGGCAACCGCCGTCTCCACGCCGGAGGCGACGGCAGAGAAAATGCGCGAAGAGATCCGCAAAACCAAACAGCTGACCGAGAAACCCTTTGGCGTCAACCTGATCCCGACGGCGGAAAACGACATCTGGACGCCGGCGATCCTGCCGGTGATCAAAGAGGAAGGCGTTAAGGTGGTGGTCTACACCGGCTACGGA
Source organism: Klebsiella sp. LY (assembly GCF_004010915.1). Lineage (NCBI taxonomy): Bacteria > Pseudomonadati > Pseudomonadota > Gammaproteobacteria > Enterobacterales > Enterobacteriaceae > Klebsiella > Klebsiella sp. LY. Next base: position 51,393 of record NZ_CP022444.1, read on the forward strand.
GACGGTTCGTTAAAACCGGCGCTGTTCGATGAGCTGAAAACCGCCGGGATCACCATTATCTACCGCGATATTAACCCGACGCCGGAGAACAGCCGTCGCGCGGAGCAGGCCGGAGCGGACATCATCGTCGCCACCGGCTTTGACGAAGGCGGCACGCTGCCGGCTACCGCAATGGGGACCTTCACTATCGTCCCGCTGATCGTTGACGCTGTTCAGCGGGTTCCGGTGATGGCCGCGGGGGGCATCACCGACGCCCGGGGAGCGCGCGCTGCTCACGCCCTCGGCGCGGAAGGCGTCTTCGCCGGTTCGGTATTCATCAGCACCGTCGAAAGTCGCGTTCCCGACTCGGTGAAAGCGAAAATTCTCGCCGCCAACGGCCTGGATCTGCGGCTGTTTCGTACGCTGCCGGACTACTACCGCGCCCTGCCTGGCAAACTGAGCGACAAGCTGGTGGCCATGGACCGGGCCGGAGCCTCAAAGGCCGAGCTGGCCCAGGCGATGGGCGGTCTGCGCGGAATGCGGCTGGGCATGCTGGAGGGGAATACCGATGAGGGGTATATCTCGCTGGGGGCGGGGATCGGCAACATCCATGCCATCGCCTCCGTCGCCGAGGTAGTCAACCAGCTGGCGGTGTGAAGCCGCCAGCCGGGGCACGGTAACCGGCGCGATCAGGCGTCAGCTACCTTCTCTACCGCCCGGGAGAACGCGTCGATAGCCAGCCCGACGTCGGCGGCGGTGACCGACTCCGCCGGGTGATGGCTGACGCCCCCCAGGCAGCGCACAAACAGCATGGCCGATGGCCAGCGCTCGGCGATGGCGATGGCGTCATGCCCTGCGCCGCTCGGCAGCGTCAGTGAACGCCCCTGCACCGCCGTCACCGCCTCGCTCAGAACCGCCTGCAGTTGACTGTCGCAGGCGGTGGCGGCGATACGGTAATACTCCTCGGCGGTGAAGCTCAGCTGGCGGCGCCCGGCAATGGCCTTCGCCTGCGCCAGCAGCTCTTCCAGCAGCGCCGCAAGCGGTGCATCCTGCGGGCCGCGAATATCCAGCGTCAGCTGCACCTCGCCCGGAATCACATTCACCGCGCCCGGCGCACAGCGCAGGGTGCCGACCGTCGCCACCAGGTTGCCGCCGCGCTGCCGGGTCAGGCATTCCACCTGCACCATCCATTCCGCCGCCGCGGCGAGCGCGTCCTTACGATGGAGCATCGGCACCGTGCCGGCATGGCCGGCTTCGCCGGTAAAGCGGCAGGTCAGGCGGCGGGCGCCGTTAATCGCCTCCACCACGCCGAGCGCCAGACCCGCCTGCTCCAGGCACGGCCCCTGCTCGATATGCAGTTCGAGATAGGCGGCGATATCCTGCGGGTTGCGGGCGGCATGGGCGATCCGCGCCGGATCGAGTCCGGCATTCACCAGCGCCTGGGCGACGCTCACCCCGTCGGCATCGCACTGCGACAGCCAGCTTTCGGGCCAGGTGCCGGTGACGCCGCGGCTACCCAACAGGGTGATGCCGAAGCGGGTACCCTCTTCATCGCCAAAGCCGACGATCTCGATAGCCTTCGCCAGCCGTCGCCCCTGCTGGTGCAGACGCTGAACCACCTCAATCGCCGCCAGTACGCCGAGCATGCCGTCGTAGCGCCCGGCGTTGCGCACGGTGTCGAGATGAGAGCCCAGCAGCACCGCCGGCGCGCCCTCCTGCACGCCTTCATAGCGACCGCAGATATTACCGACGCTGTCCTGCCACACCATCATGCCGGCGGCCTGCATCCACTGGCCCACCAGCTGGTTGGCCTGCAGATGCTCCGGCGACAGATAGACCCGGGTCAGGGCGTCGGCGGTTTCGCTGAGGGCGGCCAGCTGGTCGGCGCGCGCCATCACCCGGCTGGCGGCCGCCTCTCTCTCCGCCTGCTGGCGGACGGTATCACTCATAGGGTGGCCTCGGTGCGGTAGTGATCCCAGGCCGCCTGCATCGCCGCGCCCTGGGTGGTGGTGAACTTGAGGTAGTTCAGGACCGCCTCCAGCGCGCTGAGGGTCTGCATCACACAGTCTTTACGCGCGTTATAGCCCATGGTGCCAATGCGCCAGACTTTACCGTGCAGCGGGCCGAACGAGGTGCCAATCTCAATGCCGAAATCTTCCAGCATCAGCTTACGCACCTGATCGCCGTTGATCCCGTTGGGGATCACCACCCCCAGCACGTTATTCATTTTGTGCCGCAGGTCGCCAAAGGTCTCGAGCCCCATCGCCTGGATCCCTTTCAGCAGCGCATCGCCGTGCAGCTTGTGGCGGGCGATGCCGTTGTCGAGTCCCTCCTGAAGGATCAGGCGCGCGCACTCCCGGGCGGCGAACAGCGCTGAGGTCGCTTCGGTATGGTGGTTCAGGCGCTCCGGCCCCCAGTAATCCATCACCATGCCGAGATCGAAATAGTTGGAGTAGATCATCTCGTCGACGCCATCGTGGTGGGCATCGGTGCGGATCCCCTGCTCAATGCAGCGGCGGCGGCGGATGACCTCTTCCATCCGTGGGCTGAGGGTGATGGGCGAGGTGCCGGAGGGGCCGCCTAGGCACTTCTGCATCCCGGCGGACACCGCGTCCAGCTGCCAGGCGTCGGTTTCCAGCGGGTTGCCGCCGAGCGACGCGGTGGCGTCGGTATAGAACAGCACGTCGTGGCGACGACAAATCTCTCCCAGCTCCGCCAGCGGCTGCAGCATGGTGGTCGAAGTATCGCCCTGCACGGTGAGCAGCAGGCGCGGGCGCACGCGCTTGATCGCGTCTTCAACCTGGTCCGGGGTAAAGACTTCCCCCCACGGCACCTCGATGGTGTGTACTTCTGCCCGGCAGCGGCGCGCAATCTCGCACAGCAGATGACCAAACCGGCCGAACACCGGCACCAGCACCTTGTCACCCGGCCGGATCGCCGACACCAGAATCGCTTCGATACCGGCGCGGGAGGTGCCGTCCACCAGCATCGTCCAGCGGTTTTCGGTGCGAAATACGCCGCGGTACAGCGCCATCACTTCATTCATGTAGTGGGTCATCGCCGGATCGTACTGACCCACCAGCTGGCTCGCCATGGCCCGCAGCACGCGCGGGTCGGCGTTGATCGGCCCCGGTCCCATCAGCAGGCGCTGCGGCGGGTTAATTTGCGAAAACTGAGTGATATCCATCTGCCATTCCTTACGTTAGTTAAGACCGCGCACCGAGGAGATAAACTGTTTCAGTTCGGTTGTCTGCGGACTGGCGAACAGCGTTTTGCTGTCGCCCTGCTCCCAGACGCGCCCCTGATGCATAAACACCACGCGGTCGCCCACTTCGCGGGCAAAATTCATTTCATGGGTGACGAGGATCAGCGTCATGCCTTCCGCCGCCAGCTGCTCCAGCACCTTCAGCACTTCGCCCACCAGTTCCGGGTCAAGCGCCGAAGTGATTTCGTCACAGAGTAAAACTTTTGGCGACATCGCCAACGCCCGGGCGATGGCCACGCGCTGCTGCTGGCCGCCGGAGAGGTTGGCTGGATAGTAATCCAGACGATCGCCAAGACCGACCTTCTCCAGCATCCGCTGCGCCAGCTCGCGACATTCGGCCTGAGACTTCTTCAGCACCCGCCGCGGGGCCAGCATGACGTTCTCCAGCGCCGTCATGTGCGGAAAGAGATTGAAGTTCTGAAACACCATGCCGATGGAGCGGCTGATCTCCCGGGCCTGGGAATCGCGGTCGGTGATGGTCATGCCCCCGAGCTTGATGCTCCCCTCCTGGTACCCCTCCAGACCATTGATGCAGCGCAGCAGGGTGCTTTTGCCCGAGCCGCTGCGGCCGATAATCGAGATCACTTCCCCCATGTCGATATCCAGATCGACGCCCTTCAGCACATGGTTGTCGCCGTAGTACTTCTGCATCTGATTAATGGTGATGAGAGGCATTGAATTTGTTCTCCAGATAACGGCTGTAGCGGGACAGCGGATAGCACAGAATGAAATAGCCCAGCGCCACCAGGGCAAACACTTTAAACGGCTGGTAAGTGACGTTGGTCAGCATGGTTCCTGCCTTGGTCAGCTCCACAAAGCCGATAATCGATGCCAGCGCCGTGCCTTTGATCACCTGCACGGCGAACCCCACCGTTGGCGCGATGGCGATGCGCAGCGCCTGCGGCGCCACCACCCGGTACAGGGTCTGGCCGAAGCTCAGCCCGAGACAGCGCGAGGCTTCCCACTGGCCTTTCGGCAGCGCGCGAATGCTGCCGAACCAGATATCCAGCAGAAAGGCGCTGGTATAAAGCGTCAGAGCCACCGACGCCGCGGTCCATGCCGAGACGTCGATGCCGAACAGCGCCACGCCGAAAAATGCCAGAAACAGCTGCATCAGCAGCGGCGTCCCCTGAAACAGTTCGACGTAGCCGCGGATCAGCCGTTTCACCTGCCGTCCGCCGGTCAGGCGCAGCAGCAGCAGCGGTAAGGTCACCAGCGCCCCGCCGGTGAACGCGACCAGCGACAGCAGCACCGTCCAGCGACCGGCCAGCAGCAGGTTGCGGATAATGTCCCAGTCGGTAAAGGTGGTCATCATGCCTGCACCCCCAGCCATTTACGCCCCGCCGCCATCAGCAGCTGGCGCATCGCTATCGATAACGCTAAGTAGATCCCGGTGGTCACCAGATAGACCTCAAAGCTCAAAAACGTCCGCGACTGGATCAGGTTGGCGGCGAAGGTCAGCTCCTCATAGGAGACCTGCGACACCACCGACGAGCCGAGCATCACGATGATGCACTGGCTAACCAGCGCCGGATAAATCCGCTGCAGCGCCGGGGGCAGCACCACGCGAACGAAAGTTTGCGTCCGGCTGAGCCCGAGCACGCGTCCGGCCTCCCACTGGCCTTTCGGCGTCACCTGGATGCCGGCGCGCACGATCTCGGTGCTGTAAGCCCCAAGGTTAACCACCATCGCCAGCAGCGCCGCTTCGCCGGCGGTCATCTTCAGTCCCAGGTTCGGTAAACCAAAAACGATAAAAAAGAGCTGCACCACGAACGGCGTGTTACGGATGATTTCCACATATCCGCCCCAGATCCGGCTGAGGATGCCCGGGCGGCCGCTGCGGATTGCCGCCCCGAGGATCCCAATCGCCAGTCCGCCGATCGTCGCCAGCACCGTCAGCTGCACCGTCACCCACAGACCGGCCAGCAGCTCCGGCCAGTGCGGCCAGAGCTCAGAAAAATGAAGTTGCTCCGTCATCCACAGACCTTACGCGCCGAGGCTGGCAGGCAGCGGCGCTTTCAGCCACTTCTCAGACAAACCGTTGAGGGTGCCGTCCTTAATGCCCTGCTCGATCAGGGTATCCACTTTCTCCTTCAGCGCCGGTTCGTTCTTTTTCAGCCCGATAAAGCACGGCGAGTCCTTCAGCATAAAGCTCGGCACCGGCGCTTTGTCAGCGTTCTGCCGGGAGATGGCCGCCACCACCAGGTTACCGGTGGCGACATACTGCACCTGGCCCGACAGATAGGCCGACAGCGTGGTGTTATTGTCCTCGTAGCGCTTAATCTGCGCCGCCTGCGGCGCCACGCTGGTCAGCACCATATCTTCCACCGCCCCGCGGGTCACACCGATGCTTTTACCGCTCAGCGCGGCCGCGTCCTTCAGCTCCGCCCCTTTCGGGCCAAACACCCCGAGGAAGAACGGGGCGTAGGCGCGGCTGAAGTCGATCACTTTCTCGCGCTCGGCGTTTTTGCCGAGGCTGGAGATCACCAGGTCCACCTTATCGGTCTGCAGATACGGCACGCGGTTGGCGCTGGTCACCGGGACCAGCTGCAGCTTGAGCTTCATCGACTTCGCCAGATAGCGCGCCATATCGATGTCATACCCCTGCGGCTGCAGGTCAGTCCCCACCGAGCCGAACGGCGGAAAATCCTGGGGCACGGCAATGCGGATGACGCCGCGTTTTTCAATATCCTGGAGCTGGTCAGCCTGCGCAGCAGAAACAGACGAAAGGAGACAAGCGGCCCCGGCCAGTGCGATCAACAGTTTCTTCATGATGTTTACCCGTTACGTTAGCATGAAACAAAAGATTCTTTGAATCTGTTTTTGCAACTAATGTGCCAGATACGGTCGATGCGCGGGTTGGCGAGGAATTTAAGCTAAAAGTGAGAAAGGACAGGCAGTAAGGAGCCGAAGAATAAAAAACAACGGCGCCAGAACGCGGAACAATATGCACCATATTGATGCACAGCACCACGCTGGCGCCCCATCACCGTTGTTCCAGCTCGTCCAGTTGCTGGTAAAGCGTAGCGATATCGTGGATGCGCGGACGACCGCTATCGAGCGTTTCGTGCAGAAAGGCATTGGCCAGCAGATTGATCAGGCTGTTGACCGAGGCATAGCTGTCGTAAGCCGAGACGCTGTCCAGCGGCGCGCAGAGCTGCCAGCGGGAGAGCGGGAACAGACTGTGGGCCTGCGGCTCGCACATTAACAGGACCGGCACACCATCTCGCTGCAGCTGCTGCAGGAGTGGGCGGACGATCCGCGGCCGCCGGCGAAATGCCATCATCACCACCAGATCATCGGCGGTCAGATCGACCAGCTCTTCGCTGAGGCTCTGCCCAGGCTGGGGCAGCACCAGCACCTGACCGCGGGCCTGCAGCAGCTGCTGGCGCAGGTGCAGCGCCGCCGGATAGGCATTGCGCATGCCAATCACCACAATACGGCGCGCGGCCACCATCGCCGTCAGCGCCTCGGCGAACTGGCGCGCGTCAAGGGCATTGACCCATTGGGTGAGGTTCGCCATCTCCTGCTTATAATGACGCGCCAGCAGCGTGTTACCCTGCACCGCGTCGCGCTGATCAGTCAGCGGCATCCCGCTCTGGCGCAGGGTGCGCAGTTCATCACGCATGTCCTTATATTTGTCATAGCCCAGGCGCTTGAACAGCCGGCTGACGGTGGCTTTCGATACACCGCTCAGCTGCGCCAGCTCGGCGCTGTTGTAGCTTATCAGGTCATCAAAGTGGTCAAAGATGAAATCCGCCACCCGCTGTTCCTGCGGCGACAGCGAGGCGTATTGCCCTTTCAGTCGTTCATCGAGTTGTTGCATAGCGCCCCTGTAACTTTCGTTTCATCGTCCATCCCTCATCATACTGTATCTGCTATGCCTTACACATAGCGTGCCAGCGGGAAAATTCCGGTCATTGTTTTTATCAATGAAACGAAACGTTCAGAGCTGGAACAGCTTTTGCAGTGTTCTGCGGGTGATTCGTTCAGAAAGGATAATTTATGCACAGTAGCAACGTTTCGACCCACGGCATGGCGGTCGCTCCCCACCACCTCGCCAGCCAGAGCGCGCTGGCCATCTTGCGCGAGGGCGGCAGCGCCATTGAAGCGATGGTGGCTGCCGCGGCGGCCATCGCCGTCGTCTATCCCCATATGAATGGCCTGGGTGGGGATGGTTTCTGGCTGATCGTGCCGCCTGAGGGAGACCCCATCGCCATTGACGCCAGCGGGGCCGCCGGGTCGCTGGCGACCCTCGAGGCCTACGCCGGACAGCAGCATATTCCCCACCGGGGACCGCAGGCCGCGCTGACCGTCGCCGGCACCGTCAGCGGCTGGGACGAGGCGCTGCGTATTTCTCGGGACTTAACCGGCCGCGCGCTGCCGGTGGCCCGCCTGCTGGCCGATGCTATCGGTTATGCCGAAGACGGCATTCCGGTCACCGCCTCGCAGGCCCACGCCACCGCCAGCAAACTGGAAGAGCTGCGCCATCAGCCAGGCTTCAGCGAAACCTGGCTGATGGCGGGCGAGCCCCCCCGGACCGGCAGCCGCTTTCGCCAGTCCGCCCTCGCCGGAACGCTGCGCATGCTGGCCAGCGACGGTCTCGACAGTTTCTATCGCGGCCCGCTGGCTGAACGTCTAGCCCAGGGGATGGCCGCGCTGGGGATGCCCGTCACCCTCGGCGACCTGCAGGCCCACCGCGCCCGGCGTCCGGCGCCGCTGACCCTTCAGCACCGGCAGGGCACGCTGTGGAACCTCGCCCCGCCCACACAGGGGCTGGTGTCGCTGGCGATCCTCGGCATCACCGACCGTCTGAACATGGCCGACGCCGACGAGGCGCAAACGGTGCACCGTATCGTCGAAGCCACCAAGCGGGCGTTTGCCCTGCGCGATGCGCATATCACCGATCCGCGCCATCTGGATGTGGATGTTCAGGCGTTGCTCACCCCGGAAGCCCTGCAGCCGCTGGCCGACAGCATCGACGACGCCAGCGCTTCTCCCTGGGGCGGCGGCAAAGGACCGGGCGATACCGTCTGGATGGGCGTCGTGGATAACAGCGGGCTGGCGGTGTCATTCATTCAGAGCATCTATCACGAGTTTGGCAGCGGCGTGGTGATCCCGGACACCGGGATCGTCTGGCAAAACCGCGGGGCGGCCTTCAGCCTCGATCCGCAGCATCTCCTGGCGCTGGCCCCTGGCAAACAGCCGTTCCATACCCTCAACCCCGCCGCGGCGCGCCTGAACGATGGCCGGGTGATGGTCTATGGCTCGATGGGCGGCGACGGTCAGCCGCAGACCCAGGCCGCGCTGTTTACCCGCTATATCCTGCAGGGGGCGCCGCTGCAGGAGAGCATCTCACGGCCACGCTGGCTGCTGGGCCGCACCTGGGGGCAGTCCTCGGATTCACTGAAGCTGGAGGGACGCTTTGCCCCCGCCTGCATCGCGCGTCTGCGCGAGCTGGGGCACGAGGTGGAAGTGCTGGCCGATTTCAGCGAGGCGATGGGCCACGCCGGGGCCATTGTCCGCCATCCCAATGGCCTGCTTGAAGGGGCTACCGATCCACGCAGCAACGGCGCCGCCGCCGGATACTAAGGAGCAGACCATGACCACACAGCCAGACTGGAGCGAGTATCTGACGCAGATGACCCACCTGTTACGCCTGGAGCTGGAGGCGCCGCGCCGTGAGGAGCTGGAGCGCCAGTTTTCCCGCATCGCCGCCATGGCGCAGCCGCTGATGGACTATCCCCTCGGGCCGCGCGACGACATTGCGGGGGTGTATAAAGCATGACACTTCACCATTTCACCATCGCCGAGATCCAGCGTGCGCTGCACGATGGCGAACTGAGCGCCCGGGAGATCGCCTGCCAGACGCTGGACGATATCGCCCGCGTGAATCCGCAGATCAACGCCTGGACCGAGGTCACCGCCCAGCGCATGCTGGCGGAGGCCGACAGCATCGACGCCCTGCGCCGGGAAAAGCGCCCCCTGCCGCCGCTGGCAGGCATTCCCTATGCGGTGAAAAATCTGTTTGATGTCGCCGGGCACACCACCCTCGCCGGGGCGGAGCTGCTGAGCGACCGGCCGCCGGCCGCCAGCGACAGCTGGGCGGTGCGCCAGCTGCACAGCGCCGGCGCCCTGCTCAGCGGGATGCTCAATATGGATGCCTACGCCTACGGCTTCACCACTGAAAACAGCCACTATGGCGCGACGCGTAACCCGCACGATCTGTCGCGGATCGCCGGCGGTTCCTCCGGCGGTTCGGCCGCAGCGGTGGCCGCCGGACTGGTTCATTTCAGTCTCGGTAGCGACACCAACGGCTCGATTCGCGTCCCCGCGTCGCTGTGCGGGATCTTTGGCCTGAAACCCACCTTCGGCCGCCTCTCCCGCTCCGGCAGCCATCCGTTTGTCGCCAGTCTGGATCATATTGGTCCCTTTGCCCGCCGGGTGGCCGACCTCGCCGCGGTGTATGACGCCCTGCAGGGGCGCGACCCGGCCGATGACTTTCAGGCCGATAAAGCCAGCGAGCGCACCGTCAACCTGCTGGAGCGCGGACTGGAGGGGCTGCGCTGCGCGCGGCTGGGGGGCTATTTCACCACCTGGTGCGATGATGACGCCAGGGCGGCCGTGGATCGAGTCGCCCACGCGCTGGGCGCCGACAGCGAGCTGCAGTTTGCGGATGCCGCCCTGGCTCGCTCGGCGGCCTTTATCATCAGCGCCAGCGAAGGCGGCAATCAGTATCTGCCGGATCTTCGCCACTCGCCCGAGCGCTTTGAACCCCACTCCCGCGAGCGGCTGCTGGCCGGGGCGATGATCCCCTCGGCGTGGTACCTGCAGGCCCAGCGCTTCCGCCGTCATGCCCGTCAGGCGATGAAATCCCTGTTCAGTCAGGCCGACGTGCTGATTGCCCCGGCCACCCCATGCAGCGCCACGTCGATAGGCGCCGAGGAGATGGTGATTAACGGCCAGTCGCTGCCGGTGCGCGCCAGCATGGGCATGCTGACCCAGCCGATCTCCTTCCTTGGGCTGCCGGTGGTGACCGTGCCCCTGCGTACCGCCAGCGGCAAGCCGATTGGCCTGCAGCTGATAGCCGCGCCGTTTAACGAACAAGCCTGTCTTCGCGCCGCGCGGGCGCTGGAAGCGATGGGCATTACCGATGCCCGAGTGGCGGAGAGTGCAGCATGATCACTCTGGATAATGTAGACCGCCCGGCGATCCTCGCCGAGGTGACGGCGGCGTTTTACCAGTATGAAGAGGCGCTGGTCAGCAATAACATCGAGGCGCTGGACGCGTTGTTCTGGCATGACCCGCGCACCGTGCGGCTGGGGGCAGGCGAAAATCTGTATGGCATTGAGGCGATCCGCGCCTTTCGCGCCGCCCGCCCCGCCGCCGGTCTGGCCCGCGACCTGCGCCATACCACCATCACCACCTTTGGCGCGGACATGGCGGTATGCAGCACCGAGTTTACCCGCGAAGGCAGCGCCCGCCCTGGACGCCAGCAGCAAACGTGGGTGCGCTTTCCCTACGGCTGGCGGATTGTCGCCGCCCAGGTCAGTCTGATGGACTGAGAGGCGTACACTGACGCGGGCCGGGGGAATGAGGCTATTCACCGGCCCGCACCCGCCCGGTATCAATACGTGAGGAGACGATGGTCATGGTGTTAATCAGGGCTGCTGAATCAAAAGATATCCCCGCGCTGAAAACGCTATTTCTGCAGCTGGGCTATCAGACGGAGACGGCGATCTTAGCGCAACGCATCACTGAACCCCAAAGTATGATGCATACGCTGGTGGCTGAAGCAGAAAACACCGTGTGTGGCGTGGTCGTTATCAATTTTATCTTACCGGTACATGAAAACCGATTGTGGGCATTAATTTCCGCGCTGGTGATAGAGGAATCGTCACGGGGTTCAGGGATAGGCCACCAGCTTCTCCATGCCGCAGAGCGCCTCGCCCGCGATAAACAATGCGCTCATATTGAGCTTTCAAGCAGTGAAAACAGAATCAGAGCGCATCAATTTTATGAAACTAACGGCTATAAGGAAGTCCGCAAACGCTTCGTTAAACGTTTGTCTTAGCCGCCAGGAAGTCTTTAAACGGAGCGATTGCGGCGCATGAACAGCAACATGTTCGTTAATATTGCGGTAATGCAGCCCGGGTGCCTTCCGGATATAACAAAAGCACCTGAGGCAGGTGCTTTTTGTCCGGATAACATCAGTTACACTTTGCCCAGCAGGATATTTAACATGCGGCGTAAAGGTTCCGCCGCGCCCCATAACAGCTGATCGCCCACCGTCAATACTGAATAAATCGGTTCATTATTTAGCGACATTTTCTTGTAGCGACCAATACCCACCTGCAGCGAGCCGCTAATAGCAGCCGGGGTCAATTTACTGACACTCTCTTGCTTATTATTGGGGATATAGTTTACCCACGGATGGGAATGGGTCACTAACTCAGCAAATTCCGCTTCGCTGACCTCACGTTTCAGTTTAAGGGTAATGGCAGCGCTGTGGCAGCGGATTACGCCGACCCGAATGCATAAGCCATTGACCGGAATGGTGCCGGGCGCAAGGCCAAGAATTTTATTGGTTTCCGCCTCGCCCTTCCATTCTTCGCGGCTGTTTCCATCGCCAAGATCGCTGTCGATCCACGGAATGATGCTGCCCATCAGCGGGACGCCAAAATTCTCCACCGGCATGCCGGCGCTATTAATCAACTCACTCACTTTATTGACTAAAGGCAGCACGGAACCTGATGCCGTCAGTTCATCCGCAGATAAATGCTGACTGATATACGCGCTTTGCGCGATGAATTCCCGCACCTGTTTGGCGCCCGCCCCGGAGGCAGACTGATAGGTCATCACGCTCATCCATTCAATCAGGTCAGCCTTGATCAGCCCGGCCAGCCCCATCAGGCTCAGCGTGATGGAGCAGTTGCCGCCGACAAACAGTTTCATTCCCGCTTTCACCGCGCGATCGATATTATCGCGGTTGACCGGGTCGAGAATAATGCAGGCGTTGTCATCCATCCGCAGCGCCGAAGCGGCGTCAATCCAGTAGCCTTGCCAGCCAGAGTTAGTTAACGCAGGATAGATGGCTTTGGTATAATCCCCGCCCTGACAGGTTATAATAATATCCATTTCGGCGAGGGCGCTAAGGGAATTCGCATCTTTCAGTTTGTCGCTTTTACCTTTAATAACCGGACCAGCGGCACCCGCACTGGAGGTACTAAAAAAATGCGCTGAAATATCGTCGAAATCATTTTCTTCGATCATGCGCTGCAACAATACTGAGCCAACCATGCCCCGCCAGCCAACAATACCCACCTGCTTCATTTATTTAACCTTAAAAAGTTATGAGAATGTTAATTTGAGTGTCACCATACCTTATATCGTATCCCCCAATAAAGGTCATTACCCAGCACATCGATTTTTATCATTATTAAAATGTTTCATCTGCCATCAGCGATAGTTATCTCTTATTACGGTCAGGCAGATATAAGGCGGCGGAGACTGTTCAAAGGGAGAAACGACGTAGCGGAACGGCAGTGGCTTCTCCCCTGGCTGCCATAAATAGTCACTTGCATTTTGATAGTGACTATGTCAATTTGCTGGCAAAAGCCACCTTGTTACTGGACAGCCCATGAAAAATGAACCGCTTTGCCACGCTCCCTGCCCCATCGCCCGCAGCCTGGGCCGCATCGGCGACAGCTGGAGCATCATGATCCTGCGCGACGCGTTCGCGGGCTTTACCCGCTTTGACGAGTTCCAGAAGAGCAGCAACGTCGCGCCCAATATTCTGTCGCGCCGCCTGAAGGCGCTGGTCGACGACGGGCTGCTGGAGAAGGTTTGCTACAGCAGCACCCCGCCGCGCTACGAATACCACCTTACGCAACGCGGCCGCGATTTTCGCATGGTATTGCTGGCGCTGGCGGAATGGGGTAACCGCCATTTCGCTCCCGAAGGCCGTCAGATGCAGCTGGTGGAAACCGCCACCCAGCGCCGGGTGGATCCGATCATGGTGGATAAAGCGACCGGGGAAGAGATTATCCCGGGTAAATACGCCATGGTGCCGGGCCCCGCCGCCTCGCCGCTGATGCAATATCGTCATGAATATCTGCTGCGCAAACGCGAAGGCGATAGCGGGCAAAAATTCCAGCCTGAACCCTACAGAGATGCCAACCATGAAGCTGGCCAGTAAGAAAAGCGTCCTCGTCCTGGCGGCCCTCTCCGCCGTTCTGGCGGCAGCGAGCTACGGCGCGTACTGGTGGCAAACCGGACGTTTTCTGCAGACCACCGATGACGCCTATGTTGGCGGCGACATTAGCGCCATCTCCAGCAAAGTCTCCGGCTATATCCAGCAGCTGGCGGTGCAGGACAATATGGCGGTGAAAAAAGGTGACCTGTTGATCCGCATTGACGACCGCGATTACCGCGCCGCCCTCGCGAAAGCCGCCGGAGAAGTGGCGGCGCAGCAGGCCGCGCTGGCCGATATCCAGGCTACCCGCCAGCTACAGCAGGCGACCATTGCCGGCTCTACGGCCTCGTTACTGGCCGCCACGGCGGCAACCGAAAAACTGGCTAACGACAACCGACGCTATAACGCCCTGGCCGCGTCGAGCGCGATTTCCGCACAGATCCGCGATAACGCCTCCGCCGATTATCGCCGGGCGCATGCCGAGCAGGAGAAAGCCAAAGCGGATAAAACCGTGGCCGAACGTCAGATGGCGGTGCTGGATGCTCGCCAGCAGCAAACCCTGGCTGCCCTGGCGCAGGCCCAGGCTAACCTCGAGATGGCCAGGCTGAACCTCAGCTATACCGATATTCGCGCGCCGTTCGATGGGGTGATTGGCAACCGCCGCGCGTGGTCCGGCTCCTTCGTCAGCAGCGGCACGCAGCTGCTCTCCCTGGTGCCCGCGCACGGCCTGTGGATTGACGCCAACTTTAAGGAAAACCAGCTGGCGCATATGCGCGCCGGCCAGGCGGTGACCATCGTCGCCGATGTGCTGCCGAACCATACCTTTAAGGGCCATGTCGCCAGCCTGGCGCCGGCGACCGGCTCACGCTTCAGCATTCTGCCGGCGGAGAACGCGACCGGGAATTTCACTAAAATCGTGCAGCGGGTGCCGGTCCGCATTGCGCTGGAAGGTGACGGGGCAAAGCTTGACGTCCTGCGCCCGGGACTGTCGGTGATCGTCACCGTGAACGAAAAGAGCCCTCGATGAGCACCGCTCAGGCGCTGTCCGCCCCGCAAAGTCTGTCGATGCCGACGGCGAAGAAAATCTTTGCCTTCGCCAGCATGTGCGTGGGGATGTTTATCGCCCTTATCGACATCCAGATTGTCTCCGCCTCGCTGCGGGATATCGGCGGTGGCCTGTCGGCAGGCGACGATGAGACCGTCTGGGTACAAACCAGCTACCTGATCGCCGAGATCATTATTATCCCGCTTTCCGGCTGGCTGGCCCGGGTCATGTCGACCCGCTGGCTGTTTGCCGCCTCCGCGGCGGGCTTCACGCTGATGAGCCTGCTGTGCGGCTGGGCGTGGAACATCCAGAGTATGATCGCCTTCCGCGCCCTGCAGGGGCTGGCGGGCGGGTCGATGATCCCCCTGGTGTTCACCACCGCTTTCGCCTTTTTTCAGGGCAAACAGCGGGTCATTTCCGCGGCGACAATCGGCGGCCTGGCCTCCCTCGCCCCGACGCTGGGCCCGACGGTGGGCGGCTGGATCACCGAAAACTACAACTGGCACTGGCTGTTCTTTATCAACGTTGTTCCGGGGATTTACATCGCGGTGGCAGTGCCGCTGCTGGTGAAAGTAGACAGCGCCGACCCCACTCTGCTGCGCGGCGCCGACTATCTCAGTATTCTGCTGCTGGCCGTGTCCCTCGGCTGCCTGGAATATACCCTCGAAGAAGGTCCACGCTGGGGCTGGTTTGATGACGCGACCCTGACGACCACCGCCTGGGTCGCCCTGCTCTGCGGCGTGGCTTTTGTTATCCGCACCCTCCGCCATCCGCAGCCGGTGATGGAACTGCGGGCCCTGCAGGACCGAACTTTCAGCCTCGGCTGCTATTTCTCGTTTATGGCCGGCGTCGGCATCTTCGCCACCATCTATTTAACCCCGCTGTATCTGGGTAGCGTGCGGGGTTTCAGCGCGCTGGAGATCGGCCTGGCGGTATTTTCCACCGGCTTGTTCCAGGTCATGTCTATTCCGTTTTATTCGTGGCTGGCCAACCGCGTTGACCTGCGCTGGCTGCTGATGGCCGGGCTGATCGGCTTTGCGGTGTCGATGTACAGCTTCGTCCCGATAACCCATGACTGGGGAGCGGACCAGTTGCTGCTCCCGCAGGCCTTTCGTGGACTGGCGCAGCAGTTTGCCGTCGCACCAACGGTGACCCTGACGCTGGGCAGCCTGCCGCCCGCGCGCCTGAAGCTGGCCTCCGGGCTGTTTAATCTGATGCGCAACCTCGGAGGCGCTATCGGCATCGCCCTGTGCGGCACGGTGCTTAACGACAGAACCAATTTGCACTACAACCGCCTGGCGGACCATCTGAATAACGCCAACCTGACGATGAGCGATTTTGTTCAGCGCAGCGCGGCAAACTTCACCGTCCAGGGGATCTCGCCGGATGCCGCGCAGACGGCGGCGCTGAAAAATCTTTCCGCGCTGGCGCTGCGGGAGGCGCGAACCCAGGCCTTTTCCGATGCTTTCTACCTCATCATGATGGGTTTTTTGCTTGCCGCGCTGCTGGTTCCCTTGATGAAAAAGCCGCCGGCACACTGATACTACAGGAGAGTAAACTATGGGCGTTTCCGTTAAACGCATTGTCGTCACCGGGATGGGGATTGTCAGCCCGCTGGGCTGCGGCGTACAGCACGTCTGGCAGTCGCTGCTGGCAGGAAAGTCAGGGATCACCCGACTCAGCGAGCAGCTGGTCGCGGATATTCCCTGCAAAGTGGCCGGCCAGGTGCCGTCCATTGACAGCGATCCGCTGCACGGCTTCGACCCGCTGGCGACCATCCCGGCGAAAGAGCGCAAAAAGATGGATCGCTTTATCGAGTTTGCGCTGGTCGCCGCCCGTGAAGCGCTGACCCAGGCCGGCTGGTCGCCAGCATCTGCGGCCGAACAGGAACGTACCGCCACGGTGATCGCCACCGGGATCGGCGGCTTCAGCGAGATCGCCAATGCGGTACATACCACCGATGAACGCGGGCCGCGTCGCCTCTCGCCGTTCACTATCCCCTCTTTTCTGGCCAACCTGGCCGCCGGGCATGTGTCTATCGCTCACGGCTTCCGGGGCCCCATCGGCGCGCCGGTCACCGCCTGCGCAGCGGGTGCCCAGGCCATTGGCGATGCGGCGCGGATGATCCGCAGCGGCGAGGCGGATATTGCCCTCTGCGGCGGCGCGGAAGCGGCAATTCATCGCGTTAGCCTGGCCGGGTTTGCCGCGGCAAGGGCGCTCTCCAGCGCCTCCAACGACCAGCCGGAAGCCGCTTCCCGCCCCTTTGACCGCGACCGCGATGGATTTGTGATGGGAGAAGGCGCAGGGCTTATCGTGATCGAGTCACTGGAGCACGCGCTGGCGCGCGGCGCCACGCCGCTGGCCGAGCTGGTCGGCTACGGCACCAGCGCAGATGCTTATCACCTGACCGCAGGCCCGGAAGACGGGAACGGCGCGCGTCGGGCCATGGAGACCGCTATTCGCCAGGCCGGGGTGACCGTCGACGAGATTGACCATATCAACGCCCACGCCACCTCGACGCAGGTCGGTGATAAAGGTGAGCTGGCGGCGATTAAAACGCTGTTTGGCGCGCATCCGGTCGCCATTACCTCGACGAAATCCGCCACCGGCCATCTGTTAGGCGCGGCCGGCGGGATAGAGGCCATCTTCACCATTCAGGCGCTGCGTGATCAGGTGGTGCCGCCGACGCTGAACCTGCATCACCCCGATGAAGAGGCGGCAGGCATGAACCTGGTGGCGCTGCAGGCCCGCCCGCAGAAGATGCGCTATGCGCTGTCGAACGGTTTTGGCTTCGGCGGGGTTAATGCCAGTCTGCTGCTGAAACGCTGGGAATAATCGTCAACTCCCCCCCGGCGATGGCTGGCGGGGGATTTTCCCCGTGGCGGCTTTTGACTTACTGCTGGAGTAAATGAAGAACAGCGCGATACCCAGGCAGACAATGGCGCCGATTCGGCTCAGCGAGAATGGAATCGACGCATTGCCCAGCCAGCCGAAGTTATCGATCAGCATGCTCATGGTTAACTGACCAAAAATGACAGCGACCGTAGCAACTGCCGCGCCAATACGCTGGACGGCCAATACCATAATAACGATATAAGGCACACCAAACATTGCGCCCAGCAGTTGCCATTTAGGCACGTCCATCAGCGTCAGGGTGTGTTTGGGTTCGAAGAAAAAGATCAGCAGCCCCGTCACCAGGGCGCCGACAGAAAATGTCAGGAACGCGCTTTTGAATACGCCAACCTTGCTGCCCAGCTGGCCATTGATAGCCGCCTGGATACTCAGCATGGCGCCACCGGCGACGGCGAGCAGAATCATGATAATAGTCATAATGTTAATTTACCCCTGTGCAACCATAACCAGCGCTGCGCTGATGAAAATCAGCGCAATGATACGTTTACTGTCAATTTTCCGGCGCGACGTACCGAGCAGACCGAAGTGATCAATAATCAGGCTCTTGAAAACCTGGCCTGCCAGGATGCCGATCATCGTCATGGCGATGCCGATTGCCGGCGTTACCACGGTCAGGATGATGACGTAAATCGGCCCAAGCACGCCGCCAAGCAGCTGCCACGCTGGTTGTGCAAAGAACGATGGACTGTTGCGCGGGCTGAAAAAAAGCATCAGCAGAAAGGTCAGCGCAGCGCCCACGCCGAATATGCTGAAGGTCGCCCAGAGGTCACCGACCTCCCCACCCAATGGTCCGAGCAATCCTGCCTCTATGGACAGTCCCATGCCCCCGGCAATGACGATAAAAATCAATATTAGCTGCATAGCAATCATCTCCAGTAGTCCAGGCGGAGGAGATTACGGCTTAATATGGATGAGAAAAATGCCATAATGAGATAAACACCTGTGCAGGATATGCATTAATGAATGAGCTTGGGAACATCAGTATTCGCGCTCTGTTGATTTTTATAGACGTCTATGAGACGCAGAATTTCTCTGTCGTGGCCCGGCGGGAAGGGATATCGGCCTCTCAGGTATCGCGGGTCATCCATCAGATGGAGGATGTGCTCGGCCAGCAGCTTTTTTACCGCAATACCCGGGCGATAATCCCGACGGAAAGCGGCCATCTTTTTATCCGCTATGCGCGAGCGATGACTGGCAACATGGAGGAGGCGCGGCGGGAACTCAACGAGAGAACGCTTGAGCCTTCCGGAATGGTCCGCATAAACGCACCCGTATTCTTTGGACAGCGCCATGTCGCACCCGCGTTACCGGGCCTGACGGAGCGATATCCGAAACTCAGCATTGAGCTTACGCTGACTGATGATTACATCGATCCGCACCGTGAGCCGGCTGACGTGATTTTCCGGATTGGCGTACTGACGGATTCCGCATTTCATGCGCGCGTGTTTGGCCAGCAGTGCTATCATCTTGCCGCGTCACCGGATTATATCCGCCGGCACGGCATGCTGGGATCGCCCGAAGAGCTCGCCCGGCATAAATGCCTGGTCTACCGCGGTTCGTCAGGACCAAACCAATGGCTGCTGCGCCGGCACGGTGAGGAATGGGTGCACTACCCTGTCTCACCCCTGATGTCATCGAATAATGCTGAAACCCTGCTGATTGCCGCACTCGGAGGGATGGGGATTGTGCTGTTTCCTGACTGGCTGATTGGAGACCGGCTAAAGAGCGGCGAACTTATCGAACTGCTGCCGGAGCTGGATAGGTCCATAAAAACGGAGCCACAGCATATCGCGGCAATCTATCCGAATGCCCGCCACCCTCCGCTGAACGTGCGGGCGATTATCGATTACTACATCGACGCGTTCGGTTCACCGCTTTACTGGCAGTCTGAATAAGACAGGCGACTTTATGGTTCGTCTTGAAGTTAACTGCCGTTTCTGGCGCAGAGCAAACGCGTTCAATGCCCTTAAGGTCCGTTTTGAGCGAAAAACGGACCACACTATCTAAAGAAAGATATCGCTGATAATGTTGGGACCGCTCATGTTAAAAAGGTATGCCATTTCTTTTCATTGACGATAACGAAGGGATTTTCATGGTTGAGGTTGAGGAAATAAAAAAGAAGTATCCCGGCGCAGATGCCTGGCAAATGGGTGACAGTCCGGAGCTGGCTAACGAGCTTGCTGACCTGATCAAAAAAGGGATAAAAACGGCCTCTTGCGGATCTTTTGCCTCTTACCAGCAGGAAAAAGCTGCCCCGAGGATAGGGAGTTATAACATTATTCTTGATGGCCAGAATGTTCCAGTTTGCGTGATCAGACTGATTTCGATGCAGCTGGTTCGTTTTTGTGATGTGACTGAAGCATTCGCCCGCAAAGAAGGTGAAGGCGATTTAAGCCTTGAATACTGGAAGAAAGAGCATCAGAGATTTTTCAGCTCCGAAGGTCATTTTTCTGAGGATATGGAGTTGATCGCAGAAGAATTTGAAGTGGTTGAGGTGCTGTGAGACAAGGTCTACGGGCTGACGTTTTATCAATCGCCACTGATAACACTGTTCGCTTCTGGCGCGGAGCGGACAAGCTATCGAGCTAAAGGTCCGCATTGAGCAAGGAGCGGACGTGCCAGCTATAATTGGTAATAAAATGAGAGTAGAGCTATTCTGATTTGTTTATAAAGAACATTTTTACATCCAAGGGCGAAATATTTTTTATGCTATCTTACATGCTATCTCAATATGCCAGGCTACCTGTGCCTGAATTTACCCTACGTTCATGGCTAAAACAATGGTTGTCAGAGCAGGAATCGAGGTGTACAGACAGAAGTTTCTCGGCGCGATTTCCCTGGAGAGAAACTGGATTATGTCAGGAATATTTTTTACAACGAAAACTCAAAATTGATGGAAAGCAATTTCTTACTGGCCCCCGTTATCAGGGCGGAAATATTAACAAACCTTTTATTGATATTGTAGGTATGGATTCTGACCTAAATCATACTGCATTAGAACTCATTAGTAAGGAATGGTCACAACTCAGAGCTCAGTATGTCCGCATTCTTGTACCCGGCCAGTCCTTCCCACAGGGTATTCCCGACCAGTATATATACGCCACCTCTTTTTCTGAACCCCCTGAATTCAATGATAAATCTCTTACTTTGCAAGTGGCGACATACGAAGATTTTGACTGGTGTTGTCAGGCTCTGGGCGATGCCTATAAGCATACATGGCAGACAGTTCGCGAACTGTCTGCAAACACTTTGGTAGCAGTTGATGACGAAGAGTTGTGTGACCATATTTCTGAGAGAGAAGTATATATTATCTATGAAAACGACGTTCGCGCCGGGTTGCTAATATGCCAGAAAGGAAACATCGCTTTTCTGCGAGGATATCGTATTACTGACAAAGTAATACTTCCTGCTTTTCGTGGTCGATCATTGTCAGCCCGAGCGCAACGCCTGCTGTACCGATTATTAACTCATTCCGATTCTGAACTATCTTTGTATATGGGCACAATTATTCCGGAGAATATCCCCTCGATGAAAACTGCAGAAAGAGCGGGACGAACTTGCATCCTAAGTTATCAATTTCTACCCATCTGCAGAACCCACGACTAACAGCAATGCTAATTTATCTTCAGCCTACTTCCGCTTTTGGCACACAGGGGACGTCCAGGGCCCGGGAGTACTCACCTGGATGCATTAATGGGCGGTATGTGATTGTTGTGCAGGCTATCATATGGCCTGAGGTACAGCAGCATCAGGCTTCGTAGCAATGAGTCGGCTCACAGCGTCCGGAATCCACCCGGTGCCGTAAATCACCGCAAGGTCTGTCATAAGGTAATTTCATAACGTATCGCGACACCTTTTTTCTTCACGCAGGCCTTCTCTTTCACGGTTTGTCAGAACTGTGGACCGCAGTAATCTCCACTCCGTGCTTTAATCAATGAGAGTGTGTCGGGTGCAAATTAAACTACCTTTCTCAACAGCAAAGGCGGGATACGCCTACCCTCGCAGGGTTTCTGCGTCTGGTAATATGCCCATGACAGTCTCAAAGACCGCTTTGAGGGTTTCCCGGTTTAAGGCACATAATCGCGCGGCGTTGCCCCCAAAATGCAGCGAAAAGCAGCGGTAAAGGCCGCCGGGCATGAGAAACCAAGCTGGTAAGCGACCTGTTTGATTGGAACGCCGTTCGCAAGAAGATCCAACGAAGCGCAAATTCTGGCTCTCTGCTTCCATGTTCTAAAACTAAAGCCTGTATCCTTCATAAACAAGCGGGAAAAGGTCCGTTCCGACATGGCCGACATAAAAGCCAGCTCGCTTAGCGATGCTTCCCAGCGCTGATTGACCAGTAGCGATCTGGCCGCGCTAAATAATCGCTCATCATTCGGCATGGGTAGCGCCATCGTTAAAGGTGGAGCCTCGCTGAGAATTTCCAGAAGCAACAAAGCTATCTTCCGTTGAATCGGTCTGGCGTAGTCCTCACTGAACAGCCCTGCGATAAGTTCTTTGACTAACGGCGTAGCCGTTATCACATGCACCTGCTGACTCTTTGTAAAGCTCGTACATTCTGCGATAAGGCTACTGCTGAAATAGATCGCTCTGAGATCGGTTTGTGAAAGCAGATGGTAACTATGGATATGCAGAGGCGGTAACCATAATGCCCGCTGAGGAGGGATCACCCAACGGTCGCTCTCTGTTTGCACCAGCATAACCCCTCTGGTGGCGAAGAGTAGCTGCCCCTCGACATGATGATGGGGAGGATCTGCCTCGCCGCGTTGATAGCTTATCGCAGTACTGGACCAGCCTGTGGCCTCATCATGTCTTGGCGCTTTATCTATACTACCTGGCATTTCAGATTTAGCCCCTGCCATTATCATATCGAAACTGGAACCACCCGGAGAAGAGCCTTAGGCAATGGGTGCGTGACTTATCATTCTGATCATCAAAGATATTACAGGAGCTTAACCTCATGCGCGTACACTTTATCGTACATGAAAGTTTTGAAGCCCCGGGCGCATATGCAACCTGGGCAATAAACCAGGGTCATGATGTAACTTACTCACGCGTCTATGCAGGCGATCGGCTACCTGCTGACGCCGAAGGCATCGATTTTCTTATCGTTATGGGCGGTCCGCAAGATCCGGACACAACGCTTGAAGCGTGCCCGCACTTTAATGCTAAAGCGGAACAGGCGCTGATTGCTTCTGCGGTTAAAACCGGTAAGGCGGTGATCGGTATTTGCCTGGGTTCACAGCTAATCGGTGAAGCGCTGGGCGCACCGTTCTCTCATAGCCCGGAAAAAGAGATTGGCAAATTCCCGATCACATTGACCGAAGACGGCAGGAAGGATGAGATGTTCTCTCACTTTGGGGAAACACTGACAGTGGGTCACTGGCATAACGATATGCCAGGTTTGACGCCAGAGGCCAAAATTATTGCTTACAGCGAAGGCTGTCCGCGGCAGATCGTTGCCTATTCAGACCGCGTCTTTGGTTTCCAGTGCCACATGGAGCTCACATTGGACGTTGTAGAGCGGCTGATCGCTCATTCTGAGAAAGACCTGAGCCGTGCAGCAGAATATCGTTTCGTTGACACGCCTGAAGCGCTCCGGGCGCACGATTACAGTGAAATGAATCAAGTACTTTTTGGCTTTTTGGATAAGCTGGTGGCACGTTACAAAGCAGCGAAAGCATAATGTCATGCTGGTGAGCTTGCCATCGGTTTTGATTTTAATGTCCGCTCCTGGCACAGAGCGGACAAGCTACCTGAGTTGAAGGTCCGCTATGAGCGAAAAGCGGACATAAAAATGATAAGAGAAAGTGCCCTCTAAATAACTGTTACGGAGTCATTTCACAGGATGCAGGGCACTTTAGAGCGATTAATAGTCAAATGAAACGGGCTTTCTCTGCCCATTTCTCAGGGAATCCCTGCGCACATAGCGCTGGCTCAATACCCATTATTTCTGCATCGGCAATGTTATGCATGATGAAGGGGTCATCCTGAAGACAGTGTTGAATTTCACTTGCATTGTCTCCTTTAAAAAGTATGTAGCCGCCGGCATGATTGCTGAGGGGGCCAGCAAAAAGGATTTTGCCTTCTTTAAAACCCCTGACCAGCCATTGCTTATGTGCGTCAAGATGAGCAGAAATTGCATCGGGTTGTGTCAGGTAAGTCAGTGTAACGGCGTACAGCATGGTTCATTCCTTAGCGGCAAAAATCGCATTAATGGCCTGTGGAATTAAAGACAAAGCACGGGAAATTTCTCTGAGTTTTACGTCCTCACCTTTCGACACACCTTCAGCACGGACAAATTCAACACACGAGATGCCCAGGAAGCCCAGAAACTTGCGCAGGAACTGTTCCTGAAAATCCATATCTTCCAGTCCCGTACCGGCATAAAAACCGCCCCGCGCTGAGGCGATGATGACTTTTTTGCCCCCCGCAAGTCCAACGGGCCCAGCTGGGGTATAGCTGAAGGTTTTCCCTGGCTGAGCAATTCTGTCCATCCAGGCCTTCAGCTGGCTGGATACAGAAAAGTTGTACATTGGCGCGCCGACAACAATCATCTCGCTTTCAAGAAACTCCGAGACCAGAGCGTCTGATATTTGCTGCTCAGATGCCAGAAGGGGTGTAGCAATCGGCCGTTCCGATACAGACCTGAAACCTGAAGCGATCTCCCCGGTCAGATGACTGATTTCGTCTTTAACAAGATCCCGATAAGTCAGCTGATGCCCCTGACCGGTTGCCACCAGTTGCCTTACTATTTCAGCCGACAACTGGCGGGTTACTGAAAACTCATGGTTGATGCTGGAATCAAGATGGAGAATTTTCATTGCAAATTTTCCTGGCATGTACGGATCAGTGGATGCTCTGCGCCGCGTTAACAATCAATGCGGCAACCTCTTCGGGATGAGAAATCATGGACAGGTGGTCTGAGTGAATTCGCGTGATGTGCGCCCCAGCCTCATGGGCAAAACGGGCCTGTACTGACGGATTCAGCGCGTTGTCGTTTTCTGTGATGAGATACCAGGACGGTTTCTTTCGCCAGGCGGCTTCCTTCACTTTTTCCTGAAAGGCGGTAGCGGCGACAGGCTGCTGCACAGCAGCGAGCTGCCGGCTCTTTTTGATGCTTAGCTCATTGGCCATAACCTGGTGAAAAAACTCTGGCTCATCAAGCCAGATAAGGCCGTTCTTATCGGCTTCCATCCCTGTCATGGGTGCATGAAATCGCGCCAGTGCGTCAGATACGGATTGATTGCTGTCAGGAACAAGAGCGGATAAATAGACCAGTCCCCTGACGTTGCTCGCATTGCCAGCCTGAGTGATCACGGCTCCTGCCCATGAATGCCCCACGAGCAGAACGTTACCCTTCTGGCGCTCAAGCACACGCTCAGTTGCAGTTACATCGTCTCGTAATGACGTCAGAGGATTCTGAACAGCCGTAACGTGGTATCCCCTCTCTTGCAGCAGGGAGATGACGGCTGACCAGCACGAGCCATCAGCAAAGGCACCGTGAACCAGCACGATATTTTTTATCCCCTCTTCCTGTGCCATAAGCAACGGGCTATTCATGAATAGAAGACACAAGGCAAATGCTCCTTTTATCAGCGCACGTGACATAACATTTTTCATCCACATGTTTGTATTCTTCCTGCGGTGTTGAATTTCAGGCAGTGTAATCACCATGACAAAGGGTATGAAGTGTCATTAATGACAGGTAACATGCGAAATCAGACATTCTTCATGACGGGGTTAAACATGCGCGTTGCGTTACTTGCTCTTCCGGGCAGCATGCGTTCGGCGCTTGCGGGGCTGGCTGATATGTTCTGGCTGGCGAATCAGGTGGTCAGGATGAACCCTACGGTAAATCCTGAGTTATCCAGAGATGTTCCTTTATTCGACGTCAGGACGATTACCGCTGATGGTCAGCCGGTCAGGGATGTTCAGGGACGCAGTATTGAAAGTGATGGCGCATTTAGTGGACCTGATACCTTTGGGGTGATTATTGCCAGCGGTATGCAGCTGGATGAGCATAGATTTCCCGTTGACAGAGCCGCTGTATCAAATGCAGCCGAGTGGCTGAAAGTGAAGTATTTAAAGGGAAGCTGTATTGCCTCAGCCTGTGCAGGCAGTTTTGTACTGGGAGAAGCGGGTTTACTCAACGGACGGGTCTGCACCACAACGTGGTGGTTATATCCCACTTTCGCTGAACGCTATCCACTGGCAAAACCTGTATGGGGAAAAACCCTGGCCGAGCAGGACAATGTTGTCACTGCGGGTGGACCACTTTCATGGGTTGATCTGGTCATATACCTAGTTCGCAAATACGCAGGTAATGAGCTGGCAAAGTTAACAGCTGACATGGCCGTTGCTGACAGCCAGCCTCTGTCACAGCAAATTTATGCGCCCGCAGGTTTTCTCAATTCAAGACATCCTTTGCTGACTAAAGCAGAGAGCCTGCTTCGTTATCAAAATCCTGCAATGACGGTTGAGCAACTTGCTGCAGCTCTGAATATGACCACCCGGACGCTAAACCGTAAAATGAAACTACTCGTCCAGGAAAGCCCAAAAGACTTCATTACCCGAGTTCGTATTGAAACGGCATCCGTGCTGCTGGAAAGCCCAGGAAAAACTATTTCTCAGATCGCAAGTGCATGCGGATACGGCGATGAAACAGCGTTCAGGCGTGCCTTTAGCACCATAATGGGGATGTCCCCTGGAAGTTTCAGAAAGCGTCTTTTAATAAAGCGCCCTTGAGATTCGAGTTGCTAATGGACGCGTTGAACTTTCACCTGAGGATGGTGTTCCGCGCAGTTGCCGATCTGAACGGGATTAATTCCTGACCGGTATTCAGAGCAACATACCTATACTCCATGGCTGTCCGCTTCTGGCACAGAGCGGACGAACCAACTGAGGTTAAGTTCCAGTCTGAACGAGAAGCGGACAGCGGGTTTACAGGTTGTGTATACCTTAACGGGCTGATGTCGATACTATGCCGGCCCGCTAAACATCATGCGGATGACAACGCCTGTACACCGTTCCTGCCATTTGATATCGCCCGGGTGTTAAGAGCCGTTTCCAAACGTCCTTGATGCCATCGCGACTGAACCCAGGGAAACCATTCCAGCCCGCTTTTGAATACTCCCCAGAACAAGCAATTGCAACCAGACAGGACCCGCGACGGGAACGACAAACTGAGGAAGAACAGCAAACATGAACAGCAGGAATCTGGGGTAAGTCAGACTGTTTAATCCAGGTGACGTAAATGCGTCGCGATCCCCCATTTTAGGGCGGTACATCTTCCATTAATCAGTTCGAACACGGAGTAACTCGCGTTGGGTTGTGCATACCGGTGAAAATCATCCACAGCACCACTTTTTAGCATCGCAAGCACACCCTGAATGACCTGTCCGTGAGACACAATACATATTGTTCGATGATGACGTTTTTTTTCCAGATTGGTTAAAAAATGCATAATTCGCTGCGAAGCATGTGAGAGAGACTCACCCTCTGGCGGACAATACTCTGCATCAAGGTTGAATAACGCTTCTGCGGCGTCTGGATTATTCTGCAGGAGCTCTATGGTTGTCATACCTTCAAACTGACCAAAAGCCTGTTCTTTCAGAGCTGGTTCAGCTATCAGTGAACAATGAAAACTCTCCGCCAGGCGCTGTCCCATTTGCCAGGCCCGGCCAAGCGGAGAAGCGTAAACACATTCTACCCGGTAATCACTCGCTACAAACGCTGCCAGCAAGGCTGCTGTTTGACGCTCCCCACGAAGCGTCAAGGCGCTATCACTGTGTCCCTGAATAATACCTTTTACATTCCACTCTGTTTCCGCGTGTCGAACCAGTATTACTTGCATCATTGAAGGGCCACATATGCTGTTGTTTGAAATGCTCCCCACTTACCCCCCCTGTAATATGCAGGAAAGTGCTCGGCTCGCGACGAAAAAACAGGAACAAGTGTAGCTGAGAATGGTTATGTTCAGCTTCAGAAGTGACGCATTTAACGACGTTAACGTCTGCTTCTTGCACACAGCTAACACTTCCCTTTGTCGACGCAAAAGCAACTCTGCCCGGGCCTCTATCTTATTAATACCTGAATCAGCTGTACGAAGATATACACTCCCGCTACCACTTGTATGATCCGAAAACCCCATCTGAAATAACGCCATTGATAACGTTCTCTGGCATCAGCCGCTTCAATGGCAGGATCAAAACGTTTTCTTTTCCTGGTTCTGAATGTATCGAATACCCACAGGACGAGAATGAAGATGATGATGACTTTTTCAAAGATTAAATGGTTCACAAAGAGAGACTCCGGTCTTCTCACGGTTACAGGCAGAATAGATAAACCGCCTGGAGGTAGCCACCACTAAATGTAGGGGTACCTGAAGACGCAAGCCAGGTGTCTGTCTTATGGCTACGTTAACGCATAGTAACGCCATGAAAGTGACATTCATTGCCGACACATGCTGCCGGGAGCCCACTTCCCCTGAGCATCAGGCTGGGTGATAAAACGACGGCGGTTGCCCGGTCACGCGGCGGAACATGGTGGCGAAAGAGGACGCATTGTCGTATCCAAGGGATAAGGCCACTTCGTTCACCGGTTTGCCTGCTATCAACCATGCCAGGGCGCTCACCACGCAGGCTCGCTGTCGCCAGGCGGAAAATGACAGGCCCAGCTGCTTCAGGAAATGGCGACGAAAGGTACTAGGACTCATAAACAGCGCCCCGGCCCAGCGCGCCGCAGGATCATGGATAGTGGGGTTAAGCAAAAAAGCCTGACAAAGCGCCAGCAGCGCCGGATGCTGCGGCAACGGAATATCAAATTCGCGGACCGGCATGGCGGCCAGTTCCAGCAACATCAACTGTATCAGCATGCGATCGCGTGGGCTGTCGTACAACGGTGGTAAATCTACAGCCTCCAGCAGTAGCTGGCGCAACAGCGGCGAGACGCTGATCACTTCGCAACGCCGGTGTTTAATGCAAGCGGCCACACAATCTGGCTCAATATATAAGCTGCGCGTGGTCACCCCCGCAAATCTGACAGCGTGCACGGTTTCAGGGGGGATCCAGACAGCATGTTGCGGAGGAACCACCCATTCTCCGTCCTGCGTAGTGACATACATCAGTCCGGTCGCGCCGTACAGCAGCTGTGCGCGACGATGCTGGTGCGGGGGCAGAATATACCCTTGCGCATAGTCATTGCCTAACGCCACCACTTCGCGATCGAGCCGATCGACCTCGTCAATTTTTACGTTGCGCACACCTGTCTCCCTTTGACCGATTTACAAAGGTAATTGAGCGCTGTGCAAATGGGAAGCTGTACGCGACCGGTATAAGCTGCTCGCTCATTTTCAGGGCGGGGATATTCTGTTGAATGATATCGTTATTATTGCACTGGCAGGCTTTACTACCGGCATTACCACGGTGCTGTTCGGCTTCGGCGGCGGCTTTGTGGTGGTGCCCTTTGTCTATCAACTGATGCTCCGCCAGCCGGAACTCACGGAAAATGCTATGCACGTCGCGGTGGCTACCTCAACGGCGGTGATGATATTTAACGCCGGCTGGATCGGCTATCGTAACTGGCGAGCGGGCAAGCTTGCCGCACAGACGCTGTTTCCTTTGATATGGTTTATAGCCATTGGGGCAGTAGCGGGCTCCTGTCTGGCGGGGTTATTTAGCGAGAATATCGTTCGCGCGCTGTTTATTCTCTATATGCTGGCAACCATCAGCGATTGTTTGTTGCGCAAGGGATTTTTCACGGGCAGCGCTCGGCGTCGGCTGTCACTGCCAGTGGTCACCGGCGGCGGTGTGGTTATCGGTACGATTGCCGCATTGCTGGGCGTGGGCGGCAGCGTCATGACGGTGCCCCTGCTACGGCGACACGGGTATGCGATGCAGGAGTGCGTTAGCGCATCCAACCCGCTTTCTTTGCCCGTGGCGCTATGCGGCGCTGTGACCTATGCCATCATTGGCTGGCACACCATTCCGTTGAGCGGATTTCTGGGTTTTATCAGCCTGAAAATTCTAGGCCTGCTCGTCCTGACCGGCTGGGCCGGGATAGCGTTTAGCCGCCGGGCTATCCCTGCGGTACCGGATGTATGGTATGCACGCATCTATGTCCTGCTACTGTTCCTGGTACTCCTCGCCATGCTGATTCAATAATCACGATTCATCACGGCGTCTTTCAGGGTTTATCGGTGCAAGAGTCGCGATCGGGTGATGCCCTCTCCCCGGGGAGAGGGTCAGGAAAAGGGGCAGCAGGCTACCCGCGATACGGATGAACCTCGCGCCAGTGGTCGGCGATCTGCTGCCGGGTGCAGACCCACACCTTGTCGTGCTGCTGGATATAGTCGAGGAATCGCTGCAGCGCGCGGAAACGACCCGGACGCCCAAGCAGCCGGCAGTGCATCCCCACGGACATCATCTTCGGCGCGGTTTCTCCCTCGGCGTACAGTACGTCAAAGCTGTCTTTCAGATAGGTATAAAACTGCTCCGCGGTGTTGAACCCCTGGGCGGTGGCAAAGCGCATGTCGTTGGCGTCGAGGGTATAAGGCACGATCAGGTGCGGTCGGCGGCTGCCGTCGCTGCAGGCCACTTCGCTCCAGAAGGGTAAATCATCGCCGTAATAATCACTGTCATAGTCAAAGCCGCCGTGCTCCACCACCAGCTGGCGGGTGTTGGGACTGTCGCGGCCGGTATACCAGCCGGTGGGCGGCTTGCCGAACAGGTCGGTCAGCACCTGCACCGCTTTGTGCAGATGCTCGCGCTCCTCGGCGATATCCATGTGCTGATAGTGGATCCAGCGCCAGCCGTGGCTGACCACATCGTAATCCGCGGCCTTGATCGCCGCCACAATCTCCGGATGGCGCGCCAGCGCCATCGCCACGCCGAAAACCGTCAGCGGCAGTCCTCGCTGGCTGAATTCGCGATGGATGCGCCAGAACCCGGCCCGACTGCCGTACTCATAGAGCGAGTCCATCGACATATGACGCGCCGGATAGCTGGCGGCGCCGATGATATCTGACAGGAACTGTTCCGAACCCGCATCGCCATGCAGGACGTGATTCTCCGCGCCTTCCTCATAGTTGAGGACGAACTGCACCGCGATCCGCGCCCCGCCCGGCCAGCGCGCGTGCGGCGGCTGCCCTGCATAACCTCGCAGATCGCGAGGATAGTGTTCCTGGTTCTCAAGCATCTTCTGCCCCTTTTAAAATGGATTTAACGACTGAAATTGCCCGCTTAACGCCTTTTTCTCCGGGAACGCTAAGTCCCCGTGCTTGCTGGTCGCCAGGCCCAGCGCGACCAGCGACTCCACCATCTTCACCGCCGCGCTGACGCCATCGATCACCGGCACCCGCAGCTCGCGGGTCAGCTCCTGCGCCAGGGTCGCCATCCCGCCGCAGCCAAGGACTATCGCCCCGCTGCCATCCTCTTTCAGCGCGCGAATGCAGCGCTCGCGCACTTTCTCCTGCGCCAGGCCGCTGCCGTCTTCCAGCGCCAGCACCGGTAAATCAATGGCGTGCAGCGCCGCGCAGTGTTGATGAAATCCGTACTGGTGCAGTAAATGACGGGCGATGATCAGCGTGCGCGGCAGCGTGGTCACAATGGAGAAACGGGTGGCGACCATCGTCGCCATATGCATCGCCGCTTCCGCAATGCCGATCACCGGCCCCTGGGCCAGTTCGCGCGCTGCCAGCAGCCCCGGGTCGCCGAAGCAGGCGATCACATGTCCATCCACCCCCTGCTCGCGTCCGGCCCTGATCTGCTCCAGCACACCGACCGCTGCGATGGCTTCGTCAAAATGGCCCTCAATTGACGGCACGCCGGCGCGAGGACAGACCGCAAGGATCTCGGTGCCCGGCGCGGCGACCGCGCGCGCGGCGGCGCCTATCGTTTCGGTCATCGCCAGGCTGGTGTTGGGGTTTATCACTTGTATACAAACAGAAGACATCACGACTCCTTGTGACCGGCGAACAGCCGGGAAAAATCGGGCAGGCTGACGCCATCGCGCTCGAAGCACAGGCTGGCGACAATATGATCAAAATGGTGCATCAGCGCCTCGCTGAGCGGCTGCAGGGCTTTATCCCGCAGCAAACCGACCAGCTGCTGGTGATCGTCGCAGCGACAGCCCTGGCGCCAGGGTGCGCCCCAGGCGGCAATCACTAACGAGGAGCGCTGGCTGAGGCGGGTCACCATCTCAGTGAGCACCGGGTTGCCGGAGATAGCCTGCAGCTGAATGTGAAAGTCAGCGGAGTGGCGGATGGCCGCCGGGCCGTCGTGCGCCTCATGAGCCTGCTGCTCACGCTGAATAATGTTCTCCAGCGCCGCCAGATGCGGCGGCTGACAGCGCGCGATCACATCGGGCAGATTCGCGACCTCAAGCAGCGCCCGGGTGCGAAAGATCGCCTGGGACTCTTCCACGCTCGGGCTGGTGACGTGTGCACCACGTTTGGGCGTTAATGTGACCAGTTGCACAGCGGCGAGTCGTTGCAGCACTTTTCTGATGCCGGTGCGGCTCACGGCGAACACTTCCGCCAGCGCCTCTTCCGGCAGTTTGCTGCCCGGCGGCAGCTGATGTTCGACGATAGCCGTCATCAGCGCCTGGTAAATGCTTTCGTCCTTATCCTGCAGCGCTGGCGCGGCCTGGAGACGATGTTCATTATTCATTAACCCACTCCGGTTTCACTTATCGATAGCAGATCGTATACATAAAATTTATTTTTTGTATACAATATTCATCATTCTGGCCTGGATCCTGCAATAGCCTCAGCAATCCATATCAAAAGGGTTTTCATTCAGAGGAGCAGGTTTCATGCCACATTCATCCCACACGCAGCAGACGAAGACTCACGAGGCGGCCGCCAGCTACAGTCCGCGGCTATGTAATGACGATCTGGCGCCCACCCGCGACCAGAACTGGAGCTGGTACAATATCTTTTCATTCTGGATGTCGGACGTGCACAGCATGGGCGGCTACGTGGTGGCGGCAAGCTTTTTTACGCTTGGCCTGGCCAGCTGGCAGGTTCTGCTCTGCCTGCTGGTGGGCATCTGTATTGTGCAGCTGTGCGCTAACCTGGTGGCGAAGCCCAGCCAGATGGCCGGGGTGCCTTACGCGGTGATCTGTCGTCAGGCGTTCGGTGTCTTCGGCGCCAATATCCCCGCAGTGATCCGCGGGCTAATCGCCTTCGCCTGGTACGGTATTCAAACCTATCTGGCGGCGAACGCCCTGATGCTGGTCCTGCTCAAGTTCTGGCCCTCCCTTGCCGCGCTGACCAGCAGCAGTTTCCTCGGGCTGTCGACGCTCGGCTGGCTCTGCTTCGCCACCATGTGGCTGCTGCAGGCGATGGTGTTCTGGCACGGCATGAACGCCATCAAGCGTTTTATCGATATCGCCGGTCCGGCGGTGTATGTGGTGATGCTGGCCCTGGCCGGCTGGATTGTATACAAGACCGGTCTGGATGGGATCTCCTTTACCCTCGCCAGCAAATCCCTCAGCGCTGGCGAGCAGACCTGGCAGATGATCACCGCCACGGCGCTGGTCGTCTCTTACTTCTCCGGGCCGCTGCTCAACTTCGGCGACTTTTCCCGCTACGGCAAAAGCATGGGCGAGATCCGCCGCGGCAACCGCTGGGGGCTGCCGTTCAACTTCCTGCTGTTCTCGGTGGTCACCGTGGTGATAGTCTCCGGCACCCAGTCGCTGTTCGGCAAAATGATCACCGATCCAATTGAAACCGTCAGCCGCGTGGGCAACGATCTGGCGGTGGCCATCGGCCTGCTGACCATGATCACCGCCACTATCGGCATCAATATTGTGGCTAACTTTGTCTCGCCAGCCTTCGATTTTTCTAACTGCGCGCCGCAGAAAATCAGCTTCCGCGCCGGCGGGATGATCGCCGCGGTGGGCTCGATACTCCTGACGCCGTGGAATCTGTTTAACTCACCGGAGCTGATCCACTATACCCTCGACGTGCTGGGTGCCTTTATTGGCCCGCTGTTTGGCATCCTGATCGCCGACTTCTATCTGATCAAACGCGGCCGGGTGTCGGTGGACGACCTGTTTGACGATACGCCGAAGGGTAAATACTGGTACCGCAACGGCTTTAACCCGAAAGCCATTGCCGCCCTGCTGCCGTCGGTGGGCCTGGGGCTGATTATCAGCTTTATTCCGGCCCTGCATGAAGTGGCGAACTTCAGCTGGTTTATCGGCGTCTTCCTCGGCGCGACCACCTACCGCTGGCTGGCTCGCGACGAGCGCGAAGTGCAGGCGAAAGCCGCCTTCCGCTCCGGCGCGGTGGCGCAAAAAGAGTAACCTTCCCCCTTCTCCCGCGGCGTCTGGCCGCGGCAGGCTGCAAACTGGCACCAATCTTGCTGTTTATCACTATTCCCAGAGCGTTAAGAGAAGGCAGGTTCGATGATGGATTACCAGACCGCGGTGCGCGGTGCATTTTTTGATATCGCCGGCGTGGCGGAGACCCCGGATGAGGTGGCCGCCCAGGCCCGCTATCTCGATGATGGCCTGTTGTTCTTACAGGACGGGAAAATTGTCGCGCTCCTGCCATGGCGGGAGGGTGAAGCCTTTCTGCATCCGCTGAAGGGCTATGTCAACCTGCGGGGCAAGCTGCTGTTGCCGGGGTTCGTCGATGCCCACGTCCACTATCCGCAGACCGAGATGATCGGCGCCTTTGGCGAACAGCTGCTGGAGTGGCTTACCACTTACACCTTCCCGGTGGAGAGCCAGTTTGCCGATGCGGAGTATGCCCAGGAGATAGCGCAGTTTTTTGTAAATCAATTGATAAGCCATGGCACCACCACCGCGCTGGTGTTTTGTACCCTGCATCCGGCCTCGGTGGAGGCGTTATTTAGCGAAGCGCTGCGCCTCAATATGCGCCTGATCGCCGGGAAAGTGATGATGGATCGCCATGTGCCCGACTACCTGTGCGAAACCGCCGGGGAGAGCTACGAGCAGACCCGGGGGCTGATCCGCCGCTGGCATCAGCGTGGCAGGCTGGGGTATGCCATTACCCCGCGCTTTGCTCCCACCTCGACGCCGGCGTTGCTGGAGGCGGTGCAGCGTCTGCGGGCCGAGTTTCCCGATACCTGGCTGCAGACGCATCTCAGTGAAAACCGCGAGGAGATCGCCTGGGTTAAGCAGCTGTGGCCGGAGCATGCGCGCTATCTGGATGTCTATCATCACTATCAGCTCACCGGCGAACGCAGCGTATTTGCTCACGGGATCCATCTTGATGATGCCGAGTGGCAGTGCCTGCATGACACCGGTTCCGCTGTCGCCTTCTGTCCGACCTCGAATCTGTTTCTCGGCAGCGGGTTGTTTCGCCTGCCCGCCTGCTGGCAGCACCAGGTGCGGATGGGTATCGGCAGCGACGTCGGGGCCGGGACCACCTTCAGCATGCTGCGGACGCTGGGCGAGGCCTACAAGGTAGGACAACTGCAGAGCTATCGCCTGCGCGCCAGCGAGGCCTTCTATCACGCCACCCTCGGCGGCGCGCGCGCCCTGCGGCTGGAAGAGAAGATTGGCAATTTTCAGCCGGGCAAAGAGGCCGACTTTGTGGTGATTGACCCGGCGGTCACTCCGCTGCAGCGTCTGCGGATGGGCCGCTGCCATGATATTCATGAGCAGCTGTTCGTACTGATGACCCTGGGTGATGAGCGTAATATCAGCGAGACGTGGGTGAACGGCGAGCGGGTGTGGTGTCAGGATTAACCCTCACCAGGGGGGAGAGGGAACCGTCAGGCAGCGGGGGCGGTTATTGTCCCCCTTCGCCCTGGTCTCTCCCGGGGGTAAGAAGGCGCTGGCCGGCGGCAGCTGGGTTAATGGCCTTCAAAAACTCATCGCCAGTCCAACGCCATAGCCCGTGGTGTTATTGCCGAACATATAGCGCGCCACCAGCCGGGTGCGGGTGATAAAGACCGGGTATTTACTGCTGTCCAGCTCGAGGCCAATCCCCAGCGACGTTAAACCGGAGAAGCCCAGCGCCCCTCGCTGTTCGCCCAGATATGCAGTATGCGCCCCCTCCAGCACGTAGCGCAGCGGGTTGCCCAGCAGCGTCCAGTCAGCGATCGGCGCGCGGCGGCGCAGATACAGACCGAGATTCTCCGCGCTGGCCTCCCCCTGCACCACCTCGGCGCTGCTGCCGAAACTTTGCAGATGCATATAGGAGTAACGCAGCTCGGCATCAATATCCTGGGTGGCGGAGAAGCGTTCATAATCCAGCATCAGCGCCCCGCCGAGCCCCCATGCATTGAACCGACCGCCGTCGAGGAACTGCAGTTCGGCGTTGGTTTTTCGCTCAATTACCCAGCTGCCGAGGCGCGCATCGCTGGCCAGGGTGCCGAGCATCACATTGACGATCGGCCGCAGCACCAGGTTGCCACCAAAGCGATCCCGGTGCAGCGAAAAATCCCAGCCGACGCCGCCGGTGGTGGTCAGGCTGTTCCACTTGGTGGGCACATTCCGCGTCTGTTCGCCATTGCTGACCACAAAACGCGGGTCGTAACGGCTGTAGCCCATCGTTCCTTCGAGATAGAGAGGAAACGACTCGCTCAGGGTCGCCCCGCCGCCAAACTGGGTAATGGCCAGGTTGTGTTTGTCGTTGCTCCCGGAGCCGATATTGAGATCGCTGGCGGTCACGTCGGGGACCACGGTATAGCTCATCAGGGTCAGGACAGCATCGGCACGCTGCTTGATGGCGTGACCGTTCGCCGCCAGCGTCGCCGGCGCAGAAAGAAAAACTACCGACAGGACAACGAGAAAACGCACCATGAGTCGCATGCCACCTCAGCCGCAGGCAAACAAGATTACCGCCCGAATCAGCAGGCAGGACTCCCCTGAGTATAGCCGGCGAGTCTGCCTGCGCATCAGACGGCGATAAATAGCGCCACCTCTATTCTGACCGCCCGGAATGGGCCGCTACGTTTTCCGACGGCAAGCGCGTTACCCGGTTGCGTCCGTCATTTTTCGCCGCATACAGCGCTTTATCGACGCGGTAAAACAGCTGATCAATCGCTTCGCCATCATGATGCTCGGCAACGCCAATGCTGACGGTGACCGACAGCGTCTGATATTCGCTGATCGCCTGACGGATAGCCTCCGCCACCATCAGCGCGCGGGCGATCGGCGAATGAGGCAAAAAGAGCAGAAACTCCTCGCCTCCCCAGCGATATATCTTATCTTCGCGGTCCACCGAGGTTTCCAGAATGCGGGAGATCACCAACAGGACTTCATCGCCTTTTTGATGACCGTGAATATCATTAATACTTTTGAAATGATCGATATCGATTAGCAGCAGACAAAAACCATGGCCGATAAACGACGGCGCATCGACGAGCCGGTAAAACTCGCGGCGATTGAGCAGTCCGGTTAAGGGATCGTGGGCGGCGGAAAATTCCAGCTCTTTTTTCAGAAGCACTTCTTCGGTGATATCGTGAATGATGCATAACATCAGCCGAATATTATATAGCACCACCGGCCCGGCATAGGTTTGAACATGGCGCAGCGAGCCGTCAGCCAGAATATGAGTAAAATTAAGCGGCTTATGCCCGCCGGGCATATTGGCAATGTTATTCATAATAGGGATCACATCCCGGCCCAGGGTATTAATTTGCCAGGTATGTTTAGTGCGCATTTCCTCATCGGAATAATGATAAAAGCGCAGCGCGGCAATATTGGCATCGACAATCCGGCCCTCTTTCTGAGGATCGATCAACAGCATCGGTGCGGTATTGGTCATAAAAAAGCGGGCAAAAAAGCCATTGTTCCGCCGCTGGTAGCGGCGGGAGCCGGTATGAATCGACTGATTTTGCGCGAGCAGCTTCACCGCTTCGAATAACAGTAAGGTGCCGCTGTCCTCGGTCTCGACCAGGGTGGTTTT
This sequence comes from Klebsiella sp. LY, assembly GCF_004010915.1. NCBI lineage: Bacteria > Pseudomonadati > Pseudomonadota > Gammaproteobacteria > Enterobacterales > Enterobacteriaceae > Klebsiella > Klebsiella sp. LY. The sequence goes on from NZ_CP022444.1 coordinate 88,681, forward strand.
ACAATATACCGACTGCAACCCTTTGGCGGTCTGCAGCGTCCAGACTTCAAATATCTCAGTCATCGCGTCGAGATAGCGCAGATAATGCTGCAGCTGCGTTTCCGGGCAGGTGGAATAGATACCGTTGCGCATCTCATTCAGCGACATATCGCCGCTCAGCGTCCGGGAAGCCTGATTGGCATAGACCACACACTCTGTAAAAGGATGGACTACCCAGATCGGCGTGCTTAATACATCAAAAACAGCCAGCTCTTTTAATAACATACAGGCCCCAAACCGACCCACTCCCGGCGCGGAACGGCACATTATTCAGTGCAGCCCTGACGCTGGCATAAAGTGATAGCAAAAAGTCATCGAGTAAACGTCATTACGCGCGTGCGCGGCAAGTATAGTCGGTTACAGGCCCAGCGACGCCCATCCGGAGCGACTTTGCGCACGGTTTAACCGACAAAGACGACACTGCCTTTATTATTAATTTTATTTCAATAGCATAGCAGCAATGCCAGAACAGGTAGTCGCTTTTGATCACAGACTGTGTATACCCGTCACACTTTACGCGGCAGGAACGCAGGCTTGTGCCGTGGCACGCAGATTGTCGCTGTTCTGCTCAGCGTTACCGTGATAGTTTCTATCATAACGCTCATTTTTAATGGTCATCACAGTGAAAAAATCCACCAGCAAAATCACGCTTTCCGACATAGCGCGTGAAGCTAACGTCGGCGTGGCCACCGTCGACCGGGTACTCAACAAGCGCGCGGCGGTGAAGGAATCGACCGCGTACCGCGTGCTGGAGGCCGCCCGGCGGCTGGGGTTTACGCTCGAACAGCCGCACTATCGCCTGGCCGCCGGCAAAGCGCCGGTTACCGTCAGAATGGGCTTTATTCTGCTGCAGGAGACCCACTCCTTCTACCTGCCGCTGGCAAGGGCGCTGGCAAGAGAGGCCGCGCCGTGGCTACCGGCAGGCGAGACACCGGCGATCCTGCATTTTGCCATTGATGCGGTGGAAGCAATGGCCCAGGCCATTCACCGGCTCAGCGATGAGGTGGAGGTGCTCGGCCTGGTGGCGCTGGATCACCCGCTGATTCGCCATGCGGTGGGCCGGGCCGCCGCCCGCGGCGTTCGCGTATTCACTCTACTTTCAGATCTGTCGGTTCCCCAGCGCAGCGGCTATATCGGCCTCGATAACCAAAAAGCCGGGCGCACCGCCGCCTGGTTTATCGACCGCTTATGCCGTGGCGAAGGCGAAATAGCCATTATCATTGGCGATAATCGTTTTACCTGTCAGGAAAGCTGTGAGATCAGCTTCCGCTCCTGCCTGCGTGAGCAGGGTAAAGGGCAGCAGATCCTCGAGCCGGTTCGCAGCCACGAACGGGCGGATGTCGCCAGAAGCGTAACGGAAAAGCTGCTCAGCCAGTACCCGGCCCTGCAGGCGATCTATGCTCCCTGCGGCGGCGTCGAAGGAATTGTCGGGGCACTGCGCGACAGCGGCCGCCAGCAGGCCGTCACCCTGGTCTGCCATGGCCCGCTAAGCGGCAGTGAACTGGCGCTGATCGACGGCACCATCGATGTCATTCTCAACCACCGGCTGGATGACCTGGCCGCCGCCACCCTGCGCGCCATGACGGAAGCCGTTTCGCGGCCGCCCAGCGACGTGATTTCGCACCCTCAGCTTTTCGATATCATCACCAAAGAAAATATGTAAACACTCGCCCCGTCGCCAACGGGGCTGCCTCACGCCTGAACCACGCCTCGCCTCATTTTGATAAATAACTATCAAAAACAACCTCAATATAAATCATGATGGCCATCATAAAATCATCATTCCAATATTGTTGGCTATGAAATTTTCATTCAATACTCTGCGGCATCCCCTGTGAAAAAAGGAAGCCGACATGACACATCCTATCGCCAACGCCCCCTGCAGCTGGGGTGTGGATGACCCGAAAAACCCTGACCTTCCCGCCTGGGCTACCGTGCTGAAGGAGGCGGCGCAGGCCGGGTATCGCAGCATCGAGCTCGGCCCGTGGGGCTACCTGCCCACCGACCCGTCCAGCCTGCGCGCGGCGCTGGACCAGCATCAGCTGTCGCTGGTCGCCGGGACGATCTTTGACGATCTGGTGAGCGAGGCCCATTACCCCACTCTGGAGGCGCTGACCCATCAAATATGCCGCAATCTGTCTCAGGTTCCGGCCGCCGAACCTATCCCGGGGCACCCTTTCCAGCCGCCCTATCTGGTGATTATCGACTTCGGCAACCCCGAGCGGGCGCGATTTGCCGGACGCAGCGCGCTGGCTCCGCGCCTCAATGACCAGGACTGGCAGCGGATGATGGCGCACATTAGCGCCCTCAGCACCCTCGCCTGGCGGGAGTACGGTGTGCGGGCGGTTATTCATCCCCACGCCGGGGGCTGCATCGAATTTGCCGATGAAATCGAGCGGCTGGCCAACGATATCCCGCACGACGTGGCGGGGTTGTGTCTGGATACCGGGCATCTCTACTACGCCGGAATGGATCCGCTCACCTGGCTGGATCGCTATTACGCGCGACTCGACTATCTGCACTTCAAGGATGTGGATCCGCAGGTTTACCAGCGCGCCATCGCCGAAGGCATCGACTTTTTCACCGCCTGCGCCGAAGGGGTGATGTGCCCGCTCGGCAGCGGCGCCATTGACTACCCGGCCATTAACGATTTCCTTGCCCGTCGCGGCTATCAGGGCTGGATAACCATTGAACAAGAGCGTGATCCGCGCCATGCCGCAGGCAGCCTGCAGGCGGTCACGGAGAGCCTGCGCTATCTGCGCGACGTTGGATTCTGACAGGAGACACCCCATGATTAACGGTTTAAGACCTCTCGATCGCACCCTGCGCTGGGGCATGGTCGGCGGCGGCGGCGGCAGCCAGATCGGCTATATTCACCGCTCTGCCGCCCTGCGCGATAACACCTTTGCGCTGCTGGCAGGCGCCTTTGATATTGATGCCGAACGCGGGCGCCAGTTCGGCCAACAGCTGGGGGTGGATCCCGATCGCTGTTACGCCGACTACCAGAGTCTGTTTCGCGGCGAGGCTGCCCGCCCGGACGGTATTCAGGCCGTGTCGATTGCCACGCCGAATAACACCCATTATGCCATCTGCCGGGCGGCGCTGGAGGCCGGGCTGCACGTGGTGTGCGAAAAGCCGCTGTGCTTCAGCAGCGAAGAGGCGGACGACCTGGTGGCCCTCAGCCAGCGGCAGCACAAAATCATCGGCGTGACCTACGGCTATGCCGGTCATCAGCTTATCCTCCAGGCCCGGCAGATGATCGCCGACGGACTGCTGGGCAACATCCGTATCGTCAATATGCAGTTTGCTCATGGCTTCCACGCCCAGCCGGTGGAGCAGGAAAACGCCAGTACCCGCTGGCGGGTCGATCCCCGCTTCGTCGGCCCCAGCTATGTGCTGGGGGATTTAGCCACCCACCCGCTGTTTCTGGTCGAAACCATGGCCCCGCAGCTGAAGATCGCCCGGCTGATGTGCGCCAGACAAAGCTTCGTCAAAAGCCGCGCGCCGCTGGAGGATAACGCGCAGGTGCTGATGGAGTATGACAACGGTGCCATCGGCTCGCTGTGGAGCTCCGCCGTTAACTGCGGCTCCATGCACGGGCAAAAGGTGCGCATCGTGGGAGAAAAGGCCAGTCTCGAATGGTGGGATGAACAGCCCAACCAGCTGCGTTACGAGGTGCAGGGCGAACCAGCGCGCATTCTGGAGCGCGGCATGGATTATCTTGATCCGCTGGCGCGTCAGGATGATCGCATCGGCGGTGGTCACCCGGAGGGGCTGTTCGAGGCCTGGTCGAATCTCTATCGCCGCTTCGCCATCGCTATGGACGCTGCGGACCGGCGCGACGAAGCGCTGCTGGCCGACTTCTGGTATCCGGACGCCCGCGCCGGGGCGTTCGGCGTCCGCTGGGTGGAAAACTGCGTGCGCTCGGCCGACAACGGCGCATGCTGGGTCGACTTCCGCTAACTCGCCGGCTCAGGGCCTCGCCCTGAGCCTTCCACGCTACTTTTCAATGCGCGCCAGCTGGGTTTTATCGGCCTCGCGGGCGCGATCGGCCAGCCCCTGAAACGCTGCGGCGCCATAGTATTGCTCGGGCGCCGGCAGAGCCTGCATATCGTGCCCCGGGTAGATCTGCAGCTCGCCGAGGTCGCGCAAGCGGAATCCCGCCACCTGCGACGGCATGGTCAGGCGATATGGCGGCATGGTTTCGAAAGGGACCGGCGTCGGCAGCCGGTTTTCCTGCAGGTCGTAATTACGCTTCAGCACCAGAAACTTATCCGGCACCCGTCGGCGACTGTTCCACCAGTCGCCATCGATCCGCTGGAACATCGCTTCCGTCTCCCCTCGCGTGGCCACCATCAGCCGGGTCAGCGCCTTTTTCAGCGCCGCCTCCATGGCCTGATTATACGCTTCCACTGACCCGCCATGGCCGCTAAGGATGACGTTAATCGCCAGCCTGGCGCCCAGTAAATTGGAATAGAGATCTTCCGGCGAAAACGCGGAGATCTCCTCAGAAAACCCCGGCACCGACTGGAAGCCATACCACTGGGCGATCTCATGCCACTGGGCGATTTCGAAGGCCAGATGCCCGGCGAGCCAGGCCGCCAGCTGATAGCGCTGCCTGACGCCCGGCGGCGGCGTAAAGGCATTGAGCTGAACGCGGCGCACCCCCAGCTCTTCGCTGTAGAATATGCGCCCCGCCTGGCCCAGCGTCGGCGAAATGCGATTGAACAGATAAAAGGTGTAATCCGCCGTGTCGCGCACATGGGCAATATCGATAAACCCGCCGCGACGGGTATAAATAAGCCCGTTTTGCTCCTCGCTCAGTCCCAGCAGATTTTTCACCGCCCCGAGCGCGCTGTCGTTGTAATGGTGCTTGCCCAGAGAATCCAGAGTCAGCACGTTACCAATCTGGTACACCGGGATGGGGATGCCCACCGCCCGCACGTGCAGGTCGTAACCAAAGGCGCAGCATGGCCGCAGCGATTCCGGCGGCGACAGCTCGCCCAGGGTGGGCACCGGATGGATCGCCGTCACCGCGGGCAATACCGGGTCCTGCGCCAGCGCCGGCAGCGCCAGCGCGAATAACAGCCATAAGGCTTTACGCATCAACAGCCTCTCCACAGCAACAAAAGAACGCGCATCTTACCGGCAGACGGCGCCTGCAGGTTTAGGGAAGGTGCGAATAAGCAGGTCATTTCTTCCCAAGCTGACTCGCTGATTAAAATTTCGCGGATCTGGGCCGATTTTTTTCCCGCAAACACATCGAATCAGCCTATTTAGGCTATTTTTTCCACCATTTCTGGCGTTATTTCCGGTTTTTACTGAGATCTCTCCCACTGACGTATCATTTGGTCCACCCGAAACAGGTTGGCCAGGGTGAATAACATCGCCAGTTGGTTATCGTTTTTCAGCAGCCCTTTGTATCTGGCTTTCACGAAGCCGAACTGCCGCTTGATGATGCGAAACGGGTGCTCCACCCTGGCACGGATGCTGGCTTTCATGTATTCGATGTTGATGGCCGTTTTGTTCTTGCGCGGATGCTGCTTCAAGGTTTTTACCTTGCCGGGACGCTCGGCGATCAGCCAGTCCACATCCACCTCGGCCAGCTCCTCGCGCTGTGGCGCTCCTTGGTAGCCGGCATCGGCTGAGACAAATTGCTCCTCTCCATGAAGCAGATTACCCAGCTGATTGAGGTCATGCTCGTTGGCCGCGGTGGTGACTAGGCTGTGGGTCAGGCCACTCTTGGCATCGACACCAATGTGGGCCTTCATGCCAAAGTGCCACTGATTGCCTTTCTTGGTCTGATGCATCTCCGGATCGCGTTGCTGCTCTTTGTTCTTGGTAGAGCTGGGTGCCTCAATGATGGTGGCATCCACCAAAGTGCCTTGGGTCATCATGACGCCTGCTTCGGCCAGCCAGCGATTGATGGTCTTGAACAATTGACGGGCCAGTTGATGCTGCTCGAGCAGGTGGCGGAAATTCATGATGGTGGTGCGATCCGGCAGGGCGCTATCCAGGGATAATCGGGCAAACAGGCGCATGGAGGCGATTTCGTACAGGGCATCTTCCATGGCACCGTCGCTCAGGTTGTACCAATGCTGCATGCAGTGAATACGCAGCATGGTCTCCAGCGGATAGGGCCGTCGGCCATTGCCCGCCTTGGGATAAAACGGCTCGATGACTTCCACCATGTTTTGCCATGGCAGAATCTGCTCCATGCGGGAGAGGAAAATCTCTTTTCGGGTCTGACGGCGCTTAGTGCTGAATTCACTATCGGCGAAGGTGAGTTGATGGCTCATGATGTCCCTCTGGGATGCGCTCCGGATGAATATGATGATCTCATATCAGGAACTTGTTCGCACCTTCCTTAGTTAAAAGCGGTATTCACCGGAGACAAAGAAGCTATTGCGGTCGTTAAAACCGAATTCAGTCAGCACGTTAAAGTTTTTGGTGACTTCATACTGGGCGCCAATCAGCATATTCCACGGCGAGGTCAGCTTTTGCTTAACGTCGAATTTGCCCTCGCCGTCTTTATTGACCGCGGCAATTAGGGGCTGCAGCTCTGGCGGCATGTGCAGGTCGGCGAGATCGCCCTTAAACTCCTGCTGCACGTCCTGATACATGCTGCCGACCCACAGGCTGAGATGGGACGGCCCGTCGATCCCCTGAAAACTGAAGCGGTAGCCGACGCGCGGCGAGACGGTGACCGCCGAAATGCTGCCGTCGAGGATATCGAAGTCGGTGCGGGTGTAGTTAGTATCCACCAACCCAAACCAGTTGCCGTAGCCGCCGGCGAGCGTAAAGCCGGTCCCCCAGGTGGTGCCTTTAAAATCAAGCGTAAAATCAATATTCTGCAGTTTTCCGCTTTGATAAAGCTGATGAACCGCGCCGGCGATGACCCGGTCCAGACCGCGAAACTGCGACGGATCTGAATCCACTGAGACCTGGGAGACGGACGACCCGCGGGTATGCCCCACCAGTCCGTATACGTTGAGGAACGGAAAGACCCACATATCAAGGCGCAGGTTTTCGGTTTTGCTCTTCTCGCGGGTGTGCCCGGCATCGATGGCGAACATATCGCTGGGAATGGGATGGTTGCCGAGCTTAAGCCCGGAAAAGGTAATACTGTCGACCATGATATCCTGTCGGATATTCATATAGCTCAGGTTGACGCCGTAAGGTAACGGAATGGAATATCCCCTGGCGCGAGCCTCCTCGCCCCAGATCGGAAAATAGCTGTCGCTCTCGTCCGGCTCCGCAGCCGACGTGCCCCAGGCCGCTAACAGCAGCGTTAACACCGCGCCGGATGATCTCATTTTTGTTCTCATGTGTAGTTATAAACCCGAACCGACATTGAAATAGACCGCCTGTTCATGCTCGCTGAACGCCATGTCAATCCCGGTACGTAAACCGTACTGTCGCGCGATCAGGTATCGAAAACCGGCCCCCCATGCCACCTCTGACTCTTCCCATAGCGTATCCGCCGCGTCAGCGGCGCTCCCGGCGCCAACGAATCCCTGCAGGAGCCAGCGCGGAGTAACCGCCCAGGCCAGCTGGGTTTGCGCCGTGGCCACGTAGTCGCCCTGATAGCGGTAGCGCGAAATCCCGCGCAACGCGATATAAGGACGCGCCATCGGCATCAGATGCTTATCATGGTGGGTTAAGGACTGATAATTGCCCGCGACCGCCAGGGTCAGCGTCTGGCTGAGCGGAATAAACACCTTTCCGTCCAGCGAAAAAGTGTTGTAGTGATAATCGCCCCCGAGCAGCGAACGGAAAAACCGATATTCACCCTTCAGCGCTAACCCACTCTGAGGATAGAAAATATTATCGGTAGTGTCATATTCCGCCACCACCCCCAGCGCCGAAGAGGTGCTGTTTTGCCCGAGCACCTGCTGCCACACCCGGTTGAGCCGTGGATTATCGGTAGAGACATCCGCCCGGGCATACACCTGGGAGGCCCCGAGGAACACCGGCGTGTCGCCCAGGCGAAACAGCAGCTTTTGCAGCGCGGCGACGCCTTTGGTCTGCGTCTGCACCGGTTTAGCATGGCTGAAGCCGCCGGTGTCGCCGGAATAGATATCCAGATTGACGTTAGCGTAGCCGGCGCCCGCCAGGTAACGAATGCGATCATGCTGCCAGGTGTGACGATGACCGCCGCCAATAAACCAGGTGCCATTCTGCGTGGCGGCCCCGCCAAAAGCGGTGAGCGGCGGAGGAATAAACTGCCCGCCCTCCCGGCTACCTTTGCCGTGTAAAAACAGGCCAAACAGTCCGCCACCATAGCCGATGGCCGGCTCGGTTATCGCCAGCGGCACCGGCAGAAAACCGTAACGGTTTTCTGCCAGATACTGACTCATGTCGAGCATGCCATCTTCCGCATCGAACAGATCGGCGGCATCGCCAGGCGGGCACAACAGGAACAGAAGCGCCAGCGTGGACAGCGGGAATTTCATGCTCACTCCAGGGCGTTGGGGCGCGCACGACACGCGTGGCGAACAGGATTATTACAACGGAATAAGGAAAATATAACGTAACCGGAGAACCCTCACCAACGCGCAGTGGCCTGTTTTTTGGGTATTTTTGGATAAAAAAGAGCTGGCCGTCACAGAAAGCCGCCTTCGCTCCGCCGGACGGCGCGATGATTGTATTCATAAGGTGAATGTCGTATAACATAGCGCTACCGAGGGGTGTCCCGTGAGGGCTGAGATGGCGCAAGCCGAACCCTTTGAACCTGATCTGGGTCATGCCAGCGAAGGGACGGGTCGGCAATTTTGCCAGCATTACCGCCATTGCCTGTTCACACCCCTGCACGCCCGGATCTCCCCTGCACAACTGGAGGTCCTGTGATTGTTCCCGCGTTTAGCCAAGGTCTTTATGGCCGTTTACGCCAGCTGGCCGCCGCTGACTGGCAGCACTATGTGGCGCACCCTTTCGTCCGGCAGCTCGCCGAAGGCATCCTTGCTGAAAGCGCATTTCGTCGCTATCTGACCCAGGATTATCTGTTTCTGATCCATTTCGCCCGCAGCTACGCGCTGCTGGTGAGTAAACTGCGCACGCTGCCAGAGATGCGCGCCGCGGCCGCCTCCATGAACGCCATTCTTAACGAAGTGCCGCTGCACGTCGGCTACTGTGCCCAGTGGGGCATTAGCGAACCGGAGATGGCCGCCCAGCCCGAAGCGCCGGAAACCATCAACTATACCCGCTACGTGCTGGATATCGGCCATTCAGGCGACGCGCTGGATCTGCTGGTCGCTCTAATGCCCTGCGTAGCGGGTTACGCCGAAATCGGTCTGGGCCTGCTGCATCACCCCACCACCCGACTGGACGACAATCCTTACGCCTCGTGGATCCGCAACTACGGCGATGAAGGCTATCTGCAGGGCGTCAGCGCCGCGCTGGCGCTGCTGGAGACCGTGTGGCAACAGCGTGGAAGCGAGTCCCGAATCACTGAACTGAGCGACATCTTCACCACCGCCACCCGCCTTGAGGCGCAGTTCTGGCAGATGGGGCTCAACGCCGCGGTGGAGTCCCGGGCGTGACGGCGCCAGGTATCGAGGTCCGCAATCTGAGCCTCCATTTCGGCGACCGCCGCCTGTTCGACAATCTGTCGCTGACGGTCCCCGGCGGCCAGTGGGTGTCGCTGCTCGGCGCCAGCGGGGCCGGAAAAACCAGCCTGCTGCGGGTCATGGCCGGCCTGGCCCTCGCCACCTGCGGGGAAGTGGTCGCCAGCGACGGCAAGCCGATACCCGGCCGCCTGGCGTGGATGGGGCAGAAAGATCTGCTTTATCCCTGGCTGAGCGTTCGGGAGAACGTCGCCCTCGGCGCGCGGCTGCGCGGTGAGAAAGTGGATCACGCCCGGGTCGCCACCCTGCTGGAACAGGTGGAGCTCGCCTCCTGCGCCGACGCCCGGCCGGCGACGCTCTCCGGCGGGATGCGTCAGCGCGCCGCGCTGGCCCGCACCCTGTATGAGGACCGGCCCATCGTGCTAATGGATGAGCCTTTCTCGGCGCTGGACACCCTCACCCGCACGCGCATTCAGACCCTCGCGGCCACTCTGCTGGCGGGGCGGACGGTGGTGCTGATCACCCACGATCCGCTGGAAGCCTGCCGGCTGAGCCACCGTCTGCTGGTCCTCTCGGCCGCCGACGGGGAGATCGACGACAGCCATCACCTCACCGGCGCGCCGCCGCGCGCGCCGGACGCGCCCGAGCTGTTGAACGCCCAGGCGGCGCTGCTGCAGCAGTTGATGAGGGCCCACTCATGAGCGGACGTCTCTGGCGCGGCGCCATGGTGTTCTGCGGACTGGTGCTTCTCTGGGAGCTGGCCAGCCGCAGCGGCATTCCGCGCTTTCTTTTACCCTCCCCGGCGGCGGTCGCCGAGGCGCTGTGGGTCAATCGCGCCTATCTCGGCTGGCACACGCTGATTACCCTCAGCGAGATCCTCAGCGGCCTGGCGCTGGGGGTGGCGCTCGGCGTCACGCTGGCGCTGGGCATGATCCTCTCCCCGCGCCTGCAGCGCTGGCTGATGCCGCTGGTGCTCACCAGCCAGGCGATCCCGGTCTTTGCCCTCGCCCCGCTGCTGGTGCTGTGGCTGGGGTTTGGCATGAGCGCCAAAGTGGCGATGGCGGTGCTGGTGATTTTCTTTCCCGTCACTTCCGCCTTCTTTGACGGCTTGCGACGGGTCAACCACGACTATCTCGATCTGGCGCGCAGCATGAACGCCTCCTTTGGCGCTCAGCTACGGCATGTCCGCCTGATGGCCGCCCTGCCGGCGCTGGGCTCGGGCCTGCGCATGGCGGCGGCGGTGGCACCCATCGGCGCCATTATCGGCGAATGGGTCGGCTCCGCCGAGGGACTGGGCTACGTCATGCTCAATGCCAACGCGCGGCTGCAAACCGATATCTGCTTCGCCGCGCTGTTTATTTTAGTGCTGCTGACCCTCTTCCTGTGGCTGGCGGTAGACACCCTGCTGCACCGGCTGATCGACTGGTCGCCGGAATAATCATGAAGTAATAAAGGAAAACAGATGAAAACGTCGCTTTTCGCCGGGGCAACCCTGACGGCGCTGCTCAGCGGTCACGCGCTGGCCAATGAACCGCTCACCCTGGTGCTGGACTGGTATATTAACCCCGACCATGCGCCGATTATGGTGGCCGAGCAGATCGGCGCCTTTAAGGCCCAGGGTCTGGACGTCAAGATTGTCCCTCCGTCGGATCCGGCGCTGCCGCCCCGTATGGTGGCCGCCCGTCAGGCAGACCTGGCCATCACCTACCAGCCGCAGGTGCACTTCTTCGCTGACGAAGGATTACCGCTGGTGCGCGTGGGCACCCTGATCAACTCGCCGCTGAATACGGTGATCGCCCTCGATAAGCAGATCAAAACCCCGGCGGATCTGCAAGGCAGGAAGGTGGGTTACTCGGTCAGCGGCATTGAGCAGGCCACCCTGGCGACCATGGCGCAGCATTCGGGGATCGATCCGGCCAGTATCAAGCTGGTCAACGTCAATTTTCAGCTGACCAGCGCTCTGCTGGCGGGCCAGGTGGACGCGGTCATCGGCGGCTATCGTAATATAGAAGCGCAGGAGCTGAAGCTGCAGGGCAAAGCTCCGGTGGTGATGAACGTCGAGGATTACGGCGTGCCGGCCTATGACGAGCTGGTGATTGTCGCCCACCGCGACGCGATTCATGAGGCGAAAATCCGTAAATTCCTCACCGCCCTGCAGGCCGGGGTCAGCTACCTGCGCGCCCATCCGCAGGAGAGCTGGGAGGCGTTCGCCGCCGCGCACCCGGAGCTGAAGACCGAGCTTAACCATCAGGCGTGGCTGCAAACCGTGCCGCTGTTCGCCACCGATCCGGCGGCGCTGGATAAAGCGCGCTATGACACTTACGAACAGTTTTTATATAACAATAAGTTGGTGAAAAAAGTTACACCTTTAACAAATTATGCGGTTGAGCTGCATTGACTCTTGCTATCGCTGACGGAAGGCTTTCCGTCAGCGCTTTAACGCAGCGGCAATAAAAATATAGAGACTTTCTCACTAATAATTACACTTTAAAGGGTTATCGTTACCTTGGGTTGTTTTATTATAATTCAGCAGGTTATGTTAATTTTTACCCCGGTAAGAATAGCGTCAAAATAACGCAATCAATAAAACGTTGAATGCGGATTTAAAAAGCCATATATTGTGCGCGCTTTATGAATGCCAATTCAATTCCTTACACCAATTATTCAACCAGCGTTCAACCGCAATGCTGGTTGTGGGAGTGATATGATGACGGATAAAGTCCGTATTGATACTTTACGTGCTGATTTATTAGACGCAAACAACGAAACCTTTTTGGCCCGTCAGGCCGAATTTGAATCGAATGTCAGGAGTTACCCGCGTAAGTTACCGCTGGCTATCACTAAAGCTGAAGGCGTGTGGCTGACGGATGCGGATAACAAACAGTACCTGGACTGCCTCGCCGGCGCCGGTACTCTCGCTCTGGGCCACAACCACCCTGATGTATTGCAGAGCATCCAAAGTGTCATTACCAGCGGCTTGCCGTTACATACTCTCGATCTGACTACCCCGTTAAAAGATCGTTTCTCCGAATACCTGCTCTCTTGCCTGCCGGGCGAAGGGAAAGAGTATTGCCTGCAGTTCACCGGTCCTTCCGGCGCTGACGCCGTGGAAGCGGCGCTGAAGCTGGCGAAAAAATACACCGGCCGTTCCGCGGTGATCAGCTTCTCCGGCGGCTATCACGGGATGACCCACGGCGCACTGTCGGTCACCGGCAACCTGTCGCCGAAAGCGGCGGTCAACGGCATGATGCCGGAAGTCCAGTTTATGCCTTACCCGCACCTGTACCGCTGCCCGCTGGGCATCGGCGGCGAAGCCGGCGTCAAAGCGCTAACCTACTACTTCGAAAACCTGATCAACGACGTGGAGAGCGGCGTCCGTAAACCGGCGGCGGTTATCCTCGAAGCCGTTCAGGGCGAAGGCGGCGTGAACCCGGCGCCGGTCGAGTGGCTGCAGCGCATCCGCAAAGTGACCGAAGAGCACGGCATTCTGCTGATCGTCGATGAAGTGCAGGCTGGCTTTGCCCGTACCGGTAAATTCTTCGCCTTCGAACACGCCGGTATTCAGCCGGACATCATCGTGATGTCGAAAGCGGTTGGCGGCGGTCTGCCGCTCGCGGTGCTGGGCATCAAAAAACAGTTCGACGCCTGGGAACCGGGTCACCACACCGGCACCTTCCGCGGCAACCAGCTGGCGATGGCTACCGGCCTGACCACCCTGCGTCACCTGCGCGACAACAAGATTGCCGACAAAGTCGCTGCCCAGGGCGAGTGGCTGAAAGGCAAACTGGCCGAGCTGCAGAAGCGCTACCCGGTCATTGGCCACGTACGCGGTCTCGGTCTGATGATCGGTATCGAAATCGTCAAGCCGAACGAAGCGCAGGATCACATGGGTTGCTACCCGGCTGACGGCGAACTCTCTGCCCTGCTGCAGAAGAAATGCTTTGAAGCGGGCCTGATTCTGGAGCGCGGTGGCCGCCACGGCTGCGTGCTGCGCCTGCTGCCGTCCCTGCTGATCAGCAACGCGGAACTGGATGTGTTCCTCGACAAATTTGAACAGGCCCTGCTGGCCGCCGGCGTAAAACCGGTCTGAGTGGAGTAAGTGACCACCATGTCCACATTGAATCCGATTCTTGCTGGTTCGGCGCAGAGCGTTGAGGCCTATCAGCAGGTTATCGAGCAGACCAGTCAGGCCGTTGTGCAGTGGCTGAAGCAACCTGAGATGTATCAGGGGAAAAGCGTTGACGAACTGCGTGAGCGTATCTCCCTTGAGTTTAACGAACAGGGTTTGGGTAACCAGGCGGCGATTGACCGTGCAATCGAGTACTTCCTGAAAGACAGTCTGTCGGTGCATCACCCGCAGTGCGTGGCGCACCTGCACTGCCCGAGCCTGGTGATTAGCCAGGCGGCGGAAGTGTTGATCAACGCCACCAACCAGAGCATGGACTCCTGGGACCAGAGCCCGTCGGCGACCATCATTGAGATGAAGCTGATCGAGTGGCTGCGCGCCCGGGTCGGCTATCCGGCAGGCGACGCCGGCGTCTTCACCAGCGGCGGCACCCAGAGCAACTTGATGGGGCTGATGTTGGCGCGCGACGCCTTCTTCGCCCGTCAGGGACACTCCATCCAGCAGGATGGGCTGCCGGGGGATATCCGCAAGTACAAAGTACTGTGCTCCGAAAACGCCCACTTCTCGGTGCAGAAGAACATGGCGCTGATGGGGCTCGGCTACCGCTCGGTCACGCTGGTGAAAACCGACGAATTCGCGCGGATGGACGTGGCCGATCTGCAGGCGAAGATTGCGCAAGCGCAGGCTAACGGCGAGCAGATCATGGCGATCGTCGCCACCGCCGGGACCACCGACGCGGGGGCTATCGACCCGCTGCGCGACATCGCCGGTATCGCCGCGGAGCATCAGATCTGGCTGCACGTTGACGCGGCCTGGGGCGGCGCGCTGCTGCTGTCTGAGCAGTATCGCGACTACCTTGACGGTCTGGAGCTGGTGGATTCCGTTACCCTGGACTTCCACAAGCAGTTCTTCCAGACCATCAGCTGCGGTGCCTTCCTGCTGAAGGATGCCCGCCATTACGAGCTGATGCGTTATCAGGCGGCCTATCTGAACTCCGAGTTCGATGAAGAACACGGCGTGCCGAACCTGGTCTCCAAATCGCTGCAGACCACCCGCCGCTTCGATGCCCTGAAGCTGTGGATGGGCCTCGAAGCGCTGGGGCAGAAACAGTATGCGGCGATCATCGATCACGGCGTCACCATGGCGAAAAACGTCGCGGAGTACGTGAAGTCGCAGCCGACGCTGGAGCTGGTGATGCAGCCGCAGCTGGCGAGCGTGCTGTTCCGTTCCCGTCCGGCGCAGATGGCGCAGAGCGACGCGGCGGCTATCGCCCTGCTCAACCAGCGCGTCGGCGACGCCCTGCTGGCTTCCGGCCGAGCCAACGTCGGCGTGACCGAGCACAACGGCGTTACCTGCCTGAAGCTGACCCTGCTGAACCCGGTGGTGACGCTGGATGATGTGAAGGTCCTGCTGAGCCTGGTGGAGCGCACCGCTCAGGAGCTGCTGGCGCAATAATCTGCCTGAGCGAGGCGCCGCCTGTCGCCCCGCTCAGCGGCCAGCCCTGCCTGCACTAAGCCGATAAGTTCCCTTATCGGCTTTTTTTATGCCTGCCTGCGCGACTGGCGCGCTTCTACGCTTCTCGCCGCAGGGTCCGTTGACGCCTTCCCGCCGCGATGCCACAGTAAGGTCCCGATAATGGCAATCGCCAGAATCTAACGTCCCGGTAATAAGGATGATAATGGAGAAACGCTTACCCGGCCTCGATCTCGACGCCCTGCGCAGCTTTGTGACCGGCATGGAGTGCGGCAGCTTCGCCCTGGCGGCGCAGCGTCTGGCGCGCTCCACCTCCGCCGTCAGCGCCCAGCTTAAAAAGCTGGAGGGCCAGTGCGGCGCCGCGCTGGTGGTTAAGCAGGGGCGGCACCTGGCGCTGACCGCGGAAGGCGAAAAGTTAATGAGCTACGCCAGACGGCTGCTGGCGCTCAATGATGAAACCCTGCGCGCACTGCAGGGCGAGCGGCTCACCGGCGAAATTCACCTTGGCATGCAGGAAGATTTTGGCGAATCGCTGATGCCGGGGATCCTTGGGCAGTTTACCCGCCACAATCCGCAGGTACGGATAGTCGCGAGGGTGGATCGCAATGGCCCGCTGCGCCAGGCGCTGGCGGAGGAGACGCTGGATCTGGCGCTGCTGTGGCAAACCGAAGATCAGGGTTCGGGGCTGGGCCGCTGTCCGCTGGCGTGGATTGCGCATCCTGACTTTGACGTTCGCGCGCTGCTGGCGTCCGGCGAGCCGCTGCCGCTGGTGATGTTCGACAGCCCGTGCCTGATGCGTTCCCGCGCCATTGCCTGTCTCGATGCCGCTGGGATCCCCTGGCAGGTGGTGTTCGTCAGCCACAGCCTGAGCGGCATCTGGGCGGCGGTGCAGGCTGGCCTGGGGCTGACGGTTCGCACCCGCATCGGCATGCCCGGCAATCTGCGCCCCGCCGGCGGACTGCTGCCATCCCCTGGCAGTCTGGCCGTCAGTCTGCAACAAACCCCGCGTCAGGAACCCCATTCCGCCGCGGTCGCGCTGCTCGGCGAACTGATGACCGAGGCCCTGCAGGGGTGGGTTGAAGGTGACAGTGTCACGTAAATTTCCCTCACCCTAGCCCTCTCCCGGAGGGAGAGGGAACCGTTCGGCAGTCACCGGCAATGGATATTCTGCGCCGTTCCCGTTTCAGTGCCCGGTGGCAGCTGCGCCTTACCGGGCCTACATTCTTCCTACGCGCTCCCGTAGGCCGGGCAAGCGCAGCGCCGCCCGGCAACAGGTATAAGGCCTGGAGGGATCCATCCGCCAGAGGCCTGCGCCGCGGGTCAGGCTTTGCTCTCCTGCAACAGCTGCTGGATCACCTGCTCCTGGCGGGCATAATCCCCTTCGCCGAAGGCGGTATAGCGAAGCTGCCCGCGAGCGTCAAAAATGTAATGCGCCGGCCAGTATTGATTGCCAAAGGCGTTCCAGATGCTGTACTCATTATCCGCCACCACCGGGTAGGTTATCCGCCACTCCTTCACCGCCTGGCGAAGCAGCGGCAGCGAACGCTCCCAGGGATATTCAGGAGTATGCACGCCAATCACCACCAGCCCG
The DNA here is from genome assembly GCF_004010915.1 of Klebsiella sp. LY. Classification (NCBI taxonomy): domain Bacteria; kingdom Pseudomonadati; phylum Pseudomonadota; class Gammaproteobacteria; order Enterobacterales; family Enterobacteriaceae; genus Klebsiella; species Klebsiella sp. LY. The sequence goes on from NZ_CP022444.1 coordinate 105,476, forward strand.
GCCGCGCGGTATTTGTTCGCCCAGTCGCGCACGTAAGGCAGGGTATGCTGGCAGTTGATGCACTCCCGGGTCCAGAAATCCACCAGCACCACTTTGCCCTTCAGACGCTCCGGGGTTAACGCCGGGCTATTGAGCCATGCGCTGCCCCCCACCAGCGAAGGCATGGCGCTGCTGGGCTCGGGCATAGCGATCGGTTGCAGAACCGTTTTCTGCGTCGGCTGCGGCAGACGGGCGGCCAGCCGCTGCTCCAGCGCCTGACTCCACCCTCCCGCGCTTTGCAAATAGCGGTCGCCGCCGCTGGCGATCAGCGCCACCGAGGCCAGCATCGCCACCCCCGCCAGCCGGCGCAGCCGTTCGCCGAACGCCAGCCCGAAACGCAGACGGGCAATCAACCCCGCGCCGCACCACCCGAGCAGGAATAACATCAGCGCCCCGCCGCTGCCGTAGGCCAGCAGCAACCCACCGGTGGTCGCCTGGCCCGGATGCACAAAGCCCAGGCTCAGTATCGCCCCCAGTACCGGCCCGGCGCACGGCGCCCACAGCAGACCCACCGCCAGCCCGGCCAGCAACGAACCGATCCAGCCGCGCTGGCGTGAGCTGGCGTCGTTAAGCTGATTCCCCAGCGCCACCAGCGGTGAAGTCAGCCGCTGTGCGATGCGCTGCGAAAGCAGACTCAGCCCGACAAGGGCGAAGAACGCCAGCGCCAGGCTGCGTCCAACCAGAGTCAGATTGACCACCCAGCCGCTGGCGACCGTCACCAGCCACGAGACAACGCCGAACATCAGCGCCATTCCCGCCAGCATGATCGCCAGCTGCCCCCGGCGGCCCCGGACGCTGGCGAACAGCAGCGGGATCACCGGCAGCGTACAGGGGCTCAGCAGGGTTAACATCCCGCCGAAAAACGCAATTAATATCGACATCGCCTTCTCCTCATTGTGTCGTCGCTGCCGGGAGTGGCAGCCACGACATTACAGCAAGGAGATGTAGGGCGGATGTGTCAGGAAAGCGGGAGAATTGTCGGCTTAGTTTTCCAACTGCGCCGGAGATACAGCAGGATACAATCCCTGCGCGGCGAGACGCACGCTGGCGTCCAGGCCGCCCTGCGGGCGGTTGGACAGGCGCAGCGTGCCGTTCATCTGGCTGACCAGCTGCGCGGCGATCGCCAGTCCCAGACCGGTGCCGCCGGTATCGCGATTGCGCGAGTCCTCCAGGCGAAAAAAGGGCTGCAGCACCGCCTGCAGCGACGCCTCAGGGATCCCCGGCCCCTCATCCAGCACATGGATAGTGATATCCCCGACGGCGTCGCGGGTCAGGGTTACCGTTACCGTGGCGCCGAATTTCAGCCCGTTATCGATAAGGTTAGTCATCACCCGGCGCAGGGCCTGCGGTGGGATCCACACCACCCCGGCGCTCTCCTCGGGGCAAAACCGCACCGGCCGGCCAACGTCGGCATAATCGCAGGCGATACTGTCGAGAAAGGCGTCAAGGTTCAGCCGCTGGCGCGCCTCCGCCAGCGGCTGCGAGGTGCGAGCGAAGGCGATACCTTCGCGCACCAGGCGGGTCATATTGTCGAGATCCTGCAGCAGTTTGTCGCGCAGTTCCGGCTGATCGGCCATCTCCACCCGCAGCTTCATCCGGGTGATCGGCGTTTGCAGATCGTGGGAGATGGCGGCGAGGATCCGCGCCCGCTCCTGCAGATGATCGTGGATGCGGGTCTGCATCGCATTAAACGCGCGGGCGGCACGGCGCACCTCCTCCGGCCCCTGCTCGGCCATGGTTCCCGCCGTGTCGCTAGCCGGCTCAAGCGCATTCACCGCATGGGTAAAACGGGTGATGGGCAGCAGTACCTGGCGAACCGCGTACCAGGCGCAGGCCAGCAGGAGGACAAACTGAGCGATCAGCACCACCGGTAGCCAGCGGGCGATGGGCGGTAGCTTCGGCCACAGGTCGAGGGTCAAGGGGGCGCCATCGTGGAGGGTGATATGGGCCTGGATATGCTGACGCGGACCAGGGATCGCCACAATACTCACCGGATATTGCGCGCTCAGCGCCTCCTGCAGGGAGCGCGCCGCGTCCCGGGCGCGCCAGCTGTCCGGGTAGTCGCCGCGTTCGCCGGCGTCCAGCTGATAGCGGTAGTTGCCGCGCGCCAGCTTCGGCAGCCATTGCGGGCGTTCAGCGGGCGGCAGACGGTCGAGGATCGCCACGCTGGTGGCGACATCAGACGCCAGATTGCCCAGCATCACACTGCGGGCGCTGCTCATTCGCTCATAAAACAGCAGCGACAGGGTTAAGGTGTTCGCCAGCAGCAGCGCCAGAAACAGCAGCGCCATCAGCCTCGACTGCAGCGAGACGGGCCAGAACCTCATTCATGCCTCTCGCGGATGGAGACCGGGACCGACAGCACATAGCCTTCGCTGCGCACCGTCTTAATATAGGCCGGCTCCCGGGCATCCTCCCGCAGGCGCTGACGCAGTCGGCTCACCAGCAGGTCGATTGACCGTTCGAACAGTTCGGCGTCGCGTCCCTGGGTCAGATTAAGCAGCTGATCGCGGTTCAGCACCCGCTGGGGATGGTCGAGAAACACCCGCAGCAGTCGATATTCCGCCCCGCTGAGGGCGACAATCGCCCCGCTGTCGTCCAGCAGATGGCGGGCGGCGGTATCGAGCAGCCAGTCGCCAAACGCGATCAGCCTGCCCGCCTCGGTGATCTGCAGGTTGGGCGGCAGCGCCCGGGTGCGGCGTAAAATGGCCTTGATGCGCGCCAGCAGTTCGCGGGCCACAAAGGGCTTCACCAGATAGTCGTCCGCCCCCATCTCGAGGCCGAGGATCCGGTCGCTGTCGTCGGTGCGGGCGGTGAGCATCAGCACCGGAATATCCTGCTGCGGGTTAGCGCGCAGCTGGCGACAGAGCGTTAAGCCATCCTCGCCCGGCATCATGATATCCAGCACAATCAGGTCGATTTGATGGTTTTTGAGCACCGACCACATGGCTTTGCCGTTCGCCGCGCCGCTGGCGCGGTATCCCGATTTTTCCAGATAGTCGACAATCAGTTCCCGGATGTCGCGGTCGTCATCGACGACCAGGATGTGGTCAATACGCTCCAAAGGCTGCTCCTGCGGCAAAATAAACTCTTCACAAGCATAAGCCGTGTTGCCGGAAGCGCAACGTCGCGCCGCCGGCAAGTCGCGGGTTACAACCGATCGGCGTCCACCACCGCCTGCACAAACGCCGTCGGATCCTCCTGCGGCGGGTTATGGCCCACCGCCCCCGGCAGATCCCGGTGCTCATATTTACCGGTAAATTTGGCCCGGTAGCTGGCCGGAGCCGGATGCGGCGCGCCGTTATTCGCCCCTTCCAGAGTGATGGTGGGCACGGTTATCGGCGGCAGCGCCGCCAGCCGTTGTTCATAGCCGGCATACTTCGCTTCCCCCTTCTCCAGCCCCAGGCGCCAGCGGTAGTTGCTGATGGTGATCGCCACGTGGTCCGGGTTATCCAGCGCCCGGGCGGTTTTGGCAAAGGTCGCGTCGCTGAATTGCCACTGCGGAGACGCCTGATGCCAGATAAATTTCGCAAAGTCGTGGGTGTTCTGCCGGTAACCGGCTTCGCCGCGCGGGGTGGCAAAATAGAACTGATACCACCACGACAGCTCCGCCTGCGGCGGCAGCGGTTTTTCGCCAATCTGCTGACTGCTGATCAGATACCCGCTCACCGAGACCAGGGATTTCACCCGCTGCGGCCACAGCGCGGCGACGATATCCGCCGTGCGCGCCCCCCAGTCAAAGCCGGCCAGATCTGCCTGCCTGATGTTCAGGGCGTCCATCAAATGGACAATATCGGCCGCCATCGCCGACGGCTGACCATTACGCGGCGTTTTCGCCGACAGGAAACGGGTGGCGCCGTAGCCGCGCAGATACGGCACAATCACCCGGTAACCCTTCTGCGCTAAAGCCGGCGCCACCTGGGCATAGCTCTGAATATCGTAGGGCCAGCCGTGCAGCAGAATCACCGGCTGGCCGTCCCGCGGACCGATATCCACGTAGCCAATATTCAGATCGCCAGCGTGGATCTGGTGGATGTTGTCGAACGCCCCCGCGTCTTCAGCGGCGCAAACGGCGGCGGACCACAGGGTGGATAACCCCAGCGCCGCGGCGCTGGTATACCGGATCAGGGATAATCTGTTCATCGCTTTCTCACCTTTTATCTTCGTCAAGAGAGTACGTGACCAGTTAAGCGGAAATTTGTATCCGCCATGTGCCCGACCGGGGCCATTTTTATCTCTTAATGTCAGGGACCCGCCGCAGGATACAGTGTGATACACCGTTCACGTTGGCAATTGTTGCGGGCTTGTGAATTTCTGCTTGCCCCCGGGCATAAATCCGCTACCGTGTCAGCCATTTTTACCACCTGATAACCCAGGAGCCCGCTATGGCGATTTTTGATGGTCACAATGACCTGCTGCTGAATCTTTGGCTTCACCATCGCGAGGATCCGGTGACCGCCTTCTTTGCCGGGGTAGAGAACGGCCACCTCGATTATCCGCGTATTCTCCAGGGCGGTCTGGCCGGCGGCCTGTTCGCCCTCTTTGTGCCGCCGCAGGAGTACATCGCCCGTATGGCGCCGCAGTACGCCAGCCAGGCGTGGGATCCCTTAACGATCCTCTGGCAGCAGCTGGCTATTCTCAAGGCGATTTGCGCCCATGACGCCAGCCGCGCCCGGCTGTGCCTGAGCGCGGCGGATATCGAACGCTGTCGTCAGGATAAGGCGCTGGCGATGGTGGCGCACATCGAAGGCGCCGGCGGGTTCGACGCGCAAGGCGACGATCTGCAGGACTTTTATCGCGCCGGGGTGCGCAGCATCGGTCCGTTCTGGAATATCGCTAATCGCTTCGGCTGCGGGGTCACCGGCGCCTTTCCCGGCAGCCCGGACAGCGGGCCGGGTCTTACCGGCGAGGGCATCGCGCTCATCGCCCAGGCCAACGCCCTGAAGATGCAGATCGATGTTTCGCACATGAATGAACAGGCTTTTTGGGATACCGCCCACCATTCCACCGCCCCGCTGGTGGCCACCCACTCCAATGCCCACGCCCTGTGCCCGCAGCCGCGCAACCTGACCGATCGGCAACTGCGGGCGATCCGCGACAGCGGCGGCGTAGTGGGCGTCAATTTCGGCAACGCCTTCCTGCGCGCCGACGGACGGCGCGATAGCGACACGCCCATCGCCACCATCGTCCGGCATATCGACTATCTTATTAACATAATGGGTGAGGATCATGTGGCCCTCGGTTCGGATTTTGACGGCGTCACCCTGCCGGACGCGCTGGGGGATGTGGCCGGCTTACCGCGGCTTATCAATACCTTGCGCGCTAGCGGCTATGATCAATTGGTGCTGGATAAGCTGCTGTGGCGTAACTGGCTGCGGGTATTAAAACATGTTTGGCAACAATAGGTTATATTGTAAACATAAAGTTAAATCCTTACAGATTCCGGGTTGATCTCTCACCCGGTGAAGCGCAATATGCGGCGGCCGTCACAGATCCTGCATTATCCGTGAGGCCTGTGGTCATTTTTAAGAGGAACAAAACATGTGGAAGAAACCTGCTTTTATCGATTTACGTCTCGGTTTGGAAGTGACGCTGTACATTTCTAACCGCTAATCGCCCCGCCCGCCGTTCGCGCGGGCATCTTTTTACATTACCCGGTCCGTCTTCATGTTCATTAAAGTCCTCGGTTCCGCCGCCGGCGGCGGTTTCCCGCAATGGAACTGCAACTGCGCCAACTGCCAGGGTCTGCGCGACGGCACGATCCAAGCCAGCGCCCGCACCCAGTCGTCGATCATCGTCAGCGATAACGGTCAGGAGTGGGTGCTGTGCAACGCCTCGCCGGATATCAGTCAGCAGATCGCCCACACGCCCGAGTTAAATAAAGCCGGCGTGCTGCGCGGAACGCATATCGGCGGCATTATTCTCACCGACAGCCAGATCGACCACACCACCGGGTTACTGAGCCTGCGCGAAGGCTGCCCGCACCAGGTGTGGTGCACCCCGGAGGTCCATGAGGATCTCTCCACCGGTTTCCCGGTGTTTACCATGCTTCGACACTGGAATGGCGGCCTGGTGCATCACCCCATCGCGCCGCAGCAGCCTTTTACCGTTGACGCCTGTCCTGATTTGCAGTTTACCGCGGTGCCTATCGCCAGCAACGCGCCGCCCTATTCACCGTATCGCGACCGGCCGCTGCCGGGCCATAACGTGGCGCTGTTTATCGAAAACCGCCGCAACGGGCAGACGCTGTTCTACGCACCGGGGCTCGGTGAACCGGATAAGAGCATTCTGCCATGGCTGCAAAAAGCGGATTGTCTGCTGATCGATGGCACCGTCTGGCAGGATGACGAACTGCAGGCCACCGGCGTTGGGCGCAATACCGGCCGCGATATGGGCCACCTGGCGCTCGGTGATGAGCACGGGATGATGGCCCTGCTGGCCTCCCTGTCGGCAAAACGTAAAATTCTTATTCATATCAATAACACCAACCCGATCCTTAACGAGCGGTCTCCCCAGCGCCAGGCGCTGACGCAACAGGGGATTGAAGTGAGCTGGGACGGGATGGCTATCACCCTTCAGGAAACCGCATGCTGATCACCGACACGCTGTCGCCGCAGGCCTTTGAAGAGGCCCTGCGGGCCAAAGGCGCCTTCTACCATATTCACCACCCTTACCACATTGCCATGCATAACGGCGACGCGACCCGCGAGCAAATTCAGGGCTGGGTGGCGAACCGGTTTTACTACCAGACCACCATTCCGCTGAAAGACGCGGCGATCATGGCCAACTGCCCGGACGCGCAGACCCGGCGCAAATGGGTGCAGCGGATCCTCGACCACGATGGCAGCCATGGCGAGGACGGCGGGATTGAAGCCTGGCTGCGGCTGGGAGAAGCGGTCGGTCTGAGCCGCGACGATCTGCTCAGCGAGCGCCACGTCTTGCCCGGCGTGCGCTTCGCGGTGGATGCCTATCTTAATTTCGCCCGTCGCGCCTGCTGGCAGGAGGCGGCCTGCAGCTCTCTGACCGAGCTGTTCGCCCCGCAGATCCATCAGTCGCGCCTCGACAGTTGGCCGCAGCACTACCCGTGGATCAAAGAGGAAGGCTATTTTTACTTCCGCAGCCGTCTGAGCCAGGCCAACCGCGACGTGGAGCATGGCCTGGCGCTGGCGAAGGCCTACTGCGACAGCGCTGAAAAACAGAACCGGATGCTGGAGATCCTGCAGTTTAAGCTCGACATTTTATGGTCGATGCTTGACGCCATGACCATGGCCTATGCCCTGCAGCGCCCGCCCTATCATACGGTCACCGACAAGGCGGCCTGGCACACGACCCGACTGGTGTAACCATGCAAAAAACCTCCATCGTCGCCTTTCGTCGCGGCTACCGTCTGCAGTGGGAAGCTGCCCAGGAGAGCCATGTGATCCTCTATCCGGAGGGAATGGCTAAACTCAATGAGACCGCCGCGGCGATCCTCGAGCTGGTCGATGGCCGGCGCGACGTCGCGGCAATTATCGCCGTGCTCAACGAACGCTTCCCGGAAGCCGGTGGCGTCGATGACGACGTCATCGAGTTCCTGCAGATAGCCTGTCAACAGAAGTGGATCACCTGCCGTGAGCCAGAGTAAACCCGCCGTCAATCCGCCGCTGTGGCTGCTGGCGGAGCTAACCTACCGCTGCCCGCTGCAGTGCCCCTACTGTTCGAATCCGCTGGACTTCGCCCAACAGGACAAGGAGCTGACCACCGAACAATGGATCGAGGTCTTTCGCCAGGCGCGGGCGATGGGCAGCGTACAGCTGGGCTTTTCCGGCGGCGAGCCGCTGACCCGTAAAGATCTGCCAGAGCTGATCCGCGCCGCGCGCGACCTCGGATTCTATACCAACCTGATCACCTCCGGCATAGGGCTGACGGAGAGCAAACTTGACGCCTTCAGCGAGGCCGGGCTGGACCATATCCAGATTAGCTTCCAGGCCAGCGATGAGGTGCTCAACGCTGCGCTGGCCGGTAACAAAAAAGCCTTCCAGCAGAAGCTGGCGATGGCCAGGGCGGTAAAAGCGCGCGACTACCCGATGGTGCTCAACTTCGTTCTTCACCGGCACAACATCGATCAGCTGGATAAAATTATCGCGCTGTGCATTGAGCTGGAAGCGGATGACGTTGAGCTGGCCACCTGCCAGTTCTACGGTTGGGCGTTCCTCAATCGCGAGGGGCTGCTGCCGACCCGGGAACAGATCGCCCGCGCCGAGCAGGTGGTCGCCGACTACCGGCAGAAAATGGCCGCCAGCGGCAATCTCACCAACCTGCTGTTTGTCACCCCGGACTATTACGAAGAGCGGCCGAAAGGCTGCATGGGCGGCTGGGGATCGATTTTCCTCAGCGTCACCCCGGAAGGCACCGCCCTGCCGTGCCACAGCGCGCGTCAGCTGCCGGTGGCGTTTCCGTCGGTGCTGGAGCAGAGCCTGGAGTCGATCTGGTATGACTCGTTCGGCTTCAATCGCTACCGCGGGTATGACTGGATGCCGGAGCCGTGCCGCTCCTGTGATGAAAAAGAGAAAGACTTCGGCGGCTGCCGCTGCCAGGCCTTTATGCTGACCGGCAGCGCCGATAACGCCGACCCGGTGTGCAGCAAATCGCCGCATCATCACAAAATCCTCGACGCCCGGCGCGAAGCGGCCTGCAGCGACATAAAAGTCAGCCAGCTGCAGTTCCGCAACCATACCCGCTCGCAGCTGATCTACAAAACCCGGGACCTGTAATGACGCTGGCGACACGCACCGTCACGTTGCCGGGCGGCCTGCAGGCCACCCTGGTCCATCAGCCGCATGCCGATCGCGCCGCGGCCCTGGCGCGGGTCGCCGCCGGCAGCCACCACGAACCATCGCGCTTTCCCGGTCTGGCGCACCTGCTGGAGCATCTGCTGTTTTACGGCGGTGAGCGCTACCGGGATGATGACCGGCTGATGGGCTGGGTGCAGCGCCAGGGCGGAAGCGTGAATGCCACCACCCTGGCCCGCCACAGCGCGTTCTTTTTCGAGGTCGCCGCCGATGGTCTGGCTGACGGTGTCGCGCGTCTACAGGAGATGCTGCAGGCGCCGCGGCTGCTCAGGGAAGATATTCAGCGTGAAGTGGCGGTGATTGACGCCGAGTACCGCCTGATCCAGCAGCATGAGCCGTCGCGCCGGGAAGCCGCCGTGCGCCACGCCGCCAGCGCGCCCGCGGCCTTTCGCCGCTTTCAGGTAGGCAACGCCGACGCGCTGGCGGGCGATCTCCCTGCACTGCAGGCGGCGTTACGTGATTTTCACCGCACCCATTACGTCGCCCGGCGGATGCAGCTCTGGCTGCAAGGGCCGCAGTCGCTGGAGGCGCTCGGCGAGCTGGCGGCCCGTTTCGCCGTCGGGCTTGCCGCAGGCGAGGCTCCACCGCCGGCGCCGCCGCTGCGCCTGGGCGAGTCCACTGCACTGCAGCTGGCGGTCTCCAGCCAGCCCGCGCTGTGGCGCTGCCCGCTGATCGCCTTAAGTGACAACGTCACGTTATTGCGCGAGTTTTTGCTTGATGAAGCCCCTGGCAGCCTGATGGCCGGGCTGCGCCAGCGTGGCCAGGCGCAAGAGGTGGCGCTGAGCTGGCTGTATCAGGATCGGCACGTCGGCTGGCTGGCGCTGGTCTTCGCCAGCGACCGGCCGGAACAGGTCGACCAGCAGATAACCCACTGGCTGCAGGCGCTACGGCAGACGACGCCAGACCAGCAGCAACACTACTATCAGCTGTCCTGGCGCCGTTTTCAAACGCTGTCGCCCCTCGATCAGCTGCGCCAGCGGGCATTCGGCTTTGCCCCCGGCGGGCCGCCCGTCGGGTTCGCCGATTTTTGCGCCGCCCTGCAGGCCGCCCCCACGGTCAGCCTGGCCTGCCAGACCATTTCCCCAGGGGAGCCTGTTGCCACCCAGGGCTTTAGCCTGCCGCTTAGCCGGTGGTGGCGCCGCCCGGTCTCTGACCCGGCGCTGGAATTCGCTTTTTATCCGCAAGCCGCTGGCGGCCTCGCCGCGGAAAACCCGGAGAAAGCTGCGCCGCTGCTCCACCTCCCGTCACCGGGCGAGCCGCCGAGGCTCCTGCTCCGACCGCCCTTCTACTGCTCGTCCGATCTGGCCGAAGGGCTGGCGCGCGGGGAACAGCTGCGCCCGCTGCTCGCCGCGCTCCGCCACGCCGGGGGCCGCGGCGAGTGGCATCGCGTCGACGGCAGCTGGCAGTTGCTCCTGCAGTGGCCAGCGTCCGGCCAACGGCCGGCGGCGATTCTGCAGGCCATTGTGCGGCAGCTCGCACTCCCGGTCGCCCCGCTGGCCCCGCCGCCGGAGAGTATTGCTATCCGTCATCTCATGGCTTTGCTCCCCGATCGGTTGGGCGCATCAGAGCTTCAGGAAGGTTGGCTGGCGGCCCTGACCGGCGGCAGCGCAGAGGATGCGCAGTGGATCGCGCGCCAGCTGAGCCTGCTTAGCGCCCGGGTTAACCCGCCGGGCAACCTCCCCGTCCCCTGCCGCCGCGGCGTCGAACGGCTGACTTTCCCCGGGGGCGATACAGCGCTGCTGGTCTTTATTCCGCTGCCGGAAGGCGCCTCGCTGGCGGCCCTGCGGGTGCTGGCGCAGCGCTGTGAGCCACTCTTTTTCCAGCGCCTGCGGGTGGAGCAGCAGATCGGCTATGTGGTGAGCTGCCGCTATCAGCGCGTCGCCGATCGCGACGGGCTGCTGATGGCGCTCCAGTCCCCGGATCGCCGCGCCGTGGCGCTGCTGCGCTGTTGCAACACCTTTTTGCGCCAGCTGCCGCCGCTTGATGAAGCGACCTTCAGGCCGCTACAGCAGCGCCTGGCCGCACAGGTTCGCACCCGGACGCCGCCCGAGGCGCAAGCGCTGGCCGTCCTGCGTCAGAAGTATGGTTTAGCGGAGCTGACGCCGCAGGCGGCTGACGCGCTGCGCGTTGAAGAGGTCGACGACCTGGCCTACGAGATGTCCCGCCGTCGTCGCCGCTGGCGGGTACTGTTCACTGCCGGGGATTAATGGCCGGGGGCATCAGGGGGCAGATAGGCACTGACGAAGCGCGAGAGGATCGCCGCGGCCTGCGGGCTCTCCTGCACTTCATCGTGTAATCGTTTCGCGTCGATGCCCTCCGCCTGCAGCACCGCCTCCCGGTAGCGGATCAGCGAGCGGGCAATCGGCGCGGTGAATTCCGGGTGAAACTGCGTGGAGACCGCGTGCGGCCCGTAGCGCACGATCTGGTGGGGATCGTGGGAGGTTGCGGCCAGCACCGTGGCCCCCTCCGGCAGACGGGTCACGGTTTGCAAATGGCTCAGATGCGCGGGAAATGCGGCCGGCAGGCCCCGCAGCAGCGGGTCGTCGACACCCCACGGCGATAGCGAAACAGTCTGGCTGCCGCTTTCCCGTCCGGCGGGATGATACGCCACCTCGCCCCCCAGGGCATGAGCCATCAGCTGATGGCCATAGCAAACGCCGAACAGCGGCATGCCGATAGCCACCGCCTGACGGATCCAGTCGGCGGTCCGTTCGCTCCATGCCAGACGGTCGGTCACCATCGCCCAGGAGCCGGTCAGCACCGCCACCGTCTGGCGATCCGGCGCCGGCAGCGGCTCGTCCTCAAACACCCGTACCGCGGTGAGCTGCGCCTGCCACGGCGCCAACAGCGTGCGGAACCAGCGCGGCAGATCGCCATGCTCCTCACGGATGGCTGCCGGCGGCGTCCCGGTCTGAACCAGCAATAATCGGTTACGTGTCACCCTTCCTCCTCGTTCGTCATGTTCCCTAAAATACTATGCCGCCGGGAAGATGATGGGACAAATAACCAATTTCTATGAACGATGCGCCTGCGGAATAAGTCCAGCCGCTTACTGGGCGTCCGCGCTCTCCCGCTGCGGCACGTCGGCTGCGGCCGCCGGCGCCTGCTGCGGGACAAAAATATGGTCCAGAATGGCGCGCGCCGTCGGTCCGGCCACCACCCCATCCCCGCCGCCGTTCTCCAGGATTAGCGCCATCGCCACCTTCGGATGCTGATAAGGGGCAAACAGGGTATAGAAGATGTGATCCCGCAGACGCACCGGGATCATTTTGGCGTTATAGGTCTGGTTTTGCTTCAGACTGAACACCTGCGAAGTCCCGGACTTCGCCGCAATCTGGTACGGCGCGGTATGGAACAGCTTGTAGCCGGTGCCGTTGGGCAGATTCGCCATCCCATACATGCCGTTGCGCACAATGCCCCAGTACGGGGATTTTGGATCGCCCACCTGCGGCAGGTTCGCCGGCTGCTGATAGCGTTCCACATGATTGCCCTGCTTCATCGAATAGAGCAGATGCGGGTCCTGCACCTTACCGTTGTTCAGGAGCGTGGTGAGCGCTTTCACCATCTGGATGGGGGTGGCGATCCAGTATCCCTGGCCGATACCGACGGAGATGGTATCCCCCTGGTACCAGGGCTTTTTATGCACTCGCTGTTTCCACTCCCGGCTGGGCAGCACCCCGCTATACTCCTCATTGAGATCGATGCCGGTGGACTGGCCGTAGCCGAATTTGCTCAGCCACTCATGGATCCGGTCGATGCCCATCTCGAAGGCAACCTGGTAGAAAAAGGTGTCCGCCGACTCTTCAATGGCTTTGGTCACGTTGAGCATGCCGTGGCCGGTTTTCAGCCAGTCGCGGTAGCGACGCTGCGTGCCCGGCAGGGTCCACGTCGGCGCCCCGAAGAAGGTGGTGTTCGGCGTGATCACACCGGCGGAGAGCGCCGACAGCGCCATATAGGGCTTCACCGTCGAGGCCGGGGGATACAGCCCCTGGGTGACGCGGTTGATCAGCGGCCGGTCCGGGTTATCCAGCAGCGATTTATAGGCCTGATAGCCGATACCTTTGACGAACGGGTTAGGATCATAGCTGGGGCTGGAGACCATCGCCAGCACCCCGCCATCCCGGGGATCGACCACCACCACCGCCGCGCGCTGCCCCTTCAGTACCGACTCAATATACTGCTGCAGGTGCAGGTCAAGGGTCAGGTAGAGGTTTTTCCCGGCCACCGGCGGTACTTCTTTCAACAGACGCACCACCCGGCCGTGGTTGTCCACTTCCACCTCCTGGTAGCCAGTGGTGCCGTGGAGCGCTTTTTCGTAATAACCCTCGATCCCCTGCTTGCCGATATTGTGGTCGGCAGCATAGTTCTCCTCTTCGCCATCTTTCGCCAGCCGCTGCAGGTCGCTGTCGTTGATTTTCGACACATAGCCCACCACGTGCGCCAGCTCTGCGCCGTAGGGGTATTCACGCTGCTGATAGCTCTCCACCGTCACCCCGGGGAAACGGAATTCGTTGACCGCGAAGCGGGCCACCTCCACGTCGCTGAGGTCGGATTTGAGGGTAACCGCTTTATAGCGGCTGCTGTGGTGCATATCGTCGCGGAAGCTGGCGATGTCGTCCGGCGTCAGGTCGACAATCGGCGTCAGGGTTTGCAGCAGCGCGGCCATATCGGGAATTTTGCTCGGGATCACCTGCAGGCGATACAGGGTAATATTCTGCACCAGCGGTATGCCGTTGCGATCGAATATCAGCCCGCGGCTGGGGGCGATGGGCAGCATTTTAATATCGTTTTGGTTGGAACGGGTCTGGTAGAAATCGTGCTGCTCCACCTGCAGATGGTAGAGGTTGAAAATCAGCACGCCAAAGCAGACCACCACCAGCAGAAAGGCGATTGCGGCCCGGCGGATAAACAGCATCTCTTCCGCGGAGTGGTCGCGAATTTCATCTCTCAAAAGGGGCATTAGCGGTACATCACCTGGATCACGGGAAAAGCCAACGGCGTAACGGCCGGGAAGCATAGCCTTATCGCGGCGTTAGCCCTACTGAAAGGTTGCTAATGATCTGGCAGAAATGTTTCAGCATGTTAGAGCCTGGAGAGCCTTTCTCTGTGGCAGAAAGGCATCAGGGTGCGAGGTTAGCCAGCGACGGATATCGCTGGCCTCCCTTTTCCCGACAAACCCGGTTATTTTCTGGCCTCAAAAGCGATCTTAACCGCCATTCCGGCCAGTACCGTCGCCATCAGCCAGCGTTGAAATTGTTGCCAGCCCGGCCGCCGGCTAAGAAATAACGCCACCTGCCCGGCCAGCAAGATAATCAGGCCGTTCACCGCCACACTGATTAATACCTGAGTACAGCCTAACATTAACGACTGGCTGAGCACGCTACCGAGTCCGGGGGTGATAAACTGCGGCAGCAGGGACAAATAGAGGATAGCAACTTTGGGGTTCGCCAGGCTGGTGATAAATCCCATCAGAAACAGCTTACGCCCACTGTCCGCAGGTAATTCACGCACCGCGAATATCGGCCTCCCTCCTGGTTTTATCGCCTGCCACGCCAGATAGAGCAAATAAGCGACCCCGCATAAACGCAAGGCATCGTAGGCATAAGGGACCGCGAAAACCAACGCGGTAATGCCGAAAGCGGCACACAGCATATAGAAGAAAAAGCCCACGGCAACCCCGGCAAGGGAGATAAAGCCAGCGCGTTTTCCCTGGCAAATCGAACGCGAAGTGAGATACATCATATTGGGGCCGGGGGTTAACACTAATCCCAGCGCCACCGCGGCAAAGGCCATTAATGAAGCGAATTCAGGCATAACTTATCTCCAGATAGCGGTAATGCCCAGGCGCGCGGCGACGTCGACCATGCTCCCCAACAGTATTCTGTCTTTAGCGCCAGTCACATGGTGTCTAAGTATTAGCTTATTCTGTGTCCGCCAACAACCCCTGCGCCGGGCATTCGTTACGCTCGCTCAGCGGAAAACCCTCATCCTTTTCTCATAGTAAAATTGTCATATCTCAAACAATTAGCATTCCTTCGGCCCGATTGACGCAGATCGTTTCCTTTGCCGTCTCGTTACGTCTATGGTTAATGGTGAGGTGTATTTTTTACCCTTGGATCCGCCAGGTCATATAAGAGGGTGTTTCGCCCTTCGTTGAACGGAATTAGCTATTAAATCCGTAGACTCATTCAAATATCGCTTATTGGTAGCAGTGTATATCGTAACGGCATTCACAAAAGCAAACGGAGCCTGATATGAGCACGTCTAACGACCCATCCAACAACGCATCCGCCGGAAAGTGCCCTTTCCACGCCGAGACGCCCAAGCAGAGCGCCGGCAGCGGCACCGGCAACCGCGACTGGTGGCCTAACCAGCTGCGTGTCGATCTGCTGAACCAGCACTCCAGTCGTTCCAACCCGTTGGGTGAGGATTTTAACTACAGGGAAGAGTTTAAAAAGCTCGATTACTCCGCGCTGAAGGCTGACCTCAGAGCGCTGCTGACCGATTCGCAAGAGTGGTGGCCAGCAGACTGGGGCAGCTATATCGGTCTGTTTATTCGTATGGCCTGGCACGGCGCCGGCACCTACCGCACCGTTGACGGTCGCGGCGGCGCGGGTCGTGGGCAGCAGCGCTTTGCGCCGCTGAACTCCTGGCCTGACAACGTCAGCCTAGATAAGGCCCGCCGTCTGCTGTGGCCGGTGAAACAGAAATATGGCCAGAAAATCTCCTGGGCCGACCTTTACATGCTGGCGGGTAACGTGGCGCTGGAAAACGCCGGCTTCCGCACCTTCGGTTTTGGCGCCGGTCGTGAAGATGTCTGGGAACCGGATCTGGACGTTGACTGGGGCGATGAGAAAGAGTGGCTGGCCCACCGTCACCCGGAAAGCCTGGCGAAACAGGCCATCGGCGCCACCGAAATGGGGCTGATTTACGTTAACCCGGAAGGACCGAACGCCAGCGGCGAGCCGCTGTCCGCCGCCGCGGCCATTCGCGCCACCTTCGGCAATATGGCGATGGACGATGAAGAAATAGTCGCGCTGATCGCCGGCGGCCACACGCTGGGTAAAACCCATGGCGCCGCAGAAACCAGCCACGTCGGCGCCGAGCCGGAAGCCGCGCCGCTGGAAGCACAGGGCTTGGGCTGGCACTCCAGCTACGGCAGCGGCGCAGGCGCGGATGCCATTACCTCCGGTCTGGAAGTGGTCTGGACGCAGACGCCCACCCAGTGGAGCAACTACTTTTTCGAGAACCTGTTCAAATACGAATGGGTGCAGACCCGCAGCCCGGCGGGCGCTATCCAATTCGAAGCCAAAGACGCGCCGGAAATTATCCCGGATCCGTTTAACCCGGGGAAAAAGCGCAAACCGACCATGCTGGTCACCGACCTGACCCTGCGCTTCGACCCGGAGTTTGAGAAGATCTCCCGTCGCTTCCTCAACGACCCGCAGGCTTTTAACGAGGCCTTCGCCCGGGCGTGGTTCAAGCTGACCCACCGCGATATGGGGCCGAAATCCCGTTACCTCGGGCCGGAAGTGCCAAAAGAAGATCTGATTTGGCAGGATCCGCTGCCGGCGGCCACCCATCAGCCGAGCGCGGAAGACATCGCCAGCCTGAAAACCGCCATCGCCGGCGCCGGCCTGTCGGTGAGTGAGCTGGTATCGGTAGCCTGGGCCTCCGCCTCCACTTTCCGCGGCGGCGATAAGCGCGGCGGCGCCAACGGCGCGCGTCTGGCGCTGGCCCCGCAGAAGGACTGGCCGGTCAATGCTATCGCCAGCCGGGTGCTGCCGACCCTGCAGGCGATCCAGCGCGCCTCCGGCAAAGCGTCGCTGGCCGATATCATCGTGCTGGCTGGCGTGGTCGGCGTTGAGCAGGCAGCGGCGGCGGCTGGCGTCAGCGTCAACGTGCCGTTTACCCCTGGCCGCGTCGACGCCCTGCCTGAGCAGACCGACGTCGAGTCGTTTGACCTGCTGCAGCCGCTGGCGGATGGCTTCCGCAACTACCGTCGCATCGAGGGCGGTGTGTCGACGGAAACGCTGCTGATCGATAAAGCGCAGCAGCTGACCTTAACCGCTCCGGAAATGACGGTTCTGGTGGGTGGACTGCGCGTGCTGGGCGCCAACTACGACGGCAGCAAACACGGGGTGTTTACCGACCGCGTCGGCGTGCTCAGCAATGACTTCTTCGTCAACCTGCTGGATATGGCCACCGTCTGGAAACCGGCCGATGATCGGGCGGAGCTGTTTACCGGCAGCGACCGTAAAACCGGCGAAGCGAAGTACAGCGCCACCCGCGTGGATCTGGTGTTTGGCTCCAACTCGGTCCTGCGCGCCCTGGCGGAAGTGTACGCCTGCGCCGACGGGCAGCAGAAGCTGGTGCATGACTTTGTCGCCGCCTGGACCAAGGTGATGAACCTCGACCGTTTCGACCTGTGATCCCCTCGCCCCGGCACCCGCCGGGGCTTTTTTTTATACCGCCCGCGGCAGCTGTTGCAGACGGCTCCGCGTTCGCTGAATATCCTCCAGTTCCACCCCGGCCACCAGCGTCTCCAGGTCGCAGCGGGTCACCAGCAGCAGGCGGATCTGCTTTTCATACAACACATCAATCACGTTGATAAAGCGCTGCTGGGCCGCCGGCCCAACCGTGGCTAGCGGCGGCACCTCGTCCAGTAACCAGACGGCATAACGTTCGCTGAGCGCCAGATAGTCCATCACCGCCGTGGCGGCCTGGCAGAGCTGGGCAAAAGAGAAATGGAGCAAGGCGGGTGACGCCGCGGCCGCCTGCAGCGTGCGGTAGCCTACCTCCAGCGGGACCGGTTCGGCAGGCAGCGAGGGCAGCTCGTACAGCTGACGCTGTGATTCGCCCGGGTTAACCCATAGCCGCCCGCTGCAGAAGGCGTTATCCTGGCTCAGATGCCGTTCGCGATAATCCTCCTCGCCGTTAAGCGCGACGACCACCAGGTGGGCGCGGATCAGCGCGATCGACGGTAAAAAGCGATCGTGATACAGCGGATTAGGCAGCAGCATCTCCGGCGGGTAGTTAGAGGTAGCCAGCAGCACGATGCCCCGTTGAAAAAGGTGTTCCAGCAGCGCCTTCATCAGCATGGCGTCGCCGGGGTCGTGAAGATGAAATTCGTCGAAACACAGCAGGCGGCAGCCGGAGGTCATCTGCATCATCACCGTCTGCAGGCCGGGCGCGCCGGGGGCATTCAGCCGCTGGTGCAGTTCGCGGAAGAAGTGATGAAAATGGACCCGACGCCGGGCGGCAAGCGGCAGGCTGGCAAAAAAGTGATCGAGAATATAGCTTTTCCCTCGCCCGGTGCGTCCCCAGACGTACAGTCCCTGCGGCGTGCCGGGCGCGGACAACAGCTGCTGGCCCAGGGCGTCCAGGCGAGCGATGAGCGACAGCTGATCGTCGTCCAGC
This sequence comes from Klebsiella sp. LY, assembly GCF_004010915.1. Classification (NCBI taxonomy): domain Bacteria; kingdom Pseudomonadati; phylum Pseudomonadota; class Gammaproteobacteria; order Enterobacterales; family Enterobacteriaceae; genus Klebsiella; species Klebsiella sp. LY. The sequence goes on from NZ_CP022444.1 coordinate 123,766, forward strand.
GTCAGACGGGCACGCGCCGCCTGCTCGGCCATCACGCGGGTAAAGCGAAAATCAGCCGTCGTCATAGTCTGGCCAGATTCCGACGGCACACATCCATTATTTAACATTCTTATAACCTCCGGCAGGAGGCCATTCTAGCCGCTTTCCCACGGGTTGGCGAATCGCGCGGCCAGCGGCCGTTTCCGCTGCCCCGCCGCCTGCCTCTATGCTTCTCCGACGCGCCAGTGTACCGAGGTGACGTTCTGCTGAACGCCCACTTGCGCCATAATCTGCGCCAGCGTTTTCTGATGCTGCTTATGGCTAATCAGCTCCGCGCAAATCTCCAGCTGATCCGCCGTGTCTGCTGCCGCCGACTGTAATCCCTGCAGGGTGAACCTCTGCTGCTGAGCAATATTCAGCAGCAGCTGACGCACGGCCTTTTCATGCTCGCGCAAACAGGTGACGCGTAAGATATAGCGTTTTTCTTCGTCACCGGCGCCCGGCAAGGCATGAATACGCTGCGCCGCTTCGCGGAGCAGGATGTTGGCGCACAGAATAATCAGCGTCGCCGCCGTCGCGTTCCAGAACTGCCCCAGGCCGCAAAGGACACCAATACCGGCCGAGCACCACAGGGTAGCGGCGGTATTGAGGCCGCGAACGTTCATGCCATCGCGCATAATCACTCCCGCCCCCAGGAAGCCGATACCGGAGACGATCTGCGCCGCAATGCGCCCCGGGCTGTCCGGCGAGGCCGACATCGCGCTAAGAATAAACACCGCCGCGCCGGTGGCCACCAGCGCATTGGTCCGCAAACCGGCCATACGTTGCCGCCATTGTCTTTCCGCGCCGATCAGCGCTCCCAGCAGCATTGCCGCGAGTAAATGTGTCATATAAGGAAATACCATCGCGCCTTCCTCCAGATAACAGAAAGCAATAAAAATGTATTGATGTCGCGCTCAGCCGCGCCGGGCAATTAGCGGGCGGATGATGGTGGAGGAAATAAGGTGGTGGGAAACAGAAACATAACGATGCCTCTCGCGTTCGGTCGCGAATCACTACATTCAGGGAGGCAATCCGGTAATCAAAGATTGCTGCCCGCCGGATCGGCAAGCAGCGAAAATAGTCGCGTTAACTTGCCGGAGAATAACAATAAGGATGACTGTCCAACGCATGACTCCTGTATGAACGTGGGCACATTATAGCCCGGCGCAATAGCGGGTAAAGCGGGAAAACGCCGCCAGTGAGGATTCGTTTACTCTGTCTGGCCCTGGGCCTGGCCCTGCGCAGCGCGACATCGCCTGGCGGAGAACATTGCCCCCCACGGTGATTTACTTCAATTCTTCCCTCAGCGTGCGGCGAAAACCAGCATGAATATCATCTTTTACCCTGCATGGCGCGATCTTGCGCTAAAGATTGCTGTTAACGCTAAAGATTAAAAATTTAAAACTATTAACAATCACTTAACATTAGCAGGCAAACCATTTTTCCTGAGGAACACAACACCATGTCTACCACCCAGGTTCTCGGCGAATCGCCCTATGCTTCGCCAGGACAACCGCACGCCAGCTTAACCGGACGCATTGACGCGCTGCCCGCCTCCTTCGGGTTATGGTCGTTTATCACCCTACTCTCCCTCGGCGGCTTCTTTGAGCTCTACGATTTGTTCCAGACCGGGTACATCAGCGCGGGCCTGCTGGCGGAGGGTATTTTCCACACCGGCGCGGCGGGGATCTTTGGCATCGCCGATCAGGCGGCCTTTGCCTCCGCCACCTTTATGGGGCTGTTTATCGGCGCGAGTCTGCTGGCGCCGCTGGCGGACAAGCTGGGGCGCCGCCTGACCTTTATGGTGGCGCTCGCCTGGTACGGCTTTTTCTCGCTGCTGATGGCGACCCAGAGCAGTGCGGAAGGGGTGATCTTCTTCCGCTTTCTGGTGGGAATCGGCCTCGGCATTGAGCTGGTGACCATTGACACCTACCTCAGCGAATGGGTACCTACCCACCTGCGCAATAAAGCCTTCGCCTTTGCCTTCTTTATTCAGTTCTTGTCGGTTCCGGCGGTAGCGCTGATGTCCTGGATATTGGTGCCAACCACCCTTTTCGGCCTCAGCGGCTGGCGCTGGGTGATCATCTTCGGTGCGCTGTTCTCGCTGGCGATCTGGTTTATCCGCAAAAAGCTGCCGGAGTCAGCCCGCTGGCTGGAAAGCAAAGGGCGGCATGATGAAGCGCATGCGGTGATGTGCGCCATGGAAGCCCGCTGCGGCCTGACGCCGTCGCCGAAGCATGTGCAGGCGGCACAGAGCGTCGTCAAACGCGGCACCTTCGGCGAAATCTGGGCGCCGCAGTACCGGCAGCGAACCCTGATGCTGATGGTGATGAATTTCTTCCAGGCGATCGGTTTCTTCGGCTTTGGCAACTGGCTGCCAGCGCTGCTTTCCGGTCAGGGGGCCAGTATCACCCACAGTCTGCTGTACGCCTTCTTTATCACCCTCGCCTATCCGCTGGGCTGCCTGTTCTGCACCCGCTTCGTGCATCGCTTTGAGAACAAGTGGCAGATCGTACTCTCCGCGCTGATGACCGTCATCTTCGGCACCCTGTTTGCGCTGCAAAACAATCCTATCCTGCTGGTGATCTGCGGGTTTATGATCACCTGGTCCAACGCCTGGCTGACCATCAGCTACCACGCCTACCAGGCCGAGGTCTTCCCGACCCATATTCGCGCCCGCGCCGTCGGCTTCTGCTACTCGTTCAGTCGTCTCTCGACCGCGGTGACCAGCATCCTGATCGGCATTATTCTGCAATATGCCGGCACGCCGGGGGTGATTAGCTTTATCGTCGTCAGTATGCTGATGGTGATGCTGTCGGTGGGGATCTTCGGCCCGAGAACCCGGGGCATTCGACTGGAGAATATCTGAGGCTGGCCTCAGCCAAAAATCCCCTGCGCCTCGGCGAAGCATTTTTCCGCCAGGGACGAGACCGGCTCCTGCTGGCGCATAATCAGCGCCAGCTGCGAATCGACCTGGGTTTCGGCGATCGGCAGAATTTCAAGATTATCGCTCAGCGCTTCGAGGCCGTTGTTAAGCGGCATAATGGCGCAGCAGATCCCCGCCTGCACCGCCTGGATAATCTGAAACGTTGAATCGCTTTCAAAGACAGACGTCGGGGTTAGCCCTTTGGCCTTAAAGCTGATTTCAATGGATTCCCGGTAGTACATTCCCTTGGTCAGAAAGCCAAGGGGCAGCGCCGCCAGCGTATCCCAGCCCGGCGTCCCGGCGCTGAAGTCGAAATGGCGTTTATCGTGCAGCAGTCCCATCCGGGTTTGCGGCAGCCGGGCGATCTTAAACAGGCGTTCATCCAGATGCTGCAGGTAACAGATCCCCAGGTCCAGCTGGTTGCGGCTGACGCCATCGATAATCTGCTCCGAGGTCATTGACAGCAGGCTGAACTGCAGCGCCGGGTATTTCTCCGCGAGGGGTTTAATCAGCTGCATCGGGTTGAGGCTCGCCAGTGGCACCATACCAACCCGCAGCTGGCCGACCATCTGCCCGCGACAGATGGCCGCCTCCGCCGCCAGGCCGTCATGGGCGGCAAGCACCGCCCGCGCCCACGCGAGGATCCGCTCCCCCTCAGGGGTAAAACCCTCAAAGCGCTGCCCGCGCTGGATAAGGGTCAGGTTCAGCTCCTCTTCCAGATTACGAATGCGCATGGAGAGGGTTGGCTGGGTAATATGGCAGGCTGCCGCCGCCTGGCCAAAATGGCGCGTCTGATCGAGCGCGATCAAATACTTGAGTTGCTTAATATCCATTCTCTTTCCCGTTTGAACCCCGCCGTTCACCCCCGGGGCCGCGCACAGGTTACCAGAATGTTAGTTTCATCACCGATAAATTCAAGCGAGGACAGGAGGGGCGACGGGGCGCAGGACGGCGCGACGCCGCCCAACGCCCTGCTTCTTTAACGCGCGCTGGCCAGCGGGCGAATCTCTTTCGAGCGCAGCGTCAGGCGTACAGGGACTGACTTATAGGAGGGCGTACCGCTCTCTTCATCCAGATAGTTCAAGGGCACCAGCACGTTGGCTTCCGGATAATAGGCGCCGACGGTGCCGGGCGCGATGCCGTAGGCCACCACGGTGATATCTCTGAGCGTCAACGCGCTGCCCGGCAGCGCGGTGTGGATATCCACCCGATCGCCATGCTCCAGGCCCTGGTCGGCCATATCCTGCTCGTTCATAAACAGCACGTCGCGACGGCCAAAAACGCCGCGGTAACGGTCATCCATAGCGTAGATGGTGGTGTTGTACTGGTCGTGGCTGCGCAGGGTCACTAAGCGCATCACATCCTCGCCCTCCACCACCACGTTCTCATGCACGCCTTTGAAAACCGAGAACATGGCTTTGCCGGTGGCGGTAGGCCAGATGCGCTCGGTCGGCGGCAGCGGCATGCGAAAGCCCCCGGGGTGGCGAATGCGCTGGTTGTAATCCTCGAACCCCGGAATGGTCTGTTCGATCAGATCGCGAATGCGGTCGTAATCTTCCACCAGATACAGCCAGTCGACTTTGCTGGCCGGCAGAGTGGCCTTCGCCAGACCGGCGACAATCGCCGGCTCCGAGCGCAGCGTCGGCGAGGCGGGCTTAAGCTTGCCTGAGGAGGCATGTACCATCGACATCGAATCCTCGACGGTGATCGACTGTCGGCCGCTGGCCTGCAGGTCAAGCTCGGTGCGGCCCAGACACGGCAGAATAAAGGTCTCTTTCGCCGTCAACAGGTGCGAGCGGTTGAGCTTGGTGCCGACGTGAACGCTGAGCTCAAGGTTGCGCATCGCCGGGAAAGCGCGTTCGTGATCCGGCATCGCCACGGCGAAGTTGCCCCCGAGGCAGATCAGGGCTTTGGCGTCGCCAGCGATCATGGCCTCCAGCGCCTTCACCGCATCGTGACCATGATGCCGCGGCGGCGCGATCCCCATCACCCGCTGCAGGCTGTCGAGGAAGGCCGCAGTGGGTTTTTCGCTGATCCCGACGGTGCGGTTTCCCTGCACGTTTGAATGGCCGCGTAATGGGCAGATCCCGGCTCCTGGCTTGCCGATATTGCCGCGCATCAGCAGCAGGTCGGCAATCAGCCGGACGTTGGAGGTGCCTTTATTATGCTGGGTGATGCCCATGCCGTAGGTGACGATGGTGGCCGTGGATTTGGCGTAGGCCACGGCGACCTGGGTTAGCGACTCGCGCGTCAGACCGGACTCCTGCTCAATATCCTGCCAGCGGGTGGCGTGCAGATCCTCGGCGAAGGCGGCGAACCCCTGGGTATGTTGCGCAATAAACGCGTGGTCGAGCACCTGGCCCTGCTCCTCCTCCAGCTGCAGCAGCGCTTTGGCGATCCCTTTCAGCGCCGCCGCGTCGCCGCCGGCCCGTACCTGGTAGTAGGTCGACGCGATCGGCGTCGAGCGATATGTCGCCATCTCCATCACGTTCTGCGGGTCGGCAAAACGCTCCAGCGCCCGCTCACGCAATGGGTTAAAAACGATAATCGGCACACCCCGGCGGGAAAGCTCATGCAGAGTGCCCATCATCCGCGGATGGTTGGTGCCCGGATTATGGCCGATGGAGATCACCAACTCGGTCTGGTCAAAATCGTCGAGGGAGACGGTGCCTTTGCCAATGCCGATCGACTGCGGCAGGCCCACGCTGGTGGATTCATGGCACATGTTAGAGCAGTCGGGAAAGTTATTGGTGCCGTACTCGCGGGCAAACAGCTGAAACAGCCACGCCGCTTCATTGGAGGCCCGTCCGGAGGTGTAGAATTCAACTTCATCTGGCTGCAGGCCGCGAAGGATCTCGCCGATACGGGCGAAGGCCGCCTCCCACGCCACCGGTCGCAGCGTATCGCTGGCGCGGTCGTAGACCAAAGGATGGGTTAAGCGGCCATAGCCCTCCAGTTCAAAATCGCTTTTCGCCAGCAGGGAGGTCACGGTGTTAGCCGCGAGGAACGCTGGCGTCACCCGTTTGGTGGTCGCCTCCCAGGTAACGGCTTTGGCGCCATTTTCGCAAAACTGAAAAGTGGATTTATGCTCTTTATCCGGCCAGGCGCAGCCCGGGCAGTCAAACCCATCCGGCTGGTTAGTTCGCAGCAGCGTGGCGGGCGCCTCGAAGGCATCCATCTGGGTACGCACGGCAATGGCCGTGGCCTTCAGCGCGCCCCACCCGCCTGCCGGACCGTCATAGGGGTGAACACCGGGAACCGCGCGTCTTTTATTGGTCATCTTTTTACTCCTGCTGCTCTGTTCTGGCCGCCGCCGGCCGAAAAAAAGCGTGCGACGACCCCGGCGACGAGGCGTGGTGTGCGCGGCGTCACCTGATAAGAATGCTGTTTCTCAAGGATAGTACGATGGGAAAGCGTAGGTACTGCGTTTGTTAACCGAATAATAACATACGCCACAAATCTGTATAATTGATGTTATCTATCGGGTGTTAAATTTAACTTATTTGCAAATTTTGCTTTTATCGCCGCCCTCTGCGCGGCGGGTCACGCGGGGACGGGAAAGTGATGACCGGGCAGCGGAAACTGCCCGGCGCGCAGGGGTTCAGGTCAGGTTGAAGTAACGGTCCGGACGCAGCGTCTCCGGCAGCGGATGTTGACCGGTCATGTCGAGCAGATTGCGCTCAATGGTGTTGCACATCGCGTTCAGCGGCAGGTCGTTGGCGGCGGTGCCGAAAGGATCCTCCAGCTCTTCCGCCAGCGAATCCCAGGATAAAAAGGTGTAGGAGATAAAGACCGAGACAAACGGCGTCATGTAGTGCAGATCCCCGACCAGGGCAAACGGCAGCAGCGTGCAGAACAGGTACACGGTGCGCTGCAGGATCAGGGTATAGGCGAACGGCACCGGGGTGGTGGCCAGCCTTTCGCAGCCGCCCAGCACGTGCGCCAGCTCATCGAGCTTATTGTCCATCAGCCCGTAGGTGATGTCGCTCAGCTTGCCCGCCTCGCGCAGCTGGCCAATTTCGTTACCGGCCAGCAGCAGGATCCGGTTGGTGGGCATCGAACTGGCGAGGATCTCCGTCACCCTCTCCTCGGGCAGCAGCCGCTGCAGGTCAGCCGTCGGATCGGTTTTGCGCAGCTGGTGCTTCAGGCTCCAGCTGAAGGCCACGAGATAGCTGACGATGCGCTGATGGGCATCGTGTTCCGCCGGCAGGATATTGCGCAGCTGGCGCACCAGGGTACGTTCGGCGATAAGCACCGTCCCCCACAGATTGCGCGCCTCGACGAAGCGGCTATAGCTGGCGCTGTTGCGAAAGCCGAGGAAAATCGCTATCGCGATACCCAGCAGACTGAACGGCGCCACCGTTAAGTGGATCCCCAGCTGCGCGTACCATTGATAGCTGATAATGGCGATGATGGACATCAGCACATTAAGCAGCAGACGAAAGATGATTTTTGACAGCACGGAGCCGTGCCAGTCAAATAGGCGAAGAAACCAGTGTTGTTCTGGCCGAATGATCATTGTCTGACTTCCTGAATTACCGCTCTGGTCATTATCTCGAAATAAAGAATAGAGATTATCTATGAACCGATTGGTTTATTTTATCGTTAACTGCAACGGGCAGATCTGCGCCATTATTTAGCGATGGTAATGGCCGGCTCAGTATGAGCCTTATTTATCGTTCAGGCAATCAATGCGCGGGCGGAAGGGGCGAGGAATAATGGCTCAGGGATAAAATAACCGCTGAGCCAGTCTATTTCCGCTTATGACGTCAGGCAGTTTGCCTCCTCCGGCGAACTGGCAACCGCCGCGCAGGGATCGAGATGCACCATCACATTAAGCACCGGATGCTGCGCCATGACCCGCTCCCGCGCCTGCCGGGCAATCTGATGCCCTTCAGCGACCGACAGCTCTCCGGCTACCTCGAGATGGACATCCACCAGCACCAGATCCCCCGCCTTACGGGTTTTCAAATCGTGCAGACCCGCCACGCCCGGCGTGGCCCGCAGCGTGCCGGCGATTGCCCGCTGCGTCTCTTCATCGACAGCGCGGTCCATTAAATCGTGCAGCGCGGTGGCGGCGAAACGATAGCCCATCCGCGTAATCACCAGCCCTACCGCCAGCGCGGCGAGCGGGTCGAACCAGGCGAACCCGGCCAGATTACCGATAATCCCCAGCGCCACCACCAGGGATGACGCGGCGTCGGAGCGGGCATGCCAGGCGTTGGCGATGAGCAGCGAGGAGTTCAGCCGCCTGGCGGCCGCCAGCATATAGCGAAACAGCCCCTCTTTGACCACCAGCGCCGTCAGCGCCATCCACAGCGCCACGCTGTGCACCGGCGGAATCGTCTGCGGTTGCGCGAGATGACCCGCGGCAGACCACAGCATACCGACCCCGACCAGCACCAGGATCGCGCCGAGGACCAGAGAGGCGCCGTTCTCATAACGCCAGTGGCCATAATGGTGATCGTGGTCAGACGGTCGGCGACTCTTTTTATTCGCCACCAGCACGACGCCATCGGCGAGCAGATCGGAAAAAGAGTGCATGCCATCGGCAATTAACCCCTGGGAACCAGAATATATTCCCACCGCAATCTGCAACGCGGAGAGAAAAATATTGACCACCACGCTAACCAGGGTACTCCTTCGCGCCTGCTCAGAACGCTGATGATATTTATTATCATTTTCAAAATTATGTTGTGCCATTATTTCTCTCCCTCAGTGAGCGGGAAGAATAAACTGACAAGCTGAGTTTATGCTTAACAATATAAAAGCCATTGCCTTGCTGTTTAACGAAATCGCTGCGGTCGTTAATTACTGTATTCTGAAAGTGTGGCCCCGGAGGTACAACCGCGCGCGGATGGACTATCTTTTCACTGGCGACCAACAGGTCGGGCCACCTTCTCTTAGCCACCACAGGAGTCAGCGATGTCAGCAATCACACCATCCCGGCTGCGTTTTGCCATTAATCTGGGCAATGCGGTACTGGCCCATCCTGGAGAAAACGGCGAGCCGACAGGCATTACCCCCGAGCTCAGCCATCGACTGGCGCAGCGCTGGGGCGTCGTCGCCGAGTTCGTCACCTATCCTGCCGCCGGTAAAGTGGTGGCCGACGCCGGAGGCGAACGCTGGGATATCGCCTTTCTGGCCATCGACCCGGCGAGGGAGGCGACCCTGCGCTTTACTTCTCCCTATATCACCATTCAGGGGACCGCGCTGGTGAGAGCCGGTTCGCCCTGCCAGAGCGTGGCCGATATGGATCGCCCGGCAACCACGATTAACGTCGGGCAAAACGCCGCCTACGATCTGTGGCTCACCCGCCATCTGCAGCACGCCAGCCTGAATCGTCTCCCCTCCTCGCAGGAGGCCATCGACGCCTTCCTCGCCGGTGAAGGGGATATGGTCGCTGGCATCCGTCAGCCGCTGGAGGCGACAGCGCGCCGCCATCCGGGGGTGCGGGTCTTAGCGGATAATTTTACCGAGATCCAGCAGGCCATCTGCGTCGCCCGGGATGATGTGGTCCGCTTTAGCGCGGTGAATGACGCGTTGGACGAATGGCGGGCGGACGGTAGCCTGGAGGCGCTGATTGCCCGGCACCTGGGCAAGGCGGGCTGAATCACGCCTCCGCCATCCGGCGCATGGCGCAATGCCAGGCGCCGTTACGTACCGAGGCGCGCAGCACGCGGGCGATGGCCAGTACCATCAGACGCGTCGTGCGCCGCTGCAGCGGCGTCAGCGACAGTCCCAGCATCTCCTGCGCCCATGGCGGCAGAAGATCGATCCCGGCCCGCATCATCACCTGGCCAACCGGCTGACTCAGGCGACCCGGCAGACGGGTGGTGAGCAGCACCTCGGCTACCTCCCGGGTACGTTCGTCACAGCGCAGCTGCGGCCGCATCGCCTCAAGATAGTCCGCGACCTCATTCGGCGTCTGGGGAATATCTTTGGCTCCCAGCCGACGAGCGATCTCCGCCGACTCGCGAAAATAGTCCTCCTGGCGCTGGACGCTGACCACCGTCCGCTTGTAGCGCAGGTGGGAGGCCATAAAGCGGCTGCACTCAGCGACATGCACCCAGGTCAACAGCGCCGGGTCGCTTGCCTGATACGGCGTGCCGTCCTTGTCCACCCCGGCGATCCGCTGATGGATCCCCTGCACTTTGGCGATCAACCGCTCGGCGTCGGGGGTGGCGGCGAAGGTGGTAGCGGAGATAAACTGACTGGTGCGACGCAGGCGGCCAAAGATATCCTCGCGGAAACGGGAGTGGTCCCAGACGCCGGCCAGCGCCAGGGGGTGCAGCATCTGCAGCAACAGCGCGCTAATGCCGCCGCACAGCATTGAGGTAAAATCGCCATGCACCTGCCAGATGGCTGATTGCGGACCAAAAAGCCCCGGCTCCCCTTTGGGCTGTTCAAAATCAATCTCTTTTAGCGCCATGCCGGTCAGGCCGAGCACCTGCGCCTCGATCATTCCGCGAATGCCGATCATGCTGGAGTCCCTTACGTTTACCAAAGGACCAAAGATACCACTATTGCGCAGCGGAGGCAGTGACAGGGAGAGAGATCGCGGGAACGGTGCCCGCAGAGTGCGGGCACAACAGCTTATGGATTTAGCTGGTAGTCAAGGGTGATATTGGCTTTCAGCACCTGTGATACCGGGCAGCCGGCCTTCGCTTTCTGGATGATCTCATCGAACGCCGCCGGCGCAACGCCGGGCAGGACAATCTGGCTTTGCAACGCGATGTCGGTTATTGCAAACCCACCGTCGGTTTTATTAAGGGTGACCACTGCGGTGGTGTCGATGGACGTCGCGGTATAGCCCTCTTCGCTGAGCATCAACGATAGGGCCATCGAGAAGCAGGCGGCATGTGCGGCGCCGATCAGCTCTTCGGGATTGGTGCCTTTCACCCCTTCAAAACGGGTATTAAAGCCGTAGGGCTGCTGGCTCAGCGCCCCGCTCTCCGTCGACACGGTGCCTTTGCCATGCTTGAGATCGCCTTCCCAGTGCGCCAGCCCTTTCTTATGAATCGCCATATGACTCCTCCTGTGATGATGTCGAACAAAAAGTATAGTGCCTGATGCTGAACCTGCTTCTATTCTGCGGCCCGCCGCATCAGCGTTCCCAAAAAGTTCCCGTTGCGGATGACGCTAACGGCCATCGTGAGGATGGTAAGGATCGGTTTTGTCATCCTCGCTGTCGTCCCGTTTACGCGGCACTTCGCCATGTTCGTCAGGCGCCTCGCGCGCAGGGTGCTTCCCGCGCTCCTCGTCATGCGGGTGGGATGTTGTGCTCATACCGGTAAGCTCCCCTTACTTAGGCGACTGTTTGAGCAGGCGATCGATACGTACTACCGGCGGCTTCATTTTGCGATCAAGGCTGCCGTTAATACTGACCAGATCGTCAGGCTCTACGTGCTGTTCATTAAACGCGGCAACCGGAATAATGGCGGTGATGGTGCCGCTTTTATCGCGAAACTGATAACGGTCATCCCCCTGTCGGGTGAGCAGATTGCCGCGCAGGGAAACCGTGGCGCCGTCGTGCATGGTTTTCGCCTGCTCAACGGTCATGATCCGCCCCTCCTCGACGCCGCGATAGCCGTCATCGAGTTTGTGCGGCGGCGGCGGCGCGGCATCCTGGCTAAAACCGCCTTTATCGTCCGCCTGCGCGACCGCGGCGGCAAACAAACAGGCCATGGCCAAGGCTAATTTTTTCATCATGCCTCCTTGTTTTTGCTGATGAACAGATTAAAGCCTGGCTGAGGCTGGCCATTTTTACAAAGTCAATTGTTCTGATATCGTCTAATATAAGAATGTCCTTATCGTTACGCTGATGGCGAAACGAAACGCGGGGAAATAATAATGACTGAGAATCAACAACCTTGTCACATCGTCGACGAGAATGAACAGGCCCTCCGCTTTGAATATCGCTTCAGGCGCTATGGGATAATTGTTCTCAGCCTCATCATCCTTACCGCATTGAGCGGCCTGTGGTCCTCCGGACATTTCAGTGAGGCGCACCGGGAAAGCCCTAATGGTGAATTACGCGTCGATTACCAGCGTTATGCCAGACTGATGAGTGAAACCGAACTGAATATTCAGATCAAACCCACGCAGGAAAATGACACGACGATCAGTTTCGCCGCCACGTTATTAACCCGTTACCAGGTTGGCGATATCCGCCCGCAGCCGGATAAGATGTACAGTGCCGACGGGAAATTACATCTGGTGTATCAGCGGACAACCAGCCGCTCGCCGCAATCGGTATGGTTATCTATTACCCCCAAAACGATAGGCAATATTTCCCTGCAGGCGGCAGTCAACGATCGCCCTGCCGTCAGCTGGCAACAGTTTGTCTATCCGTAGGAGTCGCGATGGAAATGGTCCTCAGAGCCGCAGCAATCTATCTGATCCTGCTGATTATTTTCAAGATTGCCGGTAGACGAACCCTGATGCAGTTAACCAATTTTGACCTGATACTGCTGCTGATTATCAGTGAAGCGACCCAGCAGGCGATGCTCAGCACAGACTATTCCGTTACCGGTTCGATGCTGACTATCGTCACCCTGGTCAGTATTGATATTTTATTCGGCTATATTAAGAAAAAATTTGCCCAGGCGGAAAATTTTCTGGATGGCACGCCGGTTATCGTAGTGGAAAATGGTGCTGTCATCGATGAGAAAATGAAGCTCGTCAATATTTCTGTCGATGATATCCTGCTGGCGGCCAGGCAGCACCATGGGATTTATGAACTGAAAGCGATAAAATTCGCTATTCTCGAACGTAACGGCCAGATATCCATTATTCCGGAACAGGAATAACACCGGCTTAGCTATTTATCGCGCTCCGGTTGTTTATCCCCCGATTCCGGGGCGCGGGTGGCGTCGTCCTCTTCTTTTTCAACGCTACGCGTGTTTACTGTCAACATTTTTCCTCCTCGCGGGTTGTCAAGTATCTTACAGATTATAGAACCTTAACGTCTGCTTATGCAGAAACAGGCCAGAGTCATCAGGATATGTCGCCTGATTCACACTGCGCTTATTCCAGGATATTTCCCACCTCACCGTCGTTATTTATGCTTAATAATGATTCGATCCGTGCAGCTTAAATTTACGATAGCGAAACAATTAATGAGGTCACTATGTCCGTGATGGTTATTACCGGCGGAACCGCCGGGGCAGGAAAAACCACCGCGCTGCGTTTCGCCCGCGCAGGGTATCACGTGGCGCTGATCGCCCGCGATGAAACGGGTCTGCAGGAGACGCAGCAGGCTTGTGAACGTTTCGGCGTCAAAACGCTGGCGATTAGCGCCGATGTCGCCGATGCCGGGGCCGTGCAGCGCGCCGCCTCCGAGGTGGAAGCCTCCCTCGGCGCCATCGACGTCTGGATCAATAACGCCATGACCACCGTGCTGGCGCCCTTTCGGCAGATGAGCGACGACGAATTTCGCCGGGTGACGGAGGTGACCTATCTCGGCTATGTCAACGGCACCCGCGCGGCGCTCGAGGTCATGACGCCCCGGGATCGGGGGGTGATTATTCAGGCTGGATCGGCGCTGGCCTGGCGCTCGATCCCCCTGCAGTCGGCCTATTGCGGAGCTAAAGCGGCGATCCGCGGCTTCACCGATGCCGTGCGCACCGAGCTGATGCATGAGAAAAGCCACATCCAGTTGACCATGGTCCAGCTGCCGGGGATGAATACTGCTCAGTTTGGCTGGGCGCGCAACAAAATGGAGCAGGCCATGCAGCCGGTACCGCCGGTCTATCAGCCGGAGGTCGCCGCTGAGGCCATCTACAGCGTGATCCAGCGGCCGGTGAACGAGCTGTGGGTGGGGAAAAGCACCATCCAGTCGATCCTCGGCCAGGTCTTCTTCCCTCGTCTGCTCGATCGGCTGATGGTGAAAAAAGCGTGGGAGGGACAGTTTACCGGCCAGCCGAAGCCGGCAGAGCATCAGGACGACCTGTTCACGCCAGTGCGCGGCAATCATCCCGGACACGGCCCCTTTAACGATGGCGCGCGGCGTAAAGCGGTGACCATCAGCGCCGATCTCCCGGGGAAAGTGGCTGCCGGCGTCGGCGTGGCAGTGGCGACGATGGCCCTGCGGGCGTTGTTCCGCCGACCAGGAAGACGGCGCTAAAGCAGGCTGCGGCTGAACCAGCGGTAACCATAGCCGGATAGCGCCAGCCGCGCCTTTTCTCCGCCGTATAGCCCGTCCTGGTAGAACTTATCTTCCAGGATCGGGCTCCAGTAACCCTCGGCCAGCGGCGGGAGCTGGACCTCCACTGCCTGCTGGCTGCAGTTCGCCAGCATCAGCACCTCCCGCGATTCGCTGCGATAGCACAAGCCCAGCACCGCGGCTGGCTTCACTGTAATAAGGGTAAAAGGGATGGATCCCGGTTCAGTATATTCCGTGCGCGCCAGTACCATATTGCGTACCCGATGCAGTAGCGACCGGGGGTGGCGCAACGCCGCTTCGACATTGATCCGCTGGTAGCGAAACCGTCCACTGGCCACCGGTTTCACCGGCAAATCATCCGGCGCCGCCCGGGAAAAGCCGCCGTTGGGCGCGCCCGACCACTGCATCGGCGTTCGGACCGCGTAGCGCTCCGGTAAGCGCAGATCGTCGCCCATACCAATCTCGTCGCCATAGCGCATCACCGGCACGCCAGGCAGCGCGAGCAGGATGGCATGAGCCAGCGCGATGCGTCGGGTATCGCCATCCAGCATCGGCGCCAGCCGCCGGCGCACGCCGCGCTGGTAAACGGACATCGATTTATCAGGGGCAAAGGTGCGGATAACCTGGCGTTTGTTGCGTTCGCCAATCCCCTCAAGATCCAGTTCATCATGGTTACGCAGCCAGTTGACGAAGCAGCATCCGTCCGGCGGGGCCACCATTGCCTGCAACGCCTTCACTACCGGGGTGGCGCGCTGCTGCGCCAGGCTGACATAGAGATATTTATTAAGCCAAAAATTGAGCACCATCTGCAGCCGATCGCCGCGGCCGAAATAATGGCGATAATCTTCCACTTCCACGTCCACTTCACCCAACAGTATCGCGTCGGGATTGAGGCGCTGCACGACCTGCCGGAGATGCATCAACAGCGGGTAGCCCCGCGCCTCGTCGCCCTTCCCGGCCTGCTTCACCAGATGTGACGCCGCATCGAGGCGAAATCCTGACACCCCGGCCTGCAGCCAGAAGGTGATGATGTTTTCAATTTCAGCGATCACCGGCGGATGAGCGAGATTCAGGTCGGGCTCATGGCGATAAAACATGTGGCGATAGTATTGTCCGGCCTGGTCGTCCCAGCTCCAGACGCTCTCCTCGACGCCGGGAAACATGGGAGGATCGTCGTTCTCCGGCGGCCGATCGGCCCAAAGATAGTATGGCCGCCACGGCGACCGGGGATCGCGTCGCGCCGCCTGAAACCACGGGTGCTGGGCAGAAGTGTGCTGGATAACCAGCTCAACAATCACCCGCAGCCCCAGCTCCCGGGCGCGGGCAATCAGCTCAATCACATCGGCGATGGTCCCGAAACGGGGATCGGGCTGCAAATGGTCGCTGATATCATAGCCATCATCCTGCAGTGGGGTAAGATAGAAAGGGGTCAGCCAGAGCACCGTCGCCCCCAGGCTACGAATGTAGTGCAGCTTTTGGCGTATACCGGCAAGATCGCCAAACCCATCGCCGTTGGCGTCGTAAAACAGAGCACTGTCAACCTGATAGATGACCGCTCTGTGAAACCACTCTTCCTGTTGCATCACTATCACCTTGCGTTCTGCCCGCCACTGTCAGCGTCCTCAGCGCGCCCTGCTGGTTTTCGTGCGCGTTTTGTCGACTGGCGATACGGGGCCGTGCTCTGCAGGTGGCACCCTGTTCGCCACCGCGTCCACCAGCGCCTGCTGCCTGGCGGTTAATTTCAGCGGAACCGCTTTCTCTGTGGCGAGGATCGCGATGGTGTGGCGCTTAACCATGATTGACTCCGGCGGCTTATTGTCCGGCCTCAACGCCGGGCAGAGAGTTATGCATCAGATATTGTCCGGTCAGCGCCGGCAGATGATGCAGCAGCCAGTCAGCCATCCCTCTCTCTTCGGCAAGGATCCCTTCCAGAGTCGGCATCGCGCTATGGTCCCCCACGCGCTTCGCCGCCGTTAATAAAGCGGTATAGCAGGCGACCTCAAAATGGGCAAAAACGTAGGCGGTGAGAATGAGTTTAATGAGCTCATCGCCGGGTAGCATGATGCCGATAGTCTGGCCCAGGGCTGCGACCCGGCTCATCGCATCCTTCAGCGCCGAGCGGGAAATATGGTTGCGGGCGATAAGGTCCTGCAGAGCGGACAGTTGCCGACGAGTTTCATAAAGATGTTGTTCAAGGCGGGTTCGCAGTTGCGGTTCATTATCGAGGCGTCTGATGGTGGCCATAAGCAGTGACTCGGCCTGTTTTTCCATGGCATGGGCATCGCGAAGCCAGTTGTGGTAATTTTCACTATCCGTCATATACACCTCTGATCGTTAATTATTTATTTTGACGGGGAATCTTCATTCTCTTCCGCCGCCTGGTCAGCTCGCGCTGCGCTATATCCGGATAAATGTCCAACAATATTGGCATAAATACTGATGAGAATGACCCACAGGACGCTGTCTTTCCACCAGATTAACGAGGGTATCGCCAGGCCCACCCACATAACGGCGGCCACAAGATGACAGCGCTTAATAAATACCGGCGTCAGTTTCATTTTATTACCTTAGATCTGAACAATATTTAGCAAGCGGATGTGTTGCTACCCGCCCCTGGCGTCCGACGATTGACACCAGGCTTAAAATAGCTTACTTATGCACAGCGATAAAAAGCAGTACTGTTACGTATTGCTCCGAACCGTTATTTACTCACTCTTAGCGCTTCGCCGGCACAATGCCGTTGCGGTAATCAGTATTTAATTGTTAAGATGGCTGTAATTAAATTATTCTGCACCTCTTTTCCCGTCGCGGAGAATAGACAATAGCTGAGGGAAGCGTTTGCAAATAAACAGAAACCTGCGGACCCACAGGCCCACAGGTTTCTTTCCCGACGCCGTCATAACGGCGTCACGGGTCATCAGTCATCAGCTGTCGCCGGATTTACGGCCGCCGCCATGGCTGTTCTTACCACCCTTTTTACCGGCTTCGGATGCACGCTCAGGATCATTTTTGAAGTTCCCGCCGCTGTGCTGCCCACCTTTACGCCCGGCTTCGGATGCTTTTTCACGATCTTCTGCAAAATTACCTGAACCGCCTCTATGCTCTGCCATAATTTTCACCTTTGGTTTGATCAATATCGGTTGGTAAATGGAAAATGACCCTGTTACAAATCATCGCCCTCGATATCTAACACTAGAGGAATACCCGCAGGAGTCAAATTAATTTTGGCCATCACCCAGCGCATCGACAAAATAAATTAACCACAGCGAAGCGGCAATAAAAATTAATTTTTACGCAACTCCCTTATTCGCTTTGGGTTATATGTACCTTGTGAACTGTACTGTGGACATTGGTTCACGTTTGTAAACTAATGAAAATAATCTGATGAATAAATGTTTCTACAAATCCCGGGCTGCCACCCTTCCAAAAATTAACACCAAAGAGGTATACCATTATTATCCATGCGTAGCGGATTACCCTATTATTCCCCTTTTCACTTTGTCTCCCTCTCTGCCTTTAAAAAATCTCCGCCGCGCAGCAAATAAAATAGCCAGCCCGCATTAAGTCATGATGGAATAATCCTAATTTAACCCCGGCAATGATAACGCAGCGCTATTTGCTTAAATACGCCGGGGATCAGTCGGTTAAGGAATAACAATGCGTCTTTTCGCGGCCATTCACTGGCCCTGGGTGAGTCATCCGGGGTCTGGCGATGGGGGAACCTGACCTATCCTTACAGCTGGCCCGTTCTGTCTGAAGGAGATGACTATGCAAGATGAAAAACCGCCCATGAAGAAACTACCCACCTCCATGTTGCCAGAAGAGACGGCTCCACGTCCGGAGTTCCCGGAGCAAGAACAGAACCCGCCGGGTCTGGATGCGGAAATGGAGCCGTCACCGGACCATGGGGAAACCAGCTACACCGGCACCGGGCGGCTGGCCGGTAAGAAAGCGCTAATTACCGGCGGCGACTCCGGCATTGGCCGCGCGGTGGCGATCGCCTTTGCCCGCGAAGGGGCCGATGTCGCCATAAGCTATCTGCCGGAGGAGCAAGAGGACGCCGATGAAGTCATCGCTCTGATCAAAGCCGAAGGCCGCACCGCGGTGGCCCTGCCGGGGGATATTCGCTCCGAGTCCTTCTGTCAGTCGCTGGTGGCCGACGCGGTGCAACAGCTGGGAGGCCTGAGCATCCTGGTCAATAACGCCGGACGTCAGCAATATTGTGAGACCCTTGAGGAGCTGACCACTGAAGACTTTGACGCCACCTTTAAGACCAATGTCTACGCGCCGTTCTGGATCACCCGCGCCGCGCTGCCCCATCTCCAGGCCGGGAGCGCGATCATCAACACCACCTCGGTGCAGGCCTATAAACCCAGTCCGATCCTCCTCGATTACGCCCAGACCAAAGCCTGCCTGGCGATCTTCACCAAATCGCTGGCCAAACAGGTGGCAAAACGCGGCATTCGCGTTAACGCCGTAGCCCCCGGCCCTTACTGGACGGTGCTGCAGTCCAGCGGCGGTCAGCCGGACGAGAAAGTGAAACAGTTCGGGAAAGACACGCCGATGGGGCGCCCGGGGCAGCCGGTCGAGATCGCCCCGCTGTACGTCACCCTGGCATCCGATGCCTGCTCATATACCTCCGGCCAGGTGTGGTGCTCTGACGGTGGAGACGGGGTAGTCTAAGCCTCCTGGCAGACCGGCGTGCGGCATCGCGCGCCGGTTTTACCCTCCGTCCCCCGGGGAGCGATATCTGCCCTCTCGCCTCGCCGCCGCAGCGATTTTTCCTCTCCTGCAGCCTACCGGCTGCGTGCTATGATACTCGCCCGCCGCTGTGCGCTAACCCCGGCCCTGACGCCAATCCTGAGGACGACAGATGAGTAACGACATTCCCCTGAAATTTTATGACATCGTGGACGAATACGAGACCGAAGCGGCTGCCCCGGTTAAGGATGAGGAACGCGATGCGCTGGCGCGCTATTTTCAGCTGCTGATTGCGCGATTAACCAACAACGAAGAGATCGATGAAGAAGCGCAGCAGGAGATGGCCCGCGAGGCGGCCATTGACGAACGCCGTATTGACGATATCGCCAACTTCCTTAATCAGTGGGGCAATGAGTAAGGTTGATCCTTGGCTTTCCGGCAGGGCAACCGCCCGCCGGCGCTGCCGCTGAAGGCGGCGCCGTTGCTCAGGCATCGGCGAGCGTCTCCCCCAGCCGTCGCTGCAGCGCATCCAGAAACAGCGGCAGCCCATCGGGCTGATAGTCGCGGGAAAGATAGATGCCGTAAACGCTCAGCGCCTTCGGCGTCCAGTCAGGAAGCACCACCTCCAGCGCGCCGCTGGCAATCGCGCTCCGCGCCTCCAGTTCGGGGAGCATCGCGATGCCGCACCCCGCGACCGCCGCCTCCAGCAGTAAGGAAGAGATCCCGGCGCTCAGATTACCGTTCACTGCCACCGACGCCTCCTGACCCTGTGCATCGCTGAATTGCCAGCGCTGGCCGGCAAAATGACTGTATAACAGGCAGTTATGCTGTTGCAGATCGTCAAGGGTCGTCAGCGGACCATGCTGGCGGATCCAGCGCGGCGCAGCGCAGAGTAGCGACCGGCACACGCCTAGGCGGCGAGCGATAGCCCCCGCCTCCGGATTATCGGTAATTCGAATAGCCACGTCGATGCGCTCGCCGATCAGGCTGACCGGATGGTTATTGATATCCAGCTCCAGACGCAACAGCGGATAACGGGCAAGAAAATCCGGCAGTAGCGGGGAGATCAGCTGCATCGCGGTAAAATGCGCGCACGCCACCCGCAGCGTGCCGCTGGGGTCGGCACGCTGGCGTTCGCCGGCGATTTCATCAGCGATCCGCGTCAGACCGCGGGTCTTGAGCAATACCTTCTCCCCGGCCGGGGTCAGCGTCAGCCGCCGGGTTGAGCGATGGATCAGCCGGGCGCCGGCCCAGCTCTCCATCTGTTCCAGATAGCGGCTGACCATCGGGCGCGACATCCCCAGCGCGCGCGCCGCGGCGCTGAGGCTTCCCAGCTCGCAAATTCGCAGATACACCTGCGCCGCAATTACCCTGTCCATCACGCCCCCTTTACCTGCACGATTTATGAAACTCAGCATCTCTTATTTCAGGAATTCTATCAAATGGCGAAATCCGTACAATGCTACGCATTCCCCTGTCATTGAGAATGAATCATGAAATTATCTGCTCTTGCTATTGCCTCCGCCCTGTTCAGCGGCGCGGTCTTCGCGGCGCCGCTGACGCTGCAGACTTACAACCCTCAGGAGAAAGGTCTTTTTGCCGTCAACTCCACCCTCGTTTCCGGCCCGCATGAAGCGGTGCTGTTTGACGCCCAGTTCAGCGTCAAAGACGGCGAAAAGCTGGTAGACATGATCAAGAAAAACGGCAAACCGCTGTCGCGGATTGTGATCACCTCCGGCGATCCTGACTTCTATTTTGGCCTTGAGCCGCTGGTGAAAGCCTTCCCGCAGGCGGAAGTGGTCGCCACGCCGGAAGTGGTTAAACATATTGCAGCCACCAAAGCGGCAAAGCTGGCGTACTGGGGACCACAGATGAAAGACGGTGCGCCGACGCAGGTATACGTCCCGCAGGCGCTGAAAGCCAACAGCTTTACCATCGATGGCGAAAAAGTGACGATTATGCAGCCCCATGACTACGCGGCGTTCGTTTGGATCCGGGCGAACAAAACGATCCTCGGCGGCACCGGCGTGGCCTGGGGCATGCATCTCTGGACCGCCGACACCCAGACGCCGGCCAGTCGACAGCAGTGGCGCACTACGCTGGACCAGATGATTGCTCTGCACCCGCAGCAGGTGATCCCGGGACATTACCTCGGCACGCCGCCGGAGGGTGACAGCGCGGTGCGCTTTACCAAAACCTACCTCCAGCAGTTTGAGCAAGCGCTGAAGACACATAAGGACTCCGCCGGGGTGATCAAGGCAATGGAGACACAGTGGCCAGGGCTGGCGGAAACCAGCTCGCTGGAGCTCAGCGCCAAAGTTAATACCGGCGAGATGAAGTGGTAACGCCGGCGCTGCGCGAGGGAGACTGTTCTTAATCTGGCGCACTGAGGTTGCTATTGCCCTGAAAATGGACCACCCTACCTGTGGCCGCATAAAAAACGTGCGGCCAACTTTGGGTTACATTTCATCCGGTCACCACCGGGTTTGCCCTTGAAACCAGAACAGGATAAAGGAGTCAGAATGAAATCGAACCATCAGGCACGTCATCTTCTCGGTCTGAACTACAAGCTTTCCCAGCAGAAAAAAGTGGTGCTGGAAGGCGATGAAGCAACCACCCTCAACCATATCCATGCTACCGGCCGCAAACGCCGCGGTGGTTAATTTTCAGCCTGAGTGATGATAAACAACACCGTCCTGTTGCCAGGATGGTGTTTTTTTATGGCAATTGACGGCTTGTTTACCCGCTTGAAGACCTTCTGCTCTATACTCTGCCCGCTGCTTTTCCCCCCGCCCTTCGCTTATCGCCGCGCCGGGACTGTGGACACGATCAAGGAGTTAGTGCGATGCAATTTACCCATAAGAAAAACCGTTCCCTGTACATCCCCTACGCGGGTCCCGTTCTGCTTGAATTCCCCCTGCTCAACAAGGGCAGCGCCTTCAGTATGGAAGAGCGCAGCAGTTTCAACCTTCTTGGCCTGCTGCCGGAAGTGGTTGAAACCATCGAAGAGCAAGCGGAACGCGCGTGGATCCAGTATCAGGGATTCAAAACAGAAATCGACAAACACATTTACCTGCGTAACATCCAGGACACCAACGAGACCCTTTTCTATCGCCTGATTGGCAACCATCTCGAAGAGATGATGCCGGTTATCTATACCCCGACGGTAGGCGCCGCCTGCGAACGTTTCTCCGAGATTTACCGTCGCGCCCGCGGCGTCTTTATCTCCTACCAGAATCGCCATAATCTTGACGACATTCTGCAGAACGTACCGAACCATAACGTCAAAGTGATTGTGGTGACCGATGGCGAGCGTATCCTCGGCCTCGGCGACCAGGGCATCGGCGGGATGGGGATCCCGATCGGCAAACTGTCGCTGTACACCACTTGCGGCGGCATCAGCCCGGCTTACACCCTGCCCATCGTGCTGGACGTCGGAACAAACAACCAGCAGTTGCTGGACGATCCGCTGTATATGGGCTGGCGCCACCCGCGTATTACCGATGACGAGTACTACCAGTTCGTTGACGACGTGATCCAGGCGATTAAGGCCCGCTGGCCGGACGTGCTGCTGCAGTTTGAAGACTTTGCGCAGAAGAACGCTATGCCGCTGCTCAACCGCTACCGCAATGAGATCTGCTCCTTTAACGACGATATCCAGGGTACCGCGGCGGTGACCGTCGGGACGCTGATCGCCGCCAGCCGCGGCGCCGGCAGTCAGCTGAGCGAACAGAAAATTGTCTTCCTCGGGGCGGGCTCCGCCGGCTGCGGCATCGCCGAGCAAATTATCGCCCAGATCGTCCGCGAAGGACTCAGTGAAGAAGAGGCCCGCCAGCGCGTGTTCATGGTTGACCGCTTTGGCCTGTTAACCGACGGCATGCCTAATCTGCTGCCGTTCCAGAACAAGCTGGTGCAGAAACGCGAACATCTGCAGGGCTGGGATACCACTAACGATGTACTTTCCCTGCTCGACGTGGTGCGCAACGTGAAACCGAACATCCTGATCGGCGTTTCCGGTCAGCCGGGGCTGTTCACGGAAGAGATTATCCGCGAAATGCACAAGCATTGCCCGCGGCCAATCGTGATGCCGCTCTCCAACCCAACGTCACGGGTGGAAGCCACGCCGCAGAATATCCTGAGCTGGACCGACGGCGAGGCGCTGGTCGCCACCGGCAGTCCGTTTGCCCCGGTTACCGTCAAAGGCAAACAGTACCCCATCGCCCAGTGCAACAACTCCTATATCTTCCCGGGCATTGGTCTGGGGGTGATCGCCTCCGGCGCGTCGCGGGTCACCGACGAGATGCTGATGGCCGCCAGCGAAACCCTGGCGAAACACTCGCCGCTGGTGAACAACGGTGAAGGTCCGGTGCTGCCGGAGCTGAAGGATATCCAGACCGTCTCGCGGGCGATCGCCTTCGCGGTCGGTAAGGTGGCTCAGGAGCAGGGCGTGGCGGTGAAAACCTCCGCAGAAGCGCTGCTGCAGTCCATCAGCGATAATTTCTGGCTACCGGAATATCGTAATTACCGCCGCACCTCAATTTAATCGCGCTCACCGGGCCGAACGATCGGCCCGGTTATTAATAGCGTCCGGATAATATTTCCCACCACAGAAACGCCTTTTCCGCCCATATTCATTTATCGTAAAAATAGAAAACGGATAGCATTTGCCGCGCGCCCTCCGCTGTGCAAAATAGTTGTTTCTCACCCCCTCACAACGGAATGTGAAATGCAAAAATTAACCCCTGACGCGAATAAAGCGAAGGCTATTCTGATCCGGATTGTCTTACTCCTCACGGGTAGTATCGCCATCATCGCCGGCCTGTGACTCTCTGGCGGCGATATGTGGATGCTCACCCCGCGCGCTGAGCAGTATCAGCCCGCTACCGGCGATCTGGTGGATATCGTCATCTATACGCCGAGTAAATTCTTCTTCGCCCTGCTCTACGTGTTATTTCTGACTCTGGTCTGGCTGTTGGCGGTGCGTAATATTCCCTGGCGGCCGATACAGCATCCGCTATTCCCGCTGATGGTACTGATTGCCGCCGGAATCTTTATTTTCCTCCATCCGGAGGTCACCCCCGGACGGGATGCCAGTATTCAGTACGGGAAACACAACGTTTATTACACTGCCATTTTCTGGATGAAGACAAATTCTAACCAACGTATCACTCAGCCCTCTAAATATGAGATTTTTGTTGAAGCGAAAGATCCGCGCTGGCCTGTCGACAGGGATAATCTTCATCGCGCCTGGCGCTGTGAAGTGCAGCGGCACAGCCAGTTTTACACCCTGTCATTCAATGAGGGCTGGTTTCCGGACCGCGATCCGCAGGTCATGGCTCGCCAGTGCGCTCCGGTAAGCGATCTTAACGCACTCAGCGACACGGCAATCATGATTGCCCGCCCGATCGCCCCTCTCCCTGGTGAGGTAGCCTAAATGAGCCAGCAAAAATTGGTTCTGCAACCGCTATTACGGGTCTGGCTGGGGTTGTTTAGCGGGCTGCTGCTGGTGAGCGCCATCAGCGCCTTTCACGGCGAGTACTGGTATTTCGGCGATAAGCAGGCGCTTTACGCGGCGAAAGCCGGCGAGGTGTCGGTGCATGAACTCTATACGCCGGCGAAAATCCTCTTCGCTGTTATCGTAATCACGATCCCGCCGCTGCTCTGGCTGCTGCTGGTCAACCGTCTGCCGCTGCGGCCGCTGACCCACCTTCTCCCGCCATTGCTACTGCTGCTGGCGGGACTGGCTTTTTTCTTCCTGAGACCCGACGTGATTCCCGGCGGGGAGACCACCGTCTATCGCTACGGCGAGCGGGAGCGCTACTACCAGACGGTCCGCTGGCAGAAACCGGAGCCGGGCGCGTGGCGGGGTACCCGTTCTGAGTACAAAGTGTATATCGAATATCGCGATCCCAAGGGATATCGCAAAGCCGACAATATTAAAAACGCCTATACCTGTGAAACCCACCGGGAGTCTCGCTTTTTTACCTTAACCACCGAGGAAGATTGGTATCCGGATGCGTATCCGAATATTCTCGACGCCCCCTGCCAGGCGATAAAGGATCCCCAGGCGATGACGGAATATACCCGCGACCACGCCCGCTGGTTTCCCATCATGTTCTAGCAAACACATAAGTCCTCTGCGCCAACCCGGCTTCGTAGGCAAAAGTGGCGCAGGCGAAAGCTGGCGGGGACGCCCCCTGCCAGTTTTGTCACTGGCGCACTTTTCCTTTCCCCACTACACTGCCATCACCCATTCACTTACTGAATATAAAAGGAGGCCCCCCATGCTGTATTGTGAAATGTTTATTGTTTCACATGCCTTAGGCAATGGCGCCAGCTCAAGCGTTATCGGTATCGTGCTGCGATAACTTTGGCTTGAGCGAAGACCCTTCACAGAATCCCTTCTCTCCGGCTTACCGGGTTATCGTCAGCGAGTTTTGACGAGGCATTCGCATGCCTGTAACTCTTGAGTAAGTTGACTATGAGTACATTACTAACTGCCCATGCGCTCCACGTGGAGACGGCTTTTGGGCCGCTGTTTAACACCCTCTCCTTCACCCTGAAGAAAGGCGACCGTATCGGTCTCATTGGCCATAACGGTTGCGGCAAAAGCACCCTGCTGCAGGTGCTGGACGGCACCCTCGCGCCCACCTCGGGCAGCGTCTCGCTCGCCGGTCAGTGTCTGATGGCCCGCGTTGAACAGCATCTGCCGGAGGCGCTGCGTTCGCAGTCACTGCTGCAGGCGGTGCTGGCCCCGTTACCCGCCGACGCCCGGGAAGCACAGCGCTGGCTGGCCGAACGCCTGCTGGCGCAGATGGGCTTCACGCCGGCGGTGATGGCGCAGCAAACCAGCACCCTAAGCGGCGGGCAGCACACGCGCCTGCTGCTGGCCCGGGCGCTGATCCGCCAGCCTGACCTGCTGCTGCTGGATGAGCCCGGCAACCATCTCGATCTGCCCACCCTGTTGTGGCTGGAAAGCTTCCTGCAAACCTGTCAGGGGAGCTTCGTGCTGGTGTCACATGACAATACCTTACTGGATGCTGTAACTAATGCCAGTTGGATCCTCCGCGACCAGACGCTGCACAGCTTCGCCTTGCCCTGCAGCGCTGCCCGTCAGGCACTGCAGGAGCAGGATGAAAGCGCCGCATTACGTCATAAGGCCGAGCAAAAAGAGATCGACCGGGTCAGTGCCAGCGCCCGGCGGCTGGCCACCTGGGGTCGGGTGTATGACAACGAAGATCTCGCCCGCAAAGCCAAACAGATGGAGAAGCAGGTCGCCCGCCTGAAAGACGAGCAGACTGAGCTCAGCGTCGGCCCGCCGTGGCGCCTGGTGTTGCAAGGGGACGCCCTGCCGGCGGACCGCCTGCTGGAGATGGACAGGCTGCCGGTGGCCCCCGCGCCGGGACTGCCGGCCCTGTTTACCACCGGCGTGGCGCGACTGCGCAGCGGAGATCGCGTGGCCATCATGGGGCGCAACGGCGGCGGTAAATCGTCCTTGCTGCGCCTGCTGTGGCAGCAGATGAACGACGCATCGCCTCTTCCGGGGCTGCGTCTGCACCCCCGGCTTCACCCCGGGTATTACGACCAGACGCTGGCGCAGTTGCCGGACGATGCCAGCCTGCTCGACGCCCTGACGCCGTTCGCCCCGTCGGCGGACACCCGGAAACGGGCGCTGATCGCCGCTGGATTTGACTGGGCGAGGCATAGCCAGAAGGTGAGCACCCTCAGCGGCGGTGAGCGGTCGCGACTGCTGTTCGTCGGCCTGTCGCTGGCGCGCTACAGCCTGCTGCTGCTGGATGAACCCACCAACCATCTTGATATGGAGGGCAAAGCGGCGCTGGCGCAGACGCTCCGCGACTACCCCGGCGGCGTGCTGCTGGTTAGTCATGACCGCCAGCTTATTAGCGAAAGCTGTAACCGCTTCTGGCTGATCGACCGCGCCGGGCTAACGGAGTGGCACAGTCTGGAAGAGGTTTATGCCCGTCTGCAGGCGCAGCCCTCCACCCCGACGGTGGCCTACTCACCTCAGGAGCCGTCACTCGCGGCTGATGATGAAGAGGCGCTGCTGGCGCGCCTGATCGCTCTGGAGCAATGGCTGGCGGACGACATGGCCCGTAAGCCGAAACATCAAAAGCCTGCGCTGCAGGCGCAGTGGCGAGAGGAGATCGCCCGGCTGCTTAATCAACTGGGGTAATCTTCGCCCCCCGCCGGCTAAGGCACCCCGCCCTTAGCCGGCGTTGCCTGGCCGGGTAAACTGCTGCTCGATCATCACCTTTCCCCACTGATCCCCCTGCCATTCGCGGGTTAACGTGAAGCCAAAGGACTCATACAGTTTGCGGGCCGCGTCCAGACCTTTAAACGTCCACAGCTGAACGGCGCTGAACTGACGACTATCGCAGAAAGCCATCGCCTCACTGAGGAGCCGCCTGCCAATGCCGGTTCCCCGACAGCTGTCATCGAGAATGAACCAGCGTAGATGCGCCTGCTGCTGGCCGAGATCCTCGCCATCGATCGCCACCGAACCGACAATCTTCCCCTCGCGCATCGCCAGCCAGATCTGGTTGGCCGGCGAGGAAAGCCGGGTGGCAAATTCCGCCACGCCGCTGGCGACCTTGCCTTCAAAAAAAGCGCCGAAGTCATGGTGCCGGGCGTAATACTCCCCGTGCATCTGGGCTATCCGGCCGATCATCCCCGGCTGATAGCCGGTCACCAGCGAAATCTGCGGGGTCGTATCCGCCAGCGCGATATCCCGACACTGCGCCAGCGCCTGCGTATAGGCCGCCAGTCCGCTGGCGACGGTCCGCTGCTGCGGCTCATCCAGATGGCCTAACGCCTCCACCACCCGGCGGGTAGCCCACGCGTTGATCATCGCCACCGTATCGTGCCCCTTGGCGGTCAGCGCCAGCGATTTAGACCGCGCATCCTCCGCGCAGGGACGTTCCTCCAGCTCCCCGGCCGCCAGCAGACGGGCAACCATCCGGCTGACGCTCGATTTTTCCAGGCCCAGCAAAGTCACCAGCTGGGCGGCGGTCATTGCCCCTCTCACCGACACTTCGAGCAGGGTATGCACCGCCGACGGCGAATAGTGGGTGGCGGCAAGCGTGGTGTTCATAAAACCCAGCTCGCGCACCATTAACCGTGAGGCGGTACGGATCTGTTGGATTAAGGAGGTGTCAGCCATAGCGATGCGTCCAGATCAAGATATAGTTGTATTATACAACCATCTATCGCAGGACGCGTCAAGAGGATAACCCCTCCAGTACGGCTGGGTAGCGTATCGGATGATGGAATGCTGCGGGCGCCGGACTGCGCCCGCGATGAATATTATTGCGGGTTCTTCCCCTTCCAGGCTTCCCAGGCCGATTTGATCTCCTGCTTCGCGGCGGCGGCATCATTAAACCCGGCCAGCTCGACCTTTTTCCGCCCCTCCGGCAGTTCTTTATAGACCCGGAAGAAGGCCTCCAGCCGCTGCTGCTCGATTTTCGGCAGATCGGCGATGGTCTTGATGTCGTCATAGGTGGGATCAATTTTGCTGGCCGGCACGGCGATGATTTTGTCGTCTTTCTCACCGCCGTCTACCATCTTAAGGACGCCGATCGGCCGCAGCTTAATCAGCGTGCCCGGGGCCATTGGCGCGCGGGTGTAAAACACCACGTCCAGCGGGTCGCCATCCCCGGCCAGCGACTGGGTTAATGAACCGTAGTTTGCCGGGTAAGCCACCGGCATCGACTGAAAGCGGTCGGCGATGATAAATCCTGTTTTGGCGTCGGTTTCATACTTAATGATCCCGCCAGCCGGGATCTCGGTAACCGCGTAAAACTCTTCGGGATTGTTTTCCGGCTGCGGGAATTCCAGCACATTGTGAGCCTGTGCGGCGGCGGAAAAAAGCAGACCGGCAGTGAGGAGCGTTTTGACCAGATGCATTGTTGTATTACTCTGTTGTTATAAGAAATTGATGCGCAAAACAATAGTGTTGAGTAATGAAGAAAACATGACCATTCAGTGACGCTATTATTACCTACCAAAATTAGAGGTATTGTCTGAATTTTGTGCTATCGTTGTAGCAAAAAACCACATCCTGTACTAAAGCGCCTTGTTTTTTTCCCCATAGCGTCTAATCCTTATTAGGTAGTATTGCATTAATAAAATTAATCATTCCCCTCACAAGGAGACAGGCATGAAGGCAGCTGTTGTTACCCACGACCATCAGGTTAACGTTACGGAAAAAACGCTGCGCCCGCTGGAATACGGCGAAGCGCTGTTGAAAATGGAATGCTGCGGCGTGTGTCATACTGACCTGCACGTGAAAAACGGCGATTTTGGCGATAAAACCGGCGTTATTCTTGGTCATGAAGGGATCGGGGTAGTACAAAAAGTCGGCCCTGGCGTCACCTCCCTGAAGCCGGGCGATCGCGCCAGCGTGGCGTGGTTCTTCGAAGGCTGCGGCCACTGCGAATACTGTAACAGCGGCAACGAGACGCTGTGCCGCTCGGTGAAAAACGCCGGTTATACCGTCGACGGCGGCATGGCGGAAGAGTGCATCGTCACCGCCAACTACGCGGTTAAAGTCCCGGACGGCCTCGACTCCGCCGCCGCCAGCAGCATCACCTGCGCCGGGGTCACCACCTACAAAGCCGTTAAGGTCTCCCACATCAAACCGGGCCAGTGGATCGCTATCTACGGCCTCGGCGGCCTGGGCAACCTGGCGCTGCAGTATGCCAAGAATGTCTTTAACGCCAAAGTGATCGCCATCGACGTCAACGACGGCCAGCTGGAGCTGGCGGCCTCGATGGGCGCCGATCTGACCATCAACTCGCGCAATGAAGATGCGGCGAAAGTGATTCAGGAAAAAACCGGCGGCGCGCATGCTGCCGTGGTGACCGCGGTTGCTAAAGCGGCCTTTAACTCGGCGGTGGATGCCGTTCGCGCCGGCGGCCGCGTGGTGGCGGTAGGCCTGCCGCCGGAAGCAATGAGCCTCGATATTCCACGTCTGGTGCTCGACGGCATCGAAGTGGTCGGCTCGCTGGTCGGTACCCGTCAGGATCTGGTGGAAGCCTTCCAGTTCGCCGCCGAAGGCAAAGTGGTGCCGAAAGTCACCCTGCGCCCGCTGGAAGATATCAACGCCATTTTTAAAGAGATGGAGCAGGGTCAGATCCGCGGCCGTATGGTTATCGATCTGCGTAGCTAATCGCCAGCGCCTCTCCCGCCCGGGAGAGGCGCTTCCCCTCGCTTCCCGCCGCGAAAAGTAAATGCAATTTCCGCAAATGCTTAGCGCAATTCCTTGGTTCCTTTGTTTTTAGTCGCGCCCGATGATGGCAACACAATAGATAACAAAGGAATTCACCATGCATCGTCATTTTCGCCTGCCCGCGCTGGCCGCGCTGTTTCTTTCCGGCGCCTTTTCCGTCTGGGCCGCCGACACGCCGGTTAAAGGCGGTACCTTAATTTATCTGGAGCAGCAACCGCACACCAATCTCTATCCACCCGCCGGCGGCTTTTATCCAAACGGCGGCATTCTCAATCAGATCACCGACAAGCTGACCTGGCAGAACCCGAAAACGCTGGAGATTGAGCCGTGGATCGCCGAGAGCTGGACCAGTAATGCCGATAAAACCGAGTACACTTTCCACCTGCGCAAAGGGGTCACCTTCTCGGACGGTACGCCGCTGGATGCCGCCGCCGTCGCCAAAAACTTCGACACCTATGGGCTGGGCGATAAAGCCCACCGCCTGCCTGTCTCGGAGGTGATCAATAACTACCAGCGCAGCGAAGTGATCGACCCGCTGACGGTGAAATTTTACTTCAACAAACCGTCGCCGGGCTTTCTGCAAGGGACCGCCACCATCGGCTCCGGTCTGGTGTCCCTCAGCACCCTGCAGCGCAATTTTGAGGAGCTGGGCGATGCCCGGCATATCATCGGCTCCGGTCCCTTTGTGGTGCAGGATGAAAAACCGGGCCGCGAGCTGACGCTGGTGGCGCGCAAGGATTATCAGTGGGGGCCGAAAAACATCGCCCAGCAGGGGCCCGCCAACCTCGACGGCATCACCTATATTGTGACCCCGGAAGACAGCGTGCGCATCGGCGCGCTGCTGGCCGGCCAGGCGGGCTTTATTCGCCAGGTGCAGGCCTACGATGAAAAACAGGCGACCGATCAGGGATTTAAGGTCTACGCCGCCCCTACCCGCGGGGTCAACGACAGCCTGAGCTTCCGCCCGGATAACCCTCTGGTCGCCGACCTGCGGGTGCGCCAGGCCCTGCTCCATGCCACCAACGCCAAACAGGTGGTGGAGACGCTGTTCTCCGCTAACTACCCGCAAGCCACCTCCGTGCTGGCCAGCTCTGCTGCTGGCTATGTCAATCTGAGCGATAAACTGACCTTCGACCAGGCCAAAGCCCGGCAGTTGCTGGATGAGGCCGGCTGGAAAGCGGCCGCCGACGGGATTCGCAGCAAAGACGGGCAGCGGCTGGCGCTGACGGTCTATGAGTCGCTCCCGCAGCCGCAGAATAAAGAGGTGCTGCAGCTGATCGCCCAGCAATGGCGCCAGGTGGGAGTCGCGTTAACGGTCAAAGCCGGGGATGCCGGCAGCCGTACGCTTGACAACCTCGACCCGCAGAAAACGCCGCTCACCGTTTCGGAAGTGGGCCGCGCCGATCCGGATGTGGTAAAAAGCATGTTTTTCCCCAACAACCGCGACGCGCTGCTGCAGAAAGGCGGCTCCAGCGATAAAGTACAGCACTTCCGCGATGATAAGCTGAACGATCTGCTGACCGGCATCTCCGCGGCGGTGGAGCCACAGCAGCGTCTGCAGTTAACCGGCGATGCCCAGCGCTATCTGATCGAAAACGCCTATGTGATCCCGATTTTCGAAGAACCGCAGGTGTTCGCCGGCGCGCCGTGGGTGAAAGGCGTCAGCTTCGAGGCCGTCGGTCGTCCGTCGTTCTACAGCGCCTGGCTGGATAAACATTAAGAGGCCGGATATGAGCGCTTATCTTCTGCGACGGTTCGGTCAGGGGCTGCTGGTCCTGTGGGCGGCCTTTACCCTCACCTTTTTCCTGCTGCAGGTGCTGCCAGGGGATGCGGTGCTGATCAAGTTTCAGAACCCGGACCTCGGTCTGAGCCCGGCGCAAATCGCCGACATGCGGCTGGCCTACGGCGCCGACAGCCCGCTGTGGCACCAGTACCTGCACACGCTGCTGGCAATGCTGCACGGCGACTTTGGCTATTCCCTGCAGGCGGGTCTGGCGGTCAGTAGCCTGATTGCCAGCAACCTGCCGGATACCTTAAGCCTCGCCCTGCCGGCCTTCCTGCTGGCCGTGATCCTGGCGTTCACCCTCGCCTTCGCCTCGCGTCTGCCGGGGCTGCGCTGGCTGAGCAACCTCCTGCAGTCGCTGCCGGTGCTGTTTATCTCGCTGCCCACCTTCTGGCTGGGTATCGCCCTGATCCAGCTCTTTTCGTTTCAGTTGCGCTGGATCCCGGTGATCAACCCCGGTCCGCTGGAAGGGCTGATTTTACCGGTTATCGCCGTCGCGCTGCCCATCTCCGCCCCGCTGGCGCAGATCCTGATGCGCAGCATGGATCAGGTGGCGGTTCAGCCCTTCGTCGCGGTCGCCCGCGCCAAGGGAATGAGCGAGACCGGAGTCCTCTGGCGCCATGTGATGGGTAACGCCCTGCTGCCTGCGCTGAACATAGCCGGGCTACTGCTGGGCGAGCTGATTGCCGGGGCGCTGATCACCGAGACCGTCTTCGGCCGCAGCGGCCTCGGGCAACTGACCCAGCAGGCGGTCAATAACCAGGATATTGCTGTGCTGCAGGCGGTGGTGATGATCTCCGCCCTCGGTTTCGTCCTGATCAACCTGCTGGTCGACCTGGTCATGCCGCGGCTGGATCCCCGACTCCAATTACAGACCGGAGGTGTGAAATGAGCCTGGTCGACTATGCCATCGCGGTTCGCCGCCGCCCGGAGTGGCGCAGAGTGCGTCTGCAGCCAGGCCTGTGGCTGGCGTGGGCGGTGATGATCACCGCCCTGTTAATGGCCCTTGCCCCACAGTGGTTTACCTCCGCTAACCCGCTGGAAGGGATCCCCGGCGCTCAGCGCCTGGCGCCGCAGGCGCACTACTGGCTGGGCACCGACCAGCTGGGCCGCGACCTGTGGACGCGGGTGGTTTACGGCGCGGTACATTCTCTGTCGGCGGCGCTAATCGCCGTCGCCATCGGCCTGGTGGTCGGCACCGCCCTTGGCACCCTCGCCGGGGCATTGGCCGGACGCGTGGAATCCACCCTCATGCGCCTGGTGGATGTCCTGCTGGCCATCCCCTCGCTGCTGCTGCAGCTGACGGTGATCATTCTGCTGGGTTTTGGCACGGTGAATGCGGCGGTGGCGGTCGGCGTCGCGGCTATCGCCAGCTTCGCGCGCCTGGCGCGGGCGGAAGTGGTGCGCGTGCGCCACAGCGATTACGTCGAAGCGGCCCGGGGCAGCGGCGGCACCTTTCTCGCCATCTTCTGGCGTCATATCCTGCCCAACTCGCTCACCGCGGTGCTCGCCTTCGCAACGCTGCAGTTTGGTCAGGCGATGCTGGCTCTGGCCACCCTCAGCTTCCTCGGCTACGGCACCCCGCCGCCGGTCCCGGAGTGGGGATTACTGATCGCCGAAGGTCGTAATTACCTGTCGACCGCCTGGTGGCTGACCACCTTCCCCGGCCTCGCCGTGGTCGCGGTGGTCCTTGCCGCCAATCGTCTTAGCCGCCAGTGGAGTGGAGTACGCCCATGAACGTTCTGTCTGTTGAAGATCTGCGCATCAGCTACCGCTCGCGGGGCGAATGGCGCGAAGTGGTGCATAACGTCAGCTTTTCCATTCAGCGCGGCGAAATGCTGGCCTTCGTCGGAGAATCCGGCTCGGGGAAAACCACTACCGCGCAGGCTATTATCGGCCTGCTGGCGGATAATGCCCGCCGCGACGCCGGGCGAATTATTCTCAATGGCGAAGTGATTAGCGACTGGTCGGCAAAACGCCTGAACCGCCTGCGCGGAGTGAGCATCAGCCTGGTGCCGCAAGACCCAGGCAATTCGCTTAACCCAGTAAAAACCATTGGTCAGCAGGTGGAAGAGATTCTGCAACTGCATCAATCCCTCTCCGCCGCCGAACGCCGGCAGCAGGTCCTCAACCTGCTCGCTAAAGTCGGGCTCAGCCACCCGGAACAGCGTCTTGACCAGTACCCGCATCAGCTGTCGGGCGGGATGAAGCAGCGGGTGCTGATCGCCATCGCCATTGCCCTGCAGCCGGATCTGATTATTGCCGACGAGCCTACCAGCGCCCTTGACGTCACGGTGCAGAAGCGCATTCTCGACCTGCTCGATATCCTGCGTCGCGAGTCGGGAACCGCCGTGCTGTTTGTCACCCACGATCTGGCGCTGGCCGCCGAACGCGCCGACCGGATCATGGTGTTTCGCCAGGGCGAGATTCAGGAACAAGGCGCCACCGAGACGATTGTCCGGCGTCCGCAGCACCCTTACACCCGCCAGCTGCTCCGCGATCTGCAGGACGCGCCGCTGAGGCTGACGGCGGATCGTCCTCGTCCGCTGGCCACGCCGGCCATTCGCGTCGACGGGATCAGCAAACGCTTCTCGCTGGGCAAACAGGCGCTGCAGGCGCTCGACAGCGTCAGCTTTGAGGTCAGGCGCGGCAGCACCCATGCGCTGGTGGGCGAGTCCGGCTCCGGGAAAACCACCCTGGCGAGGATCCTGCTGGGCTTCGAGCGCGCCGACGCCGGACAGGTGACCATCGACGGTATTGACGCCGGGCATCTTAGCCGCGAGGCGCAGCGTCAGCTGCGGCGCAAAATCCAGTTCGTCTATCAGAACCCCTTCGCTTCGCTCGACCCGCGCCAGACGCTGTTCGCGATTATCGAAGAGCCATTAAAAAACTTTGAGCGCCTCAGCGCGGCGACGCGTCGCCAGCGTGTGGAGAGCGTCGCCGCGCGGGTGGCACTGGCCCCGGAGCTGCTGTCGCGGACGCCGCGGGAGCTTTCCGGCGGCCAGCGGCAGCGGGTGGCGATTGCACGGGCGCTGATCCTCGAGCCGGCGATATTGGTCCTTGACGAAGCGACCTCGGCGCTCGACGTCACCGTTCAGGCGCAGATCCTCGCCCTGCTAGAGCAGCTACAGCAGCAGCTTGGTCTGAGCTATCTATTCATTACCCACGATCTGGCGACGGTGAGGCGGATTGCCGACAGCGTCACGGTGCTGCGCGCCGGCCAGGTGGTGGAGCATGGCGACGTTGGCCGCCTGTTCGCCGCCCCGCAGCAGGCCTACACCCGCGAGCTGATCGCCGCTATCCCCCAGGTTTCCCCCCGCTTAGCGCAGCCCTATACGGAGAACGCATAATGCCTAAACGCCTCGGCTTTTTTACCCGTCTGCTCGATCAGGGCTCTGCGCAAACGCGCTACCGGCTGGCGGCCGAACAGATCCGCCACGCGGAGCGCGTCGGCTTCGACAGCGCATGGATTGCCCAACACCATTTTCATGAACAGGAAGGCGGCCTGCCTTCCCCGCTGGTGTTTCTCGCCCACGTCGCGGCGCAGACTGACCGCATTCGCCTCGGCACAGCCATTATCACCTTGCCGATGGAAAATCCGCTGCGCGTCGCCGAAGACGCGGCGGTGCTGGATTTACTCACCGACGGGCGTCTGGAGGTGGGGTTTGGCTCCGGCGGCACGCCAACCTCATTTCTGCCCTTCGGCCTGACCAGCGAGCAGCGCGGAGCGGTGTTTGCCGACCATCTGCACCTGATCCACAGCGCCTGGCGCGGCGACACCCTCAGCCACCCTGACAACCATCTCTATCCGCCGGCGCCGCAGCTGGCGGCGCGAATCTGGATCGCCACCTTCTCGGTGGAGGGCGCCATCCGTGCCGGTCAGGCGGGACACGGGCTGATGCTGTCCCGCACGCAGCCCCGGCCGCCCGGTGAGCCGCGCCTGCCGCTGGACGCCATTCAGAACCCGATCATCGACGCCTATCTGTCGGCGCTGCCGGACGGCGTTGCGCCGCGGATCCTCGCCTCGCGCACCGCCTTTGTCGCTGACAGCCACGCCCACGCCCTGCAGATCGCCGAACCCGGCCTGCGCAAACAGGCGGCACAGCACCGGGAAGCGGGTCATCGGATAGAAGGTGACAGTGTCACCGACTATCTGCAGCAGCTGGATGCCCACGTCGGCGATCCTGAGCATGTTATCGCCTCCCTGGCGCAAGACAGCGTGCTGGCCCGCGCTACCGATATTTCGTTTCAGGTGCACTCGGTGGAGCCTTCGCACCGGGATACGCTGCGTTCCATTGAGCTGATCGCCCAGCATATTGCCCCCCACATCAGATAAGGAGTCACCATGACGCTGAGTCAGGATATTCTGGCCGAACTGGCGGAGATCGCCATCGGTTCCCCGCTCGATCAGGCGCGCGCAATCCGCGACGCCGCCACCCGTCACGCCCAGGGAAGTTATGAAGTGCTGTTCAGCCAGCAGGATACTGACTTTCCTCTTGATGAACGCTTCGCCGTGGCCGCGAAGGTGGCGAAATTGCACCAGGCGGACGCGCTGGCGGCGCACTATGCCGGCTTCGGCCTTGCCGACCCGACCACGGACCGTCTGGTTCCGGCGCTGGCCTTTGCCCGCCTGCTGACCTTCACTCCTGTCGAAGCGACCCCCGCCGCGCTGCACGCTCTGACAAAAGCAGGCTGGAGCCTGCGGGGCATCGTCACCCTGGCGCAGCTGGTGGCCTTTATCGGCTTCCAAAGCCGCCTGCTGCTGGGCCTGCGGGCGCTCAACCATCAGCCCATCGTCAGCGCAGACACGCCGGTGGTGGCCGGGTACTGGCAC
The DNA here is from genome assembly GCF_004010915.1 of Klebsiella sp. LY. Classification (NCBI taxonomy): domain Bacteria; kingdom Pseudomonadati; phylum Pseudomonadota; class Gammaproteobacteria; order Enterobacterales; family Enterobacteriaceae; genus Klebsiella; species Klebsiella sp. LY. The sequence goes on from NZ_CP022444.1 coordinate 160,446, forward strand.
ACCACCCCACAAACTCAGAGCGGCAAAGCGGCCCCGGTGCGTTTCACCCGTGATGAACTGCATTGGGAACCCTGGCTGGCGGATAAACCGCTGGCGGAATTTAGTCCTGAAGAACAGGCGATCCTGGCAAAATATGGCCATAGCGATTCGCCTTACTTCCGCCTGCTGGCGCGCAACCAGCCAGTGCTGGAGCAGCGGACGCTGACTGATAAAGGCATTTTCTATACCCCAGGGGGATTGCCGCGCGCCGAACGTGAACTGGCCGCCACGGTGGCCAGTAAAATCAATGGCTGTATTTACTGCGCCTCGGTGCATGCCCGCAAAGCGGCGCAGCTGGCGAAGGACGAGACCGCCGTCGACACGCTGCTGGCGGTGACGCCGGGAGAAGATCTGCGCGGCGGGCAGTCGCCGCGCTGGCAGGCGGAGATCGATGCCGCCGCCGCGCTGTCGGTGACGCCGCCCGCGCTGAAAGCCAGCCATCTGGCTGCGCTTGATGAGCAGGGCTTAGATACCCTGGCCCAGCTGGATCTGCTGCAGTCAGCGGCCTTTTTCGCCTGGGCCAACCGGCTGATGCTGACGCTCGGCGAACCCTGGCGTGAGTAAGCGTCGTTAGCAAACCTGTCGGCGCTGATGGCGACCGTAGATGAGCAAGGCGCTCATCGCCAGAAACGACAGCGTGGCGGCGGGAAGCGCCACGCTGTTCCAGCCGAAGCCCTGGGCAATCATCATTCCGCCGCAGAAGGCGCCGATGGCGCTCCCGAGGTTAAAGGCGATCTGCCCCCCTGCCGCCCCCAGCATCTCGCCGCCTTTGGCGTTCTGCAGCAGCAGGATCTGCAGCGGCGCCGACAGGGCAAACAGCCCGGCACAGCAGAAAAACGCCAGCGTCAGCGAAGCGACTTTATGCTCCCCGAAGGCAAAGATCAGCAGCAGCGTCACGGCGATCGCCCCGTCAGTCATGGCCGCGATGCGCAGCGGACTGTAGCGCCCGGAAATTTTACCGCTGAACAGATTGCCAACCACCATACCCAGCCCCGCCAGCATCATAATCAGCATCATCCGGCTTTCGGCAAAGCCGGAGACGTTGAGCATAAAGGGCTTGATATAGCTGAACCACGCGAACACCCCGGCGTTACCGAACATGGTGGCGGCAAAAATCAGCCACGGCGCCGGGGAAGCCAGAAAACGGAACTGCTCGCGCAGCCGCGTGCTGGCCCGGTCATACAGCGTGGGCACCCAGCAGCAGATGGCCAGAAACACCGCGACGTTAAACACCGCGATAAGTGCGAAGGTATAGCGCCAGCTAAAGTGATGCCCAAGCCAGGTGCCGCCGGGGACGCCCACCAGGTTAGCGATCGTCATGCCGCCAATCATCCCGGCCACCGCGGCGGTCACCTTCCCTGGCGGCGCGATTTTCGACAGGATAATCGCGCCGACGCCAAAGAACGCCCCGTGGGGAAACCCGGAAACCAGCCGGCCTAGCGCCAGCATGGCGTAGCTACTGGAGAAGGTAAACAGGGTATTGCCGAGAATGCACAGGGCGGCGAGAAACAGCATCACCGATTTCAACGAAAACCGACTGGAGAGCAACGCCATGATCGGTGCGCCGATCACCACGCCGAAGGCATACCAGGCAATCATATTGCCGGCGGCGGGAATGGAAATCCCGACATCGCGCGCCATGTCCGGCAGCACGCCCATAATGCCAAATTCCGCCATGCCGAGTCCGAAAGTGCCCAGCGCCAGTGAAAAGATCGTTTTTTTCATACATCTTATAGGGGTATTGAGAGACGGCCGGCATTATTGACCATCCCGCCTCGCCACACCAGCTAAAAACGCCCGACGGCAGTATCCTCCATATAACGGCCTGATTCGTTCATGCGCTCGCCAGCGCCACTGTTGGCTTTCCTGCCGACGGCAGAGGCGCCTGGCGGTGGATAATCCCCTGTAAAAATTGGTGGGCACGCAGGGATACATCGCGGATTGATCTCAAGTTAACTTGAGGTTGTAAAGTCGAGACATCGTTCACCTCGGGAGAATCATCCATGCAAAATGTTGATGTCGGCTTTACCCATGTCGCCTTTACCGTCCGCTGTCTGGCCAGCAGCATCGATTTTTATACCCGCTATACGGCGATGACCGTTATTCACCAGCGCGAACCCGACCTCCCCTCGGCGCGTAAAGTGGCGTGGCTCAGCGATCGCACCCGACCTTTCGCCCTGGTGCTGGTGCAAAGTGATGACCCTGCCGACACGCCGCTGGGTCCGTTCGGCCATCTCGGCGTCGCCTGCGCACCCAGGCGGAGATCGATGAGAAAGTCGCTCAGGCGCGGCGGGAAGGCGTTTTGCGTCGGGAACCGGAGCAGTTGGGCGATCCGGTAGGCTATTTCGCTTTCTTTGCCGACCCGGACGGTAACACCCTTGAGCTGTCGTGGGGGCAGCGGGTGGGACTGGAAGTCATCGCCGCGGGGAGCGCCCGCTAACCCGTCCCGGGCGGAATATTTTCCACCGCCTCGCCGGTGAAGGATTACACTTCAAAGGGATACCTCGGCAACACGGAGCATGGCGATGGGTAATAAGAAAAGCGGTAATCCGGTCGACGCGGCGGTGAAGATCGCCCCGCTTGACAATAAAGCGTATGAGAAGGCGTTGCGCAAGCTCCACGTGGAGCTGGTGAAACTGCAGCGCTGGGTGGTGCATAAAGGGTTGAAGGTGTGCATCGTCTTTGAAGGCCGGGACGGCGCCGGCAAAGGCGGCACCATTAAGGCGATCACCGAGCGCGTCAGCCCGCGTATCTTCCGGGTCGTCGCCTTACCCTCGCCCACCGAACGCGAGAAAAGTCAGCTCTATTTTCAGCGCTATATCAAGCATCTCCCGGCGGCTGGGGAAATCGTGATTTTCGATCGCAGCTGGTACAACCGCGCCGGCGTCGAACGCGTGATGGGCTTTTGTACCCCGGAGGAGGTGCAGAAATTTCTCGACGGCGAGCCGATGGTGGAGCGCGGCATGGTCGAGTCGGGCATTATCCTGCTCAAGTACTGGCTGGAGGTCTCCCCGCAGGAGCAGGAGCGGCGCCTGCGGGATCGCATCGACGACGGGCGCAAGATCTGGAAGCTCTCGCCGATGGACATCAAGTCTTTCAATCGCTGGGATGAATATACCGCCGCCCGCGACGCCATGTTCGCCGCCACCGACACCGCCTGGGCGCCGTGGTTCGTCGCCCGCTCCGAGGATAAAAAGCGGGTGCGTCTGAATATCATCACCCACCTGCTGTCGCAGATCCCCTACGAAGCCTTGCCAGTGGAGCATGTCACGCTGCCGAAGCGCAAAATTGGTAAAATGAAACAGACCAATTTTCCCTTCCGCTTTATTCCGGAGAAGTTCTGATTATTTCCCGCCGCGCTGGTTAATACCAGCGCCGGGTTTATTACTATAACCATTAATATTTCAGGCGATTACTTTCCTCTGGAAGCTGCCTCGCAAAATAAACATTAAAATTACTGCTGGCATTTATCTTTTAGTGAGTAAAGTGAATAATCACAGAACCAACCGCAAGGAGCCTATGATGAAAAGTAATACGCTACGTAAAAGACCCACTGACGTACCCGTCCAGAAGGTGTCAGTACAGCCAGGTAAGGATTTACGAGAAGCAGATAAACAGAGACAGCACAAGGAATTCATTGCCGCAATGAATGAATTTATTGCAAAAGGAGGCACTCTTACTGATGATGAATTTTTCAGGGTACTATGATGCTTGAACAATTCAATGTTTATCGAAATTGTTCTGCTCAGACAAATAAAACCCTGCCATATTATATGATTGTGCAGAATGATTATTATGCAGACCTGGCCACGAGAGTCATTATTCCTTTAATGCGACCACAACAGTTACCACGCTGGCATCAGCATGTCGTACCAAGGATAAATATTGAATTTGACAGCTTTTTACTTTGTACGCCAATGATCAGTAACTTAAATAATAAACGGATCCAGCCACAGGATTTCGTCTGCAATCTGAGTCATGCGCGCCAGGGCGTTATCGATTCAATCGATACACTTATCACGAACTGCTGACTGCCGGGAACCCGCTCCGACATCTCCGGAGCGGGTTTCGCGCCGTGAAGGCTTACTTCATCCCTTCGCGACTCTCTTTCATCGCTTCAAGGCGTTCGACATCGCGATACCAGCGCGGGTGGTGTTTCTTCGCCCAGCGGCGGCTGACTTTGCCTTCAATCATCCCCTTAATCGACCCCTTCACCCAGAACGCCATATACATATGGATAAGGATGGCGTGGATCAGAATAATGGCCGAAGTGGCGTGTATCAGCAGGCTATAGCGAATCACCGGAATCGGGAAATATTGGGCAAACCAGGGCCTCCAGATTATCACCCCGGTCACCAGCAGCACGAAAATCATGCTCATAATGGTCCAGAACATCATCTTCTGCCCGGCGTTATATTTACCGACCCGCGCCACCTTATGCTCGTTGCCTTTCAGCACCTCCACAATGCCTTTCAGCCACGGAATATCCTGTTTATCCGGGATGTTGTGGTGGACAAAACGCACTAACATAAACATCAGGGCGATAAAAATCAGCACGCCAAAGAAGGGGTGCAGAATACGCCCCATCTGCGGGGTACCGAAGGTTTCCGTCAGCCACTGCAGCGTCGGGAAGAAAAACGATATTCCCGACAGCGCCACGAGGAAGAAAGCGATTACCACCGTCCAGTGACAGGCGCGATCGATAAAGGTCGTGCGCACTATCATCTTCGATTTACTCATCATGCTTCTCCTCATCGTCGTCAACTTCCTTGTTCGGCCCGATACCGATGTAGTGATAGATAAGCCCGGCAAAGGTGGCGATAAAGCCCGCCGCCGACAGCGGCTTCAGCGCCCCCTTCCACAGATTGATACTGGTATCGATCTGCGGTTCCTTCGGCAGCTTGTGATACAGCTCGGTCTGGTCGGCATGATGCAGGACGTACATCACATGGGTGCCGCCGACGCCCTGCGGGTTGTAAATCCCGGCCCTGGCATAACCGCGTTTTTTCAGCTTAGCCACCCGCTCCTCGGCCACCTCCAGCATCTCTTTCTTCGTACCGAAGTGGATCGCGCCGGTAGGACAGGTTTTCACGCACGCCGGTTCCTGACCGACGCTGACCCGGTCCACGCACAAGGTGCATTTATAGACCCGGTTATCCTCTTTATTGAGACGCGGTACGTTAAAGGGACAGCCAGCAATGCAGTAGCCGCAGCCGATGCAGTTTTCCTGCTGGAAATCGACGATGCCGTTGGCGTACTGAATAATCGCCCCGGCGGATGGGCAGGCCTTCAGACAACCCGGCTCTGCGCAGTGCATACAGCCATCCTTGCGGATAAGCCACTCCAGCTTGCCGTTCTGTTCGGTCTCGCTAAAGCGCATTACCGTCCAGGATTTGGCGCTAAGATCCGCCGGGTTATCGTACACCCCGACGCAGTGCCCCACGTCATCGCGGATGTCATTCCATTCGGAGCAGGCCACCTGGCAGGCTTTACAGCCCACGCAGGAGGAGACATCGATAAGCTTGGCGACTTCCGCTTTATGGTCCCGCGCGCGCGGCGCGGGGGTGATCGGGTTGGTCGCGGAGCGTTTAATAATGTCTTGTGTTTCCATCGCCATTGAATCGCTCCTTACGCTTTCTCGATGTTGACCAGAAACGCCTTATATTCCGGCGTTTGCGAGTTGGAATCGCCAACGTTCGGCGTCAGGGTGTTAGCGATATAGCCTTTGCGAGCCACGCCTTCAAAACCCCAGTGCAGCGGGATCCCGACGGTCTCCACCTGCTGGCCGTTGACGTTGAGCGTTTGCAGGCGGCGCGTCACCACCGCTACCGCGCGAATAAAGCCGCGCTGGCTGCTGACTTTCACCCGGTCGCCGTTGGCAATCCCTTTCGCTTTTGCCAGCCCTTCGCTAATTTCGACAAACTGTTCCGGCTGCGCGATGGAATTGAGCAGCGCATGCTTGGTCCAGGTATGGAAATGCTCGGTCAGACGATAGGTGGTCCCGACATACGGGAACTTATCCTTCTTACCTAAGCGGATGGCGTCCTCTTCATACAAACGCACCACCGGGCTGGAGATCACCTTCGGGTGCAGCGGGTTAGTGCCAAGCGGGGTTTCCATCGGCTCGTAGTGCTCCGGGAACGGCCCTTCCGCCAGTTTATCGAGCGCAAACAGGCGACCCAGCCCCTCCTGCTGCATGATAAACGGCCCGGTGTTGCTCCCTGGCGGCGCGGTATTGAAGTCCGGAATATCATTCCCGACCCACTTGCTGCCGTTCCACTGGATCAGCATCCGCTTCGCATCCCAGGGCCTGCCGTTGATATCGGCCGAAGCGCGGTTGTACAGCACCCGACGATTGAGCGGCCACGCCCAGGCCCAGCCCAGCGTATTGCCCAGACCCGAAGGGTCGGCATTATCGCGATTCGCCATCTGGTTGCCCTGCTCCGTCCAGCTGCCGGCATAGATCCAACAGGAAGACGCCGTCGTCCCGTCGTCGCGCAGCAGCGCGAAGCTATTCAGCAGCTGGCCTTTTTTCGCCACCAGGGTGCCGTTGGCGTCATAAAGATCCGCCAGCGCATAGCCGTTGTTCTCTTTCGCGACTTCTTCCGATTCCGGATGGTCCGGCTGCTTATAGCGCCAGCTCATCTTCAGCAGCGGCTCTGCGCCTTTACCGCCTTCGGTGCGGTACAGTTCGCGCAGGCGATGGTAAATCCCGGCCAGGATCTCGCCGTCGTTACGTGCTTCACCTGGGGCATCCTGACCTTTCCAGTGCCACTGCAGCCAGCGGCCGGAGTTGGCGATCGAACCGTCCTCTTCAGCAAAGCAGGTCGATGGCAGGCGGAAGACTTCCGTCTGGATCGTCGACGGGTCGACGTCATTAGACTCACCGTGGTTCTGCCAGAAAGTGGAAGTTTCGGTGACCAGCGGATCGATAACCACCATATACTTCAGCTTGCTCAGGCTGCGAACCACTTTGTTTTTGTCCGGGAAGGACGCGACCGGGTTAAAGCCCTGGCAGATATAGCCAGTGACTTTGCCGTTATCCATCATGTTGAAGTATTTGATAACGTCGTAAGCCTGGTCCCACTTTGGTAACCACTCAAAGCCCCAGTCGTTCTCTTTTTGCGCCGCCTCGCCGTAGAAGGATTTCATCAGGCTGACAAAGAATTTCGGGTAGTTGCTCCAGTAGTTCACCTGGTCCGGCAGGGTCGCTTTTGGCGTGTTGGCCGCCAGGTACGTCTGCAGATCCGGCTGCTTTTCAGAAGGCAGGGTCAGGTAGCCTGGCAGGCTGGTAGACAGCAGGCCAAGGTCGGTCAGCCCCTGAATATTAGAGTGACCGCGCAGGGCATTCACGCCACCGCCGGCCATGCCCATATTGCCGAGCAGCAATTGGATCATCGCCATGGTGCGAATGTTCTGCGCGCCGACGGTGTGCTGCGTCCAGCCCAGGGCATACAGGAAGGTGGTGGTGCGATCGGCGGCGCTGGTTGAGGCCAGCACATCGCACACCTTGAGGAAGTCCGCTTTCGGCGTACCGCAGATGTTTTCGACCACCTCTGGCGTGTAACGGGAAACGTGCTGCTTCAGCAGATTCCACACGCAGCGCGGATGGCTTAGCGTCTCATCGCGTTTAGCGTAGCCGTTTTCATCGAACTGGTAGTTCCAGGACGATTTATCATACTGGCGTTTGTCCGCATCATAGCCGCTGAACAGCCCCTCTTCGAAGGCAAAATCATCCCGCACCAGCAGGCTGGCGTTGGTGTAGTGCTTCACGTACTCGGCATTGATTTTGTTATGTTCGATCAGGTACAGCAGCACCCCCGACAGGAAGGTAATGTCGGTACCGGAGCGAATCGGCGCATAGATATCGGCCACCGACGCAGTGCGCGTAAAGCGCGGGTCGACGACGATAAGCGTGGCGTCGTTGTTGTTCTTCGCCTCCATCGCCCAGCGGAATCCCACCGGGTGGGCTTCCGCGGCGTTACCGCCCATCACCACCACGACGTTCGCGTTTTTGATATCCACCCAGTGGTTAGTCATCGCACCGCGACCAAATGTTGGAGCAAGACTTGCTACCGTTGGTCCGTGTCAGACGCGCGCCTGGTTGTCTACCGCCAGCATGCCGAGCGATCGCACAAATTTTTGCGTCAGCATGCCGGTCTCATTACTCGCCGCCGAGGCGCACAGCATGCCGGTGGAAAGCCAGCGGTTAACCGTTACGCCCTGCTCGTTCTTTTCCATAAAGTTAGCGTCGCGGTCGGCTTTCATCAGCCGGGCAATGCGGCTGAAGGCTTCATCCCAGGAGAGTCGCTGCCATTTATCGGATCCCGGGGCGCGGTACTCCGGGTAGCGCAGGCGGTTATCACTGTGGACATAGTCCAGCAGGCCGGCGCCTTTCGGGCATAACGCGCCGCGGCTCACCGGATGGTCCGGATCTCCTTCGATATGGTAAATCGCTTCTTTAGCGTTTTTCGCGCCGTCGCCGAGGCTATACATTAATAGCCCGCAGCCAACGGAGCAGTAAGTGCAGGTGTTGCGGATCTCTTTCGCACGCAGCAATTTGTAGTTGCGTGCCTGAGCCAGCGCCATTTTGGGGGCAAAGCCCAGGGCGGCAGCTGTGGTTCCGGCCATACCGCCTGCGCAGATCTTAAAGAACTTTCTGCGGCTGACGTCCATTGCATTCCTCCATGCAGGATGTTGATTCATCGCGCGGAGGAAACTAACAGTAAAATCCCGGGAAAATTTGCGTCAAATCAAGGAGCAAAACCCACTCCCCCTTAATCGCCAGCCGCGGCCGTTTTCACTAATCCCCAGGGGTTACCCATGGCGGAAAATTTCACCCCGCGGCGGTCAAAAGATGATATATATGCCGGCTGCATTCGCGTAACCCTCAGGATAAGCATGGAGAAAAAGAGAGCCACGACCATCGGCTTCGCCGCCATTATTTTATGGAGCACGATGGTCGGATTGATTCGCGGCGTCAGCGAAGGACTGGGACCGGTCGGCGGCGCGGCGATGATTTACAGCCTCAGCGGCCTGCTGCTGATTTTTACCGTCGGTTTCCCTAACCTGCGCCAGATCCCGCGCCGCTATCTGCTGGCCGGCAGCGTGCTGTTTGTCAGCTATGAAATCTGCCTCGCGCTGTCCCTGGGCTATGCCGCCAGCCGTCAGCAGGCCATTGAGGTGGGGATGGTCAATTATCTGTGGCCCAGCCTGACCATCCTGTTCGCCATCCTGTTTAATGGTCAGAAAAGCAGCTGGCTGGTGATCCCCGGTTTGCTTCTCGCCCTGCTTGGCGTCGGCTGGGTGTTGGGGGGTGAGCACGGCCTGCAGCTGGAGGAGATTATCAGCAACGTCATCTCCAGTCCGCTCAGCTATCTGCTGGCCTTTGTCGGCGCCTTTATCTGGGCGGCCTACTGCACGGTGACGGCCAAATATGCCGGCGGCAAAAATGCCATTACCCTGTTCGTCCTGTTAACCGCGCTGACGCTATGGCTGAAGTTTCTCGCCACGCCGCAGCCGCCGATGGTCTTCAGCTGGCCGGTCAGCATCAAGCTGCTGACGGTAGCGGTGGCGCTCGGTCTGGCCTACGCCGCGTGGAACGTGGGGATCCTCCACGGCAACGTCAGCCTGCTGGCGGCGGCCTCCTACTTCACGCCGGTGCTCTCCTCCGCGCTGGCGGCGATCCTGCTTAGCGCCGCGCTATCATGGTCGTTCTGGCAGGGGGCCGGGATGGTGTGTCTCGGCTCCCTGCTCTGCTGGTACGCGACCCGCCGTTAGCCGAGATCGCCGCCCGCCACCGGGAGGGTGACGCCGGTGATATAGCTGGCCTCATCGCTGGCGAGAAACAGGATCGCGTTTGCCTGTTCCGCCAGCGTGCCGTAGCGGTGCATCAGACTGCTGGCCACCGTCTGATCGACCACCTGCTGATACCACGCCTTCTCCTGTTCACTGGGCTGCTCGTCGTTACGCGGCGTCAGGCGCGGCGGCGCCTCCGTCCCGCCCGGTGCGACGGCATTGATGCGGATGCCGCTGCCGCCGTACTCCATGGCAATCGACCGGGTCAGCGCATTGACGCCGCCTTTCGCCGCCGAGTAAGGCACCCGGTTGACCCCTGCTGTCGCCACCGACGAGATATTGACGATGCAGCCTTTGCCCTGCTTCAGCATCCACGGTAGCGCCGCGCGGCAGCCCCACAGGGTAGGAAACAGCGAGCGGCGGATCTCTTTCTCAATCTGCTCCGGTTGGTATTCGGCAAACGGCCGCGCCCAGATGGTCCCCCCGACGTTATTGATTAACACATCGATGCGGCCAAAATGCGCCACCCCGTCGGCAAACGCCTGCTCGGCGCTCGGCCACTGTTCCAGGTCCGCCTCCAGCGCCAGCACCTGACTGCCGGACTGAGCCAGCGTCGCCGCCAGCTCATGCACCCAGGGCGAACGATCGATGAGCAGCAGAGCCGCGCCTTCCGCAGCCGCCTGCTCCGCGGTTTGTCGGCCAATGCCCTGGGCCGCGCCGGTGATGGCGACCACTTTATCGCTAAAACGCATACTGCCTCCTTATGCCGCCGCGCTCTGGCTGGCGATAAATTTCTCGTACCAGAAGCCCGCCGGGGTGATCCCTCGCTCGCGCAGCGCCGTGGCGACCGCGTTGACCATCGGCGGCGGGCCGCAAAGGTAGATATCGACCTCGCCATTATTCAGCATGGCGTCGTTAAGATGGTCGGTGACGAAGCCGCGCTGCGGGCAAGGACTGTTTTCATCCGCCACCACCGGCAGCCAGCGAAAGTGGGTTAACTGCTGACGGAATGCCTCCAGCGCCTCGGTCTTCACCAGGTCCGCGTCGCGCGTGACGCCATACATCAGGGTCACCGGGCGCGCGGCGTTCTGCGCCTGCAAGGTCTCGAGCATGGAGAGCAGCGGCGCCAGCCCGGTACCGCCGGCCAGCATCAGCAGCGGACGTTCGCCGTGGCGCAGATAGAAGCTGCCCATCGGGCCGCTGAGGGTAAGACGATCGCCGGGCCGCGCCTGCAGGGTTAACCACTGGCTCATCATGCCGCCGGGCACGTTACGGATCAGGAAACGCCCTTCTGCCGAGCCTGGCCGTGAGCTGAAGGAATAGGCGCGAACGTGCGGCGTGCCTGGCACCTGAATGTTGACGTACTGCCCCGCCAGGAAGTCCAGCGGCTCATCGAGGGCGACCACCAGCTCGATGGCGGTATCGGACAGACAATTCACCTGTCGCACCTGCGCCCCGGTGTTCGTCAGGGCGGTTTTACACTGCGCGGCGGCCACCGGCACATCGACAACGCAGTCGCTGGTCGGCACCATCTGGCAGGTCAGCACCTGGCGGGCCTGCGCTTCCTCATCGCTTAACGCCTCGTCGAGATACTCCTCGCCGAGATCGTATTCCCCGCTGGCGCAGTGGCATTTGCAGGTGCCGCACACGCCGTCCGAGCAGTCCATCGGCAGATTCACCTTCTGCCGATAGGCAGCATCCAGGACTTTCTCTCCGGCATGGCATTGAATAAAGCGGGTGATACCGTCCTCAAAATTAAGAGCAATAGTGAAGGTCATAGGCGCCTCTTAAATGTGGTAAACGTCAATCACCTGACGGATATAGTCGTTATTCAGGCGCACGGTTTTGCGCACGATCTGCGGCCGGCCGTCCTGCTCGGTCAGCGTGCAGCAGGTGGCGCCGAAAAAGGCATCGGTGTGCTGATAGCGGTGGCTCCAGGTCACCCAGCTGTAACGCACCTCCAGCCCCTCGTCGCTCTCCCCCAGCAGTTCGACGTTGCTGATGATATGGGTGGTCCGCGGCTCCGGCGTGCTGGCCCCGGAGCGCTCGGTTTTAATGCGGTAAACGCGATCCTCCAGCCCTTCCCGGTTGGGATAGTAGATAAGCGAAATCTCTTTTTGCGGGTCGCGCGTCAGCTGATCGTCGTCGCCCCACGCCGGCATCCAGTAGATCACCTGCGGGCTGTAGCAGCTGAGCCATTCATCCCACTGACGGTCATCCAGCAGACGGGCTTCGTGATAGAGAAACTGGCGTACCTGTTCGAGGTTCAGCATCAGGCCACCTCCACACGCTGGGTGATCGACTGGTCATAGCGCTGCTGCTCTTGTTCAATCGCCGCGAGCATCAGCGTCTGCCAGTGATGGTGATGGGCGATGTACAGCGCCTCGTCCTCCGATTTCACGCCGCTTAAGCGCGGATTAAATCCGGCGTGCTGCGCATGCTCATCCGGACCATCGACCCAGCGCAACGCGCCGCGGCTGAGATCGCTCCACGCCAGATTTTCACCGAGATAGCCGCGCTGACAGGCGCTGAACTCTTCGAGATCGTCCGGGGTGCCCATCCCGCTAACGTTAAAGAAATCTTCATACTGGCGGATACGCAGGGCCCGCGCCTGGTCGGATTCTCCCTTCGGGGCAAAGCACCAGATAGTGACTTCGGTTTTGTCCACCGCCAGCGGACGAATGACGCGGATCTGGGTGGAGAATTGATCCATCAGATAGACGTTGGGGTACAGGCACAGGTTGCGGGTTTCGTTGACCATCTGGTCGGCGCGCCGTTCGCCGAATTCCGCCTGCAGACGCTCGCGATGGGCATACACCGGGCGCACCTCCGGGTTCAGCGCCCGGGTCCACAGCAGCATGTGGCCGTTGTCAAATCCGTAGCCGCCGCCGAGGCTTTTTGACCAGCCGTTGGCGTCCACCGCATGGGTGCCTTGCGCTTCATAGTTGCGTCGCGACATGGTGGAGGCGTAGCTCCAGTGCACCACGCTGACATGGTAGCCATCAGCGCCGTTCTCCGCGCCCAGCTTCCAGTTGCCTTCGTAAACGTAGCTCGACGAACCCTTGAGCACTTCCAGCCCCTCCGGCGCCTGGTCGACGATCAGATCGATGATTTTACAAGTTTCCCCGAGATAGGCTTCCAGCGGCTGCACGTCGGCATTGAGGCTACCGAATAAAAAACCGCGATAGGACTGAAAACGCGGCAGCTTTTGCAGGTCGTGAGATCCTTCCTGTTTGAAGGTGTCAGGATAAGCGCCGGTGCTTTCATCTTTGGCTTTTAATAATTTGCCGTTATTGCTGAAGGTCCAGCCGTGAAACGGACAGGTAAAAGAGTTTTTATTCCCGGTTTTCCTTCGACATAACATGGCGCCGCGATGAGCGCAGCTGTTAATTAACGCATGCAGCTCATGCTTTTTATCGCGGGTAATAATCACCGGCTGACGCCCCAGCGTCAGGGTATAATAATCACCCGGTTCGGCAATTTGGCTTTCATGGGCGAGAAATACCCAGTTACCTTCGAAGATATGCTTCATTTCAAATTCAAACAGCTGCGGGTCGGTAAATATCGACCGATGGCAGCGGTAAATATGATTTTCACGATCGACAATTAAGGCGTTGTTAATTTTGTCTTTAAGCGCTGATAGCGTTTTTTGCATGAGTCAGTCCCTCCTGCAGTATTCAGGATGAAATAAACCGGGTGAATTGTTAGCTTTCAGGTGCAATGTCTGGCCCGGGCAACCGCGTGCCCGGGGCCGTTACAGCAGATTACGCTTTGGCGCGCAGGCGGGCGCCGCGCTGCTCTTCGTCGGCGCTGAGCGCTTTACACAGGGTGAAATCAAAACAGACCTCAGTGTGCTCTCCCTCAAGGTCGCGCTGCGCGATAGTCTCGCGGTCCGTCACTTTAATCGGGTCGACAATCAGACCGTCGCGGGTGGCGAAGGCAAAATCATCCCACAGGTATTTATCGCCGCTGAGGTTGATCTGGCTGGTGAGATGTTTATGCCCCGGCGCGGAGACGAAGAAGTGAATATGCGCCGGACGGTTGCCGTGGCGGCCTAACTGATCCAGCAATTTCTGCGTTGGTCCATCCGGCGGACAGCCGTAGCCGGAAGGCAGGATGCTGCGCACGCTATAGCGGCCATCGGCGCCGGTACGGATCCGACGGCGCAGGTTGTATTCGCTCTGGCTCGGGTCGAAGAAGGAGTAATTGCCGAGGGTATTGGCGTGCCAGATATCGACGATGGCGTTGGCCACCGGCCGGCCCTCGGTATCTTTGACCTGGCCATGCAGCCACATCACTTCCCCTGGGTCGGCGCCATCATCCATCCGGGCGTGACCTTCGGCCAGCGGCGCATTGGCCACATACAGCGGCCCTTCGATGGTGCGCGGGGTGCCGGTTTCCCGGCGCGCCGCTGCGTCAATGGCATCCTGACGCAGGTCGAGGAAATGCTCCAGACCCAGCCCTGCCGCCAGCAGCGCCGCCTCCTGACGACCACCCAGCGCATGCAGATAGTTCACCGCATGCCAGAACTCTTCTTCGGTGATGTTATAGTCGTCGATCAGCGTACAGATATTCTCCAGCAGACGGTGAATAATGGCTTTAAAACGTTCGTTTCCGCCAGGGACATGTAAACCCGCCCCTTCACGTAATAATTTCTGCACGGCTTCTTGTTGTACGAAAGCATTACTCATTATTATTCTCTCTTATCGTTGTAGGGTATTTACCGGGTCACCCCGGCATGAGGTCAGGTGTTATTATTAGCTATCATCGTCACGAACAGACGAGGGATGGCGGCACAGCGCCTCGACGCGAATATCCATAAAAGGATACAGCGGCAATCCCATTAATATTTGATGTAACTCTTCGGTATCTTTGACATCGAAAATACTGACATTGGCGTAAAGACCGGCGACGCGCCAGATATGTCGCCATTTGCCTTCCCGCTGTAATTGTTGCGAATAGGCTTTTTCGCGTTGTTTTATTTCCTCCGCTTCGGCGACGGGAAAGCCGAGCGGTATATTCACGGTCATATCCACTTTAAATAGCATCTGTTTCTCCTGTTTCCCGCTACGCCTGGCGGGTGTAAAAACGCAGTTTGTCTTCATCCAGCTCGACGCCAAGACCCGGGATTTGCGGGAGCACCACCTCGCCGTCGGCAAAGGAGAGCGGTACGCTGACGATATCGTCTTTCAGCAACAGCGGGCCGAACATTTCGGTGCCCCACTGCAGCGGCAGCGTCGACCAGGCGTGTAGCGAGGCGACAGTCCCGACGGTCCCCTCCAGCATGGTGCCGCCATACAGGCCAATACCCGCCGCCTGGGCGACGCGGGCCAGCGCCAGTACGCTGTTCGGTCCGCCGGCCTTGGCGATTTTCAGCGCGTAAGCGCCAGTAAAGCCCTGCTGCGCCAGTTGATAGCCATCGTAAGCGGTGGCCACCGCTTCGTCGGCGAGGATCGCGGTTTCAATATGCTGGCTTAACCGCACCAGCGCCGCGTTGTCGTGGGCGCTGACCGGCTGTTCGATGAGGTCGACGCCCATCGCCGCCAACTCGCGGCAGCCTTTCGCGCCGGTTGCGGCGTCCCAGGCCTGATTGACGTCGACGCGGATGCTGGCGCGATCCCCTAGCGCCTCCACAATGGCGCGAGTATGGCGCAGGTCGGTCGCTAATTCGCGTGCGCCAATTTTCAGCTTAAAAGCCTGATGGCGCCGCTCGGCTAACAGTTTTTCCCCTTCGGCAATATCTTTCGCGGTATCGCCGCTGGCTAACGTCCACAGCACCGGCAACGCCGTTTGCAGCGCGCCGCCGAGCAGCGCCGACACCGGCAGCCCCAGCGCTTTGCCCTGGGCATCCAGCAGCGCGGTTTCAATGGCGGACCTGGCAAAAGTGTTGCCTTTAATGGCGCTGTTCATGCGGGCGGTCAGCGCATTCAGGTTATCAGCCGGTTGCCCCAGCAGCAGCGGCGTCAGGTAATGCGTTATCGCCGACGAGATAGTCTCCGGGCTCTCGACGCCATAGCTCAAGCCGCCGATGGTGGTGGCCTCGCCAATGCCGCAGATGCCGTCGGAGCGGGTAAGGCGCACGATCACCAGCGTCTGACATCCCATGGTGGTCATCGACAATTTATGTGGCCGGATGGTTGGGACATCCACAATCCAGCTCTCAATACGTTCTACGGTGGCAGTCATTTTCGCTTCCTGATGAGATGTATAACTTTTTGTACCCACATCCATAACGGGGAGGGCTATGCCATTGACAATAGGGTTCGGCCTGGCGGATGGTCAACGGCGATAATCGAAATGTTGTGCGATTATCGACGCGTTTGTTAAAAGACGGTTATTAATGTGATCGTGGTGGTAAAACCGGCACAATTCAGCGCGCCCCATTTTGCGCAATGTATAGTGATCTGCCGTGAGCTTTACGCTGCAACGGAGAAGGATGCGATGAGCGACAATATCCCCAATACGCTGAGCGCCAGGCAGGCCGAGCACGATCCCAACTTTATGCTGTCTCTGGCCCGCGGTCTGGAGGTGCTTAACGCCTTCACCCCACAGCGTCAGCGGCTGACCATTTCCCAGTTAAGCCAGAAAACGCAAATTTCCCGCGCGGCGGTACGCCGCTGCCTGTATACCCTCGCCGCGCTGGGCATGGTCCATAGCCCGGATGGCCGCCATTATGAGCTGCTCCCCCGGGTGCTGGCGGTGGGCCATGCCTATCTCGCCGGCACCCCGCTGGCGAAAGTGGCGCAGACGGCGCTGGACAGCCTCGGCAAAGCCCTCGGCGAATCCTGTTCGGCGGCGACACTCGACGGGGATAACGTGCTCTATATTGCCCGCGCGGCGGTGAATAATTTATTGAGCGTCGATATCGGACGCGGCAGTCGCCTGCCGGCGTGGGCGACGTCGATGGGTCGGGTATTGCTCAGCGCGCTGCCGGAAGAGCAGCTGGAGGTGACACTGTCACGTGCCGTGCTCATTCGCTACACCCCACACACCCTGTGCGATATGGCCGGGCTACGCGCGGAGATTGATCGGGTGCGCATGCAGGGCTATGCCCTCGCCGACCGGCAGATAGAGGTGGGCCTGTGCTCGCTGGCGGTGCCGGTGCTGTCGCGTCATGGCCAGGTGGTGGCCGCGCTGAATGTCGGGGTGCCGGCCGCGACGGTCAGCGCCGCGGCGTTAAAAGAGAAAGCCCTCGCCCCGCTACGCCGCGCGGCGATGGACCTGTCGCTACAGCTATAGCGCCGTCTGCGGCTTCGTCACCGTGGCGAGGCTGCGCCAGATCCCGGCGGCCAGCAGCAGAAGCATGACCCCCGCTGTCGCCAGCACCAGACTGTGCGCCTGGGTAAAGGCCGCCTTCGCCGCCGCCATCAGCGCCTCCGCCACCCCGGCGGGTAGCGCCTGGGTCAGGCTGACCGCCTCGCCGATCGATGACGACGCCCGCTGCGCCATGGTCTCATTCAGCCCGGACGGTAGCACAATGGTGGCGCTGTAGCTGCGGGTCAGGATCAGGCCGAACAGGGCAATGCCGAGGCCAGCGCCCAGCTCATAGGCCATGGTTTCGATCGCCCCGGCCGCCGCCGCTTTCTCCTTCGGCGCCGCCGCCATAATGGCGGAGCTGGAGGCCAGCAGCGCGCTGGCGACGCTAAAGCCCAGCAGCGTCATCAGCCCCCAGGCCAACCATTGCTGAGTGCTGAAATCGGTCAGCGCCAGGCCCAGAAAGCTGAAGGCGCTGAGCAACATCCCGCCGGTCGCCACCTCGCGCAGCCCGAGCTTCGACACCAGCATCCCGGCAATCGGCCCGCTAAAGCCGCTGGCCACCATCACCGGCAGCATAAACATCCCCGCCTCGAACGGCGTTTTCTGATGCACAAACTGCAGCTCCTGAGCCATCAACAGCTCAAAACCCACCAGGGTAATCAGGGCGGTCATCGCCATCATCACCCCGCTTAAAATAATGCGATGAGTGAACAGTCGCATATCCACCATCGGCCGGGCCGCCGACAGCTGTTTGCGGATAAACCAGGTGAGCATCGCCGCCCCGCCGATCGCCACCAGCGCGGTGAGCCACAGCGCCAGCTGGCCCTTCAGGGCCGATTTGGCGCTAAACACCAGCATCAGGATCGCCGCAATCAAAATGAGCGCCTGCAGCAGGTTCAGCGGCTGGTCGCGGCGCGCGGGCTGGCGCGGCACCACTTTCGCGTTAATGGCGATAACCACCAGCACAATCGGCACGTTGATCAGGAACACCGATCCCCAGTAGAAATGCTCCAATAATATGCCGCCCACCAGCGGGCCAAAGGCCGCGCCGCCGGAGCCCACCGCCGCCCACAGCCCCAGCGCCATATTGCGCTGGCTGGCCTCGGCAAAGGTGCTGCGGATGCCGGCCAGCGTCGCCGGGACGATCATCGCCGCCCCCACCGCCAGCAGGGCACGGGAGGCAATCAGCGTCAGAGCCGTCGGCGACAGTGCGGCGCACAGCGAGGCGACGCCAAAAATAGCGCTGCCGAGCAGCAGCAGACGTTTAAAGCCGATTTTATCGCCAAGGGCGCCCATCGGCAGCACCATCCCGGCCATCACCAATGAATAGATATCAATGATCCACAGCAGCTCATTGCCGCTGCTGCCCAGCGCGACGCTGAGGGTCGGCGCGGCCACATGCAACACCGTGGCGTCAATCGCCACCGGAATATAAACCAGCAAAATCGCCATCAGCGTCATCCATTGCCGTGACATAGCTTGTACCTCAATGTTAGAACTTGGACACACGTCCAGGATGGCGATCCTGCCGGATTGTTGAACGCATGTCCAACTTTTTGTTACACTCGGCCAAAGCCAGATATCAGCGGGGTTCTATGCACTATTTACAGCGGGATGAGCGACGGGAAGGGATTATGCAGGCCGCCATGCGCCTGGCGCTGCGCGGCGGCTTCAGCGCCATGACCGTGCGGCAGATCGCCCGCGAAGCGCAGGTGGCCGCCGGGCAACTGCACCACCACTTCGCCTCCATCGGCGAGCTGAAGTCCCAGGTGTTCATCCGTCTTATCCGCGAGATGCTCGACATGCCGCTGGTGGCCGAGGACGCCAGCTGGCGCGAGCGGTTATTCTCGATGATCGGCAGCGAGGATGGCCGGCTGGAACCCTATATCCGCCTGTGGCGGGAAGGCCAGGTACTGGCCGACAGCGACCCGGACATCAAAGCGGCCTACCTGCTAACCATGACCATGTGGCATGCCGAGACCGTGGCGATCGTTGAGCAGGGCCTCGCCTGCGGTGAGTTTCATTCGACCGAGCCGCCGGCGGATATCGCCTGGCGTTTTATCGCCCTGGTGTGCGGCCTCGACGGGATTTACGCCCTCGGCACCCAGACCCTGGACGAGACGGCGTTTAGCCGTTATTTGAATAAGATGATTACTCTGGAATTGTTTTAGCTGACTTTGACATTACGACGATAACGATCCTCTATGGCGCGGCGTAGTTCCATCGCAGGCATTGGCTGCTGGCGGAAGCCATTTAACGCGTTGTGCCGTTAGTTTACCGGATCGCGGCTACGCCTTACCCGGCTTACATAAACGCTTCTATCTCCCTTCGATATCTTTCCCCTGGCCCGGTCAGCGCAGCGCCGCCGGGCATGAGGAAATTTACTTCCCGGCTTCCGGATGCGTATCGAAAGCCGCCATCACCGCCGCCAGCGCCGCTTCGCTGAAGCCATGTTTAGGATCGTCCACGCCCAGGCCGAAGCGGGTTTGCAGCCCTTCGTACAGCGCGGAGACATCGGCAAAATCGACCTTCTCCACCACGTGGTTATTCTCCCAGTGGGTAAAGTGGAAATTGGTGAGGGTCATTTTGCCGCCGTCAGGCAGATGACGGCACATCAGCAGGTGGTGACGGAAGTGGGACTGCGGCCAGTGCGCCGACCAGAAGTTACCCATCACATAATCAGACGCATACTGGCGGCCTAAATCGAAATGGTACATCGACTGCCAGTGTTCGTGATGGTTGAACTGCAGCGTCCACTCATCCCCTTCATGCACCAGACGATAGCTGCCGTGCGGCGTCTGCTGCGGGATATCGGCCAGCAGCTTAATCGGCGCGGTCAGCGTCTGGCCGCCGAAGCCAACGTCGGCTACCCAGCGCTCGCCCGCCACTTCCACCAGCAATAAACGGTGAGTGCGCGGCGGCATCTGCGGCGGATTGGCCAGCACCACCCGGCCAAGCAGGCTGCGAACGTTAAAGCCTATTTCGCGCAGCGCGCGCTCCAGCAGGCCATTTTGTTCAAAACAATACCCCCCGCGGCGGCCGGCGATCAGCTTCTCTTCCAGCGCCAGGTCGTCAAGATGGATCTCGCGCGGCAGCAGGACGTCGAGGTTTTCAAAGGGGATGGCGCTGTTATGCTGCAGATGCAGTTGGCGCAAGGTATCAATGGAAACATCAGGCTCGCCCGTCCAGCCCAGACGGGAAAAATAGGCGCGTAAAAAGGGACTCATCAGGGTCTCCAGCTGTAGGTGTCCGACATTTATAGCCTATTTTTCCGCGCCGACCCTCTTTTTTGTGCGCTTGCTGTTAACCGCGCGTGCTGCGCTGCATCAGCGCCAGCGCCGTCAGCATCAGGACCAGACCGGTCAACAGCGTCAGGCTGGCCATCGCCATGCCCTGACCAACGGATCCTTGTTCAAACTGGCGCCAGATAAACACCGCCACGGTCTGCGTGCCGGCGGGCGACAGCAGCAGCGAAGTCACCAGCTCCCGGGACGCCACCGCAAACACCATCAGCATCGCCGCCAGCAGCGCCGGAAAGACCAGCGGCAGGACAATCAACCGCAGCGCCCGCAGCGGCGACGCGCCGTGCACCCGGGCGGCGGGCTCAAGGTTCGGGCCCAGCTGGCGCAGCGCGCTGCCGACATAGCGCACCGGCCAGGGCAGCAGCAGGCAGCAATAGGAGAGCAGCAGCATCCACAGCGTGTTGTAGGGCGAGCGCGGCCAGAAGGGCTGATTCCACAGCAGGATCAATCCCACCCCCACCACCACGCCGGGCAGCGCCGCCGGCATCAGCGACAGCGCATCCACCACCCCGCGCCCTTTGATCTTCTGCACCATTACCAGCCAGGCGGCCAGCAGCCCCAGCGCGCCGACGATCAGCGCCGAACCTAACGCCAGCGACAGGCTGACGCCGAGGGCCGACAGGGCATCGCCCTGCTGGTCGAACAGCGCCGCGAAGTGACGCAGCGTGACATTCTCCAGGCTCACCCCGCCCGAGAGGGTGCCCATCAGGCTGGTGAGCATCATCGAGACGGCGGGGACCCCGACCGCCAGGCCGCCGACGGCCGCCATCACCAGCAGCGCGGGCAGCGTCATCCAGCCCAGCGACGCTCCGCGGTTTTCTCCCGGTTTACCGGTGACGCTGGTGACCTCCTTCTCCCCCACCAGCCGCGTTTGCAGCCACCAGGCGAACAACGCCACCGCCATCAGCAGCAGCGACAGCAGCGCAGCGCCGGTGAGATCCACCGGCCAGTCGGCCAGCTTTTTCTCAATGCCCACCGTCAGCATCACTACTCCCGCCCGACTGCCCAGCGCCGCCGGGACGCCAAACTCCTCGATGGCGAGAGTAAACGCCAGCAGCATCCCCGCCGCCAGCGCCGGGGAGAGCATCGGCAGCGTCACGTGCCAGAAGGCGCGCCAGGCGCTGGCGCCATGGACCCGGGCGACCATCGCCAGCCGTTGCCCGCTCGCCAGCAGGCTGCGGGAGACGGCAAAGTAAACCACCGGAAAAATGTTAAAGGTCATCACCAGCACGATCCCGCTGCGGCTGAACAGCAGATCGTTTAGCTGCCAGCCGGTCAGCTGCTGCAGATAGCCCTGGCTTTGCAGAGCCAGCATCCACGAGAGCGCCGAGATATAGGGCGGCGTCAGAAAGGGGATCAAAAACAGCAGGTCCCACAGCCGGGGCAGCGGCAACGAAAACATACCGCGCAGAATGCCGAGCGGCAGGCCGATCATCACGCTGGCCAGCGCCACGCCGCCGGCAATCCACAGCGTACCGCCGAGCATCGACGGCAGCTGGGGGTCGGCCAGCAGCGGCGAGACGCCGCCAAAGGCGTCATGGAGCGAACCGGCGCTAAAATGGGGAAAAATCGCCTGCAGCAGAATAAACAACAGCGGTAACGCGACCAGCAGCGTCAGGGCGGCAAGCGTCACGCCGGAAAGGAATTTTTGTTTCACAGCGGTTCCTGAAACGAAGCGTTCTCCGGCGGCCAGCGCCGGAGAATCGTGTCAATTATTGGGCATACAGCTGACTGAAGCGGGTCAGGACGGCGCTACGCTCGCTACTCCCCTCGCCGCTGGTGGGCAAGACCTTCAGCGCGTCCAGCAGCGGGCGTTTAGCGGCCACATCGCGGCGAGCGGGCATCAGCCAGGCGTCGGCGACCCGCGCCTGACCTTCCGGCGACAGCACGTAATCGATAAAGGCTTTGGCCTCGTCGGCATGCTGGCTGGTTTTGAGGATCATCATCGGGCGTGGGGCAATCACCGTCCCGCTGGCCGGGAAGATCACCTTCAGCGACTCGCCCTGCTGAATATTGCCGTAGGAGACATAATCCACCGCGCCGAACACAGCCGCTTTCGCCCCCTGCATCACCGGCGTCACCGCCTGGGCGTTGGGGCCGCTGACCACCATGCCGTTCTTTTTCAGATCGTCAAACAGCTGCCAGGCCTGGTCGCCCATGCTGTTTTGCAGGCCAATCAGCAGATCCAGCGACGCGCCGGAGAGCGCCGGGTCAGGCGTCGTCACCTTATCTTTAAACGCCGGCTGGGTGAGATCCCGCCACTCTTTCGGCTCCGGAGTGCCGCTTTTGCTGTTCCAGACGATGCCAAGCGCCGAGACCCCCTGGGCGATATAGTCCGCCGATTTCAGATTAGCCGGTACCTTGTCGGCGTTGGCGCTGTGAAAAGGCAGCAACCAACCCCGCTGGTGCAGATCCTCCGCGGTATCCCATGAAGCGGAGATCAGCACATCCGCCTGTGGGTTGGCCTGCTCGGCCTCCAGACGGGCCATCACTTTGCCGGTGGTGGCCTGGAAAACGGTCACCTTCACCCCGGTCTGTTGTTCAAAACCGCTGGCCAGGCTTTTCGCCAGCGAGCCAGGGCCGGCGGTGTAAACGGTCAGCGCATGGGCGCTTGAGAGCATCATGGCGGAGAGAGCCATCGCGAGTACCACTCCTTTCTTAACGGTCATAACGGTGTTCATACAACGTCCCCTGAGGTTGGCGTAACGGCGCGGACAGCGGCCACGCGGCCCGCGGATAAATGGACTATCCGGTCGGCTAACAGCTCGGCTTCACGGCGGTCATGGGTAACATACACGGCGGTGATGCCGAGCTGGCGCAGCAGGCGGCTCATTTCGCCACACAGCGATTCGCGCAGTTCGCTGTCCAGGTTGGAGAGCGGCTCATCAAACAGCAGCACCCGCGGCGCGGCGACGATCGCCCGCGCCAGCGCCACCCGCTGCTGCTGGCCGCCGGAAAGGCCTGAAGGTTTACGTTCGGCAAAGCCGTCGAGGCCCACCCGCGCCAGCGCCTCGCTCACCCGGCGCTCGCGTTCGGCGCGGGCAATGCCGCGCATGCGCAGCGGAAAGGCGACGTTCTGCGCCACGCTCATATGCGGCCAGAGGGCGTAATCCTGGAAAACCATGCCGATATCGCGTTGTTCCGGGGGCAATCCCCAGCCTGCGCTGGCCACCAGCCGATCGCCAAAGCGGATTTCACCGCTGGCCGGCACGCTCAGCCCCGCCAGCAGGCGCAGCAAGGTGCTTTTGCCGCAGCCGGACGGGCCCAGCAGCGCCACAATGCTGCCGGGTTCGATATGCAGCGAGAAGCGATCGAGAATGGGGGTCTCTGCGAAGGCGAATGAGACCGCCTGCAGAGTGATAGGGGTCAGCGCGCGCATTGTCGCCCTCCCTTGCGGGAAAGCAACCCCTGCCCGGCGGTCGACATCCGACGGGACGCGCTCACCTGGGATAACATCAGGGGAGCCAACATATTGTGATCCTCTTTGGGACTTTGTGCTGGCGACTATAGTCAGACGAGATGACGTATTGATTACATTTTCATTGCGGCTTAACGTATTACCCGCCAACCGACCCATTACTCAAGGAACGCCTATGAGCCGCTTTCGCCACGTGGAACTGCAGTATGCCAGCCGCCTGCTCAACCACGGTCCGACCATTTTGATCACCAGCTACGACGCTGCGTCCGACCGGCGCAACGTCATGGCCGCCGCCTGGTCGATGCCGGTGGAATTCGCCCCACCGCGGGTGGCTATCGTGGTGGATAAAAGCACCTGGACGCGGGAAATCATCGAGCGCAACGGCACCTTCGGCATCGTGGTTCCCGGCGTGGCCGCCGCCAGCTGGACCTACGCCGTCGGCAGCGTCAGTGGCCGCGATGAAGACAAATTCAATGCTTACGGAATTCCGGTGGTGACCGGTCCGGAGCTGGGCCTGCCGCTGATCGAGGAGAAGTGTCTGGCATGGATGGAGTGCCGCCTGCTGCCGGCGACGGCGGCCCAGACCCAGTACGACACCCTGTTCGGGGAGGTGGTGTCTGCCGCCGCCGATGAACGCGCATTCGTCACCGGACGCTGGCAGTTCGATGACGATAAGATCAATACCCTGCATCATCTGGGGACAGGCAATTTTGTCGCCAGTGGCCGCCACGTGCGGGCAAACTCCCTCGACGAATAAGCGTGACCTGCCGCGGGTGGCAGATTTTTCCCCTGCCCGGCCTGCGGCCCCCCTTTTAACCCGGTGGGCGGCGGCGATCGGCGCTTGGGGTCAGGCCAAACACTTTTTTATACAGGGTGGTAAAGTGGTTGCTGTTGGCGAAGCCGCACAGATAAGCCACTTCGGTAATGGTCATCTCCGTTTCGCGTAATTTGACCCGCGCGGAGACCAGTCGCAGACGTTTCAGATAATTATCCGGCGTTAATCCGGTGGCCTCTTTAATATGGCGAAACGCCGTGCGGGTGGTGAGATGAAATTGCTCCGCCAGCTGCTGCCAGTTATGTTCTTCGAAACAGTGCTCCTGCAGCCAGGTGAGTAATTTATGCAGTTTATAGCGGGTGCTGCTATATTCGGCTTCCGACTCGGCTGTGAGAATGGTGGTCACCAGCTGGAAAAAGAGAGACTCCCGTTGCGGGGTATTATCCGCCGCCCTCAGCGCCGGGGAAAATATCTTTTCCACCAGTTCCCGACAATAGCTGCGGGTCTCCGGTGCCAGCCAGCCATAGCAGGCGGCGCGCTGCGCCGATAATTGCTGCAGCAATCCCTCCATCTGCTGTAAATAGCGAAAGGCCACCGCCGGATTAATTAAGACATTAATCAACTTCAGCGTCCCCAGCTCATCATAATAGTGGACATCGCCAGGCTGGACATAAAATACATCGCCCTGCTGGATATACAGCGGGCGGCCATTAATAACGTGTAATCCATGCCCCTCCTCGACGATCACCAGCTCGGCAAACTCGTGGCCATGTTCCTGGCTATTATCTTCCGGGTCGCTGGCGTACATGCCGAGCTTATCCTGGGGGTGGGTGAAATAATACTCAATGGTCAGTGTCATCATTACAGCAAATCCTGAACAGCCTGGTGCGCAGGGGCACGATAATCTATTCCGGCCCTCGGCACGCGCCCGATGTGCGGATTTGTGATCGCCAGCGCCCCCACCTCATTATTCCTGCCATTTTCACTGACGGTTTGGCATTGCCAGAGTGGTGGTGCCGCCGGACGACGGCCTATGCTGCGCCTAACCTAATGGAGAGGACGCAGTATGTCACAGGCAATTCAATACAATTCCAGTGTGGCGATGACCCGCCATCCGCATTTATTAGAGCGTGCGGCCGCCCTAACGCCCGCGCTACATCGTCAGCGCCAGGCGCCGCAGGCCATCGTCGAGGCCGTCGCCGATCCGGCGGCGCTGAACGGCTGGCGGGGACACACCGTCTGCACGCCTGAGCAGTTTTATCAGCAGCCGCTTCGCGTCGGCGACAGCATTATCATTGACTTTGGCAGCCATTTTGTTGGCTACCTGCAGTTCAGCTGCCGCAGCGTCGGCAGCCCGCCGGATGCCCCGGCCCATCTGCACTTCACCTTCGGCGAAACGCTGAGCGAAGTCTGCGAGCCGTTCAGCGAGTACCAGGGGTGGCTGAGCAGTAGCTGGTTGCAGCAACAGGATCTGTGGCTCGACGTCCTGCCCGCCCGGGTTGACCTGCCGCGTCGCTACTGCCTGCGCTACCTGAAGGTGGAAATCAAAGCGCTGTCGCGCAAATTTCGTCTGCAGTTCGATGAGATAGCCCTGGAAACCGTTACCTCAGCCGGCAGCCCGCAGCCGGCGGTCATCGCCGATTCGGAGCTGAAAGCCATTGATGACGTCGCGGTTCGCACCCTGCAAAACTGCATGCAGGAGGTGTTTGAGGATGGGCCGAAACGCGACCGTCGGCTGTGGCTCGGCGACCTGCGCCTGCAGGCGCTGGTCAATGACGTGACCTTCGGCCACCACGATCTGGTCCGCCGCTGCCTGTACCTGTTTGCCGGCCATACCCGGGAAGATGGCATGGTCTCCGCCAATGTCTTTGTTCAGCCTGACGTGCGTGCCGATGACACATTTCTCTTTGATTATTCATTATTTTTTGTCGACGTACTCTATCACTACCTGCAAAGCACTGGCGACATGGAAACCGCCCGTGAACTGTGGCCCACGGCGCGACGGCAAATCGAGCTGGCGCTGACCCGCTGCGATCCCCAGGGTCTGGTGCGCGACAGCGATGACTGGTGGGTATTTATCGACTGGCAGGCAGAGCTGAATAAACAGTCATCGGCGCAGGGGGTGCTTATCTACTGCCTGCAGCGTGCCCTCTGGCTGGCGCAGCGTGTTGAACCGCAGCGGGTAGCCGACTACACCGCTACGCTCGCGCAGCTGAAAGAGGCCGCCCTCCGCCACCTGTGGGACAGCGAGCGGCAGGTGTTTATCAGCGGCGCCGCGCGCCAGGTCTCATGGGCATCGCAGATCTGGCTGGTACTGGCGGAGGTTGGCACCGCCGGGCAGCGGCAAGCGCTGATGCGCCGCCTGCAGCAACATCCGCCCGCCATTGCCATGAATACCCCGTACTTGCGCCATCATCACATTGTCGCCCTGCTGCAATGCGGCCTGCGCGAGGAGGCGGTAGCGGAGATCAAGGCCTACTGGGGAGCGATGGTCGACTACGGCGCCGACACCTTCTGGGAAATTTTCGATCCGCAGCATCCTGACTTTTCCCCCTATGGCAGTAAGCTCATCAATAGTTACTGCCATGCGTGGAGCTGTACGCCGGCCTGGTTTATTCGCCAGTACGGACTTTAACAACAACGATAAGCGAGTGATTTATGGCAGAAACAACGTTTACCCTGTGGCGGCAGCGCCTTGGCTATGGCATTGCCGATCTCTCCTGCAACCTTGTGTGGCAGATGATCTCTCTGTATCTGATGTTTTTTTACACCGACGTGATGGGCCTCCCGGCCTATTATGTCGGGCTGATGTTCCTGGTCACCCGGCTGGTGGACGGCGTGGCCGACGTGCTGATGGGGCTGGTAATCGACAATACCGCCACCCGCTGGGGGCGCTGCCGTCCGTATCTGCTGATTGGCGCGATCCCCTTTGGACTGCTGTGTATTCTGGCCTTCTACGTGCCCGATTTCGGCACCACCGGTAAGCTGATCTACGCTTTTGTCACCTATTTGTGCCTGTCGTTTCTCTATACCCTCGTTAATATTCCATTCTGCGCCATGCTGCCGTTTCTGACGAACGACTCGCGAGAGCGCACGACGCTGTCGGCAGTGCGTATTCTGCTCGGCTCGCTCGGGGCGACCATTGTCGCGGTCGCCACTCTGCCGCTGGTTGGCGCGCTGGGGAAAGGCAATCAGGAGCACGGCTTCTTCTATACGGCGGTAGTTTTCGGCGTTATTGCCACCTTTTTTCTGCTGGTGAGCTTCCGGAACGTTAAGGAAAATATCAGCATTACTCAGGAGCGCATGACCTTAAAACGCGCCTGGGTCAGCCTGCGCGCCAATCGACCGTGGTTCGTCTTCGCCATCAACATTTTCCTGATGTGGGGCGCGTTTTTCTTCCAAACCGGGGCGCTGGTCTACTTCTTCCATTATTACGTCGGCAATAACGAACTCACGGCGGTCGTCGCCGGGATCTCGACCTTCGTTCCCCTGCTGGGCACCCTCACCGTGCCGCTGCTCGCCAGCCGGATGAAAAAGCGCCACGTGTATCTGGTCGCCAGCGGGATCAACCTGGTCGGCATGGGTATGATGATGGCGGCAGGCGTTAACAGCTGGGGTCTGGTTGCCGGAGCGGTCGTGTTATCGCTTGGCGCCGGACAGCGCACGGCAATTTACTTTTCCATGCAGGCCGATCCGGTGGATTACGGGGTATGGAAAACCGGCATCAATACCGCCGGCATTTTAACCTCCATCAACGGCTTTCTTGGCAAGGTGGCTATGGCGGGCGCAGGAGCCATTACCGGGGTACTGCTCTCATCCGCCGGTTATATCGCTAACCAGACGCAAAGCGACGGCGCGATGCTGGCGATAAAAGCCTGCTACCTCTATATCCCCGCGCTGCTGATTGTGGCCTCAATGTTGTGGATGGGTCGCTTCTACCGCCTCGACGACCAGTACGAGCAGATCCGCGCTGACCTTGACGCTGGACGCCGTGCGCCGTCGAACGCATCGTCTGTTGGTGGAGAAAACCACGCCCTGTAAGGCGCAGCACACCCTTCATACCTCTGAAAAAAATAAGGATTGATATGCGTATCTCTTTGATAAGCGCAGCGGTTTGCTGCGCCCTTTTTTCGGCTTACGGCGCGAGTGCGGCCCCACTCACTGTCGAGCAACGGCTGGCTCTGTTGGAGGCCCGGCTAAATCATGCGGAGCAGGAGGCGGGAGAAGCTAAACGCCGGGCGCAGCAGGCGGAGCTGCGCACCAGCGCCGCGGAACAGCGCGCGGCGGCAGCGGAAAAGCAGGTGCAGACCCTCAGTCAGCGCACCGCAGCGACCGAGCAAAAGCAGCAGGACACCGACAAACAGTTGGCGAAAAGCAGCCTCAGCGATGGCTTCGAGTTCAACGCCTACGCCCGCTCCGGAATGTTAGTCAACAGCCACGGCAAAGGCGCCCGCGGCGGGCCAGGTATCTCCCCGGCCAGTTCGCTCAACGGCGATGCCCACGTCGGCCGTCTCGGCAACGAAAAAGATAATTACGCTGAGCTGAGCTTTGGCAAAAAGCTTACCTTCAACGATGGCTCATGGGCGCGCTTTAAGACCATGCTCGCCGACGGGGCCACCAACCCGGATCCGTGGGTTCAGGATAACGACAGCCACCATCTGAACATTCGTCAGCTGTACGTCGAGATGGGCGACTTCGCCGAGTTCACCGGGCCGTTAAAACGCGCCTCGATCTGGGCTGGCAAGCGCTTCGATCGGGATAACTTCGATATCCACTTTACCGATAGCGACATCATGTTCCTCGGTGGCACCGGCGGCGGGATCAATGATGTCGACTGGGGAAGCGGCCTGCGCGGCGATTATTCGGTGTATGCGCGTAACTTCGGCGACCTTGGCAGCGATAATTACGCGGATAATGACATCCAGAATCTGCTGTTCACCGCAAACCATTTTTACGGCAACTGGCAGCTGATGACCACGGTGATGACCGCCCAGGGCAACGATGACCTGAAAGATAATACCTCGACCACCGGGAGCTATGCCCTGCGCAGCGATAACACCGCCAAAAACGGCTACTACGCGATGCTGGCCCTCCACGACAAACAGCAGTTCTACGGCCTGGCGCCGGGGGTGTCGGAAAGCGCCCTGCAGTACGGCGTCGGGCTGGGCGCCGAAGCGCGTCAGCCGGGGAGCGATGGCGACCTGACCGAGAACGCGGCCTCCCTGCGCTTTGCGTCGTACGGGATCCTGCCGCTGGGGAAAAACTGGCAGCTGGCGCCGTCGGTGATAGCCCAGCACAGCGAAGACCGCTATCGCGACGGCGACCGCTACGACTGGGCGACGTTTAACCTGCGGGTATCGCAAGGGATCTCCGCTCACTTCGCCCTGCTGTATGAGGCCTCGTGGCAGTATATGGATCTCAATCCGAACGGGCGCAGCTATCGCTATAATGACAACGTTTATCAGTATCAGGCGGTGCGCGGTGATTTCTACAAGCTGACCTTCGCCCCCACCTTTAAAGTGGGCGATGTGTTTGATATCAAAGCGCGGCCGGAGATACGTTTCTTTGTCACGTGGATGAACTGGGATAAAGACCTGGATCGTTATGCGATCAACGATGATTTCGGCAGCAAAGGCTTTACCGCTGGCGGGACATGGAACTTCGGCGTGCAGACGGAGATTTGGTTCTGACCGAGCGTCACTGGCGGGCATCATGCCCGCCAGTGGCAATTACATGCTATAACCCGGCTTCTTAATCAACTGCGCCATCTGCGGGGCGATCTCACTATCCCACACCGCCTGCCACGCGTCCGGCTCAACCTGGGTGAGCGCGACGCTGACCGCGCTCTCTTTGCTGTTCAGATGACGGATCAGCACCTCGGTAATGTCGGCGGCCAGTGCGGTTTTTTGTTCGTCAGTCAGTTCACGGGGAAAACATTTAATATCTACATGCGGCATAGCAAAGACTCCTTGTGGTCAGAGCCATAACGCTACCACACAATGGCCGTTATGGTTGGCATCGCGTGCGTTAAATCAGCTTGTTACGGCGCAGCGCCGCGGCCAGCTCCGGCCGCTGGTAGACCGCCCGGGCGACGGCGGCGAATTTTGGCGCGTGGTCGTCAAACCACGCCTGCCGAGGCCCCCAGCTGTACATCGCCGCGATATAACAGTCCAGGAGGGTAATCGACGCGCCCAGCGCCCACGGCCTGGCGGCCAGTTGCTGTTCGAACCAGAGATAGAGGTTGTTCCGGTACTGGCGACAATTCTCCACCAGCTGCTCCGCTGCGGCGGGCGCCCAGCGTTCCGGATAATCGGCATAGGTAAAGGTGGGATAGACATTAGCCACCAGCCAGACCAGCAGGCGCTGAAACTGCTGACGCTGCGGCGTCCCCGGCGCGGGGGCCAGGTCGGGACGCTGGTCGAGGATCATCAGCGCGATGGCGGCGGTTTCGGTCATGATGTTGCCGTCGGCCAGCCTCAGGGTGGGCACCTGACACAGCGGGTTAATCTGCCGCAGGCGCTCGCGCGCCGGGCCGGGCTGGTCAAAGCCCTCAACGTCAACCACCTCGTAGGGAATATCGGCCAGGGAGAGCATCAGCTCGCTAATCGTCGAGCCCCATCCCGGCACGCCATAAACGGTAATCATGGTCTGCCTCCAGGATAAAGCCTAAGTGTAGGCAGAAAATTACCGCTCACCCAACCGGCACACCATGGCCCGGGTGGTTAGTAGGTGATCCCCGGCGGGTTGACCACCGACTGCGCCACCGCCTCGCCCTGCTCTCCCCAGCGCGCCAGCACCTGCTGATATTCACCGCGGGCAATCGCCCCGTCGAGGGCTGCCTGCAGGGCAAAGACCAGGCCGTTGCCTTTTTTGGTGGTTGTCGCCACCCACGCTTTTTTCGGCCCCAGGCCTACCACCCGGGTCTGGCCATTAAGGGCCGCTTTATAGGCGGCCACCGACTGCGGGCCGAAAAAGATATCCGCCCGCCCGGACTGGATATAGAGGTTGCCGGAGGCATCATCGGTCAGGTAGACCGGCTGGGCCGGCGGCCGCCCGGCGGCCCGGTTGTCCTCATTCCAGCCCAGCAGGATCCGCTCCTGGTTGGTGCCAGACCCGACGATCACTTTGCGCCCGGCGAGGTCGGCGGGTCCGTTTACCGCGGCGATGTCGCTGGTGGATTTCACCGAGAAGGCCAGGGAGTCCACCCGGTAGGTGGCGAAATCGAACTTCTCTTTGCGCTTCTCGGTTACCGCGATATTGATCAGCGCCACATCGTAGCGGCCGGCGGCGATGCCCAGCGGCCAGTCCTCCCACGCGGTGGGCACCAGCCTGAGCTTCAGGCCAAGGCTCCCGGCCAGCAGGCGGGCTATATCCGGGTCGCTGCCGATCCGCGTGCGGTTGTCGCTGGCAAGCAGCGCCAGCGGCGGAGAATTGAGCGCCGAGATCGCCACCGTCAGCGTCCCCGGTTCCACGAAGCGATAGCCCGGTGGAATTTTCGCGATCGCCTGCGGGTCGCGGGTGACCGGCAATGGCTGCTCATTGGCGCGCAGATCCAGCGCCGCGTGAGCGTCCAGCGCCAGGGCGCTGAATACAAGGGTCGCTATCGCTCTGTTCATAACGGCAGCACCCTGGATAAAAACTGCCGGGTACGCGGATGCTGCGGATGGTTGAGCACCTCGTCGCTGCTGCCCTGCTCGACGATCCTGCCGTCGACCATAAACACCACCTGATCGGCCACCTCGCGGGCAAAGCCAACCTCGTGGGTGACCACCACCAGAGTGGTGCCAGAGCGCGCCAGCTTCTTGATGACATCCAGCACCTCGCCCACCAGCTCCGGATCCAGCGCCGAGGTGGGCTCATCAAACAGGATCACCCGCGGGTCCAGCGCCAGCGCCCGGGCAATAGCGATACGCTGCTGCTGGCCGCCGGAGAGATGCCGCGACCAGGCATCTGCTTTATTGCGCAGTCCAACCACGTCCAGCAGCTCCCAGGCACGGGCAATGGCCTCTTTGCGCGTGGCCTGCTTGTGGGCGATCGGCGCCTCTATCAGGTTCTCCAGCACCGTCAGGTGCGGAAACAGGTTAAAGTTCTGAAACACGTAGCCGACGTTGATCCGCTGGCGGAGGATCTCCTTCTCTTTCATCTCATACAGCTTGTCGCCTTTGCGGCGATAGCCGATATAGTCGCCATCAATCTGAATAAACCCCTCATCAACGCGCTCGAGGTGATTAATGGTGCGCAGCAGCGTGGACTTGCCCGAACCGGAAGGGCCGAGGATCACCGTCACCGTGCCCGGAAGTATCTCCAAGGACACATCGTCCAGCGCTTTGTGGCGGCCATAGTATTTGCTGACGCCGGTGATAGAGATATGGCCATTACGAGAGCTGGGCATGGACGGCCTCCTGGGGCTGTGGTTGACGTGCGGGTTGATTCAGACGGCTGCTGCGGGCGCTGTTCACCGCCGAGCGGCGCTCGCTGCGCGCCAGTCCACGTTCCACCAGGTACTGAATGGCGGAGAGAACGCTGGTGATCGCCAGATACCAGGCGGCGCCGACCATCAACAGCGGGATCACCTCCTGGGTACGGTTGTAGATCATCTGGATGGTGTAGAACAGCTCCGGCATCGCCAGGACATACACCATCGCCGTTCCTTTCGCCAGACTGATGATCTCGTTGAAGCCGGATGGCAGAATGGTGCGCAGCGCTTGCGGCAAAATAATGCGCAGCGTGCGTCGCCAGGCGGGCAGCCCCAGCGCGGCAGCGGCCTCATACTGCCCATGGTCAACGCCGAGGAAGCCGCCGCGAATAATCTCCGCGGTATAGGCGCTCTGCACCAGGGTCAGGCCCACCACCGCCGTGGAGAATTGCCCCAGCACGTTTATCGTCTGGTAGCTGGCCCAGGTGACGCCGGTAAACGGGATCCCCAGCGACAGGGTGTCGTAAAGATAGGAGAAGTTGTAGAGAATGATCAGCACTACAATCAGCGGCAGCGAGCGAAACAGCCAGATATAGCTCCAGGCGAGGCTGCTGAGCAGCCAGGATGAGGACAAGCGGGCCAGCGCCAGCAGGCCGCCGAAGATCACGCTCAGCACCGTGCCGAGCAGGGTCAGAAGCAGGGTTTGTCCCAGCCCTTCGAGGATCACCGGGTCAAAGAACCAGCGGGCGAAGACGCCCCACTCCCAGCGCGGGTTGAAGGCCACCGACTGGATCACTACCGCCAGCACCAGCAGGGCCACCAGGGCTCCCACCACCCGCAGCGGATAGCGCGCCGGCACCACTTTTATCGTTTCAGATGTATGCATAATGCCTCCTCAGGCGCTGTGGCTAAAGGCGCTCACCGCCAGCGCTTTAGTGAACCGCAGCCGGCCATCGTAAGGCGGCTGACTGTACTCTTCCGGGTCTCGCGCGAGGTCAAACTGCGCCTCATACCCCTGGCTGAGATAGAGCTTTACCGCCTCCGGCTGGCGGAAGCCGGTGGTCAGGTAGATATGGCTGTACCCGGCCAGCACCGCCCGCCGCTCCAGCTCCTGAACTACTTTCGCCGCCAGCCCCTGCTGGCGCAGACGGCGGTGCGTCCAGATACGTTTGATCTCTGCGGTGTGGCGATCCTTAGGTTTATAAGCGCCGGTGGCGATAATTTCGCCCTCACGCTCAAGGACGATAAACAGCCCCTGCGGCGGCAAATACCACTCGCTCAACTCCACTTCCGCATCGCGGGAAAAATAGTCGCCGTAGCGGGCGGCGTATTCAGCAAACAGCCCGCTAATAATCGGCTGCAGCTCCGGGGCGTCCGGAGAAATATCGCGGAATGCTTCGCTCATCGCGCCTCCTGTCAGTCGCCCAGCCCGGGCGGGTTGATTTCCGATTGCGGTATGCTTTCCACCCCTTCTCCCCAGCGGTTAAGCACTTTGGCGTAGTCCCCGCTGGCGATAGCGCCGTTCAGCGCCGCCTGGACGGCATTCACCAGCCCGCTGTCTTTTTTCAGCGTTACCGCGATATGCGCCGCTTTCGGCCAGCCGCCATCGACGCTGCCCACCAGTTTGGTTTTGCCGGTCAGCGCCGCCTTCCATGCGCCAATTACGTTAGGGCCGAAAAAGGCGTCGGCTCGCCCGGTCTGCAGCGCCAGCGTCTGGGCGGCATCATCCTTGGTGTAAACCGGGGTAAACGGCTTCAGCCCCTTCTTGACGTTCTCCGCGTTCCACGCCAGCAGGATCGCCTCCTGGTTAGTACCGGAGCCGACGATAATCTTCAGCCCGGCGATGTCCTCCGCCTTGTCAATTTTGTTCAGCGGACTGGTGCTTTTGACGTAGAAGCCCAGCGAATCTTTGCGGTAGGTGGCGAAATCGAACTTCTCTTTTCGCTCTTTGGTGACGGTAATATTGCTGATCGCGGCATCATATTTGCCGGAGGTGACTCCCAGCGGCCAGTCTTCCCAGGAGGTGGGAACTACGTTCACCTCCAGCCCGAGACTCTCCGCCACCAGCCGGGCGATATCCGCCTCGCTGCCGAGCAGGGTTTTGTTGTCATCGGCGAAGACCGTCAGCGGCGGTGAGTTCAGGGCCGCCACCGCGACGGTGAATTTCCCCGGCACCGCCAGATGCAGATCTTTCGGCAACAGGGCAATGGCCTTCGGGTTTTTCGCTGTGTGAATCGGCGTTTTGTTGGCCTCCAGGCTTACCCCGGTGCCATTGATCTTGACGTCCTGGGCCCACGACGAGGCGCTAAATGCCAACGCGACGGCCAGCAAGAGTGTTGTTTTCTGCATAGCGTGATTCTCTTTTCTTATTTTTGGAATTGATTAGCGGGTAGCGCCAGGCCCAGACTTTCCCGCAGGGTGGTGCCCGAATAGTCGCGACGGAACAAACCGCGCGCCTGTAACAGAGGCACCACCTCGTCAACAAAGCGCGGGAAGGTTTCCGGCGTGCCGCCCTGAATGATGAAACCGTCCGCCGCGCGCTGTTCGAACCACAATTGCAGGCCATCGGCGACATCGCTGGCGGTGCCGGTAAAGCGCGGACGTGGGCTCGCGGCCTCCAGGGCCACCTGGCGCAGGGTTAATCCCCGCTCGCGGGCGTGACGTTTAATCTCGTCGGTGGTGCTGCGGAAGCTGTTTTGTCCCAGGTCGCCAATATCCGGGAACGGTTCATCAAGCGGATACTGCGAAAAATCATGGTGTTCGAAATAGCGCCCAAGATAGTTCAGCGCATCCTCGATGGAAACCAGCGCCGCGGTAGTCTGGTACTGACGTTCCGCATCCTCGGCGTCATCCCCGACGATGACGCTGACGCCCTGGAAGATATGCAGTTGGTCCGGGGTGCGCTGATATGCGCTGAGTTGGCTTTTGACATCCTGATAAAATGCCTGCGCCTCGGCCAGCGATTCCTGATGGGTAAAAATGGCATCGGCGTGGCGTGCGGCTAATTTCTTGCCGTCGTCCGACGCGCCGGCCTGGAAAATAATCGGCCGTCCCTGTGGCGTGCGGGCAATATTTAGCGGCCCGGCCACTTTAAAGAAATCGCCATGGTGATCGAGCGTATGCAGCTTATTTTTGTCAAAGAACTGACCGGTCGCTTTATTGCGTACAAAGGCGTCCTCTTCCCATGAATCCCATAAGCCTTTCACCACCTGCAGATATTCATCGGCAATGCGATAGCGCAGCGCATGATCCGGATGCTGGGCCCGGGAGAAGTTTTTCGCCGACCCTTCCAGCGGCGAAGTGACCACGTTCCAGCCCGCCCGCCCCTGGCTTAAATGGTCAAGGCTGGCGAACTGTCGGGCGGTGGTAAACGGCTCGCTGTACGAAGTGGATAAGGTCCCCACCAGCCCCAGCCGCCGGGTAACCGCGGCCAGCGCGGAAAGCACCGTTAAGGGCTCGAAGCGATTTAAAAAATGGGGAATCGATTTTTCATTAATATATAAACCGTCGGCGACAAAAATAAAATCCAGCTTACCCGCTTCCGCTTTTAACGCCGTCTCTGTAACAAAATCAAAATTAATACTGGCGTCGGCCTGGGCCGCCGGATGACGCCATGCGGACATATTTCCCGATGCACCATGTAATATGGTTCCCAGACGCAATTGTCGATTTTCAGACATAGCTACCCCTTCCCCTGCCATCCGTTAAATGTGTTGTAACGCTTCTTCCGCGAGCCGGGCGAAATAATGCGCCGCGGGCGCAATCAGCCGTTCATCCGGATTAAATGCCGGATGGTGCAGACCATATTCGCTGGCGCTGCCGATGCTGACGAACGCCCCGGGAATATGCTGAAGATAGACCGCAAAATCTTCGCCACCGAGATGCAGATCGGCGTGATGGGTGCGGTACCCGGCCTGGGCCGCCACGTCGCTGGCGAAGTCGGCCCAGCGGGCGTCATTGACCAGCGCCGTCGGGCCGGCATACCAGAAGACGTCAATCTGTGCGCCAAAGGCGCTGGCGAAACCGGCCGCGATCTCGCTGACCCGGGCCTTGACCCGCTGCTGCACTTCACTGCTGTGGGTGCGCAGCGTCCCCTCCAGTTCGACGCTCTCCGGCAGCACGTTCCAGGTATTGCCTCCCTGGACCCGCGTCACGCTGAGCACCACTGAGTCGAGGGTGTTCACTTCCCGGCTGGCCACGCTCTGCAGCACCGTCACCAGCTGGCTGGCCAGCAGGATCGCATCCTTTCCTTCATGTGGGCGGGCGGCATGCGCCCCCTTCCCGGTCACTTTGAAGACGAAGCGATCGACGTTGGCGTAGAACGCGCCGCCGCGGGTGGCAAATTCGCCCACCGGCAGGCCGGGCTCATTGTGCATACCAAAGATCGCCGACACGTCCTCCAGCGCCCCGGCGCGGATCAGGGTTTTCGCGCCGCCAAAATTTTCTTCCGCCGGCTGAAACAGGATCCGTACCCGCCCCGGGAGTTCCGCTTCCCGATCCTTCAGCAGCAGCGCCGCCCCCAGCATCACGCTGGTGTGAATATCATGGCCGCAGGCATGCATCACCCCTTCATTTTGCGAGCGGTAAGGCAGACCGGTCGCCTCCTCGATGGGCAACGCGTCGATGTCCGCCCGCAGGGCAATCACCTTGTCGCCGCTGCCGACTTCGGCGACCAGCCCGGTTTTCAGATCGAAGGGCAGCAGAGTCAGCCCGCCGCTCTGCAGCCAGTCGCGGATCCGCGCGGTGGTGGCTACTTCCTGTAGGGAGAGCTCTGGGTTCTGGTGCAGCTCGCGCCGCCAGCTAATCAGTTGTTGTTCAAAGGACATTCAGCACCTCCTTGCCGTAGTGAGCCTGCGCCAGCAGGCGCAGGGAGTGCAGGCGCGCTGGCCCGTCGCTAATGGGGGTATCAATGATTAATTCATCCAGCTGATCTTCCGCCTGCAGCGCGTCAAGCCGGGCTTTAACCTGTTCGGGAGTACCGGAGATCAGTGAAGATTCGCGGCGGTGGATGCGTGTCGGCCGGCTGCCAGCCTGGCGGGCAAAGGCGACGGCCTGAGCCTCACTGCCGACGGTCACCCGCTGGCCGTTCTCCAGCTCGACGCCCCACACCTCGACCTGCTGCGCCAGCGCAGCGGCGGTGGCCGGATCGTCAGCCACCACCACCTGCACGGCGACGATCGCCTCACGCGGGCTGAGCTCGCGCCAGCGGTTGATCACCGTGCGGCGCAGCGCGCTGTCGCCATTGAGATGGGCCGCAAACACGAAGTTCCAGTCAAGACGGGCGGCCAGTTCCGCACTCTCCAGGCTGGCGCCGAGCAGAAATCCGTCGGCCCGGCGCGGCGGGATCGGCGTGGCGCGCAGGCTCTCCTCTCCCCCTGGCTCAGTCAGTGACAGCCAGTTATCCAGCTGCGCCAGCTGATCGGCAAAGGTCCCTTTCTCCTCCTGATGCAGGCCCTGCTGCAGGGCGCGGGTGGAGAGCGGCAGGCCGCCAGGCGCCTTGCCCACCCCGAGATCGATGCGACCCGGCGCGAGGGCGGCCAGCAGGTTAAAGTTTTCCGCGACTTTATAGGGGCTGTAGTGCTGGAGCATAACGCCGCCGGACCCAAGACGAATGCGCCGGGTGTGGCCCAGCAGCCAGGCGATAACCAGCTCCGGAGAGGGGCTCGCCAGCTGATCGGTATTGTGGTGTTCGGCGACCCAGAAGCGGTGATAGCCCCAGGCTTCGGCGTGTTGCGCCAGCGTTAATGTGCGCGCCAGCGCCTGCGCGGCGGTTTCCCCGGCGGCAAGCGGACTTTTATCCAGAATACTGATTCGATAAGACATTTCGCAGGCTCATATGAAAGTACGTGCCTGCATTATTAAAATCTCTGCTAACTATTAAGAAACAATTAATTCACATGTGTACTGCTGAAAATTAGATATGCCCGCCTGACCGCTGCGCTTCCAGCTCGCGGAGCAGCGCCTCGGCCTGCCGCGGACTGCGCAGCCGGATGAAGCGAATATGACGATATTGCGGATCCTGCATATCGGCCAGATAGCGTCGGCGATTCTGCCGCCAGGTTTTCAGCGTCCAGAGGATGATGGATTCCCGGCTGCAGAACGAACGGCGGAAACTCTCGCGGTTGCCGGTGCCCGGCCATAGCTCCTGTTGTCGCCACGCCCGGCTCGCGGCCCGCCACACCGCCTGGCGCAGCGTGCGCCAGAGGCCATAATCCAGCCAGATCACCAGATCCACCTCGCGCCATTTGACCCCGCGGCTGCGATTGTAGTTGCCATCCAGCACCCAGCCCGGCGAGGCCGTAGCGGCGGCAATGGCGGCGAAAAACGCCTCATCCGGCGTGCCCTGCCAGTTCGGCCGCCAGTACAGGCGATCGAGCTCGATCCAGGGTAGTCCCAGCCGGTGCGCCAGGCGCCGGGCCAGAGTGGATTTGCCTGAGCCGCTGGTGCCGACCACGTTGATGTTCATCTCTGTTTCTCCCTGGTAGCCAAACGAATACTTATTTCAATGTTAAATGGCGTATATAGTAGTGATGTTTATCAATGATAAAAGGTGTTTTCAGGATGAACCCCTATGAAGCCCGCTACAGACAACTGTTAGCCAACGGAGCCAGCGCCTGGGCGGGTGATGGTTTTGCCAGGGCAAAGATACAACAAGAAAAAACATTTCATTGGCTGGATGCCCATGGCTATTTACCCGCTCCCGGCGCGCCGGTACTTGAACTGGGATGTGGCAATGGTGCCATGGCAGCCCAGTATCTGGCGGAAAGAGGCTATGCCGTATCGGGTGTTGATGTGTCCGAAACGGCGATCCGCTGGGCAGAAGACCGTTTTCAGCAAGCGGGTCTGGACGCCACATTTTTCGTCGGCAACGTCTGTCATCTTTCTCAATGTGAGGATGCCCAGTTTGCCTTAATCATTGATGGCAGCTGTTTACATTGTCTGCTGGAAGATGAGCGTCGCCGTTTTTTCGCCGAGGCGAGAAGATTGCTGAAACCCGCAGGCCGGCTGGTGATCGGCTCGATGTGCGGGCTTCCTCGTTATGCTGAAGACCTCGCCACTTACGATCCTGTCAAGCATCATCTCCTGAAAGAGGGGCAGCCCTGGCGTACGCTTAAACCCCTCCCGGCTTTACTGAATGAGATACAGCAGGCGCAGTTTAGCGTCCTTGCCACCAACGTTAAGCACAATGCCTGGTGGGATCATGCCACCATCGTTTGTTCGGCAAACGGGCCGTCGGCTGATCCTCAGGAGAGTTAATTTCAGGCTGACCGCGCCATCTGTTATGCAGCGCCAGTGAAGATGGCGCTGCCGCCAACAAAGCAGTCTTTATCCAGCGTCAGGCTGGCGATTTTATGCACCGGGCCACGCATACGGACCTGAAAATCTGCGTCGAAGGTGATGTGCAGCTGACCACCAGGCATGTTGACATCCACCCGATCGTCCACCTTCCCTAACCGGCGCATGGCGCTGGCCGCCGCGCAGCTGCTGCTCCCGGAGGCCATCGTAAACCCGGCGCCCCGCTCCCAGATACCAATCTTCAGCGTATGGCGATCGACAATTTCCACGAACTGCACATTGCAGCGTTTGGGGAATAAGGCATGATGTTCAATTTGCGGTCCTAAACGATGAACCTGTTCCAGGTCGAGCTTATCCACGAGGACAACGCAGTGGGGATTGCCCATGGAGACCAGCACGACGGACAGGGTTTCATCCGCCAGCGTCAACGGATAATTCACCGCCTCGGGCAAATTCACTAAGGCGGGTAACGCCGCCGGATTGAAATTCGCCCGCCCCATATCCACGCTAATCTGATGAAAATCACTCTCCACGGTGCAATAGACATCTCCGCCCGCCGTGTGCACTAAAAAAGGCTCATGGCCGACGCGACCGCTATCAAACAGATAGCGCGCATAGATCCGTAGCCCATTACCGCTTTTCTCCGCCTCGGAGCCGTCCGGATTGATAATACGCAGCGTGGGATGGGTTTGATCGCCGCTGTCGATCAGCAGACCATCGGAACCAACGCCATAGTGGCGATGGCACAGAATTCGAATATGCTCGTTGCTCAGCTGGTCGGCAACGGCGCGATGGCATACCAGGTAATCATTACCCAGTCCGTGATATTTATGAAAGTGTAAGGGGGTCATTGTGTGGGGTCGCCTGGCGCTATGGGTCTGATCTTGCATCTTACAATACCTGCGCCGCCAGAATGAATTAAACACTAAGGCTTAACCGCTCTGTTCATTCTGCTCTTCGGCAGGCAGGCGTCATGCTTCTCCCGTCTGCGCATCCCCGCCGTGACTGACGCTGAAGCCATTTATGCTGGAATATCCGGATATTAACATCAAAAGCACTGATGATAATGGCCAAACGGTGGTCGTCGATGACCGGTTAAACGCTGGGCTGCGACTCGGCGAACAGCTGGCTATCGCCTGTGACCAACGAATGCGCCAGCAGGCGAACTGGCCCCACGCCGTCCCCGGACAGCCTCGCTACTACCCCAGTCGACGCCAACATACCAGCGCTTTCATTCTGTTGCGGGAAACTCTGCGACGCTGATCTCATTGATAAATCTGTCAAATGCTATCGGTAAATGTTTTAGGTGCGTAACTATTAGGTTACGTGTAGGATTCAGCGCCATGTCTGAGCTTATCTCCTACGTCAGAATGATGAGAAAGCCAGCATAATGTGCCAGCCGTCCTCCACACCGGCTGCAAACATGGGCATTGACAGGAAACTGATACATCAATGAATACGAAACACGACACTGCAGCGGAGCACCATGCTGCAAAACGCCACTGGCTCAACTCACACGAAGCGGGTTATCACAAAGCGATGGGCAACCGTCAGGTACAGATGATTGCCATCGGCGGCGCCATCGGTACCGGTTTGTTCCTCGGCGCCGGGGCACGTTTACAAATGGCAGGGCCAGCGCTCGCACTGGTCTATCTGGTCTGCGGCATCTTCTCTTTCTTTATTCTTCGCGCGCTCGGCGAACTGGTTCTCCACCGCCCCTCGAGCGGCAGCTTCGTCTCTTATGCCAGGGAATTCCTCGGCGAAAAAGCCGCCTACGTGGCCGGCTGGATGTACTTCGTTAACTGGGCAATGACCGGGATCGTCGATATCACCGCCGTGGCGCTGTATATGCACTATTGGGGCGCCTTTGGCGATGTGCCGCAGTGGGTCTTCGCCCTTGGCGCGCTAGCCATCGTTGGCACCATGAACATGATCGGCGTGAAGTGGTTCGCCGAGATGGAGTTCTGGTTCGCACTGGTCAAAGTACTGGCGATCGTCGCGTTTCTCGTGGTCGGTACCATTTTCCTCGGCTCCGGTAAGCCGCTGGACGGTAATGCCACAGGCTTCCACCTGATCACCGATAACGGCGGCTTCTTCCCGCACGGCCTCCTGCCGGCGCTGGTGCTGGTGCAGGGCGTGGTCTTCGCCTTCGCCTCCATTGAGCTGGTGGGCACCGCGGCCGGTGAGTGTAAAGATCCGGAGAGGATGGTGCCGAAGGCCATCAACAGCGTGATCTGGCGTATCGGCCTGTTCTACGTCGGGTCGGTGGTGCTGCTGGTGCTGCTGCTGCCGTGGAACGCCTACCAGGCGGGACAGAGCCCGTTTGTTACCTTCTTCTCAAAACTGGGCGTGCCGTACATCGGCAGCGTGATGAACATCGTGGTGTTAACCGCCGCCCTCTCCAGCCTTAACTCCGGCCTCTACAGCACCGGACGTATTCTGCGCTCCATGTCGATGGGGGGCTCCGCGCCTAAGTTCATGTCGAAGATGAGCCGTCACCACGTCCCTTACGCCGGGATCCTGGCGACGCTGGCGGTGTACGTGGTCGGGGTGTTCCTCAACTATCTGGTGCCGTCGCAGGTGTTTGAGATCGTCCTCAACGTCGCTTCGCTGGGGATCATTGCTTCCTGGGGCTTTATCGTGGTGTGTCAGATGCGTCTGCGCAAAGCGATTAAGGAAGGGAAAGCGGCTCAGGTGAGCTTCAGAATGCCGGGGGCGCCGTTCACCTCGTGGCTGACGCTGCTGTTCCTGTTTAGCGTGCTGGTGCTGATGGCCTTCGATTATCCGAACGGCACCTATACCATTGGCTCCATCCCGTTGCTGGCGGTGCTGTTGGTGGCGGGCTGGTTTGGCGTGCGTAAGCGCGTGCATGCGATTCACAGCACAGCGCCGACGCTCAAGCAGTAAATGGCAAGACGCGCGAGGCGGGAAAGGGGTAAGTGTATAACCATCTGGTTTATCAGGCCAATACGCGTTTGTAACAGAGGGTGAGATGCCGGGCGCGACCACCGGTGGCAGTGGTCGTCGCGCCCGGGGACCTTACAGCGCGATGCGGATCACATCGTCCGGGGCGGTGGCCTCTTTCTCACGGCTGGAAGCTTGTTTCACGCTGACGTACAGCGTTTTGCCGTCATCAGAGAGCGCCAGGCTGTTGGGATGGGTCGGCGTTTTAAAGGTCTTCACCACCTTATAACTCTTGCCGTCGATAACGCTCACCTCCCCCGCTTTACGATGCGTCACATAGGCTTCGTTGCGGGTGGGGTTGAACAGCACCGCCAGCGATTCCGGCGCGGCGATTTTCTCCAGCACCTTGCCGTCGCGGGTATCGACCACCAGCACTTCCGGCTGCTTGCTGTCGGTAATAAAGGCGCGGTGGCCGGCGGTATCGAGGCTCAGGTTAAGGTAGAAATGCGCCTTGCCGTCATCCAGCAATTTTTTGCGCGACACAATGGTGTTGTTCTCGCT
Source organism: Klebsiella sp. LY (assembly GCF_004010915.1). Lineage (NCBI taxonomy): Bacteria > Pseudomonadati > Pseudomonadota > Gammaproteobacteria > Enterobacterales > Enterobacteriaceae > Klebsiella > Klebsiella sp. LY. Next base: position 204,212 of record NZ_CP022444.1, read on the forward strand.
GTCGATGGTCAGCAGTTCGCCGTCGGCGTTGGTGGTATAGAGACGCTTAGCCTGCGGGTCGATCGCCAGGCCCGTCGCCATTGCCCCGGTGCCGGTAATGGTCGTTTTCAGCTTCAGGGTAGCGCCGTCCACCACCCAAATCACGCTCTCTTTGCCCAGACCGGTAATGTAGACGGTGTTGGTTTGCTCATTGACCGCCAGCTCGCGCGGCTGCAGCGGGCGCACGGTTTCACTGCGCTGACGCTCGTCCAGCACCAGTCGCCCCTTCACGGCGCCGGTTTTGGCGTCAATGGCGGTGACGGTGCTGTCAACGGTATTGCCAAACCACAGCGTACCGGTGGCATGGTTGATAGCGGCGCCGAACGGCTTCAGATCGTTGTGAATAATCTGCGTCACGTCGAGGGTGGTGGGGTCAAGACGATACACAATCCCGCCCTTGTCCAGCGAACGACTCTGCGAAGTGGCAACCCATAGCGCGTTCTCCTGCTGGCTGTAGGCCATTTCGTAGGCCCCTTTTCCGACGGCCTTGCGCAGCATCTCTTCCGCGGCGTGGGCGCTAAAGCTGCCTGCCAGCAGCAGAGAAGTGAATAACAGTGAATGGCGCAGACGCGGCGCGGCAAACTGACGTAATGACATGACGACTCCCTTTGATAAACCTGTATGTGCTGACCCGACATCGCTTCCGGCGGCAAAGTCATGGCTCTACCTTGTTTTGAATGAGAATAGTAATCATTATTCTTATTAAAGTGGAGCGCTAATTGTTGTTGTTCGGTAAATTCGTCAGCCTTGAGCACTATCCGTTAACCAACGGCAGTTAATAATTTTCAAATATTTTACAAACGGGGTAACATATATACATATGTTCCATTTGGTTCGTCTCCCGAGTACTATCGATGAAAATCCTATCCGTGCGACATGCGGCCTTGCCGGCCCTGCTGCTGCCGCTCATCGCCGCCGCCCAGGCCGCCGATGAACAAACCATGGTGGTGACCGCTGCGCCAACCACCGTTTCTGAACTGGATACCCCCGCCGCCGTCAGCGTGGTCAATGGGGATGAGATGCGCCAGGCCGCGCCGCGCGTCAACCTTTCTGAATCGCTAGGCGCCGTGCCGGGCCTGCAGGTACAGAACCGGCAAAACTATGCCCAGGATCTGCAGCTGTCGATTCGCGGCTTTGGCTCCCGCTCCACCTACGGCGTGCGCGGGCTGCGCATCTATGTGGACGGCATTCCAGCGACCATGCCCGACGGCCAGGGGCAGACGTCCAATATCGATATCGGCAGCGTCGACACCATTGAGGTGCTGCGCGGCCCCTTCTCTGCCCTCTACGGTAACTCGTCCGGCGGGGTGATCAACGTCACCAGCCAGACCGGCACCCAGCCGCCCACCGTGGAAGCCAGCAGCTACTATGGCAGCTTTGGCACCTGGCACTATGGAATGAAAGCCACCGGCGCCGTTGGCGACGGCAGCCACGCGGGTGATGTGGATTACACGGTGTCGACTAACCGCTTCACCACCCACGGCTATCGCGATCACAGCGGCGCGCGCAAAAATCTGGCCAACGCCCGGCTGGGGGTGCGTATCAACGACGTCAGTAAGCTGACTCTGCTGCTGAATAGTGTCGATATCAAAGCCAATGACGCCGGCGGATTAACCGCCGATGAATGGCGCGATAACCCGCGCCAGTCGCCGCGCGGCGACCAGTATAATACCCGCAAAAATACCCGGCAGACCCAGGCAGGTCTGCGCTATGAGCGCCAGCTGAGCGCCCAGGACGATCTCAGCGTCATGATGTACGCCGGGGAACGCGAAACCACCCAGTTCCAGTCGATCCCGCGCGCGCCACAGCTGAAGCCGAGCCACGCCGGCGGGGTGATTGACCTCACCCGCCACTACCAGGGGATCGATACCCGGCTGACCCATCGCGGGGAGCTGCTGGTGCCGGTCACCCTGACCGCCGGTCTTGACTACGAGAACATGAGCGAGCGCCGCAAAGGCTATGAAAACTTTGTGATGGTCAACGGCGCGCCGCAGTATGGCGAACAGGGCGCGCTGCGTCGTAACGAACGCAACCTGATGTGGAACGTCGACCCTTACCTGCAGACCCAGTGGCAGCTCACCGACAAACTTTCGCTCGATGCCGGGGTGCGCTACAGCTCGGTATGGTTCGATTCGAATGACTACTACATCACGCCGGGCAATGGCGATGACAGCGGCGATGCCAGCTATCACAAATGGCTGCCCGCAGGCTCGCTGAAGTATGCCCTGACCGACGCGTGGAACGTCTACCTCTCCGCCGGCCGCGGCTTCGAGACGCCGACCATCAACGAACTGTCATACCGCTCCGATAACCAGAGCGGCCTTAATTTCGGCCTGAAGCCCTCCACCAACGACACGGTGGAGATCGGCAGCAAGACGCGGATCGGCAATGGGCTGCTCACCGCCGCCCTGTTCCAGACTGATACCGATAATGAGATCGTGGTCGACAGCAGCAGCGGCGGGCGCACCAGCTATAAAAACGCCGGCAAGACCCGTCGTCAGGGCATGGAGCTGGGACTGGATCAGCAGTTTGGCGAGAGCTGGCGCCTGAAGGCGGCCTGGACCTGGCTGGACGCGACCTATCGCACCAACGTCTGCGGCGACGCCAGCTGCAACGGTAACCGTATTCCGGGGATCGCGCGCAATATGGGCTACGCCTCCTTCGGCTATCAGCCGGAGCAGGGCTGGTACGCCGGAAGCGATATTCGCTACATGAGCGACATCATGGCGAATGACGAAAACACCGCCAAAGCCCCGTCCTGGACGGTGGTCGGCCTGACGACCGGCTATAAGTGGAGCTATGGCAGGATGGATATGGATCTGTTCGGCCGGGTCGACAACCTGTTCGACCGCGAGTACGTCGGGTCCGTCATCGTCAACGAGTCCAACGGACGCTACTACGAGCCCGCGCCCGGACGCAACTACGGTATCGGGCTAAACCTCGCCTGGCGCTTCGAGTAACGCTCGACTTCGCCCGCGGATTCGCGGGCGAAGGTGTTATTCTCGGGCGCTGGCGCCCAGGACGCTGATTAAAGCAGGTTTCTCAGGGACAATTCGAAAATGATCTTTTCAGCCTGGCAGGAGAAGGCGATGGACAGATCGAGCTTCACCTCGTCGCCGGCGGCGGCGAGGGTGTAGTCAACCTGCGGCGGTTCACTGGCGGGCGCCGCCGCGGCGGCACGCTCGCGAACGGCGGCTACGGTTGACTCCGCTTCCTCGCGGCTCGGGAATAATTTCTCAGCCCGGTAGACGCAGTCCTCGTTATCAATGATCGTCCCGACATCAATGGCGCAGCCTTTGGTGCTGCATTTATCTACTACATCTTTCATCGTCATAACCTCTTGAGTTTTCTTAAGGATAAGAATCCGCTCGCCGAAAAGCAAACCATTAATATCCGTAAGGATTAGCGATTTTTATTCTATCGCGCCGCGGCGGACGCAAGCTTGCGCCACCGCAAGGCGAGGCCTGATGACGCAGGACCGCCGCGACTAACCGTGCGATTGCCGGTGCAACCGTGCTTGCCATCACACTATTCTGCACACTATCTCGTCTGCTTCGCGCCGCAGCGTTAGTCTGGTCACAGAACAACGCCAACAAGGAGCTGCTATGGCACTGCCGATTATGATTGATTGCGATCCGGGACATGATGACGCGATCGCCCTGGTCCTCGCTCTCGCCTCGCCGGAGCTGGAGGTGAAAGCCGTCACCGCCTCCGCAGGCAACCAGACGCCGGAGAAGACCCTGCGCAACGTGCTGCGTATGCTGACCCTGCTGAACCGAGCGGATATTCCGGTCGCCGGCGGCGCGTGGAAGCCATTGATGCGCGACCTGATCATCGCCGATAACGTGCACGGGGAAAGCGGACTGGATGGCCCGAACCTGCCGGAGCCGGCCTTTGCCCCGCAGAACTGCACCGCCGTCGAGCTGATGGCCAGGGTGCTGCGGGAAAGCCGGGAGCCAGTGACACTGGTGGCCACCGGGCCGCAGACTAACGTGGCGTTGCTGCTCGCCAGCCATCCGGAGCTGCACGTGAAGATCGCCCGCATCGTGATCATGGGGGGCGCCATGGGGCTGGGCAACTGGCAGCCGGCGGCGGAGTTTAATATCTACGTTGATCCGCAGGCTGCGGAGATGGTCTTTCAGTCGGGGATCCCGGTGGTAATGGCGGGCCTGGATGTCACCCACCGGGCGCAGATCCTTCCTGCGGATATTGAGCGATTCCGCAAGATTGGCAATCCGGTATCCACTATCGTCGCCGAACTGCTCGACTTCTTTATGGCCTACCATAAGGATGAAAAGTGGGGCTTCGACGGCGCACCGCTGCACGACCCTTGCACCATCGCCTGGCTCCTCAAGCCGGAGCTCTTTACCACCATCGAGCGCTGGGTCGGCGTGGAAACGGAAGGAAAATATACCCAGGGGATGACGGTGGTCGATTACTACCATCTGACCGGCAATCTGCCCAATACCACCCTGCTGCTGGATGTGGACCGCGAAGCCTTTGTCGATCTGCTCGCCCAGCGGTTAGCCTTTTACGCCTGATATTCATGCAGCGCCTCTCTTCCCGGCCGGGAGAGAGGCGCATTCAGGCTAAACCCGGCGTATTAGTCGTCCGCCGACACGCGGATCACCACCTTACCAAAGTTTTCGCCTTTCAACAGGCCGATCAGCGCCTGCGGCGCCTGCTCCAGACCGTCAATCAGCTGTTCGCGATATTTAATTTTCCCCTCCTGCACCCAGCGCCCCATCTGCTGCTGGAATTCCGCGATCCGATGCCCGTAATCCTGGCCGATAATAAAGCCCTGCATCCGGATGCGTTTCTTGAGGATGGTCGCCATCAGCAACGGCAGACGATCCGGCCCATCCGGCAGACCGGTGGCGTTATAGCCGCTCACCAGCCCGCAGACCGGAACCCGGGCCGCGGTATTCAGCAGCGGCAGCACCGCGTCAAACACCTTGCCGCCGACGTTTTCGTAGTAGACGTCAATGCCCTGCGGGCAGGCCTGGGCCAGCTGTTCGGCAAAGTCCGCTGCGCGATGGTCAAGGCAGACATCAAAGCCTAAGGTGTCAACCGCATAGCGACACTTCTCCGCGCCGCCGGCGATGCCGACGGTACGGCAGCCCTTAATTTTGCCGATCTGTCCGACCGTGGCGCCCACCGGCCCGGTGGCCGCAGCGACCACCAGCGTGTCACCCGCCTTCGGCTGGCCAATGTCCAGCAACCCCATGTAGGCGGTGAAGCCCGGCATCCCCAGAACCCCCAGCGACCAGGACGGGTGCTGCGGGTTGTCCCCCAGCTTCACCAGTCCGCTGCCGTCGGAAAGCTCATAATCCTGCCAGCCGCTGTAGCCAAGCACCCAGTCGCCTGGTTGAAAATCATCATGCTGCGAGGTCACGACGCGACTCACGGTCCCGCCCACCATCACCGCGCCAATGGCCACCGGCGGTGAATAGGACGGCGCGTCGCTCATCCGCCCGCGCATATAGGGATCCAGCGATAAATAAACGGTACGCAGCAGAACCTGACCCGGCCCTGGCGTCGGTACCTCGCTCTCTTCCAGGCGGAAATGCTCTGCCGTCGGTTCACCATGGGGACGGGAAGCCAGTACCCAGCGGCGATGGCGTTGCGGTTGTTCTGTCATAGCAAACTCCTCTTGTTAGCAGACTGTACTGAGGCTAGCTGCTTTATGCGCAATGCGCTTTAACATTAAGAGCCGGATGGCGATTGATTAAGGCGCACCACCAGATAGACGCAGGTCTCTGCGGACTCATTGATAAAGCGGCAGTCGTTCGGCGGGCCGAGCTCCAGACAGTCCCCTGTCTGCATCTCGTGGCGGGTATTCCCTTCCATGAACACCAGTTCGCCCTGCTGCAGCCAGATCAGCTGGCGGGCCAGCGCGTAGGACGAGGCCGGCATCGGCACATCGCTGCCGGGCGGCAGCTCGATCTGCACCATGTCAATGGGCAGATCGCTGCGCGGCGAGACGTGGCGACGGAGATAGTGGCTTTGCGGGTCGTGCCACACCGGCTGGCTGGCAAAGCGCAGCAGCTTGCCCTCCTGCATTTCCGCCCGGGCGATCAGCGTTGACATACTGATGCCGAAGGCGCCGGAAAGGCGGCCCAGCATTGAGGCCGTCGGGCTGCTTTCACCGCGCTCGATCTTATGGATCATCGCCCGCGAAGCGCCAGCCCGTTCGGCGAGGTCGTTCAGCGACCAGCCGCGGGATTCGCGCTCGATGCGGATGCGCGCGCTAATGCGCTGATTGAGGTTGTCTTCTATAGTATTCATAACGTAACACTATAGTGTGCGCGCCCGCATTACACAATCGCCCGTTGGGCCGCGCAAACCCTGGCCCATCAGCAATATTTTGCTGAAAACGGATGACAGCGTGACGTTCATTATTGTAATAATAACGTACTACTATAGTGTACGAGAACTGAGGTTTGCTATGTCCATCCGCCCTGCCATTAAAGACGATTGCGCGGCGATCGCCGAGATCTATAACCACGCCGTCGTGCATACCGCCGCTATCTGGAATGATAAAACCGTGGATACCGACAACCGCATCGCGTGGTTTGAAGCCCGCCAGCTGGCCGGCTTTCCGGTGCTGGTGAGCGAGGAAAACGGCGTCATCACCGGCTATTCCTCTTTTGGCGACTGGCGCGCGTTTGACGGCTTTCGCCACACCGTGGAGCATTCGGTGTACGTTCACCCCGACCATCAGGGGAAAGGCCTGGGCCGCAAACTGCTGGTTGCGCTGATCGCCGAAGCGCGGCGGCTGAATAAACATGTGATGGTCGCCGGGATCGAGTCGCAGAACCACGCCTCGCTGCACCTGCATGAAACGCTGGGCTTTATCACCACCGGGCAGATGCCGCAGGTGGGAACCAAATTTGGCCGCTGGCTGGATCTCACCTTTATGCAGCTGCAGCTGGATGCGCGCCAGGAACCGGACGGTAAGGCATGAATGCGTCGCTCACCCTCGCCTGTCTGGTGGCCGCCGGCGTAGGCCTGGTACTACAGAACACCCTGATGGTGCGCATCACCCAGTCGGCGTCGACGATCCTCATCGCCATGCTGCTCAATTCGCTGGTGGGTATCGTTATTTTCGTGACCCTGTTACTCCTGCGCCAGGGCGCCGCTGGCTTTCAGGAGCTGGCCATGAGCGTGAAGTGGTGGACGCTGATCCCCGGCCTGCTGGGGTCCTTTTTCGTTTTTGCCAGCATCAGCGGCTATCAAAACGTCGGCGCGGCCACCACCATTGCGGTACTGGTGGCCAGCCAACTGGTCGGCGGGTTGATCATGGATTTAATTCGCGCCCACGGCGTACCGCTGCGGGCGCTGATCGGGCCATTATGCGGCGCGGTGATGCTGGTAGTGGGCGCCTGGCTGGTGGCCAGACGCCAGTTCTGAGCACCTCTTCAGAGGATCGCGCCGCCTTTGGTCAACTGCTCGCGGCGCGCGTCCTGCTCTTCCTGATGCTGTCGGCCATGGTGGGCGATAGCGGTGCGCAGGCGCTGCTGCTGGGTATAGCGCTCCTCACGACTGAGTTGCGCGTCATCGCTCAGGGCGATCAGCAGCTCATTCATATGAGCGATAACCCCCTCGGCAATAGTGTCATCGACTTTGACGATAACCTCATCCAGATGTGCCATCCTGTTCTCCTTTCGCTTAATTCAGCTTCGCTTTGGAAAAATCGCTGCCCATCATGCTCACGCGGTAGCCGCTGACGTTACTGCGGGTGGCATAGAAGGTCTTGCCGGTCGCCAGGGTGATCCACGGCGCCTGCTGGTAGAAGATCTCTTGCGCCTGTTCATAGAGCGTGGCGCGCGCCTGCGGATCGCTCACCAGCAGCGCTTTCTTCACCAGCGCGTCATACGACTTATCGCACCAGCGGGCGGCGTTAGAGCCGGTCTGGATATTATCACAGCTGAGCAGCGTGCCGGCAAAGTTGTCAGGGTCGCCATTGTCCGACATCCAGCCGTACAGCGCGCTATCGTGTTCACCTTTACGCATGCCGGCGAGGTATTCGCCCCACTCATAGCTGACGATCTTCGCTTTCACCCCGACTTTCGCCCAGTCATTTTGGATCATTTCAGCAATGCGTTTTGAGTTCGGGTTGTACGGACGTTGAACCGGCATCGACCACAGGGTCACTTCCGCCCCTTGCTCCAGACCCGCCTGCTTGAGCAGCGCTTTCGCTTTCTGCGGATCGTAGTCGTAGTCCGGGAGGTCTTTTTTATACCCGAGCATGGTGGACGGGATCGGTGACTTCGCCACCGTACCGGAATCGAGGAACACCGCCTTAACGATTGCCTGCTTGTCGGTGGCATAGTTTAACGCCTGGCGCACCAGCACATTATCAAACGGTTTTTTCTCCGTGTTAAACGCCAGGTAGCCGACGTTCAGCGCCTCGACGGCGTGCAGCGCCAGATCTTTATTGCCCTTAATTACCGGGAACTGAACCGGCGAAGGCGCAGGAATAATCTGGCACTCGTTAGTCTGCAGTTTCGCCAGGCGTGTCTCGACGTTTGGCGTGATGGAAAAGATTAAGTGCTTAGTCGGCACCTCGCCTTCCCAGTAGTGGGGATTGGCGATATAGCGGATTTGCGAATCCACTTTATACTGCTGCAGGGCATAGGGTCCGGTACCGACAGGCCAGTTATCAACGTTTTCCGGCGTCCCTTTCTTCAGCATCGCCTCGCCATACTCCGCCGACAGAATAGAGGCGAAGTCCATTCCCCAGTCGGCAAGAAACGCCGCGTTCGGCTCGTTAAGTACGAACTGGACGTGATAGTCATCGACCTTTTTCACCGACTTAATCAGCTTATCGAGGCCCACGTCGTGGAAGTACTCATAGTTCCCCTGCGACACCTTGTGATAAGGATGCTGAGGATCCATCTGGCGCAGCACGGAAAACAGGACGTCGTCGGCGTTAAAATCGCGGGTCGGTTTGAAGAATTTATTGCTGTTGAACTTCACCCCCTGACGCAGCGTGAAGGTCCAGGTCTTGCCATCCTCAGAGACGTGCCACTCGGTGGCCAGCGACGGGATCGGCGTGTTCTTCACCGGGTCAAAAGTGACCAGGCGGTTATACAGCACCTGCGAGCTGGCGACGAACGACGGGCCGGAGCTGGCGATCTGCGGGTTGAAAGACTCCGGGGAGGCCTCTGAGCAATAGACCAGCGTATCATTGCCCGCGGCCCATGCGGCGCTGACCGGCAACAGCGCGCTCAGCAGCAGCGCCAGCGTAGTTTTCCCTGTAGACATGGTTATAAGTCCTGATTATTGATTATAAGAACAGTAATAACAGCACAGCCCCTCGCCACCGGCAAATAATCAATGGCTATCACCTTATGCCAATCGCGCTGAATTTGCTGGTTTAATCGGCGTCGCGCTGCTTATTGCGTCAGGCACGATTGGGATGTTGTGAGCTACGCACAATTACGGCAAAAAAATGTGCGATAACCGCCCCGCTCACGCTCGCCATCAGCGGCGACCGGTACACTGGAGGGACCGCAGAACAAGAGGTTACTACCCCCATGACAATCACCTGCAATCTGTACATTGATGGCCAGTGGCATGATGCCGAAGACCGTCGGACCTTCACCCGGCGCCACCCGGCCCAAGACGATGTCGCTTCGGTTGCCGCTGCCGCCAGTCTCGCCGACGGCAAACGCTGCGTCGAGGCCGCGGCCAGCGCCTTCCCACAGTGGCGCGATACGCTCCCGGCGGAACGGCGTCGCTTACTGCTCGACGCGGCGGAACATATGCTGTTGCGGGAGGCTAAATTTATCGCCGCCATGGCGGCGGAAACCGGCGCGACCGCGCACTGGGCCGGATTTAACGTCCATCTGGCGGCTGATATCCTGCGCGAAGCGGCGGCGCTGACCACCCAGATTGAAGGACAGATCATTCCATCCAACGTGCCGGGCAATCTGGCGATGGGCGTCCGCCAGGGGGCTGGCGTGGTGCTGGGCATGGCGCCGTGGAACGCGCCGCTGATCCTTGCCACCCGGGCGCTGGCGACGCCGCTGGCCTGCGGCAACACGGTGATCCTCAAGGGCGCTGAGCTCTCCCCGGCGACACAAGGATTGATTATCGACGCCCTCGACGCGGCGGGCTTCCCGCCGGGTGTGGTGAACTATCTTACCTGCGCGCCGCAAGACGCGCCGGCGCTGGTGGAGTCGCTGATCGCCCATCCGGCGGTGCGGCGTGTCAACTTTACCGGCTCCACGCCGGTGGGGCGGATTATCGCCCGCACCTGCGGGCAGTATCTGAAACCAGCGGTGCTGGAGCTCGGTGGCAAAGCGCCGCTGCTGGTCCTCGACGATGCCGATATCGAACAGGCGGCGGCGGGCGCCATTTTTGGCGCCTTCGCCAACGCCGGACAGATCTGCATGTCCACCGAGCGCATTATTGTCGACAACGCCGTGGCGGAGCGCTTTATCCCTCTGCTGGCGAGGCGCGCCGCCTCTCTCCCCGCCAGCCTGACCGGCCCGGTGGTCGACATGAATACCGTCACCCGCTGCAACGCGTTAATCGACGATGCCTTAGCCAAGGGCGCCCGCCTGCTGACCGGCGGTAAAGCCAGCGATACCCACATGGCGCCGACCTTACTGGACGGCGTCACCCGCGAGATGCGGCTGTGGAACGAAGAGTCCTTCGGCCCGGTAAAAGCGATTATTCGGGTTAATAATGACGAAGAGGCGCTGGCGGTAGCCAACGACAGCGAATATGGCCTTTCCGCGGCGGTCTACAGCCGCGACAGCGCCAGAGCGTGGAACCTGGCGCAACGTCTGCAAACCGGCATTTGCCATATCAATGGTCCAACCGTTCATGATGAAGCGCAAATGCCGTTTGGCGGCTGCAAAGCCTCCGGCTATGGCCGGTTCGGCGGCCGGGCCGGAATTGCAGAATTCACTGAGCTGCGCTGGATAACGCTCCAGACCCAGCCCCGCGAACTGCCTTTCTGACGCCGTCTCCCCTTAGCCGTGGCTGGCGATGAGTTGCGCCAGCCCTTCCGGGTTTTCCCACGCCATCGAGTGCCCCGCGTGGGGCACAATCCCGACCGGGATCCCGTGCGCCTCTGCCCGTTCGATATCCGCATAAGGGAGCGACTGCTCGCCGACGATCAGCATCTTCTGACAGCGCAGCTGGCAGAGCTGGGTAAACCAGGGCGTGTCGCTGCCGTTTATCAGGCTGCTGGCGGCTCGCCAGACGGCCCAGGGGGCGCTGTTTTGCAAACAGCCGGCCCACGGCGAGCGCTCTTCCGCCAGCATCCTGGCGTAACCTTCAGCGATAAAGGCCCCCTCTGCCTGCGCCGCAATGCGTCTGCTGTACTCACCGCCTCCGGCGAACAGGTTGGGTTCAGACACCAGCAGCGTCGTCACTCGCTCCGCCAGCAGCCCTGCCGCTTCGATGGCGATGCTTCCACCCATGCTATGCCCATACAGCGCGAAGCGCTGCAGGCGCAGGTGGTTGAGGACCTGCTCCACAGCTTGCGCTTGTTTATGTATGTTGTAACTAAAGTCGTGCGGTTTATCGCTGTAGCCGAAGCCCGGGAGGTCGATAAGTATTTTGCGCCGCCCGTTGAGCGCGGGGTCGCTGGCGACGCGGGGGTAGTCGTAAGAGGACGCGCAGCCGAGGCCGTGGATAAACACCAGCGGAAGCCCCTCTCCCGGGAGATCGAGCCAGCGCAATGTGGCGCCTGCGACGGACGAAAAGAAACCGTTCACCTGTTTGCCTCCATGATAAGGTTACTGTGTTTTTATACAGTAACCTTACCTTTGCCGCCACCCTTTTCTGTCGTCCGCCGCCGGAAGGTTAAAACAGCGAGACGAGCAGCGCCATGGGGAAGCTGAACGGCCAGGTGGCACCGATCAACAGGGCCGCCAGCAGGCGGATCACCCAACTCTCTTTGGTTAAAAACCAGCTAATTACGGCACAGATCACGCCCATAATGGCGTAAAACACCAACATTTTTTGATATAACGTCATTCTTAGTTTTCCTTCCCTGAGGAGCGTTCCATGGTGGGATAATTATCTGCCATGACGTCGTGATTCAGAGATACCTGTATAACAAATTCAGAATCGGGCTCAATATTCAGAACAAAGCCTGATTCGTCTTAATCCGATAGCGCAACCGCGCCCGCCGTACTATACCTTTAGGGACTTACTCATTAAGGTGGCGTTATGGATGTCTCCAGCAAGACCGTCGTTATGATTAATGTCTGCGCCGCGTTCGCGCTTATCAGCCTGCTGTCGGTGAGATTTGGCTGGTTTTAATCATTTTACTCAGCAACGAAACCTAAAAAAGCAGCCCACTGGGCTGCTTTTTTACGTGCGGAGGCTGGCGCCATTATCAGGGTCATAAACGCTACGGGCTGAATGGCCTGCGATAATAACCTTGTTCAGCTCAGGGTTATAATGAGGCAGAACATTCACTTTCTCATTATCCCATTCGGCGGCGGCGCAGACGGCCTGCCCCACTCCCGCGTTCTCACAGCCCTGAATACGTTTTGCCGGCGCGTTACCATAGCTCAGCGCCACGGTGCCGACAGCCAGCAGAATAAAAGCAAAAATTTTCACAGCGACATCAACGTTAAAACTGAATATGCAGGAAATGATCGCATGAGCGGCGGCGGAAAGTCAAACCCGGGAGGGTGCGCCACCGCGCTGGCGCGTATGGTGGATTGATTCGTCGGTGATTAAATATTGCGAATAAATATCACCCGCTGACTGCAAATATAAAAGCCTTATTTATAGTCGTGAAATAGTTTCTGTTCAGCGCAATCTGATTCATCTGATAAAGATAATATTTCGCCAATCGCAAATGAAAAGATTAGCGCGCCTTGACCGAAAATGCGATATACCACGCTGGCGCTGGATCTGAATAAGATAACAGGCTACCACAAACTATTGTAACCAAACCTTTTCCTGTCTGGCCTCGCTGGCCAGGGCCCAAAATAGCGCTAAATGACAACAAATATCATTTGCCTTCTCTGCAGAGAATACTTACATTCATAACTATTGGTAATGTTTTTAGCGCAGTGCGCTTTTATATTTCGAGGTGGATATGTCCGGAATCATCACGCTGGTCATCGCGCTGATCCTGCTGGTCGCGGCGGTGTATAATCTTATTTCCTATATCCGTGACCGTCGCAGCGCCAGCTTGCCGAGCAAAAAAACCAAACGCTGAATACGGTTAAAACAAATTCCTCCCTGCTCCAGCGTCGCTGGCATCCTCCTCTTCCTGGCTTACTGTGGACATAAAAAAGCCCCTGCCATCAGGCAGGGGCCGGTATCCGGTCGCAAACCGCGACGTTGCCGCCTCACCCGCCGGGCGCGATGCGCCCAGGGTGGCTGGCGAACCCCATCCGGCGCTTATCTCCGGCACTCACGATGGCTTAGCTCTTGAAGGGGTATCAGAATAATCTCACATCCCCCGCCGCGAGTTTTAACCATTTTTGCCATCGTGACTATTAGCGCACTAACACACCCATTGCGTAATAATCTTTTGCCGCTTAAGGGTCAATCCGTTAGCCATGTTTAACCATCACATGGCGAACCACGGTGTAATCCTCAAGGCCATACATCGACATGTCTTTCCCGTAGCCCGACAGCTTCTGGCCGCCATGCGGCATTTCACTCACCAGCATAAAGTGGGTGTTGACCCAGGTGCAGCCGTACTGCAGCCTGGCGCTGAGCCGGTGGGCGCGGCCAACATCTTTCGTCCACACCGAAGAGGCCAGCCCATACTGGGAGTCATTTGCCCAGCTCAGGGCCTGCGCTTCATCGCTGAAAGGCGTCACGCTGACCACCGGGCCAAACACTTCGCGCTGCACGATAGCGTCCTCCTGCCGGGCTCCGGCGAGCAGCGTCGGCTGGAAATAATAGCCGGCGCCGTCAGCCCGATTGCCACCGGTAACCACTTTAATATGCGGTAGTGCCTTTGCGGCTTCCACCGCGGCGCTGACCCGCTCAAGATGGGCCAGCGAGCTCAGCGGCCCCAGCTCGGTGGCGGCATCCTCCGGCGCCCCCATTTTCAGGCTGGCCACCGCCGCCCCGAGCTTCTCCACCAGCTGCTCATAAATACCCTGCTGTGCGTAGATCCGGCAGGCGGCCGTACAGTCCTGGCCGGCGTTGTAAAACCCGAAGGTCCGAACGCCATCCACTACCGCGTCGATATCCGCGTCGTCAAAGACGATGACCGGCGCCTTACCGCCCAGCTCCATATGGGTACGTTTAATCGACGAGGCGGTATGGCCGATGATATGGGCGCCGGTGGCAATCGACCCGGTCAGGGAAACCATCCGCACTTTCGCGTGGGCGGTCAGCGGATCGCCCACCGTTTTGCCGCGGCCGAACAGTACGTTGATCACCCCTTCCGGGAAGATATCTTTTGCCAGCTCTGCCAGCTTCAGCGCCGTCAGCGGCGTGATCTCGGAGGGTTTTATCACCACACAGTTGCCTGCCGCCAGCGCCGGGGCCAGCTTCCAGGCCGCCATCATCAGGGGATAGTTCCACGGCGCGATGGAGGCTACCACGCCCACCGGGTCGCGACGGATCATCGAGGTATGCCCTTCCAGATACTCTCCGGCCGCCATTCCCGGCAGGCAGCGGGCGGCGCCGGCGAAGAAGCGGAAAACGTCCGCAATGGCCGGCATCTCATCGTTAAGCACGCAGTGCAGCGGCTTGCCGCAGTTCAGCGACTCCAGCTGCGCCAGGGACTCCGCCTGTGCCGCGATGGCATCCGCCAGCTTCAGCAGGCATTCCGCGCGCGTTTTCGGCGTCGTCTGGCTCCAGGCATCAAACGCCCGATCCGCCGCCTCAACGGCGGCATCCACCTGGGCCGCTGTCGCTTCGGCAATCTCCAGGATCACTTCGCCGGTCGCAGGGTTGTATACCGGCACCTTTTCGCCTTCACCTGCCACTAACTTACCGTTTATTAAGAGGTTGTGTTGCATAGCATTATCCTGTTTCATGGTTTTATTTCCCGTTTCCGGCGACGTTATCGCCGTCGCGGGTGAGCCACCAGGCCCCTAAGATTGGTATCGTTGTTACCAGCATCACCAACAGCGCGACAACGTTGGTAACGGGCACATCTCGCGGCCGCCCCAGCTGATTCAATAACCACAGCGGCAAGGTTCGCTCATGCCCCGCGGTAAAAGTCGTGACGATGATTTCATCAAATGACAGGGCGAATGCCAGCATCCCGCCCGCCAGCAGCGCCGAACCCAGATTGGGTAGCACCACGTAGCGAAAGGTCTGCCAGCCAGTCGCCCCCAAATCCATCGAGGCCTCCACCAGGCTCCAGGAGGTCCTGCGGAAGCGAGCGATGACGTTGTTAAACACCACCACCACGCAGAAGGTCGCGTGCCCCACCACGATGGTCAGCAGACCAGGCTCCAGGCCGACCGCTTTAAAGGCTGTCAGGAGCGCCAGGCCGGTTATAATCCCCGGCAGGGCGATGGGCAGGAGCAGCAGTAGCGACACCGCGTTCTTACCAAAAAAGGTGCTCCGCCACAGGGCGCCTGCAGCAAGCGTGCCAAGCACTAAGGCAATGGCCGTCGACAGGGCGGCGATCTTAAGTGACAACGTCACAGCTTCCAAAATATCGCTGCGCCCTGCCGCCTCACTGAACCAGCGCAGCGTCAGCCCCTGCGGCGGAAAGCTGAAGGCAGCATCTTCGGTATTAAAAGCATAGATGGCGATGATCAGCAGCGGAAAGTGGAGAAAGACCACCCCGCCCCATGTCGCCAGTTTCAGGTACCAGGGTGCGCGTTCAGAGTGCATCGAAGGCTCCCAGACGTTTCACGAACGCCAGATAAAGGGCAATCAGCACGATCGGCACGAGGGTAAACGCCGCCGCCATCGGCATATTGCCGATCGCCCCCTGCTGCGAGTAGACCATATTGCCGATAAAGTACCCCGGTGGGCCGACCAGTTGCGGCACGATAAAATCGCCCAGCGTCAGAGAAAAGGTGAAGATCGACCCGGCGGCAATTCCGGGAATAGCCAGCGGCAGGACCACGTAGCGAAAGGTCTGCCGTGGGGCAGCGCCAAGATCGGCCGAGGCCTGGAGCAGAGAGCCCGGAATACGCTCCAGCGCCGCCTGCACCGGCAGGATCATAAAAGGCAGCCAGATGTAGACGAAGACCAGAAAGCGTCCGAGGCCGGAAGTGGATAAGGTGTTGCCGCCCACCGCCGGGACGGTCAACAGAGCGTTCAGCGCCCCTTCCAGCCCGAGATGGCCGAGGAACCACTGCGCTACGCCATCTTTGGCCAGCAGCAGCACCCACGCGTAGGCCTTGACGATATAGCTGGCCCACATCGGCAGCATGACCGCGATATAAAAGAAGGCCTTCATTTTGCCGCTGGTGTAGCGCGCCATATACCAGGCCATCGGCAGCGCCAGCAGGGCGCTGGCCAAGGTCACGCACAGCGCCATCACCAGGGTGCGGACGATAATGTCGTAGTTGGCGGGGTTGAACAATGCCTGCAGGTTGGCCAGCGTAAAGTCGCTGGTCACCGACATGGTGAAGTCGTCAAAAGTGTAGATACTCTGCCACAGCAGGGTCAGCAGCGAGCCCAGATAGACGATGCCAAACCACATCAACGGCCCAAGCAGCAGCAAAAACAGGCCCAGCGCCGGCCGGCGCCAGAAGATCCCCGATACGCGTCCGGCCTGCGCAGGAACAATCGGCATGGTCATCTCAGCCTCCGCTTTCCAGCGGGGTCATCGCCGCACGCGACCATGACGCCTGCACCGTTTGCCCGGTTCGAGGAACGCTCGCCGCCGCCGCGCCGTCGATATTGGCCTGGCTGACCAGCAGCTTGTCGCCATCCGCCAGCCGGAGCTCGATCCGCGTCGCCGCCCCCTGATACTGTACCGCCTGAACCACGCCCTGCACCTGCACCTCCCCGCCGCCCTGCAGGCGAACATGCTCCGGGCGCAGCGACCAGCAGCCCGCCAGGCCGCATAACCGCCGGGCCGCCTCGGCCTCAAAGACGTTGGCGGTGCCGACAAAACCGGCGACAAAGGCGGTCTTCGGATGCAGATAAAGATCCTGGGGGGCGTCCACCTGCTCAATGCGCCCGTTGTTAAACACCGCCACGCGATCGGACATCGACAGCGCTTCGCTCTGGTCGTGGGTAACGAAGATGAAGGTGATCCCCAGCGACTGCTGTAGCTTTTTCAGCTCCACCTGCATCTGCTCGCGCAGCTTTAAATCCAGAGCGCCCAGCGGCTCGTCGAGCAGCAGCACCCGCGGCTGGTTCACCAGCGCCCGGGCGATGGCGACCCGCTGCCGCTGACCGCCGGAGAGCTGGGAGGGCTTGCGATGGTGCGCAAAACCGAGGGCCACCTTTTCCAGCGCTTCCTGGGCGCGGGCATGGCGCGCTTTCTTCGCCACGCCTTTGACCATCAGGCCGTAAGCAACATTGTCGAGGATCGACATATGGGGAAACAGCGCATAGTCCTGGAACACGGTATTGACGTCCCGCTGCCAGGGCGGCAGCTCGCTGGCCGGCTGACCGAAGATCCGAATGGTGCCGCCGGAGAGCTGCTCAAAACCAGCAATCAGCCGCAGGCAGGTGGTTTTCCCCGAGCCCGAAGGACCCAGCATCGAGAAAAACTCGCCGTCACGGATGCCAATGCTGACCCCGTCCACTGCCCGTACATCGCCATACAGGCGCGATACATTCTGAAACTCGACCGCGTACGTCATTGTTTACCTCCGATCCTTAGCGGCCGCCCATTATCGCAATGTAGTCCTGCGTCCAGCGGCTGTAGGGAACGTATTTCCCCCCCTCGGCAATCGGCGTTTTCCAGAAGTGGATGCGGGTAAACTGGTCATAGCCGTTGGTCTCACAGCCTTTCTCTCCGAGCAGCGCGCTGGCTTTACAGCCCTCAGGCACCACCGGCAGCGAGCCGAACCAGGCCGCCACATCGCCCTGCACCTTCGGCGTGAGCGACCAGTTCATCCATTTATAGGCGCAGACCGGGTGCTTCGCCTCGCTGTGCAGCATGGTGGTATCCGCCCAGCCGGTCACCCCCTCCTTCGGAAATACGGTGGCGACAGGCTGGCCTTCCGCCTTCAGGCCGTTGGCCTGATAGGGCCACGAGCTGGAGGCGGCCACCCCTTCGTTTTTGAAGTCGTTCATCTGCACGGTGGCGTCATGCCAGTAGCGGTGAATCAGCGGTTGCTGGTCACGCAGCACTTTCAGCACCGCGTTGTACTGGGTTTCGGTCAGCTGATAGGGGTCGTCGATCCCGAGCTGTGGTTGGGTGGCTTTGACAAACAGCGCGGCGTCGGCGATATAGATCGGGCCATCATAGGCCTGCACTCGCCCCTGATTGGTTTTGCCATCCGGAAGATCCTGCTTCACGAAGACCACGCTCCAGCTGTCCGGCGGCGTCGGGAATACGCGGGTGTTGTACATCAGCAGGTTCGGTCCCCACTGATACGGCGTGCCGTAGACTTTGCCCCCGACGTTAAACCATGCCCCTTGCGCAATGCGCGGGTCAAGAGTGCGCCACCCGGCAATCAGCGCTGTGTTAATCGGCTGAACGCGTTTACCCATGATCAGACGCAGCGAAGCATCGCCCGAGGCGGTCACCAGATCGTAGCCCCCCTTAGCCATCAGGCTGACCATTTCGTCGGAGGTGGCGGCGGTTTTCACATTGACCTGACAGCCGGTCTCCTTTTCAAACTGGCTGACCCAGTCGTACTGCTTGTCGGTCTGACCGCGTTCGATATACCCCGGCCAGGCGATAATATCCAGGCGCCCTTCCGGTTTATCCAGCGAGGTGAGTGGCTCAGCCGCCTGTACGGTCAGGCAGGCCATCCCCAGCACATAAAGGCTGCAACGGGCCAATTTTTTGCTCATCAGGTGTTACTCCTGTCACAAGGGAATTAGCGGCAGCCGTGCCGTAAAAATATCTCCTGAAATAAGGGTAGTCAGCGGATTAACGCCCTCGAGGGAATTTATTCAGGTTGTGACCCGGGACGCATTACGCAAAAATCGCCAACACAAGAATGACTTTATGGATTATAGACAACGAGTTAGAGAAAAAGGAGGGGTATGCATATTTCCTATGGTGAGCGCCGGTAAAATAATGACCGGCCTCGATAAAAAAAACTCTTCGTTTATTTATAGCGATTGGTTATCGCGGCGAAAAATAGCCAAAGCGATCAGGTAAGCTGCTCACGAATTAGTTCACCCAGCCGCTTCACCCCTTGCTCTTCGCGTTCTCCCCAGCCCCAGGCGGTATTGAAACGGAAAAACGAGGTCCAGCTGGCAGAGGTGGAAAACATTTTTCCCGGAGCGATGCTGATGTGCGACGCCAGCGCCCGGGCGCTCAGCACGCTGGCATCCGCCCCTTCCGGTAGTTCGATCCACAGAAAATAGCCGCTGTCGCTGTGATGAATAGTGACCTCCGGCGGCAGATGGCGCAGCAGCGCCTGCCAGGCCTGCTGTTTACGTTCCGCCAGCTGGCGACGGAGACGGCGCAGATGGGCGTCGTAGCGTTTGGTCGACAGGTAATCCACCAGGGCTAATTGCATCGGCGAGCTGGTGGAGAGCGTACTCATCAGCTGCAACTGCTGGATCCGTCGCGCCTGTTTCCCGGCAGCCACCCAGCCGATACGAAAGCCGGGCACCAGACATTTTGAAAACGAACTGCAGTGCAGCGTCATATCCTGTTGATCCCAGAACTTCGCCGGCAACGGCTTCTCGCGGCCAAAATAGAGCTCACTGTAAACATCATCTTCAATCAGCATCACGTTATAGCGCGCCAACAATGCCACCAGCGCCGCTTTTTTTTCGGCGCGGAGGGTGAAGCCGAGCGGGTTCTGACCGTTGGTCATCAGCCAGCAGGCCTTGACCGGATAGTTTTGCAGGGCCGCCTCCAGCGCCGTCAGGTCAATGCCCTCCTTGACGTCGGTGGCCACCGACAGCGCCTTCAGGCGCAGCCGCTCCAGCGCCTGCAGGGCCCCGTAAAAACAGGGATTTTCCACCACCACCCAGTCCCCCGGCTCGGTCACCGCCTGCAGGCTAAGGTTTAACGCCTCCAGCGCTCCGGCGGTAATGACGATCTCGTCGGGCGAGACGTTCATCCCCTGCAGAGCATAGCGCCGGGCAATGGCGTGCCGTAGCTCCGCGTTGCCCGGCGGCAGGTTCTCAATCACGCTCATGGCGGTGGCAGTTTTACTCACCTGCGCCAGCGAACGGTTAAGCTGCTGGAGCGGAAAGAGGCGCGGATCCGGGAAGGCCGAGGCAAAGGGCAGCATTGACGCCTGGCGGCTGGCCTGAAGCACCTCAAAGATGTAGGTATTGATATCAACCGCTTCATCGCGGGTCACCTGGGCAGGCGGCGCCGGCTGACGAAGCTTCACCGGCTGGGGGGCAACGTAATACCCTGACTGTGGTCGGGCGACGATGCGCCCCTGGCTTTCCAGTAGCTGATAGGCATGGCTGACGGTCATAAAGCTCATGCCGCTGCTGATCACCTGCTCGCGCAGCGAGGGGAGCCGATCGCCCGGTAACCAGACGCCCAGCGCGATCTGGTCGGTCAACTGCTGCGCCAGCTGTTGATACTTTTTCATTGTTACCCTTTCCTTGCTGCAACCTCCTTTTATCATATATCAGTTGTTATAAATTAACAGTTTTAAGAAACTGTTATGTAAAACAGCGCAACCCTATCGCACAGAAAGCCTCCAGGCCGGAGTTACGCGAAAATTGCCCAAAACAACGTAATTATACCCAACCAAAAAATGAGCATGATACCGAGCGTAATACATAAACTATGTAATCCTTTTTCTGACATGTACATTCCTTTGTATTGATATCCTGAGAATAAAATACAAAGCGCGGTAAAAGACGACAATTTAAAATTATTTAATTCACAATTAACTGCCTCATCTTTTTTACTGATTCTCATACTAGCAAACGTGTGCAGACGTTAAATTCATTAATAAAGAACAGATAATAAAATGCTATATCTGTCGTAATCAGAGGATATTGCTCACAAAAATTAAACGACCGCGCTTTCCCGGGCAGCTATAGGTCTAAGCTGATCCGTAAGACTACGATAATACAGTGAAATAGATTATTAATATTTTCCTGGCCAACAATCTGGCTTTGCTTTCAGCGTTAAAAATGACGCTGTTCACCCGGGGGATCTCCATGTTGGCGGTCCCCGGAGACCGGCAAAAAGATCATAACAGCCGCCAACTGTTATGCTAAAAAATGGCCCGACTGCCTCTGCCCCCTTGCCGCCGCCCTGCCTAAAATTGCGCTGAATCAATTTTGTTGTGGAGTCCTGCATGTTCGGTCTTGATGCATTCCATCTGGCGCGAATTCAATTCGCCTTTACGGTCTCGTTTCATATTATCTTTCCCGCCATCACCATTGGCCTGGCGAGCTACCTGGCGGTTCTCGAAGGCCTGTGGCTGAAAAGCAAAAATCCCACCTGGCGCTCGCTGTACCATTTCTGGTCGAAGATCTTCGCCGTCAACTTCGGTATGGGAGTGGTATCCGGGCTGGTGATGGCCTATCAGTTCGGCACTAACTGGAGCGGTTTCTCGCAGTTCGCGGGCAGCATCACCGGCCCCCTGCTGACCTATGAAGTCCTGACGGCGTTCTTTCTCGAAGCCGGTTTTCTCGGGGTCATGCTCTTCGGCTGGAACCGGGTGGGGCCGGGGCTGCACTTTTTCGCCACCTGCATGGTAGCCCTGGGGACCATCATCTCAACCTTCTGGATCCTCGCCTCCAACAGCTGGATGCAGACTCCGCAGGGATTTGAAATCGTCGATGGCCAGGTGGTGCCCGTCGACTGGCTGGCGGTGATTTTTAACCCGTCGTTCCCCTACCGCTTACTGCACATGACGGTGGCGGCATTTCTCAGCAGCGCGCTGTTCGTCGGCGCCTCGGCGGCCTGGCATCTGCTGCGCGGCAATCAGTCGCCAGCGATCCGCAAGATGTTCTCCATGGCGCTATGGATGACGCTGCTGGTCGCGCCGGTCCAGGCGCTGATCGGTGATATGCATGGCCTGAACACCCTGAAACACCAGCCGGCAAAAATCGCCGCCATTGAGGGCCACTGGGAAAACCCGCCCGGCGAGCCTACGCC
Source organism: Klebsiella sp. LY (assembly GCF_004010915.1). Classification (NCBI taxonomy): domain Bacteria; kingdom Pseudomonadati; phylum Pseudomonadota; class Gammaproteobacteria; order Enterobacterales; family Enterobacteriaceae; genus Klebsiella; species Klebsiella sp. LY. The sequence continues at coordinate 226,389 of NZ_CP022444.1, forward strand.
ATTATTGCTGTTTGGCTGGCCAGATATGGAGCAGGAGCGCACCCGCTACGGGCTTGAGATCCCGGCGCTGGGCAGTCTGATCCTCACCCATAGCCTGGATAAACAGGTGCCGGCGCTGAAGGAGTTCGCCCCTGAGGATCGCCCAAACTCCACCGTGGTGTTCTGGTCATTTCGCCTGATGGCCGGTCTGGGTATGCTGATGCTGCTGCTCGGGGTGCTGGCCCTGTGGCTGCGCCGCGGCGACCGGCTGTACCACTCGCGGCCGTTTCTGCGCTTCGCCCTGTGGATGGGCCCCTCAGGACTGATTGCCATTCTCGCCGGCTGGGTGACCACCGAAGTGGGCCGCCAGCCATGGGTAGTGTATGGCGTTCAGCGCACCGCCGAGGCCGTTTCCGCCCACGGCGATCTGCATATGTCGGTCAGTTTGTTGACCTTTATTGTGGTTTATAGCGCCGTCTTCGGCGTCGGCTACAGCTATATGCTGCGCCTGATCCGCAAGGGGCCGCAGGAGGTGCAACCCGCGACAACCGGTACGCCAGCCCGCCCGCTGTCCGCCGCTACTGAAGGTTATCTGCAGAAGGAGTCCCGCTAATGGGTATCGAATTATCGGTGATCTGGTTCGTGATTATCGTCTTTGCCACGCTGATGTACATCGTCATGGACGGCTTTGATCTGGGCATTGGCATACTGTTCGGCACGGTCCAGGGCAGCACAGAGCGCGACGTGATGGTGAACAGCGTCGCCCCGGTATGGGATGGCAATGAGACCTGGCTGGTGCTGGGCGGCGCCGGTCTGTTTGGCGCCTTTCCCCTCGCCTACGCGGTGATAATCGACGCCCTGTCGATCCCCCTGACCCTGATGCTGATCGGCCTGATCTTTCGCGGCGTGGCCTTTGAATTTCGTTTCCAGGCCACGCCGTCGCACCGGCCATTCTGGGACCGCGCCTTCTTTGGCGGTTCCCTGCTGGCGACCTTCAGCCAGGGCGTGGTGGTCGGAGCGGTGATCGACGGTTTTACCGTCAGCGGTCGCGCCTTCAGCGGCGGCATGTTTGACTGGCTGACCCCGTTCAGCCTGTTTTGCGGACTCGGGCTGTGCGTGGCCTATGCGCTGCTCGGCGCCACCTGGCTGGTGATGAAGAGCGAAGGCGCGCTGCAGCAGCGGATGCGCAGCACGTCGCGACAGTTGCTGGTTGCCCTGCTGGCGGTGTTTGCCGTCATCAGCCTGTGGACGCCGCTGGCGCACCCGGCGATCGCCGCCCGCTGGTTCAGCCTGCCGAATCTCTATTTCCTGCTGCCGGTGCCGCTGCTGGTGCTCCTGATTAGCGCCTGGCTATGGCGCACGCTACCTCTGCATGACCGCCATGTCTCGCCTTTCACCCTGACGCTGGGGCTGGTGTTTCTCGGCTTTAGCGGACTGGGGATCAGCATCTGGCCGCATATTATTCCGCCGTCGATCACCCTGTGGCAGGCCGCCGCCCCGCCGCAAAGCCAGGGCTTTATGCTGGTGGGCGCGCTGCTGATTATTCCGGTTATTCTTGGCTATACCTGCTGGAGCTATTACGTGTTCCGCGGCAAAGTCCAGCCCGGGGAGGGGTATCATTGATGAAAACCGTCTGGTCCAAACGTCTGCTGTGGCTGATCGCGCTGTGGGGAGGCAGCGTGCTGACGCTGGCCGCCATCAGCCTGCTATTTCGCCTGCTGATGACCGCCGCAGGTCTTAAAGTTTGAACCGGGATGCAGAGTATTCCGGATCTGGACTTCTCCATCTTGTCTTCACTTTTACCTGCTGAAATACGCGGACACATCAGAATAAAGGATATTGCTATGAAGAAGTTAGCTTTACTCTCCGCCGCGTTGACGCTGGGAATATCGTCATGGGCTTTCGCTGCCGACAACCCGCCGCCGCCGCCAGAAAAAGGCGCGCACCATCAGGGTAAATTGCCGGCGAAAAAGGGCCAACACGACGGTAAGCAAGTGCAACACAACGGCAAGCAGCCGCAGCATGATGGCAAGCAGCCGCAACGAGACGGCAAACAACCGCAGCATGGTGGTAAGCAGCCGCCAAAAGGCGGCGAGCACAGCGGGAAACCACTGCCGCCAAAAGCGTAATCCCTCAGGCCTGGCCTTCTACGCCAGGCTTTTTTCACCCTCTTTCAGCAGACATTGACAAACCCTTGCCCTTCTTTGATAAACCGGGAAAAAAACCTGCACAGCCCCTGGCATAGTAAGCCCACGCCATTGATTCGCAGAGAAAAGGTATGTTGAGAAGAAGCACGAGTGCCCTGCTGTTGTTGTGCGCGCTATTTTCCGGGCATCTGCTGGCCCACCGTCAGGGGCACGATTACTTTCCGGTACAGGGTCTCGAACAGCAGCTGCTGCATGAGGCGGATAGCGATGAGCTTCGCAGCCGGTGCGAAGAGAACGCCGCCGACCTGCGCGAGCATCACCGCTGGCAGGACGCCCGCAAACCGCGGGCATCACACAGCCAGTAGCGTCGCCGCAGATCAGGCCCCTTTGCGCTTCGGCAGGGTCTTCATCAGCTCGTCAGGGCTAACGGAGGCCACGATGCTCCCCGGATGCGGCATTTTGAGGATATGGTTTTTGATCTTGCCGACCACGTGCATTTCGCACGGACGGCAGTCAAACTTCAGGGTCAACACTTCATCGCCATGGATCAGCTGCATCGGCGTGGCTTTCCAGCTCTTGATGGAGCCTTTCGCCTGTTTCGGACAGAGATTGAAGGCAAAGCGCAGGCAGTGTTTGGTGATCATCACCGGCACATCGCCCTTCTCTTCGTGCGCTTCATAGGCGGCATCAATCAGCTGCACGCCATAGCGCTGGTAGAACGCCCGCGCCTTATGGTTATAGACGTTGGCGAGGAAGGAGAGATGGGTCTCCGGGTAAACCGGGGGCGGCACGGAGACCGGCTTGCGGGTACCGCGCTGCCAGGCGTTGAGACGCGCGTCATCCAGCATTTCGGCGGTTTCACGACGCAGCTGGTTGAGCAGGCTGTTGGGAACAAACAGCGGCGGCAGGTTGACCTGCACATCGCGCGCATAATAAATGGTTTGCCCCAGTTTTGTGACACCGTCACGCAGATTGGTTAGCGCTTTCTCTGCCTGGTTAGCTTCGGCAAACACCCCGTCAAGGGTATGGGTCACGCTGACGCCATCTTCACAGGTCATGGTGAGAACCAGCTGCTCCTGCCAGCCGCTTAGGGTGACGTCTACGGCGATGCGGCGTTCGCTGGAGGTCTTCAGCAGCGCCTGCTGCCAGTTGTGGTCGAGGTTGCGGTTAAGCGCCTGATGCGGACGCACTTTATGCAGATCCGCAGGCATCTCGTTCGGCCACACTCGATAGCGATTTTCGCCAGTTTTTTCCACGGTATTGGCGCGGAAACCCACCACTTCGCGCTTAATCATCACGTTAAGGCCGTCGCCGTTGGTTAACGGTTCGCTAACCTCGACGTCGAGATGGTCTTTACCCACCTTCAGCACTTCGCCCACCGGCAGTCCGATAAATTTTGGCGAATCAAAGGCGCCGATATCGCCTTTACGGGCATTAACGAAGTAGTCGGTGCTGCCGCGGTGGAAGGTTTTATCGGTGGACGGGATAAAGAAATGCTCAGTGCGGCCGGCTGAAGCGCGCGCGAGGTCGCCGCGGTCTTCGATTATGGCGTCCAGCATCTGGCGGTAGTGAGCGGTGATGTTTTTCACGTAGCTCATGTCTTTGTAACGGCCTTCAATTTTGAAGGAGCGTACCCCGGCGTCGATCAGCGCCGCCAGGTTGGCGGTCTGGTCGTTGTCTTTCATCGACAGGAGATGCTTTTCATAGGCCACCACGCGCCCCTGATCGTCCTTCAGGGTATACGGCAGGCGACAGGCCTGCGAGCAGTCGCCGCGGTTGGCGCTGCGTCCGGTCTGGGCGTGGGAAATGTAGCACTGGCCGGAATAGGCCACGCACAGTGCGCCATGGATAAAGAATTCAATGGTGGCGTCAGTATTATCGTAGATGGCTTTGATTTGACTGAGGTTCAGCTCGCGCGCCAGCACGATCTGGCTGAAGCCGGCGTCTGAGAGAAACTTTGCTTTCTCCACGCTACGGATATCGCACTGGGTGCTGGCGTGCAGCTCGATTGGCGGCAGATCCAGCTCCATGATCCCCATATCCTGAACAATCAGCGCATCGACGCCCGCGTCATAGAGATCCGTGATCAGCCGCTGCGCCGGCTCCAGCTCATCGTCATGCAGAATGGTGTTCAGCGTCACAAAGACCTTGGCGCCAAAGCGATGGGCGAAAGGCACCAGCCCGGCGATGTCACTCAGGCTGTTGCTGGCGTTGTGGCGGGCGCCAAAGCCAGGTCCACCGATATAAACGGCGTCAGCGCCGTGAAGGATCGCTTCGCGAGCGATACCGGCGTCGCGGGCAGGACTAAGAAGTTCAAGACGATGATTGTGCAGGCGCATACGCGTGTTGTTATCCAGTATAAGGGGGTCGAAATGGCGGCTATTGTAGTCAGAACCGGGCGCAGACGAAAACCTTTTCCGCCGTCATGGGACGACGAATTTTCAGTTTTCAGCAAAGTATTGAAGGAAAAGATATTTCCTTCAAATCACCGTACAGAGTACTGTCATTACGTATTCCGGATTTTCCTCGTCACGTTGTGAGTGGTTATCATCAGTCATCTTGTCTGGCCGCGGGTTCGCCCGCGGTTTTTTCTTTTGGATAATGGATAAGCGAATGGAAATGAGCCGCCAGGACGCCGCTGTTCCGATAGGCATGCGCCGCATCGCCGGCAAAGCGCCGACCCTCACCCGCCTGCAGCGAGTGCCATTCCCCCTGTAAGCAGAGCTCCAGAGTACCGCTAATCACCACCACATGCTCAATCACCCCTTGTTCATGCGGCGTCGATTCACTCAACGCCCCGGGAGCGAGGGTTATCGAGAAATGATCAAAGCGCAGCTCCGGGTCCCACGGAAAGACCGGGGTTACCACCATCGCCTGCTGCTGCGGGTCAAACGCGGAGGGCGCCACGCTGTCATCCGGAACGATAAATGCCGAAAACGGCACGTTCAGCCCGGTGGCAATCTTCCACAGCGTCGCTACCGTCGGACTCGATTCATTCCGCTCTATCTGCCCGAGCATGGCTTTCGACACCCCGGTCTCTTCCGCCAGACGCGACAGGCTCCAGTCGCGCTGCTGACGCAGATGTTTGAGGGTGGCCGCCAGATGTTGCGCAATATTCATCCTACCTCCTGATTTTTCAGCCCAGAGTATACCCCCATTTGCCTCATTCTACAGGGCGATTAGCGGCATCGCGGGCCGTTTGCGACGAGCGCCTCGGTGGCGCTACCCTCACGCCGCGGATAGCTTGTGCGCTATAACGTACAATGATAGAGTAAACGGACGTTATAACGCACAAGAGAAAACTATGCGCTCGTTTACCGTTCCGCTTCCCACCCTGTTCGCCGGCTTCGTCGCCGTGCTGGTGGGCTATGCCAGTTCTGCCGCCATCATCTGGCAGGCCGCCGCGGCCGCCGGCGCCACGCCCGGGCAGATCGCCGGCTGGATGACGGCCCTGGGCCTCGCCATGGGCGTCAGCACCCTCGCGTTGAGCGGCTGGCGAAAAGTGCCGGTGCTCACCGCCTGGTCAACGCCGGGCGCCGCCCTGCTGGTCAGCGGCCTGCAGGGGATGACCCTACCCGAGGCGGTGGGGGTATTTATCTTCGCCAATGCGCTGATCGTCCTCTGCGGCGTCACAGGCCTGTTTGCCTGGCTGATGAAAATCATTCCCCATTCGCTGGCCGCCGCAATGCTGGCCGGCATTCTGCTGCGTTTCGGTTTGCAAGCCTTCGCCGGCTTACAGGATCATCTGCTGCTGTGCGGCGGCATGCTCGCCGCCTGGCTTCTGTGTAAGGCGCTGTGGCCCCGCTTCGCCGTGGTGGCCGCGCTGGCTGCGGGGGCGCTGATAGCCGCGGTCTCCGGGGAAGTAGCCAGCGCCGCTGTGCCGCTGGCGTTTGTCGCACCGGAATGGATCGCCCCGCAGTTTACCCCGGCGCTGCTGCTCAGCGTCGGCCTGCCGTTCTTCCTCGTCACCATGGCTTCACAGAACGCGCCCGGGTTCGCTACCCTGCAGGCAGCAGGCTATGCCGTACCGGTCTCCGCGCTGATCGTTGTCTGCGGGGGGCTGGCGCTGCTGCTGGCGCCGTTTGGGGTCTACTCCATCTGTATTGCGGCGATCACTGCCGCCATCTGCCAGAGCCCGGAAGCGCACCCGGATCCTCAGCAGCGCTGGCTGGCGGCCATGGCTGCCGGCGGTTTTTATCTGCTGGCCGGTCTGTTCGGGGGATCGATCACTGCGCTGATGTCGGCCCTGCCGACAGCGTGGATCCAGATGCTGGCCGGCCTGGCGCTGCTCGGCACCATCGGCGGTAGCCTGTTTCAGGCGGTACACCAGGCCAGTGAGCGCGACGCGGCGGTGCTGACCTTTCTGATCACCGCCAGCGGGGTGACGCTGGCGGGAATTGGTTCGGCGTTCTGGGGCGTGATGCTCGGCGGAGTGAGCTACGGCGTGTTATCCGCGCTGCGCCGCCCGTAGCTGGGAGGGCGTCAGGCCGGTGGCGGCTTTGACCCGATGGCTGAAATGGCTGGCGGAGCTGAAACCGCATGCCAGAGCGATCTCGGTGAGCGGCAGCGCGCTGTGGCAGATCAGGTTTTGCGCCTTCGCCATTCGCTGCTGCATCACATATTGATGCGGAGCCATATTCAGCGACTGGCGGAACATACGGGCAAAATGAAATTCACTCAGTCCCGCCTGCTGCGCCAGGTCGGCCAGGGTCAACGGCTGATCGAGATGAGCGTCAATCCAGGCCAGCACGTGACGCTTCACCCCTGGCGCCAGTCCTCCTGTGACCGAGGGCAAGCGCCACTGCACTGTGGAATAGTGCTGGATCAGATGGGTGAGCAACAAACTGCTGGCGGCGCTAAGTGTCAGCTGGTTCGCCGGCTGTCGCCAGTCATTAGCCAGCAAAAACTGACGATACACGCTGGTGATTTTGTCATCGCTGGCGAAGGTTTTTTCCTGCAGGGTGAAGTTAGCCGGGCTGCGATCCCACACTTCCTCCCCAACGCGGCGCAGATGCGCATCGGTACAATAGAGATGGACAAACGACAGATCGCCGCGGATATCCCAGACGCTTTCATCGCCTTTCGGCATCAGGCAAAAGCGATCCGGGCCGCCGCCATTCTTCCAGCCGTGCGGCGTCTTTTGATAGCTTTCATAACCATCGGCGATGTACAGGCTTAAGGTATGATGATCGCTGCGCACCGTCACGGTATCGCAGTTGTTATACCACGCGGCCAGTTGAATACCGGAATTCAGCTCCACGGTGCCCTTCAGCACCGCATTCTGTCGCCGTAATGTTTCAAACGTCCCGTAACCCATCGCCTTCACACATCTGTTCTGTCAAGAAAACTCTAGTCTAGGGAGACTGCGATGCGGTTTCCAGTCCTCACCGCCGGCAAAAGACAAATAAGCGCAAGAATTTGCAAGCCGACAACAAGCGGATGAAAGCCGCAGGTTGCGGCAGGCGGCATACTCCTCCGTTCAACAAGCAGAGGAGAACCAGGGTGAACGCATTACTTTATGCACTCGTTGTAGTTATCTGGGGGACGACGTGGATTGCTATTTTTTTACAACAGGGGCCGGTGGCGGCGCCGGTATCGATATTCTGGCGTTTCGCCGTGGCCAGCGTCACAATGCTGACGATTCTGCTCGTCACACGACGTCTGCGGCCGCTGGGCGCGAAGGACCATCTCTGCTGCCTGCTGCAGGGCTGCTGCGTCTTCTGCTTCAATTTCTGGTGCTTTTATACCGCCGCCGCCTGGATCAACACCGGTCTGGAGTCGGTGATCTTTTCCATGGCGGTACTGTTTAACGCCATCAACAGCTTTCTTTTCTTCCGCCAGCAGCCGCCGGGACGCTTCTGGGCTGCCGCCGCGCTCGGTCTGGCCGGTATCGTCACCCTGTTCTGGGATGACCTGCTGGCCAACGGGCTAAACGCTACGCTACTGTGGGGGATCGGTCTGAGCGCGCTGGGCACCTATGGCTTTTCGCTGGGCAATATGTTCAGTATTCGTCACCAGCGGCGGGGGCTGGAGACGCTGACCACCAACAGCTGGGCGATGCTGTACGGCACGCTGGTGATGGGGGCTATCGCTCTGCTCCGCGGGGATAATTTCATGCCGGAGTGGACCGTCAGCTATCTTGGCGCCCTGCTTTACCTGGCGCTGTTCGGCTCAGTTGTCGCCTTCGGCGCCTATTTCACCCTTGTAGGGCGCATCGGCGCCAGCAAAGCCGCCTACAGTACGCTGCTGTTTCCGCTGGTCGCCCTGTCCATCTCCACCGTCTATGAAGGGTATGTATGGCACAGCAACGCCGTTATCGGACTGGCGCTGATCCTGTTGGGTAATCTGGTGATGTTTGCCAAACCGGAACAGCTGCTGCTGCGCCGAAAGCTGGCCTGAAACGGAGGAAGATAAATCAGCGCCGTCGGCAGACGGCGCTGACGAGATTACCGCTGGGAAGGGTCGAATTTGACGGCGTCTACCGCCATATCATCGATCACCTGCTTCATGGTTTCGATAGTCAGCGGCGTGTTTTCATTGGCCAGGGTTTTGCCCTCACCTTTACGAACCACTTTGATCACCGGCTTGTTGGTGCTGGCGTCAATCAGTTCGGCTTCAAAATAGAGGTCGGTGTCCATCGTACGATGGCCGGTGGCGGCTTGAGTACCGGCAACAATCATCGCTACCGGAACCACTTCATAGAACTGCAGCCCTTCTTTGCTGGAGTCCACTCCGGTAATCGCCCCGCGGAAAATAAGGCTACGCTTGCCGGCGGTGGTTGCCAGCGGTTTACGCTCGGAAATGGCCTGTTTGAGCTGTTTGTTGGTGTAATTCAAAATATCCTGCAGCGCCTTTTCACCCACCTGGGTCGTCGGCTTCGGTACTGGATAGTACGTTACCGGATGGTAGACGACATTATCGTAGTTGGCCGGATTGTAGTTTGGATCGATCCAACGCAGCTCCGACTTACCGGAGGCAGTGGTGGCTTCTTTCAGGTTGGAATAGTCTTTTAAAAAGCCCGAATACTGATTCGGTTGCGCCAGTTTGGACGCACAGCCCGTCAACGCTAACATCCCCGCCAGAGCGGCGACTTTAAATAACACGCGAGTACGCATAAAGAGATCCCTGTAAATGCAGTTTTTTCGGCAGACGTTATAGCAGATAAGACCCACTAGTTTTGTGACAAAATGAGGGCTTCGTCAAGGAAGATATACAAATATTGATGGGATCAACATTACGTTATTAAATAATTACTTAAAACGTTAACAGGTCGGCTTTAACCTTTCTTTTCAGCGAGGATTTTCGCGCTTCTTGATCCGAGGTGTATTCGTGAGAGGCGGCGCGGTCAATCTCAGTAATTACACGCGCCGCTGAGGATTATGCGGGCTTGCGCGCCAGCAGCGTGGCGAAGCGCAATTTGATCCGGTTGCCGCTGGCGTCGGTCCGATGCAGCTCACCGACGTCCTCATTATATTTCAGTAATTCCCAGTCCCGGTAGTACTCCCGAAGTTCATCGGGTTTAAAAGCAAACGGGAAGCCGACGGTGCAGGGATAGTCCTCGGTGTCCATCGCCGCGACAATCAGGTTATAGCCCCCGGCGGCGGTGCAGCGCTGCATATTGCCGATGAGTCCAGGGATGGTGTCAGGCTCGAGGAACATCATCACTACGGTGGAGAGGATCAGATCATACTCGCCGTCAAAGGCCAGGCTGTTGAGGTCTTTCACCGCGGTCTGCAGATTATCCAGCCCTTCGGCGGCGCGAATAGTCTCCAGATTGTTGATGCTCATCGCATTTTTATCCCACGCCGTCACCGTGAAGCCATTCGCCGCCAGATAAAGACTGTTACGTCCGTTGCCGCAGCCCAGATCCAGCGCCCTTCCCGGCGGCACAATCGTCGCGGCATGCAGCACCTCAGAGTGGGTGCGGGTCAGGCCATATTTTTCACTAAAATAATCCGCGTCTCGCGTTGTCATGATCCTTCCTTCTTATTCAGGAGTGTTTCCCGGTCGACCTGTAGCAACAGTTTCCCGCTGACCAACAGCAGCCCTGTGCGCAGCAGCAGCAGGCCGATGACCAGATTGCTAAAAATAAAGAGCGGCAGCGCCAGATGATGAAAAAAGCCGTCCGCCTTCGCCTGGCCCAGATGCAGCCCGGTGGTGGCCAGGGCGGAGATACCAAACGAGAAGCTCCAGTAAGAAGCATTGAACGGCTGGCGAAGATACCAGGGCATCAGACGCAGCATAAACAGCAGCTGCAACAGACCGTAGCCGAACAGCAGCTTAGCGAAGGTATCGGCCTCACCGCCGTTAACGCTGAGCCAGGCGCTGCAGGCCACCAGCGCAGGCGCCAGCTGGATCCCCAGCGACGTGCGCAGCGCGGTCGGCAGTTCGCCTGCGCTGCGCAGACGATGGAGGATAGCCGGCTCGAGGCTCAGCCAGGAGAAGACCCCGGCGCCAAGGAACACCAGTCCGGCGTCGGTAAACCCCAGCGCGCCGCAGGCCATCGCGCTGATAAAATTATTCGCCACCGTGGGCAGATACAGCCCCGGCGTAGTGGCCTCGCGAGGATGGTTTCCCCGCCACAGGCCGCCGCTTTGCCAGGCGGCATAGGCCAGCTGCAGCGCCACGCCCGGCACAAACAGCCCGATGGCCAGCGGTCGGCACCAGGGCGCCAGACCAATCGATACCAGCAACGTGGTGGCGGGAAACAGGCTGACGAAGCTGCTGCTGACCGGATGTCGCATCTCCTGCAGCACACTCGCCGGAAAGCGGATCGCCCGGCTGATAAACGCCATACTGAGCAGGACCCATATCGCTATCGCCAGCGTCACCAGCCCATCACCAATACTGCGGCTGACCGGCCAGAGGGTGCTGGCGTAACGCCAGGCAAAGCCCATCCCGATGGTGCCAAGCACCATGCCAAAATATCCCGCCGGCAGGTTAAGCACCTGCTGCGACCTATACGTTTTGTTCATTTTATTGATGTTATCAATTAAATTTGAAGTTGCATTCTAAAGGAACCTTATACCACGCGCTACGGCGATCTTTGCTATGTTTATGTTAACCATAAGTAATGAGGATCGGGAATGCGTAAATACCGTCTCAGCGAACAGACCCGGCAGTATTGTTACCAGGAAGAGGATGGCAAACAGTGCGTCACCCTGCGCCAGATCGTGGCGCTTATCGATTTCGCTGACGTCAAAGCGGGCAGCGAAGGCGGCTGGGTGGATGAAGAAAGCGCCCTCAGCCAGCAGGGAGAATGCTGGATCTACGATGCCAATAGCGTGGTCTTCGCCGGGGCGCGCATCCTCGACGAAGCCCGACTCAATGGCCCCTGCGTGGTCAGCCATGGGGCTATCATCAGCGGACGGGCATCCATTCACGCCTCGCAGGTCAGCCATCACGCGCAGATTGGTGACAACGTCACGATTAGCCAGAGTTTGGTGCGCGGCTACTGTCGCCTCGCCGATGAGGCTCGTCTTCTGCCCCACTGTCAAGTCATTGCCGCCCGTGGGCTGACCGCCGATCGCGACAAAGTGCTGCAGATTTATCAGCGAGCCACCGTCAGCGCGTCGCGCATTCTCCACCAGGCGCAGATCTATGGCGAGGCCTTCGTCGAACACGCTTTTGTCGAACATCGGGCGGAAGTCTTTGACCATGCCAGGCTCGAGGGAAACGAGGAGAACGACGTCTGGGTGTGCGATAACGCGCGGATTTACGGACATGCCCGTCTGATCGCGGGACGCGGTGAGGACGCCATTCCCACCGTGCGCTACAGCTCGCAGGTCGCGGAGAATGCGGTGATTGAAGGCAACTGTCTGCTAAAGCATCGGGCGATGGTGGGCGGCGAGGCGCAGCTGCGCGGTGGACCGATTCTGCTTGATGATGACGTGCTGATCCAGGGGCGGGCTGTCATCGTCGGCGATGTGATCGTTGAGCACCAGGTCACTCTTGGGGACGAGGTGCAAATCGCCGCACGGGAAGGAGAAGCCATTCACCTGCGCGGCCCGAAGACCCTCGGCGGCCAACAGCAGATCACCCGAACGCCGCTGTTAGGCGCCCTGTAGCGCCTCGTCGCGGTCAATAATACGGGCGTAGATATTCTGATCGTCATAGCTGCCGTTCAGATACTCGGCCTGTCGGAGACAGCCTTCCAGAACAAACCCGTTACGCAACGCCACCTGGTTGCTGCGGGTATTCGCCACCCGACATTTGATCACAAACCGGCGCACCAGCCCGCTGCGGGCATAGTGGTGGATAAAGGCCTGCAGGGAACGGGACAGATACCCCTGCCCCTGGTGATCCTCATCGATCCAGTAGCCAATATAGGCCGTCTTATTCTGCGGCTCGATCTGGTTAAACGACAGAACGCCAATCGGCCGCTTTTCGAGAAACAGCAAAAACATTTTGGCGTAATCCCGCTGATGCAGCATCACGTTACCCTGCATATGGCGGCGGGTCTCCTCTTCGCTGCGCACCTCGCCGGCCCAGCTGAGCGACTGCTGTAGCCAGCGCTGGTTTTTCACCACCAGCTGGTGCAGGTCGCTGACGTAGCGTTCATCAATGGCGATAAGCGTCAGCGCCTCGGTTACCGGGATCGACTCCGGTACTGCTGGAATGTCTGTGGTCATGGGCCTCTCTACGGGCCCGCAGGGGGTGCCTGGGGCCACGGCTGTCACGGGGTTATTTCATGATCCGGTCGTCAATGTAGTTACGTTTATCCGGCGCCGGCGGGAAGTACTGATAGAGCCAGGTTTCGCTGATGGCTTCTCCCTGACAGCGCAGGAACAGACGCATCTCCACCGGGTCGGTCGAGTCGGAGGTCGGATACCAGTCGAAGAGGATCCGGTAGCCATCGAACGGCTCGACGTAGAGGATTTCAATCTGCTTCGCTTCGCCGCTGGAGAGGGTGATCACCGGTTCAATACCGCGCGGCGCGGCCGCTTTCAGATCGCCGCCAACAAAGTCGATGGCAAAACGACGCGCCCACTTGTCCGGGTAGTGTTCGCCCGGTGCCCATCCCTCCGGGAAGCCCCCCATCCCGGTGCGGGTGGCGAGCACACGCGCCAGCGGTGTGCTGACCGGCGGCTGTGCGCTCCAGTAGAGACGGTAGCTGAAGTCGAGTTCGTCGCCCGCCTTCACTGCCTTTTCCGGCTGCCAGAAGCAGACGATATTATCCAGCGTTTCACCGGTGGTCGGGATCTCCATCAGGCTGACCGCCCCTTTGCCCCACTGGTTACGCGGCTCAACCCACAGGCTGGGACGCTTGTTATACCAGCCCATCACGTCCTGGTAGTGGGAAAAATTACGGTCCAGCTGCAGCAGACCAAAGCCGCGCGGGTTCTTGTCCTGGAAGGCGTTGAACTGCAGCTTCTGCGGGTTGTTCAGCGGCCGGCAGATCCATTCGCCGTTGCCCAGCCACATCGACAGCCGATCGGAGTCGTGGATCTGCGGGTGGATGGTATCGCACATCCGACGCTCGTTGTTGCCGCAGCTGAACATGCTGGTCATCGGCGCGATCCCCAGCTGTTTGATATCCTTGCGGGCGTAGAGATGGTTCTCGACGTCCATAATGACCTGGGTATCCTGGCAGTGGATGGTGAACTTGTAGGCGCCAGTGATGCTCGGGCTGTCGAGCAGGGCGTAAACGGTAAAGACCGTGGCGTCCCCTTTGACCGTTTCGAACCAGAAAGAGGTGAAATCGGGGAACTCTTCCGGGGTATCGGTAAAGGTATCCACCGCCAGCCCACGGGCCGACAGGCCATACTGGTAGGTGCTGTCTACCGCGCGAAAATAGCTGGCGCCGAGAAACGCCACGATATCCCGGCGCGCCAGCTCAGGTGCTTTAAATACCCGGAACCCGGCGAAGCCGAGGTCGGACTGTCCTTCCAGCTGGCGGGTATCTACCCCGGCGTCATTGTACTTGAACAGCTCCGGACGGAAGTGGATCTCGCGCGCCTGCTGGGTGGCGGCGTCTAAAGAGAACATGCGCACGCGGCGACGGAACCCCATCCCGACGTGGAAAAACTGGATATCCAGTTTGCGTTCTTCAATATTGTTCCATAGCGAGTGGTTAGCGTCATACTGAATGCTGTTATAAGCCTGCGGGGTGAGATTGGCCAGCGTCGGCGGCAGATCGCGCGGTGCCCCGCCCCACGGCTGGCGCGCCAGATCGTGGGCCATCGCCTGCAGCACGGCATAATCGAACCGACGCGTCTGCCCGTCGGCAATGCCCGCGTCTTCAGCAAACGCGGCCTGACTGAATAAGGAAGCGACTCCTGACGTTCCGCATACGGCGGCAACAGCCATGGAAGATTTAAGAAAACGTCTGCGGTTCATGCCTGAGAAAGCGTCCTTCTGCACGGGTGAAATGATTCGCAACGCGTCATCACGCTGCGTGATAATTTCCGCCCACTCTAGACAAAAACGATTAATAATCCAATTGTTGCCAGCAGAAAAACGGTAAAAAAGCCCTGTCTACCAGAACAGGCTGTTTTTTCATCGCCGGCGGAGGGAGAGCGCAATATCTAACGCAAACCCGCCTTAAACAAAGCGGACAGCACTCTCCCGGCGCCCTGTCTCATCGCCGGGCCGTTTCTTAGCCACCCGCGGCCTGCAGCAGGGGCGTGCCCCGCTGAGCCGCCCCCATCCCCTTTATTCGAGGGTCACGTGGTGCTTCATCACCCGGCGAAACAGCGCCAGCCGGGCGCGCATAAAGCGATTCTCCACTTTAAACCCGGCACGCTTATGCAGGCCAATGCGCAGCAAACGATCCCGTCCGCGCAGGCACGCCGGCCAGCGCACCGCGCCGGCAAGCACCTGCTCGCCGCTGGCGACGCGGGCAAACTGGACCCAGTAGTCAGCGACCTGAGCGGCGAAGGCCAGATCCGCTTCACTGGCATACTGCCGCACCGGGTCGGTGAGCCGCAGGTTATCAAACACGTAGGGCACCTCGTTGCCGTGCCAGGCGCCGTGCGGATAGGCGTCATGTTCCGCTTCCGCGACATAATCGAACCAGTACCGCCAGCACGGCTGGCCCACGCGCTGCTGGGCCTGCATCACCACATAGCCGAGGGTGGTAAACGCCATATCCCGACAGACTTCCCGCCCCAGCGCTTCATCGCCTTTTACGCCGGGATAGAGGAGTTTGATCAGTCCCAGACCCAGACGGCGCTCACGGCGCAGTTTCTGGATCTGCCCGGCGATGTCGACGCCAAACACCGCCATCACGCTGGCTTCATCGCTGTTGGAGCCGATGATCACCGGCATCGGATGCTGGCGCCCGGCAAAAAAGGTCTCCAGCATCGGCTGCGGGAGCACGATATCGCCTGCGATGGGCGCTGGCCCGATATTCAGCGGGGCGGAAAGCGACCAGAAGGCCTCCGCCGGGATTGCCCGCAGTTGCTCAGCGCTGGCCTGTGGTAAGGCGAAATGCTCCGCCAGCAGACGGCCTTTCTCCAGCGCCTTTTCCCGCGGCAGATCGGGTAAGGTATACCCGCTCTGAATAATCGCTTTATGGAACAACCCTTTCGCTTTCGGCGAGGCCATCAGCGACAGCACGCTGCGCGCCCCGGCGGATTCGCCAAACAGCGTGACGTTGGCGGCGTCGCCGCCGAAGGCGTGAATGTTTTCCTGGACCCACTGCAGGGCGGCGATCTGGTCGAGCAGCGCGAAGTTATACAACCGCTCGCCCGCCTCTTCTTCCAGCGCCGGGTGGGCGAAAAAGCCGAGGTGGCCCAGACGGTAGTTGACCGTCACCACCACCACGTCGCGGCTGGCCAGCGCCAGGCCATCGTAAGGCGGCAGGCTACCGGCGCCGATGGTAAACCCGCCACCGTGCAGCCAGACCATCACCGGCAGCGGCTGCGCTGCGCTGGCGGGGGCCCAGACGTTGAGATAGAGACAGTCTTCGCTGAAGCGACCGGGATCCCCGCCGCCAAGTTCGCGGCAGTAGTCAATGTCCTGCCAGCTGGCGGCGGAAAAGGCGTCGGCCTGACGCACGCCCGGCCAGCGGGAGGGAGGCTGCGGCGCGCGCCAGCGCAGCGGCCCCACGGGCGGCGCGGCGTACGGAATGCCGCGCCAGATATGGATCCCCTGCTCTGCACTCCCGGCCAGCGTGCCCTGCCGGGTTTTCGCCAGCGGTTTCGACGGATGTTGCATAACCTGCTCCCTGTAAGGCTGATGCCAGCAGGTTACTGATTTTACAGCAGACCGCAACGTCGTTTGCTGCGCTCCTCCGCCTGCTGGTACAGTTCAAATTCATCCTGCACCGGACAGCCCAGCGCCGCTTCAAAGGCTTCGCGGCTGGCATTCCCGTGGCTGCGGGCCTGGGTTTCGTTACCCAGATTGGACTGAAAAATGCCCGCCGCGCTGACCGGTAAAAAATCCTCATAGACGATAGGCTGGGCCACTATCCACCCGCGCTCGATCAGCGGCTGGGGATCGTCGCCCGGGCGAAACGCGTGGCGATGGGCCTCGCCAGCCGGCGTCAGGCGGTAGCGAAACCAGGCCAGCCCCTGCTGACGCAGCAGAAATTCGCTGTCGGGAAATTCGCGGAATACCTCCTGCAGATGCAGCTGGTGGCTGAGATTGTCTTTGCCGGTCCCTGCTGCCTGCAGCAATCGGTCGTATAGCGCGCGTCCTTTTGGCGTCAGCGCCACGCCGCGCTGCTCAATTTCGCCGAAGCGGGCGCTGTGAGTGCCGCGGTGTTCGCCGGCGAACATTACTGGTTCCTCAAGCGCCTTGAAGCTGGTCTGTCGCAGGAGGATCGGTACCTCCCGGCGCGGCGGACCTTCGATCAGGGCCTTTGGCTCAATGCCGCACTCCGGCATCAGGGCCTGCGCGCGGTCAATATCCAGCGTCCGCGGCGTGAGGTGGTTGATATGACATCCCGGGAAGCAGACCACATCGGCAATCAAGCGATGCTCGCGATGCAGCGCGTGGTAGGTCTCCTCATCGACGGTGGCATGCCGGTGCCAGCGGAAGGTCTCCAGCGCCTCCTGCACGAACTCGCGGGCTTCCGCAGGGGTGAACGCCCCTTCGGCCTCGTGCCGGGCGATCAGCGCCAGACAGCGGGGAGTGAATATGTTGCGCCGGGCGAGGATCGCCTCGGCTCGCTCACGCAGAGCGCGGTTTTCGATCAGCTCCAGACGCAGCAGCGAGGTAAAAACCCGAAACGGATTGCGCGCCAGCGCGGCATCGTCGACAGGACGAAACGCCGTGGAATGAACCGGCACGCCGGCCTGTGAAAGATCATAATAGCCGACGGGATACATCCCCATGATGGCAAACATGCGACGCAGCGTCGCCAGTTCCTCCGCTGTGCCCACGCGGATCGCCCCGTGGCGCTCAACGTTCAGGCGAGCCAGCTCGTCGGCGTTGGCCAGTTGTTCATGCAGCTTCGGATTATTTTCCAGTACCGCCAGGTTGACGTCAGCCACCAGCTCCAGCAGCGTCCCGTACTGCGGAACTTCCTGCTGGTACATGGCCGACATGGCCTGCGAAAACTGCTCCCGAATCTCATCAGCCGTGATGGTGTTCGCCATGATGTGTTACCTCCAGTGAATACTTCCTGGAGTGTAGGAAAGCTGCCTCCCGGCGGGGGGAAGAATTTACAAACTGTGATGGCGATAACCTGCTTCCGGTCATGGGCATGGCGCAGGGCATAACCGACGGTTATGAAAAACACCCGGTAATTTCACTTTAAATTAACAATATATTTACACACACTGTTTCTGGCGACATTACAACAACATGCCTCTCTACCCTCTATACGGAGTACCCGATGAACGATAAATGGTCCCCGCGCGAGGTTATCCATCGCGATTACAGTAGTCACCCGCCCGCTTACGCCCCGGGCTATAAAACCAGCGTCCTGCGCTCCCCGAAAAACGCCCTAATCTCCCTGCAGAACTCGCTGTCAGAGATCACCGGCCCGGTGTTTAGCCGCGACGACCTGGGACCGCTGGATAATGACCTTATCCTTAACTATGCCAAAGAAGGCCTGCCGATTGGCGAGCGGATCATTGTGCACGGCTACGTGCGGGATGGTTTCGGCCGACCAATGAAAAACACCCTGGTGGAAGTGTGGCAGGCCAATGCCGGCGGCCGCTATCGACATAAAAAAGATCAGTATCTGGCGCCGATTGACCCGAACTTCGGCGGCTGCGGTCGGGTGCTGACCGACGAGAACGGTTATTACTGTTTTCGCACCATCAAGCCCGGCCCCTACCCCTGGCGCAACCAGGCCAGCGACTGGCGTCCGGCGCATATTCATTTCTCGCTTTCAGGCGACGCCTGGGCCCAGCGCCTGATCACCCAGATGTATTTCGAAGGCGACCCGTTGATCAAGCAGTGCCCGATCGTCAGGACCATTAATAATGACGACGCCGTGCGCACCCTGATCGCCGAGCTGGACATGCACGCCGCCGTGCCGCTGGATTGTCTGGCCTACCGCTTCGACCTTGTTCTGCGCGGCCATCGCGCCACGCTGTTTGAAAATCGCACTCAGGGGGCCGCCCGATGAAAGAGTATCTGCCTGAAACCGCCTCGCAGACTGCGGGACCCTATGTTCATATCGGTCTGGCACCGGACGCGGCGGGTTTTCATATTTTTGAAAAAAATTTTGGTCCGGTTCTCACCACCGCCGATACGGTCGGGGAACGGATCACCATTGAAGGCCGGGTTATCGACGGCTCCGGAACCCCGGTCCGCGACGTGCTGCTGGAGATCTGGCAGGCTAACGCCGCGGGACGCTATAACCATCCTGAGGACCGTCAGCAGCAGAAAGCGGTCGACCCAGGCTTTCGCGGCTGGGGGCGCACCTGCTCTGACTTCACCTCCGGCGTCTGGCGCTTTGAAACCATCAAGCCCGGCGCGGTGGTTGGCCGCGACGGCCGTCTGATGGCGCCGCACGTCAATCTGTGGGTGGTGGCTCGGGGGATCAACATTGGCCTGAATACGCGGATGTATTTCGCCGATGAGCACGAGGCCAATGCCAGCGACCCGGTGCTGAATCTCATCGAATGGGAGGTGAGACGCAAAACCTTAATCGCCGAGCGCGAGGTTCGCGGTGCGGAAGTGGTCTATCGTTTCGACATTTATCTGCAGGGCGAGAACGAAACCGTCTTTTTCGATATCTAGCGGCCATGCTGACCACCGCCGTCGCCCCGTACAGCCGGGGCGACGGCGTGTTAAACCATAGGGAAAGATCTTGTAATGTAATCAGCTCAAATGTTAATAATATTTTGCTATCTGGTTATCAAATTTAAACAAGGCCGCTTGTCTCTTTCACCGCTGTGTTTTTAACATCATCTTACTATGGAAAAAAATGGTCTCTTCAGTCAGCGCATTCGCTTGCGCCATCTACACACCTTCGTGGCCGTCGCTCAACAGGGAACGCTGGGGCGCGCGGCTGAAACTTTAAATCTGAGCCAGCCAGCACTTTCAAAAACGCTTAACGAGCTTGAACAGCTGACCGGTACCCGTCTGTTTGAGCGGGGACGTCTGGGGGCGCAGTTGACGCTGGTCGGGGAACAGTTTCTGACTCATGCAGTGAAAGTGCTTGATGCCCTTAACTCGGCGGGCCAGGCGCTGAACCGTAAAGAGGGGCTGAATAACGATATCGTGCGCATCGGCGCGCTGCCTACCGCCGCGCTGGGGATCCTACCGACGGTGATCGGCCAGTTCCATAAGCAGCAAAAAGATATCACGCTGCAGGTCGCCACCATGAACAACACCATGCTGCTCGCCGGGTTAAAATCCGGGGAGATCGACATCGGCATCGGACGGATGTCCGATCCGGAGCTGATGAGCGGGCTGCATTACGAACTGCTGTTCCTGGAATCCCTTAAGCTGGTGGTACGCCCGGGACATCCTCTGCTGCAGGAGACCGTGACCCTCAGTCGGGTGATGGAGTGGCCGGTGGTGGTCTCGCCAAAGGGCACCGTGCCGCGGCAAAACGCCGAAGCGCTGCTCCAGAGCCAGGGCTGTAAAATGCCCGCCGGCTGCATCGAGACCCTCTCCGCTTCACTGTCGCGCCAGCTGACGGTCGATTTTGACTATGTCTGGTTCGTCCCTTCCGGGGCGGTGAAAGACGATCTTCGCCGTGGCGTACTGACCGCCCTGCCGATTGCCACCCAGGGCGCCGGGGAGCCCATCGGCATTCTAACCCGCGTCGATGCGACGCTGACCCCCGGGACACAAACCCTGCTCAGCGTTATTCGTAAATCAATGCCTGCCTGATCCGCTGATCCCCCGGCCCGTAGCGGCCGGGGAGCCAACGCTGACTGCGTCACATTCAGCAGAATAATCATTTAGTGCGAAATTATTTATTAACATTTGCGCAAATTTCTTTAACAGATCTATCATATCGCGATTTCACCAAATGGTTCATACGAAATCAAAACAGGCAATAAACTTGGCGTTATGAAGATACAAACCACTTCATTCAAAAATAAAACAAAATAACTTTGTTTCATTTGGTTCGCACTGAGGTGGCTGGTGTGGTTAAGGAGATTTCATGACAACTGGCAACGCGCCGCGCGGATTCCCCCGGATCCTGCAGTGGCTTCTCGCCGGACTGATGCTGATCATCGGTCTGGCTATCGGTATTCTGGGGGCAAAACTGGCTCTCGTCGGCGGCACGCTGTACTTCGCGCTGATGGGCGTGGTGATGGTTATCGCGGCGGTGCTGATTTTCCGTCGCCGCCGCGGGGGTATTCTGCTGTACGCCGTGGCGTTTATCGCTTCGGTGATCTGGGCGATCGGCGACGCTGGCTGGAACTTCTGGCCGCTCTTCTCGCGTCTGTTCGCCCTTGGCGTGCTGGCCTTCCTCGCCGCCCTGGTCTGGCCTTTCCTTGCCAGCTCGCCGACGAAAAAAGGCCCGGCTTTTGCCATCGCCGCCGTGCTCGCCGTGGCGCTGGCGGGAAGCTTTGGCTGGATGTTTAAATCCGAACCGCTGGTCAGCGCCACGGAAGCGGTGCCGGTGAAACCCGTCGCGCCGGGCGAAGAGCAGAAAAACTGGGCGCACTGGGGCAACACCACCCACGGCGACCGCTTCGCCGCCCTGGATCAAATCAACAAGCAAAACGTCAACCAGCTGCAGGTAGCCTGGGTGGCGCATACTGGCGATATCCCACAGAGCAATGGCTCCGGCGCGGAAGATCAGAATACCCCGCTGCAGATTGGCGATACCCTCTACGTCTGTACCCCTTACAGCAAAGTGCTGGCGCTGGATGTCGACAGCGGCAAAGAGAAATGGCGCTATGATTCCAAATCCTCTTCGCCTAACTGGCAGCGCTGCCGCGGCTTAGGCTATTACGAAGATAGCCAGGCGCAGACGACGCCAGCGTCAGGCGCTCAGCCTGCCGCTTGCTCCCGTCGTCTGTTCCTGCCGACGATCGATGCCCGCCTGATCGCCATTGATGCCGACACCGGCAAACTGTGCGAGAGCTTCGGCGATCGCGGTATTGTCGACCTTAGCGTCGGGATGGGCGAAGTCAAAGCAGGCTACTATCAGCAGACCTCCACCCCGCTGGTCGCGGGTAATGTGGTGGTGGTCGGCGGCCGCGTCGCGGATAACTACTCTACCGGCGAACCGCCGGGGGTGGTCCGTGCGTTTGACGTCCACACCGGTAAACTGGCCTGGGCGTGGGATCCGGGTAATCCGGCGCTGACCGGCGTACCGCCGGAGGGCCAGACCTATACGCGCGGCACGCCGAACGTCTGGTCGGCGATGTCTTACGACGCGAAGCTGAACCTGATCTATCTGCCGACCGGTAACGCTACGCCTGACTTCTTTGGCGGCGAACGAACCGCGCTGGACGATAAATACAGCTCCTCCATCGTCGCCGTGGATGCCGCTACCGGCCAGGTACGCTGGCACTTCCAGACCACCCACCACGACCTGTGGGACTTTGACCTGCCGTCTCAGCCGCTGCTGTACGATCTGCCTGACGGCAAGGGCGGCACCACCCCGGTGCTGGTGCAGACCAGCAAGCAGGGCATGATCTTTATGCTCAACCGCGAAACCGGCGAGCCGGTGGCGAAAGTGGAAGAGCGGCCGGTGCCGGTGGGCAATGTCAAAGGCGAGCGCTACTCGCCGACGCAGCCTTACTCGGTGGGAATGCCGATGATCGGTAACCAGACGCTGACCGAGTCCGATATGTGGGGAGCGACGCCGATCGACCTGCTGCTGTGCCGTATCCAGTTCAAAGAGATGCGCCATCAGGGCGTCTTTACCCCGCCGGGAGAAGACCGCTCCCTGCAGTTCCCGGGCTCGCTTGGCGGCATGAACTGGGGCAGCGTCTCGGTGGATCCCAACAACAGCCTGATGTTCGTTAACGATATGCGTCTGGGTCTCGCCAACTATATGGTGCCGCGCGAGAAGGTGGCGAAAGACGCCAGCGGCATCGAGATGGGCATCGTGCCGATGGAAGGCACGCCGTTTGGCGCCATGCGCGAACGTTTCCTGTCGCCGCTGGGCATTCCGTGCCAGAAGCCGCCGTTCGGCACCATGTCCGCGGTGGATCTGAAAACCGGGAAACTGGTGTGGCAGGTGCCGGTAGGTACCGTAGAGGATACCGGGCCGCTGGGGATCCGCATGCACATGCCGATTCCGATCGGTATGCCGACCCTTGGCGCGTCGCTGGCGACGCAGTCCGGGCTGCTGTTCTTCGCCGGCACTCAGGATTTCTACCTGCGCGCCTTTGATACCGCTAACGGCAAGGAGATCTGGAAATCCCGTCTGCCGGTTGGCAGCCAGTCAGGCCCGATGACCTACGTGTCGCCGAAAACCGGTAAGCAGTACATCATTATCAATGCGGGCGGCGCCCGTCAGTCTCCGGATCGCGGCGATTACATTATCGCCTACGCGCTCCCTGACCATCACTGATTGACTTAAGCAAAAGGGCCCATCCGGGCCCTTTTTTGCTGTTGCCGAAACGCCTTGCGCGTTAGCGATTACTGGTCGCCAAAGTGGATCACGGTGCGAATCGATTTGCCTTCATGCATCAGGTCAAAGGCCTCGTTAATCTGCTCCAGCGGCAGGCGATGAGTAATAAACGGGTCGAGGCGAATTTTACCCGCCATCGCGTCTTCCACCATTCCCGGCAGCTGGCTACGGCCTTTCACGCCGCCAAAGGCGGAGCCGCGCCACACGCGGCCTGTCACCAGCTGGAACGGACGGGTTTTGATCTCCTGCCCGGCGCCGGCCACGCCGATAATGACGCTCTCGCCCCAACCCTTATGGCAGCACTCCAGCGCCGCGCGCATCACATTGACATTACCGATGCACTCGAAGCTGAAATCCACCCCGCCGTCGGTCAGCTCAACGATCACATCCTGAATCGGCTTATCGTAGTCGTTGGGGTTGATAAAGTCGGTAGCCCCCATCTCTTTAGCGAGAGTGAACTTATCCGGGTTGGTATCGACTGCCAGAATGCGCCCGGCTTGCGCCTGCACAGCGCCCTGGATCACCGCCAGGCCGATGCCGCCCAGACCAAAGACCGCGACGGTATCCCCGGCCTTAACCTTCGCCGTGTTGTGCACCGCGCCGATACCGGTGGTCACGCCGCAGCCCAGCAGACACACTTTATCCAGCGGCGCCTGCGGATTGACTTTCGCCAGCGAGATCTCAGCGCAGACCGTGTATTCGCTGAAGGTGCTGGTGCCCATGTAGTGATAAATCGGTTCGCCGTTATACGAGAAACGGGTGGTGCCGTCCGGCATCAGCCCTTTGCCCTGGGTAGCGCGTACCGCCTGACAGAGATTGGTTTTACCCGACTTACAGAATTTGCACTCGCCGCATTCGGCGGTATACAGCGGGATGACATGATCGCCCGGCTTAAGGCTGGTGACGCCCTCGCCCACTTCCACGACCACGCCGCCGCCTTCATGGCCCAGCACCGCCGGGAAGACCCCTTCCGGATCGTCGCCGGAAAGGGTGAAAGCATCGGTATGGCACACGCCGGTATGGGTGATTTTCACCAGAACTTCGCCTTTTTTCGGCGGCGCGACGTCAATCTCTACGATTTTTAACGGCTGACCGGGGCCAAAGGCCACTGCTGCGCGTGATTTCATAACTGTCTCTTCCTCGTCGTGATGTTATTTTAAATAGGATCGTAGCAGATGACCGACCTCTGCCATTCTCGCGGCCCGCTGGTCCGGGGTGGTGTCGCCGCTGACCAGCTCGTCCTGCAGGTGGATCTCCACCATTTCGCCCATCAGACCGTTTGCCGCCCCGCGAATCGAGGCGATCTGCTGCAGGATAGTCATACAGGGCTCGCCGGACTCCAGCGCGCGTTCAAGGGCTTCAACCTGGCCGCGGATGCGTCGTACGCGGCTGAGCGCCCGTTTTTTATCTTCAGGTGAATGTGGCACGATAACGCCTCCGTATCATATAGGGGGGTATACTATATTTTATTCACCACAAAGGCAAAAAAAACCCCGTCGCGGGACGGGGTCTGAATGTTGAAGCAAACCATTCAGCGCTTACGGGGCATCATTCGCAGCAGGGTATTATCTTTCCACCAGTAATGATGGAGCAGCGCAGCAAAGGCATGCAGGCCAATCACGAAGTAACCGGCGTTCGCTAACCATTCATGGATCGCTTTCAGGGTGTCCACCCGCTCAAAATCGCTCTGCGGAGCATACGGCATCGTCAGGCCAAAGGCGTACCAGGGATTCCCGCGCCAGTACATCATTACCATGCCAATCAGCGGCAGGACGATAAACAGCAGATAGATAATCAGATGGCCGAGATGGGCGAAACCAGTCATCATCGGTGACGGCTTTGGCACGATCGGCGGCGTCGGCATTTTCAGCCGCACCAGCAGACGCGCCACCATCAGCACGCAAATGGTGATTCCGCAGGAAACATGAACCATATTGATCAGCGGCCGATCGCTGCGGGGGAAAAATCCGCGCAGCTCCATCGCCGCATAGGCCACCACCACCAGCAGAAAGACCAGCCAGTGGATGCCGATCTGCAGGCCGGAATATTTATCGCGCATGGAATATCCTTAATGGAAAGTGTGATTGTGCCAACATAGCGGCCTTCTCTTAAATTTTCATTAACCTTTACGTTGAATTAACAATTGATTACCGCATTGTGCTGAGCCGCTGCACCCGGACCACGCAAACGGGCGCCGGATACCATCCGCTATTACAAAATTAAACATTTTTGTTACCTGCCGCCGCGCTCTCCCTTCTATAGTTGAGAACATCTGTCGGCCACGCTGCGTATGGAGATGAAAATGAAGAAAATCAGCTTACCGCTATTGCTGCTGACCGCGCTGGCCAGCCCGACTTTCGCCGCGGACTGTCAGCCTAACGGCATCGGCGGCTCATTTTGCATTAACGATGACGGGACCACTACCGACACGGTGCCGAATGAAGTCAACGGTATGGATACGTATTCGAATAATGGCGGGTATAGCAGTTCTCTGCCCGACCAGTCGGGGGCAGAGGAAGCGCTTGAAGGGTCAACGCTGTCGACACAGCAGGACAGCGTCGCCAGTAGTGGTCAGGGAGACAGCGCCCTGGCGGGTCGCGACTGGCATTCGCCGTCCAATCTGAATGATGGCGCCGCTACCTCCAGTATGAGCCTGCTGGATAAACCCTGAGGCCTGGCGTCAGGCAAAGCTCCAGCCTGCGGCGCCGATGGCGACGGCGAACAGCAGGCAGGCCAGCGCCGTTTTGCGTAACAGCATGGTATAGAAGGAGATCGCGACGCCAACGAATACCACCAGCAGAATGGGCCACATGCTTAATAACAACAGCAGAAAACCCTCAATATTATTATGGATTACGCTTTCCACATCCGCATCCCTGCCTCATCGTCGATAAAGTAAGCAGAATTTAATATGTAACATGAATACATTCAAATAAAATATAAATGTAAATGATTATGCGGCTGGCGGCGGGTCACTGTTACGCGTCCGGGGAGTTAGCATCAGAAGCAGTGCGCAAAAAATAGGTCAGGATTGTTCCACAACCCTTTAGCGGTACGATCGTATTCTCACTAGAATCCCGCAAACCCTTCACGACATTATTCGGCGCTGGTATCTGATACAACGCGCCGGCGATGACAGTCGCCTGGTTGCAATTTATCTCCCTGAGCGGAACGCACATCCAGATATTGAAGCGGCTGGCAGTGTTCGTTATCCAGCAGGACAGAGTAGGTTTCTCCCTGCTCAAACATATAACGCTCTCCCCATTGACGCATCGCCACAACAATGGGAAACACGGAGCGCCCCTTTTCAGTCAGGACGTATTCCTTATATGCGCTGCCATCCGATGCCGGTAAAATCTCGAAAATACCGATCTCGACCAGGTGCTTCAGGCGCGCGGCAAGGATATTTTTGGCCAGCCCTAAATTTTTTTGAAACTCGCTGAATCTCCGTACATCGTCAAATGCTTCGCGGATAATCATCAGGCACCAGCGTTCACCAATTGATTCCAACGTTCTCGCCACCGGACATTCACTGGTTCTGAGTGATTCCTGTTTTGCCATCTGCGCGCTCCTCATCAATCTGTCTACTAATGCTAGCTTAATCTTCCGTTTTACCAGTTGCAAAAAAAAACCACTATGGCTATTTCTATAGGTAAACGAGTTTTAAAAAGCAACCAGATAGAAGGTCTCTTATGAAAGATAAGACAAGCAGGTGTACCGGCCACGGAATTCAAACCGCGTCAGCCCCTGACGCGATGCTCACCGCAGGGATAACGACGTTGTTTTCACTGACCTGCGCGCTGGCGGTAGCCAACGTTTATTCAGCTCAACCTTTACTCGACTCGATGGCGGTCAGCCTCAAGGTGGCGCCAGGCATGATTGGCGGCGTCATCACCGCTACGCAGTTGGGCTATGCCATTGGCTTACTGTTCCTGGTTCCGCTCGGGGACTGGCTGAACCGTAAATACGTGGCGATGACTCAGCTGTTGCTTTCAGCGGCGGCGTTAGTTGTAGCAGGGTTATCCCCCAATATAGCCACTCTGCTTGGCGCCATGCTGATCGTTGGCCTGATGGCCGTTGTGGTGCAGTTGATGGTGGCGTGGGTGGCAATACTGGCGACACCGCAGAAACGAGGCCAGGCGGTGGGTACCCTGACCAGCGGAATTGTTTCAGGCATCCTGTTGTCTCGGTTTATCTCAGGCGCGATAGCCGATATTGCCGGCTGGCGAGCCGTTTATCTCACGGCTGCCTGTATGATGCTGTTGATGGCCGGTGTCGTCTGGAAGGTCATGCCTTCGCCCTCAAAGCAATCGCAGCCACAAAAGTCCACCTACCTTTCCTTATTGAAGTCAGTGTTTCAGCTATATATCACTGAACCGCAACTGAGAAAGCGCGGCATCCTGGCGCTTCTTATCTTCGCCGCCTTCAGCATGCTATGGACAACTATGGTCATGCCGCTTACCGCCCTTTCCCTCTCGCACACCCAGGCGGGGATGTTTGGCTTAGCCGGCATCGCTGGCGTGCTGGCCGCCTCAAGAGCGGGAAAGTGGGCTGACCAGGGATGGGCTCAGCGTACTACCGGCTTGGCGCTGGCGCTGCTGGCTCTCTCATGGCTGCCTATCGCCTATGTTGAAACCTCTTTGCTCTGGCTGTTAGTTGGCGTCATTGCGCTGGACTTTGCGGTACAGGCCGTACATGTCTCTAACCAGAGCCTGATCATTGCCGCCAGGCCTGCAGCGGCAAGCCGCCTGGTTGGGGC
The DNA here is from genome assembly GCF_004010915.1 of Klebsiella sp. LY. Classification (NCBI taxonomy): domain Bacteria; kingdom Pseudomonadati; phylum Pseudomonadota; class Gammaproteobacteria; order Enterobacterales; family Enterobacteriaceae; genus Klebsiella; species Klebsiella sp. LY. The sequence continues at coordinate 254,227 of NZ_CP022444.1, forward strand.
TTACATGTGTTTTTATTCGCTGGGTAGCGCGGCAGGGGCTATCGTTGCCACACAGCTTTATTCCCACTGGGGATGGCAGGCGGTATGCCTTGCGGGTGCCGCGGTCAGCGCGTGTGCTTTTCTTGTCTGGTCAGGATCGCGTCGATCATGACATTCGGCCCCTGTTTTGAAGGGGCCAGTCAAAAATCGCGTAAAAATGACCTGATTGCCCCCAGCTGTTTGTATCGCATAGATTTTTTCAATGCTTTTAAACAGTTATGCTCATGTTGTATAATGACGTGCACTTTAACTAAAAAAAGAGTGCGACCATGATTGATTCCTCATTGCCATTAACCGACATTCACCGCCACCTTGACGGTAACATCCGGGCCCAAACCATCCTCGATCTTGGCCGCGAGTTTAATATCACCCTTCCCGCTACCACCCTTGACACGCTGCGTCCCCACGTCCAGGTCACCAGCCTGGAGCCCGATCTGGTCAGTTTTCTCGCCAAGCTCGACTGGGGGGTGAAAGTCCTGGCCTCGCTGGAAGCCTGCCGTCGCGTGGCGTATGAGAACGTCGAAGACGCGGCGCGCAATGGCCTGCACTACGTGGAGCTGCGCTTCTCCCCACGCTATATGGCGATGACCCACCAGTTGCCGGTTGACGGCGTGGTAGAGGCAGTGATCGCCGGGGTACGTGAGGGGTGCCGCGATTTTCAGGTCGACGCCCGCCTGATCGGCATTTTGAGCCGCACCTTTGGCGAAGCGGCCTGTCAGGAAGAGCTGGCGGCGCTGCTCGCCCACCGCGATGGCATCACCGCCCTCGACCTCGCTGGCGATGAGCTGGGCTTCCCGGGGGCGCTGTTCCTCAGTCATTTTAACCAGGCCCGCGATGCCGGGTGGCATATCACCGTTCACGCTGGCGAAGCGGCCGGCCCGGAAAGTATCTGGCAGGCCATTCGTGAGCTGGGCGCCGAGCGTATCGGCCACGGGGTAAAAGCGGTACAGGATCCCGCCCTGATGGACTATCTGGCCGAGCACCGCATCGGGATTGAATCCTGTCTCACCTCGAACGTGCAAACCAGCACCGTACCCTCTCTGGCCCAGCATCCGCTGAAGCAGTTCCTTGAGCACGGCGTGCTGGCGAGCCTCAACACTGACGATCCGGCGGTCCAGGGGGTCGATATTATCCACGAATACACCGTGGCGGCGCCGGCGGCGGGCCTGAGCCGGGAGCAGATCCGCCAGGCCCAGATCAATGGTCTGACCCAGGCGTTTCTGAGCGAACAGGAAAAAGCCGCGCTCATTCAGCGGGTGGCTAAAGGCTGATAGCCGGCCCGGCAGCCGCGCTGCCGGGCTATCTCTTACACAAGGCTGAGCGTGGCGCGATGCCGAGCCGACTCGATACCGAGCTCAAGCAGGGTCATGATTTGAATCGCCTCGCTGGCCGGAACCGGGTTTTCTCCCACCCCATTGAGCGCATCGCGGATAGCGGCATAGTAAGCGGGATAATTGCCCGGTAGCGTCAGCCATGTCTCCTCGCTACGTTCGTCGCCTTCGGCGCGGGTCAGGGTACCGTCACGCATATCATACCCCCAGTCCTCCTGCGGCAAACGCTCGCCATTTTTCAGCCGCTCCTCCTGCGGGTCGAGACCGTACTTGATAAAGCTGGCCCGCGAGCCGTGGACGATAAAGCGCGCGCTCTCCGCGGCGGCGAGCAATGTGCCGTGCAGCACCACCCGCCGCTGTGGATAGGCCAGCACCGCGTGAAAATAGTCGGTGGATTGCGCGCCGGGCCGAAGTTGAGCGAGATCCACCGTGATGCTCACCGGCAGACCAAACAGCACCACCGCCTGGTCGAGCAGATGCGGTCCGAGATCATACCAAATTCCACTCCCGGGGCCCGCCTGTTCCCGCCAGCGCTGGCGTACCTGCGGGCGGAAGCGGTCGAAATGGGATTCGAAGTAACACACCTCTCCCAGCAGGCCTTCGTCGATTAACGTTCTGACCGTTAAGAAATCACTGTCCCAGCGCCGGTTGTGAAATACCGACAGCACCCGGCCACAGTGCTTCGCCAGGCTCTCCAGCTCACGAGCCTGTGACAGTGTCACGGTAAAGGGTTTATCCACCACCACGTGCTTACCGGCCTCCAGCGCCGCTTTCGCCAGTGGGAAGTGGGTGTCGTTCGGCGTGGCGATGACCACCAGATCGATCTCCGGGTCGTTCAGCAATTCACCCGCCGCACTGACCACCTTCGCGCCAGGCCAGTCGGCATGAACTTTGGCCGCGTCGCTGCTGGAGACCGTCGTCAGCGCCAGGCCCGGCGTGCCGCTGATTAATGGCGCGTGAAACGTTTTGCTGGCATAGCCATAGCCCACCAGCCCCACCCGGATCGCATCACTCATTTAACCGCCTCTCTTATTCAGCTGATGTCAATATCTGACCAATGAGAATATTCTTACAAAACGTGAATAAAACTTATCATTTTTTCACTTAAGGTTTTAACGCATGCGTGCAAAATCAGACAGATACCCCTTGTGATCTGCTGACCATAGAGTAACATTTCCCACTGTGTTCAAAGGATATTGAAGTGTTATGACGACTGTTTTTACTCGTATTGTAGAACTTATTGGCTGGATTGTTTTTGGGATTTCCGCACTGCTTTTGGTTATCGCGCACCATATTGATAACTACCAGTCGCCACCGCCAGCGGATGTGGTGCAGACAAAGTAGCGCCGCCGTGAAACAGTGATCCGCTTCGCAACTGTGCAACCGGTTTCAGAAACCGGTTGCACAGTTATCCTTGCTTTGATTACACTCCCTCTATCATCAGACTGGGAGCTTTTTCATGGCCGCTTTTCCGCAACATTTTTTATGGGGTGCCGCTACCGCAGCGTATCAGGTTGAAGGTGGGCACGACGCTGACGGTAAAGGACCGTCAATCTGGGATATCTACTCTCACCTGCCGGGAACCACCTTTGAAGGGACCACCGGCGATATCGCCGTCGATCACTATCACCGTTTTCGCGAAGACGTGGCGTTGATGGCCGAGATGGGCCTGCAGAGCTATCGCTTTTCCATCTCCTGGCCGCGCCTGCTGCCCACCGGGCGCGGCGAGGTTAATGAAGCAGGCGTGCAGTTTTATAGCGATCTGATCGATGAACTGCTGGCGCATAATATTGAGCCGATGATTACCCTCTATCACTGGGACCTGCCGCAGGCCCTGCAGGATGAGGGCGGCTGGGAAGCACGCAGCACCGCCGAAGCCTTCGCCGAGTACGCCCGCCTGTGCTACGCCCGCTTTGGTTCGCGGGTGAAGCTGTGGGCTACCTTTAACGAGACCATCGTCTTTATCGGCCACGGCTACATTAACGGCCTGCATCCGCCGGCCGTTCGCGATCCGGCGCGCGCCATCCAGGCCTGTCATCACGTGTTTATCGCCCATGCGCTGGCGGTGAAGGCGTTTCGCGAGATGGCCGTGGCGGGCGAGATTGGTTTCGTCAATGTGCTGCAGCCGCATACCCCGCTCACCGACAGCGAGGCGGACAGGCAGGCTACCGACCTGGCTGACGCCATCCATACCCACTGGCTGTACGATCCGGTGCTAAAAGGCACCTATCCTGCTGCTCTGCTGGCGCAGACTCAAGCCCTGTGGGGAGTACCGCGCTTTGCTCCAGGCGACGACGCGCTGCTGCGAGACAACCGCTGTGACTTTATCGGTCTGAATTACTATCGTCGGGAAACGGTATCCGCCCAGCCGCCCGAAATCCCCACCGGCGGCGAGCCTGGCGTGGAGGGGTTATTCTATTTCGTGCGTAATCCGCAGAGCACTTATACCGAATGGGGCTGGGAGATCTGGCCGCAGGGGCTAACCGACGGCATTATGATGATCAAGGCGCGCTATGGCGATATCCCGATCTATATCACCGAGAATGGCCTGGGAGCGAAAGACCCGATTATTGCCGGTGAGGTGGTCGACGATCCGCGAATCGACTACCTGAGCAGCCATATTGGCGCTCTGGAAAAGGCGCTGGCGCAGGGAGCTGACGTTCGCGGCTATTATCCCTGGTCGTTTATCGATCTGCTTAGCTGGCTCAACGGATATCAAAAGCAATATGGCTTTGTCTATGTGGACCACCAGCAAAATCTGGCACGGAAACGAAAGAAGAGTTTTTATTGGTACAAATCTGTTATTGCCAGTCGCGGCGAACAGCGTTAATCTTCTCCTGCGGGCGCCATTCGGCGCCCGGTCTGATTTAGAATATTCTTAAACATCTCCCTGCTCTTCAAGGCTGGCTTTGCCCCTTGTCATGGGTTTATATAACCTGAAACATTCCACGCGGCCCCGGCAGAAGGCGCCGTTGGTTGAGAGTAGGTTTAGTGAATGCTGATAATATTCAACGTAATTATTCCGATTATAAAATGGATACGAAAATGACCGTTCTGGACTATTTATTAAAATTCCGCAAAATCAGTTCGCTGGAAAGTCTTGAAAAACTATTTGATCACCTTAACTACTCCCTGACTGACACCGAAGAGATCGTTAATATGTATCGCGCCGCCGATCACCGCCGGGCAGAGCTGGTTTCCGGCGGTAAATTGTTCGATGTGGGCCAGGTGCCTAAATCCGTTTGGCGATTCGTGCAGTAAGACTGTCATCCTTCACGCCAGTTGCTTATACTTCCCGGCCTGCTTTTATATACTGGCGTTAAATAGGGGAGAACCATGACGTCTCAATCTGCGGAACGCATCGGCGGATGGCTGCTAGCACCGCTGGCCTGGTTGCTGGTGGCGCTGCTGAGCGCCTCGTTATCGCTGCTGTTTTTTGCCAATGCCCTCATGTCGCCGCAAACCTGGGCCCTGCTGCGCGCCATGAGCACCGGACACATGGCGCTGTGGGTCGCCTCGTTGCTGTTTGCCCTCGCCATGTGGTTTTATACGCTCTGGCTGACCATCGCCTTTTTCAAGCGGCGCTCGCTGGTGCCGAAACACTATATTATCTGGCTGCTCATTACGCTGCTGCTGGCGATAAAGGCGTTTGCCTTCTCCCCCGTTTCGGATGTCCTTGCACTGCGTCAGCTACTGTTTCCGCTGCTGGCCGCCGCGCTGCTGGCGCCCTATTTTCGCCGTTCACAGCGGGTAAAACGGACCTTTGTTAATCCGTAATAACCCCACACTTAACCTGTTGTCGCCGGTATCGTTTTATTCGATAATAAGCGGCTTTTTTTCGTTTCAGGTCGCATGATGGCTGATTATTTACTGCTCTTTATCGGTACTGTCCTTGTCAATAACTTCGTTTTGGTGAAGTTCCTTGGCCTGTGTCCGTTTATGGGGGTTTCCAAAAAGCTGGAAACCGCAATGGGGATGGGGCTCGCCACCACCTTCGTGATGACCCTGGCCTCTATTTGCGCCTGGCTGATTGATACCTGGATCCTTATCCCGCTAAATCTGGTTTATTTACGTACCCTGGCCTTTATTCTGGTTATCGCCGTGGTGGTCCAGTTCACTGAGATGGTGGTGCGTAAAACCAGCCCGGCGCTCTATCGCCTGCTGGGCATCTTTTTGCCCCTTATCACCACCAACTGCGCGGTGCTCGGGGTGGCGCTGCTGAACATCAACCTGGGCCACAATTTCCTGCAGTCGGCGCTGTACGGCTTTGCCGCCGCCGTCGGCTTCTCGCTGGTGATGGTGCTGTTCGCGGCGATCCGCGAACGTCTGGTGGTGGCCGATGTCCCCGCGCCGTTCCGCGGTAATGCCATCGCGCTGATTACCGCCGGTTTAATGTCTCTGGCCTTTATGGGCTTTAGTGGTTTGGTGAAGTTGTAATGAGCGCAGTCTGGATAGCCGTGATCGCCATCAGCCTGTTAGGGCTGATTTTCGGCTTAATACTGGGGTATGCGTCGCGCCGTTTCGCGGTGCAGGACGACCCGGTGGTGGAAAAAATTGATGAACTGTTACCGCAGAGCCAATGTGGGCAGTGCGGCTACCCTGGCTGCCGCCCCTATGCGGAAGCGGTGGGCGTGCAGGGTGAGAAAATTAATCGCTGCGCGCCGGGTGGTGAAGCGGTGATGTTAAAAATCGCCGCCTTGCTCAACGTCGACCCGCAGCCTGTCGATGGCGACGAGCAGGCAGCCGAGCCGGCCCGCATGCTCGCCGTGATTGACGAGCCGAACTGCATCGGCTGCACCAAATGTATTCAGGCGTGTCCCGTGGATGCCATTGTCGGGGCGACCCGCGCCATGCATACCGTGATGAGCGACCTATGCACCGGCTGCAACCTGTGCGTTGCCCCCTGCCCGACCCAGTGCATTTCACTCGTTCCGGTGGCGACCACCCCGGAGACCTGGAAATGGGATCTGCACACGATCCCGGTGCGAAATATTCCTGTGGAACAACATGTTTAAGCTATTTTCCGCTTTCCGAAAAGACAAAGTCTGGGATTTTAACGGCGGTATTCACCCGCCGGAGATGAAAACCCAGTCAAACGGCACCCCGCTGCGCCAGGTTTCCCTGCCGCAGCGCTTTGTGATCCCGCTGAAGCAGCACATCGGCGCCGAAGGCGAACTGTGCGTCAAAGTAGGCGACCGGGTGCTGCGCGGCCAGCCGCTAACCCGCGGTTGGGGAAGAATGCTGCCGGTTCACGCCCCCACCTCCGGCACCGTTGCCGCTATCGCCCCGCACACCACCGCCCATCCATCCGCGCTGGCGGAGATGAGCGTGATCATTGACGCCGACGGCGAAGACCGCTGGATCGAACGCGACGGCTGGAGCGACTACCAGACCCGCACACGTGAAGCGCTGATTGAGCGCATCCACCAGTTTGGCGTTGCCGGCCTCGGCGGCGCCGGCTTCCCCACCGGCAGTAAACTGCGCGGCGGCGGCGATAAAATTAAAACGCTGATCATTAACGCCGCCGAGTGCGAACCCTATATCACGGCGGACGACCGCCTGATGCAGGACTGCGCGGCGCAGATTGTCGAAGGGATCCGCATCCTCGCCCACATTCTGCAGCCTGACGAGGTGCTGATCGGCATTGAAGACAATAAGCCGCAGGCCATCTCCATGCTGCGGGCGGTACTCTGCGACGCCCATGGCATTTCGCTGCGCGTGATCCCCACCAAATACCCCTCCGGTGGCGCCAAGCAGCTCACCCAGATTCTCACCGGGAAACAGGTGCCGCACGGCGGTCGTTCTTCGGACATTGGCGTGCTAATGCAGAACGTCGGTACAGCCTACGCGGTGAAACGCGCGGTAATTGACGGCGAACCGTTAACCGAGCGCGTGGTCACCCTCACCGGCGAGGCGGTAACCCGGCCGGGCAATGTCTGGGCGCGCCTTGGCACGCCGGTGCGCCATCTGTTGAACGACGCCGGATTCTGCGCCAGCGCTGAGCCGATGGTGATCATGGGCGGCCCGCTGATGGGCTTTACTCTGCCGGGGCTCGACGTCCCGGTAGTGAAGATCACCAACTGTCTCTTAGCGCCCTCCGCCAGCGAAATGGGCGAGCCGCAGGAAGAAAAAGGCTGCATTCGCTGTAGCGCCTGCGCCGACGCCTGCCCGGCCGATCTGCTGCCGCAGCAGCTGTACTGGTTCAGCAAAGGCCAGCAGCACGATAAAGCCACCGCTCACAATCTGGCGGACTGCATCGAATGCGGCGCGTGCGCGTGGGTATGCCCAAGCAATATTCCGCTGGTGCAGTACTTCCGCCAGGAGAAAGCCGAGATCGCGGCGATTCGTCTGGAAGAGCAGCGCGCTGCGGAAGCCAAGGCGCGATTCGAGGCGCGACAGGCGCGCCTGGAGCGTGAGAAAGCGGCCCGCGCCGAGCGGCATAAAAAAGCCGCCGTCCAGCCAGCCGCCAAAGATCAGGATGCGATTAACGCCGCCCTGGCCCGGGTACGTGATAAACAGCGCGACGCAGCGCAGCCTATCGTGATTCAGGCCGGCGCCAGACCGGATAACAGCGAGGCGATTGCCGCCCGCGAAGCGCGGAAGGCCGAAGCCCGGGCGCGTAAAGCGCAGCAGCAGTCCGTGCCGGCGGAATCCCCGTCGACCGACGCTGCCGATCCACGCAAAGCGGCGGTGGAAGCCGCTATCGCCCGCGCCAAAGCGCGCAAAGCCGAACAGCAGGCCGCGCCGGCGGAAACCCCGCCAGCCGAGCCGGTCGACCCACGCAAGGCGGCGGTGGAAGCCGCTATCGCCCGCGCCAAAGCGCGCAAAGCCGAACAGCAGGCCGCGCCGGCGGAAACCCCGGCGGCCGAGCCGGTCGACCCGCGCAAGGCGGCGGTTGAAGCCGCTATCGCCCGCGCCAAAGCGCGCAAAGCCGAACAGCAGGCTGCCCAGGCGGAAGCCCCGGCAGCCGATCCGGTCGACCCGCGCAAGGCCGCGGTGGAAGCCGCTATCGCCCGCGCCAAAGCGCGCAAAGCCGAACAGCAGGCCGCGCCGGCGGAAACCCCGCCAGCCGAGCCGGTCGACCCGCGCAAGGCCGCGGTGGAGGCCGCTATCGCCCGCGCCAAAGCGCGCAAAGCCGAACAGCAGGCTGCCCAGGCGGATATTGCGTCAACCGCAGCCAATGACGACCCACGCAAAGCGGCCGTCGCCGCGGCGATCGCTCGCGTTCAGGCGCGCAAAGCAACACAGCAGGCAGTTAACGAGGAATAAATGGTTTTCAGAATCGCAAGCTCCCCCTATACCCATAACCAGCGGCAGACCTCGCGCATTATGCTGCTGGTGCTGCTCGCCGCCGTGCCTGGTATTGTGATCCAGACGTGGTTTTTCGGCTGGGGCACCGTCCTGCAGATTGTCCTCGCCGCCCTGACGGCCTGGGCAACGGAAGCCGCTATTCTCAAACTGCGCAAACAGCCTGTTGCGGCCACCCTGAGGGATAACTCCGCCCTGCTCACCGGCCTGCTGCTGGCGGTGAGTATTCCGCCGCTGGCCCCCTGGTGGATGGTGGTGCTCGGCACCGCCTTTGCCGTAGTGATCGCCAAGCAGTTGTACGGTGGACTCGGCCATAATCCTTTCAACCCCGCAATGATCGGCTACGTCGTGCTGCTGATTTCGTTCCCGGTGCAGATGACCTCCTGGCTGCCTTCTTACGAGATTGCCGCCCATATCCCGACGTTCAGCGATACGCTGCAGATGATCTTCACCGGTCATACCGCCGTCGGAAACGACATGGCCACCCTGCGGCTGGGTATCGACGGCATCAGTCAGGCCACCCCGCTGGATACCTTCAAAACCTCCCTGCATGCCGGGCATAGCGTCCAGCAGGTACTGCAGTTGCCGGTTTACGGCGGCGTTCTGGCGGGGCTGGGCTGGCAGTGGGTGAATATCGCCTGGCTGGCGGGCGGTCTGTTTCTGCTGTGGCAGAAGGCGATCCGCTGGCATATCCCGGTCAGCTTCCTCGTCAGCCTTGGCCTGTGCGCAACCCTCGGCTGGATCTTCTCGCCGCAGAGTCTGGCCTCGCCGCAGATGCATTTATTCTCCGGGGCCACCATGCTTGGCGCCTTCTTTATTCTGACCGACCCGGTGACGGCCTCGACAACCAACCGCGGACGTCTGATCTTCGGCGCCCTCGCCGGCCTGCTGGTGTGGCTTATTCGCAGCTTCGGCGGTTACCCGGACGGCGTGGCGTTTGCCGTTCTGCTGGCGAATATTACCGTGCCGCTGATCGATTACTACACGCGCCCGCGCGTGTATGGCCACCGTTGAGAGAGCGATGATGTTAAAAACGATGCGAAAACACGGCGTCACGCTGGCGCTTTTTGCCGCCGGCTCCACCGGGCTAACGGCGGCAATCAATGAGCTGACCAAAAGCACCATCGACCAGCAGGCGGCCCTGCAGCAAAAAGCGTTATTCGACCAGGTTTTACCTGCCGACCGCTATAATAACGATCTGCTCAAGAGCTGCTATCTGGTCAGCGCCCCGGCGCTGGGCAAAGGCCAGCATAAAGTGTGGATCGCCAAAAATAACGACCAGCCGATTGGCGCGGTCATGGAAGCCACCGCGCCGGACGGCTATTCCGGAGCGATCCAGCTGCTGGTGGCCGCCGATTTTAGCGGCACGGTCCTCGGCACCCGCGTGACCGAGCATCATGAGACCCCGGGTCTGGGGGATAAAATCGAGCTTCGCCTGTCGGACTGGATCACCCATTTTGCCGGGAAAGTCATCCACGGTCAGGGCGACAGCCATTGGGCGGTCAAAAAAGACGGCGGCGATTTTGACCAGTTCACCGGCGCCACCATCACCCCCCGGGCGGTGGTCAATGCCGTTAAGCGCGCAGGCCTGTATGCACAAACGCTGCCTGCGCAACTTCCTGAATTCAGCGCCTGTGGAGAGTAACCATGAGCGAAGTTAAAGACGTCATCGTCCAGGGTCTGTGGAAAAACAACTCCGCTCTGGTTCAGCTGTTAGGGATGTGTCCCCTGCTGGCAGTCACCTCGACCGCCACCAACGCCCTTGGGCTGGGTCTGGCGACCACCCTGGTGCTGACCCTGACCAACCTGACCATCTCCAGCCTGCGCCGCTGGACCCCGGCGGAGATCCGCATCCCGATCTACGTGATGATCATCGCCTCGGTAGTGAGCGTGGTGCAGATGCTGATCAACGCTTATGCGTTCGGTCTGTATCAGTCTCTGGGGATATTTATCCCGCTTATCGTCACCAACTGCATCGTGGTGGGCCGCGCCGAAGCCTTTGCCGCCAAAAAAGGGCCGGCGCTGTCGGCGCTGGACGGTTTCTCTATCGGTATGGGGGCCACCTGCGCGATGTTCGTGCTGGGCTCCCTGCGCGAAATCCTCGGCAATGGCACGCTGTTTGACGGCGCCGACAGCCTGCTTGGCAGCTGGGCAAAGGTGCTGCGCATCGAGGTTTTCCATACGGACACCCCTTTCCTGCTGGCTATGCTGCCGCCAGGCGCCTTTATTGGCCTCGGCATGATGCTGGCGGTAAAATACCTTATCGATGAACGTAGCAAGCAGCGGAAGGCGCAGGCGGCCCGGGCCGACGCTGTCGCCCCGTCTGACGCGACAGGGAAAGCGTAACATGAACAAAGCCAAACGCCTGGCGATCCTGACCAGGCTGCGGGACAACGATCCCCACCCCACCACCGAGCTGCACTTCAGCTCGCCGTTTGAGCTGCTGATTGCCGTCCTGCTCTCGGCGCAGGCAACCGACGTGAGCGTCAATAAAGCGACAGCCAAACTCTACCCGGTGGCCAATACGCCCGCGGCGATGCTGGCGCTGGGGGTGGAGGGCGTGAAATCCTATATCAAGACCATCGGCCTGTTTAACAGCAAAGCGGAAAACGTCATCAAAACCTGCCGGATCCTGCTGGAGCAGCACAACGGCGAGGTACCAGAGGACAGAGCGGCGCTGGAGGCATTGCCCGGCGTGGGCCGCAAAACCGCCAACGTGGTGCTGAATACCGCCTTTGGCTGGCCGACGATCGCCGTGGATACCCATATCTTCCGTGTTTGCAACCGGACGCAATTCGCTCCCGGGAAAAACGTCGAACAGGTTGAAGAGAAGCTTCTGAAAGTCGTTCCCGCCGAGTTTAAGGTCGACTGCCATCACTGGCTTATTCTGCACGGCCGTTACACCTGTATCGCTCGCAAGCCGCGCTGCGGCTCTTGCCTGATTGAAGACCTTTGCGAATTCAAAGAAAAAGTCTACGCCTGAGCGCCTTTCTCACGACCATAGCCTCACTCTGGGTTATGGTCCGTATTTAGCTATTTAACCCGCCGTTAACACCGCATAAACCGCATTTTGCTGGGCAATTATCCGGTTATATAACAAACAACTAGCTCATTCATTTTTTATCAACGCAAAATTTCTATACATTTGTGATCCAGATCATGCTCGCAACTCAATGTTGAACGAATGTTATGAAAATGGAAATTAAAGTCAGGTAATACAACGGCTGAGCAAAGATTGCCAGGATAATAGCCCATGAATTTTTAGGATAATGGACCATATCACTACCTCACTGCGCGATCAGCAGAATATATCGCCGTTTTGGCGAAAAGCGGGCAATCAAAAAGATAAAAATATCAACGATAACGTAACGGTGAAATTTAACTCTGGATAACATTCATATGTCCGGAGCATTATGCCACCCTTATTATGTGTAACAGATTATTACAAAAGCCTTGCCTGATGCGCCAGGATAGTGAACATTACCTGCCGTTTTCCCTCCAAGAATAACTATAAAGGCGGCGGTCCAACGAGATTGCGCCCCGAACACCCCCCAGTAAATATGGGATGTAAAAAAAGAGGTATATGTGTCTACTGCAAACAATAAACCAGCAGAAAGCGTGAGTCTGAACGCTTTCAAACAACCACGCGCGTTCTATCTCATTTTCTCGATCGAGTTGTGGGAGCGTTTTGGTTACTACGGCCTGCAAGGGATCATGGCCGTTTACCTGGTAAAACAGCTGGGTATGTCGGAAGCGGATTCCATTACTCTGTTCTCCTCCTTTAGCGCGCTGGTTTATGGCCTGGTCGCCATTGGCGGCTGGCTGGGCGATAAAGTGCTGGGTACCAAACGCGTCATTATGCTGGGCGCTATCGTGTTGGCCATCGGCTATGCGCTGGTCGCCTGGTCTGGCCATGACGCCGCTATCGTCTATATGGGTATGGCGACAATCGCCGTCGGTAACGGCCTGTTTAAAGCCAACCCGTCTTCCCTGCTCTCTACCTGCTATGACAAAAACGACCCGCGTCTGGACGGTGCATTTACCATGTACTACATGTCCATCAATATCGGTTCGTTCTTCTCGATGCTGGCAACTCCGTGGCTGGCCGCGCGTTTCGGCTGGAGCGTCGCCTTCGCCCTGAGCGTGGTGGGGATGGTGATCACTATCATCAACTTCGCCTTCTGCCAGAAATGGGTGAAACAGTACGGTTCGAAACCGGACTTTGCCCCGGTGCATATGGGTAAACTGCTGGCGACCATCGCTGGCGTGGTGGTGCTGGTCGCTATCGCGACCTGGCTGCTGCACAACCAGGGTATCGCACGCATGGCGCTGGGCGTCATCGCGCTGGGTATCGTGGTGATTTTCGCCAAAGAAGCGATGGGCCTGAAAGGTGCCGCGCGTCGGAAAATGATCGTCGCCTTCCTGCTGATGGTAGAAGCGATCGTCTTCTTCGTACTGTACAGCCAGATGCCGACCTCTCTGAACTTCTTCGCTATCCGCAACGTGGAGCACTCGATCCTCGGCATCGCCTTCGAGCCGGAACAGTATCAGGCGCTGAACCCGTTCTGGATCATGATTGGTAGCCCTATTCTGGCCGCCATCTATAACAAGATGGGCGATCGCCTGCCGATGCCGCACAAGTTCGCTATCGGTATGGTGCTGTGCTCCGGCGCGTTCCTCGTCCTGCCTTTAGGGGCGAAGTTCGCCAGCGACGCTGGTATCGTCTCGGTTAACTGGCTGATCCTGAGCTATGCGCTGCAGTCTATCGGTGAGCTGATGATCTCCGGCCTCGGCCTGGCGATGGTCGCTCAGCTGGTTCCTCAGCGTCTGATGGGCTTCATTATGGGCAGCTGGTTCCTCACCACCGCCGGTGCGGCAATCATCGCCGGGAAAATCGCCAACCTGATGGCGGTACCGGAAAACGTCACCGATCCGCTGGTGTCGCTGGAAGTGTACGGTCATGTGTTCCTGCAGATCGGTATCGTCACCGCGGTCATCGCCGCCCTGATGCTGCTGACCGCGCCGAAGCTGAACCGAATGACTCAGGACGACAGCGCGGACGTAAAAGCACGCGAAACCGCGGCAGCCTGACGCCGCAGGGAAAACCAATTATTTTTAAGCCGCTAACGTTAGGTTAGCGGCTTTTTTTTTACCCCTGGCGGGACTAACATACAGAAAACTGCAGCCACGAGGAGTAACGCATGAAACTGTTCTACAAACCCGGCGCCTGTTCCCTCGCCTCACACATCGCCCTGCGCGAAAGCGGCCTGGATTTCACTTTGCAGAGCGTGGATCTGGCAAGGAAACAGCTGGAAAACGGGGAAGATTATCTGCTGATCAACCCGAAAGGTCAGGTGCCGGCGCTGCTGCTGGATGATGACATCCTGCTCACCGAGGGCGTGGCTATTATGCAGTACATCGCCGATCAGGTGCCGGACCGCCATCTGCTGGCGCCCGTGGGCTCCGTTGCCCGTTACCAGACCCTGGAATGGCTGAACTACGTGGCTACCGAACTGCATAAAGGCTTTACGCCGCTGTTCCGCCCGGACACCCCGGAAGACTATAAGCCCGTTGCCCGCGCGTTGCTCGAGAAGAAACTGCAGTACGTCGATGCCTCGCTGGCGGATAAACAGTGGCTGACCGGCCATCGCTTCACCATCGCCGATGGTTATCTGTTCACGGTGCTGCGCTGGGGCTATGCGATTAAACTGGATATGGCCGCCTGCGGTCATATCGGCAGCTGGATGGCGCAGGTGGCGGCGCGTCCGGCAGTGGCTGACGCACTGGCGGCGGAAGGCTTAAAGTAAGACCAGACTCTGCCCGGCGGTCTGCCGGGCAGAGTCAGAAAGTTACAGCCGGGTAGCGCTGAAGCAGTGCTCCGGCACGGCAATACGATCCTGCGCCGCCACCACCTGCAGTTCATACTCCTGCATGTTTTTGGTGGTCAACATGATCTCGTACACCGCGGCGGTGACGTGCTCAAGCGCGTCGCGCAGGCTGGCGCCCTGCAGCAGTTTCACCAACAGCAGACCGCTGGTCACATCACCAACGCCCACCGGCTGACGCAGGCCAAAATCCACCAGCGGCCGGCTGATATGCCAGGCTTCCTCTGCGGTCACCAGCAGCATCTCAAAGCGGTCCATGCTCATGCCGGCGCGGGAAAGATGCTTAACCAGCACTACCTCCGGCCCCTGGACAATCAGCTCCCGCGCGGCGGCCACCGCCTCGCTCACGCTGGCGACCGGATGACCGCAGAGGATCTCCAGCTCCACCAGATTAGGCGCAATGATATCGCTGGCCGGCAGCGCGTAGCGCACGTGGAATTCCGCCACGCCCGGGGCGACGATGCAGCCCTTTTCCGGATGGCCCATCACCGGGTCACAAAAATACTTCGCCTCCGGATTGGCCGCTTTTACCTGACGCACGATGCCCAGGATATGCTCGCCCTGTTCAGCAGATCCGAGATAGCCGCTCAGTACCGCATCGCAGGTCTGCAGCTTGTCAATGTCGGCGATGCCCTGGACGATCTCCGTCAGGTGCGAAGGCGGCATCACACAGCCGGTCCATTTGCCGTACTGCGTATGGTTAGAGAACTGTACGGTATTGAGGGGCCAGACATTGGCACCCAGGCGGCGCATCGGGAACTCGGCGGCACTGTTGCCGGCGTGGCCAAACACTACGTGAGACTGAATGGCGAGGATGTTCTTCATTTTCTTACCACAACCCTAAAAAGAAAAAGGGCGTGGTTTCCCACGCCCTGGTAGTATTTTTTTATTTCCAGCAGACCAGGCAGTAATTCTTCTTACCGCGGCGCAGCAAGGTGTAGCGGCCAAACAGGCGATCGCTGTCAGCAAAAACATATTCCGGATCGGCCTGTTTTTCACCGTTGATGGTCACCGCGTTAGAGGCGACGGTTTTACGCGCCTGGCCGCGGGACGGCTGCAGCTCGGAATCCACCAGCGCCTGCAGCAGATCGGCGCCTTTTTCCATCTCGATCATCGGCACGCCGTCCTGAGCCAGCTGTTCGAAGTCAGCTTCGCTGAGGTCGCTCAGGTTGCCGTTGAACAGGCTCTCGGTAATGCGTTTCGCCGCTTCCAGACCCTCTTCGCCATGCACCAGACGCGTCACCTGCTCTGCCAGCACGTACTGGGCGCGCGGCGCTTTACCGCTGTTTTTATCTTCTTCTTCCAGGGCATTGATCTCTGCAATGTCCATGAAGGTGAAGAACTTGAGGAAGCGATAGACGTCAGCATCCGCGGTGTTGATCCAGAACTGATAGAATTTATACGGACTGGTCTTTTTCGGATCCAGCCACACGGCGCCGCCCTCGGTTTTACCGAACTTGGTGCCGTCCGCTTTGGTAATCAGCGGCACGGTGAGGCCAAACACCTGGTTCTGGTGCAGACGACGGGTCAGATCGATACCGGAGGTAATGTTGCCCCACTGGTCGGAGCCGCCAATCTGCAGCGCCACGCCATGCAGTTTGTTCAGACAGGCGAAGTCGTAACCCTGCAGCAGATTGTAGGAGAACTCGGTAAAGGAGATGCCCTGATCGTCACGATTCAGGCGCTGCTTCACCGCTTCTTTATTGATCATCTGGTTAACAGAGAAGTGTTTACCGATATCGCGGAGGAAGGTCAGCACGTTCATGCTGCCAAACCAGTCATAGTTGTTCGCCGCGATCGCCGAGTTGTCGCCGCAGTCAAAATCAAGGAACGGGGCTACCTGTTTGCGGATTTTATCCACCCACTCCTGCACGGTATCCTCGGTATTCAGCTTACGCTCAGCGGCTTTAAAGCTTGGGTCGCCAATCAGACCGGTAGCGCCGCCCACCAGCGCCACAGGTTTATGACCTGCCTGCTGGAAGCGTTTCAGGCATAACAATGGAACAAGATGCCCCAAATGCAAGCTGTCAGCGGTAGGATCGAAGCCGCAATAGAGCGCGATCGGGCCTTGCGCCAGTCGCTCTGCTAACGCTTCCTCGTCCGTCACCTGGGCTACCAGCCCCCGCTCTTGCAATTGTTTAATCAAGTTACTGCTTGCCATCAAATTCTCCATGTATAAACGACTGCACCTCTGCCGGTACACGACTTTTCGCCAGATGCGAAAAGTACATAGAATAAAGCGCCGGCCCTTTCAGCGCCAGCGCTTCGATAACTAATTTCGGCAATTACGGTGCCAGGCGGTCTATTTTCCAGGCGCCGTTATCGCGCTGGTATAAAAAGCGATCGTGCAGGCGATGTTCGCCCCCCTGCCAGAACTCCATCTGCTCAATGCTGACGCGGAATCCGCCCCAGAAACTCGGCAGCGGTACTTCACCCTGCTGGAATTTCTGCTTCAGCTCGAGGAATTTGCTCTCCAGGATACCCCGAGCAGAGATCCGACTCGACTGCTTCGAGACCCAGGCGCCGATCTGGCTGTCGCGCGGGCGACTGTGGAAATATTTGACCACCTCCAGCGTGGACAGGCGTTCCGCTTTGCCGATCACCATCACCTGGCGCTCCAGCATATGCCACGGAAACAGCAGACTGACCTGCGGGTTATTTTCAATCTGATGGGCTTTACGGCTGCCAAGGTTGGTATAAAACACCAGCCCTTTTTCGTCGTAATGCTTTAGCAGCACAATACGCTGATAAGGTTGGCCGCTTTCATCAACGGTGGCAACCACCATGGCCGTCGGGTCGGCGAGTTTCGCGTCGCAGGCCTGACGCAGCCAGCGCTCAAACAGCGGCAGAGGTTCAGCTGGAAGATCGTGGCGACGCAAACCGCCACGGGTGTATTCACGGCGCAAGTGCGCGATTTGCTGGAGTTCGTCGTTATCAGACATGGCCATTGAGGATATAGTCATAAGGTGGCGTTATTGTGCGCCCCCCGGACAGAAATCTCAACGTTTGGCGGTCTGCAGCTGGCAGTTATCGAGAACGATGCGGTCGCGCTTATAGACGGTGGCGGTATCGCCTTTCGACCAGAAGACATAGACGCCGTCGGTGTAGCGCGCTCCGGAAGCCGACAGCCCCTCTGACAGATTCAGCTGCTGATTGTCATAAATAAAACTCACCTGCTGGCGTGAGTTATTGCGATGGACCGTCAACGGTTTCTGGTCGCATTGATACTCCAGCGTGTCCGTCTGCATCCGCTCGACAAACTGGTTGTAGTAGCTACAGCCCGCCAGCATAAAAGGTACAACTGCGATAAGAATTTTTTTCATTCGTTTGCCTTCGACTTTCCCGGTCACGGAGGGCACTCCGCCCTCCGCTTAACATGTCCAGTTTACCGGTCGCGTCGTATTTAAGATTTCAGTTAACTCCGATTCTGCGGCGGGTTAGCAGGGAAAATGGCGCCCAGCACCGTGGCTTCGCTGGCGCCAGTCACAGAGGGCAGATTCCCCGGCAGGCCAGCGATGGTGCGCCAGGCCAGCCAGGCAAAGGCCAGCGCTTCCATATCATCGCCGCTGATCCCCGCTTCATCGGTGGTGGAGACTTCGGTTCCCGGCAGCAGGGCCGCCAGGCGCGCCATTAACAATGGGTTACGCGCGCCGCCGCCGCACACTAACAAACGCTCGCAGCCGCCGCTTAACAATACCTGCTCACTGATGGTCACGGCGGTTAATTCCGCGAGGGTTGCCTGCACATCCTGTCCGCGCAGCCCCGGGTAACGAGCCAGATGCTGCTCCAGCCAGCCGTAATTGAAATATTCCCGACCGGTGCTTTTCGGCGCCGGCAAGGCAAACCACGGATCGCTCAGCATATCCTGCAGTAGCGGCAGGAGCACTTTGCCTTCACTGGCCCATTGGGCGTCTTTATCGTAAGGTTTACCTTGCTTACGCCAGATCCAGGCGTCCAGCAACATATTGCCCGGCCCGGTATCATAGCCGCGCACCGGCTGGCCCGGCACCAGAAGCGACACATTAGCGATCCCGCCAATATTCAGCACCATCCGCCGCTCAACGGGGTGCGCCAGCAGCGCATGATGAAAAGCCGGCACCAGCGGCGCCCCCTGCCCGCCAAGCGCCATATCACGCCGACGGAAATCCCCCACCACAGTGACGCCGGTATGGGCGGCGATCTGGTTGTTGTCGCCAATTTGCAGCGTGTGCGGGGCATCGCCCTGCGGCTCGTGCCATACAGTCTGCCCATGACAGCCGATGGCGATGACGTCCGCGGGTTTGAGACTTTCCTGACGCATCAGCGCCAGCACGGCCTCGGCAAACAGCCTTCCGAGGCGGGTATCCAAACGCCCCAGCTGCGAGAGGGTCAGCGACTGGCCCTGACAAATCGCCAGGATCTCTTCTTTTATCGCGTGTGGGATGGGCCAGGTGAGACTGGCCTGCTGCGCCACCATGTTTTCGTTGATAGCGGCTAAAACGACATCGATACCATCAAGGCTGGTACCCGACATAACGCCAATAAAGCGACCCGATCTCATACGTTTTTCCTTCATTCCATGACCCTCGTATGCGTCTCACTCCATCATAAAGTGTCCGCTAATGCTATGTTGTAATAATACTTTTTAACAATAGAGAGACATTTCGGAGAACATCGTAAAGAACCGGCGTTTAGTTTAGGTTGAAGCACCATTAATTATTATTTTTTGTATATCCCGGGGGGAAGCTATGCCCGCCGACGACTAAATGCCATATAATTAACCGCATGGACGTTCAATTGAACACCTTCGGTGAACAGGAGATTCATAAATGATTTTACGTGTTTTGGCTGTATCGATGATTGGTTTTACGCTCGCGGGCTGTGTGAGCAGCAGCGGCCTGTCCGGCGACGTTTATTCCGCATCTGAAGCCAAACAGGTGCAGAGCGTGACATACGGTACCATCGTGCATACCCGCGCCGTACAGATCCAGAGCGGCGACGACAGCAATGCCATCGGGGCGATTGGCGGCGCGGTTCTGGGCGGCTTCCTCGGGAATACCATCGGCGGCGGCACCGGACGTTCTCTGGCCACTGCGGCTGGCGCGGTCGCGGGCGGCGTAGCCGGTCAGGGCGTACAGGGCGCCATGAATAAAACCCAGGGCGTGGAACTGGAAATTCGTAAAGATGATGGCAACACCATCATGGTGGTACAGAAACAGGGCAGCACCCCGTTCTCTGTTGGACAGCGCGTAGCCATTGCCGGCAGCGGCAGCCAGGTCACCGTCTCTCCTCGCTAACACCTGTCACGATGCGGCCAGTTGCGCCGCATCGTACTTATCACCCACATTTATCTCGCCGTAAAAGTTTTGTATTAGCGATAACACATATTAATTTTAATATTTCATCAATCATTGCGCCTGCGCAATATCTTTGCCCACAGCCCCCACTACTCTTATAACCGTTAATATTATTAAGCCAACCCAACCTCGTTGCTGTTGTTATTATTCTGGAATATTGCCTATGAACAAACATGTGAATCATGTTGTTAGACGTCTTATCATTTATTTTTTTATTTGTTTGCTGGCCGGAGTCGGCATTACCGGGTTAACCAGCTCTTTTGAGACCAGATTCAACAGCACCTCATCAATACTATTTCCCCTGCTGACCAGTTTTCTGATGGTTTTTCATATCACTATTGCCTGTTTTATGGGCATGAAATACTGGAGCAGCAAGCGTCGCCTGTATCTGACGCCTGTCGCTTTCGGTTTTGCCTGTTCGGCGTTACTGATGCTGGGCACCCTCAGTAGCTATCCGGACTGGCTCAGCTGTAATCCCGCGCCGGTGGTGAAACAAAATGACGCTGTGATATATTATTTCTTTCGCAATATAATGATGGCCGTCTTATTCACGTCGTCAATTATTTTGTATTATTTTCGCCGACGGATCATGCACTCCTTTAAAGCCCATGTAATGACTTTCGCGGCATGTATTGTTTTTACGTTAATGATAATTTTTTTGTCATGGATCTTCTCCAGCCACTCGCCATGGTTGAGCATTAGGTTTATTGACGATCTGAGCCATACTTTTACGCCGCTGTGGCGAAGTATTATTGGCTGGCTGCTGATGGCAGTCTGGTTTATCGCGCTGATTTTAATAATTTGGTTTAGCAAACTTCGCAATATTTTCTGGTACAGCGGCGCTTTTTTTTGCAGCGCATATTTGTTCACCATTTTCCAGCTGCTCTCTGCCGTTGGGGAGCTCGATCAGGCCTGGTATCAGGCGCGTTTTTTTGAAACGCTGTGCACCCTGTTCCTGATCCTGGTGCTGCTGGTAGACGTCTTTATCCTCTATCGCGAGTCTAACCACAAGTATGTCAACTCATACCAGAATTCGATACGCGACCCGCTGACCCGGCTTTACAACCGCAGCTTCTTCTACGATACCCTCAACCAGCAGCTGGCAAAGGTGAAGGCCCAGCATCCGCTGTCGGTGATCATCTGCGACCTCGACCATTTTAAACGCATCAACGATAACTATGGCCACATCGCCGGCGACAAGGTGATCCAGTTTGCCGCCTCGGTGCTGGACAGCCATTCGCGTAAGGATGACGCGGCCGCCCGCATTGGCGGTGAGGAGTTTGCCCTGCTGCTGGTCAACGCCGCAGAGGACGAGGCGCAGGCGATCGCCGAGCGCATCCGCCTGGCGGTCAGCGCCGAGCAAACCCCTCTGCCAGAGCGGATGACCATCAGCATGGGCGTGTATACGACCCATGACGGCAGTGTGACAGCCGAAGAGTGCGTCCAGCGCGCGGACGAAGCCATGTATGAAGCAAAAAACAGCGGACGTAACCGGGTGGTAATCTGGCGACGCCAGGGCAGGTAAAAAAAGGCCCGGGATAAACCGGGCCGCAAAACGATTAATCTTTTGCCTGGAGATCGAGGATATTTTGTTCAAGTTTACGAATTAAGTGAAGCAACGTTTCCACTTCCTGCTTCGAGACCCCTGCGAGGATTTCATCGCGGGTTTTGCCTATCACCTCTTCCATCTCGTTGATCAGCGGTTCGGCTTTTTCCGTCAGCTTGATGCGTTTGGCTCGCCGATCGCTTGCGCAGGTCTGGCGAGAAATAAGCCCTTTCTCCTCCAGCTGATCGAGCGTGCGCACCAGGGACGGTTGTTCAATACCGATGGCTTTCGCCAGCTGGATCTGCGACTGCTCAGGCGGCAGCTGGTGGATGTTATGCAGCGTAACCCAGTGGGTCTGCGTTAACTCCAGAGGTTTCAGGCGATGGTCGATTAGCGCGCGCCAGACGCGAACTAAACGTGCCAGATCAGAACCAAGTGGCGATTCCAATTTCATCTCCTTATAATTAGCTTGCTAAGTTATTATACTGATTTTAGAATAGTGTGCAGCATTTGAATAATCAAAACAAATGAATTACTTGATTCAACAAAAACCAAAACAATGATTTACACTGTTAAAGAGTAGCACGTCCTGAGGTTATCCCTGTTATGGCAAAGGATTTTTGCTTGTGAAACTGAGTCTTAATTCATCCGGATTGCCGCTGCAGGACCTTGTGTTCGGCGCATCCGTCTATTTCCCTCCGTTGTTCAAAGCCGTCCTGCTGGGCTTCTTTATCTGGCTGTTTTTACATCGCCAGCTGCGTGACTGGATGTATGCGGGCGACATCTGGCATCCACTGCTGATGGATCTCTCCCTGTTCGCGCTCTCGGTCTGTCTGGCCCTGGTGTTACTGATTGCCTGGTGATCTTCCTGCTATGAAAAAATTAAAATATCTTTCAACACTGTTGGTGGCGGCCATCGCTCTGGTTGCCGCGTGGTTGTTATGGAATTTCTACACTCAGTCCCCCTGGACCCGCGACGGTAAAGTGCGCGCCGAGCAGGTCGGGATCACCCCTCAGGTTTCCGGCAGTATATTGCAGCTGAACGTGGCCGATAACCAGCAGGTCAAGGCCGGTGAGGTATTGTTTACCCTCGACGACACCCCCTACCGCATCGCGGTGCTGAACGCCCAGGCGCAGCTGGCGAAAGCGCAAGCTGAGGTGGCGAAAGCGCAGGCGGAGCAAAGCAAAGCCGCCAGCGAAGCCCGCCGTCGCAGAAACCTGTCGCAAAATGCCATCTCAGCTGAGGACCTTGAAAACGCCAATACCGCCCTGAATACCGCCACCACTACCCTGGCGGCCGCCAGAGCGGGAGTCGGTGTCAGCGAGGCGGCGCTGAAACATGCGCAGTGGCAGCTCAGCCAGACGGTCGTCAAAGCGCCGGTAGACGGCTGGGTGACTAACCTCTCCACCCGGGTCGGCGATTACGCCACCACCGGCCATCCGGTCTTTGCCCTGGTGGACAGCCATTCGTTCTACGTGCTGGGCTACTTTGAAGAGACCAAACTGCGCCATATTCGCATCGGCGATCCGGCGCAAATCATTCTCTACAGCAATCAGCAGACGCTGCAGGGGCATGTCGCCAGCATCGGTCGCGCGATTGTCGACCAGAGCGTGGAACAGGGAACCGGGCTGGTGGCCAATATCAAACCGAATATCCCCTGGGTCCGCCTCGCCCAGCGCGTGCCGGTGCGGATTGCCTTTGATACGTTGCCGGCCGATGTCACTCTGGTCTCCGGTACCACCTGCACCGTCTCGATCGGCGGACAGTGATGAATCTGCAGACCCTGTCATGGCGCACGCTGCCCTGGGTTAAAGCCACCCGACCGCAGTGGCGATACGCGCTACGCAACGGCATCGCCATGTGTCTCGCGTTAAGCATCGCCTACGCACTGGATCTGGATGAGCCCTACTGGGCGATGACCTCCGCGGCGGTGGTCAGCTTTCCCACCGTCGGCGGGGTGATCAGTAAAAGTTTTGGCCGCATTGCCGGCAGCCTTCTCGGCGCCTGCGCCGCCCTGCTGCTGGCGGGCCATACGCTCAACGATCCCTGGCTGTTCCTGTTCAGTATCTCCGGCTGGCTGGCGCTGTGCACCTGGGCCTGCGCCTTGTTCACCAATAACGTGGCCTACGCCTTTCAGCTGGCGGGCTATACCTGCGCCATCATCGCCTTTCCGGTGATTAATATCAGCGACAGCTACGAGCTATGGGTGATTGCCCAGTCGCGCGTGTGCGAAGTCATCGTTGGGATCTTGTGCGGCGGGTTGATGATGATGATCCTGCCCAGCACCTCCGATGGCAGCAATCTGCTGACGGCCCTGAAAACCATGCACGCCCGCCTGCTGGAGCACGCCAGTCTGCTGTGGGTCCCGGAAACGACGGATGCCATCCGCACCGCCCATGAAAGCGTAATTGGCCAGATCCTGACCATGAACCTGCTGCGCATCCAGGCCTTCTGGAGCCACTACCGCTTCCGTCGGCAAAATCCCCTGCTGAACTACCTGCTGCACCAGCAGCTCCGCATGACCAGCGTCATTTCCAGTCTGCGGCGTATGCTGCTGAACTGGCCTGACGCCCCGGCCAATACCCGCCAGGTGCTGGAATCGTTGCTCGCGGAGCTCGCCACCTCCAGTGCTGACAGCTATCACGTCGCCCGCATTCTGGCGCCGCTGGCGCCGCCGCCGGACGCGGATTACCGCCACCTCGCCTTTTGGGCGCGGTTACGCTATTTCTGCCGCATTTATCTGGAAAGCAGCCGCTGGATCCGCCGGGTTGAAAATGCCTCGGCGATCGCCGAGTTCAATGTCCCTTCCGCGCCCGCGCTGGCCCGCCACACCGACCAGGCAGAGGCATTGCTCAACGGCATCCGTACCTTTTGCGCGCTGGTGGCGATTGGCGCGTGGGGGATCAGTACCCAGTGGACCAGCTGCGCGGCGGCCCTGACCCTGGCCTCCATTTGCTGCGTGCTCTATTCGGTTTCCGCCTCGCCGTTTCGTTCGTTGACGCTGCTGATGCAGACCCTGGTGCTGCTGTCGCTGTTCAGTTTTGTCGTGAAATTTGGCCTGATGGTGCAGATAACCGACCTGTGGCAGTTCTTGCTGTTTCTGTTCCCGTTGCTGACCACCATGCAGTTACTCAAGCTGCAGTGGCCAAAATTTGCCGGCCTGTGGGGGCAGCTTATCGTCTTTATGGGCTCGTTTATCTCCGTCACCAACCCACCGGTTTACGACTATGCGGCCTTTTTTAATGACAATTTAAGTAAGATTGTCGGCGTGGGCTTTGCATGGCTGGCCTTTGCGGTGCTCAGTCCCGGCTCGGACGCCCGTAAAGGTCGACGACATATCAGAGCGTTACGGCGTCACTTTGTCGATCAGCTCAGCCGCCACCCCCAGCACAGCGAGCACGAATTTGAATCGCTGGTATATCACCATGTCAGCCAGCTCAGTCAGAGCCAGGATGCGCTGGCTCGCCGCTGGCTGCTGCGCTGGGGGGTGGTATTGCTGAACTGCTCCCACGTGGTCTGGCAGCTTCGCGAGTGGGAAACGCGCTCCGATCCTCTCGCCCAGGTGCGCGACCTGTGTATCAACCTGCTGCGCGATGTGATGAGCGAGCGTGGCGTGCAGCAGCGGCCGCTGGCCTCCACGCTGCAGGAGCTGCTGCGGATCTGCGAAGTTCTGAACCACCATCATCAGCCGGCGGCCCGGGAGCTGGCCGCCGCGATATGGCGGCTGTATTGCGCGCTGTCGCAGCTGGAACAGGCTCCGGTCGCCGGAACGATTGGCGAAAAGATTACTTAATCACCCCGCAGGCAAACCGTTCGCCGCCGCCGCCCAGCGGCTGCGGACTGTCGGCCATATTATCGCCGCCGACATGAACCATCAGCGCTTTGCCTTTCACTTCCGCCAGCGTTTTCAGACGCGGAGCGATAATCGGCTGGTCAGCCACACCCGCGTCGTTGACCACCAGCAGCGGTAGATCGCCAAGATGCCCGGTGCCCAACGGCCCTTCATGTTTACCGGTATGTTGCGGATCGTAATGTCCGCCCGCCGCTCCGGCGGCTACGGCTTTGCCCTCTTTCATCGCCGGCTGGCAGCTGCCTTCAGCATGAATATGAAAGCCGTGCTTGCCCGGCGGTAACGCCCGCAGATTAGGAGCAAATTCGAGTCCGCGGTCGGTTTCGGTGATTTTTACACTGCCGATGGATTGACCAACGCCCTGGCTGGTCACGAGATTAAGTGGCACATCTTCACTGACGGCCTGCGCGCCAGCGCAAAATGCGAGGGAAAGGATAGCGAGAATACATCGTTGCATAACACCTCCGGATGGCTGTCTCTCTGTTAAGTGTAAACCAGGAACTGCTTTCCGGAGGCGAAATGCCCGTTACGGCACGTCGTAACCGAGCGCGGCTTTGCGGATACGGAACCACTGCTGGCGGGTCATACTCAGTTTTTCGGCCACAATCGCCGAGCGCACGCGCTCAATTTTACCCGAGCCGATAATCGGCAGCGGCTGCGACGGCAGGCGCATCACCCAGGCGTAAACCACCTGCTCGATGCTGTCGGCGTTGAGCTCGTGGGCCACCTGGGCCAGCTCGTCGCGCAGCGGCTGAAAGCCCTCTTCATTAAACAGGCGGCCGCCGCCGAGGCAGGACCAGGCCATCGGACGAATACGCAGCTGCTGCAGCTGGTCGAGGGTACCGTCAAGCAGCAACGGCTGATGCACCGGCGAGATCTCCACCTGGTTGGTGGCAAGCGTAAACGGCAGGCGCGACTGCAGAAGGGTGAACTGGGCAGGGGTAAAGTTCGAGACGCCGAAATGACGTACCTTGCCGCTGTGGTGCAGCGCGAGGAAGGCTTCAGCCACCTCGTCGGCGTCCATCAGCGGATCCGGCCGGTGGATCAGCAGCAGATCGAGATGGTCCGTTGCCAGGTTGCGCAGCGATTGCTCGGCGCTGAGCACGATGTGGTCCCGGTCGGTAATGTAGTGACCGATGGTGTTTTCAGCGCGCGCCCGGGTGGCAATGCCGCATTTGCTGACAATCTCCATCCGGCTACGCAGATGCGGCGCCAGCTTCAGGGCTTCACCAAAGGCGGATTCACACTGGTAATCGCCATAGATATCGGCGTGATCGACGGTGGTAATGCCTAAATCGAGATGCTGTTCGATAAAGCCGACCAGCTCGCCTGGCGACATTTTCCAGTCCATCAGACGCCAGTAGCCCATCACAAAACGCGAAAATTCCGGCCCCTGGGGAGCCATAGCAATACGCTGAACCATAACCACTTCCTCAATAAAAAAGTGCTCTGAGTATACGTAATTTTTGGCTTAAAACAGTGAGGGTTGCTGCGGTTCTTCCGCCGCCTCTGGTCTGTTCGCGCGTATTTTGCGCAGCAGGCGTTGACGGCACAGACGCAATACCTCCTGTTTCTGCGCATCGCTCATCGTTTGCCAGTTAAAACGCTCCTCACGGCTACGGAAACAGCCGCGACAGTAGCCGCGCTCATCGGTCTGACAAATTCCCCGGCACGGGCTCTGCACCGGGAAAAACTCTAACTGCTCTGCCACCACACGCCTCCTGTCCCCTCATCTCCTTTCATTGAAGACGTTTCCCTGCGCCGACGCAAATTTTGTTCACTCCGTGCTGCGCCAGCTAACATTTTTGCGCTAAGTCTTGCATTAGACCAATCGGTCTACTACAGTGTGCGCCATGAACAGACACAGCGATTGCGATACCCGAGAACATATCCTGGCCACCGGCGAGCAGCTATGCATGCATCGCGGCTTTACCGGCATGGGCTTGAGCGAACTCCTGAAGACGGCGGAAGTGCCCAAGGGCTCTTTCTATCATTACTTTCGCTCTAAAGAAGCCTTCGGCGTCGCCTTGCTTGAAAACCATTACGCCGGATATCTGCAGCGCCTTGTCGATCACTTCGCCCATGGCGAGGGCAACTATCGCGATCGGCTGCTGGCCTACTATCAGCACACGCTGAATCAGTTTTACCAGCAGGGGATTATTAGCGGGTGTCTCACCGTCAAGCTGTCGGCAGAGGTTTGCGATCTGTCGGAAGACATGCGCACCGCCATGGACCACGGCGCCAGCCAGATCATCGCCCTGCTGGGCGACGCGCTGGAGAAAGGGCGTCAGGAAGGCAGTCTGACCTTTGACGGCGAGGCCAGGACGCTGTCGCAGGTACTCTATTCCCTGTGGCTCGGCGCCAACCTGCAGGCCAAAATAACGCGTAGCGCAACGCCGCTGGAGAGCGCCCTTGCCCACGCGAAACAGATTATTGCGGCGCCTGCTGTATAACAGGCGTTTTTATTTCATCAGTTCCTAGACGACCGGTCTACTCAGGAGTCATTATGTCGGAATCAAAATTATTCACCCCGTTGAAAGTCGGTGCTGTCACCGTCCCTAATCGCGTATTTATGGCTCCACTGACGCGTCTGCGCAGCATCGAGCCGGGCGATATCCCTACCCCGCTGATGGGCGAATACTACCGTCAGCGCGCCAGCGCCGGGCTGATCATCACCGAAGCGACGCAGATTTCCGGCCAGGCCAAAGGCTATGCCGGCGCGCCAGGGCTGCACAGCCCGGAGCAGATTGCCGCCTGGCAGAAAATCACCGCCGGCGTTCACGCGGAAAACGGCCATATCGCCGTGCAGCTGTGGCACACCGGACGAATTTCCCATAGCAGCCTGCAGCCCGGCGGCGCCGCACCGGTAGCGCCGTCTGCGCTGAGCGCCGGCACCCGCACCTCGCTGCGCGACGAAAACGGCCACGCCATCCGCGTCGACACCTCGATGCCTCGCGCTCTGGAAACCGAAGAGATCCCGGGGATCGTCGATGATTTCCGTCAGGCGGTGGGCAATGCCCGTGACGCCGGTTTCGATCTGGTTGAACTGCACTCGGCCCACGGCTATCTGCTGCACCAGTTCCTCTCGCCGTCGGCGAACCAGCGTACCGACCAGTATGGCGGCAGCGTGGAAAACCGCGCCCGTCTGGTGCTGGAAGTGGTCGACGCCGTGAGCAAAGAGTGGAGCGCTGACCGGATTGGCATCCGCGTGTCGCCGATTGGCAGCTTCCAGAATGTGGATAATGGCCCGAATGAAGAAGAAGACGCGCTGTATCTGATTAGCGAGCTGGCGAAACGCGGTATCGCCTATCTGCACATGTCCGAGCCGGACTGGGCGGGCGGCAAGCCGTATAGTGAAGCTTTCCGTCAGAAAGTTCGCGACCGCTTCCCTGGCGTGATCATTGGCGCTGGCGCCTACACCGTTGAAAAAGCCAACGACCTGATCAACAAAGGGCTGATTGATGCCGTGGCCTTTGGCCGCGATTACATCGCCAACCCGGATCTGGTGGCCCGCCTGCAGAAAAAAGCGGCGCTTAACCCACAGCGCCCGGAATCCTTCTACGGCGGCGGCGCGGAAGGCTACACCGATTATCCTACGCTGTAATCCCTCCATTGATAGCGGCGACGTATCGCCGCTATACTCAACGCTCTGATCTAGCAAATAAACTGCATAGGGGACATTATGCGCTTACTCCATACCATGCTGCGCGTTGGCGACCTGCAACGTTCTATCGACTTCTATACCAACGTGTTAGGCATGAAGCTGCTGCGCACCAGCGAAAACCCGGAGTACAAATACTCCCTCGCCTTCGTCGGCTACGGCGAAGAGAGCGATACCGCGGTGATCGAACTGACCTACAACTGGGGCGTGGACAGCTATGAGCTGGGCACCGCCTACGGTCACATCGCGCTGAGCGTCGACAACGCCGCCGAAGCCTGCGAGCGGATCCGCCAGAACGGGGGCAACGTCACCCGTGAAGCCGGGCCGGTAAAAGGCGGCACCACCGTTATCGCCTTCGTGGAAGATCCTGACGGTTACAAAATTGAGCTGATTGAAGAGAAAGACGCCGGCAAAGGGCTGGGCAACTAACCCCTCCCGACCATAGCGTCTTTATTTTCATCGCTCGCCCGGGCGCTGCGGCGCCCGTTGTTTTCACCCCTGCCTGCTGCAAGCCGTGGCAAAATTTGCCATAATGCGCGCTACTTTTTACCAGCTAAGAGAATCTGATGTCCGAGAACGCTCAACTGAATGGTCTGTGCGACCGTTTCCGCGGTTTTTATCCAGTGGTGATTGATGTTGAAACCGCAGGATTTAATGCCAAAACCGACGCCCTGCTGGAGATCGCCGCCATTACGTTGAAGATGGATGAGCATGGCTGGCTGATGCCCGATGAAACGCTGCATTTCCATGTTGAACCTTTCGAGGGCGCCAATCTCCAGCCCGAAGCGCTGGCCTTTAACGGGATTAACCCGCACGATCCAGAGCGCGGCGCCGTTAGCGAATACGATGCCCTGCATGCCATCTTCAAAATGGTACGCAAAGGGATGAAAGAGAGCGACTGCAGTCGGGCTATCATGGTGGCGCACAATGCCACATTTGACCACAGCTTCACCATGACCGCCGCCGAACGGGCGGGGCTAAAACGCAACCCGTTCCATCCGTTTGTCACCTTCGACACCGCCGCGCTGAGCGGGCTGGCGCTGGGCCAGACGGTGCTGTCGAAAGCCTGTATTGCCGCGGGCATGCCGTTCGACGGCGCGCAGGCCCATTCCGCCCTCTACGATACCGAGCAGACGGCGCAGCTGTTTTGCGAGATAGTGAACCGCTGGAAGCGTCTGGGCGGCTGGCCGCTGCCGGCAGCGACGCCGGAGTGATAAAAAAAGCGACTTCCAGGAAGTCGCTTTTTTACTGACAGCGGGAATTATTCCGCTTTCGGCTCGTCAGTGTGATATTTCGCCGCGGTCTCTTTGATCAGCTGCTGCAGTTCACCGCGCTGGTACATTTCGATGACGATATCGCAGCCGCCCACCAGTTCACCGTCCACCCACAGCTGC
Source organism: Klebsiella sp. LY (assembly GCF_004010915.1). Taxonomy (NCBI): domain Bacteria; kingdom Pseudomonadati; phylum Pseudomonadota; class Gammaproteobacteria; order Enterobacterales; family Enterobacteriaceae; genus Klebsiella; species Klebsiella sp. LY. Next base: position 284,578 of record NZ_CP022444.1, read on the forward strand.
GGGAAGGTCGGCCAGTTGGCATATTTTGGCAGCTCAGCGCGGATATCCGGGTTCTGCAGGATATCAACGTAAGCAAAACGTTCGCCACAGGCGGACAGCGCCTGAACGGCCTGAGCGGAGAAACCGCAGCTTGGCAGCTTCGGCGAACCTTTCATGTACAGCAGGATCGGGTTTTCAGCGATTTGGCGTTGGATCTTTTCTAAAGTCGAGCTCATTGTCGTGCTTCCTTAAACTTCTTTCTACGGCAGTAACTTGTCATTGTAGCGTCCCGAGGGCAGGACCGATAATAACATTTTTTTCACTATTCATATTTTATCTTCTGTTGCGCGAAGTTGCCTTAAAAATATCATTTTGACGCCGCGGGCAGGCGCGCGTTGCGCATTTTCTGTGCGAGGCGGTCAATGTCTGACGCGTTTTCTTGCAATCGTTAACCAATCGACATTTTTGATACAAAAGAATATTAACTTTCCGGGTTTTTATGCTTTAGAATCGTTCCGGTTTGTCATTCATCGTCAGGCATTTGTACATGTCTGTAATTAATCAGGGGATTGCTCAGTGGCGCGGCTAAACAAAATCGCGATATCGCTCTGTGCATTACTGTTCACATCTATCTCATTCACACCACTGGCTCAGGCTTCAGGGCATACGCACGCCTCCGCCTCGCCAAAGGCGTTGCCCGCGAAAAGCGGCTCAGAGCGCAAGAAAAAAGCAACCAGTCAAAAAAGTAAAACCACCGCTAAAACCACCAGTAAAAAGTCCTCGAGCACCCGGCTCCCTACCCGTACTACCGCAGCAAGCCAAACCGCGCTTCATCGTCAGGCCGTCGGCGCCACGAAAAAATGCGTGCTGCGTAAAGGGTATAAAAAGCAGTGCGCGAAAACGGTGGCCGCCAGCGCCGAGCCGACCCTGGCGTTGAACAGCGTCAAAAGCAAATGCGTGGTGCGTAAAGGCTATAAAAAGCGCTGTAAACCCGAGGCCAGCGAAGCGAATCTGACGATCGCCGATGCGCATAAAGTCCGGGTGCAAAAAGCGCAGAGTACCGCCATGAACAAACTGATGGGCCAGCTGGGTAAACCATATCGCTGGGGCGGCACCTCCCCGCGCACCGGGTTCGACTGCAGCGGGCTGGTCTATTACGCCTACAAAGACCTGGTCAAGATTCATATCCCGCGTACCGCCAACGAAATGTACCACCTGCGCGATGCGCGTCCGGTCGATCGTGACGAACTGCAGAGCGGCGACCTGGTCTTCTTCCGCACCCGCGGACGCGGCACTGCCGACCACGTAGGCGTTTACGTCGGCAACGGGAAATTCATACAGTCACCGCGCACAGGTCGCGATATACAAATCACCTCCCTGAGCGAAGATTACTGGGTTCGCCATTACGTCGGTGCCCGGCGCGTCATGACCCCGAAAACCATTCGCTGATCCCGGTCTGCCGCTACGGCGGCAGCCCTCTTCACCTGCCCGTTCTCCGCCCCTACCGTCAGGGGAAACTGCATATTCGCCTCTGTGACCGGCGCTTCCCGACGATAGCGGGTGGGCGACATGCCAAAGTGACGGTGAAAGGTGCGGCAGAATGCCGCCTGCCCGTCGTACCCCAAACGTTGAGAAATACTCTGCATCGAGGCCTCGGTCTGCGTTAAGTAGATTGTCGCGATGGTCATCTTCCGTCGGCTGACGTAGCTCGCCAGCGTACAGCCGGTCACCATGGCGAATTGCCGCTGGAAATACCAGTGCGAGTAGCCGGACTTTTTCGCTATCGCGCTCACCGGCAGGGTGTCAAAAATATGTGCTTCAATCCATTCAACGATCCCCTGCACTACCGGGATCATTTTCGGGCTTACCACTTCATCTGTTTTTGCCATCGTAGCCATCCTGTGGAAATTGCTGCCGGCGGCTATATTTGTCATACAAATTTAAAAATAGACAATGAATTATTGGCATAGCGGCAATTACCTGAAAGCATAGCATCATTAATTAATTGATTTAAAATGCTTATTTCCACTCAGGCGCTTGCGCTGCAGGGATCTTCGAATGACGAGCTGAGGAATGAACCATCGCGGCGAGAGACCCGTGCCCCTGCCCCCTTTAACTTATACATTTTTGCAACATCTACGGGCGTCTTAACGCTCTGCTCCGCAGAAAACGGTTAAGCCTTCGGCAGTTGCGCCTGTGATAATAGCCTTTATCGTTGTAAGGCTTTTCACTGCCTGCGGCAAATGTTAACATTCTCAATACAATAACAGGCCCGGGACGCGACAGCGTCGGGCGGTCAGCACTCGATTCAGGTGAAAACCTCATCTTGTCAATGTGAGATAAAACAAAAAAGTTATAAGGAGAGTAGCAATGTCGTTTGAATTACCTGCATTACCATATGCAAAAGACGCCCTGGCGCCGCACATTTCCGCAGAAACCCTGGAATACCACTACGGTAAACACCACCAGGCGTATGTCACTAACCTTAACAACCTGATCAAAGGCACCGCATTCGAAGGGAAGTCGCTCGAAGAGATCGTGCGCACCTCTGAAGGCGGTGTTTTCAATAACGCGGCGCAGGTCTGGAACCACACCTTCTACTGGAACTGCCTGGCACCGAACGCCGGCGGCGAACCGGAAGGCGAGCTGGCTGCCGCTATTGCCAAATCCTTCGGCAGCTTCGCTGAGTTTAAGGCCAAATTTACCGACGCCGCGGCGAAAAACTTTGGCGCTGGCTGGACCTGGCTGGTCAAAAATGCCGACGGCAGCCTGGCTATTGTCTCCACCAGCAACGCCGGTACCCCGCTGACCACCGACGCCAAGCCGCTGCTGACCGTTGACGTCTGGGAACACGCTTACTACATCGACTACCGCAACGCCCGTCCAAGCTATCTGGATCACTTCTGGGCGCTGGTTAACTGGAAGTTTGTTGCCGCTAACCTGGCCGCATAAACGACAAACCGCAGCTGGGTCCCCCCGGCTGCGGTTTTTTTTAGCGCTTTCCCACCCGTTTATGACTGACTGGCAAAGGCCTCTTCCGGCTGCGCTCGGCCGCTAAACCAGACCAGCAGCAGCGCCAGACCGGCAATGATCGCGCCCATCACCGGCACAAAAGCGTATCCCAGTCCGCCGGAGATCACCGCCCCGCCTGCGGCGGCGCCCAGCGCGTTGCCAAGGTTGAACGCCCCAATATTCACCGAAGATGAGAGCCCCGGCGCCTCATGCGCCACGCGCATCACTCGCATCTGCAGCGGCGGCACCACCGCAAAGGTGGCTGCGCCCCAGACGATCATACTGATGGCCGCACCCGCCTGGGATTGCGCCAGCAGCGGGATCGCCAGCATGATCGCCATCAGCACTAGCAGAAAGCCTTTCAGCGTGCCGGAGACCGACCGGTCGGCGAATTTGCCACCCAGATAGTTGCCCAGCGAAAAACCAACCCCAATCAGCACCAGCATCGCGGTAATAAACAACGATGAAGCATGGGTCAGCGTATTTAGGACCGGCGAAATGTAGGTATACAGCGTAAACATCGCCCCGGCGCCCAGCACGGTGGTCAGCAAGGCTGAGAGCACCTGCGGCCGTAACAGGACCGAAAGCTCTTGTTTGACATCCGGCCGCTCGCCCGCACTGCCCTTCGGCAGGGAGAACCACAGGCTCACCATTGCCAGCAGGCCTAACCCCGCGGTGGCGAGGAAGGACATCCGCCAGCCGATGGTTTCCCCAAGCCAGGTCGCGGCAGGCACGCCGCCGATATTAGCGATGGTGAGGCCCATAAACATGGTGGCCACCGCGCTGGCCTGCTTGTGCCTGGGCACCACGCTGGCCGCCACCACCGACCCCAGGCCAAAAAAGGCGCCGTGGTTGAGGCTGGTAATAATGCGCGACAGCAGCAGCGTAGTGTAATCCGGCGCAATGGATGACAGCAGGTTGCCGACGGTGAAGATCCCCATCAGAAAAATCAGCGTATTGCGTCGGGCGCGATGCGACAGCAGCAGAGTCATCAGCGGCGCACCGACCATGACGCCGATGGCATATGCACTGATCAGCATTCCCGCCACCGGTATTGAAACGTCCACGCCTTTGGCAATCACCGGCAGCAATCCCATTGGGGAGAACTCGGTGGTACCGATGCCAAAGGCGCCGATCGCCAGCGCGAGTAAAGGAAAGTTGATTTTCATTCAATGACTCCATCAGACCGTCGGGAGGGACGGCATAACATCAGAAGCCAAAAGCATGACATCAATCACAAAAAAACAAAAGTGAACGAAATGACAAAAGATTTTTGCAGAATTGATAATAATGGCGGGATACGGGGAGGAAGCCGCGCTCCTCCCTCATTGGAGCATTAGTGCAGTATGGCGGTCAGGCTGAATGCGACGATCACGCCGAGAGCAATAATCGTGGTGATCAGCGAAAACTTTAAATTGGTATCCATCATTTTTCCCTCTTGTTATCCCCACACCAAAAGTGAGCTTGCTCATTTTTGCACAAAAAATCGCAAAAATCTTCCGGGATTTAGGGCGATGCACATTTTTGCTCTTCCACTTTGCCCCAAGATCGGACAAAATCCCACGCTAATTTAAAAGCGTATCGGCCATTGACCCCTTCCTGTCGTTCTGTGTCGTTTTCCCGACGTGATGCAATGTTGAAAATTGTATTCAGGGTGTGTGTAGGCAAACGTTTACGTATCGATGATCAGGCGATCAGGTCAAGGCATGGAGTGAGATGTAATGGCAACTATTAAAGATGTAGCGAAGCGCGCAAACGTTTCCACTACAACTGTGTCACATGTAATTAACAAAACCCGTTTCGTTGCCGAAGAGACGCGTAATGCGGTATGGGCGGCGATTAAAGAGCTGCACTACTCGCCGAGCGCGGTGGCCCGCAGCCTGAAAGTCAATCATACAAAATCGATTGGCCTGCTAGCGACCAGTAGCGAAGCCGCCTATTTCGCTGAAATCATTGAGTCCGTGGAAAAGAGCTGTTTCCAGAAAGGCTATACTCTGATCCTCGGCAACGCCTGGAACGACCCGGAAAAACAGCGTGCCTATCTATCGATGATGGCGCAAAAACGCGTCGACGGTCTGCTGGTGATGTGTTCGGAATATCCGGATTCCGTCCTGAGCATGCTGGAAGAGTACCGCCATATTCCGATGGTGGTGATGGACTGGGGCGAAGCCAAAGCCGACTTTACCGATGCGGTGATCGATAACGCCTTCCAGGGCGGGTATATCGCCGGACGTTACCTGATTGAACGCGGTCACCGCGAAATCGGCGTGATCCCGGGCCCGCTGGAGCGCAACACCGGCGCGGGGCGACTGGCCGGCTTCATGCAGGCGATGAAAGAGGCGCATATCAGCGTGCCGGAAAACTGGATTGTACAGGGCGACTTCGAGCCGGAGTCCGGCTACCGCGCCATGCAGCAGATCCTCAGCCAGCAGCACCGTCCAACGGCGGTCTTCTGCGGCGGCGACATTATGGCGATGGGCGCCATCTGCGCCGCGGATGAAATGGGGCTGCGCGTGCCACAGGACATTTCGCTGATCGGTTATGATAATGTGCGCAACGCCCGCTATTTCAGCCCGGCGTTAACCACCATTCATCAGCCGAAAGATTCGCTGGGCGAAGCCGCGTTCAATATGTTGTTGGATCGTATCGTCAACAAGCGCGAAGAGTCGCAGTCTATCGAAGTGCACCCTCGGCTGGTCGAACGCCGCTCGGTGGCGGATGGCCCGTTTGTCGACTATCGTCGCTAAAGCATTGGCGGGCGCGGATCACTCCGGCGCCCGCAGCCACTCCCGATTCAACGTGTCGCTGTCCCCCAGGTAGTCCAGCATCCAGTTTAACGCCGGTGAAGCATCATTCTGCTGCCAGGTCAGACAGCAGGCCGCATCCGGAAACGGATTTTCCAGCGCCAGCGCGGTCCACTCGCCGCGATCCACCCATGGCCGGGCGAAATGGCTTGGCACCATGCCGACGCAGAGCCCTGCCGACAGACAGGTGGCTGACGATTCCCAGTCGGGGACCACTACCCTCTTCTGGTTATCCAGCAGCCACGTTGTCCTTTTTGGCAATGAACGCGAGGTATCCTCCCGCACCAGCGACGGCCAGTTGCGCAGGACATCATCGCTCAGCGGACCCGCCATCTTCGCCAGCGGATGATCGCTCGCCACCACGCAGTCCCAGCTCAGCATCCCCATATCGCGGAACGCGTAGCGCCCCCCGACAGGAATAGAGCGCGTTGCGCCAATCGCCAGCTCCACGCGGCCGTCGGCCAGCGCATCCCAAACGCCGTTGAACACTTCCTGGAAAACGATCAGTTCGACGTCGGGAAAATGGCGATAGAAATCCACGATCATCTGGCGCATCCGCGCGGGTTTCACGATATCGTCCACCGCGATTGACAACTGCCCGCGCCAGCCATTAGCGATTTGCTGGCACTGCTGGCGGGTGATCTGCATTTTTTTGATAACAGAGCGCCCTTCCTGTAAAAACCAGACCCCTGCAGGGGTCAGCTCCACGTCACGATGACGGCGCTCAAACAAGGGGACGGCCAGCCACTCTTCGAGCTGACGCACGGTATAGCTGACGGCGGAAGGCACCCGGTGCAGCTCCTGCGCCGCCGCGCTGAAGCTGCCGTTACGGGCGACGGCATCAACCACTTCCAGAGAGTATTCAGACCACATTTTCTGCCTGCAAAATTTTTGAATGCATGTGACAAATATTAGCGTTTCACAAGCCACCATGCACTCCCTACACTCTGCGGCATCGTACCTGTACTCCAAAAAAGAGAACGTTATGTCACAACCTGGGAAAGGATTTTTAGTCTGGCTGGCCGGTCTGAGCGTGCTGGGCTTTCTGGCCACCGATATGTACCTGCCGGCATTTGCCGCCATGCAGCAGGATCTCAACACCTCCGCCGCATCCATTAGCGCCAGCCTGAGCCTGTTCCTGGCCGGCTTCGCGCTGGGCCAGCTGTTCTGGGGGCCGCTGTCGGACCGCTACGGGCGCAAACCGGTGCTGCTGAGCGGCCTGACGATTTTCGCGGTCGGCTGCCTGGGGATGCTGTGGGTGCAGAACGCCACTCTGATGCTGGCGCTGCGCTTTCTGCAGGCGATTGGCGTCTGCGCCGCGGCGGTCACCTGGCAGGCGATGGTGACCGATTACTATCCCGCCCAGCGCACCAACCGCATCTTCGCCACCATTATGCCGCTGGTAGGGCTGTCGCCTGCGCTGGCCCCGCTGCTGGGCAGCTGGCTGCTGGTGCATTTCGAGTGGCAGGCCATCTTCGCCACCTTGTTTGCCATCACCCTGCTGCTGATGCTGCCTGCCCTGCGCCTGAAAGCCGCCGCTAAGTCGGCCACTGTGACTGAAAAGAAAATCACTTTTCTCGCGCTGCTGCGCTCCCGGGAATACAGCGGCAACGTCCTGATCTACGCCGCCTGTTCCGCCAGCTTCTTCGCCTGGCTTACCGGTTCGCCGTTTATCCTTCATGAGATGGGCTACGGCCCAACCGCTATCGGGTTGAGCTATATCCCGCAGACCATCGCTTTTCTGGTGGGCGGTTATGGCTGTCGCGCGCTGCTGCAAAAATGGTCCGGACAACAGATGCTCCCGTGGCTGTTAGTGATCTTCGCCGTCAGCGTCGCCGCCACCTGGCTGGTGGGTCTGCAAACGCATGCCTCGCTGGTGGCGTTAATGATCCCGTTCTGCCTGATGGCGGTAGTTAACGGCGGGATCTACCCTATCGTGGTCGCTCAGGCGCTGAAGCCTTTCCCGCAGGCAACCGGCCGCGCGGCGGCGCTGCAGAACACGCTCCAGCTTGGCCTGTGCTTCCTGACCAGCCTGTTAGTCTCCGCGCTGATCGCCACGCCGCTGCTGACCACCACCAGCGTGATGCTGGTCTCTATTTTGTTAGCCGGAGTGGGTTATCGACTGCAGCAGACGCCAGAGCTGGCGGCCCACTCTTCCCACGCCTGACGCCCGTCGCCAGAGCCCGGACCAGTGATTAGCACGCTAAGATATTTTTATTGAAAGCCAGTACTTAGCGTCCTATACTGGATCCGGGTTCACATAAATAAAAAATATTTAACAGATTAACGGATGCAGGATGCCTCCGTTTCACCATGGAAGGCCTTTCGGCAAGGGTTATCTCCCTTCCTCTGTTCTACGTCGGATAGCGACTTCACGGATTATCCGTGAGATTTCTCACAAAGCCAAAAAAGCGTCTACGCTGTTTTAAGGTTCTGATCACTTGGGCGTGATGGAGAAGCTATGAGTTCATCGTGTATAGAAGAAGTAAGTGTACCAAATGATGACTGGTACCGGATTGCAGCTGAATTGTTGGGCCGTGCGGGAATTGAAATCAACGGCTCCGCGCCGTCAGACCTGCGGATTAAAAACCCTCTTTTTTTTAAACGCGTATTGCAGGAGGGGTCGCTGGGTTTAGGCGAAAGCTATATGGACGGCTGGTGGGACTGCGAGCGTCTGGATATATTCTTCCATAAAGTGCTCCGCGCCGGGCTGGAAAAACAACTCCCTCATCATTTCAAAGACACACTCCGCATCGCAGGCGCTCGCCTGTTTAACCTGCAAAGTAAAAAACGCGCCTGGATTGTCGGCAAAGAGCACTATGACCTCGGCAACGATCTTTTCAGCCGGATGTTGGATCCCTACATGCAATATTCCTGCGGTTACTGGAAAGAGGCGCAGACCCTCGAAGCCGCGCAGCAGGATAAGCTGGATCTCATCTGCCGTAAGCTGGAGCTCGAGCCAGGCATGCGAGTGTTGGATATCGGCTGCGGCTGGGGCGGTCTTGCCGAATATATGGCGCGAAATTACCAGGTGAGCGTTGTCGGCGTGACCATCTCCGCCGAACAGCAAAAGATGGCCCAGGCGCGCTGCGATGGCCTTGACGTAGAGATTCGTCTTCAGGATTATCGCGATCTGCACGACAGCTTCGACCGCATTGTCTCCGTCGGCATGTTCGAGCATGTGGGTCCCAAAAATTACGCCACCTACTTTGAGGTCGCCGATCGTAATTTAAAACCCAACGGCCGCTTCTTACTGCACACCATCGGTTCCAAAGTCACCGACCATAACGTTGACCCGTGGATCAATAAATATATCTTCCCCAACGGCTGCCTGCCGTCGGTACGGCAGATCGCCGATGCCAGCGAGAAGCACTTTGTGATGGAAGACTGGCACAACTTCGGCGCCGATTACGACACCACCCTGATGGCCTGGTATGAGCGTTTCCTCGCCAGCTGGCCGGAAATTGCCGATAACTATTCAGAGCGTTTCAAACGCATGTTCACTTATTACCTGAACGCCTGCGCCGGCGCCTTCCGCGCCCGCGACATTCAGCTCTGGCAGGTGGTGTTCTCGCGCGGGGTTGAACACGGACTGCGCGTCGCCCGTTAAAACACAGTCCCCCGCTCACCGGCGGGGGATTTTTTTTCAGGCTTCACTGACCTTTGCCGCCATCTCTTTCGCCGCCAGCACGCGTTCGACCGTATCGACAACCGCCTGGGTTTGCGGGTCGATCTCGATATTGACGCGGTCGCCCAGCTTTTTCGCCCCCAGCGTGGTCCGCTGCAGCGTCTCCGGAATAAGATGCACGCAGAATCGGGTTGCCGTCACCTCACCTACCGTCAGGCTGATGCCATCGATACCGATGAATCCTTTATAAAGGATATATTTCATCAGCGTCGGGTCCTGTACTTTAAACCAGATCTGACGGTTATTTTCGGAAGTGAGGATCTTCACGATTTCCGCGGTGGTCATAATATGGCCGGACATCAAATGCCCGCCGATTTCATCACTGAATTTCGCCGCCCGCTCGACGTTAACTTCATCCCCGACCTGAATATCGCCGAGATTGGTAATCCGCAGCGTCTCTTTCATGAGATCAAAGCTGATGCGCGCGCCATTGATGTCGGTCACCGTCAGACAGCAACCGTTGTTGGCTACCGATGCCCCGGTTTCGAGCCCCTCCAGCATATGCGCCGGCAGCTCCACCACGTGGGTGCGAAAATTGGGTTTATCATCAATGGAGACCACTTTCGCGGTTCCCTGAACAATACCAGTAAACATGTTTGGCTCCTGTTGAAAATCATGACGGTATCATTACCGTTTTCGCTATCGGGAACAATAACAGGAGGGCTGAGCGGTTGCCAGCGCGCTTCGTGCCTCGACTCTTTTTTCACTGGCTTAATGGCTAATCCTCGCTACAATAGACTGGAATTTCCTCATTTTTATCCCCTTGCTGCCAGTTACGGCGGCTTTTTTAGTCTCAAAATAACAACAATACAAAGGTGTTCACGTGCAGAAGTATTTCATTGAAGCGCGTCAGTTATTAGCTCTGGCTATACCCGTCATTCTTGCGCAGGTAGCGCAGACGGCGATGGGTTTTGTCGATACCGTGATGGCGGGCGGCTACAGCGCCACCGATATGGCCGCGGTGGCCATCGGAACCTCCATCTGGCTGCCGGCCATTCTCTTCGGCCATGGGCTGCTGCTGGCGCTGACCCCGGTGGTGGCGCAGCTTAATGGCTCCGGGCGGCGTGAGCGTATCGCGCCGCAGGTGCGTCAGGGCTTCTGGCTGGCGGGGCTGGTCTCGGTGCTGATCATGGTCGTGCTGTGGAATGCCGGGTATATCATCAGCTCCATGCATAACATTGATCCGCTGCTGGCGGAGAAAGCGGTTGGCTATCTGCGCGCGCTGCTGTGGGGGGCGCCGGGCTATCTGTTCTTCCAGGTCGCCCGTAACCAGTGTGAAGGGCTGGCAAAAACCAAGCCCGGAATGGTCATGGGCTTTATCGGTTTACTGGTCAACATTCCGGTGAACTACATCTTTATCTATGGCCATTTCGGCATGCCAGAGCTGGGCGGCGTCGGCTGCGGCGTGGCGACCGCCTCCGTTTACTGGGTGATGTTTGCCAGCATGCTGTGGTGGGTGCGCCGGTCGCGTTCGATGCGCGATATCCGCTGCGCCGAGGGCTTCAGCGGCCCCGATTTCGCCGTCCTGCTGCGGCTGGTGCAGCTGGGGCTACCCATCGCCCTGGCGCTATTCTTCGAAGTGACCCTGTTTGCCGTCGTCGCGCTGCTGGTCTCGCCGCTCGGGATCATTGACGTCGCCGGCCACCAGATTGCGCTGAACTTCAGCTCGCTGATGTTCGTTCTGCCGTTGTCGCTGGCGGCCGCGGTCACCATTCGCGTCGGCTTCCGCCTCGGCCAGGGCTCAACGATCGATGCCCAGGTTTCCGCCCGTACGGGTGTGGGCGTGGGCGTCTGCCTGGCGGTGTTTACCGCTATCTTTACCGTGCTGATGCGCAAGCAAATTGCCCTGCTGTACAACGATAACCCGGAGGTGGTGATGCTGGCCTCGCATCTGATGCTGCTGGCGGCGGTCTACCAGATCTCGGACTCTATTCAGGTGATCGGCAGCGGTATCCTGCGCGGCTATAAAGATACGCGGTCTATCTTTTTTATCACCTTTACCGCGTACTGGGTGCTGGGTTTACCCAGCGGCTACCTGCTGGCGCTGACCGACGTGATTGTCCCCCGCATGGGGCCCGCCGGCTTCTGGTGCGGATTTATCATCGGCCTGACCTCCGCCGCTATTATGATGATGCTGCGGATGCGTTTTCTGCAGCGCCAGCCCTCCAGCATCATCTTACAGCGCGCCGCGCGCTAATCCTGCCAAAGCCCGCCACCCTGGCGGGCTTTTTCTTTCTTCAGTTATGTTCCGACGTTGTACATTCCGTTACTCCCCGACACCAAAGACTCACTGATGAGCGCCCCGGAGATGCATATAGTGTAGCCAACAGCCCCGCAGTGGGGTTACTCAGGAAACCAATTCGAGGATTTCAGCATGAAAAAAGTATTAGCTCTGGTTGTTGCCGCTGCTATGGGTCTGTCATCTGTGGCTTTCGCAGCCGACGCCGCGACCACCACCCCGGCTACCGCAGCCAGCCACACCACCGTTCACCACAAGAAACATCACAAAGCGGCGGCGAAACCGGCAGCCGAACAGAAAGCCCAGGCAGCGAAGAAACACCATAAAGCGGCGACAAAACCGGCCGTAGCGCAGAAAGCCCAGGCAGCGAAGAAGCATCACAAAGCCGCGGCGAAACCGGAAGCAGCGCAGAAAGCCCAGGCGGCGAAGAAGCACCATAAAGCGGCGCACCACGCAGCCAAACCGGCGGTACAACCGGCGGCATAACGGTCAGGCGTTAAGGTAATAAACCGGCGCTGAATAGCGCCGGTTTTTTTTCAGGAGGACATCATGCTGCAACGCTATCGCTTCGAATTGCTGTTGGTTATGCTCATCGTCTGCGCGCTGTTTACCCTTCGCTTGATGTTTAAATAGCGGGCTGCTGAACCCATTTACGGGCCGGCGGCGTATAGTCGCGGAAACCGGCGATAATCTCCTCTGGTGAAGCAGCAAACGGCAGCATCTCCGCGTAGCGCGAGTGCATAAATCCTTCCCGTACCATGTTATTGACCATCGCCTGCAGCGGATCGTAATACCCCTTGATATTCAGGAATGCGCACGGTTTTTCATGGATGCCCAACTGCGCCCAGGTCCACTGTTCGAAAATCTCTTCAAGCGTCCCCGCTCCGCCCGGCAGAGCAATAAAGCCGTCGGCCAGCGCCGCCATTTTGGTTTTCCGTTCGTGCATATCCTCCACCACATGCAGCTCCGTCAACCCGCGGTGGGCAATTTCCCGCTCCACCAGGCCGCGCGGCATTACGCCGATGACCGTGCCCCCGGCCTCCAGCGCCGCATCGGCAACCGCCCCCATCAAGCCAACTTTGCCGCCGCCATAGACAACAGCCAGTCCCTGCTGCGCAAGCATGTGGCCAACCCGTCGGGCAGTTTCGAGATACAGCGGATGTTCGCCAGCTGAAGAACCGCAGAAAATACCAATCGATTTCATCTTCCTTATTACTCCTCTCTTCTGGTGGGCGATAATTTAACACAACGGCAACCCTTACGCGCAGGGTGAGACCGGCAAAGAAAAGAGAGGCGAGGCGCCTGCTGGCGAAGAAATATCCTTGTGGTTCAGTAAAATATCGCCGGAGTGGGTAAAAGATCCGCAATCGCATACAATGTACAAGAAAAGTGACGTTTACCTCTTGCCACATCCCCTGCCTGCCGCTAATATGCGTCCCCGTTGTCACCACAACATTGCGTTCGTAGCTCAGTTGGTTAGAGCACCACCTTGACATGGTGGGGGTCGTTGGTTCGAGTCCAATCGAACGCACCATTATGCGTTTATAGCTCAGTTGGTTAGAGCACCACCTTGACATGGTGGGGGTCGTTGGTTCGAGTCCAATTAAACGCACCATAATGCGTCTGTAGCTCAGTTGGTTAGAGCACCACCTTGACATGGTGGGGGTCGATGGTTCGAGTCCATTCAGACGCACCAATCTCGTTTCGTATCATTCCCTCTCAACATTAGCCTGCTGCATCGTGACCGGAAAACGCACGCCTTCTGCGCTTCCAGCCTGAACGTCATCGAACCCTGCCAGCGACAAAGCGAAACCCGATTATTCGCGACTATGAATAGCCTGCGCCATCGCCAGGGCATCCTCCCCTGCCGGCAACCGCGAAGGGGCTTGAGGATCGTTCACCATCCGCCAGACGGCCTGAGCCACATCGACAGCCTGCGTCACGCTGGCGTTATCCTGGATGCTGTCGAGGATCTGCTGGCCGAGCGGCGCATAGCTCTCCGGGAGCTGGCCCATCGTTCGACGCGCGTTTTCCCCGAAGCGGGTCTGGGGAGCGCGTCCCGGCAGGATCACACCGACGCGAATATTAAAGGGCCGCAGCTCCAGCGCCAGCGACTCCGTGAAGGCATTCACCGCCGCTTTACTCGCGGTATAGACCGCCAGCAGGGGCATCGGCTGCAGGGTGACCGCCGAGGTGATATTAATGATCGTCCCGCTACGGCGCGCTCTGAACCGGGGAAGTACCGCCTGGGTCATGGCGATAGTCCCAAGCGTGTTGGTGGCAAACAGGTTCGCTATCGCCTCGTGCGACGCCCCCTCCAGGGCATTGAGCATCCCCACTCCGGCGTTATTGACCAGAACGTCAATCTCTCTGGCCTCGGCAATCGCCTCGGCGATACTCTGCGCTGAGGTGACGTCAAGACGCACCAGCCGCAGACGGTCGCTGGCCGGCAACAGATCCTCGCGCGGAACCCGCATCGTGGCGATAACCTTCCAGCCCTGTTCAAGAAAATAACGCGCCGTCTCCAGACCAAAACCCGATGAACAGCCGGTGATCATAATCGTTTGCATATCTCTGTCTCCGATTGGTTTCTTCCTTTTCATCATAGACAGCCCGCTCCGGACGATATAGGGTCAATAATCCATTATTCTTTAGCAGGAGTCCGGAAATGAGCGACCCGCTGGCGGAAATCATAGCGATGCTCAATCTCAGAGCGGTGCTGACCAAAACCATTGAGGGGGCGGGAGAATGGCGCGTTAAACGTTCAGACCAGGGAATGTCGTTCTACGGCGTGGTACTGGAAGGCGGCTGTCGGCTGGAAATAGACCAGCATGAACCGCAGATCCTGCGCGCCGGGGATTTTATGTTGATCCCGGCGGCGTACCGCTTCGCGTTAACCAGCCTGACCCCGCCGCCTTCACCGGCGCTGGAGACCACCCCGGTGAAGCTTGCGGCGGAACACTTTCGCCTGGGAGCTCTCGACCAGCCAGCGGAGATGCAGGCGCTGATTGGCCACTGCGCTGCCGATTCGGATAACGCCAGCCTGCTAACCTCCCTGCTGCCCGCCTTAGTGGTGGTTCGCAACCAGCCGCGGCTGGCCACCTTTGTCGGGCTGCTGAAAGAGGAAGCCCAGGCGGATCGCGCAGGCAAATCTTTCGTTCTGGCGCGGATGGTTGAGCTGCTGTTTATCGAGGCCATCCGATCCTGCGGAACGCTCGCCACCCCCGGACTGATGCGCGGCCTGAGCGACCCGCGGGTCGCCCAGGCAATCCGCCTGCTACATCAGGCCCCCGCCAGACGCTGGACCGTCAACGCCCTGGCCGCCGACTGCGCGCTGTCTCGCTCGACGTTATTTGAACGCTTTACCGGCCTGACCGGAATGACCCCGATGGGCTATTTGTTGAGCTGGCGCATGACCCTGGCCATGCAGTGGCTGGGCGAGACGGGCATCAGCATAACGGATATCGCCGAGCGCCTCGGCTATGGCTCGACCAGCGCGTTCAGCGTGGCCTTTACCCGATATGCCGGGATATCGCCGGGCAAATATGCCCGCCAGCGGGCGGCGCAGTGCCCCCAAGGCCCGCCATAAGTTAACCTGCCGCAATCGTCGTCTGCAGCCAGCGCTCAAACACCTGCAGCGCCGGCTCCCCCTCGCCGCCGCCGGGTTTGATCAGGCAAAAGCGCTTGGCCAGCGTCGGCAAGCCCGGCCATGGGGCGACCAGCGTCCCGCTGCGCAGTTCGCTCTCCACATACATCTTCGGCACCAGGGCCACGCCCTGCTGGCTGAGTACCGCAGCGATTGCCATCTCATGCAGATCATAGCGCGGCCCCTGCGCCGGGTTATCCAGCGCCAGACCGCACTCGCGGGCATAGTGCAGCCAGGCGTCCGGGTTTTGCCGCCGATGAATGCGCGGCAGCCGGTTCAGCAGCCCCGGGAGATCGTCATCCGTCAGCAGCGCGGCATGACAGACCGGCAGCAGATACTCCGCAAATAAAAACGTTACATCCATTCCGGTCCACGCCGGGTGATCAAAATGGATGGCCGCATCAAATCCGCTGCCCGGCAGAATAAAGGGGTCGCTGCGGGCGGCGATATTGACCACGATATGCGGATGCTGCGCCGTGAACTGCCCGAGCCGGGGGATGAGCCAGCGGCTGGCGAAGGTGGGGAGCACGGCGATCTCGAGACTGCTGCCATCGGCGGGCATCCCGCTGACGTCGTGGGTTTCCCGCTCCAGCCTGCTGAGGATCTCGCGGACCTGTCTGGCATAGCGGGCGCCGGCCGGATTGAGCCGTACCCGGCTCCCGATCCTGTCAAATAGTTTGCTGTCGAGGAGCGCTTCCAGACGGGCGATCTGCCGGCTGATGGCCCCTTCCGTTAACGCGAGCTCCGCCGCCGCGCGGGCAAAGTTGCCGTGGCGGGCGGCGGCCTCAAAGGCCAGTAGCGCAGCGCTGCTGGGGATTTTACGACGCATAGCCAATGCTCCTTGTGCGGGCCCATTGAAATTCAGTGACAGAATATCACTGAGTGATGAATAAACATCGTTTTTCAGCGCCATTATTGCCGGATAGGATGAGGAAAACTCACTAAAGCGCGTTATGCGCTGAATCATCTGTCTCTCGAGGTCACTATGCTCTATGTCGTCGAATGCGCCTACACCGACCCGCAAAGCGAAGCGGCGTGGAATACCTTTTACAATCGGGAAAAATTGCCGGCGCTGGTCTCGGTGCCCGGTTTTCATGCCTCCCAGCGCTTCTGCGCGTTCAGCGAGGGCTGCCCTCGCTACCTGGCCCTACACGATATCCGCGATGCCGCCGTCCTCGACAGCGACGCCTATCGCCGCAATGGTGGGGGTCATTTTGCCCGCTGGCAATCGGCGATCGCCGACTGGCATCGCCACCTCTATCTCACGACTCACGCGCTGCGGGAGGTGGCTCCTGACGAGGTGCTGCTGCTGAGCGATACCGCGGAAGCCCTGCCCGTCGCTGCGCCGATCGTCCTGCAGCCCGGGGGTCTGGCCACCCGGCATACCCGCTATGCCGCCATCGTCCCGCGTGACGACCTGCATCACCGGGTCAACTCTGCCGCGGTCTTTATCTATCAGCCCATTACCGCCAGGTTGCGTCACCCGGCGGAGCAAGCGTGAGGTCAACATGACACCTGCTCCCTTTTATACCCTGACAGCAGGCGACCTGACGATAAGCGCCATCAGTGATGGTCAGATGACAGCGCCGCTGACGCTACTCGCGGGGATCGCCCCTGAAGAGGCGGCGCGTCTGCAGCGCCAGGCCGGGTTAACCTCGGCGGAGGCCATCGAGATCGGCGCTTACCTGATCCGCGGACGCGGGCACACGCTGCTAGTGGATACCGGCACCGGCGGGGCCAACGGCGTCGGCGGCGCGCTTATTGCCAATCTGGCGCTGCTCGGCGTGCGCCCTGAGGAAATTGACACCATCCTTCTCACCCACGCGCACCCGGACCATATCGGCGGCCTGCTGACCGCCGCCGGTACACCGGCTTATCCCAACGCCATGGTGTTCCTGCCCTCGCGGGAAAGCGCTTACTGGCTGGCGCCATCGACACTGGACAACGCCAGCGATCGTGGACAACGTAACGTGCTGCTCGTCCGCCGCATAATGGCGATCTGCGCGACGCAAATTCGTGATATTGATGAAGACGAGCCGGTAGCCGGGATCCGGCCATGTCCCCTGCCCGGGCATACGCCAGGGCATACCGGATATCGCCTTGAGGCGGGCGGAACGTCGCTGCTAATATGGGGGGATATCGTCCACTTTCCCTCGATCCAGAGCGCCCGGCCAGATGTGTCGGTGGCATTTGACGTCGATCCTGACCAGGCCCGGCATACACGGGAAAGTCTGCTGCGCCAGGCCGCCCGCGAACGGTGGCTCATCGCCGGTATGCATCTTGGCCTGCCGGGTTTCGCCCGCGTGGAGAATACCGCCTCAGGCTACTGCCTGCGCCCGGTGTGACCTTCGCGGCGAACACCGATCACAGCGAAACCCCGGTCGTGACATTAACGCGACCGGGGCGTGGTGTCTGGGGAAGTGGACTAGCCGTTAACCGCGGCTCTTCCAGCCTTTTTTACTTTTGCAGCTGGCTTTGGTGGCGACCCATGGGTGACGCAGCTGGGTCAACTGAAGATCCTGAGAGGCCGGGCTGGCGGACCAGCGTTTGTTGCACAGAGGCTTACGAGTTGCAATGACCATAAAAACGCTCCTGAAAGTAATGAACAGTTCCCTGGGTAATTCCATAAGTTCAGAATCAGCTTATCACCGCTTAAACGTAGTTATTTCAATCTTTGTTTTGCTATGTAAATGGTGATTGCCATCTGAAAGGTATTAAATTGATCTAGATCAATGTAAGTGCGATTTTTTGATTTCGCCACCTATATTTTCAACCGTTTAACTTCGGCCACCGCTTGATTAAGACTTTTCCTATACCACATAATCCAACAGAAGAGGGCAATATTATCAGATTTTTATTCTAGTTATGTATGCTAATGTGGTTAATTGTTTTGATTATTCTAGCTAATAAAATTCACTTGGTCAGACCGCCGCAGGCGGTTACTCTGCACCGGCAATACGGGGATTTGTCAGGGAGTGGTGGATGACTACAGGCTATAAACTACTTGGCTATAAGTTAGCGGATAATATTTTCTACTGCCTGCATCATCGGGAAATTATCGCGTTACGTGGGACGCGAACGCAGGTTCAGCTGCGCAGCACCATGGCTTGTTTACTGGAGTATTTGCTGGCGCATGGCAGAGAACGTCTGGTCAGCGATGAAGAGTTAATGATTAACGTCTGGGAAAAAAATAATCTCCGTCCGTCCGCGCAGCGATTATGGCAGGTTATCCAGACCCTAAAATCTCGCTTAAACCAGGCGGGGGTCGAAAGCACGTTAATTGTCCGCGTTAAATGCGCAGGGTATTATATTAACCCTGCTTGCGTAGCCGAAATTTATTCCTTCAAACCGCCGGGCATGATGAATTATATAAATAACTCGCCTGCTGATATGAATAAGCTCCTGGTTCGCAACTAATCTCCTCTCCACGCCGTTTAGATCGCTTGCAACAGGATTTATTCTTTGAATATTTTAATTCACAGCAATAATATTTATTTTAATATCGGCCTCGCCCAGTGTTTCAGAGATATTCAGGAAACCCTGCCCGGTCTGAATATTATTCATTCACTGCCGCTCAGCCATCTGCCCGATCTGGCCGGGATGGATGTAATTATTTTAGCGCTGGAAAACTATCACGATTATCAGGCCGCTGCTGAATTAGCCCAGCGCTATCCCGGTCTGGTGGTCGGATTTACCTCCGCCAACAATGTGAGACGCGGACGCGCCTTTTACGCGGATACCCTCCTGTGGGTCAGCCAACGGGAAAGCGTTCACGAGATCGGCCGCCTTCTGCGCCGGCTGGCAGACCGTAGCCGCCCTTTCGCGCCGCGCCATCAGCGTCAGAGTCACTCCTCCCGGCTGCGAGCCCCACTTAATGACCTGGAGATGCAGATGATTCGTGGCGTGGTCGACGGACAGTCAATTAATCAGATGGCGGACGCGCTGGGGGTTAATCGCAAGCGGGTTTATAACGGACTGGAGCGGATCAAAATGAATTTTCGCCTCGTCAGCCATACTCATTTTCATCATTTTATGACCGCGGAGGCCACGTTTAGCCACCTCTGCGCCGATCTCAGCTGCTATAGACCAGGAGTACGGCCAGCCCGGCAACGACGTGCCGCATCGCGACCGGCCGAAAATCATTCATATAATTTGAATGAGTTTCGCAAATTGTTTTGATTTTAACCACGAGGTATTGCGCGTATTCTTTATCACATCAGGGCGACAAGCTCTATATCAGACACCAGATTAAGGAATACGACCATGAAATCCATCAAAACTTTCGTTGCTGTTGCTGCACTGTCACTGTTCTCTTCCGTTAGCTTCGCCCAGAGCGTCAGCGCCACCGCCTCCACCCTGGACCGTGCTGAAGCCAAAATCGCCGCCCAGGCCGCTGAGCAGGGTGCGTCCTATAAAATCACCAGCGCCCAGTTTAATAATCGCGTCCATATGACGGCTGAGCTGAGCAAATAATCTCTTCGTTCTTTCGCAATGAAAAAAGCGCCGTCAAAAACGGCGCTTTTTTTTCGCCTCTTTCTCCGGGCAGTGATTTCCTGAGCGGCGCGCTGTGGCGTTCAGCCAATTCCGGGCCAATACTTACCGTATCCCCCGGAAAAGAGAACCCGATGATGAAAGCCTGGATCGTCAACAAACCCGGTTCACTGGACAATCTGCAGCTTGTCGATCTTGCCGACCCCGGCGCGCCGGCGGCAGGCGAGATCCGCGTAGCGCTCCACGCCACCTCCCTGAATTATCACGATTTGCTGGTAGCGACGGGGGTGATTCCCACCGCCGATCGGCGGATCCTGATGGCGGACGGCGCGGGGGTGGTCGAAGCGGTTGGCGCCGGAGTCAGCGAGTTTCAGCCAGGCGACCGGGTGGTGGCTGGCTTTTTCCCGCAGTGGCTGGATGGCCGTCCTGGCCCGCAGGTGAAGGACTTCAGCCAGACCCCGGGCGACGGCGCCGAGGGGTTTGCCTGCCAGTATGTGGTCAGACCGGCCAGCCATTTTACCCATGCGCCTGGCGGATGGAGCTTCAGGGAAGCGGCGACTATCACCACCTCCGGCCTCACCGCCTGGCGCGCGCTGGTGGTGGAGGGGCGGCTAAAAGCGGGCGATACGGTGCTGACGCTCGGCACCGGCGGCGTGTCGATAACCGCCCTGCAGCTGGCGAAAAGCATGGGCGCGCAGGTCATCGTCACCTCCTCATCAGATGAAAAGCTCGCCCGCGCGCGCGCCCTGGGGGCTGACCATCTCATCAATTACCGCACCACCCCGGCGTGGGGTGCTACGGTGCAGGACATCACCGGTCATCGCGGGGCCGATATTATCCTCGAGCTCGGCGGACCGGGCACCCTGAGCCAGTCGTTCGAAGCCGTCCGTGTTGGCGGACACATCGCCCTCATCGGCGTCCTGACTGGCTTCGAAGGTCATGTGCCCACCCATCTGCTGATGAGTAAACAGGCCCGGTTGCAGGGGCTAGTGGTGGGTCATCGCCGGCAACAACAGGACTACGTCAACGCGCTGAACCTGCAGGCGTCGCGGCCGGTCATCGATAAAGTGTTTGATTTTGCGGCCTTACCAGACGCCTTCCGCTATCTGCAAAGCGGCGCCCATTTCGGCAAAATTTGCGTGGAGTGGTAGGGGTGAGGAGATGAGATGAACAGGGCCTCCGTGCCCTGAGAACGGCTTTATTCGAAAAAGACGTCCGGATTGTCCGACAGCGAAACAAAGGATTTCGTGTTTTTATCCAGCGCCTGAATCTCGCCGCTTTCAATGTCGTAGAACCAGCCGTGCAGGCGCAGGGTATGGTCGCGCAGGCCGACGGCCACCGACGGGTGGGTTTTGATGTTGTTCAGCTGAGCGATGACGTTTTCCTGCACCATGCCGTTGACCTTATCGGTTTCGCTGGCCCAGGTTTTCTTTTCCACCACCGCTTTCGCAGCATCAGCGTAGCGCAGCCAGTGAGACACCGCCGGCATCGGCTCCAGGCACTGGCAGGTGGCGATCGCTTTCATCGCCCCGCAGTTTGAGTGGCCGCAGATCACGATATCAGTCACGCCCAGCGCAACCACGGCATACTCAATGGTCGCGGATACACCGCCCGGCTCCGGCCCGAAAGACGGCACGATATTCCCGGCATTACGAATAACAAAGAGCTGTCCCGGCTCCTGCTGGGTAACCAGTTCCGGCACCAGACGGCTGTCAGAGCAGGAGATGAAAAGCGCTTTGGGATTCTGGCTGGAAGCCAGGCTGCGGAAGAGCTCTTTACGCTGGGGGAAGATCTCTTTCTGGAAGTTGAGGAAGCCCTCAATGATATGTTGCATAGCAGTGTCTCTTCTCTGTAGTTATTACGGTATGACAAAGATCACAGTTATTCAGTTTACCATTGCTGACAAGAATGGGAATCGTTATTCAAACAGTTGCGCAGAAAACGCGCGCCGCGGATGCCCATTCAGCCTCGCCTATTCCACAGGGTTTTCACGTGCTTTCCTGAGCCAGTTTGCTACTCTGTCTGCTCGTACCGTCCCCATGTTGCCGACCGCCTGACGGCGGCGAACACACCAGGAGTTGCTATGTTCTTATCCAGCCTGATGGCCATTGCCGCGGTGCTGATCATGGGCGTGATCAGTCCCGGCCCGAGCTTTATTTTTGTCGCGCGCAATGCGGTCGCCCGCTCGCGCCTGCACGGTCTGGTGACCGCCCTCGGCACCGGCGCCGGCGCCGCCATTTTTTCTATTATGGCGATGCTGGGCCTGCAGAAGGTGCTCACCGCGGTGCCAGAGCTGTTTATTGGCTTGAAAGTAGCGGGCGGGCTCTACCTGTTATGGCTGGGCTATAAGATTTTCCGCGGTTCGGCGCAGCCGATGGATTTTTCCGCCAGCGGTATGGCCGGCAACCGTTCGTTGCTGAAGACCTTCCGCGACGGGCTGTATACCCAGCTGAGCAATCCCAAAACCGCGCTGGTGTTTGCCTCGATTTTTACCGCCCTGCTGCCGACGCAGATCCCCACCGCGTTCTATTACATCGTGCCGCTGATGAGTTTTCTGATTGACGTTAGCTGGTATTCACTGGTGGCGCTGGTGCTCTCCGCCGATCGCCCGCGTCGGGTCTACCTGCGGTTGAAGCGCCGAATCGATATCGCCACCGCGACGGTGCTGGGGGCGCTGGGCCTGCGGCTTATCGCGACCTCACTCACCCGCTAGCGGCTACACGGTATGGATACGGATATCGTGTTGCTGAAAGGCAACGCGATATTCGCGACTAATATTCTCCTCCACCACCAGCACATCGATATCGCTGCTCGCGGCCACCACGAACCGCGCCACCGCCGGAATTTTATCCGAGGTCAGGCCGATGATAATTTCGCTGCACTGCTTAATCACCGCTTTCTTAAACTCACAGTCGGCATAGTCAAAGCCGGTCAGGCCTGACTCTGGCGCCATGGCGCAGCCGCCGATAAACCCCTGGTCGAATAACATCCCCTGCACCTGAGCCACCGCCGCGGCCCCAACGCAGCCCCCGCTCGCCCGCTGCACCTGACCGCCGAGCATCACCACGTCGTAGAGCGGCTTTTTCACCAGCACCGCGGCGATCTCCGGAGAGTTCGTCACCACCGTCAGCGCAAGCTCGGCGGGCAGCGCCTCGGCCATCGCCAGATTGGTGGTGCCGGTATCAATGAAAATAGTGCCGCCGGGTTTCACCAGCCGGGCGCACTGCTGCGCGATCCTGAGTTTTGTTGCTCGGTTTTTATCTTTCCGTTCACTGTAGTCTCCCGCTTCCGGCAGGCTCAACACCGCCCCGCCGTAGACTTTTTTACAGACGCCTTCGCGGCTAAGCTCATGCAGATCGCGGCGGATAGTATGCTCAGACACCTGAAGACGCGCCGCCAGATCCGCACACACCACCCTGCCGTTTTCCTGCAGGATCTGGCAAATCAGCGCTTGTCGCTGTTGGGGAAAAGCAGCATAATCGAGCAAAGCAACTCCTTAAATAATCATAAACGAGCAACAGTAAGCATGATCGTCTGCCCTGCTGTGTTTGTCAATGTTCCTGCCCGGAGGTTTACCATGAAAATTGCCCATTTCGCTCTGTGGACCCAACAGCTTGAGGCTCAGGCCCGCTTCTGGGTCGAGTTCTTTGCCGCCAGTATTAATGAAAAATACCTCAGCCAGACCAACCCCGGATTTGCCTCCTATTTTGTCACCATCGACGACGAAGTAGTGATCGAGCTGATGACCAAGCCTGGCCTGCAGCAGGCCAGCGCGGATAATAACCATACCGGCTGGGCGCATCTGGCCCTCTCGGTGGGCGGCGCAGAACAGGTCGATGCCCTTGCCCAACGCGCCGGAGCGGCGGGAATACTGGTTTCACCCCCGCGCACCACCGGCGACGGCTATTATGAGGCGGTGATCGCCGATCCCGATGGCAACCTGATTGAAATCGTCGCATAGTCAGTAGACCGCCAGCTATAAGGAGGCATCCATGGCACGTTACCGGATCATCGACACAGCGGCCTGGCCCCGCCGGGACCATTTCACCTTTTACCGACAATTTGCCAACCCCAGCTTTAATCTCTGCGTTCCGATAGAGGCGCAGCGCCTGTACGAATGTGCGAAGGACCGGCGGGTCTCATTTTTTCAGCTCGCGCTCTATGCCCTGCTGCGCGCGGCCAACGGGGTGCCGCAGCTCCGGCAGCGCGTGCGCGATGGCGAGGTGATTGAATATGACAGCCTGGCGGTCATGACGCCGGTGATGACCGTCGAGGAGGGCTTCCGCCAGGTATGGTGCGACAACGCTGCCGAGTTCACCGCCTTCAGCGCCGCGGCAACGCCGAAGATCGTCGCGGCAAGAGAGACATCGCCGGCGCCGCTCATCGTCGATGGCGAACATTTTATCTGCGCCAGCTGTCTGCCGTGGCTCCACTTTACTTCGATGACCCATGCGGAATACGCGGTGGGCGCCGCGGTTCCTGCGCTCACCTGGGGGAAACTGCAGAACGGCGTGATCCCGGTAGCCGGGCGATTTAACCATGCCTTCGTCGATGGTCTCCATGCCAGCCGCTTTTATGCCCTCGTCGAAGCGGGGTTTCGTGACCCCGAGCGGCTCTGGCAGCCGCTAACCGCGACCGCCCCCTCACTGCTCCCCCCTACGGCGAAGGATCGCTGAGAACTCGCCACACTCACCGCCGGGCAGTCTTCCCTCTGTCCGGAGGTCGCTTTTCCCTAACTGTCGCCTTTGCAACAGGCAGCGCAAAAGCGCGCTGCATTTGCAGCAGTCCGCTCCGTCAGCAGACATAGCCACCCCGCTAAATATCGCCAACCTGCCTTCCTCTCTCGCTGGCACGTGTTTTGCTTACTCATACATATAACCCATGGGCATTATGAATAATTTATTTATCCAATTTACGCATAAGCTATTCACTGAATAAGAGAGAAGATGATGTCAGCCAGTTCACCCGCTCTGCCTTACACCCAGTCCTCGCCGCAGGCGCATATTATTGCCAGCGATGCGGAAGCCCTCGCCATCGCCGATGAGATCGCCGCCGTGCTCAAACCCGGCGCCGCCGAGCGCGACCGCACGGGTATCGTCCCGGTGGAGATCGTCAACACCTACTCCAACAGCGGGCTGTGGGGTATTACGGTGCCGCGCCGCTTTGGCGGCGCCGAGGTCTCGGCCGCGACCCTGGCGCAGGTCATTGCCATTCTTTCCGCGGCCGATCCATCGTTAGGTCAGATTCCCCAGAACCACTATTGCCTGCTGGAAGATATTCGTCTGCAGGGCAGCGACGACCAGCAGGCGTTTTTTTTCGCCCAGGTACTGCAAGGCTATCGCTTCGCCAATGCCCTGTCGGAAACCGGGGGGAAAACGGTCCTCGATATTCGTACCCGTATCGTGCAAGGCGCCGAGGGGCTGCGGATCAATGGCCGTAAAGGCTATTGCACCGGATCACTGTATGCCCACTGGATTGGCATTCTGGCGCTGGATGCTGACGATCGCGCCCAGCTCGCCTTTGTGCCACAGAACAGCCCGGGGCTGACGGTGGTCGATGACTGGGCGTGCCTCGGTCAGCGAACTACCGCCAGCGGCACCGTACTGGCCGATAATCTTCCGGTCAATCCCTTCCACCTTTTCCCAACGTGGAAGTCCTACGCCAGCCCGACCCTTGCCGGCCCCTTTGCCCAGTTGACCACCGCGGCGATAGACGCCGGTATCGCCCGCGCGGCGCTGGACGATACCGTGGCGTTCGTGCGCAACAGCGCCCGACCGTGGATCGACGCCGGTGTGGCGCGAGCCAGTGACGACCCGCTGACTATCTACCATATCGGTCAGCTGGATAGCCGTCTTGCCGCTGCCGACGCGCTGCTGGAGCGGGCCGGACGGGTGCTCGACCGCTATAAAAATGACCTCAGTGAGGAACATGTCGCCGAGGCATCGCTGGCCGTCGCCCGCGCCAAAATCTGGACCACTGAAGTGGCGCTGGAGGCCGCCAGCCGCCTGTTTGAGCTGGGGGGCACGCGGGCTACCGGTGAGTCGCTCAACCTCGACCGCCACTGGCGCAATGCCCGGGTGCACACCCTGCACGACCCGGTACGCTGGAAGTATCAGCTGCTCGGAAACTGGGTGCTGAACGGTATTCGTCCGCAACGACATGACTGGAACTGATATGACGAGTCTGCTGGCATTTTTCGCACAAATCGACTGGAGCGATGTGGCCCAGGCCGCCCTCGATACCCTCACCATGCTGGCCTGGTCGCTGGGCTGGACCGTGCTGCTGGGCCTTCCGCTGGGGATCGTACTCTATCTCACCGGCGAGCCGCGTTTGCTGTACGCCCCGCGTCTTTACCGCCTGTTGTCATTGTGCGTCAACGTGCTGCGCTCCCTGCCGTTCATCATTTTACTCATTGTTATGATCCCGTTGACCACGTTGCTGACCGGCACCTCGCTGGGGGTGGAAGGAACCATTCCGCCGCTGGTCGCCGGCTGCGCCCCGTTCTTCGCCCGGCTGGTGGAAACCGCTCTGCGCGAGGTGGAGCACGGCCTGGTGGAGGCCAGCTGGTCGATGGGCGGCAGCACCTGGCAGCTTATCTGGCACACGCTGTTACCGGAGTCGCGGGCCGGGCTGATCGCCGCTGTGACCGTGACGGCCATTTTGCTGGTCGACTACACCTCGATGGCGGGGGTGATTGGCGGCGGTGGGCTGGGCGATCTGGCCATTCGTTTTGGTTATCAGCGCTTTCAGACTGACGTGATGGTGGTCACCGTCCTGATGCTGATTGCGCTGGTACAGCTTCTGCAAATGAGCGGCGACCGCCTGGTGCGCTACGTCAGCCGCAAATAACTTACCCTTCCAGGTTTCAGGAATCACTATCATGAAAAAATCCATTATCGCCGCCGGACTTCTGGCCCTCTTCTCCACCACAGCAATGGCTAACGAGACGCTGATCGTCGGCGCCACGCCGGTACCGCATGCGGAAATCCTGGAGTTTGTGAAGCCCGTGTTGGCAAAGGAAGGCGTCGATTTACAGATCAAAGTATTTAACGATTTTATACAGCCCAATCAGCAGCTGGCGGAGAAACACCTCGACGCTAACTACTACCAGTACCGTCCGTTTCTCGATAACTACAACCAGACCCGGCATACCAACCTTGTTCCGGTGGTCGGGGTGCATATCGAACCTTTCGGCGCCTACTCCAGCAAATACACGAGTCTCACCGCGGTGCCTGACGGGGCGACGATCGCCATTCCTAACGATCCGGTGAACACTGGACGCGCGCTGGTGATGTTAAGCAACGCCGGGCTGATTACCCTCAAGGATCCGCACAATCCGCAATCGGCAACGAAGGACATTACCAGCAACCCGCATCACTTTAAAATCCGCGAACTGGAGGGCGCCATGCTGGCGCGGGCGGTGAAGCAGGTCGACCTCGCCTTTATCTTTGCCAACTATGCGCTGGAGGCCGGTATCGACACCGATAAAGCGTTGCTGGTGGAAAAAGGCAGCGATCTGTACGTCGAATATCTGGTGGCGCGTCCGGACAATATTCAGGACCCGGGCATTCAGAAACTGGCGCAAGCGCTGCATTCGGACGCCGTTCGTCAGTTCATTCTGACGCGTTATCAGGGCAAAATTTTACCCGGATTTTAATCACCGCGGGCAGCGGCGACAGCCGCTGCCCGGGCTAACGGAGCGCATCATCGTGACGCATATCCCCGCCCCACCGATCCATATTGAGTTTGCTGGTATCAGCAAAGCCTATCCTAACGGCGTGCAGGCGCTACAGGACATTGACCTGACCATCCGTCAGGGCGAAATTTTCGGCATCATCGGCCGCAGCGGCGCCGGAAAATCCACCCTGCTGCGCCTGTTTAATCGCCTGGAAAGTGCCGATAGCGGCGAGATGTTCATCCACGGCGAGTCGACCGTTCGCTACTCCACGCGCCAGCTGCGCGACCTGCGTCGGCGGGTGGCGATGATTTTTCAGCACTTTAATCTGATGGCCACCAAAACCGTGGCGCAGAATATTGCGCTGCCGCTGAAGATGGCTGGCATCCCGGCCGGCGAACGTCAGCGGCGGGTTACGGAAATGCTTGAGCTGGTGGGCCTCAGCGCCCTGCGCGACAGCTACCCTGCCCGCCTTTCCGGCGGCCAGAAACAGCGAACCGGCATCGCCCGGGCGCTGGTCACTCAACCGGAAATTCTGCTGTGCGATGAGGCAACTTCGGCGCTGGATCCGGAAAACACCTTGTCGGTGTTAACCCTGCTGAAGGAGATTAACCAGCGCCTGGGGCTGACTATCGTGCTGATCACTCACGAAATGGAGGTTATTCGCACCCTCTGCGATCGGGTCAGCGTGCTCGAAGGCGGACGCATTGTCGAACAGGGGGAGGTCTGGCGCGTGTTTGGCAACCCGCAACATCCGGTGACGCGCGCTATGCTCGGCCTGCAGCACCCCGATCGCCCGGAGGCCAGGCCATCGCTGCGCGACGGCGAGCAGATCGTGACCTTACGGTTTGACGGCAGCAGCGGTCGCGAACCCAATCTGCAGCATATCGCCAGCCTGCTGGGGGGCGACGCCCGCCTGCTGTACAGCAACTGCGAGCGTATCCAGGGCCGGGTCATCGGCCAGCTGCAGGTCCGGCTGAGCGGGCCGCTGGCCGCCAGCGCGCTGGTGCAGGATGGCTGGGTCGCGGACAGCATTTTGACCCACCCTCTTCAGACAGCGGAAACCACTGCGCCATAGCCATAGAATGGAATTATATTTCCGATCCTTTGCTAAGGATAATTGGTTATAAATCATAGCGTTTCAGTGTTAGACAGGGCGAAGTGCGCCTCTTATCTTTCGTCATGAATTGTAAATCACCACGCAATCACTTGATGAGGTAGCACTTTTGTCCAGATTACAACAAGGATTAAAAACCCAAAAAACCCGCTTCGCCCTGGCGCTAAAAGTGGCCCTGCTCGGCGGCGTGGTAGCATTTTCTTCTGCTGTCTTTGCTGAGGGTCTCCTGAAAGAAGGCATCACCCCGGCCACTGACGCCAGTCAGATCCCGGCCAGCGCCAAGCTGCGCAAAGACACGGTGGTAGCCGGGATCTCCGAGCCGCAGGGGATCTTTAACCCCTACTTTTTCGTCAACGGCTGGGATGAGAACGTCACGAACGTCATTTTTTCACGCCTGATCGACTGGGACAGCCAGGGCAAACTGGTCCCGGGGCTGGCGGAGAGCTGGACGGTCAGCCCGGACAGTAAAGTCTATACCATTAAATTGCGCCCTGGTCTGACCTTCAGCGATGGTTCACCGCTGACGGCGGAAGATGTCGCCTTTACCCTGACGGTCCTGCTCGACCCCAAATATGATGGCGATACCGACATCACCCTGGCCAATATCGCTGGCGGCGCAGAATACAAAGCCGGCAAGGCTGACAGCGTCAGCGGCCTGAAGGTCATCGACCCGCTCACTCTTCAGGTGACCACCACCCAGCCAGGCGCCACCACGCTGGCCAAAATTGGCGGGCCAGTGCTGTCGAAAGCCTGGTACGGCAAAGGATATCAACGGGGACATCTCGACTATCTGCGCTCACTGCACGGCAAGCCGCTGGGCAACGGCCCTTACGTGTACGATACCTATATTCCCGGTCAGGAAATTCGCTTCCATGCCAATAGCCATTTTTACCGTGGGACGCCGCCAACGCCGCGCTTTATCTATCGCGTGACCAATCCGTCGACCAACTTCCAGTTGTTCCAGACCGGGGAGACCGACTACGACGCCTTTACCTCGCGTCCTGACGATATCGAACAGCTGAAGATGCTCGGCTTCGCCAACATTAATCTTTACGGCTCCAGCGACTACAGCCAGGTGGAATTCAACGTTCATCGTCCGGCGCTGCAGGATAAACGGGTGCGCCAGGCGCTGATTTACGGCCTGGACCGGCAGAAGCTGATCGACGTGGTCTACCAGGGGTACGGCAAAGTCGCCATCGAGCCGATCGCCCCGATCTCCTGGGCCTTTAACGCAGAAGGCGTCAATCCTTACCATTACGATCCGGCGCAGGCGAAAAAGCTGCTGGATGAGGCCGGCTGGAAAGCTGGCGCCGACGGTATCCGCGTCAAAGAGGGCCAGCGCCTGGAGCTAACCCTGCTGGCGAGCAAGAAGGTGCTCAACGATGCGTTGATCCCCATCGCCAAGGAGAACTGGCGGCAGATCGGCGTGCTGCTTAAACCGCAGGTGGTGGATTTCAACGCTCTGATGGCGCAGCGCAAAGCCGGAAATTACGATCTCGCCTCGTTCAGCACCAGCACTCTCAACGACCCGCACGACGGGGTATGGGATTTCTACAGCAGCGAAGCTAAAGAGTCCGGCTACCACAACGCGGAGGTCGATAAGCTGATTAACGCCGGCAACGCGGTGCTCGACATCGAAAAGCGCAAGCCGATCTATCACCAGCTGTATAAAGTGCTGGCCGACGATCCGCCGGTGATCCTGCTCGGCTATCGCAACATCCTTTCCGCCAGCAGCGCCCGCGTCACCGGCTTTAAACCAGATATCTACAACGGCCTGACCGGCAGCCTGCCGGATGTGAAAATCGTTAAGTAAATCCCCTGGCCGCCGGGTTAACCGGCGGCTGATGCGAGATCGTCATGAAAAATTTCATCCTGAGGCGCCTGCTGCAAACGCTGCCGATGCTACTGCTGGCCTCGTTCATTATTTTTATGCTGTTTGCCAAAACCCCCGGCGACTTTATCGATGGCAATATTACCCTGACCGCCGCCCGCGCTGCGGAGCTGAAGGCGATCTATGGCCTCGACCAGCCGCTGTTCACCCGCTATCTCCACTGGCTGGGACAGCTTCTGCGCGGCGATTTAGGCTTTTCGCTGCAGTATCAGATCCCGGTCAGCCAGCTGCTCAACCAGTACATCTGGAACTCTTTTCTGCTGGCCAGCGTCGCGCTGGTCTTTTACTGGGGCATTGGCCTGGCGGTCGGCGTGGTGTCGGCCCTGCGACCTGGCTCCTGGTTTGATCATCTGGTGAGCGTTGCGGTGTTTGCCGCCATGTCATTCCCCACCTTTTTCCTCTGCCTGTTGCTGATTAAATGGTTTGCCGTCGATCTCCACTGGCTGCCGGTAGGCGGGATGACCAATACCGGCAGCGACGAAAGCGGCTGGCAGTATGTGCTGCAAGTGGCTGCCCACCTGGCGCTGCCGGTGCTGGCGCTGGTGATGCTGCAGGCGGGCAGCCTGACGCGCTATGTGCGCGCCAGTATGCTCGACGTGGTGAAAATGGATTTTATCCGTACCGCCCGCGCCAAGGGGTTGCATGAGCGCACGGTGATCCTTAAACATGCGTTGCGCAACGCCCTGCTGCCGATCATCACCCTGCTGGGCTTTGAGCTGCCGGGGCTGTTCTCCGGGGCGATCATTACCGAAAAGGTATTCAACTGGCCGGGGGCAGGCCACATCCATATCGACTCGCTGGCCGCCCGCGACTATCCGGTGCTGATGGGGTTTACTCTGTTTCTGGCGGTGCTGACGATAGTCGGTAATTTGCTCGCCGACGTGCTGTACGCCTGGGCCGATCCACGTATTCGGGTGAGGTCATGATGATCCTGTCTTACTTTGCTTCCCGTCGCCGCCAGCGGCAGGCGGCTATCCCGGCGCTGGCGCACATTACCCCCTCTCCCTGGCGCCAGGGATGGCGACAGCTGCGCCGTAACCGGCTGGCCATGTTCTGCCTGATCCTGCTGGCCGTAATGGCGGTGTGGTGCGTGCTGGGGCCCGTCTGGTCGCCGTGGAAAGATGATGCCACCGACGCCCTGAGCATCAACCAACCGCCCGGCGCGGAACACTGGCTGGGGACCGATTTCCTTGGTCGCGATGTCTACACCCGCCTGCTGCTGGCCGGGCGCATCTCGCTGATTATCGGCCTGCTGACCATGGTGATGTCGGTATTCCTCGGCTATCTGCTCGGCGCCCTCTCGGGTTATGTCGGTGGGTTAACCGACAGAGTGATCATGCGCGTGGCCGACCTGGTGATGACCATCCCTGGATTGCCGCTGTTGATTGTCGCCGGGGCGATGCTTTCCGAGCTCGATTTTTCCCCGGACTCGCGCATCTATATGGTGGTGGTAATGCTCAGCCTGCTGGAGTGGCCCCGACTGGCGCGGCTGGTGCGCGGGCAATGTCTCTCCCTGCGCGAACGCGATTTTATGCTGGCCACCCGGGTACTGGGCCTGTCGGCGCGTCGCCGGCTGTTCGGCCACCTGCTGCCGAATACCATTCCGATTCTGGTGGTGATGGCGACCATGGCTGTCGCCAACGCCATTCTCAGCGAATCCGCGCTGAGCTATCTCGGCCTCGGCGTGGTGCCGCCAACGCCGTCGTGGGGCAATATGATGGATGCCGCCAATAGCCTGATCGATTTCCAGCGCCGTCCCTGGCTGTGGATGCCGCCTGGGATCGCCATCTTTCTCACCGTGATCGCCATTAACGTGCTGGGCGATGGCCTGCGCGACGCCATGGATCCCAATATGAAACCGAGGCTGAAATGACCCTACCGTTAGTCTCTTTTAATCATCTCTCCGTCTCTTTCGCTGGCGAACGTCATCGCGTGCGCGCGGTGCAGGACGTCTCTTTCACGATTCAGGCCGGGCAAACCGTTGGCGTGGTGGGCGAGTCCGGCTGCGGCAAAAGCGTCACCGCCATGGCGCTGATGGGCCTCCTGCCGTCGCAGGCAGCGCGCATCGACGGCGGCGAAATTCGTTTCGCGGACCGCGATCTGCTGCGGCTGAACCCCAGACAGATGGCCGACCTGCGCGGCCACCAGCTGGCCATGATCTTTCAGGAACCGATGTCGGCCCTGAACCCGGTGTTGACCATCGGCGAACAGCTGTGCGAACCAGCGATCCGCCACCTCGGCGCCACGCCGAAAGCCGCCTGGCAGCTGGCTACCCGGCTGCTAAGCGAGGTCGGCCTGGCGCGCGGCGACAGCCTGATGGCCAGCTACCCCCACCAGCTATCCGGCGGCATGCTGCAGCGAGTGATGATCGCCATGGCGCTGAGCTGTCAGCCCAAACTGCTGATTGCCGACGAACCGACCACCGCGCTGGACGTCACCGTGCAGGCGCAAATCCTGCGCCTGCTGCGGGACCGGTCGCGGGCCAGCCAGATGGCGATGATGCTGATTACCCACGACCTGGGGGTGATCGCGCAGATGGCCGAACAGGTGGTGGTGATGTATGCCGGGAGGATCGTGGAACAGGGCGCCACGGCGGAGGTGCTACGCCATCCGCAGCACCCTTATACGCGTGGGCTCATCGCCTCCCGCCCGGTGCCGGGCGAGCGGCGTCGGCGACTGTACTCGATTCCCGGTCAGGTGCCGGATCTGGCCGCCCTGCCGGCGGGCTGCGCTTTTGCCGAGCGCTGCGAACGGGCGACGCCGCGCTGCCGGGAGGCGATTCCGCCGCTGCTCGGCGAGCGCCAGCGGGCCGCCTGCTTTTATAGCGAATTTGCGGAGGCGACAGCATGAGCGATCGCTATGTTATTGAAGTGGATGGATTGAAGAAGTATTTTCCGCTGCGCGACGGCCTCTTTGGCCAGCAGACCGGCGAGCTTCGCGCGGTGGACGGCGTCAGCTTTAACATCCGTCCGGGCACTATTTTTGGCCTGGTGGGCGAGTCCGGCAGCGGCAAAACCACCGTCGGCCGAACCCTGCTTGGCCTGTACGAGAAGAGCGCCGGCAGCGTGAAATTTCACGGTCAGGAGCTGGCCGACCTGACCGGGCCCGCCCTGCGCGCCATTCGGCCGAGGATGCAGCTGGTATTTCAGGATCCCTACAGCTCGCTGAACCCGCGGCTGCGTATTGGCGAGGCGATAGGCGAAGCCATGCTGCAGCACAAGCTCTGCACCCGCGATGAGCTCTATGACCGGGTGATCGACGTGATGAAGATCTGCGGCCTGGCGCCGGAACACTACGCCCGCTTTCCGCATCAGTTTTCGGGCGGCCAGCGCCAGCGGATCGGTATTGCCCGGGCGCTGATCCTCAACCCGGATTTTATCGTCGCCGATGAGCCCATCTCGGCCCTCGATGTGTCGATTCAGGCGCAGATCATCAATTTGTTTTCCGACCTGCGCGACGACCGCGGCGTCACGTTTCTGTTTATCTCCCACGACCTCGGGGTGGTGGAGCATTTATGTGACGATGTGGCGGTAATGTATCTCGGGCAACTGGTGGAAAGCGCCAGCCGCGATGCGCTGTTCAGCCGCCCCCTCCATCCCTACACCCGCGCTCTGCTAGCCGCGGTGCCGACCCTCGACCCGCACAGCGAACCGCAGGCGCTGGTGCAAGGCGAGATCCCGGATCCGACCAATCCTCCCGCCGGCTGCCGCTTTTCATCTCGCTGCCCGCAGGCCGGCGATCTGTGCCGCAGAGAAGCTCCGGCGCTGCGCGAGGTGGCCCCTGGCCATCGAGTGGCCTGCCATTGGGTCGCGTCCTGAGCGCGGCCGACGGGGGTTATTTATTTCTAAACAACCGGTCGATTGTGCGCAGCGGCGCCAGGATTTACTATCCGCTCCGTCTTGTGAGACGCGTTATGAATGAAGCGTAATATTTTTGTTCATTTTTGCCCGATGGCTTCGGGCATTTTTTTGCGACACGCCCGGGAGCGATCCTGCCGGCGACAAATTTAGCGGGGCGCGGTCGCCCGTCTGTCAAAACGCAGCAATGGAATTGCTCGCCCGCGTCCCGCTATTCCTTAATGACCTTCCCGTGAAATCCCGGAAAAAAATAAGACTATATGAGATTGCCTGAGGCATAGCGTTATCTTATTTTTTAAGCGTGTACTCCACATTAAGGAAGCAAGATCATGCTTAAGCGTCGCACTATTAAAACAGCACTGGCGGCGGTTATTTCTCTCGCCGTCATGGCGGCACCGGCCTATGCCAACCCGGGTAACGGTAATGGCAATGGCGGCGGTAATCACGGGAACAGTGGTAACCATGGCAATAGCGGCAATCATGGTAACAGCGGTAACAGCGGCGACCATGATAATAAAGGACAAAATAAAGGTCAGTCCACCGCCGATCATGGCAACCGCAAAAACTACGGCAAGCCCGACCACGTCGACAGCGATATTAGCTTCTCACGGGCGCGCTCCCTGGCCGTGAACTACGGTCTGGTCGGCTATCAGGCGCTGCCTCCGGGTATCGCCAAAAATGTCGCCCGCGGCAAACCGCTCCCTCCGGGTATCGCGAAAAAGACCCTGCCAGCTTCTATGATTAACGATCTGCCCTATTATCCGGGCTATGAATGGCGGGCGGTTGGCGATGACCTGGTGCTGGTAGCGCTGAGCACTGCCATTGTCACCGCCGTGATTAACGGTGTGTTTGACTAACTCACCTGCTTATTAAAAAGCCTCGCTCCGGCGAGGCTTTTTTTGTGCCTGGCGCTGGAGAGTGACAACTCGCTGGCATCATCGCTAAGATAATGGCTCAACCAACCCGGGACCGACTATGGACAAAGATACTGTAGTGACGCTGTTGAAGTACAAGCGCTGGATTGACCTTGCCACCTTGCAGGCGATCCGCGCGATAGACGGAACAATACATGGCGAAAAGCGTCACCTGACCCTCAGGCTGATGAACCATATCCATGTCGTTGACATGATTTTCCGGGCGAATCTGCGCGGCATGACGCACGGTTACACCGCGCTGAATACCCCCGAGACGCCAACCATTGATGCGCTGGAAACGGCAATGACCGCCTGTACGGACGAATACATTCACTACGTCAGCGCCATGACCCCCGCCGATTTCCACGAACGTATCGCCTTCAAATTTGTCGACGGCGGCGACGGCAATATGACCGCGATGGAGATGCTGAACCACATGCTCTTTCACGGCGCCTATCACCGCGGCGCGGTGGGCTGGATGATTGGCGAATGCGGCGGCGTGCCGCCGAAAGATGTGCTGACCGTTTTCCTGCGCGACCATCATTCCTGAAACTTATCCCGTGACGTTCCCCTCGGGGAACGTCCTCGTGGCGAATGATGCCGTTCTGTCCGTCGCCGTAACGGCTTGCTAATCGCTCCCGAGCGATGCTGCTGCGGCTAATTCGAATCGTGCCGGGTATGATGAAGGCTGCAGAGGTAATGCGTCAGGTTCATCCAGCCTCCCCAGAGGGATGAGCCCGTCAACGTAACCATGAGCCTGATAAAAAATGGCCAGATTGCCCCAGGGTAAAAAGACCATGATATCGCCCTTGCTGGCTGCTGACCCTACAGGCGAATCCGCCGTCGACAGCCGGGCGGGTAAATCGCCTATCTTTTCCTCTCCTGCATAGTCGCTGAGCTGCAACGTTAAAGGTAACAATCCAGCGAATTCGCGGCTGGCCTGACTACCGTTCAGGGTCGCGGTGAGCACGTTATCATTGATAGTAATCTTTAACTTCATCCTTCACTCCCTGCTAATGATTGAGGTCATTAAAATTGATGCGCGGAACAGGTAAACCGCTTCCCGGCGGCGAGCATCTCCTTCTCACCCTGCCCCGCCAGGACTACCTTTAACCGGAGAGGCGTGCTATTAGCTGACGCTGATCGTCAGGCAGTTGGCTACCGCTGATATCCTGAAAAACCAGCGGCGGGAGCCATGCCCTGCCGGCACCACGGTTCGCGACGGGTCCGCAAGGGATCAGCCCGTTCTGATAGCGCGGCTGTCCGCTCCGGGATAGTCCCTCAGAATGTCGATAATCACTCGCAGCGCACTGGACACGTTCCGGTGCGGATAATAGATATGAAACCCAGGAAAGGTGTGACTGTAATTCTCCAGAACCGGTATCAGCCGACCGCTTGCCAGTTCGTCCTGCATCAGATCCGCCGCTTCATAGGCCAGCCCCACTCCCAGCGTCGCGGCTTTAATGACTGTGCCGGCATCGCTGAACACCCATCCTCCGGCGGGGTTATGTCGATATAACCGATCGCCATCATGCATCTCCCATCCCCATGGTGAACCGTCGGACATGCGGTAGCCAATACAGGGATACTTATCGAGTTCGCGGGGATGTGCGGGGATCCCATGCTGGCGAAGAAAATTGGGGCTACCGACAACCCGCATCGGCACATCGGGGCCAATACGCACGGAAACCATATCCTCGTTGACCATGCTGCCGTAGCGAACCCCGGCATCATATCGCTCCTTCACAATGTCAACAAAGGTATTATTTTCAATAAGCTCCAGCGCGATATCTGGGTATGCATCCCGTAACGACTGCAGTCGCGGTAGCAACACTTGCTCGATGGCCTGCCTGCTGCCGTTAATGCGCACGGTTCCTGCAGGTTTCTCCCGAAGCTGATTCAGCAGCATCCAGCCATTTTCCAGTTGACCGAACCCCTGATCGAGCGAACGCAGTAGTTTTTCCCCGGCTGAGGTGAGCGCGACCTTGCGGGTACTTCTCACCAGTAACTGCAGATTAATACTTTTCTCCAGCATGCTGATGCTGCGGCTGATACTCGACTGGGCAAGCCCCAGCCTGGCCGCGGCACGGGTAAATCCCCCCTCTTTAGCCACATGATAAAAAAGATAGAGATGATGCAAATCCTCACGACGAAAAATATCCACCCTGCCTCCTGCGTCTGGTCGGTCTCAAGGATTCTATTTATAACATGGACACATTAATGAAGTGCGGTTTTGCCTGCTAATCAGAACGGTTTTGGTTCTCTACTATAAGCGCCATCAACACTCACACCGAACGGGACATCCTGGCCTGTCCTTTACACCATTCAGGAGTATTTATGGCTACTTTTTCTCATCGAACGCTGCGCACGGGAATGATCGTTGGGATGGCGATGCTGTTTGGTTCCAATGCCGCCATCGCAGACCTGGCGCTGCCTATGAAAGGCGACACGGATGTTAAGCTCATTCAGATCTGGGATAAAACCTTTCCGCTGAGCAGCGCCGTCGACCATCAAAAAGTCACCTTTAAAAACCGCTACGGTATTACCCTTGTCGCCGATGTCTATGTGCCGAAAAATCACCCGGCCGGTAAGCTTCCTGCCCTGGCGGTCAGTGGGGCATTCGGTGCCGTAAAGGAGCAGTCATCCGGTCTCTATGCTCAGGAAATGGCCCGGCGTGGTTTTGTTACTCTGGCTTTTGATCCTTCCTATACCGGCGAGAGCAGCGGCGAACCGCGTAATATCGCCTCACCCGATATCAACACGGAAGATATCATGGCGGCCGTCGACTATCTGGGTCTGCTGGATATCGTTGACCGTCAACGCATTGGCCTGTTGGGCGTCTGCGGCTACGGCGGGCTGAACCTTAGCGCGGCGGCAATGGATAAACGTATCAAGGCTGTCGCCACCTCGGTGATGTATGATATGTCGCGCCTGTGGGGTAAAGGCTTCCAGGACAGCTATACCCCGGAACAGCGTAGCAAAGTGCTGGAAAACATGAGCCTGCAGCGCTGGAAAGACGCCGAGAATGGCGTGCCTGCTTATGAGAGCCACAATGTCAGCTTTGATAAAGCGGGTAACGTGGTCCGGGATAAAACTATCCTGCCAGCAACGCTGCAAGCGGATGCCGATCCCATTACTCGAGAATTCTTCGATTATTATCGCACCAGGCGTGGGTATAACCCGCGGTCGGTTAACTCCGCCGGGTCATGGTCAGTGACAACCCCGATGCCGTTTATGAATTTCGCGCAACTGGATCATATTAAGGAAATCTCGCCACGACCGGTACTGATTATTACCGGTGAGAAAGCGCATTCGCGTTACTTTGCGGAAACCGCCTACCAGCAAGCGGCTCAGCCTAAAGAACTGGTCATTGTTCCGGGCGCTAACCACGTGGACTTATATGACAACCAGAGTGGAAGAATTCCTTTTGATAAACTGGACCATTTCTTTAAAGCCACTCTGAAATAACTTTTTATTGATAACCATTTTAATACCTGTGTCGGAATTAAGCCGGCGCACAGGAGCGAATATGCATAATTTTAATTTTTATAATCCAACACGTATTGAATTCGGCATCGATAAAGAAGATACCCTTGCTGACCATATCGCCAAAGACGGTATTCATCATGTGCTGATTTGCTATGGCAGCCAGCGAATCAAAAATGAGGGTCTGTTCGAGAAGGTCACGCGCCGTCTCGTATCCCAGGGAATAAGCTGGTGTGAATTTGGCGGTATTATCAGCAACCCGGTCATTTCATCGGTCAGAAGCGCCGTTGAGATGGCGCGTAAGGAAAAGGTACAGGCGATTATCAGCATCGGTGGCGGCTCGGTTCTTGACAGCGCGAAAGCGATTGCTGCGGGAGTCGACTATCCAGGCGACGCCTGGGAATTGTTCACTGGCGACGGGGAATTAATCTCCGCACTGCCGATATATGCCATTCTGACCCTCGCGGCCACCGGTAGCGAAATGAATCCGTATGCCGTGGTGGTTAACGAAGAAACAAAAGAAAAATTATCCATTGGTAACGATGCCACTCGTCCACGGGTGACGGTATTAAACCCGGCTTTGATGACGGGTGTTCCGAGGGAATACCTGGTCTACTCGGCAGCGGACATTATTTCGCATTTGATCGAGGTGTACTTTACGGCCACCGTACTGCCCAGGCTGCAGTCCAGACTGATTGAATCATTGATTAAAACCGTCATCGAAACAACGGATATACTGCTTAACGATCCGCAAAATATTGCGGCACGCGGCGAATTTGCCTGGGCTTCGACGCTGGCGCAAAATGGGATAACCTTCTCCGGCGCCGCGGATTATAGTTATCCTAACCATGCGATTGAGCACTCGTTGTCTGCCCTGTTCGACGTGCCTCATGGCGCCGGGATGTCGGTGGTGATGCCTGCATGGATGAAATGGTACCAGTCCCAAAATAAAGCCCAGTTTAACCGCTTCGCCCGGGTAGTTTTTAACGTGGAAAGTGCGGAAGAAGGTATTGCTGCACTGGAATCCTGGTTTACGAAAATCGGCACGCCGGTGAGACTTTCCGAGGTGAATATTTCTGCCGAGGCATTACCTTCAATTATCGACAATGTTAAATCGCATATCCGGGCCTTTGGTATCGCCGAAACCTATTCGCCTGATGTTGTCGAAGTTATTTTGCAAAATGCGCTTTAATGGCGAATACGAATGGGCTTCGGGAAGGTCCCTTTCATTCGCGATCAACCAATACAGAGTGACGCCTGCCGTAAACGTTAAGGTGTAATAAACCCTATTATGGATCTCAGAAAACATTCAGCTTATGATGATGATAAAAATCACTCCTCCAACTGGAGGGGGGTATTTTCCATCACGCTCTGCGTATTTACGCTAATTGCTTCAGAATTTATGCCGGTGAGTCTGCTCTCCCCCATCGCTATGGATTTGGAGATCACCGAAGGTACCGCGGGTCAGGGAATGACGATCTCAGGAATATGTGCTGTTTTAACCAGCCTGTGTATTCGCAGATTGGTAGGTAAAATGAACCGCAAATATTTGCTGTTACTCCTGACCGCGTTGATGGGAATTTCGGCTTTAATTGTAGCGATGGCGCCGAATTTCAGCATTTATATGCTAGGGCGCGCATTGATTGGTCTAGTCATTGGCGGCTTCTGGTCAATGTCTGTCGCCACGGCGGTCAGGCTGGTCCATATTAGTCAGGTTCCGCGCGCTCTGGCCGTTTTTAATGGCGGCAATGCGCTTGCCACCGTGGTGGCCGCACCGCTGGGTAGCTATCTGTCGTCAGTCACCAGCTGGCGTGGCGCCTTTCTGAGCCTGGTGCCCATCGCCGTGGTAACCTTTATCTGGCAATGGATAAGCCTTCCCTCAATGAAAGCGGGAGCGCACCAGGCCGCTAGCGGTTCCGGTCTGCGCAGACTACTGGGCGATCGTTCGGTGGCGATTGGCATGGGCGCGGCCGGTATTTTTTTTATGGGGCAATTTACCTTATTCACCTATATTCGCCCGTACCTCGAACTGATCGCTCAGGTCGATGCCAGGACCATCTCGCTACTATTATTAGCGATCGGTATTTCCGGACTGGCGGGGACTACGGCTATTGGACTGGTGATTAAAAAGCAGCTCTATAAAACGTTAATCATTATTCCGCTACTGATGGCCCTGATTGCGTTATTACTGATCCCGCTGGCGACAAACCTTGTTGCGGTGTCGATTCTGCTGGCCCTGTGGGGCGTACTCTCCACCGCAGCGCCGGTGGGGTGGTGGAGTTGGGTCGCCCATGCCAGCAAAGCGGATACCGAATCAGGCGGGGGACTGATGGTCGCCACAGTGCAGTTTTCTATTGCCCTTGGTGCAACGGTCGGCGGTATTTTATTCGACCATCTGGGCTATGAGAGCACCTTTTGCCTGAGCGCCGGGATGCTGATCGTGGCCGCGCTGATGACGATCCAGACGGCGCGACGTTCTGCTAACTGATTACGCGCGATGTTTGCTGGCTCGGTTCCGGCTAACGTCGTCGACCATTCGATAGAGACGAAAAGCTCGATTGGATAGCCAGGCCAGAATATCTCTGGCCTGGCTATCCACGACTCAGGAAGTACATTGATGATGCCCTTCGTTGGCCCACTGATGAATGCCATCGGGTCCTTTTGGTGTAGAAGGTTTTGGACAAGCCACGGAAGTATAAGCGCTTCCCGCCCTTCCTTTTGTTATTGACTGGCGTGAATTCGCCCCCACGCCATCCATACACCCCGTACGACAATCATTCGCATCAAACCACATCACGGTAACGGCAAAGCCACAGTGGTTAATCCAGAAGTCTGCCAGTGAATTCGACGTCGAATCACGGGTAAGGCAATTATCAGCCGGAGGATAGGATTTGACTGACGAAGAAACCGATGACGGCCCTTGCGAAGACGCTGTTCTCAGGGCGACGTTTTGAGGCGTTGTGACGGTCGCAACTGAACCGCCAGCAGCGGTTTGAATTGTAGATTGAGACCGCGTACCTGATGAACTGTGGGCTGACTGAGTCACCGGTTGTTTATTCGCGACGCTGGCGACCGTATTATATCCCGTTTGCGGGTCGCTGGTACCGCCGAGAGTAAATACGTCATAAAGCATGACAACGGGTAAGGTTGCGACATACCATGTCGCGACACCATAATGGCCTTTATCAATCTCCTTCCCGGTTTCATTTAGGGCTTTTTGCGTTGTGCAGGATATTAAAGCAGGGAATAAAATTGCGATGGCTATCACACGGAAGAAAAACATATTAACCACTCCCATCCAGCAGGAATTAGATATACGGACTGACCGCTCAGAGAGCGATTAAATCCTTCATTCGTTTTAGGAGGATTATAATGGCGGTAATAACAGATCCACTCATCCATATGAATGAGTGGATGAAATAAATCAGCCGTGAATCGCGCGAATGATCAGCAGTAGTTCTGCCTGATTACGGGTGTGGGTTTT
Source organism: Klebsiella sp. LY (assembly GCF_004010915.1). Taxonomy (NCBI): domain Bacteria; kingdom Pseudomonadati; phylum Pseudomonadota; class Gammaproteobacteria; order Enterobacterales; family Enterobacteriaceae; genus Klebsiella; species Klebsiella sp. LY. The sequence continues at coordinate 326,861 of NZ_CP022444.1, forward strand.
CCGGTACAGGGCGCTAAGGTGGGTTCTGATGGTGGCGATAGATACGCCCAGATGTAAGGCGCACTCATCCGGCGTCATGCCCCGCACCAGCAGCTCCGCCACCGCATTTTCGGCAGGCTTGACGTTAAACAGTTCCATCAAGGCGCTGCCGGTGAGAAACGGCTCGGGAATAATCACGCAGGCCATCCCGGTCTGGCGGGCCGCCGGGATCACGAGGATTGGTTTCGGCTGACGCCCGGCGGTATAGCACACGCCTGCCCTCGGCGGCTCTGCCGTCCGGGTGGCCTGCTCGATAGCCCGTTTCAGTTTTTTACTGTCGGTATTGAGGCACAGCGTATCGCCCCCGCTATACCAGGAGAGGCGGGTGTTAGCGCGCAGGTAGCGTTCGGCATGCGCGCTGGCGTAGAGAATTTTACCGCCATGATCCACCAGCCATACCGGGTAGATCCCGTTGTCCATCACCGCGCTCTGGTATTTTATGGTGTCTCGCAGCTGTTCAAATCGGGCGTGAAGCTGGCAGGCGGTTTTTAACGCCGGGATCAAGCGCCTGAACAGTTCAAACTGCGCCGGCTGCGGATAAGCCGCCGTATTGGCCGTCATCAGTGACAGATAGGTGGCATAGCCATTGAGGGTGCATAGCTTGACGCTGGTAAGATTATTCAGATCGTTAGGGTGATGAAACTCATTGTAATAGACGCTGCCGGCAATAAATTTATCGCCTAAATACTCGCGGTCCCGGTACATTTGCCCGACCGGTAACGCGGTCAATATTTTTTCGGCGGGATCGATGGCCAGAAACACGTCGCGATAGGCGGTGAAGACCTTCTCCTCCAGCAGGAATGAATCGGTCAACAGATGCGCATTGCCTTTATCGTAGAACAGAAATGCCGCGTACTGATGGCCGGTGAGGAACGCCAGTTTCTGCAATGCCGATTTCCACAAATCGGGATCCAGGGTGGCCATCAGCACCGTTTCCAGGATCTCGATGTAAATCAGTTCCGGATCACTCGCCATACCGCCACCTGTGAGTCACTGTTTCCGCTGCCGGAGCGGCGCATGTGGCCGCCCTGATCAGCATAGTTCCGCCAGCGAAACAATGACAGTCCCGGTTCGCTAAGCAGACCGGGAAAGGCGGTTGCCGGGAGCGTGACGCCAATGCGCTATCAAGGAGGCTCAGGATCCGCTGTTGCGGGTTTGGATAGCGCTCCCCTTCCGGCATAGCGTCCGCCAGACCATCAGGGCGCACAGCAGGGTGACAACCGCCAGCCCACTAAACAGTAGCGTATAAGCAGAGTCATAGCTCTCGCGCAGCGCCCGGAGGGAAAAGTCAGGCAAAAGCGCAGCCGCCTGCGGCATATTGCCGGCTCCCAGCCAGCCTGCGGCGCGGTGAATCACCTCGGGGGCATACCCGTGAACGCGACTCTGCAGGGTCAGGGTATTGCTTGCCGTTAATACCGCGGAGACTATCGCCAGGGCGATCCCCTCGCCGGCAACGCGAACGGTGTTGAACAGGCCTGCCGCCATACCGGCTTTCGCCACCGGCACAGCGGATATCGCCAGGCCGTCCATCAGCCCCCAGGGAAGCGCCGCCCCCGCCCCACAGAGGATCAGCGCCAGCACCAATTGCGAAAGATGGTTACTGTGAAAAGCATCGCCCAGCAACAGCAACCCGACGGAGGCCATCGTCAGCCCTCCCGTGGATACCCGCCCCGGTGAAAACCAGCGGGTGAGCAGGGCCGCAACGGATGGGAAAATCAGCATCGGCGCGGTCAGCGCCATCAGATATAGCGCGCTCTGCGACTCACTCATCCCCTCTCCGCCCATAAAATGCAGTGGAACAACAATCAGCAGGACCACGTAGCAACAGCAGGTGGCGACAGGCAGCAACAGTACGCCGACAAAACGCGGATGGCGCAGCAGGGAGAGTTCCAGCACCGGGTTGCTCACCCTCTGGCAGCGCACGGCAAACGCCACGAACAGTCCCGCCGACGCGATGAACAAGGCCAGCGTGGTCAGCGATAAAAAGCCGCGGGCCGGAATGACCATAAGCGATGCAGTAAACAGCATCAGGGCCAGCGTAAACAGGGTTAAGCCGAGGTTGTCGGGTGTCCGCGGCTGGCTTTGTTCTGCCGCCGGCAGATACGCCAGACCGATAAGCAGAACCATCGCCGAGAGCAGCGCAAACAGGGCGTATACGCCGCGCCAACCCACCGCGTCGGTCATGAAGCCGATCAGCAGCGGGCCGAACGCCAGGCCGGCGCCGAACACCGTGCCCAGGATGCTGAATGCCCGCGTCCGCTGAGCGCCGTCATACAGCTGGGCCAGCGCCGCACTGCCGCTGGCTAAAATCATCGCCGCGGCCAGACCTTGCAGCGCCCTCAGCACGCCTGACAGGAAGAGATTGTGCGTCAGACAAAACAGCAGGCTGCTCAGGCAAAACAGCGCGGCGCCGGCGATAAAAATACGTTTTCTGTCGATGGCATCCGCCGTCACCCCTGCGGCCAGCAAAAAGCTGCCGAAAGTCAGCATAAAGCCATTGGTCAGCCACGACAGCGCAGCGGGAGAGCCGCCCAGCGACTGCTGTATCGCCGGGGTGGTCATGACGCCGCCGGTAAAACTTAACGGCAGCAGCAAGGCCGCCATAAAGACAGAAAGCGCGGCCAGGGCGCTGGCGTATCGGGAAGGTGTTCTGGCGGTGAGTAACATCGGGCGACCCTCATCAGTCGGCAAGGAATGAATAAACTATCGCCATCCTATTGCGGATGTTCTTGCCGATAAATAGACTGAAAATATCTTCTTAAGAGACAAAAGGTTTATAATCGATGGACAGCCTCACTTCGCTGACGTCCTTTGTCCGCACCGCCGAAACGCTAAGCTTTGTTCAGGCCGCCAGGCTGCTGGGGATATCTGCCTCGGCGGTGGGTAAGAATGTCGCCCGGCTTGAGCATAAGCTGGGGGTCCGGCTGTTCAACCGTAGCACCAGAAACGTCAGCCTGACGGCGGAGGGGGCCGCGTTTCTGACCCGCTGCCAGAGTATCCTGGAGCAGATCCAGGAGGCCGAGTCTGAGCTGACCAGCAGTCTCTCACAGCCCACCGGTAAACTGAGGATTTCACTGCCTGTCATCGGCTACCGCCTGCTGCTCCCCGCCCTCACCGCCTTTAGCCGTCTTTATCCGCAGGTTGAACTGGATCTCGACTTTAGTGACCGGCTGGTCAATCTGATCGATGAAGGATTTGATGTCGCTATCCGCAGCGGCGAACTAGCGGACTCCCGCTTGATCGCCAGAAAGCTGGGGGGCTTTCGTTTTGTGCTCTGCGCCAGTCCGGCCTATCTGGCGGAATACGGCGTTCCCGGCTCGCCAGCGGAATTAGCGGCGCACAAGTGTATTTTTTTTCGCTTCCCCGCGACAGGGCTGATCCAGCCCTGGGAACTGCGCGATATGCGGCTGACGGGAGATTTCAGGGCCGCTGCCATTATGACAGTCAATAACATTGAGGCCGCCATTCGCTTGAGCGCGGCGGGGATGGGCATCGCTTATGTGCCTGATTTTGTCGTGCGCGAGGCCATCAACGAGGGACAACTGCAGGAGGTGTTGCCCGGCTGTTGCGTCAAGGATGGGCATTTCTCGGTCCTGTGGCCCGCCAGCCGCTACCTGTCACCGCGAATACGCTGTTTTATCGATTTTATGGCTGCGGCAGAGATACCCTTGTCACCCGTATCGGCAAGCCCTACCCCCTGAAAAGCCGGCGGCAGGACATACCACTCAAGGGAGCATCTTACCCTTTGGCAAAATTGGCCTGGATCCGCTGCTGCAGATAATCCTCGGCGCTGATGGGCGGGTACTTTCTCTGCGGCCCGAGGATCTCGACATCTTTATTGGCCTGGCAGAAAAACGCCAGGCTGTAGCGCGGCCCCTGATATTCGTGGGGCAGCGGGTTTCTCACCCGGTGGAAGTTAGACGGCAACTGGTCGTCGCTCCAGCGCATTAGCATATCGCCGATATTGCAGGTGATGACCTCTTCGCGCGGCTCAATGCTGGTCCACTGCTGGCTTTCGCGGTCTTTACCGGGACAAACCTGCAGGCCGCCCTGACCGGGGCGCTGGAACAGCAGCGTCAGACAGTCAAAATCGGTATGCGCGCCGGCCCGCCACATTCCCTGCTGCGACTGCTCGGTTGCATAGTAGTGCAGCATGCGCAAGGTGCTCTGATAGGTGTCACGCTGCGGATCGTGCGCGGTGGTGAAAAACGATTCCGGAAAACCGAGCTTTAACGCAAAGCAGGAGAGGATCTTCATCCCCAGCTGCCAGCACTGCGATTCAAACCCGAGCATCGTCTGTCGGAAGCCTGGCAGCTCCCGATCGCTGGGCCAGCGCCCATCCATCAGCGGACGGGTTATCTGATAGGACTCTTTTTGATCCGGCGTGCGGGTCGATGGCCGAACCTGCGCCTTGCTCTCCCAGCCGGCGTTGCCGGCCAGCGGATACTGGCGCTTCACCTCGTCGGGCAGGTTGAAAAACGCCTCGGTCGTGCTGAACGCCTGGCGGATCTCCGCCAGCGGAATACCATGGTGGCTGACCTGGAAGAAGCCGATCTCCACCGCCGCCTCCCACAGTTGTTCGGCAATATCATTTTTTCTTTCGGCAAAGTTCGACAGGTCGATACAGCGCACTTCGCGGATGAAGGTCTCTTCGCCCTCGGCGCCCATCAGCGCCTCTTTTTCCAGTTCCTGTAAGGCATAGCGTTGATTCTGGGTGGTTGCGTTCATCGTCATTATCCTGTTATCAGTTAAACAGCGGCGCGCTGTTGGAGGGTACGGACGGCCGCCAGCGCGTCGTGGCGCATCGCGTCAAGGTCGAGACCGGGAATGGCGTCATCTTCCACGATGGGTCGGCCATTGAGCAGCAGCGCCTTCAGCGCGGCGCGCCCGCCGCAGGCCACCGGCCCAATGGCCATATCGTGCAGGCCGAAGTAGCGCGGATCGTCCAGCCGGTAAATGGCGAGGTCCGCCTGCATGCCGACCTGCAGAGTGCCGCTCTGCGCTAAGCCGAGGATCTGCGCCCCGCCGGCGCTGCCCCAGCGCACCACATCCTCCACCGTGGCCGCATCGGCCCCGCCCTCGAAGGTGCCTCCGGCGTAGCGCGGCTGCGCCAGCATCCCCTTGCGCGCGCGCTGCAGCAGCCATGCGGCGTGGGCTTCGCTTTGCATATCCGCCGCCTCATTGGAGGCAGCGCCATCCACCCCCAGCGAGACCGGGACCCCGGCCTGCTCCAGCGCCAGCAGATCGGCGATGCCGCTGCCCAGCCGACCGTTGCTTTGCGGGCAATGGGCGATGCCGGTTCCGGTGCGGCCCAGCAGGGCAATCTCCTCCGGCAGCAGCTTCACCAGATGGGCAAACCACACGTCATTTCCCAGCCAGTCATGCTCCGCGCAGAACTGCACCGGCGTCATGGCGAATTTCTGCCGCGCGGCGTCAAGATAATCGACGGTTTCCGATAAATGGCTGTGCAGCCGGATCCCCAGCTGGCGGGCCAGCTTCGCCATCTCCCGCAGCTGGGCGCCCGGCGCGGAGTGAAGGACGGTAGTGGGCGCCATCACCACCCGGCGCAGAGAATCGGGCCGGGGGTCGTGATAGCGGCTGACCAGCCGTTCGATATCCGCCATATAGCCGGCGAAGGTTTCCGGACGCAGCGCCACCGGCAGATCCTGTTCCACCGCCCGACCCTGGGTCGCCCCACCCCGGCACAGAACGATGCGCATCCCCAGCGCTTCCCCTTCGCTGAAGACAATCTCCGAGGTATCGAAGGGCATATCCGGCCAGTACAGGTAGTTGTGATCCGCCACGCTGGCGCAGCCCGAGCGCAGAAGCTCCACCAGGCCAATGCGCACCGCCAGACGAAAAGTATGCTCATCGAAAGCCGCGCGAAAGCGGTACGGCGTGGCGCTCAGCCAGGCCGTCAGGCTCTGGTTCAGCCCCTGCGGCTCGCCCTTCAGCAGCGACTGAAAAAGATGGTGGTGCGTGTTCACCCATGCCGGATAGATCACACAGTCGCGGGCATCGATCTGTCGCTCTTCCGGCAGCGGCGTCAGGCTGCCGATGGCCGCAATCTTGCCGTCGCGGATGCGAATATCTGGCCCGGCCAGCCGAGCCGCCTCTCCGGGCAGACCGCTGAGGATGGCATGGGCATTTTTAATAATTAATGACATGGCGTCGCTCCTCAGGGTTTAACCTGCATGGCCTGAACAAATTCGGTGGTGTAGGCCTGTTTCCAGTCGGTGGCCGCCGCCAGCAGACCGGCGCTGACCATAAAATCGCGGGTCTTCTGCCAGCGCGCGTCGGTCATCGTCCCCCAGCCCTGGCTGGCGGCATCCCCGCCGTCGATCAGATGATGCTCACGGATCTGGGTCACGCCCCAGGCGAGCAGATCGTCGGTCATTTTCGGATTGTCCTGCTTAATCAGCGCATTGCCCGGCGCCGGATCCTTGAGATAGCTCACCCAGCCCTCCATTGAGGCGCGGACAAACTTCGCCATCGCCGCTTTACGCTCGGCGATGGTGTCCGGGCGGGCGATAAGAATGCCGCCATAGGGAGGGTAACCATGCTCAGAAAAGAGGAAGAAGTTCGCCTTCACCCCAGCCTTCTGCACCTGGAACACCTCGGAGCTGACATAAGCCTGCTGGGCGACAGCGTCGTCGACGACAAAGGGTTGAATATTGAAGGTGTAGGGGCGAACCTGAGCGTCGCTCAGCTGGTATTGCGCCTTCAGCCACGGCCACCATGTCGCCTGACCGGAGCTGGAGACCAGAATAGTTTTATCTTTCAGCCCCTGCAGGGAGGTGACATCGGCGTGGGTCAGCAGCCCCTGGGGATCGTACTGAAAGGGAGCGGCAATGGCTTTCGCCTGGAAGCCGCGCTGAATGCCTTCCAGCAGCTGCAGATCGTAACCGATGATCACATCGGCCCGCTTCGACAACAGCAACTGCATGCCGTTGACCTGGGGGCCACCGGAGCGGATCTCGACGTCGAGACCATATTTTTTGTACAGCCCAGTGGCCTGAGCCTGATAATACCCCCCCTGCTCCGCCTGAGCGTACCAGGAGGTCAGCAGAACGATTTTCTCCTCGGCCTGAACGGCCAGCGAGACACCGCCGAGGGCCATCAGGCCCAGCCAGCGTAAACCCCGGGGAAGGCGTGCGCCTGTGTTCATTATCCCTCTCCTCTTTACGCCGGGAGGGGGAGCGAGCGAATGTGGCTCAGCCTCCCATCCCGGTCAACATTGAACCGCGACATGGTGACTGAGCAATGTCCCGTATGGATAACCCGTACTGACCGCTTCTACTCACACTTAGCTATACAAAAACAATGCCAGATTTTATCGCCCGCGCGCGGCCGCGCAAAATCGCCTGCGCCGCCGCCCTGGGGCATGCAACCTTTGATTCATGCACACAAAAAACGCACCATTATGGTGCGCTAATGAATGATTTTAGTGCCTGCCGGTCTCTCACAGCTGGCTGAAGAGCATCTCCAGCTGGTTCAACATCATCGAGGCGGCAAGTGAAAGCTGGCGGGCGGGCGAGACGCACAGCGCCAGCGTGAAAGGCTTAAGCTGCGGATCGGTAAGCGGCACAAACGCCAGCTGGCCGGACTCAATCTCATCGAGAATATCCAGCCGGCACAGTATGCCGATACCCATCTGCTCTTTAATCAGGGTGCGGATCATGTGGATGTTATTCGACACTGCCACCTCCTTCACCTCGTTGCCGCTGATGTTCACCAGCGCCTCTACCGGTTCGCTGATCATCAATGGGGCGGAGGGCAGGATAAACGGGTAGTCGATGCACTGGCTAAAGCGCACAGCGCTGCGGCTGGCCAGCGGATGGCCGGTCGGCACCACGATCCCCATATTCATTTCGGCAAACGCCCTTACCTGCAGTTCACGGGAGGTCTGCGGATTGAGCATGATGCCGAAATCCGCCTCGCCGGAGATCAGCGCCTGCTGGATGTGGATATTGTTGATGGTGGTCAATGTAAAAGAGATGTTGGGATAATGTTTATGCACCTCTTTGAGCATCGTCGAAAAGAAATGCCGGTTAATGGCATCGATGGTGGCGATGCGCACATGCCCGCGCCGCAGTCCGCGCAGGTCATCCAGCTGCTCACAGACCCGGGTAAAGTCCTTTTTCCAGTTATTGGCCGCATGCAGCAGCAGCTCCCCGGCGGCGGTCAGCCGCAGCCCGGTGGGATGGCGCTCGAAGAGCGGCATCGCCAGCTCCTGTTCCACACGCAAAATCTGACGGTCGATAGAGGACGCAGAGACATGCAGCGCCTCTGACGCTTTACGAAACGACCCCTGACGGGCCACTTCAGTGAAATAGAGCAGAAATCGGGAGAAGGCAAACATCGTTTGGGTGCTCTCTTTTTTGCAACGGGTTGTGCGAATCAAAGCTCTGGACGCAACAGTTTTATCACAATACCGTAGCATTCATAGCGGAGAAACGATCGTTTCACCCATTTTCTTGCACGCCGGACAGTTCACCGCGAAGGGGAGTTATCTCTTCGCCGACCCTGGCCGCCCTGCAGACAGCGGAATGAGGGAGAGTAAACGGTAATGCACAGCCACGATTTTATTTCGGTCTCGGTCGGGGAAATACGGCCTAACGGAGAGGGAAATCTGTCTTTAATATTGCAGGCAGCGGCCGGGGAAATATTACCGGCCTACTCCGCCGGGGCGCATATCGATATTATTATTCCCGGCGTTGGCCCGCGGCAATATTCCCTGTGCGGCATGCCTGACCGCGGAAATCGCTATGAAGTTTGCGTCAGGCTGGCGGACGCTTCCACCGGCGGCTCACGCTATTTGCACCAGCAGCTCAAAGCCGGCGATCGGCTCTCCATTTCGCAGCCGCGCAACCATTTCCCCCTGCCGCAAGCCGGGCGCTACCTGCTGTTTGCCGGCGGTATCGGCATCACGCCGTTGCTGGCGATGGCTGACGCGATTGCCGCCAGAAAGGGAGAGCTGGAGCTGCATTATTATGTCGCCAGCTCGCGCCAGACCGCCTTCTCCCCGCGCCTGGCTCAGCTGGCCGCGAGCGGCACGGTGGCGATTCACTGCAGCGAGGAAGGCGAGTCGTTTCGCCAGCAGATCCCCCCATGCTTAACCGCGCCCGATCCTGATACCGCGGTGGTGGCCTGCGGCCCGGAGGGCTTTATTCAGCGACTGCGGTCGGTCATGGATGAATATCGCTGGTCGCCGTCGCAATTTGTATTCGAGCGCTTCACTCCCGCGGCGGAAAATAATACTGCGGCGAAAAACGCTTTTTATATTGAGCTGGCCTCCAGCGGGCAGCGTCTGCAGGTCGCCGCGGATCAAACCATTGCTCAGGTATTACAGCACGCCGGGGTGGAGGTCATGCTCTCCTGCGAACAGGGAATGTGCGGGTCATGTATTACCGGGGTCCTCGACGGGATCCCCGAGCACCGGGACAGCGTGCTGACGGCGGAAGAGAAAGCTGGCAACGACCAGATCACGCTCTGCTGTTCGCGGGCGAAATCACCGGGTCTGGTTTTGGATCTGTGAGGAGACTGACGATGACATTCTCCTCCTCTTGCGCGCCGCTCACCGGTATCAGCCGCGCCCGACTCCCGGCCTGGGCGCTGCCCGAAGGCTGGCCGACGCAGGCCAACGGTGAACCGCTGCTGGCGGACCTGGCCTTTCGCGATGGCCGGATCGCCGCATTGACCCCAACCGACCAGCCGGCTCCCGGCCTGTGGGATCTGGCGGGGGCGTTGACGCTCCCCGGTCTGGTGGAACCCCATGCCCATCTGGATAAAACCTTTACCATTGAACGCTGCCGTCCGGCGCAGGCCGGGCTGCTGCCGGCGATCCACGCCATGCATGAGGATCGCCGACACTGGACCGGGGCGGATATTCAACGTCGGGCGTCCGCCGCGCTGGCCCGGGCGGCAGCGAATGGCGTGACCCATTTGCGCAGCCATATCGACTGGTTTACCACCGACGCGCCGGACGCCTGGCAGGAGATCGCCCGCCTCGATACCGGCGGCATCACCCTGGAGCGGGTGGCGCTGGTCCCGCTGCCTCTGTTTGAGGATCCGGCGGATGCCGAGGCCATTGCCCGTGCGGTCGCCAACAGCGGGGAGCGCTGCCTGCTGGGCGGCTTCATCCACTCCTCCAACTGGGACGCCGCCGCCATGGCAAACCTGCTGCATAGCGCAGCCCGCTGGAAACTGGATCTGGATTTGCATATCGATGAGGAGCTCAGCGAGGTGTCTCAGGGGCTGACCTGGCTGGCGGATCATCTCTCCCGCCACCCTTTCCCCGGACATATCTGCTGCAGCCACGGCTGCGCGCTGGCCGCCGGCAGCGACGCGCAGGCGGCGCAAATCCTGCGTCAGCTGGCGGCGCACGGCGTCACCCTTATCGCCCTGCCGATGACCAACCTGCTGCTGCAGGATGCGACGTTCGGCCGCACGCCGCGCCAGCGGGGGATCACCCTGCTGCACGAGGCGCAGGCCGCCGGCGTGGCCACCCTGCTTGGGTGCGACAACGTGCAGGACGCTTTTTGTCCGGCGGGAAGCTACGACCCGCTGGACACCCTGGCCTGCGGCCTGTTCAGCGCCCAGCTTAGCGACCCGTTCGACCGGCAGTCGCGGCTGATCTGCGATCGCGCGGCGCTAACCAGTTCGCCGGCAGACGCGGTGCCCTTTGCCGTCGGGGCGGCGGCCAGCGTGGTGATTTTCCCGGGTAGCGACCGCTTTACCTGGCCTTTAAACAGCGCCGCCCGTCTGGTGGTTAACCACGGCAGGTTAACCCACCGGCGAGTGTGGCAGGAGGAGATGGCACATGAGTCTTGAAGCAGGCGCGGGGGCGCCGCTGGCGCGGTATGCCGCCTGGCGCAGAGCCGGCGATTTTATCTTTCTCTCCGGCATTATTCCGGTCAATCCCCTGACCGGCACCATCGTCAATGGCTTTCAGGATGTGCCTGAGCCGGTGCGGGAGCTGCTGGGGGCGACCGGCGAATTTTCAACCGATGCGAAACAGGGGCCGATCCTCGCCCAGAGCTGGTACGTCCTGGAAAGCATCCGCCGCACCGTGGAGTCCGCGGGAGGGCAGATGAGCGACGTTATCAAGCTGGTGCAGTACTTTCGCAACCTTGACCATTTTCCCTATTACAGCCGGGTCAGGAAGCTGTTTTATCCCGACCAACCGCCCGTTTCCACCGTGGTGCAGGTCAGCGAAATGCTGCCCGACGCCACGGTATTGATTGAAGTCGAAGCAACCGTCTGGTTACCCCAGCCAATTCACTCGAGGCACCGCGATGATTAACGGTTACATTCCTGCAGCGCGCTTTCTCCCTTTCCTGAGCTGGACGGACGTGGCCGCCCTGCCGGATAAAAGCAATACGGTTATCGTCCTCCCCACCGGGGCGATCGAACAGCATGGCCCGCATCTGCCCTGCTCGGTGGACAGCGTGATATCTTCCGGCGTGGCGGGCCATGCCCTCGCCAGGCTACCGGCGGCGATCCCGGCCTACGCCATCCCGCCGATCGTCTACGGTAAGTCAGAGGAGCATCTGCATTTTCCCGGCACCCTGACCCTCAGCGGCGATACGCTGCTGCATACCCTGCTGGAGATCGCCGAATCTCTCTATCGGGCCGGTTTTCGCAAGCTGCTGATGATCAACGGCCACGGCGGCCAGCCGCAGATCCTGCAGATCGCCTGCCGGGAAATGCGCCTGCGCCACGGGGATTTCATCGCCATCCCGCACGATGTGTTCAACGTGCCCAACTGCGAAAAACAGTTTCTCAGCCCGCATGAACAGCGGATGGCGATGCACGCCGGCCATAGCGAAACGGCGCTGATGCTGGCGCTGGCGCCGGAGTGCGTTCATATGGAGCGGGCGGTCGCCAACTTCCCGCCGGAATTCCCCTGCCCGACCCTGTCGAAAGGCCGCCCGGCGGCGGCATGGGCAGCGTATGACTTTGGCCCCAGCGGGGTGATTGGCGACCCGACCCCGGCGACGCGGGAGCAAGGCGAAGGGCTGCTCGACTCCCTCGCCGCCAGCTGGGCGCAGGCAATCATCGAGATCCACCGCATGGCCTGGGTCGAACGTCGCGAACCGACCTGGGGCAAACAGCACTGGCACGGCTTTGTCCAGTCCCTCCCCCCCTCTATCGCTGCTGATTCCAAGGAGCCCTGATGAATACCAGATCGACGCCCGTTTTTACCCTGCTGACCGTGGCCGCCCTCGCGACCTCAGCCTCCTCCTTCGCGGCGGAGAAGTTTACGTTTCTCACCAACTGGTATGCCCAGGCGGAGCACGGCGGGTTTTACCAGGCCCAGGCCACCGGGCTGTACCAACACGCCGGTCTCGATGTCGAAATTAAAATGGGCGGCCCGCAGATCAACGTTATGCAGCTGATGGCGGCCGGTCAGGCGGACTGCACCCTTGGCGACAACGGCCAGGCGCTGGAGACCTGGCAGGCGGGGGTGCATGCGGTAACCGTCGCCACCGTGTTCCAGCACTCGCCGACGGTGTTTATCACCCATGACAAAGTAAGCAACCCGGCTGAGCTTAAAGACAAAACCTTCCTGCTCGCCACCGAGGCCTATACCTCCTTCTGGCCGTGGGCGAAGAGCGAGCTGGGTCTGGCTGGCAGCAAAGTGCGCCCCTATACCTTTAACGTCCAGCCGTTCCTCGCCGATAAAAATCTGGTGCAGCAGGGCTACGTCACCTCCGAGCCGTTCTCCGTCGCCAAAGGCGGGCAGCCGTTCTATGTCTATCCGCTCAGCGACTGGGGCTACCCGCCCTACGGCAACTCGATCATCTGTATGGCGGACACCATCCGCAAACGTCCGGCGGCGGTGGCGGCCTTCGTCAAAGCCTCCATGGAGGGCTGGAAAAGCTACCTGCAGAATCCCACCCCCGGAAACAATCTGATCGGCAAAGCGAATCCACAAATGGGCGCCGAGCAGATCGCCTTTGGCATTGCCCAGATGAAGCACTACCAGCTGGTGACCGGCGGCGATGCTAAGACCGGCGGTATCGGCATCATCACCGAGCCGCGGCTGAAGAAAACCTGGGACATGCTGGTGAAAAACAAACTGATCGACGCCAGCAAGGTGCCGTTTGAGCAGACTTACACCCTGGATATGGTCAAAGACGCCGGAGTGATGCCATGAATACCGCCCCGAAACTGACCGTGATGAGCGACACCCGCTTTACGCCCACCTCCGCCACGCCGGCCATTGAGGTGCTGTCGGCGGAGAAGATCTACAGCAACGGCACCCGGGCGCTGCTGCCCGTCAACCTGACCATCAATCAGGGGGAGTTCATTACCCTGCTCGGTCCGTCCGGCTGCGGTAAAAGTACGCTGCTGAAGATGGTCGCCGGCCTGGTGGAGCCCAGCGACGGCAAGCTGATGCTGTGGCGGCGCGACAGCCGGGAAAAGGCCCAGCATCCGCTCTCGTTCGTCTTCCAGGAAGCCACCCTGATGCCGTGGAGCAGCGTGCGCAATAACGTCAGGCTGCCGCTGGATCTGGCCGGCGTGCCGCGCGCGGAAGGTAATACCCGGGTGAGTGAAGTCCTTGAACTGGTGGGGCTGGGCAAATTCGCCGACGTCCTGCCGCGCGAACTCTCCGGCGGCATGCAAATGCGCGTCTCCATCGCCCGCGGCCTGGTCACCCGGCCAAAGCTGCTGCTGATGGATGAGCCCTTCGGCGCGCTGGATGAAATTACGCGCAACAAGCTCGACAGCGATCTGCTGCGTCTGTGGCAGGAGCAGAACCTGACGGTGGTCTTCGTCACCCACTCGATCCACGAAGCGGTGTTTCTCTCGCAGCGGGTGATCATGATGGCGGCCCGTCCCGGACGGGTGGTGGAAGATATCGCCATCCGGGAGCCGTTCCCGCGCAGCGAGGCGTTCCGCGTCAGTCCGGCCTTTTCCCTGTATGCCCGTCAGCTGCAGGACAGTCTGTTGCAGGCCAGCCAGTCTGGTATGGAGCCATAATATGAAAACCACAACCGCAACGCCGTGGATCCAGCATCCGCGTTTTCTCAAAATTCTCTATCCGACCCTCGTCGCGGTGGCGGTGGTGCTCCTGTGGCAGGGCACGGTAAGCTATTTCCGCATCCCGGCCTTTCTGGTGCCGTCGCCGCTGGTGATGCTGGACAGCCTGTGGACGCATCTCACGCCGCTGCTGCTGGCGCTGCTGTTCACCCTTAAGATCACCCTGATCTCGTTTCTGCTGTCGATTGTCATCGGCGCCGCGGTGGCGTTTATCCTGGTGCAGAACCGGTTTGTGGAAACCGCCCTGTTTCCCTACATCGTGTTTTTGCAGGTGACGCCGATCGTCGCCATCGCCCCGCTGATCATCATCTGGGTGAAGGACGCCACCCTCTCGCTGGTGGTGTGCGCCACCCTGATGGCGGTCTTCCCCATCATCTCCAATACCACCCAGGGACTGCGCAGCGTCTCTCCCGGCCTGCTGAGCTATTTCCGCCTCAATCACGCCAGCCGCTGGCAAACGCTGGTGCGACTGCGTATCCCCTCGGCGCTGCCCTATTTCTTCGGCGCGCTGCGTATTTCCAGCGGGCTGTCGCTGATTGGCGCGGTGGTGGCGGAGTTTGTCGCCGGCACTGGTGGGACCAATACCGGGCTGGCCTATCAGATCCTGCAGGCCGGCTATCAGCTGGATATCCCGCTGATGTTTGCCGCGCTGCTGCTGATCTCTCTCGCCGGGATTGCGCTGTTCGGCGTGATGTCCTGGGTCTCGCGCCGGGCGCTCAGCGCCTGGCATGAAAGCGAAGCCGTGCAATCTCATTAATGTTCTGCTGACGAACAGGAAAAAGAATGATGACTGATGAACAGCGTCAACAAGCGATGGCGGCGATCCAGCAGGCACTCCCGGCGCTGGAGTGGACCCTGCAGCCGGCGAAACTCAAACGGCTTTCCCGCGATTTTCACTGGTTCAGTCCGGTACTCACCGAGCAGCTGGCGGGAAAACAGGCGGACGCGGTGGTTCGCCCGCGCGATGAAGAGGAGCTGCGGCAACTGGTCGCCGCCTGCGCGCAGCACCAGCTGCCGCTGACCCTGCGCGGCAGCGCCACCGGCAACTACGGCCAACTGGTCCCCCTCGAAGGCGGGATGCTGGTGGATATGACCGGGCTCAACCAGATCGTCGCCCTCGGCAACGGCACGGTGAGAGCCCAGGCCGGCATTCGCCTGGCGGACATCGAAACCGCCGCCCGCCCGACGGGCTGGGAGCTGCGCTGTATGCCGTCGACCTATCGCCTGGCGAGCCTGGGCGGCCTCTACGGCGGCGGGTTCGGCGGCATCGGCTCCATCAACTATGGGCCGCTGGCGGCGCCCGGCAATGTGCTCAGCGTCAAAGTGATGACCGTCGAGCCGGTCCCTCGCGTACTGACCATCCCGGCTCCCGAAGCGCTGCTGCTGCATCACGCCTACGGCACCAACGGCATCATTCTCGAGGTTGAGCTGGCGCTGGCTCCCGCGCACCAGTGGATAGAACGCCTGGACGTGTTTGACGATTTCGCCGATGCGCTGAACTATGCCAACGCCTGCGTCCGCTCCCCGGGGCTGGTGAAGCGCCAGGTGGCGCTGCTGGCCACGCCGATCGCCGATTATTTTAGCCACCTGAAAGATCGTTACCGCGCCGGCCAGCATGCGGTTATCAGCCTGATCGCCAAGGAGAGCGAAGGACTCTGCGCCAGTCTGTTACCGCGCCATCGCGGGAGCAACGCCATCCGTCAGACCAGCGACGAGGCCCGGACGCAAAACGCCTCGTTAATGGAATACTGCTGGAACCACACCACCCTGCATGCGCTCAAGGTGGACAATACGCTGACCTATCTACAGACGGCGTTTGATCCGCTGCGCTATCCGCAGCAAATTTTACAGATGGAGCAGCATTTCGCCGGGGAGGTAATGTCCCATATTGAATTTCTGCGCGATATCGAAGGCAACCTTACCGCCAGCGGTCTGCAGCTGGTGCGCTATACCACGCCCGAACGTCTCAACGCGATCATGCAGATATTTCGCGATAACGACGTCAAAATTAACAATCCCCACGTACTGCAGGTTGAGGACGGCAAACAGGGGGTTATCCGCCCTGACGTGGTGGCGGTTAAACAATCTCTCGACCCGGCAGGATTGCTTAACCCCGGCAAGCTGCGCGGCTGGGCGCTGCGCGACCAGCTGGAGCTGGACAGCAACCCGCTGGCGCGGGCCACCCGCGAAAGCCCCGCGACCTGATCGCCCCCGCTCCGCGTGCGGGCTAACGCGGAGCGGGCCCGTCTCTCTTCCCCCTGCCCGCACGGCGAGTTTTTTACGTCACTCATTCATATGAATGAGTGGTGTCTCTGTTTCCTCCGTTATACTTTTCTGTAGTTGACGAGACGGCCGTTAAAAATTGTTCACAGCATTTTCTCAATTTTCTCTTTGAGCAAAAAAGAGGTCTTCTGATAACGGCCAATAAATTCCCTTTTATGATCAACAATGATCAGATCCGTTGCTAAGGAAATTAAAATGTCATTATCCGTGAATAGGTACCTAAAAGAAGTTGAAGAAATAAAAAATAAAGCCACCGCCCTGTCCAATAAAGAATTCAGTGACACTATTGATGAAAATGGCCATCAATACGTTGATCTGGTAATGGAGGGTGGCGGCGTCCTCGGATTAGCCCTTGTAGGTTACATATATATTTTAGAGCAAGCAGGGATAAGATTCATTGGTATCGCAGGCACGTCAGCCGGTTCAATTGCCGCCTTGTTATTATCTGCAATAGATGTACCTGAAAAAGAAAAAAGCGAACGCCTAATAGATATGATCGCCAATATGCCAATAAATACATTTATTGATGGGAAAAAGGACGGAGATTATGACCCAAAGAAATTTATGGATACTGCCACAGGCTTAATGAACTCTAAAAACAAGTCAGGATTTAAATATTTTAGTGCATTTTTAAGGTTTCTTACGACAACGGACAACTTAAAAATAATGCAAGGACTTAATAGAGGCGATGAATTTGAGTCCTGGCTTAAAAAACAGCTATCATCTTTTAATATTTATACAGTAAACGATCTTAGAAAAAGAATGGCGACGACTCCATACGGATGGAAGCTTAGAAGCACCAGCATTGATAAATCATCCCAACTTGAAGGTAAACAATCCCTTGATGAACTGGATGTAAATCATGACTATTTATGCCTGATAACAGCGGATTTAGCCACCGAATATAAAGTTGAACTTCCTGTCATGGCAGAACTATACTGGGAAAAAGCGAACGATGTAAATCCCGCGGTGTTCTGCCGCTGCTCTATGTCTATCCCTTTTGTTTTTCAGCCCTACACGGTAAAAATACCTCATATGGATAATAATCTACAATTGAAATGGCAAAAATATACCGGCATTAGTTTTCAAAGCAGATTAGCGACTCGATTTCCGCCACCTATCGCTTGTTTTGTTGATGGCGGCATCATGTCAAACTTTCCGATTGATGTTTTTCACAACCCCACAAAAGTTCCAGCAAGACCCACATTTGGTGTCAAACTGCAACTTGACGATCACAGTCATGAAATTAATAGCACCCTTGATATATTTGCTCAATCGTTCAACACCGCCAGACATGCCATGAATTACGATTTCATTAAAAAAAACCCTGATTACAATAAGCTAGTATCATTCATAGACACTGGAGACATTGGCTGGTTAGACTTCAGTATGTGCGATGCCAACAAACTTAAACTGTTTAGACTTGGCGCAGAAACCGCTTATCAATTTCTTATTAATTTTGATTGGCATAATTACAAAAAAATCAGGCGAGATATTACTTCCGCTTATCAGACAAGCCTTCCCCTTGCAAAATTAAATAGATACTTCAAGAATAAATAAATACTTCAAAGATAAAAACAGAAAAGTTCAGCCAGATAAGGAGCGAAACTCGAAAAAATCATTCTCTGCCATCCACAATTTAACAATCTACCTGATGAGGATAAGAACATGCCTAATGGTAATGACTTAATAAACGCAGCAAGAAGTCAGCTTAATGTTAAAGAGGAACCACTTAACAGCAACTCTGGCCCGATGGTAAATACCTATCTCGACTACGTGGGTAGCCCCTCCGGCTCGCCATGGTGTATGGCTTTTATCTACTGGTGTAGCTGTCAGGCTGGTATTCCCGGCCTGCCTAAAACCGCCAGCGTAGCGAAATTCTATCAGGAGTCATTAGCGCACGGAAAAATAATAAATATTTCCGACATTGCCGTTGGCGATATTGTTTTAAGAGTAGATTATCCCGCCCAGTCTAACGGCAAAAAGCCAGGAGATCACGCCGGGATTTACACAGGTAAAAATAAGGCAGGCATCCCGTTATATATCTCAGGTAACACCGTCTCCACAAATCCTGTAGTCACCGATGAAACTAGCTCATATGTTGATGAACATCAGATGAAGCATTTTAATTACGCAGCTCGTTTTTGGTAACGCGAAGTCTTATAGATGCTTTGAGAAATAGAGACATTGCTATTACCACACCTTCCGGCCGACGACTGTTTCACCAGGCATCGGCCCCTTTCCCCATACCGTCCCTGCCTCCCGCCTTTTCAGCCCAACGCCGACCTCACCCTGCGCCGGACAGTCCCGCCATATGGACGATAAGCCCTACCGCGGCGGCGGCGGCCAGTACCCAGGTCAGCTTCCACTTATAGCGAAACAGCAGCCCGGCGGCGGCGAGAGCAATGGCCGCAGACCATGGGTCGAAACCTGATGGCCCCCAGACGCTATGCCAGATAAAAAACAGCGCCAGATTCAGGATAACGCCCACCACCGCGGCGGTAATGGCGGTCAACGGCGCGGTAAATCCCACTTTATTATGCGTGGTTTCAATAAACGGCCCGCCGGCGAGAATAAAGATAAACGAGGGTAAAAAGGTAAACCATGTCACCAGGCACGCCGCCGCGATGCCCCCCAGCAGCACATCATCAACGCCCAACACCGCTTTGGTGTAGCCGCCGACAAACCCGACAAAGGTCACCACCATGATCAACGGTCCGGGGGTGGATTCCCCCAGTGCGAGGCCGTCCATCATCTGCCCTGCGCTCAGCCAGCCATAGTGTGTCACCGCCCCCTGGTAAACGTAAGGCAAGACGGCATACGCCCCGCCGAAAGTCATCAACGCGGCTTTGGTAAAGAACCAGCTCATCTGGGTCAGCGGGTGCGCCCAGCCCAGCATTAGCGCCAGGGTGGCCATCGGCACCAGCCACAGCAGTATCCCGGCGATCAGCACCCGGGCAGTGCGCCGCCAGCTGAACAGGGCGTGGGCTGGGATCGGCGTCGCGTCATCAATAATGGCGGCCCCGCCAGGCTGACTCTGCGCGCGATGGGCGTCGGCTTTGCCGAAGGTCGCCGGCGCCACCCGTCCGCCGATAAACCCGACGATCGCCGCGGTCAGGACGATCAGCGGAAAAGGTACGTTCAGCGCAAAAATAGCGACAAAGGCTGCGGCGGCAATGGCCCAGTAGGCGCCATTTTTCAGCGCCCGCGAGCCGATGCGGTGCGCCGCCTGCAGCACGATCGCCGCCACGGCGGGTTTGATGCCATAAAAAATCCCCGCCACCACCGCGACATCTCCCCAGACGAGGTAGATCCACGCCAGCGCGATGAGCAACACCAGCGAGGGCAAAATAAACAGCACCCCGGCGATGATGCCTCCCCAGGTTTTATGCATCAGCCAGCCGATATAGGTCGCCAGCTGCTGGGCCTCCGGGCCCGGCAGGACCATACAAAAGTTGAGCGCGTGCAGGAATCGCCCTTCCGAGATCCAGCGTCGGTTATCCACCAGCTCCTGGTGCATCATGGCGATCTGCCCGGCTGGTCCGCCGAAGCTGATGAAGCCGAGCTTCAGCCAGAAGCGAAATGCCTGCCAGAAGGATACGGAAGCGACGACGGAAGGGCTGTCAGTCTGCGGAAGAACCACCGTTTTGCTCATGATTACCAGACCTCATTTCACAGGACTTCAGTAAGCCGTCGAACAGCGAGCAGGCTGCCGCCAGCAGTTGGTCATCGTCCGTAATGGTTTCCCGCAGCCCTGCAAGAATGCTTTCCACCCCCGCCGCCTCCGGGGTGGATACCCCACCGACGTCCAGGAAGTGGATCAGCCGGCCCAGAGCGTCGGGGATAGCGGCCTCCAGAGCAAAGCGCCGGACCAGAACTTCGAAGGTCACCCGCGTGCCAACGTGGCTGAACGGCGCCCCGTCATAATCAAAACCAACCGCCGTCGCCGGGCAGTCCTCAGGCGCGGCCAGCCACAGGAACCGCGCATCAGGGTCGATAAAGCGCTGAATTAGCCAGGCGCTGGCCAGACGATCGACCCACGGGCGTCGGCGGGTGGCCCACAAACGGCCGCGAAAGGCCTCTCTATCCAGAAGGCTCAGTTCGCCCTCAACCGCCTGCGGCTCGTCCGGCGATAGCCGCTGATTAATCGCCTGCTCGAGGGTGGCCAGTCGCTCAGCGGCCTGCTCCCGGGCGGCCCCCGGGAAAAAATCGATAGCCGCGATCCGCTGGTAGTCACGCTGAATTTTACGCAGCTGTTTGAGCTGAGCCGCCAGTCCGTCGGCGGATAACGTCTCCTGCAGCACCAGCAGATCCTGCAACAGCGCATCATACTGTTCGCGACGATCGAATAGCGGCCTGAGCGCCTCCTCTTCCGCCGACTCAATCGTAAACACATACCCGGCCCCGCCCTCCGCGCGGATCACCTGGCAGGTGCTGAGGAAAATGTCATAGCCCTGGCGCACGTCGGGCAGCAGATAGACCCCGTCGCGCAGGATCGCCGCCCCGCTCTGCTTCAGGGTTCGCCAGACACGCATGCGCAGCGTGGCTTGAGACGTCGTCAGGTTAAGGATCAAGAGATGCATTGTCATGATGTAGAGATTACTACAGCATGTAGCGTGTGTGACGTTCATTCGCGCGCAGGTTAAGATGAATTTCAGCAATGCATAGCTAAAAAGCACAAAACGAGGGCCCGCGCAGCGGCAGGCCAGGCGCTAAGCGCGGGGCGGCGATAACGGGCGCAGCAGCAGGGTGAACAGCGCCAGCCCCACCGGCGCCAGGGATCCCCACAGCACCGCGTTCCAGCCGAAGGCGTTGAGCAGAACGCCGGACGAAAACGAACCCACGATCATCACGCCGAAGACCAGAAAATCGTTGAGCGACTGAACCTGGGTCTTCTCTTCCGGGCGGTGGAAATCGATGATTTTCGCCGAGGCGCCGGTGAAGCCAAAGTTCCAGCCGATGCCGAGCAAAATCAGCGACAGCCAGTAATGATACACCCCGACGCCGCTGAGACCGACCGCCACCGAGGCGCCGGTGATCAGCAATCCCGCCGCCGCCATGCGCGCTGCGCCGAAGCGCTGGATCAGCCGGCCGGTGACAAATCCCGGACCGTACATCGCCATCACATGCCACTGGATCCCGAGGTTGGCGGCCTGCTGGGAAAGGCCGTGCATATGCATGGAGAGCGGCGCGGCGGTCATCAGAAAATTCATTACCATATAGGCCACCGCGCCGCTGAACACCGTGGTGGTAAAGCCCGGCTGGCGGACAATCTCGCGCAGCGGCCGCCCTCCGCGAACGCTGGCCGCCGCGGGCTCTGCTGGCGTCACGCCTGCCAGCAGAATGGCGGCGAGCGCCGCCACCAGCGCCTGAGCGAGGAAGGTGAAGGCGAAGGTATGAGTCGGCCAGAGGTGCATGGTGCCGGTGACCAGCATCGGGCCAATGATCCCGGCGGCCACGCCGCCGCCCATCACCAGCGACAGCGCGCGGGCGCGACGTTCCGGAGCGACGCCGTCGGTGACGGCAAAGCGAAAACTGAGCGCCACCGCGGCATAGGCGCCGCCAAGCATCGCGGCGAAACAAAACAGCAGAAAAGAGCCCAGCACCACCGCCAGAGCGGCCGCCAGACCGGTAACCACCCCGGCGCCGGTACCGGCCATAAACGCGGCTTTGCGGCCCCGCTTACGCGCCAGCGCGCCGAAAGGCAGAATCGAGGCTGCCATCCCCAGCACAAACAGCGTGATAGGCAGCGTGGCCAGCGACGGGCTGGGGGC
This sequence comes from Klebsiella sp. LY, assembly GCF_004010915.1. NCBI lineage: Bacteria > Pseudomonadati > Pseudomonadota > Gammaproteobacteria > Enterobacterales > Enterobacteriaceae > Klebsiella > Klebsiella sp. LY. Next base: position 349,006 of record NZ_CP022444.1, read on the forward strand.
GATAGTATTGCCGACGATAGCGCCGGTGGCGTAGAACACCACCGAGTTGGCGCCGGCCAGCGCCTGAGCGACGGCCAGGCGGATGATATTGTTGTTCTGCGCCGCCAGCGGCAGCATCTGTTCGCTAGACATCCGTTGTTTTCACCAGTTTGAGAGTGGCGCCAGGCGGGTCGTCTGGCATCGCGCCCTGTTTGTTGGGTTCCCTGACCGTTACCTTAGCCGCAAAATACGCTTTTGCACCATAGCGAATAGCAATATTACCCGGCGACCTGGCCCTCTTCTGCGCCAGATAGCCGGGCCGGGCTTCGCCGCCCGCTTTTTTCAGGGAATCAGTCGCGCCGCGCCGCGGCGAATTTAGCCGCAATCATCGCGGCCGTCGGCTGGACGCCCCCCAGGCTCCACTGCTCCGGGTCATGTTCATCAATGCGGATCCACACCGACTGGCGGAACTGCGGATCGCCCTGCCCCTCAATCTCCACCAGCAGATCGGTCATCCGCCGCAGCAGCTCACTTTTCTGTTCCGCGGTCATGATCCCTTTAATGGTTTGCACGTTAACAAATGGCACGCTATGCTCCTTAGCATCTAAGTCTAAATTTCAAACTCAGAGTAGAAGGCCAATCTCACGATGTCAAAAAATAAATCATTGCCCTACCTCGATCCTGAGCTGTGCGGCCTGGCGGAAGGAGCCAAAATACTGGGCGACCGCTGGGTGCTGCTGATCCTCCGCGAGGCGTTTTACGGCGTGACGCGCTTTGAAACGATGCAGGCGCATACCCATATCACCCGCCAGACGCTCACCACCCGGTTGAAAACCATGACCGAAATGGGCTTGCTTCGCAAAGTCCCCTATCGGGAAGCGGGGGCTCGCGAGCGCTATGAATATGTTCTCACCGAAAAAAGCCGTAGCCTGGCGCTGGTGCTGTTCGCCCTGATGGAATGGGGCCACCAGCAGGTGCTGCACAGCGCGCCGCATATTGCGCTGGTGGACAGCGCCAGCGGCGAGGCCGTCCATCCCGGGTTCGTCACCGCCAGCGGCAGCGTGGCGAATCCCGCCGCGCTGCAGATCGTTAAGGCAGACGAACGCTGAGAGCGGCGCGGTTGCCCTGATACAGAACTTTCGTAGGCCTCTGGCGGAAGCCGCGACGAGCAGGTATGTTGCATTGCCACGTTACCCGACGACTGGGTGACATTTTGGTTTCATCGAACGGTGCGATAAAGAATGAGGCTCTCTGCCGGGTCCGATCCCGGCTATTATTCGTGGCGCACGCCATGACCGCCCTGGTCCGCCGCTGATCCGCGGATCGTTCATGCTAAAGGAAGAAAATGTCGCTTCGTTCACTGCGGGCTTTATGTTTGACCAGCTTCTTTATCGCCGACGTTCGCGACGGCCTCGGCCCGTTTCTGGGGATCTTTCTCACCCAGCGTCACTGGCAGGCGGAGGACATCGGCCTGTTGATGACCGTCGGCGGCGTGGCCGGCCTGCTGGCGACCCTGCCCGCCGGCTTCATCACCGACACCTCGCGGCATAAGCGCGTGCTGTTGGCCGGGGTCTGCCTGGCGATCACCCTGACCACCCTCCTGCTCTGGTTCAGTCAGAAGACCAGCGTGGTGGCCCTTTCACAGGTTGCCAGCGGGATCTGCGCGGCCTTTGTCGGACCGTTAATCGCCGGGATCACCCTTGGGCTGACCCGACAGCGCGGCTTTAGCGCTCAGATGGGAAAAAACGAAGCCTTCAACCATGCGGGGAATTTCTTCACTGCGCTGATTGCCGGGGCCATCGCCTGGTACTGGGGCATCGGCGGCATTTTCATCCTGATGGCCTGTACCACCCTGTTTACCCTGATCGCCCTGCTGGCAATCCGCAGCAGCGATATTGACGATGACGCCGCCCGCGGCCTCGAGTCGGCCGTCACGCCCGCTGTGCCTGGGTTTGCCATCCTGTTCCGCCATACGCCGCTGCTGATCGCCGGCGTGACCCTGATGCTGTTCCATCTCGCCAACGCCGCGCTGTTGCCGATGCTCAGCATGCGGATCGCCGCCGCGCCGGGACACCTCAATCCGGGGCTGTTTGCCGCCGCCACGGTGATTATTTCGCAGGTGGTAATGATCCCGGTGGCCATCCGGGTCGCCGGCAGCATCGACAAATATGGTTACTGGCGATGCATTCTGCTGGCGCTGCTGATCATGCCCATCCGCGCGGCGCTGGCGGCCGCCAGCGACGCCCCGGCGATGATGGTCCCGGTGCAAATTCTTGATGGTCTGGCGGCAGGGATTTTGGGGGTGGCGGTGCCCAGCTTTATCGTCTCGCTGCTGCGCGGCAGCGGGCACGTTAACGCCGGACAAAGCGTGGTGATGCTAATGCAGGGCGCCGGGGCGGCGATGAGTCCGGCGTTAACCGGCGCTATCGCCGGGCGCTACTCTTTTGCTACCGCCTTCGGCGTGCTGAGCGTTATCGCGCTGGTCGCGCTGATAGTGTGGTGGCGCAGCGCCCCGCTGCTCACCAACTCGGTGTCGCCGCCGATCGGCGAGAGCGGCCAGTAAAGAAAGGATATCGTCAGGCGGACAACAGCCCCCTGCTGCCTGCCTGACGTGGGAAAGGCGTTAATTCATCTGCGGATTCAAGGTTATTTGCCGCAGAGCGTTCGCCATTTCGAGCTGAATCAGCTCTTTGACACCTTCGCGCTTAATAAACTGGCTGCGGTGTTTACTTTTTACCTCTTCAAGACTTTTTTTGATCTCCTGCGCCGGCAGTTTATACCAGCCGCGAGCCTGTTTCTCTCCGCCCATTTCCAGCCACAGCGATGAATAACTGGCTTTCACCAGATCGCTTTTCACGTGGTAATCGGAATCGATCGCGTAGACCGTAGTGATGCCGAAATAACGCAGGAAACCATACAGCACGCTCATGATGATATTTTTCGGCCGCGCGCCATGCAGCTCTTTGGTCAGCACCTTCACCTCATCATTGGTGATATCTTTCCCGCCCTGTATTCCGCCGATATAAGCGCGGCCATCGTCGGTACAGGAAAAACAGACGCTATAAACGCGCCGGTCGCCGAGAAACAGCTGCAGCATCAGCTCACCCTCCTCCTGAAACGGCGATGCCAGCAGCTTAACGTCAAGCTTTTCGCCATTTTTCAGAGGAATAGCAAACATCGTCCGGCCAAAATCCGCCACGTTATAGAGCTGCGGCAGCACATCGGGCTGAAACGTTTTCTCGATAAAATTCAGCGAACCGTGGGCAATATCCAGCTTGCGCCGTTTTGACATCCGTTTATTAAGATAGGCCTTAAAGGGTTTATCCTCGAAAGGCACCAGTCCCTGGGTCACGGCGGTCAATCGTGCGCACTGATATTTGGCGCAAAGTCCTTGATATTCTCTGTATTTACCTCCTGCGAGCGAGAGCTCTCTGCATTTTCGTAAGAATTTTTTATAGCTTATTTTGACCTGACCGATCACTTTATTATGTTTACGCCATTCTTTGATGGCGCCTGTAACAGTATGTTCCATTGATTAAGATCCATAGATTCATCCATAATCGCGGCCATATTAACATAAAAGCCATTCGTCAATGCTTAATTACACCTTCGTTGTCCTTTCATTTAATATTTAGGCAGGAAATTATTCTGGTGGAGATATTTAAAGCTAACGCCATCCTGTCAACGGTTATTTATGGTGGGTTTTATCTGCTGCCGGCGGACTTAACGCTCTGTGCGTTCGGCGCGAAGAGCGGTTACCTCCGCAGGCGGTTATGCCCTATACTTGACGCTGATTCAAAACCAGCAACGATAGGTAACTTATGGAAATTGATCTCGACAACCTGGTCTTCAGCGGCCTGGATGAAGCGGAAGAGCGCAACGCGGAGCGTCTGGAAGAAGCGGACAAAAAAGCCCAGGCGATCGTTGCCGATGACGATTGCGGCGACGCCTGCAAAATCTGATTATCAAACCGGCCTGCGGGCCGGTTTTTTTTCCCCACGCCCCCTCAGGTGGGTAAATACCCTTTCAACGTATCCAGCAGCGCCTGCGCCGCCTTCGACAGCGGCAGATGTCCGGCATGGATCGCCCCAACGCACTTTTCAATCGGCGGATCGCTGAGCGGAATGCACACTGCCCCCAGCGAGGTCATCTGCGTTTTGCATAGCGCCGGCACCGCGCTGCCTCCCAGACCGCTGGCTACCATCCTCCCCACCGTCACCAGTTGGTGGCTCTCCAGCGCCACGTCCAGCTGACGCCCGCTGCGCGCCAGCGCCTCCTCCAGCATCAGGCGCACCGCCGAGGGACGCTGGAGGGTGATAAAGTCGAGAGTTAACAGCTCCTGCCAGGTGAGCTTTTTTTTCTTCGCCAGCGGCGATTGCCGGGGAACGATCGCCACGAAGCGGTCCACCGCCAGCGGGGTAAACAGCAGGTTGTGGTTGGGCGATGGCTCGAAAGCGATGCCCATCTCTACCCGCCCCTCACGCACCATCTCGATTACCTGCTCATTGATCACATCATGCACCGTGACGTTCACCCCGGCATAGCGGTCGCGGAAGGCTTTCAGCGCCTCCGGCAGAACGTTGGCGGCGAACGACGGCATCGCGGCGACCGAGATTTTGCCGCGCTGCAGGGTAAAGCTCTGGCGCATCGCCTCCTCAACGTTATCCCAGTCGGCCAGCAGTTGACGGGCCATCGGCAGAAAGAGTTCCCCCTCCTGGGTGAGGGTCACTTTGCGGGTGCTGCGCTGCAGCAGCGCGCCCCCCAGCGCCTCCTCCAACCCTTTGATGGTCAGGCTGAGCGCTGGCTGCGACAGATTCAGCCTTTCGCTGGCGTGGGCGAAATTGAGAGTGTGAGCTACCGCTAAAAACGCGCGTAACTGTTTGACACTCATTCTCATTTTTCATCCTGTTAACTAATTGAAAGAAATTAGTTAACAGGAAATTAATTAAATTTCCAAATGAGTGAGTCACAAATTCAAAATTATCAAATCAGTCGCCCGCGCCAATGATAAGGGTATCGCAAGGCAGGAGAGACAAGATGGCAGGACTGGATAAACGCGTCGCCAGCTACGAAGCGGCGCTGGAAGGGTTAACGGACGGCATGACGCTGCTCGCCGGCGGCTTCGGCCTGTGCGGTATACCCGAGAATTTGATCGCCGAGGTGAAGCGTCGCCAGGTGAAGGGGCTGACGGTGGTTTCCAACAACTGCGGCGTCGATGGCTTCGGTCTCGGCATGCTGTTGGAGTCGCGCCAGGTCAGCAAGGTAGTGGCCTCTTACGTCGGGGAAAACGCGCTGTTTGAACAGCTGGTGCTGAGCGGCGAGCTGGCGGTAGAGCTCACCCCGCAGGGAACGCTGGCGGAAAAAATCCGCGCCGGCGGCGCCGGGATCCCCGGCTTTTACACCGCCACCGGCTATGGCACGCCGGTCGCCGAAGGCAAAGAGGTGCGCCAGTTCGACGGTAAAAATTACATTCTTGAACAAGCTATTCGCGGCGATTTCGCCCTCGTGAAGGGCTGGAAGGCTGACTGGTACGGCAATGTGGTTTATCGCCATACCGCACAGAATTTCAACCCGCTGATGGCCACCGCCGGGCGCATTACGGTGGTGGAGGTGGAAGAGATTGTGCCGCCGGGCGAACTGCCGCCCTCCGCCATTCACACCCCGGGGATCTATGTCGACCGGCTGATCGTCGGGCAATTCGAAAAACGCATTGAACAGCGCACCTTGCGCGCCGGAGGGCACTGAGATGTTAACCCGCGAACAAATGGCGATGCGCGTCGCCCAGGAGCTGCGCGACGGCGACTACGTCAACCTCGGGATCGGTATCCCGACGCTGGTGGCCAATTACATTCCCGCCGGCATTGAAGTGATGCTCCAGTCGGAGAACGGCCTGCTGGGGATGGGCGAGTTTCCCGATGAGCAAACTCTCGACGCCGACATGATCAACGCCGGCAAACAGACCGTCACCGCGCAAACCGGGGCGGCGATCTTCGATTCGGCCCAGTCGTTCGCCATGATCCGCGGCGGCCACGTCGATCTTACGGTTCTTGGCGCCTTTGAGGTCGACGTCGCAGGGAATATCGCCTCGTGGATGATCCCCGGAAAAATGGTCAAGGGGATGGGCGGCGCCATGGACCTGGTGGCCGGCGCGCAGAACATCATCGTGGTGATGACCCACGCCTCAAAGAACGGCGAATCCAAACTGCTGCCGCAGTGCACCCTGCCGCTCACCGGCGTGGGCTGCATTCGCCGGGTGCTCACCGACCTGGCCCTGCTGGACATTGTCGACGGGGCGTTTGTCCTGCGCGAAGTGGCCCCGGGGGTCAGCCCCGACGAGGTGATACGTAAAACGGCGGGACGGCTGATCGTCGCCGACGACGTGCGCGAAATGCGCTTCAGCTAAGGAGAGACCATGACCGATATTGCCATTGTTGCTGCCGTACGCACCCCGGTCGGCAGCTTTCGCGGCGCCTTCGCCCCGCTTTCCGCCGTCGACCTCGGCGCGGCAGTGGTGCGCAGCCTGCTTGAACGCTGCCAGCTGCCCGCCGCAGCGGTCGATGAACTGATTTTCGGCCAGGTGCTCACCGCCGGCTGCGGGCAGAACCCGGCGCGCCAGACCGCGCTGCGGGCCGGCCTGCCGGTGGACACTCCAGCGGTCACCGTCAATCTGGTGTGCGGCTCCGGGCTGAAAGCGGTTCAGCAGGCGGTGCAGGCGATCCGCTGCGGCGACGCCGAGATCGTTATCGCCGGCGGCCAGGAGAGCATGAGCAATGCTCCCTATCTGATGAATGGCGCCCGAGACGGCCTGCGTTTCGGCCATGCCAGCCTGCAGGACAGCATGATCCAGGACGGCCTGTGGGACGCTTTTAACGACTACCACATGGGCATCACCGCCGAGAACCTCGCCGACGCCTTCGACATCAGCCGCGAGCGCCAGGACGCCTTCGCCGCCAGCTCCCAGCGCAAAGCGGCGGCCGCTATCGCCGCCGGACGCTTTCGCGAGGAGATCGTCCCGGTCAGCGTCCCGCAGGGCAAAAAGCCGCCGCGTGTCGTGACCGACGATGAGCAACCGCGCCCGGAGACCAGCGAGCAGCAGCTGGCCCAGCTGCGCCCGGCGTTTCGCCCGGCTGACGGCAGCGTCACCGCCGGGAATGCCTCATCGCTGAACGACGGCGCTGCGGCGGTCCTGCTGATGAGCGTCGATAAAGCGCACGAGCTTGGGCTGCCGGTGCTGGCGCGCATTGTCAGCGCGGCGGTCGCCGGGGTCGACCCGTCGGTGATGGGCATCGGCCCGGTGAGCGCCTGCCGCCAGGCGCTGCAGCGCGCCGGCTGGACGCTGGACGAGGTGGATCTGATCGAAGCCAACGAGGCCTTTGCCGTCCAGGCGCTGGCCGTCGGCCAGCTGCTCGAATGGGACAGCGAGAAGGTCAACGTTAACGGCGGCGCCATCGCCCTTGGCCATCCCATCGGCGCCTCCGGCTGCCGGATCCTCGTCAGTCTGGTGCATGAGATGCAGCGCCGGGGCGCCAGCAAAGGGCTGGCCACCCTGTGCGTCGGCGGCGGACAGGGCATCGCCATGACCCTTCAACGTTAACAGGAGCCACTATGTTTACACCACGCCTGGCGGTACTCGGCGCCGGACTGATGGGCGTCGGCATTGCCTGCCATTTCGCCCGTCACGGTCACGCCGTCCGCCTGTATGACACCGATCCGCAACGTCTCGCCGAGGTACCCACAGTAGCCGGGGCGATCCTGCGCGAGCTGGAGGCGAGCGGTCAGCAGGATCCCGCCGACCGCGACGCCGTGCTGAGCCGTCTAACCCCTACCCCGGCGCTGCAAGCGCTGGCGGACGCCACGCTGCTGATTGAAGCGATCCCCGAACGGCTGGGGCTGAAGCACGCCCTGTATGCCGAACTGGAAACGCTGATCGCCGACGAGGCGATTATCGCCAGCAACACCAGCGGCCTGCCGCCGGATCAGCTGGCGCAGGGCATGCGCCTCCCGGAACGGCTACTGATCGCCCATTTCTGGCATCCGCCGCACCTGATCCCGCTGGTGGAAGTGGTGCCCGGGAGCGCCACCCTGCCTCATCTGGCGCGCCAGGTGAGCGACTTTTGCGCCGCCTGCGCGCTGGAAGCGGTGGTGCTCAACCGCGCCGCGCCGGGCTTTGTCGGCAACCGGCTGCAGTTCGCCCTGCTGCGCGAAGCGCTGCATATCGTCCACAGCGGCATCGCGTCCCCGGAGGTGGTGGACCAGGTGATGCGCGCCTCGCTGGGCCGCCGCTATGCGATGGTCGGCCCGCTGGAGGCAGCGGACATGACCGGCCTGGCGACGGTGCAGGATATCTGCCAGCACCTGCTGCCGGAGCTGGCCAGCGGCACCGAGATGATGTCGCTGGTGGCAGAGAAAGTGGCGCGAGGCGACACCGGCGCCCGCAGCGGGCAAGGCTTTTACCGCTGGGACGAGGCCCGGCGCCAGCGCATCCAGTCGCGCCGGGAACACCAGCTGCGCTTCGCCCTGAAACCCTAGTATCTCGTTCTGTACCCCTACAATAACAATGAGAGTGAGACGTCGTGATGAGTGTGATAATAGCCCTGGCCGCGCTGGCATTACTGATGCTGGCAGCCTACCGTGGATACAGCGTGATCCTCTTTGCGCCGATCGCCGCCCTCGGCGCGGTGCTGCTCACCGACCCGGGCGCGGTCGGCCCGGCCTTTACCGGCCTGTTTATGGAAAAAATGGTCGGCTTTGTGAAGCTCTATTTCCCGGTGTTTCTGCTGGGCGCGGTATTCGGCAAGCTGATTGAGCTGTCGGGATTCTCGCGGTCGATTGTCGCCGCCGCCATCCGCATCCTTGGACGCCGCCATGCGATCCCGGTGATCGTGCTGGTGTGCGCCCTGCTGACCTACGGCGGGGTATCGCTGTTTGTGGTGGCCTTTGCCGTCTACCCTTTCGCCGCCGAGCTGTTTCGCCAGAGCGGGATCCCCAAACGGCTGATCCCAGCCACCGTCGCCCTCGGGGCCTTTTCGTTTACCATGGACGCCCTGCCCGGCACGCCGCAGATCCAGAATATTATTCCCACCAGCTTCTTCGGCACCAACGCCTGGGCGGCCCCGTGGCTGGGGCTTATCGGCTCGCTGTTCATTATCCTCTTCGGTTTGCTGTGGCTGGAGCGCCAGCGCCGCAAAGCGCAGGCCAGCGGCGAAGGCTATGGGACCGACCTGCAAAATGAGCCGGAGACCCCGGATGACATCAACCTGCCGCATCCGCTGATCGCTATCGCCCCGCTGCTGCTGGTGGGGGTGCTGAATCTGCTGTTTACCCACTGGATCCCGCAGTGGTACGGCGCCAGCCATGAGCTCACCCTCCCGGGTCTGGCGAAGCCTGTGGTCACCGAGGTGGGGAAAATCACCGCCATCTGGGCGGTACAGGCGGCGCTGCTCTCCGGCATTGTGTTGGTACTGGTCTGCGGCTACCGCAATATTCGCGGCCGGCTGGCAGAAGGAAGCCGGACGGCGGTGGGCGGGGCTATTCTCGCGGCGATGAACACCGCCTCTGAGTATGGCTTCGGCGCGGTTATCGCCGCCCTGCCGGGTTTCCTGGTGCTGTCGAAAGCCCTCGCGGCTATTCCCAATCCGCTGTTAAACGAGGCGATCAGCGTCACGGTACTGGCCGGGATCACCGGCTCGGCCTCCGGGGGAATGAGCATCGCCCTGGCGGCGATGTCCGAGACCTTTGTCGCCGCCGCCCACGCCGCCAATATTCCGCTGGAGGTCCTGCACCGCGTCGCCGCCATGGCCAGCGGCGGCATGGATACCCTGCCGCATAACGGGGCGGTGATCACCCTGCTGGCGATCACCGGCCTGAGCCATCGCCAGGCCTACGGCGGCATTTTCGCCATCACGGTGATCAAAAGCCTCGCGGTACTGTTTGTCATTGCCACGTTCTATGTGACCGGCATTGTCTGAGACCCGACTGAAGGAGAAATATGATGAATTTAAACGGTAAAACAGCGCTGGTCACCGGCTCCACCAGCGGCATCGGCTTAGGGATCGCCAAAGTGCTGGCGCAGGCAGGCGCCCAGCTGGTGCTCAATGGCTTCGGCGACAGCAGCCACGCCCGGGCTGAAGTCGCCGCGCTGGGCAAGATCCCCGGCTATCACGACGCCGACCTGCGCGACGTCGGGCAGATCGAGGCGATGATGCGCTATGCCGAAAGCACCTTCGGCGGCGTCGATATCGTGATCAATAACGCCGGCATCCAGCACGTGGCCCCGGTGGAGCAGTTCCCGGTGGACAAATGGAACGACATCATCGCGATCAATCTCTCCAGCGTCTTCCACACCACTCGCCTGGCGCTGCCGGGCATGCGCCAGCGCAACTGGGGGCGCATCATCAACATTGCTTCAGTGCATGGCCTGGTGGCGTCGAAAGAGAAATCGGCCTATGTCGCCGCCAAGCACGCGGTGGTCGGCCTGACCAAAACCGTGGCCCTGGAAACCGCGCGCAGCGGCATCACCTGCAACGCCATCTGCCCCGGCTGGGTGCTGACTCCGCTGGTGCAGCAGCAGATCGATAAGCGCATCGCCGAGGGGGTCGACCCGGAGCAGGCCAGCGCCCAGCTGCTGGCGGAAAAGCAGCCCTCCGGGGAGTTTGTCACCCCGCAGCACCTGGGCGAAATGGCGCTGTTTCTGTGCAGCGACGCCGCCGCCCAGGTGCGCGGCGCGGCGTGGAACATGGACGGCGGCTGGGTGGCGCAGTAAGCCGCAGGCGTCGCGAAGATCAGAACATCGCCAGAAAGCGTTTCACCGTGCGCGAGCGCTCGAAGCGCCGCCAGGCGATGGCGATATCGGTCTTCAGCGGCGCCCCGCTGAGCGGGTGATAGCTGACGTTCGGCTGCTGGATGCAGGTCATTGACTGCGGGACCAGCGCGAAGCCGAACCCGGCATTGACCATGCTCAGCGACGACGAAATCTGCGACGACTGCCAGGCGCGCTCCATATCGATGCCGGCGCGCAGGCAGCTGTTGTACACCAGCTCATACAGCCCCGGAGCCACTTCCCGCGGGAAGAGGATCGGCGCCACGTCGCGCAGCTGCTCCAGGGCCAGGGTCGGCTGCGTCGCCAGCGGGTTATCGCGCGGCAGCGCGATAACCATCGGCTCCTCATCGATAATCCGCAGATTAAAAGCCTTACTGCTCTCGCACGGCAGACGGACGAAGGCAATATCCAGCTCGGCCTCGCTCAGGGCGGTCATCAGATTGGCCATGTTGTCTTCCATCTGGTGCAGGGTCACCCCAGGGTGGTCGAGCTGAAAACGGTGCAGCAGCGTGAAGATTTGCGGGTGGAAAGCATCAGAACTGGTAATGCCTAGCGACAGGCTGCCGTTCATCCCGCGGGCAATGCCCTTGGCCTTCTCCAGCGCCGCATCGCTCATGGCGAGGATCTGACGGGCATCCTCATAGAACGACTCACCGGCCTCGGTGAGCTCCACCCCGCGGGTCAAACGCCGAAATAGCGGAGTCCCCACCTCGCGCTCAAGCCGCTGAATTTGCTGACTTAACGGAGGCTGTGAAATACCCAGTTCCTTGGCAGCCTGGGTGAAGTGCCGCGTCCTGGCGACGGCGACAAAATAGCGAAGATAACGAAGTTCCATATCGAAAACGTCTCAAACCAGCATGGTTTCTATATTGGAACTGTGAGCTGAATCGGGTCAACATTTATTTAACCTTTCTTATATTTGTTGAACGAGGAAGTGGTATATGAATCATTCTGCTGAATGCACCTGCGAAGAGAGTCTATGCGAAACCTTGCGGGCGTTTTCCGCGCAGCATCCCGAGAGCGTGCTCTATCAGACATCGCTCATGAGCGCCCTGCTAAGCGGGGTTTACGAAGGGAGCACCACCATCGCCGACCTGCTGAAGCACGGCGATTTCGGTCTCGGCACCTTTAATGAGCTGGACGGGGAGCTGATCGCCTTTAGCAGTCAGGTCTATCAGCTGCGGGCCGACGGCAGCGCGCGCAAAGCGCAGCCGGAGCAGAAAACGCCGTTCGCGGTGATGACCTGGTTCCAGCCGCAGTACCGGAAAACCTTCGACCACCCGGTGAGCCGCCAGCAGCTGCACGAGGTGATCGACCAGCAAATTCCCTCTGACAACCTGTTCTGCGCCCTGCGCATCGATGGCCATTTCCGCCATGCCCATACCCGCACCGTGCCGCGCCAGACGCCGCCGTACCGGGCGATGACCGACGTCCTCGACGATCAGCCGGTGTTCCGCTTTAACCAGCGCGAAGGGGTACTGGTCGGCTTCCGTACCCCGCAGCATATGCAGGGGATCAACGTCGCCGGGTATCACGAGCACTTTATTACCGATGACCGCAAAGGCGGCGGTCACCTGCTGGATTACCAGCTCGACCACGGGGTGTTGACCTTCGGCGAAATTCACAAGCTGATGATCGACCTGCCCGCCGACAGCGCGTTCCTGCAGGCCAATCTGCATCCCGATAATCTCGATGCCGCCATCCGTTCCGTAGAAAGTTAAGGGGGTCACATGGACAAACAGTATCCGGTACGCCAGTGGGCGCACGGCGCCGATCTCGTCGTCAGCCAGCTGGAAGCCCAGGGGGTACGTCAGGTGTTCGGCATCCCTGGCGCCAAAATCGACAAGGTATTCGACTCACTGCTGGATTCCTCCATTCGCATTATTCCGGTACGCCACGAAGCCAACGCCGCGTTTATGGCCGCCGCCGTCGGGCGCATTACCGGTAAAGCCGGCGTGGCGCTGGTCACCTCCGGCCCGGGCTGCTCCAACCTGATCACCGGTATGGCCACCGCCAACAGCGAAGGCGACCCGGTGGTGGCCCTGGGCGGCGCGGTGAAACGCGCCGATAAAGCCAAACAGGTCCACCAGAGTATGGATACGGTGGCGATGTTCAGCCCGGTGACGAAATACGCCGTCGAGGTGACCGCGCCGGACGCGCTGGCGGAAGTGGTCTCCAACGCCTTCCGCGCCGCCGAGCAGGGCCGCCCGGGCAGCGCTTTCGTCAGCCTGCCGCAGGATGTGGTCGATGGCCCGGTCAGCGGCAAAGTGCTGCCGGCCAGCGGGGCCCCGCAGATAGGCGCCGCGCCGGATGCCGCCATCGATCGGGTGGCGAAGCTTATCGCTCAGGCGAAGAACCCGATCTTCCTGCTCGGCCTGATGGCCAGTCAGCCGGAAAACAGCGCGGCGCTGCGCCGTTTGCTGGAGGCCAGCCATATTCCGGTCACCAGCACCTATCAGGCCGCCGGGGCGGTGAATCAGGATAACTTCTCTCGCTTCGCCGGCCGGGTCGGGCTGTTTAACAACCAGGCCGGGGACCGTCTGCTGCAGCTCGCCGACCTGGTGATCTGCATCGGCTACAGCCCGGTGGAATATGAACCGGCGATGTGGAACAGCGGCAACGCGACGCTGGTGCATATCGACGTCCTGCCCGCCTATGAAGAGCGCAACTACACCCCGGACGTCGAGCTGGTGGGCGATATCGCCGGCACCCTCAACAAGCTGGCGCAAAATATCGATCGCCGGCTGGTGCTCTCCCCGCAGGCGGCGGAGATCCTCCGCGACCGCCAGCACCAGCGCGAACTGCTGGACCGCCGCGGCGCGCAGCTGAATCAGTTTGCTCTGCATCCGCTGCGCATCGTTCGCGCCATGCAGGATATCGTCAACAGCGACGTCACGCTGACCGTGGACATGGGCAGCTTCCATATCTGGATTGCCCGCTACCTGTACAGCTTCCGCGCCCGTCAGGTGATGATCTCCAACGGCCAGCAGACCATGGGCGTCGCCCTGCCCTGGGCCATCGGCGCCTGGCTGGTCAATCCTGAGCGCAAAGTGGTCTCCGTCTCCGGCGACGGCGGCTTCCTGCAGTCGAGCATGGAGCTGGAGACCGCCGTCCGCCTGAAAGCCAACGTGCTGCACCTGATCTGGGTCGATAACGGCTACAACATGGTGGCCATCCAGGAAGAGAAAAAATATCAGCGCCTGTCCGGCGTCGAGTTCGGGCCGATGGATTTTAAAGCCTATGCCGAGTCCTTCGGCGCCAAAGGGTTTGCCGTGGAAAGCGCCGAGGCGCTGGAGCCGACCCTGCGCGCGGCGATGGACGTCGACGGCCCGGCGGTGGTGGCCATTCCGGTGGATTATCGTGATAACCCGCTGCTGATGGGCCAGCTGCATCTGAGTCAGATTCTGTAAGTCATCACAATAAGGAAAGGAAAATGAAAAAAGTCGCACTTGTTACCGGCGCCGGCCAGGGGATTGGTAAAGCTATCGCCCTTCGTCTGGTGAAGGATGGATTTGCCGTGGCCATTGCCGATTATAACGACGCCACCGCCAAAGCGGTCGCCTCCGAAATCAACCAGGCCGGCGGCCGCGCCATGGCGGTGAAAGTGGATGTCTCCGACCGCGATCAGGTGTTCGCCGCCGTCGAACAGGCGCGCAAAACGCTGGGCGGCTTCGACGTCATCGTCAACAACGCCGGCGTGGCGCCGTCCACGCCGATCGAGTCCATTACCCCGGAAATTGTCGATAAAGTCTACAACATCAACGTCAAAGGGGTGATCTGGGGCATTCAGGCGGCGGTCGAAGCCTTTAAGAAAGAGGGGCACGGCGGGAAAATCATCAACGCCTGCTCCCAGGCCGGCCACGTCGGCAACCCGGAGCTGGCGGTGTATAGCTCCAGTAAATTCGCGGTGCGCGGCTTAACCCAGACCGCCGCTCGCGACCTCGCGCCGCTGGGCATCACGGTCAACGGCTACTGCCCGGGGATTGTCAAAACGCCGATGTGGGCCGAAATTGACCGCCAGGTGTCAGAAGCCGCCGGTAAACCGCTGGGCTACGGTACCGCCGAGTTCGCCAAACGCATCACCCTCGGTCGGCTATCCGAGCCGGAAGATGTCGCCGCCTGCGTCTCCTATCTTGCCAGCCCGGATTCTGATTACATGACCGGTCAGTCATTGCTGATCGACGGCGGGATGGTATTTAACTAATAAAAAATAAGCTCTGACATGGCTTGCCCCTGCTTTCGCGCGGGGGCTTTTTTGGGTTTGAGTGTAAGCATTCCGGTGAAACGAACCCTCTATTGATTAGGTAGAGTCCGCTCCTGGCACTCAGGGGACTTTAACGACGTAGACGATGCTTCAGGGAACTTGTCATTATAAGTTCTTACTGCTTATTTGCGGGACCGCCGTCTGATTTGGGTTGGATCTTGACGACTAATCTTTGCGCTTTTCCTGGTTTCCCCTTTTCAAAACGCCATTTTTTCATCATTTTATCAATGATTTGATGTTCCAACTCCGGAGTCGTTGTCGATTCAAGTATCTTTACATTCTGAACTCTGCCATCTGAATCCACATCGTACTGAAGCCGCAGGAAACTCGGCAGTAGGTTTCCGTTCTTATCACGAGTGGTAATTGATGTGTTTGCAGAGGAAATGCTGCCTGAAGGTGTGCTGGCGCTGACCTGTGTGCCGGCGCAGAGTGCCAGGAACAATGGCAGAATCAGAGTGAATAGTCTGCTAGCTTTCATAAATCGTCCGAACTCCAAAATTAATCATGAATCTTCACGTTACCAATGGCGCGAGTGACAGGTTACCAGCTGAGATGATCACTGAATACCGCGTCTTCAGTAGCAATCACGTTGACCTCCTGACCAGGCGTTTCGTACTACATCCATTCCCGATGACGTTTCGCTATCAGGACAAGTGGGCGCTGAGCGACTATATCAACGACTCTTTTGCCAGCTGTCGGCAGCGCTATCCGGCTCGTCGGGGAACATGAGCGAGCTAACCCCCTCAAGTGATTAGCATGGATTCGCGTCCCGCGCTGAAGACGTTCAGCTAATCATTTTTAACTCCGGTGCTCGGGATCCACAGCGCTTGCAACGTTAAGGGAGTGATCTTCGGGGCCTAAGCGGCAGCCTGCTGCCGATACTAAGGGGGAGATTCTTCAGTCATTCCGGCGACATCTGGAGGTTAACACGGAAGCGGCTGAGCATCGCGCCAGCAGGAAGAATTCCAGAAAGCGATGCGTGACGCCTTATCCCGGCTACGCTGTTAGGCCGCTCTTGTGCCGTATTTTTGCCGGGTGGCGGCTGCGCCTTACCCGGCCTACGAAAACTCGCTAGCTAACTGACTGGCTTGCACCGCGTTGAATGGTACCTGATGATGTCAGCCCTTCCCGCTCCTGGCATCAAGCGGACAAACCAGCAGAGCCAGAGGTCCGCCATCAGCGAGGAGCGGAAGTTGGTCATTATTCTGCTAGTCTGATAGACGGTGAACACAAAAATGGGATTTCAGTAATCATCTGATTCGCATCCCTCCTAATGAGACAGAGGATTCTACTATGGAACCTTATCGTACTTTTCTTATTACTGGCGCAACCAGAGGGATAGGAAGAGCGCTCAGTGACAAATTATCAGGACAGGGTCACCTTGTTGTGGGTATTGCCCGTCATGTTGATGCCGGCTTTCCGGGGGTTTTATATACGGCCGACCTGAGTAGTGCTGATGAAACTCGCGTAGTTTTATTAAAAATTACCGAAAATCATGAAATTCACGGCATCGTAAATAATGTAGGTGTGGCCTTACCTCAACAATTGGGAAACATTGATATTCAAACGTTCCTGAATGTTATGGATATCAATGTACGGGTGGCAGTTCAGATAACACAAGCGCTGGTTAGCAACATGAAGAGCAGAGGCTGGGGAAGAATTGTGAATGTATGTAGCCGTGCTATTTTCGGTGCGACTGACAGAACAGCTTACGCAGCGGCCAAAAGTGCTCTGGTAGGTTGTACACGAACCTGGGCCTTAGAGCTTGCTCAATTCGGGATCACCGCAAACGCGATTGCTCCCGGGCCAATAGAGACAGAGCTTTTTCATAGAACACGACCTGTTGGAAGTGAAGCAGAACAACGCATTTTATCGACAATACCTATGGGCAGACTTGGTTCTCCTGCTGAAGTGGCTTCAGCAATAGCCTTTCTTTTATCATCAGACGCGAGTTTTATTACTGGCGTAGTACTGCCTGTTGATGGTGGAGGAAGCCTGGGAGGACGTTAGAAACGTTAAGGGACTCTGTGGAAATAGACAGCGCCTATCCAGGGCTGGGATTTGATATTGTCGCAGTTAATAAGATATTTTTGACCTGTCAAACCCAATAAATACACTGATACATTTAAGCGAGACATATGAGTTTAAAGCCGCGTAAAATCGTTTTAATTCCCGGGTTTATGCTGAATGAAATGCTGTGGCATGAATTTGAAAGATACCTGCCGTCAAACTGTATTGTTCATCATGCATCTGTAACTGAAGGACGAACCATTCATGATGTAGTGCAGCATCTGATTACTTTTCTGCCTGAGAAGTTTTCTTTGATAGGTTTTTCGATGGGAGGGTATATTGCCCGACAACTGGCAGCAGAATTCCCTGAACGTGTAGAGTCCTTAGTGCTTATTGCCAGTTCCTTACGGGAAGATACGCCGTTAGAGGCTGAAGCAAAGCGGAAAAATGTGCAGTCATTGTCCCCCACAACGTTTAAGGGGCTGAGCAGCTATGCTATTGCCCGGTCACTCCACCCTCTCAACACATCAAATCAGGATATGATTTCAGCTATCCAGAAAATGGGATACTCTCTGGGATTTGAAGCCTTCATCACGCAATCATCCTTATCCAGACAAGGTATACCTTCTGCAACAATATGCTGTCCAACATTGGTTATAGCCAGTGAAGATGATGCCATCCGTTCGATGAAGGAGGCAAAAGAGTTGGTCGAAGCCATACCTTCTGCGTCGTTAAGAATTATTCGGGATTGCGGCCATATGATTCCGCTCGAACAGCCCAGGGAGTTGGCAAGAACTATTGTTGAATGGCTCCCGGCTACGTAAATTATTGGGCGTTTATCCGGCAAATATCCTGACTGACTTCATCAGGGTATGGTCTGTTCCTGGTCACCAGCAAACATGAAGTTCTGCAATAGCAACACGGAAGCGGCTGAGCATAGCGACAGCAGAGAAAATCCCGGATGGCGGCGTATGGCACCTTATCCCGGCTACGCTGTTGGGCCGCTCTTGTGCCGTATTTTTGCCGGGTGACAGCTACACCTTACCCTGCCCACGATTTGGCGCTCTATTCGCGCCCTTCGTAGGCCCGCGCAAGCGTAGCGCCGCCGGACAAGGACAGCGGGCACGGAGCCGATTTTGTGCCGGGTGGCGGCTACGCCTTACCCGGCCTACAGTTCGTGCGACCTGTCGTTAATTTATTCACCAGCCTTGCTGAAACTGCCGGTGCTGGCGGCCTCAAAATCGCTGAGACGTTCCCGGAAGGCCGGGGCAGCCCGCATGGATGCGGGCTGAGGGCCGTGTTTTGCACGGACGCTGCCTCGGCCCGACCCGAAGCCTGCAGGGATAAGTCGAAGGCACCACGAAGTGGCGATTTTGCTGGCCGGAGCCCGGGGGTACAGGGGGCGGCGGCGACTGGCCGCCCCCTGTGCGCTCCCTGGGCCATGCCAGGCATAACGCAGAAGATTAACCGGGAGCGCAAACTACGCTGAAGTCAAGCGTGATAAACGCTTTCCCCGGGCTGAGAACCTGTAAAACCGATAACAGTCTCCCCCGCCGCCGGGCAAGATATCGCACCGTGCCCCCCATGTTGCCGGGCGGCGGCTGCGCCTTACCCGGCCTACAAAGGCCTCCCGTCAGCTCATATCCCCAGGCCCACGCTAACGCAGCGCCGCCGGGAAGGTATCAGGCTCCGAGCTCAACATGTTGCCGGGTGGCGCTTCGCTTACCCGGCCTACAAAGACCTCCCGTCAGCTCATATCCCCAGGCCCACGCTAACGCAGCGCCGCCGGGAAGATATCAGGCTCCGAGCCCAACATATTGCCGGGTGGCGCTTCGCTTACCCGGCCTACAAAACTGCCCGCGATTTGGCGCTCTATTCGCGCCCTTCGTAGGCCCGCGCAAGCGTAGCGCCGCCGGGCAAGGACAGCGGGCATGGAGCCGATTTTGTGCCGGGTGGCGGCTGCGCCTGACCCGGCCTACAAAACTTACCCGGCCTACAAAACCAGAGCTGCCCGTACCGTCCTCGCGGCAGACCCCACGTTCAGCGCCGCCGGGCTGTTACTGCGCCTGCTGCTGTGCTTGCGCCAGCTGGCGGACGATCGCCTCGCGCCGCGCATCCCCTTCCGGCAGCCGGGCCAGCAGCGCCTGCAGGGCGGCCACGGCCTCGGGGTAATCTTCATTACGCACCGCGCTCAGGGCCAGCATCTCCAGCACCGGCAGGCTGTTCGGCTGTCGCTGATGCAGGTCACGCAGCAGCAGCTCGCCCATCCGAACCTGACCGCTATCTCCCGCCCGCACCAGCGCGCTGGCGTAATCGAAAGCCGCCGCCGGGTCATCCGCCGCCAGAGCATGCGCCCGGCCAAAGGCGCCGATCGCCGTCTCGCCATCGTTTAACAACAGGCCCAGCCGTCCAAGCAGCTGCCAGCCGGGGAGGTCGTGCGGAGTATTCTGCAGATGGCTGCGCAGACCAAGCCGCAGCTCCGCCAGCTCATCCATTCGCAGCGGCGCCGCCGTCGGGTCCTTAACCTGCTGCAACAGCGCGGGATAATGCCGCTCCGCCTGCTGCCAGAGCAGCACCTGGCCAATATCACTGGTTTTCAGATACAGGCCCAGACTCAGGACCACCAGCAGCAGCGCGCCCGGAAACAGCGCCCAGCGGCTTAGCGGCCGTTCGCCAGGCTGTGGCTGGGGCGGGATATCCGTCAGCAGCGTGCGCTGCAGCTCGACGACCAGCGCCGGGTTGTCCTCGCCGCGCTCCTGCGCCAGCTCCTGCAGGCGCGACTGATACAGGGCGCGGTTGAGGGTATCGCGGTCCACCGCCCCTTTGCCCGACCACGGGAAGTACAGCAGCCCCAGCGCGCCAGCCAGCAACAGCCCGGCGATAACCACCAACAGGCTCATCGTTCTTTTCCTTCTTTCAATAATGCCGCCAGCCGCTGGCGCTCTTCGACGCTGAGCGCCGCGTCAGGAATATCGCGACGACGCGCGCGGGCGATAATCATCCCGGCGCCCGCCAGGACGAACAGCCCCGGCCCCAGCCACAGCAGCACCGTGCCCGCGGTCAGCGGCGGCTCGTAGCTGACAAAATTGCCGTAGCGGGCCACCATATAGTCAACGATCTGCCCTTTCGTTTTCCCCTGCTGCATCAGCTCGTACACCTTCTGCCGCATATCGGCGGCAATCATCGCGTTCGAGTCGGCGATGCTGTTGTTCTGGCATTTCGGGCAGCGCAGCCGGGAGGTGATCTCGCGGAACGCCTGCTCCTGGGCCTCGTCTTTAAACTGCCAGGTATCGATGGCGGACCACGCCTGGCCGGTCAGCATCAGCGCCAGCAGGATGCCTATGACACCTCTCATCAGCCCGCCCCCCGGTTGTATTGATTCCACAGCGGCTGGAGCTCCTCGCGCCACACCCGTTCGTTCAGGTCGCCGGCGTGCCGCCAGCGGATGATGCCCTGACCGTCGATGAGAAACGTCTCCGGCGCGCCATAAACCCCCAGATCCAGGCCGAGCATGCCGTTGCCGTCGTACAGGCTCAGCCTGTACGGATTACCCAGGCGCTGCAGCCAGCTCATCGCCTTCTGGCGATCGTCTTTGTAGTTCATCCCCACCACCCGCACGCCCTGCTGCGCCAGGCCGTTGAGAAACTGATGCTCGGCGCGACAGGTTGGGCACCAGGTGGCCCAGACGTTGAGCAGCAGCGGCTTGCCGTCAATCAGCGTCCGCCGGTCCAGAGTCTGACCGGGGGTATTCAGCGCTTCAAGGCGAAACTCCGGCAGCGGTTTGCCAATCAGCGCCGACTCAAGGGTCGTCGGGTCGTCGCCATCGGCGTTGCGCATCAGCTGCCAGAACAGCGCGGCGGCCAGCGCCAGAAACAGCGCCAGCGGGATAAACAGCAGCTTCCGGTTCATGAGGCCTCCTGCAGTTTCTTACGCATCCGATAGCGTGGGTCGAGCATGCAGCACAGACCGCCGAGGGCCATCAGCACCCCGCCGTACCAGATCCAGCGAACGAACGGTTTGTAGTACAGACGCACCGCCCAGCTGCCGTCGCTCAGCTCTTCCCCCAGCGCGGCGTAAAGATCGCGGGTCAGCCCGCCGCTGATCGCCGCCTCGGTCATCATCATCCGGCTGGCGGTGTAAAAGCGCTTCTCAGCATACAGCGTCGCTTCCGGGCGTCCGCTGCGGGTCACGGTGATAATGCCTTCGCCACCGGTCCAGTTGGGGCCGACGATATTGCGCACGCCGTTAAACACAAAGTGATAGCGATGGATATCGATACTGTCGCCGGGGCGCATCCGTACATCGCGCTCCACGCTGTAGTTCTGGCTAAAAGTGATGCCGATAACGGTCACCGCCACGCCGACGTGACCGAGCACCATCCCCCACTGGCTGCGGGTCAGCGTCCGCAGGCCGCGCCAGAAGCCGTGGCGATGAGTGGCCCGTTCGTGAACCTCCAGCAGGGCGAAGATCAGCACCCACAGGGCCATCATCAGGCCAATGACCGCCATGGCGGTGATACGATCCTGCAGCAGCCACGGCAGCGCCAGAGAAAGTGACAACGTCACAACCAGGGCGATAATCAGGCGCTTAATCTGCCTGGCGATGTCATCGCGCCGCCAGCGGATCAGCGGCCCCAGCCCCAGCAGCAGCGCAAACGGCGCCATCAGGGCGGTGAACATGGTGTTAAAGAACGGCTCGCCGATGGAGATGCTGCCGAGGCCCAGCTCTTTATGCACTAGCGGCAGCAGCGTTCCGAGGAGCACCACCAGCATCGCGGCCATCAGCAAAATATTGTTGCCAAGCAGGAACGACTCGCGCGACCACAGGGTATGTTCCACCCGCGCCCGCACCCGGCCGCCCTTCAGGGCGTACAGCAGCAGCGACCCGCCGATGGCGACAATCAGCAGCGCCAGAATAAACAGCCCGCGCGACGGATCCGAGGCGAAGGCATGCACCGAGACCAGCACCCCGGAGCGCACCAGGAAGGTGCCCAGCAGGCACAGGGAGAAGGCGGCGATGGCCAGCAGCACCGTCCAGGCGCGGAAGCTGCCCCGCTTCTCGGTCACCGCCAGGGAGTGCAGCAGCGCGGTGCCCACCAGCCACGGCATAAACGAGGCGTTTTCCACCGGGTCCCAGAACCACCAGCCGCCCCAGCCCAGTTCGTAATAGGCCCACGCCGAGCCCAGCACGATGCCGAGGGTGAGGAACATCCATGCCGCCTGGGTCCAGGGACGCGACCAGCGCGCCCAGGCAGTATCCAGCCGGCCCGCCAGCAGCGAGGCGATGGCGAAGGCGAAAGCCACCGAGAAGCCGACGTACCCCATATAGAGGATCGGCGGATGGAAAATCATGCCGATATCCTGCAGCAGCGGATTAAGGTCGCGGCCATCAATGGGGTACTGCGGCAGGCCGCGGCTGAACGGGTTGGAGGTAAAGAGGATAAACAGCAGGAACCCCAAGGCGATCATCCCCATCACCGCCAGCACCCGGGCGACGGCGTCGAGCGGCATCCGGCGGCTGAAGAGGGCGACGGCGAAGGTCCAGACGCTGAGCAGCAGAACCCACAGCAGCAGCGAGCCCTCATGCGCCCCCCAGGTCGCCGCCACCCGATACCACACCGGCAGCGCGCTGTTGGAGTTTTCCGCCACGTAGCGGACGGTAAAGTCGTTGACCACGAAGGCGTGCACCAGCAGCAGGAAGGCGCCGCCGATACAGGCGAACAGCCCGCAGGCCAGCGGCCGGGCAAGGGCCATCAGCCGCCGGTCCTGCCGCGCCGCGCCCCACAAGGGATAGACGCTCAGGAGCAGCGCCAGCCCCGCCGCCAGACACAGTAAAAAGTTGCCCAGCTCCGGCATCATGGCTGCGCCCCCGTTTTCTCCGGCGTCATGGCGTTTTTCACCTCCGGCGGGGTGTAATTTTCATCATGTTTGGCCAGCACCTGCTGGGCGGTAATATGCCGCTCGCCGTCCAGCACGCCCTGGGCCACCACGCCCTGCCCCTCACGGAACAGGTCCGGCAGAATGCCCTTATAGCTAACGTCCACCACCCCGCAGGCGTCATACAGCTTAAAGCGCACGTCGAGAGTTTGCGGGTCGCGCTGCAGGGAGCCCGGCTGAACGTAGCCTCCTACCCGAAGGCGCTGCCCGGTATGGGGTAGCGCCCGGGTTTCCGTTTTGCCGTAGATAATTTCCCCCGGGGTGTAGAACAGATCGATATTGCTGCTCAGGGCGTACAGCGTCAGGCTGACGGTGAGCCCAAGTCCGGCGAGCACCGCCAGCACGATATACAGCCGGGTTTTACGACGCGCTTGCATCCGCGGCCTCCTTGTCATGTTCGCGGGCAGCCGCGATCCGCCGCTCGCGCGCCTGCTGGCGTCGCACTTCATGGAATAGCGCCCGCCGCGCCCACAGGGTGTGCACCGTCAGCAAGCCAAAGGCGGCGACGGCCACCGCCACCGCCAGCCAGACGTACAGGGCATAGCCGCCCATATTCAGGAAGGCGGCGAAAGACGAAAAGGCGGGACTCATCGTACGGCTCCTTTGTTAGCCAGCGCCACCACCCACGGTCGACGGCGCTCCAGCTGGAGTATCAGGTTACGCAGGCGCATCAGGGTCAGGGTGACCGACAGCGCGAGGAAAGCAAAGATGCAGATCCGCAGCGGCAGACGCATGCTCGGGTCGATGGTTTGCTGCAGGTTGGTCGAACCCTGGTGCAGGGTATTCCACCAGTAGACCGAGTAATGAATGATGGGCAGATTGACCACCCCGACCAGCACGAGGATCCCCGCTGCGCGCCCGGCCAGCCGCCGGTCGTCAAAGGCGTGCCACAGGGCGATGACCCCGGCATACAGAAACAGCAGCACCAGCTCCGAGGTCAGACGGGCATCCCAGATCCACCAGGTCCCCCACATTGGCTTGCCCCACGCCGCGCCGCTGACCAGCGCCACCAGGGTGCAGACCGCCCCCACCGGTGCCAGGGCGGCAATCGCCAGATCGGCCATTTTGATCTGCCAGACCACCCCGATGAAGGCCGCGACGGCCATCGCCAGGTACAGCCCCATCGACCACATCGCCGCCGGGACGTGAAGATACATGATCCGGTAGCTCTCCCCCTGCTGATAGTCCGCCGGGGCGAAGCCAAAGCCCCATCCCAGGCCGATGACCAGCAACAGCGCGCTCAACGCCGCCAGCCAGGGGATCCAGCATCCGCACAGGCGGTACAGCCGCTCGGGGATCGCCAGTTGATGTAACGCTTTCCACATAGACGCTTACTCACACGGTTTTGATGGCCGCGCCCACAGGCGCAGCGAATTATTGCACGGTTAGCCGCAGCGCGGCGGCGGTGGCGAACGGACACAGGGTGGCGCTGGCGGTTAAGAACGCCGCCAGCATCGCCAGATAGCCGCCGACCGGGAGCCCGGCGGCGGCGGCCTGGCAGGCCGCGGTGGCGAAAATCAGCAGCGGCACCGCCAGCGGCAGCACCAGCAGGCTCAGCAGGACGCCGCCGCGCTTCAGGCCGACGGTCAGGCCAACCCCCACCGCGCCAAGAAAACTGAGCGTCGGGGTGCCCAGCAGCAAGGTCAGCGCCAGCACGCCGGCGTCATGCACGCTCATCCCCAGCAGCAGCGCCGCCAGCGGAGAGACGATCAGCAGCGGCAGGCCGCTCATCATCCAGTGGGCGACCACCTTCACCAGCACCACCGCCACCAGCGGCGTCGGCAGAAGCAACAGCTGCTCCAGGGAGCCGTCCTGCCAGTCGTCACGAAACAACCGATCCATCACCAGCAGCGCCGCCAGCAGCGCGGCGACCCATACCACGCCCGGCGCAATCTGCGCCAGCAGCTGCGGCGCGGCGCCGACGCCGAACGGAAACAGGGTGATGACGATCAGAAAGAACCAGAGCGGATTGAGGATCTCCGCCCCGCTGCGCCATGCCAGGCGCAGTTCCCGGGCCAACAGCGCTCGCATCATTGCCCGCCTCCAGCGTCGCCGCCGAGGCGCAGGGTGCGCAACGGGCAGCGCAGCGGCCGCAGCGGCTGGTGGGTAGTGAGGATCGCGCTTCCCCCCTGCCGGGCGTGCTGCTCCAGGCGGCAGGTCAGGGTTTCCATCGCTGTGGCGTCGAGGGCGGTGAACGGCTCATCGAGGATCCACAGCGGCGCGTCGGTTAACCACAGGCGGGTCAGCGCCACCCGGCGCTGCTGCCCGGCAGAGAGCTGGTTCAAGGGGAGATCTTCATAGCCCGCCAGGCCGACGGCGGCGAGGGCGCGTTCCCGCTGCTGAAGGCGGCTGGCCGGAAAGAAGAAACGCAGGTTTTCATCGGCGGTCAGCGCCGCGTTAACGCCGGGCTTATGGCCCAGCCACAGCAGCTGACGATGAAATGACTCCCGGACCTTCGCCAGCGGCTGGCCCTGCCAGCTCACCCCGCCGCTTTCCGGGCGCGCCAGGCCGCAGAGGATCCGCAGCAGCGAGGTTTTCCCCGCGCCGTTATCACCGGCGACCTGCAGCAGCTCACCGGCAGCAAGGGACAGCGTCAGCTCCGCAAACAGCGGTCGATCGTCAACGATGCAGGTCAGTCGCTCTGCATGCAGCATGAAGGCAAACTCCTTGATTCAGACAGTATTTTACGTCCTGGCTAAGTATGGGTTGCGCCGCGCGGGCGACGCAACCCTGACGGTTACTGTCCGGCCCCCGGCAGCTTCGAGATATCAGCGTTGCCTAACGCCTTCTCATCGTGCGCCGCGGTCTCCTTACGCACCTTCGCCACATCGCTGGCGCTGACCGCCGGCGCGTTGTTGCCCCAGCTGGTGCGGATGAAGTTGACCACATCCGCCACCTGCTGGTCGTCCAGACGCCAGCCGAACGACGGCATGGTCAGGTTGGAGACCGCATCTTTCACCGCCGGCGTGGTGCTCCCGGTCAGAACGATATGGATAAGCGAAGTGGCATCTTCGGTCTGCACCACCGGATTGCCCTTCAGCGACGGGAAGGCGCGTTTATAGCCTACGCCGTCGGTGCGGTGACAGGCGGCGCAGTTATCGACGTACAGCGCGGCGCCGGTTTTGCTGTCGTTACCCTTCCACAGATCTTTCGCCACGCTGTCTTCCACCGGGGCTGGGGTCTGTTTGCCGCCGCGCGGCGGGAGCGACTTCAGATAGCGGGCGATGGCGGTGATGTCGTCATCAGAGAGATACTGCAGACTGTGCTCCACCACATCGCTCATGCCGCCGAAGACCACCGATTTATCGTTACGTCCGGTTTTCAGGAACTCGGCCAGCTCGGCTTCGCTCCAGGTCCCCAGACCGTCGCGGTTTTCGCCGCGCAGGCTGGAGGCAACCCAGCCGTCAATCGGCGCATTGCTGCCCGCCAGGTAATCATCGCCTTCGCTTTCGCTGAGCGCTTTTTCCTGCATCGTCAGGCTACGCGGGGTATGACAGGCGCCGCAGTGGCCCAGGCCTTCCACCAGATAGCGGCCGCGCTCCAGCACCGGGTCAACCTGCGGGTTGGCGACAAAGTCGCTCGGCGTCGGCGCGAAGATGCCGCGCCAGAACGCCAGCGGCCAGCGCATCGACAGCGGCCACGGGATGTCGGTGTCCTTGTTGGCGACATTCACCGGCTCCACGCCGTGCATAAAGTAGGCGTACATGGCGCGCATGTCCGCTTCGCTGATCCGTGCGAACGAGGGATACGGCATCGCCGGATAGAGTGTGGAACCATCTTTCCGCACGCCCTTGCGCACCGCGTCGTCGAACTCTTCGAAGGTGTACCCGCCAATGCCGTGTTCTTTATCCGGCGTGATATTGGTGGAGTAGATGGTGCCGATCGGCGTCTCCATCGGCAGACCGCCGGCGAAAGGTTTGCCCGCTTTGCCGTTGGTGTGGCAGGCGACACAGTCCCCCGCCCGCGCCAGATACTCCCCTTGCTTAATCAGATTGCTGTCCACAGGCGCCTCTTCGGCGAAGGCCGCGCAGCTCAATGCCCCAAGCACCAGGGCCGATAACCATTGCATTTTCATCATCTGCCTTCCTTTATGCCTGCACCAGGGGACCCGGATTTTTCAGATACTGCTCGCGGATCGCCTTCGCTGACCAGTAGGCCAGCGCGGCCACCGTGCCGGTTGGGTTATAGCCCAGCCCCTGCGGGAAAGCGGAGGCGCCGATGACGAAGACGTTATGCACGTCCCAGCTTTGCAGATAACGGTTAACGGCGCTGGTTTTCGGATCCTCCCCCATCACCGCCCCGCCGTTCATATGGGTGGTCTGGTAGGTGGTGGTATCAAAGTGGCTGTTGGCGTTTTTCGGGCTGCCGAGGATATATTTCGGCTTCATCGCTTTGGCGATCGGCTCCATCTTATCGAACATAAACTGCGCCATCTTGATGTCGTTTTCCTGCCAGTCGAAGGTCATGCGCAGCAGCGGCTGGCCAAAGACGTTTTTGTAGTTCGGATCAAGATCGAGGTAGTTCTGCCGATAGGACTGGTGCGCGCCGTGGGCATCCATCGACAGGTGATGGGTGTAGGTATCGGCCACCGCCGCTTTCCACTTGCTGCCCCACGCCGGGGTGCCCGGCGGTACCGGGAAACCGGAGATGGGCTTGGTACCGGCCTGGTTGACCCAGAACGGCGAACCGCCGACAAAGCCGGCCGCGCCGTGGTCGAAGTTGTCGGCGTTGAAGTCATCGACGCCGACGCCGTTGCCGCCCGCGCCGATAAACGGGTTGGTATAGGTGTCTTTGTCGAAAATGGCCTTGATGGTGGTCATGTTCTGGTAGGCGAAGTTACGCCCCACCACCCCTTCGCCGGTCTCCGGATTGTACGGTTTACCGATCCCGGAGAGCAGCATCAGGTGCACGTTATGGAACTGGAAGGCGCCGATGATCACCAGGTCCGCCGGCTGCTCCATTTCGCGCCCCTGGCCGTCGACGTAGGTCACGCCGGTAGCGCGGGATTTGTCGTCGGTCAGGTTGACCTTGAGCACGTTGGCGTTGGTCCGCAGCTCAAAGCGTTTTTCCTGGCGCAGCGCCGGCAGGATGTTCACGTTCGGCGAGGCTTTAGAGTACATGTAGCAGGCGTAGCCGCTGCAGAAACCGCAGAAGTTGCACGGACCCATCTGCGCGCCATAGGGGTTGGTATAGGAGTCGGAGGTGTTGGCCGACGGAAGGTTGTAGGGATGGTAACCCACCTCGAGCGCCGCTTTTTCAAACAGCTGCGCTGACCAGGTGTTTTTCTGCGCCGGCAGCGGGAAGTCGTCTGAGCGGTCCGGGGCGAAAGCGTTGCCGCCGCGGCCTTTACCGACGACCTTGCCTTTGATCGACCAGGCGGTCCCGGAGGTGCCAAACACTTTCTCCGCTTTATCGAAGAACGGTTCCAGCTCGTCGTAGGTGACGCCGAAATCCTGGATGATCATATCCTGGGGAATGAAGTTTTTGCCGTAGCGCTCTTCATAGTGGCTGCGCATCCGCAGTTCGATGGGATCGACGCGGAAATGGACGCCGGACCAGTGCAGCCCGGCCCCACCCACGCCGGTACCCGGCAGGAAAGCCGCCAGCTGGCGATACGGCACCGCCTGCTGGCTGGTGTTATGGCGGATGGTGACGGTGCTTTTCGACAGATCCTGGAACAGCTTGCGGCGGATGTTGTAGGTCAGCTCATCAATCACCTGCGGATAGGCGCCGTCCGGCCAGGTGTCGCGCATCGGGCCACGCTCCAGCGCCACGACGTTGAGCCCGGCTTCGGTCAGCTCTTTGGCCATGATCGCCCCAACCCAGCCGAAGCCGACGATCGCGACATCGGTTTTTTTCAATACGGTGGCCATGATTACGCCCTCTCCCCATTAATTGATACCGGCGGGAAGGGGTAGCGTTCGCCCCGTTCAACCCAGTCCATAAAGTCGGCGCGCGCGCCGGGAAAATTAATCAGCGTCCAGCCGACCATGCCTTTATTACCGCCATGGATCGGGTCGCTGAAGAAGCCTTCTCGGGTGTTCTGCAGCAGATAGGTGAAGAACAGCGAGGCCGGAAGCTGTTTGAACTCGGCTTTGCCGGATTCCCACAGGCCGAGCGCCTCGTCCTGTTGCTCGTTGCTCAGTTCAGCGAAGGTCTTGTGATACTTGTCCTGACACCAGGCCTCGGCGTCGGCGATCCCGAGGTTATAGATCTGTTTGGGCACCAGCGGCAGCTGATAGCCCATCTCTTTCGGCACGTCGGGGTTGAAGGGCCCCTGCATATACCAGATGGAGCCGGTGGCGTAAGGGGTATTGAGCTGGCGGTCGATAAACTCCGGCACGCCGGCCTCTTTAGCGCCGGGGCCAAGTTCATCCGCTGGGATCAGGCGCGCGACGGCGGCGTTGATAAACGCCCACTCACGATCGTTGAAGAACTGCGGCTTCCAGTCGCTGGCCGCCGCCGTGTTCCCGGAGGCTGGCTCTGAAGCGGGGGCCGCCTGCGCGGTCGCGCTGGTGGCCACGCCAATGGCCCCTGCTCCCGCGCCGCCGATCACCACCGTCGGGATCAGCGCCATCGACTTCACCAGGAAATCACGCCTGGAATTGTTAGTTTTCTCGCTCGACATCATCACATTCCTGTCATTGAAAATTACTGTTTTTGTCGCTGACAAAACCAGTGAATGTCGTGCTGGAACCGATACCATTGCGCTTTTAAACCGCTTAGCGTCTGGCCCGGCCCGGCAAGTCGGATAAAACATCGCCAGAGGCGATATCATTTATAGGGTTATCGTTTGGATAGTAGACGATTCTCAACGAAACGCGGGAAATCGGAGAGAAATTCACCGGAATGTCATCGTGAGAAGGGTGCTGCCATAACCTTGAGGCGGTAAACCGGCGGCGTTCACACCGCGCTGAGCTTACCCATGCGCCAAAAAAGAGTGACTTGTATCACAAATGTTATTTTTTGTTTATGGTACATGGCAGATTAAACGTCTGTAAATACTCGTATTAGGAATAATTAAACATTTTGAGCTGTTAAAAAAGTTAATAACCGTTGTTAACTATTTTGCATCTATTTCCCGGCTAACGCGTTCGGCTGGCGATATCCCATCCGCAGGAGAAGAGAAGATATGTTCGATCATGTGAAATTCGGCGTCAGTGATTATGCCGCGAGCAAAGCGTTCTTTTTACAAGCCCTTGCCCCGCTTGGCGTAACGCTGGTCGGCGAAGGCGAGCCGACCTACGGCGCAGAGCTGGCCGGCAGCGGCGATGTCTCTCTATGCCTCTATCAAAGTACGGAAAAACCGGCGCCGCTGCACATTGCCTTTCGCGCCGACAGCCGCGAGCAGGTCGATGCCTTCTGGCAGGCGGCGCTGGCCGCCGGAGGAAAGGACAACGGCGCGCCGGGGTTACGACCAAACTACCACGCCAGTTATTACGCCGCCTTTGTGATTGCGCCAGACGGGCACAATATTGAAGCCGTGTGCCATCTGGCGTCTTAACCAGCGGTTACCGCTGCGGAAAAATCCACACATCCTCCGCCGGGAGCGTCAGATGACAGTGTTCGGCATCGCGCAGCGCCGTTCCGTAGGCGCGCAGCGGGAAATCGTCGCCCTCGGTGCGGAACAGGTACTCCCAGCGGTCGCCGAGGTACATGCTGGTCAGCAGCGGTAGCTGGAGACTGTTATCCTGCGCCGCGCCGTCCAGACGCAGGCGCTCGACGCGGATCACCGCCGTCGCCGGCTCGCCGACGCTAACCCCCTCGCCCGCTCGCCCCCACAGGCTCCAGCTGGCGCCTTCGATTCGCGCCCTGCCGTTCTCCAGCTCCATTACCTTGCCGTGCAGGCGGTTATTGCTGCCCATAAACTCGGCGGCGAACAGCGTCGCCGGGCTGCCATACATCTCCTGCGGCGTCCCCTGCTGCTCGATGACGCCATTGTTCAGCAGCAGAATACGATCCGAGATGGCCATCGCCTCATTCTGATCGTGGGTGACCATCAGCGCCGACAGGCCCAGCTTGACGATCAGCTCGCGCAGAAACACCCGCGCCTCTTCGCGCAGCTTGGCGTCAAGGTTGGAGAGCGGCTCATCCAGCAGGATCACCGGCGGGTTGTAGACCAGCGCCCGGCCGATAGCCACCCGCTGCTGCTGGCCGCCGGAGAGCTGGTACGGATGGCGGTTGCCAAGGTGCCCGAGCCCCAGCTGATCCAGCACGCGCTGCACCCGCTCTTTTATCTCCCCGGCGGCGACTTTACGCAGCTTCAGCGGATAGGCCACGTTGTCGAACACCGTTTTGTGCGGCCACAGGGCATAGGACTGGAACACCAGCCCGAGGTTACGCTCTTCGGCCGGGATTTCGCTGCGCGGCGTGCCGTCGTACACCGTGCGGTTGCCGATGGCGATCCGTCCGCTCGTCGGCTTCTCCAGCCCGGCCACCGCCCGCAGCAGCGTGGTTTTGCCGCTTCCCGACGGCCCCAGCAACGACACCACCTCTCCCCGGCCGAGCGTCATCGACACCCCTTTCAGCACCGGGTTGTCGCCATAGGTGAGATGCAGGTTTTCTACCGATAACTCAATCATGTAATTTCACTCCAAAGCGCAGGGCGATGCCAAGGCCAATCACCACCAGCAGAATATTGATAAAGGAGAGCGCCGCGACGATATCGATGGCCCCCGCCGCCCACAGCGACACCAGCATCGAGCCGATGGTTTCGGTACCCGGCGACAGCAGATAGACGCCGGTGGAATATTCGCGCTCAAAGATCAGGAACATCAGCAGCCAGGAGCCAATCAGCCCATAGCGCGACAGCGGGACGGTGACGTGGCGGGTGATCTGCCCCCGCGAGGCGCCGGTGCTGCGCGCCGCCTCCTCCAGCTCCGGGCCCACCTGTAGCAGCGTCGAAGAGATGAGCCGCAGGCCATAAGCCATCCATACCACGGTGTAGGCCAGCCAGACGCTGAAGATGGTGTTGCGCAGCGCGCGCAGCTGCACGATAAGGTGCTCCCGCAGCCAGTCGGCCACCGGCAGCGCCGAGAGCCAGCCGTGCTTCAGCGACTGATCGAGCCACATCGGCATAAACAGGAACACCCACAGGAAGGCCAGACCGGCCAGCAGCCCCGGCACCGCGCGCGGGACCAGTACGCTGTAATCAAGAAAGCGGGTGACGTTGTCCGCTTTGCGGTGCATGGCGATACCGACAAACAGATAGCAGATCACCGCCAGCGCGCCGCCGACGATGCCGATAGCCATCGAGTTGACGATCGCCCGCAGCAGGTTGGGCTGCTGCCAGATATTGTGGAACGTCGTCAGCGACAGCTCATCCCACAGCGACACGCCGACGCCCCAGTTGGAGATAAAGGCCCGCAGCGCCACGCCGAGCAGCGGCACGCCGATGGTCACCGTCAGCCAGGCCACCACCACCGCCCCGGCCACCCAACGCCATTTACCCAGCGGCAGCGCCCGCGCCTGCGACGCCTTGCCCTTCATGGTGACAAAGCGGTTGGCGGTGCGCATCAGCCGCCTCTGGAGCATCACCAGCGGGATGGTGATGCAGATCAGCACCACCGCCACCGCCGCCATCAGATGGTAGGAGGGGGTGCCGAGCTTGTTGGTCAGCTTATAGAGATAGGTCGCCAGCACCATGTTGCCCTCGGGGTCGCCCAGCACCAGCATCAGACCGAAAACCTCCAGACCGAGGAAGAAGAGCAGCACGCAGGCGTAAAGGATGGACGGCCGCACCATCGGCAGACTCACCGAGGTCATCACCTGCAGCGGCGTGGCGCCGACGGTGCGCGCCGCCTCTTCCACGTCGGAACCGACGCTGCGCAGCGCCGAAGAGATATAAAGATAGGCGTGCGGCACGTGGGTTAAGCCGGCGATGACCACAATGCTGAACATCGAGTAGATATTCCACGGCACAAAGCCGATCAGCTGCTGCGCCCACTGGGAAAAGAAGCCTACCGGCCCGGCGGCCACCACGTAGCCAAAGCCCAGCACCATCGGCGAGACGAAGATCGGCACCAGGATCAGCGGCTCAATGAAACGCCGGCCGGGTAAATCGGTGCGTACCATCAGAAAGGCCAAAATACCGCCCAGTGGAATGGCGATAATCACCAGGCCAAAGGCCAGAATAAAGCCTGACCTTAACGCCAGATAAAAATCCGGGTCGGTAAAAATAAAGGCGAAGGCTTCCAGGCTCCAGGATTTGGAGCGGGAAAAGAACGGCGCGGAGAGAAAACTCTGCACCACAATAAATAACAGCGGGACATAAATCACCAGCGCCGTGATGCACACCACCACACCGCGCGGCAGCCCCTGCCACTTTCTGCGTAATACATTCATGGTTCATCCCTTTGGTCAGGTGAATAAACCCGCCGGGTGTGAATAAGGGGCATCGGCGATGCCCCGGGGGAGGATTATTTCGCGGCGGCGCTGCGCCATTGTTTAATAAACTGCAGACGTTTTTGCGGCTGTAAATAATCCAGCAGCGTTTCGTTGACCGGGATCGGTTTTAACGCTTTGCCCAGCAGCGCGGTCATGCCGTCGATATCATTTTTGCCTTCAATATCGCGACGAATAGAGGGAATATCCGCCTGACTGGCGAGGATCTGCTGGCCTTTTTCCGACAGGACATAGTCCAGCCACAATTTTGCCGCATTGGGATGTTCGCTCTCCTGGCTAATAAACGAGACGCGGGAGAGCACCAGCACGTAATCTTTCGGATAGGCAATGCCTAAAGAGGGATCGTTTTTCGCCCGCGCTTCCGCATAGGAGCCAAGGATGTTATAGCCGATCAGGTTTTCGCCAGAGGAGACGCGCTCCATCATCGTGCCGGTGGAAGACTGCACCGTCAGGCCGCCTTTGGCGATATTCGCCAGGTCGGTAAAATAGTTCGCGTCGGCCTGGCTGTCCTGCACCGCCAGCATAAAGCCGAGGCCCGATTTTTCGATATCGTAGGTGGTGACTTTGCCTTTAAATTTATCGGCCTGGCTGGCGATCAATTTTGCCAGCGCGGTATGCGAATCCGGAACCTCATTCTGCGGGATCAGCCGTTTGTTATAGATAAATACCACCGGCTCGTAGGTGGTGCCATAGGCTTTCTGCTGCCACACCGCCCAGTCGGGCAATTGCTTCACCTCCGGCGAGGCATATTGTTCCGCGTATTCGGTGGCTAATTTCAGCGCCGTATCCATCGATGAGCTCCACACCACGTCCCCGCTGCCGCCCCCGGCGGCCTGCTCGCTGATATAGCGGTTATACAGCTCGGTGCTATTCATGTCGTTATATTCGACTTTGACGCCCGGATATTGCGCTTCGAATCCTTTAATTAACGGCCCGGCGGCTTTGGTATCGGTTGTGGAATAGATCACCACCTTGCCCTCTTTGACGGCGGCATCAACCGTTTTTTGATAATCCGCCGGATAGCCCGCAGGCACCTCCGCCCAGGCGGCACAGGCGAAAATGGCCGTCAGTGAAACCACTAAACCACTTATTTTCTTATACATGATACCAACCTTTAATCATCAATTAATAAACACAAATTTAACATATAGTGGTATCAGCTGCCCTTGCAACGCCGGGGCTGGCTTTTTTCTGGCTTTTGTGACAGTGGCAGAATTTAAAAATGTGGTGTTTATGACGTTAATTAAAACGCGATCGCGGACCGGTTTTTTATCGTCTGGCGTATAACGCAGACGCTGGCGCAGTGGCGTGACGCCCGGAGCCCCCGCCCTTGACCTTCTGCGCCGGGCGGCGCAGCATAAAACGGCAAACATAACAAAATAACAACAGACTACAGGAGAGAATCAGTGCCAACAGGACACCGCTTTCTGGCGACGGATCTGCATCAGTTTGTCGTCTCACTGTTTACCCATCTCGGCAGCCGCTCAGAAGAAGCGACGCTGGTCGCCGACCACCTGATCGCCGCCAACCTGGCCGGGCATGACTCCCATGGCGTCGGGATGATCCCAAGCTATGTGAAATCCCATGCCGGCGGTTTTCTGCAGCTCAACCGCCACGCCACGGTCACCAAAGATGCCGGCGCCGTGGTCACCCTCGACGGCAACGCCGGCTTCGGCCAGGTAGTCGCCCACGAAGCGATGCAGTTAGGTATCGAAAAGGCGAAGCAGCACGGCATGGCGGCTATCGCCCTGCGCAATGCGCATCACGTCGGGCGCATCGGCTACTGGGCCGAGCAGTGCGCCGCCGCCGGACTGATCTCCATTCACTTCGTCAGCGTAATCGGCGACCCGATGGTCGCTCCGTTCCGCGGAAAAGACAGTCGCTTCGGCACCAACCCCCTGTGCGTGGTGTTTCCGCGAGAGGGCCATCCGCCGCTGCTGCTGGACTACGCCACCAGCGCCATCGCCTTTGGAAAAACCCGCGTCGCCTGGCACAAAGGGGAAGCCGTGGCCCCCGGCTGCCTGATCGACGCCGAGGGGTTGCCCACCACCGACCCGGCGGTGATGCAAACCTCGCCGCTGGGCGCCCTGCTCACCTTCGCCCAGCACAAAGGCTATGCCCTGGCGACGCTGTGTGAAGTGCTCGGCGGCGCGCTCTCCGGGGGGCAAACCACCCATCAGGAAAGCCTGCAGACCAGCGTCGACGCCATCTTTAACTGCATGACCACCGTGATCCTGCGCCCGGACGCGTTCGATGCCCCGGACAGCCAGGCGCAGACGGAGGCCTTTATCGCATGGTGTAAACAGTCGCCGCACGATCCCGATGCCCCGGTGCTGGCCCCCGGCGAATGGGAAGCCGCCAACCGCGAAGCGCGCCTGGCCGAGGGGATCCCGCTGGATGCGGGCAGCTGGCAGGCAATCTGCGCCGCCGCACGCGACGTCGGCCTGAGCGAGTCGCATATCACCCGCTGCCGCCCTCTCGCGTAGCGGCGTTTTCCCCCGCAGAGCGTCTGACGTCGGCGCTCTGCGTCATCGTCATTAGTGACGAGGTCACGCTCCCGTCATCATCCATCTGAAGTTTTTCATTATAAATCAACAGATTAAAATCTGGCACGAGACCTGCATAGCGCAGCGGGCCTGCGTCCGCATCACCACCAGGCGATACCGCGATCGTTGCCCGTCGGGCCCGGCGCGACAGCGATCCTCTGTTCACTGTTAACAGGTCTGTTACTGATGAAAAAAATCACGAGCGTGTGCCCCTACTGCGGGGCGGGTTG
Source organism: Klebsiella sp. LY (assembly GCF_004010915.1). Taxonomy (NCBI): domain Bacteria; kingdom Pseudomonadati; phylum Pseudomonadota; class Gammaproteobacteria; order Enterobacterales; family Enterobacteriaceae; genus Klebsiella; species Klebsiella sp. LY. Next base: position 385,194 of record NZ_CP022444.1, read on the forward strand.
CAAACTTAAACTGGTTGTCGACAACAATAAAATCATTCGCGCGGAAGCCGCCGACGGCGTCACCAACCAGAACCAGCTGTGCCTGAAAGGCTATTACGGCTGGGATTTTCTGAACGACACGCAGCTCCTGACGCCCCGTCTTAAACAACCAATGATCCGCTACCAGAAAGGCGGCGCCTTTACGCCGGTCAGCTGGCAGGAGGCGATTCGCTATACCGCCAGCAAGCTCAGGGAGATCAAAGAGAAGCATGGCCCGCGCGCCATCATGACCACCGGCTCCTCGCGCGGCACCGGCAACGAAACCAACTATGTGATGCAAAAGTTCGCTCGCGCGGTGCTGAACACCAATAACGTCGACTGCTGCGCCCGCGTCTGCCACGGCCCTTCCGTCGCCGGGCTACAGCAGGCGCTGGGCAACGGGGCGATGAGCAACTCGATAAGCGACATCGAAAACTCGAAGTGCCTGCTGGTCTTTGGCTACAACTGCGCCGACTCCCATCCCATCGTCGCCCGCCGGGTGATCAAAGCCCGGGAAAACGGTGCCAAGATCATCGTCTGCGATCCGCGACGCATTGAAACCGCACGCATAGCCGACCGTCATCTGCAGCTCAACAACGGCAGCAATATGGCGCTGGTGAACGCCTTCGGCTATGTCCTGCTGGAGGAGGAGCTGTACAACAAAGCCTATGTCGAACGCTACACCGAAGGGCTGGACGCCTACCGCGAGGCGGTGAAGGATTACGCCCCGGAAGCGGTGGAAGCGATTGTCGGGGTCAGCGCGCAGGCGATCCGTGAGGCGATGCGCATCTTCGCCGCCGCCCCTTCCGCCACTATTATGTGGGGCATGGGCGTCACCCAGTTTGGCCAGGCGGTGGACGTGGTGCGCGGTCTGGCAAGCCTGGCGCTGCTCACCGGCAACCTGGGGCGGGCGAACGTCGGCGTGGGGCCTGTTCGTGGACAAAACAATGTGCAGGGCGCCTGCGATATGGGCGTGCTGCCGAACCTGTTCCCCGGCTATCAGGAGGTCACCGACCCCGCCGTGCGGGCCAAATTCGCCGCCGCCTGGGGGATCGACCCGGCGCAAATGGATGACCAGGTCGGCACCCGCATCACCGAAGTGCCGCATAAAGCGCTGACCGGCGAGATCAAAGCCTACTACATCATGGGCGAAGATCCGCTGCAGACCGAAGCCGACCTCGGCCTGGTGCGCAAAGGCATCGAGGCGCTGGACTTCGTGGTGGTGCAGGATATCTTCATGACCAAAACGGCGGAGATTGCCGATGTCCTGCTGCCGGCCACCTCCTGGGGCGAGCACGGTGGCGTCTTCACCTGCGCCGACCGCGGGTTTCAGCGGTTTGAACAGGCAATCCCTCCGGCGGGGAATGTGAAGCGCGACTGGGAGATCATCAGTCTGCTGGCCAGCGAAATGGGCTATCCGATGCACTATGAGAACAACCAGCAGATCTGGGACGAGATGCGCGAGCTCTGCCCGCTTTTCTACGGCGTGACCTGGGAGAAAATGGGCGATATGGGCCATGTTCAGTGGCCGTGCCCGACCCTCGACCACCCCGGCACGCCGTGGCTGTATAAAGACAACCGCTTCGACACCCCATCGGGTAAAGGGCAGCTGTTCGCCACCGCCTGGCGCGCTCCGGCGGAGCGTCCGGATGATGAATGGCCGCTGGTGCTCTGCACGGTGCGGGAGGTGGGGCACTACTCCTGCCGCTCGATGACCGGCAACTGCGCCGCGCTGCAGTCGCTGGCCGACGAGCCGGGACGGGTGCAGATGAATCCGGTGGATGCGCAACGGCTGGGGATCGCTGACAAACAGCTGGTGTGGGTTAGCTCCCGACGCGGGAAAGTCATCACCCGCGCCGACCTCAGCGATCGCATCAACCCGGGCGCGGTCTATATGACCTATCAGTGGTGGGTGGGCGCCTGCAATGAGCTGACCCAGGATAACCTCGATCCGATCTCCAAAACGCCGGAAACCAAATACTGTGCGGTGAAAGTGGAAGCGATAGCCGACCAGCAGTGGGCGGAGCGCTATGCCTGGACGGCCTACAGCGACATGAAGGCGCGACTGAAAGCCGCCGCCGACGTCTGACCTCAGGGAGCGCGCGCGCTCCCTGCTGCCGCTGCCGGTGGGTTACGCCGCCGGCAGCTGTTTCTCCACCAGCGCCACCCACATCGCCACCCCGTGGCTAATCAGCGCATCGTTAAAGTCATAGCTGGCGTTATGCAGCGGCTTCGACGGCGTTTCGCCATCGGTGCCGATCCAGAAATAGGCCCCCGGACAGGCCTCCAGCATGCAGGCAAAATCCTCAGAGGCCATCGACGGCGCCTGGTTCCAGCGCACCGCCTCCGCGCCAAGGGTGGCGACCGCCACCTCGCGCAGCAGCTGCGCCTGCGGCGCATGGTTTTTGGTCACCGGATACCCCGGAAACCAGCTAATCTCGCCCTGCACATCGGACACCTGCGGCTGGGTCGCCACATAGCTTTCGATAAGCTCCCGCACGCGGGCGCGAACGCGATTGCTCAGGCAGCGGAAGGTGCCGCGCAGCACCACGGTGTCCGGCAGGACGTTGATCGCCTCGCCGCCGTTTATCTGGGTGATGCTGACCACCGCCGAATCCTGTGGCGACAGGCGGCGGGAAGGAATGGTCTGCAGCGCCATAATCAGCTGCGCCGCAGCGACGATCGGATCGGCCCCGCTCTCCGGCATCGCCGCATGGCAGCTTTTGCCGCGCAGGGTGATCTCGAAGGCGTCGAGGGAGGCCATCATCGCGCCATCGCTGAGCGCCACTTCGCCAAGCGGGATCCCCGGCCAGTTATGTAGCGCGTAAATCGCATCCATCGGGAAGCGTTCGAATAATCCCTCCTCCACCATTTTGCGCGCGCCGCCGAGGTTCTCTTCCGCTGGCTGGAAAACAAAGTGGACGGTGCCGCTGAACTGACGGGTCTGCGCCAGATGGGCGGCGGCCGCCAGCAGCATCGCGGTGTGGCCATCGTGGCCGCAGGCGTGCATGACCCCGGCGCGGCGCGAACGGTAGCTGACGCTCCCCAGCTCGGTGATCGGCAGGGCGTCCATATCGGCGCGCAGGCCGATGACCGGCCCGGGGCCGTTTTCCAGCGTCGCCACGACGCCGGTGCCGGCCAGCCCGCGATGAACCTGCAGGCCAAACGAGGCCAGCAGCTCGGCGACGCGGCGCGAGGTCTCCTGCTCCTGATATCCGAGCTCAGGCGCGGCGTGAAACTCACGTCGCCAGCCTGTGGCTTCGGCGATCAGTGACGGCGATACGGCCATGTATTACTCCTTTCCTGCATAGCGTAATGCTGAATAATTTGGTCATGCGTTGCGTTTTTACCCGTCGCTCACCGGCGTCGGGTCGCTGCCGCTCCCTCCGTTATATCCTGTCGTTAACACGCTGACAACGTCACGAAATGCGGCGGCGGCGCGGCGTACAGGCCTGCCGTCGCCCGGCGGTCCTTTTTTGGTAGTGATTTCAACGGTGACAACGGCCAGGCGATTAATTATTATGCAGCTCAGGACGGCAATTTGCCGAAGGATCCACTACTAACCTCTCCGTCATCGGAAATAAAATGTTTAACCCAGACCAGAATCGTCTTGCTCCCACGCTGGCGATGATCATGGCCGCGTCGCTCGTGGGATTTATCACCGGCTATACGGTGCCGTTAATCAGTCTTGAGCTGGCGCAGCAGCAGATCGCGCCGCTGTATGTCGGCCTGCTGGCCGCCCTGCCGCCCGCCGGCATGATGATCTCCTCTTTCCTCTCTCCTGCGCTGTGCCGGCGCGTTGAGATGGGCGTGCTGCTGAGCGGCAGTTTGATCCTGCTGGCGCTGGCGACCATCGCCTCATGCATGACCACCGATATGACGCTGCTTCTGCTGCCGCGCCTGCTGACCGGCCTGGCCTCCGGGGTCATTATCGTCCTCGGTGAAAGCTGGATCACCGGCGGCGCGGCAGGCAACCAGCGCGCCACCCTCACCGGTATCTACGCCTCGGCCTTTACCGGCTGCCAGCTGGCCGGGCCGCTGCTGATCTCCGTCGGCCCCGCCTGGCAGGCCTCGGCGCTGATGGCGATCGTCGCGGTCACCGCCGTCTGCCTGCTGATGCTGCGCCATCTGCCCACCGGCACCCGCGAAAGCCTTGGGGAGCGCGCCAGCTGGCGCAGCCTCGGCGCCTTCCTGCCGGTACTGGCCTCCGGGGTCTTCTGCTTCGCTTTCTTCGACGCCAGCATCCTCGCCCTGCTGCCACTGTACGGTATGGATAAAGGGCTTAATGAAGGAATGGCGGTGCTGCTGGTGACCGTGGTACTTACCGGGGATGCGATGTTCCAGACCCCGCTCGGCTGGCTGGCCGACCGGGTCGGCATTCGCCGCGTGCATCTGGCCTGCGCGGTGGTTTTCAGCCTGTCGCTGCTGGCCCTGCCGCTGATGCTCGGTTCGCGCATTCAGCTGATGGCCATTTGCCTGCTGCTGGGCGCCGCGGCGGGGGCGCTTTATACCCTGTCGCTGGTGCGAGCGGGGAAAACCTTCAGCGGACAGAAGCTGATTATGATTAACGCCCTGTTCGGCTTTTTCTGGTCCGCCGGCAGCGTCGCCGGGCCGGTAGTCAGCGGCATGCTGATCGGCATCACCGGCTACGATGGCCTGATCGCCACCCTGGTGGCCAGCGGCGTGCTGTTCCTGCTGATCCAGTGTCTGTGCAAAAACGAGAAAACCCTGCTCGCCAGCGAGCAGGAAGACGACATGGACGAAGCGACGGAGTCCGCGCAGTAGTCCTGACGGGCTGGCCTGGCGCCAGCCCTTTTTTTATGGCCCTTACCTGAGGGAATCCTGTTCTTGCTGGCTCACTGCTATAACCATTGCCGGCCCCCTGCCGAGAGGAAATTCCATGGAAAGCATGACGTTACATCGTGGCAGATTGATCGATCATATCCTGCTGGTTGTCGAAGACTTTGAGGCAAGCAAAGACTTCTATACTGCCGTACTGTCGGCGCTGGAGATCCCGGTTATTACCACCGCTAATGACTACTTGCTGGCCGACGAACTGGTGGTGGCCTCACGCCACAGCCCGGAGGCTGCCGGGAAACTGACAGGACGCCACCACCTGGCGTTCCAGGCCAGAGATCGTGACAGGGTGGACGCTTTTTACCATGCGGCGCTGACCCATGGCGGCCGCGATAACGGCGCGCCTGGCGAACGACACTATCATCCTGGTTACTATGCCGCTTTTGTGCTGGATCCGCAGGGGAATAATATTGAGGCGGTCTACCATGGCGAGGCTGAGCGCAGCGCCGGGTCTGTTGCGATCAGCTTCACGCAGTAAGCGGGCGAAAGACACCTTTTTGCCCGCAACAGGAGGACACTATGTTTTCATACATCATGTTGGGAACCAATGACCTGCCACGCGCCATCAAGTTCTATGACCCGTTAATGGCGCTGCTGGGACACGTCAAAGCCGGTCGTAACGAACAGGGGGCGTCCTGGGGCACCTTCAATGGCAACCACACCTGTGGGCTGTGCGTGGGCGTTCCTTTTGACCTGCAGCCTGCCGGGGTGGGTAATGGAACGATGGTGGCGCTTAACGCCCGCTCCGTCGAACATATTGCGGAACTGCATGCCCTCGCCCTGCAACTCGGCGGACGTGACGAAGGCGCTCCCGGTCATCGCCCACAATATGGCAACGGCTTTCACAGCGCCTACGTCCGCGATCCCGACGGCAATAAGCTGGCGTTTGTTTATTATGCGTCGGCAGCTTGAATGGCTGCTGCGGAAGTGCCTTTTTCAGGCAGTAATGCGTCATTCAGGACGGCCGACTTCGCCGTCCTGATTTCATTGAGAATCACGAAAAACCGCGGTTAAAGCGCTACGACTTCTCTCCCCGACGAGTTATCTACCGCGAAGTGATAACGTAATCCGGCGTCGCGCATACAGCGTTTCCGCCGCCAGCTGAAAATGATATTCCATCGCCTTCAGCTTTTTCGTCTTGAGCTGTTTTAGTGGAATACCCTCGATATGCCCTGTCGCGACCAACCACCGGATTTCAGCCGTACTCAGCTTGAGCTGCTTTTTCAGTATTGATAGCAGGCTGATGCGAAATGGCCGACTGACTCTGACGCGCACCGTTATCCGCGGGCACGCCATCAGCGTCACCGACCATTGCTCATGAATACGAAAATCAGGTTGCCCCGACGGCTCGGCGCGGTTGCGCTTCAGCGTCGCGAGGTCAGCGGCATAATAGTGAACCATAGCTGCATCGTTCTGCATCAAGCGCTGAAGCAGTTTACGGTTTATCTTGCTGACGTGCAGCCTGGAAAACAGGGCGATATTCCACGTGTAATCGCAGTGCGTGCATTTATAGATGCTCCAGATATCCAGCAGCTTCTTTTGCGAATTCACCCGGATGGCGCCGGAAGGTGCGAAGTCGCGTTTTACATTGCAGGCGGGGCAGCGTTTGGCAATGTGCTGATACCCCACGGGCGTGACCGTCCATGTAACTGTCATAACGTACCTTTTTTAACCCATACGAAACCGCGTCCGTCATTAACGGACCATGATTTTTGGCGTATGAAAAATAGTTAGTCGCTATTTTTCAGTGGGTTAAAAAAAGATTTCCAACGTTATATTCCTGGAGAAGCCCAAAGCGATACCCGGAGATTAACAAAGGGGTTATCGCGGGATATATGAGTTCAGTCAATGTTTATACTGATGATGAAAAACATCATCAATATATTTGACAACACTCAGCGGGCTGGCCTGGCGCCAGCCCGCTCGGTTTACAGCACCTTGCTGAGGAACGCGGCGGTGCGTGGGTTGCTCGGTGCGCTAAAGATCTGCCCCGGCTTGCCCTCTTCCTGAATCACGCCCTGGTCGATGAAGATCACCCGGTCGGCCACTTCGCGGGCAAAGCCCATTTCGTGGGTCACGATCACCATGGTCATCCCCTCGCTGGCGAGGTTTTTCATTACCTCCAGCACGTCGCCCACCAGCTCCGGATCCAGCGCCGAAGTGGGCTCATCAAACAGCATAATCGACGGCTTCATCGCCAGCGCGCGGGCGATGGCTACCCGCTGCTGCTGGCCGCCGGACAGGCTCGAGGGCCAGGCGTCGCGCTTATCGCTTAAGCCCACCTTCGCCAGCAAGGCTTCCGCCAGGTCGACCGCCTGCTGGCGCGGCATATTGCGCAGATTCATCGGCGCCATAATCAGGTTTTCCAGCACCGTCATATGCGGGAACAGGTTAAAGCGCTGGAACACCATGCCAACGCTTTCGCGCATCTTGTTGAGGTCGGTAGTGCGGTCGTGAGCGGCAAAGCCGTTGACCACCACCTCGCCTTCGCTGACCGTCTCAAGGGCGTTCATACAGCGCAGGAAGGTACTTTTCCCCGAGCCGGACGGGCCGATGATGCACACCACTTCCTGCGGTTTAATATCGCAGCTGATGCCGCGCAGCACGTGGCTGTCGCCGAAGCGCTTATGTAAATTATTAATGTGAATCACTTTTGCCAAACCTCTTTTCCAGACGGTTAACCAGCTGCGCCAGCAGGAAGGTGATCACCCAGTAGACCAGGGAGATGGTCAGGTAGGGTTCCCAGTAGGTGGCGTAGGCGCCGGAGACGGTGCGCGCGGCGTAGGCCAGATCGGCCAGGCCAATTGCCGAGGCCAGCGACGAGTCCTTAACAATGGCGATGGCGTTGTTGCCCAGCGGCGGCAGAATGCGGCGAAACGCCTGGGGCAGGATAACCTTGCGCATGGTTTTCCACCACGGCATGCCCAGCGCGCGGGAGGCCTCCATCTGCCCTTTGTCGATCGACTGGATGCCGGCGCGGAAAATCTCCGACACATAGGCCCCGGCGTTAAGGGTGATCGCCACGATGCAGGAGAGGAACGCCCCGTAGCTGGCGCGCAGCTCGCGGGCAAAGTCGGCGCTCATCAGGCCGCTGGTCACCAGCAGGCCGTCGCGCGGGTTGATAAATAGCGGCACCAGAGCAAAGTGCACCACCATGATCTGCACGAACAGCGGCGTACCGCGGAAGGCGCTAACGTAAAAGCGCACCGGAAACTGCACCAGGTAGCGGAGAATATATTTCCACGGCCCGTGCTCGGCCTTCGCCATCCGTCCGAGACCGAGGGTTAACCCCCACAGCGTCCCGAGGATCACGCAGATAATGGTACATTTAATCGTCATCAGGGCGCCGTCCACAAACAGCGGGCCGTACTCCTCGATGATCTCCCAACGGAATCCCGTCATAGTCCTTCCCTAAAAAATACGGCTATCGCCTGGGCGATAGCCGTGGTCACTGAAAAAGGTGGCTTATTGCGCTGGCAGCGTCGGCACGTTGTCGTCGAACCAGGTTTTATAGATTTTGGCGTAAGTCCCGTCGGCAACGATCTTCTGCAGACCGGCGTTGATTTTGCCCAGCAGTTCGCTGTTGCCTTTCGCCACCGCGATACCGAAATATTGACGTTCGAATTTGGCATCCGGCACCAGCTTGAACTGCTTCTCCGGGTGCTGTTTGATGTAGTACTTCACCACCCCGACGTCACCCACCGCGGCGCTGACGCCGTCCTCGAACAGCTCCTGGAGCATCAGCGGGGTATTGTCGAAGCGCTTGATCGCCGTGCTGTTCTTGCCCAGCACCTCAGAAACCACGATATCGCCGGTGCTGGAGTTCACCACCCCGACCTTCTCGTTTTTCAGGGCCGCCAGCGAATCCACCTTCGAGTCCTGGGCGACGACGATCGACTGCTCGGCCGGGAAGTACGGCGCGGAGAAATCGACCATCTGTTTGCGTTTATCGGTGATGGTGATCCCGGAGATGATGATGTCGCGGTCGCCGGTGTTCAGCGTGGCGAAGATGCCTTCCCATGGGGTATTGACCAGCTTGACGTCAAAGCCTTCGGCTTTGGCGATGGCTTTAATGATGTCGATGTCGAAACCTTCCAGCTGTTTCTGGCTGTTTTCAAATTCAAACGGCCGGTAGGTGCCGCCGGAGCCGACGGTATAGGTTTCCGCAGCCGCCTGTCCGGCTGCCGTCAGCGCGGCCATCATGAAACACGCTTTGAGCAAATTCTTGACCATGAGATTTCCTTTTTATGCATTTATTTTGCATAAAAATACACACACTGACTTTTATATGCAACCGGAAACCTTCCCGCTGGTGAATTATCTTATCAACTGCCGCGTTTACCGCCGGATTTACCAATGGCCCGGTGCAGGTCGTTGATTCGCTTCAGGGATTTCACCGTTTTTTGTGGCGTGGTGGAGGCCACCGACAGAACAATCATCTCCAGACAGACCAGCACCGTGCCGTGCAGCGGCATCCGGCTACTGTCCCCGCCGCGCGGGACGTCAATCACCACCTGCGCCTCCTGGCTGAAGCGCGAGTCCACCGCCTGGGTCAGCAGGATGGTCGGAATACCCAAGCGCTTCGCCTCGCGCAGGGTGGTCATCCCCTCACGATGGGGCGATTTTTGCCCCATCATGATCAGCACATCGCCGCGCTGCAGGCCGATGAGCTGCTCGGCGAGGCTGAAACCCGTGCGGTTCATCACATACGCCGGCAGGCCAATGCGGCTGAACAGCCGGGCGGTGTATTCGGCGAGGATCCCCGAGGCGCCGATACCGAAGATCCCCACCTGGCGTGCGTCGCTGAGCAATGCCACCGCCTGAGCCACCGCCGCGCGGTTGTCGGCCCGCGACAGGACCTCGCAAACCCGTTGATGGCCTTCCAGCACAAAATCAATACTGGAATTGACGTCGCTGGAGAGCGCGGTGACCGTGGAGCGCATCTTTTCCGCCGAGGTGACCGAGGTGCCGAACCAGCGCTCCATGGTCTGCTTAAGCTCGCGCAGCCCGGCGAAGCCCAGCGCCTGGATGGCGCGCACCACCGTGGCGTCGGAGGTCTGGGTCGCAGCGGCGATCTCCATCGCCGTCTGCTCCAGCACCACCTCGCGGTTGTCGTTGATATAGCTGACCACGGCCCGCAGTCGGGGAGAGAGCTGATGCGCCCGGGCGCGATAGCGTTCGCCGAACAGGTCGACCCGCCCCTTCTCTTTTTTTATCGCGCTTTTCATTTGGCCTCCGCCGGGAGCGGCCTGCCGGCAATATGCGACTGCACCTGGGCCACCATCAGGGAGAGCGCGGCGTAGGAGTTGGAGATCACCTCCTCCCGCGGCAGCAAAATATAGTGCCCGGTGCGGCAGGCGCGCATAAAGTCGCACCAGCCGGGCATCACCGCTTCCATCGCCTGCAGCTCATCCTGCGGCTTGCCGCCGGTATCCGACCGCCAGGTGGCGAAGACAAAATCGGCGTCCAGCTCCGGCAGCTGTTCCGCGCTGACGTCAATGCGCTGGCCGTCAGGGATCCGCTCAATCAGCGGCGGAAAGCGGAACCCGGCGTCGCGCAGCACCCGGCCCAGGGCATGATACGAATGATGCACCGTGACCTTGCCATTGTTCGCCTGGATCACCGAGACGGTGTACTGAGAAGGGTTGACCATCGCTTTCAGCTGCTTGATTTGTTCCTGATAGCGGTGCTCAAGGATCGCCAGCCGCGGCTGGGTGCCGGTCAGCTGGGCCAGCTTGCGGTAAATATCCGGGGCGCTGCCCTGCAGATGGTCGATACTCACCGTCGGGGCAATCTTCTCCAGCTGCTCCACCGACACGTGGCGACTGGGCTCGGTGATGATCAGATCCGGCCTGACGGCAGCCACCGCTTCCAGATCGATATCGGCGGTGCCAATAAAGCGGATATCGCTATTATCGAAATCGACACCGGTGAGCTGGGCGCTGGAGCGCAGATAGTGGCTGCCGTCCGGGCGCGTGCGGCCGTGGCTGGCGATCGGTGGTACCCCGAGCTCAATCAGCGGAATAGTAATATCGAGATCGTGCATCGAAACAATGCGCTGCGGATGCAGCGGGACGGTGACCGTGCGGCCTAAATCATCGGTAAAAGTTTGAGTATGTGGGTCGGCGGCGCTGACGGCCCCCGTCAGCAACAGCAGCAATGAGACGAACCAACGCATAATACCTTCCTGATTAAAGGGCATCACGGCGACGCCAGAGCAAGACAACAAAGAACGGGCAGCCCACCAGGGCAATCACAATCCCCGCCGGGATCTGCAGCGGCGCAAACGCCAACCGGCCAAGGGTATCGGTCGCCAGCACCAGCAAGGCGCCAATCAGGGCGCTGCCGCTCAGCAGCGAGACCTGGCCGCCGCGCAGCACGAAACGCGCCATATGCGGCGCCATCAGGCCCACAAAGCCCAGGCTGCCGACGCAGGAGACGCTGGCCGAGGTCAGCAGCACCGGGGCGAAAAAGCGCAGCAGAGTCAACTGCTGCAGACGCACCCCAAGGCCAATGGCGGTTCGGTCGCCCAGCAGCGCCGCGTCCGCCGCCCGGGCGGTACAGAACAGGATGATGGCCCCGGGCAGCGCCCAGCAAAAGGCCACCGCCAGCAGCGGCCAGGAGGCGGCTTGCAGGCTGCCCGCCAGCCAGATCATCGCTGTCTGTACGTCGCGTACGTCGGCGGTGGTCATAAAGATGCCGACCGCCGCCGCCAGGGTCCAGGAGACGCCGATGCCAATTAAAATAAAGCGCGGCCGCGAGCAGTCGCGGGCCAGCGTCAGGACCAGCAGGGCCACCGCCACGCCGCCGACCATCCCCGCCAGCGGCCGCCAGACCAGGCCTACCGCCGGGAAAAACAGCACCAGCGCCAGGACCACGATGCTGGCCCCCTCTTTAACGCCGATCAGCCCCGGATCGGCCAGCCCGTTGCGGGTGATACTCTGCATCGCCGCGCCGGCCAGCCCCAGCATGGCCCCGCACAGCAGCGCCATCAGGATCCGCGGCAGGCGAATATCAAACAGAATAAAGCGCGGCTGCTCGCCAATCTCCTGTGGCGCCAGCAGGGCCTGCGCCAGCGTCGACGCGGGCAGCGGATAGCTGCCGCGGCTGAGGCTGTACAGCCCGAGCGCCAGCAGCATCAGCAGCATAAAGGCGGCAATTTTCAGCGCCGCCGGGCGCAGCAGCAGCTGGCGGGAAGCGAAAAGCAGCGGCCGAAAACCGGCCCGGTGAACGGCGCGCGTCATTTAAAAAACCTCGCGGCGATAAAGATAAACAGCGGTGCGCCCACCAGGGCGGTCATCGCCCCGGTGGCCAGCTCCTGCGGCGCGACCAGCGTCCGGGCGGCGATATCTGCCAGGAGCAGCACCAGCGCCCCTACCGGCGCCGCCAGGGGCAGCGCCAGGCGGATATCTTCCGTCACCAGACGGCGCACCACGTGCGGCACCACCAGCCCGACGAAGCCGATCGGTCCGGCCACCGCCACCGCCGCGCCGCAGAGCAGCGCAATCGCCAGCAGGCCCAGCAGCCGCGTCTGGACGAGGTTCACGCCGAGGCCCAGCGCCACCTTATCCCCCAGCGCCAGCACGTTGAGGCGCGGGGCAAGGAACAGCGCGACGCCAAGGCCGATCAGCGCCGGGACCAGCGCCGTCCACAGCGTGCTACAGTTCAGCCCGGCCAGATCGCCGGCCAGCCAGGTGCGCATCGCCAGCAGCGTCTGTTCATCGAGAATTAATATCGCCGCCGTCACCGCCGACGCAAACGCCGACAGCGCTACCCCGCACAGCGTGATGCGCAGCGGCGTCGCTCCGCCGCGACCGGCAGAGGCCAGCACCATCACCCCGCCGAACAGCAGTGCCGCGCCGCAGGCGGCGGTCAGCGGCCGCGCGGCGGGGAAAGCGCCGAGAGAGAGCCCCAGCGCGGAGGTCGCCACCACTGCCAGCGACGCGCCGGCGTTAAGGCCGAGGATATGCGGCTCGCCCAGCGGGTTGCGGATCACCGTCTGTAGCAGCAGCCCGGCGACGCCGAGCGCCGCGCCGGTCAGCAGCGCCGCCGCCAGCCGCACCAGGCGCAGTTCGACGATAATCCGCTGCTCGAAATTGCGCGGATTGTACTCCAGCAGCGCCTGCAGCACCGTCTGCGGGGCGATCCAGCGGGCGCCCAGGCCAAGATGCACCAGCGAACCGGCGATAAGCAGCAGCGTAAGCAGGAGCAGCGCCAGTCGGGGACGGGCGCGCCGCCGCGCGGAAAGCAGGATAGTCACGCTCATTGCGCCGCCGCCTGGCGGGCGCGAAACGGCATAAAGAAGGGTTTGCCGGTTTGCGGGTTAATCGACATCTGCACGTCAACGTCATACACGCGTTTAATCAGCTCAGGGCTACAGACTTCGTTGTCGCTAATCGTACCGGCGATGCGCCCCTGTTTGAGAAACACCAGCAGATCGGCGTAGTTCACGGCAAAGTTGAGGTCATGGAGCACCGTCACCACCGTGCGGCCATGTTCGCGGGTCAGGGTCTGGAGCAGCTCGAGGATATCGACCTGATAGCGCAGATCGAGCCAGGTGGTCGGCTCATCGAGCAGAATGGTGGCCGTTTGCTGGGCCAGCGCCATGGCGATCCAGCAGCGCTGACGCTGGCCGCCGGAGAGGCTGTCCACCGGCAGATGAGCGAACTCGCGGGTGCCCGTTAAGCGCAGCGCCTCCTCCACCGCCAGCTCATCGGCGTCTGACCACTGGCGCATCAGACCCTGCCACGGATAGCGCCCACGCGAGACCAGCTCGAAAACCGTTAACCCTTCCGGGGTCAGCGGCGATTGCGGCAGGATGCCGAGCTGGCGCGAGACGGCCTTCGTCGGCATCTGATGAATGGCTTGCCCGTCCAGACGCACGCAGCCGCCGAGCGGCTTCAGCATCCTGGCGATAGTCGACAACAGCGTTGATTTGCCGGAGCCGTTCGCCCCTGCCAGCACCGTCATTTTGCCGCTGGGGATGGTCAGGTTGATGTCGTCAACGATCAGGGTCTGGCCGTAGCCGGCTGACAGGGCATCCAGTACGATCCCCTGCTCTGCAGGTGTCACCCGCTGTGGCATAACTCGCTCCTGCGCCGCAGCGTTCCAGGCGATGGCTGGACATTCTGCAGTCAAATCAAAATAAATCTCATTCTCTTTTGATCATGACGGGGATGAATGTAGTAGTCAATAGTCGCCATCGTCTTCCTGCGGGGACGCTGACTACAGCGAGGCTGCGCCAACGCAAAATAATTTAAATAAAATAATATCAAAGAGATAACTACATAATGCTCCCTACTGGAGGCGTTTAAAACGTCCTGTTCCTCGCCGCTGAAATTTTATCTTGCATAACGTTTACTACTACATTCCTTCATGGTTGAATGATTCTCAATTACACATATAAAGGCGCGTTCAGACGCTAAACCACGTGTTTTTATTATCCAGGGCAATGATTTTATTGGCTTTATCTGACCGCAAAGGCAGATTCGTTCACGAGAAAAAGATAATGACTCAACCCCATGTCGCCTTCACCTCGTTGCAAGGGCGGGCGCTTTTTTCGCTTCTTTTTTTGGCCTCACCGGGATTAATGGCCGCGGAAAATCACGCGGCGAAAGATAACAACGATGCGGAAGAGACCATCATCGTGGTGGCCAACGACGCCCGGCAGAGCGCCACCAGCGGCTATCAACCGCTCAGCTCCTCTACCGCGACGTTGACCTCAATGCCGCTGCTGGATATTCCGCAGGTGGTGAATACCGTCAGCGATCGGGTTCTCGAAGATCAGCACGCCACCTCGCTCGATGAGGCGCTGTATAACGTAGCCAACGTGGTGCAGACCAACACCCTTGGCGGCACCCAGGACGCTTTTACCCGCCGCGGCTTCGGCGCTAACCGCGACGGCTCGATCATGACCAACGGCCTGCGCACCGTGCTGCCGCGCAGCTTTAACGCCGCCACCGAACGGGTGGAAGTCCTGAAGGGACCCGCCTCGACGCTGTACGGTATTCTCGATCCCGGCGGGCTGATCAACGTCATCACCAAACGTCCGGAGCGGCAGTTCTCCGGTTCGGTTTCCGGGACCTCCACCAGCTTTGGCGGCGGCACCGGCAGCGTCGACGTCACCGGCCCCATCGAAGGCACGAATCTGGCGTACCGGCTGATCGGCGAATATCAGAATGAGGATTACTGGCGCAACTTTGGTAAAAACAAAAGCCGCTTTATCGCCCCTTCCCTGACCTGGTTTGGCGACCGGGCGACGGTGACCGCGTCCTATTCGCACCGCGACTACAGCGCCCCCTTCGACCGCGGCACTATCTTCGATCTCAATACCGGGCATGCGGTGAACGTCGATCGCAAAACCCGCTTCGATGAAGCCTTTAATATTACCGATGGCTATTCCGACCTCGCCCAGCTGAACGCCGAGTATCGCCTTAACGACGCCTGGACCGCGCGCTTCGACTACAGCTACAGCCAGGATCACTACAACGATAACCAGGCGCGAGTGGTGGCCTATGACTCGGCGACCGGCAACCTCACCCGCCGGGTTGACGGTACCCATGGCTCCACACAGAAGATGCACTCGACCCGCGCCGACCTGCAGGGCAACGTGGTGGTGGGTGGCTTTTATAACGAACTGCTGACCGGCGTCACCTATGAGAATTACGATCTGCTGCGCACCGATATGCTGCGCTGCAAGAACGTGAAAGGCTTTAACATCTATCATCCGGTCTACGGCACCCTGGACACCTGCAATACCGTCTCCGCGTCCGATAGCGATCAGCGGATCCAGCAGGAGAGCTATGCCGCTTACGTGCAGGACGCGCTGTACCTCACCGACAACTGGATCGCCGTCGCCGGCGTGCGCTACCAGTATTACACCCAGTACGCCGGTAAAGGCCGACCGTTTAACGTCAATACCGACAGCCGAGATGAGAAATGGACGCCGAAAGCCGGCCTGGTCTACAAAGTGACGCCGAACGTGTCGCTGTTCGCCAACGTCGCCCAGTCGTTTATGCCGCAGTCGTCGATTGCCAGCTATATCGGCGAGCTGCCGCCGGAAGAGTCCACCGCCTACGAAGTGGGCGCCAAATTCGACCTGCTGGAGGGCATTACCGCCAATATCGCGCTGTTTGATATCCATAAGCGCAACGTGCTGTACACCGAGAGTATTGGCGATGAGACGGTGGCGAAAACCGCGGGCAAGGTGCGTTCCCAGGGGGTGGAGGTGGATCTGGCCGGGTCAATTACCGATAACCTCAGCATGATTGCCAGCTACGGCTATACCGACGCCAAAGTGCTGGAAGATCCGGATTACGCGGGGAAACCGCTGCCGAACGTACCGAAGCACACCGGTTCGCTGTTCCTGACCTATGACATTCATAACGTCTACAACAGCAACACCCTGACGATCGGCGGCGGCGGCCATGCGGTCAGCAAGCGCTCCGGCACCAACGGCGCGGATTATTATCTGCCGGGCTATGCGGTGGCAGACGTGTTCGCCGCCTATAAGATGAAGCTGCAGTATCCGGTGACGCTGCAGGTGAACGTGAAGAACCTGTTTGATAAGACCTATTACACCTCTTCCATCGGCACCAATAACCTCGGTAACCAGATTGGCGATCCGCGCGAGGTGCAGTTCACGGTGAAGATGGATTTTTAACCCTTACACTGGCGCCGGATGTCGATTGCCGGGCGGCGCTGCGCTTGCACCGGCCTACCTTTCCGTGACCTTTGTCGCAGCCGCCACCGGGCAATGCGTTCACCTTACCAGTCCTCCTCCTGGCCGAGGATGCGCAATATATCCTGACGATGCTGCAGCAGCTGCGGGTTATCGCGATGGCGGGGAAAGGCCAGCGGCAAGGCGAACTCGGCGATAATCCGCCCCGGACGCGGCGACATCACCAGCACCCGCTCGCACAGCAGCAGCGCCTCTTCGATATCGTGGGTCACCAGCAGGCTGGTATAACCCTGCTGCTGCCAGAGGGCGATCAGCTCCCGCTGCATACTGATGCGGGTCAGCGAGTCCAGCTTGCCCAGCGGTTCGTCGAGCAGCAGCAGGCGCGGCTCGTTCAACAACGCGCGCGCCAGCGCGGCGCGCTGCGCCATCCCCCCTGACAGCTGCCGCGGCCACGCTTCGCTGAAGGCCTGCAGCCCGATGCGGTCAATCAGCGCGTCGGCCTTTGCTTCCAGCCCCCTTTTGCCCTGCGCCTGCGGGCCCAGCAGTACGTTCTGCCGCACCGTCAGCCACGGATAGAGCGTCGGATCCTGAAACACCAGTATGCGCTCCGGCCCCGGAGCGCCGAGCGGCGCGCCGTCGAACTGCATCTGTCCGCTCTGCGGCGCTTCCAGCCCGGCCAGCAGCCGCAGCAGGGTGGATTTACCGCAGCCGGAAGGACCCAGCAGCGCCACGCTTTCCCCCGGCCGCAGCTGCAGGCTGATATTCTCCAGCACCGGCACCGCCTGTTTGCCGAGCGTAAACGCGTGATGAAGATGGCTTATCGATACCGCCGCGCCGCGCGCTATCGTCTGCGAACCTGACGTCGCGGTTACCATTGCATCCCTCCCCGCTGCCAGCTCAGCAGCTTATCGCGCAGCATAAATAATCCGCTAATCAGGCCGGAGCACAGCAAGGCCATCACCAGCAGCGCGGCGTACATATTGGGATAGGCCGCCCAGCCCTGGGCCCACTGGAGGTAAAAGCCGATCCCCGACTTCACCCCGACCATTTCAGCCACAATCAGCACCGAAAACGACGCGCCAAGCCCCATAAACAGGCCGACAAAGACGTTCGGCAGCGCGGCGGGGATCGCCACCCGCAGGATCAGGAAACGCTGGCTGGCGCCGAGGGTCCGCGCCACGTCGTACCATGCCTTGTCAATGCCAATGACCCCGGACCAGGTCAGCACCGTGACCGGGAACCAGGTGCTCAGCGCAATCAAAAACACACTGGCGCCGAAGCTTGACGGAAAAATAAACAGGCACAGCGGCAGCAGCGCGGTAGACGGCACCGGCCCCAGCAGGCGTAACACCGGATGGACCCAGTAGCCAATCCGTTGCGACCAGCCAATGGCCAGACCGGTGATGAACCCGCTGCTGGTGCCGAGCAGCACGCCGAGCCCCAGCAGCCCCAGGGAGTGCAACAGGCTGTCGAGCAGGCGCGGCCAGTCATCATGCAGCACCTCGATCAGCGCCTGCGGCGGCGCGAAAAACGGCACCGGCAGCACGCCGCTCTTGGCGGTCAGCCCTTCCCAGGCAGCGAACAGCACCGGCAGCAGCGCCAGCCACTTGCCGGCATGCCGCACGCGCGCGCCGCGCGCTCGCCAGTAGCGATAGCTCAGCGCCAGCAGCAGCAAGCCGCCGCCGAAGGTGAACTGCGCCAGCGCCCAGCCCTCGCTAAACGGCCAGCGCCGCCCGGCATCGGGCCAGGTCAGAGTAAACAGACCGCCCAGCAGCCACAGCGCGGCGGCCAGCAGCCCTTCTCCCCACAGCGGCGCGCGGCCGGTGGGGCGCGCCAGAGCCTGCTCAAGCGAAGACGTTGGCATAGATACTCTCCGCAAACTGATGGGGATCGGTGCCCGGTTTGATCACCTGCACCCGCTGCAGGTCGACCGCGTACTGCGTCAGCTCTTTCACGAACGCCTCACCCACCGCGTGGTGGCCGTGCCCCTGCCCGTGCAGAATGCCGCTCACCTCCGCTTCATTGGTATTGAGCGCATGGGCAAGGAAGGATTGCGCCACGCTTTCCGGGTGTTCTGCGGCATAGCTGTGCGCTTCAAGGATCGCCTGAGTGAGCGCCGCGGCGGCCGGTTTATGGTCCCGCGCCAGGCTCCCGCTCACCCCCAGCACGCAGCAGCTGAGGTTGGCATAATCTCCGGTCATATTGCTGGCGACAAGCTGATACTTGCCGGTCTTCAGCAGCCGATAGCTGAACGGCTCGCTGCCGCTGATGGCGGCGATTTCGCGCTTGTCCAGCGCCACGCTGAGCAGATCCGCCGGGTAGACTTTCCACTGCACGTCGCTGATCGGGTCGATACCGTGGCGCTTAAGCAGAATGGCGAAGAAGTTTTTATCCGGCCCGGCCATGTCGGTGACGCCGATGGTTTGTCCCTTCAGGCTCTCGAGGCCGCCGAACGGCGAGTCTTTGGCCGTCAGCAGGTTCAGACAGCCGCCGTGGGTACCGGCGGTGAGCTTGACGTCAAAACCCTGCTCCAGCGCCTTCAGCCAGCGAAGCGCCATCCCCACCCCGGCGTCGGCCTTGCCGGTGGCGATCGCCTCCAGCAGCACATCGGTGGAGTTACCGAAGTTAACAAACTCAACGTCGAGGTTATATTTACTGAAAATCTTCTGCTGCTCGGCGACGGCGACCGGCGCGAGGCATACCGCACTTTTGTTGATCGCCAGCTTGATCTTGTAAGGCTGAGGCAGGCGCAGCGCCGGATGGGCATCGCCGCTGGCCATCTCCGCCATATCGTGAGCCCACAGCGGCAGAGAAACCCCGGCCAGCGCCAGGCCGCCGCTAAGCTGTAAAAAACGGCGGCGGGAAAAAGCGGATCGGCTCATGGCGTCACCTCCGCGTGGGCCGGCGCGGCGGGCACGCTAAAGCTGGGGTCAAAGGTCGGCTTCACGTCCAGCCGGGTGCGGATCAGGCCGTTGGCGAGATAAAAGTCCGCCGTCGCCTGCTGCTGGGTCACGGTTTCCTCTGCCAGCGGCTGCCACTGCGACTGGCGGTTGGCAAACTGTGCGCGGGCGATCTCCGCCGGGAAGCGGATGATCTCCCCCAGCGTTTTGCCGTAGCTGTCGAGATTGGCGTAGGCCCAGCGCTCGGCGCCGGCCAGGCGCTGGAGATAATCCTGCAGCGCGGCGCGCTTTTGCGGATCGTTAAGCGCGGAATCCGTTGCCGCAAGGAAGGTATTCCCCGGCAGCAGCCCTTTGCCGCTCACCAGGATCTGCCCCTCGTTGGTCTTCACCATTTGGGTGGTGTAGGGCTCCCAGGTCGCCCAGGCGTCCACCGAACCGTTAAGCAGCGCCACTTTGGCGTCCACCGGGCCGAGGAACACCCACTGCACCTCCTTCGGCGAGATGCCCGCCTGCTCGAGCGCTTTCAGCGCCACGAAATGACCAATCGACCCTTTGCCGGTGGCAATGCGCTTGCCTTTTAACCCGGCGGCGGTTTTTATCGCGCTGCCGGGGGAAACCAGCACCGCGGTCCCCGCCGGATTGCTTTTGTCCACGGCAATCGCTTTCACCGGCGCGCCGTTAGCCAGGGCGAAGAGCAGCGGCGCATCGCCGATGATCCCCGCGTCCACGGCGCCCGCGTTAAGGGCTTCCGCCAGCGGCGCGGCGGCCGGGAATTCAGCCCACTTAATGTCATAGGGGAGGTTTTGCAGGGCGTTGGCCGCCTCCAGCTGCGAACGCATGCCGCCTTTTTGATCGGCGATGCGCAGGGTAAGCCGCTCCTGCGCCGTCGCGTAACCGCCCAGCGCCAGCAGCATCAGCGCTGCCGCCACCCGGCCTGAGAATGATAGACGCATCGTGATTATCCTTGTGATTGAAAGACGAAGTGGCCGGCTGCCAGCCAGGCGCTGTCGCTCTGCGGGGTATGCACCCGGCCGCAGAGCACATTACGGTAGTGGCGTTCCAGCGGGTTCTGTCGGCTGAGGCCATGATTACCGGTCAACTCGAGCGCGATATTCACCGCCTGAATGGCGTTGTCGGTAATGGTGACTTTCGCCAGATTGGCCTCGATGGCGGAAAAGCGCAGCGCGGCGGCCTGCTCCAGCAGGCTGCGGTTCACCAGCAGCAGCCCGGCGATCTGTCCGACCTTCTCCTGCACCCGCGGCAGGCGGGAAAGCGGATGGCCGAGGCCCGCGGGCACCCGCCCCGTCAGCCACCTCACCAGCCAGTGGTGAGCGGCGCGGGCGATGCCGTCATAGATCGCCGCCAGCAGCGCCGTCTGCCGGTTGGCGAACAGGCGCAACGGTTCCGCCTGGGCAGAGGGTGGTGCATCGACAGGCCAGACATCCACCGCGTGCTCTGCCGCCACCCGCACGTGGCGAAAAATCACCTCATGGCTGCCGGTGGCCCGCATCCCGGCGTGATCCCAGCTTTTCACCACGCTAATCCCGGCGCTGTCGCCAGGCACCAGCCAGGTGCCCACCCGCGGCGGGTTATCATCGCTTCTCGCCCATACCGCCAGCCAGCGTAGCCCTTCAATGCCGGTGGTATAGATTTTATGACCGTTGATGTCCCAGCCGTCCGCGCAGCGGCTCGCCACGGTGTCCGGCAGGCCGCCCCGCGCCGGGGAACCCAGCTCCGGCTCAACGCGCAGGCTGTTGATCAGGCCACCGCGTTCGACGGCGTCGTGAAAAACCTGCTGGCGCAGCGGCGCGTGCCAGGCGTCGTTTTCCGCCAGCCGCAAATGGTGCAGATACTGCATGCAGACGATCAGCGCCGTCGCCGGCTCACCCCAGGCGATGGCGGCGATGGCCTGCTGCAGCTGGGCCAGGCTGGCGCCCGCGCCGCCGTAAGCACGCGGCACGGCGAGGCTTAACCAGCCCCCCGCGCGCAGGTGGTCGATATTGCGCCAGGGAAAGTCGCCGCTGGCGTCGAGGCTGGCCGCCTGCTCCGCCATCTGTTGGCGTACCGCCGTCAGCTGCTGCGCCCAGTCGTCGCGTTCAGGATGGATCACGATGCGCGCTCCGCCGCCGCACGCCGCGCGGCTTTTTCACGAGCGATCGGCAACAGCGCCCGGCCGTAGTCTGCCGCATCGTTCAGCGGGTCGAATCCGCGGATCAGGAAGTTGTGCACCCCGAGGTCGTAGTAATCGAGCAGCGCATCAGCCACCTGCTCCGGGGTGCCCACCAGGGCGGTAGAGTTATGCCCGCCGCCCACCAGCTGGGCGATGCCGGTCCACAGGCGTTTGTCCACCACTCTGCCCTGCGCGGCGGTGGCCCGCAGCCGCTGGGCGCCGATGCTGTCCGGTTTGGCCTTGAAACCGCCCCCGCGCTGCGCCGCCTGCTCGGTGGCGACATGCAGGATATGCTCGGCTTTCTCCCAGGCCTCGGCTTCGCTGTCGGCGATAATCGGCCGGAACGAGACGCTGAAACCGATGTCACGCTGGTGTTTCGCCGCTTCGGCGCGCACGCGCTGGATGGTCTCGCCGGTTTGCGCCAGCGACTCGCCCCACAGGGCGAAGACGTCGGCATGTTTGCCGGCGACGGCGATGGCCGCTTCCGACGAGCCGCCAAAGTAGATGGGAAGATGCGGCTTTTGCAGCGGACGAATAGCTGACCAGGCCTGTTCGGCCTGATAAAAATCGTTGTGAATATCGACAGGCTGCTCGCTGGTCCACACCTGGCGCACCACGTCGAGGAAGGCGTCGGTGCGGGCATAGCGCTGGTCGTGGTCGAGGTAATCGCCGTCCCGGCGCTGCTCGGCGTCATTGCCGCCGCTGATGATATGCACCGCCAGCCGGCCCCCCAGCAGATGCTCAAGGGTGGCGAATTTGCGCGCGGCGAGGGTCGGCGATACAAAACCGGGGCGATGGGCCAGCAGGTACTGAATTTTCTGCGTCGATAGTCCGGCCAGGGCGGTTACCAGAAAGCCGTCGGGTTGATCGGACCAGTGACCCACCAGCAGGCGATCGAACCCGGCGGCTTCATGGGTTTGCGCGAAGCGAACAATATAGTCGCGGTCAAAGATCGGCCCCACCGGGGCAATCGTTTCGGAAGAGAGGCGGTGGCCAATCATGCCAAGAAACTGAATGCTCATGAACAACTCCTTGCGTCAGGGTAATGGAGTGGCCGCGACGGCGGCGCTGGTCATTACCCTATACAGAGTGTGTTAATGAACAAAATGCATTTTTAGCATATCTTAATATGCAAGTCTTGCATTAATAGAAAATGAATAGTGTTTTCAGTCAGATACTGTCAGCTGCTGCACCACTTTGCTGGCGAAAAAGATCAGCGGCGACTGCAGGTTGGCCAGATACTGAGCGTGGATCAGCCACAGCGACACCGCAGGCTGAAAATCGCTGAGGTTGACGACCTCGATCTCGTCCCGCCACGGGCTGGCCGCCAGCGCCGCCCGCGGCACCAGACCCAGCCCCAGTCCCTGCGCCACCAGCGCCATCTGCAGCTGAGCGCCCGCGCTCTCGACGTTAAGCTTCAGGCGCAGGCCCTGGCTTTGCAGCTCGCGGATGAGCCCGGCGCGCAGGCCACAGCCATCGGGGTTAAGGATCCAGCCCTGTTCGACGCACTCCCGCAGCGACGACGCCCGCAGATTCAGCCGCCGGGCGGCAATCGGCACCACCTCCAGGGGGCACAGCAGACGCCCGCTGTAGCCCTCGGCGAGGGTCTGCTGGGCGGGGCCCATCGCCAGCATCCCGTCCAGTTCGCCGTTTTCCAGCCGGCGCTGCAGCTCTCCGCTCCAGCCGCAGGTGACCTGCGGGGACAGTGCGGAAAACTGCTGGCTCAGCGCCGCCAGCGCCGCCGGCAGCGCGATCTCGCTGATACTCTGCGGTACGCCGAGACGCAGCGCGCCGCGCGGCTCGCCTTGCGGATCCAACAGGCTGTAGAGCTTTTTCGTCTCGCGCTTAATGCTCAGGCACTGCTCGTACACCCGCTGACCGGCGGCGGTCAGGGTCAGCGGGCGGGTCTGACGCGCTAACAGCGTGACGTTCAGCTCCTGCTCCAGACGCTGCAGGCGCCGGGTGATCGCCGACTGGGTGATCCCCAGATAATCCGCCGCCTGATTGAGGGAAGAAAACTGCACTGTGGCCAGCAGAGCGTCAATATCGTCGATGCGCATAGGATCCTTATGTGAAATTTGCATATTAATATATGCGTAAATTGCATTTAAATAATATTAACGCCTCTGTTAGCGTTTTGACCAGTCCCTCTGACAGGAAGCGCACATGACTGCACCACGACTGGAAAAATTACGCCATTTTATTCATGAGGTTGACCGTCTGCACCGGGAACACCACTCGACCGCGCCGCTGCTTGACGCCGTGGCGCAGCGGCTGGCGGCGCTGGTGCGTCACGACGACTGGCTGCCGGAAGAGTACACCCTGCCGCACCCACACCATTACCAGCAGTATCTGCTGCATGCCGACTCCGGCGAGCGCTTCTCGATCGTCAGCTTCGTCTGGGGGCCGGGACAGGCGACGCCGATCCATGACCACCGGGTGTGGGGCGCCATTGGGATGCTGCGCGGCGCGGAGGAAAATCAACGCTACCAGCTGGATGCCGATGGCATACCGCGCGCGCTGGGCGCCGCCACGCTTCTGCAGGCAGGTCAGGTGGAGAAAGTCTCCGCTGACGATGGCGACATTCATCGCGTCAGCAATGCGCTGGCGGATCGCGTCTCCATCAGCATACATGTTTACGGCGGCAACATCGGCGCGGTGAAGCGCGCAGTGTATACCCCGGAAGGCCAGCAAAAACCGTTTATATCCGGCTACTCCAACCGCCATTTACCCAATATCTGGGATTCCTCCCGCGAACACCAAGGATAACCATTATGTCCACTTACGCTTATCGCCAGGCCGCCGGGCTCCGTCAGGCGTTGCTCGACCGTCGTGAACTGGCGCTGATCGACGTCCGTGAAGAGGCCGATTTCGCCACCGCTCATCCACTGTTTGCCGTCAATCTGCCGCTCAGCAAACTGGAGCTGGAGGTCCGCCGGCGGATACCGCGCTTCACCACCCCGATCACCGTCTACGACAACGGCGAAGGGCTGGCGGAGATCGCCGTCGAACGGCTGCGGACCTGGGGCTATCAGGATGTGGCCCTGCTGGCCGAGGGTCTCGCCGGCTGGCGCCGTAGCGGCGGCGAGCTGTTTCAGGACGTCAACTCTGCCAGTAAAGCTTTTGGCGAGCTGGTGGAAAGCGTGCGTCACACGCCGTCGCTCAGCGCCCAGGAGGTTCAGGCGCTCATCGACAGCCGGCAGGAGGTGGTGATCGTCGACGCCCGGCGCTTCGATGAGTACCAGACCATGAGCATCCCTGGCAGCATCAGCGTGCCCGGCGGCGAGCTGGTCCTGCGGGTGGAGAGCCTGACGCCCTCCCCGCAGACGCCGATCATCGTCAACTGCGCCGGACGCACCCGCAGCATCATCGGCACCCAGTCGCTGATCAACGCCGGGGTGCCGAACCCGGTCCATGCCCTGCGCAATGGCACTATCGGCTGGACGCTGGCTGGTCAGACGCTGGCGCACCAGCAGCAGCGGCAATACGACCCCTCCGCCCGCGCCTCCGGCGTCCGGGCCGCCGAGGCGGCGCATCTCGCCGAACGGGCCGGGGTGGCAGTCATCGATGAAGCGACGCTACAACGCTGGCGGCAGCAGAGCGACCGCACCACCTTCCTGTTTGATGTCCGCAGCCCCGAGGAGTACGCGGCGGGCCACTATCCTGGCAGCCTGAGCGCGCCAGGCGGCCAGCTGGTGCAGGAGACCGATCACTTCGCCAGCGTGCGGGGAGCGCGGATAGTGTTACTGGATGACGATGGCGTCCGGGCGGCGATGACCGGCTCGTGGCTGGCGCAGATGGGCTGGGAGACGGCGCGGCTGAGCGCGCTGTCGGCCAGCCAGCTGAGCGAGCGCGGGGTGCCGGCCGCCGAAGTGCCCCCCGCCCCGCCGGCGGAGGAGATAAGCCCGGCGCAGCTGGCGCAACAGCTGGAGGAGCCCGGGACGGTGGTGCTCGATTTTACCACCAGCGCCAACTTTGTCGCCCGCCATATCCCCGGCGCGTGGTGGCTGACGCGCTCGCAGCTGCGCCAGGCCCTGGAAGCGATCCCTCCCGCGCAACGTTACGTGGTGACCTGCGGCAGCAGCCTGCTGGCCCGCTACGCGGTGCCCGAGGTGGCGGCCTTAACCGATAAGCCGGTACAGGTATTGCGCGGCGGGACGCTGGCGTGGATCGCCGCCGGTCTGCCGCTGGCCCATGGCGACGACGGCCTCGCCGTCGAGCGCCGGGACCGCTATCGCCGTCCCTATGAAGGGACCGATAATTCCGCAGAGGCCATGCAGGCCTATCTGGAGTGGGAGTACGGCCTGGTGGATCAGCTGGCCCGCGACGGCACCCACGGTTTTCGGGTGATCTAACGCCAGCGCGCCTCAGGCCTGACGCATGATCCACGAGTACTGAAAGCTCTTCGGCGCCGGAAAATGGGTCCGGCGCCGGTAGGAGCCCAGCGATTGCGGCGTGCAATAGGTGCAGCTCCCTAGCCATTCAACGCTCGCCGGCGCCACCCCCGCCTCTGCGAAGATCGCTTCAGCGAAAGCGCGCAGATCAAACCACAGATTATCGCTGCCGCGTGCGGCGGCTTTAAGCGGATCGCTGACCGGGCCCGAACGGGAATGGAACAGCCGCTGGCGGTGCCGGGCCACCCGATCACCGCCGGGCTGGTCCAGCAGTTGCTGATAAAATCCGGCGGAGACTTCGTAACAGCAAGGGTGAATATGCGGCCCCACGGCGATAACCAGATCGGCCAGCGCCACCCCCTGCTGGCGAAAAGTCGCCAGACTGTTGTCGACAATGCCGCTGGCCAGCCCCTGCCAGCCGGCATGGACGCTGCAGACGAAGCGACCGTCGCGCGAGGCGATCAGTATCGGCAGGCAGTCGGCGGTCACCACCCCCACCTTTTGCCCGGCCACGGCGGTAAACACCGCGTCGGCGTGCGGCCGCGTCGGCAGCGGCTGCTGATAGTGATGCACCTCATTGCCATGGACCAGCTTCACCGGGGCCAATTCGGCATAGGGAAAAGCGGCGGTTTCGTGGACATCGAGAAACGCGTGGCGGATGCCAGGGATAGCGTCGAGCAAGCGGGAGCGGTAAGCCATAGAGACGATAAACGACAGGGAATGATGTCTTACCTTAGGCCAGGACACGCGGAGAGGCAAGGCGGCGGCCCGGCATTTTTCCGCCAGACCGCCGGACAGCATCAGACCATGGCCGCGCGCTGCTGGCGATGCATCAGCCAGAACACCGCCACGCCGGCCAGCACGATGCCCGGCGCTGAGGCTGCCATCACCCCGACGGTGCCGGTGCCGAGGGCCAGCATCTTGCCGGCCAGCAAAGGGCCGCTCATCGCCCCGAGGCGGCCCACCGCCACGGCGGTGCCGACCCCGGTAGCGCGGATCGCCGCGGGATAGAAGAGCGGCGCCAGCGCGTAGAGCACGCTCTGGCCGCCGGTGGCGAACAGCCCGGCCACAAACCCCGCCAGCAGCATCCCGCTCAGCGTCGACGCACTGCCCAGCGCCAGCAGCGATGCCAGAATGCCGCTGTATATCAGAAGCGACATGCGCAGCGGAGTAAGCTTATCCATCAGCGCGCCCAGCAGCAAAGTACCGCAGGCGGCGCCGATCTGCAGAGAGAACATCACCCCCGCCGCCTGGCTGGCGCTGAACCCCTGGCCCACCAGCAGCATCGGCAGCCAGTTGATGAGCATATAGACCACCAGCAGGGTGAAGAAATAGCCCAGCCACAGCAGCAGCGTGGCGGCAGCATGTCCCGGGGCAAAAAGGGTGCGCAGCGGCACGCTGGTCTCCACGCGCTGAAACGCCTGCGACTCCGGCAGCCAGCGCATCAACAGCGGGATCAGCAGCAGCGGGACCACGCCGCCAATCCAGAAGATGGTCTGCCAGGCCGCGGCGAGGCCAGAGAACCCCAGCGCCGCCGCCAGCGCGGCGCCAATGGGCACGCCGCAGTACATCAGGCTCACCGCCCGGCCGCGAAAGCGTGGGCCAGCGGCTTCCGAGGTTAAGGCAATCAGGTTCGGCAATGCCGCCCCCAGCCCGACGCCGGTGAGCAGGCGCGCCAGCAGCAGCGTCGGGAAGCTCCAGGCCACCGCGGTGGCCAGCGAGAACAGGCCAAACAACAGCACCGAGCTCAGCAGGATGCGTTTGCGCCCGTGGCGGTCCGCGAGCATGCCGCCCACCAGCGCGCCGGGCAGCAAGCCGAGGATCCCGGCGCTGAAGATCCAGCCCATCTGCATTTTATCCAGCGCAAAGGCCTGCGCCATGCCGACGGCGGCGATCCCCGCCGCCTGCAGATCCAGCCCCTCCATCAGGGCCACCATAAAACAGAGCCCGATGGTGACCATCAGGCGCGAGGAGTTTGTGGTCGTTATCTTGGTCATAGGGTACCTTGGCGATAGCCGGACAAGCGGATCAGGTGATGGGCGGCTGATGCGTGGTCAGCCGCGCGTTGTTATTTTTGGCGGTTAAGCAGATCCAGCGCGACGTCGACGATCATATCCTCCTGGCCGCCGACCATCCGCCGTTTGCCCAGCTCGACGAGAATATCCACCGCGCTGAGGCCATAGCGCGCCGCCGCCGCTTCGCTGTGGCGCAGGAAGCTGGAGTAGACCCCGGCGTAGCCCAGCGCCAGCGTTTCGCGGTCGACGCGCACCGGGCGGTCCTGCAGCGGCCGCACCAGCTCGTCGGCGGCGTTCATCAGCGCATAGAGATCGGTGCCATGTTGCCAGCCGAGCTTGTCGGCGGCGGCAATAAACACCTCCAGCGGCGCATTGCCCGCCCCCGCCCCCATCCCGGCCAGGCTAGCGTCTATGCGATCGCAGCCCTCTTCCACCGCGACGATAGAGTTGGCCACCCCGAGGCTCAGGTTATGGTGGGCATGCATCCCGGTGGCGGTCTCCGGCTTCAGCACCGCCTTCAGCGCGCGGAAGCGGTCGCGAATGTCGTTCATGGTCATCGCCCCGCCGGAATCCACCACGTAGATGCAGGTCGCCCCATAGGATTCCATCTTCAGCGCCTGCTGCGCCAGCGCCTGCGGGGAGATCATATGGCTCATCATCAGAAAACCGACGGTGTCCATCCCCAGCTCGCGGGCAAAGGCAATATGCTGCGCCGCGACGTCCGCTTCGCTGCAGTGGGTGGCGACCCGCACCACCCGCGCCCCGGCCTGATACGCGGCTTTCAGGTCGTGCAGCTTGCCGATGCCCGGCAGCAGCAAGGTGGCGATTTTCGCCTGGCTGACCACCGCCGCCGCCGCTTCAATCCAGGCGATATCACTGTGGGCGCCAAAGCCGTAGTTGAAGCTGGATCCCTGCAGCCCATCGCCGTGGGCCACTTCGATGGAGTCCACCCCCGCCTTATCCAGCGCGCCGGCAATCTGCTGCACCTGCGCCAGGGAATACTGGTGACGAATAGCGTGCATACCATCGCGCAGCGTCACATCCGAAATGTAGAGTTTTTTACCGTTCATGCTGTCGCTCCCGCCGCGCTATTCATTGCCCCGGCCATTTGCTCTGCCGTCGCCAGCGCCGCCGAGGTCATAATATCGAGGTTGCCGGCGTACGCCGGCAGATAGTGCGCCGCCCCTTCCACTTCGAGGTAAACCGCGGTTTTCAGGCCGGAAAAACGGCCCACGCCGGGGAGGTTGACCGGATTATCCTCGGGGATAACCTCAAACTGCACCTGCTGCTTCAGCCGGTAGCCAGGCACGTAAGCCTGCACCGCCGCCGCCATCTCGGCGATCGAGGCGGCAATCGCCTCCTGGGACGCCATCTCGCTCAGCACATACACGGTATCGCGCATCATCAGCGGCGGCTCCGCCGGGTTCAGCACGATAATCGCCTTGCCCTTGTCCGCGCCGCCCACTTTTTCAATCGCCTGCGAGGTGGTTTCGGTGAATTCGTCGATATTCGCCCGCGTGCCCGGCCCGGCGGATTGACTGGCGATGGAGGCCACGATCTCTGCATAATGCACTTTCGCCACCCGCGAAACCGCGGCGACCATCGGGATGGTCGCCTGGCCGCCGCAGGTCACCATATTGACGTTGCCCTGGTGGAGGTTGGCCGCGAGGTTGACCACCGGCACGCAGTATGGGCCAATCGCCGCCGGCGTCAGGTCGATGACGCGGATCCCCGGCTTCGCTTCGCGCAGCGCGGCATCGTTTTTGACGTGCGCCCCGGCGCTGGTGGCGTCGAAGACGAAGTCGATATCGGCAAACTCCGCCATCTGCATCAGGCCGCCCACCCCTTCGTGGGTGGTCGCTACCCCCATGCGCCGGGCGCGGGCCAGACCATCCGACTGCGGGTCGATGCCGACCATCACCGCCATTTCAAGATGCTGGCCGTGGCGCAGAATTTTAATCATTAAATCGGTGCCGATATTTCCGGAGCCGATAATGGCGACTTTACGTTTACGCATCACGATGTCCTTCTCCGGCGGCGACGAAGCGTGCCGCGACTGAGCCAATACCTTCAATATGGGCGACAAAGCTGTCCCCCTCGTTAATCGCCACCATTGGGCCTAGCGCCCCGGTGAGCACGATATCCCCCGCCTGCAACGGTTCGCCGAGGCTGGCCATCTTGCGCGCCAGCCAGACCGCGGCGTTCAGCGGATGCCCCAGGCACTCGCTGCCCCGGCCGCTGGAGACCAGCTCCTGGTTGCGGGTCATCCGCATGGCGCACTGCTTCAGATCCAGCCCCGCCGGGCGCTGCGCCGGGCCGCCGATGACGTACAGGCCGCAGGAGGCGTTATCGGCGACGGTGTCGACAAAGCCGATTGACCAGTCGCGAATGCGGCTGCCCACCACCTCCAGCGCCGGCAGCACCCATTCGATGGCGTTATACAGTTCATCAAAAGTGGTATCGGCATGGGGCAAATCATGTTTCAGCACCAGGGCGATCTCGGCCTCCACCTTCGGCTGCAGCACGCGGCCAAACGGCACGTCGGCGTTGTCGCCGTAGCACATGTCGGCAAACAGGGTGCCGAAATCCGGCTGGTTGACCCCCAGTTGCTGCTGCACTTTGGGATGGGTCAGGCCTACCTTGCGGCCCACTACCCGCCGGCCATGGGCCACGTGGTGCTGAACGTTCAGACGCTGGATGGCGTAGGCGGCGTCGGCGTTGTCGACGCCGAGGATATCGCGCAGCGGGGCGATCGCCTGGCCGGTCCGTTCGGCGTCGCGCAGCTGCTGCGCCAGCGCGTCAAGAGAAAAAGTCATCATTACTCCTTAGGCTCGTGCGAGGAAATTGAGCACCAGCTGATTAAAACTGTCGGCATGTTCCCACTGCGCCCAGTGGCCGCAGTCGCGGTAAATATGCAGCTCAGAGCCGGCGATCCCGGCGAGCAGGCGCAGCCCGGCGTCCATCGGCACGAAGCGGTCGTTGCGTCCCCAGACGATCAGAGTTGGCGCAGCGATCTCGCCGAGCCGCGGGCCAAAGTCAGGGAACTGCTTCGGGTTGGCTTCGAGGCTCTTGACGAAGTTGTCCAGATGGTCGCGGCGCGACAGCATATTGTTTAGCCGCGCCTCGAACAGCGCGTCAGTGAGGTCGCGGGTGTCAAAGACGAAAATGCTCATCATCTTCTTCAGGTTTTCAATGGTCGGCTCGCGGTACAGGGCGTTCAGCAGCTTGATGCCCTCCGTCGGCATCGGCGTGAACAGGCTCATGCCGCCGGTCCCCCCGCCCATCAGCACCAGCTTATCCACCCGCTCCGGCCAGCTCAGGGTGAAGGCCACTGCGCTGTGGCCGCCCATCGAGTTGCCCAGCAGATGGACTTTATCGATCCCCAGCTGATCGACCACGCTTTTCAAAATGCGGGCGTTGAGATCCGAACGCGAGCCGCTGTTGATGATCGAATCGCTCTTCCCCCACCCCGGACAGTCGAGGAGCAGCACGCGATAGCCCGCCTCGACCAGCGGGTCAATATTGCGGCTGAAGTTGGCCCAGCCGGTAGCCCCCGGCCCGGAGCCGTGGAGCATCACCACGGTCTCTTTCCCGTCGCCGCAGTCATTGATATGGATACGCAGCGTGCGGCCCCCTTCGTCGACGTTGAGGAATCGGCTGGTGGCGGCTTCGGTTTGCGGTTGATAGCTCATGTTAGTCTCCCGGTTAATCAAATCTCGGTGGTGGCGCTCAGCGAGCCGAATCCGGCGATCCACTCGGGGATCGGCCGGTAATAGCGGCCTTCGCTACGCCAGCGGCCAAAAGCGGATAGCGCGGCAAAGGCGGCCACCCAGGTCTTAATTTCGTGCGTCGATTTGCCGGCCATCGCCGACAGCTCGTCGTTGCCGATCGCGTCCAGTTCGCTCAGCCGCCCCTGCTCCAGCAGGCTCATAAAGCGGTTGTCCCACACCGGATTAAGGGGATGGAGCGAGCGCGGGTCCTCGGTAAACCGGCGGGCGGCGCTGATCACCCGCTGCTGGCGCAGCTCGCGTTCGTCCGGCGGCAGCTGTTTGCCGCTGCCGAGCAGGCGGTGGCGCAGATGGGCGTCGGCCTTCGCCAGCTCCGGCACCGGCGGCTGGTGCGACAGCCCGCCAGATCCGAGGATCAGCACCCGCTTATTGAGGGTGTTGAGGAAGCGGCCCATCGCCTCGCCAAGCTGCCGGGTGCGTTGAAAACCCGGTAGCGGCGCGGCGACGCCGTTAATAAACACCGGCAGCACCGGCAGGCGATCCAGCCCACCCAGCAAAAACTCCAGCGGCTGGGCGAAGCCATGGTCCACCTGCATGTTGTACGACACCGCCAGGTCGATACCGCTGTTGAGCACGGCGTGAGCGCAGGCTTCCGCCAGCTCGGTGGGCACCGGCAGGTCGCCGGCGGCGCTGGCGAAGTCGCCGATGGCGGTGGCGCCGACGCCGAGGCAGAACGGCGGCATCACGTCATAGAAAAAACCGTTGTAGTGATCGGGGGCGAAGAGCACCACCAGTTCGGGATCGAATTCAGCGATCCGCCGCCGGGCGTCGGCAATCACCCCGTTGACCTCATCAAGGACCGCCTGCTCCGGGTCAACGAATCCCACCAGCGGGGTGTGCGACAGACAGTGCAGATAGGCATGCATATCAGGCCACCTTCTCTTCAGCGTGGGCGGTATCCCCGGCTGCGAGGGTCATTTTTTCCGCCAGGGCGGTCAGCTGCGCGCCGAGGGTTTGCGGGATAGCGAGGGCGGCGACAAAGCGGTCCGGCCTGACCACGGCGATGGCGGTATGATGTTGCGCAAACCAGCTCTTCAGTCGGTTTTGCTTATCCCCCACCCGCAGCGTGCCCGGAGCGTTATCCTGCTCGCGGTGGATCTGCACCTCCGGCACCACCTGAATAAAGCGCACCCCTATCGCGCGCCAGCGAGCGATCTGCCCGGCGTCGAGCCCCCACTGCGGGTTGCAGCCCCAGCCGATAATGGCGAAATTCGCCCCGATAACCTCGTCGAGCAGGAGGCTCTCGCCATTCTCCAGCGTCACCTGCGGTTGAATAAACATTTTGCCCACCGGCGAAGATTTATCTGCGCCATCGGTCAGCAGCGCCCCCTCGCGATACTGCGGCATCGGCTTAAAGCGCATTTCGAGGAAGTAACGTTTCACCGGCGGCAGGTAGTTCAGCAGCCACGAGAGGCCATCGCGCACGGCCCCCTGCCAGCGCTTCGGCGGCGCCAGCACGTGGCCGGCGGTCACCGACAGGTCAATCATCGCCTTCGCGTGGTCGCGACGCTCCTGCTGGTAGCTGTCAAGCAGCGCCTCTCCCGCTTTGCCGTTGACCACCAGCGCCAGCTTCCACGCCAGGTTGAAGGCGTCGCGCATGCCACTGTTGTATCCCTGGCCCTGCCAGACCGGCATGATGTGCGCGGCGTCGCCGGCCAGCAGCACCCGGTCAATGCGAAAGCGCTCGGCAAGGCGCGCGTTATGGGTGTAGACCCGCTGGCGGATCAGTTCGACGCGATCCGGGTCCGGTAGCACTTTGCTCAGCAGGCGGCGCATATTGTGCGGCTCGCTGAGCTGGGCTTCGGTTTCCCCGGGCATCACCATAAATTCAAAGCGGCGCACGCCGTGTGGCAGCGCAGCGGAAACATAGGGCCGCACCGGGTCGCAGCACAGATAGACGTGCGGGGTGGCCAGCGGGTCGTTGGCAATATCGATGACGATCCACTGATTCGGCGCGGTCTTGCCTTCAAAGGGGACGTTCAGCGTACGGCGAATAAAGCTGGCGCCGCCGTCGCAGGCCACCAGCCAGTCCGCGCGCACCGTCTCCCGCTCGCCGTCCGGCCCTTTGATATTTAACGTGACACTGTCACTGTTCTGACTAAAGGCTTCCACCTCGCGGGAGAAGAGGCAACGGACCTGTGGGAAACGCTGCAGGCCTTGATACATCACCGCATCCACCTGCGGCTGGATAAAGGCGTTGCGCCGCGACCAGCCAAACTCATCGGTCATCGGCTGGATGTCGGCAAAGCAGCGGCCCTTCGGGGTCAGAAAGCGCATGGCGTGCCACGGCGTGGTGTGCGGCAGCACGTCATCCACCAGCCCCACCGCCTGCATCGCCCGCAGCGATTCGTCGTCAATACCGATGGCCCGCGGGTAATCGATCAGTTTGTCGAGCTTTTCCACCAGCAGCACGCTGATGCCCATCTGGCCAAGGTAGTTGGCCATCATCAGGCCTACCGGACCGGCGCCGGCGATGGCGACCTGGGCGGTATGCTGCACGGCGGGTTGAATATCGGGTGTAGATGTTGTCATTCTCAGCGACCTCACGACTCGGAAACGGCCAGACCGGCAGGCCATTTGTTAATCATGTGTAAACGTATTTTTATAATGGGCTGAGTATAGGGCGGGGGTTTTCGGCTACAATCAAAACATCATCGAATGTGCACCAGGTGCACAGCGCTGTTTATAAAGCGTTTTCAGGAGGGTTTGATGCATGACGATGGGTCCACAGCGTACAAAACGGTGCGCGGATTAAGCCGGGGTTTATTGTTATTAAAATTGTTAAATAAATTCGACGGCGGCGCGACGCCGGGCCTGCTGGCGGAGTTTAGCGGCCTGCATCGCACCACCGTGCGCCGGCTGCTGGAGACGCTACAGGAGGAGGGTTTTGTCCGCCGCAGCCGCTCCGATGACAGCTTTCGTCTGACCATTAACGTCCGCCAGCTGAGCGACGGATTTCGTGACGAACATTGGATTTCTGCCCTCGCCACGCCGCTGCTCGGCGAGCTGCTGCGCGAAGTACAGTGGCCGACGGACATCACCACCCTCGACGTCGACGCCATGGTGGTGCGCGAAACCACCCACCGTTTCAGTCGGCTGTCGTTTCACCGGGCGATGGTCGGACGGCGACTGCCGCTGCTGCTCACCGCCTCCGGTCTGACGTGGCTGGCCTTTGCTCCCGACGCGGAGCGCGACGCCATTCTCAGCATGCTGGCCGCCCGTCCGGAGGCGGAGTATCAGCTGGCCCGCGAACCGGAACGGCTGGCGGCAATCCTCGCCCGCACCCGCCAGAACGGCTATGGAGAAAACTACCGCGGCTGGCGGCAGGAGGAGAAAATCGCCTCTATCGCCGTGCCGGTCTGCAGCCAGCAGCGGGTCATCGGCTGCCTCAACCTGGTCTATATCGCCAGCGCCATGACCATTGAGCAGGCGGCGCACAAGCATCTCTCTACGCTGCAGAGGGTGGCGGGCCAGATAGAGGCGCGCATGGAGGATCAAGAAGTGTGGTACGAAATGCTCTGAACGTCCGCTGGCATGTGAGAAACCGCCTGCAGATAACGTGATGATAAACCCGGCCACACTGCGCGGTGCGGCCGGATGGGCGTCGCGTCAGTAGCGAATTTCCGCCAGCGCCCGGAGCTGTTCCGGGGTGGCTACCGGCAGGTCGAAAAAGCGCAGATAGGCGGGGATCATTTCAAACAGCATGTCGGTCCCGCGCTGGATGGGGCACTGTCGCGCCTGGGCGGCCCTCAGCAGCGGGGTATACTCCTGGGTCATCACCACCTCCCCCACCCAGGTGCCAGGCGCCAGACGGTCCACGTCCAGCGGCAGCGGATCGCTGACCTTCATCCCCAGCGGCGTGGCGTTAACCACCAGCTCGTGTCCGGCCGGATCGCGCTGCATCAGGGTGATATCGAGCTGCGGATAGTGCTGATGCAGCCGTCCGGCGAGAGCGTGCGCCACCTCCGGTCGGGTATCGTACAGGGTCAGAGCGCTAACCCCTGCCGCCGCGAGAGAGGCGGCGATAGCCGACCCCACTCCGCCGTTGCCGACCACCAGCGCCCGCGTCCCCTCAGGATGAAATCCTTTGCGGCGCAGGCCCAGCACAAAGCCGTCACCATCGAACATGTCCCCGGAGAGGCTGCCGTCCGCCTCGCGACGGATGGCGTTACAGGCGCCGGCGATAGCCGCCGTCGGGCTCAGGCGCTGCACCAGCTCGCAGGTGGTGATTTTATGTGGCATCGTCACCAGCGCGCCGATGATATTGGTCATCGTAAACAGCGGCGGAATAAACGCGGCATAGTCCTCCGGTTTGACCCCCATCGGCACCACCTTCACGTCCACCTGCTGGTCGACAAACCACGGGTTGTAGATCATCGGCGCCTTAAAACTGGCGGTCGGATAGCCAAGATGCGCTATCAGCCGCGTATTCCCACTAATCACCATGCCTTGCTCCTTTGTTTACTGCGATAACTCGATACGTTTGACGTCGCCGAGGATAAACAGATAGGCCACCACACCCAGCAGCGCGGCGCCGCCGATGTAGATCAACGCGTAGAAGAAATTGCCGAACCCGGCGACGATAAAGCCGATCACCAGCGGGGTGAGGATCCCCGCGAGGTTGGCGCAAAAGTTGAACAGGCCACCGGTAAGTCCGCCCAGCCCCTTCGGGGCGATGTCGGAGATCAGCGTCCAGCCGAGGCCCACCATCCCCTGGCCAAAAAAGGCAAACGACATCACCAGGATCACCGCCAGGTCACTCTGCAGCCAGTTGGCGGAGATGATACAGCTGGCCATCAGCAGGCCAGCGACGATCGGCAGCTTACGCCCCAGGTTGGCCGACCCGGTGGCTTTGAGCAGCTTGTCGGAGATCCAGCCGCCAAACATCACCCCACCGGCGGCGGCGACAAACGGCAGGATGGAAAAGAAACCGACCTTCAGCCACGGCATATGGCGTTCGGTGGCCAGCCAGGTCGGGAACCAGGTGAGAAAGAACACCAGCACGGTATTGCCGGCAAACTGACCGATGCTGGCGCCGATGATCTGGCGTTTGCTCAGCAGCTGGCGGACCAGCGGCCAGCTGAACGCCACCTGCTGGTCCGTCGGGGCGCTCAGGCCGCCGCCGTTTTCGATATGCTCACGCTCCTGCTGGCTGAGACGAGGATCTTCATGCGGTTCGCGGTAGCAGCGCCACCACACCAGGGCAAACAGAATGCCAACCGCGCCGACGCTGACGAACAGCACCCGCCAGCCGAAGCCATCCATGATCCAGAACAGCAGCGGGGCAAAGCAGGCCAGCCCAAGATACTCCCCCACGGTGTACACCGCCGTGGCCTTCGCGCGCTCCTGCTGCGGGAACCAGGCGCTGACCACCCGGCTATTGACCGGAAAGCACGGCGCTTCGCTGACGCCAAGCCCGAAACGGCACAGCAGCAGCGTTTTCAGCCCCACCGCCATGCCGTGGAACAGGGTAAAGAGCGACCACAGGGTCAGCGACAGAAAATAGGTGACTTTGTTGCCAAAGCGGTCAAGAAACAGCCCGCCGGGGATTTGCGCCAGGGCGTAGGTCCAGGCGAAAGCGGAGAAAAGTATCCCCATGATCGCTGGATCGATCCCCAGCTCAGCGGTGAGCTTTGGGGCGGCGATCCCCAGCACGGTGCGGTCGAGGTAGTTGATCATGGTGCCGATGGCCAGCAGCGCAAGAATGCCGATGCGCCGCCGGGAGCGGCGCGCGGTGACGGCCGGCTGGGCGGCAGCCGTCGGGTTAGGGCTATATGAGCTCATAGTCAGTTCCTGTCTCGGGTACAGAGGGTGTTGTTATTGTGTTTCAGGCATAATGAACCATTTGATTCAGGCTAACAATACTGCATCGCCGCCAGGCGGACGGCCGCATTCGCCGCGCCATAGAGCGCGTAGCCTGCCCGTCGTTCGGTTAATTCAAAGAAGAAGCGCCCGGCGGTGAAGGGCCGGGTATACAGGTGCAGGAACGCCCCGCCCTGCGGATCGCGGTCGTAGAGAAGCTGCCGCCGCTGGAGCTGCCCGACGTCCAACTCGCCGCCAAAACGCGCCAGCAGATCGTCATAGTAATTGGCCGGGATCGGCAGCGCATGGCCGGCAACCGCGGCGAGCTGGTCGCAGGTGGCCGGCAGATCGCGGCAGGCAAAGGCGGCATGCTGCAGCCCTGCCCCCTGGTAGCAGGCGACCGATCGGGCGATCTGCGTCGCCCGGCTCTGGGAGATATTCAGCGCCAGGCGGATATCGCCCTGCGGGCTGCGCACTGCCAGACTGCGCACCAGTCCATAGGGGTCCGGCAGCGTCTGCTCATGTTCAAGGGTAAAGCCAAACACCGTGCGGAAGAACATCACCCAGTTGTCGCGGCTGTCTGCCTCCATCCCCAGCGCCAGATGGTCGATACCGAGGTAATCTTCGCGCACCGTCAAACCGTCGCGCAGGAGAAAATCGCGCTCGTAGATCGCCTCTCCGGCGTCGATCAGATAGACCAGGCTGCCGTCAGGGGCGCAGATCGCCGGGATCGGCGTCTCGTTCGGCCCGGCGTCGCCCTGCCAGGTGGCATACCCCAGCGCGCGGGCGCGAGCGACAATCGGCGCACTGCTGTCGACCCGCAGCGCCATCGCACAGAGCGATACCCCATGGCGTTGATAAAAGTGATCGGCCCAGCTGTGGGGCTGATGGTTAATCACGATCCGCGCCCCGCCGTTGCGCCACAGCGTGACCTGTTTGGAGCGGTGGCTTCCCTCGTGCTGAAAACCCAAAGCCTGCAGATGCTGCCCCAGGCGCTGCGCCTCGGCGACGCTGGCGGCGAATTCAATAAACTCCAGCCCGTGATAATTCGGCAACGGCGGCGGTGAAAACAGATCGGCATCGCACGCCGGGAGCCGGCGTCGAGTCTGCTCCTCCAGCCACAGCAGCGAACGATAACCATCTTTGGCCGTCGCGCCGTTTGGCGAGGCGCGAAAACCGTCATTAAAGATCTCCAGCGACCAGGGACCGCGATAGCCGCAGCGGGTGATCTGCTCGGCAAACGCCTCCAGCGGCAGCTCCCCCTGCCCGGGGAAGCAGCGGAAATGGCGACTCCACTCCAGGAGATCCATTTTCATATACGGCGCATCGGCGAGCTGAACGAAGGTGATTTTCTCCACCGGCACCGATGGCAGCGCGTCGAGGGTGTCGCCCCGGGCCAGGATATGGAAGCTGTCGAGCACCAGGCCCAGCGCCGGGCTGTCCACCTGCTGCACCCGCTCCCAGGCCTGATGCCAGCGGTTCACATGGGTTCCCCAGGCCAGCGCCTCATAGCCGATTACGATCCCCTCCTCTTCCGCCAACGTGGCCAGCGCCCGCAGGTCCGCCACCTGCAGTTCGCTATCCGCCGAGCAGTCCGGCTGCACATTGCTGCACAACAGCAGCGTGTCGCAGCCCAGCTCGCGCATCAGCGCAAATTTGCGTCTGGCGCGGGTCATATTGGCCGCAAACTGCGCCCGGCTGGCGCCTTCAAAATCGCGAAAGGGTTGAAAAAGCGTGATTTTTAACCCTAAATCGGCGGCCAGCTGGCGGATTTCCGCCGGCGTCCCCGTATAATAGAGCAGATCGTTCTCGAAAATTTCCACACCCTGATAGCCCGCCGCCGCAATAGCGTGCAGCTTCTCTGGCAGGGTGCCGGAAATCGAAACGGTGGCGATAGAGCGCAGCATAAGGTCCTCGGGTCAATAGCTGACGTGAGTCTTGAATATGTATCATTTGGTTCATTTACGCCATAGCAGGTTGCTAAATTGTGATCATTATGTGTATTTTTTGTCACCCAAGAAAAAGGAGTTGCCATGACCGTCGTTGCTCATGATGAAGCACAATCTCTGAAGGAGCGGATCTTCAGCGCCGCTATCGCCGTCTTTGCCGAACACGGGCTATCAGGCGCCCGCATGGAGCAGATCGCCACCGAGGCGCAGACTACCAAGCGCATGGTGGTCTACTACTTCAAAAGCAAAGAGCAGCTCTATCAGGAGGTGCTGCAGCATGTGTATGCGCGGATCCGCGAAACCGAGCAGCAGTTGGGGCTGGAGAATGTGCCGCCGGTAGAGGCGCTGGTGCGGCTGGTGCGCTGGAGCGTGCGCTATCACGCCACCCATGCGGACTATATGCGGGTGATTTGCATGGAGAACATGCAGCGCGGCAAGTGGCTGAAGACCTCAGGGGATCTGAAGCCGCTGAATCGAACCGCCCTGTCGATTCTGGAAGACATTTTGCAACGCGGCCAACAGCAGGGCGTCTTTCAGGCGGGGCTGGAAGCGCGCGATGTCCACCGGTTGATCAGCAGCTTCAGCTTTTATCAGGTGTCGAATTTCTACACCTTCAGCAGTCTGTACCTTGACGATCCGCTGCCCGCCATTGACGATGAAGCGATGGTGGCCCACCACTGCGACATTGCCGTCCGGGCGGTGGTCCGCTTTGTGATTTCCTGACCCGCCGGCGAAAGGCGTCAGTGTCCGGAGAGGGCATGAATGACCTTCGCCATCGCCTCCTCGGTGAGCGGTGAACGCTGGATTTTGCTGTTCGCCAGCGAGGTGCGCAACACGCCGGCGATGACAATGTGTTTCGGCTCCTGACCAAGGTCACGCATCTCCAGCACCACTTTGCCCACCACGCGGCACATTTCCTGGTACAGCTCGTCGTCTTTCGCTTTATTTCCCATTGAGTCTGGCTCGCATTTTCTCATTATCAATCAAATCATTATTGATAGATTTTTCCGACAACGCAAATCATCCCACCGTTAACGGCTCAATGGGGTATTTTAGCGCCTCATGATGTCAGTAAAATCCCTTTCTTACGCCCCTTTTCATGCCGCCTGATGAAATATTGTGTTGCGTAGTTTTATGCATAACGTGCCGGTTTTGTTACGCGTTTTGTCCATAATTTGAAACGAGGTTTTTATTTTCCTTTTTGATTTCGGCAGCGTATAATGCGCTTCGATTCTTTCTTGAATGGTTTCAGCGCATTGGACTGCATGATAAAACGCATAACACCTTGCCACATTTCATGGGCTGAACCGCCAGCACACATTCTTCTGCACGCTTCAGGGTTGTCACCTATCCTTAGGGCGTGGCTTAGCAACTTTCGTAATACAGGTTTGGCTCCCCGGCAGTGCGCCCGCGGAGCGAGAATTCCATATCCTTCACAACTTAAAGACTAAAACTGTCATGAAAAAGACCAAAATTGTTTGCACCATCGGTCCGAAAACCGAATCTGAAGAGATGCTGACCAAAATGCTGGAAGCCGGCATGAACGTGATGCGTCTGAACTTCTCTCACGGTGACTATGCGGAACACGGTCAGCGCATCCAGAACCTGCGCAATGTGATGAGCAAAACCGGTAAGAAAGCCGCTATTCTGCTGGACACCAAAGGACCGGAAATTCGTACCATCAAGCTGGAAGGCGGCAACGACGTCTCCCTGAAAGCGGGCCAGACTTTCACCTTCACCACCGATAAATCCGTTATCGGCAACAGCGAAATCGTAGCGGTAACCTATGAAGGCTTCACCTCTGACCTGAGCGTCGGCAACACCGTTCTGGTGGACGATGGCCTGATCGGCATGGAAGTGACCGCGATCGAAGGCAACAAAGTTATCTGTAAAGTGCTGAACAACGGCGACCTTGGCGAGAACAAAGGCGTGAACCTGCCGGGCGTCTCCATCGCCCTGCCGGCGCTGGCGGAAAAAGACAAACAGGATCTGATCTTCGGTTGCGAACAGGGCGTGGACTTCGTCGCGGCCTCCTTCATCCGTAAGCGTTCCGACGTCGTCGAGATCCGTGAGCACCTGAAAGCCCACGGTGGCGAAAATATCCAGATCATCTCCAAAATCGAAAACCAGGAAGGCCTGAACAACTTCGACGAAATCCTCGAAGCCTCTGACGGCATCATGGTTGCTCGTGGCGACATGGGCGTTGAGATCCCGGTTGAAGAAGTTATCTTCGCGCAGAAAATGATCATCGAAAAATGTATCCGCGCGCGCAAAGTGGTTATCACCGCCACCCAGATGCTTGACTCCATGATCAAGAACCCGCGTCCGACCCGCGCTGAAGCCGGCGACGTGGCCAACGCCATCCTCGACGGCACCGATGCGGTGATGCTGTCCGGCGAATCCGCGAAAGGTAAATACCCGCTGGAAGCGGTCACCATCATGGCGACTATCTGCGAACGTACCGACCGCGTCATGACCAGCCGTCTGGATTTCAACAACGACAACCGTAAACTGCGCATCACCGAAGCGGTGTGCCGCGGCGCGGTAGAAACCGCTGAGAAACTGGAAGCGCCGCTGATCGTCGTCGCCACCCAGGGCGGTAAATCCGCACGCGCTGTGCGCAAATATTTCCCGGATGCCACCATCCTGGCGCTGACCACCAACGAAACCACCGCTCGCCAGCTGGTGCTGAGCAAAGGCGTTGTGCCGCAGCTGGTGACAGAGATTGCCTCTACTGATGACTTCTATCACCTGGGCAAAGATCTGGCGCTGAAGAGCGGCCTCGCGCGCAAAGGCGACGTGGTGGTGATGGTCTCTGGCGCATTAGTCCCGAGCGGCACCACTAATACCGCTTCCGTGCACGTGCTGTAATAATTTACAGGTTAATTGGTTTTTTTTAATAAAGCGCCTCTCGGGGCGCTTTTTTTTTATTCACCGGCTAGCTCTTCCTATTAAAAATGCAAATCGGAATTTACTATTTAATAAGAGATTATCTAAGATGAATCCGATGGAAGCGCGCTGTTTTCACTCGCCTTTTTCAGCGATTTTGACCAATTCGATGCTTCTTTGAGCGAACGATCAAAAATAAGTGCGTTCAGGTAAAAAAAATATTCTCATCCCAAAAAAGTTTGTGTAATACTTGTAACGCTACATGGAGATTAACTCAATCTAGAGGGTATTAATAATGAATCGTACTAAACTGGTACTGGGCGCGGTAATCCTGGGTTCTACTCTGCTGGCTGGTTGCTCCAGCAATGCTAAAATCGATCAGCTGTCTTCTGACGTTCAGACTCTGAACGCTAAAGTTGACCAGCTGAGCAACGACGTGAACGCAATGCGTTCCGACGTTCAGGCTGCTAAAGACGACGCAGCTCGCGCTAACCAGCGTCTGGACAACCAGGCTCACTCTTACCGTAAGTAAGAGTTCTGGTAATAAAAATGGCGCACTCAGTGCGCCATTTTTTTTGCCCTCGCGCTGACGGCTACTGGGTGAGCAGGCCGTTATCAGACGAACTGTTCTGCGCCGACAGCGACGTCGCCGCGCTCCCCGCCCCCGTCGATACCACCACCGGATAGCCCGCCCTTCTCGACATCGCTTTTTTCAACTGCTGGTCATCCACCGCTTTATCCTCTGCGAAGGCGTGAAACGCCGCTGGCAGCGTGTAAGCGATGGTCCGGGTGTTTTCCCCTTCCGTCTGCGACAGCGGCCTGTGGACCTCTACGTAGCGTTTACCATCCGGTTCGACGGCAAACTTCACCGGCTGATTGATGATCCGCACCGGCGTCCCGGTTTTCACCTGACTGAACAGCGCCTTGATGTCATCAGCGTTCATCCGCATACAGCCCGAGCTGACGCGCAGCCCAACGCTGTCCGGGGCGTTAGTCCCGTGGATGAGATATTCGCCGTTACCGTAGGCCAGACGCAGCGCATAGCGACCCAGCGGGTTATTCGGCCCGGCCGGCACCACCGCCGGCAGCGTCACCCCTTTCTCCAGCGAGCGCGCACGGATGCCGGCGGTGGGTGTCCAGGTCGGGTTAGGGATCTTCTGCCCGACTCGGGTGGTCATCTCCGGGGTTTCCAGTCCTAACTGGCCGATGCCCAGGGGATAAACCTGGACCTGATTCTCTCCCGGCGGGAAGTAGTACAGCCGCAGCTCCGCGAGGTTGACGACAATCCCCTCCCGCGGCACGTCAGGCAGCAGCATCTGCGAAGGGATCAGCACCTGGGTCCCGGGCTTCGGCTGCACCGGCGCAATGGTATCGTTGGCTTCGAGGATCAGCATCGCCGCGGTATCGAAATGGCGGGCAATCGCCTGCAGGTTGCGATCGCTCTCCTGAACCGTCCAGTACTGGTTCTGGCCAATCAGCCGGCTGTTAGCCGGAGGCAGCGGGTAGTCGACGGCCCAGGCGGCCGGGGAAGCGCCAAGGGCGCTGAGAAGGGCTAAGGTGATCATCGTTTTGCGTTTCATACTGAGATTCCTTCTTTCGCTGATAAAACGCCAGGAGACTGAACGGCGGCAGGGTCAGCGCCCTGCCGGACGTAACAGAATGAAATCTACCTGTTTATTCTAGCTAATATTTGCGGCTTTCGCGCGTATCGCGCGGATCATGGCTTCGAGGCCCTGCGAGCGGGAGGGGGTAAGATGCTGGGTGAGAGCCATTTTTTCAAACCACGGGCGGACGTCGAACTCGACGATGTCCTGGGCGGTCATCCGGTCATAAAGGATAAACACCACCGCAATCAGCCCTTTGACAATCGCCGCATCGCTGTCGCCGCGCAGGGTGACAACGCCGGAAGGATCCTGC
The DNA here is from genome assembly GCF_004010915.1 of Klebsiella sp. LY. Taxonomy (NCBI): domain Bacteria; kingdom Pseudomonadati; phylum Pseudomonadota; class Gammaproteobacteria; order Enterobacterales; family Enterobacteriaceae; genus Klebsiella; species Klebsiella sp. LY. The sequence goes on from NZ_CP022444.1 coordinate 429,573, forward strand.
GCCATCACGATCCATACCTGGCTTTGACAGCCCTGAATAATATTCTGCGGGCTGTGCTCCGCGTCGCTCAGCGGCGCCAGCCGCTGGCCCAGCTCAATGATATAGAGATACTTCTCTTCCCAGTTGGCGCAACGGCTAAAATTGCGCAACAGTTTATCTTTGTCCGGTAATGCCGTCATCGTCACGTCCTTTACCCTAATAGTTTGTGGATCCGCTGGAGGCCAGCCACCAGGCGGTCCACCTCTTCCGTGGTATTGTACATGGCCAGCGACGCCCGACACATGGCCGGTACCTGATAGCGGGCCATCAACGGCATGGCGCAGTGGTGCCCGGTCCGCACGGCGATCCCGTAGTTATCGAGGAAGCTGCCGACGTCATAGGCGTGATGCTGGCCGAGGTTAAAGGCAATCACCCCTTTGCGCTGCGCCGGACCGTAGAGGATCAGGTCCGGCACCGCGCGCAGGGCCTCCAGCGCGTAGCGCATCAGCGTCTGTTCGTATTCGGCGATCTGCGTCAGTCCCAGTTGGCTGACGTAGCTCAACGCGGCGCCGAGGCCAATGATCCCGCCGGTATTCGGCGTGCCGGCCTCAAAGCGCCACGGCGCCTGGTTCCAGGTGGTGCCCTCCGTCAGGCTGACGGTGGCGATCATCGACCCGCCCCCTTCCCAAGGCGCCATGGTCTGCAGCAGCTCGGCCCGGGCGTAGAGCACGCCGATCCCGGTCGGACCATACAATTTGTGGGTGGAGAAGACATAAAAATCACAACCCAGCGCCTGAACGTCCACCGGGTGGTGCATCACCGCCTGAGCGCCGTCCACCAGTACCTTCGCGCCATGCTGATGCGCAAGGGCAATCAGCGCCGACAGCGGGTTTTCGGTGCCCAGCACATTGGAGACTTCGGTGATCGCCAGCAAGCGGGTACGCTGGTCAAACAGCCCGGGAACCACGTCCAGCTGCAGGGTGCCGTCCGGGTTGAGGGGAATCACCCGCAGCTCAGCCCCCACCCTGGCGCAGAGCATCTGCCACGGTACGATGTTGGCGTGGTGCTCCATCTCGCTGATGATGATGTTATCCCCAGCGCCGACGTTGGCATTTCCCCAGCTGTTGGCCACCAGGTTGATGCCCTCGGTGGTGCCGCGCACGAATACCAGCTCCTCCGCCGATCCGGCGTTAAGGAAAGTGGCCGCCTGCTGGCGCACCGCTTCCATCCGCGCGGTGGCTTCCGCGCTGAGGGTATGGATCCCACGATGCACCGCCGCGTAGCCGTGACGATAGAATTCCGCTTCGGCGCCGATCACCGCCTCCGGTTTCTGGGCGCTGGCGGCGCTGTCAAGATAGACCAGCGGCTGGCCGTTGACCTCCCGGCTCAGCACCGGAAAATCGGCGCGAACCCGTTCTACTGAAAATGTCATGCTGTGCCTCCCGGCAAACGCTCTCCAATTCGCGCCAGCACCTGCTCTCTGAGCGCGTCGCTGCGGATAGCTTCGGTAAGCTCGGCGGCGAAGGCGTAGAGGATCATCTGCTGCGCCGCCTGATGTTCAATTCCGCGCGAGCGCAGATAGAACAGCTGTTCTTCGTCTATGCGCCCGACCGTCGCCCCGTGGCTGCATTTCACGTCATCGGCGTAAATCTCCAGCTGCGGTTTGGTGTCGACTTCCGCCAGCCGCCCGAGCAGCAGATTGTTGTTGGTCATCTGCCCGTCGGTTTTCAGCGCGTGCGGCGCGACGTTGATCAGCCCGTTAAACACCGCCCGGCCCTTATCGCTGACGATGGTTTTGTGCAGCTGGCGGCTGGTGCAGTACCCCACCTGGTGATCCAGCCAGGTGCGGCTGTCGCAGACCTCATTTTTTACCGGCATCGCCAGCGAATTAAGGCGCAGGTCGCTATTTTCGCCGCCCAGACGCGTGCTGGTGTGGTGACGCAGCACCTGGCCGCCGAGCAGGAAACTGCTGCTGAAGGCCGAGGCGTCGCGGCCCAGCTGCAGGTCGTTATGGGCGAAGTGGTAGCTATGCGCGTTCTCGAACGCCAGCTTGATGTGCTGCAGGCGTGCGTTGTCCGCCACCGTCATGGTCAGCCGCCCGCCGGTGAAGTGCGGTTGCTCATCGAAACTGAGGTAATGCTCGACAATCGTCGCCTCCGCCCCGCTCTCCAGCGTCAGATGGTGACGATAGTGGGCGGTATTCAGCGCATCGCCGGCCAGGCCGCGGGTGATATGCATCAGCAGCAGCGGCTTATCCAGGCGACGGTTGCGCGGCACGCGAAGGCGGGTCACCGACTGCGCCAGGCTTTCGGTCAGATGGAGAAACACTTCCGGCTGCAGGGCATCCGGCAGATGCTGGCGCTGGTTATCAACGCTAACCTCCACGCCGCTGGCGGCGAGATCGTCGCTCAGCTCAGGATGATAGCGGCCGTCGATAAATACCAGACGCCAGGCGTCCAGCGGCAGCGCCAGCGCGTCACGCTGTTCGGCGCTGAGCGACGCCCCCTCCTCGGCGACGAAGCGGCCGTTAAGTAGCGCGTCCAGCGGGGTGTATTTCCAGTCCTCCTGCTTGCGCGTCGGCAGCCCCAGGCGCAACAGCTGCTGCAGATGCTGGCTGGCCTCCGGCGTACGCTGGTCGCCCTGCGCTTCAAACAGATGGTGCCACTGCTGCAGCGCGTTACTGCTGTTCGGTAAGCCAGCCATAGCCCTGCTCCTCCAGCTGTTTGACGAGGGTGAAATCCCCCGACTTCACAATCCGCCCCTGATAGAGCACATGGACATAGTCCGGCTTGATATAGTCAAGGATGCGCTGATAGTGGGTGACGATGATGAAGGCGCGTTTGCCGTCGCGCAGCGCGTTCACGCCCTGGGAGACGATTTTCAGAGCATCGATGTCCAGCCCGGAATCCGATTCATCGAGAATGCACAGCTCCGGCTCAAGCACCGCCATCTGCAGAATGTCGTTGCGCTTTTTCTCGCCACCGGAGAAACCTACGTTCACCGAACGGGTCAGCAGATCTTCCGGCATCTGCAGCAGCTTAATTTTCTCTTCCATCAGGTCCTGGAAATCGAAGCGATCCAGCGGCTCCTGGCCGCGATAGCTCCGTACGGCATTCAGCGCAGTCTGCAGGAAGAACTGGTTGCTGACGCCGGGGATCTCCACCGGATACTGGAAGGCCATAAAGATGCCTTCCCCGGCGCGATCTTCCGGGGCGAGCTCCAGCAGGTTTTTGCCCTTAAATTCGACGCTGCCGCCGGTGACCTCGTAATCTTCGCGCCCGGCCAGAGTGGCCGAAAGCGTACTTTTCCCCGAGCCGTTTGGCCCCATAATGGCGTGGACCTCCCCCGGACGCACCTCAAGGTTCAGCCCGCGCAGGATCGCTTTATCTTCAACGGCGACATGTAAATCTTGAATACTTAACATCTTTTTTCCTTAATTATCAGCCGACGCTATGCTCAAGGCTAATGGCCAGCAATTTTTGCGCCTCTACGGCGAACTCCAGCGGCAGTTCGGAGAAGACGTCTTTACAGAAGCCGTTGACGATCATCGAGATGGCATCGTCTTCGCTGATCCCGCGCTGCAGGCAGTAGAACAGCTGGTCCTCACCGATCCGCGAGGTGGTCGCTTCGTGTTCCAGCTGAGCGCTGTTGTTGCGACATTCGACATAGGGGAAGGTATGCGCCCCACAGTCCGGGCCGATCAGCATTGAATCGCACTGGGTATAGTTGCGGGCATTCGTGGCGGTCGGCATGATTTTGACCAGCCCGCGATAGCTATTCTGGCTGTGTCCGGCGGAGATCCCTTTCGAGATGATGGTCGAGCGGGTGTTCTTGCCGATATGGATCATTTTCGTGCCGGTGTCCGCCTGCTGATGGCCGCTGGTCAGCGCCACCGAAAAGAATTCGCCGATCGAGTTATCGCCGCGCAGGATGCAGCTGGGGTATTTCCAGGTGATGGCCGAGCCGGTTTCCGACTGGGTCCATGACATTTTGCTGTTCTCCCCTTCGCACAGAGCGCGCTTGGTGACAAAGTTGAGGATCCCTCCGGTGTTGTTGTCCCCCGGGAACCAGTTCTGCACCGTGGAGTATTTCACTTCCGCGTCTTTATGGATGATGACCTCCACCACCGCGGCGTGCAGTTGATAGCTGTCGCGCACTGGCGCCGAGCAGCCCTCGATGTAGCTGACGTAGCTGCCTTCATCGGCCACCAGAATGGTACGTTCAAACTGGCCGGTCTTTTCGGCGTTGATGCGGAAATAGGTCGATAGCTCCATCGGACAGCGGACGCCCTTCGGCACATAGATAAAGGTGCCATCCGAAGCCACCGCGGCGTTCAGCGCGGCAAAGAAGTTGTCATTGCCCGGCACCACGGTACCCAGATACTTTTTCACCAGTTCCGGATGATCGTGGATCGCCTCGCCGAAAGAGCAGAAGATGATCCCCTGCTCCGCCAGCTTTTCACGGTAGGTGGTCGCCACCGACACCGAGTCGAATATCGCGTCCACCGCCACCTCGCGCCCTTCGCGCACCGGTACGCCCAGCTGGTTAAAGGCTTCTTCCACCTCGCTGGTCAGAAAGGTGTTGGCCCCGGTCTGCTGCACCGCGCCGGGCTCGGAGGCGCAGGTCTCATCGCAGTTGCCGCAGGAGGGGGCGGAATAGTAGCTGTAATCCTGATAATTCAGCTTATCGTAATGCGCCTTCAGCCAGTGCGGCTCTTCCATCTCCAGCCACGCCCGGTAGGCATTGAGCCGGAACTCCAGCATCCACTGCGGCTCATTGCGGCGGGCGGAGATGGCGCGAACCACTTCTTCATTAATGCCTTTGGCCAGCTCATCGGTCTGCAGGCGAGTGAAAAAGCCCTCTTTATAATTGAGCGGGCCGCCGGTCCAGGTTTTGACATCGTCTGTTGCTTCAGTATTACGCGACATAGTTACTCCGCCTGCACCCCAAAACTTTCGCCGCAGCCGCATTCGTGCTGCGCTTTCGGGTTATGAAATTTAAAGATTTCATTTAATCCTTCCCGGACGTAATCCAGCTCCGTACCGTCAATGAACGGCATCGCCTGCAGCGGCGCGTACAGCTTCGCCCCTTCAGATTCAAAGAGCAGATCGTCGGGCGCCGGCTCGGCAATCATTTCGAGCACATAGCCAAAACCGGCGCAGCCGCTGGTTTTAATACCCAGCCGTAGCCCCTTTTTATCCGGTTGCTTGCGCATCAGATCGCGAATATGCGCGGCAGCGGCCGGCGTCATGGTCAGTCCCTGCCAGCTGAAATCGGCGGGATTAAAGGTTCCTGCTTGTACTTCCATCGATAGACCTCCAGGTTGGCGCCATCAAGGCATACCGCCATGTTAGTGATAATGATTATCACTTCAACCCTTCTCCAGCAGGGGTATTGCCCCAATTAGCGCTTTTTATAAGCATAGACCCTTGCCCGGGGATTATCAGGGTGCGCAAGTTGAACCTAATCATATGATTTATAATATTTTATTCTGATATCGCTCTATCACCGCACGCAATGGCAAAGATGTATCGAAAATACCGATTTATGCGATAGCAGCAGACCACCTTCCTGATTAACCTTGTCGTAGAAGCCAAAAAAGTGACGGCGTCACTGAGCAGCCATGCGCGCTGAACAGGCGCTGGCCTGCGGAATGAGAAAGCGTAAGCCGAAAGCGTCAAGGCGCAACGCTTTCGGCAGGGGCGGTCGCGGCCTGGCGGGGGACGTGGCCGCGATCGGGGGGAGATAAACCGCGATAAAACGGGTAGCCAGGAAGGCTATCGGTTGGCTAAGTTCCTTTTCTCACCAGGCGGGCGGCCTGGACAAAAACTTCATCCTCCACCCCATCCCCCTTCTGTCTGCCCAGCCGCACCAGCTCATCCACGATACTCCCCTGATTAATCTGCTTTTGGGTCGCCACTAAGCTAATGACCGCCGCGCCGATAGCCATGCCAATCAATGCCGTTTGTTCATCTTTATCTTTCATGGTGTCGCTCCGTCTGTCCTCCTCAGAAAGGCTAGCAAAAGATAGCATCTGCTCAATTTCAAAATCATCTTCTTTACACCTCCCGGAAAACGCAGGCGCCGAGCTGACCACGCTTCCTTGCTATGGCGATAGCGCAAAACGCTGTCGCACCACATCGGGTCTTTTATTTGGCCCGAATTCACGCTTTGCGGAAATAAATAAAAATAACGCGCGTGCCCAAGGCAAAAAAAAGAAATAACCATTTAAGCGACAAATCCAGTTTATTCCGTTAGGGAATGGCTTGGATGCTAATATTTCATTTCCCCACCGCCTTTTAGAAGCCTATAGTTTTTTTGCCTGCAGAACATCCACTTAGGTTAAAAGACATAAGGATATAATCATGATTGTTTCAGCCCCCAGCGATTATCGCGAAGCCGCTCGTCGCCGTCTGCCACGTTTCCTTTTTGACTATATTGACGGTGGCGCGGTGGCGGAAAATACCATGAACGCTAATGCCGCCGAGCTCGCCTCGGTAGCCCTTCGCCAGCGCGTGCTGTGCGGAGCGGGTGAGCCGACGCTGGCCACCACCATCCTTGATGCCCCATGGGCGATGCCCGTGGCGCTGGGGCCGGTCGGGGCCACCGGAATGTACGCCCGCCGCGGCGAAGTCCAGGCGGCCCGCGCCGCCTCCCGCGCCGGGATCCCTTACACTCTGTCCACCGTGTCGGTCTGCTCCATTGAGGAGGTAGCGAGCCACGCCAGCGGCGCGCTCTGGTCCCAGCTGTACGTCCTGAAAGATCGCGGCTACATGCGTAATGCCCTGGAGCGCGCCTGGGCCGCCGGCATGAAAACCCTGGTATTCACTGTCGATATGCCGATCCCCGGCTCACGATATCGGGACAACCGCTCAGGAATGTCCGGGCCGCACGCCACCTTGCGACAGTATCTTCAGGCCTGCACCCACCCGCGCTGGGCAATGAACGTCGGCCTGGCGGGCAGGCCTCTGTCGTTCGGTAATATCGAAGCCTATACCGGCCACAAAATGACCATGGATGACTATATGGGGTTCATCAGCAACAACTTCGACCCGTCCATCGCCTGGCACGATCTGGAGTGGATCCGCGACAGCTGGCCAGGAAAGCTGATCATTAAAGGGATCCTCGATGCCGACGATGCGCGCAATGCCGTGCGGCTGGGCGCCGATGGCATTGTGGTCTCCAATCACGGCGGCAGACAGCTCGATGGCGCCATCCCCACCGCCCGGGCGCTGCCGCGGGTGGCGGATGCGGTCGGCGACGATCTGACGGTCCTTGCCGACTCCGGAGTGCGCTCCGGCGTGGACGTTATTCGCCTGCTGGCCCTCGGCGCGAAGGGAGTCCTGCTTGGTCGGGCCTATATTTATGCCCTGGCCGCCGCGGGCGAAGCGGGCGTGGCGCACCTGCTGCGCTTATTTGCCGAGGATATGAAGGTCACCATGACCCTCACCGGCGCCACCTCCCCCTCGGCCATCAGCCTCGATTGCCTCGACCGGCTGGAAAAAGATCAACAGCGCAGCCGTGCGGTCCCGGTATCCTTATCTGCCTGACGCAGCCCGGGGCCGGGCCTGACCGCGTGCCTTGGCCCGGCAACCGAAATTACCCCTGCGGGTCCAGCGCCGGCCGTTGCGCTGCGTCAGCCGGGCGCTCCGGGCGGATGCGGAACCAGATCGCATACATGGCCGGCAGGAAGATAAGGGTCATGATGGTTCCCCCCAGCGTCCCGCCAATCAGCGTATAGGCGAGCGTCCCCCAGAAAACCGAATGCGTCAGCGGAATGAACGCCAGGATCGCCGCCAGCGCGGTCAGCAGAACCGGACGGGCTCGCTGCACCGTCGCCTCCACCACCGCGTGGAACGGATCGAGCCCCGCCTGCTGGTTATGGTGGATTTGACCAATCAGGATCAGCGTATTTCGCATCAGGATCCCTGACAGGGCGATCAGGCCCACAAGGGCATTGATGCCAAACGGCTGATTGAACAACAGCAGCGTCGGCACCACGCCAATCAGCCCCAGCGGCGCGGTCAGGAAAACCATGACCATCGCCGACAGGGAACGTACCTGCAGGATAATGATCAGCAGCGTGAGGGCGATCATGATCGGAAATAACGGCACCATTGCCCGGGTGGCTTTGCCTGACTCCTCGATCGACCCCGCCGTCTCGATGCGATACCCAGGCGGCAGGGAGTCGATAATGGGCTGCAGCGGCTTCATCAGCGCGCTGGAGACATCCGGCGGCTGCAGGTTATCTGCGACATCTCCCCGGACGGTAATGGTCGGCGTGCGGTCGCGACGACGGAGCAGGGGTTCTTCCATCCTGACGTCGACTTCACCGATCTGCGACAAAGGAACCCGCTGCCCGCCGCTGCCTACGAGAGTGAAGTCGGCGATTTTCGCCGGGTCCAGACGGATATCGCCCGCCGCGCGGCCGATGACCTGCACCGCGCGAATATCCTCCCGGACGGTGGTAATGGGGATCCCTGACAGCAGGAACTGCAGCTGCTGGGCGACGGCCTGGGAGCTGAGCCCACTCGCCTGCAGCCGGTCCTGATTGAGGCTGAAATGCATCACCGGTACCCGCGATCCCCAGTCGCTATTGACGGTGCGCATCAGCGGACTGGCCTGCAGCACGGCTTTCACCCGATCGGCGATGTCGCGCAGGGTGTGCGGATCGGGCCCCATCACCCGCCAGGCGACTGGATAAGGCGAATAAGGGCCAAAGACCAGCTGCGTGACGCGCACCCGCGCCTGCGGCGCAAGGCCATTGGCCACCGCCTCCCGCAGCCGCAGCTTAAGCGCCTCGCGCGAGGCCGGACCGTCGGTCAATACCACCAGCTTGGCAAATGAGGGATCGGGCAATTCCGGAGCCATCGCCAGGTAAAAGCGCGGCGCGCCTTGGCCGATATAGCTGGTGACAATCTTCGCCTCCGGCTGCTGCTGCAGCCAGCGCTCAATTTTCGCCGTCGCGGCGCTGGTCTGGATAATCGACGACCCGTAAGGCATCTGCACCTCAACCAGCACTTCCGGGCGGTCGGAGGTGGGGAAAAATTGCTTTTTCACCACGCTCATTCCCAGTAACGCCACCATAAACAGCACCACCACCCCGGCGGCCACGCGCCATTTGCCGGCGATAACCCGGGTCAGCAGCCGGCGGAAGCGCTGATAGCGCGGGGTGTCATACAGCGCGGCGTGGCCTGCCGCCGCGGACTTCCTCTCCGGTAACAGGTGTACGCCCAGCCAGGGGGTAAAAATCACCGCCACGATCCAGGAGGCAATCAGCGCGATACCGACGATCCAGAACACGTTGCTGGCATACTCCCCGGCGGTGGATTGCGCAAACCCGTTAGGCATAAAGCCCACGGCCGTCACCAGGGTACCGGCCAGCATGGGCGCCGCGGTGTGGCTCCAGGCATAGGCGGAGGCTTTGAGGCGGTCATACCCCTCCTCCATTTTGACCACCATCATTTCGATGGCGATAATGGCATCATCCACCAGCAGCCCCAGGGCGAGGATCAGCGAGCCGAGGGTGATGCGGTCGAAGTTTTTGCCGGTGGCGGCCATCACCACAAACACCACGGCCAGGGTGAGCGGCACCGCCGCCGCGACCACCACCCCCACGCGCCAGCCCATGCTGACAAAGCACACCGCCATCACCACCAACAGAGCGACAAAAAATTTGATCATGAACTCATCGACCGCCGCGCTGATATTCACCGACTGATCGGTCACTTTGGCCAACGACATGCCGAGCGGCAGGCTCTGATTGATGCTGTCCGTTTCGGCGTCCAGCGCTTTCCCCAGCGCCAGACCATTCCAGCCCTCGCGCATCACCACCCCCAGCAGCAGCGCCGGTTCGCCCTGATTGCGGATCAGGAAGGTAGCAGGATCTTCATACCCCCGCTCAACCGTGGCGACATCGGCGAGTTTCAGCGTTCTGCCCCCGGCAATAATCGGCGTGTCGCGGATCTGCTGCAGGCGGTCGAACGCCCCGTCGAGGCGGATAAAGATCTGCCCGCCACGGGTCTCAATGGCCCCGGCGGCGGTCAGCACATTCTGATTGTTCAGCGCGGCAAAAATCGCCTCCGGCGAGAGCCCCAGGGTGGCGAGACGGTCATGAGAAAAGGAGAGATAAATGCGCTCCGCCTGTTCACCGAGAATATTCACTTTTTTCACCCCGGGGACATGCAGCAGCTGCTGACGCAGGGCTTCGGCGTCACGCACCAGCTGCCTCGGCGGCTCTCCCCGCGCTTTCAGGGCAAAGAGGGCAAAGGTGACATCGGCGAATTCGTCATTCATCATCGGGCCGGAGACGCCGGCAGGCAGGTTTTTCGCCTCATCCCCGAGCTTTTTGCGCGCCTGATAAAACTGCTCCGGCACCTCGGAAGGCGGGGTCTGATCCTGCAGCGATAAGGTGATTAACGCCATCCCGGGACGGGTATAGGTCTCGGTGCGATCGTACCACTTCAGCTCCTGGAGCCGTTTTTCCAGCGGCTCGGCGACCTGATCCTGCATCTCCTGCGCGGTGGCGCCCGGCCAGACGGTGATGACCGTCATTTGCTTGACCGTGAAGGGCGGATCTTCCGCCCGACCGAGCCCGAAAAAGGCCACCAGCCCGGCGACCGAGATAAGGATAATCAAAAACAGGGTTACCGACCGCTCGCGGACGGCCAGCGCGGAGAGATTAAAACGCCCGCCGCTCATGGCTGACTCCCGTCGGCATTATGCTCGCGTCGTTCCGCCAGCCGCACCGTCTCGCCCTGGTGCAGAAGATGGGCGCCCAGGGCGACGATGGGCTCCCCGGGCTTCAGCGGGCCGGTCACCCGCGCCGTTTCATCATTCAGGCCGATCACCGTCACCGGTTGCCAGGAGACGGTGGCCGGGCGCGACGCAATGCGCCAGACGCCAGGGCCGTTGCCCGGATCGTAGACCGACGCCAGGGGCACCTCCAGCACCTCGCCTGGCCCCTGGTCGCTGCTGATACGCAGGGTCACGGTAGACCCCAGCGGCGCATTCGCCAGCGCGCCGTTCAGCACATAGCGCGCTTCAAAGGTGCGGGTGGCGGCGTCAGCCGCGTCCGAAAGCAGCCGCAGGGTCGCGGTGACCGGCTGAGATTCGCTGCCATAGCGTGTCGCCAGCGCCTCGCTGCCGACCGCCGGGCGCAGCGTCTCCGGAAGCTGCACCCGCGCTTCGCGCTGCCCTGCCCGCGCCAGGCGGATCACCACCTGCCCGGCGCTGACCACCTGTCCCGGCTCGGCGAGCGTTTCCACCACCACGCCGTCGGCATCCGCCAGCAGTCCGGCATAGTCGGTGGCGTTTTGCGCCACGTTTGCCTGCGCCTGGGCCGCGCTGAGGTCGGCTCTCGCTGCCTCTGCCGTCGCGTTGATCTGGTCGAACTCCGCCGCCGAGACGGCGCCGCTGGCCACCAGGCCGCGATAGCGGGCCAGATCGTTGGCCGCTTTTTTGGCTCGCGCCCGCGCGGCGTCGACCGCCCGCTGTTGGGACTGCGCCTGCAAGGTTAGATCAGCCGGATCCAGGCGCAGCAGCAGTTGACCGCGCCGGACGCTCTGCCCGGTCTCCACCAGCCGGGCAAGGATTTTCCCCGATACCCGGAAGCCGAGATCGCTTTGGGTACGAGCGACCACCACGCCGGTAAAGGCCCGCGAGCTGGCCTCCGCGCGCTCGACGGTCGCCACCCGCACCAGCGGCGGTCGGGTGCGGGGATCGTCATGATCGGCAGGTTCGCCGCAGCCCGCGAGGGCCAGCGGCAGGAAGCAGACGGCAAGATGGACGGCGTTGGGCCTGAGCATGGGTCACCTTAATGAAAAGACCGGTTGGTGACTGCATTCTCAGACGAGTGACCAATAAAGTCAATGGTCACAAATCAGGGGGAGAGACTTCTCAGGATCAGGGAGGCAAGCAGCACCGCCGCGGTGGGCGCGGTGTCGAGATTGTATTGCAGCTGCACCGGGTTGATGAAAGGACACATCACCATATAGACCGCCAGGGTCGCCTCATCCAGCGGGGTTTTGCGCTCGAACTCACCCGCCTGGCGGCCTTCGACCAGGATTTGACCAATCAGCTGCTGCAGATGACCGGCATACTGCTCCGTTGAGGGCCATTTATCGCGCGCCGCGACGGCGGCGATATCGTACAGTTTGCGATCCTCGAAAAACAGTTCACTGCCGGCCTCGGTCAGCGCCCGGAACAGGCGGCGCAGCTTCTCGCTGGCGGAGGGTGCATCGGCGATGGCCTCGCTGACGGCCACCATGATCTTCTCCAGCCGGCTGGCGCAGATTGCCTCGCCAATCGCCTGCTTGGAGTCAAAAAACTTGTAGATATAGGCTTTGGAAAAGCCTATTGCTTTGGCGAGATCGGTGACCGTAGTCTTTTCATAGCCATAGCGACTGAAGTGCGCCATGGCCGCGTCAAGAATCTGGTCCCGAACGCTGTGGTCAACGGGGCCACGGCTTGCTGGGGTGGGGGTAATTTTCGTCATCCGTTTAGCTTAATGCGATCGCTATCGTTTGACAACGAGTGACGTTATCATGATTTGGTCACATTAACACCCCGCCCTGCTCACCTCTCTCGCCGCGTTATGCCTCACGCGCCTCATGGTTAATCGCGCCGGCGGGCAGACAGCCCAGGCCTTGCAGCGTCAGATGTACGGCACGATCGAGCGGGGTATGCGGCTCCGCGCCTAAAAAAGCCACCAGCTTATCGTTGCGCAGGCGTACCGGTAGACGCCAGAGATAGTGCATCTCGACCATTTCGCGCAGGGTGGCGTTGAAGGGCGCCGCCAGCTTCACCAGCCACCAGGGAAAGGACCTCACTACCGCCCTGCCGCCATAGCGGGCGACCACCCGCTGGATCGCCTGGCTCATTTCGCTGCCGTCCGGGTCCCAGTGGCCCTGCATATGAAAGCGGGCAAACGGCTCAAGCTCATGCCTGCGGGCCAGCAGCGCGGCGATGGTGGCGGCAACGTCGGGCAGCCAGGCCCACTGATGCCCCACGCCGATCGCCCCTGGTAGGCTGATAGTCCGGGGAAGCTGACCTGGCTTGACCAGCCCCTGGGAAAACCAGTTATTTCCGGCGCGCGGACCAAAATAATCGCCCGCCCGGACAATCAACGCCCTGCCGCCGCGCTGCACGTAATCCTCCAGCGCCTGCTCCATTTCCACCCGGATGGCGCCTTTGCGGGTCACCGGCCGTTGCGCGGCCGCTTCGTCAATCAGCGGAAAGGCATCCGGTCCATAGTTGTAGACCGTGCCGGGCAGGACAACTAACGCCCGCTGCTGGGCGGCGGCCTGCAGGGTGTTGCGCAGCATAGGTAGTACCTGCTGCCGCCAGTGCCGGTAGCCCGGCGGATTGACCGCATGGACGATCACGTCGCAACCGGCAGCCGCCGCCGCCACCTGCCCGGCATCCAGCGCGTCGCCGGCAATCCACTGCATGCCCTCTTCGGGCCCATGAAGCTGGGCGCCGCGCTTCAGCGCCCGAACCTGCCAGTTGTCCGCCGCCAGCCGACGCGCCACTTCCCCGCCTATGCCCCCGCTTGCTCCCAAAATCAGGACTTTGCCGCTGCTGTTCATCGTCTTTCCCCGTTCGCTAATGGATGCTTGACAGCCTACCTGCGGCTCATATCAAATGAAATTGCATACCATCATCGAGCGGCTATACATTTTTGTATGAATACCTCTATTCCCTGGGAGTGGTACCGAACCTTTCTCGCCGTCCTGCAGGAAGGCTCTTTATCGGGCGCATCGCGCACCCTGAACATCACTCAGCCGACGGCGGGACGTCATATCGCCGGCCTGGAGGCCGCCCTCGGCCAGGCCTTATTTACCCGCTCGCAAACCGGCCTGCTGGCGACCGACGCGGCGCTGGCGCTGCAGGCGCACGCCGAGACAATGGCCAACACCGCCCGGGCGCTGGAACGCACGGCGGCTAACTTTAGTCGCGACAGCACCGATCTGCGTGGCGTGGTGCGGGTGGCCGCCAGCGAGGTGGTCGGCGCTGAGGTGCTGCCGCCGCTGATTGCCCGGCTCAGGCAAGCGTGCCCGAGTATCGTCATCGAATTAATGCTCTCCAATCGGTTTCAGGATCTGCTTCACCGGGAGGCGGACATCGCAGTGCGGATGGTCGCTCCGCAGCAGGAGCAGCTTATCGCGCGGCGTCTCGGCAGGATCGAGCTTGGGCTGCATGCTACCGATGCCTATCTGACCCGCCAGGGTCGGCCCGCTACGCCTGAGGAGCTTGACGGCCACGCGCTGATTGGTTTCGACAGCGCCACCCCCCTCGTTCGCCGGGCTCTTGAGCGCTATCCCCGTTTTCAGCGCGAGGCCTTCGCGATGCGCACCGATAGCGACCTCGCCCAGCTGAACCTGATCCGCGCCGGGGCAGGGATCGGCATCTGCCAGGCGCCCCTCGCCGACGGCATTATTCCCCTGCAGCGAGTGCTGGCGGCCGACTTTTCTCTGTATCTCGATACCTGGCTGGTGATGCATGAGGACCTGCGCCATAGCCCCGCCTGTAAGCGGGTATTTAATTTCCTCGCCGAGGGGTTGCAGACGTATATTCGCGGCCCTCTGGCGCGCTGACCCACCCGCCTCGCGGGTAATCCCTTCCCTGCTGAAATAGTCACTCATTGACACTGTAAATACGGCATTGTATAAAACCCCGCCCCAATAATGAGTTTCATTTGCATTACTCCCATTTGCTGGTCATTTACTCGCCTGTTTACAAGGATAGCGTTTAATGAAGAAGGTCCTCTGCGCGTTAGGCTTGATGTTCACCGCCGTCAGTTCCGGGCTGGCAACAACCTACCCCCTGACGATTGAAAACTGTGGCTATCAGGAGACCTTTACCCGGCCGCCGGAGCGCGTGGTCGCGCTGGGGCAAAATACGGTCGAAATCCTGCTGCTGCTTGGGCTGCAAAAGCAGGTGGTGGCCAGCGCCTTCTGGCCGACTACGGTATTACCGCAGCTGGCTGAGCAAAACGCGAAGATTAAAACCCTGACGGTGGAAATCCCGAGTCTGGAATCCGTGCTGGCGCAAAATCCCGATTTCGTTCCCGCCCAGTTGCCGCTGCTGCTGGGGCCGGAAAGCAAAGTCGCCAGGCGTGAAGATCTTGCCACCGTTGGCGTGAACAGCTACGTGTCGCCGGGGATGTGCGCCACCAAAAAGGCTACCGGCGATATGTACGGCAGCCGGCAGAAGCTGTGGGACATGACCTGGCTGTATCAGGAAATTAGCGATTTCGCCCGCATTTTCAACGTCGAAGATCGTGGCCAGGCGCTGATCGCCGATTTCAAAAAACGTGAAGCCGACCTGCGTCAGGAGTTCGGTAAAAGCAAAAAAGATCTCTCCTTCGTCTTCTGGTTCTCCAGCGCCTCGCCATCGGCCGATGCCTATGTCGGCGGTAAAAACAGCGCCTCCGGCTTTATCGCCAACGTGCTGGGCGGTCATAATGCGATAACCTCCGAGACCGAGTGGCCCACGGTGAGCTGGGAGAGCATCATTGCCGCCAACCCGGATGTGATCGTGGTCTCGAGCCTGGATCGTAACCGCTGGGCGCTGGATAAGGCCGAGGAGAAGATTAAATTCCTCAAAAGCGATCCCGCCGTCAGCCAGCTGGAGGCGGTGAAAAAAGGCCATATCGTGGTGATGGACGGCCAGGCGATGAATCCGACCATCCGCACCCTTTACGGCGCGGAGCAGGTGGGCGAACAGCTGAGAAAAATGGGGCTTAACTGATGAGCGCCGCCGTACTGCAGACGCGCCGCAGCATGCTGCTCACCGGCTGGTGTGTCGTCGCCGTGTGCGTGCTGGCGCTGGTGATTGCGGTGGGCGTCAGCGTCGGCGAACTGCCCATCCCGCTGCAGAACGTCTTTTACGCTATCAGCAATAAAACCGGCTTAACCGCGGTGCCTCTCAATCGTATCTCCGAGAGCGTTATCTGGGATTTCCGCCTCAGCCGCGCGCTGGTCGCCGCCTGCTGCGGCGCCGGCCTCGCTATCTGCGGCGCCGTGCTGCAAAGCCTGCTCAAGAACGCCCTCGCGGAACCTTACGTCCTCGGCGTCTCCGCCGGGGCCTCCACCGGCGCGGTATCGATTGTGGTGCTGGGCCTTGGCGCCGGGGCGATCTCCCTCTCCGTCGGGGCGTTTGCCGGAGCCTTCGCCGCCTTCGCCTTTGTTGCCTTTCTGACCAACGGCGCGCGCGGCGGCAATGAGCGCACCATTCTGGCGGGCGTCGCCGCCTCGCAGTTATTTAACGCCCTCACGGCCTACACCATCAGCACCTCCGCCAGCGCGCAGCAGGCGCGCGATGTGATGTTCTGGCTGCTGGGCAGCTTCAGCGGCGTCCGCTGGCCCGAATTCCAGCTGGTTCTGGTGGTGGTCCTCGCGGGCCTGGCGGTCTGCCTGTGGTATGCCCGGGCGCTGGACGCGTTCACCTTCGGCGACGATGCCGCCGCTTCGCTGGGCATTGCCGTGCCGCGCGTGCGCCTGATCCTCTTCACCACCGCGGCGGTGATTACTGCCACCATCGTCAGCATGGCCGGCTCGATCGGCTTTGTCGGCCTGGTGGTGCCGCACGTGATGCGCTTCTTCTTTGGCCCGCTGCACCGGACGTTGCTGATCGCCAGCGCGCTGGCGGGGGCGATCCTGATGGTGCTGGCGGACATTGCCTCGCGCCTGCTGATTGCCCCGCAGAGTCTGCCGGTCGGAGTGGTGACCGCCCTGGTTGGGGTGCCTTTCTTTGCCGTGATTATCTACCGCTCAAGGAATAAGTGATGAGTATTTGCGCTGAAAATATCACCTGGAAGGCAGGCAAAAAGGTCATCGTCAATAATGTCTCGCTGCGGGTGTCGCGCGGCGAAACGGTGGGTCTGCTGGGCCCCAACGGCTGCGGCAAATCCTCGCTGCTGCGGGTTCTGGCGGGCCTGCGCCGCCCGGATGCGGGTCGCGTCACCCTCGACGGCCACGACATCGCCCGGATGGCGAAAAAGCAGCTCGCCCGCCGGGTGGCGTTCGTCGAGCAACACGGCATGACCGAGGCCAATATGCGGGTGCGCGACGTCGTGCGGCTGGGACGTATTCCGCACCACTCGCCGTTCTCCAACTGGAGCGCTCAGGATGACGAGGCGGTCACCGCCGCGCTGCAGCGGGTGGCGATGCTGGAGAAAAGCGACCAGGGGTGGCTGAGCCTCTCCGGCGGCGAGCGGCAGCGGGTGCATATCGCCCGCGCACTGGCGCAGAACCCGAGTGAGATCCTGCTGGATGAACCTACCAACCATCTGGATATTCACCATCAGATGCAGCTGATGCAGTTGATCAGCGAGCTGCCGGTGACCAGCATTGTGGCCATTCACGATCTTAACCATGCCGCGATGTTCTGCGATTCGCTGATCGTGATGCAGCAGGGGCAGATCCTCGCCAACGGGACGCCGGAGGAGATTTTGTCCGAAGCGCTGCTGTGGGACGTTTTCCGGGTGAAAACCAAAATCGAGATCTCCCCGTACCACGGTAAAAAGCACATTCATTTCATCGTTTAGGTTGGGCGAGTATGCCTCTCTTCCCCCTGCGCCCTGCGGCGACCCTCTGGCCTCCCGTTTTACTGGGAAGCCAGTTCGTTTTTAATATTGGCTTTTATGCGGTCGTCCCTTTCCTTGCCCTCTTCCTGCGCGACGAGATGCTGCTTTCCGGCGGGCTTATCGGCCTGATCCTCGGGCTGCGCACCTTCTCTCAGCAGGGCATGTTTATCATCGGCGGGACGCTGGCCGACCGCTACGGCGCTAAGGCGATCATCCTCACCGGCTGCGTGGTCCGCGTTGCCGGCTATCTGCTGCTGGCGTGCGGCACAACGCTGGAGCCGATTATCCTCGGCGCCTGCCTGACGGGCGTCGGCGGGGCGCTGTTTTCCCCGTCGATCGAGGCCCTGCTGGCGCGAACCGGGACCCACAGCCAGGCCAACGGAAAACGCAGCCGCGCAGAGTGGTTTGCGCTGTTTGCGGTGTGCGGTGAGCTGGGAGCGGTTATCGGCCCGGTGGCCGGAGGGTTACTGAGCGGGATCGGCTTTCGGCATATCGCCCTCGCCGGTGCGGGGCTATTTCTTCTGGCGCTGCTGGTGCTCTTTTTCTGTCTGCCCGCCGACGGGCAGAGGCCCCAAACGCGCAGCCGGGTTCCGTGGTGGACCCCTTTGCGCCAGCCGCGCTTCGTCGCGTTTATTATTGCTTACAGTTCATGGCTGTTGAGCTACAACCAGCTGTATCTCGCCCTGCCGGTGGAGATCCAACGCGCAGGCGGCCGTGAGCAGGATCTGGCGCCGCTTTTTATGCTGGCCTCGCTGTTGATTATTACCCTACAGCTTCCTCTCGCCCGCTTCGCCCGTCGTATTGGCGCCGTGCGCATTCTGCCGGTGGGCTTTCTGCTGCTGTCGGCTTCCTTCGTCAGCGTGGCGTTATTCGCCGCCTCGCCGCCCGCCGCCGGCTGGCTGCGATTTTTGCCGTCGGCCTGCTTTGTCACACTGCTCACCCTCGGCCAGATGCTGCTGGTGCCCTCAGCCAAGGATCTCATCCCGCTGTTTGCCGAGGAGTCGACGCTGGGCGCCCACTACGGGGCGCTCGCCACTGCGGGTGGGTGCGCGGTGTTAGCCGGGAATTTGCTGCTCGGCCATTTGCTTGACCAGGCGCTCACCCCCTCGCCGCAGGCGGTCTATCCCTGGCTTCTGCTGGCGCTGTTTCCGTTGTGCAGTGCCGTCGCCCTGCGGGCGATCTGCCGCCCGCTGGCGGCAACCTGACGCTGAGCGGGTAACGGCCCGCTCAGGAGGTTAACCGGGAGAAGCGCACGAAAGCCAGTCCGCCTTATTTTACCGCCAGCTCGCGGCGAACGATCTCGGCACCGGCGCTTAAGGCGTGCAGTTTGCCGGTCGCGACCTGGCGCGGCAGCGGCGCCATACCGCAGTTGGTGGAGGGGTAGAGCTTGTCGGCATCGACGAACGCCAGCGCCTTGCGCAGGGTAGCAGCCACCTCTTCCGGAGTTTCAATCGCATGGCTGGCGACATCGATCGCCCCGACCATCACCTTTTTACCGCGGATCAACTCCAGCAGATCCATCGGTACCCGCGAGTTGTGGCACTCGAGAGAGATAATATCGAGGGACGATTTCTGCAGCTGCGGGAAGGCCTCCTCATACTGACGCCACTCTGAGCCCAGCGTTTTTTTCCAGTCGGTATTGGCCTTGATGCCGTAGCCGTAGCAGATATGCACTGCCGTCTCGCACTTCAGCCCTTCAGTGGCTCGTTCCAGCGCGGCGATCCCCCAGTCGTTCACCTCATCGAAGAAGACGTTGAAGGCCGGCTCATCGAACTGAATAATATCGACCCCGGCGGCCTCTAACTCTTTCGCTTCCTGATTGAGGATTTTGGCGAACTCCCAGGCCAGCTTTTCCCGACTTTTATAGTGATTGTCATACAGCGTATCGATCATGGTCATGGGGCCCGGCAGCGCCCATTTTATCGGCTGACTGGTGAGCTGACGCAGATAGCGCGCGTCCTCAACGAAGACCGGTTTCTGGCGCTCTACGGCGCCCACCACGGTTGGAACACTGGCCTCATAGCGGTTACGAATTTTCACGATCTCGCGTTTGGCAAAATCAACGCCGCTGAGGTGTTCAATAAAGGTGGTGACAAAGTGCTGCCGCGTTTGCTCGCCGTCGCTGACAATATCGATCCCGGCCCGCAGCTGGTCGTCGAGGGACAAACGCAGGGCGTCGCGCTTGCCGGCCAGTAATTCTTCGCTGGACAGTTTCCAGGGCGACCACAGGGTCTCTGGCTGCGCCAGCCAGGAAGGTTTCGGTAAACTGCCAGCGGTGGAGGTCGGAAGCCATGTTTTCATAATAAGGAACCTTTTATATTGGTTTAGCAACGCGCGAAGTTAGCAGACCATTGCTCAAGCAACGTCTTGTGCGGGTCGATAAAATGTTGTTGTGTAAATTTACCCTGCTCTATCGCCAACAGGCTGCGCTCTTCCCGGTCATACACAATTTTGGTGACGGAATGATCCAGGTGATTGAGATTGGGCTGATAGTATTGCCCCGCCGCGGAATTCGCGTTGTAAATCTCCGGACGATATATTTTTTGAAACGTCTCCATCGTGCTGATGGTCGCGATCAGCTCCAGGCTGGTGTAATCGCTGAGCAGATCGCCGGAAAAATAGAAGGCCAACGGCGCGACGCTGTGTTTCGGCATAAAATAGCGCACCTGCAGCCCCATTTTGCTGAAATAGCGCTCGGTCAGCGAGACGCCTTCCTGGGCATATTCAATACCGAGAACCGGATGTTCGTTACCGGTGCGACGATAAACATCTTTGCTGGATACGCTCAGACAAATCACCGGCGCCTTGCTGAAACTGGTCTTATAGGCGCTGGATTGCACGAAATCCTTAAAGATATTGCCGTGCAGCTCGCCAAAGTTTTCGGGCACGCTGAAGCGGCTCTGGTCTTTATTATGCTCCAGCAGCAGCACGCTAAAATCATAATCCCGTACCCAGGAAGAGAAGTTATTGCCGACGATACCGGCATGGCGCTCACCGGTTTTTTTATCGACAATATGCGTTTGCAGGATCTCTATCACCGGAAAACTGGCGGCATCAGCAATATTCATCTCGACAGAAATAATATCCAGTTCCACCGCATAGCGATCGTTGTAGGGATTATCCCAGTGCGCCAGGGTATTAAACCGGTTATTCATCATGATTAACGTATTGCGCAGATTGTCCTGACGGCTCTCCCCTCTCGCCAAATTGGCAAAATTGGTGGTAATACGCGTATTTTCCGCAGGGTTATAATTTTCATCAAACCGGCTGCGCTTAATCGTATAGGTAAATTCGTTATTCATGGCGATTGTCCATCCTGGTGTCGGGCATAAAGCGGAATAAGCGGAGTACTCTCCACTGGCGACGCAGAGTCAGACCTGGCGCGCTTCAACCGGTAAATGTTGTTGATTCGTTAATGGGTCTATTTTTGCCAGAGTCGGTGATGGAGGGAAAGCGACTTAAATTCATTGCAACATGAGCTATCCTCATGTTGCTCCGCTAAGGGCAAGGTACGGTTCGCGGTATCATCATGAAGCCATGGTCAGGCGCGGCAGTTCAGGCAACGCCAGGCTAATAATCGTTTGTCCAGGGAATGCATGCAGGGTACAATCTTTAACCACTATAATACGTGCTGTGACCTGGCCGCCGTACCCGTTTGCTGGAGCTTTTGTCGTAAAGAATGATTGTTGATATCAGTATTATGTCGATGTGCATGGCCGTGCTGCTGATTATGAGCGTACTGCTGAATTAAGAGGCTCCCGAACACAATGACACCCGCTCTCATCTGACCTTCACATTCGCGAGGAATAAAGGAGATTCAGAGGATTCGCGCCGCACGGCATTGTCCCGCCTGCCGCCGCCCTCTACTCTTTATGCACTTGCTTATCGAGGATAACCAGATGAAAAAAGCTCTCTTTGCGCTGTTCGCTATTGCTGCCGTGGCCGCCGCCAGCGCTTTTGCGGCTGATAAAACCGACGCTCCGACGCCCGCTGTCGACAACGGCGGCCGTCCTCCGCTGGAGATGGGTCATGGTCCCCTGCCGCCGTTCCCGCCACCGTTTCCGCCGCGCAAGCCGGTGCTGTTTTCAGCAACGGTCGCGACCGATACGCCGGCGGAAACCATTAACAAACTAACCGCCCTGATCCCGACCGGTCAGGCGAAGCACTACGAAGTTCACGTGGAGGTGGTGCCGGTTGCGGAGGATGCCGACGGGCAATAGCCCTGGCGTGGGTACGCTGCCTGAGTCCTGCGATAATAAAAAAGCTGCCGCGATAAGCGGCAGCTTTTGTTAACTTGAATAAAACAGAATGCAGAGAATTAGCTGCGCACTTTACGGTAGATAAACAGCACAACCAGCGCACCGATTACCGCCACCACGAAGCTGCCGAAATTAAACCCGTCGACTTTGCCAAAACCAAAGAAGGTGCTGATCCAGCCGCCGACCACGGCGCCGATGATCCCCAGAATAATGGTTACAATAAACCCGCCGCCGTCTTTCCCCGGCATAATCCACTTGGCTAAAATACCGGCAATAAGTCCAAAAATGATCCAGGAAAGAATACCCATGGTTAACCGTCCTCTTGTTACCTTTATGCATTTCGTATTGAAAAGAGTAGCATATATAACGAGATTGGATCGGTGATAATCTATTTATTAGATAATTTCTTGCCGCTGCGCGGTAGTGTTCTCACGCCATCTCTCGCGCTGCCAGGCCCTTTGCCGCTTATTACCTTGAAAAAAGGGAGGCTATTCGCCTCCCCCTTACGGTTTATATTACCGCGGTGGTTAGCCGCGATGAACAGCACAATCGCGACTGTTCGTCGAAGATTTCAATTTGCCAGACCTGATGGCGAGTCCCGACGTGCAGCGCTTTGCACACGCCCCGCACCCGGCCCCCACGCGCTGAACGGATGTGGTTGGCGTTAACCTCCAGCCCCACCACCTTCTGTTCGCCTTCGCTGCACAGATAACCCGCCACCGACCCCAGCGTCTCCGCCAGCACCACCGACGCCCCGCCGTGCAGCAGACCAAACGGCTGCTGGGTGCGGCCATCCACCGGCATGGTGGCCTCCAGCGTATCGTCGGTAAACGTCTCAAAGCGAATATCCAACAGCCCTACCATGTTTCCCTCACCGAGCCGGTTGAGCTGCTCCAGCGTGGTCTGACGTTTCCAAATCATCCGATTATCTCCAGTAACGCCTGCAGCGGATGGCGAACGCCGCTGCCTTCAATGCGCTTCACCTGGCTGCGGCAGGAGTAGCCCGTCACCAGACAGCGGTTACGCGGCAGCCGCTGCATCGCCTGCTGCCAGGAGAGCGCGTAAATGGCCAGCGAGTTGGCATGGTTTTTCACTTCATGACCATAGGTGCCTGCCATCCCGCAGCACCCAACGCTGACGTTTTCCAGCTTCGCGCCGAAGTGGGCAAAAATCTCTGCCCACTGCTTTGTCGCCGCCGGCAGCGCGGTCACTTCCGTACAATGACCGAACAGGTACCAGGGCTCGCCGCCGAGATCGGGACGGGCGTTGGTCGGCAGGGCCTTCGGCAACCACTCATGCACCAGCATGACCTGGAAATCGCCGCGCTTGTCGCCGAGCGTTTGCTTATATTCATCGCGGTAGCAAAGCACCAGCGCCGGATCGACGCCGACCAGCGGCATACCCAGCTGCGCCACGCGGTTAAGGAAGTCTGCCGTTTTCTGCGCGGTGCGCGCGAAGCGGGTCAGGAATCCTTTAATATGCTGCGCCTTGCCGTTCGGCGAGAACGGCAGGAGCACCGGCTGATAGCCTAAGGCCTCGACCAGACGGATAAAGTCAGCCACCACCTGAGCGTCGTAATAGCTGGTGAAGGGATCCTGCACCACCAGCACCATCTTCGCCCTCTGCTCGTCGCTCAGCGCTTCGAGCTGCTCAAGGGTCATATTGGCGGAGCGGTGGCCGGCCATCTGCTGCTTCAGCGACGGCGCCGAGAGCAGCGGCAGATCGACCATCCCGATATGCTTCTCCGACAGCTTTTTCAGCCACGGCTGGTTAATGAAGAAGTTAAAGGTCTTCGGCGCCTGGGCCATCAGCGGCGCATAGGACTCCACCGACGCCACCAGATGATCCCGCACCGGACGCAGATAGCGGCTGTGATACAGCTGCAGGAAGCGCGAGCGGAACTCCGGGACATCGATTTTGATCGGGCACTGGGTCGAACAGGCTTTGCAGGCCAGACAGCCGGACATCGCCTCTTTGACCTCGTGCGAGAAGTCATATTCCCCTTTGCGCGCATGCCAACTGTTACGGGTGCGAGCCACCAGCGAGCGCAGGCTAACGCCCTGCTCCGGCAGCGCCTTCTCCAGCTGATTGGGATCGACGCCGCGATCCGCCAGCAGACGCAGCCATTCGCGGACCAGCGTCGCCCGCCCTTTCGGCGAGTGGATGCGCTGGTTGCTGACTTTCATCGACGGACACATCGGACTTTTTACGTCAAAGTTGAAGCACAACCCGTTGCCATTACACTCCATCGCCCCGCGCCAGCTGCTGCGCACCGCGATGGGGATCTGCCGATCCCAGGTGCCACGCTTCACCGCGTCGACTTTCATCATCGGCGCGTCGACCCCTTCCGGAGGACAGATTTTCCCTGGGTTCAGGCGGTTATCGGGATCGAAGACCGCTTTGATCTTCCTAAGTTCGCCGTACAGCGCCTCGCCAAAGAAGGCCGGGCTGTACTCCGCGCGAAAGCCTTTGCCATGTTCCCCCCACAGCAGGCCGCCATACTTCGCCGTCAGCGCCACCACATCGTCGGAGATCTGCTTCATCAGCACCTCCTGCTGCGGATCGCACATGTCCAGCGCCGGGCGCACATGCAGCACCCCGGCGTCGACGTGGCCAAACATGCCGTAGCTCAGGCCGTGGCTGTCGAGCAGCGCGCGGAACTCGACGATATAATCCGCCAGGTGTTCGGGCGGGACGCAGGTATCCTCGGCAAAGGGGATCGGCTTGGCGGCACCTTTGGCATTACCCAACAGGCCTACCGCCTTCTTGCGCATGGCATAGATGCGCTCCACGCCATCAAGATCGTGACAAACCTGCCAGCCGATGACTCCCGCCTCGCTGCGGGCCATCAGCTCGTCCAGCCGCTGGCACAGGGTGGTGACCTGCTGGTCAATCAGCGCCGCGTCATCCCCGGCGAATTCGACGATATTCAGCCCGAGCATCTCTTTATCAGGTACGTCGGTGATCAGTTCGTTCACCGAGTGCCAGACGATATCCTCGCGCGCCAGATTGAGGACCTTAGAGTCGACGGTCTCCACCGACAGGGCCTTGGCTTCCACCATAAAGGGTGCATTACGCAGCGCAGAGTCAAAGGAGTCATATTTGACGTTGACCAGCCGGCGCACCTTCGGCAGGCGGGTAATATCCAGCCGCGCTTCGGTAATAAACGCCAGCGTCCCTTCCGAACCGGTTAAAATTCGGGTCAGGTCGAACTCGCTCATCTCATCGTTAAAGACGTGGCGCAGATCGTATCCGGTGAGGAAGCGGTTGAGTTTGGGAAACTTATCCATGATCAGCTCGCGCTGCGCCTTGCAGCGCTGGTAGACCGTGTTGTAGATCCGGCCGATCGTCGAGGGCGTATTGCCCAGCGTCTCCGCCAGCGCCACCGGCACCGCCTGGGTATCGAGGATATCACCGCCCATCAGCACCGCCCGCAGGCCAAGCACGTGATCCGACGTCTTACCGTACACCAGCGATCCCTGTCCGGACGCGTCGGTGTTAATCATCCCGCCCAGGGTAGCGCGGTTGCTGGTGGAGAGCTCCGGGGAAAAGAAATAGCCATAGGGCTTGAGAAACTGATTCAGCTGATCTTTGATGACTCCGGCTTCAACGCGCACCCAACCCTCTTCGGGGTTGATTTCGATAATGCGGTTCATATAGCGGGACATATCGACGATAATTCCGCCGTTCAGCGCCTGGCCGTTAGTGCCGGTGCCGCCGCCGCGCGGGGTGAAGATCAGCGATTTAAAGCGTGGTTCGGCGGCGACGCGCGCCAGTAGCGCGACGTCTGCCGTGGAACGTGGAAAAAGGACCGCATCCGGCAGCAGCTGATAGACGCTGTTGTCGGTGGCCATCGTCAGCCTGTCGGCATAGCTGGTGGCGGTATCGCCGGTAAAACCCTGTTGCTCCAGTACCTGCAAAAAATTCAGCACCAGCTGAACTACCCCTGGCGCCTGAGAAATTTGTGGGATCATCACACTTGACCCTGCCTGACTATGTTGTGTTTGAAAATATTGTGTTGGTGCTAACTAAACGTTTGCGTAGCGCATTCAACTTTTTATCACATTTTTTTCATATGCGCCCACGTGTTTTCTGTGCAAAATCAGCCCGGCAAAATTATTGATATTATTATCAGTACATGGATTTACGCGGCGCCAGCTTTTTGGCGCGACTGGAAAGGTAAAATTTATCTATGATTAACCCCCATCAGCCTCGGGACATACCGCAAATACTGCTGTCGGTGCTGTTCCTGGCCCTGATTATCATATCCTGCCTGTGGGTTGTGCAGCCGTTTATTCTGTCCTTCGCCTGGGCCGGCACCGTGGTGATCGCCACCTGGCCGGTGCTGCTGCGTCTGCAGCGTGTGCTGTTCGGCAAACGGATGCTGGCGGTGCTGGCGATGACCCTGCTGCTGTTTTTGCTATTCGTTATTCCTATCGCTCTGCTGGTCAACAGCCTGGTGGATAACAGCGTTCCGCTGATCAAACTCATCAGCAGCGGAAATGTGACGCTGCCGGATTTCGCCTGGCTCAACAGCGTGCCGCTGGTGGGCGATAAGCTCTACTCCGCCTGGCATGGCCTGCTGGATATGGGCGGCTCGGCGATTATGGCCAAGGTTCGCCCCTATATTGGCACCACTACCAGCTGGTTTGTCGGTCAGGCGGCGCACATCGGCAAGCTTCTGGTCTACTGCGGTTTGATGCTGCTGTTCAGCGCGTTGCTCTACTGGCGCGGTGAGCAGGTGGCCTACGGTTTCCGCTATTTCGCCACGCGCCTGGCGGCTAAACGCGGTGACGCCGCCGTGCTGCTGGCCGGCCAGGCCGTGCGCGCCGTGGCGCTGGGCGTGGTGGTGACAGCCCTCACCCAGGCGGTGCTGGGCGGTATCGGCCTTGCCATCTCCGGCGTGCCCTACGCCGCTCTGCTGACCGTGGTGATGATCTTTACCTGTCTGGTCCAGCTCGGGCCTTTGCTGGTTCTGGTGCCGTCGATTATCTGGCTTTACTGGAGCGGGGACACCACCTGGGGCACCGTGCTGCTGGTGTGGAGCTGCGTGGTCGGCACCATGGACAACGTTATCCGCCCGGTGCTTATCCGCATGGGCGCCGACCTGCCGATGATCCTCATTCTTACCGGCGTCATTGGCGGCCTGATCGCCTTCGGCATGATCGGTCTGTTTATCGGTCCGGTGCTGCTGGCCGTCTCCTGGCGCCTGTATGACGCCTGGGTGCACGAAGTGCCGCCGCCGCCGAAAGACCCCGACGTCGTGCTCGAAGAGCTCAGCGAGCTGGAGGCCGGGCGCAAGTAATGCATTGTCAGGCGGGGAGACCCGCCTGTTTCCCCGCCAGCACAATTGTTAAGCAAAATTTATTGATCGCCGGCTCAACGCCAGACTTGTAGGCCCCTCACCCGCGTTTCACCTTCCGGACCTTCACAACAATTTAACTATTGAGAGGAATCTGATCGACGGCAAAGGCCCCGCTGCCTACTATTAGCTCACGGTTATAAATCAACACCTTGATTTATAAGCATGGAAATCCCCTGAGTGAAACAACGAATTGCTGTGTGTAGTCTTTGCCCATCTCCCACGATGGGCTTTTTTTTGTCCTGCGCTCACGTCGCCTGGCGCTCTGACACAGGCAAAAAAAATCCCCGGCATCGCTGCCGGGGATCGGTGTTGTCAGGGCGAACTTATTTATTCAGTTCCGCCAGACCTAACCAGGTTTGCACCACGGTGTCCGGGTTGAGGGACAGGCTATCGATCCCCTCCTCCATCAGCCAGGCGGCAAAATCTTCATGGTCAGACGGCCCCTGGCCGCAGATGCCGACGTATTTACCCTGCTGCTTCGCGGCGCGGATCGCCATCGACAGCAGGGCTTTCACCGCGTCGTTGCGTTCATCAAACAGCTCAGAGACCACGCCGGAGTCGCGGTCCAGACCGAGCGCCAGCTGGGTCATGTCGTTCGAACCGATGGAGAAGCCGTCGAAGTATTCGAGGAACTGCTCCGCCAGCAATGCGTTCGACGGGATCTCGCACATCATGATGATCTTCAGCCCGTTCTCGCCGCGCTTCAGCCCCTGACGCTCCAGCTCTTCGACCACCGCTTTCGCCTGGGCAACGGTACGGACGAACGGCACCATCACTTCTACGTTGATCAGCCCCATGTCGTTACGCACGCGCTTCATGGCTTCACATTCCAGCGCGAAGCAGTCGCGGAAGCTTTCGGAAACGTAGCGTCCGGCACCGCGGAAGCCGAGCATCGGGTTCTCTTCTTCCGGCTCATAGCGCTCGCCGCCTACCAGGTTGGCGTATTCGTTCGACTTGAAGTCCGACAGACGCACGATCACCCGTTTCGGATAGAAAGCGGCACCGAGGGTGGCGATCCCTTCGGTCAGGCGGCCAACGTAGAACTCTCTCGGCGAATCGTAGCCTTTCATCAGCTCGCGGATTTCGTTCTGCAGGCCCGGCTCCTGGTCGTCAAACTCCAGCAGCGCGCGCGGGTGCACGCCAATCATGCGGTTGATGATAAACTCCAGCCGCGCCAGACCCACGCCTTCGTTCGGCAGGCAGGCGAAGTCGAAGGCGCGATCCGGGTTGCCGACGTTCATCATCACCTTCAGCGGCAGATCCGGCATGTCGCCGACGCTGGAGCTCTTGACGCTGAAGTCGAGCAGCTCGGCGTAGACATAGCCGGTATCGCCTTCGGCGCAGGAGACGGTCACGTTCTGGTTTTCCTGAATGCGATCGGTGGCATCGCCGCAGCCGACCACCGCCGGAATACCCAGCTCACGGGCGATGATCGCCGCGTGGCAGGTACGGCCGCCGCGGTTGGTGACGATCGCCGAGGCTTTCTTCATGATCGGTTCCCAGTCCGGGTCGGTCATATCGGTAACCAGCACGTCGCCCGGCTCAATGCGGTTCATCTCGCTGATATCGTGGATCACCTTCACCGGACCGGCGCCAATGCGATGGCCGATGGCGCGCCCTTCGGCGATGATCTGCCCCTGAGCGTGGAGGGTATAACGCTCCATCACCTGGCCGCGGGAACGCACGGTTTCCGGACGCGCCTGGACGATAAACAGCTTACCGGTGTGGCCATCTTTCGCCCACTCGATATCCATCGGACGGCCGTAGTGCTTCTCGATCTGCACCGCCTGCTTCGCCAGCTCCTGCACCTCCTCGTTGGTTAACGAGAAGATATCGCGCTGCGCCTGCGGCACATCTTCGATACGCACCTGCTTGCCGTGCTCCTGGGTCGGCGCGTAAACCATGCGGATCTTTTTCGAGCCCATAGTGCGGCGCACGATCGCCGGGCGGCCAGCGGCCAGCGTCGGTTTGTGGACGTAGAATTCGTCCGGGTTCACCGCGCCCTGCACCACCATCTCGCCCAGACCCCACGCCGAGGTGATAAACACCACCTGGTCAAAGCCGGATTCGGTATCGATGGAGAACATGACGCCGGAGGAGGCCAGATCGGAGCGGACCATCCTCTGCACCCCGGCGGAGAGCGCCACGCCGCGATGATCGTAACCCTGATGCACGCGATAGGAGATCGCGCGATCGTTAAACAGTGAAGCAAATACGTGCTTCACGGCAACGAGCACGGCGTCAAAGCCCTGCACGTTGAGGAATGTCTCTTGCTGCCCGGCGAAGGAGGCATCCGGCATATCTTCCGCGGTGGCGGAAGAGCGCACGGCGAATGAGGCCTCGGCGTCATCGGCGGACAGCAGGTCATAAGCATCGCGAATCGCGTTTTCCAGTTCGCTCTGGAAGGGGGTATCGATGATCCACTGTCGGATCTGCGCGCCCGCTTTCGCTAATGCGGAAACGTCGTCAATGTCGGTTTCATCCAGCAGCGCATAGATGCGCTGGTTAACACCGCTTTGGTCCAGGAACTGGTTGAAAGCATCAGCGGTGGTGGCAAACCCGTTAGGTACGGAAACACCCATACCGGACAGATTCGTAATCATTTCACCAAGGGAGGCATTTTTGCCCCCAACTCTGTCTACATCATTCATGCCGAGTTGGTTATACCAAAGCACCAGCGGTGACGAGCCATTGTTGGACATCGAGACAATCCTTTTGTGATTTAATACCAGTGAAAAAAATTTCACGATCGACTGCAAGATTATCCTGACATATTTATGGTGCTGAAAAAAACGGTGAATCGTTCAAGCAAATTATTTTTTCTTTTTTCGGACTGTTCCTCTGATATAGATAACTTGATGATTTTTAGGAATTATGACGAGAAACGCTGGAAATAACGGCAAAAAAAAGAAAATGAACCACCCTTTTCATAAAAAACAAAAATAGTGTTTCAATTTTAACAAGAGACAAATCAAACAGGGATATGCTTAAATTTAATATCCGCTTTCAGGCAATTAAACTCATTATACCGGATGGTCAAAATGGAAAGTGCTGTAGATCGCCACGTATTTTATATTTCTGACGGTACCGCCATTACGGCGGAGGTGCTGGGACATGCCGTCATGTCGCAATTCCCGGTCGCCATCAGCAGCGTGACCCTGCCGTTTGTGGAAAATATCAGCCGTGCGCGGGCGGTGAAAGAGCAGATTGACGCGATTTATCAGCAAACGGGCATCCGCCCGCTGGTGTTCTATTCCATCGTCATTCCGGAGATCCGCGATATCATTCTGCAAAGCGAGGGCTTTTGTCAGGATATCGTTCAGGCGCTGGTGGCCCCGCTGCAGCAGGAGCTCAACCTCGACCCGACCCCGGTGGCGCACCGCACCCACGGCCTGAACCCCGGGAACCTGATCAAATACGATGCGCGTATCGCCGCCATCGATTACACCCTCGCCCATGACGATGGCATCTCGCTGCGCAACCTTGACCAGGCGCAGGTGATCCTCCTCGGCGTGTCGCGCTGCGGCAAGACGCCCACCAGTCTGTACCTCGCCATGCAGTACGGCATTCGCGCCGCCAACTATCCGTTTATCGCCGACGATATGGACAATCTGGTTCTGCCGGCCTCGCTGAAACCCCTGCAGCATAAGATGTTCGGCCTGACCATCAATCCGGAACGTCTGGCGGCGATCCGCGAGGAGCGCCGGGAGAACAGCCGCTACGCCTCGCTGCGCCAGTGTCGGATGGAAGTGACCGAAGTGGAGGCGCTGTATCGCAAGAATAAAATCCCCTGCCTGAACAGCACCAACTATTCCGTTGAGGAAATAGCGACAAAAATCATGGACATCATGGGGCTGAATCGCAGGATGTACTAATACACTAGTACATTATTAAAAATTTGTTTATGCTATCACCCGTGGCCTATACAGGATCATGCCCTGCTCTTGCAATAAGCAGGGATTGGTTTATCGTGATGCGCATCACTTCCCGGCATTTTCGCTGGCGAAGAAACAGATTTTTGAGACCCCAATGAATAAAACAGACGAATTGCGTACCGCGCGCATTGAAAGCCTGGTAACGCCCGCGGAGCTGGCCCAGCGCCATCCCGTTACGGCCGACGTGGCCGCCCACGTCTCGGCCTCCCGTCGCCGAATTGAAAAAATCCTCAACGGCGAAGACCGCCGCCTGCTGGTGATTATCGGCCCCTGCTCCATTCACGACACCGACGCGGCGATGGAGTATGCCCGCCGCCTGCAGACCATGCGCGAGCGCTACCAGCCGCAGCTGGAGATCGTGATGCGCACCTACTTTGAAAAACCCCGTACTGTGGTGGGCTGGAAAGGCTTAATCTCCGATCCGGACCTCAACGGCAGCTACCGGGTCAACCACGGGATTGAGCTGGCACGGCGCCTGCTGCTGCAGGTCAATGAGCTGGGGGTGCCGACGGCCACCGAGTTTCTCGATATGGTGACCGGTCAGTTTATCGCCGATCTCATCAGCTGGGGAGCCATCGGGGCGCGCACCACTGAAAGTCAGATTCACCGTGAAATGGCTTCGGCGCTCTCCTGCCCGGTCGGGTTTAAAAACGGCACCGACGGCAATACGCGCATCGCCGTGGACGCCATCCGCGCCTCCCGCGCCAGCCATATGTTCCTCTCCCCGGACAAGCAGGGGCAGATGACGATTTACCAGACCAGCGGCAACCCGTTCGGGCATATCATTATGCGCGGCGGCAAACGGCCGAACTATCACGCCGAGGACATCGCCGCCGCCGGCGAGGCGCTGCGGGAATT
The DNA here is from genome assembly GCF_004010915.1 of Klebsiella sp. LY. Taxonomy (NCBI): domain Bacteria; kingdom Pseudomonadati; phylum Pseudomonadota; class Gammaproteobacteria; order Enterobacterales; family Enterobacteriaceae; genus Klebsiella; species Klebsiella sp. LY. The sequence goes on from NZ_CP022444.1 coordinate 461,559, forward strand.
CGATCTGCCGGAGCAGCTGGTGGTCGACTTCAGCCATGGCAACTGCCAGAAGCAGCATCGCCGTCAGCTGGAGGTGTGCGCCGATATCTGTCAGCAAATTCGCGCGGGCTCTACCGCCATCGCCGGCATTATGGCGGAGAGCTTCCTGCAGGAAGGGACCCAGAAAGTGGTTCCCGGCCAGCCGCTGGCCTGGGGCCAGTCGATCACCGATCCCTGCCTGAGCTGGGAAGACAGCGAACGTTTATTGAGCGAGCTGGCGGCCGCCACGGCCACCCGTCTGTGACCGCTCCGCCCGCCGCGCATGCGGTGGGCGAACCCCTTCTGACATTCCCTACCAAATTCGGTAACACGATAAATAACGCTTGCCGTCAAAAACAACATTATTGATAATGATTATCATTGTTGCTTTGATTTTTATTTTGAGAGCTATGACGCGTATGGATAACACTGCCACAGCTGAAAAACCAAAAGACAATGCCCCCTATCCCGTGGCGACGGACAGACAGATCAGCAGTCGGGTTCTGTTAGGCAGCGAAGGACGGGTAGTCATTGAGCATGGCGGCCAGCGCTATCTGCTGCGCCAGACCCACGCCGGGAAGTTGATCCTGACCAAATAGTCGCCCCGCGGTGCGCGGGGCGAGGCGAGTTAGCTCGAGCAGCTGACTTCCAGACGTTTCCCCCAGTCCGGCGGCCGGCGGACGTAGTCGTCCTCGCGATCGGTGAAAGGATCGGCCAGCGCGGCATGCAGACGCTCCAGCTCCCCCATATCGCCAGCCTCAGCCTGCTCGATCGCCCGCTGCGCCAGCCAGTTACGTAATACCAGCGCCGGGTTGACGCCCTGCATCCGCTGCTGGCGCTGGGCATCCCCCACCTGTTCATCACGCAGCCGCGCGCGATATCCGGCGAACCAGCTGTCGAAAGCCGCACGGTCGATAAACTCGTCGCGCAGCGGCGAGGCGGCGCTGAGCTGTTCGCTGTGGCTCAGCAGGCGGAACGTTCGGGTATAGTCGCTTCTCTCGCGGATCATCAGGGCAAACAGACCGTCGAGCAGGTCGTTATCCCCTTTCTGCTGGCTGAACAGGCCAAGCTTGTCGCGCATCCGCTGGCCATAGGCGGTCAGCAAGGCGTGCTGATACTCATCCAGCGTCGCATTCAGCGCTTCGGCGCTGATAAACGGCGACAGCGACTGGGCCAGACGCTGCAGATTCCACAGCCCCACCGCCGGCTGGTTTTCAAAACTGTAGCGCCCCTGATAGTCGGAATGGTTGCAGATGAAGTCCGGCTGAAAATCGTCAAGGAAGCCATACGGGCCGTAGTCGATGGTCAAACCGAGAATCGACATGTTGTCGGTATTCATCACCCCATGGGCAAAGCCCACGGTTTGCCAGCTGGCGATGGTCTGCGCGGTACGCGTGACAACGTCACGGAACCATAACAGGTACTTGTCCGCCTCATCCTGCAGCTGCGGCCAGTGGTGGCGAATGACATAGTCGGCCAGCTGCTGGACCTTCTGCGGCTCGCGACGATAGTAAAAATGTTCGAAATGGCCAAAGCGGACATGGCTCTCGGCCACCCGCATCAGCATCGCGCCAGGCTCCACGCGCTCGCGGTAGACCGGCGTATCGCTGGTCACCATCGCCAGGGCGCGCGTCGTCGGGATCCCCAGGGCGTGCATCGCCTCTGACGCCAGACTCTCCCGGATCGTCGAGCGCAGCACGGCGCGGCCGTCCCCCATCCGCGAATAGGGGGTCAGGCCGGCGCCTTTCAGATGCCAGTCGTAACGACGGCCATCCGCCAGCTGCTGCTCGCCGAGCAGGATCCCGCGGCCGTCGCCCAGCTGGCCGGCCCAGGCGCCAAACTGATGGCCGCTGTATACCTGCGCCAGCGGGGACATGCCCGGGAGCAGCGCTTCCCCGCCCCAGACGCCGGCCCCGTTTTCAGGCGCAAACAGCGCGTCAGGGACGCCCAGCTGTTGCGCCAGCGGGGCGTTGCGCCAGATGAGTCGGGCGTTATCCAGCGGCGTTGGTGACAGGGAGGTGTAAAAGTCCGGCAGTTCATCCCGCCAGTGGGTGGTAAAAGAAAGGGTCATGATTCCTCCTCTCTCCAGTGTAGTGCCTGGAACAGCGGATTAACACGGGCGGAGTGCAGGGTTATCGGCATAAAAAAGGGAAGCGCTCGCTTCCCTCAGGCCGCTGAATGACGTCAGATACGCCGCGCCTGCCAGAACTTTTTGTTCCAGTAGACGTTATCCAGCGAGGAACGGGTGACGCCCTGACTGGTGGAGGCATGTATAAACTGGTTATCGGTATCGTAGATGCCGACGTGCAGGCCGCTTTCGCCTGAGCCGGTTTTGAAGAACACCAGATCGCCAGGCAGCAGATCGCGCTTATCAATCCGGGTACCGATTTCCGCCTGCTCGCGGGTTTCGCGCGGCAGCTGGAGGGCAAATTTATCGCGAAACGTGCGCACCACAAAGCCGGAGCAGTCGACGCCGCGCGGCGTCATGCCGCCGTAGCGATACGGTGCGCCGCGCCAGCTGCGCAGCTGCTCGTTCAGATTCGCCACCACCGTAATGGAGTCAGCCAGCCGAGGATTCGGCGGCGGTGCCCGATGGCTGCTGCAGCCGGCTAAAATTAACGCCGCCGCCAACATGAACCAGAAGCGCATTTCAGATGATCCCTCTGTCCCTAGTCTCTTTATCGCAATAATTTAGCTTGTTTATCAATATAGTGACAAGATAACTGCGTGCTACTGTGACGCGATGAGCATAATATGACCGGCCACCTCCACGCGCTGGAACGGGATCGCATAGGCGGCGGTTAAATTTTCCTCATTCAGCACCTCGGCGGTCTCCCCGCAGGCGATGGCTTCCCCCTGGCAGAGCAGCCAGCTCTGTCCGGCATGGCGCAAAGTGTGGTTGAGATCGTGACTGCTCATCACCACCGCAATTCCCGCCGCGCTTAGCTCGCGTAACAGCCGATCCAGCGCCGCCTGCTGGGCCACATCCAGACTGTTCATCGGCTCATCCAGCAGCAGCAGTTGACCCACGGGATTGCTTAAGGGATCGATCTGCAGGATCACTGCCGCCAGCCGCACGCGCTGCCACTCGCCGCCCGACAGCTGATTGACCGGACGGCCCAGCTTATTGTCCAGACCAAGCCGGGCCGCGATATCGCTCAGACGGGCGCTATCACCCTGCTGCTGCATATGCAGCGCCAGGTAGTGCCACACCGGCATGGCGAACGGCGGGGTCTGGTGTTGACACAGATATCCGCGACGGCGCGCCAGCTCCGTCGCCGGCCACTCGTCAAGCCGTCGTCCGTTAAAATGAATCGTACCGGGGCCGTCGGACAGTCCCGCCATGCGGGCCAGCAGCGTGCTCTTCCCTGCGCCGTTAGGCCCCACCAGGTGGACGATCTCCCCGGCGCGAAAGGCCGCAGAAAACGGGGCCAAACGCCCCGCCGCTTCTACATCCTGTAGCTGCATCAGAAACGACATTATTTCGCCAGCGCTCCTTTAATCGCCGCCACCAGCTGCGGATCGTCCGGCGTCATGTCCGGAGAGAAGCGCTGAATGACGTTGCCCTGGCGATCGACGAGGAATTTTTCGAAATTCCACAGAATGTCGTCCACGTACAGCGGCGCCCGGCCCTTGCTGGCCATCCGCTCATAAAAACCGCTGCCTTCCGGGGCCACCGCCTTCGGCGCGGCAGCAACCAGCTTTTGATAGAGCGGCGCGCGATGTTCGCCGTTGACGTCAATCTTGCTGAACAGCGGGAAGGTGACGCCGTAGGTGGTGCTGCAGAAGGTCTTAATCTCTTCTTCACTGCCCGGCTCCTGGCCGAGGAACTGGTTGCAGGGGAAGCCCAGGACGCTGAAGCCCTCGCCGGCAAACTGCTTTTGCAGGTCCTCCAGTTGCTCATACTGCGGCGTCAGGCCGCATTTGGAGGCCACATTGACGATCAGCAGCACCTTGCCGGCAAAGGATGCCAGGGTGGTTTTCTCGCCATCAATGGTCGTCACTTCGGTATTCAGAATGTCATGTTGCATAGCCTGTCCTCAATGGATAAACCGGTTTCCGGTGAAGGTGATCCCTATCTACTGTAGCGGATTCAGCGCCCGCCATTCTACTGCCAATCCCCGCGAGTTGTCGCATGATGTAACAGCGCTTCGCTGCCCGTCGGCAACATGAAATCCTCTCAATTGGGCAGGCAACCATTTCCGTGTACAGTGTTCCATGAATGTAATATGGTTTTGTTACTTGTTAATTTAAGAGAGTTTTATTGATGAAGAAGTTGTTTAGCCTGGCGTTAATCGCCGCCTCTGTCGCCCTGCTGAGCGCCTGCTCTCCGGATGAAGATAATAAAGTGAAAGTCGCTATCAATACCGGGCCGGACGAAGCCATCTGGAAAGTAGTGGAGCAGGTAGCGAAGGATAAATATCACCTCGACGTCGAAGTGGTCTCCTTCAATGATTACGTGCTGCCTAACGAAGCGCTGAACAACAAAGATGTGGATGCCAACGCCTTCCAGACCCTGCCTTACCTTGAGGCGCAGTCGAAGGAGCGCGGCTATAAATTCGCGGTGGTGGGTAAAACCTTTGTCTTCCCTATCGCCGCCTATTCACATCGTATCAAAAATATCAGCGAGCTCCCTGAGGGGGCGACAGTGACCATCTCTAATGAAACCACCACCCTGGGCCGCAGCCTGCTGCTGCTTCAGGCGCAGGGACTGCTCAAGCTGAAACCGGGCGTCGGCTATTTACCCACCACGCTGGATATCATCGACAACCCAAAACAGCTGAAAATTGTGGAGGTGGATACCCCGCAGCTGACTCGTACTCTGGATGACCCGAACGTCAGCCTGTCAATCATTAACACCAACTTCTCCGCCCAGGCCGGCCTGTCGGCCGCCCGCGACGGCCTGTTCATGGAGGGACCGGATTCCCCTTACGTGAATGCGATCGTCGCCCGCGAGGATAACAAGGACAGCAAGAAAATTCAGGAACTGAAAGCCGCCTTCCAGACCAGTGAAGTCGCGGAAAAAGCGAAGGAAGTCTACAAAGGCGACGCGATCAAAGGCTGGTAAGCCCGAGCCGGCGCCGTCCCTGCAGACGGCGTCGCGCTATCCCCGTCACCGCGAGCGCAGCAGCAACCAGATAAAGACCGGCGCGCCCAGCGTCGCCGTCACCACGCCAATCGGCAGCTCAGCGGCGGAAAGCGCCAGCCGGGCGATAATATCCGCCCCCAGCAAAGCGCTTGCCCCCGCCAGCATGCAGGCCGGGAGCAACACCCGGTGATCGCTCAAGCCGCACAGCCGCAGAATGTGTGGGATCACCAGGCCGATAAAGCCAATCGCCCCCGCCAGCGCCACGCTCACGCCGACCATCCAGCCGGTCGCCACCACCAGCAGCTTGCGCCACAGCCACAGCGGCAGCCCGAGCTGACGGGCGGAGACTTCGCCCAGCGCCAGTAAATTCAGGGGTTGTGACTGCAGACAGACCCAGCAGAGTACCGGCAGGAGGGCTATCATCAGCCACAGCTGCTGCCAGTCGACGCCGCCAAACCCGCCCATCATCCAGTACATCAGCTGCCGCAGGTCAAAAGAGGTGGAGAAGTACACCGCCCAGGTCATCAGGGCGCTGCAGATGATGCCCAGCGCCACCCCCGCCAGCAGCAGACGGCTGGTGGAAAGATGGCGGCGGGCGAAACGCAGCAGAATAAAGGTGATCAGCAGCGCGCCGAGGATCGCGCACAGCCCAAGCGCCCAGCCTGGTAACAGGCCTTTGCCCAACAGGACGGCGGCAATCAGCCCGACGCCCGCGCCGTTGGAGACGCCCAGCAGACCCGGTTCCGCCAGCGGATTTTCAAACAGCGCCTGCATTATCGCCCCGGAGAGCGCCAGCGCCGCCCCCACCAGCAGCACCGCCAGGGTCCGCGGCAGGCGGATCTGCCAGATAAACAGCTGCCCCTTGGCGCTGAACCACTCACCGGGCGGGATCCATTGATCCCCCGCGCACAGACTGATCAGCAGGGTGACCAGCAGCAACAGCGTTAAACCAAAGAGCCAACGCCGGCTGCGGCGCTGTTGGAGATGGGCGAGAGTCAGCATAGATTCCATTACGCACTGGGAACAAGAGGCTGATTTTACGGTGGCTGTCGCGGTGAGAAAAGGAAAACCTCACAGCCAAACGTCGACGCGGAGGAGGCTCCCCCGCGTCGACCATCCCGCTTTACACCAGGATCTGAAACAGCAGCGCGAAGAGAATGATGTTCGCCACCACGATTGCCCAGCCGTTATAGAGCATGTATTTCAGATGAGTAGACTGTGCCAGCCCCATCTGGCCGAACATGTCCGATGAGGGGAACGGCCCGAACCAGTCCACCTGAGACGAGGCCAGCAGCACCGCGGTGGTCCCCTGCGGCGGCACGCCGGCGGCCATCAGCATTGGGCCAAAGATTTTATGAGTAAAGGTCATCTGGGCCACCGCCGCGCCAGGCACATGGCCGATAATATTGAACGCGAAGATGCTAAAGCACAGCCAGGCCGGGGAGATCCCCTCCAGCAACGGCTGGGTATACTCCAGCAGCCCCTGATAGGCGTGCAGGCCATCCATCAGCTCAAGGATCGGGTTGTACAGCCAGTAGAGAATAAACATCCACACCAGACGACCGCAGCCGTGATAGAGGGCCTGCAGGATCTGCGTCGGCCGCAGGCCGCCCACCAGCCCGGTCATCAGCGCCACCAGCAGCATGACGATAATTGCAAAGCTAAAGCCGGCTTTAATCACCACTCCAACTACCGCCATCACGATGATGGTCGCGGCGAAAGCCAGCGCGCTTAATTTACGCCGGCGCTGCTGCGCGGCGTTAAGTTCCTCTTGCGGCTTTTCCGAGAGATCGACCTCATAGCACAGTTTGCCTTCGGTCATCTTCTGGATCCGTCCCGCCATGATCCAGCCGGCTAACAGGGTGACGGCGCTCATCGGCAGGCCGACATACAGCAGATAATCCGGATAGCTCAGTCCGCCAAGGCTGAGGATCGTCACGGTGCTGGGGGTGAAGGGCCCGGTAAAGAGTCCAACGGAACCGGCGGTCATCATCAGCGCGGCCACCGTCGGCGGCGTTAAGCGTACCGCCGCCGCTACGGGGATAATCACTGCGACAATAATCGCGTTGCCGCCGGCCATGGTGCCCAGCGAACCGCAAATTAAAATCGATGACACCACAATGCCGAACTTGACCCGCGTCTGGCTCGACAGCCCAATACGGTGGACCACGAATTTCACCAGCTCAACCGCCGCACCGGTGCGGGTGGCTACCTCCCCCACGCCGGCGCCGAGCATAATGATAAGCCCGACGGTGGCAATAAATGACCCGGTGGATTTCGCCAGCATCACGCCCATTTCCGGGAGACCGGTCGAGGTCATGATCATGGCGATAATAATCGAGGAGATGACCGCCAGCACAATATCGACGCCGATCAGCGATAATATCGCTAACGCCACCAGCGGCGTAAATCCCAGCAGGCCAAGCTCGCTGCCCGGTCGACCGTGGCACCACAGCGCAATCAACACGAACAGCAGCAATAACAGACCGGTAATAACGTTTTTTCGCGTGATATTTCGTCTGACAGGCGTATTGCCTGCGAGCGTTGAGTCACTCATAACACTCCTTAATGCCAATCAATCCGACCGTAAAGGTCAGGTGGTGTATTGGGGCCTGCTCAGAAAATATCCTCCCTCTTTTTCATTATTGGCCACGGCCTGAGGGTCTGGTGGGGTACAAAGGAAACGATTCTGAGAGCGTTTTATTCCGCCATCAGGCGGGGCCAGCAGCACAATATGTAACCAATGCGCTGATTGGTGATTAAATTTATGTTAACTTAGTGTTAGTAGAAAATGACTTTTTATCGGTAGGCTATAACCCTGAGTTAACTGTTCATGAAACTGCGTCATCTGGAAATCTTCTATGCCGTCATGACCTGCGGCTCTCTGTCGCGGGCAGCGGAATCGCTCAATATCTCCCAGCCAGCGGCCAGCAAAGCGTTAAAAAGCGCCGAGCTGAAGCTGGGCTTTACCCTCTTTCAGCGGGTGCGCGGCAAGCTGCTGCCGACCAGCGAGGCGATCACACTTTTCGAAAAAGCGCAGACTATTTATCAGGACCTCGATAACCTGCGCCTGCTGGCCGATAACCTGGCCCGCGATCCGCGCGCTAAAATCACCTTAGGCTGCCTGCCAAGCCTGGGGTTAAGCCTGGTACCGGAGCTGGTGACCGATTTTTATCAACAAAACAGCAATCTGGTAATGACGCTCACCACTGAACACACCGAGACGCTGGTTAGAAAACTGGATTTACGCGAGATAGATTTAGCGCTGACGCTGCAGCCGGTGCAGCAGGGAGAGATCCTTACCACCCTGATTGCCGAAGTGCCGCTGGTGTATATCGACCGTCATTATCGTCAGGGTGCGGTGGACATCAGCGAGATCGACCAGCAGCGGTGGATCTCGCCGGGGCCGCACTCGCTCTCCGCCGCCATCGCCACCCGTCGCGACTTTTCCACTACCCGGCTAAACGTCCAGACATACTATATGGCCACCGAGTTCGTGAAGCGCGGCATGGGCTGCAGCATTACCGATATCTTTTCCGCCCAGCACAACCTTTCTCCCGAGATGATCCATCCCATTACGCCGCCGATCGCGATTAACCTCTGCCTGTTACGGCGGGCCGACGTTTCCCTGAGCCCGATGGCGCAAAAGTTCGTCGATTTTCTCTGCCAGCGCCTGCGCCAGCAGCTCAAGGAGATTAACCTGCGGTTATACCCTGACCATAAAAAGTCAATTGCGCCGCTGGGGTAAATGCTTTGACATAACCCGATAAATTGATCAGCGGTGGATATATCGGGTTATGAACAAACGCATTGTCATTATCGGCGGCGGCGTGGTCGGTCTGGCCACGGCCTGGGAACTGATTAAGCGCGGCCATCAGGTGCAATTACTGGAGCGCAATGGCGAACCGGCCAGGGCCACCAGTTTTGCCAACGGCGGACAATTAAGTTACCGCTACGTCGCTCCCCTTGCCGACAGCGGCGTTCCCCTGCAGGGGATGAAATGGATGGGTAAAGCCGATTCGCCGCTCAATATGCGTCTCAATATCTCTTTTCAGCAGTGGCGCTGGCTGCTGCAGTTCCTGCGCGCCTGTAATAGCCAGACCAATAAAATAAACGGCGACCATATATTGCGTCTGTCGCTGCTCAGCCGGCAGGTTATGCAGTCGTGGCGGGAAGAGGATAGGCTTGCCGATTTTCACTGGCGACGCAGCGGAAAATTAATTATCCATCGCCGGGAATACGATTTTACTAAAGCGGCAAAAGGGATAGATCCTCAATATCAGCAGGTGCTGAATGCTGAAGCCTGCCTGCGGCTGGAGCCGGCGCTAAAACATATCAGCCCTTCGCTACAGGGCGGCATTTATTCGCCGGGGGATGAAACGGCGGATTGCCATCAGTTTTGCCTTGCGCTGCTCGACAAGCTCACCGCCAGCAGCCGCTTCAGCCTGCTGACCCACTGTGAGGTGCTGCAGCTCACTAAGCGCGGCGGACGCGTCAGCGCCCTGGAGACCAGCCGCGGGAGCATCACCGGCGATGAGTATGTCGTCGCCGCCGGAAACGGCAGCGGCCCGCTGCTGGGACATCTGGGCGTTCGCGTGCCGCTCTGCGCCCTGAAGGGGTATAGCCTGACCCTTCCCTATCCCCAACAGACGGGCATTGCGCCGGACATCAGCGTTACCGACTATGGGCACAAAATTGTCTATGCCCGCCTTGGCCAGCAGTTGCGCATCGCAGCGATGGTGGACATCGGCTACGACGGCGACGAACTGCGCGAAAGCCGCATTCAGGCGCTGAAGAGCATCGTCGCCCGTAGCTTTCCCGAACTCGAGGGGTTGGACAAGGCCGAAGCCTGGACCGGCATGCGCCCCTCAACGCCAGCCGGCCCACCGCTGCTGGGACGCGCCGGCTACCCCAACCTGTGGATGAACCTCGGCCAGGGAAGCCTCGGCTTTACCCTCGCCGCCGGCAGCGCGGTGGTGCTGGGCGCGTTAATCGACAATCAGATGCCAGACATTTCTTTAGAAGGTCTCACATGGAAACAAACCGCATGACAATTATTCGCAATCATCCACAACCTCGTCTTTCCGCCAGCGTTGAGTATGGCAATCTGCTGTTCCTCTCCGGACAGACGCCGAAAAGCAACGAGGAGGAGATCACCTTGCAGACCCGCGAAGTGCTGGAGAAGATCGACGCCCTGCTGGCAGAGTCCGGGAGCGATAAGCGGCATATTCTCTCCGCGCAGATCTGGCTGAAAAATATCGAACGTGACTTTGCTGCGTTCAATGAGGCGTGGGTGGAGTGGATGCCGGACGGCCATAGCCCGGCGCGAGCGGCCGTGCAGGCGGAGATGGCGCGACCAGAAATCCTGGTGGAGATCATGCTCACTGCCGTTAAAGCGTAAGTTTCGACAGAAAAGAAAAAGGCCGCGATGCGGCCTTTTTAATTAGTTCAGATTATTTGTCTTTAGGCGACGCGTTTTCGACACGGCTTTTCAGCTTCTGACCGGGTCTGAAGGTCACCACGCGCCGGGCTGTAATGGGAATATCCTCCCCCGTCTTCGGGTTACGTCCCGGGCGTTGGTTTTTATCCCGCAAATCGAAGTTGCCGAACCCGGAGAGTTTGACCTGTTCTCCGTTTTCCAGAGCACGACGGATCTCTTCGAAAAACAACTCGACCAGTTCTTTGGCATCCCGCTTGCTAAGCCCAAGCTTATCAAACAGATATTCTGACATTTCAGCTTTTGTAAGCGCCATAGGTTCAATCCCTCAATGATGCCTGGAATCGCTCTTTTAATGCCTCTACACATCTGGCAACGGTAGCGGCAATCTCCTCTTCTTCGAGTGTACGGCTGGTATCCTGCAGGATCAGGCTAATCGCAAGGCTCTTATACCCTTCCGCCACACCTTTACCACGGTACACGTCAAATAAGTTTACGCCAACTACCTGATTTACGCCAACTTTCTTACATTCGGCTAAAACATCGGCGGCAGCCACGTTTTCCGCGACCAGCACCGCGATGTCGCGACGGTTCGCCGGGAAGCGGGAAATATCGCGCGCCTGAGGCACCACGCGGTCTGCGAGCTTGTTCCACTCCAGTTCAAACACCAGAGTGCGACCGTTCAGATCCAGTTTACGTTCCAGCTCAGGATGAACAACCCCAATGAAACCAATGCGTTCACCTTTAAGATAAATCGCTGCGGATTGCCCCGGATGCAGCGCGGTGGTCGCTTCAGCACGGAATTCGATATCCGCTAATTTTCCGGTTAAATCCAGAACGGCTTCCAGATCGCCTTTCAGATCATAGAAATCGACCGTCTCTTTCGCCAGTGTCCAGTGCTCTTCGTAGCGGTTGCCGCAGATGGCCCCGGCCAGCATCACATCCTGACGAATGCCCAGCGGCGCATTGGTGTCCGGCACAAAGCGCAGACCACTCTCAAAGATGCGTACCCGGCTCTGCTGACGGTTCTGGTTGTAGACCACGGTCCCCAGCAGGCCAGTCCACAGCGACAGGCGCATCGCCGACATTTCGCTGGAGATCGGGCTTGGCAGGATCAGCGCCTCTTCACCGGCGTGGATCAGCTGCTGGACTTTCGGGTCGACGAAGCTGTAGGTGATCACTTCCTGATAGCCTTTGTCATTCAGCAGCGTTTTCACGCGCTTCAGCGACAGATCGGCTTCACGGTGGGTACCCATGATCAGACCCGCCTGCACCGGCTCATCAGGAATGTTGTTGTAGCCATAAACGCGAGCCACTTCCTCGACCAGATCCTCTTCGATCTCCATGTCGAAACGCCAGCTCGGCGCCACCGCCTGCCATTCGCCTTCGCCCACCGTCACTTCGCAGCCGAGGCGCTGCAGAATGTCGGTGACCTGCGCGTCGTCGATATGGTGGCCAATCAGGCGATCCAGTTTGCTACGACGCAGAGTGATGGTGGCGCGTTTTGGCAGAGTCTCTTCGTTGGTCACGTCGATCACCGGGCCGGCTTCGCCGCCGCAGAGGTCGATCAGCAGACGCGTGGCGCGCTCCAGCGCTTTATACTGCAGGGCCGGATCGACGCCGCGCTCATAGCGATGAGAGGCATCGGTGTGCAGGCCGTGACGGCGCGCGCGGCCGGTGATAGACAGCGGGCTGAAGAAGGCACACTCCAGCAGCACGTTCTGGGTTTCGTCGTTAACGCCGGAGTGCTCCCCGCCGAAGATCCCGCCCATTGCCAGCGCTTTGTTGTGGTCAGCAATGACCAGGGTATCGCTGTCGAGCTTCGCTTCGGAGCCATCAAGCAGGACCAGGGTTTCGCCCTCTTTCGCCATGCGCACCACGATCCCGCCTTCGATACGGTCGCGGTCAAAGGCGTGCATCGGCTGGCCCAGCTCAAGCAGCACATAGTTGGTCACGTCAACCACCGCGTCGATGGAGCGGATCCCGCAGCGGCGCAGTTTCTCTTTCATCCACAGCGGCGTCGGCGCTTTGACGTTGATGCCTTTCACCACGCGGCCCAGATAGCGCGGACACGCCTGCGGGGCGTCAACCTGAATCGGCAGCACATCGTCAATGGTGGCGGCAACCGGGGTGATTTCCGGCGCGTTCAGCGGCGCCTTGTTCAGCACGGCCACGTCGCGCGCGACGCCGATGATGCCCAGGCAGTCGGCGCGGTTCGGGGTGACGCTGATCTCGATGGTGTTATCGTCTAGCTTAAGGTATTCGCGAATATCGGTACCGATCGGCGCATCCGCCGGCAGCTCGATAATTCCGCTATGATCGTCGGAAATGCCCAGCTCGGAGAAGGAGCACAGCATCCCCTCTGACGGTTCGCCGCGCAGCTTCGCAGCCTTGATTTTAAAATCGCCCGGCAGCACGGCGCCGATGGTCGCCACGGCGACTTTCAGCCCCTGACGGCAGTTTGGCGCGCCGCAGACGATGTCCAGTAGGCGTTCGCCGCCGACGTTGACTTTAGTGACGCGCAGTTTGTCAGCGTTCGGGTGCTGACCGCACTCCACGACTTCACCAACAACGACGCCGTTGAAGCTGCCGGCAACCGGCTCAACGCCGTCCACTTCAAGGCCCGCCATGGTGATCTGATCGGAAAGCGCTTCGCTGTCGATCGCCGGGTTAACCCACTCGCGTAACCACAGTTCACTGAATTTCATTGTTCTGTCCTGCCCTTATTTAAACTGTTTGAGGAAACGCAGATCGTTTTCGAAGAACGCGCGCAGATCGGTGACGCCATAGCGCAGCATGGTCAGACGCTCCATGCCCATGCCAAAGGCGAAGCCGGAATACACTTCCGGATCGATACCCACGTTGCGCAGCACGTTCGGGTGCACCATCCCGCAGCCCAGCACTTCCAGCCATTTGCCGTTTTTACCCATCACGTCGACTTCCGCGGACGGTTCGGTGAAGGGGAAGTAAGACGGACGGAAGCGTACCTGCAGATCTTCTTCAAAGAAGTTGTTCAGGAAATCGTGCAGGGTTCCTTTCAGGTTGGTGAAGCTGATGTTTTTATCAACGATCAGACCTTCCATCTGGTGGAACATCGGGGTGTGGGTCTGATCGTAGTCGTTACGATAGACACGTCCCGGCGCGATAATACGGATCGGCGGCTGCTGGTTTTCCATGGTGCGGATCTGCACGCCGGAGGTCTGGGTGCGCAGCAGGCGAGTGGCATCGAACCAGAAAGTGTCGTGGTCAGCGCGCGCCGGATGGTGACCCGGGATATTCAGCGCATCGAAGTTGTGGTAATCATCTTCGATTTCCGGGCCCGTCGCCACGGTAAAGCCGAGCTCACCGAAGAAACTTTCAATACGGTCGATGGTGCGGGTGACCGGATGCAGGCCGCCATTTTCAATGCGGCGACCCGGCAGCGAGACGTCGATGGTCTCTGCAGCCAGACGAGCATTCAGCGCCGCCCCTTCCAGTTCGGCTTTGCGCGCATTCAGCGCCTGCTGTACCTGCTCTTTCGCTTCGTTGATGACCGCACCGGCTGCCGGACGCTCTTCCGGCGGCAACTCACGCAGGGTGGTCATTTGCAGGGTCAGATGCCCTTTCTTACCCAGGTATTCCACGCGGACGTTGTCCAGCGCAGCAACATCTGATGCCTCGTTAATGGCTGCCTTGGCACTGGCAACCAGCTCTGCGAGATGTGACATGGTTTTCCTCATTATGTCGGTGCAGACACCGGTTATAGTGAAATTAATATTCCGAATCCATATACGAAAAAAGCCTCCACAGGGGAGGCTTTCTGGCGCTGTTTTCCGTTTCTTCTTTCACGCGCTAGCCTCCTGAGTTCAGGTGCTAAAGTAAAAAAAGAAGCGGAAAATAGCAGCATTCATGCTTGCATTACCTTGTCTGGTAAGAAACGTCAGACCTGTATTGAAAAGCCTGCGCCGATAAAAGTCAATGTATTGATGGTGTTGAAACGAAAAGAGGGAGACAAGCTCCCTCTTTCAACTGGCTTATGCCAGAGCTGCTTTCGCTTTTTCGACCAGAGCGGTGAACGCTACTTTGTCGAATACGGCGATGTCAGCCAGGATCTTACGGTCGATTTCAACAGAGGCTTTTTTCAGGCCATTGATGAATTTGCTGTAAGAAATACCGTTCTGACGTGCTGCTGCGTTGATACGTGCAATCCACAGTTGACGGAACTGACGTTTACGTTGACGACGGTCACGGTAAGCGTACTGACCAGCTTTGATAACAGCCTGGAAGGCAACGCGGTATACGCGAGAACGCGCACCGTAGTAGCCTTTAGCTTGTTTCAAAATTTTCTTGTGACGTGCACGTGCAATTACACCACGTTTTACGCGAGCCATGTGTGCTCTCCTGTATCTATTCTAAGTTAAAAAAGTTAAACGTTAACGACTTATGCGTACGGCAGGCACGCGATAACCAGGCCCAGATCGCCTTTGGAAACCATGGCTTTCGGACGCAGGTGACGTTTACGCTTGGTAGCTTTTTTAGTCAGAATGTGACGCAGGTTAGCGTGCTTGTGCTTAAAACCACCTTTACCGGTTTTTTTGAAGCGCTTAGCAGCACCGCGTACGGTCTTAATTTTTGGCATTTTAATAACTTCCACTTCGCATTGTTAATAAACGAAACAAAGGCGAACAAAACCAGTGAGCCGAAGCCCACCGGAAATGTTTCTTGATGGCCTTACTGTTTCTTCTTAGGAGCGAGCACCATGATCATCTGGCGGCCTTCGATCTTCGTTGGGAAGGATTCGACTACTGCCAGTTCAACCAGATCGTCTTTCACGCGGTTAAGCACTTCCATACCGATCTGCTGGTGGGCCATCTCACGACCGCGGAAACGCAGCGTGATCTTGGCCTTATCGCCATCTTCGAGAAAGCGAATCAGGCTGCGGAGTTTTACCTGATAGTCACCTTCATCAGTACCAGGGCGGAATTTAATTTCCTTAACCTGGATAACTTTCTGCTTCTTCTTCTGTTCCTTAGAAGACTTACTCTTTTCATAAAGGAACTTGCCGTAGTCCATGATACGACAAACTGGCGGCTCGGCGTTAGGGCTGATTTCAACTAAATCTACTCCAGCCTCTTCAGCCTTTTCGATAGCTTCTCTCAGACTCACAATACCCAGCTGCTCACCTTCCAGACCTGTTAAGCGAACTTCCTGGGCGCGAATCTCGCCATTGATACGATTCGGACGTGCCGTTTGAACTCGTTTTCCGCCTTTAATACCTTATTCCTCCAGTTGTTGAAGACTGCGGCTGCGAATCTCTTGTTGCAGCTTCTCGATCACTTCATTTACGTCCATGCTGCCGAGGTCTTTCCCGCGACGGGTGCGCACGGCCACTTTGCCGGCTTCGACTTCTTTGTCGCCACAGACCAACATATACGGGACACGACGTAAAGTGTGCTCGCGGATTTTAAAGCCAATCTTCTCATTTCTCAAGTCTGCTTTTACACGAATGCCCGCATTTTGTAGTTTACGCGTCAATTCGTTAACGTATTCAGCCTGAGAATCGGTGATATTCATGACCACCACCTGCACTGGCGCAATCCACGTTGGGAAGAAGCCAGCGAACTCTTCGGTCAGGATGCCAATGAAGCGCTCCAGAGAACCGAGAATCGCACGGTGGATCATGACCGGCACCTGACGCTCGTTGTTTTCGCCCACATAGGAGGCGCTTAAACGCTGCGGCAGAGAGAAGTCCAGCTGTACCGTACCGCACTGCCATGCACGATCGAGGCAGTCATACAGGGTAAATTCAATTTTCGGGCCGTAGAACGCCCCTTCACCCAGTTGATATTCAAATGGGATATTATTTTCTTCCAGCGCCACCGCCAGATCCGCTTCCGCGCGATCCCAGGTCTCGTCGCTGCCGATACGTTTTTCCGGGCGAGTCGACAGTTTGACAACGATCTTCTCGAAGCCAAAGGTGCTGTACATATCATAAACCATACGAATACAGGCGTTCACTTCATCGCGAACCTGATCTTCAGTACAGAAGATATGCGCATCATCCTGGGTAAAGCCGCGAACGCGCATCAGACCGTGCAACGCGCCTGATGGTTCGTTACGGTGGCAGCTACCGAACTCCGCCATACGCAGCGGCAGGTCACGGTAGGATTTCAGCCCCTGGTTGAAGATCTGCACGTGGCCCGGGCAGTTCATCGGCTTAATGCAGTATTCACGGTTCTCAGAAGAGGTGGTGAACATCGCATCTTTGTAGTTGTCCCAGTGGCCGGTTTTTTCCCACAGCACGCGGTCCATCATGAACGGACCTTTCACTTCCTGGTACTGGTACTCTTTGAGCTTGGAGCGCACGAAGGTTTCCAGTTCACGGAAGATAGTCCAGCCGTCGTTATGCCAGAAGACCATACCCGGCGCTTCTTCCTGCATGTGGTACAGGTCGAGCTGCTTGCCGATTTTACGGTGGTCGCGCTTCGCGGCCTCTTCCAGGCGCTGCAGGTAGGCGTTCAGGGCTTTCTTATCGGCCCACGCGGTACCATAAATGCGCTGCAGCATCTTGTTGTTGCTGTCGCCGCGCCAGTACGCGCCTGCGGTTTTCATCAGCTTGAAGTGATGGCAGAAACGCATGTTCGGCACGTGCGGACCGCGGCACATATCGATATATTCTTCATGATGATACAGGCCAGGCTTGTCATCATGAGCAATGTTTTCGTCAAGAATAGAAACTTTATAGCTTTCGCCGCGCTTCACGAAGGTTTCACGCGCTTCGTGCCAGCTCACTTTCTTCTTGATGACATCGTAGTTTTTCTCGGCGAGCTCATGCATACGTTTTTCGAGCGCGTCGATATCTTCCTGAGTCAGGGTGTGGTCGAGGTCTACGTCATAGTAGAAGCCATTATCAACAACCGGACCGATAGCCATTTTGGTGTTGGGCCACAGCTGTTTGATAGCATGGCCTAACAGGTGCGCGCAGGAGTGACGAATGATCTCCAGCCCTTCTTCATCTTTAGCCGTGATAATAGAGAGGGTGGAATCGGTTTCGATCGGGTCGCAGGCGTCTACCAGTTCACCGTTTACCCGCCCGGCGATGGTGGCTTTCGCCAGGCCTGGGCCGATATCCAGCGCGACGTCCATCGGGCTGACGGCGTGATCAAAATGGCGTTGGCTGCCATCAGGAAGCGTAATTACAGGCATTTTATGTCCTTATTTGCAGTGGTGCCCCACACGAAAGAGCACATACAAAACAATATAATCATAATTATCACCAGGTTAAGGCGCAGTTCCCGCTTCACTCTGCGAAAAGAGGAGCACGACCGGAGCGATCGTTCCCGCCTGCTGCCGCCTGCTGATAACACCGGGGAGTAGTTTACACATCATTGGTACGTGATTAAAGCCGCAATAGCATAAATGATGGCGGAATGCGGAGAAAACAAGAGCGGCGCGGATAAAAGCAGAATATCCGCCAGGAAGGGGCGATAATAATCACCAGCGAAGCCGGACGATATTATGCGGACAAACTAAAAGAGACGCGTTGATATTGCCTGCGTGATGTTTAGCGCGGGTCGTTAAACCGGTACCACTTTACCCGGCTTAATAGACTGCCCGTGAAGCAGTAGCCTGCGATATTAAGACCACTCGCCTGCCACCAGCGTATGCACATTAAAGGCATCGCTCATGGATTGTCCGGTGCTACGGGAACCGGGGGCAATATTCGATCCGGCCTCAACGTCGGTAGCTTTGGCGATACCTACCTGCGTATGGTCCTGGTTACCCGACGGCGGAACTGGCGTGGCGGCCGATGCGCCAAAGGAAAGCACGCACAGCGCCAGGGCTGCGATGGTAAATTGGCTTTTTTTCATGATGTTTATTCTCTTATTACGGAAGACGGACCGAACAATGACTCCATTCGGTCAGTGGCTGTTAGTATAGATCCAGATCACATATTTGTCCGTCGAATATTTAGCTTTTCGTGTCAAATAAAATGAATATTTGTCAGCAAATGGAGAATAATGGAGAAAAAATGGAGGCCAGTTTCTTTTTATAAAAACTAAAACGAATTGCCAGAAAAAATAATGTCACTTATTGCTAAATCTAAAACGATCAGGCCGGGAAACCCGGCCTGAAAATATTACATTTTATACCCGAGGGAGAGCGAGGTCCGGCGATCGGTATGCTCCGGCGCAGACGCCGGCGGCTCCGAGTTCCAGGTGACGTTGTACGCCACTTTCAACGCAAAGTGGGCGTTAATCGCCACGTTTAACGCACTCTCTGAGTTGACCGTGGTGTCCTCGGCGCCAAATACCGATACCCCTTGGGTAAATTTGGCGTTATCGGTCATCTGCCAGGCCCAGGTTCCGGAGGCGTAGCCCAGCGGTTGAGTGTCGGTATCCCCGTCGGTGTATTCGTCATAGCGGACGCCAGGACCAAATTCAAACCGCAGGCTGTGCACCGGTCCGTTGAGGATTTGACGACCATAGCCCGCCGTCAGGACATCGCGCTGCTGATAGCCGTTATAACGGTCGGTTAGCCAACTGCCCTGCCCAAAGACGTAGTTCATATCGGTCAGGTTATAGCGACTACGACCACCGACTGCATATTTCTCTGAGGAGCGCTCATCGTTGGACGAGGTGTTGCTGGCGTTGCCCCACAGGGACCAGGCGGTGGTGTTGCCATACCAGGTCAGGGTGGAATCAGCCGTCATTGAGGAGTTCTTGGTGTTGCCGGACTGCGCCAGGTAACCTGCGTTGACCACCCCTTCGAACGGTTTTTTGGCAGCGGAAGGGTCATCCATGACGGTAAATACAGAATCATCGGCCATTGCGCCAACAGACGCAAAAAGCCCCCCCGCCAGCATGACCGCTGCGGGTACTGTCTTTAAAAGCTTCATTATAACTCTCTAAAATACATTTTTTAGGACAGTACAAATGATGAACAGGCCTAACCATGCCGGCTCATTGAATTTAGCGTCCGTACAACATAAAAGAGACCTGTGGGTCCCGGAAACTTTCGCGAGGATCGCGGAGTGCAGGTCCTAAGAAAGGTAGCAAATTATAAAAAAGCACGAATAACATAGCAATCACTTACTCTTTCGTTTTTTGAATAAGACAGCTCCGGAAACAATCTTTATTTCATAATGAAAATACAGGCTTCTTTGCAAATCTCTCAGGGACAGCACTTTCCCTCCCTGAATCATCGTGCCATGCTTAAATAAAGCACAGTCGCCGTATTAAGGAGGAGAAGGAATGACCAAAATTTATACGCTCACGCTGGCCCCCTCGCTGGATAGCGCCACCCAGACCCCGCAGATCTACCCGGAAGGGAAACTCCGCTGCAGCGCGCCGGTATTTGAACCCGGCGGCGGCGGGATCAACGTCGCCCGCGCCGTGACCTTTCTCGGCGGCAAAGCCACCGCCATTTTCCCGATTGGCGGCGCCACCGGCGAGCACCTTGCCGCCTTGCTGGCCGATGAGCAGGTGCCGATCGAGACCGTCGAAACCCGCGACTGGACGCGACAGAACCTGCACGTTCACGTGGCCGCCAGCGGCGAACAGTATCGCTTTGTGATGCCCGGCGCCGCGCTGACAGACGATGAATTCCGCCGCCTGGAAGAAAAAGTCCTGACCATCGACCCCGGCTCACTGCTGGTGATCAGCGGCAGCCTGCCGCCAGGTATCAGCGTCGAAAATCTGATGCAGCTGGTTAAAAATGCGCAACAGCAAGGCCTGCGTTGCATTATCGACAGCTCCGGCGATGCGCTGGCCGCCGCGCTGGACGTCGGCAATATTGAATTAGTGAAGCCAAACCAGAAAGAGCTCAGCGCCCTCGTGCAGCGCGATCTGAGCCAGCCTGATGACGTCCGCCTTGCCGCTCAGTCGTTGATCCAGTCCGGTAAAGTGCGCCGGGTGGTGGTCTCCCTCGGTCCGCAGGGGGCGTTAGGGGTTGACGCCAGCGGCAGCGTTCAGGTGGTGCCGCCGCCAATGAAAAGCCAGAGCACCGTCGGCGCCGGCGACAGCATGGTGGGCGCCATGACCTTGCGTCTGGCGGAAAACGCCAGCCTCGAAGACATGGTACGCTTTGGCGTCGCCGCCGGTAGTGCCGCGACCATCAACCAGGGTACCCGCCTCTGTTCGCAGGCCAATACGCAAAAAATCTACGATTATCTCTGCGGACGTTGATTTCCCCTGCCCCTCCGCGCCGGCGGAGGGGAGCCGCGAGATTTGCAGGATGGTCTATGCTGGAAAGGCCATACATAACAACGGGGTGTCGAGATGAGCAATGAAATTACCGCCTGGGTCGTCAGCGTAACCTTCCATGAGCAGGTGCTAACGGAGATCAATGAGGTCAGCAACCATTTTACCCGTGCCGGGTTTGTACTAACGCTCAATGATGAAGAGGGCACGCCCCATGAGCTGGGCACCAATACCTTTGGCCTGCTGAGCGCCCAAACAGCCGAGGAAGTGAAAGCTCTCAGCGCCGGCCTGGCGGAATCGGCCCTTGGCCGTCCGGCAGAAATCGCCGTCAGCACATTCGCCGAGTGGTTAAAAGCTCAATAAATGCGTTTAGCGCAACGGAAAGCGTCAGTTGTGCGTCAGTTCCAGGTTTACCCGGTAGTAATGCGCTAACCTTATGATATGGTGGAAAACATGGGGAGAGACAGCATGTGGCAAGCAATCAGTACTCTTTTACGCGATTGGCATACCGAAGACGCTGAAATCGAACTGAAAACCGAGCTGCCCGGCGGAGAGATCCATTCCGCCTGGCATTTGCGCTTCGGCGGCAAAGATTACTTCGTGAAATGCGACGAACGGGAACTCCTGCCTATCTTCACCGCCGAGGCCGATCAGCTGGAGCTGCTGTCGCGAAGCAAAACCGTTCGCGTACCGCAGGTCTTTGCCGTCGGCAGCGATCGCGACTACAGCTTCGTGGTCATGGAATACCTCCCTCCCCGTCCGCTGGATGCGCATAACGCTTTCCTGCTTGGCCAGCAGTTAGCCCACCTGCATCGGTGGAGCGATCAGCCGCAGTTCGGTCTGGATTTTGATAACGATCTTTCCACCACGCCGCAGCCCAACGCCTGGCAGCGTCGCTGGTCGGTGTTTTTTGCCGAGCAGCGTATCGGCTGGCAGCTGGAGCTGGCGGCGGAGAAAGGGTTGCACTTTGGCGATATCGATACCTTAGTCGATGTGGTACAGCAGCGGCTGGCCAACCATCAGCCGCAACCTTCGCTGCTGCACGGGGACCTGTGGTCCGGCAACTGCGCCTTAGGGCCGGATGGCCCCTACATCTTCGACCCGGCCTGCTACTGGGGCGACCGCGAGTGTGATTTAGCAATGCTGCCGATGCACCCGGAACAACCCCCGCAGATCTATGACGGCTATCAGTCCGTCTCGCCGCTACCGGCTGGTTTTCTCGAGCGTCAGCCGATTTACCAGCTTTATACCCTGCTGAACCGGGCGATATTGTTCGGTGGCCAGCACCTGGTGACAGTCCAGCAGGCGCTGGACGATGTCCTGATGGAAAAAACGCGTTAGACAAGGTTTACGGCGGACCTCACCGGTCCGCCGCCCTGCATTATCAGTTAATCTCGACGCCGTTGAGGCGGAATTTAATGGTCATCGTCACGCCGGTTCCCGGTCTTGCCTGCTCGTAACGCCATCTGCGCATCGCGCTTTTCACCTCGCGCTCGAACATATTCGCCGGCTGGGCGGAGAGGATCTGCAAATTATCAATTCGGCCATCTGGCGTAACGTCAAACTTCACCCGCACCGTCCCTTCAATGCGCAGCGCCTGAGCGCGCGCCGGATAGGTCGGCTGGACACGGCTGATGGCCCGCGGGCCGCTCGGGGCAGTGACGGTGGGTTTGGCCGCTGCGGAGGAGGTGCTCGGCGCGGTGCGCGCTGGCGTCGTATTGTTGTTTTCAAACGGTGAAGCCGGACGCGGCTCCGCTGCCGGCTTGACGTCCCGCTTAGGCTGCTCAACCTTTTTCTCCGGCTTGGGCTTCGGTTTAGGTTTGGGCTTCGGCTTAGGTTCTGGTTTATGGATCACCACCGGCGCCTCTTTCGGCGGCTCAGGGACCACCTCAGGTTCCGGCTCTGGTTCGGGTTCAACAACGGGCTGCACGACGGGTTGCGCCGCCGGGGGCGGCTCAAGATCGGCCGGCGCCACCATGGTGATCTCTATAGGCTGCGTCGGGGAAGGCTGTTCAATAACCTGATGTACCGAGGTATAAAGCAACCCCGCCACAACGGCACCGTGGATAGCCACGGACAGCAGCGTTGGCCACGGGAAGCGGCGAGGTAAATCAAGGGTCATTGCGCTCATAGTCGTTTCTGTTGAAAAATGATGCTCCGATTTTAAATGCAAATAGCAATCATATTCAATAAGCCGTCTTAACCTGAGTCAATTTTTGCCACCATTTGCGGAAAAAAGCCGCGTCGGCAGGGCATTCGGCGCCGGGGCGCATCTTTGCATTGCAGTCCATCGTCGTTTAACTTAACGTAATTCGCCTGTTTATTGATAAGGAGCTTTGCCGTGCTTTACGTTATCTACGCTGAAGATATCGCCGATTCTCTGGAAAAGCGGCTCTCGGTTCGCCCCGCGCATCTTGCGCGTCTACAACTTTTACATGATGAAGGTCGGTTGCTTACCGCCGGACCAATGCCGGCCGTTGACAGCAACGAACCGGGCGCAGCCGGATTCAGCGGCTCAACGGTAATCGCTGAGTTTGAATCGCTGGAAGCGGCTCAGGCCTGGGCCAATGACGATCCGTACATTGCAGCTGGCGTCTACCGCCAGGTCTCTGTTAAGCCATATAAGAAAGTATTTTGAAAATACCCTTTTCTTTTTCTGGTTAACCGCAAAAACACACCAGGCCATCAGATGAAAGGGCGCATTTTTCTACACAACATTAAAATGCCGCCCTTTTTAACCGCACGAAAGCGCTGGCTGTTATCCGCCTGAGATGCCTGGAAGATGAGCACATATCTTCCCCAGCGACGACATCATCGACCATCACCTCGCCTTTTGCGGCAACAGAAAATGCCGACCAAACGTCGACGCCGGGCATGATATTGAATGGCTAATATATTGAATAAGTCTGTGACAGAGATCTTGCATGGATCTATCGCTTGCTTTGCATGCCAGCGCATCCCGACATCGCCCGGTAAATCTTAAATACAGTTGAAAGAAGCTCGATAAAGAGAGAAGGATTCTCAGAAACAGATATTAACGCCTGGAGTAAATAAGCATGTATATCCGGTTCAGCTAGCATAGGACCAAATATCGCCTATCTTGCTGCATTCAGGATCGCGGTGACTGGAAAGCAACCGGAAATAAAAAATGCGCTGATCCGGGCACATCCCGTAGGGATGAACGTATAAAGATCACGTGACCAGATTTACATTGCAGAGGATTTTTTAATGCCTATTAATTTCGTTAGGTAAAATTCACGCGGAGTGATTGTAGGGTTATTATTGGTTGGTTAAAATATTTGAACGGGAATAACAAATGTTTTCAATAAGCCCTGCATTTTTTTGGGCTACCATTTATGCACCTGACGCTTATGAGGATTTTTGTATGAATACCCTGAAAAAAACCGCATTATTTTCTCTGCTTGCCTTATATATTCCTGTATCACAGGCCGCTGCGACAGAATATAGCCTGGATCCACAGCATACTTCGGTTGTTATTGCCTGGAACCATTTTGGTTTCTCTAACCCTACCGCCTATATCTCTGATGTTTCAGGGAAACTCTCTTTTGACAAAGATAACCCAGAGAAATCCTCTGTGCACGTCACGCTGCCAGTCAAAACCATTGATACGCATGTCAAAGCGTTAACGGATGAGTTTTTAGGCAAAGAGTACTTCGATGTCAAAACGTATCCTGAGGCAACCTTTCAGAGCACCCGGGTGGAAAGTAAAGGCGGCAATAAATATGATGTTGAAGGTAACCTGACCATTAAAGGCATCACCAAACCGGCAGTATTGCATGCCACCCTGAACAAGCAGGATATGCATCCGATGGTGAAAAAAGAGGCCATTGGTTTTGATGCCACTGGGGTAATAAAACGTTCAGACTTCAAGCTTGATAAATATGTTCCGGCGGTGAGTGATAACGTGACCATCACGTTATCTACGGAAGCCTATGCCAAATAAATTTACACCCACAAAAGCGGTGCATTTTAATCAGAGTGGTCACCCCGATAGTTAGCATGAAATTGAAAAACGATCGGCAACCCCGCGCCCTGTTCAGGCTTCTGCAGGGCGGTTTATGTCTGTCGCAGAATAAGGAGTTCTGTCGGTAATTCCCCGTCATACCCTGACAGACATCGCATAGATATTTTATTAGGCCACCTGGCGATGTTAAAAGGGAGTTCGGCGCAGGGCTGAGAAAACGACAACGGCACCGCGCACGGTGCCGTTAGCCTGCTCGCTTAACAGTCGGGGAAAATAAACAGCAGAGCATGACGCTGCCGTTTTACCAGCCCCTTTCTGATGGCGAGGATCCGCATATTGCGGCGTGATTGGGCTTCCAGCCAGCGCGCTTTACGGCGATTCACCTGTCTCAGCATGCGCCAGCGCCCTACTTCCGTTCTACTACGCTTCATTGCAACGACTCTACGAGTGAAAACAGCCCCCATTATAAACCTCTGCCTGCGGCTGACCACCGCTTTCGCTGCGTTTTTATTTGCCAGAAAAATACTGATGCGTAAACTCATCACATAACGTCATTCAAAAGGATTTTACATCTATGACAACCTTTTACACGGTGGTGAACTGGCTGGTCATTCTGGGGTACTGGCTGTTGATCGCCGGTGTAACATTACGAATTCTAATGAAACGCCGCGCTGTGCCGTCCGCGATGGCATGGTTATTGATAATTTATATTCTGCCGCTGGTGGGGATCATCGCCTATCTCTCCTTTGGCGAGCTGCATCTTGGCAAGCGGCGGGCAGAACGCGCGAGGGCGATGTGGCCTTCCACGGCCAAATGGTTAAACGACCTCAAAGCCTGCAAACATATCTTCGCGGAAGATAACAGCCCGGTGGCCGAGTCCCTGTTCAAGCTGTGCGAACGGCGCCAGGGCATTGGCGGCGTAAAAGGCAACCAGCTGCAGCTGCTGACGGAATCTGACGACGTCATGCAGGCCCTGATCCGCGATATTCAACTGGCTCGCCATAATATTGAGATGGTCTTCTATATCTGGCAGCCAGGCGGCATGGCCGACAGCGTCGCCGAATCGCTGATGGCCGCCGCCCGTCGCGGGGTTCACTGCCGGTTGATGCTCGACTCCGCGGGCAGTGTGGCTTTTTTCCGCAGCCCATGGGCGGCAATGATGCGTAACGCCGGCATTGAAGTGGTCGAGGCTCTCAAGGTCAATCTGATGCGTGTGTTTCTGCGCCGGATGGACCTGCGTCAGCATCGCAAAATGGTGATGATCGATAACTATATCGCCTACACCGGCAGCATGAATATGGTTGATCCCCGCTACTTTAAACAGGACTCAGGGGTCGGACAATGGATTGACCTGATGGCGCGCATGGAAGGCCCGGTGGCGACCTCGATGGGCATCGTCTACTCCTGTGACTGGGAGATCGAGACCGGAAAGCGTATTCTGCCGCCGCCGCCGGACGTCAATATCATGCCGTTTGAAGAGGCCAGTGGACATACCATCCACACGATCGCCTCCGGCCCGGGGTTTCCGGAAGATCTTATCCATCAGGCGCTGCTCACCGCCGCCTACGCGGCGAAAGAGCATTTGATCATGACCACGCCCTACTTCGTACCCAGCGACGACCTGCTGCACGCGATCTGTACCGCCGCCCAGCGCGGCGTGGACGTGAGTATTATTTTACCGCGCAAGAACGATTCGCTGCTGGTGGGCTGGGCCAGCCGGGCCTTTTTCACCGAGCTGCTGGCAGCAGGGGTGAAGATTTACCAGTTCGAAGGCGGCCTGTTGCATACCAAGAGCGTGCTGGTCGATGGCGAACTGAGTCTGGTGGGTACCGTGAATCTGGATATGCGCAGCCTGTGGCTCAATTTTGAAATCACGCTGGTCATCGATGACGCCGGCTTCGGCAGCGATCTGGCGGCGGTCCAGGATGACTATATCTCGCGCTCGCGCCTGCTGGACGCCCGTCGCTGGTTAAAACGTCCGCTGTGGCAGCGGATCGCCGAGCGACTGTTTTACTTCTTCAGCCCGTTGCTGTAAAACGTGCCCATCAGATACCGAATGAGTAGCAATCATGGATATGGATTTAAACAACCGTCTGACCGAAGACGAAACGCTTGAGCAGGCATACGACATCTTCCTCGAACTGGCGGCCGATAACCTCGACCCGGCGGACATCATTCTGTTTAACCTGCAGTTTGAGGAGCGCGGCGGCGCCGAGCTGTTCGACCCGTCTGCAGACTGGGAAGAGCATGTGGATTACGATCTGAACCCGGATTTCTTCGCCGAAGTGGTGATTGGCCTGGCGGATACCGACGGCGGGGAAATCAATGATATCTTCGCCCGCGTACTGCTGTGCCGCGAGAAAGATCATAAGCTGTGTCATATTCTGTGGCGTGAATAACGCTGACTAGCCAGTGAAAAGCCTGCCGCGTTCCTCCCGGCAGGCTTTTTTTATGCCGAGGGTTTACTGCGGTAACGCATGGCCACAGGCGTGACAAAACCGGGCGTTATCGTCATGGTGGCCCTGCTGGCACTGCGGGCATACCCGCTGCTGACGCCGCCGGTTCAGGGCGCTGGTCATATGGGTGGTGATAAGCCCGGTCGGAATGGCAATAATGGAGTATCCGATCAGGATGAGAATGGAGGCCAGGATGCGGCCCAGCGGTGTATGCGGCGTGATATCCCCGTAGCCGACGGTAGTGATGGTTACAATGGCCCAATAGACCGAAGCGTTGAGCGTGGTAAAACCATACTCTGGCCCTTCTATCAGGTACATTAACGAGCCGAAAATCACCATCACAATGGCGATAAACGAATAGAACAGGATCAGCTGATGGCGCGCGCTGACAATCGCCCGCCAGAACACATTGAGCGAAGGCATAAAGCGCAACAGTTTGAGAATACGCAACGCGCGGATCGCCCTCATTGCCCGCCAGGCAAAGACATAATTGAGGCTAATTTCCGGCCATAGCCACATCACGTACAGCGGCAGGATGGTCGCTAAGTCAATAAATCCCCAGAAGCTGAAAATGTAGTGGAGCGGATTGGGCCATGTCGCAATACGCAGCAGATACTCCAGGGTAAAGACCGCGGTCACCAGCAGCTCCAGCCAGACGAAAATATGCCATTCATCTAATGTCAGATGATATTGCGTGCCCAGCCCCGACTCGACAAATATCACCACCACGCTGAGCAATGCGAAAAGTCCGCACAGACCTTCAAAGCGGCGGCCGGAACGTCGGTTCTGATCGAAAAGTAAATGATAAAGCCGCAGACGAGCGGCAGAAAGCATACCCACTTCGTTAACCTCGCATAAAAAAAGGGCTGACCTGCGTCAGCCCCTGAGATTATAACGGGTCTACCTTAAGGCAGGAAACCGCATGGCGGAAGCTGCCTTCCAGCACCGGACGGGTTTTGGCGCACTCCGGTCCGGCGAGCGGACAGCGGGTGCGGAAGACACAGCCCGAAGGCGGATTAATCGGCGAGGGTAATTCGCCCTCCAGCAGTTGGATGGTTTTCGTTTTTTCGAGGTCCGGATCGGGGATCGGCACCGCCGACATCAGCGCTTTGGTATAGGGATGCAGCGGATTATGGTACACCTCATCGTAGGTTCCCAGTTCCACCGCATGGCCCAGATACATCACCAGTACGCGATCGGAGATGTGCTTAACTACCGCCAGATCGTGGGCGATAAATATCAGCGACAGTCCCATTTCACGCTGCAGCTGCTGCAGCAGGTTGACCACCTGGGCCTGGATGGACACGTCAAGTGCGGACACCGGCTCATCGCAGATAATCAGCTTCGGCTCGAGGATCAGCGCCCGCGCGATGCCGATGCGCTGACACTGACCGCCAGAGAACTCGTGCGGATAGCGGTTGATCAGGTTAGGCAACAGCCCGACTTTCATCATCATCGCCTTCACGCGATCGCGCACTTCCTGACGCGGCATCTTCGGATGATAGGTACGCAGCGGTTCAGCGATGATTTCTCCGATGGTCATACGCGGGTTCAGCGAGGCCAGCGGATCCTGGAAGATCATCTGGATATCGCTGCGCACGTCGCGCCACTCTTCCTGCTTCATGCCCAGCAGATCTTTACCCAACCAGGCCACTTTGCCATCGGTGGCCTTCACCAGGCCAATGATGGCGCGGGCGAAAGTCGATTTACCGCAGCCTGACTCCCCCACCACGCCGAGGGTCTCGCCTTCATAGAGACGCAGCGTCACGCCATCTACGGCTTTCAGCGTTTTCGACGGCTGCCAGAACCACTGTTTGCCATCTTTAATATCGAAATGCACCTTCAGGTCGGCAATTTCGAGCAGGACTTTTCGTTGTTCAGTTACGGCGTTCATAGCAGATCCCCCACCGGTTTAAAGCAGGCGCGCAGGCGACCTGGCGCGAAAGACTCCAGCGGCGGCGCGCTACTGCACTGTTCCATTGCATGCGGACAGCGCGGCTGGAATGGGCAGCCTTTCGGCAAACGCAGCAGGTTCGGCGGGTTGCCCGGAATGGTCAATAACGCATCGCCTTCGGCATCCAGACGAGGAACCGCATTCAACAGCCCAATAGAGTATGGGTGCGACGGCTGATAAAAGACATCGCGCGCCTGACCGTACTCCATGGTGCGGCCCGCATACATCACCAGCACTTTATCGCAGATCCCCGCCACGACTCCGAGGTCATGGGTGATCATAATGATGGCCGTATTAAATTCGCGTTTCAGCTCATTCAGTAACGTCATGATCTGCGCCTGCACAGTGACGTCCAGGGCGGTGGTCGGCTCATCGGCAATCAGCAGCCGCGGCCGGCACAGTAGCGCCATGGCAATCATCACGCGCTGGCGCATCCCGCCGGAGAACTCGTGCGGGAACATCTTCATGCGCTTGCGCGCTTCCGGCATTTTCACCGCGTCGAGCATCTTGACCGACTCTTCAAATGCTTCGGCTTTGCTCAGCCCCTTATGCAGCATCAGGACTTCCATTAACTGCTCTCCCACCCGCATATATGGGTTCAGAGAGGTCATCGGATCCTGGAAAATCATCGAGATTTGCTCGGCGCGCAGTTTGTTCAGCTCACGCTCGGGCAAATTGAGGATTTGCCGACCGTTAAAGGTGGCGGAACCCCCGATGCGACCGTTGGCCGCCAGCAGCCCCATCAGGGCGAAGGCGGTCTGCGATTTACCGGAGCCGGACTCCCCGACAATACCGAGCGTTTCGCCCGCCTGGAGGGTGAAGTTCAGATCATTGACGGCGGTGACATCGCCATCCGGCGTTTTAAAGGTGACGCGAAGATCTTTCACGTCCAGCAGCAGGCCGCTGTGACTCTGCGCTTGCGGCGCTTTTGCCGTTTCAATCATGGTCATGGCAGCGCTCCTTAGCGGTCTTTCGGGTCGAGGGCATCACGCAGACCATCGCCGATAAAGTTGAAACAGAACAGGGTCACCACCAGGAAACCCGCCGGGAACAGCAGCAGCCAGGGCGAGACTTCCATTGAGTTGGCGCCATCGCTGAGCAATGCCCCCCAGCTGCTGAGCGGCTCCTGCGTCCCCAGCCCCAGGAAGCTGAGGAAAGATTCGAAGAGGATCATACTGGGGACCAGCAGCGAGGCGTACACCACCACCACACCCAGCACATTAGGAACGATATGGCGCAGCACGATGCTCGCTGTGGAGACCCCGCCGACCTGCGCCGCCTCAATAAACTCTTTGCGCTTCAGGCTCAAGGTCTGTCCGCGTACGATACGGGCCATATCCAGCCAGGAGACCATGCCGATAGCGACAAAAATCAACAGGATATTCTGACCAAAAAAGGTCACCAGCAGGATAACGAAGAACATAAACGGGAAGGAGTTGAGGATCTCCAGCAGACGCATCATCACCGAATCCACTTTGCCGCCGAGATACCCGGAAAGCGAACCGTACAGCGTGCCGAGGATCACCGCCACCAGCGCCGCCGCCACCCCAACCATCAGCGAAATACGCCCGCCGATCGCCACGCGCACCAGCAGATCGCGACCGGAGGAGTCGGTCCCAAAGTAGTGGCCAGAGGCCATGTCCGGGGCATTGGACATCATGCCCCAGTCGGTATCGAAATAGGAGAATGACGACACCATCGGCGCGAAGGTCACGAACAGCGCAATGAGCACCAGCATAATCAAGCTGGTGACCGCGGCGCGGTTATGCATAAAGCGGCGACGCGCATCCTGCCAGAGGCTACGCCCCTCCACTTCCAGCTTCTCACTGAAGTTTTCCAGCGCCTCGCTATTTTTCTTACTTAACATCATGGCGAACTCCGGCTTCAGTAGCGAATCTTCGGATCGATAACGGCGTAAAGCACGTCAACGATGGCGTTGAACAGAATAGTCAGGGCACCCACGAGGATCGTCAGGCTGAGCACCAGCGAGTAGTCGCGGTTAAGCGCCCCGTTAACGAACAGCTGGCCAATCCCCGGCAGGCCGTAAATGGTTTCAATGACCATTGAGCCCGTAATGATGCCCACGAAAGCCGGCCCCATATAGGAGAGCACCGGCAGCAGCGCCGGCTTCAGCGCATGGCGCAAAATAATGCGGCGCATCGGCAGCCCCTTCGCCCGCGCGGTGCGGATAAAGTTAGAGTGCAGCACTTCAATCATTGAGCCGCGGGTAATTCGCGCGATGCTGGCGATATAGGCCAGGGAAAGCGCCACCATCGGCAGGATCATAAATTTCAACGCCCCGCCGTTCCAGCCGCCGCCCGGCAGCCAGTGCAGGGTAATAGCAAAGATCATCACCAGCAGAGGCGCCACCACAAAGCTCGGAATAACCACGCCGGTCATGGCTACCCCCATCACCGCATAGTCCCAGCGGGTATTCTGCTTCAAAGCGGCAATAACGCCCGCAGCGACGCCGATCACTACCGCCAGCAAAAAGGCAGCGAAGCCCAGTTTCGCCGAAACCGGGAAGCTGGCCGCCACCAGATCGTTGACCGAATAATCTTTGTATTTAAAGGAAGGACCAAAATCGCCATGCGCCAGCTGCTTCAGGTAATTGAAGTACTGCGTCATGATGGGGTCGTTTAAATGGTATTTTGCTTCAATATTCGCCATGACTTCCGGCGGTAGCGTGCGTTCCCCGGTAAAAGGACTTCCCGGAGCCAGACGCATCATGAAGAATGAAATGGTAATAAGAATGAATAGCGTCGGAATCGCTTCCAGACAGCGACGTAAGATAAATTTTAACATTGCCCGTACCTTCTGGCGTGTGCCTTTGCACTGCTCTCAAATAAGACACGATGGAGCGAGCACAGGCCCGCTCCACGTATTGCCATTAATGTTTGATAACGTAAAGGTCTTTGGTATAGACGTTATCCATCGGGTCTTTACCGGTGTAGCCACCGACCCACGGTTTCACCAGGCGGGCGTTAACGTAGTAATAGACCGGTACGATCGCGCTGTCTTTGTCCAGCTGCTGCTCTGCTTTCGCATAGGCTGCAGTGCGCTGCGCTTCATCGGATGCTTTCACGGATTCAGCCATAATCTTATCGAACGCCGGGCTCTTATAGTGCGCAGTGTTCATTGAGCTGTCTGAAAGCATGGTATTCAGGAATGAGGTTGGCTCGTTATAGTCGGCGCACCAGCCTGCACGCGCCACGTCATAGGTACCCTGATGACGGGTATCGAGGAACGTTTTCCACTCCTGGTTGACTAACTTCACGTCAATGCCCAGGTTTTTACGCCACAGCGAGGCGGCGGCAATCGCCAGCTTCTTGTGCAAATCAGAGGTGTTATACAGCAGGTTGAAGGTCAACGGTTTATCGGCGCTATAGCCGGCTTCGGCCAGCAGTTTTTTCGCTTCTTCATTCCGTTTTTCCTGCGACCAGGTAAACCATTCCGGCTCGGTCAGTTTCGCGCCATCGGTATACGGCGGGGTGTAGCCGTAGGCCGGCAGATCGCCCTGTCCTTTTACCTTATTGGCAATAATGTCGCGGTCCAGACCCAGCTTCAGCGCGGTACGTACGCGCACGTCGGTGAACGGTGCTTTCTGATTGTTAATTTCGTAGTAATAAGTACACAGATACGGGTCAACGTGCAGCTCGTTCGGGATCTCTTTTTTCAGTTTCTGGAAGAGCTCGATCGGCAGCTGGTTATAGGTCATATCCAGCTCACCGCTGCGGTAACGGTTAACATAGGTCACTTCAGAAGAGGTCGGCAGCCAGGTGACAGTGTTAATAACGGTTTTGGCATTATCCCAGTAATGCGGGTTGCGCTCCATGACGATACGTTCGTTGACCACCCAGTCTTTCAGGGTGTACGCGCCGTTGGTGACGATATTGCCAGGCTGCGTCCACTTCTCGCCAAATTTTTCAATCGCTGGTTTGTAGACAGGAGACATCGCCGGGTTAACCAGCAGTTTATAAAAATAGGGTACTGGCTCGCTGAGGGTGACTTCCAGCGTGTGGTCGTCAATGGCTTTTACGCCCAGTTCGCTCGGAGCTTTCTTGCCGTCAATGATTTCGTCGACGTTCACGATATGACCATACTGCGGATAGCTGGCATAAGGAGACGCGGTTTTCGGATCCACCAGACGCTGCCAGCTATAAACGAAGTCCTGGGCGGTCACCGGCTCGCCGTTAGACCATTTCGCATCTTTACGCAGATGGAAAGTCCAGACTTTGAAATCTTTATTATCCCAGCTCTCTGCCACGCCAGGGATCGGGTGGCCATCTTTCGGCGAGGTATTCAGCAAGCCTTCGAACAGGTCGCGGCTAATATTCGCCTCAGGCACCCCTTCGATTTTATTCGGGTCCAGCGATTGCGGTTCGGCGCCGCTATTTCGCACCAGCGTTTGCTTATCCGAAAGCTGCACACCGGCCGGGACATCCGCTGCCATAGCCATATTGCCGGCCATGAGTGCGGATAGCACTCCTGCGGCGATCAAACGTTTTTTAGTGATGATGGTCATTGTGTTGTAACTCCAGTCATTATAATTACTGGTTTTTTAACCAGCCTGTTTTTTTCCCGTTTAGGGGATCTGTCCAGCGCAGGAGTGTTTGCGATTGGCAGATTGCTATCACCGACTTATTTATTACGACCGCTCGAACGGCAGTCTTAACGTCGATTCGTTCCCCCTCGCTGGGGGGCAGTTCCGGCATAGCGAGATCATTAAAAATGATTCTCATTTACGCACATAATTCAGCAGACGATAACGGCGGAAAGTACCAAAAGGTAAACACCTCCGCCAATGCAATTTGCAAATATGTTACCGGATTCTCTTTTATTGCCGGCTTTGCCAGCGTTACTCGCGGTTGCCACAAAACACCGATAGAAAAATATCATTATTAATCATTTAGTTATGATGCTTTCACCAGCCAACATACTGATCAACGACCGCAAGATGATTTTTTGTACAAAAATTTAACAATAGATTACTTTTTAGCACATTCATCTACAGCCTTGTTAAAATTACTAATATCATTTCGATGATCCGACAGCAAGTACCAGAGAATGATGTGAAGAAAATAACATCACAGGATGGGGAGACGTGAGGGGAATGTTAAGAGGAATATTTCATATATTAATGAAAATTATGGAATTAATAGCGATATCGCAAAATGTTATTCCTACCGCCGGTTACGCGCTGGCTAATAGGTTTTGCTAATAATCGCGCAGGCGAGAAGGGAACCTACCCGCCTGCGTGGCAACCAGCTAACTCAGCAGCCCCGGAAAGAGCGCTTTAATCCCCGTCACAATAAACTCAATGCCAAGGGCCATCAGCAGCAGGCCCATAATACGGGTGATGACGTTGATCCCTGTCTGCCCTAGCAGACGCACCAGCCACGGCGCCATGCGGAAAATCCCCCAGCAGCAGAGGGCAAAGACGGCAATCGCCAGTGAAAAACCGACGAGGTGCACCCAGGAGTGATACCGCGTACCCCACACGATAGTGGAACTGATTGCCCCCGGTCCGGCCATTAGCGGTAGCGCGAGAGGAACCACGCCGATGCTCTCCCGCACCGCCGTCTCCGACTTCTCCTGCTTGTTCTGCTTATCTTCACCGAGCTTACCGCTGATCATCGACATCGCGATGGTCACCACCAGGATGCCGCCGGCGATACGGAATGAATCAATGGAGATACCAAAAATCTGCAGAATGCCATCGCCGAGAAACAATGACGTCAGGAGGATGATCGCCACCGACAGGTTGGCGGTCAGGTTGGTCTTATTGCGCACTGCTGCCGGTTGGTAGCTGGTCATACTAATGAACACAGGAATAATGCCCACCGGGTTAACCAGAGCAAATAAGCCGATGAAAAACTTGAAATATGCAGAAAAATCGAACAGTGATTGAGGCACAATGGGCTCCGCAGCATCATCAAAATTGGCGGTTGACTGTTAACAGCATAAAATAACTGCGCGAAACATACGCTTTTTGCATGCAATATTCATTATAAATATGCATAACCCGGTGATATGTATCGAATGTTAGCTATTTGTAGTTTTAATGCTAATCGTTTTTTTAATTTCAAAACCCTCCCATTACACTTGATCGAACCGGTCAAAAAGCAGTCAGCTGAAAGGTATCAGCAGTGCCAATACTTGATCTAAATCACGTAATTTGTACTCAGAAGTGAGTAATCTTGATGACACCAACAGAGTGGAAGGCAGCAGTACCTGAAAGTTAAAAAGATAAAGCTTTTTTAGTAAATCGGTAAAACAGCGTCCTGATTTTCCTACATAAACATTTACATGCAAGCTGTTTACAGCCTGTCTATAATGTCGAATCGAGCGACTGATTTACTAAAAAAGTTTAACATTATCAGGAGAGCATTATGGCTGTTACTAATATCGCTGAACTGAACGCGCTTGTTGAGCGTGTCAAGAAAGCCCAGCGTGAATATGCCAGTTTCACTCAAGAACAAGTCGACAAAATCTTCCGCGCCGCCGCGCTGGCCGCTGCAGATGCTCGAATCCCTCTCGCCAAAATGGCCGTTGCCGAATCCGGCATGGGCATCGTTGAAGACAAAGTGATCAAAAACCACTTCGCTTCCGAATACATCTACAACGCTTATAAAGACGAAAAAACCTGTGGCGTCCTGTCAGAAGACGACACTTTTGGTACCATCACTATCGCTGAACCTATCGGCATCATCTGCGGTATCGTTCCGACCACGAACCCGACTTCAACAGCCATCTTCAAATCGCTCATCAGCCTGAAGACGCGTAACGCCATCATTTTCTCTCCGCACCCGCGTGCTAAAGAAGCCACTAACAAAGCGGCTGACATTGTCCTGCAGGCTGCCATCGCTGCCGGCGCACCGAAAGACCTGATTGGTTGGATCGATCAGCCGTCTGTTGAGCTGTCTAACGCCCTGATGCACCACCCGGATATCAACCTGATCCTT
The DNA here is from genome assembly GCF_004010915.1 of Klebsiella sp. LY. Classification (NCBI taxonomy): domain Bacteria; kingdom Pseudomonadati; phylum Pseudomonadota; class Gammaproteobacteria; order Enterobacterales; family Enterobacteriaceae; genus Klebsiella; species Klebsiella sp. LY. Next base: position 497,644 of record NZ_CP022444.1, read on the forward strand.
GCAACCGGTGGTCCAGGCATGGTGAAAGCAGCATACAGCTCCGGTAAACCTGCTATCGGCGTAGGTGCCGGTAACACCCCGGTGGTGATTGATGAAACGGCTGACATCAAACGCGCCGTTGCTTCCGTTCTGATGTCTAAAACCTTCGATAACGGCGTTATCTGTGCTTCTGAGCAGTCCGTTGTGGTGGTTGATTCCGTTTATGACGCGGTTCGCGAACGTTTCGCCAGCCACGGCGGCTACCTGCTGCAGGGTAAAGAGCTGAAAGCCGTTCAGGACATTATCCTGAAAAATGGCGCGCTGAACGCCGCTATCGTTGGTCAGCCTGCAGCGAAAATCGCTGAACTGGCAGGCTTCACCGTACCGGCCACGACTAAAATCCTGATTGGCGAAGTCACCGACGTTGACGAAAGCGAGCCGTTTGCTCACGAAAAACTGTCTCCGACGCTGGCGATGTACCGTGCGAAAGATTTCGAAGACGCCGTGACCAAAGCAGAAAAACTGGTCGCCATGGGCGGTATCGGTCATACCTCTTGCCTGTACACCGACCAGGATAACCAGCCGGCTCGCGTGGCTTACTTCGGCCAGATGATGAAAACGGCGCGTATCCTGATCAACACCCCGGCTTCTCAGGGTGGTATCGGTGACCTGTACAACTTCAAACTCGCTCCTTCCCTGACTCTGGGTTGTGGTTCCTGGGGTGGTAACTCCATCTCTGAAAACGTTGGTCCGAAACACCTGATCAACAAGAAAACCGTTGCTAAGCGAGCTGAAAACATGTTGTGGCACAAACTTCCGAAATCTATCTACTTCCGTCGTGGCTCCCTGCCTATCGCACTGGATGAAGTGATTACTGATGGTCACAAACGCGCGCTGATCGTGACTGACCGCTTCCTGTTCAACAACGGTTATGCCGATCAGATCACCTCCGTACTGAAAGCTGCGGGTGTGGAAACTGAAGTCTTCTTCGAAGTTGAAGCTGACCCGACGCTGACCATCGTACGTAAAGGTGCTGAACTGGCGAACTCCTTCAAACCAGACGTGATCATCGCGCTGGGCGGCGGTTCCCCGATGGATGCGGCGAAAATCATGTGGGTCATGTACGAACATCCGGAAACCCACTTCGAAGAACTGGCCCTGCGCTTTATGGATATCCGTAAACGTATCTACAAGTTCCCGAAAATGGGCGTTAAAGCCAAGATGGTGGCGATCACTACCACCTCCGGTACCGGTTCTGAAGTTACGCCGTTCGCCGTTGTGACCGACGACGCGACAGGTCAGAAATATCCGCTGGCGGACTACGCGCTGACCCCGGATATGGCCATCGTCGATGCCAACCTGGTGATGGATATGCCGAAATCGCTGTGTGCGTTCGGTGGTCTGGATGCAGTGACCCACGCCCTGGAAGCTTACGTTTCCGTTCTGGCTTCTGAGTTCTCTGACGGCCAGGCTCTGCAGGCGCTGAAGCTGCTGAAAGAGTACCTGCCGGCGTCCTACCACGAAGGTTCCAAGAACCCGGTTGCCCGCGAGCGCGTACACAGTGCCGCCACCATCGCCGGTATTGCGTTTGCTAACGCCTTCCTCGGCGTGTGCCACTCCATGGCGCACAAACTGGGTTCCCAGTTCCATATTCCGCACGGTCTGGCCAACGCCCTGCTGATCTGCAACGTTATCCGCTACAACGCGAATGACAACCCGACCAAGCAGACCGCGTTCAGCCAGTACGACCGTCCGCAGGCTCGTCGTCGCTACGCTGAAATCGCCGATCACCTGGGTCTCTCCGCACCGGGCGACCGCACCGCAGCGAAAATCGAGAAACTGCTGGCATGGCTGGAAAGCGTGAAAGCTGAGCTGGGTATTCCGAAATCTATCCGCGAAGCTGGCGTTCAGGAAGCTGACTTCCTGGCCCACGTTGATAAGCTGTCTGAAGATGCATTCGATGACCAGTGCACCGGCGCTAACCCGCGCTACCCGCTGATCTCCGAACTGAAACAGATCCTGCTGGATACCTACTACGGTCGCGAGTTCGTCGAAGGCGAAGCCGCCGCGAAAGCCGAAGCGGCACCAGTGAAAGCTGAGAAAAAAGCGAAAAAATCCGCTTAATCAACAAGCATAAACGTTCTGCAAGCCCCGTCATCTGACGGGGCTTTTTTTTGCCTGCCGTCAGCCATGCTTTAACCCTGCTAACCCAACGGAGCGCAGGCAATAAAAAAGGCGCCTACAGGCGCCTGGACGAGCTTCTGCGCGTATTAGCAGGGGCGGTGCAGGTTTTGTACCTGGGTTAACGAGCCGACGCTCAGCGCTTCTTTATAATGCTTACGACAGACTGAAACGTATCGTTCATTACCGCCGATGACGACCTGCTCGCCCTCATTATAAGGACGCCCCTCCTGATCGAGGCGCAGCACCATGCTAGCCTTTCGTCCGCAGAAACAGATGGTTTTCAGCTCCACCAGCTTATCTGACCAGGCCAGCAAATACTGGCTACCGGTGAAGAGCTCACCGCGAAAGTCTGTCCGCAGGCCATAGCAAAGCACCGGAATGTCCAGCGTATCGACAACTTCAGACAGCTCATGAACCTGCTCGCGCGTCAGAAACTGGCTTTCATCCACCAGCACGCAGTGAATCGGTTTTAACTTGTGCTCTGCGGCAATATCGTTATATAGCGACGTCTGTGGATTATACAAACGGGCCGGCGATGAGAGACCGATACGCGAGCTAACTTTTCCGGCGCCAAAGCGGTCATCAATCTCAGCGGTATAAACGACGGTACGCATCCCCCGCTCCTGGTAATTGTACGAAGATTGCAACAGAGCGGTCGACTTACCTGCATTCATTGCAGAGTAGTAGAAATAAAGTTGTGCCATCGGCTGCGTGACCCCAATCAAAGTGTTTTATCGCGGCGGCGATTATACCATATTTTATGCGTACAGCCGCCCATTTAGCAGGGGTATTGTATCGCAGCCGAAGAGCCTGCAAAGCCAAAGGATTAAGAGGATGAATTGAATTTACAGGGCCATTATTTGTGCGCCCCGTTACGCTACTGGCGGGGTAACCATTGTCTTTTCGTGCTTATAGGGCGGTTAACTATGGGGCTATAAGCTGGGCCGCACGTTGTTTTATATTAAGTCTCGTAACCAAAAATGCGCTAATACTGACGAGGGTTATTTACCCATGTAAAGGATAATTTTTCTCACCGTACCTCAGAAAAAGCATACCGTCTCAGGGTTTTAGCTTACCTTCTCCTCATCGCTATAAGGATGAAAGATGTGAAGCGGCACGGGAATTTTAACTTAAATTAATTAATTCTCGCGACAAATAACCAGTAATTTTGAATTCCTTACATTCCCCCCTATTGCACAACGCATTTTATCGCTCTATTATTAGTTCAACAAACCACCCCACAATATAAGTTTGAGATTACTACAATGAGCGAAGCACTTAAAATTTTGAACAACATCCGTACTCTTCGTGCGCAGGCAAGAGAATGCACCCTGGAAACGCTCGAAGAAATGCTGGAAAAATTAGAAGTCGTTGTTAACGAGCGCCGTGAAGAAGAAAACGCCGCCGCAGCAGAAATTGAAGAACGTACGCGTAAGCTGCAGCAATACCGTGAAATGCTGATTGCTGACGGTATTGATCCGAATGAACTGCTGAGCACCATGGCAGCCGTTAAAGCCGGTACCAAAACCAAGCGTGCTGCACGTCCGGCTAAATACAGCTATGTCGACGAAAACGGCGAAACCAAAACCTGGACCGGCCAGGGCCGTACCCCGGCGGTGATCAAAAAAGCAATGGATGAGCAAGGTAAATCACTGGACGATTTCCTGATCTAATCTCCGTTGTTTTGATATAAAAAATCCCGCTGCGGCGGGATTTTTTTTGCTCCAGGGCCGATATAAAAAACCGGGAGCGCATCTGCGGCTCCCGGTTTTGTGCTTTCAACAGCGCGGCAGATTACTTCGTGACCGCGGTTTCCAGCCAGGCTTTAAAATCGTCACCCAGCGTTTTGTGGCGAATACCATATTCGACGAACGCCTGCATGTAGCCAAGCTTATTACCGCAGTCATGGCTCTTGCCTTTCATGTGATAAGCTTCGACAGTCTCTTTTTCGATCAGCATATCAATCGCGTCAGTCAGCTGAATTTCATCACCGGCACCCGGAGGAGTCTTCGCCAGCAGCGGCCAGATATCGGCGCTGAGGACATAGCGCCCCACCACCGCCAGGTTGGACGGCGCGACGTCAGCTTTTGGCTTCTCGACCACGCCTACCATCGGCACGCTTTCTCCCGGCTTGAGGGATTCACCTTTACAGTCAACGACACCGTAAGCGGTCACGTCGTCGACAGGCTCAACCATAATCTGGCTGGCGCCGGTCTCATCGAAACGAGAGATCATCTCCGCGAGGTTATCGCGGCTCAGATCGGATTCATATTCATCCAGAATAACGTCTGGCAGAATAACTGCGACCGGCTCATCACCCACCACCGGATGGGCGCAAAGCACCGCGTGTCCCAGACCTTTTGCCAGGCCCTGACGAACTTGCATAATGGTTACGTGTGGCGGACAAATAGACTGCACTTCTTCCAGCAGCTGGCGTTTCACACGTTTTTCCAGCATCGCTTCCAGCTCAAAACTGGTATCGAAATGGTTTTCGATAGAGTTTTTGGACGAGTGCGTTACCAGAACAATTTCAGTAATTCCTGCAGCGATACATTCATTAACAACGTACTGAATTAACGGCTTATCTACCAGCGGCAGCATTTCTTTTGGAATCGCTTTGGTGGCCGGCAGCATCCTGGTGCCTAATCCCGCAACCGGGATAACCGCTTTTCTGACTTTAGAATTAAGGGCAGCCATTGAAATCTCCTGGACTGTTTGTTTTTTAAACTTCTCGTTACAAATAACGTGTCGAGTATATCAGTCAACCGCGTATTCACTGGTCTGAAAAGCTTCCGATAGCCTCGAATTAGGACTTTTACGCATAAAACTGCTCGATGTTACCACCGCTAAAGGGCAACGGGTAATCCCGTCTGCTTAGATATAACCGTAATTGCTCATTCCGCAGACAACATTAAGCGTAAACGCCCTCCAGCCCCCCAAATTTGGCACTGCCATGAGGTACAACGCTGGCTAATTTGGTTAAGGTAAGCATCACCCAACGTTCCCAAAGGAACGCCATTACTAATCTGAATTTGATGCTCACCGGTATTCAGCGTGCCATTGAGCCCCGCCGACACCAGAATTAAATTTTTCAGTCCGCTGTGGTAATACCCCACTAACAAAGGAAACTGACCGGGAAGGTTTGCCTGACGCAGCAGCTGATTCACCTGTTTTAGCAGACTCCCCATTTCTGGAAGCCGTTGTCCCTGATGCGCCAGTTGCTCCTGTAACAAGCCATTGAACAACGCGCGCAATAATAAAGCTGCCAGTACGCCATTATCTCCTGCTCGTGTGACATCCAGACAATAGAAGGCCAAATCATTGTCCGAGAGCGGCGCGATATCGAGTACCAGACCGGGTTTATCCGCCGACACCAGCTGGCGATAATGAATGCGGCAGTGCGACATTTCCTGTTGCACCGGCGGCTGTAATTCCTGCAGTAATCGTGAGGCGGCGGTAGGATTACTGACCAGCGCGTCCCAGTCCTCAAATAGACGCTCTTCCTCTTCCACACGTGAACTGAACATCGCAGGATAGAGGCACGCATAAACGGTTTCACGCAGGCGATTGAAATCTTTTACTGGCTTTAACAACACGTCCTGAACGCCAAGCCGCAACGCTTTGGCTATATCGGCCATGTTTTCGGTAGCGGAAATCATCAGGATCGGTAGCTGCTCGCCGCGATTACGCAACGTCTCCACCAGCTCCAGACCGTTCATTCTCGGCATCGAAATGTCGCAAATCATCAGGTCCGGATGCACCTCCGTCATTTTATGCAGGGCATCCTTGCCATCTTCCGCCTGGAAGGTCGTTGCTCCCAGCGAGGTCAGCCATCCATGCAAGAGTGAGCGGAAAACGGGTTCGTCTTCAACTATCAGAATCTGTTTTCCCGCCAATGGCTGCGTCATGATATCTCCCCTGGCTGACGATAATTCAATAGTGGCACGCTATTCTCACTATCGCCTGTCAGAATTTGCTTAAGTCAGGTACTCGTGCGTCAAATCGCGGTACGCACTAAGGGTAATAATTCATCCATTTTCTTTTCTACCGCCAGCTGCCCTGCGGTAATCGCCTCGCCGGCGCGATGGAAATCAAGCGTCGAGACTTGTGGACAGTACGGTTGCAACAGGATATCCGGCGGGTCACCCGCCATACGATTGCGTTTAAGACGATTCTCCAGGACCTGGATAGAGGTGGTCATGATCTCCATCGCCGTCGGCGTCACGGCCGTCCGGCGGGAACTCATTTGCGTCAAGCGTGCACGCAGACGAGTATGCCATGGCCCCTCCTTCGCTTCGGCTTCCCGCCGCGGCGTTTCGAGGGAGAATAAATCCTGCTGCATAAGGTGGGCATCATGTTGCAGATCCACGGCAATCACGATATCGGCCCCCATTGCCCGCGTAAGCGACACGGGAACCGGATTGACCACCGCGCCATCGACCAGCCAGTAACCATTATGCCTTACCGGCGACATTAACCCCGGCATACTGCAGGAGGCTCGAATCGCTAAATGCAGATCGCCTTCGGTAAACCACAGCTCCCTGCCAGTGCTTAAATTTGTCGCGACGGCGGCAAATCGCCGTTCGCAGTGTTCGATATCGGTCACGGGCATGATGCGGCGATAATGATTGAATACCTTTTCACCCCGCAACAGTCCACCGCGGCGCCAGGAGAGGTCCATCAGTTTCAGAACGTCCCAGTTGCTGAAAGAGCAGACCCAGGACTCAAGCGCCGGGAGCCGGTTACAGGCATACGCCGCCCCTACCAGCGAACCGATAGAGCAACCGGCCACGATATCAATCTCAATGCCGGCCTGCTGGAGGGCGTTGATGACGCCAATATGCGACCATCCGCGGGCGGCACCCGCACCTAACGCCAGACCAATTTTAAGCTTTCTCATTAGTACTGATAACTATCCTTCCACTCTGAGCGTGGCAACATTGTCACGGCTCAGTTAACATAAAGCCCTTTGGCGTAGAAGCGCCGTTACTCATTCTTCCATGGAGGCTGTTTTGTCGCAATTATGCCCCTGTGGCAGCGCACTGGAGTATAGCTCATGTTGCCAGCGATATCTGTCCGGCGCTGAGCTTGCGCCAGGCCCGTCACAGCTTATGCGCTCACGTTACAGCGCGTTCGTCATGAAAGATGCCGACTATCTGATCAAAACCTGGCATCCGTCCTGTCAGGCGCGGCAGTTTCGCGCCGAACTGGAGAAAGGCTTTGCCCACACAGAATGGCTGGGCTTAACCCTGTTCGCCAGCGATGAAGGACGAGCCGCAAATGAAGGCTTTGTCAGCTTTATCGCCCGCTTTAATGACAATAACCGCCCGGGCGCCATTATTGAACGTTCCAGATTCTTAAAAGAAAATGGACAGTGGTACTATATCGACGGGACACGACCGCTGATTGGCCGTAACGACCCCTGCCCTTGCGGTTCAGGTAAAAAATTTAAAAAATGCTGCGGCCAGTAACGCTGCCGCAGCGCTTGCAAACACTACAGGATTTTCCTCGCGATGCATTCATTACAACGTAAAGTACTACGCACTATTTGCCCTGATCAGAAAGGCCTCATCGCGCGTATCACCAATATCTGCTACAAGCACGAACTTAACATTGTGCAGAACAACGAATTTGTTGACCACCGCACCGGTCGTTTCTTTATGCGCACCGAACTGGAAGGCATTTTCAACGACGCTATTCTACTGGCCGATCTGGACAGCGCCCTGCCGGAAGGCTCGATTCGTGAACTCAATCCGGCAGGCCGCCGCCGGGTGGTGATTCTGGTGACGAAAGAGGCCCACTGCCTCGGCGATCTGCTGATGAAAGCCAATTACGGCGGGCTGGATGTCGATATTGCCGCGGTTATTGGTAACCATGACACCCTGCGCCCGCTGGTGGAACGTTTTGGCATCCCGTTTGAACTGGTCAGCCATGAAGGGCTGAGCCGCGAAGAGCACGACAAACAGATGGGCGACGCGATTGCCGCCCACGAGCCGGATTACGTGGTGCTGGCCAAGTATATGCGCGTGCTTACGCCGGAATTTGTCGCCCGTTTCCCGAACAAGATCATTAACATTCACCACTCGTTCCTGCCGGCGTTTATCGGCGCGCGTCCGTATCATCAGGCCTATGAGCGTGGCGTGAAGATCATCGGCGCCACCGCCCACTACGTGAATGATAATCTGGACGAAGGCCCCATCATTATGCAGGACGTCATTCACGTCGATCATACTTATACCGCAGAAGATATGATGCGTGCCGGGCGCGATGTCGAAAAAAACGTATTGAGCCGGGCGCTGTATCAGGTACTGGCGCAGCGCGTCTTCGTCTACGGCAACCGGACGATTATTCTTTAATCGACTGAGAAATGAATTGGTTAGCTTTACGGCGTTACGGGTAAAAATCAGGCAACCAGTTTATTTTTGTCAAAGGAATGCTTTACAGGGGCGCATCATTTGGTATGATGCGCCCCGCTTCCCGAGAAGGAAGCAGGCCAGTACTAAGCATTACCCCGTGGTGGGGTTCCCGAGCGGCCAAAGGGAGCAGACTGTAAATCTGCCGTCATCGACTTCGAAGGTTCGAATCCTTCCCCCACCACCATTCAATGTGCTGAATAGCCTACAATGTGATTTTACCCCTGGTGGGGTTCCCGAGCGGCCAAAGGGAGCAGACTGTAAATCTGCCGTCATCGACTTCGAAGGTTCGAATCCTTCCCCCACCACCATCTCTTCATGTCATCCCCAGCTTACTCCATCTGCGATACTCTATATTCTGCCCCACGGGAAAGGATGAGAAGCTTCGACTAAGGTTCGACTCGAGCGAAGCGAGAGAACGTTGCCGCAGGCAACGGTCCGAAGGGCGAGGCGCTTTAGCGCCGAGTTATCCTTCCCCCACCACCATCTCTTCATGTCATCCCCAGCTTACTCCATCTGCGATACTCTATATTCTGCCCCACGGGAAAGGATGAGAAGCTTCGACCAGGGTTCGACTCGAGCGTAGCGAGAGAACGTTGCCGAAGGCAACGGTCCGAAGGGCGAGGCGCTTTAGCGCCGAGTCATCCTTCCCCCACCGCTGTTGCACTCTCTTCAGCCACCTGTTCTGCTCTCTCCTCGCTCGCGCTTCGCTTAGCGAGGCTACAGGTGTGTCGTCTGGTAGCCCGGACGGGTGCGCCGCACCGCCTCCGGGAAAACTCACAGCGGGGGCAGTCGCCTCTTCACCGGAGAACTTTTCACCACCGAGGTATTGCACTGCGCAAATTCGGCCAGGCCGTCCAGTAACATATCCAGCTGGGCAATATCACGCACCACCAGTCGCATCACGAAACAGTCCTCTCCGGTCACTTTGTCACTTTCAATGCACTCCGGCATCGCCTGAATATATTTATCCACCTTTTGCAGTAGACCAGGCAGCGGCCGAACCCGCACCAGCGCCTGCAGGCTGTAGCCCAGCGCGGCGAGATTCACCCGCGCCCCATAGCCCTGAATCACGCCCCGCTCCTCCAGGCGCTTCACCCGCTCGGCGGTGCTCGGCGAGGTCAGCCCCACCCGCGCGCTCAATACCTTCAACGAGACTCTGGCATCCTGAGTCAGGCAAGTGAGGATCGCCCGGTCAATTTCATCAAGTACGTCATTCATGTTTTTTACCTAATTATGAAAGGGATTTCCCCCTGTTTGCCTTAATTCAGCCATGTCAGGCTGTCAGGATTTTTCGCACAATACTGGAAAACTTCTGGAGGTGAAATATGCAAATTACCCGCGGCGTCTGGCAAATGAGCCTGGCGATGATAATTTCTGGCTCGATCGGCGCGTTCGTGCTGCTCTCTGGTTTGCCGGTAATTGATGTGGTGTTCTGGCGCTGCCTGATTGGCGCGCTCACCCTGCTGCTGTTTATCGTTCTCAGCCGCCAGCCCTTCAGTCGTCTCACGCGCTTCACCCTCGCCCTCGCGGTACTTGGCGGCATCGCGCTGGTCATCAACTGGCTGCTGCTGTTTGCCGCCTACTCGCGTATTTCAATTGGCATGGCCACGGTGGTCTACAACACCCAGCCGTTTATGCTGGTGCTGATGGGCATGGTGTTGGGGGAACGGGTCAGCGCCGTAAAATGGGGATGGTTACTGCTGGCCTTCGGCGGCGTGGTGATCCTGCTGTCAAGCGAGCTTGCCCCGACGCACGGCGAAAGTCTCACGGCCGGCGTTTTGCTGGCATTAGGCGCGGCATTTTTCTATGCCCTGACCGCCATCATCGCCCGCAAACTGCATCCGCTCCCTGCTCAGCATATTGCCTTTATTCAGATGCTCGTCGGCGTCGTGATGCTGCTGCCGCTGGTGCAAATGCCCGACTTTTCTGCCAGCTTCCCCTGGCGCTATCTGCTGATCCTCGGCGTCGTCCATACCGGGATCATGTATCAGCTTTTATATAGCGCGATACAGAAGCTGCCGACGCCCATTACCGGTTCGCTCTCCTTTATTTATCCGTTGGTGGCGATGGGGGTCGACTATCTGGTCTTCCATCATGCGTTAACCCCTGTGCAGTTGCTCGGCGGGATGCTTATTCTGTTTGCCGCCGCCGGTAATAACCTCGGCTGGGGCGAAAAAAAACCCCGCCAGGGCGGGGTCAGTCAGCGGTCGCGGGCCAGTTAGCGACGGGCGCGGACAATCTGGTATTTGCGCGTCAGGTACTCTACCGGCGCGCTCCAGATATGAACCAGGCGAGAGAATGGGAACAGCAGGAACAGGGTCATCCCCAGCACCAGGTGGACGCGGAAGATAAACGCCACGCCATCCAGGTGCTGCGACGCACCGCCGTGGAAGGTGACCACCGACTGCGCCCAGCCGACCAGCTTCATCATTTCGCTGCCGTCCATATGCTGGGCAGAGAATGGGATCGTCAGTAGACCCAGCGCACACTGCACCATCAGCAGGGAGAGGATCAGAATATCCGCGCCGGTGGTGGTGGCACGCACGCGTGGGCTGAGCAGACGACGCTTAAGCAGCAGTAAACCGCCCACCAGGGTCATCACGCCGCAGGCGCCGCCGGCGATCATCGCCATCTTCTGCTTGACGTCGATCGGCAGGAAGGATTCATACATCCAGTGCGGGGTCAGCATGCCGAGGAAGTGGCCGGCGAAAATGCCGAGGATGCCGATATGGAACAGGTTCGACGCCAGGTTCATTCCCTTACGGTCCAGCATCTGGCTGGAGGCGGCGCGCCAGGTGTACTGACCGTAGTCGTAGCGCAGCCAACTGCCGATCAGGAACACTGAACCCGCAATGTACGGATAAATGTCAAAGAAGAACATATTCAGGAAGTGCATTATTGCTGTCCTCCGTTAGAGATATTCAGATATTGCGGGGCCACGGCTCCGGCAAAACGACGCTGGTGAGCGGAAATCTCCGACTCGCCGCAGCCCTGGTCGGCAAAGAATTTCACCTGTTCTTCTTCCCAGACCGCGTCCAGCGCCTGCGGCGTATCGTCGCGGGCTTCGTCGGCAATCTTCTCCGCCACCTTCTGGCTGTCGACCTGAGTGTTTGCCAGCTTCAGCAGCAGTTCGAACAGCACCGCATAGCGGCTCTCGCGCTGCTGCAGCCGCGCGCTGAGCAGGCCGAGGATCGGCGCAACGTCCCGCAGGCCGCCAAGCGCTTCCTCTTCCGGCAGCTGCGCCAGATACTCCAGATACAACGGCAGATGATCCGGCAACTCATGGCTATCGAGCAGCAGACCGTGGCGCTCATACTGCGCCATCAGATCAGCCATCGCCTGCCCGCGATCGCGGGATTCGCCGTGCACGTGTTCAAACAGCAGCAGCGAGGTGGCCCGGCCGCGGTCAAACAGTTCGCTATAGGCCGCCTGGGCATCCAGCGGATCCTGAGTCAGCAGATCGCGCAGAAAAACGCCCAGCGCGTGAGCATCCTCTTTGCTGAGTTTCTCTGATGACGCAAGCGCCTCGAACATCTCCTGCTGATGCTGCCATAAGGCAGCGTCAGGGTATTCGAGCAGGCGCGACACAATCACAAGTTCAATCATGCGTGCGGCTCCGTTTTGCTGGTCACGTCGATGGCGTCGATGCGACGGCTGTTGAACAGGTTGAACTGGCTGTCAGAGCCGTGGCAGCCGTCACCAAAGCTAAAGCCGCAGCCGTTTTTCTCCGGGAACGCTTCCCGCGCCTGTTCACGATGGCTGCTTGGCACCACGAAACGATCTTCGTAGTTAGCGATCGCCAGGTAGCGGTACATCTCCTGAGCCTGCGCTTCGCTTAAGCCCACCTCATCCAGCGCGCGGGTATCGACAACGCCGTCAACGGTTTCCGCCCGCTTATAGTGACGCATCGCCAGCATCCGCTTCAGGGCCAACAGGACCGGTTGGGTATCGCCGGCGGTCAGCAGGTTCGCCAGATACTGCACCGGAATACGCAGGCTTTCCACGTCCGGCAGGATCCCATTGCTGCCGAGTTCGCCGGCATCGGCGGCGGACTGAATTGGCGACAGCGGCGGCACGTACCAGACCATCGGCAGGGTGCGATATTCCGGGTGCAGCGGCAGGGCCAGCTTCCAGTCCATCGCCATTTTCCAGACAGGCGACTGCTGCGCGGCTTCAATCACCCCCTGCGGTACGCCATCTTTCAGCGCCTGCTCAATCACTTTCGGGTCGTTCGGATCGAGGAACACGTCCAGTTGACGCTGATAGAGATCTTTCTCGTTCTCGGTGCTGGCGGCATTTTCGATCGCATCCGCGTCATACAACAGGACGCCGAGATAGCGGATTCGGCCCACGCAGGTTTCGGAGCATACCGTCGGCATTCCGGATTCAATACGCGGGTAGCAGAAGATGCACTTTTCGGACTTTCCGCTCTTCCAGTTGAAGTAGATTTTCTTGTACGGGCAGCCGGTGATGCACATCCGCCAGCCGCGGCACTTGTCCTGGTCGATGAGCACGATGCCGTCTTCTTCACGCTTATAGATGGCGCCGCTCGGGCAGGTCGCGACGCACGCCGGGTTCAGGCAGTGCTCGCACAGGCGCGGCAGATACATCATGAAGGTGTTCTCGAACTGGCCGTACATCGCCTTCTGCATGTTGTCGAAGTTCTGGTCTTTGGCGCGCTTTTCAAACTCGCCGCCGAGGATCTCTTCCCAGTTCGGACCGCTGGTGATCTTGTCCATCCGTTGGCCGGTGATCAGCGAGCGCGGACGGGCGATCGGCTGGTGTTTACTCTCCGGGGCGTTATGCAGGTTCTGGTAGTCGTAATCGAACGGCTCGTAGTAATCATCGATGCCCGGCAGATGCGGGTTCGCGAAGATTTTACCTAACAGCATCGCGCGGTTGCCCATGCGCGGCTGCAGCTTGCCGTTGATTTTGCGGATCCAGCCGCCCTTCCATTTCTCCTGGTTTTCCCAGTCGTTCGGAAAACCGACGCCAGGCTTACTCTCCACGTTATTGAACCAGGCGTACTCCATCCCTTCCCGGCTGGTCCAGACGTTTTTACAGGTGACCGAGCAGGTGTGGCAGCCGATGCACTTATCGAGATTCAGCACCATGCCGACTTGTGAACGAATTTTCATTTTACGCTCTCCTGTACCTGGTCATTGCCTTCGCCGTCTAACCAGTTAATGTTCTTCATCTTACGTACCACCACAAACTCATCGCGGTTGGAGCCGACGGTGCCGTAGTAGTTAAAGCCATAGGCCAGATGGCCATAGCCGCCGATCATATGGGTCGGTTTCGGCGTAATACGGGTAACCGAGTTGTGGATCCCGCCGCGCTGGCCGGTAACTTCAGAGCCTGGCAGGTTTACGATGCGTTCCTGTGCGTGATACATCATGGTCATCCCGGCCGGTACGCGCTGGCTCACCACGGCGCGCGCCGTCAGGGCGCCGTTGGCGTTGAACACTTCGATCCAGTCGTTATCTTCGATCCCCAGATCTTTCGCATCCGCCTCGCTCATCCAGACGATCGGTCCGCCGCGTGACAGGGTCAGCATCAGCAGGTTATCGCTGTAGGTCGAGTGGATACCCCATTTCTGGTGCGGGGTCAGGAAGTTCAGCGCCTTCTCCGGGTTGCCGTTGGACTTCTCGCCAATCACCGCTTTCACCGAGCGGGTGTCAATCGGCGGACGATAAACCAGCAGGCTTTCGCCAAAGTCGCGCATCCACTGGTGATCCTGATACAGCGACTGACGACCGGACAGGGTACGCCATGGGATCAGCTCGTGAACGTTGGTGTATCCGGCGTTATAGGAGACGTGTTCGTCTTCCAGACCTGACCAGGTCGGGCTGGAGATAATTTTCCGCGGCTGCGCCTGAATGTCGCGGAAACGGATCTTCTCGTCTTCTTTGTTCAGCGCCAGGTGCGCGTGCTCGCGGCCGGTGATCTCGCTCAGCGCTTTCCACGCCTTCACCGCCACCTGACCGTTCGTTTCCGGCGCCAGGGTGAGGATCATCTCCGCAGCGTCAATGGCCGTCTCCAGCTTCGGCTGACCTTTCGCCGGGCCTTCCGCCTTGGTGTAGTTGAGCTTACGCAGCAGGTCCATTTCGCTCTGGGTATTCCAGGCGATGCCTTTCCCGCCGTTACCGATGGTTTCCAGCAGCGGGCCAATAGAGGTGAAGCGCTCGTAAGTCGCCGGATAATCACGCTCGACCGGAATAATATGCGGTGCGGTTTTCCCCGGAATCAGGTCACATTCGCCCTTCTTCCAGTCTTTGACGTCCAGCGGCTGCGCCATTTCCGCGGCGGAATCATGCTGGATCGGCAGCGTAACGACGTCGGTTTCTTTACCGAGGTGACCCACGCACAGTTCAGAGAATTTCTTCGCGATACCTTTATAGATATCCCAGTCGCTCTTCGATTCCCAGGCCGGGTCAACGGCCGCCGACAGCGGATGAATAAACGGATGCATATCCGAGGTATTCATGTCGTCTTTTTCATACCAGGTGGCGGTCGGCAGCACGATGTCTGAGTAGAGACAGGTGCTCGACAGACGGAAGTCGAGAGTCACCACGAGATCCAGCTTGCCGTCGAGGCCGTTATCTCGCCATTCGACTTCTTCCGGCTTCACGCCGCCCTGCTTGCCAAGGTCTTTACCCTGAATGCCGTTCTCCGTACCCAGCAGGTACTTGAGCATGTACTCATGGCCTTTACCGGAGGAGCCCAGCAGGTTGGAACGCCAGATAAACAGGTTACGCGGATGGTTTTTACCGTTTTCCGGCTGCTCCGCCGCAAAGCGAATCGATCCCTCTTTCAGGGATTTGACGGTGTAATCCACCGGCGTCATGCCGGCTTTTTTCGCCTCATCGGCGATGCGCAGCGGGTTAACGCCCAGCTGCGGCGCCGACGGCAGCCAGCCCATCCGCTCGGCGCGGACGTTGAAGTCGATCAGATGGCCGCTGTAGCGGGATTTATCCGCCATCGGCGACAGCAGCTCCTGCGCGGTCACGGTTTCATAGCGCCACTGGCTGGAGTGGTTGTAAAAGTACGAGGTGCTGTTCATATGGCGTGCCGGACGCTGCCAGTCAAGGGCGAACGCCAGCGGCTGCCAGCCGGTCTGTGGACGCAGTTTTTCCTGGCCCACATAGTGCGCCCAACCGCCACCGCTCTGGCCGACGCAGCCGCAGAAGATCAGCATGTTGATCAGACCGCGGTAGTTCATGTCGAGGTGGAACCAGTGGTTGAGACCCGCCCCGACGATAATCATCGAGCGACCATGGGTTTTATCGGCGTTATCGGCAAACTCGCGGGCGGTACGGATGATATGCGCGCGGGAGACACCGGTAATTTTCTCCGCCCAGGCCGGGGTGTAGGCTTTCACTTCATCATAGCTGGCGGCGCAGTTGTCATCGTTCAGACCGCGCTCCAGGCCATAGTTGGCCATGGTCAGATCGTACACGGTGGTCACCAGCGCGCTGGAGCCGTCGGCCAGCTGCAGGCGTTTGACCGGCAGTTTGTGCAGCAGAATGTTTTCAAGAGCGACTTTGTTGAAGTGCTCAGAACCTTCGCCGCCGAAGTACGGGAAGCCAACGTCCGCCACCTCGTCATGGCTGCCGAGCAGACTCAGACGCAGCTCAATCTCTTCGCCGGTTTTGCCATCGCGCTGTTCGAGGTTCCATTTGCCTTTATCGCCCCAGCGGAATCCGAGGGAACCGTTCGGCACGGTGAGATCGCCTTTCTCGTCAAAGGCGACGGTCTTCCATTCCGGATTCTTTTCCTGACCAAGGGAATCCACGAGGTCGGACGCGCGCAGCGTGCGGCCGGCGGCGTAATAGCCGTCGCGCTCCTCAAGCATCACCAGCATCGGCATGTCGGTGTAGCGACGCACGTAATCGGTGAAATACTGGCTCGGCTTATCAAGATGGAACTCACGCAGCATCACGTGGCCCATCGCCAGCGCCATCGCGGCATCGGTACCCTGCTTCGGCGCCAGCCACAGATCGCAGAGCTTGGCGATTTCGGCGTAGTCCGGAGTGATGGCCACGGTTTTGGTCCCTTTATAGCGAACTTCGGTAAAGAAGTGCGCATCCGGGGTACGGGTCTGCGGCACGTTGGAGCCCCAGGCGATGATATAGCTGGAGTTGTACCAGTCGGCGGATTCCGGCACATCGGTCTGCTCGCCCCAGGTCATCGGCGAGGCCGGCGGCAGGTCGCAGTACCAGTCGTAGAAGCTCAGGCAAGTGCCGCCGATCAGCGACAGGTAACGGGCGCCGGAGGCGTAGGAGACCATCGACATCGCCGGGATCGGCGAGAAGCCGGCCACGCGGTCCGGACCGTAAGTTTTCACGGTATAGACGTTGGAGGCGGCAATCAGCTCGTTCACTTCCTGCCATGAGGAGCGGACAAACCCGCCGCGACCGCGAGCCTGTTTGAAGCTTTTGGCTTTGTCGGCGTCTTCGATAATCGAGGCCCATGCCGCGACCGGATCGCTATGCTGAACCTTCGCCTCCCGCCACATTTTCATCAGGCGTTTGCGCATCAGCGGGTATTTCAGGCGGTTCGCGCTGTACAGATACCAGGAGTAGCTGGCGCCGCGCGGGCAGCCGCGTGGTTCGTGGTTTGGCAGGTCCGGACGGGTGCGCGGATAGTCCGTTTGCTGGGTTTCCCAGGTCACCAGCCCGTTTTTGACATAAATCTTCCAGCTGCATGAACCGGTGCAGTTAACACCGTGAGTGGAACGCACAATTTTGTCATGCTGCCAACGTTGACGGTATCCATCCTCCCAGTCCCGGTTGGTGTTTAGAAGCTGGCCGTGCCCATCGGCAAAGGTTTCACCCTTCTGTTTGAAGTAGCGAAACCGGTCCAGGAATTTACTCATCGGGTTTCTCCTGATATGGAGCCTGACGGCTCTCTGATAAATCGACATTGCTGGATTTGCAGCGAAGGTAACGCCATGAAAGCGGGCGGGAATTGATAGCGATCAATACGGACTGGCTTGTTAACGTGGCGCAAATTGGCAATTACCACCAAGGTGGTACAAAACTCAGCTTTTTAATTTGATGTTTTTTAAGGTTTTTTAGCGAAAAATAGCTCGCCAGACGCGGGATGGTTCACCAGGGAGGTATTAAGGGGTAGAGCGGTGACGCTGGTAAGCCGTCCCTCCCCGGCTCAGTGGCCAAAATGAATAAAAACGCTCAATAGTATGTTGTAACTAATTAAGCCAGTAAAAAAGGCGCCTCCCTCAGGAGTGCGCCTTTATGAAGCGACATCGACTATGGCGAATTACTGACGCTTACGGCCGTATACCGCCCAGGTGATGATTACGCAGGCAATATAGAAGATCAGGAAGACTTTCATCGCGCCGGCCGGCGAGCCGGTCAGATCCAGCGAGATACCAAACGCCTTCGGAATAAAGAAGCCGCCGATGGCGCCAATGGCGGAAATAAAGCCCAGCGCCGCCGCGGTATCGGTCGCCGCCTCGCGCATCGCCTGGGCTTCGCTGCCGCCCTGGGCCTTCACCCGGTCCATGGTCAGCTTACGGAAGATCACGGAGATCATCTGGAAGGTGGAGGCGCTGCCCAGCCCGGCGGTAAGGAACAACACCATAAACACTGCAAAGAAGGCGATGAAGTTGCCGCCCTGGCCATTGGTCGGCAGCGTCAGGAACAGCAGCGCGCAGAAGACAGCCATCACCACGAAGTTCACCAGCGTCACGCGGGTACCGCCGAGACGGTCGGAGATCGCCCCGCCCATCGAACGCGCCAGCGCGCCAATAAACGGACCGAAGAAAGCGTAGTGCAGGATCTGCACGTCCGGGAACTGGGTTTTCGACAGCATGGCAAAACCGGCGGAGAAACCGATAAAGGAGCCGAAGGTCGCCAGATAGAGCAGCGCCATGATCCACAGATGCAGGCGTTTAAGCACCGGCAGCTGTTCGCTCAGCGAGGCTTTGGAAGCGGACAGGTCGTTCATAAAGAACCACGCCGCCAGGGTGAAGATAATCAGGAAAGGTACCCAGATCCACGCGGCGTTTTCCAGATACAGTATCGAGCCATCCGGCTGCTGGCTGCCGGTCCCGCCAAAAATGGCAAACACCGAGACCGACACCACCAGCGGTGCGACCAGCTGCATCACGCTGACGCCCATATTGCCGAGGCCGCCGTTGACGCCCAGCGCCCCGCCCTGCTTCGCTTTCGGGAAGAAAAAACTGATGTTGGCCATACTGGAGGCGAAGTTGGCCCCGGCGAAGCCGCACAGCAGAGAGATGATGACGAAGACGCTAAACGGCGTGGAAGTATCCTGGACCGCAAAGCCCAGCCACACGCACGGCACAATCATGATCCCGGTGCTGAACGCCGTCCAGCGACGGCCGCCGAACAGCGGCACCATAAAGGCGTAAGGCACGCGCAACAACGCGCCGGAGAGCGCCGGCAGCGCGGTCAGCATAAACAGCTGATCGGTCGTAAACTGAAAGCCCACTTTGTTGAGGTTAACGGCAACGGCGCTGAACAACATCCATACGCAGAACGCCAGTAACAGACAGGGAACGGAGATCCATAAATTGCGGCTCGCCACATGGTGGCCGCGCTGTTGCCAGAATTCAGGATCTTCAGGCCGCCAGTCGGTAATGACCGAGCGATTAGCCTTCTCCGGGAGGGAAGATTGACTCATAGATACCTCTGATTATTCATATTTCCTGCCGCTACCTTAGGGGTTGCCCGGGGCGGTAAGTTGATATAAATCAAAGGAAAAGCGCGGACTAATTTGTGCAAAAATAGACCATGCTCCGAAGTGAGTAGAGAATGGTGGGAAAAAAAGTGTGGTTTTTCACACGGCTGCCGGGATGCATATAACCCCTCTCCCAACGGTGCCTACCACCGACAATTAAGGAGTAACTCTTTGGGGGTATGGGTATACTCCAGGGGATAGCCGAGAATAAGCGCCACTCCCGGAGACACGACCGGTCAGGAGCCACGCATTCCATGTTAAAACGTCTTTTTACCCCGCTGACGCTGGTCAATCAACTGGCGTTGATCGTCCTGCTTGCCACCCTTACAGGCGTCGCCGGCATGGCGATCTCCGCGCGCCTGGTCAACGGCGTGCAGGGCAGCGCGCACGCCATTAACAAAGCCGGGTCATTACGCATGCAGAGCTACCGGCTGCTGGCGGCGATCCCGCTGAATGAACACGATCAAAAGCTGGTCGATGATATGACCGCCACCGTCTTCAGTCCGGAGCTGCAAAACTCCGCCCGCCGCGACGGACAGGAGCGCCAGCTGCAGGCCCTGCAGCAGTACTGGCAGCTGGCGCTGGCTCCCGGCATGCAGCGCGCGGTCAACCAGGCGGAGGTCGCCCAGGATGTCGCCGACTTTGTCGATCGTATCGACCAGCTGGTGACCGCATTCGACCATACCACCGAGCAGCGTATCGAACGGGTAGTCTGGATCCATCGCCTCCTCGCCATCGGCATGGCGCTACTGCTGATCTTCACCATCATCTGGCTACGCGCCCGACTGCTGCGGCCATGGAAACAGCTGCTGAGCATGGCGCGAGCGGTGAGCCAGCGTGATTTCACCCAGCGGGCACACATCAGCGGGCGCAACGAAATGGCGACTCTTGGCATGGCGCTAAATAACATGTCGGAAGAGCTGGCGGAAAGCTACGCCGTGCTGGAGCGCCGGGTGCAGGAGAAGACCGCCGGGCTGGAACAGAAGAACGAGATCCTCGCCTTCTTATGGCAGGCCAACCGCCGGCTGCACGCCAACGCCCCGCTCTGCGAACGCATTTCGCCGGTGCTGAACGGTCTGCAGGGTCTGACGCTGCTGCGCGATATCGAGGTGCGGGTCTACGATCTGGAAGATGAAGACAACCATCAGGAGTTTACCTGCCACTCGGATAATGAATGTGATGACATGGGCTGCTACCTCTGCCCACGCAACCTGCCGCCGCTACCGGATGGCGGCACGACGCTGAAGTGGCGGCTGTCGGATGCGCATAATCAGTACGGCATCCTGCTGGCGACGCTGCCGGTTGGCCGTCATCTCAGCCACGATCAGCAGCAGCTGGTGGATACGTTGGTTGAACAACTGACCAGCACTCTGGCGCTGGACCGCCATCAGGAGAAACAGCAGCAGCTGATCGTCATGGAAGAGCGGGCCACTATCGCTCGCGAGCTGCATGACTCCATCGCCCAGTCGCTATCCTGTATGAAGATGCAGGTCAGCTGCCTGCAGATGCAGGGCGACGCTTTGCCGGCGGAGAGCCGCCAGCTGCTGGGGCAAATTCGTAACGAGCTGAATACCTCGTGGGCCCAACTGCGGGAGCTGTTAACCACCTTCCGCCTGCAGTTGACCGAGCCGGGCCTGCGCCCGGCGCTGGAGGCCAGCTGTCAGGAGTACAGCGCCCACTTCGGCTTTACGGTGCAACTTGATTATCAGCTTCCGCCGCGCTTTGTGCCGTCGCATCAGGCCATACACCTGCTGCAGATCGCCCGCGAAGCGTTAAGCAACGCCCTGAAGCATGCCAGCGCGACGGAAGTGACCGTGACGGTGTCACAACGCGATAACCAGGTCCGTCTGGTGGTGGCGGATAATGGCCGCGGCGTGCCGGACCACGCCGAGCGGAGTAACCATTACGGTTTAATTATTATGCGGGATCGCGCGCAAAGCCTGCGCGGCGACTGTCAGGTTCGGCGCCGGGAAACCGGCGGGACCGAAGTGATCGTCACGTTTATCCCGGAAAAAACGTTTTCCATCCAATAAGGAGACCCCCATGAGTCAACAGGAACGGGCAACCATCCTTCTCATTGACGACCATCCGATGCTGCGCACCGGCGTGAAACAATTGATTAGCATGGCGCCGGACATCCAGGTGATTGGCGAAGCCAGCAATGGCGCGCAAGGTATCGAGCTGGCGGAGTCGCTGGATCCGGATCTGATCCTGCTGGACCTCAATATGCCGGGCATGAACGGCCTGGAAACGCTGGACAAACTGCGTGAGAAATCGCTGTCTGGGCGGGTGGTGGTCTTCAGCGTCTCTAACCATGAAGAGGACGTTGTTACCGCCCTCAAGCGCGGCGCCGATGGCTATCTGCTGAAAGACATGGAGCCGGAAGATCTGCTGAAAGCGCTGCAGCAGGCGGCCGCCGGAGAAATGGTATTAAGCGAAGCGTTAACCCCGGTGCTGGCCGCCAGCCTGCGCGCCAACCGCGCCACCTCCGATCGCGACATCAGCCAGTTGACCCCGCGCGAGCGCGACATTCTCAAGCTGATCGCCCAGGGGCTGCCGAACAAAATGATCGCCCGCCGGCTGGATATCACCGAAAGCACCGTCAAAGTGCACGTCAAGCACATGCTGAAGAAAATGAAGCTCAAATCCCGGGTGGAAGCCGCGGTATGGGTCCACCAGGAGCGAATTTTTTAAGGCGAGTCCGTCCAGGAGACGCCTGGCGTGGTGAACTTGACCAGCGGCTCGGTCAGCGCCAGGGCGATCTCATTGGATGAGACGCGCTGCCCCTGTTTATCCTCTACCACCACCGACAGGCGCCAGCGGTTCGCGGCGCCCGGTTCACTGTTCCACACCGGCATAATCACGCTCCAGCCATCGGGACTGCGGGCATCCACCGGCGGCGTCAGGCTGAGCGCCTGGGTGTCGCCCTGCCAGTGCAGCGACTTGATACCGTGCAGACTATGGATCTGCAGCTTCAGCTGCACCGTCTCCCCGGACTGTAGATCCCAGGGCGGCGTGGCCAGATAGACCGTCAGATTTTTGCGCTGCCGATACTCCACAACCGGCAGATTATCCCGCTCCGGGCTGTCGAAGCGGCTGCCGCGCAGCGAGTTGCTGAACGCCACCTCGTCCGCCGCCAGCTGCTGCTTGAGCGGCACACCAAAGCGGTAGTTGAGCTTCAGGCCAACGTTATTCTGACTGACGCCATTTTCCCCTTGCTTATGTTTGGCGGTTACGGTGACCAGCGGGACCGGGGTGTAATTGAGCCCGACGGAGACGGCCACCGGGTTATGGTAGCCAGTGCCGGTGTGAAACAGATCGACGCTGTCGCCGAAGTACTGTTCGACGCTGACGCTGGTGTTGATGTGCTCATAAAACGGCAGTCGCGCCTGGGCGGTAACGTCATACCCTGCGGCCATCCGCTGCTCCTGGGTTTGATTCTCCCGCAGCTGCCAGTCGCCCAGCGGATGGTAGTAGTTCGCCGACAGGCGGAGATATTCTCCCCACGCCTCGGCGCCGACGCTGCCGCGAGCCAGGCTTTCGCTCAGCACCTTGTCATAAAACGAGTTATAGCCCAGCAGCCAGCCGCCGACCCGCCAGCGCTGGCCAAGCCCAATGTTGCCCACCAGATCGTTCTCGCGCCGGGTCACCGAATACTGGTTCCACGTCAGGTAGCGATCGTTATCCTGCAATGGCACGAACCAGCTCCCTTTACTGCCGGTGAACTTCCCCTCTTTATCGACCAGCAGGTCGACATTGGCGTTGCCCCATGGCGAGAGCCAGCTCTCCAGCTGGTGGCTCACTTCATTGCCGAGTTTGTTGATGGCGAACATCTGCGCCTGTTCGCCCGCCGTCAGTCCGTTATCGCTCATGCTGGCCTCGCCGAACTTTTTAGCCACTTCGGCAAAGTGTCTGGCGTCGTCATCGACCTGCGGGGCGATCCCCAAATCGGGCAAGGAAGGTTCTTCCTGGGAAGTAAAAGTGGTGTGGCTGGCGGTCAGCGCCCAGACGGGAACGCCCGGCAGCAGCAGGAGAAAGATCAGGGATGGCAGCAAACGGTACGACACAGGCATCAACTGGTTTTGCGCGGGCTCGCAGAAAAAATTGGAAGATGGTTTTAGTTTATCGTTTTTTCCCCTCTCCCGCAGCCCTGCGGACAATTCCAGGAATATGCTGAAACCGGTTGGGCAATCTGTCGCCCAACCACAGAAGATATCGCCGCGCCGTTAGGCCCCGGCGCGGGCCGGTTGCGTCGCCAGCAGCGCGTTGAGCTCCGGCACGCAGGAGCCGCAGTTGGTCCCGCACTTCAGCCTGGCGCCCAAAGCCCCGACGCTGGCGCAGCCGCTGGCGATGGCCTCGCCGATCGCCCGCTCGCCGACCCCAAAGCAGCTGCAGACAATCCGCCCCGGCAGCGCGGCGGCGGCGTCCGGTCGGCCGCTGAGCAGCGCATGGCGCCGGGCGGCATCGGACGGCGGCGTGGCGAAGGCGGCGCTTACTCCTGCGCTATCCACCGCCGGCTCGCGCGCATCGCTCCACCAGCCCAGCATCAGCCTCCCCTGATGCCACGCCAGCAGGTTCCACACTGCGCCGCCGTCTGCTATCTGCAGCTGCCAGCCGCGCTGCTCGCACCAGACCCTGAGCCACTGGCGGGCTGACGCCTCCCCGGCCAGCGAGTAGTGCAGCACTCCTGTCGCCGCCCGCCGCCGCCAGTGCCAGGCCGCAGGAAATGGCAGCGGTTCGCGACAAAACAGTTCGCTGTGCCAGGCAGGCTGCCAGGCGGCGATGGCCACCGCCGCCTGTTTACTCTCCGGCTGGGCGGAATGCGGGTCCGTGACGGCGGCCAGCAGGTTATTCACCCGCCCCTGGCGGGCGAACTGATTGTTCCAGTGCATGGGGACAAACAGCGAGCCGGGGCGCTGGCCTTCGCTGATCGCCACTTTCGCCACCATCACCCCATGGCGCGACCAGATCCGCGCCAGCCCGCCGGCGACAAGCTGGTAGCGAACGGCGTCCTGCGGCGCCACCTCCACCACCGGCTCCGCGATATGCTGCATCAGCCGCGGCACGGCGCCGGTGCGGGTCATGGTGTGCCACTGATCGCGGATCCGCCCGCTGTTGAGGATCAGCGGATAAAAGACATCGGTTGCCGCCCGGGTCGGCTGAGGCGTCACTGGCACCATCCGCAGCCTGCCATCGCTATGCCAGCCGCGCGTGACATCCAGGTCGGCGCGGCGGCGGCTGACTGGCCAGCGGACCGGCGCCATGGCGTCCCACGCCTCGCGGCTGAGATCCGCCAGCGCGCCGATATCAAACGCCCGCTGGCCGTCGTTTTCGAAACCGGACAGCGCCGCATGCTCGCGGAAAACGTCATGCGGATGCTGCCAGGCAAACGCCTCGCGATATCCCAGCGCCTGCCCCACTCTGGCGATGATCCACCAGTCCGCTTTCGCCTCCCCCGGCGGCGGCAGAAAGCTGCGCTGACGGGAGATGCGCCGCTCCGAGTTGGTGACCGTGCCATTTTTCTCGCCCCAGGCCAGCGCCGGAAAACGGATGTGGGCGAAATGTTCGGTATCCGTCTCAGCGGCGACATCCGAGACGATCACCAGCGGACAGCCGGCCAGCGCCTGGCTCACCGCGTGGCTGTCGGGGAGGGATACCACCGGATTGGTGCCCATGATCCAGACCGCTTTCACCTCGCCGCGGCCGATGGCGGCAAACAGCTCCACGGCGGTCAACCCCGGAGTCTGCGCCAGCCGCTCGGTTCCCCAAAAGCGGGCCAGCCGCTGCAGATCGGCCGGCACAAAATCCATGTGCGCCGCCAGCATCGTCGCCAGCCCGCCAACTTCGCGCCCGCCCATGGCGTTGGGTTGACCGGTCAGCGAAAAGGGGCCGCAGCCGCGGCGGCCATACTTTCCGCTAGCCAGATGGACGTTGATGATGGCATTACATTTGTCGCTGCCGCTGGCTGACTGGTTAATTCCCATGGTGTAGAGGGTGATGGCCCGCGGGGCGGCGATAAAATCGCGATAGAAACCCGCCACCTCATCGGCAGCCAGGCCGCAAAAATCAGCTACTTTCGCCACGTCCCAGCCACTCGCTTCGGCCAGCGCCTGCGCGCCATCGCGAAAACCGTCGACGCAGGCTCCAGCCTGCGCCAGGGCGTTAAGCAACCCCACGAACAGCCCGCCGTCGCTTCCCGGGGCCAGCGCCAGATGGCGATCGGCGATCTCGCAGGTGGCGGTGCGTCGGGGATCGATCGCCACGATCTGCAACCGGGGATTGTCCCGCTTCGCCTGCGCCAGACGCTGGTACAGCACCGGATGCGCCCAGGCAGCGTTTGAGCCGACCAGCACCACCAGATCGCTGTTTTCCACATCCTCATAGCTACAGGGCACCACGTCGGCGCCAAAGGCCCGCTTGTAGCCGGTCACCGCCGACGACATGCATAGCCGCGAATTGGTGTCGATGTTCGCCGCGCCGATAAACCCCTTCATCAGCTTGTTGGCGGCATAGTAATCCTCGGTTAACAGCTGGCCGGAGGCGTAGAAGGCCACCGCCTGCGGGCCGTGCTGGTCGATAACCTGTTGCAGGCGAGAAGCGGTCTCCGCCAGCGCCTGAGGCCAGGTCACCTTCTGGCCGTCCACCTCCGGCGCCAATAGCCGCCCCGCCAGGCCCGTGGTCTCCCCGAGGGCAGCCCCTTTGACGCACAGACGGCCGAGGTTGGCCGGGTGCTGGTCGTCGCCGCGCACGCTCACCCGCCCCGCGTCATCTACGCTCGCCAGCACCCCACAGCCTACGCCGCAGTAGGGACAGGTCGTTCGGATGGTCTTCATCAGGAGGCCTCCGCTCGCGCCAGCAGCTGCTGGCTGCCCACCCACACTTTGCCGTTTTCCACTTTCACCGGCCAGGCGCGCACCGCCTGTTCACCGCCGTCGCACGGCCAGCCGTCGCGCAGGCGAATCCGCTGTTTGTACAGCGGGGAGATCACCACCGGTTCCCCGCTGACGTCCCCTAACAGCCCCCGCGACAGCACGTTGGCCGCGCTGCCCGGCTCGCGGTTGTCCAGGGCATACACCCGATCGCCGAAGCGGAACAGGGCGATCTGCCGCTCGCCTAACCGGGCACCGATCCCCGCCTGCGCCGGAATGGCGTCAAGGTCGCAAATCGCCTGCCACGGCCGGGATGGGAGTTCGCCTTCGGGCAACACTTCAGCAGGCAACGGCTGCGGCTGACCGCGCAGATCGTGGC
The DNA here is from genome assembly GCF_004010915.1 of Klebsiella sp. LY. Classification (NCBI taxonomy): domain Bacteria; kingdom Pseudomonadati; phylum Pseudomonadota; class Gammaproteobacteria; order Enterobacterales; family Enterobacteriaceae; genus Klebsiella; species Klebsiella sp. LY. The sequence continues at coordinate 524,199 of NZ_CP022444.1, forward strand.
GCTGCACCGCCTCGTCGGGCTGGTCGCTGTTAACGAAGGAGCGGAACAGCGCCAGACGCTGCGGATCGTTGAGGGTGGTCTGCCACTCGCACTGGTAGCTGTCGACGATGCGGGCCATCTCCTGCTCCAGCTCCTCGCCAATGCCGAGGCTATCCTCCAGCACCACCTGCCGCAGGTAGGCGACGCCGCCCTCCAGGTTGTCCATCCAGGTGCTGGTGCGCTGCAGGCGGTCGGCGGTACGGATATAGAACATCAGCAGACGATCGATGCTGCGGATCAGCGTCGCTTCGTCGAGATCGCTGGCAAACAGGTCGGCGTGACGCGGTTTCATTCCGCCGTTGCCGCAGACGTAGAGATTCCAGCCTTTGTCGGTGGCAATCACTCCGATATCTTTGCCCTGGGCTTCGGCGCACTCGCGGGTGCAGCCAGAGACCGCCATCTTGATCTTGTGCGGGGCGCGTAGCCCTTTATAGCGATGCTCAAGCCGCACCGCGAGCCCGGTGGAGTCCTGCACGCCGTAGCGACACCAGGTTGCGCCGACGCAGGACTTCACCGTGCGCAGCGACTTGCCATAGGCGTGGCCGGTTTCAAACCCGGCGTCGGCCAGCTCGCGCCAGATAGCCGGCAGCTGTTCCAGCCGCGCGCCAAACAGGTCGATGCGCTGGCCGCCGGTCACTTTGCTGTAGAGCTGATAACGTTTGGCGATCTGCCCGATGGCGATCAGCCCGTCCGGCGTCACTTCCCCCGCCGCCATCCGCGGCACCACCGAATAGGTTCCGTCCTTCTGAATGTTGGCGAAATAGCGATCGTTGGTATCCTGCAGCGGCAGGTGCGCCGGCTTCAGCAGGTATTCGTTCCAGCAGGAGGCCAGCACCGAGGCCACCAGCGGTTTACAAACCTCGCAGCCATGCCCCTGGCCGTAGCGGCTAATCAGCTGCTCGAAGGTATGGATATGGTTGACCCGCACCAGGTGGTAGATCTCCTGGCGCGACCACGGGAAATGCTCGCAGACGTCTTTTTTCACTTCGACGCCCTGCGCCGCCAGCTGGTACTCCATCACCTGTTTCACCAGCGCGCTGCAGCCGCCGCAGCCGGTGGCCGCTCTGGTGCAGCTTTTTATCGCCGCCATATCCCCCGCGCCATTGTTCACCGCCTGGCAGATATCGCCTTTGCTGACGCTATGGCAGGAGCAGATCGGCGCGCTGTCGGGCAGCGCCGCCACCCCCAGCGCCTTCGGCGCGGCCCCCTCCAGCGCCGGCAGGATCAGGCTCTCCGGACGCGGCGGCAGCGCCATGCCGTTCAGCATCATCTGCAGCAGCGTGGCATAGTCGCTGGCGTCCCCCACCAGCACGCCGCCAAGCAGGGCTTTGCCGTCCTGACTGACGACGATTTTTTTGTAAACCTGCTGCGGACCGTCGGTCCATTGATAGCTCTGGCAGCCCGGCGTGCGCCCCTGCGCATCGCCAAACGAGGCCACGTCAACCCCCAGCAGCTTCAGTTTGGTGCTCATGTCGGCGCCGCTAAAGCAGGCGTCCTCTTCTGCGAGGGTGGCTGCGGCGATCCGCGCCATCTGATAGCCCGGCGCCACCAGGCCGTAAATTTTATTATCCCACAGGGCGCATTCGCCTATCGCCAGCACGTCCGGGTCAGAGGTGCGGCACTGGCCATCAATGCCAATCCCCCCGCGCTCGCCGACCTGCAGCGCGCAGCCGCGGGCCAGCGCGTCCTGCGGGCGGATCCCTGCCGAGAAGACCACCATGTCGGTCAACAGCGTGTCACCGTCGGCAAAGTTCAGCCGCAGGCCGTCGGCCTCGCTCACGATGGCGGTGGTGGCTTTGCTGGTATGCACCCCCACGCCGAGGGCGACGATCTTCTCCCGCAGCATCGCCGCCCCGCCGTTATCCAGCTGGACGGCCATCAGGTTCGGGGCAAACTCCACCACGTGCGTCTCCAGCCCCAGCTGTTTCAGGGCGTTGGCGGCCTCCAGCCCGAGCAGGCCGCCACCGATCACCACCCCGCGCTTCGCCGCGGCGGCATGGGCGGCGATGCGGTCCAGATCGTCAAGGGTGCGATAGACAAAGCACCCGTCGAGATCGCTACCAGGGACAGGCGGAACAAAGGGATAGGAGCCGGTCGCCAGCACCAGTTTATCCCAGTGGGTTTCATGTCCCTCGGCGTCCCGCACCAGCCGCGCGTCGCGGTCGATCGTCGCCACCGCCTTGCCGAGGCGGAGTTCGATGCCGTGCCGGTGAAAGAAATCATCGGCCACCAGCGACAGCGATTCGGCGCTGCGTCCGGCGAAATATTCGGAGAGGTGCACCCGGTCGTAGGCGGCGTAACGCTCTTCGCCAAACACCACGATACGATATTGCTCATGCAGGTTGCGGCTCACGCATTGTTCGAGAAAATGGTGGCCGACCATGCCATGTCCCACCAGCACTAATACAGGTTTCGTCATCGTCATTATTCCTGCAGCCTGCGGCTGCGTTGAAGAAGGATCAAAAAGCCAGTCCGCGGTGGCGGGCTCGTCGCTTTCCAGGCGCGCGGTGAGCGCGGCGGCGGCAGTGCAATCGCCCATCAGCAGCACGCCGCGCAGGCGGCCGTCGCGCAGCAGCAGGCGACGATAGTGGCGGTCGATGGGGTCCCAGCTGGTAAAAATGTCATCCTGTTCGCCGGCCTGCTGCTCGCCAGCGCTAAAGAGTTCAATGCCGGTGACCTTCAGCCGGGTGCCGGCGTCCTGCCAGACAAAGCCCGCGCCGGGGACGCCGCACAGGCGATCCGCCAGCACTTCGGCCTGGCGCAGGCAGGGAGCCACCAGCCCCCAGGTCTGGCCGTCAATTTCGCAACATTCGCCAATGGCGCTGATCCCCGGCAGCGAGGCGGCCATCTGGCGGTCAACCACGATCCCCCGCTGGCACAGCACACCGGACTGCGCCGCCAGACGGCTGTTGGGCTGCACGCCGGTCGCCAGCACCACTCTGTTGGCGCGGAATACCCGCCCATCCGCCAGCCGCACGCCGTCGGCGTCGATGGCGGCGATCCGGCACTCCAGCACACAGCGAATGCCGCGCGCTTCAAGCTGCTGCCTGAGCTCATCGGCGGCAAAAGCGTCGGTCAGCGGCGTCATTAATCCGCCGCCGCGATGCAGGAGAGTGACCTCCCCGCCGTGGCGACGCAGCGCCGCCGCCGCTTCCACCCCCAGCACCCCACCGCCAATCACCACCGCCGGGCCGGGTATCGCCAGAATACGTTCCACGTCCGCCAGGGTGCGGAAGGGCATAACCTGCGGACGATCAATGCCCGGCAGCGGCGGGATAAAGGGCCGCGAACCGGTGGCGAACACCAGCTCATCCCACGGCAGCCAGGTCTCCGCGATGCGCAGCCGCCGTTGCACAACATCGACTTCATCCACCGCCTCGCCAGACCGCAGGCACACCCCGTGCCGGGTGTACCACTCCGCCGGCAGCAACGGGAGCTGCGCCGCTGTTTTTTCGCCAGCCAGCAGCGGCGAGAGCTGGATGCGGTTATAGGCCGGGTGCGGCTCGTCGCCGACGACGGTAATGGCAAACCGCGCAGGGTCGCGCTCAACCAGCCGCTGCACCAGACGGGTGGCCGCCATGCCGTTACCGATCACCACCAGTCGCCGCGTCATGACCGCCTCCTTACGCCGCTTTCGGCTGTTTTTCATACAGGAAATGGAGGATCTGCTGGCGCAGATGGTGATACCGGCTGTCGTCCGCCAGCTGAACGCGGTGGCGCGGACGCGGCAGATCGACCGCGAGGATCTCGCCGACCGTCGCTGCCGGGCCGTTGGTCATCATCAGCACCCGGTCGGAGAGCAGCACCGCTTCATCAACGTCGTGGGTGATCATGACGATGGTGGTATTGAGCTCCTGCTGAATCTGCATCACCGTGTCCTGGAGGTGGGCGCGAGTCAGCGCGTCCAGAGCGCCGAAGGGCTCATCAAGCAGCAGCACTTTCGGCTTCATCGCCAGCGCCCGGGCGATACCCACCCGCTGCTTCATGCCGCCGGAGATCTCCCCGGGCCGTTTATGCAGCGCATGACCCATCTGCACGCGCGCGAGATTGTGTTCAATCCACTCCCGACGCTCATGCTTGCTCATGGTGCGACGGAACACCTGATCCACCGCCAGCGCCACATTGTCGAAACAGCTCAGCCACGGCAGCAGTGAGTGGTTCTGGAAAACCACCGCCCGCTCCGGCCCGGGACCGGCAATTTCCCGGTTATCACACAGTAGTCCGCCCTCGGTAGGGGTGGTGATCCCGGCGATCAGGTTTAGCAGAGTCGATTTTCCGCAACCCGAGTGGCCGATCAGGCTAATGGTCTCCCCTTCGACGATATCGAAGGAGACATTCTGCAGCGCCAGAAACTCGCCGCTGGCGGTGTTGAAGCGCTGGCTGACGGCCTGCACCTGAATTAATGGTTTCATGTTGGCTCCTTATTTTTCCTGCCAGCTAAAGCGGCGGGCGAGCAGCATCAGACCCTGCTCCAGCAGCAGGCCGACGACGCCGATAATGACGATGGCGATGATGATGTTTTCCACATTGAGGTTGTTCCACTCGTTCCAGATCCAGAAGCCGATCCCCAGCCCGCCGGTAAGCATTTCCGCCGCCACGATCACCAGCCAGGCGATGCCGATGGAGAGGCGCACGCCGGTAAGCACCGCCGGCAGCACCGCCGGAAAGAGAATTTTGCGCATCACCGTCCACTCCGAGAGCTGGAGGACGCGGGCGACGTTGAGATAGTCCTGCGGGATCCGCCGCACGCCTTCCGCGGTGTTGATCACCATCGGCCAGATGGAGCAGATAAAAATGGTCCAGCTGGAAGCAGGCTCCGCCTTCTGGAACAGCAGCAGGCCAATCGGCAGCCAGGCCAGCGGGCTGACCGGGCGCAGCAGAGCAATCAGCGGATTAAACATGCGGGCGAAGAACAGCGAACGGCCGATCAAAAACCCCAGCGGAATGCCCGCCAGCGCCGCCAGGCCGAAGCCCACCGCCACGCGCTGCAGGGAAGCCAGCACGTTCCAGCCGATGCCCATGTCATTCGGCCCGTCCTGATAGAACGGATCGGCAAACAGGGTCAGCGCCGAGTCCAGCGTGCTCAGCGGCGTGGGAAAGCCTTTGCTGTGCATCGCCGCCAGCTGCCAGGCCAGCAGCAGCACCCCCAGCCCCAGCAGCGGGGGCAGCAGGCGCTGGATGAGCTCACGCAGCCAGCGCGTGACGGTTGGCGTGGTGCGCCGGACCTGCACCGGCGGCAGGAGAATCACTTCGCCAGGCGCGTTCTCCACGCTGACGGCCGGTTGCTTACGTTGTGCCTGCTTCATCTCATGCCCCCTTACGTTGAATAGCGAAATGGCGGGCGTAGCCTTCCGGGTCGGACCCGTTCCAGACCGTACCGTCCATCAGTGTGCTGCTGCGCATCGTGGCTGCCGGCGCGCTGATCCCCCCTACCGCCTGGGCGGCAGCCTGCCAGACGTCGATGCGATTAATGCGCGACGCCACCGCGAGATAATCCGGAGCCTGTTTCAGCAGCCCCCAGCGACGAAACTGGGTGAGGAACCACATCCCGTCCGACAGCCAGGGGAAGCTCACCTCGCCCTCGGCGTAAAAGCGCATCGGATGGGGATCCTGCCAGCGGCGGCCGAGGCCGTTGTCATACTCCCCAAGCATCCGGCCGGTGAGGTACTGCTCTTTGGTATTGAGCCAGCCGCGCCTGGCGAGCAGGCGGGCCGTCTCCCGGGTGTTCTCCGCCGAGGCGGCGATCCAGCGCTGCGCCTCCATCAGGGCCGCCACCAGCGCGCGGGCGGTGTTCGGCTGGCGTTCCACCCAGTCGCGACGGGCGCCCAGCACCTTTTCCGGATGCTCGGGCCAGATATCCTGGGAAGTGGCCGCGGTGAAGCCGATACGGTCGTTTATGGCGCGGGCGTTCCACGGCTCGCCGACGCAAAAGCCGCTCATATTGCCGATGCGCATGTTCATCACCATCTGCGGCGGCGGCACCACGACGGTGCGCACATCGTTAAAGGGATCGATGCCGGCGCTCGCCAGCCAGTAGTAGAGCCACATAGCATGGGTGCCGGTGGGAAAGGTATGGGCGAAGGTGTAGCTGCCCGGCGCGCTGCGGTCGATCAGCCGCTTCAGACCGCCGAGGTCGGTCACCCCTTTCTCCTGCAGTTCGCTGGAGAGGGTGATGGCCTGACCATTGCGGTTGAGGGTCATCAGATTGGCCATCGCCTGCGGCTTGCTGGCGATCCCCAGTTCAAGTCCGTACAGCAGGCCATAGAGAATATGCGCCGCGTCCAGTTCACCGGCCACCAGTTTGTCGCGCACCGCCGCCCAGCTGGCCTCCTTACTCGGCGCCAGGCTAATGCCATATTTTTTGTCAAACCCCTTCGCCGCAGCGATGGCCAGCGGCGCGCAGTCGGTCAGCGGAATAAACCCGACCCGCACGGTGGTCTGCTCCGGTCTGTCCGAGCCGCCGGCCCATGCGGCCTGCATCACGCCCGGCAGCAGCATCGCGCCGCCCAGCGCGGCCCCTGCCTGCAGCAAGCGCCGCCGTGAAATTGAAAATTTATCGCTCATATCCGCTCCACACGCGCAAAAAAAAAGCGCCCGACAGTGCATATGCACTGCAGGACGCCTTTATCCACGGACACCCGAACCGCCATTGGTTCGTCGCCCGGACTTTTATTCACTCACTATAATTAATGCAAAGGGGATGCCAGCTTTGGCAATGGCGCACGGGCGGGCTTTTCCTTTCGCCCGGGTCGGTTTGTCAGGCAAAAGTGCACCGCCGACAGGCAGCAAATGCCCATCGGTTGTGCATCTACTCCTTTGGAGTTACTGGCCAGATCGCCTTCACCATCAGCAGCGCGCGGGCTATCTCAACCATCCGCTGATTCTTGTCCATGGCCATCTTGCGCAGCGTCTGCCAGGCCTGCTCCTCCGGCATCCCCTGGTGTGTCATCAGCAGGCTTTTCGCTTTTTCGATCAGCTTGCGTTCCTCGAGTGCGTCTTTCAGCGAAGCCAGCTGACTGGAGAGCTGCTGCAGCTCATAGGCCTGCTGGCGCACCAGCGGCAGCAGCTGTTTATCCAGCCGCGGCGTCACGCTGTCGCTCTCCTCCCCGGCCAGCCAGCCAGGCGCGTCGTCTTCTAACAGCGCGTCGGTGGCGTCCAGCAGATCGTCGATCAGTTGCTCTTCCACTTCGCGCAGCTGCTCAAGCCGCTGGGTCTGCAGGCCGAACCAGCGCAGCGCCGTTTCCCCACCGTCTGCCGCCGGCTGGCGGGTGCAGGCGATCCGCCGCAGCTGCTCTATGTCCAGACCGGCCTGACACTGGGTAGTAAACAGCTGGACGGTCGCCGGGCTGCCCAGCGCCAGGAAGCTGTCGAAGCAGGGCTGCTGACCGTCAATACGGTCCACCAGCTGCTGGCGCAGGCTGTCGCTGAACTCGCCGCGGGTAAAGCCCAATGCTCCCAGCGCGCGCTCCTGACCCACCAGCTCTTTTCCCTGCATAAAGCTGTACAGGGCGACCATACGCCCGGCTACCGGCGGGTCGTCAATACTGTCATTGAGCTGCGGGACGATATTCAGCAGATGGCGGATAATACGGCTGAACTGCTCCGTCGCGGCTTCAGCGGCTACCTGCCGGCGGCTGACCTGCTCACGCAGCGCCGGGAGCTGCGCCAGATCGCCTACCGCCCGGGCGATGCGCCAGCACAGCGCGCTGCCGGCGACCGCGCGTGCCCGTTCGAGGGCGGCATAGAACAAGGCCAGCCGCTCATCAACCAGCGCCCCACCCGCCCGACACTCCGCCGCGTACAGCTGGCCGCCCGAGCAAAGAAAAATATTCGACGCCCCGCGCTCGCACTGCAGCATATGCACCAGCGCGCTGAGCTGACTTGCCAGCTCGCCCAGCCGGGCTAGTTGCTGAAGCTGTTGTTTTTGCAGGCGGCGCGCCAGCTGCAGCCAGGCCGTCGCCTCGTCCGCGTGACCAGTCGTATTATTCATACCCCTCCTCCGGGTTAACGCTTTATACTGCGGTAAAGCAATAACCGTGCCTTTAAGAAGGAGTTTGTATGCAACGTATTGTGATTATCGCCAACGGCGCCGCCTACGGCAGTGAATCCCTGTTCAACAGCCTGCGCCTGGCCATTGCCCTGCGCGAACAGCAGTCCGACCTCGATCTCAAGCTGTTTCTGATGTCCGACGCGGTCACCGCCGGGCTGCGCGGGCAGAAGCCGGCGGAAGGGTATAATGTGCAGCAGATGCTGGAGATCCTCACCGCCCAGCAGGTTCCCGTGAAGCTGTGCAAAACCTGCGCGGACGGCCGCGGGGTCAGCGCACTGCCGTTGGTTGACGGGGTGGAGGTTGGCACTCTCGTTGAGCTGGCCCAGTGGACCCTGGCGGCAGATAAAGTGCTGACCTTCTGAATCTGGGGTGCCGAACGGCAGGAAATATCAGGTTTCGCCACCTGAAGAGGCGAAAAAAACGTTAGCTGAATGCTTTCAGGAACAACGTCATTTTTGTTTAATCTTTATCCCTTTTTTTGATCAAAATCAGCATCCCGACCCGCGCCGTTTGGTGTGATGCACAGAGCAAAGTGTGAACAATATCACGCGAGGACTGGGTGGGCAGGATGCTGTAGCAGGACAGAAACGGGGTACAAAAATGGCGATGGTAAAAGCAAGTTTGACGTTGTTTGGCGGTGACACGCTGGTGGTGCGGTGCTCAGAGCGCTGCCATATTCATCTGATGAGCACGAAGGTCCCTGGCGACAGCCATGCGGATATTCTGAGCGTGCAGGATCGGGACAGCGCCTATCTGACGGTGCCCTACAGCGGCACCTGGAACGTGCTTATCGACAGTCACAGCCAGTCACTGGAGCACTCCATCAGCTACGTGCCAGCCTGACCGTCACTGACAGAACACCCGCCCGGCCATGCCGGGCGTTTTTCTTTTCCGCGCGCTCAGGCCAGGCCTGGCGTCGGGCTCTCGCCCAACAGCGCGCGGACGCTGGCCACCAGATCATCAAGACTGGCGTCGTGCATCCCGAGCTTACTTAACGCCTGTTCCAGCGAAAACAGGTACTGGGCGTTGGTCCCGAGCGGCCCGCTGGCCCGGGCGATCAGCGGAGCGATGACCTGGGCGCTGGTATCCGGCTCAAACAGCGGATGACGCGGATCCATAATAAACACCAAAGCATTTACCGTTCGCCCGTCGTCCAGCTCCAGCTTGCACCAGGTGGGCAGATAGCAGCCGGTGATCATCTCCCGTTTCCACAGCAGAGTCAGCTCTTCTTCCAGCGTGTCGTCCGGCAGACGATAAGCGACGCCGGTAGTCCGGCCGCCCTCTTTCAGAGCCAGCATGCGTCCCGGCTGGCAGGCGCTCCCGCGCCCGGCGGTCAACCGCAGGCAAAACGCGCGGTGCCAGCCCGGCAGCGTGCCGGTGCAGGACTCGCGATAATTGAGCGCCGGGTTCCAGATAAGCGAACCGTAGCCAAAGATCCATACTGAGCCATCATCCGGGCGGCAGGCCAGCGTCGCCGCCAGCGAGGCTGCGCGTTGTTCTGCCGACCAGAGTAGCGATTCCTCAATAGCGCCAAACGCTGTCTTACAATCCGCATTCATCAAGAAATCACGAGTTAACACTGTTTACTACCTCCGCCACTGCCCGCTTCCCGGCGTTCGTCTCATGCATCCGTCAATATTGCTGAAATATTATCCAGCTTTATCTTTCAATAAGCAATCAGCGGGGCGCTGGCAAGCGTAAAAGCGGCGTCAGCAATTATTTTTTCTTATGCCACTTATCATCATCGCCTTTCTCGTAGCTGTTCTTCACCGCCGCCCAGGCGACTTTGTGTGCCGTCTCTTCGCGGCTGGCGTCATCGCGCCGGTCGTCTTTATCCTTATATTGATCCCAGGCGCTGTTAAACGCTTCTTTATAAATTTCCTGCGCATGGGCAGGCAGAACATGCTTAACGCTGTCGGGTAGCTCTTGTTTACTGTGATAGGGCATTATGGCCTCCTGTTTGAGCATAAAGTTTAAGTCTGGAACGCAGGCGGCAGGCTATCAAGCCCATGATGAGTTAAAAATGAATTTTAGTAATTATCTGAATATTAATAATAAAAATAGAGTAATCGCAAATTATAATAAACTAATCAAGATATCTCTCGACACCCGTAAATTTAAGTAAAAATCCAGCGGCAATTTAGCAAAATCTGTTACTTTATCGCCCTGCGTTTTTATAATTATAACACCTGCATAAATGGAGATGGTTCATGACCCATGCACATGAGGCGGTAAAAACCCGCCATAAGGAGTCCTCCCTCGTCTTTCCGGTGCTAGCGCTGGCGGTGCTGTTTTTCTGGGGCAGCAGCCAGTCACTGCCAGTGGTTATCGCGATTAACATCCTCGCGCTGGTCGGTATTTTAAGCAGCGCCTTCAGCGTGGTCCGCCACGCCGACGTTCTCGCCCACCGCCTGGGCGAACCCTATGGCTCCCTGATCCTGAGCCTGTCGGTGGTTATCCTTGAGGTCAGTCTGATCTCGGCGTTAATGGCCACCGGCGACGCCGCGCCGACCCTGATGCGTGACACGCTCTACTCCATCATTATGATCGTCACCGGCGGTCTGGTCGGTTTTTCCCTGCTGCTGGGCGGGCGTAAATTCGCCACCCAATATATGAATCTGTTCGGCATTAAGCAGTATCTTATCGCCCTGTTTCCGCTGGCGATTATCGTGCTGGTGTTTCCCATGGCGCTGCCGGGCGCGAACTTTAGCACCGGGCAATCGCTGCTGGTGGCGGTGATTTCGGCGGCCATGTACGGTGTTTTCCTGCTTATTCAGACCAAAACCCATCAGAGTCTGTTTGTTTATGAGCATGAAGACGACGGCGACGATGACGACCCGCACCACGGTAAACCCTCCGCCCACAGCAGCGGGTGGCATACCGCCTGGCTGCTGGTGCACCTGGTGGCGGTTATCGCCGTCACGAAAATGAACGCCAACCCGCTGGAAACGCTGTTGACCAGCATGAACGCCCCGGTGGCCTTTACCGGCTTCCTGGTAGCCCTGCTGATCCTGTCGCCGGAAGGCCTTGGCGCGCTCAAAGCGGTGCTCAACAATCAGGTACAGCGGGCGATGAACCTGTTCTTCGGCTCCGTGCTGGCCACCATCTCACTGACGGTCCCGGTAGTCACCCTCATCGCCTTCCTGACCGGCAATGAGCTGCGCTTTGGCCTTGGCGCGCCGGAGATGGTGGTGATGGTCGCCTCGCTGGTGCTGTGCCATATCTCCTTCTCCACCGGACGCACCAATGTGCTGAACGGCGCGGCCCATCTGGCGCTTTTCGCCGCCTACCTGATGACCATTTTCGCCTGACCTCGCTTCCCCGCCCGGCGGAGTCCGGGCGAAAAAAAAGCCTGCCGGTTTTGACGCCGGCAGGCTTTTTAACTGATGAGGTCAGGCTTACTTGCTGGTATCCAGCTCGTCGAAGCTTTTCACCAGATCGTCAATCGCTTTCATCTGCTTGAGGAACGGCTCCAGTTTATCCAGCGGCAGCGCGGACGGGCCGTCGCATTTCGCGTGGTCCGGATCCGGATGCGCTTCGATAAACAGACCGGCGATACCTACCGCCATACCGGCGCGGGCCAGCTCGCTCACCTGCGCACGGCGACCGCCGGAGGCAGCGCCAAACGGGTCGCGGCACTGCAGCGCGTGGGTGACGTCGAAGATAACCGGTGAATTGTTGGAGGCTTTCTTCATCACGCCGAAGCCAAGCATATCCACGACCAGGTTGTCGTAACCGAAGTTAGCGCCGCGGTCGCAGAGGATCACTTTGTCGTTACCACCCTCGATGAACTTATCGACGATGTTGCCCATCTGGCCCGGGCTGACGAACTGCGGTTTCTTGACGTTGATCACCGCCCCGGTTTTGGCCATCGCTTCCACCAGGTCCGTCTGGCGCGCGAGGAAGGCGGGAAGCTGGATCACGTCCACGACGTCAGCCACCGGCTGCGCCTGGCTGGCTTCATGAACGTCGGTGATGATTTTCACGCCAAAGGTCTGCTTCAGCTCTTGGAAAATCTTCATCCCTTCTTCCAGACCCGGCCCACGATAGGAGTGGATGGAGGAACGGTTGGCTTTATCAAAGGAGGCTTTGAAGACGTAGGGGATGCCGAGCTTCTGCGTAACGGTGACGTAATGTTCGCAGATACGCATCGCCAGGTCGCGTGACTCCAGCACGTTCATCCCGCCGAACAGCACGAACGGCAGGTCGTTCGCTACGTTGATATCACCAATGCTAACCACTTTTTGTTTCATAAGTTCGCCTTATCAGGGTGTAACCGGAATGGTTCCAGACTAATGCAATGTAATTTGTTTGTGCGAAATCGTGTTGATTTGTGCGCGGATCATCTCGCTAATCGGATCCTCCGGACATTGCTCGACAAAATAGCTCAGGTCCAGCAGCGCCACGTGATCGCAATCCAGCTGGGCATATATCAGCCCGCGGTCGCGGATCTCATACGGGTCTTCCGGGTTAAACTGCAGCAGCGCTTCGCTGGCGCGCAGGGCCAGCTCCATCTGCCGCTCTTCCATCAGCGCCGACTTCAGGGTGTCCAGCAGCTTGCGGATCACCTCGGCGTTATCCGCTTCGTCGAGATCTTCATTAAACAGTTCCGCCACCGGCCCGATGTTGCCCTTCAGCCATACCTCCAGAGTATGTTCGTCGAGGGTTTCGCCATTGAACGGATTAATCAGCCACATCTCTTCGCTGGTTTCCGGGTCCGCGCGCAGCAGCATCTGGGTCGGGAAGATCACCGGCACCACCGGCAGCCCCAGACGCTGGGCGATCCACAGCAGGATCGCGCCTAACGACACCGCGCTCCCCTGACGGTTGACCAGCACTTTATCCAGCCAAAGCGCGTCGGAAAGACGATAAACGCCCTGCGAGGCGCCAAAGCCCCACTCCTCGTAAAACAGCGCCAGCAGGCGTTCTATCTGGCGTTCCTGGTCCCACGAAGGCGCAATCTCCTCCTGCGCGAGGCGCAGCAGCCGCTGCAGCTCTTCCTCGACAAAACGCGTCGGAAAATCGTCGCGAACCTGTTCAGAAATGAGGACCATGCCATCACACAATGGCGCTTTGTTAAATTCGAAATCCGCTAATGACCCCATGACCTACCCCAGTATCGGTATTCTTGTGATGGCGAGTTGAATGATGATAAACAACACCACCAGCGCCAGCAGGAACGCGATAAAGCGGCTCTGCTGGCTGCGCGGACGACGACGGCCCAGCGCGATAAAACCTAATGCGATATAAATGATAACGCCAAACAGCTTTTCAGTCAGCCATGCGCCGTCTTCTGTGAACGGCAGGTAGTGCGTTATCGCCATTAATCCCGCACCGCTGAGAAACAGCAGCGTATCGCTGCAGTGCGGCGCAATTCGCACCCACCGCTGGTTCAGCAGCGGGCTCTGGTGATACATCCACCAGTAACGTAAAACGAACAATCCTACCGACACCACCACGCTGGCGATGTGCAGATAGAGGACAGCCGTGAATAAGTTCATCAGCCAACGTTCTCCATGTCGGGTAAACGTCCGAGGGTCAGACGCTCATTGTCGCCATAGTCGCGACAGGTCGCGACGTCCAGATAGCCCGCTTCGCGGAACAGCGCGCGCACCGCTTCGCCCTGGGTCCAGCCATGCTCCAGCAGCATCCAGCCGCCGGGCTGCAGATACTGCCGCCCCTCGCGGATAATCTGCGCCAGATCGGCCAGCCCCTCATCGCCCGCCACCAGCGCCGTTAGCGGCTCAAAGCGCACATCGCCCTCGGCGAGATGCGGGTCTGCAGCGTCGATATAGGGGGGATTGCTGACGATCATGGCGAAACGCTGCCCGGCCAGCGCGGCAAACCAGTCGCTTTGCCGTATCGTCACGTTAGCGATGCCCAGATGGGCGGCATTACGCAACGCCAGCGCCACGGCGTCCGGCATGACGTCCACCGCGGTGATCTCACAGTCCGGACGCTCGCTGGCCAGCGCCAGGGCAATGGCGCCGGTCCCGGTGCCGAGGTCGAGAATACGGCACGGCGCGACGGGCAGACGCGCCAGCGCCTGCTCTACCAGACATTCGGTATCCGGGCGGGGGATCAGCGTCGCCGGGGAGACAAACAGCGGCAGCGACCAGAACTCCCGCTGCCCGACCAGATGGGCGATGGGCTCTCCGCGCTGGCGTCGCTGCAGGAGCGCCTCCAGCGTCGTCGCCTCGTCAGCGGAGAGCGTCGTTTCGCCGAAGGCCAGGATCCAGGTGCGCGCCCGGCCGGTGACGTGTCCCAGCAGGATCTCGGCGTCGCGTCGCGGACTGTCGCTCTCCGCCAGGCGGGCGATTGCCTGCTGCAGCCAGGCCTGAAAGGTCATCATTCCTGCTCGGACAGCGCCGCCAGCTGATCGGCCTGGTGTTCCTGGACAATCGGCTCAATCAGCATGTCGAGTTTGCCCTCCATCGCCTCATCCAGACGGTAAAGGGTCAGGTTGATGCGGTGGTCGGTCACCCGGCCCTGCGGGAAGTTGTAGGTACGGTTGCGATCGCTGCGGTCGCCGCTGCCCAGCAGGTTGCGGCGCGTGGAGGCTTCCGCCTGCTGACGCTTGGCCACTTCGGCGGCACGGATCCGCGCACCCAGCACCGACAGCGCCTTGGCTTTGTTTTTATGCTGAGAACGTTCGTCCTGACACTCCACCACGATGCCGGTGGGCAGGTGGGTAATACGGATCGCCGAGTCGGTGGTGTTAACGTGCTGCCCGCCCGCGCCGGAGGAGCGGAAGGTATCGATGCGCAGATCCGCCGGGTTGATATCCGGCATTTCCGCCTCCGGCAGCTCCGGCATCACCGCCACCGTACAGGCGGAGGTGTGGATACGCCCCTGCGACTCGGTGGCCGGCACGCGCTGCACGCGATGGCCGCCGGATTCAAATTTGAGCCGGCCGTAGACGCCGTCGCCGCTGATCTTGGCGATCACCTCTTTAAAGCCGCCGTGTTCACCTTCGTTGGCGCTGAGGATCTCCACCTGCCAGCGGCGCGATTCCGCGTAACGGGTGTACATGCGGAACAGATCGCCGGCAAACAGCGCCGCTTCGTCGCCGCCGGTCCCGGCGCGTACTTCCACGAAGGCGTTACGCTCGTCATCGGGATCTTTCGGCAGGAGCAGGACCTGCAGCTGTTGCTCCAGCTGTTCGCCTTTATCTTTGGCGTCCCGCAGCTCTTCCTGCGCCATTTCGCGCATTTCCGGATCGTCGAGCATCATCTGTGCGGTTTCAATATCCTCCTGCACCTGACGCCAGTCGGTATAGCAGCGCGCCACATCGCTCAGTTGAGCATACTCCCGCGACAGCGCGCGGAATTTATCCTGATCGGCAATCGTCGCGGCATCGCCGAGCAGCGCCTGCACTTCTTCGTGGCGCTCGTACAACGCTTCCAGTTTGGCAACAATAGAAGACTTCATAGGCGTGAATTCACCCTGTCCTGAAAATAAGAGAAAGGTGCGCTATTCCAGCCCGAGGCTGTTGCGCAGAATATGCAGGCGTTCGTCGTCCCCGTCACGGGCGGCCTGCTGAAGAGATTTGGTTGGCGCGTGGATCAGGCGGTTGGTGAGCTTACGCGCCAGATCCTGCATAATTTCCTGGGCATCGCCGCCCTGCTCCAGCGCGGCCAGCGCCTTCGCCGTCAGCTCCTCACGGACCTGCTCAGACTGCGAACGGTACTCACGAATGGTCTCGCTGGCGCTCTGCGCGCGCAGCCAGGCCATAAATTCGCTGGTCTCCTGCTCGACGATCGATTCCGCCTGCACCGCCGCGGCCTTACGCTGCGCCAGGTTATGCTGAATGATGTTTTGCAGATCGTCGACGCTGTAGAGGTAGGCGTTAGCCAGTTTACCGACCTCCGGTTCGACGTCGCGCGGGACGGCGATATCCACCAGCAGCATCGGCTGGTTACGCCTCGCCTTGAGCGCGCGCTCCACCATGCCTTTGCCGATGATCGGCAGCGGACTAGCGGTGGAGCTGATAATGATGTCGGCCTCTTTCAGCCGTTCGTCGATATCGCTAAGGGCAATCACCTCGGCGCCCACTTCTTCCGCTAGCGCCTGGGCGCGTTCACGAGTGCGGTTGGCGATCACCATTTTGCGCACGTGATGTTCGCGAAGATGACGCGCCACCAGTTCGATGGTTTCACCGGCGCCGACCAGCAGCACCGTCACGCTCGACAAGGATTCAAAGATTTGCCGCGCCAGGGTACAGGCGGCGAAGGCGACGGAAACGGCGCTGGCGCCGATATCGGTTTCGGTACGCACGCGCTTGGCCACCGAGAACGATTTCTGGAACATCCGCTCCAGTTCGCTCACGTTGAGGTGGCCGCGGCTGGAATCGGCGAAGGCTTTTTTCACCTGACCGAGGATCTGCGGTTCGCCCAGCACCAGCGAATCAAGGCCGCTGGCGACGCGCATCAGATGGCTGACGGCGTCGTTATCCTGGTGCCAGTAGAGGCTTTTACGCAGGTCTTCTTCATTGAGGCCGTGGTAATTGCACAGCCAGCGGATCAGCGCTTCCTGCAGGTTATCCTGCTCTTCGACGCTGAGATAGAGTTCTGTGCGGTTGCAGGTCGACAGCACCACTCCACCCTGCACCATCGGCTGAGCCAGCAAGCTCTCCAGCGCCTTATCGAGCGTTTCCGGCGAAAACGTGACGCGTTCTCGCAGGGCGACCGGAGCTGTTTTGTGATTGATGCCAAGAGCTAAAAGGGTCATTGTGAGGGAGTAGTACCAGCGTTGCTAAGGTTAGTCTGAGTGCATCATACAGGATGCGCGTAATCAATAAAAGAGAGGCTCCCCTTTTGGAGTAATAGCCAAAGCAAGACCGCCATTAAGGTTAATTTTTTGATTTCAGACAACTTGAACGTAGACGCTATCGCCCGGCGACGCTAGCATTAAGGGTTATAAATGTAACCTGCTACACAAATCGGCCCGCTGTTCCCCTGCCGCCGGATTTCACTGTAGACATCAAGGATTTGTCATCATTATGAATCGACTGTTCCGCCTGCTGCCGCTGGCCAGCCTCGTCCTGACCGCTTGTTCTGTTCATACCCCCCAGGGGCCTGGCAAAAGCCCGGATTCGCCGCAGTGGCGCCAGCACCAGCAGGCTGTTCGCAGCCTCAACCAGTTCCAGACCCGCGGGGCGTTTGCCTATCTCTCCGACGAGCAAAAAGTCTATGCCCGCTTCTTCTGGCAGCAAACCGGTCAGGACCGCTATCGCCTGCTGTTAACTAACCCGCTGGGCAGCACCGAGCTGTCGCTGACCGCCCAGCCGGGCAGCGTGCAGCTGATCGACAACAAAGGCCAGACCTATAACGCCACCGATGCCGAAGAGATGATTGGCCGCCTGACCGGGATGCCGATCCCGCTGAACAGCCTGCGCCAGTGGATCATCGGCCTGCCGGGTGACGCCACCGACTATTCGCTGGACGATCGGTACCGTCTGCGCGAACTGAACTACACGCAAAACGGCAAAACCTGGCACGTCACCTACGGCGGCTACACCACCGATACCCAGCCAGCCCTGCCGTCTAATGTCGAGCTAAACAATGGCGCCCAGCGCATCAAGCTGAAGATGGATAACTGGATCGTGAAATGATGAGCCGCTGGCCCTCACCTGCAAAACTGAATCTGTTCTTATATATCACCGGCCAGCGGGCCGATGGTTACCACACCCTGCAGACGCTGTTTCAGTTCCTCGACTATGGCGATACGCTGACCATCGAACCGCGCGCTGACGGCGAACTGCGTTTGCTTACGCCGGTGGCCGGTGTACCGGATGAAGAAAATCTGATTATTCGCGCCGCGCGTCTGTTGATGCGCGCCGCCGGCGAAAGCGGCCGCCTGCCGGCGGGCAGTGGCGCCGATATCAGTATCGATAAACGCCTGCCGATGGGCGGCGGCCTGGGGGGCGGCTCGTCCAATGCCGCCACCGTGCTGGTGGCGCTTAACCATCTCTGGGGCTGCGGGCTTTCGGAAGATGAGCTGGCGACCCTTGGTCTGCAGCTGGGGGCCGATGTGCCGGTCTTCGTGCGCGGCCATGCCGCCTTTGCCGAGGGAGTGGGTGAAATTCTCACGCCGGTGGACCCCGAGGAAAAATGGTACCTGGTGGCTCATCCAGGCGTCAGTATTCCGACGCCGATCATTTTTCGCGACCCGGAGCTACCACGAAATACCCCGCGCCGGTCAATTAATACGTTATTAAATTGTGAATTCAGCAACGATTGCGAGCTTATCGCAAGAAAACGTTTTCGCGAGGTTGATGCCGCGCTTTCCTGGCTGTTAGAATATGCGCCGTCACGCCTGACCGGCACAGGGGCCTGTGTGTTTGCTGAATTTAACACCGAATCCGCTGCCCGTCAGGTGCTGGACACTGCCCCGGCATGGCTAAATGGCTTTGTGGCGCGCGGAGTCAATCTCTCGCCGCTCAAGCAGGCCCTGCTCTGATTCCTGCGCTGTGATGGCGCAACGATCATGAGTCAGCCGGGGAAATTGAGTTACGGTGACAACGTCACCCTGTTCCAGACGTTGCATCGTGCTCTTTAAATACACCGACTGGATCGAATGGCGCCAGCCCGCACATTATTGGCCCATTCATCCACCACTGGACGCATGCCTGAGGTTCTTCTCGTGCCTGATATGAAGCTTTTTGCTGGTAACGCCACCCCGGAACTAGCACAACGTATTGCCAACCGCCTGTACACTTCTCTTGGCGACGCCGCTGTAGGTCGTTTTAGCGACGGCGAAGTCAGCGTACAAATCAATGAAAACGTACGCGGTGGTGATATTTTCATCATCCAGTCCACTTGTGCTCCCACCAATGACAACCTGATGGAACTGGTTGTTATGGTTGATGCTCTGCGTCGTGCTTCGGCAGGTCGTATCACCGCCGTTATCCCTTACTTCGGTTATGCTCGTCAGGACCGTCGTGTTCGTTCTGCTCGTGTGCCAATCACCGCGAAAGTGGTGGCGGATTTCCTGTCCAGCGTCGGCGTTGACCGCGTGCTGACCGTTGACCTGCACGCAGAACAGATCCAGGGCTTCTTCGATGTGCCAGTTGATAACGTGTTCGGCAGCCCAATCCTGCTGGAAGATATGCTGCAGCTGAACCTGGACAACCCGATCGTGGTTTCTCCAGACATCGGCGGCGTAGTTCGTGCTCGCGCTA
Source organism: Klebsiella sp. LY (assembly GCF_004010915.1). Taxonomy (NCBI): domain Bacteria; kingdom Pseudomonadati; phylum Pseudomonadota; class Gammaproteobacteria; order Enterobacterales; family Enterobacteriaceae; genus Klebsiella; species Klebsiella sp. LY. Next base: position 543,470 of record NZ_CP022444.1, read on the forward strand.
TCGCTAAACTGCTGAACGATACCGATATGGCCATCATCGACAAGCGTCGTCCGCGCGCCAACGTCTCCCAGGTGATGCATATCATCGGCGACGTCGCTGGTCGTGACTGCGTGATGGTCGACGATATGATCGACACCGGCGGCACCCTGTGTAAAGCGGCAGAAGCGCTGAAAGAGCGCGGCGCGAAACGCGTATTCGCTTACGCGACGCACCCAATCTTCTCCGGCAACGCAATCCAGAACATCAAAAACTCTGTGATCGATGAATTTGTCGTCTGCGATACCATTCCGCTGGCACCAGAAATTAAAGCGCTGGATAAAGTGCGTACTCTGACGCTCTCCGGTATGCTGGCTGAAGCTATTCGCCGTATCAGCAATGAAGAATCAATCTCTGCTATGTTCGAACATTAATCGAGCCGAGCACAAAAACCCGCTGCGGCGGGTTTTTTTGTCTCTGCATTTTTAATTCTTCCACAACATCATTCGGCATGCGTCAAGGCGGCAAGTGAATGAATCCCCGGGGGCGTACAGGCAGTACGTGACCGGGGTAAATGAACGCGGCCAACACAGAGGCATCCCGAAGGATGACGTGGAAATGATCAATGCCTCCTTCACCTGCCATTTAGTTGACAGATGATGCGCTCATGGATGAAACATTATTGTGAACAGATTATTTTCCTCACATGTGATGCCTTTCCGCGCCCTCATCGACGCTTGTTGGAAAGAAAAGTACACCACCGCCCGCTTCACGCGCGACCTGATCGCCGGGATCACCGTCGGGATCATTGCGATTCCGCTGGCGATGGCGCTGGCGATTGGCAGCGGTGTGCCGCCGCAGTACGGCCTCTATACCTCAGCGGTGGCAGGGATTGTGATCGCCTTAACCGGCGGGTCTCGCTTTAGCGTTTCCGGCCCGACCGCCGCCTTTGTGGTGATCCTCTATCCGGTTTCCCAGCAGTTCGGCCTGGCGGGTCTGCTGGTGGCGACGCTGATGTCGGGGATCTTTTTAATTCTTTTCGGCCTGGCGCGCTTTGGCCGCCTGATCGAATATATCCCGCTGTCGGTCACCCTCGGCTTCACCTCCGGGATCGGTATCACTATCGGTACCATGCAGATTAAGGATTTTCTCGGCCTGCAGATGCCCCATGTGCCGGAGCATTATCTGCAGAAAGTGGCCGCGCTGGCGATGGCCCTGCCGACCATTAACGTCGGTGACGCCGCCATCGGCGTCGTCACCCTCGGCACCCTGATCCTCTGGCCGCGGCTGGGTATCCGCCTGCCGGGCCACCTCCCCGCGCTGCTGGCGGGCTGCGCGGTGATGCTGGTGGTCAACTTGCTCGGCGGCGATGTGGCGACGATCGGCTCGCAGTTCCACTATCAGCTGGCGGACGGCACTCAGGGCAACGGTATTCCGCAGCTGCTGCCGCAGCTGGTGCTGCCCTGGGATATGCCGGGCTCCAGCTTTACCCTGAGCTGGGCTTCGCTGCAGGCGCTGCTGCCCGCCGCCTTCTCCATGGCGATGCTCGGCGCCATTGAATCTCTGCTGTGCGCGGTGGTGCTCGACGGTATGACCGGTACCAAGCATAAAGCCAACAGCGAGCTGATTGGCCAGGGGCTAGGCAACATCGTTGCGCCGTTCTTCGGCGGAATCACCGCCACCGCGGCGATTGCCCGCTCGGCGGCGAACGTGCGCGCCGGCGCCACATCGCCGGTTGCCGCCGTGATCCACGCCCTGCTGGTGATCATGGCGCTGCTGATCCTCGCCCCGCTGCTCTCCTGGCTGCCGCTGTCGGCGATGGCCGCCCTGCTGCTGATGGTGGCATGGAACATGAGTGAGGCGCATAAAGTCATCAATCTGCTGCGCCACGCGCCGAAGGACGACATCGTGGTGATGCTGATGTGCATGTCGCTGACGGTGCTGTTTGATATGGTGATCGCCATCAGCGTCGGGATCGTGCTGGCTTCGCTGTTGTTTATGCGCCGTATCGCGCGCATGACGCATCTGGCGCCGGTCAACGTCGAAGTGCCAGACGATGTGCTGGTGCTGAGGGTGATCGGTCCGCTATTCTTTGCCGCCGCCGAAGGTTTATTCAACGATCTGGAGACCCGGATCGCCGGCAAGCGCATCGTGGTGCTGAAGTGGGACGCCGTGCCGGTTCTCGACGCCGGGGGTCTGGATGCCTTCCAGCGCTTTGTGAACAAGCTGCCGGAAGGCTGTGAATTGCGCGTATCTAACCTCGAGTTTCAGCCGCTACGCACGTTAGCGCGCGCCGGCGTCAAGCCGCTGCCAGGCCGCCTGAGCTTCTACCCCGATCGTCAGGCCGCGCTGGCTGACCTGTGATCACCCGGCGGCAGGCCCCTGCGCCTGCCGCATCACCGCCCCCGTCGCCTGTTGTAGCCAGCTCAGCACCGCCGGCGTCATCCAGGTGCCCTTCATCAAATGCGGCTCCTGCTCCATTGCCCGACGAAACTTCTGCAACGTCTGCGGCCGGGTACCGGCGTAGGACTGAAACAGCTCAAGCCACGCCCGGGCCAGCGCCTGACCCGAAGCTGAATCCGGCGCTATGCCCTCCCGGCACGCCTGATGCAGCTTCGCCACCAGCGCAGGCCACTCCTGTAGCCGGTCGAAATAGTGCTGGCGGGTGAACGCCATCTCTTCATCGTCGAGATACCGCGCCCAGATGGCCAGTTTGCTTTCGGCAAAGGCCTCGGTGATAAAGGCGATGATGGCCGGGGTGACGCCGGTCTGTTCAACCATTTGCGGCTCGGCGGCATGCATCGCGTTCAGGCGGGTCAGAAACTCCGGGCGCCCTGCTGTATCCTGCTCCAGGCGCTCCATCCAGCGCGTCGCCAGACTCATCGCCTGCGGACTGTCCGTCGGGCAGCCGCTCGCCATCAGCGTCTGCACCTCCTCCGTTAGCTCGCGCCACGCTTGGGCGCGCTGTTCATCCTGTGCCGCAAACGGCAGCGCGGCTAACTCCTGTTGACTAAACCAACGATCGTACATTTTCATTAACTCCAGCGTCTGTAGCCAGGACTCCAGATCGGGTTCATTGCCGCTCGCCAGCGCCTCGCGCAGCGCCAACAGCCGGTCGCGCAGCCTGGCGACATCACGCAGTTGGTCATTCAGCGTCTCTATCTGCTGCGTCAGCAGCTCAGGCAGCGACAGCGTTTGCCGATCGAGATAGTCCTTGATGGTGGCGAGCGTCAGCCCGGTCTGCGCCAGCGCCTTTATCATATGCAGGCGCTGAACCGCTGACAGGTTATAGAGCCGATAGCCCGCCTCGCTTCTGGCCGAAGGCGTTAACAGCCCCGTCTGTTCATAATGATGCAGCGTACGCACCGTCAGCCCGGCGCGCTTCGCCAGCTCTCCCACCTGAATTAACATGACTGCTCCTCTCTGTGGCCAGGTCCGCTACTCTGCTGCCTGACGTAACGTCAGGGTCAAGCGAAAAACGCGCTTGATATTCACTTTTGGCGGCAACCATAGCATCACGAAGGTCAGGTCGGAACGGGGGTCGTCAAATGGCGGGAAAAAGAAGAAGAGATAACGAGAGGCACAGCAAAACGCATCGGTCTTCAGGAACCGATGCGGGGAATCATGCTGCGGTTAGCTGTGGCGATGCTGATTACGACGGCAGCGTTTATCGTAGTGGCGCACCCACCAGTAGCGGTCGCTGACCTGCTCGTGGCCGCCAATACGGGCACCGGCCAGCCAGAGCACCGCACCAACGAAGATGCTTAAGATTGCGCCATGCGCAAAGAATTGTGGCAGGTTAAGCTGCGGAAGCTGGTTCAGAATGGAGTAACCCACCCCCACAACCATCACCACCAACCCTAACCCCATGAGTACGTTACCGAGTAACGAAGCGTTTTTGCGTTTCATGTGTCACCTCCGGACTTTGGGTTGCCAGGGAATGTCCCCAAATCTTATAGGTGTAGTATAGACAAGGTCTCTTCTGCGGAGTGCGCCCACGATCACATTAGTGAACAGCAAATAGACAAAAATTTACAAATAAGCCTATGAACAATATCAAATTCTAATGGTTTAGAGAGTAAATCATCAATGCTGGTATTGTCTCGAGGCCAGAACTTTGTCAAGCGCGCCCGCAGACAGTACACTACGCGGCAGAGAATGCCCCATGCAGGAAAGAAAACGTGACCATTAAACTGATTGTCGGCCTGGCCAACCCCGGTGCGGAATATGCCGCCACCCGGCACAACGCTGGCGCCTGGTATGTGGATTTACTGGCGGATCGCCATCGCGCGCCGCTGCGCGAAGAGAGCAAATTCTTCGGCTATACCTCGCGCATCAACCTGGCGGGCGAGGATGTTCGCCTGCTGGTGCCCACCACCTTTATGAACCTTAGCGGTAAAGCCGTGGCCGCGATGGCGACCTTTTATCGCATCAACCCGGACGAAATTCTGGTTGCCCATGATGAGCTGGATTTACCGCCGGGCGTGGCGAAATTTAAGCTTGGCGGCGGCCATGGCGGCCACAACGGCCTGAAGGACATCATCAGCAAGCTCGGCAATAACCCGAACTTTCACCGCTTACGCGTCGGGATCGGCCATCCGGGCGATAAAAACAAGGTTGTCGGCTTTGTGCTCGGCAAACCGCCGGCCAGCGAGCAGAAACTGATTGATGATGCCGTCGACGAAGCGGCGCGCTGTACGGAAATCTGGTTAAAGGATGGTCTCACCAAAGCGACCAACCGTTTACACGCCTTTAAGGCGCAATAAGCCGTTGTCGTGCGGCATTTTTGCCGCGCACCGTGTATAATAGGCAAAGCTATTCAATTTTCTGCAATCTGTTCCTTGTAACAGATTGATTATCAAAAGATTAAGGTGATTTAAATCATGGGATTCAAATGCGGTATCGTCGGTTTGCCCAACGTCGGCAAATCCACCCTGTTCAATGCGCTCACCAAAGCGGGTATTGAAGCGGCCAACTTCCCCTTCTGTACCATTGAGCCGAACACCGGTGTCGTACCGATGCCCGATCCGCGTCTGGACAAGCTGGCTGAAATCGTCAAACCGCAGCGTATCCTGCCGACCACCATGGAGTTCGTTGATATCGCGGGCCTGGTTAAAGGCGCGTCCAAAGGCGAAGGTCTCGGCAACCAGTTTCTGACCAACATCCGCGAAACCGAAGCTATCGGTCACGTGGTTCGCTGCTTCGAAAACGACAATATCATTCACGTCGCGGGGAAAGTGAACCCGGCGGAAGATATCGACGTTATCAACACCGAACTGGCGCTGTCTGACCTTGATACCTGCGAACGCGCGATTCACCGCGTCTCCAAAAAAGCCAAAGGCGGCGATAAAGACGCGAAAGTTGAGCTGGCCGCACTGGAGAAATGCCTGCCGCAGCTGGAAAACGCCGGTATGCTGCGCGCGCTGGATCTGACCAAAGAAGAGAAAGACGCCATCCGCTATCTGAGCTTCCTGACCCTGAAGCCGACCATGTACATCGCGAACGTCAATGAAGACGGTTTCGAGAACAACCCGTACCTCGATCAGGTTCGCGCCATCGCCGAGCAGGAAGGGTCTGTGGTGGTGCCGGTGTGCGCCGCGGTTGAAGCGGACATCGCCGAGCTGGACGATGAAGAACGTGACGAGTTTATGGCTGAGCTGGGCCTCGAAGAGCCGGGTCTGAACCGCGTGATCCGCGCTGGTTACGCCCTGCTGAACCTGCAGACCTACTTCACCGCTGGGGTGAAAGAAGTGCGCGCATGGACCATCCCGGTAGGGGCGACTGCGCCGCAGGCAGCCGGTAAGATCCACACCGACTTCGAGAAAGGCTTTATCCGCGCGCAGACCATCGCTTATGAAGACTTTATCGCCTACAAAGGCGAGCAGGGCGCGAAAGAAGCCGGTAAAATGCGCGCTGAAGGTAAAGATTACATCGTCAAAGATGGCGATGTGATGAACTTCCTGTTCAACGTCTGATCCCGCTGGCTGGCATTTCTGCCGCCATCGAGTAATAAAAAATCCACGCTCCGGCGTGGATTTTTTTTCGTGCGCCAGACGGCGCGCTACTCCACGATATGGGTCTCTTCTGCCGCTTCGTAGCCATCAACGATCTGCACAATCTTTTTTAACTCGTCCTCAATAAAAGCCGGGGTGGCGCTTTCCCCTGAGGCCGGGTGATGAAGCTCCACCGAGATGCCGCTGGCAGCATTGGTCAGCGACAGGCTAATCTCCTGCGGATCCGCCGCAGACGAGGGTCGCCCGATATGCTGCGCGATGGTCGCCGCCGCCGCGCGCGTATCGACTTCCGCGAGATGCCCCCACCTCATTTCAACATGCCCCTGCTGCCCTGCCTTTATCACCTGCAGCGTATAACCGCTTTTTGCCATTGCCATGTCTTATCCTCCGGTTTCATTGCCCGGGCGACACATTCTCAGCCCGGTTTTATCAGCAAAGTTCGAACACTTCCGCCTTGCCGTTAATGACTCTTTTCCACATAGGTCTGCATATTTTCTTTGGTCACTAACTCAAACGGGATCCAGACATGGGACTCGACTTTTTCTCCTTTAATCAGCTTCAGCGCCACCGCTAAGGCCGTTTTGCCCTGACCAACGGCATCCTGGAAGACTGTTACCTGGATCTTATCGCTGGCCAACGCTTTTAGCCCATCCGGCGTGGCGTCGATCCCGCCGATCAGCAACTTCTTCTGGCTCTTCTCCAGCGCCATCGCCGCGCCAATCGCCATCTCATCGTTGTTCGCCGCCACAATATCAATCTCTTCCCCGTTACCTGCCCAGTTCTGCATCAGATCCATTCCCTCGCTGCGGGAATAGTTGGCCGGCTGTTTCTGCACCACTTTCATCGCCGGGTATTTGGCCACCACCTGCTCTACGTCTTTGGTGCGCTGCAGCGCGCCGGCATCGGTGAGATTGCCGATCATGATGGCGACGTTGCCTTTGTAGTTTGCCAGCTTCGCCAGCGCTTCCATCTGTAATGTACCGGACTCCCGCTCGTCCGATCCGACAAACACCACGCCAGGCGGTAACGTTTTATCCCCCGGCGTCCGGTTCACATACACCAGCGGCATTCTGGCCTGCTGCGCCATCTTCGTCAGCTGCGGGGTGCTGGCGGAGTCCACGGGGTCCACGATGATGGCGTCCACGCCGGAGGCGATGAAGCTCTGCACCTGATCGGCCTGGCGTCCGGTGTCGCCGCGGGCGTCTTCGAACTGCACATCGACGTGACGGGCTTGAGCTTCTTTCTCAATGGACTGACGGATAATGGTGAGAAAGTTTTGATCGAAGTAAGCCATCGAGACGCCGATCTTCTCCGCTAATGCCGAAGCGGAACTGGCCAGAAGGCCTACTAACAGGATGATTTTACAGTGCTTCATAGCATGCCCTCAGAGTTTGAAATAAAATTTTCAATATAAACACAAACGGTATATTTAAATCATTTTCAGACTACGAAGGGCGTTCGGTTCTTGCAATCATGATGTAAAGAAAATGTTGCCATGCGCACATTTTATTTCACCGCCTCACTCATCGAGGGCTCACCGGTTTCGGGGAGCGCAGCGGGCGGCGACGCCGGCTGATTTCGCTTCAGCAGTGCATACTCCACGATCGGCTGTTGCAGATGCAGTTCGGCGAGGCTGCCGCGGGCGGCAGGCCAGGGTTGACCCGCGGGGAGCGCGGCCAGCTCGCGCAGCTGCTCCTCCAGCGGAACGGCACGGTTAAGCGACTGCATGATGGCAAACACCGCCGTTTTCAGTTCGCTCACCGTCAGGTACTTCCCCTTCTGCTCGTCGAGGGCATTGAGCTGACCGGCGAGCCGTTGCAGCTGCCGCATGCCCTCCGCCCAGCCGGTGAGGTGTTCCGCGGGCAAGCTGCTCGGCATACGGCCAGTTAATATTCGGCCGCGCCGGGTGGTTGAGCTTGTTCATTTCTGCACGCAGCGCAATAAAATCGGCCAGCGTGCGCGGGTCGCCACCGGTTTAATAGCGGAGGTCTGTATGTGTTGTCATCATGATGTCTGTCAGCGCGAGGATTAGCGGGCGGAGCGAGCGTCAAGGTACTGCTGGCGGTTGAGGTGGCGGATCAACACCCGGCCATTGCCAGGCGCTACATTACCCCGTATTTTGGGTTTCCGCTGTGGGCGGATGAAGTCACGATCGCGAGAGGAACAATGAAACCGTTATTTGTCTATGGGACGCTCTGTCCCGGTCGCAGCAATGCGCATATTCTGGAGACGATCGGGGGCGAGTGGCGTCCGGGCTACGTCACTGGCACCTTTTACGCGCGCGGCTGGGGCGCTGCCGCTGATTTTCCGGGGATCGTCCTCGACGCCAACGGCCCGCGGGTCAACGGCTATCTGTTCCTGTCCGACCGGCTGGCGGCGCACTGGCCCATGCTGGACGAGTTTGAGGAGGGGTACGATCGGGTGTCGGTTGAGGTGACCACCGACGATGGACAGCAGGTCAGCGCCTGGATTTATCAGCTCCAGCCCCGGGAGTAATCCCCCGCCAGTCTCGCGCTACTAGCCACAGCGGCCCAGCACGTCCGCGGGTCTGGCGTCGTTTCCGCCAATGCAGGTATACTTGCCAGATGTTTCCTAAGCTTCAGATACGCAAATGACAAAACTTACCTTACAAGAGCAGATGCTCAAAGCCGGCCTGGTCAGCAGCAAAAAAATGGCCAAAGTCCAGAGAACGGCGAAAAAATCCCGCGTGCAGGCCCGTGAGGCCCGGGAAGCGGTGGAAGAGAATAAAAAAGCCCAGCTGGAGCGCGATAAACTGCTCAGCGAGCAGCAAAAGCAGGCGGTGCTGGCGAAAGAGTATAAAGCCCAGGTCAAGCAGCTGATTGAGATGAACCGCATTACGGTCGCCCGGGGCGATATCGGCTTTAACTTTACCGATAATAATCTGATCAAAAAAATCATGGTCGACAAGACCACCCAAACCCAGCTGATTAACGGCCGTCTGGCGATTGCCCGCCTGGCGGTGGATAACAAACCTGAAGGGGAGTATGCGATTATTCCGGCGGTCGTGGCAGAGAAAATTGCCCAGCGCGATGCCAGCAGCATCGTGTTGCACAGCGCCCTGAGTCAGGATGAACAGGATGAAGACGATCCGTACGCCGACTTTAAGGTGCCCGACGACCTGATGTGGTGATCGCGGGCTTCCGGCGGCAGGCGATCAGAACGAGCTTGCCTGCTGGATATGCATCGGCTCGCGGCTGACGGGATGGACAAAGCGCAGCTCGCTGGCGTGCAGCATCAGCCGCGGAGCCTGTTCCGTGCCCGGCAATTCCCGGCCGCCATACAGATCGCAGCCAAGGATCGGATAGCCCAGCAGCTGACAGTGGATCCGCAGCTGATGGGTGCGCCCGGTCTCCGGGGTAAGCGCCACCCTCGTCAGCGCCAGCGCCCTCTCCCCTTCCCGCGTCTGGTACAGGCGGTCAATGACCCGGTAGCGCGAACGCGCCGGTTTGCCGTGCCGGACACTGATCGACATGCGCGGGAAACGGGCCGGGTCTTTGGCGATCGCCGCCTCCACGCCCCCCTCGTCTTCCGGCAGATGGCCGCACAGCAGCGCCGTATAGACCTTACCCACCGTGCGCTGGCTGAACTGTTGGCACAGCGCAGCGTTAATCCCCTTGTTGCGGGCGACCACCATCAGACCGGAAGTGCCGAAGTCAAGGCGGTGTACCAGGGTACAGCCCGGAAAGCGCTGGACCAGTCGATGATGGACAGAGTCGAGGTTGCGCGGATCTTTGCCTGACAGGCTCAGCAGCCCGGCCGGTTTATTGATTAGCAGCAGGTGTTCATCCTGATACAAGAGGGTGATCTGGTCGCGGCACGGCGGCGCGACAAAGGTATCGATAATGGTGGACATCAGGCGGCCCGAAGAAGGAGTGGCCGGCGATAGTACCCCATTTTGTCCGCCGGTACGACGCTGGCGCACGATCCGCCCTCGCGGCGGTGTCATTTATCACCCACACTTATCGTAAAGGCATGGTCTGCGCAGGCAATGTGCTTTACACTGCGCGCTGCAAAATTTGAGTTAACCAACGAGTAAGAACGGTAATGGCGATGAACGGAACAATCACAACGTGGTTTAAAGATAAAGGTTTTGGATTTATCAAAGATGAAAACGGCGAAAACCGGTATTTTCATGTGATTAAGGTCGCCAATCCCGATCTCATCAAGAAAGACGCGGCGGTGACTTTCGAACCAACCACCAACAATAAAGGGCTGTCGGCCTACGCGGTCAAGGTCATTCCGGAGAGCAAATATATCTATATCGCCGGCGAGCGGCTGAAGCTGACCTCCATCAAGTCCTATGTGGTTTACCGGGAAGAAGAGCCGGTCGAGACCCGCGTGGATAAAGAAAACGCGGTGCTGTCGGTCGGGCTGCTGATGAACAGCATCCGGCCAAAATCCACGGTGCAGCCGGGAGAGATGCGCTCGGTGAAAAAGCTGGCGATCACCACCTTTCAGGGGACAACCCTGATCTTCTCGGAAGACGAAATCGATATCGATGCCACGGTAAAACTGCTCAAGGTTTGACGACCCGGCGTGCGGTCAGCCGCGCGCCCAGTCACCTGCCGAGCCGATTTTCGTCGCCATCGCCCCTCACCGGACGGGGCGAGGCGTCAGACAGCCGATAAGGATGCCGCCGCCATGCCCGTAAATTTTGACTTCAACGATCTCTATGCCTTTCGCGCCCTGATGGAGTATGGCAGCTTTCGGCTGGCCGCAGAATCCATTTGCCTGTCGCAGTCGGCCCTCAGCCGGCGCATCGAAAAGCTGGAGACCGCCTTGGGCAACCGGCTGTTCGAGCGCACCACCCGCCGCGTGACCCTTACGCTGTATGGACAGAATTTTGCCGAACGTTCAGAGCAGCTGCTGGCCCACGTCGAGACGGTGCTGGCGGATATCAGCCAGGTCAGCAAGGCGCGCACCGGGCTGGTGACGGTGGCGACGGTACCCTCTGCCGCCTACTACTTCATGCCGGACATCATCCGCAGCTTTCAGGCGCGTTATCCCCAGGTGCGTATCCGGCTGATTGACAGCAGCGTCGGGAATGTGATCGAGGCGGTCAGCAGCGGACAGGCTGACTTTGGGCTCTGCTTTGCCAAAAACCTGCCGGCCAGCATCGAATTCACTCCGCTGGCCGACGACCGCTATGTCGCCGCCTGTCGGCATGACCATCCGCTGGCAGGCAGGACGCACCTCAGCTGGCAGGCATATTTTGAACAGGATTATATTGGCCTCGATCGGGTCTCCGGCAACCGGACGCTGCTCGACCGGGAGCTGGCGCATCTGACGCCGGCGCGGCCAAGCATTTGCGAAACCCGCCACGTCACCACGATGCTGGGGATGGTGGAAGCGGGCATCGGCATTGCCGCCGTGCCCGCGATGTCAATGCCCGCTGGGGAGCATTCCGTTCTCCGCGCCGTGCCGCTCACCGACCCGGTGGTCACCCGCACGGTAGGCCTGATCCGCCTCAGCGGCCGTATTCAGTCCTACGTAGCGGCAGAGCTGGAGAAGCTGATTATTGAACAGTATCCTTCTGGCTGACCGGCGCAGCGGCGGCCACGCTTCGCATACCGGTGGCGTGGATGGTCTCCTGCGCCGCCGGTGAGGCCAGATAGGTCAGCAGCGCCTTTCCTTCCTGCGGGTGGTCGGCGCTGACGGTCACCGCCCCGGCAAAGCGGGTGATGTACTGCAGGTTATCCGGCAGTTCGCCGACGAAGGTTACGCCGGGCACCGGCAGCAGTTCGCTCACCTGCTGAAAACCGATCGCATAACGTCCCTTCGCCACTTCCGAGGCCACCGGAATACGCTCCACCATCTGCGCTTTGCTCTGCATCGCCTCATCAATGCCCAGGCGGTGGAACAGCGTCGAGCTGACATAGCGTCCGCTGGCGCTGTCGGAGTACGCGACCGACGGGGCAGCCAGCAGCGCCGCCCGCAGCTGGTCTGCGCTGCGGATGGCCGGCAGCGGCGCTCCCGCTTTCACCACCACGCCGATGGGCGAGTCGGCCAGCTCCCGGCGCGAATCCGGCTGCGTTCGGCCCGCTTTCTCGAGGCTGGTCAGCGCGTCGCCGACCATAATCACCACGTCCGCGTGTTCGCCCCGCGCCAGGCGGTTAGGGATCGCCTGCGGCGTTTTCCCCATTGACGGGCCGGGGATCACCACGAGATGGTTGCCAGTTTGTTTTTCCCACGCCGGGGCCAGCTTTTCCAGCGCCGCTTTGAAGCCGCCGGAGATCATCACGGTGACCTCAGCGGACAGCGCGCTGCCGCCGGTGGCGGCCAGCAGCAGCGTGGCCAGCAGGGTTCCTGTCGTTTTACGCATCATCCTCTCCCTGATTAACGTGCCGTCTGCAGCGCGACGGCGCTGCGGCGATAGAGGTAGCAGGTGGCCAGCAGACCGCAGACGGCGGCAAAGCTCATCCAGTAGCCAGGGGAGGCTTTATCACCGGTATATTCGATCAGCGCCGTGGAGATCACCGGCGTGAAGCCGCCAAACACCGCGGTCGCCAGGCTATAGGCCAGCGAGAAGCCTGCCACGCGCACTTCGGCGGGCATAATTTCGGTCAGCGCCGGGATCATCGCCCCGTTGTACATGCCGTAGATAAACGACAGCCACAGCAGCACGCTCAGCATCATCAAAAAGCTCGGCGCGTTCGCCAGCATGGTCAGCGCAGGCCAGGCAGTAGCCAGCGCCAGCAGCGTCATGGCAATCAGCACCGGCCGGCGGCCAAAGCGGTCGGACAGCGCCCCGCCCACCGGCAGCCAGAAGAAGTTGGAAATCGCCACCAGCAGCGTGACCAGCAGGCTGTCAGAGGCGCTGAGCATCAGCACTTTTTTGCCAAAGGTCGGCGCATAGACGGTGATCAGGTAGAACGCGGTGGTGGTCATCGCCACCATCATCATCCCCGCGATGACCACCTGCCAGTTCGCCAGCAGGGTGGCGAACACCTGCCGCATCGCCAGGTGATGGCGGCGGGCAGTAAACTCCTGGGTCTCCTCCAGCTTACGGCGCAGCACAAAAATGAACGGCACGATCAGGCAGCCGAAAAGGAACGGAATACGCCATCCCCAGTCGCTGATGGCGCTCTGCTCCAGCACGGCGTTGAGGGCAAAGCCCATCGCGGCCGCCACCATGATGGCGACCTGCTGGCTGCCCGACTGCCAGCTGGTGTAAAACCCTTTGCGGCCCGGGGTGGCGATCTCGGCCAGATAGACGGATACCCCGCCCAGTTCAGCGCCGGCGGAGAAGCCCTGCAGCAGACGGCCGATCAGCACCAGCAACGGCGCCCACAGGCCAATGGTCTGGTAAGAGGGGATCAGCACGATCAGGAAGGTGCCGGTGGCCATGATCGACAGGGTCACAATCAGCCCTTTGCGCCGCCCAACCTTGTCGATATAGGCGCCAAGCACGATGGCGCCGATGGGCCGCATCAGAAAGCCGGCGCCAAAGACCGCAAAGGTCATCATCAGCGAGGCGAATTCACTGCTCGCCGGAAAAAAGGTATGTGCGATGTAGGTGGCATAAAACCCGAACAGGAAAAAGTCGAACTGTTCGAGAAAGTTACCGGACGTGACGCGCAAAATGGCGCCGAGCCGGTCACGGGTGCTCATCAGTGAGGTTGTCGAATGCATGCAGGTCTCCAGTTTGTTATCCACGCGTTGTCGCGCGCCTGTTGCTGAAGACTGAAACAGAACCCGGTATGAAATAAGCGTAATAAACGCATCCATTGATGCAATTTACGCATAAATAACATTTAGCTAATTAACATTACTTTTATATACAATCATTTAACACCTTCTGTACCCTCAGCATCGGTGGTGGAGATGAAAATGTGAGTTTTCCGTTTTGTGACCGAGGCCAGGGTACGCGGTTGCGCCCCCGACGGTATAAGACATGCCCGGTCCGGGACGGTTAACGCGATGCGCAGCGGCGATAGGTTAATAACCTGGATGTGGCCTCAGGGCGCCGGCGCCGCGGCGACGTTCCCCAGCGTCTGCAACAGGGAGATCAGCCAGCGGGTGGCCTCGCGTTTCCCACTGCGTTTATGGGCGTAAATCTTGACGTCAAACGGGGGAACCGGAAACGGCAGCGGGAAAATGGTCAGCCGGGCGGCGCGGGCCATCGTCTCCGCCGCCCGCCGGGGCAGCGCCATCAGCAGATCGCTCTGCTCAATAATAAAGGGGGCGCTCAGCATCGAGGGCGTTTTCACCGCCACCTGCCGCGAATAGCCCTGCCGCTCCAGCTCGCAGTCCAGCACCCCCTGCCGCTCATTCCACGGGGTTACCACCAGATGACGGGCCGCAAGATAGGCGTCCAGGGTCAGCGCCGTGCGGTCAGCCTGACTGATGACCACATATTCGTCCCGCAGCCAGTTGATCTCCTCAAGATCGGGATGGGCTGGCTCGTCAGGGGTGTTGAACCCGAGAGCTAGGTCGACCTCGCCCGCCAGCAGCTCGGTCAGCGCCGGGCTATGGGGCAGATAACGAAGCTCAAACCGCAGCCCGGGCGCCTCCCGCTGCAGGCGGTGCATCAGCGTCGGAAAGACGCAGAATGCGGTGAAATCGGTGATCGCAATCTGCATGCAGTCGGTGCTGGCGCTCGGCACAAACGCCGCCGGCGGCGTCAGCTCCTGATTGAGAAATTTCAGCGCCGAAGCGATAGAGGGCGCCAGCTGGCTGGCATAGACGCTGGGACACATCCGGTGGCCTTCGCGATAGAACAGCGGGTCGTTGAGGGCGCTGCGCAGCCGGGAGAGCGCATGGCTCAGCGCCGAGGTGCTCATCGCCAGCTCTTCCGCCGCCAGGCGCACCGAGCGGGAGCGATAGACCGCGTCAAAGACCGGCAGCAGGTTGAGGTCAATCCGGCGCAGGACTGGATGCATAATATTCATCATTTGCTGATTTCATTGCACTTAATTCTTTTCACAATACCGCTTATGCTCTGGGTCAGCAATGTTGCTTTCCTTGATACCATTCAGACAGGACGACCCATGAGCATCACGATCCGCCAGGCCACCCCGGACGACGCCACCGCCATTTACGACATGATTTATGAACTCGCGGTCTACGAGAAAGCCCCCGAAGAGGTGGTGACGACGGCAGAGGAGATCAAAGAGACGCTGTTTGCCAGCAGCAGCAAAACTGAGGCGCTGATCTGCGAAGTGGCGGGCAAAGCGGTGGGCTACGCCGTGTTCTTCACCAGCTACTCCACCTGGCTTGGCCGCAATGGCATCTATATGGAAGATCTGTACGTGACCCCCGACTATCGCGGGATCGGCGCCGGAAAAGCGCTACTGAAAACCATCGCGCAATATGCTGTACAGCGTCAGTGCGGGCGTCTGGAGTGGAGCGTGCTCGACTGGAACCAGCCGGCGATTGATTTCTATCTGAGCATTGGCGCGCAGCCGCAGGATGAGTGGGTGCGTTATCGCCTCACGGGCGATGCGCTGCGGGCCTTTGCGGAGTAAAGCGGCTCGCCAACAGGTCGGCGCCAGGCGTCGACCTGCTGGCCGCGGATCAGGCTTCGACCGCGCTATTCTGCAGCTGCGGACCGGCCAGCGCCAGACGCGCGCCCGCTTCGGTATCGCTGTACTGCTTAAAGTTATCCATAAACAGCTGAGCCAGACTCTCCGCCTTCTCCTGCCACTTATCCGCTGAGCTCCAGCCATTACGCGGATCCAGCACCGCGCTGTCGACTCCCGGAATGCTCTGCGGGATCGCAAGATTGAATACCGGGATTGCCTCATCGCGCAGCGGGCCGGTGGTACCGTTGAGGATTGCGCTAATGATGCTGCGGGTATCGCGCAGCGACAGGCGTTTGCCCTCGCCGTTCCAGCCGGTGTTGACCAGCCAGGCTTCCGCACCGGATTCCGCCATCTTCGCCGCCAGGACACTGGCGTACTGGGTCGGGTGAAGCAGCAGGAACGCCGCGCCGTAGCAGGCGGAGAAGGTCGGCGTCGGCTGGGTAATGCCACGCTCGGTGCCCGCCAGCTTCGAGGTGAAGCCCGACAGGAAATGGTACTGCATCTGCTCGGTGGTCAGACGGGAGACCGGCGGCAGGACGCCAAACGCGTCAGCGGCAAGGAAAATGACCTTCGACGGATGGCCTGCGCGGGACACCGGCTTGACGATATTGTCGATATGCGACAGCGGATAGGAGACGCGGGTATTCTCGGTTTTGCTGCCGTCGGCATAATCCACGCTGCCGTCGGCGCGCACCACCACGTTTTCCAGCAGCGCATTGCGGCGGATGGCGCCATAAATCTCCGGCTCCGCCTGCGGGTCGAGATTAATGGTCTTGGCGTAGCAGCCGCCTTCGAAGTTAAATACCCCGTCATCGTCCCAGCCGTGCTCGTCATCGCCAATCAGCTGACGATGCGGGTCGGTGGACAGCGTGGTTTTGCCGGTACCGGAGAGGCCGAAGAACAGCGCGACGTCCCCTGCTTCGCCACGGTTGGCCGAGCAGTGCATCGACGCGATGCCTTTCTGCGGCAGCAGGTAGTTCATGACCGAGAACAGCCCTTTTTTCATTTCGCCGCCGTACCAGGTGCCGCCGATGAGCTGAATACGCTCGCTCAGGTTAAAGGCGACGAAGTTCTCGGAGTTCATGCCCTGCGCCTGCCAGTTGGCATTGGTGCAGCCGGCGCCGTTGAGCACCACGAAGTCTGGCGTAAAGCTGGCCAGCTCGTCGGCGCTCGGCACGATAAACATGTTTTTGACAAAGTGGGCCTGCCACGCCACCTCGGTAACGAAGCGCACGCCAAGGCGGGTGTCCGGGCTGGCGCCGCACCAGGCGTCGATGATGTACAGTTTTTTGCCGCTCAGCTGGCCTGCGACCAGGCTTTTCAGGCTGCGCCACACGTCTGGCGATAATGGCTTATTGTCATTGCGGCCGAGGCCGGAGTCAGCCCACCATACGGTGTCGCGAGTCTGCTCGTCTCTGACGATATATTTATCGCGCGGCGAGCGGCCGGTGAAGATACCGGTATCCACTGCCACAGCGCCAGAGTCGGTCATCACGCCGCGGGCCGCGCCGGTCAGCTCAGGGGAGGTTTCATGTGCAATAAGCAAATCGTAATCAGGGTTGTAAAACAATTCGCCGCTTGCATTAATCCCCAGCTCCTGCAGAGCCATTTTTACTGATTCAATTTGTTGTGACATGGAACTCCTGACAAACTATTTAAGGTAAGAGGCCTGGGTTATTCATTGCTTTCGTCTTCGTCGCCCGCTATTGAATAAGATAATTCCGGGGCAATGAAATAAAGCAATAAATAACCGTGAGTCGCGATTTCATATCGTGCTCATGTATATCGTGCTCATGTAGGGTCGCCGATACGCATTCATAAATCTCAACTTTCCAAAAAATGTTAACACCTGTCGATAATTATGTTAATTGCATAGTTTCTATGCGCTATGCTAAAATTGCATAGCCTTTATTGCGTTTTTGAGGACTGGATCGGTGTTGGCAAATCTGGAAGTTAAATGGCTGTATGATGTGATTGCTCTCGAGGAGTCACGCAGCTTTACCCTGGCGGCCAAAGCCCGCAATATTTCCCAGTCCTCGTTCAGCCGACGCATCCAGTCGCTGGAGGCTTCCCTCGGATTCAGCATCTTCGACCGCAGCGCCAACCCCCTGCAGTTGACCAACCGCGGGAAAATTTTTGTCGGCTATGCGCGAAATATGCTCGACGATATGGATTTTCAGATCAGCCGTATTAAAGGTTTAAATAACACCACGCAAAAAATAAGAATCGACGCCGCCCCTTCGCTGTCGGTGTTATTGCTGCCGGAAATTATCGCCGGTTACACCGACCGTAAAAATAAGACTTTTCATGTTGAATCGATTAACGTCAACGACGCCGTATTTAACCTGAAAGAAGGTAAAAGCGATTTTATCCTCTCCTTCTATAATGAAGAATTAATGAACTATCCGTTTATTAATCATAAAATTTTTGATTCTTACCTACACCTGGTCTCCCCCTGCGACGAACATGGCCGGCCGCTGTTTCATTTACATCGCGGCGTGCTGCCGCTGATGAAATACGCCAACGACAGCTATATGGGGCGCCAGGTGAACCAGGTGATCGACCGCACGCCGGAGATCACCTTCTCCCTCACCTTTGTCTCTTCCATGAGCGAGCTGCTCAAGCGCATGATCCTCAATGGCGACGGCGTGGGCTGGCTGCCGCAGTACTCTATTCAGCGCGAGCTGGACGAAGGCCGACTGACGATCCTCGATGAGAGCCTGTCGCTGCCGATCGGCGCCTGGCTCTACCGCTCCGGCTCGCGGCTTAACCAGGCCGCCGAACGTTTCTGGCAGCACATTAAAACCCGTAACGAAGCGCAGGATTAACTCTCTCAGCCGCTGATCCCCAGATACGCCTTACGCACCTCCGGGTCGTTGAGCAGCGCCTGGCCGCTACCGCTCAGGCGGATTTGACCGTTCACCATCACATAGGCGCGGTCCGACAGGTTGAGGGCATGGCGGGCGTTCTGCTCCACCAGAAACAGCGTCATTCCCTGGGCCGTCAGCTCGAGCAGGATCTGAAATATCTGCTTCACCACCAGCGGCGCCAGACCCAGGCTCGGCTCATCCAGCAGCAGCAGGCGCGGCCGGCTCATCAGCGCCCTGGCGATGGCCAGCATCTGCTGCTCGCCGCCGGAGAGGGTCATCGCCCGTTGTCCCCGCCGCTCTTCCAGCCGGGGGAACAGCTGGTACATCCGGGCCTTGTCCTCGGCCTGATAGCGGTTGCCGATGGCAATGGTCCCCATCAGCAGATTCTCCTCGACGGTCATATCGGGAAAAATGCGCCGCCCTTCCGGGGCCTGGGCAATGCCGTTGCTGGCGATAAAGTGAGTCGATTTCCGGCTGATCGCCTCCCCGCGATAGAAAATCTCCCCGCCGGCAATGCGCGGCTGGCCGAAGACCGACATCAGCAGCGTTGATTTACCGGCGCCGTTGGCGCCGATCAGCGCCACCGTCTCCCCCTCGTTGACGGTGAGGGAGACCTGCTTCAGGGCGTGGATCGGCCCGTAGAAGACATCCACCTCATCAAAGGCAAGCAGTGGCTGGCTCATCGGCGGGTCTCCTCTTCCTCAGCGCCAAGATAGGCGGCAATCACGCTGGCGTTGGCCTGGATCGCCTGCGGCGCGCCGCGGGCGATGACATCCCCGTGGTCGAGGACGATGATATGATCCGAAATCTCCATCACCATCCCCATATCATGTTCGATCAGTAGCACCGTGATGCCGTGCTGCTGGCGCAGAAAGCGGATAATCCGGCTCAGCGCCTGGGTTTCCACCGGGTTGAGTCCGGCCGCCGGCTCGTCCAGACAGATCATCTCCGGGCGGGTGCACATGGCGCGGGCGATCTCCAACCGCCGCTGCTGTCCGTAGGAAAGCGTTCCCGCCAGACGGTTGGCGCAGTCCACCATATCCACCACCTCCAGCCAGTAAAAAGCGCGATCCAGCGCCTGACTCTCCGCCTGCCGATAGCCGCGGGTATTGAGGATCCCGGCCAGCAGATGGCGGTTAACCTGGGTATGCTGGGCCACCAGCAGGTTCTCAATCACCGACATCTCGCGGAACAGGCGAATATTCTGGAAGGTACGCGCCAGGCCGGCGCGGTTCACCAGATGGGTGCCGCCGAACATCTTGTAATAGATCCGCCGCCCCAGCTGCGCCGGGTGGAGAAAATCGTCCGGGTGAAGCTTTTGCCCCAGCACCTGAATGACATCGGTGACCTTTTCCCGCGCCCGCAGCACGATGCTCCCCCCCGTCGCCCGATAAAAGCCGGTCAGGCAGTTAAATACCGTGGTTTTGCCCGCGCCGTTGGGGCCGATCAGGGCGGTGATCGACCCCCGCTCCACCTCCAGATTGACGTCATTCAGCGCTTTGATGCCGCCGAAATGCATCATCAGATGCTCAACGCGTAAGATGCTGTCGGTCATGGCGCGACTCCTTTTCGCCATGCTACCCCGCTGCGGCTGGTGCGCACCAGGCCGCGCGGCCGCCAGATCATCATCATCACCATCAGTACGCCAAACAGCAGCACGCGATATTCGTCAAACCCGCGCAGCAGCTCCGGGGTGACCGTCAGGACAAACGCCGCCAGCACCACCCCCAGGGTGGAGCCCATTCCTCCCAGCACCACAATCGCCAGGATCAGCGCCGACTCAAAAAAGGTGAACGACGTCGGGTTAACAAATCCCTGATAGCTGGCGAAGAACACCCCGGCGATGCCGGCGGTCGACGCGCCGAGCATAAACGCCGAGAGCTTGACCAGCACGTGGTTGAGCCCCATCGCCCGACAGGCGATCTCATCCTCGCGCAGCGCCTCCCAGGCGCGGCCGATGGGCATCCGCGTCAGGCGATGCTTCACCAGCAGCACCAGCATCACCACCAGGCACAGCACGGCGTAGAGAAAGATGAATTTCAGGTTGGGGTTGTAACTGACGTGGAAGAACTCATGGACGGGGATGCCGCCATCCTTAGCCCGACGGGTAAATTCGAGGCCAAACAGCGTAGGGGACGGCACCGGTACGCCGTTAGGGCCGCCGGTAAAGCTCACCCAGTTGTTGAGCACCAGGCGGATAATTTCGCCAAAGCCGAGGGTGACGATAGCCAGGTAGTCGCCATGCATGCGCAACACCGGAAAGCCGAGCAATGCCCCGGCGAGGGCCGCCATCACCGCCCCCAGCGGCAGCATCGCCCAGAAGCCGAGCCCGAGGTACTGGTAGCCCAGCGCCAGGCCGTAGGCGCCGATGGCGTAAAACGCCACATAGCCCAGATCGAGCAGCCCCGCGAGGCCCACCACAATATTTAACCCCAGGCCAAGCAGAACGTAGATCAGCCCAAGGATGGCCACGGTCAGCAGATATTTTGTGGCGAGAAACGGAAAGACAATGGCCAGGCCCACCAGCATCGGCATTATCCAGCGCAGCCGCGAGCGGTAGCCCGGCGGCCGGACGTACACCCCGTCATCCGCCCCCTCAAAGCGGGCAATAAAGGCTTTTCCCCTGTGGCTCTGCAGCAGCAGGCTGAGCGCCAGCCTGCCGGCCATCACCACCGCCACCAGGATCGCCACCCGCGCGGGCGCGAGGGTAAAGCCATACCCTTTGAGCACCACACCGACGATCGGGCCAAAGACAATTAATGCGCAAAGACCGGCCAGCACGCTGTCGATCAGCGCGCTTTTGATTTCCCGCGCAGGCTGGCGCGTCAGTTCACCCATAGAGCCCCCTCAGACCTTGGCCACCAGCGGACGACCCAGCAGCCCCTGCGGGCGAAAAATCAGGATCGCCACCAGCAGCGCAAAGGAAAAGACATCTTTGTAATCCGAATTCACCAGCCCGGCGAACTGGGCTTCAGCCACCCCAAGCAGCAGTCCGCCCAGCATCGCGCCCGGCAGCGAGCCAATCCCGCCCAACACCGCGGCGGTGAAGGCTTTGATGCCGATAATAAATCCGATGTAGAAGTCGAAGGTGCCGTAGTTCATGGTCACCAGCACCCCGGCCAGGCCGGCCATCGCCGCGCCGATGACAAACACCAGGGAGATCACCCGGTCGGTATTGATGCCAAGGATCGCCGCCATGCGCCGGTCCTGCTGGGTGGCACGGCAGATGCGCCCCAGCCGGGTGTACTGAATAATCCAGGTCAGGATCAGCATCCCCGCCAGCGCCGCGACGAGAATAAACACCTTGGTCCAGGTGATCTGCACCACCCCATCGCCCACCGTCATGCGCAGCGCGCCGCTGAGCAGCGTCGGGATCCCCTGCTGGTTCGGCCCCTGGCTCAGCTGGACATAGTTCTGCAGGATCAGCGACATCCCGATAGCCGAGATCAGCGGCGCCAGGCGCGTCGAGTTGCGCAGCGGCCGGTAGGCGATGCGCTCGATCGCCCAGCCGTACACGCCGGTGACCACGATGGTGAACACCAGGGTGGCGAAAATCAGCAGCGGAAAGGAGTGGATCCCGAAGAAAGAGAGCAGCGCCAGGCCGATGGCGCACAGGTAGGCGGAGACCATATACACCTCGCCGTGGGCGAAGTTGATCATGCCGATGATCCCATACACCATGGTGTAGCCGATGGCGATTAAGCCGTACACCGCCCCCAGCGTCAACCCATTGATCAGTTGTTGTAGAAAAAACGCCGTCATAGCCCCTCCAGCCGCCAGGCCGACGGCCGCCGGGATGGGTACCCGGTCGACCGCCGTCATGTGACGATTCGCAAGTCAAAAGGACAGAACGTCCTCAGGTCGTGGCCGATCAGAGCTGGTGATATTTGCCCTTGTCATCCCACTGATAGACCACGTAGTCGGACACCTTGAGGTCGCCTTTGCCATCCCAGGCTTTCTTGCCCATCACCGTCTCGACGTCGTGGTTCTTCAGCCAGTCGCTGGCTTTGGCGTTATCGGTGCCGACGGCGTTCCAGGCCGCGGCAATAGCCTGAATGGAGGCGTAGGCGTAGAGGGTATAGCCTTCTGGCTCAAAGCCGCTGGCGCGGAACTTCTCGATCACCGCTTTGCCTTCCGGGAGGGTGCGCGGGTCCTGACCAAAGGTCATCAGCACGCCGTTGGTGAACTGCGGCCCGCCGGCGGCCGTCACCAGCTCCTCGGTGACGATACAGTCGCCGGAGAAGAACTTCGCCTGCACCCCCTGCTCGCGCATCTGGCGCACCAGCGGGCCGGCCTCAGGGTGGCAGCCGCCAAAGTAGACCACGTCCGGCTTGAGGGCGCCGATCTTGGTCACCAGGGCGTTAAAGTCTTTTTCACCGCGGGAGAGGCCTTCGTACAACACTTCTTTGGTGCCCCGCTTCGCCAGCGCTGCGCGGGTGGCATCGGCCAGCCCCTGGCCATAGGTGTCTTTATCATGGATGACGGCAATTTTCTTCGCCTTCAGCACGTCCAGCATATAGTTGGCGGCAATCGCCCCCTGCTGATCGTCGCGACCACACATGCGGAAGAGATCCTTCATGCCGCGCTCGGTGATCTGCGGGTTGGTGGAGCCGGGGGTAATGGTCAGGATCCCGGCTTCGTCATACACCTCGGAGGCCGGCATCGTTGAGGAAGAGCAAAAGTGCCCCACCACGGCGGAGACTTTCGCTTCGTCCACCAGCCGGTTAGCCACCGCTACCGCCTGTTTCGGTTCGCACGCGTCATCCCCCTGCACCAGCACAATTTTTTCGCCTTTGATGCCGCCGGCGGCATTGATATCAGCCACCGCCTGCGAGGCCCCTTTCCAGTACTGGGCGCCGTAGGTAGCGTTGGGGCCGGTGAAGGGCCCGGCGACGCCGATCTTCACGTCAGCCTGGGCGTAAAAGGCCATGCTCATACAACCTGCTATCACAACATGAAGCGTCATTGTTTTCAGTTTCAAAGACATTCGGATATTCCTCAGCGATTTAGAGCCTGGCGTCATGGAATGACGCAGAAAATATCACTTACCGTGTGGTGCCGACGCAGGCGCAGCGCCAGGACGGCCAGGGTGGAAGAAGCAAAAATCCCGCCAGGTAGAGAGGGCGCGCCGGAGAGCGGACGCCCCGGTCGGTGCGCACGCGACGGCAACCCGTGCCGCATCCGGCAAGGGCGCATTCCCTTTCAGGTCAGGAGATTGGTTGCCATCACGTGGCGAGCCGGACAACGCGGTATCCGTACCGGCCCGTGAGCTAAACATAGATGCAGTTAGCGCTCGCTGCGCGCCAGCGTGGTGCAAAAATGCGAATATGATCAACAGTGGTGATTATTTTGTTGCGGTAATGTGAAGATGATAACAGGAGAGCCCGTTAAGGGCTCCCCTGTGGCCCGGCGGCCGCTCAGAGTTGGCTGGTGAACGTTCGGGAGATCACATCCTGCTGCTGCTCGCGGGTCAGCGCGTTAAAGCGGACCGCATAGCCGGAGACCCTGATCGTCAGATTCGGATACTGCTCCGGATGTTCTATCGCATCGAGCAGCTTTTCCCGGTTCAGCACATTGACGTTGAGATGCTGTCCCCCCTCCACCGTCTCCTCGTGATGGAAGTAGCCGTCCAGCAGCCCCACCAGGTTATTTTCCTGCGCCGACGGCGCTTTGCCGAGGGCCGCCGGCACGATGGAGAAGGTGTACGAGATGCCATCTTTGGCGTAGGTAAACGGCAGTTTCGCCACCGAGGTCAGCGACGCCACCGCCCCTTTGCGATCGCGGCCATGCATCGGATTGGCCCCCGGGGCGAACGGCGTCCCCGCCCGACGTCCGTCCGGCGTGTTGCCGGTTTTCTGCCCGTACACCACGTTGGAGGTGATGGTCAGGATCGACTGGGTCGGCACCGCCTGGCGCCAGGTGGGCAGCGCCTGAATTTTGCGCATAAAGCGCTCCACCAGGTCGCAGGCGATGGCATCGACGCGATCGTCGTTGTTGCCATACTGCGGATAATCCCCCTCAATGACAAAGTCCACCGCCAGCCCGTGATGGTCGCGTACCGGCTTCACCCGGGCGTACTTTATTGCCGACAGCGAATCCGCCGCCACCGACAGGCCGGCGATGCCACAGGCCATCGTGCGGTAAACGTCGCGGTCGTGGAGGGCCATCAGCGCCGCCTCGTAGCTGTATTTATCATGCATGCAGTGGATGATGTTCAGCGCGCTGATGTACTGCACCGCCAGCCAGTCCATAAAGTGGTCGAGGCTGGCCATCACGGTGTCGTAGTCCAGCACCTCATCGCGCAGCGGCGCGGTTTTCGGCCCCACCTGGATCTTCAGTTTCTCATCCATCCCGCCGTTAATTGCGTAGAGCAACGTTTTGGCCAAATTGGCGCGGGCGCCGAAGAACTGCATCTGCTTGCCGATGACCATCGGGCTGACGCAGCAGGCGATGGCGTAGTCGTCGCTGTGGAAATCGCTGCGCATCAGATCGTCGTTCTCATACTGTAGCGACGAGGTGGCGATAGAGACCCGGGCGGCGTATTTTTTAAACGCCACCGGCAGCGCCTGCGACCAGAGCACGGTCAGGTTGGGCTCCGGCGCCGGGCCCATGGTGTGCAGGGTATGCAGATAGCGGAAGGTGGTTTTGCTGACCAGGGTGCGACCATCCAGCCCCATGCCGCCCAGCACTTCCGTCGCCCAGATGGGATCCCCGGAGAACAGCGAATCAAATTCCGGGGTGCGCAGGAAACGCACCATGCGGATCTTCATGATGAAGTGGTCAATCAGCTCCTGGGCCTGCTCCTCATTCAGTAAGCCGGCGCGCAGATCGCGTTCAATATAGATGTCGAGGAAGGTGGCCGTGCGCCCCAGCGACATGGCGCCGCCGTTCTGCGACTTCACTGCCGCCAGGTAGGCGAAGTAGAGCCACTGTACCGCCTCACGGGCAGTGCGCGCCGGGTGGGAAATATCGCAGCCGTAGCGGGCCGCCATCTCCTCCATCTGCAGCAGCGCGCGCCGCTGTTCGGCCAGCTCTTCGCGCAGGCGCAGGGTGGCCTCCAGCGCCTCGCCGCGTTCAAGGGCCGGCTGCAGGTCGGCAAACTGCAGCTCACGTTCGCGGACCAGAAAGCGAATGCCGTACAGCGCCACGCGGCGGTAATCGCCGATGATCCGTCCGCGACCGTAGCCGTCCGGCAGCCCGGTCAGCACCCCGGATTTACGGCAGCGCAGCATATCCGGGGAATAGACGTCAAAAACGCCCTGATTGTGGGTCTTGCGCAGCGCCGTAAACTGATACTCAAAGTCAGGATCCATTTCGCGACCATAGGCCTCGAAGGCGCTTTTGATCATATTGATGCCGCCAAAGGGATGCAGAGCGCGCTTCAGCGGCTGGTCCGTTTGCAGGCCGACGATCTTTTCCAGCGGCTGGTTGATATAGCCCGCCGCGTGGGCGGTGATGGAGGTAGCGACATTGGTGTCGAAATCCACCGGCGCATGGGTGGCGTTCTCGACGCGGATCCCGGCCATCACCTGCTCCCAGAGGGCGGTGGTGGCCGGCGTCGCGTCGGCGAGGAAAGACTCATCGCCCTCGTAAGGGGTGTAGTTATGCTGAATAAAGTCGCGAACGTTAATCTGCGTTTGCCACGCCGTACCGCGAAAGCCCTGCCAGGCGTCGGCGTATTGTGCGTCGTGGGTGTCGATATCTACTTTCATGAACATCGTCTCTCTACAGAATAAAAAAATCAGGCCAGCGCCGCCGCGGTGTGGATCCGGCCTAAGCGGATCGCATCGAGGGCAATCATGCGCTCTTCATTGGTGGGGATAACCGCACAGCGCACCCGGCTGCCGTCGGCGGAGATCAGACGCTCGCCGTCCGAATTGGGCTGCTGGTTGCGGGCGGCGTCCATCTCAAGGCCAAAGACCGCCAGCCGCTCGCTTACCAGTCGGCGGATCAGCACCGAGTTTTCGCCAATCCCGCCGGTAAAAATAATGCCGTCGAGACGCTGCAGCGCGGCGGCGTGGCCGGCGATATGGCGGGCGATGCGATGGACGAAGGTTTTGATCGCCAGGCGGGCGCGGGCATGGCCCTCATGCCAGGCCTGCTCCAGCACCCGCAGGTCGGAGGAAAGGCCGGAGATCCCCAGCAGGCCGGAGGCGGTGTTGGCCACCCGCTCCAGGTCACTGAGGGTCTGCCGGGTTTCCGCGGCAATCCACGCCATGGCGCCGAAGTCGACATCGCCGCTGCGGGTGCCCATCATCAGCCCCTCCAGCGGCGTCATCCCCATCGAGGTGTCTACGCTGCGGCCGTTGCGCACTGCGCAGACCGAGGCGCCATTGCCCAGGTGGGCGATCACCAGACCACTCTCCTGCTCCGGCAACCCGAGCAGCGCCAGGGCGCGCCGGGAGACATAGCGGTGCGAGGTGCCGTGGAAGCCATAGCGGCGCACCCCGAGGTTCTGGTAATACTCCCACGGCAGACCATAGAGAAAGGCTTCCGGGGCCAGGGTCTGGTGAAAGCTGGTATCAAAGACCGCCACCTGCATCACCTCCGGGAACAGCCGCTGCGCCGAGGCGATGCCGCTGAGGCTGGCGTAGTTATGCAGGGGGGCCAGGGACGACACCTGGCGAATATTGTCGATAACCTCCTCGCTGATAATGACCGACTCGGTGAAGAGGTCGCCGCCGTGGGCGACGCGGTGGCCAATCAGGGCCACGCTGCCGATGAGGTCGCGTTGGGCTAATGCCCCGGCAATCGCCTGGAGGGCGCCTTCGTAGCCGCGCGGCGCCAGCGCCACCGGTTTGCCGCCGTTAAGCGAGAGAGACGCCTGGTCTGCGTTGATGCCCTCGGCCACGCCGTTGAGCAGGCAGTCGCAGCTGGCGGCGTCCAGCACGGAAAATTTGATCGACGACGAGCCGCAGTTGATCACCAGAACTACCGGAAATTCAGTCATGTTTTACTCCGCGTGGCCTGAGCCGGATTAGAACAGTTTGTAAACGATGTTGAGGATGGTCAGCAGACCAATAGCGGTCACAAAGAGGTTGTCGAGACGGCCACGGTATTTGGCCAGCGAAGGCGCTTTACGAATGGCGTACATCGGCAGCAGACACAGCAGCGAGGCGATAATCGGCGCGCCCATGGCCTCAATCAGGTCGAGGATATTGGGGTTGGCATACGCCACCACCCAGGTCGAGCCCATGATGAACACCATGCTCAGGGTATTGAGCTTGCCGCTGGAGACGCGGGTTTTATCCCCTTTATAGCCGAAGCGCAGGATCAGCCCGTTCAGCCCCTCGAGGGTGCCGAGATAGTGGCCGAAGAACGATTTGAAGATGGCCACCAGGGCGATAATCGACGCGCCATATTCCAGCAGGGTGGCAAAGGTGGATTTAGTGCCCGACATCGAGGCAAAGTGATTCGCCAGATAGGAGAGCACCGGGATATTCTGCGCCTTGGCGTCCGCCATGTTCTGCGGCGAGAGGGTAAACAGGCAGCTGAAGGCGAAGAACATCACCACCGCCACCATCAGCATGCTGGCCCGGGAGATAATCTGCGAACATTTTTGTTCGGTGTACTCCCGGCCAAACTGCGCTTCATACTCTTCGCGTTTGGAGACCACAAACGAGGAGACGATCGGCGAGAAGTTGAAGGAGAACACCATAATGGAGATGCCCAGCCATACTGTCACCAGAATGCCGTCATGACCGGTTAAGGCGATATCGCTGAGGTTCACCTGGTCAATCACCGCGCTATTCCAGTAAGGGATCAGAGACAGGGAGATCACCACCAGGCTGGCGATAAACGGCCACACCAGATAGCTCATCACCTTGACCATCAGGTCTTTACCAAACCAGATGACAAACGCCATCAGCAGCAGCAGGAGCAGCGCCACCACCCCGCGGTTGAGGGCCGGCATCTGTAGCTGGTTCTCCCAGAAGGTCATGAAGGTATTGGTGATCGTGACGCCATAAATCCACAGCAGCGGGCAGATGGCGAAGAAGTACAGAAAGGTGATCACCACCCCGCCGGTTTTGCCAAAATGCTCTTCCACCGTTTCGGTGATATTGCCGGAGGGGTTAGCCCCCGACAGGCACAGCCGCGCCAGCGCCCGATGGCAATAGAAGGCAATGGGATAGGCCAGCACCAGCATCACCAGGATCGGGATCAGCCCGCCGAAGCCGGCGCGGATGGGGAAAAACAGTACCCCGGCGCCGATAGCGGTGCCAAACAGGCCCAGGGTCCAGGTGGTGTCAGATTTACGCCAGGACGAAAGGCTTGTCTGGCTGGATGCAATGCTCTCAGTCGTACTCATATCCTGTCCTCACTTCTGTATTGAATTAAGCGTCAACAAAACCCGTAATTTGCGAGACCCGCGAGAGATCGATATTGCCGCCGGAAATCAGGCTGACCGTTTTGCGGTTCTGGATATAGCTGTCTAATTTGCCGCTTAATAACGCGGCGCAGGCCAAGGCCCCGGCCCCTTCGGTGATCACTTTATTGCGCTGAATTAAGGCGACCATGCTCTGGCGAATGTCGTCCTCACTGACGAGGACGATGTCATCCACCAGCTGGCGGGCGATTTCATAGGTCAGTTTCCCCGGGCGGGCGACATCGCAGCCATCGGCTAAAGTGCCGGCGTGGCGATGGCTGGTGATCTCTCCGGCGTACCAGGAGGCGGCCATACCGTGAACATTCTCCGACTGCACGCCGATAATACGGATCGTCGGGTTAATGGATTTAATCGCAATCGCGATGCCGGCAATTAAGCCACCGCCGCCAATCGGCACGATGACATTATCCACGTCATACAGATCTTCTAATATTTCGAGACCGATGGTGCCCTGCCCGGCAATAACCTGCGGGTCGTCATAGGGGGGAATAAAAATACGGCCTTCAAGTTCAACAATATCGCTGGCTTTGGCGAGGGTATCGTTAAAATTATCGCCATGCAGCACCACCTCCGCCGAATAATCGCAGGTGGCGGCGACTTTCGATTTCGGCGCCCCTTTCGGCATCACCACTTTCCCGTCAATGCCGAGCATGGCGCAGGAGAGCGAGACGCCCTGGGCGTGGTTGCCCGCTGAGCAGGCCACCACCCCTTTGCGTTTTTCCGCCGCGGTTAACCCGCTGAGCTTATTAAAGGCGCCGCGAATTTTAAATGAGCCCGTGCGCTGCATATTTTCGAATTTAAGAAATATTTCCCCCTTGCAGCGTTCGCTAAAATAATTCGAGCGCGGCATACCCGTTTTATATATCTTTCCTGCCAGGCGTTGTTTCGCTTCGAGAATATCGTTAATCGATACCGGAAGATCGTAGGTAATATGCATGATGGCCTCTGTTTCTTAAGATAAAGTCAATAACCGGGCGTCATCCTGCTGATAACAGCGAGGATGGGTGTTGGGTTATTTAATAACTATCAGTCAGGCAATTTCTATTGGCTGCCAGTGGCGGTTGCCCTGCCCCGATGAATACTGTTTCGCCATCTCCACCAGCGACGCCGCCGCGGTTTTCAGCCGGTAATTTTTCGACCACACCGCCGCATAGCGCGCCACCGGCAAGGCCTCTTTAATGGGGATGGTGACAAACTGGCTCGAGCCGAACGGCGTGGTCATGTCGCAGGGAATGACCGTCAGAAAATCGGCATTGAGCACCAGGTTATAGATCGTCACCACCGAATCGGTATTGACGATATTTTCGCGGCGGATGCCGCTGCGCTGCAGGGTGGTCAGCAGTTCGCTGTAGTAACCCATATTGGTCTCCGGCAGCACCCACTGCTCGTGCTGGAGCGAGGCCAGGCGGACGGTGCCGTTGCCGATCCGCGCCCGGTTCGCCACCAACACAAACTCAGACTCAAACAGCGGCTCGACGTGCAGGTCCTGCAGCTTCATCTCATCGCTCAGCGTCCCGATGGCGAAGTCGAGGCGGCCGTCGCGGATTGCCGGCAAAAAGGCGGAGAGCTGCGCCTCATACATTGAGACCCGCGCCTTGGGGAAGGTCATTTTGAACTGATGCACCATCTCCGACATAAAGGTAAACCCCACCAGCGAGGGGAAACCAAAGGAGACATCCACTACCGTGCTGTTGGTCAGGGCATTCATTTCATTGACCATATTTTTCATTTCACGGGTGATTGTCTCTGACCAGTTAAGAAATACCTGCCCGGCCTCGGTGAGCGAGACGCCGGTATTTCGCCGAACGATTAACTCGCTGCCAAAATAGCTTTCCATGTCGCCAATGATTTTACTGACCGCCGGCTGAGTGAGTCCTAACGCTTTTGCTCCAGCCCCGATTGACCCGCTGCGGATCACTTCCTGGAAAACCACCAGATGCTGAGTTTTAGGCAGAGAAAAAGTATTCATCACGTCTCGCTTTCATTCCTTTGTTGACGGCGGAAAGTGTAACAAATCGCGATCGCCGGGTTATGTGAGAGCTCTCACAAAGGCTCCGCCGCGGCGGATGAGCAAGAGTCACAAGTCAGAATAAATAAATTAAAATCAATACATTAAAAGCATCATGAACGCTATTTGCACGCCTTTTGTCGTGACCGAATGCGGGGATAAAAATAATTGATGGCAATAACATCGACGGCAGAATGGCGATAAAAAATACGCCTTTTGCACGCTATTTAACCAACGCTGTCAGGGTGAGAAGAGAGCCGAAAATTAAATTAATGCTGTAAAGAATAAAAAGCAGACGTAATCAACGCCCTTATTTAACGACAAGTCGGTTTGGCATCACATTTTATCTGCGGCGGGCGGGAAAAGGGCACAGGCATTATTTACATCAAAGAAACATTATATTCACAATTTAGTTTTTCTTGTGCGGCGGACGGTACGGCTTTTTCCGCCCTATCGCAGGCGGTCATACTTTGATTAAAATCAACCCTGGTAATTTATTTTTTACGGTGGCCGCTTGAGAGTCATTTGTGTTGCCGATCACAAATCCATAAAACAACCTTCCGGCTTTTCTTCCACCGCAACTGATTAACCAGCTTTTCACTATGCAAATGCAAATAACGTATTTGCCCTCCCCGCAGGCGCTCTGTAGTTTGAGCCAGGATCCCGGCGCTACTTTATCCGGGTCAGGACTTTATTATTCAGAGTGTTGAATTCCACCATGATTAAATTAACGCATCTTTGCAAAACCTACCCAGGCAGCGCCCAGCCGGCCATTCGCAACCTCAGTCTGGATATTGATCATGGCGAATTCTGCACCTTCGTCGGCCCGAGCGGCTGCGGAAAAACGACTATCCTGCGCATGATTAACCAGCTGGATATTCCCGACAGCGGCGACGTCTATATTCAGGGCGTCCGCCTCGCTGACGCTGATATTATCCAGGTCCGCCGCCAGATCGGCTTCGTGATGCAAAGCGCCGCGCTCTTTCCCCATCGTACCGTGGCGCAAAATATCGCCACCGTACCGCGGCTGGCGGGCTGGAGCAAAGCGCGGATCCGCGCGCGCATTGACGAACTGGTGGCGCTGATGTCGCTCGACAGCCATCTGCTGCACCGCTATCCGCATCAGCTCTCCGGCGGCCAGCAGGGACGCGTAGCCATCGCCCGCGCCATCGCCGCCGATCCGCCGATTTTACTGATGGATGAGCCCTTCGCCGCCATCGACCCGGTGGTCCGTGAACGCCTCCAGGACGAGCTGTTGCTGTTGCAGCAGCGGCTGCAGAAAACCATTGTACTGGTGACCCACGACATCAATGAAGCGATCCGTCTCGGCGATAAAATCGCCATTTTCCAGGAAGGCGGCGTGCTGGCGCAGTTTGATACCCCCGACCGTATTCTGGCCCACCCGGCAAGCGAGTTCGTGCGCCGCTTTATTGGTCCGGAACCCAATCTGAAGCGGCTGGGCATGATACAGGTCGGCCAGCTGCCGCGTCACGATGTCCCCCTGCTCGACGAAGCGCTAACGCCGATCGCCAGCGCCCATCCACCGCTGGCCAGCCCGCTGCGCCTGGTGCTTGACCGCCAGCGACGCCCGCTGCACTGGTTTGATCCGCTGCGGGGTCTCACCCTGCCGGTGGAGCGCCCGCTCGCCAGCAGCCACAGCCTGCGTTTTGCCTATAGCGCGCTGCTCGACGTGGCGACCGGCGTGCTGGTGCATGTGGATGGCGAAGGACAATACCAGGGGGCGGTGTCTCACGCCCTGCTGCAGCAAGTGCTCGACGGCGCGGTGGGAGTGAGACCTCATGATTGACTGGGGCTGGGTTATCGATAACCGCGCGATGATCGGCGATCTCCTCTGGCAGCATGCGCGGATGGTCCTGCTGGCGCTACTTTTCGGCTCCCTGCTCACCGGCGGCCTGTTAGCCATTACCCTGCGCTGGCCCGCGACGGCGCAGCCGCTCATCACCCTTTGCGGCGTGCTGTTTACCATTCCCTCGCTGGCGCTATTTATTTTATTGCTGCCGTTTACCGGGCTGTCGCTGACTACCTCGCTGATTGGCCTGACGCTGTACTCGTTGCTGATCCTGTTGCGCAACATGCTGGCCGGCATAGAAAAGCTGCCACAGGCGGCGCTGGAGTCGGCGCGGGCGCTCGGCTACACCCGGGGATTCCGCTTCTTCGATATCGAGCTGTGGCTGCTGCTGCCCTCCTTGTTTGCCGGGCTGCGCATTGCCTCGGTAACGCTGGTCGGCCTGGTCACCGTCACCGCGCTGATCGGCCAGGGCGGGCTGGGACAGCTGCTGCTGGCGGGTTTTAATCAGGACTTTCTGACGCCGATTATCGTCAGCCTGGTCCTGAGCCTGCTGCTGTCGCTGGTCTTTGACGGGCTGATCGCCCGTCTCGGCGACTGGCTAACGCCGTGGACGAAATGATGACACTGCTTCTCGCCACCTTTCACTGGTTGACCCAGCCGGAGCACTGGCTGGGCGACGAGGGCATCCTGCTGCGCCTGGGCCAACACCTTTATTACGTGCTGGTCAGCATGGCCGTGGCCTGCGCCATTGCCCTGCCGCTTGGTATCGCCCTGGGCTACTGGCGCAAAGGCGCCTTCGTGGTGATCAACCTGTTTAATCTTGGCCGCGCCATCCCTTCGTTAGGGCTGATTTTATTATGCATCATCGTTTTTGGCTTTAACGATATCCCGGTGCTGGCGGCGCTTATCGCGCTTTCTATTCCGCCGATTCTCACTAACACCTGGGTGGGGATTTATCACGCCGACCGCCCGCTGTGCGATGCGGCCATCGCGCTGGGCATGACCCCCTGGCAAAGCCTGTGGCAGGTGCGGATCCCGCTGGCGGCGCCGCTGATCCTCGCCGGAGTGCGCACCGCGCTGGTTCAGCTTATCGCCACGGCGGTGGTCGCAGCCTATGCCGGTCTGGGCGGGTTGGGACGATTTCTGATCGACGGACTCGGGCAACGGGATATCCCGCAGGTGATCGGCGGCTCGCTGGTGGTTTCCCTGCTGGCGATAGGCGGCGAACTGCTTTTCGCCCGCTGCGCCGGCCGCCTGGTTCATCGCCGTATTGCCGCGCCTTATTAGCGTGACACTGACATGACCCCAGCGCCTGGCGCTGATTAACCTGAAAATAAAAGAGGTATTATGAAGCAATTATTTGGCAAGGCCGTCACCGCCCGTCGATTTCGTCTCTCGTTGCTGGCCGCCGGGCTGTTCAGCCTGAGCGTTTACACCTATGCCGCCAGCGTCACGGTGGGCGGGGCCAACTTTACCGAAAGTTCCATTCTCGCCAACATCTACGCCAGCGCGCTAAAGAAAAATCATATCGAGGCCAACACCCGTCTCAACCTCGGCAACCGGGAAATTATTATTCCGGCGCTGCAGAGCGGTGAGATCGATATCGTTCCGGAATATCTTGGCGCCCTGCTCAATTTCTATAACGGCAAAACCGAGGCCACCAGCCAGCAGGACGTCAGCGCTGAGTTGGCTCAGGTCCTGCCTGCCGATTTCACTCTGTTGAACCCGGCCCCGGCCACCTCGATCACCGCCTGGGCGGTACGTGCCGAGACCGCGGAGAAATACCATCTGCGCACCCTCTCCGACCTGAAGCCCGTCGCCCCGCAGCTGGTGATCGGCGGACCGCCGGAGCTGGCGGTACGCGCCCTGGGCCTGCCGGGGCTGAAACGCGTCTATGGTCTTGAGTTCAAAGCGGTGTAATCGCTGGACATGGGCGGGCCGCTGACCCGGCTGGCGCTCAATTCGGGCAAAATCGATGTCGCGACGGTCGTCTCCACCCAGGGCAATCTGGCGAAGGAGAAATGGGTGGTTCTGGAAGATGATAAACATGAGCAACCGAGTCAGAACGTGGTGCCGCTGGTGCGCAAAGCCAGTCTGACGCCGGAGATCGGCGCCGTGCTCAATGAGGTCTCCGGCAAACTGGACAATGCCACGCTGATTGCCCTCAACCAGCAGGTAGATCTTCAGCATAAAGATCCAGCGGCCGTCGCCGACCAGTGGGTTAATGCCAACCTATCCCAACACTGACCTTCACTCCGCCACGGATGGCGTTCAGCCGCGAGTCCACGCTATGTCTACCCGACACATGATCCTGAACCTGTTCTTTTATAACCCACAGGGGGATTACCGTTTCTCCTGGCGTCACCCTGACGCGCCTGAAGCGGATATATTTACCCTCAACTATTACGCCAGTCTGGCGCGCAAGGCCGAAGCGGCGACCCTCGACGCTATCTTTGTCGCCGACCATATCGCGGTGTGGGATACGGTGCCCAGCGGCCTGACCCACTACGCCAACGCCCGGCTTGAACCCCTGACGCTGCTCTCCGCCCTCGCCGCGGTGACGGAG
The DNA here is from genome assembly GCF_004010915.1 of Klebsiella sp. LY. Lineage (NCBI taxonomy): Bacteria > Pseudomonadati > Pseudomonadota > Gammaproteobacteria > Enterobacterales > Enterobacteriaceae > Klebsiella > Klebsiella sp. LY. The sequence goes on from NZ_CP022444.1 coordinate 578,646, forward strand.
CATATCGGCCTGATGGCCACCGCGTCCACCTCCTATAACGAACCCTATAACCTGGCTCGCTACTTTGCCTCGCTGGATTTGCTCAGCAATGGCCGGGCAAGCTGGAATGTGGTCACGTCGTGGCTGGAAGAAGAAGCAGCAAACTTCGGTCTGGAGCAGCTTCCCCGCCACGGCACGCGCTACCAGCGGGCCAATGAATTCATCGACGTGGTCACTCGCCTGTGGGATTCCTGGGAAGATGGCGCGGCGATCTTCGATAAAGCGCGCGGATTATTTGCCGATGCCGACAAGGTGCATCATCTCGAGTATCAGGGCGAGTACTTTCGCGTGCGCGGCCCGCTCAACGTCCCTCGCCCGCCGCAGGGCCATCCACTGCTGGTGCAGGCCGGCTCTTCGGAAGCAGGGAAAGCGCTGGCCGCCGCCTGGTCCGATATGCACTTCGTGTTTATTCACTCGATCGCCGAGGGGCTGGCCTATCGCGAAGAGATGAATCAGCGGCTGCGCCAGCACGGGCGCGATCCGGCCCATTTCAAAATCATCGCCGGGGTCCTGCCGGTGGTGGTGAACTCCGACGAGGAGAAGGCGGCCCGCCAGCAGCTTAACGAACAGCTGATGAGCGACCAGATGGCTATCGATCTGCTCTCCTCTTATCTTCGAATGGATCTCAGCGCCCTGCCGAGGGACCAGCCCCTGCCGCCGCTCCCTGATGAAGAGAGCTTTGACGGCATCCGTACCGCGCTGAAGCTTATCCGCCAGTACGATCCGCGGCTCACTCTGCTGGAGTTGGGGAAGTTGTTATTACAGAGTTCTGATAGCTGGCTGCTGCTGGGCAGCGCCGAGGAGATTGCCGCCACCTTAACGGAGACCTGGCAGGCGGGCGCCGCCGATGGGTTCAACCTGATGTTCCCGCTGCTGCCGGGAGACTTTGACCGCTTTGTTGACCAGGTGGTGCCGCTTCTGCAGCGTAACGGCGTCATGCGTGACCGCTATCCGCCCGGCACCCTGCGTGAAAAGCTCGGTCTGCCGGCGGTGGCAAACCGCTTCACCGCCCCTTCCCGCCCCGCGTTACCGCCGACGCCGTAGTCTGCCATGACCCGCCCCGGCGCAGATCGCTGGCCGGGGCATTTTACCTATAGCTGGCTGACTCCCTGCGCCGCGGCCTCATCCCGCCACGCCAGCAGCGGAGCATAGGCCTCCCGCGACATATCGCTATAGCCGCAGATCAGCAAGGCGTCGCACAGGGAACGATAGCGCGCATCGCTCACTAACTGCTGGAGCGCCTCGCGCAGGCTGTTCAGCGTCGAAGCCGGGGTGGCGCTGGCAGTGATCAGCGGCAGCCCTGGCGCGTCCGGGCTCCAGCCGATCGCCACCAGTCCTGCCAGGGCCTGCGGCTGATGTCGCTGCAGCAGAGCGTAGGTCACACAGTCGATGGCGGCGATATCGGCGTTTTCCTGCTGCAGCTCGCGCAGCGATTGCCGATGGCTGCCGCTAAACACCACAGCCGAAAAAAATCGCCCCTCCCGCGAGAGCGGCGCGACCATTTTGCGCAGCACGTTGTAGCCGGACTGCGAGTGCTCGGCATTGCACACGGCCCGGCGGCCAAAAAAGTCCGCCAGCATCCGGTGACTATCCGCTTCGCGGACCACCAGCAGGCTGCGGTAGCGGCGCTCTTCGCAACCGGGCGCGGCGTAGTGGAAGCAGCCCACCGTCTGCACCTCCGGCAGCTGGGTCACCAGCGGATAGCCACAGGTCTGACTCAGCAACAGCCTCGGCTGACGCCAGTGGGCCAGCAGATCCTCGGGGTCATCCGCCGGCGGGTCCCCCGCCACCATCACGCCGCGTTCGGCCAGCAGCGACTGTACCGCCTGCCACAGAGCCTGGGTCTGTTGACGGTGGATGGCATACATCGGAAAGGTCATGCGTTCAGCCATGTTCTCCTCCCGCCTGCGCCTGCTCGCCAAAGCCCGGATGGGCGTTCACCGCCACCGCCCGGCGGCTAAAATGGCGTCGCCACTCACCGTACCCACGCACCAGGAACCCCTGATTACGCTGCAGATAGGCCGTCTGGCGATGCAGATACAGCTGACGTAAAGCGTACCAGGGAACCCCTGGCAGGTCATGATGCACCGCATGGTAGTTGAGATTGAGGAACAGCACTCGCCAGGGGAGCCCGGCCTCGTTGATCACCGAGCGGGCCAGCGGGTCATCCGCGGCCCGGTGTTCGAGAAAAGAGCGCACTTTGGTCAGGGCCAGCGCCGGGTAGCTCACCGCCAGCACAAACCACAGCGGGGATAAACCCTGCGCCGCCATCCAGGCCAGCAGGCCCGTCAGCAGCAACAGATGCAGGCTCCACATGGCGATGGCGCGGCGGTCGCCCTCGCGGAAAGCCCGCAGCGCGCTGCGCAGGGTGTGAACGATATCCATCAGCGGCGCCAGCAGCAGACGCCCCCAGAAGGTATTGCGCAGGTGGATAAGGCGGCGCTGCCAGGCTGAGAAACGCTGCCAGCTTTCCGCGGTCACGTAGTACGATTCGGGATCATCCTCGGGGTGCGTCAGCAGATGGTTGCGATGGTGCGCCAGATGGCTGTCGCGATAGACGCCATAGGGATACCAGACCGCCAGCGGCAGCGTCCCCAGCAGCTGGTTAAACCATGCCAGCCGGGTAGGATGCCCATGGATCAGCTCATGCTGTAAGGACATATACCAGGCGGTAAACCAGATCAGCAGCAGCGTGGCCGGAAACAGGCCCAGCGTCCGCCAGCCCGCCACGCAGGCAAACCAGCCGCCGTAAACCGTCACCAACAGCAGCCAGGTCGGCAGCTCGCTGCGCCACAGCCAGCTGCGCGCCAGCTGGCGGATCAGGATGCGCTGTTGGTCATCCACATAGACAGCCGTCTTCTTTTCCGTCACTTCCGATACCTTGCCGTGTTGCCTCATTCCCTCCGAAGATGTGAGATAACACGTTAAATAACAAAGTATTTAATTTACTTAGCTTTGCCAAAAAGCGCGTTTGTATTTACCGCTTTCATCAACACCTGAAACTGCGGATTAAATTCGTCAAAGATCGGCAGCGCAGCGGCGCCCAGCGCGGCGGTATCAGTGCCGGTCATCCCCATTTTGACACGCTGGGCCGGCAGGTAACGCCCGCGGACGGACTGATACAGCGGCGGCAGACGCGCCAGCACTCTCTCCAGCAGCGGGGCGGGCATCATGCCGCCCACCACTACCGTCTCGGCATCGAAGACGCACTCCAGCAAATTGATCGCCTGACGCAACGGCGCCAGGATGCTGGTGATCCACTGGTCGAAAAGCGCAGCGTCCACCGACAGCAGATCCTCCGGCAGGGCGCGATAGGGATCGAGGCCGCAAAACTCATAGGCCGCCTGCAGGGAAACATAGCGCTCAAGACATCCCTCATTCCCGCAATAGCAAGGGCGACCATTCGGCGCGACCACAATATGCCCGACCTCGCCGGCGTTATGAGCATGGCCGGTATACACATGACCATCGGTAAAAATTCCGGCGCCCAGACCAGTGCCTATGTAGAGATAGACAAAGGAGTTGAGCTGCCGCGCCACGCCGTGAAAGCGTTCGCCAATGGCGGCCACCGTGGCGTCGTTTTCGAGGGTCACCGGCAGGCCGCTCAGTCGCCCGAGCTCCGCTGCTACGTCTACCCCTTCCCAGCCGTTAAGCGTCGTGGGTCCCGTCGACGAAATCCCTTCCACGCCAAAGGGCCCCGGCATCACAACCCCCATCCCCAGCACCCGCGACCAGTCCAGCGCCGGCAGCGCACGGATCTCATCCAGCACCTCAGCGAGGCGGGCAAAGGTCGCACCAGGCTGGGGCTTTTGCACCAGAATGAGTCGGCGAAAATGGACCTCGCCAGTCAGATCCACCAGCACCACAATCAGCGTCTGATGATCAAGATGGATGCCAATCGACCAGGCGCTGGCGGGATTGAGGCTCACCGGCACCGCTGGCTGTCCCCGGCCGCTGGCGCGCCGCGGTTGGTGGCTGGTCAGGAGATCCATCTGCTCCAGCTCCGCCACAATATTCGACACGGTCTGCGGGGTCAGCGCGGTCAGCCGCGCCAGCTCGGCGCGGGTCAGCTCGCCATGTAAACGCACCGCCTCAATGATCACCCGGCGGTTATGCACCCGGGCATGTTCAAGGTTTGTACCTGATGTTTTCATCGTTTCCCTTCCAGGCTGGACTGGTGAAATTTTAGCCGGCATCACAGATCTGACAACGACCCGCGCAGGCGAGCCTTCGCGATGGCATACCCTTTGCTACGCTTAGTCCCAGGGCCACTCGGGAGATGTTGCCGATAGTGTCGCCCTGATTAAATCAATCAAATTGATTTAATAAATCATAACCCCTTTCAGTACAGCACAGCGGAGAGCAAAGATGAAATACCACAGCGCACTACGGGTCAACGCCTGTCTGCTGGCGATGCTCGTTATCAGTGGGAGCGTCAGCGCAGCGACCCAGATTAATGCCCTGTTTATGACCCAGGCGGCCTATAGCGAAAACGACATTCGCGCGATGACCAGCGATTTCGAAAAGCAACATCCTGATGTGAAGGTCAACCTCGAATTCGTTCCCTACGAAGCGCTGCACGACAAGATCGTCGCCGCCCGCGGCGCGGGGGGTAACGGCTACGACGTGGTGCTGTTCGACGCGATCTGGCCGGCGGAGTTTAGCCGCTTCGATCTGCTGCAGGATGTCTCTTCACGAATTGCCCCAGACGAGCGTGAGAAGATTTTCCCCGGGGCGATGAATACCGTGGTGTATCAAGGCAAAACCCTCGGCATGCCGTGGATCCTCGACACCAAATATCTGTACTACAACAAAGCCATGCTGGACAAAGCAGGGATCAAAACGCCGCCAGTCAGCTGGCAGCAGGTGATGGACGACGCTAAAGTGCTTAAGGACAAAGGGATCGTTAAATATCCGCTGGTGTGGAGCTGGTCGCAAGCGGAAGCGCTGGTCTGTGATTACACCACCCTCGTCTCCGGCTTCGGCGGGAGCTTCTACCAGAACGGCAAGCTCGATTTTTCGACGCCCGCCTCGCTGAAAGCGGTCACGCTGATGAAAACCTCGCTCGATCAGGGGCTGAGCAACCCGGCATCACGTGAATACCTTGAGGAGGATGTGCGTAAGGCTTTCTCCAATGGCGACGCCGCCTTTGCGCTCAACTGGACCTATATGTACAACATGGCCAACGATCCGAAACAGAGTAAAGTCGCAGGTGATGTTGGCATTGTCCCCGCCCCAGGCGATACCCCGGATAAACCCGGCGCTGTCAACGGTTCAATGGGACTGGGCATCGCCAAAGCCAGTCAGCATTCGGAAGAGGCCTGGCAGTATATTCACTACCTCACCTCCCAGCCGGTACAGGACAAGTATGCCAAACTGAGCCTGCCGGTATGGAAAGCCTCGTACCAGGATCCTGCCGTTGCCAAAGGCCAGGAGAGCCTGATCGCCGCCGCCGACAAGTCGTTGAACGTGATGCTCTCTCGCCCCGAAACGGCAGATTACTCGCGCCTGTCAAACACCCTGCAACAGCAGCTTCAATCGGTACTGCAGGGTAAAGCCACGCCCGACGTCGCCCTCAAGGCGGTCGACACCAGCGCGGCCCGTCTGCGTTAAGGAGGCGTGATGCTGAGTCTGCAACGACGCGAGCATCGTCAGGCATGGGTGCTGTTAGCGCCCATGCTTATCGCGATGTTTATCCTCACTGCGTGGCCGCTGGCGCGCACCCTGTGGCTGAGTTTCACTGATACTGCGCTGGCGGGAAGCGGCGAGGCGACCCACTACGTCTGGCTGGATAATTATCTTTATGCCCTGACCGACCCGGACTTTCGCGCCGCCTTCGCGCGAACGCTCTATTTCACCGTGGTCTCGGTGGCGATTGAGGGGGCGATCGGCGTACTGGTGGCGCTGTTGTTGAATCAGCGTTTTGTCGGGCGTAATGTCCTGCGGGTGCTGGTGATCCTGCCGTGGGCGTTGCCGACGATCGTCAACGCCATGATGTGGCGGCTTAACTTTAATCCCGACTACGGCAGCGTTAACGCCCTGCTCAGCCAGCTGGGGCTGATTGACAGCTATCGCAGCTGGCTGGGCTCGCCGGATTCTGCGCTGCACGCGGTGATGCTGGCGGATATCTGGAAAAACTACCCGCTGGTCACTCTGCTGGTGCTGGCCGCGCTGCAGTCCGTCCCCGACGATCTGTACGAGGCGGCGCGGCTCGACGGCGCCTCCGCCTGGCGGCGTTTTCGCGCCATTACCTTTCCGGCCATTGTGGGCCCTCTTGGCGTCGCGCTGGTGCTACGCACCATCGATGCCTTCAAAGTGTTCGACATTATCTATGTTATGACCCGCGGCGGCCCGCTGGACAGCACCAAAACGCTGAGCTTTTTTGTCTATCAGGAGTCATTCAGCTATCTGCGCGCCGGCAGCGGCGCGGCCTACGCCATGCTGATGAGCCTGATGTGCGCCGTACTGATCGCCCTGTATCTGTTTTTGCTGCTGCGTCAGCGGCGCCGGAGTATTGATGATGAAGCGTAAAGGGTACATCGTGCTGCGTTACATGGCGGCGCTGGCGGTGGCGGTCTCGATCCTCGCCCCGATGCTGTGGCTATTTTTGATGAGCGTCAGCACCACCGCGGACCTCACCCGCGTCCCGCTGGCGTGGATCCCGCGGCAGTGGGACTTTAGCCGCTATGGCCATCTGCTGTCGCTGGCCCCTGGCGAACCCGGGGCGCTGTTTCTCCCCGCGCTGGGCAACAGCGTGCTGGTGGCCGCTGGCGCGACGCTGGTCTCGTTGTTGCTGGCGATCCCCGCCGCCTTCAGCTTTTCTCGCTACCCCGGACGCGACGGCTGGCTGTACGCCGGCCTCGGCATCTATATGGTGCCGCCCGTAGCCTTTGTGCTGCCGCTCTATTTTATTCTCGAACACTTTGGCCTGCTCAACACCCGCAGCGGACTGGTGCTGGTCTATTGCTCGCTGATCGTGCCGTTTCTGACGTGGATGGTAAAAAACCAGTTCGATACCCTACCGCAGGATATCGAACAGGCGGCACGGCTTGACGGTCTGCGCATCTGGCAAGTCTTGCTGCGCATCACCCTGCCGCTGGCGAAACCGATGCTTGGCGCCGCCGCGCTGTTCGGTTGGCTGCTGGCGTGGGATGAGTTTTTCTATGCGCTACTGTTTACCAGCAACCTCGCCGCCCAAACGCTGCCGGTGACCATCGCCGGCTTCACCGCCGGCCGCGCCACCGATGACGGACTGGTGGCGGCGGTAGGCATACTCGCCTCAGTCCCTCCGCTGCTGATTGCAATCTGGTTGCAAAAATCGCTGGTCAGTGGCCTCACCAACGGGGGAAGTAAAGGATAACTATGGATAACACCAGGACACCTGTGCTCTATATCGTGGGCAATTACAATATTGATTTAGTGATGGGAACCCTGCCCCACTGGCCCGCGCAGGGAACTGAGATGATGCTCGAGCACAGCGCTCTGCGGCCCGGCGGCTCTGCTGGCAACTGCGCGCTGGCCGCCGCCGCCATGCAGCTGCCGCACTGCGCGGTCGGCTGTCAGGGCGACGACGCGTTTACCCCGTGGCTGGCGGCACAGTTTCCCGGCGATAGCGCGCGCTGGCCGCAGTATCCCTGTGAAACCTCGCTGACGGTGGCGGTCACCCATCCCAACAAAGAGCGCTCGTTCCTCAGCAACCACGGACACATTACCCGCCTGACCGCCGGGGATGTGCTGGACCAGTTGCCTGCCGCCGCTGGCGAGGGCGATATCGTGTTGCTCTGCGGCACCTTTCTCTGTACCAGGCTGCTGTCCGACTATCCGCAGCTGCTCGCCACGCTCCGCCAGCGCGGGTTTACCCTTGCCGTCGATACCGGCTGGCCGCCCCAGGGCTGGAGCGACCCGCTGCGTCATGAGGTCGACCGCTGGCTGGGCGACTGCGACTGGCTGTTGCTCAACGACGTTGAAACCCAGCAGCTGGCCGCCCGCCCGACCCTCGCCGAAGCCGCCGCAGCCCTTGCGGCACGGCTCAGCGGCAGCGGCGGGTGCGTGGTGAAGCGCGGCGCTGACGGCGCGGACTGCTGGACGACCGACAGCCATCACCATGCGCCAACCCGGCCCGTCACCGTCATCGATACCATCGGCTCTGGCGACAGCTTTAACGCGGGCTTTCTTGCCGCGCTGCTAAGCGGTAAACCGGTGCCAGAAGCGCTGCGCTGGGGAAATACCGTCGCCGCGCAGGCGATCGGCACCTCCCCGCGCCGCTATCCCGACTGGCATACCCTGCAACATCACCTTGAGGAGGCCACCGATGGCCAGTGTTGAACTGATCGATGTCGCCAAGCGATACGGGAAACAGACGGTGCTCCAGCCGCTGGACCTCACCATCCCCGACGGCAGCTTTACCGTGCTGGTGGGCCCTTCCGGCTGTGGCAAGTCGACCCTGCTGCGCCTGCTGGCCGGTCTCGAAACGCTTTCCGGCGGCACCATTCTGATGAACCAGCGGCCGGTCAACGATCTGGATCCCGCCGACCGCGATGTGGCGATGGTCTTTCAGAGCTATGCGCTTTACCCCCACCTGACGGTGGCGGAAAATCTCGCCTTTCATATGCAGGTGAAAAAGGTGGATAAGCAGTTACAGAAAAGCAAAGTGCAGCAGGTCGCCAGCCTGCTGGGGATTGATAAACTGCTGGCTCGCTATCCGCGTGCGCTCTCCGGCGGCCAGCGCCAGCGGGTGGCGATGGGCCGGGCAATGGTCAGGAACCCGCAGGTTTTCCTGTTCGATGAGCCGCTGTCGAACCTTGACGCTCAGCTGCGGATGGAGCTACGCGCGGAGATCAAATCCCTGCACCAGCGCATCAATACCACCATGATCTATGTCACCCATGATCAGGTGGAGGCAATGACTCTGGCCGATCAGATTGTGGTGATGCGCGACGGGCAGATCGTCCAGCAGGGGGCGCCGCTGGCCATTTACGACCAGCCATGCAACACCTTCGTCGCCCGCTTTATCGGCTCCCCGCCGATGAACCTCCTGCCCGGTCAGCGAGACGTGCGCAATGGCCAGCCCGGCGTCGCCTGCGGCGCGCTGTGGTTTCCGCTGGCCGAACGCTGGCATCAGGCGGTGGCGAACCAGGGCGATGCCCCGTTGATTGTCGGCCTGCGCCCGCAGGATATTCTGCCGGATGCGCATGGCGCGCTGGCAACGGTAAACATTATGGAGGTGACGGGGGAGTCCACCCTGCTGCATCTCGACTGGCAGGGTTTTCCGGTGCATGTGCAGGTTGCCGGCAGGGTGGCGGTCGCGGCGCAGCAGACGCTGGGGCTGACTCTCCGCTGCGAGAGCCTGCATCTGTTTGATGCCGCCAGCGGCGAGCGGCTGGCGGAGACGCGTTAAGGGCGAAGGGAGCCGGTCATCATCCGTGTGGCCGGGCTCCGGGCGAGGTCGTATTCCAGGGCTACTCCCCTTCCCGCTCTGCTGGCGTCCAGGCCGGCAGAGTCTGGAAGGTGTGCAACAGCCCCTCGGACCACGCCTTGCGGATGCGGTTGAAGTAGGGATCGCTGTCGGTGATGCGATGCTGCCCGGCGCTGCTCAGGCTGCCGCTGCGGTAGAGCAGCGTATCCAGCGGCAGGCCAACGGACAGATTACTGCGCAGCGTCGAGTCAATGGAGATCAAGGCGCAGCACATCGCCTGCTCCAGCGGCGTATCGATGGTCAGCACCCGATCGATGATCGGCTTGCCGTACTTGCTTTCGCCAATCTGGAAATAAGGCGTGTCGCGGGTGGCTTCAATAAAGTTGCCCTCCGGATAAATATGGAACAGACGATGGGTTTCGCCGGCGATCTGGCCGCCAAGCAACAGGTTGCAGTTGAAGTTAGTATTACTGCAGTTTTGCTGGTTGCTGCTGTCGCGCTGGATCACCTCCAGCAGCGTTTTACCGATCAGCATGGCGGCGTCGTAGAGGGAAGTCACCTGCATCAGGTTCGGCTCCTGCTGGGTACGGATCCGCGCGCTGAGCAGGCTTATCACGCTCTGGGTGGTGGCCAGGTTGCCGGCGGATTGCAGCACCAGCACCCGTTCCCCTTCCTGATGGAAAACGTGCAGCTTTTTAAAAGTGGCAATATGGTCGACGCCCGCGTTGGTGCGGGAGTCGGAAGCAAACACCAGTCCATCCGCCAGGCACATGGCCACACAGTAGGTCATTGCGGTTATTCCCGTATTATTGCTGCTGCGCCTGCTGGCTGTGTTCGCGCACTTCAGCGTTGGTTAACATAATCTCCCCGCCGCCGCCCAGCCGGGTGCCCCGTACCGGGCAGGCGTCGAGATAATCCAGCCCAGTCGCCAGCCGCAGATGCTGATTCAGGCGACGGGTATTATTGGTGATATCAAACGACAGCCAACGGCCGTCGAGCCACACTTCCGCCCAGGCATGCATCGCGACATGCTGGGCGTTATCGCTGTAGACATAGCCGCTGACGTAGCGCGCCGGGATCTCCAGCGCCCGGCAGCAGGCGAGAAAAACATGGGTATGATCCTGGCACACGCCCTTCGCCCGGGCGAAGGCGTCGGCAGCGGAGTCCTGGACCTGGGTCGCGCCGGGGGAGTATGGCATTCTTAACAGCAGATCCGCCATCAGTTGATTCAAACTCTCTTCCGCCGCATCGGGACGATAGAGGCGCTGGGCGAACTCACGGATCGCCGTATCGGCGCGGGTCAGCGGCGTACTGCGCAGAAAAACCAGCGGCGACAGCAGCTCGGCCTCTTCATCACACGTCTCTTCCCCCTCGTCGGCGATATCGACAATCCCGCTGGCGCGGATGGTGATCTCTTTATGCGGGTTATCCAGCGTCAGCACATGCAGCACATTACCCCAGCCGTCGGTCGTGGTCACCGCCGCGCCGTCCGGCAGGGTCAGCGTCCAGGCGGTGATCGTCTGCCGTCCGGTGCTGCGCGGGGTCAGGCGCAGATACTGGGTGGAAAACTTCACTTCTTCATCGTAGCCATAGCGGGTGAGATGATCGATGACCAGTTTCATAAGGCCTCCAGATAGGTTTGTCTGATGCTGTCGGACAGGGCGTTAATTCTCGCCAGCAGTCCGTTAAGCGTGGTCTGCAGGTCCGCCTGCGCCAGGTCGTCACGGGTGCTGAAGCGCAGGTCAACGTTGAGCTGATGGGCGAGGCGCAGCGGCTGATAAGAGCGATCGTTGGCGATCTTCTCCAGTTCGCCCACCAGGTCGGCAATGCTGGCGCGCAGCGAACGTGGAATATCGTTACGCAGGATCAGCAGCTCCATCACCGTTTCGCGACTGACCGGCTGGCGGTAGAGGCTGTTGTAAGCTTCGCGGGCGCTGACAGCATTGAGCAGGGTATCCAGCCGGTAGTATTCGCGCACCGGGTCCGGATCGTTGGTCAGCTGTTGATCCTTAATTAGCAGCAGCTGGGTGGTGGCGAACGCGCGCTCGATCAGCGTGCCGATACCGATAAAACTCAGGGCGTCGTTGCGCAGCAGCGTGCCTATCACCGCTCCGCGAAACAGATGCACCCGCTCTTTCACCCACTCGAAAAAGCCGTCGCTCCCCAGTTCGCCCAGCCCCTGCTGGCGGAGGGTCCGCAGTTCGATGCGGGTGGCATTGATGCTCTCCCACACTTCGGCCGACAGACTGCCGCGCACCGCGTGCGCGTTGTTCCACGCCATCTCCACGCAGCTGTAAATACTGCAGGGGTTGTTGCCATCGAGGGCAAAAAAGTTGAGTAGATTGCTCATGGTAAAGCGGGCATGGCGCGCCTGAAACAGCTCGTGGGTCATTGACAAATTCAGCGGTAGCGCCAGATCCCGCGACTGCTGGCTGTGGCGGGGGATCATTGATAATTTCCAGGTCACGTCCAGCACCCGGGCGTAGCTCTCCGCCCGCTCAAGGTAGCGGGCCATCCAGAACAGTTCACTCGCCGTACGACTTAGCATGATGCGTCATCCTCCATCACCCAGGTATCCTTGGTTCCGCCGCCCTGCGACGAGTTGACCACCAGCGACCCTTCGGTCAGCGCCACGCGGGTCAGGCCGCCGGGCACCAGCCGCATCTCCTGTCCGGAAAGCACATAGGGGCGTAAATCGATATGCCGTGGCGACAGCCCTTCATCAACGAAGGTTGGGCAGGTCGACAGCGCAAGGGTATCCTGGGCGATATAGTTGGCCGGATTGGCCAGCAGGCGCTGGCGGAAGGCCTCCCTCTCCTCTTTGGTGGAACGCGGGCCGACCAGCATGCCGTAGCCCCCGGCGCCATGGACCTCCTTGACCACCATCAGCTCCAGATTGCTCAGCACGTAGCGCAGATCCTCCGCTTTCCGACACTGCCAGGTGGGGATATTGCTGAGGATCGGCTGTTCGCCGAGGTAAAAGCGGATCATCTCCGGGACGTACGGATAGATCGATTTGTCGTCAGCCACCCCGGTGCCGATGGCGTTGGCCAGCACTACGCCGCCGGCGCGATAGACGGACAGCAGCCCCGGGACACCGAGCATCGAATCGGCGCGGAAGGCCAGCGGGTCGAGCCAGGCGTCGTCGATGCGGCGATAAATCACATCCACCCGCCGCGGCCCCTCGGTGGTGCGCATATACACCGCGCCGTTTTTAATAAACAGATCGGCGCTTTCCACCAGCTCGACCCCCATCTGCTGCGCCAGGAAGCTGTGCTCGAAGTAGGCGCTGTTAAAGCGACCCGGGGTCATCACCACGACACAGGGATCATCCACCAGCGAACTTTCGCGCAGGGTCTGCAGGAGGTAGCTCGGGTAGCGCTCCACCGGCGCAATGTGATGCTGCTCGAACATCTCCGGATAGAGGCGCATCATCATCTTACGGTTTTCGAGCATGTAGGAGACGCCGGACGGCGTGCGCAGATTATCCTCCAGCACGTAGTACTGGCCGTCGTTATTGCGCACCATATCGACGCCGGTGATATGGGCATAGGTGTTGTTTGGCAGGTTGATGCCCTGCATGCACGGTTGATACTGCTCGTTGGCCAGCACCTGCTCGGCCGGTATCAGCCCCGCGCGCAGAATATTCTGTTCATGATAGATGTCATAGAGGAAAGCGTTCAGCGCTTTCACCCGCTGGCGAATGCCGCGGTCAATGCGCTGCCACTCCCCGGCGGGTATGATCCGCGGCACGCTATCAAACGGGATCAGCCGCTCGGTTCCCTCATCCTCGCCGTACACGTTAAAGGTGATGCCGATACGGTGAAAAAGCAGTTCCGCTTGCGCTTTTTTCTGCCGGATAGAGAATTGATCGGTGTTGCGAAACCATTGCCACCAGGCATTATAGTGCGGCCGCTGCTCACCCTGGGCGGTCAGCATCTCGTCATAATAATGCCCGTCAGGAAGCGTTATTTTTATCATGGCCGTCTCCTCCGGTTGTACTCACTTTGTGGTAATCCCGATAAGAGATAAGCATTAATTATGCCAGGTCACACAGCGCGTCGGCGCAGCGTTACGCTGTGAGGCCATGGCCCTGAATTGATTAAAAAACAACCAGACACTTTGCTTATTTGTGGGCGGTTTTTAGCGTTAAACGCACCAGTTTGGGGCAAGTGGATTCACGGGACGCTGAGGCTTCGCGAGCCACGCCGCGTAGCGACAGGCGGCTGAATAGCACAGAGCCTGCGCTGTGCAGGCTCTGTGTTGCTCAGAAGAAATACTTGAAGCGCAGCCGGCCGCCATAGCGGGAGTCTTCCTGGCCGTCGCCGTTGTTTGGGTTGGATTCAATCCATGATGCGTAGGCCCCAAGATAGATGTTGAAGTTCTTCATATTCATTACGTTCGGAAACAGGTACGACGCATGGATTGTGTGGATATCATAGTTGCCCGGATCGGCGATCCAGCAATTATCGTCGCAGTTAGCGATAAAATCAGCGGTGTTAAAGCTGTCGATTTTGTTATGAGCGTAAATGTAGCCCAGCTCAAAACCGTGCCACAGGGAGTTAACGCCCGCGGTAAAGTCAGTCTCATCTTCGGCATCCATATAAGCGACGTTAAGGTTGGTCACCACGCCGTCCTGCGGATCGGTTTTTTGCCCATTCCACGTCATCGTATAGCCATAGCCGGTACGGCTGGACTGGTCGACCCAGCGTCCTTTCGCATCGTGATAGCCATAGGCGTTATTTACCACGTTGCTTTCCATGGCGATGGCAGTGGAGAAGCGCCCGCTGTTCCACGCGATAACCGGGCGCAAATAGGCCACATTTTTCTCATTTTCCAGTGCGGTGCCATGATACTGCTGGTCCTGGAATAGCGTGCTGCCGTTCTCCAGCAGGGTATTCAGTTCGAAATACCAGTTATCAAGGGTTTTGCTCATCAGGAAGTTGCCGCCGCTGTTGCTCCGACCGCGCCCTTCCTTCATCATGTAAATATAGCCGTAGCCGTCACTGTACAGATCGTTGGCGGTGTTCCCGGAGTATTCCACGAACGTATCCTGATTCAACGGGAACATATCGTAGGCTTCGAAACGACCAACCTTCACCTTCCAGTCGTTCTCCTGGCCAAAAAAGAATACCGCATCATCAAGATTCATTTTGCCGTTCAGGTCGGCCAGCGGCTGGACGGAAAAACCGGCAAAACGGCCATTATCCATTTTGCGCATGCCGTCAAAACCTAACAGCAGGCGGCCATTAATATCCCAGCGTTCATTATTGCCCGGCGCCCAGTCTTTATTTGCCGTGGTTTTTACCGAAGTCAGGCTCCCGCTGCTGCTGGCGCCATCCATGTTAAATTCGACATCACCATAAAATTTGATATCCCCATAGCCGGACAGCGTTAGTGTTGTCGGCTCCGCGCCCGGTGCGACGGGCTCGGCGGACTCCACTTTGACAGTTGGCGTGCTTTTCGCCACCACGCTCTGCTGTCGGGTTAAGGTCTGGATTTTCGCTTCCGCATCGGCCGCTCGTTGCTCAGCATTTATTACGCGCTGTTCCAGCTGCGCTAAACGTTTTTCAATATCCGTCGGGTGATTATTCGCCGCGGCCCAAAGGCTAGAGGAGAACAGGCCACTCATAATCAGAGCCATATAGTTTACTTTCATTATTAACATCCCTAATTACATTGTTATATGTTTCATCCAGGGTATAGCCGGGCTATCCAGGGAATTACCTGCATAGCCCTCTTAATACAGCGTGGAATATTCAGGATTCGGCGAAAGTGCCGTGTTTTAAATCATCAACGATGCCGTTCATTCTGTTTTCCGTTAAGCCGTAGAATTTAATCGAGACGGCGGTAAGCACATAAAACACGGAAGGGACCAGAGTAAACAACAGCACCACGCCCTGCACCGCTGAAGCCGACTGCACCGTGGTGTTAGCGGCGTAATGGAAATAGGCCAATATCCAGCCGAGGATGGCCCCGCCGACGGCGACGCCCAGCTTGATGACAAAGATATTTGCTGCGACATTCATACCGGTAATACGCCGCTGGGTTTTCCATTCGCCATAGTTATTCACGTCGGTAATCATCGACCACTGCAACGCGCCGTTGCCGCCCTGAATGATAGAAATCAGAATATGCACGCCGAGCACCGCAATCCAATATTGTACCGGGACGATAAAGCAGACCACGCCCAGCGCGGCGGTGAGAAGATTAATCCAGAAAGAGAATCGGACCTTACAAAAGCGCGTCCCGAAGGGTTTGGCCAGCACCGAACCCAGCATGGAGGCAAACATACCGCCGAGCATGAATATGGTAATCACGTCGGCGCCTTTATGCAGGACGCTGTTAACATAATAGACGACGGCGCCACCGCGAATTACCACGGCGACCAGCATCATAAAATTGTAAACGGAAAGAATACGCCACTGATCGTTACGAAATAGTATTTTCACGTCCCGCGCGATGTTCAGGTTCTGTTCTTTAATCGGCTGCACGCGTTCTTTAGTCGTGGCGAAACAGGTGATAAACATCAGGCAGCCGATAACGCCAAACAGGGCCATCGAGACCTGAATACCGGTCGCGCGATCGCCGGGATAGAGAAAATCAGCCAGCGGTAAAATAAACGCAGTACCGAGCGCGCCGCCGATTGGGGTGATAGCGAAACGCCAGGACTGCAGCGAGAGGCTTTCGCGCGGATCGGAGGTCAGCGCCGCGCCCAGCGAGCAGTACGGAATATTAATCGCCGTATACATCAGTGTCATAAATATATAAGCCGCCACGGCGTAGGCAATTTTTCCGGAGTCGGAAAAGGAGGGAATGGAATACACCAGCACGCAGCTCACCGCAAAGGGCACGCAGATCGCTAACAGCCAGGGGCGAAAGCGGCCCCAGCGGGTTGAGGTGGCGTCAGCAATCGCGCCCATAATCGGATCGGTAATCGCATCCAGCAGACGCACCAGCAAAAACATCGTCCCCATTACGGCGGGCGGCAGGCCATAAATATCGGTATAAAAATAAGCCAGAATAGCCACAGACGAGTCAAATACGATGTGACTGGCTGCGTCCCCCAGGCTATAACCTATTTTCTCTCTGACAGAAATTTTTTCGCCAGCAGACATACACCACTCCTTTATGCAAAATGAAACCGGTTTCTGTACTGTCTGCATTTTTTACTTATCCGCTATGCGCGGCGCCATTATGTTTTTTTATTAATTATTTATGTTTTTTAATTTATGTGATCCTGCCAGGCTTCAGTCATATTAATCCCGGTATTTTTGCCTGACAGATCACAGCCTTCATCCGTTGCGCAATTTTTAAAATGCGATAAATACGAACCTTATTGTTACAGATAAACATCCGTTCTTTTTTCGGATGCCGCTATCGAATAGCGCTTATTATTTACCTAGAAACATTCACAACAAAAATAACACCAGTCAGCATTTATATAATTAAGGATATAATATTGGGCTGAGCAGAATTGTGCCGCCTGGATAGCGACCGGTGAGCGGTAAATTCTCTGTTTTAGCGCAAAATGTTAGCTTCGACACGCGCAGCGGCGGATATTCGTCTATGGTTTTCTGATGGCCAAATGCAGTGGCACATGAGTCTGCAATGATAAGGAGAACAATCCATGACGAGTCCCTTTTCCCGTCGCCCCGCTACCCTGCCTTATGCTCTTCGTCTGGCGCTAGGGGGTGCGTTTATCGCCCTGGCGACGCTGACCGCAGAGGCTGAAGAAACCCGTCCAATCCCGCAATCACCCGATATCCTGCTCGGTCCGCTGTTTAATGATGTGCAAAGCGCGAAACTGTTTTCTGATCAGAAAACGTTCGCTGACGCCATTCCGAACAGCGATCCGCTGATGATCCTTGCCGATTACCGGATGCAAAAAAACCAGGCCAGCTTCGACCTGCGCCACTTCGTCGAGCTGAACTTCACGCTGCCGAAAGAGAACGACGCCTATGTGCCGCCCAAAGGGCAAACCCTGCGTCAGCATATCGACGGCCTGTGGCCGGTCCTGACCCGCAGCACCGTTGAGGTGGAAAAGTGGGACTCGCTGCTGCCGCTGCCTAAGCCCTACGTGGTCCCCGGAGGACGCTTTCGCGAAGTCTATTACTGGGACAGCTATTTCACCATGCTGGGTCTTGCCGAAAGCGGTCACTGGGATAAAGTCGAAGATATGGTCGCCAACTTCGCTGCGGAAATTGACACCTGGGGCCATATCCCCAACGGTAACCGCACCTATTACCTCAGCCGTTCGCAGCCCCCCTTCTTCTCCTTTATGGTAAGCCTGCTGGCGACGCACGATGGCGACCAGGTGCTGAAAACCTACCAGCCGCAGCTGGAGAAAGAGTATCGCTACTGGATGGCCGGGGCGGACGCGCTGGCACCCGGCAGCGCCGACAAACGGGCGGTGCGGATGGCGGATGGCGCGCTGCTCAACCGCTACTGGGACGATAACGACACCCCACGCCCCGAGTCCTGGCTTGACGACGTCAAAACCGCCAAAAGCAACCCGAATCGTCCGGCCACCGAGATCTATCGCGACCTGCGCTCCGCCGCCGCTTCCGGCTGGGATTTCAGCTCCCGCTGGATGGACAATCCGCAGCAGCTCGCCACCATTCGCACCACCTCGATTATCCCGGTCGATCTCAATGCCCTGATGTTCCATCTGGAGAAAACACTCGCCCGCGCCAGTAAAGCAGCGGGGGACAGCGCCGGCGCTACCCGGTACGACGCGCTGGCCAACGCCCGCCAGCAGGCTATCGAGAAATACCTGTGGAATGAAAAAGAGGGTTGGTACACCGATTACGATCTGAAAACCCACAAGGTGCGCAATCAGCTGACCGCCGCGGCGCTGTTCCCGCTGTACGTCAATGCCGCGTCGCGCGAGCGAGCGACGAAAGTGGCGGCCGCCGCCGAGTCGCGGCTGCTCAAACCCGGCGGGCTGACCACCACCACCGTCAACAGCGGCCAACAATGGGATGCCCCCAACGGCTGGGCGCCGCTGCAGTGGGTGGCCGTCGAGGGGCTGCAAAACTATGGTCAGCAGAAGATCGCCATGGAGGTCACCTGGCGCTTCCTGACCAACGTGCAGCATACCTATGACAGCAAGCAAAAGCTGGTGGAGAAGTATGACGTAAGCTCGACCGGCACCGGGGGCGGCGGTGGGGAATATCCACTGCAGGACGGCTTTGGCTGGACCAACGGCGTCACCCTTAAGATGCTGGATCTGATCTGCCCGCAGGAGAAACCCTGCGATGCGCTGCCTGCTACCCGTCCGGCGACAACGCCTTCACCGCAGGACAAACCTGTTGCGGCGCCCGCGGCTAACGACCCCGCCCCTGCGGAACCGCAAAAGACCGGCTCCTGACGCTTTGCCGCCCCCTACCAAAATCGGTAGGGGGAAGCGGTCTCCCTGGTCACTACCGTCCCGCGCAGGCCCATTCTGCGGCTCGCGGGAAACCCTTCTCCATCCCCTCGCGCTGAACAGATCACCTTTTCGCTTGATCGCATAAATACAAACAATAATAATTCGCATTACTTTTTAACGAATAATGACAGATTCGTTTTTCCCGCGGCGGCGTACAGGAGTACCAGACCGCGCAGGTTCAGGATGATCTTATGAACGTGGCTATTTCTCGCAAACGCCCGGGGCTGCTGTGCGCCCTCGCGATCGCACTTCCCTTCACCGCGCAGGCCGAAGAGACGGTGGTGGTAACGGCCAGCCCGCCGGCATCCGCCAGCGCGCCGACTGAGGGCTATAGCGCCAGCACCTCGCTCGGGGCGACAAAAACCGACCAGCCGTTAATCACCACCGCCCAGTCGGTGTCGGTTGTCACCCGCCAGCAGATGGCGGATCAGGGGGCGAATACCATCAGCCAGGCGCTGGAATATACCCCGGGGGTCTACTCCAGCTTCGGCGGTGGCGCCACCCGGTTTGACGCTATCTCCCTGCGCGGCTACCACGGCGGCGACGTCGATAACCTGTTCCTCGACGGCATGCGTCTGATGAGCGACGGCGGCAGCCATAACGTGGTGCAGATCGACCCGTGGTTTATCGAACGCGTCGATGTGATCCGCGGCCCCTCCTCCGCGCTCTACGGGCAGAGCGTGCCGGGCGGCGTGGTCAACCTGACCTCCAAGCGCCCGCAGTTCAGTCAGCAGGGCCACGTCCGCCTGACTGGCGGGACGCAAAATACCAAAGGCGCGGCCTTCGATTACACCGACGCCATCAATGAGCAGTGGGCATGGCGGCTGATCGGTATGACCCGCAGCAGCGACACGCAGTATGACCATACCCGCGAAGAGCGCTACGCCATTTCACCTTCCCTGCTGTGGCAGCCGGACAGCGATACCTCGCTGCTGCTACGCGCCTATCTGCAAAAAGATCCTTCCGGTGGCTATCATGGCTCTTTGCCGCTGGACGGCACCCGCTACGCGCACAATGGCCGTAAGCTCTCCACCAGCACCAACGAGGGCGATCCGGGAGATGGCTATCAGCGCCGCCAGCAGATCTACAGCTATGAGTTTGACCACCAGTTCACCGACGTCTGGTCGGTCTATTCCGCCGGAAGCTACACCCACACCAACGTCTCCCTCGATCAGGTCTACCAGGTCGGCTGGATAGATGACAGCGACATGCTGGCTCGCGGCTACAGCGGCTCGCGCGGTTCGCTGGACGGCTGGTCAACCGATAACCGCCTGCGCGCCGATTTCAATACTGGCGATCTGGCGCATACCCTGATCCTCGGCGCTGAATACCATCGCTTCCGCAACGATCTGTGGACCGGCGCCGGCGGCGCGGCGCCCCTTAACCCGTTTACCGGCTATACCACCCAGACCGGGCATACCGTGACCTACAGCGATGATAATAATCGCCGTTATTACCAGACCGGGCTGTATCTGCAGGATGAGATGGTCTGGGACCGCTGGCATGTGGATGTTTCCGCCCGCTATGACCGTATCGTTTCCCAGCAGGTCAGCGATACCTTCGGCACCTCAAACCGCCGTTCAGACGACCATATCAGCGGCCGCGCCTCGCTGTTGTACGCCCTGGACAACGGTCTTTCGCCCTACCTGAGCTACAGCCAGGCGATTACCCCGGCGATGCTGCCCGGCGCTGACGGCAAACCGTTGAAACCGACCACCGCCGAACAGGTCGAAGCCGGCCTGAAGTTCCAGCCGCCGGGCAGCAGCGACCTCTATAGCATTGCGATTTACGATCTGATGCAAAAGGATGTCGCCACCCGCGACCCCAACATCGCCACCGCCACCTATATTCCGGCGGGTAAGGTCCATTCCCAGGGGGTTGAGCTGGAAGCGCACCACCAGATCACCCCGCAGCTGAGCACCCTCGCCTCGTATACCTGGAATCGTCTGCGCTTCCAGGACACTAAGGACGGTACCGACAACAACACGCCGCAGCTGACCCCGGATCAGATGGCCTCCTTCTGGGCGCGCTATCAGTTTCCGGCGGGGATCTCGCTGGGCGCCGGCGTCCGCTACATTGGTAAACAGTGGGCGGATGATGCCAACACCGCGCGGCTGCCGTCGGTCACGCTGATGGACGCCATGATGCGGGCTGACCTCGGCGTCTGGTCGCCGGGGCTGAAAGGCGCTTATGTGCAGGTCAACGCCAACAATATCGGCAATCGTGAATACGTTTCCGGCTGCTACGGCACCGGCAACTGCTACTGGGGAGCAGAGCGCAGCGTCATGGCCACCGTGGGCTACGACTTTTAACTGACAGCGTAAAGATAAGCCTCCGCCCGTGACGGCGGAGGCTTTCGTTAACAGGTGACGTCACGCTTTGATGGCTAATATTAACTTAAAGATGCCAGGCCATTATTTCACTTGCCCCCCTGTGATGAGAGGACTTAATATGCTGGCGAAAACAGGTTAGGACGCTCACAAGGAATAAAAGTGAACCCTGTCATTAGCTATCTCGCCAATTTACATCCGTTATCATTTATGGGTTATCATGTATTATTCACCACAGTGATATATATTCTGGTGAATATAATTATTGCGAAGACCCGCCCTACTGAAAATACCACAGCCGTTCCGGCGCCCTATTCTATCTCACCCTCTTTTTTAGCCTGGCTACGTAATAGCGCCACCAGCGTCATTCAGCTGGCCATGTTCCGGCTGTTAAGAAAAAACTATGTCACTCTCATCCATTCTGCGGACAATATTCAACTCTGCGCCAATCAGCAGTACGCAGAATGCAAAATGACCTGTGTGGAAAAAATACTGTTTGACCATTTCGCTACGCCAAAATCCAGTGACCAGGATCTGCCGCTTTCTCTGCACGTCGCCGAAAAGTACCACTGGGCCACCGATCCTCACTGCCAAGGGCTGCGGCTCAGCCCGACGCACCAAACGTGGAATACGATATTGATTGCCGCGCCCTCCCTGCTATTAATCGCCGCGCTCGCCTGGAAAACGCTTTTTGATAATCAGGCGATAATTCACTCCAGCGTGTTCAGCTGGCTGACAATGGGGATGGTTTCCGGCCTGTGGTGGCTGTGGCTGTTATGCATCACCTTAAATGCCACCCGGCTGGACCGGGAAGGGATCGCCGTTAATATCTTTCATCACTATATTGATACCCTGAAGGAGACGCTTATTGCTGACGCAGACACCCTGACCGATGAAAACGCCGATTATTGCGTGGCGATCGGTAAAACCGCCCTGCTTCCAGAAAGATATGGTGAATATGTAAAAATCATCAACTTTATTAAGTATCCCTTTTGTCTGCAGAGGCTGGATTAACGAGGGGATGGTATGTGGAATTTTATAATGCATCTGCATCCACTGCTGTTTCTCGGCGGTTTTATACTTATCGTCCCGGGTATCTATATTGCTATTGGTATAATGATTATCCTGTCGCGGCCAGCGGCTCAGCCCCAGCCGCACGCGATGGAGGTTAGCCCCTGGCTGCTGGCGTGGCTGACCGGAGAAGGGACCCGGGTGATTCAACTGGCAATGTTCAGCTTACTCAGTAATAAGCATCTGTGGATCCCGGAGCCCGGGCAGGTTTTGGCTAACGGACGCTATGCAAACCACGAAATGAACGTCATTGAAAGCATACTATTTGACCATTTTGCGGTGCGAAAGCCGTGTCATGAAGATCTGCCCTGCAGCCTGAGTATCGCCGGACGTAACCTCTGGCAGGAACAGATAGCAAGCGCGGGTTTAGCCTTAAGTCCGCTGCGCCGCGGATGGAATATGCTGGCCATCAGCATCCCTTCGGTCGCCCTCGGCGTTATCGTTGCCAGTAAGACCTTTATCTGGCTCGACCTCACCGCTTACAGCATCTTCAGTTGCCTGCTCATGCCCTCGGGGTGCGTTCTGTGGGGCGGATTATGGATAGAGGCCATTAGCAAAACCATTCGTCTCGATATCAACGGCATTTCGCATCATGACGCCCACGCCTGCATCAATGCGTTACGAGAAACGTTAGCGTATAAAGGCGCGCAGGAGGATGACGCGACGGCCATGCTCTGCGTGGCGGTAAACGGCGTGGAATCGCTTCCCGAGCGCTACCGGGAATATAAAGCGTTAATAGCGCCGATTAGCGTTATCACGTCGCTGCGCACAGAGGATTAGGACCCCGCCAGGCCGGCGGGGCGAAGGTAAGGTTACATGGCGTCCAGCGCTTTCTGCAGCTTCCAGATATAGCGCGGCGCCTGCGGAGCCGGGTGTTTTTTCGCCACATGCTCGAAGAACTCATCGGCGTCGAGGTCGTTAATCTCCTCGATGGCGTCCTGCCGGTTTGACGAGAAGGTGCGCAGCAGCGCGCCAGCGCCGTTGGCATAGGAGACCACCACCGCATAGCGCATCACCTGCGGGTCTTTGATCCCCGCCAGCGGACCATTCTCCAGAATGCTCAGATAGGCGGCCCCCATCGAGATATTCCGTTCCGGGTTTTTCAGCTCACTGACCGACGGCTCGCCGCGCCAGCCCATCCGCCGGTAAACATCGCGTCCGGAGGTCGACGGCTTAAGCTGCATCAGCCCGACGGCGCCGGATTTACTCACTACCGCAGGGTTACCGCCCGACTCGATGGCAATGATCGCCGTGATCAGCTGCGGATCCACGCCCCAGGCGGCGCCGGCTTTTTCACTGATCGGCATCCACTGCATCGCCCGCTTCACCGGGACCTCGGGGTTCCACGGTGGATTGGTGTAATCATGTTTCGAACTACAACCGGCCAGAAAAACGACTAAAATAAGCAACCATCTCAATTTCACACATCTATCCTTATCTACCCAAACGCCATCATGCTGCAGAACGACGGCAGCGGTACGTCCCCCGCCCGCCGACAGCCTGATGGATGACGGGTGCGGATTGAAGTTAGCCACCTGGAGATGACAATCGCCATTCCAGGCGGCATCATAACCCTTTCATTCATAGCAAGGAATTATCATGTCTCAGTTTTATCTGGTCGCGCCATCCGGTTATTGCATCAACCAGCAGGCGGCGGCCCGCGGCGTCGAGCGTCTGCAGCAGGCCGGGCACGAGGTGGCCCACCAGCAGGTCATTCCCCGTCGGCAGCAGCGTTTCGCCGGAACTGAACATGAACGGCTGGCCGATATTAACCAGCTTGCCCAGTTGCCGGGCCGCAACCGGATCGTTCTCGCGGTGCGCGGCGGCTACGGCGCCAGCCGCCTGCTGCCGCATATCGACTGGCAGGGGCTGATTGCCCGCCAGCAGCGTGACCCGTTGCTGATTTGCGGCCACAGCGATTTCACCGTCATCCAGTCGGGCCTGCTGGCCATGGGCAACGTCGTCACCTTCAGCGGGCCGATGCTCGCAGGGAACTTCGGCGCGGAGACCCTCGATCCGTTTACCGAACAGCATTTCTGGCAGGCGCTGCGCCAGCCTGAATTCACCCTCGAATGGCCGGGCGAAGGGCCGAACTGCCGGGTGGAAGGCACCCTGTGGGGCGGGAATCTGGCGATGCTGACTTCGCTTATCGGTACCCCGTGGCTGCCGGCGATCCGCGACGGCATTCTGGTGGTGGAGGATATCAATGAGCACCCGTTCCGCGTCGAACGCATGCTGCTTCAGCTGTTGCACAGCGGCGTACTGGCGGCGCAGAAGGCGGTGATCTTCGGCAGCTTCACCGGCGGCGCGCCGAACGACTATGACGTGGGATATGACCTGCCGCAGGTGTTTGATTATCTGCGCCAGCAGCTCTCTGTACCGCTGATAAGCGGACTGGAGTTTGGCCACGAGCAGCGCACGGTGACCCTGCCGCTGGGCGCGCGCGCGCGGCTGGTCAACCAGCCATCAGCCACCACCCTGACAATCAGCGGCCACCCGGTGCTGGCAGAATAAATTTCCCAGACGCATAGGCGGATTCCCTGCGAATTGTTAAAATAGTGTCACTTTTAGCCATTTTTTCACGCCAGTCAGGGAGTACGTGAACATTGGACGCCGCTGCGGTCATTAGTCTGTTTATTCTGGGTTCTGTTTTAGTAACCTGCAGTATCTTATTGAGCTCCTTTTCTTCGCGCCTTGGCATCCCGATTCTGGTCATCTTTCTGGCCATCGGGATGCTGGCAGGCATTGACGGCATCGGCGGCATCCCCTTCGACAACTACCCCTTCGCCTATATGGTGAGTAACCTGGCGCTGGCGGTGATCCTGCTGGACGGCGGGATGCGCACCCAGGCCAGCTCCTTTCGCGTCGCGCTGTGGCCAGCACTGTCGCTGGCGACGGTCGGGGTGCTGATCACCTCGGCGCTGACCGGGATGATGGCGGCCTGGCTGTTCAAACTGGATATGATCGAAGGCCTGCTGATCGGCGCCATTGTCGGCTCCACCGACGCCGCAGCGGTCTTCTCGCTGCTCGGCGGCAAGGGGCTCAACGAGCGCGTCGGCTCGACGCTGGAGATTGAGTCAGGCAGTAACGACCCGATGGCGGTCTTCCTGACCATCACCCTGATCGAAATGATCCAGCAGCACCAGACCGGCCTCAGTTGGATGTTCGCCGTGCATATCATTCAACAGTTCGGTCTCGGGATCGCCATCGGCCTCGGCGGCGGCTACCTGCTGCTGCAGATGATCAACCGCATCGTGCTGCCCGCCGGGCTCTATCCGCTGCTGGCGCTGAGCGGCGGGATCATGATTTTCGCCGTCACCACTACCCTCGACGGCAGCGGTATCCTCGCCGTCTATCTCTGCGGCTTTCTGCTGGGCAACCGGCCTATCCGCAACCGGCACGGTATCCTGCAGAACTTCGACGGTCTGGCGTGGCTGGCGCAAATCGCCATGTTCCTGGTGCTGGGCCTGCTGGTGACGCCCTCCGACCTGCTGCCGATCGCTATCCCGGCGCTGTTGCTGTCGATGTGGATGATTTTCATTGCCCGTCCGCTGTCGGTATTTGCCGGTCTGCTGCCGTTCCGCGGGTTCAACCTCCGCGAACGGGTATTTATCAGCTGGGTCGGCCTGCGCGGCGCAGTGCCGATTATTCTCGCGGTGTTCCCGATGATGGCCGGCCTGGACAACGCCCGCCTGTTCTTCAATGTCGCCTTCTTCGTGGTGCTGGTATCACTTCTGCTCCAGGGCACCTCGCTATCGTGGGCGGCGAAAAAAGCCAAAGTGGTGGTGCCGCCCGTCAGCTGGCCTATCTCCCGCGTCGGGCTGGATATTCATCCGGAAAACCCGTGGGAGCAGTTTGTCTACCAGCTGGGCGCCGATAAATGGTGCATCGGCGCGGCGCTGCGCGACCTGCATATGCCGCCGGAGACGCGGATTGCCGCCCTGTTTCGCAACAATGCCCTGCTGCACCCCACCGGCAGCACCCGCCTGCGGGAAGGCGATATCCTGTGCGTCATTGGCCGCGAGCACGACCTGCCGGCGCTGGGCAAAATGTTCAGCCAGTCGCCGCCGGTGGCGCTCGATCAGCGTTTTTTCGGCGACTTTATACTTGATGCCGAGGCCCGCTTCGCCGATGTGGCGCAAATCTACGGCCTCGACGGCGGAGAGGAGTTCCGCGAACATCAGCAGTCGCTGGGGGAAGTGGTGCAGCAGCTGCTGGGCGCCGCGCCGGTGGTGGGCGACCAGGTGGAGTTCGCCGGGATGGTATGGACAGTCGCGGAAAAAGAGAACGATCACGTGCTGAAGGTAGGGGTACGGGTCGCGGAAGACGAGGCGGAGTGATCCGCCCCGGAACAGGTTACAGGGTCACAACCGGCACCCGCGGCGCCAGGGCGCACATCAGCTCATAGCCGACGGTGCCGCAGCTGGCCGCCACGTCGTCGATTTTAATCTCTTTGCCCCACAGTTCGACCGGCGCGCCGATCCCGGCCTGCGGACAGGGCGTTAAATCGACCGCCAACATATCCATCGACACGCGCCCGACGGTGGTGGTGCGTACGCCGTCCACCAGCACCGGCGTGCCGCTCGGCGCTACCCGTGGGTAGCCGTCGGCATAGCCGCAGGCGACGATGCCGATCCGCTGCTCCTGGGTGGTGCGATACAGGCCGCCATAGCCAATCGCTTCGCCGGGGCGCAGGTTCTGCACGGCGATGATTTCGCTGCGCAGGGTCATCACCGGCTTCAGGCCGGTGTTCGCGATATCCTGCCACTGCCCGGAGGGCGATGCGCCATACAGCACGATGCCGGGACGAACCCAGTCAAAATGCGCTTCCGGATGCCAGAGCGTCGCCGCCGAGTTGGCCAGCGAGCGTGGGCAATCCAGCCCCTCCGCCGCCTGTTCGATCCGGCGCATCGGCTCAACAATCCCCTGCGGGTTCTCCGCCTCCGCGAAGTGCGACATCAGCGTCATCTCGCCGACGTTGCTTATCGCCCGCAGCTGCTGCCAGACGGTATGCACCCGCTCCGGCATAAAGCCCAGCCGGTTCATACCGCTGTTCACCTTGAGATAGATATCCAGCGGCGCGCGCAGCTTCGCCTGCTGCAGCGCCTTAATCTGCCAGTTGCTGTGGACGCTGGTGGTTAAGCGATATTGATCCAGCACCGCCAGCTCATCGGCATGGAAGAAGCCCTCCAGCAACAGGATCGGCCCTTTCCAGCCCTGCTCGCGCAGCAGGATCGCCTCTTCCAGGTTGAGCAAGGCGAAACCATCCGCCGCGCTTAACGCACTCCATACCCGCGCCACGCCATGGCCATAAGCATTTGCTTTGACCACCGCCCACAGGCGCGACCCGGGGGCCGCGCGACGCACTATCTGTAAATTCTGCCGCAAGGCCAGCAAGTCGATACTGGCCACTACCGGACGGGTCATGCAAGCTCCTTAGTTGTGTGCGCCATGCAGATGCTGCGGACGCGCCGGGGTAAACCCGGGGCTATAGCGGGCGACAGCCAGATCGTCGTAAGGGATCGCCGGCGTGCGGCCGGAGATCAGATCGCTGATAAGCTGCCCGGAGCCGCAGGCCATGGTCCAGCCAAGCGTGCCGTGGCCGGTGTTGAGCCACAGGTTTTTAAACGCCGTGCGCCCGACCACCGGCGTGCCGTCCGGCGTCATCGGCCGCAGGCCGGTCCAGAAGGTGGCCTGCTCAACGTGGCCGCCGCGCGGGAACAGATCGCGCACCACCATCTCCAGGGTTTCGCGACGCGGCTGCAGCAGCGCTTTATTAAAACCGACGATCTCGGCCATACCGCCGACGCGAATGCGCTGATCGAAACGGGTGATGGCGATTTTATAGGTCTCATCAAGGATAGTGGAAACCGGCGCGCCGTCTTCCTGGGCAATCGGGATGGTTAACGAATAGCCTTTCAGCGGGTAGACAGGAATATCCACCAGCCCCTTGAGCATCGCCGTCGAGTAAGAGCCAAAGGCCATGACATAGGCGTCGCCCTTGATAATCTCATCGCCGCATTTCACCCCGGCAATGCGATCGCCCTCCTGCAGCAGGGCGTCCACCGCGGTGTTAAAGCGGAAGGTGACCCCGGCCTGTTCCGCCATCGCCGCCAGACGGGTGGTAAACAGCTGGCAGTCGCCGGTTTCATCGTTTGGCAGACGCAGACCGCCGGTCAGTTTGTGGCTAACCTCCGCCAGCGCGGGCTCCACTTCCGCCAGCCGCTTCGCCTCCAGCAACTGATAGGGCACGCCGGCGTCCTCCAGCACCGCGATGTCGCGGGTGGCGTTTTCATACTGTTTGGCGGTACGGAACAGCTGCAGCGTCCCGCCCTGACGCCCTTCATACTGAATGCCGGTGGTGTCGCGCAGCGCCTTCAGGCAGTCGCGGCTGTACTCCGCCAGGCGCACCATCCGGCCTTTGTTATCCATATAGTGGCGGGTGTCGCAGTTGCGCAGCATCTGCCACATCCACTTCAGCTGGAACGATGTGCCGTCAAGGCCGATCGCCAGCGGCGCATGGCGCTGGAACATCCATTTGATCGCCTTCAGCGGCACTCCCGGCGCCGCCCACGGCGCCGCATAGCCGGGAGATATCTGCCCGGCGTTGGCCGCGCTGGTCTCCTCTGCCGGACCGGGCTGACGGTCGATGACCGTCACCTCATGACCCGCCTGACTCAAATACCACGCGCTGGCTACCCCAACCACCCCACTTCCCAGTATGACGACACGCATAGCAACTCCGTAACAGTTAAAGAACAATCATCTAATTACAAATTGATAACTCAGTTGAAAATATTATTCAACATACGCTTTATTTATGGTGACTTAACTCACAGCAAACCGCACCAGTCCTGAGCTGTAAGATTTACGATCTCATGCTGCGCTTTATTTTTACCCAGCATTTAATTCTGCAAATAAGCGCAAAAAACGGCTTTGAGATGGGGAAATCGCGAAGAAAAGCGATTGGCTGACAACACAGTTTGCTGTGCGGTGTTCTATGCTTGTTTAGAGGTTTTCCGTTCAGAGAAAACCAACAACAACGAGGGCGCGCTAATGGCTACGATTGACTCCATGAACAGGGACACCACCCGTTTAAGCGATGGACCCGACTGGACGTTTGAGTTACTGGAGACCTACCTGGCCGAAGTGGACCGGGTCGCTAAGCTCTATCGTCTTGACACCTACCCGCACCAGATCGAAGTCATTACTTCCGAACAGATGATGGACGCCTACTCCAGCGTCGGCATGCCCATCAACTATCCGCACTGGTCGTTCGGCAAAAAATTCATTGAGACCGAGCAGGCCTATAAGCACGGCCAGCAGGGCCTGGCGTATGAGATCGTCATCAATTCCAATCCCTGCATCGCTTATCTGATGGAAGAAAATACCATCACCATGCAGGCGCTGGTGATGGCGCACGCCTGCTACGGGCATAACTCGTTCTTCAAAAACAATTACCTGTTTCGCAGCTGGACCGACGCCAGCTCAATCATCGACTACCTGATTTTCGCCCGCAAATACATTACCGAGTGCGAAGAGCGCTATGGCGTCGACGAAGTGGAGAAACTGCTCGACTCCTGCCACGCGCTGATGAACTACGGCGTCGACCGCTATAAACGTCCGCAAAAAATCTCGCTGCAGGAGGAGAAGGCACGGCAGAAAAGCCGGGAAGAGTATCTGCAGAGCCAGGTGAATATGCTGTGGCGTACCCTGCCGAAGCGCGAAGAGGAGAAGGCGATTGAGTCCGCCCGCCGCTACCCTTCCGAACCGCAGGAGAACCTGCTGTACTTTATGGAGAAGAACGCCCCGCTGCTGGAATCGTGGCAGCGCGAGATCCTGCGCATCGTGCGTAAAGTCAGCCAGTATTTCTACCCGCAGAAACAGACCCAGGTGATGAACGAGGGGTGGGCCACCTTCTGGCACTATACCATCCTCAACCATCTCTATGATGAAGGGAAAGTGACCGAGCGCTTTATGCTGGAGTTTCTCCACAGCCACACGAACGTGGTGTTCCAGCCGCCGTACAACAGTCCGTGGTACAGCGGGATTAACCCCTACGCGCTGGGGTTCGCCATGTTCCAGGACATCAAGCGCATCTGCCAGTCGCCTACCGAAGAGGACAAGTACTGGTTCCCGGATATTGCTGGTTCCGACTGGCTGGAAACGCTGCATTTCGCCATGCGCGACTTCAAGGATGAGAGCTTTATCAGCCAGTTCCTGTCGCCGAAGATCATGCGCGATTTCCGCTTCTTTACCGTGCTCGACGACGATCACAACAATTATCTCGAGATCTCGGCGATCCACAACGAAGAGGGCTATCGCGAAATCCGCAACAAGCTCTCGGCGCAATATAACCTCAGCAATCTCGAGCCGAATATCCAGGTGTGGAACGTTGACCTGCGCGGCGACCGCTCGCTGACGTTGCGCTATGTGCCGCACAACCGCGTCCCGCTGGACAAAGGGCGGCGCGAAGTGCTGAAACATGTGCATCGTCTGTGGGGGTTCGATGTGCTGCTGGAGCAGCAGAACGCCGACGGCAGCATTGAGCTGCTGGACCGCTGCCCGGCGCGGCCAAACGCGCTATAGCATTGCGGGACGTTAAAACGACGAAGGGGGCCATCGGCCCCCTTATTTTATTTATCGATCGCGAATAGCCGGCTTAACGCACATTCATGGCTAAATCGCCGGGCAGCGATTTCTGCATCCGGTGCCAGATCTCGCCACTGTCATGGCCGTAGCGACGAACCAGCTCATACACCTGATCGTGCAGGCCGCCTTCGCACACCTTCGCCAGCTGATGATAAAAGCCCAGCGCCAGGCTGCGCGCTTCCGGGCTGGAGAAGTAGTGGCGGCCGATGCGGGTATATAGCCCCTTCATGCCGTTGAGGATCAGGCCATAAATCGGGTTGCCGGAGGCGAAAGCCAGACCGCGGAAAATGTTGTAATCGAGATCGGCGAAGGCGTCGGCGTGATCTTCCACTTCCCGGGCGCTGTCCAGCACCGCCAGCGCTTTATCCGGATGCTGACGGAACGCGGTGCGAATAAAAATCGTGGAAATATTGGTGCGCACGGAGAGAAGGTTATCAATCAACTGCGGGACGCTGTCGTGATCGAGACGCGCCAGCGTTTCAAGGATATTCAGCCCGGAGGTCTCCCAGAAGTTGTTCACTTTGGTGGGTTTGCCGTGCTGAATGGTCAACCAGCCGTCACGCGCCAGACGCTGCAACACTTCGCGCAGCGTGGTGCGGGTGACACCGATCAGCTCAGAAAGCTCGCGTTCAGCGGGGAGAATCGATCCAGGTGGGAAGCGGTTATTCCAGATGCTCTCAATGATATACTCTTCCGCGAAACCCGCAGGGCTCTGCGCCTTAATGACCATAATAATATTTCCATTACACATTGTTGCAATTGCACTCATCATACCAGAGCCGCTATAGCGCAGATAGCATCGCAAGTGAATTAAAAAGGGATCGCCGTTTCATTTTCCGTTTTTACTTTACGCTTTTCCTTATCTCCCGTAACCGCCGCCGCGCTGCGAAGAAAGTTGCTTCTCATTTTGCTCAACTGGTACTCTTGCCAATAGTTACGCACAAAATCATGCACTAATTGACGGGGAAGGATTCTGTCGTGGAAATTTCTTATGGCCGCGCGCTGTGGCGCAATTTTCTTGGCCAGTCGCCTGACTGGTACAAGCTGGCATTAATCATTTTCTTAATTATCAATCCGCTGGTGTTCGCCGTGGCGCCATTTGTCGCCGGCTGGCTGCTGGTGGTTGAGTTTATCTTTACCCTCGCCATGGCGCTGAAGTGCTATCCGCTGCTGCCGGGTGGCCTGCTGGCTATCGAGGCGCTGCTGATCGGCATGACCAGCCCAGCGCACGTGCGGGAAGAGATCGCCAGCAACCTGGAAGTGCTGCTTCTGCTGATGTTTATGGTGGCGGGCATCTACTTTATGAAGCAGCTGCTGCTCTTTGTCTTTACGCGCCTGCTGTTAGGGATCCGCAGCAAGATGCTGCTGTCGCTGGCCTTCTGCCTGGCCGCTGCCTTCCTCTCCGCCTTTCTCGATGCGCTGACGGTGGTGGCGGTGGTGATAAGCGTCGCCGTCGGGTTCTACGGCATCTATCACCGCGTCGCCTCGGCGCGCCCGGACGATAGCGACCTGCTCGACGACAGCCATATCGAGCAGCACTACCGCGAGGTGCTGGAGCAGTTCCGCGGCTTTCTACGCAGCCTGATGATGCACGCCGGCGTCGGGACCGCGCTCGGCGGCGTCATGACCATGGTCGGCGAACCGCAAAACCTGATTATCGCCAAAGCGGCGGGCTGGCATTTTGGCGAGTTCTTTCTCCGCATGGCGCCCGTCACCCTGCCGGTGATGGTCTGCGGTCTGTTAACCTGTCTGCTGGTGGAAAAGTATCGCCTGTTTGGCTACGGCGAACCGCTGCCGCCGACGGTGCGCAAGGTGCTGCAGGAGTTTGACGATCGCAGCCGCGCCCAGCGCAGTCGTCAGGAGCGGCTACGGCTGATTGCCCAGGCGCTGATTGGCGTTTGGTTGATCGTCGCCCTCGCTTTTCACCTGGCTGAGGTCGGCCTGATTGGCCTGTCGGTGATCATCCTCGCCACCACCTTTACCGGGGTGACCGATGAGCACGCGATTGGCAAAGCGTTCACCGAGGCGTTGCCCTTCACCGCGCTGCTCACGGTGTTCTTTGCCGTAGTGGCGGTGATCATCGACCAGCAGCTGTTCACGCCGGTCATCGAGTTTGTTCTGCAGGCCTCTCCGCACGCGCAGCTGTCGCTGTTTTATCTGTTTAACGGCCTGCTGTCGTCCATCTCGGATAACGTTTTTGTCGGCACGGTCTACATCAACGAAGCGAAAACCGCCCTCGAGCATGGCGCCATCAGCCTGAAGCAGTTTGAGATGCTGGCGGTGGCAATCAACACCGGCACCAACCTGCCGTCAGTGGCCACCCCGAACGGCCAGGCGGCATTCTTGTTCCTGCTGACTTCCGCGCTGGCGCCGCTTATCCGACTCTCCTATGGCCGCATGGTGTGGATGGCCCTGCCCTACACCCTCGTACTGACGCTGGTCGGCCTGCTGTGCGTCGAGTTCACCCTGATGCCGGTCACCGAATGGTTGCTGGCTCACGGCTGGCTGGTTACCCCCACCCTGCCGTGATCCACGCGTCGCCCGGGTTCGCCCGGGCGATTCAATAACCAGTTACGTAATATTTTCCGCCGGGCCGCTGGCGTCGGTACGGTTTTCGTTTACACTGCCATGATTTAGCATCTTCCAGGGAAATGATTATGTTGCAATATTTAAACCAGTGCTCGCGGGGACGCGGCGCCTGGCTGCTGATGGCATTGACCGCGTTCATTCTCGAACTCGTCGCGCTGTGGTTCCAGCACGTGATGCTGCTGCAGCCGTGCGTGATGTGCATTTATGAACGCTGCGCCCTGTTTGGCATCATGGGCGCGGGGCTGGTGGGCGCTATCGCCCCTAAAACTCCGCTGCGCTATGTCGCCATGCTGATTTGGCTGTACAGCGCGGTACGTGGGCTACAGCTGGCGTGGGAACATACGATGATTCAGCTGCACCCATCGCCGTTCCAGACCTGCGATTTCGCCGCCCGTTTCCCGAGCTGGCTGCCGCTGGATAAATGGTTGCCGCAGGTGTTTGTCGCGTCCGGCGACTGTTCGGTACGCCAGTGGCAGTTCCTGTCGCTGGAGATGCCGCAATGGCTGGTGGGAATTTTCGCGGCTTATCTGGTGGTCGCTATCCTGGTGATCGTTGCTCAGCCTTTTAAAGCCAAAAAGCGCGATCTGTTTGGCCGCTAAGCCGCAGCGAGTACCGCACACTGAAACGCCCTACGGGGCGTTTTTTTGTGCCTGCCGTTCATCACTGAATCGTTTCCTGTCCGTGGTTGACCACAGACACCAAAAGGCGCATATTAAATACATCTTTTATAACCCCACAGGAGCTCACATGTCATCTTTACTGATCCCCGCAGACTGGAAAGTTAAACGCTCCACCCCGTTCTTTACCAAAGAGAACGTCCCCGCCGCCCTGCTGAGCCACCACAACACCGCGGCCGGTGTCTTCGGTCAGTTGTGCGTCATGGAAGGTACGGTCACCTATTACGGTTTTGCCAATGAACAGGCGACGGAGCCGGAGAAAAAAGTCGTGATTCATGCCGGGCAGTTTGCCACCAGTCCGCCGCAGTACTGGCACCGCGTCGAACTCAGCGACGATGCCCGCTTCAATATTCACTTCTGGGTGGCGGAAGAAACCGACGGTGAAAACGGGCTGTTTCACGCGAAGAAAGCGTGACGGGCTTACCGCGCCCTGTCAGGCAGATTGAGGATATGGTCCTGCCAGTCGACAACGGTGGACTCGGGCACCGCTATATGGCGGACGGAGATGCGTTCGCCGTGCATCGCCGCTTTTGAGCCGGTCAGCAGCGGGTGCCAGGCCGGCAGAGGTTTGCCTTCCGCCAGCAGGCGATAGGCGCAGGTCGGCGGCAGCCATTCGAAGGTCGGCAGATTTTCACGAGTGAGCTTGATGCAGTCCGGCTCATATTCGAAGCGACGCTCGTAGTTACGGCACTGGCAGGTTTTGATATTGAGCTGACGGCAGGCGACGTTGGTGAAGTAGATCTCATCGGTATCTTCATCCATCAGCTTATGCAGGCAGCACTGGCCGCAGCCGTCACACAGCGATTCCCACTCCGCGTCGGTCATGTCATCCAGGGTTTTTTGTTGCCAGAAAGGTTGTTCGCTCATCGGAATGTCCGTCGTTGCCAGTTAAGGGTGCACCTTATAACCAGTCTGGCACGACGATGCAAGTTTTGCCGCCCCAAAAGGCGGCAAACCGCGCTTACAGTACGCGGGTGGTGAGCGACAGGCCGTTGAAACCGACCTGCAGCTCGTCGCCGCTGTGCAGCGGTCCCACCCCTTCGGGGGTGCCGGTGAGGATCACGTCGCCGGCTTTGAGGGTAAAAAAGCGCGACATGTAGGCGATCAGCGGCACAATCTTATGGATCATGTCGGCGGTAGTGCCCTGCTGGCGCACTTCGCCGTTAATCTTCAGACTTAACGGCGTATTCTGCGGGTCGCCGTGGAACTCGGCCGCCGGAATAAAGCCGGAGATCGGACAGGCGTTATCGAAGCCTTTGGCCTTCTCCCACGGCTGCCCGGCCTTTTTCATTTTAGCTTGCAGGTCGCGCAGGGTGAGATCCAGCGCGACGCCATAGCCGGCAATCCCTTTCAGCACATGCTCTTCCGTCGCCTGACGCAGCGTACCGCCGATCAGCACCGCCAGCTCCACTTCATGATGCACCGAACCCAGCCCCTCAGGAAGCACCAACGGCTGACGGAGATCGCACAGTGCGCTCTCAGGTTTAATAAACAGCACCGGCTCTTCCGGCGTCGCACTGCCCATTTCCTTGATGTGCTTTGCATAATTGCTGCCGACGCAAACCACTTTGCTCACCGGATAATCCAGGAGCGCTCCCTGCCAGTTATGATGTTGGTACATTATTTTCCCTCGTGGGTTAATCGGATTGTTTCCCCTGTTCCGCCAGGTGTTTCTTTAGTAGATTTTCAGATGGCGGAGGAAGTTGCAGGTAATAGCCCTGTTCGCTTAACGCCTGTTTCACTTTTTCCAGGTCGGCGTTAACCAGTTTTTTGCGCCCATCCAGCGGCAGCAGCATCGCCATTTGCGGCGTGCCGAAACCGCGCATGAGCTCGTCAGGAACGCGTGAGAAATCGTCCTTTTTTTCGACGTATAAATAGGTTTGTTCACGTTTAGTACTTCGATAGATCACACAAAACATAGTTTTACTCGGAATTAGACCCGTGGTCACTTGCCTCAATATATCAGTGACTATAACATGCCTTTTAGTCTTCGGAATATCACCGCACTTCGGCGGTCGATAAACAGCAAATTGAGTAAGGCCAGGATGTCAAATACGCCAATCGAACTTAAAGGCAGTAGCTTCACGTTATCTGTCGTTCATTTGCACGATGCAAATCCCGAGGTTATTCGTCAGGCGTTAGAAGACAAAATCGCCCAGGCTCCCGCCTTTTTACGCCATGCTCCGGTGGTGGTGAATATCGCCAGCGTCGAGGAGAGTGTCGAATGGCGCGCCGTCAACGAGGCTATCGCCGCGACCGGTTTACGCATTATGGGCGTCAGCGGATGCAAAATCCCGCGCCTGAAAACCGAAATCGACCGCGCCGGGATCCCGTTATTAACCGAAGGGAAAGAAAAAGCCCCTCGTCCGGCACCGTCCGAACCCGCCCCGCCGCCGCCAGTTGCTAGTCAGATCACAAAAACGCGTTTGATTGATCAGCCGGTACGTTCCGGTCAGCGCATTTATGCGCCACACTGTGATCTTATTGTTACAAATCATGTGAGTGCCGGTGCGGAACTTATCGCTGACGGCAATATCCATGTATATGGCATGATGCGGGGACGCGCATTGGCAGGCGCCGGTGGCGACAGAGACGCCCAGATATTTTGTACCCACCTTGCGGCGGAGCTGGTCTCCATCGCCGGGGAATATTGGCTGAGCGATAACATCCCGGCCGAATTTTATGGCAAAGCGGCACGCCTGCGTTTAGGCGAAAGCGCTTTGACAATTCAACCGTTAAATTAATCCCTTTTTAACAAGGAATTTCTATGGCACGCATTATTGTTGTGACTTCGGGTAAAGGGGGCGTTGGCAAGACCACCTCCAGCGCGGCCATCGCTACAGGTTTGGCCCAGAAGGGAAAGAAAACCGTCGTTATCGACTTCGACATCGGCCTGCGTAACCTCGACCTGATTATGGGCTGCGAACGTCGCGTCGTTTATGATTTCGTCAACGTCATCCAGGGCGATGCCATATTGAACCAGGCGCTGATCAAAGATAAGCGCACGGAAAACCTCTACATTCTTCCGGCGTCCCAGACCCGGGATAAAGACGCCCTGACCCGCGAAGGCGTCGACAAAGTTCTCGAAGAACTGAAGAAGATGGAGTTCGATTTCATCGTCTGTGACTCCCCGGCAGGCATTGAGACCGGTGCGCTGATGGCGCTCTATTTCGCTGACGAAGCCATTATCACTACCAACCCGGAAGTCTCCTCCGTTCGCGACTCCGACCGTATCCTTGGCATTCTCGCCTCCAAATCCCGTCGTGCGGAAAATGGCGAAGAGCCGATCAAAGAGCACCTGCTACTGACCCGCTACAATCCAGGCCGCGTCAATAAAGGCGATATGCTGAGCATGGAAGACGTGCTGGAGATTCTGCGCATCAACCTGGTGGGCGTGATCCCGGAAGACCAGTCAGTCCTGCGCGCATCCAACCAGGGTGAGCCTGTGATCCTCGATGCCGCGTCGGACGCAGGCAAAGCCTATGCCGATACCGTTGAACGTCTGCTCGGAGAAGAACGCCCTTTCCGCTTCATTGAAGAAGAGAAGAAAGGATTCCTCAAACGCCTGTTCGGAGGATAAATTATGGCTTTACTCGACTTTTTTCTCTCGCGAAAAAAGAACACGGCTAATATTGCGAAAGAACGCCTGCAAATCATCGTCGCCGAGCGCCGCCGCGGGGACGCGGAGCCGCATTACCTGCCGCAGTTGCGCAAAGATATCCTGGAAGTGATCTGTAAATACGTGCAGATCGACCCGGAGATGGTCAGCGTGCAACTGGAGCAGCGGGACGGTGATATTTCCATTCTTGAGCTGAACGTGACCCTACCCGAAACGGAAGAGTCGAAACCCTGACCTGCTGTTCCATCCCGAAAAAAAACCGGCTACGCCACGCGCCGCCGGTTTTTTTATGGCCTGAACCAGACCGTCCGCTAGCGCGGATAGTCGCTTAACAGCCTCTTCAGCCGTTCGGCCATCAGCTCACCACGCCAACCGGAAATCAGCTCAGGCTCAGCGGCCTGCGTTTTCAGCTGCCAGTGCCAGTTCAGCAGCTGGTTGATCTGCCGACGCGACGCCAGCAGCTCCGCGCTTACGCCCTTCTCAGCGCTCACTTCCTGCACCAGCGCTTTAATATCTTTAAAGGCTTTGCGGTAGCCCGGCATGTCGATCAGATTCTGCAGCGGCGCCGGCAGGGCCGACTCCGGCAGCGCCTGTGCTTTCTCGACCAGGCTAATCAGCGTTTTGCCATGGAAGCGAATTTCGCTACCGGACAACCCGAGGCTGTCGAGCTCGCCGAGGCTGGTGGGCATATAGCGCGCCACGCTCCACAGATGCTCTTCCCGCACCACAAAGTTCACCGCCAGGTCGCGCTCCCGCGCTTTGCGCAGGCGCCACTCCGCCAGCAGCTGCAGGCAGCCCAGCTGGCGGGTACGCAACTGCCAGGCGTTGCCGATATCGCGCCAGGCCTCGGCCGGGTCGACCACCTCCTGGCGACGCTGCTGCATCAGGCGGCATTCGTCCAGTGCCGCCGATAGCCAGCCCGCGCGATCGGTCTCCGCCATTAATTGGCTGGCGATCGGCAACAGGTACCAGACGTCGGCCGCGGCATATTCACACTGACGCTCGGTTAGCGGACGCGCCAGCCAGTCGGTGCGGGATTCGCTTTTGTCCAGCGCAACCCCGGAATACTCTTCCACCATCGAGGCGAAGCCCCAGGACATCGGCCGACCGCAGAAGGCTGCCAGGATCTGGGTGTCGATCAGCGGCTGCGGCATCAGGTTGAACGCGTTGAGAAAGACTTCTAAATCTTCGCTGCCGGCATGCAGGTATTTGGTCACATCCGGGTTGAGCAGCAGGTCGCGCATCGGCGCCCAGTCGGTAATCGTTAAGGGATCGATCAGAGAGACCTGGCGGCCGTCGAACAGCTGCAGCAGGCCCAGCTGCGGGTAATAGGTACGGGTACGGACAAATTCCGTATCCAGAGCGACGGCGGAGGCGGCGCTTGCCGCTTCGCAGACAGCGCGCAGGCCATCGTCGGTGGTGATCATCTGATAGTTCAAAGCATACTCTCTTAACTTGCGCCCATAAAAAACGCCGGCGTAGCCGGCGTCTGGCGACTCATTCGTTACTTAGCCTTTATTGTCCACTTTAGCGCGCGCTTCGTCACGCAGTTCTCGCCGCAAAATTTTCCCGACGTTGGATTTCGGCAGTTCGTCACGGAATTCCACCAGCTTCGGTACCTTGTAACCGGTCAAATGGCGACGGCAGAACGTAATCAGCGCTTCTTCGGTTAACGCGGCATCTTTCTTCACCACGAAGATCTTCACCGCTTCGCCGCTGCTGCCGGACGGCACGCCGATGGCCGCCACCTCAAGCACACCGCTGTGCTGCATGACCACATCTTCGATTTCATTCGGATAGACGTTAAAACCCGACACCAGGATCATATCTTTTTTCCGGTCAACGATGCGCAGGAATCCCTCTTCATCCATCACCGCGATGTCCCCGGTGTGCAACCAGCCGTCTTTAATAATCTCATCCGTCGCGTCAGGACGCTGCCAGTAGCCCAGCATCACCTGCGGCCCCTTGATACAGAGCTCGCCCGGCTGACCCGGCGCCACTTCGTTATCGTCGTCGTCCACCAGTTTGGCTTCAGTGGAGGGCACCGGCAGGCCAATGCTGCCGCTGTGGTAGTCGATGTCGTGCGGGTTGACGCTGACCAGCGGCGAACACTCGGTCAGGCCGTAGCCCTCCAGCAGATATTGTCCGGTCAGTTTCACCCAGCGCTCAGCCACCGCCTGCTGCACCGGCATACCGCCGCCGGCGGAGAGGTGCAGCGAGGAGAAATCAAGCTGCTGGAACTCTTTGTTGTTCAGCAAGGCGTTGAACAGGGTGTTGACCCCGGTCATGGCGGTAAACGGATATTTCGCCAGCTCCTTCACCAGCCCGGGGATATCGCGCGGGTTGGTGATCAGCAGATTCTGCCCGCCCAGCTCGATAAACAGCAGGCAGTTCATGGTGAGGGCGAAAATGTGATACAGCGGCAGCGCGGTGACCACAAACTCTTTGCCGCGATGCAGCAGCGGGCCGTAGGTGGCATTGACCTGCTCAAGGTTGGCCAGCATGTTGCGGTGGGTCAGCATCGCCCCTTTAGCCACCCCGGTGGTGCCCCCGGTGTACTGTAGAAACGCCAGATCTTCCGCAACGATCTCCGGCTTCACGTACTGCATGCGATAGCCGTGCTGCAGCGCGCTGCGAAACGAGATGGCATCCGGTAGATGGTACTTCGGCACCAGCCGCTTGATGTACTTAACCACAAAGTTCACCAGCGTGCCTTTGGCGGTGGAGAGCTGGTCACCCATGCGCGTCAGGATCACGTGTTTCACCTGGGTCTTCGCCACCACTTTTTCCAGGGTATGGGCAAAGTTGGAGACGATGACGATCGCCGCCGCGCCGCTGTCGTTGAGCTGATGCTCCAGTTCACGCGGGGTATATAAGGGGTTGACGTTAACCACGATCATCCCGGCGCGCAGGATGCCAAACAGGGCCACCGGATACTGCAGCAGGTTAGGCATCATCAGGGCCACCCGGTCGCCCTTCTGTAGTCCTAAGCCCTCCTGAAGGTAAGCGGCGAAGGCGCGACTGCGCTCTTCCAGCTTACGATAGGTCATCACTTCACCCATATTGATAAACGCCGGTTGGTCGGCGTAGCGGGTGGTGGCATGTTCAAACAGTTCAACCAGGGATTGATAGCGGTCAGGATTTATCTCCGCCGGAACATCTGCGGGATAACGGTTTAGCCAAACCTTTTTCACTGCATCACCTCTGAAATAGTTATTCGTCGTCATCACAGCCCCTGGAAAATACATTTTGTTAACATTATATTAACTCAGCGTACCAGTTTATTAATTAGGCAATGAGCAGGTTGCGAAGCGCGTCACTATTTTTTTTCTTATTCGACTGAAAACAAAGAAACAGCGGACCGGCCGCTGTTTCTTTGAACTAACAAAAACAACAAAATCATTCGGTTACAACGTTTCTGACCTCTGCTGGGCCGGGGTTGTACCAACCCCATCCGCCATAGCCGTAACCCCAGGGGCGCGGACCCAGCATCCACGGGTCGATCGGCTGCGGGGGCATCACCACCTGCTGCACCACGTTCCAGCGTTTGTAGCCGGTGGCGTTCATCAGCATAAATTTGTAGGGCGTGCTGCCTACTTTGCCTTCGACCACCCCGGCAATCGGCCCGACCACGGTCACCAGCTGACCGCGGAAGTCCACCGGATCGAGGAAGCCGTTAACATCGGCATAGATCCGCCCGCGCGAGGGTTCGCCCAGTTCCGGTCGCGCACCGCTGTCCAGCGGCACGGTAGCGATTTCTAAGCGGGTTTTCCCCTGCAGGTTCTGCACGTTGACCACCTTGCCGCCAAAGCGCGCTTCCTGACCGACGTACAGCTGCGGGGCGTTCATCACCCGCACTAAATCCTGCTGCGGCGTGGGGCTGGTGCCTTTGATGGCATCCGGCACCGATACGCAGCCGCTCAGCGCAACGGCAACCGCCGCGGCCAGCAGCCAGCGAACGCCCTGTTTTTGACCCGCCATGATGCGACTCCTTTTCTCAGTCTTCTTGTTACTGAGATTCACTCGCGGCCCGGAAGTTTCTTCCACGCCACCTCGTTACGCAAATAAACCGGCTCCGCTTTCTCCACGGCCACGGTTTTCCCTGCCGCCAGCAGATAACAGGCTAACGGCAGCATATCCTCTGCCGCCGGCAGTTCAATTTCGCCGCTGCTTAAGGTCAGTCCGCTTTCTTTCGCCAGATCCGGCCACGCCTGCCAACCGGTGCCGACGGTGGCCCATTCGCCGGAAAGCTGTGCCAGCCGTTCGGCCACCGCGTCCGGTTTGAGCACCGCTTCCGTCTCTTCGCCGTGCCAGACGCCCTGCTCGTCGCGCTGATACTCGGCCCAGTAGACTTCCCCCATCCGGGCGTCAATCGCCGCCAGCACGCGGGTGGCGCCGGTTTTGCGCCACGCGCCCTGCGCCATGGTGGCCAGCGTGGAAACACCGATCATCGGCAGCTCCGCGCCCAGCGCCAGCCCCTGAGCGATACCGATGCCAATGCGTACGCCGGTAAAGCTGCCAGGACCGCGGCCAAAGGCCAGCGCGTCCAGCTCGGTCAGGGTGGTGCCGCTCTCGGCGAGGACCTCCTGCACCAGCGGCAGGATACGTTGGGTATGTTCGCGGGGACAAATTTCGAAATGAGCACTAAGGGTGCCATCATTCCACAGCGCTGCGGAGCAGGCTTCTGTGGCGGTATCGATAGCCAAAATTCGCATGGGTGGTCACGCTCTCGTTACATAGTTCAGGCCTTCAGGCAGCCTGTTTTCCGGCAGACGGACAACCCGTCGCCACACCGCCCGAAGTCTAGTGGGAACCGCTAATTAACAAAATGGCGCGCAGCTTAACACATTTCAGGGCGGATTACCTTGCCGGCGGCACGGCGAGAAAGCGCACCGCCCGGCGGATATCGCGGGTTCGCGGCGCCGGCGGCAGACTGGCCAGAAAGACCGCGCCGTAGGGGCGCATCACCAGCCGGTTGTCGCAGATCACCAGCACCCCGCGATCGTCGATATCGCGGATCAGGCGGCCCACCCCCTGCTTAAGGGTGATCACCGCGTCCGGGAGCTGCACTTCATCGAACGGATCGCCGCCGCGCAGCCGGCAATCTTCCATCCGCGCTTTCAGCAACGGATCGTCCGGCGAGGTAAACGGCAGCTTATCAATGATCACCAGCGACAGCGCGTCGCCGCGCACGTCGACT
This sequence comes from Klebsiella sp. LY, assembly GCF_004010915.1. NCBI lineage: Bacteria > Pseudomonadati > Pseudomonadota > Gammaproteobacteria > Enterobacterales > Enterobacteriaceae > Klebsiella > Klebsiella sp. LY. Next base: position 621,671 of record NZ_CP022444.1, read on the forward strand.
CCTTCCCAGAAGCTGCTGGTGGCCACCAGCAGGGCATTGCCGGCGCTGACGAACTGCTGCAGAAGCTGGCCTTTACTGGTCTCGCCCTGCAGCAGCACCGGCAAAGTCATGGTGGCGCGGAACTGCTCCGCCAGATCGCGCATCATGGCGTGCGAAGTGCACAGCATAAAGCAGCGACCGTCGTTAGCCTCGATCAGCGGCTTGAGCATCGCCGCCAGATGGCGCGCCGCGCCGGGCTGGTTCGGCAGCGGTAGGTTACGCGGCACGCAGAGCAGCGCCTGATGCTGATAGTCAAAGGGGCTCGGCAGCAACAGTGTCTGCGCCTCGTCGATCCCCAGCCGGGCGGTGAAATGGTGCAGATCGTCGTTTACCGACAGTGTCGCCGAGGTAAAGATCCAGCTCCCCGACTTCTGCGCCATCACCTCTTTAAACTTCTCGGCCACGGTCAACGGCGTCAGCGCAAGGGTAAAGTGGCGCGAGGTGCACTCATACCAGTAACTGTAGCCCGGCTGATTGATCTCTTTCAGCCGCTTCAGGCGCCCGCGATAAAGGGTGGCGCGCTCAAAGGCGGCATCGAGCAGCGCCGAGCGCCCCAGCGAGAGTTTGGCGACGTCGTAACACAGTTCAAGCGCATCATCGAGCAGCAGCAGCGCCCGCTGAATGTGGCTGTCCGCCAGCAGTTCCCGCAGGTTTCCGCGGTAGCCAGGGTCCCCCAGCTGCAGGCGGAAATCCTGGGCGCTTTGCGCCAGGCGGTCGGCGCATTTTTGCAGCTGTTGAGTGTCTTTCAGTTCGGTGCGATAGGCAATAGTGATGTCTTTCGCCAGATCCAGCAGCTGGCGGCTGGAGAGCGACTGGCCAAAGTACTGGCTGGCGATATCCGGCAGCTGATGGGCTTCGTCGAAGATCATCACCTCCGCCTCGGGGATCAGTTCGGCAAAGCCGCTCTCTTTGACCACCATATCGGCAAGGAACAGGTGATGGTTGACGACCACTACGTCGGCGTCCATCGCTTTTTTACGCGCCTTCACCACGAAGCAATCTTTATACAGCGGGCAGTCGCTGCCGAGGCAGTTATCGTTGGTACTGGTGACCAGCGGCCAGGCCTGGGAATCTTCCGCCACGCTGGCGCAGGTGCTGATATCGCCATCCTGAGTTTGGTTCGACCAGGAGCGCAGGAGGATCACGTCGCTGAGGGTTTGCACCGGCAGATCGCCGCCCGCCAGCGCCTGCTGTTCCAGGCGTTCGAGGCACAGGTAGTTGGAGCGCCCTTTGAGCAGCGCCAGTTTGCCGGTGAATTTGAGCGCTTTGGCGACGGTGGGCAGATCGCGGCTGTAGAGCTGATCCTGCAGCGCTTTCGACCCTGTGGAGATAATCACCTTTTTTTTCGCCCGCAGCGCTGGCGCCAGGTAAGCGTAGGTTTTACCGGTTCCGGTCCCCGCTTCCACCACCAGCGGCCGGGAGGCCTCAATCGCTTCGCTGACCGCCACCGCCATCTGGCGCTGCGGCTCGCGCGGTTTAAATCCCGGTATGGCTTTGGCTAGCTGGCCGTCTGCTGCAAAATCGTCGATCACATTGCCCCCTGGTTATTTGGACAGTGATTATGTCAGGGAGAGCGGCGTTTCGCCAGTCCGGGTAGTGACGCGAGCGGAACATTATGGCAGTCTTGCCGCAGCTAAATGGAATGCTCAGAGAGGAATGAGAAATGACAATTACGCGTATTGATGCCGAAGCCCGCTGGTCAGATGTAGTGATCCACAATCAGACCCTTTACTACACCGGCGTGCCGGCGAATCTTGATGCCGATGCCTTCGAGCAGACCGCCAACACCCTGGCGCAGATTGACGCGGTGCTGGAAAAACAGGGCAGCGACAAGTCGCGCATTCTTGACGCCACCATTTTCCTCGCCGACAAAAGCGACTTTGCGGCGATGAATAAAGCGTGGGACGCCTGGGTGGTAGCCGGTCACGCCCCGGTGCGCTGCACGGTGGAAGCAACGCTGATGAACCCGCAGTATAAGGTTGAAATCAAAATTATCGCCGCGGTGTAATTACTCGTCTTCGTCTTCATCTTCAAAGCGCGCGACGATCCGTTCGCCGGTATGCGTCGCGCGTAGCTCTTCCGCCACCAGGGCAATCGCCTGGCCACTGCTCATCCCCTGGGCCATCAGTTCCTGGATACGTTCGACCGCTTTTTGCTGTTGCTCGTGGCTCAGCGAAGGTAAACCTGCAAACATGTTGTACTCCTGCTACATTGTGGGGCGTAATTATTTCACGCCGTCCCCGCCTACGCCAGAGGGACGGTAACGTTCAGGATCGAGAAAGATGTTGTCCCCCGCGATTATTACCCTGCCCTGGCGCCCGGATGCCGCCGAACACTATTTTACGCCGTTAAGCGCCCTGCCCTGGGCGATGCTGCTACATTCCGGCTTTGCCGACCATCCGCATAACCGTTTTGATATCCTGGTGGCGGCCCCGCGCGCCACGCTGCTGACGCGCGGTGAACAGACCTGGGTCGATGACGGCGAGACCACTTTTGTCTCGGCGGACGATCCGCTGCAACTACTCCAGCAGCAGCTGGATCGTCAGCCGTTCACGCCGCAGCCCCATGAGGATTTGCCGTTTCTTGGCGGCGCGCTGGGGCTGTTCGGTTACGATCTGGGCCGCCGTTTTGAGCGACTTCCCACTGTGGCGCAGGCCGATATCGCGCTGCCGGATCTGGCGGTGGGGATTTATGACTGGGCGCTGATCGTCGACCATCAGCGCCAGCAGGTGTCGCTGCTCAGCTATGACGACCCGCAGCAGCGTCTGCAGTGGCTGGAGGCGCAAACGCCGGCGCCAGGTGAAACCTTCGCCCTGACCTCTGCCTGGCAGTCAAATATGAGCCGCCAGCAATACGGCGAGAAATTTCGTCAGGTGCAGGCCTATCTGCGCAGCGGTGACTGCTATCAGGTCAATCTCGCCCAGCGTTTTCAGGCCCGCTACGTCGGGGATGAATGGCAGGCTTTCCGCCAGTTGAACGCCGCCAACCGCGCCCCCTTTAGCGCCTTCATCCGCCTTGCGGAAGGGGCGATTTTAAGCCTGTCGCCGGAGCGATTTATTCAGCTCCGCCAGGGGGAAATCCAGACGCGCCCGATTAAGGGCACCCTGCCGCGGCTCGATTCGCCGCTGGCGGATGCGCAGCAGGCGGAGAAGCTGGCGAACTCGCCGAAAGATCGCGCCGAGAATTTAATGATTGTCGACCTGATGCGCAACGACATCGGCCGCGTCGCCGTCCCGGGCAGCGTGCGGGTCCCCGAGCTGTTCGTGGTGGAGCCGTTCCCGGCGGTCCATCATCTGGTCAGCACCATCACCGCCCGCCTGCCGGCGACGCTGCACGCCAGCGATCTGCTGCGCGCCGCCTTCCCGGGAGGGTCGATCACCGGCGCGCCGAAGGTCCGGGCGATGGAGATTATTGATGAACTGGAACCCCAGCGACGTAACGCCTGGTGCGGGAGCATCGGCTATCTGAGCTATTGCGGCAATATGGATACCAGCATCACCATTCGCACCCTAACGGCCTGGCAGGGGCAACTGTACTGTTCCGCCGGCGGCGGGATTGTGGCGGATAGTGAGGAAGCCGCAGAATATCAGGAAACTTTTGATAAAGTTAATCGTATCCTGCACCAACTGGAGAACTAGACCATGGCGGACCGCGCCCTCAATCTGGATGACTTTCTGTCCCGCTTTCAGCTGCTGCGTCCACAGCCTTCGCCACAGGCGCTAAACCAGCGGCAGGCGGCGGTGCTGGTGCCGATCGTACGCCGGCCGCAGCCTGGCCTGCTGTTGACCCAGCGTTCGCCGTTGCTGCGCAAGCACGCCGGCCAGGTCGCCTTTCCCGGCGGGGCGGTAGATAATACCGATGCGACGCTTATCGCCGCCGCTCTGCGCGAAGCCCAGGAAGAGGTGGCGATCCCGCCAGAGAAGGTTGAGGTGATTGGCGTTCTGCCGCCGGTGGACAGTGTCACCGGCTTCCAGGTGACGCCGGTGGTGGGCATTATTCCACCGGATCTGCACTATCACGCCAGCCAGGACGAGGTCTCCGCGGTATTTGAAATGCCGCTCGCCGAAGCCCTGCGCCTCGGGCGCTACCATCCGCTCGATATCCACCGCCGGGGCAACGACCACCGCGTCTGGCTCTCCTGGTACCAGCATTATTTTGTCTGGGGAATGACCGCCGGGATCATTCGCGAGCTGGCGCTGCAGATAGGCGCGCGCCCTTAGCTATACTGATTATGAGAGGGCGCTCTCACTATTAGTAAAATCGCGGTTATCCATTAGTTTAATTCATGTGAATAGTTGAACTGACAGGGCGCTTCCCTCTTACACTATGCGCAGTTATTACATCGTTACCGCACCCGCGGTAACCCTGTCAGGAGTATTATCGTGATTAGTCTATTCGACATGTTCAAGGTGGGGATTGGTCCCTCATCTTCCCACACTGTTGGCCCGATGAAGGCCGGTAAACAGTTCGTCGATGACCTGGTCGAAAAAGGATTGCTTAATGCAGTGACCCGCGTGGCGGTTGACGTCTACGGTTCGCTGTCATTAACCGGCAAAGGCCACCATACGGACATCGCCATTATCATGGGACTGGCGGGCAATCAGCCCGATACGGTCGATATAGACGCGATACCGGCATTTATCCGTGACGTCGAGACACGCGGCCGTCTGCTGCTGGCCAACGGTCAGCACGAAGTCGACTTCCCGGCGGATGACGGCATGCGTTTTCGCAGCGACAATCTGCCGCTGCACGAAAACGGCATGACCATTCATGCCTGGGCCGGCGAGAAAGAGATCTACTGCAAGACTTATTACTCGATTGGCGGCGGCTTTATCGTCGATGAAGAGCACTTCGGCAAAGAGAACGCCAACGAACTGCAGGTGCCCTACCCGTTTAAATCGGCGCAGGAAATGCTGGCCTACTGCAAGGAGACCGGCCTGTCGCTCTCCGGGATGGTGATGCAGAACGAGCTGGCGCTGCACAGCAAAAAAGAGATCGAGGACTATTTCGCTAATGTCTGGCAGACCATGCGCGCCTGTATCGACCGCGGCATGAACACCGAAGGCGTGCTGCCTGGCCCGCTGCGCGTACCGCGTCGCGCGTCGGCGCTGCGTCGTCTGCTGGTGGCCAGCGATAAGCTCTCCAGCGATCCGATGAACGTCGTTGACTGGGTCAACATGTTCGCGCTGGCGGTCAATGAAGAGAACGCCGCCGGCGGTCGCGTGGTGACCGCGCCGACCAACGGCGCCTGCGGCATCGTTCCGGCGGTACTCGCTTATTACGATCACTTTATCGAATCCGTCAGCCCGGAGATCTATATCCGCTACTTTATGGCCTGCGGTGCGATTGGCGCGCTGTACAAGATGAATGCCTCCATTTCCGGCGCCGAAGTCGGCTGTCAGGGCGAAGTGGGCGTCGCCTGCTCGATGGCGGCGGCGGGTCTGGCCGAACTGCTCGGCGCCAGCCCGGAACAGGTCTGCGTGGCGGCGGAGATCGGCATGGAACACAACCTCGGACTGACCTGCGACCCGGTCGCCGGCCAGGTACAGGTGCCATGCATTGAACGTAACGCCATCGCCTCCGTGAAAGCGATCAACGCCGCGCGGATGGCAATGCGCCGCACCAGCGAACCGCGCGTCTCGCTCGATAAAGTGATCGAGACCATGTACGAAACCGGCAAAGACATGAACGCCAAGTACCGCGAAACTTCGCGCGGCGGACTGGCGATTAAAGTTCAGTGTGACTAAAGTGTTGGCTTTCGCCTGCCCCCTCCCGGTGCGCAGGCGTGAAGCGAGGGGAACTGAAAGCCCCCTGCCTTCCTGATGCGCCCTCTGTGGCGCATTTCTTTTTTCTATACCTGACGATATTCTGCCACTACAATTGCTCTATTAAATAAGCCACGCTTAACCACTCGTCCTGTCGACAGGGTGTCGCACATGCAGACTGCACAAAAAGTCATTACGGCCTATCGTCGCAAACGCATTATTGTCTGCCTGCTGGTAGCCCTGGTGACCCTGGGCGCCACCTTAGCTATCCGATTTATTTCGCAGCGTAGCGAAAATGAAGGCTATATTCGCATGGCCGCCAACCAACGGGTGGCGGCGCTGGATAACATCCTGCGTCCGCTGAGCGCGCAGCGAACCACTCTGCTTCCTCTGGTGGGTCACCCCTGCCCGGATATCCATCTGTCGCTGCGTAAAATCGCGGCCTCGTTGCAGACCGTTCGTTCCGTCGCGCTCGTGACGTCAGGTATCGTTTACTGTTCGAGTATTTTTGGGCCGCGACAGGCGGATTTACATCGCCTGCAGCCTGCGCTTCCTGCACCCCGTCCTCTGCTGCTCTTTTCGAATGACAGCTCCTTGCTCAAAGGCTCACCGGTGCTGATACAGTGGTATCCAGCCTCGGAGAGAGGCGTGGACGGCGTGATGCTGATTGTCAATATCGAGCTGCTGGGGACCTTAATTCTCAACGAAAAATCATCCCTGATAAGCGACGTCAGCCTGCAGGTTGGCGATCGTTATTTTAGCAGCAGCCATGGGCTTCTCGAGAAAGCGCATACCCCGCCGGGAACGGTGATTTATCGCCAGCGCTCTACCGAGTTTCCGTTTATCGTCAATATCAATGGCCCTGGCGCCTCGGCGATTGCGCTTGAGGAGCTGCCCGGCGAGCTGCCGCTGGCGCTGATCTTCAGCCTGTTGATGACCGGCATCGCCTGGCTGGCCACCGCCGGCAGAATGAGCTTCTCGCGGGAGATAAGCCTCGGTATTTCCGCCCGGGAGTTTGCCCTCTGGTGCCAGCCGCTGCAGGATGCGCGCAGCGGCCGCTGCTGCGGGGTGGAGATCCTGCTGCGCTGGAACAACCCTCGCCGCGGTGCGATTTCGCCGGAGGTGTTTATTCCCATCGCCGAAGGGGACAATCTGATCATCCCCCTCACCCGCTATGTGATTGCCGAAACCGCCCGCCGTCTGGATGCTTTTCCCCGCGACCGCCAGTTTCATATCGCGATTAACGTCGCTGCCCGCCACTTTGCCAACGGCTTACTGCTGCATGACCTGCATAATTACTGGTTCAGCATGAACCCGGTACAGCAGCTGGTGGTCGAGTTGACCGAACGCGATGTCCTGCAGGATGGCGACCAGCACATGGCCGAAGATCTGCACCAGAAAGGCGTCCAGCTGGCGATCGATGACTTTGGCACCGGCAACAGCTCCCTGTCGTGGCTGGAAACACTGCGCCCGGACGTGCTGAAGATTGACCGTTCGTTTACCAGCTCGGTGGGGATAGACAGCGTCAATGCCACGGTGACCGATATCATTATCGCCCTCGCCAACCGGCTGAATATTATTACCGTTGCCGAAGGGGTGGAGACGCAGGAACAGGAAAGCTACCTCAGAGACCACGGTGTCGATGTGCTGCAGGGGTTTTATTATGCCCGGCCGATGCCGGTGGAGGCATTCCCGGCGTGGCTGGCCAGTCGAGAGGCAACAGAATAACGCGCCGGTCCCCAAGGGGACCGGTGCGCAGGACGATTACTCTTCTTCGTCGCTCGGCGGACGGGTGACCACCGCGCGAACCAGATCGACCCGGTAGTCATTCGCTTCCACCACGGTGAAATGCAGCGGCGGTAATGACACCACGTCGCCAATGCGCGGGATATGGCCATTGGCGGAGATCACCAGACCAGCAACCGTAGCAATATCCTCATCGTCATTGATCAGCGGATCCAGCCCCAGCGCCTGCTGCAACGCATGCAGGTCGGTCGACCCCTTAATAAGCCAGCCGTCGCCATCGATAACGATCTCCGGCGTCTCATCGGCGTCCGGGAATTCTCCAGCGATCGCTTCCAGAACGTCCAGCGGGGTCACTAATCCCTGCACCACGCCAAATTCATTGGTCACGATGACGAAACTGCCGCGGGCGCGGCGCAGGACGCCGAGCAGATTGATCGGGTCCAGCGTTTCAGGTACCACGATCGCCGGGGAGGCGGAGGCCAGCGCCGCGACGTTTTCGCCCGACTCCAGAGCCACCAGCATCTCCTTCGCCCGCACGATACCAATGATTTCATCCAGTTCTCCGCGGCAGACCGGGAACAGACTGTGCGGCGACGAAAGCAGCTGACGGCGAATTTCATCTTCACTCTGCTCGGCGTCGACCCAGCTGATTTCCCCGCGCGGCGTCATGATGCTGCGCAGAGAGCGCTGAGCCAGGGTCAGCACGCCGTTAATCATGTAGCGCTCTTCTTCCGCAAAGGCGCCTTCCGGTACCGGCACCGCCGCCGGGCTGTCAGCGTCGTGGTTGACGGAGGCCTGTTTATTACGGCCGCCCATCAGACGCAAGATCGCATCCGCGGTACGGGCGCGCAGCGGCAACGTCGACTGGTGACGTACAAAGTTGCGGCGCGCCACCTGGTTAAAGAACTCAATGATGATCGAGAAACCGATCGCCGCGTAAAGGTACCCTTTCGGAATATGGAAGCCAAACCCTTCCGCCACCAGACTCAGGCCGATCATCAACAGGAAGCTCAGACAGAGCACCACCACCGTCGGGTGCTGGTTGACAAAGCGCGTCAACGGCTTGGAGGCCAGCAGCATCATGATCATCGCGATCACGACCGCTGCCATCATCACCGGCAGATGGTTCACCATCCCGACCGCGGTGATCACCGCGTCCAGTGAGAAGACGGCATCCAGCACTACGATCTGCAGTACCACCACCCAGAAACTGGCATAGCCTTTCCCGTGACCGGCATCGTGCTGGCGGTTTTCCAGCCGTTCATGCAGCTCAGTTGTCGCCTTGAACAGCAAGAAGATCCCGCCAAGCAGCATGATGAGGTCACGCCCGGAAAAGGAGAAATCGGCGATAGTAATCAGCGGCTTCGTCAGCGTCACCATCCAGGAGATCACCGACAGCAGCCCCAGGCGCATCACCAGCGCCAGCGACAGGCCGATCAGTCGCGCTTTATCACGCTGCTTCGGCGGCAGTTTGTCCGCCAGGATGGCAATAAACACCAGGTTATCAATACCGAGCACAATTTCCAGAACGATAAGCGTCAACAGGCCGGCCCAGATTGAGGGATCCATTAACAATTCCATGTGCGACTCCGGTTAGCGGCAAGGTCAGTCATCGCCATGTCATGCACGGACGCGACAATAGATGCTGAAAGATAAGCGTGATGCGTGGAGGTGGCAACCAGGTGCCAGAAAGTGAAAAGACGTCGATGACGGTCCATACTGCGGGCTATGCCCTATACTCCTGAGTAATTAAACGGAAGTTAAACATAGCAAAATATAGAGCGAAATTGGAAAAGATTTACCTGAATTTGCAATAACTAAGGCTATTTTTTGCGCTGCAAAATTATTAGCAGGCGATGCCTGATTAACGGATCTTCATCACATTAATTATTTTTTCACTGTCTAAAATAATTCGCGGTAGTAACTATTTTCTATCTTACACCCTAACTGAATCGATTTTGTCCTCAAGAGTGATTCAGGATGTATCAAAGCAGATGATGCATTCACGATAATAAAGGAGGTAGCAAGTGACGATTGCTATTGTAATAGGCACACATGGTTGGGCTGCAGAACAGCTGCTGAAAACAGCAGAGATGCTGTTGGGCGAGCAGGAAAACGTTGGCTGGATCGATTTCGTTCCGGGTGAAAACGCCGAAACGCTGATCGAGAAATACAATGCCCAGTTGGCAAAACTGGATACCAGTAAAGGCGTGCTGTTTCTCGTCGATACATGGGGAGGCAGCCCGTTCAACGCTGCGAGCCGCATTGTCGTCGATAAAGAGCACTACGAAGTTATCGCCGGCGTCAACATCCCGATGCTGGTGGAAACCTTCATGGCCCGCGATGACGATCCTTCCTTTGATGAGCTGGTCGCCTTAGCGGTAGAGACCGGCAGCGAAGGCGTGAAAGCGCTGAAGGCCAAACCGGTGGAAAAAGCGGCCCCTGCGCCCGCTCCAGCCGCGGCGCCTAAAGCCGCAGCACCGGCCAAACCGATGGGTCCGAATGACTACATGGTGATTGGCCTCGCGCGTATCGACGATCGCCTGATCCATGGTCAGGTCGCCACCCGTTGGACCAAAGAGACCAACGTCACCCGCATCATCGTCGTCAGCGACGAAGTCGCCGCAGATACCGTGCGCAAAACCCTGTTGACCCAGGTTGCGCCGCCGGGCGTCACCGCCCACGTGGTGGACGTCGCCAAAATGATCCGCGTCTACAACAACCCGATGTACGCCGGACAGCGCGTCATGCTGCTGTTTACTAACCCGACCGACGTTGAGCGCGTCGTCGAGGGCGGCGTGAAAATCACCAGCGTCAACATCGGCGGTATGGCGTTCCGCCAGGGCAAAACCCAGGTTAACAACGCGATTTCGGTCGATGCCAAAGATATTGAGGCGTTTAACAAGCTGAACGCACGCGGTATCGAGCTGGAGGCACGTAAAGTGTCCACCGACCCGAAACTGAAAATGATGGATCTGATCGCCAAGGTCGATAAATAACCCGGACGATCGCGCCCCAGTTTTCACTTTAAGACTTAATCAACAGGAGAAGTACAATGGAGATTACCCTTCTTCAGATTGTGCTGGTGTTCATCGTCGCGTGTATTGCGGGTATGGAGTCGGTGCTTGATGAATTTCAGTTCCACCGTCCTCTGGTCGCCTGTACGCTGATCGGCGCCGTTCTCGGCGATATGAAAACCGGTATTATTATCGGCGGTACGTTGGAAATGATCGCCCTGGGCTGGATGAACATCGGTGCGGCGGTTGCCCCTGATGCCGCGCTGGCGTCCATTATTTCCACCGTTCTGGTTATTGCCGGCCATCAGAGCATCGGCGCCGGCATCGCGCTGGCTATCCCGCTGGCGGCTGCAGGCCAGGTGCTGACCATCATCGTGCGTACTATCACCGTAGCCTTCCAGCACGCGGCGGATAAAGCGGCGGAGAATGGCAACCTGACCGCCCTATCGTGGCTGCACGTCTCGTCCCTGTTCCTGCAAGCGATGCGTATCGCTATCCCGGCCGTCATCGTGGCCATTTCCGTCGGTACCAGCGAAGTCCAGGGCCTGCTGAACGCAATCCCTGAAGTGGTCACCAGCGGCCTGAACATTGCCGGCGGCATGATCGTGGTGGTTGGTTACGCGATGGTCATCAATATGATGCGCGCGGGCTACCTGATGCCGTTCTTCTACCTCGGCTTCGTCACCGCCGCCTTCACCAACTTCAACCTGGTGGCCCTGGGCGTGATTGGCGCGGTCATGGCAATCCTCTACATCCAGCTGAGCCCGAAATATAACCGCGTCGCCGGTGCCCCGGCTCAGGCGGCTGGTAACAACGATCTCGATAACGAACTGGACTAACAGGTGAGCGAAATGGTTGATATGACTAAAAATACCACCGAGAAAAAACTCACTCAGAGTGATATTCGTGGCGTGTTCATTCGTTCTAACCTGTTCCAGGGTTCATGGAACTTCGAACGTATGCAGGCGCTGGGCTTCTGCTTCTCTATGGTTCCGGCGATTCGTCGTCTGTACCCGGAGAATAACGATGCGCGTAAGCAGGCGATTAAGCGTCACCTTGAGTTCTTCAATACCCATCCTTACGTTGCCGCTCCGGTACTGGGCGTAACGCTGGCGATGGAAGAGCAGCGCGCCAATGGCGCAGAGATTGACGATGGCGCTATCAACGGCATCAAAGTCGGTCTGATGGGGCCGCTGGCCGGTGTCGGCGACCCAATCTTCTGGGGCACTGTGCGTCCGGTGTTCGCGGCCTTAGGCGCCGGGATCGCGATGAGCGGAAGCCTGCTCGGCCCTCTGCTGTTCTTTATCCTGTTCAACGCGGTGCGACTGCTGACCCGCTACTATGGCGTCGCCTACGGCTACCGCAAAGGCGTGGACATCGTTAAAGATATGGGCGGCGGCTTCCTGCAGAAACTGACTGAGGGGGCGTCAATCCTCGGCCTGTTTGTCATGGGGGCGCTGGTTAACAAGTGGACGCACGTGAATATTCCGATGGTGGTGTCAAAAATCACCGGTTCTGACGGACAGGTTCACGTCACCACGGTGCAAACCATCCTCGATCAGTTGATGCCGGGCCTGGTACCGCTGCTGTTGACCTTCGCCTGTATGTGGCTGCTGCGTAAGAAAGTTAACCCGCTGTGGATCATCGTTGGCTTCTTCGTCATCGGTATCGCAGGCTACGCTGTCGGCCTGCTGGGTCTGTAATTTCCAGGTTGTACGCCGGGGGCTTGCCCCCGGCTTTTTTTTATCAGGAGGAACGCAAAGCAATGACATTCACGGACCTGGTGATCATCCTGTTCATCCTTGCGCTACTGGCCTACGCGGTGTATGACCAGTTTATTATGCCGAGGCGCAACGGCCCGGTGCTGCTGGCCATTCCCCTGCTTCGCCGCAGCCGCGTTGACGGCCTGATCTTTGTCGGCCTCATCGCCATTCTGATCTATAACAACATCACCCAGCACGGTACCCCGATCACCACCTGGCTATTGTCTGCGCTGGCGCTGATGGGACTCTATTTATTCTGGATCCGTACGCCGAAAATCATTTTCAAACCGCGCGGCTTTTTCTTCGCCAACGTGTGGATAGAATATCAGCGAATTAAAGAGATGAATTTATCCGAAGACGGCGTGCTGGTGATGCAATTAGAGCAACGGCGGCTGCTGATTCGCGTACGAAATATCGACGATCTGGAGAAAATATACAAACTTCTTGTTTCAACTCAATGAGTTAAAAATATAGCCAGCGCTATGTTTTTTCCGATTTCGTCTGGGGATTATATAGCCATGGCTATATTTCCCCACCTGCTCTTCTGTTTTTCATTAACTATTTATTTACTTATAAATTCAAATGAAAATCGTTATCATTTGGTTATTAAAATAGCCCTCTTCTGTTATTGTTTTATATTCCAAAAATATGTTAAGGTTGCGCCCGTCGTTGGGGAGTAGCCGATTTCCTGCCCGCCAGGAAATGTACGTGTCAACATACTCGTTGCAAAACGTGGCACGTACGGGTTGAAGTGATTCAATCAGGCGAGACCATAGATACATCACTGCTGTACGTATTGCTCAGCCATTGAGCGGCTCCGCGTATATTTACTGGGGGCAGCGATGTGTCATATGGATTATCCCCGGTCAGGACAGGCACATGAATTTATCCGCAACCCTTCTTCTCGCTTTCGGCATGTCTATGGACGCCTTCGCGGCCTCTATTGGCAAAGGCGCCACCCTGCACAAACCCAAATTTTCAGAAGCAGTGCGCACCGGGCTGATTTTTGGCGCTATTGAAACCCTGACGCCGCTGGTCGGCTGGGGACTGGGCATGCTGGCCAGCCAGTTTGTTCTCGAATGGAACCACTGGATTGCCTTTATTCTGCTGGTGTTTCTCGGCGGGCGGATGATCATCGAAGGGTTTCGCGGCGACAGCGACGAGGCGTGTGAGGCGCCTCGCCGGCATGGCTTCTGGCTGCTTGTCACCACCGCCTTCGCCACCAGCCTTGACGCCATGGCGGTCGGCGTCGGCCTGGCCTTCCTGCAGGTCAGCATTGTCACCACCGCGCTGGCGATCGGCTGCGCCACCTTTATCATGTCGACGCTGGGGATCATGGTAGGTCGCTTTATCGGCCCGCTGCTGGGCAAACGGGCCGAAATTCTCGGCGGTATCGTGCTGATTGGCATCGGCAGCGAAATCCTCTGGAGCCATTTCGCCGGTTAAGCTTTACTCCTCGCGCTGCCAGCAATGGATCATAAAATCGGTCTGGCAGCCAAAGGTTGCCTGCTGACGCAGCGCGTCATGCACGTCGGCGTTGGCCCGCCACGCGAACGGCGTCATCTGCAGCAGGGCCTGCGCTTCACTGCCCGTCAGGGTCATCGGATAAGCCAGCTGCTGCTGCGCATCCAGGCGGAACCCCGGCATCGCTTCCGTCTTCAGCTCATGCAGGCGGATCTCATCGTAAATCAGCCCTTTCAGCTCCAGCAAATGGCGGGGTCCCGGCGTGGCGGTGATCACCCACCCGCCAGGCCGCACCACTCGCGCCAGCTCACCGGCGTTGCAGGGGGCGTAAATGCGCACTACCGCATCGAAGCTGTTATCGGAGAACGGCAGACGCTGGCTGGAGGCGACGCAAAAATTCACCTGCGGATAGCGTTTTGCCGCCGCGCGGATTGCCGGCTTCGATACGTCCAGCCCCCAGCTGCGGCTGGCGATGGCGGCAAACGCGTGGGTGTAATATCCTTCGCCACAGCCGATATCCAGTAACGCCTGAGGGGCAGCGTGCCGCAATCGCTCAGCGATAGCGTCCCGCAGCGGCTGATAATGCCCGGCGTCGAGGAACGCCCGACGGGCCTGCATCATCTCAGCGCTGTCGCCGGGATCGCGCGACCGTTTGAACTGCACCGGTAGCAGATTGACGTACCCCTCTTTCGCCAGATCGAACTGGTGCCGCTGCGGGCAGGAATAGTGGTTGTCGCTACGGCTGAGCGGCGCGTGGCAAAGGGGGCAACTGTATGACATGACGGCTCCGGTGTCGCTGAAAGGGCGAAAGTGTAGCGCTATTCGCCCTTGCAGACCACTGTTACAGCGCCGGCGCCAGCGGGTGGCTGTCGTGCATGACGATCAGATTCTCCGCGCCTTGCGGCATACCGTCCGGCATGACGTTCTCCAGCCGCAGGACGTCGCCCATTATCTGGCTGAATACCGGGGCGGAAACGGCCCCGCCGTAATAAGAGCCATTGCTCGGATCGTTCATCACTACCACCAGCGCGAACTGCGGACGGCTGGCGGGCGCCACGCCGGCGGTATAGGCCACATATTTATCGATATATTTGCCGTCCGGACCGATCTTCTTCGCCGTCCCCGTTTTTACCGCCACCCGGTAGTCGCGCACCGCCGCCTTGGTGCCGCCTCCGCCCGGGAGCGCCACGCTCTCCATCATATGCTCCACGCTGTGGACAATATTCTCCGGCATTACGCGCGTGCCAATCACTGGCGGGTCGATGCGGGTGATCGACAACGGTCGTTCAATGCCGAAGCCGCCGATGGTGGCATAAACATGCGCCAGCTGGAGCGGGGTCACCATCAAACCATAGCCGAAAGCGAAGGTGGCGCGATCCAGTTGCCCCCAGTAGCGACGATGCGGCATCAGCCCAGCGCTTTCCCCGGTCAACCCCAGCCCCGTCGGCTCGCCGAAACCGAAAGCCGTATAGGTGTCAATCAGATGCTGCACCGGCATGGCCAGCGAAAGATGCGACACGCCGGTATCGCTGGATTTCTGCAGGATCCCGGTCAGGCTCAGCTCCGGATAATAGCCGACATCGCGGATACGGTGGCCGTCAAGGACAAACGGATGGGTGTCCACGACGCTGTCCGGCTGGACAATCCCCTGCTGCAGCGCGGTCATGATCACCAGCGGTTTGACGGTCGACCCCGGCTCGAAGGTATCGCTGATGGCCCGGTTGCGAAAATCATCCAGCGTTGCGGCATCGCGATTGTTTGGATTGAAGTCGGGATAGCTGGCCATCGCCAGGATCTCGCCGGTATCGATTTTGATCAGCACCGCCGCTCCGGATTCGGCTTTATTCCAGCGAACAGCGTTATCGAGGGCATCTTCCGTTACCGTCTGCAGGCGCTCATCGATACTCAACTGCAGATTATGCGCCGGCACCGGCGGTACTTCGGTAATATTCTCAATCACATTGCCATGTTTATCTTTACGCACCAGACGTCGCCCGGGTTTACCGGTCAACTGGGCGTTGAAGCTTTTCTCCACCCCTTCGATGCCCTGATTATCGACATTGGTAAAGCCCAGCAGATTGGCAGCCACGTGGCCTGCCGGATAGAAACGCCGCGATTCATCACGCAGGTAGACGCCAGGCAGATGCAGTTTATCAATCCACTCCGCCTGCTCGGGATTGATCTGCCGCGCCAGATAGAGAAAGCGGGCGTGAGGATGGCTCTGTACCCGCTGGGCCAGTTCCCCGAGGTTGAGATGCAGCGCTTCGGCCATCGCCTGCCAGCGGGGCCCGTAGCCGACGCCGCCTTTCTCCATGGTGGTCTGCGGATCGATCCAGATCGCGCTAACCGGAACGCTCACCGCCAGCGGTCGTCCTTCCCGGTCGGTGATCATCCCCCGCTCAACCGCAACGGGCTCTTCGCGCAGAGAACGCATATCCTCTTGTTTTACCAGATTATCGGGGGAAACAATCTGCAGCCAGCCCACGCGGGCCAATAGCAGTCCCAGACAACCGAGTATGGCCACGCAGAGTAACCCGAAGCGAATCGGGGTAAAGCTGGCGGCGGACTTCATTTTTTTATTTAGCACCATAGCTCCGGCATTGTTTTGCAACCAACTGATTTAACAGAAAATTAGCAAAACAGACTGCTACACAATGCTAATAAAGTTGAGTATTTGCAACAAGACGCGACGAGAGGGGGAAAAATGACATGCTTTGCAATAAAAACGCAAAAGCCCCGCACAGGCGAGGCTTTTATACAAGAAGAGTGGTCTTGTATCAGATAGCAGTTACGTTAACTGCAGCCGGACCTTTCTGGCCGTCCTGAATTTCGAACTCAACGTTCTGGCCTTCAGCCAGAGTTTTGAAGCCGTTACCCTGGATAGCGGAGAAGTGTACGAACACATCTTTGCTGCCATCAGCCGGAGTAATGAAACCAAAACCTTTAGACTCGTTGAACCACTTAACTTGACCTTTAATCTTTGCCATTTGCAAAATTCCTTAGACTGTTTTCTTCGCCTGCTGGCGTTTACATAGATAAAACTGACACATAACTGCATGAGGCACTAATTTAAGGTTCGGCAGAGAAGCGGTATTCAACGACAACGTGTTTACTCAGGACTTCTTTACTGAAAATGCCACACATAAACAGAACTGTACCTCGTTTAACCCGAAAGGTGTTATCACACACTACGTAAATAATGGCAAGCCATTTTTAAACGTGTCTCGATCGTTCGCACAAATTATAAGGTAATCCTTTGATCGCCTGCACATTTATGCGTCTTTGCCGCCCCTGGCAAGGCGCTATGGCGTTTATCAATAACGCCGGAGCGCTGCCTTGTAACTGCAACTTTTTTACCATAGCTCAACAACTTCGCTTCGTCCAGGTATGTCCGTATACGAACTGCCAGTATACGGGCGACTGACGAGCCGTGATGAATATTGATGCGCAAAATTCGTTATAACCCCAGACGAAAAATCGCTAAAGCCAGGCCAGTGTAGTGATAATAAATCCTTTCAGTCGTCTCGCTAAAAATAGTGCTAATTCTGCACCTTAATAATGAAAAAAAGATGACAGCGTCACGTTATCCGACAATAAACGCGGCGGGGATCACTTTATTTACAGCGTGTATAAAAGAGGATAGTGCATTGAGAAAGGAATAATGGAATAAGAATAAGATATTACCGACCGCTATCATGCAGGTGCGCATCATATGATGCACACCTGTCGAGGTACTTAGCGCTCTGCCACCAGGCGGATAAACTCATCCTCCCCTTTCGCCTTACCGGCGACGGTCGGCTCGACCACGTCCTCTTTTTCCGGCGCACTGGCTTCGCACAAGCGACGTAGCAGCGCATTCTGCCGCTTTTGCTGATCCAGCAGAGCCTGCAGCAGTTCTATCTGCTCATTCGCCCGCGAGCTGGCGCGGTTGACGAAGAACCATAACAACAGACCGACAAGCAGCAGCGCCACAGACACGGCCAGCGATGCCAGATTTAAGATCCCAGGATTTAGTAACTCACTCATTTCACCACCTCAAAGAGAAGGCGTTCATTCTACCACCCGCGGCGCAGAAGGAAATCAGTCGTCAGAAAAATGTCTTACCACGGGATAAATTTATTGATAGTGCAAATGCCGCTGAAAAACTGAACATCCTGGTCGCACATTACGTTAAGCATCTGAGTCCACAGCAACAGGCAGCCTGCTATGATGACTATCAGTAAAACCCACCGTAATTTTTTCACTCCACTCTCCGCATCAGTACTTTATGTCGCCAGGATAACACGGCCTTCTTAAACCGCGGCTAACTGTAATACGAAAGGCAAGTTTAGGAATCATCGACTTGTTTCAAAACGTGTTCGTGTCAAAATCACGGCAAGGATCATACAAATAATGAGGCATCAATGCGATTAATCATTCGTACTATTGTGGTCGTGGCTATCTTATGGATTGGCGTATTATTAAGCGGCTACGGGGTATTATTCCACAGTGAAGAAAACGTCGGCGGCCTGGGCCTGAAGTGTCAATATCTCACCGCCCGTGGGGTCAGTACCGCACTTTATGTGCATTCCGATAGCGGCGTGATCGGCGTCAGCAGCTGCCCGCTGCTGCGTAAAAGCGCAACCGTCGTGGATAACGGCTAATATCGAATCGGCGACCGCGACGATAGCGCCGCGGTCGCCGAATGCTTCAGCGCGGTCAGAAGGGGTAGTCGTTGTAGCCCATCTGCTCAGAAATCTTGCGCGCCGCCTGGTGCAGCATCGCCACATATTCATGCAAACGTTCTTCAGAGAACCGTAAGGTCGGGAAAGAGATACTCAACCCGGCGATGACTACGCCGAAACGGTCGAATACCGGTACCCCAATGCAGCGTAGCCCCTCTTCCTGCTCTTCGTTATCTTCGCCGTACCCCTGCTCGCGAACGCCATCCAGCACCTTCAGCAACTCAGCGGTACTGGTGATGGTCCGCTCGGTGCTGCGTTTATACTCCACGCCGTCAAGGATCTGCTCCACTTCGCTGCGGTCGCGCCACGCCAGCAGTACCTTGCCAATCGCGGTGCTGTACAGCGGATTGCGACGGCCGATACGAGAGTACATCCGCAGGTTATACATCGAATCAATCTTGTGAATATAAACAATACTGTCTTCATCCAGCGCGCCGAGATGGATCGTCTCTTTCGTCAGTCGGGAGAGTTCCCGCATCTGAATATCGGCGCTGCGCACCAGGTCGACGTTCTGCAGCGCGCGCGCCCCCAGCTCGAACAGTTTGAGCGTGAGGGAGTATTTCTCAGACTCTCCCTCCTGCGCCACATAGCCCAGTGATTTCATGGTCTGTAAAAAGCGATAAACGGTGCTTTTCGACATCATGACGCGCTGGGACAGTTCGGTAATGCCAATTTCACGCTCTTCACCCAGCGCCTGCAGGATGCCGAAAACCTTCAATACCGAAGAGACAGAATCTGGCTGTTTATCCAAATCTGCACCTGCCATTTATCACCTCGTCGTAACTGTTTTATAAAATTTAGAACCGGTTTTTATTATAAATTCGCCGCCTCTGCGCCGCAATCATTCTTCTGCCACTTCGTTACAAATCTGCGACATACGGCGGAATAATCAATGCTAAACTCATCATTCAAAAAACCGTTTCATTTAAGACTCATTTTCACCATGGATAAAAACTCTTCCGATGGCGTGCCGCTGCCGCAGCGCTATGGCGCCATTCTGACCATTGTGCTTGGGCTGACCATGGCCGTGCTCGACGGGGCCATCGCCAACGTCGCGCTGCCGACCATCGCCAGCGATCTTAACGCCTCCCCGGCGGCTTCAATCTGGATCGTTAACGCCTACCAAATCGCCATTGTGATCGCCCTGCTACCGCTCTCTTTCCTCGGCGACATGGTCGGCTATCGTCGTATCTATAAGATAGGCCTGGTGGTGTTTATCTTTACCTCGCTGGCCTGCGCCCTGTCGCGCAGCCTCGAAATGCTAACCTTCGCCCGCGTCGCCCAGGGGCTGGGCGGCGCCGCGCTGATGAGCGTAAACACCGCGTTGATCCGCCTGATTTATCCGCAGCGCTTTCTCGGTCGTGGCATGGGTATCAACTCCTTTGTCGTCGCCGTATCTTCGGCGGCAGGCCCGACGATCGCCGCTGCGATCCTCTCCCTCGCCTCATGGCAATGGCTGTTTTTAATTAACGTGCCTCTCGGCATCGTCGCCTTACTTCTGGCGATGCGCTTTCTGCCGCCCAACAGCGCGCGCAGCAAAATCGTCCGCTTCGATTTGCCGAGCGCCATCATGAACGCGCTGACCTTCGGGCTGTTGATCACCGCCCTGAGCGGTTTCGCCCAGGGCCAGTCCACTCAGCTGGTGCTGGCGGAGGTCGCCGCTATGCTGGTGGTGGGCTTTTTCTTCGTTCGCCGTCAGCTCACGATGCCCGTCCCGCTGCTGCCGGTCGATCTGCTGCGCATCCCGCTCTTCTCCCTCTCTATCTGCACCTCCATCTGCTCTTTCTGTGCGCAAATGCTGGCGATGGTCTCTCTGCCCTTCTTCCTGCAAACAATGATCGGGCGCAGCGAAGTGGAGACCGGCCTGCTGCTGACGCCGTGGCCGCTGGCAACGATGGTGATGGCGCCGCTGGCCGGTTATTTAATTGAAAAATGCCATGCGGGGTTGCTGGGGGCCATTGGGCTGCTGGTTATGGCCTGCGGCCTGTTCGGCCTGGCGCTGCTTCCGGCGTCGCCCAGCGATCTGGATATTATCTGGCGTATGGCGCTGTGCGGCGCCGGCTTCGGGCTGTTCCAGTCGCCAAACAACCACACCATTGTCGCCTCGGCCCCGAGCCATCGCAGCGGCGGCGCCAGCGGCATGCTGGGTACCGCTCGCCTGCTCGGCCAGAGCACCGGCGCCGCGCTGGTGGCCCTTTTATTCAACCTGCTCGGCAACAGCGGCACCCACACCGCCCTGCTGCTGGCCGGCATCCTGGCGACCGTCGCTGCGCTGATTAGCGGTCTGCGCGTCACTCAGCCGCGCGCAGCCTGACGATTAAGGACAAAAAAAATCCGCAGCCTTCGGGCTGCGGATTTTTATTTTCAGCGTCAGATTGACGGACTATTTCAGATATTCTCCGCTACGCAGCGCTTCAATACGCTTGTCCAGCGGCGGGTGGGTCATAAACAGCTCGCTCATGGACTTCGCTTTACCGTTGATGCAGAACGCCATCATGCTGCTGGCTTCCTGCGGCTCATAGCTGGTTTTCAGGCGCTGCAGGGCGGCAATCATCTTTTCGCGGCCCACCAGACGCGCCGAGCCGGCATCAGCATGGAATTCGCGATAACGAGAGAACCACATGGTGATAATGCTGGCCAGAATACCGAACACCAGCTCCAGCACCGTGGCGACGGCGAAGTAGATCAGCGGGTTGCCATTGCTGCTCTCGCCTTCATCTTCCCGGTTGCCGCCGAGGAAGCCGGCCGCAATCTGCGCGATAACGCGGGAGATAAAGATAACGAAGGTGTTCACCACCCCCTGAATCAGAGTCATGGTGACCATATCGCCATTGGCGATGTGGCTGATTTCATGGGCGATGACCGCTTCCGCTTCATCACGGCTCATGTTTTGCAACAGCCCGGTACTGACAGCGACCAGCGAGGCGTCGCGACGCGCACCGGTAGCGAAGGCGTTGATGTCAGGGGCGTGATAGATAGCCACCTGCGGCATGGCAATGCCCGCCTGCTGCGCCTGCTGCGCAACGGTGTTCATCAGCCAGCGTTCCGTTTCGTTGCGCGGCTGCTCGATCACTTCCCCACCCACAGACTTCAGCGCCATCCATTTCGACATCATCAGCGAAACGATAGAACCACCGAAGCCGAACAGCAGGGCCATAATCAACAGACCGGTCATGCTGCTGGATTGGATCCCCGTGAGGCTTAACACCAGCCCGAACACGACCATCACTGCCAGGTTCGTCAGCAGGAAAAGCGCGATTCGCATCATAATTTTCTTTTTACCTCAATTTAACAAAACGCACTATGCGATTACCCACATCGTATGGGTCAGGCTGCAATTTTCAACCATCAGCCCCCGCTAAGTCACGATAAAAACACAACTTTACATTTTGTAGCATCTTGCTGACAGCGGCAGAGCAGGTTGACATTTTGTTAGATGAGCTGAATGGCGATGACAAAGGGCATAAAAAAAACGGGCACCTCTCAGGGTGCCCGTTGGCGACTTATTGGCTGGCCGGCGGTTCCACCGCCGGGCGCGCTTTTTCGAGATGGGCGAGGTCTACCGCGATATGGACCGTCTCATCAAGATACGGATCCGGCTCCTGGTAATCCTTCGGCAAATCGTCCAGTTTTTTCAGCGGCGGTTTGCCTTCGCGTTTCAGGCGATCGTTAATCCGCGCCAGACGAATCGCATCATCCTCTTCGTTCTCTTTTTCACGCTGAGCGTAGTTCAGAGAGACGATGTTACGTTTGTCCTTCATCGCGTTATAACGGGCAATATCCTTCATGATGTACTGGAACTCAGGATCCTGGGCAATACGCTCGTCGTGGCGCTTGAGCAGTTCCGGTCCAAATGGGGTCAGATCCCCGGACTTCACATAGGTGGCCGCGTTGATGCTATCCCACGGCAGCGCGTTGTCTTCATACTGCTCGCCGGTTTCGCGATCTTCATTGCCGGTTGGCATCATGATATCCGGCGTAACGCCTTTGCGCTGAGTACTGCCGCCGTTAATGCGGTAGAACTTCTGGATAGTGTACTGCACGGAACCTAACGCCGGCCAGTCCGGACGCAGCATCTGATCGTAGATACGATTCAACGAGCGATACTGCTGTACGGTACCTTTACCGAAGGTCGGCTCGCCAACGATCAGCGCGCGGCCATAATCCTGCATTGCGGCGGCAAAGATCTCAGACGCCGAGGCGCTAAAGCGGTCAACCAGCACCACCAGCGGCCCTTTGTAATAGACTACGCCATCGTTATCGCTGTCTTCGCGCACCTTGCCATTGTTATCCCGCACCTGCACCACCGGGCCGGACGGAATAAACAGCCCCGACAGCGATACCGCTTCGGTCAGCGCCCCGCCGCCGTTGCTGCGCAGATCGATAACGATGCTACTGACGTTCTGTTTTTCCAGCTTCTGCAGCTGCACCTTCACGTCATCGGTCAGGCCAACGTAAAAGCCCGGGATATCCAGCACGCCGACTTTTTCTTTACCAACGGTTTTCACCGACATCTTCACCGCGCGATCTTCCAGACGGATGCGCTCGCGGGTCAGGGTGACGATACGCGTCTTGGCCCCTTTGCCGGCCGGCAGGATCTCAAGGCGAACCTTGCTGCCCTTCGGCCCTTTAATTAGCGCCACGACGTCATCCAGACGCCAGCCTATGACATCGACCATCGACTTCCCGGTCTGGCCGACGCCAACGATGCGGTCGCCGACGCTGATCGCTTTGCTCTTCGCAGCCGGACCACCGGCCACCAGCGAATTAATCACCGTGTAGTCATCATCCATCTGCAGCACAGCGCCGATCCCTTCGAGTGAGAGACTCATCTCGGTGTTGAACTGCTCGGTATTGCGCGGCGACAGATAGTTGGTGTGCGGGTCGATTTCGCGGGCGAAGGCGGTCATCGCCAGCGAGAAGACATCCTCGCTGTTGGTTTGCGCCAGACGACGGATAGCGAACTTGTAGCGACGGGTTAAGGTGTCGCGGATCTCTTTATCGTCTTTTCCCGCCAGCTTCAGGCTTAACTGGTCAAATTTAACCTTGGCGTCCCACAGCGCGTTCAGCTCGGCCTCGTCTTTCGGCCACGGCGCTTTGGAGCGGTCAAGGTTGAAATTGTCGTTGCCGGTAAAGTCCATCGGACGTTCCAGCACCTTCAAAGCATACTGATAGCGCTCGAAGCGGCGCTGCTGCGCCAGGTTGTAGAGGTCGTAGAAGACATCCAGTTTCCCGGTGCGCAGTTCGTCGCCGATTTGGTCTTTTTTCGCCGCGAACTTCGCCACATCGCTGGCCAGCAGCACATTATGGCTGTAGTCCAGCAGGTTCAGATAACGGTCAAAAATTTTTGCCGAGAAGGCGTTGTCGAGATCGAACTGACGGTAGTGAGAGCGGGTAAAGCGCGACGTCACGCGCTCGCTCACCGTCGCGTGCTGCGGCTCTTCTTTCAGCACGGGGATTTGATCTGCACGGGTTATTTCATCAACAGCGAAGGCATGGCCTGCTATTGCCAGCAGGCCCGCAAGCGCGGTGATTTTAAAAAATGTGTTCATGCCTGGCCCGGCCTCCGTTTCAGAACACCAGGTGTTCTGCGCGTACAATCATTGACATACCAGAAGTCAGCTGTACACGAACGCCATCTTTGGTGATTTCCAGAACGGTGGCGTCCATTGCGTTATTGCCTGCTTTTACCTTCAGCGCCTGGCCGACGGTCAGAACGGAAACATCCGATACCGGAGTGAGACGCTCTTCCCGCGGAGCTTTGGCCGCAACAGGACGCGGTTTACGCTGTTCAGCGCCCTCTTTACGACGCGGCTGCTGAGGACGCGGTTTACGCTCGCGGCGAACGCCTTCATCCGGCTGGCCTGCAGCGGCAGCGGCCTCGCGTTTTTTCGCCTGCTGGGCAGCGCGCTGCGCCTGAACGCGAGCTTTCGCTTCTTCCAGCTGCTGACGCGCATGGGCAATGTGCTGCTCTTCCAGTTCGCCGCACGGGTTGCCGTCCAGGTCAACGCGGATAGCGCCGGCTTTTACGCCGTAGAGATAGCGCCAGCTCGAGGTGTAAAGACGTAATGCAGCGCGAAGCTGGGTTTTGCTGAGATTCATCTCACCACCCACTCGCTCAACGAGATCCTGAAAAATTCCGATTTTCAGGGGGCGCGCTTCGCCTTCAGCGCTGAAGCACTGAGGGAAACGTTCGGCCAGAAAGGCGATAACTTCTTTACTGCTATTCAACTTAGGTTGATTTTCCATGAAATTTCCTGATTACAACGGACGTAGCCAACAAGCCGCAGGCATGAACAGGCGACATTATAATGACGTCCTCGCTAAATGCTACGTTATCCGTTGATTATCCCACGACACGGGTAAAGATTTTTTGATAATCAGTGGCCGCGATAAGTTTTTCCAGATGCTCGACCAGCGTGCGCAACCCCTGCTCATCTTCAGCAGTGAAGCGGCCGTAAGCCGGACTGTCGATATCCAGCACGCCGATAATCTGGTCGTTCACGCGCAGGGGGAAGACAATTTCCGAATTACTGGCGGCATCGCAGGCAATGTGGCCGTCAAAGGCGTGGACGTCCTCGACGCGCTGCACCTGGGCTTGCGCCACCGCCGCGCCGCATACGCCGCGCCCAACCGGGATCCGGACGCAGGCCAGTTTGCCCTGGAACGGCCCCAGCACCAGGGTATCGCCTTCCAGAAGATAGAAACCGGCCCAGTTGACCTCGCCCAGTCGTTCAAACAGCAGCGCGCTGGTATTAGCGATCATCGCCAGAAAACTGGTTTCACCTGCCATTAATGCCTGGAAATCGCGGTTCAAATCCGCGTAAAATTCTGTTTTGCTCATTATATCTTCACTTGGTTGTCTTACTGCCTGATACGTACAGCCTACTAAAATAAGCATTAAATGCGCTTGGGCTCAAGATGAATTCATTCATAGGTTAAGATAGTGAGATACATTCATTCCTGTACGTAATAAATGCCGATAAAAACACCCACCCTTAAGCCTGCGAATAAGATGGTCGTGCATGCCGTCAGCACGCCGCTTCCCTATGCGCATTATCAGCGCTGTACGCAGTGTGACATGCTGTTCCGCTTACCGGTGCTCAAAC
This sequence comes from Klebsiella sp. LY, assembly GCF_004010915.1. Taxonomy (NCBI): domain Bacteria; kingdom Pseudomonadati; phylum Pseudomonadota; class Gammaproteobacteria; order Enterobacterales; family Enterobacteriaceae; genus Klebsiella; species Klebsiella sp. LY. Next base: position 647,298 of record NZ_CP022444.1, read on the forward strand.
GCAACCAAAGCGCCTGGTGTCCACGCTGTAACGCGAAGGTGCGCGATGGCCGCGACTGGTCGCTGACCCGTCTGGGCAGCATGGCCCTGGCCATGCTGCTGTTAATGCCCTTTGCCTGGTCCGAACCCCTGCTGCGCCTTCACCTGCTGGGGGTTCGCATTGACGCCAACGTCCTGCAGGGGATTTGGCAGATGACCGCGCAGGGCGACCCGCTTACCGCCGCGATGGTGCTGTTTTGCGCGGTGGTCGCCCCGGTACTGCTGGTGGTCTCGATTAGCTATCTGTGGCTGGGCAACGTGCTGGGGATGAACCTGCGCCCGGTGCTGCTGATGCTCGATAAGCTCAAGGAGTGGGTGATGCTGGATATCTATCTGGTGGGCATCGGCGTCGCCTCCATCAAGGTGCAGGATTACGCCTTTCTGCAGCCCGGCATCGGCCTGGTGGCGTTTATCTCCCTGACGCTGCTGAGCATCCTGACGCTTATCCATATGAACGTCGAAGAGCTATGGGAGCGCTTCTATCCCGAACGGCCGGCGACCCGCGCCGATAACAATCTGCAGGTGTGCACCGGCTGCCACTACACCGGCTACCGCGACGCCCGCGGCCGCTGCCGACGCTGCCACACGCCGCTGCACCATCGCCGGCCGCAGAGCCTGCAGCGCAGCTGGGCGGCGCTGATTGCCTCGCTGGTTTTCCTCCTACCGGCCAACCTGCTGCCGATCTCTATCATCTACGTCAACGGCGCGCGCCAGGAAGACACCATCCTCTCCGGGATCATCTCCCTCGCCAGCAGCAATATCGCCATCGCCGGCGTGGTGTTTATCGCCAGTATTTTGGTGCCATTCACCAAAGTTATAGTGTTATTTACCCTGCTGCTCAGCATACAATTCAAGTGCGAGCAGGGGCTGCGCACCCGCATCCTGCTGCTGCGGCTGATAACCTGGATTGGCCGCTGGTCGATGCTGGATCTGTTTGTTATCTCACTCACCATGTCGCTCATTAATCGCGATCAGCTCCTCGCCTTTACGATGGGGCCGGCCGCGGTTTACTTTGGCGGCGCGGTAATTTTAACTATTCTTGCAGTTGAATGGCTGGACAGCCGCTTACTTTGGGACGCACATGAGTCAGGAAACGCCCGCTTCGCAGACTGAAGCCAGAATAAAAACCAAACGTCGTATCTCGCCATTCTGGCTGTTGCCGGTCATCGCGCTGCTGATTGCCGCCTGGCTCATCTGGACCAGCTTTGACGACCGCGGATCGACGATTACTATCGATTTCCAGTCTGCTAACGGCATCGTGCCGGGGCGGACGCCTATCCGCTATCAGGGGGTGGAAGTCGGTACCGTCCAGGATATTAGTCTCAGTAAAGACCTGAGCAAGATTGAAGTTTCCGCCAGCATCAAGCGCGATATGAAAGAGGCGCTGCGCAAAGATACGCAGTTCTGGCTGGTCACGCCGAAAGCCTCTCTGGCCGGCGTGTCGGGCCTCGATGCGCTGGTGGGCGGGAACTATATCGGCATGATGCCGGGCAAGGGCGAACCCGAAGATCACTTCGTCGCCCTCGACACTCAGCCAAAATACCGTATCAACAACGGCGAGCTGATGATCCACCTGCAGGCGCCCGACCTTGGCTCTCTGAGCAGCGGCTCGCTGGTCTACTTCCGTAAGATCCCGGTCGGGCGGGTGTATGACTTCACGCTGAATGATAATAATCAGGGGGTCACCATTGATGTGCTGATCGAGCGCCGGTTCACCAACCTGGTGAAAAAAGGCAGCCGTTTCTGGAACGTCTCTGGGATCAAAGCCGATGTCGGCCTGAGCGGGGCCAAAGTGCAGCTGGAGAACCTTTCCGCGCTGGTGAACGGTGCCATCGCCTTTGACTCCCCTGCCGATTCGCAGGTCGCGTCGCAAAACGATGACTATCATCTGTATGAAGACCTGGCGCACAGCCAGCGCGGGGTGGTGGTGACCCTTGACCTGCCTGACGGCGACGGCCTGAAAGCGGGCTCGACGCCGCTGATGTATCAGGGGCTGGAAGTGGGCCAGTTAAGCAAACTGAATCTTAACCCCGGCGGCAAAGTCACTGGCGAGATGACCGTCGATCCAAGCGTGGTGACCCTGCTGCGGGAGAAAACGTTGATTCAGATGAAGAAGCCGAAGATCTCCCTCGATAACCCCAGCGTCAGCGCCCTGCTCACCGGCAATACCTTTGAGCTGGTGCCCGGCGAAGGCGAGCCGCGTAATCACTTCTCCGTCATGCCAGCGGATAAAGCGCTGCTGGAGGAGCCCAATGTCGCCACCGTCACCCTTTCGGCGCCGGAGAGCTACGGGATCGACGGCGGCCAGCCGCTGGTGCTTCACGGAGTGAAAGTCGGCCAGGTGCTGGAGCGCAAGCTGACGGCCAAAGGGGTAACCTTCCAGGTGGCGATTGCCCCGGAATACCGCGATCTGATTCGCGGCGACAGCAAGTTTGTGGTGAACAGTCGTCTGGACGTCAAAGTGGGACTTGATGGCGTGCAGGTGCTGGGCGCCAGCGCCAGCGAATGGGTGAACGGCGGGATCCGGGTGATCCCGGGTGAAAAAGGCGAAATGCAGAGCAGCTATCCGCTGTACGCCAACCTCGAAAAGGCGCAGGAAAACAGCCTGAGCGAAGTGCCGACCACCACCCTGAGCCTCTCCGCTGAGACGCTACCTGACGTTCAGGCTGGCTCGGTGGTGCTGTATCGTAAATTCGCCGTCGGCGAGATCATCGCCGTCAAACCGCGCAAAGACGCTTTCGATATCGATCTGCATATCAAGCCCGAGTACCGCTACCTGCTGACCAACAACAGCGTCTTCTGGGCGGAAGGGGGCGCGAAGGTTAAACTTGACGGCAACGGACTCACCGTTCAGGCCTCGCCGCTGGCCCGCGCCATAAAAGGGGCGATCAGTTTCGACAACCTCAACGGCAGCAGCGCCAATGCGCGGCTGAATAACAAACGCATCCTTTACGCTTCTGAAACGGCGGCGCGAGCCGTGGGCGGCCAGATCACCCTGCATGCGTTCGACGCCGGGAAGATGGCGGCCGGGATGCCGATTCGCTATCTCGGCATCGATATCGGTCAGATCCAGTCGCTGGAGCTGATCACCGCCAAAAACGAGGTGCAGGCGAAAGCCGTGCTTTATCCGGAATACGTCGGCACGTTTGCCCGCGCCGGGACCCGCTTCTCGGTGATCACCCCGCAGATCTCCGCCGCGGGCGTGGAGCATCTCGACACCTTGTTCCAGTCCTATATTAACGTTGAGCCCGGACGCGGCCCGGCGCGCCGCGACTTTGAGATCCAGGATACGACGATCAGCGACTCGCGCTATATCGACGGCCTGAATATCGTGGTGGAAGCGCCGGAGGCCGGATCGCTCGGCATCGGTACGCCGGTGCTGTTCCGCGGCCTGGAAGTCGGGACGGTGACCGGTCTGTCGCTGGGATCGATGTCTGACCGGGTCATGGTTAAGATGCGCATCAGCAAGCGCTACCAGTACCTGGTGCGCAATAACTCGGTGTTCTGGCTGGCCTCGGGTTACAGCCTCGACTTCGGCCTGGTTGGCGGCGTGGTGAAAACCGGGACCTTCAATCAGTTTATCCGCGGCGGGATCGCCTTTGCCACGCCGCCGGGTACGCCGCTGGCGCCGAAGGCCCAGGACGGCAAGCACTTCCTGCTGCTGGAGAGCGAGCCGAAAGAGTGGCGGGAGTGGGGCACCGCCCTGCCGCAGTAATCCTCGCCTGCCCTTCTCCCGCCCCGGCAAACGCCGGGCGCGGGCAGACACAAACCTCACGCCCCGGTGTCCTGCACCGGGGCGTTTGTGCTAAACTGCGCACCCTTTTTTTCTGTGGTGCGCTGCCTGTGGCCGAAAATACTGTCTATTTCCCTGAAGCGTTTCTTGCTCAAATGCGCGCGGCGATGCCGGCGCACCTCTCTTTCGACGAATTTATCGCCGCCTGTCAGCGCCCGCTACGCCGAAGTATTCGCGTCAATACGCTGAAAATCAGCGTCGATGATTTTCTCTCTCTGGTCGCCCCCTATGGTTGGCAGCTGACGCCGGTCCCCTGGTGCGAGGAGGGATTCTGGATCGAGCGGGACGACGACGACGCGCTGCCGCTGGGCAGCACCGCCGAACATCTCAGCGGTCTGTTCTATATACAGGAAGCAAGCTCAATGCTGCCGGTCGCCGCCCTGTTCGCCGATAACCCGCAGCCTGAACGAGTCATGGACGTTGCTGCCGCTCCGGGGTCGAAAACCACCCAGATCGCCGCCCGGATGGGCAATGCGGGCGGCATCCTGGCGAATGAGTTCTCCGCCAGCCGGGTGAAAGTGCTGCATGCCAACATCAGCCGCTGCGGCATCAGCAACGTCGCCCTGACCCATTTCGACGGCCGGGTGTTCGGCGCGGCATTGCCCGAAGCCTTCGACGCCGTTCTGCTTGATGCCCCCTGCTCCGGCGAAGGGGTGGTACGCAAAGATGCGGACGCGCTGAAAAACTGGTCGCCGGAGAGCAACCTCGACATCGCCGCCACCCAGCGCGAGCTTATCGACAGCGCTTTCCATGCCCTGCGCCCCGGCGGGACGCTGGTCTATTCGACCTGCACCCTGAACCGCGAAGAAAATCAGTCCGTCATTCACTGGCTGCTGTCCCGCTACCCGCAGGCGGTGGCGATCCAGCCGCTGGGAGAGCTGTTTCCCGGCGCGGCCGATGCCTTAACCGCCGAGGGATTTCTGCATGTTTTCCCGCAGATCTACGATTGTGAAGGCTTCTTTGTCGCCCGCTTGCGCAAGACGGCGGCTATCGATCCGCTCCCGGCGCCGGGCTACAAGGTCGGCAAGTTCCCGTTTGCGCCGCTGAAGGGCCGGGAGGCCGCCGCGGCGACCGCCGCCGCCCGCGCTGTCGGGCTGGAATGGGACGCGAGCCACACGCTGTGGCAACGGGATAAAGAGCTGTGGCTATTTCCGCAGTCTATGGAGCCTCTGTTTGGTCAGGTGCGGTTTTCGCGCATTGGCGTGCGTCTGGCGGAACTGCACAATAAGGGTTACCGCTGGCAGCATGAGGCGGTTATTGCCTTTGCCGCGCCGCAGCGCGCCTTCGAGCTGACGCTGGAGGAAGCGGAGGAATGGTATCGCGGACGCGACGTCTATCCGCAAACCCCGCCAGCGCAGGATGAAGCCATTGTCACCTTCCAGGGCGTGCCGCTGGGCCTGGCCAAGCGCGTCGGCTCCCGTCTGAAGAACAGTTACCCGCGCGAGCTGGTACGCGATGGGAAACTTTTTGCCGGCAAGGTGTGACGCCGCGCAAAAAATACGCACTTTTTGACTGGCGGTTTTCCCCCCATTGACTACGCTGAAAAATGACGACCGCAACTGGTCGTACCACAGCTCAGCTGAAAAAATGGGGTGAAGCGATGAGTAAAACCAATGTCCGCATCGGCGCGTTTGAGATAGACGATGCCGAACTGCATGGTGAACATCAGGGTGAGCGAACGTTAAGCATTCCCTGCAAATCCGATCCAGATTTATGTATGCAGCTTGACGCCTGGGATGCCGACACCAGCGTTCCCGCGATTCTCAATGGTGAACATTCCGTCCTCTACCGTAAACATTACGACCGCCAGTCCGATGCCTGGGTCATGCGCCTTGCCTGACGCCAATGAACCCGTCGCCTGAGACGGGTTATTTATTTCCCCGTCCCGCCGTCATCCCCTACACTAAACAGTATGTCCCCCCGAACATGAGGCCAGGATGTTTGCCTTAGTGTTGTTTATTTGCTATCTGGATGGCGGCTGCGAGGACATTGTGGTTGACGTCTACCGCGAGGAAACGCAGTGCCTGGTGGCGATGGAAGATCAGCGGATCCGCCACGGCGGCTGCTACCCGATAGAAGATTTTATTGACGGCTTCTGGCAACCCGCCAGCGAATACAGTGACTTTTAGTCTGCCGACTGCAGCGCCACCAGCGTCAGCGTGCCGCCGAACACAGCGCCGGTGTCAATATAGTGTTGATTGTCGTAGTCATAACGCGCGCGAAGCGGCGTATGGCCAAACCAGAAATGGTCAGCCCCGGCGATAGCGCCATGACGCCCCGCCAGATGTTCACTCAGACGATGGCGGCTCCACAGGACCCGCTGGGGATCCACCGGCTGCTGCCAGCGATAGACCGGCGCCGGATAATCGGCATGGGCGATCACATGCCGCGCTTTTGCGCACTCCACTTCAATAATCAACGGCAGCCGCTGACAGCGCGCCAGCAGGCGATCGACGTCAGCCCGCTGCCGCACGTTGCTCCGGGCGTACCAGTCGCCGCCGTTCATCTGCCAGAGCGTCATATCTCCGCTCTCCAGCGCCTCCAGCGCCTCCAGCGCCTCCAGCGCCATCTGCTCATGATTCCCGCGCACAGCCCGGAACCAGCGGCTGCGCAACAGGCCGAGACAGTCAGCGCTTTGCGGCCCGCGATCGATCAGATCGCCCACCGAGATCAGCAGATCGGCCCAGGGATCAAAGCGCAGTCGGCGCAGGCGCGCCATCAGCAGCGCAAAGCAGCCATGCAGATCGCCCATCAGCCAGATATTACGCCAGTCTCTGCCATTAATACGCTGATACATATAATTACCTCTCTGCTGTAATTATAGGTAATTCCAACTTATAGTCGCTGTTTTTTATTTACACCTCAATCGATTTTAAACAAACGGCAAATATAGTCGGCCAGAGGATTAAGCTTATCAGCGCCTCGTTTTAAAATAGCAGGAAATAACAACGAGGTGTTTATCGTGACAGACAATAGCCTGCATTCATCCAGCGTGCTTACGCCGCGCTCGCATCTCATTGCCGATCTGGTGATGGGTAGATTAACACCCGCACCTATATGGCGGCAGAAAAATTACCGCTTTAAATTTCTACTGCGCACGGCATTATTTTATAGCCCGACTAAAGCGATGCTGGAGGCGCTGAGCGCTCGTGACGATTTTAACCAGCTGCTGGCGGCGCAGGCGACGCTGCCAGGGAAAGTGCACCGTCAATATCTAACGCGCGATCTCAACGCCTGGCAGCGGGCGATGGCGGTAATAAGCCATTATCGCTATGTCGATACCCTGCGCGGTTCCCGGCTGGCGCATGCCATGACCGCAGTGTGCGAGGTCCCGTTGCTGACGCTCAATGGAAAGGATGAGCGCCAGTTTTCCCTCTCGGCCTCTTCGGCCGGGAAGGCCGAGCGTGAGGGTGAAACCACCCTGTGGCTGCGCGACAGCGATCATACCCTGCTGGCCAGCGCCACCTTCAGCGTGACCTGGGATGGCGAAGCCTGGCAGCTGATCATCGGCGGCTTGCAGGGACCGCGACGCCACGTTTCTCACGAGGTGATCAAGCAGGCGACCCGCGCCTGCTACGGTCTGTTCCCGAAGCGCCTGCTGCTGGAGTTTATCTGGCTGCTGGCCGCTCGCAGCCATATCGCAGCGATTTACGGCGTTAGCGATAATGGCCATGTGTTTCGCGCCCTGCGCTATCGCCTGAGCAAGGGGCGCCATTTCCACGCCAGCTACGACGAATTCTGGCAATCCATCGACGGCAAGCCGGAAAGCCCCTGGCGCTGGCAGCTACCGCTGCGTCTGGAAAGAAAACCGCTGGAGAGCATCGCCAGTAAAAAACGGGCCGAATACCGGCGTCGATTCCAGCTGCTGGATCAGCTGGCGGAGCAGGTGGCAATATTGACGCAGCCACTGCCGGGCGAGTAATTTCACGACCAGTGAACTCGCCCCGTCACGCGGCGTTTGCTTATTATGTTCTTATTTCGCTACTATCATGGTCCCCGCAGACCACTGGATAGTCGTTAGCATGATGAGTAAAACCGAAATTTTCCTGCTGATTATTCTCGCGGTCGTCCTGCTGGGCAGCATATGGTTTATTTTCAGCGATGAAATTTGGCTTTTACTCTGCTATCTGGAAAGTCAGATATTTCCCACCTTCAGCGTTCCGGAATAATACCGGACGCTCGGAACTACGCCCCTCAATATTATTTCCCGCCCTTTCGTGGGGCGCGGACGGCTAATCGCATGAATTGCCAAATCAATAAGGTTTTGTTTATTCTATTTATCATACAAATATGTATACTAGCAGCCTTCCGATGTTGGCCCGCCAGTTAACCTGCACGCCGGGCCTGTTTAGGTGCAGGTTTTTTCTTTTCCTCTCCCCTCGCTTACGGTTCCGCCTTCCCCATACCGTTCTTCCGCAGGATGCAATTTGTGTGTAAATGAATTGTGTATGCTAAAAACGGTGTGCTATAACGGGACATCCAGAGGCCAGCCTGGTGATTGACTGAATTGACTGACAGGATGTCGCTGGTGATCGCGAAAGCAGACAGATTAAGATAAAAAGAGACCGAATACGATTCCTGTATTCGGTCCAGGGAAATGGCTCTTGGGAGAGAGCCGTGCGCTAAAAGTTGGCATTAATGCAGGCTAAGTCGCCTTGCACTATAAGAATAGTTTAACGCGTCAGCTTTTCCAGTCTGCGGCCAATGTGGCCGAATAATTCCTGGAAAAGTGGGCGCTGCCAGCAAAAAAACCGCCACTGCCGTTGTCCGGCAAGGGCGGTTTTTTTTATGCTATTACAGCGAGATAGCGCGAAAATCTAGCAGAGCTTCTGCGCGCGCTCGATAAACGGCGCGAGGCTCATTTTTTGCCCAGGATGCTGCGGATCGTCGATCTGGATCACTGAGATCGGCTGGGCGGTGGTTTTGCCGGCTTTGACCTGCTGCTCAGCCACCTCATTGAGCGGATACTGGACCAGAGTGCTCGGGTTGATAGCGTAAAGGGCATTGCCCGGACGACAGGTCAACATCACCTCTTCACGGTTGAACGCCCAGCTCTCCTTCCCTACCTCAAAGCGGCTCACGGTGATAATTTGCGGCGCCGCCAGTGCAGCGCCGGAGCTTGCCAGTAACAACATGGTCAGAACAATTTTTTTCATGATTTTGCCAGTTAATTCAATAAGGTTCCCAGGTGGCAAACAGACTGACGGCCAGCAGCGCCAGCGCGCCCAGCCCTATCTCAGCCTGCGTGGTTCGCAGGATCAGACTTTCCGCCCGCGAACCGCTTGCCGACATGCGCGGTACCAGAACATACCTGTTCACTAACGCAATTACCACCATCCCGGCCACCAGCGCACATTTGATCAACAGCAGACGTCCCCAGGGCGATGCGCCAATCATCCCTCCCTGGATCAACAGCGCATTGATCGCCCCGCTGGCAAGGGTGCCGGCGACGGCCAGATGCCCGTAACGTGAAAAGCGCGCCATGGTATAGACCGCGGCCTGCCGCCAGCGCCCCTGCGCCAGGCGCAGGCAATAGATAAAGGGCAACAGGCCGCCGAACCAGCTGGCAACGCAGAAGAGGTGGACAGCATGATTAGTCCGCTGCAGGGCGCCGAGTAAACCATCATGCATGGCGGCATGCCCTACCCCAGCGGAAAGCAGCAGCTGGGCCGCCAGCAGGGCCACCAGCTGGCGAGCGCCATGTCGGGGACGGATCCACACTACGGCGAGGGCGATCCACGCCAGCAGGATCTGCCAGATCCACACCCCGCCGAAGCGGGTGCCCGCCACCGCCTGCCAGACGGCGGGTTGCCAGACATCTGCCCAGCCGTCGCCCATCAATCCCCCCTGCAGCAGATACAGCGCCAGGGTAGAGAGGGCGCCGATCAGCAGCAGCGGGCGCAGCAGCGGATAGAAGCGCAGCATCAGTACGCGTCGCAGCGGCACGGGCGCCCACCAGGCGCCATACAGCACGCAGCCAAAAGCCAGCATCAGGGTGATAAAGTGCCCAAAGCGCAGAGTAATGTAGAGCCCGGTCAGCATCGCTTACTTCACGCTAAAGGTGTATTGCCCTTTGGTTTTATGGCCATCCACTGAGACCACATGCCAAGCCACAGTGTATTCTCCCGGCGGCAAGGTTTCCGCTACAGGCACGGTGACCTGGGCGGGGTTGTCGGCGCTGCGGGTCAGTTTGCCGGTGGCTACCGCATGCTGCTGTGGACCGGTGACGGTCACGCCGCTGAACGCGGGTTCAATGCCTTCGGAGAAACTGAGCGTCAACGTCTGCGGGGAGGCCGCCAGCTGCGCTCCGGCGGCGGGGATCTGCTGCTGCAGGTGAGCGTGGGCGAGCGCGCCCGCCGCGGTTAATAGCCCGGCAAACGCAACGGAGAGGCGCAATGCGCGTCCAGCAAGAAGTCGCATATTCGTCATTCCCTTTTGTTATGTCTGTAGCACAGAGAATAACCCTGTATAATGGCAGAGTCGAGCCGGGCGTCAGGCCCTGACCGGGTTTACAAGCAGAGTGGAGTGTATGATGGAAAGAAATCTGGCCAAAATTTCGCAAGATGAGATGGATAAAGTTAACGTCGATCTCGCCGCCGCCGGCGTCGCCTTTAAAGAGCGGTATAATATGCCGGTGGTCGCTGATTTGGTCGAGCGTGAACAGCCCGCCCATCTGCGCGACTGGTTCCGCGAACGGCTGATCGCCCATCGGCTGGCCTCCGTTTCACTGTCCCGCCTGCCCTGGGAGCCGAAACAGAAATAATGCCTACTTGCCCCCTCGCCGTCGGTTGGCAAGCCCGACCAAATACTTTACGCTTATTGTTTTGCTCTGGAGCGAGCCATGCTGCGCGTCATTGATACCGAAACCTGCGGACTGCAGGGGGGCATTGTTGAAATCGCCTCGGTCGACATTGTCGACGGGCAAATCACCAATCCCATGAGTCATCTGGTGCGTCCTGACCGCCCCATCAGCCCGCAGGCGATGGCTATCCACCGGATTACCGAAGAGATGGTCGCCGATAAGCCGTGGATTGAGGAGATTATTCCGCACTATCATGGCAGCCCGTGGTACGTCGCGCATAACGCCAGCTTCGATCGTCGGGTGCTACCGGAGATGCATGGCGAGTGGATCTGTACGATGAAGCTGGCCCGCCGGCTGTGGCCGGGGATCAAATACAGTAATATGGGGCTCTATAAATCACGTAAGCTGAACGTGGCCACGCCGCCGGGGCTGCATCACCACCGGGCGCTGTATGACTGCTATATCACCGCTGCGCTGCTGCTGGATATCATCAACGTTTCCGGCTGGACGCCTGACGAAATGGCCGATATCACAGGTCGGCCGGCGCTGCTCACCACCTTTACCTTCGGCAAATATCGCGGTAAAGCCGTCGCCGAGATTGCTGAAAACGATCCAGGCTATCTGCGCTGGTTATTCAACAATCTCGACCGCATGAGCCCCGAACTGCGCCTCACGCTCAAGCATTACCTTGGGGAATAGCCCCTACACTGCCGCTTTCCCCGGCAGTGTCCCCTGCGCCAGGGCGATGAAAAAGGCGTACTCCAGCGCCACCCCCTCATAGCTTTTAAAGCGCCCGGATTTTCCGCCATGCCCGGAGTCCATATCGGTGCAAAGCAGCAGCAGGTTATCGTCGGTTTTCAGTTCACGCAGTTTTGCCACCCACTTCGCCGGCTCCCAGTATTGCACCTGGGAATCGTGCAGCCCGGTGGTCACCAGCATATGCGGATACGCCTGCGCCTTCACGCCGTCGTAGGGGCTGTAGCTTTTCATGTAGTGGTAATAGGTTTCATCCTGCGGGTTCCCCCACTCTTCAAATTCGCCGGTCGTCAGCGGAATGGTCTCATCCAGCATCGTGGTTACCACGTCGACGAACGGCACCTGGGCTATCACGCCGTGGAACAGCTCTGGACGCTCGTTAACGGCCACCCCCATCAGCATCCCGCCGGCGCTGCCGCCCATGCCATAGCAGAGCCGCGGGTCGCCGTACCCCTGAGCCAGCAGCGCGTCGCAGACGTCGAGATAGTCGTTAAAGGTATTTTTCTTACACAGGAATTTACCGTCCTCATACCACTGCTGACCCAGCTCGCCGCCGCCGCGGACGTGGGCGATGGCGTAGACAAAGCCGCGGTTGAGCAGGCTCAGCCGACTGGCGCTGAAATCGGCATCGATACTGTCGCCATACGAGCCATAGCCATAGACCAGCAGCGGATTGCTCCCTTTACGAAAATGGTCGCGATGGTAGACCAGCGAGACCGGGACTTCGACGCCATCGCGGGCGGTCACCCACAGGTGCTCGCTCTGATAGCAGCGGGTGTCCAGCCCCTTCACCTCCTGCTGCTTGATCACCCGTCGTTCGCCGGTATCCATATCCAGTTCAAACAGGGTGTCGGGCGTCGTCATCGAGGAGTAGCCGTAGCGCAGGCGCGACGTTTCGGGCTCCGGATTATAGGCAAGCCAGGTGACATAGGCCGGATCGTCAAAGGCGATCCCCACCACCTCCCGGGTCTTGCGGTTAATCTGCCGCAGACTGGTCAGGCCGCGCTGACGCTCCTCGACGACCAGCCAGTCGGTAAACAGGGTAAATCCTTCAAGCATCACGTCGTGACGCGGCGGGATCAGCGTGGTCCACTGATCTTCATCGCGTAGCACGGTACGATAGAGACCAAAATTCTTCCCGTCCCGGTTGGATCGCAGATAGAAGGCGTGCTGATAGTGATCGAGGCTATATTCATGATCTTTACGCCGCGGCAGGAAGCAGACCGGCTCAGCGTCTGGCAGTTCGGCGTTGAGCAGCAGTACTTCGCTGGTAGTGGCGCTGGAGAGATAAATCACCACGAACTGCTGGGATGTGGTTTTATGCACGCTGACGTAGAAGGTCTCATCTTTTTCCTCGTAGACCAGCACGTCGCTCTGCGCCGGCGTCCCGACGGTGTGGCGCCAGACCTGATAAGGAAGCAGCGTGGTGGGATGTTTACGCACGTACCACACAAAGCGTGAATCGTTGCTCCAGGCAAAGCCGGAGGTGACATTTTCCAGGGTCTCCGGATACCACTCGCCGTTGCTGAGGTCGCAAAAACGCAGACCGTACTGGCGACGGGAGAGATAATCTTCCGCCACCGCCATCAACTGGTTGTTGGGCGCAATACCCAGCCCGCCCAGGGTGTAAAACTCGCTCTTTGCCGCCCGCTGGTTGGCATCAAGCAGGATCTCCCACTCGTCCCACTCTTCTTTCAGCACCGACTGTCGCTGGTAGATAGCGTATTCGCAGCCCGGCTCATACACCTGCCGGTAGCGAAAGCCGTTTTTACTATAGGGGGCAGAGACTTCCCGCTGCGGAATGCGGTCGATAATCTCTTTCAGCAGACGCTCCTGCAGGCTGAGCTGCGAATCCATCACTTGCTTGCCGTAGGCGTTTTCCGCGTGCAGATATTCCAGCACATCAGGCCGCGCGCGTTCATCGTCGCGCAGCCAGTAATAGTTATCGATGCGTGTATCGCCATGCAAGGTCATGGCGTGAGGGATCCGTTTGGCTTTAGGTGGCATGTTATTCTTCTGCTGCTTTTTCGTGACACAAGAGCATTCAGGCCGCAGGGTGGCGCCTGAATGATGACGTGTCTATAAGGGTGGCAAAAGACGCGGGCGATGCAAGCGAAACGTGATAATTTAAACGCTTAGCGCCTGTTTTTGTGACTGGATGTCCTGTTCGATGTCGGCCCGGACATCTTTTGGCAACGCCAGAGCCTCACCCAGGGCGTTGAGATAGCTGCGCTCCATAAAGTGGTCGATATCAATCACCGCGCAGCTGACGTAGTAGATCTCCAGCGCCTCCTGCGGGTCAACGATGCCCTCGGCGAGACGCTGCGGATCCAGCGGCTGAGCCAGCGCCTGGTCAATCAGCACCCGGGCCTGCACGTCAATATTGGCCTCCCGAAGCTGGGCTTCAATCCTCGCCCGCTCGTGATCGTCGATATGACCATCGCTTTTGGCGGCAAACACCAGGGCGGTGATCAACCGCACGCTGCGCGGATCGACCTCCGTCGGCGCCGCAGCCGTCTCGGGTGTCGGAGCGGGCGTGTTCTGAGCGCGCATTTTCTGCTGATACTTGTTCCACAATACGGTACCCGCCACCGCCCCACCGCCAGCCAGCAGCGCGCTGGTGCCATATTTCGCCAGCAGCTTGCGTGACGATTTGCTGGCCACCAGCAGCCCCGCCAGCCCGCCGATGGCGCCGGGCAGCAGGGCGCTCCCTTTTGACGACTCGCCGGACGGCGACGCGCCCTGCTGTCCGAGCAGCGACTGCAGTTGATTTAGCCAGTTAGCCATGGTTTTCCTCTCAGGTGACAAACACTGTTATCAGCCTAAACGACGCGATGTCAGGAAATGTTAGACATGGCTAAAGATGCGCAAAGGTGCGCGCGGCGGCGGCACCGGGTCCAGCCGACCGACCGACCAGCCCATCAACCCATCAACCCATCAGCCCATCAGCCCATCAGCCCATCAGCCCATCAGCCCATCAGCGGCTGACCGCCAGCCATCAGGCCGCTTTGGCTTTCCGCGTTTTGGCAGCCGGCGCGGCGGCCTCTTCCGCCGGGGAAGCCTCAGCGTCCGTTGACGGCGCGGGCGCATCGTGCACAGTCGCATCCTGCTCCGGCAGTCTGCCGGCGCGCAGAATATGCTGCAGCGCCTCTTTACGCTCCGCCAGCCACATCGCCATGGTATCGCGCTGGGCATCGTCCATTTCCAGCGGCGATGCTACCAGCCAGTCATTCAGCACCTCTGCCAGATCGAGCATTTTGTCGTAAGCGTCGGCCTCTTTTTTGCTGGCAAAAGACATTTTTTCCTCACCTTCGCGGATCACTACATATTTAATTTCAACCGCCATGCTGCAGCCTCTTAGTACTGTATTTTTATACAGTATAGCAAATTTCCCTTCCGGACTCAACTCACGCGCATAAAGACAGACGCAAACGTTTTCGTTTATAATCGACCGCATCTTTTTTTACTGCGGAAGAGAGTTATGACTGTATTAGGCACCGCGCTGCGCCCGGCAGCCACCAAAGTTATGCTGTTAGGCTCCGGCGAGCTGGGTAAAGAAGTCGCCATCGAATGTCAGCGTCTGGGCATTGAAACTATCGCCGTCGACCGCTACCCCGATGCCCCGGCGATGCAGGTCGCCCACCGCGCCCACGTCATCAATATGCTGCACGGCGAGAGCCTGCGCGCGCTGATCGAACAGGAAAAACCCGATTACATCGTGCCGGAGATCGAAGCTATCGCCACCGATACCCTGGTCGAACTGGAGCAGGCCGGGCAAAAAGTGGTCCCCACGGCGCGGGCAGCGAAGCTCACCATGAACCGCGAAGGCATACGCCGTCTGGCGGCCGAAGAGCTGCAGCTCCCCACCTCCAGCTACCGTTTCGCCGACAGTGAAGAAGCCTTCCGCGCGGCGGTAGCGGAGATCGGCTTGCCGTGCATCGTCAAGCCGGTGATGAGCTCCTCCGGTAAAGGCCAGAGCTTTATCCGCTCGTCTGACCAGCTCAGCGAAGCCTGGCGCTACGCCCAGCAGGGCGGCCGCGCCGGCGCCGGGCGGGTGATCGTCGAAGGGGTGGTGAATTTCGACTTTGAAATCACCCTGCTCACCGTCAGCGCCGTCGATGGCGTGCATTTCTGCGCCCCGGTCGGCCATCGTCAGGAAGACGGCGACTACCGCGAGTCCTGGCAGCCGCAGCAGATGAGCGACCTGGCCCTTGAACGCGCGCAGGATATCGCCCGCAAGGTGGTGCTCGCGCTGGGAGGTTATGGCCTGTTCGGCGTGGAGCTGTTCGTTTGCGGCGACGAGGTGATCTTCAGCGAAGTCTCCCCGCGCCCGCACGACACCGGAATGGTGACGCTTATTTCGCAGGATCTCTCGGAATTCGCCCTGCACGTTCGCGCCTTTCTTGGATTGCCCGTCGGCGCTATCCGCCAGTATGGTCCGGCCGCTTCCGCAGTGATCCTTCCGCAGCTGACCAGTCAGAACGTCAGCTTCGGCCAGCTGCAGTCGGCCGTCGGAGCTGGCCTGCAGCTGCGTCTGTTCGGCAAGCCGGAGATTGACGGCACCCGTCGTCTGGGGGTGACCCTCGCCGTCGCCGATTCGGTGGAAGAGGCTGTGGCGCGGGCTAAAACCGCCGCCGCGGCGGTTATCGTCGAAGGGTAAAGACAAAAAAACCCGGTTACGTTGCCGCTGACCGGGTTGTTGACCTTGAGGTGCGGTTTACTTCGCGCCTTCCACCGCTTCACGCGCCAGGGTGGTGATGCGATCGTAGTCGCCAGCTTCCAGGGCGTCGGCCGGCACCAGCCAGGAACCCCCGATGCACAGCACGCTGTTCAGCGCCAGGTAATCACGGTAGTTAGCCGGGGAGATACCGCCGGTCGGGCAGAAACGAATGTGACCGAACGGACCCGCAATCGCCTGCAGCGCTTTCACGCCGCCGTTGGCTTCCGCCGGGAAGAATTTAAACTCTTTCAGACCGTACTGCATGCCCAGCATCAGCTCGGAGACGGTGCTGATCCCTGGGATCAGCGGAATAGTGCCGTCTTCGGTCGCCGCTTTCAGCAGAGATTCGGTCAGCCCCGGGCTGATAGCGAACTGCGCGCCGGCTTCCGTTACCGCTTTCAGCTGCTCGACGTTGGTAACCGTGCCCGCGCCGACAATCGCATCCGGCACTTCTTTAGCAATTGCGCGGATCGCCTCCAGGGCGCACTCGGTGCGCAGAGTCACTTCCAGGACGCGCACGCCGCCCGCGACCAGCGCTTTCGCCATCGGTACCGCGTGTTCCAGCTTTTTCACTACGATAACCGGGACAACCGGACCGGAGGTGAGGATTGCTTCTGCTGTTGTTTTCCAGTTTTTCATCAGGATTTTCTCTCGCCAGATCTACAAATTAAATCGTCTTAAAAAGTGATGCAGGTTGCGCCCTGCTCCGCGCCAGAGAGCTTCTCACGCAGCGCCCCAAACATCTCCCGACCGGTTCCTACGCGCGACGCGCTGAGGTCAGGGATATGCGGCTGACGCGCCGCCAGTTCGGCATCGTCCACCAGCAGCGTCAGTTCCCCCGTCTGCCCGTTCACGCGAATAAGGTCGCCATCGCGCACTTTCGCCAGCAACCCGCCGTCATAGGCTTCAGGCGTGACGTGGATGGCTGACGGGACTTTACCGGAGGCGCCAGAGAGTCGGCCATCGGTCACCAGCGCTATTTTGAAACGGCGGTCCAATAATACACCAAGTGGCGGCATAAGTTTATGTAATTCTGGCATCCCGTTCGCTTTTGGCCCCTGATGACGGACCACCACCACGCAGTCTTTGTCCAGCAGACCCGCTTCGAAGGCCGGCAACACGTCGTGCTGGCTCTCGAACACCACCGCCGGCGCTTCGATCACCTGGTTCTCAGCCGGGACTGCCGAGGTTTTCATGACCGCGCGTCCCAGGTTACCGCTCAGCACCTTGGTGCCGCCGTGACGTGAGAACGGTTTCTCGAATGTCGCGATGACCTGATCGTCAAGCGGCGCCGTCGCCCCTTCCCGCCAGTCCAGCTCGCCGTTGTTGAGCCACGGCTCGAGGGTGTAGCGCGACAGACCGAAGCCAGCGACGGTGTGAACGTCCTCATGCAGCAGGCCGCCTTTCAGCAGCTCGCGCACCAGAACCGGAACGCCGCCCGCTGCCTGGAAATGGTTGATATCCGCCGGACCGTTGGGGTAGAGGCGCGCCAGCAGCGGTACCACGTCTGACAGGTCGGAGAAATCATCCCAGTTAATGATAATGCCCGCCGCGCGGGCCATCGCCACCAGGTGCATAGTGTGGTTGGTGGAGCCGCCGGTCGCCAGCAGCGCCACAATGCCGTTGACCACCACTTTTTCGTCAAACATTTTGCCCAACGGCATCCACTCGTTGCCATTGCCGGTCATGCGGGTGACCTGGCGCGCGGCGGCGGCGGTCAGCGCTTCCCGCAGCGGAGCATCCGGATGGACAAAGGACGAGCCCGGCAACTGCATGCCCATAAACTCCACCACCATCTGGTTGGTGTTCGCCGTACCGTAGAACGTACAGGTTCCCGGCGCGTGGTAAGAAGCGGCTTCGGACTCCAGCAGCGCCATGCGGTCAACTTTGCCCTCCGCGTACAGCTGGCGAATGCGAACCTTTTCTTTATTAGGCAGGCCGCTGGCCATCGGACCGGAGGGAATAAAGACCGACGGCAGGTGGCCGAATGAGAGCGCCGCCATGGTCAGTCCGGGCACAATTTTATCACACACGCCGAGGTACAGAGCGCCATCGAACATGTTATGCGACAGGCCGATGGCCGCGGACATGGCGATCACTTCGCGACTCAGGAGAGAGAGTTCCATGCCGTCCTGTCCCTGGGTCACACCATCGCACATCGCCGGCACGCCGCCGGCCACCTGACCGACCGCATTGGCGCTGTGCAGCGCTTTGCGAATGATATCCGGGTAGTGTTCATAGGGCTGGTGCGCGGACAACATATCGTTGTAGGAGGTGATGATGGCGATGTTGTTGCGCAACATGCTTTTTAGAGAGGCTTTGTCGTCGGCCTGACAGGCCGCGAAACCGTGAGCCAGATTGCCGCAGGCCAGTTGCGCACGATGCACGGTGTCGGTTTTGGCCTGGTTAATCCTTGCGAGGTAAGCCGCGCGGGTATCACGCGACCGTTCGATAATGCGATTTGTTACCCGTAACATTGTCGAATTCATAAAGGCTCCTCAAAATTTTATCTGTCCGGCCGCTGCGAGATGACGTGTTTTGGTGTCCGAAGCCACCAACACCAGCGCTCAGGGGCAAAATGTCTGAAGGCAGTGTAATAAAAAAAGCCCCGTGGGTGAATCCTCACGGGGCTTAAAAGATTAAAAAGCGTGCGACTTTCTGCGTCAGATCATGTTACCGGTAAAATAACCCTGACGGATAAGATCGCGAGCTTACTCAAACTCGTTCCACGAGCGTCCATCGCGGGTGATCATGGCCACCGAGGCCACCGGTCCCCAGGTCCCGGCCTGATACGGTTTCGGCGCATCGCGGTCGGCCGCCCAGGCTTCGGTGATGGAGTCCACCCACTTCCATGCCTCTTCCACTTCATCGCGGCGGACGAACAGCGCCTGGATACCGCGCATGGTCTCGAGCAGCAGACGTTCATAGGCATCGGCCAGATGCGTCTGGTTGAAGGTTTCGGAGTAGCTCAGATCCAGCTTGGTGATCTGCAGGTTGTGCTTATGGTCGAGGCCCGGCACTTTGTTCAGGACCTGGATATCCACCCCTTCGTCCGGCTGCAGACGAATGGTCAGCTTGTTCTGCGGCAGCTCCTGCCAGGTCTCTTTAAACAGGTTCAGCTCCGGCGTTTTGAAGTAAACCACCACTTCGGAACATTTGGTTGGCAGACGTTTGCCGGTACGCAGATAGAACGGTACGCCAGCCCAGCGCCAGTTATCGATATCAACGCGGATCGCCACGAAGGTTTCGGTGTTGCTGGTTTTGTTCGCCCCCTCTTCTTCGAGGTAGCCTGGCACTTTTTTGCCCTGGGCAAAGCCGGCGGTGTACTGGCCGCGAACGGTTTTCTCGCGCACATTGGAGCGGTCAATACGGCGCAGGGATTTCAGCACCTTGACCTTTTCATCACGGATGCTGTCGGCACTGAGATCGGACGGCGGCGACATGGCAATCATGCACAGGATCTGCAGCAGGTGGTTCTGGATCATGTCGCGCATCTGTCCGGCCTGGTCGAAGTACCCCCAGCGCCCTTCAATGCCTACCTCTTCCGCGACGGTGATTTCCACATGATCGATGGTACGGCAGTCCCAGTTATTGACGAACAGAGAGTTGGCAAAGCGCAGCGCCAGCAGGTTGAGGACTGTCTCTTTTCCGAGGTAGTGGTCGATACGGTAGACCTGGCACTCTTCAAAAAACTCGCCGACCTGATCGTTGATTTCCCGCGAGGTTTCCAGCGAGGTGCCCAGCGGTTTTTCCATTACCACGCGCGCAGGCTTGGCATTGAGCTTCGCTTCGCCCAGACCTTTACAGATGGCGCCAAAGGTGCTCGGCGGCATGGCGAAATAGTTGATGGTGACGCGATTCTTTTGGTCCAGCATGTCACCCAGGCGGGTGAAGCCGCTGGTGTCATTGACGTCAAGATTACAGAACTCCAGGCGGCCGCTCAGGGAATCCCACAAACCTTCATCAATTTTTTCCTTCATGAAGGTTTCCAGCGCTTCGCGCACCACTTTGGTGTAAGCCGCTTTATCCCAGTCGGCACGGCCGACGCCAATGATCCGGGTGTCGGCGTGGATCTGGCCCGCCTTTTCAAGCTGATACAGGGAAGGCAACAATTTACGCCGCGCCAGGTCGCCCTTCGCGCCGAAAATGACCAGGTCGCATGCCTGGGCCGTTTGCGTTACCGCCATGTCATTCTCCTCAGTTGATAGTCTGGTGCTTTTGCCAGGCTATATTTGTAATTTTCTTACACTGCACTGTACTGTGTTTACCTGTTTCCCGAAAGCCTTCCCCTCCGTTTGCAGCGGGAAAACCGCACAGGGTGAAAACATTCGGCGATGATTTAGGCATCTGGCTGATATTGTTCGTTGTTTGTACCTGTTTCAGGTCAGTAAAATACGACTCTGATCATGTAATGAAAAAAAACAACATTTTTTCCCGTCATTCCTCACCGCTTGCGCTTGCGGAGGGGTATATTCTTGCTAAAACGCCCGATGATTTCACCCATTAATGAAATCGTTTCCATTGATGAGCGCCCTGTTACTAATGAACATGCTGGAAAAAATCCAGTCCCGACTGGAACACCTTAGCAAATCTGAACGCAAAGTGGCGGAAGTGATCCTTGCCACCCCCGCGCAGGCCATTCATTCGAGCATCGCCGCCCTCGCCCTTGAGGCCGGAGTGAGCGAACCGACCGTCAATCGCTTCTGCCGTAGTCTCGAAACCCGCGGCTTTCCTGACTTCAAACTGCATCTCGCCCAGAGCCTTGCGCACGGCACGCTCTATGTTAACCGCAATGTTGATGAAGACGACAGCGTTGAGTCATACACGGGAAAAATATTTGAATCGGCCATGGCGAGTTTAGATCAGGTCCATCATTCTCTCGACATGTCGGCGGTGAATCGCGCGGTGGATCTGCTGACTCAGGCAAAAAAAATCGCCTTTTTCGGCCTCGGCTCCTCGGCGGCGGTCGCTCATGACGCGATGAACAAATTTTTCCGCTTTAACGTGCCGGTCATCTATTCCGACGACATTGTCCTGCAACGCATGAGTTGTATGAATTGCGATGACGATGATGTGGTGGTGATTATCTCACATACCGGAAGAACCAAGAGCCTGGTAGAGCTGGCGCAGCTGGCGCGTGAAAACGATGCCATGGTGATCGCTCTCACCTCCCCCGGCTCGCCGCTGGCCCGGGAAGCCACGCTGGCCATTACCCTGGATGTGCCGGAAGATACCGACATCTATATGCCGATGGTCTCGCGTCTGGCCCAGTTGACCGTCATTGACGTGTTGGCGACAGGCTTTACCCTGCGCCGGGGGGCAAAATTCAGAGATAACTTGAAGAGGGTCAAGGAAGCGCTGAAGGAATCGCGTTTTGATAAAGAACCGTTCGTACCCAGTGATAATCAATAAAAGTTGATAACAAGCAGTACCCCATTACACCTTCGATAACGATCCGGCTGTGCGACGTTGCAGGCTGGCGCTACCGAATCCATGTTCACGCAACACCAAAGTTGTATCAGTCAACGGAGTATTACATGTCCAGAAGGCTTCGCAGAACCAAAATCGTTACTACCTTAGGCCCGGCAACTGACCGCGATAACAACCTGGAAAAAGTTATCGCCGCGGGCGCAAACGTAGTGCGTATGAACTTCTCTCACGGCACCCCGGAAGATCATCAGCTCCGTGCCGATAAAGTGCGTGAGATTGCGGCAAAACTGGGCCGTCACGTGGCCATCCTCGGCGACCTCCAGGGACCAAAAATTCGCGTATCGACCTTCAAAGAAGGCAAAATTTTCCTCAACGTCGGCGACAAATTCCTGCTCGATGCCAACCTCGGCAAGGGCGAAGGCGATAAAGAGAAAGTCGGAATCGACTATAAAGGCCTGCCGGCGGACGTCGTGCCTGGCGATATCCTGCTGCTCGACGATGGTCGTGTGCAGCTGAAAGTCCTCGAAGTTCAGGGGATGAAAGTCTTCACTGAAGTGACCGTTGGTGGCCCGCTGTCCAATAACAAAGGGATCAACAAGCTCGGCGGCGGCCTGTCTGCCGAAGCGCTGACCGACAAAGACAAGGCCGATATCGTCACCGCCGCTAAAATCGGCGTCGACTATCTCGCCGTCTCCTTCCCGCGCTGCGGCGAAGACCTGAACTACGCCCGTCGCCTGGCGCGCGATGCCGGCTGTGATGCGAAAATCGTCGCCAAAGTCGAGCGTGCGGAAGCCGTCTGCGATCAGGACGCCATGGACGACGTGATCCTCGCCTCCGATGTGGTGATGGTTGCCCGCGGTGACCTTGGCGTCGAAATCGGCGATCCGGAGCTGGTGGGCATCCAGAAAGCGCTGATTCGTCGTGCGCGTCAGCTGAACCGTTCCGTCATTACCGCCACCCAGATGATGGAGTCGATGATCACCAACCCGATGCCGACCCGTGCGGAAGTCATGGACGTGGCCAACGCCGTGCTGGATGGTACCGATGCCGTGATGCTCTCCGCGGAAACCGCTGCCGGTCAATACCCGTCGGAAACCGTGGCCGCGATGGCGCGCGTGTGTCTGGGCGCCGAAAAAATCCCGAGCCTCAACGTCTCCAAACACCGTCTGGACGTCCAGTTCGACAACGTGGAAGAAGCGATTGCTATGTCGGCGATGTATGCCGCCAACCACCTGAAAGGCATCACGGCTATCATCACCATGACCGAATCAGGCCGCACCGCGCTGATGACCTCGCGCATCAGCTCCGGTCTGCCAATTTTCGCTCTCTCCCGCCACGAGCGCACCCTGAACCTGACCGCCCTCTACCGCGGGGTGACGCCGGTGTTCTTCGACAGCCAGAATGACGGGGTGGCCGCTGCGCACGATGCCGTCAATCTGCTGCGGGACAAAGGCTACCTGGTCTCCGGCGATCTGGTGGTTGTTACCCAGGGTGACGTGATGAGCACCATCGGCAGCACCAACACTACGCGTATCCTCACCGTCGAGTAAGCCTCGGTGTCTACCTGCCAGCGATACGGCTGGCAGGTTTTTTTTTGCCCTCCGGCAGGCTACACCATCCAGCTCAGTAATAGCGTCGCGGCGATCACCGTCGACGCCCCGCCGATACGCGTCGCAATCTGTGCAAACGGCATCAATCCCATGCGGTTTGAGGCCGAGAGAATGGCCACATCCCCCGTTCCGCCTAACCCGCTGTGGCAGCTGGTGACAATGGCGGCTTCCACAGGATACATATTTAGACGTGAAGCGATAAAGAACCCGCTCAGCGCCATGGCAATGACAATTGAGCCGCACACCACGACGTAGCCAACGGAGAAGACCGATACCACGCTCTCCAGCGGTACATACAGCATGCCCAGGCCGATCATCAGCGGCCACACCAGCGCGGCGGAGACGAACTTGTAGCAGCTGTGCGCCCCCAGCTCCATCGCCGCCGGGATAACTTTGGTATATTTGCAGAATACCGCCGCCAGAATCATCAGCACCGGCCCCGGAATATGCACCACCTTCTCCAGCAGGCCGCCGACAATAAAAAAGGCGCAAATCATCAGCAACCCGGCGCCCATGAGCTGAAAATCGGTCGGCTGCGTACTCTGATTCTGCGCAAAGACGCTGTTATCTTCATGGCTGCGGATCAGTAGCCCGTTGCCGGACAGCGCCGGGCGACGGGCGCCCATGCGGGCCAGAAAGCCGGCGCAGATAATGGCGAAGATGTTACCCACCACCGCCGCCGGCGCCAGCTGGGCCACGTAGACATCAGGCGTCTGCCCGAGGATCGCCGAATAAGCCAGCGACAACGGCAGGATCCCTTCGCCAATGCCGCCGCCGATAATCGGCACAATGATAAAGAAGAAGGTGTGATACAGACTGTAGCCGAATAAGCTGCCCACCAGCAGGCCGGTGGCGATTGCCGCGCCGGTCCCAACCACCAGCGGGACAAACATGCGCACCATCCCCTGGATCAGAATCGTGCGGTTCATTCCCAGGATACTGCCGACCACCAGGCAGGCGATGACGAAATAGAGGAGATTGGCCTCCTTCATCAGCAAATGCACGGTATCGAGCGTATGCGCTTCAAACACGCCAAAGTAGACCAGCACTGAGGGCATCATCAAACACAAAATCGCCGGACCGCCAATATCTTTTAACACCGGCACCATGCGGCCAATTTTCGCCAGCGCGAACCCCAGGGTCATGATGACCGCCAGTCCGCCAATCATGTTTTTTGGCAACAACCCCGCGCCCGCGGAGAGCGCCACTATCGCGGCGATACCGATAAACAGCGTTAACGGCACAGCGCCGACTTCGATATTGGTGAAAAGTCGAGTCGCTTGCCCGTTCGGCAATGTTTTATCTATCGGTTGGTTGAGTGAATTATTTTTCATATTTTTACCTGAATAATAAAGAGGTCACGTAGGGTCAGGATGCAATATTAAAATTGCGCAGCACTATGAATTCAAAAGCGCTAAACGCCGTATCAACTAAATACACCGAAACGGTAACACAGGACTTTAAAACTAAAAACGACAACCGTATTAACGCTGTCGGCTTTGTGACTGAGCCATAAAGTTTATTTTAAGTAATTTAATTTATTATCACGAAGCTAAAGTTATCGCCCGCTAAAATAATTATTCCTGTTAATGCAACCCCATGATTTAATCCTCTTTTCCCTATTTGTAAGTAAAGTAGCCAAGGCGAAATTATTTAAATCCAGATGACTGTGATGGCTATCACCTTTTAAATATTAGGGGATCGTTAGATTGGCAGCACAACAAACCGATAATATATGTCAGGACATTTTATGCCTTCACTGCTCTTGCAATCTCTTTTCCCGTTGGTATTTATCATGCTGCTCGGATGGCTTAGCGGCAAACTCGGCTATACTCGCCGTGAGGACGCCTCCGTTCTCGCCACGGTAGTTATCCGCTTTGCGCTTCCTTTTCATCTTTTTATCGGCGCATTACATACCAGCCCGGATAAAATAAAAAACTTCACCTTTATGGCGGTGCTGGTTATCGGTCTGATGGGGTCGTATTTTCTTACGCTACTGATCTCGCGCTATGTTTTTCGTCATGATATTAAAACTAGCGCGATTCAGTCGCTGGTTTGCGCCTTCCCCGATATGGCCTACTTCGGCGCTCCCGTGCTGGCGGTGCTGATAGGTCCGGAGGGCTTTCTCGGGGTGCTTATCGGAAACCTGGTGACCAGCGTGTTGATGATCCCTCTGACCATCATCCTGATCCGCATGGGAGACCAGCCCGGAGACGCTGGGGCTCCCCAGCTCCACGCCGGGCAGTTGATCCTGCAAAACCTGCTGAAAGCCGTGAGAAACCCCATTGTCTGGATCCCCATTTCCGGCGTACTGCTCAGCCTGGCCGGGATCCAGCTGCCGCATCTGCTCAGCGTACCCGTTGAAATGGTGGGTAAAATCGCCGGCGGTCTGTCACTCTTCGCCCTTGGGCTGCTGTTTTACGGTGAACGTCCGACGGTCAATATTCAAACCTGCACCAACATCAGTATTAAAAACCTGATCCAGCCGGCCATGATGGCGCTGGCCGGACTAGCCTTTGGGCTCAGTCATACCCTGATGCAACAGGTTATTATCATCGGCGCGACGCCTTCCGCTATCGCGGCAGGGATGTTTGCCCTGCGCAGCGATACCTATATTGAACCCGCCTCATCTTCTATTTTGCTGGGCACCGCCATCGGCGTGGTCACCGAAGGCGTCATGATTTATCTCATTTCGTAATCACGGAAATAAAATACCTAGACATCAGGCAATGTTTTAATTTTATATTCAGGAGTCATGTCATGTTAGCCACAGAAACCTTATACACCCCCTATAATGGTGCCGTCCTGCTGGAAAACCCGTTATTAAATAAAGGCCTCGCGTTTACGGAAAGCGAACGCACAGCGTTTAATCTTCAGGGACTGTTACCGCACAATGTGGAAACCATTGAAGAACAAACCGAGCGCGCATGGGGCCAGTTTTGCCAGTTCAAAAAAAGTATTTCGCGCCATATTTATCTCAGAAATATTCAGGACACCAACGAGACGTTATTCTATAACCTGCTGCGCAGCCATATGAAAGAGACGCTGCCGATTATTTATACCCCGACGGTGGGTGAAGCATGCGAACATTTTTCAGAAATATATCGCCGAGGACGCGGCCTGTTCATCTCCTGGCCCAACCGTCACCATATTGACGAGATGCTGCAGGGATTTTCCCGCAACGATATCAAAGTCATCGTGGTGACCGATGGCGAGCGTATTCTGGGGCTGGGCGACCAGGGGATTGGCGGGATGGGGATCCCCATCGGCAAACTCTCGTTATATACCGCCTGCGGGGGTATTCATCCGGCATCAACGCTGCCCATTATGTTAGATGTCGGTACCAACAATCCGCAGCATCTGGAAGATCCGCTGTATATGGGCTGGCGACATCCGCGCATCAGCGACGAGCAATACCTGGAGTTTATGGACATGTTTGTCCATGCCGTTCAACAGCGCTGGCCGAATGTCTTGCTCCAGTTTGAAGATTTTGCCCAAAAAAATGCCACGCGACTGCTCAACCGCTATCGACACCAGCTGTGCTGTTTTAACGATGATATTCAGGGAACCGCCGCCGTGACATCGGGGACGCTGATCGCCGCCGCTGCCGCCGCCGGGACGCCGCTCCGCGATCAGCGGGTGGTTTTCCTTGGCGGCGGTTCGGCCGGATGCGGCATTGCGGAAAAAATCATTGCGCTGATGGTGGATGATGGGCTCTCAGAGACGGAAGCACGCCGCCGCATCTTTATGGTTGACCGCTTTGGTCTGCTGACTGATGAGATGCCTAATCTGCTCGATTTTCAGCGCGAGCTGGTCACCCCCCGAGCCAGTATCGCCCACTGGGATACCGAGGCGGCCCAGCTGTCGCTGATGGATGTCGTACGCAACGTCCACCCTACCGTGCTGATCGGCGTGTCAGGCCAGCCGGGGCTGTTTAGCGAAGAGATAGTGAAAGAGATGCATCGGCACTGCCCGCGTCCGATTATTATGCCGCTCTCTAACCCCACTTCCCGGGCCGAGGCCCAGCCGAAGGATCTGCTGGAGTGGACTCGGGGTAGCGCGCTTATCGCCACCGGCAGCCCGTTCGACCCCGTCTTCTATGACGGCAAAACCTACGACATCGCCCAGTGCAATAACGCCTATATTTTCCCCGGTCTGGGGCTGGGGATCCTTGCCAGTAAAGCCGAGCGCGTCACCGAAGCAATGCTTATCACCTGCAGTAAAACGCTGGCCGCCCACTCGCCTCTGGCGACCCGCGAAACCGGCGGGTTGCTGCCGCCGGTAGAAGAGATCGAAATGATTTCCCGGGCCATTGCCGCTGATGTCGCCCGCGCGGCTCAGCAGGACGGCGTAGCGCCGCAGATTGACGAGGTGCAACTGGCGGCGAATATCGATAAAACCTTCTGGCGAGCGCGCTACACCGCGTATAAACGTTCGTCATTGTGATCGCTCATCTCGCGGGAAGCCGGCAGGCTTCCCGCCACTCGGGGGGAACCACTCATGTTCAATGTGCTGATTGTCGATGATGATCCCATGGTGGCCGAACTGAACCAGTTATTTATCAGCCGGGTAGCTGATTTTCACTGCTGTGGAGTAGCGGCGACGATCGCCGACGCCAAAGCGATGCTAAGCCATCTGGCGCAGGTCGATCTGCTGCTGCTGGATGTCTATATGCACCAGGAGAGTGGCCTGGACCTGCTGCCAGCGCTTCGCGCTGATGGGCGGAATATTGACGTCATCATGATGACGTCCGCTGCCGATGCGCTCACCGTCCAGACGGCACTGCGCTATGGCGTGGTTGATTACCTGATTAAACCGTTTCAGTTGTCGCGCTTTGAGGAGGCGCTGCGGACCTGGCGCAATAAACGCGATGCGAAGCAAGCGAAATCCTGCTACGCCCAGGCGGATATCGACACCCTGCTACGCCGCGGGGTTCTGCAACAGGACGGTCCCCGCCGCTTGCCGAAAGGGCTGACGCCGCAAACGCTTCGCCTGGTGTGCCGGTGGATAATCGCGCATCAGGCGCGGGATTTTTCAACCAATGAGCTGGCGGCGGCGCTGCAGATCTCCCGAGTATCGTGCCGCAAATACCTGATCTGGCTTGAGCAGATCAACGTGCTCTTCACCAGCAATCACTACGGCATCACCGGCCGCCCGGAGTATCGCTACCGGCTTGTGGCCGAGAGCGTGATGTTGCTGACGCAATATAGCCAGTGAGCCTGGAATGCCCACTGGCGCGCTTGCAGTCTACTTCTTAGGGTACAGCTCTTTGCGTTTGTAGGGCTCGATTTCACCCGGCTTGCGCGTCTTCAGCAGCTTCAGGATCCAGGTGTACTGCTCGGTGTGCGGCGTAACAAACACCTCCACCTCTTCGTTCATCCGCCGGGCGATTGTTGTATCGTCAGCGTCCAGCAGATCGTCCATCGGCGGGCGCACCAGCACCGTCAGGCGATGCGTCTTGCCATCGTAGACCGGGAACAGCGGAACGACGCGGGCGCGGCATACCTTCATTAAGCGGCCAATCGCCGGCAGGGTGGCCTTATAGGTAGCGAAGAAATCCACAAACTCGCTGTGCTCGGCGCCGTGATCCTGATCGGGCAAATAGTAGCCCCAGTAGCCCTGGCGCACCGACTGAATAAACGGTTTGATCCCGTCGTTGCGCGCATGCATCCGTCCGCCAAAACGACGACGCACGGTATTCCACACGTAATCGAAGACCGGGTTGCCCTGGTTGTGGAACATCGCCGCCATCTTCTGCCCACCGGAGGCCATCAGCATCGCCGGGATATCCACACCCCATGCATGCGGGACGAGGAAAATCACCTTCTCGTTATTGCGCTGCAGCTCGTCGATGATCGCTTTACCCTGCCAGTCGACGCGGGCGAGAATTTTCTGCGGATCGCGCAGACCCAGCTCGGCCATCATCACCATCGCCTGCGGCGCCGAGGCGTACATGGCGTCGATGATCGCTTCCCGCTCGTGCTCGCTTTTTTCCGGGAAGCAATACAGCAAATTAATCTGCGCCCGGCGGCGCGAGCTTTTCGCCAGACGCCCGACCAGACGACCGAGTTTGCCGAGGAGCGGATCGCGGAAGGATGGCGGCGTCAGCGCAATACCGGCGAAGGCAAAAACTCCCAGCCAGGCGCCCCAGTAGCGCGGCAGTAAAAAAGATTTTTCAAACTTAGGGATAAACTCAATATTATTTTTTTTCGTTTCCATGCCCAATCCGCAGATCGACTGCTTAATCAAGATAATGGGATAGTGTAGCGAGACGTTGGGTATCCTACAAAAGAAAAAGCCGGCGCCCTGGGGCACCGGCTTTCCACTGACCGGTGGTTAGTCAAACCGCAGCTGCGGAACGACCTCTTTGACCTGCGCCAGATAATCGGTACGGTCGGAACCGCTCAGCCCTTCGGTACGCGGCAGTTTCGCCGTCAGCGGGTTGACTGCCTGCTGGTTGATCCACACTTCGTAGTGCAGGTGCGGCCCGGTAGAGCGTCCGGTATTCCCCGATAGCGCAATACGATCGCCGCGCTTCACTTTCTGCCCCGGCTTCACCAGCAGCTTACGCAGGTGCATGTAGCGAGTGGTATAGGTACGGCCGTGGCGGATCGCCACGTAATACCCGGCGGCGCCGCTGCGCTTGGCCACCACCACTTCGCCATCGCCCACTGCCAGCACCGGCGTTCCCTGCGGCATCGCAAAATCGACGCCACGGTGCGGCGCGACGCGCCCGGTGACCGGATTCAGACGACGCGGGTTAAAATTAGAGGAGACGCGGAACTGACGCGCCGTCGGGAAACGCATAAAGCCTTTCGCCAGCCCTGTCCCGTTGCGGTCGTAGAATTTACCGTCTTCGGCACGGATGGCAAAGTAGTCCTTACCGTCGGAGCGCAGACGCACGCCGAGCAGCTGGCTTTGCTCGCGTTTGCCGTCAAGCATTTCGCGGGACATCAATACCGAGAACTCATCGCCTTTCTTCAGCTTACGGAAATCCATCTGCCACTGCATGGCCTTGATCACCGCGCTGATTTCCGTGCTGGTCAGCCCGGCATCGCGCGCGCTGGAGACAAAGCTGGCGCCGACGGTGCCCTTCAGCACGCTGTTGACCCAGTCGCCTTTCTGCAGCTCGCTGCTCATTTTAAAGCCGTTATCCACGCGGGTGTAGGTGCGAGTTTCGCGGCGGGACATCTCCCAGGTCAGACTCTGCAGATCGCCGTCGGCGGTCAGGGTCCAGGAGAGCTGCTGGCCAATCTTCAGATTACGCAGCTCTTTATCGGCGGAGGAGAGCTGGGCGATATCACCCATATCGATACCGTACTGATTCAGGATGCTGCTGAGGGTATCGCCGGTCGACACCACGTATTCGTGCCCGCCGGCATCGCTATCGGCTTTTTCGTCGAGTTCATCCTGAGGAATGGCTTCTTCTTCCTGCGGGGCCTGATCGATCGGCTCGGAGGCTTCCGGCAGCAGGGAGCGGATCTCGCTTTTTTCCAGCTCAATGGTTCTGACGATGGGGGCGGATTCCGGGTGGTAAATGTAGGGTCGCCAGACGGCGACCGCTAAGGTAAGAACGCTAAGCGACCCCAGCATAACGCGATGAGGTCGTGGCAGATTGTTAAATGCCTGAGTGACAGCGCGGGCTATCTGTTGCACGTATTCACTTCCTCGTTAATCTCCTTTCAGGCAGCTCGAATACTGATTCGCCAGTTGGGTGAGGAATTGCGGGTAACTCGCTTTACCCAGCTTAATTCCGCTACCCAGTGGATCCAGGGTCCCCATGCGCACAGACGTGCCCCGGGCAACAGCTTCGATAACCGCTGGCCTGAACTGTGGCTCAGCAAAAACGCAAGTGGCTTTCTGCTCAACCAGTTGTGTTCTGATTTCGTGTAAACGCTGCGCACCAGGCTGTATTTCAGGATTGACGGTAAAATGCCCCAGCGAGGTTAAACCGTAGTGTTTTTCAAAGTAACCGTAGGCGTCATGAAAAACGAAATAACCCTTTCCTTTCAGCGGTGCCAGCTCATTGCTAACCTGCTTGTCGGTCGCCGCCAGCGCGGCCTCGAACTGCTGCAGGTTGCTGTCGAGTTTGGCTCGACTCTGCGGCATAAGTTCCAATAATTTATCGTGGATTGCAACCGCCGAAAGCCGCGCTATCTCTGGGGATAACCACAGATGCATATTGTAGATACCGTGATGGTGATCGCCGTCACTTTTTTCCGCTGCGCCATGGTCATGACCATGATGATCGTCATCATCGTCAGCGCCGGCGATCAGCAGCGGTTTGACCCCATCCAGCTCAGCGATGGTCACCTTTTTCTTCGCCGCAATGCTTTGCGTCGACTTATCCATAAAGGCTTCCATTTCCGGACCGATCCACACCACTAAGTCTGCGTTCTGTAAGCGTTTTACATCGGAAGGACGCAGGGAATAATCATGCTCAGAGGCACCATCGGGCAGCAGCACCTGGGTGTCGGTGACCCCATCGGCGATGGCTGCTGCGATAAAGCCCAGCGGTTTCATGGAAGTCACCACGGCGGCGCTGGCCTGCGGTACCTGTGCGAACAAAAAAACAGCGCCAAGTCCAGCGCAAAGAAGCGTATTTTTATGTAACATAATGCGTCTAGTCATCGAAACGAGTGAGTGTGATGTGATATTATAACATTCACTAGCTTGTGCAACCCCTAAATGATTATGACAAACCTTGTAACGCTGGAAAATGTCTCGGTGGCCTTTGGCCAACGCCGCGTGCTGTCTGACATCTCGCTGGCTCTCACGCCAGGCAAAATATTAACCCTGCTGGGGCCCAACGGCGCCGGTAAATCGACGCTCGTGCGGGTGGTTCTCGGGCTGGTAGCACCGACACAGGGTGTTATCAAGCGCGAAGAACGCCTGCGGATCGGCTATGTACCGCAGAAACTGCATCTGGACGCCACGCTGCCGCTGACCGTCAGCCGCTTCCTGCGTTTACGTCCGGGTACCCGCAAAGACGACATTCTGCCGGCGCTGAAGCGCGTGCAGGCCGGGCATCTGATCGACGCGCCGATGCAAAAGCTTTCCGGCGGCGAAACCCAGCGCGTGCTGCTGGCCCGCGCCCTGCTCAATCGTCCGCAGCTGCTGGTGCTGGATGAACCGACCCAGGGCGTCGACGTCAATGGCCAGGTGGCGCTCTACGATCTTATCGACCAGCTGCGCCATGAGCTGGACTGCGCGGTGCTGATGGTCTCCCACGACCTGCATCTGGTGATGGCCAAAACCGACGAGGTATTGTGCCTGAACCAGCATATCTGCTGCTCTGGCGCACCGGAAGTCGTCTCGATGCATCCGGAGTTCATCTCCATGTTCGGCCCACGCGGCGCGGAACAACTGGGGATCTACCGCCATCACCATAATCACCGCCACGATCTTCAGGGGCGAATTGTATTGCGTCGGGGAAACAGCCGCTAATGATTGAACTTCTCTTACCTGGCTGGCTGGCCGGGATGATGCTGGCCTGCGCCGCCGGCCCGCTGGGCTCCTTTGTGGTCTGGCGCCGCATGTCCTATTTCGGCGATACGCTGGCGCATGCGTCGCTACTCGGCGTCGCTTTCGGTTTACTGCTTAACGTCAATCCGTTTTATGCGGTGATCGCCGTGACCCTGCTGCTGGCCGGCGGGCTGGTATGGCTGGAAAAACGGCCGCATCTGGCGATTGATACCCTGCTGGGCATCATGGCGCACAGCGCGCTGTCCCTTGGGCTGGTGGTGGTCAGTCTGATGTCTAACGTCCGCGTCGATTTGATGGCGTACCTGTTCGGCGATCTGCTGGCGGTCACGCCGCAGGATCTGATCGCCATTGCTATTGGCGTGGTGATTGTGATTGGCATTCTGCTCTGGCAGTGGCGGAATCTGCTGGCGATGACCATCAGTCCGGACCTGGCGTTTGTCGATGGCGTGAAGCTGCAGCGGGTCAAGCTGCTGTTGATGCTGGTTACCGCCCTGACTATCGGCGTGGCGATGAAGTTCGTCGGGGCGCTGATCATCACTTCTCTGCTGATTATCCCGGCCGCTACCGCCCGCCGTTTTGCCCGCACGCCGGAGCAGATGGCCGCCGTGGCGGTGGGCGTGGGCATGCTGGCCGTCACCGGCGGGTTAACCTTCTCGGCTTTCTACGACACGCCGGCCGGGCCGTCGGTGGTGCTGAGCGCTGCGGTGCTGTTTATTCTCAGCATGACGAAAAAAGCCGCCAGCTAAAAGTGAAAAAGCCCGGTCGCGCTGCTGACCGGGCTTCACCATGAACGGCTCAACCACAACGCGCTACGGCATTTCCGGCGGCGTAATCCCGAAATGGTTCCAGGCGCGCACCGTCGCCATTCTTCCCCGCGGCGTACGCTGTAGAAAACCCTGCTGAATTAAGTAGGGCTCCAGCACATCTTCAATGGTTTCCCGCTCTTCGCCAATCGCGGCGGCGAGGTTATCCAGCCCCACCGGCCCGCCGAAGAACTTATCTATCACCGCCAGCAGCAGCTTGCGGTCCATATAGTCGAACCCTTCCGCATCGACATTGAGCATATCCAGCGCCTGGGCGGCAATGTCGGCGGAGATGGTGCCGTCGTGGCGCACTTCCGCGAAGTCACGCACCCGGCGCAGCAGACGGTTGGCAATACGCGGCGTGCCGCGTGAACGGCGGGCCACTTCCAGCGCGCCCTCGTCGCTCATCTCCAGCCCCATATGGCGGGCGCTGCGGCTGACAATATGCTGCAGATCGGGGATCTGATAGAACTCCAGACGCTGCACGATGCCAAAGCGGTCGCGCAGCGGCGAGGTCAACGAACCGGCCCGGGTGGTGGCGCCAATCAGGGTAAACGGCGGCAGGTCGATTTTAATCGAGCGCGCCGCCGGACCTTCGCCAATCATGATATCCAGCTGGTAGTCTTCCATTGCCGGATAGAGCACCTCTTCCACCACCGGCGAGAGGCGATGGATCTCATCGATAAACAGCACATCGTGCGGTTCGAGGTTGGTGAGCATCGCGGCGAGATCGCCCGCTTTCTCCAGCACCGGGCCGGAGGTGGTACGCAGATTCACCCCCATTTCATTGGCGACGATATTGGCCAGGGTGGTTTTCCCCAACCCTGGCGGGCCAAAAATCAGCAGGTGATCGAGGGCGTCGCCGCGCAGCTTCGCCGCCTGGATAAAGATCTCCATCTGCGAACGCACCTGCGGCTGGCCGACATACTCTGCCAGCAATTTTGGGCGGATGGCGCGGTCAGCGGCCTCTTCGAAGCCGCTGCTGTCTGCCGATACCAGCCGGTCTGCTTCAATCATCCCTTACCTCACAACGCGGCGCGCAGCGCTTCGCGGATTAGCGTTTCACTGTTGGCGTCCGGACGCGCGATCTTGCTGACCATCCGGCTGGCCTCCTGCGGTTTATAGCCCAGCGCGACCAGCGCGGCAACCGCTTCCTGCTCGGCATCGTCCGCCGTCGGGCCTGCCGGCGAGGTTAACACCAGATCGGCCGCCGGGGTGAACAGATCGCCGTGCAGCCCTTTGAAGCGGTCTTTCATCTCGACGATCAGGCGTTCAGCGGTTTTTTTACCAATCCCCGGCAACTTCACCAGCGAGGCGACCTCTTCCCGCTCAACGGCGTTGACGAACTGCTGCGCCGACATGCCGGAGAGGATCGCCAGCGCCAGCTTTGGCCCTACGCCGTTGGTTTTAATCAGCTCTTTAAACAGGGTACGCTCCTGTTTGTTGTTAAACCCATACAGCAGCTGGGCATCTTCACGCACCACAAAGTGGGTGAAGACAATCGCCTCCTGCCCGGCCTCCGGCAGCTCATAAAAGCAGGTCATTGGCATGTGCACTTCATAGCCGACGCCCGCCGTTTCCAGCAACACCAGCGGGGGTTGTTTTTCGAGAATGATGCCTCTGAGTCTGCCTATCACGTGGGGCTCCTGCGTTATGGTCTAAGTATCTGGCGGTATCATAAAAAAAGGCTGGATAGATATCCAGCCTGATTTGCGATTATCGTAAGCGCCCTCGCGCCAGATTGAGCCGGGTCTCGCTGATCTGAGCGGCATTCTGGCTGACATGGCAATGGGTGATGGCGATCGCCAGCGCATCCGCCGCATCCGCCTGCGGATTGGCAGGCAGCTTGAGCAAAGTGCGCACCATGTGCTGGACCTGACTCTTTTCAGCGCTGCCAATGCCGACAACCGTCTGCTTAACCTGGCGGGCGGCGTATTCAAACACCGGTAGCGACTGATTGGTCGCCGCCACGATCGCCACCCCGCGCGCCTGCCCGAGCTTTAACGCCGAGTCGGCATTCTTGGCCATAAAGACCTGCTCAATGGCGAAAAAGTCGGGCTGGAACTGGGTGATGATCTCCGTCACCCCGGCGTAGATCAGCTTCAGCCGCGACGGCAGATCGTCCACTTTGGTGCGGATACAGCCGCTGCCAAGGTAGCTCAGCTGCCGGCCGACCTGACGGATCACGCCATAACCGGTAACGCGCGACCCCGGGTCAATGCCGAGAATAATAGCCATCACGCGCCTCCGGTGAACCGTGGATGCGGCTGCATCACAGGGTGGCTGCGACCTCGTCGGAGATCTCGCCGTTATGGTACACTTCCTGCACGTCGTCGCAGTCTTCGAGCATATCGATCAGACGCAGCAGCTTCGGCGCCGTCTCGGCATCCATATCCGCTTTGGTGGACGGGATCATCGAGACTTCAGCAGCGTCGGCTTTCAGGCCAGCGGCTTCCAGCGCGTCGCGCACGGCGCCCATCTCTTCCCATGCGGTGTAGACGTCGATCGCGCCGTCGTCATAGGTCACCACGTCTTCAGCGCCAGCTTCCAGCGCCGCTTCCATGATAGTGTCTTCATCGCCTTTCTCGAAGGAAATGACGCCTTTTTTGCTGAACAGGTAGGAGACAGAACCGTCGGTGCCGAGGTTACCACCGGTTTTAGTGAAGGCGTGACGCACTTCCGCAACGGTACGGTTACGGTTGTCGGACAGACATTCCACCATCACCGCGGTGCCGCCAGGGCCATAGCCTTCGTAAATGATGGTTTCCATGTTCGCGTCTTCATCGCCGCCGACGCCGCGCGCGATGGCGCGGTTCAGGGTGTCGCGGGTCATGTTGTTAGACAGCGCTTTATCCACCGCCGCACGCAGACGCGGGTTGGACGCCGGATCGCCGCCGCCCAGACGCGCTGCGGTAACCAGTTCGCGAATGATTTTCGTAAAGATTTTACCGCGCTTGGCATCCTGTGCCGCTTTGCGGTGTTTGGTGTTGGCCCATTTACTATGACCTGCCATAAAAAACTCTCCAAAAAGCGCGCCCTTTCAGGCGGCGTTAATTACAAATTCTTCAATCGCCTGCCGGTTGCTCCACGACTTGGTCAGCGCAGCGGCTTCCGTCGCGCTGACCCAGCGGTAGGCCAGATGTTCGGTAAAGGTAATTTCCCGCTCATGAGGCAGCGCAAGACAGAACCAGAATTCCGTATTTCGCTCCACTCCCGGCGCATAGCGATGACGCAAATGAGAAAAGATCTCAAACTCCACCGTGCGCTGACAGTCGATTAAGGTCAGTTGCTCGCAGGCAACGTCAATGGCGACCTCTTCCTTTACTTCACGCGCGGCAGCCTGCAGCGCGGTCTCTCCTGCTTCCAGGCTGCCGGTGACCGACTGCCAGAACGCGGGATCGTCGCGCCGCTGCAACATCAGCACCCGTTTCGTATCTTCGGCGTAAATCACCACCAGCACCGAAACGGGCAGCTTAAATGACATATTACTTGTTCTCCAGAGACGCTTTTGCCTCTTTCTCCACAACCTGAATACCCAGTTCACCCAGCGCCGCCGGATTGGCGAAGCTTGGCGCTTCGGTCATCAGGCAGGCGGCCGCGGTGGTTTTCGGGAAAGCG
Source organism: Klebsiella sp. LY (assembly GCF_004010915.1). Taxonomy (NCBI): domain Bacteria; kingdom Pseudomonadati; phylum Pseudomonadota; class Gammaproteobacteria; order Enterobacterales; family Enterobacteriaceae; genus Klebsiella; species Klebsiella sp. LY. The sequence continues at coordinate 684,354 of NZ_CP022444.1, forward strand.
ATAACGTCGCGGATGTTATCGGTACCGGTCAGCAGCATGGTCAGACGGTCAAGACCGAACGCCAGGCCCGCATGCGGCGGGGTACCGTATTTCAGCGCATCGAGCAGGAAGCCGAATTTCTCACGCTGCTCTTGCTCGTTAATGCCCAGAATACCAAATACCGTCTGCTGCATGTCGCCGCGGTGGATACGCACCGAACCGCCGCCGACTTCATAACCGTTAATCACCATATCGTAGGCGTTGGCCACGGCCTCTTCCGGCGCGGCTTTCAGCTCGTCCGCCGTCATATCTTTCGGCGAGGTGAACGGATGGTGCATCGCCGTCAGGCCGCCTTCGCCGTCGTCTTCGAACATCGGGAAGTCGATCACCCACAGCGGCGCCCACTTGCTCTCGTCAGTCAGGCTCAGATCTTTGCCCAGCTTCAGACGCAGCGCGCCCAGCGCGTCGGCCACCACTTTCTTGTTGTCGGCGCCGAAGAAGATCATGTCTCCGTCCTGCGCGCCGGTGCGGTCGAGGATCGCTTCCACGATTTCAGCGGTCAGGAATTTGGCCACCGGGCTGTTGATCCCGTCCATGCCTTTGGCACGTTCGGTCACTTTAATATAGGCCAGCCCCTTCGCGCCGTAGATCTTGACAAAGTTGCCGTATTCGTCAATCAGCTTGCGGGTCAGAGAAGCCCCGCCCGGCACGCGCAGCGCCGCCACGCGCCCTTTCGGATCGTTGGCCGGGCCGGCAAAGACCGCGAACTCCACTGATTTCAGCAGGTCGGCGACGTCCACCAGCTCCATCGGGTTACGCAGGTCCGGTTTATCGGAACCGTAGCGACGTTCGGCTTCGGCGAAGGTCATGATCGGGAAGTCGCCCAGATCGACGCCTTTAATCTCCAGCCACAGCTGACGCACCATCGCTTCCATGATCTCACGCACCTGCGGCGCGGTCATAAAGGAGGTTTCCACGTCGATCTGGGTAAATTCAGGCTGACGGTCGGCACGCAGGTCTTCATCGCGGAAGCATTTGACGATCTGATAGTAGCGGTCGAAGCCGGACATCATCAGCAGCTGTTTGAACAGCTGCGGCGACTGCGGCAGCGCGTAGAATTTGCCTTTGTGCACGCGGGAAGGCACGAGGTAATCGCGGGCGCCTTCCGGGGTAGCTTTAGTCAGCATCGGGGTTTCGATGTCGAGGAAGCCATGGTCATCCATAAAGCGGCGCACAAAGCTGGTGATTTTCGCGCGGGTCTTCAGACGCTGCGCCATTTCCGGACGACGCAGGTCGAGGTAGCGGTATTTCAGACGCGCTTCTTCGGTGTTGACGTGATTGGAGTCCAGCGGCAGCGATTCTGAGCGGTTAATGATCGTCAGATCGGAAGCCAGCACTTCGATAGCGCCGGTGGCCATGTCCGCGTTGATGTTTTTCTCTTCACGCGCGCGAACGGTGCCAGTGACCTGAATGCAGAACTCATTACGCAGTTCAGAGGCTAACTTCAACGCATCCGCACGATCCGGATCGAAAAACACCTGAACGATGCCTTCGCGGTCGCGCATATCGATAAAAATGAGGCTACCGAGATCGCGACGGCGGTTGACCCAACCACACAGAGTCACCTGCTGCCCAACGTGGGACTGTCGAAGCTGTCCGCAATATTCTGTACGCATGAGATATCCCTTAACTTAGCCGTCGGCGGATTGTCGTCTGCCCTGCAGGCGACGAGGTCGCAGCTTTAGCTGATGTCACAACTGAATGAAAAAAGGCGGCTATTATACTGGAAATTCTGTCGTTCGATAAGTCCGACGCACGATGTACGCTGCTTTGCTGCGCGCTTAACGTCCACACTCACATAAATTAACAAAATTTGTTACCCTTTTGCTGAAGCCGCAAAGGTATTGTAGCCGCCTGACAACAGATGAAGATACGGGGATACCATGTTAGAACTCAATGCGAAAAACACGGCGCTGGTGGTGATCGATCTGCAGGAAGGCATTCTGCCTTTCGCCGGCGGCCCACATCGGGCTGACGAGGTGGTGGCGCGCGCCGCTCGCCTGGCAGACAAATGCCGGCAACAGGGTTCGCCGGTGATCATGGTCCGCGTCGGCTGGTCGGCCGATTTCGCCGAAGCGCTGAAACAGCCTGTCGACGCTCAGGCCGGGGCGCATACGCTGCCTGAGAACTGGTGGGCCTATCCGGCCGCGCTGGGTAAACAAGAGCGCGATATCGAAGTGACCAAACGCCAGTGGGGCGCGTTCTATGGCACCGACCTTGAGCTTCAGCTGCGCCGCCGCGGTATCGACACCATTATTCTCTGCGGCATATCCACCAACATCGGCGTCGAATCCACCGCCCGCAACGCCTGGGAGCTGGGCTTTAACCTGGTCATCGCCGAAGATGCCTGCAGCGCCGCCTCCGCCGAGCAGCATCAGGGCAGCATGACGCATATTTTCCCGCGCATCGGCCGCGTGCGCAGCACCGAGGAGATCCTCGCCGCGTTATGATTTATATTGGGCTTCCCCAGTGGTCGCACCCGAAATGGGTGCGCCTTGGCATCACCAGCCTTGAAGAGTACGCCCGCCACTTCAATTGCGTCGAGGGCAACACCACCCTGTATGCGCTGCCCAAGCCGGAGATTGTCGCTCGCTGGTACGAGCAGACCCACGATGACTTCCGCTTCTGCTTTAAATTCCCGGCGACTATCTCGCACCAGGCCGCCCTGCGCCATTGCGACGAGTTAAGTAATGAATTCTTCACCCGCCTGGCGCCGCTGGCCTCGCGCATCGGCCAGTACTGGCTGCAGCTGCCGGCGACCTTTGGTCCTCGCGATCTGCCCGCGCTATGGCACTTTCTCGACGCACTGCCGAAGGATTTCACCTACGGCGTCGAAGTTCGTCACCCCGAGTTCTTCGCCAAAGGGGAAGCGGAACAGCAGCTCAACCGCGGGCTGCACCAGCGCAACGTCAACCGCGTGATCCTCGACAGCCGCCCGGTCCACAGCGCCGCGGCCACCAGTCCGGCGATGATCGACGCGCAACAAAAGAAACCGAAGGTGCCGGTGCATGCAGTGATGACCGCCCGGCAGCCAATGGTGCGCTTTATTGGCGGCGACGATATGGTCCATAATCGGGAACTGTTTCGCGTCTGGCTGCAGACGCTGCCGAAATGGCATCAGTCGGGGACGCCGTGGCTGTTCCTCCATACCCCCGACATTGCTTACGCGCCGGCGCTGGTGGATACCCTGTGGGGCGATCTGCGCGCTGCCCTGCCGGCGCTAGGAAATGCGCCGTCGATTCCGCAGCAATCTTCTCTTTTCTGATATCCTGCTATCATATCCGGAGCCATCTGCCAGAGTTAAAGGGAGTTTTCGTATGGTCAGCGCGCTGTATGCCGTTTTAGGTGCGTTATTGTTAGTGAAGTTCTCATTTGACGTGGTGCGTTTGCGCACCCAATACCATGTAGGCTATGGCGACGGCGGCTTCAGCGAGCTGCAGGTCGCCATCCGCGTTCACGGCAATGCCGTGGAATATGTGCCGATTGGCCTCATTTTGCTGTTATTTATGGAGATGAACGGCGCCCAGACCTGGATGGTGCACGTTTGCGGCATTTTATTGATCCTCGGACGACTGATGCACTCCTGGGGTTTTCATCACCGTGTCTACCACTGGCGCCGCTCCGGCATGAGCGCCACCTGGTGCGCGTTGTTGCTGATGGTGCTGGCCAATCTCTGGTATATGCCCTGGGAGTTGGTTTTCTCCCTCCGTTAGCGCACAATACGCCGTTTTCGTTTTTTCGGGTTTAACGTTATGTCTCACCGCGATACGCTTTTTTCCGCGCCGATTGCCAGCCTCGGCGACTGGACCTTTGATGAACGGGTTGCTGAAGTCTTCCCCGATATGATCCAGCGTTCTGTGCCTGGCTACTCCAATATCATCTCGATGATCGGCATGCTGGCCGAGCGCTTCGTTCAGCCCCACACCCAGGTTTACGATCTTGGCTGTTCGCTGGGCGCCGCCACTCTTTCCGTGCGCCGCAATATTAGCCACCCGGGCTGCCGCATTATCGCCATCGATAACTCCCCGGCGATGGTGGAGCGCTGCCGTCGCCATATTGACGCCTATAAAGCACCGACGCCGGTCGAGGTGATTGAAGGGGATATCCGCGATGTGGCCATTGAAAACGCCTCGCTGGTGATCCTGAACTTTACCATTCAGTTCCTTGAGCCGGGCGATCGCCAGGCGATCCTCAATAAAGTCTATCAGGGGCTGAATCCCGGCGGCGCGCTGGTGCTCTCGGAGAAATTTAGCTTCGAAGACGCCCACGTCGGCGAGCTGCTGTTCAATATGCATCATGACTTTAAGCGCGCGAACGGCTACAGCGAGCTGGAGATCAGTCAAAAACGCAGCATGCTGGAAAATGTAATGCTGACCGACTCTGTGGAAACCCATAAAAAACGCCTGCGTCAGGCTGGGTTCGAACATGCCGAACTGTGGTTCCAGTGCTTTAACTTTGGCTCGCTGGTGGCAGTAAAATCCGGGGAGCAGGCATGATCGACTTCAGTAACTTCTATCAGCTGATCGCCAAAAGCCCGCTGTCTCACTGGCTGGAGACGCTGCCTGCCCAGGTAGCCGCCTGGCAGCGCGAGGCCCTGCATGGCAAGTTTCGCGAATGGGAGCGCGCCGTTGAGTTTCTTCCGGAATTAACGCCCTGGCGTCTGGACCTCCTGCACAGCGTCACCGCCGAAAGCGAAACGCCGCTCAGCGAAGGCCATCGGCTGCGGATAGAAAATCTGCTGAAAAACCTGATGCCATGGCGCAAAGGGCCTTATTCGCTGTACGGCATCAACATCGATACCGAATGGCGCTCCGACTGGAAATGGGAGCGCGTCCTGCCGCACCTGTCCGATCTTAGCGGACGAACCATCCTCGACGTGGGCTGCGGCAGCGGCTATCACATGTGGCGGATGATCGGCGCCGGCGCGCATCTGGCGGTCGGCATCGATCCCACCCAGCTGTTCCTGTGTCAGTTTGAAGCGGTACGTAAGCTCCTCGGCAACGACCAGCGGGCGCATCTTCTGCCGCTGGGCATCGAGCAGTTGCCGGCGCTGGAGGCCTTCGACACCGTGTTCTCGATGGGCGTGCTCTACCACCGCCGCTCGCCGCTGGATCATCTGTGGCAGCTGAAAGATCAGCTGGCGCCGGGAGGTGAGCTGGTGCTGGAGACGCTGGTGGTCGAAGGGGATGAAAATACGGTGCTGGTTCCGGGCGACCGTTATGCGCAGATGCGCAACGTCTATTTTATCCCCTCGGCGGCGGCCCTGAAAATGTGGCTGGAGAAGTGCGGATTTATCGATGTGCGCATCGTCGACGCCTGCGTCACCTCGACGGAGGAGCAGCGGCGCACAGAATGGATGACCAGCGAATCGCTGGCCGATTTCCTCGACCCGCGGGATCAGCGCAAAACCGTGGAAGGCTATCCGGCGCCATTACGGGCTGTGATCATTGCCACTAAACCGGAAACCCAGCAGTCGCTGGCAAAAAAAGCGAGATAAAAAAAGGCCCCTGTTTAATGGGCAGGGGCCTGGTACGGGCAATCATCATATTGGGCGACATGATGTGCAGCAAAAACCGTTTAACTTCTGTTAGCGGAAATTATCTTTTTCATCTCCGCCACCGCTGCGCCATTCACGGCGTAGCGTCTGTATTCGTCCGCATCGGGATCGGCTGACATCGAAACGCCTGGATGACGAAAGCGCATTTCCGATGGCAACCACTGGCCTGCAGAGCTATGAACCTCTTTCACCCCCGCCTGCAGAAACAGCGGCAGGTTCGCGGCGCGCACTCCCGCACCGGCCATAATGATTGGAGTATCCCCTGCGGCAATAAGTTCCGTAATTAATGAAATACCTTTCTCCGCCGAGGATTGCTGACCGGAAGTCAGGATACGTTTAACCCCCAGCTCACCCAGCGTCTCCCAGGCCTGACGCGGGTCGGCGCACAGATCGAACGCGCGATGAAAGGTCACCGCCAGCGGCCCGGCCGCAGCCATTATTTTTTTCATCCGCGGGATATCGACCTGACCATCGACATCCAGTACGCCGGTCACCAGCCCGGGAAAGCCGAGCTCCCGCACCATGCGGATGTCGCTAAGCATCGCGGCGAACTCCTCTTCGGTATAGCAGAAGTCGCCGCCACGCGGGCGGATAATCGGATGCACCGGGAGAGTAATCGCCTCGCGGACCGAGACCAGCACCCCGTAAGAGGGCGTTAATCCCCCTTCCTGCGGCGCGGCGCAGAGTTCAATACGATCGGCGCCGCTGCGCTCAGCTTCCCGGGCGCACGCCATGCTGTAACAACAAACTTCCAGTACCGCCATTCCTCACTCCCTGATCCAGACAACTTTCTTAGCATGTCATGATTTCACGCGGCAGACGCCGCGCAGCTTCACACTGTTACGTATCGGCTTGCTCGCTGGCGACGATTTGTTCAATAGACCACGGATGAAATTTGACCGTCACGCTGCCGTCGGTGACCGCCAGGGTGGGATTCGGCAGGCGCTCGTGTTCCCCTTTCGGCGAGCTGGTTTTGACAACGATCCCCGGCTGGCTGAGTCCGTCATCGGCCAGCAGCGCCAGTGCGCGGGCATTTAAGGTAGCCGGATCGCCGGGCAGGACAATTTCGATATGCTCCCAGCCTTCATGGGGATAGCGCTTTTCACCCGGCCACGGCAGCTCAACGATATGGAAGCGCCAGTGCGCCACGCAGACCGGCTCCGCCAGTTTAAACAGGCAGATAGGCCGGCCGTTGATTATATTCTCCGACAGCAGAGTGCCGCACTGCGCCAGACCGCTGCGCCAGCGCTCCGCGGTAGCGTTCTGATGACAGCGCAGGGAGATATGGTCGGCGTCGAGTCCGCCGATCTCCAGTCCCACTCGCGCAGCGAAGCGCTGCAGCGCATCGGAAAATCGCGGGAGATCCGCTGTAATATCGGCCAGTTGTTCAATCTGCTGCCAGTTCGCCATGGGTTTGCTCGTCAATTAGGTTCGTCAATAATAAAAAGGCTAATCTACCGTGTTTCCGGCCGCTGACCAACCGCCACCCTGCCGATACGTGACTGACCGGCGATGGATTGCCCACGCCGCCGGGCCGCGCGCGATGCTGACGGACGGGGACAAATGCAGTATACTCCCGCCCTAATTTGTCCACATTCCGGCGCCGCCTCCCTCGGGGGCTGGCGCATTACACGTAAGGTATTCCGGTGAATATTCAGGCTCTTCTCTCAGAAAAAGTCAGCCAGGCCCTGATCGCGGCAGGCGCGCCTGCCGATTGCGAACCTCAGGTCCGCCAGTCAGCAAAAGTTCAGTTCGGTGACTATCAGGCCAACGGCGTGATGGCTGTCGCCAAAAAACTGGGCATGGCGCCGCGACAACTTGCAGAGCAGGTACTGTCTCATCTTGACCTCAACGGCATTGCCAGCAAGGTTGAAATCGCCGGGCCGGGCTTTATCAATATTTTCCTTGACCCCGCGTTCCTGGCGGACAACGTCAACCGCGCGCTGCAGTCCGAACGCCTGGGCGTCGCCACGCCGCAGGTACAGACCATCGTCGTCGACTACTCGGCGCCGAACGTGGCGAAAGAGATGCACGTCGGCCATCTGCGTTCGACCATCATTGGCGATGCCTCGGTCCGTACCCTGGAGTTTCTTGGCCATAAGGTGATCCGCGCCAACCACGTCGGCGACTGGGGCACCCAGTTCGGCATGCTGATCGCGTATCTGGAAAAACAGCAGCAGGAAAACGCCGGTGAGATGGCCCTGGCCGACCTCGAAGGTTTCTATCGCGAAGCGAAAAAACACTACGACGAAGACGAAGCCTTCGCCGAGCGCGCACGCAGCTACGTGGTTAAGCTGCAGGGCGGCGATGAGTACTTCCTGCAGATGTGGCGTAAGCTGGTCGACATCACCATGTCGCAGAACCAGATCACCTACGATCGCCTGAATGTGACGCTGACCCGCGATGACGTGATGGGCGAAAGCCTGTACAACCCGATGCTGCCGGGGATCGTCGCCGATCTGAAAGCCAAAGGGCTGGCCGTTGAGAGCGAAGGCGCCACCGTGGTGTTCCTTGATGAGTATAAAAACAAGGAAGGCGAACCGATGGGCGTCATCATCCAGAAAAAGGATGGCGGCTACCTCTATACCACCACCGATATCGCCTGTGCGAAGTATCGCTATGAAACGCTGCACGCCGACCGCGTGCTCTACTACATCGACTCCCGTCAGCACCAGCACCTGATGCAGGCGTGGACCATCGTGCGCAAGGCAGGCTATGTGCCGGACTCCGTGCCGCTGGAGCACCATATGTTCGGCATGATGCTGGGTAAAGATGGCAAGCCGTTTAAAACCCGCGCCGGCGGCACCGTGAAGCTGGCGGATCTGCTGGACGAAGCGCTGGAGCGCGCGCGTCGCCTGGTGGCCGAGAAGAACCCGGAGATGTCCGCTGATGAGCTGGAAAATCTGGCGAAAGTGGTGGGTATCGGCGCGGTGAAATATGCCGACCTGTCGAAAAACCGCACCACCGACTACGTTTTCGACTGGGATAATATGCTGGCGTTCGAAGGCAACACCGCGCCGTATATGCAGTATGCCTATACCCGCGTGCTCTCCGTGTTCCGCAAAGCCGGCATTGATGAAAACGCCCTCACCGACGCGCCGGTGGTAATTGCGGAAGATCGCGAAGCCCAGCTGGCCGCGCGCCTGCTGCAGTTTGAAGAGACCCTCTCCGTGGTCGCTCGCGAAGGGACGCCGCACGTGATGTGCGCCTACCTCTACGATCTGGCGGGCCTGTTCTCCGGTTTCTACGAGCACTGCCCGATCCTCAGCGCGGAGAGCGAAGCGACCCGCAACAGCCGCCTGAAGCTGGCGCTGCTGACGGCGAAAACCCTCAAGCTGGGTCTTGATACCCTCGGTATCGAAACCGTCGAGCGTATGTAAAACCAACCCGGCGAAAGCCGGGTTAGTTTTTTCAGGCGCCGCGCCAGCGGGCTCTCTTGCTCAGAAATACTTGCGCAGATACTCGGTCAGACAGAGGATCGCCATCGCCTGGCCGTAGGGCATCGAGGTGAGTGGGATCTGGCGATAGAAATCGAGGTCTGACCCCATGCCGGTGCCAAAGGAAGTCTGCAGCAGCTCCCCCTGCGGCGATATATTGTGCACAATTCCGCGAATCGCTTTTTCAGCCACTCCGGCATAGTGCTGCCCGACATATCGCTTGCGCACCGCTTTAAGTATGCCGTAGGCAAAGCCGGCGGTCGCCGAAGCCTCAGGATAAGAGTGCGGGTCGTCCAGCAGGGTATGCCACAGGCCGCTGTCATCCTGGCATTTCGCTAAAGCGGCAATTTGCGCGTTCAGCACCTCGGTCAGATAGCGCCGTACCGCATTCCCTTCCGGAAGATCCACTAACTCAAGAAAATCCGGGATCACCATGGTTAGCCAGCTGTTGCCCCGTGCCCAGCGCGCCCGGGCAAAGTTATGCCGACCGTCATAGCTCCAGCCGTGAAACCACAGCCCGGTTTCCCGGTCCATCAGGTTTTGCACATGAAGCAGGAACTGATAGGTCGCCTCCTCCACATACTGCGGACGGTGAAGCAGCTTGCCTATTTTGGCTAACGGCAACACGGTCATCATCAGCGTGTCATCCCACATTTGCTGGTGGTTCTCTTCCGCCAGGGTGATGTGCTGCATACCGCCCTGCTCGGTACGCGGCATCTCATACATCGCCCACTCCGCCCAGCTCTCCAGCCACGGCAGATACGCCTTACACCCGGTCTCTTCAAAGCGATAAGCCAGGGTCAGAAACGGCGCCATGGTGTTGACGTTTTTGGTCGTTGCCCCCTCAGTGAAGCGGTCGGCAAACCAGCGGTCGATAATATCGCGCATCTCGATATCGCCGGTTTGCTGATAATACTGATAGATGCCGTACAGCCCTACGCCGTGGGTCCACTCCCAGCCGGCCCAGCCTTTGGTATCAATAACGCGCCCGTCATCCAGGCGCAGTAAAAATTGCCCGCTCTCATCCTTAATATTCACCAGGTTTTGCGTCACGTTGCGGATCAGCGCCTGCAGTTCGCTGCGGGCGATAAAACGCTCAGGCTGACAGAGTAATGGGCTATGTTTGACCGGCCAAACTTTCATGTTGTTAACCTCGGGTATATGTCGAATTCAAAGCGCCGCCCTGGGTGAGCGCCGGGGCAGCAGGTTTATGACGATTCAGATAGCCAATATTGTTATTCCCCCACAGGCAGTCGTAGGGCATCCCCGCCAGCATCTCGACCACCGCGCGGTGTTCCGCACTGGTCAGCTCCGGCCGGGCGTGACCGCTTTCGCGCATTCTGAGGGTTTCGCTGCGCAGGACGCTGTGGGTATGCAGATTGAGTTTGAAGCGCAGTGAAACGAGGAAACCGCAGGCTAACACCACCAATGTACCGACGCTGAGGATCAGCAGAATGGTATGGCTGACCCCTTCAGGCTGTATTTTTTGCCCGGAGACAAACCCCGACAGTTGCATAATGATGCCCACCAGCATCACCGCCCCCGCCTGCGAGGCTTTGCGGGTCAGGGTCATGATGCCGGCAAAAATCCCCTCCCGGCGCTGGCCGGTGATCGCTTCGTCGACGTCGGCAATATAGGTGTAGGTATTCCACGGCACGTAGTTAATCCCGCCGCGTCCCAGTCCGGCGACAGCAGAGATGAGCAACAATAATGAATAGACGTCGCTCAGTCCGGCGTAATAGAGCAGCGCATAGGAGAGCGAACTCAGGCCAAAGAGGACCACCACCATGCGGTACGACGGCGCGGGGCCAAAGCGAATGCACAGCGGGATCATGGCGATCACGGCAATAAACTGGAAAATCGCCATCGTCCCCAGCAGATTCGAGGCGACAGAAGCTTCCTGCATCAGAACAAAGACCACGTAATAGGTAAACACGGCATTGAAGACGTCCTGGGCGATATAGCCCCCCAGATACATGCCGAGGTGCTGGCGGAAAATTTTTATCCGCAGCGTAGAGCTCAGCTCAATCACCAGGCGATTGAGGCTCTGGGCGAGAGTGAGGTTCTGTTTTTCCGCTTCCGCCCGCAGCGCCGCCTCTGACCAGGCCTCACGCGGCCGCTCCCAGGTGAAACACCAGACGAAGGTCAGCATCACCGCGCACAGGACCGAGAACACCAGACTGGCATAAAAGAACGAGCTGGCATTGTCTTTGCCGAGCCAGGTAAGGAGGATCCCCGGCAGAAAGGAGGCTAAAATCGCCGACATTTGCGCCATTGAGATGCGCGCGCCGGAGAATTTGGTTTTCTGTTTAAAGTCATCGGTCATCTCCGGCACCAGCGTCTCGTAGGGCACCAGAATCATGGTGTAGACCATATCAAACAGCAGATAGGTGACCAGGTAGTACCAGAATCCCATCTCGCCGACCCACATCGCCGAGTAGCTGAATACGCAGGGGATGCCGAGCAGAATAAAGAATTTTCTGCGGCCGAAGCGCTTGCCGAGCCAGGTGGTGCCGAAGTTATCGGTGAGAAAGCCCATCAGCGGGCTCACCACCGCATCCAGTACGCGGGCGGAAGCGAATATAAGCGTGGCTTCTATCGGGGAGAGTCCGCAGAAGGTGGTGTAAAAGTAGAGCAGCCATGCGGCGGTTAGCGCCGTGGTGCCGGCGCCGAGGAAATCGCCCGCGCCGTAGGCCAGGTAGTTAGCCAGTCCAATCTTTCGTGTTTTCATCGCCGTGATCCTGTGTCTTTTTTTAAGAGAACGCCGACAATCTTTCCGGATTTGCCACCGGAAGGGAGTGGGTACCTGGCTACACTAAAAGCAGTGAAACGACGTTACCTTTGTGTTTTTGCCACGGAAGAACCGCCGATGGCAAAATGACAAAGAGACGATGTCTCAACTTCACTCATTTATAAAACAGCATTTCTTTTAAATAAAAAATTAGGTTCATTTATGTGATCTTGTCGGGAAAACGCGGACTGGCGAAGAGCGTCGCAAATCCCGGGATCGGCCCTTGCGTAGCCGGGTAAACAGGAGTAAAGAAGGAAAGAAAGGGTTATTCCGCGTATCTCAAGGAGGCCAGATGCCTTATTCACATCTGCTGGTTGCCGTCGCGCCAACGCCGGAGAGTCAGGTATTAATTAAAAAAGCGGTGTCAATTGCCCGCCCCGTGAACGCGAAAGTGAGCTTTATCACCCTCGCCACGGATCCGGAGCTGTATAACCAGTTCGCCGCGCCGATGATGGAAAACCTGCGCGAGGTGATGCAGGAAGAGACGCGTGATTTTCTCAACGAGCTGGCGCGTCACGCGGACTACCCGATAGAAAAAATGACCATCGCCTGCGGCGAACTGGGCCATCATATTAAGGACTTCTGCCGGTCACACCAGGTCGATCTGGTGATCTGCGGCAATCATAATCATTCCCTTTTTTCGCGCGCCACCTGCTCGGCGAAAAATATCGTCGGCAGCTGCGGCGTCGATGTCCTGCTGGTTTCCCTTGAAAAGGGCTAACGCCGGTTAGCCCTTTTCCTGAACTAGGCCAGTTTAGGGAACGTGGCTATCTTCCCCCGCAGGCGGCTCTCCTCGCTGCGCGGCGAAATATGCTGCAGATCGTCGACAAAGCGCGCCTGCCAGTTATGAATATCATTTTCTCTGATCACATCCAGCATCGCGGAATGACGGGCAATACGTTCCGCCAGCGGCATGCTTAGGGCGCGATCCAGCGCGGCGGCAACCTCGTCGCGATCGTAGGGATTGACGATCAGGGCGCTGTTCAGCTCCTGCGCCGCGCCGGCAAACTGCGACAGGACCAGTACGCCAGGGTTATCCGGATCTTGCGCCGCCACGTATTCCTTCGCCACCAGGTTCATGCCATCGCGCAGCGGCGTCACCAGCCCAACGTCAGAGTAGCGGAAGACCTTCATCAGCAGCTTACGATCAAAATGCTGGTTCAGATAGTAAAGCGGAGTCCAGCCAAGCTGGCCGAACTGGCCATTGATGCGTCCGGCTGCGGTTTCCAGCTGGTGGCGGATATCCTGATAGGCCTGCACATCGCCGCGGGACGTCGGCGCGATCTGGGTATAACGGATCTTACCGTGATGCTGAGGATACTTTTCGAGCAGCGTCTCATAGGCGAGGAACCGCTCCGGCAACCCTTTCGAGTAGTCAAGGCGCTCCACCGAGAAGATATTCTTCACGTTTTTGAGCTCGTTTTTCAGCTGGACCAGCTTCGGCGGCAGCGGACCTTTGGCATTGCGCGTAATCTCGTCCGGATCGATCCCTATCGGATAAACCTCGGTGCTAAACGCTTTACCCCACGCCTGATAGCGTTTGTCTCCGAGGTCGGAGAGTCGGGTCTGCATGGCTATGCTGTCGAGAAAGGCGGTTCTGTCGCTTTCAGTCTGGAAGCCCAACAGATCGTAGTCGCACAGTTGCTCCAGCAGCTCAGCGTGCGGCGGTAGCGCGTTAAAAATCTCCGGCGTCGGGAAAGGAATATGCAAGAAGAAGCCGATGCGGTTGTTGACCCCGCGCTTGCGCAGTTCGCTGGCGAAGGGCAGCAGATGGTAATCATGGATCCACAACGTATCATCTGGCTCGATCAGCGGTAGAAGCTTGTCCGCCAGCATGGCGTTAACTCGCTGATATCCCTCCCAGGCTTCGCGCTGGAAGCTGACCAGATCAAGACGATAGTGGAAGGCCGGCCACAGCACGGCGTTAGAGAACTGGTTGTAGTATTCATCATGGTCACGTTCGTTAAGGTTGAACGATGCCCATGAAATATTTCCTCGGGAGACCTGCTTCAGCGGCTGCTGGTCATCGCCAATTTCGCCGCTCCAGCCAAACCACAGACCCCCTGCCGCTTTCAGTGCCCCCAGGATGCCGACGGCCAGACCGCCAGCGCTCGATTTTTTATCGTCCGGTAAGGCGATACGGTTAGAGACTACGACTAAACGACTCATGGTCATCCCTCCTTTCGGTTTGCGCGTCATACGCCAGATGTTGCAACCACGTCCTTACGGCGGCGGCATCCGCCAACCGCCAGTGCGCCTGAGTTTCCCCGGCGCCAACTTTTATCGACATTCCCTGCAGTTGATTCACCACGCTGAATCCCGCCTCGTCGGTCAAATCATCGCCAACAAAAACCGGTTCGCGACCGGCAAACGGCGCTTCCTGCATGAAGGCAGTGATCGCCTCCCCTTTGTTGACACCGCGGGGTTTAATCTCCACCACGCATTTGCCAAGCTGCAGCGCCAGCAGCGGGTAGCGCTGAACTATGCGCTGCGCCAGCTCCAGCACCGCGCTCTGCTGCTGCGGGGCCTGACGGTAGTGCAGCGCGAAGGCCATCTCTTTACTCTCCAGCTCACACCCGGGGAGCGCCTGCAGCGCCGAGGTCAGCTCAGCCGCGATTTCATCGCGCAGGGCCGACGGCAGAGAGACAATATAGGTTTTGCCATTGATATCACGGCGCTCGGCCCCGTGAACGCCGGCCAGCGGTAGCCGCCAGGGATGGGTCAGCGCGTCAAGTTCAGCCATTGAGCGCCCTGAAATCAATGCCACCGCCCCGCCCTGCTGCCGGGCCAGCGCGTTGAGCGCCTGCAGCGTGATGTCGGGTATCACCACCTGATCGGGGTGCGGCTGGATATCGGCAAGAGTACCGTCGAGGTCAAAGAAAAAAGCGTAGTTTCCGGTTAGCGCAGGCGGTACAGATATCTGGTTATCCACCCTGTTTCCTCCTTATCATGGCCAGCCGAAGCTGGTTGTTAATTATATGTTAGCCATGTAAGTATAGACAGTGTGACCAACCTCGCCATTTTTGATAGATACCGCCAGCGAAACGGGCGCTGGCGGCAATTACTCTGTAGACTTAAAAGTTATGCCTGAAATCAAGCCGCACGTTTGGCTTTTTGTTTGTAACGGTCAAAGATCACCGCCGCCAGCAGGATGACCCCGCGCACGACGTATTGCGAGAATGGCGAGATGTTAAGCAGGTTCATCGCATTTTCCACGGTCCCGAGGATCAGGATCCCGGCCACCACGTAGGAGATCTTGCCGATCCCGCCCTTCAGCGACACCCCGCCCAGCACACAGGCCGAAATAACAATCAGCTCATAGCCAATCGAAGTCATCGGCTGGCCGCTGGTCATTCGCGACGCCAGGATAATCCCCGCCGCGGCCGACACCAGACCGGAGAGCACAAAGATAATAATCTTGGTGCGCACCACCGGAACGCCGGCCAGACGCGCCGCCTCTTCATTGCCGCCTATAGCCAGCGTATTACGGCCAAAGGTGGTTTTGTTTAGTAATAATCCGAAAACCACCAGGCAGGCGACCGTCAGCCAGATCGGCGCCGGCAGACCAAACCAGTTGGCGTAACCGAGGGTGAAGAAGCGCTCATCTTCGATCCCCACCGCTTTACCGTCGGAGATAATGTAGGCCAGGCCGCGGACAATCTGCATAGTGGCCAGCGTGGTGATCAGGGCGTTTATCTTCAGACGGGCAATGACAAAGCCGTTGACCAGGCCACTGACTGCCCCCAGCAGCAGACCGGCGGCAATCCCCAGCCACAGGCTTTCGCTCAGGTTAATCACCACCGCGGTAGTGACCCCGGCACAGGCGATAACCGACGCCACCGACAGGTCGAAATCGCCGGAGGCCAGGCAGAAGAGCATGCCGCAGGCCACCATCCCGGACATCGAGATCGCCAGCCCCAGCCCCTTCATATTGACGAATGAGGCAAAGTTAGGCACAAAAATTACGCAGCCGATAAACAGCACCGCAAACACCACCAGCATGCCAAACTGATCCCAGATACGGGCGAAGCTAAAGGCAGAGCGGGTAGCGCCGGACGTAGTCACTGATGACATCATTTACTCCTTACTCAGGCGACAGCCTGACTCACTTTTGGCATCGCAAGGCTTAACGCCTGCTGTTCATTGGCTTCTTCATGCAGCAGTTCGCCGGCGACTTGCCCTTCACGCATCACCACGATGCGGTCGGCGACGCCCAGCACTTCCGGCAGGTCGCTGGAGGCAAATACCACGGCGACACCGGCGGCGGCGAGGCCATATATCACGTTGTAAATTTCATGTTTGGCGCCGACATCGATGCCGCGGGTGGGCTCATCGAGCAGGATCACCTTCATCTCTTCCGACAGCCAGCGGCCAAGGATCGCTTTCTGCTGGTTGCCGCCAGACAGGTTCATGATAAGCTGTTCCGGGCCCGGCGTTTTAATGTTCAGCGACTGGATATGCTGATCGGCGTTGTCCGCCTCCCAGGCGTTGTTGATCAGGCAGCCGGCGTGGATATGCTTGCGCCGGGCGCTGATATTGATATTGTCGCGCACGGAGTGAACCGGAATAATCCCCTCCGCTTTACGATCTTCCGGACACAGCATCATCCCGGCCTGGATGGCCTGGGCCGGTTTGCGGATGTCGACGGGCTGGCCATCGATATACACCTGACCGCCGGTGATCCGCGTCCCGCCGAACAGACCTTTCATCAGTTCGCTGCGCCCGGCGCCCACCAGCCCGAACAGGCCGACGATTTCGCCACTGCGCACCGAGAGGCTGACCGGCGTGCGCACGCCCGGGGCTTTGACCTCCTCCAGACGCAGCCGCTCTTCGCCATAGGGACGAGGTTTCCAGCCGTAAATATCACCCAGATTGCGCCCGACCATCGCCTGGACCAGCGCGTCGTGGCTGACGCTCGACATATCGTCAAAGGTGCAGACGTAGCGACCATCCTTAAAGACGGTGATGGCATCGCTGAGGGCAAAAATTTCTTCCATCCGGTGTGAGACATAGATGATGACCCGCCCCTCCTCCCGTAGCTCGCGGATAACGCGAAACAGGTTGTCGATCTCCCGGGCGGAGAGCGAGCTGGTCGGTTCATCGAAGGCGATAATCTTGGCGTTACGCGCCAGCGCTTTGGCAATCTCCACCATCTGCCACTGGCCAATGGAGAGATACTTCAGCGGCGTCTCCGGGTCGATATCCAGCCCCAGATGCTCCAGCTGCAGACGGGCCTCATAGTTGAGCAGCGAGCGGTTGACGATGCCGCCTTTGTGCGGCAGCTGGCCAAGATAGATATTTTCCGCGACGGTCATCTCCGGGATCAGATGCAGCTCCTGATAGATAATCGCCACGCCGGCGTTGAGCGCCGCCATCGTATTAGTGAACGCCATCTGCTGGCCGCCGATCTGCAGGTGGCCAGCGGTGGGGATGTAGTTACCGCTGAGAATTTTCAACAGCGTCGATTTGCCTGCGCCATTTTCGCCCATCAGCGCGTGGATCTGTCCTGGGTAGCAGTCAAAACTGATATCGGACAAGGCCTTTACGCCAGGGAACGTCATGGTGATGCCGCGAAATGAGAGATAAGGGGTAGACTGTTGCATAACGACTCCGCTCTTCTGCACTCAGCCCCCGCCGCGGCGGGGGCCAGTTCAACCGGGCTGTTACAGCCCTTTTTTCGCCAGCTCTTCTTTGAAGTTATCGCGGGTAATCAGCACCACATCGGTCACCGCAGTGAACTTCGGCGGCTCAACGCCCTTGGTGACCCAGTTGTAGAGCATTTCACTGGTTTTATAGCCATGGATGTCCGGGCTTGGCAGCAGGGAGCCATAGAAGCCGGTCGGCTGCGCCTTCGACAGTTCGTTGACAGCATCCACGCCGTTGATGCCAATACCAATCACATCCGGCGCTTTAAAGCCCTGCCCTTCTGTGGCACGCACGCCGCCAAGCACAGTGTTATCGTTCATCCCAACGATCAGCCAGTGTTTCACCTGCGGGTGCTGGACCAGCATTGAGTTACCGGCGTCAAACGCCCCCGGGATATCGTTAGATTTTGTCGGAACGCGGTAGATTTGCGCTTCCGGGAAGCCGGCCGCCTTCAGGGCATCGATGGAGCCGGTGGTGCGACGACGGGCGGTGTCCAGCTCATCGGCGGTGATGGCCATCACCGCAGTGTCTTTGACATCCCAGCCGCGTTTCTGCATTTCTTTATACAGCTCCTGTCCCTGGCGGGCGCCAATTTCGCTGGCCGCCATCATCACCAGCGGCACGCTCTCCATCGGTTTACCTTTGGCGTTGACGAACTGGTCATCGACGGTAATCACCTTCATGTCATAGCCGCGTGCTTTAGCGACTATCGCCGAGCCGAGTTTAGGATCGGGGGTACAGATGACAAAGCCCTTCGCGCCGCTGGCCGCCAGGCTATCGATGGCGTTGAGGGTTTTCTCACCATCCGGTACCGCTATTTTAATGACATCAAAGCCTAAATCTTTTCCTGCTTTATCAGCAAATTTCCACTCGGTCTGGAACCATGGCTCTTCCGGCTGTTTCACCAGAAAACCCAATTTAAGGTTTTCCGCCATAGCTGATTGTGACATAACCGCTGCGAGACCAATGGCCGTCAGCGCTTTAGTAAATTTGTGCATGGTAAACTCCAGCTTTAATTCGCTTTCATGTAGGGAAAAATCGGAATTAACTTTTTTATCAGCATCAAAACAAGGCATTAGAAAAATCGCATCCCCTACTGCCGTTGTTAGAGTAGTAATACCCGGAAATTATTTCTCCATACGAGAGCATTATCACATCGCGGAATTACAGTAATTGCGTACATAGATTTAGCAAAAAAAGACATAAAAAAAGACATAATTGTCATACAATTTAACCAGTGAATAGCAGGATCATCTATACCACCAGCAGGCTTATCCTTGTGATGTCAGTGGGTGTTTAACAGAGGGTTACGGCACTGTTATAACCAGCGGCTAAGGGGGTCGCAGCGGCGGTCGACTGCCCGCCGGCGCTGTTGTGCAACAGACGCGCGCCGCCAGTCCAGCGTCGGCCGTTTTATATCGCGATAAAACGGATCTTTTGCGTAATTTATTCCGAATTGATAAAAGATATTCCCGCTGCATAGGAAAGCCTGCAACAAAAAATAAAAATAATTATCATCACAACGAAACATTGCCCTCTGAAATAACTTATAGCTTTGAGTTATACGATGAATCTCGTAGTCAAATATCTATAACTTATACCTGACACACCGCACTCATTCCCCAGCCTGGGCCGCAATCCCACTGCATGTCGTCATGCAGGAATAATGGTGTAACAAAACGTAAATTATCCATCTTGAGAGTTTTCTTAATCGCACTCAGCGAGTATTCTTAAATTGTCGGCAAGTGGAAAAATTACCCGACTCATACGGAATGTGTAGAGTTTTATTATTCTGCAACAGTGCAGCGCGTCACTCTTTTATCCTGTTGTTTGCTCCAGGAACCGCTGACGCGCACCAGTAACCCCTTCCCGGTTAATAAGGATATTTTTATGGCAGTTCCAGGAATGGCACAAAAGCTAAACACCCAGATGAACCTTGAGTTCCACGCCTCTAACGTTTACCTGAACTTAAGCGAGTGGTGTGCCCGGCATCGCTTCGACGGCGCCGCGACATTTCTGCGCAACCGCGCGCAATGCAGCATCACCCTCACCATGCGCGTATTTGACTATCTGAAAAAAGCCGGCAACTGGCCGATAGTCAATCCCGACCGCGCCTGTAATCCCGAATGTACCTCGCTGGAAGATCTCTTTACCCAAACCCTGGTCGATTACCGCCAGCGGAGCAGTATGCTGAGCGGTCTCGCCGAGGAAGCCAAAGCGCAGAGCGATGACAACACCTGGCGTTTTCTGACCCGCCTGGCGGAAGAGCAGCAGCAGGATGGGCTGCTGCTGCAAAGCGTGCTCGAGGAAATTCGCAATGCCGACAAAGCCGGGATAGGTATGGAACAGACCGATCGCCGTCTGATGACCCTCGTCGGAGCGTCACAGAACCCCCACTAATCAGACGCGCCGGGCCTTTCTCGCCCGGTCAGGGGGAGCGCGTTCGCGCTGCCCCGCCCTGTTTATTAATCCGTTCTTGCTATTCTCCCCTGCTATTTATTCCTCAAACGAATAAAAAAGTTTTAACTCGATCCCATTCCCTCGTCACCGTTACCCCTTAGGGGGGATTAGTGAGCGCGGTCACTTTTTGTTGAGTCATAAAGAAATATAAAAACACTGTTTCAAAAATATAAAACACGAGGTTTATTTTTTATGGCTAGATACACGGCTTCAGCCTCTGAAGGGCTGCAGGGAAGACCGATCTTGTTACGCCATCAGTTAGCCTACGGCGGCGGTAACCTGTTAGGGAGTGGCGCACTGGCGATAAGCGGAGCATGGCTACTCTATTTTTATACGACCTTTTGCGGCCTGACGCTGATCGAGGCCTCATTTATCTTCTCCGTCGCCAGCATCATCGACGCCATCAGCAACCCGCTGATGGGCTATCTGACGGATAATTTTGGCAAAACGCGGTTAGGCAAGCGCTTTGGCCGTCGGCGCTTCTTTTTGCTGATCGGCATTCCTCTGATGCTGTTCTACCCGCTGCTATGGGTAGAGGGCCTGAGTTTCTGGTACTACCTGTGTACCTATGTGGTGTTTGAGATCATCTATACCTCCATCATGGTGCCCTATGAGACGCTGGCGACAGAGATGACCGATGATTTCTCGCTACGCTCAAAGCTCACCGGCTATAAAGCCATCTTCGGCAAGCTGGCCAACTTCCTCGCCGCGTTTATTCCCGGACAGTTCATTCTGCTGTACGGCAAAGATTCCGCCACCCCTTTCTTCCTCACCGGGCTGACCTATGGCGCGATCCTGATCGTCGCGATTACCTGCCTGTGGCTGTGCAGCTGGGAGCGCGAGCGTGCGGAAGCCGTGGATACCAGCGCGAAAAAGGGGCTGCTGAGCACCCTGCTGTCGCTGGCGAAAGACATGCGTTCCACCTTTTATCTGCGCGTGTTCCGCAAACATCTCGGTATGTACCTGTGCGGGTTTGGCGCGGAATGGCTGTTTGCCTCCATCTTCACCTATTTCGTGATATTCGTTCTGCAGCACGATCCGGCAATGGTGGCCGGGCTGAACAGCCTGAACTCGATTCTGCAGCTGATCTCCACCGCGCTGTTTATCGGTCTGTGTGTGAAAAAGGGCTTTAGCAAACCCTATATCCTCGCGCTGGGGATCGTGATTTTCGCAGTCCTGCTGTATACCTCGCTGTGGTTCTTCCATCTGCCGTCAGGCCTGGCGACAGTGCTGATGTTCGGTATTACCGTGCTGTTCGGCCTGGGGACCGGCGGGGTTTACTATATTCCCTGGACCGTTTACACCTTCCTCGCCGATGTCGACGAAATCTACACCGGACGCCGCCGGGAAGGCATCTATGCCGGCGCCATGACCTTCTCAGGGAAAATTCTGCGCTCGATTGTGGTGTTTTCGATGGGAGCCATCCTGAGCTTTTACGGTTTCCAGTCAAAAGCGCACAGCCAACCGGAAAGCGCCGTGACCGCCATCGCGGTGGTATTCTGCGTCGGTGTCGTCGCCTTAGCCCTGGCCGCCATCGTCTTCAGTAAGCAGATGAAACTGGACCGTAAAGCCCATCTGGTGGTTCTGCAGGAAGTCGCGCGGATTAAAGCTGGCGGTAAAATCAGTGATATTGCGCCGGAGGTGCGGGCAATCGTTGAGGATCTGGTTGGCCATCGCTACGAAGAGTGCTGGGGCAACAGCAAATTGTTTAAAACCGCTGAGCCTGCGCCAGTGCAGACCGTGGTTTCTCATTAAAGAAAAAGGCCCCGGCGGTAATCCGCGGGGCCGGTTATTAATGCGTTTCTTCCTGCGGGGTAAACTTCAGCTCAATCAGGGCAATCGCTTTTTGCACCGCGCGAAGCGTCACCGGGTCGGCAGAAGCCGGGTGACTGGCGAAGTCGATGGCTTTCAGCTGACTGGTCATTTTTTCACGCACTTCCACCGGCGCGATGACGTCAATCACGTCGAGGATCTGCTTGATAACCAGCTGGCAGGCAACCACATCGGAAACCAGCTCGTCGTGTTCGGTAAGATGTTGAGACATTAATTACTCCTTTTTTCAGGAGCGTAATAGTACCCTAAATCGATAACGATAATAAAACCTGCCGCGGCAGGTTTTTTTCACCACCCGAGTGGCTGGCCGCGCCTCTGCTGCCGCTTTGCCGAGGATCCTCTTGATGGCAGCGACAACATGAACACCGCGATCTCTTCCGGTAACGAACGTGCCTTTTCAGCCCCGGCGCTGCTGGTGGCTGGCGCCTTTTTTATGGAGTTTCTCGACGGGACGGTGATCGCTACCGCCCTGCCCGACATGGCGAGAGATTTTGGCGTCACCGCCGTCGAGCTTAATATCGGCATCAGCGCCTATCTGATAACCCTCGCGGTGCTGATCCCGGCCAGCGGCTGGATCGCCGATCGCTTCGGCGCCCGGGCTATCTTCACCCTCGCTCTGGCCATTTTTACCCTTGCCTCGATCTTTTGCGGCCTCTCCAGCGACGTGCATACCTTTGTCGCCATGCGTATCCTGCAGGGAATTGGCGGCGCGCTGATGGTCCCCGTCGGCCGTCTGGCGGTACTGCGCACCACGCCGAAACACCTGCTGATTAAAGCCATCGCCACCCTCACCTGGCCTGCGCTGGTGGCCCCCATTATCGGCCCGCCTTTGGGAGGCTTTATTACCCGCTACGCCAGCTGGCACTGGATCTTCTTTATCAATGTCCCGCTGGGCGTTGCGGCGATTATCCTGTCGCTGCGCATCATTCCTGATATCCGCGAAACGGAGCGGCGCGCCTTCGATATGACAGGATTTATCACGACCGCGGTGGCGATGGTTAGCCTGGTCACCGCGATGGAACGGCTCGGCGCTCGCCAGCCGGAGATCTGGCCCACGCTGGCCCTCGCGGCGCTGGGCTTCGGCTGTCTGTTATATTCCATTCGTCATTTCCGCCGGGCGGCGGCGCCTATGGTTCGTCTCGACGCCCTGCAGGTGCCGACGTTCCGGGTGACGATGTACGGCGGCTCGCTGTTCCGGGCCTCCATCAGCGCGGTGCCCTTTCTGCTCCCCCTGCTGTTCCAGGTGGGGTTCGGTATGGATCCCTTTCACTCCGGCCTGCTGGTGCTGGCGGTATTTGTCGGCAATTTAACCATTAAACCCGCCACCACGCCGCTGATCCGCTGGCTGGGCTTTCGTCGCCTGCTGTTGATCAACGGCGCGCTGAACGTCTGTTCGCTGCTGGCATGCGCGCTGCTCACGCCGCAAACCCCGGTCTGGGCGATCATGCTGATCCTTTATCTCGGCGGGGTGTTTCGCTCTGTTCAGTTCACGGGCGTGAGCACGCTGGCCTTTGCCGATGTCCCCGCCGCGCAGATGAGCGATGCCAATACCCTGTTCAGTACCGCGTCGCAGCTGGCGGTGGGGCTGGGGATCACGCTTGGGGCGATCGGCATTCGCCTGGGGGAACAGGTCGGCGACTGGCTGCACCTTTCCGCCGTGCCGGGGATCAGCTTTCGCCTGGCATTTGTGTTTATCGCGGTGATCTGTCTGGTGGGGATGATCGACAGCCTGCATCTGGCTAAAACGGCAGGCAGCAGCGTGTCGGCGAAGAAAACCTGAATGATGGAAGGGCCAGCGGCGCTGGCCCTGATAACGATTACCCGACGATCTGACGGACGAACGCTTCGATCGCTTTATCCTGGCAGTTTTCGAAGAAGCACTGCTGGAAGCGAGGGCCAGAGACCGCAGTTTTCACCAGCTCCGGATCGATGGCGCGCAGGGTGTCGAGATAATTTTCTTTGACTACCGCCGCTTTGACCTGGTTGAGGATCCCGGCATTACGCACCTGCGGTTCTTTGCGCTCCGGCGGATAGCCTTCGCCGTTACGACCGGTAAAGGCTTTTTCAAAGATAAAGCGCACATTCAGCTCGGCGCCCCAGCCGAAACCTTTGGCAAACGGCAGCGACAGCGCGTTACCGTTGTTGATCTGGGCAAACAGGAACGCGTCCGCCGGGTCGATACAGTAGCCGCAGACCACGCCAGGATGGATGTTCAGCGACATCAGCGCTCCCTGGCCGGTACCGCAGCCGGTGACCACGAAGTCGACCGCCTTCGAATTCAGCAGGATGCTGGCCATGATCCCGAGGTGAATATAGGTCAGATGATGATCGTTCTCATCGCTCATACCGACGTTAAAGACCGGAAATCCTTTTTCGTCGGCAACCGCGTTAAGCTCCTTGAGGATGATGGCGTTTTTGTTCGCCTGGCTGTTCTCCATCATCAGTGCAATCTTCATGGTTTACTCTCCTGAATGCTGTGCGGGCCTGCCCGCAGAATGTCATTGGCGTTGACTGCACTCTACTACCTGGAAAACAAACTTTCAAATTTTATGAAAAGTTGTTTTAAAAATTACGCAGCGCTTCACATTTTCACCGCCTCTGCCGCTCAGGTTACCGTGTCGCCCCTCATCAGGACCACTCCGCATGGCGCTCCCCACCAGGCAACCCGCAGAGGGCGTCGTTTCGCCTCCGCAAAAAACTAATAATAAATTAAAACCATTCTCATTTATTATTAAATTGCCAATGCGTGTTATTCCCATTAGCATTTTAAATAAATCCTTTTTAAATTTACTTTTTGCAAATAATTAAATAACAAATTATAGTGGCAGCCGATAACATCTATTTTTTAATTCCAGGAGCGCGACGATGCTGAAAACGGAAATGATCGACAAACTGAATGAACAGATGAATCTTGAACTTTATTCTTCTCTTCTTTATCAGCAAATGAGCGCCTGGTGCAGTTACCATAGTTTTGAAGGGGCTGCGGCCTTCCTGCGCCGCCATGCCCAGGAAGAGATGACCCATATGCAGCGCCTGTTCGACTACCTGACCGACACCGGCAGCCTGCCGCGCATCAACGCCATCGCCTCCCCGTTTGCCGAGTATGCGTCACTGGATGAACTGTTCCGCCAGACCTATGAGCACGAGCAGCTGATCACGCAAAAAATTAATGAACTGGCGCACGCGGCTATGACCAGTCAGGATTACCCGACCTTTAATTTCCTGCAGTGGTATGTCGCCGAACAGCATGAAGAAGAGAAATTATTTAAATCGGTAATTGACAAACTGACCCTCGCCGGGAAAAGCGGTGAAGGTCTGTACTTTATCGACAAAGAGCTGGCCACTCTCGATACGCAGAATTAATTGCTCGCGCCGCGACGCTTCTCCGTCGCGGCATTTTTAATGCTGGCAAATCTTATTTTCTGCGGTGGTAAACCCTGTCGCTCTGGCAATAAATTTACCTTTTTGCTCTAAAAACGCCACCAGCTCCGCAGCGCTCAGATTTTCCGCCGAACAGGTGTGAAAGCGCGCCTCTGCGCCAAAGCGACGGTGTATGGCCGCCTCCAGCGAAGCTGCCGTCCAGCACTCCCCCGACGCCAGCATCATCTGCAGCACTTCATGACCATGTATAGAAGACATAACCCCTCCGGAAAAAAACGTCAGCTTAGGCCAGACCGGCGGCCCGCGCCTTGCGCCAGCGCAGGCTTTCGCCCTTTCGAATTCGTAAAGTTTTGATTACACTGCTTGTAACCCTGATTTGACGAAAGACGCAATATCCCCTACTCTGCGCGGCATAAATTATTGTGATTTGCTGTAGGGATAGCGAAAAGCGTGAAGAACCGCACTCTGGGCAGTATTTTAATCGTAGCCGGCACCACAATCGGTGCAGGAATGTTGGCAATGCCATTGGCCGCCGCAGGCGTCGGGTTTACCGTCACGCTGGGTTTACTTTTCACCCTGTGGGCATTGATGTGCTATACCGCCCTTTTGCTGCTGGAAGTCTACCAGCATGTCCCTGCCGATATGGGGCTCGGTTCTCTGGCGGCGCGCTATCTGGGCCGTTACGGACAGTGGATCACCGGGTTGTGCATGCTGTTTCTGTTATACGCCCTCACGGCGGCCTACATCAGTGGCGCCGGCGAATTACTCGCTTCCAGCCTCAACCAGTGGCTGGACTGGCAGCTGCCGCCGGCCGCAGGCGTACTGATCTTCACCCTGCTCGGCGGGGCGGTGGTGTGCATTGGCACCGCGCTGGTCGACCTGTTCAATCGCTTCCTGTTTAGCGCCAAAATCGTCTTCCTGGTGATTATGCTGGCCCTGCTGATGCCGCACATTCATCAGGTGAATCTCCTCACGCTGCCGGTTGAGCAAGGCCTGGCGCTGTCGGCCATTCCGGTGATCTTTACCTCCTTCGGCTTTCACGGCAGCGTGCCGAGCATCGTCAGCTATCTGGGGGGCGATATCCGTAAACTGCGTCGGGTGTTTATTATCGGCAGTTTTATTCCGCTGGTGGCCTATATTTTCTGGCAGCTGGCGACGCTGGGCAGTATTGACGCCCCAGCCTTTACCGCCCTGCTGGCGCAACATGCCGGTCTGAACGGTCTGCTGGAGGCGATCCGCGAAGTGGTAGCGTCACCGCACGTGGAGCTGGCAGTACACCTGTTTGCCGACCTTGCGCTGGCGACCTCCTTCCTCGGCGTCTCGCTCGGGCTGTTTGATTATCTGGCCGATATGTTTCAGCGCAAAAACAACGTCAGCGGGCGTCTGCAGAGCGGGATGATCACCTTTTTGCCGCCGCTGGCGTTCGCCCTGTTCTATCCCCGCGGCTTCGTCATGGCCCTGGGCTACGCCGGGGTGGCGTTGGCCGTTCTGGCCCTGATGTTACCGGCCATGCTGGTCATGAAGAGTCGCCGACTGCATCCGCAGGCCGCCTGGCGGGTGGCCGGCGGCGCCCCGGCGCTGTGGCTGGTCCTGCTGTGCGGGATCGGCATCGTGGCGATCCAGTTCTGCATCGTCGCCGGGCTGTTACCGGCGGTGGGATAAAAGAAGGGGCCAGCCGGCCCCTTTTTCATTTCGCTAAGCAACACTGCTTATACTTTTTACCGCTGCCGCACGGGCAGGGATCGTTACGTCCGACTTTCGTCTCATTTCTTACCGGCTGCGGGACCACCTCCGGCTGCGGATTCGCCATCCAGTACTGGTAAAGCGCCAGCGCCGCCGGGGTGATACGCTCGATACTGGCGATAAATTCATCCGCCGTCAGATTATCCAGCGCGGAAAACTGTTCTTCGCTACCGTGAAGCGCAATCGCCTCCAGCTCAGGCTGAAGTTCAGCGGGTAGCGTCGACCAGTCGCTCAGCGCCACGCCGCGCAGATAGCCAAAACACCACTCTTCAACGATGGTTAGCTCCTGACCTTCCGCTTCGCGGGTGCCGAACAGCGGTTCGAACTGATCGGGATAAGACTCAAGCCGTTCGGCGATATCGCTCATATGCTGCAGCGTCAGATTGACAAAGCGATCGCGCTCGCGGTCGTTGGCCCAGCGTGGCACATTATCTGCGCCACCCCAGATCGCCAACAGCCACTGGGCGGGTTCAATAGCGGTGGGCGCCGAGAGGATCGCCGTCAGCAGGCCATCCAGTTCAGAGACATCCAGAATAGCGCCCTCGGTGGCGTATTTCGCCAGCGTCTCGTCCAGCCATTCCAGTTCGTTTTCGTTTAAGGGTCCGGTATTCATTCACAGGCTCGCATGGTAAAAATCGGGCCTACAGTAGCCGAAATGCCGGCAGAAAGCCACCCGGCTGCGCCCATTGCGCCTGCGCCGACCCGACACAATCAGGCCAGCCCTTGTAGCGCCGCCGCCACGTCGCGACAGGCCTCCTCCCCTAACGGCAGCAAGGGGCGGGGAAGCGAGTCAGGGTCGCACAATCCCAGGATGGCCGCAGCGGCGGCGATCACCCGCAGGCTGCCGCCGTAGCGGTCAAAGCACCGCCAGAGGGGCGCCAGTTGCTTATTCAGCGCCGCCACCTGTTCCGCGTCGCCGTGACGGATGGCTTTTACCAGCGCCAGTGAGATCCGGGGAAAGAGTCCGCCGCAGACCGAGTACCAGACCTCACAGCCGGCCTGCAAGCCCGCTGTCGCCCGGACGTCACCGCTCACGCCAAGCGTGACGCCGCAAGGCAGATGACGACGCAGCGCCGCCACCCGTTCGCTGGCCTGTGGCGCGGGCAGACCGGGAATTTTAATCGAGGCGATGGCCGGTAAGGCGGCAATGCGCCCCTGCAGCTCATCCGATAACGTCACATGGGTGGTACGGGGATTGTCATACAGGCAAACCGGCACCGAGGCATGCCGGCAGACCTCCTCGTAAAAAGCATAGATCTCCTCCGCAAACAGCGGCTGATAGGACATCATCGGCAGGAGCAATGCATCCGCCCCGGCCTGCTGGGCATCTTCCACCAGCCGCAGCACCTCGCTGGTGGCGATGGCGCCGACGCCGACCATCATCGGGGTCGACCCGGCATGCGCCTTCGCCACCTGCACGACCCGCTTGCGCTGCTCACGACTGAGATAAGCGTAGCTGCCGGTTGAGCCTAAGATGCCCAGGGAGTCGACTCCCGCATCGGTAAGACGAGCAAGAATACGAATAAACGCTTTTTCATCGATATTTTGCTGATGCAGCGGCGTCAACGGAAATGCGCAAAGCCCTGTGAACATGATGCCTCCGGCAGGCTGGGAGAAGTGTCCGGACGATAGTAGCAGGGAGAGATGGTTTTGTCCTGGGACAAATGAGCGATTGCCGGTGACAATGGAGTGGTTCTCCACTACGTGGCGATCCTATTCGCGATATTGCCGCTGTCAGCCCAGACATCGATAGCCACCCGATTCTGCCGAGGATATTCAACGACGCCGTTCCCTGCAGTCGCTATTTTTTGCTGCATTGCCAATCTTGAATCAATTTGCCATAAGACCGCATGATTGATGTTGTTATATATAAGCAGCAATTAAATAAGGTACCACTACGGCTTCAAATGGATAAAAAATGGCAGATGACAACCAGGAAAAATATCTAAAAATATGATTAATAAAGTCAACGTATAAAATATTACTGGGTCGACCTGGAGATCCTCACGCAACTTCTGACAAGCCGCTTGCAGAATCAACACAACTTCTTAACGCATCGCTGATAAACAGTGACGAGTTCAAGGGATTAACAACATCCAGAATGGCATTCGAGAATATGTGTCTCCCGCCACATTGTGTATCAGGGACGGAGACTCAAGAGCGGTTGGCTGTAAAGCACATTGTGTCTCCAGGAAGCCATTGTTTAACATCGCGGACACTGAAAAAATTCAATCTGAAAACACCTCTCTGCCTTTTGACTGGATTTTTTCCTGCCCCGCGATGGTCATCGATTGCCTGAAGGACGATTTTCACCCATCGCGATCCCTCGAACCGTTTAGGCGTATTACGTCCGGGCAGTAAAGAGGTTCAGGAACATATTAATAAGCGCGGATGGCAAGCTTTTTGTCATTTGCTGCAGAGAAGAGATCAATCTTGTAAAGGTGCCCCCGGCATTAGTCGCCGAACTTGCTCAGCATACGACGAACTTCTATCTGTTAGCTTTTTCACTGCGGAAACCCTCTCATATTCAACTGGAGAGCATCGCTCCTGGGGACAATTATTCGCTATATCGTTTTACCCCGGAGTCTGAAGAAAAATTTACCGGCAAATTCCCCTCGCTTACGGATGAGATGGTATTTATATCGACAGTACTTTCTTTCAACCTCGAACTATAGAGACGGTTTCAACGCCGGTCCGCTGTCTCGTCTTGTACCCACTCGCTTCCTCCCTGCTGGCCTGGGGGAGCGAGATCGTCCCGAACGCCTTATCCCCCACCCGTTAAGCCGATTATCCACCGCGACTCGGACCTGCTTCGCGACGGTAAGCCTTTACGCCAGAAGTCTGTGCCGGTCACAGACCTTGACTTCAAGCTTCTCCTTGCCCGGATTCAGAGCGGCACCCCGTATCTCCAGGCGCAGGCTTAGCCAGTGACAATAATTCGGGTGTAGCGCAAGATGGACAAGAGAAACAGGATGACATGTCGTGATGAAGAGGGATTTAAAAACAAAAAAACCACCCGTAGGTGGTTTCACGACACTGCTTATTGCTTTGATTATTCTGCTTTTATCCCAATGGTACCCGGAGTGGGACTTGAACCCACACAGCGCGAACGCCGAGGGATTTTAAATCCCTTGTGTCTACCGATTCCACCATCCGGGCTCGGGATATAAAGTGGAGGCGCGTTCCGGAGTCGAACCGGACTAGACGGATTTGCAATCCGCTACATAACCGCTTTGCTAACGCGCCTTTGATACTGAAGCACCCGCCTATGCCGATGCTATTAATTTGGAGCGGGAAACGAGACTCGAACTCGCGACCCCGACCTTGGCAAGGTCGTGCTCTACCAACTGAGCTATTCCCGCATCATCAAGTTTTTTGCTAATCACTTGATTTTGTTATCGTCTGGAAGACTGTGCCGCCGTTCGATGCGTTGCATTCTACTTATCTCTCGCGGTGAGTCAACGGTATTTTTCGCAACTTTGCATCGTTTGCTGAAAATAACGGCGAAACGATCACTGATCAAGCAAATCGCCGCGCGCCGCGTTCAAATATTGCAGCATCGACCACAGCGTCAGCACCGCCGCCACGAGGAAAAGCGCGATCCCTGCCCATTCCACCCACGGATAAGGACGCCACAGCATCCACACCAGGGCGGTCATCTGCGCGGTGGTTTTTACTTTGCCAATCCACGAGACCGCCACGCTGCTGCGTTTTCCCAACTCCGCCATCCACTCGCGCAGCGCGGAGATAATAATTTCCCGGGCAATCATCGTCGCCGCCGGCAGCGTGACCCACCAGGTGTGATAGTGCTCAGCGACCAGCACCATGGCGATAGCCACCATGACTTTATCGGCCACCGGATCGAGGAAGGCGCCGAACCGGGTACTCTGGTTCCAGCGACGGGCGAGGAAACCATCAAACCAGTCGGTCACAGCGGCAACAAAGAAAATCAGCGCGCAGGCAAACGGCGCCCAGCTAAAGGGCAGATAAAACGCCAGCACAAAGAACGGGATCAGGATGACGCGGAACAGAGTAAGCAACGTAGGGATATTAAATTGCATAGTGACGGGTAACTATCTGTTGTAAGTAAAAATTAGCCCTATGTTGCTACAGAGCCCCTAATGTTTCAACGAGTAGAAGATCTTTTCTGCCAGAGCGTGAGAGATGCCCGGTACTTTGGCAATTTCTTCGACGCTGGCCTGCTGTAGCCCCTGCAGTCCACCCATGTACTTCAGCAGCATCTGGCGACGCTTCGGCCCCACCCCCTCGATAGTCTCAAGCGAGCTGGTGTTCTTCACTTTCGCCCGTTTTTTGCGATGGCCGGAGATTGCATGATCATGCGATTCATCGCGGATATGCTGGATCACGTGCAGAGCCGGCGAATCCGGCGGCAGGCTAAACCCCTCGCCTTCCGGCTCAAAGAATAACGTTTCCAGGCCGGCTTTACGATCGCTACCTTTCGCCACGCCCAGCAGCAGCGGATGATGTTTATCCCAGGGGACGTCCAGCTCCGCAAACACCGCTTTCGCCTGCGCCAGCTGCCCCTTGCCGCCGTCTATCAGGATCACATCCGGAATCTTGTTGTCATCAATCGCTTTGCCATAGCGACGGCGCAGGACCTGATTCATCGCCGCATAGTCATCGCCCGGGGTGATGCCGGCGATATTGTATCGCCGGTACTCCGCGCGCAGCGGACCATTGCTGTCAAATACCACGCAGGAGGCGACGGTCTGTTCGCCCATGGTGTGGCTGATATCAAAGCACTCCATCCGCTTCACCGCCGGCAGCTCCAGCACGGAGGCCAGCGCCTGCAGACGCTGATGAATGGTCGATTGCTGAGACAATTTGGTGGTTAACGCCGTCGCGGCATTGGTGCGCGCCAGCTTAAGATAACGCGCCCGGTCGCCGCGCGGCTTGGTCTGCACATGGATTCGACGCCCCGCCAGTTCTGACAGCGACTCGGCCAGCAGCGTCTTATCTCCGAGGTTAAAGTCGAGCAAAATTTCCCCCGGCAGCGTGCGCATCTGGCTGCCCTGCAGATAGAACTGGCCGACAAAGGTCTCGACGACCTCGCCCAGCTCGGTGCCGCCAGGCACTTTCGGGAAGTAGCTGCGGCTGCCCAGTACTTTACCCTGGCGGATAAACAGTACATGGACGCAAGCCATGCCGGCATCGAAGGCAACCCCGATCACGTCAAGATCGTCGCCGGTGTTAGAGACAAACTGTTTCTCAGTCACGCGGCGGACGGCCTGAATCTGGTCGCGAATGCGCGCCGCCTCTTCAAACTCAAGGTTCTGGCTCGCCTTCTCCATCCGCGCGATGAGCTGAGTCAGCACCTGGTCATCTTTGCCGGCAAGAAACAGCCGCACATACTCCACCTGCTGTGCATACTCGTCTTCACTGACCAGCCCCGCCACGCACGGCCCGAGGCAGCGGCCAATCTGATACTGTAGACAGGGACGGGAGCGATTGCGGTAGACGCTGTTTTCACACTGACGGATGGGAAAGATCTTCTGCAGCAGCGCCAGGGTCTCGCGCACGGCATAGCCGTTGGGAAAAGGACCAAAATACTCGCCCTTCGCATGTTTGGCGCCACGATGCATCGCCAGACGCGGATGGGTATCGCCACTGAGGAAAATAAAAGGATACGACTTATCGTCGCGCAACAGCACGTTGTACCGCGGCTGGTACAGCTTGATATAGTTGTGCTCAAGCAGCAGCGCTTCCGTCTCGGTATGGGTGACGGTCACGTCGATTTGCGCGATCAGCGCCACCAGCGCTTCCGTTTTACGCGACGCGAGGTTGCTGCGGAAGTAGCTGCTGAGCCGCTTTTTCAAATCTTTGGCTTTGCCAACATAGATGACGGTTCCGCCAGCATCATACATCCGATACACACCGGGCTGGCTAGTTACCGTTTTCAGGAAAGCTTTTGCGTCAAAAACATCACTCACTGGCTTGCTAACGACTCCGCATTACACAGGCCATGGCGAATTGCCAGGTGGGTCAGCTCGACATCGCCATGAATGTTCAATTTGCTGAACATCCGATAGCGATAGCTGTTAACCGTTTTAGGACTCAGATTCAGCTGCTCTGAGATCTCATTCACCTTCTGACCTTTGGTGATCATCAGCATAATCTGCAATTCGCGTTCAGACAAACTGGCAAACGGCGATTCTGTTTTTTCCGGTTCAATCTGACTTAACGCCATTTGCTGAGCAATATCAGAGGCAATATAACGTTGCCCTGACGCGACGCAGCGAATCGCATTCACCACTTCCTGTGGCGCGGCGCCCTTACTGAGATAGCCTGCCGCCCCCGCCTGCATGACCTTGGCAGGTAAGGGATTCTCAGTATGCACGGTCAACATGATCACTTTCGTGCCCGCTACCGAGCGCGCAATTTTGCGCGTCGCTTCCAGACCCCCGATCCCGGGCATGTTCATGTCCATCAGGACGACATCGGCGGAATTAGCCCGGCACCACTTGACGGCGTCTTCGCCGCAGCAGGCTTCGCCAGCGACTTTAATCCCTTTTATATCTTCCAGAATGCGTCGTATCCCTGCGCGCACCAGTTCGTGGTCATCAACAAGAAGAACGTTGATCAAAGGAATAATCTCCAGAATGAGGGATAACGCTACTGATACTTTATCTCCCACATATTACCGGGTTTTATTGCTATTTTAAAAGGCAAAAAAATGCCCTCGCCTCGATTTGGCTCTCATTTATGGCAATGTCTGTGCACACTCAGTGGAAAGTCATTGCGAACAGTCGGTTGCACGAGTCTTATTTTTTAACAATCCCCATACAGAAGGCACAAAAAACACAACAGATTACGTAGCGCATAAATACGAGGCTAAATATGTAACAATTATTAACGTACTAAATAGATAGTGGCAATTATTGGCCTGACGATGGCTATTACGTCTTATCTGAAGCATAAAACCATTCACAGCTCAGATGAGAGAACAGAAATTAAGCACTCCTTTTTTTTCTGTCGCTTGTGGTATACTGCGCGGCCTTCACATTGAGTAGAGCGCAATAGCGCAGCGAGTAAACGAGGATATCGATGAGCACACCAGATTTTTCCACTGCAGAAAATAATCAGGAACTGGCGCAGGAAGTCTCCTGCCTGAAAGCGATGATGACGCTGATGCTGCAGGCGATGGGCCAGGCAGATGCGGGTCGCGTGATTATTAAAATGGAAAAGCAGATCGCGCAGATGGAAGATGAGGCTCAGGCCGCCGTATTCTCCAGCACCGTTAAGCAAATTAAACAAGCTTATCGGCAGTAATCCTGTACCGGCTGAAAGTATGACTGACAGCCGGTATCACGTCTGGCACGCAGAACGGCAGGCGCCTTCAGATTAACCCTGTCGCCACAGCGTAACAGGCAATTTGCGTTTTATTCGGCGCGTTAAATTTCCGTTGCATATTCTTCTGATGGAAATTGACCGTATTTTCCGAAATCGAGAGAATCATCGCCACCTCCGCAGAGGTCTTTCCTTCCGCGGTCCATTTGAGGATCTCCAGTTCGCGCCGGCTGAATTTCATCTCCGGCGGCATCACCATCTCATCTTCAAGACGCAAGAGCGTCAGCAGGCTCAGCTCCGTCAGCGTTCGCAAGCGCAGCTCCAGCTCATCTTCAGCATAAGCGTTCGGCAAACGGTTGTTCGCGGAGACGGAGAGAAAACCCTGAGCATGATTCGGCAACGTCAGGCACTGTGTCACCCCTTTTTGCAGACCATGGTCGCGCGCGCCGTCCCATAACGCCTGCGTATCGCGAAACAGCCCATCTTCCCACGGCAGATGGCCACGCATAAAATTCTCCGGGCGTAATACGGGATCTATGGCGAAATAATTCTCTGCCTGGTAATGAGACATCCATGCGCGGGGATAGGTCGACTGAAACGTGACGCGGGGGCGAGTGAAAGGCACCGGGTGACGCACACAAAGCGTATAGAAATCATATTCCAGCGTTTCTGTTTCTCGTTGCAGGAGATTATAAACCTCCTGAGCGGCGGCCATGGACTGAAATTGATGCAGCATATCCCGCCGCCAGCTGAAAAAATCATTGTCCCTCATAGCTGTGCAAATAACTCCTGATTGATAATCATTATTATAAATACAGAAAACTAACACATAAATCTTATTTATATGTATAAAATATCGTAGCTGTCGCATTTATTAGCCTGAAGACTTGCCTTTTCCCAGTTCGCTGCGCTGAAACTAAGGCCCCTCCCTTCATTTTCTACACCCTACAAGGGGGGATGGGAAGCGGTGTATACGGCCAGGGGAGTAAATAGCACAAAGACGTGACGATGGGGTGTTACCCCAGCGTGGAATTGGACTCATTGCGGCGGCTCACACGAAAGCGAGCCGCCGCGCCTGCGCCTGCTCTATTGCATCAGGAATTTTTCGAGGAACTGGCGGGTTCGCGGCTGCTGAGGCGAGGCGAACAGCGCTTTGGCCTCGCCTTGTTCAACGATGCGTCCCTGATCCATAAAAATCGCCCGATCGGCAACGTCGCGAGCGAAGCTCATTTCATGGGTCACGATAACCATGGTACGTTTCTCCTGCGCCAGCTGGCGGATGGTATTGAGCACCTCCCCTACCAGCTCGGGATCGAGAGCCGAGGTCGGTTCATCAAACAGGATCACGTCCGGACGCATGGCCAGCGCGCGGGCAATCGCGACCCGTTGCTGCTGCCCGCCAGAGAGGCGGCGCGGATAGCTGTTCTCTTTGCCGCTGAGGCCCACTTTCGCCAGCAGATCGCGCGCCCGCGCCATCGACTCCTGCTTGTCTTCACCTTTTACGATGACCGGCCCTTCAATGATGTTCTCCAGCACCGTCCGGTGGGGAAACAGGTTGAAGTTCTGGAAGACAAAGCCAACGTGCTGGCGCAGCCGACGGATAAGCCCTTTTTGCGGCCCGAGGCTGCGACCAGCGTCGATCGTCACATCGCCGACGCGGATAGTGCCGCTCTCCGGTTGCTCCAGCAGATTAATGCTGCGCAGCAGGGTGGTTTTACCCGAGCCGCTGGGGCCGATGATTGCCACCACTTCGCCTTCCTGCACCTCGAGGTCGATACCGTGGAGCACCGTCTGGCCATGGAATTTTTTCACCAGGCTTTTTACTTCAATCGCACTCATTTCGGATCACGCTCCTGGCGGTTCAGCTGGTTTTCAAAATAGTTCTGCAGCGAGGAGAGTACCGTCGCCATCACCCAGTAGATCAGAGAGGCGGCCAGATACATGGTGAAGACCTCCAGCGTACGCGAGGTGATAAGCTGCGCCTGACGGAACAGCTCCGGCACCTGGATCGTCGCCGCCAGCGAGGTATCTTTTACCAGGCTGATAAAACTGTTAGAGAGCGGCGGCAAAGCGACCCGCGCCGCCTGGGGTAAAATAGCCCGACGCATCGTCTGCCAGGGGGTCATACCGATACTGGCCGCCGCTTCCCATTGCCCTTTGTCAATCGAGGCGATGGCCGCGCGCAGGGTTTCCGCCGCGTAGGCCGCCGTGTTCAGCGATAAGCCGATCATCGCCGCCGGGATCGGGTCAAGCTCAATGCCAAACTGCGGCAAACCGTAGTAGATCATAAACAGCTGAGCGATAAGCGGTGTCCCGCGAAAAATGGAGATATACATGCGCGCCAGCCATTTTACCGGCCAGAGGGTCGACATGCGCATCAGCGCCAGGATAAAGCCCAGCACCAGGCCGAAAAACATCCCGCCAATGCTCAGCTGCAGCGTAAAGACGGCGCCTTTCAGTAGAAAAGGCGCAGAATCGATGACCAGTTGAATACTTTCTTGCATGCTGTGGTTTCTGTATTAGAGGTGAGGATGATAGGCAAACAGCGCCGGCGCTCCGCCGGTATGGACGAACAAAATCGGCCCTTCATCCTTAAAGCGTTTCTGCGTAATGCCATCGATAAGTCCGGCCATCGCTTTGCCGGTATAAACCGGGTCGAGCAAAATACCTTCCAGTTGCGCCAGCAGCTTCACGGCGGCCATTCCTTCCTCATTTGGCGTCCCGTAGCCTGGGGCAAAGTAATCGTCCCACAGGATGATGTCGGCTTTCGCCTGCAGCTCAAGGCTGTGGGCCACGGCCTGCTGCAGCGCTACCACTTTCGGCAGCTGGTCGGCAACAGCGCGCGACACCGTCACCCCAATCAGTTCCGCCTGCGGCATCAGCTGTTCAAGGCCGACCGCCAGTCCGGCATGGGTGCCGGCGCTCCCGGAGGCGACCACCACCGACGAAATCTCCACCGCGTCTTCGCACTGCTGGGCGATTTCCAGCGCGCTTTCCACATAGCCTAGCGCCCCAAGGGCGTTTGAACCGCCGACCGGAATGACATACGGGCGGTACCCCTGCGCTTCGATACGGGTCGCCAGCTCGTCGAGCTGCGCAGCGGGATCGGTCAGGGCATCGCACATCTCAACCTGGGTATTAAACAGATCCAGCAGCAGGCGGTTGCCATTGCTCAGATAGTTCTCCGCACGGGTGCCGATGGGATTTTCCAGCAGCGCCACGCAGTGCAGGCCCAGTTTGGCGGCGACCGCCGCCGTCTGGCGCACATGGTTAGACTGGATCGCGCCGGCGGTAATTAAAGTATCCGCCCCTTCGCGCAGCGCATCGGCGGCGAGAAACTCCAGCTTGCGCAGTTTGTTTCCCCCCATCGCCAACGGCGTCGTATCATCACGTTTGATAAATATTTCGCGCCCGAGGTGATCGGACAGACGCGGCAGATACTCCAGCGGCGTCGGCGCGCCGATCAATTCCAGACGCGGAAAGCGGGTTAAATTTTGCAGTGACATGGCCCCTCCTGACTCAGTTATGCTTCATTATGCACACAGTTACGCGCTAAATAAAAAAAGGCGCTTCCAGGAGCGCCTTTTTTCACCGCTGGCCTTTATTTTGTCACGTCAGCGCCAAACCATTTCTCTGACAGGGCCTTCAGGCTGCCATCTTTCTGCATATCCGCGATCGCGCCATCTACCGCTTTCAGCAGGTCATCGTTGCCTTTGCGTAGTGCAACGCCAGCTTCCTGACGGGAGAACGCTTCGCCGGTTACCGCCAGCGTGTTGTTAGTTTTCTTCACCAGATCCAGCGCCGCCAGACGGTCAACCAGAATGGCGTCAATACGGCCTACGCGCAGATCCTGGTATTTGGTCGGATCGTCATCATAGGTGCGGACATCCACGCCCTGGACGTTCTGACGCAGCCACTCTTCATAGTTTGTGCCCAGCCCGACGCCCACTTTCTTGCCTTTCAGATCCGCTGCGGTTTTAATCGCGCCTTCGTTGCCTTTCTTCACCAGCGCCTGCACACCGGAGATCGTGTACGGGGTGGAGAAATCGTATTTTTTCTTACGTTCATCAGAGATAGTGACCTGGTTAATCACCACGTCAATGCGCTTGGAATCCAGCGAGGCCAGCATACCGTCCCACTTGGTCGGTTTGAGGTCAGCCTTCACGCCCAGATGTTTCGCCAGCTCGTTGGCGAACTCCACTTCAAAGCCGGTCAGCTTACCGTCATCGCCCTGGAAGCTAAAAGGAGGATAGGTGCCTTCGAGGCCCACGCGCAGGGTGCCGCGCTCTTTAATCTGATTGAGCAGGTTTTCCGCCGCAAAAGTTTTCACGCTAACGCCAGCCATCAAAACAACGGCCATCGCGCCCATCAGCGCCTGACGACCCAGAAGTGCTAATTTCATAGATACCCCGAAGGTTAGGATTTTCCTGTAGTGTAAAGCGCTTAACGGCCCGACACCAACATCGTTACGCTACATCTTATGCAAATTTATTATATATGATCCGCTTTAGGGTATAGCGAAATTCAGGGCTTTCCTCACCCGTTTTGCGGGATATCTCCCATACTGCAAAGGTCAGCCTGTTGACGTCTGGAGCATGGAAGATGAAAAACCCCACCTTGTTGCAATGTTTTCACTGGTACTACCCCGCCGGCGGCGAACTGTGGCGTGAAGTCGAAGCGCTGGCCCCCAGTCTTAACGAAATCGGCATCAATATGGTCTGGTTGCCCCCCGCCTACAAAGGCGCCTCGGGCGGCTATTCCGTCGGCTATGACACCTACGATCTCTTCGACCTCGGCGAGTTTGATCAAAAGGGCTCTGTCGCCACCAAATATGGCGATAAGACCCAGCTGCTGGCGGCGATCAACGCCCTGAAGGAGCACGACATCGCCGTGCTGCTGGACGTGGTGGTGAACCATAAAATGGGCGCCGATGAAAAAGAGGCCCTGCGCGTGCAGCGCGTTGATGAGCAAGATCGCACGCAAATTGACGAGACGATCATCGAGTGCGAGGCATGGACTCGCTATACCTTCCCGGTGCGCGCCGGACAGTATTCGCAGTTTGTCTGGGACTACAAGTGCTTTAGCGGCATTGACCACATCGAGAATCCGACGGAAGACGGTGTATTTAAAATCGTCAACGACTACACCGGCGAAGGCTGGAATGAACAGGTCGATGACGAGCTTGGCAACTTCGACTACCTGATGGGCGCCAATATCGATTTTCGTAATCACGCCGTCACCGAAGAGATCAAATACTGGGCGCGCTGGGTGATGGAGCAAACCGGTTGCGACGGTTTTCGTCTTGACGCTGTGAAGCATATCCCCGCATGGTTTTACAAAGCGTGGATCGAGCATGTTCAGGAGGTAGCCCCGCAGCCGCTGTTTATTGTTGCGGAATACTGGTCCCATGAAGTGGAAAAGCTCCAGCAGTATATCGATCTGGTCGAGGGCAAGACGATGCTGTTTGACGCCCCGCTGCAGATGAAATTTCATGAAGCGTCCCGCCAGGGGCGCGATTACGACATGAGCCAGATTTTCAGCGGGACGCTGGTGGAAGCCGACCCCTTCCATGCCGTCACCCTGGTCACCAACCATGATACCCAGCCGCTGCAGGCGCTCGAGGCGCCTGTTGAGCCATGGTTTAAACCGCTGGCCTATGCGCTGATCCTGTTGCGTGAAAATGGCGTACCCTCGGTCTTCTATGCCGATCTCTTCGGCGCCTCCTATGAGGATACCGGCGGCGACGGACAAACCTACGCCATAGAAATGCCCGTTATCGAACAACTCCACGAGCTGATCGACGCCCGTCAGCGTTTTGCCCACGGCGTGCAGACTCTCTGGTTCGATCACCCCAACTGCATTGCCTTCAGCCGCAGCGGCACGGACGAGGATCCCGGCTGCGTGGTGGTGATGTCCAATGGTGATGAGGGAGAAAAGACCCTGACGCTGGGCGAGAATTATGGCAACAAACGCTGGCGGGATTTCCTGGGCAATCGGGAAGAGATTGTCGAAACCGACGGCGAAGGCTGCGCCACCTTTACCTGTAACGGAGGAAGCGTCAGCGTGTGGGTGCTGGAGGCGGTGCTGTAGTCATCTGACGCCGGACGGGCCAGCGGTGGCCCGCCGGAATCTTAGTGCGCGGTGGTCGGCGCGCTGACTGGAGCGGTGGCACGCGCTTTAGCCCACGCTTTCTCGCACTCCGGGGTGAGACGTTCAACGCGGGTCAACGTCATACGATCGTAGGAAAGGGTGTTGCCCTCGCGCTCGATCGGGTAGATATCCAGGGAAGCGGTCACGTTGTAGATATCGCTATCGCGGTTCATCAGTTTCCCCGGCTGGGCGATCACGCGCTGCCACTGGCGGCAGTCGAAGGTGTCCCCATCTTTGGTGACGATCAGGCTGGCGATGGCGTCCGGACTCATCATCTCACTCTGCGGCCCTTTCGTCTGCCAGTAGCCTTCCAGGCCTGCCGGCGCGGGGGCTTTAACAACGTCTTCGTAACGATCAACCTGCACGCATCCGGCCAGCGCCACCACCATGCCAGCAAAAACTAACTGTTTCATCATTCATCCCACAAGCTGATAAAAAAGTATTGTGGCATTAAAGCGTTAAGCCTTCCACCCCCGCAGCGGGCGGAGAAGCCGGGTAAAACACGGCCAGGCATCGCGACCTTCATATGAAATAAGGAAATTCTGAAAGTAAAAGAATCTTTGGCGCCTAACCATAGCAGCCACGGGCACTTTTTGTTTTTAATTCGCTCACACTACCGGTTCTCGACTTTACTTTAAGAGTTTTCCTGGCAAATTATATGCAGAGATGCGGAATAGTTTAATGGAACTAATGGGTTCTTTCTTAAACCTACTATTATTACCGCCCGCAAGGACTGCTTCGCACAGCCAGTGCGAAGTGTATATCGTTACGTGTTGATTGAGGATGGGTCATGTCAACGATGATTATGGATTTGTGCAGTTATACCCGGTTAGGACTTACGGGATATCTGACCAGTCGGGGAATTAAAAAACAGGAAATCGTTGAGGTCAACTGCGCTGAGGATCTGCACAGGCACTGTGCGTCATGTTGCCCGGCGGTGGTGTTTCTGAATGAAGATTGCTTTGTGCATGATGATGAAAGTAATAACATTATTCGCCAGATCATCACGCAAAATCCGGCGACGCTGTTTGTGATTTTTATGTCGCTGGCGAACATCCATTTTGACCGCTATCTGCGGGTACGTAAGAATCTGCTAATCAGTTCAAAATCGATCACCCCAAAAGACCTTGATGTCATTCTGGTTAATTATCTTAAATACAAGAACACGA
The DNA here is from genome assembly GCF_004010915.1 of Klebsiella sp. LY. Taxonomy (NCBI): domain Bacteria; kingdom Pseudomonadati; phylum Pseudomonadota; class Gammaproteobacteria; order Enterobacterales; family Enterobacteriaceae; genus Klebsiella; species Klebsiella sp. LY. The sequence continues at coordinate 725,868 of NZ_CP022444.1, forward strand.
GCCTGGGGCAGTTGAATTTACCGACGTTGTCGCTAAGCAAAACAGAATCAAATATGCTGCAAATGTGGATGGCCGGGCATGGTACTTCGCAAATTTCAACGCAAATGAACATCAAAGCGAAAACGGTATCATCGCACAAAGGTAATATTAAAAAGAAAATACAGACGCATAATAAGCAGGTGATTTACCACATCGTTCGGCTGACCGAAAACATTACCAGTGGTATTCAGGTGAATCTACGCTGAAACAAACTGGCGGTGGTCCCGCCAGTTCGGTTTTACGAGATTTCTTTTTCCACGAAGATCCCATCCGGGTGCCCTATTTCATTGAAAAACCAGATCCCCAGGGGATAGTCTTCCAGCGAAACCAGATACATCGTCCCTTCGCTAAACGACTCAATTGCCAGCACTACGCCCGATCGACGTGGGCCACCGTCGGTCTTCACCGTGACACGATCGTTCACCTGCATAATCCATCTCCTCTCTATTTTCAGCCAGTGTAGAACAAAACCACGCCGCTCGCAGCGTCGCGGCCGGTGACTGGCGTTTTTTTAGACCGACTATACTTAAAAAGGCTTGAGCGACGCTCAGCGAGGGGGGTAATGATGAAGAACCGATTGACAGACCAGACCGGGAACGACGTTGATGTGAACGTTGATGCTCTACTGGCAGCGATTAATGAGATCAGCGAAAGCGAAGTCCACCGCATCCTCGATGACCCTCAGCGCGCCAGTATCGATGGCCGCGGGGCGCATACCTGGCGCGAACTGGCGGAGGCATTTGAACTCGATATTCATGATTTCAGCGCCAGTGAAGCCAACCGCTAGTGATGGGCGAAAAAAATCCCGACTCGCAGGAGTCGGGATCAAACTTGCTAATGCAAGAAGCACTTGAAAATTCGTTACACCGGGAAATCCGATGCGTTGAAACATTATCCTCAATTATTTTGCATGACAAGAGATATTCATGACGCAAAATATTGAGAAAGTCGGCGCTTCGCAGCAGAAAGGGCTGCAAGGCTGATGCGAGAAGGCTTAGCCGCAAACCGGTTTCATCTGATAGTACGATCGCCAGACATTACTTTAAGATAAATCTCAAATCCGCTGGCGCGAGCGAAACGTTTTACTCACGCTTCGCTGCGATAACAGACCTGGTTGCGGCCATTCTGCTTGGCCAGATACAGTCGACCATCGGCGACCGACTGCAGCGCTTCAAAGTGATACTCTCCCTGCTCTTCGCTGGCGCTTACCCCTAACGACGCGCTGACCCGCAGCGTCACGTTGTTATGCAAAAAGACCTCCCGGCCATGAATACGCAGGCGTAGCCGCTCCGCTATCGCCGCCGCTTCCTGCAGCGTGGTATTCGGCAGCACGACACAAAACTCCTCTCCCCCCACGCGGCCCAGCAAATCGCCTTCCCGCACAGTGCCGGCAAGGGTACTGGCCACCATCGACAGCACCCTGTCACCCGCCTGATGACCATAGCGATCGTTAATGCTCTTAAAGTGATCCAGATCGAGCTGGATCACCGCCAGCGGTAGTCCGCTGCGCTGGCAGGCGCTGGCGAGCGCCATCGCCTTTTCAAACAGCGCCCCGCGATTGAGCAGGCGGGTTAAGGCATCGTGCCAGGCCTGCCACTCCAGAGAGGTCTGGAGGACGCTCATATTGCGGACCATACGGCGGATCACCAGCCAGGAGAGCAGCAGCATCAAGGTGAAGAGGATCCACATCAGGGTCAGGGCGATGGTGATGGTGCCAAAGTTGCCGCGTACGCCTTCCCGCAGGGTGTGGATCCGCAGCAGCACGCCGTCAAAATTCCGTAGTTTGGCCCAACTGATATAGCGCGTCAGCAGACGCAGGCCGCCCTGGTTATCATGGGCAAACGCGCGGCTGAGCAGCTCCTGCTCGCGCGGCGACAGCAGCGTCAGGACATTCCCCGGCGCAGAGGAGGCCAGCAGGCTAAGATGGCTGTCATAAAGCTGGTATTCCCCCTCCTGCCCGCCCTTCATCGCGCTGATTAAAAATGCTTTTATTTCGCTGACTGAGAAATCCATCGCCAGCACGCCGCGCCAGTAACCGGCAAAATCCAGCGGTATCGAGGCGGTAACCACCTGCTCTTCCAGCTGCGGGTCATCGTCAGGAAAGGTTTGCCAGATAACGCCGCGGTACGGATTGTTCCGCTGGGTCTGCCGGGTAAACCAGAGGGCGCTGATAGCGCGCGAATAGTGCGTCTTCACCTGCGATTCATCGCGCAGCGGCAGGGTCGAGGTGAAAAAGCCGCTGCGGGAGATATATTGCATCCGCTCGGCAAAATCGCGGTCATGCTGCGTCAGATTTAACAGATAACCCAGCTCCAGCGTCGCCATCAGTTCATTGACCACCAGCGGATCGTCCGGCAAGAGCAGCGGGTGCTCCCTGACGACGCTCTCCGAGACGCCAAACACCGGCAGCGTCCGGCGGTTCGGGAGCGCCACCCGCCAAATCTCCTGATGGCGCTGGTTCAGATAGCGCTGGCTGGCCTCGTGCAACACATCGACGTCGAGGGGGCGTTCAAGTGCGGACTGCATACCGTGGCGAAAAAACATCATCCTGTCGATGTTAAACTGCAGCAGCCCATCCATTTCATGCGCGACGTTAGCCAGATTATTGCGCTGGTTCGCCACGTAGGCCTCCTCCAGGACGTTGATTTCACGCCAGATCAGCAGCGTGGAGAAAAATAGCACCACGATAAAACAAACGTTAACCACATGTGCCGGGCGAGTCAGGAAGTAGCGCTTTTTCAACTTCAACCGCAGTGGCTTATCCATCTTTCTCTCGTAGTACGTTGCGCAAACCTGACGTCGTCAGCGCACGCGGTTTCTGTCGATACCGGACGCGCTTTTAGCGTAGACCACGCGGCGCCAATACGCTGCGCCGCACCTGACTACTTCGCCGCGCCACGCAGGCGGCTCACCGCCTTGACGCCGGCCAGGACCACCGCACCGATGATAAAACCCAGCACCAGATTGACCACCATCGGCAGCAAGGCGGCCAACATGCCGCCCAGGCCCGCGCTCCAGTGCTCAATGGCATGGTGCAGCGGCGCAATACCGTGGACCACAATCCCGCCGCCAACGAGGAACATGGCCAGCGTCCCGACGACAGAGAGCAGTTTCATCAGCCAGGGAGCCACGGCCAATAACCCTTTGCCCAGCCACTGCGCCAGCGTACTGCGTTTCTCCGCCAGCCAGTAACCCATGTCATCCAGCTTGACGATCACCCCCACCAGGCCATAGACCCCGACGGTGACCAGAATCGCGATCCCTGAGAGAATGAGGATCTGATTCAGCAGCGGCGCTTCCGCGACAATGCCGAGGGTGATGGCGACAATTTCCGCGGACAAAATAAAGTCGGTGCGAATCGCCCCTTTTACTTTGTCACGCTCAAAGGCCTGCGGGTCACGATCCGCCAACGCCTGAAGACGCTGCTGCCGTTGCGCTGGGTCCTCCTTGTGCTTACGCGCTTCCAGACTGTGGAGCACCTTCTCCACCCCTTCAAAACAGAGAAACGCGCCACCCACCATCAGCAGCGGCGTGATCGCCCAGGGAATAAAGGCGCTGATCAGCAGGGCCAGCGGCACGAGGATGATTTTATTGACGAACGACCCTTTCGCCACGCCCCAGACCACGGGCAGCTCACGATTTGCCCGCACGCCGGTCACCTGTTGGGCATTCAGGGAAAGATCGTCGCCCAGCACCCCCGCCGTTTTTTTCGCCGCCAGCTTGCCCATCATGGAGATATCGTCCAGCAGCGTGGCGATATCATCGAGTAATGTTAAAAGACTACTTCCTGCCAAAATGATTTTCCTTCTCTTTTCATCAATGTCTCCCTCGAGTATGCGTTAAAAAACGGCCGCTGCCCAAGGTACAATTAGTCAATATAAATTTAACAACCTGGCGCAAATTAAGCGCTCGCCAGCAGGATAGTTTTCACGTTTACTATATGTCCCCTTTCTATCTTTGCACCGTCGTGAGGAAGTATGTCTACCCGTCAGCTGTTACCGCTTATCGGGGCGCTGTTTGCGCTGTATATCATTTGGGGCTCTACCTATTTCGCCATCGCCGTCGGCGTCGCCAGCTGGCCGCCGCTGATGATGGCCGGAATTCGCTTTCTCTCTGCTGGCGTGCTGCTGCTGGGATGGCTGTTGGCCACCGGCCATAAACTGCCGGCCCGCAGGCCGTTGCTTAATGCCGCGCTGATCGGGGTTTTGCTGCTGGCCGTCGGCAACGGCTTTGTCACCCTGGCCGAACATCAGCACGTTCCCTCCGGGATCGCCGCGGTGATGGTCGCCACCGTTCCGCTGTTCACCCTGTGCTTCAGCCGCTTTTTCGGCATCGCCACTCGGAAGCTGGAGTGGCTGGGGATTGCCATTGGCCTCGCGGGTATTGTGATGCTTAACAGCGGGGGCAACCTGAACGGCAACCCCTGGGGCGCACTGCTGATTCTGATTGGCTCTCTGAGCTGGGCCTTCGGCTCGGTTTACGGCTCGCGGATCGTGCTGCCGACCGGCATGATGGCGGGGGCAATCGAGATGCTCGCCGCCGGGATCGTCCTGCTGGCCGCCTCATGGCTGAGCGGTGAAACCTTAACCCGCGTTCCGTCGTGGTCCGGGATCGCCGCCGTAGCCTACCTGGCTATCTTTGGCTCGCTGATTGCCATCAACGCCTACATGTTTTTGATCCGCAATGTCACCCCGGCGGTGGCCACCAGCTACGCCTATGTCAACCCGGTGGTAGCGGTTCTCCTTGGCACCGGATTCGGTGGCGAAAGCCTGTCACTGATCGAGTGGCTGGCGCTGGCGGTGATTATTTTCGCCGTCGTGCTGGTGACGCTGGGCAAATATCTCTTCCCGGTTCGCAGCGAAGCTACCCCTTGTAAGGCGTCGAAATAAGCGCCAGTTCGCGGATCCCCTGGGTGTCGATCTGCGCGTCGTGTCCGGCGCCGCAGATCCACTCTTCCAGACGCTCGGTGAGCGCCTCGTCATTCAGCTTCAGGCGACCGCGCAGGGCGCACTCCCAGACGATAAGCACCCGCCAGCCCTGCGCGGCCAGCTTTTGCCGGTCACGGGCATCGCGCGCTACGTTGCCGGCGATCTTGTCCAGCCAGAACGCCGTCCGGGTGGCCGGCACCTTAAACAGGTAACAGTCATGGTGGTGCCAGAAACAGCCGTGGGTAAAGATGACGCAACGGTAGTCGGGTAAAGCGAAATCAGGGCGCCCCGGCAGCTCGCGATCCTGGGCAATAAAGGTGAATCCCGCCTGAGTCAACAGCGCCGCTATCCGCTTTTCGATCGCCGTATCGCGCGTGGCGATAGCCCGCATATTTTTACTGCGTGTGGCTTTATCGTGAACATCCGCCATCGTTATCATCCGCTTCGCGACGCGCCACCGCCTGAGCGATGCGCGGGGCCAGGAGCTTCGCCACCGCGGCGAAGACCGGAACCACCACCGAGTTGCCGAACTGACGATAGGCCTGGGTATCCGACACCGGGATGCGGAAACGCGCCCCCTGAGGCGATTCGAAGCCCATCAATCGGGCGCACTCCCGCGGCGTCAGCCGACGAGGACGCCGCTGTTGATTCTGCGGATCGTCAAAATGCGTCTCGCCCAGCGGCCGGTCCCAGCCGCGATCGACGAGAATTTCGGCGCCATCTTTATAGTAGCGGGCGGAAAGCGTCCGGGCCACGCTGTGGGGATTCGCGGGGTCCACCAGGCCATAACCAAAGCCATTGCCCCGCGCCTGATGCTTGCGCGCATAGCGATAAAGATATTTCCACAGTACCGGCGTGAGGATAAATTTGGCATCCACCGTCGGCTCCAGCAGCTCGCCAAATGTTGGCCGAACCGCCGGGTAAAGCGCCGCGATATCGCGCAGCGTAAACCCTTCGTGCAGGTGCAGATCGCGACGGAAGCCTACCAGCACGATGCGCTCCCGGTGCTGTGGTAAGAAATGGCGCCCGTCGATCACTTTCGGATCGTCCGGCCCGCTATGCCCGGCGTCAGCGACCTCATACCCCAGCTCATCCAGTGTCTGCATGATGATGCGGAAGGTGCGTCCCTGATCGTGACTTTTGAGATTTTTAACATTCTCCAGCACAAAGATCGCCGGCTGACGGGCGGCGATAATTCTCACCACATCAAAAAACAGCGTCCCCTGGGTTTCGCAGGCAAAGCCGTGGGCGCGACCCATGGCATTTTTTTTCGATACGCCGGCGAGTGAGAAAGGCTGGCAGGGAAAGCCGGCCAGCAGCACATCATGCTGCGGGATAGTCTCGCGGATATGCTGCGCCGCCTCGTCATCGCTAACGTCGGGGCGATGGCTGAGGGTGATATCGCGGATATCTTCATTGAAACGGTGTTGCTGCGGATCGCAATACCAGTTGGCCTTATAGGTGCGCACCGCATGCTTATTCCACTCGCTGGTAAAGACGCACTGCCCGCCGATGGCTTCAAAACCGCTGCGGATCCCGCCGATACCGGCAAACAGATCGACAAAGCGGAACCCATAGTGTGGATGATGGGCCGGCAGCGACGGCAGCAGCGTCGCCAGATGAGCGACCTCCTGCGGACGCAAACGCCCCGCCGCGCGGCCGAGGGCCGCCACGCGCTTGAGGATCGCCGCGCTCCAGTGCTGCTCCCCGACACTAACCAGCTCGGCGACCAGCGTTTTCACATCGTAGATCGTCATCAGCTGACGCAGCAGCGCCTGAGCCTCTTCACCGGCCTGCTCCGTCAATGACAACGACCTGTTTTCCTTGATTAACTTTTGTGGCATATCCTCAACCAGCGCGGACGATTTTTGCAGAGAGTACCATAAATCACTGGTCGGTTGACGGCTGCGGTGCAAAGCGGCGTAAAACCGCCTCATCCAGCGTCATAGGCTCCCCCTTCAGCTCCGCGCTGATCTTGGCCATAAACTCAACGAGGAAGCGCGCATTATGCTGCGCCATAGCCCTTCCTGCGGCGGTCTGCATGGTTTCCGGCAGGCGCAGGAGTTTGCACTGGAAATGGTCGAGGGCATATTTTCTGTCATCCAGCGCTCGCCGGTCGGCGAAAGGATCGTCGGCATCAAACAGAATGGTGTTCAGGGCGCCGGCGACGGCGAAGACCCGCGCCAGGCCAATCGCCCCAAGCGACTCGAGACGGTCGGCGTCCTGGACGATTTTCGCCTCCAGCGTGCGCGGCGGGATCGCCGCGCTAAAGCTGTGCGCCTCAATAGCATGGCTGACCGCCGCATAGCGGTCTGCGGGAAAATCGGTAAACGACGACTGCAAAATCGCCAGGGTTTTCTCGGCAGCCATCATCGAGGAGCGGCTTCGCTCCGGATGATTTTTAGGCAGACTGACAATGTCATGAAAATAGCAGGCCGTGAGAAGCACCAGCCTGTCGACTTCCACCTCCCCGGCGGCCAGCCGGGTGGCGGTGGCCCAGACGCGACGAAAATGGGACAGATCGTGCGCCGCATCCTCCTGGGCGTGGTGCGTCAGTATCCAGTGCTCAAATCGTTGCTGCCAGTCTACCAGGTTCATAGGCGTTCCTTATCTGAAGGTCAGCCTCGAGCATAGCAACTTTACGACCGATGATCCCGCCTGCTTCTGGCGGGCCGTGTATACCAGACGACAGCACCAAGGATCGCGCCAATGCCGGCGAGCACCAGCATCCCCAACAGGGCGCCAAGCCATTTCCCTGCCATTGTGCCAAAGTCGCCCTCCGCGCTGGCGCCGGGAACGCTGTGAATTCTCCCTACCACCCACCAGTAACGCACAATGACCCAGACACAATATCCGCAAAAGGCATACAACGCCCAGAGCGCGAGTTTGCCGCCCGGGCTGCGTTTTGCCTGCTCTTCCATCTCATTCTTCTCCGTGACAAATCATACTACTGTCACCCAAAACGTGACACGCATCACATTATACCGCCAACCTGCGCCACAGGCAGCAGTTTCATCCTTGTCTTCTGCACCTACTTATCACTTATGCTGCCAATGGAAATACCCAAGGGTTTGTTCTTTATTACTTACCCACAGGATTAAACATTAACGACATCAACCATGCCGCGTATTGTACTTATCTTCCCCAGCGAGTTTGACTCATAAATTATATTTAAATGCTGAATAACCCTCTCGCCGTAAATTTATACAAATAATTTCATTTGGTTAACCGAGCCCGCAACAAAACAACATAACCCATTGCTATATAATAAAATAATAATAAAAGAAGATTCATTTAAATTTAATATAACGAACCATTTGGAAATATTTTGCAATATCTTACATTATTTATTTACATATTTTATTTTAAATAAAAATGAACCTGGTCGTTAGTATCTGATAGTCATTCCGGAGGGATTGTCATAATTCACAGAAATTATTATTAAAAGGGAATATATAATGAAAAGAAAAGTACTGGCTCTCATGGTTCCGGCATTATTAATGGCCAATGCCGTTAATGCCGCGGAAATCTATAACAACAACGGCAACAAACTGGACCTTTACGGGAAAGTCGCCGGCCTGCACTATTTCTCAGACGACACTTCAGAGGACGGCGATCAGACCTATGCACGCTTTGGCATCAAAGGCGAAACGCAGATCGCTTCCGAGTTAACCGGCTACGGTCAGTGGGAATACAATATCAAGGCCAATACCAGCGAAAATGAAGGAGCGAATTCCTGGACCCGTCTGGCCTTCGCCGGTCTGAAGTTTGCTGACTATGGCTCACTGGACTATGGCCGTAATTACGGCGTGGTGTACGACATCGAATCCTGGACTGATATGCTGCCAGAATTCGGCGGCGATACCTACACCCAGACCGACGTTTACATGACCGGCCGCACCAACGGGGTGGCCACCTACCGTAACAGCGATTTCTTCGGCCTCGTCGACGGCCTGCATTTCGCCCTGCAGTATCAGGGTAATAATGAAAACGCCGGTTCTGGCGAAGGCACTAACAACGGTGGTGCTCGTAAACTGGCGCGGGAAAATGGCGACGGGTTTGGTATCTCCAGCTACTACGATCTCGATATGGGCATCAGCTTCGGGGCCGCCTACTCATCTTCTGACCGTACCCATAACCAGCTGGCGGCAGCACGTAGCAGCCATATTTATGCCAACGGTGATAAAGCCGACGCCTGGACCGTCGGCGCCAAATATGACGCCAACAACATCTATCTGGCCGCCATGTATGCGGAGACCCGCAACATGACCTTCTACGGCAACGGCGCTATTGCCAACAAGACGCAGAACTTTGAAGTCGTCGCCCAGTACCAGTTCGATGAGTATAATTTACCGCTGCGTCCGTCTGTGGCCTATCTGCAATCAAAGGGTAAAGATCTCTACTCCTCTTCTCGCTTCGGCGACAAGGATCTGGTCAAGTATGTCGACATCGGCATGACCTACTACTTCAATAAAAATATGTCCACCTATGTGGATTACAAAATCAACCTGCTGGACGAAGACGACCGCTTCTACAGCAACAACGGTATCTCGACCGATGATATCGTGGCCCTCGGTCTGGTTTACCAGTTCTGATCCCCATCTAAGCCCGCGCTCAGCGGGCTTTTTCTTGTTCCCGCTCCGTTGAGATCACTCTTTTCGACATTGCCGCTTTCCAGGCGTACCTTCCCTCTTTATGATGCGTTTAAGCTCGTTCGGGCAAATTGCGGCGGTAAGACCACAAAAAGACAAGGCACAGTACCGCGTCTTTACGCTGAAACCAGGACGATGATGATGGCGATACCCCAGCGCAGGCGTTATACCTGAAGCTAACGGTGTTATTGAAGGGGAATGGTCAGAGAAAGAAGAGTGGCGGAGAGAGGGGGATTTGAACCCCCGGTAGAGTTGCCCCTACTCCGGTTTTCGAGACCGGTCCGTTCAGCCGCTCCGGCATCTCTCCGCTGTTGTGGTTGCTATAATGCCAGGATCTTTGGCATTTTAATAGCTCCCGTTTCGGTAATCGTGTTCAAGTGACGACTTTGCGAGCAATATGATGTTTAAATGGCCCTGGAAAGCAGATGATGAGTCCGGCAACGCAGAGATGCCCTGGGAGCAAGCGCTTGCCATTCCGGTTTTAGCCCACCTTTCGCCCGCTGAGCAGCATAAGCTGACGCAGATGGCTGCCCGTTTCCTACAGCAAAAACGTCTGGTAGCGCTTCAGGGACTGGAGCTGACTCCGCTGCATCAGGCGCGGATAGCTATGCTCTTTTGCCTGCCGGTGCTTGAGCTGGGGATAGAGTGGCTGGACGGTTTTCATGAAGTGCTGATCTACCCTGCCCCGTTTGTCGTGGATGATGAATGGGAAGATGATATTGGCCTGGTCCACAACCAGCGGGTGGTGCAATCGGGGCAAAGCTGGCAGCAGGGTCCCGTGGTGCTGAACTGGCTGGATATTCAGGACTCCTTTGATGCGTCAGGCTTTAACCTTGTGGTGCATGAGGTAGCGCATAAGCTCGATACGCGGAATGGCGATCGGGCCAGCGGGGTGCCGCTGATCCCACTGCGCGAAGTCGCCGGCTGGGAGCACGATCTCCACGCGGCGATGAACAACATTCAGGATGAGATAGATCTGGTGGGGGAAAGCGCAGCCAGCATTGACGCCTATGCCGCCACCGATCCCGCTGAGTGCTTTGCCGTCCTATCGGAATATTTTTTCAGCGCGCCTGAACTGTTCGCGCCCCGCTTCCCGGCCCTGTGGCAGCGTTTTTGCCATTTTTACCGCCAGGATCCGCTGGCGCGCAGACGGGAGAATGGCCTGCAGGACGAAGACGATCGGCGCACTGTTCACTAAAACAACGTGTTGAGCTAAATTTAGCCATTTGAATCAGCAGGTTAATTTTAGTGTTGACACAAAAATGCCGGGCCAGTAGTATGCGCCTCGTTCACACGATTCCTCTGTAGTTCAGTCGGTAGAACGGCGGACTGTTAATCCGTATGTCACTGGTTCGAGTCCAGTCAGAGGAGCCAAATTTAAAAAGCCTGCTTTTAAGCAGGCTTTTTGCTTTTCGGGTCCCGCCGGGCCGCCATCCCGCATCAAGGCTTAACTTTTTCCACCGCTACAAACTTCCCTGCGCCGCTGTGGCGCTGATATTCACCGGCATGCCGGAGCGGCGCAGCAGGGTTTGCTCGGCCTGCGAAGAACTCACTCCCGGCCCCTGAGTAAACTCGCGCAGCGCCGAGGTCATCGGCAACGGGACTTTTCTGTCGGATTCAAACTCCGCGCGGTTGCGCGACAGCGGCTCGTGCACCTCCAGCCAGTGGCTGCCGTCCGGCTCCACGCTGTACTTCACCGGCTGATCGATGAGCTGGACGCGCGTTCCCACCGGGACGTTATCAAACAGGAATTTAATGTCGTCATTACGCAGGCGGATGCATCCCTGGCTGACGCGCAACCCGATACCAAAGTTGGCATTGGTGCCGTGGATGGCGTACAGCCTGCCGATATAGATCGCATACAGCCCCATCGGATTATCGGGCCCGGGGGGCACCATCGCCGGCAGCGTTTTGCCCTCTTTCGCATACTCGCGGCGGGTATTGGCGGTCGGTACCCAGGTGGGTCCCTCCTGCTTGCGCTCTACCGCCGTCACCCAGTTACGCGGCGTTTCGCGTCCCGCCTGACCAATGCCGATTGGCAGGACTTCCACGCTATTGCCCAGCGGCGGGTAATAATAGAGACGCATCTCGGCGACGTTGATGACGATCCCCTCCCGCACGGTGTCAGGCAGGATCAGCTGTTGCGGAATGGTCAGCGTCGATCCGGAGTGCGGCAAATAGACATCGACGCCGGGGTTAGCTTCCAGCATATTGCTCAACCCCTGGCCGTACTGGGCGGCAAAACTTTCCAGTGGTTGAGTGTTATTCTCCGGCACGGCAATGGTAAATGCGCTGCCCACCAGACGGCTCCCCTCCGGCGGCAGCGGATAGCTAACGGCCAGTGCGCTGTGGCTGGCGAGCAGCATCAGCGCCGAACAAAGTAATTTCACACGCCGCATCGTCATTTTCCCTTCCTCAGTCGCGACTCTCATGTGTGAATTATAGCGGTATTTCCTCTCCCCGATCCGCTGGCCAGCATTTCCTTAAATCTGATAGTCGATAGCGGCCTCTTCCGGCTCCATCGCCTGGCGCTTGATCTCATCCAGCGACAGTCCGGCATTGCACAATTCGATAAAGCGCCAGACGTAATTACGCTGTAGCTGGCCCCGCTTCAGTCCCAGCCACACGGTATTGGCATCAAACAGATGGCGGGTATCGAGGCGCGTAAAGGTGTCCGCTTCGCGGGCATCCCCGGACTGCTCGGCGACCAGCCCGACGCCCAGCCCCAGCTCGACGTAGGTCTTGATGACATCGGAATCCTGGGCGCTCAGCACAATATCCGGCATCAGCCCTTTGCGGTTGAAAGCCTCATCGATCCGCGAACGGCCGGTGATCCCCTGGCGATAGGTGATTAACGGCCAGCGGGCAATCGCCTCCAGCGTCAGAGGAGACACCTGGGTCAGGGGATGGTCTTTGGGTACCAGCAGGCTGTGATGCCAGCGGAACCAGGGGAAAGCCGCCAGCGTAGGATCGTTGCTCAGACGCTCGCTGGCGATGCCGATATCCGCCCCGCCGTTATGCAACAGCGCTTCGATTTCCTGCGGGGTGCCCTGCACCAGCTCGACGCGAACGTCGGAGAACAGCTCGCGGAAAGCTTTAATCACCGGGGGCAGGCTGTAGCGCGCCTGAGTATGGGTGGTGGCGATGGTTAAGACGCCGGAGGCATCGTTAGTGAAGAGATCCGCCAGCCGCCGGACGTTGCTGGCTTCATTGAGGATCCGCTCAGCAATGGATAACAGCGCTTTACCCGGCTCGGTCATGCCTAACAGGCGTTTGCCGCGACGGATAAAGATCTCAATCCCCAGCTCCTCTTCCAGTTCCCGGATATGGCGGCTGACGCCTGACTGCGAGGTATAGAGCATATTCGCGACTTCCGTCAGGTTGTAATCCTGACGGGCCGCCTCACGGATAATTTTCAGTTGCTGGAAGTTCACCCTTTCCTCCGGGCCAATGGACTTAACGTATCTGCTATTGTTAAAGTCTGTTGTCCCGGGTAACAAATAATAAAAACCAGCAACTTATTCCTTAAGAGAATATAGCCTAACTAACCAGCTGCAGTTCGCGGTTCTCCAGCGACGGACGGCTCACCAGAGACAGCAGGATCTCCTTCACCGCCTGCGCCTGCGGCGACAAACCGCCGCGCGCCGACATGTTCAGCGACAGCGACAGGCTCATTGACGGCGTGCTAATCCGCGCCATCCAGCCGTTTGCCGCGCCGCACAGGGAGCGGGCAGCGGATTCCGGCAGGACCGTCGCCCCCATGCCGCTGGCGATGGCCGCGGTCAGGGTGGTAATGGATTCGATCTCGCCGATAATTTTCGCCGACAGACGACGCAGGGTGAACGCCTCAGTGACCCGCGCCCGTACCGCGCTGTAATCTCGCGGCAGGAACAGGTTCATCTCCGCCACCGCCGTGAGGTCCACGCTCTGCCCCGGGCAGTCGCGGGTGCCGACCAGGTAGAGGTCTTCTTTCAGCAGCGGCTGGCTGACGATGCCGGCCACCGGTGAACGCTCATACAGCACCGCCATATCCAGCTGGCCCGCCAGCAGCTTGTCATTCAGCGCCGTGCCGCTGCTTTCCTGCAGATAGACCATCACCTCGGGCAGTTCATTACGCACCGTCTGCAGCAACGGCATGGTAATGGCGGAGGCCGCTGTGCCCGGCGCCAGGCCGATCGAGACCTGGCCACGCAGCGTCTGGCCGACGTTATTGACCGCCAGCTGCGCCTGCTCACACTGGCGCAGGATGGTCCGCGCATGGGTATAAAGGATTTTACCGGCTTCCGTTGGCGTGACCCCTCGCTTGGTGCGTATCAGCAGCTGCTGGTCCATTTCACCTTCCAGGGTCGCGACCTGCTGGCTGAGGGCCGGTTGGGCGATGTGCAAGACTTCAGCGGCCTGGGTCAGACTGCCGATATCGACGATTTTCACAAAATATTTCAGTCGTCTTAAGTTCATTTTGCCTCCTGTAAGGAACGCCAGCGTCAACGCTGGAAGTATGATGAAACTGGTTTTGCAATTTGCTTGCCAGCTTTTCATTTCCGCTGCCGCTGCCCGCCACAGGCGGTGTTATAAGGGATAGTGATAGCAATCCGGTTTTTATTTGCCCGGTAAGCAGATTGTGGTATGCCCCATTAGGGGTACATTCGCACTACAACGGTGCAATCTGCTGAAAAAAACAGCGCATGAGCGGAGGTTGCTGAAATTGTCAGCAGTCGAACGCAATTCTTTGAATCAGGCTTTGACAAGGCCGGGTGGCATCGTTAATATGCGCCCCGTTCACACGATTCCTCTGTAGTTCAGTCGGTAGAACGGCGGACTGTTAATCCGTATGTCACTGGTTCGAGTCCAGTCAGAGGAGCCAAATTTAAAAAAGCCTGCTTTCGAGCAGGCTTTTTGCTTTTCCGCGCCAGCTGCGCGGCCGGAGGGCGAAGGCTCCCCTCCAGCAATGGCGCCCCTAGCGCAAACTCTCTTCCTTCAGGTCTATCTCCCGCAGCACCTCATAAAAGGTGATATCGCTAATGTTGTGAGCGCGACGCAGCCGGAACAGCTCCTGACGCTGGGCGATAATGACCTCTCTTTGCATATATTTCTCCAGCCTGGCGCGCTTCGCCAGCTCCAGCCCGACGTCCTGCCCTTCGTCATTGTCGTTATAGTGAAGCCGACGCTGGTAGGTTTCCAGCAGCATATTGCCGGCATCCGCCCGCAGGGCCTGCTCAGTGGGATCCTCCACCGGCTCGTCGAGTAGCGCATTTAGCCGGTTGATGGCCACTTCGGTCATGACGGCGCCAATATCGTCCTTGTCGGTGTCATGGGGTAAATCATCGGCAAGATAGCGGGTCATGAACGGCAGACCGATAGCCGCCACCACCAGCGACATCAGGATCACCGCCATTGAGAGAAAGATCAGCAGTTCGCGGCCCGGGAATGGTGAACCATCCGCCAGCACCGCCGGCAGCGTCAGAATACCGGCGAGCGTCACGGAGCCTTTAACCCCCGCCAGCGCCATGACGGCGAGGATGCTGAATCGCGGACGGACGGTGATGGCCTTGCCCCGGCGTTTACGGCGAAAAATGGTCAGCGTCATCGACAGCCATACCCAGGCGAAACGCATCAGACCGAGCGCGAGAGTGATGGCCACGGCGTACAGCAGCAGATACCAGGGCGAAGGGACGCCGGCCTGGCTGGCTACCGCCGGCAACGTCCTGAGCATGCGGGGCAACTGCTCGCCCAGCATCAGGAAGATCATCCCATTGAGGGTAGTCTGCAGCATGGACCACACCGCGCTGCTTTTCATGCGCGTCGCGGGAAGCCGTGGCCCCGACAGCTGCTCATAGTGCATCGCAATGCCGGCGGCGACGGCGGCAAGAATGCCGGAGACATGGAACGCCTCGGCCAGCAGGTAGGCGGCGAAGGGGATAAGCAGGCTGATCAGGATCTGGATGGCCGGCTCCTCGCGAGTGCGCCGCACCAGAAAGTTATTACATTTGCCGGTGACCCACACCACCACGAGCCCACTGATGATACCCCCGAACGCCATCAGGAAAAACTTCATCACCGCCTCTCCCGGTGAGAAGCTGCCGGTCAGCACCGCGGCGATGGCAAAATTAAAAGCGACGAGACCCGAAGCATCGTTTAACAGCGACTCCCCTTCGAGGATATGCGCCATCCGGGAAGGCAGCGTCGAGCTGGCGGTCATTGCCGATACCGCCACCGGATCGGTGGGTGACAGAATCGCCGCCAGGGCGAACCCCGCCGCCACGGTAATCGCCGGAATAAGCCAGTGAATAAACAGGCCAATACCGAGGATAGTCACCATCACCAGGCCTATCGCCAGCGACAGAATCGGCTTCATATCGCGGAAAAACGCGTCTTTCGGGATCCGCCAGCCATCGAGGAAAAGCAGCGGCGGGATAAACAACAGCAAAAAGATGTGCGGATCGAAATCGACCTGAAAACCACCGGCGGCCAGCGCGGCGCCCGCCGCAATCTGGATCAACGGCAGCGGCACTTTAACGGGCAGAAGATGGGAAATGAACACCGTCACCACGATGGCCATGATAAAGACCAGCACAATAGCGATTAGCGACATTCCTCCCCTCCTTTAACGGCAATATTCATTCTGTACATCAGGCTGTTATTCCTTTTTCGCAGGTGTGGTTTCAGCGGCGGGTTATTTATCCAGACGCCGATAATAAAGGACAGGCTTTCCTGTCTGGCGGCGTGTTTATTTAAACTGAGGTGGCAACCGGCGCCCGTTCAGGGGGGACAATGTGTTTTATCATGCCGTCATTGTCAATCCGCCATGGTCTGCAAATCATCGTCAGCCCGGCAATATAATCTCTACCATTCATCCTTATCATTCCGTGGCGACCAGAGAGATATATGGTCAGCGGAATAGCCTCAGCGGATTGATATTCTCTGTCGTAACGGCCCGATATCCATGCATTAGCCATTATGGATAATCCGCGTCGCCTTCATAAGCCGAATGCCTCGAAATCCCGCCCTTCGCTGCCATACATTGCTTGCCCCATACCAGGATTGGGGGTACTCTGACAAACAATTAAACCACACGGTCTAAATGATGAATCCCGCTATCTCCGCCAACCTGAAGCCCCGCCGCGGCCGACCGCCAAAGGCCGATCGGCAGTTTGTCGACACCCGCCAGGCGCTGATTCGCTCGGGCCTGGAGGTGCTGACCGAAACGGGCTATCTCGCGGCGGGGATTGATGCGGTAATCAAGAATATCGCCGTGCCAAAGGGGTCGTTTTACCACTGTTTCAAAAGCAAGGAGGCCTTTGGCCTCGCCGTGCTTGCCGCCTATGGCGACTACTTTGCGCATAAATTAGATAAATTCCTGCTGGACGACGCCGTGCCGCCGCTGGAACGGATGGCGGCCTTCGTGCGAGATGCCGGTCAGGGAATGGAGAAATACCAGTTTCGTCGCGGCTGTCTGGTAGGCAACCTGCTGCAGGAAGCTCCGCTGTTGCCCGAGGCATTTACCCAGCGGTTGCAGGCCATCCTGGCGGCATGGGAGGCGCGCGTGGCCCGCTGCCTGCACGAGGCGCAGGCTGCCGGGGCGATCGCCAGCGACACCTCACCGGAGGCGCTGGCCCAGGTGTTCTGGATCGGCTGGGAAGGCGCGGTGATGCGCGCCAGGCTGGTCCAGTCCGCCGCTCCCCTTAACCAGTACTGGGATTTCTTTGCGCACAATATGATGACAATAACACCTGCACAGGACGGCGATAGCGCCGATAACTCCCTTCAGACGAGGAATACTCAGTCATGAAAGCATTAGTTCTGGACCAGATTGACAACCGCACCGTGGCCGCCGTCAAAGCGATTGACCTGCCCGCCCTTGCCGAAGGCGACGTGCGGGTCGCCATCGACTGGTCGAGTCTCAACTATAAAGATGCCCTGGCGATCACCGGCAAAGGCAAAATCATCCGCCAGTTCCCGATGGTGCCGGGGATTGATTTTGCCGGCAGGGTAAGTGAAAGCCGCGATCCGCGCTTTGTTCCCGGCCAGGCCGTGATCCTCACCGGCTGGGGCGTGGGCGAAAACCACTGGGGCGGTCTGGCCACCGAGGCCTGTGTCAAAGGCGACTGGCTGGTTGCCCTGCCGGAGGCACTCAGCGCGCGCCAGGCGATGATCATCGGCACCGCCGGCTTTACCGCAATGCTGTGCGTCGATGCCCTCGTCAGTGCGGGCATCACCCCGGAAAGCGGTGATATCCTGGTCACCGGCGCCAGCGGCGGGGTCGGCAGCACCGCCGTGGTACTGCTGAAAGCGCTCGGCTACCGGGTGACAGCCGTATCGGGCCGCGAGTCGACGCACGATTACCTTCGCCAGCTCGGCGCCGACGCCATCCTGCCACGCAGCGACTTCGCAGAGACCCGCCCGCTGGAGAAACAGCTGTGGGCGGGCGCGGTGGATACCGTTGGCGGCACGATGCTGGCTAAAGTGCTGGCGCAAACGCAATATCGCGGCTGCGTCGCCGCCTGCGGTCTGGCCGGGGGCTTCGATCTGCCGACCACCGTAATGCCGTTTATTCTGCGCAATGTGCGTCTGCAGGGGGTGGATTCGGTGATGGTGCCCACCGCAGAACGCGACGCGGTCTGGCAGCGTCTGGCCCAGCTGCTGCCGGAGGGCTACTACCAGCAGGCAGCCACCGAAATCACGCTGGAGCAGGCGCCAGCGTATGCCGCAGATTTCCTCAGCAACAATATTCATGGCCGCACGCTGGTCAACATCGGCCAGTAATTCTCTCCTCCCGGCGCCCTATGGCGCCGGTCCCCCGGGCGATCCTGACATATCATTTCCTTCCCCACGGGATTATGATGACGCGAACGAATGGCTTTGCGAGTGGTAAAGAACGTAAATGGATGTCATAAGCATCATTATGGCGGCGGGCAAATCGTCCGTTGACGTCGCGCTGTATACGCTGTTGCCGATCATGGTGATCATGCTGATTATCATGAAATATCTGGAGGTCCGCGGCATCCTCGATGTGATTGTGCGCTGGGTTGCGCCATTGCTGAAGCCCTTCGGCTTAACCGGGATGAGCGCCTTCGCCCTGATCCAGATTAACTTTGTCAGCTTCGCCGCCCCGCTGGCCACGCTGTCGATTATGGACAAACGCGGCGTTTCTGACCGGCAAATGGCCGCCACGCTGGCCATGGTCTTCGCCATGGGGCAAGGCAACGTCTTCTATCCCCTCACCCCTTTCGGCCTCCACTGGCTGGCCTCGATCGTTATCTCAGTGGTCGGCGGCCTGTGCGCGGCGGCCGTCGCCTGGCACGTCACCGGACGGCGCTTATCGGTCGCCGAGAATCCTCGCGCGGAAACGCTGCCCAACGCCGAGCAGAACAGTCAGGGCATTCTGGCGGTGATCAATAGCGCCGGCTCCGACGCCATCCGCCTGGCGCTCGGCGCGGTGCCGATGCTGATCCTGTCGTTAACCATCGTCGGACTGCTGCAGGGCGCTGGCGCCATCGACCTGCTGCAGCAGCTGCTGAAACCGGTGCTCGGCTGGCTGCACATTCCGCAGAACTTTGTGCTGCCGGCGCTGGTGAAGTGCGTCGCCGGAGGCACCGCTTACTTTGGCGTCATTTCCGAGCTGATCCAGCAGGGCAAAGTCACCGTCAGCCAGGTCAACGCCTCGGCAGGCCTGCTGATCCAGACCTTCGATCTGCCCGGAATCGGTATTTTCCTCGGCATCAGCTCACGGTTTGTCCGCCTGTTTCGCTTCGTGGTTCCCGCGGCGATCGTCGGCATTCTGCTGCGCACCGTCCTGCACCTGAGCCTCTTTTAACGCCTGCGCGCTGGCCTGCGCCTTCAGGCAGGCCACTACCGCCGCCTGTTCGCCGCAGGCGATATGCTCATCGACGCGCGCCAGCATCCACGGAAAGAAAGGATTAGAGGTGACGCGCATTAACGTCTCCAGCCCCACGCTCAGCGTTCCGGTTTCTCCACGCAGTGAAATGGTGCCCAGGCTAATGCCGTAGCGGTTCTTCTCGTCCGGCTCGCGGCCATACAGCGAGTCGCTCAGGGGAAACGGCACCGCCACATGCGACAGGGAGTACATATCCGCCGGCCAGGCAAGGTGTAGAGGATAACGATGCTCTTCCCGTTCCTGCGCCAGCGTAGTGCGGGCGACGGTCTGCAGCGTGTGCGCCGTCGCGTTGGTCACCACCGTGGTGGTATAGGCCCTCGGCGCCGGCGGCAGCAGCGTATTCACCGCCGCATAGAGCGCGGGACGGAACAGGACACGGAGATCCGCCGCCTGGTTTATGTCGAACACCACCAGCTCACTGCCGTTGTCCGGCAGGTAGCGATACAGGGACTCCACCACCGCCCGGGTGCTGACGGTGGAATCCATCACCGACTGAAAGGTGAGGACTGGCGGCAGCGCTTTCAGCTCCCCCTGACGGGACGCACGAATAATCTGCTGCTGCAGCGCCTGGCTTAACAGCCAGGACTGTCTCGCCGCTTTTACCGGAAAAGAGTTGTACTTGAACGGATTAAATTCAGGCGCCACGTTTAGCCAGGCCGCGCGGGCAAACGCCGGGAAGATGGACGGCAGCCCGGCGAGACCGGCAAAACGGGCAAACGCCGTCACGCCGATCATCGGCGACAGCAGGATCATCTGCTGCGGCTGGCGCAAATGGCTGTCCTCCAGGCTATCGAGGGCATACTTGAGCGCCAGCGCGC
Source organism: Klebsiella sp. LY (assembly GCF_004010915.1). Taxonomy (NCBI): domain Bacteria; kingdom Pseudomonadati; phylum Pseudomonadota; class Gammaproteobacteria; order Enterobacterales; family Enterobacteriaceae; genus Klebsiella; species Klebsiella sp. LY. Next base: position 746,200 of record NZ_CP022444.1, read on the forward strand.
CGCCGTTAGAGTAGCCGACCAGATGCAGCGGCACGTCCGCCCCGGCCAGGCGCGTCGCTTCGCGCACCGCCAGACGCGTTGCCGCCAGCCAGGTCTCCCAGTCAACGGCGGTTAACGCCCCCGGCGCGGTGCCATGGCCCGGCAAACGCGGCGCCACCGCCACATAGCCCCGCTGCCGCCAGAGTTGCGCCAGATAGCGCACGCTGTAGGGCGAATCGGTCAGGCCATGGAGCAGCACCACGCTGCCGCGCGGTTTGCCCTGCGGCAATAGTACAAAAGAGCGGTTCCAGTCCTGCGTAAACTGCCCCGGCCAGACCCGGCTATGGCGATAAAAGCGGTTGACAGGGGTTTTATCTTCTTCCGGCAAGGCCTCTGTCACCTCGCGCTGAAGATCGGCGAAAATCGTTTTCTCCCGCGCCAGATACTGGGCAAAGGTCGCCTGGTCGATCTCTTTGGCCGTCATCTCGTTGCCATGCCAGGTATGCCAGGAATGCAGCGCGGGGCCGCGCTGGGACTCATAGATCCGTCCGGCGAGAAACACCACCAGCAGCGCCAGCACCGCAACGATCCCTTTTTTTAACAGTGAGCCAATAACGGCGCCTGACGTTCGCCAGTGGCGTAAAACATGCTTCATGACGCTCTCTCTATTATTTTTCGCATAGCCGAACTCAGCTGCCCTATTCCTGACAGGCTATTTTCACTGTCTGCTTCTCAGCATAGCCATCGGCTCCGGCAAATTAAACCCGGCAGATCATTCATGTTCAGCGAAAAAAAGCCTACCGCTGAGATCAACGTTAGGTCGCCTATTTTTAAACACTGTATAAACCAAGGGGATAATCTTATTGTCAGGCCTTCAGGAAACATGAATTATCGGCAGGGATGTGATCAGGACAGGAAGATATAGATGGAGTGGTGGGTAAAAAAAGTGAGAAAAAATTCAATGACCAGCCCCTGCTGCGTCGTGCTTCAGAGCGGTACATTAGCGATGATTGCTGAAATTGAAGCCTGTCGCCTTCACCTGCAGGAAGGCGATAAACTTACTCCGCTGGCCGATGCGCGTTATTGTCTGAATAATAACCCGACACAGACGTTGAAGATCCTCAAAGCAACCCATTATAGCAGTGAGCGCTGGGCAAACGCCGGCAAATAAATCGGGTCCGACCCCTTTGCCAGAGATGATCGGGGTCTCTTCGCATCTGACAGATAAATTCCCCTTCGCCCTTTTCACGCTGTGACATACTATCGGGAATGTCAGCAGACCTGAAACAAGGAGCGAATCATGAATAACAAGGCCGCCAGTCTGACCCCGGAACAAGCGCTTGCCGAGCTGGAAGCGCGCTATGAAGCCTCGGTCACGGCATTACGCAAAGCCATCGGCGACTATATCGACCATAATACGCTCCCCGATACCGAAGCCCGCGCGGAAGGTCTTTTTGTCTACCCGCAGCTCTCGGTCTCCTGGGACGGCGCCGCTCATAAAGCCCTCAAAACGCGCGCCTGGGGACGTTTCACCCATGCCGGGTGCTATACCACCACCATCACGAATCCGAAACTGTTCCGCCACTATTTGCTGGAACAGCTGACCCTGCTGTATCAGGACTATGGCGCGCATATCAGCGTCGAGCTGTCGCAGCATGAGATCCCCTATCCTTACGTGATAGATGGTTCCACCCTGACACTCGACCGCTCGATGAGCGCCGGTCTGACGCGCTATTTCCCTACCACCGAGCTGTCGCAGATTGGCGATGAGACCGCAGACGGCCTGTTCCATCCTACCGAGTTCTATCCGCTGTCGCACTTTGACGCCCGCCGCGTCGATTTTTCGCTGGCGCGTCTGCGGCACTATACCGGCACGCCGGCGGAACACTTCCAGCCCTACGTGCTGTTCACCAACTATACCCGCTACGTGGATGAGTTCGTCAGCTGGGGCTGCAGCCAGATCCTCGATCCCGACAGCCCCTATATCGCTCTCTCCTGCGCCGGCGGGATCTGGATCACCGCCGAAACCGAAGCGCCGGAGCAGGCCATTTCCGATCTGGCGTGGAAGAAGCACCAGATGCCGGCCTGGCATCTGATCACCCACGACGGCAAAGGGATCACCCTGATTAACATTGGCGTCGGCCCGGCCAATGCCAAAACCATCTGCGACCACCTGGCGGTGCTGCGCCCGGATGTCTGGCTGATGATCGGCCACTGCGGCGGCCTGCGCGAAAGCCAGGCCATCGGCGACTATGTGCTGGCCCACGCCTATCTGCGCGACGACCATGTACTGGATGCGGTGCTGCCGCCGGATATTCCCATCCCCAGCATTGCCGAAGTGCAGCGCGCCCTGTACGACGCCACCAAGCAGGTGAGCGGGATGCCGGGCGAGGAGGTGAAGCAGCGGCTGCGTACCGGGACGGTGGTCACCACCGACGACCGTAACTGGGAGCTGCGCTATTCCGCTTCCGCGCTGCGCTTTAATCTCAGCCGCGCGGTGGCTATCGATATGGAGAGCGCGACCATCGCCGCCCAGGGCTATCGCTTTCGCGTCCCCTACGGCACGCTGCTCTGCGTCTCGGACAAACCGCTGCACGGTGAGATCAAGCTCCCCGGTCAGGCCAACCGCTTCTATGAGGGGGCCATCTCTGAGCATCTGCAGATCGGCATCCGGGCCATCGATCTGCTGCGCGCCGAGGGGGATCACATGCACTCGCGTAAGCTACGCACCTTCAACGAACCGCCGTTCCGCTAACCGGCAACGGGGGAAGAGAGAGGAAAACGCTGGCGTTCCCCGCAGGGGAGCGTCAGCGCTCGGGTGAGCGAAACGAACGGCCCGGCGGTGGCTGTGGATCTTCGTCCACGGGGACGCGTGGTCGGCGGAAAGCAAAAAGCCTGCTCGAAAGCAGGCTTCTTAAATTTGGCTCCTCTGACTGGATGCGATTTGTTAAGTATCTAATTGTATTTAAGGGTTTTTAATTCTTATTTTTAAAATAAGGCCCTCAAAAAAGCCCCTAATGTCATCATTGATTATATGTGTGATTGATATCACGTTTTGAGGTCGCCAAGTCATAGAATTCTTAATTCAACTTAGGATTAACTGTCTTTTATGAATGCGATAGGAGCATAGTGCAAGATCACTGAGGTCAATGTGCAATTGGACAGGAGTGTTAAAAATGTAAGATCGCACATAATCAAAGAGTAAACGTTGATATTGATAAAATATCATATAGAATAGGCACTTAACCAAATTGTTTTTGAGATGATTGTTTATGGCGAAGAAAATCATTCAGGGAACGACTGAAATAAATAGCTCTGGTATTAAGAAGCATTTCAGATCTATTGAACCGGTTCAAGCTATCATTGAACTTGTATGGAATGGTCTTGATGCTGGTGCCAATAATGTCATAATTAATATCGCCTACGACGATTTTGGTACGGCGCAATCAATAACTATCTTTGATGATGGAGATGGTATTGATTTTCATAATTTAGATAGTAACTTCAATCGATTCAATGATTCTCTAAAAAAAACGAGTATTGATCAACATGGTTCTCAAGGTCGAGGACGACTTTCATTTCATAAGCTTTGTTATCAGGCCATCTGGTTTACTAAGTTTGGGAAAAAGAATGCGTGTATAAAAATTACAGATGAGAATATTAAAGATTATGAAGCTCAAATTGATATACCTTCTAATGAACAACATGGCCTTCTACTTAATACAAATAATGGAACGTGCGTTGAGCTTTCTCAGATCCATACAAATTTACCTGATATTGATAATATCAAATCTATTCTTTCGAATGAATTTTGCTGTAAATTAGCTTTAGACAGAACAAAAAAAATAATACTAAATGGTTCAGAAATTTTAATACCAGAAAATGAAATAAAATTTTCAGTTACTGATTTTGATAATCATGAGTTTAATATTCGGGCTATTCGTTGGGCTAATAAACCTGCAACAGAAAAATCTTTTATCTATTTAATTAATAGTGATGGTAAAATTGTACATAAAGAAACCAGCAAGTTTAACAAAAAAAGAGATTTTTATTTAAGCGTATTTATTTCATCTCCATGGGCTGATACATTCAGTATGCATGGCGATGATATTTTTTCATCTGCAAAAAGTAACTCGGATTCTAAGGCTTGGAAGTATGTACTGAAGCATGCGCACGATTTTTCTCAAGAGATTTATGAAGATTATCTTAGGATTCTTGTCGAAAAAGCCATCTTGAAATTCGAAGAGGAAGGAGTATTTCCAACTTATAAGGAATATGAAAAAGATTACGCAGAATGGAAGTTGAATAATATTAAAAGAGTCGTTCGTGATATATATATTGCTGACCCTCAGATTTTGGTTAATTTAACTACAAAACAGAAAAAGATATTTATAAGGTTATTGGACAATATTCTTGTCTCAAATAAAAATGAAGATTTATTCTCTATTTTGGAAAGTGTTCTTGACTTAGATAGTGATGACCTTTCGCGATTTGCTGCACAATTAAAAAGAACACGACTGGATAATATTATAAGTGCTATAGAAGAATTGCAAAAAAGAAGATTTGCTGTTGAAAAACTTAAGCTTATTATGAATGAGCATTACAGAGATGTACTTGAAACACCTGATTTACAGAAAATAATAGAGAATAATACGTGGTTATTTGGTGAAAGGTACGAGACTTTAGGAGCAGAGGAAGATACGTTTACTAAAATAGCTAAATCACTACGTGACAGCGTAAGGGGAATTAACGAGATTGACTCTTATGATGTTGATGCAGAAGAAGATATTCCGGGGGCTTCTCGACAAACCGACCTCTTTTTAGCCCGAAGAATTCCAACCCTTGATTCAAATGGGAATAAAATATTTCGCTGTATTATTATTGAAATAAAAAAGCCAAGTATTTCACTAAACGTGAAGCATTTAAGGCAATTAGAAGATTACGCAGCAATTATTAAACGGCATCCTGAATTTTCAAGTCAAAATTTACATTTTGAATTGATACTCATCGGTAGGACCATATCCAGTCGAGATATTGAAATCCCGACGCGATTAGCAAATTACTCTAATCGAGGTGATGTGGGCTTGGTTTCTGAAGATGCTAATATGAAACGCTATGTTAAAAATTGGTATACAATTTTCGATACATTTGAATTGACAAATAGTTTCATGTTAGAGCGACTTAAGATGGAAAGAAATTTAATTGAAAGAAATTCAAGAGAGGAACTCGTTAGAGAATTGCAAGAGGAAAGTGTTTCTGGATGATAAGTATTTTAGCTGCTACTCGTTGGTCGTTTATCTCGTTTCTTTAATGACCTTCCTGTAACTACCTTTATTAAGGAAGAAAACATGGCTGAGCAATTTGAGTTAATACCAAGAGTTGAAGAGGGAGCAATTATCCCGCAACGAATGAGTGATGGTTATATTAACGCCACGGCGTTATGCCAATCAGTGGGGAAAACATTTTCTGGCTATAAAGCAACCAAGCTTGCCTCTGATTTTATTACAGAAATGACAAATCAGACGGGATTATCTGAGGCGCAGTTAATCCACTCTATAGTCGGAGGAAATCCCAAGTTACAAGGCACATGGGTGCACCCACAACTCGCTATTAATTTAGCTCAGTGGCTTTCTCCTAAATTTGCAGTAAAAGTGTCTCAATGGGTTTATGAATGGTCTCAGGGGCAGGTTAAATTTGCAACACCTACTCACCTGCAACGTTATACTCATAACAGACATAAAGTTCCACATACTCATTTTTCGATGTTAAATGAGATAACATTGAGTCTCATTGCACCGCTTGAAATTGCTGGTTATGTCCTACCCGATAGGATGATTCCCGATATATCAGAAGGACGTATGTTTTGCGCTTGGTTAAGGAAAAATAGAGGGATAGAACCTAATGATTTCCCGACCTATAAGCACGAATATATTGATGGTCGTGTGGTAGATGCGAAATTATATCCAATTGAATTATATGCTGATTTTCGTAGGCATTTTCACGAAATATGGTTGCCACAGAAAGCTCCAGAGTATTTTCAACAAAGAGATCGTACTGCTTTAGAGTACCTTGAAGTGCTAATGCTTCCGGCTCCTCGTTAACATGTGTCTAATTTGCCATAAATAATCGTTTTGCGTGGCAACTTCTAATATGTGAATTTCCGTAATTAGAAATAGTTAACTATAGGCTGAAGTGATCTGAATCCGTTAGTGAGTCATACCAGAAGGCAGATCCTGATATAGAGGATCTGCTTTTTCCAGTATTGGAATCAGGTTAACTATGCCAGATGAGCAAATTTGAACCTGCGAGTCGTGTTATTTAAATTCTTTTGCCTTTTTCTACACTCCTTAACTTTTATGGATGTGGAAACACTCTTTACCTCGAAGTCCATACACCTGCGCCACATACCGCCCACGCCCGTCACCATGCCCTAAATCCATCGCCACCATTGCCAGCGTCTCTTTCCTGCTAAACCCCTGCGCCAGATAGTGACGAATAGCATCCTGCGCCCACGCATAACGCAGCGAATGCGGAGAATATGCGCCAGTCAGCCCTATATGCACCGCCTGGTTGTGCCAGTAGTCCATCGCGCTTTTCAGATCCGGCTTGTCGATCAGCCGATCATTACGGCTTTCTGCAATAGCCAGCGCATGATCCAGCGCTTTTTTGACTGCGTCAGCATCCAGAATCACCGTTTCACGGGGCCGTCCGCCTTTAGTACCGAAAACCACGGTTAAGCGCGTATCGCCGCGTTCAACGGCCTGTTTCCACGTTTTCAGCGACTGAGCGATTTGTACCGCTTCCTGTGAACGTAAACCCATTAGTCGCGCCAGTTCCAGCGCAGCCGCCAACCCCGGATCTTTTGCGCGGGCTGTTTCTAGCACATGACGAAAATGATCCGGCGTAATAGCCTGTTGCGTACCGTTGCGCGATGCACCAGACAAACCCAGTGATTTTATAGGCTGCACGTACGCTGTTTCTTTCCTGATGACTCATTTGTTTTTCAATGGCGTCTTTACTCCACAGTCCCGACTCACTCAGCGCACTGCACGCCATCGCCCGGAAGCCGTGGCCGCAGATTTCTTTTTTAGTATCGTAGCCCATCACGCGCAGTGCTTTGTTGATGGTGTTGTCGCTCATGCATTTATCCTGATCGTATTCGCCGGGGAAGATAAACGCCAGATGACCAGAGAGCGCTTCAATTTGCTTTAAAATCGCAATAGCCTGATCGGACAGCGGAACGATGTGCTGCGTTTTCATTTTCGTGCCGCGATGAGAGAAACGCACGTTTTCGATCTGCTCCCGTTCTTCCGGAATTATCCATAGCTTCTGCTGCCAGTCGATTTCACTTCAGCGGCAAAGCGCAGTTCGCTGGAGCGCACAAAGAACAGCAACGACAGCTTAAGCGCATACTTTGTCAGCAGCCTGCCGGAATAGCTATCCGTCCGGGATAACAGTTCAGGCAGTTTCTCAAGGGGCAGGGCCGGGTAATGCTGCGTTTCCGGCGGCGTGAACTTGCCGTCCAGATCCAGCGCCGGGTTTGATTTGATTAACTGCTTTTTCACCGCATAGCGCATGATTTCCGTCACGTAGTTTTTCAGCCGTGCGGTGATCTCCAGAAAACCTTTACTCTCGACCTTGCGCAATGTGAATAAAAGAGTCTCCGTGGTGATCTGATCAATAAGGCTGTCCCCGATATCCGGGAAAACATACATTTCCAGCCTGCGCTGGATGGTCGCGGCATAATGCGCAGACCAGCGCCTATGATCGGCGTGCCAGTTCATGGCGATCTGGCGGAAGGTATGCCCGTTTTTCTTTTTCTGTTGTGCGATTTTCTTATCAGCAGCAGGATCGGCCCCTTCGCGCACTCGGGCGCGGGCGGCATCGCGTAGCTGACGTGCCTTAAACAGAGAAACGTCCGGGTAGGGGCCAAAGGCCAGCTTCTTTTCTTTCCCGTCAATGCGGTACTTTATATACCAGAGCTTTGAGCCGTTGGGTTTGATCAGCAGGTAGAGTCCTGAACTGTCGGTAATCTTGAAGGATTTATCGGTGGGTTTGATCTTGCGGATAGCGGTATCGGTTAATGCCATAGGTGGGGGCTCCATTTTCTCAACGAACTGTGAGGCCCCCGATTAAGCCCCAAAAACTATGGATATCAAGAAACCCGGCAGACCTTCTCAGGTCAACCGGGTAAAGATAAGTTCTTGTTTTTTTTAACGTCTCCGGACTCGCTGGGATGTCCCGAAACTAAAATTTGGCTCCTCTGACTGGACTCGAACCAGTGACATACGGATTAACAGTCCGCCGTTCTACCGACTGAACTACAGAGGAATCGTGTGAACGGGGCGAATATTAACGATGACGCCGGACGCTGTAAAGCCTGTTTTTAATAAAATGAATCGTTTGCCGAATTATTCCTCACTTTGCGCAAAAAATGGCGTTTATCCGGCAAACGGATCAGGTTTCCGGCGTTGAGGCCTTAACCCGCGGGTACTTCCACAGCCAGCGACCGCTCACCATGCGGAAGTAAAACAGCGCGCCGCGCACGGCCCAGTCGAGCACCATCCCTAACCAGACGCCGATCACCCCCATCCCCAGCACGATGCCCAGCGTATAGCCCGCCACCACCCGACAGCCCCACATACCGAGCATCGACACCCACATGGTATAGCGTACGTCACGGGCGCCTTTGAAGGCGCAGGGTAAAGTCCACGACAGCGACCAGATCGGCATAAATAGGGCGTTGAGCCACAGCAGCTGCTTCACCACCTCTTTTACATCCTCTTCATGGGTATAGAAAGAGGCGATAAAGCCCGCGAACGGGGCACTGCCCCAGGCAATCAGCGTCAGAATAATGGTCGACAGCCAGAACACATGCCAGGCCTGGAATTCCGCCTGACCAATCTGCCCTTTCCCCAGCCGCTTGCCGGTGATGATCGTCGAGGCGGAGCCGAGGGCGTTGCCCGGCAGGTTAATCAGCGACGCCACCGAAAAAGCAATGAAGTTGCCGGCGATAACGTTGGTGCCCATCCCGGCGACGAACATCTGGGTCAGCAGCTTACCGCCATTGAACAGAACCGATTCGATACTGGCCGGGATGCCGATCCCCATCACCTCCCAGATAATGGAGAAGTTAAAGGGTTTGAAGTAGCCTTTCAGCGACAGCCGTAACGCGGGATTGAGGCCCACCATCAGCACCCAGATAGTGGCGATGGCGCCAATATAGCGGGCAATGGTCAGCCCGAGACCGGCGCCGACAAAGCCCAGCCCCGGCCATGAGAAAAGGCCATAGATGAGCACGCTGCTGATTAGGATATTGAGGATGTTCATCCCGCCATTGATCAACAGCGGGATTTTAGTGGTACCGGCCCCGCGCAGCGCCCCGCTGCCGATCAGCGCAATCGCCGCCGCCGGATAGCTCAGCACCGTCAGCTCGAGATAGGTCAGCGCCAGGTCCTTGACCTGCGGGGTGGCATCGCCGGCGACAAAATTAATAATTTCCTGACCAAAGGCGTGGATCACCCCCGCCAGCACAATGGAAAACAGGGTCATAATGGCCAGCGACTGGCGCGCGGCCGCTCTCGCTCGCCGCCGATCTCGCTTGCCGAGGCTAAAGGCCACCACCACCGTGGTACCCAGATCGATGGCGGCAAAGAACGACATGATCACCATGTTAAAGCTATCGGCCAGACCCACCCCGGCCATGGCCTCTTTTCCCAGCCAGCTGACAAGGAAGGTGCTCAACACCCCCATCAACAATACGCAGGCATTTTCCAGCAGAATGGGCACAGCGAGGGGGCTGATTTCGCGCCAGTACAGCACACGATAACGCTGACGTTTTTTAAACCAGGATGTCCGTTCGACGGCCTGGCGTACGGCGGAGGTGACGTTCAAGAGAGACCTTAGTGAGAGATGTTGAAACAACATTTCAAATGATGATCGAGAAATGGATATCCTGCAAAGTATTTTTCCGTAATAATTGTCGGAAATGACAACAAATTGTTGATGGAAGCGGCAGTTGCACCTGAACGGACGAATTGATGTTTGACAAAAGATTTTTCGCCGCTAAGATACGACTCCACACGATTCCTCTGTAGTTCAGTCGGTAGAACGGCGGACTGTTAATCCGTATGTCACTGGTTCGAGTCCAGTCAGAGGAGCCACATTTAAGAAGCCTGCTTTCGAGCAGGCTTTTTGCTTTTCTGCGTCTCTGGCCTTAACGCAGAATCGCATCCAGCCCGGCAAGCACCTCATTGACAACGGCGACAGGTATGCGTTTCAGACGCTTGCCTTTACCTGCCGCCGCCCTACGCCCCAGGTATCCTCCATGAACGCGCCGCCGCTCAGCCTGAAAAAGCGCCCGGCGGTAGGATGATTTTGCTGACGTTTGCGAGTGAGATAGCGTGAATGAATCACTCTGTCCCATGTCTTATAAGGAGGCGCCATGAACCTCAGACAACAGCAGCAGCAGGCGTTTGACCGCAGCGGTCAGCCGCTTATCGTCGGCGACGTCAACCACTGTCCACTGCCGCCGGAGACCCTCGCCGCGCTGGGTCCGGATTCCCCCTATGTGGTGCAGGTATACGGTTCGGGTCTGACCGGCGAGGTTTACCGGCTGCGCATCGCCGGTAAAGAGTATAATTTAAAGAAACGACGTGCCGTCGCCGGCGTTGCCAACCTTAACGGCCAGTTGTCGTTTTTGAATGAGGTACAGCGCCGGCAGGCGTTGCAACGGCTGAAGGATGACCCAAATACCGCACCGCGCTTCACCCACATCGTCCCAACGCTGTATGCCGACTATCGCCTCGGCATCCTGCTCTCCCCCTGGATCGATGGCGAGCCGATTCACCAGCTGACCCCGCCGCTGATCGCCCAGCTGTTCACCACGCTGGAAGCCTGCGAGGAGCAGGGGCTGATGGAGTGGGATCTCTGTAGCGGGAACCTGTTGGTGGACCGGGAGGAGCAGCTGTGGCTGTTCGATTTTGGCTATATGTATCCCTTCGACCCGCTGAAAGAATTCAACAGCAACGGTCTGGCCGATCCCCTGTTTCACTTTGTCGAGCGCTTTGAGACCCGCTTCTTTTTTAGCTGGCTGATGACCCGGGTGCCCGATGCCGAACAGCAGCTGGCGCAGTATCGCGAGATGAAGCGGCTGGCCGTCGAAAGCTACCGGCGCAAGCTGGTCTGGCTTCGCGCCCGGCGGGCAGCCCCGCAGGTGCAGGCTCATTTTCAGCAGATAACGACGCGCTGGGAGACGGCGCTGGCTGACCCTGCCGCGCTGCGCCGCTTGTTCGCCCTGGAAGCCTTCCGCTCCCATGTGCTGGATATTGAAGACGACCTGCATGGCCAGTCCTGCACCTTGCTCACCCTGCAACGTATCGACTGGGTGATAGGCCAGCTGGAACAGCATTATCGCTTTATCGCCGACGAAGGCGGCCTGTTTTACGACAACGCTGGGAAATCGCAGCAGGCGCTACTCGGTGACTATGCGCAGAAGCGGCAGCAGGCGCAGCAGTACCTGCTCAATGCCGCCGCGGCAAAGGATTAACGGCGTTCGCGCCCCTGTTTCTGCTTCGCCTGATACATCAGGCGGTCGGCGGTGGCCACCAGCGCGTTGAGACTGGGATGGCTGGCGGGATCGTACTCGACGCAGCCCCAGGAGAACGCCAGCTGCCAGGGGTGAGCCGCCTGTTGATTGAAACGCGCTACGTTGTGGCTGAGCGTCTCCATTGCCGCCGCGGCATCGTGGCGGCTGGTATTGGCGAACAGAATAATAAACTCATCGCCTCCCTGCCTGGCGAGGATATCGGATTCACGGAAGGCGCTTTTCATCAAATCGGCGATGGCGATCAGCGCGCGATCGCCCTCTTCATGCCCCCAGGTATCGTTGATGTGCTTAAAGCGATCGAGGTCGACAAACGCCAGGCTCACCGGCTCATGGCGGCGCTGGGCCGTCAGCAGGGCATACTCGGCGAGGGTGAGGAATCCCCGGCGGTTAAACAGTCCCGTCAGCTCATCGGAGGTTGCCGCATCCAGCACCTTGAACTCATCCTCCACGATCGCCGCCAGATCGCTTAAGATCTGTATTTCATGCGCGGAGAACGAACGCGGCTGATGGTCCATCAGACAAAAAGACCCCACCGTCGCGCCATCCGGCAGCTGAACCGGGTACCCGGCGTAAAAGCGGATAAACGGCGCCTGAATCACCAGCGGATTGTCGTGAAAACGCTCGTCCTGCTGCATGTCGTTAACGATAAGCGGGTCGGTTTGCAAAATGGTATGGGCGCAAAATGAAATATCTCTCGGCACCGTGTCCACATCCAGACCGGCACAGGATTTGATGTGCAGCAGATCTTCCCCTACCAGGCTGATGGAGGCCACCGGCAGGTTATACAGCGAACGGGCAAGCCTGGTCAGGCGATCAAAGCGTTCTTCTTTTCCGCTATTCAACAGCCCGGAAGAGCGAAGCGATTGCAGGCGACGCTGCTCGTCGGGATGAAGTCCGGCTAATTTCATTGTCTCTCTCTTGTCTCTTGCGCAGAATTCCACCGGGCTTCCGACAGGAAACCCGGTGTTTTATCCTGCCAGGGGAAAAATAGTCGTCAGGTATCCCATGAGTTAAGCAGATTTCCCCTGCTCGTCAACCGGCGCGCCCCGGCGACTGGCGGCCAGGGCGCTGGCGGAAGGCCATTGACGGCTTTCCGCCCGGCGAAAGGGAAGATCAGGCGCGGATAAACGCCAGCAGGTCGGCGTTGATGGTATCGGCGTGAGAAGTGTGCATCCCGTGCGGGAAGCCAGGATAAATGATCAGCTGGCTGTTGGGCAGCAGCTGGTCCTGCAGGATAGCGGCATTTTTATAGGGAACGACCTGATCGTCATCCCCCTGCATAACCAGCACCGGCAGCGTAATCGACTTAAGATCTTCGGTCTGGTCGGTTTCTGAAAACGCCTTGATGCCTTCATAATGGGCTTTGGCGCTACCGATCATCCCCTGTCGCCACCAGTTCTGGATCGTCCCCTGCGACACCTCCGCCCCGTCACGATTGAAGCCATAGAACGGGCCAGAGGCGACGTCGAGATAGAACTGGGCGCGGTTAGCCGCCAGCGCTTTGCGGAAACCGTCAAACACCTCGATCGGCGTGCCGCCAGGATTCTGTTCGGTCTTGACCATCAGGGGCGGGACGGCGCTGATGAGCACCGCCTTCGCCACCCGCCCCTGCGGCTGACCGTAGCGGGCCACGTAGCGGGCGACCTGGCCACCGCCGGTAGAGTGTCCAACATGGACCGCATTGTGCAGATCCAGATGCTCCACTACCGCCGAGACGTCTGCCGCATAATGGTCCATATCATGCCCCTCGCTGACCTGATCGGAGCGGCCATGGCCCCGGCGGTCGATAGCGATGACCCGAAAACCTTCGGCAAGGAAAAACAACATCTGGTTATCCCAGTCGTCGGCGCTTAACGGCCAGCCGTGATGGAAAACAATCGGCTGAGCTTCCTTTGGACCCCAGTCTTTGAAGTAAATATTGACGCCGTCTTGGGTGGTGACAAATGCCATGTTACAGACTCCTCTCTCAGGATAACCAGCCTGCAGGCCCGTGCCTGGGCTGAATGCCGACGGCGGCCGGCTGAGATGCCAGCCGCGCAGGAATGTGATGCCAGTAACAGTGTAGAAGAAATTTATCACCCCGCCGGACGACTTATCCCGTCTCGCTTGATCGGCTCGCTCAAGCCCAGCAAGCGCCAGCGGCTACGCCGCACTCTCCTGCTGGCGGATCCGCACAATCAGCGCGCCGAGCAGCGCCCAGTCCAGCAGCACGGCGAAGGCAAAGCACACACCGCCGCGTCCTGCCCCGGCGGTGTGCCAGGTCAGCAGCGTCGCCGCGATGGCGACAGCCACGCTCAGCGCCGTGGCGCCGCTGACGCGGCTACCCGACAGTGCCGCCCGTCCCGCGGCAACGCGCCAGGCGACAGCCGCCCCCGCGCTGCCGAACGTCACGCCGGGGAGCAGCGCCGGCCAGGCCTGGCCGCCATACCACGCCACCAGCGCCAGCAGCCAGCCGGCCGCCGACAGCAGGAAAGCCCAGCGCGTTGCCGCCAGGGGCGCCCGATAGAGCCTGGGCTGCGCGCGCGCGAATCCCCATCCGGCGCCGAAGGCCGCGCTCAGGAGCGCCAGCAGACCCAGCGTGCCGCTCGCCCCGATAACGGGGGCCATGATTAACAGCAAGGCCCCGGCGGCGAAGACCACGCTGAGAGCGATGGCGCGGCCGCGCGGGTCGATGGTTCCCGCCGCGTCCGCGGCGGCATGGTGGTGTAAAACGTGCATATTCAGCTCCTGACACCGCAAACGACATGAAAATAACTCATGTCATCGTCTTTACATGCCCGTAGCCTATCGCCACTATACAGGGACACACAAACGCATAGTTTTCAGCCATAGATGAGAAAAACTCAGCCATGAGAACACCCCGCCTGCCGCCGCTGGGCGCCCTGCGCGCCTTCCACGCCGTCGCCCGCCAGCGTAGTTTTAAACTGGCCGCCGGGGCGCTCGGCGTCAGCGCGACGGCGGTCAGCCATCAGATTAAACTGCTGGAATCAGTCCTGGAGTGCCGGGTCTGCGAGCGCAGCGCGCAGGGCGTCAGCCTGACCGCCGACGGCGAGATCCTCTACGCCGCCACCCAGCGCGCCTTCAGCGCCCTGGAGCAGGCCGTTGTGCAGATTGCCCAGGCCCGCCAGCCGCCATCCTTAACCGTCACCACCACCTCCAATTTTCTCACCCACTGGCTGGTGCCACGGCTGGCGGACTTCACCGCCCGCTTTCCTGCTATCGACCTGCGTCTGCACACCAGCGTCGAACGGGTGGATCTGCATCTGGGCACGGTGGACGCCGCGATTCGCTATCGCGAAACGCCCGAGCCGGATCTGTGCTGTACGCTGCTGCATGAGGATCGCTTTATCGTGGTCGCCAGCCCGACGCTGGCCCTCAGTCGGCCTGACGATCTGGCGGAAGTAACACTGTTTCACGTCGCCAACCGGCACGTACCGGCGGATTCGCCGAGCTGGGAGAACTGGCGTCGCCGCTATGGACCGCCGACGCTGAATATTGACGCGGGGTTAACATTTAGCGATGAAACCCATGCCCTGCAGGCGGCGGTGGCTGGCCAGGGGGCGGTGATCGCCAGCGAACTGCTGGCGCGGGATCTGCTGCAGCGCGGAGTGTTATCCGCGCCATTCAGCAGCGCGTTACCGGGCGCCAGCTACTACCTGGTCACCACCGAGGCGGCAGCGCAGCGGGGGGATATTATCGCGCTGCGGGAGTGGCTGGTGGGTAAAATGGCCTCGGGCGACAGCGGCCAGCCGGCAGCGGGATAGCGGCCTTACCAGCCGCAAACGTTAGTCTCTTCGTCGGACTCATAGCCGCGGACGATATTGATCAGCTCCTTCACCGCATCGGCCGCGGCGAGCGGGTCGCACAGCGCCGCCAGCGAGGAAAAGCTTTTATCGACCGAGACGCCGTTATTGTTATTGGTGACCGTCAGCACAAACTCCCCCTCTAAATTGTCGTCCGGCAGATCGCTCAGCAGCCCATTAACGGCCTCCACCGCCTGCTGCGGAATATACAATACCATCGGTTTGAGGAATATTTTTTCTTGTTTCCGCTGAAGGCGGCCATTCTCTACCGCTAAGGTATAACCTTTATTTTCACTGTTCATGCTTTTAGCCCTCGATAAGAATATTCGGATCAACATAGAAGTCGACATTAAATACCGTGTCCTCCGACAGGGCCTCAATGCAGTGCCATTTTTCCGGCGGAAAAACGCCAAACTGGCCGGCTTCAATGGTCAGGGTTTCAACCGGCTCGGGGCTGCTCTCATCGGCATAGCCGAGATAGCGGATTGCCCCCTGCATCACCGACAGCCGGGGATAGACCCCCTGGCGGGTGCCAGCGTCCAGATGGCGGCGCCAGATAGAGGCCGGCGCGGTCTCCTTTGTCCACAGCGGCGTGCTGCGGGTATGAACGTAATGGGTGGGAATAATAATTCGCTGCATGATTGTGCCTCACTTTACCGTCGCACAGGATACGGTCAGAAATAATCGATATGATGCATATCATATACCTCTTTCAAAGGGGAAGGATATTATTTTGCTGGTGAATTTTACCTCTACTCCTTTTTATACCCCTCAGGGATTAACGCTTTGATAAAATAAAAAAGGCGATTACAGTGTCCTGAAATCGCCCCGCAATAATTATGTTAAGCCGTTTACATTTAAATTAGCGCAGCGGACTCGGTTTGCCGATTAAATAGCCCTGCACCAGGTCGCAGCCCAGCGCCTGTAGCGAGGCCAACTGCTCTTCGGTCTCCACGCCTTCAGCCACAATACGCATATGCAGGCTCTTTCCCATGCTGATAATTAGGCGCACGATATCCAGATCGTCTTTTTGCTCCGGAATATTAATAACAAACGAGCGGTCGATTTTGATTTTGTCGAACGGGAAGTAGCTTAAACGTGACAACGAAGAATAGCCGGTACCGAAGTCATCGATGGAGATTTGAATGCCCTGCTCGCGCAGCTGGCTGAGAATTTCCAGCGAACGGGTGTTCTCATTGAACACGTCCGACTCGGTGATCTCCAGATCCAACCGTCGCGGGTCGAGGCCAGTCTGCTGCAATACGCTGATAATGGTGTCGGTCAGCGAGGTGTTCATCAGCTGAATCGGCGAAACGTTGACCGAGACCTTGAGCGGCGTCGCCCAGCTGGCCGCTTCGGCACAGGCGGTTTTCAGCACCCACTCGCCGAGGGCATTGATAAGGCCGATTTTCTCTGCCACCGGGATAAACACCGTCGGCGGCACGGCGCCGCGCACCGGATGGAACCAGCGAACCAGCGCTTCGTAGCCGTAGATTTCGCGCGTGACGGTATCTGCGATCGGCTGGTAGTAGACTTTGAATTCGTCATGGGACAGGGCCTGCAGCAGATCGTCTTCAAACGATTTATTCTCCTGCAGACGCTGCAGCATCCCCGGCCGGAAGATTTGTACATGGCCGCTGCCCTCTTTTTTCGCCTCATACAGCGCGAGGTCGGCGCACTTGTACAGATAATCGGTCCGGCTTTCGCCATCAGAGATCACGATCCCGATGCAGGCGTCGATATTAATCTGCGCATCGTAGATCTGATAGGGCTGGCTGATCTTCTCCCGGATAACATTGGCCCGCTCGAGGGCCATCTCTTCGGTGAGATCGTAAGAGAGCATCGCGAACTCATCGCCGCCGAGGCGATACAGCGTCTCAGAGGTTTTACGGAAAAAAGAGAGGCGGCTGGCCAGATCCTGCAGCAGCTTATCGCCGGCGTCATGGCCGAGGGTATCGTTTACATCCTTAAAGCTGTCGAGGTCAAAAAGCATCACCACGGCGCATCCGTTATAGGGACGCACCTGATTGACGATCTCCTGCAGACGCTGCCAGAAAGAGAGACGGTTTGGCATACCGGTCAGCGAATCATGGTAGGCGTCGTACTGCAGACGACGGTTCTGCACCTGCAGCTTCTCTTTCGAGACCTGCAGATCGTTGGCCAGGGTTTTCATACGAACGTGGGCGCGCCGCAGATTATTATTCTGCCGCAGCATCAGCAGCCCGAGGGTAATACACATGGCGATCAGCAAAATGGAGATCACCGAGTAGATATAATAGAGATGCTGAATTTTATCATGGGTGATATTAACGATATTAATATCTTGCGTCAGCGTGGCGGCCGCCATTGAGGTCAGGGGACCATCCAGCTCGCTTAACACCGGCAGGATCGCTTTAACCTGTGCCGGCGTCATGGTGTCAACTTGTTTATCAAGCAAATGAAGATTGCGGATCAGCGTGGCGACCACCGCCTTCCGCTGTTCGCTTTTATTAATAAAGCGACCCAGATCGCCCTGCTGCAGAAGTTCGATCTGGCTCATCATGATCTCGAGGCGCAGGCGCACCTCATCGTGGTCCGCCCCTTCGGCCCCAATCGCCATGCCCGCCAGACGAGACTCCAGTCGCATATATTCCGATACCATCTGCGACATTGACCACGAGTCCGTATAACGGGTAAATTTTTGCAACTCACTTTGTCGCTCATGCACCAGATAAGTAATATATCCAGTAACAATAAACAACGACAAAATAATAGCCGTGAGTATTCGATTCAAGATCCAACCCTTACTCTATAATAATCTTAGAAACTTGCCAGGCCGATCGGGAATAATAGATCTGGTTCTGTAATTCAGCACTGCTGTCGTAAGGGTAGACGATAAATAACGGGCCTTTATCCCGAACGCGCATATATTCGCCGTTCATTTTTAACGCCATAATGACCGGGAATTTATAAAAATCGTCCATCGGGATAAGGGTGGTGTAGTCGTTGAGCGCCAGCACGCGGACGGATTGGCCTTTAGCGCCGACTAAATCCATGAGTTTATTAAGGGGAATGCCATCAAAACGGACCTTCCCGGTGTACCAGGGGGTGGTGGTTTCCACCGTCTTCATACCCAGTTTTTCCAGCATCGCGAGATCAAAAACCGCCTTGTCACCGACATTCGTATTTCCGATTTTCCCGGAAATGGTCAGTACAGGTTTTCCTGTCGGCGCAGGCAGTTTTTCAGCATAAGCAGAAGGCAACATGACAGAACAAAATAAAACTGCAAGAAGTAGACGCATTTAACTCACCATTCCAGAGAAGGAGACATGTTAAGTGTAAACCATTTACGTCAATTCTTAAAAGGTGCTCCTCTTTGTTATCCGTTGATTTAATTAAAAGTATAAGCTGGCTGGCAAATTGCCAGAATGTTTAGTAAAGGGTGTGATTTCGCCCGCCTTTCCGGCCGCTTATTTTTGCACCAGTTCTCCGCTTAGCAGGCAAACTACTTTCCTCCACGGCCGCCGCGCGGTAGTCTCAGAGCAGACGCAATGCTAAAAGCGTCTCATTCCAATAACAACGAATATGTGACTGACAGGACAGGGTATGGATTCAACAATAAGCGTGCAGCCCGACGAGGCGCCGGATTCGCTGCATCGGGCCCGGCGGGCGGCATGGGGCAGCTTTGCCGGCGCCGTGGTCGACTGGTACGATTTTCTTCTCTATGGCATTACCGCCGCGCTGGTGTTCAACCGCGAATTTTTCCCGCAAATCAGCCCGGCGATGGGCACCCTTGCCGCATTTGCCACCTTCGGCGTCGGGTTTCTTTTTCGCCCGCTGGGCGGGATTATCTTTGGCCACTTCGGCGACTGTCTCGGGCGCAAGCGGATGCTGATGATGACCGTCTGGATGATGGGTATCGCCACCGCCTGCATCGGCCTGCTCCCGTCGTTCAGCCAGATCGGCTGGTGGGCGCCGGTGCTGCTGGTATTCCTGCGGGCGGTTCAGGGCTTTGCCGTCGGCGGCGAATGGGGCGGCGCGGCGCTGCTCTCGGTGGAGAACGCTCCGAAGGGAAAAAAAGCCTTTTACAGCAGCGGCGTGCAGGTGGGCTACGGCGTCGGCCTGCTGCTCTCCACCGGGCTGGTATCGCTGATCAGCAGCCTGACCACCGACGAGCAGTTTCTCAGCTGGGGCTGGCGCTTACCCTTCCTGTTCAGCGTGGCGCTGGTCCTGATTGCGCTGTGGATCCGTAACGGTATGGCCGAATCGCAGGAGTTTGAGGCCCAACAGCGCCAGACCAACGCGCCGCAGGTGAAAAAGCGGCTGCCGGTGGTGGAAGCCCTGCTTCGCCATCCCGGGGCGTTTTTACTGATTATTGCCCTGCGGTTGTGCGAACTGCTGACCATGTATATCGTTACCGCCTTCGCCCTCAATTACTCAACGCAAAACCTCGGCCTGCCGCGTGAGCTGTTTCTCAACATCGGCCTGCTGGTGGGCGGCCTCAGCTGTCTGACTATCCCCTGCTTCGCCTGGCTGGCGGACCGTTTTGGCCGTCGGCGGATCTACATTACCGGGGCGCTAATCGGCACGCTGAGCGGTTTCCCGTTTTTTATGGCGCTGGAGAGTCAGTCCGTTTTCTGGATCCTGTTCTTCGCCCTGATGCTGGCCAATATCGCTCATGATATGGTGGTCTGCGTCCAGCAGCCGATGTTTACCGAGCTGTTCGGCGCCAGCTATCGCTATAGCGGCGCCGGCGTCGGCTACCAGGTAGCGAGCGTAGTCGGCGGCGGCTTTACGCCGTTTATCGCCGCGGCGCTGGTCACCTTCTCCGGGGGAGCCTGGCACAGCGTGGCCCTCTATCTGACCGCGGGATGCCTGCTGTCAGCACTCACCGCGCTGCTGATGAAAAAACATACCGTCGACTGACCCGCCTGCGGAGGGCGCGACCCGCGCCCTCCGGTAAGGAGAATGCATGTCTTTATTGCCTCTGGCCGACTGCTGGCCACGCCGCTTTACCCCCGCCTCGCTGGCGCTGCAGTTTTGCGAGGACCCCACCCTGGCAGAACAGCCGCTGTTTGCCAAAGCCTGCGCCGGCGAGGCCGTCGCCCAGCTCTGGCAGGCGCCGCAGGGATTCGTGGTGCCGGGGAGCTATCGTCAGTTTGCGGACCTGCCGGCGGTCAGCGCGCATTTTGCCGCGCGGGGCTGGCCGGTATGGCTCCGCCGCTCCGGGGGCGGTCTGGTGCCCCAGGGGCCGGGGATTATCAACCTCAGCCTCGCCTGGCCGGTGCAGCAGCCGCTCGGCGAAGCCGCCGAACCCATCTATCACTCGCTGTGCGCTGTGCTGCAGCGCACCCTCGCGCGCTTCGGCGTTGCCAGCCACCCCCGGGCGGTGAGCGGTTCCTTTTGCGATGGCCGGTATAACCTCGCCTGCGGGGAGGGAGAGGCGGCGCGTAAGATTGTCGGTACCGCCCAGTACTGGCGGCCGCTGACGGCGAGCGGCGGCCATGTGGTGCTGGCCCATGCGGTGATCCTTATTGACGCCGACCTTAGCGCGGCGCATCAGGCGGCGAACGCCTTCGAAGCGCAGCTCGGCAGCGGGCGGGTCTACCGCGCCGACAAAACCGTCACCCTGGCGCAGTTGCTTCCCGGCGAGCGCCATCTGCTCCCCCGATTCAGCGAGGCGCTGGCGCGGGAGCTGGACGCGGCTCGCTGAAGGTCGCTTTCAGGTAGCGGCTGAATGTCTCCACCGCGCGCGACACCCGCGGAGCATAGGGCCGGATGACGTACAGCCGATCGGCGAACACCTCCACCGGCTGCCACGCCGGCAGCAGCTCCTGCACCAGCCCGCGGCCGATGGCCTCCCGGGCGCTAAAATCCGGCAGCAGCGCCACCCCCAACCCCGCCAGCACCGCATCGCGCAGCGACTCGCTGTTGTTGGTGGCGAACGGCCCCTGCACGTTGATGGTCACCCGTTCATCGGGCGTCTGGCGGGAGGCAAACGTCCACTGCGGGCGCTGGGGCCCACGGGGATAGGTCAGGCACTGGTGATGACGCAGATCGTCAGGCGTCTCCGGGCGGCCATGGCGAAGGATATAGTCGGCGGACGCGACGATCAGCGTCGCGGTGTGGCACAGCGGCCAGGCGACGTGGGTGTCCGGGAGCGCCTCGCGCCGACAGTGGCGGATGGCGAGGTCGAACCCTTCGCTGCCGAGAGAGACCAGCCGGTCGGTCACCTCCAGCTGCAGATGCAGCTGGGGATGCTGATGCAAAAACGGCGCGATCGCCGGCACCAGCTGTTGACGGGAAAAAGCCACCGGCGCGGTCAGGCGCAGCGTCCCCCGCAACGGCCCGCCCTCATCGCAAGCGCCGGTGAAAATATCCCGCAGCTGGCCAAACGGCTCATTGAGCTCCGCCACCAGCCGCAGCCCGTCGTCGCTGAGGCTGACGCTGCGGGTGGTGCGATGGACCAGTGTTTTACCGGTCACCCGCTCCAGCTCGCTGATTTTCTGGCTGATGGCCGACTTGCTGATCCCCAGCTTTTCCGCGGCCCGGGTATAGCTTTTCTGCTCTTCCAGCACCGTCAGCCAGTAGAGATGGGCCCAGTAACTCTCCGGACGACTCTCGCTCATGTTGATTGTTCACCAGTAAAAACAATGTATTCAACTATAGCGGTTTTTGCCCGCGACGGCATCGGCTAGCATCTTTATCAGACCGCGATTATTGCCTAACGATAAGGAACACCTGCATGCCATTACTGACATTTGACCTGATAGAAGGCCGTACGGAACAGGAGATCAGAACCCTGCTGGATGCCGCTCATCGCGCCGTGCTGCGCGCCTTCGAGGTACCGGAACGCGACCGCTACCAGATTGTTCACGAAAACAAAGTCCACCATATGGTGATTGAAGATACCGCCCTCGGACTGACCCGCACGCGGGATCTGGTGGTGGTGCGGGTCTATACCAGCCCGCGCAGCGACGCGCAGAAGCAGCGCTTCTTCGCCATATTGCAGCAGGAGCTGGCGGAGCACTGCGGCCTGAGCGGCGATGATCTGATGGTGTCGATTATCAGCAACCAGAAAGGCGACTGGAGCTTTGGCCGCGGGGTCGCCCAGTATCTTACCGGCGATCTTTAACCCGCGGCCGGGAGAGCGCTGTCAGCGGCGGCCAGCCGCCGCGATGCGCTGGCGCGCCTGCTGTTCGATATTTTCCAGCAGTTCCTGGACATCGTCTTCGTCAATATCGAGGAACTGTCCTTCCAGCAGCGCGGCGTGAATATCTTCCCGGGTAACCGAAATGCCCAGCGGCACCGTCCGGGATTTGACCTCCTCTGCCGCCAGCGGATGGGGGTAGCGGCGGCCAACCAGATTGTTAAACACGATGGCCAGCAGCGCCAGCATCAGGGAGTTGAGCAGCACCGGCGTCAGCACAAAGTGATAGCCTTCGCTGTGCACCCCGGCGCCGCCGAGGATCGCCGTCAGGGCCACCGCGCCGCCGGGAGGATGCAGGCAGCGCAGAAAATACATTCCGGCGATGGCCAGCGCCGCCGCCAGCCCGCAGGCCAGCGCCGGGTCGGGCACCAGCATACCCACCGTGACGCCGATCAGCGCCGACAGCACATTGCCGCCGACAATCGACCACGGCTGCGCCAGCGGACTGCTCGGCACGCCAAACAGGAGTACCGCCGAGGCGCCCATGGGGGCAATAAACCACAGGTTAACTTCGCCCAGCAGCCAGTGGCTGAACATGCTGGTCACCGCCAGGCCGGTGCCGGCGCCGATGGAGCCCAGCACAATATGCCGTCGAGCCACCGGCAGCGCATGCGGCTTCAACCGCCCAAGGAAAATCCGCAGCCGTGAAAACAGGCCCGCGGGAATGACACTCAACATCGCTTTATCGCTCAGATCATAGGAATAACTTATATTTTATTTTCTTTTTTTAACCTTTCATTAACAACCCTGTATTTCGCAGGGGATTGCACGGGCGGCGATTTCCAGGCGGCACAGGGCTGTGAATTCTCGCCCGGACTGATAGAATCCCTTTTCTGTCAGGGGGATACCCCTTTGCGAACTGAAGGTCATAACCCAGTGAATAATAAAATCTCTTTAGCGAAAGAAGTGGCATGGGCCAGCCAGAATATGCCGCGTACCCTGCGCCAGGTCGCCGCCCTGCCCGACCTCAGCGGCGTCCGCCTGGCCTGCTGTATGCACCTCGACATGAAAATGATCCCGCTGGTGCAGGGGATCCTCGACAAGGGCGCTCAGGTCTTTTTAACCACCTGTAACCCCACCACCGTGCAGGACGACGTGGTGGCCTGGCTGGTGGAGCGTGGCGCCGAGGCCTGCGCCTGGCGCAATATGAGCGATGCCGACTGGCAACAGTCATGGGAAAAAGCGATCGCCTGGCAGCCGACTCACCTGTGCGAAATGGGAGCCGATATCACCACCCTCCTCCACCAGCGCGGCGAGTTCGGCAACATCGTGGCGGGTCTGGAAGCCACCGGCTCCGGCGTCAATCGGCTGGGGGATATTCAGCCCGGCTATCCGATCTTTAACTGGGACGATCTGCCGGTCAAAGAGGGGCTGCATAACCGCCATATGGTCGGACTCACCGCCTGGCATACCTTCTTCCAGACCACTCATCTCACCCTGCATGAGAAAAAAGTGCTGGTCATCGGCTACGGCCTGGTTGGCCAGGGCGTCGCGGCGGCGGCAAAAGCTTTTGGCGGCCAGGTGATGGTGGCGGAGATCGATCCTGCCCGTCGACTGCAGGCGGCCTATGACGGCTGGCACGTGGTCGATCTCCAGGAGGCTATCGCCTCGGCGGACGTGGTCGCCACGGCGACAGGCGGTAAAAACGTGGTTAATCGCCAGGCGCTGGACCGGGCGAAAGCGGGAGTGTTTATCCTTAACGTCGGCCACGTGGCGGAAG
The DNA here is from genome assembly GCF_004010915.1 of Klebsiella sp. LY. Taxonomy (NCBI): domain Bacteria; kingdom Pseudomonadati; phylum Pseudomonadota; class Gammaproteobacteria; order Enterobacterales; family Enterobacteriaceae; genus Klebsiella; species Klebsiella sp. LY. The sequence continues at coordinate 770,499 of NZ_CP022444.1, forward strand.
AGATCGACGGCGAATACCTGCGCCAGTATCCTCAGGAAGAGGTGATGCCGTATATCAACGCCTACCGCATGGCTGACAAAACCGTCTACCTGATGGCCAATGGCTCGATGCTCAACCTGACCGCCGGCTTCGGCGACAGCCTGAACGCCTTTGACGTCACCCTGGCGGTGATGGCCAGCGGTATCGGCCATATTGTCAGCGACGGTATGCGCGCCCCGGCGCAGGTTTACCTGCTACCGCAGGCGGTCTGGCAGCAGGCGCTGTAAACCCGGCGCATCGTCGAAACGATGCGCTTTATCATCAGGACGTTGGCGCGCTATCGGGCAGCACAATGTTGCTCTGCGCCAGGGTCCCCATCTGGTGGTACATCGCGCTGGCGGCATCCAGCAAGTGCATGGCCAGCGCAGCGCCGCTGCCCTCACCCAGGCGCATGTCCATATCGAGATACGGGCGCAGACCCAGCGCGTCGAGGGCGATCCGCGCCCCTTTCTCCGCCGACAGGTGCGAAGGGATAAGATACGGATGCGCCGCCGGGGCCATGCGGCAGGCCGCCAGAGCCGAAGCGTAGGAGAGGAAACCATCCAGCACCACCGGCAGACCGCAGGAAGCCGCCCCGAGGATCACCCCGCTCATGCCCACCAGATCAAAACCGCCCACCTTCGCCAGCACGTCCAGCCCGTCCGCCGGGTTCGGCTGGTTATAAGCGATCGCCTGGCGCACCACCGCCACCTTATGGCCCCGCTGCGCCAGCGGCAGATTGGCCCCGCAGCCCACCACCGCGTCGGGGTCGCTGCCGGTCAGGACGCTGATCGTCGCTGCCGCCGGGGTGGTATTGGCCATACCCAGCTCTCCCACGCCAAAGACTTTCACTCCGTCGGCGGCGAGCTGGCGGGTGAAACGCATGCTGGCAAGCAGCACCGTCTCCGCCTGCTGACGGCTCATCGCCGCCGTCCGGGCGATATTCCCGCTACCGCGGGCCACCTTGAGGTTGATCAGGCCCGGCAGCGGCTCGGCGTCGATGCCGACATCCACCACCTCCACTCTCACCCCAGCCTGCGCCGCCAGCACGCAAACCCCGGTGTTGCCCCGTACCATATTGCCGGCATGAATGGCCGTCACCGCCTGCGGCGAAGGGGTCACGCCTTCATGCCAGACGCCGTGGTCGGCGCACATGACCACGATGGCTTTATCGCTCAGCGCCAGCTGCCCCTGCAGCCCCGGCAGACCGGCCAGCTGCACCGCCAGGCTCTCCAGACGGCCAAGGCTGCCGGGCGGCTTTAACAGGCCGTCAATATGCTGCTGCGCGCGCGCCATGCCCGCCACATCGGGCTGCGGAATGGCAGCCAGTAACGCCGAAAGTGTGTCCATTCTGTTCCTCACCGTGGATGCCAGGCCTTACAGTAGCGCCAGTAAAAAGAATAATTCGCCCAGCTCGATCGCCGCTCCGAGGGTATCCCCGGTCTGCCCGCCGAGGGTGCGCTTCAGCGCCCACCCCAGGCCCCCGATCAGCACCAGGGCGATCAGCGCGGCGCGCAGCCCCTGCAGCCCCAGCAGGGCGGTGGCCAGCGCGATCGCTATCGCCAACGTCGTTAGCGTCTGCTGCAGGCTAATCTTGCCAATAAACAGATTGCCCAACCCTTTTTCCCGCGCATAGCGATGGCGATACATCAGCAGTACCGCCATCCCGCGACCGACGGCGCAGGCCGCCGCCAGCGCCGCGATGGGGTTGACATCGCGCAGCAGCAGTTCGCCGACCACCAGCACCTTGGCCACCAGCACAAAAATCAGCGCCAGACCGCCGTGGGTCCCCAGCCGGCTGTCGCGCATGATCTCCAGCATCCGATCGCGGGTGCGGGCGGAGAAGATGCCGTCGCAGGTATCGGCCAGCCCGTCAAGATGAAATCCGCCGGTGAGCAGCGCCAGCGCCAGCGCGCCGAACAGCGCCGCCAGCGGGACGCCGCACCATGGCTGCAGGAGGTACACCACCGCGCCGGCGATGGCGCCGAGCAGTAAACCGACCAGCGGGAAGGTAACGATACTGCGCTGGTACTGTTCGATCTCCAGGCCCTGGGATAACCGCGCCGGGACCGGCAGACGGCTGATAAACGAGAGTGCAGCAAAGAATGACTTAATCACGTGGGGTTGACTCCTGTCGGCGAAAGCAGCGGAAGAGTTCTGTCGCGCCCGGTCAGCACCTGAGTTTGTCTTCTGGCGAATCGATCGTCGGAGAGGTGAGAGGTGTTGAGATATCGCCCTGACGCCGCTGCGTCAGATGCCCGGCCAGGATGAGAGAAACCTTTCCGATATCAATACGTTTTCGCGGGGCAGTATAGCAAAGAGTCGGTGAGGAGAGGCAGTTGCCGGGACAAAGTTTTCGCAGAAATATGCGTTGAGGAGATGGTAGTGCTGAACAGTCCGGCGACGCTGACCGCCGCCGGACAGCAGGGATTAGCCTTCGACTTTAGCTTCGCCCATCACTTTCAGTTTTTTGGAGATGTCGCGACGCTCTTTGGACAGCTCGGCATTCTTGATGATGTAGTCATCAACGCGGTCTTCGTAATCGCTCTTCATGCTGGCGATGATGCCCTGGATGGCTTCCACGCTCATGCCCGGCTTGATGTAGTCGCTGAGGTTGTCCAGCAGCAGAACGCGCTTCTGGTTATCACGGATCTTTTTCTCAACGTCCTGAATTTCACGCTGCAGTTTGTTCTTACGACGGTACAGACGAACAAACTCCAGTACGTCCTGGAAAGAAGGCTTAGTTGTTTCCATTTTTACACCCCTAATAATTGAGATTCGGATTCGTAAAGCGACTGCGTTATAGGGCTAACATAACTGCTAGCAGTCGCTGATGACAATGTTTTTTCCTTTGCGTTTATCATAACCCTAAACGCTGCTGAATCGAAACAACCCATGCAGTTACCCGGCGCATCTGGTGCTTATTTGCGCAATGCGCGGCAGATCAGATGCGACAGCAGCTCCAGCTGGCGTGCCAGTTCAATAGAGAGCCAAACATAGCCATGGATCGGGGTTTCCGCCAGGCTGTCGTCCCCCTGCTCTTTCATCAGCTGGCGCAGTTCGAGGACAATCTCATTCAGCTTTTCATTGTTGGCGCGCACAGGCTGAGGGTTTCCTTCGTACAGCGCGTGGGCGATGGCCAACAGCGTCTGCTGGGTCATCTGCTGCGTCTCGCGTAGGGTGTGCGCATTGAGCATCACGAAGTGACCCGGACGGGTTGCCCACCAGGCGTTGATCTGCAGCTCCAGCATGCACACGAGGTTGCGGCTGACGGTCTGGATAGCCTCGAAGATCGCCTTCTGGATATGCGTCTCTTTGCTGGCGGGAGTGATCAGCCCGCGCATTTTGACGACGTCGTTGAGCGCCTGCTGAAGATGTTTTTCCAGCCGCGGCCGATCCACCAGATTTGGCGAGAAGCCGGCCTGGTAGAGGCGGTTGAAGTTGGTGACGTAGCTGGCCATCTGGATACGCCAGTGGATAAACGCCCGCTGCGGCCAGATACCGGTAAACAACATTGCCAGCAGCGAGCCGAAGATCACGTCGCCGCTTCGCCACAGCGCGGTATGCATATCGCCGGGCGGCGCCCCGACCACCACCGACAGGGTAATGCCGATCAGCAGCGCCTGATAGGGTTTCTTGCCCAGCGCCAGCCAGCCGCAGAGGAACATTGCCGCCGCGCACCAGAGGACCATCAGCGGCAGGGAGATAAGCTCAAGCTTCAGCGCCACCAGCCCCAGCGCCGAGCCGAGGATCGTGCCGCCGATGCGCTGAAACGCCCGCGGCACGACGTTGCCCCAGAAGGAGATCGGCCCCATCACCACCACCAGGGTGATGAGAGGCCAGGTCCCCTCGGGCACGTTCAGCAGCCGCACCAGCAAAAAGGTGAGCACAAAGGCCAGCGCAATCCGCACACCATGCACCACCCGATAATGGCGATACAAGCGGATCTCAAATGGCTTGAGTGATTTATCAGCGCGCACAACCCTCTCCGGCAAAACGAAAAGGCCAATTGTAACTGCTTTTTCGCCCGGAGCATGCCGGGAATGTAAAAATCCTTGTCCGGAACAGGGGTAAACCGCTACGACGCGACGCGCTCAACGGGGACATACATGTCGATATCCCAGTAGCCGTCGTGGTTGCCGTCGTTAAGATAGATCTCAAAACAGGGCCTGGGGGCCACGCGATGCGTTGTGCTCTGCAGCAGACTGTCGAAAAACTGCATCCACGGGGTAGCAAAATCGTAATCCACCACTCGCGCGCGGGCGCAGGCGTAATCCCCGCCGGCAATCGCCGCCAGTATCACCCCTTCGCTGTTGGCGGGAATGACGTAATCCTCGTCAACGGCGACCACGGTGGCGCAGCGTAGTTTTTCCGCTGGCACGTCCTCCGGGTTATCGTAGTAGACGGCAAGCCACTCGCGGGCGGGCACCTGATGGTTCTCAACCCACATCATCAGTTGCTCAAACCCCTGCTTGACGGTTTGATCCCAGGGCCCGACCAGATGGAAACCGGCAATGGTTTTCTTGCCGAGGGTGGTGACGCTGTAGTTCATCTTGCCTCCTTCGTGAACATATTACTGTATAAATGTACAGTTAATCTAGCAGGAGATCCCCCCCTCAGTATGTGCGCGAATTCACAGAGTCGCCATTGCGGCTGATGAAAAAAACGGCGATTTTGTCGCCGCGTCTGCCGGGCGGCAGGCGAAAAAAAACCGCCTGCAAAGAGGCGGTTATCATGGTTACAGCTCGTGGTGCAGGTAATCGCTCATTCGCGAGAACACCCCGCCTTTATTAATGCTTTCGAGGGTGACCAGCGGATAGTGGCCCACGACCTTGTCGCCGTCATACAGCGAAATCTCGCCGACCCGCTGATTGGCGGCGATCGGCGCCTCCAGATCCTTTTTATCCAGCACGTATTTCGCCTTAATCCGCGATACTTCCGCCTTCGGCAGCGCTAACCAGAAATCTTGATCGGTGCCGAGCTTAATCTGCTCTTTATCGCCGTACCAGATGCGCTCAGTGCCGATCTTCTGCCCTTTCTGCAGCACCTGCACGGTGTCGAAGTTCTGCTGCCCCCAGTGCAGCAGTTTAGCGGCCTGCTGCTCGCGGCCTTTCGGGCTGTCGGCCCCCATCACCACGGCGATCAGCCGGCGCTGGCCATCCACCGCCGAGGCGATCAGGTTGAACCCGGCGCCCGATGTGTGGCCGGTTTTCAGGCCATCGACGTTCATGGTTTTATCCCACAGCAGACCGTTACGGTTTTGCTGAGTAATGCCGTTCCACGTCAGGCTTTTCTGGCTGTACATGTGGTAGACGTCAGGCTCGCCATGGATAATCGCCCGCGACAGCACCGCCAGGTCATAGGCCGAACTGTGCTGGCCCGGGGCATCAAGGCCGTGGACGGTTTCGAAATGGGTGTCCTGCAGATGCAGTTTTTCGACATACTGATTCATCAGGGCGACAAACTGCGGCTGGCCGCCGGCGACATAGTCGGCCAGCGCGACGCAGGCGTCGTTGCCGGAGTCGACAATCAGCCCACGGCTGAGGTCGCGGACGCTGACGCGGTCCCCTGGCTTTAAGAACATCAGGGATGACCCGTCGAACACCGGGTTGCCCTTCGCCCAGGCGTCTTTACCCACGGTGACGATATCGTCAAAGGTGATACGATGGCTGTCGATGGCACGATCGACCACGTAGCCGGTCATCAGTTTGGTCAGGCTGGCAGGATTACGCTGCTGATGTTCGTTACCCGCGGTCAGCACCTGACCGGTGGTGTAATCCATCAGCACCCAGGAGCCAGCCTGAATGGAAGGCGGCGCGACCGTAGCAGGTAAGTCGACGGCAAATGCGCAGGAAACGCTCGAAGCGAGCAAAGATACAGCAATAAACAAACGGCCTTTCAACGGCATATCCTCTAGATTTACAGATCCGCCGTCCTTTTTACGGAACTTCGCGTTTCATATCAGGGTTTAATTGCAAGAAAATATGACACAGCAGAGGAAGTTGCTTGCCGTTACCCTTCTGATGACCGGGCAAATCGTTTACCATACCGGTCGCACGCCACCACGGATAATGAACAGACTATGCAAGATAGCGTCAACCAGCCCGGATTTTTATTCCACGATTATGAAACCTTCGGCACCAGCCCTTCCCTTGACCGGCCGGCGCAGTTCGCCGCCATCCGCACCGACGCGGAGTTAAACGTGCTCGGCGAGCCCGAGGTGTTTTACTGCAAGCCCGCTGACGATTATCTGCCGCAGCCGCAGGCGGTGATGATCACCGGGATCACCCCGCAGGAAGCGCTGGCCAAAGGGGATAACGAGGCCGCGTTTGCCCGCCGCATCCACGATCTGTTCACGGTGCCGCAGACCTGCATCGTCGGTTATAACAACGTGCGCTTTGACGACGAAGTGACGCGGAATATCTTCTATCGCAACTTCTATGACCCTTATGCCTGGAGCTGGCAGCACGATAACTCGCGCTGGGATCTGCTCGACGTGATGCGCGCCTGCTATGCCCTGCGTCCGGAAGGGATCGTCTGGCCGGAGAATGACGAGGGTCTGCCGAGCTTCCGGCTTGAACATCTGACCGTCGCCAACGGTATTGAACACCAGAACGCCCATGACGCGATGGCCGACGTTTACGCCACCATCGCCATGGCGAAGCTGGTGAAAAACCGGCAGCCGCGGCTGTTTGACTATCTCTACAGCCACCGCAATAAGCGCAAGCTGGCGACGCTCATCGACGTGCCGCAGATGAAGCCGCTGGTGCATGTCTCCGGCATGTTCGGCGCCGCGCGCGGCAACACCAGCCTGGTGGCGCCCCTGGCCTGGCATCCGGAAAACCGCAATGCGGTGATCATGGTCGATCTGGCGGGGGATATGGCGCCGCTGCTGGAACTGGATGCCGACGCCCTGCGCGAGCGGCTTTACACCCCGCGCGCCGAGCTTGGCGATCTTCCGGCGGCGCCGATTAAGCTGGTGCATTTGAACAAATGTCCGGTGCTGGCCCAGGCCAATACCCTGCGCCCGCAGGATGCCGACCGGCTGGGGATCTCCATTCAACGCTGTCTGGAGAATGCCCAGCTGCTGCGGGCGAATCCGCAGGTGCGGGAGAAAGTGGTGGCGGTCTATGCCGAAGCCGAGCCGTTCGTGCCGTCCGAAAACGTCGATGCCCAGCTTTACAATGGGTTCTTTAGCGATGCCGACCGCGCGGCGATGAAAATCGTGCTGGAAACCGAACCGCGCAATCTGCCGGCGCTGGATATCACCTTCGCCGACAAGCGCATCGAACGCCTGCTGTTTAACTACCGGGCGCGCAACTTCCCCGGCACGCTCGATGAACATGAGCAGCAGCGCTGGTTAGAACACCGTCGTCAGGTATTTACGCCTGAGTTTTTGCAGGCCTATGCCGATGAGCTGCAGATGCTGTATCAGCAGTATGCGGATGATAAAGAGAAGCTGGCGCAGCTGAAGGCGCTGTGGCAGTACGCACAGGATATTGTCTGATTGGCGGACATGCCCGGGTTGCGGCTAACGCCTTACCCGGGCTACAAACGATGACCGGGGAGGACGCCTGACCGTAGGCCCGCGCAAGCGCAGCGCCGCCGGGCATTGCCTCCCCAGTTCGTGCTTACCTTTTTGCCCGGTGGCGGCTTCGCCTTACCGGGCCTGGACGCTGGTACCAGAGTAGCCCGGGTAAGGCGCTAGCCGCTACCCGGGATGACTGGCTTAACTTTTCGCACGGCTGGCGATGATTTCATCCGCTACGTTGCGCGGCGCTTCCGCGTAGTGGTGGAACTCCATGCTGTAGGTTGCTCGTCCCTGAGACATCGAGCGCAGCGTGGTGGAATAACCAAACATCTCCGCCAGCGGCACATCGGCGCGGATGATCTGGCTGCCGAAGCGCTCTTCCATCCCCTGCACCATCCCGCGACGGGAAGAGAGATCGCCCATGATATTCCCGGCGTACTCTTCCGGCGTCTCCACCTCCACGTGCATCACCGGCTCAAGGATCACCGGGTCCGCTTTGCGCGCCCCTTCCCGGAAGCCGAAGATCGCCGCCATGCGGAACGCCATTTCCGAGGAGTCCACGTCGTGGTACGACCCGAAGGTCAGGGTCGCTTTCACGTCAACCACCGGATAGCCCGCCAGCACGCCGGTGCCCATCGCTTCGCGCAGCCCTTTCTCCACGGAAGGGATGTACTCGCGCGGCACTACCCCGCCTTTGGTGGCGTCCTCGAAGACGAATCCGCTGCCCGGCTCCAGCGGCTCCAGGGTCAGCACGACGTGCCCGTACTGCCCTTTACCGCCGGACTGGCGCACAAACTTGCCTTCCACGTCCGTCACTTTCTGGCGCAGGGTTTCGCGGTAGGTGACCTGCGGACGACCAATGTTGGCCTCGACGCCAAACTCGCGCTTCATCCGGTCGACAATGATCTCCAGATGCAGCTCGCCCATGCCGGAGATAATCGTCTGGCCGGACTCTTCATCGGTATGCAGACGGAACGACGGATCTTCCGCCGCCAGCCGCTGCAGCGCGATGCCCATTTTCTCCTGGTCCGCTTTGGTCTTCGGCTCAATCGCCAGCGAAATCACCGGCTCCGGAAACTCCATCCGTTCGAGGGTAATGATCGCATCCGGATCGCACAGCGTATCGCCGGTAGTGACATCCTTCAGTCCAACGCAGGCCGCGATATCCCCGGCGTGCAGTTCGTCAACTTCGTGGCGATCGTTGGCCTGCATCAGCACGATACGTCCGATGCGCTCTTTCTTGCCCTTCACCGGGTTCCACACCGCATCGCCTTTCTTCAGCGTCCCGGAGTAGACGCGGATAAAGGTCAGCTGGCCGACGTAGGGGTCGGTCATCAGTTTGAACGCCAGCGCCGACAGCGGCTCATCGTCGCTCGGATGGCGTTCCGCCGGCTGGCCTTTCTCATCCACGCCCTGTATCGCCGGAATATCCAACGGCGACGGCATCAGCTCCACCACCGCGTCGAGCATGCGCTGCACGCCTTTGTTTTTAAAGGCGCTCCCGCAGAGCACCGCCTGGATTTCGCCCTTCACCGTGCGCTGGCGCAGACCGGCGACGATCTCCGCCTCGTCCAGCTCGCCGGTTTCGAGGTATTTATCCATCAGCGCGTCGCTGGCCTCCGCCGCCGCCGAGACCATTTTCTCCCGCCACTCGCGGGCAGTCGCCAGCAGATCGTCAGGGACCGGCCCGTAGCTGAAGGTCATGCCCTGAGTGGCGTCATCCCACAGGATGGCACGCATTTTCACCAGGTCGACGACGCCGGTAAAATGCTCTTCGGCGCCAATGGGGATGACAATCGGCACCGGGTTGGCCTTCAGGCGGTCGATCATCATCTGCACCACGCGGAAGAAATCCGCCCCGGGGCGGTCCATCTTGTTGACAAAGGCCAGCCGGGGGACATGGTATTTATTCGCCTGGCGCCAGACGGTCTCCGACTGGGGCTGCACTCCGCCGACGGAGTCATACACCATCACCGCGCCGTCGAGCACGCGCATGGAACGTTCCACCTCAATGGTGAAATCCACGTGCCCCGGGGTGTCGATGATATTGATCCGGTGCGGCTCGAAGCTGCGGTCCATACCCGGCCAGAAGCAGCTCACCGCCGCCGAGGTAATGGTGATCCCGCGCTCCTGCTCCTGGGCCATCCAGTCGGTGGTTGCCGCGCCATCGTGTACTTCACCCAGCTTATGGCTCATCCCGGTGTAAAACAGGATGCGCTCGGTAGTGGTGGTTTTACCGGCATCGATATGCGCGGAGATACCGATGTTGCGATAACGTTCGAGGGGGATGGGTCGGGGCATGATGCGTCCTTAGTCGTTTTGACTGTCAGTCTGCGGTCGGAATGATCCGCAGTTCATTTAACTGCCGCCTATGATAGTACAATTGTACGAGTATATTCGAACTATTTTGACTATTATTATGATTGGTCAGGTTGCGGCGGCGCGCGTGGCATCAGATCAGGAGTTTGGGTATAGTAGCCGCCGGCCGCCGATATGAGCTGCGCCGCGCCACCGCCGACACAGGATTATTATGATCGCCAATCACCCCGAACGAGAACAAATTCGCCTGGAAAATGTCCTTTCCGCGCTCGGCAACCCGCTGCGACTGGAGATCATCCGCACGCTGGCCGACGGCAGCGAGCAGAGCTGCAACGCGCTGCGTCAGGAAGAGGTGGCCAAGTCCACCATGACCCACCACTGGCGCGTCCTGCGCGACAGCGGTGTGATCTGGCAGCGGCCTCAGGGACGGGAGAATATGATTTCGCTGCGCCGGGAAGATCTGGACGCCCGTTTTCCCGGCCTGCTGGATACGCTGCTGAACGTGATGGTGCGGGAGGGATAAGTATTTACGCCGGGTAGCCACTGCGCCTGACCCGTCCTGCAAAGACCTGCCGTCAGCTTATATCCCCCAGACCCGGCAAGCGCAGCGCCGCCGGGCAAAAAAACAGGTCCCGGTATCGAACTAGCACAGACGAAAAAAAAGCCGGAGGTTTCCCTCCGGCTTTTCTCATTCACATCACGCTACGCCTTACGCCACGTCTTCGTACTGCGGCACCGGGTTGCGGAAGCTTTTGGTCACGCAGGCCAGATAGACCAGACCGATACCGGCCCAGATCAGGCCCAGAATCATCGAGCTCTCTTCCAGGTTGACCCACAGCGCGCCGACGGTCAGGGCGCCGCACATCGGCAGGAACAGATACTGGAAGTGGTCTTTCAGCGTCTTGTTGCGTTTCTCACGGATCCAGAACTGCGAAATTACCGACAGGTTAACGAAGGTAAACGCCACCAGCGCACCAAAGTTAATCAGCGCCGTCGCCATCACCAGGTCAAAGTTAATCGCCAACAGGGCAATAGCGCCGACCAGGATGATGTTCATCGCCGGGGTGCGCCAGGTCGGGTGGACGTAGCCGAAGAAGCTTTTCGGGAATACGCCGTCACGACCCATCACGTACATCAGACGCGCCACGCCAGCGTGCGCCGCCATACCGGAAGCCAGTACGGTGATGGTGGAGAAGATCAGCGCGCCCACCTGGAAGGCTTTACCTGCCACGTAGAGCATAATTTCCGGCTGTGACGCATCCGGATCTTTAAAGCGCGAGATATCCGGGAAGTACAGCTGCAGGAAGTAGGTGGCAAAGATGAAGATCAGGCCGCCGATCAGCGCGGTCAGGAAGATCGCGCGCGGAATGACGCGCTCTGCATCTTTGGTCTCTTCAGACAGGTTGCTGATGCCGTCGAAGCCGGTAAACGAGAAGCACAGGATCGTCGCCCCGGTAATCATCGGGATCACGTGCGCGTCACCGGACCAGAACGGACGGCTGCTGGCCAGCGTACCGGCGCCTTCGCCTTCAAACACGCCATAAATCACCATGCCGAGAATGACGGCAATCAGCACCACCTGCAGCACCACGATCACGGTGTTGAAGTTGGCCACGGATTTAATGCTGCGCAAGTTAAAGGCGGTCATAAAGGCGACCAGCGCGATAACAAACACCCACGACGGAATCGAAGGCACCAGCGCTTCAAAATAGATTTTCGCCAGCAGAATGTTGATCATCGGCGCGAACAGGTAGTCGAGCAGCGAGGACCAACCCACCATAAAGCCAACGGTCGGGCTGATGGATTTCTGTGCATAGGTATACGCCGAGCCGGCGGATGGGTAACGACGTACCAGCTTGCCGTAGCTCAGCGCAGTAAACAGGATAGCGATTAACGCAAAGGCGTAGGCCGTCGGCACGTGACCGTCGGTCATACCAGAGACGATACCAAACGTATCGAACAGCGTCATCGGCTGCATATAGGCCAGGCCCATCATTACAACCGGAACTAGCGTAAGTGTTTTACGTAATTCCACGCGAGAGGTATTTGGAGTAGCGTTATGCGACATAGTTATCCCCTTTTACGGTGAACGCCAGCGCGTAAGCAAAAAATTGCCCCATTTCTTTCTATTCCTCAGCGACAACGACTGTCGGTTTTTAGTAAATATCTATCCGGTACGAAGCCCGGCCTCTTGGTATTGAATGATGTGTCTTTCGACCAAAAAAATAACCGACACTTTAAAAAAAAGCGTCGGCTAGTCTCTGGTTTTCAGGCCGCATATTTTGCAACAAATTCAACGGCGTTGACAAGATGTTATGAAGTTCATTGCGTAAGCATATTTTTTAACGTGCTAATATCTATACGGTTTCCATATGATAAATTGTAAAAATAGCACTATTTGCTAATAGCGTTTCCCGCCACCATTTGCCAGCCAAACCGCAGGTAGCGTCATTCCAGCCGATCCACGCGTGCTGACGAGGCGACTGCCCGCGCACGGTCAAGCTGACCAGTTCGCCGCTCTCCAGCAGCCCCTGCACCTGGTAACGCGGCAGGCAGCCCCACCCCAGTCCCATGCGCAGCAGCGCCAGCTGCGCCGTAACGTCACATACCGTCAGGGTCTCCTGATCGCCGAGCAGCGCCCCGCCCTCGCCGGTGGCGACCGCGCGGTAACGGCGCAGAGTTCGCCAGCTCAACGGGGCGCGACGCTCCGCCAGAGGATGCTGCGGGGAGACCACCAGCTCCAGATCCAGCTCGCCAAGGGGAAGATAATCATAGCCGCTCAGCGGCGGCGGCTCGCCGAGCGCCCCCAGCAGGAGATCGGCCTGCCCTTCAGTCAGCGGCCGCCAGTCCAGCAGCGAGGGGTTCAGCGTGAAGTGCAGCCGGGTCAGCGGCTGCTGTTGATAAAATGCGGCAATCAGCGGCGAGAGTTGCGCCACGGGAAAGGTGCTGTCCACCGCCAGGCGGAGGGTATGCTCCCACCCCTGCTGCAGCTTAACCGCCCGGATCTCCAGTTCGCGGGCAATATGCAGCACTTCCCGTCCTTTCTCCAGCAGCATCTGTCCGGTGGGGGTAAAGCGCGCGCGGTGACCGCTGCGGTCGAGCAGCTGAATATTGAGATCGCTTTCCAGCCGGTGAATGGTGTAGCTCAGCGCCGAGGGCGTTTTAAAGAGCCTTGCCGACGCCGCGGCAAAGCTCCCCTCTTTTTCCAGTGCGTCGAGGATCACGAGGACATCCAGCAGTGGTTTCATCGCTACCCCCTTACGGTATGCGAATCACCGCTGGCGAATCACTCCATCGGCATCACCAGCGGATCGGGGTACTGGTACTCAAATCCCAGCTCATTGCAGATTCGATTGCCATCCACAATCTTGCCCTGGCCGCCGTCCGGGCTGTCACTGAACACCGGCGGCGGCAGCCCCAGCTCGCGGGCCATCTGCGGATAAAAGAGGCCGCGTGCCGGATGGCGGGGCGCACATAGATTATAGATGTGCCCGCCCTTCGGAGCCTGCAGCAGCAGTTCGATGGCGGCCACCACATCCTGCAAATGCACCAGATTGACCACATGCTGGCCATCCGGCGCCGACTTGCCGGCGAAAAAACGTCCCGGATGACGGGACGGCCCCACCAGCCCGGCCAGGCGCAGAATATCCACCGACGTCCCCGGCAGGTTGTGCAGCCAGTCTTCCAGCTCCTTGAGCACCTGCCCGCTGGCGGTCTCCGGCAGGCGCGGGGAGTTCTCTTTCACCGTGCCGTTGACGTTGCCATACACCGAGGTGGAGCTGGTGAAGACGATCCGCGGAATATGGTACGCCAGCGCGGTATCGACGATCTCCTGCACCGCCTGCAGATAAAACCCTTCCCCCGCGCCGGTCCGCCGGGCCGGCAGCGTGATCACCAGCGCATCGACGTTCATCAGCGCGTCGAGGTCCTCGGTATCACAGACCAGCTGCGGCTCCAGGCGCAGCGGATAGCTGTCGATCCCGCACATCCGCGCCGCCTCCACGCCATCCTGCGTGGTTTTACTGCCGGTGACCTGCCAGCCTCGCGCCGTCAACGACAGCGCCAGCGGCATCCCCAGCCATCCCAAACCGACTATCGCGACCTTTTTCATCCCAGGCTCCTGACTCTTTCGCTGTGCTGATTACAGGCTACGCCAGCCAGCGGCAACTGACAATTTCTTCGCTCAATGTGAAATGAATTAATGATAGAAAAAAGCCCTTGCTTTCTGCGGCGGAAGTGGTTTAGGTTAAAGGACATCAAATGCATAGTCATTCACAGAGAATTTTATGAACCGCGTTCAATTTAAACACCACCATCATCACCATCATCCTGACTAGTCTTTCAGGCGATGTGTGCTGGAAGACATTTGGATCTTCCAGTGGTGCATGAACGCGCAGAGAGCCCCCGGAAGATTCACTTCCGGGGGCTTTTTTTTGGACCAAATTCGGACAGATTCAGACAGGTATTCAGAGGAAAAGAACAATGTTAGACAACACCCGTTTACGCATAGCTATTCAGAAATCAGGCCGTTTAAGCGAAGATTCACGCGAATTACTCAGCCGCTGCGGCATTAAAGTCAATTTGCACACCCAGCGTCTGATTGCGCTGGCGGAAAATATGCCAATCGACATTCTGCGCGTGCGTGATGACGATATCCCGGGCCTGGTGATGGACGGTGTTGTCGACCTCGGCATTATCGGCGAAAACGTGCTGGAAGAAGAGCTGCTCAGCCGCCGCGCCCAGGGCGAAGACCCGCGCTACTTCACCCTGCGTCGTCTGGACTTCGGCGGCTGCCGCCTGTCGCTGGCGACCCCGGTGGATGAAGCCTGGAACGGCCCGGCGGCGCTGGACGGCAAACGTATCGCCACCTCTTACCCGCACCTGCTGAAGCGCTACCTCGATCAAAAAGGTATCTCCTTTAAATCCTGTCTGCTGAACGGCTCCGTGGAAGTGGCGCCGCGCGCCGGCCTCGCCGACGCCATTTGCGACCTCGTCTCCACCGGCGCCACCCTGGAAGCCAACGGCCTGCGCGAAGTGGAAGTGATCTACCGCTCCAAAGCCTGCCTGATCCAGCGCGACGGCGAAATGGCCGACGCCAAACAGCAGCTGATTGACCGCCTGCTGACCCGTATTCAGGGGGTGATCCAGGCCCGCGAGTCGAAATACATCATGATGCACGCCCCGACCGAACGCCTTGAGGAAGTGGTTGCCCTGCTGCCGGGCGCCGAGCGTCCGACCATTCTGCCGCTGGCAGGCGACAAGCAGCGCGTGGCGATGCACATGGTCAGCAGCGAAACCCTGTTCTGGGAGACCATGGAAAAACTGAAGGCGCTGGGCGCCAGCTCCATTCTGGTGCTGCCGATTGAGAAAATGATGGAGTAATCGGCCAGCCGGTCACGGGACACACAGGGGAAAACAATCATGAGCTTCAACACAATCATCGACTGGAACGGCTGTAGCGCTGACCAACAGCGACAACTCTTAACGCGCCCGGCGATTTCCGCCTCCGACAGCATCAGTAAAACGGTGGCGGAGATCCTCGATAACGTCAAAGCCAACGGCGATGCGGCGCTGCGCGAATACAGCGCGAAGTTTGATAAAACCACCGTCGCCGCGCTGCAGGTGAGCGAGGCGGAGATCGCCGCCGCCGGCGAGCGCCTCAGCGACGAGCTGAAGCAGGCGATGGCGGTGGCGGTGCAAAACATCGAGACCTTCCACAACGCGCAAAAGCTGCAGGCGGTGGATGTCGAAACGCTGCCGGGGGTGCGCTGCCAGCAAGTGACCCGCCCTATCGCCTCCGCCGGGCTGTATATTCCGGGCGGCTCGGCGCCGCTGTTCTCCACGGTGCTGATGCTGGCGACGCCGGCGCGCATCGCCGGCTGTCAGCAGGTGGTGCTCTGCTCGCCGCCGCCGATCGCCGATGAGATCCTCTACGCCGCGCAGCTGTGCGGCGTGAAAACCATCTTTAACGTCGGCGGCGCGCAGGCCATCGCCGCCCTCGCCCTCGGAACCGAGTCGGTGCCGAAGGTGGATAAAATCTTTGGCCCGGGTAACGCTTACGTCACGGAGGCCAAACGCCAGGTCAGCCAGCGTCTGGACGGCGCGGCCATCGACATGCCGGCCGGCCCGTCGGAAGTGCTGGTGATCGCCGACAGCGGCGCCAATCCGGACTTTGTCGCCTCCGACCTGCTGTCGCAGGCGGAACACGGCCCGGACTCGCAGGTGATCCTCCTGACCCCGGACGCCGGGATGGGCAACCGCGTCGCCGAGGCCGTGGAGCGCCAGCTGGCCGCCCTGCCGCGCGCCGAAACCGCCCGCGTGGCGCTCTCCGCCAGCCGGATCATCGTGGCCCGCGACCTGGCGCAGTGCGTGGCCATCTCCAACCAGTACGGTCCGGAGCACCTGATCATTCAGACCCGCCAGGCCCGTGAGCTGGTGGACAGCATCACCAGCGCCGGCTCGGTTTTCCTTGGCGACTGGTCGCCGGAATCCGCGGGCGACTATGCCTCGGGCACCAACCACGTCCTGCCGACCTATGGCTATACCGCCACCTGTTCGAGCCTCGGCCTGGCCGACTTC
The DNA here is from genome assembly GCF_004010915.1 of Klebsiella sp. LY. NCBI lineage: Bacteria > Pseudomonadati > Pseudomonadota > Gammaproteobacteria > Enterobacterales > Enterobacteriaceae > Klebsiella > Klebsiella sp. LY. The sequence goes on from NZ_CP022444.1 coordinate 786,946, forward strand.
CAGAAACGGATGACCGTGCAGGAGCTGTCGCGCGACGGCTTTGCCGCCCTCGCCTCAACGATTGAGATCCTGGCCGCCGCCGAACGCCTTGACGCCCACAAAAACGCCGTAACGCTGCGCGTTGCCGCCCTGAAGGAGCAAGCATGAGCATTGAAGATTTAGCCCGCGCCAACGTTCGCGCGCTGACCCCGTATCAATCCGCTCGCCGCCTGGGCGGGAAAGGCGACGTCTGGCTGAACGCTAACGAATTCCCCACCGCCGTGGCCTTCCAGCTGACCGAGCAGACGCTGAACCGCTATCCGGAGCCGCAGCCGAAGGCGGTGATTGAGAGCTACGCCCGCTACGCCGAGGTTAAACCGGAGCAGGTGCTGGTCAGCCGCGGCGCCGACGAAGGCATTGAGCTGCTGATCCGCGCCTTCTGCGAGCCAGGCGAAGACGCCGTGCTCTACTGCCCGCCGACCTACGGCATGTACAGCGTCAGCGCCGAGACCATCGGCGTCGAGTGCCGCACCGTGCCGACGCTGGCCGACTGGCAGCTCGACCTGCCGGGCATCGAGGCGCAGCTGGACGGGGTGAAGGTGGTCTTCGTCTGCAGCCCGAACAACCCGACCGGGCAAATTATCGACCCGCAGTCGATGCGCGACCTGCTGGAGATGACCCGCGGCAAAGCTATCGTGGTGGCCGACGAAGCCTATATTGAATTCTGCCCGCAGGCGACGCTGGCCGGCTGGCTCAGCGACTATCCGCACCTGGTGGTGCTGCGCACGCTGTCCAAAGCCTTCGCCCTCGCCGGCCTGCGCTGCGGCTTCACCCTCGCCAATGCCGAGGTGATTAACGTGCTGCTGAAAGTGATCGCCCCGTACCCGCTCTCCACGCCGGTGGCCGATATCGCCGCCCAGGCCCTGAGCCCGGAGGGGATCGCCGCGATGCGTCAGCGCGTGGCGCAGATCCTCGACGAGCGCCGCTACCTGGTGGAACAGCTGCGCGGCATTGCCTGCGTGGAGCAGGTCTTCGATTCCGAAACCAACTACGTCCTGGCGCGGATAACCGCCTCCAGTGCAGTGTTTAAATCTTTGTGGGATCAGGGCATTATCTTACGTGACCAGAATAAACAACCTTCATTGAGCGGCTGTTTGCGTATCACTATCGGTACCCGTGCCGAGAGCCAGCGCGTGATTGACGCCTTGACTGCGGAGAATGTATGACCCAGAAGTATCTCTTTATTGACCGTGACGGCACCCTGATTTCCGAACCGCCGGTGGATTTCCAGGTGGACCGTTTCGACAAGCTGGCGTTTGAGCCGCAGGTGATCCCGGCGCTGCTGAAGCTGCAGCAGGAAGGCTATAAGCTGGTGATGATCACCAACCAGGATGGTCTGGGCACCGACAGCCTGCCGCAGGAGGCGTTTGATGGCCCGCACAACCTGATGATGCAGATCTTCGCCTCGCAGGGCGTTAACTTTGAAGAAGTGCTGATTTGTCCGCACTTCCCGGGCGACAACTGCGCCTGCCGCAAGCCGAAAACCCAGCTGGTGCTGCCGTGGCTGGAAGAGGGCGTACTGGATAAAGCCCACAGCTATGTGATTGGCGACAGGGCCACCGACCTTGAGCTGGCGGATAACATGGGGATTATCGGTCTGCGCTATGACCGCGAGACGCTGAACTGGCCGACCATCTGCGAGCAACTGACCCGCCGTGACCGCTATGCCCACGTCGAGCGCATCACCAAAGAGACCCAGGTGGATGTGAAAGTGTGGCTGGACCGCGAAGGCGGCAGCAAGATCCACACCGGCGTCGGCTTTTTTGACCATATGCTCGACCAAATCGCCACCCATGGCGGCTTCCGCATGGAGGTCAACGTCGGCGGCGATCTGTACATCGACGATCACCACACGGTGGAAGATACCGGCCTGGCCCTCGGCGAAGCCCTGAAGCTGGCGCTTGGCGACAAGCGCGGCATCAACCGCTTCGGCTTCGTGCTGCCGATGGACGAGTGTCTCGCCCGCTGCGCGCTGGATATCTCCGGCCGTCCGCACCTGGAGTATAAGGCGGACTTCACCTATCAGCGCGTCGGCGATCTGAGCACCGAGATGGTGGAACACTTCTTCCGCTCGCTCTCTTACACCATGGCGGTGACGCTGCACCTGAAAACCAAGGGCAAGAACGATCACCACCGCGTGGAGAGCCTGTTCAAAGCCTTTGGCCGTACGCTGCGCCAGGCGATCCGCGTCCAGGGCGATGCCCTGCCGTCTTCCAAAGGGGTGCTGTAATGAATGTGGTGATCCTTGATACCGGGTGCGCCAACCTCAATTCGGTGAAATCGGCGATTGGCCGCCACGGCTATGAGCCGGTGGTCAGCCGCGACCCGGAGGTGGTATTGCGTGCCGATAAACTGTTTCTTCCCGGCGTCGGCACCGCCCAGGCGGCGATGGACCAGCTGCGCGACCGCGAACTGATCGACCTGATCAAAGCCTGTACCCAGCCGGTGCTGGGGATTTGCCTGGGTATGCAGCTGCTCGGCAAGCGCAGTGAAGAGAACAACGGCGTCGATCTGCTGGGCATTATCGAGGAAGAGGTGCCGAAGATGACCGACCACGGCCTTCCGCTGCCGCACATGGGCTGGAACCGGGTGTATGCCAAAGCGGGCGATCGTCTGTTCCGCGGCATTGAAGAAGGGGCTTACTTCTACTTCGTGCACAGCTACGCCATGCCGGTCAACCCGTACACCATCGCCCAGTGCAATTACGGCGAGGCGTTCACCGCCGCGGTGCAGAAAGATAACTTCTTTGGCGTGCAGTTCCATCCGGAGCGCTCCGGGAGCGCCGGGGCGCAGCTGCTGAAAAACTTCCTGGAGATGTGATGATTATTCCTGCTTTAGATTTAATCGACGGCACCGTCGTTCGTCTCCACCAGGGCGATTATGGCCAGCAGCGCGACTATGGCAGCGATCCGCTGCCGCGCCTGCAGTCCTATGCCGCTCAGGGAGCGGAAGTCCTGCACCTGGTCGACCTGACCGGGGCGAAGGATCCGGCGAAGCGCCAGATCCCGCTGCTGAAATCACTGGTCGCCGGCGTTGACGTCCCGGTGCAGGTCGGCGGCGGCGTGCGGACCGAGGCGGATGTCGCGGCTCTGCTTGAAGCCGGCGTCGCCCGCGTGGTGGTCGGCTCCACTGCGGTGAAATCCCCGGAGGAAGTGAAAGGCTGGTTTAAACGCTTTGGCCCTGAACGGCTGGTGCTGGCCCTCGACGTGCGTATCGACGCCGACGGCAATAAGCAGGTGGCGGTCAGCGGCTGGCAGGAAAACTCCGGCGTGACCCTGGAGGAGCTGGTGGAGAGCTATCTGCCGGTCGGCCTGCAGCATGTGCTGTGCACCGATATCTCCCGCGACGGCACGCTGGCGGGCTCCAACGTCTCGCTGTACGAGGAAGTCTGCGCCCGCTACCCGCAGGTGGCGTTTCAGTCGTCCGGCGGCATCGGCGATCTCAATGATATTGCCGCCCTGCGCGGCACCGGGGTGCGCGGCGTGATTGTCGGTCGCGCGCTGCTGGAAGGCAAATTCAACGTAACGGAGGCCATTCAATGCTGGCAAAACGGATAATCCCCTGCCTCGACGTCCGCGACGGCCAGGTAGTGAAAGGCGTGCAGTTCCGTAATCACGAGATCATCGGCGATATCGTCCCGCTGGCCAAGCGCTATGCCGACGAAGGCGCCGACGAGCTGGTGTTTTATGATATCACCGCCTCCAGCGACGGCCGGGTGGTCGATAAGAGCTGGGTGTCGCGGGTGGCGGAAGTAATCGATATTCCTTTCTGCGTGGCGGGCGGGATCAAGTCGCTGGAAGACGCGGCGCAGATCCTCTCCTTCGGCGCCGATAAGATCTCGATTAACTCCCCTGCTCTCGCCGACCCGACGCTGATCACCCGCCTTGCAGACCGCTTTGGCGTGCAGTGCATCGTGGTGGGGATCGATACCTGGTTTGATGCACAGACCGGCAAGTATCACGTTAATCAGTACACCGGCGACGAGAGCCGCACCCGGGTGACGCAGTGGGAAACCCTCGACTGGGTGGAGGAAGTGCAGAAGCGCGGCGCGGGCGAGATCGTCCTCAATATGATGAACCAGGACGGGGTGCGCAACGGCTACGACCTGCAGCAGCTGGCGAAGGTCCGCGCGGTGTGCCATGTGCCGCTGATCGCCTCCGGCGGCGCAGGCACCATGGAACACTTCCTCGAAGCCTTCCGCGACGCCGACGTTGACGGCGCGCTGGCGGCCTCGGTATTCCACAAACAGATTATTAATATTGGCGAACTGAAAGCGTACCTGGCGGCACAGGGCGTGGAGATAAGGGTATGTTGACTGAACAGCTGGACTGGGAAAAAACGGACGGCATGATGCCGGCCATCGTGCAGCACGCCGTATCCGGCGAAGTGCTGATGCTGGGCTACATGAACAAGGACGCGCTGGAGAAAACCGAAGCCACCGGCAAGGTCACCTTTTACTCACGCACCAAACAGCGGCTGTGGACCAAGGGTGAAACCTCGGGCAATGTCCTCAACGTGGTGAGCATCACACCGGACTGCGACAACGATACGCTGCTGGTGCTGGTGAACCCGATCGGGCCGACCTGCCACAAAGGCACCACCAGCTGCTTCGGCGACGCCGGACACCAGTGGCTGTTCCTCTATCAGCTGGAGCAGCTGCTGGCTGAGCGTAAGCACGCCGACCCGGAGAGCTCCTACACGGCGAAGCTGTATGCCAGCGGCACCAAGCGCATCGCGCAGAAAGTGGGAGAAGAAGGCGTGGAGACCGCGCTGGCCGCCACGGTGAACGACCGCTTCGAGCTGAAGAATGAGGCGTCGGACCTGATGTATCACCTACTGGTGCTGCTGCAGGACCAGGGGCTGGATCTCGGGGAAGTGATTGATAATCTGAAGAGTCGTCACTAACGCGTTGACCCCCGCCGCAACGGCGGGGGTAGCTAGCCTCAGGATTTGCTTTCCAGCAGAGTAGTGTAGAGATTGACGTAAGCGTCAATCATATGGTCGGCAGTAAACATCTCTTCAAAACGACGACGCGAGTTTTCGCCATAGCGGCTGGCGGTTTCATCGTTATGCCAGAGCTCATTCATCGCCTCCACCAGCGCCCGACTGTCATTCGGCGGGATCACGCAACCATTCACTTTGTCCTGGTTAATGAACGAGGTCCCGGTGCCGATCTCACAGGAGATCAGCGGCCTGGCGAAGCGCGCGCCTTCCAGTAACGTAATGCCAAACGCCTCGGAGCGCAGATGCGAGGGGAAGACCACGCCACGGCAGAGCTGGAAGAGAATGTATTTATCTTCGTCGTTGAGCATGCCGGTAAACACCACATTGCTCAGCCCGCGCTGCTGCGCTTCACGACGCACTTCCGCCTCCAGCGGCCCTCCCCCGACGATCACCACCGGCAGCCGGCTACGCTCGGCGGCATCCAGCAGAATGTGCAGCCCTTTGTAGTAGCGGAAAGCGCCGACGAAGAGGAAGAAGTTATCGCCGACGGTTTCCCGCCAGTGCGCCACCCGCTGCGGATCGTGCTGCACGTCATGCTGCTCCAGACCAAACGGGATCACCACCGTTTTATCCTGATATTTTTTCAGGGTCTGGCTGGAGGCCACGTAGTTGGGCGACGAGGCGACGATGCAGTCGACGCTGGCGAGAAATCGCTCCTGCAGCGGCTGGTACAGCTTCATCAACCGTTTTTGTTTCACAATATCAGAATGATAGGTCACCACCGTTCTGGCGTCAGGCCGCGCCGAGAGATGCAACATATCCATGAATGGAAACGGAAAATGGTAGTTGATGATGTCGTAATCATCTTTAATCTGCTTAAAACGCTTTAACGCTTTCAGCGAAAACGGCGTGGAGGCAATTTCAAAAAGCTGCTTATTATAAATGACCCGATGGTCTTCGTAGGCGACAGGTCCTGTCTCTTTGTCCGGGCTAAAAGTAAAAACATCGGCTGCGATTCCCCGGCGGGCGCAGCCCTGACTGAGCTGATAAATGACCTGCTCAATACCGCCGTAGGTATCGGGATAGTAGGTCTTATAGACGTGTAGAACTCTCAACTGACACCCTTAGAGTAATTTATAGGCGTTAATGGTCTGGGTCGTACAGTTCTCCCACGAAAACTGTTTCGCCTGGGCAAGACCGCGCGCGGTGGCGATTTCCCGCCAGCTATCATCCTGCAGGCTCTGCAAAATATGCGCGCTAATCGCGTCTACATCATTAGGATCGGCAACGAGGCCGGCATCGCCAACCACCTCAGGCAAAGAAGTGACATTGGAACATACTACCGGCACACCGCAAGACATCGCTTCAAGAATAGGTAAACCGAATCCCTCGTAGAAGGAGGGATAAACAAAGGTTCTGGCCGCCGCGTACAGATAAGGCAGGTCTTCATCCGGGACATAGCCCAGGTAACGGATCCACCCTTCTCGCGTACCGCGCTCGACTAACTGCCACAGCACATCGTCTTCCCATCCACGATAACCGCTGAGGATCAGCGGGTAGCGCATGCGGGTCTCCATCGGCAGCAGCTGATAGGCCTGCAGCAGACCGCGGATATTTTTACGCGGCTCCATGGTGCCGATATACAACGCATAGCCCTGCCACGCCAGCTGATATTTCTGCAGGACCGGCAGGCACTCCGCCGGGCTGCGCGGAATATAGTCGCTGCTGCAGGCCAGCTTGGTGGTGACGATCCGCTCCGCCGGATAGTTGAACAGGCGGATGATTTCACTGCGCGAGAAGTCAGAGACGGTCAGGATCAGCTTTGCCGAATCCAGGCTCTCGTGCAGGGACTTCTCCATATAGCGAACCCGATCTTTTGGATGATATTCCGGGCAGGTAAATATAGAGATGTCATGAAACGTGGTTACGGCGCGTTCCAGGCGATGCGGCAGATAGAAGTTAGGGCCATGGTAAATGTAGTCTTTGTAATCGCGCAATGCCCACGCCTGGCGCCGCGGATGCAGCAGGCGATACGCCTCAATCAGCAGCGGCTGGCGGCGCAGAAACGCCGACAGACGACCATGATTGCTGGCTTTGGTATCGCTTTTATTCTCAACCTGGGGGATCTGGTCGATAAACGACGCGCCGTGAAACAGCTTCAGCTCTTCGATTTCACGAGCAACCGCCAGTCGCTTAACCAGTTCCAGGGAATACCGACCGATGCCCGTTAACGGATATTTAATTGGCTCAGTAGCAAAAATAATTTTCATAACGAACTCATCACAAGGGCCACCGGGGCGGCCCTGTTGATAGCGATTATTGCTTCGCGGCTGGCGCGATAATCGGCAGGTTTTTCAGGAGAAATTCCGCGCTCTGCTTCCAGGTTAACCAGTTGATATTTTCGGAGCGAGGATGCGCGTTTTGCTCATACAGGGCTAACCAGTCTTCGACGGCCTTAGCAATGTCAGCCGGCGCCTCCCCGGAGAAATACCACGCATGTTCCTGAGCAATCTCTTTAAACACCGGGATATCGCGGATAATCACCGGCAGCTTTTTCTGCGCCGCTTCAATCAACGGCAGGCCAAAGCCCTCCCCCTGCGAGGCAAAGATCAGCGCCCGTGAACGAGCGTATAGCTCGGCCAAAAACTCGTCGCTGATATTCTGCAACCAGAACAGCTTTTTGTTCAGCTGAGGATGATGGCGTAATTTTTCGCACAAGCTGTCAACGTTCCAGCCCTGTTTGCCGACGATAAACAAGTTGTAGTCTTTGCCCTCGCGCCACAGCTCCTCGAAGGCGGCCAGCGTCTGGGCGTGACCTTTGCGCGGCTCCATGGTGCCCACCATGATAAATGACGGGGCTGCGGCCATCGTGGCTAACAGCGCCTGTGCATTGTCCGGCATGCCAGTGGACGGTACGCTGGCATCGAGGTCGGCGCCCAGATGGAAGTTGCTGACGGTCAGCAGCGGATTCGGTTTCACCCAATGGCTATTTTCCGCAATCCACGCTTTCACATCCTCGGCGACGCTTGCAGAGACGCAGATCAGCCGGTCGGCATGCTCCGCGAGGCAGGACAGCCAGATCGGGAATTCACGCTGAATGCCTTCGATACTCCACTCCGGGCGTCGTAATGGCAAAATATCATGCACCACGAAGCAGGCGAACGCCCCGGCGGCGCGCATGCTGTCAATTTGCGTCACCACCTCCGGGAAGAGATGCGCGGTCAGATCGGTGGCGATCAGAATATCATCTTTGCTGAACAGCACCGGCTCGTCGGCACCATATTCGCCCGGGAAGTTACTGGACAGATATTGGTTAGCGTAGCGGTAACACTCGCCTGGGGTGTAGTAGACGGCGGAAACCTTATAACCCGGCACGCCGGATTTCAGTAATTCGCTGAGAATACTGCGCGAGACGCGCTGGATCCCGGTCTTCGCGTCATGCTTCGCCAGAACCGAAATGTCCACCAGCAGCTTGCGGGTATGCTGCTTAAAGCCATTGCGCGCAACGGCCCACGCCAGACCGAGACGGTCGACTTCGCTCAGCGCATCAATTTTCTGCATCGTCTGAATCCGCGAGGCGGTCACGCCTTCCGCCTGCCCAGCATGTGCCCCTTTGGACGACTGCAGCAGACGAGAGAAACCATCGATCGCCAGATGGGCGGTATTGGCCCAGGAGAATTTGGCCGACTGCGTCAGAGCATGCGCCTTCAGCTCACGGTAAAACGCCTCATCGGTCAGCGCCTTCTCCATCACCCGGCGAATATCCTGCACGTCATGCGGATTGAACATCGCATCTTCCCAGCCAATGACTTCCGGCAGGCTGGTAATGTTTGAACCTAAGGTCGCCGCCCCGCAGCGCATCGCTTCCAGCGGCGGCAGGCCGAAACCTTCATGCAGCGACGGGAACACAAACAGTTTGCACAGGTTGTACAGGGCAATCAGATCGTCGTCGGTCAGGAAGCCGGTAAAGATAAGCTGACTGCGGGAGAGGCCATAGCTTTCCGCCAGACGCAGAATACGCTCCAGATCTTCAGGATGCACCTTATACGCGAGCACCATCGGATAGCGCTGCTGCAGTTCGGCAGGCAGCATGCTGTAAGCATGAATAAGCGCTTCAATGTTTTTCCGCGGCTCGATCATCGCCAGCGTTAGGATAAACTCATCCGGCAGGCTGTATTTGTCTTTTAAAGACTGAATACGCTCAGCGGAATAATCGATCACCGCAAACTCTTCGCCCACCGCCGAGGAGATGTTCAATACCCGATCGCTGGCGATGTCGGTATATTCGATCACTTCCTGGGCCGCCGACTGCGAAATAGCGAAGATCGCATCCGCCCGCTCAAACTCCGCCAGCTTGTTCATATAAAACTCGCGGAAATTCGGGTCGCCGAGATAACGTTCTTTATTTAACAGCGGGATCAGATCGTGGCATACGCACACCGTCTTCCACGGCACATTGTCCGCCGGAATAGACACGGTATAACTATCCCCATGGCCTTCGAAGAAGCTAATAACATAGACAATATCAGGCGCGATATTGGCGATAGCGATATCGCGGGCCGCCTGGGCGGCTTTGCTACGACCGTGGTTATCGATATTGCAATAGGCCGTTGGCGCGACGGCGGAGAAGATGAACATATCTTCGTCCGTCAGCAGGTCCCGATAAGCCATTTTTACATCATTAATATTGTCAATGGGATACATACCATTGATCAGAATACTGACGCGATGCTCACCGGCATTTTCAATAATGGCGCGGCTCATGGCCAGGGTACTGCGACCGATACCGCGGAATTTGCTTTCCGACTGGTAGCCCTGGACATCAATCAAAATATGCAAGTTAATCTCCTTATTTATTTTTCGTTAGTTTGAGATAAATTTCATAAACCTCCGGAGGTAGAAGCTCCGGATGCATCACTTGCAGCTCAGTCTGCGATAAAATCTGCGCATCAGCCTGATACTGGCTATGCGGCAGCGGATTCATACGACGATACAAACGGTATGCCGGTTGATAAAGACCCAGCTTATGTAACCCATTTACCGCGGTATGTTTTACCTGCGGATGTTTTCTCATAAACGAGAAAACAAAGCGCAGGACGCGCTTAATAAAATGTTTACAACGCTGCACGAAACCATACTGTCTCAGCAAATGGATCTGCAGTCCCAGATAACGATAACCCTTGGTCATTCTCCAGGAACGGCTGCGATGGATTTTTTCAATTTCCTGGCGAAGCTGCTGGTTTTCGTTATGTAAATGGTGAATCTCCCGGTTCGCGGCTTCCAGTCGCTGGAGGAGCTCAGCGGTTTCCGGCGGCAGCTCGGGCTGAATGTCAGCCTGGGCGTGAGCTTTTGCCGACTCCAGCAGCGCGGTCAGCTGCGCCATATTCTCAGTCAGCCAGCTCAGCTCATGGCTGACTTCCACTGGCTGTTGCGCTTTTTCGACTAACGCATCCTGTGCCGCCTGCAGCTGAACGATCTGCTGCTCCAGAGCCTGGATTTCCCCACGCATCGCCTCCGAGCCGGCACTTTCATTGCGCACCCGGGACTGAAGCTCCAGCAGCACCGTTTCCTGAGCGATAATCCACTGCTCCGTCGCCCCACGCTGCTGTTCAGCTGACGGCAGTTTCGCTTTCTTGTCGAACAGCGACAACAGCAGAGCAAAGTTCCAGCTGTCAACCGGCTCCTGCCAGACTGCATACAGCCAGTTTGACCACGGCTGCGGCAGGTTGAACGGATGCACGGGCGCCGAGCGCCAGAAACCGTTTAAGTTTTTGTTTTCGGCAAACAGCTCATTCACAAACACGAAGAACGACTGGACAAGGTTTGTCGGCCAGCTGCAGTCCTGTGGGGTGGTGACGATAGACCCGAAGTCGATTAAGCGGGCATGCTGCCGGGCATCGACCATCACGTTCCACGGGCGTACATCGTCATGCCAGAACCCTTGCTTCTCCAGCGCCGCTAAGGAACGGAGCAAGCTGCCAAGGATTTTTTCACGATCGATCTCTTCCCCGGCCGCCAGCATATCGCTCAGCAAGCTACCCGGGAGCTTTTCCATCACCAGCCAGCCAGACTGGGCGTTTTCGCCGTGGGCCAGTAATGCCGGCGCGTCAAAGCCCGCTGGCGGTTGCGCCAGGAACTTTATTTCATTATGCAGTTCATGTTTATTACGCTGGCTCTCTTCCGCCGTCAGGATGCCGTGAGGCATGTCGTAATAGAAAAACTTGCACACATAATCTTCGCCAAAGAAGTAGCGACGGCTGCGCTTATGCGCCAGGCCGGCCCCGGCATAGGGCTGATTTTGCCAGTGCTGGAACGGCTGATTAAAATCGTTGAGCAGCACCCGGTGGTTGCTGACCAGGTACATCGGGCGCGGAACGGGGGATAAATGGGTATCAAACTCGCCAATCAGGCGATAAAACGCGCACTGCTCAATCAGTTCGCGCGGATCTTCCGGCTGAGAAACGCCCCAGTAGAGCGGTTCTTCTTTCACCGCCAGCTCAAGGATCACCGCCTGGGTAACATCCGCCAGGCGCGAGAGCAGACGTTTAACTTCATCGATACCATGAAGATGAACAATATGATGAAACACGCTTAAGCCAATGGCCAGATCAAACTCGCCCTCTTCCAGCGCGGCGATCACCTCTTCAATTCTGCCTACCCGGAATTCGGCGGCAAAGTCGGGGTTTTCTTCGGCCAGCGCGCGGCACACGTTAATATTTTCCTGCTGGAAATCGATACCAACGATAGTCGCGCCTTTGCTTGCCAGGCTCAGGCTGAAAAAGCCCTGAGCGCAGCCCAGATCGAGAACTTTAAGCGGGCGGCCCAGCGCCCGGGATAAGTTATCGTACTGTTCGGTAATCAAATCGAGACGTTGATTACAATCGCGAGCGGCGTCGCCATCCCACTCGGGATGTCCAAAAATAGTTTGATAAATCTCAGGTAATTCGCTAACCAGCGTGTTTAAGTTTTTAGTCATGGAATCGTTTTTCTCAACGTCATTGGTAGCTAGTAAAGGACGACTTAAGATCGATGACACCCCAGAAATCCATGCTCTTGGTCACATGTAAAATAATGGAGTCGTAACGTCTGTCCAGCGGCGTCATATCCGTCTGCGGGTTGCCGGCAGAGATACCAAATGACAGCAGGTAATCGCCACTGTTTAAATCCACCGGAAGGCTAAATTTAAACACCCGAACATCGCCGCGGGAAACCGAAATATTCTCGCGCCCTTCTGAGGCGAGGAAAGAGTTGGTTCCGTAGAGGAATAAGCCATCGAGAGTCTTAATCAGGATGCCTGGCACCACGCAATCAAAATCGTATTCAAACACGACCTTCATCAGAAAATCGGTCTGCTGATTGCCCGTCAGCGATGGCGGAAAATCAACCCCGGCGCTCTGAATATGGTAATCGATGATTTTCGCGCCCCCCTGCCCCCAGCGGTACTCTTCCGGACGGTAGCCTGGTCGCGTGTGGTACACATCTTCAATCTCATCGAGCGACATCTGGCTTTCACCACTGGCTGACGAGGTAGCCGTTTCGCTTTTCTTCGCGCTGTCTTTATCAGGTTTGCCAAACAGCTCATCCAGGTAACGGTTGGTCACGTCACGGGCGGTGCCGTCCATGCAGATGTCACCATTTTTGAGGAAGATGGCGCGGTCGCAGTGCTTGACGATATCCCCGGCGCTGTGGGAAACCAGCAGCAGCGTGGTGCCCTGCTTTTTGAAGTCCGCAATGCGGGCGTAGCACTTCGCCTGAAAGCGGGAGTCGCCAACGGAGAGCGCTTCATCGACGATCAGAATATCCGGGCGAGAAGCGGTAGCCACGGCGAACGCCAGACGCATTTGCATGCCACTGGAATAGATACGGACCGGCTCTTCAATGTAGTCGCCGATATCTGCAAAGGCTTCGATCTCCGGCATTAAGCGCTCGATCTCTTCGCGGCTCAGGCCCATCATCAGCCCGGACATATACACGTTCTGCCGGCCGGTAAAGTCGGGATGGAAACCCATGCCCAGCTCCAGCAGCGCAGCGACGCGCCCCTGGATCTCAATGCTGCCTTTGGTGGGCTGGGTGGTGCCGGTCAGCAGCTTCAGCAACGTACTTTTACCTGCGCCGTTCACCCCGACAATACCGACTGCTTCACCGGGTTCAATGCTGAAATTGATGTCTTTTAACACCCATTTTTTGCTGTGCCGCGGCTTATCGCCCGGCAGCAGTTTCTCAATGACCCGGTTCCATTTGGATGGGTAATATTTATACGCCTTGCCGACGTGCTGAACTTTGATACTCATGATTAAATCTCGTCCACAATATCAGCGGCATGTTTTTTAAATAAACGCCAGGCAAATAAAAACAGAATGACCGACACCACCGTGACCGGAAGCAGCGCCATCCAGTCAGGGCTCTGGTGATAGAGCATCACATTCTGGTAGGAACCGATAATGGTCGCCATCGGGTTATAGGCCAGCAGGCCTGATACCCATTCCGGCAGCGTTTTGGACACGTAAACAATAGGCGTAAACCAGAACCAAAACTGCAGCAGGATATTGACGAACTGGCCGATGTCGCGGACAAAAACGTTCAGCACGCCGAGGATAATCCCCAGGCCCAGGGTGAACAGCATCTGGACGATCAGCACCGGAATGATTTCAAAGAAAATCATGCCCGGGAAATTCCCCGTGACGATCAGAAACAGCACAAACAGACCGAAAATGATCAGAAAGTTAATGAACGCCGAAGCCGTGACGATGATCGGTAAACAGATCCGCGGAAAGCTGAGCTTTTTAAGAATGTTGGCGTTGGTCAGAAAAACGTTGACCAGACTGTTAAGCGTTTCCGTGAACAGCCCCCAGGTTAACACCCCGGAACAGAGGTAGATGCTATAGGCAAAAGGGCCGTCCATGCCCGCCAGGCGGGCACGCATTAACTCAGAAAAGATTAATGTATAGACGGAAATCATGGCGATCGGCTGTAAAATCAGCCATGCCGCGCCTAAAAAGCTGGTCTGGTAACGGGACTGAAAGTCCCGTTTAACGCTGTCAATAATAAAGCCACGGTAGCGATAGATCGCTGAAAACATAGGACTCAAAGCGATTCCTCTTTTAACAGGTTAAGCAGCTCGGCGGTTTTCTCGTTCATCAACGCCGTATCCGCTCTGGACTCCACGTTCAGACGCACCACCGGCTCCGTGTTGGACGTGCGCAGGTTAAAGCGCCACTCAGGGTATTCAATACTGATACCGTCCGTTGTGTCGATGTGGGCGGCCGCCGGCTCATACTGCGCCCGGATGCGGGCAATCGCCTCCGCCGCATTCCCCAGCTTGCGGTTGATCTCCCCCGACGCCGGGAATGCCGCCTGGCGGTCCGCCACCAGCGATTTCAGCGAACTGTTCTTCAGGCACAGCAGCTCCGCCACCAGCAGCCACGGGATCATCCCGCTGTCGCAGTAGGCGAAGTCGCGGAAGTAATGGTGCGCGCTCATCTCCCCGCCGTAGATGGCATCTTCCTGGCGCATCCGCTCCTTGATGAACGCATGCCCGGTCTTCGACATCACCGGCTGCCCGCCGCTGCGGGTCACGATGTCCACCGTGTTCCATGTCAGACGCGGGTCGTGAATGATTTTCGCCCCCGGCTGCTTCTGCAGGAACGCTTCCGCCAGCAGGCCGACAATGTAGTACCCCTCGATAAACGACGCCTCGTCATCGAACAGGAAGCAGCGGTCGAAGTCGCCGTCAAAGGCGATGCCCATGTCTGCCTGATGCGCACGCACCGCGTCGGCGGTATCCTGGCGGCACTCCGGCAGCAGCGGGTTCGGGATACCGTTCGGGAAATGGCCATCCGGCTGGTGATGCACCTTGATAAAGGTCACCGGCGCCCCGGCCGCCGCGAAGCGTTTCTCCACCTCATCAATCACGTGCCCCGCCGCCCCGTTGCCGGAGTTCACCACCAGCTTCAGCGGACGGGTGAAGTTCGCCAGGTCCACGTAGCCCATCAGGTGGTCGACGTACTCCTTCAGCACCGATACCTGACGCAGGGTGCCGCGACGCGCCGGGTCCACCGGCGGGAACTGGTTCTCCTCCGCCAGGCGCTGGATATCCCGCAGGCCGGTGTCGCCGCTGATGGGCTTCGCGTTCTCGCGTACCAGCTTCATGCCGTTGTAGTTCATCGGGTTGTGGCTCGCCGTCACCTCGATACCGCCGTCCACCCCGAGGTGGAAGGTGGCGAAGTAAATCTCTTCCGTACCGCTCAGGCCGATATCCAGCACGTCGGTGCCGGCGTCCATCAGCCCGCGGGCCAGCGCCAGCTTCAGCGACTCGCTGGTGAGGCGTACATCGCCCCCCACCACTATCTTCCCGGGTTTCAGAAATTCGCCGTAGGCGCGGCCGATACGGTAGGCGATGTCCTCGTTCAGTTCCTCGCCCAGTTCACCACGGATGTCATAAGCCTTAAAGCATGTTAACTGTGTCATTCTGCGTTTTGTCCCGAAAAAAAATTAGCAACGACCATACTGGTCTTTAATACGAATAATGTCGTCCTCGCCGAGGTACGACCCCGACTGGATCTCCAGCACTTCCAGCGGAATGCGGCCCGGGTTTTCCAGGCTGTGCTCGGCGCCAATCGGAATAAAAGTGGACTGGTTCTCGGTCAGCAGGAACTGCTTGCCGTTGACCGTCACCTGGCCGGTACCGGCGAGAATGACCCAGTGCTCGGCGCGGTGGTGGTGCATCTGCATCGAGAAGGCGCCGCCCGGTTTCACGGTGATACGGTTGACGTTGAAGCGCGGGGTCTGAACCACCACGTCGCAGCGGCCCCAGGGACGGTAAATCTCGCGGTGGCGCTTGTACTCGCTGCGCTGGTTCTGCTTGAGGAACTCGACCGCCTTCTTCACGTCCTGGGAACGCTCGCGGTTCATCACCAGCACGGCGTCCTTGGTGCTGACAATCACCAGGTTTTCCACGCCGATGGCCGCCACCAGCTTCTCGTCGCTGTTGATGTAGCAGTTTTCGCTGTTGTGCACCCACGCGTCGCCGCTGAGGACGTTACCCTGCTCATCTTTCGGGCTGACCTCCCACAGGGCGGACCAGGAGCCGACGTCGCTCCAGTCGGCATCAAGACCGACCACCACCGCGTCGGCGGTTTTCTCCATCACCGCGTAGTCCACAGACTCATCCGGGCACTCGCAGAAAATGTCATGCGGAATGCTGATGAAGTCGCTGCCGTTGTCGGCGGCATTGACCGCGGCCTGGCAGGCTTCGAGGATATCCGGGCGGAATTTGGCCAGCTCGGAGAGGTATTTTTTGGCGCGGAACATAAACATGCCGCTGTTCCAGTAGTACTCCCCGGAGGCGAGGTAGGCCTCGGCGCGCTCGCGGTCCGGCTTCTCCACGAAGCGGGCCACCTGGTACGGGGTGTGGGCGCTGTCGGTGAGGGCCACGCCGCGCTGGATATAGCCGTAGCCGGTTTCCGGGGCGTTCGGCACGATACCGAAGGTGACCAGATGGCCTTCATCGGCATACTGCTCGGCGACGCGGATGGCGTCGTGGAAGACTGGCTGGTTATTGATGATATGGTCGGCGGCGAGAACCAGCATCAGCGGGTCGTCGCCGTGGCGGGTGGCCTGAAGAGCCGCCAGGGCGATGGCCGGGGCGGTGTTGCGCCCGACCGGCTCAAGAATAATGTTGTTCGACAACTTGTTGAGCTGGCGCAGCTGTTCTGCCACCAGGAAGCGGTGCTCTTCGTTACAGATGACCATCGGTTCATGGATTTCAAGGCCCGAGAGTCGGGTGATGGTTTCCTGCAGCATGGAGTTCTGCCCGTACAGCCGGAGGAACTGTTTCGGGTAAAGCTCGCGAGACATCGGCCAGAGACGACTGCCGGTACCACCAGCCATAATTACAGGAAGTAACATAATGAAATCCTTAAATAAATAATTGCTTTATTTTACTATCAATCAATCGACCGTCGGGTGGAATGGCCTTTTTCAGGCACGCTACCGCCATTGGCTGTCGCAACCAAAATGCGTACTGCTCCCGTGCTTCAGGCTAAACGCCACCCTCTTTCGCTTCAGGTTGTCGGCAGAACGTTCACTCAGCGGTCTGAAAAGCCAGCCTGACGGAACGGGTGTCCTGAAAACCTAAAAGCAGAGATATACCTTCAGGCATATCTCTGCTTTTAACATGCATCTTCCCTCACCTGGCCGCCAAACGCACCACACTTTCCGCATTTGCCGCCGGGTTAACCATCAGGACTTTCTCATTTACGCAGGGTATCACGCGTGCGCTTTCCGCCACCGACGAAAGGGAAACAGGCGGCCTGCCGGTGCCAGCAAGCGTCAGAAAGGAGCGTCCACGATGCGGGGAAAGATAAGAAGAGACATCGCTTTCGCCGCCAGGGAGACAACGCGCGGCCAGGCTTGATGGCCCTTTGCACATGGCGACGGCGCTTTGTTCCGACAGGAGGGATAAACGACTCATGCTCTACACTGCACATTCCACAAAGAAAATCGTCCGCAGATTATAGCGCTGGTCGCGGGGAATAAAAATAAAAAAGCCTACTGATTAATGGATTACTCAAATAATACACATTATAAACATTCACTAAACAAACAAAACCAATCTAATCCATTGATATTCATCAAAAAACCAGAGAAAACACTGCAGAGATTTTGCCCATTTGCTAAATCATCCGCTGACGAAAATATAACTTTAAACAAAATTACGCCATACCGGGGGGATTGGCGACCTTTATGATTGCACCATGAATCGCTAAACCGCTGACAGGTCATAAGGTTATTATTCGACAGCTAACAGTCAAATGAGAAACGTTGTTATTTATCAGCCTTTGCCACCACGATTTTGCCAGAAAAAAGCGCCCTTCACTTCACGCCTGGCGGATAAGACGCGGCAAAGCAAGTGATCCCAGCCGCAAGCCAGTGTAAAATCGGCCGTTATGTAGAACGGGATATCCACACCCCGGAGGAAAAATATGAAGTTTTTGGTCACTGGTGCCGCAGGTTTTATCGGCTTTCATATCGCGCAGCGCCTGCTGAATGATGGGCATGACGTTGTCGGGATCGACAACATGAACGACTACTATGACGTCAGCCTGAAGCAGGCCCGTCTGGATCGCCTGTCCTCTCCGGCATTCCATTTCCAGCAGCTGGATCTTGCCGACCGTGAGGGTATGGCGACGCTGTTCGCCGCAGAACAGTTTGACCGCGTGATCCACCTGGCGGCCCAGGCCGGCGTGCGCTATTCGCTGGAAAACCCGTATGCCTACGCCGACGCAAACCTGATGGGGTACCTGAATATTCTGGAAGGCTGCCGCCATACCAAAGTGAAACACCTGGTATACGCCTCCTCCAGTTCGGTTTACGGCCTTAACCGCAAAATGCCGTTCTCCACGGAGGATTCCGTCGATCATCCGGTTTCCCTGTACGCCGCCACCAAGAAAGCCAATGAGCTGATGGCGCATACCTATTCCCATCTGTACGGCATCCCGACCACCGGGCTGCGCTTCTTTACGGTCTATGGTCCGTGGGGCCGCCCGGATATGGCGCTGTTCAAGTTCACGAAAGCGATGCTGGCAGGGAAAAGTATCGACGTTTACAACTACGGCAAGATGAAGCGCGATTTCACCTATATCGACGATATCGTCGAGGCGGTGGTGCGCGTTCAGGATGTGATCCCGCAGGCCAATGCCGACTGGACCGTTGAGAATGGTTCCCCGGCTACCAGCTCCGCGCCGTACCGGGTCTATAACATTGGCAACAGCTCGCCGGTGGAACTGATGGATTATATCACCGCCCTGGAAGAAGCCCTGGGGATGGAAGCGAAGAAGAATATGATGCCGATTCAGCCGGGCGATGTGCTGGACACCAGTGCAGACACCCAGCCGCTGTATGACCTGGTGGGCTTTAAGCCACAGACATCAGTGAAAGAAGGCGTGAAGAACTTCGTGGAGTGGTATAAGGATTACTATCAGATCTAACCTGTCTCTGCCCTGCCGCAATCCGCTGATTGCGGCAACGGATAAGCATCCCGTATTGTCTTCCTTTATCATTCATTTCTTTACCCGAGCCTGGCACAGGCTATACTTTTTTGTGCTAAAGAATAATTTTTAATGGTTTTAACGACGGTGCTGAAACCAGTTTCATCTGCACGCCAGCGAAAAAGCCAACAACTTTAAGCCTGGTCCCCTGCTATTACTCTTTTCAATACTATTTTTAATGGCTCCTTCAGCATTTTCTCCTGATAAATAAAAGACATTACTTTCTGTAGGAATTTTCTTAAGAACAGGATATGTTAGAGATCGCAATTCAGCGCTTCCGGGCTGAAGTGTTGCTTAACATGCTAATGATTCAACCAACAAAAAGCTGTGGTAGATATTATGGAAAACCTATTTTTCTTAGTGGTGGCTGCCATACTACTTGCTGTGTCTGTTTTCTTTTTAATTTCATATCTGAAAGACAGAAAGAAAACAAAACTGACGTTTAATAAACGCAAGTGGTAAGACTCGCTCCATATTGCATTTAGATTAAGATAATATTAAGAGATAAAAAAATGATATGACAGAATGACCGTTCATTCTGCGTTTTGGCGTGGCCTTAAGGCAAGAAAAAATAACGTTACTCGCGCCCTGTTCCACATATTTCCTCAGGGCATAAATAACAAAAGCCTGCGTTGCAGGCTTCGTTTTACCTCCCGGCGCTTATCTCCGGCATCTACATCACAGTGACGGTAGCTCTTCACAAGGTAAGTTTAACTTATCGGACCTGTTTTCAACCCGCAACGGGTTTTGAGCAGGATCGTTAGGTTCATCACAATTTATTGAAAGTATAGTGGACAGTAGGAAGGTTAGGCTTATGATAATATATTTCTTTATCTACGTTACTTATTCTTACTCATGTTCCACCCAGCATTTTTTAGTTAAAAAAAAGGTCGCCCAAGTCATTATAGTCAATGGTGTTCATGATGATTAAAATATGCATAAATAATATGCAATCAATCAAAACACCAGCCCCTCAACACTATAAAATTGTTCAAATCTATTACCATCAAATAGTTGCATTAGAGATAAAAATATAAAAACAAACATTTTAAGAATTAAATATTGAGAAAAATAATATGCGTAAAAACCAAACTGGCGACACACTTCCGCCAGTCTGATAAAAATCGATTCTAATTCCCTTCAGCCTAAACAATTATACTTAGAATGCTTAATAAATTATACATAAATGATAGTAATAATAATTAAAATCAACCGGTAAAGATCACCTTCATTAGTTTGGATTTTGGGAAAAAGTGCATAACCAAAAATCTCTGTGTTAATGCTATAGATGTGCTAACAAAAAAAACCACTAAATACTTTAAGAAAAAATTAGTTTCGTTATTATATCTATAAAAATACTCTACAACAGGTATGTGCCATAAATATATCCAAATTGTATTAGAAGAAATAATAAGGATAATAGGCCACACGTTGCGTCGTAACATAAATAAATTAACGGCGTGGTATAATACCAACATAACAACGATAGAATATGCGATGTAATATAATGTAGGTGGGTATTTATAAGACTGCGGTCCATTCACCACCCCAAACATGAAATAATTTAACATCAAATAAAGACAAAACACTAGCAAAAATAACGAGAATACAAATATCTTTTGTTTGGTATTAAAAAGAAAGTAATTATACCCTAAAATGAAAACAGCACCGTAGGATATTGCTGGAAACAGCACATCATCAAAAACATGCGATAATAATTTCCCATGTTTTTCATATGGAAATATTGATAACAGTAAACTAAACAATAGTAAAAAAAGAACAATTATAGCGATTGAATACGAACTTGAATTTTTTGTCAAGTAGACGTATAAAGGTGATAAGATGGCTATGATTAAAAAAACTCTAATAACCCATACATATCCAAAGCCGTTTAACATATATGTTGATAGAATGTTTTTAACGGACAACAAGTCTAAGAAATTCACTGGCCTGAAAAGATAAATAGTCAAGAAGAAAAAAAACAAAAAAAATCCAGACTGGTAACACTAATCTCTTAAAGCGAGAAAATGCATAAGAAAAATAGCTTACATCTGCTTTTTTGGACAAAAAGTAAGAAACTCCTGATACAAAAACCATCATAGGAACATCAAATGTTCTTATCTGGAAAATAAGATTAGGCGGATTAACATGCGCAAGCATTATAAGTAGCAATCCACAAACTCTAAGAATATCAATCGTGACATCTCTCTGCATTAATTTTGCTCCATATTGAGGTAGAACAACACGCTTTTTATAAAACACTCATATTAAGAGGCTAATCAAAATGCTGCAAATTAATAAAATAAAATATTTAACATATTAAGAATTCTAATTTAAAAGACTAATCTAAGAAAGCAGTTTATAATTACCCATTAATGCTTAAAAACAACATCCCCATTGTCATTATGGTATATTCATAAAAAACCCCTCCCTTATTTTAGTCTAATACTAAACATACAAAGAGAGGAGCCAATTAATAAGCTACTAAAGTTAATTAGTTACTCTATATAAATAATAAATACAAAAATTTATAAATTAATCATTGCCGAACAGATCTCGGGTATAAACCTTATCGGCAACATCCGCCAACTCTTCCGCCATACGGTTAGAAATGATCACATCCGCTTCTTGTTTGAAGGCATTCAGATCACGCACGACGCGGGAGTTGAAGAACTCATCTTCCTGCATCACCGGTTCATAGATAATAACCGGAATACCTTTCGCCTTGATGCGCTTCATGATGCCCTGAATAGAAGAGGCACGGAAGTTGTCCGAACCACTCTTCATGATCAGGCGATACACACCCACCACTTTTGGTTTACGGGCGAGAATTGAATCTGCAATAAAGTCTTTACGGGTACGGTTGGCATCGACGATTGCCGCGATGATATTGTTTGGAACCGATTCGTAGTTCGCCAACAGCTGCTTGGTATCTTTCGGCAGGCAGTAGCCGCCATAGCCAAAGGACGGGTTGTTATAGTGGTTGCCGATACGCGGATCCAGGCATACCCCTTCGATAATCTGCTTGCTGTTCAGCCCCTGGCTTTCAGCATAGCTGTCGAGCTCGTTAAAATAGGCAACTCGCAGCGCCAGATAGGTGTTCGCGAACAGTTTGATCGCTTCTGCTTCAGTGGAATCGGTAAACAGGGTCGGGATATCCTGTTTAATCGCGCCTTCTTTCAACAGGTCTGCAAAACGTTCGGCGCGCGCAGAGCGCTCACCAATGACAATGCGCGATGGGTGCAGGTTGTCGTACAGCGCACGACCTTCACGCAGGAACTCAGGAGAGAAAATAACATTATCAATCCCTAAACGTTCTTTGATGTCACGGGTGAAACCAACGGGGATGGTCGATTTAATGATCATCACCGCGTTCGGGTTGATCTCTGTGACATCGCGAATAACCGCTTCAACCGTAGAGGTGTTGAAGTAGTTAGTTTTGGGATCATAATCGGTCGGCGTCGCAATGATCACGTAGTCGGCATTACGATAGGCGTCGTGCTTGTCCGTGGTGGCACGGAAATTTAACGGTTTTTCTGCCAGATATTCCTGAATCTCTTTATCCACAATTGGAGAGATCTTCTGGTTAAGCATATCCACTTTGGCCTGTACGATATCCAGGGCAACTACTTCATGGTTTTGCGCAATCAGAACACCATTAGATAAACCTACATAACCTGTACCGGAAATAGTAATTTTCATGATATTACACTTTAATCAGTTAACTGGATGAGGGCTAATAGTCTTGAAATAAATCCTATAGTAATTTATTTTTATTAAAAAAAAACACCATTACATAAAAATAACTAACAAGGAGAAGGATATTGTAATTTAAGGCCCTTCCAAATAAAGGGCCTTAACTTTTGCATTTATTTAATCATTCCACTCTGTATGATATGTACCTTCTTTATCAGTACGCTTATAGGTATGCGCACCAAAGTAATCACGCTGAGCCTGAATCAGGTTAGCTGGCAGAACTGCAGAACGGTAGCTGTCGTAGTAGGCAATGGCGGCAGAGAACGTCGGTACCGGAATACCATTCTGCACGGCATAAGCCACGACATCACGCAGCGCCTGCTGATAGTCATCAGCGATCTGTTTGAAGTATGGCGCCAGCAGGAGGTTAGCAATGCCCGCGTTTTGCGCATACGCATCGGTGATCTTCTGCAGGAACTGTGCACGAATGATGCAACCCGCGCGGAAAATCTTAGCGATCTCTCCGTAGTTCAGATCCCAGTTGTATTCATCAGAAGCAGCACGCAGCTGAGAGAAGCCTTGAGCATAGGAAACGATTTTACCGAGGTACAAAGCGCGACGCACTTTTTCGATAAATTCAGCTTTATCACCGGCCGGCTGAGCCTGCGGACCACTCAGCACTTTCGAAGCGGCTACACGCTGGTCTTTTAGAGAAGAGATATAACGAGCAAAAACGGACTCGGTGATCAGAGACAGAGGTTCGCCGAGATCCAGTGAGCTTTGGCTGGTCCACTTACCGGTACCTTTGTTTGCTGCTTCATCAAGAATAACATCAACGAGGTATTTACCCTCTTCATCCTTCTTGGTGAAGATATCTTTTGTAATGTCGATCAGGTAGCTACTCAGCTCGCCTTCGTTCCATTCGGTGAAGGTTTGCGCCAGTTCTTCGTTGGAAAGTGCCAGACCGCCTTTCAACAGCGCATAAGCTTCAGCAATCAACTGCATGTCACCATACTCGATGCCGTTATGAACCATCTTCACATAATGGCCAGCACCGTCCGCACCGATATAGGTCACACATGGCTCACCGTCTTCAGCAACGGCAGCAATCTGCTTCAGAATTGGAGCAACCAGCTCATAGGCTTCTTTCTGCCCACCAGGCATGATGGAAGGCCCTTTCAGAGCCCCCTCTTCACCACCGGAAACACCGGTACCGATAAAGTTAAAACCTTCGGCAGACAGTTCACGGTTACGACGGATGGTGTCCTGGAAGAAGGTGTTGCCGCCATCAATGATGATGTCGCCTTTATCAAGGTAAGGCTTCAGGGAATCGATGGCGCTGTCGGTGCCAGCCCCGGCCTTCACCATCAACAGGATTCGACGTGGTGTTTCGAGGGATTCAACAAACTCTTGTACTGTGTAGTAAGGGACCAGTTTCTTGCCTGGG
This sequence comes from Klebsiella sp. LY, assembly GCF_004010915.1. Taxonomy (NCBI): domain Bacteria; kingdom Pseudomonadati; phylum Pseudomonadota; class Gammaproteobacteria; order Enterobacterales; family Enterobacteriaceae; genus Klebsiella; species Klebsiella sp. LY. The sequence continues at coordinate 811,120 of NZ_CP022444.1, forward strand.
TTTTCGGCAATCACTTCTTCGGTCTTTTCACGGGAGCGGTTGAAAACGGAGACGGTATAACCACGGCTTTCAATGTTCAGCGCAAGGTTACGCCCCATCACAGCCATACCGACAACCCCGATCTGTTGCTTGGACATTACATACTCCTGTCTGGTGTGGTCACTGCGACACGTTCGCAGCTTAAATATAATGATAATACTAGCCCAAATTAGAAAGGGCTCATAGTAAAAAATCATACGGTAGCACAATGTCTAAGTTTTGTGCTAGAAGGCATACAGAAACCTGTATCATTATTTAATGAAATAATATCTTAGTAGGCAGATTTATTAATAAAACCTTTAAATACAGTAAGAAATATAATTTTTATATCTAGCCAGATACTCCACCCTCGGATGTAAAGTAAATCGTATTCTATGCGTTTTTCCATTTTTTCAAGGGTATCTGTCTCTCCACGCCATCCATTAATTTGTGCTAACCCGGTTATACCTGGTTTAACTTTATGACGAAGCATATATCCCTGTATTAATGAACGATACTGTTCATTATGAGATACAGCATGAGGTCTGGGTCCGACAACAGACATTTGCCCAAAAAGAACATTGAAAAACTGAGGCAATTCATCCAATGAAGTGCTACGAAGAAATCTACCTACTTTGGTGACTCTTACATCATTTTTAGTAGCTTGAATAATTTTATCATCATTTTCCATTACGGTCATTGAACGGAATTTCCAGACTTTAATTGGTTTACCATCCATTCCATATCGAACTTGTCTGAAAATAATAGGGCCTTTAGAGGTGGTTTTTACAGCAATAGCAATTACCAACAAAATTGGAGATATTAAAACCAAAATGATGAATGAAACGATTATATCTTCCAATCGTTTGAAGACCATATTAATTCCATTCAGCGGTGAATCAAAAAGAGGAACAACGGGTACGCCATTTATCTCTTCAGTTCTGGATTGGAGAATATTAAAAGTGAATATATCTGGAATTAATAATACTGAACATGTAGTATCGGTTAATTGACTTACGATGTTTTTTATTTTAGATTCATCTTTCATACTCATTGCAACATAAACGCGATCTATCTTGCCTGCACGTGCTTCTTTAATTAACTTAGGCTTTGTTGAATAAATCAGATTTCGGGTAAGTCTCCCCCGTAGCGGGTTGTGTTTTCAGGCAATACGCACGCTTTCAGGCATACCTGCTTTCGTCATTTTGTTCAGCGCTCGTACCAGGGCCATAGCCTCCGCAACCTGACCATCGTAGTCACGCAGCGTCAGTGAACCCCCGAACAGCTGTTTTACCCGGTACATCGCCGTTTCCGCTATCGAGCGACGGTTGTAATCTGTTGTCCATTTCCACCGCGCATTACTCCCGGTCATTCGCTGATTAGCCACTGCACGGTTACGGTCTGCATATTCACCGGGCCAGTAACCCGCACCTTTTCGGGGAGGGATAAGCGCGCTGATTTTCTTACGCCGCAGTTCATCGTGACATAGCCGGGTATCGTAAGCGCCATCGGCGGCGGCTGACCTGATTTTCCGGTGGGTTTGCCGGATTAACCCGGGGAAGGCCTCTGAGTCCGTCACATTGTTCAGCGACAGGTCAGCGCAGATGATTTCATGTGTTTTACTGTCAACGGCGAGATGCAGCTTACGCCAGATACGACGGCGTTCCTGGCCATGCTTTTTGACTTTCCACTCGCCTTCACCGAAGACCTTCAGCCCGGTGGAATCAATTACCAGGTGTGCGATTTCACCCCGGGTGGGCGTTTTGAAACTGACATTAACCGACTTTGCCCGCCTGCTGACACAGCTGTAATCCGGGCAGCGTAGCGGAACGTTCATCAGAGAAAAAATGGAATCAATAAAGCCCTGCGCAGCGCGCAGGGTCAGCCTGAATACGCGTTTAATGACCAGCACAGTCGTGATGGCAAGGTCAGAATAGCGCTGAGGTCTGCCTCGTGAAGAAGGTGTTGCTGACTCATACCAGGCCTGAATAGCTTCATCATCCAGCCAGAAAGTTATGGAGCCACGGTTGATGAGGGCTTTATTGTAGGTGGGCCAGTTGGAGATTTTGAACTTTTGCTTTGCCACGGAACGGTCTGCGTTGTCGGGAAGATGCGTGATCTGATCCTTCAACTCAGCAAAAGTTCGATTTATTCAACAAAGCCATTAACTTATCAACACCACCTGCATATGGTACATCCCCATAATTAGAAAGCTCATTATAAGGCTCATCGTGATATATGCCTTTAACTACAAAACCTAGCCAAGGTTCTTCGTTGAAGCTTTTAAGTAAATTAATTCCGGCTGGGAGGGTGCCAACAACGGCTACATTTCTAGTGTTGTATCCTAGTTTTCTCATCAAGCCGGAAATAATACGGATAAAAAGTCGGCAAATAAAAAAACCAGCATTAACAATTAAATACCATTGCATAAATAGAATAAGCTTGAATTCAAGGCAGTATTTAATGATATATAAGCCTAAAGCTATTAACGAACTTAAAGTCCAGTTTTTTAGTATTAGAATAAACTCCGTTGAAAAGTTAACACCTCTCCATGATCTGTAAAAATCAGTTATACCACCGATCATTTGAAAAATAACTAGTGATATAAGTGTCATCATGGCATGAGAGGTCTGAAAGGTCAAGGCATTAAAAAAACAGACTAAATAAAGCCCCATTATGATTATTAATATATCAGAAAATCTTTGAGCCATTGAAATCAAGGAGGCGTTAGCGTTTGAACGCGACCGATTGTAAAATGTAGCCATGCAAAATCCTTCCTATTTGGTACTCAAGGCTGTATATGGGAGGTTAGAGTTAAGATCTATTATTGAACAAAAAGGTATTTACAGTGATATATTGATTAATTAATACCGCTTGATTAACTCAATAAAATTGAAAAAGTCTCTGTCAACCATAATTATAAATAATATCGACATGCGTAATAAAGTTAAGGATGAACATTATAAATGATTCGTGTAAATCAACTTTAACATACGATTCAATAACTGTATGCATCTATGCTGCTCATCTATATTTCCCAAACAAAAATTTTTTTAAGATTAATAACATTTTCAATTTTCCCAATGTGCCATCTAACTTTGAAATAACAAGCACAAGGAGGAGCTTGTTTTTGAAGTGGCCACACCGGAAAAGTATCTATCTTTGAAATATTAGGTAACATTTCTTCAAATGACTTTAACATATCTTGAAAGGATACATTAACAGATTCTTGAAGAATTTGCTTCTGATTATAATCAAACCAAATATATTGTGTTTCTATATATAATTGTTGATTACTTTTTAAGGTTTCATTTTTATCTGAAAAACCAAGAAATAATACTGCTGCATATGAATGCAATTGGGTACAGGGAAGGAATTCAGTTTGATTTAGAATAAAACTTGCAATCGCAGTATTATTTATTACTCTTAAATTTAGAGAAAGATCATGGTCAACTTCTGCATTAATTATATCTGAATTGGTATAGGAGAATTTTTCTTCGTTAAAATTCTCAATACACAGCATTAGTTTATTTTTAGAGATAGGTTTAGGATGTTCACCTTGATAATTAATAATCTTCAGATCGCCATTAGCCTTAGGGTTCATCCAAAAAATATTTTCGTTAAAAGGTGGAATGACTTGACTAACATTACCCGACTGATTCAATACTACTTGAACACCTTTAAAATGATTAAAAAAAGGTCTACATATAGAGTTAGCCGAAATTATTGTATCATTAACTATCTTAACATGATTACCATCACCAAGTGTACTCATTATGTCTGTATTAAATAAAGAGACTACACAATTACTAATTTTTTTCGTATCATTTGAGTTAATGACATAACCATCGAATCCCTCCATATGACAATTAATAATCCGTAACTTAGTATAAGAAGCGTCTATATAAATATAGTCACCGAAACAATAGTCAAAGCTAACATTAGTAAAGTCGATATTAAATCCTGGTACGCTTATAAAAACATGAGCTCCTTGCCCTCCACCATAGATTACGCAATCAGTAAATGATATCCTTTCTCCTGCATTATTAGATTTGCGGTCAAATATATCTGAAACGCAAATATTTTTATAGCTACCAGGCCCAAATGTACAATACGAAAAGGAACATAAGAAAACATCAAAAGATGTTAATTCAAGCCCAATTGTTCCTCTTTTGATATGTACATTGGACATCGAAATATTACAATTGGAGAAACCATTACGTCCATTTTCTTTATCAGTGTTACCTATTCTAAGAACAACTATATGTTTCTTGCTACCTGGAAGCGGACCTATAAATGTAAACCCGCCGCCCATTGTTGCTGATAATATCTCACCAACTAATAATTGTTGATCATAATTAAATTTGTAGCCTTTTATCCAGAAAATAGGAGAGTTCATTTCCTCATAATCTGTGCCATCTATAATCACTTGCCCCATGGCTACATTTTTAACAAACGGGGGGCAAATGATACCATTTGTTATCTTGTATTTGCCTCTCGGTATTTCTATTGCTGGAAGAGCATAAAAATCAATTAATTGTGAGGAGTATATCAAAAAATCTATAGCATCTTGCCATGATTGTGCGATGTCATCACCATCTTTTATTTCAGCCCATTCTAAATTTATATTCTCATTGTTAAGAAACCGCTTATATCGTTTTCCATCTTTCGTCACAATAGTTAGCCAACCATTATCTTTGGCTACCTTATCTTTGGAGTCTAGTTTATACGGAATGTAATCAACACTCCCAGTAGGTCTTGTTTTTTTAATGTAAATTAATTCAGATTCAATCCCATTTTTTTTACGTAATTCATTAACTGAAGTAAAATAAAAATTAGAAGCTTCAATGTTTTCCTTATGCGAACTACACTCCATATGAGTGACAGAGTTTTGTCCGAAACTTTTATTGATAAAAAAAGAAAACACTGATGCAGGGAAAATGGTTTTTAATACACCTCTACGAGTAAACATTTTTTCCACCATTTAGTAAAAAATAATTCAGCTTATCTCAACTTAAGTAGACATGTATCCTTGTGAAGTTTTAAAACCAAGCCGTTTTTAAAAAAGTAATTGAACAATGTTAGCGATATAAACTCAGTAGTTAAAGTCGCAAACGCAGCACCTTTTACACCACCGAAATATACACATAGCAGATTTAAAAATAAACTAGTGATTGCCACTGATAACATTTTCTTTGAAAGATATAAATATCCAGAGTATTTTGCAATAAATCTCGCAGAAACTGTGCCTAAAGCGGCTATAACAGTTGAGATACATAGTATTCTTAAAGGTTCAACTGCATCATGATATTTCGCCCCGTAGAAAAAGTCAATAAAATAGCCACCCAGTAAATATACACCAAGAACAATTGGTACAGAAATCAAAATAACTATGATGTTCAGTTTTGCTGTTTGCTTTAAAGCATGTTCTTTATTATTCTCAGAAAAAATTGACGGGAGGGTTGATACAATTATCGAATTTAAAATAAAAGCCCACGAAGTTGCAAGAGTTGATGCTACTGAGAAAAGACCTACTGCAGAAGAACTATAGAAAAAACCTAAAATAAAGATGGATAATCGAGTATAAATTGCTACCGAAACGGATGACAATACAAATGTCGATCCTGCCTTCAAAAGATAAATTTTATATTTTTTTTGATATCTTGGTGAAATTTTCGTTGACGCGTTATTCGTTATATAAACTATATACCTAATAGAAAACGGAATTAAAGCCGCAAGAATTATGGGGATTACCAACCACAACGGATTCAATTCAAAGAATGCAATAAACCATCGAACTAAAAGTGAAATAATCAAACCTACGATATTGATTAATGTGTTAACTTTAGACTTAAGTAATGCATCATAGTAAATTGCATATACATCTAGAGCTTGCAAAAGGCATGCAATAAAAGCTGCTAAAACATAGTAAAAACCGGAATGATGATTATATATGAAACTATATAATAAGACCGGAAGTGAAAATAGTAAATATATTGACACCCTCAATGGGAGAGTAACATTAATTAAATTAACTCCTGATGACACTTTCCTACTAATTCTTTTAAAGATCAATACATCTGATCCTAGCTGCGAAATTATTTGAACAAGCTGAAAAATTGACATTGCCAAAGCAATATCACCAAAAATAGTGGGCCCAACATACTTAGCTACAAAAGAAGTAACAAAGATTAACCCGAAGATAGAAATTATTTTCTCTGACATCATCCAAATTGAATTAGAGATTATTTTTTTATTCAAAATAATTCCTCAATGTATAAATTTCAAGTCTCAAAAGACTCATCATATCCAGCTGAAATTTTAGACCAAACGTAAAAAAGGCAGATGTAAATATTATTTTTTTAATAACGTCCGAATACGATTCGTATTCTCTCTGCTTACAAAAAGGATAGCTAAAGTTCTCAATATCCCATAAATGGGAAAGAATCCAAATTTGATTATTTTAAAATACTTTAATTGCAATTTTAATCTATTTTTGATTTGTGTTTTTCTTTTCAATGATGAAATACTTAAAAAGTTTACTTCATAATTAATTAGTACTTCAGGCAAGTTATGCACCTTTCCAATAGACATCAACCTAAAGAAAAGATCATAATCTTCACATGACTTATATATCCCTTGATATCCACCAATTTTTATCAGTGAATCACTTCGCATCATAACAGAAGGATGTATAAACATATTATTCAAATACATTTTTTTTCTAATATCCGCATCCTCAACAGGTAATTTACTAATAAATAATTCTTTACCGTCAATATCAATGAATCTGCCCCAAGTACCAACTAGTACGCAATCTGTATTTTCTTCCAGATAGCTAACTTGTTTTTCAAATCTATTTGAGGGTCCATAGTCTCCGATATCTAATCTAGCAATATATTTATATTCAGTGGATAATATGCTACTGCCTATATTTAAGGCATTTTCGATGCCTTTGTTAATTTCTAAACGTTTTATTTTGAGATTTATATATCTACACAAAGCTTGCGCAGTCAAGCTTTCAAAAGGTATTTTACTACCATCATCTATTACTAGAATATTAGCATCAAATGGGATGCTGGAGAATGTTTTCTCTATATTTTCTAGGTTATCATTGTATGTCGGTATCAATACTGCATATTTGTTAATCAAGTCTTTCAACATATCGCCCCCTTAAAAATAGCTCTTATTGGTAAATTTTAATTACTTTTTGATTCATATTTGTATCTGTATACTCTTTCTTTAAATTGGAAAGTGCATTATTACTCATACTATCAAGATCATATTTATTAATATTTATCAAAATATCAGCTAACTCTTCATAATGTTCAGTACGAAAAAGTATGCCTGATACACCATGCTTGATTATTTCTTTGAAAGGACCGATATCACTTGCAATCACAGGAACACCATAACTCATAGCTTCAAGCGGAACCATTGCAAACCCCTCCCATCTACTAGGGATAATAATTAAATCTGCGCTCTTATACTCATTACGTATTTTATCCGCTGATAGCCATCCAGCGTAGTCAATATTTATTTTACCTTTCGATTCTATTTTTTGTTCACTATTACCATCGGCTACAAAATCTCCAATTATTTTGAAATTTATATTATAAGTATTCTCAAAACTCATAAATAATCTGAGGGCATTATGTAAGATATCTATACCTTTTTGATAATCAAAGCGACCAACATAAATAGCTTTTAATGTGTCACTTTTAATTTTTAAACTTATATCTGGTATTTCCACACCATTATGTATCACTTCCATTTTGTTTTTTGGTAATCCGGCCAATAGCCCTTGGTCATACTCATATTTACTCACGCATATGATTTTATCTGTAATTCTACATAATAAGTTCTCTACCCCAACATATAGTTTCTTTTTAAAACCATGGCAATTCATGATAAATGCAAACGCATGTGGACAGTATACAACTCTTGTCTTTGGCCATTTAAGCAATAAGAAAATAATGACTCTACCCAAAAAGCCTGCGAAGGTACTATGTAAATGAATAACGTCCGGCTTAAAGTTAATAATATTTCTTGCCAATCCTATTGAAAATAATAGTGAAGCACTTATTCCTCTTTTATTTCGTTCAAATGTATATATTTTTTCTTTTTCGATACCAGTTATAACATCTGCATGCTGCGCAGGAACAAAACAAATTACATCGTCAATTTCATTATTTTCTCGTTGATATGATACTAAACTATTAATAACGGTCCCCACGCCACCTTTCACCGTTTCGGCAGCATGCAATACCTTTAATTTTTTTGGGGTCAACATTTTATTCCTTATTCAACCTTAATCAATTTTTGAAACATTCAAAAAATTCTAAATACACCATTTAGTTCATATGGATATATCGAACCAAATAAAAAAGTTGTCAACATGAAATATATAACACTTAAAATACCAAAAATTAGATAGATGAATGCATTATTAAACCTTTTCAAAATCACTGGAATTAAAACTACTACATAAAAAATGAAATAAGTGATAATGCGTTGTGGCCCTGAGGGGTCCGTACTTAGTGCTGCAATTGGTATTAATGCCATAACACCACATAATAATAACTGTTCAAAACAATTATAATCTTTATTAACTTTCCTTTCCTGCCCACCAAAAAGATAAATAAAGGATGCAATAATTACATAAAATGCCACAGTATATAGACCACTGCCGTTTTTCGTCATTGCACTCGTGTAATTAGAATACCGATCATTTGATTCGGCAAGAATGTTAATAATGAACGAAGACCCTATTAACGATATCAGAAAAGCGGATAATAGCTTTATCTCTAATTTAACGTTTACGTGACAAACAAAATACATAGGTAACATAACCCATGCTGATATATGAAACGTGGATGCTAAAGCGATTATTATAAAATACTTTAATAATTTTTTTTCTAATAAATATTTAATAGCAAACACACATATAGATACAGCAATCATTTGCCGAACAGGATTGAATAAAGCTGTATAGAAACCAAAGGTTATATATATGAATAACGAAAGAACATAGTTGGTAGAGTATTTACGCATGAATAGCAGCACAGGGAATACAACTATCATGGCTACTACTGCAAAATACCAAGAATAGTCATCAACTAACTGAAGCAAACAATTAACAACAAATTGATAACCATATTCTATATTCGGATCATATTCAAATCCATGAGTAACATTGCTGATCCTAAATGGCAGAGTATATATTGGTGCATCAGTCCCAATATAATATGCTCTCATAGCAGCAAAACTGACTAATATGCAGCAAGGAACCCATAAAGCATTACGCTTTAAGTTTATTTTTTCTAATCCAGCCCATGCGCAACAAACGAATAGTACCAATAAATACGGAAGCATTTTACTCACCTAAGAGATATTGTCATTGGTGCTTATTTAATATACTTTTCGTAATACGTACCTTCAGATCTATGAATGAACTGTTCAATATTTTTATAACTCATTTTGAAAATTTTAATTTTATCATTTTCAATTTTTAGATCATCCATTTCATTCAATTTGTTAAACATTATTTTTGACATCAAAAATGAATTTTCGCCATACTTTGGTAGATCATCGATTTCTCTTTTAAATTGTTCAAATGATACATATGTTAGCAAGATGAGGTAATCAATTAAGAAATAATCTATTAATATATCATTCTCTTCCCAATAATCATAGAATATATCTCTGATAAAAACCGCATATTCACTATTTTTTGGAAATTTTAGAAAGTTACCTGACCATCTTCCTGCTGGTACAAACTCATTAGTATTTTCACTGTTTCCAGCAAGAGTAAAGAACGATGCTTCATTAATATACTCAGGTAAAGGTTTTAGAGTTAGGTATGTTGAATCTATCCATAATCCCCCATGTTCCGCAAGCAATGCAAATCTGAGTATATCAGAGAAATGAGTTTTACTAATCAAACCCTGCTCAGTTTTTATATGTATATGCTTAGGTATTTGCACATATTCCTTATAGTTATCCCAAGTGATAATATAAACCTCAAATTTTTCCGAATTATATACTTTGATATTTTCAATGCATTTTTTTACAATATCAGGTGCGTTATCTTCACCTTGCAACCAACATATCCAAATTTTATTTACTTTATTTTTATTTTCACCTTGATACTGTTTTACTGACGTAGATAATTTAAAGGTCTTATCTAACCACCTCATTATATTTTTATCTTTGACTTTTTTGATGGTAAGATAAATATGTCTCGGAAAAATCTTGTATCTTGTTAGTAACTTTGAAGACTTTAACAAAAGATCCGTCATTTTAAAAATAAATAATTCAGACTTTCTAAGCTTTACATTATTCATAACAATCCTTTAATGCTGAATTTGCATATAGTTTATTTCTTTATTTTTTTGAAAAAGGCACTAGGGTTATAATATAAATAAAACATGCTCATTCCTATTTTTTTCCGAAAATTAGTGCTCTGCCCTATTATTCGTGCAATTATTTGGATAGGAAAAGTATAATTCTGTCTAGATACAGAATAGCTTTCTTTTATCTTTCGAGCTCTTTTTTTATCAAGACATATATATAAATCGAGTAATATTCTATTTATCATTGGCGCAAGTTTTTTACTTGTGAACAAGTTCTTATTCTTTTCCCAAAAACCCAGCATAGAATGAAATTGAGTTTCTTTTAAATTTCTTTTTCCATTGCCTAAATAATAATAAGTACTGTAACTATCTAAATATGATGCCTTCAGACCACTATTCAAAACATCTAGAAAAAACTGATAGTCCTGATGCCTTGAAAGAGATTCATCAAAAAGGATACCTGCCTCTAATAGTTTTTCTCTACAGAAGAAAAAAGAACTAGTTTGTGGCGGGGAGTACAAAAGCACATCAAACTTATTCTCTAATAATTCAGGATTAGTCACTTTCCTGATGGTTTCCACACCATCGTGAGAAATATTAATAATATTTGAAAACACAAAATCCGACTTATTATTTATCAACGAACTCAATGCCTGTTCCAGATGACAGCTTTTCCAGAAATCATCAGCATCAAGTAAAGCTACAAACTGTCCAGTACTCGATACAATCCCCACATTCCTTGAGTATGCACCATTCATATTATTAGTATTTCTGATATATTTAATATCTATATTTGTTTGTTCTTTTATTTCGCTAATAATTTCTTGAAGGTGTGTGCTATCATCAGAAAAATCATCAATAATAATTATTTCATGAGGTTGATGACTTTGGTTAATTGCATTTTTTATTGCCCTAGCTATTGTTTTAGAGTCATTGTGGTATGGAATAACGACAGAAATTTTCATTTACTTCCTTCCCGTAAATAACATTTTGTGTTACAAAGCGCAACTATTAATATTGCTTTGTGCATGTCTTAATATAATTGAGATATACAACAATGTTCAATAGTTTAAGACAACAGATAATATTAAATGCCATCTTCCTCAAGATGGCATTTAATTTTTACGTCAAATGCTATTTATCTTCTCCGTAGTTATAACCATAGTGGTTATACCCATAACCATAATAACTGCTAGCTTTCTTAATAACACCATTAAGAATGCAGCCTTTAACTGTCACGCCACTTTGTTCAAACCGTTTAAAGCTAACTTCAATCTCCTTAACGGTATTTTGCTCGAAGCGTACAACAAGCAAAGTTGTACCGACATACTGCCCAATAATCGCTGCGTCAGTTACAGCTAATATTGGAGGCGTATCTAAGATGACGATATCATATTGACTATTAGCCCAAATTAATAACTCATTCAATCGTCGATGCATTAATAATTCAGCCGGATTTGGAGGTACAGAACCTCTTGAAATATAATCAAAACCGCAAGAATCGATCTGCTTTATAGCTTTTTCAAAAGCTATTTTACCCGAAAGAACATCAGATAGTCCATTCTCATTATTTTTATTAAAAAGCTTGTGCGTATATCCTTTACGCATATCAGTATCTATGAATAATACTTTTTTACCTGTTTGAGCAATAATTGCTGCAAGATTTGAACTTACAAAAGTTTTTCCTGCATTTGGGCTGGCTCCTGATATCATCAGAATATTGTTTCGCGCTTCCATCATTGCAAAATGCAGGCTTGTCCTAAGACCACGAATAGACTCTATTGCTAAATCCGCAGGATTTTCTATAGACAAGAAAGTTGTATATTCTTTTTCATTTTTTTGTGTAAATTGTCTGATCTGACTTGCTTTTTTTACAGAATTTTCTGCGACAGGTATACTTGCATAGACACTAATGCCAATTTCTTCAAGCTGTTCTGGGCTTTCAATTCCTCTACGTAGAAATATTCGTAAAAACACTAATGACAATGAAACCATCAGACCCAACACAAATCCTACTGCTAATACCAAAATCTTTTTAGGCTTGACGGGTTTGGGCTGCGATACTGCATTATCGATTATTCTTACATTCCCGATAGCGCTTGATTTTGCTATATTAAGCTCTTGCTGCCGATTAAGTAATTGCATATAAACAGCTTGCCCAGAATTAACATCTCTGCTTAATCTCAAAATTTCCTGTTGAGTTTTAGGCATAGCTGTAACTCGTTGATTTAATTTTGACTTTTCATCTTGAAGTGTTTTCCTCTTCTCCATTAGAGCTTTATATGTAGGATGCTCTTTTGTATATAATTGTGATATCTCTGATTCCCTGAAGGTTAGTTCATTTAATTGATTGTCGACATTAACGATTTGATCTAACACTGACTTAGCTTCCAATGATAAATCAACAGAATCCTTTTGCCGGCGATATTGATTCAGCTTATCTTCTGCTAAGTCTAAATCACTTCTGACCTTAGGTAACTGAGCATTTAAGAACTCTAAACTTTTAGCATCTTGGGCTGCTTGTCTTGCAATATTTTGAGCAAGATAATTATCACTAATGCTATCTAAAACCTGTTTCAAATGCTTAGGGTCTTCACCTCTCAATGTTAATGTTAGTATTCCAGTGTCTTTTCCCTGATCAGTTACTGAAAAAGATTCTTGCAAATCAGTAATGGCTTTTAATTTTGAAATATAACTAACAGTGAAGTCTGAACCTTCATTTGCATCTATACGATCAATCTTTAAAGCTATTCCATCACTATCTAATAAAACACCAACAACTCCGTCAATTTTTTTTCCGTTATACTCAACTGTATAATGTAATTTATCCTTTACAGTTAAATTTAGCTCAGGTAACTCCTTATCTGAAGATGGTAAGTATAACCTCGTGATAGTCAAATTTTCTGGTTTGTGGCCAATTAAACGAGCCCATCCACGACCAAAAATAGGAAAGTAATTCTTCTCGGCTATAGCCTGAAGATTTAGATCATCGACTGTTTTTCCTAAAATCATTCTGGATTGCAATAGTGCGATTTCAGGCGCTGATTGTGGCTGACTATCAGGAAGCATTTGACTTAAGCTATTAAGGATGGCATTACCTTGCTTTTGTTCTACTTGCAATAAAGCATCAGCCTGATAGATTGGAGTAGCAAATAATGCATACAGTAACGCAATGAAAGTAAACAGCGCTGTTACTGCGATTATAAGCTTACGATGGTCAATCAACTCCCCTATGATGCGACCCAGATCTATTTCATCAGCGTCTTTATCTAGCTTTTTATTTTTAATTAATGGCATGCAATTATTCCTGATAATTATCTGCTTAACTTTTCAACCCAACTTTGACCAGCTTGATCAATTAGCTGGAAAACAGAGGCAAAAGCTTCGTCACTTTTTCGATACGGATCCGGGATTTCTTTATGATTCAGCCATTGTCCAAATAGCATTACCTTTCCTCTTGCTTCAGGTGCTATTTTTGCAATCTTCTCAAGGTGATATTTTTCCATCACTAATATTAATTCATAGTATCGGGCTAAATCTGCTGTAAATTGCTGTGCACGATGTCCCTCAAGGGATAACCCATTAATATTTGCCACCTTTTCAGCGCTTGCATCTGCTGGATATCCAACTAGAGCACCAGTTCCTGCGGAGTCAATTTTTTTATTAGGAAATTCTCGACGTAGATATCGTTCACCCAAAGGTGATCTACAAATATTGCCAGTACATACAACTAATATTGAGTCAAACATATTTTTTACCAAGTTCTAATAAATTTACCCGTTTCTGTCATGTCATGCACACCAGAAATTGTTGGAACAAGTTGTGATATCACGCGATTCCAGCGAACAAGAGGAGCGGTAGTAACATAGACAATGTCATAGGGTTGTAACTGGAACTCTGTACCCAACACCATTGCTGAAGCATCTTGGGCATTGAGCTGATAAATGTTAGCAATTTTACCTTGCTTATCACCTTTTAGCTGACGAATAACAAATACACCAGTAGCATCACTAAAAGCTTGTGACATACCTTCTGCATTTCCTAACGCTTCCGCGACGGTCATACCGCTGCGGTCCATTTTTAATGTACTTTGTTTTCCAACCTCGCCCATCACAAATACTTTCAAGTCATCATTGCGCGGTACAAACAGTATATCGCCCGGAAAGAGTAAATGATTCTCTGTCAAATCTCCTTTTTGCATTAATGCGTACAAAGATACCTTTGTATCTTTTCCGTTATGCGTTAATACAACATTTCGCCAGTCAGCATCTGGAGCGAGCCCTCCCGCGGCATTAATAGCATCCATTATCGTCAATGGAATATTTGTAATAGGCTGCTGCCCTGATTTTATAACCTCGCCTGTGACGTAAACTTTCTGAGAGCGAAAGGCAGCAACACTAACGTCAACTTGTGGGCTTTCAATATATGTTGTCAGCCGACTAGCGATATCCTGACGCACTTGGCTAAGAGTCTTCCCAGCAACTTGTACTCTACCAATATATGGGTAAAAAATTGTACCATCGGAATTAACCCAGTTACCGGTGTCGCTGGCGCTACGATATTGACCTGCAGGTGTTGTTAGCTCTGGGTGATCCCAAACTGTTACCATTAATACATCGCCGACCCCAATGCGATATTCATAACTACGCAGTAAATTATCTAGTTGTGGGTTTGGACGAGCGAGCACAGTCTCCGGACGGAGTTGCTCGATCAGGCCCGGCGTCATCGGGTAAACGTTTACCAGTTTATCCAAATCGTAATCACTGTCCGGAAGCTCCACTACGTTCTTCCGCAGACTATTTAATCCCTGACCAGGGATAATTGTACAACCCGATAAAAACCCAATAGCCAACGCTAATGCCGAAAATCTAACAAGTTTTTTCTTCATAATGTCACATCATCAGTAAACCAAAATTTGCCAATTCCTGAGCAGCTGTCATAGCCGTTGCTTCCCTGCCGGCCTATGGAGAGATAAAAGCTGACTGCGTCCTGCAGAGGCTACCACCCTCTCTCCCCCTGTTTTCAGCATTCAGCCTTATAAACTAAACGGTATCTCTATCCCTGCACTGGCCCCAACGTCATCGCTGTCACTGTTGTTAGCGTTGGTGTACCACAGTGAAGTATTCAAACGGACCGACTGATAAACATCCCCGCTCCAGCCCAACTGCACACCTTTCAAGGTGTCTGAATGAGGGAATGCTTTATTAATTGGTTGATCTTTTGGATTTACCTTGGCATATACCAAACGCGTACTCCAACGCTGATTGTCCTCTGTTATCAGTTCAACCTTACTAGCGACAAGCTGGCCATCCCCCCCCATCGCATCTCCCAGAGGATAACCCTGCTGATAGTAACCATCCGTATAAATATGGTGGGTATAACTGTAACCAATGCGGCTCATATTAGTTCGCGTATCATGAGCTTCTATATACCAGTTCACCGCGTCTTTACCCCAGCCGTGGTGCCCTTCAATCCCGCCGAGGAACATGTTTGCCGATGGAAGATAACCAGACTCATCCTCGCCGATCATTTGTCCGTAGAAGCTCACAGGCCAGCCTAAGGTCGGCTCAAGTTTGAACTTAAAGTCAAATCCGGCCAACTGGTTTCCCGGCTCGTTATCCGTTCCGGTATTGTCTTTCCCGGTAAAGCCATCCCAGAAGCTGCTGAAGGATTGCGGGCGCCCTTCCCCGCCCCACTGCATAATGCGCGACGCGCCTAATTCTAAAGACTGGAACGGTGTGAAGGTAAAGCGTCCGCCGATAATTTTGGCATGAGGCACAGCGGTATATTGATTCATCTGGCTGGCGGAGATCTGGTACTGCCACGGGCCTACCCAGCGCAGCCACCAGGTTTCCGGTGCCGCCTGCTCTGCGCGCTGCATCAGGAAGCCCGTCATCGGCCGCATCGCATCCCCGCGGATCAGGCTGCCTTCATATCCAGGCCCCCACCACTGCGGTACCTGGCCAAAGGAGAGCCACTGATTCCAGAACTTCACCGCGCCGTAGGCACCGTTGGCGTTGAAGCGCGAGCCATTGCTGATCCGCTCTCCCCCTTCGACGTTGCCCTGGAGGTGTACGTCCCACCACTCGCCGCTGTTGTTGAACGCCAGGCCTAACGAATTATCTGCCGGCTGCGTCTGGCCAAACCCCTGCGGAGTGCCCGGCTGGTCGGTTGAGGTGTAGCCGGTAACCCGGAAATCGGCTTTTAACGCTGACAGTCGCTGATTGATACGGGCCAGCACCACTTGCTCAGAAGAATAGGACGGTTTAGCTTTTTTTAGCGCCCGGGCGATCTCTTCCTGGCTCAGCGGCCACGTCGACAGGCTCAGATGGATGACCCCGCGATCGGAAAGCCAGGCAAGGTCATTTCGCAGATCGTTATCATTTACTACTAACCCGGCCGCGTAAGCCTGGGCTCCCAGTGAGGAAAGCAAGCCCAGCGTCACGGCAATGCGCGCAATTTTTATCATTGTACAAGATCCATTTTCAGCCCCGCTGTCGTATCTCAATGAGAATGAGGGGAATACCAAGATAGAAAGCGCTCGCGGCACCAGCTGACTTCACTGTGCAACACCGGCGAGGCAAGTACAGTTACCCTAAGCTGCTTGTCACCCTTATCACATCCACCCAGCTCACAATGTAGGCGAATTTTACCGTACAGGCTATCGATGTGATCGGAAAGTTGGTGTATAGGTGATATCAGCAGCTTCGCCTGACCTCTTTATGAGGATATCTGATGAGCATGATTGATATCTTTGGCGCTGATCACCCAGAGTATGTCGATTTTTATAGCCGTTCAAAGAAAGTGTTTTGTGTTGCAGCAGGCGGTTTCAGCGACGCTACCGCCCCTGGCTTAACAGCTACCAGCGCACTGACTACCTGAACGGCGTATTTAATCGGCCTGTGGGTGATAAATTGGTCAGGCCTTTATTTTTTGCGGCGTTAAGTCTACGGGATTTCGGTCACAATTGGGAGTCTTGCTGCCGAATATCTGCCAATTAATGCTGCTTGCCCTTTTATAGGCGAAAATAAGCGGATCAACGCTTAAGATTATTCACTACGTTAAACGGCCAAACAGTGTTACGTTGTTGCCACACTATCAAGCATGAAGCTAACCATCTGTAAAACAACACATTTTACGGAAAGGTCGCGACATTCAAAAATCAGATGATGGCGTCTAAGTCAACTACAATTTCTAATAGTTTCCTGGTATCAGAATATTCAGCAGACGTGCTCCAGGTCCTTTCTCAGTGCATTTAAGAAACGTCTCATACCTGCTATATCCAGACAAATATGCAATAACAATGTAGTAGCACTTCATTATTTCATAAATATGAATTATCAATTGCCTGTCATATAGTAGATTATTTTCTTATTTGTCTATTTAACCGGCGAAAACTTAATTTCCCCTGTAAAACAAATGGCGATTACCAGACCTGCTTATGTAGATCAGTTCGAGTAAAGGGTTTATCCAGCGGCCCAATTGCAGTGGCGATTTCCCCAAGCAGGGACTGAGTCGGCGCTTTATTGCCGCTATGCAACAGGATAAGGGGGACCATCACCAGGCACGCGACGCCGCCCCAGGAAATACTCACGCTTTCCGAATGGGTGGTACGTTTTTGCAGCAGCAGGAATAATGCGCTGCCGGCAGCGCCGAGCAGCAGGCCAGCGATCACTTCCGAGACGGAATGCGCATGAATGACCAGCCGTGAATACCCCACCACAGCGGCCAGAATATAGCCGGTGGCGACGGCTGCTTTTTGCACACCCGCCGAAAAACGGGCGCTAAGCAGCCATAAGAAGATAGGCCAGAAGGCCGCGGAGAGCGCAGAGTGGCCACTGAAGCCGGTGTAATCCAGCTCGCGAATGCCCAGACCCCAGCCCATAAAGGCCAGTTTGGAGGCGCAGACGATAGCGCCGGTGATGCCGAACAGCAAACTCCACTGCCACGCCAGCAACCGCGACGTTTTACGCAGCATCAGGACAATAAACAGCGCCGCTGCGCTGGGCAGCAAAACGGTGCTATCGCCAAAAAATGAGATGAGTTGCCAGTTCATATACCTGTGATCCTTCGATGATGTCCACTGCCGTGCTCAGGGATTATCCGTAATGTCTGTACCAGCTCGCATGCCAATTCATTTCACATTTTTATGCATGCAAGTGAGATGTTTAAAGCGGAAACATGATCGCAGTCAAGTTTTATTTTTGGCTGACGTTGACCGCTTTCCCTTGGCTTTAGGAATTGTCGCACTAAGTGACTATTCATAAAGCATTATTGCCGCTACTCCGACCATTGCACCACAGAGGCCAGAGACAAACTACCAGAAGTCTCCGAAGCCATACGTTTCTTTACAATCGTTATAACATTCACGTTATGAATAAATTTTGCATAACGTTATGGGCGGCAGGACGGATGTTCAGAGCCTGCCGCTCGGTCTCAGGCTGGCGTTCAGGCCAGCAGTTTTTTAATGCTTTCGCGGAATTTGGTACCTTCTTTCAGGTTACGCATTCCGTAGGTGACGAAGGCCTGCATGTAGCCCATTTTCTTACCGCAGTCATAGCTTTCGCCAGTCATCAGCATCGCGTCAACGGACTGCTTGTTCGCCAGTTCGGCAATGGCGTCGGTCAGCTGGATACGGCCCCATGCGCCCGGCTCGGTACGTTCCAGTTCGGCCCAGATATCCGCCGACAGCACATAGCGCCCCACCGCCATTAGATCGGAGTCCAGGGTCTGCGGCTCGTCCGGTTTTTCAATAAACTCGACGATACGCGCCACCTGGCCTTCCGCCACCATCGGGTCTTTGGTCTGGATGACGGAGTATTCGGAGAGATCCCCCGGCATGCGTTTCGCCAGCACCTGGCTGCGGCCGGTCTCGTTAAAGCGGGCGACCATGGCGGCGAGGTTATAGCGCAGCGGGTCCGCGGTACCGCCGTCGAGGATAATATCTGGCAGCACCACGACAAACGGATTATCCCCGACTACCGGGCGGGCGCAGAGGATGGAGTGGCCCAGACCCAGCGGCTGTGCCTGGCGCACGTTCATGATGGTCACGCCCGGCGGGCAAATGGCCTGGACTTCCGCCAGCAGCTGACGCTTCACGCGCTGCTCAAGCAGGGCTTCCAGCTCGTAGGAGGTGTCGAAGTGGTTTTCCACCGCGTTCTTCGAGGAGTGCGTCACCAGGACAATCTCTTTGATCCCGGCGGCGACGATTTCATCAACGATGTACTGAATCATTGGCTTATCAACGATCGGCAGCATCTCCTTTGGAATTGCCTTTGTGGCCGGCAGCATATGCATGCCTAGTCCTGCGACCGGAATAACCGCTTTCAAATTCGCCATATTCATCTTCACCTGTTTGGTTGCAAAACACGCAGTTATGCAAAATTGTACATGTCACAAATCCATTGAAACTGATAATACACGGATACTGCCCGGGCATCTGCCCGCCAAATTCTTAAATTCACTGTCACGTAAAAGAATACACACAACTTCCATTTACCAACAGTTAGAGCTGAGAATAATCTTATTTTCGTTCAGGTTATTCAGCGGCTCGTTTCCTGCACCACACCATGTGGCGGAGAGGCGCGCCAGGCGGGCTTTCCGGGGCGCCGGGCCCGCCACGCTGTGCCTGTGCCCGCAAAGAATAGATATAGATAATAAATTTCGCCAGACAATATATTTCAGCATAAACAGCCAGATATGGTGACATATTACCGCAATTCGGCGTCTATGAACTGCGTTCTGCCCTATTCTGCGCTCACTTCATAATATGAATTTTGCCGGTTTTGTGAGCGGGCTTCGCGCTTCGCTTCTCCTGTGCGCATCAATGCTCGCCGTAACGAACCGTGGGATGAAGCCCTTTTACCGCCCTCGCTGATACGCAGCTGAAGGAGTTCTGATACCGGCTCGCTTATTCCAGAGCAGTGGCCATGGTGTTATTTTTTCACTGTTCTTTACCGGAACATAATTCTTATCGGTTCGCTTTATGTGCTGGAAATATATCCATCCATGGCAGGGCGATATCCGCGTCGTTATTGCATTTTAGACTCATCTTATCCATGATCGTGGTAACACATACCGCAGTCGTACAGGTTTTAATACATATGGAATGGATTGCCGATCCGTCAATCTGGGCAGGTCTCGTCACGCTGGTGGTTATCGAACTGGTGTTGGGCATCGATAACCTGGTCTTTATCGCTATCCTCGCCGAGAAACTCCCGCCCGCCCAGCGCGACCGCGCGCGGATCACTGGTCTGATGCTGGCGATGGTCATGCGTCTCCTGCTGCTGGCCTCTATCTCCTGGCTGGTCACCCTAACCAAACCGTTAATTGCTTTTCGCGACTTCAGCTTCAGCGCCCGCGATTTAATTATGCTGTTTGGCGGCTTATTCCTGCTGTTCAAAGCGACCGTTGAGCTTAATGAGCGGCTGGAGGGGAAAGACAGCGATAACCCCACCCAGCGCAAAGGGGCGAAATTCTGGGCCGTGGTGGCGCAGATCGTGGTGCTCGACGCCATTTTCTCCCTCGACTCGGTGATCACCGCCGTCGGCATGGTCGACCACCTGGCGGTGATGATGGCCGCCGTGGTTATCGCCATCAGCCTGATGCTGTTGGCCAGCAAGGCGCTGACGCGCTTTGTTAACAGCCATCCGACCATCGTAATCCTCTGTCTGAGCTTCCTGCTGATGATCGGCTTCAGCCTGATTGCTGAAGGCTTCAGCTTTATTATTCCGAAAGGCTATTTATATGCGGCAATTGGCTTCTCGGTGATGATTGAAGCCCTTAACCAGCTGGCGCTGTTTAACCGCCGTCGCTTTCTTTCCGCCAATATGACGCTGCGTCAACGCACCACCGAGGCGGTGATGAGCCTGCTGAGCGGTCAGAAAGAAAAAGCTGAACTGGATGCTGACACGGCGTCGCTGGTCGCCGATCAGGATCATCATCCACTGTTTAATCCGCAGGAACGCTTGATGATTGAGCGGGTGCTGAACCTGAATCAGCGCAGCGTCAGCAGTATTATGACCTCCCGCCATGATATCGAGCGCATCAACCTCAGTGCGCCGGAGGAAGAGATCCGCAGCCTGGTGGAAAAAAATCAGCATACCCGCCTGGTGGTGACCGGCGGGAAAGATAATGAAGACCTGCTGGGAGTGGTACATGTTATCGACCTGCTCCAGCAGTCCCTGCGCCAGGAGCCGCTGGATCTGCAGGCGCTGGTGCGGCAGCCGCTGGTCTTTCCGGAGGGGCTGCCGCTCCTCTCCGCGCTCGAGCAGTTCCGTCAGGCCCGCACCCACTTTGCCTTTGTGGTGGACGAGTTTGGCTCCGTCGAGGGGATTGTGACCCTGAGCGACGTGATGGAGACTATCGCCGGCAATCTGCCCAACGAGGTGGAGGAGATCGACGCCCGACATGATATTCAGCATCATCAGGACGGTTCGTGGACAGTTAACGGCCATATGCCGCTGGAGGATCTGGTGCAGTACGTTCCGCTGCCACTGGATGATAAACGTGAGTACCACACCGTTGCCGGTCTGCTGATGGAGTATCTGCAGCATGTGCCGCAGGTGGGGGAAACCATTGAGATTGACGGTTATACCCTGCGCACGCTGCAGGTCGACAGCCATCGGGTGCAAAAGGTGCAGATCGTCCCGCCGGTAAAGCAGGATGAGCTGGATTATGAGGTGTAATCCTAAGGGATAAATAACGGCCCGGGGTATCCCGGGCCGTAAAATTGATAGCCAGGGACCCTGTTTATTGCCTGATGGCGCTTCGCTTATCAGGCCTAAGGAATGGCGACACAAACCGGGGAATTACCCCCTGACGCACAACCCAGGCCGCGTCAGGCGTAGCCGCCGCCCGGCATTAAGGTGACATCACACTTTGACGATATTCTCTCATCACGGGGAATTGATGCTCTACAGCCGCCACACTGCCTGATGGCGCTTCGCTTATCAGGCCTACGGGAGGGCGACACAGACCGGGGAATTACCCCTATCGCACAACCCTGGCCGGATCAGGCGTAGCCGCCGCCCGGCATTAACGTGACATCACACTTTGACGACAATGACACAGCCCGGAAGTCCCGGGCTGCTGGTCTGGACGATTACAGCTTATCGAGCAGTTTTTTGGCGTCTTTGCTCTCTTTGCTACCTTTATTACGTTCGACCCAGTCGTTGAGGCGCTGCTTCGCTTCATCCTGCAGTTGTTTGCGCAGGATCTGGTCGACCTGCAGGCTGTAGCTCAGCGACTGCCAGTCGCCATAGATGCGCAGCGGGATAGCGGTCTGTTTCAGGCGGTCGATAAGTTTGCCCTCGCCTTTCCAGCCGCCGAGCACGCGCACGTTAAAGCGCATATCGCAGTTCTCTTTCTGCAAATCAAGCTGACCTTCGCCGGTCATCGCCATCACATCGGACTGCCCCTGCAGGCGGTTCAGCGTCACCAGCCCGTTATCCAGCGTCAGCTGGCTGCTCACGGCATCCAGGCGGGTGGCATTGTCATAGTTTTCCTGCGCCCGCACGTTGGTGCTGCGCTCCACGGCCTGTTGCACCAGCTGCTGGAAGTTAAGTCCTTCGGTTCGGGTATCGGTCATCTGGAGCTGTGCCTGGCCCTGCCAGTGACGGCGGAAATCATCCGCGTCAATGCGCGTTCCGGAAAACTCGCCGGTCAGTGACAGCTTGCCGGTCAGGCTTAATGAATAGTTGAAGGCTTTGATCAGCGAACCAATCTCCACGTTCTGCAGCGCCGGCTGGAACGTCGCCTGCGGCGTGTCGCCGCGGGCATCAAGGGTTCCGGGGAGGGAGAGCTGGCCACCGTCGAGGGTGCCCTGCATTTTGCTGACCGTCAGTAGCCCCTGCTGATTGCTGATTTCGCTCTGCACCTGGGTGAAGTTCAGGCCGCGCCACTGCAGCTGGTCGGCGCTCAGGGCCATCCGGCCGTTAAAACCGCGCAGGCTCTGATAATCTTCGCGCTCATCGCTGTCGGCGATCACCGGACGCAGCGGTCGCGTCTGGCTCTGGCCCTGCTGGCTGGCGCTGCTGTCGGTCGCCGGCGAAGAGGATGCCAGCAGACTGTCAAGATTCAGGGTGGTGGCGTGCAGATCCAATGACCAGTCCGGGCGGTCTCCCAGCACCACGCTGCCGTTGCCGATGAGGGTGCTGCCGCTGGCCATCAGGTTCAGATTATCAAAGCGCAGGGTCTTGCTATCTTCCTGCCAGCTGGCCTGCAGGCTCCCCTGACCATTGATGCCGTCGGGGGGCAGCCCGGCGCCGCGCAGCTGCCAGCTGAGCTGGCTAAAGTCGGCTTTTAACGAGTGCGGATAGTCGCCACCCTGCACGGTGGCGGAGAAGCTCAGCGCCAGGTCGCGCTGGTCGCGGTTGACGCGGCCGGAGAAATCGACGGTGGCCCGGTGGTTCTCATCCTGCTCCATCTGCAGGCGGATGTCGCGCACGGTCACCTGCTCGCCGTTCTCATGCTGGAAGAAGAGCACGCTGTCGGCCACCTGCAGCTGGCGCACGTCGTAGGACCATCCGCGGTCCTCCGGTGCCAGCGGCAGGGTGTTGTCATGCGGCACCACCGGCGCGGCGCTGTCGCGAACCGCCTCGGTTTTCGGGGTCAGCTGGATCACCGCCCCCTTGAGCATCACCTGCTTCACCTGCAGCTGGTGCGAAAGCAGCGGCAACAGCGCCACGTCGAGGCGCATGTTGTCGGCGCGGATCACCGGCTCTTCGGCGCCTCGGGCGGTCAGCGTCATGCGTCCGCTGAGAATGCTGAGCTGCGGCCAGACGTGCCAGCGCAACGGGCCATCGAGTTCAAGCTGATAACCGCTGCGCTCTGCCACCTGATGCACCATATAGGCGCGAAAATCGTTGGGATTGACCAGCAATACCAACGAGGTAAGCCCGGCGACAATGACCGCCAGCAGGATCATCAGCGTTGTCAGTATTCGTCTCATGGCACCCTCAGCAACACCCCGTTGACGTTATCAATCCTTGTCGATTCGGCTCGCCACCGCGCCCTGTTGGTCGCGATATTTGGCGTCTTCACGGCGATTATATGGCCGCGCCGCCGGGCCCGATAAGGGTTCAAAGCTCAGCGCGCCGATGGGCATCCCCGGGCGCAGCGCCAGCGGCAGTTTGCCGGAGTTGTAGAACTCAAGCACGATGCAGCCAGACCAGCCCGGGTCGATGCGGTGCGCAGTCACGTGCACCATCAGCCCCAGGCGCGCCAGCGAGGAGCGTCCGTCAAGCCAGCCCACCAGGTCGGCAGGCAGGGTGACCGACTCGTAGGTCACCGCCAGCGCCAGTTCGCCTGGATGTAGGAAAAAGGCCTCCCCTTCCGGCAGTACGATCTCTTCGCTCATCACGCGGTCCAGCGCGGCGCTGACCTCGGCCTTCGGGCCGCTTAAATCGATAAACGGCGCCGTGTGGCCGCGGAAGGTGCGGAATTTATTACCCAGCCGTACATCAACCGTCGCGCCATTAATACGCTCAACGGGCGGGCGCGGATTGATGGCCAGTCGCCCTTCATCCAACCAGGCTTCGATATCTCGGTCACACAGACGCATGGGCTTTCTCCTTATAAGGCTGCTTCCCGCACGCTTCGCGGCGGAGAGGGCAACAGGGCTACTCTTTGCACGTTACACAATTCGGCCAGGTTATTCAAAGAACTGACTGATTTTGGCCTTCAGAATATCAATCGCGATGCGGTTTTTGCCGCCGCGCGGCACGATGATGTCGGCATACTGCTTCGACGGCTCAATAAACTGCAGGAACATCGGGCGCACGGTTTTCTGATACTGGGCCATCACCGAGTCCATGGAGCGGCCGCGCTCGTTAACGTCGCGCTTAATGCGGCGCATCAGGCAAATATCGAGCGGGGTGTCGACGAAAATAGAGAAGTTGAGCTCGTTACGCAGACGCGCGTCGGTCAGCAGCAGGATCCCTTCAAGAATAATCACCTTCTTCGGCTCGACGTGAATGGTGTTCGGCGTGCGGGTATGCTCGACGTAGCTGTAGACCGGCAGTTCAATCGGCTGGCCGCTTTTCAGCATCTGCAGGTGCTGGAACAACAGACTGTGGTCCATTGAGCTCGGGTGGTCATAGTTGGTTTTGACGCGCTCTTCCATCGACAGATGACTTTGATCTTTGTAATAGCTGTCTTCCGGAATGACGCCAATATGTTCGTCGCCAACTTGTTCACGCAATTCGCGATAGAGAGTACTGGCGATAAGACTTTTGCCAGAAGCCGATGCGCCGGCGATACCTACAATGACGCACTGATGGGACATATCAGTCATAAATTTTTGCGACCTGATTAACCTGGATAGAGATGGAGGGTGGCGGCGGACCGCCAAACGCGGCAATTATAGGGATTTCAGCGTCCCGATACCAGTGGTATGCGCCCCGGACGGCTATTCCGCCGCCGGCGCCCAGTCATCGGTATACCAGATATGCAACAGCGCATAAGATCGCATCGGCTGCCAGCGGCGGGCATAGCGGGCGATGGCGGCTGGCGTCATTCCCGGAAAGCGCTGTTTAATCAGGTAGTCGTCCGGCAAAAAGATATCCTTCGCCTGCCAGCCGCGCAGGGCAAAGTAGTTTGCCGTCCAGCGGCCAATCCCGGGCAAAGTCTGCAGCTGACGCAGCCCGGCGTCGATGTCCGCTGGCGCCGTCAGGGGCAGCTCGCCGCTGAGCGCCGCCCGGGCGAGGTGGATCAGCGCCTCCGCGCGGCGAAGCGGCATCCCCAGCGCCTTCAGCCCCTGCGGATCGGCCCGGGAGAGCGCCTCCGGCGTCGGAAATAAGACATAGCCGGGGGCGTCCGCCAGCGGTTCGCCCCAGCCGGCCGCCACTTTGGCGGTGAGCCGGGCGGCCATCGCCACGCTCACCAGCTGGCCGAGCACCGCGCGCACCGCCTGTTCGAAAGCGTCCAGCGCCCCGGGCAGGCGCAGCCCCGGTCGCGCCTGTGCCAGGTCGCCCAGCGTGCGAGCGACCTGCTGCGGGTCGCAGGCCAGATCGAACAGCTGGCCAATTCGCGCATAGCAGATCTCAGCCACCGGCTGCAGCCCCGGGGAGAGCGTCACCCGCAGGCCCTGCGCCTCCTCGTCCGGCACCAGATGAATCAGCCCGCCGTGGCCTGCTACGCGAAAGCTGCGGCTGTAGCCGCCGTCATGAAAACGCTCGACGCCAGCGACCGCACGCGCCTGCAGAAAACCAACCATCCACGCCCAGTCGTAAGGCGGGGTCCAGGGTAACAGCACCATAAGCTCTCCTTTATATAGCGTTTCAATGATAGTCGCCCTTCACCGTCAGCGCCTTGCTTTTAAATTCCGGTTGTCGCCATGACGGCGATCCGCTAAAGTCGCCCCCCTTCTTCACCGGCATGGGGATTTTGCAGACGATGTTTATTGGTTTTGACTACGGCACCGCCAACTGTTCGGTGGCCGTGATGCGGGAAAACAAGCCCCAGCTGTTGACGCTGGAAAACGGCAGCGCCCTGCTGCCCTCGATGCTCTGCGCGCCGACGCGCGAAGCGGTCAGCGAGTGGCTCTATCGCCATCATGACGTCCCCACCCACAGCGATGAAAACCAGGCGCTGCTGCGCCGGGCGATTGCCGCCAACCGCGACGAAGACATCGAGGTGCTGCGCAACAGCGTGCAGTTCGGCCTCGCCTCACTGCATCAATATGTTGAAGATCCGCAAGAGGTCTACTTCGTTAAATCGCCAAAGTCCTTCCTCGGCGCCAGCGGCCTCAAGCCGCAGCAGGTGGCCCTGTTTGAAGACCTGGTCTGCGCCATGATGCTGCACATCAAACTGCAGGCGGAAAGCCAGCTGCCCGAGCAGATTGACCAGGCGGTGATTGGCCGACCGATTAACTTCCAGGGCCTCGGCGGCGACGACGCCAACGCCCAGGCGCAGGGGATCCTTGAGCGGGCCGCCCTTCGCGCCGGTTTTCGCGACGTGGTCTTCCAGTTTGAACCGGTGGCCGCCGGCCTGGATTTCGAAGCTACCCTCAATGAAGAGAAGCGGGTGCTGGTCGTCGATATCGGCGGCGGCACCACCGACTGTTCCCTGCTGCTGATGGGCCCGCAGTGGCGGGAGCGCGCCGACCGCCAGCAGAGCCTGCTCGGCCACAGCGGCTGCCGCATCGGCGGTAACGACCTCGACATTGCCCTGGCCTTTAAATGCCTGATGCCCCTTCTCGGCATGGGCGGCGAAACGGAGAAAGGCACCGCGCTGCCGATCCTCCCGTGGTGGAATGCGGTGGCGATCAACGACGTCCCGGCGCAGAGCGATTTCTACAGTACCGCCAATGGCCGACTGCTGAACGATCTGCTGCGCAGCGCCCGGGATGCCGATAAGGTGGCCCTGCTGCTGAAGGTCTGGCGTCAGCGTCTGAGCTATCGCCTGGTGCGCAGCGCCGAAGAGAGCAAAATCGCCCTCTCCAGCGCCGCCCGCGTTGAGACCGCGCTGCCGTTTATTCAGGACGAGCTGGCTACCGATATCGCTCAGCAGGGTCTGGAAGCGGCGCTGGATCAGCCTCTGGCCCGCATTATGGAGCAGGTGCAGCTCGCCCTCGACAGCAGCCAGACCACCCCGGATGTGATCTATCTTACCGGCGGTAGCGCCCGCTCGCCGCTGATCAAAAAGGCGCTGGCGGCCCGGCTGCCCGGTATTCCGCTGGCCGGTGGCGATGATTTTGGCTCGGTAACCGCCGGGCTGGCCCGCTGGGCGCAGGTGGTTTTCCGCTAGTCCCCCCCGGCGCTGCCGCGCAGCAGGTCTGTCCTGATCGTGGCGCTGCAGATTACGCTGGAATATTCCTGGTCTCCCACGCAAAATGGCCTGTTCTTCCGGACAGGCCTGTCCACCTTCCTCCGCTTCCGGGGGCGTATTATCCATACCGTAGCCAGTCGTCTGCGGTCAGTAATCTTTGCATGCCGCAAGGGGGCGTGATTGAAAAGGGTGTCTGCGATCTTCGCGGCGGTCCGGCGTTGCCGGCCGCAGTTCCTGGCAGGCTGGCTGGTCAGCTGCGGATTGCTCTTGCTGCTGGCCGCCCCACAGGCGCAGGCGGCGCCCCGACAACTGGGGACGGATATCCCCGTCGAATGGTACGCGGACGACAGCGGCCAGATGACCATCGATCGCTTTGCCGGCCTGCCCGTGGACCAGCTCGCCACCACCCGGCAGATCCCCTCCTTCGGCTATTCACGCAAAACCCTGTGGCTGCGCAGCGAGCTGCCTGGCAGCTGGTTTGCCGACGAGTCGCGCTGGCTGCAGATTGGTCCCTCTTTCGTCGACCACCTGACTCTCTATTACCGGCCACTGGGCAGCGACGCGCCGTGGACAGCGCGTACCTTTGGCGACCGCGACCCGGCCCGCGAGAGCGATCTTCACTATCGGGAAAGCGTGCTGATCCTCCCTCCGCCGCCGACCGCCGCCGGCTATGAGATAGTCTTTCGTCTGCAGAGCACCAGCACTCTGATCCTGCTGGCCTCGCTCTCTTCGCCGCAGGCCTATGTGCAACGGGCCGCCGCCGACACCGCCTTCTGGAGCTTCTATTTTGGTCTCGCGGCGGTCGCCAGCGGCGTGGCGCTGTGGCTGGCCCTGGCCCTGCGCCGGCGTCTGCTATGGGGCATCTGCTTCTTCTCGCTCAATTATCCGCTGGTGGCTGCCCTGCACGGCTTCCCGGAGTGGTTCTTCGGCCACGCCGCGCTGCCCTTCCAGGATTTTATGATCAGTAGCCTCTCCCTGTTCAGCTATGCCACCGCCCTCTGGCTGCACAGTGAGATATTCGATTTAAAGAAAAATATGCCGCGGCTTTACCGGCTGCTGATCGCCGCCGTGGTGCTCAACCTGCTGCTGCAGGTCAGTATTCCGCTGGGTTTTTACGGCCTCGCGATGCAGATTGAAGGAGTGATCTTTATCATTATCACTCCGGTGTTGCTGTTCACCTCCTGGTGGCTGTGGCGCAAAAAAGCTATCGACCGCAACACCCTCCTGCTGGGGCTCCTGCCGCCGTTCTATGTCGCCGCCGCGGTGCTGGTGCAGCTGTCGATCCACGGTATTATCCCGTTTCATATGGCGATCTATTCCCTCTGGCAGTATGCGCTGATCGTCCACATCATTACGGTGCTGATCATTGCCATCCTGCGGGTGCGGGCTGAAAACCGCCAGCTGGAGCAGAAGCAGCGCCTGGCGCGCGAGCTGCAGATTGAGCGCGAGGCCAGCTTCCACCAGCGGCAGTTTATGGGCATGGTGGCGCACGAATTCCGCACCCCGCTGGCGGTGATCCAGGCGGCGCTGGAGAATCTCCGCCTCTCGGCGGCCTCCGCCAGCCAGGAGGCGCGCTTCGATCGCATCGGCCGCGCCGCCACCCGTCTGGTACAGCTCACCGATAACTGCCTCGCCGACGCGCGCCTCGCCTCCCACGATCTACACGTTGACCGCCAGCAGACCGCCCTGCTGGCGGTGATCAACATGGCCGCCTCGGTGGTAGCCATCTCCCATGATCACTACCTGAACATCCGCCATCACGGCGCGGTGGAAAGCCCCCAGCTGCAGGCCGATGCCGGTCTGCTGTGCATCGCCATCGCTAACCTGCTGGATAACGCGGTCAAGTATTCGCCGCCGGGCGAAATCACCATCGATATTCACGCTGATGCCGGGCAAACAGAGCTGCGCATTCGCGACTACGGCCCTGGGCTCCCCGCCGGACAGGCGGAACTGATCTTTGAGCGCTATCGCCGCGGGGAACATACGTCGCCGGTGCCGGGCGGCACCGGTCTCGGACTGTATGTTGCGCGTCAGATCGTGCAGGCTCATGATGGCAAACTGTGGCTGGCCGAGCATGGCCCGGACGGCTGCACCTTTATTCTCACCCTCCCCACGGTTGCTTAAGAGGAGAACGACGCATGGCTTTACGGCTGGCGATAATTGAAGATAACCCCGATCTGCTGGATGAACTGCTGGCCTGGTTGGGCTATCGCGGCTTCGAGGTATGGGGGACGCGGAGCGCTGAGGCCTTCTGGCGGCAACTGCACAGCCATCCGGTGGACATCGTGCTGATTGATATCGGTCTGCCCGGCGAGGATGGCTTCAGCGTGCTGAGCTACCTGCACGAGCTGGGGCACTACGGTCTGGTGGTGGTCAGCGCCCGCGGCCAACAGCAGGATAAACTGCAGGCGCTGAGCCTCGGGGCCGATGCCTATCTGATCAAGCCGGTTAACTTCGCCCATCTCGCGGAGACCCTGACCGCCCTCGGCGCCCGCCTGCAGCAGGATCGGCCGGCCCCTCAGCAGCCAGAGATGGCCAGCGCCGCCCCCGCTCCCGCTCCCGCTACCGGACTGTGGCGTCTGCATGAGGATAAACTGATCTCCCCAGACGCCCGGACGCTGGAATTAACCCAGCAGGAATATCGCCTGGTGGAACTCTTAATGCGCAATCGCAACGAAGTGTGTAGCAAACTGGATCTTCATGCTTGCCTGTTTGCCCATGAAAGCGAGCCTGACCTGCACCGTATCGACGTGGTGGTTAGCCGCCTGCGCCACAAGGCTCGCCAGCAGGGGATCCACCTGCCCGTACGCGCAATCTTTGGTAAGGGGCTGGCTTTTATCTCCTGAACGACGGGGCATGTCGGCGGCCGCGCGGGATATGAATGACTCGCAAGTGTTAATTTTTCTCATTTTCTGAGAGAAATGAGAGGAATGAGACTGACGATGACCTTAAGAACTTTCTTATAGTGCTACTACATCAGGATGATGTCGTATGATTTTCATCGGACAGAAAAGCATATAACAAAACGTATTAGCCGTTCGCGGCAAATTCTGACACCATGCAACACAAACAAGGTATAAACAATGGCCATGCAAACGTGGTTAGTTTTATTGCTATGCATTTTTTTCTTCAGCATCTCTGTATACAGTTTTATTTCCTATCTGAAAGACAGGAGACGGCAGAAATTTACCTTTAACGATAAGCGTTCAATGCGTCGTAAATAATTCACTGTAGAATAATAAAAACATATTGTAGGTACTTTAATACAGTCAACACACCGCATACGCCCGGAGGATGTGTCACAGCATGGCGTTATGTTTTTGCGTAAGGAAATAACGCCATGAGAAACATTAATGTCACCATCAACACCCGCAATACCTTTGTCCGTGAATCGCTGATGGCTATGGTCAATGACCTCACGCAGGGCGAAATACGGGCGCGTTTTTCCTGGCGTAATAATGACCTGTCAGGGGAAGATATCATCATTTGCGAAGTGATCCCCGGCGAAATCTACCTGTGCAATACGCTGATTAAAAACAGGAAAAAAGGCAGCTCGCTGATTATCCTCCACAGCTACGACCAGTTGCCGGAAGATGATTTCATGATTAACTGCCTGAAAGGGGTTATTTTTGTTTCGCTAAAAACCGCCAGTATTCCGCAACTGCTGACGATCATTAAAAGCGAGCTCCAGCATTGTATGAGCCCGTCAGCCACCGACGCCGCGGGTCGGGAACTCAGCTGCGCCAGCTGCCCGCACCGCGTGCTGTCGCGCTCGCAGACCGCCGTGGTGCACGGTATTCTCGAAGGGATGGATATGAGTAAAATCGCCGCTCTGCAGCGCGTCAGTCCCCGTACCGCCGCCTATCATAAAAATAAGATTATGGAAAAATACAGTCTGAATAATAACCATGACTTTTTCCAGTTTATGAATCTGTTACGAGAGCGCTGGTAGGTAAATAGCGAGCAGAAGAGAATAAGATATTCGCCTGGCGATATTGTCGTAAATCCGAAAATAGCCACAGGATGCTAAAAAAGCGCCAGCGCTGCCAGACATAACGTTAAACTCTGACGCTTCCTCGGTATAAAGACGTTACCGCGCGCCTTTATATAAGAAAAAAGACTATTTACGAGGAAAACTGATACTTCGTCACATTGCCCCTGACGTGCCTGTCAGGGGTCTTTTTTCGGCGTGGAATGGCGCCCTCTGCGCGAGGGCGCGGCAGGATCAGGCTTCCACTTTCTCCACTTGCCAGTCCGGCTGCCCTTCCTCGTCGGTCAGCAGACCTTCGTTTTTCGACAGCATAGCGGTGGCGATGCCGTTACCCAGTACGTTGATGGCGGAGCGCCCCATATCGAGGAAATGGTCGATGCCCATCAGCAGCAGGATCCCGGCAACCGGGATATGGAAGCTGGGGATAGTGGCCGCCAGCACCACCAGCGCCGAGCGCGGTACCCCGGCGATGCCTTTCGAGGCCAGCATCAGGGTCAACATCATGACCGTAATCTCGCTGAAGCTCAGCGGCACGTTGTAGGCCTGGGCGATAAACATCGCGGCGAAGGAGCAGTAGACCATCGAGCCGACGAGATTAAACGAGTAGCCAATCGGCAGAACGAACGAGACGATATTGCGCGAGCACCCAAACTTCACCAGCCGTTCGAGGGTCTTCGGATAGGCCGCCTCCGAGCTGCTGGTGGTAAAGGCTACCAGCACCGGATCTTTCAGCATGTTCAGCAGACGGAAGACCTCTTTCTTCAGCACCATATAGCCGACGGCAATCAGCACCGCGCTGGTCAACAGCACCGCCAGGTAATAACCGCCGATGAACGAAGCGTAGTTGAGTAAAATCCCCAACCCCTGCGAGGCAATCACCGACGAGATGGCGGCGAAGATGGCCAGCGGCGCAACGTACATCACATAGCCGGTCACCTTCAGCATAATGTGCGACACCACGTTAAGGGCCGCCACCAGCGGAGCATTAAACTTCTCGCCCAGCGACGCGCCGGCGATGCCAAAGAACATCGAGAACACCACGATCTGCAGGATCTCGTTGTTGGCCATCGCCTCGGTGATGCTGGTAGGGATGGTATGCGACAGGAACCCTTTCAGGGTCATGCCGCTGACCGCCAGGCCGGTATCCACCGCCTCTTTCGGTACCGTCAGGTTCAGCCCGGCGCCCGGGTGCTGGAAGGTGACGATCACCAGCCCGACGAGAATGGATAATACCGATGAAGTGATAAACCACACCATCGCCTTACCGCCCACCCGGCCGATGGTCGCCGTCTCGCCGAGACGCATGATCCCGACCGTCAGGGTGCTGAACACCAAGGGCGCGATAACCATTTTGATTAAGCGCAGAAACAGATCGGTCAGCAGCGTGATGTTGTCTGCCCAGGCGGAGATAGTAGTCGGCGTCGCGTAGGCATGGATAGCCGCGCCGGAGAGGATCCCCATCAGCATAAAAACGACGATGAAGAGCGTGAGTTTGTTTGCGTTTGCCACAGCAATGACCCCTGATTATTTAACACGTTGATTTTTAAGTGCATATTTTATTATTATGAGAATGCACTGATTTATTCACCGCATAAATCTAATTAAAGCCCCCGCGGATACAACTATTTTTTGCTTTTTTAAACTAAAAGTTGATATCACACCGGAAATCAGCGGCGAGAACGCCCGGCGTCGCCGCCGTTATCCAGACATTTCTCAACCTTCTTTTCATAATTCCTCCATTTTTACGGCCCCTTCCCTCACTAAACTAGTATCATTCAGCGAAACGCTTCAGGATGAGACCGTAAACTAATGAAAGGCAGTAACATACGTCGTTGGGGCGCCGCGCTGGCGGTAGTGATTATCGCCGGGGCCGCCTACTGGTTCTGGCACGATCGTGGAACGAGCGGCAGCGGGACGCCCGCCGCCGGGCAGGGTCCGCAGGGGCCGGGTGGCGCGCGCCATGGCCGCTTTGGCGGCGCGCTGGCGCCGGTGCAGGCCGCCACCGCGACCGAACAAGCGGTCCCGCGCTATCTCACCGGGCTGGGTACCGTGACGGCAGCCAATACCGTCACCGTGCGCAGCCGGGTCGACGGCCAGCTGCTTAGCCTTCACTTCCAGGAGGGTCAGCAGGTCAAAGCCGGCGATCTGCTGGCGCAGATCGATCCCAGCCAGTTTAAAGTCGCCCTCGCCCAGGCGCAGGGTCAGCTGGCGAAAGATAACGCCACTCTGGCGAATGCCCGCCGCGATCTCGCCCGTTACCAGCAGCTGGTGAAAACCAATCTCGTCTCCCGCCAGGAGCTCGACACCCAGCAGTCGCTGGTGGTGGAATCCGCTGGCACCGTAAAAGCCGATGAAGCAGCCGTCGCCAGCGCCCAGCTGCAGCTCGACTGGACGCGCATTACCGCGCCGATCGACGGCCGCGTCGGCTTAAAGCAGGTGGATATCGGCAACCAAATTTCCAGCGGGGATACCACCGGGATTGTGGTTCTCACCCAGACGCATCCGATCGACGTGGTCTTTACCCTGCCGGAAAACAGCATCGCCACGGTGGTGCAGGCGCAGAAAGCGGGTAAAGCGCTCAGCGTCGAAGCCTGGGACCGCACCAATAAGCAGAAAATCAGCGTCGGGGAGCTGCTGAGCCTCGACAACCAGATCGATGCGACCACCGGGACCATCAAGCTGAAGGCGCGCTTCAGCAATCTGGACGACGCCCTGTTTCCCAACCAGTTCGTTAACGCCCGCCTGCTGGTGGACACCCAGCAGAACGCGGTAGTCATCCCTGCCGCCGCCCTGCAGATGGGCAACGAAGGGCATTTTGTATGGGTGCTGAACGATGAGAATAAGGTCAGCAAACACAGCGTCACCCCGGGGATCCAGGACAGCCAGAAAGTGGTCATCAGCGCCGGGCTTTCCGCCGGGGATCGCGTGGTCACCGACGGGATTGACCGCCTGACCGAGGGGGCGAAGGTGGAAGTTGTCACCGCCAGCGGCAGCGAGCAGGCGCAGCCCGCCCCGCGCCAGAGCGGTAAACACGGAGCGCGTTCCTGATGCAGGTGTTACCCCCAGGCCGCACTGGCGGCCCGTCCCGGCTGTTTATTATGCGTCCGGTGGCCACCACTCTGCTGATGGTGGCGATCCTGTTAGCCGGGATCATCGGCTACCGCTTTCTGCCGGTCTCCGCGTTACCGGAGGTGGATTACCCGACCATTCAGGTAGTCACCCTCTATCCGGGCGCCAGCCCGGACGTGGTGACCTCCGCCATCACCGCCCCGCTGGAACGCCAGTTCGGCCAGATGTCCGGGCTTAAGCAGATGTCATCGCAAAGTTCCGGCGGCGCCTCGGTCGTCACGCTCCAGTTCCAGCTGACCCTGCCGCTGGACGTTGCCGAGCAGGAAGTGCAGGCGGCCATCAACGCCGCCACCAACCTGCTGCCGAACGATCTACCCAACCCGCCGGTCTACAGCAAGGTGAACCCGGCGGATCCGCCGATCATGACCCTCGCCGTTACCTCCTCCGCGATCCCGATGACCCAGGTAGAGGATATGGTGGAGACGCGGGTGGCGCAGAAGATCTCTCAGGTTTCCGGCGTCGGTCTGGTGACCCTCGCCGGCGGCCAGCGCCCGGCGGTGCGGGTGAAGCTTAACGCCCAGGCCATCGCCGCCCTCGGCCTGACCAGCGAAACCGTGCGCACCGCCATCACCAGCGCCAACGTTAACTCGGCGAAAGGCAGCCTCGACGGCCCGGCCCGCGCGGTAACGCTTTCCGCTAACGATCAGATGCAGTCCGCTGAGGATTACCGCCGCCTGATTATCGCTTATCAGAACGGGGCGCCGATCCGGCTCGGCGATGTCGCCAGCGTCGAACAAGGGGCCGAAAACAGCTGGCTCGGGGCGTGGGCCAACCAGCAGCGGGCGATCGTGATGAACGTCCAGCGCCAGCCGGGGGCCAACATTATCGACACCGCCGACAGCATTCGCCAGATGCTGCCGCAGCTTACCGAGAGCCTGCCGAAATCGGTGAAGGTGCAGGTTCTCTCCGACCGGACCACCAACATCCGCGCCTCGGTGCGCGACACCCAGTTTGAGCTGATGCTGGCCATCGCCCTGGTGGTGATGATCATCTACCTGTTCCTGCGCAACGTGCCGGCGACCATTATTCCCGGCGTCGCGGTGCCGCTGTCGCTGGTGGGCACCTTCGCGGTGATGGTGTTCCTCGACTTCTCGATCAACAACCTGACGCTGATGGCCCTGACCATCGCCACCGGCTTTGTGGTGGATGACGCCATCGTGGTGATCGAGAACATCTCGCGCTATATCGAGAAAGGCGAGAAGCCGCTGGCCGCTGCGCTGAAAGGCGCGGGAGAAATCGGCTTCACCATCATCTCCCTCACCTTCTCGCTGATCGCGGTGCTGATCCCGCTGCTGTTTATGGGCGATATCGTCGGCCGCCTGTTCCGCGAATTCGCCGTTACCCTCGCCGTCGCCATCCTGATCTCGGCGGTGGTCTCCCTGACCCTGACGCCGATGATGTGCGCCCGCATGTTAAGCCACGAATCGCTGCGTAAGCAGAACCGCTTCTCGCGGGCCAGCGAGCGCTTCTTTGACCGGGTGATCGCCGTCTATGGCCGCTGGCTGAGCCGGGTGCTGAACCATCCTTGGCTGACGCTCGGCGTCGCCCTGAGCACCCTGGCGCTGTCGATCCTCCTGTGGGTCTTTATCCCGAAAGGCTTTTTCCCGATCCAGGATAACGGCATTATCCAGGGCACCCTCCAGGCGCCGCAGTCGGTCTCCTTCGCCAGTATGGCCCAGCGCCAGCAGCAGGTTTCCGACATTATTCTCAAGGATCCGGCGGTGGAGAGCCTGACCTCGTTCGTCGGCGTCGACGGCACCAACCCGGCGCTGAACAGCGCCCGCCTGCAGATCAACCTCAAGCCGCTGGATGAACGCGACGACCGCGTCCAGACGGTGATTAGCCGTCTGCAGCAGGCGGTGGCCGGTGTCCCGGGCGTGGCGCTCTATCTGCAGCCGACCCAGGATCTGACCATCGACACCACGGTGAGTCGCACCCAGTACCAGTTCACTCTGCAGGCGAACTCCCTCGAGGCGTTGAGCACCTGGGTGCCGCCGCTGCTCAGTCGCCTGCAGGCCCAGCCGCAGCTGGCCGACGTCAGCAGCGACTGGCAGGACAAAGGCCTGGCCGCCTATATCAAGGTGGACAGGGACAGCGCCAGCCGCCTCGGCATCTCGATGGCCGATGTCGATAACGCGCTGTACAACGCCTTCGGCCAGCGGCTGATCTCCACCATTTACACCCAGGCGAATCAGTATCGCGTGGTGCTAGAGCAGGATACCGAGGCGACCCCGGGCCTGGCGGCGCTGGATAATATCCGCCTGACCAGCAGCGACGGCGGCATCGTGCCGCTGACCGCCATCGCCACGGTGGAGCAGCGCTTTACCCCGCTGTCGGTGAACCACCTCGATCAGTTCCCGGTGACCACCATCTCGTTTAACGTTCCGGACAACTACTCGCTGGGCGAAGCGGTAGAGGCAATCCTCACCGCCGAACAGTCGCTGGATTTCCCGAGCGATATTCGCACTCAGTTCCAGGGCAGCTCGCTGGCCTTCCAGTCGGCGCTGGGCAGCACCGTCTGGCTGGTCGTGGCCGCGGTGGTGGCGATGTATATCGTCCTGGGGGTGCTATATGAGAGCTTTATCCATCCGATCACCATTCTCTCCACTCTGCCCACGGCCGGGGTCGGGGCGCTGCTGGCGCTGTGGCTGGCGGGCAGCGAGCTGGACGTGATCGCCATCATCGGCATCATTCTGCTGATCGGCATCGTGAAGAAGAACGCCATCATGATGATCGACTTCGCGCTGGCCGCCGAGCGCGAGCAGGGCATGCCGCCGCGGGAGGCGATCTACCAGGCCTGTCTGCTCCGCTTCCGACCGATCCTGATGACCACCCTCGCCGCCCTGCTCGGCGCCCTGCCGCTGATGCTGAGCACCGGCGTCGGCGCGGAGCTGCGGCGTCCGTTGGGGATCGGCATGGTTGGCGGCCTGATGCTCAGCCAGGTGCTGACCCTGTTCACCACCCCGGTGATCTATCTGCTGTTCGACCGCCTGTCGCTGCACCTGAAGCGCCGCTTCCCGCGTCAGGAAGAGGAGGCGTAAGTGAAGTTTTTCGCCCTCTTCATTTACCGCCCGGTGGCGACGATCCTCATCTCGCTGGCCATCACCCTGTGCGGCATTCTCGGCTTCCGGCTGCTGCCGGTGGCCCCGCTGCCGCAGGTCGATTTCCCGGTGATTATGGTCAGCGCCTCGCTGCCGGGGGCCTCGCCGGAGACCATGGCCTCGTCGGTGGCCACCCCGCTGGAGCGCTCCCTGGGGCGGATTGCCGGGGTCAATGAGATGACCTCCTCCAGTTCACTCGGCAGCACCCGCATCATTCTCGAGTTTAACTTCGACCGCGATATCAACGGCGCGGCGCGCGATGTCCAGGCAGCGATCAACGCCGCGCAAAGTCTGCTGCCGAGCGGGATGCCCAGCCGGCCGACCTACCGCAAAGCCAACCCGTCGGATGCGCCGATCATGATCCTGACGCTGACCTCCGACACCTACTCCCAGGGTGAGCTGTATGATTTCGCCTCCACCCAGCTGGCGCAGACCATCGCGCAGATTGACGGCGTCGGCGATGTCGACGTCGGCGGCAGCTCCCTGCCGGCGGTGCGCGTCGACCTCAACCCGCAGGCGCTGTTCAACCAGGGCGTGTCGCTGGACGCGGTGCGCACCGCCATCAGCGACGCCAACGTGCGCAAGCCGCAGGGGGCGCTGGAGGACAGCGCCCACCGCTGGCAGGTGCATACCAACGATGAGCTGAAGACCGCCGCCGACTATCAGCCGCTGATCGTCCACTACCAGAATGGCGCCGCGGTGCGGCTGGGGGATGTTGCCACCGTCTCAGATTCGGTGCAGGACGTGCGCAACGCCGGGATGACCAACGCCAAGCCGGCGATCCTGCTGATGATCCGCAAACTGCCGGAAGCCAATATCATTCAGACGGTGGACAGCATCCGCGCCCGCCTGCCGGAGCTACAGCAGACCATCCCGGCGGCCATCGACCTGCAGATCGCCCAGGATCGCTCGCCGACCATCCGCGCCTCGCTGGAGGAGGTGGAGCAGACGCTGGTGATTTCGGTGGCGCTGGTGATCCTGGTGGTGTTCCTGTTCCTGCGCTCCGGACGCGCCACGCTGATCCCCGCCGTCGCCGTTCCGGTTTCCTTAATCGGCACCTTCGCCGCGATGTACTTATGCGGTTTCAGCCTCAATAACCTGTCGCTGATGGCCCTGACTATCGCCACCGGCTTCGTGGTGGATGACGCCATCGTGGTGCTGGAGAATATCTCCCGCCATCTGGAGGCGGGGATGAAACCGCTGCAGGCGGCGCTGCAGGGAAGCCGCGAGGTCGGCTTTACCGTCCTGTCGATGAGCTTGTCGCTGGTGGCGGTGTTTCTGCCGCTGCTGCTGATGGGCGGCCTGCCCGGCCGCCTGCTGCGCGAGTTCGCCGTCACCCTGTCGGTGGCGATCGGCATCTCGCTGGCGGTCTCCCTCACCCTGACGCCGATGATGTGCGGCTGGCTGCTGAAAAGCGGCAAACCCCACCAGCCGACGCGCAACCGCGGCTTTGGCCGCCTGCTGGTGGCTGTACAGGGCGGCTATGGTAAATCGTTAAAATGGGTGCTGAAGCACAGCCGCCTGACCGGCCTGGTGGTGCTGGGCACCATCGCCCTCAGCGTCTGGCTCTATATCTCGATCCCGAAAACCTTCTTCCCGGAGCAGGACACCGGCGTGCTGATGGGCGGCATTCAGGCCGACCAGAGCATCTCCTTTCAGGCGATGCGCGGCAAGCTGCAGGACTTTATGAAAATCATTCGCGAAGATCCGGCGGTGGATAACGTCACCGGATTTACCGGCGGCTCGCGGGTCAACAGCGGGATGATGTTTATCACCCTCAAGCCGCGCGACCAGCGCCACGAGACGGCGCAGCAGGTGATTGACCGGCTGCGCAAAAAGCTGGCCAACGAGCCCGGGGCTAACCTGTTCCTGATGGCGGTGCAGGATATCCGCGTCGGCGGCCGGCAGTCGAACGCCAGCTATCAGTACACCCTGCTGTCCGATGACCTGTCGGCGCTGCGCGAGTGGGAGCCGAAGATCCGCAAAGCGCTGGCGGCGCTGCCTGAGCTGGCGGACGTCAACTCGGATCAGCAGGACAATGGCGCCGAAATGGACCTGGTCTATGACCGGGATACCATGTCGCGCCTCGGCATCAGCGTTCAGGACGCTAACAACCTGCTGAACAACGCCTTCGGCCAGCGGCAGATCTCCACCATCTACCAGCCGCTTAACCAGTACAAGGTGGTGATGGAGGTGGATCCGGCCTACACCCAGGACGTCAGCGCCCTGGATAAGATGTTTGTCATCAACAGCGAGGGCAAGCCGATCCCGCTGGCCTACTTCGCCAAATGGCAGCCGGCCAACGCCCCGCTGTCGGTGAACCACCAGGGGCTGTCGGCGGCGTCCACAATCTCCTTTAACCTGCCCACCGGCCGCTCGCTGTCGGAAGCCAGCGAGGCGATTAACCGCGCGATGACCCAGCTCGGGGTGCCGTCCACCGTACGTGGCTCCTTTGCCGGTACCGCTCAGGTGTTCCAGCAGACCATGAACGCGCAGGTGATCCTGATCCTCGCGGCCATTGCCACGGTCTATATCGTGCTGGGGATGCTCTACGAGAGCTATGTACATCCGTTGACCATCCTTTCGACGCTACCCTCCGCCGGGGTGGGCGCGCTGCTGGCGCTGGAGATATTCGATGCCCCGTTCAGCCTAATCGCCCTTATCGGGATCATGTTATTAATTGGCATCGTGAAGAAAAACGCCATCATGATGGTTGATTTTGCCCTTGAGGCGCAGCGCACCGGCAACCTGACGCCGGAAGAGGCGATTTTCCAGGCCTGTCTGCTGCGTTTCCGGCCGATTATGATGACCACCCTCGCCGCGCTGTTCGGCGCCCTGCCGCTGGTGCTCTCCGGCGGCGACGGCTCCGAACTGCGCCAGCCGCTGGGGATCACTATCGTCGGCGGCCTGGTGATGAGCCAGCTGTTAACGCTCTACACCACGCCGGTGGTCTATCTTTTCTTTGACCGTTTGCGGCTGCGTTTTTCGCGTCATTCCACTCAACCGGTAAGCGAATAAGATGACAGACCTCCCGGCCAGCGTGCGCTGGCAGCTATGGATAGTGGCGTTCGGCTTCTTTATGCAGTCGCTGGACACCACCATCGTCAACACCGCCCTCCCCTCGATGGCCAAAAGCCTCGGGGAGAGTCCGCTGCATATGCATATGATCATCGTCTCCTATGTCCTGACGGTGGCGGTGATGCTGCCGGCCAGCGGCTGGCTGGCCGACCGGGTCGGGGTGCGCAATATTTTCTTTACCGCCATCGTGCTGTTTACCGCTGGATCGCTGTTTTGCGCCCAGGCCAGCACCCTTGACCAGCTGGTGATGGCGCGGGTGCTGCAGGGTATCGGCGGCGCGATGATGGTGCCGGTCGGCCGCCTGACGGTGATGAAGATCGTCCCGCGCGATCAGTACATGGCAGCGATGACCTTCGTTACCCTGCCGGGCCAGATCGGCCCGCTGCTCGGCCCGGCGCTGGGCGGGGTGCTGGTGGAGTACGCCTCCTGGCACTGGATCTTCCTCATTAACATCCCGGTGGGGATCGTCGGCGCCATCGCCACCCTCTGCCTGATGCCCAACTACACCATGCAGACCCGACGCTTCGATCTCGCCGGCTTTGTGCTGCTGGCGGCCGGGATGGCGACCCTGACCCTGGCGCTGGATGGCCAGAAAGGGCTCGGCATTTCCCCCGCCTGGCTGGCGGGACTGGTGGCCGTCGGCCTCGCCGCCCTGCTGCTCTACCTGTGGCACGCTCGCGGTAACGCCCGGGCGCTGTTCAGCCTTAACCTGTTTCGCAACCGCACCTTCTCCCTTGGCCTCGGCGGCAGCTTCGCCGGGCGCATCGGCAGCGGCATGCTGCCGTTTATGACCCCGGTGTTTCTGCAGATCGGCCTCGGTTTTAGCCCCTTCCACGCCGGGCTGATGATGATCCCGATGGTGCTCGGCAGCATGGGGATGAAGCGGATCGTGGTCCAGGTGGTCAACCGCTTCGGCTACCGTCGGGTGCTGGTCGCCAGCACTCTGGGGCTGGCGGCGGTCAGCCTGCTGTTTATGTTTTGCGCCCTGGCGGGCTGGTATTACGCGCTGCCGCTGATCCTGTTTCTGCAGGGGATGATCAACGCCAGCCGCTTCTCGTCGATGAATACCCTGACCCTGAAAGATCTCCCGGACGATCTGGCCAGCAGCGGCAACAGCCTGCTGTCGATGGTGATGCAGCTGTCGATGAGTATTGGCGTGACCATCGCCGGGCTGCTGCTGGGGCTGTACGGCCAGCAGCATCTGAGCCTCGACGCCGCCGGCACCCATCAGGTCTTTCTCTATACCTATCTGAGCATGGCGGCGATCATCGCCCTGCCGGCGCTCATCTTTTCCCGGGTACCGGATGACGTCGGCAGCAATACCGTCATCCGTCGACGCAACAGGAGTGGATCGTGAAATTTTGGCGCCCGGGCATTACCGGCAAGCTGTTCCTCGCTATTTTCGCCACCTGCATCGTGCTGCTGATCAGCATGCACTGGGCGGTGCGCATCAGTTTCGAACGCGGGTTTATCGATTACATCAAGCGCGGCAATGAGCAGCGGTTAACCATGCTTAGCGACGCGCTGAGCGAGCAGTATGCCCAGCACGGCAGTTGGGCGTTTC
Source organism: Klebsiella sp. LY (assembly GCF_004010915.1). Classification (NCBI taxonomy): domain Bacteria; kingdom Pseudomonadati; phylum Pseudomonadota; class Gammaproteobacteria; order Enterobacterales; family Enterobacteriaceae; genus Klebsiella; species Klebsiella sp. LY. The sequence continues at coordinate 854,125 of NZ_CP022444.1, forward strand.
TGCGCAACAATGACCGCTTTATCTTCCAGCTGCTGCGCACCTTCGAACGGGATAATGACGACCGCTCGCCGCCGGGGCACGCCATGAAGCCGGGGGCGATGGACGCGCCGGACGCCGGTCCCGATGGGCCGCCGCCGGATGGTCCCCCTGACGGCCCGCGCCCGAGGCCGGAAATGCCGCCCCACGGCTGGCGCACCATGTTCTGGGTGGTCGATCAGTCTGGCCGGGTGCTGGTGGGCCCCCGCGAGCGCGTGCCGGAGGACGGCAGCCAGCGCAGCATTATGGTCAACGGCGTGGAGGTAGGCAGAGTGATCGCCTCGCCGGTGGAGCGGCTAACCCGCAATACCGACATTAACTTTGACCGGCAGCAGAAGCGCACCAGCTGGCTGATTGTCGCCCTCGCCACCCTGCTTGCCGCGCTGGCCACCTTCCCGCTGGCCCGCGGCCTGCTGGCGCCGGTGAAACGGCTGGTGGAAGGCACCCATAAGCTGGCGGCGGGCGACTTTTCCACCCGCGTGACGGTGACCGGCGGCGATGAGCTCGGCCGCCTGGCGCAGGATTTTAACCAGCTCGCCAGCACCCTGGAGCGCAACCAGCAGATGCGTCGCGATCTGATGGCCGATATCTCCCATGAACTGCGTACCCCGCTGGCGGTGCTGCGCGGCGAGCTGGAGGCGATTCAGGACGGGGTCCGGCGTTTTACCCCTGAATCCATTCCCTCTCTGCAGGCTGAAGTGGCCACCCTCACCAAGCTGGTAGACGATCTCCATCAGCTGTCGATGTCCGATGAGGGAGCGCTGGCCTACCAGAAAACCTCGCTGGATATCATCACCCTGCTGGAGGTGGCTGCAGGCGCTTTTCGCGAGCGCTTCGCCGGCCGGCAGCTGAGCATCCAGGTGTCGCTCCCGGAGCAGGCGATGATCTTCGGCGACCGCGACCGCCTGATGCAGCTCTTTAACAATCTGCTGGAAAACAGCCTGCGCTATACCGACAGCGGCGGCAGCCTGCACATCACCGCCCGCCGCAGCGGACGGATGCTGGTGATCGACTTCGCCGACAGCGCCCCCGGGGTCAGCGATGAGCAGCTGGCCCGCCTGTGCGAGCGCTTTTACCGGGCAGAAGGATCGCGCAACCGCGCCAGCGGCGGCTCCGGCCTTGGGCTGGCGATTTGCCTCAATATCGTAGCGGCCCACGGCGGCACCCTGCGTGCCGACCATTCGCCTTTTGGCGGGGTTAGCATTAAAGTTGAGTTACCTCTGGAACATGATTTACCGAGAGACGTATGACTGAATTGCCTGTAGATGAAAACACCCCGCGCATTCTTATCGTGGAAGATGAACCCAAGCTCGGCCAGCTGCTGATTGATTATCTGCAGGCCGCCGGCTATGCGCCTACGCTGATTAACCATGGCGACAAGGTCCTGCCCTACGTTCGCCAGACTCCGCCGCACCTGATCCTGCTGGATCTGATGCTGCCCGGTACCGACGGCCTGACGCTGTGCCGCGAAATTCGCCGCTTCTCCGACGTTCCGGTGGTGATGGTGACGGCGAAAATCGAAGAGATCGACCGCCTGCTGGGGCTGGAGATTGGCGCCGACGACTATATCTGCAAGCCCTATAGCCCGCGGGAAGTGGTCGCCCGGGTGAAAACCATTCTCCGCCGCTGCAAGCCGCAGCGCGACCTGCAGGCGCTGGACGCGCAGAGTCCGCTGATTGTCGACGAGGGCCGTTTTCAGGCCTCGTGGCGCGACAAGCTGCTGGACCTCACCCCCGCCGAGTTCCGGCTGCTGAAAACCCTCTCCCAGGAGCCGGGGAAGGTCTTCTCCCGCGAACAGTTGCTCAACCATCTGTATGACGACTATCGGGTAGTGACCGACCGCACCATTGACAGCCACATCAAAAACCTGCGGCGCAAGCTGGAGGCGCTGGACGCCGAACAGTCGTTCATCCGCGCCGTGTACGGGGTTGGCTACCGCTGGGAAGCCGACGCCTGTCGGCTGGCGTAGTGAGCCTTTTCCCGGCTCGCGCTGCGCTTAGCCGGGCTACAAGTCCACCGCCCTCTGCAATCCGTAGCCCGGGTAAGGCGTTTACGCCGCAACCCGGGAAACTCCATAGAGTCTATCCCACCAGGCGTTATGAGCGCTGTCAGTGTGAGCACTGCCCAGGTTCAAAATGGCAAACAAATTAGCCATACTGAAAGATACCCATCTGATATTTACTCCCCTTCGCCGCGGCGCTACAATGCCCGCCCTTAATGTGGGGACACTCCCCAACTCGCCGCACCAGGTGCGGCGAATCTGACCTGTCATCAGAACGAGAACACCATGTTTAAACCAGAACTCCTTTCCCCGGCGGGAACGCTGAAGAATATGCGTTACGCTTTCGCCTATGGCGCCGATGCCGTTTATGCCGGCCAGCCGCGCTACTCGCTGCGCGTGCGTAACAACGAATTCAATCACGAAAATCTGCAGCTCGGCATCAATGAAGCCCACGCGTTGGGTAAAAAATTCTATGTGGTGGTCAACATCGCCCCGCATAACGCCAAGCTGAAAACGTTTATTCGCGATCTGAAGCCGGTGGTGGAGATGGGTCCGGACGCGCTGATCATGTCCGATCCGGGTTTAATCATGCTGGTGCGGGAAAACTTTCCGGATATGCCGATCCATCTTTCGGTGCAGGCCAACGCCGTCAACTGGGCGACGGTCAAATTCTGGCAGCAGATGGGCCTCACCCGCGTGATCCTGTCGCGTGAACTGTCGCTGGATGAAATCGAAGAGATCCGCCGCCAGGTGCCGGAGATGGAAATTGAGATTTTCGTCCACGGCGCGCTGTGCATGGCCTACTCCGGCCGCTGCCTGCTCTCCGGGTATATCAACAAGCGCGACCCGAATCAGGGAACCTGCACCAACGCCTGCCGCTGGGAATACAACGTGGCGGAAGGTAAAGAGGACGACGTCGGCAACATCGTTCACAAATATGAGCCGATTCCGGTGCAGACCGTGGAGCCAACCCTCGGCATTGGCGCGCCGACCGATAAAGTCTTTATGATCGAGGAAGCCAAACGTCCGGGCGAGTACATGACCGCCTTCGAAGATGAGCACGGCACCTACATCATGAACTCGAAAGATCTGCGGGCTATCGCCCACGTTGAGCGTCTGACCCAGATGGGCGTTCACTCGCTGAAGATCGAAGGCCGCACCAAATCCTTCTACTACTGCGCGCGCACCGCCCAGGTTTACCGCAAGGCGATCGATGATGCCGCCGCCGGCAAACCGTTCGATACCAGCCTGCTGGAAACCCTTGAGGGGCTGGCCCATCGCGGGTACACCGAAGGCTTCCTGCGCCGCCATACCCATGACGATTACCAGAACTACGAATATGGCTACTCCCTCTCCGAACGCCAGCAGTTTGTCGGCGAATTCACCGGGGAGCGGAACGGCCCGCTGGCGGCAGTGGCGGTCAAAAATAAGTTCAGCGTTGGCGACAGCCTTGAACTGATGACTCCGCAGGGTAACGTCAACTTCACCCTCGAGCATATGGTAAATGGCAAAGGCGAAGCCATGCCGGTGGCCCCGGGCGACGGCTATACCGTATGGTTGCCTGTGCCGGACGACCTGCCCCTGCAGTATGCGCTGCTGATGCGCAACTTTACTGGTCAGACAACCAGAAACCCGCACGGTAACTAGTTAATTTGCGTTATTTTTTCACGATGTAAGGATATTAGAATCGGATCACATACCGTTTCGATCGAAACAGGTATCATCCATTTCGCTGAAAAACATAACCCATAAATGCTAGTTGTACCAGGAACCACCTCCTTAGCCTGCGTAATCTCCCTTACGCGGGCTTATTTTTTTGCCTCTCTTCCGGCCTTCACTTGCGTCATGCGGTACACTTTATGCAACATTGAGCAATAAAGGTTCCCTTGATGATGTCTACGTTTCCTGCCAGCTTACTGATCCTTAACGGCAAAGGTGCCAATGAACCGCAGCTACGCGAAGCGGTTAACCTGTTACGCGATGAAGGGATTGATATTCACGTCCGCGTGACCTGGGAAAAGGGCGATGCCGCGCGGTTTATCGATGAAGCCCTGCAGCTGAACGTTGAAACGGTGATCGCCGGCGGCGGCGACGGCACGATTAATGAAGTGGCGACCGCGCTGGTGGAGCGCGGCAGCAACATGGCGCTGGGGATTTTACCGCTGGGCACGGCCAACGACTTCGCCACCAGCGTCGGTATTCCACAGGATCTGGCCAGCGCCCTCAAGCTGGCGATCGTCGGTCGCGATGTGCCGATAGATATCGCCCGGGTTAATGATAAGACCGGCTTTATTAATATGGCGACCGGCGGGTTCGGCACCCGGATCACCACCGAAACGCCGGAAAAGCTTAAAGCCGCGCTTGGCGGTGTCTCTTATTTAATCCACGGCCTGATGCGCATGGATACCCTGAAGCCGGACCGCTGCGAGATCCGCGGGGAGAACTTTCACTGGCAGGGCGATGCGCTGGTCATCGGCATCGGCAACGGCCGCCAGGCGGGCGGCGGCCAGCAGCTATGTCCGGAGGCGTTGATTAACGATGGTCTGCTGCATCTGCGCATTTTCACCGGCGAAGAGCTGATCCCTGCCCTCTTCAGCACCCTGGCGAATCCGGAAAACTCGCCGAATATTGTCGACGGCGTCTCCTCCTGGTTTGAGATCACCGCCCCCCATGAGATGACGTTTAACCTCGACGGCGAGCCGCTCAGCGGAAAAACCTTCCGTATGGAGCTGTTACCGGCGGCCCTGCGCTGCCGGCTGCCGCCCGACTGCCCGCTGCTACGCTGATCAGGCTTCGCAAAGCAAAGACGGTGCCCGGCTGGTATACAGCAGCCGGGTTCGTTGATTGAGCCTCTGAATGTTAAGGTAAAACGGCACCTGCGGCTGCAGGAAAAACCTAGGCAGGATATCGATCCAAACAACGCGCTTACATTAATAGACGATACCTACAACCACAAAAAACCTATAACATCAAATAGTTACCTATTAAAATGGGCGCATCTGCCGTGAGACAATGCGCCATAAAGCTTAGTATTCCGCCACCTCACGCGCCATTTCGCGCGTATATTGCCGACTGGCGTTAACCAGCATCTGCGTATAGGCCGTCTGCGCCTGGCCGCTGACCAGCGCATCGACCGTCAGGGTTTCGAGGATCTTCCCGTACTGCATCACCGCCACTTTCTGGCATAAGTGGGCAATAACCCCAAGATCGTGGGTGACCATCAGGTAAGTGAGCTTAGCCTCCCGCTGCAATTCTGCCAGCAGGTTAAGGATCTCAGCCTGCACCGACACATCCAGCGCCGACGTCGGCTCATCCAGCAGCAGCACCTGAGGCTCAAGAATCAGCGCTCTGGCTATCGCCACGCGCTGCCGCTGCCCGCCGGAGAGCTGATGCGGATAGCGCTCGCGAAAGGCGCGGTTGAGGCCAACTTTATCCAGCAGCACATTGATCCGCCGGTCGCGGTCGTTGATACGATGGATCTGCAGCGGCTCTTCGAGGATATCGCCAATGGTGTGACGGGGATGCAGCGATCCGTAGGGGTCCTGAAATACCATCTGCACCTGACGGCAGCGCTCGCGGCTAATTTCATGCCCTAAGGGCTGAGCATCGATGGTCAGTTCCCCCTGCCAGTGGGTAAACAGCCCCGCCAGGCACTTGAGCACCGTCGTTTTACCGGAACCGGACTCTCCTACCAGACCGTAGATCTCGCCGGGCTTAACGTGGAAACTGACGTCATACAGCACCTGGTTACGCTTCTCCCCCTCGCCAAACGCGAGGTTGAGATGTTGAACTTCAATCATTATCCGCTCCTTAATCCGTTAACCAGCTGGCCTGACGCTGCAGCACCGGCAGTATCGGGCGACGATGCTGCATATCCGGCAGCGAGTTAATCAATCCCTGAGTGTAGGGGTGACGGGCGTGATCGAGATCTTTAGCGGCGATGGACTCCACTACCCGTCCGGCGTACATCACCAGCACCCGGTCGCAGAAGCTGCGCACCAGGTTGATATCGTGGCTGATAAAAATCAGCCCCAGCCCGCGCGACTGGACCAGGTCATCCAGCAGGCCCAGCACCTGCAGGCGCACCGACACGTCCAGCGCGGAGGTGGGCTCATCGGCAATGATCAGCTCCGGGTCGGTAATCAGCATCATGGCGATCATGATGCGCTGCCCCTGTCCGCCGGATATTTCATGCGGATAAAGCTGATAAACGCGCTCCGGCTGGCGAATACGCACCACCTCCAGCATCTCCAGCGCCCTGGCTTTCGCCTCATCTTTGCGCCCGGGATGATGAGTAAGCCAGGCCTCGGCGATTTGCTTACCCACGCAGACCACCGGATTAAGCGAATATTTCGGGTCCTGCATAATCATAGAGATACGTTTGCCGCGTACGCCGCGCATCTGCGCTTCGCTAAGATGCTGCAGATCGAGGTCGGCAAACTGCATCCGGCTGGCGCTGACGCGGGCCTTTTTCGGATGCAGCTGCAGCAGCGCGCGCCCAACGGTGGACTTACCCGAACCGGACTCGCCGACAATAGCCAGCTTCTCATGCCCCAGCTGGAAGGAGACGCCGCGCACGGCGTGGGTCACCGCGCTACCGTTAACAAAGTCGACGCACAAATCGCGCACGTCGAGCAGCGGTGCATTATTCACTACGGGGATCGAGGATGTCACGTAGGCCATCTCCTAAGAAGTTGAACGCTAAGCTATTGATCAAAATCGCCAGCCCCGGAATGGTTACGACCCACCAGCACTCCATCATATAAGTGCGCCCGCTGGAGATCATCGCTCCCCACTCCGGCTCTGGCGGCTGCGCGCCGAGGCCGAGAAAGCCTAGGCCGGCCGCGGTCAGAATGATCCCGGCCATATTCATGGTGATACGGATAATGACCGAGGGCAGACACAGCGGCACGATATGGCGCCAGAGGACGCGGGCCGATGAAGCGCCCTGCAGACGCACGGCGGAGATAAAATCAGCCTGGCGCAGAGAGAGCGTTTCGGCGCGCGCCAGACGGGCAATCGGCGGCCAGGCGGTCAGCGTGATGGCGATAACCACGTGCTCCAGCCCCGGTCCTAAAGCGGCGACAAACGCCAGCGCCAGGACCAGACTCGGGAAGGAGATGAAAATATCGGTGACGCGCATCAGCACCATATCGACTTTACCGCCGAAATAGCCGGCACTGACGCCCAGCAGCAGTCCGAGCGGACCGACGGTCACTGAGACCAGCAGCACGATATAGAGCGTGATGCGGGAGCCGTACACCAGGCGACTAAAGATATCTCGGCCAAACTCATCGGTGCCGAACCAGTGCTGCGCATTCGGCGCGACCAGCGCACTATTCAGGTCCTGTACCAGCGGGTTATAAGGCGCAATCAGCGGCGCGAAAATCGCCACCACCAGCAGCATAAAGATAATTCCTCCGCCGATGGCCGTGAGCGGATTGCGCGCCATTTTGCCGATAAACCCGACGGCCCGCGCCGCCGCGCGTTGCAGCCGCTGACGGCCTTCGCCCGCACCACCCGAAAGCGGCGAATCCAGAGAAACGGTCATGATTTTGTCCTCGGGTCAAAGAATTGATACAGCATGTCGGAGAGCAGGTTGAGCATCACGAAGATCACTCCCACCAGCAGCACGCAGCCCATCACCGCATTCATATCGCCCAGCAACAGGCTACCGGTAAGATAGGAGCCGAAACCCGGCCATGAGAAGACGGTTTCAATCAGCACCGCGCCTTCCAGCAGCGCGCCGTAGGCCAGCGCCACCACCGTCAGCAGCTGCACGAGGATGTTACGAAACGCATGGTTCCAGATGACCTGACGCTCGGTCAGCCCTTTCACCCTCGCGGTAATAATGAACTCCTGCGACAGCTGGGCCAGCATAAAGCTGCGGGTCATACGGCTGATATAAGCCAGCGAGTGAAAACCCAGCAGCGAGGCGGGAAGAATCAGATGATTAATGGCGTTCCAGAACACCTGTCCGTTTCCTGCCAGCAGCGCATCAACGGTCATCAGGCCGGTACGGCGCGGCACAATGCCGTCCAGACCGAGGTCTACCCGCCCGGCGCCGCCCACCCAGCCGAGCCAGGCATAGAACACCAGCAGCCCCATCATTCCGACCCAGAAAATCGGCGTCGAGTAGCCCGCCAGGCTGATAATGCGTACCACATAATCGGAGACGCTATTGCGCCGCGCCGCCGCCAGCACGCCCAGCGGAATTCCGAGACCCGCGCCGACGAGAATCGCCATCGTCGCCAGCTCCATGGTGGCCGGGAAGACGCGGATAATATCGTCCACCACCGGTTTCCCGGTCAGCAGCGCATTGCCCAGATCGCCGTGCAGCAGGTTGACGAAATAGATGCCAAACTGGGTGGTCAGCGATTTATCAAACCCCAGCTGCTGGTAAACCTGCTGATAGGTACTCTGGTCAGCATCCGGACCGACGATCGCCAGCACCGGGTCGATAGGCATGACGCGGCCAATGGTAAAGGTCAGCAGCAGCAGGCCGAACAGCGTAATCACCACCTGCAGCAGCCGTTTGGATAAGCGCCGGCCGCGTGAGCCGGGCGTAAGGATTGCGGTACTCATCCTTTCTCTCCTTCGCGGACTTTATAGACGTCACGCAGAAAAGTGGTGGCGGAGGGGTGCGGCTGATACTCCCGTACCTCGTTGCGCACGACGACCGAATCAACCATCTGCGAAAGCGGAATTAAAGCCGGAACCAGCTGGTCGTAGCGTGTCTGGATGGCCTGGTAGTCAGCCACCTGTTTTTGCGGATCGCGTTCCAGCAGGGCCTGGTCAATCATCGTATTCAGTTGCGGGTCGTAAAAACCGGTACGCCAGCCCTGGAAGTTGGTCAGGCGCGCCTTATCGCTGTTATCCGGGTTATAGACCAGCGCGCGCAGGCTGGAGTGCGGATGCGGCTCCATCCCGCTGCCGCCGCGACCTACCAGCAGGTCAAATTTACGCTCGCGCATTGCGCCGTAGATCTGGTTACCAGTGCCGGTGATGATTTTGGCGTTAATCCCCGCCTGCATCAGCGTCGACTGCACGGCGATAGCGATGTTAAGAAATGGCTGATCGGAGAGTACCCGCAGCGTGGTATCAAAGCCGTTGGGATATCCCGCTTCCGCCAGCAGCTTTTTCGCCCGCGCCACATCCAGCCTGTAGCCGGGATCGGGTAGCGTGGACGGCATTCCCGCTTTGATAGGCCGCTGGTGCAGCACGCCGTAGCCCGGCATCAGCGCTTTATTGATACCCTGGTAATCAATCAGATAGCGCACCGCCTCGCGCACTTTCGGATTGGCGAAGTGCGCCTCTTTCATGCTCATCGCCACGTAGTACATGGTGCCGCGCTGCACCGCATCGACGGTCAGCTGCGGATCGCTGCGCAGGGCGTTGATATCGGAAACCGCCATATTGTTGACAATATCAAGGTCGCCTTTTTCGATCATCAGGCGCAGAGTTTGCGACTCCTGGAAATGACGCAGTACCACGCGGCTCATTTTCGCCTCGCCGCGCCAGTAGTCAGGGTTGCGCTTCATGCGCAGCACATCTTTCGCCTGCCAGGTTTCGAGGATAAACGGCCCGGAACCGGCTTCATGGGTGGTTAGCCAGCGGTTACCCCAGTCGTTATCCTGCTGGTGGCTTTGCACCGTTTTACTGCCCAGCACTCCGAGGTTGCCCAGCGCCGCCAGCGAGTAAATCACCAGCTGCGGATCGTTATCTTTGGGTAATACGATTTGCACCGTGAAGCGGTCCGGCGCGCTGACCTGGCTGTCGATATTTTTCTTACTGAAGCCATAGGATTTCCATACTGAGGCTTGGGCCAGGTTGAGGTGCAGGATGCGCCGCATTGACCACACGACGTCGGCGGCGGTCAGCGGGTTGCCGGAGTGAAACTTAACGTCATCGCGCAGATGAAAGGTCAGGGTTTTGCCGTCGGGGCTGATATCCCAGGATTTCGCCAGCGCGGGCCTGACGGTGGTGAGCTGCTCAGGGTCAAGCTCCACCAGCGAGTCGTAGAGGTTGACCACGATCCCCACCACTTCGTTACCGGTCATCGCCGCCGGGTCAAGGGTGAGCAGGTTATTCATATTCATGCCGATGATCAGCTGGTCGGGCGGCGTTTTCGCCACCGCCTCCCCGCTCCCCATCGACATGGCGAGCGCGAGAATACACGCTCCCAGTAAGGAGGTTTTTTTCATATCTCTGTTTGCCTGTACTGTAGGGTACATGTTGCCGGATGGCGGCATTTTCGGCTTATCCGGTCTACCGGGCCGCAGGCTCGATAAGCGCAGCGCCATCGGGTATTTATTTTTTTAAATCAGTCGTGGCTAACGGTATTGGCTTCGATATACGCAAAATTAATGTCTTCACCGAGACCCGGACGTTGTGACAAATGCACAAATCCCTGGTCATCCATCGGGTCGACAATGCTGTTGAGATAGGCCGCCGGTTCATCGTAGTCGAGGAACGGATGCAGCAGGCCGCGCTCGTACCAGCGGCAGTTGCGGATCGCGCCCACCACCGCGAGGCTTGCCGCTCCGTTGCCGTGGACTTCGCAATCCATGCCGAAAGATTCCGCCAGCGCCGCCACCTTCATGGTCGGTGTAATCCCCCCCACGCCGTTAGCGCCGGCGCGCAGAATGTCGCAGGCCCCGGCTTTCACCCATTCGGCGCGCATGTGGTGCTTGCCGCCGAAGCTCTCCGGCCCGACGATGGGAATCGACAGGTTTTCCGCCAGCCACGCATAGGAGGACATCGAATCCTCCTCCATCGGCTCTTCAAACCAGGCGAAATTGAGTTTTTCCAGCTCTTTGCCGATCCACAGCGCCTCGGCGCGGCTGTACCAGTGATAGCCATCAATCATCAGGTCAATATCCGGCCCTACGGCTTCGCGCACCGCCGCGCAGGCTTTAATGTCCATTTTGGGATTGGGCGCAAAAGAGATTGGCGGCATCCAGGTGTGCAGCTTGATGGCCTTGTAGCCGCGGGCGACCAGCTTCTCAGCAAAAGCGGCATACTCTTCCGGGGTCGACAGGCCGCCCGGCAGATCGTCGCCGCACATGGTGCTACCGTAAGCCGGGACAGTGTCGCGATAGCCGCCGAGCAGCTTATAAACCGGCATCTTAAGGCTGCGGCCGATCAGGTCCCACAGCGCCTGTTCAACAAACGACAGCGCGCGCTCCGTTAGCTGATGTGCGCTGCCGCGCTGCCAGTGGTTAAGATCCTGCCAGATACGCTCACGGTTAAACGGGTCCTGTCCCACCAGCACTTTGCGAAAAAAAGTATTCACCACGAACGGGCGCACGACTTCCGGAGGCGCAAACGAAAAGCCCTGCGCCCCATCATCAGCGGTGATGGTCAGCATCGCCATTTTGGCCATGCTTTCAACCCCCGGATGGGAGTGCCCGGCGCTGTCGGAAACCCGACGAGTGGGATATTGGAAAACGGTGACATTCACAGATTCAATTTTCATGCTCGGTCCTTATCACGGCCAAATCCGATCGACATAATCAAATCGGCAAAGCGGTTTCACATTATTGAAAATACGTTTCAATATATAATCTAAGCACAACTTCGTAGTAGTGCCTCGGACAAACACCGCTAAGCAAGGCCATAAATTTGGGCATTGGCACAACAAGACGTGACTGTTTTCACAAAAGATGAGCGAAATGTGAGGCAGATCGACCAGGAGAAAAAAGGGCGTGAGCGCAGAGAAGAGATTAACCGACCAGCTACATCCCGGGAATGTCTGCGCCCACAAATGGCTGACTTAAACCGCCGCCGCTGGCTCCGCGCTAAGCGCTTCCAGCAGTTCAGGTAAGGTTTGATAGCGGCCAGCGGCGGCCTGAAAACGCGCGTGCTGGCTATCTTCTGCAATCACTATCGTGGCAATCCCCGCCGACTGGGCCGCGCAAAAGCCGGTAAAGCTATCCTCAATCACCAGACACTGGCTGGCGTTGAGATTGAGCTTCCGCAGCGTCGTGAGGTACACCGCCGGGTGCGGTTTGCCGCGTGGTTCATCATCTGCGCTGGAGATCGCGTCAAAAAAGTGCCAGAGCGAGAGCTTGTTCAGCACGGCGGCGATAACCTGGCGGGATGATGATGTGGCGAGCGCAATTTTATAGCCGGCAGCGCGAAAATAGCCTAACGCCTCCTGCACCCCACGCATCGGCTCGCCATCGGCGGCAATCAGGCCGGTGATGCGCTGCAATATGGCCTCTTCCAGCAGCGATGGGGCAAGGTTAAGCTGAAAATAGCGGCACCAGGTGTCGGCGATTTCGTCGAGACGCTTGCCCTTGGTCAGGGTTTCACACTCAGCCACGCTCGCCGTTGCTCCCCACTGCGCGAGGGCGTCAATCTGCGCCTGGCGCCACAGCGCCTCGGAATCAATAATCACGCCATCCATGTCAAAAATAACCGCCTGCATACTCATTCGTTCACCTCATTAAGGCTGGCATGGAGCCCATGCCAGCCACATCACCTTAAGAGAATTCAACCTGCTCACGGGCAGTCGCTTCCTTGTGGGAAAATCCCGGCTGCTCCACGCGGATAAACGCACAGAGGAAAAAGGCCACCACGTACAATGCGGTATAGGCGATGACTACCCCAATGGTGCTGAAGAACGGCAGCAGCACCACGGCAATCGCCGGAGCGAGAAAGTTAGACATCCCCGCCGACAGGTTATACACCGAAATCGCCGCGCCTTTGTGCTTCGGCTCCAGCGCAGGGAACACGGCGGCCAGCGGCACAAAGGCGGCGACAAAGATCCCAAGGGCGATGGCCGGGATCAGCGCCATCGCAAAGCTGTGGCCAAAGTGCTGAGGGATGTAGTAAAACGCCAGGCTGGAGAGCGCCATCCCGATGCAGCCGAACCAGCGCACCACCTTCATCCAGCCCAGTTTTTCACCCAAAATGCCCCACAGCACGTTAGAGAAAATGGTGGTGAAGAAGAAGACCGCCCACACCTGAAGCCATTCTGAAGTGGTAAAGCCCAGCTCATCAACGAACATCATCGGCATAATCACCGCAAACCCGAACAGCGAGAGGGTATTGATGATCCTGACCATGCTCGACAGCAGAATATTGCGGTTGGTATACAGCAGCGTCGCGGCGCGTCCCAGCTCGGCAAACTTCTCACGGGTGGTGAGATTCTGCATATGCTGCGGCGTTTGAATATGGCGCAGGGAAGCCAGAGCAATCCCCCCCCCGGTAAGGCAGAAGGCCAGCGCCAGCCACAGGGTGCCCATTTCGCCAATATGCGGAATGGTGAAACTCGGAATATAGCTGCCGAAGACCCCGATGCCGATGGAATAGACCGCCCAGAACCAACCGATGGCCGAGCTGGCGTTGTCGCTTTTGACGTTATGGACAATCGCCACGATAAACGAGTAGAGGAACAGCGGATAGGCGAAGCCGCGGATGCCGTAGAAAAGCAGGATCAGCGCATAGTTGGCGTGACCGAGGCCGAAAACGAGGAACAGCACGTGGAACACGCACCACAGTACGAAGCCAATCATCATCGTTTTCAGCGGGGTGATAATTTCCGCCACCACGCCGGAAATCCACGCCGACAGCGCGGCGGCCAGGCCGTAGAGGGTAAAGGCAAAGGAGGCCTCCGCCGGAGAGAAGCCTAGCGCTTTGATATAGTGCGAGAGAAAAGCTAATTCAAAACCGTCGCCGGTCATAAATACGGCAATGGCGATGTATCCCCAGAGCAGGTTCAGGGGTAAACCGAGCCACTGTTTATTATTGATAGACATAATGACCTCGTTTTCAGGGTACAGGGTGGCCGCTCCGCGACGTTCAACGAAGCGGCTGTGGTGGTGAAAATTAGTGCTGCCGATAGTGCAGATCGTTTAAATACAGGGCCTTAAACTGCGCGTAGCGTTGCATCAGGGTGTGGTGGCGAACAGGATCCGCACGCCAGGTCTGCCAGACTTCCGGTTTTTCACACACCGCGTCAATGGGTTTGCCCGCCGCCAGGCAGGCCAGCCGCGCCGCGCCCAGTGCGCCGCCGGTCTCTCCGCCTTTGTGGGTCACCACCGGCATAGCGAGAATATCGGCCAGCAGCTGGGCCCAGAACGGACTGCGGGCGCCCCCGCCCACCAGCGAGCACTGCGCGATCGGCGTCCCGCTCTCTTTCAATGCCTGCAGACCGTCATTGATGCCAAAGCTCACCCCCTCCAGCACCGCGTAGCCGAGCTGGGCACGCAGGCTGGAGTGGGTCATGCCCCAGAAGATGCCGCGGGCGTCAGGATCGTTATGCGGGGTTCGTTCCCCGGAGAGATAAGGCAGGAAGAACGGCGCGTTGGCTTTCTCCTCCTCGCTTAGCTCGGCAATCTCCGCCAGCAGCGCCACCTCCGTGGTGCCGGTGAGGCGGCAGAACCACTGCAAACAGCTGGCGGCGCTAAGCATCACGCTCATCTGATGCCACAGGTTCGGCAGAACGTGACAAAACGCATGGACCGCCGACTGCGGCGCCGGACGATAGGCGTCGGTCACCACAAACAGCACCCCGGAGGTACCGAGCGAAATAAACGCGTCCCCCGGCGAGACCGCGCCGACGCCAATGGCGCTGACTGCGTTATCGCCGCCGCCCCCGGCCACCACCACCGAGGCGTTCAGCCCCCAGCGCGCAGCCACCTGCGGGTCAAGGGTGGCGGAAACCTCACAGCCTTCCACCAGCGTCGGCATCTGGCTGCGCGACAGGCCGCATTTATCCAGCAGCGAGTCGGACCAGTCGCGCTTCGCCACGTCCAGCCACAGCGTTCCGGCGGCGTCCGACATATCGGAGACTTTCTTCCCGGTCATCCGGTAGCGCAGATAATCTTTCGGCAGCAGCACCGTGGCGGTGCGCTGAAAGTTTTGCGGCTCGTGACGACGCACCCACAGCAGCTTCGGCGCGGTAAAGCCCGGCATCGCCAGGTTGCCCGCCACCTGATGCAGCTCCGGCGCCATCTCCTCCAGCTCTGCGCACTCTGCGGCGCAGCGGGTGTCGTTCCACAGAATGGCCGGACGGATCGTCTCCCCCTTTTCATCCAGCAGCACCGCGCCGTGCATCTGTCCGGAGAGGCCAATCGCCTTGACGGCCGACCAGTGCTGAGCGCATTTTTCCCGTAGGGTGGCCATCAGGTACTCCGTCGCCTCCCACCATAACTCCGGCGATTGTTCTGACCAGTGCGGATGAGGCCGCTGAATGCTCAGCGGCGCGCTATGGCTGGCGATAACCTGATTGTTCTCATCAATGATCAGCGCTTTGACTTCCGATGTGCCAAGATCGATACCCAGATACATAGCCACCTCTTATTTAATCAGCGTGTAAACGGCGGCGACTTTCTCGCGCATCAGCGCCAGGAAATCCGCGTTGTTGGCGAGATCACCAAACAGGGCTTTATCACGGGCGAAGACAGCCACCGGATCCTGAGCCTCGAACATCTCATGCACCGCCTGCGCATCCAGGATGCCGTCCTGGTACTGATACGGCAGAGTTCCCTTGTGCCACTGCTCCATAAAGACGAAGAACAGCGCCGGCAGCATGGCGGTCGCTTCCGGACGGACGCCGCGCTGATAGCACTCCTGCAAGGTTGGCGCGATCATCGCCGGAATCTTTGAGAAACCATCGGCGGCAACGCGCTGGTTGGTGTCCTGGATATGCGGGTTGGTAAAGCGCTTGAGCACCACATCGCGGTAGGTCGGCAGATCAATGCCGTTATCGCCGAGGCAAGGAATGACATCCTCCGTGACGTAGCGGTCGGCAATGGCGTAGATAGCATCGGTGAACGTGCTTTCGTGAATATACTGCTGGCCGATTAAGGTCCCCGCCCAGGCAATGCAGCTGTGGGACGCGTTCAGGATGCGGATTTTCGCCTCTTCATAGGGGATAACCGACTCGACCATCTCCACGCCGACCGCTTCCAGATTTGGGCGGGCATCGCGGAAGTTGTTCTCCACCACCCACTGGATAAAAGTCTCGCCCATTACCGGCGCCTTATCGTCAATGCCGGTTTGCGCTTTGATACGGGTCGGCAGATCGGCCGCCGGACGCGGGGTGATGCGGTCCACCATGGTATTCGGACAGGTGGTATTCACGGCCATCCAGTCAATCACCGCCTGTTTGCCGGTAAGCTGCAGGAACTCCACCATCCCGTCGTGGAAGCGCTCACCGTTATGCCGCACGTTGTCGCAGTTGAGCAGGGTCAGCGGCCCGGCGTTGTCCGCCATGCGCTTTTCCAGAATTCGTGCGAGGGTGCCGTAAATGGTTTTGCATTCGCCTTTCAGGTCGGCCTGCAGATCGGGGTTGCTGGTTTCCAGCTGATGGCGGGTGTTCAGGTAGTACCCCCCTTCCGTCACGGTAAAGGCGATAACTTTTGTTTGCGGATTGGCCCCTTCGTTAATCAGCGGCTGCAGCCCTGCCTGCCACGGCAGCAGTTTCTGAATAGAGGTGATTTCTTCATATTCGCGCTCCCCTTCCGGGCTGACGGTCTCCAGCACGTAACGTCCTCCCTGCGCCGCCAGCGCCTGCACCACCTGCTCGGCGTCGTTGCGGATATTGCCCGCCGCGATGCGCCAGCGCTTATCCCCGGAAGCGATCAGACGATGCAGATACCACGCCTGATGCGCGCGATGAAAAGAACCCAGACCAATGTGAAGCCATGTGAATTGATTGTTCATGTTCTGCTCTCCTTGAGTTGATGGCGCCACTGTAATTGATCATTTGACCAAAATAAGAGCCACAGATCACAAAAGAACAATTACTCAATTAAATTACAAATGACCAGTCAAGAGCAAAAGCTTGCCAGTTATGCCAACCACGGCGAGAATGCGGGTATTCGCCGGGCCAATTGCGTGCCCAGGCCAGCAACTTAGGGCGGGAGACCATGAGTAAAGAAGACGATATCCGGTTGGATCAGAAGGTGCGTGCCGCATGGATGTACTACATCGCCGGCCAGAATCAGAGCGAGATTGCCAGCCAGCTGGGCACCTCCAGACCGGTGGTGCAACGGCTGATCGCCGCCGCGAAAGAAGAAGGGATTGTGTCGATTAATCTGCACCATCCAGTGGCGAACTGCCTCGATTATGCGCAGTTGTTGCAGGAAAAGTATCAGCTTCTTGAGTGCAATGTGGTCCCCGCCTTTAGCGAAGAAAGCACCCTCGATAGCGTATCGTTTGGCTGCTATCAGCTGATGGCTCGCTACCTGCAGGATGATAAAGAGAAAATCATCGGTCTGGGCTCGGGCCTGACCCTGAAAAAAGCGCTGCAGCGCATCGATTTCGACAGCCTGAATACCCGCTGCGTGGCGCTGATCAGCGCCATGGACGCCGACGGGCAGTGCAACTATTACGATGACGTGCCCCTGCTGCTGACGAGCAAAATAAAAGCCAAGTACTATCAGTGGCCGGCGCCGCGCTACGCCCAGACCGCGGATGAGTATGAGATGTGGTGCACCAATCGCTTATTCCGCAGCGTCTCTGGCGTCGCCCGGGAGGCGGACGTGATTTTTGTCGGTATTGGTCCGCTGGGCACGCAAAGCCCGATCTTTAAAGACGGATTTATCAATCAGGCGCAGATGGATGAGCTGACCGCCCGCGGCGGCATCGGGGAGATCCTCGGGCGGTTTATTGATGCAGAAGGCGAGGTGGTCGACAGCGAGATCAACCGCATGATCACCAGCTATGATATCCGCCAGAACCACTGCCCGCGGATTGCCGCGGCCTGTGGAGAATACAAACGACCGGCGATCCTGGCCGCCCTTAAAGGCGGCTGGATCAACGGCCTGGTGACCGATGAACATACCGCTCGCTGGCTGCTGACGCGCTAACGGCAAACAGCGACTCAGCTGCTGCTCATCAGTCGCGGCGGAATTTCAATCCGCTGCTGGCTGGCTTCGCCGGCGTCAATAATCGAAAAAACAGCGTCCAGCATCGCCGGTACGTCCTGCTGCACCATGTCGATATCGTGCCCCAGCAGATAGACAAACGGATCCCAGTCGAAGCAGCCCATCGGCGGCTGCTCGCTGCCGGTCAGCCCCACCTGCGACAGCCAGCGCACAACCCCTTCAAGGGATATCGTCGAGTTAACAAATATCCCCTGCAATAGCGTCTTCGCGCTGCCAAACCGCTCCTGCAGGCAGTCCTCAACGTGACCTTTCGAATAGCCGGGAGCCAGAATATTCGCCTGCGGCACGCTCACCCCCTGCTCGTGATGCGCATCGTGGAAACCGCGTAAACGCTCGCTGGTGTTATGGTCGCTGCTGCGCCCGCCGATGAAGGTCAGCGGCGCCAGCGATCCCCGACGGCGGGCGCTGTTAGCGAGGATCTTGTGGGTCAGCGCTTTCGCACCGCCGTAGTTATCCGAAATCACCGACGGAGAGAGAGACCCCGGCAGGTCGAGATTGACCGTAGGCACGCCCGCCTGCTGGCAGAGCGCGGAAATTTTATCCGGATTGGTCGCCCCGGTCGCGATCACCCAGTCAACCTGCCAGGAGAGCATCGCTTTTACCGCTTCGAGCTCCAGCTCCGGGCTTCGGCGCGTACAGGTGATAATCGGCAGCAGGCCACGCTCGCGGGCCATCTCCTCAAAGCGTTCGGCGACGGAACCGAAGTAGCGGTTATCGTATTTGGGGATAATCATGCCAATGACGTGTGATTTTTTACTGCGCAGCATGCTGGCCTGGCGGTTAATCGCATAGCCCTGCTCCTCAGCAATCCGGGTCACCTTTTCGGCAAGCTTTGCGCTGATGCGGCGTTTTTTCCAGTTACCGTTGAGGATAGCGCTCACCGCGCTCGCCGAAACGCCGGAAAGCTCCGCCAGGTCGTAAATTGTTATCTTCTTCATTTTTCCAACTTGCGTCACAAAATCATGTCGCTGTTAATTTCCCCACTTGCTCAATCGATGAAGCGAGCGCAACATAGCTTCATCGATTGAGCATCCATTTCACGCCAGGAAGTACGCGCGCATACTGCCTTAACATGCCAGCAAGCCTGAATAATGATGCTGATATTCAATATGTTACCAGGTTTTTGTCCATAACCTCGAACGCGATGCCCTCGGGTTCGATAGTTTTAACCAGACACGGCAAAGGATTATAAAATGAACCACTCTTTCTCCTCTATGAATACTTCCCTCAGCGGTAAAGTCGCCGCGATCACTGGCGCGGCGTCCGGTATCGGCCTCGAGTGCGCGAAGACCCTGCTGGGGGCTGGCGCAAAAGTAGTGCTAATCGACCGCGAAGGCGAAAAGCTCAACAAACTGGTCGCCGAACTTGGCGAAAACGCCTTCGCTCTGCAGGTGGATCTGATGCAGGCGGAACAGGTCGATAATCTTCTGCAGGGCATTTTGCAGCTTACCGGGCGTCTCGATATCTTCCACGCCAACGCCGGCGCCTATATCGGCGGGCCGGTGGCCGAGGGCGACCCGGACGTCTGGGACCGCGTGCTGCACCTCAACATCAACGCCGCCTTCCGCTGCGTGCGCAGCGTCCTGCCGCATCTGATCGCGCAACAATCCGGGGATATTATTTTCACCAGCTCCATCGCGGGCGTGGTGCCGGTGATCTGGGAGCCTGTCTATACCGCGTCGAAATTCGCTGTGCAGGCGTTTGTCCACACCACTCGTCGTCAGGTGGCGCAGTATGGCGTGCGCGTCGGCGCCGTACTGCCGGGCCCGGTGGTGACCGCGCTGCTGGACGACTGGCCAAAAGCCAAAATGGATGAAGCGCTGGCCAACGGCAGTCTGATGCAGCCGATTGAAGTGGCGGAGTCAGTGCTGTTTATGGTGACGCGTTCGAAAAACGTCACCGTACGCGACATTGTGATCCTGCCGAACAGCGTGGATCTCTGACCCGTAACCAGCCTGTGAGAGGATGTGATGCAAAACGATACGCAAAACATTATTGGTGTGGATGTCGGTTCGGGCAGCGTGCGCGCCGGAGTCTTCAATCTGCGGGGCGAGCTTCTCGCCCACGCGACCCGGGAAATTACCCTGTTTCGCAGCGCCGGGAATAGGGTTGAGCAGTCGAGCCGTGAAATCTGGCTGGCGGTGTGCTACTGCATTAAAACCGCGGTGGCCAGCGCCGGCGTCCCGCCGTCGTCGATCGCCGGGCTCGGCTTCGATGCCACCTGCTCGCTGGTGGTGATTGGCGATAACGACGCGCCGCTGGCGGTCGGGCCTTCGGACGATCCGGACCGCAATATTATTGTCTGGATGGATCATCGCGCCACCGCGCAGGCGGAAAAGATCAACGCGACGGGCCACCCGGTACTGCAGTACGTTGGCGGCAAAATCTCGCCGGAGATGGAAACGCCGAAAATTCTGTGGCTGAAGGAGAATCGCCCGCACATCTATCAGCAGGCGCGCCACTTCTTCGACCTCGCCGATTACCTTACCTGGCGCTCAACCGGCGATGACGCCCGCTCGGTCTGCACTGTGACCTGTAAATGGACCTACCTGGCGCATGAACAACGCTGGGATGCCGGCTACTTCCGCCAGATTGGCCTCGACGAGCTGGCGGATGAAGATTTTGTCCGCATCGGCCAGCGGATTGTCGCCCCTGGAACCCCTTGCGGCGACGGTCTTTGCGCCACGGCGGCAGAAGAGATGGGCCTGCCGATCGGCACGCCGGTGGCGGTGGGGATGATTGACGCCCACGCGGGCGGCATCGGCACCGTTGGGGTGCTTAACGGCGCGGTCAACAATATGGCCTACGTCTTCGGCACTTCTTCCTGCACCATGACCACCACTGAGGAAGCGGTGTTCGTCCCCGGCGTCTGGGGCCCCTACTATTCGGCGATGGTCCCGGGCTACTGGCTGATTGAAGGCGGACAAAGCGCCGCCGGCGCAGCAATCGACCAGCTGCTGAGCTTCCATCCGGCGGCGGCGGCGGCTTGCGAGCAGGCTAAAGCCGCGGGCGTCCCTCTGCCGGTCTGGCTGGCAGATCGCGTACTGGCGCAGGCTGCCTCGCCTTCTGAGGCTGTCAAGCTGGCCGCCGGTCTACACGTGGTGCCCGAGTTTCTCGGTAACCGCGCGCCGCTTGCCGACCCCCACGCGAAAGCGCTGATTGCCGGGCTGGGGATGGAGCGGGACCTGGATAACCTGACCGCGCTGTACGTTGCCGGGTTATGCGGGATTGGCTATGGCCTGCGACAGATCCTCGACGCCCAGCGCGCCTGCGGAATTGAGAGTGAAAATATCGTCATCAGCGGCGGGGCCGGACAGCATCCGCTGGTGCGGCAGCTGCTGGCCGACGCCTGCGGCGTTAGCGTCGTGAGCACCGCCTGCAGCGAGCCGGTGCTGTTAGGCTCCGCCATCCTCGGCGCCGTCGCGGGCGGAATCACGGCTTCGCTGCCGGAGGCCATGAAGCAATTTACTCAGGTGGATGCCACCTATCACAGCGAGACTGCGTTTAGCTCGCTACATCAGCGCAGGTATGAGGCCTATAAGGCGCTACAACAGGCCGGCAGGCTGATTCGCGAATAACAACCCTCTTTTTTAATAACAATAATGCTCCGCTGCTGTGCAGCGGAGACACTCATCTGCACTCTGAAATCGAGGTCAACATGTCCGTTAATAACAAACAGTGGTACGGTCTACCGCTCAACCTCATCTGGGGATATGTCGCCATCGCCGTGTTTATGACCGGCGACGGCTTTGAGCTGGCTTTTCTCTCGCACTACATCAAAGCACTCGGATTCACCCCGGCGCAGGCTTCCTTTGCCTTTACGCTATACGGTCTGGCCGCCGCCCTGTCGGCGTGGGTCTCCGGCGTGGTAGCGGAGATCATCACCCCACGCAAGGCCATGATGATCGGCTTCGTGCTGTGGTGCGTGTTCCACGTGCTGTTCCTCGTCTTCGGCCTCGGTCGCGCCAACTATGCGCTGATCCTGCTGTTTTATGGCATCCGCGGCCTGGCCTACCCGCTGTTCCTCTACTCATTTATCGTCGCCATTATCCACAACGTTCGCAGCGACAGTTCCAGCTCTGCGCTGGGCTGGTTCTGGGCGGTCTACTCCGTGGGCATCGGCGTGTTCGGCAGCTATATTCCGAGTTTCACCATTCCCCACATTGGCGAAATGGGGACCCTGTGGCTGGCGCTGGTCTTTTGCGCCACCGGCGGCATCATTGCGCTGGTGTCGATGCGTCATACCGAAACGCCGCGCCATATGCAGAACCTGACCACTCGCGAGAAACTCGCCGAACTGGGGCGCGCCGCGACGCTGCTCTATACCAACCGCAGCATCCTGTTCTCGAGCATTGTGCGCATTATTAACACCCTGTCGCTGTTTGGTTTTGCGGTGATTATGCCGATGATGTTCGTTGATGAGCTGGGGTTTACCACCTCGGAGTGGCTCCAGGTGTGGGCGGCCTTCTTCTTCACCACTATCTTTTCGAACGTTTTCTGGGGGATCGTGGCGGAGAAAATGGGCTGGATGAAGGTGATTCGCTGGTTCGGCTGCATCGGGATGGCGTTCTCCAGCCTGGCGTTTTACTACATCCCTCAGCACTTTGGCCACAGCTTTGCGATGGCGCTGGTGCCGGCTATTGCCCTGGGTATTTTCGTCGCCGCATTCGTGCCGATGGCGGCGGTGTTCCCGGCGCTGGAGCCGAACCATAAAGGCGCGGCGATTTCGGTCTATAACCTGTCAGCCGGGCTGTCGAACTTTCTGGCGCCGGCGATCGCCGTGGTGCTGCTGCCCTATTTCAGCACCATCGGGGTGGTTATTGCCTATACCGCCTTATATATTCTGGCCTTCTTCCTGTGCCCGTTAATCCGCGTTGAACAGCCAGGCTTTACCAGTGCTCAGAGTGCAAAACCGTTTACCGCCAACGCGGCGGAGTCTTAATAAACCCGACATCGGGTAGGAACAACGAGCAATCCGGGCGGTGACGCCCGGATTTTCGCCTTAGGCGATGGTGACTTTGCCGTCGAGGTAGACATCCTGCACGGCATTGATCAGCTTCACGCCGTCGGCCATCGATTTCTTAAACGCTTTACGGCCAAGGATCAGCCCCATGCCGCCGGCGCGTTTATTGATCACCGCCGTGCGCACCGCGTCGGCAAGGTCGGTCTCCCCGCCCGCCGCGCCGCCGGAGTTAATCAGCCCGGCGCGGCCCATATAGCAGTTGGCCAGCTGGTAGCGCACCAGATCGATAGGGTTATCGCTGGTCAGTTTGCTGTACACCCGGTCGTCGGTATAGCCGAAGTTAACCGCTTTGTAGCCGCCGTTATTCTCCGCCATTTTCTGCTTAACGATATCGGCGCCGATGGTGGCCGCCAGGTGGTTGGCCTGACCGGTCAGGTCAGCGGAAACATGATAGTCGACACCGTCTTTCTTGAAAGCCGAATTGCGCAGATAGGCCCACAGCACGGTGACCAGGCCCAGCTCATGCGCCCGCTCAAAGGCAGCGGAAATCTCTTCTATCTGACGACGCGATTGTTCCGAGCCGAAATAGATCGTCGCGCCCACGGCCACCGCCCCCATATTGAACGCCTGCTCAACGCTGGCGTAGAGGGTCTGGTCGTACTCGGTGGGGTAGCTCAGCGTTTCGTTATGGTTGAGCTTCACCAGGAAAGGAATGCGATGCGCGTAACGGCGCGACACCGAGGCCAGCACGCCGTAGGTCGACGCCACGCAGTTACAGCCGGCTTCGATCGCCAGCTCGACGATATTTTTCGGATCGAAGTACAGCGGGTTGGCGGCGAAGGAGGCCCCCGCCGAGTGCTCCACGCCCTGGTCGACCGGCAGAATGGAAAGGTAGCCGGTCCCCCCCAGACGTCCGGTGTTGTACAGGGTTTGCATATTGCGTAGCACCGCCGGTGGCCGGTTGTTATCCACCATCACCCGATCAACATAATCTGCGCCAGGCAGATACAGCTGGTCGGCCGGAATGGTTATACAACGGTGCTGCAAAAGGCTCTCGGCATCTTTGCCCAGCAACTGCGTAATATCAGTCATAGCAATCTCCCGTAAGGCCGGCCGGAGCCGGCATGCATTATCCCAACCCAATTATTTTGGGCAGGTTAAGCCTGGTACCGACTTAGCCTATTTTCCAGCCGGGAGGGCATTTTTTCAGGAGATTCTGCTGTCCCGTTACGCTGCCATTTACCACCAGGCGTGGAAATGGTGTACCGGTCCGATGCCGTGGCCCACCTCCAGGGAGTCGGCCTGGGCCAGGGCCGCCGACAGCCAGGCCTTGGCCTCGGTAACGGTGGCCGCCCAGTCGGCGTGACGCGGGCGCAGCGCCGCCAGCGCGGCGGAGAGTGTGCAGCCGGTGCCGTGGGTGTTTTTGGTCTGCACTCGCGGCGCGGTAAATCGCTGTTCCCCTTCGCGGGTGAAGAGCCAGTCCGGGCTTTCGGCATCGTCGAGATGGCCGCCTTTCATTAATACTGCGCCGCAGCCCAGCGCCAGCAGCGCCCGCCCCTGCTCCAGCATTTCGCGCTCGTTGCGCGCATGGGGAGCATCGAGCAGGGCGGCCGCTTCCGGCAGGTTCGGGGTGATCAGCGACACCTGCGGCAACAATCTTTGACGCAGGGTCTCCACCGCCGAGGCCGACAGCAGCGGATCGCCGCTTTTCGCCAGCATGACGGTATCCAGCACCACGTTGGCCACCCGGTAGCGCGCCAGCCGCTCGGCCACGACTTCCACAATATCGGTTTCCGCCAGCATGCCGATTTTGGTGGTATCGATGCGCACATCGCTGAACACCGAATCGAGCTGCGCCGCCACAAAGTCCGGTTCAATACGATAGACCGACTGCACGCCGCGGGTATTCTGCGCCACCAGGGCGGTGATCGCCGAGCAGCCATAGGCTCCCAGCGCGGAGAAGGTTTTCAGATCGGCCTGGATACCGGCCCCGCCGCTGGGATCGGTGCCGGCGATGGTCAGGGCGTTGATGCGTTTCATCCCTGCACCTCCTGATACAGCGCGTCGAGAAACGCCGGAATAAAGCTGCCTGGGCCTCCCTGACGGGCGGCGATTTCCCCGGCCTGCTTCATTAGCCCGCAGGCGGCGGCCACGTTTTCCAGCCGGTCGCCCGGCAGCGCCGCGCTCGCCGCCACCACCGCCGACAGCGCGCAGCCGGTGCCCACCACCCGGGTCATCAGCGCGCTGCCGCCCGCCACGCTGAGCACCCGCTCGCCGTCGGTGACGTAGTCCACCTCGCCGGTGACCGCCACTACGGTACTCAGCTGACGAGCCAGCGCCTGGGCCGCCGGCAGCGCTGCGGCGGCCGTATCGGTGGTATCCACCCCGCGCCCGCCGCCGCTCATCCCGGCCAGCGCCAGAATTTCAGAGGCATTGCCGCGAATGGCCGCCGGCTGCAGGGCCAGCAGCTCGTGACAAAAGGCCGTGCGCACGGTCAGGGCGCCGACCGCTACCGGATCCAGCGTCCAGGGCTTGCCGGCCTGGCGGGCCTGCTCCACTGCGGCGCGCATGGCCACGGCGCGGTCTGCGGTCAGGGTGCCGACGTTGATTAACAGCGCATCGGCGATGGCGGCGAACTGCGCCGCTTCGCGAGGATCGATCACCATCGCCGGCGAGGCGCCGACGGCCAGCAGAACATTGGCGGTAAAGGTCTGCACCACGTCATTGGTCATGCAGTGCACAAGGGGGGAATGGGCGCGCAGCAGATGGCGCAGGTGCGCGACAGGCGCGGGATTCAGCAGCTCAGGCATGGTTTGCTCCCGCCAGACGAGGTAGAAGCAATGACCCTGCGGTCTCTGACTTCCCTACGCTGGCATTATCCAGATCAGGTGGTACGGGTATTTCTCAGCCTTCATTTAAGAAGGGCACCCCGAGTCAAAATAGTGAAATTGTTAAGCGTTGTGGAATTTACCGCAACTCACCGGTTCATACAACAAGCCTTTAGCCCTGCAACGACACCATCGCGGCTATCATGCTTATCAATCGACCGGGCGAGATTGCATTCCGCTGCTGGCGAGCAGAAAATGATGACATCACGCGCTATTTAGCCTACCGAGGATATACGCCATGGCCGTTTATCACCATGCGCTGGTACTGATCAACAGCAGTCAGGACGGCGTCCCGCTGCTCGAGCATGCCGCCAGAATGGCAGAAGAGAACGGCATGCGCATCACCATCGCCCACATCAGCACCGACTACCGGGCGCTGAACTATGTTTCCGACAGCCTGCGCGACGATCAGGTCTCGCAGGAGGTGATCCAGGCCAAAGCCCTGCTCAACGAGCTGGCCTGCACCGTCTCCCTGCCGGTGGATACTCTCTCGCTGGTGACCACTCGCCGGTTTGAAGATGTCGAAGCCTGCATTCGACAGCGGCAGATCGATTTAATTATTGCCGGGCACCATAACCGGCTGCTGGGCGTCCTCTCCTCACACTCGCTGGAGTACATCAACCACTTAACCATAGACGTGCTGATCAAGCACCTGCCCTAGCGCAAGGCGGCCTGTAGCAGGGAAAAACAGTCTTCGATAAGCGGCGGCAGCGCCTGCGGCCCGCGCATCAGGGCCACCGTGCGGGTCAACGCCGGCTGCTGCAGCTGCGCGACCTTGAGCGCCGGGTCCTGCAGATGGGTGGTGTACAGCTCCGGCAGAATCGCCACCGCTAAGCGCGAGCGTACCAGGCCATACAGGGTTTCGATATAGTCCACCTGGTAGCGGGTGGTCAGCGTCAGGCGATGGCTCTCCACTAATGCCGCCACCAGCCGCTGGATATTGCCCTTCGAGAACACGGCAATGTCCCGCCCCACCAGCTGTTTCCACGGCAGATGCGCCTGCGCGGCCAGCGGATCGTCGCGGTGCAGCACCGCCACGAAGGGATCGTCGCGCAGCGGATAGACCAGCAATTCCGCGGGCAGTGAGCTGTCGATCGCCCCGATGCCGAAATCAATCTCGCCACGCTGCAGCGCCAGGATAAGCGCATCGTTGGTCTGATCGTGAAATTCAATGCGCAGGCGGGGAAAGGCCTGGGCCAGGGTCTGCGGCAGCAGAGGAAACAGCAGCGAACTGACCGACGGCACCAGGCCGATGCGCACCGTCCCGTCGCCGCCCGCCTCGACGATCTGCTGCATATCGAAAAAGGCCGCCTGCGCCACGCTGAGGATCCGCTGGGCGTGGGGTAAAATCGCCGCCCCCAGCTCAGTCAGGGTGACCGCCGAAGCGGTGCGGTTGACCAGCTTGCCGCCGAGCACCGTTTCAATCTGCCGCAGGGCGCTGCTCAGCGCCGGCTGGCTAATCGCCAGCCGACTGGCGGTATCGGTAAAATGGCGCAGCTGGGCCAGGGTGACGAAATACTGAAGCTGTTTAAGTGAGAGCGCGGGCAGTCGCTGCCAGGGTTCTTTCATTATCGGGTTCGCTACGGTGGTCCTGCACAATAACCCGAGCTTATCGGGTGATAAATTTATTCATCTGGGCAAACGTTTGCTGTGCCTCTAGAGTATCCGCATTATCCTTGTGCCGGAGTGGTTATGTCCAGCAATGCTCAAGTCCGCCGTCGCGCCGTGCAGGCCGCGCGCGGCGAATCCCCGTTTGATCTGCTGCTGGTCGATGCGCAGATCGTCGATATGGCCACGGGCGAAATTCGCCCCGCTGACGTCGGTATCGTCGGCGAGATGATCGCCAGCGTCCACCCCCGCGGCAGCCGCGCCGACGCCCATAAAGTGCGTTCCCTGGCCGGTAGCTATCTGTCGCCCGGCCTGATGGACACCCACGTGCACCTCGAAAGCTCGCATCTGCCACCCGAGCGCTACGCCGAAATCGTCCTCACCCAGGGCACCACCGCGGTGTTCTGGGATCCGCATGAGCTGGCCAATGTCCTCGGCGTCGAGGGCGTGCGCTACGCGGTAGACGCCAGCCGCCACCTGCCGTTGCAGGTGATGGTCGCCGCGCCGTCGAGCGTCCCCTCCACCCCCGGCCTCGAAATGTCAGGCGCCGATTTCGCCGGCGCGGAAATGGAGACCATGCTCGGCTGGCCGGAAGTGCGCGGCGTGGCGGAAGTGATGGATATGCACGGCGTGCTGCACGGCAGCGAGCGGATGCAGGAGATTGTCCAGGCCGGTCTTAACAGCGGTAAACTGATTGAAGGCCATGCCCGCGGCCTGAGCGGCGCCGACCTGCAGGCCTACCTCGCCGCCGGCGTCACCTCCGATCATGAACTGACCTCGGCGGACGACGCGCTGGAAAAACTGCGCGCCGGACTGACGATCGAGATCCGCGGCTCGCACCCCTATCTGCTGCCGGATATCGTCGCGGCGTTGAAAACGCTGCCGCACCTCTCCTCGCAGATCACCGTCTGCACCGATGACGTGCCGCCGGATATGCTGCTGGAGAAAGGCGGGATCATCGCCCTGCTCAACCTGCTGATCGAGCACGGTTTACCGGCGGTCGACGCGCTGCGTTTCGCCACCCTCAACGCCGCTATTCGTCTGCAGCGCCACGATCTCGGGCTGATTGCCGCCGGGCGGCGCGCCGATCTGGTGGTGTTTGACTCCCTGGAAAAACTGGCGGCCCGCGAAGTCTATGTTGGCGGGGAACGGCTGGCCCAGGCCGGCCGCCTGCTGAAGCCGATCGCCCCGGCGCCGGGCGTAACGCCGCCGCGCGATACCTTACAGATAGCCCCCCTCGCCGCCGATGACTTTATCCTGCGCATCAAGGGCATTCGCCACGGCGTCGCCCGCCTGCGCCATATCCGCGGCGCGCGCTTCACCCAGTGGGGTGAGGTCGAGGTGCAGATCCGCGACGGCCAGGTCCAGCTGCCCGCCGGCTTCAGCCTGATCTGGGTCAAGCACCGCCACGGCCGCCATCAGGCGACGCCGCAAATCGCCCTGCTTGAAGGCTGGGGCGAGCTGCGCGGCGCCATCGCCACCAGCTACTCCCACGACTCACACAATCTGGTGGTGCTCGGGCGCGATGCTGAGGATATGGCGCTGGCGGCCAACCAGCTTATCGCCTCCGGCGGCGGGATGGCGCTGGCGCAACAGGGCGAGATCCTCGCCCATGTGGCGATGCCGATTGCCGGCATGCTGTCGGATCTGCCGGCCGTCGAGCTGGCGCGTCAGTTCCGCGAGCTGCGCGATCTGAGCAGCAGAGTCGCTGACTGGGAGCCGCCGTACCGGGTCTTCAAGGCTATTGAAGGCACCTGTCTTGCCTGTAACGCCGGGCCGCATTTAACCGATTTGGGTCTCACCGACGGCGGCAGCCGCCAGATAGTCGACCCGTTGATAGCCTGCCGGGAGACCCCGGCGCCAACGCCTCACAACAATAATCCTCAGGGAGCCTGAGCATGGCCGATAACACACTTCACTCTTCCGCCCGCGATAACTGGCTGGAGCGCCGCTTTGCGCTGCGCTCGCGCGGCGGCACGCTACGCACTGAATGCCTGGCCGGGATCACCGGTTTCCTCGCCGCCGCCTATTTACTGGTGGTCATCCCGGGACTGCTGGCGATCGGCGGGATGGACAAAGGCGCCGCGACCACCGGCACCATTCTGGTCTTCGTCGTCGGTTCGCTGCTGATGGCGTTTTACGCCAACCTGCCGTTTATCGTCGGCCCGGGCATTGGCGGCTCGGTGCTGGTAGGGGTCACGCTGGCAGGTAGCGAGGGGATTGGCTGGCAGACAGGCCTCGGGATCGCCTGCTGGTCAGGGGTTCTCTTCTTCCTGCTGACCCGCTTTGGCCTGCGCGAAGTGGTCACCCGCTCGGTGCCACAGTCGATCAAGCTGGGGCTGACGGCCTCCATCGGCCTGTTTGTCGCCGTTCTCGGCTTTCGCAACGCCGGGCTGGTGCTCGCCAATGCCAAAACCAACGCCCTGATGCTCGGCGACTTTCTCGCCCCCAGCGCGCTGGTGGCGCTGTGCGGCCTGTTCCTGGCGATAGCCCTGCAGGCGCGTAAGGTGCCGGGCGCCATTTTGTGGGCCATTCTGTGCGCTACCCTGGTGGGGATCCCGTTCGGCGTGACCAAACTGCCGACGCATTTTATCGATGTCCCCCACTCGCTGGCGCCGGTGCTGGGACAGGTCGACCTGCTGGGGGCGTTAAACATCGCCTTCCTGCCGTTCCTGTTCGTCTTTTTCGCTTCTGAGTTTTTCTCCACCATGGGGACGACGCTGGCGGTGGGCGGCGAGGCAGGTCTGCTGGATGAAGAAGGCAACATGCCGCAGATTAATCGCCCGTTTATGGTCGATTCGATTGCTGCGGCGCTCGGCCCGTGGGTGGGGATTCCGGCGGCAACGGCGCTGATCGAGTCCTCGGCGGCAGCGGAAGCCGGCGGCAAAACCGGCCTCACCGCGCTGTCGGCGGCGGTGATGTTCCTGCTGATGCTGCTGTTCACGCCGGTGGCGCTGATGATCCCGAAGGAGGCCACCGCCCCGGCGCTGATCCTGATCGGCCTGAACATGTTCAGCGGCCTGCGCAAAGTGGATCTCGGCAACTTCACCGACGGCCTGCCGGTACTGATGATGGTGATGATCACCCTCATCGCCAACAGCTTCGGCACCGGTATCGCCGGCGGGCTGCTGTTTTACATTGTGATCAAGGCCATCGCCGGCAAGTGGCGGGAAATCCCGATTGGCCTGTGGGTGCTGGCCGTCCCTCTGGTCTACTACTTCGCGACCTTAGTCAGACATTAAGCCCTTCACAATGTGCTTTCACCTCTTCATATAACAAACGCACCGCGGCAGAGAGCTGCTTGCGGTGCGGACAAATCAGGTTCAACGGCACCATATCCCCCTGGTAACGCGGCAGCAGGCGCCGCAGGCGGCCCGCCCGCAGATCGTCGCTGACGTCGAGCATCGATTTATAGGCAATGCCCTCCCCGGCCACCGCCAGCCGCCGGATCACCTCCGCGTCGTCGCTCATCACCGTGCCGGAGACCTTCTGCTGCTGAACTTCTCCGTCGAGGCTCAGTGACCAGCGGTCGAACGGGCGGCCGCGCAAAATGTAGATCAACGCATTGTGCTGGCCGAGCTCCTGAAGGGTCTGCGGCTCGCCGTGGCGGGCGATCCACTCTGGGGAGGCCACCAGCACCCGACGATTTTCCGGCGCCACCGGCAGCGAAATAAACGAGGCGTCATCGTTATTGCCATAGCGGAACGCGACGTCCACCGGATCTTTAAACACGTCGGTCAGCTGGTCGGAAAAGAGCAGCCGCAGGCGCAGCGCCGGATGGCGTTGCCGAAAGTCGCGGAACAAGGTCAGGAGCAGGTTACGCCCGAGGTCTGACGGCACGGCAATCTGCAGCATGCCGCGAATTTCATCATCCGGGGTCTGGATCTTCTGCAGGCCGGCCTCGAGGGTATCGAGCATCTGGGTGGCATACGGCAGCCAGGTCTCCCCCTCCGGCGTCAGGCGCAGGCTGCGGGTCGAGCGGGCGAACAGGCGAATATTGAGGATCGTCTCCAGACGTTTAATCGCCGCGCTCACCTGCGCCGGCTGCTGCCCCGCCTCGCGCGCGGCGTCGCTAAAACTGCCCAGTGCCGCGGCGCGGACAAATAAGGTCAGATCTTCCAGCCTGAACATGCCGATTCTCCCCTGCTTCAGATTGCTCCCAAAATACGCATCACCGTCGCTGCAACGCAAGCGGCGCCGGACTTGCGCCGTGTTTTGCTTACACTTTTTAAAAATCCAGTGCTTGCCATTTCAGCAACGCATCAGGAATGATACGAGGCTGCTATTTTGAGTCCAGGTAATATTGAGGAAATTATGCGTAAAACAAAAATGATGCTTCTGGGCGTACTCCTTGCCACCGCTGGCGCCAGCTGGACGGCTTCTGCCGCGGGGATCGAGCAGTATGCGCTGAAAGAGTTCACCGCCGACTTCACCCAGTTTCACATTGGCGACACCGTTCCGGCGATGTACCTTACCCCGGAATACAACATCAAAGGCTGGCAGCAGCGTAATCTTCCCGCGCCGGACGCCGGCAGCCACTGGACCTATATGGGCGGTAACTACGTGCTGATCACCGACACCGAAGGCAAAATCCTCAAGGTGTACGATGGCGAGATCTTCTATCATCGCTGATCCGCTTAATATCCGCATCCGCCCCGGCGAACCAGCGGACTCTCCGGCGCTGCGCCAGCTCTTCCTGCGGGCGCGCAGTGTATCGTGGACCTGGCTTCCCTCCACGACCTGGCGGCTGGAAGATTTCGATGCCGCCACCGCGGATGAACAGCTGTGGGTCGCGGAATGCGACGGCCTGCCGGTGGGCTTTGCCGCCGTATGGACCGCCGATAATTTCCTTCACCATCTGTTCGTCGACCCGGACTGGCAGGGCAAACATATCGGCAGCGCGCTGCTGGCGCAGGTCGAACGGACCTTTACCGCCAGCGGGACGCTGAAGTGCCTGATGGAAAATAAAAACGCCCTGCGCTTCTACCAGCGTCACGGCTGGACCATCGAAGCACAGGGCGCCTCGCCCGAGGGCGGATACTGGCTGATGCGCTCGCCGCGGCCTTAAACGGCGCGGAAGGCAATCTCACCCGGGATCACTTCTCCCTGCCAGTACATCTGGGCCGCCACCCGGCCCGCCAGCTGGCGGTAAATGTCGGTAAATTCGCTTTCCGGACGCGCCACCACCGTCGGCGTGCCGTTATCCAGATCTTCCCGCAGCGTAATATGCAGCGGCAGCTGGCCCAGCAGCTGGGTGTGGTATTTCTCGGCCAGTTTTTGCGCGCCGCCGGTGCCGAAGATCGGCTCGTGGTGCCCGCAGTTGCTGCAGATATGCATGCTCATGTTTTCCACGATCCCCAGCACTGGCACTTCCACTTTCTCGAACATCACGATGCCCTTTTTGGCGTCGATCAGCGCGATGTCCTGCGGCGTGGTGACCACCACCGCGCCGGTGACCGGAATGTTCTGCGCCAGCGTCAGTTGAATGTCGCCAGTGCCCGGCGGCATATCCAGCACCAGGTAATCCAGATCCGGCCACAGGGTCTCCTGCAGCATCTGCATCAGCGCCTTGCTGGCCATCGGGCCGCGCCAGACCATGGCGTTGTCGTCAGTCACCAGGTAGCCGATGGAATTGGTGGCCAGCCCGTACTTCATGATCGGCGCCATATGGGTGCCGTCCGGCGAGGTCGGGCGGCTGTCTTCCGCGCCAAGCATGGTCGGAATCGACGGGCCGTAGATATCGGCATCCAGAATGCCCACCTTCGCCCCTTCCGCGGCGAGTGCCAGCGCCAGGTTTACCGCCGTGGAGGATTTACCGACACCGCCTTTCCCGGAGCTGATGGCGATAATGTTCTTCACGCCGTTGATCCCGGGCTGGTTTTTCACGCGCTTGAGGGTGGCGATGCTGTGGGTCAGCTTCCAGTCGATAGCCTTCGCGCCAGTGATGCGCAGCAGCTCGGCGCTGCACTGCTCTTTCAGCGCTTCGAAGGCGCTGCTCCAGACGAACGGCATCTGCAGCTCAATATGAATGGTATCATCCAGCCAGGCGACATGGTGCAGCGCCTTGAGGGTGGTGAGGTTATGCTTCAGGGTTGGGTGCTGGAAATTGGCCAGCGTCCCGGCGACCATCGCACGTAGGCGCTCGGGGGATTTGGCCTGGGATTGCGAATTCATCCCGACTCCTTTGTTGTTTTGAGATGCTTTCAGTAATCACAGAGTTTATCACAGGTAAGGATTATCCATATATGGGCAGCCATTTATGGCGCACCCACAGCCCTTTTGGTAATATCGGAAGCCCTTTTTACAACAGAAGATGTAATGCTCACTATGACTCAAGTCGCGAAGAAAATTCTGGTAACGTGCGCCCTGCCGTACGCCAACGGCTCCATCCACCTCGGCCACATGCTGGAGCACATCCAGGCTGATGTCTGGGTCCGTTACCAGCGAATGCGCGGCCATGAAGTCAACTTCATCTGCGCCGACGACGCCCACGGCACGCCGATTATGCTCAAGGCGCAACAGCTCGGTATCACTCCGGAGCAGATGATTGGCGAGATGAGTCAGGAGCATCAGACCGATTTTGCCGGCTTCGACATCAGCTACGATAACTATCACTCGACGCATAGCGATGAGAACCGCGAGCTGTCGGAGCTGATCTACACTCGTCTGAAAGAGAACGGTTTTATCAAAAACCGTACCATCTCTCAGCTCTACGATCCGGAAAAAGGCATGTTCCTGCCGGACCGTTTTGTGAAAGGCACCTGTCCGAAGTGTAAATCTCCGGACCAGTACGGCGATAACTGCGAAGTGTGCGGCGCGACTTACAGCCCTACCGAGCTTATCGACCCGAAATCGGTGGTCTCCGGCGCCACGCCGGTGATGCGTGACTCCGAACATTTCTTCTTCGACCTGCCGTCATTCAGCGAAATGCTGCAGGCGTGGACCCGCAGCGGCGCGCTGCAGGAGCAGGTGGCGAACAAAATGCAGGAGTGGTTTGAGTCCGGCCTGCAGCAGTGGGACATCTCCCGCGATGCGCCGTACTTCGGCTTCGAAATTCCGAACGCGCCGGGCAAATACTTCTACGTCTGGCTGGACGCGCCGATCGGCTACATGGGCTCCTTCAAGAACCTGTGCGACAAGCGCGGCGACACCACCAGCTTCGACGAATACTGGAAGAAAGACTCCACGGCCGAGCTGTATCACTTTATCGGCAAGGACATCGTCTACTTCCACAGCCTGTTCTGGCCGGCGATGCTGGAAGGCAGCCAGTTCCGTAAGCCGACCAACCTGTTCGTGCACGGCTACGTGACGGTCAACGGCGCGAAGATGTCCAAGTCGCGCGGCACCTTTATCAAGGCCAGCACCTGGCTGAAACACTTTGATGCCGACAGCCTGCGCTACTACTACACCGCCAAGCTCTCTTCGCGCATCGATGACATCGACCTTAACCTGGAAGACTTTATCCAGCGCGTGAATGCCGACATCGTCAACAAGGTGGTTAACCTCGCCTCGCGCAACGCCGGCTTTATCAGCAAGCGTTTTGACGGCGTGCTGGCCGCTGAGCTGGCCGACCCGGCGCTGTACAAAACCTTCACCGACGCGGCGGAAAGCATCGGCGAAGCGTGGGACAGCCGCGAGTTCGGTAAGGCCATCCGCGAAATCATGGCGCTCGCCGACGTGGCCAACCGCTATGTCGATGAGCAGGCGCCGTGGGTGGTGGCGAAACAGGAAGGCCGCGACGCCGACCTGCAGGCCATCTGCACCATGGGTCTGAACATGTTCCGCGTGCTGATGACCTGGCTGAAACCGGTCCTGCCGCAGCTGGCCGCGCGTGCGGAAGCGTTCCTCAACAGCGAGCTGAGCTGGGACGCCATTCAGCAGCCGCTGCTGGCGCACAAGGTCAATCCGTTTAAGGCGCTGTACAACCGCATCGAGATGAAACAGGTGGAAGCCCTGGTTGAAGCGTCAAAAGAAGAGGTGAAAGCCGCAGCTGCGCCAGTGACCGGCCCGCTGGCGGACGATCCGATTCAGGACACCATCACCTTTGATGATTTCGCCAAAGTCGATCTGCGCGTGGCGCTGATTGAGAACGCGGAATTTGTTGAAGGCTCCGACAAGCTGCTGCGCCTGACGCTGGATCTGGGCGGCGAGAAACGTAACGTCTTCTCCGGCATCCGCTCCGCTTATCCGGATCCGCAGCCGCTGATTGGCCGCCTGACGGTGATGGTCGCCAACCTGGCGCCGCGCAAAATGCGCTTCGGTATCTCGGAAGGGATGGTGATGGCCGCCGGCCCTGGCGGGAAGGATATCTTCCTGTTAAGCCCTGACGACGGCGCCAGGCCGGGTCAGCAGGTGAAATAATAAAAAAGCCGGATTAACCATCCGGCTTTTTTTTGCCCGGCGGCGCTGCGCTTGCACGGGCCTACGGGTTATGTAGACCGGGTAAGGCGAAACCGCCACCCGGCAAAAATCACGGTTTCGGGTGATGCACCCGCTGGGTCAGCCCGCGCAGGAAATTGCGCAGAAACTGGTCGCCGCACTCGCGGTAGTTTTTGTGGTCAGGCGATCGCATCATGGCGGTCACTTCCGGCACCGACACGCGGTATTTCTGCTCGCTCATGATCGCCACAATATCGTCCGTTTTCAGCGAGAAGGCGATCCGTAGCTTTTTCAGCACCGTGTTGTTATTCACCCGACGCTCCAGCGCTAACTCCGGCGCCGAATCGTCTTTGCCGCGCTTGTCATAGATAAGGCCGTTGAGGAAACCCGACAGGATAATGTCCGGGCAGCGGACAAAGCCCTCTTCATCCTCTTTCGTGGTCCAGGTGTCGAAGCTGGCGGAGGTGGATTCCATAGCGGATAGCGCAAGAATGCGCACCATATCGTTATTATTGACTTTCAGGGTGTAGCGCAGGCTACGAAGAATATCATTACTGAGCATGAGTGCCTTTTACTGTCGATGATGCAATGGGGCGCAGTGTAGCAGCTTTACAGGCCAATCGCCTCTTTCAGGCTTTTTAAATAGCGTCGGCTCACCGGCACCGTTTGCCCGGCGCGCATTAGCAGCTCCGCCTGACCATTCTCCTCCAGGCGAATCTCCTTCAGGTGCGCCATATTCACCAGATACTGGCGATGGCAGCGCAGCAGCGGCGTGCGGCTCTCAAGGGTGCGCAGGGTCAGCTCGGTAAACCCTTCCTTGCCCTCGCGGTCGGTCACGTAGATGCCGCTCATCCGGCTGCTGACGAAGGCTACATCCTCCATCTGCAGCAGCCAGATACGGCTGTGACCGGTACAGGGTATGTATTTCAGCGTCTGCTGAGCATCATCCAGCAGCGACACATCCTGCAGATTACGCTCCTGGCGCAGGCGGGCGAGGGTTTTCTCCAGCCGCGCAGCTTCAATCGGCTTGAGCAGATAGTCAAAAGCGTGCTCCTCAAAGGCTTTCACCGCGTATTCATCAAAGGCGGTGAGAAACACAATATAGGGGCGGTGCTCCGGGTCGAGCATCCCGACCATCTCCAGACCGCTGATGCGCGGCATCTGGATGTCGAGAAACAACACGTCGGGAC
Organism: Klebsiella sp. LY; assembly: GCF_004010915.1. Taxonomy (NCBI): domain Bacteria; kingdom Pseudomonadati; phylum Pseudomonadota; class Gammaproteobacteria; order Enterobacterales; family Enterobacteriaceae; genus Klebsiella; species Klebsiella sp. LY. The sequence goes on from NZ_CP022444.1 coordinate 891,093, forward strand.
GCAGCTTATGTACCGCGCCAATCGCCTCCACCGCGTTGCCGCACTCGCCGACGATCTCGATATCGCGCTGTGTCTCCAGCAATATACGCAGGTTTTCCCGCGCCAGCGGCTCATCATCGACGATCAATACTCTCAGCATGCATTCTCCTCCAGGGGCAGACGTAGGGTGACACGGGTAAAGCGCTCCGGCTCGCAGGTGACGCTGATGCCGCAGTCGGCGCCAAAACGCGCCCGCAGCCGCCTGTCCACCAGATTCATCCCCAGCCCGCTGGCCTGAGGGTTGGCCTGGTACAGCCCGGCGTTATCTTCGATATCCAGCTGCAGCCAGCGATCGTCCTGGCTGGCGCGAATGGTAATTTCGCCGACGCCAAGATGCTGCGATGTGCCATGCTTAATGGCGTTCTCCACGATCGGCTGCAGGGTAAAGGCCGGCAGCTGGTGATGCGCCAGCCCTTCCGGCACCGCCATCTGGATCTGCAGGTTAGCCTGAAAGCGGGCCTTCTCAATCTGCAGATAGGCGTTAACATGCTCTATCTCATCGGCGAGGGTGACGATTTCCGTCGGCCGCTTCAGGTTCTTGCGAAAGAAGGTCGACAGATACTGCACTAGCTGGCCGGCCTGCTCGCTGTCGCGACGGATCACCGCCTTCAGGGTGTTGAGCGCGTTAAACAGGAAGTGCGGGTTAACCTGGGCATGCAGGAGCTTGATTTCGGATTGCGTCAGCAGCGCCTTCTGCCGCTCGTACTGCCCGGCGAGGATCTGCGCCGACAGCAGCTGAGCAATCCCCTCTCCGAGGGTGCGGTTGATCGAACTGAACAGACGGTTTTTCGCCTCATACAGTTTGATGGTGCCGATCACCCGCTGGTTCTCACCGCGTAAGGGGATCACCAGCGTCGATCCCAGCTTACAGTGCGGATGAATCGAGCAGCGGTAGGGAACCTCGTTGCCGTCGGCATACACCACCTCCCCGGTCTCAATCGCCCGTTGCGTATACGACGAGGAGATAGGTTTGCCCGGCAGATGGTGGTCGTCGCCGATGCCGGTAAACGCCAGCAGCTTGTCGCGATCGGTGATCGCCACCGCGCCGATATCCAGCTCCTGGATAAGCACCTGGGCCACCTTCATGCTGTTCTCTTCGTTGAACCCCTGACGCAGGATCCCCTCGGTGGACGCCGCCACCTTCAGCGCCGTGGCGGAAAAAGCGGAGGTGTACTTCTCGAACATCGCCCGCTTGTCCAGCAGAATGCGCATAAACAGCGCCGCACCGACGGTATTGGTCACCATCATCGGCGCGGCAATGCTCTGCACCAGATGCAGTGCGTCCTGGAACGGGCGGGCAATCAGCAGAATGATCATCATCTGCACCAGCTCGGCCACGAAGGTGATCGCCCCGGCGGTGAGCGGGCTAAAGACTTTGTCCGGCCGGCCGCGTTTGACCAGCACGCTGTGCACCAGACCGCCCAGTAGCCCCTCGACGATGGTGGAGACCATACAGCTTAAGGCGGTCATCCCCCCCAGCGAGTAGCGGTGCAGGCCGCCGGTCAGCCCCACCAGCCCGCCGACCACCGGGCCGCCGAGCAGGCCGCCCATCACGGCGCCGATGGCGCGGGTGTTGGCGATAGAGTCTTCGATATGCAGACCAAAATAGGTCCCCATAATGCAGAAAATGGAGAAGGTGACGTAGCACAGCAGCTTGTGCGGTAGGCGAACGGTGACTTGCATCAGGGGGATAAACAGTCGGGTTTTGCTCATCAACCACGCGATGACCAAAAATACGCACATCTGCTGAAGCAGCAGCAACACCAGATCAAACTCGTACATACCCGCAAACCACACATTTCAGAAAGCGCGTACCATACCCTGACTGGCGAAAACTTTCTTTGAAGCCCTGCATAAAAATGAAAAATGACGGGCAGGATCACACTTTTTTGCGGCGCGTTGCTCAGCCAAATAGGCAAAAAGCCCGGCGCGGCGCGCTAAACCGCAATTAATGTTTCATTAACACCTGCGCTTCACCGTATAATCCCCCTGTTAACATCAGGAGCCTATTATGAAGCCAGCGAAAATCGCGGTCGTCACTCTCTTCTTACTTATGGCCATCGGCGGGATCAGCGGCGTAATGATGGCCGGCTATTCCTTTATTGTGCGTGGCGGTGTCGGCTGATCCAGCGGGTCAGACGCTCAAACGCGCGGTCGACAATGATCGCCGCCAGCGCCACCAGTAGCGCCCCCTGCACAATATAGGCGGTATTAAACCCGCTCAGGCCGATGATGATCGGCGTCCCAAGCGTATTGGCCCCCACCGTCGAGGCTATCGTCGCGGTACCAATATTGACGATGACCGAGGTGCGGATCCCCGCCAGGATCACCGGGGCCGCCAGCGGCAGCTCCACCTTATACAGACGCTGCCAGCCGGTCATTCCCATCCCTTCTGCCACATCTGACACGCCCGACGGTATCGATCCCAGCCCGGCCAGCGTCCCCTGCAGCACCGGCAGTATGCCATACAGCGCGAGGGCGATCAGCGCCGGCAGCCAGCCAAAGCCCAGCACCGGTACCGCCATCGCCAGCACCGCCACCGGCGGAAAGGTCTGCCCGATAGCGGCGATGGTCTCCACCAGCGGACGAAACGCGCTGCCCGCGGGCCGGGTAACCGCCACCCCTGCCCCCAGCCCGACGGCGGTTGCCACGAGGCTGGATACCACTACCAGCCAGCCGTGATCGAGAGTGAGCGCCCAGAAGCTCTCCTGCTGGTAAACCGGCCGCGGCAGCTCCGGAAACAGCCGGCTGAACAGCGGCGCGCTGTAGGGTAGCCCCATCAGCAGGCCGATGAACAGCGCGATAAGCCACCACAACGGCTCACGAAGCGCCTTCATGACTCGCCTCCTGGCGCAGCAGATCGGCAAAATGCAGCGTGCCGCAGGGCTGCCCCTCGGCATCCACCACCGGCAGCGCCTCGCAGCGCCGGGCGACAAACTGCGATAGCGCTTCCCGCAGGGTCATGGTGACGATCAGCCCCTCGCCCGCCAGCCGCTCGTCGGGGCGCAGATAGTCCCGCACCTCACGCAGCGACAGCAGGCGCACGCCCAGCTCGCTGCGGCCAAAAAAGGTCTGCACAAAGCTATTCTCTGGCCGCAGGAGCATCGCCAGCGGCGCCCCCTGCTGGACCACCTCGCCACCGTCCATCAGCACCAGGTGGTCCGCCAGACGCAGCGCTTCGTCAATATCATGGGTCACCAGGACAATCGTCCGCCCCAGCAGGCGGTGAATGCGCAGCATCTCCTGCTGCAGCGCCTCGCGGGTCACCGGGTCGAGAGCGCCGAAGGGTTCATCCATCAGCAGCACCTCCGGGTCTGCCGCCAGCGCCCGCGCCACCCCGACCCGCTGCTGTTGGCCGCCGGAAAGCTGATGGGGGTAGCGGTCGCGCAGCGTCGCCTCCAGCCCCAGCAGCGCCATCAGCTCGTCGACCCGGTCGGCGATCCTCGCCCGCGGCCATTTTTGCAGCTGCGGCACGGTGGCGATATTCTGCGCCACCGTCCAGTGGGGAAACAGGCCGATAGACTGGATGGCATAGCCCATCCGTCGCCGCAGGGTCAGGAGCGGCTGCTGGCGGATGTCTTCGCCGGCAAAGCGAATCATGCCCCGGTCCGGCTCCAGCAGGCGGTTGATCATTTTCAGCGTCGTCGACTTGCCCGAGCCGGAGGTCCCCACCAGCACCGAAAAGGCGCCTTCGCGCAGCTCCAGGGTCAGGTCCTTCACCGCCGGGTGGCCGGCAAACGCTTTGCTGACCCCTTGAAATTCAATCATTGGCCTCTCCTTTTAGCCAGGCGCCCCACAGCGCGAACAGAGCATCCACCACCACCGCCAGGGCAATGGTCGGCACCACGCCCAGCAGCACCAGATCCAGCGCGCTGCTCAGCAGCCCCTGAAATACCAGCGCGCCAAAGCCGCCGGCGCCGATCAGCGCCGCCACCACCGCCATGCCGACGGTTTGCACGCTGACCACCCGCAGGCTGCGCAGCAGCACCGGCATCGCCAGCGGGAGCTGCACCTGACGAAAGCGCTGCCCGGCGCTCATGCCCATCGCCGTCGCGCTCTCCAGCGCATCCTGCGGCACCTGCTGCAGGCCGGTCACCACCCCGCGCACCAGCGGCAACAGCGCATACAACGTCAGGGCAATCAGGGCCGGCGCCACGCCGGTCCCGGAGACGCCCAGCTCGCCCAGCGCCGGAAAATAGCGCGCCACACCGGCAAGCGGGGCAATGAGCAGGCCGAACAGCGCCACCGACGGGATAGTCTGGATCACATTGAGCACGGTGAAGGCCGGCGCCTGCCAGCGCGGACGCCGCCAGAGCCATACCCCCAGCGGCAGGCTGATCAGCAGGCCCGGCAGCAGGGTGCCAAACAGCAGAAGCAGATGCTGGCGCAGAGCGTCGTCAAACACCTCCTGGCGGTTGGCATACTCTTTCAGCAGCGAGAGCTGATCGAGCGCCCCGGCGGCGAGCAGGATGATGGGCAGAAGCCAGACTTGCGCATTGAGCAGCCAGCGCCATAGCGGCCGGGCGGTAAGATGACGAATGGCCTCGCTGGCCAGCAGCAGGCAGAGCGCCAGCGACAGCCACAGGCCGCTGCCGGGCGAGGTGCGCGCCAGCGGCGAGCCGTGCCGGGAGAGCTCAAGCGCCGCCTGGCCGCTGCCCCAGATAAGCAGCGGGAAGAGCAGTTCGGCCAGCAGCAGATGGAGAAGCGGCGCGACCCTGCCCGGCAGCCAGCAGAGCAGGATCCCGGCGAGGGCTGCCGCCAGCTGAACGCCGGCGAGCCAGGGCATCACCTGCCACAGCCCGCGCCCTTCCCCGGAGAGTAAGCGATTCGGCGCGTAAGTGATAAACGGCAGCGCCAGCGTAACCAGCAGCAGGCCTGTCAGCAGCAGGCCGACGCGGTGAGTACAGCGAATGGTCACCGGTGGCTTACTTCAGCAGGCCTTTCTGCTGCAGATAATCTGCCGCCACGCGCTTCGCATCCTGGCCTTCCACTGCGATGCGGGCGTTGAGCTGCTGCAGGGTCTTTTCATCGAGGCTGGCGAAGACCGGCTTCAGCCAGTCGGCGATCTGCGGGTAGGCTTTCAGCACCGTCTCGCGCACCACCGGCGTTGGGGCGTAAATCGGCTGCACGCCCTGCGGGTCGCTCAGCGTCTGTAATCCCAGGGCCGCCACCGGGCCGTCGGTGCCGTAGGCCATCGCCGCGTTGACACCGGAGGTCTGCTGCGCCGCCGCTTTGATGGTCACCGCCGTATCGCCCCCGGCCAGCGACAGCAGCTGGTTCTGGTTGAGTTTAAAGTCATACGCTTTTTCAAACGCCGGCAGCGCGTCCGGGCGTTCAATAAACTCCGCCGAGGCCGCCAGCTTAAATTCGCCGCCCTGCTGCAGATAGCGGCTGAGGTCGGCCAGCGAAGTCAGGTGATTTTTCTCCGCCAGCTCCTGACGCACGGCGATGGTCCAGGTGTTGTTGGCCGGCGCCGGGGTAAGCCATACCAGCTGATGTTTCTCCTGATCCAGGCGCTTCACCTTCTCATAGCCCTGCTGGGCATTCTTCCATGCCGGGTCGTTTTCATCTTTAAAGAAAAAAGCGCCATTGCCGGTATATTCCGGGTAGATATCCAGCTCGCCGGCGACAATCGCCCCGCGCACCACCGGCGTGGTGCCGAGCTGGATTTTGTTAATCGTTTTGACGCCGTGGCTTTCCAGCACCTGCTGGATCATATTACCGAGCAGCGCCCCTTCGGTATCAATTTTCGAGCCGACCTTCACCGGCTCTGCCGCCTGCAGCGGCACACTTATCAGGGCGGCCAGCGCCAGCGCGCCGGACCATTTCGTCGCCATCTTCATCCCGCATCCCTCAGTTCTTTTGCGCTTCGCTTACAGAAGCTTAAGAGAAAAGCGTAGTCCATTTGCCAGCGATACGAAAAAGAAAAGGCCGATTAATCGGCCTTTTAAGTGTGACGTTGCGCTTAAGGGCTATGTCTTACAACAGCTCAAACTCGCTCTGCTTCACGCGGGCGGAGTCCACGCCGATAAAGACATTGAATTTGCCCGGCTCAGCGACGTATTTCATCTGCTGGTTCCAGAACTTCAGCGCGTCGACGTCGATCGGGAAGCTGACGGTTTGCGTTTCGCCCGGCTTGAGGTTGACCTTTTTAAAGCCGCGCAGCATTTTTACCGGCCGGCTCATGGAGGCGGTGACATCCTGCAGATACAGCTGAATGACCGTCGCCCCTTCGCGTTTGCCGGTGTTGGTCACCTGCACGCTGGCGGTCACGCTGCCGTCGCGCGGCAGCGTGGCCGACGACATGGTGACATCGGAGACGCTAAAGGTGGTATAGCTCAGGCCGTAGCCAAACGGGTACAGCGGGCCGTTGGCTTCATCGAAGTAGCGCGAGGTGTACTTGTTCGGCTTCTCAGGATTATACGGACGACCGGTATTCAGGTGGCTGTAGTAGGTTGGGATCTGCCCCACCGAGCGCGGGAAGGACATCGGCAGCTTGCCCGACGGGTTATAGTCGCCAAACAGCACGTCGGCGATGGCATGCCCGCCTTCGGTGCCGGCAAACCAGGTCTCCAGCAGCGCATCGGCTTGCTGATCCTCTTTCACCAGCGCCAGCGGACGGCCGTTCATCAGCACCAGCACCAGCGGTTTGCCGGTGGCCTTGAGGGCGGCAATCAGGTTGCGCTGGCTCTGCGGCAGGGTGATGTCGGTCCGGCTGGAGGCCTCATGGGCCATGCCCTGCGCCTCGCCCACTACGGCAACCACCACGTCGGATTGCTTCGCCGCCGCGACGGCTTCGTCGATCATTTCCTGCGGCGAGCGCGGGTCAACCTGCACCGCGTTCTCATACAGGTTGAGGAAATCGACAATGCCTTTGTCGTCGGTAACGTTCGCCCCTTTGGCGTAAATCACTTTGCCGTTATCGCCCAGCGCTTCTTTGATGCCGGTCAGGACGGTCACCGACTGGTCGGCCACGCCCGCTGCCGACCAGCTGCCCATCATGTCGCGTTTGCTGTCCGCCAGCGCGCCCACCACCGCGATAGTGCCGGATTTTTTCAGCGGCAGCGTATCAAGCCGGTTTTTCAGCAGCACCAGGCTCTCGCGGGCGACTTCCCGCGCCTCTTTACGATGCAGACGGCTTTCTGCGTTGGTGTCCTGCGGGTCAGAATCTTTTGGCCCCAGGTGGCTGTACGGATCGTTGAACAGCCCCATATCATATTTGACGTTAAGCACGTGACGGGTGGCGTCATCCAGCTCGGCCATGGTCACCTTGCCGGACTTCACCAGCCCCGGCAGGTACTTGCTGTAATACTCGTCGCTCATGCTCATGTTGATGCCGGACTTGAGCGCCACGCGCACCGCGTCTTCCGGGTCGGAGGCCACGCCGTGCTTGATCAGCTCTTTAATGGCGCCGTGGTCGGAGACCGTGATGCCTTTAAAGCCCCACTGGTCGCGCAGGACATCTTTCAGCAGCCAGGAATCGGCGGTCGCCGGGGTGCCGTTCAGCGAGTTCAGGGCCACCATCACCGCGCCGCTGCCGGCATCCAGCCCGGCTTTATACGGCGGCATATAGTCGTTGAACAGGCGCTGCGGGCTCATGTCGACCGTGTTGTACTCTTTCCCGCCCTCCACCGCGCCGTAGGCGGCGAAGTGCTTGACGCTGGTCATCACCGAATAGCGGTCCGCCGGGCTTTTGCCCTGCATCGACTCCACCATCGCCTGACCCATCATCGTGGTCAGATAGGTGTCTTCCCCGAACCCTTCGGAAGCGCGTCCCCAGCGCGGGTCGCGGGAGACGTCGACCATCGGCGCCCAGGTCATGTTCAGCCCGTCATCGGCGGCTTCATAAGCTGACACCCGGCCCACGGTCTTCACCGCGTCGAGGTTAAACGACGAGGCCAGGCCGAGGCTTATCGGGAAGACGGTGCGCTGGCCGTGCAGCACATCGTAGGCAAAGAACAGCGGGATTTTCAGGCGGCTGAGCTGCATCACCTGATCCTGCATCACGCGGATATCCGGGCGGGTAACGGTATTAAAAATCGCCCCCACCTGACCGTTTTTGATCATTTCACGGATCGCCTCTTTGGGGTTATCCGGGCCGACGCTTATCAGACGCAGCTGGCCGATTTTCTCGTCTACGGTCATTTTTTTCAGCAGGTCGGTGACAAAGGCATCCCGCGCCTGCGGGGTCAGGGGGTGGTTACCAAACAGTTCATCCGCCAGCGCGGGTTGCAGCGCCAGACTCACGGCGACGCCTACAGTGCAGAGCCATTTCATTGTTATCTCGCTTTTTCTCAGACGGGGACTCGGTAAAACATAATAAAAACCGCAGTTTGCCATATATATAAACAACGCGCCCGCAGAATGCTAAGGTTCTTCTCTGATTTTTGCGAAACATTCATGCATCAAATTGTCATACAAAGCGCTATGCTTATCCTCGATATTTCGCGCACCACCACAAGGAGTGGAACATGTCATCTGCACCCACTAACACCAATAAAACGTTTCTGGCTGACCTCGCGCGCCTGGTTGGCCCTTCGCATCTGCTGACCGACCCGGCAAAAACCCAGCGCTACCGCAAAGGCTTCCGCTCCGGTCAGGGCGAGGCGCTGGCGGTTGTCTTTCCCGGCACCCTTTTGGAACTCTGGCGCGTGCTCAACGCCTGCGTCGACGCCGATAAAATCATTCTGATGCAGGCGGCCAACACCGGCCTGACCGAAGGCTCCACCCCCAACGGCAATGATTACGATCGCGAGATCGTGATTATCAGCACTCTGCGCCTGGATAAACTGCATCTGCTGGACAAAGGCGAGCAGGTGCTGGCCTGGCCCGGCACCACGCTCTACTCACTGGAAAAAGCGCTGAAACCGCTGGGGCGCGAGCCGCACTCAGTGATCGGCTCATCGTGCATCGGCGCGTCGGTGATCGGCGGGATCTGCAACAACTCCGGCGGTTCCCTGGTGCAGCGCGGGCCGGCCTACACCGAGATGTCGCTGTTCGCACAGATTGACGCCGACGGCAAGCTGAAGCTGGTCAACCATCTGGGCATCGATCTCGGCAGTACGCCGGAGCAGATCCTCAGCCGACTCGACGACGAGCGGATCAGCGATAGCGATGTGCTGCACGATGGCCGCCACGCCCACGATCACGACTATGTTACCCGCGTGCGCGATGTCGATGCCGACACCCCGGCACGCTACAACGCTGACCCGGACCGCCTGTTCGAATCCTCCGGCTGCGCCGGCAAGCTGGCGGTTTTCGCCGTGCGTCTCGATACCTTCCCGGCGGAAAAGCGCCAGCAGGTGTTTTACATTGGCACGAACCAGCCGCAGGTATTGACCGAGATCCGCCGCCATATCCTCGCCGAGTTCCAGCATCTGCCGGTGGCCGGGGAATATATGCACCGCGATATTTACGATATCGCCGAGAAGTATGGCAAAGACACCTTCCTGATGATCGACAAGCTCGGCACCGACAAAATGCCGTTCTTCTTCACCATGAAGGGGCGAACCGACGCGATGCTGGAGAAAGTGTCGCTGTTTAAACCGCACTTTACCGACCGCTTTATGCAGAAGCTCGGCCACGTCTTCCCGGCGCATTTACCGGAGCGGATGAAAACCTGGCGCGACAAATATGAACACCATCTGCTGCTGAAGATGGCCGGCGACGGCATCGAAGAAGCACAGCGCTGGCTGACGGAATACTTCCAGCAGGCCGAGGGAGATTTCTTCGCCTGTACGCCGGAGGAAGGCAGTAAGGCGTTTCTCCATCGCTTTGCCGCCGCCGGCGCGGCGATCCGCTATCAGGCGGTGCATGCCGACGAAGTCGAAGATATTCTGGCGCTGGATATCGCCCTGCGCCGCAACGATACCGAGTGGTTCGAACATCTGCCGCCGGAGATCGACAGCCAGCTGGTGCACAAGCTCTACTATGGCCACTTTATGTGTCATGTGTTCCATCAGGATTACATCGTCAAGAAAGGGGTCGATGCCCATGCGCTGAAGGAGCAGATGCTGGAGTTGCTGAAAGCGCGCGGCGCCCAGTACCCGGCGGAGCATAACGTGGGTCATCTGTATGAAGCGCCGGAGAGCCTGCAGCAGTTCTATCGCCAGAACGATCCGACCAACAGCATGAACCCGGGGATTGGTAAAACCAGTAAGCAGAAATATTGGGGTGAAGCGGCCCCGGCGCCGGTCTCCCCGGCGGATCCGCAATAATCGGCGGCAGGACTATTCAGCCTGGCGCTTCTGTATTACGCTGCACGCCGGAGAATGTCTCTCCGGCAGATTCAGGAGCGCCGCCATGCCCGCAGAGGCCCCGTTACTCGACAGTGATTTAGAAATTCGTGAAGCGCTGCCCGACGATGCGCACGCCATCGCCGCGCTGTATGTCTGGCACGTGCTTAATGGCCGCGCCTCCTTCGAAGAGATCCCCCCCACCGTTGACGAAATGCGTAAACGGATCCAGACCGTGCGCGATAACGGGCTGCCCTGGCTGGTCGCGCTGTGGCGCGGGGCTATCGTCGGCTACTGCTACGCCACTTTCTATCGCCCGCGCCCGGCCTATCGCTATACCCTCGAGGAATCGATCTACGTGGAGTCCGGAATGGGCGGGCGCGGCATCGGCAGCGCGCTGCTGTCGCGGCTGATCGCCGAATGCGAGAAAGGCCCGTGGCGGCAGATGCTGGCGATCATCGGCGATGGCCATAACAATGCCGGCTCGCTGGCGATCCATAAAAAGTTCAGTTTTACCGTGGCGGGTCAGCTGCGCAGCGTCGGCTATAAGATGGGCGACTGGCGGGATACGTTGATTATGCAGCGCGCGCTGGGTGACGGCGACTGGACGCTCCCGGAGTAATATTCGGCGTCAAATCCCCGGCTCGCGGCGTAAACGCCTCAGCCGGGCTACCGTTCAGCGCGGTTCCCCAGGCCGGATAAGGCGTCAGCCACCATCCGCCACAACCACCGGCACTCGGCCTGATTGCCCGGCGGCGCTGCGCTTGCCGGGCCTACGAAGGGGGCGAACCCAGCGCCAAATCACCCAGGCCGGATAAGGCGTCAGCCACCATCCGCCACTCGGCCTGATTGCCCGGCGGCGCTGCGCTTGCCGGGCCTACGAAGGGGGCGAACCGGGTGCCAAATCACGTAGCCCGGATAAGGCGCAATGCGCCGTCATCCGGGGGATGTGCAGATTAATCGTTCTGCGCGGTCTGGGCGCCGCCTTTCAGCATCGCCTCCGCCATCTGCGCTTCGCGCTGCTTCTTATAGCTCAGCGCCGAAGCCGGCACCGGCATCACCTTCCCGGTCTCGATCCACGTGCGCAAACGGCTGGCGTCGGCAAAGTGGGTATATTTGCCGAAGGCATCCATCACCACCAGCGCCACCGGGCGTTGGTTGATCACCGTGCGCATAATCAGGCAGTGGCCGGCGGCGTTGGTGAAGCCGGTTTTGGTCAGCTGGATGTTCCAGTTGTCGCGATACACCAGATGGTTAGTGTTGCGGAACGGCAGGCTGTAGGCCGGATGGGCAAAGGTGGCGGTCTCTTCTTTGGTGGTGCTCAGCTGGCCGATCAGCGGGTACTGCTCGCTGGCGATCAGCAGTTTGGTCAGATCGCGGGCGGTGGAGACGTTATGCACTGACAGACCGGTGGGCTCCACGTAGCGGGTATGGGTCATCCCCAGCGCCTGCGCTTTGGCGTTCATCGCGCGAATAAAGGCGTCGTAGCCGCCCGGATAGTGATGCGCCAGGCTGGCGGCCGCACGGTTCTCGGAAGACATCAGCGCCAGCAGCAGCATATCGCGGCGGCTGATTTGGCTGTTGAGACGCACGCGCGAGTAAATCCCCTTCATTTCCGGGGTATGGCTGATATCCACCGTCAGCATCTCATCCAACGGCAGATGGGCATCGAGCACCACCATGGCGGTCATCACCTTGGTGATCGACGCCATCGGGCGCACCAGATCCGGCTGGCTGGCGTAGATGATTTTTTTGGTGGCCAGATCGACGATCATGGCGCTGCCGGAAGCGATGTCCGGCTGCGAGGCGGTCACCGCCGCGGAGGTTTTTGCTAACGCCTGGGGCGCAAAAGGCACAGCCAGCAGCAAGGTCAGGCTGAGCAAAGAGACTCGAAATTTCGGCATCATGGGCATTCTGAAAAGTATTTTTGCACGTTATGCAACGTACGCCGCGAGGTTAAGTGGGCAACTTCGCTGGCAAACGCCATCATACCGCGCTGTAAGGCCCTGTGCCTAATAAGAATCGTGAAGAAATGCTGCATTGCCGACATAAAATACATATTTGCCGGCAATGCATATTGACCCGTTACGTCCGATCAGAAGAGTCGGTAGCCATACCCCCACAGCACCACGGTGATCGCCAGCAGGACTTCGAGCACCAGCACCCCGATGGCCAGGGTTGAGCTGGCGAAACTGAGCCCCTCTTCCCGGTTAATGCTCAGGAAGGTCGGGATCCCGAGATAGAGCAGATAGCCAGTATAGAACAGGGCAATGGTACCGATCAGCGCGCATAGCCAGACCAGCGGATAGAGCGCCACAATCCCGCTCAGGAACAGCGGTGTGGCCACATAGCCGGCAAATACCATGCAGCGTTTCAGGGAAGGCTGCTGTGGATACTGCCTGGCCATCCACCAGATGACCCGCCCCATGATCGCCACCCCGGCGAGCATCACGGCATAAAACAGCACCGCCAGCGCCAGCCCGGTCAACATCGACAGTTTAATAATAGTGCCGTCGCCGAAGTTCCAGCCCAACTGCGTGGTGCCGATAAAGGCGCAAACCACCGGAACCGCCGCCATCAGCAGCACATGGTGCGTATAGTGATGAGAAATGGTTTCATTCTCGCTCTTAATCACGCTCATCTCCCGGTTGGGATGAGCGAAGAGCCCCCAGACATGGTTCATAGCGTCCCCCTTGTCACGGCTTCGTACTGCACTGATTCAAGTATAATTCACCCTGCAGATTATTTTGTGTACAGCGCAAAAAATCTGCTTCGCCGCGTTTTGGTCAGCAGGGTGTATGATTAAGAGGTGATGAGGTAAGGAGAAAAGCTGTTTATGGATATCAATCACCTGATTTCCCAGTATGGCTACGCGGCGCTGATCGTCGGCAGCATGGCGGAAGGTGAGACCATTACCCTGCTGGGCGGCGTCGCAGCGCATCAGGGGCTACTGAAGTTTCCCCTGGTGGTGATCGCCGTCGCCCTCGGCGGGATGATTGGCGATCAGCTGCTCTATCTGCTTGGTCGCCGCTTCGGCGGGCGCATTCTGCGCCGTTTCGCCAGCCAGAAGGCGCGGATCCGGAAAGCGCAGCGCATGATCCAGCACCGGCCGTGGCTGTTTGTCATCGGCACCCGCTTTATGTACGGCTTCCGGGTGATCGGCCCCCTGCTGATCGGCGCCAGCCGCCTGCCGCCGCGCATTTTCCTGCCGCTGAATATTGTCGGAGCGCTGGTGTGGGCCCTGCTGTTTACTACCATAGGCTATCTTGGCGGCGAGGTGGTCGGCCCGTGGCTGCACCATCTGGACGCCCATCTTAAGCATTGGATCTGGCTGATCCTCGCGGTGGTGGTGGTCGTGGCCGCCCACTGGTGGCTCAGGCGGCGCGAGAGTAAGAAGAAAGACTGAGCGGCGCGCCCGCGGGCGCACCGTGGTTGGCGGTTACTTCACCGTCTGATGGTAGCCGCCGCCAAGGGCCGAGGTCAGCTGAATGCTGGCGTCAATCCACTGGCCGTGCAGGCGCAAGGCGGTGATACGCTCCTGCAGCGCCGGGAGTTTCGCCAGGCTCACCCTGGAGCCGGGCAGGATCCCCGCCGCCATTCGGGCCTGCGCCAGATCCACCACCCGCTGGGCGTCTTTTTCAACCTGCTGCTGCTGTTGGCTTTTGGCCATCAGCGTCTCAACCTGGCTGGCGGTTTTCGCCACCTGGTTGACGGCGTCCACCACCGCTTTGTTGTATTGGGCGATGGACAGGCTGTTCTGCGCGCTGGCGATATCCAGATTAGCATTGAGACGACCGCTGTCGAAGATCGGCAGCGTCAGTCCGGCGGTGACGCCCATCTGCTGCGCCGAATGGCGGAAAAGATCGCTTAAGTGCAGGGCATCCTGCTGCAGGAAAGCCATCAGGTTGATGTCCGGATAAAACGCCGCCTTCGCCGCGTCCACTTCGCTCAGCGACGCCTCGATATACCAGTGAGCGACCTGCAGATCCGGGCGGCGCGCCAGCAGCTCATAGCCGAGGGTATCCGGCAGCTGCGCGCTGACCGTCGGCAGGCTGGCGGGTTTGAGGTTTAGCGACTGGCTCTGGCTGTTGGTCAGGGCCATCAGCCGCGCTTCAATCTCTTTCATCGTGCCCGCCACGTCCGCCAGCTGCTGGTCGGTTTTGCTGACGTTAATATCGTTCTCCGCCCCTTCGGCGGAGTTGGTGATCCCGCGCTGATACAGGGCCTTGTCGACCGTCACGATATTATTTTGCTCGTTTTTCACCTGCTGCAGCACCGCTTTGATCGCCGCTTCCGTCTGCCACTGCCAGTACAGGCGCGCCACGCTGCCGGAGAGCAGCTCGCGGGTCTGGGCCTGCTCGGCCACCTGGGCTTTCAGCTCGCCGATGCGCGCTTTCACCTGCGCGCGGTTTTTGCCCCACAGATCGAGATCCCAGCCGGCAGTCAGGCCGAAGGTGCCATTGGTGTACCACGGGCCGGTATTGCCGTCGGTATCGGTGGCGAACGGCCCCATCAGGCCTTCAGCGGACATTTTCTGCCGTTCGATATCGGCGGAGAAATCCATCTCCGGGCCAAGATTCGCCTGCGACATTCGCGCCTGCGCTTCAGCAAGCCTGATGCGCTGTTCGGCAATCTGCATGTCCGGCGCGTTGGCGAGTGCGCGCTGAATCAGATTATCCAGTTGGGCATCGTGGTAGTCTTTCCACCAGTCGGTGTGTGGCCAGCCATTTTTGACGGCGGCGGGAAGATCCATGGAAACGTGGGAAGCCGGAATTTGCTGCTGCGGCGGATTAGCGACCTCATGAGAAGGCGCGCAGCCAGCCAGCGCGATGGCCAGGGGCAACGCCGCCAGCACGCTATTTTTTAATATCAATTTCATTTAACAGGTCAGATAACATAATCAGGTTGGTTATCATAAATTAATTGAATTAAACGCGTTTAGTAAAGCGTGTGACTAAATTATTAGTTAGCTAAAAATAAACAACCTTATCAATTCAAGGGATGAATATGAGTCAGAATATTTATGACGACCCGCAGTTCTTTGCCGGCTATGCGACCCTCGATCGCTCGGTGAAGGGACTGGAGGGTGCACCAGAGTGGCCATCGCTGCAGGCAATGCTGCCGCCAGTAACCGGTTTGCGGGTGGTGGATCTCGGTTGTGGCTACGGCTGGTTTTGCCGCTGGGCGCAGCAGCAGGGAGCCAGCCAGATAATTGGTTTTGATATCTCCCGACGTATGCTGGCGCAGGCGCGAGAGATGACCCGCGGGGATGAGATTGACTACCGCTGCGCCGATCTGCAAACCCTGACGTTGCCCGCCAACAGCTGCGATCTGGTTTACAGCTCACTGGCGCTCCATTACTTACCAGACATCGCCCCGCTCTTCACCGTCCTGCAGCAGGCGCTGGTCCCTGGCGGCATCCTGGTCTTTTCCGCGGAACATCCCATCTATACCGCGCCGCTGCAGCAGGGATGGCAGGTAAATGAGCAGGGGCAAAAAAGCTGGCCGGTCAGCCACTATCAGCAGGAGGGCGAGCGCGTAAGCAACTGGTTTGCCGAGGGCGTCATTAAACAGCACCGCAAACTCTCAAGCTGGGTAAACGCGCTTATCGCCGCTGGTTTTGTGCTGGAGCAGCTGGATGAGTGGGGTCCGAGCGCCGAACAGATTGCTCAACAGCCTGCCCTGGATGAAGAGAAAGAGCGTCCGATGATCTTTTTACTGCGCGCGCGTAAACCGGGCTGATCCCTCGCCCGGCGATGGCCGGGCGGGGAAGCATTACGCTTTCAGGCTGGCGCCGCGGCTGGCAATCACCTCTTTATACCAGTCAAAGCTCTTCTTCTTACTGCGTGCCAGGGTGCCGGTGCCGTCATCATGGCGGTCAACATAGATAAAGCCGTAGCGCTTCGACAGCTCCGCCTTCGAGGCGCTCACCAGGTCAATCGGCCCCCAGCTGGTAAAGCCCATCAGCTCAACGCCATCGTCAATGGCTTCCCGCGCCTGCACCAGGTGGTCGTTCAGGTAGCTGATGCGGTAGTCATCATTAATGCTGCCGTCGGCTTCCACCTTATCTTTGGCGCCCAGACCGTTTTCCACGATAAACAGCGGCTTCTGATAGCGATCCCACAGCACGTTCAGCAGCGTACGCAGGCCGAGGGGGTCTATCTGCCAGCCCCACTCCGAGCTCGCCAGGTGCGGGTTCGGCACCATGCTAAGTATATTGCCGCGCGCCTGCTGGTTCAGCGCCTCATCGGCGGTGACGCACCCGGTCATGTAGTAGCTGAAGGAGATAAAATCGACGGTGGTTTTCAGCGTTTCGCGATCGGCCTCGGTGATGTCGAGCGTGATGCCGTTGTCGCGGAAAAAGCGCTGCATATAGCCCGGGTACGCCCCGCGCGCCTGCACGTCGCCGAAGAACTGCCAGCTGCGGTTCTCCTGCAGCGTCTCAAACACATCTTCCGGTTTGCAGCTCAGGGGATACATCAGCCCGCCGAGCAGCATATTGCCGATTTTGCCCTCGGGCACCAGCTCATGACAGGCTTTGACCGCCAGAGCGCTGGCCACCAGCTGGTGATGAATGGCCTGATACACCTCGCCATTGCTGCTGCCGGCCGGCAGGCCGACGCCGGTCAGCGGGGCATGCAGCGACATATTGATTTCGTTAAAGGTCAGCCACAGTTTGACTTTGTTTTTATAACGGCTGAACACCGTCCGGGCGTAGCGCTCAAAGAAGCCAATCACCTGCCGGCTGCCCCAGCCGCCGTAATTTTTCACCAGCGCCCATGGCATTTCATAATGCGACAGCGTCACCAGCGGAGTGATGTTGTGCTTCGCCATCTCGTCGAACAATTTGTCGTAGAAGGCGAGTCCGGCTTCGTTCGGCTCGGCGTCGTCGCCGTTGGGGTAAATTCGCGTCCAGGCGATGGAGACCCGCAGGCAGTTAAAGCCCATCTCAGCGAACAGGGCGATATCTTCCGGGTAGCGATGGTAAAAATCGATCGCCACATCCTTTATGCCGCTGTCGCCGGGTACGCGCTCGACCACTTCGCCGAAGACGCCGTGCGGCTGCACATCGGAGGTGGATAACCCTTTGCCATCTTCCAGGTACGCCCCTTCCACCTGATTCGCCGCGGTCGCGCCGCCCCATAAAAAATCTGTCGGGAATGTTTTCATCTCTCTCTCCTGTGATTAATGGCTGACTGACAACAACGGCTGACCGGCTTCGACGGCGCTGGGCGCCACCGTGTCGATCTCACGATAGTCATCGCTGTTGCTGATAATAATCGGGGTCGCCAGGTCGTAACCGGCGTCCAGAATCGCCTGACGATCGAACTCAATCAGCAGATCGCCGGCCTGTACCCTGTCGCCCTCTTTCACATGCGCGGTAAACGGCACGCCGTCGAGTTTGACCGTGTCGATGCCAACGTGGATCAGCAGCTCGATGCCGCTGTCGCTCTGCAGGCCGATGGCGTGTTTAGTCTGAAACAGGGAAGCCACTTCGCCCGGGAATGGGGCAATGACTTTTCCCACCGCCGGGATAATGGCGACTCCTCTCCCCAGCAGGCCGCTGGCGAAGGTGCTGTCCGGCACCTGATCGAGGGCGATGACGCTGCCGCTCATCGGCGCCAGGATGTCATTTGCCGAGACCGGCGCTACCGCCACGGCGCCCGGCGCGGCGCTGGCGCGCGGCAGGCCGGCGAAGAAAGTTAAACCACAGGAGATAATCAACGCCGCGAAGATACCCACTACGCCGCCCCAAACGGTGCTATCAAGCCCTTGGGGCGGGATCATTTGTGCGACAGTAAAAATGTTCCCGAAGCCGAATGAATAGACGTGAGCGTTGCTGAAGCCCACAATCGCGCCGCCAATGGCGCCCGCCACGCAGCCGAAGATAAATGGCCGGCGCAGCGGCAATGTTAAGCCATAGATAGCCGGCTCGGTAATGCCGAAGATGCCCGCTGAAAACGCAGAGCCGGCCAGCACTTTCTGGCGGGCGTCGCGGGTTTTCAGCAAAATACCCAGCACCGCGCCGACCTGTCCCATCACGGCCGGCAACAGCATGGGCAGCATGGAATCATGGCCAAGCACCGTCAGATTGTTAATCATCAGCGGAATCAGCCCCCAATGCAGGCCGAAGATCACACAAACCTGCCACAGCGCGCCCATCGCCGCTCCCGCCAGCCACGGCGCCACCGCGTAGATAATCTGATACCCCTGGGCCAACAGATGACTGAGCCAGGTCGCCAGAGGACCAATCAGCAGAAACGTCAGCGGAACCACAACGGCGAGACAAATCGCCGGGGTAAAAAAGTTTTTCATCGATGACGGCAGCAGCGCGTTGCTCTTGCGCTCCAGCCAGCAGCAGACCCATGAAGCGAGAATAATCGGGATCACCGATGAGCTGTAATTGATAAAGGTCACCGGGATGCCGAGAAAGTGCTCCACCGCCGCGCCCGGCGCCTGGCTGGCCTCAAAGGCCTGAATCATCAGCGGGTGGGTTAACGCTCCACCGATCACCATTGAAACAAACGGGTTACCGCCAAATTTTTTACCGGCGGTGTAACCGAGAAACAGCGGGAAGAAAAAGAACAGCGCGTCGCTGGCGGCAAACCAGATTTTATAGGTTCCCTGTTGCGGGGTCAGCCAACCGCAGACGACCGCCAGCGCCAGCATTCCTTTGAGGATACCAGAGGCTGCCAGCACGCCGATAAACGGCGTGAATATCCCCGACACGACATCGATGATCTGCCCCAGCAGCGACCCTTTTTCAACGCTTTCCGCCGTCGGCTCGCTGTCATCGCTCAGCCCAGCCTCCTGGCGCACCGCCTGCCAGACGTCGTGGACGTGGTTGCCAATCACCACCTGAAACTGGCCGCCGCTCTCCACCACCATAATGACGCCCGGATTCGCCTTCAGCCCTTCGGCATCGGCATTGCCGTTATCTTTCAGTTTAAAACGCAGACGTGTCGCACAGTGAACCAGACTCACAATGTTCTCTTTGCCGCCGACGCGGTTGAGAATATCCTGCGCGAGTGCTTTATATTCCATGCTCTTTTCCTTACTGCCGCTGCCCGCAGACAACCGGCGACTGAGTAGTAAAAATAAAAAAAACCCGAGAACCACGCCGGTAGGCGTCGCGCTCAGGTTTTGCCTGCATCATGCAGTAACAATCCAGTTTGTCGGGAGACTTAGCGTCCCTCTTTTCTTACCCGTTCAATATGAATGGCAAGAAACATAATTTCTTCGGTGGTCAGCGCCCGCTGATACTGCTTTTGCAGATGCGTCGCCACCGTTTCCGCACACTTCCACGCTTTGGCGTAGTTGTCTTTCACCGCGCTGTGCAGCGAGACGTCGTCATCTTCCACCACCGTGCGGGTCAGCATCCGCTGAGCGAAAAACTTCAGGTGGGTGACGAAACGCTGATAGCTCAGCGACTCCTCGTCGTAGTTCAGCTGCAGCTGATACTTCACCAGCTGCAGGATCTCCTGCATCACCCGGGTCACGTGCATGACCTCCGGCATTTCGCTGTTGAGCTGCGCCGTCACCAGATGCAGGGCGATAAATCCGGCTTCATCCTCCGCCAGCGCCACGCCGAGCCTTTTGGCAATGATGGCCCTTGCCTCCTGGCCCAGCGCGAACTCCTTCGGATAGAGCCGCTTGATCTCCCACAGCAGTACGTTACGCAGCGCGATGCCCTTTTTTTGCCGCTCGATAGCAAAGTGACAGTGATCCGTTAACGTGATGTACAAACTTTCCTGTAACTTGCCCAACCGCCCGCGTGCCAGGTCGATAATGCGATCGCAGGTAGTCATCACTTCTAACGGAATCTGACTGAGTAACTCACCCAGACGGCCTACCAGTTCATCGCTTTGTAAGGCGAAGACTTTTTCAATTTTGCTGTCGTCCAGCGCGTCGCCCGGGCGTTTCTGAAAGGCCAGCCCTCGCCCCATCACCACCTGTTCGCGCTGGTGATCGTCAAGAACCACCACCACATTGTTATTGAGTACTTTGGCGATTTGCATATTGACCCCAGAAACAAAAAAACCTGACCCCCGACGAAACGCCAGGTAATCAGGTTTTGCCTGCCGCAGCAGTTGCAATCCAACGGCAGCACTGTAACAACTTCTGCTGCGCGCTCAACCTGACAAGTGAAAAAACGTGATAAAGATCGCGACTATCAGAAGGTCACGACGGTTTTCCACTCCACCACCCACGCGTCCTGGGTCTGCGCAACGCCGCCCGGACGGTGCCAGTACTGCAGGCCCGGTTGCAGCTCCAGCCAGGAGACCGGGCGGAAGCGATAATAGAGTTCGCCATTCAGCGAGTGGCCTACCACCGGCAGCCAGGCCGGATCGTTATAGTCGGTGGCGCCGCTGAGCTGGTTCATATAGCGCTGATTGCGCGCGTAGTGGCTGCTCATGTCGATCCACGTCAGGCCGAAGCCGATCCAGTCCTCCGGACGGGCGTCAAACAGCCCGCGGTAGCGCAGTGAGGCGGCGACGGCGGAGTGGATATAGTTGCTGCGCTGGTCGCTGAGGCTGCCGCTCAGCGAGACGCTCATTCCCCGCAGCGGATCGTCGGCATGGCGGGTAATCTGCTGGTTCAGGCCAGCGTACATAAACCAGGTGCTGTCGTGCTCGGCGTAGCCTTGCGGGTCCGTCGCCCCGGCGCCGCCAGATTTGCCGCTATAGAGGTCGCTTTGCGGCGCGTTAGTCCAGACCACACCGAGGTTATAGGCCCCCGGAAGGCCATTAATCAGCGGGCGGGTTTCGATCTCCATTGGCAGTAAAATGCCTTTGCTGCCCTTCGTCGACCAGCTCCAGGCGTGGCTGCGCGAGGCGGCCTGCGGGTTCTGCTCCATCACCCCGCCTTTGAGGGTGACCGTCGGCGTCAGCTTGTACTCGAGGGTGGTGCCCCAGGTGTGGATATTCCAGTTATTCCACGTCAGCGAGTTGGCCGATTTGCCGCCGCACTGGGTCAGCAGCTGGAAATCGCAGGGAATGATTTGGTCGAAGGTTTGCACCTTGTTCATCATGCCGATACGCCAGGTCAGGCGACGGTCGTCAAAGCTGCGGGCGAAGGTCAGCCAGCCGAGACGGGTGATCGACCCGCCGCCCCAGCTCTCCTGCGACAGATCGTTAAAGCTGACCCGCGGATCCTGCAGCCGTTTCGTGGTGAGGTTATCATCATGGTTGCGGTTGACGATATTACCCTCAAGCCGCGCGTCCGGTATGCCGGTCCAGCGCTCCAGATCCTGGGTAAAGGTCAATGACACCTGGTCAATATAGGCCAGATGTTTATCATGGTTATAGCCGCCGCCGGCGTTGTAGGCCATCTCGTTAAGATAGCCAAGATTATAATGAAAGCCGTTCTCTTCAAGGATGGGACGAATGCCCAGCATATCGCCCAGCAGCCCTGGTTGTCCGGCTTCAAACCCCAGCACGCTGCCGTTCCACGCCGGGGTTTGCGCCGCGTTCACGGCGGGCGCCATAGTCGCCAGCGCCGCGCCGATAAAAAGCTGATTTATTTTTTTGTTATACATTGTGATCTCCACCGTGACTGAATAAAAACAAAGGGGATCCCCAGGCTATTTATTTACCTGTTTTCTTTTTTAAAAAATGAATGGCAAGGGGCGTCCTTCGGTAATAAAACCGCGACCGAGCCAGAGAAAAGATTAATTACAACCGCTTGTTTTACGTCATCATTTACCCACCGTTAAATTTTTGCCAAAAAAAAACCTAAGCACTTGCCGCCACGCATGACGGAAGTGCTTAGGTTTTGCCTGTGTTCAGTAGCAATCCTGAATTGATTGACGGCACATTATCACTTTATTCAACACATGCCTATCATCAATAGGCATGCAAGTAATAATATGTGAAGCGAATAACAATATGGCGCTTAATAGCGGGCGATCGCCGCCGCTATTTCAGCAGAGGTTTGCAGGGCGCGAATTTCATTAAACAGCGTCAGCGCCTCGGTATATTCCTTGCGTAAATAGCCCAGCCACTGCTTAATTCTCGCCACATGATACAGGCCGGTATCGCCCTGCTTTTCCAGACGGGTATATTTTTGCAACAGCTGAACCACCTGCGGCCACGGCATGCGCGGTTCGTTGTATTTGATCACCCGGCTGAGGTTCGGCACGTTGAGCGCCCCGCGGCCAATCATCACCGAATCGCAGCCGGTGACGGCCATACAGTCCTGCGCGCTTTGCCAGTCCCAGATCTCGCCGTTGGCGACCACCGGAATAGTCAGACGCTGGCGGATCTCGCCGATGGCCTGCCAGTTGATGCGCTCTGCTTTGTAGCCATCTTCTTTGGTGCGGCCATGGACCACCAGCTCGCTGGCCCCTGCCTGCTGCACCGCGTCGGCGATTTCAAAGCGCCTTTCGCCGCTATCCCAGCCGAGACGCACCTTGACGGTCACCGGTAAATCCGCAGGGACCGCTTCGCGCATGGCTTTGGCGCCGCGATAGATCAGCTCTGGATCTTTCAGTAGCGTCGCCCCACCGCCGCTGCCGTTCACCAGCTTCGACGGACAGCCGCAGTTTAAATCAACGCCCCACGAACCCAGCGCCACCGCGCGGGCGGCGTTTTCCGCCAGCCACTCGGGATATTGTCCCAGCAGCTGGACGCGCACGCGGGTACCGGACGGGGTACGGCTTTGATGATGCAGTTCCGGGCACAGCCTGTAGAACGATTTGACCGGCAGCAGTTGGTCCACCACGCGCAGAAATTCGGTGATGCACAGATCGTAATCGTTAACCTCGGTCAGCAGCTCGCGCACCAGCGAATCGAGCACGCCTTCCATCGGCGCCAGTAGTACACGCATATCGTTACCCGGAAAAAAAAGAGGCGCTATGGTAGCGCCTCCGGGCGTTGGTTGAAAGCGCTCAATGCGTCCGACCCGGCGCACTCCGGTCCCCGGACGCCCGAGGCGGCAAAACGGCGAGATAATCTCTATGCTTTACAGGGGCCTGTGGCGTCTCATTTACCTTTATTTGCCGCGCCTCGTCCAGCAAGGTAGCGTGGGGAGAGAAACCGTCTAAGCCGCAAGGCTTCGGACTCTGACGGGCGAGACGATGGTTCCCGTAAGCTATCAGCGCTATGCATAGAATTCATGATGTGATCGGTAGCACATTTTAGGGATTAATTGTATGATGAATGCACTTCATCAAGGGTTATTACCATGAGTAAATCGCTGACTATTATCTGGCAGTACCTGCGGGCTTTCGTCCTGATTTACGCCTGCTTGTACGCCGGAATATTTATCGCCGGGCTGCTGCCCATCACCATCCCCGGCAGCATCATCGGCATGCTGATCCTCTTCGTGCTGCTGGCGCTGCAAATTATGCCGCCGCAGTGGGTCAACCCCGGCTGCAATATCCTGATCCGCTATATGGCGCTCCTGTTCGTGCCGATCGGCGTCGGCGTGATGCAGTACTGGGATCTGCTACGCGCCCAGCTTGGGCCTGTCGTTATCTCCTGCGCCATCAGCACGCTGGTGGTGTTTGTGGTGGTGAGCTGGAGTTCCCATCTGGTGCATGGCGAACGTAAAGTGATTGGGCAAAAGGAAAAGAAAAATGATGCATGAAATCTGGTGGTCGCTACCGCTTACCCTGATCGTCTTTTTCCTCGCTCGCAAACTGGCGGCCCGCTTCAAATTCCCGCTGCTCAACCCGCTGCTGGTGGCGATGGTGGTGATCATTCCCTTTCTGCTGCTGACCGGGATCTCCTATGAACGTTATTTTGCCGGCAGCAAGATCCTGAACGATCTGCTGCAGCCGGCGGTGGTCGCGCTGGCCTTCCCGCTATATGAACAGCTGCACCAGATCCGCGCGCGCTGGAAATCGATCATCACCATCTGCTTTATCGGCAGCTGCGTGGCGATGATCACCGGTACCACCGTGGCCCTGCTGATGGGCGCCACGCCGCAAATCGCCGCCTCTGTTCTGCCCAAATCGGTGACCACGCCGATTGCGATGGCGGTGAGCGGCAGTATCGGCGGCATCCCGGCCATCAGCGCCGTGTGCGTGATTTTTGTCGGTATCCTTGGCGCGGTATTCGGCCATACGCTGCTCAACCTGATGCGTATTCGCACCAAAGCATCGCGTGGCCTGTCGATGGGCACCGCCTCGCACGCCCTCGGTACCGCCCGCTGTGCGGAACTGGACTATCAGGAAGGAGCGTTCAGCTCGCTGGCGCTGGTGCTGTGCGGGATCATCACCTCGTTGATGGCGCCATTTTTATTCCCACTGATCCTCGCGGTGGTGGGATAAATTGTGATTCAAGTCACATTTATTAATGCAACAATGAAAAGTTGCATTAGCAATGGGATGTAAATCACATTTGAAACCCCTTGACGCCCGTACACTGGTTCCCCATTACACTGTTATGAGGCAACGCTATGCACTCACGTTTTCAAGCTGCTTTGACGACTCTGGCAGCAGACCTGCAGGCGGCCATCTCCCCGATGCTCGCCGACCCGCACTTCCCGGCGCTGCTCGAAGCCGATCAGGTGGCGACGCTGCAACAGGCGACAGGTCTGGACGAAGACGCGCTGGCCTTTGCGCTACTGCCGCTGGCCGCCGCCTGCGCGCGCGCCGACCTTTCTCACTTTAACGTCGGGGCTATCGCCCGCGGCGTCAGCGGCCGCTGGTACTTTGGCGGCAACATGGAGTTTCTCGGCGCCACCATGCAGCAGACCGTCCATGCGGAGCAGAGCGCCATCAGCCACGCCTGGCTGCGCGGTGAAACCTCCCTGCGCGCTATCACGGTGAACTACACGCCGTGCGGCCATTGCCGTCAGTTTATGAACGAACTGAACAGCGGACTGGCGCTGCGCATTCATCTGCCCGGTCGCGAAGCCCACTCTCTGCAGCACTATCTGCCGGATGCCTTCGGCCCGAAAGACCTGGAGATCAAAACCCTGCTGATGGACCACCAGGACCACGGCTTCCCGGTCAGCGGCGATGCCCTGACGCAGGCGGCGATTGAGGCCGCTAACCGCTGCCATGCGCCGTACAGCCATTCGCCTTCCGGCGTGGCGCTGGAGCTGAAAGATGGCACCCTTTTCAGCGGCAGCTATGCGGAAAACGCGGCGTTCAACCCGACGCTGCCGCCGCTGCAGGGGGCGCTGAATCTTCTCAGCCTCAACGGCTATGATTATCCGGACATCCAGCGGGCGATCCTGGCGGAGAAAGCCGATGCGGCGCTGATTCAGTGGGACGCCACCGTCGCCACCCTGAAGGCGCTGGGCTGCCACAATATCGAGCGCGTGCTGTTAGGTTAATCCGCCTGCGCAGACGGCCGGATGGCGTCTTCGGCTTATCCGGCCTACCTTTTATACCCTTAGGTGTCGGGTGGCGCTACGCTTACCCGACCTACGGTTCGCGCCATGGCGAGCTGAAGACCCCTATGCCGGGTGTCGGCTCACGCCTTACCCGGCCTGCGTTCGGCGATCTGTCTATATTGCTGAAAATCCCCGCAATCAAACGCGGGTTTCTTGCGCTTACCCGGCGGGTAAAGTAGCCTGAAGACTCCGTTGTCTATTATTGAGCCAAGTTCATGTTAAAGCGTGTGTTCTACAGCCTGTTAGTCCTGCTCGGCCTGCTGCTGTTGACCGTGCTGGGTCTTGACCGTTGGATGAGCTGGAAAACCGCGCCCTATATCTATGACGAGCTGCAGGACCTCCCCTACCGCCAGGTCGGCGTGGTGCTGGGCACCGCTAAATACTACCGCACCGGCGTCATCAATCAGTATTACCGCTACCGCATCCAGGGCGCGCTGAACGCCTACAACAGCGGCAAGGTCAACTATCTGCTGCTGAGCGGCGATAATGCTCTGCAAAGCTACAATGAACCGATGACCATGCGCCGAGACCTGATTAAAGGCGGCGTCGATCCGGCGGATATCGTGCTGGACTATGCCGGTTTCCGCACGCTTGACTCGATCGTCCGCACCCGCAAAGTGTTCGACACCAACGACTTCATTATCATCACCCAGCGCTTCCACTGCGAACGGGCGCTGTTTATCGCCCTGCATATGGGGATCCAGGCCCAGTGCTACGCGGTGCCGTCGCCGAAGGATATGTGGAGCGTGCGGCTGCGCGAATTCGGCGCCCGCTTCGGCGCGCTGGCGGACCTCTACATTTTCAAACGGGAACCGCGCTTCCTTGGCCCTTTAATCCCGATTCCGGCGCAGCAGCACGACGTGCCGGATGACGCCCAGTCCTACCCGGCGGTCACGCCGGAGCAGCTGCTGGAGCTGCAGAAAGAAAAGTAGCCTCCATCATCGCATCCGTTTCAGGTATAAAAAAACCCGCGCCAGGCGCGGGTTTTTACTCAGGCATAAATTACTTCTTACGGGCGTATTTCAGGGAATCCAGCGCCACGGCGAAGATAATGATCGCCCCCTTAATGATGTACTGCCAGTAAGGGTTGACGCCAATGTAGGTCAGGCCGTAGTTGATCACGGTGAAGATAATTACCCCTGTCACCACGCCGAATACGGTCCCTACCCCGCCGCTGAACGATACACCGCCCACCACGCAGGCGGCGATGGCGTCCAGTTCGTACATAAAGCCGAGGTTATTGGTCGCCGAGCCGATACGACCGGCTTCCAGCAGGCCGCCGAAGGCGTAGAACACCCCGGAGAGGGCATAGATCATCAGCAGGTTCAACGCCACGTTAACCCCGGAGACTTTCGCCGCTTCCGGGTTACCGCCGATAGCGAAAATGTTTTTGCCAAAGCGCGTCTTGTTCCACAGGATCCAGACAAAGAAGACGGCAATCAGCGCGTAGAAGGTGATATAGGACAGGCGGAACGAGCCCAGCGCCACAAACCCCTGCGCGAAATGGGAGAAGTGACTGTCGAAGCCGGAGATCGGCGACGCGCCCACGAAATCGTAGTACAGCGAGTTGATGCCGTAGACGATGATCATGGTCCCGAGGGTGGTAATAAACGGCGTCACGTTCAGATAGGCAATGACGATCCCGTTAATCAGGCCGATGACCGCCCCGATGGCGCATACCAGCAGGATGACCAGTGGGATCGGCATGGTCGCCATATCCGGGAACACCTTGTTGGCATTATCCACCGCCTGCAGCATGGTCGCGGCAATCACCGCCGCCAGTCCCACCTGACGGCCGGCGGAGAGGTCCGTGCCCTGCGTGACGATAAGCCCGGCCACGCCGAGGGCAATAATAATACGCACCGAGGACTGGGTCAGAATATTACTCAGGTTGAGCAGACTTAAAAATGTCGGATCCTGGAAAATAATAATGGCCAACAGGACCAGAAGGACGACATATATCCCACCCTCTTTCAGGTAAGTGAGAAAACTCTTTTTATTTAACGCACTCATGTGAAGCCCCTGATCTTAAAGGTGCAATGACGCAAGACGCAGTATTTCGTTTTGCGTGGTGGTTTTAGTCTCAACAATGCCCGCGACCAGGCCGTTGCTCATTACCAGAATGCGGTCGGTAATCCCCAGCAGTTCCGGCATTTCGGAAGAAATAATAATGATCCCTTTATCTTTTTTAGCCAGCTCGGCAATCAGCTGATAGATCTCGAATTTGGCACCGACGTCGATACCGCGCGTCGGCTCGTCCAGCATCAGGATCTCCGGCTGGGTCAGCAGCCAGCGGCCAATAATGACCTTTTGCTGGTTACCACCGGAAAGCGAACCAATCTGCGTATGCTGGCCGGGGGTTTTAACGCGCATGGAGTCAATCACCCATTGGGTATCGCTCTTCATCCGCGAGTTATCCAGCAAGCCGACGCTGTTTTTATATTTCTTAATATTGGAGATCAGCGAGTTAAAACCGATGTCCAGATAGGCGTAAATTCCGGTGGAGCGCCGCTCCTCGGTTACCAGCGCAAAACCGTGGTTAATCGCCTCATTGGCGCTGTGGTTGTTGATCTTCTTCCCGTGCAGGGTAATGGTGCCGCTGGCCTTCTCACGGATCCCGAACAGGGTCTCCACGATGTCGGTACGCTTCGCGCCCACCAGACCGGCGATACCGAGAATTTCGCCCTTATGCAGGTCGAAGGAGACATCGCGAATGGAGGGCTGGCGCAGGGAGGTGAGATTGCGCACCTGGAGGATGACTTCCCCCGGGGTGTTTTCACGATCCGGGAAGCGCTGATTGAGCGAACGCCCGACCATCATGGCGATGATCTTGTCCATATCCAGCCCTTCCAGCGGCTGGGTAGCGATCCACTGGCCGTCGCGCAGGATGGTAATTTCATCGCACAGCTGGAAAATCTCTTCCATTTTGTGCGAGATATAGACGATACCGCAGCCGCGATCTTTCAGCTTGCGGATGATCTTGAACAGATGGTTGACCTCTTTCTCCGTCAGCGATGACGTCGGCTCGTCCATGATGACGATTTTGGCGTCATAGGAAAACGCCTTCGCGATCTCAATCATCTGCATCTGAGATACCGATAAAGTCCCGACGCGGGCGCGCGGATCGATATCAATATCCAGCTCATCAAAAATAGCCTTGGTATCCCGGTACATTTTGTCCTGATCGACAAACATGCCTTTGGTGGGATAGCGGCCGAGCCACATGTTGTCCATGACCGAACGCTGTAAGACCAGGTTTAATTCCTGATGCACCATCGAAATACCGTTTTCCAGGGCTTCTTTCGCCGAATGGAAATCGATCTCTTTTCCCTGAAAAAGAATGCTGCCGGAATCTTTTTGATAGATCCCAAAAAGGCATTTTAATAATGTCGATTTTCCGGCGCCGTTCTCACCCATTAACGCATGAATGGAGTGCGGACGAACCTTCAGGTTGACATTATCAAGAGCCTTGACGCCAGGAAACGATTTGTTGATGTTGGTCATCTCCAACAAATATTCGCCTGACCGTTCGCTATTATTGCTGACCATAGTTATACCTGGCTGCGTTCATGCACGCCCCGTCCGGCGCAATAACGCCAGCAGGAGTCTGGTTCTGTATCAGGAATAATCGGGCGTGGATAACCCACGCCCGCAACTCACATCACGATTATTTGCCGGTAAACTGGCTCAGGTTGTCTTTATCGACCCCCACGTAGGGGACGCGAACAATCTTGTTGTCAATTTTCCAGTTGGTGCCTGCCGCCGCCTCTTTTCCGTCGGCAAGGTTTTTCGCCAGCTCGAAGGTCGCTTTCGCCTGGTTGTTAGCATCGTTCAGCACGGTACCGGCCATCGCGCCGGATTTCACCAGCGCCAGGGCTTCCGGCAGGGCGTCAACGCCGAACACCGGAATGCTGCTCTTGTTGTGCGCTTTCAGCGCTTCAACCGCACCCATCGCCATGGCGTCATTGTTGGCGATCACCACTTCAATCTTGTTCGCATTCGGGCCGGAGAGCCAGGCGTCCATTTTGTCTTTCGCCTGGGCGGTATCCCACATAGCGGTGTCCATCTGCAGCT
The DNA here is from genome assembly GCF_004010915.1 of Klebsiella sp. LY. NCBI lineage: Bacteria > Pseudomonadati > Pseudomonadota > Gammaproteobacteria > Enterobacterales > Enterobacteriaceae > Klebsiella > Klebsiella sp. LY. Next base: position 920,789 of record NZ_CP022444.1, read on the forward strand.
GCTGGGTCTTCAGACCTTTATCGTTCAGCTCTTTGATAACGTAGGTGGTACGCGCTTCCGCATCCGGATGGCCCGGTTCGCCTTTCAGCAGGACGTACTGGATCTGGCCGTCTTTATTCAGATCCCAGTTCGGGTTTGCTTTCCAGTGCTTGGCGATCAGATCGCCCTGAATAATCCCGGACTCTTTCGAGTCGGTACCGACGTAGTAAGCCTTGTCATAACTATCCAGCGCTTTACGGGAAGGCTCTTTGTTGAAGAACACCACCGGAATATTCTGCCCGCGCGCTTTTTCGATGACCGTTCCCGCCGCAGCCGGGTCAACCAGGTTGATCGCCAGGGCTTTCACGCCTTTCGCCAGCAGCACGTCAATCTGATCGTTTTGTTTCGACTGGTCGTTCTGCGAGTCATTCATCAGCAGCTGGACGTCAGGCGCGGATTTGCCATCTTTTTCAATCGCCTTACGCACCACCGACATAAAGTTGTCGTCATATTTATAAATCGTCACGCCGATACGGGTATCTGCTGCGTGTGCTGCGGCGCCAAATAACAGACCAGCCATTACAGCAGAGAGGGTAAACACCTTCTTATTCATGGAATCTCCGGTTTTATTATGCAGGGTCATTTTTGTGAAAAGTGCGGGCGGGACTTGTTGCATTAGTGTTACCGCACAACGCATTTCACGACGAAAATTCGGTCTTCCGTGTCGGGTAACGCTCCAGGAAAATACGGATCTAATACTCGTTTAACGCCTTGTTCCTAATAGTAAAAGTGAGGATTTCCCCTCACCTTGTGGTTCAGACTGGTAAACGCTGCCATCATAATCAGGCGAATGTTAATATACTGTGAATTTACTCACAAATTGAAAGCGGTTACATCCCGCTGCCGCTTCAGTTAGTGATCGGCCCCACAGTTTGCCGCTGGGCAACGGAGTGACGGCGCACCAGGGTCGGCATAAAGCAGTGCGTCGCCTCGCGATCCAGCTTGCCGGCCGCCCCCAGCAGCGCCAGCTCGGTGGCCAGCTTCGCCATCGACATCACCGGATAGCGCACGGTGGTCAGTTGAGGATCGGTGTAACGGGAAATAGGAATATCATCAAAGCCAATCAGCGATAGATGCTGCGGCACGACAATGCCGTTATCCTTTAGCGTTGTCAGCGCGCCGGCCGCCATGCTGTCGTTATAGGCGAACACGGCGGTGAGGCCGAGATTCCGCCCCAGCAGTTCGACCATCGCCGCTTCGCCGCCCTGCATGTCCGGGGAGCCGGACCCGACCCAGCTGTCCGGGGCGATGATGCCCTGCTCCTGCAGCGCTTTGCTCCACCCTTCCCGGCGCATATCGTCGTCTTCAATGCCGTGATTTGAGGAGAGATAGCCGATGCGCTGGTGGCCGTGATTGAGCAGCATGCGGGTAGCCATTAGCGCGCCGCTGACGTTGTCGAGACCCACGCAGCGATGGGCAAAGCCCGGCACGATGCGGTTGATCAGCACCATCCCCGGGATATGTTGCATAAAGTCGCTCAGTTCAGCATCGCTGAGCGCTTTCGAATGGACGATCAGCGCCGAGCAGCGCTGGCGGATCAGCACCTCGATGGCGTGGCGCTCTTTTTCCGCCTCGTGATAGCTGTTGCCGATCAGCACATACTTCTGATGCTGCTGGGCGACGGTATCCACCGCTTTCACCAGCGCGCCGAAGAAGGCATCGGAGACGTCCATCACCACCACGCCGATGGTATCGCTGACCTGGGTGGCCAGCGCCTGGGCATTGGCGTTTGGCCGGTAGCCCAGCTGGGTCACCGCTTTCATCACGACGTCGCGCGTATCCGGACTCACCAGCGCGCTGTTGTTCAGCACCCGCGACACGGTGGCCACGGATACGCCCGCCTGGCGGGCGACATCACGAATGGTGATCATACTCAGCGACCTTAAGAGAATTACAGCACGTCACATTCACCTCCTGTGCTCAGCAAGGAGGCTATTCTGGCAGCGACCCGCGGTCCGCTACGTGAGTGAGGTCACACGGCTGGAAACGTTTACATCCGTTTTGTTAATGATTGTGATCGAGATCGTTATCTGGATGTGTCTTTCAATGATGTCCCTGACGCACGCAGGGTTAACTGACGCCACAGCCATTCCACCGGCCCCTGGCGGAAGCGGCGCAGCCAGAGTGATGACAGAAGGAGGTTTACGGCCCAGATGGGGGGAACAAAGGCCAGCAGCTGCAGACGATCGAAGCGCATAAACAGCCCGAGATGATAAAACAGGGTGGTGCAGATCAGGGTCTGCAGCAAATAGTTGGTCAGCGCCATGCGTCCAACGCAGGCGATAGCCCCCACCAGGCGGAAACGGCAGAGCTGCGGCCAGTAGCCCCAGGCCAGCGAGGCATAGCCGATAGCCTGCAGCGGGGCGCTCAGTTCACGCGGCGCCTGCAGTAAAAACGCGCACCAGCGATAGTCCCAGGCCAGATACCACTGGGCGACAATGGCCGGCACATTCACCGCCATCCCGGCCGCCACCAGCAGCACGCCGGTGCGCCGATAGTGACGCTGGCTGAACTGCCCTTTCAGCCAGCCGCTGCGCATCAGCGCCGCGCCTATCAGCATCATCCCCGCCAGCTGCCAGCCATACTGCGCGCCGAGCGCCAACAGATTGTCCGACAGCATATCCGCCCGGTTGCTGACCGCCTCCATGCCGCCGTGCAGCTTCCAGTACTGCTCATACTGCAGATTGGCCGCGTCCGGTACCCAGGAGCGATTCGCGGCCGTCCCCGAGATAATCCCCAGCAGGACCAGCACCGCAATGCCGGTGAGGTAGAGCACCACCCCAGTGTTGAACAGCGATTTGACATGCTGCGCCTCGCGCACCATGCGCCAGCTCACCAGCCCCACCAGGGCGTAGGCCAGCAGAATGTCGCCATCCCAGAAGAAAAGACCGTGAATGAAACCAAGCAGCGCCAGCAGGGTCAGGCGCGACTGGATCCAGCGTTTTCCGCGGGGGAGCAGAAGCTGCAGACCGGCGCCAAACAGCAGCGCGAACAGGGTGAGAAATTTCACCTGCGCCAGCAGGTCGAGAAGCGCCCATGTCCAGGTATCGCTGAGGGTCGCGCTTCCTGACCAGGCCGGATTGAGGTAAGCGGCCTTCGGCAAGCCGAAGGCGCTGATATTGAGAAGCAGGATACCGAGGATGGCGACGCCGCGGACAAAGTCCAGCGTGACATTTCTCTCCATGTACCCTGCTCCGTTTTAGCTGTGGTGACGTACTGCGCGCAGGAATTCCTGGCGGGTATTCTGGCTGGATTTGAACAGGCCACCGAGGGAGGTGGTGGTAGTGGCGCTGGTCGCGTCGCGGATGCCGCGCGCTTTCACGCAGTAATGCACCGCGTCAATGGATACCGCCACGTTGCTGGTGCCGAGCAGCGTCTGCAGCGCAATCAGGATCTGCTGCGTCAGACGCTCCTGGACCTGCGGACGCTGGGCGAAAAACTGCACGATACGGTTGATTTTCGACAGGCCGATCACCGAATCTTTCGGGATATAGGCTACCGTCGCTTTACCATCGATGGTGACGAAATGGTGTTCACAGGTGCTGGTCAGGGTGATATCGCGTACAGTGACCATTTCATCGACCTTCATTTTGTTTTCAATGACGGTGATTTTCGGGAAGCGAGAATAATCCAGTCCGGAGAAGATCTCATCGACATACATTTTGGCGATGCGATGCGGGGTCTCCATCAGACTGTCATCACTCAGATCCAGATTCAGCAGTTGCATAATCTCGGTCATATGACCGGTAATCAAACGCTTGCGTGTTTCGTTATCAATTTCTTGTACTGGCGCACGCATCGGCGTCTCCAGCCCACGAGCGACCAGCGCTTCATGAACGAGGACGGCTTCTTTACTCAGTGATGACATTTGGGTTTCTCCTGCAGGTGTGGCGCTCTTTGCTTTTTCTGGGGGCAAAGTTTGTATTCATTGTGCGTGAGGCGGCGCACAGAATCCAGTAGCCGTAACGATAATTATTGAAATTGGCGCTGCCTTTTATTAAGGCGCGAAGTCTCGCCTCAAGCGCGGCGCCAAATCCCTACCGCCGAATCCGGAATGATCCAACCGCTGTACGCATCCATAAGCGCCATCGCTACACCGGCATGTTGGCTATAAGTTGCATTAATGATGCAGTAAGTTCTCAAAAGGAGAAAGTGAAAGTTGCTCACCGGCTAATGAAATATCTGTATTATGAACGTTTACGCGCACACCCCTTCCGAGGAGCCTTGCATGGAACTGCTTGAAGAGCATCGCTGTTTTGACGGCCGGCAACAACGCTGGCGTCATCACTCCCCTGTCCTGAACTGCGCCATGACGTTCAGCATTTTTTTACCGCCTGAGCGCGAAACGCCGCCGCCGGTGCTGTACTTGCTGTCCGGGCTGACCTGTAACGATGAAAACTTTACCACCAAGGCGGGCGCGCAGCGCATTGCCGCCGAGCTGGGCATCGCGCTGGTGATGCCGGATACCAGCCCGCGCGGTGATGAGGTGGCCAACGACGACAGTTACGATCTGGGGCAAGGCGCCGGCTTCTACCTGAACGCCACCCAGGCGCCCTGGGCGGCGCACTATCGAATGTACGATTACCTGCGCGACGAACTGCCCGCGATTATCCGCAGCGAGTTTAGCATCGGCGACCGCTGCGCCATCAGCGGCCACTCGATGGGCGGTCACGGCGCGCTTATCATGGCGCTCAACAATCCCGGCCGCTACGTCAGCGTCTCCGCCTTCGCGCCGATCGTCAATCCCTCCCAGGTGCCGTGGGGTAAGAAAGCGTTTACCGCCTATCTCGGCGCCGATGAATCGACATGGCACGCCTGGGACAGCTGCGCCCTGATGCAGGCCAGCCAGCCGGCGGACGCTGTGCCGACGCTTATCGATCAGGGCGACAGCGATCCATTCCTTGCCGGACAGTTGCAGCCGGCGGTACTGGCGGAGGTCGCGCGGCAGAAGGCCTGGCCGTTAACGCTGCGCATCCAGCCCGGTTACGACCACAGCTACTACTTCATTGCCTCGTTTATTGAAGACCATCTGCGCTTCCATGCGCAGCATCTCTTTGGCTAAACGCAAATGCGCCGCGAAGCTGCTTCGCGGCGCATGTTCAGGCCTACAGGACGCGTTTTAGCGCCGGCAATCAGAAGCGATAATCCACCGCCATAAAGTAGCGACGGCCCTCTTCGGTATAGCTGTAGTCGTCCCGGCTAAGATCTTTATCGCCCACGTTCTGCACACCGGAGCGCAGTTTCACATTCTTGGTGACCTGCCACGCCGCGCCGACGTCAAACAGGGTATAGCCGCCCGGCGTTTTGCCGGTGGCGCTCACCGCGCGCTGCTGGCCAGTATAGTTGGCCGTCACGTAGAAGGACCAGTCATCCAGCGGTTTCCAGTCGAGCGTGCCGTTGGCGGTATGGAACGGCAGCGTCTGCAGCGGTTTGTCGCCGCCGTTGCTCAGATCGCGACCATCGTTGTAGGTGTAGTTCACCGTCAGCTTCCACTCATCGCCAAACGGGATCTTCACCTCGGTCTCCACCCCTTTGATGCGCGCTTTGTTGACGTTGAAATAGCGGAAGATCGGCACGCGCTTGCCGTTGACGGTTTTCCAGCCGACAAAGTTCGGGTAGCCCGGCGCTTCGCTGGCGCTGGAGGTGCGCAGAACATCGATCATGTCGTCGACATTATTCTGGAAGGTGGTGATGCTGCCTTCGACATTTTCAAGCCAGCCCTCTTCCCCGCGGTAGTAGAGACCGAGCTCGAAGCTTTCGCTGGTTTCCGGTTTTAGATCCGGGTTACCAACGATGCTGCACGAGCCGCGGCAGGAGTTGGTGGTCCAGTCGGGATTAAGCTGCAGCAGGGACGGGGCTTTAAACGCCGTCGCCCAGCCGCCTTTGACGGTGACGGTATCGGTGGCGTTATACACCAGATAGGCGCGCGGGCTCCAGTGATCGCCATAGGTCTGATGGTCGTCCATACGAATGCCGGTGGTCAGCGCCAGCGACTCGATGATGCGCCATTCGTCTTCAATAAACAGGGCGTACTGGCTGGCCGACGTTGACTGACCGCCGCTGCTCAGGTTGACCGGATCTTTCAGCTTTTCGTGGCGCCATTCGCCGCCGAAGGTCACCAGCTGGTTAATCATGTCCAGCGGCAGAACGTACTTGCCGTCGATGGCATTGCTTTCCGAAGTGATGGTCCCATTCTGCCCCGGATTTTTGTTATCCACCTTTTCGCCGTAGAACTTGAGCTCGCTGTTGCCCATATCCCAGCGGCCGTTATGGCTCAGGGAGTAGTTCTCACGCTCAAGGCGGTTGCGGTCAAGGGAATCGGAGTCGCGATCCTGGCGGTCAAAGCCATAGCCCGCGGTGAAATCGTGGCTGTCGTTCGGCGTCCAGGCGAATTCAACATTACCATCGCGGCTGGTGAAGCCCTCGATGCGCGGCGTTTCGCCGGTGGCATTGCTGGAGGACTGCGGATCGTCCTTGGCGCGTTTCGCCAGGCTGCCGTAGGCCTTCATCCCGAGCACGCCGTCGATCAGCGGGCCGCTGGTGAAGAACTGGCCGTTCCAGGTATCCCCGCGGTCGCGGTGCTCCTGGATGGTGGTATCAGCACTCAGCGTCCCGGTCCATTTCTGGCCGATTTTTTTGGTAATAATGTTGACCACGCCGCCGAGCGCATCGGAGCCGTACAGGGAAGACATCGGGCCGCGCACCACTTCGATACGTTCGATGGCATCCACCGGGATCCAGTTAAGGTCGAAGTCGTTGTGGCGGAAGACGGCGTTCCGCGAGTTGACGCGCTTGCCGTCAACCAGGATCAGGGTATAGCTGCTGCTCAGACCGCGGATGCTGACGCCTTTGCGGTTATCCCCTTCGTTGGTGAGCTGGACCCCGGGCACATCGCGCAGTACGTCTTTCAGGTTCTGGACCGGCTTGCGCTGCAAATCCTGCTGAGTGATGACGCTGATGCTCGCCGGCGCGTCTTTGACGCTCTGTTCAGTCGCCGAGGCGGTCACCACCAGCGTTTCTTCATTCACGTCGGCCAGGGCCGGAAACGCCAACGATACGACGGACGCAGACAATCCCGCCCGGATAAAAGGGTTTAACCTGAACATTCCAAATCTCCATGAGGTGTACAACCAAACAAACAAAAAAGGTGCTGCTCACACGCGCTGGCGGCCTGCCGCTCTGTCGGCGATAGACTCGCTGTTTTCTTGTCGATGTGGCTGGTCGCCCGATGTCAGTCTGTACACATGGCAGAGACGGGGGAGTGGCTTCATCCGTAATGGTCGGAAATGATAAAGATAATGATTTCTATTATCAATATAATTATGAAGAATTGTGTCAGGCTGTAACTGCGCGGACATAAAAAAAGCCCTCTGTATCAGAGGGCTTATGCTGTATCACCGCCGGGATTAACGCTTAAAGCGGTCCGGGAAGGTCATATCGCTGTAACGAACGAAGCGGGTGCCTTTCGCCAGTTTGTAGCCAAACCAGATGACGAGGAACAGCGGAATACCGATGTAGGTCGCCGCCACACCGCCCCAGTCAATGGTGTCCTTGAGGAACGCTTCATAGTTCTGTCCCAGGGTGATGATGAGGCACAGCACGAAGGCGAAGATCGGCCCCAGCGGGAAGAACCCGGAACGATACGGCAGGTTATTGAGATCGTTACCCTGCAGGACGTAGCCGCGACGGAAACGGTAGTGGCTGATGGCAATCCCCAGCCAGGCGATAAAGCCCGTCATCCCGGAGGTGTTCAGCAGCCACAGGTACACCGTCTGGTTACCGAACATCGAAGTCAGGAAGCACAGCGCCGCGATAACGGTGGTCGCGTATAGGGCGTTGCGCGGCACGCCGCCACGCGACAGCTTCGAGAAGATGCGCGGCGCTTTGCCGTCGCAGGCCAGGGTATACAGCATACGCGTAGAGGCGTACATCCCCGAGTTACCCGCCGACAGAACGGCCGTCAGGATAACGGCGTTCATGATCGCCGCCGCCGACAGCAGACCGGCGTGCTGGAAGACCAGCGTGAACGGGCTGACGGAGATATCTTTAACGTCGTTGCGCAGCAGGCTCGGATCGGTATATGGAATGATCAGGCTGATAATCAGGATCGCGAAGACGTAAAACAGCAGGATACGCCAGAAGACCTGGCGCACCGCGCGCGGAATGTTCTTCTCCGGGTTCTCAGACTCACCGGCGGCAATACCGATAAGCTCGGTGCCCTGGAAGGAGAAGCCGACAATCATCGCCACGCCGATCATCGCCGAGAAGCCGCCGGCAAACGGCGCATCCGCGATCCCCCAGTTGCTCCAGCCGGCAGGCTGCGCCCCTTTGAAGATGCCGACAATCATCATCACGCCGACGATGATAAAGATAATGACGGTGGCCACTTTGATCAGCGAGAACCAGTATTCCGCCTCGCCAAAGCCGCGCACCGAGATCCAGTTCAGCAGGAACATAATGCCGAGGAACAAGGCGCTCCAAATCCAGCCCGGGGTGTCAGGGAACCAGTAGCTCATCACCAGCTGCGAGGCCACCAGATCAACGGCGATCGTTACCGCCCAGTTGTACCAGTAGTTCCAGCCCAGCGCGAAGCCAAAGCCCTCTTCAACATAATTCTGCCCGTAGGTGGCGAAGGAACCGGACACCGGCATAAACGCCGCCAGTTCGCCCAGGCTGGTCATCAGGAAATAGACCATCAGACCGATCAGAATATAAGACAGCAGCGCCCCGCCGGGACCTGCTTGCGAAATCGTTGCGCCAGAGGCAACAAAAAGACCCGTACCGATGGAACCGCCGATGGCGATCATGGTCAAGTGGCGCGCCTTCAGTTCACGACGTAGCGTGGGCGCTTCTGTGGTTTTAGTTTCCGAAACCATGTGATAATGCTATCCATCCAAAAAATGAGGCGCGATTGTAGCAGACGATCGGGGTTCCATCCGGTACAAATGCAAAGTTATAAGAGAGCTTCATGATCGACCGCAAATTATTAGTAAAGCACTAACCTGCGGAATTGCCAGCAAATTCCCCCCACCATTATCAGGCGATAAAGCCGGATCGCTACACCTGGCAATACTGCAGAAAACGTTGTAATGCTTTGGAAATATGCTTCTGCCGGTGGTGGATCCGCCACAGCGTGCGCGTCAGCCGGGGCAGCGGCACTTTCAGCTCCGCCAGCGTGCCGGAGGCCAGCTGTTCGGCAATCACCCGCCGCGATAAGCAGCTGATCCCCAGCCCATGGCGTACCGCGTGTTTGATCGCCTCCGAGTTGCCGAGCTCCATCCCCAGATGAAACGCCGGCAGATGCGACAGCAGAACGTAATCGACAATCTCCCGGGTGCCGGATCCATGCTCGCGCAGGATCCACGGCGCCTCGGCCAGTTGCTGCAGGGTCACCTCCCCCGCCAGCAGCGGCGAGTCAGGCGCGGCAAACACCACCAGCTCATCTTCCAGCCACGGCTCGGCAATAATATCGGCGGCATGACACGGCCCCTCGATCAGACCGAAATCCACCCGCAGGTCGGCAACGGCGTTGATCACGTCCAGGCTGTTGCCCACGCTCAGCTCAACCGGCAGATCCGGGAAGTCATGGCGATAGCGGGCAATGATCTCCGGCATAATATAGTTGCCGATGGTGCTGCTGGCGTAGACCCGAATCGCCCCGTTGTCGCCGCGAAACAGCTGCTCGATCTCCAGGGCCCGCTCCAGCAGCGCCAGGGCGCGCGGATAGAGCAGCCGTCCATGCTCATTGACCACCAGCCGCTTGCCGACGCGGTCGAACAGCTGTACGCCGAGCTGCCCTTCCAGATCGGTCAGCGCGGCGCTGACCGCAGATTGCGAAAGCGCCAGCATCTGTGACGCCTGAGTGGTCGACCCACTCTTGTGGACTTCGGCGAACACTTCCAGCTGCCGCAGCGTAATATGCATAACCCACCCGTTGAGTAATCCAGTCTGAATAACCTTTCTTACTATGGTGACACAAATCGAGGCGGCTGATGGAAGGAAAATCCCCTTACGTCACAAAATCATCGTCTTGCTGACAAGAACAGCTCGCCTCCGCGCCTCACTCCCCTGCCCCATTGTCACCGGCGAAGCGGTCATTAACCACTTATTACGATTGATTATAAACATATAATCAATTTTATATTTAATCCCGCGCGGCGTAACCTTTAGGCAGACAAAGGAGAAGGTTATGACAGCACTCACTTTACCCACCAAACATCGTTCCCTGTGGCATTTTGTCCCAGGCCTGGCGCTGACCGCCGCCCTGACCGGCGCCGCCCTGTGGGCCGGTAGCTTTCCGGCCATCGCCGGGGCGGGCTTCAGCGCCCTGACTCTCGCTATCCTGTTCGGGATGGTCGTCGGTAATACGGTCTATCCGAAAATCTGGCAACCCTGCGACGGCGGGGTGATCTTCGCCAAACAGCATTTGCTGCGCCTGGGGATCATCCTCTACGGCTTCCGCCTGACGTTCGCCCAGATTGCCGACGTCGGCGTGAGCGGTATTTTGATTGACGTTCTGACGCTCTCCAGCACCTTTTTCATCGCCTGCTTCCTGGGCCAGAAAGTGTTTGGGCTCGATAAGCACACCAGCTGGCTGATCGGCGCCGGCAGCAGCATCTGCGGCGCGGCGGCTGTGCTCGCCAGCGAGCCGGTGGTCAAAGCCGAAGCCAGTAAAGTGACCGTCGCCGTCGCCACGGTGGTGATCTTTGGTACCATCGCCATCTTCCTCTACCCGGCGATGTACCCGCTGCTGGCGCACTGGTTTACCCCGGAGACCTACGGCATCTATATGGGTTCCACCATGCATGAAGTGGCGCAGGTCGTCGCCGCCGGCCATGCGGTCAGCCCGGATGCGGAGAATGCCGCGGTTATCGCTAAAATGCTGCGCGTGATGATGCTGGCCCCGTTCCTGCTGTTCCTGGCGGCGCGTGTTAAACAGCTGACCCCGGCGGGTAACGGCGAGAAAAGCAAAATCACCATTCCGTGGTTTGCCATTATGTTCATCCTGGTGGCAGTGTTTAACTCCTTCCATCTGCTGCCGAAAGCGGTAGTGGATATGCTGGTGACGCTGGATACCGTCCTGCTGGCGATGGCCATGGCCGCTCTTGGGGTGACCACTCACGTCAGCGCGCTGAAAAAAGCCGGGGCGAAACCGCTGCTGATGGCGCTGATGCTGTTCGTCTGGTTGATTGTTGGCGGCGGGGCCATTAACGTCGCGATCCACAGCCTGATGGCATAAAGCACTACATCTTTCTCCAGTTAAGCCGCTATCATTACCCACCCCCCAGCGGCTTTAACTGGAGTTTTTTTATGAAATACGTAGGAGCGCACGTGAGCGCCTCAGGTGGACTGGCCAATGCCGCCATTCGCGCCGCCGAAATCGAAGCAACCGCCTTCGCCCTCTTCACCAAAAACCAGCGCCAGTGGCGCGCCGCGCCGCTCAGCGACGAGACCATCGCCGAATTCAAAGCCGCCTGTGAAAAGTATCACTTTGGCCCCGGGCAGATCCTGCCGCACGACAGCTACCTGATTAACCTCGGCCATCCGGTGGAAGAAGCGCTGGAAAAATCCCGTGATGCCTTCATCGATGAGATGACCCGCTGCCAGCAGCTGGGGCTGACGCTGCTCAACTTCCACCCCGGCAGCCATCTGCAGCAGATCCCGGAGGAGGAGTGCCTGGCGCGCATCGCCGAATCGATCAATATCGCGCTGGCCAAGACCGAAGGCGTCACCGCCGTGATCGAAAACACCGCCGGCCAGGGCAGCAACCTCGGCTTTAAGTTCGAGCATCTCGCGGCCATCATCGATGGCGTGGAAGATAAAACCCGCGTCGGCGTCTGCATCGATACCTGCCACGCCTTCGCCGCCGGCTACGACCTGCGGAGCGCCGAAGCCTGCGAGAAGACCTTTGCCGACTTCGACCGTATCGTCGGCTTTCAGTATCTGCGCGGCATGCACCTCAACGATGCCAAGAGCGCCTTTGGCAGCCGGGTTGACCGTCACCATAGTCTGGGGGAAGGCAACATCGGCCACGACTGCTTCAGCTGGATCATGCAGGACAGCCGCTTCGACGGCATTCCGCTGATTCTGGAAACCATCAACCCGGATATCTGGGCGGAAGAGATAGCCTGGCTGCGGGCGCAGCAGATCGCCGAAGTGGCGTAAACAGAGACATAAAAAAGGGCCGAACAATCGGCCCTTTTTTATTGCGGAGAGATTATGCCGCTTTTTCGACTTCCGCTACCTGCGCTTCCGGGCGTTTCAGCACCGCGTAGGAGAGGCCCGCCACCAGCGTCCCGGCGACAATCGCCAGCAGGTAGCCCAGCACTGGCGTAATCGCCCCCGGGATCAGCAGAACAAACAGCCCGCCGTGCGGCGCCATCAGTTTTGCGCCAATTGCCATCGAGATAGCGCCGGTTACCGCGCCGCCGACGATACAGCAAGGCAGCACGCGCATCGGGTCACGGGCGGCAAAAGGAATCGCCCCTTCAGAGATAAAGCACAGGCCAAGAACCAGCGCGGCTTTGCCCCCTTCCCGCTGCCCTTTGTCGAACTTATTGCGGGCAACCAGCGTCGCGACACCCATCGCCAGCGGAGGCACCATACCGGCCGCCATGATCGCCGCCATCGGCGCGTATGTCTGGGTACTCAGCAGGCCAACGCCGAAGGCATAGGCCGCTTTGTTCACCGGGCCGCCCATGTCGGTACACATCATCGCGCCGAGGATCGCGCCCAGCAGAACCGCGTTGGCGGTGCCCATGGTTTGCAGCCAGTGGGTCAGCCAGGCGAGGATACCGGCGACCGGTTTACCGATCAGGTAGATCATCGCCAGGCCCACGATCAGGCTGGAAACCAGCGGAATGATCAGGATTGGCTTCAGCGCTTCCATACTCTGCGGCAGTTTCAGCTTAGTGCTGATGGCTTTCGCCACGTAACCGGCAAGGAAACCGGCGATGATCCCGCCGATAAAGCCGGAGCCGCCGCTGACCGCCAGCATACCGCCGATAAGACCCGGGGTCAGACCCGGACGGTCGGCAATAGAGAAGGCGATAAAGCCCGCCAGCACCGGCACCATCAGCGCGAAGGCCGAGCCGCCGCCGATTTGCATCAGCGCCGCCGCCAGGGTGTCTTTTACTTCAAACGCTTTGATCCCGAAAGCAAAGGAGAGCGCGATACACAGGCCGCCCGCCACCACCATCGGCAGCATGTAGGAGACGCCAGTCAGCAGGTGGCGGTAGGCGCCCGCCGACTCTTTTTTACCTTCGCCAGCAGCCTGAGGTTTCCCGGAAGGCTGGTACGGTTTGGCTTCCACCACCGCTTTGTCCAGCTCCTGGGCGGTTTTCTTCAGCGCCAGACCGGTGGTAGTGCGATACATCGGCTTGCCGGCGAATTTCGCCAGGTCGACTTCGATATCAGCGGCGACGATCACTAGATCCGCCTCGGCCACCTCTTCCGGGGTGATAGCATTGCCCGCGCCGACGGAGCCGCGAGTTTCCACTTTCACCCACCATCCGCGTTTTTTCGCTTCGGTTTCAATGGCTTCAGCGGCCATAAAGGTATGGGCAACGCCGGTCGGACAGGCGGTGACCGCGACAATACGTTTCGGTCCGCTGGTGGCCGCCGGGACTGCCGCGGCGGCAGGCGCCGCGTACGGCGTCGCATGGCCCTTGGCTTCGCTCAGGAACAGCTCCGGGTGCGCCACGGCGCGATTAATATCGCCGAGGAAAACCTGTTTGCCGTTCAGCGCGCTGTCAGTGGGCAGCGCCGACCCGAGAACAATCACCAGTTCGGCGTCGTTGGGGTTATCAATCAGTTCAAGGTGCGCTTTTGGCGCGGCGGCGCCCAGCAGGGTTTTCGCCATATAGGCGCGCGCCTGTCCGAGTCCGGCATCAATAATCAGCAGCGTTTTCATTATGCCTCTCCTGCTGTCAATTAAAGGGTTGTAAGTCGACGCGCGCCATCATCGCGGCCAACTGGGTACGGTCGGTGATCCCTACATTGCTCTGGCTGACGGCCAGGGCAGCGACAGCGGTCGCCAGGCGCAGGGTATGTTCGCTGGATTCACGCATCAGCAGGCCGTAAATCAGGCCGCCGACCATCGAATCGCCGGCGCCAACGGTGCTGACCACTTCGACTGAAGGCGGCTTGGCAATCCACTCGCCGGAGGCGTTCACCCACAGCGCGCCCTCTTCGCCCAGGGAAATCACTACGTGAGCGATCCCCTGCTCGCGCAGCGCATGGGCGGCGTCGATAACGTCTTTCATCTCCGGCAGCTTACGGCCAGCCCAGATTTCCAGCTCACGACGGTTCGGTTTCACCAGCCACGGCGCCGCTTTCAGTCCGGCAACCAGCGCTTCGCGGCTGCTGTCGAAAATGATGCACGGGCACTGGCTGCGCAAACGGGTCATCCAGTCGGTAAAGGCCTCCGGGCTGACGCCGGACGGCAGACTGCCGCTGACGCAGACCATATCGAACTGCCCGAGCCAGCTCAGGGAGTCGTTGACGAAGCGTTCCCAGTCGCCCGGGGTCACTTCGAAGCCGGAGAAGTTGAAATCGGTCACTTCGCCATCTTTTTCCGTCAGCTTAACGTTGATGCGGGTCCGGCCCTGCACCACCTGGAAACGGTTGGCGATCCCCAGCTCGCTGAACAGCTGCTGAAAGCCATCCTGGTTGTCTTTCCCCAGGAAGCCGCCGACGGTGACGTCAATGCCAAGATCTTTCAGCACTTTCGCCACGTTGATGCCTTTCCCGGCGGCGTGCAGGCCGGTGGTACGCACCAGGTTCACTTCACCGCGCTCGATCTCCGGGGTGAAGCCCACCAGATCGTACGCCGGGTTTAAAGTAATTGTTGCTACACGTCTGCTCATTTATGCGCCCTCCCCAAGGCCTGCGGCGATCGCTTCGCCAATCGCATCCAGCGCTTGTTGCGCATCTTCACCCTGCGCGGTAAAGCGCAGACGGTGACCTTTTTTCACACCCAGCGCCACGACCTTCATCAGGCTACGACCGTTGGCCGGCTTGCCGGAACCGTCGAGGTTAGTGACGGTGACGTCGCTGGAAAATTGTTTAATAGTGTTGACCAGCATGGTGCCCGGACGGGCATGCAGGCCATGCTCATTGCGCACCACGAATTCGGCGCTCAGCACATCTTCGGCAATCGCGTCGTCGCTGGTCAGCAGCGCCAGCACGGTGGCGGCGTCGGCTTTCAGCAGATGGTCAGCTTTCTTGTCCAGCAGCAGCTTGCTCAGGCGGTTCAGCACCGCGGTTGGCTGCTCGTCGGTCATCGCCACCGTGACCAGCAGGGAAACCGGCTGATCGTCGCGGGTGAAGGCGGTGGCGGCGCGGCTGACCGCCACGGCGCTGCGCAGATTGCCTTCAGCGCTGTCGTTCAGCCAGATGCCCTGACCGAGGTTCAGCGGCGTATCGTTAATGACGTGGCTAACGAAGGCGGAATCCACCGCGCCTGCTTCTTTCAGACGCGCGGCGTTCAGCGCCTGCAGGGTCAGCAGATCGCTGGCCGCGACGTCGAGACTGAGGGTCTCGTTGTCCAGCTTCAGCGCTTCGCTCTGTTTCTCTCCCATCAGCAGCGCACGCAGCTCTTCCGCGGTGGTGGCGGACTGCAGCTGGGCGGCGACGGCGTCATCGCTCAACACGTGGGTCAGCTGACGCAGCAGGCCGAGGTGTTCATCTGAGCTGGCGGCAATCCCGATCGCCACATAGGCGGTCTGCCCTTCGCCCCAGGTGACGCCCTGCGGGAACTGAAACACCTGAACGCCGGTCTTCAGCACCTGATCACGCGTATCCGTCGTGCCGTGCGGGATCGCGATCCCGTTGCCGAGGAAGGTCGAGGTCTGCTGCTCGCGTGCCAGCATGCCGTTCACGTAGCCATCGGCCACGTTGCCGGCGCTGACCAGCGCGGCGGCGACCTGCCGGATGGCCTCTTCTTTATTACCGGCCTGCTGGCCGGGATGAATATCCTGCACAGATAACTGGAACATGGTTCTCCTCTCCTGCTGAATTGAATCGTTTCAGCTAACTTGAGAAAAAAGGCGCCATCTGACGGTGAACGATATGTCGAATGACGCTGAAACGTTTCAAGAATTTTGTACCTTTCTTGCTCAATGCGCAAGGTACGTCAGCGACTTGATTGCAGAACTTAGAGGTACTGCACACTTTTGCTGAAGCCCTGGCGCCTGGCTGGGGTAAGCGTCAGCTTTTTGCTGAACCTTGTATTTTGAAACGCCTTTTTAATTATTCGTGCCATACTACTGTTTATTTTCAGCCAGCAGGCGTAAACTCCGCGCCGTCTCCTGAAACTACAGAAAACCAAACACATGGAAAACCGAAGCGCCGCCCTTCCCCGACGCGGATTCGATGTCACCTCTTCCGCCTTCCTGATCGTCGCCTTTCTGACGGGCATTGCCGGGGCGTTGCAGACGCCGACCCTGAGCCTGTTTCTGACCAATGAAGTACACGTCCGCCCGGCGATGGTGGGTTTCTTTTTTACCGGCAGCGCCGTCATAGGCATTCTGGTCAGTCAGTTCCTCGCCGGACGTTCTGACCGTCAGGGCGACCGCAAGCAGCTGATTGTCGTCTGCTGCCTGCTGGGAGTGCTGGCCTGCGTGCTGTTTGCCTGGAACCGGAACTACTTCATTTTGCTGTTCGTCGGCGTCTTCCTCAGCAGCTTTGGTTCGACCGCCAACCCACAGATGTTCGCCCTCGCGCGCGAGCATGCCGACAAAACCGGCCGCGAAGCGGTAATGTTCAGCTCCATTTTGCGCGCCCAGGTTTCCCTGGCATGGGTGATTGGTCCCCCGCTGGCCTATGCGCTGGCCATGGGGTTTGGCTTTACCGCGATGTACCTCAGCGCCGCGGCGGCGTTTATCGTCTGCGGGATTATGGTCTGGCTGTTCTTGCCCAGCATGCGCAAAGCGAAGGCGGTGGCGACCGGCCGGCTGGAGGCCCCGCGCAAGCACCGCCGCGATGCGCTGTTGCTGTTCAGCATCTGCACGCTGATGTGGGGCACGAACAGCCTGTACATCATTAATATGCCGCTGTTTATCATTAACGAGCTGCATCTGCCGGAGAAGCTGGCCGGCCTGATGATGGGAACCGCCGCCGGGCTGGAAATCCCCACCATGCTGATTGCCGGTTACTATGCCCGGCGCTTCGGTAAACGCTTTCTGATGCGCCTCTCCGCGGTGGCTGGGGTGCTGTTTTATGTGGGCATGCTGACGGTGCATACGCCGGGGCTGCTGCTGGCGATGCAGGTGCTGAACGCCATCTATATTGGGATCCTCGCCGGGATTGGCATGCTTTATTTCCAGGATTTGATGCCCGGGCAGGCAGGCGCTGCCACCACCCTCTACACCAATACCACCCGCGTCGGTTGGATCATCGCCGGCTCACTGGCGGGCGTGGTGGCAGAGATCTGGAGCTATCATGCGGTGTTCTGGATTGCGCTGGTCATGGGGATCGCCACGCAGGCCTGCCTGTGGCGGATCAGGGACGTCTAGATAAGGTTGCCCGGCCGGAGCCGGGCAATGGGGATTAATGATCCAGATAGAGATAATGCAGCCAGCTGGTCATGCGCAGCAGCACTTTGCGCATAATCGACACATGGGCAAAATAATCGGTATACACCGCCGCCTGGGCGCTGACCCCGTCCGGTAAATGTTCCACTTCCGGATGGGGATCGAGGTCGATCAGCACGTAAATGCCCTCTTTCCCTGCCCCGGCGTTCAGTCCTTGCAGCGCGCCGCTGGCCTGGTAGCTGCCGTCCGGGACGGTCGGCAACACCCGCGATACCTTACCGCTGTAGACGCTGCCCGGCAGACCGTTAAACACCACCTCCGCGCTATCCCCGGCCGTCAGACGCAGGACCGAATTCTGGCGGAATACCGCCACCACCTGGCGCTTTTGCTGGGGAATAAACACCAGCACCGGCTTGAAGGGCAGACGCACCGCGGTCATCCCCGGCCGCGCCAGAAGCTGGGTGACGTAGCCGTCGCTCGGCGCGCGAATCACGGTTTGCGCCAGATTATACTCCGCTTCAAGGATCTGCGATTTCAGGCTGGCAATATTGGCATCCAGCCCGTGGTAGCGTCCGGATACCTGCTCTCGGGCGTTTTGTAATTGCGCTTTCGCCGCCTGCAGCACCGCCGACTGGATCTGCACCTGCTGCCTGGCGTGGGTCACATCCTGTTCCGAAAAAGGATTCACCGGCATGGCCGCTCCCTGGGCATAGCGCTGGTAGTCGCGGGTGACCCGGTCGTACTCCGCCTGCGCCTGCTGTACTCTGGCGCTGGCATCGTCAATGGTTGCCTGCTTCGCCCGCAGCGTGGCCTCCTCGGCCGCCAGATCGGCTTTCAGCTTGTTCAGCCGTGCGCGGTAGCGGGTATCGTCGATGCGAAACAGCAGTTCGCCCTTCTTCATTAACACATTGGTTTTACTGGTCACCTCCACCACCTCGCCTGATACCTGCGGCACCATCGGAATGGAGACGACAATTTTTTGCGCTCGCATCGTATAGGGGTGGTTATAGTTCATCGTTAATATTAGCGCACCGACGATCACTATTCCGCCTAATATAGCGGTGGGGATCGTCCATTTATTTACTGGAATGCGAAATATTTTAAACACGCCCCAGGCAATGGCGACATAGCAAAGGATAATTAACAGATCCATATTATTTCTCGCTATTCTCCACCGACGCCTGCTGGCTGTTTTTTAATGCCGCTTCAAGTAACGCAATGCGTTTCTCCAGCTCCGCTCGCTGCTGATGTCCCTCGGTCTGTGAGGCCATCCCCCAGCCACGATCAGGCCGGTACAACGTGGCCCAGATCCACAGAAAAGGCCAGATAGCATGCAGGGTAAACAGGCTTATCCAGCCTGCTACATGAATCGCGTCCTGATGGGGATGCTGGCGTTTTTGCGCGATGTGATAGGGAATATCGTGGATAATAATAACTCCATAAAACAATATGAGAAATACCAGTATTAATACAAACAAAGCAAAATAATTAAGCAGCATGGTGCATATACACTCAGTAAGCCAGCGGGAAGATCGTTATTTTTAATCACGTCGAGAACCACAAAAGAAGCAATAAAACGCACAGATTTCCTTAAATAAACGACTGTTCAACGCAAAGGCCATCATACGTTCAGCGGATCAATAAATCACATGGCAATTCAGCCAAACTGGTATATCATTTTTGATATACCATTAATATCAGGCAGCGATAAGATGTTGAAAGACTTTAAAATGGACGAGCTGAGGATCCTCTGCGCCATCGCCGAAACCGCCAGCGTAAGCCGGGCAGCCCAGCGCCTGAATATGCCCCAGTCTAACGTCTCACGGACGCTGACCAGCGTGGAGCGGAAAGTCGGTCTGGCTATTTTTCTGCGCACCGCCAGGGAACTGGTGCGTACCGAGTTCGGCGAGCAGTTTATTCACGCCAGCAGCGCCGTTCTTGCGCAGCATGAGCAGCTTATCAACCTCGCCGACCGTTATAAGAACACACTGCAGGGCGTTGTCACCCTTGGGGCGCCCATCGGCATCCACCAGTTTCTCGGGCGCTATATTCTGCCAGCGCTAAGAAAAACGCTGCCGGAGCTGCAGATCAATCTGGTCACCCGCAACGCCAGCGAGCGGGAACAGAAATACGGCGCCATTTTCAATAGCGACTGCGATCTGCTGATAAGCCCCTTTAAGCCACAGAATGAAAACCTCATCGCCCGCCCGTTTACCCGCTTTCGTACCGGCGTCTTCGCCTCCCCGGATTACCTCGCGCAACACCCTATCGCCGAACCGGAGGCGCTGGTGGATCATGAGTGCATCACCCTGCGTATGCTGGGCGGCAGCGACAATATCTGGACCTTCAAAAGCAAAAACGGCAAACCGCTTAATCTCACGGTAAAGGGGGGATTCGTGTGCGATAACACGCTGCCGGCGGTGGAGCTGGCGAAGCTGGGGATGGGGATCGTTTATGCGCCCTACTATTCACTCGCCACCGAGCTGGCGGCAGGACAGTTGGTTCCCTGTCTGAAAAAGGAGCGCTGTATCGATCTGCAGGCCTGGCTTATCTACCAGCGACGGGACATTCTTCCGCTGCGCGTCCAGGCGCTGCTGGACGGCCTCAGCGTCCATATCAAAAACCTGTCTCATTTGCTGCTTTAAGCTCAGGGCGCGGTGGCCAGCTCAAGCGCCAGCAGCCAGGTAATGGCTTCATCACGATGAGTCAAGCACATCTCCGGCGAGGGCTGCAGGCTGGCGCACACCTTCGGGCGCAGTGGGGAACCGAAAATGAGGCACAGATTGTGCTCGGAGAGCTGAATACAGCGAGTGTTGGCCGGCTTGCCCTGCGGCATGCCGGGGATCGGCGATGATATAGAGGGGGCGATGCAACATGCGCCACAATCAGTACGACATTCCACAACCCAGCTCCCGAACGCTCATTTTGCGCCACAGCCTAAACGTTTTGCCAGAAGATAGCAAAACTCGCGAATTCCACTTGCCTGAACGCCCGGGCGCGAGTAGTTTTACGCGATATTTTTGACTCGTTAAGTGACAGGATTACTGCAATGCCAAGAGCGAATGAAATTAAAAAAGGTATGGTGCTGAATTACAACGGCAAGCTGCTGATTGTGAAAAATATCGATATTCAGTCACCCAGCGCCCGCGGTGCTGCGACACTGTATAAAATGCGCTTCTCCGATGTGCGTACCGGCCTGAAAGTAGAAGAGCGCTTCAAAGGCGACGATATCGTCGATACCGTGACCCTGACCCGCCGTTTCGTTGACTTCTCTTATGTCGATGGCAACGAATACGTGTTCATGGATAAAGAAGACTACACCCCTTACACCTTCACAAAAGAGCAGATCGAAGAAGAGCTGCAGTTTATTCCGGAAGGCGGCATGCCGGATATGCAGGTGCTGACCTGGGATGGGCAGCTGCTGGCGCTTGAGCTGCCGCAGACCGTGGACCTGGAAATTATCGAAACCGCGCCGGGGATTAAAGGGGCATCCGCCAGCTCCCGCACCAAGCCCGCCACCATGAGCACTGGCCTGGTGATTCAGGTGCCGGAATACCTGACCACCGGTGAGAAAATCCGCATTCATATCGAAGAGTGCCGCTATATGGGCCGCGCGGATTAATCTTCCGTGACGAGTTGACCAGAAAAAAGGACAGCCGCTGGCTGTCCTTTTTGTTATCCCCATTGCCGCGATTACAGCAGTTCAGGGTATTTGGTCATCTTCAGCGCCAGCTCCACGCCGCGTACTTCCGCCATCCCCTTGAGACGGCCAATCGCCGAATAGCCTGGGTTGGTTTTCTTGCGCAGATCGTCGAGCATCTGATGACCATGATCCGGACGGAAGGGGATCGGGCGCAGATCGCCGGCCTGTTTACGCCGCTGCTCTTCACGCAGAATCGCATCCACCACCGCCACCATATTAACGTCGCCGCTAAGGTGCGCCGCCTCGTGGAAGGTTTTCGGGTTCGCTTCACGGCAGGTGGAGCGCAGATGGGTAAAGTGAATGCGATCGCCAAAGGTCTCCACCATCTTCACCAGATCGTTATCGGCGCGGACGCCATAGGATCCGGTGCACATGGTAAAGCCATTATTAATGCTGTCCACTGTCTCTTTCAGCCACTGCATATCTTCAATGGTCGAGACGATACGCGGCAGGCCAAGGATCGGCCGCGGCGGATCGTCCGGATGCACAGCCAGACGGATCCCCACCTCTTCGCACACCGGCACGATGGCCCGCAGGAAATAGGCCATATTTTCGCGCAGCTGCGCTTTATCGATGTGGTCATATTCCGCCAGACGCGCGCGGAACTGGTCGAGGGTGTAACCCTCTTCCGCCCCCGGCAGGCCGGCGATGATATTGCGGGTCAGTTTCTCAATGTCCGCTTCGCTCATCGCCTTGTAATACGCCTCGGCCTGGCGCTGCTCTTCTTCGCTGTAATCCGCTTCCGCCCCCGGGCGTTTGAGGATATGCAGTTCAAAGGCGGCGAAGGCGATCTGATCGAAACGCAGCGCCCGGGAGCCGTCCGGCAGCTCATATTCCAGATCGGTGCGCGTCCAGTCGAGGATCGGCATAAAGTTGTAGCATACGGTATCGATGCCGCAGGCCGCGAGGTTGCGGATGCTCTGCTGATAGTTGGCAATCCAGGTCGTATACTGCCCGCTGTGGGTTTTAATATCCTCGTGCACCGGAATGCTTTCGACCACCGACCAGGTCAGCCCTTTCGCCGCTAACAGCGCCT
Source organism: Klebsiella sp. LY (assembly GCF_004010915.1). Classification (NCBI taxonomy): domain Bacteria; kingdom Pseudomonadati; phylum Pseudomonadota; class Gammaproteobacteria; order Enterobacterales; family Enterobacteriaceae; genus Klebsiella; species Klebsiella sp. LY. The sequence continues at coordinate 943,101 of NZ_CP022444.1, forward strand.
GACGCGCTTTAATCTCGTCGATCGGCCAGACCTGACCGTTTGCAATATGGTGCAGCGCAGTGACGACCCCGGTCGCCCCTGCCTGCCGTACATCATCAAGCGATACCGGATCGTTCGGCCCATACCACCGCCAGGTTTGCTCCATCGCTATGCCCTCACAAAAGTTGTTATACCAATAATGGCGACACTCATGACGACTACCATACATGTTTCTCAGCAGGCTGCAAACAGTGCCGGCGCATTGATTGATCCAGCTCACAGTCAGCGGATAATTTCGGCTTACCAATTTAATTTCCTGTCATATAACTTTAGACTGGTAATGTTAATAAGCAGTTAAACAGGTGTGTAAAGAATGACAACAATTGCAACCGCTACGCTACCGGAAAACGTGCAACGTCCTCAGTACGATCGCAGCCAGCTCCGCTCGCGTATTGTCCATTTCGGCTTTGGCGCGTTTCATCGCGCGCACCAGGCGCTGCTGACCGATCGCGTGCTGAATAACTTCGGCGGCGACTGGGGGATCTGCGAAATCAGTCTGTTCAGCGGCGATACGCTGATGAGCCAGCTTCGCGAACAGGACCACCTGTTTACCGTACTGGAAAAAGGCGCCGACGGTAATCAGCCCATTATTATCGGCGCAGTGCACGAATGCCTGAACGCCAGGCTCGATTCGCTGGCGGCAATTATCGAGAAATTTTGCGAGCCGCAGGTGGCGATTGTCTCGCTGACCATCACGGAAAAAGGCTATTGCATCGATCCGGCGACCGGCAAGCTGGATCCGACGCATCCGCGCATCGTTCACGATCTGGAAAATCCGACGCTCCCGCAGTCGGCTCCCGGTATTTTAGTTGAAGCGCTGGCCCGCCGCCGGGAACGCGGCCTGCCGCCCTTTACCGTGCTCTCCTGCGATAACATTCCCGATAACGGCCACGTGGTGAAAAATGCCGTCCTCGGCATGGCGGAAAAACGCAGTCCGGCGCTGGCGAGCTGGATCGCCGACAACGTTAGCTTCCCGGGCACCATGGTGGATCGCATTGTTCCCGCCGCCACCGCCGAATCGCTGGCGGAAATCGCCGCCGTGCTGGGGGTGGAAGATCCCTGCGCCATCAGCTGCGAACCCTTCATTCAGTGGGTAGTCGAAGACCACTTTGTCGCCGGGCGCCCCGCCTGGGAGACGGCAGGCGTGCAGATGACCGACGACGTGCTGCCCTGGGAGCAGATGAAGCTGCGGATGCTCAACGGCAGCCACTCTTTCCTCGCCTGGCTTGGCTATCTGGCAGGTCATGCGCACGTTAGCGACTGCATGCAGGATGAGGTCTTCCGCCGTGCCGCTCGCCAGCTGATGCTTGATGAACAGGCCCCGACGCTGACCATTACCGGCGTCGACCTGGCGGCCTATGCCGACAGCTTAATCGCGCGCTTCAGCAACCCGGCGCTCAAACACCGTACCTGGCAAATCGCCATGGACGGCAGCCAGAAGCTACCCCAGCGCATGCTCGACGGTATTCGCGTGCATCTTGAGCGCGGCAGCCGCTGGCCGCTGCTGGCCCTCGGCGTGGCCGGCTGGATGCGCTACGTCAGCGGCACGGATGATGCCGGTCAGACCATCGACGTGCGCGATCCGCTGGTAGACAAGATCCAGCAGCGGGTGGCGCAGAGCGATGAGCAGCAGCGTGTTGACGCCCTGCTGGGTCTGGAGGAAATATTTGGCCGCGACCTGCCGCGCAACGCCCTGTTTGTCGCCGGGATCCGCGCCGCCTGGCAGCAGCTGGCGATGCACGGCGCCCGCGAGGCAGTTGCCCGCGCGCTCGATTCTTAACAATATTTGCGCTTATGCGGACAGAATTCCCTTCTGCCCGCCTCAGGACTTCTCTTTTCCCTCTTTTTTCGTCAGGATAGGCATAACTGTTACAACATTACATTTATCCTGGAGAAAAGAGTGACCAGAACCAATTTGATCACCGGCTTTCTCGGCAGCGGTAAGACGACCTCGATTCTTCATCTGCTGGCGCAGAAGCCTGCGGATGAAAAATGGGCCGTACTGGTTAACGAGTTTGGCGAAGTCGGGATAGACGGCGCGCTGCTGGCCGACAGCGGCGCCCTGCTCAAAGAGATCCCCGGCGGCTGCATGTGCTGTGTCAATGGCCTGCCAATGCAGGTCGGGCTGAACACCCTGCTGCGCCAGGGGAAACCCGATCGTCTGTTGATCGAACCTACCGGACTTGGCCATCCAAAGCAGATCCTCGATATTCTCACCGCGGCGGTGTATGAACCCTGGATCGATCTGCGCGCGACCCTGTGCATCCTCGATCCGCGTCAGTTACTGGACGAGAAAGCGGTCAACAACGACAACTTTCGCGACCAGCTGGCGGCGGCGGATATCATCGTGGCCAATAAAAGCGATCGGGAAACGCCCGAAAGCGCTCAGGCGTTTGCCGACTGGTGGCAACGCTGGGGTGGCGAGCGCCGCCAGGTGTCGGCGATCCAGGGGAATATCGACCTCGCCCTGCTTGATGAACCCCGGCGCAACACCGCCTCACTGCCGGCGAGCGCGGAGCACGCCCATCGCCATCCTCCAACAGCCGGTCTCGCCGCCCTTAGCCTGGCGGAACACCAGCGCTGGCGCCGCCACCTTAACAGCGGCCAGGGCTATCAGGCCTGCGGTTGGATCTTCGACGCGGAAACGGTCTTTGACACCATCGCCCTGCTGGAGTGGGCCCGGCTGGCGCCGGTGGCGCGCGTCAAAGGTGTGCTGCGCATTGCCGAAGGGGCGGTGCGGATCAACCGCCAGGGTGAGGATCTGCATATCGAGACCCTCAGCGTCGCCCCGCCCGATAGCCGCATCGAGCTTATCTCCGCTAATGAAGCCGACTGGAATGCGCTCCAGACCTCATTGTTGAGGCTTCGTTTAAGTTAAGGCGGCTAAGGTTGCCGCCGACTGTCACAAAATCGCAATGGCTATGATGAAAAACCGAATTCCTTTAATCTTGCTGCTAAACATCGCGGGTGTGGCGCTATTTTGCTCCTGGTATCTGCCAGCCAACCACGGCGCGTGGGCGCCTGTTGACTCCGCGATCTTCCATTTCTTTAACCATGGCGTCAGCGTCAGCCGCGCTTACGCCTGGCTGCTGGCGATCATCAACAATCGCGCCTTCGACGCCTGCTCGCTGCTGGCGATGGGGTGCCTGATGCTTAGCTACTGGCTCAAGGCGCCGGCGGCAGGCCGTCGTCAGATCGCCATTATGGGCCTGGTGATGCTGCTGGCGGCGGTGATCATCAACCAGCTGGCGCAGCACCTGATGCCGGTTCAGCGCGCCAGCCCGTCGCTGTTTTTCAGCGATGTGACCCGCGTCAGCGACGTCGTTAACTTCCCCACTAAGGATGCTTCCAAGGACAGCTTCCCCGGCGATCATGGGATGATGCTGCTGATCTTCGCGAGCTTTATGTGGCGCTATTTTGGTCGCCGCGCGCTGGCCGTGGCGCTGGTAATATTTGTGGTCTTTGCTTTCCCGCGGGTGATGATTGGCGCCCACTGGTTCAGCGATATTGCCGTCGGCTCGCTGACCGCCGTGCTGATTGGCGCGCCCTGGGTATTGATGACTTCCCTGAGCGATAAACTGATCGCCTTTTTCGATCGCTACTTACCCGGTGGAATATCAGCCAAATAATGTCTCCGGCAGTCGCCAGACTCATTATCTATAAGGGGACCTTTTGGGTCCCTTTTTTTCAATTGTCCTTTTTTTCTACATCACGTTCATCTTCTTGTCACATTAATCCCGTGACAAATGAAGGAATTGTCTGTTTTTTGCCCGATATTGTCGCTATTTTGGCCTTTCCCGATGATTCACTTTTTGTCACCAAAATACTTATAAGAAATCGCGCAAAACCGCTCGCCATGCGGCGTTTGATAGGGTAATCTCGTTCTCGTTTTGCCTTTTCCGCAACATTAATTCAAGGCGTGAATAAAATTGTGCGTGACTGCACAAATTTAAGCTTAAGGAATTGTCTCATTGCGGATGGGTATTTAGGCTCTAACACGTTTGGCATTTTTATAACGACATTGTCGTTAAGGACAACAAGGGAAAATAAACAGCATGGTCAAATCTCAGCCGATTTTGAGATACATCTTGCGGGTAGCCCCCGCGATTGCAGTAGCGGTTCTGCTTTCCGCGTGTAGTTCAACAAGTACCGCCAGGAATATGCATTCTGAGACGCATGCTGTGGGTAGTGGCGATTTATCATCACTGCAAGCCTCTCAGGATGAATTTGAAACGATGGTCCGTAACCTGGACGTGAAGTCCCGTTTAATGGATCAGTATGCCAGCTGGAAAGGCGTGCGTTACCGCCTCGGCGGCAGCACCCGCAAAGGTATCGACTGCTCGGCGTTCGTGCAGCGCACCTTCCGCGAACAATTTGGTCTGGAACTGCCGCGTTCAACTTCTGAACAGCAGGAAACCGGAAAATCGATTTCCCGTACCCAGCTGCGTACCGGCGATCTGGTTCTGTTCCGTGCCGGTTCTACCGGCCGCCATGTAGGGATCTACCTCGGCAACAACCAGTTTGTTCACGCCTCTACCAGCAGCGGGGTGACTATCTCCAGCATGGATGAGCCATACTGGAAAAAGCGCTACAACGAAGCGCGTCGAGTCCTGAGCCGCTCGTAAACTGTCCTCTACCGCCGCCGGTTATCCCTTGGCTGGAAGCGGGATAAAAAACACTGCCCCGGCAGTGTTTTTTTTTGCCACCTGATTCTGAACGACGCAAAATAAGCTATGTCTTTTAAGTGGGAATGAGAAAAACGACGACTGACAACCCGTTGCTGCGCATCAATAACACGGAAAGACTATAGCTATGCTGACTCGCTACTTTTCGCCCCAGCGTAAAACCTGGATAACCAGCTTGTGCGTGGGAGTTATCGTCGCGCTACTGGCCGGCAGCATTCAGTTTATGGTGATTTACCATAACCGGGCGGAGCGTTTCGACGCCATTATCAACAACGTTAATACCTATCTGAAGAGCTACTTTCACGACCTGCGGCAGACCATCGACGGCCTGCAGCCGCTGGTGGACCAGCCCTGCGAGAATATTGACTCCGGGCTCACCTCCCATGCCGCTTTCAGCCCTAACGTCCGCGCCTTTCTGCTGGTCAAAAACGGCGTGGCCTTTTGCTCCTCGGCAACCGGCGCCATGGATACCCCCCTCACCCAGCTGATCCCGGCCATTGATATCCGTAAACCCCTTGATATGGCCATTTTGCCGGGCACGCCGATGATGCCGAAGAGCGCGGCGCTGGCGTTGTGGGTAGGAAAACCTGGTGATAAAAACAGCGGCATTTTCGTGTCGATTAACGCCAATCTCACACCGTATATCCTCTATTCTGCACGGCAGAATGATTTCAGCGGCATTGCGCTGGCCATCGATCACACCGCCATCTCCACCTTCAGTAACCGGCTGGTGGATCCGCAAACGCTGCATAACGCGCCGATCCGCCAGACACAGATCGAGGGTTTACCGCTGAAGGTCTACCTGTATGCCAACAGCTGGCTGGCGGAAAATACGCAGTTTGCTCTGCTGCTCGGAGTGGTGTGCGGCCTGCTGGCGGGGCTACTCTGCTATTACGTGCTGACGATCAAATCGGATCCGCGAAAATCCATTCTCCTGGGGATCAAAAACAACCAGTTCTACGTCGTCTATCAGCCGGTGGTGAATGCCCAGACTCTGCATATCAGCGGTGTCGAGGTCCTGATGCGCTGGCGCCATCCGGTGGTGGGCGAAATCCCGCCCGACGTTTTTATTAACCTGGCCGAAACCCAGCAGATGATCGTGCCGCTAACCCATCATCTGCTGGCGCTGATCGCCCGCGATGCTGCGGTGTTGAAGCGTATTCTGCCGCGCGGCGTCAAGCTGGGGCTGAATATATCTCCTGCCCATCTGCAGGCCGACAGCTTCCGCGACGATATGCTGCGCTTCGCCGCCGCGCTGCCCGCCGGCCATTTTCACGTGGTGCTGGAGGTGACCGAGCGGGCGATGATTGATAAAGAAAAATCGATGGCTAACTTCGCCTGGCTCCACCGCCAGGGATTCGAAATCGCGATTGATGATTTTGGCACCGGGCATAGCGCGCTGATCTACCTTGAGCGCTATAACTTCGACTATCTGAAGATCGATCGCGGTTTTGTGCAGGCGATCGGCACCGAAACAGTTACCTCGCCAGTGCTGGATGCGGTACTGACCCTCAGCCGCCGGCTGAAATTAATGACCGTCGCCGAAGGGGTGGAGACCCAGGAGCAGGCGGAGTGGCTCCGCGCTGAGGGGGTTCATTTCCTGCAGGGGTACTGGATCAGCCGGCCGCTGTCGCTGGCGGCGCTGGTGGCCGCGCACGATGAACCCGCGAACTATTTCACAACGCGTTAAGTCTCACTTATGATGCGGGAACAGAAGTCGGCCATGGGGGCCGGCTATGACGGGGTATTCTGCCGCCTATGTATGCGCGACTTTTTCTGCTTCTGCTTGCTCTGTTTAGCCTGAGCGCTAACGCGCAATCCATTCAGGAAAGCGTCGCCTTCGCGATTATCGGCGAGCCCAAATACGCCGCCGGTTTCAGCCATTTTGATTATGTCAATCCACAGGCGCCGAAAGGTGGCACGCTCACCCTGGCGGCAATCGGCACCTTCGACAACTTCAACCGCTACGCGCTGCGCGGCAATCCCGCGGTACGAACTGAGGCGCTCTACGATCCCCTGTTCACCACTTCGGATGATGAGCCCGGGAGCTATTATCCGCTGATTGCCGAGCGGGCGCGCTACGCCGGGGACTATTCATGGATGGAGATCGCTCTCAACCCCCGCGCCCGTTTTCACGACGGCACGCCAATCACCGCCCATGATGTCGCTTTTACCTTCAAGAAGTTTATGACCGAAGGGGTGCCGCAGTTCCGCCTCTTTTATAAAGGCACCACCGTGAAGGCCATCGCGCCGTTGACTGTGCGTATCGACCTCGGCCAGCCCGGTAAAGAGAATATGCTGAGCCTGCTGAGCCTACCGGTGATGCCCGAGGCGTTCTGGCGCCATCACAAACTTAGCGACCCGCTGTCAAAGCCACCGCTGGCCAGCGGACCCTATCGCATCAGCGCCTGGCGGATGGGACAGTATATTACCTATTCCCGGGTCGCCGACTACTGGGCGGCCGACCTGCCGGTCAACCGCGGTCGCTGGAACTTCGATACGCTGCGCTATGACTATTATCTTGACGACAACGTCGCTTTTGAAGCCTTTAAAGCCGGGGCCGTTGACCGCCGGGAAGAGACGGTCGCCAAAAACTGGGCTACCCGCTACGTTGGCCGCAACTTCAGCCGCGGCTACATCATCAAAGAGGAGTATGCCAACACCTCGGCGCAGGATACCCAGTGGCTGGCGTTCAATATCCAGCGCCCGGTATTCGCCGATCGCCGGGTGCGGGAGGCCATTACCCTGGCGTTTGATTTTGAATGGATGAACAAAGCGCTGTTCTACAGCGCCTATCAGCGCGCCAATAGCTATTTCCAGAACACCGAATATGCCGCCCGCAGCCTGCCCGACGCGGCCGAACTGGCCCTGCTGACGCCGATGAAAAACGAACTGCCCCCCGAGCTCTTCAGCCAGGTGTACCAGCCGCCGGTCTCCCGCGGCGATGGCTTTGACCGCGCCAACTTACTCAAAGCCGACGCCCTGCTCAACGCGGCAGGCTGGACGGTGAAGAACCAGCGCCGGGTTAACGCCGCCACCGGCAAGCCGCTGCGCTTTGAGCTGCTGATGCCGGCCGGAAGCAATGACCGCTGGGTGCTGCCGTTCCAGCACAACCTGCAGCGCCTGGGGATCGTCATGGATATTCGTCAGGTGGATAACTCGCAGTACAGCAACCGCCGCCGCAGCCGCGATTACGACATGATGCCGAGCCTGTGGCGCGCCATGCCCTGGCCGGGCACTGACCTGCAAATCTCCTGGGCGTCGGACTATATTCACTCCAGCTACAACGCGCCGGGGGTGCAAAGTCCGGTGGTGGATAAACTGATTGCGCAGATCCTGCAGTGGCAGGGTAATAAGCAGAAGCTGATCCCGCTCGGCCGGGCGCTGGACCGCGTCCTCACCTGGAACCACTACATGTTGCCGATGTGGTATATGGCGCAGGACCGCACCGCGTGGTGGAATAAATTCTCGTTCCCCCAAACCCGCCCCATTTATTCGTCCGGCCTTGATACCTGGTGGTATGACGCGAACAAAGCGGCCACCCTCCCCGCGGACAGACGCTAAGGACATACCATGGGCAGCTACCTGATCCGCCGTTTGCTGTTAGTGATCCCCACCCTGTGGGCCATCATTACCATTAACTTTTTTATTGTACAGATCGCTCCCGGCGGCCCGGTCGACCAGGCCATCGCCGCCATCGAATTTGGTCAGCACGGCGGAATGCCAGGCGCCGGCGACGGCGGGATGGGCGCCAGCCATGCCCGTACCGGCGCCGGCAATATCAGCGAGGGTCACTATCGCGGGGGGCGCGGCCTCGATCCGGAAGTCATCGCCGAGATCACCCACCGCTACGGCTTCGACAAACCGCTGCATGAGCGCTACCTGAAGATGCTGGGCGATTATCTGCGCTTTGATTTTGGCGACAGCCTGTTTCGCAGCGCCTCGGTGCTGCAGCTGATTAAAGACAGCCTGCCGGTCTCGGTGAGCCTCGGGCTGTGGAGCACGCTGATCATCTATCTGGTCTCCATTCCGCTGGGCATCCGCAAAGCCGTCAGCAACGGCAGCCGCTTTGACATCTGGAGCAGTACGCTGATTATCATTGGCTATGCGATCCCCGCCTTTCTGTTCGCCATCCTGCTGATCGTGATTTTCGCCGGCGGCAGCTATTTCGACCTCTTCCCGCTGCGCGGTCTGGTCTCGCCAAACTTCGACACCCTCCCGTGGTATGAAAAGATCCTCGACTATCTGTGGCACATCACCCTGCCGGTGCTGGCGACGGTGATCGGCGGCTTTGCCGCCCTGACCATGCTGACTAAAAACAGCTTCCTTGACGAGATCCGCAAACAGTATGTAGTCACCGCCCGCGCCAAAGGCGTCGGGGAGAAACAGATCCTCTGGGGACACGTGTTCCGCAACGCCATGCTGCTGGTGATCGCTGGTTTCCCGGCCACCTTTATCAGTATGTTCTTTACCGGCTCGCTGCTGATCGAAGTGATGTTCTCGTTGAATGGTCTGGGGCTGCTGGGCTATGAAGCGACGGTCTCCCGCGACTATCCGGTGATGTTCGGGACGCTCTATATTTTCACCCTGATCGGCCTGCTGCTTAATATCGTCAGCGATATCAGCTATACGCTGGTCGACCCGCGTATTGATTTTGAGGGCCGCTAATGTCGTTCTTCAGTCCCGTTAATCAGGCCCGCTGGGCGCGCTTTCGCCACAACCGTCGCGGTTACTGGTCGCTGTGGCTGTTTTTAATTCTCTTCCTCTGCAGCCTGGGGGCTGAGCTGCTGGCCAACGATCGGCCGCTGCTGGTGCAGTACCGGGGCCAGCTGTACGTCCCGGTATTAAAAAACTACACCGAGCAGACCTTCGGCGGCGCATTCGCCACCGCCGCTGACTATCAGGATCCGTGGCTGCAGCACCAGCTGGCCAGCCACGGCTGGGCGCTTTGGCCGCCGGTGCGCTTCGGCGCGACGACGATCAATTTTGCCAGCACGGTTCCTTTTCCCTCGCCGCCCTCGGCCAGCAACTGGCTCGGCACCGACGCCAACGGCGGCGATGTGCTGGCGCGGATCCTCTATGGGACGCGCATCTCGGTACTCTTTGGCCTGCTGCTGACGCTGTTCTCCAGCGTGCTGGGGGTGCTGGCCGGGGCGATCCAGGGTTATTACGGCGGTAAAATCGACCTCTGGGGGCAGCGTTTTATCGAAGTCTGGTCCGGCATGCCGACGCTGTTTCTGATCATTCTGCTCTCCAGCGTCGTGCAGCCGGGCTTCTGGTGGCTGTTGGCGATCACCGTCCTGTTTGGCTGGATGACACTGGTGGGCGTGGTGCGCGCTGAATTTCTCCGCACCCGCAACTACGACTACATCCGGGCGGCGCAGGCGTTAGGGGTCAGCGACCGGCAGATCATCCTGCGGCATATGCTGCCCAACGCGATGGTGGCGACCCTCACCTTCCTGCCTTTTATTCTCTGCAGCTCTATTACCACCCTGACGTCGCTGGATTTTCTCGGCTTCGGCCTGCCGCTTGGCTCGCCCTCACTAGGCGAGCTGCTCCTGCAGGGCAAAAACAACCTGCAGGCGCCCTGGCTGGGTATTGCCGCGTTTCTTTCCGTCGCCGTGCTGCTGACGCTGCTGATTTTCATCGGTGAAGCGGTTCGCGACGCCTTTGACCCCAGTAAGGCGGTGTAATATGACCCACCCGCTGTTAGCTATCGACAATCTCTCTATCGCCTTTCGCCAGCAGGGCGAGACGCAGACCGTCGTGCATAATCTGTCGCTCGAAGTGGCGGTCGGCGAAACGCTGGCCCTGGTGGGTGAATCCGGCTCCGGTAAGAGCATCTCCGCCCTGTCGGTGCTGCGGCTGCTTCCTACCCCGCCGGCCAGCTACCCCAGCGGCGATATCCGTTTTCATGGCCAGTCGCTGCTGCATGCTGATGAGGCGACCCTGCGCGGCGTGCGCGGCAACCGGATCGCGATGATCTTTCAGGAGCCGATGGTGTCGCTCAATCCCCTGCACACCCTGGAAAAACAGCTCTACGAGGTGCTGTCTTTACACCGGGGAATGCGCAAAGAGGCGGCGCGCGGGGAGATCCTAGACTGTCTGGAGCGCGTCGGGATCCGACAGGCGCCGCGGCGGCTGGCGGACTATCCGCACCAGCTCTCCGGCGGCGAGCGCCAGCGGGTGATGATCGCCATGGCGCTGCTGACGCGCCCTGAGCTGCTGATTGCCGACGAGCCGACCACCGCTCTCGATGTGTCAGTGCAGGCGCAAATTCTGCAGCTGCTGCGCGAGCTGAAGCGGGAGCTGAACATGGGGATGCTGTTTATTACCCATAACCTGAGCATCGTCCGCCAGCTGGCTGACCGGGTGGCGGTAATGCAGAACGGCCGCTGCGTGGAGCACAATCACTGTCGGGCGCTGTTCAGCGCGCCGGCTCATCCCTACACCCAACGCCTGCTGGATAGCGAACCGGACGGTGAGCCGGTGCCGTTGGCCGTCGATGCCCCGGTGCTGCTGCAGGTGGACGATTTAAACGTGGCATTTCCTGTTCGCAAAGGGATCCTGCGCCGGGTTGTCGATCGCCATCGGGTGGTCAACAGCCTCAGTTTTCAGCTACGCGCCGGCGAGACGCTGGGGCTGGTGGGCGAATCGGGATCGGGGAAAAGCACCACCGGTCTGGCGCTGCTGCGCCTGATCTCATCCGAGGGCAGGATAACCTTTACCGGTCAGCCGATTCAGGGGCGTAACCGTCGACAGCTGCTGCCGCTGCGCCGACAAATGCAGGTGGTTTTTCAGGATCCGAACTCGTCGCTCAATCCGCGCCTGACGGCGCAGCAGATTATTGAAGAAGGATTGCGCGTCCACCAGCCGACGCTGACGGCAGTCGAACGCGAACAGGCGGTAATTTTTGCCATGCAGGAGGTCGGGCTCGATCCGGCCAGCCGCCAGCGCTACCCGGCGGCATTCTCCGGCGGCCAGCGCCAGCGTATCGCCATCGCCAGAGCGTTAATCGTCAAGCCGCAGCTGATCGTCCTCGACGAGCCGACTTCCTCGCTGGATAAAACCGTTCAGGCGCAGATCCTGAATCTGTTGAAAGCATTACAGCTGAAGCATCAGCTGGCCTATATTTTTATCAGCCATGATTTAGGCGTGGTGCGCGCGCTGTGTCACCAGGTGATGGTGCTGCGGCAGGGAGTGGTGGTTGAACAGGGCGAGTGCCAGTCCGTCTTCAGCGCGCCCCGGCATGAGTATACCCGCCAGCTGCTGGCGCTAAGCTGACGGTCAGAAAGGGTTATTGCCGGAGAAGGGCTCGGCGATCGCCACGCCAAAATTTTTCAGACGACAGGTGGCGGCAAACTCATCCTGCAGATTAACGAACAGGCAGGGTTCGCCTTCGCACTCAAGAACGGAACAGTCGACTTCGATGTCGCTTAACGCCTGGCTGAGCTTATGCATCACCGGCCAGGCTTTTTCACCGTCCGGACTCAGCAGTTTCAGGGCGACGAGACTGTTTTCGTTCTGCGCGCCGTTTTGCGGAATCGGTTCAACTCTGGAACCCGCAAAACCGGCCAGCCAGCGATAGCTCTGCGGCAGACGGTGTACGATAGAGAGTTGTTGTGTATTCACGTGGTTTCCCCGGAAGCAAAAGGCTTCACAATAAATTTACATCAATATTAACACACTGTTGACAAATAGTCCTGCTCAGACGCAGAAAACGTTTACAGCCGCGTCGGACCAGGGTTAAGCGCTTATATTCCAGCGTGTTATTTTTTAACCCGGTAAGCCGATTGGCGCTATATGTACCCGTTTCTGTGATCCAAAACAACTTTTTTATCGCAACAATGCGACTTTTTACACTAATTGATTTTACATAAAGGAAACAAATCACAGAACCCTGAAGCCCATTGCGGTTGACATGCATCAAGAAAGGGGCGATTTCGCCCCTGAAAATGTGACCTAGCGTGCGATTTTTCGCCGGCGGGAAGCGTAAAGCGAGAAGAAAATAGAGCTGGTGGCGCAGAAGGCGATAGAGATCAGCATCGGCCAGGCGGTGGTAAAGGTCGCCATCGACAGCAGCGCGCCGATAATCGCCCCGATACCAAAGCGGAAAGTCCCCGCCAGCGACGAAGCGGTGCCCGCCATATGCGGAAACTCATCGAGGATCACCGCCATAGCGTTAGACGACACCATCGATACGCAGCCAACGAAGGCCGCCACGCCGATCACCAGCGACCAGAAACCGACGTCGAGCAGCGCGCAAACCACCATCCACACCGCCATGGCAAACTGGATCCACAGCCCGGCGCGGAACATGCGCAACGCCCCTACCCGCCGCACAAACCGGCTGTTGAACATGGTCATCAGGAATAAAAAGACAATGTTCAGCGCAAAATAGTAGCCAAAGTGCTGAGGCGCAACGTGGTTAATATTGATATAGACGAAAGGCCCGGCGCTTAGGAAAGAGAACATGCCCGCGAAGCTAAAGCCGCTCGCCAGCATATAGCTCAGGACCCGCTTATGGCGGAACAGGGTGGCAAAGTTACCCAGCGTGGTGCGCAGGTGGAACGGCTGACGCCTTTCAGCCGGTAGCGTTTCGCGGATAAACAGGCCGATCATCAGCGAGGCCAGCAGGGCCACCAGGGCAAGGATCCAGAAAATGGCATGCCAGCTGAACCAGACCAGCACCGCCCCGCCGACCATCGGCGCCACCAGCGGCGCAATGGTCGTCACCAGCATGACAAACGACATCATCCGCGAAAACTCATCTTTCGGATAGATGTCGCGCATCAGGGCGTTAATCACCACGCTGGCCGCCGCGGCCGCCAGACCGTGGAAGAAGCGCATGGCGATCAGCATCTCGATGGTCTGCGACAGGGCGCAGGCCACCGCCGCCGCTGCGAAGACCAGCGTTCCGCCGAGGATCACCGGCTTGCGGCCGAGGCTGTCAGCCATCGGACCGTACAGCAGCTGACCCAACGCAAAGCCGAGGATATAGGTGCTGAGGGTCATCTGCGCGCTACCGTCCGGCACGTGGTACTGGGCAGCGATCACCGGCAGGGCCGGGAGGTACATATCGATCGACAGCGGCATCAGCATGGCCAGCAGGCCAAGGATAAACACAATCCCCAGTGAAGAATTCTGCTTCAGCGTCACGTTTTACTCCGTGGCTGCGGGGCGCCCACGCTGGCGATTTCCGCTTCCGTCAGCGGACGATATTCACCCGGCGCCAGCGATTCATCCAGCTGGATGTCGCCGATGCGTTCCCGATGCAGGCCAACCACGTGGTTACCTACGGCGGCGAACATGCGTTTCACCTGATGGTAGCGGCCTTCGCTGATGGTGAGGCGCACTTCGGTCGGAGTGATAATTTCCAGCACCGCCGGTTTGGTGAGATCTTTTTCGTTATGCAGCTGGACGCCTTTGGCGAACAGCTCCGCGGTCCCTTCCGCCAGCGGGCTTTCCAGCGCCACCAGATAGGTTTTTTCACAATGGTGGCGTGGCGAGGTAATGCGGTGCGACCACTGGCCGTCATCGGTCATCAGCACCAGTCCGGTGGTGTCGATATCCAGCCGTCCGGCGGCGTGCAGCTTATGCGCCACCGGCTCGTCGAGGAAATAAAGGATAGTCGGATGATCGGGATCGTCGGTGGAACAGACGTACCCTTGCGGCTTGTTGAGCATAAAATAGCGCGGGCCGTTCTGCTGGGTCAGCGTGTTCCCGTCATACTCCACCTCGTGCTCCGGCTGAAGCTTAAAGGAAGCATCTTTTACAATGTCGCCGTCCACGGTAACGCGGCTGCCGCGGATTTCACGCCCGGCAATAGCCCGGCTGACGCCAAGCTGCTGAGCGATAAACTTATCAAGTCGCATGAGATTTTTTTAGCCTGTCAAAGTGCTGGAGCGGGCAAATCGCCCGAAAAAGAAGAATTTCACTGGCTAGTATAACGGGCTCTTAACACCACTCAAGGGAAAAGATTCATGGCATACTATTCGCGAGTTAATTAGCCCCGTGAATTCATGACTTTTACATTACGTCCTTACCAACAAGAAGCCGTCGATGCCACCCTCGCCTGGTTCCGTCGCCATACCGAGCCGGCGGCGATTGTCCTGCCCACCGGCGCGGGCAAAAGCCTGGTGATCGCCGAGCTTGCCCGCCTGGCCCGCGGCCGCGTGCTGGTGCTGGCCCACGTCAAAGAGCTGGTGGCGCAGAATCATGCCAAATACTGCGCCCTTGGCCTCGAGGCGGATATCTTTGCCGCCGGTCTGCAGCGAAAAGAGAGCCACGGCAAAGTGGTGTTCGGCAGCGTACAGTCGGTGGCGCGCAATCTCGACCAGTTTCGCAGCGAATTTTCGCTACTCATCGTCGATGAATGCCACCGCATCAGCGATGATGACGACAGCCAGTATCAGCAGATCATCGGCCACCTGCGGCAGGTTAATCCGCAGATCCGGCTGCTCGGCCTGACGGCCACTCCGTTCCGCCTTGGAAAGGGCTGGATCTATCAGTTCCACTACCACGGGATGGTGCGCGGCGATGAAAAGGCCCTGTTCCGCGACTGCATCTATGAGCTACCGCTGCGCTATATGATTAAGCACGGCTACCTGACGCCGCCGGAGCGCCTCGATATGCCGGTGGTGCAGTACGATTTCAGTCGCCTGCAGGCGCAAAGCAACGGCCTGTTCAGCGAAGCCGATCTTAACCATGAGCTGAAAAAACAGCAGCGTATCACCCCACATATCGTCAGCCAGATCGTGGAGTTCGCCGAAAGCCGCAAAGGGGTGATGATCTTCGCCGCCACCGTGGAGCACGCCCGGGAAGTGACCGGCCTGCTACCGGCAGGCCAGGCGGCGCTGATCACCGGGGAAACCCCGGGTCCGGAACGGGATCGCATCATCGAGGCGTTTAAAGCGCAGGAGTATCGCTATCTGGTGAACGTCGCGGTGCTGACCACCGGCTTCGACGCCCCGCACGTCGACCTGATCGCCATCCTCCGCCCCACCGAGTCGGTGAGTCTTTACCAACAGATCGTTGGCCGCGGCCTGCGCCTGGCGCCGGGAAAAACCGACTGCCTGATCCTCGACTACGCCGGCAACCCGCACGACCTGTACGCCCCGGAAGTGGGAACGCCGAAGGGTAAAAGCGACAACGTGCCGGTGCAGGTCTTCTGCCCGGCCTGCGGCTTCGCCAATACCTTCTGGGGCAAAACCACCGCCGACGGCACCTTGATTGAACACTTTGGCCGCCGCTGCCAGGGGTGGTTCGAAGATAACGACGGCCACCGCGAACAGTGCGACTTCCGCTTTCGCTTCAAAAACTGTCCGCAGTGCAACGCGGAAAACGATATCGCCGCCCGCCGCTGCCGGGAGTGCGACACCATTCTGGTTGACCCGGACGATATGCTGAAGGCGGCGCTGAAGCTGAAGGACGCGCTGGTGCTACGCTGCAGCGGCATGGCCCTGCAGCACGGCGGCGACGAGAAAGGCCCGTGGCTGAAAATCACCTACTACGATGAAGACGGCGCCGACGTCAGTGAGCGCTTCCGTCTGCAGACGCCCGCCCAGCGTACCGCCTTTGAGCAGTTGTTTATTCGCCCGCATACCCGCACGCCGGGGGTGCCGCTGCGCTGGATAACGCCGGCGGATATCGTGGCCCAGCAGGCGCTGCTGCGCCATCCGGACTTTGTCGTCGCCCGCATGAAAGGCCAGTACTGGCAGGTGCGGGAAAAAGTGTTCGATTATCAGGGGCGTTTTCGCCGCGCCAACGAGCTGCGTTAATCACCCGAAAGCTGAGGTTTTGATTGCCCGGGTGTCGTTTGGCGGCTATAATGCCGCCCGCTTTTGCATTCGCAAAGCAGATAATCCGCCTGTTGCTGGGTCGCCTGTAGCAGGCTTTATATATAGAGAGACATCAATGTTTACTATCAACGCAGAAGTACGTAAAGAGCAGGGTAAGGGTGCGAGCCGCCGCCTGCGCGCAGCTAACAAGTTCCCGGCAATCATCTACGGTGGCGAAGCTGCTCCGGTTGCTATCGAACTGGACCACGACAAAGTTTGGAACATGCAGGACAAAGCTGAGTTTTACGGCGAAGTTCTGACCGTCGTGGTTGATGGCAAAGAAGAAAAAGTCAAAGTTCAGGCTGTTCAGCGCCACGCGTTCAAGCCGAAACTGACTCACATCGACTTCGTTCGCGCGTAATCGCCGATAGCAAGTTGTATGGCAAGCGCCCCGGGGTCTTCGGCTCCGGGGCGTTTTGTTATCCGCGCCGCCAAAGCTCCGGCGCCTTGTCCACGATGTCGCTAAGCATCCGGTGCTTATTCATTCCGGGCAGCCAGAGCATCACCATGGTGACGTTCAGCCCCTGACTGCCGACCTCCGTCGCGATTTCACTGACTCCCTGCCACTCGCCTGGCCGCAAATGGTCCGGTAAAAACCCCCAGCCCCTCCCCTGCTCCAGCGCATGGCGCAGCAGAGTAATTTCGTTCATATACAGCGTATGGCCGGAGATCTGCAGCCGGCGGGCAATCTGATCGTCACTGCGCCGGTGCATCACTAACTGCGGCGTCAACGAAAGATTCAATAGCGTCAGCGGCCGCGGAGCGTCGTGGAACAGGCTGTCCGCCGCGTAGAAACGCAGATCCACGGTGCCGAGCGCCCGCCACTCCATTTCGCTCCCCAGCGTGCGGTTGTTAGCCTGGCACAGCGCCATATCCGCCACGCCATCGCTCAGCGCCTGCTCGGCTTCGCGCCGCGAGGCGCTCCAGCAGCTCAGGCGGATCTGCCGCCGGGCCAGCGTATCGGCCAGCGCGCAGAGAAAATCACGTGGGATAAAGGGATCGTACACCAGACGCAGCGCCTGTCCGGTGGTTTGCGGCAGCGTTTGCGCAAAAGACTCGAAAGCCTGCGCCTGGCGCAACAGCAGATGCGCCTGACGAAAAAGCTGCTCGCCTTCGTCGGTTAAGGTCAGGGTACGCCCTTCCCGGCTGAACAGATGGTAACCCAGCGCGTCTTCCAGATAGTCCAGCAGATCGCGCAGCGTGGTTCGGTCTTTACCTAACCGAATGGCCGCCCGCGACAGGCTGCCGGTCTCGGCGATGGTGGCGAATGCTTCAATCTGCGCGAAAGAATATTGCAGGGTTTTCATCCTTCTCTCCCTTACGGGGGAAAATCCCCCCTGTGCTGATTTTAGCCGGCGCGCGCCGATTTATATACTGCGCAGCGAATCTATGGCAAACGAGGAAAGGAAGATGATAAGAAAACCACTGGCCCTGGCGTTAATCCTGGCGGCGCTGCCGGCGGCGGCAATGGCGCAAAACTGCGGCGGCCTGACGCTGGATGTCTGCCCAACGCCTTACGATCAAACGCTACCCGCGGCCAAAGACATGCTCAGCTGGGATCAGACTTCACGCGTGATTGGCTTTCGCAATGACTATCGCAACTATGCCGGGGATGTCTTCCGCCACGGCGACTCAGTGCCGCTGGAACGCGCTGAAAAACAATTGACCGATGCCCGCTATACCCTTAACGGCCACACCTGGACCCTGCAGGATTACCTGAAGCGCGAGAACGTCAGCGGTATGCTGGTGCTGAAAGACGGCAAAGTCGCCTGGAAATATCTTGGCGACGGCAACACCGATACCACCCTGTGGACCTCACGCTCGGTGGGAAAATCGGTGGTCTCGACGCTGGTGGGTATCGCCATTCAGCAGGGTAAGATCCACTCCCTCGATGATCTGATTACCGTTTATGAGCCCGAACTGAAAGGCACCGCCTGGGACGGCGTGACGCTGAAGCAGTTAATTCAGCACACCAGCGGTGTGGAATGGAATGAAGACTACACCGACCCGCAGTCGCACTTCGCCCGCCTGACCCAGTGCGAGGCGCAGCCCGGCGCCTATGCCTGCGTGCGCAAGATCGTCACCGGCCTGGCGCGCCAGCATCCGGCGGGGGAGCAGTGGTCCTACTCTTCCGGCGGCGCCTGGCTGTTGGGCGATATCCTGGAGCGCGCCACCGGTATGCCGCTGGCCGCCTGGCTTGAGCAGTCGCTGTGGCAGCCCGCCGGGATGGCCCACGACGGCGTATGGCATGCTTATCAGCAAGGGAAGCATGATGTTGGCGCCCATGGCTTTAACGCCACCCTTGAAGACTGGGGCCGCTTCGGCGAATTCGTCGCCCGCGATGGTCGGTTAAGCAACGGCAAAAAGCTGGTGCCTGCGGGCTGGTTCGATCAGGCCGCAAGCTGGACCACAGCGCTGAACTCGGTCTCGGCGGCGCATCCGGAAGGTATCTACGGCTATCAGTGGTGGAATAACGCCATTCCGGCGAATGCGCAAAACGTCCAGCCGACGCCGCAGGAAGGGCTGAAGGACTCGCTCTGGGCGCTGGGTATCTACGGCCAGGTGATCATGGTGAACCGCGCGGAACACCTGGTGATCGTCCAGTGGTCGACCTGGCCGCAGGCGGAACCCTCCTTTAACGCCCAGCCGCTGGAAGCGGCGCTGATGTACAGCGCCATTGCCCGCGAGCTGCGTTAACCCCCCCAGCTCCTTGCCGCTCAGCCGGCGAGGAGCGTGTCGGCATTCAGCGCCAGGTGCTGCAGCAGGATAATGGTTTTGGCATCCATGATCTCGCCATCGCGAATGGCCTGCAGCGCCCGCGCCAGCGGCCACTCCAGCACTTCAATGTCCTCACCTTCCGCCGCCAGCCCGCCGCCCTCTCCCTGCCGGTCATCGGCCTGATATTCGGCGATAAAAAAGTAGAGTTTTTCGGTGACAGATCCGGGGCTCATAAAGACGGTGAAGACGGGCTCGATGCGCGTCACCCGAAAGCCGGTCTCCTCTTCCGCTTCGGCAACGATCCTCGCCTCCGGCGAGGCGTTATCCAACAGCCCGGCCGCCGCTTCAATGAGATATCCGTCGTGACCGTGAGTAAACACCGGAAAACGGAACTGACGAGTCAGGACCACCGTTCGCTTTTCCCGGTTGTAGAGTAAAATGACCGCGCCGTTGCCGCGATCGTAGGCCTCGCGGCTCTGCTCCTGCCAGCGTCCGTCCCGGCGCTGCAGTTCAAAGGTATATTTTTTCAGCGTGTACCAGTTATCAGAGAGCAGCTTCTCGCGAATGTGGCGGACGTGCGGTGCATGAGTTTGCATGTTATATCCCCTTTAAGATGACAGCAGGCACCATAACATGCATAATCGTGCACAAACAAGATCACTCGTGAAGGAAAAATCATGCTCGCCAGTCAACGAAAACAGCAAATCCTGCAGATTCTTGCGGAGGAAAAACAGGTGATGTCCGGGGAGCTGAGCCAGCGGTTTAACGTCTCAGAGGACTCCATTCGCCGCGACCTGCGCGAGCTGGCGGCGGAAGGAAAACTGCAGCGGGTCCACGGCGGGGCGCTGCCGGTCTCCGCTGCCATCGCCCCTATTGAAACACGCAAAAGCGTGCAAATCGCCTCCAAGCAGGCGGTGGCGCGCGCCGCCGCCGCCCTGATCCAGCCGGGACAGGTGGTGATTGTCGATGGCGGCACCACCACCGCGGCGATGATCGACTTCTTACCCGCCGACCTCAGCTGCACGGTGGTCACCCATAGCCCCGGCATCGCCGTGGCGCTGGTCGATCACCCGCGAATCGAGGTGATCCTGCTTGGCGGCAAAGTGTTTAAGCATTCAGTTGTCGCCGTCGGCCCCGAAACGCTGGAAGGAATGGCGCGGATCAACGCCGATGTGTTCTTTATGGGGGTGACCGGCGTCCACCCGCGTGCGGGTTTTACCACCGGTGATTATGAAGAGGCAGGCATCAAGCGCGCGCTGGCGGCCAGGGCCGCGGAAACCGTGGTGATGGCCTCCCGGGAAAAGCTCAACGCCGCGTCGGCCTTTGCCATCGGCGAGCTGAACCTCGCCAGTACGCTTATCGTCGATGGGGATCCCGACGCCGCGCTGCGCCAGCAGCTGGTGCAGCGCGGCGTGGAGATCGTCCCCGTTCAGCGGTCGCGCTGACGGGGCGCGGCGCTTAGTTGCCGCCGGAGGTCCGGCGCTGCAGCTGGTCGCGCAGGTTCGGCGGGGTGCCCTTAATGGTCAGAGTATCGGTGGCGGGATCCCAGAATACGCGTTCGCCCAGCAGCATCGCGTCGAAGTTAATGGTTAAACCGCCGCCGCTGCCGGCAAACTTGGTCAGCTGGCGTAAGGTGCTGCGATCCGCCGGGAAGCTCTCTTCCAGTTCGTAACCCTGTTCGGCGGTGAATTCCTGGAAGCTCTTTTCGCTGACGCCAGCCAGCTCTTTGGACAGCGATTCCAGCTCAATCTCTTCCCCGGCCTGCAGCTGTTCGTTGCAGTACGCATAGACCTGCTGACGCACATTCTGTCGCTCGGATTTATCAAGCTGCGCGTCGGCGGCGAAGTCGTCCACCGCCTGCAGCAGGCCGCGGTTCTGCGCTTTGGCGTTGAGGCCTTCGCTGGCCCCGAGGAAATCCATAAAGAAATCGGCCACTTTGCGCCCCACCCGCCCTTTCAGGAAGGTTAAGTAGCGGGTCGACTCCGGGTTGGTTTCCCACTCGGTCAGATCGATGCGCGCGACGATATCGGCATGGTTAATATCCAGATAATGGGTCGAGCGGATATCCAGCTCTTCGTTGACGCGCATACTGCTCAGGTTATTGAGCACCGCCACCAGCAGATACTCGACCGCCAGGTAACGATACTGGCAGAAGAGGACAATGCCCCCTTCGGCGAACGGGTATTTCGCCAGCTCATCGCGTAGGCGGCCGGTCGCCGCGCGGCTGAACGCCAAAAACTCCTCTTCGCCCTGACGCTGCAGGCGCAGCGCCTGCGCCAGTTCGCTCTCTTCATTGAACAGCCCATAGGCTTTGCTTTTGGCGCTATAAACCCGGTGCAGTTCAGCCATCATCTCGACGACCGTCGCGTTCGGCTCCAGCAGTGACTCGCGCAGCACCAGCTCCAGATTTTGTTCATCACGTTTGATTAACTGATGCAGGGCAATCTGGTCGATATCCAGACTCATGTTAAACTCTCCTTTTAGACCGGGCGGTATTCAACCACCGCCGGGTAGCCGACGCAACTGGCGCCACACATTTCGACGTCATGACTGACGATCGGTGCGCTTTTGCGCCGCGGCGAAAAAATGCGGAAAAAAAGCTGCTGCTACGGTAATATGTTGCCCTTTCACGAACAAACAGATTTTGAGTTTATGCCGCAAATTTCCCGCTATAGCGATCAACAGGTCGAACAGTTGCTCAGCGAGCTGACGAACGTCCTGGAATCACACAAAGCCCCGGTTGACCTTTCACTGATGGTGTTAGGCAATATGGTGACCAACCTGATCAACAGTAGCGTCGCGCCGGCGCAGCGTCAGGCCATCGCCCGTTCTTTCGCGCAGGCTTTGCAATCTTCGATTAACGACGATCCAGCGCATTAAGGATAACAGCAACAGTATATGGTGACTCTACGTCAGCCCTACCGAGAAAAAGTCTCCCAGATGGTTAGCTGGGGGCACTGGTTCGCCCTGTTCAACATGTTGTTGGCCATGGTGCTCGGCAGCCGCTACCTTTTTGTCGCCGACTGGCCGACGACGCTTGCCGGACGACTCTTTTCGTACGTCAGTCTCGTCGGGCACTTCAGCTTCCTGGTGTTTACCAGCTATGTGCTGATCCTCTTTCCGTTGACCTTTATCGTGGTCTCGCAGCGCCTGATGCGCTTCCTGTCGGTGATCCTTGCCACCGCCGGGATGACGCTGTTGCTGATAGACAGCGAGGTCTTTACCCGCTTCCATCTTCATTTAAATCCGGTGGTCTGGGAGCTGGTCATCAACCCTGACCAGAATGAGATGGCGCGCGACTGGCAGCTGATGTTTATCAGCGTCCCGGTCATCTTTTTGATTGAAATGCTCTTCGCCACCTGGAGCTGGCAAAAGCTGCGCAGCCTGACGCGCCGCCGCCATTACGCCCGCCCGGTGGCCTGGTTCTTCTTTTTGTCGTTCGTCAGCAGCCACCTGGTCTATATCTGGGCGGATGCCAACTTCTATCGCCCGATCACCATGCAGCGAGCGAATCTACCGCTTTCCTATCCGATGACCGCCCGTCGTTTCCTTGAGAAACATGGCCTGCTCGACGCCCAGGATTATCAGCGTCGCCTGGTGGAACAAGGGGCGCCGGAGGCGGTATCGGTCCAGTATCCGCTCAGTAACCTGCGCTACCGCGACCTCGGCGCGGGCTATAACGTGTTGCTGATCACCGTCGACAACCTGAACTACTCGCGGTTTGAAAAGACGATGCCGGCGCTGGCGGCGTTTGCCAAAGAAAACGTCAACTTTACCCAGCATATGAGCTCGGGCAATACCGCCGACAGCGGCCTGTTTGGCCTGTTCTACGGCATTTCGCCAGCCTATATGGACGGTGTCCTCTCGGCGCGTATTCCCGCAGCGCTGATCACCGCCCTCAACCAGCAGGGCTACCAGCTGGGGCTGTTCTCTTCCGATGGGTTTAGCAGCCCGCTGTATCGCCAGGCGCTGCTCTCCGACTTCTCGCTGCCGAGCGCGAAGACCCAGAGCGACGAGCAGACCGCCAATCAGTGGATCAGTTGGCTGGACCGTTACGCGCAGGATGAGAATCGCTGGTTCTCGTGGATCTCGCTGAATGGCACCACTCTCGACGACACGCAGCAGCAGAACTTTGTCCGCCGTTATAGCAAGGCGGCAGGCGACGTTGATGCCCAGATCGATCGGGTGCTGACCGCGCTGCGCGAAGCCGGCAAGCTCGATAATACGGTGGTGATTATCACCGGCGGCCACGGCAAGCCGCTTAAAGTCAAACACGACTCATTCGACTGGTCGCGCGAGCAGCTGCAGGTGCCGCTGGTTATTCACTGGCCGGGCACGCCGGCCCAGGAAATTGCCACCCTGACCGATAACAAAGATGTGATGACCACGCTGATGCAGCGCCTGCTTCACGTTTCGACGCCGGCCAATGAGTATTCGCAGGGTGAAGATCTGTTCAGCGCCGCGCGGCGTCGGAACTGGGTCACCGCGGCCAACGGCGATACGCTGGCCATTACCACCCCGACCATCACCGTGGTCCTCAACCATAACGGCACCTACACCACCTGGAGCCGCGACGGCGAGAAAATCAAAGATCAGAAACCGCAGCTCAGCCTGTTGCTGCAGGTCCTGACCGACGAAAAACGCTTTATCGCTAACTGATTGATTAATTATGAATCAATCGCGCGCGACCCGCTTGCATTCGCCTGGGGAACGGGTAATATTGTTCCCCACGCGTCGGCACGTAGCGCAGCCTGGTAGCGCACCGTCATGGGGTGTCGGGGGTCGGAGGTTCAAATCCTCTCGTGCCGACCAAAAATCCCAGAGAAACCAGCCTTTTAAGGCTGGTTTTTTTATGTCTCTCTTTTACGCCCGTCCCCCACCTCGTTGAATTTGTGCCCTTTCCGCACCACAGCGTATAGAGTACGACTATCCTGATGGTAAATTACCTCGTAGCATCTATTATTCGACCGTATGACTCATAAGCAGGAGCGGATGACATGAGAGTTAATGGACTTACCAAAGGATTTTTCATCCTTATCGTTTTCATTGTAACCCTGGCCTTTTTTGATGTTCTCTCACCCTACTATTCCGCCATTCTCTGGGCCGCGATCCTCGCGGTGATTTTTAATCCGGTCAAAAACAAAATACGCACCCGCCTCGGCGAGCGTAATGGCCTCGCGGCGCTGATGACCATCGTCATTATCTGCCTTATCGTGTTTACGCCGCTGGCGATTATCCTGTCGTCACTGGCCTACGAGCTGAACGTGGTGTACAGCAAACTGCAGCATAACGATACCCAGTTCCCGACGGTGGTCGCCAGCCTGATTGCCCACCTCCCCGGCTGGGCCAGAAGCTTCCTGGCAGAACATAACCTTGATAGCGCGCAGCAGATCCAGCAGCAGCTCTCCGATGTCGCCCTGAAAGGTGGCCAGTATCTGGCCGGCAGTGCGTTTCTGATTGGCAAAGGGACCTTTGGCTTTACCGTCAGCTTCGGCATCATGCTGTACCTACTGTTTTTCCTGCTGAAGGATGGACCTTACCTGGTGCTGTTGATCCTCGAATCTCTGCCGTTATCCAGCTATGTGAAGCAGCACCTGTTCGCTAAGTTCGCCGCAGTGGCCCGCGCCACGGTAAAAGGCACCGTCGCCGTGGCACTGGCGCAGGGGGCGCTGGGCGGCTTAGCCTTCTGGATCGCCGGTCTGGACGGCAGCATTCTCTGGGGGGCGCTGATGGCGTTCCTGTCGCTTATCCCGGCGGTGGGCTCGGCTATTATCTGGGTGCCGGCGGCTATTTACCTTTTTGCTACCGGCCAGTTGTGGCAGGGCGCCTTTATCGTGGGCTTCTTTGTCGTTGTGATTGGTTTGGTGGACAATATTCTGCGTCCGCTGCTGGTGGGCAAGGATACCAAGATGCCGGACTACCTGATCCTGATCGCTACTTTAGGCGGCATGGAGATCTACGGTATCAATGGATTCGTGATCGGGCCACTGATCGCCGCCTTGTTTATCGCCTGCTGGAATTTGCTGTCGGGACGGGAACATGCTGGCAACACCGATGAAATCGATGAAGAGTTTATTGAGGAGGCGAAAAATAGCCGTACTGAATAGCTTCTCCGGCAGGCGTCTGGCGGCCCGCCAGCGCCTCTGTTGCGCTCTGAACGCTGCCCTTTTGCCAGTAGATAACACTGTTCACTTTGCAAAAAATGGTAAATAAATCTTAACATTCAGCTAAGTGATGATAGGCTATCCCTGTCAGGAACGAAAATAAAGGATGATCAACCGTGAAAAAAATCACTACGCTAGCCGTTTCTCTGCTCACCGCCGCCTGCATGTCTGCCGGCGCCCTGGCCGCAGACCAGCCGCTGGAAAAAGTCGCGCCGTTCCCGAAAGCGGAAAAAGGCATGAAGCGTCAGGTTATTCAGCTGCCGCAGCAGCAGGATGAGTCGGCGTTGAAGGTTGAGCTGATGATCGGCCAGACGCTGGAAGTCGACTGCAACCACCATCGTTTTGGCGGGCAGCTGGAAAGCAAAACCCTGGAAGGCTGGGGTTATGACTACTATGTCTTTGATAAGCTGAGCGGCCCGGTATCCACCATGATGGCCTGCCCGGACGGCAAGAAAACGAAGAAATTTGTTACTGCCGGCCTCGGCGATGACGCTATGCTGCGCTACAACAGCAAGCTGCCGATCGTTATCTACACGCCGACTAATGTCGATGTAAAATATCGCATCTGGCGCGCCGACGAGACTATCGGCAACGCCGAGATCCGCTAAGGCGCGCAATTGAATCAGCAATAAAACAACGGCAGCCCGCAGGCTGCCGTTTTTGTCAGAGCGCGATGTCCGCCATCGGCTTGCCGCCGCTCAGCGGCTTCAGCTCCGCCTGCGGAGCTTCATCCGCCGCCGCGGCCGGCTCATATTTCAGCTCCAGCACTTCACTGGTCCACGCCAGCGCTTTCTCAATCTCCGCCGGGTTGCCATCAAGGCGAATACCGTAGGTCGGGATGATCGCCTTCAGCCTGGCCTGCCATTCGGGCGAATTCACTTTGTCTTTAAACACTTTTTCCATCAGCTGCAGCATGATAGGCGCCGCGGTGGAGGCGCCTGGCGATGCGCCGAGCAGCGCCGCGACGGTGCCTTCGTCATCGCTGACCACTTCGGTGCCCAGGCGCAGTACCCCGCCCTTCTTCGCATCGCGCTTGATGATCTGCACGCGCTGACCGGCCTGCCACAACCGCCAGTCCTCTTTCCGCGCTTCCGGATAGTATTCGCACAGCGCGGCCAGACGATCTTTATCTTTCTGCATCACCTGGCTAATCAGGTATTTCACCAGATCGAAGTTGTCCAGGCCGACGTTGAGCATCGGCAGGATATTCGAGGTATTGGTCGAGGCCAGCAGATCCCACAGCGAACCGTTCTTCAGGAAGCGGGTCGAGAAGGTGGCGAACGGCCCGAACAGCACCACGCGTTTACCGTCGATAATACGGGTATCGATGTGCGGCACCGACATCGGCGGCGCGCCCACTTCGGCCTGGCCGTAAACCTTCGCCAGATGGTGGTTTACTACCTCCGGATTTTCGCAGACCAGGAACTGGCCGCCGACCGGGAAGCCGGCATACTCTTTGGCCTGCGGAATGCCGGTTTCCTGCAGCAGGGTCAGCGCTGCGCCACCGGCGCCAATAAAGATAAATTTGGCTTTAATGACCCGCTTCTGACGACGGTTGTCGGCATCCGCGAGGGTCACCGTCCAGCTCTTGTCGGCGTTGCGCTTGAAGCGACGCACCACGGTGCCCAGCTGCAGGGAGAAATTATCATGCTTTTGCAGGCTGGCGATCAGCTGGCGGGTGATTTCGCCATAGTTGACGTCGGTTCCCATTTCCGTACGGGTGGCGGCCACCTTTTGCAGCGGGTCGCGGCCTTCCATCACCAGCGGCGCCCAGGCTTTGATCTGCTGATGGTCTTCAGAATAACGAATGCCGCGGAACAGTTCGCTCTGCTGCAGCGCCGCATAGCGCGCGCGCAGGAAGTTGACGTTATCTTCGCCCCACACAAAGCTCATGTGCGGCACGCTGTTAATGAATGATTTTGGTTTGTTCAGGACGCCGCGCGTCACCTGATGCGCCCAGAACTGACGCGAGATGTGGAAGGCTTCGTTGATGTCGACCGCTTTGTCGATATTGATGCCGTTGGCGGTCTGCGGCGTATAGTTCAGCTCCATCAGCGCCGCGTGGCCGGTACCCGCATTGTTCCACCCGTTTGAGCTCTCTTCCGCCACGCTGGACATCTGCTCAACCATGGTAATAGACCAGTCTGGCTCAAGCTCCTGCAGCCAGGTTCCCAGTGTGGCGCTCATAATGCCGCCGCCAATCAACAATACATCCGTCTCTTGCTCATGGCGGGTGTTGGTCCGAGTGCTGTTGGGACCAACCGCCTGTGAGCGTGGTACGGCCATCTTTTTATTCATCGGATTTGAGCCTTACTTTACTCGCTGTTTTATTTAGCGCAGGTGATACGATTGTCACCCCTCACGTTACCACCGAAGCTCAAAAATTTAAATATTGTTTAAATTTTAAGTTCTGTTTTGAGATCCGTTATAAAAATGTTTAATAAATGTATACACCAAATCACTTTTTGTACTGGTGCCCTGGCAGATTCCGCGCTATCATCCCTGGTTTTGTGACAGACCGCACGGAAGCAGGGCCTGACACCGCTCCTCCTTTTTTTATAATCTGCGAACTTTTTTTATGCCCCCAGTTTCAGACCCCGCCGCTTCCGGCAACCTGCGTCCAATCCTTCGTTCTCCGTCGCTGCTGACGCGCGAAGTCCTGGCCGGCGTGCTCACCGCCCTGGCGTTAATTCCTGAAGTGATTTCGTTTTCGGTTATTGCCGGCGTTGACCCGCAGGTGAGCCTGATTGCTTCCGTCGTGCTCTGTCTGGCGATGTCGATACTCGGCGGACGCCCGGCGATGGTCACCGCCGCCGCGGGATCAGTGGCGCTGGTCATTGGCCCGATGGTGCATCAGCACGGCGTGGGTTACATTCTGCCAGCCGTCATTCTGGCGGGTATGATTCAAATTTTGTTTGGTCTGTGCGGCATGGCGCGCCTGATGCGCTTTATTCCCCCGGCGGTGATGACCGGGTTCGTCAACGCCCTCGGGATCCTGATTTTCTTCGCCCAGGTGCCGCACTTCTGGAGCCGCCAGCCGCTGATCGTCGGCCTGTTCGTCCTGACGCTGCTTATCGTTCTGTGGGCGCCGCGCTTTATTAAGACTATCCCGGCGCCGCTGATCGCCATCGTCGCGCTCACTCTCTATACCGCGACCACCGGCCAGCTGCTGCCGACCGTGGGTGATGAAGGGTCAATGAGCGGCGGCCTGCCGGGGTTCACCGCCCTGACCGTTCCCCTGAACCTGACCACCCTGCAGATAATCTGGCCGTGCGCCCTCAGCATCGCCTTTGTCGGCCTCATGGAGTCTCTGCTGACGGCTAAGCTGGTGGATGACCTGACCCATACGCCGTCGAATAAATCGCGGGAGAGCGCCGGGCTGGGGATCGCCAACATCCTCGCCGGCTGTTATGGCGGTATCGCGGGCTGCGCGATGATCGGCCAGACTATCGTTAACGTGGAAATGGGCAAAGCCCGTAGCCGTCTCTCAACGGTTATCGCCGGCCTGGTGCTGCTCCTGCTGGTGACAGCGCTCAGCCAGGTGATGGCGAAAATCCCGATGGCGGTCCTGGCCGGGGTGATGGTGATCGTGGCGGTGAAGACCTTTAGCTGGCACAGCATTCTCCCGGGCGAGCTGGCGCGCAATCCGTGGCCGGAAACGCTGGTGATGCTGGTGACCGTCGCCGCGACGGTGGGAACCAGCAATCTGGCGATTGGCGTGCTGGCGGGGATTGTCGCGATGGCGATCATCCCCCGCCGCCTGCGGGCAAAAGCGCAGGCTACATCAGAAACAGCGTCGCCAGACCCAGAAAAATAAAGAAGCCGCCGGTGTCGGTGATAGCGGTAATCATTACGCTGGAGCCGACCGCCGGGTCACGCCCCAGCTTCACCATGACCATCGGGATTATCACGCCCATCATCGCCGCCATCAGCAGGTTGAGCATCATGGCCAGCGTCATCACCCCGCCAAGCTGCGGATCGTCATACAGCCACCAGGTGATGGCCCCCATGATCCCGCCCCACACCAGGCCATTAATCAGCGCAACGCCCATTTCACGCAGGATCAGAAAGGTAAAGCTGCCGG
This sequence comes from Klebsiella sp. LY, assembly GCF_004010915.1. Classification (NCBI taxonomy): domain Bacteria; kingdom Pseudomonadati; phylum Pseudomonadota; class Gammaproteobacteria; order Enterobacterales; family Enterobacteriaceae; genus Klebsiella; species Klebsiella sp. LY. The sequence goes on from NZ_CP022444.1 coordinate 972,631, forward strand.
GCTGGATCTGCTGCAGCGCCATCGCCCGAACGATCATGGTGATCGTCTGGTTGCCGGTATTGCCGCCGATCCCGGCGACGATCGGCATCAGCGAGGCCAGCGCCACCAGCTGTGAAATGGTATGTTCGAAGCCGTCGATGACCCTGGAAGCGATAAACGCCGTACACAGGTTCACCGCCAGCCACGCCCAGCGCGTTTTCACCGCTTTGCTGACCGGGGCGAAGACATCTTCTTCATCGCTCAGGCCGCCCATCCGCCGCAGATCGTTGTCGGTCTCTTCATAGACCACATCGACGATCTCATCGATGGTCAGACGGCCGATCAGTTTGCCATCGGCATCGATAACGGCGGCGCTGAGCAAGTCATCACGTTCGAAGGTGCGCGCCACCTTCTCCGCTTCTTCATGCGGCTGAAAGGTGACCGGATCGCCCTCCATCACCTCCCCCACCCGCTTCTGCGCATCGTTGAGCAGAATGGTCTGCAGCTCCAGCTCGCCGAGCAGCAGCTTATTGCGGGTGGTGACGAACAGTTTATCGGTGTTCTCCGGCATTTTCCCGAGACGCCGCAGATAGCGCTGGACCGCCGCCAGGGTGGCCTCCGGCCGCACCGTAATGACCTCAAACTCCATGATCGACCCGACGCTGTTGTCGGCGTAGCGCATAATCTGGCGAATACGGGCGCGCTTCTCAGCCGGCAGGGTCGCCAGCAACCGTCCGGTAAGATTGCGCGGCAGATGCTGCAGCAGGTAAACCTGTTCATCGATATCCAGCGGCTGCATCGCCTGCAGCAGCTCGTGGTCGCTCATCTTATCGATGAGGTCGCCCCAGACGTTTTCTGAAGCTTCCAGCAGCACTTCGCCGCGTTTATCGTCGGGCACCAGGCACCACAGCGCGGTGCGGGCGTCATAGGGGAGCGCTTCCAGCGCATCGGCGAGATCCGGCGGCGGCAGATGCGAGACCAGCATTTCCACTTCAGCCAGGTCATCGGCCAGCGTCCCTTCATCGTAACGTTCGGCCAGCGTCAGTTTGCCCAGCAGCGCGGAGGTCACCGCTTTATCGGTGCTCAAGAGCCAAATCAGACGGGCGCGCTCTTCGTCACGCAAGCGGGCGCTTTTTTTATGCAAAACGGACATCGGTCAGGCAATCCTTTTGAGAATAGTGAGCCGGCCTGCGGGCCGGAAGCCTTAAGCATAGCGCGAGGAGGGGGAAATAATAACCGTCAGCACTGTAGACGCTGAAAATTTCAGTGGCGCCCGGCTTTCCCCGGGCGCGCAGCGTGAATCAGGCCGTGCGGGCCACCGCATCGCGGGAGGCCTGCGCCCGCTCTTCGCCAGTGAGCTCGGACAGCTGCCCGGCACGCATCTCCAGCAGGCGATCGGCGTGCTGGAAGTAGTGATCGTCATGGCTGATGGCAAACACGGTTTTCCCCATCTGCTTCATCAGCGGCAGCAGGACCTGGTAGAACTCGCGGCGGAAATGCGGATCCTGATCCGCCGCCCATTCATCCAGCAGAATGATATCCCGGGACTCGGCCAGCGCCAGCAGGAGCGCCACGCGCTTCTTCTGCCCTTTCGACAGCCGAAGGTCGCCGATCTTACCGTTTTCCAGCTGCAGCTTGTGGGCCATTTGCAGACGCTCCAGCCACGTTGCCACCAGCGCCGGATCGGCCTCCTCGCCCTGCGGCCCGAGCAGACGGTCGAACAACCAGACGTCAGTAAACACCGCGGAGAACAGTTTGCGGTACGCCTCCGGTTTATCCGCCGCCAGCGGCTGGCCGTCCACCAGAATCTGACCGGAAACCGGCTGATACAGGCCGGTCAGGAGCATCGCCAGGGTTGATTTGCCGCTGCCGTTGCCGCCGATGAGAAACACCAGCTCGCCGCGTTTTAGCGTCAGATTAAGCGGCCCTACCGCAAAGCGCTGGTCCGGATAATGGAAGGTGACATCGCGCAGCTCCAGCGTCTGCCAGTCAGCCTGCGGCTGCGGCCGGGGGAAATCGGCCCGGTAAGGGGCGAGCGAGAACTGGCGCAGCTTGTTGAACGCCACCTGGGCGCTAAGCAGCGTGGGCAGCGCGCCGACGGCGGAGAGCAGCGGCGTGCGCAAAAACAGCAGCGTCAGGGAGTAGGTCGCCGCCACGGCGGTATCGGCCCAGCCGAGGCTGTTGGCCATCCAGAACACCAGCCCGATGGCGCCAAGCATCATAATATTCGACCAGTTGACCGCGCTGAGATGGAAGGTATCGGCGCGAACGATGTGGTGCCGGTAGTCGCGGGCGTCCGGGAGATAGAGCTGATTAAACACATACTCCGCGCGCTCCCGGTTGAGGGTCAGCTCTTTACGCCCTTCCAGCACCGTCTGGTAGTCGTGATAGAGCTTATCTTCCGTTTCGCGCAGGCTGGCCATATGTTTGTACACCCGCGACACCAGCACAAAGCCACCCCAGATGGTGAGCGCCATCCACAGCGCCGTCACCAGCATCATTTTTCCTGACAGCCAGGCCAGATAAGCGGCGGAGCCGAAGGTGAGAATGATCCCCTGCACCAGCTCAGGGAGGCGTACAAAGGCGATGGTAATATTGCGGATATCGCTGGTCAGCCCGGCAAGCAGCGACGCGCTGCCGATCTTCTCCACCTGTTCAATCTGGGTATCGAGGATGCGTTTCACAAACTCGCCGCGCAGGCGAAAAACAAAATGGTGGCCGAGGGTGGTCAGCGCCAGCTGCGAGCCCAGGGTCACCGCCATTAACAGCCCCAGCAGGCCAAGAAATTCCGGCAGCACCCGCAGCGAGGTATCGACAGTGGCGATCAGGCGCATGTTAATAAAAGCGATTAAGCCGATACCCAGCGCGGCGCTGAGCAGGCTAAGGGCAATAACGCCCAGAAACGGCCAGCGATACTGGCGCCAGACGAGAGAAAGAAGTTCCATAACAGGCTATCCGGAAAAGCAAAACAGCCAGCAGTTTAAACGGCTCGCCGGTGACATCAAGAATAATTCTTATTTTAATCGCCGGGACGGCCCGCCTGCCGAAAGGTGAGGTTATATCGACAGTCGCCGGTCTCGGGATGATGGCCCGCTTTCAGCGGCTGAATGCCATGATAAAACAGGCGCGACTCCCCGCCCCAGACCACCACATCGCCATGCTCCAGCAACAGCCGCTGCAGCGGGTCGCTGCGCTGCAACCCGCCAAACTGAAAGATGGCCGGCAGGCCCAGGGAGACCGAGACGATCGGCGCCCGCAGATCCTGTTCATCTTTATCCTGATGCAACGACAGCTTTGCGCCGGGCTGGTAGCGGTTAATCAGACAGGCGTCGGGGGAAAAGCCCGGATAGCCGCCGGCCGCGGCTGCCGCCAGCGCCAGTTCATGGAACACGGCCGGCATCGGCGGCCAGGTGTGACGGGTGACCGGATCGACCGGGGCGTAGAGGTAGCCGTGGCGATCGGTGGTCCAGCCCAGCCGGCCGCAGTTGGTCATCGCCACCGACATGGTGTACCCGCCCGGCGTGACCATCTGGCGAAACGGCGACTGGCGGGCGACGTCGGCAATCGCCTGCAGCAGCCCTGGGGCACGCTCGCGGGCAAAGCGGCGAAGCACCACCGCGCCGGGGGCCAGCGGCTCCTGCCACGGTGGGGTATCGCTAAACAGATCGAGCATTACTCCTCCTCTCGTTGCGCCTCGCGCGCCAGCAGCTGCGCTTTTCGCGCCGTTCCCCAGCGATAACCGGATAGCGCGCCATCTTCACGCACCACCCGATGGCAGGGAACGATCACCGCCAGTGAATTCGCCGCGCAGGCGCCGGCCACGGCTCTTACCGCCCGCGGCTGGCCAATATGCTCGGCCACCTGGCGGTAGCTTCGGGTCTCCCCCGCCGGGATCTGCCGCAGCGCCTGCCAGACCTGCAGCTGGAACGCGGTGCCCCGCAGATCCAGCGGCAGCGACACCGGCCGCCGGCTGTCGTCGAGGTGGGCGAAAATCTCCGCCATCTGACGACGAAACTCAGGGTCGCCCTGACGCAGCTCGGCGCGGGGAAAGCGCTGACGCAGATCGTCGAGCAAAGCAGCATCGTTATCACCCGGCAGCACAGCGCAGACGCCGCGTTCACTTTGCGCCACCAGGCAGCGGCCCAGCGCACAGTCGCCTGTCGTCCAGGTCACCACGGTGGCGGCGCCGCCGCGGCGAAACTGGCTAGCGGTCATCCCTAAGGCGGCATCGGCCTGGCGATAATAGCTGCTGCTGTCGGGAAAGCCGGCCGCCAGCGCGGCGCGGGTCACCGGTTTCCCCTGCTCCAGCGCCTCCCGCAGGCGTCGCGCGCGCCACGCCTGCTGCCAGGCTTTCGGGGTCATACCGGTGACGGATTTGAATAAACGGTGGAAATGAAACGGGCTGACCGCCAGCTCGCACGCCAGCGCCTCGAGGGTCAGGGGCGCCTCCTGCTCCAGCAGCCGACAGGCCTGCGCCACCTTGTCGATCCTTTGCTGCTGCGGAGAGTCTTTATCCGGCTGGCAGCGTTTGCAGGGGCGGAATCCCGCCGCCACGGCAGCAGCGACGTCAGCAAAAAAGCGCACGTTTTCCCGCCGCGCGCGCCGCGAGCGGCAGGAGGGACGGCAGCAGACGCCGGTGGTCAGTACCGCAAAGACGAACTGACCATCGGCCCGGGTATCACGCTCGCAGACCGCCTGCCAGCGGCGGTCATCGGTATCGGCAACTATCGGTTTCATCACGGGTCTCCTGCTGTAAGTGTATCCTCAGTCTGCGGTAAAGCCCGCAGCAAAAAACCCGCAATCTTGCTTTTTAATTTTTTTCGCCGACGAGGAAGGTACGGAACTGCGGCGACATCCAGGTTTTAAAGCCCTCCCCCTCTTTGACGATCATGTAGACCGCCAGGCCCTGCTCGCGCACCACCTGCTGCGCTTTTTCCGGCCCCAGCACCATCAGCCCGGTATCCCAGCCGTCCGCCTCCAGCGCCGTTGGCGCAATGACGGTCACGGAGACCAGCTTATGGGTTATCGGCTGCCCGGTCTGCGGATCGATGACGTGCGAGATACGTTTGCCATCGAGTTCATAGTAGTTGCGATAGCTGCCGGAGGTGCTGATGCCGTGACCATTGATGTCGACAATCGCCTGAACGGCGTTTTCCTGGTCGGTCGGTTTCTGGATCGCCACCCGCCAGGGCTTACCTTCGCCGTTCATCCCGCGGCTCACCAGCGCCCCGCCCACCGACACCAGATAGCGGGAGATCCCTTCCTGCTCCATCAAGCGCGCGAGGTGGTCGGCGGCATAGCCTTCCCCCACGGTGGAGAGGTCGACAAACAGATCGGGAATATCTTTTTGCAGGAACTGCCTGCCGCTCTGATTGATAACCTGCAGATGCTGCAGGCCGGTGCGCGCTTTCGCCGCGGCGATCGCCTGCGCATCCGGAGTGGCGACCGGCTGTTTATCCGGGCCAAAGCCCCACAGGTTGACCAGCGGCCCGACGGTGATATCCATCGCGCCATGCGTTTTGGCGCCAATCCGCAGCGACAGGGTCACGATGTCCGCCATCGCTTCGCTCACCGGCCAGGGCCGGGTATCCGTCGCGTGGTTGAAACGCATCAGCGCCGAGTCGTTTTTCCAAGTCGACAGCAGGCGATCGTCGGCGTCCAGCTGGGCCTGAACCTTGGCGCGCAGCGCCTGCGCCTTTGCCTCATCCACGCCGATAACGCTGACCCGCCAGAAGGTGCCCATTGTTTTACCATCCAGTACGGTGGCCGTTGAGGCGGGTGTCGCGGGAGTGGTGGCTGAATCGCAGCCAGAGAACAGTACGCAGGCGCCCAACAGCGCGGCGCGAAAGAAAGTCATATCCATTAATCGAGGCTCCTCTTACCAGGGCGACAAGAGTATACCAGCGAGGTTAAACCAGACATAAAAAAAGGCGCCGGAGGCGCCTTTTTGTTATGCAGCTTGCAACTTAGAACTGGTAAACCAGGCCCAGTGCAACCACGTCGTCGGTAGAGATACCGGCGTTGCGGGTGAAGCTGTTGTCGTCCAGCAGGTTGATTTTGTAATCAACATAGGTGGACATGTTTTTGTTGAAGTAGTAGGTCGCGCCCACGTCAACATATTTCAGGATGTCCTGGTCGCCGTAGCCTTCCAGATCCTTACCTTTAGACTGCAGGTAAGCCACGGACGGACGCAGACCGAAGTCGAACTGGTACTGAGCAACCACTTCGAAGTTCTGCGCTTTGTTAGCAAAGCCCAGAGAACCAGCGCGGGTCGCGTTGTAGGTCTGGGTGTACTGAGTGGCCAGGTAGATGTTGTTCGCGTCGTATTTCAGGCCGCCGGTGTAGGTTTCAGCGTTGTCGCCGTTACCCAGAACCAGGTTGTTCTGATCGTCGGTACGTTTAGAGTGAGAGTACGCGAAACCAGCGCTGATGCCATCAAAGATGTCATAAGTTACAGAGGTACCGAAGCCGTCGCCGTTCTGTTTCTGAGCGCCACGACCGTTGTTGGTCGCGCCTTCGCCGCTGACGCTGCCGTTTTTACCCTGGTACTGCAGAGCAAAGTTCAGGCCGTCAACCAGACCGAAGAAGTCAGAGTTACGGTAGGTTGCAACGCCGTTAGCACGGGACTGCAGGAAGTTGTCAGAACCGTAGGTGTCGCCGCCGAATTCCGGCAGAACGTCGGTCCAGGACGTTACGTCGTATACTACGCCGTAGTTACGACCGTAGTCGAAAGAGCCCGCGTCGCCAAATTTCAGACCGGCGAATGCCAGACGAGTCCATGCCTGATCGCTGGAGCTTTCAGTGTTGTTCGCCTGAACGTTGTATTCCCACTGGCCGTAACCGGTCAGCTGGTCGTTGATCTGAGTTTCGCCTTTCACGCCTACACGCATGTAGGTCTGGTCGCCGTCGACGCTCTTGTCGTCAGAGAAGTAGTGCAGACCGTCAATTTTACCGTACAGGTCTAATTTGTTGCCGTCTTTGTTATAAATTTCAGCCGCATTTGCTGCGCCTGCTACCAGCAGAGCCGGTACCAGGAGGGACAGTACTTTAACTTTCATGTTATTAACCCTCTGTTTGTTATATGCCTTTTATTATGCCACTGCTTACTGATTACCCTTCTAATCAGTCGGCTATTTCATTGTGCTGCAAAATGCAGAATAATCCAACAAGAATATGATACTAAAACTTCTAAGATGTTTCAAAGTTCCCACAAGATGTTTCAATTTGTAAATATGGCGGAACTTTTTTTTACCCCAAAATGGCCAGGGAAATACGCACTAATAATCAAAAAAATTATTTAGCTATTTAAAATCAACAGGATATACAAAACTAAGCCTATAGCACTGAATGGTAAAACAAAATGATCATCGGTGACTAAAATAACAGTCGCTATCATCATTAACTTTATTTATTACCGTCATTCAGTTCTGAATGTCTGTTTACCCCTATTTCAACCGGATGCCTCGCATCCGGTTTTTTTTACCCTTCTTTACACAACTTTAATTTATCTGTGCTACAGCCAATGATTCCCTAACGACTATTAATCAATCAATTAGGCCGTCTTTTGCGCTTATTCTGCCAATGTCTTGTTATTTCGTGCGATTCCTGGCTTTTGTTTCTGTCAATATCGTCACTGGTCAGTCTTGCGGACGCGGTTTCATTTACGCTTCGTTTCTAAGATAATTCCTGGGCGGTATCGCGCCGCTGGCACCAATCTGTAGTATGGATTTACGCCATTAGCCTTTATACTGCCTGCAGCATCTGCTTTGTTGCCAGTTACTCTGGCGCTACATCCTGTTTACAAACAATGATGAGTCGTTCAGCCACAAGATGACCCCGAAAAAATTCTCTCTGATCCCCGGCAACATCAGCCGCTTCTTCATTTTGATGGTTATTGTCCTGCTGGCGACGATGGGGGTGATGATTCAAAGCGCCGTCAATGCCTGGCTGAAAGAGAAGAGCTATCAGGTAGTTGATGTCTCCCATGCCCTGCACCAACGCATTGATACCTGGCGCTATGCCACCTGGCAGATCTACGACAATATCGCCGCCACCTCCGCCAACACCGCCAGCGGCGGTCTGCAGGAGACGCGTTTAAAGCAGGACGTGTACTATCTGGAGAAGCCCCGGCGTAAAACCGAAGCCCTGATCTTTGGCTCCCACGACAGTTCGACCCTCGAGATGACGCAGAAAATGTCCGATTATCTCGATATTTTGTGGGGCGCGGAGACCATTCCGTGGTCGATGTACTATCTCAATGGGCTGGACAATAGCCTGATCCTTATCTCCACCCTGCCGTTGAAGGACCTCTCCTCAAGCTTTAAAGAGTCAACGATCAGCAGCGTGGTGGAATCCCGGCGCGCGGAAATGCTGCTGCAGGCCAATACCCTTGATGAGCGCGAGACCTTCTCGCCGCTGCGCCATCTTGCCTGGCAGAACGCGCACTACTTCACGTTACGTACTACCTTCAATCAGCCAGGACACCTGGCAACGGTGGTCGCCTTCGACCTGCCGATTAACGATCTGATCCCGCCGGGCATGGCGCTGGATAGCTTTCGTATCGAGCCTGATCCCACGCAAAATGTGGCCGCCAGCCCCGAGAAAGAGGCTAGCGATCATATCGGGATCACCTTCAACGGCATGCAGATTGACATCGCCACCGACATCAGCACCACCGGTATGCAGTTAGTGTGGACAGTACCGATGAGCACCATGCTGCTGGAATCCCTGCAAAACATTCTTCTGCCGCTGCTGCTTAACATTGGCCTGCTGGCGCTGGCGCTGTTCGGTTTCACGACCTTCCGGAATTATAAAGGTCGCAGCAGCACCTCGGGCGCCGGGCTCCCCTCCGCCGCCAATAGCGAACTGCGTTTACTGCGCGCCCTTAATGAAGAAATTGTTTCTTTGCTGCCGCTGGGGCTGCTGGTCCACGATCAGGAAGCCAACCGAACGGTGATCAGCAACCCGATTGCCGACCATCTGCTTCCGCACCTGAATCTGCAGAACATCACTAACATGGCGGACCAGCATCAGGGGGTGATCCAGGCCACCGTCAACAACGAACAGTATGAGATCCGCCAGTATCGCAGCCAGGTTGCGCCGCGCACGCAGATCCTGATTATCCGAGACCAGGACCGCGAAGTGCTGGTCAATAAAAAGCTCAAACAGGCCCAGCGCTTGTATGAGAAAAACCAGCAGGGCCGGACGACCTTTATGCGGCATATCGGCAGCGCCCTGAAGCAGCCAGCCCTTAACCTGGCGGCTGAGGCAGCGGCGCTCGACGGCGCGGAGAGCCGGATGCTGGCGCAGCATGCCGATGAGCTGGTCAAACTGATCGATGATATTCAGCTCGCCAACCTGCTGGAAAGCGATGCCTGGAAAACCAGCCAGTCGCTGTTCTCGGTGCAGGAGCTGATCGACGACGTCGTACCGGAGGTGCTGCCGGCGATGAAGCGCAAGGGGCTGCAGTTGCTTATCAATAACGCGCTGCCTGCCGGCGAGCAACGCTATGGCGACCGTGAAGCCCTGCGGCGCACGCTGGTACTGCTGATCCAGTATTCCATCACCACCACGCCTATCGGCAAGATCACCCTCGACGTCTGCCAGGAAGAGTCGGCCAGCGATCGCCTGACCTTCCGCATACTGGATACTGGCAACGGGGTCTCGGCAAACGAGATCGACAATATGCACTTCCCGTATCTCAATGAGACTCAGAGCGATCTGTACGGCAAAGCGAACGCCCTTACCTTCTGGTTATGTGACCGTATGACGCGCAAGCTGGGCGGGCAGTTGACCATCAAAGCGCGGGAGTCGCTGGGGACTCGCTATAGCCTGCATCTGAAAATGCCGGCCAGCGAAGAGGCGCCAGAGGCGGGAGAACATCTGCTGGATGACGTTATCGTCCTGCTGGATGTGACCTCCAGCGAAGTACGGCGGATTGTCACCCGCCAGCTGGAGAGCTGGGGGGCGTCCTGCATCACGCCGGACGATCGAGCGACAAGTCAAGCGTTCGATCTGTATTTAACGGATAATCCGTCTAATCTTACTGCTTCGGGCTTGCTTTTAAGCGATGATGAGGTTGGGATACGCAAAATCGGCCCGGGCCAACTGCGGGTCAACTTTAATATTAGCACGGCGATGCAGGAGGCTATCCTGCAGCTTATTGAGCAGCAGCTGGCGGAGGAGGCGGTTCAACCCGCCACCTCAGGAAACGAGAGTAACGCCGAACTCCATGCCAGCGGCTATTACGCACTGTTTGCCGATACGGTACCGGATGATGTTCAGAGATTGTATACTGAAAACGAAGCGGGTGATTTTGCTGCTCTGGCGCAAACCGCCCACCGCCTCAAAGGGGCATTTGCTATGCTTAATCTGATACCCGGCAAGCAGTTATGTGAAACGCTTGAGCATCTTATTCGCGAAAAGGATGCGCAAGGCATAGAAAAATATATCAGCGACATTGACGCTTACGTCAAGAGCTTGCTGTAGAAGGTAGCCTTATACATGAACACTATGAACGTAATTATTGCCGATGACCATCCGATCGTACTGTTCGGTATTCGTAAGTCACTTGAGCAAATTGAGTGGGTGAACGTCGTTGGCGAGTTTGAAGACTCCACGGCCCTTATCAACAATCTTCCGAAGCTGGACGCCCATGTGCTGATCACCGATCTGTCCATGCCCGGTGATAAATACGGCGACGGGATCACGCTGATCAAATACATCAAGCGCCACTTCCCGGATCTGTCGATCATTGTTCTGACCATGAACAATAACCCGGCGATCCTCAGCGCGGTGCTGGATCTGGATATCGAAGGGATCGTCCTCAAGCAGGGGGCGCCGACCGATCTGCCTAAAGCGCTGGCCGCGCTGCAGAAAGGGAAGAAATTCACCCCGGAAAGCGTCTCTCGTCTGCTGGAAAAAATCAGCGCCAGCGGCTATGGCGATAAACGCCTGTCGCCGAAAGAGAGCGAAGTGCTGCGTCTGTTCGCCGAAGGCTTCCTGGTGACCGAGATCGCCAAAAAGCTGAACCGCAGCATCAAAACCATCAGTAGCCAGAAAAAGTCGGCGATGATGAAGCTGGGCGTCGAAAACGACATCGCCCTGCTGAACTACCTCTCCTCCGTCTCGCTGAGCTCGACGGACAAAGAGTAATCCCGACGCGCTCTCCGTCTCGCCCCGGCGAGACGGAGCTCCCGATTATTCCCGCCCTTTACGTACCCGCGCCGCATATACCGTCAGCGTTTGCTTCAGCACGTCAAGCGTCACCGGCTTGGACAGACAGCTGTCCATCCCCGATTCCAGACAGCGCTGCTTCTCTTCCGCCAGGGCATTGGCCGTTACGCCAATCACTGGCAGCGTCAGGCCAAGCTGACGAATGCGCTGCGTCAGGCGATAACCATCCATATTAGGCATGTTGACGTCGCTGAGCACAATATCGATGTGCTGCTTGCTGAGAACGTTGAGCGCGTCGACCCCGTCGTTGGCGGTCACGCACTGGTAGCCGAGCGATCCCAGCTGATCCGCCAGCAGGCGGCGGTTGATCGGATGATCGTCGACCACGAGAATCATCATGTCGTCGTTATTGCCGACCTGCGCCTCCGGCGCCATCAGCGCCCGGCTATTCTCCGCACTGGCCAGCGCGACGTGGAAAATACGTCCCAACAGCGGCAGCAGTTCATGCGGCGTCGTCACGCTATGCAGCCACTCGCCGGCGGCCCGCTCCTGCGGAATACCGATATGACGACGGCAGAAGATGACCATCGCCCTTCCCTGCCAGCCGCTCAGCGCTTCATCGTCAGTGAGTAAGACATCCTCGGCGTCCGGGGTTTCTCCGGCATGGCGGCGTACCGTCAGGCCGTGATAGCTGAGCAGCGAGGTGACGAACATCGCCAACGAGGTGTTGTGGATGGCCAGCCAGCAGGTCTTGCCAGCGAAACCGTCCGCCGTCACCTGCGGCGTGTTCTGCACGCCATACAGCGGGATGCGGATGGTAAAGCGGCTGCCCATTCCCGGCTCCGTTTCCACGGCGATATCGCCATCCATCATGCTGATCAGTTTTTCGCAGATCGCCAGGCCAAGGCCGGTGCCCTGGAAGTTGCGCTGCACGCCGGTCCCCACCTGGAAGAAAGGGTCGAAGAGGCGCAATACCTCTTTCGCCGGGATCCCCTCCCCGGTGTCGCGGACGCTAATCTGCAGATAATCTCCTGCGCACTGAACGTGCAGGATAATGCAGCCGGTGTCGGTGAACTTGATCGCATTGCTCAGCAGGTTTGAGATCACCTGCTGCAGACGCATCGGGTCGCCTGACATCTGTTCCGGAACGTCCGGTTCGATAAAGCAGTACAGACCCAGCTGCTTGCGCACCACCAGCGGCAGATAGTTGGCGGAGATATGGTTCATGACCTCGCGCGGGGAAAATTCCCGCGGCTCGATCTTCAACTGCTCGGACTCGATTTTGGAGAAATCGAGAATATCGCTGATGATTTTCAGCAGCAGGCTCGAGGAGTTGTTCATCGCCGTCACCAGGCGATCGACGCCTTTCGGCAAGGCTTTAGTCTGCAGCAGATCGAGGTTACCGATGATGCCATACAGCGGGGTACGCAGCTCATGGCTGACGGTGGCAAGGAACATCGATTTCGACTGGCTGGCCTGCTCCGCCGCCTGGGCCATCTCCTGCAGCGACTCCTCCATCTTCACGCGGGCGGAAACGTCCACCAGCACGCAAATCGCCACGTTTTCATTGCGATAGCGCGAGTGGACAAAGCTAATCTGCAGGTTGGTATGGTTGCTGGTCAGCACATCGACAAAGTTGACCTGCTGGCCGCAGATAATCTGCGTCAGCCGCTGGCGGTCCTCGTGGGTCAGCATGTTCAGATAGTTGTGCGCCAGCTCGTTACTGAGAATGTTGGTCCCGTCGAGGGTGCGCAGAATACAGATCCCCACCGGGGCGGAGGCCACGATTTTGCGGTTGAACTGCTCATGCTCTTCCAGCCGTTGAGCGTCATTTTCCGCCGGGATAAAAATGCGCCGCTCATACATCCGCGCCAGCGCAAACAGCATCGCGCCGCTGAGGATATTGAGAACGATGGCGTTGATGATCAGCATGCGGATCCGCTCCAGCACCTGGTCTACCGAGACGGAATAGACGATGCTCAGGGAGGACGGCGCGAGGCTTTTCTTCAGCACCAGCTCGCGGAAACCCGTGCTGTAGCCAAACCACATTCGCTCCTGCATCCACTTCGCTTCGCTCTGGACTTTGCCTTCCGCGCCGGCCAGCGAGATCAGCGGCTGGCCGTTATCGTCGAAGATCGTCACGCTCATCGGCAGGCTGCCCGGCGTAAAGAAGCTTTCCATGCGGATGGTCTGCTCCACGCCGAGCATCGCCTGCAGGCGATTGGCCATATAGATCGGCGTCAGGGCGTAAAAGTAGCCCACCCCGGGGCGCACGCCCTGACTTATCCAGAACAGGTTGTTGCCGCGCTCGTTTTGCGGCGCATTGCGGTATTGCTCAATGCGTTGATGCAGGACTTTCAGCGCCTGATCGCGCTCAATCGGCACGTCCCTCAGGCCAAAGTTGGCCATACAGAGATTATCGCTGCCGATGAGAAAGATGCGGTTAAGGTCGTAGGCGGCGGTAAAATTATCCCGCCAGTAGCGCATAAACCACGCCAGTGATTGGAGCGAATTACGCCATGCACTACTCATTGCGCTGCAGTCGGAGTCAGGATACAGGGGTTCAAAGCTGGGGATCGCAATATCGCCGCTTTGCCCTTGCGCTACCGCATCCCCTGCCGACAGCCGGTTACCGGCGACATACTTGAGCTCTTTAATCACGTCCGCCGTACGCTGAATGTAGCGCTGGGCCTGATCGGCATTGAGATTGAGCTCCTGATGGATCTCGGCTTCCCGCTCGTGTAGCGCGTTGACGATATAAAACACAGAGACAAACGCAATCAGCAGCCACAGCAATACCGCCAGCGCTCTGAACAGATAACGTGAAACCTTCAGGGTTGTGTGGAAAGAGGCAAGATATTTCAATGTGGCGATGCTCGGCCGTCAGGGACTCAACAGAATGGGGTTAAAGTAGCGGTAAACCGGCTTTGCCGCAATGTTAATGCAAAAAGGGCCGGGAGAATACCCGGCCCTTTCAGAACATTTACCTGGGACGATTACTCTTCGTCTTCGGCGATGTCGTCATCGGTATCTGCTTCCGGGGCGATATCATCATCGCCTTCCGCCGCGCTACCGTCGATGGCGTCCAGTTCTTCGTCGTCTACCGGCTCAGCGACGCGCTGCAGACCCACCACGTTTTCATCTTCCGCGGTGCGGATGAGGATCACGCCCTGGGTGTTACGGCCCACGATGCTCACTTCGGAAACGCGGGTACGCACCAGCGTCCCGGCGTCGGTGATCATCATGATCTGATCGCAATCATCCACCTGTACGGCGCCGACCACGGAACCGTTACGCTCGGTGACTTTGATCGAGATAACGCCCTGGGTGGCACGCGACTTGGTCGGATACTCAGCCGCGGCGGTACGTTTACCGTAACCGTTTTGCGTCACCGTCAGGATCGCGCCTTCGCCGCGCGGAATAATCAGCGAGACGACGCTGTCGTTTTCCGCCAGCTTAATGCCGCGTACGCCGGTGGCGGTACGGCCCATGGCGCGAACGGCATCTTCTTTGAAGCGCACGACCTTGCCGGCCGCGGAGAACAGCATCACTTCGTCCTGACCAGAGGTCAGATCGACGCCGATCAGCTCATCGCCTTCGTTCAGGTTCACCGCGATGATGCCAGCGGAACGCGGACGGCTGAACTCGGTCAGCGCGGTTTTCTTCACGGTACCGCTGGCGGTGGCCATAAAGACGTTAACACCCTCTTCGTACTCGCGGACCGGCAGGATAGCGGTGATACGCTCATCGGCTTCCAGCGGCAGCAGGTTGACGATCGGACGACCGCGCGCGCCGCGGCTGGCTTCCGGCAGCTGATAGACCTTCATCCAGTACAGACGACCGCGGCTTGAGAAGCAGAGGATAGTGTCATGGGTGTTGGCCACCAGCAGGCGGTCAATAAAGTCTTCTTCTTTAATGCGCGCTGCCGATTTGCCTTTACCGCCACGACGCTGTGCTTCGTAGTCGGTCAACGGCTGATACTTCACATAGCCCTGATGCGACAGGGTGACCACCACGTCTTCCTGGTTGATCAGATCTTCGATGTTGATATCAGCGCTGTTGGCGGTGATTTCGGTACGACGTTCGTCGCCGAACTGGTCGCGGATCAGCTCCAGCTCTTCGCGAATCACTTCCATCAGACGGTCGGCGCTGCCGAGGATGTGCAGCAGTTCCGCGATCTGTTCCAGCAGCTCTTTATATTCGTCGAGCAGTTTTTCATGCTCAAGGCCGGTCAGTTTCTGCAGACGCAGATCCAGAATCGCCTGAGCCTGCTGCTCGGTCAGGTAGTATTTACCCTCGCGCACGCCGAACTCTGGCTCCAGCCATTCCGGACGCGCGGCGTCATCACCGGCACGTTCCAGCATCGCCGCGACATTACCGAGATCCCACGCCTGGGCAACCAGCGCCGCTTTCGCTTCAGCCGGGGTCGGCGCGCGACGGATCAGTTCGATAATCGGGTCGATGTTGGCCAGCGCCACGGCCAGCGCTTCGAGGATATGCGCCCGGTCGCGCGCTTTGCGCAGTTCGAAAATCGTACGACGGGTCACCACTTCGCGGCGGTGGCGCACGAAGGCGGCGATGATGTCTTTCAGGTTCATGATCTTCGGCTGGCCATGGTGCAGCGCAACCATGTTGATACCGAAGGAGACCTGCAGCTGGGTCTGGGAATAGAGGTTGTTGAGCACCACTTCCCCTACCGCGTCGCGCTTCACTTCAATCACGATGCGCATCCCGTCTTTATCAGACTCATCACGCAGCGCGCTGATGCCTTCCACGCGTTTTTCTTTTACCAGCTCGGCGATTTTCTCAATCAGGCGCGCTTTGTTCACCTGATAAGGAATTTCATGCACGATGATG
Organism: Klebsiella sp. LY; assembly: GCF_004010915.1. Taxonomy (NCBI): domain Bacteria; kingdom Pseudomonadati; phylum Pseudomonadota; class Gammaproteobacteria; order Enterobacterales; family Enterobacteriaceae; genus Klebsiella; species Klebsiella sp. LY. The sequence continues at coordinate 988,642 of NZ_CP022444.1, forward strand.
GTTTCGCGGCCGGATTTGGCGTCCACTTCCACTTCCGCGCGCGCGCGGATGTAGACTTTACCGCGACCGGTGCGGTAGGCCTCTTCAATGCCGCGACGGCCGTTGATAATGGCGGCGGTCGGGAAATCAGGGCCAGGAATATGCGCCATCAGCCCTTCAATGCTGATGTCTTCGTCGTCGACATAAGCCAGACAGCCGTTGATCACTTCCGTCAGGTTATGCGGCGGTATGTTGGTGGCCATCCCGACGGCGATCCCGGAGGCGCCGTTTACCAGCAGGTTAGGAATTTTGGTCGGCATGACGTCCGGAATACGCTCCGTACCGTCATAGTTGTCAACGAAATCGACCGTCTCTTTTTCAAGATCGGCCATCAGCTCATGAGCGATTTTCGCCAGACGAATTTCGGTATAACGCATCGCCGCGGCGGAGTCGCCGTCGATGGAACCAAAGTTACCCTGGCCGTCCACCAGCATGTAACGCAGCGAGAACGGCTGCGCCATACGGACGATGGTGTCGTATACCGCGGAGTCGCCGTGCGGGTGGTATTTACCGATTACGTCACCAACGACACGGGCTGATTTTTTATAGGCTTTGTTCCAGTCATTGCCCAATACGTTCATGGCGTAAAGTACGCGACGGTGTACCGGCTTCAGGCCATCTCGGACATCCGGCAGCGCACGGCCAACAATGACCGACATCGCATAATCCAGATAAGAGTTCTTAAGCTCTTCCTCAATGTTGACCGGTGTAATTTCTCTCGCAAGGTCGCTCATCTAACCGCTATCCCTCTACTGTATCCCGGATTCAAAGGTCGCAAATTATAACACAGCCGCGCTAAGAGAGGTAAAGCAATACGGTTTATTCATGGCGCGCTGCTGATATACTCCCAGGTCTGAACAGAAAAGGAGTAAAAGCGCCCATGAATGCCGAAAAAACGTCGGTAGCCCCTAACGTCGATCATGCTGAAATCGCCAAATTCGAAGCCGTCGCCTCGCGCTGGTGGGATCTGGAGGGCGAGTTCAAACCGCTCCACCGCATTAATCCCCTGCGGCTGGGCTATATCGCCGAACGCTCAGGCGGCCTGTTCGGTAAAAAAGTCCTCGATGTCGGCTGCGGCGGCGGCATCCTCGCCGAGAGTATGGCGCGCGAAGGCGCGACGGTTACCGGACTGGACATGGGTGCAGAGCCGCTGCAGGTGGCGAAACTGCACGCCCTGGAGAGCGGTATTCAGGTGGAATATGTTCAGGAAACGGTTGAGGAACATGCCGCGAAGCACGCGCAGCAATACGATGTCGTCACCTGCATGGAGATGCTGGAGCACGTCCCTGATCCACAGTCGGTAGTCCACGCCTGCGCGCGGCTGGTGAAGCCTGGCGGTCAGGTCTTCTTCTCCACCATCAACCGCAACGGTAAAGCGTGGCTGATGGCGGTGGTCGGCGCGGAATATGTCATGAAGATGGTGCCCAAAGGCACCCATGATGTGAAAAAATTTATCAAGCCGGCCGAACTGCTGGGCTGGGTAGATCAGACTACTCTGAAAGAGCAGCATATCATCGGTCTGCATTACAATCCGTTGACCAACACCTTCAAGTTGGCGCCGGGGGTTGATGTTAACTATATGTTGCATACCAGCGCCAAAAAAGCGTGACGTCAGCAGCTGCGCTTATGATGATTGCGCGGCATCAAGCCGCGTGATTATTTCTTCCGATGAAGAAATCAGCACTCGATCAAATTTTCATTTTTTTTTCTGTTTTATTGACTTCTTCTCCAGGCCTTATGCGACGTGGACTTGCGGATTATTACCCTTCCGCAACCTCAATTTAACGTCAAAATCAACCCTTGTACTCAAAAGATTCCTTACTAAAATACTCACCATATAGCGTTCCTTTTATCGACAACCCCCTACATATAGTATTTATCCACAGAGTTAGTCACAACGGCCTTCTGTGGATAAACGGGGGATATTTTCTTTCACGGACAGGTAAAATCCACATGAATCAGAGTCTGCTGGTGACAAAGCGCGACGGGACCACCGAGCGCATCAATCTCGACAAAATCCATCGCGTACTGGATTGGGCGGCAGAAGGACTGAATAACGTTTCGATTTCCCAGGTAGAGCTGCGCTCGCATATCCAGTTCTATGACGGCATTAAAACCGCGGACATCCACGAAACCATTATTAAAGCCGCTGCGGACCTGATCTCCCGCGAGGCGCCGGATTACCAGTACCTCGCCGCACGTCTGGCGATCTTCCACTTGCGTAAAAAAGCCTTCGGCCAGTTTGAGCCGCCGGCGCTTTACGATCACGTGGTGAAGATGGTCGAGAAGGGTAAATACGATCATCATCTGCTGGAAGACTACACGGAAGAAGAGTTCCAGCAGATGGACGGTTTCCTCGACCACTGGCGCGACATGAACTTCTCCTACGCTGCCGTGAAGCAGCTGGAAGGCAAGTATCTGGTACAGAACCGCGTCACCGGCGAAATTTATGAGAGCGCGCAGTTCCTTTATATTCTGGTGGCTGCCTGCCTGTTCTCTAACTACCCGCGCGAAACGCGTCTGGACTACATCAAGCGTTTCTACGACGCGGTGTCGACCTTTAAAATCTCGCTGCCGACGCCGATCATGTCCGGCGTGCGTACCCCGACCCGTCAGTTCAGCTCCTGCGTGCTGATCGAGTGCGGCGACAGCCTGGATTCCATCAATGCCACCTCCAGCGCGATTGTGAAATACGTTTCCCAGCGCGCCGGCATCGGCATCAACGCCGGCCGCATTCGCGCGCTGGGCAGCCCGATCCGCGGCGGCGAAGCCTTCCACACCGGCTGCATTCCGTTCTACAAACATTTCCAGACTGCGGTGAAGTCCTGCTCGCAGGGCGGCGTTCGCGGCGGCGCGGCGACCCTCTTCTACCCAATGTGGCATCTGGAAGTGGAAAGCCTGTTGGTGCTGAAAAACAACCGCGGTACCGACGCCAACCGCGTTCGTCACATGGACTACGGGGTGCAGATCAATAAGCTGATGTACACCCGTCTGCTGAAGGGCGGCGACATTACCCTGTTCAGCCCTTCCGACGTCCCGGGCCTGTATGACGCCTTCTTCGCCGATCAGGACGAGTTTGAGCGCCTGTACACCCAGTACGAGCAGGACGACAGCATTCGCAAGCAGCGCATTAAAGCGGTTGAGCTGTTCTCGCTGATGATGCAGGAGCGCGCCTCCACCGGCCGCATCTACATCCAGAACGTCGACCACTGCAACACCCACAGCCCGTTCGATCCGGTGGTCGCCCCGGTGCGCCAGTCTAACCTGTGCCTGGAGATCGCTCTGCCGACTAAACCGCTGGAAGACGTCAACGACGAAAACGGCGAAATCGCGCTGTGCACCCTGTCGGCCTTCAACCTCGGGGCTATCGACAGCCTCGACGAGCTGGAAGAGCTGGCGGTGCTGGCGGTGCGTGCCCTGGACGCGCTGCTCGACTATCAGGATTACCCCATCCCGGCCGCCAAACGCGGCGCAATGGGCCGCCGTACGCTGGGCATCGGCGTGATCAACTTCGCTTACTATCTGGCGAAGCATGGCAAACGCTACTCCGACGGCAGCGCCAACAACCTGACCCACAAAACGTTCGAAGCGATTCAGTACTACCTGCTGAAGGCCTCCAACGAGCTGGCTATCGAACAGGGCGCCTGCCCGTGGTTCAACGAAACCACCTATGCGCAGGGTATCCTGCCGATCGATACCTACAAAAAAGACCTGGACGGCATCGTCAGCGAATCCCTGCACTACGACTGGGAAGCGCTTCGCGAGTCCATTAAAACCCACGGCCTGCGCAACTCTACGCTCTCCGCGCTGATGCCGTCCGAGACCTCGTCGCAGATCTCCAACGCCACCAATGGCATCGAGCCGCCGCGCGGTCACGTGAGTATCAAAGCCTCGAAGGATGGGATCCTGCGCCAGGTGGTGCCGGACTACGAAAACCTGCAGAACGCCTACGAGCTGCTGTGGGAAATGCCGAACAACGACGGCTACCTGCAGCTGGTGGGTATCATGCAGAAGTTTATCGACCAGTCGATCTCTGCGAATACCAACTACGATCCGACGCGCTTCCCTTCCGGAAAAGTGCCGATGCAGCAGTTGCTGAAAGACCTGCTCAACGCCTATAAATTCGGCGTCAAAACGCTGTACTATCACAACACCCGTGATGGCGCTGAAGACGCTCAGGATGACCTGGCCCCGTCCATTCAGGACGACGGCTGCGAAAGCGGCGCTTGTAAGATCTAAGGTATTTTTGCCGGGTGGCGCTACGCTTACCCGGCCTACGATTTTGTAGGCCCGGCCAACCCATTCCCGCCGGGCAATACAGTTCAACAGGACTCACTTCAATGGCATACACCACTTTTTCACAGACGAAAAACGATCAGCTGCTTGAGCCAATGTTTTTTGGCCAGCCGGTTAACGTGGCCCGCTACGATCAGCAAAAATACGACATCTTTGAAAAGCTGATTGAAAAGCAGCTCTCCTTCTTCTGGCGCCCGGAAGAGGTTGACGTTTCCCGCGATCGCATCGACTACCAGGCGCTGCCGGAACATGAAAAACACATTTTCATCAGCAACCTGAAGTACCAGACGCTGCTCGACTCCATCCAGGGCCGCAGCCCGAACGTTGCTCTGCTGCCGCTGATCTCCATCCCGGAGCTGGAGACCTGGGTGGAAACCTGGGCCTTCTCTGAGACCATTCACTCGCGCTCGTACACCCATATCATCCGCAACATCGTCAACGATCCGGCGACCGTGTTCGACGATATCGTCACCAACGAGCAGATCCAGAAGCGTGCCGAGGGGATCTCCCACTATTACGATTCGCTGATCGAGATGACCAGCTACTGGCACCTGCTGGGCGAAGGCACCCATACCGTCAACGGCAAGACCGTGACCGTCAATCTGCGCGAGCTGAAAAAGAAACTCTATCTATGCCTGATGAGCGTCAACGCCCTGGAAGCGATCCGCTTCTACGTCAGCTTCGCCTGCTCCTTCGCCTTTGCCGAGCGCAAACTGATGGAAGGCAACGCCAAAATTATCCGCCTGATCGCCCGCGATGAAGCGCTGCACCTGACCGGCACTCAACATATGCTGAACCTGCTGCGCTCCGGCAGCGACGATCCGGAAATGGCGGAAATCGCCGAAGAGTGCAAACAGGAGTGCTATGATCTGTTCGTGCTGGCGGCCCAGCAGGAGAAAGAGTGGGCGGACTACCTGTTCCGCGACGGCTCGATGATTGGCCTGAACAAAGATATTCTCTGCCAGTACGTCGAGTACATCACCAATATCCGCATGCAGGCGGTGGGCCTTGATCTGCCGTTCCAGACCCGCTCCAACCCGATCCCGTGGATCAACACCTGGCTGGTCTCCGACAACGTTCAGGTGGCGCCGCAGGAAGTAGAGGTCAGCTCTTACCTGGTCGGCCAGATCGACTCTGAAGTCGATGCCGACGATCTGAGCAACTTCCAGCTGTAATGAAGCGGATCTTCTTGAAAATCTCTGACACTCGCCTTGAGTGTCAGGATGAACACCCTTCCCTGTTGGCTGCTCTTGAATCGCATAATATCGACGTCGAGTATCAATGCCGCGCAGGCTATTGCGGCTCCTGCCGCACCCGTCTGGTCTCCGGCCAGGTTGACTGGCTGACCGAGCCGCTGGCCTTTATCCAGCCGGGCGAGATTTTGCCTTGCTGCTGCCGGGCGAAAGGCGATATTGAGATCGAGATGTAGTCTTGTCAGGTGGCGCTACGCTTACCTGACCTACTGTTCCAGGACCGGCCGTTTACGCACTGCCGCCCTGGGCTGCTGAAACTGCCGGTGTTGACGGCCTCAAAATCGCTGAGACGTTCCCGGAAGGCCGTGGCAGCCCGCATGGATGCGGGCTGAGGGCCGTGTTTTGCATGGACGCTGCCTCGGCCCGATCCGAAGCCTGCAGGGATAAGTCGAAGGGACCGCGCAGCGGCGATTTTGCTGGCCGGAGCCCGGGGGTACAGGGGGAGGCGGCGACTGGCCTCCCCCTGTGCGCTCCCTGCGCTATGAAAGGCATAACGCAGAAGAAATATCGGGAGCACAATCTTCCAGGAAATATCATAGAACAAACGTTATTCCCGGGTCGAAATCGTTGCACGCCGAGAACCGTGTCAACAAAACCGCAGTTCGTACGCCGGGTAAGGCGCAACCGCCACCCGGCTTTTTAGCGTTTAGCGTCCAGGAACTGCACCGCTTTATCCGGGAAATCGGTAAACAAGCCGTCGACGCCCGCCTGGTTATACAGCAGGTCATAGAGCTGATTAACGTTAGTCGCGTACTCCGGCAACTGATCCGCGCGCACGGTGTACGGATGCACCTGCAGATGGCTGGCGTGCGCCTCTTTCACCATCGCCGTCAACTTCACCGCCCCCGGCTTTGAGCCTTCCGCCACCAGCATATGGTAATCCGGACCAATGCCGTCGGCGTATTGTGCAATCTGCGCCATGGCCCCCGGCTTGAACATCCAGTCATAGCTGTAGTTCACCCATTGGCCATCGGCCTGTTTCTGCTTGGTTTCATTCCAGTCGGTATAGGCGATGAGCTGCACCAGATTAAGATCCATGCCCATCTTCGGCTCCAGTTCATTTTTAATGCGCTTCAGCTCGTTGGCGTCAAAGCACTGCAGATAGACCTTATCCTGCTTGCTGGTGTAGCCATATTCTTTCAGCACTTTCAGGGTGCTGGCAGCAATATCTTTGCCTTCCTGATGGTGGAACCACGGCGCTTTGATTTCCGGGTAAATACCGATGTTTTTGCCGGTGGAATGATTCAGCCCCTGGACAAACTCAATCTCCTCTTCAAAGGTATGAATGCGGAAATCGGATTTGCCCATCGGGAAACGCCCGGGGTAGGTTTGCACGTTCTTGCCATCTTTCGGCTCAAAGCCTTCGGTAAACTTCAGCGACTTAATCTCGGCCAGGGTAAAGTCGATGGCGTAGAAACGGCCATCTTGACGCGCCCGCTGCGGGAAGCGCTGAGCGACGTCGGTCACCCGGTCGAGATAATGGTCGTGCAACACCACCAGCCGGTCGTCTTTGGTCATCACCAGGTCTTGCTCAAGGTAATCCGCCCCCTGCGCGTAGGCCATCGCTTTCGCCGGCAGGGTATGTTCGGGCAGATAACCGCTGGCGCCCCGGTGGGCGATAACCATTTTATCCGCCGCTGTCGCGCTGAAGCACAGCGCCGAACTGGCCAACATCATGCCGCTCATTAGCGTGGTGAGTTTCATGTTCATCGCCGCTCCTTAGGCTTGTTTCAGCTGTTGATGATGACGGCGTTCACCGAGCATCACGATAACCAGCAGGACGACCGCCAGCACACTGCCGCCGATCATTACCATAAAGCCGCCGTCCCAGCCGAAGAAATCGACGGTGTAGCCGACGATGGCGCTCGCGGCCACGGAGCCGCCGAGATAACCGAACAGACCGGTGAAGCCTGCCGCGGTGCCGGCAGCTTTCTTCGGCGCCAGCTCCAGCGCATGCAGACCAATCAGCATCACCGGGCCGTAGATCAGGAAGCCGATAATAATCATACAGGCCATATCCACGCCCGGGTTACCCGCCGGGTTCAGCCAGTACACGATGGTAGCGATGGTCACCAGGGTCATAAAGAAAACGCCGGTGGCGCCGCGGTTGCCTTTAAACACCTTATCCGACATCCAGCCGCACAGCAGGGTGCCCGGGATCCCGGCGTACTCGTACAGGAAGTAGGCCCAGGAGGATTTATCCAGCGCGAAGTGCTTCACCTCTTTCAGGTAGGTCGGCGACCAGTCGAGAATGCCGTAGCGCAGCAGATAAACGAAGACGTTGGCGACCGCGATGTACCACAGCAGCTTGTTCGGCAGAATGTACTGCATAAAGATCTGCTTCGCCGTCAGCTCTTGTTCATGCTCTTCGCTGTAATCGTCCGGGTAGTCATTTTTATACTCTTCGATTGGCGGCAGGCCGCAGGATTGCGGAGTATCGCGCATCATCGCAAAGGCGAAAATCGCCAGCAGGATAGCGGCGAACGCCGGCATATAGAGCGCCGCGTGCCAGTCATTAAACCAGGCCATACCCAACAGGAACAACAGCGGCGGGATCCCGCCGCCGACGTTATGCGCGCAGTTCCACACTGAAACAATTCCGCCACGCTCTTTCTGCGACCACCAGTGGACCATGGTACGGCCGCACGGCGGCCAGCCCATCCCCTGGAACCAGCCGCAGAGGAACAGCAGCACGAACATGATCATGATGCTCGAGGTGGCCCACGGTACGAAGCCCATCACCAGCATCACCAGCGCGGCGAGGATCAGCCCCGCCGGCAGGAAAATGCGCGGATTCGAACGGTCAGAGACCGATCCCATGATGAATTTCGAAAATCCGTAGGCAATGGAGATGCCGGAAAGGGCGAAACCGAGGTCGCCGCGGGAGAAACCCTGCTCGATAAGATAGGGCATCGCCAGGGCAAAGTTCTTACGAACCAGATAGTAAGCGGCATAACCAAAGAAGATGCCGATAAAAATCTGCCAGCGTAACCGACGATAGAGCGGGTCGATCTCCGCGGCTGGCAAACGCGCTTTATGCGCGGCGGGTTTAAAAATACTTAACATATCAGCCTCCGTGGCCCTTGCTGTTTTTTACTAACGTCACGACAACAATCCCAGATTAATCACTAACTTCGAATCTGGCCGCGATGGTAGGCAATACGTAGAGCTGATACTGTGAAACATCGCACAATTTGTTACAGAAATATGACAAAAGGTTCCAATGTGAGCACGAAATCACATAACACGCTCAAATAACGCGCGAATATGCTCGAAATCAAACAATAACCTTATAGACTGTGGCTAAATGGTGTTAAACGAAAGCAAAGGAGCTGAAGATGACGGGACGTCTGGATAGCGAGGTTATTATCATCGGCGGCGGAGCAACCGGCGCCGGTATCGCCCGCGATTGCGCCCGGCGCGGATTACGCACACTGCTCATTGAGCGTCATGATATCGCCACCGGGGCCACCGGCCGTAATCATGGGCTGCTGCACAGCGGCGCCCGCTATGCGGTGACTGACAACGAATCCGCCCGCGAATGCATCAGTGAGAACCGCATCCTGCGCCGTATCGCCCGTCACTGTATCGAACCAGCCGGCGGTCTGTTCATAACCCTGCCTGAAGACGATCTGGCATATCAGCAGACCTTTATCGCCGCCTGCCAGCAGGCTGGCATAGAGGCCACGCCGCTCTCTGCGCAGGAGGCGCTGCGCCGCGAGCCCGCCGTCAACCCGGCGCTGCTGGGGGCGGTGCAGGTTCCGGACGGCACCATTGACCCGTTTCGCCTCACCGCGGCCAATATGCTCGACGCCCGCGAACACGGCGCGCAGATCCTCACCGGCTGCGAAGTCACTGGCCTGCTGCGCCAGGGCGATCGCGTCTGCGGCGTCCAGGTATACGACAGTCAGCTTCACCAGGCCCGCACGCTGTACGCCGGGGTAGTGGTTAATGCCGCCGGGATCTGGGGGCAGCGCATTGCGGAATATGCCGACCTGCGCATCACCATGTTCCCGGCGAAGGGATCGCTGTTGATCCTCGACCACCGGATTAACAACCTGGTGATCAACCGCTGCCGTAAGCCGGCCGATGCCGATATTCTGGTGCCCGGGGATACCATCTCGCTGATCGGCACCACCTCGATGCATATTCCTTATGACGAAATTGACGACAACCGGGTCACGACCGCGGAAGTCGATACCCTGCTGCGCGAAGGCGAAAAGCTGGCGCCGGTCATGGGCCGCACCCGGATCCTCCGCGCCTACTCCGGCGTCCGCCCGCTGGTGGCCAGCGACAACGATCCCAGCGGACGCAGCGTCAGCCGCGGCATCGTCCTGCTCGACCATGCTCAGCGTGACGGCATGGAAGGCTTCATTACCATCACCGGCGGCAAGCTGATGACCTATCGCCTGATGGCCGAGTGGGCCACCGACGCCGTCTGTCGTAAGCTGGGCAACACCACCCCCTGTACCACGGCCGAGAGCCCGCTGCCCGGCTCACAGGAGCCGACGGAAAGCACCCTGCGAAAAATTATCTCCCTGCCTGGCCCGCTGCGCGGCTCTGCCGTCTACCGCCATGGCGATCGCACTCCGGCCTGGCTTGGCGACAGCCGCCAGCACCGTAGCCTGGTCTGCGAATGCGAAGCCGTCACCGCTGGTGAAGTGAAATACGCGGTGGAAAATCTGGCGGTCAACACCCTGCTCGACCTGCGCCGCCGTACCCGGATTGGCATGGGGACCTGCCAGGGGGAACTCTGCGCCTGCCGCGCCGCCGGGCTGCTGCAGCGCTTTAACGTCACCACCCCCGCGCAGTCGTTGGCCCAGCTGTCGGCGTTTCTCAATGAACGCTGGAAGGGCGTGCAGCCCATCGCCTGGGGCGACGCGCTGCGCGAAAGCGAATTCACCCGCTGGGTCTACCTCGGCCTGTGCGGACTGCCACAGGAGCATCAGGATGAAATTTGACTGCGCGATTATCGGCGGCGGACTGGCCGGTCTGCTGTGCGGCCTGACGCTGAATCAGTCCGGCCTGCGCAGCGTTATCATCAGCCGCGGGCAAAGCGCGCTGCATTTTTCCTCCGCGTCGTTAGATCTGCTCTCGGCGCTGCCGAACGGCGATAACGTCACTGACCTCGCGCAAGGTCTGCAGCAGCTCGCTGAACTGCTTCCTGAGCACCCTTATTCCCGGCTCGGCGCCGGGGCGGTGCTCGAATACGCTAAACAGACTGAAGCCCTGCTGACCACCTGCGGGGCGGTGATGCAGGGCGACGCGCACCACCCGCACCGGCGAGTAACGCCGCTGGGGACGCTGCGCGCGGCGTGGCTATCGCCGCAGGAGGTTCCTGTCGCGCCACTCCCCCGACAAGGGGTCTGCCTGGTGGGGATCAGCGGCTTTGCCGATTTTCAGCCGCATCTCGCCGCCGCCGCGCTCGGGCAAACCGGCGTTACCGCCGTGGCGGCGGAAATCGAGTTACCGCTGCTGGATGTGTTACGTGACAACCCCACCGAATTTCGCGCCGCCAATATCGCCCGCCTCCTCGACGATGAACACCACTGGCCTGCCCTGCACGCGGCGCTGCTGCCCCTGGCGCAGCAGCATGAGCTGCTGATCATGCCCGCCTGCTTTGGTCTCGCCGACGATCGCCTGTACCACTGGCTGCAGGCGCGCCTGCCCTGCCCGCTGCGTCTGCTGCCGACGCTGCCGCCTTCGGTTCCCGGGATGCGCCTGCACAGTCTGCTGCAGCGGCAGTTTATACGCGGCGGCGGCACCTGGCTTGCCGGCGATGAAGTGGTGAACATCAGCCATCGACAGGGCGCCGTCGAGGCCGTCTGGACGCGAAATCACGGCGATATTGCGCTGCGTCCGCGTTTTACCGTGCTGGCCAGCGGCAGCTTTTTCAGCAACGGTCTTGTCGCCACGCGGGAGAGCGTGCGCGAACCCATCCTTGGTCTCGATCTGCAGCAGCCCCTGCCGCGCGACGACTGGTACCAGGGCGACTTCTTTGCCTCCCAGCCGTGGCAGCGCTTCGGGGTGAAAACCGATGCCCTGCTGCGTCCCCTGCTGGGCGGGCAGCCGTTCAGCAATCTGTTCGCCATCGGTTCGCTGCTCGGCGGGTTCGATGCCATTCAGCTCGGCTGCGGCGGCGGGGTCTGTGCCGTCACCGCGCTGCACGCCGCCAGACAGATCCACGCTCTTGCCGGAGGCCGGCCATGAACGATACCCGTTTTGAAAGCTGCATTAAGTGCACGGTCTGTACCACCACCTGTCCGGTAAGCCGGGTCAATCCGCGCTATCCCGGGCCGAAACAGGCGGGGCCGGATGGCGAACGCCTCCGCCTGAAGGATGGCGCGCTGTACGATGAGGCGCTCAAGTACTGCATCAACTGCAAGCGCTGTGAGGTGGCCTGCCCGTCGGATGTGAAAATTGGCGATATCATTCAACGCGCCCGGGCACAGTACGGCCAGCAAAAGCCGACCCTGCGCGACGCCATCCTCAGCCATACCGACCTGATGGGCACCCTTTCCACCCCCTTTGCCCCACTGGTTAATGCCACCACCGGCTTAAAACCGGTACGCCGCCTGCTCGACGCAGCGCTCAATATCGATCATCGCCGCACGCTGCCGAAATATGGCTTCGGTACCTTCCGCCGCGCTTACCGCCAGCTCGCGGCCCACCAGACGCAGTACCCTGAGCAGGTGGCCTTCTTTCATGGTTGCTACGTCAACTATAACCACCCGCAGCTGGGCAAGGACCTGATTCGCGTCGTCAATGCGCTGGGCACCGGCGTGCAGTTGTTATCAAGGGAAAAATGCTGCGGCGTGCCGCTGATCGCCAACGGCTTTTTTGACAAAGCGCGTAAGCAGGCGCTGAGCAACGTCGCCGCGATGCGGGAAAATGCGCTGCCGATCATTGCCACCTCTTCGACCTGCACCTTTACCCTGCGCGATGAATACCCTCACCTCCTGGATGTTGACAACAGCGATCTCCGCGACCGGGTGGAACTGGCCACTCGCTGGATCTGGAAACAACTGGATAGTGGCAAAACGCTGCCGCTGCGCCGGCTGCCGCTGAAGGTGGTCTATCACACGCCGTGCCATATGGAGAAAATGGGCTGGTCGCTGTATACCCTCGAACTGCTGCGGCTGATCCCCGGCCTGCAGCTGGAGGTGCTGGATTCGCAGTGCTGCGGCATCGCCGGCACCTACGGCTTTAAGACTGAGAATTACGCGGTATCCCAGGCTATCGGCGCCCCGCTGTTCCGTCAGATTGAGGAGAGCGGAGCCGACATCGTCGTCACCGACTGCGAGACCTGCAAATGGCAGATTGAGATGTCCACCAGCAAACGCTGCGAACATCCGCTGACGGTGCTGGCGCAGGCGCTCGCCTGAGTCCGGCGCCAGCCTGCGCCGTCAATAGCTCGCTTTCCCCTGCGGCTGAGCGCTGGCGGATTTAAACATCGCCAGCCGGCGGTCCAGCGCCTCGGTGTAGAGCATGGTATCGACCCCGACGGCGACGAAATTGGCCCCCCAGGCGAGACATTTTTCCGCCATCGCCGGGTCGACCGCCAGAAATCCGGCCGCTTTTCCCGCCGCGCGAATGCGCCGGATGCTCTGCTCAATCACCCGCTGCACGTCAGGATGGCCGGCATCGTCCGGGTGCCCCAGCGAAGCGGAGAGATCCGCCGGACCGATAAACACCCCGTCAATGCCCTCCACCTCGAGGATAGCGTCCAGATTTTCCAGCGCGGTTCGGCTCTCTACCTGAATCAGCAGACAGAGTTCGTCATTCGCCTCCGCCATATAATTCTCCACTCTGCCCCAGCGCGCCGCCCGGGCCACGCCGGCGCCCACGCCGCGGCTCCCGACGGGAGGATAACGGGTTGCCGAGACGACTTCCCGCGCCTGCTCGGCGGTATCGACCATCGGCACCAGCAACGTTCTGGCGCCAATATCCAGCACCTGTTTTATCAGACTGCGGCTGCCCTCCACCGGTCGGATCACCGGCTGACTGGCATAGGGAGCGATGGCCTGGAGCTGATGATAAAGGTCCTGAATGGTGTTCGGGGCATGCTCGCCGTCGATCAGCAGCCAGTCGTATCCCGAAGTTGCAGCGATCTCCGCCATATAGGAGGAGGTCGAGCTCAGCCACAGGCCAATTTGCGTCTCACCGCGTAATAATCCACGTTTGAAGGGGTTAGATAATAGTGCGTTCATAGCGATTCCTTTAATCAATGCTGTACGCTGCCGCGCTGAGGAACCGCGCGGGTGAGGCTTAATGAGAAGATGATGATCACCCCGACGATGGCCACGCCGGCCAGGGTTAACAGTCCGGCGGCGCTGCTGGCGAACAGCGTTTCGGCCTGCACACGCACGATCGGCGCCAGAAAGCCGCCGATGGCGCCAAACAGGTTAACGAAGCCAATCCCGGCGGCCAGCGCCGTGCCGGAGAGCAGCTGCGTCGGCATCGTCCAGAAGACCGGCTGCACGGCAATCACCCCAACCGCCGCCACGCACAGCGCGATGATAGCCAGCACCGGCGCCACCAGCCCGGAAACCGCAATCCCGACCGCTGCCGCCAGCAGCGTCAGCGCGGCAATATTGCGCCGCTCGCCGGTGCGATCGGAGTAGCGAGGGATAAGCCAGGTGCCGAACAGCGCCGCCACCCATGGGATAGCCGTCACCACCGACGCAATGAAGCCGACTTTGGTGCCCAACAGCGCGGCGACCTGAGTAGGCAGGAAGAAAATCAGGCCATAGACCGCCACCTGAATGGTCATGTAAATCAGCGCCAGCTGCCAGACCCGCCCGTTACGCAGCGCATCGGACAGGCGCGAGGTGACCTTTTTCTCCTCCTCTCGCGCCAGCTCGCCGCTCAGCGCCTGTTTCTCCGCAGCGCTCAGGAAGCGGGCATGCTGCGGCGAATCGTCCAGCCAGAAGAAGGTGAACGCTCCCGCGGCGACAGCAAGCAGGCCTTCAATCACAAACATCCAGAACCAGCCGGGATGGCCCATAAACCCATGCATCTCCAGCAGTGCGCCGGATAAAGGCGAACCGAGCGTCAGCGCCAGCGGCGCCCCCATATAAAAAAGCCCCATAATGCTGGCGCGGTTTTGCTGGGGAAACCACTGTGAAGTGAGGTAGATCATGCCGGGGAAGAAGCCCGCCTCCGCCGCGCCCAGCAGGGTGCGTACCAGCAGGAATTTCGCTTCCGTATCCGCCCACGCCATCGCCGCCGACAGCACGCCCCACAGCAGCGTGGTGCAGCCGATCCATTTTCTGGCGCCGAATTTGCGCATCAGCAGGTTGGCCGGTACCCCGAGAAAGGCATAGACCACAAAGAAAATCCCCGCCCCCAGCGCATAGGCTTCGTTGCTGAGGCCCGTATCCAGCTGGTAGGTCTCTTTGGCGAAACCGATATTCGAACGGTCAAGAAACGCCAGCACGTACAGCGCCAGCATAAAGGGGATTAAGCGGGCGCGGTTTTTCTTCACCACGCTCTCCAGCAGTGTGTTGCTCATCATAATATCCTCAGGCGTGGGCCGCCGGGCGGCCCGGGGGATCAGTGTTGATAAGGACGTTTCAGGTTGCAGTCGCGATTGAGCTCGACGCCAAAGCCGGGTTTATCCAGTACCGATTTATGAATGCGCCCCCTCTCAGGCACCGGCTCGCCGAGCAGGATCGGGTCGAACTGCGGACGCAGCGTGGCGCAGTCCGGACTGGTCATCAGAAACTCGCTGAACGGCGTGTTGGTGAAGGTGATCACCGCATGATGTGAGTACACCGACGAGCCGTGCGGCACCACCAGCTGACCGCGCGCTTTTGCAATAGCCGCAATCTCCACCAGCGTGGTTAAGCCGCCGCACCAGCCGACGTCGGGCTGCATAATATCAATCCCGGTCTCCGACAGGGTGCGGAAGGACTGCAGGGTGCCGTGGTGCTCGCCGCTGGTCACCATCATCCCGGCGGGCGCCTGGCGCTTCAGCTCGCGATAGCCTTCATACTGCTGCGGCGGCAGGCACTCTTCGATCCACTTAAGGTTGTAAGGGGCGCAGGCATGGGCAAGTTTGGTGGCATAGTTAACGTCCTGGCTCATCCAGCAGTCCAGCATTAACCAGAAATCCGGGCCGCATTTTTCGCGCATGTCCGCCACCATGGCGACGTCTTTGCGGATCCCGGCGTCGCCATCGTGCGGCCCCCAGTGGGTGGGCATTTTGCCGCCGATAAAGCCCATCTCCTGCGCCAGATCCGGACGAGCGCCGGTAGCATAGAACTGGATTTCGTCACGCACCGCTCCGCCCAGCAGTTTGTAGACCGGCAGGCCAACCACTTTCCCGAACAGATCCCACAGCGCGAGGTCGACACAGGAGATAGTGTTCATCACCAGACCGCCGGATCCTGCGTAGTAGAGGGTGGCGTTAAGCATCTGGTCATGGATCAGTTTGATATCGCTGACGCATTTGCCTTCGATAAAGCGGTTGAGATGTTTTTCGACGATAAAGCAGCCCATCTCTCCGGCCGTCGACACAGCAAAGCCGGTCTGCCCGTTGTCAGCCTCCACTTCCACAATCAGCGTGCCCAGCACGTTGATGCCAAACGACTGGCGGGACTGCTCATACTGTTTATATTTACTCATCGGGGTAGCGATATGATCGTCAATCCAGTGGTTAGCCCCCTGATCGTGGTAATCGCCGCCGCCGGCGCCCTGCTCTGCCGTGGCGCCGCCGGTAAACCAGGCACGGACGTGTTTAATTTTCGGTAGGGTCATGGTGTTCTCCTTATGATGAGGCGAGTTGTTCGAAGGGGCTTTTCCACCCCAGCACTCGTGAAATATCTTTCGCGCAGGCAATCGCCTTACCGGCCAGATAATCGCGATTGTCTTCATTGATTTGCAGACGGGTGCCCACCACCGAGATGGCGGCGGTCAGGTCGTTATTGGCGTTAAAAACCGGGGCGGCCACGCAGCGCACATCCGGGTAGTCCTCGCCATTATCAAAGCTCCAGCCCCGGGCGCGGATCCGCCCCAGCTCCTCCCGCAGCTGTTGAGCATTGCTGATGGTCGTTGGCGTAGCCCGCTCCCACTGCAGTTCATCGATAATGGATGCCTGAACCCCGGCGGGCTGCCAGGCCAGCAAACATTTGCCGATCCCGGAGCGGTAAAGCGACAGGCTCTTTCCTTCGTGCGAACGCACGCTAATGGTGGCGGGTGATTCAATTTTCAGAATGTAGTAGGCGTTACCGTGATCGATAATGCCCAGATGGCAGAGCAGGCCGCACTCATCCATCAGCCGGGTCAGGCGTGGCCGCGCCAGCTCGCGCAGGTCCATTTTGCTTAGCGCCTGCCCGGCCAGCTCCACCAGTTTGGTCCACAGGCAGTAGTTATCCTGATTATCCATACTGATGAAGCGCTGCTTTTTCAGCTCGCCCAGCAGCAGATAAACCGTGCTTTTCGGGATCCCCAGCTCCGCTATTATCGTCGCCGCGCTGCAGGGTCCGATGCGGCCAATTAAATTGAGGATCTCAATCGCGCGGGTCAGCGCCGGGACTTTCGTTGATTCCAACATACTGGACTCCAATCCTGAATACTGGAATCAGTGTTGCGGTTGTCCGGGCGGTAAAGTGTGAGCGACATCGCGGGGCAATCGCTTTCCCGTATGCTGGACCGTTCGCAGTGGAAAATTGCGACTTAACGCACAGAATTTTTTCAGGAGAGTACAACAGGCTGGACAACCGGCGCCCGGGAGAAGCCCGTGCGCCGGGAAACGACTTACAGCGAGAGGGAATCCACCACGTTAATCCAGCCATGTTCGCTGGCCAGCGGTTGGCCATTCAGCCAGCGACGCAGCAGGTTTAATGCCATCATGGCGCAGACTTCCTGGCGTACCGCCAGGCTGTGGCGGGTGACGCTGAACTTCACCCGCAGCGCGAAGGTGCCGTCCGGGGTGGCCAGGGCCACGTTAAGATGATCGTTCTCCTGGCCGCTCACCGCCAGGGCCAGGCCGGCAAAATGGTTTATGCGCCGCTCGGCCGCCCAGCGGGCCGCCTGCGCCAGCGTCTCCTCCTGCGCCGGGACCACTTCGCTGGCCAGCAGCGGCGCGCCGGCGCGGGACAGCTGGAGCGCCAGCAGACCGCCGGTAAACTGCTCGCTGAGCGTCAGGCTCAGCTGCCGCTCCTGCAGGCAGCGTGCAATCTGCGCCGGTAACCCTTCAGTGCCTTCGAAAATCAGGCTGTCGCCAGCCACTTTACGCACTTCCGGCCACAGAGCCAGCATGGCGTCACGCTGCTCAGCCGGTCCGGTCAGCTTCAGCTCAATGATCGGCATCGACGAGCGGTAGCCCATCACGACGCCAGGCGGTAACGTCAGCGGATTGAGGCTTTGCGCCAGCTCGCTCTCCGAGCGGCCAAAGGTGGTCAGACGCAGGCATACCGGCGGCTCCGGCAGCGTAAAGCGCTGGCGCAGACGCGGTAAAATCTCCTGCTCGACCATCACTTTAAATTCAGAGGGTACGCCGGGGGTGAAAAACATCAGGCAGCGATTGAGCTGGATGGCAAAGCCACAGGCCGTGCCCACCGGGTTATTGATCATCTCGGCGCTGGCGGGGATTTCCGCCTGCTTACGGTTGCTTTCCGCCATCGGCCGCCCACGTTCGGCAAAGAAGCGGGTCATGGTATCCAGCCACTCCGGATGCAAAATAAGCCCTTCGCCTTTCGCGGTGGCCGCGGCCAGCGCGCTCAGGTCGTCGCTGGTGGGGCCGAGGCCGCCATTGACGATCAGCACATCCGCCTGTTCGCTGCGTTCGCGCAGAATCGCCACCAGCGCATCGAGATCGTCGCCGACGGTATTACGGCGCGTTAATGGTAAACCCTGATTAAAAAAGAAATCCGCCAGCCATGCTGCATTGGTGTCAACGATTTGACCATGCAACACTTCATCGCCAGTGGACAGCATTTCCACATTCAACATTGCTCACTCCTTGCCTGCCAGGTGGCAAATACTATAACGCAAAGCGGGAGGCTGACGAGGAGGAAAATCTGGCGCGGCAAGAAGAGACCGCGCCGGAGGAGATTAGAAGCTGGCGCTGGCGCCGATGTACGGGCCGTCGGCGATGGTGTTATCGCGGTTGCCATCTTTGCCTGCCAGGTTCAGATAGCGATAGCCCGCCTGGATGCTGAGCGGACGCATAATGGTCCAGCTGGCGCCGACGTTGGCTTCCTGATAGCTGTCAATGCCGCTGGAGAGGGAATCCGGAGAGTAGTAGTAGTCGCCATACAGACGGAAGCTGTCGCCGATTTTCCACTGCAGGCCGCCGCCGACCGCTGCCGCATAACCTTCATCACCCTGTTTCGGGTTGGTGTATACCCCTTTACCGCCCACGGTCGCCAGGAACGGCCCCAGCGGAATATTCAGGCCCAGGCCTAAACCCGCGGCGTCGCCATCGTTATCGCTGTGCAGCCAGTTACCCGAAACAGCCAGACCGGTGGACTCGGTGCCGAAGCCGACCCCAAGGTTGGTGTAATGCTCGCCTGCTTCGCCGGTAACGCTGATCGCATGGGCCGCCGAAGAGACCAGCATGACGCCAGCCAGCGCCATAAAAATGCTTTTTTTCATTATTTACTCTATCCAGAAAATTAAAATCAAAGAAGTCCCGAAAAAACCTGAAAATTCTACTGCGCACTCGTCAGGAATCAATGACCTGGCGAAATGATTTTTCACAAGAGTGTAACCAGTTGCGTCTTTTTACGGCATCGGACGTTGCCGGTGCGGGGCGTCGGGAATTCAGCGTCATTCATATTGATGTTTAATATGATTTACGCCAAATACATTGACGTTAAAAGGGGCACACCGCACGATCGGCGCGGCGAGGGGGAATTCGTCGCCCTTTCCATGGCGGTGCTCCATACGGTTATTTTCGCTTAACGTAGCACTCGACAAGGCCAGGGCTTTATTTCTGTTGCGATTTACCGAGGCGGCTCGCAAACTGTTTCATCAGCCTACCGCCCTATCCCCTGAAGGAGAAAAACCATGCGTCAAAGGACGATTGTTTGCCCGCTAATCCAAAATGATGGCCATTACCTGTTGTGCAAGATGGCTGCCGACCGCGGCGTTTTTCCCGGACAATGGGCCTTATCCGGCGGCGGCGTAGAGCCTGGGGAACGTCTTGAAGAGGCGCTGCGCCGGGAAATCCGCGAAGAGCTCGGCGAAAAACTCATCCTTACCCATATTGCGCCGTGGAGCTTCCGCGATGATACCCGCGTTAAAACTTACCCCGACGGGCGCCAGGAAGCGATCTATATGATCTATCTGATCTTCGACTGCGTCAGCGCCAATCGTGACGTGACGATCAACGAGGAGTTTGACGATTACGCCTGGGTGAAAGCGGATGAGCTTAAAAACTACGATCTCAACGCCGCCACCCGCCTGACCCTGAGCATGAAGGGGCTACTCTGACGCCACGGTCGGCAGGCGCAGCGTCGCCTTCAGTCCGCCCAGGCTTTCGCTGCGCGAAAGCTGCAGGTGGCTACGATGCAGACGCGCGATATCGTTTACCAGCGCCAGCCCCAGCCCGGCACCGGGTATCGCGCCCGCGTTATCGAGGCGGCGAAACGGCATCAGCGCCTGGTGTACCTGCTGGTCGTCAATTCCCGGGCCGCTGTCTTCCACGCTGAGCAGCACGGCGTCGCCGTCGCGATGCAGGCTAAGCGTGACCGTACCATATTCCGGGGTATAGCGAATGGCATTGTCGAGCAGGTTAGCGCACAGTTCCCCCAGCAGAACGCTATCGCCTGCCACCTGTACCGCCGACTGCTCGCCCTCATAGCCAAGATCGATATGTTTGCTCCGCGCTTGCGCAATACGCGAAAAGCAGCTGTTGCGCACAATTTCCGGCAAGTTAATCACCGCAAACGCCTGCTCCCGCTGTTTTACCGTCGCCAGCTGCAGCAACCGCTCCGTTAACAAGACCGTATCGTCCAGCGTGGCGCGCATCGCCTGCAGGCTTTCGCGCCACAGTTGCGGATCGTCGCTGGCCAGCGCAACCGAAGCCTGCGTTTTCAGCACCGCCAGCGGCGTTTTCAGCTGATGGGAAGCATCGGCGCTGAAGCGCTCCTGACGGGAGATCATCACCCGCAGGCGGTCGATATAGCGGTTGAACGCGACAATCAGCAGCCGCGTTTCTGACCAGGGCAGCAGCTCCGGCAGCGGCGTCAGCAGGCCGGGTTCACGGCGCACCATCAGCGCGGAGAGCTGGCGCATGGGCCGCAGCACGCGGCGCAGCAGCCAGGCTGCCAGCACCAGCGTCAACAGGACCAGTAACCCCTGCGACACCCAGGATGAGAAGAGTAATTGTCCAGCCAGCCAGCGGCGGGACTGCAGCGTTTCGGCAATATAGATCTCCGCCATGCCCACGATACCCCCTTCGTTGATGGGCTGCAGCAGGCGCGCCACGCGAATTGCCTGACCGCGATATTCGGTATGATAAAACCATGCCAGCGCCGGATAGAGCTGAGTTCGCGAGGTGGAGGGCGGCATCGCGGGCAGATCGTCATAGCCGGAAATGACCTTCCCCTGCGGGTCAAGCACCTTGTAATAGAGACGATCGTTCATATTGAGCTCGAAGCTGTCCAGCACCACCCAGGGCACATTCACCTCCAGTTGCCCTCCGCGAACCACCAGCCGCTCGGCCACCGTCCGCGCCGACGACAGCAGGGTACGATCGTAGGCTTGCGTCGCCGCCTGCAGCGCGCTGACGTAGCTGTTAAACGCGGAGAGTCCCCACAGCAGGACCAGCGGCAGGCCGAGAAACAGCAACAGTTGGGCATAGAGCGATTGCGGCTTACTCCATCTCATGGCGCTCGCACTCAAGCAGATAGCCTAAACCGCGCAGGGTGGTTATACGCACATTGCTCGCCTGAAGTTTCTTGCGCAGACGGTGAATGTAGAGTTCGATGCTTTCCGGACTGACGTCGTCGCTAAGACTGAACACCTGTTCGAACAGCTGCTGACGGGAAACCGGGCGAGTGCGGCGAAACATCAGCACCTTCAATAGCGCCAGCTCGCGCGGCGTCAGAGACAACATCTGGCCGCGGAGTAAAAAATAGCCTTCGTCACAATACGCCAGCTCGCCAAGCTGCTGCACCTCATGCACCTGCCCTTCGCTGCGCCGGAGCAGCGCCCGCAGGCGGGCGTCGAGCTCTTCCAGCTCAAAGGGCTTGGGTAAATAATCATCCGCGCCGGCATTTAAACCTTTCACCCGGTCCGCTACCGCGCTGCGGGCGGTCAGCAACAGCACCGGCAGAGTCTGCCCACGCTTGCGCAGCCGCTGGACCACTTCAAGGCCATCGTACCCCGGCATACCGATATCCAGCACCGCCAGCGCATATTGCTCGCTTTGCAGCAGATGGTCGGCCGCACGCCCGTCAGCGACACAATCCACGGCAAAACCGCCCTGCACCAGCGCTTTTTCCAGCCAGTGAGCCAGCTCACGGTTATCCTCGGCTAATAAGAGACGCATATCACATCCTGTAACGTTGCTGCCGCATTGAAAGGGAAATGAAAGGTAACTGTTTTAACAATCATGCAACCGAATCGCTATATGTCGGTTCACATAATCAAAAAAACCTGCCCTGTACCTGCTGAGGAAGCCTATGAAAACGCCATTTCTCCGTCATCTGAGCGCCATCGCGCTGTGCCTCTGTACCACATCCGCCTTCGCCGCGGAGGCCCCGTCCCGCACCGAATGTATCGCGCCTGCTAAACCGGGCGGCGGCTTTGACCTGACCTGTAAGCTGATTCAGGTGAGCCTGATGGAAACCGGCGCCATCGAAAAACCGATGCGCGTCACCTATATGCCCGGCGGCGTGGGCGCGGTGGCCTACAACGCCATTGTCGCCCAGCGCCCGGCAGAGCCGGGGACCGTCGTCGCCTTCTCCGGCGGCTCGCTGCTGAACCTGTCGCAGGGTAAATTCGGCCGTTACAGCGTCGATGACGTGCGCTGGCTGGCGAGCGTCGGCACCGACTACGGCATGATCGCCGTGCGCGCCGATTCGCCATGGAAAGATCTGAAATCGTTTATGACCGCGATGGAGAAAAACCCCTCCAGTATCGTGATTGGCGCCGGGGCCTCCATCGGCAGTCAGGACTGGATGAAAGCGGCGCTGCTGGCGCAAAAAGCCAACGTCGACCCGCATAAAATGCGCTATGTCGCCTTTGAAGGCGGCGGCGAGCCGGTGACCGCGCTGCTCGGTAACCATGTGCAGGCAGTCTCCGGCGATCTCAGCGAGATGGTGCCCTATCTGCAGGGTAATAAAATCCGTGTGCTGGCGGTCTTCTCCAGTGAACGGCTGCCGGGCGCGCTCGCCGATGTCCCCACCGCTAAAGAGCAGGGCTACGACCTGGTCTGGCCGATTATTCGCGGCTTCTTTATGGGCCCGAAAGTCAGCGACGCCGAGTACCAGTGGTGGGTCGATGAATTCACTAAACTGCAGCAAACCGAAGCGTTCAAAAAGCAACGTGAACTGCGCGGCCTGTTTGAATTCAATATGAACGGCAAAGCGCTCGATACCTACGTTAAGCAGCAGGTCAGCGACTACCGCGAACAGGCGAAAGCCTTTGGCCTGGCAAAATAAACCGCGGAGGCGCTCATGAGCGATCGTATTTTTGCCGGAGTATGGCTGTTGTTATGTACTGGCGGTCTGTTTATCGCCTGGCAGATCCATAGCGAATACTCCTATGAACCCGTCGGCCCGCGCCCCTTCCCGCTCGGGATCATCGGCCTGATGCTGCTGTGCTCGGCGTTAATGCTGCTGCGTCGCCCGGACGCCGTCGAGTGGCCGGGACGGCATGTGCTGCAGCGTCTGCTGACCATGGTCGTGGTGCTGGTGGTGTACGCCTGGGGATTTGAATGGCTCGGTTTTCCGTTGGCCACCGCGCTGCTGACGGCGATCATTGGTCTGCTGTTCGGCGCGACGCTGCCGGCGGCGGGCATTGCCGGCGTCGCGATGGGCGTGTCGTTATGGTACGCCTTCGACACCCTGCTCGATGTCACCCTGCCCCTCGGCATCTGGTTTAATTAACGGAGGCGTTTATGGATACCTGGATCTATCTCTCGCAGGGCTTCGCCGTCGCCATGACGCCGGAGAACCTGCTGATCGCCCTGATCGGCTGCTTTGTCGGGACTATCGTCGGCCTGCTGCCGGGGCTGGGCCCTATCAACGGCGTGGCGATCCTGCTGCCGCTGGCTTTCGCCCTTCACCTGCCCGCGGAATCGGCGCTGATCCTGCTGGCGACGGTCTATATCGGTTGCGAATACGGCGGGCGAATCTCATCGATTCTGCTGAACGTGCCCGGCGATGCCGCCGCCATTATGACCGCCCTCGACGGCTATCCGATGGCCCAGCAGGGTCGCGGCGGCGTTGCGCTGTCGATTTCCGCCGTCAGTTCCTTCTTTGGCTCACTGATCGCCATCGGCGGCATTATTTTGTTCGCGCCGCTGCTCGCCCAGTGGTCGCTGGCGTTCGGTCCCGCGGAATACTTCGCGCTGATGGTCTTCGCCATCGCCTGTCTTGGCAGCATGATGGCGCAGAACCCGCTGAAGTCGTTCCTCGCGGCGTTAATCGGCCTGGGTCTGGCGACGGTGGGCGTAGACGCCAATACCGGGGTTTACCGCTTCACCTTCGACAGCGTCCATCTCTCCGACGGCGTGCAGTTTATTGTGGTGGTGATCGGCTTGTTCTCGGTTTCGGAGATCCTGCTGATGCTGGAGAGCACCAGCGGCGGACAAACCCTGGTGCGGAAAACCGGACGGATGCTGTTTAACACCAAAGAGGCCGCACAGTGCGTCGGCGCGACGCTGCGCTCCTCGGTGGTGGGTTTCTTCGTCGGTATTCTGCCCGGCGCCGGGGCGACCATCGCCAGCGCCATTACCTACATGACGGAGAAAAAACTCAGCGGTAACAGCGATAACTTCGGCAAGGGAGATATTCGCGGCGTGGCGGCGCCGGAAGCGGCTAATAACGCCTCCGCCTGCGGTTCCTTTATTCCCATGCTGACGCTCGGCGTGCCAGGGTCCGGCACCACCGCGGTGATGATGGGCGCGCTGACGCTGTATAACATTACGCCCGGCCCGGCGATGTTCACCGAACAGCCGGATATCGTCTGGGGGCTGATTGCCGCCCTGCTGATCGCTAACGTGATGCTGCTTATCATGAACATTCCGTTGATCGGCCTGTTCACCCGTATGCTGACCATTCCGCTGTGGTTTCTGGTCCCGGCCATCGCCGCGGTCTCCGCCGTCGGCGTTTACGCAGTACACAGCACCACTTTTGACCTGTTGCTGATGGTGGGGCTTGGCGTGCTTGGCTACATTATGCGCAAAATGCACTTCCCGATGTCGCCGCTGATCCTTGGCTTCGTGCTGGGGGAGATGCTGGAGCAGAACCTGCGCCGCGCGCTGTCCATCAGCAACGGCAACCTGGCGATCCTGTGGCAAAGCGGGGTAACCAAAACGCTGCTGGTGCTGGCCATCGCCGTGCTGGTGGTGCCGCCGCTGCTGCGTCTGCGGCGTAAACAGCGCCAGCGTCGCGCCGAAGCCAATATCGGCTAAGCCGGCGAATTGACCCATTCGCGCAGCGCCCGGCGCGAGATCTTAATCCCACCGTTCTTTAACGTTTCCGGCAGCCGCAGCCAACGCACCGGCTGCTGGAAACGCGCCAGCCGCTCCGCGCTCCATGCCGCCAGCACACTGATCTCGCAGCCGTCATCGCATTCCACCACCGCGACCGGACGCTGGCCATATTCCGCATCGTCCAGCGGCACGACAAACGCCTGCTGTATCTGCGGGTGCGCCACGATGATCCGTTCCACCTCCTCAGGCTGGATCCCTTCCCCACCGCTGAAAAAGAGATTATCCAGGCGCCCGAGGAGATTGAGCCGACCATTGATGATCTCGCCGCGATCGCGGGTGGCAAACCACCCTTCGTCGTTGGTCAATGGCAACAATTGACCGTCGCGCCAGTAGCCCGCGGCCATACTCGCCGCCCGCAGCCAGACCTCGCCGGCAACGATTTTCATCTCCCGCCCCGGCAACGGCGCGCCCACATCCGCTGCGCCGTCGGCCTCTTTGGCGCAGACGGTGGAAGCGAACTCGGTCAGGCCATAGCCGCAGTAGGTGCGTACCCCCTGCCCCCGCGCCCGCTCGGTCAACTCGACCGGGATCGCCGCGCCGCCAAGCAGCACCGCCTTGAGGGAGAGCGCAGCACCGTCATTCAGCAGGCGCCACAGCTGTGTCGGTACCAGCGAAGCATGGGTGCAGCCCTGCAGCATCTGCGCCAGCGGTTGTTTATCGCGCACCGTCAGCCGCGCGCCGGCCAGCAGCCAGCGCCACATAATCCCCTGGCCGGAGACATGAAACAGCGGCAGCGACAGCAGCCAGTCATCTTCTGCGGCAAACGGCATCAGCGCCAGCACGCCGGCGGCGCTGGCCAGATGGGCGCTGGCATCATGCACTGCCGCCTTCGGCAGACCGGTCGACCCTGAGGTCAGCGTCATTGAGGCGAAACGATCCCCGCGCCACGGCACAGCATGGGTTCCCACTGTCGTCTGCAGGGTTAACGCCGGTAAATCCCCCGGCAGCGCATCGCCGTTAAGCACCAGCTGATGCTGGACGGTCAACGCTGGCAGCAGTTCCTGCAGCAACGCTGCGGGCAGTTGCGGATTCAGCGGCAGCACCCGCGCGCCGCACTGCAGCAGCGCCAGCCAGGCCAGCAGCGTCGACGGCTGGTTAAAAGCCTGCAGCGCCACCCCATGACCTGCCGTTACGCCCTGCGCGGCAAAGCCGGCCGCCAGCGCGTCAACGTGGGCGCACAGGTCGCGCCAGGTCAGCGGTTGGTCATTCAGGCGCAGCGCCTGCGCCTCTCCGCGCCGCTGGCGCCAGTGGCGCCAGGGCCAGTCGCAAAAGGTCACAACAGCGCCTCCAGCGTATCCATGTTGATCATCGGCAGGGTGCTTTCCGGCCACGGCCGCACCAGCTGGGCGCCCATCAGCGACAGGGTGTCCAGTCCGGGGATGGTCTGCGGCGTCAGCCAGGCGGCAACCCGCGCCAGCTGAGTTAACCCGAGGCTGGACTCGATCGACGAACTGATCACCGCGCTCAGCCCCAGCGCATGGGCCGCGGCGACCTGCTGCTGAACCTGGTGTAAACTGCCGGTTAGCGTCGGCTTAATCACCACCGCGCGCACGCCCGGCTCGGCGACGAAGCGAAAATCCGCCTCGCGCAGGCTTTCATCCCAGGCGATAGCGATCCCGGTTTCGCGGCTAAAGGCTCGTGAGTCCTCCGGCGTTTTACAGGGCTCCTCAATAAACGCGATGCGCTGGCGATACGCCGGATCGACATATTTCGCAAACTGCTGCGCTTTCAGCGGCGTCCAGGCCCGGTTGGCATCCAGACGCAGCTGCAGGTCGGGAATGGCTTCCAGCAGCAGATTAACCACCATGCCGTCGCGGACCGCCTCCCAGAGCCCCACTTTCACCTTAGCGACTTTCTCGCCGGGCATCGCCGCCAGTCTGGCGAACAGCTCATCCGGATCGCCGGAGCAGAGCGGCGCTGCGCGATAATCCGCGGCCAGCGGCAGCTCGCCGCTGAGCTCCGCCTGCGCGCAGCTGATGCCAAACGCGACAGAGGGCAGCGCAGGAAGCGCCGGCTCCGCGCCGTCGCGCCAGGCCTGCGCCCACGCCAATAGCGCCGCCTGCGCCTCCTCCAGGGTCTCTGCGCTGAATCCCGGCAGGGGAGATATTTCCCCCCAGCCTTCGCGTTCACCCTCCCGCAGGCGGATGAACAAGCCGTCGCGGGTTTTTAACCGCCGTTCGCGCAGCACCACGCCCGCGTCCATCGGTATCTGCCAGCGGTAAACCTGCGATACGCGCATTAGGGATTCCGTTTAAATTTGCTGAAGTCCGGCTGACGTTTCTGGTTGAAGGCATTGCGGCCTTCCTGCCCCTCTTCCGTCATGTAGAACAGCATGGTGGCGTTGCCCGCCAGCTCCTGCAGACCGGCCTGGCCGTCGCAGTCGGCGTTCAGCGCCGCTTTCAGGCAGCGCAGCGCCATTGGGCTGTTCTGCAGCATTTCCCGACACCAGCGCACCGTCTCTTTTTCCAGATCCGCCAGCGGCACCACGGTGTTCACCAGCCCCATATCCAGCGCCTGCTGCGCGTCATACTGACGGCAGAGGAACCAGATTTCCCGCGCTTTTTTCTGCCCGACGATGCGCGCCATATAGGAGGCGCCCCAGCCGCCGTCGAAGGAGCCGACCTTCGGCCCGGTCTGACCGAAGATGGCGTTTTCCGCCGCGATGGTCAGATCGCACATCATGTGCAGCACATGGCCGCCGCCGATAGAGTAGCCGGCCACCATCGCTACCACCGGTTTCGGGCAGGTGCGGATCTGGCGCTGAAAGTCGAGTACGTTGAGATGATGCACGCCGGAGTCGTCCTGATAGCCGCCGTAATCGCCGCGGACTTTCTGATCGCCGCCGGCGCAAAAGGCTTTCTCACCTTCCCCGGTCAGGACAATCACCCCGATATTGTCGTCATAACGGGCATCCGCCAGTGCCTGGATCATTTCTTTGACGGTCAGCGGGCGGAAGGCGTTGCGCACCTGCGGGCGGTTGATAGTAATTTTGGCAATGCCGTCGGCCGATTTGTGGTAGCGAATATCGGTATAGCCTTCGGAACAATCGTGCCATTCAACAGGGGCATAGAGCATTGCTTCATCAAGAGAGATCATAGAATGTCCTTCAGTTAACTTGCCAAAATCTGCGCCAGACAGGCAATCACCGCCGCCGGGTTGTCCCGGTGCGCGTTGTGTCCGGCATGGTGAATAAGATGGAGATCCGCCGCGAGCGCCTGGGCGATGGCGTGAAACTTCGCGTCGTGCTCGCCGCACAGGTAATGAAAGGGGAAATCGCGCGCCTGCAGGGATGCGCGCAGATCGGCCTGCCCGGCAAGGGAGGTTGCCTGCAGCATCGCCGCCAGCGTCGCGCCGTTGTTCCGGCTGCGTAAGGCGACCAGCGCCGCGCGCTGCCCGGCGTTCAGTGAAGCGAAGACCGGCTGCTGATACCAGTCGGCAAAGACCTGCGCCAACGGCTCATGGCGAAAACGGTCCGCCCAGGCGCTGTCGTTGCTGCGCCGCGCCCGCCGCGCTTCGGCATCCTGCAGGCCAGGATGGCCGCCTTCGACGATCAGGCCGCGCAGGCCCGCGCGCGGCTGGCAGGCGAAGTTCATCGCCACCCGGCCCCCCAGCGAGTAGCCGATCAGCCAGTAGTTAAGTATGTTGTAACTATTAAGCGTAGCCTGCAGCAGAATATTGACCCCGGCAAAGTCCTGCACTGCGATATTCGCGGAGCCGCCGTGGCCCGGCAGATCGAGATACAGCCGCGGCCAGGCGCGAAACGCGTCGCCCACTTCCCGCCACTCGTTGCGGTCGCCGGAAAAACCGTGCAGAAAGACCAGCCAGGGATAACCCGGCTGGCCATGTTCGACAGCCGCGCTGAGAGTCACAGGCGGCTTACCTGCGCCAGCAGCTGCTGGAGGGTCTGTGTGCCGTCGGTCTCATTGACCGCCAGCTCAATCACCGTCGCCCCTGCCCTGCGCCAGGCGCCGGCCAGCGCCTCATCCAGCGCCTGCCAGTCAGCCGGGCGATGATAGGCCAGGCCGAACATCGCCGCCGCGTGGCTGAAATCAACATCCTGCGGCATTAAGTAGAACTGGCGCCGCTCATCCTGCGGCGTCGGCAGCATGGAGAAAATCTGCCCGCCGTTGTTGTTCACCACGATCAGCACCAGCGGCGCCGACGCCTGTCGCAGTAGGGCCAGCGAGTTGAGATCGTACAGCGCCGAAAGATCGCCGACGATGGCCAGGGTTGGCCGGGCGCTGGCGCGCTGCACGCCGGCGGCGGTGGCGATCAAGCCATCAATGCCGCTGGCGCCGCGGTTGCTGTAAACCGGGTAGCCGGCCGGCAGCTGCGCCAGGGCGTCGATCAGGCGCACCACCAGGCTGTTGCCGACAAACAGTTGCCCCTGTTCCGGCAGATAGCGGCGAATTCGCTGCGCCAGCTGCGCTTCGCCAAAGGGGTGGTTGCTGGCGACCGCCGCCTCCCACGCCTGACGGGCCAGTTCAGGAATGGCCGTCGCCCACGGCTGGCGTTTCTCCGCCGGGTGCAGCTCAAGCCAGCGGTCAACGCTGGCAAGCAGACGGCGGCCGCGGTGCTGTGCCGGATCGAGACGACCGGGCAGATTATCCACCAGCCAGTATTCATCAGGCTCGCAGGTGGCCTGCCACTGCAGAACCCGCTTGCCGGTCAGGCTGCTGCCGAGCTGAACCACGATCTGCGCCTGCGCCAGCTCGCTCACCGCTTTGCCATTGCCCAGCCACAGGTCAGCGCACGGCAGCGGCTGCCCGGTCTGCGACAGGACATCGCCGATCAGCGGCCAGCCGAGGGTTTGGGCCCACTCGGCCACTTTTTTCCCTTCGGCAGCGCTCATTCTGCCCGCCACGACCACGCCGCGCTTTTGCCGCCAGAAGAACCAGTCACGCTGTTTCTCACTTTCCCTCTGCAGCGCCTGACGCAGCCAGGGCTTATCGCTCTGCCACCAGCTGCCGAGCTGATGCTGCCACTCCACGCCGGTATCATCCATATCGCCATACAGCGGTTCGGCGAACGGGCAGTTGATATGCACCCCGCCGGCGTGCAGCTCGCCCAGCGCCTGGTCGATGGTCGAGACCAGCCAGCGGGCGGAAATATCCTGCGAGGGACGCGGCAGAGAAATCGTCTGCGACGGATGGGAGGCGAACATCCCCGGCTGACGAATCGCCTGATTGGCGCCACAGTCGATCAGCTCCGGCGGACGGTCGGCGGTCAGGAGAATCAGCTTTTCCCCGGTGAGACCCGCCTCAATCAGCGCCGGATAGAGGTTCGCGGTGGCGGTCCCGGAGGTCACAATGACCGCCACCGGCTGGCGACTGGCTTTCGCCAGACCGAGCGCCAGGTGGCCGAGGCCGCGTTCGTCAAAATGGGTATGATGGATAAAGGCGCGGTTTTCCGCCGCCGCCAGGGTTAAGGGTGTCGAGCGCGAGCCCGGCGCGATGCAGATATGCTGCACGCCGTGGCGCGTTAAAGCTTCCAGGATCACTGCCGCCCAGCGTCGGTTAAATGCGCTTACTGACATGAAATTGTCCGGTATCAAATATTGATGCTAAGTATAGATAAGCCAAAGTGACGGCGTTTTGATATGCATCGTCATTCCCGCTTATGGACAGAGTAGCGAGCGCAGCCCGGCCGCTTTGTTGTCAATCTCCTGCCACTCCTGCAGCGCATCGGAGCCGCTGACGATCCCCGCCCCGGCATACAGTCGCAGGGTGTCGTTGTCCACTTTCGCCGAACGCAGCGCCACGCAAAACTCGCTTTGCGCCAGCGACAGATACCCGGCGGAACCGGCGTACCATTCACGGGAAAAAGGTTCATGGCGCTGAATGAATGCCAGCGCCGCCCGCCGCGGCAGGCCGGCCACCGCGGCGGTAGGCTGCAGCTGCAGCAGACAGCGGCTGTCGTCAGGCTCCGCCAGCTCGGTCCAGATGCAGCGTCGAAGATGCTGTACCTTGCGCAACCTCACCACCTGCGGCGGCAGAACGTCCAGCGTCGAGGCCTCACTCTGCAGGCGCTGGCAGATATCCTCCACCACCAGCATGTTTTCCCGCTGATTTTTGTCGTCTTTCATCAACCAGTCGGCCAGCTGCTGCGCCTTCGCGTCATCCTGATGATTAGCGACGGTGCCCGCCAGCGCTTCGGTGCGCAGCAGCGCGCCGCGCCGGCGCCACAGCCGCTCCGGCGTGGAGCCGAAAAACGCCTGACGGGCATTGAACGCCATCAGGAAATGAAAACAGTTAAGATTGCGGCTGCGGCTGGCGGCCATGATGCTCACGGCATCCAGCGGGGCGGCAAACTGCAGGTCGGTTGCCCGCGCCAGCACCACTTTATCCATGTCGCCGGCGGCGATGGCCTGCGTCGCCAGGTCTATCATTGCCTGCCACAGGGGATAATCGGAGGAGTGGCGCTCGCTCAACAGCGGCGGTACGCCGCCAGGGGTCGCCTGGGCGGTGGTCAGGCTGGCGAGAAAATCACGCGCCGTCACGGCATCGTCGCGCAGGGAGAGGTCGCTGTGCAGCACCAGTCGCATCACGGCCCTGCCGCCGCACCGACGCCATTCCAGACGCGGCAGCACCAGCCGGCCTTGCTGCGGGGCAAACGCATTCAGGCCGCAGATGCGCAGATCCTGCCGTCCGGCCTGGTGTAAAAAGCGGTTCGCCGCGTCGAGCGAGGGAAAGCTTTTTACCGCCCCCAGCGCCGCCAGCTCCTCGTCGCCATTGCGCTGTTGCCAGTAGAACTGCGGCCACTGCGGCTGCTGGCCGCACCATAGCAGCGGATCGAAGGCATCATTCAGCGGAAAGGCAATATCGATAATTCGCGTGCCGGGTGAGTCAGGAAAGGGCTCACTCAGGCCGTCACGTAAACGGGCCAGCGCAGTGGAAACAGACAGCACGCAAACCTCCACGGTAGTAAAACCCCACATTATAAGGGGTTCGACGGCGGAATAGCAGTACCCATGACGAGGGAGCGGGTTTTATCTCACCTGCTCGCCGGCCCGGAACAGGGTTGGAATGTGAGTGTTGAGGGGTCAAACAGCGCGGCTTTCCCGCGCCATGCCGATGTGCGGAATGCCATCCTCATCATAGACCTCAGTCACCGGCGTAAAACCGAAGTGGGCGTAAAAAGTTTGCAGGTGCGCCTGCGCCCCAAGGTAAATCGACTTTTGCGGCCAGTGCCGCTGACAGCTGGCCAGCGCCTGCGCCATCAGCTGATGACCGAGCTTTTCGCCGCGCGCGGCGGGGCTGACGATAACCCGGCCAATCACCACCGGATCGTACATCTCTTCGCTTTTAAGGATCCGCGCATAAGCCACCAGTTCGCCATCGCGCCAGCCGAGCAGATGGCGATTTTCCCCGACCAAATCATCGCCGTCGACATCCTGATAGGCGCACTGCTGCTCCACGACAAAGACTTCGCTGCGCAGCTTCAGCAGCGCATACAGCTGGGGAACGGTGAGTTCACTATGATGGAGATCCTGCCAGGTCATCATCTGCTGCTCCTTATTGATATACTGATGTTTTGCGACTCGCCCTGAGGACACTGGACGATGGAATTAACTTTTTTGGGGACATCCGCCGGGGTGCCGACCCGCACGCGTAATATGACGTCGATAATACTCAATTTGCAACAGCCAACCCGCGCCGAAATGTGGTTGTTTGACTGCGGCGAAGGGACCCAGCATCAGTTTCTGCATACGCCCCATCATCCTGGCAAACTGAATAAGATCTTTATTACCCATTTGCACGGCGACCATCTGTTCGGCCTGCCCGGGCTGCTGTGCAGCCGCTCGATGCAGGGGAATTCGCTGCCGCTGACGGTCTACGGACCAACAGGAATAAAAGAATTCATTGACACCGCGCTGCGCCTCAGCGGCTCGTGGACCGACTATCCTCTGACCATCATCGAAGTCGGCCCCGGTCTGGTGTTCGACGAAGAGGGCTATCGGGTCACCGCGTTCCCGCTTAGCCATCCGGTGGAGTGCTACGGGTATCGCATTGAGCAACACGACAAGCCCGGCGCCCTCGACGCCGCCCAGCTGATTGCCGACGGCGTGCCTCCCGGGCCGCTGTTTCACCGCCTTAAGCGCGGTGAACGGGTGACGCTGGCGGATGGCCGGGTGATCGACGGCAGCCGCTACCTGGGGCCCGCCACGCCGGGTAAAACGCTGGCCATCTTTGGCGATACCGCTCCCTGCCCGCAGGCGCTGGAGATGGCGCGCGGCGCGGATGTGATGGTCCACGAGACCACCCTGGAGCAGGCGATGGCGGAGAAAGCCAATAGCCGCGGCCACTCCTCCAGTCAGCAGACCGCGACGCTGGCTAAAGAGGCAGGCGTCGGCACGCTTATCGCCACCCACTTTAGCTCACGCTACGATGCCGAGGGCTGCCTGCGGATGCTGGCGGAATGCCGGGAGATTTTCCCGGACACCCTGCTGGCGGAAGACTTTATGGTTTACACGGTGGCGTAACATTCCGGGCATAAAAAAACCGCCATTCCGGCGGTTTTTTTATTGAGTCAATCCACTTACATCAGCGGCGTCGCCAGCTGCACGATGCTAATCAGCGGCTGCGGCCAGATACCGAGCACCAGCACCAGCAGGGCAGAGATCAGCACCACGATACCGCCAGCGCTGTACTGCCAGTTCGACGGCGCATCACGGTTCAGCTGCTCCGGCGCGCTCAGGTACAGGCTCACCGCCACGCGCAGGTAGTAGTAGAGACCGATCGCCGAGCCGACAACCACCGCGGCAACCAGCCACCACAGATGGGCGTGAACACCGACGGCCAGCACGTAGAACTTACCGATAAAGCCGAGAGTCATTGGGATACCGGCCAGGGAGAGCATCATCACCGTCATCACCGCCGACAGGATCGGACGGTGCCAGAACAGACCGCGGTAGGAGAACAGCGAGTCCGCGTCCGGGCCACGGTATGGGCTGGACATCAGGCTGACCACGCCGAACGCGCCGAGGCTGCTGAACAGGTAGCCGGCCAGGTAGACGCCAACGGCTTCCATCGACATTTCGCCGCTTTGCAGGGCGATCAGCGCCACCAGCAGATAGCCGAGGTGGGAGATAGAAGAATAACCGAGCAGACGTTTGATATTGGTCTGGCTCAGCGCCATCAGGTTACCGAAGATGATAGAGGCGAAGGCGATCAGCCCCAGCACCACGCGCACCGCTTCGCTGTTGCCCACCGGCATGTACAGGAACAGACGCATCACCACGCCGAAGATGGCGATCTTGCTGGCGGTCGCCAGGAAGGTGGAGACCGGCGCAGGCGCCCCCTGGTAAACGTCCGGCGTCCACAGGTGGAACGGCACCAGCGACAGCTTAAAGCCAAGACCGACGATCATCAGGCCGAGACCCGCCAGCAGCAGCGGCTCGTGCAGCGTGTTGTCCGCCAGGCTCTTGCCCAGCGCAAGGAAGGACAGGTTGCCGGAGTTCGCATACACCAGCGCCATACCGAACAGCAGGAAAGAGGAGGCTGCCGCGGAGAGGATGGTGTATTTGATGCTCGCTTCCAGCGAACGCTTCTGGCGGAAGGCGTAGCCGACCAGGCCGAACAGCGGCAGCGAGATTAACTCAATGCCGAGGAACAGCGCCGCCAGATGATTCGCACCGGCCAGCAGAATGCCGCCCAGGGCGGCGATCAGCACCAGCAGGTAGAACTCTTCTTTGTTGTCCTTGTAACCCTCAAGCCACGGATAGGCGAAAGTACAGGTGGCGAGACTCGCCAGCAGCACCAGCCCAGTGTAGAGCATCGCGTAGCCGTCAACGCGGATCAGCGGCGTGACGTCCATTGCCCCATTCTGGCCGACGAACCAGAGCGAGACCAGCGCGGCATTAAGCCCGAGAACCGACAGCGTGGCATTGAGAAAATGATTGCGTCGCCACGCAATGGAGAGCATCACAACCACCACCGTCAAGCCGACGATCAGCAGCGGTAGCAGTGCGATCAGTTGTTGTGGAGTTATTGTCATGGCGAATTACGGCCTTGTAGTAGAAACAGAATTAACAAACCACTGCTGAATGTTGCTCATCGCAGCATGCGAGGTGTCGAGGATCGGCTGTGGGAAGAAGCCCAACAGCACCAGCAGCACCACCAGCAGCAGGATGATAGACAGTTCACGCAGGGACATCCCCGGCAGCGCTTTCGCCGCGATTTCGCTTTTCGCTTTACCGAAGTAAGCGCGATGCAGCATCGACAGCGAGTAAACGGACGCGAATACCAGACCAAAGGTCGAGATCACGGTGATCACCGGCACCACTTTATAGCTGCCGAACAGGATCATAAATTCGCCGACGAAGTTACCGGTGCCCGGCATCCCCAGGGTGGCGACGGCGAAGAACATCGACATCGCCGGCAGCCATTTAATTTTGCTCCACAGACCGCCCATCTGACGCATGTCACGGGTATGTAGACGTTCGTACAGCTGGCCGCAGAGAATAAACAAACCCGCCGCGGAGAGACCGTGAGCAATCATCTGGATCACCGCCCCCTGATACGCCAGCTGGCTGCCGGTGTAGATAGCAATCAGCACGAAGCCCATGTGGGACACGGAGGTGTAGGCGATAAGACGTTTGATATCAGTCTGGGCAAAGGCCATCCACGCGCCGTAGAAGATCCCGATCACGCCCAGCCACATGGCGATAGGCGCAAACTCGGCGGAGGCGTTCGGGAACAGCGGCAGCGCAAAGCGCAGCAGACCGTAGGCCGCAGTTTTCAGCAGGATCCCCGCAAGGTCGACGGAACCGGCGGTCGGCGCCTGGGAGTGGGCGTCCGGCAGCCAGCCGTGCAGCGGCACCACCGGCATTTTCACCGCGAAGGCGATGAAGAAGCCGAGCATCAGCAGATATTCCACGCCGTGGGACATCGGGGTTTTCAGTAGCTCTTCATAGTTGAAAGTCCACACGCCGGTGGCGTTGAAGTGGACGAATGCCAGCGCCAGAATGGCAATCAGCATCACCAGGCCGCTCGCCTGGGTATAGATGAAGAACTTGGTGGCCGCCGTGATACGCGTTTTACCATCAGAGGCTTTGTGGCCCCACAGCGCAATCAGGAAGTACATCGGCACCAACATCATTTCCCAGAAGAAGAAGAACAGGAACATGTCGATGGCGAGGAACACGCCGATGACGCCGCCCAGGATCCACATCAGGTTGAGGTGGAAGAAGCCCTGGTATTTTTCGATTTCGCGCCAGGAACAGAGCACCGCCAGCACGCCGAGCAGGCCGGTCAGCACTACCATCAGCAGCGACAGGCCGTCGATCGCCAGATGAATGCTAATGCCGAAGCGTGGGATCCACGGCAGCACGAACTCAGACTGCCACTGCGGAATACCCGCGGATTGCGTCAGAGAATAGCCGCCCTGCATCCACAGCTGCAGGCCAAGCACCAGCGTCAGTCCCATGGTAATCAGCGCGATCCAGCGCGGCACTTTCACGCCAAAGCGTTCGGTCTGCCAGCACAGGAAGCCGCCGATAAAGGGGATTAATATCAACCAAGGCAATAACATGGTGATTTTTATTCCTTATTTAAGTCCGGTTCAGGCTATCTTACTCGTCATAACGAACTCCGGCTGTGCTCACAATCCTCACGTACTTTAGTACGCTCCGATTGCCCCGCGCAGGCGGCGTCCACTTTGACTTCGCCGATAACGCCTGTCCTTTACGACCTGATTTTCAACGAATTCTCACAGAAAATTCACTTCGGTTTGAGGCTTGTTTTGTCGGGTGGCGCTAACGCTTACCCGACCTACGCTCCCGTAGGCCCGGCAAGCACCGCGCCGCCGGGCAACACAATCGTTCTCAAACTCAACGCAATACCATCAGCAGCGCCAGCACCACCACCGCGCCAATGCTCATTGACGCCACATACCAGCGCAGATAGCCGTTCTCGCTCACCAGCAGGCCTTTACCTGCGAAGCGGGAGAGGAGCGCCGGGATGTTCATCAACGAGTTCAGCGGATCGCTCTTCAGCAGCCAGGCAATGCCGAGGAATGGCTTAACGAATACTTTGTCGTATAACCAGTCGAAGCCCCAGGCATGGAACCACCAGGTACCGAAGAAGCGGCCAGGCGCGCTGTTGGCGATAGAGGTCACCAGGGTGCGTTTGCCCAGCCACAGCCATGCGGCGATCAGGATGCCGGCAATAGCGATGATCCCGGAGGCAATCTCCAGCGTCATCACGCTGCCGTGCGCCAGTTCAGTGGTCTGCGGTAAGACGCCGTCCAGCGGCGGCACGATCAGCGCGCCAACGAAGGTGGACAGCACCAGCAGCACAATCAGCGGCAGATGATGGGTGATCCCCTTCCCTGCGTGCGCGTGAATTTGCTCTTTACCGTGGAACACAATGAAAATCATGCGGAAGGTGTACAGCGAGGTCATAAAGGCGCCGACCAGGCCCGCCACCATCAGGTTGATATGGCCGTTGGCCATCGCCCCCGCCAGAATCTCATCCTTACTGAAGAAGCCTGCGGTAATGAGCGGCAGAGCGGACAGCGCCGCGCCCCCCACCAGGAAGCAGACGTACACCAGCGGAATAGATTTGCGCAGGCCGCCCATCTTGAAGATGTTCTGTTCGTGATGGCAGGCGAGAATCACCGAACCAGACGACAGGAACAGCAGCGCTTTAAAGAACGCGTGAGTCATCAGATGGAAAATCGCCGCGTCCCATGCCTGCACGCCCAGCGCGAGGAACATGTAGCCAATCTGGCTCATGGTGGAGTAAGCGAGAACGCGTTTAATGTCGGTCTGCACCAGCGCGGCGAAGCCCGCCAGCACCAGGGTAACCGCCCCGACGATCCCGACCAGATGCAGCACTTCCGGCGTCATCAGGAACAGACCGTGGGTACGGGCGATCAGGTAGACGCCGGCGGTGACCATGGTCGCGGCGTGGATCAGCGCGGAAACCGGCGTCGGACCCGCCATCGCATCGGCAAGCCACGTTTGCAGCGGCAGCTGGGCGGATTTACCGACCGCGCCGCCGAGCAGCATCAGCGTCGCCCACTGCAGCGTGGTGCTGCCGTTAGCAAAGTGCTGCGGCGCCAGCTCAACCATTTCGCGGAAGTTGAGGGTACCCAGTTCGTTGTAGAGGATGAACAGCGCGAAGGCGAGGAACACGTCGCCGACGCGGGTCACCACAAACGCTTTCATCGCTGCGGCGCCGTTCTTCGGATCGGTGTAGTAGAAGCCGATCAGCAGGTAAGAGCAAAGACCCACCCCTTCCCAACCCAGGTACATCAGCAGCAGGTTGTCGGCCAGTACCAGAACCACCATGCTGGCGATAAACAGGTTGGTGTAGGCGAAGAAGCGGGAGTAGCCCTCTTCACCGCGCATATACCAGGAGGCGAACATGTGGATCAGGAAGCCGACGCCGGTCACCACGGAGAGCATGGTCAGCGACAGGCCGTCCAGCACCAGGTTGAAGCCGATGTTGAAATCCCCTACCGACATCCAGGTCCACAGCGGCACGCTGACCGCCTGTTTGCCGTTAGCGAAAAAGTCGACGCCGACATAGGCGGTGACCAACGCCGCCAGGCCTACCGAGCCCATGCCAACGGTGGCGGAAAGGTTTTCCGACCAGCGCCCGCGGGAGAAGGCCAGCAGCACAAAGCCAATCAATGGCAAAAGAATGGTTAAGGCAAGCATGTTCATCCACGCAACTCACTTACTGAATCGATGTTCAGGTTCTGGCGGCGACGATGGAGCTGCAGCAGCAGCGCCAGACCGATACTCGCTTCCGCAGCCGCAAGGCTGATGGCGAGGATATACATAATCTGACCATCTGCCTGGCCCCAGTAGCTGCCCGCCACCACAAAGGCCAGCGCGGCGGCGTTAATCATGATTTCCAGGCTGATCAACATAAACAGCAGATTGCGGCGGATCACCAGCCCCGTCAGACCAAGCACAAACAGGATGGCCGCGAGGATCAGTCCATGTGTTAAGGGGATCATGCGTGTTCCTCCGTTTTTCTTTTGTCGCTGTCGTTCACGCGGTTGCTCAGCACCTCGCCGGCGCGCTCTTCGCGACCGATGTGGAAGGCGACCACCAGGCCCGCCAGCAGCAGCATGGAGGCCAGCTCCACCGCCAGGACGTACGGCCCAAACAGCGCAATACCCACTTCTTTAGCGTTGATTGCCGCGCCGTCGATACCCTGGTCGTTAATCCCCAGAATGGCGTAAACGATAACCACCAGCAGCACTGCGGAGAGGATGGCCGGGCCAATCCAGATCCCCGGCTGCAGCCATTTGCGTTCCTGTTCGATTTCGCTGCCGCCCAGGTTGAGCATCATCACCACGAAGACGAACAGCACCATAATGGCCCCAGCGTAGACGATAATCTCCAGCGCCCCGGCGAAGTACGCGCCCAGCGAGAAGAACACCCCGGCAATCGCTAACAGCGAAATGATCAGGTACAGCAACGCATGCACCGGATTGGTGTGGGTGACGACCCGCAAGGTTGCGAGGATGGCGATCAGGCCACAGATATAAAAAGCGAATTCCATTGCCCTCTCCTTACGGTAACAGGCTCTTGACGTCGATCGGCTTAGCTTCGTTTTCCGCTTCGCCCTTATCTTTGCCGTCGATTGCCATACCCGCCATCCGGTAGAAGTTATATTCCGGGTATTTGCCCGGACCGGAAATCAGCAGATCCTCTTTTTCGTACACCAGATCCTGACGTTTGTATTCACCCAGCTCGAAGTCAGGGGTCAACTGGATCGCCGTGGTCGGGCACGCTTCTTCGCACAGACCGCAGAAGATGCAGCGTGAGAAGTTGATGCGGAAGAACTCAGGGTACCAGCGGCCGTCTACCGTCTCTGCTTTCTGCAGCGAAATACAGCCCACCGGGCAAGCTACCGCACACAGGTTACAGGCGACGCAGCGCTCTGCACCGTCCGGATCGCGCGTCAGCACGATGCGGCCGCGATAACGCGGCGGCAAATAGACCGGCTCTTCCGGGTACATCCGGGTTTCACGTTTGGCGAAGGCATGCAGGCCAATCATCCAGATACTCCGGACCTGGGTGCCGAACCCCACCAATAATTCTTTTAAGGTCATGTTCAATTCACCCCTTATTGCGCCTGCCAGAGAATGACAGCCGCCGTTACCAACAAGTTGACCAGCGTTAATGGCAGGCATACCTTCCAGCCAAAGGACATTACCTGGTCATAGCGCGGACGCGGTAATGATGCGCGGATCAAAATGAACATCATCATGAAGAACGCGGTTTTCAGCGCGAACCAGATGAAAGGAGGTAACCACGGGCCATTCCAGCCGCCGAAGAACAGCGTGACGATCAGCGCTGAAACGGTGACGATACCGATGTATTCACCCACGAAGAACAGACCGAACTTCATGCCGGAGTATTCAATGTGGTAACCATCGGCCAGCTCCTGCTCCGCTTCCGGCTGGTCGAACGGGTGACGGTGACACACCGCCACGCCGGCGATGGCGAACGTCACGAAGCCGAAGAACTGCGGGATAACGTTCCACAGATGCGCCTGGTTGTTGACGATATCGGTCATATTGAATGACCCCGCCTGCGCCACCACGCCCATCAGGGAGAGGCCGAGGAACACTTCGTAGCTTAGGGTCTGCGCGGAAGCACGCATCGCCCCCAGCAGGGAGTATTTGTTGTTGCTCGACCAACCGGCGAACAGCACCGCGTAAACCGCCAGGCCTGCCATCATCAGGAAGAACAGGATCCCGATGTTCAGGTCAGCCACCACCCATGTCGGGCTGACCGGCACGATAGCGAAGGCCAGCAGCAGCGAGGTAAAGGCGATAACCGGCGCCAGAGTAAAGATCACGCGATCGGAAAAGCGCGGGATCCAGTCCTCTTTAAAGAACATCTTGATCATGTCGGCGACCAGCTGCAGCGAACCGCCCCAGCCCACCCGGTTTGGCCCGTAGCGGTTCTGGAACAGACCGAGCAGACGACGCTCGCCGAAGCTCATGAACGCGCCGCAGGTGACCACCACCAGCAGAATGACCACGGCCTTCAGGATGCTTAACAGAATGTCGATAAGATCCGGCGTTAACCAGCTCATGCTTTCGCCTCCTGCAGTGAATCAATACGCGATCCGGTCAGTACCGGCGCAATGCCCGGCATGCCCATCGGTAAGCCAACCTGCCCTGCGGTCAGACCTTCAGAGATAACCAGCGGCAGACGCAGGGTCTGGCCTTCCACGCTAAAGGAGAGCATCGCCCCGGCGTTGACGCCAAGCTTCGCGGCATCCGCCGGGTTCAGCTTGATGTACGGCTCAGGCATCCGGCTCTGGAACACCGGCGCGCGCTGTGACAACTCATCGCTGCCAAACAGGTGATAATAAGGTGCGATACGCCATTTCCCCTCTTCCGCCTGGAAGCTGGCCGGCACCGCCGTGAAGTATTCCAGCCCGCTGGCGGAAGCTTCAAACAGGCGGACGCCCGGATCGCCATGGCGCAGTTTCCCGCCCACTTCATCCTGGAACTTGTTCCATGCCTGCGGGGAGTTCCAGCCCGGCGCCCAGGCGAACGGGATCTGCGAACGCGGGGCAGACGGCTGGTTGTTCCCTTCCATGGAGAAGGCGAACATCGTGTCTTTATCCTGCGGCTGACGCGGCTCGTGGACGCTGATGTTAGCGCGCATCGCCGTGCGGCCGCTGTAGCGGTGCGGTTCACGCGCCAGTTTCTGCCCACGAATGCGGAAGGTCGCATCCGGCGCGGCATCTTTTATGCCCGCCAGCTGCGGCAGTGCGGCAATCGCGGCATCGATAACGTGGTCCAGCTGCGTCCAGTCAACCTGACGGTTGTTAACGGTGCTGTGCAGAGAATGCAGCCAGCGCCAGCTTTCCAGCATCACGGTTTTCGCGTCGTAGTAGGCCGGGTCGTAGACCTGGAAGAAACGCTGGGCGCGGCCTTCGTTGTTCACCACGGTACCGTCGCTTTCCGCAAAGCTTGCCGCGGAGAGCACCAGGTGCGCTTTGTCCATAATCGCCGTGCGCTGATGGTCAACCACCATCACCAGCGGCGCTTTGGAGAGCGCTGCGTCGACGCGGGCGGCGGAAGCATGACGGTGAAGGTCGTTTTCCAGCACGATAACTGCGTCTGCGGCGCCGCTTTCCAGTTCGTCGAGCGCCTCCTCAAGCGAGCCGCCGCCGATCATACCCAGACCGACGCTGTTCACCGCGCGGGCAACCATGGTCACGCCGACGTCGGCGCCACGGCCTTTCAGGGCTTTCGCCACGTTAGCAGCGGCCTGGATGATCTCCAT
Source organism: Klebsiella sp. LY (assembly GCF_004010915.1). NCBI lineage: Bacteria > Pseudomonadati > Pseudomonadota > Gammaproteobacteria > Enterobacterales > Enterobacteriaceae > Klebsiella > Klebsiella sp. LY. The sequence continues at coordinate 1,031,177 of NZ_CP022444.1, forward strand.
GCTGCCGGCGTTGGTCCCGGAAATAATCAGTGGTTTTTTCGCCCCGGCCAGCGCCTGGACGATGACATCGACTTTACCCTGCAGTTCGCGGCTCAGGCCGTCAACCACCGGCGCGCTGTCGTCCAGCGCATGGGCGATGGCGAAGCCGAGACGCGCCTGATCTTCTACCGGCGCGCGGTAGGTCCACGCGGCGATGTCATCCAGGCGGGTGTCATCGATGTTGGTGACGAATAGCGGGTGCTTGGCGCGCTGGCCGATGTTGAGGATCGCCGCAATCTGCCAGTCGGCCACTTTCTGTGCCGCCGCCATTTCGCGTGCTTTCCCTTTCACCGCCTGACGCACCGCCAGCGCGACGCGCGCGCCGGTCTGGGTAATGTCTTCGCCCAGCACCAGTACCGCGTCGTAGGATTCGATATCGCGCAGGCTTGGGGTGTGGATCCCACCTTCGCGCAGCACTTTCAGCATCATCTGCAGGCGCGCTTGTTCGCCTTTGGCGATGCCGGTATAGAAGTTGTCGGCACCCACCAGCTCGCGCAGCGCGAAGTTGCTTTCAATGCTGGCGCGCGGGGAGCCGATGCCGATCACTTTCTTCGACTGGCGCAGGATATCCGCCGCCCCCTGCATCGCCTGTTCGGCGTTGAGCGCGATCAGATCGTCGCCGCGGCGCTGAACCGGCTGACGCGGACGATCTTTGAGGTTTACGTAGCCATAGCCGAAACGACCGCGGTCGCAGAGGAAGTAGCGGTTAACGGTACCGTTATAGCGGTTTTCGATACGACGCAGCTCGCCATAGCGTTCGCCCGGGCTGATGTTGCAGCCAATGGAACACTGCTGGCAGATGCTCGGCGCAAACTGCATGTCCCACTTACGGTTATAACGCTCAGAGTGCGTTTTATCAGTGAAGACGCCGGTCGGGCAGACTTCCACCAGGTTGCCGGAGAATTCGCTTTCCAGGGTGCCATCTTCCGGGCGGCCGAAGTAGACGTTGTCGTGGGCGCCATAGACGCCCAGATCGGTGCCGTCGGCATAATCTTTGTAGTAGCGCACGCAGCGGTAGCAGGCGATGCAGCGGTTCATTTCGTGAGAAATAAACGGCCCCAGATCCTGGTTGCGGTGGGTACGCTTGGTAAAACGATAGCGGCGGAAGCTATGGCCGGTCATCACCGTCATATCCTGCAGGTGGCAGTTGCCGCCCTCTTCGCAGACCGGGCAGTCGTGCGGGTGGTTGGTCATCAGCCACTCCACCACGCTTTCGCGGAACTGCTTCGCTTCGCCGTCGTCGATAGAAATAAAGGTGCCGTCGGATGCCGGAGTCATACAGGACATCACCAGGCGACCACGCGTGTCTTCCGCGTTCTGATATTGCTTCACCGCACACTGGCGGCAAGCACCGACGCTCCCTAGCGCCGGATGCCAGCAAAAGTAGGGAATATCAAGCCCAAGAGAGAGACAAGCCTCCAGCAGGTTGTCCGCTCCGTTGACCTCGTATTCTTTGCCGTCTACATGAATCGTAGCCATTAGCGTGCTTCCAAAAATAAAAAAACCTTTAGATTACCAGCGCGTCTTAAGCAGGTTCGGCTGAATCCCGTTGATTGCATGGGTATTGCTGAACTGCTGCTTAATGCCAGCCTCGAATTCTTCGCGGAAATATTTAATCGCGCTCTGCAGCGGCTCAACCGCGCCCGGCGCGTGCGCGCAGAAGGTTTTCCCTGGGCCCAGGAATCGACACAGTTGCTCAAGCGTTTCGATATCGCCAGGCTGACCTTCGCCGCGCTCCAGGGCGCGCAGGATCTTCACGCTCCACGGCAGACCATCGCGGCACGGCGTACACCAGCCACAGGACTCGCGGGCAAAGAACTCTTCGAGGTTGCGCACCAGCGAGACCATGTTGATCTCGTGGTCAACGGCCATCGCCAGCGAGGTGCCCAGACGGCTGCCCGCTTTACCAATGCTTTCGAACTCCATCGGCAGATCGAGGTGCGCTTCGGTGAGGAAGTCGGTCCCTGCCCCACCCGGCTGCCAGGCTTTAAACTTCAGGCCATCGCGCATACCGCCGGCGTAATCTTCAAGGATCTCGCGGGCCGTGGTGCCGAACGGCAGCTCCCAGACGCCCGGGTTCTTCACGCGGCCGGAGAAGCCCATCAGCTTGGTGCCGGCATCTTTACTGGTGGAGATGTTCTGGTACCACTCGACGCCGTTAGCCAGAATCGCCGGCACGTTGCACAGGGTTTCCACGTTGTTGACGCAGGTCGGCTTACCCCACACGCCGGAGCTCGCCGGGAACGGCGGCTTGGAGCGCGGGTTAGCGCGGCGGCCTTCCAGGGAGTTGATCAGCGCCGTCTCTTCGCCGCAGATATAGCGTCCTGCCCCGGTGTGGACAAACAGCTCGAAGTCAAAACCAGTGCCGAGGATATTTTTCCCCAGCAGGCCCGCCTCGGTGGCTTCGGCAATCGCGCGGCGCAGATGCTGGGCCGCTTCGATATACTCTCCGCGCAGGAAGATGTAGCCGCGATAAGCCTTCAGCGCAAAGGCGGAGATCAGCATGCCTTCCACCAGCAGGTGCGGGAGCTGCTCCATCAGCAGGCGGTCTTTATAGGTGCCCGGCTCCATCTCATCGGCGTTACACAGCAGGTAACGGATGTTCATGGATTCGTCTTTCGGCATCAGGCTCCACTTCAGACCGGTGGAGAAGCCCGCGCCGCCGCGCCCTTTCAGGCCAGCGTCTTTTACCGCCGTGACGATCTCGTCCGGCGCCATGCCGGTCAGCGCTTTTCGCGCCCCTTCATAGCCATTTTTGCTGCGATACTCGTCCAGCCAGACCGGCTGCTTGTCGTCGCGCAGGCGCCAGGTGAGCGGATGCGTTTCCGCAGTACGAATTACGGTTTTCATTTGTACTGCTCCAGCAGGTCAGGAATTGCCTCCGGCGTCAGATGGCTGTGAGTGTCCTCATCAATCATCATGGTCGGTCCCTTGTCGCAGTTGCCCAGGCAGCAGGTCGGCAGCAGGGTAAAGCGGCCATCAAAGGTGGTCTGCCCTGGCTTGATGTTCAGCTTCTTCTCGATGGCGGCCTGAATCCCCTGATAGCCGGTAATGTGACACACCACGCTGTCGCAGTAGCGGATCACGTGACGGCCAACCGGCTGGCGGAAAATTTGGCTATAGAACGTCGCCACGCCTTCGACGTCGCTGGCCGGGATGCCCAGCACATCGGCAATGGCGTAGATCGCGCCATCCGGCACCCAGCCGCGCTGTTTCTGAACGATTTTCAGCGCTTCGATGGACGCCGCACGCGGGTCTTCGTAGTGGTGCTTCTCGTGCTCAATAGCCTCACGCTCTGCCGCACTCAGCTCAAAAGCCTCGGTTTGTGGTTGTTGATTCTCGTGCATAATTAGCGGTCCACGTCTGACATAACAAAATCGATACTACCCAGATAGACGATCAGGTCGGATACCAGGCTGCCGCGGATCGCCGACGGGATCTGCTGCAGGTGCGCAAAGCTCGGCGTGCGGACGCGGGTACGGTAGCTCATGGTGCTGCCGTCGCTGGTCAGGTAGTAACTGTTAATCCCCTTGGTCGCCTCAATCATCTGGAAGGATTCGTTGGCCGGCATGACCGGGCCCCACGATACCTGCAGGAAGTGGGTGATCAGGGTTTCGATATGCTGCAGCGTGCGCTCTTTCGGCGGCGGCGTGGTCAGCGGGTGATCCGCTTTGAACGGCCCTTCCGGCATATTGTCGAGGCACTGCTGAAGAATGCGCAGGCTCTGGCGCAGCTCTTCGACTTTCAGCATCACGCGGGTGTAGCAGTCAGAAACGCCGCCACCGGTCGGGACTTCGAAGTCGAAATTTTCGTAGCCAGAATAAGGACGCCATTTACGCACGTCGAAGCCGATACCGGTGGCGCGCAGGCCTGCGCCGGTGGTGCCCCACTCCAGCGCCTCTTTAGCGGTATAGGCTGCCACGCCGACGGAACGGCCCTTCAGAATGGTGTTGCGCAGGGCGGCTTTTTCATAGGAGTCCAGACGCTTCGGCATCCACTCGAGGAACTCACGCAGCAGACGATCCCAGCCGCGCGGCAGATCGTGCGCGACGCCGCCGATGCGGAACCACGCCGGGTGCATACGGAAACCGGTGATCGCTTCCACCAGATCGTAGATTTTCTGCCGATCGGTAAAGGCGAAGAAGACCGGCGTCATCGCGCCGACGTCCTGAATAAAGGTTGAGATATACAGCAGGTGGCTGTTGATGCGGAACAGTTCGGAGAGCATCACGCGGATCACGTTGACGCGATCCGGCACGGTGATCCCGGCCAGTTTTTCTACGGCCAGCACGTACGGCATCTCGTTGACGCAGCCGCCAAGGTATTCGATACGGTCGGTGTACGGGATGTAGCTGTGCCAGGACTGGCGCTCGCCCATCTTCTCGGCGCCGCGGTGGTGGTAACCGATATCCGGCACGCAGTCGACGATCTCTTCGCCATCCAGCTGCAGAATAATGCGGAAGGCACCGTGCGCGGACGGGTGGTTCGGACCGAGGTTGAGGAACATGAAGTCCTCGTTGTCGGTGCCGCGTTTCATGCCCCACTCTTCCGGTTTGAAAGTCAGCGCTTCCATCTCCAGATCCTGTTTGGCTTTGGTCAGCTCAAACGGATCGAATTCGGTGGCGCGCGCCGGGTAGTCTTTACGCAGCGGGTGGCCTTCCCAGGTCGGCGGCATCATGATGCGACGCAGATTTGGGTGGCCATCGAAGGTAATACCAAACATTTCCCAGGTTTCACGTTCATACCAGTTGGCGTTGGGGAACAGTTTGGTGAAGGTTGGCAGATGCAGATCGTTTTCAGACAGCGCCACCTTGAGCATGATGTCGCGGTTGCGGTCGATGGAAATCAGGTGATAGAAAACGGAAAAATCCGCGGCGGGCAGGCCATCGCGGTGCGTGCGCAGACGTTCGTCCATACCGTGCAGGTCAAACAGCATCACGTAAGGCTTCGGCAATTTCTTCAGGAAATCACCCACCTCAAGCAGCTGCTCGCGCTTGACCCATACCACCGGTACGCCGGTGCGGGTTGGCTGAACGGTAAAGGCATCCGGCCCAAAGCGGTTGCGCAGTTCGCCGATCACCGGGTCATCAAGGTGATCGCGGGTTTGCCAGGCTGGTGCGGCGTCATGCGCGGTTAAATCGGTCATATTGTTCACCATTGCAAAAGGTCCGTGGTGACTGCCGGGCGAGACTTCGCGCTGTTGTAGATTGATTTGCGAAGTGTTTCTCCCGCCCGCAGGCGCAAATTAAATCTCGTCCGGCGTCCGCAGATTGGTCACTGCAATACGTTCGCCGCGTTTACGCTCGCGTTCCGACTGCATATTGGCGCGATAGACGCCCTGATCGCCAACCACCCATGAGAGCGGACGACGTTCTTTACCAATGGACTCCTGCAGCAGCATCAGCGCCTGCATATAGGCCTCCGGACGCGGCGGGCAGCCCGGGATGTACACATCGACCGGGATGAATTTATCCACGCCCTGGACGACGGAATAGATGTCGTACATGCCGCCGGAGTTCGCGCAGGCGCCCATGGAAATCACCCACTTCGGCTCCAGCATCTGATCATAGAGACGCTGAATCACCGGCGCCATTTTGGTGAAGCAGGTTCCGGCGACCACCATCAGGTCCGCCTGACGCGGAGAGGCGCGCAGAACTTCGGCCCCAAAGCGCGCAACGTCATGCACCGCAGTGAATGACGTCACCATTTCCACATAACAGCAAGAAAGGCCGAAGTTATACGGCCAAATTGAGTTCTTACGGCCCCAGTTCACCATGTCATGCAGCGCGTGTTCGAGTTTCCCCATATACACGCTTTTGTTGACTTCCTGCTCCAGGGGGTCGGTAACGATCTCCTGTTTCTGCAGGGGGTAACGGTCGTTCTCACCGTTAGGATCTATGCGGGTGAGCGTATAATCCATCTTATTGCCTCGCTTTTACTGCATATGACGGTTAGTGGGACTGTCTGTTTCCGGGTTAACCAGCGTGCGACGGGAACGCGCAGGCGTCCAGTCCAGTGCGCCGATGCGAACGAGATAAACCAGACCAGCCAGTAGCACTAAAATGAAAATTGCGGCTTCCACAAAGCCGACCCAACCGCTCTCGCGGATAGAGGTCGACCATGCGTAGAGATACAGGGCTTCCACGTCGAAGATAACGAAGAACATGGCAACCAGATAAAACTTCGCAGAAAGACGTAAGCGGGCCGAACCAACGGAGTCGATCCCCGATTCAAACGGCGTGTTTTTGCTACGCGCGCGCGCGCGACCGCCAAGGTACCAGCCGCCGACGAGCATCAGGCAGCACAGGCCGATAGCGATGATGAGAAATATAGCGAATGCCCAGTGATGAGCGATGACTTCAGTGGATGTTGACATACGCATTGCTTAACCAAAAAAGTGTAGCGCCAAAACCCTCTGCTCTTACTGGCAGATGAACGCCACAGCGTTTCACGGGAGGAATAAAAAATAACCGTGCAAAAAAGCGTCCCTGGAAGATGTGAGAAGCCCAGATGCCGTGGCTTTTTACCCCTTTCTTTAACCTTTTGTCAACTTTAACAAAAGTTTTCATAACATTAATTTACATTGGAATCTTTTCATTAACATTAAATGCCCTTTTATGCGAAATAACCTTGCATACTGTTCGGTTTTAGTGTTGTTGAATCGTGTCCGTTTCCGTCGTAAATCAAAAATCCCTGCTATTTTGACAGGATTTAGCCTCGATTCCTCCCCCCAAAGAGGGGTATTTTCTTGATCTGCGACACGGTTTTGTTAATTACCCCAGGAAATCGGCAACAATCCATCCGGTTTTTTAACATTAGCAGGAAGTGTTGAAAGTGCTGGGAAAAGTCGGCAAGGTGAGCGCCATGTCACGCCAATATGCTGATTTTCTTGCAAAGAAATAAAAAAAAGATTCAAAACATCAATAATAGTGCAAAAAAAAGAGCCACCAGACGGGAAACCCACCCTTGAGGCTCTTTTTGGGCACTTACATTCTGTTACCAGTTTTTGTGATCTTTGTTAGCAAAATAACCTCACAAAATAAAGGTGCTTCCTCCCTCTTCCGGAGTAAGTGCCGGCCCGGCGCGCCAGGGATCGCTCTCCTGGCTCAGTGATTGAAAAATCGCCTGCGGTAGTTCGCCCACCGTCTGCGGATTGCAGCTAACGACGTACCGGGTATCCGGCAGGACCGGCAGGCCATCGCTGATACCGGCCACGCGCAAATCCGGGCTCATCATTTCGACCGGACGCGCGGTGACCCCCAGCCCGGCTTTCACCGCCGCTTTCACCCCGGAGAGCGACGAGGCGCCGTGGGCCAGATGCCAGGAGACGCGGGCAGCCTCCAGCGCGGCGATGATGTCCTCACGGAACGGGCCAGGCTCTTCGAGCAAGATGAGGGGGATCGATTCCCCTTTCGCCAGCACGTAGTCCGCTGCACAGTACCAGAGGGTAGGCGACGTTCTCAGCGTGAAAGCGGTAAAACCGGGAAGCTGATGGGTGGTTAATGCCAGATCGACCTCTCCCGCGCTCAGCATCGCCATGATGACGGCATGGGGATGGACTTTAATCTCCAGCGTCATTCTGGGATAGAAGCAGCCGATGCGGTTTAACAGAAACGGCAGGATAGTATCAGCGGTTTCTTCCGACGCGCCGATGGTCAGTCCCCCCTGCAGGCTGCCATACATCAGCGACATGCAGGCTTCATCGTTAAAGCGCAGGATTTTGCGGGCATAGCCCAGCAGCTGGATGCCCTGCTCGGTCAGCAGTTTATTGCGTCCGTGACGAGCGAAAAGCTCCTTGCCAACCAGTTGCTCCAGGCGTTGCATTTGCTGGCTGACCGCGGACTGGGTACGACACACTGCGGCGGCGGCGGCGGCGAAGGTGTTCAAATCAGCGACTGCTACAAAGGTGCGCAGCAGATCGAGATCGAGGTTGAGTATCGGACGTGTTGTATTAATCATCTTTCTTCACTTACAGGTGGCTAACGCTGACCTGCCTTGTTGATGCTTTACGCCAGGTTTCCGGCTATTCCCTGAGCCTCGTGCTCACCGTCTGATGGCGGATAAACAACTGGACGAACGTTATTACATGCCAAAGTACTCGTCTGAGCAAATGCGCAGAACACCGGAGTAATATATTGTTCGTATTTCTCATTATTATTTATTACCACGGCCAGCCAGGCGTCTTACGTCGCCCCGGAAAATCGCGCAGTAGTGGTGAGAAAGCCTCTCTTTCGCCGGACTTCTTTTTGGCGAACAACGAACAATAAAATCCTGTAATAACAATATATTAAATATCAATTCAGCCATAATTCATGCCGACTACCACTGATATTAACGGCGATATTCTAACCGATTCCCATCCTTTTTATAAGCCTTAATAAGGATTAACTGAGATAATTTTAAATTTTTTTCAACATTTTATATAAATTAACAAACCTCAGATTATTACCTGTCAAAAATAATAATAATGCGCTTACGCGCAGTTTTTTATTAAAATTATTTAACATCAAAATTACAAATCAACCGCTATGAGATTAAGAATAGCGTTTTCTAGCCGCCCCCCATTCTCCAGCGCCCCGTTTACCTAACCAACAAACCAGATAAATGATGGTAAAAAAGGCACTACATCAACATAGACGACCGAAAAAATGCCATGAAAAGGCATAAACAATAGGAAAAACCAGCAACCAACAGATAAATCAATTACGCTTAAAATCCTGCATTAGCAAAATCTTCTCCTGCAAAGCCTTCAAAACAGCGGGGAGGCGGAGTACATTGTTCCGTGCTGACTTCCACGGCAGGGAGTGGCGATAACAGCTAAAAGGTCAAGATTCATGTCCCCCATCGAAAAATCCAGCAAGTTAGAGAACGTCTGTTATGACATCCGCGGACCGGTTCTGAAAGAAGCGAAACGTCTTGAAGAAGAAGGCAATAAGGTTCTGAAACTGAACATCGGCAACCCGGCACCCTTCGGCTTCGAGGCCCCTGACGAGATCCTCGTCGACGTCATCCGCAATCTGCCTACCGCCCAGGGATACTGCGATTCGAAAGGATTGTACTCGGCGCGTAAAGCTATCATGCAGCATTACCAGGCGCGGGGAATGCGCGATGTCACCGTGGAAGATATTTACATCGGCAACGGCGTGTCCGAGCTGATTGTGCAGGCGATGCAGGCGCTGTTAAACAGTGGCGATGAGATGCTGGTTCCCGCTCCGGACTACCCGCTGTGGACGGCGGCGGTGTCTCTTTCCAGTGGTAAAGCGGTGCACTATCTGTGTGACGAATCCTCTGACTGGTTTCCGGATCTTGACGATATCCGCGCCAAAATCACGCCTCGCACCCGCGGGATCGTGATCATCAACCCCAACAACCCCACCGGCGCGGTCTACTCCAAAGAGCTGCTGCAGGAGATCGTGGAGATCGCCCGCCAGCACAACCTGATTATTTTCGCCGATGAGATCTACGACAAGATCCTCTACGACGAAGCCCAGCATCACTCGATTGCCGCTCTGGCGCCGGATCTGCTGACGGTGACCTTCAACGGACTGTCGAAAACTTACCGCGTCGCCGGCTTCCGTCAGGGCTGGATGGTGCTGAATGGCCCGAAAAAACACGCGAAAGGCTATATCGAAGGACTGGAAATGCTGGCCTCAATGCGTCTGTGCGCCAACGTGCCGGCCCAGCATGCTATCCAGACCGCGCTGGGCGGCTACCAGAGTATCAGCGAATTCATCATTCCCGGCGGGCGTCTGTATGAACAACGCAACCGCGCCTGGGAGCTGATCAACGATATTCCGGGCGTCTCCTGCATGAAGCCAAAAGGCGCGCTGTACATGTTCCCGAAAATTGACGCCAAACGCTTCAATATTCACGACGACCAGAAAATGGTGCTCGATTTCCTGCTGCAGGAGAAAGTGCTGCTGGTGCAGGGTACTGCCTTTAACTGGCCGTGGCCGGATCACGTGCGTATTGTGACCCTGCCTCGCGAAGACGACCTGGAGATGGCGATCTCCCGCTTTGGCCGCTTCCTCTCCGGCTACCATCAGCTTTAGTCGTGCTGCCGCCGGCATTTGCATCCGGCGGCGATCCCTGCGCACAATGGAACCCGATGTTGTCACTGATTAAGGGTTCCTATGAGTCAGAGTCATTTCTTTGCCCACCTCTCCCGTCTGAAACTGATTAACCGCTGGCCGCTGATGCGCAACGTGCGCACCGAAAATGTCTCCGAGCACAGCCTGCAGGTGGCGATGGTCGCCCACGCGCTGGCGGCGATTAAAAACCGCAAATTTGGCGGCCAGGTCAACCCAGAGCGTATCGCCCTGCTGGCGATGTACCACGACGCCTCCGAGGTTTTAACCGGTGATCTCCCTACCCCGGTGAAATATTTTAATTCACAGATTGCTCAGGAATATAAGGCGATTGAGAAAATCGCCCAGCAGAAGCTGGTGGATATGGTGCCCGACGAGCTGCGCGATATTTTCGAACCGCTGATTGACGAGCATCATTACAGTGAGGAAGAGCAGTCGATCGTCAAACAGGCTGACGCTCTCTGCGCCTACCTGAAATGCCTCGAAGAGCTGTCGGCGGGCAACAACGAATTTCTGCTGGCCAAAGGCCGTCTGGAAAAAACGCTGGCGTCGCGGCGCAGCGCGGAGATGGATTACTTTATGCAGGTGTTTGTCCCGAGCTTCCAGCTGTCGCTGGATGAAATCAGCCAGGATTCGCCGCTGTAATTTTTCAGGCCGGGCAGCGGTCGCCCCCTACCCGGCCTGCATATCTTAAAACGGGAAGAGCACCGGGATCAGCAGAACGCAGACCACCATCACCAGCACGGTAAAGGGCACGCCGATTTTGACAAAATCGCTAAATGAGTACTTACCCGGGCCAAGCACCAGAGTATTAACCGGCGAAGAGACCGGGGTCATAAACGCCGCCGAAGCCGCCATCGCCACCACCATGGCAAAGGGATAAGGCGACACACCCATCGACTTCGCCGCCGCCAGGGCAATAGGCGCCATCAGCACCGCGGTGGCCGTGTTAGAGATAAACAGGCCTATCGCCGCGCACATCACAAACAGGCAGCCGAGCATCAGATAAGGCCCCTCGCCTCCGGCGACGTCCATTAGTCCCTTAACCACCAGATCCACCCCACCGGTTTTCTGCAACGCCAGGGCGAACGGCATCATCCCGACAATCAGAATGATGCTCGGCCAGTGGATCGCCTTGTAGGCGCTTTCGGCGTTGATACAGCGGAATTTGCCCATCAGCAGACAGGCGATGATCGCGGCGATGGGGTTGGGGATTTCATCCGTCAGCATCAGGGCCACCATCAGCACCAGACAGAAAATCGCGTGCGGAGCCTGGCTGTGGGCCGGCGAAGCGTCATCGACCTCAACCGGCATATTGAGCACCACGAAATCCCGGCCGCGCTTCGCCAGCAGGGCAATTTGCCGCCAGTTGCCGACCACCAGCAGAATATCGCCGAGCTGCAGAGGCTCATCGACCACGGAACCATCCATCGCTTTGCCATCGCGCTTCATGCCGACGATATTGAGACCAAACCGGGTGCGGAAGGCTATCTCACGCACCGTTTTGCCTATCATCTCTGAATCCGGGATCAGCGCCACCTCCGCCATCCCCACATCCAGCGCCTGATCGGCAAAATACTCCCCGCGCAGCACCATCGGCTCGAGCATTTGCTCGCCGCAGAACTGGCGCAAGTCGACATCGGAGGCAGACATATCGATCAGCAGGACGTCGCGGGCGCGAAATTCCGAGACCCCATTGACGTTAACAATCACCCGGCGGAACCGCCGCCAGCGCTCAACGCCGATGACGTTGGCACAGTAGCGCTCACGCAGCTTTAAATCATCCAGCCGCTGACCGATCATCGGCGAACCGGGTCGGATCGCCAGCCGGCGAGCGCGGCCGGTGAGGTGATATTCGCGGATCAAATCGCGAAAGGTACTTCTTTTTCGCCCATCGCGCGCGGAATCGCCATTATCCGTCTTCAGCATAAAGCGCACCGCCAGCATATAGACGATGCCCAGGATCAGCACCACCAGGCCAATCGGCGTGACGCTGAAAAAACTGAAGCCGTGCAGTCCTTCGCGCAGCAGTTCACTGTTGACCACCAGGTTGGGCGGTGTCGCCACCAGGGTCATCATCCCGCTGATAAGCCCGGCGAAGCTCAGCGGCATCATCAGCCGCGAGGGTGAGGTATTCATCCGCGCCGAGACGCTAAGGACCACCGGAATGAAAATGGCGACCACGCCGGTGGAGCTCATAAACGCGCCCAACCCGGCGACGGTGAGCATCAGGTAGATCAGCATTTTGGTTTCGCTGTTGCCTGCCACGCTCACCAGCCAGGCGCCCATCTTGGTGGCCACCCCGGTACGCACCAGGCCGTCGCCGATAATAAACAGGGCGGCAATCAGGATCACGTTAGGATCGCTGAACCCGGAAAAAGCTTCAGTCAGCGTCAGCGTGCCGCTGAGGACAAAGGCGACAATGACCATCAGGGCGATAGCATCCATGCGCACCTTACCGGTAGCAAACAGCACAACCGCGATGGCCAGGAGGGATAAAACCCAAATCAATTCACCGTTCACAACGTTTCCTTGTCACAAGTGGGAGTCGACATAGTGGCATAAAAAAGCCCCGACGACGCGGGGCGAAATCATGGGTTTACGCTTTAAGACGCACATTTACCACGCCGTCAGTCTGGCGTTCAACCACCAGATCTTCCAGGCTGCTCAGCACGAGGTCGGCTTCATCCCGACGGGGGGCATCGGCGGGCACGTTGACCGCGATAGTGCGACAGCCGGCCGCCAGTCCGGAGAGGAGCCCCGCCGGCGCGTCTTCCACCACCGCGCACTCCCCGGCAGGCAGACCCAGCCGCTCGGCGCCCAGCAGATAGGCGTCCGGCGCCGGCTTGCCATGCTTCACCTGCTCAGCGGTGACAAACACCTCCGGCATCGGCAGGCCCGCCGCGCGGTGACGCGCATGGGCAACCGGAATCGAGCCGGAGGTGACAATCGCCCACGGGATCCCGGCCTCATTGAGCGTATTCAGCAGGGCTAACGCCCCCGGTAGAGCGACGATGCCTTCGATATCAGTGGCTTCCATCTGCTCGAGATAACGGAATTCGGCCTGGATATCCTCCTCGCTGCGACCCGGCATAAAATGGCGAATGGAGGTAATGGCCTGCTTGCCGTGAATAAAACTGAGAATTTCATCATGGTCAATGGCGAAACGATCCCCCCATTTGCACCATGAACGCTCCACCACCGGCAAGGAATCCACCAGCGTCCCGTCTAAATCGAACAGGAAACCTTTACACTGCACGGGCACCTCCCTCAGGCATTGATGATTTGGTTAATTTCGTTACTGCTCAGATGATACTGGCGTGGGCAGGCGTGCCAGACGCTCAGCATCCGCTGATATTTCTCCCACATCGGGGTCTGCGAGTTAAAGCCATGGGTGCCGGCGTCAAAGTGGCTGTAACGGCCTTCAACGTTGACCATAAAGCGCACGTAGCCGAGAAAACGCGCTTCGGTGGCGGCATCAAATCCGAGGAAGGTGACCCGACGCTCGTCGATACCCGCCGCATCTTTCAGGTTGGTCCAGGAGACGTGTAGCGCGTGGTACATCTCCATGATGTCGATTACGGTACGGCAGGTTTCTTCCGTCAGCTGGCCGAACTCGCGGTCCAGTTCACGCATCTGCAGCCCATACCCACGCTCAATGATGGTTTGCAGACGACGGTAGCGCTCCGCATTGTCCGGGTCGAGCATCGTCATCATCTTGTACTGATTGGATAAAATCAGACGCTGCGCATTGGTCATTTCCATGTTGTGACTCCTGTAGCACGGTAGGGCGTGAAATAAAGAAGGCGCATAAATCATGCGCCTTCTTTTATATGCGTTTTCCGTAGTGAATTACAAATCATCAAGGAAAGTTTTATCGAGTTGTTTGAAGGCGCGCTTAAGCGTGTCAGCCAACGCCTGATAATCGGGCTTGCCTTCGACAGGCGCCAGCGCCTGCCCCGCCTCCTGCAGTTTGCCGCGTACTTCGTAGAACCAGTTAAGAATGGAAGGCGGCAGCGGCGTCACTGAACGTTTACCCAACCACCATAACCCCTGCATCGGCAGGCTCAGTGCAAACAGCGCAGTGGCCACGGCGGGCCCCAGCTGGCCGCCCAGCGCTATCTGCCAGCAGAGGGTGAAAATGGCGATCGGCGGCATGATGCGGATGGCGTAGCGGGTGGCACGAATGATGCGGTTTTCAATAAATACCGGCGCGAGGCGCTTGTCGAGAGGCCAGGTCTTCGCGTAGTGCTGCCCGCGGTTGAACAAGCTAAAGAAGCTAACGGGGCGTTTCTCAGGGGTCGACATGGCTTTACCTCAACTTTACATATAAAACTTAAAAAATTCGTGCAAAACACCAACTATGCATGACATCGTTCAAAAGATTTTGGCAAAGGATGCCGCAATCAGGTATCCTGTGCCCGCCTGAAAGGGCGGATAGACTCTTTTGCCAGGCTAGTCAAATTATCGCATATTCTGCCATTGGCTGAAAATTATGCAAAATGGCATAAAATCAAATGTACTTATCTCATCGTGCCTGAAAACAGAACAAGGCATGATGTTAATCATAAATGTCGAGGTCATCCTGCGCTACGCTAATGACACACTGACGTTTTTTTAGCCACGTATCATAAAAAGGTACTTCCATGTCGAGTAAGTTAGTACTGGTTCTGAACTGCGGTAGCTCCTCTCTGAAATTTGCTATCCTTGACGCCGTTAACGGCGACGAATACCTGTCCGGTTTAGCGGAATGCTTCCACCTGCCAGAAGCCCGTATCAAATGGAAAATTGACGGCGGCAAACAAGAAGCCGAATTAGGCGCGGGCGCCGCGCACAGCGAAGCACTGAACTTTATCGTTAACACTATTCTGGCACAAAAACCAGAACTGTCTGCTCAGCTGACCGCAATTGGCCACCGTATCGTCCACGGCGGTGAAAAATACACCAGCTCCGTCGTCATCGACGAGTCCGTGATTCAGGGCATTAAAGACGCGGCGTCCTTCGCACCGCTGCACAATCCGGCACATCTGATCGGCATCGCTGAAGCGCTGAAATCCTTCCCGCACCTGAAAGACAAAAACGTGGCAGTATTCGATACGGCGTTCCACCAGACCATGCCGGAAGAATCCTATCTCTACGCCCTGCCGTACAGCCTGTACAAAGAGCACGGCGTTCGTCGTTACGGCGCACACGGCACCAGCCACTTCTACGTGACTCAGGAAGCCGCTAAGATCCTGAACAAGCCGGTTGAAGAGCTGAACATCATCACCTGCCACCTTGGCAACGGTGGTTCGGTTTCCGCTATTCGTAACGGCAAATGCGTTGACACCTCCATGGGTCTGACCCCGCTGGAAGGCCTGGTGATGGGTACCCGCTCCGGCGATATCGATCCGGCAATCATCTTCCATCTGCACGACACCCTGGGCATGAGCGTTGACGCCATCAACAAAATGCTGACCAAAGAGTCCGGCCTGCTGGGCCTGACCGAAGTCACCAGCGACTGCCGCTACGTGGAAGACAACTACCAGGAAAAAGCCGACGCTAAACGCGCGATGGACGTCTACTGCCACCGCCTGGCGAAATACATCGGCTCCTACACCGCGCTGATGGACGGCCGTCTCGACGCCGTGGTCTTCACCGGTGGCATTGGTGAAAACGCCGCGATGGTGCGTGAGCTGTCGCTGGGCAAACTGGGCGTACTGGGCTTCGAAGTTGACCATGAGCGTAACCTGGCTGCCCGCTTCGGCAAGTCTGGCTTCATCAACAAAGAAGGCACCCGTCCTGCCGTGGTTATCCCGACCAACGAAGAGCTGGTCATCGCGCAAGACGCCAGCCGTCTGACCGCATAATTCCACACCGCCAGCCCTGACCCGCAATACTTCGCGCTGCAGGAAGGCGGCGACACAGCAGATCCCCGGCGCATACGCGACCGGGGTGAGCAAGTAGAGCCAACGCACGTGCAACGTGGAGTATGACGGGTCGCTGGTGGTGCTGTTTTGTATCCCGCCTGATACTGGCGGTAACGAAAGAGGATATACCGTGTCCCGTACTATCATGTTAATTCCTACCGGTACCAGCGTAGGTCTGACCAGCGTCAGCCTCGGTGTGATCCGCGCTATGGAACGCAAAGGCGTTCGTCTGAGCGTCTTTAAACCTATCGCCCAGCCGCGCTCCGGCGGCGATGCCCCGGACCAGACCACCACCATCGTTCGCGCCAGCTCCTCCACC
This sequence comes from Klebsiella sp. LY, assembly GCF_004010915.1. Lineage (NCBI taxonomy): Bacteria > Pseudomonadati > Pseudomonadota > Gammaproteobacteria > Enterobacterales > Enterobacteriaceae > Klebsiella > Klebsiella sp. LY. The sequence continues at coordinate 1,047,532 of NZ_CP022444.1, forward strand.
ACCACCGCTGCTGAACCGCTGAAGATGAACCACGTTGAATCTCTGCTCTCCAGCAATCAGAAAGATGTGCTGATGGAAGAGATCATCGCCAACTATCACGCGAACACCCAGGACGCGGAAGTGGTGCTGGTGGAAGGCCTGGTGCCGACCCGTAAGCATCAGTTCGCCCAGGCGCTGAACTTTGAAATAGCCAAAACCCTGAACGCGGAAATCGTCTTCGTCATGTCGCAAGGCACCGATACGCCAGAACAGCTGAACGAGCGTATTGAACTGACCCGTAACAGCTTTGGCGGCGCGAAAAACACCAGCATCACCGGCGTTATCATCAACAAACTGAACGCGCCGGTCGACGAGCAGGGCCGTACCCGTCCTGACCTGTCGGAAATTTTCGACGACTCATCCAAAGCGAAAGTCGTGAAGATCGACCCGGCTCAGCTGCAAAAAGGCAGCGCGCTGCCGGTGCTGGGCGCCGTACCGTGGAGCTTCGATCTGATCGCCACCCGTGCGATCGACATGGCCCATCACCTGAATGCGACCATCATCAACGAAGGCGATATCAACACCCGCCGCGTGAAATCCGTGACCTTCTGCGCGCGCAGCATCCCGCACATGCTGGAGCACTTCCGCGCAGGTTCGCTGCTGGTTACTTCCGCAGATCGTCCTGACGTGCTGGTTGCCGCCTGCCTGGCAGCGATGAACGGCGTGGAAATCGGCGCCATCCTGCTGACCGGCGGCTATGAAATGGACGCGCGCATCAGCAAGCTGTGCGAACGCGCCTTCGCCACCGGCCTGCCGGTGTTTATGGTCAACACCAACACCTGGCAGACCTCCCTGAGCCTGCAGAGCTTCAACCTGGAAGTACCGGTTGACGATCACGAGCGCATTGAGAAAGTTCAGGAATACGTTGCCAACTACATCAACGCCGACTGGATCGAATCGCTGACCGCGACCTCCGAGCGCAGCCGTCGTCTCTCTCCGCCAGCCTTCCGCTACCAGCTGACCGAGCTGGCGCGCAAAGCCGGCAAACGCGTCGTTCTGCCGGAAGGCGACGAGCCGCGTACCGTGAAAGCCGCAGCCATCTGCGCCGAACGCGGGATCGCCACCTGTGTGCTGCTGGGCAACCCGGATGAGATTAACCGCGTTGCAGCAGCGCAGGGCGTTGAGCTGGGCGCCGGTATCGAAATCGTCGACCCGGAAGTGGTGCGCGAAAGCTACGTGGCTCGCCTGGTCGAACTGCGTAAGAACAAGGGCATGACCGAAGCCGTCGCCCGCGAGCAGCTGGAAGATAACGTGGTTCTCGGCACCCTGATGCTGGAACAGGACGAAGTCGATGGCCTGGTGTCCGGCGCGGTACACACCACCGCCAACACCATTCGTCCGCCGCTGCAGCTGATCAAAACCGCACCGGGCAGCTCGCTGGTCTCTTCCGTGTTCTTCATGCTGCTGCCGGAACAAGTTTATGTTTACGGCGACTGCGCGATCAACCCGGATCCGACCGCAGAGCAGCTGGCGGAAATCGCGATTCAGTCCGCTGACTCCGCGATTGCCTTCGGCATCGAACCGCGCGTGGCGATGCTCTCCTACTCCACCGGTACTTCCGGCGCGGGTAGCGATGTAGAAAAAGTCCGCGAAGCGACCCGTCTGGCGCAGGAAAAACGTCCTGACCTGATGATCGACGGCCCGCTGCAGTATGACGCCGCGGTGATGGCTGACGTCGCGAAATCCAAAGCGCCGAACTCGCCGGTAGCTGGCCGCGCGACCGTGTTCATCTTCCCGGATCTGAACACCGGTAACACCACTTACAAAGCGGTACAGCGCTCTGCCGACCTGATCTCCATCGGGCCGATGCTGCAGGGTATGCGCAAGCCGGTCAACGATCTGTCTCGTGGCGCGCTGGTTGACGATATCGTCTACACCATCGCACTGACCGCGATCCAGTCAGCTCAGCAGCAGAAGTAATCGCCCGCTGAGAGAAAGCAAAAGGCAGCCAGATGGCTGCCTTTTTTGTCAGGAGGCGAACAGCAGTTGCTGCCACGCGTTAGCGCGTTTATTCGCGCTCGCTCTCTTCCTCGTCATCATACTCGTTGCCGGCGTTACGGGTCATCCACAGCGCCAGCGCTTTCAGCGAGTCGGGCGTGAACTCATCGCAGCGGGCGGTGATCTCTTCCGGCGTTAACCAGCACACCTCGCTCACCTCCTCTTCCTGCAGGGCAAACGGCCCGTGGGAGACGCAGCTGAACAGGCTTCCCCAGACGCGGCAGAATTTATCTTCGTAGTAGAACTGGCCGTGATCGGCAAACGGCACCCCGGCGATGCCTAACTCCTCTTCTGCCTCGCGACGGGCCGACTCCAGCAGCTGCTCATCAGCCTGCACGACGCCGCCGGCGGTGGCATCCAGCATGCCCGGATGAAAGTCTTTTGTCTCGGTGCGTCGCTGCACCAGAATTTTCCCCATTCCGTCGTGAACGACGATATAGGTCGCCCGGTGGCGCAGGCACTGCGCGCGCATCTGCTCGCGGCTGGACTGTGCTATCACCTCATTGTTTTCATTAACAATATCGACCCATTCTGTGCTTGCCAAATGATTCTGTTCCGCCATCAGGAAACCTTACTTTAAAAGCGCTCTTGCGGCGCGTCTTTATGATTGAGGGCTAAATTACGGGTAAATTGCGACCTCTGCAATAACCTGATTATCATTGAGTGCTAAAACCTGCAGACGCCCCTCATCCAGTAGCCCATAGCTGGCGGAATATCCCCCTTTTGGGATACTCACTGAGCCTGGATTAAACAGAGAGAACGCCCCGCGTTTTTCAGCAACCGGAATATGAGTATGGCCATACGCCAGGACATCGCCAGCGGCAAGTGGCGGCAAATTGTCCGGGCTATAAAGATGACCGTGGGTCAGAAACAGGCGGTAGCCTTCGCCAAGCACCTGCTGCCAGGGCGCGGTCATGGGAAAACGAAGCAGCATTTGATCCACTTCGCTGTCGCAGTTACCGCGAACCGCAATGATGCGCTCCGCCACGCTGTTCAGCCGCTCGGCCACCTCCGCCGGCGCATAGCCTTCCGGCAGCGCGTTGCGTGGCCCGTGATTAAGCACATCGCCGAGGATGATCAGCCACCTGGCGCCACTTTGCGCGAACCGCTCAAGCACGCGTTCCGTCGCAGGTAGCGAACCATGAATATCGGAGGCAAACATCAGCTTCATAGGTTCCATCTCCACTGGTTACGATGCCTCTATGATAGCGGAAGCGCGGCGGGTTATCAGCCTCCGCGTTTGGCGGAAAGCGCCGCGTAACGCTGGATTGAGCCCCGCTGCCACTGGAAAGTCGCATAATCCGCCAGCGCCTCCGGCACCTCATCGCCATTGAGAACCAGACGATTGAGCATCAGCGCCAGGTCGGCATCGGCAATAGACCATTCGCCGAATAAATTTTGCCCGCCGTGGGCCAGCAGCGTGGTAGCGGTGGCAAACAGTTTTTCCGCCGACCGCTTGCCTGCCTCGCTGAGCGCCGGCATTTTCACCCCGCCAAACACCACGGCGGTGGATCGCTCTTCACGAATGGGCACCAGATCGCTGCGTAGCCAGGCCTGGATCTGCCGAGCGCGGGCCCGCTTTTGCAGATCGTGTGGATAAAGGCGCTCCCACTCAGGCGGCGCGAAACGCTCATCCAGATATTCGGTAATCGCCGAAGACTCGCTCAGCGCGAAATCGTCAACCTCCAGCAGCGGTACGCGACGGGTGGCAGTATAGCCCGTCCAGCCGGCCTGCAGATGTTCGCCGCTGCCCAGGTCGATGGTTTTAAGGCTAAAAGGCAGGCTCTTTTCCTGCAGCGCGACATAAACAGACATCACGTACGGTGAGAAAAAATCGGCATCGGACCACAGGGTAATCACAGGCTGGCTCATAACTTCCTCAGGGTTGGTAGACAGGGCAATAAACCAACATAGCCTGTCTTACCGGCGATGTCACTGCTCGTCCGCTGCGTGGCTGGCGCCCCGCTCGCGGATTTTTTCCCGGGTCGCGCAGCTTCACCTATACTCGATCAGTTTGCGACCCACGACGGCGGGAAATATTATGATCGATCTCTACTATGCACCCACCCCAAACGGCCACAAAATCACCCTGTTTCTCGAAGAGGCGCAGCTGGCCTATCGGCTAATTCGGGTCGATATTGGCAAAGGGGAGCAGTTTCATCCGCAGTTTCTGGCGATTTCGCCGAATAACAAAATTCCAGCTATCGTCGACCACATGCCTGCCGACGGCGGCGCGCCGTTGAGCGTCTTCGAGTCCGGCGCCATCCTGCTCTATCTGGCGGAAAAAAGCGGCAAGCTGCTGAGCGGGGAGCTGCGGGCGCGCTATACCACCCTGCAGTGGCTGTTCTGGCAGGTCGGCGGCCTGGGGCCGATGCTGGGGCAAAATCAGCATTTTTCCCACTCAGCGCCGCAAACCGTGCCCTACGCGATTGAGCGTTTTCAGGTGGAAACCCAGCGACTCTATGGGGTACTGAATCATCGCCTGGGATCCAGCCCGTGGCTGGGCGGGGACCACTACAGCATCGCCGACATCGCCGCCTGGCCCTGGGTGAACTGCCATGTCCGCCAGCGGATCGATCTGGCGAACTATCCGGCGGTGCATAACTGGTATGAGCGCATTAAGCAGCGGCCGGCGACGGTGGAAGCGATGCTAAAAATTCAGCCTTATTAACCCCCTGCTCGCCCGTCGCGCTTTGTTGTATGATTGCAGGACTTAAACCACGGAGGAAGCCTGCAATGTCTCAACCAGACGCCATTATTCGTATTAAGAACCTGCGCCTGCGTACTTTTATTGGTATTAAAGAGGAAGAGATCGCCAACCGCCAGGATGTGGTAGTGAATGTGGCCATTCACTACCCTGCCGATAAAGCGCGCGACAGCGAGGACATTAATGATGCGTTGAACTACCGCACCATTACCAAACGCATCATTAGCCATCTTGAGAATGGTCGTTTCTCGCTGCTGGAAAAATTAACTCAGGATGTGCTGAATATCGCATGCGAACATCACTGGGTCACATATGCTGAAGTGGAGATCGATAAACTTCACGCGCTGCGCTATGCCGACTCGGTATCCATGACCATGAGCTGGCGGCGCTAACCATGTCAGGGAGGTGGTATGAAGATCCTGCTTACTGGTGGTACCGGCCTGATTGGCCGACATCTGATACCCAGACTGCTGGAGCTTGGGCATAGCGTCACGGTCTCCACCCGACATCCGGATACCGCCCGCGCCCGTCTCGATCCGCGCGTCACGCTGTGGCGCGATTTCGAGGGCCATCACCACCTCAATGACATCGATGCCGTCATCAATCTGGCGGGCGAGCCCATCGCCGATAAACGCTGGACCGCCGAGCAGAAACAGCGCTTATGCCATAGTCGCTGGGATCTCACTCAGCGGCTGGTGGGCTTGATCCACGCCAGCGACACCCCTCCCTCCGTGCTGATCAGCGGGTCAGCCACCGGCTATTACGGCGACCTCGGCGAAGTGGTGGTGACTGAAGAAGAGCCGCCGCACAATGAGTTTACCCATAAGCTCTGCGCCCGCTGGGAGCAAATTGCCTGCGAAGCGCAAAGCGAGCGCACCCGCGTCTGTCTGCTGCGCACCGGCGTGGTACTGGCGCCGCGGGGCGGTATTCTTGGCAAAATGACCCCGGCCTTTAAGCTCGGCCTCGGTGGGCCTATCGGCAGCGGCAGACAGTACCTGGCCTGGATCCATATCGACGATATGGTTAACGGCATTCTGTGGCTGCTGGATAACGATCTGCGCGGCCCATTCAATATGGTTTCGCCCTATCCCGTGCATAACGAGCAGTTCGCCCACGCGCTGGGTCATGCGCTCAATCGACCGGCGATTTTCCGCGTTCCCGCCGCCGCCATCCGCCTGCTGATGGGCGAATCCGCTGTGCTGGTGCTCGGCGGCCAGCGCGCGCTGCCTAAGCGACTGGAAGCCGCCGGCTTCGCCTTCCGCTGGTACGATCTCGACGAAGCGCTAAAGGATGTGCTGAGTTAATGGCTGACACAGGGGAGCATTGGCTCCCCTGATTCCATTCTGCTGGCTCATGCTCCACGCCTGGATGGCCTCAGCCTGGCGCTGCAGCATCGCCATATCCCGGACAGCCAGCGCCCTGAAGCGCCTGAGTTCATCGCCAGCCGGCCGGTTCGCCGGTGTTACCTGGCGAAGCAAAGTGCTAAGGTAGGCCTTTCCTTCTTCGAATTGACTGCTTTATGACGACCATCACCACGCCTCGCCTTTCGCTTACCCGCTTTGTTACCGATGACTGGCCCTTTTTTCTGCGCCTGCGCCAGGATCCGCAGGTGATGCGTTTTATGGGCGAAGTGTTAAGCGAGGAGGCGTTGCGCAGCGTGTTCGCCAGTCGCTGCGCCGATCCCGGCGTGTATGTTCTGCGTAATAAGCGCGGCGATGCGCTGGGCGATATTGGGCTTCGCATCAGCCCTAAAAATCCGCACGAGGCCGACGTCGGCTATGCGCTGCTGCCCGAGGCTCAGGGAAAAGGCTATGCCAGCGAAGCGCTGCGGGCGATCTGCGATTATGGTTTCAGCACGCTGGGGGTACAGGCCATCAATGCCTGGGTGTTGGGAGAGAATCGTGGATCATCGCGCCTGCTGGAGAAGCAAGGCTTTGTGCGCACGCAGGTGCTGGAGAAAGCCTATCATCTGAACGGCGTCGATTACGATGACTGGATTTACCGGCTGGAGCGTGAATCCCACCCGGCGCCCGCAGACGCCGGGTAAGCCGTTTATTTCAGCGAACCTTTCAGAAACTGCTGCAGGCGCGGGCTTTTCGGCGCGCCGAACAGCGCGTCCGGATGCCCTTCCTCTTCGATTTTTCCCTGATGCAGGAAAATGACATGCGAAGAGACGTGGCGGGCAAAGCCCATTTCGTGGGTCACCACCACCATGGTTTTCCCCTCTTCCGCCAACTGCTGCATGATGCGTAACACTTCGCCCACCAGCTCCGGATCCAGCGCGGAGGTCGGCTCATCGAACAGCAGCACTTCCGGCTCCATCGCCAGCGCGCGGGCAATAGAGACACGCTGCTGCTGGCCGCCGGAAAGATGCACCGGGTATTTCGCCTGCTGACGTTCGTCTATCCCGACCTTGGCCAGGTATTTTACCGCCCGTTCGCGCGCTTCCTGTTTGCTTAAGCCCAGCACCTGAATCGGCGCCTCCATGACGTTCTCCAGCACCGTCATATGGCTCCACAGATTGAAATGCTGAAACACCATGGTCAACCGGGTGCGCAGCAGGCGCAGCTGGTTCTTGTCGGCCACCTTCAGCTGACCGTCTTTGTCCCGTACCAGGCCAATATTCTGGCCGCTGACGACGATCGTGCCTTCGCTCGGTTTTTCAAGGAAGTTAATACAGCGTAGAAAGGTACTTTTCCCGGAACCCGATGAACCGATGATACTGATAACGTCCCCGGCTTTCGCCTGCAGCGAGACGCCCTTCAGCACCTCGTGTTCCCCATAGCGTTTATGCAGATCGATAACGTTTAATTTATTGTCGGACATGGCGTTCTCAATGCGTCGAAGAAGGTTTGATATGCTGCAACCAACGCTTTTCCGCTTTGCGGAACAAGCTAATCAGCACATACGAGATAATTAAATAGAGCACCGCGGCGATGCCAAAGGCGGTGAACGGCTGATAGGTGGCCGAGTTGATATCGCGGGCGATTTTCAGCAGATCCGGCACCGTAGCGGTAAACGCCAGCGCCGTCGAGTGCAGCATCAGGATCACTTCGTTACTGTAGGCCGGCAGCGCAATCCGCAGCGCGGAAGGCAGGATGATGCAGCGGTACAGTTTGACCGAAGAGAAGCCGTAGGCCCGCGCCGCTTCAATTTCGCCCGCCGGTACCGAGCGGATCGCGCCGGCGAAAATTTCGGTGGTATAAGCGCAGGTGTTCAGGGTCAGCGCCAGCACCGTACAGTTTAGCCCGCTGCGGAAAAAGGCGTTCAGCAGTTCAGTGCCTTTGACGATTTCCAGGGTGTACATACCGGAGTAAAAGACCAACAGCTGCACATACAGCGGCGTGCCGCGAAATATGTAAGTAAACAGCCAGATGGGAAACTGGATGAACTTATTGCTCGAAACGCGGCCGATTGCCAGAAAGACCGCCAGGATGCCCCCCATGACCACCGAAGAGATCAGCAACCATAAGGTAATCGCCACGCCGGTAAAGCGATAGCCGTCGGTCCACAGCAGGGATTTCCAGTATTCCTGAATAATTTCAATCACAGGTCAGCCCTCTTGACGCCAACGGTATAGCGGCGTTCGAGCAGCAGCAGTACGCCATTAGAAAGGGTGGTAAATACCAGATAAATCAGGCCGCAGACGATGGCGAAGTAGAACGGCTGCCAGGTGCTTTTGCCCGCCAGCTGCGTGGCTTTGACCACATCCTCCAGCCCCAGCAGCGAGACCAGCGCCGTCGCCTTGAGGATAACCTGCCAGTTGTTGCCGATCCCCGGCAGCGCGTAGCGCATCATCGCCGGGAACAGGATGCGCCGGAACGTCTGCCCGCCGCTGAAGCCAAAGGCGGTGGCCGCTTCGATATGCCCCTTCGGCACCGCCAGGTAGGCGCCGCGGAAGGTTTCCGTAAAATAGGCGCCATAGATAAAGCCAAGGGTAATAATCCCGGCGATCATCGGGTCAATATCAAACTGCGCCATGCCCAGCGCGTCGGTAACGCTGTTAAGCGCAATCTGCAGGCCGTAGAAAATCAACAGCATCAGCACCAGGTCGGGGACGCCGCGGATCAGTGTGGTATAGCCTTCAAATACCAGCGCCAGAGGACGATTGCTCGATAGCTTTGCGCCAGCGCCCGCTAGCCCAATCAGGACGGCGAGAACGACCGAGCTGAGCGCAAGCTCCAGGGTGACAAGCGCACCCTGCAAAATAACCTGTGAAAACCCATACAGCATGCTGCCTACCCTGTCTGTCATCCACCATTGCGCGTGAATCGGACGCGCAATGGTGAGGCGTGAGAATTATTCGCCGTATACGTTAAAATCGAAATATTTTTTCGCCAGCTTGTCGTAGGTGCCGTCCTTACGCATCTCTGCAAACGCTTTATTCAGCGCTTCGCGCAGTTCGTTGTCTTCCTTACGCAGCCCCATACCGGTGCCGACGCCGAACAGCTTTTCGTCCTTAATCGACGGACCGCCAAACTGATAATCTTTACCGATAGGCTGTTTCAGGAACCCTTCGCTGGCCGCGACCTCATCCTGGAAAGCGGCGTCAATACGGCCGGCGGTCAGGTCGGAATAGATATTGTCCTGCCCCTGATAGGAGACAATTTCGATACCTTTCGGCGCCCAGTGCTCATTACCATAAGTTTCCTGCGTCGTACCCTGCAGCACGCCCACGCGCTTACCCTTCAGGGTGGCAAGATCCGGCGTTACCGGGCTGCCCTTTTTCACCACCAGACGCGAATCAGCCGCATACAGTTTGTCGGTGAAAGCGATTTCCTGCTGACGCTTTTCGGTAATCGACAGCGAAGACATAATCGCGTCGATTTTCTTCGCTTTTAAAGAGGGGATCAGCGCATCCAGCGGGTTTTCCACAAAGGTACATTGGGTATTAATACGCTTACACAGCTCTTTTGCCAGATCGATATCAAAACCCACCAATTCCCCCTGCGCATTCTTCGATTCGAAGGGAGCATAAGTCGGATCGGTACCGATACGAATTTTTTGCGGAATAGCGGCAAAGACCGTGGAAACGCTGGAAAGGGCCAGCGCTAAAGAGAGAGACAACGCCAGTTTTTTCATAACTATCCTCGACAGACTGTCATTCTAACGGGTTTATTAGAACTATTAACACCAGTTATCGTGCCATTATTCGCCCCTTGAGGGCAAAGATTTATGCACCAGAAAGGCCATTTTTTTGCATCACAAACGCTTAACTATGCATTTTTTAGCCGCAAAAGCGCCTGCCTTTGCACTAAAATGATCCACAGCGTCTGGCGATGCACCTTTTCAGGGCTTTTACACGAGCATGGCGGCAGGCCCACCCGATAGCGCGGGCCTGCGGCAGTCTTAGTCGCCGTAGACGTTAAAATCGAAGTATTTCTTCGCCATTTTGTCGTAGGTGCCGTCTTTGCGCATCTCGCCCAGCGCTTTATCAAACGCGGCTTTCAGCTCGGCGTCGTCCTTACGCAGGCCGATACCGGTGCCGTCGCCAAAGTACTTTTTGTCTTTAACGGACGGGCCGGCAAAGGCGAAATCTTTCCCGGCAGGCTGCTTCAGGAAGCCTTCGCTGGCGGCGACTTCATCCTGCAGCGCCGCATCCAGACGACCAGCGGAGAGGTCGGAATAGATCAGGTCCTGGTTCTGATATGCCACCACGTCAACGCCCTGGCTGCGCCAGCGATCGTTAGCATAGGCTTCCTGCGTGGAGCCCTGCAGCACGCCGACGTGCTTACCTTTCAGCGCCTCCAGCGTCGGCTGGATCGGCGAGCCTTTGGCCGCGATCAGCCGGGAGTCGGCGGCATAAAGCTTGTCAGAGAAGGCGATCTCTTGCTGGCGCTTCTCGGTGATGGAGAGCGAGGAGATGATGGCGTCAATTTTCTTCGCCTTGAGGGAGGGGATCAGGGAGTCAAAATCACTGCCGACCCAGGTACATTTCACCTTAATACGGGAGCACAGTTCATTGCCTAAATCGATATCAAAGCCAACAAAGTCCCCTTTCGCGTCTTTCGACGAAAAGGGCGCATAGGTCGCGTCAGTGCCAATACGAATGCTCTGCGGCAGAGCAGCAAACACACTGGCCGTGCTGCTCATTCCCACGAGTAAAGAGAGAGCCAGAATCGTCTTCTTCATACAGTACCCTTAAGTGTCGTGATGTGGTGCGTTGCTTGTTATGGTGATTGCCGATCAATCCTGCAGTTTTTGTGCCATCTTCCCGGTGCGTGCCGGGAACAGGGTTAAATTTGTTAAAATAAAGTTGCAGGATTGTCTTAAAAGGGAAGATACCAGCATTACTGGCGAAACCGCAGCGCCTGAGCGCAAAAAGACGAAATAAATGTCGAGGATTTGATCGGGACGACAAATTTGCACCAGCGCAGCGCAAGCGTACATTTATCGCACCTGGTTGGTGCAATCCTGTGACCCTTGCCAGCGCGTAAATAAGTCTTGTTCCAGGCTAATGTCGAACTGATCGAGTACCCGGTTGACGGTCTGGTTGATAACATCATCCAGGCTTTGCGGCCGATGGTAGAAGGCCGGCACCGGCGGCATAATCACCGCCCCCAGCTCCGCAGCCTGCACCAGCAGTCGCAGATGGCCAAGATGGAACGGAGTCTCCCGCACGCAGAGCACCAGCGGACGACGCTCCTTCAGCACCACATCCGCCGCCCGCGTCAGCAGACCATCCGTGTAGCTATGGACAATACCCGAGAGCGTTTTCATTGAGCAGGGTAAAATCACCATCCCGGCGGTTTTAAACGAGCCGGAGGAGATACTGGCGGCGATGTCGCGGGCATCATGCACCACATCAGCCAGCGCCTGCACTTCACGCACGGTAAAGTCGGTCTCCATCGCCAGCGTCTGGCGCGCCGCCTGACTGAGGATCAGATGGGTTTCAATATCCGGCACATCCCGCAGCACCTGCAGCATCCGCACGCCATAGATGGCGCCGCTGGCGCCGGAAATGCCAATAATCAGTCGTTTCACGTTCTGTTACCCCTTGCGCGTCGTGCCGCAGACTTTGCCGGATTATAGCCGTTGGCGCAACCATTGACGCACCGTTGCCGGGCGAAAAAAAGGCCCGCCGTCCATCAGGAACGGCGGGCCCGCGACGCGTGAACGGCTTAACCCTCGTTGTGCATCTCGAGGTTTTCGACTTCGTTCTGCAGCTGAACCGCTTTGGCATCATCGTTACGCAGGGAATCGAGGTAGTCGAGGTACTGCTGGTCGACATCCCGGGTGACGTACACGCCGTTGAACACAGAACATTCAAACTGCTGAATATCCGGATTTTCCGCGCGCACCGCCTCGATCAGATCGTTGAGATCCTGGAAAATCAGGCCATCGGCGCCGATGATCTGGCGGATCTCATCCACTTCGCGGCCATGAGCGATAAGTTCGTTGGCGGTCGGCATATCGATACCGTACACGTTCGGGAAACGAATTTCCGGCGCGGCTGAGGCCAGATACACTTTTTTCGCCCCTGCTTCGCGCGCCATCTCGATGATCTGCTCCGAGGTGGTGCCGCGAACGATGGAATCGTCCACCAGCAGCACGTTCTTATCGCGGAACTCCGCACGGTTGGCGTTGAGCTTGCGGCGCACAGACTTACGACGCAGCTGCTGGCCAGGCATGATAAATGTGCGGCCGACGTAGCGGTTCTTCACGAAGCCCTGTCGATAAGGCTTGTCGAGGATGCGGGCGATCTCCAGCGCGATATCGCAGGAGGTCTCCGGGATCGGGATAACGACGTCAATATCCAGATCTTCCCACTCGCGGGCAATCTTCTCGCCCAGCTTGGTCCCCATATTAACGCGGGCGCTGTAGACGGAAATTTTGTCGATAAACGAGTCCGGACGGGCAAAATAGACGTACTCGAACAGGCACGGGTTGCTGACCGGGTTATCGGCGCACTGACGGGTAAACAGCTGGCCCTTCTCGGTAATATAAACCGCTTCGCCCGGCGCCACATCGCGCAGGAATTCAAAGCCAAGGGTGTCAAGCGCCACGCTTTCCGAGGCCACCATATACTCGGTGCGGCCATCGCCTACGTCACGTTTGCCCAGCACCAGCGGACGAATGCCGTTCGGGTCGCGGAAGGCCACCATGCCATGACCGATGATCATCGCCACGCAAGCGTACGCGCCGCGGATCAAGCGGTTGGTCGCCGCAATCGCGGCAAAGATGTTATCCGCTTCCAGTGGGTAGTGACGGAAGTTATCCAGCTCACTGGCGAAAATATTGAGGAGGATTTCGGAATCTGAGGTGGTATTGATGTGGCGGCGTTTTTCTTCAAACAGCTTTTTACGCAGCTCATGGGCGTTGGTCAGGTTGCCGTTATGCGCCAACGTGATGCCATACGGCGAGTTGACGTAAAACGGCTGCGCTTCGGAGGCGCTGGAGCTGCCCGCCGTGGGGTAACGCACGTGGCCAATCCCCATATTGCCCTGCATACGCTGCATATGGCGGGCTTCGAATACGTCGCTTACCAGCCCGTTAGCCTTACGCAACCGGAAGCAGTTGTTGGCATCAATGGTGATGATGCCAGCGGCATCCTGTCCACGGTGCTGGAGCACCGTTAGCGCATCATAAATCGACTGGTTAACCGGCATAACACCGGCGATACCGACAATACCGCACATACGTCTTTTCCTCGTTCAGCAACGACCTAAAGTCTATACTTTAGGCAAGAAACTTGACGAGCTTTGCAGGTATTCAAAAAACCATCTGATGACGGGGGTAAAATAGGGAATAAACTGCGACTGATGCCAGTCATCGCTCTTCGCCATCCCGGTAAAGGTGTCAAGGAAGAACAGAATAGCGGCGATGATCAGCACCCCACGTAGCGCGCCGAAGCAGATCCCCAATACCCTGTCGGTACCTGACAAACCGGTCTTCTCCACCAACTGGCCTATCACATAGTTCACGATAGCGCCAACGATGAGCGTCACGATAAACAGCGCCGCAATAGCAATCCCATTTCGAACCCGTTCATCCTCAAAGCCCGTAAACCAGACAGACAGATCAGCGTAGTAGTGGCTGGCGACATAAAACGCGCAACCCCACGTGACTAACGATAAAGCTTCGCGAACGAAGCCGCGGATCAGGCTGACCAGGCAAGAAAGACCCAGCACCGCCATAATGGCGTAATCAATCCAGACCATATACGTCCCACGATTTTACGCCCTGTCGTCCAGTTCGGGGCGCATTCTAACAGAAAAAGAAAACGTTTGCGTAGGGATTTCCTTGCCCTACAGAAATAAAAATGGCGCTGAAAAAACATTCAACGCCAGACTGTCTTTCGCCTCTTCAGGGCGGCTGAGACAGGGTTCACGGGGCGTTTAGCCCCGCCGCGTTCTTTCCGCATCGCGGAAAAAACAATCAGTTCGGGGTGAAGCCCATCACTACCCCGCTGAGCCCGGAGATCTGTTGCAGATCGCCCAGCTGGCCCTTAAGCTTGTCTTTTGACGCATCCGGCCCGACGAGGATACGGGTAATTTTACCCTGTACCGGCGTCGAAGGCGACGTATAGACTTTGAAGCCCGAGGCCCGCAGTTTACCAACGATCTCGTTCACCTTATCGGCGTTCTTCAACGCGCCCAGCTGAACCACATAGGCTTTGCCGGTCGGCGCCGGCAGGGCCGCCTGCTGCTGCGGTTGTTGCTGCTGTGGCTTAGCAGGCGGCGGCGTTGGCGTCGCGGCCTGCTGTTGCGGCTGCGGCTTCGGCTGAGGTTTAGGCTGGGGTTTCGCGGCCACTACCGGCTCCTGAACGTCATCGAAGCTGTTGCTGTTCACCGGGATACGCGACGGATCTAACGATGGCGCGGCGGCATCGCCCGCCCGCACCTCTTCCGCCGCCCCTTCCGGCGGCTGCGAAGGCAGCGCCTGAGTCGCCGCCGGCAGCATATCCGGTTCATCACGATCGCCCGGTTTCGGCACCAGCGGGATCGCGGCAAACTCATCCTGGTAATGCTTTTTCTGCCCGTCCAGCAGCCCTGGCAGGATAATCACCCCCAGCGCTACCAGCACGATTGTCCCGACTAAACGGTTCTGAAACTTACTCGCCACCGATTCTCCCCGCGTCTATCTCTTCCATAACCTGTGCGACCGTGTGAAACGAACCACACACCAGCACGGTATCTTCCACTTTAGCGTCAGCCATGGCCGCATGCCACGCCTGCGCCACGCTGCTATAGACTGTGCCGCCACGCAAATGTTCCACCAGCTGCTCCGCCGTCGCCCCGCGCGGCCCTTCCAGCGGCGCGCAGTACCAGGCGTCGACTTCCGGTGCCAGATTGGCCAACGTGCCGGCAATGTCCTTATCATGCAGCATACCAATAACCGCCAGCACGCGTCCCGTTTTCGCTAACGTTTTGAGACGCCCGGCGAGATAAGCCGCCGCGTGCGGGTTATGCGCCACATCGAGGATCACCCGCGGGGCGTCGCTGATTATCTGAAAGCGTCCCGGCAGCATCGCGTCGCGGATCCCCGCGCGCAGGATAGCGTCATCCACGGCAAGTCCGCTGGCGCGCAGCGCCGCCACGGCCGTGGCGGCGTTCGGCAACGGCACCTGAGGCAGAGGCAGGCGGCTTAACGCCCCGCCCGCGTCGCGGAAAGACCATGTCTCGCCTTCCACCTCATAGCGCCAGTCGACGCCGCGGCGCTGGAGCAGGGCGCCCTTCTCGCTCGCCACTTCAGCAATGGTGTGCGGCATATCCGGCTCCCCTACTACCGCCGGTTTTCCGGCACGGAAGATACCGGCTTTCTCCCGGCCGATACTTTCGCGATCCGGTCCCAGCCAGTCGGTATGATCGAGAGCGATGCTGGTAACCACGGCGACATCGGCATCCACGATATTAGTGGCGTCGAGACGGCCGCCGAGCCCCACCTCCAGGATCACCACATCCAGCTGCGCCTGCTTAAACAACCATAGCGCAGAGAGCGTGCCGTACTCAAAGTAGGTCAGCGAGATGTCGCCCCGCGCCGCTTCAATCTCCGCAAACGAGGCCGTATGCGCCGCCTCCGGCAGTTCCGCTCCCTGAATGCGCACGCGTTCGGTGTAACGCACCAGATGCGGAGAGCTGTAGACCCCCACTTTATAGCCGGCCGCCATCAGGACGGTTTCCAGCGTGCGGCAGGTGGTGCCTTTGCCATTGGTACCCGCGACCGTAAAGACGAACGGCGCCGGTTTGACGATATCCATCTGCCGCGCGACCTCGCTGACGCGCGCCAGCCCCAGGTCGATGGTTTTACTGTGCAGATGTTCCAGATAAGAAAGCCACGTAGCCAGGGGCGACGTGGCCTGAGGAATAGGATCTTTTTCCATGATGCCCGCAAGAATTGACGGTTAACGCGTATGAATAAAAAAGGGCAGCGCCGCCAGGCCCTGCCCTCTGCTTTATCAGGCCTCGGGTTCCTGATCCGGTGCCGGCGGCACCACCACGCCTTCATGAGGCGTTTCCGAAGCGGCAACCGGCGCCGGCAGGTTCATCAGCTTCGCCAGAATGCTGGCCAGCTTGAGACGCATTTCCGGACGGCGAACGATCATATCGATCGCCCCTTTTTCAATCAGGAACTCACTGCGCTGGAATCCCGGCGGCAGCTTCTCACGTACGGTCTGCTCAATGACGCGAGGACCGGCAAAGCCGATCAGCGCTTTCGGCTCGGCAATGTTCAGGTCACCCAGCATCGCAAAGCTCGCCGATACGCCGCCCATGGTCGGGTCGGTCAGCACAGAGATGTACGGTAATCCGCGCTCCTGCATTTTCGCCAGCGCCGCGGAGGTTTTCGCCATCTGCATCAGCGACATCAGCGCTTCCTGCATACGGGCGCCACCGGAGGCGGAGAAGCAGATCAGCGGGCAGTTATCTTCCAGCGCCTGCTCCACCGCGCGCACAAAGCGTGCGCCAACGACGGAACCCATCGATCCCCCCATAAAGGAGAACTCAAAGGCGGCGGCCACAACCGGCATCGCGTAGAGCGTACCTTTCATTACCACCAGCGCGTCTTTCTCGCCCGTCTCTTTTTGAGCGGACGCCAGGCGGTCTTTGTATTTTTTTGAATCGCGGAACTTCAGCACATCTTTTGGCTCAAGTTCGCTTCCCAGTTCCACCAGAGAACCTTCATCCAACAGGCTATGCAGGCGATTACGCGCCGACATGCGCATATGGTGATCGCACTTAGGACAAACCTCCAGGTTGCGCTCCAGCTCGGCGCGGTAGAGTACCTGACCGCAGCTGTCGCACTTGGTCCATACACCCTCAGGAATGCTCGCCTTGCGGGTGGGAGTGATGTTGCTTTTAATTCGTTCAATCCAGCTCATTGATAACCTTTCTGCCTGAACCTGGTCGATGCCAGTTTTGTCGTAAGGGGCGCATAATGCCATTTTTGCCTCTTACAGACCATGAATGTTGCACATTAAATCATATCATCCCGGAACATGGGATAAAAAAGTGGTCAAACCGCTGCGCGTGACGCTCTGCACCGTCACGCGCAACACAGGCTAAACTACTTCGCCTGCTTCGCCGCCGCCCGCTTATGGCGAATAATCTCAATCACGCCCGGCAGGACGGAAAGCACGATGATCGCCACGATCAACAGCTTAAGGTTCTCCTGCACCACCGGCAGATCGCCAAACAGATAGCCGGCGTAGGTGAACAGCAGCACCCACAGCAGCGCCCCGACGACGTTATAGGCCGCAAAATGACGATAGGACATATGCCCCATTCCCGCCACAAACGGCGCGAAGGTTCGGACTATCGGCACAAAGCGCGCGAGGATAATGGTTTTTCCACCGTGACGTTCATAGAAGCTATGGGTTTTATCCAGATAGCTGCGACGGAAAATCTTCGAGTTCGGATTGCTGAACAGCTTTTCGCCGAACAGCCGGCCAATGGTGTAGTTGACCGCATCGCCGACGATAGCCGCGATGACCATCAGCAATACCATCAGATGGACATTAAGATCGTTGGTGGGCAGGGCCGAGAGCGCGCCCGCGACGAACAGCAGGGAATCTCCCGGCAGAAACGGCGTCACCACCAGCCCGGTTTCGCAGAACAGAATCAAAAACAGAATGGCATAAACCCAGACGCCGTACTGGGCGACCAGCTCGGCCAGGTGCACATCAATATGCAGGATGAAATCAATTAAAAAATGAATCAAGTCCATGTTTGTCTTTACCCTTAATGACCCTATTAGTCCGCCAGAAACAGCGGGCCCATTGGCAGCACCGGTAAATCATAATGGGCCGGGTAATCCACCGACACCAGATACAACCCTTCCGCTTTTGCCGTTGCCGCAGCGAGCGTCCTGTCTTTTGCTGCCAGCAGTTCTGCCATCCAGCTCTCCGGCTGGTTTCCGGCGCCGATTTCCATCAGGCTGCCCACAATATTCCTGACCATATGATGTACAAAGGCATTCGCTTTGATATCCACCACCACATAAGCGCCGTAGCGGGTAACGTTAATGTGCATCACGTTGCGCCACGGGGTTCGCGACTGGCACTGCACTGCGCGAAACGAGGTAAAGTCATTCTCCCCCAGCAGACACTGCGCGGCGCGCTGCATGCGCGCGGCGTCGAGCGGCTGGTGAAAATGCGTGACGCCATGACTCAATACCGCCGGACGCAGGCGATGATTATAGATGACGTAACGATAGCGGCGCGCCGTGGCGCTGAACCGGGCATGAAAATCCGCCGGTACATGTTTGACCCAACGCACCGCGATGTCACCAGGTAAATTCGCATTTACCCCCAGCGTCCAGGCGGCATCTTTACGCTGCGCCCGGGTTTCGAAATGCACCACCTGGCCGGTGCCATGGACACCGGCGTCGGTGCGGCCGGCGCAAAAGACGGTAATCGGTTCGTTCGCCACCTGCGAGAGCGCCTTTTCCAGCTTCTCCTGCACGCTGCGCACTTCGTTTTGCCGCTGCCAGCCGTAATATTTGCTACCGTCGTACTCGATGCCCAGCGCGATTTTAGAGACCGGCTGTTGCTCCATCTCAGACATCAGTACAGGTACTCCTCAATCAGCTTCTCGGCGATCTTCACCGCCATCAGCGCGCCGCCGAAGCGGACGTTATCCGCCACCGACCAGAACTGGACCTGCTCCGGCATGCCGTAGTCATTATGCACGCAGCCGATGGAGAGACGGGCGTTACCGGAGGCGTCGCCAACCTGAGTGGGGAATTCGCCCTCTTCAGACAGTTCGATCTCCTCGCCGCGGGTAAAGGCGTCACGCGCCTCTTCCGCCGCCAGCGGACGCATTGCTTCAAAGTTCACCATCTGCGCATGGCCGTAGAAGACCGGCGACTGGACGACGCTGGCGGAGATCATCAGCCCGTCATCCTGCAGAATTTTGCGCGCTTCATCGACGATACGGCGCTCTTCGCGCACGCTACCTTCAAGATCCGGCAGCAGCGGCAGCATGTTGAACGCCAGCTGGCGGCCAAAGAAATCGTCTTCATCGATGGGGATGCCGTTCAACAGCTTGGCGCTCTGCCCTGCCAGCGCATCCACCGCTTTTTTCCCCTGCCCTGAGGCGGAGAGCAGGTTAGTGACGCTAATGCGCGACAGTCCACCCTGATCGATAAGCGGCTTGAGCGCCGTCAGCAGCTGGCTGGTCAGACTGTTGGGCACCGCAATCAGATTGCGGTTGCGGTAATCGCCTAACACAAACGGGTTCACGTCCGGCACCACCAGCGGTACGTCCGGCTCCAGCGCAAACAGGCCGCTGAGATCGATAACCAGACACCCGGCGTTTGTCGCATCTTCGACATACGCCGCACTGGCTTCTGCGCCTGCGGCAAAGAAAGCCAGCTGGGCCTGGGTCCAGTCAAACTCGGCGGCGTCCTTGACGATCACCGACTTGCCACCAAAACGCAGATGTTCGCCCGCGCTTTCATTGCGCGCCAGAGCAAAAATCTCCCCCACCGGGAACTGGCGTTCAGCAAGAGTTTCGAGCAGGGCTTCGCCTACGGCGCCCGTTGCGCCCAGTACGGCAATATTCCAGCCTTCAGACATGGTGGTTTACTCCAGAAATAAAGCGGCCCTGCCGGAGTATCCGGCAGGGGCATTAAGAAGACATTAACGAACAGGATGATGCACGGCGTTAAAACCGAGCTGGCGCAACAGGGCCGCCGCCTGCTCATCGCTGCACTGCACGTACAGCGAAGACCATTCGCGACGTTCCTGATAATTTTTACGCAGCTTGTCGAATTCACCGGCGACGCCCGCCACCTTCCGCAGCGGCGCATCATCGCGGCGCACATCATACACCAAATGAACCAGTCTTTTCAGCGTCGGCTGATCGAGCGGGCCATGCAGGGTGATGCGGCCAAACTCCGGGGCCGGCAACAGGGTATCCAGCGCCACCTGCTGCGGATGGCCGATAAAGGCGCTATAGGCTTCGAACACCTGCGTCGTCCCGCGCGCCTTCCCTTCAAGGGTATAGCCGGCGATATGCGCCGTGCCGATATCCACTCGCTTAAGAAGCTCTACGTTGAGATCCGGCTCCGGCTCCCAAACGTCCAGCACCACGCTTAGGGACTGACCGGCTTCCAGTCGTTTCAGCAACGCAGCGTTATCCACCACCGGCCCGCGGCAGGCGTTGATCAAAATCGTTCCGGGCTTCAGGCGGCTAATCAGCGCCTCATCCGCCAGATGCAGGGTTTTATATTGCCCTTCTTTATACAGCGGGGTATGGAAGGTGATGACATCAGCTTGCTGGACCAGATCGTCGAGGGAGCGGAAGTCGCCTTCGTCGCCGCGGTCGGCACGCGGGGGATCGCAAAGCAGGGTTTTGATACCCAACGCCTCCAGGCGCTTTTGCAGCCGCCCGCCGACGTTACCGACGCCGACGATCCCGACGGTGCGATCGCGCAGCGCGAAGCCGTCACGTTCAGCCAGCATCAGCAGCGCTGAAAAGACATACTCCACCACCGCGATGGCGTTGCAGCCGGGCGCCGCGGAGAAACCAATCCCCGCCTGCTGCAGCCACGCCTGATCGACATGATCGGTGCCTGCGGTCGCGGTGCCGACGAACCTGATGGCCTTGCCGGCAAGCAATGCTTCATTGACCCGGGTGACCGAGCGCACCATTAAGGCATCCGCATCGGTCAGGGCATCGGCCGGAACCGGGCGGCCCGGGATCGCCTGCACGTCGCCTAAACGGCTAAAAAGCTCACGGGCATAGGGCATATTTTCATCAACGAGGATTTTCACAGTTCAGTACCTGTCTGAGAACGAGAGTTAACCGGGGAAGTGTGCCATAATCTGGCCGCCAGGCATACTCATCACCTGGTTCCAGTACCGCGATATCGAAAGGATGAATCATGACGCACCCCCTTGCAGATATGCCAGACCGTCCTCCTGGGCGAGGCCCATCAGGCACTGCCGCCACCGGCGAACCTTCGCTTTCCATGCAGCAACGCACCGTCCTGGAGCGATTGATCACGCGCCTGGTGGCGCTGACCTCGCAGCAGAATGCGGAAGTGTGGGCCTGCGTCAAACATGATCTCGGACTAAAAGGCGACACGCCCCTGCTGGCCCGCCATTTCAGCGCCGCAGAGGCCAGTCTCAACCAGCGCTTAGCCGCCGCGCAGGACAATCATCATCATCGCCAGACCCTGGCGCAGCTCAGCGATCTGCTCGGCCAGGGCAATAACCGCCAGGCGGTGAGCGATTATATTCGTCAGCATTATGGGCAAACGGCGCTGCATGCCCTCAGCCAGACGCAACTGGAGCACATTCTGCATCTGCTGCAGCGTGGTCAGCTGTCTATCCCGCAGCCGCAGCAGCGCCCGCCGACCCTCCGCCCGCTGTTGCCAGCCGAGCACAACACGCTCAATCAGCTGGTGACGAAGCTGGCGGCCGCCACTGGCGAACCAAGCAAGCTGATTTGGCAGTCCATGCTGGAACTTTGCGGCGTCAAGTCCGGGGAGCTGATCCCGGCGACGCACTTCACGCCGCTTTCCTACTGGCTACAGGCGCGGCAGACCCTCAGCGCGCAAACCGCGCCGACGCTGACCTCGCTGCAGGGAGCGCTCAAGCAGCCGCTGGAGGCCGCAGAGTGGCAGAAGATTGTCGACTTTGCCCGTCGCAACTGGCAGGTTACGCCGCAGACCACGCTGAGCCCGGCGCAGATCCTGGCGCTGTTGAACAAGGTGTTTGTGCTGCGGGTAGCCCGCGCCCAGGAGACGCTGGCGATCCCGCAGGAGGAGCCCGTGACCAGGCGGACATGGGCCGCTAAGCCCTGGCAGCTGGCGCTGGGCGCGGTTGTCCTGCTCCTGGTGCTGTGGCTCCTGCTGTAGCCCAGCAGGCACAGGTGGCGTTCACGGCTCCCTTTCATGCCAAACGCCACGGTGTTGACTACAGCGGTTTCAGGCCGGACAACAACCTAGCGGCGAAATGAGATGAGGGTGACGAGGATCCCCAGCGCCGCGCAGAGGGCGCCGGCAAGAAATACCGACGAGTAGCCCAGCGAAGTGGCCAGTAGACCGGTCAGCGGCCCGGTCAGGCCATAAGAGATATCCTGAAAGGCCGCATAGCCGCCGAGCGCAGTGCGCGCACCTGCGCCGGGACGCGCTTCACCACCTCCACGCCAAGCGACGGGAAAATAAGCGAACAGCCGCATCCGGTCAGCGCCGCGCCGGCCAGCGCTACCCAGACGCCCGACGCCAGCCCCAGCAGCGTCAGACCGACCGCCTCTATCAGCAGCGAGACCATCGCCACTTTAACGCCGCCAAACCGATCCGGCATCCAGCCGAACAGCACCCGCATCAGCACAAAAGCGCCGCCAAACGCCGTCAGGGTAAAGCCGGCCATCGGCCAGTGATGGCTGGCAAAATAGAGGGAGACGAAGGTGCCGATCACCGCAAAGCCGACGCCCTGCAGGCCCAGACCAATCCCCGGCCGCCAGATCATGCCGATGACGCTCCACAGTGAAGGCCGCTCGCCTCCGTGCGCCGCCACTTTGCGCACCGTCCCGTTGATGAGCCAGGCGACGAGCGGCAGTGTCATGGTGACGCAGGCGAGGACCGCCACGCCAAAATGGCTATATATTAACAATCCCAGCGGGGCGCCCACCGCCAGCGAACCGTACATCGCCATGCCGTTCCATGACATCACTTTGCCGGAGCGGGCCGGCCCCACCAGGCCCATCCCCCAGCTCAGGTTGCCGGTCAGCAGCTGGCTTTCGCCAAACCCGAGGATCAGGCGGCCCAGCAGCAACAGGCCCAGCTTCGCGAACACCGGCAGCGGCAGCAGCGCAGCGGCCAGCCAGGCCGCACCGGCCAGGGCGCAGGCCAGCATCCCCTGCAGGACGGAACGTTTGGCGCCGTACTGGTCTGCCAGACGCCCGGCGTAGCCGCGGGTCAGAACGGTGGCGAGGAACTGGATCCCCACCGCCACGCCGACCACAGTATTACCAAATCCCAGCTCCTGATGGACAAACAGCGGGATCACCGGCAGCGGCAAACCGACGGTCATATAGGTCAAAAAGACGGCGAATGTAATGCGAAAAAGCGAAAAATTCGCGGAAGAATGAGATGTTGTTTCAGTGACTGCGGACATGCATTACTCCAGATTCGCAGAGTAAGGCGAGCAAAGCGACACGCCCCCTCCACCTGACTATCAGGGTTAAGGCGCGTTGGTTGACGTTAAACGCTTACGCATTAGTGGAGAGACTAATGGATTCGCCAGCAGTGTGCCTGCGGGACCTTACCCTGTCAAGATGACAAAAAAGGGGAGCCGGTGGCTCCCCTCAGTGCATCGCGTGCTGATTAGGCGTTGTATTTACGCATCACCAGCGTGGCGTTGGTGCCGCCGAAGCCGAAGCTGTTGGACATCACGGTGGTCAGCTTAGCGTCAGTCGGTTTGGTGACGATGTTCAGGCCGGCTGCCTGCTCGTCCAGCTCTTCGACGTTGATGCTCGGCGCGATAAAGCCGTGCTCCAGCATCAGCAGGGAGTAGATAGCTTCCTGTACGCCCGCCGCGCCCAGCGAGTGGCCGGTCATCGCTTTGGTCGCCGAGATAGCCGGGCTGTTATCGCCGAACACTTCGCGGATCGCGCCCAGCTCTTTCACGTCGCCGACCGGCGTGGAGGTGCCGTGAGAGTTCAGGTAGTCGATCGGGGTATCCACGCCGTGCATCGCCATCTGCATACAGCGCACTGCGCCTTCACCCGATGGAGCTACCATGTCTGCGCCATCGGAGGTTGCGCCATAGCCGACGATTTCGGCATAGATGTGCGCGCCGCGCGCCAGAGCATGTTCCAGCTCTTCCACCACGACCATACCGCCGCCGCCGGCGATAACGAAGCCGTCACGGTTGGCGTCATAGGTGCGGGAGGCTTTTTCTGGAGTGTCGTTGTATTTGGTGGACAGCGCGCCCATGGCGTCGAACTCGCAGGCCATTTCCCAGCACAGCTCTTCGCCGCCGCCGGCAAAGACGATATCCTGTTTGCCCAGCTGAATCTGCTCTACCGCATTACCGATGCAGTGTGCGGAAGTGGCGCAGGCGGAGCTGATGGAGTAGTTAACGCCGTGGATTTTAAACGGCGTGGCGAGGCAGGCGGAAACGCCGGAAGCCATCGCTTTGGTGACCACATACGGACCCACGGCTTTCAGACCACGCGGGCTACGCATGGCATCAGCGCCGAAGACCTGGAATTTCGGGGAGCCGCCGCCGGAGCCTGCGATCAGGCCGACACGCGGGTTATTCTGGTATGCTTCCGGCGCCAGACCTGCGTCGGCAACGGCCTGTTCCATGGACAGGTAAGCATAGATGGAGGCGTCGCTCATGAAGCGCACTACTTTGCGGTCAATGAGGCCAGTGGTATCCAGTTTGACGTTGCCCCATACGTGGCTGCGCATCCCTGAATCTTTAAGCTCCTGAGAGAAAGTGATCCCTGAACGTCCTTCACGCAGAGATGCCAGGACTTCCTGCTGGTTATTACCGATGCTGGAAACGATGCCCAAGCCAGTAATCACTGCACGTTTCATTAAATACCTCTGTAAGTCTCACTATTTTAAGTTTCGTGTCGCACAATAGCGTACACTTGTACGCCGAACAAGTCCGATCAGACATTTTGTGTATAAATTTGCGCCCTCAGGCACACATCGCTAAGATCGCGCTACGCCTTGTGATTCGAGTAACTTACGTGAAACAAAACGCTATACAACCCGCCAACCTGGAATTCAATGCTGAGGGTACACCTGTTTCCCGAGATTTCGACGATGTTTACTTTTCCAATGACAACGGTCTGGAAGAGACGCGCTACGTCTTTCTCGGCGGAAATCGCCTGCCGGAGCGCTTCTCCAGCCACCCTCGCCCGCTGTTGATCGTCGCGGAGAGCGGCTTCGGCACCGGGCTCAATTTCCTCACTCTCTGGCAGGCGTTTGACGTTTTTGTTCGCGATAACCCGGACGTTACCCTGCAAAGGTTACATTTCATCAGTTTTGAGAAATATCCGCTGAAGGCGGAAGATCTCCGCCTGGCGCACCAGCGCTGGCCAGAGCTGGCCCCATGGGCAGAACAGCTGCAGGCGCAATGGCCTTCGGCCTTCGCCGGGTGCCATCGTCTGCTGCTCGACGGCGGACGGGTGACGCTCGATCTGTGGTTTGGCGATATCAACGAGCTGACCAGAGAGCTGGATGATTCGCTGAATCAGCAGGTGGACGCCTGGTTTCTCGACGGCTTTGCCCCGGCGAAAAATCCCGACATGTGGACCCAGGATCTGTTCAATGCCATGGCGCGCCTGGCGCGTCCCGGCGGAACGTTGGCCACTTTTACCTCCGCCGGTTTTGTCCGCCGCGGCCTGCAGGAAGCCGGATTTACTCTGCGTAAAACCAAGGGCTTCGGCCGCAAACGGGAGATGCTGACCGGCGAGATGGCGCAAACGCTGGCCTTTCCGGCGCGCGCGCCCTGGTTCGCCCGCCGAGGCAGCGAGGCCCGCGAAGCGGCCATCGTCGGCGGCGGTATCGCCAGCGCCCTGCTCTCCCTGGCGCTGCTGCGTCGCGGCTGGCAGGTGACCCTCTACTGCGCGGACGACGCCCCGGCGCAGGGCGCCTCCGGTAATCGCCAGGGCGCGCTCTACCCGCTGTTAAGCCAGCACGATCCGGCGCTGGCGCGCTTTTTCCCGGCCGCCTTTACCTTCGCCCGCCGCACCTACGACGCGCTGCCGGTGCTGTTCGATCATCAATGGTGCGGGGTCACCCAGCTTGGCTGGGATGAAAAAAGCGCGCACAAAATCGCCCAGATGCTGGCCCTGGAGTTGCCCCCTGATATCGCCTGCGCGGTGACGGCGGATCAGGCCGCGGAGCTGACCGGCGTCGAGACCGGCTGCGGCGGCATAACCTATCCGGCCGGCGGTTGGCTGTATCCACAGCAGCTCACCGCCGAGCTGCTGGCGCTGGCGGCAACTCGCGGTCTGCACGTGCATTATGGTTATCAGGTCGAGACGCTGAGTGCAGAAGGCGATGGCTGGCTGCTCAACCACCAGCGCTATCATCAGGCGGTCGTGCTGGCCAACGGCCACCGCATCGCGGATTTTGCGCAAACCGCGCCGTTGCCCGTCTATCCCGTGGGTGGCCAGGTCAGCCATATACCCACCACCCCGCGGCTTTCCGCCTTGCGCCAGGTGCTGTGCTACGATGGCTACCTGACGCCGCAGAATCCGCAAAACCAGCAGCATTGTATTGGCGCCAGCTACCATCGCGGCAAAACCGACACCACCTTCAGCGAAGAAGATCAGCAGCACAACCGGCAACGGCTGATCGACTGCTTCCCGGGCGCGGAGTGGCCGCAGGACGTGGATATCAGCGCCAGTGACGCCCGCTGCGGCGTGCGCTGCGCCACCCGCGATCATCTGCCGATGGTCGGCAACGTCCCGGACTATGCGGCGACATTGACGCAATACGCCGACCTCCACGAACGGCAGGATAGCGCCGGTAGCGCGCCGGTCTTTCATAACCTGTTTATGCTTGGCGCCCTCGGATCGCGAGGCATTTGCACCGCGCCGTTAAGCGCTGAGATACTGGCGGCGCAGATGAGCGCTGAACCACTGCCGCTGGATAGCGACACCCTGGCGGCGCTGAATCCGAATCGGCTATGGGTGAGAAAACTGCTGAAGGGAAAAGCGGTGAAATAAAACCATGAGGGCAGGCAATTTCCCGGGTACGGCTGACGCCTGACCCGGGCTACAACATGGCTCAGGCCTGATTTTTTGCCTGCAGATACAGGTTTTCCCACATGCCCTGCACCAGAATTTGGTCCGGCGGCGACAGCTCGCCAGCGCCGATGGCTTTCTCCAGGCTATGGCTGACTTTGCTGTGTATCGCTTCAGCTGAATGCTCGCCCTCACCTTCCAGCTCAGCCACCGCCAGCGTCAGGTGGCCGCGCAGATAACCGCCGGCAAACAGTTCATCATCACTGGCGTGGTCTACCATGTTGTCAATCAGCGCCAGAATGCGTGATTCAAACTCCGCGATCATCGTCTTACCTCTTGTCATGTAATGTGTGGCCTTAGTGCAGGTCTTCCGGCCACGGAAAGTGTTCTGCCGTCAATGGCGGCGTTTGATAATAGTGTTGTAGTGCGCGAATAAGACGCGCCGGACGTTCGGGGATCCCTTGTTCAAGCAGAGTCATCACCTGGGCATGTACCCGGCGCTGAAAGGCGATGCGATCGGGTTCGACGTCACCTTCCAGATTGTCACAGCTGACGTTAAACGGAAATCCCGCCGCCACGCAGAACAGCCACTCCAGGGCCTGCGGTTTCACCTCGACGTCCTCAAACTGGCTTTGGGTCATTGCATCGCGACCGTCCGGGCAGTACCAGTAGCCGAAATCCACCAGCTCGCGGCGGGCTTTGCCGGCGATACACCAGTGGGAGATCTCGTGCAGGGCGCTGGCAAAAAAACCGTGCGCGAAGACGATACGGTGATATGGCGTGCCATCGTCTGCCGGAAGGTAGATCGGCTCATCGTCGCCTTTCACCAGGCGAGTATTAAAATCTGCGGCAAAGCAGCTATCGAAGAGATCGATCAGCTGCTGATAATGGTGTTGCTGTTGCATTAATGAATTCCCAACCACTGCAAAATCTCCGCCCCGTGGCTGTCGTAGAGAAGCTTCGCGCTCATCACCGCCGAGACGATAACGATCATCGGTCGGATCAGCGATTGCCCTTTACTCAGCACCAGCCGGGAGCCGGCGCGGGCGCCAATAAATTGTCCGGCCATCATCACAAAGCCGGTGGCCCAGATAACCTTCCCGCCGATAATAAACAGCAGCAGGCCGCCGACGTTCGAGGTGGCGTTGAGCAGTTTGGCGTGGGCCGTCGACTTCGCCAGGTTAAACCCGGCGAGGGTGACAAACGCCAGCGCATAAAACGAACCGGCGCCGGGGCCGAAAAAACCGTCGTAAAACCCGACGCTGCCGCCAGCGACCAGCGCAAACGGCAGACCGTAGAGCCGACGCTGCCGGTCCGCTTCGCCCAGTTTCGGCATCAGCAGAAAATAGAGACCGATGCCGATCACCAGCAACGGCAGGATCTGCTTAAGAATATCGGACTGCACGTGCTGGACCAGCAGCGCGCCGGCGGTTGAACCGATAAAGGTCATCAGAATATTCAGCTTCTGATCGGCGAGATTGACCACCTTGCGCCGGACAAAGTAGAGGGTCGCCGACAGCGATCCGCCGCAGGCCTGCAGCTTATTGGTCGCCAGCGCCTGGGCCGGCGGCATGCCTGCCGCCATAAGCGCCGGCACGGTCAGTAAGCCCCCGCCCCCGGCCAGTGAATCAATAAAACCGGCCAGGATGGCGACAAAAAAAAGCACCACCAGCACCAGCGGCGATACGGAAAACAACTCGATAAAACTATCCATTACAGCACATGTTCATCCAGTAGCGCCTGGCAGGAAGGCGGCAACGGCGGCGGCGTCTTCTTCACAGGTGGGGTAGACCCGGGTTTAGGTGGCTCGAACCAGCTCTGCAGCTCCGCTCCGCAGCCATCGCCGGCCGGCGGTGGCGCCTGATCTTCGCACTCCAGGCTGCCTGCCGGGCAGCGCAGACGGACGTGCATATGGGCGCGATGCTGGAACCAGGGACGAACTTTGCGCAGCCACTGGCGGTCGCTTCCCGCGTCCAGGCACAGCTGCTGTTTAATCGCCGGGTTGACGAAGATACGGGTCACCTCGCTATCTTCCGCCGCCAGCTTGATCAGCTGGCTGATTTGCGGACTCCACAGCGACGGTACCACGCGTTTGCCATCGCTGGCGACCAGATCCAGGGCCTGAGGCTTCAGCAGCTGGGACGATGTCCAGCGCGTCTGCGGCAGCTGGAGGAAGATATCGACATCGAGGCCCGTCTGATGGCTGGCGTGGCCGCCGTTAAAACGGCCGCCTGCCGGCATCCCCATGTCGCCAATCAGCACGGTCCCCATGCCTTTATTGTGCACCTGATTGCCCAGGCGCTGAATAAACTGAATCAGATCCGGATGACCGAAGTAGCGCCGCTGATCGGTACGCATCACCTGATAGCCGACAGCGTTCAGCGGCAGCGCCTCGGCGCCAACGATACAGCCATTGGAGAACGCGCCAATCGACTGCGCGCTGCCGCCGATTGGCTGGGATATCTTCTGCCATGGCGTGGCGGCCAGGCTGCCGGCGCTGGCCAGCAGCGCCAACAGGGCGATAACGGTGTTTTTCATGGTTACCAGCGTGGAATTGTCGTCGTCACGTCGCCATTCTGCGCGCGCTGACGCATAAAATGATCCATTAAAACGATCGCCAGCATGGCCTCAGCGATCGGTACGGCGCGAATGCCGACGCACGGATCGTGACGCCCTTTGGTGATCATCTCCACCTCTTCGCCAAAGCGGTTAATGGTATGACCGGGAACGGTAATACTGGAGGTCGGCTTCAGCGCGATGTTGGCAACGATCTGCTGACCGCTGCTGATGCCGCCAAGAATGCCGCCGGCGTGGTTGCTCTGGAATCCGGCTTTGGTGATCTCATCGCGGTTTTCGCTGCCGCGCAGCTTCACCACCTCGAAACCGTCGCCAATCTCCACGCCTTTCACGGCGTTGATGCTCATCAGCGCATGGGCGATATCGGCGTCAAGGCGGTCAAAGACCGGCTCGCCAAGGCCCGGCGGTACGCCGTCGGCAACGACGGTAACTTTGGCGCCAATGGAGTCGCCCTCTTTTTTCAGACCGCGCATCAGTTCATCGAGAGCGTCGATTTTCTCCGGATCCGGGCAGAAGAAGGGATTCTGTTCAACCTGTTCCCAGTCCTTAATGGCCAGCGGAATGTCGCCCATCTGCGTCAGGCAACCGCGAATGACGATGCCGAACTTCGCGGCGAGGAATTTTTTGGCAATCGCCCCGGCCGCCACGCGCATCGCGGTTTCGCGGGCGGAGGAGCGACCGCCGCCACGATAGTCGCGTAGACCATACTTTTGTTCGTAGGTGTAATCCGCATGGCCAGGACGAAACAGATCTTTGATCGCGCCGTAATCCTGCGAACGCTGATCGGTGTTCTCAATCAGCAGCCCGATACTGGTCCCGGTGGTGACGCCTTCGAAGACGCCGGAGAGGATTTTGACCTGATCCGGCTCGCGACGCTGCGTGGTGTAACGCGAGGTGCCCGGGCGACGACGATCGAGGTCGTGCTGCAGATCGGCTTCGGTCAGCGGAATGCCCGGCGGCACACCATCAACGATGCAGCCAAGCGCCAGGCCGTGCGACTCGCCGAAGGTGGTGACGCGAAAGAGTTGTCCAATTGTATTTCCTGCCATCACGGCTCCATTATTTGTCGTTATGTTGGCGTGTTGTTTTTTTTAGTCTTTATAAATACCGAAGTGCGCGCGAGCGTCAATCAGCTGTTGTTTGGTCAGCATAAAGACGCCGTCGCCGCCGTTATCAAACTCAAGCCAGGTAAACGGCACGTCCGGATATCGCTCCATCAGATGTACCATGCTGTTACCGACTTCACAAATCAGAATGCCGTCGTCGCTGAGATAATCCGGCGCATTGCCGAGGATGCGGCGCGTCAGCTTCAGGCCATCGCTTCCGGAGGCCAGACCCAGTACCGGCTCATGCTCATACTCTTCCGGCAGGTCGGCCATGTCCTCTTCATCGACATACGGCGGATTAGTGACGATCAGATCGTACTGTAGCTTCGGCAGATCGCGAAACAGGTCGGAACGGATCGGGGTCACGTGATGGATCAGGCCATGGGATTCCACGTTGTGCTCGGCGACGGCCAGCGCGTCCGGGGAGATATCCACGGCGTCGACTTCGGCTTCCGGGAAGGCATAGGCGCAGGCGATGGCGATGCAGCCGCTGCCGGTGCACATATCAAGGATATGCTGCGGCTTATGGTTAATTAGACCGGCAAACTGGTTATTGATCAGTTCGCCGATCGGGGAGCGCGGCACCAGCACCCGCTCATCAACGTAAAACTCATGGCCGCAGAACCACGCTTTGTTGGTCAGATAGGCGACGGGAATACGCTCGTTCACGCGGCGAATCACCCGCTCTACAATGCGGTGTTTCTCGCTGGAGGTCAGGCGCGCAGTGCGCATATCTTCCGGGATATCCAGCGGCAGATACAGCGAAGGCAGCACCAGTTGTACCGCCTCGTCCCACGGGTTGTCAGTCCCGTGACCGTACCAGATATTAGCAGCGCTGAAACGGCTTACCGCCCAGCGCAGCATGTCCTGAATGGTATGCAGCTCATTGACTGCCTCATCAACAAAAATTTTATCCACGACATCCTCCAGGGCACACTCTGCTATAAATTCGGCGGCTAGTGTGCCATGAAGACGGCGATAAATCAGCATTCTTGCGTGGGGTGGCGGGGGAAAAAACAGGTTTTCCTTGCCCGAAGGGATATTGAGTCGGGTAAACTAGCGCAAAGTATTAATGAGAGCGGACAATGAAAAAGAAGACATCGCTTAGCGAGGAGGATCAGGCGCTGTTCCGTCAGCTGATGACTGGCACGCGGCAGATCAAACAGGACACCATCGTGCACCGCCCGCAGCGCAAGAAAATCACCGAGGTTGCCCCTAAGCGTCTGTTGCAGGAACAGGCCGACAACAGCCACTATTTTTCCGATGAGTTTCAGCCGCTACTGAATACCGAAGGCTCGACGAAATATGTCCGCGCCGACGTCAGCCATTTTGAGCTGAAAAAGCTGCGCCGTGGGGATTATTCGCCGGAACTGTTTCTCGATTTGCATGGGCTCACCCAGCAGCAGGCCAAACAGGAACTGGGCGCGCTGATTGCCGCCTGCCGCCGCGAGCATGTGTTTTGCGCCTGCGTGATGCACGGGCACGGCAAGCACATTCTCAAACAGCAAACCCCGCTGTGGCTGGCGCAGCATCCACACATCATGGCTTTTCATCAGGCGCCAAAAGAGTACGGCGGTGACGCCGCACTGCTGATTCTGATTGAGGTCGAGGAGTGGCAACCACCGGAGCTGCCTTGACGGCGAGCTCCGGGGCCGTCAGATGGCGTTGGCCATTTTGAGGTTGCAGGGGCTTTTCTGCCAGAGGTATTCACCCTTGCCGTCGGCGTCCAGATTGACGCAGGCGATAGCCGAGGTGGTGAACATAGGGGGCGTTTCCCCCGGGCACAGCTCTGAGACGAGGTACCCCACCAGCGGCAGGTGGGAGACGACCAGCGCCGTCGCCACGCCTTCATTTGCCAGCGCCTGCAGATAGGCGCTCACCATACCTACATCGCCGCACGGCGTGAGTTCCGGCATCACGTCGACATGTTTCGGCAGGTTCATGCACTCCCCAACAATATCCAGCGTCTGTTCCGCACGCAGATAGGGACTGACAAGAACGCGCTCAATATCCACTTTTTGACCTTTCAGCCAGGTTGCCATCTGACGAGACTCATCACAACCGCATACGGTTAATGGACGAACCGAGTCGCTGGCTGCATCGAGGGCAGCGTCGCCGTGACGCATAATAAAAACTTGCATATTGCACCGCTTTTGTTAACCAGAAGCACCGAAGTTTAGCCTGCGAAGACAATACGCAGGCAACCCGGTGGCCGGGCATTGTGCCTGATCCATTCAACGAATGAAACGCTGTTTTTTACCTCAATGGCGTAAGTATAGTCAATGATTGTTTACAAAACAGCCAATCAACAGCGTCATCCGCAGCCGGATTTACCTTCTTTGACCACAACTTAGGTCAGCCGTTCATCCGCTGGCCAAAAGGTGGTCCCCTGTTCGGCCATGCGTAACAAAGTGTCACAGGGTGTAAAACGTGGGCCGTACTGGGCGGCCAGGCGCTGCAGGATCGCGGCAACTTCACCCGCGCCGATAGTATCCATATACCGGAACGGGCCGCCAAGAAATGGCGGAAACCCTATACCAAATACGGCGCCGATATCACCATCGCGCGCGCTACGGATGATCTGCTCATCAAAGCAGCGCGCCGCCTCGTTAAGCATCAGCATCACACAGCGCTCAGCCACCTGCTGCGCGGACAACCGCGACTGCGGGCGGTCGATGCCCAGCAGCGGATAGACTGCCGGGTCGGGCCGTTTTTTGCTTTTACGCCCTTTTATCTCATAAAGATAGAAACCACGATTATTTTTTCTACCTTTGCGATCGTCCTTCAAAATCGCGTCAATGATGTTTGCAGGCGGGCTAAAACGTTCTCCAAAGGCATTCTCCAGTACGGGAATAATTTTGGTGCCGGTATCGATACCCACCTCATCCAGCAGTTGAACCGGTCCCACCGGAAAACCGAATTTCACCAGGGCCTTATCAATCACCTCAACCGGTTCTCCCTCCACCAGCAGACGCATCGCTTCATTTATATACGGCGCGAGAATGCGGTTCACATAGAAGCCCGCTTTGTCCGCCACGACGATCGGCGTTTTCCCCTGACGTTTAGCCAGTTGCACCACCGTGGCAATGGTCTGCGGATCGGTTCCCTTATGCGGGATCACCTCAACCAGCGGCATTTTCTCCACCGGACTGAAAAAGTGCAGGCCGACCACCCGCTCAGGGTGGCTGGCATGGGCGGCTATATCGCCTATTGGTAACGACGACGTATTCGAGGCAAAGATAGTCTGCGGCCCGCCGTTTTGCTCCACTTCACTGACCATCCGCTGTTTCAGCGCCAGGTCTTCGAATACCGCCTCAATCACCACGTCGCGATGGGCAAAGCCCTGATAGTCGGTAGTGCCGGTGATCAGCGCCAGCTGACGATCGCGCTCGCTGGGGCGCAGTCGGCGCTGGCGAACCTGTTTGTTCAGCAGATCCCAGCTGTACTTTAAGGCGTGGTTGATCCCGCTCGGCTGAATATCTTTAATTCGCACCGGCAGTCCGCCTTTACAGGCGGTCACATAGGCGATCCCCCCGCCCATCAGGCCGCCGCCCAGTACTGCAACGCTTCTCAGCGGAGCGGGTTCCGCCTCGGCGCCACGGTCTTTTTTCAGATCGGTACTGGCAAAGAAGATCGATCGCAGCGCCTGCGACTGCGGGGTCATCGCCAGTTCGCCAAACGCGCGGGCCTCTTCGGCGTAACCGCTGCTGCAGCCGTGGGCCAGACCATTCTCGACGACCTGCAAAATTCGCTTCACCGCCGGGTAGTTGCCCTGGGTCTTGCGCTGCGTTTGCTTGCCGACGTACTGAAATAACAGATGGCGACCGAGGGGGCCCGCCAGCACGCGTTCGCGAACCGGCACCTCGCGGCTGGTCGGACGTCCCTTCAGCGCCAGCTCCACCGCCGCCTGCAGTAAAATTGTCTGCGGCACCACCTCGTCCACCAGACCGGCCTTCAGCGCCTGGCGCGGCCGTAATTGCCTGCCGGTGAGCATCATATCCAGCGCCGTGCTGACGCCGATTAACCGCGGTAAACGCTGCGTCCCACCGGAACCCGGCAGCAGACCAAGCTGTACCTCCGGCAACCCGAGTCGGGTTTTTTCATCATCGCTACAGATGCGGCCATGGCAGGCCAGCGCCAGCTCCAGTCCGCCGCCCAGACAGGCGCCATGGATGGCGGCAATGACCGGAATCGACAAGCCATGGATTTCGGCCATAATTTGCTGCCCCTGGCGCGCCAGCGCTTCCGCCTCCTGCGCGCTGCGGCAGCGGGCAATCATGTTGATGTCTGCGCCGGCGATAAAGTTATCGGCTTTGGCGGAGATAAATACCACGCCGCGCACCGACTTATCGTCGCGTATCTGGCGTATCAGTCCCCGCACCTGATTGCCGAACTCGGCCTTCAGGGTATTCATTTTTTCACCCGGAGCATCAATGGTGATCACCGCGATTTTGTCCTCACGGACCTCAAGCTTAAAAGCGGAAACAGTATCCATTATTCAGCCTCCACAATCATCGCCGCGCCCAGACCGCCTGCCGCGCAGGCCGTCACCAGACCAAATCCCCCTCCCCGTCGCCGCAGCTCATGCAGCGTCTGGGTGATCATCCGCGCGCCGGTGGCGGCAAAGGGGTGACCGTAGGCGATAGAGCCGCCGAGGACGTTAAATTTACTCTCATCCACCTCACCGGTGGCCTGCGCGCGGCCCAGCACCTCGCGGGAAAAACGGTCGCTTGCCAGACACTGGAGATTGGCCAGCGTCTGCGCGGCGAAAGCTTCGTGCATATCGATAAGCGTGAGATCCGCCAGCGTCAGGCCAGCGCGCTCCAGCGCCAGCGGCGTGGACCATGCGGGCCCCAGCAGCATATCCTGCCAGACATCGATGGCGGTAAAGGCATAGCTGCGCAGATAACCCAACGGCGTCAGACCCAGCTCTTTGGCCCGCGACTCGGTCATCAGGATCACCGCCGCCGCGCCATCCGTCAGCGGCGTGCTGTTGGCGGCGGTAACGGTGCCATGTTTACGGTCGAAGGCCGGACGTAACTTTTGGTAATCCGCGAGGGTTGAATTTTTACGGATATTGTTATCCTGCTCCAGCGGTTCGCGGAAGGGAGAAGCATAGGCGGTCATCACCTCTGCGGACAGCTTGCCCTCCTCCCAGGCTTTCGCTGCCAGCTGGTGTGAACGATGTGCCAGCGCATCCTGTTGTTCCCGGGTGATCCCCCAGCTTTTCGCCATCTGCTCGGCGGTATCGCCCATCCGTAAGCCGGTTGAATATTCAGCAACCGCCGGGGGAACCGGCAGCAGGTCGCGCGGCCGCAGGCGGGAAAACAGCTTCAGTTTCTGGCTCAGCGTGCGGGCTTTGTTCGCATCTACCAGCGCGCGGGCCAGCGTTTTGCTGACGCCGATAGGCAACACAGAGGAGGAGTCGGCACCGCCGGCGATACCGGCGCGGATGGTGCCGGCCATCAGGCTTTCGGCGACATTCGCCACGGCCTGGAAGCTGGTGGCGCAGGCGCGACTGACGCTGTAAGCGTCGGTGTGCACGCTCATTCCGGTACCGAGCACAATTTCCCGGGCGATATTCGGCGCCTCCGGCATCTGCACGACCTGACCAAAGACCAGTTGCTCAATGGCTTGCGCAGGAATGTCGCTGCGCGCCAGCATTTCGCCAACCACCATTTTTCCTAAATCAACGGCGGGAATGCCATGAAATGCCGTCGCCTGACGCGCAAACGGCGTGCGTAACCCTGTGACAATGGCAATGCGATCGCCCTGCCGGGTGATAAGCGGTAATGCCTGACTCATAACTCTCCCCTGTTAACCAAGACAAACAAGTGGTCTGACCTGATAGCATTGTTAACTAATTTTTTACATTAAGCCAATCGGGGAAGCGAAAAATTGCGAGCCAAAACACATTGAACGGAAAAGATAACGCCCCTTTCACGGGGCGTTAAGCGGAGGGATTAACGCAGACCCAACTGGAAGATCAGGGATTCGGCCTCACAGCTAAACACAAAATCGATATCCAGCTGTACGCCGCCGTCAACGTCGGCGAAGACGGGATTAATCTTGCACGGTTCAGATTCCACACTGCGGGCTTTTTCGCTCAGCGCGGCGAGCATTTGCTCTGCTTCCGCACGGTTGGCGAATACGCGGCTGTATGAGGCGGTGCAGTCGGTGTTGTCGACAATGGTCCCAACATCCATACAGCAGCAAACCGGGGTTTCATCAGCGCTACATTTACTCATCGTAGATTTCCTCTGGATATGCACCTGCGGTGCCAGACAATTTATGTGCCTATTTTACGCCCGCTCCCTGGTCTGCCTCCAGCCGATAATCGCCATCGCGGCGTTAAGTGACAGAAATCACACTTAAAAATGATCTAAAACAAAAATCACCTTTTCTCTCTCTCCTTCCCCCCGACAATTTTGCCAGCTGGATCGCGTTTCTGTTATCACAATTGAAAAACTTCATAAACAAACTTGCAACAACTCATCTGGTCAGACCTATACTCAGCGCACTGGTCTGATTTCTCTGTTGTACCGCAGACCCTACACTTCCGCGCTTCTGTTACGGCATGTAACATAGTTTAAAAAAAAATAACTCAATGAGGTTATGGGCATGAGCCAGAAAACCCGCTTTACCCAATCTGCCCTTGCAGTGGCTGTCGCACTTGTTTCCACCCAGGCCTGGTCAGCAGGCTTCCAGCTCAACGAATTCTCTTCATCAGGGCTGGGTCGGGCCTATTCCGGTGAAGGGGCTATCGCAGACGATGCAGGCAATGCCAGTCGTAACCCGGCATTAATTATGATGTTTGACCGTCCGACCATGTCGGCGGGCGCCGTTTTTGTCGACCCGGGCGTCAATGTCTCCGGGACTTCACCCACCGGCAAAAGCCTGAATGCGGACAATATCGCCCCGACGGCGTGGGTACCTAACTTCCACTTTGTCGCGCCGATTAACGATCAGTTTGGTTGGGGGGCGTCCATCACCTCCAACTACGGCCTGGCAACCGAATACAACGATGACTATGCCGCCGGCAGCATGGGCGGGAAAACCGACCTGACCACCGCGAACTTTAACCTGAGCGGCGCCTACCGTCTCGACAGCAACTGGAGCTTCGGCTTAGGCTTTGACGCGGTCTACGCTAAGGCGAAGATCGAGCGCTATGCTGGCGATCTGGGGCAGATTGTCGCTGGCTCGGGCGCGCTGCCGCCGGCGCTGGCGGGCCAGGTAGCGAAGATCCCGGCCGACACGCAGATCGCCCATCTTAACGGCAACGCCTGGGGCTTTGGCTGGAACGCCGGTATCCTCTACGAGCTGGATAAAAATAACCGCTACGGTTTAACCTACCGTTCCGAGGTCAAGATCGACTTCGACGGTAACTACCGCAGCAGCCTGCCGGCAGCCTATAACCAGATCCTCGGCAACTTCGGTCTGCCAGCAGGTACGAATGGCCAAACCACCGACGGTTCACTGACCCTTAACCTGCCGGAAATGTGGGAGCTGTCGGGTTATAACCGCGTAGCGCCGCAGTGGGCGGTCCACTACAGTCTGACCTACACCAGCTGGAGTCAGTTCCAGGAGCTGAAAGCCACCGGCAGCAACGGCCAGACGCTGTTCTATAAAGAGGAAGGCTTTAAGGACGCCTACCGACTTGCGTTGGGGACCACCTATTATTATGACGATAACTGGACCTTCCGCACCGGTATCGCCTTCGATGACAGCCCGGTACCAGCCAACAATCGCTCCATTTCCATTCCGGATCAGGATCGCCTGTGGCTGAGCGCGGGTACCACCTACGCGTTCAACAAGGATGCGTCGGTTGACGTCGGGATTTCCTATATGCACGGGCAGCATGTTGAAATCAAGGAAGGCCCGTATACCTTCCGCTCCGAAGGGACCGCCTGGCTGTACGGCGCCAACTTCAACTACCGCTTCTGATAAGCGGCACACAACAAAAAAGGGTGAACATCATGTTCACCCTTTTTTTTCTTTGCCGATTACTGTGAATCGATATCTTTCAGTTCATCCTGAATGGCCTGGGCGTTCGGATTGTCCGCCGGGGTCAGCTTACCGCCGTTGGCGATAAAGTCATGACGCTGGAAGTAAGCTTCACGCACCATAATGTAAGGATCGGAAGACTGGCGCAGCAGACCGTCGGAATCCAGCAGCTGAGCGCGTGTTTCAATGCCTTCCACCGCCCATTTGCCGATCGACATCGGCCAGGTCAGCCAGGAGAGCACCGGATAGAGGCCATCGGCCATATCGCCGCCTTCGTCGCGCAGGGTAAAGCTGCCGTAGAATGGCAGTTGCACATACGGACCATAGCCGACGCCATAGTGGCCAAGCGTGCTGCCGAAACGATGCGGTTCAACGCGCTGCAGCTGCGGATTAGCCATCCCGGCGACATCGATCAGCCCCCCCATCCCGAGGATGGTGTTCAGGAAGAAGCGGGTAAAGTGGACCATTCCTTTATAGGGGTCGCCCTGCAGGAAGGAGTTCACCATCACCGCCGGCTCTTCCAGGTTGCTGGTGAAGTTACTTAAGCCATTGCGCGCCGGCTGCGGAACATAGTCACGCCATGCCACCGCGACGGGACGAAGCACGTAAGGATCAACCACGTTAAAGTTGAAATTGAACATCGTGCGGTTAAACCCTTCTAACGGGTCTGAGCGCCCCTGCGGCTGATCGCCAGAGCTGGAACTGGCACATCCCACCAGCAATGTGGCGCCAAGCGCAAGCGCCGACAGGCGATAATTCATAGATGTCTCCCTGGTTTTTATGGCTATCGCGAGTTGCCATCCATGACGGAAAGACAACGTTTCCGCCCGTAAAGATGTGAGCGATTGTAACAGCACGTTGAACGATGTCTATATCACCCAAGTTGTTGATTTGATCATAGCCTGGGAATAACGAGATCGCGGGGCTCCTATTCTAGCGGAGCGATAAAAATCTGGCGTAACCATTTTTGCGATTTAAGAGTATCCCCAGCCAGTCGCCAGGGAAAGCCGCTACGCTTTAACTAGATAACTTGTCAGCGAGGGCCGTGAAATGGATGAACCAGACGATAACAAATTAAAGCCTGCGGATGACGAACGCGAGGTCGAAAGTGAAGAAAAACAGCGAGGTGAAGAGATAGAAGTTGACGAAGATCGCCTTCCCTCTCGGGCGATGGCGATCCATGAACATATTCGCCAGGAAGGGGAAAAAGAGATGGAGCGCGATGCGCTGGCCCTGCTGTGGTCGGCGATTGCAGCCGGTCTGTCGATGGGCGCCTCCCTGCTGGCGAAAGGGATTTTTCACGTCAAGCTGGAGGGGATCCCTGGCGGATTTTTACTCGAGAACCTCGGGTATACCTTCGGCTTTATTATCGTGATTATGGCCCGCCAGCAGCTGTTCACGGAAAACACGGTCACCGCCGTACTGCCGGTGATGCACAATCCCACCCCCGGAAACGTCGGTTTGCTGATGCGGCTATGGTCGGTGGTACTGGCGGGCAATCTCATCGGCACCGCGGTGGCCGCATGGGCCTTCAATTATATGCCTGTTGTTGATGAGCCGACCCGCCAGGCCTTCGTCAGCATCGCTGAAGATGTGATGAAAAACAGCCCGACGGAGATGTTCGCCAATGCGATTATTTCCGGCTGGCTGGTCGCCACCATGGTCTGGATGTTTCCCCTTGCCGGCGCCGCCAAGATCGTGGTGATCATTCTGATGACCTGGCTTATCGCCCTGGCGGATACCACCCATATCGTGGTGGGCTCGGTAGAGATCCTCTATCTGGTATTTAACGGAAGCCTGCCCTGGAGCGACTTCATCTGGCCGTTCGCCCTGCCGACGCTGGCGGGAAATATCTGCGGCGGAACCTTCATCTTCGCGCTGTTGAGCCATGCGCAGATCCGTAACGACATGAGCAACAAGCGAAAAGCAGAAGCCCGCGCGCAGGCCGCCGGAAAAGCCAAAAACGCCGACCGGGCATAAAAAAAGCGCTCAGAATGGCGAGGGTTTAAGCAGTCAGACGGTATGGCACTTACTCAGGCGGGCGAAAAACGCTATACTCGTGCCGCCTTGTCCCCTTAGTTAAATGGATATAACGAGCCCCTCCTAAGGGCTAGTTGCAGGTTCGATTCCTGCAGGGGACACCATGACCCTCCTGTTTTATGTCGGATCCACGGCGATTTTTGATGATTTTTCTGCAGCTCCGGTAGATAGTTCACTCAAGCTAGTACCGACCTGATCATCAATGCCCCTCCCTGTTAACGCACAAAGTGATTTATTTATAGATATAAAACCCGTTGCGCCATTCCTCTTTTTAAAAAGAGGAAAACACCAGTGATCATTTTACAAATAAAATGAAAGACTCACAGGAAAAGACGAGTTGTAAAACGTAATGATATCGTCAGCAGCAACCGCACGAAAAGCATACTACTCCCTCCTCACCGTCATTCACAATATTGATATTCACGATCATAACAACATAGTTTTCTTACCCTGACAGGTATGACCTAATGAACAGGCCTTCAGCCTCATCAACGCTCCGGACACCGTTGTTTTTTATTGTATCTATACTGGCGCTATTTTGCTTAATTAATTTTACCACAACCTACATTAACACGATAACGACCCCGGCGCCGTTGTTGTTTTACGGCATGACCCTTATTATTCTGATATTTTACTTTTTAATATCAATAACTATCGCTTTAAAATACTTAAGTGATAAACGCTGTCTGTTTCTCATACCAGTAGCCTGTGCCTTTATTGGCTCTGCCATAATGATGATTCTTGCGTTACATAATTACAGCAAACTGTTTTATTGCAATCTCAACGACTCAATCTCATACAATGAAATTCTGCGGTATTACTTTTACCGCAACGCCTTAACACTCACCCAAATCATCACCGCGGCATTAGTATACAGATTTCGTTCTCATCGCCTGCTGGCCTCCCATAATCACATTATTATTACCTTTGCCTGCATAAGCCTTACTTTAGCTATCGTCCTGATTGTTGGATTTTCCTCAACGCACTTGTATGAACCAACGATTCGCTTAGCCAGTAATATAATGGTTTACATGTGGACGCTCCTCTTTTTCACGACGATTGCATTAACCCGCTTCAGAAATATATTCTGGACAGGAATCTATTTTTACTGCTTCGTTTATATCTTAACCTTCTCTTTCTTAACAACCGCAGATGTCGCTAGCGAAAACACATGGTATAAAGCGAGGCTTTTCGAAACGCTGGGCACCCTGATCTTTATTATTATTATTTTCCTTAATGCGTTTAAGCTTTATCAATTATCCAACAATAAATATGAGAATGCCTATCAGAACTCGATTCGTGATTATCTGACGCAGCTGTACAACCGTCGCTATTTTTACCTTGCGCTGACAAAAAAAATGCAACGGGTCTCTGTGCAAAAACCATTGTCTATCTTGTTATGCGACATCGATCATTTCAAACGCATAAATGACAAATATGGCCACTTTCAGGGAGATCTTGTTATTCAGTATGTAGCCTGGGTTCTTCAGGATCAGGTTCGAAGAGATGATATTGTGGCCAGAACAGGCGGCGAGGAATTTGCACTATTACTGCCTGACGTCGGCCAACAGCAGGCGCAACTCATCGCTGAGCGGATTCGCCAGGCTATTATCTCCCCAGGCGACGTCAGCAGCAGGGTTAAACTCCCCGAGAGCGTCACGATCAGTATCGGCCTTGCCACTACGGAGGATCCTAAAACTGTAGAGACTGAATTACTTAACCGCGCCGACGACGCCCTGTACCAGGCAAAAAAAGCAGGAAGGAATTGTGTGGTTGCCTGGCAGAAGTCCTCCTGTACTCGATAGCCTCGACAATTAACCGACAGCAACACGCTTTCTGCGTACAATATGGCGTGGCCTGGGCGTCAACCTGCCGCCCTGCCGATTCAACACTCTCTGGACAACAAAGGAGCCAGGCGTTGGTATGAAACAGATCACCCTTAGCGATATGCAGCAGCAGAGCGAAGCGGCAACCACTTCCCCGCGCTTACGTGCCCATCGCAATTTTCACCCTGAGCTGAGCGATCCGGTGCAGCGCCTGGCTATCGCTATGGAACCCGGCACCTATATCCGCCCGCACCGGCACCGACATACTTTTGAACTTTTGCTGCCGCTGAAAGGCCGCTTTGTGGTGCTAAATTTTGATGACCATGGCGTGATTACTAACCGGGTGGTGCTGGGTGAAACCTGCACGGCCCTGGAAATGGAGCCCGGCACCTGGCATACGGTGCTCTCACTTGACGCAGGAGGAATGGTATTTGAAGTCAAACAAGGCGCTTATCAACCGCTTGCTGAAATCGACACCATGGACTGGGCGCCAGCCGAAGGTCAGCCGGGTACCGCAGAGATGATGGCCTGGTATGCCATCGCGCAGCCGGGGGATCGCTATCCCTCTGTGTCGCAGTAAGCCTGGCCGCTGCAAACGGATGCTGCGAGCATCCGTTTGCGTTATCCCGGTCGTCGCGGCATTTGTCTCCAGAGCCGCGTACTCCTCATGCTGCGTTCGCCCTCGTCGGAGTCATTAATAAAAATAACAAAAAAGTGTTGTATTCAGGCGCTAAGCAAACTATTTTTCTCGAGCGAAATAAATGATAGGATAACGCAGTCAAGTTAATATCTGACGTAACAATAAGAATAATCAACTTATCGATATAATATTCTCTACGTGAATGCGTTTCATTAATCAGGTCAGGGAGTCCAGGCAATAAAACGTGGCTGTTAGATGATTACGCCCAATACTAACCGCTATTTTTTAGCAACAAAAAAACTTATGAATATAACAGAACGGAATATCTGGAAATTAAATAATTTACCGCCAATGGAGTATTGCTCTCTCCCCCGGGCGCAAAAATTATTAAACTGCGAAATTGAAGACATTCTTCACTGGCATGATATCGGCGCGATCAATCTATGCCTGAAGCTTAACCCGACGCGGGGAACATTAAAACTCGCCGTCCTTTCTCATCAGGAAAAAGAAGTAACCAGCACATTTAATCCACTCAATTCATCGGAGACGGTGGAGACCTTCTTGTCGCCACACTCTCATATCCATAGCATTCTGCGGCTTGATGGCGATATTCCCGTCATGGAAACCCTGCGCGGGAATACCGTCACGCAGTTCAACGTCAAGGTCACTGCGTCAGGACTCTGGCATCCGCACAGCCGGAATTTAATGGCGTTACTGGAGGCGCCTGACGATATTCATCATGAAAACAGGCTCAGCATGATGCTGCCTGAGAAACCGTTTGTATATTGTCACTTCATTCCGCAGGAGGCAGAAAACCCCACCCTGTCATTGAACCGGCTCTATATTACCAGTCAGGCAATTGAGAAAATATTTGCCCATAGCATTAGCGCCCGACCGATGGATGTCACAAAAAATCCGCTACGGCAACAAACCGGTTATATCCATCAGGAATTAACCTCCCTTCCGCAAAGTGAGGTACTGCTGGAATTTATCCACGATCTAATTCAGTCCCATACTTTATTTAATGTGAAATTGCAGAAGATGGCTGAGCCAGACAAGACCCAGCTCTTTCATCACGTGCTGGAAAGGCTTAAGGAGGAAGTCATGCTGAGAGAGGATGTCCTGCCCAATGAGGCCGACTTCAGCAGCGCAACCCACCGTTAGTCCAGGCTCGCCGCCGAGCGACGCAGGCCGTCAGGCAGGAGGCAGGCGGTTTTCCTGCTCAAGCGTTAGCGCAATCTCCCGCGCCAGGGCGATAAATTCGCGT
This sequence comes from Klebsiella sp. LY, assembly GCF_004010915.1. NCBI lineage: Bacteria > Pseudomonadati > Pseudomonadota > Gammaproteobacteria > Enterobacterales > Enterobacteriaceae > Klebsiella > Klebsiella sp. LY. Next base: position 1,091,896 of record NZ_CP022444.1, read on the forward strand.
GCCGCGGCGCTCTGCCATGCATCCCTGCGCTGTAGCAAACAGGCCGTTCGCTGCAGCAGCGCAGGTTCGAGCTCAATAGCCACTACATCATCAAACTGCCCGGCGATCGCCGCCGGCAGCAGTGTCGCAAGGGGCGTGCGCCGAATGACCGACATAACGGCGCCGATAGAGTTGGCCTCCATCCGCACGTCAGGTTCGAGCCGATGACGACGGCAATAACGATCGATCTGCTCCCGGGTGGCAAACTCGCTGCTCAGTAAAATCAGCGGCTGCGCGTCGAGCGCCTGCAGCCGGAGCGCGTTCTCTCTGGCCAGAGGATGACTGCGGCTCACCACCAACGCGAGGGTTTCCGTCAGCAGCGGATGAACGACAATATCCCGGGAACGGCTTTCGTCAAAGGCAATGCCGACATCCAGTTCATCCTGCAGCAACATCGTTTCCATGCGCTCCTGGTTCATCTCCTGAATCAGCAATTTCACTCCGGGGTAGCGTCGATAGTAGTTTTCCACCAGCGGTCCCAGCATATAGGTGGTGAAGGTCGGCGTCATGGCAATGCGGAGTTTGCCACGCTGCAGATCCTCAGCGTCATGCAGAGCGCGCCGCCCTTCCTCAAGATCGCGTAACGCCCGGCGAGCATACTCCAGCCAGATCTCTCCGGCATCGGTTAACCGGGTATAACGGCCAGAACGGTCGAAAAGCTGAACCTCCAGCATGGCTTCAAGCTGGCGGATCTGCTGTGACAGCGCAGGCTGGGAGACGTGCAGCGCCGCGGCGGCGCGAGTAAAGCCACGGTGTTCTGCCACGGCGATAAAGTAGGAAAGATGGCGCAGGAGCATCCGCTTACCTATAAGTAATTCAACTAGGGTTAATCATAAATAAGTCTTTTAACTTATGAAACAAGTTACGTACCCTCTACGCACGACCCGTTGCCTTTTTTTCCCTGAACATCATCTTATGCAGGAGTGACTATGTCCGCTCACGATCGCTATCTCCAGCGCGCCCTAACGCTGGCAAACCACAACATCAGCCACGGCGGTCGTCCCTTTGGCGCCGTGCTGGTGCGCCATGACGAGGTTGTCGCCGAAGCCGTCAATACCTTTCATCTAAGCGGCGACCCAACGGCGCATGCCGAACTGAATGCCGTCCGCGATATTGCCGCCAGGCTGGGGAGCGAGGTTCTGCGCGAATGCGTTATCTACGCCAGCGGACAACCTTGCCCGATGTGTCTTAGCGCCCTCTATTTAACCGGCGTGCGGGAAGTGTTTTTCGCCAACAGCAATCAGGACGGAGAACCTTTCCAGCTATCTACCGCCGCGATTTATCAGCAGTTGCAGCAGCCGCTGGCGCAGCAGACGTTGCCGATCCATCATCGCCCGCAGCCGGAGGGGCTGGCAGTTTATCAGCGGTGGGCGGAACAGCAGCCATGAAAGCCGTGTTGCGACAGAATCTGACGCTGGGGATCCTGGTGCTGATCGGCATAAATATGCGACCGCTGCTCACCTCCATCGGCCCTTTACTTCCGGAGATCCGCGCCGCCAGCGGGATGAGCTATACCCTGGCCGCGCTACTGACCGCCCTGCCGGTGATAGCGATGGGCGTGCTGGCGCTGGCCGCCGGTTCGGTCGATCGTTATGTCGGTCAAAACCGTAGCATTGCGCTAAGTCTGCTGATTATCGCGGCGGGCGCCCTGCTGCGGGAAATCGCTCCGAATAGCGGCCTACTGCTCACCAGCGCCCTGGCCGGAGGCGTTGGCATCGGCATAATCCAGGCTGCCATCCCGGCGGTAATTAAGCGCTTGTTCGCCCGCCGGACGCCGCTGGTGATGGGGCTATGGTCAGCGGCGCTAATGGGCGGTGGCGGGTTAGGCGCCGCGTTTACGCCATGGCTGGCGTCGCATTGCACAGCATGGCGGGATGCGCTGGCCTGGTGGGCGCTCCCCGCCCTCCTCGCCCTGTTCAGCTGGCTGGCGATTTGTCGGCACCTGCCCCGCGCCCCGCATCAGACCAGCGCCGCGCCCCGGGTGGCGATTATTGGCCAGCGCCGCGCCTGGACGCTGGGACTCTATTTCGGACTGATCAACGCCGGCTACGCCAGTCTAATCGCCTGGCTGCCGCCCTACTATATGCAGCTTGGCGACAGCGCCCAGTACAGCGGCTCGCTGCTGGCGCTGCTGACGGTTGGGCAAACCGCAGGCGCGCTGCTGCTGCCGGCGCTGGCTCGCCAGGATGACCGGCGCCAGCTTCTGCTGCTTGCTCTGGCGCTACAGCTGATTGGGTTCTGCGGCTTCATCTGGCTGCCGCAGCACTTCCCAGCGCTTTGGGCCCTCGCCTGCGGCGTGGGTCTGGGCGGCGCGTTTCCCCTGTGCCTGGTGCTGGCCCTCGATCACGCCGGGCAACCGACGGTGGCCGGCCGGCTGGTAGCCTTTATGCAAGGTATCGGATTTATCATCGCCGGCCTGTCGCCCTGGCTTTCCGGCCTGCTGCGTAGCCTGAGCGGGAACTACACCCTTGACTGGTCCTGGCATGCGCTTTGTGTCCTGTTACTCATGGCGCTCACGCTGCGCTTTATCCCAGCGCACTACCCGGCCGAGTGGCGACAGCGCGCCTCTGATCTGCATTAAACCGGCGGCGCGTGGCAACCTGAATGCCGCGCGCCAAGCCTGACTAGCCCCGCTAATCTCACTAACGAGAAACCCGTTTTGGTAGCGTCGCTGGCGCTAAATTTATTACCGGGCGAAATTAATGTGTCGCCGAATCACGACACTCGTAAGTAACTAAAAATTAATAAAAAAATGCCCCTTGTTTCCCTGATTTTTTAGGCGTACATTAGCGCCATCTGGAGCATTAAACGCACAGAATTGCGAGCTGCCGCAGGGTGAGATTTCACCGGCGACAGCCCTTGAAAAACAGAACAATTAATTCATTTGAACGTCGCATAAGCGCGTGGAGTGATGAGTCGTGAAATACTTCTTTATGGGTCTCTCTTTTATGGTCATCGTTTGGGCCGGTACTTTTGCCCTGATGATCTAGACTGCAGCGGTGTCAAAAAAACGGGAGCCCACAGGCTCCCGTTTTTGTTATAGCGTATTCGCCGAAGCGCTAGCTCGCAGCGGGCAGTAAGCCATCAGCGCGGAACATCGCCTTGATGCCGCGGATCGCCTGACGCGTCCGGTCCCGGTTCTCGATCAGCGCGAAGCGGACATGGGTATCGCCATAATCGCCAAAGCCAATCCCCGGAGAGACGCAAACCTTCGCTTCGTTAAGCAGCTTTTTCGCAAACTCCAGCGAGCCCATGTCGGCATAAGGTTCCGGAATTTTCGCCCAGACGTACATGGACGCCTTCGGACACTCAACCATCCAGCCGGCCTCGTGGAGCCCTTTCACCAGCACATCGCGGCGGCGCTTATACTGTTCCGCGATATCCCGCACGCATTGCTGATCGCCCTCCAGGGCCGCTATCGCCGCCACCTGCAGCGGCGTAAACGTGCCGTAGTCATGGTAGCTTTTGATGCGGGCGAGCGCGTTCACCAGGGTCTTATTGCCGACCATAAAGCCAATGCGCCAGCCGGCCATGTTATAGCTTTTCGACAGGGTAAAGAACTCGACGGCGACATCGCGCGCGCCGGGCACCTGCATAATGGAGGGCGCTTTCCAGCCGTCATACACGATATCGGCATAGGCCAGATCGTGGACGACCAGGATGTCATACTGCTTCGCCAGGGCGACAACCTTTTCAAAGAAATCCAGCTCGACGCACTGCGCGGTCGGATTCGAGGGAAAGCCAAGGATCATCATCTTCGGCTTCGGATAGCTCTCGCGGATGGCGCGTTCCAGTTCGTTAAAGAAATCCACCCCTTCCACCAGCGGCACCGAGCGCACCTGCGCCCCGGCAATCACCGCGCCGTAGATATGGATCGGATAGCTGGGGTTCGGCACCAGCACGGTATCGCCATGATCCAGCGTCGCCAGCATCAGGTGCGCCAGCCCCTCTTTCGAACCAATGGTGACAATCGCTTCCGATTCCGGATCGATATCGACGTTATAGCGTTCTTCATACCAGCGCGAAATAGCGCGACGCAGGCGTGGGATCCCCCGCGAGGTAGAGTAACCATGGGTGTCAGGCCGCTGCGCGACGGTGCAGAGTTTTTCCACGATATGCGGCGGCGTCGCGCCATCGGGATTGCCCATACTGAAATCGATAATATCTTCGCCGCGCCGGCGCGCAGCCATTTTCAGTTCGGCAGTAATATTAAAAACGTACGGGGGGAGACGATCGATACGCGTAAAACGGCGTTCAGGACTGGATTCAGCCATAGGTTCCTCTGATTAACGTTAGCGCCCGGACCGTCCGAGCGACGCTGCCGCTGTTGCGGCTCGTTTAGAAAATAACCTGAAAAAAAACACGTTGTCGAGTGCCCTGACGAAAAATAATCACTGGCGTTAAAAACGGGTATCGTCTGCGCTAAATACGGCAGTACGCCGCGGGATGAATACCGTTTTGTATGCAAGTGGTAACATATTGATATCTTTTCTATCACGGGTATTTATCGTTTCCCCTGCTGTCTAGCGGTTTGTCGCCTTGCCATGATTCAATCCCCTTTTAAAAGTGTGTCTTTTCCTCATTATTTTTCTGCGGCTGGTCTTCTGTCGTCAGGTTTTTTATCATGTCCTTTTCTGGCCACTGACGCGGCGCACCCATGCACGAAATCTTTACTATGATGCTGGCGGTCTATGATCGTGCGGCCCTGATGCTTATTTGCCTGTTTTTCCTTATTCGCCTGCGCCTGTTCCGCGAACTGCTGCATAAATCAGCGCATACGCCGAAAGAGCTGCTGGCTGTCACCGCCATCTTCTCGCTGTTCGCGCTCTTCAGTACCTGGTCCGGTGTGCCGGTGGAAGGATCGCTGGTAAACGTGCGTATCATCGCCGTGATGTCCGGCGGGATCCTGTTTGGCCCATGGGTGGGAGCCATTGTCGGGGTGATTGCCGGTGTGCACCGCTATCTGATTGATATTGACGGCGTGACCGCCGTACCCTGCTTTATCACCAGCATCATCGCCGGTCTGCTGTCGGGGTTGATTAACCGCAAGGTGGCCCGCGATCAACGCTGGAAAATCGGCATTCTGGCCGGCATGGTCTGCGAGACCCTGACCATGATCCTGGTGATAGTCTGGGCGCCCTCTCTGAGCCTCGGCCTGGATATCGTCTCGAAAATTGGTATCCCGATGATCCTTGGCAGCGTCTGCATCGGCTTTATCGTGCTGCTGGTGCAGAGCGTGGAAGGGGAAAAGGAGGCCAGCGCCGCGCGGCAGGCGAAACTGGCGCTCGACATTGCCAACAAAACCCTGCCGCTGTTCCGTCAGGTCAACAGCGATTCTCTGCGCCAGGTTTGCGACATCATCCGCCGCGACATTACCGCCGACGCGGTGGCAATCACCAATACGGAACACGTGCTGGCCTACGTGGGCGTCGGTGAAGCCAACTATCAACACCATGACGATGTCATCAGCCCCACTACCCGACAGGCCATTCGTTATGGAAAGATCATTATAAAAAACAATGACGAAGCCCACCGCACGCCGGAGATCCACTCCTTAATGGTCATCCCGCTGTGGGAAAAGGGGGTGGTCACCGGCACGCTAAAAATCTATTACTGCCACGCCCATCGCATCACCTCGACGCTGCAGGAGATGGCGATTGGCCTGTCACAAATCATCTCCACCCAGCTGGAGGTTTCCCGCGCCGAACAGCTGCGGGAGATGGCCAACAAAGCGGAGCTGCGCGCTCTGCAAAGCAAGATTAACCCGCACTTTTTATTCAATGCCCTGAACGCGATCTCCTCCTCGATTCGCCTTAATCCGGACACCGCGCGCCAGCTCATTTTTAATCTGTCGCGCTATCTGCGCTATAACATCGAATTAAAAGACGATGAGCAGATCGATATCAAACGAGAGCTGTATCAGATCAAAGATTACATCGCCATTGAACAGGCCCGATTCGGCGACAAACTGACGGTCATCTATGATATTGACGACGACGTCAGCTGCGTGATCCCGAGCCTGCTTATCCAGCCCCTGGTGGAAAATGCCATTGTGCACGGCATTCAGCCGTGTAAAGGGAAAGGGGTGGTGACGATCGGCATCAATGAGTGCGGCAATCGGGTTCGCATCAGCGTTCGCGACACCGGCAACGGCATCGATCCCGCCGTGGTCGCCCGCGTGGAAGCCGATGAAATGCCAGGTAACAAAATCGGCCTGCTCAACGTTCATCATCGGGTGAAACTGCTCTACGGCGAGGGGCTGCATATCCGCACCCTGACGCCAGGAACGGAAATCGCCTTTTATGTCCCCAATCACTCTACGCCGCAGGCGCTGACGGAGTCTCTGTTGTCATGAGCGGAGAAAAGATGAAAGTTATCATTGTGGAGGATGAGTTTCTGGCCCAACAGGAGCTCTCCTGGCTTATCAACACCCACAGCCAGATGGAGATCGTCGGCAGCTTTGACGACGGCCTGGACGTGCTGAAATTTCTCCAGCACAACAAGGTCGACGCCATCTTTCTCGATATCAATATTCCGTCGCTGGACGGCGTTCTGCTGGCGCAGAACATCAGCCAGTTCGCCCATAAGCCTTTTATCGTTTTTATCACCGCGTGGAAAGAACACGCCGTGGAAGCCTTTGAGCTGGAGGCGTTTGACTACATTCTGAAGCCCTACCAGGAGTCGCGCATCATCAATATGCTGCAGAAGCTGACCGCCGCCTGGCAGCAGCAAAATAACGCCGCCTCCGGGCTAGCCAGCGCAGCGCCTCGGGAAAACGACACCATCAATCTGATAAAAGATGAGCGGATCATCGTCACCAGTATCCATGATATCTATTATGCAGAGGCGCACGAGAAGATGACCTTCGTCTACACTCGCCGGGAGTCTTTCGTTATGCCGATGAACATTACCGAATTCTGCAGCAAACTGCCCACCGCACATTTCTTTCGCTGTCACCGCTCGTACTGTGTGAATCTCAGCAAAATTCGTGAAATTGAGCCATGGTTTAACAATACCTACGTGCTACGCCTGCGCGACCTGGAGTTTCAGGTTCCGGTCAGTCGCAGTAAAGTGAAAGAGTTTCGCCAGCTGATGAATCTGTAGACGACGGGGAGCCCCGCCTTGCCGGGCTACGGCGGTAGCCCGGGAGGAATGCGCTTACAGCACCTGACCCAGCGTCTGACGCAGATGCGCGCCGGAGCCCAGCAGGCCTGGGTTGTCATGCACGATCAGGTAAACCGGGATATCCTGGACATAGGCTTTAAATCGGCCTTTATCCTCAAAACCGCCGCGGAAGCCGGAGGCTTTAAAGAACTCCAGGAAGCGCGGCACGATGCCGCCGGCGATATACACGCCGCCAAACGTCCCCAGGGTCAGCGCCAGGTTTCCACCGAAGCGCCCCATAATGACGCAGAACAGCGACAGCGCCCGGCGACAGTCGGTGCAGCTATCCGCCAGCGCCCGCTCGGTGACCTCACGCGGCTGCAGGTTCTCCGGCAGTCGACCATCCGATTTGACTATCGCGCGATAGAGGTTGACCAGACCAGGCCCCGAGAGCACGCGTTCTGCGGAGACGTGCCCCAGTTCAGCGCGCAGCTCTTCCAGAATAATGCCCTCTTCTTCACTGTTCGGCGCAAAATCGACATGGCCGCCTTCGCCAGGCAGGCTGACCCAACGCTTATCAACGTGCACCAGATGGGCTACGCCCAGCCCGGTTCCGGCGCCATAAACGGCGATCGGTTTGCCGGCTACCGGCGCGCTGCCGCCGAACTGAATCAGGTGCTCAGCTTTCAGCATCGGGATGGCCATTGAAACGGCGGTGAAATCGTTAATAATCTCCAGGTGCGCAAAGCCAAGGTTGCGCTTCATCTCAGCGATGGAGAAGGCCCAGGTATGGTTGGTCATCGCCACCCAGTCGCCGGTGATCGGGCAAGCGATGGCGATACAGCCTTCGCTGACGGTCACCTGATGCTCCTCGAGATAGACGCGCACCACAGCCTCCAGACTGGGGTAATCGAGCCCGGAATAGGTCTTTGCACGAGAGATCTCTCCGCTCGCCAGATCACACAGCGCCAGGCGGGCGTTGGTCCCCCCGACATCTCCTACTAAAGCAAATTTTGTCATTCCGTTACGGCTCCGCTAAAGTCAAAATAAATCTTTTGGCACACTGTAAATTCATGGCGGCTTAACAACAACGTCCAACTCGCGGACGCCCCTTGTTTAGCGACACAGGTCACATTTAGTTTGTAATCAATGCAAAGTAGCCTATTAACGAGGCCACGGGTATCAGACGCCGCCTTAACTTTATCGTTTCAGCACCATTTGCATCGACGATCCCCGTCGACAAAGGCAAAGTAGTGCTCCTGAACTTTAACAAGGACATTTTCATGCTCCATCCTCGCGCCAGAACAATGCTGATCCTGTCGGTGCCAGCTATCCTGATTGGCATCGCCTCCAGTTTGATCCTGATCGGCGCGATGAAAGTTGCCGCGTTGCTGCAGCGCTTCCTGTGGAGCAATCTGCCTGTGCAGTTTGGGGTGAGCGCCGACAACCCGCTGTGGATCATCGCCATTCTCACGGCGACGGGGATCGCGGTGGGCCTGGTCGTCCGTTACAGCCCGGGGCACGCCGGGCCGGACCCGGCGACCGAGTCGTTAATCGGCGCGCCTATTGCCACCGGCGCGCTGCCCGGGCTGCTGGCGGCGCTGATCCTTGGCCTCGCCGGCGGCGTCAGCCTGGGCCCGGAGCATCCAATTATGGTGGTGAATATTGCGCTGGCCGTCGCCGTCGGCTCCCGACTGTTCCCCCGGGTCAGCTCTCTGGACTGGACCATTCTCGCGGCCTCAGGCACCATCGGCGCCCTCTTCGGCACCCCGGTGGCCGCCGCGCTGATTTTTTCGCAAACCCTGAACAGCAGCAACGAGTCGCCGCTGTGGGATCGTCTGTTTGCCCCGATGCTTGCCGCCGCCGCGGGCGCGCTGACGACCGGGCTGTTTTTCCACCCCCACTTCACGCTGCCGATCGCGCACTATAGCCAGATGCACTTCTTCGATATCGTCAGCGGCATGATCGTCGCCCTGATCGCTATCGCTGTCGGTATGGTCGCCGTCTGGTGTCTGCCGCGCCTGCACACGCTGATGCATCGCCTGAAAAACCCAATCCTGACGCTGGGCCTCGGCGGCTTGCTGTTAGGGATCCTTGGAACCATTGGCGGACATTTAACGCTGTTTAAGGGGCTGGATGAGATGCAGCAGTTGGCCTTCAGCCAGACGCTGACCGCCTCGGATTATCTGCTCATTGCGCTGGTCAAACTGGCGGCGCTGGTTCTCGCCTCGGCCTGCGGCTTTCGCGGCGGGCGGATTTTCCCCGCGGTCTTCGTCGGCGTGGCGCTGGGGCTGATGCTGCATGCCCACGTGGACGCCGTGCCGGCGGCAATTACCGTCTCCTGCGCGATCCTCGGCATGGTGCTGGTCGTCACCCGCGACGGCTGGCTGAGCCTGTTTATGGCCGCTGTGGTGGTTCCGGACACCACGCTGCTGCCGCTGCTGTGCATTGTGATGCTCCCGGCCTGGCTGCTGCTGGCCGGGAGGCCCTTAATGATTGCCAGACACCATACCGACTAAACGCGGCTGTTTCGTTCCTCCAGCGCCTGCGTCACCGCGCGCAGGAAATCGGGGATATCCATTTTCGGCAGCATCACTTCCACCAGGGTGAGAGTATCGGAGGTGATACTCTCCGCCATCGCCTCCCGTAGCTCAGCAGTGTGCGTAACCCGCCAGCAGCGCGAGGCAACGTCCGGGGCGAAGGCTTCCGGCAGGCGCCGCCAGTCCCACAGGGCAATATCATTGTAGCGCTGCTCCGGACCGTGAATCGCCCGTTCTACGGTATACCCTTCGTTATTAAGCAGCAGAATAAGCGGCTTTTGTTTATCGCGCAGCATAGAGCCCATTTCCTGAATCGTCAGCTGGGCGGCGCCATCGCCGACGATCAGCACCACCCGCCGCTCTGCCGCCGCGGTTTGCGCGCCATAGGCGGCCGGGAGGGTAAAACCAATCGATCCCCACAGCGGCTGGACGATCAGCGATGCCTCAGAGGGGAGCTTAAGCGCCGCGATGCCAAATGCCGCCGTCCCCTGATCGGCGAGGATAATATCGCCGGGGCGTAGCGCATCCTGCACTGTCGACCAGAAATTCTTCTGGGTTAACTCGCCTTCGCCCTCCTCTTCCACTTCCGGCGCCACGACCTGAGGCGCCGCCCACTCCGCTGCCAGCGGGGCGGAAAGCGTCATTAATGCAGCCAGGGCTTGATCCATTGGCACGCCGCTGAACCAGTGATCGCCCACCCTGACGGCGAAGGGCTGGATCTCAATGGTCTTCTCCCGCGCCAGATGCTGGGTGAACCCTGCGGTGATAGTGTCGGTGAAGCGCGTACCAATGCAGATGATGGTGTCGGCGTTTTCGATAGCCTCCCGGGTCTGCGGCGCGCTGGCGATGCCGCTGTAAGTGCCGACAAAACCTCTCTGCTGCTCATCGAACAGCCCCTTGCCCATGAGCATGGTGGCGTGGGCGACGGGGGTTTTCGCTACCCACTCCCGGAGCGTGTTCTGCAGGCCATAGCGTTGCGCGAGGAAGTCCGCCAGCAGGGAAATGCGTCGACTGCCCCGCAGCAGGCGGCTGGCATGTTCGCAGAATCCGGCGAGCTGGTTTTGATCCGCCGGAGCGGCCTCCACCAGCAAGCGCTGCGCTGGGGCAATCGCTGCCGCTCTGGCGACATCGGCCGGCAACATCAGATAGCCGGGTCGATGATGCGTCAGCATATCGCGCAGAACACGGTCGATCTCATGGCAGGCGTTGCCAGCGGTCAGCAGCGCCTGGCTACAGGTGATCTGCTCGCTCATTCGCGCAAAATGGCGGAAATCGCCGTCACCCAGGGTGTGATGCAGCAGTTCGCCGCGCTGCTGAGCGCCAGTGGAGGGCGCACCGACGATATGTAATACCGGAATATGCTCCGCATAGCTTCCCGCCACGCCGTTCAGGGCGCTTAGTTCGCCGACGCCGTAGGTTGTTAGTAACGCGCCGGCCCCCTTAATGCGTGCGTAACCGTCAGCAGCATAGGCCGCATTCAGCTCGTTGGCGCAGCCGACCCACCCCAAGGCGCTGTGCGCAATGACGCGATCGAGAAACTGTAAGTTGTAATCTCCTGGTACGCCGAACAAGCGGTCAATACCGCAGTCAACGAGGCGATCCAGCAGATAATCCCCAATAGTGTAGGTCGGTTGCATGTCCATTATCCTCATTTTGGTGCAGGTGTAATTTGAGTATTGAATAAGCGATCCGCCTGTCCAGAAGGGGGACGATAAAGCCGGTGTAAAGCAATAGTTACGCCCAAAAAGCGGTGTACTCCACGCAAAACATTGATTAGTGTAAACGTATACACAACTTGTTTTATCTGCGGAGGAAGAATGGTTTACCAGGCAAGCACCACGCGATATCAAACGATGGCCTATCGTCGCTGCGGGCGCAGCGGCCTTCAGTTGCCGGCTATTTCTCTCGGTCTGTGGCATAACTTTGGCGATGAAACGCGGGTGGAAACCAGCCGGCAGATGCTCCTGCACGCGTTTGACCTCGGCATTACCCATTTCGACCTGGCCAATAATTATGGGCCGCCGCCGGGCTCGGCGGAGAGCAATTTTGGCCGCATCCTTAAAGAGGCCCTCCTGCCCTATCGCGATGAGTTGATCATCTCCACCAAAGCGGGCTACACCATGTGGGACGGCCCTTACGGCGACTGGGGTTCACGCAAATACCTGGTGGCCAGTCTGAACCAGAGCCTGCGGCGCATGGGGCTGGAGTATGTCGATATTTTTTATCATCACCGCCCGGACCCGGAGACACCGCTGACGGAAACGATGCGCGCGCTCGATCATCTTGTCCGCCAGGGTAAAGCGTTGTACGTCGGCCTCTCTAACTATCCGCTCGCCCAGGCGCGAGAAGCGGTGAAAATCCTTAACGACCTCGGCACCCCCTGCGTCATTCACCAGCCTCGCTACTCCATGTTTGAACGCGGTGTGGAAGAGGGATTACTGGATTTTTTGCAGACCGAAGGGGTGGGAAGTATAGCGTTTTCACCGCTGTCCGGCGGCCAGCTAACCGACCGCTATCTTAACGGCATTCCGGCAGACTCACGCGCCGCCAGCAGCAGTCGTTTTCTGCAGCCGGAGCAACTGACCAGCGCCAAATTAGAAAAAATTCGTCAGCTGAATACGCTGGCGGAAGCCCGCGGGCAGAAGCTGTCGCAGATGGCGCTGGCCTGGGTGCTGCGCGAGGAGAAAGTCACCTCCGTGCTGATCGGTGCCAGCAAAACCGCCCAGCTGGATGATGCGGTAGGGATGCTGAAAAACCGTCATTTCAGCGCCGGGGAGTGCGCGGCGATTGATGCCATCCTGGCGCTGTAAAGCAAATGTTACTTTAGCAAAAAGTGCTCTTTTCTGCGCTTTCGGAGTTCGTCCGATGCGACGGGTCTTTACCGGCCCGTAATATCAGGTTAACAGGCCGCTTACGGCCCCGATCGTGAAGGAGAAGAGTATGTTCAGGTCACTGATTCTGGCAGCAGTACTGCTGGCCGCAGCGCCACTAGTCGCTAACGCTGGTGAAATCACCCTGCTGCCATCGGTAAAATTACAAATAGGCGATCGTGACAATTACGGTAACTACTGGGACGGTGGCGGCTGGCGCGACCGTGATTACTGGCGTCGTCACTATGAATGGCGTGATAACCGTTGGCATCGTCATGACAACGGCTGGCACAAAGGCTGGGACAAAGGCAGAGATAAAGCCTGGGAGCGCGGCTATCGCGCGGGCTGGAGCGACCGCGACGACCATCGAGGCGGCTGGGGACGTGGTCCCGGCGGACGCGGTCACGGTCATGGACATGGCCATCACTAACAGACGAAAAGGGGAGCCCATCGGCTCCCCTTTGCTTTATTCCGCAGCAGGAAGTCATCAATCCACCCCGAGCAGCGATCCCACAATTAACCAGCCGTTCAGGCTCACCACAATGGCGACTATCGCCCAGCCGATGCCTCTCACCCAACGGGTATTCACCAGGTCTCCCATTAGCTTTGCATTGCTGGTAAATATCAGCAGCGGCACCAGGGCAAGCGCAATACCAAAGCTGAGCAACACCTGACTCATCACCAGAATACGCGTTGGATCCAGTCCCAGCAGAATGACGACAAACGACGGCAGCATGGTGACCGCCCGGCGAAACCACAGCGGAATATGAAAGCGGATGAAGCCCTGCATGACCACCTGGCCTGCGAGAGTCCCCACCACCGTCGAGGATAAACCTGCAGCGACCAGGCTGAGGCCAAAGATAGTCGCCGCCGCGTGGCTCAGGAGTGGCTCCAGCGTTCTGTAAGCCTGATCGAGATCGGCGACGCCGGTATGGCCGTTGAAGTGGAATGCCGCCGCGGCGGTCGCCATCATCGCCAGGTTAACGAACCCCGCAATGGTCATGGCGATCGCCACATCCCAGCGGGTCGCGTTATAGCGTTCTTTTCGCGTCCCGCCGTGCAGATGCTGGGTAAGCGAGGAGTGTAAGTAGATCACGTGCGGCATAATAGTGGCCCCCAGCACCCCGGCGGCTAAGAATACCGCCTCGCCGTTGGGCAGCGTAGGGATCGCCAGCCCTTTGGTCAGGGGAGCCAGCGCGGGCTGGGAAAAGATCAATTCAACGACATAGGCGACGGCAACAAACAGCAGCAAGCCGCCAATCACCTTCTCCAGCGGTTTTTGCCCGCGCCGCTGCAGCATCAGGATCAGGAAGGTCGCCACCCCGGTCAGCACCGCCCCTTGCAGAAGCGATACGCCCAGCACCAGCTTAAAGCCAATCGCAGCGCCGATAAATTCGGCCAGATCGGTGGCCATGGCGATGATTTCCGCCTGTACCCAGTAAAACCACACGACCGGGCGCGGGTAATGGTCGCGGATCTGCTCGGCCAGGTTTTTACCGGTGGCAATGCCCAGTTTGGCAGAGAGCACCTGGATCAGCATCGCCATCAGGTTGGCCCATACTACGACCCACAGCAGCTGATAGCCAAAGCTGGCGCCAGCCTGAATATTCGTGGCGAAATTACCCGGATCGATATAGCCAATGGCAGCGACGAAAGCGGGTCCCATTAAGGCGAGCTTCACCTTGCGCGCGGCGCGACTACTGCTATTCTCAACGCGACTGCTAGTCATCTTCTGCCTCTGGAAATATAGCCTTTGCTATGTTTCATGCTATCAAAATGCGAATGATTATCAAGTTCATTTAGAATGGAGATAATAATTGCTGTGATAGGAGGGAACAATTGCTGGCCGGATATGGAAAAGGGCGTCAGAAAACCCGATCGCGCCAAATATTAAGAGTAGTACAAGAATGCAACTTTTAAAACCTTTACGTAACATAACAAAAGTGGATGTTTGATCACTATTTTTGCCATTGGTCACAGTTCCTTGCAATAGTGTGCAATTGATCTCGTTTTCTTTAAAGCCGTTGCATAGAATGTGCACGGAAATTTAACCTGCCTCATATTTGGAGCAACTATGGACCGCGTCTTGCATTTTGTCCTCGCGATCGTTGTGGTGGCTATACTGGCCCTGTTGGTCAGTCATGACCGTAAAAAGATCCGTATTCGTTATGTTGTTCAACTGCTTGTCATTGAAGTCCTGCTGGCCTGGTTCTTCCTGAACTCCGATATCGGTCTGGGTTTTGTGAAAGGCTTCTCCGAGATGTTTGATAAACTTCTCGGCTTTGCCAACGAAGGGACAAACTTCGTGTTCGGCAGCATGAACGACAAAGGTCTGGCCTTCTTCTTCCTTAAGGTTCTGTGCCCTATCGTCTTCATTTCCGCTTTGATCGGTATTTTGCAGCATATTCGCATCCTGCCGATTGTTATCCGCGCCATCGGTACCGTGCTGTCGAAAATCAACGGCATGGGCAAACTGGAGTCCTTCAACGCCGTCAGCTCGCTGATCCTCGGCCAGTCGGAAAACTTTATTGCCTATAAAGATATTCTCGGCAAAATGTCGCGCAACCGTATGTACACCATGGCGGCGACCGCGATGTCCACCGTATCGATGTCCATCGTCGGCGCGTATATGACCATGCTGCAGCCGAAGTACGTCGTCGCGGCGCTGGTGCTCAACATGTTCAGCACCTTTATCGTGCTGTCGTTGATTAACCCGTACCGCGTGGAAGAGAGTGAAGAAAATCTGCAGATGTCGAATCTGCACGAAGGTCAAAGCTTCTTCGAGATGCTGGGCGAATACATTCTGGCGGGCTTTAAAGTTGCGATTATCGTGGCGGCGATGCTGATCGGCTTCATCGCGCTGATCTCCGCGCTGAACGCCCTGTTCGCTACCGTGACCGGCTGGTTCGGCTACAGCATCTCCTTCCAGGGGATCCTTGGCTATATCTTCTACCCGGTCGCCTGGGTGATGGGTGTGCCGGCAAGCGAAGCGCTGCAGGTGGGTAGTATTATGGCCACCAAGCTGGTCTCCAATGAATTCGTCGCCATGATGGATCTGCAGAAAATCGCCTCGACGCTCTCCCCGCGTGCGGAAGGCATTATCTCTATCTTCCTGGTCTCCTTCGCCAACTTCTCGTCTATCGGCATCATCGCCGGGGCGATTAAAGGTCTGAACGAAGAACAGGGCAACGTGGTTTCACGCTTCGGTCTGAAGCTGGTTTACGGCTCCACGCTGGTCAGCGTACTGTCTGCTTCAATTGCGGCTCTGGTTCTGTAACAGGCGCCAGTCCTCTGAGCCGGGCAATGCCCGGCTTTTTTTTACCCGTCATTCGCCCAGCGGCCGGGGCTTGCCCACCAGGTAGCCCTGCAGATAATTCACCCCCAGCTCCAGCAAGCGCGCTTTTTGCGGTTCGCTTTCGACATATTCCGCCACCACGCTCATCTGTTTCGCCCGCGCCATCTCAACAATCGATTTCACCATAATGGCATCCAGCGGGTCAGTGAGGATGTCGCGAACGAAGCAGCCGTCAATCTTGATGATATCGGCTTGCAGATGCTTCAGTCGTTCATAGTTCGCATACCCGGTGCCAAAGTCATCAATGGCGATGGCACAGCCAAACGCGCGCAGCGCTTCAAGATTTTGCTGGCTGATGTCGGCATTGGAGAAGGCCTGCTCTTCAGTGACTTCAATAGTGATAAGGCCTGGTGAGACCGCATAGCGTTGAAACAGCGCGATAATCTGCGCGGCGCTGTCCTTTTGCATCAGAGTTGCAGGCAGCAGATTGACCGAGAATCGCTGGCCAGGGTGCTGATGAAGCACGCTGAACAAGGTCTCCAGCACCAGCATGTCGAAACGTTGGCTGAGGTTAAACTGCACAATCAACGGGATAAACTGATCGGGCATAATGACGCTATCGCCACAGCGCATGCGGGTGAGGATCTCATGATATCCCTCCCCTTCCCTGTTCTGAATCGGCTGCGCATAGAGCATCAGCGCCCGCTCTTTGAGCACCTGCTTGACGCGCATGAGGAGGCGCACCTGCTCGGTGGTTTGATCCACCACCAGCTCCTGCTCCTCATCCAGGGCCAGCACCCGACGTTCGCTACCCGCCTGTTCGGAAAGCCAGCTTAGCTGACCCAGCATCTGGTGAAGTCCCTCGCGCTGACCGTCGTCGCGGCCCCAGGCCGCGCCAAACTCCAGATCCAGCGGCTGATTGTGCCAGCTGAATTTTTTGTGATTGAGAACCGCGACCATATGATGCAAACGGGACGAAGGCTCCGGTCCGTCAAGCACGAGGATCAGTTCGCTGCCCGGCACCTGGAAAACTTTATCCGTCGCCCCCAGCAGCGGTTGCAACGCCCGAATAATCTGCCGTTTACAGTCCACCCCCATCATCAGGCCATAATGCCTGCTGAGAAAGTCGAGATTATGAATACGCAGGCTGCAGATAACCTGCTGCGGACAGCTCTGTAAATGGCTCTCCAGCGCGCGCAGGTTAGGCAAGCCAGTCAGCGGATCTTCTTCCGCCTGACTACGCCAGCGGCGTTTATTGCGGTCGCTACGGGCATAGGTGTCTGCCATATAAAACAAACAGATAGTAAAGGAGATCAGCACTGAGAGCACAAAGGATAATGAATACTCGCTTTGGACGCCCTGGAGAAAGTTTTTGTTATACACCACCAGTAAAAAAGCCGAGACCGACCATGAAATACGCAGCAGCGCATGACCAATTCGGCTAATCCCGATAAAGTAGACGATAAAAATCACCGGAACTAAATAACCGGCAATAAATTCAGACTGATACGGCGCACACAATAGCGTTAATATCACCGCCAGCGCAATAAACCAATATAGCGTAAAGGAACGATATTTTGCTGCCAGCCACGGTAAACATTCCTGCCGCCAGAAACGTCGGGCGTAGCGTGGATTGATAATCATCCGCATTGGATAATATAAAAAAGTGGTAAAAATTAATGCCGCGCTGATTAAACTTTGAATATCTATTACGGTATAAATCAATGGCATACTGCCAAAATAGCTGGTAATAGATAAGGGAAAAGCAAAATATTGCCCGGCAAGGTACATGGTGAGTTTCAGCAGCACCGGCGCGAAGAAGCCGCCCCAGAAGATCCGCGCTCCCATATGTTTTGCCGTCGGGCCACAGCGCCAGCGCTTACCCACCATCAGTCTTAGAATAGCGCAGGAGAAGAACACCGCAAACAGCTGACAAAAGAGTAAGATAAGCGCCTGCGGTAGCGTTAATTTAATAAGAAAGCAATTGGTGATGGCAAATGCGAGGATTAATGGCGCAATCGCATAGCGGCCAAAGATAAAAATAACAGAAAACATCACGCTAATGGGCAGCCAGGCAATATAAATAAGATTGCCATCAATAACCGTTTGCGGTGAAATAAAACGAGCCAGCGGAATAGCGACTAAACAGACGATAAAGGCCAACAGAGTTTTTTTGATATTAATGTTAATTTTATCAACCATTATTGTTAATTAAAACTCCGGCAACCTCATTACGTTTAATGGGGGAAATGTTATGTTGCTTATTTAGGGCAGGCAAGGTGATTTATCAGGAAAAAGTCTGAAATTACTTTCGATTTTAATTGCTGGAGATTAACTGACTTAAGCAGAAAATGCTTTACATGAAAATAGATAAAAACAAAAACCCCCGCCGAAGCGAGGGTTCTGAATTTTGGTGGAGCTAAGCGGGATCGAACCGCTGACCTCTTGCATGCCATGCAAGCGCTCTCCCAGCTGAGCTATAGCCCCACAGGACCTCTTTACGAACCAAATCCGCTGGGTGCAGAATTTGGTGGAGCTAAGCGGGATCGAACCGCTGACCTCTTGCATGCCATGCAAGCGCTCTCCCAGCTGAGCTATAGCCCCGTAACGTAAAGCGTGTCGTGTTGACGGGCGGCATAATATGAATTCCTCGCTCAGGTGTCAACGGCAAAATTATCCTTCTCGATTCAATCGCTGAAAAAGCAGGCAACCTGCTGACATTGCGAGCCTTATCGCAGCCAGAAGTTAAACAGGTCACCTTTTCCAGTAAAAGGATGCTATAACATGGACAGCTAATTCCCATACATTTACTCAGGAAATAGTATGCTCAAGGAACGAATGACACCTGAAGAAATCGCCCATCTGACCGGCTACAGTCGGCAAACTATCAATAAGTGGGTGCGGAAAGAAGGCTGGCAGACCTCTCCGCGGCCTGGCGTCCAGGGCGGCAAGGCGCGCCTGGTCCATGTCAATGAGCAAGTCAGGGAGTTTATCCGCAGCGCCCAGCGCGTGGCGGAGACGCCCGGCACCTATTCTCCCCACGACAGCGATCTGGAATCGCTGCTGCTAACCCTCTGTAAAGAACTCACCCCCAGCGAGCAGAAGCAGCTTATGTCGCTGTTGCTGCGCGAGGGGATCACCGGGTTACTGCTTCGGTTAGGGATCCGCGATCGGTAAACCATGATGAAACTAAAAGATAAAATGACGCCCGCAGAGCTTGCCGACTGCCTGGGGCTGGCCAGACAAACGATCAATCGCTGGGTTCGGGAGAAGAAATGGCGCACAGAAGCGATACCCGGCGTTAAAGGGGGACGAGCGCGACTGGTGGTCATCGACCAACCGGTGCGTGAGTTTTTGACTAACATTCCCGCCAGACGCCATCTGTTTAGCGACAATCATCTCGCGGAATCGCCAGGCGCTTACCTGGTCAATGAGGCGGACGCGATCTGGCGGCAAATCACAGAAACCCTGCAACTGATGACTCCGGCAGAACAGCTGCAGCTCCGCGACCTGCTGGCCCGGGAAGGGATTAGCGGTTTTCTTGCCCGCCTCGGCATCGCCAGCCCGGCGTAACAGACAAAAAAAACGGCAGGAGTATATCCTGCCGTTATATCATCTACGTCCCCGTCAGGACGCCTGGCCTTCGCGCTCAGCCATAAAAGCCAGCGCTTTATTGATACGCTCTACGCTACGGGACTTGCCGATTGCATGGACGGTTACGTCAAGCGCAGGAGACTGCCCAGCACCGGTAACGGCCACGCGCAGCGGCATACCGACTTTACCCATGCCCACTTCCAGCTCATCAGCGGTCGCCTGAATCGCGTGGTGGACGTTTTCCGCCGTCCAGTCGCTAATCGCCGCCAGCTTGTCGCGGACGACTTCCAGCGGCTGACGCGCTACCGGACGCAGATGTTTCTTCGCCGCGTCGGCGTCGAACTCAGCGAACTCTTCATAGAAGTAGCGGCAGCTCTGGGCAATCTCTTTCAGCGTTTTGCAACGCTCGCCCAGCAGCTTCACCAACTCGGCCAGCTGCGGACCGTTGCGGGTATCGATATTTTCCTGCTCGATATGCCACTGCAGATGGGTCGCCACATACTCCGCCGGCAGCGTATTGATGTAATGATGGTTCAGCCACAGCAGCTTGTCGGTGTTGAACGCACTGGCGGATTTGCTGACCGCCCCCAGCGAGAAGAACTCGATCATCTCTTCGCGGGTGAAGATCTCCTGATCGCCATGGGACCAACCCAGACGCACCAGATAGTTAAGCAACGCTTCCGGCAGGTAGCCATCGTCGCGATACTGCATCACGCTGACCGCCCCGTGGCGCTTGGAGAGTTTCTTGCCATCGTCGCCGTTGATCATCGATACGTGCGCGTATACCGGCACCGGCGCGTTCAGCGCTTTAAGGATGTTGATCTGGCGCGGCGTGTTATTGATATGATCTTCACCACGGATCACGTGGGTGATCGCCATGTCCCAGTCATCCACGACGACGCAGAAGTTGTAGGTCGGGGAACCATCGGTACGGCGAATGATCAGATCGTCCAGCTCCTGGTTGCTGAACTCGATAGGTCCGCGGATCTGATCGTCAAAAATAACTGACCCTTCCTGCGGGTTGGCGAAACGCACCACGCACGGCTCATCGTCGGCATGATGCTCGTGGCTATGGCGGCAGCGGCCATCGTAACGCGGCTTCTCACCGTTCGCCATCTGCTCTTCGCGCAACGCTTCCAGACGCTCTTTCGAGCAATAGCATTTATAAGCGGTACCGGCTTCCAGCATCTCATCGATCACGTTGTTATAACGATCGAAACGTTTGGTCTGGTAATAGGGACCTTCGTCCCATTGCAGATTCAGCCAGTTCATGCCATCCATGATGGCTTCAATTGCTTCCGGGGTGGAGCGTTCGAGATCGGTGTCTTCAATACGCAGTACAAACTCACCGCCGTGGTTACGGGCAAAAAGCCAGGAATAGAGAGCAGTACGCGCACCGCCAACGTGCAGATAGCCGGTTGGGCTTGGCGCGAAGCGAGTTTTGATTTTCATGAATTGGCCTTACGTTTAATAAAGATGCCGATAGACGGCAATGTCCGGTGGAAATTATGGGTCAATATTCTAACACCGTGGGCTGATTCCTCAATGTTGTTCCCGTCGGAACGTCGCGGTTTGCCATTTTTGTTTATAAATCATGCTATGACGCCGGTTTTACGATCGCTTTGTTTAATTTTACGACGAACGAACGAATTCTTTAGAAAAGGCGTTGACTCATTTTCAACTCTCCCTATAATGCGACTCCACACAGCGGGGGTGATTAGCTCAGCTGGGAGAGCACCTCCCTTACAAGGAGGGGGTCGGCGGTTCGATCCCGTCATCACCCACCACTACTTAACGTAGTCTCCGCCGTGTAGAACAGAAAATTGAGAAGTGGGTGATTAGCTCAGCTGGGAGAGCACCTCCCTTACAAGGAGGGGGTCGGCGGTTCGATCCCGTCATCACCCACCACTTTCTCGCCAGCTGAATTTTCTGTCAAAATGTGAAGTACCGAAGTGGGTGATTAGCTCAGCTGGGAGAGCACCTCCCTTACAAGGAGGGGGTCGGCGGTTCGATCCCGTCATCACCCACCACTTCGGGTCGTTAGCTCAGTTGGTAGAGCAGTTGACTTTTAATCAATTGGTCGCAGGTTCGAATCCTGCACGACCCACCAATGTAAAAAGGCGCCCTAAAGGCGCCTTTTTGCTATGCGCCGAACTCAACGATTCGAACCTGCAGCAGGTTCGGGTCGAACGCAGTGAGACAACGGAGCCGCTTGCGGCGACGGCCCGAAGGGCGAGGCGAAGTCGAGTCATCCTGCACGACCCACCAATGTAAAAAGGCGCCCTAAAGGCGCCTTTTTGCTATGCGTGGAACACAGCCCCGGCCACGAGCTTCCCCGTGGCGATAAAACGCAATCAACGCTGATACAGCGGATCTTCAACCCTGGCGGCGGTGAGATTGCCCCCTTCTTCTCGCACGATTTCCCATAACGCCTGGGCGGCGGTCGACAGCGAGCGGTTTTTCCGGCATGCCAGCATCAGCTGCCGCTCCATTACCGGAGTCAGTCGCTTCACCGCCAGATGGCTTCCCTGCGGTAACGGCAGCGCCAGCGCCGGCAGTACGCTGATGCCAATTCCCGATTCCACCATCGGAAACAGCGTTGCCGGATGGCCAATCTCCTGCACAATGTTCGCCCGGACAGCCAGCCTGCTGAGCGCCGCATCAATCAGCGGACGGCTGCCGGAAGCATAGTCCTGCAGGATCAGTCTCTCATTCTGTAGCGCCTGCCATGGCACTTCAGTCAGGCTGGCAAAAGGATGATCCTCCCGGCAGAGCAGCAAAAAAGGTTCCGCCAGGACTACCTCGCACTGCAGATCGGCCGCCGGGCCCGGATCAATCACGATGCCAAAATCCACTTCTCCCTGGCGAATACTCTCCAGGACCCACTGCTGGGGCCGGTCGTGCAGCACAAAATCGATATCAGGATAACGTCGATTACTGTGAGCAATACACTGCGGAATAAGGTGGGCGGAAATCGTCTGGCTGGCGGCGACCTTAACGGTGCCACTCAGCTGCTGGCCTACCCGACCGGCATCGCGCAGCGTCACCGCAAGCTCATCGAGCAAACGCTCCAGCCTGCCTGCCAGCTGCTGACCCGCCTCGGTGAGGACCACCTCCCGGGTGGTACGGTCAAGAAGACGGACTCCGGTCTGATGCTCCAGCTCCTTGACGCTGTGGCTGACGGCCGACTGGCTTAAGCCAATCATCTCCCCCGCCCGGCTAAAGCTCCTGGCGCGGGCAACGGTAACGAATACTTTTAACTGACGCAGAGAGTAATTCATCTTTTTAATTCATGAATAGATGCAATAAATCAATTTTATTTCTCAAATCAAAAAAAGCACAATAGCGCATCTCTTTTCAGGAGCGTTTATGAAACTTTTCCGCATTCTCGATCCGTTTACGGCAACCCTGGTCACCGTTGTCCTGTTGGCCTCATTCTTCCCGGCCCGTGGCGCTTTCGTCCCCTTCTTTGAACATCTCACCACCGCCGCCATCGCCCTGCTGTTCTTTATGCATGGCGCCAAACTCTCCCGGGAGGCAATTATCGCCGGCGGCAGCCACTGGCGTTTGCATCTGTGGGTGATGTGCAGCACCTTTATTCTCTTCCCGGTGCTGGGGGTTCTGTTTGCCTGGTGGGCGCCGGTGAAGGTCGATCCGATGCTCTACAGCGGCTTTATTTATTTGTGCATTCTGCCGGCCACCGTGCAATCCGCCATCGCCTTCACCTCGCTGGCCGGAGGCAACGTCGCGGCGGCGGTCTGCTCAGCTTCGGCCTCCAGCCTGTTGGGCATCTTTGTTTCACCGCTGCTGGTGGGGGTCCTGATGAACCTTCACGGCGCAGGCGGTAGCCTCGAGCAGGTCGGAAAGATCATGCTGCAGCTGCTGTTGCCTTTCGTGCTCGGCCATTTATCGCGGCCGTGGATCGGCAACTGGGTGGCGAAGCATAAGAAGTGGATTGGTAAGACCGACCAGACCTCGATTCTGCTGGTGGTCTACTCCGCCTTTAGCGAGGCGGTGGTGAACGGGATCTGGCATAAAGTGGGCCTGGGATCGCTGCTGTTTATCGTGGTAGTCAGCCTGGTGCTGCTGGCCATCGTCATCGCGGTCAACGTGTTCGTCGCCCGCCGCTGCGGCTTTAACAAAGCTGATGAAATTACCATCGTCTTCTGCGGTTCGAAAAAGAGCCTGGCCAACGGCATCCCGATGGCCAATATTCTCTTCCCGACCTCCATCCTCGGCATCATGGTGCTGCCGCTGATGATCTTCCATCAAATCCAGCTGATGGTCTGCGCGGTGCTGGCGCGGCGCTATAAACGGCAAACCGATGCGCGTCTCGCTCAGGAAAAGACTAACGCCGCCAAAGCCTAACGCGCTTTCTTCAGGGGCTGGACCAGATCGCTCAGCCCCTCGCTTTTAATCAGCAGGGTCAGCGCCATCAGCTCGCCGAGATGGCCGGCAGGGAATTGATCCTTGCGCGCGAACCACAATAAATACTCCTCCGGGACATCGATTAAACGACGCCCCTTGTATTTACCGAACGGCATCTCGGTATTGGCGATCTCGACCAGCTGCGCTTTATCCACGTTATTCTCCCAACAGGCGCATCATTTCGGCTTCGTCAATCACCTCGATGCCGAGCTCCTGCGCTTTCGCCAGCTTAGAACCCGCCGCTTCGCCTGCAATCACCAGATCGGTTTTCTTCGACACGCTGCCCGCCACCTTCGCCCCTAGCGCCACCAGACGCGCTTTGGCATCATCCCGCGACAACTGACTGAGGCTGCCGGTCAGGACGACGGTTTTGCCTGCAAACGGGCTGTCAATCTCTTCCGCCTTCACCACCACCGGCGCCGGCCAGTGAACCCCTTCCGCCAGCAGCTGCGCAATGACATCGCGGTTGCTCTCTTCGGCAAAGAAGTTGAAAGTATGGGTGGCGACGACGATGCCGACATCAGGGACCTTCTGCAGCTCCTCAATGGAAGCCTGCTCCAGGGCTTCGAGGGTGCCAAAATGCGCCGCCAGGCCTGCCGCCGTGGCTTCTCCTACCTCGCGAATGCCCAAGGCGTAGAGGAAACGCGCGAAGGTTGTCTCTTTGGCTTTCTCGAGAGCGTTGACCACGTTTTGCGCGGACTTCGGTCCCATCCGATCCAGCCCGGTCAGTTTCCCTGCGGTCAGCCGGAACAGATCCGCCGGGGTATGAACGTACTCTTTCTCCACCAGCTGGTCGATGATCTTATCGCCCATGCCGTCAACGTCCAGCGCGCGACGGGAGACAAAGTGCTTGAGCGACTCTTTGCGCTGCGCGCCGCAGATCAGGCCGCCGGTACAGCGGGCTACCGCCTCGCCTTCCACTCGCTCAACGTCTGACTGACAGACCGGGCAGTGGGTCGGGAATTCAACATCCCGGGCATCTGCCGGACGTTCGGAAAGCACCACGTTGACCACCTGAGGGATCACGTCGCCTGCCCGGCGAATCACCACCTTGTCGCCGATTTTCAAGCCTAAGCGTTCAATCTCATCGGCGTTATGCAAAGTGGCATTACTCACCAGCACGCCGGCGACATGGACCGGCTCCAGGCGCGCCACCGGCGTAATCGCCCCGGTGCGGCCCACCTGGAACTCCACGTCCCGGACGAAAGTCATCTGCTCCTGGGCCGGGAACTTAAAGGCCACGGCCCAGCGCGGCGCGCGGGCGACGAAACCCAGCTGTTCCTGCAGCGCCAGCGAATCGACTTTGATCACCACGCCATCAATGTCAAAGCCCAGATGGGGACGATCTTCCTCGACTTTACGATAGTAAGTGAGCACTTCCTCGGGGGTATGGCAAAGAGTGACGCGATCGCTCACCGGTAATCCCCATGCTTTAAACTGCTGTAAACGGGCCGAGTGGCTGGCCGGCAGCTCACCGCCCTCCAGCACCCCAACGCCGTAGCAGAAGAAAGTAAGCGGTCGCTTCGCGGTGATGCGCGGGTCCAGCTGGCGCAACGAGCCCGCCGCCGCATTGCGCGGGTTAGCAAACACTTTTCCGCCGGTGCGGCGAGCTTCTTCATTGATTTTTTCGAACCCGGCCTGCGGGAGGAACACTTCCCCGCGCACCTCCAGGCGTGCGGGGATATTATCGCCATGCAGCCTGAGCGGGATGGTGCGGATGGTTCGCACGTTAGAGGTAATATCCTCGCCGGTGGTGCCGTCGCCGCGGGTCGTCGCCTGCACCAGCACGCCGTTTTCGTAGAGAATGCTCACCGCGAGACCGTCGAGCTTCAGCTCGCAGCAGTAGATGAGCGGGTCAGTGCTTTTCAGGCGATCCAGCACCCGCTTGTTGAAGGCCAGAAAGCTCTCTTCGTCAAACACGTTGTCCAGCGACAGCATCGGCACTTCATGGCGGATCTGGCTGAAGGCGGTCAGTGGCGCCGCCCCCACGCGCTGAGTCGGCGAATCCGGGGTAATCAGCTCCGGATGCTGGCTCTCCAGCTCGCGCAGCTCGCGCATCAGCCGGTCATACTCCGCATCGGGCACTTCCGGCGCGTCCATAACGTGGTACAGGTATTCATGATGGCGAAGCGTGGTTCGCAGTTCAGTCAGTTGTTGTTCGATCGGTTCCATATCACACCATCAATGATAAAAAACCCCCGACAGGCGGGGGTTGAGAAGGAGTTGAGATAACGCGGGACGTCAGGCGTTCGCGTCTTTCACTTCGCGAATACGATCCTGGTATTCACGCAGTTTTTGCGGCGTCATCATGCGACGCTGATCGTCAAGCACCACGCCGCCCACTTCATCGGCGATATACTGCGCAGACTGCAGCATCAGCTTGAAGTTCTGCAGTTCATCACCGTAGGAAGGGACCTGCATAAAGATAGTCACCCCAGGGGTCATCATATCCGCCATGCTGTCCGGATTGAAGGTCCCCGGCTTCACCATGTTGGCCAGGCTGAACAGCACCGGGCCGCTGCCGTCCGGGCTCAGATGGCGGTGGAAAATATTCATTTCACCAAACTTGAAGCCGGCCTGCTGGATGCTATTGATAAGCACCTCGCCGTTAAGCTGCGCGCCATGGTGCGCGGCGACGTTCATCACGATGACCGTCTCTTTACGCTCTTTCGGCTGTGGCGCTGCAGGCTGCTGCGGCTCTGTCGGCTGCGGTTCAGCCACCGCGGGCTGCGGCGCGGCAACAGGCTGTGGCGCAGGCTGCTGCGGAGCGGCCGGCTGCGGCTGGGCGACGGTCGGGGTCACCGGCTGCGGCGCGACAGGCTGTTGCACAACAGGCTGCGGCTGGTGTTGCGGTTGCACGGGCGGCTGCGCGGGTTGCGGCTGTTGCCAGCCCGGCTGCGGAGCCGCATGCGGCGCAGACGGTTGTCCCTGCGGTTGTACCGGGGCCTGGCGCGGCGGCGGCGCCTGACGAACCGGTTCCTCAGGACGCACAGGCTGCTGCATCTGGCGCTCGTAAGGCGGCTGGTACTGGTGCTGCGGCGCCTGACGAGGGGCTTCATGCTCCCCATGCGCGCCGTGCGGAGCGTGAGTCACCGGATGAACGCGGACTTCACCTACGCCTTCAACATTATCATCAAAGTCGTCGTTTTCCGACTCATCGTCGCGCGACTTCATACGTTTCAGTGGGCGATCGCGAAACATCGAAGAACGTTCTTTACGGCTGGTCCAGAAACCATGTACCAGTAAAGCGATTATGGCGATCGCGCCAACAATGATTAATATCAGACGCAAATCCTGCATCATTATATTCTCTGTTGTTCTAACACCTTGCCACCACGGCAAACATTTACTCACTAAGAGTATTTGCCGATTACCTCAAGTGCAAGTGCGTCGGTCGCTTTCACCACATAAAGATGAACTAAATCGTGCTTTTTGCTGTTTTTTCGAACATTTCCTAACTGGTTATTGTCTGACGACCCGATAAAATAAGCGAGCATTCACACTGGATGTTAAAAAAGGAGCAATGCCTGGCTATGGTTTCATCATCCGCACCGACCCCGCGTAGCGGCGTACACTATTTTTCGCAGGGCTGGAAACTCATCGGGCTGCCGGGCATACGTCGTTATGTCTTCCTGCCTTTACTGGTTAACGTGCTGCTGATGGGCGGTGCTTTCTGGTGGCTGTTTACCCGTCTCGACAGCTGGATCCCTTCGCTGATGAGCCATGTACCTGACTGGCTGCAGTGGCTGAACTACCTGCTGTGGCCGGTGGTGGTGCTGTCGATCCTGCTGGTGTTTGGCTACTTCTTTTCTACTATTGCCAACTGGATTGCCGCCCCGTTCAGCGGCCTGCTGGCGGAACAGCTGGAAGCGCGTCTGACTGGCGCCACCCCGCCGGACGTCGGCGTCTTTGGCATCATGAAGGATATTCCACGCATCATGAAGCGTGAGTGGCAGAAGCTGGCATGGTACCTGCCCCGCGCCATCGTGCTGTTGCTGCTCTACTTTATACCCGGCGTTGGCCAGACGGTGGCTCCGGTACTCTGGTTCCTGTTCAGCGCATGGATGCTGGCGATTCAATACTGCGATTACCCCTTCGATAACCACAAGGTCCCCTTCAGGACCATGCGCGAAGCGCTGCGCAGCCGCAAGGTGATGAATATGCAGTTTGGCGCGCTCACCAGCCTGTTCACCATGATCCCGGTGTTAAACCTGGTGATCCTCCCGGTGGCTATCTGCGGCGCCACCGCCATGTGGGTCGATTGCTATCGCGACAGACACGCCAGCTGGAAGTAGTCGTCACACCTCCCCCGGGGAGCGGCGAGCGCCGCTCCTTATATCTCCGCTTATTCCTTCTTGCTCATCATTATTTCCCTTACGCATATAGATATGCTAAATCCTTACTTCCGCATATTCTTTAAGCGGGTATGCTGATGCCGTACCCCCAAATTTCATACAGTTAAGGACGGGCCATGAGTAAGATTTTTGAAGACAACTCCCTGACTATCGGTCATACGCCGCTGGTACGACTGAACCGAATTGGTAACGGTCGTATCCTGGCAAAGGTAGAATCTCGTAACCCGAGCTTTAGCGTAAAATGCCGTATCGGCGCCAATATGATCTGGGATGCTGAAAAGCGCGGCGTGCTGAAACCTGGCGTGGAACTGGTCGAACCGACCAGCGGCAACACCGGTATCGCCCTCGCCTACGTGGCGGCGGCACGCGGCTACAAGCTAACGCTAACCATGCCGGAAACCATGAGCATTGAGCGTCGTAAGCTTCTGAAAGCGCTGGGCGCCAACCTGGTGCTGACCGAAGGCGCCAAAGGCATGAAAGGCGCCATTCAGAAAGCGGAAGAGATTGTCGCCAGCAACCCGGAAAAATTCCTGCTGCTGCAGCAGTTCAGCAACCCGGCTAACCCGGAAATCCACGAAAAGACCACCGGTCCGGAAATCTGGGAAGACACCGACGGTCAGGTGGATGTCTTCATCTCCGGCGTCGGTACCGGCGGTACGCTGACCGGCGTCAGCCGCTACATTAAAAACACCAAGGGCAAAAAAGATCTGATCACCGTCGCGGTTGAACCGACCGATTCGCCGGTCATTTCCCAGGCGCTGGCGGGTGAAGAGCTCAAGCCGGGCCCGCACAAAATTCAGGGCATCGGCGCCGGCTTCATTCCTGGCAACCTGGATCTGAAGCTGGTGGACAAAGTAATCGGCATCACCAATGATGAAGCGATCTCCACCGCACGCCGCCTGATGGAAGAAGAAGGCATCCTGGCGGGTATCTCTTCCGGGGCCGCCGTTGCCGCGGCGCTGAAGCTGCAGGAAGATGAGGCCTTTACCAATAAGAATATTGTGGTTATCCTGCCTTCCTCGGGTGAGCGTTATTTAAGCACCGCGCTGTTTGCCGATCTCTTCACCGAGAAAGAACTGCAACAGTAGTGCCAGCTTGTAAATAATGTGTAAAAAAGCACCTTTTCAGGTGCTTTTTTGTGGCATACGTCAAAGTTTTACCCCTCCTGGCATTGATTCACCTCGTAGGGTCTGGTATTTAACCAGCACATTTATTTTGATGCGCGAAATTATTCAGAAGAGGATTTCCGCCAGCTGAATCGATTTTATGATTTGGTTCAAGTCTTCCTTTCGCGGCATAATGTTTAATGACGTGCTAGACGTCAATGGCCCGCAGGTCTTCGCAGCGCCAGGCGCTGCCGACGCCAAGGCCGGAAACGTAACGCCGGCGCTAACAATACAGGCTAAAGTCGAGTCGTTAGACTAGACTTTAGGTCCACAACACTAAACCTATAAGTTGGGGAAATATAATGTTCCAGCAAGAAGTTACCATTACCGCTCCGAACGGTCTGCACACCCGCCCTGCTGCTCAGTTTGTTAAAGAAGCTAAAGGCTTCACTTCTGAGATCACTGTAACCTCCAACGGCAAAAGCGCCAGCGCCAAAAGCCTGTTCAAACTGCAGACTCTGGGCCTGACCCAGGGCACCGTAGTGACCCTCTCCGCGGAAGGCGAAGATGAGCAGAAAGCTGTTGAGCATCTGGTTAAACTGATGGCTGAACTCGAGTAAGTTCACGGGTTCTTTTTCATATCAGTCACAAGTAAGGTAGGGTTATGATTTCAGGCATTTTAGCATCCCCGGGTATCGCCTTCGGCAAAGCACTGCTGCTGAAGGAAGATGAAATTGTCATCGACCGGAAGAAAATTTCTGCCGATAAGGTTGATCAGGAAGTCGAACGTTTCCTGAGCGGCCGCGCCAAGGCCTCCGCCCAGCTGGAGGTCATCAAAACCAAAGCTGGTGAAACTTTCGGTGAAGAAAAAGAAGCCATCTTCGAAGGGCATATTATGCTGCTGGAAGATGAGGAGCTTGAGCAGGAAATCATAGCCCTGATTAAAGATAAGCACATGACTGCCGACGCGGCAGCCAATGAAGTTATCGACGGTCAGGCCACTGCCCTGGAAGAGCTGGACGATGAATACCTGAAAGAACGTGCGGCTGACGTACGTGATATCGGTAAGCGCCTGCTGCGCAACATCCTTGGTCTGGCTATCATCGATCTGAGCGCGATTCAGGATGAAGTCATCCTCGTCGCCGCCGATCTGACCCCGTCTGAAACCGCACAGCTGAACCTGAAAAAAGTGCTGGGTTTCATCACCGACGCGGGCGGTCGTACCTCCCACACCTCCATCATGGCGCGTTCCCTGGAACTGCCGGCCATCGTGGGCACCGGCAGCATCACGGCGCAGGTGAAAAACGGCGACTATCTGATTCTCGACGCGGTGAACAACCAGGTTCTGATCAACCCGTCTAACGAGCAAATTGAAGCGCTGCGTAATCTGCAAGCTCAGGTTGCGGAAGAAAAAGCCGAACTGGCGAAACTGAAAGATCTGCCGGCGATTACTCTCGACGGCCATCAGGTTGAAGTGTGCGCCAACATCGGTACCGTTCGCGACGTCGAAGGTGCTGAGCGCAACGGCGCCGAAGGCGTAGGCCTGTATCGTACTGAATTCCTGTTCATGGATCGCGACGCGCTGCCAACCGAAGAAGAGCAGTTTGCGGCTTATAAAGCGGTGGCTGAAGCCTGTGGCTCTCAGGCCGTTATCGTGCGTACCATGGACATCGGCGGCGACAAAGAGCTGCCGTACATGAACTTCCCGAAAGAAGAGAACCCGTTCCTCGGCTGGCGTGCCGTGCGTATCGCCATGGATCGTAAAGAGATCCTCCGCGATCAGGTTCGCGCCATCCTGCGTGCCTCCGCTTTCGGTAAGCTGCGCATTATGTTCCCGATGATCATCTCTGTTGAAGAAGTGCGTGCGCTGAAGAAAGAGATCGAAATCTACAAACAGGAACTGCGTGACGAAGGTAAAGCATTTGACGAATCCATTGAGATCGGCGTGATGGTGGAAACACCGGCTGCGGCGACCATTGCTCGTCATCTGGCCAAAGAAGTTGATTTCTTTAGTATCGGCACCAATGATTTAACGCAATATACTCTGGCAGTTGACCGTGGTAATGATATGATTTCACATCTTTACCAGCCGATGTCACCGTCTGTACTGAATCTGATTAAGCAAGTTATTGATGCTTCTCACGCTGAAGGTAAATGGACTGGCATGTGCGGTGAGCTTGCGGGCGATGAACGTGCTACACTTCTGTTGCTGGGTATGGGGCTGGACGAATTCTCTATGAGCGCCATTTCCATCCCGCGCATCAAGAAGATTATTCGTAACACGAACTTCGAAGATGCGAAAGTATTAGCAGAGCAGGCTCTTGCTCAACCGACAACGGACGAGTTAATGACGCTGGTTAACAAGTTCATTGAAGAAAAAACAATCTGCTAATCCACGAGATGCGCGGCCCAAATTACTGCTTAGGAGAAGATCATGGGTTTGTTTGATAAATTGAAATCTCTGGTTTCTGATGACAAGAAAGACACCGGAACTATTGAGATTGTTGCTCCCCTCTCCGGTGAGATCGTCAACATTGAAGACGTGCCGGATGTGGTTTTTGCGGAAAAAATTGTGGGCGATGGGATTGCCATCAAACCGACCGGCAACAAAATGGTCGCGCCGGTAGACGGTACCATTGGTAAAATTTTCGAAACCAACCATGCGTTCTCTATTGAATCTGATAGCGGCATCGAGCTGTTCGTTCACTTCGGTATTGATACCGTTGAACTGAAAGGCGAAGGCTTCAAGCGTATCGCTGAAGAAGGCCAGCGCGTGAAAGTCGGCGACCCGGTTATCGAATTCGATCTGCCGCTGCTGGAAGAGAAAGCCAAGTCTACCCTGACTCCGGTGGTTATCTCCAACATGGACGAGATCAAAGAGCTGATCAAACTGTCCGGTAGCGTGACCGTGGGTGAAACCCCGGTAATCCGCATTAAGAAGTAATGATTGCTGCATAGAAATGGCGCCGAAAGGCGCCATTTTTTTATATCGCGTGGGTCACCGGCTGATAGCATTTTTCGCGAGATAAGAGACGCAATCCTTCCGGGGTGCTCTCCAGAATGCGCCGCTCGCCGTCAGAGACCAGCAGTTCGCACTGATATCCTCCGGCCAGGCCGAACAGCGACCGCGCCACGCAGGCATCCTCCAGCGCCGCCTCCCCTGTGGTATCAAAATGACCAACAATGCGTCCCTGCTGACGGATCACTAACCGATAGCTTTTCATCTCTGTTGCTCCAGCGGCGGCAGGATCAGTTCGTCACACCCCTGCGCGGCAGTCCAGTTCATCACCTCCAGCACGCGCTGGGCGGCTGCTTCCGTCGCTGCCCCCAGCGCCAGGCCCGAAAGCAACCCGCTCACCAGCTCAGCGCAAAACAGATCGCCGGTACCCTTCAAGTCCGTCTCCACCCGCGGGTGAACCACCACCTGCACTGCATCGGCCGTCACCACCAGCACATTGATTGTCGAAGCGGCCTCTCCTGGCGCGCTGGTGATCACCACCCACTTGAGACTGTCCGACAGCAGGCTTCGCGCCGCGGCGACCGCCTCCTGCTGATTGCGACAGCGCCGGCCGCTCAGCGTCTCCAGCTCAAACAGATTAGGGGTGATCCCTTGCGCCAGCGGCAGCAGGTGCTGACGATAGGCTTCCGGGATCTCGGCCTTGACGTAGATGCCGCTGTCGACATCGCCAATCACCGGATCCACCAGAATACAGAGATCGGGATGGCGGTCGCGGACCCGCGTCAGCCACTGCGCCAGGCGTTCAATTTGCACGGCGTTGCCCATATAGCCGGTGGTCACCGCACGCAGTTCGCGCAACGCGTCGCGCTCCTCAAGCGCCTGCAGGTACCCGACAAACCACTCCTCCGGGATAATGCCGCCATAGAACGTCTCATAATGGGGCGTATTGCTGAACAGCACCGTCGGCACCGCCAGCACGCGCAAACCGTGCTGTTTAATCGCCGGTACCGCGATACTGTTGCCGACGCTGCCGTAAACTACCTGCGACTGCACGGCGACGATATCGACTTCCGACGCCCGGCTTTTGTCGTGAAAGAGCACTGATTGTATGTCATCTTGCTGGCCCATCTTTTCTCCCCCCGCTGGACAGCGGGTCACGCTCTGATTATGATTCGTCCTATGCTAAATTTCATTTTGTCATAGGTCAATAATGTTTGCCGGAAAAACCGCCAGCGATATCTTCGATCATATCCGCCATCTGGTGCAGAGCGGTGGCTTGCAGCCCGGAGAAGTTCTGCCGCCGGTACGCGAGCTCGCCAGCCAGCTGGCGGTGAATCGCAATACCGTCGCCGCCGCCTATAAACGGCTGGTGACATCTGGTCTGGCCGTGAGCCAGGGACGAAACGGCACGGCCATCAAAGCACGGGATCCGCTGCCGGCGCTGGAGGGCGGTGACCCCACGACGCCGCTGAACGATCTCTCCAGCGGCAATCCGGACCCCGCCAGGCTGCCTGATTTAGCACGCTATCTGGGCCAAATTGCCCGCACGCCCCACCTGTATGGCGATGCCCCCATCGAGCCGCGGCTTGGCGAATGGGCTGAGGCATGGTTTTCCGGGGAGATAACCGTTCCCTTTGCCCTGAACCTCGCCAGCGGGGCGATTGACGCGCTGGAGCGTCTGCTGTGCGCCTTGCTGCTCCCCGGCGACGGCGTGGTGGTTGAAGATCCCTGTTTTCTTAGCAGCATCAATATGGTGCGTTACGCTGGCTTTACCCCCTGCCCGGTGGCGGTGGATGCCGAGGGGATGGATCCTGTCGGGCTGGAGGAGGCGTTACGCAACGGCGCGCGGGCGGTGATCTTAACCCCGCGCGCGCACAATCCTACCGGCTGTAGCCTGACGGAAACCCGGGCGCATGCCCTGCGGGAGGTGCTGGTCCGTTATCCGCAGGTGCTGGCGATCGTCGATGACCATTTTGCCCTGCTGTCGGCTACGCCCTGGTTTTCTCCTCTGCCCGCGAGCACCCAGCGCTGGGCGGTGGTGCGTTCGATGTCAAAAACCCTCGGGCCAGACCTGCGGCTGGCCTTTATCGCCAGCGATATCGACACCTCCTCGGCGCTGCGCCTGCGGCTTAACGCCGGCAGCCAGTGGGTCAGTCATCTGCTGCAGTATCTGACGCTGGCCTGTCTCACCGATGAGGCATTTATCGCCTCGATGACGGAGACCCGCCGTCACTATCGCCAGCAGAATGAGAAACTGGCGGCAGCGCTAGCCCGTCACGGCTACAGCCATGCTACGCCTGGCGACGGCCTTAATTTCTGGCTGCCGCTGCCAACGGCGAGCCAGCCCTACGCCTTACGCCTGGCCCGCGCCGGCTGGCTGGTCCGCGAGGGGGAGGTGTTTGGCATTCGTACGCCCTCCCACGGGCTACGCCTGTCGCTGGGCCGCCTGAATGACGATGAGATTGCCCGCCTGGCGGCCGATATAGCCCAGGTCTTAGACGCTCCCTGACGCAGGCAGTGCGTCGAACGCATCGGGGAGTGGTAGCTACTGCCGACAAGTTACTGTAAAAATAAACGAAAACAGGCGTAGTCTTACCTGCATGCCCGGATCGTCGAAACGGATGAAACGCTCACGGTGGCGGACACATCGCTCACAATAAGGAGCACCAGAGATGCATCACATTGACCTGACCCTAAAAGCAGTCATCGAAGCCTGCGACCGCGCTATCTCGCAGGAAGATTACGATACCCTGATGGGCTATTACGCGGAAGACGCCGCGCTGGTCGTCAAACCGGGCATGGTGGTCAGAGGGAAAGAGAATATCCGCAAAGCGTTTATCGCCATTGCCGACTATTTCCAGCACCGGCTGATAGTGACCCAGGGGAAAATGGAGGTCATTGAGGGCGGCGGCAATGCGCTGGTGATAATGGAGACCCGGCTGGATATCCCGACGGCACAGGGGATAACACAGGTTACGCGACGCGCAACCTATGTCTTTCAGAAGCAGGGGGAGCGCTGGTTGTGCACGGTCGATAACTCCTACGGCACCGACCTGCTCGATGATTAAATACCCGCTCCCTGGCTAAAGTGTTCCTCGCCGAACACGCCGGTGGAGAGGTAGCGATCGCCGCGATCGCAGACGATCGCCACCACCACCGCGCCTGGATTTTCGCGGGCGATACGTAACGCCCCGGCTACCGCGCCGCCAGAGCTGACGCCGCAGAAAATGCCTTCCCGCACCGCCAGCTGACGCATGGTGTTCTCGGCATCCTGCTGATGAATATCCAGCACCGCATCCACCAGCGAAGCGTTAAAGATCCCCGGCATATACTCTGCCGGCCAGCGGCGGATCCCGGGAATACTGCTGCCCTCCTCCGGCTGCAGGCCGACGATGGTCACCGGTTTACTCTGTTCGCGCAGAAATCGTGACACGCCGGTAATGGTGCCGGTGGTCCCCATACTGGAGACAAAGTGGGTGATACGCCCTGCGGTCTGCTGCCAGATTTCCGGCCCGGTGGTGGTGTAGTGGGCGTAGGGGTTGTCCGGGTTGTTAAACTGATCGAGCAGTTTGCCCTCCCCGCGCTGAGCCATCTCGAGGGCCAGGTCGCGAGCCCCCTCCATCCCCTGCTCTTTGGTGACCAGGATCAGCTCGGCGCCGTAGGCGCGCATCGCGGCCCGGCGCTCCTGGCTCATGTTGTCGGGCATCAGCAGCTTCATCCGGTAGCCTTTCAGCGCGGCGATCATCGCCAGCGCGATACCGGTGTTGCCGCTGGTCGCTTCGATCAGCACGTCGCCGGGCTGAATTTCGCCGCGCTTTTCCGCTTCGACGATCATCGACAGCGCAGCGCGATCTTTCACCGAACCGGCCGGATTATTGCCTTCGAGTTTGACCCAGATTTCGCTGCCGTTGTCCGGTCCGAGACGCTGAAGTTTGACCAGAGGGGTATTGCCGATGGTGTGTTCGAGTGTATTCACGATGTTTACTCAATAAAAAAGCCGGGCGGCGCTTCGCTTACCCGGCCTACCAGACGCGTGATAATTTCAGACCGGGTAAGCACAGCCTCACCCGGCAAAAGCACATGGATTTAAGCTATCAGGCCGACTGCGCCAGAGCAAGCTCGCCGCGCGGCTCGATACGCTCGGTACCGTTGTACAGGCGCGCATTTTGCAGCCCGACGAACAGCCGTTCGCCGCGGGACGGCGCCTCATCGCCCGTTAACACCACGCTCAGCGGTTCGTCATACCACCCCAGAGGCTGGACGACTAATTGGGTGTAGTGTCCTTTCGGACTGGCCTCCAGGACCTGCACCGGCAGCGGCGAATCCAGGCTGGTTCGGCGGCTGATGTCCACTTCCCACGGACGCAGGAACAGATCCACCGGCCCCTGGTATGCCGGGGTATAGCCTAACGGCCAGCGGTGGGCGCCAACGTGGAACTGTCCGCCGCGGATAACCCCCTGCAGACGATTCACTTCCCCCATGAACTCCAGCACGAAGCGGGTGGACGGCTCACGCCACACGCGTTCAGGCGCATCGGCTTGTTCGATGTTGCCCTGGCTCATCACCACCACCCGGTCGGCAACTTCCATCGCCTCTTCCTGATCGTGGGTGACGAACACGCTGGTAAATTTTAGCTCTTCATGCAGCTGACGCAGCCAGCGGCGCAGCTCTTTACGCACCTGCGCATCCAGCGCGCCGAAAGGTTCATCCAGCAGCAGAATTTGCGGCTCTACCGCCAGGGCGCGCGCCAGCGCCACGCGCTGCTTCTGACCACCGGACAGCTGCGCCGGATAGCGATCCGCCAGGTGAGCCAGCTGCACCATCTCCAGCAGTTTGGTCACTTTGGCTTTAATCGCCGCCGCATTGGGTCGTTCACGGCGCGGCAGCACGGTCAGGCCAAAAGCGATGTTATCGAACACCGTCATATGGCGGAACAGCGCATAGTGCTGGAAGACGAAGCCCACTTTACGGTCGCGGGCGTGCATCCGGCTGACGTCGGTGCCGTGGAAGCGGATATGACCGCTGGTCTGATGCTCCAGCCCGGCGATAATCCGCAGCAGGGTAGTTTTCCCGGAGCCGGAAGGCCCCAGCAGCGCGACCATTTGTCCGGAAGGGATATCCAGCGAGATATCATTCAGCACCTGGGTGCGACCAAACGATTTCTTAATATTGGCAATCTCAATGCTCATGATTTCCCTCCTGTTGCGCGCGTTTTTCCTGGTTGGCCAGACGCCATTGCAACATACTCTTTAAAAACAGGGTCAGAATAGCCATTAACGTCAGCAGGGCCGCGGCGGTAAACGAGCCGACGGTGTTGTAATCCTGCTCCAGTAATTCAATTTGCAGCGGCAGCGAAAGCGTTTCTCCGCGGATCGAACCGGAGACCACCGATACCGCGCCGAATTCGCCGATGGCGCGGGCGTTGGTCAACACCACGCCGTACAGCAGCGCCCAGCGAATATTGGGCAACGTCACCCGGCGGAACATCTGCCATCCGGAAGCCCCCAGCAATACCGCCGCCTCATCTTCATGGCTGCCCTGACTCATCATCAACGGCACCAGCTCACGCACCACAAACGGACAGGTGACAAAGATCGTCGCCAGCACCATGCCCGGCCAGGCGAACATGATTTGCAGATTATGTGCATCAAGCCAGCCGCCCAGCGGACCGTTAGAGCCGTAGAACAGCAGATAAACCAGACCCGCGACCACTGGCGAGACGGCGAACGGGATATCCAGCATCGTCAACAGCAGCTGGCGTCCCGGGAACGTAAAGCGCGTGACCAGCCAGGCCAGCAAGGTCCCGAACACCAGGTTCACCGGCACGGTAATCAAGGCGATCATCACCGTCAGCCAGATGGCGTGCAGCATGTCCGGGTTCGCCAGGTTTTCCAGCACCGGCATTAACCCTTTGCTGAAGGCCTGGATGAAGATGTAGAGCATCGGCACCACAAGGATGAAGGCGGAAACCAGCATCCCGACGCCAATCAGAAACCATTTGCCCCAGTTGATGCGGGGCGCGTCGTAGCGTTTCAATTGAGTAACTTCCGCCATTAGTGACCTACCACGCGTCGACCAAAGCGACTCTGCAGGGTATTGATGGAAAACAACAGCAGCAGCGAGGCGGCCAGGATCACTGAGGCGATGGCGCTCGCCGCCGGATAGTCAAACTCCTGCAGACGAATAAAGATCATCAGCGACGTCACTTCCGTCTTCCACGCGATGTTGCCGGCGATAAAAATCACCGCGCCGAATTCGCCGAGGCTGCGGGTAAACGACAAGGCGATGCCCGCCAGCAGCGCCGGCGACAGCTCCGGCAGGACCACCTTGCGAAAACTCTGCCAGCGCGTGGCGCCCAGCGTTTCCGCTGCCTCTTCATATTCCGGTCCCAGCTCTTCCAGCACCGGCTGCACGGTACGCACCACGAACGGGATGCTGGTGAAAGCCATCGCCACGGCGATACCGAGCCAGGTATAGGTCACTTTAATATCGAACTTCGCCAGCCATTCCCCGTAAATGCCGTTTACCGAAAACAGCGAGGCCAGGGTCAGGCCGGCTACCGCCGTCGGCAGCGCAAACGGCAGGTCCATTAAGGCATCCAGCAGCGTGCGGCCCGGAAAACGATAGCGGGTAAGGATCCACGCCATCAGCAGACCGAAGACGCCGTTAAAAATCGAGGCCACGAACGCCGACAGCAGCGTCACCTTATAGGCCGCCACCACCTGCGGGTTGGTGATCACATCCCAGTACTGCGCCCAGCTCATCTGCGCCAGCTGCATCACCAGCGCGCTGAGCGGTAATAACAGAATCAGACAGACAAACAGCAGGCTGGTGCCGAGGCTCAGGGTAAAGCCCGGCAGCACGCGCTTGGACGACACAGCAAACATTACTTACGCCCCGCCGCCAGCAGTTTGTCCAGTTCGCCGCCGCTGGCGAAGTGGGTTTTCATCACCTCAGGCCAGGAGCCAAACTTGTCCTCCACGCGGAACAGTTCGGTCTGCGGGAATTTATCCTTCAGCGAATCCATCACTTTCGGGTTGTTTACCCGATAGTAGTAGTCGGTAATGATGGTCTGCGCCTGCGGGCTGTAGAGCCAGTTCAGATAGGCTTTCGCCGCCTTTTCCGTGCCGTTGGCTTTGACGTTTTTATCCACCCAGGCCACCGGGAACTCCGCCAGAATGTTGGTTTTCGGGATCACCACTTCAAATCCCTGCGCCTCATACTGCTTGCGAATATTGTTCACTTCCGACTCGAAACTGATCAGCACATCGCCCAGGCCGCGCTCGGCGAAGGTAGTGGTCGCCCCGCGTCCGCCGGTGTCGAAGACTTCGACGTTCTTCAGGAACTGGGTCATAAACTGTTCGGTTTTGGCTTTATCGCCACCGTCGGCTTTATCCGCCGCGCCCCAGGCCGCCAGGTAGGTGTACCGCGCGTTGCCCGAGGTTTTCGGGTTCGGGAAGATCAGCTTAACGTCAGAGCGGACCAGGTCGTTCCAGTCATGAATGTTTTTCGGGTTGCCTTTGCGCACCAGGAAGCCCATCGTCGAATAGAACGGCGAGCTGTTGTTTGGCAGGCGGCTTTGCCAGTCGGCCGGGATCAGGTTGCCTTTGTCATGCAGGATCTGCACGTCCGTCACCTGGTTGTAGGTCACCACGTCCGCCTTCAGGCCCTGCAGGATCGCCAGCGCCTGCTTGGAAGAGCCGGCGTGCGACTGCTTGATGGTCAGCTTGTCTCCACCATTGTCCTTCGCCCACTGCTGCTCAAAAGGCGGGTTAAGGGCGGCAAACAGCTCGCGGGAGACATCATAGGAGCTGTTCAGCAGCTCCGTCGCCTGCGCCTGCGCCACCAGCAGCAGGGAAGCCGCCAGCGCCAGATATCCTTTTTTCAGTGATTTAACGGCCATTGCGCACCCTTATCAAAAATGATCATTTACTGATGATCATCATATTTATAACGGGTACGAAAGGAGTAACGGTTTTATATACCGTTTGGCGATTTGGAAGTCGAAAAGGGAATAAGCACCTGGCAAAGCTTAGCTGAAAGCGGCTCGCAGATTAGACGTGTCATTGTGACAAACGGCAGCCAGGCGCGCACTGTGTTTATATGAAAAACACACAGATATTTGCTCGTCAGCTCAGACGTAGCTTAACGCCAACAGAACGTCGACTATGGTACTTACTGCGCAACCGCCGTTTTGCTTGCTATAAGTTTCGCCGCCAGCATCCCGTTGGTCCCTATATTCTCGATTTTGCCTGCTGCGCAATACGGCTGGCGATTGAACTGGACGGCGGCCAACACGATGACGCCGCACCCGCTGGCAACAGAGCGAGGGATGGCGTGTTTTACGCTTCTGGAATAATGAGTTTGAAGAGCATGAAGATGCGGTGATGGAGGCGATACTTGAAGCACCTGAGCCACCAATGCCCTCACCCCGCCCCTCTCCCTGAGGGAGAGGGAGAAAGAGAGTCCGCACGCAGATTCCATAACCGCACCGAACAGTTCCCTCTCCCTCAGCGAGAGGGAGAAAGAGAGTCCGCACGCAGATCCCATAGCCGCACCTTACCGTACCCTCTCCCCTTTGGGGAGAGGGTTAGGGTGAGGGGAAAAATTACAGCGCCTGGATACGCTCCAGCGACGGCGCGAAGTAATATCCGCCGGTCACCGGTTTGGTGAAGCGCAGCATCGCATCGCGTTTGCCGTCGGTATCGCCGAACATGCTCAGCAGCTGCTGCTCGATGTTGTACAGACGCGCGCAGTAAGCGCAAAAATAGAGGCCATGGGTACCGCTGGCGGTGCCATACGGCAGGCTCTGGCGAACAATTTTCAGCCCTTTGCCATCTTCTTTTAAGTCAACGCGGCTCAGGTGCGACGTGACCGGACGTTCGTCGCCATCGATCTCTTCATTGGCTTCCTTGGTGCGGCCGATCATCATCTCCTGATCCGGCACGCTCATGCGGTTCAGCTGTTTGAGATTATGCTCCCAGCGCTGGACGAACACGTAGCTGCCGCCCGCATCCACGCCGTCTTTAATGACCGCCACTTCACGACGGGTTTCTTCCCCCGCCGGGTTTTCGGTGCCGTCGACGAAGCCGCTGAGGTCACGCTCTTCCACCCAGCGGAAGCCGTGGATCTCTTCTTTCACCTCGATAGCGTCGCCAAAGGCGGCCAGCGCGGCCTGCGCTACCGAGAAGTTCACTTCATGGCGGGCGGATAAAATATGAATCAGCAGGTCATACTGGGTGGCCGGCGCCAGCCCTTTGCCGTAGACCGGAAAATCTTTTAACTCTTCCGCCCCTTCGCCGCCGCTCAGCTGACGCCAGACGTTATTGCCGAACGCCACCACGGCACCGAGTTTGGCGTCAGGGAATTTAGCCTGAAAGGTGGCCACTTTATCGACAAAAATTTTGCTCGCTTCGCGCAGGGCGTTAACGTCCCCTTTGACATTGGCTTCAATCCAAATCGCCGCGCGGCAATGTTCCGGCAAAATGCCGCTCTGAACCTGAGACATCGCTCCTCCTGAAATGATGCAACCACAACGCTGTCGCGTTGCTAACGCGCCATTGTAACCGTTTTTCAGGGCCGTCGTGTCTCTTCAGATCAATTTAGCGACGCCAGATAATTTTGCTGACCTTCCAGTTTTTCAGCGTATCGTCGGAGGGCATCAGTTCGTCCGGGCCGCTCCAGTGGCCGGTGAAGGCGTAACTGATATGCTGGCTCCCCTCGGCCTGACACTCGACGACCGCCCCGTTGTCATTGCTGCCTTTCTGGCAGTTGCCGAAGGCTTTGCTGTACAGATCGCTGAACGGTGTGCCGATTTTCACGCCGCTGGCGGTTTTGATTTCGGCATCACGCACGTCAATCCGGCTGATGGCACCGTTGTCGCCATTGATGGTCAGCGCCACGCTGTTGTCTTTCA
Organism: Klebsiella sp. LY; assembly: GCF_004010915.1. Classification (NCBI taxonomy): domain Bacteria; kingdom Pseudomonadati; phylum Pseudomonadota; class Gammaproteobacteria; order Enterobacterales; family Enterobacteriaceae; genus Klebsiella; species Klebsiella sp. LY. The sequence continues at coordinate 1,134,102 of NZ_CP022444.1, forward strand.
GCGCTTCAAAGTAGTGGACGATATTGCCCTTATCGGTCTTCATTCCGCTGCGCAAACGATAGTCGCCCCCCAGGGCATCGCTAATGGCCTGTTCGTTGAGCGGCGTGGACGCCGTCAGTTTACCCACCCCCTGCTCGGTCACCTCGGTGGAAGAACCAAACCAGTTCCACGGATAGGCCGCCGACCAGTTGACCGCGCTCATCGTTGAGCAGCCGGTGAGCGCCAGCGGAAGCGCGCAGAGCATTACACGTAGCGATTTCATTTCACAATCCTTTCTGAGTCATTCAACGCATGTTGGAGTTCACGATCGGTAAAAAGTGCCATTAAAAGCTAGTCTGGCGAAAACAGGCGCCGAGGCGACGGCTGGTTGCCAGCCACCACAGGGCATAGCCATCCGCGACCAGCAGCGCAATGGTCAGCGATGAGGGCGATTCGCCGCTCAGCCATAGCATCGGCTGCCAGAGCAACAGCAGCACTTGCGATAGCACCAGCAGCCAGCGCATCGCCCGCCACAGGCGCGGCAGGCGCTGACGATAGCCGCTAAGCAGAAAGGCTAGCACCGCCGGCACGCCGGGAAGTAAACCGAGCCAGAAGCGGTCGTGATCGGGATAGAACAGATTCAGAATCGCGTCGCCCTGCTGGCGCGACGCGCCGGCCATCAAGAACAGCACCCACGTGCGGGCCTGTAACAACAGTACGCACCAGAAAAGAAAAGGCAGGCGCAGACGGCCATGGGCATCAAAATCGGCGGGGATAAACTCAGTATTCTTCATCTTCAATCAGGCGTTTGCCCAGGGTCAGAACGTCGGCGTACTCATAGCCCAGCCGCTCATACATCCCCTGCACCACGTCGTTGTCCTCGCGGACCATAATATTGATTTTCGGGCAGCCGCGAGCAATCAGCTTTTTCTCGAGCCGGTTGAGCAACGCGTTCGCGATACCCCGGCCGCGATATTCCGGATGGACCCCCAGATAGTAGGCCGACCCGCGATGGCCGTCATATCCGCCCATCACCGTACCGACGACTTCGCCGTTCACTTCCGCCACCAGGAACAGGCTGACATCGTGATTCAGCTTGCGCTCAATATCCATCTCCGGATCGTTCCAGGGACGCAGCAGATCGCAACGCTCCCACAGCGTCACAACCTCTTCGAAATCCTGCTGGCGAAAAACGCGAATCTCCATGGTATTCCCCACCATTGACGGTTAAAAACAGTGATTATGGCGCGAATATGACTGATAGCCAATATCAGGCGAAATCAGCGACAAAAAATGGCATAATATGACTTTGTCATGTATTGAAATGAAAAGTAAAACAATTCTTATTTTGAATGGTCGTAACGGCAAACGCGATACGATATAACATTGGACATCACTTGTTTACAATTCAGGCCGAATGAGCACTTTTAAACCCTTAAAAATACTTGCTTCGCGCCGTCAGGTGCTGAAAGCCGGGCTGGCTGCCATGACGCTGAGCGGCGTCACTGCACAGGTCAGCGCAAAAGAGCAGCCACTGAAAACATCAAATGGACACAGCAAACCCGCCGCCAAAAAGGCCGGCGCCCGCCGCATTGTGATGCTCGACCCGGGCCACGGCGGCATCGACACCGGGGCTATCGGCCATAATGGCTCGAAAGAGAAGCATGTGGTGCTGGCGATCGCTAAGAACGTGCGCAGCATCTTGCGCAGCAACGGCATTGACGCCCGCTTGACCCGCACCGGCGATACCTTTATCCCGCTGTATGACCGCGTGGAGATTGCCCATCAGCATGGCGCCGATCTGTTTATGTCGATCCACGCCGACGGCTTCACCAACCCGAGCGCCGCCGGCGCCTCAGTGTTCGCCCTGTCAAACCGCGGGGCGAGTAGCGCCATGGCGAAATACCTCTCCGATCGCGAAAACCGCGCCGACGAGGTCGCCGGTAAGAAAGCGACGGATAAAGACCATCTGCTGCAGCAGGTGCTGTTCGATCTGGTGCAGACCGACACCATTAAAAACAGCCTGACGCTGGGCTCGCATATCCTCAAAAAGATCAAGCCGGTGCATAAGCTACACAGCCGCAATACCGAACAGGCGGCGTTCGTGGTGCTGAAGTCGCCGTCCATACCGTCCGTGCTGGTGGAAACCTCGTTCATTACTAACCCGAACGAGGAGAAACTGCTCGGCACCACCGCCTTCCGGCAGAAAATCGCCACCGCGATTGCCAACGGCATTATCAGCTATTTCCACTGGTTCGATAACCAGAAAGCCCATTCGAAGAGACGTTAATGAAACCCGATGCCGCGCAGGTTAAAACTTTTCTGCTCCAGCTGCAGGACAGCCTCTGTCAGCAGCTGAGCGCCGTAGATGGCGCGCCGTTTATTGAAGACGCCTGGCAGCGGGAAGGCGGCGGCGGCGGACGCAGCCGGGTGCTGCGCGAGGGCAATGTGTTCGAACAGGCCGGGGTCAACTTCTCCCACGTCCATGGCGACGCCATGCCTGCCTCCGCCACGGCCCACCGCCCGGAGCTGGCCGGACGCAGCTTTGAAGCCATGGGCGTCTCGCTGGTGGTTCATCCGCTGAACCCCTATGTGCCCACCAGCCACGCCAACGTGCGGTTCTTTATTGCCGAGAAGCCCGGCGCCGACCCGGTGTGGTGGTTCGGCGGCGGCTTTGATTTAACCCCTTACTATGGCTTTGAAGAGGATGCCGTCCACTGGCATCGTACCGCCCGCGATCTGTGTCTGCCGTTCGGCGAGGTAGTCTATCCGCGCTATAAAAAATGGTGCGATGAGTACTTCTATCTCAAGCACCGCCAGGAGCAGCGCGGCATCGGCGGTCTGTTCTTTGACGACCTGAACACCCCGGATTTTGACCACTGCTTCGCCTTTATGCAGGCGGTCGGGAACGGCTATGCTGACGCCTATTTACCCATCGTCGAACGCCGGAAAGCCACGCCGTACGGCGAGCGCGAGCGCCACTTTCAGCTCTATCGCCGCGGCCGCTACGTCGAGTTCAATCTGGTCTGGGACCGCGGCACCCTGTTCGGTCTGCAGACCGGCGGTAGGACGGAATCGATTCTGATGTCGATGCCGCCGCTGGTACGCTGGGAATATGATTACCAGCCGGAGGCCGGCAGCCCCGAAGCGGCGCTGAGCGAGTTTATTAAAGTGAAAGCTTGGATCTAAACGAAGCCAATTCAGACCAAAAGCCCCGGAGTACCGGGGCTTTTTTATGACGTTTACAGCGGTTCGGTTTGCGCTTCGACAACCGCCAGCGCCACCATATTCACGATGCGACGCACGGAGGCGATCGGCGTCAGAATATGCACCGGCTTCGCGACTCCCATCAGCACCGGCCCGACGGTTACCCCTTCCGAACTGGAGACGCGCAGCAGGTTATAGCTGATCCGGGCGGCTTCCATATTCGGCATCACCAGAATATTGGCCGACCCTTTCAGCGGGCTGTCCGGCATGCGATCGTTGCGGATGCTTTCCACCAGCGCGGCGTCGCCATGCATTTCACCATCGATCATCAGCTCCGGGGCGCGGGCCTTCACCAGCTCCAGGGTTTTACGCATCTTGCTGGCTGACGGGCAGTCGGCAGAGCCAAAGTTGGAGTGCGACAGCAACGCCACCCGCGGCTCAATACCAAAGCGACGCACGCTTTCCGCCGCCATCAGGGTGATCTCTGCCAGCTCTTCCGGCGAGGGATCGTGATTGACATAGGTATCGGCGATAAAAGTGTTACCACTCGGCAGCAGCAGCGCATTCATCGCCCCGGCGGTGCTGACGCCGTCGCGATAGCCGAACAGCGGCTGCACCACGCGGTAGTGGTCATGATATTCGCCGATAGTCCCGCAGATCATCGCATCCGCTTCGCCACGGTGAACCATGATGGCGCCAATCACTGTGGTGTTGCTAATCACCGCCCGCTGCGCCTGCTCCTGGGTAATGCCGCGGCGCTTCATCAGCTGATAGTACTCGCTCCAGTACTCTTTAAACCGCGGGTCGGATTCATTATTGACGATCTCGAAGTCAACGCCGGCCTTGATCTGCAGGCCCAGCTTCTGGATGCGCATTTCAATCACGCTTGGGCGGCCCACCAGAATCGGTTTGGCCAGCCCCAGCGACACCAGCTCCTGGGTGGCGTGCAGCACCCGGGTCTCCTCCCCTTCCGCCAGCACCACACGCTTCGGCTCTTTGCGCGCCTGAGAGAAGATAGGCTTCATAAACAGGTTGGTCTTATAGACGAACTCGCTCAGCTTCTCGATATAGGCGTCAAAATCAGCGATCGGGCGCGTCGCCACGCCGGAGTCCATCGCCGCCTTCGCCACCGCGGGGGCGATCTTGACGATCAGCCGCGGGTCGAACGGTTTCGGAATGATGTAGTCCGGGCCAAAGCTTAAATCCTGATCGCCGTAGGCGGAGGCCACCACTTCGCTCTGCTCAGCGTGGGCCAGCTCGGCAATGGCATGCACCGCCGCCAGCTTCATCTCTTCGTTGATCGCCGTCGCGCCGACGTCCAGCGCGCCGCGGAAGATGAACGGGAAGCAGAGCACGTTGTTGACCTGGTTAGGATAGTCGGAGCGGCCGGTGCAGATGATGGCATCATCGCGGACCTGCTTCGCCAGCGGCGGCAGAATTTCCGGCTCCGGATTGGCCAGGGCGAGGATCAGCGGCGCGCGCGCCATCTTCTTCACCATCTCCGGGGTCAGCACTTTCGGACCGGAGCAGCCGAGGAAAATGTCCGCGCCGTCGATCACGTCATCGAGGGTGCGTTTGCCGTCGTCTTCCACTGCATAGGCCGCTTTGGTTTCCGCCATGTTGGGCTCACGATCCTTATAGATAACGCCTTTCGAATCGCAGACCACGATGTTGTGCTTTTGCATCCCCAGCGCCACCAGCAGGTTCATGCAGGCAATTGCCGCCGCCCCGGCGCCGGAGACCACCATCCGCACGTCGGACAGATTCTTCTCAACGACGCGCAGGCCGTTGAGGATCGCCGCGGTGCTGATGATCGCCGTGCCGTGCTGATCGTCGTGGAAAACCGGAATATTCATCCGCTCGCGCAGCTGCTGCTCAATGTAGAAACACTCAGGCGCTTTAATATCTTCGAGGTTGATACCGCCGAAGGTCGGCTCGAGGGCGGCGACGACGTTAATGAATTTATCCGGGTCCAGCTCATCGACTTCGATATCAAACACATCGATGCCGGCGAATTTCTTAAACAGGACGCCTTTGCCCTCCATCACCGGCTTGCCGGCCAGCGCGCCGATGTTGCCGAGTCCCAGCACCGCGGTGCCGTTGGAGACCACCGCCACCAGGTTGCCGCGGGCGGTATATTTGTAGGCCGCCAGCGGATCTTTTTCAATTTCCAGACAGGGGGCCGCGACGCCCGGCGAGTAGGCCAGCGCCAGATCGCGCTGGGTGGCGAGAGGTTTGGTCGGCGAGACCTGGATTTTTCCGGGAACCGGAAATTCGTGGAAGTCGAGGGCGCTCTGTTTTAACTGCTCATCCATTTTATATTCCTTTCTTTCACGTATCGTTCGTAGGGAAAAAGCGTGATGACCATCCTGTCGTTCACCTTTCAGTGGCAGACAGTATCCCTCCTGGCGGGGCGATAAACTTTGAACACCGCCAAACTCTGGCCATCGCTATGATCTGGTTGTTATCAATTTATAGCGGTTATGTTACCCGGATTCGCCGCCAATAATAGCCCCGTCTGCTATGCTTTTTGGTTATGTACCTCATCAATATTTATACCGCATACCGGCAAGCACTCATGTAACACCTTGTTCCAGGAGGACTTATCTATGAATCAGCTAGACAGTATCAAGCAGTTCACCACCGTGGTCGCCGACAGCGGCGACATCGAATCCATCCGCCACTACCATCCGGAAGATGCCACCACTAACCCCTCCCTGCTGCTGAAGGCCGCCGGCCTGGCGTCCTATAGCGGACTCATTGACGACGCGATCGCCTGGGCGAAAAAGCAAGGAGGCGGCCGTGAAGCGCAGGTGACTCACGCCTGCGATAAGCTGGCGGTCAATTTTGGCGCGGAGATCCTCAAAAGCATTCCGGGCCGGGTTTCCACCGAGGTAGACGCCCGGCTCTCCTTCAACCGGGAGAAGAGCATCGAGAAAGCGCGCCATCTGGTGGCGCTGTATCAGGAGATGGGCATTGATAAGTCACGGATCCTGATCAAGCTGGCCTCCACCTGGGAGGGGATCCGTGCCGCCGAGACCCTGGAAAAAGAGGGGATCCACTGCAACCTGACGCTGCTGTTTTCCTTCGCCCAGGCCCGGGCCTGCGCCGAAGCCGGGGTCTATCTGATCTCCCCTTTCGTCGGACGTATTTATGACTGGTATCAGGCGCGCAAACCGCTGGATCCTTACGTGGTTGAGGAAGATCCGGGGGTGAAATCCGTGCGCAATATCTATGACTACTTCAAACAGCACAAATACAACACCATCGTGATGGGCGCCAGCTTCCGCCGCACCGAGCAGATCCTTGCCCTGGTCGGCTGCGACCGGCTGACCATCGCCCCGCCCCTGTTAAAAGAGCTGCAGGCCAGCGACGCCCCGGTGGTGCGCAAACTGATCCCTGCCAGCCAGATCCTGCCGCGCCCGGTGCCGCTCAGCGAGGCGGAGTTCCGCTGGGAACATAATCAGGATCCGATGGCGGTCGAAAAGCTGGCGGAGGGTATCCGCCTGTTCGCCGTCGATCAACGCAAACTGGAAGATCTGCTTGCCGCCAAACTGTCACTTTAGTCTCACGGAGAAAACTATGTCCCGAAGAGAGCTTGCCAACGCCATCCGCGCCCTGAGCATGGACGCGGTGCAGAAAGCCAATTCCGGCCACCCCGGTGCGCCAATGGGGATGGCAGACATTGCCGAAGTGCTGTGGAACGATTTTCTCAAGCACAATCCGCAGAACCCTGGCTGGGTGGACCGCGACCGTTTTATTCTGTCCAACGGCCACGCGTCGATGCTGCTCTACAGTCTGCTGCACCTGTCCGGCTACGATCTGCCGCTGTCAGAGCTGAAGCAGTTCCGCCAGCTGCACTCTAAAACGCCGGGTCACCCGGAGCATGGCTATACCCCCGGGGTGGAGACCACCACCGGCCCGCTGGGCCAGGGGCTGGCGAACGCCGTCGGTATGGCCATCGCCGAACGCACCCTGGCGGCGCAGTTTAACCGCCCCGGTCATGAGATTATCGACCATCACACCTGGGTTTTCATGGGCGATGGTTGTCTGATGGAGGGGATCTCCCATGAGGCCTGTTCGCTGGCAGGCACGCTCGGACTGGGCAAGCTGATCGGTTTTTACGACCACAACGGCATCTCCATCGACGGCAAAACCGACGGCTGGTTTACCGATGATACGGCAGAACGTTTCCGCGCCTACCACTGGCACGTGATCGGCGACATTGACGGCCACGATCCGCAGGCCATCAAACAGGCCATTACGGAAGCGCAGGCGGTGAAAGATAAGCCGTCGCTGATCATTTGTCGGACCATCATCGGCTTCGGTTCGCCCAACAAAGCCGGCTCAGAGGAGTCGCACGGCGCGGCGCTGGGTGAAAAAGAGGTGGCCCTGGCCCGCCAGCAGCTGGGCTGGAAACATCCCCCCTTTGAGATCCCGAAAGAGATCTATCAGGGCTGGGATGCGCGTCCACGCGGCGAAAAAGCCGAGCACGACTGGAACGAGAAATTCGCCGCCTACCGGCAGCAGTTCCCGGAGCTGGCCGCTGAGCTGACCCGCCGCATGGATGGCGCCCTGCCGGAGGATTTTGCCGCGACCGCCCGCGACTACGTGGCGAAGCTGCAGGCCGAGCCGGCGAAGATCGCCAGCCGGAAAGCCTCGCAGAACGCGCTGAACGCGTATGGCCCGCACCTCCCGGAGCTGCTGGGCGGTTCGGCGGATCTGGCGCCGAGTAACCTGACCATATGGTCTGGCTCGACATCGATTAAAGAGGATGCCGCGGGCAACTATATTCACTACGGCGTGCGCGAATTCGGCATGACCGCGGTGGCCAACGGCATCGCCCTACACGGGGGATTCATCCCCTATACCTCGACCTTCCTGATGTTTGTGGAATACGCCCGCAACGCCGCGCGCATGGCGGCGCTGATGAAGGCCCGGCAGATCATGGTCTATACCCATGACTCCATCGGTCTGGGGGAAGACGGTCCGACCCACCAGGCGGTGGAACAGCTGGCCAGTCTGCGGCTGACGCCCAACTTCAGCACCTGGCGCCCATGCGACCAGGTGGAGACCGCTGTCGCCTGGCAGGCGGCCATCGCGCGTCAGGGCGGACCGACGGCGCTGATCCTGTCGCGACAAAACCTGGCGCAGATGCCGCGCACCCCGCAACAGGTGCAGGATATCGCCCGGGGCGGCTACGTGCTGAAGGATGCCGGAGGCAAACCCGACCTGATCCTCATCGCCACCGGCTCGGAAGTGGAGATCACCGTCCTGGCGGCGGAAAAATTGTTGGCCAACGGGGTGAATGTGCGAGTGGTTTCGCTCCCCTCCACCGATGTGTTTGACGCTCAGGACGAGGCCTGGCGCGAGTCGGTGCTGCCGTCGGACGTCAGCTCCCGGGTGGCGGTCGAGGCCGGGATAGCGGACTACTGGTATAAATATGTCGGCTTAAAAGGCAAGATTGTCGGCATGACCGGCTACGGTGAATCCGCCCCGGCGGAGCAGCTGTTCCCGTTCTTTGGCTTTACGGTCGACCATATCGTCGCCACCGCCGAACAGGTGCTTAACGGGTGATCCACAACGTGGGCCAGGCGTCTGGCCCCTGCCAGTTGTCGCACGTCGGCTGCTGCGCGTAGCGGGAGAGGCTGAACCGCTGGCCGTCAAAACGCCAGCGGGTCTGGATCCCGCAATCGCCAGACGCGCGCCCCTTGTCCAGGGTCACCAGCTCATGGCGGCGGTCATCATAGCTGGCGTTAATTAGCTCTATCTCCCGCGGCGCCTCGCCCGGCGGCTGAAATGGCAGCGTTAGCCGCACCTGGCGGGCGACATACGGGCGCTGGCGGGAGACCAGCCAGGCCAGCCAGACGGTGTTGTACGCCCCGGATTCGCAGCTGGTCATTAGCAGCACTTTGTCATCCGTCAGGGCAGTGACGCGAATTTCGCGGCGGAACGGATCGAGGGAGCAGTTACTGTTGCTCATCCGCTCATTGCCATAGTCCATCAGATCGTTGAGCTCATCACGCCCCAGCGGCGACTGCGCCATGTCTGCGCTCGCCACCGCGCGCAGCGCCGGCGCCGGCGGTACGCTGAGCGGCGGCTCCTCCCCTTTGCCAACCCAGGCCGTTTCGCTGCCCACCCGCTTTTGCCGGGCGTCGATAAAAAACAGGGCCGCTTTCAGCCCCTGCAGGGAGATAGTCTGCAGGCCGTTGGCCAACGAGAGGGTTTTTCCCTCCTGTACCCGCTGGAGGAACGCATCGATCGTCACGCTGTCGTCAGTTTTAATGAGTTTATCTTCAATGCGCCAGCGCTTGTCGGTCAGGGACAGCGGTTTACCATCCAGCAGCAGGCGCGGCGCTATCGGCGCGAGCGTCGCCACCGGATTGCCGGTGCCGCCCAGTTCGATACGCAGGCTGGCATCAGTAGCCGCCCCGGCGCTGCGGCTGAGGGTCATCACCAGACCATAATGCAGCCCCACGTTGCGGGTGACGCAGAAGTTTTGGTTATTACAGGTGACCTGCCAGTCGTTGAAGCGCTGCTGCGCCGGTGCCGACCATGCCTGTGAGCAAGGCAGCACCGCCAGAAAGAGGAAAAAAATGATGCGAAAAAGCATGAACCGCCCGACCCCAGATAAACCCAACCACGGCGCCTATCCTGGACAACGGCAGCCGCTGACTCAATCGGATTTGTCAGAGTTCCCCGACATCAGGCCAGAGGTTTGCAAATACTGCAGCAGAATGACCGCTTTCCCGTCGCGGATCTCCCCGTCAGCGACCATCTGCAGCGCCTGGCTAAAGGGCAGCTCCAGCACCTCGATGGCTTCGTCATCCACCCCGCCGCCGCTGGTCGTTCGCTGCGCGTCGCTGTACTCAGCGATAAAGAAATGCACCACTTCGGTGACGCCCCCTGGCGACATAAACAGCTCAAACAGCTTTCGCACCTCGCCCACTTCATAGCCGGTCTCTTCCACTGCCTCTTTACGAATGCAGGCCTCCGGCTCGTCGTTGTCCAGCAGCCCGGCGCAGGTTTCAATCAGCATGCCGTCATGATTGCCATTGACCCAGGTGGCGACCCGAAACTGACGCACCAGGACCACCGTCTGCTTATGGCGGTTATAGAGCAGCACGGTGGCGCCATTGCCGCGATCGTAGACCTCGCGCTTGTGGCGCACGACGCTGCCGTCCGCCCGCGTCAGCTCATAGGTCATGTTGCGTAGTACGAACCAGTTCTCAGAGAGGATTTTATCTTTAATGACGTGAATATTGAGTGACATACCGACCCCACAGCGTAAAAGGACGCCCTCATACTACGCTGCGGAGCCGGGTTTGTCGTCAGTGAAGCGGCGTCGTTTTCAGCCCCAGGTAGTCAAGGATCCCCTGCGCCGCGTGACGGCCTTCCGCCATCGCCGTCACCACCAGGTCGGCGCCGCGCACGGCATCGCCGCCGGCAAAAATCTTCTCCTGGCTGGTCTGATAACGGTAACGGCTCTCCACTCCGGCTTTAATACGCCCCTGGCTGTCCAGTGCCACCCCCGCAGCTTCCAGCCAGGGCATGCGGTGCGGGTGGAAGCCAAAGGCCATGATCACCGCATCTGCCGGCATAACAAACTCGCTGCCGGGGATCGGCGTCGGGCGGCGTCTTCCCCCGGCGTCCGGAGCACCCAGCTCGGTGCGCAAAAAGCGAACCCCGTTCACCCGCCCGTTCTCGTCCAGCTCAAGCGTCACCGGCTGGACGTTAAACTCAAAAAGCGCTCCCTCTTCGCGGGCGTTTTTGACCTCTTTTTTCGAGCCCGGCATGTTGGCTTCATCCCGCCGATAGGCGCAGGTCACCTGGCGGGCGCCATGGCGCAGCGCGGTACGCACGCAGTCCATTGCCGTATCGCCGCCCCCCAGCACCACCACGTTCAGCCCGGCGGTGTTGACATAAGGCTCCTGCGCCGATTCCGCCAGCCCCATCACCTGTTTGGTGTTGGCGATAAGAAACGGCAGCGCATCGTAGACCCCGGGGGCCTCTTCATTCGGCAGGCCGGCCTTCATGGAGCGATAGGTTCCGGCGCCGACGAACACCGCGTCATACTCGGCCAGCAGCGTCGCCAGAGGGATATCTTTCCCCACCTCGCAGTTGAGCTCAAAGCGGACGCCCATCTCGCTGAAAATCGCCCGCCGCCGGGTCAGCAGCGACTTATCCAGCTTGAACGCCGGAATGCCGAAGGTCAGCAGACCGCCGATCTCCGGATGGCGGTCAAAGACCACCGGCTGCACGCCGTGGCGCACCAGCACATCGGCGCAGGCCAGACCGGCCGGCCCGGCGCCGATAATCGCCACCCGTTTACCGTTCAGCTTAATCTGCGAGAGGTCCGGACGCCAGCCGCTGGCCAGCGCCTGGTCGGATATAAATCGCTCAATATTGCCGATGGTGACCGCACCGCTTTCCTCGCGCAGGGTGCAGGCGCCCTCACACAGCCGGTCCTGGGGGCAGACGCGGCCGGTGATCTCCGGCAGACAGTTGGTCTGATGGGACAGGGCGACCGCGGCGGCGATATCCCCTGCCTTCACCAGCTCGACCCACTGCGGAATAGTGTTATGTAGCGGGCAGGTCCATTCACAGATGCTGTGTTCTCCACATTTCAGGCAGCGGGCGGCCTGCTGCCGGGCCTGGGTCGGGCTGAACGGCTGATAGATCTCCTCAAAGTGGTTCTTGCGCACCTCCGCCGGCAGCTTATCCGGCTCTCCGCGCGGCGGCGTCATCGCCATCTGCCTGACCTTCTCGCCGGCGTCGGGCTGTCTGGCGGGGGCCGCGCCGCGCTGCCACGGCTGCGCCTCCTGGCAGGCCGAACGCAGACGCCGCTGCCTGGCCATCGTGGTCAATGTCTCATCGTCGGCGAGGGTCAGCGCCTGCGCCGGACAGTTTTCCACACAGGCCGGTCCCGCCTCGCGGCCCGCGCACAGATCGCATTTCTGCGCGCTGGCTTTCACCTGGCCTGCGGCCTGCGGCGTCACCACCACCTCCATCACCCCGAACGGGCAGGCCACCATGCAGGATTTACAGCCAATGCATTTCTCCTGACAGACCTGAACGCTGTCGCCAGTCTGGGCGATGGCGCCGTTGGGGCAGCTGCGGAGGCAGGGGGCGTCTTCGCAGTGGCGGCAGGTGATGGCGTTACGCTGCCCCTCTGCTTTAATCACGGTGATACGTGGCAAAAAGCGCTGCGGGGTCAGCGCATGTTGCTCCTCGTTATGCGCCATTACGCAGGCCACTTCGCAGGCCTGGCAACCGATACATTTTCGGCTATCGCTCAATATAAAGTGGTTCATGGCTTCCTTTTGTCTTATTGGTGAATAACCCCTTAATGCGCATGCCTATTTATTACCCGACAAGACGAGGCCGGAACAATGTTCATTTGCCCAGGATACCCTTTTTCTGGAAAGAATCCGTTTTGGATCAATTTTTTTGACTTATATGAAATCAGGTTTCACACCGGCAAGGGATAATGCGTCCCCGGGTGCGGCGGGCGAAGCGGTGTGGCCGACCTGGCGGCACGAAAGGTCGATGTTTCTTTACGATACGGCAAAAGCAACATGATAAATTACACTATCTCCTTAATTTCTCCACGATTGCCGGAGGCGCTGGCGCTAAAGTGGCACAGGCTGTGCAATAACAAGAACATGTGCATATGAGGTTTTCATTCTGATGGCGAATTTCTTTATCGATCGCCCCATTTTTGCGTGGGTGCTGGCAATCCTGTTATGCCTGACGGGCACCCTTGCCATTTTGTCGCTGCCAGTTGAACAGTATCCCGATCTGGCCCCGCCGAATGTACGGGTTACAGCCAACTATCCTGGCGCCTCCGCACAAACCCTGGAGAATACCGTCACCCAGGTTATCGAACAGAATATGACCGGCCTCGATAACCTGATGTATATGTCATCCCAGAGCAGCGCCACCGGCCAGGCGACCATCACCCTCAGTTTTACCGCCGGTACCGACCCGGACGAAGCGGTACAGCAGGTGCAAAACCAGCTGCAGTCGGCGATGCGTAAACTGCCGCAGGCGGTGCAAAACCAGGGGGTTACGGTACGCAAGACCGGCGATACCAATATCCTGACCCTCGCCTTCGTCTCCACCGACGGCAGTATGGATAAACAGGATATCGCCGACTACGTCGCCAGTAACATTCAGGACCCGCTCAGTCGCGTCAACGGCGTGGGGGATATCGACGCCTACGGCTCGCAATACTCAATGCGCATCTGGCTCGATCCGGCAAAGCTCAATAGCTTCCAGCTGACCACCAAGGATGTTACCGACGCTATTAGTTCGCAGAACGCCCAGATTGCCGTCGGCCAGCTCGGCGGCACGCCTTCCGTGGATAAGCAGGCGCTGAACGCCACCATCAACGCGCAATCTCTGCTGCAAACCCCGGAACAGTTCCGCAATATCACCCTGCGCGTCAATCAGGATGGCTCAGAGGTGACCCTCGGCGATGTCGCTACCGTGGAGATGGGGGCGGAGAAGTATGACTATCTTAGCCGCTACAATCGCCAGGCCGCCTCTGGCCTGGGAATTAAGCTCGCCTCCGGCGCCAACGAAATGGCCACCGCGGAGCGCGTGATCGCTCGCCTCAATGAGCTCTCGCAGTATTTCCCGCACGGGCTGGAATATAAAGTCGCCTACGAGACCACCTCCTTCGTGAAGGCTTCTATTACCGACGTGGTGAAAACCCTGCTGGAGGCGATCCTGCTGGTTTTCCTCGTGATGTATCTTTTCCTGCAGAACTTCCGCGCCACTCTGATCCCGACCATCGCCGTACCGGTGGTGCTGATGGGCACCTTCGCGGTGCTCTATGCCTGTGGTTACAGCATCAACACCCTGACGATGTTCGCGATGGTGCTGGCGATCGGCCTGCTGGTGGATGACGCCATCGTGGTGGTGGAGAACGTTGAGCGCATCATGAGCGAGGAAGGACTGTCGCCGCGGGAAGCCACCCGCAAATCGATGGGACAAATTCAGGGCGCGCTGGTGGGGATCGCGATGGTGCTGTCGGCGGTGTTTGTGCCGATGGCCTTCTTCGGCGGCACCACCGGCGCTATCTATCGCCAGTTCTCTATTACGATTGTCGCGGCGATGGTCCTCTCGGTGCTGGTGGCCATGATCCTCACCCCGGCCCTTTGCGCTACCCTGCTCAAGCCGATTAAACCAGGTGAATCCCATGAGCGAAAAGGCTTCTTCGGCTGGTTCAACCGCACCTTTAACCGCAGCGCCAGCCGCTATGAAACTTTCGTCGGCAAGATCCTTCACCGCTCGCTGCGCTGGATGCTGATCTACATCGTCCTGCTCGGCGGGATGGTGTTCTTGTTCCTGCATCTGCCCACTTCGTTCCTGCCGCTGGAGGATCGGGGGATGTTCACCACCTCGGTACAGTTGCCGAGCGGCAGCACCCAACAGCAGACGCTGAAAGTGGTACAGAAAGCGGAAGATTACTTCCTCAATAACGAGAAGCAGAACGTCGAGTCAGTGTTTGCTACCGTTGGCTCCGGCCCCGGCGGCAACGGGCAGAACGTAGCCCGCATGTTTGTGCGCCTCAAAGACTGGGACCAGCGCGATCCGCAAACCGGCTCCTCCTTTGCCATTATTGAACGCGCCACCAAAGCGTTTAATCAGATCAACGAAGCCCGGGTCATCGCCAGCAGCCCGCCGGCAATCAGCGGCCTCGGCAGTTCGGCAGGCTTCGACATGGAGCTGGAAGATCACGCCGGTAAGGGGCACGATGCGCTGATGGCGGCGCGCGATACGCTGCTTGAGCTGGCGGCTAAAAACCCGCTGTTGACCCGCGTCCGGCATAACGGGCTCGACGACAGCCCGCAGCTGCAGGTCGATATCGATCAGCGTAAAGCTCAGGCGCTGGGCGTCTCCATTGATGACATCAACGATACGCTGCAAACCGCCTGGGGGTCGAGCTACGTCAACGACTTTATGGATCGCGGAAGGGTGAAGAAAGTCTACGTCCAGGCGGCGGCGAAATATCGGATGCTGCCTGACGATATCAATCTCTGGTACGTCCGCAACAGCAGCGGCACGATGGTGCCGTTCTCGGCCTTCGCCACCTCGCACTGGGAGACCGGTTCGCCGCGCCTGGAGCGCTACAATGGCTACTCGGCGGTGGAGATCGTCGGTGAAGCGGCGCCGGGCATCAGTACCGGTACCGCGATGGACATGATGGAGAAGCTGGCCGCGCAGCTGCCGACCGGCTTTGGCCTCGAATGGACCGCCATGTCCTATCAGGAACGCCTCTCCGGCGCTCAGGCGCCGGCCCTGTACGCGATTTCCCTGCTGGTGGTGTTCCTGTGCCTGGCGGCGCTGTACGAGAGCTGGTCGGTGCCGTTCTCGGTGATGCTGGTGGTTCCGCTCGGGGTGATTGGCGCTCTGCTGGCGACCTGGATGCGCGGCCTGGAGAATGACGTTTACTTTCAGGTGGGCCTGTTGACGGTGATCGGCCTGTCGGCGAAAAACGCCATTCTGATCGTCGAGTTCGCCAATGAGCTTAACGAGAAAGGCCAGGATCTGCTCAGCGCCACGCTGTCGGCCTGCCGTCAGCGCCTGCGCCCTATCCTGATGACCTCGCTGGCGTTTATCTTCGGCGTGCTGCCGATGGCCACCAGCACCGGCGCCGGCTCCGGCAGCCAGCATGCGGTCGGCACCGGGGTGATGGGCGGGATGATCTCCGCCACCGTGCTGGCCATCTTTTTCGTACCGCTGTTCTTTGTGCTGGTGCGTCGCCGCTTTCCGCTGAAGGAGCGTCCGCAATAAACCGTCGGGCGACGGCGGCGAGCCGTAATAACAGAAAAGGCGACCTGGATGGTCGCCTTCTTTATGTGTTCAGAACCATGACGCGCTTATTTACGTCGCGTTATTCCCCTGCTCACATTGCGGAAATTTATTTACGAAGCATGCCTTCAATAAAATCTTTCCAGTTCCCCAGTTCATGTTCAATCATAATAGCCTCTCTTATTATTATGGTCGATTCTATATAACTTCATTGCTGATGGGAAGTTGTGCTCCCCTATTGCTCTGATTGTCTTGTGGACCGCTGACAGAGATAAAACCTCTGGTTGCCGCCACTATGCCGTCTCGTATGTAAAAATTATGTGATACAGAGCACCATCAAGCAACATTTTCGTAATATTGTTAATGCCCTCACATCATGCCCGCGGCTGGGCGAATTTTAATCACCCTAACGCATTGCATGAGATACCCGGTAAAAGGTTATATTTATTCATCTGAATCACGTATTATTTCAACAAGGCTTATATATTCGGAAATATCTGAGTTAACCGCTTAATTGAATGTTAAAGGTTTATCTATGCTCACCATGTACGGAATTAAAAACTGCGATACCATTAAAAAAGCCCGCCGCTGGCTGGAAGCACATCAGATTGACTATCGCTTCCATGACTACCGCACCGATGGCCTCGACCGCGCGCAACTGGATACCTTTATTGCCGAACTGGGCTGGCAGGCGCTGCTGAACACCCGCGGCACCACCTGGCGCAAACTGGACGAATCGCTGCGCAACAGCATCGATAATGCCGATGCCGCCGCCGCATTGATGCTGGAAATGCCGGCGATCATCAAACGCCCATTGCTCTGCGCGCCCGGTCGTCCTATGCTGCTGGGTTTTAGTGAAGCAAGTTATCAGCAGTTTAACGAGGTATAGTCTATGTCTTGCCCGGTCATTGAGCTGGCTCAGCAGCTTATTCGCCGCCCTTCCCTTAGCCCCGATGATGCGGGATGCCAGGCGTTAATGATTGAACGCCTGCGTGCGATCGGCTTTACCGTTGAACCGATGGATTTCGGCGATACGCAGAACTTCTGGGCCTGGCGCGGCCACGGCGAGACGCTGGCCTTCGCCGGCCACACCGACGTGGTCCCGGCAGGCGACGCCGACCGCTGGATCAACCCCCCGTTCGAACCCACCATCCGCGACGGGATGCTGTTTGGCCGCGGGGCGGCGGATATGAAAGGCTCGCTGGCGGCGATGGTGGTTGCCGCGGAGCGTTTTGTCGCGCAGTACCCGAACCACCGGGGCCGACTGGCGTTTTTGATCACCTCTGATGAAGAGGCCAGCGCGAAAAACGGCACCGTCAAAGTGGTGGAGACGCTGATGGCGCGTAACGAGCGTCTGGACTACTGTCTGGTCGGCGAACCCTCCAGTACCGAAGTGGTCGGCGATGTGGTGAAAAACGGCCGCCGCGGCTCGCTTACCTGCAACCTGACCATTCACGGCGTACAGGGCCATGTCGCCTATCCGCACCTTGCCGATAACCCCGTCCATCGCGCCGCGCCGATGCTGGCGGAGCTGGTCAATATCGAGTGGGATAAAGGCAATGAATACTTCCCGCCGACCAGCATGCAGATTGCCAACGTGCAGTCCGGTACCGGCAGCAACAACGTGATCCCTGGCGATATGTTCGTCCAGTTCAACTTCCGCTTCAGTACGGAACTGACTGACGAGACGATCAAAGCCCGGGTGGTCGCCCTGCTGGAAAAATACCAGCTGCGTTACAGCGTGGAGTGGTGGCTCTCCGGACAGCCGTTCCTTACCGGACGGGGCAAGCTGGTGGATGCGGTCGTCAATGCCATTGAGCACTATAATGAGATCAAACCGCAGCTGTTAACCAACGGCGGCACCTCAGACGGACGGTTTATCGCGCGCATGGGGGCGCAGGTGGTTGAGCTGGGCCCCGTGAACGCCACGATTCACAAAATTAATGAATGTGTGAACGCCGCCGACCTGCAGCTGCTGGCGCGGATGTATCAACGCGTAATGGAACAGCTGGTCGCCTGACGTACTGACGTAAAGAGGAAGCGCGCATGGAATGGCTTATTAAACACTGGTGGATTCTGGTGCTGGTCTTTTTGGTGGGGGTAATTATCAACGTGATTAAAGATCTAAACCGCGTTGACCACAAAAAATTCCTCAACAACAAACCCGATCTGCCGCCGCACCGTGATTTTAACGATAAATGGGACGATGACGACGACTGGCCGAAGCACGACCAGTCGAAGAAACCGTAAGTTTGCCGTTATCGCGGTAGCGCCCGCCTGTAACCCCGCCCGCCGGGGTTACAGCATTTCGATGATATCGTCCCCTTTCGGCGTACTGCCGCTCAGCGCCTCATCAAAATAGTGCTTCGGCACGGTGTAGCGCAGTCGCTCGATCGCGAACTGCATGCTGCGATCGTCAATGGCATGCCCCAGATCGTCCACAATATCTAAGGTCACGTCGCCCCCCGCCTGCAACAGCGCCTCCTGTGCCGACACCGCCCACGCCAGATCGATAACCCGATCGTCACCACCGTGGATCAGGTGAATGGTGGTGGCCGTCGTTGCGGTAACCGGCAGCGTCGCGTAGCGGCCATTAAAGGCGATCACCCGCGAAGCCAGATCCGGCGCTGCTTTGATGCTTTCCAGCGACATGATCGCCCCCTGAGAGAAGCCGATCAGCGCGGTGGCCAGTGGGCTGATGCCGCTCTTTTCCTGCCAGTAGCGCACAATTTCAATAAAGGTCGGCATAATGGCGTCGATACGCTGCTGACGATTCTCTTCCGTCACTCCCTGCACCGAAAACCACTGCCGACCGTCAGGACCGCAAGGCTCCACCCCGCCAATGCTCACGATCAGCGCATCAGGAAACTGCGGCGCGAACCAGCTGCCAATTTGCCCCATGGAGACCGGGTTATCCCCCACGCCATGAAACAGCAGCAACAGCTGTTGCGCAGGCGTCGCAGGGCTTTGAACAATAAAATGATCGTGTTTCATGGCTGTCTCCTTAGTGTATGCGGGCAGTGTACGCCGCTCGCCAGATATGACCATGCCATTTAACTGAATGAGTTAGTTAAAAAAATTGCAGGTTCGCCACCTGCTGATGCAGCGCCTCGGCGCGCGCTGCATCGAGGAAGCGCAAGGCGTCAGCGGCCTCCTGACGCCATCTCGCCAGCAGGGCTTTACGCCCTGTTAGCTGCAGCGCGGCGCAGAGTTCGGCCTCTTCTTCCCCCTGCAGACGCCCGCGCAGGGCCGGCAACGGGATGTCGACCTGCAACAGCAGGCGATTGAGGCAACCCAGCGCCGCGGCCAGCGGGCGATGGGCGAAAGCAAAGCTCGCCGCTTCCAGCCAGTCCTCATCACTAAGCATAGCCCCTGAAACGGCCGGCAGCGGCGCGGACGCTTGCCGCCACGGGCGCAGCCAGTATTCATCACGCTGTAGCCGCTGTGCCTCCCGTTGCGCGAGCTGATGCCCCGCTGCAGTCAGCGGGAACAGAGCCATCGCGGTATAGCACCCGCTGCTGGCCTCACGATGGGTGCCCAGCCGCACGAGAATAAACCCACAGCGTTGCCAGAAGCGCCACAGCTCAGGGGTATAGCCAAAGCTGACGGAGAAATAATCATAACCTGCGGCATCGGCGGCGATATCGGCGATCATCTGCTGCCCAAGCCCTTCGCGCTGGCGGGCTGGGTGGACGGCGATCCGGCTGACCCGCAGCCCGCGCAGCGTCGCCGCCAGGGGAGTGCCGCCATGCGCCGCCAGCGACTGGGCGACCAGGTTCCCCCGTGGCCGGCGAAAACCCGCCCACACCGCCCGGCTGAGTTCGGGAGAAAGTCCCCCTTCGGCCACCAGCCACAGGGCGCCCGCCACCGCACCGCCGGCGCGAGCGCAGCGGAAAGCCTGGCCTGGAGCGTCCATCATGCGCCGCAGATCGAGAGGAGAAGTGCGGTAATGCGCCCCGGATAACAGCTGGTACATCGCTTCCGGCAGCGCCGGCTGCGTTTGCCAGCTGGACTGATTGACCGCCTCCAGGACTACCTCCCCCGTCGGCGCGTCGCGAAATGCCTCATCGCTGAAGATCAGCAGCTGGCTGATGGCCGACTCCAGCGGGCAGCCTGCGGCCCAGCGGATCGGCGCGCTCAGGCTGAACAATTGCAGATAGGGCAGGCTGGCGCAAAATTTCAGCAGGAACCCGCGACCGGTGCCCTCATAACCCTGCACCGTCGTGGTAAGTAGCGTGCGGGGAAAACGGCTAACCAGCTGCCGGAGAAGCGGAGCCGGTATAGCCGCGGCCTCATCGACAATCAGCCAGGACGCCTTTTCCTTCGACGACAGCAACGCATCAGGAGCCATAAAGCGAAACGCCTCGCCGGCAAAGCTCGCCAGCACGTCGACGGCGCTGCGGGTCGGGGCGGTAACGATGGCCTCGCCCGCGAGCTGGCGCAGCAGCATGCCCGCGAGGGCGGATTTCCCTCGCCCTCGTTCAGCCGTCACTGCTGCGATACCAGGCGGTAGACGCAATAATTGCCCAAGGATCGCCGCCTGTTCGGCCAGCGGGTGACCATCGGCGGGATGCCAGTCAGGGCGCCGGACGGCCAGCGGGAGCCGCGGCGAGTCCGACTGCCGCCAGAGCAGCACCTCGGGGTCGGCGATAAACTGCCGACAGCAGCGGAGAACAAAGTTGGGGGTAGAGATCGGGTCGGGCGTATCGCTCCAGCGCAGGGAGTCCTCATCCACCCGGGACGGCCAGTCGGCGAAAGAGGGCGTCAGCAGCACCAGCCAGCTTCCCGCCCGCAGCGTACCGCTCAGGGCCGCCAGGGCGGCCACATCAAACCCGCGCCGGGCATCGAAAAAGGCGTGCATCACTTCCCGCCCCAGCAGCGTCTTCAGGGCGCCAGGCGCCACGCCGGGCGCAGAAACCGGCTCGGAGCCCACCCACAGGCCATCGCCGCCGAGCCGCTCCCGCAGCGCCTGCGCCTGCTGCAGCGTCCAGGCCTCGTCGCCGCTGAGCACCAGCAGGCGGCGAATCCCCTCCCGCGCCATCTGCGCGGTGAGGTCAAGCAGCGCGTCCATCATCAGGGGCGATTACAGCGCGCTGCCGAAGGTGTTGCACTGCGCCGGGTCGCCGCTGTCGAAACCGCGTTTGAACCAGGTGTAGCGCTGTTTTGACGTTCCGTGGGTAAAGCTGTCCGGTACCACCCGCCCCTGGCTCTGCTGCTGCAGACGGTCGTCGCCGATGGCCTCGGCGGCGTTTAACGCCTCCTGCAGATCGCCGGTTTCCAGAATATCCTGCTGCTGCATATTATGCCCCCAGACGCCGGCGAAGCAGTCTGCCTGTAGCTCCATCTTAACCGACAGCCGGTTGGCTTCGGCCTCGGTGGCATGCTGCTGTTGCTGGCGAACCTTCGGCTCAATGCCCAGCAGTTTTTGTACGTGATGACCCACTTCATGGGCAATGACGTACCCCTGGGCAAAGTCGCCATCGGCGCCCAGTTTATTTTTCATCTCATCGTAGAATGACAGGTCGATATAGACCGTACTGTCGGCAGGACAGTAGAACGGCCCCATCACCGACTGGCCGGTACCGCAGCCGGTACGGGTCGCGCCGCGGTAGAGCACCAGCTTTGGCTGAGGGTACTGGCGGCCCATCTTTTCAAAAATCGGTCCCCAGGTATCTTCGGTGGTGGCCAGAATGACGGAAGTAAACTTCGCCGCTTCATCGTCTTTCGGACTGATGGAGCGCTGCGTGGAGGTCTGCTGCTGCGGCATCGGTTCGCCGGTCAACATGCCGGTCAAATCCACGCCGTAGTAGCCCGCCACCAGCACAATAATCAGCAGAACAATGCCGCCCTTCCCGCTCGGCAGACGGAAGCCGCCGCCCCCGCCGCCGCCAAACGGCGAGCCTGATTGTCCACGTCGATCTTCAACATTGTCGCTTTCGCGACGCCCTTGCCAGCGCATAAGCACCTCATTCCCTGTTATGTATCAATAGCAGAGATCGTAGGCGGTTCAGCGCAGGATTACCACAGGAAACAGCAAGAGACGCCAGAAGATGAGGCCATCTTCTGGCGGCGGGCGGGTTAGTCGAGCTTAACGCCCAGACGGTGAGCCACTTCTTCGTAGGCTTCGATCAGGCCGCCAAGGCTCTGGCGGAAGCGGTCTTTGTCCATTTTATCGAGGGTGTTTTTGTCCCACAGGCGGCTGCCGTCCGGCGAAAACTCATCGCCCAGGACCACTTCGCCTTTGAACAGACCAAACTCCAGCTTAAAGTCCACCAGAATCAGACCGGCGTCATCGAACAGCTTTTTCAGCACGTCGTTGGCTTTGTAGGTCAGCTCGCGCATCCGCGCCAGATTCTCTTTGCTCACCCAGCCGAAGGTTTCGCAATAGGAGTCGTTGACCATCGGATCGTGCATGGCATCGTTTTTCAGGAACAGATCGAACAGCGGCGGATTCAGCTCGATACCTTCTTCAATGCCTAAACGTTTTACCAGCGAGCCTGCCGCACGGTTACGCACCACGCACTCCACCGGCACCATATCCAGTTTTTTTACCAGGCATTCGGTATCGGAGAGCAGCGCTTCCATCTGGGTAGGGATGCCCGCTTCTGCCAGTTTGCTCATAATGAAGTGGTTGAACTTGTTATTCACCATGCCTTTACGATCGAACTGCTCGATGCGCGCGCCATCACCTGCTGACGTATCGTTACGGAATTCCAGTACCAGCAGGTCCGGATTATCGGTGCTGTATACTGTCTTCGCCTTACCACGATACAACTCAGCTTGCTTTTTCATCTTTCACTACTCCAGTGATATTGAGCCTAAAAATACGTTTCCACCTATACACAAAAATCATTCAAAGTGCATCGAGGCGGCAACTGAGCGAATCCCCAGGAGCTTACAAAAGTAAGTGACTGGGGTGAACGAAGGCGGCCAACAAAGAGGCAATTTGAAGGATGATGTGTATACGCACACGTTTGCGTCACTATATATTAAAAGGGCCGGATTGCTCCAGCCCTTTCGATTACTTGTTAAATGCGGCCTGGAATACGGCTACCAGGGCGTCATTTTGCGACTGCGTCAGGGTGTGGCCTTTCGGGTCGATGAACTGCAGGCTACTGCGGTTATCGAGGTCGCCGACCTGAAGTTTGTAGTCACCGGAGGCCAGCTGCGGGTCGCGTGCGCCCAGCTCCTGCCAGCTGCTGTCAGACAGCGGCTTGTAGGTCAGCGCCATGCTGCCCTGAGAGCGCGTGCTGTCGGTCACTTTCATCCCCACTTTCTCGAGGGCGCCTGGCAGACGCTGCCACACCATGTTAAACGGCGCGCGAACAACGAGCATCGGCAGACCCGTATCGTCGGCAGCGCTCTGCACGTCGAAGGTGGCGCCCGCGCTGCGCTGGGCGGCGTTCTGGGCGCTGGTGGCGTTCATGTCCAGGCCTTCCGAAATGACGTTCAGCATGGCGGTGCTGTAGCGCTGCAGTGACGCCGGATCGGCAACCGGTTTACCCGCCTGCTCCAGATTCACCAGCTTGACCACCACCGCTTGCTGATAGCCCTGCGGTTTGACGGAGATTTGATAACGACCGCGATACTGCTGATCTTCATCAAGACGGTTCCACTCAACCCAGTCGGTGTTCAGCGTCTGGCTCGCATCATCGCGCTTGGCGATAACGTAGTTCTTCGACTGAAGAATGCTGGTAACCTGCGCCCACAGCGAACCGCTGCGGCCGTTCTCGACCATCAGCGTCGCGGTATCGCCGTTGAACTGGGTGCGGGCGCCGCTAACCAATGCCAGCGGCTGCGCCGGCGGGCGAATGTCCAGCGCCTTGCCGACCGCGCCGGTGCTGTTGGCCACCGGAATGTTGTAATCACCCACCTGAATCGGCAGGATCATCCCCGCCGGCGCGTGAAGTTCGCTCAACGGTGACGCCTGTAAATAGGCCTCATCACCGCTCACCTGACGCTTATAGCGCGAGTCGGAACTACAGGCCGCGAGGAGTAGAACCAGCGAAACACCCGCAACCTTCGCCAGGCGCGACTTCTGTACTGAGTAAGCCATCAAATCTCCCTAAACTTTACAGCAAACCGGCATGCTTCAGCGCGGCGGTAACGGCTTCACGACCCTGGTCGGTGATAGGCGTCATCGGCAAGCGCAGCGTATCGGTCGCCACAAGACCCAACGCCTTGCATCCCCATTTCACCGGGATAGGATTGGGTTCGACAAATAATTTTGTATGCAATGGCATCAGACGCTGGTTAATCGCCCGGGCTTCGGCAAATTGACCCGCCAGCGCCAGACGGCACATGTCGGCCATTTCGCGCGCCGCCACGTTGGCGGTGACGGAAATCACGCCCACGCCGCCGAGCTGCATGAAGTCCATACCGGTCGCATCGTCACCGCTCAGCAGAATAAAGTCGTCTGAAACCAGCTCTTTGATCTGATGAACGCGACTTAAGTTCCCTGTAGCTTCCTTAATACCGACAATATTTTTAATTTCCGCCAGACGGCCAACGGTTTCCGGCAGCATATCGCAACCAGTACGGGACGGCACATTATACAGAATTTGCGGCAGGTCAGTATGTTCGGCGATAGCTTTAAAGTGCTGGAACAGGCCTTCCTGGGTAGGACGGTTATAATAAGGAGTGACCGTCAGGCAGCCGACAACGCCGCTGTCGTTAAAACGCTTGGTCAGGCTAATCGCCTCTGCGGTTGCATTGGCTCCCGTTCCAGCGATCACCGGGATACGCCCGTCAGCCAGTTCCAGCGTCATCATCACCACATCGCCGTGCTCTTCATGGCTCAGCGTTGCGGATTCACCGGTAGTCCCTACCGAAACGATCGCCGAGGTTCCGTTGGCGACATGGTAATCAATCAGTTTTTTCAGGCTTGTCCGGCAGACATTACCGTTTTCATCCATCGGCGTGACAAGCGCTACAATACTTCCCGTGAACATGGGCCATCCTCAGAGCAGAAGTGCGACAAGATTCTCAATGTTACGTTTGGAGCTGCAATAAAAGCAAGAGACCCGACGCCATCAGGGATGTTGTATGGCGGTTTTTTTTATGCTTTCCTAATGTTACCTCACCTTTTTAAAGGAAGAACAGGTTTGACAGCCTCATTACAACACTATCTGGTTATTACCGCCCTGGGGGCTGACCGTCCCGGCATCGTGAATACGATCACTCGCCACGTCAGCAGCTGCGGTTGTAATATCGAAGACAGCCGGCTGGCCATGCTCGGTGATGAGTTTACGTTTATCATGCTGCTTTCCGGGTCGTGGAATGCGATTAACCTGATCGAATCAACCCTGCCGCTGAAAGGCGCGGAGCTGGAGCTGTTGATCGTGATGAAACGCACCACCGCGCGCCCCCCGCAGGCCATGCCAAACACCGTCTGGGTCCAGGTTGAGGTGCCGGACTCACCGCATATCATCGAGCGCTTCACTGCCCTGTGCGATACATGGAATATGAATATCGCGGAACTGGTTTCCCGCACGCAGCCGGGAGACGGTGATTCCGCGCAGCTTTTTATTCAGATAACTGCCCACAGTCCTGCGACGCAAAATGCAGCAAATATCGAACAAGCGTTCAAAGCCCTATGTACAGAACTCAACGCACAAGGCAGTATTAACATCGTTAATTATTCACAGCATGATGAACAGGATGGAGTTTAACCCATGACCCCACTGAAAGCCGGTGATCTTGCACCGAAATTTAGCTTACCGGACCAGGACGGCGAGGAAGTAAATTTAACCGACTTCCAGGGACAGCGTGTCCTGGTTTATTTTTACCCGAAGGCCATGACCCCGGGCTGCACCGTCCAGGCGTGCGGCTTGCGCGACAACATGGACGACCTGAAGAAAGCCGGTGTGGAAGTGCTGGGCATCAGCACCGATAAACCGGAAAAGCTCTCCCGCTTCGCCGAAAAAGAGCTGCTGAACTTTACGCTGCTGTCTGATGAAAACCATCAGGTTTGCGAGCAGTTTGGCGTCTGGGGCGAAAAATCCTTTATGGGGAAAACCTACGACGGGATCCACCGTATCAGCTTCCTCGTCGATGCCGATGGCAAAATCGAACACGTCTTTGATGACTTCAAAACCAGCAATCACCACGACGTGGTGCTGAACTGGCTGAAAGAAAACGCCTGATGCAAAGCAAGACGCCGGGTGAGAGAACCTCGCCCGGCGTCTTTTTTTATCCTCAATGCCTTAGTCGTCGTCGACCACCAGGCCATCCGGCCAGGCATGCACCACCGCTTTAATCAACGTGGCCAGCGGAATGGCGAAGAAGACGCCCCAGAACCCCCACAAACCGCCAAAGATCACCACCGACAGGATAATCACCAGCGGGTGCAGATTCACCGCTTCCGAGAACAGCACCGGGACCAGCAGATTGCCGTCAAGCCCCTGAATAATCAGATAGACCGCGAACAGACTCCAGAACTCGGTGCCCGCGCCAAACTGAAACAGCGCCACCCCCACCACCGGAATGGTCACCACAAATGCACCAATATAGGGGATCAGCACCGAGAAGCCCACCAGCACCGCCAACAGCAGCGAGTAGTTGAGGCCGAAAAGGATGAAGCCTATCCAGGTGGCGACGCTGACGACAATCATCTCCAGCACCTTACCGCGAATGTAGTTGGTGATTTGCTGGTTCATCTCCTTCCATACCTGCCCGGCCAGGCCGCGGTTGCGCGGCAGCACGCGGCGTACCGCGTTGAGCATCTGCTCTTTATCCTTCAGCAGGAAGAAGACCATCAGCGGCACCAGCACCAGATACACCGCCAGCGTAAGCAGCCCCACCAGCGAGGCGAGAGAATACTTGACCACCGAGTCGCCCACCGTCAGCATCCGGGTGCGCATATTTTCCGCCATCGCATCGATGATGCCGGCATCCATTAACGCCGGATAGCGCCGCGGCAGCGTGGCGGCAAAATCAGAGAGCTTGTTGAGCATGCCCGGCATATCGCGGATAAGGTAGATCCCCTGCTGCCAGGCCACCGGCAGCACCACGAAAGCCAGCAACAGCAGGATGCCCACGAAGAGGATCAGCACCAGCGAGGTCGCCCAGGTGCGCGACAGACCGATGCGCTCCAGGCGCACGGTCGGCCACTCCAGCAAATAGGCCAGCACGATAGCCACCAGTAACGGGGCCAGCAGGCCGCTGAAAAAGAACATGATGCCGAAACCGGCAAGCAAAATAACCAGCAGCGCTATCGCCTCAGGGTCGCTGAATCGACGGCGGTACCACTGCATTAACATCTCGAGCATAAAACCTTCCCTGAAGCGCAAAGCGGCGACAAACGGAGGAATTGTATCGAAATGTCACAAAAAAGACTTCGCTTTTTGATGCGCAGCAGACAAACCCGTCTCCGCCGTGAAGAACCTATTTTCAATGTGTCTAACGCCAGCTAAACTCGCTGGGATGCGGCCAGGGAACATTGCGTCGCACAATCGGTCAAACTGGCACACCCACATTACAGGACAGAGGTTATGTTCAGGCAGTTGAAGAAAACGCTGGTGGCGACCGTGATCGCGTCGCTGACGCTGGGTTCGTTAGGCCCTGCTTTTGCTGACTCCGCAGATACCCTGCCGGACATGGGGACCTCCGCAGGAAGCACGCTGTCGATTGGTCAGGAAATGCAGATGGGGGATTACTACGTCCGCCAGCTGCGCGGCAGCGCGCCGCTGATCAACGACCCTCTGCTGGTGCAATACATCAACGGGCTGGGCATGCGTCTGGTCTCGCATGCGAATTCGGTGCGCACCCCGTTCCACTTCTACTTGATTAATAACGACCAAATCAACGCCTTCGCCTTCTTCGGCGGCAATGTGGTCCTCCACTCGGCCCTGTTCCGCTATTCCGATAATGAGAGCGAACTGGCCTCTGTCATGGCGCACGAAATTTCCCACGTTACGCAGCGGCATCTTGCCCGCGCAATGGAAGATCAGAAGCGCAATGCGCCGCTGACCTGGGTCGGCGCGCTGGGTTCAATTCTGCTGGCGATGGCCAGCCCGCAGGCCGGGATGGCGGCGCTGACCGGGACGCTGGCCGGTACCCAACAGGGCATGATCAGCTTCACCCGCCAGAACGAAGAAGAGGCCGACCGGATTGGTATTCAGGTTCTGCAACGCTCGGGATTCGACCCGCAGGCCATGCCGATGTTTATGGGTAAACTGCTTGATGAGTCGCGCTACTCGACGCGGCCGCCGGAAATGCTGCTCACCCACCCTCTGCCGGAAAGCCGGCTTGCCGATGCTCGTAACCGCGCCAACCAGATGCGCCCGGTTGTCGTGCAGTCCTCAGCGGACTTCTATCTGGCGAAGGCGCGTACCCTCGGAATGTACACCAACGGCGACAATAAGCTGGGCACCGATCTGCTCAACGCCTGGGATAAAGGCAATATCCGCCAGCAGCATGCCGCGCAGTATGGCCGCGCCCTGCTGGCGATGGAAAGCAACAACTTTGACCAGGCGCGCAAAACGCTGCAGCCGCTGCTCAGCGCCGATCCGCAAAATCCCTGGTATCTCGATCTGGCTACCGATATCGACCTCGGGCAGAAGAAAACCGGCGACGCCATCAACCGCCTTAAAAACGCCCGCGAGCTGCGCACCAATCCGGTGCTGCAGTTGAACCTGGCCAACGCCCTGCTGCAGGGCGGCCAGCCCGGGGAAGCGGCGACCATCCTGAATCGTTATACCTTTACCTATAAAGAGGATGGCAACGGCTGGGACCTGCTGGCTCAGGCGGAAGGCGCCCTGGGCAATCGCGACCAGGAGCTGGCGGCGCGGGCAGAAAGCATGGCGCTGGTCGGCCAGCTGGAACAGGCGATTTCCCTGCTCAGCAGCGCCAGCTCGCAAGTGAAACTCGGTAGTCTGCAGCAGGCCCGCTACGATGCCCGCATCGACCAGCTACGTGAGCTACAGGCCCGCTTCCGCCCCTACCAAAAAATGTAAGGAGACCCCATGACCGACGCGGTAAAAATTTACCATAACCCACGCTGCTCGAAGAGCCGCGAAACGCTGAGCCTGTTGAAGAGCCACGGCATCGATCCTGAGGTGGTGCTTTATCTTGAGACGCCACCGGATGCCGGGACGCTGCGTCAACT
Organism: Klebsiella sp. LY; assembly: GCF_004010915.1. Classification (NCBI taxonomy): domain Bacteria; kingdom Pseudomonadati; phylum Pseudomonadota; class Gammaproteobacteria; order Enterobacterales; family Enterobacteriaceae; genus Klebsiella; species Klebsiella sp. LY. The sequence continues at coordinate 1,163,218 of NZ_CP022444.1, forward strand.
GCTGCAGCTGCTGGGTATGGAGAGCCCCCGCGAGCTCATGCGCCAGAAAGAGGATCTGTATAAATCGCTCAATCTTGCCGACCCGGCGCTCAGCGACGCGGCGCTGATACAGGCGATGGTCGCCAATCCTAAGCTTATCGAACGCCCCATTGTCGTTAGCCGCGGCCAGGCGCGTATTGGCCGACCGCCGGAGCAGGTCCTCGAGATCGTAAGCTAACCCACCCGCGCCGCGCTATCGCGGCGCTTTTTTACGTAGCCGATTCCAGATCTTCCACGCCAATCCCTCCCGCCCGCCTTGCAGTGCTACTGTTCATCTATCGCTCAATCCACTGGACGGATGAACATGAAAAAACCAACCTCAACGCCTCATGATGCCGTATTTAAGAGCTATCTCTCCCATCCTGATACCGCCCGCGATTTTCTGCGGCTGTACCTGCCCGAGACGCTGCTTAAGGTGTGCGATCTGCGTACGCTGCATCTCGAGTCCGGGCATTTTGTCGAAGACGATCTGCGTCCCTTTTACGCCGACATTCTGTATTCCCTGAAAACCACGGCGGGAGACGGCTATATTTATGCGCTTATCGAACACCAAAGCACGCCCGATCGGCATATGGCCTTTCGTCTGATGCGCTACGCCATCGCCGCCATGCAGCGCCACCTTGATGCCGGCCACGATCGGCTGCCGCTGGTGATCCCTGTTCTCTTCTACCACGGTCTGGTGAGCCCCTACCCGTTCTCGCTGCGCTGGCTCGATGAATTCGTCGCTCCGGAGCTGGCCGGCCACCTTTATCACGGGGCGTTTCCGCTGGCGGACATTACCGTCATTCCGGATGACGACATTGCCACCCATCAGCGCATGGCGACGCTGGAGTTACTGCAAAAACATATTCGACAACGCGATCTGGCGCAGCTCCTCGACAAGCTGAGCGAATTATTATTGACTGGTCTGGCGACGGAATCGCAGGTACAAGCCCTGATGCACTATCTGGTGCAGGCAGGCAACGCGCGAGAGCCGATCAAGTTCATTCGCGAGCTGGCGTTACGTACGCCGCAGCACAAGGAGACGTTGATGACAATTGCGGAATATCTGGAACAACAAGGCCTGGAGCGGGGCCTGGCGCAGGGCCTGGCGCAGGGCCGTCAGGAAGGCCGGAAGGAAGAGGCGCAGCGTATCGCCGCCGCTATGCTACACAGTGGCCTGGCGCGCGATCTGGTCGCCCGGTTGACCGGGCTGACGGAGGAGGAACTGACTCCGCAGGCGGACTAGAGTTTAAGGATCTCTTTCACGAAGGGGATCGTCAGCTTGCGCTGAGCGGTAATCGAGGCATGATCCAGCTGATCGAGGGTCATAAACAGCGAGCGCATTTCGCGATCCAGCCGCTTCAGCAGGAAGCGGCATACGTCCTCCGGCATCTCGAAGCCGCGCAGTCTGGCGCGCAGCTGCAGGGCCTGCAGCTTGTCTTCATCCGACAGCGGCTGCAACTTATAGATCTGCCCCCAGTCAAGCCGCGAGGCGAGATCCGGCAGACCAAGATTCAGTTGCCGCGGCGGCCGATCCCCGGTGATCAGCAGACGGGTTTTACCTGATTCCAGGATCCGGTTGTAGAGATTAAAGATGGCCATTTCCCAGGGCTCATCCCCGGCGACGCACTCGATGTTATCGATGCAGACCAGCGCCAGCTGTTCCATCCCCTCCAGCACCTCCGGCACAAACCAGGTGCGTTTATCCAGCGGCACGTAGCCCACGGCATCCCCGCGCTGGGAAAGCTCGGCGCAGGCGGCGTGTAACAGGTGGCTGCGACCCGCCCCTTCACGTGACCAGATATAAATATACCCGCTGTGTTCCTGGCGCAGTACGTTCTGGAGGGCAGCAAGTAGGGAAGGATTATCACCCGGCCAGAAACTCGCGAAGGTTTCGTCGTCAGGAAGATACAGTGGCAAAGAGAGCTGTGCCGGTGCGTTCAGATGGACCTCAACATAGGCTTACAGAAAAACGCGAAGAGTTTATCACAGATTTAGGTCCGGAGAGAACCGGGCGGGATCGCCGCCCGGTCAGACGATCGTTATTTAACCTCTTCGCTATCCGCGGCGTCGAGAACCACCTCTTCCGGACGCAGGACGCTGATAAGCTTGAAAATCAGGCTGAGTGCGATACCGACGATGGTGGCCAGGGCCATCCCTTTCAGCTCAGCGGCACCGATGTGCACTTTGGCACCGCTGACGCCGATGATCAGGATCACGGAGGTGAGAATCAGATTCTGCGCCTTGCTGTAATCCACCTTCGATTCAATCAGTACGCGGATCCCTGAGGCGCCGATTACCCCGTACAGCAGCAGCGACACGCCGCCCATCACCGGCACCGGGATGATCTGGATCGCCGCCGCCAGTTTGCCGACGCAGGAGAGCAGAATCGCAATGATCGCCGCGCCGCCGATAACCCAGGTGCTGTAGACGCGGGTAATCGCCATCACGCCGATATTTTCCCCGTAGGTGGTGTTAGGCGTCGAGCCGAAGAAGCCGGAAACGATCGTCGACAGGCCATTGGCAAACATCGAACGATGCAGGCCCGGGTCGCGGATCAGATCGCGTTTGACGATATTAGCCGTCACCACCAGGTGACCGACGTGCTCGGCAATCACCACCAGCGCAGCGGGCAGAATGGTGAAGATGGCGAACCATTCAAAACGCGGCGTGTAGAAGGTTGGCAGCGCGAACCAGTGCGCTTCGGCGATCGGGGTGGTATCGACCACGCCCATCACAAACGACAGCGCATAGCCCACCAGAACGCCAATCAGGATCGGGATAATCGCCAGGAAGCCGCGGAACAGGACCGAACCAAACACCGTCACCGCCAGGGTCACCATCGAGATAATAATGGTTTTACTGTCCGGCGACTGGCCGTCGGCCGGCAGCAGCCCGGCCATGTTGGCCGCCACGCCCGCCAGCTCCAGACCGATAACCGCCACGATGGCCCCCATCGCCGCCGGGGGGAACATCACATCCAGCCAGCCGGTACCGGCTTTTTTGACAATAAAGGAGACGAGGCAGAACAGCACGCCGCACATAATGAAACCGCCCAGCGCCACTTCATAGCCCAGCGGCAGCAGGAGCAGCACTGGAGAGATAAAGGCGAAACTCGATCCCAGATACGCCGGGATTTTGCCTTTACAGATAAAGAGGTACAGCAGCGTACCAATACCGTTGAACAGCAGCACGGTGGCCGGGTTGATGTGGAACAGGATTGGCACCAGCACCGTTGCGCCAAACATGGCAAACAGGTGCTGCAAACTAAGCGGGATAGTCTGTAAAAGCGGCGGTCTTTCACTCACCCCGATAGCACGGCGCGTCATAGTGTTTTCCTCTGAGATGGTTAGTTATGTGTGTTTTATTCAAAAAAAAGCCGACTCTCAAAGTCGGCTTATTTATCGTTATGCGATTATTTCGTACCAAAGATCTTGTCGCCGGCATCGCCGAGACCGGGAATGATGTACCCGTGCTCGTTCAGTCCCTTATCGACAGAGGCGGTGTACAGCTCAACGTCCGGGTGCGCTTTCTCCAGCGCGGCAATTCCTTCCGGCGCCGCCACTAGTACCAGCACCTTGATGCTGGTGCAGCCGGCGTTTTTCAGCAGATCGATAGTGGCGATCATCGACCCACCGGTGGCCAGCATCGGGTCAACCACCAGCGCCATACGCTCATCGATGTTGGACACCAGCTTCTGGAAGTAAGGTACCGGCTCGAGGGTTTCTTCATTGCGATAAATACCCACCACGCTGATACGCGCGCTCGGCACGTGCTCAAGTACCCCTTCCATCATGCCGAGGCCTGCGCGCAGGATTGGCACGACGGTAATTTTCTTGCCCTTGATCTGCTCAACTTCCACCGGGCCGTTCCAGCCTTCGATGGTCACTTTCTCGGTCGCCAGATCGGCGGTGGCTTCATAAGTCAGTAAGCTGCCCACTTCAGAGGCGAGTTCACGGAAGCGTTTGGTGCTGATGTCGTGCTCGCGCATCAGGCCCAGCTTGTGTTTGACGAGTGGGTGTTTGACTTCCACAATCTTCATTCTCTTTCTCCTCTGAGGGGCAGCCACAAAAAAAATCGCGGGATTATACCGCTTTTTTCGGATTAGGCCATACCCATCTTGCTTGACGTATATCAAGCAAAGTGATTTAGAGACAAAAAAACCGGAGGCGAGGCTCCGGTTTTAGCGCGGGGTTCTGCCGGGCGGCGCTAACGCTTACCCGGACCGCAAACCCCGCCGGCCCGATAAGCGCAGCGCCACGGGGGAATTATAGCTGCTCCCCGTTGCTGGCAATCACCTTCTTATACCAGTCGAACGACTTCTTCTTACTGCGCTCCAGCGTGCCGTTGCCTTCATTATCTTTATCCACGTAGATAAAGCCGTAGCGTTTTTTCATCTCCCCCGTTCCGGCGGAAACCAGATCGATACAGCCCCACGGGGTATAACCCATCAGATCGACGCCATCCTCGACCACCGCCTTTTTCATCTCCGCTATATGCGCGGAGAGATAATCGATACGGTACTGGTCATCCACGCTGCCGTCCGCTTCACGAACATCGATCGCGCCAAAACCGTTTTCGACAATAAACAGCGGTAGCTGATAGTGATCCCAGAACCAGTTCAGAGAATAGCGCAGGCCGACCGGATCAATCTGCCAGCCCCAGTCCGACTTTTTCACGTACGGGTTGGAGACCAGGCTGGTGGTTTCATCATAATCGAGCAAGGGGTTGTCTTCGGTGGCTTTGGTGGCGAAGGACATATAGTAGCTAAAGCCGATGTAGTCGACACAGCCTTCGGTTAACGCCTGACGATCGGCTTCGGTGATGTCCAGGCTAAAGCCGCGGCGGGCAAAATAGTTGAGCAGATGCTGCGGATAGCGGCCGCGCACGTGGACATCGGTGAACCAGTACCGACGGTGCATGGCGTTCATCGCCATCATCATATCGTCCGGCGCGCAGGTCAGCGGATAGATAGGGCACATGGCGATCATGCAGCCTATCTGCAGAGCAGGGTTGATCTCGCGCGCCGCTTTCACCGCCAGGGCGCTGGCCACCAGCTCATAATGTGCGGCCTGGTACATTACCGGTTCCCGATCTTCACCCGGCAAATACTTCAGACCGGAGTTGGTGAAAGGGGCGAAGTCCTCATGGTAGTTAGCCTGGTTGTTGATCTCGTTGAAGGTCATCCAGTACTTCACTTTATGCTGATAGCGGGTGAAGACGACCCTGGCGAAGCGCACGAAAAAGTCGATCAGCTTGCGGTTACGCCAGCCGCCGTACTCGGTGACCAGGTGATAGGGCATTTCAAAATGCGACAGCGTAATGACCGGTTCAATACCGTGTTTCAGACATTCGTCGAACAGATCGTCATAAAACTGCAGGCCAGCCTCGTTCGGCTCCTGTTCATCGCCCTGCGGGAAAATACGCGTCCAGGCAATCGAGGTGCGGAAACATTTGAAGCCCATTTCGGCAAACAGCGCCAGGTCCTGCGGGTAGCGATGATAAAAATCGATCGCCTCATGGTTCGGGTAGTTTTTTCCCGCCACCACGCCGTCGGTGATTTCCCGCGGCACGCCGTGGGCGCCGGCGGTCATCACATCCGCCACGCTGACCCCCTTGCCCCCCTCCTGCCAGCCGCCCTCTAACTGATGCGCCGCCACCGCGCCGCCCCACAGAAAACCTTCTTTAAATCCGGACATAGTCTCTCCCTAAGGTCGATCGTCGCCAGGCGAACGATAGTGCTGATTGAAATGGTAAACCGCGCCAATCAGGCCGGCATCGTTGCCGTGACTGACGGTATCGAGATAGTCGGCAATGCCGAACCAGGCCAGATGCTGGCGCAGCAGCGTCAGAAATCCAGGACGTTCCACAACGCCGCCGCCGATAAAAATGGTCTGCGGATCGAAGATATTGACGAGGTTATAAAGGCCATGGCCCAGGCCATTGAAGAACTCGGCGACCAGACGCTGGCAAACCGGGTCGCCGGCGTCATAGCGGTCAAAAATCATTTCGCCAGTGACGCTATCCAGCGGCGCGCCAATATGTTCTGCATAGCGATAGCGCAGCACCCGCAGGGTGCAGTTTTCATTCATCGAGTAGCGACGGGGATCGCGTCCGCCGGGACGATCGGTAAGCATATAGCCGAACTCGCCGGCGCGAAAACGCGCCCCGTGGATCAGCTGATGTTGGCAAAAAATCGCTCCACCGATGCCAGTGCCGATAGTGAGCACCAGAAAATTGGCCATCTCCGCCGCTTTACCCTGCCAGCGCTCGGCAAGCAGCACACAGTTGGCGTCGTTTTCCACCGAGACCGGCAGCCCGGTTCGCGTCTCGAGCCATGATTTCATGGCGAAGTTATCAAAGCGACGGATAGCGCCGCCCATGGTGATAAATCCGCTGTGCGGATCGACATAGCCCGGCGCGCTGATGGCAATGCCTTCGCATGACGGGTGGGCCGCCAGCCACGACAGCATGGTCTGTAAGATATGATCGCCATCGCTGTCATTGATTGACTGCTTCGCGGTTTCCAGCAGCCTTCCGTCGCGGGTCATGACGCCCATCTTTAACGCGGTGCCACCGATATCAAATGCCGCAATCTTCATTCATCCCTCCCCTGTCGAACATAAATCACCGGTAATCCATACGGCGATCAATCACAGAAACCGGTTTCAGTAATATGATGGGGATTACCTGACACTGAGGCAAGCACAAGGTTGTACCCGGTTTCATTTTCGTGAGCAGTATCAAATTTGACCATCCGCCAACGGTTTTAAGCCGACTGTAAAGCAGGCTCGCAAACGTTTGCTTTCCCTGTTAGAATTGCGCCGATTTTTCTTGCTTACCGCAAACGCGTGGAGACTTCGCAGTGACCGACAAAACCTCTCTCAGCTATAAAGATGCCGGCGTGGATATTGATGCAGGCAACGCTCTCGTCGACCGTATTAAGGGCGTGGTGAAGAAAACCCGTCGCCCGGAAGTGATGGGTGGACTGGGCGGATTCGGCGCGCTGTGCGCACTGCCGCAGAAATACCGCGAGCCGGTACTGGTCTCCGGCACCGACGGCGTCGGTACCAAGCTGCGTCTGGCAATGGATCTGAAGCGTCACGACACCATCGGCATCGACCTGGTCGCCATGTGCGTGAACGACCTGGTGGTTCAGGGCGCTGAACCGCTGTTTTTCCTTGATTACTACGCCACCGGTAAACTGGACGTCGATACCGCAGCCAGCGTCATCAACGGCATCGCCGAAGGCTGCCTGCAGTCCGGTTGCGCGCTGGTGGGCGGTGAGACCGCAGAGATGCCGGGGATGTACCACGGCGAAGATTACGACGTGGCGGGTTTTTGCGTCGGGGTGGTGGAAAAATCAGAAATCATCGACGGTAGCAAAGTCGCTGACGGCGATGTGCTGGTGGCGCTGGCCTCCAGCGGCCCGCACTCTAACGGCTATTCGCTGGTGCGTAAGATTATTGAAGTTAGCGGCGTTGACCCACAGACCACCGACCTTGACGGCAAACCGCTGGCCGACCATTTGCTGGCGCCGACCCGCATCTATGTGAAATCGGTTCTCGACCTTATTGCCAGCGTTGACGTCCACGCCATCGCCCATCTGACCGGCGGCGGCTTCTGGGAAAACATCCCGCGCGTACTGCCGGACAACACCCAGGCGGTGATTGATGAGTCTTCCTGGCAGTGGCCGTCCGTTTTCAACTGGCTGCAAACCGCCGGTAACGTCAGCCAGCATGAGATGTACCGTACCTTTAACTGCGGCGTGGGGATGGTTATCGCCCTGCCGGCAGCAGAAGCAGACAAGGCCATTGCCCTGCTGAACGAGAAAGGTGAAAACGCGTGGAAAATCGGGTATATCAAAGCCTCCGATTCCGAACAGCGTGTGGTCATTGCATGAAAAACATTGTGGTGCTGATTTCCGGTAGCGGCAGTAATTTGCAGGCGATCATCGACGCCTGTGGCCGGAAACAGATAAACGGCACCCTGCGTGCGGTATTCAGTAACAAGGCCGATGCGTTCGGCCTTGAGCGCGCGCGCGCGGCCGGGATCCCGGCCCACGCGCTGGCGCAAAGTCAGTTTGCCGACCGGGAAGCGTTCGATCGTCAGCTGATGCATGAAATTGACGCCTACGCCCCGGATCTGGTGGTGCTGGCGGGCTATATGCGTATCCTTAGCCCGGCCTTTGTCAGCCACTATCAGGGACGACTGCTGAACATCCACCCTTCGTTACTGCCGAAGTATCCTGGCCTGCATACCCATCGCCAGGTGCTGGAAAACGGTGACGAGGAGCATGGGACCTCGGTGCACTTCGTCACCGATGAGCTGGATGGCGGTCCGGTTATCCTGCAGGCCAAAGTGCCGGTCTTTGCTGGCGACAGCGAGGAAGAGGTTACGGCGCGGGTACAGACCCAGGAACATGCCATTTATCCGCTGGTGATAAGCTGGTTCGTCGAGGGGCGTCTGCGCATGGTGGGCAACCACGCCTGGCTGGATGAACGACAGCTTCCCCCCCAGGGCTATGCCGCTGAAGAATGAACAACAGCCCCGCCTTTCGCCATCGCGGGGCTTTTTTTTAATTAAAATTGTTTATTAATCAAACATCTCACAGAAATAATTCTTCTTACTGTCATATAGTTGTGACACAGTAAATCGCTATGCAGAAAAATTCGTCATAATAGTCTACGTCCTGTGAGTAAAACGGAGTGTGAGCGGTAATGGGCCAGGAAAAGCTATACATCGAAAAAGAACTCAGCTGGTTGTCTTTTAACGAGCGCGTGCTGCAGGAAGCGGCGGACAAGAGTAACCCGCTGATTGAGCGCATGCGCTTCTTAGGGATCTACTCCAACAACCTTGATGAGTTTTACAAAGTGCGCTTCGCTGAGCTTAAGCGCCGGATTATTATCAGTGAAGAACAAGGCAGTACCGCCCATTCTCGCCACCTGTTAGGCAAAATCCAGGCCCGCGTTCTGAAGGCCGATCAGGAATTCGATAGTCTGTATAACGAACTGCTGCTGGAGATGGCGCGCAACCAGATCTTCCTGATCAACGAGCGCCAGCTGTCCGTCAATCAGCAGGCCTGGCTGCGCAACTACTTTAAACAGTATTTGCGGCAGCATATCTCGCCGATCCTGATTAACCGCGAAACGGACCTCGTGCAGTTCCTGAAAGATGATTACACCTATCTGGCGGTGGAGATTATCCGCGGGGAGAACATCAACTATGCCCTGCTGGAAATTCCGTCGGATAAGGTCCCGCGCTTCGTAAACCTGCCGCCGGAAGCGCCTCGCCGCCGTAAACCAATGATCCTGCTGGATAACATTCTGCGCTATTGCCTGGACGACATCTTTAAAGGCTTCTTTGATTACGATGCGCTGAACGCCTACTCGATGAAAATGACCCGTGACGCCGAGTACGATCTGGTGCATGAGATGGAGTCGAGCCTGATGGAGCTGATGTCCTCCAGCCTGAAACAGCGCCTGACCGCCGAGCCGGTTCGCTTCGTCTACCAGCGCGATATGCCGGACGCGATGGTCGAAATGCTGCGCGATAAGCTCTCCATCTCCAACTATGACTCAATGCTGCCGGGCGGCCGCTATCACAACTTCAAAGACTTTATCGGCTTCCCGAACGTGGGTAAGGCCAATCTGGTCAATAAACCTATGCCGCGCCTGCGTCATCTGTGGTTTGATAAATTCCGCAACGGCTTCGACGCCATTCGCGAACGCGATGTGCTGCTCTACTACCCCTATCATACTTTTGAGCATGTGCTGGAGCTGCTGCGTCAGGCCTCGTTCGACCCCAGCGTACTGGCGATCAAAATCAACATCTACCGCGTGGCCAAGGATTCGCGCATCATCGACGCGATGATCCACGCCGCCCACAACGGTAAAAAAGTCACCGTAGTGGTGGAGCTGCAGGCGCGTTTTGACGAAGAGGCCAACATTCACTGGGCGAAACGCCTGACGGAAGCGGGCGTCCACGTTATCTTCTCCGCGCCGGGCCTGAAAATCCACGCCAAGCTGTTCCTGATCTCGCGTAAAGAAGGCGATGAGGTCGTGCGCTACGCCCACATCGGCACCGGTAACTTCAACGAGAAGACCGCGCGGATCTATACCGACTATTCGCTGTTAACCGCCGATGCGCGCATTACCAATGAAGTTCGCCGGGTGTTTAACTTTATTGAAAACCCCTACCGCCCGGTCAGCTTCGATTACCTGCTGGTGTCGCCGCAGAACTCGCGTCGTCTGCTGTATGAGATGATCGACCGCGAGATCGCCAATGCGCAGAACGGGCAACCGTCCGGTATTACCCTGAAGCTGAACAACCTGGTGGATAAAGGACTGGTAGACAGACTGTATGCCGCCTCCAGCTCCGGCGTGCCGGTCAACCTGTTAATCCGCGGCATGTGCTCGCTGATCCCCGGTCTGGAAGGCATCAGCGAAAATATTCGCGTCATCAGCATTGTGGACCGCTTCCTCGAGCATGACCGGGTCTATTGTTTTGAAAACGGTGGCGATAAGCAGGTCTGGCTCTCCTCTGCCGACTGGATGACGCGTAATATCGATTATCGCATCGAAGTTGCCGCCCCGCTGCTCGACCCGCGCCTGAAACAGCGGGTGCTGGATATTTTTGATATCTTGTTCAACGATACGGTAAAAGCGCGCTATCTTGATAAAGAACTGAGTAATCGCTATGTGCCGCGCGGCAATCGCCGTAAAGTACGCGCTCAGATGGCGATTTACGATTATCTCAAATCACTCGAACAACCCGACTAACCTATGCCAATAAACGAAAAAACCCCTCGGCCGCAGGAGTTCGCTGCGGTTGACCTTGGTTCGAACAGTTTTCATATGGTGATCGCCCGTGTCGTCGACGGCGCCATGCAGATCATCGGACGCCTGAAACAGCGCGTACATCTGGCCGATGGCCTCGATGAAAACTCGGTGTTGAGCGAAGAAGCCATGACCCGCGGGCTGAACTGCCTGTCGCTGTTTGCCGAACGCCTGCAGGGGTTCTCCCCTTCCAGCGTCTGCATCGTCGGGACGCATACGCTGCGCCAGGCGACCAATGCGGCAGAGTTTCTTAAACGCGCGGAAAAAGTGATCCCCTACCCGATCGAGATCATCTCCGGTAATGAAGAAGCGCGCCTGATTTTTATGGGCGTGGAGCACACGCAGCCGGAGCGCGGCCGTAAGCTGGTGATTGATATCGGCGGCGGTTCGACCGAGCTGGTCATCGGTGAAGATTTTGAGCCCCGGCTGGTGGAAAGCCGTCGCATGGGCTGCGTGAGTTTCTCCCAGGCCTACTTCCCCGGCGGGACCATCAATAAAGAAAATTTCCAGCGCGCTCGCCTGGCGGCGGTGCAAAAACTGGAAACCCTGGCCTGGCAGTTCCGTATTCAGGGCTGGACCGTGGCGCTGGGCGCCTCCGGTACCATTAAGGCCGCCCAGGAAGTGCTGGTGGCTATGGGCGAGAAGGACGGGTTTATTACGCCGGAGCGCCTCGAAATGCTGGTCAGTGAACTGCTGAAGCATAAAAACTTCGACGCGCTCAGCCTGCCCGGCCTCTCGGAAGATCGTAAAGCGGTCTTTGCCCCGGGGCTGGCCATTCTGTGCGGCGTATTTGACGCGCTAGCCATTAAAGAGCTTCGTCTGTCTGATGGCGCGCTGCGTGAAGGCGTGCTGTACGAAATGGAAGGCCGCTTCCGCCACCAGGATATTCGTAGCCGTACGGCGCAGAGTCTGGCGAATCAGTACAACATCGATCGCGAACAGGCGCGCCGGGTGCTGGAAACCACCACCCTTATGCTGGAGCAGTGGCAGGAGCAGAATCCCAAGCTGGCCAATCCGCACCTGGCGGCGCTGTTGAAGTGGGCGGTGATGCTCCATGAGGTGGGCCTGAATATTAACCACAGCGGCATGCACCGCCACTCGGCCTATATTCTGCAGAACAGCGACCTGCCGGGCTTCAACCAGGAGCAGCAGATGCTGATGGCCACCCTGGTGCGCTATCATCGCAAAGCGATAAAACTCGACGATCTGCCGCGCTTTACGCTGTTCAGGAAAAAGCAGTTTCTGCCGCTGATCCAGCTGCTGCGCCTCGGCGTGCTGCTGAACAACCAGCGTCAGGCCACCACCACGCCGCCGACGCTACGGCTGCAGACGGAAGCTCACCACTGGACGCTGACCTTCCCGCACAACTGGTTTAGCCAGAATGCGCTGGTGCTGCTGGATCTGGAAAAAGAGCAGCAGTACTGGGAAGGTGTGCCGGAGTGGCTGCTGAAAATTGCGGAAGAAGAGCCAGACGCCTGATCGCCTCTATGGATATCATGCGAGCCGGGCCATCGCGCCCGGCTTTTTTACGGCTTCAGGCGCTCATCCCCTCCGCCAGCTGCGTCAGAGGCACCGGGACGCCAATATCATAGCCCTGCATATAATCGATCCCCAGCGCGATGACCGCCTGGCGTATCTCCGGCGATTCAACATATTCGGCCACCACCTGCATGTTCTTCATCCGCGCCAGACGACAGATTGAATCCACCACCTGGTAATCAAGACTGCTGGCGAGCAGATTGCGAATAAAGCTGCCGTCTATTTTAAGAATATCGACGTTCATCGTTTTTAACCGCGCATAGCTGGCGTAGCCGGTACCAAAATCATCGATAGCTACCCGGCAGCCCAGTGCCCGCAGGTGCTCTAATGTCTGGCAAACTAGCTCGGGGTTGCTGAGCGCATAGTTTTCGGTCAGCTCGAAAATAATCTGCCATGGCTCAATGTTGTAGGCCTGCAGCAGGTTTTCGACCTCCTCGGGAAACTGACTGCGGCTCAACGAGACCGGAGAGAGGTTGATCGCCAGCCGCAGACCGGGCAGCGCCCGCCGGTTGGCATCCATAAAGGCCAGGGTATGCTCAATGACCCACTGATCCACGCGCGTGGACAGCCCAAACTCGTGCGCCACCGGCAGGAACTCGTTGGGCCCCGTCAGTTCGCCCGACTCGCCTTTCATCCTCAACAACACTTCATGGTAATTGTCGCCGCGAATGCCCTGGATAGGCTGCGCCATCAGGACAAAATAGTCTTGCTCCAGCGCCTTGAGGATGCGGTTCATCATCGCCACTTTGTCTTTCAGATCCTGCTGGACATGCCCGGCGCCGCGGCGCTGCAAATTCTCCGGATGGCCACTGGCCAGCGACATGTCGGCAATCGTGTTCAGCTCGCCAAGCAGCAAATACAGATGCTTCACCGGCGAGCGGACGTTGCAATAGCTCATGCCGATCCGCGGCTGCAGGGGGACCCCGTCCCAGTGAAAACGGAACTGTCGCAAGGAGCGCTCAATTAAGTGAATGCGCGCCTGGTGCCCTTCGCTGTTGAGACGAAACACTAAATCGTGACCGGCAAGATGATATACCGCTTCGTTCGGCTCCAGCAGCGCACGCAGGTGATTCGCCAGCATTTGCTTATACTGAATACGCAACAGCACCCCGTAGTGGCGGCCCAGCAGTTCAAGCTCAGGAATACGCAAAAAACAGAGCGTCGACCAGCTCGCGCCGTTCAGCGCCCGGCTCAGCGCCCGCAGATTCGGCATATGTACTACCGGGTCGAGGAAGGCCATCTGTCGGATGCGGGCGTAGATCAGCCGCTGCTGTGTCGCCAGCATCGCCGTATAGGCGACAATAAACGAGAACACCAGGTAGCTTGACGAGGTGATCGCCAGCTGAGTGTTATAACTTGGATAAATAGGTAAATAACGGTAATGAAAATGGATCACGGCGATCAGTACCGGCGTCCATATCAGCGAGATAAAGCGATAGCCAAAACGCATCGCCCCCCACAGCATCACCGGCATCAATAAGGATAATGTATAATTTGTACTAAATATGGTGCTGGTATCATTAAGCGGCATCAATAATAGCCCCAGCAATAGGGTTAATATCGCCGCCCAACTGATGATTTCAATTTTCTTTATTTTTGGATCAATTTGTAAGCGAACCTGAGAAATATACCCGCGCAAATAAAAAGGGTTACGAATTACCCGCAGCAGTAAATAACATAACGGTACGCCGGTCAGGCACCCCACCATCAGCGCCTGAAAGGTGATTAACGACCGTAAACTAAACGGCGAGACGCCGGTCATATCCGTTGTGCGCGGATGTAGCCCCAGATACTCGGCGATCTGCGACAAAATCAGAAAAATGACCGAAGGGAGCAGCATTTGCCAGAACAGACGATGCGGCATCAGCCTGACGTTACCGTGCGATACCTGCTGCCGTTGGGGAACAAAGATGCGATATCCGCCCCAGCAGAGCACGCAGGGGATCAGAAAATGGAACAGTACGCCAACGGCCTGCTCCGGCGTCATGCCCCGGGCCAGCGTTAGCAGCAGACCAACGATAATACCGGGGATCGCCGCCCAGCCGAAAAACATCATCAGGCTGAGCACCAGCGCCAGGGGAAGATAATAAAGATAAACCATGTGCCCATTCAGCATGGTATATGTATTCATCCCTCTGGCAAGGGGTAATAATAACACAGGCAGGAGAAGCGGTAAGGCCCACCATTTGTCGCGATATTGTTGATAGTATTTTAATAAATTCATAGGTGCTCTACAGAGAGCCTCTGCTCCTGCGAGGCATATTCAGGCAGGCATCCAACCACCCCATGCTGACCGCATAAGTAATAACGATACGGTAACGTCCGCTGATTTTAGTGGTGAAGAGAATGAGGCTGTTGATGTAAATCAACAAATGCTGACACCAACATTAATAAAACTTATTTTTTCAGCTTTTCGTGGCTAATAAAGAGAGCATGTAAATACGAGGATTATCTTATATAACATTAATTAATGTTTTCACTGCCGCACTTTTACATCTGCATCAATTGACCCCACCTCGTTCCTGTGCCTTAATACCCCCATCGCCCATCTTCGGGTATACTTCAAGGAACCTTTTGTGAGTCAGGCACCCAGTATGCGTAAACGACATCGATTTAACCGTCGCATGACCCGTATCGTACTGCTTATCAGCTTTCTCTTCTTCTTTGGACGCTTTGTCTACTCCTCCATCGGCGCCTGGTATCATCACCAGGATAAAAAAGCGTCGCAGGAGTCAACGCTCACCGTCGAGCCCTCCGCCCGCGAGTAACCCGTTGATCCTGATGCCGGATACGCCTCTATCCGCAGGCAGAGACGCCCGTTTTCCGAGGCACTATCCCTGACGAGGCATGTTTTGCCGCTGACGATTTATAAGCGCACGGCCTGCAGCAGACGCAGCATTTCCGCCATTCCTTTGGTAATCACTTTATCCTGACGCATGACAACCGCCAGCTGACGGTACAGCGACGGGGCCAGAGAATGTACCGTTAAGCCATAGCGATCCTCCGCCTGCTCTACCGCCATGCGGGGCACAATACTGTAGCCCAGCCCGGCCCGCACCATGCGTTTGATCGCCTCGATGCTCCCCAGCTGCATCACCGGCGTTACCGCCAGGCCCGCCGAACGGAACCAGCGGTCAATCAGATCCCGCGTGCCGCTGCCCGCCTCGAAGGCAATGAGCGGCAGCGCCTGCAGCTCCTCAGGGGTACACACCGCCGGGATCCCCGCCTCGTGGCTGGGATGGATGACCACGAACTCCTCGTCCACCACGGCGGTCACCGCCAGACTGCGTCCCTGAACGGGCAGCGTGACCAGCCCAAGATCGAGCCGGTTTTCCTCCACCGCCCGGACGACATCCAGCGTGTTGCCGGTGGTCACCCCCACCGTCAGCAGTGGGTGCTGCTGACGAAGATGCTGCAGCAGCGGCGGAAGAAGATGAATGCAGGCCGTCGCGCCGGTCCCCAAGGTCAGTGAGCCATTAACTTCCTGACTAAATGCACTGACCGACTGCACCGCGCTATTCACCGCCCGATCGATCTGCTCGCTGTGGGCCAGCAGCGCCATTCCCGCCGCCGTCGCCTTGATCCCGCGCCCGGTGCGCTCCAGCAGTCGGGTCTGTAAAAATTGCTCCAGCTGACGCACCTGCAGGCTGACGGCAGGCTGGGAGATCCCCAGCGCGTCGGCGGCGGCTGAGAAGCTGCCGCGCTGTACGACCAGCCGGAAGGTCGCCAGGTTTCCCAGGTTCAGTGTTGTCATGCAAAGTTTCTCTTATACCGCGCATAAGGTGGCCGCTCTGCCAGAACAATAGCCTGCCGGGTATGCTCAGGACAACTCTCTTAACGGAATGAAAAACCATGGGAACACCGGCTATTCCCCGACGTCTCGCCTTCACCGCGGGCGCTCAGCAACTGATCAACTGGGGTATCTCTTTTTATATGCCCGGCACCTTTGCCGGAGCTATCGCCGCCGACAAGGGATGGAGCTCGCCGCAGATCTATCTTGGCCTGACGCTTGCGATGCTGATCATGGCGGCGGTCTCCCCGCTGGTCGCCAGGCTGCTGGCTCGCTTTGGCGGACGACTGGTGGTCACCAGCGGAACCTTACTGATAGCCGCCAGTTGCGCGATGATGGCCTGGAGCCCTTCGCTGGTCGGCTGGTACGGCGCCTGGCTGCTGACCGGCGTCGGCATGCGGCTGTCGTTGTATGATGCCCTGTTCGCCGCGGTAGTGAACCTTTACGGCCAGCAGGCGCGGAAAACCATCTCTCAAATCACCCTCGCCGGCGGTCTGGCCTCTGCCCTCTTCTGGCCGCTGGGGGAGGCTTTACTCACCGTGATGTCCTGGCAGGATGCCCTGCGGGTCTATGCGCTGTTTGGCCTGCTGAGCGCATGGCTGAGTTATCAGCTGCCTCGTCAGCGGCTCGGCTCATCGACGAAAGCGAAAGCCCCAACAGCGGATGGCAATCGGCGTAACGGCATACGTTATGCGCTCTTTATTGCGCTGATCACCTTCATCTCCACCGGCACCTCCACCCATCTGCCGGAGTTTATCAGCCACTTTGGCCTGCCGGTTGCCATCGGAATGCTGTGGGGATTTGGCCAGACCGGCGCCCGGCTGGGGGAAGTGCTGGCCGGTCGACGCATCACCCCGCTCGCGCTGACGCGTTTTACCGCGCTCGCCATGCCGCTCTGTTTTCTCCTTGGTGTCAGCAGCACGGCGTATGCCGGGTGCGCAGCCGGGTTTGTGCTCGGCTATGGCGCGATAAATGGGCTGGTGACGATTGTGAAAGCGACGCTGCCGCTGGCGCTGTTTAGCGCAGAAAGCTACGCCAGCCGCACGGGTCTCCTGCTGATCCCCGGGCAACTGATGGCGGCGGCCGCCCCCTTTACCTATGCATGGCTGAACCATCGGCTGGGTATCGTGGGTGGAATGTGGATTTCCACCGGGTTAACGCTGATCGTTGCCGGACTGGCGCTGGCGATGGCGCGCTCGGTGGGTAAAACAGAGCCGGACAAGCGTCCAGCCCTCTGCCCGGGGGCAAAACGTGGGCCGGCTGAACATCTGCCGGAACCATAACCGGGTACATTCACCGGGGACACAGGAACCCCCCCAGTGATGGATAGCGGTGAGGGATGACGGGATTGAGGCTGGGCATAAATTAAAAAACCCTCTGTAACAACAGAGGGTTTCATTTTATTCAACTAACGCCGGGGATTATTCCCACTCGATCGTTGCTGGCGGCTTACCGCTGATGTCATACACCACGCGGGAGATACCGTTCACTTCATTGATAATGCGGTTAGAGACGCGGCCGAGGAAATCATACGGCAGGTGCGCCCAGTGCGCGGTCATGAAGTCGATGGTTTCCACCGCACGCAGGGAAACCACCCAGTCGTATTTACGGCCATCGCCCATCACGCCGACGGAGCGAACCGGCAGGAATACAGTGAACGCCTGGCTCACTTTGTTGTAAAGGTCAGCTTTGTGCAGCTCTTCGATGAAGATAGCGTCCGCGCGACGCAGCAGGTCGCAGTACTCTTTCTTCACTTCGCCCAGCACGCGCACGCCGAGGCCCGGGCCCGGGAACGGATGACGGTAGAGCATATCGTACGGCAGACCCAGCTCCAGACCGATCTTGCGCACTTCGTCTTTGAACAGCTCACGCAGCGGCTCAACCAGGCCCATCTTCATCTCTTTCGGCAGGCCGCCCACGTTGTGGTGAGACTTGATGACGTGCGCTTTACCGGTGGCAGAGGCCGCAGACTCGATCACGTCAGGGTAGATGGTACCCTGCGCCAGCCACTTCACGTCTTCCAGCTTCAGCGCTTCTTCGTCGAACACTTCCACGAAGACGCGACCGATGATCTTACGTTTCGCTTCCGGATCGCTTTCACCTGCCAGCGCGTCGAGGAAGCGCTGCTCGCCTTCCACGTGAACGATGTTCAGGCCAAAGTGGTCGCCAAACATCTCCATCACCTGCTGGGCTTCGTTCAGACGCAGGAGACCGTTATCCACGAATACGCAGGTCAGGTTTTTGCCGATGGCGCGGTGCAGCAGCATCGCGGTCACCGAAGAGTCCACGCCGCCGGAGAGGCCGAGGATTACTTTGTCATCGCCAACCTGCTGGCGAATACGCTCAACGGCGTCGTCGATGATTTTCGCCGGGGTCCACAGCGCTTCGCACTGGCAGATGTCGCGCACGAAGCGCTCCAGCATACGCATACCCTGACGGGTGTGGGTCACTTCCGGGTGGAACTGCACGCCATAGAAGCGTTTTTCTTCGTTGGCCATAATGGCGAACGGGCAGTTGTCGGTGCTGGCGACGGTGACGAAGTCAGACGGGATGGCGGTGACTTTGTCGCCGTGGCTCATCCACACGTCCAGCAACGGTTTGCCGTCCGCGGTCAGGGAGTCTTCGATACCGCGCACCAGCGCGCTGTCGTTAACCACTTCAACCTGCGCGTAGCCAAACTCACGCTCGTTAGAGCCTTCTACATGGCCGCCCAACTGCATCGCCATGGTCTGCATACCGTAGCAGACGCCAAATACCGGCACGCCGGCTTCGAACACATACTGCGGCGCGCGCGGGCTGTTCTCTTCGGTGGTGCTTTCCGGGCCGCCGGAAAGAATGATGCCGCTTGGATTAAATTCGCGGATCTGTGCTTCCGTGACATCCCATGCCCACAGCTCACAGTAGACGCCCAGTTCACGCACGCGACGCGCCACCAGCTGAGTATACTGTGACCCGAAGTCGAGAATGAGAATGCGATGTTTATGAATGTTTTCCGTCATTGACGCTAATTCCGAGGCAAGTGAAACAGAGTAAATAAATCGCCCGACGCAAGGTCGGGCGAAGAAATCAGGAGCCCAGGCGGTAGTTCGGGGACTCTTTGGTGATGGTCACGTCGTGAACGTGGCTTTCCTGGATGCCCGCACCGCTGATGCGTACGAATTCAGCTTTGGTACGCAGCAGGTCAATGGTACCACAGCCGGTCAGCCCCATACAGGAGCGCAGGCCGCCCATCTGCTGGTGAATGATCTCTTTCAGGCGGCCTTTATAGGCCACGCGGCCTTCGATACCTTCCGGCACCAGTTTGTCAGCGGCGTTATCGCTCTGGAAGTAGCGGTCAGAGGAGCCTTTCGACATCGCGCCGAGGGAACCCATCCCGCGATAGGATTTGTAAGAGCGCCCCTGATAGAGTTCGATTTCGCCCGGGGATTCTTCGGTACCGGCCAGCATGGAGCCGACCATCACTGCCGCCGCACCGGCCGCGATCGCTTTGGCGATGTCGCCGGAGAAACGGATACCGCCGTCGGCGATAACCGGAATTCCGGTGCCTTCCAGCGCTTCCACCGCGTCGGAAACGGCGGTGATCTGCGGCACGCCTACGCCGGTCACGATACGGGTAGTACAGATGGAGCCCGGGCCGATGCCTACTTTCACCGCACTGCAGCCGGCTTCCGCCAGCGCGCGCGCGCCTGCGCCAGTGGCGACGTTGCCGCCGATGATCTGCAGGTCTGGGTATTTCGCACGTGTTTCACGAATACGTTGCAGAACGCCTTCGGAGTGGCCGTGAGAGGAGTCAATCAGCAGAACGTCAACGCCCGCTGCCACCAGCGCGTCAACGCGCTCTTCGTTGCCCGCGCCGGCGCCAACCGCAGCGCCTACGCGCAGACGGCCCTGCTCATCTTTACAGGCGTTCGGTTTACGTTCCGCTTTCTGGAAGTCTTTTACGGTGATCATCCCGCGCAGGTGGAAGCTCTCATCCACAACCAGCGCTTTCTCAACGCGTTTTTCGTGCATCTTAGCGAAGACCACTTCACGGCTTTCGCCTTCACGCACGGTGACCAGACGCTCTTTCGGGGTCATATAGACACTGACCGGCTGGTTCAGATCGGTAACGAAACGCACGTCGCGGCCGGTGATGATGCCGACCAGCTCGTTCTCTTCGGTAACCACCGGGTAGCCGGCGAAGCCGTTACGCTCGGTCAGCTCTTTCACTTCACGCAGGGTGGTGGTCGGCAGAACGGTCTGCGGGTCAGTGACCACGCCGGACTCATGTTTCTTCACGCGGCGAACTTCTTCCGCCTGGCGCTCGATGGACATGTTTTTGTGAATAAAGCCGATGCCGCCTTCCTGTGCCAGGGCAATAGCCAGACGCGCTTCCGTTACGGTATCCATGGCTGCGGAGAGCATAGGAATATTCAGACGAATGGTTTTCGTCAGCTGAGTGCTGAGATCGGCTGTATTCGGCAGAACGGTAGAATGAGCGGGAACGAGGAGGACGTCGTCAAACGTCAGGGCTTCTTTAGCGATACGTAGCATGGGCAATATCTCGACCAGGGTGGATAAATATTGCCGTGGCATTATACAGAGCGTAACCGATTGCATCTACCCTTTTTTGCAAATAATACTTGCCATCCCCTCTGAGCGCGTTACTATCGACTGAATAACCTGCTGATTTAAAGTTTGATCTTGCTCACATGTTACCCTCTCAATCCCCCGCAATTTTTACCGTAAGCCGCCTCAATCAGACGGTGCGTCTGCTGCTTGAGCGCGAAATGGGCCAGGTTTGGATCAGCGGCGAGATCTCTAACTTCAGCCAGCCTTCTTCCGGCCACTGGTACTTCACCTTAAAAGACGATAACGCCCAGGTGCGCTGCGCGATGTTCCGCAACAGCAACCGCCGGGTCACGTTCCGCCCGCAGCACGGGCAGCAGGTGCTGGTTCGCGCCAACATCACCCTGTATGAGCCGCGCGGCGACTACCAGATTATCGTTGAAAGCATGCAGCCCGCCGGCGAAGGGTTGCTGCAGCAGAAGTATGAGCAGCTGAAAACGCAGTTAACCGCGGAAGGGCTGTTCGATCAAAAACATAAGCAGGCGCTCCCCTCCCCCGCCCGCTGCGTCGGGGTCATCACCTCGAAAACCGGTGCCGCGTTGCACGATATTCTTCATGTCCTCAGGCGCCGCGACCCCGGGCTGCCGGTGATCGTCTACCCGACCGCGGTTCAGGGTGACGATGCTCCCGGGCAGATTGTGCGCGCCATCGCGCTGGCCAACGCGCGCCGGGAGTGTGACGTGCTGATTGTCGGACGCGGCGGCGGTTCGCTGGAGGATCTGTGGAGTTTTAACGATGAGCGGGTGGCGCGAGCTATCTTCGCCAGCCAGATCCCTATCGTCAGCGCCGTTGGCCATGAAACCGACGTCACTATCGCTGATTTTGTTGCCGACCTGCGCGCGCCGACCCCTTCTGCCGCCGCAGAGATCGTCAGCCGCAATCAGCAGGAGCTGCTGCGCCAGCTGCAGGCCGGGCAGCAGCGGCTGGAGATGGCGATGGACTATTTCCTCGCCAGTCGCCAGCGCCGTTTTACCCAGTTGTTCCATCGTCTGCAGCAGCAGCACCCGCAGCTGCGGCTGGCCCGCCAGCAGACCGCTCTGGAACGCCTGCGCCAGCGGATGCGCATCGCCGTGGAATCGCAGCTTAAACGCGCCGATCAGCGGCAAAAGCGTACTGTTCAGCGCCTGAATCACTACAACCCGCAGCCGCGCATCCACCGGGCGCAATCGCGCCTACAGCAGCTGGAATACCGGCTGGCGGAAACGATGCGTGGCCGCCTCAGCGAGCGGCGTGAACGGTTTGGTCACGCGGTGACCCATCTGGAGGCGGTGAGTCCCTTAGCCACCCTGGCGCGCGGCTATAGCGTCACTTCGGTGAGCGACGGCACGGTACTAAAGCAGACAAAACAGGTCAAAACCGGCGATCTGCTCACCACCCGCCTGAAAGACGGCTGGGTCGAAAGCGAAGTGAGGCAGATTGCGCCGGTGAAAAAAACGCGGGCCAGAAAGCCATCGCCGCCTAAACCAGCGGAATAAATTCCACCCGTTTTTTTGAGATCAGGCCGTGCCCGTGCTGGCAAAAGTAATCCACCGCGCCGCACGCTTTCAGCACCTCCAGCGGCTGGTGGCATTCCGGGCAGCGCGCTTCAAGGGCAAATACCCTTTCGCACTGAGCGCAATGCGCGCTGCTGCCTTTGACATCTAACGGCGCGTGGCACAGAGGGCAATCAAGTTCCATAACCATTCCTTTCAACGTTTACCTGCATCTATTTTACCATGTTCCGGGTTTAATGAGGGCCGCGTAATTGCTGCTGCAACCTGAGCAGCCACTCCACTTCCTCAAGCCGACGCCGCGTCAGCCCGGCCACGCTTTCGGTCGCCCGGGTAAACACATTCTCCGCGCCAAGGATCTGCTCATCGAGACAGTGCGCATAGATCGCTCCGGGCCGGGTCCAGCGCTGGATCCGCTCACCGTCCTGTAGCGTCGCCACCTCGCCATCAGGGGCGCGATCGAGGGCGAGCATTCGCCCATCCCGCAGCCCTATCCGCATTCCCTTTTGCCCGCCCGCGGGACCAGCATATTTGTTAAGCCAGATATTCAGCGGGATATCGCCCAGACGTCCCTGCAGATGCGCCTCTCCCTCGGCGGTGACCATATCCCCATGAGCAATGTCCCGGCCGAGCCGGTCTTTCACCGCCCGGACGGCGAGGTCCAGCGTCACATCGCATCCGTAGCCGAGCAGGGTTTCACGCAGCATCGCCAGGACATGGGTACCGATATCGAGGATCACGCCGTCGGGATGACGCAGCTGCCGGGTATCCAGCTCGCCGGTGGCAAAGTTGAGCGCGACCGGTTCTCCGGCAGCGTTAAAGCCGCTTGGCTCCAGCAAATAGCCTTCGATCCAGACGATATCCTGCGCTGAAAGGTGCGGCGGCGGCAGGCCGCTGGCCTCCTCTTCCGCCTGCCACGGCGGAGCAAGAGCGTTCAGCGCTAACCCACGCGCCATCCAGTGGTCGAGGGCCAGCACGCGACCGGCCTCCCTGCCCGGCGCCAGCAGCGCCCGCAGCCGGGCGGCCTGCTCAAGGTTGGCCACAATCGGTTTCTCCACCAGGATGCGGGGAATGGCGCTGGCTAACGCCCTCTCCAGCACGGGCAGGTGCTGGAGAGATGAGGTGGTAATGAAGAGCGTATCCAGGGGTTCGGCCAGTAGCGCCGACAGCGAATTGCGGCGCTGGATCCCCGGCGGCGCTCTGCTGCAGTCCAGGTCATAGCCCTGGCAGCTATCAATACGGTATCCCAGGCGGCGCAGCGCCGGTAAATAGGCAGTTTCTACCACCGCGCCAAGGCCGATAAAACCAATCTGCATAATAAGTCCACTTTTGAGCCGGTCTGTTCCCGGCGAAGTATCGCGGGATTATGGCGGAAAGTTTTGACTTTTACCGGCGCGGCGGCCACAAAAAACCCGCCGAAGCGGGTTTAATGATTATTTGCTTTTCTTGATGTGCTTGATCAGGCGCTTACGTTTACGCATCTGGTTCGGCGTCAGGGTGTTGCGCTTGTTGGCGAACGGGTTTTCCCCTTCCTTGAACTGGATACGGATTGGCGTGCCCATCACGTCCAGGGATTTACGGAAATAGTTCATCAGGTAGCGCTTGTAGGAATCCGGCAGATCCTTCACCTGGTTACCGTGGATCACCACGATAGGCGGGTTGTAGCCCCCGGCGTGAGCATATTTCAGCTTCACGCGTCGGCCGCGAACCAGCGGTGGCTGATGATCTTCCGCCGCCATGTTCATGATCCGGGTCAGCATCGCGGTGCTTACGCGGCGGGTAGCGCTATCGTAGGCTTCACGTACCGATTCAAACAGGTTGCCGACGCCGCTGCCGTGCAGGGCGGAGATGAAGTGCACCCGGGCAAAGTCGATAAAGCCCAGACGATAGTCGAGGGTCTCTTTCACCTGCTCCTTCACTTCCTGGCTCAGACCGTCCCATTTGTTGACGACGATCACCAGGGAGCGACCGCTGTTGAGGATAAAGCCCAGCAGCGACAGATCCTGATCGGAGATGCCTTCACGGGCATCAATCACCAGCAGCACGACGTTGGCGTCTTCAATCGCCTGCAGGGTCTTGATGACCGAGAATTTCTCCACCACGTCAGTAATTTTGCCGCGCTTGCGCACCCCGGCGGTATCGATGAGCACGTATTCGCGCTCGTCACGCTGCATCGGGATGTAAATGCTGTCGCGGGTAGTGCCCGGCATATCGTAAACTACCACGCGATCTTCGCCGAGGATGCGGTTGGTGAGCGTCGATTTACCGACGTTGGGACGTCCGACAATCGCCAGTTTGATCGGCAGATCCTGCGGATTGAAGTCATCTTCAGGCTCTTCTTCCGCTTCACCGTTCTGCTCAGCTTCGAATTTTGCCCAGTATTCGGCGTCTTCATCCACCTCTTCCTGCGGATTAACCTCATCTACCCATGGCAGCAGGGCCTGCTCCAGCAGGCTGGTCACGCCGCGGCCGTGCGAAGCGGCAATAGGATAGATATCGCCCAGGCCAAGCGACCAGAAGTCCGCCATCGCCTGGTCGACGTCGATGCCGTCGGTTTTGTTAGCCACCAGGAAGGTGGGCTTTTCACGAGAGCGCAGGTGTTTAGCGATCGCGATGTCCGCCGGCATCAGGCCCGCGCGCGCATCGACCATAAACAGCACCACATCGGCCTCTTCGATTGCCAGCAGCGACTGCTCCGCCATCCGGGTTTCCACGCCCTCTTCCGTACCATCAATACCACCGGTATCGATACAGATGAATTCGCGGCCTTCGACTTCGGCCCGACCGTACTTACGGTCACGAGTCAGCCCCGGGAAATCCGCAACCAGCGCATCACGAGTGCGCGTCAGGCGGTTAAAGAGCGTGGATTTTCCAACGTTAGGGCGCCCGACAAGCGCGACCACAGGTATCATGTTAAATGCCTCATACAATCACTAAGCAACATCGTCATAACGACGTTTTTAAAAAAGTCAAAACGGCCCCTGTCTGCCAGGGGCCGTTTCTTAATCACTCACGACAGCGGTAATTAACGCGTAATCGCGTACAGCGTACCGTCTTTCGCCTGGATCAGCAGTCGACCATCGGCCACAACCGGGTCGGTCAGGAAGCCGGAGCTGTCCACTTTCTGCTGCGCCACAAAATGGCCATCTTCCGGGTTCACCCAGTGCATATAGCCTTCGCTATCGCCGACCACCAGATTGCCATTATACAACACCGGCGCGGTCAGCAAACGGTGCAGCAGATCGCTTTGTGTCCACAGGGTCACGCCACCATCGGTAGTCAGCGCCAGCAGGCGGTCATTCTGGTCAACCAGATAGATACGGTTGCCATCGACGATGAAATCATTCACCGAACCCAGCTCGCGTTTCCACATAATCTGGCCGCTACGCAGATCCAGCGCGGTCAGGTTACCGTTGTAAGCCAGCGCATAGACAACGCCGTTGACGATAATCGGCGTGGTGTCGACGTCGCTCAGACGGTCGATTTCCGTCGGCCCGGTGGCCGTGGAAATACGCTGCTGCCAAATCATCTGCCCCTGCTGCATCAATACCGCGCTGACGCGGCCATTGTCGCCGCCCACGATCGCCGCGCCGTAGGCGGTGGCCGGAGCGGATTCGCCGCGCAGGGAGAGCGCAGGCATATCCAGGTTCACCGTCCATTTCACGGCGCCATCGGTCTCATTCAGCGCCTGCAGCTGGCCGTTACTGGTGTGGACCAGCACCATGCCATCGCTCACCACCGGGCGCGACAGCGCTTCGCCGGCGACGCGGGTTTGCCAGGCCACGGTACCATCGCTGGTATTCAGCGCATACAGCTGCGCTTTTTCACTGCCGATATAAACATGGCCGCCCGAGACGGTCACACCGCCGGAAAGCAGCGCCGGGGTACGCGAGAACCAGCCATCTTTCTCCGCCAGATTCACCGACCACACCTCTTTACCGTCGTCGGCGTTCAGCGCTTTGACGGTGCCTTTACGGTCAGCGGCATAAACCACGCCGTCGGCGAAGGCCGGATGAAGGTTAGAGTAAAATTCGCCGATACCATCGCCAACCGAGGTGCTCCAGGACGTGGACGGCGTAAACTGGTTTTCTACCGTCGGCAGCGGTGACATTTTCACCACATCTTCTTCGCTATTAAACAGCGAACACCCGCTCAGCAAGGTAACGGAAAGCAGCCCTGGCAACAGTAATTTACGCAATTGCATCGAGTCCCTCTCAGATGGACAAATTATTCATTTTCATACGCATCATTTCGCTGAGCGCAGGAGAAGCATCGCTTTTCACGCCAGCTTCCCACGCCGCACGGGCCCCTTGCTTATCGCCTTTGCTCAACAGAATTTCGCCGCGCAAATCAGCCACAATAGCGGTCCAGCCTTCACCTTTAATGCTGTCGAGGGTTTTCAGCGCCGCATCAGCCTGCTTCATCTGCAGTTGAACGCGGGCAAGACGCATACTGATAACCGATTTCAGATTATCATCAGACGCGGCAGCCAGCCCCTGCTGAAGCTGCTTTTCGGCGTTCGGCAGATCGTTCTGTTCAACAAAATGCTGTGCCAGCTCGAGAGAAGCGAAGGCGCCGTAGGTATTTTTATTGTCAGCCGCGAACTTCTCCGCCCCTGACAGCACTTCTGGCGTATTTGATTTCAGCGCGGAAGTCGCCTGTTCGTAAGCCAGCGACGCGTCTCTGGCGGTATCCTGCTGATGGGAGGTCCAGTAGCGCCAGCCAACCAGCGCGCCAATCCCTAAAATCACCCCGACCGCCAGCGCTTTGCCGTTTTCGGCAAAGAAGCGCTTCAGCGCATCGACCTGATCGTTCTCGTTGTTAAAAGTTTCCACGCAGTCCTTCTCCTGACTAATAATTCCCGGGAGATTAACCCAGAAGTGTGCGCAAATGCGCGGCAACGCTCTCCTGCGTTACGGTAGTTTGCTCACCTGAGCGTAAATCCTTCACTACCACGTTTCCGTCAGCGATCTCTGACTCACCCAGCACCAGCGCGACGCGTGCGCCCCACTTATCAGCGCGGGCGAACTGCTTCTTAAAGTTGCCGCCGCCGTGGTTGGTCATCAGTTTCACGCCGGGTAGCGCATCGCGAACCTGCTCAGCCAGACGCATGGCGGCGGACTGAGTATCGGTTCCGGAGGCTACCAGGTATATATCGACAACAGGATCGGCTTTAAATTCCGGATTCACTGCCTGGACCAGTAAAACAAGACGTTCCAGCCCCATGGCGAAGCCCACGCCCGGGGTGGCACGACCGCCAAGCTGCTCAACCAGACCGTCGTAACGGCCGCCGGCACAGACGGTGCCCTGGGAACCGAGACTGGTGGTCACCCACTCAAACACGGTGCGGTTATAGTAGTCGAGACCGCGCACCAGGCGCTGGTTGACGGTATAGCGGATCCCGGCATCGTCAAGCAACGCGCACAGGCCGGCAAAGTGGGCTTTCGACTCTTCGTCGAGATAATCGCCGAGCGCCGGCGCGTCGTTCAGCAGCGCCTGCACGTCCGGGTTTTTGGAGTCCAGCACCCGCAGCGGATTGGTATACATCCGGCGTTTGCTGTCTTCATCAAGCTTATCGGTAAACTGCTCGAGATAAGCCACCAGCGCGTCGCGGTAGTTGGCGCGGGCTTCCAGCGAACCGATGGAGTTCAGCTCAAGGCTGACGTGATCGGAGATGCCCAGCTCACGCCACCAGCGCGCGGTCAGCATGATCAGCTCCGCATCGATGTCCGGCCCCTGCAGGCCAAAAACTTCGGCGCCGATCTGATGGAACTGGCGGTAACGGCCTTTCTGCGGACGCTCGTGGCGGAACATCGGCCCGACGTACCACAGGCGCTGTTCTTGATTGTACAGCAGACCATGTTCGATGCCGGCTCGTACGCAGCCCGCTGTCCCTTCCGGACGCAGCGTCAGGCTGTCGCCGTTGCGGTCCTCAAAGGTGTACATCTCTTTTTCAACCACGTCGGTCACTTCGCCGATCGCGCGTTTGAATAACGGGGTCTGCTCTACAATCGGCAAACGGATTTCGCTGTAACCGTAGCTACCGAGCACCTGCTTCAGTGAGCCTTCAATGCGCTGCCAGAGAGCGGTTTCGCCCGGCAGATAATCGTTCATGCCACGGATGGCTTGAATGTTCTTTGCCACGTTTATTCTCTTTATATATACAAAAATGAACCCCGGCGCCTCGCGCCCGCAGGTTCAATCATACACGGGAAGCGTATCGCTTCCCAACACGTTATTTTGCTTCAAGCTGTTGAACGTCAATCCGACGGGCTTCATCGAGCATCGAGGCTTTGGCGCGGATCCGCGCTTCAAGCTGGTCGATCATGTCGTTGTTGTCCAGGCGATCTTTACGCACGCCGTCTTCATACAGGCCGCTTTTCTTGTTGCCGCCGGTCACCCCGAGGGTGGAAACCAGCGCTTCGCCCGGGCCGTTCACCACGCAGCCGATGATCGAAACATCCATCGGGGTGATGATATCTTCCAGACGTTGCTCCAGGGCGTTCACCGTACCGATAACGTCAAACTCCTGACGCGAACAGGTCGGGCAGGCGATGAAGTTAATACCGCGGGAACGGATACGCAGCGATTTGAGGATATCGAAGCCAACCTTGATCTCCTCCACTGGATCCGCCGCCAGCGAGACGCGCAGCGTATCGCCGATCCCTTCGGACAACAGCAGCCCAAGACCGATCGCCGATTTCACCGCGCCGCTGCGCGCACCGCCCGCTTCGGTGATCCCGAGGTGCAGCGGCTGATCGATCTGTTTCGCCAGCAGGCGATAAGACTCTACCGCCAGGAAGACGTCAGAGGCTTTAACGCTGACTTTAAACTGATCGAAGTTAAGGCGATCGAGATGATCAACGTGGCGCATAGCGGATTCGAGCAGCGCCTGCGGCGTCGGCTCGCCATATTTTTCCTGCAGATCTTTTTCCAGCGAGCCGGCGTTGACGCCAATGCGGATCGGGATGTTTTTATCCCGTGCGCAATCTACGACCATGCGGATGCGCTCTTCGTTGCCGATGTTGCCTGGGTTGATACGCAGGCAGTCGACGCCATATTCTGCGACTTTCAGCGCAATACGGTAGTCAAAGTGGATATCGGCGACCAGCGGGACGTTGACCTGCTGTTTGATCAGTTTGAACGCCTCGGCGGCGTCCATCGTCGGAACAGAGACGCGGACAATATCCGCGCCTACGCGCTCTAACGCTTTGATTTGATTTACGGTCGCAGCCACATCAGTGGTGCGCGTATTGGTCATTGACTGAACGGCGATGGGAGCCCCATCGCCAATTGGCACATTACCAACGTAAATACGTTTAGATTTTCTACGTTGAATCGGAGCCTGGTTATGCATGAAAAATCTCCCGCGTTACCCGTCTGTTACTGCGCCGGTGATGATTCGGCATTAAGGGTCAGACGCGCAACCTGGTTAGTTCTGATAAAACGACTTAAATCGACAGGCTTGCCCAGATACAGGATCTCTACCGCAGCCGGGGCGCCAATTTTCAGCTTATACGGTGCCTGACCGCTCAGGTTCAGGTTTCCGCCTTTACGCTGCAGGCCGCTGAACAATTTTTTGCCGGTGGCATCGCTCACTTCCAGCCAGCAGTCGGCGGAAAAGTTCATCACCAGATCCTGCGCCGATGCCGCCGGGTTCGTCACGTTCGCCTGATTGGTCGGCAACGGCGTGGCCGGGGTAGCCGGCGCCGTCGGGGCTGCGCCTGCGGTATCGACATTGGCCTGGGAAGGCGCGACAACGGCGTTATTGTCCGCTGGCGTCTGAGCCGGTGCGCTGGTGGTCGGGGCGCTGGCGGTATCAGTTGGCGCGCTGTTCGCAGCGCTATCGGCGGTCGGGGCTGCCGGGGCGCTGGTATCCAGCGGCACGCTCTGGCTACTGGTGTCGCCGCTGTTCAGCTCAGCGGAAGACTGATCGGCCATGGTGGAGATCTCTTCCTGCTGCGCCTTATGGTCTTGCCACCACCAGGCGCCGCTCAGGCCGATAACCACAAACAGCACCAGCCAGGTGAAGCTCATCAGCCAGCCGTCGCGTTTTTTGCGACGTTTACCTAAAGAGAAGCTCTGCATTGGCGCGACTTTCGCCGCACGGATGGGCGCTTGCTTGGCCATCATCGGCAGCAGCTCGTCTTCTGGAATATGTACGAGGCGAGCATAGGAGCGGATGTAACCGCGCAGGAAGGTGGAAGCGAGGTCGGCAGGCGCCTTATCGTCTTCAATATCACGAACCGTGGACACCTTCAGGCATAAGCGTTCTGCCACCGCTTGCTGGCTAAGTCCGAGTTGTTCGCGGGCGTGACGCAGACGCGCGCCCGTGGTGTTTGCTTCTTGATGATCTTGAGTGGCTTCAGTATTCATTCGCTACAACTACTGGTACGTGAAATTTAAAGTTCAGCGCGGGAAAAAGCCGGCGCCGCGAGACATCTGTGGTACGTCAGCCTCACAGTATAGGACTGTCAGCCGCGCGATCACAGAGACGAATCAAAATTGAATGCTAAGCGGTTGTTGTGCCGCTACATACTGCCTCAAAGTCGACAAAAACGCACCGTAATTATTAACCGAATCAGCGTATTTCGCCTGGCTATAGGTCATAAATATGGCCCGTGCCGCCTGCGCTGCACGGGCCATCATTTGTCAGACCGCTTTTACGTCAATCGCTTCGCCCTGCATCCGCTTACGCAGCGTGCGCTTGGTACGGTCGATAACATCGCCCGCCAGCTGACCGCAGGCGGCGTCGATATCGTCGCCGCGCGTTTTACGCACGATGGTCGTAAAGCCGTACTCCATCAGGACTTTGGAGAAACGGTCGATGCGGCTGTTGGAGCTGCGGCCATACGGCGCGCCCGGGAACGGGTTCCATGGGATCAGGTTGATCTTACACGGCGTATCTTTCAGCAACGCCGCCAGTTCGTGGGCGTGCTCGGTGCCGTCGTTGACATGATCCAGCATCACGTACTCGATGGTCACCCGGCCCTGGTTGGCGTTGGACTTCGAAATATAGCCGCGCACCGAGTTGAGGAAGGTCTCGATGTTGTACTTTTTGTTGATCGGGACGATTTCGTCACGAATGGTATCGTTCGGCGCGTGCAGGGAGATCGCCAGCGCGACGTCGATCATATCGCCGAGTTTATCCAGCGCCGGCACCACGCCGGAAGTCGACAGGGTGACGCGACGTTTGGAGAGGCCAAAGCCGAAATCGTCGAGCATGATTTCCATCGCCGGAACGACGTTGTTGAGGTTCAGCAGCGGCTCGCCCATGCCCATCATCACCACGTTGGTGATCGGACGTACGCCGGTGGTCTTCACCGCGCCGACGATTTTCGCCGCGCGCCAGACCTGGCCGATAATTTCGGAAACCCGCAGGTTGCGGTTAAAGCCCTGCTGGGCGGTGGAGCAGAATTTACACTCCAGCGCGCAGCCTACCTGGGAGGAGACGCACAGGGTGGCGCGGTCTTCTTCCGGGATATAGACGGTCTCGACGCGCTGATCGCCAACGGCAATCGCCCATTTGATGGTCCCGTCGGTTGAGCGTTGTTCTTCAACTACTTCCGGGGCGCGGATCTCCGCCACTTCTTTCAGTTTACTGCGCAGGACTTTGTTGATGTCAGTCATCTCATCAAAGTCATCGCAGCAGTAGTGATACATCCATTTCATCACCTGATCGGCGCGGAAAGGCTTCTCGCCCATGTTTTTGAAAAACTCGCGCATCTGCTGACGGTTTAAATCCAGCAGGTTGATTTTGGCATCTTTGTTCGGCACCGTCAGAGCGGCGGTATCAGGCGTGACAATTTGTTCAGACATAATGTTTTCCGGCCTCGTTATTACACGTTATGGCCCCAGGTGGGTTGAAAAAGAAACGCCCCGGAGAGCGACAGCTCGTCCAGGGGCGCTATATTCTACAAATTCTGGCGCATCATTGCCACGTTTGCACAAAGCAATGATAAAAAATCTGTAACTGACTGCTCAATCCTCTAAGGCTTTTCGATTGTCGCAAGGCGGCAAGCAAGTGACAAATTCGTCGGGAACGAATTTGACCAGCCGTAGGCTGGCCTCCGGTGAGAGGCAGGAGCCTCTCATTAATCCCCGGGAGCATAGATAACTATGTGACCGGGGTGAACGCGCGCAGCCAACGCCGCGACGGTTGAAAAGACGACGAGGATTAGCGAGTGCGCGGGCAAACCTCGCCTTCAGCAAAGAAGAACGCGATTTCGCGAGCAGCGGATTCTACAGAGTCGGAACCGTGGGTGCCGTTCTCGGTGAAGCTGTCAGCGTAGTCAGCGCGCAGGGTACCCGCCAGCGCATTTGCCGGGTTGGTCGCGCCCAGCAGATCACGGTGACGCTGAACCGCGTTTTCGCCTTCCAGGACGGAAACCACGATCGGGCCGGAGGTCATGAACTCAACCAGACCGTCGAAGAACGGGCGACCTTCGTGCTCAGCATAGAAACCACGAGCCTGCTCAACGGTCAGGTGCAGCATTTTGGTGCCGACGATTTTGAACCCTGCAGCTTCAAAGCGGGAAAAGATGCTGCCAATAACGTTTTTTGCCACCGCGTTTGGTTTGATGATGGAAAAAGTACGTTCAATAGCCATGATTACCTCTAATTAAATGTTCTGTTGTTGCACATACGATCGTATGGCCTGGCGCGCATTATAATGAGCATCCCCGCCCCTGCCTACGGATGAAGGTAACATTTTGTTAAAATAAGATGAGTATTGAAAACACAAACCGCCAACAACAAATTTACCCTGGTTATTGCAGGGTGAAACGCGCGGCCGCCGTTTGCCCTGCCTCATCCATCACCACCAGCTGCCACTCGCCGGGCTTATCCAGGGTTAGCGTGGTTCTCGCGCCGGCGGCATCTATCGGCTGGCCGTTGATAAACCACCAGCGCCGCCCTTCCCCGCCGCTGGTTTGCAGGGGCAACATCACCCGCGCCTCGCCCGGCAGACGTTTAATCACCGCCCCCTCGCGGACCCCGGAGAGCACCAGCGGTGCGACATCCTGAGTTTGCAGCGGCGGACATGCCCTTGATGCCGGCCCCAGACGCGCGGCGCGACGCTCACCCGGCGGTAGCCAGGGCTCCAGCGGCAGCGGCCAAACCTCAACCACCGTTTCGCGCGCCCCGGGACAATCCGCCGCCACCCGTTCGCCGTGTTCATTACGCCACACTGGGAAGCGGATCCCGCGCACGCCCTCCTGCCCCGGCAGCAGCAGGGTCGGCGGCTGGCTGTCTTCCAGCAGCCAGCTGGCCAGGCGACGACGGCAGTTGCTGTCGCCCGCCGGCAGCGCCTGGCCGCCGGGCCAGCATAGCGTCCCGCGGCTGACCGTTGCCGGGCGCGGATCGACCGGCAGGCCGCCGCGGCTCATCGCCGGGCGGGCGAGCAGCAGATTATTGACCTGATTGAGCAACGGCACCGCGCTGGCGAAACCAAACTGCCCCACCACCGGCGTACCGTCCGGACGCCCGGTCCAGATGCCTATCAGATAACGCGCATTGAGACCCACCGCCCATGCATCGCGATACCCGTAGCTGGTGCCGGTCTTCCAGGCCAGCGGCGCCACTTGCGGGAGTGAGGCATCGGGAACCGGTTGCGCTTCGCCGGCCAGGATGCGCCGGACGATCCACGCCGCCCCCGGGGATAGCAGCGCCCTTTCCACCAGCGGGTCTCCGGGCTTCATGCGCAGCCGCGCCGCCTTCCCGTGGCGGGCAAAGGCGCTGTATGCCGCGACGATATCTTCCAGCCTCGCCCCGGCGCCGCCGAGGATCAACGACAGATTTGGCTCGGCGCCGGCGGGCAGCATCAGGGGCAACCCGGCATTGCGCAAATTCGCCGCGAAACGTTTGGGCCCGTAGGCTTCAAGCACCTGGACCGCCGGTAGATTCAGGGAGCGCACCAGCGCCTCGCTGGCGCTCACCGGGCCGTGAAAGCCGCTGTCAAAGTTACCGGGGCGATAATCGCTAAAGCGCCGCGGCACATCCTGCAATAACGACGACGGATGAATCAGCCCCTCATCCATCGCCAGCGCATAAATGAAGGGTTTCAACACCGACCCCGGCGAACGGACCGCCGACGCCATATCAATGTGGCCAAAGCGGCTGTCGTCCGTAATATCCGCCGAACCCACCCAGCCGCGGACTTTCATATCCGTGTGATCGACCACGACCATCGCCAGCGAACTGCGCGGCGGCAGGCGCGATTTCCAGTTCAGCGCCAGATCCTCAAGCTGCCGCTGGAGTCCGGCATCGAGGGTCGTCACCACCTTTTCATCACCACTGCTCGCCAGCGCCCGACGGGCGAAGAGCGGCGCCAGCTGCGGCATCTGGCGCGGAAACAGCCACACCGGCTCCTCCATCGCCTCCTTTACCGCCTGCTCCGGCCAGACGCCCTGACTGACCATACGCGCAAGCACTTTATCGCGCGCCGCCTGGGCCCGCTGCGGCCAGCGGTCCGGACGTAAACGGCTGGGCGCCTGGGGCAGCACTGCCAGCAGCGCCGCCTCGCCGTAGCTAAGCCTGGCAGGCGGCTTCCCGAGATAGGCCCAGCTGGCCGCGCCGATACCCTGCAGGGTGCCGCCAAACGGCGCGCGGTTCAAATAGAGGGTCAGAATGTCGCTTTTTGACAGATGCCACTCCAGCTGCAGCGCACGCCATAGCTGGCGCAGCTTGCCGCCGAAAGTGCGGGGGTGGGGATCGAGCAGGCGCGCCACCTGCATGGTAAGCGTGCTGCCGCCGGAAATGACCCGCCCGGAGGTAAGATCCTGCCAGGCGGCGCGTACTACAGCGAAGGGATTGACCCCCGGATGGCGCCAGAACCAGCGGTCTTCATACTGGATGAGCGCCTGAAGATAACGCGGCGACACGTCGGCGAGAGTGACCGGATAACGCCAGACGCCCTGCGCGTCGGCAAACCGCCACAGCGGCGTCCCGTCTTCCGCCACCACCACGCGGGCGGGCGTAACGTCCCGTAGCGGCAGCGGCCACAGGCGATCGGCAGCCAGCACCGCCAGCCACAGCAGAAAAATAAACGCTGCCAGCCCGCGCCAGCAGCGTTTTACCCGAGGCAATACGCGCATTTACGGCGTCACGGTGAGCGGGCCGCTGGCCGCTCCGGTCGCCCGCCACTGCGGCACATACATCGATTCCACCTGCGGCTGCGGGACCTGATAAGTGCCCGGCGTCACCGCTCGCGCCAGATAGACCAGCGTCACCGGCTGACCTTCATTGACCGCGACTGCGGCGACGAAGCGGTCATCGCGGAACTCGATATGCTGAATATCCGCCTGCTGCATCTGGTTAAGCAGGTTTTGCACCGCTTCGCCATTCTCCTGCAGGCTGGCGCTGCTGTTGGCCAAATTCTGGTTTTCCAGCTCCAGACCGGCTGGCAACAGATCAACCACCAGCGCGTCAGGCACGTTGCGTTTGGCGGTCACCTCCAGCTTGACGAGTACCAGTTCGCCGCTGCGCAGTGATGACAGCGATTTCTGCTGCCCCTGGGTATCGAAAATAGTTCGTTCAATCCCCAGGACGTTACCGCCCGGCTGCGGCGCGCTTTGCGGATAGCCGCTGCTGTCGAGGCGCAGCCACAGCGGCTGGCTGCCGGTGTTGCTCACCTGCAGTGCCGCCAGCCGATCGCCGTCGAGGTTGCGGGTTTGCGCTTTGTCGCCGGTCAGCGGCTCCGCCTGCAGCGAGGTTTGCGCCTGCCAGCTGCCCGGCAGGTCGGCCAGCGTCCGTCCGGCAAGGAACAGGGCGTTGGTTTCCTGGGTCGACAGCCAGCGCTGGCCATAGGCCTCTTCCGACAGCGTGCTCAAAAGCTGATTTTGCACCTCCGGCAGCAGCTTATTCTCTTCCAGCAGCGCCAGCTTCAGGGCGTCATCGCGAAGCGGGCTACCGTAATCGCCCAGCCAGCGTTTCTCATCCTGACGCGGGGTGGCAACCGCCAGCTTCAGCGCGGCGTCGCCGCGCGGCGCATCACCCATGGTTTTCAGCGCGATGCCGAGCTGCAACAGCGGCAAGCCGGATCGCGCCTGGTCGTGACGGCTCCAGATTTCACGCAAGGCGCCGAGGGGGGCTTTTTGCTGACGCGCCAGCACCAGCGCGGCATAGGCCTGAGCGGCAAAGCGGCTGGCCTGGGCGTCGTCGCTGTAGCGTACGGTCATCAGCCCCGGCTCCTGCAGGTAGCGCAGCAGGCGTTCATTGCCTTTATTGATAGCGTTGACCGGCACGCTGTAACCCTGCTCGCCGGCGCGAACGAGGAAATCCATGGCGTAAGCGGTCAGCCAGTACTCTTCCGGCCCCTCTTTATCCCATAGCGCAAAGCCGCCGTTTTCCAGCTGCATCTGCAGCAGGCGCGAGATGCCGACATCGATTGCCGCGCGGCGTTTTTCGTCGCTATCGCCGCTGATGCCCAGCGCCTTTAGCTGCGCCGCGCTGGTATACAGGGACGGGAACAGACCGTTGGCGGTCTGCTCAAGGCAGCCGTAAGGATAGGCTTTCAGATCGCGGATATAACGCGCGAGATTCAGCGGCGGCTTGCCGCTGAGCAGCAGCTGGCCCTGCAGCGTCTGCGGGGCGAAACCTGCCGATTGTGCCGCTGGCGCCTGCCAGCTTTCGCCGGGCTGCAGCACGGCGCCGCTGTTGACGGTCTGCGCCGGGAACGCCGGACGAACGCCGATTTTCCACTGTTTCTGCAGCGGGGCGAAGGTTTCCCCCGGCAGGCTCAGGCCGCTGATCGTGGCGTTCACCTGGCCATCGCCGAAGCCCGCCAGCGCGCTCACCGGCACAAACAGCGTGCTGCGTGCCCCCGGCGCCAGCTGCACCGGCGGCAGTTGACCCTCGGTCAAGGACACCAGCCCGCTGGCGGCAAGATGCACCTGCAGGGTTTGCGGTTTATCGGTCAGGTTGCTGAGATCCAGCGCCAGACGCGTAGTGTCGCCGCTGGCGAGGAAGCGCGGAGTGTTCAGCTCGGCGATGACCGGGGCGGCCACCACCACTTTATCTTCGCTGCTGCCAAAGTCATTCGCCGTCCAGGCCTGAGCCATCACCCGCAGTTCGCCGTTAAAATCACCGATCGGCAGCGTCACCGTCCCTTCGCCCTGATCGTTCAGCACCACCGGCTGCGCTTGTTGGGCGATGATGGTCACATGGTTAACCGGCGGTTTACCGCCACGTTTTAACTCGTCGCCATCGCCGCCGAAGCGCAGGCTGGCCACACGTCCCTGTCCTTCAATGACCTGGCCGTAAATATCATAGATATCCGCCCCATAACGTTTCTGGCCAAAGAAGGCGTTCCACGGATCCGGGGTGGCGTAATCGGTAATATTCAGCACCCCGCTATCGACCGCCGAGAGCAGAACGTTCACCTGTTTCGGCGCCTCGCCCTCTTTGACGCTGGCTTTCACTTTCACCGTCAGCGGCTGGTTGGGGCGCATTTTATCCGGGGCCTCCAGCGCCAGCGTCAGGCGACGGTTTTCATCGCCCAGCGGCAGATGCAGCAGGCCCACCGCGCGTTTCGGCGTCGCCGAGCGGGATTTATCGCCAGGACGAACCACCAGTGTGCTGAGGTAGAGGTCGTGGCGATTCCAGGCTTTATCCACCGGGATCGACAGGTCCATCCCCTCGGCAGGTAC
This sequence comes from Klebsiella sp. LY, assembly GCF_004010915.1. NCBI lineage: Bacteria > Pseudomonadati > Pseudomonadota > Gammaproteobacteria > Enterobacterales > Enterobacteriaceae > Klebsiella > Klebsiella sp. LY. The sequence goes on from NZ_CP022444.1 coordinate 1,201,151, forward strand.
GTCAATCTCCTGCCACCACAGCGGCCCTTCGCTGGATTCCACCATCGCGTAGCCTTTACCCGCCGCCGGGGCAGCAATGTGCAGCCTGATGGTGTCACCCGGCTTATAGCTCGGTTTATCCAGCTTCATGGTGACCCGGTCCGGGCGCGCTGCGCCGGTGCCTTCGCTGTTATCCTGCCAGCTGTAGCCCGCCCAGAAGCGCACGCTGCTGACGACATCGTCCGGTCCTCTCACCTCCAGGCGATAGGAGCCCCACTCTACCGGAAAGCTCACTTTACCGATCTGGCCGGCCTGCAAATCCAGCGACTCCTCGCCCTCCTGCAGATCTTTTTGATCGAACTGCGACTGCCAGCCTTCGCTGTCGGACCAGTTCCAGTAATAATCGCGGCGCTCGCGGATCAGCCGTACCTGCAGGCCGGAAACGGCTTTTTTCTCGCCTTTGGCGTCGGCATAGACGATATCAAACGCGGCGTTGCTGTTTTCATCCACCACCGGCTGCTTCACCGTGGTGTCAGTGCGGTAGTCGTAAACGTCCTTCAGGGTAAATTGCGGGCGGATCCCCGGCAGCGCCTCGGCAGGCCAGATCGGCTGCATAACCGTACGGGTGACCGGACGCCCGCCCGACTCCAGCAGGCTCGCCTGCAACACCACCTGCAGCGGCGAATGGCTATCCTGCCACTGGCTTGAGGTCGTCACTTCACCATGGCCGTTTTCATCCAGCGTCAGCTGGACTTCATCAAGGCTGCGGGAGAGATTTTCTTCCGCGATATCGCCGAACTGGAAGCCCGGCAGAGCGGCGACGGCGTCGCGCAGCGGGCGCAGGAACAGTTTGCCCTGCAGCTGGTTGCCGCTGGCCGGCGCGCCGTAGAGATAAGCGCCGCTGACGCCAAAGGCGACATCGGCATTCGGCGCGACAGGCGCCGCCTGCGGCGTCAGCTTCAGCGCCATGCGTTCCGGCATGAAGTCTTCGACGTGGAAATCCCATTCGCGGGGCTGATTGTCGCCGGTGCTGGCGCGAATGTGCCACATGCCGGTGGCCGCGCCGCTGTCGAGCAGATAAGTAAACTGGTACAGGCCGTTAACCGGCTTGCTCATCACCGAGCGGATCACCTGGCCATCCGGCTGGACCACCTCCAGCTTCACCGGCTGTTCCGCCAGCGGCTTGCCGTCGCTATCGCGCAACAGCGCATTGAGGATCACCGTTTCGCCCGGACGATAGAGATCCCGTGGGCCAAACATAAAGAACTGTTTACTGAAGCCAGGCGCGCCGGCAATGGAGAACTCCGCCAGATCCAACGCCGGCAGTTTGAGGTCAAGGAGCGTGGTCTGCCCCTCTTTGCGCGCCAGCAGCAGCGCGGCTTCTTTATCGGTTTGCAGGGTGACGTGACCCTGGCTATCGCTTTTCGCCTGCGCCAGGGTCTGCCCTTTGGCGTTGAGCAACTGGACGTCGATACCAGACTGGGCGGCGCCGTTTTCCAGGCTCTGGGTAAAGACGTCCAGCCGGTTGTGGTAACGATGCGCCGACACGCCGATGTCGCTAAGGGTAAACAGCGTCGCCGCGTTGCTGTAGCTATAATGACCCGCCGGGTTCATGACCGCCACGTAGACGCCAGGCTGCTGGAGCGGCTTGATGTCGCTCAGCGGCAGCAGCAGCTTTTCGCGGGTATTGCGCGCCGGATTGAGGTCAAAGCGGCCGCTGTATACCAGATCGGCCATCTTCAGCAGCTCGTCGGATTCCCAGTTGCTTAATGAATTGCGGTATTCCCACTGACTGACGAAGGCCGAGAGCGATTCCGGCTTAATGCGGAAGAAGTTCACGTCGACGTTATCGACGTTCAGCGCCATCACCGGTAGCCCGGCGATCACGTTGCCCGGCAGCAGCGAGCCGCGGCTGGCAAACCCAACGCTTGGCGCGATATCACGGGTGGTCAGAGTCTTCTCGAATGGTTTATCGAGCGTCGCCTTGTTCAGGGCGACCAGCGTCGGGTCGACCGAGACAATCAGCTCGCGCTTTGGCTCCAGGTGACGCAGACGCAGCTCTTTGAGGTTCGGCGCCAGCTCCCAGGCGCCATCTACCTTACCGCTCTTCTTATCCACCAGGTGTACGCTGCGGGAGAAATCCTGGTCCGGCTGCAGCGGCACGGAAAAGGTCAGCACCAGGGTCGCGGCGCCATCCAACTGCACCTCCGAGGCGTCGAGCAGCGTCAGCGCTTTGCCCTGACTTTTTTCCGCCAGCGCCGCCAGCTGGGCGCTGTCCGGTTTTGCCGCCGCGCCAGGGCCGCTATCGGCGGCCGGCGTCGGGGCCGTAGCCTGCGGTGCACCGCTGTCGTCACACCCGGTTAATGAAAATGCGGTAAGGAGCGCCAGTGACAGCGCCGCTAAACGAAATGGTTTCATCCTTCTAACCCCTCGGCCGGTGGGCCTGATGCAAATTATCACTTTTTATTATGCGTTAAGGCGGCGCTTCTCAACAGTGATGACGCGGGTTTCTGCCGATTAATCAGAAAAGTGCCGTGACGTCGTCCCCACTCTGGCGTCCTTAACTTGTCAGCACCCGATAAAACGCCGACAATTCAGTCATGAATAGTAAAACGGAGGCACCTATGTCCACCTCGTTTTTTGTCGCCGCCGACTGGCTGGCGGAACATATTGATGACCCGGAGATCCAGATTATCGACGCCCGCATGGCGCCCGCCGGACAGGAGGCCCTGCGCGATATGGCCGCGGAGTACCGCGCCGGCCATGTGCCGAACGCGCTGTTTTTCGATATCGAGGCGCTGTCCGATCACACCAGCCCGCTGCCGCATATGATGCCGCGCGCCGAGGCGTTTGCCGTCGCCATGCGCGAACTGGGCGTCTGCAGCGATAAGCACCTCGTGGTTTATGACGAAGGCAATCTGTTTTCCGCGCCTCGCGCCTGGTGGATGCTGCGCGCCTTTGGCGTGGAGAAGGTGTCGATTCTGGCCGGTGGACTGGAGGGCTGGCGCCGCGACGAACTACCGCTGGAACAAGGGGTGCCGGAGGTGGCCGAAGGGGAATTCGACGTGCGCTTCGATCCTCAGCAAATTAAGCGCCTGACCGACGTGCTGCTGGTCAGCCATGAAGGGTCGGCGCAGATTGTCGATGCGCGTCCGGCGGCCCGGTTTAACGGCCTGGCTGACGAACCGCGCCCGGGCCTGCGGCGCGGGCATATCCCCGGCGCGCTTAACGTGCCGTGGACGGATCTGGTGATTAACGGCGAGCTGAAGACCGTCGACGAGCTGAACGACATCTTTTTGCGTCAGGGCGTCGATTTTGACCGGCCCATTATCGCCAGCTGCGGCTCCGGCGTGACGGCGGCGGTGGTGGTGCTGGCGCTCACCACGCTTGGCGTGAACGGCGTCTGCCTGTACGACGGCTCATGGAGCGAATGGGGGGCGCGCAGCGATCTGCCGATTGAACCGGCTCCTGCCGCTCAGTAAACGCCGTATGGCCGCGGGCGCCCCGTTCCGCGGCCACTAAATAATTTCTGATTTTCCCCGCCTCTTTCTCCTGCCAGCCGCTAAACCGGTTACTCTGTGCTGCCGCAGGGCTTGCGCCTGCCGTGTTCGCTTTACTGCCACCCACTATATAAGGAAATTGAATGATGGCTTTTTCATTACCGGATCTCATGGATGTCGTACACAAGCACAACCGCAATCCCACCCCAAAACCGATGCCCGTAGAGGAAGTGGATCGCATGCGAGTACGGAAATACCGCGATCCGCAAAATAGCGAAACCGTGGCGCTTCCGGAAAGTTTGAAAGCGCTGCTGGCTTACGATTGCCAGCTGACAAGCCCCCACGGTCAACGGGTGCTGGAATCGGTTCTGGACGCCATTGATGAACATGGCGTCCTGCTTTCCGACTCGCTGGATGAAGATGCTTATTATATGAATGGCCTTGATATGATCGGGCTGGATATTGAAGAGCTGATGCCCGTCTGGAACGACGATCCGCGTCTTCCTGCCCTGATTCGCCTCTGCCATCCCGGAGATCAGCAGGTATTTATCTATGTCACCGAGCGTGATGAACAGGGTGAATATCCTGTCGTCCGCTTCGAGGGTAAAGAGAATGACCTTTGGCTGGCAGAATCGTCACTGATTGAATATCTGCAGGAGATTTTTGCCGGTGGAGATGAGAGCCACGACGAATGGCAGCATCAGCAAGCCCTCAACCAGGCACGCGATGGCGCCTTGCTGGAGCTGGAATATCTTCATGAGGATCTTTACGCCAGGCTCGAAGGTTGCCCTGACTAATTCACCATCTCCCGCCGAAAGCGCGCTTAACGGGCGCCGTCGGGGCCAGCTCCAGGAGGGAGCGCTTAATCCCTAACCTGATGTCACCACAAGGAGTGAAAATGGCATTAGTCTCCAACCCACATTCTGCTTATTCCCCGCGCCTTCCCTGGCTGGGAGGCATCGCTGGCCTGCTGGTCGGCGGCGCGATCCTCTATTTTTGGCCGCAATGGAACCGAACATGGTTAAGCCTGGTTCCTGCGCCCGTTTCCGTCTATACCCGCTTTCTCGGCGTCACTTTGGCAGACGTCCCGCTGATCACCTATGGTCATCAGGCGCTGCTGGGTTTTCTGATGGTGCTGCTCGCGCCCGGTTATGGTAAATCGACGCTTGCCGCATGGATAATGCACAACCCGGCGTCAAGCCGCCGCTGGCCCGGCGAGGTACTCCGTGCCTGGGTGACGAAATTTGGCCTGCTGGTCATGGTCTTTTGCAATCTGTTCTTTTTGTCCCGGGTCGGATCCGGGACCCTGGCGTTATATATTTTTATTCTCCAGCACATCAGCGTTGCCGCGGCGGTGACGTCAGGAGGGCTGCTGCTGCGTGACGCCCGACGTCTGGCCCGCACATTCGATGCTCAGCTGGCGGATCTGCGCCTTCTGATGCTCCTCACCCTCGGATTCCAGACGATTTTGCCGGCGCAGATCGCGCTGATGAGCGCCCGGGGCGTGAATACGCCGCTGGGCTGGTATATTGTCAGTGCGCAGATGGTGGGGGTGTTACTGGCGTTTATGCTGGTCGCCGGGCTGGTAGCAGCGCTACGCTATCTGCTGGGAGAGGAAAGGTGCCGGGCCTGGCGCGGGGATATGGCGCTCTTCAACGGCATCGTCACGCTGTGCGTGGCGGGATTTCTGCTCTATCACATGGTGTCAGCCTATCCGCGAATCGTTGCCGCCCTGCATTAATCTTTACCAACCCGCTTTGGCATCGAGCTGAAAGTATAGCGAAACCGGGGGCTGCCGCCCCCGCTGTCAGATAATGCGGTTTTGTTTGAAATCGCGCAGGAAGCTGCCCCAGCGCTTTTCATAGAACGGCGTGATATGGGCAATCATAAAGTGGCTGATGCCCTTCTCGCCGTCTACCACCTGGCAAATATCGATCGGCTCATCGCCGGGCAGGGTATCGGTGGCCACGCTGCCGGTGGTCTGAATAATGGACTCGATATCCCCTTCCGCTTCAATGCCGATAAGCAGATTAGCAGGCGCGTCGGCGTGCTCTTTGATCGAGCACAGGAACGCCCGCTTGACGGTTTTCAGCGTTTTGAACAGCGTGGTCAGCGAATCCACCATCTGCGCCGGCGGCTCGGCGACTTCAGACAGCAGCAGCGCTTCGCCCCCCTCCAGCACCGTCTGGGTGCTGAGCGGGCTGCCCTCTTCCCCGAGCAGATGGCTGATTTCCCGCGGGGTGAATTCTTTACCGCTCGGCAGCTTCGGGTTGAGGAACAGCGATTCGCCGAGAGTCATCGCCATCAGCGTGCGGGCCGGCATCATCACGAAAGCCTGTTCGTCTTCCACCGCCTGCTGCAGAGCCTCCAGCGAAGTGAAGAACGGAATGACCGACGTGCCGTCATCTTTTTCCCAGTGCTGCAGATCCAGCGCGCTATCTTCGACAATCTGCTCGCCATCGGCTGCGCTGCCCGGTACCCAGACGGTGGCCTCAAGCAGCGCGCTGAAAAATGCCGGACGATGAGCGGGCTCGGTAGCCGCTTTTTCCAGCAGGGTTTCTAATTCGTTTTTGGTTTCGGACATAGTTTGGCTACTTCAAAAATCGCCCGGCGGCGCGACGTCCGCACGGGCCTACGGATTTTCCAGGCCGGGTAAGCGTAGCGCTACCCGGCAAGGCCATTACTCAGCCGTCAGCAGATTGGCGATAGTACGTACGCCAAGCCCCGTCGCGCCCGCCGACCACTGCTCAACGGCCGATTTGCGGTAGGTTGCCGAACAGTCGATATGCAGCCAGCCCTGGTGGTAGTTTTCCACGAAGTGGGACAGGAAGCCCGCCGCGGTGCTGGCGCCGGCCGGATAGGCGGCGCTGCCGGTATTGTTCAGTTCCGCGAAGTTAGACGGCAGCTGATTACGGTGGAATTCGGCCAGCGGCAGACGCCAGAACGCTTCATTTTCCGCCTGGGCGCTCGCCAGCAGGCGATTCGCCAGCGCATCGTCAAAGCTGAACAGCGCGTGGTAGTCGTTGCCGAGGGCGGTTTTCGCCGCGCCGGTCAGGGTGGCGGCATCGACGATCAGCTCAGGCTTCTGCGCCGAAGCGTCAATCAGGCCATCCGCCAGCACCAGACGACCTTCGGCGTCGGTGTTCATCACTTCGACGGTTTTGCCGTTGCGATAATGAATAATATCGCCCAGTTTGAAAGCGTTGCCGCTGATCAGGTTGTCGGCGCAGCACAGATAGAGCTTCACGCGCTTATTCAGCCCGCGGGTAATGGCGAAAGCCAGAGCGCCGGTGACAGTCGCCGCGCCGCCCATATCAGACTTCATTGAATCCATAAAGGCGCTCTGTTTGATGCTGTAGCCGCCGGAATCAAAGGTGATGCCTTTACCTACCAGACAGGCGTATACCGGGGCTTCTTTATCGCCGGTCGGGTTATAGTCCAGCGCCAGCAGAACCGGCGGACGCTCGGAGCCGCGGCCGACGGTGTGCAGGCCGAGATAGCCCTGCTCACGCAGATCTTCGCCTTTGGTGATGCGATAGCTCATCTTTTCGCCCGCCACGCTGCACAGCAGGTCGACGGCGCGCTGCGCCAGCTGTTCCGGGCCCAGCTCTTCCGCCGGCGCATTGATGGTGTCGCGCACCCAGTCAATAATGGTCAGACGGTTATCCAGCTCGCTTTTCTGCACATCGTCCAGGGTCGGCCATTCAACTTTTCGGGTGCCTTTCGGGCCTTTATAGCCCGCCCAGAACGCCCACGCGCGGTCGGTGTTCCAGCCTTCGCCGCTTAACGCGACATGCTTGATGCCCATGCCGTCAATTTTACGCGCCGCGCGCTGAATCAAGCCCAGGTCGTCTTTACCGTTGAGATGCAGGGCAATGCCATCATTATTAATGCTGTAAGACGCCTTCTCTCCCCAGCGCGCATCGGCTGGCTGAGTGGAAAGCGTAATCTTCATGGCTTCGGTCATTATCATTATCCTTCTTAGCAAACGGGCCACCGTATGGCAGCCCGTAACGTTCTCTCGCTCGATGATTCATCCGACTTTATACCGCCGCATAAATCATGACGCGAAAATTATTCGGCTTCGTCTAACCAGACTAACAGAATCGCCTCGAGAATTTTTTCATTGGATGCGTTCGGATCATCATCAAACTCTTCCAGATCGCAAATCCACTGATGCATGTCGGTAAAGCGAACGGTTTTTGGGTCGAGGTCAGGGTAAGCGTCATACAGCGCTTCGCCGATTTCACGACTGTCGGTCCATTTCAGTGCCATATTAGTGCTCGCGTGCGTGGTTGATGGTGTAACGCGGGATCTCAACGACCAGATCTTCGTCGGTGACGCGCGCCTGGCAGCTCAGGCGGCTGTCAGGCTCCAGTCCCCAGGCTTTATCCAGCATATCGTCTTCATCTTCGGTACTTTCCGCCAGCGAGTCAAAGCCTTCACGCACGATGCAGTGGCAGGTGGTGCAGGCACAGGATTTTTCGCAAGCGTGTTCAATCTCGATGCCGCTACGCAGCGCCGCATCCAGAATAGTCTCACCGGTCTCAGCTTCCACAACGATGCCATCCGGACACAGGTCCTGGTGGGGCAGAAATACAATTTTTGGCATTTTAAACCTCGTCCACGGATTGGCCTTTCAGCGCGATACGGACCGACTGATCCATACGGCGGGCGGCGAATTCCTGGGTTTGTGTGTCGATATTTTTAATCGCTTCTTTAATGGCGTCGGCGTCGTCGCCTGCCGCGGCGGCGCGTACCTGCTCCGCAGCAGCATCGATAACCTGACGCTCCGCGGCGCTTAACAGCGCGGCGTCGGCGGCCAGCGCGCTTGTCAGGCTTTCCAGGACGCGTGCGGCTTCTACTTTCTGTTCAGCCAGCATGCGCGCCTGAATATCCTGTTCGGCGTAGCTCATCGAATCTTTAATCATGGTGGCGATTTCGCCATCGGTCAGACCGTAAGACGGTTTCACCTGAATAGAGGCTTCCACGCCGGTCGATTTTTCCATCGCCGTGACGCTCAGCAGGCCATCGGCATCCACCTGGAAGGTGACGCGAATATGCGCCCCGCCCGCCGGCAGCGCCGGGATACCGCGCAGCGCAAAGCGCGCCAGCGAACGGCAATCCTGCACCAGCTCACGCTCGCCCTGCATCACATGAATGGACATCGCCGTCTGGCCATCTTTGAAGGTGGTGAACTCCTGGGCGCGGGCCACCGGAATGGTGGTATTACGCGGGATCACTTTCTCCACCAGACCGCCCATGGTTTCCAGCCCTAACGACAGCGGGATAACGTCGAGCAGCAGCAGTTCGCTGTCCGGCTTGTTGCCGACCAGAATATCGGCCTGGATCGCCGCGCCAATGGCGACGACTTTGTCCGGGTCAATGGCGGTCAGCGGGGTGCGGCCGAAGAATTCGCCTACGCGCTCACGCACCAGCGGCACGCGGGTCGAACCGCCGACCATCACCACTTCCAGCACCTCTTGCGCCTCAACGCCAGCGTCTTTCAACGCCCGGCGGCAGGCCATTAACGTGCGTTTTACCAGCGGGGCGATCAGATCGTTAAACTGGCTGCGGGTAATATCGCCCTGCCAGCCGCCGACCTCAACGTGCGCCACCTCGGCATCGCTAAGGGCAATTTTCGCCGCGATGGCGGCATCCAGCAGCTCACGCTGCAGGCGGTTGTCGCTACGGTCGCTGAAGCCCGCCTGCTCGCGCAGGTAGTCCGCCAGCAGATGATCGAAATCATCCCCGCCGAGGGCCGAGTCGCCGCCGGTAGCCAGCACTTCAAACACCCCGCGGCTTAAGCGCAGAATAGAGATATCGAAGGTACCGCCGCCGAGATCGTAGACCGCAATCACCCCTTCCTGGCCGGAATCAAGGCCATAGGCGATAGCCGCCGCGGTCGGTTCATTAAGCAGGCGCAGCACGTGCAGACCCGCCAGACGCGCCGCGTCTTTGGTCCCCTGACGCTGGGCGTCATCAAAATAAGCGGGAACGGTGATCACCACGCCGTCGAGCTCGCCGGCCAGCGCTTCAGTGGCCCGGGCTGCCAGCGCTTTCAGAATATCGGCGGAGACGCGAATCGGGTTCAGCAGGCCGCCGGCGGTCTGGATCATCGGCAGGCCGTTTTCACTGGCCTGCAGCTGATACGGCAGATGCGGATAGCGATGTTGGATATCGGCGAGGGAGCGCCCCATCATCCGTTTCACGGAGCTGATGGTGTTGGCGGGATCCTGGGCGGCGTTCAGCCGGGCGTCATAGCCGACGGTCAGCCCCGATGCGTGGTAGTTCACCACCGACGGCAGCAGATAGCGGCCTTGATGATCGGGCAGAGTCTCGGCCTGGCCGCTACGCACGGTAGCCACCAGAGAATTGGTGGTGCCCAGGTCGATACCGGCCGCCAGACGACGCTGGTGCGGCGCGGCGCTCAGGCCGGGCTCACTAATTTGTAATAAGGCCATAATTACTTCCGAAAATTAAAAATCGAGCAGTTTTTCTTCGAGTTCTTCAGCACTGCTGCGCAGTTTATCGAGGAAACGGAGCTTACGCACCGTGTCCGCCGCCGCCTCCCAGCTCTCATTATGCAATTGGTCAACCATCAGCTGATGGCGGGTATCAAACAGCGCTTTCACTCGTTTGATAAAGCTTTCCAGCCGCGCTTCGTCTTTCGCCTGGCCGATCTCATCCAACTCTTCGCGCAGTTCCAGCTGTTCCATCAGGAACGCGGTATCGCGAACGGTATGCTGCTCGCTGGCCAGATCGAAGCCATGCAGCGAGAGGAGGTATTCTGCGCGGGTCAGGGGATGGCGCAGCGTCTGCCAGGCCTGGTTAATGGTGGCGGAATACTGAACCGCCGCAAGCTGCTCCGCAGCGGGCGCGCTGGCAAATTTATCCGGATGGTACTGGCGCTGCAGATCCTGATACCGGACAGCCAGTTGTTCAAGCGAGAGGGTATAGCTGGCTGGTAACCCGAAGAGGGTGAAATAGTCCATAGTAACCTCAGGGTCATGCATCTAAACGAAAACCCCACGCGCGGCGTGACCGCGGTGGGGTTGGGGTGTACCGATTATACGTTAAAGCTTTCGCCGCAGCCGCACTCATCTTTGACGTTCGGGTTGGTGAACTTAAACCCTTCGTTAAGGCCTTCTTTGACGAAGTCCAGCTGCGTGCCGTCGAGGAATTGCAGACTTTTGCCGTCGATCACGACCTTCACGCCTTTGTCTTCAAACACGGTGTCTTCAGCCGCCGGCTCGTCAACAAACTCCAGTACATAGGCCATACCTGAGCAGCCGGAGGTTCTCACGCCCAGGCGCAGGCCAAACCCTTTTCCGCGGTTTGCCAGGAAGGCATTGACTCGCGCTGCTGCACTGTCGCTAAGAGTAATCGACATAACAAAACCTCAACTAATTATTTTGCTTCACGTTTGCTTTTGTAATCCGCAATCGCGGCTTTAATCGCGTCTTCCGCCAGAATAGAGCAGTGAATTTTCACCGGCGGCAGTTCCAGTTCATCGGCGATATCGGTGTTCTTGATCGCCTGCGCTTCGTCCAGGGATTTACCCTTCACCCACTCGGTGACCAGGGAGCTGGAAGCGATAGCAGAACCACAGCCGTAGGTCTTGAAGCGCGCGTCTTCAATGATACCTTCATTGTTGACTTTAATCTGCAACTTCATCACGTCGCCGCAGGCCGGCGCGCCGACCATGCCGCTGCCGACGTTCTCGTCGCTGTTGTCAAAAGAGCCGACGTTGCGCGGGTTCTCGTAATGATCGATAACTTTTTCGCTGTATGCCATGATGAATTCTCCTTATTGGTGCCGAATTAGTGATGTGACCATTCAATACTGTTCAGATCCACGCCCTGTTTGAACATTTCCCACAGTGGAGAAAGCTCGCGCAGACGGCCAATGGATTTACGAATCAGGTTGATGGCGTAGTCAATCTCTTCTTCGGTAGTGAAACGACCTAAAGAGAAACGAATAGAACTGTGCGCCAGTTCATCAGTCATGCCTAACGCGCGCAGCACGTAGGATGGCTCAAGGCTCGCGGAAGTACAGGCTGAACCGGAGGAAACCGCCAGGTCTTTCAGCGCCATAATCAGCGACTCGCCTTCAACATAGTTGAAGCTGACGTTAAGAATGTTCGGCGCGCCCTGCTCAAGGTCGCCGTTGAGGTACACTTCTTCCATATCCTTCACGCCGTTCCACAGACGGTTGCGCAGCGTGCGCAGACGCGCCATCTCGCTTTCCATCTCTTCTTTGGCGATACGGTAAGCTTCACCCATGCCGACGATCTGGTGAACAGGCAGAGTACCGGAACGCATACCGCGCTCGTGGCCGCCGCCGTGGATTTGCGCTTCGATACGAATGCGCGGCTTACGACGCACGTACAGCGCGCCGATGCCTTTCGGACCGTAGATTTTGTGACCGGAGAAGGACATCAGGTCCACTTTCAGCTGGCTGAGATCGATAGGCAGCTTGCCCACGCTCTGGGTGGCGTCTACGTGGTAAATGATACCGCGGGCGCGACACATCTCGCCGATGGTAGCGATATCCTGCACCACGCCGATTTCGTTATTCACATGCATGATGGAAACCAGGATGGTGTCGTCACGCATCGCCGCTTCCAGCTCTTTCAGATCGATAATCCCGTTGCTCTGCGGCGCCAGGTAGGTCACTTCGAAGCCTTCGCGCTCCAGCTGACGGCAGGTATCCAGAACCGCTTTATGCTCGGTTTTGCTGGTGATGATGTGCTTGCCTTTTTTCTGATAAAAGTTGGCAGCACCCTTGATCGCCAGGTTGTCGGATTCAGTCGCACCAGAGGTAAAGACGATTTCGCGCGGGTCGGCACCGACCAGCTCGGCAATCTGGTTGCGGGCGATATCAACCGCCTCTTCAGCCTGCCAGCCAAAACGGTGGGAACGGGAGGCCGGGTTACCAAAGGTCCCGTCCATGGTCAGGAACTGCATCATTTTCTCGGCAACACGCGGGTCCACCGGCGTGGTTGCGGAGTAATCGAGGTAAATCGGTAATTTCATTGCTCTTAAACTCCGTACATCACTCAATGCAAGGAATCAGGCAACCGGCTTGATGTACGACCGAGTACACGGAATGTCGGAGCATCCCGGCCTGATTCTGAAAGCTCTTTATAATCGTTGTCCCGCCGTTTCGCGCTGCCTCGCCCTGTCAGCCGCAGCCCGAAACGGGACGGGTCACTCAGGCGCGCAGTTTAACGTCGATCGCGTCCTGGGTGCGCGCATTGCGCTGGGTTTCGTGCTGATGCTGACGACCGGAAACATCGAGGATCTCCTGGTTATTCACCAGTTCTCCGAGGGTGATATTGTTCAGGAAGCCGGTCAGGCGCTCGCTCAGATCGCGCCACAGCGCGTGAGTCAGGCATTTATCGCCGCCCTGACAGCCGCCCTTGCCCTGGCAACGGGTGGCGTCAACGGATTCGTCCACGGCGCTGATGACTTCGCCGACGGCGATACTGCCGGCATCTTTACCTAACAGATAACCACCGCCTGGGCCACGAACGCTGGAAACCAGGCCATTTTTACGCAGGCGAGAGAACAGCTGTTCCAGATAGGAAAGCGAAATTCCCTGACGCTCTGAAATATCTGCCAACGGCACCGGGCCCGTTTCAGAGTTGAGCGCAACGTCAAGCATCGCGGTCACGGCATAACGCCCTTTAGATGTCAGTCTCATGTCTTACTTAACCTCAAACTCGCCCCTGGCCGGGCTTTTTATTAATATGGGTATTGCATAGCAGGGCCAAGTCTGACATTCCCGAGTAATTTGGTCAACTATTTACTTGACTGTTTTAGTCAGGTATTTGGCTTTCCGTGCCGTTATTAATTTCGAGCCGCTCCCGGGGTCGGCCAAAGGCCTCGCCCGGGCTACAACAGAGATGTAGATTCGTAGGCCGGATAAGCGAAGCGCCATCCGGCGTTAACGCTCTTACTTACCTTTATTCTGCTGCTCAATAGACGCCAGCATGCCGCGCAGGATGTTCAGCTCCTGGCTTTCCGGACGTGCGCGGGTGAACAGACGACGCAGCTTGTTCATCACCTGCCCCGGATGATTCGGGCGGATAAAGCCCGTCGCCAGCAGCGTCTGCTCAAGATGGTCGTAGAATCGCTCCAGATCGTCCACCAGCGGGTACGGCGCCTCTTCATGTTCAACCGCCGGCTGCGCTTGCTCCTGCGCCGCCAGCCAGGCCATCCGCACTTCATAGGCGATAACCTGCACCGCCATCGCCAGGTTCAGCGAGCTGTACTCCGGATTGGCGGCGATGGCCACATGGTAGTGACACTTCTGCAGTTCATCGTTAGTCAGGCCAACGCGCTCGCGGCCAAACACCAGCGCCACCGGCGCATGCTGGCCTTCGGCGATGCTTTTCAGACCGCATTCGCGCGGGTCGAGCATCGGCCACGGCAGCGTGCGGGAGCGCGCGCTGGTGCCAACCACCAGGCTACAGCCCGCCAGCGCTTCATCAAGGGTATCGACGATCTGCGCGTTGCCAATGACGTCGCTGGCGCCCGCAGCCAGAGCAATGGCCTGGGAATCAGGCTTCACCAGCGGATTGACCAGCCACAGGTTGGTTAAGCCCATGGTTTTCATCGCGCGGGCAACGGAGCCCATATTGCCGGTGTGGGAAGTTTCTACCAGTACGATTCGAATATTTTGCAGCATTATGGTTCTTCGGCTAAAGATTATTCGGGCATGCTACCATAAAACGGAGACATAAGCAGATTTCGCTGTTATTATATGCGCCGTTTTTTCCCGTTCTTTAACATCCAGTGAGAGAGACCGATGCATCCGATGCTGAACATCGCCGTGCGCGCCGCGCGCAAGGCGGGTAATTTAATTGCCAAACACTACGAAACGCCAGACACCGTAGAAACCAGCCAGAAAGGCAGCAATGATTTTGTGACCAACGTCGATAAAGCCGCCGAAGCGATTATTATCGAAACCATTCGCAAATCTTACCCGCAGCACACCATTATCACCGAAGAAAGCGGTGAACACGCTGGTGAAGAGCAGGATGTTCAATGGGTTATCGATCCACTGGATGGCACCACCAACTTCGTTAAACGTCTGCCGCACTTCTCTGTTTCCATCGCCGTACGCATCAAAGGCCGTACTGAAGTCGCGGTGGTTTACGATCCGATGCGTAACGAACTGTTCACCGCGACCCGCGGCCAGGGCGCGCAGCTGAACGGCTACCGTCTGCGCGGCAGCAACGCTCGCGACCTCGACGGCACCATCATCGCGACCGGCTTCCCGTTCAAGGCGAAGCAGCACGCCACCACTTACATGAATATTCTCGGCAACATGTTCACCGAATGCGCCGATTTCCGCCGTACCGGCTCCGCCGCACTGGATCTGGCCTACGTTGCCGCCGGCCGCGTTGACGGTTACTTTGAAATCGCCCTGAAACCATGGGATTTCGCCGCAGGCGAGCTGATCGCTCGTGAAGCAGGCGCTATCGTGTGCGACTTCACCGGCGGTCATAACTATATGCTGACGGGTAACATCGTTGCCGGTAACCCGCGCGTGGTAAAAGCGATGCTGGCGAACATGCGCGAGCAGCTGAGCGATGCGCTGAAGCGTTAATCTCTTACTGATGTCAAAAAGGAAGCCGCGGCTTCCTTTTTTTATGTCATGACAGCATCCTCAGGATCTGGCGAATCACCGCATTACCGCCAATACAGAGCACCGTCAGGCCGCTAAATAAAGCCAGCGGTCCGCGCCAGCGCAGGCAGCCCTGCGGCCCCAGCCAGCACCGGAAACACAGCGCGATTCCTACCGTCGCCAGGCGAGCGAGCAGCACGCCTACCATCGCCGGAACCAGCAGCAGCCATCCCCACAGCGGCAGCTCATACTGCTGCGCACTGAGTAAAATCCATACCAGCTGAAACGGCAGATAAAAACTCAGGGCAAAGATCAGCGGAATGCGAATATTGCCTGCCGGTGCGGCAACGCCTTTAACGCCGCGCCAGCCGTCGCGCAGCAGTATTGCTGCCAGCACCAGCGTGGCCAGATAGCAAACGTCGTTACAGATGCCCGCAATCTGCATTAGCCTGTCGCTGCTTAGCTTACTCATAAACGCGAAACGCCAGAAAATGATCACCAGAAAACCGAACTGCAACACCCAGCTGCGCAGGATCCAGTCGACCATCTCCCGCGGCGAGGGCTGGTTATGTACAGCCCAGGCGACGATGGGCAGTTTACTGTGCCCGGGATGGCAAAAGGCCAGCACGAAGCCTGACAGCGTCAGGGTGGCGTAGGCCACCAGCGGGATATCCGCGACACTCGCCACCCCGAATCGCATAACATACGGCATGGCGTGGTAGACGCGCACCAGATCGGACGGCCACCAGCTGGCCAGGGCTGGAAACCAGAAGACGATCGCCAGGCCCGCCAGCAGCCCGGCGGCGCCGGCGCAGCCATAATAGAACCGCCCGTTCTGCGCGGGAGAAACGATATTTGCGGCCATAGCGACTCCTTGTCATCCGCCGAAAAGCGGAAAACTAGAGCATCGCCGCGTCAGCGGCAAGCGCCGGTGCCCACTTTCGGATTTGCGCCCGACGCCTGGCTAAAACGGACGGATCCCGCCGCCGGCCGGGAAGGCGCTGAACCACATCACGCCTGCCGCCGCCAGCAAAATGACGCCGCCGGCCAGCGCCAGCGTCAGCCAGCCTACCTGGCGCCACAGCGGCGGCGCCTGATGCTGACCCAGCTTCACCGCCAGCTGGCGAAAACTGTGCACCAGCAGCGCCAGCGCCGTGATAGTCAATGAGGTCCCTGCCGCCATCGCCAGCGCCGCCGCCATCCCCCAGTTGAACACCCCGATCACTTTGCTGAACAGCAGGACCATGATCGCCCCCGAGCAGGGACGCATGCCCATCGACAGGACAATCACGGTGCGAGCCCGCCAGTCATCGCCGGCCTGCAGCTGCTCCGGGGCCGGGAGATGCTGATGCCCGCAGCCGCAGTGTTCGTTATGAACATGATGCGGGGTGAACGCGGTAAACGTTGGCCGGCTCAGCAGCAGACGCAGCTTTTTCAGCGCCCGCCAGCAGAGCAGCAGACCTAACGCGCCCACCAGCAAATAGCTGCCCTTCTCCAGCCAGAAACTGCTGAGATGCAGCTGGCGCGCTGGCAGCTGCAGTAGCGCCAGCACCACCACCACCAGCGCGATAGCCACCAGCCCCTGCAACAAAGAGGCGGCCAGCGTCAGGTTAATACTCGATTTCAGCTTTGAGGGATGGGTGGCAAGCCAGGTCGTAATGACAATTTTGCCGTGGCCGGGCCCTAAGGCATGCAGCACCCCGTAAACGAAGCTGAATCCAAGCAGCGACAGCCCCGCCGCAGCCGGGTTCTCCGCCACCGCCTGCAGCAGGCGGCTGAGCTCCAGATTGAGCGCGCGCTGCCAGACCGCGCTCTGCATCAGCACCTGCGGCCAGGCCAGCCACAGCCAGATGCCGCCCGTTACGCTCACGGCCAGCAGCAGCGCCAGCGGCCACAGCGCTTTCCAGCGCGAAGTTCGCGCGCGGGGGGTAAAAATTACTGACATGTCAGCGTCACCTTCTGGGCAAAATAGCTGCCCAGCGCCATATCCTCAGGCGGCGCATCCGCTTTATCCAGCGACTGGGCGTATGAGAGCATTTTGTCATTCGGTTTTGGCGTCATCACCGTTGCCTTACAGACGGCCTGCAGCGCGGCGGGCAGGGAAAAATCGCTATCTTTGTCATAAAACATATCGACATAGTAGGTCGGATCGAAAGTGGAAAAGGTAAACGTCTGCCCGGCAACGGGTTGCGGCGTCGCCAGCGGCAGGGTAAAGGTCAGTACCGCCTGCAGGCCGTCGCGCTCAAGACCGTAGCCGTCGGGGCGATTGTCAAATTTCACCCGCTGGCCGTTGTGCCACAGCTCGCTGAAATAGTGCTGGCCGAGCACGTTGGCCATCACCTCCGCCGCCAGTTTTTTCCATACTTCGCTACCCGGTTTAGCGTTTCCGGCGTCGTAAAGCAGATCCGAGGAGGTTATTTCATCCATTGTCCAGCGCATTTTAAAGGCGCTCAGCAGGCCGTCTTTGACCACCGGCTCGCTCTGCAAACTGATGAAGCTATGCGGATGCGCAGCGGCTGTCCATGATAAAACCATGAAAAACGCCGCGCTGGTGCATTGTTTCACTCTGTTCATCTGTTCCTCACGTGAAAAATTCTGTGAACTTCGCCAGCAATCCTGAGCTAAAGCGGGCGCACTTCCCTGCCCCCGCCGCCGTCATTGTCTATCCTTAGCGGAAACCCTAACTGGAACTTACCAGATGATGACCGTCATTGAACCACCATCTGCGCTTTCCAGTCCACAGCGCCGTAGCCAGGTGCTCCTGATGTTTTATCTGCCCGGACAGTCGGTAACGACTGAACGGCTTGGCAGAATCAACCTCGTTGATGAGACCACGGCCCGGCAGGATATCGAGGAGACCGGACGCGAAATTCAGCGTTACCACCGCCTGACCCTTCGGTCACAGGTGGACGGCAGCTATCGGATTGAAGGCGCCGCGCTCGACCAACGTTTATGCCTGCTGCATGCGCTGCGGCGGGGGCTGCGCCTGTGCCCGCAGTTCGTTAACCATCATTTTACCCCGGCGCTGAAAACGCAGCTTAAACAGGAAGGCATCGCCCGTACCTTGTACGATGATACCAACCTGCAGGCGCTGGTGAACCGTTGCGCGCGAGCGCTCAATCGCCAGTTCGACTGCCGGGACGTCCAGTTTCTGCGCCTGTACCTGCAGTACTGCCTGCTTGAGCATCACCGGGGCTATTCACCCGACTTCAATGATGAACAGCAACGCTGGGCGCAGACCGCCGCCGAGTTCACTCTGGCGCAGGAGATTGTCCGCCACTGGCAGCGCCGGGTCGGCGCTCCGCCGCATGTCGGAGAGCCTTTTTTCCTCTCGCTGCTGTTTATGATGCTCAAAACCCCCGATCCGCTTCGCGATGGTCACCCGCAGGATCGACGCCTGCGGCTGGCTATTTCCGGCCTGATCCACCGCTTCCAGATGCTCGCCGGCAGGTCGTTCAGTGACGAGCAGGGGCTGAGCGACCAGCTTTATATTCACTTGTCGCAGGCATTGATCCGCAGCGTGTTTGCCATCGGCATCGACAGCACGCTCACGGAGGAAGTGAGCCGGCTCTATCCTCGTTTACTACGCACCACCCAGGCGGCATTGAGCGAATTCGAGGAGGCCTGGCACGTCCGTTTTAATGAGGAAGAGACCAGCTTAATCGCGGTGATCTTTGGCGCCTGGCTGATGCAGAAAAGCGACCTGCACGAGAAGCAGGTTCTGCTGCTGACCGATGATAATCCGGATATGGAAGCGGCCCTGGAGCAGCA
Source organism: Klebsiella sp. LY (assembly GCF_004010915.1). Lineage (NCBI taxonomy): Bacteria > Pseudomonadati > Pseudomonadota > Gammaproteobacteria > Enterobacterales > Enterobacteriaceae > Klebsiella > Klebsiella sp. LY. Next base: position 1,220,038 of record NZ_CP022444.1, read on the forward strand.
GCTGCGCGAACTGACGCTGCTGCCGCTGAATATCAAATACCAGAGCGTAGAGCGCTTTCAGAAGGAAGGCGCGCCCAAAGGGGTGACGCTTATCGTCACTCCCTATGCGACGGCGCTGCCGCTGTTTTCACCGCCGCTGATCCACGCGGAGAACTGCTTCACCGAACGCCAGCAGCAGCATATCTGCGCGATGCTCGAGGACTAGGCCGCCACCGTTTTTGGCCGAATAGCCAACGCCGGGATGGTCAGCAGCGCCATTACCCAGAACACGCCCTGGTGCAGGTGCTGGTAGAGGAAGCCGGCGAAGACGGTCATAATGGCGATACTCCCGCCCATCGCCACCGCGGAGTAGACGGCCTGCAGGCGGATCACTTCGCTGCCCTGGCGGGCGGCGATATAGCGCATCGCCGCCAGATGACACACCGTAAAGGTCCCGCAGTGAAGGATCTGCGCGAGGATAAGCCCCGGCAGCGCTGTGGTCCAGCCCATCAGCGTCCAGCGAACCAGCCCGCACAGGGCAGAGAGCAGCAGCAGATCCCGCGCGCTGAAGCGGCGGAACACCTTTTTACTCAGCGCGAAGATCACCACTTCCGCCACCACACCTAACGACCACAGATAACCGACCGCCGAGGCCGAATAGCCGGCCTGCTGCCAGTAGATGGCGCTAAAGCCATAGTAGGCGGCGTGCGCCCCCTGCAGCAGACAAACGCAGGCGAGAAAGCGCCAGCTTTGGCGCACCAGCGTCAGCCAGGCCGCCATTCCGGCCCCCTGCTGCTGGCGCGACGCCCCCTGAGGCATCACCGACGGCTTAAGCAACATGCCGAGCAGCATCGAGGCGACGCCCAGGCTTAGCATCAGCAGGATCGCCCGGTAATCGAACAGGCTCACCAGCTTACCGGTCAGCGCCGAACCAATCACAAAGGCAATAGAGCCCCATAGCCGCACCCGGCCATAGTCCATGGTGATCTGCTTTTGCCAGGTATTGGCCAGAGCATCCGTCAGCGGCACCAGCGGCGAAAAGAACAGGTTGAAGCCCACAATGATCGCCAGCAGCCATGCTACGTGGCTGCCGGCCCAGAAGGCCAGCGCGAAGAGCAAGGTTAACAGCGCCAGCACGCGCAGCGCGGCGATCAGCCGGGAGGGATCGCTCACCCGCGGGGCAATCAGCAGGCTGCCGAGAAAACGGGCCACCAGACCGGCGCCAAGCAAAATGCCGATGGTTTCCGGGGTCAGCCCGTTGCCGGCCAGCCAGACGCTCCAGAAGGGCAGAAAAATACCGTAGCTAAAAAAGTAAGTGAAGTAACTGAGCGCCAGCCAGCGCGTGGAGTGCAAGACCATGATTTCCTCCCGAATGGTGGCGATAGTCTGGCGATAAACCCCATCGTGAGTAAACCTGTGTCTCACTCTCTATATGGAAGTTGAGTACATTTGTCTTTAAATCGTGACGCGCATCACGGAGCACTCCCCACTCCGTCACCGGTTGTATTAAATAAAATCCGATAACCGGGCATCAAAGTGCGACCAACGATACGGCGAAATCCTGATGAAACGAAGCGCGACATTATTATTTTCCTGCTATGGCGGCTGGCAACTTTGTGTATTACGTTTAAATCACACGTCTCTCATAACGAGCTGATTATGAACACACTCCGCTATTTTGATTTTGGCGCATCCCGCTCTCTGCTACTGCTCATCGCCCGCATCGCCGTGGTGGTTCTGTTTCTACTTTTTGGCTACCCCAAACTGCTGGGCTTTAGCGGTACGGTGCAATACATGGCCGCCTCCGGCGCGCCGATGCCGACCCTGGCGGCGATTATCGCCGTCATTATGGAAGTGCCTGCCGCGATTTTAATTGTGCTGGGCTTTTTCACCCGCCCGCTGGCGGTCATCTTTATTTTCTACACCCTGGGCACGGCGGTGATTGGCCATCACTACTGGGATATGACTGGCGATGCGGTATTGCCGAACATGATTAACTTCTGGAAAAACGTCAGCATCGCCGGCGCCTTCCTGCTGCTGGCAATCACCGGCCCAGGGGCAATCTCCCTCGACCGTCGCTAATCTGCAGATGCAAAAAAGGCCGCAAACGCGGCCTTTTTGATGTCAACGCTAACGCTTACGCGTAAACCGGGAAGCGGGCGCAGATATCCAGCACTTTGCCTTTCACACGCTCAATGACCGCGTCGTCATTGATATTGTCCAGCACGTCACACATCCAGCCAGCCAGCTCTTTGACTTCCGCTTCTTTAAAGCCGCGACGAGTCACAGCCGGAGAACCGATGCGGATACCGGAGGTCACGAAAGGGCTCTTCGGATCGTTCGGCACGCTGTTTTTGTTGACGGTGATGTTGGCGCGGCCCAGGGCGGCGTCAGCTTCTTTACCGGTCAGGTTTTTATCCACCAGGTCCAGCAGGAACAGGTGGTTCTCAGTACCGCCAGACACCACTTTGTAGCCGCGGTTCAGGAACACTTCCACCATTGCTTTGGCGTTTTTCGCAACCTGCTGCTGGTAAACTTTAAACTCTGGCTCCATCGCTTCTTTCAGCGCCACCGCTTTCGCCGCGATAACGTGCATCAGCGGGCCGCCCTGCGCGCTTGGGAATACCGCAGAGTTCAGCTTCTTATACAGCTCTTCGCTACCGCCTTTCGCCAGGATCAGGCCGCCGCGCGGACCCGCCAGGGTTTTGTGGGTGGTGGTGGTCACGACGTGAGCATGCGGAACCGGGTTCGGGTACACGCCAGCGGCAATCAGGCCTGCCACGTGCGCCATATCGACGAACAGGTAAGCGCCGATGCTGTCGGCGATTTCACGCATTTTTGCCCAGTCAACGATACCGGAGTAAGCGGAGAAACCACCGATGATCATCTTCGGTTTGTGTTCCTGAGCCTGCTTCGCCATGTCGTCGTAGTCAATTTTACCGGACTCATCAATACCATAAGGGATGATGTTGTACAGTTTGCCGGAGAAGTTAACCGGGGAGCCGTGAGTCAGGTGGCCGCCCTGCGCCAGGTTCATACCGAGCACGGTGTCGCCCGGCTGCAGCAGCGCGGTGTAGACGGCAAAGTTAGCCTGGGAGCCGGAGTGCGGCTGGACGTTAGCATAGTCAGCGCCGAACAGCTCTTTCGCGCGGTCGATAGCCAGTTGCTCAACCACGTCGACGTATTCGCAGCCGCCGTAGTAACGCTTGCCCGGATATCCTTCAGCGTATTTGTTGGTCAGCTGAGAGCCCTGCGCCTGCATTACGCGCGGGCTGGTGTAGTTTTCGGAGGCGATCAGTTCGATGTGCTCTTCCTGACGTACTTTTTCCTGCTCCATAGCCTGCCACAGTTCGGCATCATAATCGGCAATGTTCATTTCACGCTTTAACATCCGCATCTCCTGACTCAGCTAACAATAAAATTTCGGCCTAAAAAGGCGGTCCGATTGGACAACGGCCCACAGTATAACCGAATCATTCTGTGATAACAGGTCTTGACAAAGGATTTTACGCAAACGTTTGGCTCCGCATGACACAAGGCTTTGAGCAATAACGCCTCTCTCAGTATCAACGGATTTCTTTTCAGGATTGTGATGCAAATTCTTCATGTTGTAACTGCAACGGCGGAAAGTGTTAAAGAACCATTTACAACGCAGGGTTATTTCCTTAAGATGCATTTAAAATACATCATTAAGATAACCCCCAAGGAAGCACACTATGCTCGACGCTCAAACCATCGCTACGGTCAAAGCCACCATCCCTCTGCTGGTAGAGACTGGACCAAAGTTAACCGCCCATTTCTACGATCGGATGTTCGCGCATAACCCGGAGCTCAAAGAGATCTTCAATATGAGCAACCAGCGCAACGGCGACCAGCGTGAAGCGCTGTTCAACGCCATTGCCGCCTACGCCAGCAATATCGATAACCTGCCTGCCCTGCTGCCGGCGGTGGAAAAGATCGCCCAGAAACACACCAGCTTCCAGATCAAACCGGAGCAGTACAATATTGTTGGCAGTCATCTGCTGGCGACCCTCGATGAAATGTTCAGTCCGGGCCAGGAAGTGCTCGATGCCTGGGGTAAAGCCTACGGGGTGCTGGCGAACGTCTTTATCGGCCGCGAAGCCGAGATCTATCAGCAAAACGCCAGTAAAACCGGCGGCTGGGAAGGGACCCGCGCGTTCCGCATCGTCAGGAAAACTCCGCGCAGCCAGCTTATCACCAGCTTTGAGCTCGAGCCGGTCGACGGCCAGCCGGTCGCCGATTACCAGCCTGGCCAGTATCTGGCCATCTGGCTGAAGCCGGAAGGCTTCGAATATCAGGAAATTCGCCAGTACTCCCTGACCCGCAAAGCGGACGGCAAGGGCTACCGCATCGCGGTTAAACGCGAGGAAGGCGGCCAGGTTTCCAGCTGGCTGCATAACCATGCCAGCGAAGGCGATGTGGTCTATCTGGCCGCCCCGGCGGGAGATTTCTTCCTTAATGTTGAGCCGCAGACGCCGGTCACCCTGATCTCCGGCGGCGTTGGGCAAACGCCGATGCTGGCGATGCTGGATGCGCTGGCGAAGAGCCATCATCAGGGTCAGGTGAACTGGTTCCATGCGGCGGAAAATGGCGAGGTCCACGCCTTTGCCGATGAAGTGCAGGCGCTCGGCGCGGCGCTGCCGGCGTTTACCGCTCACGTCTGGTATCGCAACCCGAGCGAGGCTGACCGTCAGGCAGGACGTTTTGATAGCGAAGGTTTGATGGATTTAGCGGCGGTGGCGGAAACTATTCGCGACCCGCAGATGCAGTATTATCTCTGCGGCCCGGTAGCGTTTATGCAGTTTGCAGCGAAGCAGCTGGTAGAATTAGGGGTCAATAAAGACCACATTCATTACGAATGCTTCGGCCCGCATAAGGTGCTGTAAGCCCCGACGCCGCGGGGATTTGTAGGCCGGGTAAGCGCAGCGCCACCCGGCAATACTGCAGCGAGCGGCGAGCGTTAAATCGCCGCGTCGTCTTCTTCGCCGGTACGGATACGAATGACCCGCGCCACGTCGAAGACAAAGATCTTGCCGTCACCGATTTTACCGGTCTGCGCGGTACGGATGATGGTATCCACACAGGTATCGACGATATCGTCGGTCACCACGATTTCAATTTTCACTTTCGGCAGAAAATCCACCATATATTCCGCGCCGCGGTAGAGTTCGGTGTGCCCTTTCTGGCGGCCAAAGCCTTTCACTTCCGTTACCGTCATCCCGGTGATGCCGACTTCGGCCAGCGCTTCACGCACGTCATCCAGTTTGAAAGGTTTAATAATCGCATCAATCTTTTTCATGGTGTTCCTGTCTTAGTCGCGTAACCGGTTGCTTACCGTATCATATCTTGCGCTATGTTGCGGAGCTACTCTTTAAAGTCATTGGCGTCGAGCTCATGGCGCGACAGCAGCTTATAGAATTCGGTGCGGTTGCGTCCAGCCATCCGCGCGGCGTGGGTGACGTTGCCCCTGGTAATCTGCAGCAGCTTGCGCAGGTAGTTCAGCTCAAACTGATTGCGCGCTTCCACGAAGGTCGGCAGCGCCGTGTTCTCGCCTTCCAGCGCCTGTTCCACCAGCGCATCGCCGATCACCGGCGACGAGGTCAGGGCCACGCACTGCTCAATCACGTTCACCAGCTGGCGCACATTGCCCGGCCATTTGGCGGCCATCAGCCGCTTCATTGCATCGCTGGAAAATGCCCGCACGAACGGCTTATGGCGATCGGCGGACTGACGCAGCAGATGGTTGGCCAACAGCGGAATATCTTCCGTGCGTTCGGAGAGCGGCGGGATCTTCAGGTTAACCACATTGAGGCGATAAAACAGATCTTCGCGAAACTCGCCGCGGGCCATCGCCTTCGGCAGGTCGCGGTGGGTGGCGGAGATGATCCGCACGTTGATCTCGATATCGCGGTTGCTGCCGAGCGGGCGAACCTTACGCTCCTGCAGGACGCGGAGCAGCTTCACCTGCAGGGCGACAGGCATATCGCCGATCTCGTCGAGAAACAGCGTGCCGCCTTCGGCGGCCTGGAATAACCCTTCGCGGTTGCTGACCGCGCCGGTAAAGGCGCCCCGAGCATGGCCGAACAGTTCGGACTCGAGCAGCTGTTCCGGCAGCGCGCCGCAGTTAATCGCCACGAAAGGCTTGTCATGACGCGGGCTGGCGTTGTGGATCGCCTGGGCGACTATCTCCTTCCCGGTCCCGCTCTGGCCGTTAATCAGCACGCTGACGTCGGACTGCGCCACCATCCCGGCCTGCTCGAGCAGGCGCAGCATCAGCGGGCTGCGGGTGACAATCGCCTGGCGCCACGCTTCGTCGGTGGCTGGCGATCGCTGCTCCAGCGCCTCATCAATGGCTTTATACAAGGCGTCTTTATCAACTGGCTTGGTCAGGAAGCTGAAGACGCCCTGCTGGGTGGCCGCCACCGCGTCGGGGATCGAGCCATGGGCGGTGAGAATGATCACCGGCATGCCGGGCTGCCCCTTCTGGATCTCACTGAACAGCTGCAGGCCGTCCATTTCATCCATCCGCAGATCGCTAATCACCAGATCCACTTTCTCACGTCCCAGCACGCGCAGCGCTTCCGGTCCGCTCTCGGCGGTGACCACGCTATAGCCTTCGCTGACCAGACGCATGCCGAGCAGCTTCAGCAGCCCCGGATCGTCATCCACCAGCAGCAAACGCGCCGGTTTACGGATCGTCATGGATCACCTCCGGTACTTTTTCGCTGCCGAAATTGCCGCCCGGCTTGCGGCTGGAGAGCTGGCGTTCAATATCCGTCAGATTCTCCAGCTTACGGGTGGTCAGCTCCAGCTGCTGGCGCAGCGACTGCTCCTGCTGGCGCAACGTCTCCAGCTCGCTATCGCTGGACTGCTGAAGCTTCGCGTAGCGGGCTCGCTCCTCCACCAGCTGCAGCTGACGGGTCTGCCCGTCGCGCCAGAGCTGATATAGCGGGCGGACCTGAACGGCGATTTGCGGGCTGAAGGTGTCGAGACGCGCCACCAGCTCGCGGCGCTCGTCAGGGGTAATTTTGGCATCGGCAAGCAGAATGCCGCGGCGGAATGCGTCCTGCCAGCTGTCGTCGGTATGGCGTTTCGCCTCCGCTCGCGCCTGCACCGGCGCGAGACGATCGGCGCAGTCAATGCCCCGCAGCCAGTAGAGGGGGTTTTTGTCGCTGGCATCGCTGCTGTGCGCCCAGATATCAGCGCAGTCCACGGCGACAAAATCGGCCACCTGGTGCTGCGCCTGCCCGGGGGCAGCGGCACCTTCCGCACTATGCGGCGAGAAGCCGGCGGAACACCCCGCCAGCGTCAGACAAGCAATGCCTGAGAGCAGCCATCCGCTAAGGGAACGGCGCCAGGCCAGGAATTGGGACATAGTTCCCCGATATCGATTCATTAGTTGGATTATTCCGGCGCTGAGGGAAGCGTAATGCGAAAACAGACCTGCCCGGCGGGGGCGTCAACCAGACTGAGTTCCCCTTGCATCTGACGGACACAGTCGCGGGCGATGCTTAACCCCAGCCCACTGCCTTTAACGGCCCCCTTACGCTGGTGACTTCCCTGGTAAAAAGGCTCAAAAATCATATTCTTTTCCGCGGCCGGGATCGGTTCGCCGCTGTTGGCGACATCAATACGCACCTGCTCTCCGTGCCGGTAGCTATGGATACGAATGTTACCGGATTCAGCGCCATAGTGCACCGCATTGGAGTAGAGATTATCCATTACGCTTATCAATAACGCAGGCTCCGCCAGACAATGCCGCGCCCGCAGCGCCAGCTCGGTATGCATCAGTTTAGCCCGCGCAGGCAAACTGTGCGCCGCCACGACGTTTTCCACCAGCTCCACCAGGTCCACTGCTTCCCGGGCTACCGGGCCGTCGGCCTGTTTGCGGTTGTAGTCCAGCAGCTGTTCAATCAGCTTTTGCAGGTTGCGGCTGCTGCTGTCGAGGATCTCGACGATCTCCTGCTGCTCCGGCGTCAGCGGTCCGGCGACCCGGTCGGCCAACAGCTCGGTGCCTTCACGCATACTGGCCAGCGGGGTTTTAAGCTCATGCGACAGATGGCGAAGAAACTGATGCCGCTGCGACTCCAGCCATGCCAGGCGCTCGCTGAGCCAGATGATGCGCTTGCCCACCGAGCGCAGCTCGCGCGGGCCAGTAAACAATGCCGCGTCGTCCAGCGACTTCCCTGCGCCCAGCTGATTGATCATTCTTTCGATACCTTTCACCGGGCCGATGATCATGCGGGTGAAAAGCAGCACCAGCGCCAGGCTCAGCAGAAACAGCACCAGCGCCTGCCAGCCGAAAAACTGGCCGCGCTCGGCAATCTCCTGCTGCAGCTGCTGGCCGCGGGAATAGACCACCGCCCGGGTCGCCTGGACCATGTCGCTGTTATTACTGGCGAAAACTTCCAGTCTGGCGGCTGCCTCGGCGTCAGGGCCGCTGTTGTTACACTGCAGCTGCGCCAGATCGCTGACATCCTGGCGCAGCGCCTGCCAGAGCTTTTCGTCCGGCAACACGCCGGCGTGCGCGTCCAGCATCTGGCTGTAGCGCTGCCGCTGGTTTTGATAGACGCGCGCCAGCGTCGGATCGTCCAGCACGCAGTACTGGCGATAGCTGCGTTCCATCTCCAGCGCGGCATTGATCATCGCCTCACTGCGGCGGGCATCGACCAGCGTCGTACGGTTGATATGCGCCGCCTGGGCGCTGAGGGCATTGAGGCTCTGCCAGGCCTGCCAGGCCAGCACCAGTAACGGCAGCAGGATCAGCACAAAGGAGAGCGTCACCAGCTGACGCAGCGAACGGGGAAAAAGAGAGAGTCGCTTCAAGGGTGTGGTCTCAATCATTAGCTCTGGTCGATGCTAACTGAGGAGCGCGGCGGAGAAAAGCGATACCCGTCGCCACGGCGCCGCAGAAACAACAAAGCCAGGCGCAAGGCCTGGCTTTGTTGAGAAATGAGGCGGTGCCTTACTCGACGTTTCGCCCGATGTCTGATAAAGCCAGGCTGTTATCAGGAGTTGGACGGCAGGCACCTGTTTGTGCGTCATTCGAAGTTTATGTAGCGCGTCCCGAAGGGGCTGACATAAGAAGGTGAATGAGCCACTGGTTAATATTATGCATGAACTATGCCATCTTTCAAAACATTTTATTAACACGTTGATATATATGGGTTTAACCATAAAAGACAGCCACCCCAGCGCAGTACACTTTTTAACCATAGCGTCGCCGATTAGCGACACCAAATGTATCCCAGGTTACTCATCATTTAAATCAATAACTTAAGTGTCGCCTTTTGGCGACACTGCAATATGCCGGTTGTCGGTGATTCCCGACACCCTGGCGTGCCGGCCGTCACAGATAAAAAAAGCCCCCTGCCTGAGCAGGGGGCCGATACGTTCGCGTGACACGCTGCGGGAAAATTAACCCAGCTGTTTACGCGCATTGCGGAAGATACGCATCCACGGGCTGTCTTCGCTCCAGTTTTCCGGGTGCCAGGAGTTGCTCACGGTGCGGAAGACGCGTTCCGGGTGCGGCATCATGATAGTCGCGCGCCCGCTTTCGCTGGTCACGGCGGTGATACCGTTCGGGGAACCGTTCGGGTTCGCCGGATAGGTTTCGGTCACTTTGCCGAAGTTATCCACGAAGCGCAGCGCCACCAGACCTTTGCTCTCCAGCTGGGCCAGATGCGCGCTGTCGCGCACTTCCACCTGCCCTTCGCCGTGGGAGACGGCAATCGGCATCCGCGAGCCAACCATGCCTTCCAGCAGCAGAGACGGGCTTTGCGTCACTTCCACCAGGCTGAAGCGCGCTTCAAAGCGGTCAGACTGGTTGCGCACAAAGCGCGGCCACAGGTCGCTGCCCGGGATCAGCTCGCGCAGGTTGGACATCATCTGACAGCCGTTGCACACGCCGAGCGCCAGGGTCTGCGGACGATGGAAGAAGGTCGCGAACTCATCGCGCACGCGCTCGTTGAACAGAATCGACTTCGCCCAGCCTTCGCCTGCCCCCAGCACGTCGCCGTAGGAGAAGCCGCCGCAGGCCACCAGGGCATGGAAATCGCCCAGACCGGTGCGGCCCGCCAGCAGGTCGCTCATATGCACGTCGATGGCGTCAAAGCCGGCGCGATGGAAGGCTGCCGCCATTTCAACGTGAGAGTTCACCCCCTGCTCGCGCAGGACGGCCACTTTCGGACGCGCGCCGGTGGCAATGTACGGCGCGGCGACGTCGTCATTAATATCAAACGAGAGCTTCACATTAAGGCCCGGATCGGCGTCGTTGGCTTTCGCCTCGTGCTCCTGATCGGCGCAGGCCGGGTTGTCGCGCAGACGCTGCATCTGCCAGGTGGTTTCCGCCCACCACATGCGCAGCGTGGTGCGGCTTTCGCTAAACACCGTCTGACCGCCGGCGGTCAGCACGAAGCGATCGCCCTCGACCGCTTTACCGAGGTAATGCACACAGTCCGCCAAACCGTTAACCGCCAGAATGGCTTCCACCGCCTCACGGTCTGCGGCGCGGACCTGGATCACCGCCCCCAGCTCTTCGTTGAACAGCGCCGCCAGACGGTCGTCGCCCAGCGCGGCGATATCCGCTTCCAGTCCACAGTGGCCGGTAAAGGCCATTTCCGCCAGGGTGACCAGCAGGCCGCCGTCGGAGCGGTCGTGGTAGGCCAGCAATTTACGCTGCGCCACCAGGGCCTGCATCGCATCCCAGAAGCCTTTCAGCTGCGCGACATCGCGCACGTCAGCCGGCTTGTCGCCGAGCTGGCGATAGACCTGCGCCAGCGCCGTCGCGCCCAGCGCGTTGTGCCCTTTACCGAGGTCGATCAGCAGCAGGGCGTTATCTTCCGTCGAAAGCTGCGGCGTGACGGTATGACGAACATCTTCGACACGGGCGAAGGCGGAGATCACCAGCGACAGCGGAGAGGTCATCTCACGCTGCTCGCTGCCTTCCTGCCAGCGGGTTTTCATCGACATTGAGTCTTTGCCGACCGGAATGGTCAGGCCCAGCGCCGGGCACAGCTCTTCGCCCACCGCTTTCACCGCCTCATACAGGCCAGCGTCTTCGCCCGGGTGGCCGGCAGCGGCCATCCAGTTAGCCGACAGCTTCACGCGGTTCAGCTCGCCAATCTGCGTGGCGGCGATGTTGGTCAGCGCTTCGCCAACCGCCAGACGGCCGGAGGCGGCGAAGTCCAGCAGAGCAACCGGGGCGCGCTCGCCCATCGCCATCGCTTCGCCGTAGTAGCTGTCGAGGCTGGCGGTGGTTACCGCGCAGTTGGCCACCGGGATCTGCCACGGGCCGATCATCTGGTCGCGAGCGACCATGCCGGTCACGGTGCGATCGCCGATGGTCACGAGGAAGGTTTTCTCGGCCACCGTCGGCAGGTGCAGTACGCGGTTAACCGCGTCGGCGATGGTGATCGGTTGGCGATCCAGCGCGCTGCCCTGGGCTTTCAGAGTCTGCACGTCGCGGGTCATTTTCGGCGTTTTACCAAGCAGGACGTCCAGCGGCAGATCGATCGGCTGATCGTTAAAGTGGCTGTCGCTCAGGCTCAGGTGCTGCTCGGCGGTGGCTTCGCCGATAACCGCATAAGGCGCGCGCTCGCGGCGGCACAGCTCGTCGAACAGCGGCAGTTGCTCCGGGGCGACCGCCAGGACATAACGTTCCTGCGATTCGTTACACCAGATCTCCAGCGGGCTCATGCCTGGCTCATCGCTCAGGATATCGCGCAGCTGGAATTTACCGCCGCGGCCGCCGTCGCTAACCAGCTCCGGCATGGCGTTGGAGAGACCGCCGGCGCCGACGTCGTGGATAAACAGGATCGGGTTGGCGTCGCCCAGCTGCCAGCAGCGGTCGATCACCTCCTGACAGCGACGCTCCATTTCCGGGTTGTCACGCTGGACGGAGGCGAAATCGAGGTCGGCATCGGACTGACCGGAGGCCATGGAAGACGCCGCGCCGCCGCCGAGGCCGATGTTCATCGCCGGGCCGCCCAGCACGATCAGCTTCGCGCCGACGGTAATCTCGCCCTTCTGCACGTGCTCGCCGCGGATGTTGCCGATACCGCCGGCCAGCATGATCGGTTTGTGGTAGCCGCGCAGCTCTTCGCCGTTATGGCTGGTGACTTTCTCTTCATAGGTGCGGAAGTAGCCGTTCAGCGCCGGACGACCAAATTCGTTGTTAAACGCCGCGCCGCCCAGCGGGCCTTCGGTCATGATGTCCAGGGCGGTGACGATGCGATCCGGTTTCCCGAAATCTTCTTCCCACGGCTGTTCGAAGCCCGGGATGCGCAGGTTGGAAACCGAGAAGCCCACCAGACCCGCTTTCGGCTTCGCGCCGCGGCCGGTGGCGCCTTCATCGCGGATCTCGCCGCCGGAGCCGGTTGCCGCGCCCGGCCATGGGGAGATGGCCGTCGGGTGGTTATGGGTTTCCACCTTCATCAGAATGTGCGCCGGCTCCTGATGGAAGTCGTAGCGCCCGGTCTGGTGGTCGGCAAAATAGCGCCCCACTTCAGACCCTTCCATCACCGCGGCGTTGTCTTTATAGGCCGACAGGACGTAGTCCGGCGTTTTTTCGAAGGTGTTTTTGATCATTTTGAACAGCGACTTCGGCTGCTGTTCGCCGTCGATGATCCAGTCGGCGTTGAAAATCTTGTGGCGACAGTGCTCTGAGTTCGCCTGGGCGAACATGTACAGCTCGATGTCGTTCGGATTGCGTCCCAGACGGGTAAACGCGTCCTGCAGGTAGTCAATTTCGTCATCTGCCAGCGCCAGACCCAAACGGAGGTTGGCGTCAATCAGCGCCTGACGCCCTTCGCCCAGCAGGTCAACGCTGGTCACCGGCGTCGGCTGATGGTGAGCGAACAGCTTTTCGCCCGCTTCCAGCGCGTCGAAGACGCTCTCCATCATGCGGTCGTGCAGTTCCGCCGCCACCGCGGTCCACTGCGCTTCGCTCAGGGTCGAGGCTTCAACATAATACGCCACGCCGCGCTCCAGACGCACAACCTGAGCCAGGCCGCAGTTATGGGCGATATCGGTAGCTTTAGAAGACCAGGGAGAGATGGTGCCAGGGCGAGGGGTCACGAGCAGTAATTTACCGGTCGGGGTATGGCTGTTTAAGCTCGGGCCATATTTAAGCAGTCGCGCCAGGCGCTCGCGATCGTCAGCGCTCAGCGGGGCGTTCAGATCGGCAAAATGAATATACTCGGCATATATGGCGCTTACCGGAAGGTTGGCCGCCTGAAATCGTGCCAGCAGTTTATTAATACGGAATGCCGACAGTGCAGGTGAACCACGCAAAATTTCCATCATAAGTCTCTCGTCTTCGAAGCTTTCAGGGTGAGCCAGGGGGGGAAACGGGCGTCATTATAGTGAATCCTGCGCCCCGACGAAACCGTTTGCGTAGAAATAAAATCATTGATGCTGTTTATCAATAAATGTGACGTCCATCGCGAATAAGTTGCCAACTGGCGCATTCTTAAGCAGAATGCCGCTCATTCGACGACAACCTTGCGTTTTTTCCGGACATCGCCTGCTGAGGAACCTGAAGCTGCAGAAGATTAACGCGCTGAAAAAATTAAAGATTAATTATCTGCTCATCGGCATTGTCACCCTTTTGCTGGCGGCTGCCCTGTGGCCGTCGATCCCCTGGTCCGGTAAACCGGAGAACCGGGTGGCGGGCATTATCGCTCGCGGCGAGCTGCGCATCAGCACCATCAACTCGCCGATGACCTTCGCCACCATGAACAATAAAACCTTCGGCCTGGACTACGAACTGGCGAAGCAGTTTGCCGACTACCTCGGCGTGACGCTTAAGATAACCGTCCGCCAGAACATCAGCCAGCTGTTTGACGACCTCGACGACGGTCAGGCCGATATGCTGGCCGCCGGGCTGGTCTATAACCAGGAGCGGGTGAAAAACTACCAGGCCGGCCCCACCTACTATTCTGTTTCGCAACAGCTGGTCTACCGCGTCGGCAATACCCGGCCGCGCAGCCTCGCGGCGCTGACCGCCGAGCAGCTCGCCATCGCTCCGGGCCACGTGGCGATCAACGACCTGCAGACCTTAAAAGCCGAGAAATACCCGGATCTTGCCTGGCGCGTGGACGAAAAGCGCGGCACCACGACGCTGATGCAGGCGGTGATTGACGGCAAACTCGATTACACCATCGCCGACTCGGTGGCCGTCAGCCTGTTTCAGCGCGTCCATCCGGAGCTGGCGGTAGCCCTCGATATCACCGACGAACAGCCGGTCACCTGGTTCAGCGCCCGGGACGATGATAATTCCCTGTCGGCGGCGATGCTTGATTTCTTCAACAACATCAATGAAGACGGCACCCTGGCGCGCCTGGAGGAGAAGTACCTCGGCCACGGCAACGATTTTGATTACGTCGATACCCGCACCTTCCTGCGCGCGGTGGAAAACATTCTTCCGGAGGTGCAGCCGCTGTTTGAAAAGTACGCCCGCGAGATCGACTGGCGCCTGCTGGCCGCCATCGCCTGGCAGGAATCCCACTGGGATCCACAGGCCACCTCTCCTACCGGCGTGCGCGGCATGATGATGCTCACGCGCAATACGGCGCAAAGTCTGGGGCTGACTGACCGGACCGATGCGGCGCAGAGTATCGACGGCGGCATGCGCTATCTACAGGATATGATGGATAAAGTGCCGGATTCGATCCCGAAAGATGAACGCATCTGGTTTGCGCTGGCCGCTTACAATATGGGCTATGCCCATATGCTGGACGCCATGGCGCTCACCCGCAAACAGAAAGGCAATCCTAACAGCTGGGCGGACGTTAAGCTGCGTTTACCGCTGCTGAGCCAGAAACCCTATTACAGCAAACTAAAATACGGCTATGCCCGCGGCCATGAGGCCTACGCCTATGTGGAAAACATCCGCAAATATCAGATAAGCCTTGTCGGCTATTTGTCAGAGAAGGAGCGCCAGCAGCAGCAAACGCTGGCCCTGGCGGAAGATTACCCGGCCGTGCTCCCCAATGAGCTCGAACAGCCGCAGGAGACCACCCTGCCCTTTTTCAAGTTTCGCGCCGATAAACAGATGGATAATGCCCGGATGAAACTCCCGGGCCACCTGTATTAACTTTCCCCGTTCTGCTCCCGGGCTTTCTTCAGCGCTTTTTTCTCTTCCCGCCGCCAGCGGAAGAAGTCGCTCAGCATGGCAGAGCAGGACTCCGCCAGCACGCCTTCGCTAATATCAACCCGATGGTTCATTCCCGGGTGGTGCAGAACATCCATCAGCGAGCCGGCGGCGCCGGTCTTGGCATCCCTGGCGCCAAACACCAGGCGGGCGATACGGCTGTGCACCATCGCCCCCGCGCACATCACGCAGGGCTCGAGGGTCACGTATAGCGTGGCATCGATCAGGCGGTAGTTTTGCAGCACCAGTCCGCCCTGGCGTAAGGCCATAATTTCCGCATGGGCGGTAGGGTCGTGACGGCCTATCGGCCGGTTCCAGCCCTCGCCAATGACCTGATTGTTATGCACCAGCACCGCGCCCACCGGCACCTCACCCTCTTCCCAGGCGCGCTTCGCCAGCGTCAGGGCATGACGCATCCAGTATTCATCATTGAGTTCGAGGTCAGACACAGCGGCCACTCCAGCAGAAAAAGCGGGGCGCATTATACATGGGAGCTATCAATTACACACTATTACTCCAGCTGCTGCAGCTCTCCCTGCGGGGTGACCCGCCAGCGATGCTGGCAAAAGCCGAGCAACGGGTTATCCTGCTCGCTGTCGCTATAGCCGCTATACAGCTGCAGCGGTGCGCCAATCTTTTTCTCCAGCTGCACCACCTTTTCATGGCCCAGGCAGCGCAGGGTCAATACCCAGCCGCCCCAGCGGCGCGCGGTGCGGCTGGCTATCAGATTCACCCGCGGCAGCCAGAGGGTATCGCGATAAACCTGTTCCACCAACGACTGCGGCGAGCCGGTGATCAACCAGACGTCGGCATCGGTACTGGTCAGGTAGGCCGTCAGCCGCGCATGAACCACGGGAAACGCTGTCACATGATGACGAAACCAGCCGACAAACTCCGCTTCCAGCCGCTTCAGTACCGCCTCGCGACGGCCAAAGGTTGACGCCCATAGCAGGAGGCTCATCGGCCAGCGCGCCGCCCGCCCGCACACCGCCAGCCCGGCAAGGATCGCCGGCCCCATCGCCACCACCAGCAGCAGGTTCAGCGGCAGATGGCGCAGCAGGTAGCGCAGAAAACTGCCGAACATATCCTGTTGATGCAAGGTTCCGTCCAGATCGAAAAACACCACTCTCCGTTCACTGTGCTGCAAACTGCCCCCTTCTCTCAGGATTCGCTTCTCGTTAGGGTAAGCTTAACAGTCTTATGCCATGAAGAGGGAAAACATCCCTGCCGTTAAGGAAGAATTAAATTAGCAGGCGAAGGAAAAATTGTGGCTTATGAATTTTTAATTCGTGGTATACCCCTTATAATCGAATAAAAATTCTTTCAGTCACGAGCCGGACGGCTCCAGTGGAGCTCCAATGAACTGTTTAACGCGTATTCGTCAGCGCTATCCCACCCTGGCGGCGAGCGACAAAAAGTTGGCCGATTTTATTCTGAGCCAACCCGATGACACCCGGCACCTCAGCTCACAGCAGCTGGCGACGGAAGCCGGGGTGAGTCAGTCCAGCGTGGTTAAATTTGCCCAAAAACTGGGGTTCAAAGGCTTTCCGGCGCTGAAGCTGGCGCTGAGTGAAGCGCTGGCCAGCAGCCCGGATCCGCACTCCGTCCCGGTACATAACCACATTCGCGGTGACGACCCGCTACGTCTGGTGGGCGAGAAACTCATCAAAGACAATGTCGCCGCCATGCATGCCTCGCTGGACGTCAACACTGAAGAGACGCTGCGGGAAGCCGTCACGCTGCTGCGCAACGCCCGGCGGGTGATCGTCACCGGGATTGGCGCGTCCGGCCTGGTGGCGCGTAACTTTAGCTGGAAGCTGATGAAGATCGGCGTCAACGCTGTCTCTGAGCAGGATATGCACGCTCTGCTGGCGACGGTGCAGGCCATGTCCAGCGACGATCTGCTGCTGGCGATCTCTTACTCCGGCGAGCGTCGGGAGATCAATATGGCGGCCGGTGAAGCGCTGCGCGTCGGCTGTAAGATCCTGGCGATCACCGGCTTTAGCCCTAACGCCCTGCAGCAGCAGGCGACCCACTGCCTGTATACTATCGCCGAAGAGCAGGCGACGCGCAGCGCGGCCATCTCCTCCACCAGCGCGCAAATGATGCTCACCGACCTGCTGTTTATGGGGCTGGTGCAGCAGGATCTGGAGCGGGCGCCGGAGCGCATTCGCCATAGCGAAGCGCTGGTGAAAAAGCTGGTCTGAGCAGAAAATGGGCGTATAATGCCCGCCCTGTTTGTGTTGTTTCTGAGATTTTCCTGATGGCGCTGTTAATTACCAAAAAATGCATCAACTGCGATATGTGCGAGCCGGAGTGCCCCAATGAGGCCATTTCGATGGGTGACAGCATTTATGAAATTAACAGCGACCGCTGCACCGAATGCGTGGGCCATTACGATACGCCCACCTGCCAGAAGGTGTGCCCGATCCCGAATACTATTCTGAAAGATCCGGCACACGTCGAGAGTGAAGAACAGCTGTGGGATAAATTCGTCCTGATGCACCACGCGGATAAAATTTAACCGCCGTCGCGCTTAGCTTTCGACAATCACCGTGGCGCAGGCGTAATGGCGCTCATCGGCGAGCGTGACATGAATATGGCTCACCCCCAACCGTTCCGCCAGCCGTTGCGCCTCACCCCATAGCCGCAGCTTCGGCTTGCCCAGCTCATCGTTGTAAACTTCGAACTGATTAAAGGCCAGCCCGTTGCGGATCCCGGTCCCCAGCGCTTTCGCCGCCGCTTCCTTGACCGCAAAGCGTTTCGCCAGGAAACGCACCGGCTGCTGATGCTGCTCCCAGATACTCCATTCATGGTCGCTCAGCACCCGGCGGGCAAGGCGATCGCCGCTGCGGGCGATCACCGCTTCGATGCGGGCGATCTCGACGATGTCGGTACCCAGCCCGAGAATGGCCATTAGCCGCGCGCTTCCAGCATCAGACGCTTCATTTCCGCGACCGCCTCTTTCAGGCCGCTCATCACCGCGCGGCCAATAATCGCGTGGCCGATATTCAGCTCATGCATTTCCGGCAGCGCGGCAATCGCTTTCACGTTGTGATAGGTCAGACCGTGACCCGCATTAACCTTCAGGCCGAGGCTGGCGGCGTAGGCGGCCGCTTTGGCAATGCGTTCCAGCTCCTTCGCCTGCTCGGCGTCGGTTTTAGCATCGGCATAGCAGCCGGTATGGATTTCGATATAAGGCGCGCCAACGTCCGCTGCCGCTTTAATTTGTGCTTCATCCGCATCGATAAACAGGGAGACCAGGATGCCGGCATCCGCCAGGCGTTGACAGGCATCACGCATCTTGTCGCGCTGGCCGGCGACGTCCAGCCCGCCTTCGGTGGTCACTTCCTGGCGCTTCTCCGGCACCAGGCAGCAGAAATGCGGTTTGGTTTCGCAGGCGATCGTCAGCATCTCTTCGGTGACCGCCATTTCAAGATTCATGCGGGTGTGCAGCGTCTGGCGCAGGATACGCACATCGCGATCGGTGATATGGCGGCGGTCTTCGCGCAGATGCACGGTAATGCCGTCGGCGCCGGCCTGTTCGGCAATGAAAGCCGCCTGAACCGGATCCGGGTAGGCGGTGCCGCGGGCGTTACGCAAGGTCGCGATATGGTCAATATTGACCCCTAACAGTAATTCAGCCATGACAATCCTCGTTAATCATTCTTCGTATTATCCGCTCGCGCCTTTCGCGCGGGCATAAACTGGCGAAACAATTCCCGGCTCTTGAGCGGTTTGCCGCCGAGATAGGGCTTCAGGGCGATACGGGTAAAGCGCTTCGCGGCGCGCAGCGTATCAACATCAGGAAACTCGCGACTCGCCAACGCTTTCAAATGGTGCCCGGTAAACGTGTTGTTATCAATCACCAGGCTGGCAATAAAGCCTTTTTCTTCGCGATAGCGGTAGGTCATGGTGTCGTCCACCGGCTCGCCGCTCCCGGCGCAGTGGAGAAAATCCACGCCATAGCCCAGGTGCCCGAGCAGCGCCAGCTCAAAGCGCCGCAGCGCCGGCTCCGGCGAGCCGCTGGCCCCGGCGAGCGCCTGAATGCAGTGCAAATAGTCAAAAAAGAGTTCGGAGAAGCGCGTTTCGTGCTCCAGCACACGGGAGATAAGCTCGTTAACGTAAAGACCGCTGTAGAGGGTGATGCCGCTGAGCGGCAGCGCCAGCGAGACAGCTTCCGCGCTGCGCAGGGTTTTGACTTCGCCGCGGCCGCCGAAGCGAACCAGCAAGGGGGTAAAGGGCTGTAAAGCGCCTTTAAGATTCGAGCGTTTGGAGCGTGCGCCCTTGGCAACCAGGCGCACGCGACCGGATTCTTCCGTGAAGACGTCCAGCATCAGGCTGGTTTCGCTCCACGGTCGGCTATGCAGGACAAAGGCGCGCTGCCATCCATCCACGTTGCGTTAACTCAGAGGTCGTCAACATAACCGAGACTGCGCAGGGCGCGCTCGTCATCGGCCCAGCCGGATTTCACTTTAACCCACAGCTCGAGGTGCACCGGCGCTTCAAACATCTCCTGCATGTCCTTACGCGCTTCGATACCGATGGTTTTGATTTTGGCGCCTTTGTTGCCAATCACCATCTTCTTCTGCCCTTCACGCTCGACGAGGATCAGGCCGTTGATGTCGTAACCGCCGCGCTCGTTGGTCACAAAACGTTCGATTTCCACGGTGACGGAGTACGGCAGCTCAGCGCCAAGGAAACGCATCAGTTTTTCACGGATGATTTCGGAGGCCATAAAGCGCTGGGAACGATCGGTAATATAATCTTCCGGGAAGTGATGGATCGCTTCCGGCAGATGCTTACGCACGATCGCCGCGATGGTGTCGACGTTGGTCCCCGTTTCCGCCGACATCGGCACGATATCAAGGAAGTTCATCTGGCTGGCGAGGAACTGCAGGTGCGGTAACAGATCCGCTTTTTCCTGCACGTTATCTACCTTGTTGACCGCGAGGATCACCGGCGCTTTCGCGTCGCGCAGCTTGTTGAGCACCATCTCGTCGTCCTGCGTCCAGCGGGTGCCTTCCACCACGAAGATGACCAGTTCAACATCGCCAATCGAGCTGCTGGCCGCTTTGTTCATCAGGCGGTTAATGGCGCGCTTCTCTTCCATATGCAGGCCCGGAGTATCGACGTAAATCGCCTGATACGGCCCTTCGGTATGGATGCCGACGATGCGGTGACGGGTGGTCTGCGCTTTACGGGAGGTGATCGAGATCTTCTGCCCAAGCAGCTTATTCAACAGCGTGGATTTGCCAACGTTTGGACGACCCACGATGGCGACAAACCCACAATAACTTTTTTCTTCGCTCATTCCAGCTCCAGCTTTTTCAGCGCCTGTTCGGCGGCAGCCTGCTCCGCCTTACGACGGCTGGAACCTGTGCCAACCACCGGTTCACTCAGGCCACTGACCTGGCAGTGGATAGTAAATTCCTGATCGTGCGCTTCGCCGCGCACCTGGACCACCAGGTAGGACGGCAGCGGCAGATGACGACCCTGCAGATACTCCTGCAGACGCGTCTTCGGATCCTTTTGCTTATCGCCCGGGCTGATTTCGTCCAGACGAGTCTGGTACCAGGAGAGAATTAAGCGTTCAACGTTCTGAATATCGCTGTCGAGGAAAACCCCGCCAATTAACGCTTCAACGGTGTCCGCGAGAATCGATTCGCGACGGAAACCGCCGCTTTTCAGTTCGCCCGGCCCGAGGCGCAAGCATTCGCCCAGCTCAAACTCGCGGGCGATTTCCGCCAGCGTGTTGCCGCGCACCAGCGTCGCGCGCATACGGCTCATGTCGCCTTCATCCACGCGAGGAAAGCGATGATACAGCGCGTTAGCGATCACGAAACTTAAAATGGAGTCGCCTAAAAATTCCAGGCGCTCATTATGTTTGCTGCTGGCACTGCGGTGAGTTAATGCCTGTTGCAACAGCTCCTGATGATGAAAAGTGTAGCCCAGCTTTCGTTGAAGCCGATTAATTACGATGGGGTTCATGCGTTACCAATAAATGAATGCGTCAAAGATGCAGCACACGAAACCGACCTGAGCATACGCTTCAAACAGGAAGTTGAAACAGACCAATACGCTTTCGTGTGCAGTGTCACCCGGCAGAGCGACAACCAAAAACTTCGGGGGGATATTCTATACGCAACGACACGGGATGTCGTTAGTTTGAATGGATTTAAATACTAAATAATTCACGCCGCTGCGATAACAGCAGCGGCGTGAATTCAGCAGATGAAATTAATGAATTCCACCAATGCGCGATAACCGCACACCGGTCGGCCATTCACCTTCCTGCTTTTCAAAACTCATCCAGATAGCGGTGGCTTTTCCGACCAGGTTTGCTTCCGGCACAAAGCCCCAGTAACGGCTGTCGGCGCTGTTATCCCGGTTGTCGCCCATCATGAAGTACTGACCCGGCGGCACAATCCAGGTGGCCAGCGGCAGACCGCTCTGATGGTAATACATGCCAGCCTGATCCTGAGCAATCGGCACCATCAGAATACGATGCGTGACGTCGCCCAGCGTCTCCTGACGCTCGGTGAGGCGAATGCCGTCGGCTTTGGTTTCGCCCTTCGGCAGCTGCCAGAAACCGCTGCTCGCCTCGCCGCCGTTGCTGCGGGAGAAAGTCTGAACGAAATCGCTCGGCTCCACGTTGGAGTAAGTCACCGGCAGCGCGTTGCCGCAGGCCTGTCCGGAGCTGCAGCCCGGCTGAATAGTGACCTGCTTGGCAATCGGATCGTAGGTGACCTTATCCCCCGGTAGCCCCACCGCGCGCTTGATGTAGTCCAGGCGCGGGTCTTCCGGATATTTAAACACCACGATGTCGCCGCGCTTCGGATGACCCGTCTCGATCAGCGTTTTCTGATAGATAGGATCTTTAATGCCGTAGGCAAATTTCTCCACCAGGATGAAATCGCCAATCAGCAGAGTCGGCATCATCGAACCGGATGGGATCTGGAACGGCTCATAAATGAATGAACGTACCACCAGAACGATCGCCAGCACCGGGAAAACCGATGCGCCGGTTTCCAGCCAGCCCGGTTTCGGGCCGACTTTCTTCAACGTCTTTTTGTCCAGCTGCTCGCCGGTCGCTGCCTGAGCAGCGGCCTGACGCTCAAGACGTTTCGGTGCAAAAATGAACTTGTCCAGGCACCATAAAACGCCCGTCACCAGGGTTGCAATCACCAGGATCAGGGCAAACATGTTCGCCATGCCAACTCCTTAGGGTTATTTGCCGTCTTTACCAACGTGCAGAATGGCGAGGAACGCTTCCTGCGGCAGTTCAACGTTACCGACCTGCTTCATACGCTTCTTACCTTCTTTCTGCTTCTGCAGCAGCTTTTTCTTACGGCTGACGTCACCGCCGTAGCATTTCGCCAGCACGTTTTTACGCAGCTGTTTCACGGTAGAGCGCGCGATGATGTGGTTGCCGATGGCCGCCTGAATCGCGATGTCGAACTGCTGACGCGGAATAAGATCTTTCATCTTTTCCACCAGCTCGCGGCCGCGATACGGCGCGTTATCGTTGTGGGTGATCAGCGCCAGCGCATCGACGCGCTCGCCGTTGATCAGCACATCGACGCGTACCATGTTCGACGCCTGGAAGCGTTTGAAGTTGTAGTCCAGCGACGCATAGCCGCGGGAGGTAGACTTCAGACGGTCGAAGAAGTCGAGCACCACTTCCGCCATCGGGATTTCGTAGGTCAGCGCCACCTGTTTACCGTGGTAAACCATGTTGGTCTGTACACCACGTTTCTCCACACACAGAGTGATCACGTTGCCGAGGAACTCCTGCGGCAGCAGCATGTGACACTCGGCGATCGGCTCGCGCAGCTCCTGAATATTATTCAGCGGCGGCAGCTTGGACGGGCTGTCGACGTAGATAACTTCTTTGGAGGTGGTCTCCACTTCGTAAACTACCGTCGGCGCGGTGGTGATCAGGTCGAGATCGTATTCACGCTCCAGACGCTCCTGAATGATCTCCATGTGCAGCAGGCCGAGGAAGCCGCAGCGGAAGCCGAAGCCCAGCGCGGTAGAACTTTCCGGCTCGTAGAACAGAGAGGCGTCGTTGAGGCTCAGTTTGCCCAGCGCGTCGCGGAAAGCTTCATAATCATCGGAGCTCACCGGGAACAGGCCGGCATACACCTGCGGTTTCACCTTCTTAAAGCCAGGCAGCGCTTTGTCTGCCGGGTTGCGGGCGGCGGTCAGGGTATCGCCCACCGGCGCGCCGAGGATGTCTTTGATCGCGCAGACCAGCCAGCCAACCTCGCCGCATTTCAGCTCGGTACGGTCAACCTGTTTCGGGGTAAAGATGCCCAGACGGTCGGCGTTATAGACCTGGCCGGTGCTCATGACCTTGATCTTATCGCCCTTGCGCATGGTGCCGTTTTTAATCCGCACCAGCGACACCACGCCGAGGTAGTTATCGAACCAGGAGTCGATAATCAGCGCCTGCAGCGGCGCGTCCGGATCGCCTTCCGGCGGCGGAATATCGCGCACCAGACGCTCCAGCACGTCGGTCACGCCGACGCCGGTTTTCGCCGAGCAGCGCACCGCATCATGGGCATCGATCCCGACGATATCTTCAATCTCGTCCGCTACGCGCTCAGGGTCGGCCGCAGGCAGGTCGATCTTGTTGAGTACCGGAACGACCTCCAGGTCCATCTCCATGGCGGTGTAGCAGTTGGCCAGGGTCTGGGCTTCTACGCCCTGCCCGGCGTCAACCACCAGCAGCGCGCCTTCGCACGCGGCGAGGGAACGGGAGACTTCATAGGAGAAGTCCACGTGGCCCGGGGTGTCGATAAAGTTCAGCTGATAGGTCTCACCGTCGTTGGCCTTATAGTCCAGGGTGACGCTCTGCGCCTTGATAGTGATCCCGCGTTCGCGCTCAAGATCCATGGAGTCCAGAACCTGGGCTTCCATTTCACGATCAGAAAGGCCACCGCAAATCTGGATGATACGGTCAGACAGCGTCGACTTACCGTGGTCGATGTGAGCGATGATCGAAAAGTTACGTATATTCTTCATATTTAGAGTTAATTATGCCTTACGAGTATCATGAGGCCGCTGTACTGTGCCTGACGTTTTTTAATCCGAAAACGCCGCATTCTACACTACATCCTTGAAACCAGGAAATGCTGTTAGATCCAGCATAACCGCAGAAATTGTGGCGTTGTAACAGGAAGGGTAAATAAAGATAAGGGCCAGTGAAATCACTGACCCATGTCGGAGGAAGGCGTTTCGATACGCACCAGATCCGGCGGCAACGCGAGGCTCAGGATCACCGGCTGCCACGACTGGCGCGCTGCCAGCTGCGGCGACAGACCGCGCGCCACCAGGAACCCGCCGACGCCGCCCAGCAGCGCGCCGCAAAGTGACGCGATATCGCTGGCAAACAGCACCTGGAAAATCGACGCCATCACAAACAGCCCCACCAGCGGCGCCATGTAGACCAACAGCGCCGAACCCAGCAGACTGCTCTCGGCGATCCCCAGCTCCACTTTTTGCCCCGCCGTCAACGGCTGCTCGCAGGGCACGCTGATAGTATGGCTGGTCTGCGGCCCCAGCTTGTTTAATACCCGGCTGCCGCAGCCGGCGCGGGAGGCGCAACTGCTGCAGGAGGCTTTAACGTCGCAGTGCACCTGCGCCACGCCGTTATGCCAGGAAACCACGGTGGCCCACTCTTTGATCATTGTACTGCCTTGAATTTAATGCTGTCTGAGATACGCTTCGCCGTCTGCGGCGGCAGTTCGCCCACCACGGTGATCTCCGCGTTATCGCGTACCGTCGTGCTGACGGTGCGTCGGCCGGTGCGCAACAGCTGGTCGCTGCTGGCCGCGGTGGCGCGGTTGATATTGATCGAGAAGCTGAACAAGCCGTCGGAATAGAGACGTGATTCTACCGGACCATCAAAGGTGGGCAGACGACGCTGGCTGCTGGAAACCTCAGTCATGCCCTGAGGGAGCCACGTCGGCGCCCAGTTGAAGTTGGCTTTGTCGCCCCCTTCAGGCACCGACAGCTGCGGCGGCAAATTCGCTTTTGCCAGCGTCTCCATGCTGGCGCTGACGTTATCGCCAACGTTGAAAGAGACGACCCGGAACTGCTCCAGCGTTTCACCGTCGCGGTCGAGTAAATCGACGCGCAGCGGCAGCTTAGTCTCAGCGTCCAGCCAGGCGATAAAGCTATAGCGCGTGCCGTCGCGAGCCACGACGCGGATCACGTCGCAGAGGCGGTCGGCGATACGGGTACGGCCCACGGAGATAAAATCATAGGCTGCGCTGAGACGTTTGAAATCGCTGTAAACCAACGACGGCAGCGAATCGACGATATAGTCGCCGTTCAGGGTGAACGGATCGAGGCCGGGTTCAAAATAGCTGATTTCCGTACCGCGCAGGACCACTTCCCGGCGCGGACCGTCCAGCTGCAGAAGCTGCGCCAGCGGTTGATTGTTCAGTCGCGCGTGACGATAGCGCAGCGACTCAACGCCTTGTTTGCTGATGCTGACGAACGAGAGCTCATAGTTGAGGGACTGGCTGGCCAGGTTCATCTGCTGCAACAACGCCCCGGACGATGTATCAGCCGAGGCGTTGACAGAGAACAACAGACTGCCTGCCATGAGCGACATGGCACACCAAAGTTGCTTCATTACTGCGATTGCGTTCCTAAAGTTTGATAACCCGGCACCTGGACTGCGGCCTGCTGAGTCTGGGCCTGGCCAAACTGAAGCTGCTCAGCGTGCAGGCGGCGCTGCAGTTCGTAGTCCTGCAGCATGGCGTTAATCCGCCGGCGCTGTTCCTGGACCTGAGCCTGCTGGCCGCTACCTGCTGATGCGTCAGCCGGTACGCCAAGACTTACCGGGCTCGCTTTGCCCATCATTGGCAGCGTATTGAACACCGGCGCCTCTGGCTGCTGAGCGGCATCAGACTGCCCATTATAGTGCTGGACGCCGACGATAACCGCAAGCGATACGCAGGCGGCAACGCCCATCTGGGTCAGTGAGCTGGCCCACGGACGCACTTTGTTCCAGAACGGCATCTGCCGCCACTGGTGTGGTGCGGGCTGAGATTCAGGAATAAGCGGCGCCGTCTGACGAACGGGCTCATTTTCAATGGCGGCCATCACCCGGGCGGAGATATCAAATTGCAGCACCTCTGCGGTATCGCCACGCAGCGTATCGCGGATAAGGTGGTAACTCTCCCAGGTTTTTTGCATCTCAGAAGAACGACTCAGCTCGTTGAGCAGTTCGTTATCCAGCGTTTCACCATCCATTAAAGCCGAAAGTTTTTCTTTCTGCATGCCTGATACCCTTTTCCAGTATTCCGCTATCGTCAACGCCTGATAAGCGGTTGAACTTTATTATCAATAGCTTCTCGCGCCCGGAAGATACGCGAACGCACCGTCCCAACCGGACAATCCATGATAGCGGCTATCTCTTCATAGCTCAGGCCATCCAGCTCCCGTAACGTAATTGCCATGCGTAAATCTTCCGGGAGCGATTCAATGGTACGAAAAACTATTTGTCTCAGTTCTTCTGACAACATTAAGTTCTCAGGGTTCGAAATTTCTTTCAACGCTCCGCCGCTTTCGAAGTTTTCCGCCTCGTTGGCGTCAACATCGCTGGACGGCGGACGGCGTCCCTGAGCAACCAGATAATTCTTCGCCGTATTGACGGCGATACGGTATAACCAGGTGTAAAAAGCGCTATCTCCCCGGAAAGAGTCCAGCGCACGCCATGCCTTAACGAACGATTCCTGAACGACGTCAGCGATATCGCCCGGCGGTACATAGCGGGAAACCAGGCTCGCGACCTTATGCTGATAGCGCACTACCAGCAAATTAAACGCTTTCTGATCTCCTTTCTGGACCCGTTCAACAAGGACCTGATCCGTTAACTGCTCGCTCATCCGAGGTAATGTCTCCCCAAACCCAATTCCCATGCGTCTTCAAAACACCACCCAAAATCTGCATTATGAGCAAGCTGACTGTTGGAGTGTATGAAAACAATAAAGTTCCGTTACGCTTTTTGTTTTTTGTCTGGCAACGGCGGCAGATCGTTATCAATCATTATATGCCCTGGTTGCTAAACGATAGGTTAGTCAATAAGAAAAAGCGCAGGCCCGTCTGAAGGGTATCGTAACACGGCGTTTATTTCACTATAAAATCCAATGCTATCAACCTGCCACGCGTCTCATTTTCGCCGTGCTCCAGACCGTTTCCGCTCGCCTGCTGTTTAGCCGTCACAACGCCCGCCAAAAAAAATGTACGATTCCTCACGAGCTGGTGCTATTGTGAGCTAAATGTGTTTAGTAAATTAAACAAAGACGATGAATACCACTCCTGACTTCTCTTGTGATGTGTTGATTATCGGCAGCGGCGCTGCCGGCCTCTCCCTTGCGCTGCGCCTGGCAGAGCACAGTTCGGTGACCGTGCTGAGTAAAGGGCCGATCAGCGAAGGTTCTACGTTCTATGCCCAGGGCGGGATTGCCGCCGTTTTCGACGAGACGGACAGTATTGAATCCCATGTCGAAGATACCCTGATTGCCGGCGCAGGGTTATGCGATCGCCATGCGGTCACCTTCGTCGCCAGCAATGCCAGATCATGCGTCCAGTGGCTTATCGATCAGGGCGTATTGTTTGACACTCAGGTCCAGGCCAATGGCGAAGAGAGCTATCATCTCACGCGCGAAGGGGGCCACAGCCATCGGCGCATTCTCCACGCCGCCGACGCTACCGGCAAAGCGGTGGAGACGACGTTGGTCGATAAAGCCCTCGCCCACCCCAATATCCGCATCCTTGAGCGCAGCAATGCCGTCGACTTGATCGTATCGGATAAGATTGGCTTGCCAGGCACGCGCCGGGTGGTCGGAGCGTGGATCTGGAACCGCAATAAAGAGCGCGTGGAAACCTGCAGCGCGAAGGCGGTGGTGCTCGCCACCGGCGGAGCCGCCAAGGTTTATCAATACACCACTAACCCCGACGTCTCTTCCGGAGACGGTATCGCGATGGCCTGGCGGGCGGGCTGCCGGGTGGCGAATCTGGAATTTAATCAGTTTCACCCCACCGCGCTGTATCATCCGCAGGCGCGCAACTTCCTGCTTACCGAAGCGCTGCGCGGCGAAGGCGCCCACCTTAAACGCCCGGACGGCACCCGCTTTATGCCGGACTTTGACGAGCGCGGCGAGCTGGCCCCACGCGATATCGTCGCCCGCGCCATCGATCATGAGATGAAGCGCCTTGGCGTGGACTGTATGTTCCTTGATATCAGCCATAAACCCGAGGCGTTTGTTCGCCAGCACTTCCCGATGATTTACGAGAAGCTGCTCGGCCTGGGAATTGATTTAACCAAAGATCCGGTACCGGTCGTCCCTGCCGCACATTACACCTGCGGCGGCGTGATGGTGGATGATAATGGCCGCACCGACGTCGATGGGTTATACGCTATCGGCGAAGTCAGCTATACCGGGCTGCACGGCGCGAACCGTATGGCCTCGAACTCGCTGCTGGAGTGCCTGGTTTACGGCTGGTCCGCCGCGGAAGATATTGCCCGACGCCTGCCGCTGGCCCAGAAGGTTAGCACCCTGCCGGCGTGGGATGAAAGTCAGGTGGAGATCCCGGATGAACTGGTGGTTATCCAGCATAACTGGCACGAGCTGCGGCTGCTGATGTGGGATTACGTGGGGATTGTGCGCACCACCCGCAGGCTGGAGCGCGCCCTGCGGCGCATTACCATGCTGCAGCAGGAGCTGGATGAGTATTACGCCCGCTTCCGCGTCTCGAATAATCTGCTGGAGCTGCGCAATCTGGTGCAGGTGGCGGAGCTTATCGTACGCTGCGCGATGTTGCGCAAAGAGAGCCGCGGTCTGCATTACACCCTCGACTATCCGCAGCCGCTGCCGAACAGCGGCCCGTCGATACTGTCGCCCCTGGCTCACATAAAGAGATAAAAATCCTCGGTCAGAGCGGTAAAGCCTTCAGAATACTGCTGCTCTGGCCCGCGAATCGCCAGCCTGTCGCTGAAACACTCCCCCGCCGTCGGGGAGAAAGCCAGCAGCACCCGGTGCGGCGGCCGCAGCTCGGTCTCCGCCACGTCAGTGCGCAGTCGCAGGTGCCAGCCCATCGCGGTTGCCCGTTCGATAAACGCATTACCGATATCTACCGGCAGCACCACGCAAAAAAAGCCTTCTTCGGTGATATGTTCAGCGGCGCAGGTCAACAGAGAAGCGTGATCGAGCGTAGTGGTATACCGCGCCTGCTCCCGCTGCGAGGTGGCGCAAGGCACCCCTTCCGCAAAGAAGGGCGGGTTACTGATTATCAGTTGATAGCGTCGGGTCTGCGGCGGCTGCCACTGATGAATATCGGCCTGACAGACCTCAACCCGCGCAGCCCATGGCGACGCGAGAGCATTTTCCTGCGCCTGGGCGGCGGCCTCTGCGTCCAGTTCAACCGCATCGACACATACATCATCGCCGGTACGCTGGGCGAGCATTAGCGCCAGCAGGCCGCTGCCGGCGCCAATATCCAGCACATGCTTCACCCCGGCAATCGGCGCCCAGGCGCCGAGCAAAATGCCGTCGGTACCCACCTTCATCGCGCAACGATCGTGGGCGATAAAAAACTGTTTGAAGGTAAAACCATTGCGCGGCAGCGCAAACTTCGACTGAGACATCCTCAATAACCTTGCCGACAAAAACTCCTGAACGTAAGGCTATGCACAATACCGGAGAACAGATAGCCTTACAAACAGATGAACATTACGTCAGTAACGTCTATAATCGGCGGCCCACTCAGAGGTAGAACATGACTGTAACGACTTTTTCCGAACTTGAACTCGACGAAAACCTGCTGGAGGCCCTCCAGGATAAAGGTTTCACTCGCCCGACAGCCATTCAGGCCGCCGCTATTCCGCCTGCGCTCGATGGCCGTGACATCCTCGGTTCAGCGCCGACCGGCACTGGTAAAACGGCGGCGTATCTGCTGCCAGCGTTGCAGCACCTGCTCGATTTCCCGCGTAAGAAATCCGGCCCGCCGCGTATTCTTATCCTGACGCCGACCCGCGAGCTGGCGATGCAGGTGGCTGACCACGCCCGCGAGCTGGCAAAGCATACCCATCTGGATATCGCCACCATTACCGGCGGCGTAGCCTACATGAACCACGCGGAAGTGTTCAGCGAAAACCAGGACATCGTGGTCGCCACCACTGGTCGCCTGCTGCAGTATATAAAAGAAGAGAACTTCGACTGCCGCGCCGTCGAGACCCTAATCCTCGATGAAGCCGACCGCATGCTGGACATGGGCTTTGCGCAGGATATCGAAACCATCGCCGGTGAAACCCGCTGGCGCAAGCAGACCATGCTGTTCTCCGCGACGCTCGAAGGCGATGCGATCAAAGACTTCGCCGAACGTCTTCTGGAGGAGCCGGTTGAAGTTTCCGCTAACCCGTCGACTCGCGAGCGCAAGAAAATCCATCAATGGTACTACCGCGCTGACGATATCGAACATAAAACCAAACTGCTGGTGAATCTGCTGCAACAGCCGGAAGCTACCCGCGCTATCGTCTTTGTGCGCAAGCGCGAGCGCGTGCATGAGCTGGCCAACTGGCTGCGTGAAGCCGGGATTAACACCTGCTGGCTGGAAGGCGAGATGGTGCAGGCCAAGCGTAACGAAGCCATCAAGCGTCTGACCGATGGCCGCGTAAACGTGCTGATCGCTACCGACGTCGCCGCCCGCGGTATCGATATTCCGGACGTCAGCCACGTCTTTAACTTCGATATGCCGCGCACCGCCGACATCTATCTGCACCGTATCGGTCGTACCGGGCGTGCAGGTAAGAAAGGCACCGCGATTTCGCTGGTTGAAGCGCACGACCACCTGTTGCTGGGCAAGATCGGCCGCTACGTTGAAGAACCGCTGAAAGCTCGGGTGATTGATGAATTGCGACCAAAAACCCGCGCGCCAAGCGAGAAGCTGACCGGTAAACCATCGAAGAAAGTGCTGGCGAAACGCGCCGAGAAAAAAGAGAAAGAAAAAGAAAAGCCGCGGGTGAAAAAGCGCCACCGCGATACGAAAAATATCGGTAAGCGCCGGAAACCAAGCGCAGCCGGGACGCCATCAGCGCCCAACGAAGAGTAAAAAAAAACGCCGGGTTATCCCGGCGTTTTCACATCTGGCGTTAGCCTTACAGGCTTTCGGTAAAGGTACGAGCGATAACGTCGCGCTGCTGTTCCGGCGTCAGGGAGTTGAAGCGCACCGCGTAGCCAGAAACACGAATGGTCAGCTGCGGATATTTTTCCGGATGTTCAACCGCGTCCAGCAGGGTTTCACGACGCAGCACGTTAACGTTCAGGTGCTGACCGCCTTCCACGCGAACTTCTGGTTTCACGTCTACCGGGATTTCACGGTATTCGATTTCACCCAGTTTGCTGACCGCCACCACGTCATCTTCCGCAAAACCACCTTTGGCGCACAGGCAGCGTGCTTCGCCTTTTTCACTATCCAGCAGCCAGAAAGAGTTCAGCAGGTCGTCGTTTGCCGCTTTAGTAATTTGGATACCAGTAATCATTTGATGCCTCCCAGGCAGTGTTTATTCGATTTTGGCCTCTTCGCGGCCAATTGGTAAAACCATTGTTGTATGAGTGTATATATATCAGCCGCCCCTTCGGCATTCTTTGATGTAAATCAATAAAAACCACTCACTCTAAGTGGGTATGCAAGGATTTTATTGTTTTACATCAAGTTACGCCATGCGCTGCTATAAATAATTTTGTAAATTTTCAATTTTTTTTGCATGAAGGCCCGCGTTGAGCCGTGCCGATTTTGTTCTGTAGAAAGAAGCCGTTAAGCTATAGCAATGACCCTTTGCAGGAGAGCAAGATGACCACCCCTTTAACCTGGCATGACGTGCTGGCGGATGAAAAGCAACAACCCTATTTTCTCAATACTCTGAAGACCGTCGCCGAAGAGCGCCAGTCCGGGATCACCATCTATCCACCGCAAAAAGACGTCTTCAATGCGTTTCGCTTTACCGAACTGGGCGATGTCAAAGTCGTCATTCTCGGCCAGGACCCCTATCACGGCCCGGGACAAGCCCACGGTCTGGCGTTCTCGGTTCGCCCGGGCGTCGCCATCCCGCCCTCGCTGCTAAATATGTACAAAGAGCTCGAGGCCACTATCCCTGGCTTTACCCGCCCTACCCATGGTTACCTGGAAAGCTGGGCGCGCCAGGGAGTGCTCCTGCTGAATACGGTCCTGACCGTCCGCGCCGGGCAGGCGCACTCGCACGCCAGTCTCGGCTGGGAAACGTTTACCGATAAGGTAATCGCGTTAATCAATGAGCATTGCGAGGGAGTGGTCTTTCTACTGTGGGGCTCCCATGCACAGAAGAAAGGCGCGATTATCGATCGCCAGCGCCACTGCGTGCTGAAGGCGCCGCACCCGTCACCGCTCTCTGCACATCGCGGCTTCTTTGGCAGCAACCATTTCGTGCAGACCAATCAGTGGCTGACCGAGCGCGGCGAAGCGCCGATTGACTGGATGCCGGTCCTTCCCGCCGAAAGCGAGTGATCGACAGCCATAAAAAAAGCCAGCATCAGCTGGCTTTTTTATTCAGGGACAGGTATTACGCCTTGTTCTGACGCCACCACTCCGCCAGCAGAACGCCGGTCGCCACAGAGACGTTCAGGCTTTCGACATTGCCGGTACCATCGATGGCGACGCTGAGGTCCGCGCTGGAGATCGCTGCATCCGACAGGCCATCGCGCTCCTGGCCTAACACCAGCACCATTTTCTTCGGCAGCTCGGCTTTAAACAGCGGGGTACCATTATGGCTGGAGGTCGAGACAATCGCGTAGCCCGCCTGACGGAATTGATCAAGAGTATCGATGAAGCTGTCGCCGGTGATCGGCTCAACATGTTCCGCACCGCCTTCCGCCGTACGGATCGCCGCGCCGGACTCCAGCACGCCGGCATCCTGAACCACAACGCCCTTCACGCCGAAGTGCGCGCAGCTGCGCATGATCGCCCCGAGGTTGTGCGGGTTACCCACGTCTTCCAGCGCCAGAACGCAATCTTCTTCTGCGGCCTTCGCGACCCACTGGGCAACAGAGGTGCCGTGCCGTTTTTTGATCAGGAAGCAGACGCCGCCGTGGTGATCGGTCCCGGAGGCTTTCGCCAGCTCGGCTTCATCAACCACATGATAGGCTTTACGGTTAGCCGCCATCCAGCGCAGCGCCTCTTTAAAACGCGGCGTCACGCTCTGGATAAACCAGGCGCGGACAATAGCTTCCGGGCGGCTCTGGAACAGGGCCTGACAGGCGTTTTCACCATACACGCGGGTCTCTTCCGCGCGCTGGCGACGCAGCACTTCCGGATCGATAAAACTCTTCCCGCTGATCCCGCCGTGATCTTCTTTTACCGGGGTCTCATCGCCAGGGGCGCGGGAAACGGTACGCCACGGGGACGCATCGTCACGATGAAAATCATCGCGCTTGCGGTCATCGCGTTTACGATCGTCACCGCGGCTGTTTCGTTCGTCACGCGCAGGGCGGCTGCGGCCGTCAACACGAGATTTTCCTGGACGACCTCCCCCTTTCCCGGTACGTGGGTTATGGGTGCGTTTGTCAGAATCATCATCACTGCGGACATACATCACTTTGACCTTGCCGCTTTTATTTTTCAGTTCGTCGCTCATCAATTTTCTCCACCTGCGCTGCGCGAAGCGCGCAGATTACCCGATGTGTCATCGCTTCGCCATGATTTCGTTTAAAAGCCGGCCTCTATTGCACTCATCGAACAAAACGCATTGTCCTTAAATAACACTTAATCGATAATATGTAACATCACAGAAACATATCGGCCACGTGCCACGTTGCAACCCATAACCAGAGGTTAGTTATGAATACCGTTTGTGCCAGTTGTCAGGCTCTGAACCGCCTCCCGGACGATCGTAGCGCGGATGGCGCAAAGTGCGGACGCTGCGGTCACGATCTTTTTGACGGCGACGTCATCAACGCGACCGGGGCAACGCTGGATAAACTCTTAAAGGACGATCTGCCGGTCGTTGTTGATTTCTGGGCGCCATGGTGCGGTCCCTGCCGTAGCTTCGCGCCGATCTTTGAAGACGTTGCGGAAGAGCGTAGCGGGAAGATGCGCTTTGTGAAAGTTAACACCGAAGCGGAACGTGAGCTTAGCGCACGGTTTCGTATCCGCAGCATCCCGACCATTATGATGTTCAAAAATGGCGAAGTGATCGACATGCTCAATGGCGCGGTGCCAAAAGCGCCATTTGAAAGCTGGCTGAACGAAGCCGGACAGCAGTAATCCTTCCGGGGCACCGCTTGTGCCCCGTTTTAGCCTCTGCGACAATAGCGCTTTTCATTAGCGACTCCCATGACTGATAACGCTGTCCTTCGCCTGCGCGCCGAACGTCTCGCGCGAGCCACCCGCCCTTTCCTTGCGCGCGGCAATCGCATCCGCCGCTGCCAGCGCTGTCTGCTGCCGCTCAAGCAATGTCTGTGCGCCACGTTAACGCCGGCGCAGGCCACCAGCCGCTTTTGCCTGGTGATGTTTGATACGGAGCCGATGAAGCCCAGCAACACCGGTCGGCTCATCGCCGATATTCTGCCGAATACCGAGGCTTATCAATGGTCGAGAACCGAGCCGCCGCAGGGGCTGCTTGACCTGGTCGCCCATCCCGATTACCAGCCGATGGTGGTGTTCCCCGCCTCCTACGCCGGGCCGGAGCGCCAGGTCCTGAGCGCGCCGCCGTCTGGCAAACCGCCGCTGTTTATCATGCTCGACGGCACCTGGACCGAAGCGCGTAAAATGTTCCGTAAGAGCCCTTATCTGGACGCGCTGCCGATAATCTCCGTCGATCTGTCCCGCATCTCAGCCTACCATCTGCGCGAGGCGCACGCCGACGGACAATATTGTACCGCGGAAGTGGCCATCGCCCTGCTGGACCTGGCGGGCGATGCACCGGCCGCCGCAGCGCTTGGCGAACACTTCACCCGCTTCCGGACCCGTTACCTGGCGGGAAAAACCCAGCATAAGGGCAGTATCACAGCGGACCAGGTGGAAAACGTTTAAAATCATTCGGTCACTGGGATGAAAGGAGACCGGTATGAGCCAACGAGGCCTGGAAGCACTGCTGCGACCAAAGTCCATCGCCGTTATTGGCGCATCAATGAAACCGCAGCGCGCTGGCTATCTCATGATGCGCAACCTGCTAGCCGGTGGCTTCAATGGCCCGGTGCTGCCGGTGACCCCCGCCTGGAAGGCGGTGCTCGGGGTGCTGGCGTGGCCCACCATCGAGAGCCTGCCCTTTACGCCGGATCTGGCGGTACTCTGTACCAACGCGCGGCGTAATCTCGAGTTGCTTGAAGCCCTGGGGCAGAAAGGCTGCAAGACCTGCATCATTCTCTCTTCGCAGCCGGAACAGTATCCGGCGCTGCTCGAATGCGCTGCGCGCTACCAGATGCGCCTGCTCGGCCCCAACAGTCTCGGCCTGCTGGCGCCGTGGCAAGGGTTGAACGCCAGCTTTTCGCCGGTGCCGATCCATCGCGGTAAACTGGCCTTTATCTCGCAATCGGCTGCCGTCTCCAACACCATCCTTGATTGGGCGCAACAGCGCGAGATGGGGTTTTCCTACTTCATCGCGCTGGGTGATAGTCTGGATATAGATGTCGATGACCTGCTGGACTTTCTGGCCCGCGACAGCAAAACCAGCGCCATTTTGCTTTACCTTGAGCACCTCAGCGACGCGCGCCGGTTTGTCTCCGCCGCGCGCAGCGCCTCGCGAAACAAGCCGATCCTGGTGATTAAAAGCGGCCGTAGCCCCGCGGCGCAGAAGCTGTTGCACGTCAACTCCGGGATGGATCCGGCATGGGACGCGGCCATCCAGCGTGCTGGTCTACTGCGGGTCCAGGATACCCATGAGCTCTTCTCCGCCGTAGAAACCCTGAGCCATATGCGCCCGCTGCGCGGTGAAAAACTGATGATCGTCAGCAACGGCGCGGCGCCGGCGGCGCTGGCGTTGGATGAGCTTTGGCTGCGTAACGGTAAGCTGGCGACCCTCAGCGAGGAGACGCGCGAGGCTCTGCGCCAGGCGCTGCCGGGCGGCGTCGAGATCGCCAACCCACTGGATCTACGCGATGACGCCAGCAGCGAACATTATCAGCGGGCGGTGAATATTCTGCTTAACAGCCAGGACTATGACGCGCTGCTGGTGATCCACTCTCCCAGCGCCGCCGCGCCGGGCACCGAGAGCGCCCTGGCGCTGATCGACGCCCTGAAGCACCATCCGCGTGGCAAATATGTCACCGTGCTGACCAACTGGTGCGGCGAATTCTCCTCCCAGGAGGCGCGACGGCTGTTCAGCGATGCCGGCCTTCCCACCTACCGTACGCCGGAGGGGACCATCACCGCCTTTATGCATATGGTCGAGTACCGCCGTAACCAGAAACAGCTACGCGAGACCCCCGTGCTGCCGGACTCGTTAACCGCCAATACCAGCAAGGCGCATGCCCTGCTCCAGCAAGCGATCGATGACGGCGCCACCACGCTGGATACCCACGAGGTCAGCCCGGTACTCCGGGCCTACGGCATCCACACACTGCCAACCTGGATCGCCGCTGACAGCGCGGAAGCGGTGCATATTGCTGAGCAGATAGGCTATCCGGTTGCGTTGAAGCTGCGTTCCCCGGATATTCCGCATAAATCAGAAGTACAGGGGGTCATGTTGTATCTGCGTACCGCGGCAGAAGTGCAGCAGGCAGCGGATGCGATGATCGATCGCGTCAGGCTGGCCTGGCCCCGGGCGCGCATTCATGGCCTGCTGGTGCAGAGTATGGCCAATCGCGCCGGCGCCCAGGAGCTGAGAGTGGTGGTTGAGCACGATCCTCTCTTCGGCCCGTTGATTATGTTGGGCGAAGGCGGCGTGGAGTGGCGGGCCGAGGACCAGGCCGCCGTGGCGCTGCCGCCGCTGAATATGAACCTGGCGCGTTATCTGGTGATCCAGGCGATCAAAAATAAGAAGATCCGCGGCCGCAGCGCATTGCGACCGCTGGATATCGCGGGCTTAAGCCAGCTGCTGGTTCAGGTCTCGAACCTGATCGTCGACTGCCCGGAGATCCAGCGCCTGGATATTCATCCCCTGCTCGCCTCCGGCAACGAGTTTACGGCGCTGGATGTTACCCTTGGGCTTGCACCCTTCAGCGGCGACAGTGAAAGCCGTCTCGCTATTCGTCCCTATCCGCACCAGCTGGAGGAGTGGGTGGTGATGAAAAATGGCGATCGCTGTCTGTTCCGGCCGATCCTGCCGGAAGATGAACCGCAGCTGCTCGCGTTTATCGCCCAGGTCACCAAAGAAGATCTCTATTATCGCTATTTTAGTGAGATCAACGAATTTACCCATGACGACTTAGCCAATATGACCCAGATCGACTACGATCGAGAAATGGCGTTTGTCGCCGTCAGGACCACCGCGGAACAGAGCGAGATCCTTGGCGTGACGCGGGCGATCTCCGACCCTGATAATATTGATGCCGAGTTTGCTGTGCTGGTCCGTTCAGATTTGAAAGGGTTAGGCCTGGGCCGAAGGCTGCTGGAAAAGCTGATCGCCTATACGCAAAGCCATGGCCTGCAACGGCTGAATGGGATTACGATGCCGAATAACCGAGGCATGATCGGCCTCGCCAGAAAGCTGGGATTCACCGTTGATATTCAGCTGGAAGATGGGATTGTCAGTCTGTCGCTGCCCCTGAATCAGGGATAATCGCGCGACGCTGACCGCAATTGTTGACCACATTAGCGGGTAGTAATGGTATTATTGCCCGCTTACGTCGTCTGCATGGTACAGAAGACCCTTCAATAAACAGAGAAGAAACGCACTGTGATGTTGTCAAAATTTAAGCGTAATAAACATCAACAACACCTTGCCCAACTCCCTAAGCTTTCTCAGTCAGTTGATGATGTAGAGTTCTTTTACGCCCCTGCGGATTTCAGGGAAGCGTTACTGACCCGGATTGCCAACGCCACTCAGCGTATATGCATTATTGCGCTCTACCTGGAGCAAGATGATGGCGGAAAAGGAATTTTGCAGGCCCTGTATGACGCCAAGCGTCAGCGTCCGCAACTGGATGTTCGCGTCCTCGTGGACTGGCACCGCGCTCAACGTGGCCGTATCGGCGCCGCCGCCTCCAACACCAACGCCGACTGGTATTGCCGGATGGCCACTGAAAATCCGGGCGTAGAGATCCCCGTTTACGGCGTGCCGATTAACACCCGGGAGGCGCTCGGCGTTCTCCATTTCAAAGGCTTTATTATCGATGACTGCGTCCTCTACAGCGGCGCCAGCCTGAACGATGTTTATCTGCATCAGCATGATAAGTACCGCTATGATCGCTATCAGTGCATCCGAAACGGCAAAATGGCGGACGTCATGTTTGACTGGGTCGACAATAATCTGGTTCAGGGACGCGGTGTGAATCGTCTCGACAGACCGGATCGGCCAAAAAGTCCGGAAATCAAAAACGACATTCGCCAGTACCGTCAGGAGCTCCGCGACCGCAGCTACCATTTTGTCGGCACCGCCGGTGACGAAGAACTCTCCGTCACCCCGCTGGTAGGCCTGGGGAAATCCAGCCTGCTGAACAAAACTATCTTTCACCTGATGCCCTGTGCCGAGCACAAGTTAACGATCTGCACCCCCTACTTCAACCTTCCTGCCGTGCTGGTAAGAAATATCATCCAGCTGCTACGCGACGGTAAACAGGTGGAGATTATTGTCGGCGATAAAACCGCTAACGATTTCTATATTCCCGAAGATCAGCCGTTTAAAATCATCGGCGCGCTTCCTTATCTGTATGAAATCAACCTGCGGCGTTTCCTCAGCCGGCTGCAGTATTATGTGAATACCGATCAGCTGATCGTCCGCCTGTGGAAGGATGACGATAACAGCTACCACCTGAAAGGCATGTGGGTTGATGATGAGTGGATGCTGCTCACCGGCAACAACCTTAACCCGCGCGCCTGGCGACTCGATCTGGAAAATGCCATTCTGATCCACGATCCAAAGCAGCAGTTGGGGGCCATGCGGGAGAAAGAGCTGAAGCTCATCCGCACCCACACCACGGTGGTGAAACATTATCGGGATCTGCAAAGTATTGCCGACTACCCGGTGAAAGTGCGTAAACTGATCCGCCGACTACGGCGGATCCGCATCGACCGGCTGATCAGCCGTATTCTCTGACAATCAGCCCCGCCTCGACGGGGCTTTTTTCTGGAAGCACTATGCGTACGATAATCGTGATTGCTTCGCTGATGTTAACGGGCTGCAGCCACATGGCAAATGATGCATGGTCCGGTCAGGACAAAGCCCAGCATTTTCTGGCCTCGGCGATGCTGTCTGCCGCGGGCAATGAATATGCGCAACATCAGGGTTACAGCCGGGACCGCAGCGCCGCTATCGGCCTGATGTTTTCTGTCAGCCTCGGCGCCTCAAAAGAGCTTTGGGACAGCCGCCCGGCAGGGAGCGGCTGGAGCTGGAAGGATTTCGCCTGGGATGTAGCCGGCGCGACCACCGGCTACGCTGTGTGGCAACTGGCGCACCAGTAGCGGCTAAAGACGCAGGCCTTTGCCCTTGCGATGCAGCATCAGGGAGACCAGGAAGGCGATGGCCGCCATCACCGTTACGTACCAGTAAAAAGCGTGCTCTATCCCCGCCGATTTAAGCGACAGCGCGACATACTCCGCCGAGCCGCCAAACAGGGCATTCGCGACGGCATAGGAAAGCCCTACCCCAAGCGCACGAACCTGCGCCGGGAACATCTCGGCCTTCAGGATGCCGCTGATCGAGGTATAGAAACTGACAATCAGCAAGGCGCAGATCACCAGGCCGAAGGCAGCATAGGGGGAGCTCACTTTTTGCAAGGCGCTCAGGATAGGCACGGTAAATAATGTCGCCAGTACGCCAAAGCACAGCATGGAGGTACGGCGGCCTACTTTATCCGAAAAAGCGCCGAACAGCGGTTGAACCAGCATATAAACGAACAGCGCCGCAGTCATGATCACGCTGGCGGTGCTGGCCGTCATACCCGCCGTGTTGACCAGATACTTTTGCATATAGGTAGTAAAGGTATAAAAGGTCAGCGATCCGGCGGCGGTAAAGCCCAACACCATCACGAAGGCCCGGCGATTACGCCACAACCCTTTAAATGAGCCAGCCTCTTTCAGCGCCCGGGTCTCCTGCTTTGAGGTTTCGTCCAGCTGGCGACGCAGCCACAGCGCGACGATGGCCAGTACTGCCCCGAGAGCAAAAGGAATACGCCATCCCCATGCATGCAGATCTTCGTCGCTCAGCACCTGCTGGAGCGCCACGACCACTAATACCGCCAGTAGCTGTCCGCCAATTAACGTGACGTACTGGAAAGAGGCGTAGAAGCCTTTCTTTCCTTCAATCGCCACTTCACTCATATAGGTCGCGCTGGTGCCATATTCTCCCCCGACCGACAGCCCCTGGAACAGACGGGCCAACAGAAGCAACGCCGGAGCCCAGGTGCCGATGACTGCATAGCCCGGCAGGCAGGCAATTACCAGTGAACCAAAGCACATCATGCAGACCGAAATAAGCATGGACGTTTTACGTCCGCGGCGGTCAGCGATCCGACCAAACAGCCAGCCACCGATAGGACGCATCAGAAATCCGGCGGCGAATACGCCTGCCGTTTGTAAAAGTTGAGTGGTGGTATTTCCGGATGGAAAGAAGATATGGGCAAAATAGAGCGAGCAGAATGAGTAGACGTAAAAATCAAACCACTCAACCAGATTTCCCGAGGAAGCGCCAACAATTGCCCAAATACGACGACGGGTGTCAGCCTGCTCCGGCGCGGCCCGTTCGGTAATGCTACTCTCTGTCATTGTTATATTGCTCCAGCAAAGACTGCAATCTGTCTTGTCGGGCGTACCACGTCACGCAGACAAATTAGTTAGTAAACTAAATGTTATATAATTGTTATGTCCTTATATGTGATTGCATTCACATTTTTTTTCGTAAGCACGGTTTTCGCGATCAACGCCAGCGCAGGAGCAAGGAAAAAGTGGATTATGGCGAAGGGATTGCCACGACGGGGTTTTATGTTGCTTTGAATGAAGATGATGAACTGGATATGGTGGGGTTGTCGCCGGAGGCGGTGCTGCGCCCCCCTGGCCGGGCTACCGGGGCGTGGCCCCATGTCGGACCCGTAGCCCCGGTAAGCGCAGCGCCACCGGGGAGATATCCCCCATACAGCAAAAAACCCCGCACCTTTCGGGACGGGGTTCTTGTTAAAACGCAAAAACAAAAGGCCCAGTCTTTCGACTGAGCCTTCTGCTTTATTTGATGCCTGGCAGTTCCCTACTCTCACATGGGGAGACCCCACACTACCATCGGCGCTACGGCGTTTCACTTCTGAGTTCGGCATGGGGTCAGGTGGGACCACCGCGCTAGTGCCGCCAGGCAAATTCTGTTTTATCAACACGCCCTGCGGACGCATCGACTAATCTGTATCAGCTGAAAATCTTCTCAAATCCGCCAAAACATCTTCGGCGTTGTAAGGTTAAGCCTCACGGTTCATTAGTACCGGTTAGCTCAACGCATCGCTGCGCTTACACACCCGGCCTATCAACGTCGTCGTCTTCAACGTTCCTTCAGGAGACTTAAAGTCTCAGGGAGAACTCATCTCGGGGCAAGTTTCGTGCTTAGATGCTTTCAGCACTTATCTCTTCCGCATTTAGCTACCGGGCAGTGCCATTGGCATGACAACCCGAACACCAGTGATGCGTCCACTCCGGTCCTCTCGTACTAGGAGCAGCCCCCCTCAATTCTCCAGCGCCCACGGCAGATAGGGACCGAACTGTCTCACGACGTTCTAAACCCAGCTCGCGTACCACTTTAAATGGCGAACAGCCATACCCTTGGGACCTACTTCAGCCCCAGGATGTGATGAGCCGACATCGAGGTGCCAAACACCGCCGTCGATATGAACTCTTGGGCGGTATCAGCCTGTTATCCCCGGAGTACCTTTTATCCGTTGAGCGATGGCCCTTCCATTCAGAACCACCGGATCACTATGACCTGCTTTCGCACCTGCTCGCGCCGTCACGCTCGCAGTCAAGCTAGCTTATGCCATTGCACTAACCTCCTGATGTCCGACCAGGATTAGCTAACCTTCGTGCTCCTCCGTTACGCTTTGGGAGGAGACCGCCCCAGTCAAACTACCCACCAGACACTGTCCGCAACCCCGATAAGGGGCCAACGTTAGAACATCAAACATTAAAGGGTGGTATTTCAAGGTTGGCTCCACGCAGACTGGCGTCCACGCTTCAAAGCCTCCCACCTATCCTACACATCAAGGCTCAATGTTCAGTGTCAAGCTATAGTAAAGGTTCACGGGGTCTTTCCGTCTTGCCGCGGGTACACTGCATCTTCACAGCGAGTTCAATTTCACTGAGTCTCGGGTGGAGACAGCCTGGCCATCATTACGCCATT
Source organism: Klebsiella sp. LY (assembly GCF_004010915.1). Lineage (NCBI taxonomy): Bacteria > Pseudomonadati > Pseudomonadota > Gammaproteobacteria > Enterobacterales > Enterobacteriaceae > Klebsiella > Klebsiella sp. LY. Next base: position 1,262,715 of record NZ_CP022444.1, read on the forward strand.
CGTGCAGGTCGGAACTTACCCGACAAGGAATTTCGCTACCTTAGGACCGTTATAGTTACGGCCGCCGTTTACCGGGGCTTCGATCAAGAGCTTCTCCTTACGGATAACCCCATCAATTAACCTTCCGGCACCGGGCAGGCGTCACACCGTATACGTCCACTTTCGTGTTTGCACAGTGCTGTGTTTTTAATAAACAGTTGCAGCCAGCTGGTATCTTCGACTGGTCTCAGCTCCACCCGCAGGGGCTTCACCTACACACCAGCGTGCCTTCTCCCGAAGTTACGGCACCATTTTGCCTAGTTCCTTCACCCGAGTTCTCTCAAGCGCCTTGGTATTCTCTACCTGACCACCTGTGTCGGTTTGGGGTACGATTTCGTGTTACCTGATGCTTAGAGGCTTTTCCTGGAAGCAGGGCATTTGTTACTTCAGCACCGTAGTGCCTCGTCATCACACCTCAGCCTTGATTATCCGGATTTGCCTGGATAACCAGCCTACATGCTTAAACCGGGACAACCGTCGCCCGGCTAACATAGCCTTCTCCGTCCCCCCTTCGCAGTAACACCAAGTACAGGAATATTAACCTGTTTCCCATCGACTACGCCTTTCGGCCTCGCCTTAGGGGTCGACTCACCCTGCCCCGATTAACGTTGGACAGGAACCCTTGGTCTTCCGGCGAGCGGGCTTTTCACCCGCTTTATCGTTACTTATGTCAGCATTCGCACTTCTGATACCTCCAGCAACCCTCACAGGTCACCTTCGCAGGCTTACAGAACGCTCCCCTACCCAACAACACATCGTGTCGCTGCCGCAGCTTCGGTGCATGGTTTAGCCCCGTTACATCTTCCGCGCAGGCCGACTCGACCAGTGAGCTATTACGCTTTCTTTAAATGATGGCTGCTTCTAAGCCAACATCCTGGCTGTCTGTGCCTTCCCACATCGTTTCCCACTTAACCATGACTTTGGGACCTTAGCTGGCGGTCTGGGTTGTTTCCCTCTTCACGACGGACGTTAGCACCCGCCGTGTGTCTCCCGTGATAACATTCTTCGGTATTCGTAGTTTGCATCGGGTTGGTAAGTCGGGATGACCCCCTAGCCGAAACAGTGCTCTACCCCCGAAGATGAGTTCACGAGGCGCTACCTAAATAGCTTTCGGGGAGAACCAGCTATCTCCCGGTTTGATTGGCCTTTCACCCCCAGCCACAAGTCATCCGCTAATTTTTCAACATTAGTCGGTTCGGTCCTCCAGTTAGTGTTACCCAACCTTCAACCTGCCCATGGCTAGATCACCGGGTTTCGGGTCTATACCCTGCAACTTAACGCCCAGTTAAGACTCGGTTTCCCTGCGGCTCCCCTATACGGTTAACCTTGCTACAGAATATAAGTCGCTGACCCATTATACAAAAGGTACGCAGTCACACCCGAAGGTGCTCCCACTGCTTGTACGTACACGGTTTCAGGTTCTTTTTCACTCCCCTCGCCGGGGTTCTTTTCGCCTTTCCCTCACGGTACTGGTTCACTATCGGTCAGTCAGGAGTATTTAGCCTTGGAGGATGGTCCCCCCATATTCAGACAGGATACCACGTGTCCCGCCCTACTCTTCGAGTTCACAGCCTGTGCATTTTGGTGTACGGGACTATCACCCTGTACCGTCGGACTTTCCAGACCGTTCCACTAACACACAAGCTGATTCAGACTCTGGGCTGCTCCCCGTTCGCTCGCCGCTACTGGGGGAATCTCGGTTGATTTCTTTTCCTCGGGGTACTTAGATGTTTCAGTTCCCCCGGTTCGCCTCGTTAACCTATGTATTCAGTTAACGATAGTGTGACGAATCACACTGGGTTTCCCCATTCGGACATCGCCGGCTGTAACGGTTCATATCACCTTACCGACGCTTTTCGCAGATTAGCACGTCCTTCATCGCCTCTGACTGCCAGGGCATCCACCGTGTACGCTTAGTCGCTTAACCTCACAACCCGAAGATGTTTCGTAAAACATCATCGTGTCGCGAAAATTTGAGAGACTCGAACACACATTAACTGTGTGTCGTTTCAATTTTCAGCTTGATCCAGATTTTTAAAGAGCAAATATCTCAAACGTCACCCGAAGATGAGTTTTGAGATAGTTCGGCACGCGTCTTTCACTCACGAACCAGCAAGTGGCGTCCCCTAGGGGATTCGAACCCCTGTTACCGCCGTGAAAGGGCGGTGTCCTGGGCCTCTAGACGAAGGGGACACTGAAGTCTCAATCGCAAGACGCCTTGCTTCTTTACTTTCATCAGACAATCTGTGTGAGCACTACAAAGGCAGGTTCTTTAAGGTAAGGAGGTGATCCAACCGCAGGTTCCCCTACGGTTACCTTGTTACGACTTCACCCCAGTCATGAATCACAAAGTGGTAAGCGCCCTCCCGAAGGTTAAGCTACCTACTTCTTTTGCAACCCACTCCCATGGTGTGACGGGCGGTGTGTACAAGGCCCGGGAACGTATTCACCGTAGCATTCTGATCTACGATTACTAGCGATTCCGACTTCATGGAGTCGAGTTGCAGACTCCAATCCGGACTACGACGCACTTTATGAGGTCCGCTTGCTCTCGCGAGGTCGCTTCTCTTTGTATGCGCCATTGTAGCACGTGTGTAGCCCTGGTCGTAAGGGCCATGATGACTTGACGTCATCCCCACCTTCCTCCAGTTTATCACTGGCAGTCTCCTTTGAGTTCCCGGCCTAACCGCTGGCAACAAAGGATAAGGGTTGCGCTCGTTGCGGGACTTAACCCAACATTTCACAACACGAGCTGACGACAGCCATGCAGCACCTGTCTCACAGTTCCCGAAGGCACCAAGCCATCTCTGGCAAGTTCTGTGGATGTCAAGACCAGGTAAGGTTCTTCGCGTTGCATCGAATTAAACCACATGCTCCACCGCTTGTGCGGGCCCCCGTCAATTCATTTGAGTTTTAACCTTGCGGCCGTACTCCCCAGGCGGTCGATTTAACGCGTTAGCTCCGGAAGCCACGCCTCAAGGGCACAACCTCCAAATCGACATCGTTTACGGCGTGGACTACCAGGGTATCTAATCCTGTTTGCTCCCCACGCTTTCGCACCTGAGCGTCAGTCTTTGTCCAGGGGGCCGCCTTCGCCACCGGTATTCCTCCAGATCTCTACGCATTTCACCGCTACACCTGGAATTCTACCCCCCTCTACAAGACTCTAGCCTGCCAGTTTCGAATGCAGTTCCCAGGTTGAGCCCGGGGATTTCACATCCGACTTGACAGACCGCCTGCGTGCGCTTTACGCCCAGTAATTCCGATTAACGCTTGCACCCTCCGTATTACCGCGGCTGCTGGCACGGAGTTAGCCGGTGCTTCTTCTGCGGGTAACGTCAATCGACAAGGTTATTAACCTTATCGCCTTCCTCCCCGCTGAAAGTACTTTACAACCCGAAGGCCTTCTTCATACACGCGGCATGGCTGCATCAGGCTTGCGCCCATTGTGCAATATTCCCCACTGCTGCCTCCCGTAGGAGTCTGGACCGTGTCTCAGTTCCAGTGTGGCTGGTCATCCTCTCAGACCAGCTAGGGATCGTCGCCTAGGTGAGCCGTTACCCCACCTACTAGCTAATCCCATCTGGGCACATCTGATGGCATGAGGCCCGAAGGTCCCCCACTTTGGTCTTGCGACGTTATGCGGTATTAGCTACCGTTTCCAGTAGTTATCCCCCTCCATCAGGCAGTTTCCCAGACATTACTCACCCGTCCGCCGCTCGTCACCCGAGAGCAAGCTCTCTGTGCTACCGCTCGACTTGCATGTGTTAGGCCTGCCGCCAGCGTTCAATCTGAGCCATGATCAAACTCTTCAATTTAAGTTTGATGCTCAAAGAATTAAACTTCGTAATGAATTACGTGTTCACTCTTGAGACTTGGTATTCATTTATTGTCCGAAGACATTAAGAATCCATGTCACTTTGAGTGCCCACACAGATTGTCTGATAAATTGTTAAAGAGCAGTTGCGACGCGCTTTAGCGCTCTGTCGCGAGGTCCCGTATAATACGTTTTCCTCATTCAGAGTCAAGCGCTTATTTTGCTTTTCTCTGTCGGCTTCAACGTTATCTTTCGCCGTTGAATCCTGCTGCCCCGGCGGCTTGCTTGCCGTTGTTCCGTGTCAGTGGAGGCGCATTATAGGGGGTAATTCTGAAGTGACAAGGATAAATTCAAAAAAAGAATTCAATCGCTCACTTTTCAACCAAATCAGGTGTTGAGCTTTAATTCTTGCCTGGTTTTTAAACAAAAACGAGCCCGCTGGGCCCGTTTTTGTCGTTTTGTGACTTACTGCACTGCCACGATACGGTCGTCTTTCACTACCAGCTCGACGGTTTTACCCGGAATCAGCTCACCGGAAAGTATCTGCTGGGCCAACGGGTTCTCAATCTGCTGCTGAATAGCGCGTTTCAGTGGCCGCGCGCCGTATACCGGATCGTATCCGTTGGCGCTTAGTAACTTCAACGCCTCATCGGACATCCGCACTTCATATCCGCGCTCTTCCAGACGTTTATACAGACGCTGCAGCTGGATCTGGGCAATAGAAGCAATGTGTTTCTCACCCAGCGGATGGAAGACCACCACTTCATCGATACGGTTGATGAACTCCGGACGGAAGTTCTGGCTGACAACCCCCAGCACCAGGTCCTTCATATGTCCGTAATCCAGCTCGCCGAACCGTTCCTGAATCAAATCGGAACCGAGGTTCGAGGTCATGATGACCACCGTGTTACGGAAGTCGACCGTTCTCCCCTGGCCATCGGTGAGGCGCCCGTCGTCGAGTACCTGCAGCAGAATGTTGAACACATCCGGGTGCGCTTTTTCCACTTCATCCAGCAGGATGACGGAATAAGGACGACGGCGCACCGCCTCGGTCAGGTAACCGCCCTCTTCATAACCGACGTATCCCGGAGGCGCACCGACCAGACGCGAGACGGAGTGTTTCTCCATAAACTCGGACATATCGATACGCACCATTGCGTCGTCGCTGTCGAACATAAAGTTAGCCAGCGTTTTACACAGCTCGGTTTTACCGACCCCGGTCGGACCGAGGAACAGGAATGAACCAATCGGCCGGTTCGGATCGGACAGCCCGGCACGGCTACGGCGAATAGCGTTAGATACTGCTTCAACCGCCTCATCCTGACCAATCACCCGATGATGCAGTTCCTGCTCCATACGCAGCAGTTTGTCACGCTCGCTTTCCATCATGCGGGAGACCGGGATACCGGTCCAGCGGGCCAGCACTTCGGCGATTTCAGCATCCGTCACTTTATTACGCAGCAGACGCATGGTTTTTCCTTCGGACTGAGTGGCTGCCGCCAGCTGTTTCTCCAGTTCCGGAATTTTGCCGTACTGCAGCTCGGACATCCGCGCCAGGTCACCGACGCGACGCGCCTGTTCGATGGCGATTTTCGCCTGCTCCAGCTCGGCTTTGATGGTCTGGGTGCCGGAGAGGGACGCTTTTTCCGCTTTCCACTCTTCTTCCAGCACCGAGTACTGCCGTTCTTTATCCGCCAGCTCCTCGTTGAGCATATCAAGACGCTTCAGACTCGCCTCATCAGACTCTTTCTTCAGCGCCTGCTGCTCCAGTTTCAACTGGATGATACGGCGATCGAGACGGTCCAGCTCTTCCGGCTTTGAGTCGATCTGCATACGGATGCTGGACGCCGCCTCATCGATAAGGTCGATGGCTTTATCCGGCAGCTGACGGTCGGCAATGTAGCGATGCGACAAGGTCGCCGCCGCCACGATAGCCGGGTCGGTGATCTGCACATGGTGGTGCAGTTCATAACGTTCTTTCAGACCGCGCAGAATAGCGATGGTATCTTCTACCGACGGCTCGGCGACGAACACCTTCTGGAAGCGGCGCTCCAGCGCAGCGTCTTTTTCAATGTACTGACGGTATTCGTCAAGCGTCGTCGCCCCGACGCAGTGCAGTTCACCACGCGCCAGCGCCGGCTTCAGCATGTTGCCCGCGTCCATCGCGCCATCGGCTTTACCGGCGCCAACCATGGTATGCAGTTCGTCGATAAACAGAATGACGTTGCCTTCCTGTTTCGACAGGTCGGTTAGCACGCCTTTCAGACGCTCTTCAAACTCACCGCGGTATTTCGCCCCGGCCACCAGCGCGCCCATATCCAGCGCCAGCACCCGGCGGCCTTTCAGCCCTTCCGGCACTTCGCCGTTGACGATACGCTGCGCCAGGCCTTCGACGATAGCGGTTTTACCCACCCCGGGTTCACCAATCAGCACCGGATTGTTTTTGGTACGGCGCTGCAATACCTGAATGGTACGGCGGATCTCTTCATCACGGCCGATAACCGGGTCCAGCTTGCCCTGTTCGGCACGCTCGGTGAGATCGACGGTAAATTTCTTCAATGCCTGACGTTGGTCTTCGGCACCCTGATCGTTCACGCTTTCACCTCCGCGCATTTGTTCAATCGCCTGAGTCACGTTGGCGGTTGTTGCTCCGGCGGATTTTAAAAGGTCGGTCAGCGTACCGCGTGATTCAAGCGCCGCCAGAACAAACAGTTCTGACGATATAAAGTTGTCCTTTTTCTTTTGCGCCAGCTTGTCGCAAAGGTTCAGGATCCGCACTAAATCCTGAGAAGGTTGCACATCGCCGCCGGTGCCTTCCACCTGCGGTAAACGGCTCAGAGCCTGTTCGATGTCAGTGCGCAGTTTCCCGGCATTCACGCCCGCCGAGGTTAATAAAGGACGTACCGATCCCCCTTCCTGATTCAGCAAGGCGCTCATTAAATGAAGAGGTTCGATGAATTGGTTGTCGTGCCCGAGTGCAAGCGACTGGGCATCGGCAAGAGCAAGCTGGAATTTATTGGTAAGACGATCCAGACGCATAACTCCTCCCATAACAGGTCAAATTTGCTACTGGAGATTAAATGAGGTCATCCCTCAATTATTCAAGGTTAAAGACCTGAACTATGCGAAAAATAAGTTTGCCTTCTGGATCGTCTTGATTCTCTAGGTTATATCAGCCAAATGAAACTTGCCATACGACCGGTGGTCTTGTCGCGCCGGTAAGAGAAAAAATCATCCTTTTCGCTTAGCGTGCAGCGATCGCCGCCGAAAATCTGCTCAACGCCGACGTTTGCCAGGCGCTGCCGAGCCAGCTGGTAGATATCAGCAAAATATTTTTCGCCTGCCGGACGAAAAGCCTGATGCGCATTCTCATCCTTAGCCATAAAAGCGTCGCGAACTTCTGGGCCCACCTCAAACGCCTGCGGACCGATGGCGGGTCCCAGCCACGCCATAATGTTTTCGGCTTTATCGGCGAAACGGGCGACCGTCTCTTCCAGAACCCCTTCACATAAGCCGCGCCATCCCGCATGCGCCGCGGCGACTTCGGTACCGGCGCGGTTACAGAACAGGACCGGCAGGCAGTCAGCGGTCATCACCGCGCAGACAGTCCCTGGCGTACGGCTATAAGAGGCATCCGCGCGTTTCGACGGATAGGGTCCGCCGTCCAGCGTGAGCACATCGGTACCATGAACCTGCTCCAGCCAAACCGGGTAAGACGGTAAGCCGCCGGCGGCAAACATCCTCCGCCGGTTTTCTTCGACATGCTGCAGATTGTCGCCGCAATGGGCGCCCAGGTTGAGCGAGTCATAGGGCGGCAGACTCACGCCGCCGATGCGGGTAGAACTACAGGCCGCCACGCTGCCGGGCATTAGCCACTGCGGTACAATCAGTTTAGTCATAACCAGTCAATATCGTCCTTATGGGCTTCAAAATCGGCGCGCATCGCCTCGATGAGCTCGACCATATCTTGTGGGATGGGCGCGTGCCACTCCATTTCAATGCCGGTAATCGGGTGGTACAGACGTAGCATGGTGGCGTGCAGCGCCTGGCGGTCGAATTTACGCAGCGCGGTGATGAACTCCTCCGACGCGCCCTTCGGCGGACGCGGGCGGCCGCCATACACCTGGTCGCCTACCAGCGGATGGGTGATATGCGACATATGCACGCGGATCTGATGCGTACGACCGGTTTCCAGACGCAGGCGCAGGCGGGTATGGATGCGGAAATGTTCCATAATGCGGTAGTGGGTCACCGCCGGTTTGCCCATCGGGTGCACCGCCATATGGGTACGCTTGGTCGGATGACGGCTGATCGGTTCTTCAACCGTACCGCCGGCGGTCATATGACCGATCGCCACCGCTTCGTATTCACGGGTGATCTCGCGCAACTGCAGCGACTCCACCAGCCGGGTTTGCGCTGGAATGGTTTTCGCCACCACCATCAGACCGGTGGTGTCTTTATCCAGACGGTGGACGATACCCGCACGCGGCACATCGGCAATAGGCGGATAGTAGTGCAGCAGCGCATTCAGCACAGTACCGTCAGGGTTGCCCGCGCCAGGATGTACAACCAGATCGCGCGGTTTGTTGATCACGATGATGTCATCATCTTCGTAAACGATATTGAGCGGAATATCCTGCGGCTGGAAGCGCGCCTCTTCTTCGATTTCCACATCGATAGCGATGCGTTCTCCCCCCAGCACTTTTTCTTTCGGTTTATCGCCAATGGTGCCATTGACTAATACGCGTTGGTCGAGGATCCATTCTTTTATCCGCGATCGCGAATAATCAGGGAACAATTCGGCCAAAGCCTGATCTAAGCGTTGACCGAGTTGATTTTCGGTCACCGTTGCGGTGAGTTGTACTCGTTGTGCCATATACAGCTTCTTCGTTTAACGTTGGGTTTTACGGCTTTGCCGTTTAATATAGTGTGCTATTGTAGCTGGTCTTAATCGGGAGCAGGAACAGAGATTCTCCCGCATAAACATTTTGAGGAAGTCAAAACGTCATGACGCGCATGAAATACCTGGTGGCAGCCGCCACACTGAGCCTGGCTTTGGTGGGTTGCTCCGGCTCTAAGGAAGAGGTGCCTGATAATCCGCCGAATGAAATCTACGCGACCGCCCAGCAAAAACTGCAGGACGGTAACTGGAAACAGGCGATAACGCAACTGGAAGCGTTGGATAACCGTTATCCATTCGGCCCTTATTCCCAACAGGTACAGCTGGATCTGATTTATGCGTATTACAAAAACGCCGATCTGCCGCTGGCTCAAGCGGCCATCGATCGCTTCATGCGCTTGAATCCCACCCATCCGAACATCGACTACGTCATCTATATGCGCGGCCTGACCAACATGGCTCTGGATGACAGCGCCCTGCAGGGCTTCTTCGGCGTCGATCGTTCCGACCGCGATCCGCAGCACGCGCGCGATGCCTTCAATGACTTCTCCAAACTGGTACGCGGCTACCCGAACAGCCAGTATGCCACGGACGCCTATAAGCGCATGGTATTCCTGAAAGATCGCCTGGCGAAGTATGAGCTGTCGGTAGTGGATTACTACACCGACCGCGGCGCATGGGTTGCCGTCGTTAACCGCGTGGAAGGTATGATGCGTAACTATCCGGATACCCAGGCCACCCGCGATGCCCTGCCGAAGATGGAAAATGCCTATCGTCAAATGCAGATGAATGCTCAGGCGGACAAAGTCGCGAAGATTATCGCTGCGAACAGTAAGAACACCTGAGCCTGACTCATGGATCGCAAACGGCAGCCACTGGCTGCCGTTTTTTTATTCGTTATCCTGGTTAGCTGAAGCGGTTTAGCGTCGAGTTAACTCATCAAATATGGCCTGCTTTGGCAGGTTCGACAAGTAAAATCTCACTTCTTCCTGCCCTGTCTCACAAAATGAATTCGTTGACAAAAAGTGACAATAAAACGTGATTTAGATCACACATTTTGACATTAGGAAAGGTATGCTGGATTCACCAAGACGGGAAAGACAAGAGGTAAAATTTATGACAATGAACATTACCAGTAAACAAATGGAAATTACTCCGGCAATCCGCCAGCATGTCGCAGACCGTCTCGCCAAACTGGATAAGTGGCAAACTCATTTAATTAACCCGCACATCATTCTGTCTAAGGAGCCGCAGGGTTTTATCGCTGATGCAACCATCAACACGCCAAACGGCCATCTGGTTGCCAGTGCGCGTCATGAAGATATGTACGCCGCCATTAACGAATTGATCAACAAGCTGGAACGGCAGCTCAATAAAGTGCAACACAAAGGGGAAGCCCGCCGCGCCGCGACGTCGGTGAAAGAGGCAGGCTTTGTGGAAGAAGAAGAGTAATCCTTAACTTAAGTTGTGTCATGCCACGCGCCTTCGGGCGCGTTTTTTATTGACAGAGTGAAAACAGTACAGGTACTGTAATCCCCACTACTTAAAGGAATTCATCATGAAACTCGTCCCGTTCTTCTTCGCATTCTTTTTTACCTTCCCCTGACCGGGAGGCAATTCGTCGTATAAGAAAGAATGCGAAGACGAACAATAAGGCCTCCCACCCGGGAGGCCTTTTTTATTGGATAACAACAAAGGCAACATCTATGACCGAGGAAAACCCATTACTGGCGCTGCGCGACAAGATAAGCGCGCTGGATGAGAAACTGCTTGCTCTGCTGGCGGAGCGTCGCGGGCTGGCTGTTGAGGTTGGTAAAGCCAAACTGGCCTCCCATCGCCCGGTGCGTGATATTGACCGCGAACGCGATCTGCTGGAGCGTCTGATGACCCTCGGCAAGCGCCATAATCTGGACGCTCATTACATCACCCGCCTGTTCCAGCTGATTATCGAAGACTCTGTACTGACCCAGCAAACCCTGCTGCAGCAGCATTTGAATAAAATTAACCCGCATTCGGCTCGCGTGGCGTTCCTCGGTCCCAAAGGCTCTTATTCGCATCTGGCGGCGCGTCAGTACGCCGCTCGCCACTTTGAGCAGTTTATTGAAAGCGGCTGCGCGAAGTTCGCCGATATTTTTAATCAGGTGGAAACCGGCCAGGCCGATTACGCCGTAGTGCCGATTGAAAACACCAGCTCCGGCGGGATCAACGATGTCTACGATCTGCTGCAGCACACCAGCCTGTCGATCGTAGGCGAGCTGACGATCCCTATCGATCATTGCGTCCTGGTCAGCACCTCGACGGATGCCGATAAAATTCAGACCGTCTACAGCCATCCGCAACCGTTCCAGCAGTGTAGCCAGTATCTGAGTCGCTACCCGCACTGGAAGATTGAATATACCGAGAGCACCTCAGCGGCGATGGAAAAAGTCGCGCAGGCGAACGCCCCGACCGTCGCGGCGCTGGGCAGCGAAGCGGGCGGCGCTCTGTACGGCCTGCAGGTGCTGGAGCACTGCCAGGCCAACCAGACGCAGAATATTACGCGCTTCCTCGTTCTGGCGCGCAAAGCGGTGAACGTCTCCGATCAGGTTCCGGCGAAGACCACGCTGTTAATGGCGACCGGTCAGCAGGCGGGTGCCCTGGTGGAAGCCTTACTGGTGCTGCGCAATCACAATCTGATCATGACCAAACTGGAATCTCGCCCCATCCATGGCAATCCGTGGGAAGAGATGTTTTATCTCGATATTCAGGCAAACCTGGACTCGCTGTCCATGCGCAAGGCGCTGAAGGAGCTGGCGGAGATCACCCGCTCCATGAAGGTTCTCGGTTGCTACCCCAGCGAAAACGTCGTGCCGGTGGATCCGGTTTAACGTTCGCGGAACGGTAATTTCTTCATCCCTGCCACCGCCACCGGCAGGGTGAAGATGGCGCCGGACAGCGGATACTGCGCCAGCTCATCGTCCTCCATGTTTTCCCGGGTGGTGGTGATATAGAGCGTTTGCATATCCGCCCCGCCAAAGCAGACCATCGTCGGGCAACGTACCGGCATCGGGTAGGACTCCAGCTCCTCACCCTGCGGAGAGAAACGGGCGATCCGCCAGCCGTCAAACATTGCGCTCCAGTAACACCCCTCCACGTCAATCGCCGCCCCGTCCGGTATCCCTTCGCCAGGCTGAAAACGGCGAAAGACTTCGCGCCGGCCAGGCTCACCCTGCTCATCCAGCGGCGTACGGTAGATCACGGCGTTCGGCGTATCGGAGGTATACATCCAGCGCCGGTCGGCGCTAAACGCCAGACCGTTGGCGCCATGGATGTCACACTGGATCACCGTCGGCTTCAGGTCGTTATCGACCCGCATCAGCAGCGCGCCGTTATAATCCCCCGGGCCCCAGAAGGTGCCGGCATAAAAGCGCCCATCGCGATCGGTCCCGCCATCGTTAAACCGCGCCAGTTCCGGATTGCTCGGGTTATCGCAGACTTTACGCCGTAGCAGACCGTGGGCGTCGGTCAGCCAGATACCGCTGCGCAATGCAACGATAAACCCGCCCTTCTCGCGCAAGGAAAAACAGCCGACCTCCTCCGGAAATTGCAGCACCTGGTGTTCGCCGCTGCGGGTATCGTAGCGGTGAATTTCACATTCCATAATATCGGCCCAGTAAAGGGCCTGCTCTGCCTCGCTCCAGGTCGGGCATTCCGGCAGGTATCCGGTGTAGTCAAACAGCGGTTGTGGTTCAGCCATCGTTGTCATCCCTATAAAAAAAGCCAGCGGTCGCTGGCTTTATTGTATACACCTTTTTCGCTTTACTGCCGATTATCGTTCGCCTGACGCAGCAGCGTGCGGCTCTCGCTCTGGAAACGCTGCGCGTAATCGCCAAACCAGTGTTCGACTTTACGGAAGCTATCGATAAACGCCTGCTTATCGCCCTGCTCCAGCAGACCGATCGCCTCGCCAAACCGCTGGTAGTAGCGCTTAATCAGCGCCAGGTTGTTTTCCGAAGACATAATAATGTCGGCGTAGAGCTGCGGATCCTGGGCAAACAGACGGCCCACCATCGCCAGCTCCAGCCGGTAAATGGGTGACGAGAGCGCCAGCAACTGCTCAAGGCGCACATTCTCTTCCGCCAGATGCAGCCCATAGGCGAAGGTGGCAAAGTGGCGCAACGCCTGAATAAAGGCCATGTTCTGATCGTGCTCCACCGCGCTGATGCGATGCAGGCGCGCGCCCCAGACCTGAATTTGCTCGAGGAACCACTGATAGGCCTCTGGCTGGCGGCCATCGCAGTAGACCACCACCTGCTTGGCAAGGCTGCCGCTGTCCGGACCAAACATCGGGTGCAGGCCGAGTACCGGGCCCTGATGCGCCGCCAGCATCGCCTGCAGCGGCTCTGCTTTAACCGAGGCAAGGTCGACCAGAATGCAATCCGCCGGCAGCGGCGGCAGCCTGGCGATCGTCTCCACGGTGGTGTGAATCGGCACGCTGACAATGACCATGCCGGCATCGGCGACGATATCCGTCGCCCGCGCCCAGTCCTCTTTTTCCAGAATGCGCACCTGATAGCCGGACAGCGTTAACATCTTCTCAAACAGACGCCCCATCTGCCCGCCGCCGCCGACGATCACTACCGGCCGCAGATTCGGGTAAAGGGTTTTGAAGCCTTTGTCGTTTTCGCTGGAATAGGATTCGCGCATCACGCGACGCAGAACGTCCTCGATCAGATCCGGCGGAACGCCGAGCGCAGCCGCCTCTTCTCGCCGGGAGGCGAGCATCGCCGCCTCGCGTTCCGGGACGTAAATCGGCAGGCCATACTGGCTCTTCACCTCGCCGACTTCGGCCACCAGTTCCAGGCGCTTAGCCAGCAGGCTAAGCAACGCTTTATCTACTTCATCAATTTGATCGCGTAACGCGGTCAGTTCAGCAACCATACTTTCCTCTTACACCAAACGGGCCGCCAGGTGGCCGCGGAGATCCTTATCCAGTTCACGCAGTAGCGCATCGGTGGTTTCCCAGCTGATGCAGGCATCCGTTACCGAAACGCCGTATTTCATCGCCTCACGCGGCTGTTCAGAGGACTGATTGCCCTCGTGGATATTACTCTCAATCATCAGGCCGATAATGGAGCGATTGCCATCTTTAATCTGCGCGACAACGGATTCAGCCACGGCCGGCTGGCGGCGGAAATCTTTATTGGAGTTCCCATGACTGCAATCTACCATCAGCGACGGCTTCAGTCCCGCCTGCGCCATCTCTTTTTCGCATTTCGCCACATCGTCCGGACCGTAGTTTGGCGCCTTACCGCCGCGGAGGATCACATGGCCGTTCGGGTTACCCTGCGTTTGCAGCAGGCAGACCTGCCCGGCCTGGTTGATACCGACGAAACGGTGCGGCATCGCCGCGGCGCGCATGGCGTTGATGGCCGTGGCCAGGCTGCCGTCGGTGCCATTTTTAAAGCCTACCGGCATGGAAAGACCAGAGGCCATTTCGCGGTGCGTCTGAGATTCCGTGGTTCGCGCGCCGATGGCGGACCAGCTGAACAGATCCCCAAGGTACTGCGGGCTGTTGGGATCCAGCGCTTCCGTCGCCAGCGGCAGTCCCATATTCACGAGCTCGACCAGCAGACGACGCGCAATCTTCAGGCCGCCTTCAACATCAAACGAACCATCCATATGCGGGTCGTTAATCAGCCCCTTCCAGCCAACGGTAGTACGGGGTTTTTCAAAATAGACGCGCATCACCAGATAGAGGCTATCGCTGACCTCTGCGGCAAGGGCTTTAAACCGACGAGCATATTCGATCGCAGCTTCCGGATCGTGAATGGAGCAAGGACCGCAAACCACCAGCAGGCGCGGATCGCGGCCGGCGATGATATCGGAGATGGTTTCACGGGCGTGCGCGATCTGCGCTTCCTGTTCAACGCTCAGGGGGAATTCCGCCTTCAGTTGCTCCGGGGTCATTAACACATGTTCGTCGGTAATATGTACGTTATTCAGCGCGTCTTTTTGCATGATTGCGATCCTGTGTAGCTCGTTTGCGATAGGGGTTGCCTCAGCGGGCATGACGTAACGATACCATACAAAGTAAAGAATTCAATCCATATTACGTAAATTTTAATTTACACCAATAAATTAATTGGCACTTACCACGGCATTATCCGTACAAAAATATTTACACATAGCAAAATCGCGCCAAAATGGCTCATCAGAGCCATCGGCATTACGAAAAATCCTGGTGAGATTTGTCCCAAAGCAAAGGGCGCATCTAATGACGGGTTTTGCTATCAGTGATATTCTTCGCCGGGCATCGGCAGCGGCTTTTCCCGCGTCAGGGCGAATTTGACGGAAGCGTTAATGACAGTATTACACCGTCTTTTATTGACTGTATTTTTTCTCATCGCGGTATCTCCTGTTTTTGCTGCCGGACCTTCAGAACATGTTCGCGCGATTGTTTCCGGGATCGTGACCTATACCCGTTGGCCGTCATTAACAGGGGCGCCGAAGCTGTGCATTTTTGCCTCATCACGCTTCACCCATAGCCTGGCTCATGAAGATCCGGATGCATTGCCCTATCAACCGGTGATAGTACGTAATAGTGAAGAAGCGTTAAAAACAACCTGCGATGGTTTTTATTTTGGCAGCGAATCGCCGACCCAACAGTCGGAATTAACTCGCCGCTATGGCTCGAGGCCGCTGTTACTCATCGCAGAACAAAATACAGATTGCTCAATTGGTAGCGCGTTTTGCCTGATCATCAACGACGACAGAGTCCGCTTCTCCGTTAATCTGGACGTTCTGACGCACAGCGGGGTTCGGGTTAACCCGGACGTCCTGATGCTTGCCCGGAAGAAACCACATGAATAAGGACTTTTCACAGACATCGCGCCCGACGTTCAAACGCGCGCTGCGTCGCATTAGCGTGATAAGCGTGGTGATTTCCATGACGCTGGTCTGGCTGCTGCTGAGCACGGCCTCTATCTTCACGCTCAAGCAGTACGCGCAGAAAAACCTTGAGCTCACTGCCGCGACCATGGGCCGCAGTCTCGAAGCCGCCCTGGTGTTTGGCGACAGCGCGGCAGCAGAGGAGACCCTCGCTTCCCTGGGGAAGCAAGGGCAGATTTCCCAGGCAATCGTGCTCAACGGCCAGAAGCAGCCCTTCGCCGCATGGCGCCACGAACCGCTGGCCAACAAAGAACAAGTGAGCGGCCTTATCAGTAAATGGCTGTTTCCGGAGCCCACGGTGCAGCCCATCTGGCACCAGGGCAAACAAATCGGCGAGCTGCGACTAACCGCGCTTGATGAACTAATTAGCCACTTTCTGGGCATCTCGATTCTGGTACTGACAGGCAGCATTCTGCTCGCCTCGTTTATCGGCCTGCTGCTGACCCACTCCCTGCACCGGGGGATCGTCGCCGCCCTGCAGAGCATCACCGAGGTCGTGCATGATATTCGCGAAAACCGCCACTTCTCCCGGCGGGTGCCGGAGGAGCGTATCGAGGAGTTCCATCTGTTTGCCCAGGACTTTAACAGTCTGCTGGGGGAGATGGAGGACTGGCAGCGCCAGCTGCAGGCCAAAAATGCTCAGCTGTTGCGCAGCTCGTTGCACGATCCGTTGACCGGCCTGGCTAACCGCGCCGCCTTTCGCAACGCGCTTGCCGAGCTGATGAAAAATGAAGTGGATCACCAGACCTCAGCGTTACTGTTTCTCGATGGCGATAACTTCAAATTGATCAATGACAACTGGGGACATGCGGCGGGCGATAAAGTGCTGATGGAAGTCGCCAGCCGCCTGATGACTTTCGCCGGTAAACGCCATCTGGCGTGGCGTCTCGGCGGCGATGAGTTTGCCGTTCTGCTGCGCGAGGTGCGCTCGGAAGCAGAAGTCCAGGCCCTGTGCCAGGCGCTGTCTGAACAATTTCTTCCGCCATTCAATCTGCACAATGGCCATAGCGCCACGCTCTCGCTGAGCGTCGGTTATGCCCTGGCGTGGGAGCACGCCACTGCGGAATCACTGCAAGAACTTGCCGATCAGAATATGTATCGGATGAAAAACCAACGTATCCAGCAGACGCTGAAATAATAAAGGACGCATTATGATCACGAAATATTTCGCCCCCGCCCTGATGGCGGCGGCGCTTTTGACAGGTTGCCAGGCTCCTCAGGGAAAATTTACCCCCGAGCAGGTGGCGGCGATGAAATCTTACGGCTTTACTGAAAGCAACGGCGATTGGTCCCTGGGCTTATCCGATAGCATCCTGTTTGACAAGAATGACTACCGACTACGTCCCGACAGCCGCCAGCAGATCACCCAAATGGCCTCGCGGCTGGCGACAACCGGGATAACGCATAGCCGCCTTGAAGGCCACACCGATAATTATGGTGAGGATAGCTATAACGAAGCCCTGTCGCTTAAGCGGGCCAACAGCGTAGCCGATGCCTGGGCGGAAGGCGCCCATATCCCGCGCAGTAATTTAGTCACCCGCGGCCTTGGCAAAAAATACCCGATCGCCAGCAACGACACCGCGGCCGGGCGCGCTGAAAACCGCCGGGTCACGGTGGTCATCAGCACGCCGTAAACGTCCGCTTAATCGCTGGACTTCGCCATCCTCATTGCCGTTGCCGCGCGCCAGCGCAGGTAGTCAACGGCAATGAACAACACCAGGCTGATGCCCATCAATGGCATGGCCAGACCCAGGGCTAACGCTATCCCAAGCACCAGCCCACGGGCAGGCCAGGCGAGCGACAGCCACGCCCGCAGCAGCGAATGCGCCGGATCCCAGACGGCCTGAGGCGGACGGCGCATCCACCACAGCCGGTACCCCACGGCAATGGTGACGCACAGCGCACAGCCAAACCCCACCAGCAGCAGTTGATTCGCCAGACCGAAGAGGATCCCCATATGGAAATCGACGCCCCAGCGGGTAAGTTTCGCCATCAGAGGAAAGTCGGCAAAATGGGTGCGATCCACCACCTCCATCGTGGCGCCATCGATCGCTACCGCATCCACCTGCGTCGGCCAGCGTCGGTCGATCTCATTCACCGTCCAGGCGCGTCCGTCTGATACCGGGGGACGGATCTCCAGCCGGCTGGCGTTCAGCCCCGCCTGACGGGCCACCGCCAGTGCCCGGTCAAATTGCGCGGGCTGATGCTGGGTCATGGCCATCGCCTCCCTGTGATGCCCGGCATGGGGATCGTGTGCCATCGGTGCCTCACCGTGCAGCAGGGTATTGACCTGCGGCGTCCACCAGCCGAAAGCCGCCCGCATTTTATCCACATTGCCGCCGGCCCATTGCGACCAGGTCAGGCCGGTGGCGGAGAAGAGCAGCATACCCAGCAGTAAACTCCAGCCCAGCGTCACGTGCAGCCGACGATGATTCTGCAGGGCGTTATTGATCCGCCGTTTTGGACGCGTCATCGCCCACAGGGCAATGCCCCCCAGCGCGGCCACCCACATCCATGAGGCAGCCAGTTCGCTGTAGAGCCGCCCGCTGTCGCCCAACAGCAGCGAACGATGCGCATAGTCAATCCACTGACGCAGCGGCAGGATGCCGCTGGTGCCGTAGACCGTCATATCGCCCTTCACCCGCAGCGCGATCGGATCGACAAAAATGGCCCGGGATTCCGACTCCCCGAGACGCGGATCGGCAAACATAATGCGGGTGGTCTCGCCCACCGCGGGGGCCGGACGCACCGCCAGCAGCCGCAGATTACCCTGGGTCGCTTCCTCGGCCAGCGCAATCTGGGCGCTGAGCGGTTGCGGGGTGCCTTCGGGAAGGCCATACAGCGCATCGTGATAGAGCCAGTTTTCCAGTTGCGGCGTCGCCACATAAAGCGTACCGGTCAGGGCTGCGACAAAGATAAACGGTCCGATAAACAGCCCGATATAGAAATGGAGGCGACGCAGCAGGTTCAGCCATGCCGCGCGCGAGGTGCAGGTTGTCATACTTTTCCTTTTTTTAAAGCAAAAGAGGTCGTTGCGCGGTGCGCAGATTGATTTTTATGAAAGGGAAAAAGCAGACAGCTGCGGCGGGGCGCGGGTTTCGGGGTAGAGCCAGGGAAAGTAGCGCCAGTGTTTTAATACCGGGCGAGAAGCCGGCAGGCGAATGCGCCGCAGGAGCATGGCGACGAACAGCGCCAGCGCGAAAATCAGCCCTGGGACATGGGCTAACAGCACGCAATAGCCACAGGCTTCGGCATGGTCCAGCGGCAGTTCGTGTCCGGTAGGCGTAGCGCCGTCTGTGCTGTGCATCATCGCCATATCGTGGCCGGGCATCTGCGCCATACTCGCTGGCGAGCTGTCCATCATCATGGCGTGGTGCATGCCGGGCATGGCGCTCATAGGGTCTTTTTGCAGGGAGACGGAGATCAGGGGGGCCACCACGATCAGCAGGATCGCCAACAGCGCCAGCCAGGCGGCTCGCCGTTTAGGTGTCGTTTGCTGAAAACTGTTACTGACCACCGCCCCTCCGAATAGAGGGCGTATTGTAAATGATTTACATCACGATGGTTACAACAAAGATAAAAAAAGGGCCGGCCCTGAGGCCAGCCCTTTTTGTCAGGATGTCGCGAAAGCGAATCTTAGTTAAGACGCTCTTTGATACGAGCAGACTTACCAGTGCGCTCACGCAGGTAGTACAGTTTAGCTTTACGTACAGCACCACGACGTTTAACAGCAATGCTGTCAACTACCGGAGAGTGAGTCTGGAAGACACGCTCAA
This sequence comes from Klebsiella sp. LY, assembly GCF_004010915.1. Classification (NCBI taxonomy): domain Bacteria; kingdom Pseudomonadati; phylum Pseudomonadota; class Gammaproteobacteria; order Enterobacterales; family Enterobacteriaceae; genus Klebsiella; species Klebsiella sp. LY. The sequence continues at coordinate 1,282,177 of NZ_CP022444.1, forward strand.
CGCCTTCGCCGTTGGAAATTTTGCGAACAGTGAATGCAGAGTGCAGACCGCGGTTACGAATAGCGATAACCACGCCCTCGAATGCCTGCAGACGTTTTTTGGAACCTTCAACAACCCATACTTTCACTTCCACGGTATCACCCGGACGGAAGGAAGGTACGTCCTGCTTCATCTGTTCTTGTTCAAGTTGCTTAATAATGTTGCTCATAATTTAATCTCTTATCCTGGGTAAACTGATATTGGGGGCTCACGCCTGCCCATCATGTTTATGCTGCTGTTGCGCGTGTTCAGTTTTGAACTCCGCCAGCAGCTTTGCTTGCTCTTCAGTCAGAGCCAGGTTTTCCAGAAGTTCAGGTCTTCTAAGCCAGGTGCGGCCCAGCGACTGCTTCAGACGCCAGCGACGTATCTCAGCATGGTTTCCCGACAGCAATACTGGCGGTACTTCCATCTCTTCTAACACTTCAGGACGGGTATAGTGGGGGCAATCCAGCAACCCATCAGCAAAGGAATCTTCCGTTGCCGATGCTTCATGGCCCAGTACTCCCGGAATGAACCGGGAAACGGAGTCAATCAGCGTCATTGCCGGTAACTCACCACCGCTGAGAACGTAATCGCCGATTGACCATTCTTCGTCAATTTCGGTTTGGATTACGCGCTCGTCTATCCCTTCGTAACGACCGCACACCAGAATCAGTTTCTGATTCGTTGCCAGTTCGCTGACGCCCGCTTGATCAAGCTTGCGTCCCTGAGGTGACAGATAAATCACCTTCGCGCCTTCACCTGCCGCGGCTTTTGCTGCATGAATGGCATCCCGTAAGGGTTGCACCATCATTAGCATCCCCGGTCCGCCGCCGTAAGGACGATCGTCCACGGTACGGTGCCGGTCATGCGTGAAGTCGCGAGGACTCCAGCTTTCGATGCTCAGCAGGCCATTTTTTACTGCCCGGCCAGTTACCCCGTAATCGGTAATTGCGCGGAACATTTCAGGAAACAGGCTAATTATGCCAATCCACATAGCGCCGTCTTTTACCGTTTATCCGGAGAATTTAAAAACCAGGATCCCAATCTACTTCGATAGTACGCGTAGTGAGATCGACTTTCTTGATAACCTGCCCATCGAGGAACGGAACCAACCGCTCCTTGATACCAAATGCATCTTTCAGGTTTGCCTTGATGACGAGCACGTCATTAGACCCGGTTTCCATCATATCGATGACTTTACCGAGGCTATAGCCTTCCGTTGTCACTACCTGGCAGCCCATCAGGTCTTTCCAGTAGTAGTCACCCTCTTCCAGCTCCGGCAACTGCGATGAATCCACGATAATTTCGCAATTAGTCAGTAGATTCGCGGCATCACGATCGTCAACGCCTTTCAGCTTGATGATGATGTCCTGATTGTGGTGGCGCCAGCTTTCCAGCTCAACAACCTGCCACTGACCCGCCTTCTGGATTAACCAGGGCTGATAGTCAAAAATGCTTTCGGCGTCTTCGGTGGAGGAAAACACTCTGAGCCAACCACGGATACCGTAGGAAGAACCCATTTTCCCCAATACGATCGGATCAACAGGTGCTTGTGCGGTGTGTTGCTTGCTCATCATGACCACCGTGACAGATTAAGCTGCTTTGTTAGCGGCTTTGATCAGCGCGGCAACGCGATCGGAAACAGTAGCGCCCTGGCCAACCCAGTGAGCGATACGATCCAGATCCAGGCGAGTTTCTTCTTCCGCACCGTTAGCGATCGGGTTGAAGAAACCAACGCGCTCGATGAAGCGACCGTTGCGTGCATTACGGCTGTCGGTGACAACAACCTGGTAGAACGGACGCTTTTTAGCGCCGTGACGTGCTAAACGAATAGTTACCATAACATCCTCTTGTGTGAATAAAACAACCGGGCCCCATCGAGGAACGGAGCCCGGTGTCATATTAAAAGCCCGAAAATTTTACTGATTTCTGTGCAAAAATCAATTCAAAACTACATACGCTAAATAATTCGAGTTGCAGGACAAAACGCGAAAGCGTTTTGAACAGCGCTTGCGCTGGCCCCGAAGGGGTGAGGCCGAATGGCCGAATCACGCGGCAAGTGAGTAAATCCCCGGGAGCGTACACAAGTACGTGACCGGGGTGAACGAACGCAGCCAACGCATCTGCGGCTTGAATTATGACGCGTATTAACGGCCCGGGAAACCTGGAGGCATCATCCCTTTCATCCCGCGCATCATCTTCATCATGCCGCCTTTCGACTTCATCTTCTTCATCATGCGCTGCATGTCGTCGAACTGCTTGAGCAGACGGTTCACATCCTGCACCTGCATCCCGCAGCCGGCGGCGATACGGCGCTTACGTGAACCTTTGATGATTTCCGGCTTAGCGCGCTCTTTCAGGGTCATCGAGTTGATGATCGCTTCCATACGCACCAGCACTTTGTCGTCCATCTGCGCTTTGACGTTGTCCGGGATCTGGCCCATACCCGGCAGCTTGCCCATCAGGCTGGCCATGCCGCCCATGTTTTTCATCTGGCGCAGCTGCTCCAGGAAGTCGGTGAGGTCGAAGCCGTCGCCTTTCTTCAGCTTGGAGGCCAGCTTCTCGGCCTGCGCGCGGTCGACTTTACTCTCGATATCTTCGATCAGCGACAGCACGTCGCCCATGCCGAGGATGCGGGAGGCGACGCGGTCCGGATGGAACGGTTCCAACGCTTCGGTTTTCTCGCCGACGCCGAGGAATTTAATCGGCTTACCGGTAATATGGCGAATCGACAGCGCCGCGCCGCCGCGGGCGTCACCGTCCACTTTGGTCAGCACCACGCCGGTCAGCGGCAGCGCTTCGTTAAAGGCTTTAGCGGTATTCGCCGCATCCTGGCCGGTCATCGCATCGACGACGAACAGGGTTTCAACCGGATTAATGGCGGCGTGGACGTGCTTAATTTCGTCCATCATCGCTTCGTCAACGTGCAGACGACCGGCGGTATCCACCAGCAGCACGTCGTAGAATTTGAGCTTCGCTTCTTTCAGCGCCGCGTTGACGATATCAACCGGCTTCTGCCCGACGTCGGACGGGAAGAAGTCGACGCCGACCTGCTCGGCCAGGGTCTCCAGCTGTTTGATCGCCGCCGGGCGGTAAACGTCCGCGGAGACCACCAGCACTTTCTTCTTGTGCTTCTCGCGCAGGAATTTCCCCAGCTTACCGACGCTGGTGGTTTTACCAGCCCCCTGCAGGCCCGCCATCAGCACCACCGCCGGCGGCTGCGCCGCCAGGTCGAGGGTCTGGTTCTCTTCGCCCATCGCCGCCACCAGCTCGTTGCGGACGATTTTGACGAACTCCTGACCCGGGGTCAGGCTTTTATTGACTTCATGGCCGACCGCGCTCTCTTTGACGCGGCTGATGAAATCACGTACCACCGGAAGCGCAACGTCCGCTTCCAGCAGCGCCATGCGCACTTCGCGCAGGGTGTCTTTAATATTGTCTTCTGTAAGGCGTCCGCGGCCGCTAATGTTGCGCAGCGTACGCGACAAACGATCGGTTAAATTATCAAACATTGTCTCTCGCCTGAGGTGGAAACGGTCGGTCGCCGCAGCGACACACAAAACGAATGTGGCGGAGTATAACACGACATCAATCTGAATGTGCTGCAACGGTTGGAGCAGAGGCCTGCTGACGTTATACTGCTTCTCTTTCTTATTTAGCCAACAGCCGACACCTATGCCTGTTTTTGCTCTACTCGCCCTTGTCGCCTACTCCGTCAGCCTCGCGCTGATTATCCCCGGCTTGCTGCAAAAAAACAGCAGCTGGCGGCGAATGGCGATTTTATCTGCGACTATCGCGTTGATTTGCCATGCTTTTGCGCTGGAAGCACGGATATTCCCCGGCGGCGAGAGCGGGCAAAACCTCAGCTTACTGAACGTCGGGTCGCTGGTGAGCCTGATGATCTGTACGGTGATGACTATCGTGGCCTCGCGCAATCGCGGCTGGCTGCTGCTGCCTATCGTCTATGCCTTCGCGCTGATCAACCTGGCCTTCGCCACCTTCGTGCCTAACGAATATATCACCCACCTGGAAACCACTCCGGGGATGCTGGTGCATATCGGCCTGTCGCTCTTCTCGTACGCCACGCTGATTATTGCCGCGCTGTATGCGCTACAGCTGGCGTGGATCGACTACCAGTTAAAGAATAAAAAGCTGGCCTTCAGCAGCGAAATGCCGCCGCTGATGAGCATTGAGCGCAAAATGTTCCACATCACTCAGGTCGGCGTAGTGCTGCTGACTCTGACGCTGTGCAGCGGCCTGTTCTATATGCACAATCTGTTCAGCAGCGAAAACATTGATAAAGCGGTGCTGTCGATTATTGCGTGGTTCGTCTATATCGTCCTGCTGTGGGGCCACTATCATGAAGGGTGGCGCGGACGTCGCGTGGTCTGGTTCAGCGTCGCTGGCGCCGGTCTGCTGACGCTGGCCTATTTTGGTAGCCGCGTGCTGCAACAGTTCGTGAGCTAAGTCTTTTAAGGAATCCTACGTGGAACATATCTCCACCACCACGCTGATCATAACGCTGATCGTCATGGTGATTATCTCTGCCTATTTCTCCGGATCCGAAACCGGCATGATGACGCTGAACCGCTACCGGCTACGTCATATGGCGAAACAAGGCAACCGCCCCGCCAAGCGCGTGGAGAAGCTGCTGCGCAAGCCGGACCGCCTGATTAGCCTCGTGCTCATCGGTAATAACCTCGTCAACATTCTCGCCTCGGCGCTGGGCACCATCGTCGGCATGCGCCTGTACGGCGATGCCGGCGTCGCGATCGCCACCGGCGTACTCACCTTTGTGGTGCTGGTATTTGCCGAAGTCCTGCCGAAAACCATCGCCGCCCTCTATCCGGAAAAAGTTGCCTACCCCAGCAGCTTCCTGTTGGCGCCCCTGCAGGTGCTGATGATGCCGCTGGTGTGGCTGCTGAATACCATCACCCGCATACTGATGCGCATGATGGGCATCCGCACCGATACCGTCATCAGCAGCGCCCTGAGCAAAGATGAACTGCGCACGATTGTGAATGAATCCCGTTCACAAATCTCACGACGCAATCAGGACATGCTGCTGTCGGTGCTGGACCTGGAGAAGGTCAGCGTTAACGACATCATGGTGCCGCGCAATGAGATTGTCGGCATCGACATCAATGACGACTGGAAATCTATCGTCCGCCAGCTGACCCACTCCCCACACGGCCGCATTGTGCTCTACCGCGATTCGCTGGACGATGCCATCAGCATGCTGCGCGTCCGCGAAGCCTACCGACTGATGACGGAGAAGAAAGAGTTCACAAAAGAGATCATGCTGCGGGCGGCAGATGAGATCTACTTTGTTCCTGAAGGGACGCCGCTCAGCACCCAGCTGGTGAAATTCCAGCGTAATAAAAAGAAAGTCGGTCTGGTTGTCGATGAATACGGCGATATTCAGGGGCTGGTCACCGTAGAAGATATTCTTGAAGAGATTGTCGGCGACTTCACCACCTCCATGTCACCCACCCTGGCGGAGGAAGTGACCCCGCTCAACGACGGCACCGTGATAATCGACGGCAGCGCCAACGTTCGCGAAATCAACAAAGCGTTCAACTGGCACCTGCCGGAAGATGAAGCGCGCACCATCAACGGTATCATCCTTGAAGCGCTGGAAGAGATCCCGGTCCCGGGCACCCGCGTGCGCATTGAGCAGTATGATATTGATATTCTCGACGTGCAGGACAACATGATCAAACAGGTGAAAGTGATGCCGGTGAAATCATTACGCGAGAGCGTCACGGAGTAGCGCGAGCGAAGGAATTAACCTCACGGTGGGCTGCGGCCCGCCGTTTTTTTATCTCGCGCCGGGAGCGATGACATAAAAAACGGCCGCCCGCGGGCAGCCGTTGAGCAAGGCAGCAAACGTTATTTCGCTTTTGCTACCGTCACCATCGCGGCGCGAATGGTGCGGCCGTTCAGGGTGTAACCTTTCTGCATCACGGCCAGCACGTTGCCCGCCGTCACGTCTTCAGACTCGACCATCGCAATGGCCTGGTGGACGTTCGGATCCAGCGGAACGTTGGTGTCGGCGATCACTTCCACGCCGAACTTACGCACTACGTCCAGCATAGATTTGAGGGTCAGTTCGATCCCTTCCACCATCGGCGCCAGCTCCGGGTTAGCCTTGTCGGCCACTTCCAGCGCGCGGTCCAGGCTGTCGATCACCGGCAGCAGTTCATTGACGAATTTTTCCAGCGCGAATTTGTGCGCTTTCTCGATATCCTGCTCGGTACGACGACGCAGGTTATCTTCGTCGGCTTTGGCACGCAGCATCACTTCACGTTCACGTTTCTGCGCTTCAGCCAGCTGGGCTTCCAGATTCGCAATTTTTTCATCGCGCGGATCCACCTGCTCAGCCGAAACTTCAGGCTCTACCGCCTCAACGTCGTCGTGCTGCTCCGTGATAATTTCTTCCGGGGCTTGCCCCTCAGGCGTTTTCTGTTCTTTACTACTCATGAATTTCTCCGCGTTTTTTTCGCATTCATCTCGCTAACTTCGCTTATTATGGGGATCAGTTTCCGGGTTTCAAGGGAAGCGGACAGATTGTCACTATTTCATTTAACGCAAGGACATCCAGATCATGAAGAACCATTTCAAGTGTATCGGCATTGTGGGACATCCTCGTCACCCCACCGCCCTGACCACACATGAAATGCTCTGGCGCTGGCTGTGCAGCAAAGGGTATGAAGTGCTGGTTGAACAGCAGATCGCCCATGAACTCCAGCTCAGCAACGTGAAAACCGGCACGCTGGCGGAGATTGGCCAACAGGCCGACCTCGCGGTGGTCGTGGGCGGCGACGGCAATATGCTCGGCGCGGCGCGGACTCTGGCCCGTTATGACATTAACGTCATCGGCATTAACCGCGGCAACCTCGGCTTTCTCACCGACCTGGACCCGGACAACGCCCTGCAGCAGCTCGCCGACGTGCTGGAAGGCCACTACATCGCCGAGAAACGCTTTCTGCTGGAGGCCCAGGTGTGCCAGCAGGATTGCCAGAAACGCATCAGCACCGCCATCAACGAAGTGGTGCTGCACCCCGGCAAAGTGGCGCATATGATTGAGTTCGAAGTCTATATCGATGAAGTCTTCGCCTTCTCCCAGCGCTCCGATGGCCTGATAATCTCCACCCCGACCGGCTCCACAGCCTATTCGCTGTCGGCCGGCGGCCCGATCCTCACCCCGTCGCTGGACGCCATCACCCTGGTGCCGATGTTCCCGCACACCCTCTCGGCGCGACCGCTGGTGATCAACGGCGACAGCACCATCCGCCTGCGCTTCTCTCACCGCTGCAGCGATCTGGAGATCAGCTGCGACAGTCAGATTGCCCTGCCGATCCAGGATGGCGAAGATGTCCTCATCCGCCGCTGCGATTACCACCTCAATCTGATTCATCCCAAAGACTACAGCTATTTCAATACATTAAGCACCAAGCTCGGCTGGTCGAAAAAATTGTTCTGATTTACATCGCTGCCTCTTTACTGGATAAAAAACCAGTCTATACTGTACGAAAACACAGTATTGGTTTTTCATACAGGAAGGCAGCTATGTTGGCGCAACTCACCATCAGTAATTTTGCTATCGTTCGTGAACTGGAAATTGATTTCCACAGCGGTATGACCGCCATCACCGGGGAAACCGGCGCCGGGAAATCCATTGCCATCGACGCGCTGGGGCTGTGCCTCGGCGGCAGAGCGGAAGCCGACATGGTGCGTCGCGGCGCTACCCGTGCCGACCTGTGCGCGCGCTTCGCGCTGAAAGATACCCCGGCCGCCCAGCGCTGGCTGGAAGAGAACCAGCTGGAGAGCGGGCGTGAGTGTTTACTTCGCCGGGTGATCAGCGCCGACGGCCGCTCGCGCGGCTTCATCAACGGCACCGCCGTCCCGCTCTCGCAGCTGCGCGAGCTGGGCCAGCTGCTGATCCAGATCCATGGCCAGCATGCGCACCAGCTGTTGACCAAACCCGAACACCAGAAAACGCTGCTTGACGGCTATACCGGTGAGTATGCGCTCACTCAACGCATGGCCGAGCACTATCGCCAGTGGCACCAGAGCTGCCGCGAGCTGGCCCAGCATCAGCAGCAGAGCCAGGAGCGTGCCGCCCGCGCCGATCTGCTGCAGTACCAGCTTAAAGAGCTGAACGAATTTAACCCGCTGGCGGGAGAGTTTGAGCAGATTGACGAAGAGTACAAGCGCCTGGCCAACAGCGGGCAGCTGCTCAGCACCTGCCAGCATGCCCTGACGGTACTGGCGGACGGCGAAGAGGCCAATCTGCAGAGCCAGCTTTATACCGCGAAGCAGCTGGTCAGCGAGCTGGTGGGTATGGACAGCAAGCTTTCCGGCGTGCTGGATATGCTGGAAGAGGCGGCCATTCAGCTCAGCGAGGCCAGCGACGAGCTGCGCCACTACCATGACCGTCTGGACCTTGATCCTAACCGTCTGTTCGAACTTGAGCAGCGGATTTCCCGGCAAATCGCGCTGGCGCGTAAACACCAGGTGATGCCGGAAGAGCTGCCGGCAGTTTATCAGGCGATGCTCGAAGAGCAGCGCCTGCTGGACGACAGCGCCGGCTCGCTGGAATCCCTCAGCCAGCAGGTGGTCGAACATCATCAGCTGGCGCTGGAGACCGCGCGTCAGCTACACGCCCTGCGCCAGGCCAGCGCCGACGAGCTGACCCAGCTTATCACCGAGAGTATGCACTCACTTTCGATGCCCCACGGGGTCTTCGCGATTGAGGTCGCTTTCGATGAACGCCATCTCACCGCCGACGGCGCCGATCATATTGAGTTCCGCGTCACCACTAACCCGGGTCAGCCGCTGCAGCCGATCGCGAAAGTGGCCTCTGGCGGCGAGTTGTCGCGTATTGCGCTGGCGATTCAGGTGATCACCGCGCGTAAAATGGAAACCCCGGCGCTCATCTTCGACGAAGTGGACGTCGGCATCAGTGGCCCGACCGCTGCCGTGGTCGGCAAGCTGCTGCGCCAACTGGGCGAGTCCACGCAGGTGATGTGCGTGACCCACCTGCCGCAGGTCGCAGGCTGCGGCCACCATCATTTCTTCGTCTGCAAAGAGACCGATGGCGAGATGACCGAAACACATATGCAACCGCTGGATAAGCGTGCTCGTCTGCAGGAGTTGGCTCGCCTGCTGGGCGGCAGCGAGGTCACGCGCAACACCCTGGCAAACGCGAAAGAGTTGCTTGCGGCGTAAACTTTTTGATTTTCACAGGGTCATAGTGAACAGCAAATTGCCTGCTGACCGCAGCCGGAGGTTTCCATCGGCGCGAAGGTCTATTATTATCGGCATATTACAGATGAGCCACGTACTGCTCGGGCCCAAAAAGGAATCAAATCACTATGCGCTGTAAAACGCTGACTGCTGCCGCAGCGGTTCTTCTTATGTTGACCGCAGGCTGTTCCACTCTGGAACGAGTGGTTTACCGTCCTGACATCAACCAGGGTAACTATCTGGCACCTAACGATGTAGCAAAAATTCGTGTCGGTATGACGCAACAGCAGGTTGCTTATGCTCTCGGAACGCCAATGATGTCGGATCCGTTCGGCACCAACACCTGGTTCTATGTATTCCGTCAGGAGCCGGGCCACGAGAAAGTGACTCAGCAGACCCTGACCCTGACCTTCAACAATGGCGGCGTGTTAACCAACATTGATAACAAGCCCGCGCTGACCAGTCAGTAAGGCCCGGAAAAGCAAAAAGCGCTCAATGAGCGCTTTTTTTATGGCTGATAGCCGGTCTGCTGCTGCGGGTTACTTCGCGGCGTTTTTCTCCGCCCGCTGGCGACGCAGCTCTTTTGGATCTGCGATCAGCGGACGATAGATTTCCACCCGGTCGCCGTCATGGACTTCGTCGTGCAGCTTAACCGGACGACTGTAGATACCCAGCTTGTTTTTCGCCAGATCGATGTCATCACGCAGCGCCAGCAGACCGCTGGCGATAATCGCCTGCTCGACCGTCGCCCCCTCGTCCAGGGTGACCCGCTGCAGATACTGCTTTTCAGGCAGCGCGTAGGCGACTTCAACACGAATATTAGCCGGCACTGTAAACCTCTTTGGCGCGCGAAGTGAACGCCTGCACCATGTTGGCGGCCAGCTCTTTGAAGATCCGACCAAAAGCCATCTCAATCAGTTTATTGGTAAACTCGAAATCGAGATGGAATTCGATTTTGCACGCCTCGGGGCTCAGCGGAATAAACTTCCAGCCGCCAATCAGCTTCTTGAACGGGCCATCCACCAGGCTCATCAAAATGCTCTGGTTGCTGGTCAGTGTATTCCGGGTCGTGAAGGTCTTACTGATGCCGGCTTTGGACACATCAACCGCCGCCGTCATTTGCGTCGGCCCCAATTCCAGCACGCGGCTACCGGTGCAGCCTGGCAGAAAATCAGGATAGGACTTCACATCGTTTACCAGTTGATACATCTGTTCCGCGCTGAAAGGCACCAGCGCAGTACGGCTAATCTGAGGCATAGCAGGTTCCACATTTAAACACAGTGCAAATAATATCATTTATCTGCTGCTAAAAAAAACGCTGTGCCGCAACTCGTGCTAAGATGCGCAGTACACCTCGCAGGATGCGATCGAGGTAACTGTGTATAAGACGATGACTTCAGGACATTATGACTAAGAAAAAAGCCCACAAACCTGGATCAGCCACCATTGCGCTGAATAAACGCGCCCGTCACGAATACTTTATCGAAGATGAATACGAGGCTGGTCTCGCCCTGCAGGGCTGGGAAGTCAAATCCCTGCGTGCAGGCAAAGCCAACATCGGCGATAGCTATGTCATCCTGAAGGATGGCGAAGCCTTCCTGTTCGGCGCCAACTTTACGCCTATGGCCGTGGCTTCCACCCACTATGTCTGCGACCCGACGCGCACCCGTAAGCTGCTGCTCAACCAGCGTGAGCTGGACACGCTGTACGGCCGCATTAACCGCGAAGGTTACACCGTCGTCGCCCTGTCGCTGTACTGGAAGAACGCCTGGTGCAAAGTGAAAATCGGCGTCGCCAAAGGTAAGAAACAGCACGACAAGCGTACCGACCTGAAAGATCGTGAATGGGCGCTGGATAAGGCGCGTATTATGAAGCACGCCGGACGCTAACCCCCTCCCCTGAGGGCCAGCTTTCGCTGGCCCTTACGCTATATCTTTGTTGATGCTGCTTTTTCGTCCACCCCTGCTGAAAGAATCCTGCGTGATGGGGCTGGTAACGACATTCACAAATCTGTTATACTTGACCTACACATTGGGGCTGATTCTGGATTCGACGGGATTTGCGAAACCCAAGGTGCATGCCGAGGGGCGGTTGGCCTCGTAAAAAGCCGCAAAAAATAGTCGCAAACGACGAAAACTACGCTTTAGCAGCTTAATAACCTGCTCTGAGCCCTCTCTCCCTAGCTTCCGCTCTTAAGACGGGGATCAAAGAGAGGTCAAACCCAAAAGAGATCGCGTGGATGCCCTGCCTGGGGTTGAAGCGTTAAATCTAATCAGGCTAGTTTGTTAGTGGCGTGTCTGTCCGCAGCTGGCAAGCGAATGTAAAGACTGACTAAGCATGTAGTGCCGAGGATGTAGGAATTTCGGACGCGGGTTCAACTCCCGCCAGCTCCACCAAAATTCTCCGTCGGTGATTACCAGAGTCATCCGATGAAGTCTTAATAGCCCGCATGGCGCAAGCCCTGCGGGCTTTTTTGTACCCTCAATTTGTCCCGCGAAGTCCGAAGAGAACTAATTAAATCCGAACCTTTTAGGCCCATTGATAGGCCCAACGAAAAGCTCTGTTGTTTTCGCGCTACCAATTACCCGCCACCCCCCTCTCAGAACTAGACCTCCCACGACACTCGCACAACCCTTTCACCCTCCGGTCGCGTTAGCGGCCGGAGTGATAGGTTTACCCCTTGTCAGAATACGCGTCCAGCATGGCAAGGACCGCCCGACGCGCCGCATCGTCTGCGATATTGTCAGGCAGCGCATCAGCCCGCAGAGTGACATAAGCATCAGCAGCCCTTCGAATGGCAATCCCGACAGAGTGACGATCGTGCGTTGCCAGGGTGGAAGTCAGCAGGCCATCGGGATCAATGCCGAGGGCTTCTATTCGGCGAACGCCACGTTGCGGTAGATTGGCGCGACGGAACAGCATCGGCCCCAGCACTTGTTCCCGGAAGAAGGACAGCATCCCCAGCGCTTCGAAGAGTTCGCCCCTGCCCAGTTTAACCACGGCATAATGCAGCCAGATCCAGGCTCGGGACTCAAACCACTCCGGCGTCATGTTCGGCCGGTGCGCGCTAAATTTTGCCAGCTGTCGCTCGAGAGCATCGTGATCTCGGGTAAATAGCACGGCAGGCTCTTCAACGCGCTGAGTGAGCATGTCCAGGGTGATAAATTTCAGATCGACATGCAGAAGTTGCGGGCCAAACAGGCAGATCAGCAGGCGAGGCTCACCGACGTGTTCCCCGGTGAAAGCATGTAGCAGATGGCCGAGGGTTCCGGCGAACGCCATACGCTGAGCCATGATTTCGTCATAATAGAGAGGGTCGACCACCACCACGAAATCGAGATCGGAGTATTGATCAAACCCGCCATGGATAAACGAGCCGCCGGCGAGAAGGGCGTGGATCCGCGAATCAGACTGTAATTTAAGCTTCAGTTGCTCTGCAAAACTTCTGTGTAAATCGGGTAGCGTATTCAGCATGCTTTTTCCTGTTCACAAAAAAGACAAAGCATTACAGAATATCGAGTGATTGATCGGCAGACCAGATATTTCTGCTGGAACCCTCCCCTCCCTGGCGAGGCTCCCGACGCGCTATATCGTAAGCAATACCTCCCTCAAACCACCTCCCGCATCCACTCAGCAAACGCCCGCACGGCGGGAGAGAGAAAGCGCTGGTGCGGATAGAGCAAAGTGACGGGTACCGGGGGCGGCTGCCAGTCCGCCAGCACTTCCACCAGCCTCCCCTCCCGCAGGTGGTCAGCAACGATATTCTCCGCCAGCTGCGCCAGCCCAAATCCTGCCAGGCACATTTTTATATAAAGCCCCGTTTCATTCACCGCGGCGGTGCCGCTGACGGGTACAGAAAAAGTCTCGCCGTGGCGAAGGAAGCGGAACTCATCGGCCCGCCTCGCCTGGCCGGAGAAATAATGCACGGCCCGGTGCTGAGAGAGCGCCTCCGGTGATGGCGGCACGCCATATTCCCTGAGATAGTCCGGTGACCCGCAGGTGACCCAGCGAAAGCGGCCCAGAGGCCGGGCCACCAGGCTGGAGTTGTTCAGCTCTCCCGTGCGTATCACGCAGTCGACGCCTTCCTGAATAAGATCGACCTGCCGATCGCTGACCCCGATCATCAGGTAGATATCAGGGTAACGTCGGTAAAAGTCTTGCAGATGGGGCATGACGATGAAATGCGCGATGCCCGCGGGCATATCAACCCGCAGGCGCCCCTGAGGCCGCGCCACAGACTCGCTCAGGCTGGATTCGCTATGTTCGATGAGGGCGAGAATTTCCCGGCACTGCGCCAGATACTGCATCCCTTCCGGAGTCAGGCTCACCCGCCTTGTGGTCCGGTTCAGCAGCCGCACCTTCAGGTATTTCTCAAGGTTTTTAATGGTACTGGTGACAGTGGAGGCTGGCAGGGAAAGGGTTTCCGCGGCACGCACGAAGCTCCCTGCCTCCGCGACGCGCACAAACATCTGCATAGCCTGGATACGATCCACCTTCTTTCTCTCCTGTAGCGAGCAGCTTACCGACAGATGGCATGATTATTCGTTAATTATGAATAATGAAAACAATTTACGCACCTTTTTGCGCTTAATCGCCTGGCGTATCGTTGCACGGTGGATGACGAATGAAGGGTTGAAAATGACCATGACCTCAACAAATATCCATACAATCAACAAATTAAATAACACGTATAAAGGAAAAATCATGTCCGTTCAGGCTGTCGAATTACGTAAGGCCTATCGTTTATTGCAGGTCGGGTCCACCACCATGATTTCCGCAAAATATGATGGCGTCGAAAATGTCATGTCAGCCGCCTGGGTTGGGTTGGCAGGCGAGCGAAAAGTGGTGGCCTATATCGGCACCCAGGCCTTCACTCGTCAGCTGGTGGAAAAGAGCGGCTATTTCGTCGTGCAGATCCCCGTAGTCAGCCAGATGGCAACCGTCCTCTACGCTGGCGGGCGCAGCTATGCCGATGCGCCGGATAAAAACGACACCATCCCCTTCTTTTATCAGCCAGGGTTCGATCTCCCCCTTGTCGCAGGCTGCGCGGGCTGGCTGGTGTGCAAAGTGATGCCTTACCCGGACATCCAGCAACAGCACAATCTGTTTATGGGCGACATCGTCGCCGCCTGGAGCGATGACCGGGTATTCCGCAACGGACACTGGATCTTTGATGATGCACCGGACGAACTACGGACCGTTCACTATGTCGCAGGCGGGCAGTTCTATGCCATCGGCAAAGGCAGCAAATTCGATCATGGACCGGGTAAGGACTGACCCTCCCCGGTCATGAAGATCACTGACGAGATGTCTGCGCGGCAGAGCGGCTGATACTCCGGCGCCAGACGCCGGGCGCCTGGCCATACTGGCGCTTGAAGCTGCGGTTGAAGGACTGCTGGGAGTCAAAGCCGAGGGCGATCGCCACGTTGAGGATCGGCTCGTTGCTGTGGGCTAAGCGTTCAACCGATTTTTGCAGCTTTTGCGCCCGGATATACTCCCCGAGGGGGTGCCCGGTATGTTCTTTGAAGATCCGCTGCAGGTGCCACTTCGAATAGCCGGCTCGCCGGGCAACGGTATCAATATCCAGACGGCTATCAAGATGGTTGTCGATCCAGTCGATCAGATCCTGAATGATGGCGCCAGTGTTCATCATATTTCCCCCTCGCGGCCGGTTAAAAGCATCTTTAGCAGTTGCATTAAAAGGTGGCCTGGTTTTACACAAAATGCAAGTTTTATTGTTGCATTTAAAACCCTGCCAGGATCGCGCCTTTTTTCTCCGGTGAGGATCGCACATAAAGTGCAACAATTATTCTTGCACTTAGTTAAGCGCCTTCCTACAATCGCCGCGATAGTGTATTCGAAATTGTTACAATTTTGTGGCGATGATCGACACAAATGGCCTTAAGCCAGCCCGGACAAAGGAAGTGGCGCAGCCTCTCAGGCTGCGTCTTGCCCGGCGGCTACAATGACTGGAATAAAAATAATGAGCCTGCAAAAAACCTGGGGAAACATTCACCTGACCGCGCTCGGCGCGATGATGCTCTCCTTTCTGCTCGTCGGCTGCGACGACAGCGTCGCACAAAACGCCGCGCCGCCCGCGCCGGCCGTCAGCGCCGCTAAGGTGTTGGTGAAGTCGATCAGTCAGTGGGATAGTTTTAACGGTCGCATTGAAGCGGTGGAGAGCGTTCAGCTCCGCCCCCGCGTCTCGGGATATATTGATAAAGTGAATTATACCGACGGCCAGGAGGTGAAAAAGGGCCAGGTGCTGTTCACGATAGACGACAGAACCTATCGCGCCGCGCTGGAGCAGGCGCAGGCGACGCTGGCGAGAGCCAAAACGCAGGCCAGCCTGGCGCAAAGCGAGGCGAACCGCACCGATAAATTAGTGCATACCAACCTCGTCTCCCGTGAAGAGTGGGAGCAGCGTCGGTCAGCCGCGGTTCAGGCGCAGGCCGATATTCGCGCCGCGCAGGCGGCGGTGGATGCCGCGCAGCTTAACCTCGACTTCACCAAAGTGACTGCCCCTATCGACGGCCGCGCCAGCCGCGCGCTGATCACCAGCGGCAATCTTGTCACGGCGGGCGACACCGCCAGCGTGCTCACCACCCTGGTCTCGCAGAAGACGGTGTATGTCTACTTTGACGTCGACGAGTCAACCTACCTCCACTATCAGAATCTCGCCCGCCGCGGGCAAAGCGCCTCCAGCAATAATCAGGCGCTTCCGGTGGAGATTGGCCTGGTTGGCGAGGAGGGCTACCCCCATCAGGGCAAAGTGGATTTTCTCGATAATCAGTTAACGCCGAGCACCGGCACCATCCGCATGCGCGCCCTGCTGGATAACTCGCAGCGGCTGTTCACGCCGGGGCTGTTTGCCCGCGTGCGTCTTCCGGGCAGCGCGGCGTTCCAGGCTACGCTTATCGACGACAAAGCGGTGCTCACCGATCAGGACCGCAAATATGTCTATATCGTTGATAAAGATGGCAAAGCGCAGCGACGTGATATCACGCCGGGGCGGCTGGTCGACGGTTTACGCATCGTGAAGCAGGGTCTGAAGCCTGGGGATAGCGTCATCGTTGACGGCTTACAAAAAGTGTTTATGCCGGGTATGCCGGTTAACGCCAAAACCGTTGCCATGACCCCCAGCGCCGCCCTCAACTGATCCCTTATCAGAGAATCCAAGACATGGACTTTTCCCGCTTTTTTATCGACAGGCCCATTTTCGCCGCAGTGCTGTCGATTTTAATTTTTATCACCGGGTTAATCGCCATCCCGCTGCTGCCGGTGAGCGAATATCCTGACGTCGTGCCGCCCAGCGTGCAGGTGCGCGCGGAGTATCCCGGCGCCAACCCGAAAGTGATCGCCGAGACCGTGGCGACGCCGCTGGAGGAAGCGATCAACGGCGTTGAAAACATGATGTACATGAAATCGGTCGCCGGCTCCGACGGCGTGCTGGTGACCACCGTGACCTTCCGCCCGGGTACCGACCCGGATCAGGCGCAGGTTCAGGTGCAGAACCGGGTCGCGCAGGCCGAGGCGCGTCTGCCGGAGGATGTGCGCCGTCTGGGGATCACCACCCAGAAACAGTCCCCGACGCTGACCCTGGTGGTACATCTGTTTTCGCCTAACGGTAAGTACGACTCGCTGTATATGCGCAACTACGCCACGCTGAAGGTGAAGGATGAGCTGGCGCGCCTGCCCGGCGTCGGCCAGATCCAGATATTTGGCTCCGGCGAATACGCGATGCGCGTCTGGCTGGATCCCAACAAGGTGGCCGCCCGCGGTCTGACGGCCTCGGATGTGGTGACGGCGATGCAGGAGCAGAACGTCCAGGTCTCCGCCGGTCAGCTTGGCGCCGAGCCGCTGCCGCAGGAGAGCGACTTCCTGATCTCGATTAACGCCCAGGGCCGTCTGCATACCGAAGAAGAGTTTGGCAATATCATTCTGAAAACGGCGCAGGACGGCTCGCTGGTCCGCCTGCGCGACGTGGCGCGCATCGAGATGGGTTCCGGTAGCTATGCGCTGCGCTCCCAGCTCAACAATAAGGATGCGGTCGGGATCGGTATCTTCCAGTCCCCTGGGGCTAACGCCATCGATTTGTCGAACGCCGTGCGTGCCAAAATGGCCGAGCTGGCCACCCGCTTCCCGGAAGATATGAAATGGGCGGCGCCGTACGACCCGACGGTTTTCGTCCGCGACTCCATCCGCGCGGTGGTGCAGACGCTGCTGGAGGCGGTCGTGCTGGTGGTGCTGGTGGTGATCCTGTTCCTGCAGACCTGGCGCGCATCGATTATCCCGCTGATCGCGGTGCCGGTATCGGTGGTCGGTACCTTCAGCATTCTCTATCTGCTGGGCTTCTCGCTGAATACCCTGAGTCTGTTCGGGCTGGTACTGGCGATTGGTATCGTGGTGGATGACGCCATCGTGGTGGTGGAAAACGTCGAGCGCAATATCGAAGAGGGGCTTGCGCCGCTTGCCGCGGCGCATCAGGCGATGCGAGAGGTCTCCGGGCCGATTATCGCTATTGCGCTGGTGCTGTGCGCGGTGTTCGTGCCAATGGCGTTTCTCTCAGGCGTTACCGGTCAGTTCTACAAGCAGTTTGCGGTGACCATCGCCATCTCCACGGTGATCTCGGCCATCAACTCGCTGACGCTCTCCCCGGCGCTGGCGGCCCTGCTGTTAAAGCCGCACGGCGCGAAGAAAGACCTCCCTACCCGGCTGATCGATCGTCTGTTTGGCTGGATTTTCCGTCCGTTTAACCGCTTTTTCCTGCGCAGCTCGAACGGCTATCAGGGGCTGGTGAGTAAAACCCTCGGTCGCCGTGGCGCAGTGTTTGTGGTGTACCTGCTGCTGCTCTGCGCCGCAGGGGTGATGTTTAAAGTCGTTCCCGGCGGATTTATTCCCACCCAGGACAAACTGTACCTGATTGGCGGCGTGAAGATGCCGGAAGGTTCGTCGCTGGCGCGCACCGATGCGGTGATCCGCAAAATGAGCGAGATCGGGATGAATACCGAAGGGGTCGATTATGCGGTCGCCTTCCCCGGTCTTAACGCGCTGCAGTTCACCAACACGCCGAATACCGGGACGGTCTTTTTTGGCCTGAAACCGTTCGACCAGCGCAAACACTCGGCGGCGGAAATCAATGCGGAAATCAACGCTAAAATCGCGCAAATCCAGCAGGGCTTTGGCTTCTCCATCCTGCCGCCGCCGATTTTAGGACTGGGTCAGGGCTCCGGCTACTCCCTTTACATCCAGGATCGCGGTGGGCTGGGCTATGGCGCGCTGCAAAGCGCGGTGAATGCCATGTCCGGGACGATTATGCAGACGCCGGGGATGCACTTCCCGATCTCGACCTACCAGGCTAACGTGCCGCAGCTGGACGTGCAGGTCGATCGCGATAAGGCGAAAGCGCAGGGGGTATCGCTGACCGATCTGTTCGGCACGCTGCAGACCTATCTCGGCTCGTCTTATGTCAATGACTTTAACCAGTTCGGGCGTACCTGGCGCGTGATGGCCCAGGCTGACGGACCATACCGCGAGAGCGTGGAAGATATCGCCAATCTGCGCACCCGCAATAATCAGGGCGAAATGGTGCCGATCGGCAGTATGGTGAATATCAGTACCACCTACGGGCCGGATCCGGTGATCCGCTACAACGGTTATCCGGCGGCGGACCTGATTGGCGATGCCGATCCGCGCGTTCTCTCCTCCTCGCAGGCGATGACGCTGCTGGACGCCATGTCTAAACAGGTGCTGCCGAATGGGATGAATATTGAATGGACGGATCTCAGCTTCCAGCAGGCCACCCAGGGCAACACGGCGCTGATCGTCTTCCCGGTGGCGGTGCTGCTGGCTTTCCTCGTGCTGGCGGCGCTGTATGAAAGCTGGACCCTGCCGCTGGCGGTGATCCTTATCGTGCCGATGACGATGCTCTCCGCGCTATTTGGCGTCTGGCTGACCGGGGGAGATAACAACGTCTTCGTGCAGGTGGGGCTGGTGGTCCTGATGGGCCTGGCCTGTAAAAACGCCATTCTGATCGTCGAGTTTGCCCGCGAGCTGGAGATTCAGGGCAAAGGCATCATGGAGGCCGCGCTGGAGGCGTGCCGCCTGCGTCTGCGCCCGATTGTGATGACCTCCATCGCCTTTATCGCCGGGACCATTCCGCTGATCCTCGGCCACGGCGCAGGAGCGGAAGTTCGCGGCGTCACCGGGATCACGGTGTTCTCCGGGATGCTGGGGGTGACGCTGTTCGGTCTGTTCCTGACACCGGTGTTTTACGTGACGCTACGGAAACTGGTGACCCGCAGTAAGCCGATCCAGGAGGATCTGCCCGCCTAGCCTGCAGCAGATAACAAAAAACCGCCTTCACAATTTGAAGGCGGTTTTTTTTCGTCACCAGAAAATGATTAATGCGCTTTTTTAAAGCGGGCGATCATTTCCGGTACCGGGTCGCAGCCGCTGGTATCGGCGTTTTTGAGCGCCTCCAGCGCGCTGGCCACGGTATGGCGAGCGAGGACGTTGAGCGAAGCCTGCTCCGCTTCGTCAGCGACCGATTTGAAGTACCAGCAGGCGTTGGCGCTGACCACGCAGCGGGCCGGGACCTCAGGACGCGACGCCCACAGTTTTTTATCTTCGATAACGGAAAGGTAGATATCACGCAGAGTGATTTTGTCCGCCGGGCGGCCAAGATGAATAGAGCCGTGGCGGCCAAGCGTGGAGACAATGATGCCGTCACGGGTGAGCGGAACCATTAATTTGCGGATAAAGCTCGGGTTGGCTTCCAGGCCGTAGGCCAGAATCGCACTCGTTGAACGTTCACCCATCTGCTCCGCCATTGCTACGCTGAGAACCATCTGCAAAGCTGTCGGGAAGCGGTAATCTAACATGGTTTTGTCCTGGGTTGCGGTGAATCTTGTTCTTTTTGGCACCGCAGAGGTGAGTAATCAATGAACAACAATATAACAAATACGGGAATTTTTTTGAAGCAATCTGCGGTTAGCCTGCGAAGTAAATTTTCTGATTTCACGGTCAAAAGCGGGGCAAACACAGATTCCCTTTCGTACCGTTTTATTAAACGCAAACGCCATCGTTTATTCCGCTAGCCGCGCCCTGCCGCCAGGCGACCTGTCCACACCTGCGGCGCCTAACCCTGTGGATAACCTGGAGGCAGTTGCCTGGCAGCCGCAGCCCGGGCGGGCTACCGGCTGCCGTTCGTTTTTTGAACAGGGAAACCGCCCCCGCCGGGCAGCGCGCTTAGGGCGAAAACCGCCACCACGGCGGAGGGAAGCGCCCGCCCCGCTTAATAATTCCACTTCGGCCGCGCCACCGTGTTCTTCTTCAGCAGATCGCGGAACGCTTTCAGATAGGGTTCATTGCTGCGCCCGCGCTTACAGATAGCCGAGAACGGCGACTGAAAGCCAAACTCGTTGGGCAGCAGCACCCGCAGGCGGTTCTCTTTGATCCACGGCCAGGCGTAATGCTCCGGCAGATAGCCAATATATTTTCCCGAGAGGATCAGCAGCAGCTGGGCGTCGACGGTCTCAACGGTGGCGCTGCCTTTGCTGAAGCCCCGGCGACGGAGATCGCTGGTGTTCCAGTAGCTGCGGGTCACCAGCGGGCACTGGCTGATCTGCTCTTTATCGAGCTGGCGGCTGAAGAACATCGGGTGCAGATCGCTGCAGTAGAGCCAGTGCTGCTCGCGGTACAGCGGCTCGCTGATGATGTTATGCACCTGCGAGTTGTAGCTGCCGATGGCCAGGTCGATATGGTTGTTCAGCACCCCGTTCAGTTGCTCCGCCGGGGTGCGAATAATCAGTTTGATATGCACATGGGGAAATTTGTCGCTGAAGCTACGCAGAACCACCGGCAGCGAGAGCGCCGTTTCGGTCTCGATGGAGTCGAGCGTCGAGATGCACAGGGTGCCGCTGTGCTCCCCTTTAAGCAGGGCCGACTGCCGCTCCAGCTCATTGAGTTCGCTCAGCACGCGGATCGCCTGCTGTAAAAACTGCTGACCTTTCTCGGTCAGGGAAAAGCCGCCGCGCCCGCGCTGACAGAGGGTGAAGCCGAGCTGTCCCTCCAGTTGCGACATCGCATTGCTGATGGCGGAGACCGAAATGCCCAGCTCCTGCTGGGCCCGGCTGTAGCTCTCCAGGCGCGCCACCGCCTCGAAAACCTGCAGCTGGCGAATATTGAGGCTGGCGTCATTATGCATCGTATTTAGTTCACCAATAAATGAACTGAGTATTTACGCCAGACGATGTAAAGTCCAGCGCGGGTTGCGCACTATCTCTCCTGTTACGTTTCATCCGTCAGATTCAGGAGCAGACATGGATAACCTCTTTCACCAACCGCAGGGTGGCAATGAGATGCCACGCTTCGCCGGCCGCGCCACGATGATGCGCCTGCCGTTTATCGAAGATTTACAGGGACTTGATGCGGCGTTTGTCGGCATTCCGCTGGATATCGGCACCTCGCAGCGCTCAGGTACGCGCTACGGACCACGCTATATTCGCGCCGAATCGGTGATGATCCGTCCGTACAATATGGCGACCGGCGCCGCGCCGTTCGACTCGCTGTCGGTGGCCGACATCGGCGATGTGCCGATCAATACCTACAGTTTGCTCAAATCGGTGCAAATTATCGAAGATTACTACACCGGTTTGAATAGTTATCCGCTGATCCCCCTCACCCTCGGCGGGGACCATACCATTACCCTGCCGATCCTGCGGGCGCTGACCAAAAAACATGGGCCGGTGGGGCTCATCCATGTCGACGCCCATACCGACACCAATGATGAGATGTTCGGTGAGAAAATCGCCCACGGCACCACCTTCCGCCGCGCCGTTGAGGAGGGACTGCTCGACCTCAAACGGGTGGTGCAGATTGGCCAGCGCGCCCAGGGCTACGCCGCCGGCGACTTCCAGTGGGGCGTTGACCAGGGCTTTCGCCTGGTGCAGGCGGAGCAGTGCTGGCATATCTCGCTGGCGCCGCTGATGGCCGAAGTCCGCCAGCAGATGGGCGACGGGCCGGTGTATCTCAGTTTTGATATCGACAGCCTCGATCCCATCTGGGCTCCGGGAACCGGCACGCCGGAAGTCGGCGGTCTGACCTCCATTCAGGCGCTGGAGATCGTCCGCGGCTGCCGCGGCCTGAACCTGATTGGCGCCGATCTGGTCGAGGTCTCGCCCCCCTACGACGTGAGCGGTAATACCTCCCAGCTGGCGGCCAACCTGCTGTACGAGATGCTCTGCGTCCTGCCCGGCGTGAAGTACGCCTGAGGAAGCCGCCATGGAGCTGAAATGCTTTCGCACCCTCTGGGGAGTGACGACCCCCTGGCCGCAAACGCTGGATGAACTGCAGCGCGTCGGCTGCTGTGGTATCGAAGCCCGCGTCCCGTTGACGGCGGAGGAGCGGCGGCAGCTCGCCGACCGCCTGCAGGCGTCGGGGCTGGAGTATATCGCCATCCTCTTCAGCGGCGGTGGGGTGCTCCCCGCCCAGCATGAAACGCCGGAACAGCATCTGGCGCGCCTGCAGACCCGCTTCGCCGAGGCCAGCGGCCTCAACCCGCGCTTTGTCAATCTGCTGGCGGGCAACGATCGCTGGCCGCTGGCGCAGCAGGTCGATTTTCTCGGCAAGGCGCACGAGCTGGCCGCCGGGTTTGGGTTGACCTGCAGCTTTGAAACCCATCGCGCCACCTCGCTGTACAGCCCGTGGCTCACCCTGGAGATCGTTCAGCAACTTCCCCAGTTGCGCTTTACCGCCGACATCAGCCACTGGGTGGTGGTTAGCGAGCGCTTGCTGGATGACCCCTGCGATGACTTCAGCGCCTTTATCGACCGCGTGCATCACGTGCAGGCCCGGGTGGGCTACGACCAGGGGCCGCAGGTGCCGCACCCGGCGGCGCCGGAGTATCAGCCGGCGCTGGCCTTTGCCGAGCGCTTCTGGGAGCAAATCTGGCATTCACAGCGCCGGCGCGGCTATCAGCAAACTACCCTGACGCCGGAGTTTGGCGCCGACGGCTATCTGCACCACCTGCCGTTCACCAACGTTCCGGTGGCCGATCTCTGGTCGCTCAACGCCTGGATGGCCGCGCGCCAGCAGGCCCACTTTCAGCAGTTTTTAACGCTCACTGAACAGGAACCGCAGCCATGACCGCCGTGAAGCACGCTTTTACTGAACTCCCGACCATCGATATCCGCGATCTGGCCGGCGACGATCTCGCCAGGCGCCAGGCGGTGGCCGACGCCATCGGCCGCGCGGCGCGCGAGGTGGGCTTTTTCTACATCACCGGCCACGGCATCGACCCGGCGCTGATCGCCGGCGTCCGCGAGGCGGCGAAGCAGATCTTCGCCCTGCCGATGGAGGAGAAGATGAACTACTACATCGGCCGCTCCAAAAGCCATAAGGGCTACGTCCCGGAAGGAGAAGAGATCTACGGCGCCGGCAAGCCGGACCATAAAGAGGCGTTCGATATCGGCTTCCAGGCGGCGGACGACCATCCGCTGGTGCTCGCCGGTACACCGCTGATCGGCGCCAACGAGTGGCCCGATCTGCCGGATTTCCGCGCGCGGGTGCTGGCCTACTACGATGCGGTCTTCGCCCTCGGCCACCGCCTGTTCGACGCTTTCGCCCTCGCGCTCGGCCTGCCGGAAGGGTATTTCAAACCGATGGTGACCTGCCCGCCGGCTAAGCTGCGGCTAATCCATTACCCGTTCGACGCCAGCGTCGAAGATGTTCCCGGAATTGGTGCACACACCGACTATGAGTGCTTCACCCTGCTGCTCGCCGACCAGCCCGGGCTTGAAGTGCTCAATGAAGAAAGCGTGTGGATCGACGCGCCTCCCGTCACGAACGCCGCCGGAGAAGAGGCGTTCGTGATCAATATCGGCGACATGCTGGAAGTGCTCAGCGCTGGCACATTTGTTGCTACAGCCCACCGGGTGCGCAAAGTGCCGCAGGAGCGGTACTCCTTCCCGCTGTTTTTCGCCTGCGATTACCACACGCTGATCCGCCCGCTACCGACCTTTCTGGCCGCCGGCGAAGCCAGCGAATATCAGGAGCTCAGCATCGGAGAGCATATGTGGAGCCAGGCCCTGCAAACCTATCGCTACCTGCGCGAAAAGGTCAATCGCGGTGAACTTCAGCTACCGGAGCGCGCGCGCGGCACCAATACGTTTGGCCATTTGAAAAAACAGGCTCAGCAAAAAAACCCCTAACCACCCGTGAGGATCCATGATGACTAGCACCCTGAAAAAAATCTCGCGCCGTGTCGCGCTTACCCTCGCCGTCAGCGCCTGTTTTTCCCCTGTCACCCAGGCGGCGGAACTGCTGACCGAGGGCGTCTTTAAGGTGGGGATGGAGGTCACCTACCCGCCGTTTGAGTCCTATGACAGCAATAACAACATCGTCGGTCTCGACCCGGATTTCGCCGCGCTGATCGCCCAACATCTGCAGGCCAAACCGCAGCTGATCGACACCAAGTTCACCAGCCTGATCCTCGGCATCGGCAAGAAATATGATGCGGTGATCTCCGGGATGTACGTGACGCCGGAACGCCAGAAACAGGCCGACGCCATCCCTTACGCCCTCTCCGGCGCGTCGATCATCGCCCTGAAGGGCGGCGCGGTGCAGCCGAAAACCGAAGATGAGCTGTGCGGTGTGAAGGTCGGCCTGCAGGCAGGCACCACCTGGGTGACCAGCCTGAAAAAACACTCCGATGAGTGGTGCCTGAAAAACGGTAAACCGGCCATCACCATTCAGGAGTTCCCGACGGCGCCGGAAGCCTCGCAGGCGCTGCTGTCGAAGAACATCGGCGCCCAGCTTGAGATTGCCCCGGCGGCGCAGATCATCGTCGACAAGAGCCGCGGCCGCCTGGGGATAAGCTCTACGCGCCTGGTCTACCCGCTGCCGCTGGGGATCTACGTCGCCAAAGGTAACACCGAGCTGGCGGAGGCGATTAAGGCCACCCTGGCCACGCTGAAAGCCAACGGCCAATATGCCGCGCTGATCAAAAAATACAACTTAGAAAGCATCGATTAAGACAATAAGCACTGCGCAACAGGAGTCGGTATGGCGTTCGATTGGGGATACTTTTTTTCACTGTTTAGCATTGGAGCATTCTGGCAGGCGTGCGTGACCGTGATCGTGGTCAGCACCTTGTCCTGGGGGATCGGCCTGGTGGTCGGTTTTCTGTTAGCCTGCGCGAAGCTCTCCGCGCCGCGCTGGGTCAAGATCCCCGTCGAACTCTATATCTGGTTTTTTCGCAGCGTGCCGCTGATGGTGCTGCTGGTGTTTGTCTACAACCTGCCGCAGCTGTTTCCGGTGACCCAGCCGCTACTCGGGGTGCCGTTTATCGCCGGGCTGGTGTCGATGACCGTCACCGAAGCGGCCTATATGGCGGAGATCCACCGCGGCGGCCTGCTGTCGGTGGCCAAGGGGCAGAGCGAGGCGGGCCATGCGCTGAGCTTCAGCTTTATCGGCATCCAGCGGCTAATTATTATTCCTCAGGCGTTTCGCATCTCGCTGCCGACGCTGATCAATGAATACATCACCATCATTAAGCTGAGCTCGATTCTGTCGGTGGTCTCCTTACCCGAGCTGCTGCTCACCGGCCAGCGCTTGTACGCGCAAAATTTCCTCGTGATGGAGACGCTGCTGGCGGTGGCGGTGTACTACGTCATGGTGGTTACCGTCTTCACCTGGCTGTTCCGGGGGCTGGAGAATAGCCTCGATATTCAGCGCAAGCGTCCGCAAACCCTCAGCGAGGCGGAATGCCAGGCGCTGCGCCAGAGCCTGCCGGCGCTGACGGAGGAGATCAAAACTCCGGCCGTCAACGGCGCGCCGCCGGCGCTGGATCTGCGGGGCATCCGCAAATCCTGGGGTCAGCATGAGGTGCTGAAAGGCATCGACCTACAGGTGGAGAATGGGGAGGTGATCTGCATCATCGGCCCGTCCGGCTCAGGCAAAACGACCCTGATCCGCACCATCAACGCCCTCGAAAGTATTGATGGCGGGGAGATCATTCTCTACGGCGAGGACTACCTGAAAGGCGGAGCCATCGTCGATAAACGCCAGATGCGCGCCGGGGTGCGGCGTATCGGCATGGTCTTCCAGAGCTTCAACCTGTTCCCCCACCGCACGGTGCTCGACAACGTGATGCTGGCTCCGCGCTACCACCAGCTGCTGGATCAGCCGGTCGCCCGCGAGCAGGCCCTGGCGCTGCTCGACCGCGTCGGTCTGCTGGCCCACGCCCACAAATACCCCGGCCAGCTCTCCGGCGGCCAGCAGCAGCGCGTGGCGATCGCCCGGGCGCTGGCGCTGAAGCCGGACATCATGCTGTTTGACGAACCGACCTCAGCGCTGGATCCCGAGCTGGTGGGCGAGGTGCTGAAGGTCATTCAGTCGCTGGCCCGCGAAGGCATGACCATGCTGATTGTCACCCACGAGATGGATTTTGCCCTGTCGATTTCCGACCGCGTGGTGCTGATGGAGAACGGCGTGGTGCAGGCCGACATCGCCCCGCAGGTGATCCGCAGCCCGCTGGAGGCCCCTTCTCTGCAACGAATCCGTGAATTTATGGGAGTACGCTAAATGGCAACTGAGCAACACCTGCGCCAGCAGCTGGCCGCCGCCTACCGGCTGGCGGCGCTGTTCGGCTGGGAGGATACCCTCTACACCCACTTCTCCGTGCGCCTGCCCGGCGATGGCGAGCCGCGTTTTTTAATTAACCCCTTCGGCATGATGTTTGACGAAGTCACCGCCAGCAACCTGATCGTGGTGGATATGCAGGGCAAGGTCGTAGAGGGCGAGGCGCCGGCTAACTCGGCGGGCTTCACCATCCACAGCGCGGTGCATATGGCCCGGGAAGACGCCCACTGCGTGATCCACACCCATACCCTGCCGGGGATGGCGGTGGCCGCCTGCGAGGACGGCCTGCTGCAGCTCAACCAAATCAGCACCGAGTTTTACCAGCGCGTCGGCTACCATCCCTATGAAGGGGTGGCCTTTGACCTCGACGAACGGGCGCGCATTCAGCGCTCGCTGGGGAATAACATCGCCATGATCCTGCAGAGCCACGGCCTGCTGTCGGTGGGCCGCACCGTGGCCGATGCGTTTTACATCATGTACTACCTGAACCGCGCCTGCGAGATCCAGATGGCCACCGCCCAGCTGGCGGCCCTCAGCCCGATCCACACCATCGCCCCGCACCTTAGCCAGCACGCCTGCGAGCAGCTGATGGGCGTGGAGCATGAACGTCAACAGGTCTGGCAGGCGTGGTTGCGCCGTCTTGACCGTCTCGATACTTCTTACAAAGACTAACGCCTATGTCCGATATCACTATCGTGGTGGATTGTAACGACGCGGATTTCGCCCGCGATATCTGCGCCGCCCTGCAGCAGTTTCCCGACGTCACCGCGCTCCTGCCCCATCACCAGGCGGCGCGCGGCGCGCAGTACGCCAGCTGCTGGTTCCCTAGCCCGCAGCTGTTGACCCGCTCGCCAGGGCTGAAGCTAATCCAGGCCGCGTCCGCCGGGGTCGATCATCTGCCGCCCGCGCTGTTCGCCAGCGATATCCCGCTGTGCCGGGTGATCGATGAGGACTTTCGTCACGGCATGTTCGAATATGCCCTGTGGGGCGTGCTGTGGTTCCAGCGTTATTTTGACCGGGCGCTGGCCCACCAGCGGACCCAAACCTGGAAGCTCTATCCCCAGCGCGCCGCCGCCGACTTCCATATCGGCATTATGGGACTCGGCGAAATTGGCGGCTATATCGCCGACCAGCTGGCCCGCCTTGGCTATCGGGTCTCCGGCTGGTCGCGCAGTGAGAAGCAGCTGGCTGGCGTCACCTGCTACCGCGGCGAGGAGGCGCTCGACAGCTTCCTCGGGTCGCTTGACGGGCTGATTAACCTCCTGCCCCTCACCGCGCAGACCCGGGGTATTCTCGCCGCGCCGCTCTTCAGCCGGCTTCCCGCCGGGGCGGTGTTAATCAACTGCGGGCGTGGAGAGCATATGGTCAATGAGGATGTGCTGGCGGCGCTGGAGAGCGGCCAGCTCGCCGGAGCGGTGCTCGACGTCTTCCCGCAGGAGCCATTGCCGGCGGACGATCCGCTGTGGCGCCATCCGCAGGTGGTGATCACCCCGCATATGGCCTCTGCGGCCCCTGCCGAGGTGATCGCCCGCCAGCTGCTGGAGAACATTCAGCGCCAGCGTCGCGGGCTGCCGCTCAAAAACCTGGTCAATAAGCACGCCGGTTACTGATCCTCACCGATACCGCCGCTGCTACGCTTAATGGGAGATCCACAACCAGAAGGCAGGAACATGAAGATTGATTTATCGGGGAAAGTCGCGCTGGTCACCGCCTCCACGGCGGGTATTGGCTTTGCTATCGCCAAAGGCCTGGCGGAGAGCGGCGCAGAGATCATCCTTAACGGGCGCAGCGAGCAGAGTGTGAACGCCGCGATCGCCCGCTTGCAAAATGAGGTGCCGGGGGCGAAAGCGCGCTCCGCCGTCGCCGACCTCAGCGGCGCCGACGGCGCGGCACAGCTGCTGCAGGCCGTGACCGGCGTCGATATTCTGGTCAATAACGCCGGGATCTACGGCCCGCAGGATTTTTACGCCACCGACGACGCGACCTGGGAAAACTACTGGCAGACCAACGTCATGTCCGGCGTGCGCCTGTCGCGAGGGCTGCTGCCGGCGATGGTCAGTAAAGGCTGGGGGCGGGTGGTGTTTATCTCCTCGGAATCGGCGCGCAATATCCCGGCGGACATGATCCACTATGGCGTCACCAAGACCGCCCAGCTGTCGCTGGCCCGCGGCCTGGCGAAATATGTCGCCGGCAGCGGAGTGACCGTTAACAGCGTGCTGCCGGGGCCGACGATTTCCGACGGCTTTGCCGAAATGCTGAAAGACGAAGTGGCGAAAACCGGCCAGTCGCTGGAGGAACTGGCGAAAGCGTTTGTCATGACCCATCGTCCGAGTTCGGTGATCCAGCGGGCGGCCTCGGTGGAAGAGGTCGCCAATATGGTGGTTTACGTCTGCTCGCCGCAGGCGTCGGCCACCTCCGGCGCCGCGCTGCGCGTTGACGGCGGCGTGGTGGATGATATTCTCTGACGCCTCTCATTCAGGGGAGTCCCCCTCCCCTGTCGCCTTTCCCGGCGCTAAAAAGCGCAAAATGTTAAAAAACAGCCGCAAAGTCGCACAAAGTGAACAGGAACATGTATTCCCAAAACTTATGATATTTGTTTTAACTATAAGTTGTGGTGTTAATGTCTCTGTTACGAAGCTTGCTTTTCTTTCTCGGCGCGGCGGTCGCAGCCGCTCTCGCGGTACTCTGCCTGTGGGTGGATATTCGGGTATTTGGCAACGACATCCCGGAGGTGTCGCTGACTGAAGTGGTGCAGGAGAGCGTGCTGGCCGTCATCGTACTGGTTCACTTCCTGCTGGCGCGCAACTACCCCCACTTACGCTACAGCAATATCCTCATCGGCGGCTTCTTCCTCGCCATGCTGATCCGTGAGCTGGATGGCCTGTTTGATTTACTTTCCCATGGCAGCTGGGTGTGGTTTGCCCTGCTGGCCACCGCGGGGTCGCTGCTGGCGCCGCTGCGCCATCTGCGTCAGACCCTGTCGCAGCTGGCGGCTTATACCCGCACGCCCTATTACGGCATGATGATCAGCGGCCTGCTGGCGATTCTGGTCTTCTCGCGGCTGTTCGGCATGCACGGCCTGTGGTACGCCGTACTGAATGAGAACTTCGCCCGGGTGGTGAAAAATACGGTGGAGGAAGGCAGCGAGTCGTTTGGCTATATGCTGTGCCTGACCGCCACCCTCGGCTACGCCTGCTACTTCCGCGGTCTGGCGCGACAGGCGCTGTCGCCGCAGGGCTGACTGCGGCCGATAACCACCGCCGGACGCGCCCGCCGGCGGTGACGCGCCGCCGCGTTAACCGCGAATTTTCCATTTCCGTTTGAGAACCTCTTTGTCCTGGCTATCCAGCCACTGGTTCACTTTCTCCAGCAGCGCCGGATTATCTTTACTCATCATATACACCTTATCGCTGGCGGTGCCGGCGAACGGCGTCTCGTTGGCGACGCAGAACACACCGGGTTCTTTGCTCTGGTAATAGTCGCCTTCGATCAGATCGGTCACCATCATATCGGCCGTTTTCTGCCGCAGCGCCTCCAGATTATCGACGTTGTTCTGTATGCGAATAATCTGCGCCTGCTTAATATGCTCATCGACAAAGCTCTGGTTTGTGCCGCCAGGGTTGACGACCACCTTCACCTCCGGACGGTCAATCTTCTCCAGCGATCCAAGCCGTGGCGCAGCCTGACAGTTGGCTAAGGCGATTTTACCGTTCGCCACCACCGGGTGGCTGAGGGCGAAGTCCTTCGCCCGCGCCGGCGTCTGCGTCACGCCGCCCATCGCAATATCGAATTTGTCCGCCTGCAGATCGGCGGCGAGCGCGGGCCAGCTGGTGTAGACGAAGCTCACCTTCAGCCCCAGCGTGCGCCCGAGATCGCGGGCCATGTCGACGTCATAGCCCTGCAGCTCGCCGGCGGCATTGCGAAACGCCAGCGGGGCGTAGTCGCCCGGCACGCCGACCTTCAGTTCACCGCTGCGCTCGATGGTTTGCATATCGCGCGCCTGGGCGCCGCAGGTCATTATCGCCAGCGTCAGCGCCAGCCCCACCGTCAGTTTCATCTCGCCATCCTTATTGTTATCGGGTTTGCGCGCCGGGGTGGCGGGCCGCTTCTCAGTCAGCACCCTCCGCCGCGCGTAACAGGGAATTCATCCTATTTTTAAATTCCGGGACATACAACCCGGCGTGGCGGTTGCCGATCGCAAATCTGACAACGAAACAGGGCTACGCCCGGTGAATGATTTCTCATCCGCCGGGCGTAGCCTTACGCCAGCGATCGTATTTTCCAGCCTGACGTGATGTCGAAATTAGGTTCAAAAACAGCAGCAGGAAAAATCTAACTCATTGTATTAAAATAACAAAACATTTTATCTCGCGATATTCCCCCTTCCACTCTGGTCATTGTCCGTCTTATTTACTCCGCTATTTTCCCACGCTAATATCCCGGTAAAGCGATAATAAATAACATGCGCAGATTATTTCCAGACGTAAATAAATTGGTAAGTTAAATAAATTAATTAAAAACATATCCAGTGCAAATAATTCCCCCCTGACGCGGCAGAATTCATGCTCTGGCGATCTGTTTTATCGGCACTACAGAAGGAAAGAAAATGAAATTAATCTCGCTGTGTCTGGCGACATTGGTTGCCGGACTGGTTGCCGGCCCGGTTGGCGCGGCAGACGGCACGCTGAACTTTATCGGTAAGGTTGTGAACGGGGCATGCAAGCTTGAGGGAGCGGGCGATAACGGGGTCATCAACGTCAGCATGGGCGACATTCCGCTGTCGCGGCTGAAAAACAGTCAGTCTGGCACCGGGCCGGCGGTAGGTGTCGATATTCGCGTCAAAGATTGTGAGAAAGGCACCTACTATATTGTGGTGGATGGCCCCACCCCCGCCGGCATGCCTGAACATCGCGTACTGGCCCTCGACGGCCGCGGCAAGCCAGCCGGCAACGTAGGAATTCTGCTCACCGACCGTACAGGCACTCCGCTCAGCCTCGATGAACGCATCGATCCGCAACACGATCCCCGCATTGAGATCCCGGTGGACGGCGGCTCCGGCACCTTCAGGCTCAAAGCTTTCTACTACACCTGGGATAAAGCCCACATGGATCCTGGCGACGGCAACGCGACGGCCCGGTTTACCATTATGCAGGAATAGCTTTCCGGTCAGGGATGAAACGTCGACGTAAAGGAAGCGATCATGAAAACTCAGGTGGCTGTTTTGCTCAGCGCATTGGCCTTTCAGGCCTGCGCCGGGATAACCATTAATGCCTCACGGGTGATCTATTCAGGAAAAGACAAAGTCGCCAGCCTGAATATCAATAACCGCAGCAGCACCCCCTATAAAGTGCAGATCTGGCTGGATGCCGGGCTCAATGCCTCGCGCGTCGGCCTGCCGATGGTGGCGACGCCGCCGCTGGTCTATTTATCGCCGCAGCAATCCGCCCAACTGCGCTTTATCTATCTCGGCAGCGGGCTGCCCGACGATCGGGAAAGCCTGTTCTGGGTCAATATCCAGGAGACGCCGCCGACCGCCGGCGACAATCATACGCTGCAATTTGTCGTCCGCACCCGTCTGAAGCTGTTTTATCGTCCACCCGCCATCGCCACCACCCTCGTCAAAGAGGTGCAAAAGCTGCAGTGGCAGCAGAGCGGCAATAACCTGCGCTTGACGAACTCAGGCCCTCTGCATATCACCCTGGTCAACGGAGCGCTGATCGATAATAAAGGCCACCTCTCGCCGATGAGAAACGTGATGCTCCGGCCCTACAGCAGCCATACCGTAATGACCACCGACAGCGCTCGCCTGTACCAGTTGAACTATATCGACGACTACGGCGCGGTAGTGCCGATCCCGCTGCAGGGCAGTCTGCCCCCGGGGCCAGGCTAGTTATACTCCAGGGCGAAGGTCACCATGCTGTTGGCCGTGCCCGCCGCCACAGTGGCGTCGGTTTGCACATACTGCGCGTTAAAATTGATAGCCTCGGCGGTCCCGGCGCTGGCGCCGGTTACCCTTTTCAGGATCGGCAGATTGCTGGCCTCATTGATCTTAACGCTGGTGCCGTCGGGCACCGCCGCGCCGGGGTTATTGCCGTAGGTCAGCTTCACACCGACGCCGCTGGCGCTGTTGCTGACCTGGCTCAGCGCCAGGGTATCGCTCTCCACGCTCACGCCGAAAAAGCCGATGCGCACGTCGGTCGGCGTCGGACAGAACACCGGGATCGAAAAGCGCTTCGCCTGGCCGCCGGTGCTCCCTTTACCGTGAAACTCCGCCCGGTTTACCGTGCCCAGAGTGACCTGGATCGACGACGTCGTCACCTGACAGCTACCGCTGCTGCCGATGTCCACGTTCAGGGCAGCCATATCGATACTGACCGGCGCGCTGGCGACATAGCCGGCGCTGCCGCTGGCCTGCTGCTCAATGGTCATCTCCCCCACCTGCGGCAGCGACGGCGAGTTAGTATGCGTCCCGTCCGCCAGCTGCACCGTCCCGGTTTTATAGAAGGTCACCGCGATCCTGACCGTGGTTTGCTGCTGCGTCATCAGCGCCGGGAGCATCGCGCTGTCGCACACCACCACCGACTCGCCGCCCGCGGAGTGGCTGCCGTCGATAGCGCGCATCGGGCCGCCGGCGCACTGAAAGCTGAGCGAATACCCGATGCCGTCGATGGCGCTGGGGTAGACGTGCTGTCCATTAATCACCACCGGTGCGCCGCCGGTTTTCAGCTGCTTATAGACGATGCGTTTGGCGCTCGCCGTCGGCAGCTGCAGGTCGCAGGAAAAGGGGATCCCGCTGCCGTTATCCGCCATCGCGCTGGTCATCTGGGTATTGACCGGCAGCGTGGGTAAATACTTGATATTGGGAATATTGACCGTGGTCTGACCGATATTCGCGCGGCAGGTTTCCGCCCGCAGGCCGGGAAGATAACCGCTCAGCGTCAGCAGAAAGAGGAAAGGAAGTAGACGAAAAACAGATTTCATAGCCGCCTCAGCGTGTCTGGCACAGTCCGGAGACGGTTTTCACCGTGTTCAGACTCTGCTGTGGGTTATCCGGAAGATGAAAATGCAGCCTGCAGCTCTGCGACTGGTTGTTCACGACCCAGCTCACCGCCAGGGTCCCCTCCTGCGGTACACCGCTGAGGTACACCTGGCCGCCGTCAGCCACCATGCCGCCCGGCGCATTGCCGCTCTCCTCCGCCGTGACCAATTGCGCGCTGGCGCCAAACGGTAACGGCCCCTGGGCATTGCGCAGGGTAAACAGCACCCGGTTGCCAATGTGGGTCCGGTAGTTGGCCATCACCACCGCGCCGCCGCTGGGGATCACCGTCTGCCCCTGCTGGTCGACGTCGGTATCATCCGCCATCGACTCCGTGTCGAGGGTAATGACATTTTTCCGATAGGCGGTGAGGGACGGCACCACGGCATAGCCGCGCCAGTCGGTGTGCACATTGTTGCCGTTTTGTACCGCCACCCCGGCGGCCCCCGGCGCGCGGACGATGGCGAAGCTCTCGCCCACCGTCTGGCCGAAAGTGACCCCGTGCGGATGCGCGACCACCGAGCCGGCGCCTCCCCAGGTCAGCTGGTTGCTGGCGGCGTCATGGCGATAGCCAAGCTGGGCGTTGCCGAAGCCGCCGTGGTAGTCGAGAGCAGCGCTGCTATTGCTGCC
The DNA here is from genome assembly GCF_004010915.1 of Klebsiella sp. LY. Lineage (NCBI taxonomy): Bacteria > Pseudomonadati > Pseudomonadota > Gammaproteobacteria > Enterobacterales > Enterobacteriaceae > Klebsiella > Klebsiella sp. LY. The sequence continues at coordinate 1,316,759 of NZ_CP022444.1, forward strand.
TCGTCCCTGATTGCCATAGCCCTGCTGAACCGAGTAGAACAGGTTCGGCCGCGACGGCACCGCGCCATACAGCGACACCTGCTGCGAGGTATAGCCATTGCTGTCCGAGGTGGTGTTGTAGCTCACCGCGCTGTCGGACAGCGGACCACCCAGCGGAATATTGATATTGAAAGACCAGGAGCGATCATTTTTTTGCTGACCGCTGGCGCGGGTGTAGTAATAGCCCACACCCCAGGAGATCCCTTTCCAGGCGCTGTAGAACCCGAGATGTACCGTCTCATCCCGGCTCTGCCGGTGCCAGTATTCCTGCGACCAGGCGGAAACCGCCAGACTCCCCAGATCGCCAAGGCTTTGTGACACCGAGATCTCTTCCCGTCGGCGCCGGTTGTCCACCTGCCCCTGCGCGCTTTCCAGGGCGCTGGCTTCGGCAAAATCGTAATAGCCGCTGGAGGAGTAGCGATAGCTGGCGAGGCTGAATGCGGTGCCCGAGCTGACAAAATTTTTCTGATACTGAGCGCGCAGCGAATGGCCCGCATAGCGCTTACCCGACGGGGTACGGGTGACGGCCTGGGTGACGTCGCCTCCCAGCGATCCGAATTCGCCGAAGCCGCGGCCCAGGCCCAGCGCCCATGACTGATAGTCCTGGGCCAGCTGCGTGCCGCCGTAGAGGGTAAATCCCGCCGACAAGCCATAGAACAGGGTGCCCTGCAGGAATTCCGGCGAGCGCACCGAATCCGCCCCGGAGTGGTAGCGGCCGGCGCTGAGGCTGAATTTGCCTCGCCCTTCGCGCAGCATATACGGCACGGCGGAATAGGGTTGGGTAAAGGTGCGCACCGAACCATTGCTCTCGGTCACCTTCACCTCCAGATCGCCGCTCTGCGAGGTGGGATAAAGATCGCTGATGGCGAACGCCCCCGGCGACACAAAGGTTTCGTAAATCACATATCCGTGCTGGGAGACGGTCACTTTGGCATTGCTGTGCGCCACGCCGCGAATGGTAGGGGCAAAGCCACGCTGGCTGTCCGGGAGCATCTCATCGTCAGACATCAGCTGTACGCCGCGAAACGGGATACTGTCAAACACGTCGCCGGTGGTGTAAGTATCGCCGATCCGCAGCAGACTCTTCAGCGAGCGGACGTCGCGCTGCAGCCAGGTGCTCTGTGAATCCCAGTGTCGGCGCTGCTGGTCGTACTGCATTGAGGAGACGTTGCGCAGCCGCCAGGCACCCAGGTTCACGCCGCTGCGTAAATTGAGATAGTTTGAGCGGCTGCTCTCCCCGTCATCGGCGTTCTTGATTTGCGCGCCGGAAAAGTAGTAATCGACAAACGCGGCCGGCACGCCATCGTCCCAACGCGAGGGATCGACATAGCCGCGGCTTTGCACGTTCATCGCCGCCTGGGGAATACTCAGCGTCAGGCGCTGGTTAGCGAAGGTGAAGCGGCTGCTGGCGTCGGGAATAAACTTCTCGATCCGGGTGAAGGTCTCACCCTCATGCAGCGTTTGAAAAGCCGGAAACGCGCTAACGTTAACCCCATACTCCGCCAGCTGCCCGGGCGTCAACACCGGCTGCAGCTTCCCGCCATCGTCAACAAACGTAATATCGGCCTGGCCCAGCTCCTGGTCGTTAACCACCACGGTGGCAGGGTAAGTCCCCGGCTGCTGTCCGCCGGGTTTGGCGAAGTAGTGCAGATCGGAGGTTTGCTGCTGCGGGTCGGCAAACTCCAGCGCCGCCGGGTCAAAATAGTCGTCAGCCAGCGCCCGGCTCAGCGGGCTGAGACAACAGATCATCGTCGGCAGCGTCGCCAGCGCCAGCGCCCGTCCGGCGGTGACGGGCAACGCGGCATACTCCCGCACCCTGGCTGTTGTTATTCTTTTCATGCTGGCGCCGTCCGGTAAGCTCATTACAAAGGGGAATTACTGCTGGGCGAAATCGCTGACGCCGCCGTAGTCGTTAATCGCCCGCCATTTGACGGTGCCGTGCCCGCTCACCGACCACGTTTTCTGACCGAAGGGGGCCACCATGCCAGGGTCGTCGATTGCCTGCCCGCCCACCTCGACGGCGTAAAAAGAGACAAAATAGGGAGTGGGGTTTGCCACCGTCAGATGACCGCCGGACTGGCTAAACTTCAGCTGCTGCCAGGCTTTCGCCGGGTCGCCAGCCAGGCCGTTGGGGCGATAGAAGATTTTGAATTTCGACTTAATATTGACCTGCAGCTTGTTCACCTCGCCCTGGGGCGTCGGGGCGATACTTTTGACGTTCAGCCAGTAGACCGATTCACGGTCGCTGGGCAACGAGGCGCCAATAAAGTTAATGCGCAGGACGTTATTTTGCTCCGGATCGAGACGGAACAAGGGCGGTGTGACAATGAAGGGCACCCTGGCCTTATCGTTTTCCGCGTAATTTTCCACCCATGACTGCACCAGATAGGGCGTATGGGTATCGGCATTAGTGACTGAAATAGCAGCTTCACGCTTCCCTTCCTGATAAATCACACGGGTTCCACCCATGACAATACCGGCCTGCGCTGCCGTGGAGCACAGCAGAAAGGCCGCAACGGCAATTATTTTCTTCATCATGACTTACCATCAGGCAAAGGTTGAACAGACAATAAAATAAAGCAGTAAATAACAGAGCCAGTACCCGTCGGGATAATTAGCAAAAACAAATATACCGTCACGAATATATTTCATGACTTCATGAAAATTATCTCTTTAGCTATCTGCAATTAATCAGGACACAATGAACTGACTCTGAATAACGTGCAATATGATTAGTTATAAATCATATTGAAATTAGCCGTACCGTCGGCTTTACCTGCCGTCACGGTCGCCGCGGTGGAGACATAGTCGGCGTAAAACTCGAGGTCGGCAGTGCCGGTGCCGCCGCTGGAACCCGGAGTGACCGTCTGTTTTGCGGTCGTTTTACCGAGGCTGACCGCCGTCGTCTGATCGTGCTCATACAGCTTAATGGCTACGCCTTTGGCGCCGCCGCCGTTGATGGCCAGCAGGGAGGTATCCGTCTGTTCACGCGCGCCGTCAAACAGCACGGCGACGGTAGTCACGCTGGCCGGGCAATCTTTCACTTTGATATGGAAAGGAGTTTTCGTGGTTTCGGCGCCGGTGCCGGTAAAATAGTTGCTGGCCCATTTGCCCAGATCCACAGGCTGGCCGGAAGAATTACTATCGACGTTGCAAGAGCTGTCGGTGATCGACCCATTGAAGGTGATCTGCCCGCCGGCGCCTTGCGCACTGGTGCCCGAGTTTGGATTAATGGTATTGGCCGCAGTAACCTGGAAGGCGACGCCAGAAAGCAGCGCCCCTATGAGGATGGTGATAAAGCGAGGTTGTTTTTTCATTATTTATCTCATCGTTAACGAATATATTTTCCATCATCGTCAATAGCTCCATAGCTATCGCGAAACGGCTCGTCAGCTCCTCCCTGTAAATGTTCATTGCGTTCCTTCCGCAGGATAGTAGGCACACGTTCTCTCCACTCTGCTTTATTTCGCCAACAGATGGCCATGAATGACAAGCAGAAGAAAAAAGAGTTATTTTGATGTGCGAAATAAATATATTACCCGAAGTATCAAAAGGCAACCTGAGGAAATGTTAATTGTAGGTTAACAACTGTATTCGCCATAAAGTTAATTTTTGAAATAGCTTTTCAATGTTAATTTACATATCTATACAAAAGAAATTTAAATACCTTTAAACAACAACAGGTCAATTCCATTAACAAATTTAAAGATAAGTGTTCAAAAAGTCGTCTTGTTTTATTGTGCGCTTGCCGGGCAGCACCAAAAAATTAGGAATTTTCCTGGTATTAATATTCATCATTTCTACACAAACGACGCAAAGACAGTCAGCCCCCATCCGATAATTTCTTGTTCTGGAAGTGTTTTTAATTTCAAGTGAAAGTAGTTATATCAGTGATGTGAATATATTGCCGTTGCCGCCGATACAAACCCATCGTTTGCATGGGGTTATTTTGAAGTAAAAAAAATCCGCAACCCGAATGGATTGCGGACTGGGAATCAATCAGAAATGAGATGGACTTCAGAACAGGCCCAGCGGTGCGGTGCCGTAGCTCACCAGCAGGTTTTTGATTTGCTGGTAGGCATCCAGCGCCATCTTGTGCGTTTCCCGGCCGACGCCGGACTGTTTATAGCCGCCGAACGCCGCATGCGCCGGATAGACATGATAGCAGTTGGTCCATACGCGACCCGCTTTTATGCCGCGGCCCATGCGATAGGCGAGGTTGGTATCGCGCGTCCACACCCCAGCGCCGAGGCCAAACTGGGTCTCATTGGCGATAGCCAGCGCTTCCGCTTCGTCCTTAAAGGTGGTCACCCCGATCACCGGCCCAAAGATCTCCTCCTGGAAGGAGCGCATATCGTTGCGGCCTTTAATTAGCGTGGGCTGAATATAAAAACCATTATCCAGCGCCGGCGCGATAGCCGCCCGCTCGCCGCCTGTCAGGATTTGGCCGCCCTCTTCCCGGGCAATCTGAATATAGGAGAGGATCTTGTCGAACTGCTGGCGGGAAGCCTGGGCGCCGATCATGGTGTCGGTATCTAACGGATCGCCGCGGCGGATCTGCGCCACCTTCTCCATGACCCGCGCCATAAAGGGCTCATAGATGGATTCATGGATCAGCGCCCGCGACGGGCAGGTACAAACCTCACCCTGGTTGAAGAAGCCGAGCACCAGCCCCTCCACCGCCTTCTCAATAAACTCCTCTTCTCCCTCCATCACATCGGCGAAGTAGATATTGGGCGATTTGCCCCCCAGCTCGACGGTGCAGGGGATAATATTCTCCGCCGCGCAGGCGAGAATATGCCGCCCGACCGGCGTGGAGCCAGTAAATGCCAGCTTGGCGATACGTTTGCTGGTGGCCAGCGCCTCGCCCGCCTCTTTGCCGAAACCCTGCACCACGTTCAGCACCCCGGCCGGGAACAGATCGCCGATCAGCTCCAGCAGCAGAGTAATACTCAGCGGCGTCTGTTCCGCCGGCTTGAGCACCACGCAGTTACCCGCCGCCAGGGCCGGGGCCAGCTTCCACGCGGCCATCAGCAGCGGGAAGTTCCACGGGATAATCTGACCGACAACCCCCAGCGGTTCATGGAAATGGTAAGCTACCGTGGTTTCATCAATCTCGGCGGTACTCCCCTCCTGGGCGCGCAGGCAGCCGGCGAAGTAGCGAAAATGATCCACCGCCAGCGGCAGGTCGGCGTTCAGCGTTTCGCGGATCGGTTTCCCGTTGTCCCAGCTCTCCGCCACCGCCAGATATTCCAGATGCTGTTCAATACGATCGGCGACCTGCAGCAGCAGCCTGGAGCGCTGCTGCACTGAGGTTTTTCCCCACGCCGGCGCCGCACGGTGGGCGGCGTCGAGGGCGAAGTCAATGTCTCTGGCATCCGACCGGGGAAACTGCGCAATGTTGCTGCCGTCTACCGGGGAGGTATTCATAAAGAATTCACCGCTCAGCGGCTCGACAAATTTACCGTCAATAAAGTTGCCGTAAGCGGATTTAAATGAAACCAGGGCGCCGGGCTGGCCAGGGTGTGCATAACGCATCGCAAATCTCCTTCTGTAGGGTTGAGACGCAGCGGCATATTGATTTTTTAAACTTGCCGCCGAACGCTTCTCACTTTGCAGGGGTTATGCCAGTTTTTTATTTACTTTAAATCTTTTTATTTATTAATAGGTTGCCTTCACTAACTGGGCAGATGGTCAGCCACTGTTGCACGGGTTTCCACTTATGTGTTGCAAATCGCAACACCAAATAAACCAAATAGCTACAATATTGCAACACAGCAACATCGACCCAGAGGTGCCCTGTGCCAGGCAATCCCTTTCTTCTCGCACCAGAGGTTAACGCCAATCCCCTGCTGAGCGATTCATGGTCTCGCTGCCAGCGCTACGGTCTGGATCCCGCTACCGAGGATTTTCCCCGCCTCGACGCCGGCGAGCTGGCGGATCGACTCGCCAGCCACCGCAGCCTGCAGCAGTTGGCGCAGCCGGTGGTGGAAGCCCTGTCGCGCCAGGTGGCGGACCTGCAGTCGGTGGTGATCCTCTCCGACCCCGGCGGTCTGGTGCTGCACACCGTCGGCGATACCCAGGCGATGCAAAAGGCGCAGCGCGTGGCGCTGGCGCCCGGCAATCTGTGGAGCGAAAGCGGGCGTGGGACCAACGCCATCGGCACCGCGCTGGCGATTGACGACGGCTGCGAAATCGATGGCCGTCAGCACTTTCTCACCCGCAACCAGAATCTGTACTGCGCGGCGATGCCGCTCCAGCGGCCGGACGGAAGTATCGCCGGCGTGCTGGATATCTCCGGCCCGGCGGATTTTCCCCACCAGCATACCTTTGGCTGGGTGAAAGCAGCGGCAAAGCAGATTGAGTATCTGTGGGTGAAGCAGAGCCTGCATCCTGAGCAGTGGCTGATGAGCCTGCACCGGCAGGTGGACAAGCTCGACAGCGTCGAGGAGCTGCTGCTGGTCTTTTCCGATAACGTCCTCACCGCCGGCAACCGGCTGGCGATGCGCGAGTTCGGCCTGAGCGCGGCGCAGTTTGGCCAGCTCACCTTTGCGTCGCTTTTTCCGACGCTGACGCAAACGGCGGTCAGCGTTCCTCTGCCGCTGACCACCCCGCAGGGTCGCTATCACTATCGACTGCGCGAGCCCACCCGCCGCCGGGTGGCGGTGAGCGCCCCGCCGGCCATGCAGCTCCCCTTCACCAGCCCGCGGGAAGGCGAAAAGCTGCTCCGGCTGCTTAACGCCGGCATCGCGCTCTGTATTGAGGGGGAAACCGGCAGCGGCAAAGAGTATGTCAGCCGCACGCTGCACCAGCACAGCCGCTGGCGCAGCGGTAAATTCGTCGCCATTAACTGCGCCGCCATCCCGGAATCGCTGATCGAGTCCGAGCTTTTCGGCTACCAGCCGGGGGCGTTTACCGGCGCCAGTAAAAATGGCTATATCGGCAAAATCCGCGAAGCCGAGGGCGGGGTGCTGTTTCTTGATGAGATCGGCGATATGCCGCTGGCGCTGCAGACCCGCCTTCTGCGGGTACTGCAGGAGAAAGAGGTTGCCCCGCTGGGCGCCAGCCGCAGCGTGCCGGTGAACTTCGCCTTGATCTGCGCCACGCACCGCAACCTGACCCAGCGGGTCAGCGCCGGCGAATTCCGCGAAGATCTACTGTGGCGCCTGCGGGAGTATGCCCTGGCGCTGCCTCCGCTGCGCGAGTGGCCAGCGCTGGAAACCTTTATCGCCACCCTGTGGCGCGACCTGGGCGGCGCTTCGCGCCGGGTGACGCTGTCCACCGCGCTGCTGATCCACCTCAGCCAGCTGCCGTGGCCGGGAAACGTACGCCAGCTGCAGAGCGTCCTGAAGGTGATGCTGGCCCTCGCCGATGAGGGCGACACATTAACGCCCGATGCGCTGCCGGAGACTTATCGCACCGCGCCTGCGCCGCTGCCGCGCGGGGGATTGCAGGCCCATGACGAGCAGTTGATTGTCGATACCCTCGCCAGAGTCAACGGCAACGTCAGCCGGGCGGCGCAGATGTTGGGCATCGCCCGCAGCACGTTATACCGTCGCGCCGCCCGTGCCGGACGGCCACGCCGCTGAGACTATGGCGTAAAGCGCGCCGGCAGCCAGGAGAACATCCGCCGGCTGACGGCCTCGCACAGCAGCACCAGTCGTGGGCCGACCGCCTGCCAGACTCGCTTCGCCACGATGACCCCACCGACAGCGACCAGGGCCGCGCCCACCATATCCAGCGGAAAATGCACCCCAAGATAGATCCGCGACCAGGCCACCGGCAGCGCGGCCAGCAGCATCAGCAGGCCAAGCGCCCGCAGGCGCAGCGACAGCAGCGCAAACGCAGCACTGAACATCACCGTACCGTGATCGCTGGGAAAGCTGTTATCCGCCGGATGGCTTATCCAGGTATGGCCGAGGGGGATCATAAACGGCCGCGGATGGAACCAGAGCGTCCCGCACACCATCCCCAGCCCGAGGGAAATGATCACGGCCAGGGTCATAAACAGCGCCTGACGATGTCCCTCACGGCCACCGAGAAACCACAGGCCGAGCGCGATCGTCGGCATCATAAACACAATGCCATTGGCGCAAAAACTGGCCAGCGACAGCAGGCCATCCGCGGCGCCAGGCTGCGCGTTAAGCGCGAAAAAAACAGATTGATTCAGGGTTTCCAGGGCGTTCATGGCGATAGCTCTCAGTCGTCATCTTTCTGTCATTATCGCCCGGACGCCTTAAGATACCCTTAACCGCTGGGCGGTGTGCTTTTAGCAAGGCGCAGTCCTTCCCGCAGGGCATCGATCGCCACCCGCGTTTTTTGCGGCAGCCACGGCCCTTCCGGCCACACCGCGTGGATAGCGAAACGCACACGGTCGCTGGGCGCCAGAACCTGCTGCAGCGTCCCGTCGGCGAGCGCCTGCGCCACCAGCCAGTCCGGCAGCCAGGCGATGCCCATTCCCTGCTGCGCCGCGGCGGCGATGGCGGCAAAGTCATCCTGCACCAGCCACGCCTCCGGGGTGAAGCGCACTTCGCCCTGCTGCGGGTCGTAAAGTTGCCATTTTTGCAGCTGACCGTTATGCAGATAGCCGAGGGTGCGGTGCTCGCTCAGCCCGGCGATGGTCTGCGGCGCCGGCTGGCGGCGCAGGTACTCCGCCGCCGCGCACAGCACCATGCCATGCTCCCCCAGCGCCCGCGCCCGTAGCGACCCGGTATCGGCCAGGCTCCCGATACGCACCGCGAGATCAAACCCCTCTTCCAGCAAATTGACCTGCCGGTCGCTGTAGTGGAGCTCGAGCTTCAGCAGTGGATAGCGCTGACTCAGGCGGAACAGCAGCGGCGCCACGCAGCGCTGGCCAAACAGCACCGGCAGCGAAATCCGCAGCCGTCCCTGCACCTCGCCTTTGCCGCGCTGCAGCGCTTCTTCGGCCTCGCGAATGCGACCCAGCGCCTCCCGACACTGGTGATAAAATTGCTCTCCCTCTTCCGTCAGCAGTTGCCTGCGGGTGGTGCGCTGGAATAGCGCCACGCCGAGACGCGCCTCCAGCCGGGCAATGGTTTTCCCCACCGCCGATCGCGTGACGTGGAGGATCGTCGCCGCGCTGGCAAAGTTACCGCTCTCGACCACCGTGACAAACACCGGGATCGCGTTCAGATCGTCGCGCACAGATTGGTTCCTTATGGGATACAATAGCGGAAAATAATGTCACTCCAGAGAGAAAAAAGACAGTGTTAGTCTCTGCCTCTACCCTTTACCTGAGGCACTTATCATGGCTAACGTTCTGGTATTAAAATCCAGCATTAATGGCGAAACGTCCCTGACCAATCAGCTGATTAACGAATTTCTCGCGGCGCGCCAGGCGGCGGGTCACCCCGATCGGATCCGCGAACACGATCTCAGCGCCATGGCGCTGCCGACGCTGGATGGCGCGCTGTTCGCCGCCCTGCGCGGGGCGGCGGATCCGCAGCCGGCCATCCGCGCGGCGGTTGCGCTCTCCGACCAGCTTATCGCCGAGTTAAAAGCCAGCGACCTGCTGGTGATCGGCGCCCCGATGTATAACCTCAACGTCCCGACCGATCTGAAGAAATGGTTCGACCTCGTGGCGCGGGCGCGGGAAACCTTTCGCTACACCGACAGCTGGCCGCAGGGGCTGGTCGAGGGCGTCCGGGCGGTGGTCGTCAGCAGCCGCGGCGGTATTCACCAGGGCGAAAGCACCGACGCCGTCACCCCCTATCTGCGCGCGGTGCTGGGGCTGATGGGGATCCATGAGGTGGAGTTTATCTATGCCGAAGGGCTGGATAACCGCCCGCACGGTCGCGACGCCGGGATCGCCAGCGCCCGGGCGCAGATAGCCGATCTCGCCGTTCCGGCCTGAGTCACGGGAAAATGTGCTGGCGCTGGCGGTCTTTTTATTTTAGAGTTATCTAAATTTAGAAAAAGCTAAAATACATGACCACACCTGAAGATCTGCAGGCCCGCGCCGGAGAAGCCGCCGCGCTAATGAAAGCGATGAGCAATCCTCACCGATTGCTGATCCTGTGCATGCTGTGCGACGCGCCGCGGGCCAGCGCCGGTGAACTCGCCCGCGCCACGGGCCTGAGCCCTTCCGCCACCTCGCAGCATCTCGCGCGGATGCGTGACGAGGGGCTGATCGACAGCGAACGCGACGCTCAGCGTATTCACTATTTCATCACCCATCCTGCAGTACAGCAGGTGATCAACACGCTGAAAACGCTCTATTGCCCGTGAGGAGCCTATGACCATCGCCACCTTAACCCCTGCCGAAGCCCGGGCGCAGATTGCCCAGGGCGCGAGACTGATAGATATCCGCGATGCGGATGAATACGCGCGCGAACATATTCCCGATGCCGAGCTGGTGCCGCTCGCCGCCCTGAACGGCGGCGCGACCCTAAACGCCCGGGCCGGCGAGCGCGTGATTTTTCACTGCCAGGCCGGCTCCCGGACGCAGAATAACGCCATTCGTCTGGCCGCCGCCGCCGCGCCGGCGCAGGTCAGCCTGCTGGCGGGTGGGATTCAGGCGTGGAAAGCCGCGGGGCTCCCGGTTGAGGAAGATAAATCGCAACCGCTGCCGCTGATGCGCCAGGTGCAAATTGCCGCTGGCGTTCTGATTTTACTGGGGGTGCTGCTGGGCTATACCGTGAACGGCGGCTTTTTCCTGCTCAGCGGCGCGGTCGGCGCCGGGCTCACTTTCGCCGGGGTGACCGGCTTTTGCGGCATGGCGCGCCTGCTGGCGATCATGCCGTGGAACCGGCGCCAGGGGAGTTAAAACGCACTCCAGATAAGCCAGGCAATGCCGCCGAAAAGCAGCCATTTGACGATGTAATAGACCGTCTTATTCCATTTTTTCAGCCGCTTGCCGACAATACGGATCTGGTAGATATAGCGAAATGCCCGGTTAATTCCGCCGGTGCGATCGCTGGCGTCGTTGGGCGCCGAGGCGGCGCTCATCAGATAGCGCCCCAGCCAGTGGTTGACCTTCTGCGCCCAGCGGTAGCGCATCGGCCGTTCAATATCGCAGAACAGAATCAGTCGATTCTCACCGCTGGTATTTTCTGCATAATGGATATAGGTCTCGTCAAACAGCACGCCTTCCCCGTCACGCCAGCTGTAGCGCTGACCATCCACCTCGATAAAGCAGCGGTCATCGTTCGGCGTCGCCAGGCCAAGATGAAAGCGCAGGGAACCGGCGTAGGGGTCGCGATGGCGCGGCAGACGGCTGCCGTCAGGCAGGGTGGCGAACATGGCCGCTTTTACCGACGGGATATCCCGTAGCAGCGCGGTAGTTTGCGGACAAAGCTGGCTGGCGGAAGGATGGGCATCCTCATACCATTTCAGATAAAAGCGTTTCCAGCCGGTTTTAAAAAATGAGTTAAATCCGGCGTCATTATATTTATCGGCCGCTTTAATCTGCTCCAGTTGCTGGAGGCGGATCCCTTCTTCGCGAATAACCAGCCAGTTCTGCTGCAATATCGCCAGCTCGGGAAACATCTCCGGGCGCAGATAAGGCGTATTCGGTACGCGGGAAAATAAATACATAAATCCATTCAGCGGCGCGGTAAATGTGGAATGGTCGGAGAGCTGTCGCCAGAAACGATAGCGCACCCGTCCGCGGTAATGGACATACAGTACAGCAATAACAATGATCAACAGAATGATATACTTCATGGTGTCTTTCCTGACCTGATTGGTGGTAACCCTACCCTCGCCGTCCCCCCTTCTCAGCAGCGGTATGGCGCCAGCAAAACATTAACAACTCTAATACATATACCTCCAAATTGTTTTAACAAAAAACAGCACACCCGGTGTTCAGTGAACGGGCGTTGAGCTATGGTTTAGGTTCATACGTAGTATTAACAGTGAGGAGTGAATGATGTTTTCTGTCGGCGATCTGGTGCAACCGCGTGCGGGCGGGCCAAAACTGAAAGTGATCGAAGTGCAGGGCGAGGATCTGGTGGTGGTTCAGGCCGCTCAGGAGCAGGGAGAACGCTATACGCTGAAGTCAGACGAGGTGACGCGATATCAGGAAGAGGGAGACTTCGGCGTCTGCTGAAGCTCCCTCGCTGCAGGTCATAAGGCCAGGCCGGGCGGTGGGTCTTCCCCGCCGTCGTGGCGCTGGCCGAATCGGTTTTAAATTAAAAAGCTGTCCAGCGATTTCCCCTCGGCGACCGCCTGGGCAATCGGCTTCGGCATTCTTCCCTGGCCGGTCCAGGTTTTCTCGGCGCCGGTATGATCGGTATAACGATATTTCGCCGGGCGCGGTTTCCGCTTTTTACCGCCCGCCATCGGCGGCTGAATATCGGCCACCAGCTCGTCAGGAGAAATACCGTCGGCGCGCATCAGCTCAAGCCAGGTATTCACTTTTTCCTGATATTCCGCTTGCTGCTGTGCCGCCAGCTGCTGTTGCGTACGTATTTCTTCAGTGACGATCCTGAGCTTTTCCAGCATCTCTTCAAGCACGTCAATGGAGAATTCACGGGACAGCGCGCGCAGTGAACGGATATTATTCAGTTTGTGTAACATTGAAGACATAAAATTAAAAAATTCCAAATAGCAAATTAAAAGACACAACGCGGCAAGTGTAATAGAAACGTTTATTTATTTCCAGCCTGCGGTTGTCCAGATAAATATATTATGCAGAGAGTAAATCTCTTCCGCCTGCCCTATATCGGAAAATCCCCGGTTCTTTTTCGCCAGCGCGGGCCAACGAGACCATGAATAAATAAAAGCGGCGTATGATGAGATAGGAAAATATATTCAGCAGGCGATATTACCTTTATGGTCAGCGGCTTATCCTCTTATCGTCGGCGGATGCGCTGGCCCTCTCCACACGGCCTAATGAATAGTTACCCAGCCAGGCAGAATAAAACGCCACACGTCACTTTAGAATTTTTCACCACAAAAACCGGCATAATGGCATAAAAACATCTAAACGAGACTCTCATCACAGGCTAACGCGATTTTGCGCCACGGCGAGTGCTCAGACGCCGCCTCCCTGGTCAAACACCATGGCAAAACACCACATAACCACCTGAAAATAAACACATTTAATGAAAGCAGCAATAAAAGTAGCGTAACGGGCAGAAAACCAACCGTCGCAGAGTATTTTATCGACAAAAAGGCAATAAATAAAAATTTATAGCTAGTTGCCACTTTTAATGCAGAGATATACTCTACGCACATCAAAACAGGCAGCCCAAAAACGCTATACCAACGCGCATTTTTCGGCGTTCTTGACTTCATTTTCGAGGAGCACTCCGATGTTCTCTGCGCACTCCCGCTTGCGGCACGCGGTTGCAGACACCTTTGCGATGGTGGTTTACTGCACCGTCGTCAACATGATGATCGAAATTTTTCTCTCTGGTATGACGTTTGAGCAGTCGTTATCGTCGCGTCTGGTGGCGATCCCGGTCAACATTATTATCGCTGTTCCTTACGGGATTTATCGCGATTTCGCCATGCGTCAGGCCCGGCGCATCACTCCGGCCGGCTGGATGAAAAATATGGCCGACGTGCTGGCCTACGTGACCTTTCAGTCGCCGGTATATGTCGCCATTCTGTGGAGCGTGGGTGCGGACTGGCACCAGATTGTCGCTGCGGTGAGCTCGAACCTGGCGGTATCGATGATGATGGGCGCCGCTTACGGCTACTTCCTCGACTATTGCCGCCGCCTGTTCCGCGTGGCTCCCTACCAGCAGGCAAAAGCCTGACCGACACGTTAACAGCGACTGGCTCTGCCAGTCGCTTCCTCCCGCCAGCCGATTTCGCCCGGGCCTTTATCCAGCGAATTAATTCGTCGACATGGCCGGCTTAGCTTCGCCAAATAGCCCATTCAGAAAACGCTCAAGCGCCATGCGTGAGCTAAATCCGTGCGGAATTCCATAATGCTGCTGCGCATCCCCGGCTAAATACAGCGGAAACTGTTCATAATGGTCGCAGGTTTTGATATCTGAAGCCGGTTCAGCCAGCATATTGCTGCGCTCTTTTAACGCCGGATGAATAACTAACGCTGTTCGCCCCATGCGCGCTTCGCGGTTCACATAAACATAATTATCGCCGCGGCGATAGCCGTACGCTTTTTGCGTCACAACATCCATGGTGAAGCCGGCTTTTTCAAGAACACGCGCCACCTCATCGGGTCTTAAATACATACTGATTCCTCGTTATCTTTTACCGCACATTGACCTTACCTTATTCATTAAGGGCAGTGCTTTCGGAATATTCCAGAAACCACAGTAGTAAGCATAATTCAAAATCTTGTCCTACACTTACTCACTCGATGGAATTAAGGGAGATAACGATGGCTAACCATGTGAACCGCAACAATTTTGACGATAACGCCGAAGATATTCATAACGATGTCAGCCAATTAGCGGACACGCTGGAAGAGGTGCTGAAATCGTGGGGCAGTGACGCGAAAGAGGAAGCGGAAGCGGCGCGTGCCAAAGCGCAGTCGCTGTTAAAAGAGACCCGCGCTCGCATTAATGGTCACAACCGGGTGCAGCAGGCGGCGCTGGATGCGCGCCAGGCAGCATGTGATGCGCTGGGCTGCGCCGATACCTACGTGCGCAATAAACCGTGGCACAGCGTGGGCGCCGCCGCCGCCGTCGGGGTATTTATTGGCGTATTGCTCAATTTACGTCGATAATAGCTATAGCGTTTGCTGCCGCCGCGCGATAAGCGTGCGGAAGCCCGCCTGCTTCACGGAAAGCAATGAAGATAACAAATACGCGTCAGCCCCTGCGCGCCTCTGGCCGCAGGGGTTTTTTACGCACCATCGGGGGGGACGCCGCCGACGCCGATCGCCTCCCCCAGCCGCCGGGCCAGCGCGCCAGCCATTGCCGGCGAGCGAATATTGGTAAAACTCATCAGTAATCCCCCCTCGCCGGTATGGCGCATCCGCCAGTCGCTCAACGCCTGTACCGCCAGCCCGGCCGCCACCGCCCGTTGGGCCAACAGGCGATCGTCGCCGCTAACCGGCATGACCAGCTGAATCCCCCCTTGCTGCGGCGTAACCTGAAAGCCCTGCGCCTGCAGAGCAGACTCCAGCCACTGCCTGCGCTGACTGTAGCTGGCGCGCATTTTTTTCAGATGACGCCAGAAATGGCCCTGCTGGATAAAATCCGCCAGCGTCTGCTGCCACAGGGTGGGAACCGTACAGGGCTGGCGCTCCACGGTCTGCTGAAAGCGCGCCGCCAGCGCGCTCGGCACCACCAGCCAGGCGGTGCGCAGCGCCGGAAACATCGACTTGCTGAAGGTGCCCGCGTAGATGACCCGCTGGGGCGCATCAAGGCTTTTCAGCGGCGGCAGCGGTTTGCCGCGATAGCGAAACTCGCTATCGTAATCGTCCTCAATGATCCATGCGTCACGCTCCGCGGCCCATGCCAACAGCTGGCGACGCCGGGGCAGCGACAGCGCCACGCCCAGCGGACTCTGATGCGCCGGGGTGAGCAGGGCAAACCGCGCCTGCGGATGATGGCGCTGGCCCCAGGCGATATCCATCCCCTCGTCGTCCACCGGGATCGCATCCACCACCAGTTGCCCGGCCTCGACCACCGGGCGGATAAAGGGATATCCCGGATCTTCCATCCACATATGCTGCCCCGGCTGTGCCAGAGTACGCAGGATCAGGTTCATAGCGGTGGCATAGTTGCCGGCGATCAGCACCTGCTCCGGCTGACAGTCGATACTGCGCGACAGGCGCAGATAGTCGACGATCGCCTGACGCAGAAGCGGGTCGCCGCCGGGATCGCCGGGCGCCAGATCGAACCGCGACTGCGTGCGCAGCCGGCGCCCCATCACCCGCGCCCAAAGCCCGCGCGGAAAGAGATCCAGCGCCGGGAGCCCCATCTGAAACGGCAACGGCTCCGCCGGCGCGGCAGGTTGCGCTGGCATTACCGGCGCCAGCTGGCGCGGACTGAGCCGTTCGCTGACAAAGGTTCCCGCCTGCCCGCGTCGCTCGAGCCAGCCCTGAGCGACCAGTTCGCCCCAGGCGTTTTCGATGGTTGCCCGGGAGACGCCCTGCTCCTGGGCAAACACCCGGCTGGCGGGCAGACGGCTGCCAGGAGCCAGTTCGCCCCGTTCAATGGCGGATTTCAGCTGGCGGGCAATACGCTGATAGAGAGGGAGGTGGCTGGCTTCCATTATGGTCTGCTTTTTTCATCACAATATGGCTATCTTTTGCAGTCCATTATAGTGCTATTTTGGCTGCCGTCTTAGAGAGGAGAACACCATGAGCCAATTACGTCAGCCATTCAGTGAACTAAGCCCGGAAGTCTATAAAGGGCTGGTGCAGGCCAGCCTCGCGCTGGAGAAAAGCGAACTGGGCAGCGCCCTGGTGGAGCTGGTCTATTTACGCGTGTCGCAGATCAACGGCTGCGCCTTCTGCCTTGAGAAGCACAGCCAGGCGCTGCGCAAGGGCGGCATGGCGCAGAGCAAACTGGATGCCCTGGCCGGCTGGCGGGTGAGCGACCATTTTACCCCTGCCGAACGCGCGGCACTGGCGTGGGCCGAGTCGGTCACCGACATCGCCGCCAGCCATGCGGAAGATGAGGTTTACCTGCCGCTGCGCGAACATTTTACCCCGCGTCAGATAAGCGATCTCACCTTCGCTATCAGCCTGATGAACGCCTTTAACCGCCTCGCCGTCGCCATGCGTCTGTAGTTTCGCGCAACCTTCCCCCTCCTCCGCCTGGCCATCCCGGAGGGGGAATCCTTTGCTAAAAACGCTATATATTGAGTTGTTGAAGTTTTAAATAACTACATCTAGTATTTCCTTATTGAATGGCCCACAACGTTCGACGCTACGTTTAGCGCCGTGCTGTTATCTTAAATGGAAATACGAATCATGCGCATTATTATTTACACTCGAAATGACTGCGTGCAGTGCCATGCCACCCGGCGAGCCATGGAGAGCCGGGGACTGGCCTTTGAAATGGTCAACGTCGACCAACAGCCGGATGCCGCCGACATCCTGCGCGAGCAGGGATTTCGCCAGCTGCCGGTGGTGATCGCCGGCGACCTGCGCTGGAGCGGCTTCCGCCCGGATATGATCAATCGCCTGCGTCCCTCCGTCGCGGCGGCCAGCGCATGAGCCTCATCGTCTACTTCTCCAGCCGTTCGGAGAACACCCATCGCTTTGTGCAGCGCCTGGGGCTGCCGGCGGTGCGCATCCCTCTGAACGCGCGTGAACATCTGCAGGTAGACGAGCCCTACATTCTCATCGTTCCCAGCTATGGCGGCGGCGGCACCGCCGGCGCCGTGCCGCGTCAGGCGATCCGCTTTTTAAACGACGTACATAACCGTCGACTGATCCGCGGGGTGATTGCCGCCGGCAATCGCAACTTTGGCGACGCCTGGGGGCGCGCCGGGGATGTCATCGCGCAGAAGTGCGCCGTGCCCTATCTCTACCGCTTCGAGCTGATGGGAACCCCCGACGATATCGATAACGTACGCAAAGGAGTCAGCGAATTTTGGCAACGACAACCGCAGAACGTATAACCGCCGCCGTGGATTTTCACGCTCTCAATGCAATGCTGAACTTATACGACAGCGAGGGCCGCATCCCGTTTGAGAAAGATCGCCAGGCGGTTGAGGCCTTTATGGCGACCCAGGTTCAGCCCAACACCCTCGCCTTTGCCAGCCAGGAGGATAAACTCAGCTGGCTCGTCCGCGAGGGCTATTACGATCCGCAGGTGCTGGCCGGCTATGACCGCGGGTTTGTGTTGGCGTTGTTCGACCATGCCCGGCGCGCCGCGTTTCGCTTCCAGACTTTCCTCGGGGCCTGGAAGTTCTACACCAGCTACGCGCTGAAGAGCTTTGATGGCAAACATTACCTCGAGGATTTCGCCGAACGCAGCGTAATGGTGGCCCTGACGCTGGCCCGGGGCGATGAACAGCAGGCGCGGCAGCTGACGGAGGAGATACTCAGCGGCCGCTTCCAGCCGGCTACCCCCACCTTCCTCAACGCCGGCAAACAGCAGCGCGGAGAGCTGATCTCCTGCTTCCTGCTGCGCATTGAGGATAATATGGAGTCCATCGGCCGGGCGGTGAACTCGGCGCTGCAGCTGTCGAAGCGCGGCGGCGGCGTGGCCTTTTTACTCTCTAACCTGCGCGAGGCCGGGGCGCCGATCAAGCGCATCGAAAACCAGTCCTCCGGCGTGGTGCCGGTGATGAAGATGCTGGAGGATGCCTTCTCCTATGCCAACCAGCTCGGTGCCCGCCAGGGGGCGGGGGCGGTCTGGCTGCACGCGCACCATCCGGATATTTTGCGCTTCCTTGATACCCGGCGTGAAAATGCCGATGAGAAAATCCGCATCAAAACCTTGTCGCTGGGGGTGGTGATCCCTGATATCACTTTCCAGCTGGCGAAAGAAGACGCGCAGATGGCGCTGTTCTCGCCGTATGATGTCGAACGGCTGTACGGCAAACCCTTCGCCGACTGCGCCATCGGCGACCTCTATCCGCAGCTGGTGGCCGACGAGCGGGTGGGCAAACGCTGGATCCGCGCCCGCGACCTGTTCCAGCGCCTGGCGGAGATCCAGTTTGAATCCGGCTACCCGTACATCATGTTTGAAGACACCGTGAACCGCGCCAGTCCAGTGGCCGGGCGGGTCACCATGAGCAATCTGTGTTCCGAGATCCTGCAGGTCAGTACGCCGTCCGCCTATAATGAAGACCTCAGCTATGCCCATATCGGGGAAGATATCTCCTGCAACCTCGGCTCGCTGAATATCGCCCATACCATGGACTCGCCGGATTTCGGCCGCACAATCGCCACCGCGGTGCGCGCCCTGACCGCCGTGTCCGACATGAGCCACATTCAGTCGGTCCCTTCCGTGGCGGCCGGCAACGCGGCCTCCCACGCCATCGGCCTGGGGCAGATGAATCTGCACGGTTACCTGGCGCGGGAAGGCATTGCCTACGGCAGCCCGGAGGGGCTGGACTTCACCAATATCTACTTTTACACCGTGACCTGGCACGCGCTGCACACCTCGATGCTGTTGGCTCGCGAGCGCGGTCAGCGCTTCGCCGGCTTCGAGCAGTCGCGCTACGCCAGCGGGGAGTACTTCGACAAATATCTGCATGAGGAGTGGCAGCCGAAAACCGCACGGGTCCGCGCGCTATTCGCCCGCGCCGGCATCTCCCTGCCCGACCGGGAAAGCTGGCGCCAGCTGCGCGACGACGTCATGCGCTATGGCATTTACAACCGCTATCTGCAGGCGGTGCCGCCCACCGGCTCGATCTCGTACATCAACCATGCCACCTCCAGCATTCACCCGATCGTCTCGAAGATTGAGATCCGCAAAGAGGGGAAAACCGGACGGGTGTACTACCCCGCGCCGTTTATGAATAACGACAATCTGGCCCTCTATCAGGATGCCTACGAGATAGGGCCCCAGAAAATCATCGACACCTACGCCGAGGCGACGCGCCACGTCGATCAGGGGCTGTCGCTGACCCTGTTCTTCCCCGATACCGCCACCACCCGCGATATCAACAAGGCGCAGATCTACGCCTGGAAGAAAGGCATTAAGACGCTCTACTACATCCGACTGCGCCAGCTGGCGCTGGAAGGCACTGAAATTGAAGGCTGCGTGTCCTGCGCGCTGTAAGGAGATCAGGATGACTCATTTAACGCGCGTCAGCGCGATCAACTGGAACCGCATCGATGACGATAAAGATCTGGAGGTGTGGAACCGTCTCACCAGCAACTTCTGGCTGCCGGAGAAAGTGCCGCTGTCGAACGACATTCCCGCCTGGCAAACCCTCAGCGCGGCGGAGCAGCAGTTGACCATTCGCGTTTTTACCGGGCTGACCCTGCTCGACACCATTCAGAACACCATCGGCGCGCCGGCGCTGATGGCGGACGCCCTGACCCCGCATGAGGAGGCGGTGCTGTCGAACATCAGCTTTATGGAAGCGGTTCATGCTCGCTCTTACAGCTCCATCTTTTCCACTCTGTGCCACAGCAAGGAGGTGGATGCCGCCTTCGCCTGGAGCGAAAGCTGTGAGCCCCTGCAGCGCAAGGCGCAGCTGATGCTGGGCTACTATCAGGCCGACGAGCCGCTGAAGAAAAAAATCGCCAGCGTGTTCCTCGAATCCTTTCTCTTCTACTCCGGCTTCTGGCTGCCGATGTACTTCTCCAGCCGGGGAAAGCTGACCAACACCGCGGATCTGATCCGCCTGATCATTCGCGATGAAGCGGTGCATGGCTATTACATCGGCTACAAATATCAGAAAGGACTGGAGATCGTCAGCCCCGGCAAGCGCGAAGAATTGAAAAATTTCGCCCTCGATCTGCTGATGGATCTTTACGACAACGAGCTGGCCTACAGCCGGGAACTGTACGGCGAGAGCGGCTGGTTCGACGACGTTAGCGCTTTCCTGTGCTACAACGCCAACAAAGCGCTGATGAACCTCGGCTACGAGGCGCTGTTCCCGGCGGAGATGGCGGCGGTTAATCCAGCGATCCTCGCGGCGCTGTCGCCCAACGCCGATGAAAACCACGACTTTTTCTCCGGTTCTGGCTCCTCCTACGTGATAGGAAAAATGGAAGAGACCGCCGACGACGACTGGGACTTTTAACCGTACTTTCACCAGGAATATCGCGACCGAATTCCTGGTGATCTATTTCGCAGAAAAGTGGGTTCATCTGTCAAATATTCTCTCCATGGCCTAACCGTCATCATCCCGTCATATTTAGCAGAAAACTGGTCTATTTCAGTCGAATTATCCAGAGATAATCAAAAAATATTACCCACAACAAATTACCGCTCAGCCCTTATATCACGGGGGCTGCGCCGCCATGTCCCTCACTCCATTTTGCCGAGAGTTTGTCATTAAGGGTTGTCACAGAATCTGAGTATGTTAGGGTGTAAAAAGATCATAATCACCATTGGGTACCGTATCGCAATAAACAAATAACAGGAACTTCTCTATTGCATGGCAATTAAATTAGAAATTAAAAATCTTTATAAGATATTTGGCGAGCACCCTCACCGTGCTTTCAAATATATTGAGAAAGGACTCAACAAAGCGCAAATACTGGAAAAAACGGGGCTGTCGCTTGGCGTCAAAGACGCCAGTCTGGCCATTGAAGAAGGCGAGATATTCGTCATCATGGGGCTCTCCGGTTCGGGGAAATCCACCATGGTTCGCCTTCTCAATCGCCTGATTGAACCCACCCGCGGCCAGGTGCTGATTGACGGGGTCGATATCGCGAAAATGTCGGACGCCGAGCTGCGCGAGGTGCGTCGTAAAAAAATTGCGATGGTTTTTCAATCCTTTGCACTGATGCCGCACATGAGCGTGCTCGACAACACGGCGTTTGGCATGGCGCTTGCCGGCGTCCCGGCCGCTGAGCGAGAGCAAAAAGCGCGGGAAGCGCTGCGGCAGGTGGGGCTGGAGAATTATGCCCACGCCTGGCCGGATGAACTCTCTGGCGGGATGCGTCAGCGCGTCGGTTTAGCCCGCGCCCTGGCGATTAATCCCGATATTCTGTTAATGGATGAAGCCTTCTCCGCGCTCGATCCGCTCATTCGCACCGAAATGCAGGATGAGCTGATCAAATTACAGGCTAAGCATCAGCGTACCATTGTCTTTATTTCCCATGACCTTGATGAAGCCATGCGAATTGGCGATCGTATCGCCATTATGCAAAATGGCGAAGTGGTTCAGGTCGGCACTCCGGATGAAATATTGAATAATCCGGCCAATGATTATGTCCGCACCTTCTTCCGCGGCGTCGATATTAGCCAGGTCTTCAGCGCCAAAGATATTGCCCGTCGTAGTCCGGTCGGCCTGATTCGTAAAACGCCAGGTTTTGGCCCCCGCTCAGCGCTGAAATTATTACAGGATGAAGACCGGGAATATGGCTATGTCATCGAGCGTGGTAATCGCTTTGTCGGGATTGTGTCGATCGATTCTCTGAAAACCGCGCTCAGCGCCGGCCAGGGGATCGAGGCGGCGCTGATTGACGCCCCGCTGGCGGTGGAGGCGCAAACGCCGCTCAGCGATCTGCTCTCCCACGTCGGCCACGCCCCGTGCGCCGTCCCGGTGGTGGATGAAGAACAACAATATATTGGCATCATTTCCAAACGAATGTTGCTCCAGGCTTTAGATCGCGAGGGGGTGAATCATGGCTGATCAAACCAATCCGTGGGACAGCGCCCCGGCAACCGACAACGCCGCCCAGGCTGCAGACGCCTGGGGTGGCGCTTCTACTGCCGCGCCGACCAATGGCGGCGGCGCCGACTGGCTGCACAGCGCCCCGGCGCCGCAGCCGGAACAGTTCAATATCATGGATCCGTTCCATAAGACCCTGATCCCGCTCGACAGCTGGGTGACCCACGCCATCGACTGGATCGTGCTGCACTTCCGCCCGCTGTTCCAGGGGATCCGCGTGCCGATCGACTACATTCTCAGCGCCTTTCAGCAGCTGCTGTTGGGAATGCCGGCGCCAGTGGCGATTATCGTCTTCGCGCTGATCGCCTGGCAGATCTCCAGCCTCGGCATGGGGGTCGCCACCCTGGTATCGCTGATTGCCATTGGCGCCATCGGCGCGTGGTCGCAGGCGATGGTCACCCTGGCGCTGGTCCTCACCGCCCTGCTGTTCTGCATGATCATCGGCCTGCCGCTGGGGATCTGGCTGGCGCGCAGTCCGCGGGCGGCGAAAATTATCCGCCCACTGCTGGATGCCATGCAGACCACGCCGGCCTTCGTCTACCTGGTGCCGATCGTAATGCTGTTCGGCATCGGCAACGTGCCCGGCGTGGTGGTGACGATTATCTTCGCCCTGCCGCCCATCGTCCGTCTGACCATCCTCGGGATAAACCAGGTGCCTGCGGATCTGATCGAAGCGTCGCGCTCATTTGGCGCCAGCCCGCGCCAGCTGCTGTTTAAAGTTCAGCTGCCGCTGGCGATGCCCACCATTATGGCCGGGGTTAACCAGACGCTGATGCTGGCCCTGTCGATGGTGGTGATCGCCTCGATGATCGCCGTCGGCGGTCTTGGCCAGATGGTGCTGCGCGGCATTGGTCGCCTGGATATGGGCCTGGCCACCGTCGGCGGCGTGGGGATCGTGATCCTGGCGATTATTCTTGACCGCCTTACCCAGGCCGTCGGCCGCGACGCCCGCAGTCGCGGCAACCGCCGCTGGTACACCACCGGCCCGCTGGGGCTTCTCACTCGCCCTTTCTGTCGATAAGTCGATAACAGCGCCGCTCCCCGGCACCAGCCGATGCCGGGGGGCCGCCCTTCCCGTTAAACAATAAGAGGAACCACCATGCGACATAGCACGATGATGGCCACCGCCGCCTTTGCCACCCTGATCGCCACCAGCGCCTTCGCCGCCGACCTGCCGGGCAAAGGCATTACCGTCAAGCCGGCCCAGAGCACCATCTCCGAAGAGAGCTTCCAGACCCTGCTGGTCAGCCGCGCGCTGGAGAAGCTTGGCTACACCGTCGAGAAACCGAGCGAAGTGGACTATAACGTTGCCTATACCTCGATTGCCGCTGGGGATACCACCTTCATCGCCACCAACTGGCAGCCGCTGCACGATGACATGTACGCCGCGGCGGGCGGTGATAACAAATTTTACCGAAAGGGGGTATACGTCTCAGGCGCCGCCCAGGGCTATCTGATCGACAAAAAAACCGCCGAGCAGTACCACATCACCTCCATCGATCAGCTCAAAGATCCGCAGATCGCCAAACTGTTTGATACCAACAACGACGGTAAAGCGGACCTCACCGGCTGCACCCCTGGCTGGGGCTGCGAAGCGGTGATTAACCACCAGATTGACGCCTATGGCCTGAGCAAAACCGTCACCCATAACCAGGGCAACTACGCGGCGATGATGGCCGACACCATCGCCCGTTATAAAGAGGGTAAACCGGTGCTCTACTACACCTGGACGCCGTACTGGGTTAGCGACGTGCTGAAGCCTGGCAAAGATGTCGTCTGGCTGCAGGTGCCGTTCTCCTCCCTGCCGGGCGAGCAGAAAAACATCGATACCAAACTGGCCAATGGCGCCAACTATGGATTCCCGGTCAACACCATGCACATTGTCGCCAACAAAGCCTGGGCGGAGAAAAACCCGGCCGCCGCCACTCTGTTTAGCGTCATGAAGCTGCCGATCGCCGACATCAATGCCGAGAATGCGATGATGCACGACGGCCATGCTTCTGAAGCCGACATTAACGGTCATGTTGATGGCTGGATCAAGGCCCACCAGCCGCTGTTCGACAGCTGGGTGAAAGCCGCCCTCGCCGCGCAGCAGTAACCCGCTCCCGGATAAGGCCCGACGCCTTATCCGGGCCCCCTTCCCCGCCTTTCATCCCGTCTGGGTCAGGGAAAAGCGGATTGCGGGCATTTTCATAGTGTTAAGGCGCGTCGCGCTCTGTTAAGGTGGGGACATCGGTCAATTTGCCACCTTCACATGGATCCAGCGATAAGTTATTCATATGGAAAACCCTGCGCCCTTAACCTGTGCCTTATCTGAACGTGTCGCCACCGTCGGCGAAGGCATTAAAGACAGTCTCCCCATCGTCATCAGCTACCTTCCGGTGGCATTCGCCTTCGGACTCAATGCCACCCGGTTGGGTTTCACCCCGCTGGAAAGCCTGTTTTTCTCCTGCATTATTTACGCCGGCGCCAGCCAGTTTGTGATCACCGCCATGCTGGCCGCCGGCAGTTCGCTGTGGGTCGCCGCCCTGACGGTGATGGCGATGGACGTACGCCACGTGCTGTATGGCCCCTCGCTGCGCAGCCGCATCCATACCGCGCTGAACAAAAAGAAAACCGCCCTCTGGGCCTTCGGCCTGACCGATGAGGTTTTCGCCGCCGCCACCGCCAGGCTGGTTCGCGACCACCGCCGCTGGAGCGAAAACTGGATGCTCGGTCTCGCGTTCACCTCGTGGGCATCCTGGGTGTGCGGCACGCTGGCCGGCGCCTGGTCCGGCAACGGTTTGCTGGTGGACTATCCGGCGGTGGAAGCCGCGCTCGGCTTTATGCTGCCGGCGCTGTTTATGAGCTTCCTGCTGGCCTCTTTCCAGCGCCAGCAATCCCTGTGCGTCACCGCGGCGCTGGCGGGCGCCCTGGGCGGCATTCTGTTATTTTCCATTCCGGCGGCGATTCTTGCCGGAATTGTCTGCGGGTGTCTGACGGCGCTGGTCCAGGCCATGCTGAAGGGGATGCCGGATGAACAGTGAGGTCCTTCTGCTCGGGGTGATTGTCGGCGGCGTGAACTATCTGTTTCGCTATCTTCCCCTGCGTCTGCGCGCGGGCCATGCCCGGCCTGCCCGCCGTGGCCCGGTCAGCGTGCTGCTGGATACCATCGGTATCGCCTCGATTTGCGCGCTGCTGGTGGTCTCCAGCGTGCCGGAGATCCTCGCCGATGCCCATCGTCTGGCGCCGACGCTGATCGGCTTCCTGGTGCTGGGGGGCGCCTTCTGGAAAACCCGCAGCATTATTATCCCGACCCTACTGTCGGCGTTGGCCTACGGTCTGGCCTGGAAAATCGCCAGCGGGCTCTAAGCTTTACGTATCAATTTTGGTCAATAATTCATTTGATTTATTTGTCACAATAGTTATTATATCGGCTGTAATTAATGAGGTCATACCCAAATGGATAGTTCGTTTACTCCCATTGAGCAAATGCTCAAGTTCCGCGCCAGCCGCCATGAAGATTTCCCGTTCCAGGAGATTCTGTTAACTCGTCTTTGCATGCATATGCAAGGTAAGCTGCTGGAAAATCGCAATAAAATGCTCAAAGCGCAGGGAATTAACGAGACATTATTTATGGCGCTGATTACGCTGGAGTCGCAGGAAAACCACAGCATTCAGCCGTCCGAGCTGAGCTGTGCGCTGGGCTCGTCGCGTACCAACGCCACCCGTATCGCTGATGAACTGGAAAAACGCGGCTGGATTGAACGCCGCGAGAGCGATAACGATCGTCGCTGTCTGCATCTGCAGCTGACCGAAAAGGGCCATCAGTTTTTGCGTGAAGTCCTGCCGCCGCAGCATAACTGCCTGCATCAGCTGTGGTCTTCACTCAGCACCAGCGAAAAAGATCAGCTCGAACATATTACCCGCAAACTCCTGAGCCGCCTTGACCAGATGGAAGAAGAAGGCGTGCTGGCGGACTCTCTACGCTAAGGGCGGCGTCGCTCAGCCCATTTTTACGTTGCAAGGAAAACAGCCAGGCCAGCAGATCTCTGCTGGCCTTTCTGATAAACAGGTCGGCTCAGCCGATGTGAAATAATAAGATCGTGGAGAATAACATGAGCGCAAATGCGGAGAGCCAAACCCCGCAGCAACCAGGCAGCAAAAAAGGGAAGCGTAAAGGCGCCCTTCTGTTGCTGACATTGCTCTTCATTATTATTGCCGTGGCATATGGGATTTACTGGTTTCTGGTACTGCGTCACTACGAAGAGACCGACGATGCCTACGTGGCAGGGAACCAGGTACAAATTATGGCCCAGGTCTCGGGCAGCGTGACCAAAGTCTGGGCTGACAACACGGACTACGTGCAGAAAGGCGATCCGCTGGTCACCCTCGATCAAACCGATGCCCAACAGGCGTTTGAGAAAGCCAAGACGCAGCTGGCCGCCAGCGTGCGTCAAACCCGTCAGCAGATGATCAACAGCAAGCAGCTGCAGGCGAATATTGACGTCAAAAAGACCGCCCTCGCCCAGGCGCAGGCTGACCTGAACCGCCGTATCCCGCTGGGCGCGGCGAACCTCATCGGCCGCGAAGAGCTGCAGCACGCCCGCGACACCGTCGCCAGCGCGCAGGCCGAGCTTGACGTGGCCATCCAGCAGTACAACGCCAACCAGGCGATCGTGCTGGGTACCAAACTGGAACAGCAGCCGGCGGTGCTGCAGGCGGCGACCGAAGTGCGTAACGCCTGGCTGGCCCTGCAGCGTACGCAGATCGTCAGCCCGATTAGCGGCTACGTTTCCCGTCGCTCGGTACAGCCAGGGGCGCAGATCGGCACTACCACGCCGCTGATGGCGGTGGTTCCGGCAACTAACCTGTGGATCGACGCTAACTTTAAAGAGACCCAGCTGGCGCATATGCGCATCGGCCAGCCGGCCACGGTGATCAGCGACATCTATGGCGATGACGTGAAATACACCGGCAAGGTGGTTGGTCTGGATATGGGGACCGGGAGCGCCTTCTCCCTGCTGCCGGCGCAGAACGCCACCGGTAACTGGATCAAAGTGGTACAGCGTCTGCCGGTCCGCATCGAGCTGGATGAAAAACAGCTGGCGGAACACCCGCTGCGCATCGGCCTCTCGACGTTGGTAGAAGTTAACACCACCGATCGCGATGGCGAAATGCTGGCAAGCCAGGTGCGGAGCTCCCCGGTCTACGAGAGCAACGCCCGCGAAATCGCTCTCGATCCGGTCAATAAGCTGATAGACGAGATCATTCAGGCCAACGCCGGATAATTCGGGGTGAGTGTAATGCAACAGCAAAAACCGCTGGAAGGCGCGCAGCTGGTCATCATGACCATTGCGCTGTCGCTCGCGACGTTCATGCAGGTGCTGGATTCCACTATCGCCAACGTGGCGATCCCGACCATCGCCGGTAACCTTGGCTCATCGCTGAGCCAGGGGACCTGGGTCATCACTTCGTTCGGGGTCGCTAACGCCATCTCCATTCCGATCACCGGATGGCTGGCCAAGCGCGTGGGCGAGGTGAAGCTGTTCCTGTGGTCCACCACCGCTTTCGCCATCGCCTCCTGGGCCTGCGGCGTCTCCAACAGCCTGACGATGCTGATCTTCTTCCGCGTCATTCAGGGGATTGTTGCCGGGCCGCTGATCCCGCTGTCGCAAAGTCTGTTGCTCAGCAACTATCCGCCGGCGAAACGCTCTATCGCCCTGGCGCTGTGGTCGATGACGGTGATCGTCGCTCCCATCTGCGGCCCGATCCTCGGCGGCTATATCAGCGATAACTACCACTGGGGATGGATCTTCTTTATCAACGTGCCCATTGGCGTGGCGGTGGTGCTGATGACCCTGCAGACCCTGCGCAACCGGGAAACCAAAACCGAACAGCGGCGTATCGACGGCGTCGGCCTGGCGCTGCTGATCATCGGTATCGGTAGTCTGCAGGTGATGCTGGACCGGGGCAAAGAGCTGGACTGGTTCTCCTCCAATGAAATTATCATTCTGACCATCGTGGCGGTGGTGGCGATAAGCTTCCTGATCGTCTGGGAGCTGACCGACGACAACCCGATTGTCGATCTGTCGCTGTTTAAGTCGCGCAACTTCACCATCGGCTGCCTCTGCATCAGCCTGGCCTACATGCTCTACTTCGGGGCCATCGTGCTGCTGCCGCAGCTGTTGCAGGAGGTCTACGGCTACACTGCGACCTGGGCCGGCCTGGCGTCAGCGCCGGTGGGGGTGATCCCGGTCATTCTGTCGCCGATTATCGGCCGCTTTGCGCATAAGCTCGATATGCGGCGGCTGGTTACCTTCAGCTTTATCATGTACGCCGTCTGCTTCTACTGGCGCGCCTGGACCTTCGAACCGGGGATGGACTTTGGCGCCTCGGCGTGGCCGCAGTTTATCCAGGGCTTCGCGGTGGCCTGCTTCTTCATGCCGTTGACCACCATCACCCTTTCCGGCCTGCCGCCGGAGCGGCTGGCGGCGGCGTCGAGCTTGTCGAACTTCACCCGTACCCTTGCTGGCTCCATCGGGACCTCGATCACCACCACCCTGTGGACCAACCGCGAGGCGCTGCACCATGCGCAGCTCACCGAATCGGTGACGCCGTTCAACCCCAACGCGCAGCAGATCTACGATCAGCTGCAGGGGATGGGAATGACGCAGCAACAGGCGTCCGGCTGGATAGCACAGCAGATAACCAACCAGGGGCTGATTATCTCTGCCAACGAAATCTTCTGGATCTCAGCGGCCATTTTCATCCTGCTGTTGGGACTGGTATGGTTCGCCAGACCCCCGTTCAGCGCCGGCGGCGGCGGCGGCGGCGCGCACTAAGCCTCACATTAAGGGACCTGCGGGTCCCTTTTTTACGCCTTCAGGTTGTCCAGTTCTCGCTAGTTTCTGTCTCGTTTGCGAAAGCCCGCCCGCCGGCGCTCGGGCAGGATAAAGGCAGACTATTAAGGAGAACACTATGCTGAGCCATCCTGCTGAAAAGTACCGTCCCTATCCGCCGATCGCCCTTCCCGACCGCCGCTGGCCTGACCGGCAAATCAGCCACGCCCCACGCTGGCTGTCGACTGACCTGCGCGACGGCAACCAGGCGCTGGCCGAGCCCATGGACAGCGCCCGCAAACTGCAGTTCTGGGATCTGCTGCTGGAGTGCGGCTTTAAAGAGATTGAGGTCGCCTTCCCTTCCGCTTCACAAACCGACTTCAACTTTGTCCGCCAGCTGATTGACGAACAGCGCATCCCGGAGGATGTCACTATCCAGGTGCTGACCCAGGCGCGAGACCCGCTGATCCTGCGCACCTTTGAGGCGCTGCGCGGCGCCCGCCGGGCCACCGTCCACCTCTACAATGCCACCGCGCCGCTGTTCCGCGAGCTGGTTTTCGGCATGGACAAGGCCGAGGTGATCGCCCTCGCGACCCGCGCCACCCGGCTTATCCGTCAGCAGTGCGAACAGCAGCCAGAGACCCGCTGGCAATATGAATATTCGCCTGAAACCTTCTGCTTCACCGAGCCCGAGTTTGCGCTTGAGATTTGCGAAGCGGTGGCGGATGTCTGGCAGCCCTGCGCCGAGCGACCGATGATCGTCAATCTGCCGGCGACGGTGGAAGTCAACACCCCGAATGTCTATGCCGATCAGATCGAATATTTTTGCCGCCACTTCTCCCGCCGCGGCGAAGTCTGCATCAGCGTGCATCCGCACAATGACCGCGGCACCGGCGTCGCCAGCGCCGAGCTGGCGGTGATGGCCGGTGCCGACCGGGTGGAAGGCTGCCTGTTTGGCAACGGCGAACGCACCGGCAATGTCTGTCTGGTGACGCTGGCGATGAATCTCTACAGCCAGGGCATCGACCCTGAGCTTCGCTTCGAGCAGATGAACCGGGTGGTGGAAGTGGTGGAAAACTGCAATCAGATCCCCGTTCACCCGCGCCACCCGTGGGCGGGAAGTCTGGCTTACACCGCCTTCTCCGGCTCTCATCAGGATGCGATCAAAAAAGGATTTGATGCCCGTCAGCCTGGCGACCCGTGGCGGATGCCCTATCTGCCGATTGACCCGCAGGATATTGGCTGCAGCTATGAGGCGGTGATCCGCGTCAACAGCCAGTCGGGGAAAAGCGGCAGCGCCTGGCTTATCGAACAAAATCATGGCCTGAAGCTGCCCCGCGGGCTGCAGCAGGACTTCAGCCAGCACGTTCAGCAGGTCACAGATAGCGACGGCAAAGAGATGACCCACCATGCGCTGTGGCAGCTGTTCCGCACGCGCTACGGGCTGCAGACGCAGTCTGCGCTGACGCTGGTCGATTATCAGAGCGCCAGCCAGCAGGATGGCCAGCTTTCCCTGCAGGCAACGCTGCGTCACCACGGCGAAACCCGACGCCTGCAGGGCCAGGGCAACGGCCTGCTCTCCGCCGCAGCCAGCGGCCTCAGCGCGCTGTTTCGGCAACCGTTTATGATCAAGGACTATCATGAGCATACCCTCGGCGCGCGCAGCGACAGCCGGTCGGTGGCCTATATCCGCTGCGTTTTTCCGCAAGGAGAAAGCTACTGGGGCGTGGGTATCGATAATGACGTGGCGCGCGCCTCGCTGCAGGCGCTGTGCAATGCGCTCAGCGCCGCCGATCAGGCCGGGGGACGAAAATAGTCGCTGGGGGCGACGCCCATCACCCGACGAAACATGGCGCTGAAGGCGCTGTGGCTGCCGTAGCCCAGCTCCAGCGCCACCCGCAGCACGGAGTGGCCCTGCGCCAGGCGAATCAGCGCTTCCATTAGCTTCGCCCGGCGCACCCACTCGCGCCACGTCAGGCTAGTCTGCTGCTGAAAATGGCGGTTCAGGGTTCGCTCGCTCATGCTGCACGCCTTCGCCGCCTGGCTGCTGCTCCAGACGTCGCCCGGCGCCTCGCGCACCTGCTGGCACAGCCGGCGCAGCGTTTCGCTTTGCGGCTCCGGCAGGCCAAACGGCAGGATCGCCATCCCGCGGATCTCATCGAGGATCAGCTCATAAATCCGTTCGTCGCGGCTGGCGCGGGCATAACGCTCGGCCAGCGCCAGGGAGGAGACAATCAGTTCCCGCAGCAGGGGCGTGATCTGTACGATCTGGCACCCCGCCGGAAGATCGGCGCGCGCCAGCGGATCGATAAACAGCGTTCGCGCCGCCACGTTGCCGGTCATGCGCAGCGCGTGCGGCGTTCCCGCCGGCAGCCAGACGCCGCGCCCGGGCGGCACCACCCAGTAGCCTGCCGGCGTCGCCACCCGCACCACGCCGCTTAAAATATGCAGCAGCTGGGCGCAGTCATGCTGATGCCAGTCTTCCTGGTCACCGTGAGCATAATCATGGGCAAAGGGCACCAGCGGGCGGTGCTGAAAGGAGAAGGTGGTGGTCGTCGTCATGGCGGCGTCGGGAAAGCGGCCCGGCGACAGGCGTCGGGCCGCGGCGGAAGCACTAGATGTGCAGTTCCTGCAGTTTTTCTTTCGGCAACGCCAGTTCGTCGTTGCTGTTGATGCGCACATCGCGCTCGATGATATGACGAGCGATCTCCTGCGCCTCTTCCAGCGAGTGCATGGTGTAGGTCCCGCACTGGTAGACGTTCAGCTCCGGGATCTGGTTCTGATCTTTCACCTTCAGCACGTCGGCCATCGCCGCTTTCCAGGCGTCGGCGACGCGCTGCTCGTCCGGCGTACCAATCAGGCTCATATAGAACCCGGTGCGGCAGCCCATCGGCGAAATGTCGATAATTTCCACGCCATTCCCGTTCAGGTGATCGCGCATAAAGCCGGCGAACAGGTGCTCGAGGGTGTGGATACCGCGCTCCGGCATCACTTCCTGGTTCGGCACGCAGAAGCGCAGATCGAATACGGTGATTTCATCGCCATGCGGCGTGTTCATTTTCTTCGCGACACGCACCGCTGGGGCTTCCATTCGGGTATGGTCGACTGTGAAACTATCTAACAACGGCATTCGTCACCTCCGGGAGTGAATTTTTTTAAAATAAAATGAACTCTTTGTTCAGCCGCGAGTCTCAGTATATGAAAGACGCGCATTTATTATCATCATCATCCCTGAATCAGAGATGAAAGTTTGGCCACAGTGATGTGGCCTTTTTCTTTTCCAGCGCTTCGACCGCTACGCGTGCCGCGCCAACAGCGCCTCAAACGGCTCGCTGTCTTCCGCTTCTATTTTCTTCTGTCGCGCCACCGACGCGTCACGCTCGGCGATGAAATCTTCTTCGCTCAGGATCTCCAGCGGCTCTTCACGCAGCTGGGTCCGGTAACGATCGGCCAGCGCACGGCCGGTTCCACCAATCCCTTCTTCAATCATAGAACGCAGAATGCGGGCTGAGAAGGTTAATTCCGGATCGTCAAAACAGGCCAGCAGCTCATCGCAGACCTGTTGATAGGCCTCGCCGCCGTGAATGCTGTCCAGCGTCTGCGCTACACGGCGTAAATCGCGGAACAGATCTTTACCCACCTGCGCCAGCGGGAACTGCGCGCTTTCGCAGCCGATGCCCAACGTTAAGCCCGGCTTACGCCCTTCCAGAATCACCCGATTCCAGTTGGTGCGGGTGCACAGCAGCTCATCGCTGCTCATCTCCGGCGCGTCGGCCAGCGCGCACCAGACCATAAACAGATCGAGGAAACGCACCTGCTGGGCGTCTACGCCGATCGGCGAGAAGGGATTGATATCCAGCGAACGCACTTCGATATACTCAATACCACCGCGCAACAGCGCATCGGACGGGGTTTCGCCCCGACGGGTGACGCGTTTCGGGCGGATCGGCGCATAGAGTTCGTTTTCAATCTGCAGGATATTGCTGTTGATCTGCAGATACTTACCGTCTTTTTCCAGCCCGATTTTGGCGTACTCTTCCGACGGCGTTTTAATCGCGCGCTTCAATCCTGCCACATACTCGTGCAGATCGTTAAACGTAATTCCGAGATTGCTTTGCGACTTATTGGTATAACCAAGGTCGCTGAGGCGCAGCGAGGTGGCGTACGGCAAGTAATACATGCCGTTGCCCGTCTCCTCAAAGGGCAGCGTCGTCGGCTTTCCTTGCAGGAACGAAGCGCAAATCGCCGGCGAGGCGCCGAACAGATACGGGATCACCCAGCCAAAGCGATAGTAGTTACGAATTGAGCGGAAATAGCCCGCCGAAATGGCCTCTTTACCACTCTCAGCGTCTTCCACACCACATTTAGCCTGCCAGAAGGCCATCGGTAGGGAGAAGTTATAGTGCACGCCGGAGATAGTCTGCATCAGCGCGCCATAGCGGTTCTTCAACCCCTCGCGATATAGCGTTTTCAGGCGCCCCACGTTAGAGGTGCCGTACTGCGCCAGCTCAATATCCTGACCGGGGGCGATATAGCATGGCATACTCAGCGGCCACATCCGCTCGTCGCCAAGCTGACGCGCGGTATAGCGATGGACATCGCGCATAAAGGTCAGCATATGCTCAATATCGCCATCTACTGGCGTAATGAACTCAAGTAAAGCTTCGGCAAAATCGGTGGTAATCCATTTATGCGTCAGCGCTGAGCCTAACGCCGGAGGGTGACCGGTCGTTGCAAGGGTGCCGTCTGCGTTCACGCGCAGCGTCTCCCGCTCCAGACCACGTTGAATACCCTGCAGGGCCTGCGGATGTTTTTCCAGCCAGGCCAGCGCCTGTGATACGTCCGGGATCAATTTGACCTCCCGCCTGTCGAAATCGTTTGAATAAGCATAATTGTAATGGATGAACTGTCAGTCCAATTAGTGCCACCACGTCATGCCCTGAAGCGTCGCTGCTGCAATGACGATATAGCGCAGCGCCTTTCCAAGGCATAAGAAAAAGAGTACCGGTCCCCAGGAAATGCGCATCCATCCCGCCAGCAAACACAGTAAATCGCCGACAACCGGCGCCCAGCTCAGCAACAGCGTAACCGCGCCGTAGCGCTTAAGCCAGCCGGCCGCCCGCTCCTGCCAGCGCGAGGTTTTACGCAGCGGAAACAGGCGCCCCAGAATAACGTTAGTTACCCCTCCAAGGCTATTGCCGATTGTTGCTATTAATACTAACCACCACGGATGACTGACCCCCGCAAGTAGCATAGCCACCAGCACAACCTCCGAATTGCCGGGAAGTAGCGTGGCGCTTAAAAAGCTACTGGCAAACAGCGAGAGGAGTGACAGCGCATCGCTCACAGCAAACGCACGTCTACAGCGTCCATTCCCGCGCGCTTCGCTGCCTGCAGACCAAAGTCGGCATCTTCGAAGACCACGCATTTTTCCGGCGCGACGCCCATGCGCTCGGCGCACAGCAGGAAGGTATCGGGCGCGGGTTTATGGTTGACCACATGATCGGCCGCCACCACCGCGGAGAAGTAATGACGCAGGCCCAGGTGCGCCAGCAGCGCTTCGGCGACGGCGCTTTCGCTACCGGTGCCGACCGACATCGGGCGACGGCCGTGCCACGCCTTGACCACCTCGATCAGCGGCAATGGACGTACGCTTTCCAGCAGCATCGCCTTAACGGCCAAGGTTTTTTCCTGCGCCAGGCGATGTGGATCGAGATCCGCCTGGTTGAGTTCAATAATCGCCTGGGCAATCCGCCAGGTCGGTGAGCCATTGAGGGCAACCATCGCCTGTTCGTCGAAACGCATACCGTAGCGGCCCAGCACCTCATTCCATGCCTGACGATGGGTCGGCTCGGTATCGAGGATAGTGCCATCCATATCAAAGATCAGTCCTGCGTAACCTTCGTACATCGTCTTCTCACCAACCGGTTAATGAATGGTTACTGTAACGCAAAAGCCGGTCGTTGTCGCGGCCAGCGGCGCAGACGACAAAGGCGCCCACAGGCGCCTTCAGGCATCAGACCGGATAGGCGGCCTTATTTAATTCGCAGATCGTTTTCGACCATTCGCACGCCCTGCACCCGACGGGTGACTTCCACCGCCCGTTTAGCGCTTTCCGCGGAGGAGACAAATCCGCTCAGTTGGACGCGGCCTTTAAAGGTCTGGACGCTGATTTCAGAGGACTTGATGTCTTTATCGTTAAAGAGCGCCGTTTTCACCTTGGTGGTCACCACGGTATCGTCAATATAGCCGCCCGTACTCTCCTTTGTAGCCGATCCCGCACAGCCAGCGAGGGCAGTCGCCACCAGCAGCGTTGCGCAAAAAGCAGGTATTGCTTTGAACCATTTCATGGATTTCTCTCCTTGCATTTATCTCAGCCTGATAACGCTGATATACAAGGATAAATTATAGTGGAAAGCGCGGCTTGCCAATAAAAAAGTCAGGATGAAACTGGCGATGGAAAACGCGGTTATCGGGATGGTGAGAGAAGAGTGAAGATGATGCATTCAGAACGGGTGCTGCGATAATTTCGCAGCCTATGTAACAACATCGTCGTTGTTACTGAGGAGAATATGGTACATCCGGGAGGATGATTCGGCTTCGCCTCACCCTTCGGGCCGTTGCTTACGCAACGTTATCCTCCCTGGTGCTGGCGATGATTTCGCAGACCATAAAACAACATCGTCGCTGTTATTAAGGAGAATATGGTGCATCCGGGAGGATTCGAACCTCCGACCGCTCGGTTCGTAGCCGAGTACTCTATCCAGCTGAGCTACGGATGCATCGGAAAAGCTATTTTACTGCGGGGTTACTCTCCTGGCACTTACGATGGTTTCGCAAACCAGATAACAACAATGTTGCTGTTACTAAGGAGAATATGGTGCATCCGGGAGGATTCGAACCTCCGACCGCTCGGTTCGTAGCCGAGTACTCTATCCAGCTGAGCTACGGATGCATCGGGATTACTGCTGTAATTCTGATATCAAATTTCGCGATTTGCCATTCTTATTAAAGAATGGTGCATCCGGGAGGATTCGAACCTCCGACCGCTCGGTTCGTAGCCGAGTACTCTATCCAGCTGAGCTACGGATGCATCGGGAAACTTGCTTTACTACGCGTCAGTGTCACAACTAACACATGCCACACTGAGTATGACGGCCTAATCGGTAGAGTGACTCGATTATGCCTCGCACTGCGGGCCGCTGCTTTCACAGCGCTCTTCTCTCTTAATTCAGAAAGAAGATGGTGCATCCGGGAGGATTCGAACCTCCGACCGCTCGGTTCGTAGCCGAGTACTCTATCCAGCTGAGCTACGGATGCAAAATGGCGGTGAGGCGGGGATTCGAACCCCGGATGCAGCTTTTGACCGCATACTCCCTTAGCAGGGGAGCGCCTTCAGCCTCTCGGCCACCTCACCACACACGCCTCTTTCGAGTGCTTCGAAGAACTTGTTTCTGCTCTTCGTCGCTGCGATGGCGCACATATTACTTTCTGGTACTTATAAGTCAAACACTTTTTCGAGACCTTTTTTCGTTTGCACACTTCGCACGCAATTCGCGTGCAAAAACGGCAAAAAGGGCAATTTATCAACAGGAAATCAGCCCTGACGCTGGCATAATGCCAAACGACCAAAGCGGCAAAGGGTAATGAAAAGCGGTATGGTGCAGGGGGAAGAAACAGAAAAAGGGAAAAAGCGGCGGTAAGTGATGCGCCTCACTGAACAGCGAGGCGCGGAAACCTTAGTAACTGGACTGCTGGGATTTTTCAGCCTGAATACGCTGGTAGATCTCTTCACGGTGTACAGATACTTCTTTAGGGGCGTTTACGCCAATACGAACCTGGTTACCCTTTACCCCTAAAACTGTCACAGTGACCTCATCTCCAATCATGAGGGTCTCACCAACTCGACGAGTCAGAATCAGCATTCTTTGCTCCTTGAAAGATTAAAAGAGTCGGGTCTCTCGTATCCCGGCATTATCCATCATATAACGCCAAAAAGTAAGCAATGACAAATACCTTACGGTATAAGCAGTCATGGCATCACATTCTGTTAAACCTAAGTTTAGCCGATATACACAATTTCAACCCGACTTTATCGTTATCGGTGTTTCTCGCGCAAGGTGCCATTTCCCTGAGGTTACGGCACCTAAACCCGCCATACTTCAAGTTGCATGTGTGTTGGTTTTCTTCGCTCACCCCAGTCACTTACTTGAGTAAGCTCCTGGGGATTCGCTGTGTCGCCGCCTTCCTGCAACTCGAATTATTTAGGGTATATGCGTTTATAGTTATTACAGTTTTGCGCTGACCCAGCCTTTCACACTGGCTAACGCTGCAGGGAGAGCAGACGCATCGGTACCACCGGCCTGCGCCATATCCGGACGACCGCCCCCTTTACCGCCCACCTGCTGAGCGACCATACCAACCAGCTCCCCAGCCTTGACGCGATCTGTCACATCCTTAGACACACCGGCAATCAGGGAAACTTTACCGTCTGCGACCGTAGCCAACACCACAACCGTCGAACCCAGCTGGTTCTTCAGATCGTCAACCATGGTGCGCAGCATCTTCGGCTCCACGCCGGCCAGCTCGCTGACCAGCAGCTTAACGCCGTTAATCTCTTCCGCTTTGCTGGAGAGGTTTGCGCTCTCCTGCGCCGCAGCCTGCTCTTTCAGCTGCTGCAGCTCTTTTTCCAGCTGACGGGTACGCTCCAGCGCGGCGCGAACTTTCTCGCCGAGATTGTGGCTGTCGCCCTTCAGCAGCTGTGCGATATCGCTGAGCTGATCGCTCTGCGCGTGCAGCATGGCCATCGCGCCCTCACCGGTCACCGCTTCGATACGGCGCACGCCAGCGGCGGTACCGGACTCAGACGTGATACGGAACAGGCCGATATCACCGGTACGCGCCGCGTGAGTCCCGCCGCACAGTTCGGTGGAGAAGTCGCCCATCCGCAGCACGCGGACGCGGTCATCGTATTTCTCGCCGAACAGCGCCATGGCGCCGGATGCGCGCGCGGCATCGATATCCATAATGTTGGTTTCGATAGCCAGGTTACGACGGATCTGCGCGTTGACCAGATCTTCCACTGCACGAATCTCTTCCGGCTTCATCGCTTCGAAATGCGAGAAGTCAAAGCGCAGCGCTTTATCGTTGACCAGCGAGCCTTTCTGCGCCACATGTGTGCCGAGCACCTGGCGCAGCGCCGCGTGCATCAGGTGCGTCGCGGAGTGGTTCAGGCGGATACGCTGACGGCGAGCCTCGTCCACATCGGCCTGCACCGCGTCGCCCACTTTCAGGGAGCCGCTGGCGACTTTACCGATATGACCAATGGCCTGGCCGTACTTCTGCGTGTCGCTGACCGCGAAGGAGAAGCCCGCGCCTTTCAGTTCGCCTTTATCGCCCACCTGGCCGCCGGACTCCGCATAGAACGGGGTCTGGTCGAGGATCACTACCGCTTCCTGACCCGCGCTGACGCTATCCACCGCTTTGCCATCGATGAACAGCGCAGTCACTTTGCCGTTCAGCTCCAGATGATCGTAACCTTTAAATTCAGAGGCGCCGTCAACGCGGATCATCGCGTTATAGTCAGCGCCGAAACCGCTGGACTCGCGCGCGCGACGGCGCTGCTCTTCCATGGCGGCCTCAAAGCCGGCTTCGTCAACCTTGATGTTGCGCTCGCGGCAGACGTCCGCGGTCAGGTCGACCGGGAAGCCGTAGGTGTCGTACAGACGGAAGGCGGTTTCGCCATCCAGGGTGTCGCCTTTCAGCTTCGACAGCTCTTCATCCAGCAGCGCCAGTCCGCGCTCCAGAGTACGGGCGAACTGCTCTTCTTCGGTTTTCAGCACCTGCTCAACCTGAGCCTGCTGCTGCTTCAGTTCTTCGCCGGCGGAGCCCATCACGGCGATCAGCGGGGCAACCAGTTTCCAGAAGAAGGTATCCTTCGCGCCCAGCATGTTGCCGTGACGGATCGCGCGGCGAATGATGCGGCGCAGCACATAGCCGCGGTTTTCATTCGACGGGATTACGCCGTCAGCGATCAGGAAGGCGCAGGAGCGAATGTGGTCGGCAATAACGCGCAGCGACTTGTTCGTCAGATCGGTGGCGCCGGTGACTTTCGCCACGCTGGCGATCAGATCGCGGAACAGGTCGATGTCATAGTTTGAGTTAACGTGCTGCAGCACCGCGGCAATACGCTCCAGGCCCATACCGGTGTCGACGGACGGCTTCGGCAGCGGCTCCATGGTACCGTCAGCCTGACGGTTGAACTGCATGAAGACGATGTTCCAGATCTCAATGTAGCGGTCGCCGTCTTCTTCCGGACTTCCCGGAGGGCCGCCCCAGATGTGATCGCCATGGTCGAAGAAAATCTCGGTGCACGGACCGCACGGACCGGTGTCGCCCATCTGCCAGAAGTTGTCTGAAGCAAACGGCGCGCCTTTGTTGTCGCCGATGCGGATGATTCGCTCGCGCGGGACGCCTACTTCATTGGCCCAGATGTCGAATGCTTCGTCA
This sequence comes from Klebsiella sp. LY, assembly GCF_004010915.1. Lineage (NCBI taxonomy): Bacteria > Pseudomonadati > Pseudomonadota > Gammaproteobacteria > Enterobacterales > Enterobacteriaceae > Klebsiella > Klebsiella sp. LY. The sequence continues at coordinate 1,356,331 of NZ_CP022444.1, forward strand.
TCGGTCTCGTAAACGGTGACCCACAGCTTCTCTTTCGGCAGCGCGAACCAGTTCTCACCGGTCAGCAGCTCCCACGCGTATTTGATGGCATCCTGCTTGAAGTAGTCGCCGAAGCTAAAGTTGCCCAGCATTTCAAAGAAGGTGTGGTGACGCGCGGTGTAACCGACGTTTTCCAGATCGTTGTGTTTACCACCCGCACGCACGCAACGCTGCGCGGTGGTCGCACGCGAATAATTACGTTTGTCGAGACCAAGGAAGACATCCTTGAACTGGTTCATCCCTGCGTTGGTAAACAGCAGGGTCGGATCGTTGTGCGGCACCAGGGAGCTGCTGGCAACTACCTGATGTCCCTTGCTATGGAAAAAGTCGAGAAACGCCTGACGGATCTCAGCGGTGCTCTTGCTCATAATTATCCTGAAATCAAGCTACACGTCATCCTTCAAGTCGCCTCTGTCCTGGCTGCGCTTGCTCTTCCGGCACCGAACTGACGTGCGTTGCGGAAGATAGTCTCTCTTGCCGCCCTGATGCAGCTTGAATGATTTTGTGTAAAGGAATAATCGCCCAGGACGCTGCCTGCACTGTCACAACCAGCGGCCCGACGGAATAAAGTGGGAATAAGATAAGTTTTCTTTACGGCGAAGTAAAATCCCGGATGGGTCAATCTGCAAAATTTCGCCAGATTTCCTGGATATCTTCCATCAGGTAGCCACGGTACAGCAGGAATCTCTGGATTTTCACTTTCTCAGCAAAGGCGGAGGGTAACGGTTCACCGTATTTACGCTGCGCCTGCGCCCTGGCAAGGCTCACCCAGTCGATGTCGCATTCGCGCATCGCCTGTTCCACGGCCTGGCGCGCAATGCCTTTCTGGCTGAGCTCCTGACGAATGCGCGCGGGGCCATAGCCTTTGCGGCTCCGGCTGGCGATGAACTGGCCGACAAAACGATTATCGTCGAGATAACGGTTTTCGATACACCAGGCAACCACCTGCTCCAGCTCTTCAGGGGTGACGTCCAGCGCCTCGGGGCCATTTTTGCTCATTACCGGAGCAGCCAGTTTGCGACGCAGCTCCTGTTCGCTGTGGTCGCGCATCGCCAGAATGCGGATAGCGCGGTCCAGCAGGCGGGCGTAGCCGGAGCGGCGTGATGAAGGTTCAGTCACAGGCACCTCAATAATCTAAAAAAAGCAAAAGGGCCGCATAAGCAGCCCTTTATCACTCTGTTAGACAATATCAGAAATCTTGTTCCGTTTCTTCTGCATCGTTGCCGTCAACGGCGAAGTCCGGCGTAGAGTCCTGGTTGTTGAGCAGCAGTTCGCGCACTTTCTTCTCAATCTCTTTCGCCGCCGCCGGGTTCTCTTTCAGCCAGGTGATAGCGTTCGCTTTGCCCTGACCAATTTTGTCGCCGTTGTAGCTGTACCAGGCGCCCGCTTTCTCAATCAGCTTCTCTTTCACGCCAAGGTCAACCAGCTCGCCGAAGAAGTTGATGCCTTCGCCGTAGAGGATCTGGAATTCAGCCTGTTTGAACGGCGCCGCAATCTTGTTCTTCACCACTTTGACGCGGGTTTCGCTACCGACGACGTTGTCGCCCTCTTTCACCGCGCCGATGCGACGGATATCCAGACGCACGGAGGCGTAGAACTTCAGCGCATTACCGCCGGTGGTGGTTTCCGGGTTACCGAACATCACGCCGATTTTCATACGGATCTGGTTGATAAAGATCAGCAGCGTGTTGGACTGCTTCAGGTTACCCGCCAGTTTACGCATCGCCTGGCTCATCATACGCGCCGCGAGGCCCATGTGAGAGTCGCCGATTTCGCCTTCGATTTCCGCTTTCGGCGTCAGCGCCGCGACGGAGTCGACGACGATAACGTCAACCGCGCCGGAGCGCGCCAGCGCGTCACAGATTTCCAGCGCCTGCTCGCCGGTATCCGGCTGAGAACACAGCAGGTTGTCGATATCCACGCCCAGCTTGCGCGCATAGACCGGATCCAGCGCGTGTTCCGCATCGATGAACGCACAGGTTTTACCTTCGCGCTGCGCTGCGGCGATAACCTGCAGCGTCAGGGTGGTTTTACCGGAGGATTCCGGCCCGTAGATCTCGACGATACGGCCCATTGGCAGACCGCCGGCGCCCAGCGCGATATCCAGAGAAAGCGAGCCGGTGGAGATGGTTTCTACGTCCATAGAACGGTCTTCACCCAGGCGCATGATGGAGCCTTTACCGAATTGCTTTTCGATCTGGCCCAGTGCAGCCGCCAACGCTTTCTGTTTGTTTTCGTCGATCGCCATTGTTACTCCTAATCATGCAGGGTGAAGCGTGTTCGCTTCGCCGTTAATATTTGTTCAGTTGAGGCAATTATACTGTATAGTCATACAGTATCAAGTCTTTTGTAGAAATTGTTGCCAGAGCAGATTGAGCGCGTAGGCCGTCGCCTGACGACGTACCGCTTCGCGGTCTCCGGCAAAGCATTCCCGCCGCGTCACCCCTTGTCCGCTAACGCTGGCGACGCCAAACCACACCGTCCCGACCGGCTTTTCGTCGCTGCCGCCATCCGGCCCGGCGACGCCGCTAACCGAGATGGCATAGTCCGCGCGCGCGGCGCGCAACGCGCCGATCGCCATCTCCACCACCACCGGTTCGCTCACCGCGCCGTTGTCCCGCAGCGTCGCTTCGCTGACGCCGATCATTTGCGATTTGGCCTCGTTGCTGTAAGTCACAAAACCGCGTTCAAACCACGCTGAGCTGCCGGCAATATCGGTGATAGCTTTCGCTATCCAGCCACCGGTGCAGGATTCCGCCGTGGTCACCGTCGCGCCCTGCGCCTGCAGCGCCCGGCCGACCTTCTCGCTTAGCTGCATTAATTCTGAATCGGTCATTATCGCCCCGCTTTGCTCCGGATAAAGAGGCCATCAAAGATAGCACTTTCCACAGAGATATGGGGACGAGGTGTGGAATTTACGAGGGGACATCCAAAATGAATCATCCCGGCGGCGCCGGGATGAGAAATCGCACGCTTACTTCATGCTGGCGGCGATCAGCGCCACGTTATGACGCATCATTTTGACATAGCTATCCGCGACGCCCCCCGGGGCGGAGAGCGCCTCAGGATAGAGTTCTCCGCCGGGCTGCGCGCCGGTGGCGCTGGCAATCTGCTTCACCAGCCGCGGGTCAAGCTGGTTCTCCATAAACCAGGTATGGACGCCGTCCGCGTTGATTTGCTTAATCAGCGCCGCCACCTGCGCCGCGCTGGCCTCGCTCTCTGAAGAGAGCCCCTGCGGCGCGAGGAAGGTTACGTGATAAGCGCGGCCAAAATAGCCGAAAGCGTCATGGCTGGTCAGGACCTTGCGCTTGGCCAGCGGAATGGCGCTGAACTGCCCTTTCGCCCAGCCGTCGAGGGCCGTCAGCTGGTCGATATAGCGCTTGCCGCTGCTGGTCAACGCCGCTTTATCTTCCGGGTCGGCTTTCACCAGACCATCGAGGATATTCTGCGCATACAATGCGCCGTTCGCTGCGCTGTTCCAGGCGTGGGGATCGGTCACCGTTTTGCCGTCTTCATCGAGGGTATGGGTCTTGACGCCCTTCGACGCCACCACCAGCTCGCCCTTAAAACCAGAGGCCTTAATCAGGCGATCCAGCCAGCCTTCCAGTCCCAGGCCGTTAACCACCACCACGTCGGCCTTGCTGAGCAGCGCGCTATCCTTCGGCGACGGCTCGAAGGTGTGCGGATCGCCATCCGGGCCGACCAGGGTATCCACATGGACATGCTCCCCGCCAACCTGCTGCACCATATCACCCAGAACTGAAAAACTGCTTACCACATTCAGCGTTTTCGCCATCGCCCCCTGCGCCATCAGGCCGAAGGCCAGCGCGACCACTATTGCACTACGTTTCATCATTTCCTTACCCCATCAATTTGCGCCAGCCGACCAGCAGTCGGCTGCGCGTGCCAAAAAACAGCGAAATAAAAAACAGCGCGCTGGCGGTCAGCACTATGGCGGGCCCGGCGGGAAGACTGGCCGCCCAGGAGAGACTCAAACCCAGCCAGGCGCAGAGCGCGCCGGAGAGCGCCGCCAGCAGCAGGATGCCCGGCAGCGTTCGCGCCCAGCAGCGCGCGGCAACCGCCGGAAGCATCATCACCCCTACCGCCATCAGCGTGCCGAGCACCTGAAATCCCGCCACCAGGTTAAGCACCAGCAGCGCCAGAAAAAGCCCATGCAGCACCGCGGGCAGCCGGCGGTTATTCACCTGCAGCCAGGCACTGTCGAACGCCTCGCTGACCAGACCGCGGTAGCACAGCGCGATGCACAACAGCGTCAGGCTGGCGACGCCGCTGACAAACAGCGCCGCGTCACGATCCACCGCCAGAATGGAGCCAAACAGCAGATGCAGCAGGTCGACGCTGGAGCCGCGCAGCGACACCAGAGTGACGCCCAGCGCCAGCGATCCCAGATAAAATCCAGCAAAGCTGGCGTCCTCTTTTAACGGCGTCCGCCGGCTCACCCATCCCGCCACCAGCGCGACCGCGATGCCGGCGACAAAGCCGCCCACGGTCATGGCCAGCAGCGACATGCCGCTCAGCAGATAGCCCACCGCCACGCCGGGGAGAATGGCGTGCGACAGCGCGTCGCCCATCAAGCTCATGCGCCGCAGCAACAGGAAGACGCCCAGCATGGTGGTGCTTAGCGACAGCGCCAGGCAGACCACCAGCGCCCGGCGCATAAAGCCGAATTCAATAAAAGGTTGAAAGAAGGTGTGCCAGATCATGCTGACCTCGCCTGGCTGAAGGCCGGGAGAACCGCCCGGGTGGCACCCCAGCAGGCGCGCTGGCGGGTTAAAAGCAGCGCCTCCGGAAAAAAGTCGGCTACCCGCTGGTTATCATGCAGCACCGCCAGGATGGTTTGCCCCTGCCGGTGCATGTCGAGGATCAGCTCCATCAGTTCGCGACTGGTCGCTTCATCGATACCCGTGAAGGGCTCGTCGAGCATCACCAGCGGCGCCCGCTGCACCATCACCCGGGCAAACAGCATGCGCTGAAACTGGCCGCCGGAGAGCGCTTCGATCGGGGTTTTCGCCAGGCTCGCCAGCCCGACCCGCTCCAGCACCGCGCCGATGCGTCGCCGGGTATCGCCGCTCAGACCGCGCAGCAGCGACACGCCGGGCCATGCGCCCTGACTCACCACATCCTGCACGTTGAGAGGAAACTGTGACTCGAGGGCATGGCGCTGTGCCAGCCAGCCAATCACCGGCCGCTTTCCCTGCCAGCGCAGGCGGCCGCTGACCGGCGGAAGAAACCCGGCGAGGGTTTTCAGCAGGGTCGATTTTCCGCAGCCATTGAGACCAACGATTGCCGTCAGGCTGCCGGGACATATCATCCCGCTCAGCGGAGGGGTGATCGCCGCCCCGCCATAGCCGGTTACCAATTGTTCCAGTTCAATCATGGCAGCGTCACCGCCCACCAGGTCGCCAGCCATAGCGCCGCCAGCAGCGTTCCAGCGATGGCCAGGCGCGCCGCGCCGGATGCCATAAAAACCGATGCGAACATATCCTTACCCCTTTTATTAAATGTTATAACATAACAATACAGAGGCGAAATTAGATTGTAAATCAGCGTCGGTGAGCGGAAATGTAACAAAGGTAGACAGGAAGCATGCCGACGGGAAGAAACAGCAGGATAAGCGCGGCCTTTCCGGGAAATCCCCCGGTCGCGCTGCGCTTACGGGGCCACCAACCAGATAACAGACCGTCGCCCGGATAAGGCGCTACGCGCCGTTATCCGGGGAGGCTCGGATACTGTCAGCCGATGACAGTATTAATAACCGCTGCGGGCCTGAGAAACCGCCAGGCCAAGCTGCCAGACGGCCATGGCGTAGTGGGTGCTGTGATTGTAGCGAGTGATGGTGTAGAAGTTCGGCAACCCGTACCAGTACTCATAGCCGGTGCCGACGTCCAGGCGCAGCAGACTGGCCTGCTGATGGTTACCCAGCGGCTGGGTTGGGGTTAGCCCCGCCGCCGCCAGCTGCGACACGCTGTATTTGGTTTTGAAACCATTCTCCAGCCCCGGCGCCTGGCCCAGCGCCTGCACCGCCACCAGATCGCCGCTCACCCAGCCGTGCTGTTTGAAGTAGTTGGCCACGCTGCCGATAGCATCCACCGGGTCCCACAGGTTGATATGGCCGTCGCCGTTAAAGTCCACCGCGTATTGCTTATAGGACGACGGCATAAACTGGCCGTACCCCATCGCCCCGGCGAAAGAGCCTTTCAGATCCAGCGGGTCGTCGCTTTCGCTGCGCGCCATCAGCAGGAAGGTTTCCAGCTCGGAGGAGAAGTATTCGGCGCGGCGCGGATAGCTAAACGACAGGGTAGCCAGCGCGTCGAGGATGCGGGTTTTGCCCATCACCCGGCCCCAACGGGTCTCCACGCCGATAATACCGACAATGATTTCCGGCGGCACGCCGTAGACCTGATAAGCGCGGTTGAGCGCGTCCTGATACTGATTCCAGAACACCACGCCGTTCTGCACGTTATTCGGGGTAATAAACTGTTTCTTGTAGCGCAGCCAGGCGCCGGTTGGCCCGGTCGGCGGCAGGCCGGTCGGCGCCTGACGATCCATCAGCCGCAGAACGTAGTCCAGACGCTTCGCCTGCGACAGGATCTCCTGCAGCTGCTGCCTGTCGAAGCCATGCTTCGCCACCATCTTATCGATGAACTGCGCCGCCGCCGGGTTGTTGGCGAAGTCGCCGCCCATCTGCATCACGTTATGCTGCGGTTCCAGCAAAAAGCCGCCGGTTCCACTCGCCATCTCCGTTTCCGCGGGAGTCTTGGGTTTGCTGCTGCAGGCAGCGAGGAGCACACAAAGGGGAAGTAAAGCCAGAGAGCGACGCTTCAACATGGGAATTCCGTTTAACAAATTCAGCAAGGGATAATTATGGTAAAGCATGCGACGACCAACAAGAAAGCGACAATCCGTTTGTAGACAAAATAGTCCTTCACCGCCCCCTTCCCTGCATGCTGTCATGCCCCTCGTTATTTCATCCTCTCAGCGCCAATCTTTCAAAATAAAATATTTATCTTTCATTTTGCGATCCATTTAACACTTTAAAACCTTTCAAAATGATTAAAATCAGTCTGCAGTTAGCAAGAAAAATAACATGCTGAAGGAGAGAACAATGATTGACGTCGTGACCCACGGCGCGGAGTGGTTTATCGGCCTGTTTCAGAAAGGCGGCGAGGTGTTTACCGGCATGGTGACCGGGATCCTCCCCTTGCTGATCAGTCTGCTGGTGATCATGAACGCGCTGATCAACTTTATTGGCCAGCAGCGGATCGAAAAACTGGCGCAGCGCTGCGCCGGGAACCCGATCTCCCGCTACCTGCTGTTGCCCTGCATCGGTACCTTTGTGTTTTGTAACCCGATGACCCTGAGCCTGGGCCGCTTTATGCCAGAGAAGTACAAGCCCAGCTATTACGCGGCGGCGTCCTATAGCTGCCACTCAATGAACGGTCTGTTTCCGCATATCAACCCCGGCGAACTGTTCGTCTATCTCGGCATCGCCAACGGCCTCACCACCCTCGGCCTGCCGCTCGGTCCGCTGGCGGTGAGCTATCTGCTGGTCGGGCTGGTGACCAACTTCTTCCGCGGCTGGGTTACCGACCTGACCACCTCGATTTTCGAGCGAAAAATGGCGATTCAGCTGGCTCAGAAAGTGCATCTGTCAGGAGCGACATCATGACCCGGATTCGTATTGAGAAAGGCACCGGCGGCTGGGGCGGCCCCCTTGAGCTCGACGTCGTCGAGGGCAAAAAGATCGTCTATATCACCGCCGGCACCCGCCCGGCGATCGTTGACCGTATCGCCAGCCTGACCGGCTGGCAGGCGGTGGACGGTTTTAAAGAGGGCGAACCGGCGGAAAGCGACATCGGCGTGGCGATTATCGACTGCGGAGGCACCCTGCGCTGCGGGCTCTATCCCAAGCGCCGCATCCCGACGGTGAATATCCATGCCACCGGCAAATCGGGGCCGCTGGCCCAGTACATCACAGAAGATATCTACGTCTCCGGCGTCAAGGAGGAGAACATTCAGCGCATCGCGACCGGCGGCACGATAGCTCCCGAGCCACCGGCGGAGAACAACCGCGCGGGTCGCGACTACGACGCCAGCAAAAAGATCACTGAACAGAGCGATGGCCTACTGGCGAAGGTCGGGATGGGGATGGGCTCGGTGGTGGCGGTGCTGTTCCAGGCCGGACGCGACACCATCGATACGGTGCTGAAGACGATCCTGCCGTTTATGGCCTTCGTCTCGGCGCTGATCGGCATCATCATGGCCTCCGGCATCGGCGATTGGATCGCCCATGGCCTGGCGCCGCTCGCCAGCCATCCGCTGGGTCTGGTGACCCTGGCGCTGATCTGCTCCTTCCCGCTGCTGTCGCCGTTTCTCGGCCCCGGCGCGGTTATCGCCCAGGTGATTGGCGTACTGATCGGCGTGCAGATCGGCCTCGGCAATATTCCGCCGCACCTCGCCCTGCCGGCGCTGTTCGCCATTAACGCCCAGGCCGCCTGCGATTTTATCCCGGTTGGCCTGTCGCTGGCCGAAGCCCGCCAGGATACCGTGCGCGTCGGCGTGCCGTCGGTGCTGGTCAGCCGCTTTTTGACCGGCGCGCCAACGGTGCTGATCGCGTGGTTCGTTTCCGGATTTATTTACCAGTAAGAGGGGCCAGAACATGACCGTGATTTACCAGACCACTATTACGCACATCGGCGCCTGCGCGGCGATGGCGCTGGAAGAGCAAATGCTGATCACCTTCCGCGAGGGCGCCCCGGCGGATATCGAAGCGTATTGCTTTATTCACAACCACGGCGAGCTTGCCGGTTCGCTGCAGCCGGGCGCAGAGCTGCAGCTTGGCGAGCTGCGCTACCCGGTGACCGCCGTCGGCGACGTTGCCGAGCAAAATCTGCGCGAGCTGGGCCATATCACCCTGCGCTTTGACGGCCATCGCGACGCGGAGTTTCCGGGGACCGTCCACGTGGCGGGCCCGGTGCCGGACGCCATTGCGCCCGGCTGCGTACTGAAATTTGTTGCTTAACAGGAGAGAAAGATGAATCAGGTTGCTGTTGTCATTGGCGGTGGACAAACCTTAGGAGAGTTTCTGTGCCGCGGGCTGGCCGCCGAGGGCTACCGCGTGGCGGTGGTCGATATTCAGAGCGAAAAAGCCAGCCGCGTCGCCCAGGAGATTAACGCTGAATATGGCGAAGGCATGGCGTATGGCTTCGGCGCCGACGCCACCAGCGAGGCCAGCGTCACCGCGCTGGCCCATGGGGTGGATGAGATTTTCTCGCGCGTCGACTTGCTGGTGTACAGCGCCGGCATCGCCAAAGCGGCGTTTATTAGCGACTTTGCGCTGGGGGATTTCGACCGCTCGCTACAGGTCAATCTGGTGGGCTACTTCCTCTGCGCCCGCGAGTTCTCGCGGTTGATGATCCGCGACGGCATTAAGGGGCGGATCATTCAGATCAACTCGAAATCCGGCAAAGTCGGCAGCAAGCACAACTCCGGCTACAGCGCGGCGAAGTTCGGCGGCGTCGGGCTGACCCAGTCGCTGGCGCTGGATCTGGCGGAATACGGTATTACCGTACACTCACTGATGCTCGGCAATCTGCTGAAGTCGCCGATGTTCCAGTCGCTGCTGCCGCAGTACGCCACCAAGCTCGGTATCGATGAGAGCGAGGTCGAGCAGTACTACATCGACAAGGTGCCCCTGAAGCGCGGTTGCGAATATCAGGATGTGCTGAACGTATTAATGTTTTACGCCAGCCCGCAGGCGTCGTACTGCACCGGTCAGTCGATCAACGTTACCGGCGGTCAGGTGATGTTTTAAAGGGATCCCGGATGGCGCCGCGCTTATCCGGGCTACAAAACTGTAGGTCGGGTAAGGCGTTAGCCGCTACCCGACGAAAAGGCACCGCGGATCGCTCGGGTTAGGCGCTCGCGCCACGACCCGGGTTGTTCCCGCCCCCCTTAAGGAGATACCTATGGTTACCGCATTAATCACCGTCGCCGCCATCGCCTGGCTTACCCAAATGGCCTTTGGCGGCTGGCAGATCCGCCGTTTCAATCGCGCTTTCGACAGCCTGTGCCAGCAGGGTCGGGTGGGGGTCGGCCGCTCCGCCGGACGCTTTCAACCGCGCGCCATCGTCGCTATCGCCGTTGATGATGACAACCGCATTTGCGACACGCTGCTGATGAAAGGCTTCACCATTTTCGCCCGTCCGCAAAAAATCCCCACGCTGGACGGCAAACATATCGCGGAATTGCAGCCTGATGTGATCTTTCCCCATGATCCGCGCTGTCAGAATGCACTATCATTAGCGCTTAATCCGAAACATGGATAATTTCGTTGTAAAAGTAAATATCTTGCGAAATTATCACTTCGAAACTTAAACGCAGGATAGACGCCTATGAAACCACGTCAGCGCCAGGCAGCCATTCTCGAGTTCCTGCAGTCGCAGGGAAAATGCTCGGTCGAAGAGCTGGCGCAACATTTCGATACGACCGGCACCACCATCCGTAAGGATCTGGTCACGCTGGAAAACGCCGGCACCGTCATTCGCACCTACGGTGGCGTGGTACTCAACAAGGATGAAGCCGATCCGCCGATCGATCATAAGACGTTGATCAACACCCATAAGAAAGCGCGCATCGCCGAAGCGGCGGTGCGTTTTATTCATGATGGCGACTCCCTCATCCTCGATGCCGGCAGCACGGTGCTGCAGATGGTCCCGCTGCTCAGCCGCTTCAATAACATCACGGTGATGACCAACAGCCTGCATATCGTCAATGCCCTTGCCGAACTGGATAATGAACAGACTATCCTGATGCCCGGCGGCACCTTCCGCAAAAAATCGGCCTCCTTTCACGGCCAGCTGGCGGAAAACGCTTTCGAACAGTTCAGTTTCGACAAGCTGTTTATGGGCACCGACGGCATCGATCTGAACGCCGGCGTCACCACCTTCAATGAGGTGTATACCGTCAGCAAGGCGATGTGCAACGCCGCCCGCGAAGTGATCCTGATGGCCGACTCGTCAAAGTTTGGCCGTAAAAGCCCCAATATTGTCTGCGGCCTGGAGCGCGTGGATAAACTGATTACCGATGCCGATATTGACCCTGCATTCCAGCGGGCGCTGGAAGCCAAAGGCATAGAAGTCATCATTACTGGAGAACATCATGAGTAACTTTTTGTTAGAGGCCGGACGCCAGACCCTGATGCTGGAGCTACAGGAGGCGAGCCGCCTGCCGGAACGCCTGGGCGATGACTTCATCCGCGCGGCGGAGACCATCATCCACTGCGAGGGCAAACTGATAGTCTCCGGTATCGGGAAATCCGGTCATATCGGCAAAAAGCTGGCGGCGACCTTCGCCAGCACCGGCACTCCGGCCTTTTTCGTCCACCCGGCGGAAGCCCTGCACGGCGATCTCGGCATGCTCGACGGTCGCGATGTGATGCTGTTTATCTCCTACTCCGGCAGCGCGAAAGAGCTGGATCTGATCGTGCCGCGGCTGGAGGAAAAAGGGATACCCCTGCTGGCGATGACCGGCAAATCCACCTCGCCGCTGGCGCTGGCGGCGAAAGCAGTGCTGGATATCGCCGTGGAGCGCGAAGCCTGTCCGATGCATCTGGCGCCGACCTCCAGCACCGTCAACACCCTGATGCTCGGCGACGCGCTGGCGATGGCGGTGATGCAAGCCCGCGGCTTCAGTGAAGAGGATTTCGCTCGCTCCCATCCGGCGGGGGCGCTCGGCGCGCGTCTGCTGAACAAAGTGCATCATCTGATGCGCCGCGACGACGAAGTGCCGCGCGTCGGTACAGACGCCAACGTCATGGACGCGATGCTCGAGCTGAGCCGCACCGGGCTCGGCCTGGTGGCGGTCTGCGATGAGGCCAACCGCGTGCAGGGCGTCTTCACCGACGGCGACCTGCGCCGCTGGCTGGTGGGCGGCGGCACCTTAAACGACGGTGTCACGCAGGCGATGACCCGCAACGGCGTGACGCTGCAGGCGGAGAGCCGCGCGGTGGAAGCCAAAGAGCGGCTGATGAAACATAAAATCAGCGCCGCGCCGGTCGTGGATGAAAACGGCCTGCTGGTCGGCGCCATCAACCTGCAGAACTTTTACCAGGCCGGGATCCTTTAAGCCCCAGACGTTTCGCCAGCCGGTGCAGGTTGGCGACGTCCAGTTCCAGCGCGCGGGCGGTCGCCGCCCAGTTGCCCTGATGCGCCGCCAGCGTGCGGGAAATCGCCTCGCGCTGGAAGTTATCCGTGGCTTCGCGCAGATTGACGTTGCCCATCGCCGGCGCCGCTGCCATCTCCTCGGTCGGCAACGTCGGCGCAGCCGCTGTAAACTGGAAATGCTGCGGCTCCAGTACTACGTCATCGCCAGCCTGGGTAGCCCGCGCCAGCACCACCGCCCGGTGAATGGCATGCTCCAGTTCGCGCACGTTGCCCGGCCACGACCACTGCTGCAGCCTGTTACGCGTTGCCTCACTTAAAATTACCCGCGCCAGCCCCATCCGCAGGCGGCACTGCTCGCAAAAATAGCCTGCCAGCAGCACCACGTCATTTTCCCGCTCGCGCAGCGCCGGAACCGACAGCGGGAAAACGCTCAGCCGGTGATAGAGATCGGCGCGAAAGCGCCCTTCCACCACCTCCTGGCGCAGATCGCGGTTGGTCGCCGCCAGCACCCGCACATCGACCCGCAGGCTGCGGTCATCGCCGACACGCTGAATATCGCCATACTGCAGGACGCGCAGCAGCTTCGCCTGCAGCGCCAGCGACAGTTCGCCGATTTCGTCGAGGAACAGCGTGCCGTTATCGGCCATCTCAAATTTGCCGCTGCGGTTGCTGATAGCCCCGGTAAATGCCCCTTTCACGTGACCGAACAGCTCGCTCTCCGCCACGCTCTCCGGCAGCGCCGCGCAGTTGAGGTACACCAGCGGGTTAGCCGCCCGCGGCGAACCCTGATGCACCGCCTTCGCCACCAGCTCTTTGCCGGTCCCCGTTTCGCCGCTGATCAGCACGTTTAAATCCGAGGCAGCGACAATCTCGATCTCTTTTTTCAGCTGCAGCATCGGCGCCGACAGGCCGATGAGCTCCTGGCGCTCCGGCTGCGGGTAATTCACCACCTGCGGCGGCAGGACGTTTTGCGCTTCAAGGCGGGCGATAAGCAGCGCGTTATTCAGCGCCCCGGCCACCAGGGCGGCGATCAGCCGCAGCTCTTCATCGGTGAAGCTGTCGAAGCGGTCGGCATCCATACCGTCAAGGGTCAGTGCACCGATCAGCGTTTGCCCGGCAAACAGCGGCAGCCCCACGCAGGCGTGAACCTTGAGGCTCTCCTGGCCGGGGATCAGGCCGTCATAGGGGTCCGGCAGGTCGCTGTCCGCCGGGAAGCGCACCACATCGCCGGCGCGGGCGATCGCCTCCAGCCGCGGATGCCCATCCAGCGCAAAGCGCCGGCCAAGCACATCCTGCGCCAGGCCATCGATCGCCAGCGGCACAAACTGATGGGCCTCATAGCGCAGCAGCGCCGAGGCGTCGCAGCCCAGGATCTGCCGCAGGGTGGCGATCAGGCGCGAAAAGCGGTCGACGTGACCGATATCGCTTTGTAAATCAATGGCGATTCTCGCCAGCGCCTCAACGGAAAAACTCATCATCGCTCCATTGTCATTTTGACAACCTTAATAGTCATATCGACTATTTTAATCATTGTCATTTTGACAGCAACGAAAATCATGAAAATTTAAAAATTCTTTTTATTCAATACCTTAAAAAACTGGCACGCAACTTGTAATACGCCAGGCAACTGAGTTTAAACACACTGTATTGATTGAGGTTGCTATGTCTATTGTGGTGAAAAATAACATTCTTTGGGTTGGCCAACGTGACTGGGAAGTGCGTGATTTCCACGGCACCGAATATAAAACGCTGCGCGGCAGCAGCTATAACAGCTATCTCATCCGCGAAGAGAAAAACGTGCTGATCGATACCGTCGATCATAAATTCAGCCGCGAGTTCGTGCAGAACCTGCGCCGCGAAATCGACCTCGCCGACCTCGACTACATCGTGATTAACCACGCCGAAGAGGACCACGCCGGCGCGTTGACTGAGCTGATGATGCAGATCCCGGATACGCCGATCTACTGCACCGCCAACGCCATCGACTCCATCAACGGTCATCACCACCATCCGGAGTGGAACTTCCACGTGGTGAAAACTGGCGACACTCTCGATATCGGCAACGGTAAGCAGCTGATCTTCGTCGAAACGCCAATGCTGCACTGGCCGGACAGCATGATGACCTACCTGACCGGCGACGCGGTGCTGTTCAGCAATGACGCCTTCGGGCAGCACTACTGCGACGAACATCTGTTCAACGATGAAGTGGACCAGAGTGAACTGTACGAACAGTGCCAGCGCTACTACGCCAACATCCTGACGCCCTTCAGCCGCCTGGTGACGCCGAAAATTAACGAAATCCTCGGCTTCAATCTGCCGGTAGCGATGATTGCCACCTCCCACGGCGTGGTCTGGCGCGATAACCCGACGCAAATCGTCGAGAAATACCTCGAATGGGCGGCGGATTATCAGGAAGATCGCATCACGATTTTCTACGACACCATGTCCAACAACACCCGCATGATGGCGGACGCCATTGCCCAGGGGATCACTGAGGTCGACCCACGGGTGGCGGTGAAAATCTTTAACGTCGCCCGCAGCGACAAAAACGACATCCTCACCAATGTTTTCCGCTCAAAAGGCGTGCTGGTGGGCACCTCCACCATGAACAACGTGATGATGCCGAAAATCGCCGGGCTGGTGGAAGAGATGACCGGGCTGCGTTTTCGCAACAAACGCGCCAGCGCCTTTGGCTCCCACGGCTGGAGCGGCGGCGCGGTAGACCGCCTGTCCACCCGCCTGCAGGATGCCGGCTTTGAGATGTCCCTGAGCCTGAAAGCCAAATGGCGCCCGGATATCGACGCGCTCGAACTGTGCCGCCAACACGGTCGCGACATCGCCCGCCAGTGGGCCCTCTCCCCGCTGCCGGTTGCTGAAGCGACAGTCACGCCGGAACAACAGGACTGCGCCTGTGCCGCCGCCACGGCCGCCGATCTCGGTCCCATGATGCAGTGCAGCGTCTGCCAGTGGGTGTATGACCCGGCGAAAGGCGAACCTAACCAGGATGTCCAGCCGGGTACGCCCTGGAGTGAAGTGCCGGACAATTTCCTTTGTCCTGAGTGTTCTCTTGGCAAAGATGTCTTTGACGTCCTGGCGATGGAGGCAAAATGAGTGATGGTATCGTCATCATCGGCTCGGGCTTCGCGGCCCGCCAGCTGGTGAAAAATATTCGTAAGCAGGATGCCGGAATCCCGCTGACCCTCATCGCCGCCGATAGCATGGATGAGTACAACAAGCCCGATCTCAGCCACGTCATCAGCCGCGGACAGCACGCCGACGATCTCACCCTGCAAAGCGCCGGCGAGTTCGCCGAGCAGTACAATCTGCGCCTGTTTCCCCATACCTGGGTGAACGATGTCGACGCTGAAAACCATCGGGTGAAAAGCCTGGATAAGCAGTGGCGCTACGACAAACTGGTGCTGGCCACCGGCGCCACGCCGTTTATCCCCCCGGTGCCGGGCCGCGAGCTGATGCTGACGCTGAACAGCCAGCGCGAATATGGCGCCGCGCAGAGCCAGCTCCGCGACGCCAGGCGGGTGCTGATCGTCGGCGGCGGCCTGATTGGCTGCGAGCTGGCGATGGATTTCTGTCGCGCCGGTAAAGCGGTGACGGTGGTTGATAACGCCGCCAGCGTACTGGCGGCGCTGATGCCGCCGGAGGTCAGCAGCCGTCTGCAGCATCGCCTCACCGGGATGGGCGTCCATCTGATGTTAAAAACGCAGCTGGAAGGGCTTGAGCATACCGCCGACGGCATCCGCGTTAGCCTCGATCGCCAGCGCGTGATAACCGTCGATGCAGTGGTGGCCGCCGCCGGCCTGCGCCCGGAAACCTCGCTGGCGCGCCACGCCGGATTGCAGATTAACCGCGGCGTGGTGGTCAATAGCCAGCTGCAAACCAGCGACCCGGCGATTTACGCCCTCGGCGACTGTGCGGAAATCAACGGAACGGTACTGCCGTTCCTGCAGCCGATTTTACTCAGCGCCATGTGCCTGAGTAAAAACCTGCTGGCGCAGACGGGAGAACTGAAACTGCCGCCGATGCTGGTGAAGGTGAAGACCCCGGATCTGCCGCTGCATCTGGCCGGCGATACCCGTCGCGAGGATCTGACGTGGAACATCGTGGCCGCCAAAGAGGGGCTGGTGGCGAAAGGGCTGGATGGTGAGAAGCAGCTGCGCGCCTTTGTGGTCAGCGAAGACAAGATGAAAGACGCCTTTGCCCTGCTCAAACAGCTGGGGAGTTGATGACCTTCCAGGCAGCCCTGTTGCGCCGTTAGTTTGCCGGGTGGCGCTACGCTTACCCGGCCTACAGGATCCACTCACAGGCTCACACCCCGTAGGCCCGTGCAAGCGCAGCGCCGCCGGGCAAGATATCAGGCACGGTATCCTTGATTTCGCCGGGTGGCGGCTGCACCTTACCCGGCCTACAGCCCCAAATCACCGCTGGCGCTGGGGTCGCTGAAACTGCCGGTGCTGACGGCCTCAAAATCGCTGAGACGTTCCCGGAAGGCCGGGGCAGCCCGCATGGATGCGGGCTGAGGGCCGTGTTTTGCACGGACGCTGCCTCGGCCCGACCCGAAGCCTGCAGGGATAAGTCGAAGGGACCGCGCAGCGGCGATTTTGCTGGCCGGAGCCCGGGGGTACAGGGGGCGGCGGCGACTGGCCGCCCCCTGTGCGCTCCCTGCGCCATGAAAGACATAACGCAGAAGATTAACCGGGAGCGCAATGTACGCTGAAGTTACAGGCGACAGACGCTGTTGCCGGAGTGACAAAGTGGCATTCCGATAACCGTATCTGCAATACACGCAGCGCCGCCGGGCAAGCATTGATTACCTCCCACGCAGCCCTGTTGCGCGGTTATTTTGCCGGGAGGCGCTACGCTTACCCGGCCTACGGATGCAGTCCGTAAGCTCAGATACCGTAGGCCCGCGCAAGCGCAGCGCCGCCGGGCAAGCATTGATTACCTCCCACGCAGCCTGTTGCGCGGTAATTTCGCCGGCTGGCGCTACGCTTACCCGGCCTGCGGACGCCGCCCGTAAGTGCATAAGGGCAGAATAATTAACCGGGAGCGCAGGTTCGGTTAACACTTAATACGTTGTTTCTGTCTGAGCCAACTCCTGCAGCACCTGCAGAATGTTGGCCGCGGCGGCGGTCCCCATTTTCACGTAAGAGGCATCGCTAACGCCGCCCACATGCGGAGAGAGAATGACATTATCGATCGCCTGCCAGATATGCGGCGTGGTTAATGGTTCACTATTAAAGCTGTCAAGCGCCGCCCAGCGCAAGGTCCCCGCTTTTAATGCCGCGGCCAGCGCCGCATCGTCAATCAACCCGCCGCGCGCGGTATTCACGAGGATGGCGCCCGGCTTACACTGCGCCAGCGTGGCGGCATTGATCATTCCCCTGTTTTGTTGCGTCAAAGGGCAATGAAGCGACAGCACATCGGCCTGCATGAGCAGCTCGCTAAGTTCAGCAACACGTTCACATTCCGGCGGAACCGCTTTCGCATAGGGATCGTAAGCCAGAACCTTCATGCCAAAGGCACAGGCAATCTTCGCCACCCGGCTGCCAATGGCGCCGAGGCCGATGAGTCCCAGCGTTCTGCCCTCAAGCTCAAGCGATTTATGCGTTGATTTATCCCAGTGCCCTTCGCGCAGGCGGCGATCAAGCGGAATGACCGACTTAGCACAGGCCAGAATTAACGCCCAGGTGTGTTCGGAAACCGCGGCGGCATTCGCCCCGGTCGCCGCGCGAACCAGAATGCCGCGCGCGGCAGCCGCCTCAACGTCAATGACATCGATGCCGCTGCCATGTTTGGCAATCACCTTCAATGCCGGGGCGGCATCCATAACGGCGGCAGTGATGTGGCCATAGCGCACCAGGATGGCGACGGGATTGTGCTGCTGGCACAGCGCGATCAGCTGGGCCTCTGTAGGCTGGCGGCCGGCAAAGACAAGTTCGTAATCTTCCAGCATCCCCAGCGCCGCGTCAGCCAAATCGCTGCCGGTAATCAGTATGACATTTTTAGCGCTCATGGCAGTGTCTCCCCTTCGCTCAGCATCCCCGCCTGACGCAGAGCGCTCTCCAGCCAGTGCGGACGAAGGTCGCCGTCGCGGATAGCAACCAGACGTTTTGATTCCATTTCCAGTTTACCTTTCGCCAGCTCGATGATAGTGCGGACTTCATCGCGCGGGATAACAACCACGCCGTCAATATCCCCTACCACTAAGTCACCTGCCTGCACCGCGGCGCCACCGACCGAAATGGCATGATTGACCCGGCCAGGAATGAACTTGGTGGGGCCGCACGGATTCAGGCCGGCTGCGAAAACCGGAAAGCGTTGTTTACTTAAGGTTTCCGCATCACGAACAGCGCCATCGATGACGATCCCGGCGATACCGCTGGCCTGCGCCTGCGTTGCCATGATCTCTCCCAGCAGCGCGCAGGAGAGATCGCCCTTCCCGTCGATGACCAGCACGTCGCCAGGTTTGGCGACGGCCATTGCGGCGTGAATAGCCAGATTATCCCCTGGGCGTACCTCTACGGTAATCGCCGGCCCGGCAACCGTCATATGCGGCGCCAGCGGCTTGATGCGGCCATGTAATGTGCCACGGCGTCCGGCTACGTCAGCCAGGATGGCGGCCTGAAATTCGGCAGCCTGACGGACCTCTTCCGCGTCAACACGCGCAATATCAAGATTGATGAGTTTCTGTTGTGAAGCAGACATGGTGACTCTCCATTTGTTTTACTAGGTACAACTTGTGTGTACTATATAAAACAACTATACGAGCATTGCGTCGCTTTTCGCCAGTGTTGCGAAGTTGTTTGTGATGTAAACACGAAGTTACTCACAAAATTCAGGTACAATTTTGGTCGGCAAAAAGGAGAACATGATGGGGAATGAAGGCGTAATTGCCGTTGAAAAGGCGCTGGCTTTACTTGACTGCTTCCGTCCCGGTAATGACAGTCTGACGTTAACCGAGCTGGCCCAGCTTTCGGGATATCACAAAACAACCGTTTATCGCCTGATGAATTCGCTTGAGCGAATGAACTACATCATCCGGCACGACGATGGCACCTATACGCTCGGCCACCGTTTGCTCTATCTCGGCAAGCTCTATGAGCAATCATTTGAACTTGCCAGAGTCGTACAGCCGGAATTGCAGGCGCTGTCGCAGGCCTCCAGCGAAAGCGCGAGCTGGTATGTGATTGAAGGTGGGCAACGCCTGTGCCTGTTCCGCGCCGAAGCCTCCCAGGGATTACGCCACAGCAACCTGCCCGGCAGCCAGTTCCCGCTGGATGGTTCCGCTATCAGCAAGGTTTTACGCCACTGGGGATTGGGTGAATCGTTGCCGGAAGACGAACCGACGCTGCCGTTCTATACCTCCGGCGCGCGCGACCCGCACACTGCGGCCTTCGCAATGCCTGTTTTTGGCGTCCACGATAAACTGATCGCGGCGCTGGCCCTGACCGGGCCGGCATCGCGTCTGACGGAAGATCGTAAAACGAGCGGCATCAGCCAGCTCATGCAGGAGACGGCCAACCGCCTGTCGCTCAAGCTAGGGGCCAGCAAGCCTTTCTGCGAAACGTTTTACGGTGTGAAAGAGTAAGCTTTGCTGAGAAGGCGGGAAAAATCCCGCCTTTGCTTATTAATGGGTCACCTGTTTTTCCTGCCTGGCAGACTGCGAGTAACGGCGCCCCATCGCCAGCACCGCAATGCCGCCTGCCAGACACAAGACGGCCAGCGGCAGCATCGCCAGCGTATAGCTTCCTGTCCGTTCGCTAATAATGCCATAGGCATTCACCATCACCGCGCCGCCAATCAGGTTGGCGATCGCGCCGATGGCCGCCAGCCCGGCGGCAGCTGACGTGCTGCTCATCCAGCCCGATGCCAGCGCCCAGAAGGGGCCCTTCGCCGCATATGCGCCAATCAGTATGGTACTGAGGATCATAATGGTGGCCGGCAGCGATAGATTGATAAATGCCGCGAACACGCCAGCCGCAATCATAAAGAGGGCAAGGGCCGTGTGCCAGCGGCGTTCATTATTCCGGTCCGAACTGCGTCCCCATACAATCATCAGCACCGAGGCCAGGCCATAGGGGATGGCATTCAGCAGCCCGGTGGTCAGGTTATCAAGATGGAACGACTTCAGCAGCTGTGGAGACCAGACGCTTAGCGTGGTGCCGGCAGAAGAAGCGCCAGCGTAAATCAGCGCCATAAGCCAGATCTGGCGATGCTTCAACAGTTGCCATGTCGTGGTGTGGCCGATCTGTGTCTGCTGTTGCCGCTCCGCCTGAAGGGTGTTTTCCAGCCACGTTTTTTGCCGCTCGGTTAACCAGCCGGCCTGGTGAGGGCGGTCGCGCAGAATAAAAAACGCGGCTATTCCCAGCAGTACCGCCGGCAGCCCTTCAATAATGAATAACAGATGCCAGCCACGCAGCCCTAACCAGCCATCCAGGGTCAGGATCAACCCTGAAAGCGGTGAACCGATAAAGTTAGCCAGCGGAATGGCCACCATAAAAGAGGCAATGATACGCGCACGGTAGCGCGACGGGATCCACCAGGTAAGATAAAGCACCACGCCCGGAAAGAAGCCCGCTTCGGCGGCGCCCAGCAAAAAACGGACGATATACAGTGAGGTCGTATTTTGCACCAGCGCCATACACATCGATACCACTCCCCAGCTGATCATAATGCGCGGCAGCCACAAGCGTGCGCCCACCTTCTGCATCGCCAGATTGCTGGGTACTTCAAAAATAAAGTAGGCCACAAAATACAAACTGCTGGCGAAGCCAAAAGCCGCCTTACTTAGCCCCAGATCTTCATTCATCTGCAGCGCCGCCATGCCTATATTGCCCCGGTCAATAATCGACACCAGGTAGCTCACCACCAGGAAAGGCAGGATGCGCCAGATAACCCGTCGCATGGTTTCTTTTTCCAGCGCGTCGTTATCGGTCGCGCGGTTCGGTAATTGATCGGTCATGGTTTCCTCGCAGGGTTTCATTATGTTTATCAGGAAAACGATGTAGAGATGCAATAAGTGACTTCAGCCTGATGCGTCCGTTTTGCCGCGCCCGAAGATCAGGATGGGCGGCTCGGGTTGCCATGGCGCTTCACGCTGTAACGCCAGCCACACGTTCTGACCGCAAGGTACGGTGCGCTAACGATCGCCATGAACACCTCACTCATTGTTGTACAATGTACAACCAAGTTTTATTTCACAAAACTACTATAACGAGGCTGCCGTGTTTTTATCCAGTTAACAACTGGTTTAAATTATGTAAATAAGAGGTAAATCACAGATGTTTCAGGTCGTTTAAACGGGGGGAGCGTTGAGATTTAATTAAAAAGTATAATTTTTCAATGAGTTAAATAAGTGAGCTGATTAACGTAGAGCGATGGTTCGTGACGACCGGTGGGAACCTGCGCAGAGAAGCGCCGCCAGAGAGTGATGATCGCCCGGCTTAGCGCAGCGCAAGCCGGGAAAATGCTGAACCTAACGCGCCAGATTATCGTAGCCGCGCCAGCGATAATTGAGCACCGACAGCGCCCAACAGGCGACAAACAGCCCGACCACCACAAACCCGGCGTCGCCGAGGTTGTCGTTTAACGCCCCTACCCAGCGCCATATTCCGCCGCTGAGCGCAAACTTATCCATCAGCAGACCCAGCGCTTCCAGGCCGCCGATAAACAGCGCCACCACCACCGAAGTGCCGGTGATGGTCATGTTGTAGTAAAGCTTGCGCTGCGGCTTGCTGAACGCCCAGCCGTAGGCGCCGACCATCAGCACGTTATCGAGGGTGTCCACCAGCGCCATGCCGCTGGCGAACAGCGCCGGGAAGACCATAATCGACCAGACGGAAATCCCGCTCGACGCGCCGGCGGCGGAGATGCCCAGCACGCCGATTTCGGTGGCGGTATCAAACCCGAGGCCGAACAGGAAACCGACCAGGTACATCTGCCAGCTACGGCTGACCAGACGAAAGGTTTTGCCAAACAGCCAGCTCATCACCCCGCCGCCGCTGACGATCTCGTCGCTCAACGGCTCACCCCGCTTCCACGCCCGAAAGCTACGCCAGACGCTGCGCAATATCACCAGGTTGATAAAGGCCATCGCCAGCAGAAACAGCGCCGACACAGCGGTGCCGATGACGCTACCGGTGTCGTGCAGCCAGTTCATCTGCGCGCTGAAGGCCGTGGCGGTAGCGGCAATCGCTGCCGAGGCCAGCACCACAATCGACGAGTGGCCCAGCGAGAACCAGGCCCCGACGGCGAAGGGCCGCCGCCCCTGCTGCATCATCTTGCGGGTGACGTTATCAATCGCCGCGATATGATCGGCGTCCACTGCGTGGCGCAGGCCGTAGCCCCAGGCCAGCAGGCTGGCGGCCATTAGCGCGCCGCTGTCGCCAAAGGCCTGCAGCGCCCAGCACCAGGCCAGTAAGTTCGCCGCGATCAACCCCAACACCAGGCCCGCGGCGCGCGGCTGCTGGCGTAAAACTGTCATTATCATTGTTGTGTTCCTTGAGCCTGAACGCGAGCGGCGGCGATCACCGCCTGACCATAGGCGATTGCGCCGTCGCCGGCCGGCAACTGCTGCGCAAACAGCAGAGTAAAATCCGCCAGATAAAAGGTCAATCGCGCCGCCAGCAGACGGTTATGCAGCACCCCACCGCTGCAGACAATCGTGTCGATGCCGCGGGCAGTCGCACAGTCGCGGGCCATCGCCGCCAGTCCGCAGGCCAGGGCGTCATGAAATGCCCAGGCTTTTTGCGCCGGGCTCGCCTGCCAGCGCAGCCACTGCCGCCAGAAGGTGGCCAGGTCCAGCGAATTGCCGCGCCACGGCAGCGTGACCGGATGGCTGACGCCGGGGCAGCTGGCGGCCAGCGCCTCCAGCCGACAGGCCGCCTCCCCCTCATAGCTCAGGCTCTCCGGGGCGCAGTCCAGCGCGCAGGCGACGGCATCAAACAGCCGTCCGCAGGACGAGGCGCGCGGCGCGTTAATACCGCGGTCGATGGCCTGCGCCAGCAGCGGCCAGTTGCGCTGGCGCAGCGTACCGGTCTGCGGGTAATCCTGCCAGTCAGGGACAAAAGCCAGGCACTGAGCCAGCAGATTACGCCACGGCTGACGCGCCGCCAGGTCGCCGCCCGGCAGGGCGACAGCCGGCAGCCCGCCGAGATGTTCGCACTGGCGATAGTTAACCCGCAGGCACTCCCCTCCCCATAGCGCGCCGTTCTCCCCCATGCCGATTCCGTCGAGGATCAGGGCGATAACGTCTCCGCCGTCGAGCGGCCAGCGGTGCTCTGCCAGGCACGCCGCGGCGTGAGCATGGTGATGCAGCACGGTCTCCACCGGCAGCGGCAGAGCCGCTCCCCACTGCGTCGATCGATAGCCAGGATGGGCGTCAACCACCACCCGCTGCGGCGCAAAGGCGAAGATGTTCTGCATCAGCTGCAGCGCGCTGCGCCACTGCTGCTCGACGCCCTCCTCGCCAAGATCGCCGAAGTGCTGGCTGAGAACCGCTTCGCCCCCGCGCGCCAGGCAGAAGGTGTTTTTCATGTCCGCGCCCAGCGCCAGCAGCGGCGGCACCTTGTCCAGACCCGGCGGCAGCGGCAGCGCATCCGGGACATAGCCCCGGGCGCGGCGCAGCATTTCTCCGCTCGAGCGCACCAGAGAATCATCCAGCCGCTGCACGATGTCGCGGTTATGGAGCAAAAAGCCGTCGGCGATGTCGGCTAAGTCGTTGAGTGCTTCAGTATTACTTAACGCCGGCGGGCGGCCGCTAAGGTTGCCGGAGGTCATCACGATAGGGCGCGCCAGCGCCTGCAGAAGCAAATGCTGCAGCGGATTAGACGGCAGCATCACCCCAACTTCCGCAAGCCCTGGCGCAATCTCGTCGCACAGGCCGGAGACCTGCGCTTTGCTAATCAGTACGATGGGCGCCGCCGGGGAGTCCATCAGCGCCACGGCGTCGGCAGGTAACCCCGCCGCAGAGGGCAGCATCACCGCCAGCGGTTTCGCCGGACGGTGTTTCCTCGCCCGCAGCGTGGCAACAGCAGCGGGGTTGCCGGCGTCGCAGGCCAGATGAAAGCCGCCGACGCCTTTTATCGCCACGATGTCGCCCGCCGCCAGCCGGGCGATAGCCGCCTGCAGCGCCGCCTCGCCGCGCCGCACTTCACCCTGGGCCCGCCACTCCAGCCGCGGCCCGCAGTCGGGGCAGGCCACCGGCTGGGCGTGAAAGCGGCGATCGGCGGGATCGCGGTATTCCGCCTCGCAGGGCGGACAGAGCGGAAACGGCGCCATCGCGGTAAAAGGCCGGTCGTAAGGCATGGCACGAATGATGGTCAACCGCGGCCCGCAGTGGGTGCAGTTGATAAAGGGGTAGCGATAGCGGCGCGCCCGGGGATCATTCATCTCCGCGAGGCACGCCGGGCAGGTCGCGGCATCGGGCACGATCTGGGTGCGCATCCGCCCCGCCCCGCTCTCGCGGATGGTGAAGCCCTGCGGCGGAGCCGCCCAGCAATAAGGGGCGCAGTCGGCGCTGTCGACTCGCGCCAGCGGCGGGCAGTGGGCAGCGAGGGCGGCAGTAAAACCGTCATCGCCTCCGGCCAGCCGCACCAGAACGCCCTCGCCGTCGTTACAGACATCGCCGCAGCGAGCCTGCCTCTGAGCCAGCTGCCAGACAAAGGGGCGGAACCCCACCCCCTGCACCTTACCGCGAATGCGGATTTGCACCCCGTTCATGCCAAAGGTTACCAGGCCAGCGCCGTGCGGCGACGTTTCTCTTGGTTCATCTGCTCCAGCTTGTTGCGGTCTACGCAGACCAGGGCGTGCGTCGGGCAGACCTCCATGCAGGCCGGGCCGCTGTCGCGGTGGAAGCAGAGATCGCACTTGTTGGCTTCGGCTTTTTCCGCCACGACGTTCAGTCCGGCGCCGCTATGGCGGATCACCGGCCGCACCACTACCTCCATCGCCCCGTACGGGCAGGCGACGACACAGGTTTTGCAGCCGATGCAGCGCTCCTGCATCACGTGAACAAAGCCTTTATCGCGACTGATAGCGCCGTTCGGGCAGACGTTGGCGCAGGGGGCGTCCTCACACTGACGGCAGGCGGTGGCCGTGGAGACATTGACCCCTTTTATCACATGAATACGCGGCTGAAAGGTGTGCGGCGTCAGGGAGGCGCAGTCCTGATGTTCCTGATGGGACACCACGCAGGCCACTTCGCAAGTGCGACAGCCGATGCATTTGCTCGCATCGGCGATAATGAAACGGTTCATCCATTTCTCCAGCAGTAAGAGGGTTAGGCGCCGGAGTATGCATAATACGTTCCAATTCTTATATTATTGATAATAAATAGATTTTAATCGGTGATGCGCTGTCATCGTCAGTAGTGACGATGACAGCTGACGACGTCAGGCGCAGGGACCCGCCACCAGCGACTCACGCTCGATCAGCGCCCCTGGGAAGCTCTGCTGAACATTGAATTCCCCGCCATCGAGCATAAATATCAGGCGATTAATGCTCTCTTTAATCATCTCCGTCACCGGCACCCGGACGCTGGCGAGCGACGGCACCATGTACGGCGCCAGCACAATATCGTCAAACCCCACCACCGAGACCTGCTCCGGCACCTTAATGCCCAGCTGGTGAAGCTGCTTCATCGCCCCGATGGCCATATCGTCATTGCTTGCCACCAGCGCGCTGTAGGTCACCCCGCGCTGACGCAGGCTCTCCACTGCCGCCGCGCCGGTTTCCGGCGTCCAGCGCCCTTCGGCGATGAGCGCCTCGTTCAGGGTAATGCCGTGGCCAGCCAGCGCGTCTTTGTAGCCGGCAAGACGCTCAACGCCGGTGGGCGAGTCAAGGGAGCCGGTAATAAAAGCGATATCGCGGTGGCCCAGGGCAATCAGCCGCTCCACCACCCGCATCGCCGACGCTTTTTGATCGGACCAGACGCAGTGGCTGGCGTGGCGGCGCAGGCGGCGGTTAAGCACCATGATCGGCTGCGAGTGGTTCTCAACGATCTCATCCATCTCGTCGACAGTGAGAAAACGCGGGTAGATGATGATCGCATCGCAGCGCAGATCCAGCAGGTACTGGATCGCCTCCCGCTCCTCTTGCGCGCTGTGCTTGCCATCCGCGAGGATCAGCTGCCGCCCCTTGTCCTCGGTCATCCGCGCCACCTGATACAGCAGCTCGCTGAAATAGACGCCGTGGTACAGGGTATTGGTCACCACCAGGCCGAGGGTTTGCGTGGTTTTGGTCGCCAGGTTGCGCGCCAGCAGATTCGGTCGGTAGCCGCTCTCCGCCACCGCCTTAAACACCCGGTCTTTGGTCTCCTGGCTGACATAGCCGTTGCCCGACAGCACCCGCGACACGGTCGCCTTCGATACCCCCGCGCGCTTAGCGACCTCCAGCATCGTTGCCATGTGATTCTTCCTGTTGCAAAAGTTGCAGGCAGTGTACTGCACGTTTCCCGCTTTTACAGCACTCCCCTGCTCACCGCGACGATTAGCGATCAAAATCACAAAACTGAGATCATATTTTTTTATTTCTTGTGCAATCAAATGAAACTCACCATGATTTTGTGGAACCGGTTTCCTATAAAGCATGGTATCGCCCGGCGATGCGGCGCGGTAACAGATCAGTACCCTATTGATAAACAGGATAAAATCCGATGTCGAAAAATTATGCAGCCCTGGCGCAACAGATAGTCGCGGCATTAGGCGGAGTCGATAACGTCGTCGCCGTGACCCACTGCATGACTCGTCTGCGTTTCGTGGTCAAAGACAACGAACAGGTCGATAGCCCTACACTGAAAGGCCTTACCGGGGTGCTCGGCGTCGTGCGCAGCGATAACCAGTGCCAGGTGATCATCGGCAACACGGTCTCACAGGCCTATCGCGAGGTGGTGAATCTGCTGCCCGGCGACCTGCGCCCGGTCGAGCCGCAGGGCAAAGCGCCGGTCACCCTGAAACGCATCGGCGCCGGGATCCTTGACGCGCTGATCGGCACCATGTCGCCGCTGATCCCGGCGATTATCGGCGGATCGATGGTCAAGTTGCTGGCGATGATCCTTGAGATGAGCGGCGCGTTGCCGAAAGGCTCGCCGACGCTGACCCTCCTGACGCTTATCGGCGACGGCGCATTTTTCTTCCTGCCGCTGATGGTGGCCGCCTCCGCGGCGGTGAAATTCAAAACCAATATGTCGCTGGCCATCGCTATCGCCGGGGTGCTGGTGCATCCCGGGTTTATCGAATTAATGGCCAAAGCCGCTCAGGGCGAACACGTTGAATTTGCCTTTATCCCGGTGACCGCGGTGAAATACACCTACACGGTGATCCCGGCGCTGGTGATGACCTGGTGCCTGTCGTATATCGAACGCTGGGTGGATCGCATTACCCCGGCGGTGACGAAAAACTTCCTTAAGCCGATGCTGATCGTGCTGATCGCCGCCCCGCTGGCGATCCTGCTGATTGGCCCGCTCGGCATCTGGATCGGCAGCGCCATTTCCGCGCTGGTCTATACGATCCACAGCTATCTCGGCTGGCTGTCGGTGGCGATCATGGGCGGCCTGTGGCCGCTGCTGGTGATGACCGGCATGCACCGGGTCTTTACGCCGACCATCATTCAGACCATCGCCGAAACCGGCAAAGAGGGCATGGTAATGCCGTCGGAGATCGGCGCTAACCTGTCGCTCGGCGGCTCTTCGCTGGCGGTGGCGTGGAAAACCAAAAACCCGGAACTGCGCCAGACGGCGCTGGCCGCCGCGGCATCGGCGATTCTGGCCGGGATTTCCGAACCGGCGCTGTACGGCGTGGCGGTGCGCCTGAAACGCCCGCTGATCGCCAGCTTGATCAGCGGCTTTATCTGCGGCGCGGTGGCGGGTATCGCCGGACTGGCCAGCCACTCGATGGCGGCGCCGGGGCTGTTCACCAGCGTGCAGTTTTTCGATCCAGCCAATCCAATGACCATCGTCTGGGTGTTTGGCGTGATGGCGCTGTCGGTAGTGCTGTCGTTTGCCCTGACGCTGATCCTCGGCTTTGAAGATATTCCCGTTGAACAGGCCGCCGCCGACGCCCGAGCGCGCCAGGCCCAGGCCCAGTCAACCCACGCCTGAACACATCATTGATAACGAGGTAACGCATGGCGAGTTTCCCACAGGGATTTTTATGGGGCGGCGCACTGGCCGCCAACCAGTCTGAAGGCGCATGGCGCGAAGGGGGGAAAGGGATGGCCACCGTGGATACCCTCCCCCACGGCGCCCACCGTCTGCCGGTAAAATTAGGCCTGGAGAAGCGCTTCACGCTTCGCGAAGACGAATTCTACCCCAGCCACGAGGCGATCGATTTCTACCACCGCTACAAGGAAGATATCGCCCTGATGGCGGAGATGGGGTTCAGCGTCTTTCGCACTTCCATCGCCTGGAGCCGCCTGTTCCCGCGCGGCGACGAGCAGCAGCCGAATCCGCAGGGCATCGCCTTCTATCGCTCGCTGTTCGAAGAGTGCAAAAAGCACGGTATCGAGCCGCTGGTCACGCTGTGCCATTTTGACGTGCCGATGCACCTGGTGATGGAGTACGGCTCCTGGCGCAACCGCAAAATGGTCGATTTCTTTAGCCACTACGCCCGCACCTGCTTTGAAGCTTTTGACGGTCTGGTGAAATACTGGCTCACCTTCAATGAAATCAATATCATGCTGCACAGCCCCTACTCCGGCGCCGGTCTGGTGTTTGAAGCGGGAGAAAACCAGGAGCAGGTGAAGTACCAGGCCGCGCATCACGAGCTGGTGGCCAGCGCGCTGGCGACAAAAATCGCCCACGAGATAAACCCGCAAAATCAGGTCGGCTGCATGATGGCGGGCGGTAATTTCTACCCTTACTCCTGCAAGCCGGAAGATGTCTGGATGGCGCTGGAGAAGGACCGCGAAAATCTGTTCTTTATTGACGTCCAGGCGCGCGGCGCCTACCCGGTGTGGGCCGCGCGGGTGTTCCGGGAAAAGGGGGTCACCATTGCGAAGCAGCCGGGCGATGACGAGATCCTCAAAAACACCGTCGATTTCGTCTCCTTTAGCTACTACGCCTCACGCTGCGCCTCGGCGGAGATGAACGCCAGCAACACCAATGCCGCCAATATCGTCAAGTCGCTGAAGAACCCGCACATTCCGGCCAGCGAATGGGGCTGGGGCATCGACCCGCTGGGTCTGCGTATCACCATGAACATGATGTACGACCGCTATCAGAAGCCGCTGTTCCTGGTGGAAAACGGGCTCGGCGCCCGGGACGAGATCGACGCCAGGGGCGAGATCAATGACGACTATCGCATCAGTTACCTGCGCGAGCACATCAAGGCGATGCGCGACGCCATCGGCGACGGTATTCCGGTGTTGGGTTACACCAGCTGGGGCTGTATCGATCTGGTCTCGGCGTCAACCGGCGAGATGAGCAAACGCTACGGCTTTGTCTATGTCGATCGCGACGACGCTGGCAACGGCACGCTGGCGCGCAAGCGTAAAAAGTCGTTCTTCTGGTACCAGAAGGTGATAGCCAGCAACGGCGCCGACCTCGACTAAGCGCGTCTCCGGCGCTCGCCCGTCTCCCTGCGCTGACCGGGGGACGGGCGTCTGCTTTCTGTTGCATCCATTACATGTTTTTTTCTCGAGCCTGATTCCAGTTTCTGGTTTGCCTCCCGTTCACAACAACTGGTATTTTATCCAGTATATTTTCAGGGGTATCTTCAGCAAGGAGCAAATCATGAACGCACAGCAGCCCCCCGCAGCCAGAGGGATCGTCAGGGCCATTCGCCAGTTAACCGTGGGTTATGTCAGAAAACGCCATGAGAACCGCAAAACGCGGGAGACGCGGCGCTACACCCGCCACGCGGCCCTGAGCCTGAACGGCGACTGGCTGGAGCAGGCGGGATTTCCGGTCGGCACGCAGGTCAGAGTCTCGGTGTCGCCCGGTAAATTAGTGATAGAGAATCTTGAGCTGGCGCCGCCGGTAACGGGGCTCCCGGCAGGCCAGTCGCGCGCCGTCGGGGAGCCCTGATCGCCGCAGGGTTAATCGTCTGCGGCCTCCAGCCGGGCAAAGCCGCCGTGGCCCTGCCAGCCTGCCAGCTGCTGGTATACCCGGGCAACGGCCTCTTTCACCGGCTGGGTCATCGGATAATAAAAACCGACGATATCCGGCTGAATGCCGAGGAAGATCACCTCGCCGACGTCCTCTTTCAGCTGATCGACCAGATAGTTGAGCGGCATGTTATGGGTGGTCATCATAAACATCTCGGCGATGTCGTCGGGGTCGATGACGCGAATGTCGCCGGGGTTAAGGCCCATGTCGGTGGCATCGACGATCAGCAGCCGTTCGGGGCGTAATTCGCGGATCGCCACGATGTCGTTTTCCGGCGCGCTGCCGCCGTCGATGACCACCCACTGGCCGGCCGGGTTCGCCGCGCACATCTCCGCCAGCAGCGGGCCGGCGCCGTCGTCGCCCATCATGCTGTTGCCAACACAGAGTAAAACGTCAGTCACGTAATCTCCTCACCATCAGATAGATGGCGCTCTCCTGGTGAATATCATGCAGCATGCTGAGCATTGTTTTGCTCCACGCCTGCTGCTGCGGGGTCTGCGCGGACTGCGCTTTATCAAAGGCGTTGGCCAGCATTGCCACGTGGCTGCTGTCGATGACGATCTCGCCATACTTCGGCACCCCCTCCATTTTGCGCCGCGCGGCGCTGCCGGCCTCAAGGGTGGCGATCCACGCCAGATACGCCTCCCACGGGCAGCTCAGCGCCGCCTCAAGACAGTCGATAACGCCGAGGTGGTGGCCAATCGCCAGGCTGTAATAGACCACCTGCTGCGCCTGATCCGGCGTGGCGTCGTTCTCATCAATAAATTTACGGCTCAGCTGACTGAACACCACCGTCTCGCTCATCGGATACGCGCCCCCTCGACCACATGGTTGAGATGGGTGACGATCTCGGTCAGACGCGGATCTTTCTCCGCTTCCAGCCAGCGCAGCACCTGGCTGTCGCCCTGGCCGAGCAGACGCATATAGTCGTCGGCAATCTGCCGGCCATAGCGATAGCCCGCCAGACGCCGCGCTTCGCGGTCGATGCGCACCCGCAGGGGTTGCACCATATCGGCGTGCAGCAGCTCGGTCGGCTGTTCGTCAAGCTCGCCCGGCAGGCGGGCGTGAATTTTCTGCTCCAGCAGGCCGAGGGCCATGGCGAAGCCGTACAGGGTGGCGGCGGGCGTCGGCGGGCAGCCCGGAATATAGACATCGACCGGTACGATTTTATCGGTACCGCCCCAGACGCAGTACAGGTCGTGGAAGATGCCGCCGCTGTTGCCGCAGGCGCCGTAGGAGATACAGATCTTCGGATCCGGCGCCGACTGCCAGGCGCGCAGCGCCGGGGAGCGCATCGCGCGGGTCACCGCCCCGGTAAACAGCAGGATATCGGCATGGCGCGGCGAAGGCACAACCTTAATCCCGAAGCGTTCAGCGTCGAACAGCGGCGAAAGGGTGGCGAAGATTTCGATTTCGCAGCCGTTACAGCCGCCGCAGTCGACGCGATAAACGTAGGCGGAACGTTTGATTTTCTTCAGCAGCGAGGCCTTCATGCTGGCGATGGATTCATCCACCGTCATCGGCACCGGAATGCCGTTTTCATCGCGCGGGCCAAGTAAAGTGCTCATCAGCTGGCCTCCCTTATGTGGCGGGTCAGTTCAATACGATCGGACGGCACCAGACATTTCTGGCGCTTGCATTCCGGGCAGGTTTCGAAGCTTTCGCGGTGCAGCTCGGCGCGGGTATCGCCGTTATGCTTGAGCAGCGCGATGGCGTAGTCGATCTCCTTCTGCACCGCGAACGGCCGCTGGCACTCCCGGCAGTGGCAGATAGCGAAGCGCGACTGCTGAAGGAAATCCTCTTTCTTCCACACCGCCAGCTCATACTCCGGCGACAGCTTAATCGCCGCCGTCGGACAGACCTCTTCGCAGCGGCCGCAGAAGATGCAGCGCCCGAGGTTGAACTGCCACGCCAGCTGGTTAGTGGCCAGATCGGTCTCGACCGTCAGGGCGTTCGATGGGCAGGCATTCACGCAGGCCGCGCAGCCGATACACTGCTGCGGGTTATGCTCCGGCTTGCCGCGGAAGTTTTTATCTACCGGCATCGGCTCCAGCGGGTAGGCGTGCGTCGCGGTGCCGGTCTTAATGACTTTTTTAATAAAGGTAAACATGGCGATTCCTTATTTCAGCGGCGAGTTTTTACGCTCGATGCTATAGCGCTCCAGCTCTTTGTACGGCACCACTTTGCTCTTCTTCTTGCGTACATCGACTACGGTCATGCGGTCGGTACAGGAGTAGCACGGGTCGAGGCTGCCGATGATCAGCGGCGCATCGGAAACGGTGTTGCCGCGCAGCATGTAGCGCAGGGTCGGCCAGTTGGCGTAGGTCGCCGCCCGGCAGCGCCAGCGGTACAGTTTTTGGTTATCGCCGGTCATGCTCCAGTGGATATCGTCGCCGCGCGGCGCCTCGGAGAAGCCCAGCGCAAAGCGGTGCGGGATATAGGTGAACCCTTCCACCATCAGCGGACCGCCCGGCAGGTTATCGAGACCGTAATCAATCATGTTCAGCGCGGTATAAACCTCGTTGATCCGCACCTTGAGGCGGGATATCACGTCGCAGCCCTGCTCGCTGTGAACCTCCATCGGCAGCAGGCCGTAACCGACGAACGGATGGTCGGCGCGGGTGTCGCGGGCGTGGCCGCTGGCGCGCACCATCGGGCCAACGTTACTGAAGTCGCGGGCGATTTCCGGGTCCAGCCGGCCAATGCCGACGGTGCGCTGCTCCATGTTCGGGGTGCTGAGCAGCATATCCACCAGCTCCTGCACATCGCGACGCATCTGCTGCGCCAGCTGACGGGTCTGGATCATGTCCTCTTTCAGCAGGTCGCGGCGGATCCCGCCGATCAGGTTCAGACCGTAGGTTTTACGCGCGCCGGTGAGGATCTCCGCCATCTTCATCGAGGTTTCGCGCACGCGGAAGAACTGCATAAAGCCGGAGTCGAAGCCGGTGAAGTGGCAGGCCAGACCAAGGTTCAGGAGGTGCGAATGCAGGCGTTCCACCTCCAGCAGAATGGCGCGGATCATCTGCGCCCGCTCCGGCACCACGATGCCCATCGCATTCTCCACCGAGGTGGTATAAGCGGTACTGTGGGCGAAGCCGCAGATGCCGCACACGCGGTCAGACAAGAAAGTCACTTCGTTATAACCCATGCGGGTTTCCGCCAGTTTCTCCATGCCGCGGTGGACATAGAACAGACGGTAATCGGCATCGATAATGTTCTCACCGTCAACGAACAGGCGGAAGTGGCCGGGCTCATCGGAAGTGACGTGCAGCGGGCCGATCGGCACCACGTTGTTTTTCTTGCTGCCGAGCTCGTTGATGAACTCGTAGGTTTCGGCGTCGGTGGTCGGCGCCGGACGCTGGCGGTAGTCCATGCTGTCTTTACGCAGCGGATAGAGTTCGTCCGGCCAGTCGTCCGGCAGCACCAGCCGGCGTTCGTCCGGCAGGCCGACCGGCACCAGGCCGTACATGTCGCGTACTTCGCGCTCGCCCCACACCGCCGCCGGCACGCGCGGCGTCACCGACGGGTATTCCGGTTTGTTGGCGTCCACTTCCACGCGCACGGTGATCCAGCATTTGGTGCCCTGCTCCATCGACAGTACGTAATAGACCGCGTAGTGGCCGTTCAGCTTACGTTCATCGTTGCCGAACAGCACCGACAGCCAGCCGCCCTGCTGGTAGTAGAGAAACTCCACCACTTCCGGCAGGTAATTGACCTTCACGGTGATGGTTAACTGGTCTTTGGTCTGCCAGGCTTCGTCCAGCACCACGCCCGGAAAGGCCTGGTGCAGCGCCGCAAGATAGTGTTGACCGATTTTTTCTTCAGACATGCTCAAACTCTCTTAAATCACGCCACCAGCAAGGAGACGAAGGCTAAAAAGGCAAAACCAAACCCGGCCCAGGTGACGCGGGAGGTGGCACAAAAACGCAGACGCGCCATGCTGTTCTCGAACAGCGCGATGATCAGCACGCCCACCACCAGCTTGACGACGGCCACCACCAGCGCCAGCAGCAGGCCGCCGACGCTGAAGCTGGTCATCTGGCCCCACGGGAAAAAGACCCCGACAAACATCTGCAGCACCACCAGCTGTTTGAGACTGATGCCCCACTTCAGGATGCCAAAGCCGCTACCGCTGTACTCGGAAAGCGGCCCCTCCTGCAGCTCCTGCTCCGCTTCCGCCAGATCGAACGGCAGTTTGCCCATCTCGATAAAGGTGGCGAAGGCGCAGGCGCACAGCGCCAGAATCAAGGGAATGCTGCGCGCTGCCGGCCAGTGATAAAGGGTATCGGTAATGGTGCTGATGTGCGTCGAGCCGGCGACCTGTGCGGCGACCCACAGGCCCAGCAGCAGGATCGGCTCCACCAGCACGCCGAGCATCGCTTCGCGGCTGCTGCCCAGCGCGGTAAATGGGCTGCCGGTGTCCAGACCGGAAATCGCGAAGAAGAAACGGGCGATGGCGAACAGGTAGATCAGGGTGATGAGATCCCCAAGCACCGGCAGCGGAGAGTCCACCGTCACCACCGGCAAGGCGGTGGCGATGGTCAGCATCACGCCCACCATGACGTACGGCGTCAGGCGGAACACCCAGCCCGAGGCGTCGGGACCGACGCTCTGGCGGCCCAGCAGTTTCAGGATATCCCGATACTCCTGCAGCACGCCCGGACCGCGGCGGTTATGCAGCCGCGCGCGGGCGACGCGAACGATCCCGGATAACAGCGGCGCGACGGCAAACAGCGCCAGCGCCTGTAGCAATGCAATTAACAAACTCATTCTCAGGCTCCTCGCGAAATGACAATCACCACCAGCACCGCCAGCTCAACCAGCGCCATTCCGCGCAGCAGCGCCGGCGCCGAGGCCGATTGCCAGCCCGGTACCAGACGCACCGGATTCAGCCAGTGACGCAGCTTCAGCAGCGGCGCAAAGGCCTCTTTCACCGGCATGGCGAAACCGTGGGCAGTGACCACCATCGACTGTTCGTGATCGTAGCCGCAGACCCAGGCCGCGCCGCGCGAGCGCGCCGCCAGGCGATCGCCTTTAAAGAAGATCATCAGCAAGAACGGCAGCAGCGGGCAGGCGATAAGCAGCAGCGCGATCATCGGCTGCGACACCACGCTCGACACCTGGGCCTGCAGCGGGAAGGCACCGCTCACCAGCGGCAGCAGCCACGGCGCGGCGATGCCGCCAACGAGGCAGAAGACCGCCGCCATGACCACGCTCAGGGTCATCAGCCAGGGGGCGCAGGTGGCGTTTTCCGCCTCTTTGCTCCGCGGCGCGCCGAGGAAGGTGACGCCATAGACTTTGGCCATACACATCACCGCCAGCGCGCCGGTGATCGCCAGGCCGACCGCCAGCAGCGGCCCCAGCAGACGGCCAATAAACAGGTCGCTGGTGCTCATTTTGAAGAAGGACTGGTAGATAACCCACTCGCCGGCGAAGCCGTTCAGCGGTGGCAGGGCCGCCATCGCCATCAGCCCCACCAGCATGGCGAGGGAGATCAGCGGCATTTTTTTACCGATGCCGCCCAGCTTCTCGATATCGCGATGGCCGGTGCGGAACCACACCGCCCCGGCGCCGAGGAACAGCGTAGTTTTGAACAGGCTGTGGTTAATCAGGTGATACATGCCACCGATGAAACCCAGCACCATCAGCGTGCTGTTGCGGGTGGCCACGCCGGTGACGAAGGCGCCCAGCCCCAGCAGGATAATGCCGATGTTCTCCAGGGTGTGATAGGCCAGCAGGCGCTGAATGTTATGTTCCATCAACGCATACAGCCCGCCGATAAAGGCGGTGATCATCCCCAGCACCAGCAGCATCACGCCCCACCACAGCGGCGGCACGCCGCCGGCCAGCGAAACGGTTAACATGCCGTACAGACCGACCTTCATGACCACAGTGGAAAACAGCGCGGCGGCCGGCGCGCTGGCCCCGGCGTGCGCCTGCGGCGCCCAGCCGTGCAGCGGGATAGCCCCCGCCAGCAGGGCGAACCCCGCCAGCCCCGGCAGCCACAGCAGTGGGCTCTGCATCATATCCACCGCCTGAAGATTGATCTGCGCCAGCTCGAGGGTGCCGTAGGTCGACCACACCAGCCAGCAGGTCCAGGCCATCAGCAACGTGCCGAGACGACCCAGGGCAAACCACAGCTTGCCGGAGGCGGCGCAGCCGGTGAGAAACGCCGCGCAGAGCGCCATGATCTCCGCCATCACCACCAGCGAGCCGATATTGGTCACCACCACCGCACAGGTGGCGGCGGCCAGCAGCAGGTTGACCAGCAGGCCGTTGGCCTTCACCTGCGGGTGGCGATGCCAGCTAATGTTAAACAGCGACACCGGCAGCGCCGACAGGCCAATGGCCAGCAGCCACAAGGCATTCACGCCGCCCACCCGCATCGTCAGATGGAGAAACTGCAGCATGCCGCCGTGGATCCGATCCGGCATCAACAGCGCGGCGCCGCCGGCAACCACCAGCATGGCGCTGGCCACCGCGCCGCCGATCCCGGCAATGGCGCCGCTGAGCGGTTTACGCATGGCAAACACAAAGGCCAGCACGGCGCTGGCGGCGTACCATGTCACCGCCTGATTGACTAATCCAATTACACTCATTCCCTCTCCCCCTGTTGCGCCTGGAACAGCGACAAGTCGCCAAGGTCGGTATTAAAGGTCAGCTGGCGTTTACGCTTGCTGGCCAGGGCGATATCACGGCTATCCACCAGCATCAGCGCTTTGGTCGGACAGGTCCGCACGCAGGCCGGACCCTGGTCATCGAAGTGGCAGAGGTCGCATTTCACGGCAATGGCGCGCACCCCAGGCACCCAGTCGAGCAGCGAGCTGACGCGGGCCGGCGCCGGCGGCGCGGGGGGCGCCAGTCGGGTATTGGCATTGGCCGGAATATCCAGCGGGCGGCTGCCGGAAAACTCAATGGCGCCGAACGGACAGGCGATGCCGCACAGCTTGCAGCTTACGCACAGGCTCTCATTGAGCTGGACAGCGCCATCGACGCGCTGGATGGCGTTAACCGGACAGACAGCGGCGCAGGGGGCGTCTTCGCAGTGGTGGCACATCTGCGGTGCCGATTCTTTTTCATTACGCATCACCTGCAGCCGCGGCATCGCCTGCAGGCCATGTTGGCGATGCGTCTCAGAGCAGGCGGCTTCGCAGGTGCGGCAGCCGATACAGACAGTGGAGTCAGCAATTACAAAACGGTTCACCGGGTCATCCTCGGGTGAAAGTCACTTTTGACGAAATCAGGTTGCGCAGGTGTCATTTTCGACACATGTCGACACCTTGCGATCAGTGGGTCAGAGCCAGATGGCTTAAGTCCACCGGTTGGTCTTGCTCCATGGCGTCGTACAGACGGTCATAGACGGTGGCGATAATCGCCAGATAGTGCTCCAGCACCTGGTCGCGGGAGCGGTTGCTGATCCGCCCGTCCACCGTGCCATCCGCGGCGAGCGTGGCCTGAGCAATCAGATACTTATCACCGCCGCCTTTGTTTTCGACGTAGTATTCGATGGTGTGGCTGTTGAAGCCTTCCGCCAGGGCGACGAACACCTGAAAATGGCCGAACAGCACGAAGCACAGCTCTTTGTCCGGCGCGCAGCTCATCGCGTGATGCAGGCGGGCTTTCGACAGGGTGATCCCCTGAACCAGCGAGTTACAGTAGATATGCCACTGCTCCTGCTGCTGCCGGTGACGGTCGGCGATGTAATCCGCCTTTTCACTTATTTCCCAAATAGTCATATCGGTTTCTCCGTAGCATGAGATGCACCGTTTAAGCATTTTCCGTGCCACATTTTATTTATTTGATTTAATTATGTTTTTATATTTACCTCCTGCCGACGCGACATGTCGATGACAGCCCCGGCGCGTCGTCATCGACATTTCCCACCGCCATGAGTCTGTTCTGGCATCGTTATTGCATAAAAGGCGCATCGCGATACGGAGGCGACTATGCACGAAATTACCCTCAGCCAGCGGGCGCTGGAAATTATTGAACAACAGGCGCAGCAGGCCGGCGCGCGACGGGTGACCGGCGTGTGGCTTAAGGTCGGGGCATTTTCCTGCGTCGAAGCCAGCGCCCTGACCTTCTGCTTTGAGCTGGTCTGCCGCGGCACGCTGGCGGAGGGGTGTGAACTGCATATCGCCGAACAACAGGCTGAATGCTGGTGCGAACGCTGTCAGCAGTACGTCCATCTTGTCTCGCAGCACGTCCGCCGCTGCCCGCACTGCAATAACGACCAGCTACAGATCGTGGCGGATGACGGCTTACAGATTCAGCGTTTAGAATTGGAGTAAATTATGTGTACGACATGCGGCTGTGGCGAAGGCAACCTCTATATTGAAGGAGACGAACGAAACCCGCATTCCGCGTTCCGCAGCGCCCCCTTCGCGCCCGCCCCACGCCAGACGATGACCATCACCGGCGTCAAAACTGACCACTTCGCCCCCACCCGCACGACAGAGGGCGATCTGCATTACGGCCATGGCGAAGCGGGGACTCACGCCCCGGGCCAGAGCCAGCGGCGGATGCTGGAAGTGGAAATCGACGTGCTGGATAAAAACAACCGCCTGGCGGCGCGCAACCGCGCGCGCTTTGCGGCAAAGCAGCAGCTGGTGCTGAATCTGGTTTCCAGCCCCGGCTCCGGCAAAACCACCCTGCTCACCGAAACCCTCACCCGGCTGAAAGGGCGTGCCGACTGCGCGGTGATCGAAGGCGACCAGCAAACGGTCAATGACGCCGCCCGCATTCGCGCCACCGGCACTCCGGCGATCCAGGTCAACACCGGGAAAGGCTGCCATCTCGACGCCCAGATGATCGCCGACGCCGCCCCGCGCCTGCCGCTGGCTGACCACGGCATTCTGTTTATTGAAAACGTCGGCAACCTGGTCTGCCCGGCGAGCTTCGACCTCGGCGAACGCCATAAGGTGGCGGTGCTGTCGGTCACCGAAGGCGAAGACAAGCCGCTGAAGTATCCGCATATGTTCGCCGCCGCCAGCCTGATGCTGCTCAACAAGGTCGACCTGCTGCCGTATCTCAATTTCGACGTCGGTAAATGCCTGGCCTGCGCCCGCGAGGTCAATCCGCATATTGAAATTATCCTCCTCTCCGCCACCAGCGGCGAAGGCATGGACCAGTGGCTCACCTGGCTGGAGACGCAACGATGTGCATAGGCATTCCGGGACAAATTTGCGCCATCGACGGCGTGCTGGCGAAGGTGGAAGTCTGTGGCATTCAGCGCGACGTTGACCTGACGCTGGTGGGCGCCGTTGACGAGCAGGGTCAGCCGCGTCTCGGCCAGTGGGTGCTGGTGCACGTCGGGTTCGCCATGAGCGTGATCAATGAAGCCGAAGCGCGCGATACGCTCGAGGCGCTGCAAAATATGTTTGACGTGGAGCCGGACGTCGGCGCCCTGCTGTACGGCGAGGAGCGATAATGCGTTACGTTGACGAATACCGCGCCCCCGAGCAGGTCATGCAGCTGGTGGCCCATCTTCAGCAGCGTGCCCATCTGCTGCCGCACACCGCGCAGCGTCCGCTGCGCATTATGGAGGTCTGCGGCGGCCATACCCATGCCATATTTAAGTTCGGTCTCGACCAGCTGTTGCCGGAGAATATTGAATTTATTCATGGGCCCGGCTGCCCGGTATGCGTCCTGCCGATGGGGCGCATCGACGCCTGCATTGAGATTGCCAGCCGCCCGGG
The DNA here is from genome assembly GCF_004010915.1 of Klebsiella sp. LY. Classification (NCBI taxonomy): domain Bacteria; kingdom Pseudomonadati; phylum Pseudomonadota; class Gammaproteobacteria; order Enterobacterales; family Enterobacteriaceae; genus Klebsiella; species Klebsiella sp. LY. Next base: position 1,396,374 of record NZ_CP022444.1, read on the forward strand.
GGTGATCTTCTGTACCTTCGGCGACGCCATGCGCGTGCCGGGCAAAAACGGCTCACTGCTGCAGGCGAAAGCCAGCGGCGCCGATGTTCGCATCGTTTACTCGCCGATGGACGCCCTGCGGCTGGCGCAGCAAAACCCGCAGCGTGAGGTGGTCTTTTTCGGTCTCGGTTTCGAAACCACCATGCCCGCCACCGCCCTCACCCTGCGTCAGGCGCGGGAGCGCAACGTCGAAAACTTCTTCTTTTTCTGTCAGCACATCACCCTGCTGCCGACCCTGCGCAGTCTGCTGGATCAGCCGGACAACGGTATCGACGCCTTTCTCGCCCCCGGCCACGTCAGTATGGTGATCGGCACCGAAGCCTACGGCTTTATCGCCAGCGACTATCATCGCCCGTTAGTGGTCGCCGGTTTCGAACCGCTTGATCTACTGCAAGGCGCGGTGATGCTGGTTGAGCAGACAATAGCGCAGCGTAGCGAAGTGGAAAATCAGTACCGTCGCGTGGTGCCGGATGCCGGCAACCCGCTGGCGCAGGCGGCGATGGCCGACGTGTTTTGCCTTGATGGCGACAGCGAATGGCGCGGTCTGGGGGTCATCAGCGACTCCGGCGTGCGCCTCACGCCGGCCTATCAGCGCTTCGATGCCGAGGCCCATTTCCGCCCGGCGCCGCAGCGCGTGTGCGACGACCCGCGCGCCCGCTGCGGCGAGGTGTTGACCGGTCGCTGTAAACCGCACCAGTGCCCGCTCTTCGCCAGCACCTGCAATCCGCAAAGCGCCTTTGGCGCGCTGATGGTCTCCTCGGAAGGGGCCTGCGCCGCCTGGTATCAATATCGCAGTCAGGAATATGAAGCATGAAAAGCGTCCAGTTAGCCCACGGTAGCGGCGGTCAGGCAATGCAGCAGCTGATCGGCGACCTGTTTATGCAGGCTTTCGCCAACCCCTGGCTGGCGGAGCAGGAGGATCAGGCGCGCCTCGATCTGGCGGCGCTTGCCGCTCAGGGGGATCGCCTCGCCTTCTCCACCGACAGCTATGTAATTGACCCACTGTTCTTTCCCGGCGGCAATATCGGCAAGCTGGCCGTCTGCGGTACCGCCAACGACGTGGCGGTCAGCGGCGCCATCCCGCGCTATCTCTCCTGCGGGTTTATTCTCGAAGAGGGGCTGGAGATGACTACCCTGGAAGCGGTGGTCGCCAGCATGGCCGATACCGCTCGGGCGGCAGGGATCGCCATCGTCACCGGCGATACCAAAGTGGTGCCGCGCGGCGCGGCGGATAAGCTGTTTATCAACACCGCCGGCATCGGCGCCATCCCGGCGGACGTTCGCTGGGGGACGCAGCAGATCAGCGCCGGCGATGTGCTGCTGGTCAGCGGCACGCTGGGGGATCATGGCGCCACCATCCTTAATCTGCGTGAGCAGATGGGGCTCGACGGCGCGCTGTCCAGCGACTGCGCGATGCTGACGCCGCTGATCCAAACCCTGCGGCCGCTGCGCGGCGTAAAAGCCCTGCGCGACGCCACCCGCGGCGGCGTCAACGCCGTCGCCCATGAGTTCGCCGTCGCCAGCGGCTGCGGCATTGAACTGCACGAGGCGAAGCTGCCGGTCAACGACACCGTGCGCGGGGTCTGCGAGCTGCTCGGGCTGGACGCCCTGAACTTCGCCAATGAAGGCAAGCTGGTGATCGCCGTCGCCCGCGAAGAAGCGGAAAATGTGCTGACGCATCTACGGTCTCACGCCCTGGGATGCGAGGCGGCGATAATCGGCGAGGTGGTCGCCCGACCGGGCGTGCGTTCCGTCGGGCTGTACGGCGTGAAGCGGACGCTCGATCTTCCCCACGCCGAGCCGCTGCCGAGAATTTGTTAACGACGGCGTCGGGGCCCGGATAGCGGCTGGCGCCTTATCCGGCTACAAAACTCCGCGCACTTGTAGCCCGGCTAAGCGCAGCGTAAGCCGGGAAAAGCCAGCATGAGTATCCCGCCCAAACCAGCGGGCGCCCACGGATGGGTTAACGGCGGTCACAACCGCCTTATTAACATACTATTATTTGTACCATCATTTTCTTATGCGCCGCGTTGCCGGCGCGTTTTGGATGTAAGCCATGTCGTATACACCGATGAGCGATCTCGGCCAGCAGGGTCTGTTTGATATCACCCGGCTTTTATTACAGCAGCCCGATCTGGCTGCGCTGAGCGAAACCCTGACCCGCCTGGTGCAACAGTCCGCGCTGGCCGACGAAGCGGCCATTATCCTGTGGAACGCAGGCAACCACCGCGCGGCCAGATACGCCTGCGATGAGGCAGGCCAGCCGGTGAGCTACGAAGATGAAACCGTGCTCGCCCACGGCCCTGTACGCCGCTTACTCTCCCGGCCGGATGCCCTGCATTGCGATCATGAGACCTTTGCCGACACCTGGCCGCAGCTTATCCGCAGCGGGATCTATCGCCCGTTCGGGTACTACTCGCTGCTGCCGCTGGCGGCCGACGGGCGGATCTTCGGCGGTTGCGAATTTCTGCGTCGTGACAACCGGCCATGGAGCGAGAAAGAGTTCCAGCGGCTGCATACCTTTGCGCAGATCGTCGCCGTGGTCACCGAGCAGATTCAGAACCGGGTCAGCAACAACGTCGATTACGATCTGCTGTGCCACGAGCGCGACAACTTTCGCATCCTGGTGGCGATCACCAACGCGGTCCTCTCGCGTCTGGATATCGACGAGCTGGTCAGCGAGGTGGCGAAAGAGATCCATCGCTACTTCCGGATCGATGCCATCAGCGTAGTGCTGCGCAGCAACCGCAAAGGGAAGCTCAACATCTATTCCACCCACTATCTTGACGCCAGCCATCCGGTTCACGACCAGAGCGAGGTGGATGAAGCCGGCACCCTCACCGAGCGGGTGTTCAAAAGCAAAGAGATGCTGCTGCTTAACCTGCACGAGCATGACACTCTCGCGCCGTACGAGAAAATGCTCTTCGAGATGTGGGGCAACAAGATCCAGACCCTGTGCCTGCTGCCGCTGATGTCCGGCAACACCCTGCTCGGCGTGCTGAAGCTGGCGCAGTGCGACGAACAGGTGTTTACCACCACCAATCTCAAGCTGCTGCGGCAGATCGCCGAGCGGGTGTCGATCGCTATCGATAACGCCCTCGCCTACCGCGAAATTCAGCGCCTGAAAGAGCGACTGGTGGATGAGAACCTCGCCCTCACCGAGCAGCTCAACAATGTCGAGAGCGAATTCGGGGAGATCATCGGCCGCAGCGAGGCGATGAACAATGTGCTCAAGCAGGTCGAGATGGTGGCCCACAGCGACAGCACCGTGCTGATCCTCGGCGAAACCGGCACCGGTAAAGAGCTTATCGCCCGCGCCATTCATAACCTCAGCGGACGAAACAGTCGGCGGATGGTGAAGATGAACTGCGCCGCGATGCCCGCCGGGCTGCTGGAGAGCGATCTGTTCGGCCACGAACGCGGCGCGTTTACCGGGGCCAGCGCCCAGCGTATCGGCCGCTTCGAACTGGCGGACAAAAGCTCCCTGTTCCTTGATGAAGTGGGCGATATGCCGCTGGAGCTGCAGCCCAAGCTGCTGCGCGTCCTCCAGGAGCAGGAGTTCGAACGCCTGGGGAGCAACAAGCTGATCCAGACCGACGTCCGACTGATCGCCGCCACCAACCGCGATCTCAAGCAAATGGTTATCGACAGGGAATTCCGCAGCGATCTCTACTACCGGCTCAACGTGTTCCCGATCCACCTGCCGCCGCTGCGCGAGCGTCCCGACGACATCCCGCTGCTGGTGAAGGCGTTTACCTTCAAAATCGCCCGCCGCATGGGACGCAATATCGACAGCATCCCGGCGGAAACCCTGCGCACCCTGACGCGCATGGAGTGGCCGGGCAACGTGCGCGAGCTGGAAAACGTCATCGAACGGGCAGTCCTGCTGACCCGCGGCAACGTGCTGCAGCTCTCCCTGCCGGAGCGGGATATCGTCGAGCCTCCGCGGTCGCCAGAGGTCCTGCCTGAGGAAGGCGAAGATGAATATCAGCTGATCGTCCGGGTGCTGAAGGAGAGCAACGGCGTGGTGGCCGGGCCGAAGGGCGCCGCCCAGCGGCTGGGGCTGAAGCGCACCACGCTCCTGTCGCGCATGAAGCGGCTGGGCATTAATAAAGACGAACTGGTGTAGCCTCGCACGCTCCCTCTTTGCGCGCCGCCAGGAGGGAGCGCTGGCGCAGCGCGCTATTTGTCGCGGGTAAAACCGTTGCTGGTCGCCAGTTCGGCAAACCACAGCGCATTGCGTTTTATCTGTCGCTCGCCAGTCTCCAGATCCAGTCGCCAGAAGCCGTAGCGCCGTTTGAAGGCATTGATCCACGACCAGTTGTCGATAAACGTCCACTGATGCACGCCAAAGCAGTTCGCGCCGTCGGCAATAGCGCGGTGCAGCTGCACCAGATGCTCTTCCATCAGTTGAATGCGGAAAGTATCGTCTATGACCCCGTCCGCCCCGGGCTCGCCCTCTGATTGTCGATCCATCGCGATACCGATTTCCGCGAGATACCACTTAATATTGCCGTAGTTTTCACGAATATTGGCGGCAATGTCGTAAATAGCCTGCGGCAGGATCTCGTTGTTATCACGATAGGGGTTAAAGCGGCCCTGCGGGTTCACCGCGTTTTCGAAATAGTATTCCGGGGTGAAATAATCGAGGTCATATTCGCTCTCACGCGCTTTTACCCGCCGCGGCACGTAATAGTTCACCCCAAGAAAATCGATCTCCGCGCTGAGGATCAACGCCACGTCGTCTTTGCTGGTCGTCGGCAGGCAGTCGTGGGCGGCGAGGATCTCGCACAGCGCTTTAGGGAATTCATGTTTTACCAGCGGGTCAAGGAAGCTGCGGTTAAAAAACAGGTCGGCATACCAGGCGGCCTTTTTATCCGCGTCGCTGTCGGTGAGCGTATAGCTCGGAGTCAGGTTGAGCACCACGCCGATCTCGCCCGCCAGCGCCAGTTCACGATAAGCCGTTACCGCTTTGGCATGCGCCAGCATAATGTTAAACGCCACCTGCGCCGCCAGCCGGCCATCTTTCTTACACGGATAGTGGAAGTCGTACAGGTAGCCTCCCTCAACCGGTACAATCGGCTCGTTGAAGGTTATCCAGTATTTAACCTTATGGCCAAACAGGTTAAAGGCGGTGCGGGCAAAGCGGGCAAACAGCTCTGCTACGTGCGCCGATTCAAAGCCACCGTACTGTTTCTGCAGCACCTCAGGCATATCAAAATGGTAGAGATTGATCATCGGCTCAATGCCGTTGGCGATCATCTCATCAAGATAGGCGTGATAAAAACGCACCGCGTCCGGGTCCGGCGAGCCGGTTTCAAAATCCGCGATCAGTCGTGACCACTGAATCGAGGTTCGAAACGAGTTGAAGCCGGTCTGTTTCATCAGCGCCACGTCCTGCGGATACTGATGATAAGTATCACACACGGTTTGCGGCCCTACCTGTTGATAAAATCGCTCCGGCTGTTCAGCAAACCAGCTGTCCCAGATGGAACGATGGCGTTTATTGGTGACCCCTTCCGTTTGCGGGCCGGACGCCGCCGCCCCCCACAGAAACCCTTGCGGAAACTGATACTGCTGCATAACCTCTCCTTTCGAAAAAAGGCTGCGCCCGTCTGGCGCAGCCTGAGCGTACTACTCCGCGACCACTTCGATCGATTTAATAAACATATAGCCCCAGTCGCCGGCGAAGCGGCCGAAGTCAACCTGATTGCTCCCCGCTTTCAGCGTTACGGGTATCCGCAGCTGCTGGCCCTGCTCATCCGTCTGCGGGAAGGCCACGGCCTGCGGAGCGCCCCCGTTGACGACAAAGGAGTTCTGCTTGCCGCCCCATTTGCCGTTGAAGGTTACGTTGAGCTGGAACTGACCGCTCCACGGCGCCTGCACCTGCCAGCTGATCTTATCCCCCTCGCTGGCAAATGGGCCGAGAAAACCGTCCTCGCCAACTGCCAGCGCGTCTTTATCACTCTTCATTACCGTCAGGCGCCCCTCAGCCACGCCATAGACTTTGCCGTGATAACGACAGAAATCCGCCGGCGCCTTCCCCGTCGCCTCGCCCACCGTCACGGTCACGGTTTTGCTGCTTTTCAGCAGCCCATCGTCGGCAGTGAACGTCAGCGCATAGGTGCCTGGCGCCGTGAACCAGGCCCGGGTTTGCGGCCGATCGGCATGGCAGAAATGTACCTGTCCGTCGCCGGCGTGCTGCCAGCCCACTTTCACCTCTCGCGACGGCAGGCCATCGTCCTGCCAGTTGGCCGTAAGCTCGACGCCCTGGTCCTGAGTGGTAGTTAAGGCGGGTTCCAGCGTGATAGCCGGCGGCTGATTCACCTCACTATGCTTCACGCTAATCACATTGGAAGGGGCAGAACGACCGCTCTCGTTTTTCGCCCTCACCCGGTAATAGTACGTACGCCCGAGCTGAAGCTGACGATAATCGTCGCGGAACAGAACCATGGTTTCCGGGTTCCATTCGTTAACGCCATCGGATATATCCCGGCCCACCACCGTCCACGGCCCGGTCGGCGAACCAGCGCGTTCGACATCGTAGCTACGTCCTACCGCGGCACCCATCCAGTTGATCGCGAAGGGCGAGGTGGTCTCGCGCAGCAGAGGCGCGTCCGGCTTCGGCAGCGGCGCCATCCTCTGCTGTCCGGCCATCTGCGCTGCGGCGGTGCGCACCAGATCGACCACCGCCTGCTCCTGGTTCGCTTCGCCTTCTTTTGCAAACCCCGGCAGGTGGTAGCTGTAGTGTCCGGTCGACTCCTTATGCCAGTAGAAGCCGCCGTCGTGACGATGGCCGCGGAAGCCCCAGATAAGCCCCCCGGCGGCTTGCGCCCCGTTGACCTCGCTGTGAACAATCGACTGCATAATGGCGTTCAGCTGATCCGCCGGCAGCAAGCCAAACTCGCCGACGAGATAGACTTTTTGCCCGCCGACGGCGCGTAGATCCTGCGTCACCTGCCCGGGATGGTTATTATCGGCGTTGGTGTAATAGTGATTACTGACGATATCCACATTGGGGTCAGTCAACGCAAAAGAATTGATTTTCTTATAGGTGCCATCCATCACCAGCTGGTTGGGAGCCCACTTTTTAATCCACGCCGCGGTCTGCTGCAGAAAATCGGCATTGGTATCCTCCAGCTCGTTACCGGTCTCCCAGGCCATGATCGCCTTCTCATCAAAATAGGCGCGGCCGGTGACGGTATTTGTCCGGGTGATGACCTGACGGATCACATCCAGATAGGCTTTGAAGGTCTTGCTATCGGTACGATAAAAGTCTTCCGCTTTTTCGTGGTAGAACGCCGCCAGCTGCTCGCGCCCGCCCCACCACCACCAATGGTCGATAAAGGGCAGGATCAGACGCAATCCCTGTTTATCCGCTTCGGCAATCATGTTGTCATACACCCGCATGGCTTTCTCATTCAGCCGCGGCATGCCGTCCGCCGTTTCCGGCGCGAGAATATGGGTCTCGCGGCCGCAGGCCTTGTCAAACTCCTGCTGCACCGACAGCACGTAGACGCGCTGGGCTTTCGCCCCGGTTTGCACCATCGCCTGGATCCAGTTTTGCTGCTCCTGGGCCGTCGGCCATTTAAAGTATTGCCCCCAGCCGCGCGGGTCTGCCCTGCAAGGGCCGCGGGCGTCGTCTTCAATGCGGTGCAGCTCCGGCGCGTGGATCCCGGCGAAGCGAAACACCTTATCGCCATCCTTGAGAGCGGCGCCGTCGCGAGTGATAAAGTGTTCAAAATGCGAGCGCTCGGCGGCCAGCGCCCCGCCGGCCCCCAGCGCGGACAGCAGCCCCATTAGCAGCAGGTTTTTCATCGGCTTCATCGCTGTCTCTCCTTAGAACCAGACTTCGGCCTGTACGCCGAAGTTAACGGTGTCGGTTGAGCCACTGCGGGAATAACCGCCGGCGGTGATGGTATTGGTATCCCAGTTGTAGTTGCCGTCCAGCGCATCGGAGACACCTTTGTCCCACTTCGCGTAGGTGACGAAGAAACGCAGCTGCGGGCGCGCCCAGAAGCCGGAGTCAAAAGTCAGCGTTGGCGCAACGGTGACTTTGGTCAGGCCGCCTTTGCCTTTGCCGTTAACCCCTTTGTAGTTTTTGTCATCCAGGTATTCGTAGCCCAGCTCGTACTGCATGGCAAAGTTGCGGGTGATCTGATGATAGGGGCGGATACCGGCGACCCACATCGAGCGTCCCCAGCCATTGTCATCTTCCGTCCACCAGCGGTAGTTTTTATCCTTCTGCCAGAAGGCGAAGGTGGAGATTTCCAGATCGCCCATCGAGGCCACGCTATCCAGCACCACCCGCCAGGACTGGGTGTTTTCCAGATTGGCCCAGCCCCAGCCGTTTTTACCCAGCGAGTCGCCCGCCGCCAGCCCTTTGCCGTACTGCAATGCGAGGCGGGAGTACCCCCCGGTGAGCCCATAAAAACCGTCAAAGTTATAAATACCGGTCACGCCATAGCCCTTTTCGGCGGAAGTCGGATGCTTTTCGTTACGGTTCATGTGGTGGCCGATCAGCTCCAGATCGAAGCCTGTCCCGGCGATCTTTTTCAGCCACAGGTTGAGGGAGTAATCATCCGGGTAGCCCTGATCTCCCTTATCCACCGGGTAGGCTTTGGTTTCATCGGTGGGCGAAAAGGCGTAGACCCCGGCGTCGAAGCGCGCGAAGCCCAGATCCATGTTATCGAAGCCGCCGCCGGTGCCATTGTATTGAATGTACTCCCAGTCAAACTGATGGCTGGAAGTGTTGGAGCTGCTGTAGCGCTTACCGGCCCAGAAGGTCATCTCCGGCGCAAAATCCAGATTGCTCAGCTCGGCGAACCCTTCACGAAACTGCACATCATGGCCATCGTCATCCTGACAGTTCCAGTCGGAGGTGCATTTCGACTGGTGAGTGAGGTTGGCCTGCACTTTCGCCACCACGCCGCTCTCCGCCGTCAGCGTTACGGTGGGGATCAGTTCGATCTTGGTGTCTTCTTCGTTGCCCAGTCGCCACTTGCCGTCCGGCATCAGGCCGACGGAGTCCGCGCGGTTGCCATCAGAATTGGCAAGGATCCCGGAGCGAATATAGCCATGCAGCGCAAAATCATACTTCGGATCGGCGCAGGCCAGGCTGCTGGTCCCGGCCAGCGAGAGGAGAGCCAGAGGTATTGAGTGTTTCAGCTTTATCATTATTTTTTTCCCACGTTATGTTTGTTAACACGAACCGATAACGGAGGGGAAATTTACGGATCAAAAATGGAAATGTACATCCACAAATGGAAAGCGCTTTCCATAATTGCCTATCTGGTTCACAAAATTCGCTCTGCGACGAAAATATTCGTGAGACTGATCACATAAAATAACAAGAATACCGCCGGAAGCCGGCAGCAGAGCGGAAGAAAGAGAAAGTGAACAGGTGCCGTCGGGGGAGAAGCCGCCGACGGCGAGGGGATCAGCGCTCGGTTTCCGCGAGCTGGCGTTCGTAAACTTTGAAGAAGGGGCGATAAAGCATCCAGGCGTTAAACATCGCGAACAGGCTCATGCACAAATTTTTCCAGCTGCCGTTCGCCGACCATGCCGCCCCCAGCGGAGAAGGCATCGACCAGGGTAGCATCGCCACCGCGCGATCGAGGATGCCCAGCTGAGTCAAATACCATGCAATACAGGCATTTATCAGCGGAACAAAGAGAAACGGCAGTAAAAAAACCGGGTTCATAATCACCGGAAAACCAAACAGTATCGGCTCGTTGATATTAAACAGCGACGGCAGCAGGCCAATTTTGGCCACGCTTTTCAGCTGCCGTGAGCGGCTGCGCATCGCCATCAATACCAGCGGCAGAGTGGAGCCGATACCGCCGATCAGCAGGTAAAAATCCCAGAATCCCTGCAGATAAATATGCGGCAACGTTGCCGAACCCGCCGCCAAAGCCTGCTGATTTTCAAACAGATAGGTCATCCAGAAGGGGTTCATAATCCCGGTGATAATCAGCGCGCCGTGGATACCGATAAACCAGAGTAAGTTACAGATAAACAAAGAGATAAGTACCGCCATCAACGTGTCGGACGCCAGCACCAGCGGTCGCACCGCTTCGCTGATTAGCTCCGGTACGATGCGCCCGGTGGTCTGCAGCAATATGGCATTCATCACGCTTATCGACAGCATCACCACCAGCAGCGGGATCAGCAGTTGAAAGCCATTGCGAGTCATCAGCGGCACTTCATCAGGCAGGCGGATACACCAGCCTTTTTTGTAGAAAAAACGAATTATCTCAATGGAATAGGTACTGGATATCAGGGCGGTAAATATCCCCATGCCGCCGAGATAAACGTTGCTCACCGCAGTCTCGCGAAAGCCAATAAACAGCAGAAAAGCCAGACACCCGGTTAAACCACAGAGCCGTTCCGGCAGACGGTACTGCTTGGCGAGACTGGCGCTGGCGCCGAAAGCGACAATCAGCGCCACCAGGCCAATGGTTAGCTGAAAGGTCGGCAGCAGGATAGGCCGCAGCAGCAAATAGACCTGGCCGAAACGCGAGGCGCCGTCGATGGAAACGGGCGGAAACAAAATGGGAACCAACAGGCTGCCAACAATCACAAATGGCATCGCCAGCGCAAAGCTATCGCGCATCGCCGTAATGTGGTTGTTGCGCGTCAGAACATTCGCCAGCGGCGCCAGCCGCTGCTCGATGATGTCCACGGCCACATTCATTAACTGAATGTTCATACTCCTACCTTTGCGAATGATTGTCTCGCCGGGATGATCGCCCACAACACCGGAAAGTGAAAGCCTGCCATAGGTGATCATGGTCACAATAAATAAATCCATAAACGGAAAGCGCTTTCCGTAATGCATCCATTTTGACTATAGTTCGCACATCCAACCTCATCAGGAGCGGTACTTATGAAAAAAATTATGTTGTGTTGTTCGGCAGGCATGTCCACCAGCCTGCTGATGAAAAAAATGATTGTGGAAGCCGAACAGCGGGGCCTGCCGGTAGAGATCAACGCCTATGGCGTAGCAGAGTTCGCCGAACAGGTTGGCCATTATCAGGTGGTGCTGCTGGGGCCGCAGGTGAAATACATGCAGCAGGATTTGCAAAAGCAGGCGGATAAATACGGTATCCGCGTCGAACCCATCAATATGATGGACTACGGCATGCAAAAAGGTGCCGCAGTCCTTGATTTCGCCCTTTCCCTCATCGAAAACAAGAACTAAGGAAAGATCATGAGCTCTCTGTACGCTAAATTGATCGATGTGATCGAACGGCAGATCACGCCTATGGCGGGAGCGATCGGCCAGCAAAAATACGTTACCTCCATCCGCGACGGTTTTATTACCGCCCTGCCCTTTATGATCGTCGGCTCGTTTTTGCTGGTGTTTATCTTCCCGCCGTTTTCTCCGGATACGACGTGGGGCTTTGCCCGCGCCTGGCTGCAATTTTCGCTCGATCATCGCGAGGCGCTGATGCTGCCGTTCAACTTCAGCATGGGGGTGATGACCCTGTTTATCACCGTCGGGATCGCCGCCAGCCTCGCCAAGCACCATCACCTGGACTCATTGACCGCCGGGATGCTGTCGCTGATGTCGTTTCTGCTGGTCGCCGCGCCGCTGAAAGATGGCCAGATCTCTACTGCCTACTTCTCCGGCCAGGGGATCTTTACCGCCATTCTGGTGGCTATCTATTCCACCGAGCTGTACGCCTTCCTCAAGCGACATAACATCACCATTCGCCTGCCGCCGGAAGTGCCTGCCGGGGTAGCGCGCTCGTTCGAGATCCTGATCCCGGTGCTGGCGATCATCCTGACGCTACATCCGCTGAACCTGTTTATCGAGGCCCAGCTGGGGATGATCATTCCGGAAGCGATCATGTCGCTGGTGAAACCGCTGGTCGCAGCTTCCGATACGCTGCCGGCGATCCTGCTGTCAGTGCTGGTCTGTCAGGTACTGTGGTTCGCCGGGATCCACGGCGCGCTGATCGTCACCGGGATCATGAACCCGTTCTGGATGGCCAACCTGTCGGTCAATCAGGCGGCGATGGCCGCTGGCACCGCTATCCCGCACATCTATGTCCAGGGCTTCTGGGATCACTATCTGCTGATCGGCGGCGTCGGCTCAACCCTGCCGCTGGCGCTGATGCTGCTGCGCAGCAAGGCCGTGCATCTGCGGACGATTGGCCGGATGGGCGTGGTGCCGGGCGTATTTAACATCAACGAACCGATTCTGTTCGGCGCGCCGATCATCATGAACCCGCTGTTCTTCCTGCCGTTCGTGCTGGTGCCGATGGTCAACGCGACCCTGGCGTACTTTGCGCTGAAGCTGGACCTGGTCAGCCGCGTAGTGTCGATGACGCCGTGGACGACGCCGGCCCCTATCGGCGCCTCGTGGGCGGCGAACTGGAGCTTTAGCCCGGTGATCCTGTGCCTTATTTGTATGGCCACCGCCATGGTGATGTACCTGCCATTTCTCAAAGCTTACGAAAAACAGCTGCTGGCCCAGGAGCGTGAAAACGCCGTCGACCAGGCTGACAACGCGGCGCAAACCGCTTAACGCTAACGATTCAGAGGATAATCATGGAATTAGAAGAACAGGTGATGGGGATCATCATCAACGCCGGCCAGTCCCGTAGCCTGTGCTACGAAGCGCTGCACGCCGCTAAAGCGGGTGATTTCGCCACCGCCGACGCCAAAATGCAGGAAGCGGCGCACTATTCCCGCGAAGCTCACCTTGTGCAGACCCAGCTTATCGAAGCTGACGAAGGCGAGGGAAAAACCAAAATGACGCTGGTGATGGTCCATGCTCAGGATCACCTGATGACCTCCATTCTGGCGAAAGAGCTGATTGCCGAACTGATTGCGATTTACCGCGCGCAACCGCTTCACGCCTAGCGCCTTGCCCGGCCAGACGTGCTGGCCGGGTCTGATTCCCCGAGGTCACTATGTTACATCTTGGAATAGATATTGGCGGCACCAAAATGGAGGCCGTACTGCTGGATCCCGCAGGCGAATGCGTCCAGCGCCTGCGTCGGCCAACCCACAAAGAGAGCTATGACGCCTTTATGCGTCAGCTGCTGACCCTGATTGCCGATATGCGCGCGGTCAGCCCGCAGCCGTTCACTCTGGGGATCGGCCTGCCCGGGGCTATCGATCCGCAAAGCGGACGCATTAAAAACTGCAACTGCCTGGTGCTCAACGGCCACGATCTGCGCCGGGATATCATGCAGCAGCTTGGCCAACCGGTGTGGATGGCAAACGATGCCGACTGCTTCACCCTTTCCGAGGCGGTCGATGGCGCCGGCGCCGGCGCCACCACCGTCTTCGGGGTGATTATCGGTACCGGCTGCGGCGGCGGGATCGCCGTTCATCAACAGCTGCTCAGCGGCCCCAACGCTATCGCCGGAGAGTGGGGACATAATCCGCTGCCGGGCTATACTCCTGAGCGCGATGGCCCGCCGCAGCCCTGCTACTGCGGCAAAACGAACTGCATCGAAAGCTTTGTTTCCGGCACCGGCTTCGCCCGCCGCTACGGGGAACAAGCGCGTGCGGAAGCCATTGTCGCCGCAGCGCAAAACGGCGATCCGCGCGCGCTGGCCCACTGGCGTCATTTTATCGACGCCTTTGCCCGCAGCCTGGCGTCAGTGATCAACATTCTCGACCCGCAGGTGATTGTGCTGGGCGGCGGTTTGTCCAACGTCCGCCAGATCTATCGCGATCTGCCTGCCGCCATCGTGCCGTGGATCTTCTCCGACAGCTGCCGCACGCAGATCAAACCGGCCCGCTTCGGCGACGCCAGCGGCGTGCGCGGCGCGGCCTGGCTGCCCCGGTTGCCCGGCGCCGCGGACGGGCCTCGGTAGACACTTTTTTCAGCAGGTATGTTAAGCTAGGCGAAAATGTCCAGACAGAAAAAGCCATGCCAACGATTGATGATGTTTCAAGATTAGCGAATGTCTCAAGAGCGACGGTTTCCCGCGTGCTGACCGGCACCCGGGGCGTGCGCGAAGAGAGCCGGGAAGCTGTGCTGCGGGCCGTTGAAGAACTCAACTATCGCCCGAGCTTTGCCGCGCAAAACCTCGCCAGTCAGACATCGAGCCACGTTGGCCTGGTGATTTCCGCGCAGGACGAGAGCCACGGCGCGCGTCTGTTGCCGCTCCTCTCGCAGGCGCTGAAAGGGCTGAATAAAAGCCTGCTGGTCCAGTACGTCAGCGACCCGGTAGAGCAGGCGGCGGCGATCGACGATCTGCAGCGCCAGTGCGTGGCGGTGGTGGTGCTGGGCGCCGTTGCCGCCGACGCGCCGCGCAACGTTATCGCCTTTGACCGCTTCGGCGTCGCTGGAAGCAACAGCCAGGGCTATGACTTCGCCTTCGCCACCGAAAGCGCCTGCCGCTATGTGATTGGCAAGGGACACCGCAACATCGCCCTGCTGGTGGACAGCGATAGCGACGATGCCAGCCGCCAGATGCTGGAAGGCTACCGCAACGTCCTGCAGAACTACTCCATTCCTTTTAACCGCCAGCTGGTGCTGACGGCCAACGATGATGTCGAGCAGGCGCTGCTGACCTTAATTAACAGCTTCAGTAAATACTCAGTCATTATCGTTAAACGCGACCGCTACGCGGCTGAAGCAATGCGCCTGCTGCGCGAATTCACCATCGCCGTCCCGCAGGAGGTCTCCCTGCTGAGCCTTGAGGATTCCCCCCTCGCCTCGCTGCTCTATCCGCCGCTGACCTGCATCTCATGGCCACTGGAGGCGCTGCTGGATAACTGTATTCAGCGTATTCGCAGCCTGATAGACGACCGGCCAACGTTCACCGCCGAGGGCCGCTCGCTGGCCGGCCGCCTGATCCCGCGCCAGTCGGTCGCCGATATCTCTTGATCTCCGCCCGGTTCGCGCCGGGCCAACCTTGCCTCCCCTTTCTCGCGCTTTCGTTTCCCGGCTCATTATTACCCCTGCACGCAAATAAGAATTATTTTCATTTATAAATAGCTTGTGCTATATAACATAGCAATTGCTATAAACGCTGAGAAATTAACCACACCATTGCGAGGATCCTATGCTGCATCTGACACCGCTGAAATCATTGCTGCTGGCCAGCGCGCTGGCCCTGCTGGCCGCGGCGCCGGCCTCGGCGCAGGAGAAATTCAGGGTTATCACCACCTTCACGGTTATCGCCGATATGGCGCAGAACGTGGCCGGCGATGCCGCCGTCGTCAGCTCCATCACCAAACCGGGCGCGGAGATCCACGACTACCAGCCCACCCCCGGCGATATCAAACGCGCGCAGGGGGCGCAGCTGATCCTCAGCAATGGTCTCAATCTCGAACGGTGGTTTGCCCGCTTTTATCAGCACTTGCAGGGCGTCCCGGAGGTGGTGGTCAGCGAGGGGATCCAGCCGATGGGCATCAGCGCGGGCCCCTATAGCGGGAAGCCCAATCCCCATGCCTGGATGTCGGCAGATAACGCCCTGATCTATGTCGATAATATTCGCGACGCGCTGGTGAAATACGATCCGCCTCACGCCGACACCTATCGCCGCAACGCCGAGGCCTACAAAGAGAAGATCTGCCAGACGATGGCGCCACTGCAGGCCAGACTGGCGCAGCTGCCGGAGGATAAGCGCTGGCTGGTCACCAGCGAGGGAGCCTTCTCCTATCTGGCCCGCGACTATGGCCTGCGCGAACTGTATCTGTGGCCGATTAACGCCGACCAGCAGGGTACCCCGCAACAGGTGCGCAAGGTTATCGACACCATGAAGAGAGAACAGATCCCGACCATCTTCAGCGAAAGCACCATCTCCGATAAACCGGCCCGTCAGGTGGCGCGCGAAGCCGGCGCCCACTACGGCGGCGTGCTGTATGTCGATTCGCTGAGCGCCGCCGACGGCCCGGTGCCGACCTGGCTCGACCTGCTGCGCGTCACCACCGAAACCATCGTCAACGGTATCCAGGACGGGATGAGGAAACAGCCATGAATACAGCGCAAGCGGGTCTGTATGTCGACCAGCTCACCGTTACCTGGCGCAACGGCCACACCGCCCTGCGCGACGCCTCGTTCAGCGTACCACGCGGCGCCATTGCCGCGCTGGTGGGGGTTAACGGCTCGGGTAAATCCACGCTGTTTAAAGCGCTGATGGGCTTTGTGCGCATCGGTCACGGCGAGATCGCCATACTCGGCCAGCCGGTCAATCGCGCGCTGCGCCAGAATCTGGTCACCTATGTCCCGCAGTCGGAAGAGGTGGACTGGTCCTTCCCGGTGCTGGTGGAGGATGTGGTGATGATGGGCCGCTACGGCCATATGGGCTGGCTGCGGCGGGCAAAGCCGCGCGATCGCGAAATCGTCGATGCCGCGCTGGCCCGCGTGGGCATGAGCGAGTACCGCCATCGGCAAATTGGCGAGCTCTCCGGTGGGCAGAAAAAGCGCGTCTTCCTTGCCCGCGCCATCGCTCAGCAGGGTCAGGTGATCCTGCTGGATGAGCCTTTTACCGGCGTCGATGTGCAGACCGAAGCGCGGATCATCAGCCTGCTGCGCGAGCTACGCGATGAGGGCTGCACCATGCTGGTCTCCACCCATAACCTCGGGTCCGTAAGTGAGTTTTGCGATTATACGGTGATGGTAAAAGGCACCGTGCTGGCCAGCGGCCCGACAGAAACCACCTTCACCGCCGAGAATCTGGAGCGGGCTTTCAGCGGCGTGCTGCGCCACGTCGCCTTCACCGGCGCGGAAGCGCAGATTATCACCGATGACGAGCGGCCGTTTATCAGCCGGCGCGCGGCGGGAGGACCACGATGAGCTGGCTGCTGGAGCCGTTTGGCTATCACTATATGCTCAATGCGATGTGGGTATCGGCGCTGGTGGGCGGCGTCTGCGCCTTTCTCTCCTGCTACCTGATGCTCAAAGGATGGTCGCTGATTGGCGACGCCCTTTCCCACTCGATTGTGCCCGGCGTCGCCGGGGCCTATATGCTCGGCCTGCCGTTTGCCCTCGGCGCGTTTCTCTCCGGCGGCCTGGCGGCGGGCAGTATGCTGTTTTTGCAGCAGCGATCGCGGCTAAAAGAGGATGCGATTATCGGCCTGATCTTCTCCTCCTTCTTCGGTATCGGACTGTTTATGGTGTCGCTGAACCCGACGTCGGTGAATATCCAGACCATTATCCTCGGCAATATTCTGGCCATCGCCCCGGAGGATATTATCCAGCTGGCGGCGATCGGCTTTATCTCGATGGCGATCCTGCTGCTGAAGTGGAAAGATCTGATGGTGACCTTCTTCGATGAAAACCACGCCCGCTCGATTGGTCTGAACACCCGCGGCCTGAAGCTGCTGTTCTTTACCCTGCTGGCGGCCTGCACCGTAGCGGCGCTGCAGACCGTCGGCGCCTTTCTGGTCATCTGCCTGGTGGTCACTCCCGGGGCCACCGCCTGGCTGTTAACCGACCGCTTCCCGCGCCTGCTGGCCATCGCCGTCGCCATCGGCAGCCTGACCAGCTTCTTCGGCGCCTGGCTCAGCTACTATCTCGACGGCGCCACCGGCGGCATTATCGTGGTGGCGCAAATGCTGCTGTTCCTCATCACCTTTATCTTTGCGCCGAAGCATGGCCTGCTGGCCAACCGCCGCCGCGCCAGGGAGGCCGCATGCTGAATCTGTTCCTGGCTCCGTTTCAGTTTCCATTTATGGTCAACGCGATAACGGTATCGATGGTCGTCGCCGTGCCCTGCGCGCTGCTGTCGGTCTTTCTGGTGCTTAAAGGCTGGGCGCTGATGGGCGACGCCATGAGCCACGCGGTCTTTCCCGGCGTGGTGCTGGCCTACATTATCGGCATCCCCTTTGCCATCGGCGCGTTTATCGCCGGGCTGCTGTGCGCCGTAACGACCGGTTTTCTTGACGATAACAGCCGCCTCAAACGCGATACCATTATGGGAATTGTCTTCTCCGGCATGTTTGGCGCCGGGCTGGTGCTGTACGTAGCGATCCAGTCCGACGTCCATCTCGACCATATTCTGTTCGGCGACATGCTGGGGATCTCCCTCAGCGATATTGGACAAACGGCGGCTATCGCGCTGGTGATAGCGCTGATTATCGGGCTGAAATGGCGGGATTTTTTGCTGCACGCCTTCGATCCGACGCAGGCCAAAGCCAGCGGCCTGCGCGGCGGGCTGCTGCACTACGGCCTGCTGTGCATGATCGCCCTGACCATCGTCGCGACGCTGCAGTCGGTAGGGATTATTCTGTCGATTTCGCTGCTGATTGCCCCCGGGGCGATCGCGCTCCTGCTGGTACGGCGCTTTATCCACGCCCTGCTGCTGGCGGTGGCAGTGGCGGTCTGCTGCTCGGCGGGAGGGGTGTGGCTGGCGTTTTATCTCGATAGCGCGCCGGCGCCGACTATCGTGGTGCTGTTCACCGCGCTGTTTGTGGTCGCCTTTGTGGCAAGCACGATCCGGGATAGCCGGAAACAGAAAACTTCAGCAACCATCTCCGGCGGCGGCTAACGCCTTACCGGGGCTACAAAAAACGCGAGTTGTCCGCCGGCTGCGCGCCGCGCAGGTCGGGGAAGGCCGCTATTTTTTCGGTCGGTATTTTTCCGGCAGCGGCGGCACCGGCCGCCTGTCATCCAGCAGATGGCGAAGGGTCAGGATCGGGTGGCGCCAGAGCATTCGCGGCCCGGCCCAGCGCATAATCTGCTTCATCTCTTCGCGCTTCGCCGGCTGGTAGCAATGCACCGGACACTGCTTGCAGGCCGGTTTATTGTCGCCAAACACGCACTTATCAAGGCGCTTATCGGCGTAGGCGTTCAGCGCCTGATAGTGTTCGGCGTCGTCGCGGGCCTCCGGACAGCGGCGCTGATAAAGCCCAATCATCCGACCGATCGTCTGCTTTTCACGTTCGATGCGTTTGCCCACCGTCAATTTCCCTCCCCACAAAAAGATGCATCAATAATACACCTTTTAAGCCGGCCACGCAGCCGCTTTCCTAACGATCAGGTCGGGTGAGCGGGTTTATCAACATGCCCCAATGCTTTTTCCGGGAAGCAGACATCGCGCACCCGGCGTTTCAGCTCTGCCGCATCCGGAAAGCCGCCATCCTGCTTGCGCTCCCAGATCTGCTGGCCGTCGATATCGATAGTGAAGATCCCGCCGGTGCCCGGCACCAGCGTCACCGAGGCGATATCGGTGCTGAAGGTGTGTAACAGCTCCTGCGCCATCCAGCTGGCGCGCAGCATCCAGTTGCACTGGGAACAATAGGTGATGGTGATAGCCGCTTTTGAATTCATCGTCATCTCGCTCAGGCTGAAAGGGCACAGTGTAAACAATGTGCAGTTTAAATGAGGAATACATCAATATTTTGTTGCAAACGATAATACCTATCATTACCATTCGCAATCAACAAATGGAGTTAGACCCTATCCGCAACGGAAAAGACGGAGCAACCTGCAACTCTGGAAGTAACGCGTGAGCCGATACTAATAACGATCAAGGCGTGGCGACTATGTACAAATCGACTCCGTCAGCAGCAGGGTGTAAAAAACGCCTGCTGGTGACCTCTTTGCTTGCAGCAATTTATCAAACTTCTGCCGTCGCAGCAGGCACTTCCGCCATCGGCGGCGAGGCGGTGGATGACACCTCGGAACAAATGACCGTCACCGCTCCCGCGCCGGCGCAAAAAGCCGGTAACGAGCACAGCATCAGCGCCCGGGAGCTGGAGGATAAAGGCGCTAACGATTTCGGCTCAATCATGCGCTATGAGCCGCTCATCAGCGCCACCGGGGCCAGCGGCGGCTCCGGCAACGGCAAAAGCGGCTTCGACCGCGGGGGCTACACCGGCTACAACATTCGCGGTATGGAGAGCAACCGCGTCGGCATCGACGTGGACGGTATCGCCCAGCCCAACGCCACCGGCCGCGGCTACGTCGGTCGCGCCGGGCTCAACACCTTCGGCATCGGCCGCGATTATATCGACCCCTATATGTACGGCAGCGTGGATATCCAGTCCGGCGCCACCTCGACGGAAACGGCCAACAGCGCCATCGGGGGGAATGTCTCCTTCCGCCCGAAATCGGCGGATGATTACCTGCGCCCGGGCAAAACCAGCGCCTTCGGCTATCGCAGCGGCTACGACTCCGCGGATCGCAGCTGGCACAACGGGGTGACCGTCGCCGGCGGCGATGAGTTCCTGCGCGGCATTTTGGTCTACAGCCGCCGCGATGGTCAGGAAACCGAAAATAACAGCGGCACCGTCGATGCCTACCCGGCGAACTGGCACTCCGATGCCTTTCTGGCCTCCGGGATCTGGCAGCCCAACGACGAGCACAAGCTAACCAGCACCTTCGACTATTACCATAAAACCAACCACACCCACTACGATACCTGGGACTCCAGCGGCAACAGCACCATCGGCACCGCCAACCAGACCAGCCAGACCCGGCGCTGGGGCCTGAGCCTGAAGGATGACTGGACGCCGATGAATGACTACCTCGACAGCGTCTCCAGTAAAATCTATTACCAGCATACCGAAGCCCATGACTGGACGTATATGCCGGACAGCGTCACCCGCAGAATGCAGACGGTGAACTCCAACTACGACACCGACACCTGGGGCCTGCAGACCGCACTGGCGAAAACCCTGGGCCGCCACGATCTGAGCGCCGGCTTTAACGCCAGCACCAGCAAAACCCAGCGGCCGTTCAGCCAGTCGCCAATCCCCAGCGTTTACAGCGAGATCATGCAGCCGGAGGCGGATAGCCGCAGCTACACCCTCGGCGGTTTTGTTCAGGATAAGATCAACTTCGATCTCGATAGCCACAATTTCGCCATTATTCCCGGCGTGCGTGTGGTACATCAATCGACGAAGCCGGAAAATCTGTCCGACCTCGCCGCCAACAGCAGCGCGCTGACCGAATCGTCAGTGGCCAGGCTGTATGGTAAAAACAGCGATACCCAGGTTCTGCCGTCGTTGACCTTCCAGTACGACCTCACCCCGCGTCTGATGACCTACCTGCAGTACCAGCGCGGGGCGCAGTTCCCCAACGCCAGCCAGCTGTATGGCTCCTGGAACCTTGGCTCCAGCTACGCCGGCAGCCAGCAGTATGCCCTGATCGGCAATACCGATCTGAAGACGGAAACCAGCGACAATCTTGAGTGGGGACTGAAGGGGGAAGTTACCGAAGGCATCACTCTGCGCACGGCGCTGTTCTACAACAGCTATAAGAACTTTATCGCCTATACCCGCTATACCCGGGCGAATAATCCGGGCCAGTTCACCAACGTGCCGTCGAATATCTACACCATTTATCAGGCGGAAAACCGCGATAAAGCCTATATCTACGGCGGTGAAATCAGCACTAAATTTAACTTTGGCACCTGGTATGAGCAGGTGGACGGCCTGAGCGCCACCCTCGCCCTCGGCTATAGCGAAGGGAAATCGAAATCCAGCTACAGCGGCGATAAATACGTCGACCTCGACAGCGTAGCGCCGATGAAAGCCATCGTCGGCGTGGCGTGGGACGATCCGGCGAAACGCTACGGCACCGCCCTGACGGCGACCTTCGTCAAAGGGAAACAGGCGACCGCCACCAATCGCGAAAGCTACAGCAACAGCGGATCCGCCATCACCGATGCCAGCAGCGACTATATGCGCGTGCCGGGCTACGGCATGCTGGACTGGACCGCGTACTGGCAGGTAGCGAAAAACGTGCGCCTCAATGGCGGGGTCTACAACCTCACCGATCGTAAATACTGGGATTACCTGAGCAGCCGCAATATCGAGACCGGCACCAACCAGGACGCCAACGATAAAGCGCTGGCGGTGATGCCGGGCCGCACCTGGCAGCTCGGAGTCAACGTCGACTTCTGATTGTCCGAATAACCACTCACCTGCCCCGGCCCACCGGCCGGGGATATTGATCATCGAGAAGGATATAATTATGCCCAATGCCCACCCCGATTTGTGGCAGCGCTACCAGGCCACCAAAGCGGCCAGCGCCGCGAAATATGCCCGCGATATCGCCGCGGAAATGGGGATCAGCGAAGCCGAACTGACCGCCGCCCGCCTCGGCCATGATGCCGTGCGCCTGAGCGATGACGCCCGGGCGCTGATTGCCGGCCTGGAGCGCGTCGGTGAAACCAAATGCATCTGCCGCAACGAGTATGCCGTGCATGAGCAGGTCGGCCAGTTCACGCACCAGCACCTCAGCGGCCACGCCGGGCTGGTGCTCAACCCGCGCGCGCTCGACCTGCGTCTGTTCCTCAGCCAGTGGGCCAGCGCCTTCCATCTGAACGATAACGGTCGCCAGAGCATTCAGTTTTTCGACCACCACGGTGACGCCCTGCTGAAAGTCTATGCGACCACGCAGACCGACATGGCGGCCTGGGACACCCTGATCGCGGAGTATCGGGTGGCGGCCCCGGCACCGCTGACCCTGCGCCCGCTGGAGCCGGTGAAATATGCCGAGAGCGCCGATGGAGCCGCGCTGGAGAACGACTGGCGCGAGATGACCGACGTACACCAGTTCTTCGGTCTGCTGCGTAAATATCAGCTTTCCCGCCAGCAGGCCTTCCGTCTGGTGAGCGACGACCTCGCCTGCCGCGTTGATCGCCATGCGCTGCCAGCGTTACTGGAGACGGTGCGCCAGGAGGGCAATGAAATCATGATCTTCGTCGGCAATCGCGGCTGCGTGCAGATTTTCACCGGCGCCCTGGAAAAGCTGGCGCCGATGCGCGGCTGGCTGAATATCTTCAATCCCACCTTTACCCTCCATCTGCGCGAAGAGAGCATCGATGAAGTGTGGGTGACCCGTAAGCCGACCTCAGACGGACACGTCACCAGCGTCGAGCTGTTCGCCAAAGACGGCACCCAGATTGCCCAGCTCTATGGCCAGCGCAGCGAGGGCCACCCCGAGCAGGCGCAATGGCGCCAGCAGGTGGATCGTCTGACCCGCGAAGGACTGCCCGCATGATGCGCTGGTTACTGCTTCTCATCGCCTTCCCGCTGCTGAGCCACGCCGCTGTGGAGCGGCTCGTCACCCTCGGCGGAGATGTCACTGAGATCGTCTATGCCCTTGGCGCGCAACAGAGCCTGGTCGCCCGGGACAGCACCAGCAGCTGGCCCCCGACGGCGCAAAAACTGCCGGATGTCGGCTACCTGCGGCAGCTGAACGCTGAGGGGATCCTCGCATTACGTCCGCAGCTGGTGTTAGCGAGCGCCCAGGCGCAGCCCTCGCTGGTCTTACACAAGGTGCAGGCGAGCGGCGTGAAGGTGGTTAACGTGCCTGGCGGCGAAAACCTGGCCGCGATCGATAAAAAAGTGGCCGTCATTGCCGAAGCATTAGGCAAAACCCCGGCAGGCGACGCGCTGCGCCAGCAGCTTCAGCAGCAGATCGCCGCCATTCCAACGCAGCCGATTGCCAGGCGGGTGCTGTTTATTCTCAGCCACGGCGGAATGAATACCCTGGTGGCCGGGCAACACACCGCGGCCGATGGCGCCATTCGCACCGCCGGTCTGCAGAACGCGATGCAGGGCTTCGACCACTATCGGGCGATGTCGCAGGAGGGAGTGGCCGCCAGCCAGGCGGATCTGGTGGTGATCTCCGCCGATGGTCTCAAAGGGATGGGCGGCGAAGCCGGGCTGTGGAGCCTGCCCGGCCTGGCGCAGACCCCGGCGGGGCGTCATAAACAGCTGCTGACGATCGACGACATGGCCCTGCTCGGCTTTGGGCCGCGCACCCCGCAGGCAATTATCGCGCTGCGTGAAAAAGCGGAGCAACTGCCCTGATGCGCCCTGCCCTCGCCCGCCGTTTGCTGATGATGACGCTACTGCTGGTTTCGCTGACGCTGTTCGCCACCACCCTTGGCGCGATGCGTTTGCCGCTGGCCAGCCTGCTGCCCGCCGGGGATGAGATGCTGCGCCATATCTGGCTGACCATCCGTCTGCCACGGGTGCTGCTGGCCCTGCTGGTAGGCGCGGCGCTGGCCCTCTCCGGCTGCGTGATGCAGGGGCTGTTTCGCAACCCGCTAGCCGACCCGGGCCTGCTGGGCATCAGCAGCGGCGCCGCGCTGGCGGTGGCCTGCTGGCTGGTGCTCCCGCTTTCCGCATCGGGGCTGATCGCCCTGTATATGCCGATGCTGGCGGCGTTTATTGGTAGCCTGGCAGTGATGGTGGTGATTTTTATCCTCAGCCGGGCGGAGGAGGGTTCGCTGTCGCGCCTGCTGCTGGTAGGGATCGCCATCAACGCGCTGTGCGGGGCGCTGGTCGGCGTGCTGGCCTGGCTGAGCAACGACGCCCAGCTGCGCCAGCTGTCGCTGTGGGGCATGGGCAGCCTGGGCCAGGCCGAGTGGCCGACCCTGCTGGTGGCTGCGACCCTGATCATCCCGGCGGCGCTGGCGGTGTGGTGGATGGCCTCCCGCCTGAATTTGCTGCAGCTCGGCGATGAAGAAGCGCACTATCTCGGGGTCAACGTGCGGGCGCTGCAGCGCTGGCTGCTGCTGTGCAGCGCGGTGCTGGTGGCCGCGGCGGTGGCCATCAGCGGCGTCATCGGCTTTATTGGCCTGGTGGTGCCGCACCTGATGCGCCTGTGGCTGGGGCCGGACCATCGCGGGCTGATCCCCGGCTCGCTGCTGGCCGGCGCGATCCTGCTTCTGCTGGCCGACACCCTGGCCCGCACCATGGCGGCGCCGGCGGAGATGCCGGTCGGTCTGCTCACCAGCCTGCTGGGCGCCCCCTGGTTTCTGTGGCTGGTCTTTCGTCGGGAGAACTCCAGACATGGCTAATGCATATTGCGCGCAGGGGCTGGCGCTTCGCCTCGGCCAGCGGCAGATTATCGACAACATCTCCGTCGCGCTGCGCGGCGGCGAGATGACGGCGCTTATCGGGCCGAACGGCGCGGGCAAATCCACCCTGCTGCGGCTGCTGACCGGGTACCTGACCCCGGATAGCGGTACCCGCCGTCTGGCGGGCACGCCGCTGGAGGCGTTGTCACCCGAGGCGCTGGCGCGCCGGCGGGCGGTCATGCTACAGCGCACGGCCCTGCAGGCCGACTGGACGGTGGAAACGGTCATCGCCATGGGGCGCTCGCCGTGGGGCCCGACCGCGGACCCGGCGGAGCTGGCGGCGGTAATGGCCGTCACCGGCTGCGATGACCTTGCCGGCCGCCGCTATCCCGCCCTTTCCGGCGGCGAGCAGCAGCGGGTGCAGCTCGCCCGCTGTCTGGCGCAGCTGTGGCGCGACGGCGCGCCGCAGGGCTGGCTGTTTCTCGATGAGCCCACCTCGGCGCTGGACCTTTACTATCAACAGCATCTGCTGCGCTTGCTCAAACGGCTCACCGCCGGCGGGCAACTGCACGTGTGCGTGGTGCTGCATGACCTTAACCTCGCCGCCCTGTGGGCCGACCGCATCCTGCTGCTTCACCAGGGCCGCCTGGTCGCCCAGGGGACGCCGCAGGAGGTGATCCAGCAGTCGGTTATCCATCGCTGGTACGGGGCGGATGTTCGTCTCGGCCAGCATCCGGACAACGCGGCCCCCCAGGTCTATCTGGCGCCGTAACCCCCGCGCGGCGCAACTGGAATCCGGATCGCGCCGCGCGCGTTCGGTATTACACCGCAAAAGCTGATGAGCATTATACTTTCATATCTATCAGCGTTCCCTTTTGAGGGTCCCCATGAGCCGATACACAGTTGCTGGCAGCGAAGGCCAGTATGAGAAAAATTCAGGTGAACGGGTTTTGGCTAATAAACTCGGGATTGCTGACGCAAATGAGATGGATAGCGTAGAACTGGTACTGCTGGAACAACTTTATCGCTCGGTTTTTGAGGAACACTTTCCAACCGGATTGCTCAGCGTCAATATCCTGAAAAAGTGGCATTATCGCTGGTTAGGCAATATCTATGCATGGGCAGGCCAGGAAAGAACGGTCAATATCAGCAAAGGCGATTTTATGTTCGCCCCTTCAGCACAGCTGGCTAAACTGCTAAACGATTTTGATAAGAAATACCTTGCTCATTATACGCCTTGTTCAGGCATGAGTGAATTGCAGCTCACAGAAGCTATCGCAGTCACACATGTTGAATTGATCCTCATCCATCCATTCAGAGAGGGTAACGGGCGTTTATCACGATTATTAGCTGATGTGATGGCGGTGCAGGCTGGCTATAAACCGCTGAATTATCAAAGCTGGGAACAAAACAAAACCCAGTATATATCGGCTATCCATGCAGGTTTGACTCTGGACTATCGACCGATGAAACACTGGGTCAGTATGGCCTTAAGAAGGGATTAGGCAAGACGAAGATGCGCATATTTTTTGCGCGCGGCTTCAAGACTCTCTTCAACTCTGGCTGAGGGTTGCCCTGTCTCGACCGCGGTTGATGTCGCAACAGAACGAACGATGTCAGCGCGGGAAGGTCTGGCGTATGTGGCCTGATCTTTTTTGTTGTGACTCATGGCATCTCCCTTTTCATTCACCTGATGGTTTCAGTATATCAAGGATCGTTGCTAACTGCTGCCGTTAAGGCTTATCCAGGGAAATATCGGATAGGGCTTTTTTGAACCGGTAACTGCACATCCTGATGCTGGCTTGTGATGACTCATCCCCCTCTGCAACTGGAATCCGGATCGCGCCGCGCGCCTTCATCAGTTTCCCTCGCCTGCCCATCTCCGTTATCATGTCTCATCCATGTGATAACGACGAAAACAACAAAATCGCAGCCATTTCAAATCAGGGATCTGGATAACACCCCATGAGCACAATTGACAATCTCGACGCCCACACGCCGATGATGCAGCAGTATTTCAAGCTGAAGGCGCAACATCCTGACATTCTGCTGTTTTACCGGATGGGGGATTTTTACGAGCTGTTTTATGACGATGCGAAACGCGCGTCGCAGCTGCTCGATATCTCGCTGACCAAACGCGGCGCCTCCGCGGGCGAACCCATTCCCATGGCCGGCATCCCCCACCACGCGGTGGAAAACTATCTTGCGAAACTGGTTAATCAGGGCGAGTCGGTAGCTATTTGCGAGCAGATAGGCGACCCGGCCACCACCAAAGGGCCGGTCGAGCGTAAAGTGGTGCGTATCGTCACGCCGGGCACCATCAGCGATGAAGCGCTGCTGCAGGAGCGTCAGGACAACCTGCTGGCCGCCATCTGGCAGGACAGCAAAGGCTTTGGCTACGCGACGCTGGACATCAGCTCCGGCCGCTTCCGCCTGAGCGAACCGGCCGACCGCGAAACCATGGCGGCAGAACTGCAGCGCACTAATCCGGCGGAGCTGCTGTATGCGGAAGATTTTGCCGAATCGTCGCTGATCGAAGGCCGCCGCGGCCTGCGCCGTCGCCCGCTGTGGGAATTTGAAATCGACACCGCGCGCCAGCAGCTTAACCTGCAGTTCGGCACCCGCGATCTGGTCGGCTTCGGCGTGGAAAACGCCCCCCGCGGCCTGTGCGCCGCCGGCTGCCTGCTGCAGTATGTCAAAGACACCCAGCGCACCTCGCTGCCGCATATTCGCTCCATCACCATGGAGCGCCAGCAGGACAGCATCATTATGGATGCCGCCACCCGCCGTAACCTCGAGATCACCCAGAATCTCGCCGGCGGCACCGATAACACTCTGGCCTCGGTACTCGACTGTACGGTGACGCCGATGGGAAGCCGGATGCTCAAGCGCTGGCTGCATATGCCGGTCCGCGATACCGCCGTGCTGGTGGAGCGCCAGCAGACCATCGGCGCGCTGCAGGAGCGCTATACCGAGCTGCAGCCGGTGCTGCGCCAGGTTGGCGATCTGGAACGTATTCTGGCGCGTCTGGCGCTGCGTACCGCCCGTCCACGCGATTTAGCCCGCATGCGTCATGCCCTGCAGCAGTTGCCCCTGCTGCGCGAGCAGCTGGCTGACGTTGACAGTCAGCCGGTGCAAAAATTGCGCGAAAAAATGGGCGAGTTTAGCGAACTGCGCGAACTGCTGGAGCGCGCGGTGATCGACGCCCCGCCGGTGCTGGTCCGCGACGGCGGGGTCATCGCTCCAGGCTATAGCGAAGAGCTGGACGAGTGGCGGGCGCTGGCCGATGGCGCCACCGATTATCTCGATAAGCTGGAGATCCGCGAGCGCGAGCGGCTGGGCCTCGACACCCTGAAGGTCGGCTACAACGCCGTCCACGGCTACTACATCCAGATCAGCCGCGGCCAGAGCCACCTCGCGCCGATCCACTACGTGCGACGCCAGACGCTGAAAAACGCCGAACGCTATATTATTCCTGAGCTGAAGGAATACGAAGATAAGGTGCTGACCTCCAAGGGCAAGGCGCTGGCGCTGGAAAAACAGCTTTATGACGAACTGTTCGACCTGCTGCTGCCGCACCTTGCCGACCTGCAAACCAGCGCCAGCGCGCTGGCCGAGCTGGACGTGCTGGTCAACCTGGCGGAACGCGCGGAAACCCTGAACTACTGCTGCCCGACCTTTAGCGATAAGCCGGGCATTCGCATCAGCGAAGGCCGCCATCCGGTGGTCGAGCAGGTGCTGAAAGAGCCGTTTATCGCCAACCCGCTGCAGCTGGCGCCGCAGCGGCGGATGCTGATCATCACCGGGCCGAACATGGGCGGTAAAAGTACCTATATGCGCCAGACCGCGCTGATTGCGCTGCTGGCCTATATCGGCAGCTACGTCCCGGCGCAGAAGGTGGAGATAGGCCCCATCGATCGCATCTTTACCCGCGTCGGCGCGGCGGATGACCTGGCCAGCGGCCGCTCGACCTTTATGGTGGAGATGACTGAAACCGCCAATATCCTGCACAACGCCACCGAACACAGCCTGGTGCTGATGGATGAGATTGGCCGCGGCACGTCCACCTACGACGGTCTGTCGCTGGCATGGGCCTGTGCGGAAAATCTCGCCAACAAAATCAAGGCGCTGACGCTGTTCGCCACCCACTACTTCGAGCTCACTCAGCTGCCGGAGAAAATGGAAGGCGTCGCCAACGTCCATCTCGACGCGCTGGAGCATGGCGACACCATCGCCTTTATGCACAGCGTGCAGGATGGCGCGGCCAGCAAGAGCTACGGCCTGGCGGTCGCCGCGCTGGCCGGGGTGCCGAAAGAGGTGATCAAGCGCGCGCGGCAGAAACTGCGCGAGCTGGAGAGTATCTCGCCCAACGCGGCGGCGACCCAGGTCGACGGCACGCAGATGTCGCTGCTCGCCGCTCCGGAAGAGACCTCGCCTGCGGTTGAGGCGCTGGAGAATCTTGATCCGGACTCCCTGACCCCGCGTCAGGCGCTGGAGTGGATTTATCGTCTGAAAAGTCTGGTCTAGCACCCCAATCGCCCTTTTAAGGTCAAAAACGGCAGCGCCGCTCCGCGCTGCCGTTTTAACAAACTAAAAATGGGTGCAAGAGGATGCGTCCTGACAACCAATACGCGGGGTTGCCCCCGCGCGGATGCTACTTCTTCGATTCGTAAGCGAGAACAGCTTTAAACTCAATACTACGCTCTTTAATACTCAGCTCGCATAGCGAGCTGTGCACCAACAGCGTAAATCCCAGTACCGTAATACACAGTACGATGATTGCCACAAGGGCATATTTTGTCAGCATATCTTGCCTCCCTGCAAAGAAGAGACTAACATCTGAATTGTCTATGTTCATTCGCTAGCCTCAGTTGATAGAAATATCTCCTGGGGCTTTCGTCTGTCTGGGGTCCTGGTCTTGCTCAAGGCCAGACAGCCTCAAGCACCCGCCGCTATTCTATACTCGTCAGGGCGTGAAATTTATCTGCAAGGAATTAATCAGACGGATTTTATAATAATCTGGAAGCAGGCTCGCAAAGTCATCCCACGCTATTATCCCTTTACACCATTTCTGGATTTAATGAATAAAATAACTTTTATCATTCTGCGAAATATAAAAAAACCGACTGAGAGATTATCCCAGTCGGCGTATTTGTCGCAGGCAGTTTGCGCACTGCCCAGTTTTAATATGGCCGGTAAAATAGCCCAAATGAAATAGGCCCTTAGCGGGCCCTTTTCATTAACGCTTATCTTCCGGCAATAGCGGCGGTACGTGCGGCACCTGCGGCGCCTCATCAATATCTTTCTGCGTCATCCTGAACGCTTCAGGATAGTGCTCGCGGCTGGTGCGGCGCAGCGGCTCGGTATCCCGCCAGGTATAAAGGCAGTGCTGGCACTGATACACAGTCCAGACCCCTTTCACCGGTGATTTTGCCATGACGTCAATCTTTTCATCGGCGCAACGTGGACAAATCATCTTCTTCTCCTTATTTACGGTTGGCCAGCATGGCGGTCAGTTTTTCAGCCCAGGCTTTGGTTTCCGGCAGATCCTGCACCGGCTGGCTGTAGTGGCCGCGTAGGTCCGGCGCAACCGGGGTGGTGGCGTCGATAATGAGTTTGTCGGTGATGCCCGCTGGGCTGGAGCCTGGGTCAAGTTCAAGGACCGACATGTTCGGCAACTGCACCAGGTCTCCCGCCGGGTTAACCTTAGAGGAGAGCGCCCACATCACCTGCGGCAGATTGAACGGGTCGACGTCTTCATCAACCATAATCACCATCTTCACATAGCCGAGGCCGTGGGGAGTGGTCATCGCCCGCAGTCCCACCGCGCGGGCAAAGCCGCCGTAGCGTTTTTTGGTGGAGATGATCGCCAGCAGACCGTGGGTGTACATGGCGTTGACCGCCTGCACTTCCGGAAACTCTGCCTTCAGCTGCTGATACAGCGGCACGCAGGTGGCCGGGCCCATCAGATAGTCGATTTCGGTCCATGGCATACCGAGATAGAGCGATTCAAAAATCGGTTTGCTGCGATACGAGACTTTGTCGATGCGCACTACCGTCATGTTACGACCGCCGGAGTAGTGGCCGGTAAACTCACCGAACGGCCCCTCTATCTCACGCTTGCGGCCTTCAATCACCCCTTCGAGGATCACTTCCGAACCCCAGGGCACGTCAAAGCCGGTCAGCGGCGCGGTGGCGATGGGATATGGGCTCTCGCGCAGCGCGCCGGCCATTTCATATTCTGACTGATCGTATTTCAGCGGCGTGGCGCCCATCAGGGTGATAATCGGGTCGTTACCGAGGGTAATGGCGATCGGCAGGTCTTTCCCGCGCTCTTCCGCCTTATGCAGATGCAGGGCGATATCGTGCATCGGCACCGGCTGCAGGCCGAGCTTGCGCTTGCCTTTCACTTCCATACGGTAGATACCGACGTTTTGCTTACCGAAGTTGTCAGGGTCAAGCGGATCGCGCGAAACGACACAGGCTTTGTCGAGGTAGAACCCGCCATCGCCATCGTTGAGGCGGAACAGCGGCAGAATATCGAACAGGTTGATATCGTCGCCATCCACGGTGTTTTCCGCCCATGCCGGGTTGGCGCGGCGCTCTGGCGTCACCGGGAAGTTATCCCAACGGCGGATGAATTCATCAATCTGCTTTTTCACCGGCGTGTTGGGCGGCAGGCCCAGCGAGATGGCATGGTTCTGCCACGAGCCGATGGTGTTCATCGTCACCCGGGCGTCGGTAAAGCCGCGAATATTATCGAACCACAGCGCCGGGGCGCCGTCGCCGATGCGTCCGGTGGCATTGGCTGCCGCCGCCAGGTCTGGCTCAGCGTTCACCTCCTCACTGATTTTCAGCAGTTGTCCCTGGTCATCCAGCGCCTGCAAAAAGCTGCGCAAATCATCAAAAGCCATTATTCGATCTCCTGTGCAAATTGTTCTGCCGTACGCAAGCCGTT
Organism: Klebsiella sp. LY; assembly: GCF_004010915.1. Lineage (NCBI taxonomy): Bacteria > Pseudomonadati > Pseudomonadota > Gammaproteobacteria > Enterobacterales > Enterobacteriaceae > Klebsiella > Klebsiella sp. LY. Next base: position 1,428,108 of record NZ_CP022444.1, read on the forward strand.
CCAGCGGCGCGCCTTGTGGTAGTCGAGGCCAAACTGATCCAACACCCGGGTCACAATATGGTTGGTGATATCGTCAACCGTTTCCGGGTGGTTGTAGTAAGCCGGCATCGGCGGCACCATCGCCACGCCCATCCGGGACAGCGCCAGCATGTTCTCCAGATGGATCGTGCTGAGCGGCATTTCCCGCGGGACCAGCACCAGCTTGCGCCCCTCTTTAAGCACCACGTCCGCCGCGCGGCCCACCAGCCCTTCGGCATAGCCCGCGCGAATGCCCGCCAGCGTCTTCATACTGCAGGGAATAACGATCATGCCGTCGGTGCGAAATGAACCTGATGAGATGGTGGCGGCCTGGTCGGCCGGGCTGTGGGAAAAGTCCGCCAACGCGGCCACTTCCCGTGCCGTCCACGGCGTTTCCAGCTCGATGGTGGTTTTGGCCCATTTCGACATCACCAGATGGGTTTCCACCTCCGGCATATCGCGCAGCGCCTGCAGCAATGCCACCCCAAGCGGAGCCCCGGTGGCCCCCGTCATCCCAATAATCAGTTTCATTCCACACCTCATTCATTTTGTTCGTATACGAACTTTGTACTTAAATTACCCCCTCCTGAGCCAAATGACAAGATCGTTCGCATACGTGCGCATTTTTAATCAAACAGGGAAAAGGTATAAAAAGGCGTACAAACGGCTATCATAGAGGTGACAGTTTTGTTACGGAGTATTCATGGAGTTACGAAACGAAGCATTCCACCTGCTGCGCCAGCTTTTTCAACAACATACCGCCCGCTGGCAGCAGGCGTTACCGGACCTGACTAAGCCTCAGTATGCGGTGATGCGCTCGGTTGCCGAGCAGCCGGGGATCGAACAGGTGGTGCTGATTGAAGCGGCGGTCAGTACTAAGGCCACGCTGGCGGAGATGCTCAGCCGGATGGAAGCGCGCGGCCTGGTGCGCCGGGAGCACGATCCGGCCGATAAACGCCGCCGTTTTGTCTTTCTGACCGACGAAGGCGAGGCGCTGCTTAACCGTTCCATTCCGCAAGGCAATGAGGTCGATGACGAGTTTCTCGGCCGCCTGAGCGATGATGAACGCGAGCAGTTCTCCCGGCTGGTGCGTAAGATGATGGTTCCCTGAGCAAGCGCCTAGTCGAGCTGCTCACGCAGAAAGTCGATAAACGCCCGCACCCGGGTCGGCATATGCTGCGCATCGGGATAAAGGGCATACACGCCCTGCGGCGGGAAATGGTATTCCGGCAGGACAGCCACCAGCTCCCGCTGCGCCAGTTTCCCGGCCACCAGCCAGGCAGGCAGCAAAGCGACGCCGCATCCGGCCAGAGCAAAGCTCATCAGCGCCGTGGCGCTGTCGGCTGAAAACCGTGGCGCGTTGACTATCGTAAAATCCACCTCTGCCTGTTCATCCGTTCGCAGCTGCCAGCGCAGCGGCGCCGGCAGACGCTCGTGAATAATCCAGTCAGCTTGCGCCAGATCGGACAGCGTCTGCAGCGGATGGCTTGCCAGCCAGGCCGGTGAGGCGACGGGCAGGATCGCAAAACTGGCAATCCGCGTCGCCCGGTAGCGGGAATCGGCCAACGTGCCGAGGCGTATCGCCACGTCAAATCGTTCGGAGATAAGATCCGCATGATGGGAGGACGAGACGTGCCGCACCCGTAACGCCGGATGATGACGGGAAAACGCCGCCAGCGCCGGGATGATAACCTGTGCGCCATACTCCGGCGTGGTGGTGATCCGCAGCTCTCCGCTTAAACCGCTATGGCTGGCCCGAACCTCATCCTGCAGATTTTCCGCCGCTTTCAGCAGCGCCACCCCACGCTGATAGAACAGCGCCCCGGCGTCAGTGAGCCGCAGACGGCGCGTCGAACGCAGCAGCAGGGTCACCCCCAGCTCATTTTCCAGTTGCCTTACGTTAAAGCTGACCACCGCTTTGGTCTGCCCCAGCGCCGCGGCGGCCTGGGTGAAGCTGCCGGCGTCCACCACGGCGATAAACATGGTCACGCGCTGAAGGTTTAGCATCGTCGTCCGGATGATTGTCAAAAATATTCAGACAGTATATCCCGATTCACCCCGTTTATCCCCCGTGGCGCCGGGTTTACAGTAGCCGCCTGTCTGAGGGAGTGAATCATGACCTATCGCCACCGCGTTGCCACCGTTTTTCTGTTCGGCTTTTTTCTCGACTTAATCAATATGTTTATCGCCAGCATCGCCTTCCCGGCTATCAGCCACGCGCTGGCGGTATCCGTCTCGCAGCTGGCGTGGGTCAGCAATGCCTATATTCTTGGCCTGACGGTCGTCGTGCCGTTCAGCGCCTGGCTCAGCCAGCGCTGTGGACCAAAACGGCTGTTTTTACTCTCGCTGGGGCTGTTCAGCCTCGGCGCGCTGGCATCAGGGCTGGCCCACAGCCTGGGTGCGCTGATTTTCTGGCGGACGTTGCAGGGGATGGGCGGCGGGTTGCTAATCCCCCTCGGTCAGGCGCTGACCTGGCCGCTGTTTCAGCCGCAGGAGCGGGCGAAGCTATCGGCGGCGGTGATGCTGGTCGGCCTGCTGGCGCCCGCCTGCTCGCCGGCGATCGGCGGTCTGCTAGTCCAGGCCTTCAGCTGGCGCTGGGTCTTTTTCGCCAGCCTGCCTGTCGCCCTGCTTACCTTTATGCTGGCGGCGCGATGGCTGAACGACACCTCCGCCCCTGTCCGGCCGGCCCGCTTGCTCCCGCTGTCGTTGCTGGCCGATCCTCTCCTGCGCTTCGCCATGCTTATTTATCTCTGCGTACCGGGAATGTTTATTGGCGTCAACGTCGTGGGAATGTTCTACCTGCAACGCGTCACCGGGATGGCGCCGGGGGCCATTGGCGCCCTGATGGTGCCCTGGTCGCTGGCCTCGTTTGTCGCCATCACCTTTACCGGCAGGTATTTCAACCGCTTCGGACCGCGGCCTCTGGTGATAGTCGGCTGCCTGCTTCAGGCGGCAGGGATCCTGCTGCTGCTGCAGGTCGATGCGCACAGCCCGCTGGCGCTGTTGATTCTGGCCTTTACGCTGATGGGCGGCGGAGGCAGCTTATGCAGCAGCACCGCGCAAAGCAGCGCTTTCCTGCATACGCCTGGCGAAGAGATGCCTGACGCCAGCGCGCTGTGGAACCTTAACCGCCAGCTCAGCTTCTTTGCCGGCAGCGCGCTGCTCGCTCTGCTACTGAGGATATTCCCGCCGGCCTACGCCTGGCAAGGCGCGTTTAGCTGCGCCGCCGCCATAACCCTGTTGCCGCTGCTGTGTTGCCTGCGGCTGAATAATCGGGCGATTATCCATCGCCTGCACACCACTCTGGAGAAGTCATGAACCCGTATCTGCAGGAAGTCCTCGACGCCCATGTCCTTATCGAACGCTGGTTAAGCCAGGGGGAAGGGAGCGCTGAGGCGCTGATGAGCCGTTTTGCCGCCGAATTCACTATGATCCCTCTGAGCGGCGAGAAGATGGACTACCCGACGGTGAGCCGTTTTTTCCACCAGGCGGGCGCAAGCCGTCCGGGATTACACATCGTGGTGGATCAGACGAAAATCATCAGCGAGTGGCACGACGGCGCCGCCGTGCTATACCGTGAACGCCAAACGCTGGCGGATGGCAGTGAGAACGTACGCTGGTCGACGGCGATTTTTCAGCAAGCGGAAGGGAAAATTGTCTGGCGCCATCTGCAGGAAACCCGCCGCGGCTAGCGCAAAGAAAAAGGCCCCGACTTTCGAGGGGGCCTTTTTGAGAGAAAAGATCTTATTCGCGGAAGAGCGCTTCGATATTCAGTCCTTGCCCCTGCAGAATTTCCCGCAGACGACGCAGACCTTCCACCTGGATCTGACGCACACGCTCGCGGGTGAGGCCAATTTCACGGCCCACATCTTCCAGGGTGGCGGCTTCATAACCCAGCAGACCGAAACGACGCGCCAGAACCTCACGCTGCTTGGCGTTCAGTTCGAACAGCCATTTAACGATGCTTTGTTTCATATCATCGTCCTGCGTGGTGTCTTCCGGGCCGTTCTCTTTCTCATCGGCCAGAATATCCAGCAGCGCTTTTTCTGAATCGCCACCCAGCGGGGTATCCACCGAGGTGATGCGCTCGTTCAGACGCAGCATACGGCTGACGTCATCGACCGGTTTGTCCAGCTGTTCGGCAATCTCTTCCGCGCTCGGCTCGTGATCCAGCTTATGGGACAACTCGCGCGCGGTACGCAGATAGACGTTCAGCTCTTTGACAATGTGGATCGGCAAACGGATCGTACGGGTTTGGTTCATGATCGCCCGTTCAATGGTCTGGCGGATCCACCAGGTCGCATAGGTCGAAAAACGGAACCCACGTTCCGGGTCAAACTTCTCAACGGCGCGGATCAGGCCGAGGTTACCTTCTTCAATCAGATCCAGCAGCGCCAGACCACGATTGCTGTAACGACGGGCAATCTTCACCACCAGACGCAGGTTGCTTTCAATCATGCGACGGCGTGAAGCGACATCACCACGCAGTGCGCGACGCGCGAAATAGACTTCCTCTTCCGCGGTCAGCAGTGGGGAATAACCAATCTCTCCAAGATAAAGCTGAGTGGCGTCAAGCACGCGTTGCGTTGCGCCTTGCGACAGCAGCTCTTCCTCAGCCAGATCGCTATCACTGGGTTCCTCTTCTACTAAGGCCTTCTCGTCGAAAACCTCAATTCCGTTCTCATCAAATTCCGCGTCTTCATTTAAATCATGAACTTTCAGCGTATTCTGACTCATAAAGGTGGCTCCTACCCGTGATCCCTGAGCAAAGCACCTTCCACGGTGCATCAACAAAAGACGCCAGGACGATTTCCCCTACTCCTCTCTGCGAGAGGCGCATAGACACCGCCCTGGCGCCTGTTAGCTAATGCTTCGCTTATCCGTACTTTGCCAAATTATCGCTGCGGTAAGTACTGCAGCGGGTTGACGGATTTCCCCTTGTAACGAATTTCAAAATGTAATCTTGTTGAGCTGGTTCCGGTGCTACCCATGGTAGCAATTTTCTGCCCCGCTTTGACTTCCTGTTGCTCCCGAACCAGCATGGTATCGTTATGAGCGTAGGCACTCAGGTAATCATCGTTGTGTTTGATGATAATAAGATTACCGTAGCCGCGCAGTGCGTTACCGGCATAGACGACGCGCCCATCGGCGGTCGCGACAATAGCCTGTCCCTTACTGCCTGCAATGTCGATACCTTTATTGCCGCCTTCCGCGCCACTAAAGTTCTCGATAACTTTGCCATCAGTCGGCCAGCGCCATGATGAGATCGGCGAACTGGTTGACGTACTGCTTGCAGTCGGCTGGGTTGTGCTCACCGTTGTTGGTGCCGTCACCGGCGCGACGACCGTCGAGGTCGTGGTCGCTGGTTTATTATTAGGCAACATCTTGGTAGCACTTTGTTCACCTGAGGATTCAGAATACGTAATAGTCGGTTGTGAAGCAACCACCGCGGTCGATTTTTGTGCAGAAGTTGTGGTGGCCGTCGCACCGCCGCTCGCCCTTGCGCTGGCCTGAGAAACGGCATTTTCACCGGTGATCGGCTGGCCTGAAGCGTTGCCGACCTGCAGCACCTGGCCGACGTTCAGGGCGTACGGGGCCGGGACATTGTTGCGTTGCGCCAGGTCACGGAAATCGTTGCCGGTGACCCAGGCGATATAGAACAGCGTGTCGCCGCGTTTGACCGTATAGGTACTGCCGCCGGTATAGCTACCTTTCGGAATATCGCCATATTTGCGGTTATAAACGATCTTGCCATTCACCGTCTGCACCGGCTCCTGCGCCATTGGCTGCGGCTGAATGGTCTGGGTCTGTACCGGCTGGATCGGCTGCGCCTGAGGAGCAGACTTGACGCCGGAGGATGGCGGCGTAATCAACATGCCGGAGTTGGTGCTGGAAGAGGCGGCACCGCCGGCAGAGCTGACCGGCGCAGGCGGATTATTGGTGTTGGTACATCCGGCCAGCCAGAATGAAACCAGTGAAAGAGCCGCAATACGGCTGACGGTAAATTTGGTGCTTCCCGCGCTCATTTATCCCCCAGGAATATGTTAACTGCCAATATCTTGCTTACCGGGCGACGCCCGGCCAGGACACTGAAAAATGTGTCCACCCTACGCCTAAAGTCAGGCAAAAAAAACCTGGAATAATCCGGGTCTCAGGCCAGCTCCCCTTTCACCAGGGGAACAAAGCGAACGGCCTCGACGGTATCAATGATAAATTCGTTGCCCCGGCGACGGATCCGTTTGAGAAACTGATGCTCCTCGCCAACCGGCAGTACCAGCACGCCGTCGTCATCCAGCTGCGCCAGCAGCGCGGTCGGTATTTCCGGCGGCGCCGCCGTCACAATAATGGCATCAAACGGCGCCCGCGCCTGCCAACCTTGCCACCCATCGCCATGACGGGTTGAAACATTATGTAAATCAAGTTGTTTCAGGCGACGACGCGCCTGCCACTGTAAACTCTTAATTCGCTCTACCGAGCAAACGTGATGCACCAGATGCGCCAGGATGGCCGTCTGGTAACCGGAACCGGTGCCGATCTCCAGCACCCGCGACTCCGGCGTCAACGTCAGCAGCTCGGTCATCCGCGCCACCATGTACGGCTGGGAGATGGTTTGCCCCTGGCCAATCGGCAGCGCGGTGTTTTCCCACGCTTTATGTTCAAAGGCTTCATCAACAAACTTTTCGCGCGGGACGCGCGCGAGCGCCTCGAGGACACGTTCATCGACGATGCCCTGCGTGCGCAGTTGATTCAACAAACTTTCAACACGTTTACTTACCATTGCCTGTCAACCCCGACACGTTCCAGCCAATCGGTGACCACCTCATGCGCCTGATGGGCGGTTAAATCGACGTGCAATGGCGTAACGGAAACATAGCCTTCATCCACTGCCGCAAAATCGGTGCCCGGCCCGGCGTCGCGCTTATCGCCCGGCGGGCCTATCCAGTACAGGGTATTGCCGCGCGGATCCTTTTGCGGGATCACCTGATCGGCAGGATGGCGGTTGCCGCAGCGGGTCACGCGGATGCCTTTGATCTGGTCAAGGGGCAGGTCCGGGACATTGACGTTGAGGATCCGCCCGGTGCGCAGCGGTTCACGGCTGAGTCCGCGCAGGAGAGTACAGGTCACCGCCGCGGCGGTGTCGTAGTGTTGATAGCCATTGAGCGACACGGCCAGCGCGGGGAACCCCAGATGGCGGCCTTCCATCGCCGCCGCCACGGTGCCGGAGTAAATGACGTCATCGCCCAGGTTGGGCCCGGCGTTGATTCCGGAAACGACGATGTCCGGACGCGGGCGCATCAGCGCGTTCACACCAAGGTAGACGCAGTCCGTCGGCGTCCCCATCTGGACGGCGATATCGCCATTTTCATAGGTAAAGGTGCGCAATGACGATTCCAGCGTCAGCGAATTCGAAGCCCCGCTGCGGTTACGATCGGGTGCAACCACCTGGACCTCGGCAAACTCCCTTAAGGCCTTCGCCAGGGTCTGTATCCCCGGCGCATGGATCCCGTCATCGTTACTCAGCAATATTCGCATAGTCACCCGTTGTATTGATAAGCTCCCTGACCACGCTGGTGGCGAAGCTGCCCGCCGGCAGCCAGAAACGCAGTTCAACGGTTACATCATCCCACCAGTTCCAGCTCAACTGCTGCGGATAGAGGAGCATCGCCCGGCGCGCCGCCTCGACTTTCTCCCGCACCAACAGTGTCTGCAGCGAGGTTTCCTCGGCGATGGCGGCCTGCTCGGCGGCCAGGGCGTCGCGCTGGCTTCCCCAGTCGCCGCTGCCCGGTAGCGCAGCCGTGATCATCAGTTCGCGGTTGTGCACCCGCGCCTGCGAAACCTCGAGTTCTTCCGGTGTGACGACAAACCAGCTCCCACGCCCCGCTAATTGTAGCGCATCGCCATCAACAACCTGATTAAATTCCGTTTTTTTTAATCTAATACTGACTTGCTGATTAAACAACGCGCTGCGGGCCGCCGACAACCAAAAACTGCGCTTATTGCGATCGCGCACCGGCGCACCGCTCTCCGCCCAGCGCAGCGCGCCCTGCAGGTTACTGCCGCCAATGCCGAAGCGCTGAGCGCCGAAATAGTTCGGCACGCCCCGTTCAGCGATGGCCTGCAGACGCGTCTCCACTTCCTGGCGATCGCTAATCTCGCGCAGAATCAGGGTAAACTGGTTGCCCTTCAGCGCGCCTAATCGCAGCTTACGCTTATGGCGGGCATATTCCAGTACCTGGCAGCCCTCAAGCTGAAATTTGCTCAGATCCGGCATCTCTTTGCCAGGCACCCGAGCGCACAGCCACTGCTCGGTGACGGCGTGCTTATCTTTTTGCCCGGCGAAGCTCACTTCACGGGCATGGATTTTGAGGAATTTCGCCAGCGCGTCGGCGACAAAGCGCGTATTGCAGCCGTTTTTAAGGATCCGCACCAGCACGTGCTCGCCTTCGCCGTCCGGGGCAAAGCCCAGGTCTTCCACTACCAGAAAATCTTCCGGATTGGCTTTCAGCAGCCCGCTGCTCTGCGGCTTGCCGTGCAGCCAGGTCAGTTGGTCAAAGGCGATCATTTGTCGGCCTTACGCAGCAGCGCGACCGCTTCGCAGGCGATCCCTTCCCCGCGGCCGGTGAAGCCCAGCTTCTCGGTGGTGGTCGCTTTCACGTTGACGTCGTCCATATGGCAGCCGAGATCTTCAGCGATAAAGACACGCATTTGCGGGATATGCGGCAGCATTTTCGGTGCCTGGGCGATAATGGTGACGTCGACGTTGCCGAGCGTATAGCCTTTGGCCTGAATGCGGCGCCACGCTTCGCGCAGCAGTTCGCGGCTGTCGGCGCCTTTAAACGCCGGATCGGTATCCGGGAACAGCTTGCCAATATCGCCGAGCGCCGCGGCGCCCAGCAGCGCGTCGGTCAGCGCATGCAGCGCGACGTCGCCGTCGGAATGGGCCAGCAGCCCTTTTTCATAAGGAATGCGTACCCCGCCAATGATGATTGGGCCTTCACCGCCAAAAGCGTGTACGTCAAAACCATGTCCAATTCGCATTAAGCTTTCTCCTGGTGTCGGGAACGGGTGAGGTAAAATTCCGCCAGCGCCAGATCTTCCGGGCGCGTCACTTTAATATTATCAGCGCGTCCGGCGACCAGCTGCGGATGGAAGCCGCAATACTCCAGCGCCGAGGCTTCATCGGTGATGGTGGCCCCCTCGTTCAGCGCCCGGGTGAGGCAATCCACCAGCAGCTCGCGAGGGAAAAATTGCGGGGTGAGCGCGTGCCACAGGTCATTACGATCGACGGTATGGGCGACGGCGGTTTTGCCCGGCTCGGCGCGCTTCATGGTGTCGCGCACCGGGGCCGCGAGGATCCCGCCGACGCGGCTGGTTTCACAGAGTGCCAGCAGGCGGCTGAGGTCATCCTGATGCAGGCAGGGGCGCGCGGCGTCATGCACCAGCACCCACTGCGCTTCCGGTAACGCCTGCAGGCCGGCGAGTACCGAATCGGCGCGCTCGGCGCCGCCATCCACGACGGTAATTTGCGGGTGCTGGGCCAGCGGCAGCTGGCTGAAGCGCCGATCGCCGGGGCTGACGGCAATCACCACGCGCTGGACGCGCGGATCCGCCAGCAGCGCGGCGACCGCGTGTTCGAGAATCGTTTTGTTACCGATTGAGAGATATTGTTTCGGGCATTCCGTTTGCATGCGGCGGCCGAAACCGGCTGCCGGCACCACGGCGCAAATGCCCGGAAAAGTGGCTGCCATGTCGTAATCCTGGGCCTGGTTATCGATTGTTCTGCTGTTGCCCCGATGCCTGGTTGCGTTTAGACGCATCCGGTACCAGACGATAGAAGGTTTCGCCCGGGCGGGTCATGCTGAGTTCATTGCGCGCACGCTCCTCGATCGCTTCCTGACCGCCGTTGAGGTCGTCAATTTCGGCAAACAGCTGATCGTTGCGCGCTTTTAATTTGGCGTTAGTCGCCTGCTGGGCGGTGACGTCGTCGTTAACCCGCGTGTAGTCATGCAGGCCGTTTTTACCGAACCACAGCGAATACTGTAGCCAGACCAGCAAAGCTAATAATAGCAGCGTTAGTTTACCCATCCTGCCCCCTGAAAAACGGCATCATCATCCCAAAACTCGCCCGGGTACGCTACCGGGGCGCGCGGACGATGCCGCGTAACGCGGGGACTGTACCATATTTTTGCCGCTGATACCCATGCTTGATTCATACCAGAAACGGGTTATCCCAACAGCCAGAGGAAGAGTAGCGCAAACATCAGCCCGACGGTCAGGATGGTCGCGCTGGCGCTATAGAGCAGTTTGCCATTGAGCAGAGAGTGCAGCGCAATACCGACCACCACCGCCACTGGCATCAACGCAAGGAAGAATGGCCAGGTGTAGAGGAGGAAGAAAAGTGTATTACTGCCATAGAGAAGGAAGGGAATACCCAGCGCCAGCAGCCATGAAATAAAGCCCACGGCAGCGCCCGACAAAGACCAGGTGGTCTCGTCGCCGGTCGCCGGAGGCGGTTCTGAACGAATAATACTGAGGTTCTGGGTATTGCGCATATCGAATCCTGTAGACCGGGCAACCGGCACCCCTCGATGCCGCTGCCGTTTCAGGATCTGATAATATCGCTCTGTTGCAGCAGGTCTAATAGTTGGTGCACCAAATTTGTTACCAATTGTTCACCATCCAGATGAATTTCCGCCTTTTCCGGTGCCTCATAGACCGAGTCTATGCCGGTGAAATTGCGTAATTCCCCTGCCCGCGCCTTCTTATACAATCCTTTCGGATCCCGCGCCTCGCAAATGGCCAGCGGGGTATCGACGAACACTTCGATAAAGCGTCCCTCCCCCAGGCGCTCGCGCACCATCTGCCGCTCCGCGCGGTGCGGAGATATAAATGCCGTCAATACAACCAGCCCGGCATCAACCATCAGCCTGGCCACTTCACCGACGCGGCGAATGTTCTCTTTGCGATCCTCATCGCTGAATCCCAGGTCGCTGCACAGGCCATGACGCACGTTATCGCCGTCCAGCAGATAGGTGCTGACGCCGCGCTCATGCAAGGCTTCCTCCAGCGCCCCGGCGACGGTGGATTTACCCGACCCCGAAAGGCCGGTAAACCACAGCACCACGCCGCGATGGCCGTGATGCTGTTCCCGCTGCTGCTGGGTCACAGGGTGGGCATGCCAGACGACGTTTTCGTCATGCTGGGCCATTATTTGCCTCCCAGCAGGTCGCGGGCGTCCCAGTGCGGGAAGTGTTTGCGGATCAGCTGGTTCAGTTCCAGCTCGAAAGCGCTGTACTGCGATGCTGACGTCGACGCCTGCAGGTGCGGCTCGTTGACCATCCCGGCGCCGACGGTGACGTTGGTCAGACGATCGATAAAGATAAGCCCGCCGGTCACCGGGTTTTGCTGATACGGATCCAGCACTAAAGGTTCGTCAAAGGTCAGCTCCACCAGCCCGATGCCGTTCAGCGGCAGAGACTCAACTTCACGCTGGGTCAGGTTGTTAATATCCACCTGGTAACGGATAGCGTCCACGCGGGCGCGGGTCTTCTTACCGGCGATTTTGATGTCGTAGCTCTGCCCCGGGGTCAACGCCTGCTCGGCCATCCATACTACGTCGATGCTGGCGCTTTGCACCGCCGGCAGCGTGGCTTGCGCGTCAACCAGCAGGTCGCCGCGGCTGATGTCGATTTCATCTTTCAGCACAATGGTAATGGCTTCCCCGGCGGCGGCTTCCTGCAGATCGCCGTCGAAGGTGACGATCCGCGCTACGCTCGATTCGACGCCCGACGGCAGCACCTTCAGGCGCTGGCCGACCTGCACGGTGCCGGAGGCGACCGTACCGGAGAAGCCGCGGAAATCGAGGTTCGGACGGTTAACATACTGCACCGGGAAGCGCAGCGGCTGGCTCTCTACTACCCGTTGGATCTCCACGGTTTCGAGGACTTCCAGCAGGGTCGGGCCGCTGTACCACGGCATGTTCGCGCTCTGACTGGCGACGTTATCGCCCTCCAGCGCCGACAGCGGTACAAAGCGGATATCGAGGTTGCCCGGCAGCTGCTCGGCAAAGGTCAGGTAAGCTTCACGGATCTCGTTGAAGAGCGCTTCGCTAAACTCGACGAGATCCATTTTGTTGACCGCCACCACCAGGTGTTTAATGCCCAGCAGGGTGGAGATAAAGCTGTGACGGCGGGTCTGATCCAGCACGCCTTTGCGCGCGTCGATCAGCAGGATCGCCAGATCGCAGGTGGACGCGCCGGTGGCCATATTGCGGGTGTACTGCTCGTGCCCCGGGGTGTCAGCGATGATAAATTTGCGCTTCTCGGTGGAGAAATAGCGATAGGCCACGTCGATGGTGATGCCCTGCTCGCGCTCGGCCTGCAGGCCATCCACCAGCAGCGCCAGGTCCAGTTTTTCGCCCTGGGTGCCGTGGCGCTTGCTGTCGTTATGCAGCGAAGAGAGCTGATCTTCATAGATCTGGCGGGTATCGTGCAGCAGACGGCCAATCAGGGTGCTTTTACCGTCATCGACGCTGCCGCAGGTCAGAAAACGCAGCAGGCTCTTGTGCTGTTGCGCGTGCAGATAAGCTTCTACGCCGCCTTCATTAGCAATTTGTTGGGCAATGGTCGTGTTCATGGCGGCTCCTTAGAAATACCCCTGACGTTTCTTCAGCTCCATCGAGCCGGCCTGGTCGCGGTCAATGACGCGCCCCTGACGTTCGCTGGTGGTGGATACCAGCATCTCTTCAATAATTTCCGGCAGCGTTTGCGCTTCAGACTCCACTGCGCCGGTCAGCGGCCAGCAGCCGAGGGTACGGAAACGCACCATCCGCTTTTCAATCACTTCGCCCGGCTGCAGATCGATACGGTCGTCATCGATCATCATCAGCATGCCGTCGCGCTCCAGCACCGGGCGCTCAGCGGCCAGATACAGCGGCACGATTTCGATGTTTTCCAGATAGATGTACTGCCAGATATCCAGCTCGGTCCAGTTGGAGAGCGGGAAGACGCGGATGCTTTCGCCTTTGTTAATCTGGCCGTTGTAGTTGTGCCACAGCTCCGGACGCTGGTTTTTCGGGTCCCAGCGGTGGAAGCGGTCGCGGAAGGAGTAGATGCGCTCTTTGGCGCGGGATTTCTCCTCATCACGGCGCGCGCCGCCGAATGCGGCGTCAAAGCCGTATTTGTTCAGCGCCTGCTTCAGCCCTTCGGTTTTCATGATATCGGTATGCTTGGCGCTGCCGTGGACGAACGGGTTAATGCCCATCGCCACCCCTTCCGGGTTTTTATGCACCAGCAGCTCGCAGCCATAGGCTTTGGCGGTACGGTCGCGGAACTCATACATCTCACGGAATTTCCAGCCGGTATCGACGTGCAGCAGCGGGAACGGCAGGGTTCCCGGATAAAACGCTTTGCGCGCCAGATGCAGCATTACGCTGGAATCTTTCCCGATGGAGTACATCATCACCGGGTTAGAAAATTCGGCGGCCACCTCACGAATAATATGGATGCTTTCCGCCTCCAGTTGCCGCAGGTGAGTGAGTCGTTTTTGGTCCATAACCGTTCCTTAAGCCAGATTGACCACCGAAGAGTTAAACCCCTCGGCGGATGATGTATGTTGAAACCAGGCGAGCTGCTGATGCAGCTGCACCACTTCGCCGACCACCAGCAAGGCGGGCATCGGGGCGTCTTTCGCCAGGTGTTCGAGTTGTTGCAATGTGCCGGTTATCGTCTGCTGATCGTCGCGGGTACCGCGGGATATCACCGCTACCGGCGTATTGCTGTCGCGACCGTGGGCAATCAGCTGGGCGCTGATTTCCGCCGCCTTCATGGTGCCCATGTAAATCGCCAGCGTCTGTTGGCTCTTCGCCAACAGCGCCCAGTCGAAGGGGGCGCTGTCCGGCTTATAGTGCCCGGTGACAAAGACGGCGCTTTGCGCATAATCGCGATGGGTCAGCGGAATACCGGCGTAGGCCGTCGCGCCGGCGGCGGCAGTGACGCCTGGCACCACCTGGAACGGGATGCCCGCAGCGGCGGCGGCCTGCAGCTCTTCAGCGCCGCGGCCAAAAATAAACGGATCGCCGCCTTTCAGGCGCACGACGGTTTTCCCCGCCTTCGCCGCCTCCACCAGCAGCTGATTGGTTTCATGCTGCGGCACCGAGTGCTCGCCGGCGCGTTTGCCGACGCAAACCAGCTCGGCATCGCGGCGCACCAGCTCGAGAACCGGCTGGGTCACCAGATGATCGTGGAAAACCACGTCCGCCTGCTGGATCGCCTGCAAGCCACGCAGGGTCAGCAGCCCGGCATCGCCCGGTCCAGCCCCTACCAGAATAATTTCACCCGTTTCGCGTTCGGGCTTATCCAGCTCATCCTGCAGCGCCTTTTCCGCCTCCGCAGCGTTGCCCGCCACCATCAGGCTGGCGAAGCGACCGGTAAAGACCCGCTCCCAAAAGCGGCGACGCGCTTCGGTGGTCGTCAGACGGGTTTTCAGATGGTTGCGCCAGTAGCTCGCCGATTCCGCCAGACGCCCGAGGTTCGTCGGCAGCAGCGCTTCGATTTTTTCGCGCAGAATGCGCGACAGCACCGGCGCTTTCCCGCTGGAGGAGATCGCCACCAGCAGCGGCGAACGGTCGACGATAGAAGGGAAAACAAACGAGCACAGCGCCTGGTTATCCACTACGTTGACCAGTCGGTAGCGCGCGTTAGCCGCCGCAAACACCCGCTGGTTAAGCGCCTCGTCCTCCGTGGCGGCAATCACCAGAAAGACATCGTCCACCAGAGCGTCGCTAAATTCCGTCGCCCGCCAGCTAAGCGCCTGGCGCGCCGCCAGATCGGCCAGCGCCGGAGACAACGTCCCGGCGACCACCTGCACCTGCGCCTGGGCTCGCAGCAGGAACTTGATCTTGCGTTCGGCAATCTCACCGCCGCCGATCACCAGTACGGGCCTTTGTTTCAGTTCGGCAAAAAGGGGCAAGTAATCCACGGGGTAACAACTCTCTTACAATCAGCGATACTGCGACTATAGGGTGCCCCTTAGAGCAAATGAAATTACGAAATGGAATGAGTTGTGACGCAAAGGAATAACGCGATGGAAATCCAAATATCAAAAAGTGCTTAACACGCTATTTTTCCGCTATTTAAGAGCAATTGAAATTGTTTAACCGCGGTCACAGTTTCATACTGTACGCGTCAAATTGTCTCGTTCGTGTAAGGACCCCTTATGTTTTCCGCGTTGTGCCGCCGTCTGCTTCCGCTGGCGCTCGGCACCGGTTTTGTTTTCGCCGCCGCCCCCGCCTTCTGCGCGCTGGGCGACACCGCCAGTAGTCAGGCTCGCCATATCGCCACCGTCTTCCCGGGACGAATGACCGGAACGCCCCCGGAAATGCTCTCAGCTGACTATCTGCGCCAGCAGTTCGCCCGGATGGGCTATCAGAGCGACGTGCGGAGCTTCAATACCCGCTACATCTATACCGACAGCAACCAGCGTAAAAACTGGCATAACGCCACCGGCAGTACGGTGATCGCCGCCCATGAAGGCCAGTCTCGCCAGCAAATCATCATCATGGCCCACCTTGATACCTACGCGCCGCAGAGCGATAAAGACGTCGAAAACAACCTCGGCGGCCTGACGCTGCAGGGAATTGACGACAACGCGATGGGGCTCGGGGTGATGCTGGAGCTGGCGGAGCATTTAAAGAACGTCCCCACCCGCTATGGCATTCGCTTTATCGCCACCAGCGGCGAAGAGGAAGGTCGTCTCGGCGCGCAAAACCTGCTGCAGCGGATGAGCGAGGCGGAAAAGAAAAATACCCTGCTGGTGATCAATCTCGATAACCTGGTGGTGGGCGATAAGCTTTACTTCAACAGCGGCCGTCGCACGCCGGCCTCGGTACGCAAGCTGACCCGCGATCGCGCGTTGGCTATCGCCCGCAGCAAAGGCATTGCCGCCTACACCAATCCGGGACTCAATCCGGCTTACCCGAAAGGCACCAGCTGCTGTAATGACGCCAGCGTCTTCGACAACGCGGGGATCCCGGTGCTGTCGGTGGAAGCGACCAACTGGTCATTAGGCAAGAAAGATGGCTATCAGCAGCGGAGCAAATCGCGCAGCTTCCCGCAGGGCATCAGCTGGCATGACGTGCAGCTGGATAATCAGCAGTATATCGACCACGCGCTGCCGGGACGGATCGAGCATCGCGGGCGCGATGTCGTGAAAGTGATGCTGCCGCTGGTGAAAGAGCTGGCGAAGGTGGAGAAGAAAAGCTGACGGCTGCAAATGAACACGCGGCATCACCCGCGTGTTCTCTCCCTCAGGAGGCGCTATTAACCCTCGTGCAATCCGCACTCGCGTTTAAGCCCGAAGAACCGGGTCTCTTCTTCTGCCATGCCCGGCTCCCATTTGCGGGTGGTGTGGGTATCGCCTACCGACAGATAGCCCTGATCCCACAGCGGATGGTATTTCAGCCCGTGCTTTTGCAGGTACTGATACACCGTCCGGTTATCCCAGTCGATAATCGGCAACACCTTGAACACCCCGCGCTGGACCGCCAGCACCGGAAGCGTAGCCCGGCTGCCCGACTGCTCGCGGCGCAGACCGGCAAACCACGTCTGCGCGTTGAGCTCTTTCAGCGCCCGGTTCATCGGTTCAACCTTGTTGATCTCATTGTATTTCTCAATGCCCTCAACGCCCTGCTCCCACAGCTTGCCGTAGCGCGCCTCCTGCCAGGCCGCGCTTTCAGCCGCGCGGTAGACCTTCAGGTTCAGCTTGAGTTTATCCGTCAGCTCATCAATAAACTGGTAGGTTTCCGGGAACAGGTAACCGGTATCGGTAAGGATCACCGGAATGTCCGGGCGGATCTGGTTCACCAGGTGCAAACTCACCGCCGCCTGAATACCAAAGCTTGACGACAGCACATAGTCTCCCGGCAGGTTTTCCAGCGCCCAGGCCACACGCCCTTCGGCGTCGAGCTTTTCCAGCTGGGCGTTGGTTTCCGCGAGTGCCAGAATGCGTTCCACTTTCGGCAATGCATTAAGCGCGTTTAGATCGAGTACGGACATAAGAACCTCGTTTGCCTGTTTTGCCGGGCGGCACTGCGATTGCCCGGCCTACGGGTTTTACAGGCCCGGATCGCTACGCGCCACCGGGCACCAGGATGTTACTCCCAGAAATCGCGGGCTGGATCGAGCACCGGGCGAATGATGCCCGCACGCACCGTAAAGTCGCCGAAGCCTTCACCCGCTTCGCGCTCTTTCGCCCAGCGCCCTACCAGTTGGTCTAGCGAGTCGAGAATTTCCGACTCGGTAATGTTCTCCCGGTATATCCGCGGGATGCGGGTGCCGCTGCGGTTACCGCCGATGTGCAGGTTATAGCGGCCTGGCGCTTTCCCCACCAGCCCCACTTCCGCCAGCATCGCGCGGCCGCAGCCGTTCGGACAGCCGGTGACGCGGGTGACGATATGCTCATCGCTCACGCCATGCTTGCTCATCACCCCTTCCACCTTGTCGATAAACGACGGCAGGAAACGCTCGGCTTCCGCCATCGCCAGCGGGCAGGTCGGGAAGGAGACGCAGGCCATTGAGTTTTCGCGCTGCGGGGTGACGGCATTCATCAGGCCATGATCCCGCGCCAGCTTCTCGATCCGCGCCTTCTGATCTTCCGGTACGCTGGCGACGATCAGGTTCTGGTTGGCGGTGATGCGGAATTCACCTTGATGGATCTTAGCAATCTCCAGCAGACCGGTTTTCAGCGGGCGCCCCGGATAATCCAGAATGCGGCCGTTTTCAATAAACAGCGTCAGGTGCCATTTATCATCAATCCCCTTCACCCAGCCGATGCGGTCGCCGCGGCCGGTGAATTCGTACGGGCGGATCGGCTCAAACTTAATACCTGCCCGGCGCTCCACTTCCGCCTTGAAGGTTTCGACGCCAACGCGCTCAAGGGTGTACTTGGTTTTCGCATTCTTACGGTCGGTACGGTTACCCCAGTCGCGCTGGGTGGTCACGACCGCTTCCGCCACCGCCAGAGTATGCTCCAGCGGCAGATAACCGAATTCGCTCGCCGTGCGGGCGTAGGTTTTTTTGTTACCGTGTTCGATAGACAGACCGCCGCCCACCAACAGGTTAAAGCCCACCAGCTTGCCGTTTTCGGCGATCGCTACGAAGTTCATGTCGTTGGCGTGCAGATCGATATCGTTCTGCGGCGGGATCACCACCGTGGTTTTAAACTTACGCGGCAGATAGGTCTGACCGAGGATCGGTTCTTCGTCAGTGGTGGCGACCTTTTTCTGATCCAGCCAGATTTCGGCATAGGCGCGGGTGCGCGGCAGCAGATGCTCGGAGATCTTTTTCGCCCACTCGTAGGCCTCGGCGTGCAGCTGCGACTCGTACGGGTTGGAGGTGCACAGCACGTTACGGTTCATATCGTTGGCGGTGGCCAGCGCGTCCAGCCCCACCGAGTGCAGCATCTGATGCACCGGCTTGACGTTCTTTTTCAAAATGCCGTGGAACTGGAAAGTCTGCCGGTTGGTCAGGCGAATACTGCCGTAAATGGTGTTCTCGGAGGCAAACTTATCGATCGCCTTCCACTGGGTGGTGGTGATCACCCCGCCCGGCAGACGGCAGCGCAGGAGCATTGCATGGCGCGGCTCCAGCTTCTGAGCGGCGCGTTCCGCGCGGATATCGCGATCGTCCTGCTGGTACATACCGTGGAAACGGATCAGCAGGAAGTTATCGCCTTTAAAACCGCCGGTCAGACCGTCGTTTAAATCTTCCGCAATGGTGCCGCGCAGGTAGTTGCTCTCGAGCTTCATACGCTCGGCATCGGTCAGTTTACCTTCGACCACTAAAGGCCCCGGATGTTTTTCGCTCATTAGTAGACATCTCGCTGATAACGGCGCTCAACGCGCAGCTCACTTAAAAATTCGTCCGCCGCTTCGGCGTCCATCGCGCCGTATTCGGCAATCACTTCCAGTAAAGTCTGTTCCACGTCTTTCGCCATACGATTGGCGTCGCCGCAGACATAAATGTGGGCGCCATCATTGATCCAGCGCCACAGCTCGGCCCCCTGCTCACGCAGTTTGTCCTGCACATAGATTTTTTGTTGTTGATCGCGGGACCAGGCCAGATCGATACGGGTCAGCAGCCCCTCTTTTACATAGCTCTGCCACTCCACCTGATAGAGGAAATCTTCAGTGAAGTGCGGGTTGCCGAAGAACAGCCAGTTCTTACCTGGCGCCCCGTCCGCTGCGCGCTGCTGCATGAAGGCGCGGAACGGCGCAATACCGGTGCCCGGGCCAATCATGATCACCGGCGTCTCCGGGTTAGCCGGCAGACGGAAGTTGTCATTGTGCTCGATGAAGACGCGGACTTCGCCATCCTCTTCCACGCGGTCGGCGAGGAAGCTGGAGGCGCCGCCAGCCCGGGCGCGGCCTTCAATGTCATAGCGCACCACGCCCACGGTGACATGCACTTCGCTCTCCACTTCCGCCTGCGAGGAGGCAATGGAGTACAGACGCGGCGTCAGCGGGCGCAGCAGACCGATTAACGCCTCAGCGTCCAGCTGCGCGGGTGAGAAACGGACCATATCGACGATCGGCGTCGCGGCGGCATACTGCTGCAGCTGAGCTTTATCGCCCACCAGCGGCAGCAGCGATTCGCTGCGGGTCAGGGTGGCGTAGTTCTCAACGATAGCGGCGGTGTTGACCGTCAGCTCAAAATGCCACTGCAGGGCTTCCGCCAGCGGCAGGGTTTTGCCCTCGACGGTTACCGGCTCGTCGCCTTTCAGCCACAGCAGCTCCACCAGCTCTTTCACCAGCTGAGGATCGTTTTGATACCAGACGCCCAGCGCGTCACCCGGCTGATAGCGCAGACCGGAATCACCGAGGTCAATTTCGATATGGCGTACATCTTTTTCTGAATCGCGGCCGGTGATTTTCTGGTTGACCGACAGGGTCGCCGTTAGCGGAGCCTCTTTGGTGTATGGGCTGGTATGAATGTCGTTCACTGCGCCGCTGGCGGCCAGCTGAGCGGGCGCGGCGACCGGCGCACGAGCCTTCAGCACCTCAACGACGCGCGCGCGCCATTCAGCGGCCGCAGCCTGATATTCAACGTCGGCGTCGACGCGATCGAGCAGGCGTTCCGCGCCAAGTTCGGCCAGCTTGCTGTCGAAATCTTTGCCGGACTGGCAGAAGAATTCATAAGAGGTATCGCCGAGGCCAAAGACGGCGAATGCGGTTCCGTCCAGCTTCGGCGCTTTTTTAGAGAACAGAAACTTATGCAATGCGACCGCTTCTTCCGGCGGCTCACCTTCCCCCTGGGTGGAGGTCACGACCACCAGCAGTTTTTCAGCAGCAATTTGTTTGAATTTATAATCACCTGCATTCACCAGCTTCACGTTCAGCTTCGCCGCCAGCAGATCGTCACGTAGCGCTTCGGCGACGCGGCGAGCGTTGCCGGTTTGCGAGGCGGAAATCAGCGTGATCGTCGGGACCTCGGCGGCCGGGGCGGGAGCGGCTGCCGCTGCGCCAGAGTGCTGATTCAGCACGCCCCAGAAATAGCCAGACACCCAGGCGAGCTGAGTGGGCGTGAAGTCAGTGGTGGCCGCCTGAAGGCGCGCCAGTTGCTCCGGGTTGAGCGGCAGCAAGTTGGAAGGTGGGGCCTGTGTCGTCATGCGTCGTTTGTTCCAGTAAGCAAAGCTGTTATTCGCACCCTGTCAGCGCGACAAAAACAGAAGAGAATAGAAGGTTAACGGCGGGCATAGTAACAATTAAAGAAGGGATGGAAATAATAAATAACCAAATGGACTAACCGGTTTTAGTTGTAGTTATTAACAACAAAATCGATTAAATAACCATCTGAAATATCGAAACTTTATGGACTTAACCCAGATAAATGTGTCGATTTTCTGTTCAGGGCCGTTTTAGTTAATGCGAAAAAATGTACTTTCCGGTACCCTACGGCGGTTTTTTTCGTCCTGTTGAGAGTCAATGATGTCCACCACGCTGTTTAAAGATTTCACCTTCGAAGCCGCCCACCACCTGCCGCACGTCCCGGAAGGACACAAATGCGGTCGCCTGCATGGCCACTCCTTTATGGTGCGTCTGGAGATAACCGGTGAAGTCGATCCCCATACCGGGTGGATCATGGATTTCGCCGAGCTGAAGGCCGCCTTCAAGCCGACCTACGATCGCCTGGACCACTATTATCTGAACGATATCCCCGGTCTGGAAAACCCTACCAGCGAAGTGCTGGCCAAATGGATCTGGGATGAGATGAAACCGCGGGTGCCGCTGCTGAGCGCCGTGATGGTGAAAGAGACCTGCACCGCCGGCTGCGTCTATCGCGGCGAGTAAGCGAAAAAAAGCCCGGTCAGTATGCTACCGGGCTTTTTTATCAGGCGATATTCAGATATTTGTGCGTCTGCATGGACAGGCGCCAGTTGCGGGCGATGCAGGTGTCGATACACAGGCGCGTCGCGTCTTCTTTCTGGCTGATCGGCTGCAGGGCGATGATCCGCGGTTTGTCATCGCTCAGCGTTTCCAGCAGTTCGTCCAGCGCTTCGATGTCGCGGACGCGCCCTACCGGATGCTTGATCTCATCCGCCCGCTGCAGGGCCTGAGACAGCACGTCATACCCGCCGCGCATGTTGACCTTCGGGGAAACCGTCACCCAGGTGTTGTGGCTGCAAAGCACTTCATGGGTGCCGCTGGTTTCAATCTGACAGCTAAAGCCGTTTTGTTCCAGAAGCGAGGTTAACGGCGTTAAGTCGTGAATGCAGGGCTCACCGCCGGTGATGACCACGTGGCGGGCAGTCCACCCCTGACGACCGATAATCGCCAGCAGATCTTCACTGCTTGCCGGCCCCCACTTATCGCTCTCTTTGGTTTTCGCCAGGATGCTGAACAACGACACTTCCCGATCGGCCAGTTTGTCCCAGGTATGCTTGGTGTCACACCACGCGCATCCTACCGGGCATCCCTGCAGACGAATAAAAATGGCAGGCACGCCGGTGAAGTAACCCTCGCCTTGCAGGGTCTGGAACATCTCGTTAATCGGGTACTGCATAGTCATCTCTGTTTAGGGTGATAAACGCTTATTATCGCAGATTTCACTGTCCAGGTCTTGTCCTGCGCTGCGATCGTTTTTCCCTCACGGGGTCGCTTTCTCACCCCGGACGTTATTCATTGTTAATTAAAAGTATGCATCTGTTTTCGTTTATTTCATTAGTGTGGTAAGGATTTAAATAAACAGCGGAGCGTACTGCAGCGAAGAAAGATGTAACAGAAGATGTTTTTCGTGTTATATACCAGAGCATAAAAACGTCAGCGGAAAAATAAAAACATGTTTAAATACATGCATGTACAAATTGATACATGAAAGAGTGAATTATTTACCTGGTCTGAGAGTCGAATCCAATCCGCCGCCGAAAATAAGCTTAAGCCCCTCTTAATAAAGTCCTGCTGCCCGCCATTTTTTATTTAATCGTCGTTTACTTTGGCCCTCCTAGAATCCCGCAGACCAACCATAATGAGATAGCGTTTATGACCACATTATTCATTACCGGCGTCACCGGTTTTCTGGGCGGCGCGGCGTTAGAGAAAATACTCCATCAGGATAGCCAATTAGATCTGCTGCTACTGGTGCGTGCCAACAGCCCCGAGGCAGGCCTGGAACGGGTCAAGGAAAACATGCGTAAGTTCAACATCGCCGAGGAGAAACTGGCGATGCTGCGACCGCAGCAGATCCTGCTGGGCGATCTCGCCTCTCCGGAGCATTTTCTTAACGATCCGCGGCTTGAGCAAGTCACCCATGTTCTCAACTGCGCCGCTGTCGCCTCGTTTGGCAGCAACCCGCTCATCTGGAAGGTTAACGTTACGGGTACGCTGCGTCTGGCGCAACGGATGGCGCAGGTGGCGGGTCTGCAGCGTTTTCTCCACGTCGGCACCGCAATGTCCTGCTCACCGGAGCCGGATTCGCTGGTCGCCGAGAGCGCGGAGTTTCGGCAGCGCGCCGAGCATCTGGTGGAATATACCCACTCGAAATCGGCCATCGAGCAACTGATGCAGCAGCACTGCCCTACGCTACCGCTGGTCATTGCCCGCCCTTCTATTGTGGTGGGCCATACTCATCACGGCTGCCGGCCTTCCAGCAGTATCTTCTGGGTGTTCAGCATGGGGCTGATGCTGCAGAAATTTATGTGCGCGATGGAGGACCGAATCGATGTTATCCCGGTGGACTACTGCGCCGACGCCCTGCTGATGCTGCTTAACCAGCCGCTGGCCCACGGCGAGGTAGTGCATATCTCTGCCGGTGAGGAGAACAGCGTGAAGTTTGCCGACATCGACCGGGCGATGGCCCTGGCGCTGGAGCAGGCGCCGGTGGGAGATAAGTACGCCCAGGTGAGTTATGAAACGCTGGTCAAAATGCGTCGCGAACTGAAAGGAATTTTTGGGCCGTGCAATGAGCGACTGATGCTGAAAGCGATGCGCTTATATGGCGCGTTCGCCACGCTGAACGTGCGCTTTAGCAACGACAAGCTGCTGAGCATGGGGATGCCAAAACCGCCGCGCTTTACCGATTACATCGACCGCTGCGTGGAAACCACCCGCGGGCTGTCGATTCCTCAGCAAATGGCCGTCGACTTTAAATAATGGCCGCAGGTATAAAAAAAATGCCAGCCCGAAGGCTGGCATGGTTATTTCATCAGGACAGGATTAAGCCTGGCCTTTGATCTCTTTACGACCATTGAACGGCGCTTGCTCACCCAGCGCTTCTTCGATACGAATCAGCTGGTTGTATTTAGCAACGCGGTCAGAACGGCTCATAGAACCGGTTTTGATCTGGCCTGCAGCGGTACCCACAGCCAGGTCGGCGATGGTCGCGTCTTCAGTTTCGCCAGAACGGTGAGAGATGACAGCGGTGTAGCCAGCGTCTTTCGCCATCTTGATAGCAGCCAGAGTTTCGGTCAGAGAACCGATCTGGTTGAATTTGATCAGGATGGAGTTAGCGATGCCTTTTTCGATGCCTTCTTTCAGGATCTTGGTGTTGGTTACGAACAGGTCGTCACCAACCAGCTGGATTTTGTCGCCCAGTACTTTGGTCTGGTAAGCGAAACCTTCCCAGTCAGATTCGTCCAGGCCATCTTC
The DNA here is from genome assembly GCF_004010915.1 of Klebsiella sp. LY. NCBI lineage: Bacteria > Pseudomonadati > Pseudomonadota > Gammaproteobacteria > Enterobacterales > Enterobacteriaceae > Klebsiella > Klebsiella sp. LY. The sequence goes on from NZ_CP022444.1 coordinate 1,452,265, forward strand.
GATGGAGACGATCGGGTACTGTTTGGTCAGCTCTTCCAGGAAGTGAGTGAACTCTTCAGAGGTGAACGCTTTGTTGCCTTCGCCGGCCAGAACGTATTTACCGTCTTTGTAGAATTCAGACGCTGCGCAGTCCATCGCCAGGGTGATGTCTTTGCCCAGCTCGTAGCCTGCTGCTTTAACCGCTTCAGCGATAACAGCCAGCGCTTCGGCGTTGGAACCCAGGTTCGGCGCGTAGCCGCCTTCGTCACCAACGGCAGTGTTCATGCCTTTGGACTTCAGCACTTTCGCCAGGTGATGGAACACTTCAGAACCCATGCGTACTGCTTCTTTCAGGGTCGGCGCGCCAACCGGCTGAATCATGAATTCCTGGATGTCGACGTTGTTGTCAGCGTGCTCACCGCCGTTGATGATGTTCATCATCGGAACCGGCATGGAGTATTTGCCCGGAGTGCCGTTCAGTTCAGCGATGTGCGCGTACAGCGGCAGGCCTTTGGAGGCAGCAGCTGCTTTGGCGTTCGCCAGAGAAACGGCCAGGATTGCGTTCGCACCGAAGTTAGATTTGTTTTCAGTACCGTCCAGGTCGATCATGATCTTGTCGATGCCAGCCTGATCTTTGGCATCTTTGCCCAGGATTGCCTGAGCGATCGGGCCGTTTACCGCAGCAACAGCTTTGGTTACGCCTTTACCCAGGAAACGGGATTTGTCGCCATCGCGCAGTTCCAGCGCTTCGCGGGAACCAGTAGAAGCACCTGACGGAGCAGCTGCCATACCGACGAAACCACCTTCCAGGTGTACTTCGGCTTCAACAGTCGGGTTACCACGGGAGTCGATGATTTCACGACCGATGACTTTAACGATTTTGGACATTAGGTTTTCCTCAGTACAAGTTAAACTAAAACTCCAGACAAACAATGCACCCGGATGGGTGCATTGCCGTTCTAACTCTTTTTACTTCGCCTGGCGTTTCTGGTACTCGCTGGCGGCTTTCACAAAGCCGGCAAACAGCGGGTGTCCATCACGCGGCGTCGAAGTAAACTCCGGGTGGAACTGGCAGGCCACAAACCACGGATGGTTCGGCACTTCGATGATCTCGACCAACTGATCATCCCCGGAACGGCCCGCAACGCGCAGACCGGCAGCTTCAATCGGTTTCAACAACATGTTGTTGACTTCGTAGCGGTGACGATGGCGCTCGGTGATGGTCGGCTCGCCGTACAGCTGGCGCACCAGAGAATCCTCATCCAGCTGGCACTGCTGCGCGCCCAGGCGCATGGTGCCGCCCAGATCGCTCTTCTCAGAGCGGACTTCAACGTTGCCATCTTCGTCACGCCATTCGGTAATCAGGGCCACAACCGGGTATTTACAGTCTGGCACAAATTCCGTCGAGTTGGCGTTTTCCATACCCGCTACATTGCGCGCGAATTCAATCAGCGCAACCTGCATACCCAGGCAAATGCCCAGATAAGGAATATTGTTCTCACGCGCATAGCGCGCGGTGGCGATCTTACCTTCCACACCGCGGTAGCCGAAGCCGCCCGGGATAAGGATAGCATCTAAATCCTTGAGGATTTCGACGCCGCGCGTTTCCACATCCTGCGAATCGATCAGCTTGATGTTGACGGTAACGCGGTTTTTCAGACCACCGTGTTTCAGCGCTTCAATCACCGACTTGTAGGCGTCCGGCAGTTCAATGTACTTACCAACCATGCCGATGGTGACTTCGCCTGCCGGATTGGCTTCTTCATAGATTACCTGTTCCCATTCGGCCAGGTTTGCTTCCGGACAAGTTAAGCTGAATCGTTTACAAATATAATCGTCCAGCCCCTGAGATTTCAACAGGCCTGGAATTTTATAAATGGAATCGACGTCTTTCAGAGAAATAACAGCCTTTTCCGGAACGTTACAGAACAAAGCAATTTTCGCCCGTTCGTTGGCCGGAACCGCGCGATCGGAGCGGCAAATCAGGATGTCAGGCTGAATACCGATGGAGAGCAGCTCTTTCACGGAGTGCTGAGTCGGTTTGGTTTTGACTTCACCGGCGGCGGCCATGTACGGCACTAAAGTCAGGTGCATAAACAGGGTATGCTCGCGGCCGATCTCTACCGCCATCTGACGAATAGCTTCGAGGAACGGCAGGGATTCGATATCGCCTACGGTACCGCCGATTTCCACCAGCACCACGTCATGGCCTTCGCCGCCAGCCAGTACGCGCTCTTTAATGGCGTTGGTGATGTGCGGAATAACCTGTACGGTTGCGCCCAGATAGTCGCCACGGCGCTCTTTACGCAGCACGTCGGAGTAGATTCGACCGGTGGTGAAGTTGTTACGACGAGTCATCTTGGTGCGGATGAAACGCTCGTAGTGGCCCAGGTCCAGATCGGTTTCTGCGCCGTCTTCAGTAACGAACACTTCCCCATGCTGGATTGGGCTCATGGTGCCCGGATCGACGTTGATATACGGATCCAGTTTCATGATGGTCACGTTGAGACCACGGGCTTCAAGAATGGCTGCCAGGGAGGCTGCGGCAATGCCTTTACCCAGAGAGGATACGACCCCGCCGGTCACAAAAATATAGTTCGTTGTCATGCTGAACCTGAGAAGTTAGGGTAAAACGATGGAATAACCAGGACGGGAAAGTAGTATACCCGAACATGCGTGACGCCACAAACTTTCATTCTTCCCCTCCCCTTCGTTCTTCAAGTTGCACCTGTGTTGCGACCCGAACAACTCGAAGAGGCAGGCTACATGGTGTTTCAACGACATAACGGAAAGAGAAAATAGACGCTTTTGGCGAAATGTTTTTGACGTAAATCAAGCGCTTGTTATTTATAAAATCACACAAATCGCGCTTGATCACGAAAACTCGTTAGAGATCAGTTTCCTGGCGTTTTACCTGTTGCCATACTTCTTCCATGGTATCGAGGTCGACGCCGGTCATTTCCAGGCCGCGGGCGGCGACAATGCGCTCGACTTCGCGAAAGCGCCGCTCGAATTTGCGGTTCGCTTTTTGCAGCGCCACCTCGGCTTTGACCCCTAAATGGCGGGATAAATTCACCGTGGCGAACAGCAGATCGCCCACTTCCTCTTCCAGTTTCGCTTCATCCACCACCGCCTGCTGCGCTTCATGCATCACTTCATCAATTTCTTCATGCACTTTGTCGAGCACCGGGCCCAGCGAGGTCCAGTCAAAACCGACCGCCGAGCAGCGACGCTGGATTTTATGCGCGCGCATCAGCGCCGGCAGGCTATGCGGAATGTCGTCCAGCGCCGAGTGCTGGGCTTTTTCCGCCCGCTCCGCGCTTTTGATCTGCTCCCAGCGGGCCAGGACTTCGCTGCTGTTTCCCGCGGTGGCATCAGCGAAAATATGGGGATGGCGGCGCTCCAGCTTGTCGCTGATGGCGGCGCAGATATCGTCAAAGTTAAAACGTCCCTCTTCCTGCGCCATCTGCGCATAGAACACGACCTGGAACAGCAGATCGCCCAGCTCACCGCGCAGGTCGTCAAAATCCTCTCGCGAAATAGCGTCCAGCACTTCATAGGTTTCTTCGAGGGTATAGGGGGCGATGGTGGCAAAGGTCTGCTCTTTATCCCACGGGCAGCCGTTTTCCGGGTCGCGCAGGCGGCGCATGATGCCGAGCAAGCGGTCAATTTGAGTCATGTGACAATCCTGGAAATTCAAAAAAAGTCGGCCGGATAAGGCGTTTCGACCTTATCCGACGTTGCGAAATTGCCGGATGGCGGCTTCGCCTTATCCGGCCTGGAGACGAATTAACCGCCGTGCAGACGACGCGCGTCGATCACATCGGGCACCTGGTTCAGCTTACCGAGCACCCGGCCCAGCACCTGCAGGTTGTAAATCTCGATGGTCATATCGATGGTGGCCAGCTGCTGACGGGTATCGCTGCGGCTGGCAACGCCCAGCACGTTCACCTTCTCATTGGCGAGGATGGTGGTGATATCTCGCAGTAACCCGCTGCGATCGTTCGCCTCCACCCTGACCACCAGCGAATATCCCGCCGAGTAGCTTTCGCCCCATACCGCATCGACGATGCGCTCCGGGGCATGCGACTGCAGTTCAGCGAGCTGATCGCAGTCGGCGCGATGCACGGAAATCCCGCGCCCTTGAGTGATAAAGCCGACGATCTCATCGCCCGGGATCGGCTGGCAGCAGCGGGCAATATGGTGCATCAGATTGCCAACCCCTTCCACCACCACCCGGCCATTATCCTTGGTGCGGTTCTGCGGAGCATAGGTTTTCTGCTGCAGCTGCTTCAGCGCTGCCGCATCCTGCTCGGCGGCGCTCGGTTTATTGAACTGCGCCTGCAGGAAGTTGACCATCTGGTTGAGGCGGATATCGCCGCCGCCGATGGCCGCCAGCAGTTCATCGAGCTCATTGAAATTGTAGCGCGGCAGCAGGTGCTTTTCCGCATCCTTCAGGCTGATGCCCAGATGCTCCAGCTCGTCGTCAAGGATCTGCCGGCCGGCAAGAATGTTTTTGTCGCGATCCTGCTTACGGAACCAGGCGTGAATTTTGGAGCGTCCGCGGCTGGTGGTAACGTAGCCGAGGTTAGGGTTGAGCCAGTCGCGGCTCGGGTTCGGCTGCTTCTGGGTAATAATTTCGATCTGATCGCCCATCTGCAGCTGATAGGTAAACGGCACGATGCGGCCGCCAATTTTAGCGCCGATGCAGCGATGACCGACGTCGCTGTGGATATGGTAGGCAAAATCGAGCGGCGTCGACCCCGCCGGCAGGTCCACCACGTCGCCTTTCGGCGTAAAGACATACACCCGGTCGTCAAAGACCTGGCTGCGCACTTCGTCGAGCATTTCGCCGGAGTCGGCCATCTCTTCCTGCCAGGCAATCAGCTTGCGCAGCCAGGCGATACGGTCCTCATAGCCGCGACCGCCGCTGGTACCCGCTCCCGCGCCCTCTTTGTACTTCCAGTGCGCGGCCACGCCCAGCTCGGCGTCTTCATGCATCTGTCGGGTGCGGATTTGAATCTCCACCGTCTTGCCGCTCGGCCCCAGCACCACGGTGTGGATAGACTGGTAGCCGTTGGGTTTCGGGTTGGCCACGTAATCATCGAACTCATCCGGCAGATGACGGTAGTGAGTATGAACGATCCCCAGCGCGGCATAACAATCCTGCAACCGCTCGGCCACGATGCGCACCGCGCGAACGTCAAACAGCTCGTCAAAGGCGAGGTGTTTTTTCTGCATTTTGCGCCAGATGCTGTAGATATGCTTCGGCCGACCATAGACCTCGGCCTTGACCCCTTCGGCTTTCATTTCTGCCCGCAGGTGGCCGACGAACTCGTCGATATAATGCTCGCGGTCGATACGGCGTTCGTGGAGCAGTTTGGCAATACGCTTGTACTCTGCCGGGTGCAGGTAGCGGAAGCAGTAATCTTCCAGCTCCCACTTCAGCTGGCCGATACCTAAGCGGTTCGCCAGGGGAGCATAGATATTGGTGCACTCTTTCGCCGCCAGCACGCGCTCATCTTCCGGCGCGTCCTTGACCTCGCGCAGATGCGCGATACGTTCGGCAAGCTTGATAACCACGCAGCGGAAATCGTCCACCATCGCCAGCAGCATGCGGCGAATGTTATCCACCTGCTCGGAAGATACTGAGTCAGTATGAGTAGCTTTCAGCTGACGGATGGCGGCCATGTCCCGTACCCCGTGAATCAGGGTCACGACCGATTTACCCACGCTCTCCTGCATAACCGCTTCGCTGACGACTTCGCTGTCGGCCAGCGGGAACAGCAGCGCCGCGCGCAGGGTATCGATATCCATACTTAGGGTGGAGAGGATCTCCACCATTTCGACGCCCCGCCACAGCAGCAGGTCCGCCAGCGGGTGTCCTTGCGTTTTTTCGCGACAATAATCCCAGGTTTCGGCTAAGCGCTCACACGACTGCTGGCTGGAAATCCCCAGACTCGCGATCCATTTCTTCGGGTCAAATTCACCAGCTTTATTAAGATGTGCACTTCTTACCGCAACCATTGTCCTCTCCTTAAGGGACCGGCCTGCCGAAGTCGGCAAGCCTCAACTTTCTACATGTCATCCTGCAGGTCGCGTCAGCATTGATGGCCGGGGCGGCACTTCTGCGACGTTGTGAATGACCTTATGTAAGCCTGCGCTCAAACAACACCATTGATTCCAGATGACCGGTATGCGGGAACATATCCAGCATCGCCAGGCGTTGAATCTGATATCCAGCCTGCAACAGGGTTTCGCTGTCTCGCGCCAGCGTCGCCGGGTTGCAGGAAACATACACCACCCGCCGCGGCGCCAGTTTTATAATATGCGGCATCACGCCCGGCGCGCCGGCGCGGGCCGGGTCCAGCAGCACTTTATCAAAGCCGTGCTTCGCCCAGGCCTGGCGGGTGACATCCTCTTCCAGATTTTCATGGAAGAAGGTGACATTGGATAAACCATTGAGGGCGGCATTTTCCCGCCCCTTCTCCACCAGCGCCGGCACCCCTTCCACCCCGACCACGTGGGCGGCGCGAGTCGCCAGCGGCAGGGTAAAATTGCCCATCCCGCAGAACAGATCCAGCACCCGGTCTTCGGGCTGCAGATCCAGCCACGCCAGCGCGGTACGCACCATCTGCTGATTCACGCCGTCGTTGACCTGGATAAAATCCCGCGGACTGAACACTAAGCGTAGTCCGTCTGAGGTATACCATGGCGCTTCGCCGTGAATATGTTCCAGTATCTCGCTTTGCGGCGCGAGGTACAGGGAAAGACCGTGAGTTTGCGAAAAACGTTCCAGTTTTTCCCTGTCAGCGGCCGGCAGCGCAGCGGTATGGCGCAGCACCATTAGTGGGCCGTTGTCCGCCAGCACCAGCTCGACGTGGCCAAGGCAGCGTAATGCGCTCAGCGCGCTTAAGCACTCGCGCACGGCGGGCAGCAGCGCCTCAAGTTGGGGCACCAAAACAGGGCACTGCACCACATCGACGATCGCTTTGTCGCTGGCCTGACGAAAACCCATCTGCAATTGTTGGGTCTTTGGCTGATAATTCAAGCTTAAGCGCGCGCGACGGCGATAGCCCCACGGCTCGCCGGCGATGATCTCATCCACCTCGCGCTTCATCAGGCGCGCCAGCGCGGCGCGTTTACTTTGCTGCTGAAGCGTGATGCTGGCATGCTGCTGTTGGCAACCGCCGCAAACGCCAAAATGGGGGCAGCGCGGCGCCTGGCGCTGCGGGCTGTCGGTCAGACGGCGTTTTACCTGAGCGCGGGCGTACTGCTTTTTGTCTTCCACCAGCACCACCTCAGCCTGCTCCTGCGGCAGCACGCCGCCGACGAACAGCGCTTTCCCCTGGTGGCGGGCCACGCCCTGGCCAAAGGGATCGAGGTCGTTGACTGTAACGGTTATGATCTGGCGCGTCGTCACACGCCGTTTTGCAGAGTAGAATTGCGCCATCGTAGAGAGTTGTCTCAATCAAATAAAACGAGCTCGTTCAGAGCGGCAGCGCCGCGAAGCGCACCGACGCGCACCGACGCGCACCGACGCGCACCGAACGATGATGTCTATATTGTCCCATAATGGAACCGCATGACCAACTACAGCCTGCGTGCTCGCATGATGATTCTGATTCTGGCGCCAACCGTCCTGATAGGGCTGTTGCTCAGTGTTTTCTTTGTCGCTCACCGTTATAACGACCTGCAACGTCAGCTGGAGGACGCCGGCACCAGCATTATTGAGCCGCTGGCGGTCTCCAGCGAATATGGCATGAATCTGCAAAACCGCGAATCCATCAGCCAGTTGATCAGCGTTCTGCATCGTCGCCACTCGGAGATCGTGCGGGCCATCTCGGTGTACGATTCGCATAACCGCCTGTTTGTCACCTCCAATTACCAGCTCAACCCCAGCGACCTGCAGATCCCAAAAGGCGAGGCGTTTCCCCGTCGTCTCAGCGTCATCCGCGACGGCGACATGATGATCCTGCGCACGCCGATCGTCTCGGAAAGTTATTCGCCGGATGAATCCCCCGAATCCGATGCCAAAATGCCGGGCAATATGCTGGGCTACGTCGCGCTGGAGCTGGATCTGAAATCGGTCCGCCTGCAGCAGTACAAAGAGATTTTCATCTCCAGCGTGATGATGCTGTTCTGCATCGGCATTGCGCTGATCTTCGGCTGGCGCCTGATGCGCGACGTCACCGGCCCTATCCGCAATATGGTCAATACCGTCGACCGCATCCGCCGTGGGCAGCTGGACAGTCGGGTCGAGGGCTTTATGCTCGGCGAGCTGGATATGCTGAAAAACGGCATCAACTCGATGGCCATGTCGCTGGCGGCGTACCATGAGGAGATGCAGCACAACGTCGACCAGGCCACCTCCGATCTGCGGGAAACCCTTGAGCAGATGGAGATTCAGAACGTCGAACTGGACCTGGCGAAAAAGCGCGCCCAGGAGGCGGCGCGCATTAAGTCTGAATTCCTGGCCAATATGTCCCACGAACTGCGCACCCCGCTCAATGGGGTGATCGGCTTTACCCGCCTGACGCTGAAAACCGATCTCAACGCCACGCAGCGCGACCACCTGACCACCATCGAACGCTCGGCCAATAATCTGCTGGCGATCATCAACGACGTGCTCGACTTTTCCAAGCTGGAGGCGGGGAAACTCATCCTGGAGAGCATTCCGTTCCTGCTGCGCACCTCGCTTGATGAGGTGGTCACCCTGCTGGCGCATTCCGCGCATGATAAGGGGCTGGAGCTGACGCTGAACATTAAGAACAACGTGCCGGATAACGTCATCGGCGACCCGCTGCGTCTGCAGCAGATTGTGACCAACCTCGTGGGCAACGCCATCAAATTTACCGAGCACGGTAATATCGACGTGCTGGTGGAGCAGCGGGCCATCAGTAATTCGCGGGTGCAGATCGAAATTCAGATCCACGATACCGGCATCGGCATCCCCGAGCGCGATCAGTCCCGGCTGTTCCAGGCCTTCCGTCAGGCCGATGCCAGTATTTCACGCCGCCACGGCGGCACCGGGCTCGGGCTGGTGATCACCCAGCGTCTGGTCAAGGAGATGGGCGGCGATATCTCGTTTCACAGTCAGCCGAACCGCGGCTCCACCTTCTGGTTCCATATCAACCTCGATCTCAACCCGAACGCCATCCCGGATATGCTGAATACCGACGGGCTGGCGGGCAAGCGTCTGGCCTATGTGGAAGCCAACGCGACGGCGGCGCAGTGCACGCTGGAGATGCTGGCCGCCACGCCGCTGGAGGTGATCTACAGCCCCACCTTCTCCTCGCTGGCGGAAGCCCAGTACGACATTCTGCTGGTCGGTATCCCGGTCTCAATGCGCGATTTGTCACCGCACCGGGAAAAATTGGCCAAAGCCTGCGCGATGTCAGACAACGTACTGCTGGCTCTGCCGTGTCATGCCCAGGTTAGCGCCGAAGCCCTGAAACGCGATGGCGTCGCCGCCTGCCTGTTGAAACCACTCACCACCACCCGTTTACTGCCAGCGCTGGTGGCCACCAATCATGCGACAGCCTCCGCGCCGTTGACGCAGGCCGGCAGCCATAAGCTGCCGATGACCGTGATGGCCGTCGACGACAACCCGGCAAACCTGAAGCTCATTGGCGCCCTGCTGGATGACCTTGTGCAGCAGGTGATCCTCTGCGACAGCGGCCAGCAGGCGGTGGACAAGGCCAAGCAACTGCAGATGGATCTGATCCTGATGGATATTCAGATGCCGGATATGGACGGCATCCGCGCTTGTGAGCTTATCCATCATCTGCCGCATCACCAGCTAACGCCGGTTATCGCCGTCACCGCACACGCCCTGGAGGGCCAGCGCGAGAAGCTCCTGAGCGCCGGCATGAACGACTATCTGGCGAAGCCGATCGAAGAAGAGAAACTGCACGCCCTGCTGCTGCGCTATCAGCCCGGAGTACACAGCATCGCCCCGGCGGCGATACCGCCCACAGAGCCGGTCATCGACCATAACCAGACGCTCGACTGGCAGCTGGCGCTGCGCCAGGCGGCGATGAAGCCAGATCTGGCGAGGGAGATGCTGCAGATGCTGATCGCTTTTATGCCGGAGGTACGTAACAAAGTGGAAGAGCAACTGGTTGGCGAGCAGCCGGAAGGGCTGGTGGATCTGATCCACAAACTGCATGGCAGCTGCAGCTACAGCGGCGTGCCGCGGCTGAAAAAGCTGTGCCACACCCTGGAGAGCCAGCTGCGCGCAGGCACCGCCGCCGAGGATCTGGAGCCGGAGCTGCTTGAGCTGTTAGATGAGATGGACAATGTGGCGCGTGAATCGTGCCGGATGGGGGTGTAAACCCCGGATAGCGGCGCTATGCGCCTCATCCGGGCTACGCCCTACGGTCCGGTATTCGGTTGGTAGCCCCGGTAAGCGTAAGCGCCACCGGGGATGGTTCCCGGATCGCGGTGCTACGCACCTTATCCGGGCTACAAATACCACTGCGCCAGCCGGGATACCTCAATTACAGCTTACCGCCCATCTGCAAAACCGCGGCGACGTTTCGCGCCGTCATCCGCAGATTGGCGGCGGCATTGGCCAGCGCTTCATCCAGAGTGCAGATGGTGTACAACACGCTGAATACCGCATCCAGCCCGTGCTGATGCACGACGCCGACATCGGCGGTCAGGCTGCCGGCAATCCCGATCACCGGTACGTTAAATCGCTTCGCCACCCGGGCCACCCCCACCGGCACCTTACCGTGGATAGTCTGACTGTCGATACGCCCTTCCCCGGTGATCACTAAATCAGCATCCGCCACCCGCTCCGCCAGCTGCAGCGCATCGGTGACAATCTCAATGCCCGGGCGCAGCTGAGCGCCGCAAAACGCATACAGCGCCGCGCCCATCCCACCCGCCGCGCCGCCGCCTTCCAGGCTCAGCACGTCGCAATCTAAATCACGGGCGATGATCCGGGCATAGTGCCGCAGGCCGCCGTCAAGCCGGTCAATCATCTGCGCCGTCGCCCCTTTTTGCGGGCCGAATACCGCGCTGGCGCCCTGCGGGCCGGTCAACGGGTTGGTAACGTCGCAGGCCACTTCAATCCGACAATCTGCCAGCCGTGGATCCAGCTCGCTAAGATCGATGCGCGCCAGCGTCTCCAGCGCACCGCCCCCTGGCGCGATCTGCTGACCGTCGGCGGTCAGCAGTTTCGCCCCCAGCGCCTGCGCCATGCCGGCGCCGCCGTCATTGGTCGCGCTGCCGCCAATGCCAATAATGATCTGCCGCACACCTGCGTCCAGCGCATGGCGTATGAGCTCCCCGGTGCCCCAGGAGGTGGTCAGCAGCGGGTTACGCTGCGCCGGGGGAACGCTTTCCAGCCCGCTGGCCGCCGCCATTTCGATAAAGGCGCACTGGCGATCGCCGGACAGCCCATAAAATGCCTCTACCGGCTCCCCCAGCGGCCCGGTCACCGTCAGCGGAACCTGATGCCCGCCGGTCGCCGCCACCATGGCTTCCACCGTCCCTTCCCCGCCGTCGGCAACCGGCAGCCTGACATATTCCGCGTCAGGATAAATCTCGCGAAAGCCTTGCTCTATCGCACTGGCTACTTCCAGCGCGCTCAGGCTCTCCTTCCAGGAATCCGGTGCGATCACTATTTTCATCTGCAGTCCTTACTCTGAGCTAACCCTTGTGGCTATCGCGCAATGCCGGCCCCCGCAGAGGCCGGCGGCCTTTTAGCGCACCATGCATGGACGCTTGTTGTCAAAGGTCCAGCCCGGGATCAGGTACTGCATCGCCATCGCATCGTCGCGGGCGCCAAGGCCATGTTTCTTATATAGCTCATTTGCCTGCATTACGCGGTCCATATCCAGCTCAACCCCCAGACCCGGCGTGCTCGGCACCTGCACCATTCCGCCTTTAATTTCAAACGGTTGTTTGGTCAGACGCTGATTGCCCTCCTGCCAGATCCAGTGGGTATCGATAGCGGTGATCTTGCCCGGCGCCGCAGCCGCAACGTGGGTGAACATCGCCAGCGACACGTCGAAGTGGTTATTAGAGTGCGAACCCCAGATCAGGCCAAACTCATGGCACATCTGCGCCACGCGAACCGATCCCTGCATGGTCCAGAAGTGCGGGTCCGCCAGCGGGATATCCACCGACTGCAGGGAGAGCGTATGGCCCATCTGCCGCCAGTCGGTGGCGATCATATTGGTGGCGGTCGGCAGGCCCGTCGCGCGACGGAACTCCGCCATCACTTCGCGGCCGGAGAAGCCCTGCTCAGCGCCGCACGGATCCTCCGCATAGGCCAGTACTCCCTTCAGCTGCTTGCCAATCTGAATGGCTTCTTCAAGCAGCCAGGCGCCGTTCGGATCGAGGGTCACGCGGGCATTCGGGAAGCGCTTCGCCAGGGCGCCGATCGCTTCGGCTTCTTCAAAACCGGCCAGCACGCCGCCCTTCAGCTTAAAGTCGTTGAAGCCATATTTTTCATACGCCGCTTCCGCGAGGCGGACCACCGCATCCGGCGTCATCGCCTCTTCATGGCGCAGGCGATACCACTCGCATTGTTCATCAGGCTGGCTCTGATAGGCCAGCGGCGTGGCGTGGCGGTTACCGATAAAGAACAGGTAGCCCAGCATTTCAACTTCGCTGCGCTGTTGTCCATCGCCGAGCAGCGAGGCGACGTTGACCCCAAGATGCTGGCCCAGCAGGTCCAGCAGCGCCGCTTCGATTCCGGTCACCACGTGAATGGTGGTACGCAGGTCAAAGGTCTGCAGGCCGCGGCCGCCGGCGTCACGGTCGGCGAACTGATTGCGCACCGCGCCGAGCACGTTTTTATACTCGCCCAGCGTTTTGCCCACCACCAGCGGAATGGCATCCTCCAGAGTCTGGCGAATTTTTTCGCCCCCCGGAATTTCACCGACGCCGGTATGGCCGGCGTTATCTTTGATAATCACGATATTGCGGGTGAAGTACGGAGCGTGGGCCCCGCTCAGATTCATCAGCATACTGTCATGGCCGGCAACCGGGATCACCTGCATGGTGGTGACAACGGGCGTGGAAGAGAAAGTCGTCATAGCATCATCCTTTTGTAATTAGTGGCGGCCGAAAACGGGACGTTTGCGGTCGAATGTCCAGCCGGGGATCAGGTACTGCATCGGGCCCGCGTCGTTGCGCGCGCCGCCCGGCAGCGATTTATAGGCCTCATGGGCTTTGCGCACCTGCTCCCAGTCAAGTTCCACGCCGAGTCCCGGCGCGTCTGGCACGGCAATCTTGCCGTTAATAATCTGCAACGGATTTTTGGTCAGGCGCGCCTCGCCTTCCTGCCAGATCCAGTGGGTGTCGATGGCGGTGGGCTGACCCGGCGCCGCGGCGCCGACGTGGGTAAACATCGCAAGGGAAATATCAAAATGGTTGTTGGAATGGCAGCCCCAGGTCAGCCCCCATTCGTCGCACAGCTGCGCCACTCGTACCGCGCCGGAGAGCGTCCAGAAGTGCGGGTCCGCCAGCGGAATATCGACGGCGTTGAGCATCACCGCATGACCCATCTCGCGCCAGTTAGTGGCGATCATATTGGTGGCGACCGGTAGCCCGGTGACGCGGCGGAACTCGGCCATCACCTCCCGGCCGGAAAAACCCTGCTCGGCGCCGCACGGATCTTCGGCGTAGGTCAGAACATCCTGCAGCCCTTTGCACAGGGCGATCGCCTCATCCAGCAGCCAGGCGCCGTTAGGATCGACGGTGATGCGCGCGTCCGGAAAGCGCTTTTTCAGCGCCCGGGCGGTGTCAATTTCCTGCTCGCCGGGCAGCACGCCGCCCTTCAGCTTAAAGTCTTTGAAACCGTAGCGATCCTGAGCGGCTTCCGCCAGGCGCACCACCGCTTCGCTGCTCAACGCCTGCTGGTGGCGCAGGCGATACCATTCGTGATCGCCCGGCGTATGGTCCAGATAACCAAGGTCGGTTTTCTGCCGATCGCCGATATAGAACAGGTAGCCCAGCACGGTGACGGCATCACGCTGCTTGCCCGGCCCCAGCAGCTCGCAGACCGGCACATTGAGCACTTTGCCGAGCAGATCGAGCAGCGCGGCCTCCAGCGCCGCTACCGCGTTGACTTTCAGTTCAAAGGTCCACGCCCCTTTGCCAAAGGTGTCGAAATCCGCCGCCTGATTGCCTTTGTGTACCTGCTGCACCACGCGATTCAGCCTGGCGACCTCCTGACCTACCACCTGCGGGATCGCCGCCAGCAGCGTCTGGTAGATAACCTCACCGCCAGGGGCTTCGCCCACGCCGGTGTTGCCGGCGTTATCGGTCAACACCACGATATTGCGGGTAAACCAGGCGTTATGCGCCCCACCGATGTTCAGCAGCATGCTGTCGTGTCCGGCCACCGGAATGACCTTCATCTCTGTAATAATCGGGCTGGATTGGGTAGTCATGATTAACGTCCCGCTACAGGTTTCAGTTCAATACGTTTGATGTCGCCCACCAGCACCAGGTAGCTCAGCACTGCCACCAGGGCATGGATGCCGACGTAAACCAGCGCCCCGTTGAACGAGCCGGTGGTGCCGACGATATAGCCGATAGCGATCGGGGTGACGATACCGGAGATATTGCCGAACATGTTGAACAGGCCGCCGGAAAGACCGCTAATCTCTTTCGGCGCGGTATCCGCCATCACCGCCCAGCCAAGCGCGCCGATCCCTTTGCCGAAGAAGGCCATCGCCATAAAGCCAATCACCATCCACTCCACGTTGACATAGTTACACATCAGCATGGTCATGGAGAGCAGCATCCCCAGTACTATCGGCGTTTTGCGGGCAATGTTCAGCGAGCCGGTGCGACGCATTAACCAGTCAGAGATCACCCCGCCCAGCACCCCGCCGACGAACCCGCACACCGCCGGAACGGAGGCGACAAACCCCGCTTTGAGGATCGACATGCCGCGCGCCTGCACCAGGTAAACCGGGAACCAGGTAATAAAGAAATAGGTCAGGGCGTTAATGCAGTACTGACCGATATAGATGCCGATCATCATCCGCGATCCGATCAGCTGCTTGATTTGGCCCATTTTGACGCTGAACGGCACCTTCTGCGCGCTGCTCTTTTGATCCATGTTGATCAGGGCGCCGCCTTCGGCGATATATTCCAGTTCCTTCTTGTTTACTCCCGGATGGTTGTTCGGATCGTGGATCACTTTCAGCCAGACAAAGCTAATCACAATCCCCAGGCCGCCCATAAAGAAGAAGACGTGCGACCAGCCCACCTCATGCGTCAGCCAGCCCATGATCGGCGCGAAGATAACGGTGGCAAAGTACTGAGCGGAGTTGAAGATCGCCACCGCCGTGCCGCGCTCCTGCGCCGGGAACCAGGCGGCCACGATACGGCTGTTACCCGGGAACGACGGCGATTCGGCCAGGCCAACGAGGAAACGCAGGGTAAACAGCGCGACGATAATGCCAAAGCCGCTGAAGATGTCGACGAAGCCCTGCAGCAGGGTAAACATCGACCAGATGAAGATCGACCAGAAATAGACGCGCTTCGAACCGAAGCGGTCGAGCAGCCAGCCGCCCGGGATCTGGCCGATGACATAAGCCCATGAGAACGCGGAGAAGACATACCCCATCCCCACCGGATCCAGGCCGATATCTTTGGCCATTTCCGAACCGGCGATCGACAGCGTCGCCCGGTCGCCATAGTTAAAAGAGGTGACGATAAACAGCATCACCACTATCCAGTAGCGGGCATTGGTGCGCTTTTCAGCCGCCGTCGCCGCCTGACTTAATGAACTCATTGTTGTACTCCTGAATCATAGCGTTTAGCTACGTTCATTCTGAACAGCACAACCTGTAGGGTAATCAGAATGACGTGGTCGTGTTTTGATAGTTGTCGTTATATCTGGCACTGCATTTGTCACTGGCTGGAGCAGTATATGAAGAGGCACACCGCGGCTCACCGTGCATCTACACAGCTTTTACGCCGCTATTGCAGGTGGTTTATGGCGTATGCCTGAAAGAATGGGGGGAAGTTCACGGAAATGAAAAACCAGCGCCGCGGGTGGTCAAAAGGGCAGCAAAAAGAGCCGGAGTGTGAAATACCTCTCTTGACGCGGTGAAACTGGCTAGCTTAACCCATGATATTGCTAAGGATATTGTGCATTTGCCTGAAGGCGTGCGGCCCGAAAAGGGCTACACTTTTGCTGTCCGCGTATCTGGCCGCGACAGCTTGAAAGGGCGCCCTCTGCGTAGGGAGAGGGCAGCGCTTTTATTCTAGCAGGGTAGCCCACTGCTCAACCCATGGATTAGAGACGCTCTCCGGCTCCGGATCTTCGCTGGCGTCAATCTTCAGCATCTCGCCGATGCGCTTCGCGCCCTGCTCCTGCAGTAGCTGATCGAACTTCAGGCCGCCGCCGCAAAAGTTGGCGTAGGTGCTGTCGCCCAGCGCGATAATGCCGTAACGCAGGTGAGGTTGATACATATCTTTGATGCCCTCATACAGCGGGACGATGCTGTCCGGCAGATCGCCCTGCCCGGTGGTGGAGGTGACCACCAGCACATACTTCCCCGTATAGGATTCCCAGTCGTTGACCTGCGGATCCTCATACACGGTAGCCTTGTGTCCCAGTCCGCTGAGGATCGCTTCTGCTTCTTCCGCAACCAGCAGCGAGTTGCCGTACATGGTGCCGACAAAAATTCCGACTTCCGCCATGCTATTATCTCCCAGGATTGTCCTTATTCTCTTCATCCTGACCGCAGTCGTCGGCAAACTCAACCCTTTCATTTAGCGGGAGAAGCCCGCGCCAGCCAAACTGCGACAGCGCACGCATCCAGACGTCGTCAAAACCGGCGCGCAGGGTCAGCGGCTCACCGGTAAAGGGATGAGTTAACGACAGTTCGCTGGCGTGCAGCATCAGGCGGTGGCAGCCGAAATGCTCCGCGGCGCTGCGGTTTTGCCGCAGATCGCCGTGCTTGCTGTCGCCGAGGATCGGATGACGCAGGTGGGCCAGATGGCGGCGCAGCTGGTGCTTGCGGCCGGTTTTCGGCTCCAGTTCCACCAGCCCGTA
The DNA here is from genome assembly GCF_004010915.1 of Klebsiella sp. LY. Lineage (NCBI taxonomy): Bacteria > Pseudomonadati > Pseudomonadota > Gammaproteobacteria > Enterobacterales > Enterobacteriaceae > Klebsiella > Klebsiella sp. LY. The sequence goes on from NZ_CP022444.1 coordinate 1,469,282, forward strand.
GCGCGTGGTGGGATAACGCCCGGTAGCGACCGGCATCTCTACCGTCGCCAGACCACGATAATGGGTCACCGCCGGCTGCGGGCCTTTATCTTCGCGGGCGAACTTATCGGCGATTTTATCCAGCTCTTCCACCAGCGGATAATCGAGCAGCGCCTCTTCCATCAGCCAGCCGCGGACGATCGCATGGTAGCGCTTCTGGATCTGATGCTGCTCGAACTGCTGCGCCAGCAGCCGACCCGCCTCGCTTGACAGCCCCATGAGCAGGACGCCGGAGGTGGGCCGGTCGAGGCGATGGGCGGTAAAAACGTGCTGACCGATCTGGTCGCGCACGGTCTGCATCACCACCACTTTCTCATCGCGATCGAGCCAGCTGCGGTGCACCAGCCAGCCCGACGGTTTGTTGACCGCCACCAGCCAGTCGTCCTGGTAGATTATCTCCAGCATCAGGCCTGCTCACCGGCAAACAGCGCGTCCAGCAGCAGCAGCTCCGCCAGCATGGATTCGCGAACCGGGTGGGCTTGATCCAGCGCCATTTCGTAATACGGCGCAACGGCGAAATTTTGCGGCAGCGGCTGGCCGCTCTCCAGCAGCTGATGCATACGCGGGATCAGGACCCACTGCAGCCACTCCAGCGGCTCCAGGGTATCCAGGCAAAACGGCTTATCGCTGGCGAAGGCGCTGCTGTCCGGCGCCGTCTCCTGCCAGTGTTCTGTTTCGCGCAGCAGGGCTTCAATGGCGCGCAGGCGATCGCGCACGCTATCGTGAAGAGTCATGGGGGAAACCTCGATGAGTTAAAAACCGGGCGCAGGATAGCAAATCCGCAGGAGAAATAAAAAAAGGGAGCACTGTATAAACAGTGCTCCCGGTTCGTTTTGCAGCATTCCCGCTACATTGGTGCTCCCTGCTCGTCCTTGAAAACTTTTCCTGAGGTCTCCTGACCATGTTCATCCATAAACTCGTGCATCCTGCTTTCACACCACCCCGATGTGAAATGACTTATCCTTAAGTTTGTCCCGATCTTCCTGATCCACCGTTCATCCTGAGCGGCTCTCATTCTCCATCCTGGAGGTGTCCATTACGCGATCCTGCGTTATCCTTGCTTCATCCTGAAGCCTGTCCTTGCAACGCCATCCTGGCGGGTCCTGCAGAAGCGCCATCATCCTGATGTTCGCTTCATTTCGCGACTTCCTGTCGACAGACATAGGATCACTGATTCTGCCTCTTCTTACAACCCTTCTTGAGACAATCTCTTAAGATTAGTCCCCACTCAAAAGGACGAAAAAATTAAGATCTAATTTAATACCAATAACTTAACAAAAAAAGATTGGATTAAATTTGCCTTAAATGATGATGATCTCTTACAGGTTTTGTAAGAGATCTCTCACAAATGACCAGGCAGACTGGATTACAGCACCGGCTCAAGCTGGTTGAGGAAACCCGCAAGCGAGGGGGAAAGGGTGAGGCGTTTGGCGGTGCCGAGGGTCTCTTTGACGACTTCACCGCTGAGATTACAGACGGAAATGACATCCAGTTCACTCTCGAGGGTAGCGATGAACAGCGTCGGCGCCAGCTTCAGCCGCTTCTGCACCACCAGGTGCCCGATGAGGTTTTCCTGCACCCGCTGGAAATCCTCTTCACTCCAGGTCTGCAGCAGCGTTAGCGTTTCGCCGGCGAACCGGCCGGTCATATCGCCGGCAAACTGAGTGGTATAATAAGAATGAAGCGGCTGTTGTACCACAATATCCAGGGCGCGTTCAACCGCACTGATATTTTGCGCCAGCGAAAACGGCTGCGGCTGCCAGAAAACGGCCTCGTCCTGGGTGTCGACGACGCAAGGCGACGGAACGCCGTAAAGCTCTTCACTGCGCGGCAGGCTGTGGCGCTGCTGCTGCCAGGCGGCGCAATAACGTTGGGTAAAAGCATGCAGCGCTTCTGCGGTCTGATGGTCCACCGGTTTCTCTCTTCACGTTAGACAGGATACACTGGGGTAATAGTGTACCCGCTTTACTATGGTGAAACATGTCTTCTTACGATAATCATCAGGCGCTGGCCGGCCTGACGCTCGGTAAATCAACCGATTACCGCGATACCTATGACGCCTCGCTGCTGCAGGGCGTTCCGCGCAGCCTTAACCGCGACCCGCTTGGCCTGCATGCCGACAACCTGCCGTTTCACGGCGCCGATATCTGGACGCTCTACGAACTCTCCTGGCTGAACGGCAAAGGCCTGCCGCAGGTGGCCGTCGGCCACGTCGAACTGCCCGACACCACCGTCAATCTGGTGGAATCAAAAAGCTTTAAGCTCTATCTCAACAGCTTCAACCAGACGCGTTTCGCCAGCTGGCAGGAGGTTGAAGAGACGCTAACCCGCGATCTGAGCGTCTGCGCGCAGGGCGAGGTCAAGGTGTCGCTGTATCGGCTGGATGAACTGGAAGGCCAGCCGATTGCCCACCTGCACGGCGCCTGCATCGACGATCAGGATATCGAGATCGATAACTATCAGTTCAGCGCCGACTACCTGCAGGGCGCCGCCAGCGGCAAAATCGTGGAAGAGACGCTGGTCAGCCATCTGCTGAAGTCCAACTGCCTGATCACCCACCAGCCGGACTGGGGCTCGGTGCAGATCCAGTATCGTGGGGCGAAAATCAACCGCGAGCAGCTCCTGCGCTATCTGGTTTCTTTCCGCCACCATAACGAATTCCATGAGCAGTGCGTCGAGCGCATCTTTAACGATATTCTCCGTTTCTGCCAGCCGGAATCGCTTTCCGTTTACGCCCGCTATACGCGACGCGGCGGTCTGGATATCAACCCCTGGCGCAGCAACGGCGACTTTTCCCCCGCCACTGGCCGCCTCGCCCGACAATAATAAATAATTTCACAATATGCGTGCGTTTAGGCGCGCGCAAGGTTGTGGAAACGCCGCTCGCAGGGCTATTGTAATCACAGGAAGACCATAAGCGTCCTGTAAGGAGTTCACTTGATTACACATGTTAGCCCGCTTGGTTCAATGGATATGCTGTCGCAGCTGGAAGTGGATATGCTTAAGCGCACCGCCAGCAGCGACCTGTATCAACTGTTTCGCAACTGCTCGCTTGCTGTGCTCAACTCGGGGAGCCTGACCGATAACAGCAAGGAGCTCCTGTCCCGTTTTGAAAATTTCGATATTAACGTGCTGCGTCGCGAACGCGGCGTGAAGCTGGAACTGATCAACCCGCCGGAAGACGCCTTCGTTGACGGGCGCATTATTCGTTCCCTGCAGGCCAACCTGTTCGCCGTACTGCGCGACATCCTCTTCGTGTACGGCCAGATCCACAATACCGTTCGCTTCCCGAACCTCGATCTCGAAAGTTCGGTCCATATCACCAACCTGGTGTTCTCGATCCTGCGCAACGCCCGCGCGCTACACGTCGGCGAAGCGCCGAACATGATCGTCTGCTGGGGCGGCCACTCGATCAACGAAAACGAATATCTCTACGCCCGCCGCGTCGGTACGCAGCTGGGACTGCGGGAACTGAATATCTGCACCGGCTGCGGGCCTGGCGCGATGGAAGCGCCGATGAAAGGCGCCGCCGTCGGCCACGCGCAGCAGCGCTACAAAGACAGCCGCTTTATCGGCATGACCGAACCGTCCATTATCGCCGCAGAACCGCCAAACCCGCTGGTCAATGAACTGATCATCATGCCGGACATCGAAAAGCGTCTGGAGGCCTTCGTGCGCATCGCCCACGGGATCATCATCTTCCCGGGCGGCGTCGGCACCGCCGAAGAACTGCTCTACCTGCTGGGTATTCTGATGCATCCGGATAACAAAGCGCAGGTGCTGCCGCTGATCCTCACCGGACCGAAAGAGAGCGCTGACTACTTCCGCGTGCTGGACGAATTTATCACCCATACCCTGGGCGAATCCGCCCGTCGCCACTACCGGATCATCATCGACGACCCGGCGGAAGTGGCGCGGCAGATGAAAAAAGCGATGCCGCTGGTGAAAGAGAGCCGTCGCGAGACCGACGACGCCTACAGCTTCAACTGGTCAATTCGTATCTCGCCGGACCTGCAGATGCCGTTTGATCCGACCCATGAAAACATGGCCAACCTCAAACTCTCCCCGGACCAGCCGGTGGAAGTGCTGGCCGCCGACCTGCGCCGCGCCTTCTCCGGCATTGTCGCAGGTAACGTCAAAGAGGTGGGCATCCAGGCCATCGAGCAGTACGGTCCATACAAGCTGCACGGCGACCCGGAGATGATGCGCCGCATGGACGATCTGCTGCAGGGCTTCGTCGCCCAGCACCGCATGAAGCTTCCTGGCGGTACCGCCTATATTCCCTGCTACGAAATCATCGCCTGATTTCCGTCCCGCCGGGGCAGCGCCTGTTGCCCCGGCGGGCACGCTTTCTCTGACTTCCAAAACGCGCCAAAAACCTTTCTGTGACTAATCAAACACCTGAATTGTTTTTACATAGCCAATCGTTTGCGTTAGTAAAAACTGCGACAATTATCACTGCAAAAAATGGTTTTAAGCGCAAAAACGTCGACCACTTCTCTTTTTTACAGTAAATCCCTCGTTATTACGCCGCCCCGCTTTTATCTCATATGCTGCAAATGGTAGCCTGCGCGCCACAAATCGCTGGCTGATCACCAGAAACAGGCTGTTGGACTAAAAATACGCACATTGAAAGTGGATTATTGCATTTGAGATCGCGATCACTGATGCATAAACCATATAAATGTATCTTTCCGGCCCAATTATTACGGAGAAAATTTCTAAAAAAACCGTAATTAAACGAATTTCGTGTTACGCAATTGTATTTGTTCATTAGATTTTGTTGATTCCTCCAGGAGATACAGATGGAAACCACTCAAACCAGCACCATCGTTTCGGGCGAAACCCGCAGCGGATGGCGTAAAACCGACACCATGTGGATGCTGGGCCTGTACGGTACAGCGATCGGCGCGGGCGTCTTGTTCCTGCCGATCAACGCCGGCGTCGGCGGCATGATCCCCCTGATTATCATGGCGATTCTGGCCTTCCCGATGACCTTCTTCGCCCACCGCGGTATGACCCGCTTCGTGCTCTCCGGCAAAAACCCGGGCGAAGACATTACTGAAGTGGTTGAAGAACACTTCGGCGTAGGCGCAGGTAAGCTGATTACCCTGCTCTACTTCTTCGCTATCTATCCAATCCTGTTGGTCTACAGCGTGGCGATCACCAATACCGTCGAAAGCTTCATGGCGCACCAGCTGCACATGACGCCGCCGCCGCGCGCTATTCTGTCGCTGATCCTGATCGTCGGCATGATGACTATCGTGCGTTTCGGTGAGCAGATGATTGTAAAAGCGATGAGCGTGCTGGTGTTCCCGTTCGTTATCGCCCTGATGGTGTTGGCGCTGTACCTGATCCCGCAGTGGAACGGCGCGGCGCTGGAGACCCTCTCCCTGAGCGGCGCCTCCGTCACCGGCAACGGCCTGCTGATGACCCTGTGGCTGGCGATCCCGGTAATGGTCTTCTCTTTCAACCACTCGCCGATCATCTCCTCCTTCGCGGTTGCCAAGCGTGAAGAGTACGGCGAAGGCGCCGAGAAAAAATGCTCCAGCATCCTGGCTCGCGCCCACATCATGATGGTGCTGACCGTGATGTTCTTCGTCTTCAGCTGCGTTCTGAGCCTCTCTCCGGCAGACCTGGCAGCGGCGAAAGAGCAGAACATCTCGATTCTGTCTTACCTGGCGAACCACTTTAACGCGCCAATCATTGCCTGGATGGCGCCGATCATCGCGATGATCGCCATCACCAAATCCTTCCTCGGCCACTACCTGGGCGCCCGCGAAGGCTTTAATGGCATGGTGATTAAGTCCCTGCGCGGTAAAGGCAAATCGATCGAAATCAACAAACTGAACAAGCTGACCGCGCTGTTCATGCTGGTTACTACCTGGATTGTAGCGACGCTGAACCCGAGCATCCTCGGCATGATCGAGACCCTCGGCGGCCCGATTATCGCGATGATCCTGTTCCTGATGCCGATGTACGCGATTCAGAAAGTGCCGGCGATGCGTAAATACAGCGGCCACGTTAGCAACGTCTTCGTGGTGATTATGGGTCTGATTGCCATCTCCGCGATCTTCTACTCGCTGTTCAGCTAATTCAGTCAACACCTCCCCCCCGCGCCGCTGAACGGCGGCGCGCTTTCCGACAGCACGGGAATACATATGATCAGCGTATTCGATATCTTTAAAATCGGCATTGGCCCTTCCAGCTCCCATACCGTTGGACCGATGAAAGCGGGCAAACAATTTACTGACGACCTGATCGCGCGCGGCCTGCTGGCCGAGGTGAGCAAAGTCGTCGTCGACGTCTACGGCTCCCTCTCCCTGACCGGTAAAGGCCACCATACCGATATCGCGATTATCATGGGGCTCGCCGGCAACCTGCCGGACACCGTCGACATTGACGCCATTCCGGGATTTATTCAGGACGTTAACACCCACGGTCGCCTGATGCTGGCCAACGGCCAGCACGAAGTGGACTTCCCGGTCGATCAGTGCATGAATTTCCATGCCGACAACCTTTCGCTGCATGAGAACGGCATGCGCATCACCGCCCTGGCCGGCGACCAGGTGCTCTACAGCCAGACGTACTACTCCATCGGCGGCGGCTTTATCGTCGATGAAGCGCACTTCGGCCAGACCACTGACGCGCCGGTGGCCGTCCCTTACCCCTATAAAAACGCCGCCGACCTGCAGCGTCACTGCCGCGAAACCGGGCTGTCGCTCTCCGGCCTGATGATGCAGAACGAACTGGCGCTACACAGTAAAGAGGCACTGGAGCAACACTTCGCCGCGGTGTGGGAAGTGATGAGCGCCGGGATTGAGCGCGGCATTACCACCGAAGGCGTCCTGCCGGGCAAACTGCGCGTTCCGCGCCGGGCCGCCGCGCTGCGCCGCATGCTGGTGAGCCAGGACACCACCAACAGCGACCCGATGGCGGTGGTCGACTGGATCAATATGTTCGCTCTCGCGGTGAACGAAGAGAACGCCGCCGGCGGCCGGGTGGTAACCGCGCCGACCAACGGCGCCTGCGGTATCGTGCCGGCAGTGCTGGCCTATTACGACAAGTTTATCCGCAAGGTGAACAGCAACTCCCTGGCCCGCTATATGCTGGTGGCCAGCGCGATTGGTTCGCTGTATAAGATGAACGCCTCGATCTCCGGCGCCGAAGTGGGTTGCCAGGGTGAAGTGGGCGTCGCCTGCTCAATGGCGGCGGCCGGTCTGGCGGAACTGCTGGGCGGTAGCCCGGGCCAGGTGTGCATCGCGGCAGAGATCGCCATGGAGCATAACCTCGGTCTGACCTGCGACCCGGTCGCCGGCCAGGTGCAGGTGCCTTGCATCGAACGCAACGCTATCGCCGCCGTGAAAGCGGTCAACGCCGCGCGAATGGCGCTGCGCCGGACCAGCGAGCCGCGCGTCTGCCTCGATAAAGTCATTGAGACCATGTACGAAACCGGCAAAGACATGAACGCCAAGTACCGGGAAACCTCCCGCGGTGGTCTGGCGATGAAGATTGTCGCCTGCGATTAACCTGCTGGCCCGCCACGCGTCGCCGCGGCGGGCCCTCTCACCCACCTTTTGTTATATCAATTAAAATTTAGTTATTTAATGGTTATAAGCGCTGTTTGTTACCTTACGCAAAACGCTAAGGAGAACAGACAATGTCCAACCGATTCCGCCCCGCCTGGCTGCTGGTCCTCGCCGCCCTTTCCGCCTCCGCGCTGGCCAAAGCGCCGGAGACCGTCAACATCGGCTATCAAAAGGCGAACATCTTCGCACTGCTGAAATATCGCGGCACCCTGGATGAGAGCCTGAAAAAACAGGGCATTGCCGTCCGCTGGGTCGAATTCCCCGCCGGTCCGCAAATGCTGGAGGGGCTCAACGTCGGCAGTATCGATCTGGCCGCCACCGGCGATGCGCCGCCGGCCTTTGCCCAGGCGGCACAAGCCGATCTGGTCTACCTTGCCCACTCCCCCGCTAACCCAAAAACGGAAGCGATTGTGGTCCCGGAGCAGTCGACGATCCGCAGCGTAGCCGATCTGAAGGGCAAGCGCGTGGGGCTGAACAAGGGGTCCGACGTCAACTACCTGCTGGTCGCCGCGCTGGAAAAAGCGGGCCTCAGCTATAAAGACATCACCCCGGTCTATCTGCCGCCGGCGGACGCCCGCGCCGCTTTCCAGCGCGGGGCGATTGATGCGTGGGTGATCTGGGATCCGTTCCTCGCGGAAGTGGAAACCAACGCGAAAGCCCGACAAATAAGCAACGCCGAGGGGCTGGTGCCGCACTACACCTTCTATCTCGCCAGCCGTAAGTTTGCGGATACCTACCCGGAGACGGCAAAACAGGTGGTGGATGAGCTGGGTAAACTCAGTGTGTGGGCGAACAGCCATCAGGACGAGGCCGCCGGCCTCCTGTCGACCTCAACCGGGCTGGATAAAGCCATCTGGCTGAAGACCCTGGCCCGCCTGCCCTACGGCGCTGAACGCATGACGCCGGCGGTGTATAACGAACAGCAGGCGCTGGCGGATACCTTTACGCGCATCGGCCTGCTGCCGGTGAAAGTCGACGTACGCAGCGCCACCTGGTCGCTGGATAAACCTTAGTTTTCCCGGCGGCGGGAGGCATTGCGCCCCCCGTCGCCGACGGACTTATCCCGCCGTTTTCTCACCATTGCCAATCTGCCAGATGAAGGTCGGCGCCTCACCGTTCACCAGCCAGTTTCCGATATTGCGCGCCTTGTAAATCACCGGATTATGCGAGGCGACCGTCCGCGCATTGCGCCAGTGACGGTCCAGCGCCAGACGGGTACGCGTATCCGACGCCCCGAGGGCATTGAACAGCTCCGTCGCCGCCCGCGGGATCCAGTCGCTGGCGATCACCTGCGCCTGCGCCGCTTCCACTTCCGCCAGCTGGTTGCGCCGGGCGATCAGCGCTTCGTCGTCGCTGACGTGCGCCACATAGGCCTGCTGCAGCGATTCCGCGGCCTGCAGGACCGCGGTCCGGGTCGCCCATGCCCAGCTGCTAATCTGCCCAACGACCTGCAGAACCTGGGCATCATCGCGCGGTACGGCGGCGTTGCCGTGGCTGTACATCCGGGACCGGTGTTTGACGCCCTGCGCGGCATCCCGCTCAACCGCCAGGCCGATGCCCGCGAGGGTCGCCAGCAGCACATGCTGATAGAAGGCGGTCTGATAGCGAAAGCGCTGGGCAAAGTCGTAGACGTGGTCGGTTTCCACCCGGGCGTCGGTGAAGCGGGTGGTCCCGCTGCCGGTCAGCCGCTGGCCAAAGCCATCCCAGTCATCTTCCCGCGCCACGCCGGGCTGTTGGGTGCTGACCAGGGCAATCACATCGCCACCGGTATCGCTGCGCCGGGCAAACACATCGATCCAGTCGGCGTACAGCGCGCCGGTGCTGTAGAACTTCTCGCCGTCGAGTCGCCAGCCGCCCTCTGCCGGCGTCACCCGAGTGTTCACCTCCCCCAGCTTAACCGCGCCGATCTCCGTCCAGCCGCTGCCCACCAGCTCGCCGTCAAGGAAGCGACGAAACCAGCGGTCGCGCCCGGCGGAATCCGGCTGATTCAGCTGATCTTCCACAAAAGCAAAGTGCGCGCGCAGGGCCTGCGGCAGGTTAGAATCCGCTTGCGCCAGCTCAATCAGCAGCGCGCTGAGCTGCGGCAGCGAAGCGCCCCAGCCGCCCTTCTCGCGCGGGATACGCAGCGTGCCGAAGCCCGCTTCTTTCAGCCAGCGGATCGGCTCCTCGGGCAGAACGCGCTGCTGTTCGCGCTCCGCGGCGCCCTGGGCGATGCGGGTGAATATCGGGCGGAAGGCGGCCGCCAGCGCGTCATAATCGGTGCCAGTGGAGAGCAAGGTCATAGTCGGTTCCTTATTCATGAATTGCGTCAATATCTTCTCGTGTCGGTTCATGACGGACCGCCAGCAGGAAGAAAATGGGAATAATGGCGGCAAGCGAGACCACCCAGAACATCTGCGTGCCGAGCGAGGCCTGCAGCAGCGGCAGAATAAACAGCGCCAGCGCGCTGCCGATCCCGGAAAGCGCCCGGCTGAAACCGACCCCGGTGGCGCGAATGGCGGTGGGATAGGAGAGCGCCGGGTAGATCATCAGCTGCGCCCCCGGGCCAAATCCTTCGGCGAACAGCCACAGTCCCAGCATCGCGATGGCCAGTACGATGCCTGCCGTCGCGTGCGGTTGCCCCACCAGCGCCAGCACAATCAGCGCCACAAACTGCAGGGCAAAGCCGGCTATCGCCACATGACGCGAAGGATATTTCCACGCCAGATGCATACCAAGCAGCCCGCCGGTAAAGGCAAACAGGGCGTTCAGCCCCAGTGATGCCGAAATAGTTTCGAAGACGCCAGCCCCGAGAAACTGGGCAAGAATTGACGGCAGGAAAAAGGCAATCGCCGTGTACTCGAAGGAGATACAGATATTCATCACCCCGGCGACGATAGTCCGCTCACGGTAGGGTTTTTCGAACAGCACGCGAAAGCTCACTTTCGGCGCCGGCGCCGGCTTCGCCGTCGGGACCTCATGGGCATGGATCCCCCAGGAGTCGCGTAAGATGCGCACCGCAGAGGTCAGATCGCCCTGGTTTGCCGCCCACAGCGGGGATTCGTTCATGAACCGGCTGCGGACGGCGATAATCAGCAGCGCCGGCACGGCGCCGAACAGCAGGGAGGCGCGCCACAGCCAGTCAAGATGCTCCTGCGGCAACAGGAAATAGAGACCGAAGATAATAAGAAAGCAGACGGTTGAGGCGGCGTACCACATCGGGCACCACGCCGCGAGGCGAGCCGCTTTGTTGCCTTTGCCGGCAAAGCGGGAAAACTCGGCCAGATAGGACATCGCCACCGGCAGGTCGATGCCGACGCCGATGCCCATCAGGAAGCGAGCGCCAATCAACACCCAGACGTTTGGCGCCAGCCCGGCGGCGATAGCCGAAATAACGAAAAAGAACATATCGGCCATAAACACCGAATAGCGACCATATTTATCGGTCAGCCAGCCGCCAATAATATTGCCGACAATGGTCCCGACCATAATGGAGGAGGTCACCAGGCCGGTCAGCAGCGGCGAGAGCTGAAATTCACGCACGACGTCATCAATACCGTAAGAGAGCGTGGTTAAGTCATACGCGTCGAGAAAAACGCCGCCCAGCGCGAGGAAGACAATCATCCGCGCATATTTCGCCTGTTCCCTGCCGGAATTAATTAGCCGCGCCACATCCCCGACGCTACTGACCGGTACCGAAGCGATACCGGGATTATCCACTGGTAATGTACTCATTTTTTCACCTTATTATTTTGTGCAGGTCATCAGCGGTTATAAACCTCGAGCGGCGAGAATCAAAACAACAATTCATACTATAAAAATCAATATAATCAATAAGTTAATTAAAATCACCAGCACAAAAAGGACGCGCTTTCGCGCATCCTAAAAGGAAGTAAATAACAACGAAAAGAGACGTCGTGCAGGACGCTTATTCCGCCGATACCGGAACTAATACGTCTTTTACCAGCGGATCGTTGGTGGTTTTTAACCACGTCTGGATCCGTGGGTCAGAAAAGGCCTGTTTTAATTTGACGATATTTTCCTGCGATAAATACGGCGTACCAATCACTAATTGCGAAGCAAAGGTGCGCGGCGCCGGCGGGAATAAAATGCCTTTCTCACGCGGCACTTTCCCGGCGTCAAATTGCGAGACATAGCCGATGGCGGCATCCACCGAATTTAACGCCCGCGGCATGGTCAGCAGATCCAGCTCTTTAAAGACAAACTGATGCGGGTTGTCGACAATATTTTTCAGCTTCGCCGTGCGCGGCTCTACCGCCGGGTCAAGCGAGATCAAACCAATGCGCTGCAGCAGCCACAGAGCCTGTCCCTGATTGGCGCCGTCGTCAGGCACCACGATGGTCGCGCCGTTGGGCAACGCCTGTACCGACGAGTAGCGGTCGGAATAGATGCCGAACGCCCACTGGAACACCGGCACCGTAGTCGACAGCGCAAAGCCGTTGGCGTCCACCACCTGTTTAAGCCACCACTGATGCTGATAGATCGTCCCGGCATACTGTCCTTCCGCTACCGCGCGGTCAGCCTGAACCGGATCCTGCACCCCCACCGCCTCCAGCTTCAGGCCGTAATCGGGCGCAATATGCTGATTAATATACTCAATAATCCGCTGCTCGCCGGCCATCGCCGGCTCGTAGTGAATTTTTAACGTGCTGCCGAAGACCACCTGCTGGCTTTGGGTATGTCCCCGCCACCACCAGAAAGCGATGGCGAGCAGGATAATCACCGCCAGCGCCGCCAGCCAGGGCCAGCGCCGCGCTTTACGTAACTCAAATTGCTCTGTTGTCATACAAGGTTCCCCTGCGTGTGGCGTAAACGGTTGACCAGGCGGTCACCCAAAAATTGAATCACCTGGATCGTGGCGATCAGGGCCACGATCGTCGCGATCATGATATGGTTGTCGAAGCGCTGATAGCCGTACACCACGGCCAGGTAGCCGATGCCCCCGGCGCCGATGGTCCCGGCGATGGCCGAATACTCGATCATCGAGACCAGGTTTAGCGTCACCGCCGCCACCAGCGCCGGCAATGCTTCACTGAGCTGCGCGCTGGCAATGATTTGCCAGCGCGATCCACCGCAGACGACGCCCACCGCGGTGACCTCCGCCGGCAGCTCGCGCAGCGCGTTCTCCACCAGACGGCCAAAGAACGGGACGCCGGCGGCGATCATGGGCACCACCGCGGCGGGGATGCCAATCGTGGTGCCGGTCAGCCAGTAAGTGAACGGGATAATAGCGGCCATCAGCACCAGAAACGGCAGCGAACGTCCCATGTTGACCACCCAGTTCAGCAGCCGGTACAGCAGTGCGTGCGGAAATAATCCCCGCGGCGAGGCGTTAAATAGCACCACCCCCACCAGCCCTCCCAGCGTGACGACAAACAGCATCACAATGGCCACCATTAGCCAGGTTTCGCCATAGGCGGGAAGCAGCAGCGAAGGGATTTCGCTCCAGGGGGTGTCCTGGCTGATCACTGTCGGTTTCATACCGCCTCCCTGAGCAACGGCGCGCTGTCGAGGATCTCCGCCGTCATGCCGAGCTGCGCCAGCAGGCCCTGCAGCCGCGCGGGCGACAGGCGTTCGCCCTGAAAGCGCACTCCAACCTGCAGACGACCGGCCAGTCGACCGTTAATCACCTCGACGTGGCCGCCAAGGAGATCGATCTGCAGCGCCCACTGCTGGCTCAGGCGGCTGATCCAGTCGGTGGCCACCGGCACATCCCAGCGGTAGCTCAGACGCAGCAGCAAATCGCTGTGGGCCGCTGCCGCCGGCGTCAGCGGCAACAGCTGCTGGCCGAGCAGGGAATCGGGACGCGCCAGCAGATCTTCGAGCCGCCCGTACTGGACGATCGTCCCGTCGCGGATCTCCGCCACCGCATCCGCCGCCGAGCGCACGGCGTCCATTTCATGGGTGATCAGGACGATCGCCAACTGGTACTCATCACGCAGCCGCTTGAGCAGAGTCAGCACCGAGGCCGTGGCCTGAGGATCGAGGCCGGAGGTGGCTTCATCCGCCAGCAGAACGGACGGGCGCAGCGCCAGCGCGCGGGCAATGGCGATCCGCTGGCGCTGGCCGCCGGAGAGCTGGGCCGGCCAGGCATCCGCTTTGTGGCTCAGGCCGACGCTCTCCAGCAGCTCACCGACCCGCGCCTTGATATCGCGCTCCACCACGCCAAGCCACGCCAGCGGCAGGGCGACATTCTCCCAGGCGGTCCTGCGGCTCAGCAGCGCCGAAGACTGGAAAACGGTGCCAATCGCCCGCCTCTCCCGGCGCAGCGCCTCGCCGGACAGCACCGACAGATCCAGGCCATTGATACGAATGCTGCCGCTGTCCGGGCGCTCCAGCAGGCTGATGCAGCGCGCGAGAGTTGATTTACCGGCGCCGCTCGGCCCCACCACCGCGGTGATGGAGCGCTCAGGCACCTGCAGCGATAGCCCTTTCAGCACCGCGCTGAGCCGGCCATCCACCGTGCGGTAGCTTTTATGCAGATCATCGATAGCGATCATGTCACCTTCTCCTCTACCGATGCCGCCGTGCGCGCATCGCGTCGGTAGCTGGCGCCCGGGTGAGGCGCGGCCAGACGCGGACCGGCGCCGAACAGTTTTTCGCGCAGGGTCCCCTCACGGTATTCTTGCTTAAAGACGCCGCGCTTTTGCAGCTCTGGCACCAGCAGCTCAACGACGTCGCGGAAGGTTTCGTGGGTGACGGCATAGGCAAGGTTAAAGCCATCGACATCCGTCTCTTCGACCCAGGACTGCAGTTCGTCCGCCACGGTTTGCGCGCTGCCGACCACCAGCGGGCCGAAGCCGCCGATACCGGCCCAGTCGGCCAGGGCCTGCACCGTCCACTGCCGGTTCGGGTCCGCAGTGGAGAAGGCCTCCACCGCCGACTGAATGGCGTTGGTGTGCAGATACTTCAGCACCTGATCCGGCTGATACTGGCCGAAATCAATCCCCGTCCAGCCGGAGAGCAGCGCCAGCGCGCCTTCATAACTGACGTACTGCTTATATTCCTGCCATTTCGCCTGCGCCTCGCGGTCGGTGTCGCCAACAATTACCGTCTGCAGATTGAAGATCAGAATGCTGTGCGGATCGCGCCCGGCCTCAGCCGCCCGGCGGCGAATATCCGCCACCGTCTTCTTCAGCAGCACTTTCGACGGCGCAGCGACGAAGACGCATTCGGCATGGCCGGCGGCGAACTGTTTGCCGCGGCTGGACGCTCCCGCCTGATACAGTACCGGTGTGCGCTGCGGGGATGGCTCGCAGAGGTGGATCCCCGGCACGGAAAAGAACTGTCCCTGATGGTTAATGGGATGGATTTTCCGCGGATCGCTGAAGATCTTGCGCTCTCTGTCGCGCAGCACCGCCCCGTCCTCCCAGCTTCCCTCCAGCAGTTTGTAGATCACCTGCAAATACTCATCGGCATAGTCATAGCGGGTGTCGTGGTCGGTCTGAGTTTGCTGGCCGATATTGCGCGCCCCGCTCTCCAGATAGGAGGTGACGATGTTCCAGCCCACCCGCCCTTTGGTCAGATGGTCGAGCGTCGACAGACGACGGGCGAAGGGGTAAGGATGCTCAAACGACAGCGAGGCGGTCAGACCGAAGCCCAGATGCTCCGTCACCAGCGCCATCGGAGTGATCAGGGCCAGCGGATCGTTGACCGGCACCTGCGTCGCCTGGCGGATCGCCGCGTCGCCGCTGCCGTTCAGCACGTCGTAGACGCCAAGCACGTCGGCGATAAACAGCCCGTCGAACTTGCCGCGCTCCAGCAGTCGCGCCAGATTCACCCAGTACTCCAGATCTTTATACTGCCAGGAGCGATCCCGGGGATGCGCCCACAGGCCCGGCGACTGATGGCCGACGCAGTTCATATCGAAAGCGTTAAGACGAATTTCACGTTGTGATGACATAGCAATCTCCATAGCGCGGCCCGTCGCCGGGGCGCACGCGGCAAAATGAATCAGGGAAGGTAAAGGGAGGTATTCAGTACGCTGGACATCGGGAGTCCTGCGGGATCCCGAGCGTGAGTAACGCTTGCGCCGCCACCTCAGCGGCATGGTCGGCTACCTGCGGCAGGCCCATCAGTTCGCCAAAACGCCCGCGGGCGGCCGGACCGGCCACCAGCACCGGCAGCGCCTCAACCTGCGGATCAGCCACTGCCCGGGAACGGCTGTCCACCTCCAGGCCCATGCCGAAGGCATCGGCGCGAATCAGGCCGCAGCGGGCGAGGTCCTGTAAAAATGGCTGGCTGTCGGTTAGGGCACGGTGCGCGGGTCCGGTCGTCAGGATCAGATGATCGACGCTCAGGGTTTGCACGCCGCCGCCGCGCCGCGCCAGCGTCAGACGCAGCGTCTCGCCTTCAGCGCTCATCGACAGTAGCCTGGCCGCCTGCACCTGCAGACTGCCCGTGCGCTGGCGCGCCTCCAGCACCTCGGCGACCTGCGGCGCCACGCGGTAGCGGTGGACATCCCAGTAATGGCGCAGATGGCGCAGAAAACGCTGGCGATCGGCGACGCTGAGCGCCTGCCAGATCCGCTGCCCCTGCTGGCGGACCGCATCCAGCACCACCTGCCAGCTCAGGCCCTGCTGCGCCGCATACGCCACATCGAGGCGGATCTGGCGCAGGCGCTGGCGCAAGTTGCCCTGCTGATAGTCGCCGGGCCATGCTGCCCCCGCGCCGCTGAGGTTACCGCGCGACAGCAGGCCGTGGCGCGAAAAGGCGATGATACTGCCGCGGTGGCCCAACCGGTCCAGCGTCGCGACCGTATCGGCCATGGTTAATCCGGTGCCCATCACCGCCACCCGGGCGTGCGGGGCGATGGCGTCGAGCGCGCCAGGCTGCCACGGGTTGGCAATCAGCGCCGGATGGTGACGCCAGGCTTCGGCCTGCGCCGGCAGCGAAGGCGGTGGATGGCTGATCGCCAGCACCAGCAGGTCGGCCTTAAGCTGCAGTCCGCCCTCAGTGCTAACCGTCCCCTGATCAAAAGCGAACGCCCGATCGCGCAGGTGGCGCAGCCGTCCGCCGCTGGCGGCCGCGGCGTCGGAAAAACGCTGTGCCACATAGCGACCAAACTGGCCGCGCTGAGGGTAGACGGAACCGTCCGGGCGCAGCGCCTGCGCATCGGCGGCAAAGGCAGGCTGACGGCGGTACCAGCGATCGAAGGCGCCCTCTTCATCACCGGTCAGTTGCATACGGGCGGCCGGGACGTTAATCCGGTGCGTCGGCTCCGCGGTGGAGTAGGCCACCCCGGCGCCGGGAGTCTGACGCGGCTCCAGCAGCGTCACGCGCACCCCGTTCGGCGCCAGGCGCAGCAGCTCAATCGCCACCGCCGCGCCGCTGAAGCCACCGCCGATAATCACGATATGCGGTTCTGCACTCATCGCTGCCCTCCTCCGGTATGCTGTCTCATGGTCGCGCTCCTGGCCATCAGCTGGCGCTGGCCTGGCGCACCGGGCGCTTATCGCCGCCGATGGTTTCGCCAAACGGACCGGTGTTCACGCTGCGCGCCTTCGACGAGGCCGCGTTTTCCAGCGGCAGCAGAGGCATCACCAGCTCAGCGAAGCGGTGTGCCTCTTCCAGATGCGGGTAGCCGGAAAAGATAAAATTGCTGATGCCGAGCGCCTGATATTCGCGGATGCGCTCCGCCACCTGCTGAGGGTTACCCACCAGCGCGGTACCCGCGCCGCCGCGCACCAGCCCGACGCCGGCCCACAGATTAGGGGCAATACGCAGATTGTCGCGCGATCCCTGATGCAGGGCGCTCATCCGCGCCTGGCCAGCCGAGTCCATGCGGGCGAAGATCTTTTGCGCCTGAGCGATGGTGTCGTCGTCAAGATGGGCGATCAGCCGGTCGGCGGCGGCCCACGCCTCCTCTTCCGTTTCGCGCACGATGACGTGCAGACGGATGCCATATTGCAGGGTGCGTCCGCGGGCCGCGGCGCGCTCGCGCACCACCGCCAGCTTCTCCGCCACCAGTTCCGGCGGTTCGCCCCACGTTAGATAACTGTCGATCTGTTCGGCCGCCACATCGATAGCCGCCTCAGAAGAGCCGCCGAAGTACAGCGGCGGGCCATTCTCCTGAACCGGCGGAAACAGCACTTCCGCCCCCTCGACATGAATATGCTCCCCGTGATAGTCCACTTTCTCCCCGCGCAGCAGGCGGGAGTAAACGTCGAGAAATTCGCGAGTCACCTGGTAGCGTTCGCTGTGACTGAGAAAGATGCCATCGCCTTTGTTTTCCACCGGGTCGCCACCGGTGACGACATTGATCAGCAGCCGTCCTTCCGATAAACGGTCGAGGGTGGCCGCCATCCGCGCCGCCAGAGTGGGCGGCTGCAGACCCGGTCTGACCGCCACCAGATAGCGCAGACGGCGGGTCAACGGCGCCAGCGCCGAGGCCACCAGCCACGAATCTTCACAGCTTTTACCGGTGGGGATCAGCACGCCGTAATAACCCAGGCTGTCGGCCGCCAGCGCCACCTGCTGCAGATAAGGTAAATCGACCGGACGTCCACCCTCGGTGGTGCCCAGATAGCGGCCATCGCCATGGGTAGGTAAGAACCAGAAGACATTGATCTTGTCGGGAACTTGCTGCGTCATTATCTATTTCCTATATAACCATATCCGATATTTATCGAAGAGATGTTTTAATTTAGTTATATGAGTGTTAGCGATAATCATGCCAATGGTGAATGAAAAATTAATCTTTTAAAATCAAGGAATTGAAAACATCCCACGCGCGTCGTGCTGTTGCAAATCCCGCAGCCGCCGCGCATCCGCTGGCGCATTTGCAACAGCCGCTGGCCTTCCCCCTCTGGTTTCCGCCGCCGCCGCAGGATAAGTTCAGGAGGTCAACGACCGGAGGCCCGCTATGCTGAACCCAGAATCCCCTTCCACCGCTCCTGCGCTGATCGACCCGGCATCGAAGGCTTTCCAGAGCCTGCTGGACAAGCTCGCGCCGACGGAGGCTACCGTGCTGATCGTGGGCGAAACCGGCACCGGCAAGGAGGTGGTGGCGCGCTATCTCCATCACCACAGTCCCCGCCGCCAGCAGCCGTTTCTGGCCGTTAACTGCGGCGCGCTAACCGAGAGCCTTGCCGAAGCCGAACTGTTCGGCCATGAGAAAGGCGCCTTCACCGGCGCGCAGCAGGGACAGCCCGGCTGGTTTGAAGCCGCGGAAGGGGGGACGCTGCTGCTGGACGAGATCGGCGAATTAAGCCTGCCCCTGCAGGTCAAGCTGTTACGGGTGCTGCAGGAGCGCGAAATTACCCGCGTCGGCTCGCGCAAAGCGATTAAAGTGAATGTCCGGGTGATTGCCGCCACTCACGTCGACCTGGCCCAGGCAATCCGCGAGCGCCGCTTTCGCGAAGATCTCTACTATCGGCTGAATATCGCGGTGGTGCCGCTGCCGCCGCTGCGCCAGCGTCGGCAGGATATCCCGCAGCTGGCTCACCACTTTTTATCGCTCTATGCCCGCCGCCTCGGCCGGCCAACCCTGCGTCTGGCGCCGGAGTCGCTGGCCCGGCTGATGGACTATGCGTGGCCGGGTAATATTCGTGAGCTGGAAAACACCCTGCACAACGCGGTGCTGCTCAGTAAAGAAGAGGAGATTAGCCCCGCCCAGCTGCGCCTGGCGACGCTCAACGACGCCCCGTCGCCGGCGAGCGATCATGAACTGGACGACTTTATTCGCCACCAGCTGGCGCTTCCCGGCGAGCCGCTGTGGCAGCGGGTGACCAGCGCGCTGATCCGCCACGCCATGGCGCATTGCGACGATAATCAGAGCCAGGCGGCCGCGCTGTTAGGGATCAGTCGGCATACCTTACGCACCCAGCTCGCTAACCTCGGGCTGATCAAAAGCCGCCGCCGTCCGCCTGCGCCGCCGCGGGCATTCGCCAGCGCGACCGGGGCCGATCGCGAGCTGCGCATTGGCTACCAGCGCTTCGGCAGCCTCGGGATCCTGAAAGCCCGCCAGAGTCTGGAGACCGCCTTCGCCAGCCTCGGCGTCAACGTGCTGTGGAGCGAGTTTCCCGCCGGACCGCAGCTCCTTCACGCCCTCGCCTGCAACGAGATCGACTTTGGCACCACCGGAGAAGCGCCGCCGGTGTTCGCCCAGGCCAGCAACAGCGAACTAATGTACGTGGCGTGGGAGCCGCCGGCGCCGCGCAGCGTGGCGATGGTCGTCCCGCAGGAGAGCGACATTCGCCAGCTCAGCGATCTGCGCGGAAAACGCATCGCCCTCAATAAAGGGTCGAATGTCCACTGGCTGCTGCTGCAGATCCTCGAGGACGCCGGGCTGGGGCTGAACGACGTGCGGGTGGTCTATACCCCGCCGAAATACCCGCTGACCGCCAGCGACTATCTGGCGGTGGACGCCTGGATGATGTGGGATCCGCTGCTCAGCGACGCCGAACACACCGGCGAGCTGCGGGTGGTCGCCAGCGGCGAAGGACGGGTTAACAACCATCAGTTTTATCTCTCGCGACGGGACTATCTCGCTCAGCACGGCGATATCATGCGCCGCCTGCTGACGGAGCTGACCCACACCGGGCAGTTTATCGACTCGCATCGTGGCGAAGCGGCCCGCTTACTCTCAGCAGAGCTGGGGATTGACGCCCGGTCGCTGCGCATCGCCCTCGCCCGCCGTAGCCATCGCCCAAGGCCGATGGATCTGTCGGTGATCCGCGCCCAGCAGACCATCGCCGATCGCTTTTACGCCCTCGGGCTTATCACCAAACCGGTTCCGGTGCGGGAAGCGGTGTGGTACGGCGAGCCCGCGCCCGGCGTCGCCAGCTCGCTGATGGCGGTCGGTTAGCGAAAATTGCGCGTTATCTTCCTGATTGTTCAGGCGCAGATAGCCTCGATCCGATGGCGGTGTTACCCTAAAGACGCTGAGAATAAGGGGGTATCTGTGGCTGTTCATCTGTTAATCGTCGACGCGTTAAATCTGATCCGCCGCATCAACGCGGTGCAGGGTTCGCCCTGCGTCGATACCTGCCTGCATGCGCTGGAGCAGCTGATTGTCCACAGTCAGCCCACCCACGCGGTGGCGGTGTTTGATGATGAGGATCGCGCCCACGGCTGGCGCCACCAGCGCCTGCCGGAGTACAAAGCCGGCCGCGCGCCGATGCCGGATACGCTGGTCGCCGAGATGCCGGCGCTGCGGGCCGCCTTCGAACAGCGGGGGATCCGCTGCTGGGCCTCGCCGGGCAGCGAAGCGGACGATCTCGCCGCCACCCTGGCGGTGAAGGTGGCCCAGGCGGGCCATCAGGCCACCATTGTCTCCACCGACAAAGGCTACTGCCAGCTGCTGTCGCCCACCATCCGCATCCGCGACTACTTTCAGAAGCGCTGGCTGGACGCCCCCTTCATCGCCAGTGAGTTCGGCGTCACCCCGGAGCAGCTGGCGGATTACTGGGGGCTGGCGGGGATCAGCAGCTCGAAGGTGCCGGGCGTGGCGGGCATTGGCCCGAAAAGCGCCGCCCAGCTGCTGAACGAGTTTCAGGACCTGGAGGGGCTGTATGCCCGCCTGGCAGAGGTCCCGGAAAAGTGGCGCAAAAAGCTGGCAGCGCATCAGGAGATGGCCTTCACCTGCCGGGAAGTGGCCCGCCTGCAGACCGACCTACAGCTGGATGGCAATCTGCAGCAGCTGCGGCTGACCCGCTGACCCTACCCGAGCGTGGTGCCGGCGCGGCGGCACCGCCTGCTTCCCCCGGGTCGGCCCCTCACCAGGCCGCCTGATATAACTCGACGATATCGGCCAGGCTCGCCTCGCGCGGGTTGCCGCCGGTACACACATCCGCCAGCGCCGCCTGGGCCAGCGCCGGAATATCCTCTTTCCTGACGTCCACCTCGCGCAGATGGCCGGGAATACCGACATCGCGGTTTAGCTGGCACACCGCCTCCACCGCCGCCAGACGCGCGGCGCTCAGGCTTAACGCTTCCCCTTTGACGCCCATCGCCCTGGCGATATCGCGATATTTTTCCCCGGTCGCCTCAGCATTAAAGCGCATCACGTGCGGCAGCAGGATGGCATTCGCCACGCCGTGCGGCGTGTTGTAAAAAGCGCCGAGCGGATGCGCCATGCCGTGCACCAGGCCAAGCCCGACGTTGGAAAATCCCATTCCCGCCACATACTGGCCGAGCGCCATAGCTTCCCCCGCTCCGGCGTCGCCGGCAACCGAGCCGCGTAGCGCGCCGGCGATGATCTCGATGGCCTTGAGGTGCAGCGCATCGGTCAACGCCCAGGCGCCGCGAGTGAGGTACCCTTCGATAGCGTGCGTCAGGGCGTCCACGCCGGTGGCCGCCTTCAGCGCCGGCGGCATGGCGTCCATCATATCGGCATCGATAAAGGCCACCTGCGGAATATCGTGCGGGTCGACGCAGACGAATTTGCGCCGCTGTTCTTCATCGGTGATGACATAGTTAATCGTCACCTCCGCCGCGGTACCCGCGGTGGTCGGCACCGCGAAGATCGGCACGCTGGGCTGACGGGTGGGCGACAGCCCCTCCAGGCTGCGAACATCGGCGAACGCCGGGTTACGCTGAATAATACCGATCGCCTTACAGGTATCCTGCGGCGAACCGCCGCCGATGGCGATCAGGTAATCCGCCCCGCTGCGCTGAAAGGCCTGCAACCCCTGCTGAACCACGGCGATGGTGGGGTTCGGGATCACGTCGCTGAACATGTCCCATGCCAGCCCGGCGGCGTCCAGTTTGTCAGTGACTTTTGCCGCCACGCCGCACTTCGCGAGGGTCCTGTCGGTCACGATCAATGCCTTGCGATAACCGCGCCGCATCACTTCATCGGTTAATGCGTTTATCGCCCCCCGGCCAAACCACGCCGTTTCGTTGAGGATCATTCGGTTTGCCATCGCGTCTCTCCTGTTAGGGTTGCGGCATCACTCTTCAATGCGTAATCCGTAGGTTTTAAACTTCTCCAGCACGATGGCGATCGCCTCGTCATCCAGCACGGGGACCGGGTCGGTAATCGCCAGGGTGCTGAGATAGAGCTGGGCCAGGACTTCCACTTCATGCGCCAGCCAGAGCGCTTTCTCCAGGCTGGCCTCGCAGGCGATCAGGCCATGATGCTGCAGCAGCGTGGCTTTGCGGTGCTTCAGCGCCACCGCGACATGCTCAGACAGTTCGCGGGTGCCGAAGGTGGCATAGGGCGCGCAGGGGATCGAATTCCCGCCGGCGGCGGCGATCATATAGTGGATGGCCGGAATGGGTCGGTTGAGGATCGACACCGCCGTACAATGGACTGCGTGATTGTGAACTACCGCCTGGGCATCGGGCCGCGTCT
The DNA here is from genome assembly GCF_004010915.1 of Klebsiella sp. LY. Taxonomy (NCBI): domain Bacteria; kingdom Pseudomonadati; phylum Pseudomonadota; class Gammaproteobacteria; order Enterobacterales; family Enterobacteriaceae; genus Klebsiella; species Klebsiella sp. LY. Next base: position 1,492,208 of record NZ_CP022444.1, read on the forward strand.
GGTAGGCCGCCTGATGGAAACGCCATTCGCTGGAAGGCAGTTTTCCCTGCTCATGCTGACCGTCGGCATCAATAAAGACGATCTTGTCTTCCGTCAGTTTTTCATACGGGATGCCGGTGGGCGTGATCAGCATCCCCCCCTGATAGCGTACGCTGACATTGCCGGCGGTCCCCTGATTTAACCCCAGGCGGGTCATTTCCAGGCAGGTATCGATAATCTGCCGGGCCAGTCTGTTTCTTTCCATTGTTTTCCTCTTTTAGCGACTCATCATCCGTCAACGGCAGGGCAACATAATTATTGTTGGCGACCGTGGGATAGGTTGAATAATGATCTCCATCTTCAGCCTGAATAATCGCAGGGGAATTTCCATCGCTATATTTTGTGAACCACGTCAATTATTCCATCATAAAAAAAGGGATGTAACTGGTTAAGCGGATGTTGAAAATGCCCGTTCTTAAAAATATTTCTTCAAGCGGGCATTTTATTTTTCTGTAACATTTGCCCGTTTTCCACGATATATATTCAATCGGTCATTGGCGTTGTGGTTTTGTGAATTTATTTCCTCAAACGGTCAGTCATTTTGAAAAATTAAAGTGACAATTATCACATAAAATGGTCCACAGAGCGTTAAGTGTGACCCTCATCATATTAACAGGCGGTTTTTATTTGAAAATGAAGCCATGAGTTCCGCCGTGACTTTCATTTCACTCACCGGCGCGTCACCTGAGCTCACTTAATTTTGCGGTCTGCTGCAGCACCAGACTGCGCCCTGAATGCTGTTGTAAATGCTTCTGAACTGATGAGGACGCTATGGGAAACACAACGATACCAACGCAAAGTTACCGCGCCATGGAGAGCGGGCAAAGTAAGAGCTACATTATTCCTTTTGCTCTGCTGTGCTCCCTCTTTTTTCTGTGGGCCGTGGCCAATAATCTCAATGATATTTTATTACCGCAGTTTCAACAGGCCTTTACCCTGACTAATTTTCAGGCCGGATTAATCCAGTCGGCTTTTTATTTTGGCTATTTTATTATTCCCATCCCCGCCGGGATGCTGATGAAAAAACTCAGCTATAAAGCCGGCATTCTTACGGGTCTGTTTTTATATGCTTGTGGCGCCGCGCTGTTCTGGCCTGCCGCCGAAGTAATGAATTACACCTTATTCCTGATTGGGTTATTTATTATCGCCGCCGGGCTTGGCTGTCTGGAAACTGCGGCCAACCCATTTGTCACCGTCCTCGGTCCGGAAAGCGGCGGTCACTTCCGCCTGAATCTGGCCCAGACCTTTAACTCATTTGGCGCCATTATTGCCGTGGTATTTGGCCAGAGCCTTATTTTGTCCAACGTCCCGCATCAGCCGCAGGAGGTGCTGGATAAAATGACGCCAGAGCAGCTCGGCGCCTGGAAGCACAGCCTGGTCCTGTCGGTACAAACCCCCTATATGATTATCGTGGCCATCGTGCTGCTGGTCGCCCTGCTGATCGTCTGTACCCGTTTCCCGTCGCTGCAAAGCGATGACCACAGCGACAGCGCGCAGAGCACGTTTCTCGCCTCGCTGTCGCGCCTGATGCGCATCCGCCACTGGCGCTGGGCGGTACTGGCTCAGTTCTGCTATGTCGGTGCGCAAACCGCCTGCTGGAGCTATCTGATTCGCTACGCTGTCGAAGAGATCCCGGGCATGACGGCCGGTTTCGCCGCCAACTACCTGACCGGCACCATGGTCTGTTTCTTTATTGGCCGTTTCACCGGCACCTGGCTGATCCGCCGCTTCGCGCCGCATAACGTGCTCGCTATCTATGCGCTTATCGCCATGCTGCTCTGTCTGCTCTCCGCCTTCAGCGGCGGCCACGTCGGTCTGCTGGCCCTGACCCTGTGCAGCGCCTTTATGTCCATTCAGTACCCGACCATCTTCTCGTTGGGGATTAAGCACCTGGGCCAGGACACCAAATATGGCTCGTCATTTATCGTCATGACCATCATCGGCGGCGGGATCGTCACCCCGGTAATGGGCTTTGTCAGCGACGCCGCCGGCAATATCCCGACCGCCGAACTGGTTCCGGCGCTGTGCTTCGCCATCATCTTTATTTTTGCCCGTTTCCGCTCGCAAGCGGCGACGAACTAAACCTGTTATCCGCATAACCTGAGGGATCTGTAATGAAAAAAATCAGCTTACCGAAGATCGGTATCCGCCCGGTAATCGATGGTCGTCGCATGGGGGTTCGCGAATCGCTGGAAGCGCAAACCATGAACATGGCGAAAGCCACCGCCGCGCTTATCAGTGAGAAGCTGCGCCATGCCTGCGGCGCCCGGGTGGAGTGCGTGATCGCCGATACCTGCATCGCCGGCATGGCCGAGTCGGCCGCCTGTGAAGAGAAATTCAGCAGCCAGAACGTTGGCGTCACCATCACCGTCACCCCCTGCTGGTGCTACGGCAGCGAAACCATCGATATGGATCCGCTGCGCCCGAAGGCCATCTGGGGCTTCAACGGCACCGAGCGTCCGGGAGCGGTCTATCTGGCCGCGGCGCTGGCGGCCCACAGCCAGAAAGGGATCCCGGCGTTCTCCATCTACGGGCATGATGTGCAGGATGCCGATGACACCTCGATCCCGGCGGATGTCGAAGAAAAATTGTTGCGCTTCGCTCGCGCTGGCCTGGCGGTCGCCAGTATGAAAGGGAAAAGTTATCTGTCGCTGGGCGGCGTCTCAATGGGCATCGCCGGCTCCATCGTCGACCACAACTTCTTTGAATCCTGGCTCGGGATGAAGGTTCAGGCTGTCGACATGACGGAGCTGCGCCGGCGAATCGATCAGAAAATCTATGATGAAATCGAGCTGGAGATGGCGCTGGCGTGGGCGGATAAACATTTCCGCTACGGCGAAGATCAGAACGCCGAGCAGTATAAGCGCAATGAGGCGCAGAGCCGCGCGGTGCTGAAAGAGAGCCTGCTGATGGCGATGTGCATCCGCGACATGATGCAGGGCAACGCGAAGCTGGCGGAAAAAGGGCTGGTGGAGGAGTCGCTGGGCTACAACGCCATCGCCGCCGGCTTCCAGGGCCAGCGTCACTGGACCGATCAATACCCCAATGGCGATACCGCCGAAGCGCTGCTCAATAGCTCCTTTGACTGGAACGGCGTGCGCGAGCCGTTCGTCGTCGCCACCGAAAACGACAGCCTCAACGGCGTGGCCATGCTGATGGGCCACCAGCTCACCGGCACCGCCCAGGTGTTTGCCGACGTGCGCACCTACTGGTCGCCGGAGGCCGTAGAGCGCGTCACCGGGCAGCCGCTCACCGGCCGGGCGGAGCACGGCATCATTCACCTGATTAACTCCGGCTCCGCGGCGCTGGACGGCTCCTGCCAGCAGCGCGACGCGCAGGGCAACCCAACGATGAAACCTCACTGGGAGATTGAGCAGAACGAGGCGGATGCCTGCCTCGCGGCCACCGAATGGTGCCCGGCGATCCATGAATACTTCCGCGGCGGCGGCTTCTCTTCCCGCTTCCTGACCGAAGGCGGCGTGCCGTTCACCATGACCCGGGTGAACATCATCAAAGGCCTGGGACCGGTACTGCAAATCGCCGAAGGCTGGAGCGTGGCGCTGCCCAAAGCGATGCACGACCAGCTCGACGCCCGCACCAACTCCACCTGGCCCACCACCTGGTTTGCCCCGCGCCTGACCGGCAAAGGCCCGTTCAGCGATGTGTACTCGGTCATGGCTAACTGGGGCGCCAACCACGGCGTGCTGACCATCGGCCATGTCGGCGCGGATTTCATTACCCTCGCCGCCATGCTGCGTATTCCGGTCTGCATGCACAACGTGGAAGCGGCGAAAATCTACCGCCCCTCCGCCTGGGCCGCGCACGGTATGGACATCGAAGGCCAGGACTACCGCGCCTGCCAGAACTACGGGCCGCTGTATAAGCGTTAACAGGTTGGTTTCGCCCGGAGGCGCAGGCTTACCGGGCCTACAGACGCGCGCTGTTTGTAGGCCGGATAAGCGCCGCGCCATCCGGCGATGTTGTTTCGGGAGTCACTATGAAGCAAGACGTAATCCTGGTCCTCGACTGCGGCGCCACGAACGTGCGGGCGATGGCCGTTGACCGACAGGGGAACATTATCGCCCGCGCCGCAACGGCGAACGCCAGCGACATTGCGGCGGAAAAAAGCGACTGGCACCAGTGGTCGCTGGAGGCCATTATGCAGCGCTTTGCCGACTGCTGTCGGCAGATCCATGAACAGCTGGCCTCCTGCACGGTGCGCGGCATCACCGTCACGACCTTTGGCGTCGATGGCGCGCTGGTGGATGAGCAGGGTGCGCTGCTGTATCCGATAATCAGCTGGAAATGCCCGCGCACCGCGGCGGTAATGGACACCATCAGCCGGTATATGTCCGCGCGCCAGCTGCAGCAAATCGCCGGCGTCGGCGCCTTTGCATTCAACACCCTGTATAAGCTGATCTGGCTGAAAGAGAACCACCCGCAGCTGCTGGCGCAGGCCCATGCCTGGCTGTTTATTTCGTCGCTGATCAACCATCGGCTGACCGGGGAGTTCACCACCGACCTCACCATGGCGGGCACCAGCCAGATGCTCGATCTCCGGCAGCGCGATTTCAGCGCGCCGATCCTGCAGGCGACCGGCCTGCCGCGCCGCCTGTTCCCGCAGCTGGTTGAAGCAGGCCAGCCGATCGGCGCCCTGCTGCCGGAGGCCGCTGCGCTGCTGGGCCTTCCCGTCGGGGTCCCGGTTATCTCGGCCGGGCACGACACCCAGTTCGCCCTGTTTGGCGCCGGCGCCGGGCAGGATGAGCCGGTGCTCTCCTCAGGGACCTGGGAGATCCTGATGGTGCGCAGCGCGCAGGTCGACACCTCGCTGCTCTGCGACTACAGCGGCTCCACCTGCGAGCTGGACAGCCAGCCGGGACGCTATAACCCGGGGATGCAGTGGCTGGCCTCCGGCGTGCTCGAGTGGGTGCGCAAGCTACTGTGGAACACTGACACGCCGTGGCAAACGCTGATTGACGAAGCGCAGGCGATCCCGCCCGGTGCCCAGGGCGTCAGAATGCAGTGCGACCTGCTCGCCAGCCAGCACGCCGGCTGGCAGGGCGTCACGCTCAACACCACCCGCGGCCATTTTTACCGCGCCGCGCTGGAGGGGTTAAGCGACCAGCTGGCGAAGCATCTGCAAACCCTGGAAAACATCGGCCGCTTCCGGGCGCAAGAGCTGCTGCTGGTCGGCGGCGGCAGCCGCAACGCGCTGTGGAACCAGATCAAGGCTGACCGGCTGGGAATACCGATCAAAGTTCTCGACGATGCCGAAACCACGGTGGCCGGCGCGGCGATGTTTGGCTGGTATGGCGTGGGCGAGTTCTCTTCCCCGGAACAGGCCAGAGCGCAGGTCGCGTACCGCTACCGCTATTTTTGGCCGCAAACTGAACCTGAATTAACAGAGGAAGCCTGAGATGCTCAAAACCATTTCCCCGCTGATATCGCCGGAACTGCTGAAAGTGCTGGCCGAAATGGGCCATGGGGATGAAATTATTTTTTCCGATGCCCACTTCCCGGCGCACAGCATGGGTCCGCAGGTGATTCGGGCCGACGGCCTGCGGGTCAGCGATCTGCTGCAGGCGATTATCCCGTTGTTCGAGTTAGACAGCTATGCGCCGCCGCTGGTGATGATGGCCGCCGTCGAAGGCGATGCGCTCGACCCGACGGTGGAACAGCGCTATCGGCAGGCGCTTTCGGCGCAGGCCCCCTGCCCGGATATCGTGCGGATTGACCGCTTTGCCTTCTACGACCGGGCGCAAAAAGCCTTTGCGATCGTTATCACAGGAGAGTGCGCTAAGTACGGAAATATCCTTTTAAAAAAAGGAGTCACGCCGTAATCTCATGCCGGAGCGTCTGCCTGATGCAGACGCTCAATCAATGATGGGGTGAGAATAAATGAAAGCGGCCCGCCAGCAGGCGATCGTCGATCTCCTGATCAACCACAGCAGCCTGACCACCGAAACGTTGTCAAAACAGCTCAACGTCAGCAGGGAAACCATTCGCCGCGATCTCAGCGAGCTGCAGGCGCAGGGCAAAGTGCTGCGCAACCACGGCCGGGCTAAAGTGATCCACCAGCGCAGCCAGGACAGCGGCGACCCTTTTCACATGCGGCTGAAAAGCCATTACGCGCATAAAGCCGATATCGCCCGCGAAGCGCTGGCCTGGATTGACGAAGGGATGGTCATCGCCCTCGATGCCAGCTCCACCTGCTGGTATCTCGCCCGCCAGCTGCCGGACCGCCCGCTGCACGTCTTTACCAACAGCCAGCCCATCTGTCAGGAGCTGGCTAAACGCGACCAGATCATGCTCACCTGCTCCGGCGGTACTCTGCAGCGGAAATATGGCTGCTACGTTAACCCGGCGCTGATTTCCCAGCTGAAATCGCTGGAGATCGATCTGTTTATTTTTTCCTGCGAAGGCATCGACCCGCAGGGCGCGCTGTGGGACTCCAATGCCTTCAATGCCGACTTCAAATCGATCCTGCTTAAGCGGGCGGCGCAGTCGCTGCTGCTGATCGACAAAAGCAAGTTCAACCGCTCCGGCGAAGCGAGGATTGGTCATCTGGATGAGGTGACGCATATTGTGTCGGATGCGCCGCAGCCTTAAGCATGCGGCGAAGGCCAGAGGACATGCGCGTCTCTGGCCTCAGGGTGAGTGATTAACGCTCGTCGCGACGTCCGCCAACGGCGGCCCACAGGCGACGCACGTGAACGGTCACCTCTTCACGATCGTGATACAGCTGACGCGCCTGGATCTGGGCGTTAACGCCGTGCTCGTCCAGTTGGGCCTGAATGTAGGCCAGATTCTGCGACACCTCTTCATAGCGCTTTTTCATCGGCAGCTTGAGGTTGAAGATGGTCTCCCGGCACCAGCCGTTGACCAGCCACTGCGCCATCAGCGCCGCCACTTTCGCTGGCTTTTCCACCATATCGCAGACCATCCACGAGATGTTATTGCGGTTAGGACGATAGCGGAAACCGTCTTCACGCAGCCAGGTCACCTGGCCGGTATCCATCAGGCTCTGGGCCATCGGGCCGTTATCGACCGAAGAGACCCACATGTTGCGTTTCACCAGCTGATAGGTCCAGCCGCCCGGGCAGGCGCCGAGGTCAACGGCATACATGCCGTTTGCCAGGCGCTCGTCCCACTCGTCCGCCGGAATAAAGACGTGGAACGCCTCTTCCAGCTTGAGGGTGGAGCGGCTCGGCGCGTCGGACGGAAACTTCAGCCGCGGAATGCCCATATAGAACGGCGAGTTATTGTTACTGTACGAGTAGCCGGTATAGCAGCAGCCCGGGGCGATAAAGAACACATGCACCACCGGACGCTTCGGCGTTTCATAGCTGGTCAGGACGCCCGCTTCGCGCAGCGCCGCGCGCAGCGGCACGGTAAACTTGCGGCAGAACTTCATCAGCTCTTTGCTTTCGTTGGTGTCCGCCACCTCGACGCGCAGATCGCCGCCCTTCTCCACCACGCCCTGCAGCATGCCGACGATCGGCGTAATGCGATCCTCCGGCGGCAGGTCGCGCAGCAGTTCGCCCACCACAAACATCTGGCGGGCGAAGATCAGCGAGCTGAACGGCAGATCGCGCACCAGCTTCTCGCCATCATCCTGCTGATAGCCTTCAAAAATCACATAGCCAGAGTCTTCTTTGACCCGGGCAAAACCAAACACCTCGAGGCGGGCTGCCTTATCGGTAATTTCTGCTGCGCACTCTTTCTCAAACCCAGGGCGACAATAGAGGACAACCTTATTCATGAACAACGCCCTTACGTTTCAGACGAATTGCACCAATTAACATTAACACCCAGCCGGCGAGGAAGCTCACGCCGCCCACCGGGGTCACGAACGCCCACAGGCGTAAATGAGAGAGCGCCAGGCAGTAGAGGCTGCCGCTGAACAGCACGGTCCCTAACGCCAGAAAAACGCTGCTCCAGTAGAACCAGATACTGATCCGACGCTGCATCGCCACCGCCAGACCAAAAATCGCCAGGGTATGGAAGGCCTGATACTCCAGGCCGGTATGGATCCAGGCCATCTCCGCCGCGCCGAGCGATTGACTTAAGACATGCGCGCCGAAGGCACCCAGAGCCACAAAGATAAAGCCGCTAATCGCGGCGAATATCAGCATAAAACGGCTGGTCATGTTGTTACCCTACAAGTAATTATTGTTCATAACGAAAGCGGAATTTTTCTTGTTCACTTGCCGCTTTCGCCAGAATCCACTGCCGGAAAGCGGCTATTTTACCCAGTTCTGCCTGACTGTCATGGCAAACAAGGTAAAACGCATTCTTACTGACCAGAACATCATTAAATGGACACACCAGGCGACCGGCTTCAATTTCGGACTGCGCCATGACATTGTTGGCCAGCGCCACGCCCTGCCCGTGAATGGCCGCCTGCAGCACCATCGCGCTGTGGCTGAAAATCGGCCCCTGCTGCACATTAATATGGCTTAGACCAAGCTGGCGGGTATAAGTTTGCCAGTCGCGGCGGGACGCATCGTGAAGCAGCGTATGTTGCGCCAGATCGGCAGGCGTTTTCAATGCTTTATCGCCGGTGAGCAGCAGCGGGGAACAGACCGGCAGCAGATATTCGGCGTACAGTTTTTCCACACGCAGGCCCGGCCAGTTGCCGCGACCGTAAAAAATCGCCACATCGACATCGTCCGCCAGCTTATCCTCCTGACGGTCCACCGCCTGGATCCTGACGTCGATTCCCGGATAAGCTGAGTTAAAGCTTGTCAGTCTCGGCACCAGCCACTGGATGGCGAAACTTGGCAATAAACTGACCGTTAATGCCCCTTTGGCGCTGCGCGCCTGCAGTTTACGCGTCGCTTCCGTCAGTTGCGAAAAAATCTCTTTAATATCCTGAAAATAGCTCTGCCCTTCTTCCGTTAACAGCAGCGAACGATTGCGCCGACGGAACAGCTTAAGGCCCAGAAAATCCTCGAGAGACTTGATTTGGTGGCTGACTGCGGCCTGCGTCACAAAAAGCTCATCGGCTGCCCGAGTGAAGCTGAGATGGCGTGCGGCTGCATCAAAAACACGTAATGCATTCAGAGGAGGTAATCGCTTCGACATGGTTATTCTGGCTTAGATGTTAACTCAATTTAACAAATAGGAAACAATGGTTAACCTATTAGTTTTTTTTATCTGAGCCATTATAAATTGTCCGTTGAGGTTCTACCAGCAAATACCTATAGTGGCGGCACTTCCTGAGCCGGAACGAAAAGCTTTTTTTGGAATGCGTGTTCCAACAAGCTTTTGGCTTACGGTTGTGATGTTGTGTTGTTGTGTTTGCAATTGGTCTGTCTTTGCAGACCCCGGTAGCAAGGCTACCCCTTTTCACTTCCTGTACATTTACCCTGTCTGTCCATAGTGATTTAATGTAGCACCGCAACGCGCGGTGCTTTTTTTTGCCTTTTTACTGCCTTACTCGTCCAGCTCACCCAGCTGTTTCACGTCAGAGCGATTGATCTGCTGTTTGTTGCCCCACGCGTCCTTATACGAGATCATGCCAGTATCATTATCGGTTTGCGGTTTCCCGTCGGTAACGATGGTCCGCCCATCATTGGTATGCATCACATAGTTAGAGGAACAGGCGCTCAGGCCTAAAGTCAGCATACAGGCAGAGATAATCGCAGCGGCCTTAGTCATTTTCATTTTTCTCTCCTTACGGCTATTTATACTATTCGTGACTCGTTAAGTAATAGGTTAAAACACAAACCCAACACTTTTCAGCATAACCCTCTTTGACCCACGTGGAGTCACATTCGGACAATTCCACAGAGCGCAGAGGCCTTGTCACGCCCGACAAATTGCGCGACGATCGCGGTATTGATACGAGGAATTCCATGAACGCATTCAACCCTGCGCACTTTCGCGCGCAGTTTCCGGCTCTGGCCGATGCCGGCGTCTATCTCGACAGCGCGGCGACGGCGCTCAAACCGCAGGCGGTGATCGACGCCAGCGACCAGTTTTATCGCCTGAGCGCCGGCAACGTCCACCGCAGTCAATTCGCCGCCGCCCAGCGGCTGACCGAGCGCTATGAGGCGGCCCGCGAGCGCGTGGCGGCGTGGCTGAACGCCCCCTCCGGCAAAGATATCGTCTGGACGCGGGGGACCACCGAGGCCATCAATATGGTGGCGCAGAGCTACGTCCGGCCGCGCCTGCAGCCTGGCGATGAAATTCTCGTTAGCGAAGCCGAGCATCATGCCAACCTCGTGCCCTGGCTTATGGTGGCCGGGCAAACCGGCGCCAGAGTGGTCAAGCTGCCGCTCGGCGCCGACCGCCTGCCGGATATCGCCAGCCTCAGCGCGCTCATCACCCCGCGCAGCCGGGTGCTGGCCATCGGCCAGATGTCCAACGTCACCGGCGGCTGCCCGGACCTGGCTCAGGCCATCCGCCTTGCTCACGCCGCCGGGATGGTGGTGATGGTCGACGGCGCGCAGGGGGCGGTGCATTTCCCCGCGGACGTGCAGGCGCTGGATATCGATTTTTACGCCTTTTCCGGCCATAAGCTGTATGGCCCGACCGGGATCGGCGCCCTGTACGGCAAAAGCGAACTGCTGGCGGCGATGTCGCCCTGGCTCGGCGGCGGGAAGATGATCGCCGAGGTCAGCTTTGACGGCTTTACGCCACAGCCGGCGCCCTATGGCCTTGAGGCCGGTACGCCCAATGTCGCCGGGGTTATCGGCCTCAGCGCCGCGCTGGAGTGGCTGGCACAGAGCGATATCGGCCAGGCGGAAAACTGGAGCCGCAGCCTGGCGAGCCTGGCGGAAGAGGCGCTGGCGAAACGGCCGGGCTTCCGCTCTTTCCGCTGCCAGCAGTCAAGCCTGCTCGCCTTTGAGTTCGACGGTATTCATCACAGCGATCTGGTGACGCTGCTGGCCGAGTCCGGCATTGCCCTGCGCGCCGGGCAGCACTGCGCCCAGCCGCTGCTGGCGGCTTTAGGAGTCAGCGGCACGCTGCGGGCCTCTTTCGCCCCCTACAATACCCAAGACGATGTTGCAGCGCTGGTCCACGCGGTGGATCGCGCCCTGGAAATTTTGGTGGATTAATGACGACCCTGCACCCCTTCGGCACGACCATTACCGACGCCACGCTGCGCCAGACCTTCGCCCCGCTGAACCAGTGGGAGGATAAATATCGGCAGCTGATTTTGTTAGGCAAAAAGCTGCCGACGCTGACCGACGAGCACAAAGCGCAGGCCCATGAGATTGCCGGGTGTGAGAACCGCGTCTGGCTGGGCTATGAGGAGGACGCCGAGGGCAGGCTGCACTTCTTTGGCGACAGCGAAGGAAGGATTGTGCGCGGTCTGCTGGCGGTACTTTTAACCGCCGTGGAAGGCAAAAGCGCCGCTGAGCTGCTGGCACAGGATCCGCTGGCGCTGTTCGACGAGCTGGGGCTGCGCGGCCAGCTCAGCGCCTCACGCAGCCAGGGCCTCAGCGCCCTGAGCGAGGCGGTGCTCGCCGCCGCCCGCGAGGTTGGGGTTTAAGCTCATCCCGGGGGCGGCGTTTGACGCGCCTTGCCCGGGCTACGGGCTCGTGCAGTTTTGTCGCCCGGACAGGTGCGCAGCGCCGCCTCCGGGGAATTGTCCTGTAGACCGGGTAAGGCGCCTGCGCCGCGACCCGGGAGTTTACGTCGTCTGCCGCTCCGCCTTCGCCAGCATTTTCTTCAGCGCATGGGAGACGGCGACAAAACCAAAGGTCGCGGTCACCATCGTCGCGGCGCCAAAGCCGGATGCGCAGTCCATCCGCTTCGGCCCTTCCGCCGTACTCTTCATCGCGCAGACACTGCCGTCCGCCTGCGGGTAGACCAGCGCTTCCGTAGAGAATACGCAGTCCACGCCGAGCTTGCCTTTACTGTTTTTCACCACCCCAAACTGGCTTTTCAGACGCTCGCGCAGTTTAGCCGCCAGCGGATCCTGGATGGTCTTCGCCAGGTCAGCGACCTGGATCTGCGTTGGGTCAATCTGGCCGCCTGCCCCGCCGGTGGTGACCAGCGGCACTTTGTAGCGGCGGCACCAGGCAATAAGCGCCGCTTTTGGCCGGACGCTATCGATGGCGTCGATGACATAGCTGAAGCCGGTGCCCAGGTATTCGGCCACGTTTTCCGGGGTTACGAAATCATCCACCACCGTCACCCGACACTCCGGGTTGATCAGGCGAATACGTTCCGCCATCACCTCCGCTTTCGCCAGCCCGACGTTGCCGCTGAGGGCGTGGATCTGGCGGTTGGTATTGGTAACGCAGACATCGTCCATATCGATAAGGGTGATCGCCCCGATGCCGGTCCGCGCCAGCGCTTCCGCCGCCCACGAGCCGACCCCGCCGATCCCGACCACGCAGACGTGGGCGTCGGCAAAACATTGCAGCGCTTTTTCACCATATAAACGTGCCGTACCGCCAAAACGCTGGCGCCAGGCATCGCTGATTACAACAGACATAGAACCTCAGAACAAAATGACAGCGCCCGGAGGCCGCCGCAAACGGCGTCATCCGGGCGCCCTGGTCAACAGGCACGGCCAGGGGTGTTAGCCGCTAAAAACATTTCCCGCGCCTGGCGCGTTTTTCAGCACCCATACGCGGCCGTAGTGGTTATACCAGCCGGCACGGTGGCCAGCGTCAGGCCCAATGCCCTGATAGATGTCGAAATGCTGGCCTTTGATGGCCCCGCCAACGTCGAGGGCGACCATCAGACGCAGTTCGTACTGGCCGTTAAACTTGCCGTTATTATCCAGCAGAGGTACCTCGGCCAGCAAGGTGGTTCCCGGCGGAATAATCGACCGGTCGGAGGCCACCGAGGCGCGGCCGATCAGCGGCACGGCGCTGGCGCCTTTCACCGGCGCGAAAGACTGTGGTTTAAAGAACACGAACGACGGGTTCTGCTCCAGCAGCTCGCGCACTTCCGCTTCGCTGTGCTTTTCACCCCACTCGCGGATCGCCTGCATCGACATATCTTCTTTCTTCACTTCCCCGCGGTCGATCAGCACTTTGCCGATGCTGCGATAGGGCCAGCCGTTTTTCCCGGCATAGCTAAAGAAGTTGAGCGGCGAACCGTCGCCAAAATCGATATAGCCGCTGCCCTGCACGTCCATGATGAAGTTATCCATCAGCGAATTGCTGTACGCCAGCACATAGTTGTCGCTCAGCGCGCCGGCATAAATGCTGGCGCGGGACGGCAGCTTGCCGCGCTTCGGCGGCATCCGGTAAATGGGGTACTGGAATTCACCCTGACGGGTGTGGCGCGCCTGCACCACCGGCGTGTAGTAGCCGGTAAACTGGACGTTGCCATAGTTGTCGACGCCCTGCATCTGCCAGGCGTCGATGCCAAACTGGCGCAGCGTGCGGGTGTCGCCGCCGGCGCGCAGCCACTCCTGCAGCGCGTTATAGACGTTGCTCTGGCTGTTATAGAGGCGCGGAGAGGCGTTACGAATTTGATTAACCTGCTCGGAGAAGTCGCCGGCGTTGATCGGCGCCCCGACGGCATCCGGCTGGTTTACCAGTGAAAACGGCTGGGTGAACTTGCCATCGCTATATTGCTGACCGCGGTCGGTCGGTTTTGAGGAACAGGCGGCGAGCATAGCCAGCATTGCCCCCGTCGCTACGTATTTTGCCCAACGTCCTTTCATGGTGTCTCATCTTTTGCTGCGAAGCCTTAGTGCGTGTTGAAGATAACAAAGCGCCAGAGCTATTGAAATGCGCGATCTCATCGATGGCACAGATTTGTGTAAAAAAACGCCACAACGTGGCGTTTTATAAGCCAATTCTTACAAAAATGTCGATTTGGTCGAAAAAAGGTTGCATCATCTCGCTAGCGGAGTATAGTGCGCTTCCACGGACGCGGGGTGGAGCAGCCTGGTAGCTCGTCGGGCTCATAACCCGAAGGTCGTCGGTTCAAATCCGGCCCCCGCAACCAATTAAAATTTGATGAAGTAAAGCAGTACGGTGACGCGGGGTGGAGCAGCCTGGTAGCTCGTCGGGCTCATAACCCGAAGGTCGTCGGTTCAAATCCGGCCCCCGCAACCAATTAAAATTTGATGAAGTAAAGCAGTACGGTGACGCGGGGTGGAGCAGCCTGGTAGCTCGTCGGGCTCATAACCCGAAGGTCGTCGGTTCAAATCCGGCCCCCGCAACCAATCAAATTTGACAACGTGAAGCAGTACGGTGACGCGGGGTGGAGCAGCCTGGTAGCTCGTCGGGCTCATAACCCGAAGGTCGTCGGTTCAAATCCGGCCCCCGCAACCAACATCATAAACACCCTCAAGGGTGTTTTTTTGTTTCTGCCGCCGGCAACACCTCTGCCGAAAACGGGAACGGCCATTGCCACCCCCATCTCCTGCTTACCCCTTAGGTAACACAATATTGCTGGCCGCCAGCATGCCCATGCGATGGTACATCGCACAGGCCGCCTCGACGATCGGCATCGCCAGCGCCGCGCCGCTGCCTTCCCCCAGCCGCATACCCATATTGAGATACGGTTCGAGTCCGAGGTGCGCCAGCGCGATACGCGCCCCCTTCTCCGCCGAATAGTGGGACGGGATCAGATACGGTTTTACCGCCGGCGCTATCCGGCACGCCGCCAGCGCCGCCGCGTAAGAAAGAAAGCCATCCAGCACCACCGGCAGCCCGCAGGACGCCGCCCCCAGCATGACGCCGGTCATCCCCAGCAGATCAAATCCACCGACTTTGCTCAGCACGTCGAGGCCATCCTTCGGGTCGGGCTGATTAAGGGCGATAGCCCGCCGCACGACCTCCACCTTGTTGCCAACCTTCGCCAGCGGCAAATTGGCGCCAATCCCGACCACCTCCTGCGCATCGCTGCCGGTCAGGACGCTGACCATCGCCGCCGCCGGCGTGGTATTGGCCATCCCCAGTTCGCCGACGCCAAACAGAGTCACGCCCTCCTGCGCCAGCGCGCGGGTGTAGCGCATCACCTCCAGCAGCAGCTCCTGCCCCTGCTCGCGGCGCATGGCCGGGCCGCGGGCAATATTGCCGCAGCCCCGCGCCATCCGCATATTCACCACGCCGGGCAGCGGTTCGCTATCGATCCCGACATCAATCACGTGCACTTGCGCCCCGGCCTGGGCGGCGAGCACGCAGACGCCGGTGGTGCCGCGGGTCATATTGGCGGCCTGGATGGCCGTGACCGCCTTCGGCGAAATCGCCACCCCTTCGTCCCACACCCCATGGTCGGCGCACATCACCAACAGGGCCTTTTTCGCCACCTGCGGCTGGCCGCCCAGGCCGGGCATTCCCGCCAGCTGCACCGCCAGCGCCTCCAGACGCCCGAGGCTGCCGGGGGGCTTGAGTAAGCCGTCAATGTGTTGCTGTGCCCGCGCCATGGCGTCGGCGTCCGGCGCGGGGATCGCCCGCAGTACCTCGTTTACGCTTTGCATACAGAATCCCTGCCAGGGCTGGCCCGGTCGGCCAGCGATTGAGTTATTTGATTTTGACGCCGATGCCGGAGACCACCAGCCAGACCGCATCCGCCGCAGCCGCCAGGCGCTGATTGACCCGCCCGGCGATATCACGAAAATGCCGCGCCAGGCGGTTCTCCGGCACAATGCCCATCCCCACCTCGTTGGTCACCAGCACGACGTGCGCCGGGCAGCGCTGACAGGCGGCAATCAGCACGCCAATTTCGTCATCAATAGCCCGCTCCATGGCGGCGTAATCCCAGACGTCGGGGTCGCTGTCGCCGCCGAGCGCGAACAGCAGGTTGGTGACCATGGTGGTAATGCATTCCAGCAAAATCGCCTCCTCTGGGGCGGTATCCGGGGTGATCAGTTCATCAAGCTGCTGCCAGCGCTCGGCGGTGCGCCAGTGGGCGGGCCTGCCGTCGCGATGATGCTGGATCCTTGCGGCCATCTCGTCGTCAAATATTTGCGAGGTGGCGATATATAAAACCTGCGGCGCATCGGCAATCAGCGCCTCGGCATGGCGGCTTTTGCCGCTGCGCGCGCCGCCGGTCACTAAAGTCAGCATAGGGGCTCCTGATGTTGGCGCATGATGGCGTAAATTTTATCGATGGCGATATGTTCGCGCATGGCATCGGCCAGCAGGTCAAACTGGCGGGTTTTATAGCGGGCATACTCAAGGGCGCTGTCCAGCGGCGCCAGCCCTTTGCGCTGACGCAGGCCGTTGAGCAGCGCCCGGGTAAAGGCATCGTTGTCGAACAGGCCGTGCAGATAGGTGCCAAACGCCAGGCCGTCGTCGCTGACCGCGCCGTCTGCCACTGACTGTCCCGCTTTATGCAGCTGCAGCAGCGGCGCGCAGCCTGCCTCACGGCGCGTCTCGCCCATATGAATTTCGTAGCCACTGACCCGCAGCCCCGCCGCGTCGGCTAACCAATCCGGGAGGTTAGCCTCCAGGGTCGCCTGCACCTGAGTGGTGGTTTTGCGCTGGGCGAAGTGGGTCACGGTCTTCAGCACCCCCAGTCCGGGCTGGGTGCCAAGGCCAGACTCCACCTCATCGATAATGGTATCGCCGAGCATCTGATAGCCGCCGCAGATCCCCAGCAGCGGCACCTTGCGCAGCCGGGCCTGCTCGACCGCGTGCGCCATGCCGCTTTCACGCAGCCAGCACAGATCGCCGAGGGTATTTTTACTGCCCGGGAGAATGACCAGGTCGACGTCGGCCAGCGCCTGCGGGTCGCGGACATAGCGCACCCGGACGTCAGGCTGCGCCGCCAGGGCGTTAAAGTCGGTAAAATTGGCGATATGCGGCAGGTGAACGACGGCGATGTCGATATCGCGCCGGTCGGTGCGGTGGTATTTCCCGGCCTGCAGCGCGACGCCGTCCTCATCCTCAAGGTCAACTTCAAGCCACGGCATAACGCCCAGCACCGGCACGCCGGTCAACGCCTCGATCTGCTCGATCCCCGAGCGCAGGAGCGCCACATCGCCGCGGAATTTATTGATAATCACGCCTTTCACCCGCGCTCGCTCCTCGGGCTGCAGCAGCGCCAGCGTGCCGTAAATCGCGGCAAATACCCCGCCGCGGTCGATGTCGGCCACCAGGATCACCGGGCACTGCGCCATTTCGGCCATGCCCATATTGACGATATCGCGGTCGCGCAGGTTAATTTCCGCCGGGCTGCCGGCCCCTTCCAGCACCAGCGCCTCATACTCCCCGACCAGGCTCTGGTAGACCGCGAGGATCTGCTCGCGCAGGCGTGGCTTGTACTGGTGATAGCTCACCGCGTCCATGCTGGTCGCCACCTCCCCCATCAGCACCACCTGCGCCTGACGGTCGCTGGTGGGCTTGAGCAAAATCGGATTCATGCGGACATCCGGGGCGATCCCGGCTGCTTCGGCCTGGAAAATCTGCGCCCGGCCCATCTCTTTGCCATCCGGCGTAATGCCGGAGTTCAGCGCCATATTCTGTGATTTAAACGGCGCGGTGCGCAGTCCATCCTGATAAAAAATGCGGCACAGTCCCGCCACCAGCACGCTTTTCCCGACGTCGGAAGCGGTGCCCTGTAACATAATCGCCAGCGTCATGACGCCTCCTTAATCGCGCCTATCGCATCGTTGCGCATCCGCTGAAAAAACTCCGCTTCGGTTTTACACAGCGGCAGCCCCAGTTCGCTATGAAGTTTCACCAGCCACGGCTGGGTCAATCCCGCCCGGGCCATGGTCTCCGCGCAGGCAAACACCTCGCCGGGCTCCCCTTCGGCCAGCACTTCGCCGTGCCGCAGAACGTAAACGGCGTCGCTCACCTCATAGATCAGATCGATATCGTGGCTGGAGATCACTACGCGCCGCCCCTGCCCGACAATGCGCCGGATGATGGCGATCATCTGCGCGCGCCCGCGGGGATCGAGGCCCGCGGTGGGCTCGTCAAGCAGCAGGTAGCGCGCCTGCAGCACCAGCGCCCCGGCGATCGCCACCCGTTTTTTCTGCCCATGACTGAGGCACTGGATCGGCTGCTGGCGAAATCCCTGGGCATCGACGAGGGTCAGCGCCTCATCCACCCGGCGGGCGATCTCCTCTTCCGCCACCCCGAGGTTACGCAGACTAAAAGCGATATCGCTGTCGATATCGGTATAGAAGATTTGCTGGTCCGGATCCTGAAACACCGTCGCCACCTGCTGGCGCAACGCCAGCAGGCCGCGCTTGCTGTAGTCCAGCGGTTTTCCCTGCCATAGCACCGCCCCGCTCTGCGGGCGCAGCAGGCCGCTCAGGTTCATAAACAGCGTCGACTTTCCGCAGCCGTTGGCCCCCACCAGGCCGGTCACCGCATGGCGGGAAAAATCCAGCGTCAGCCCTTTAAGCACCGGCTCATCCTGATAGCGAAACCAGAGATCGGTTGTGGCAAGCATACTTATCCTTAGAGGTGAAAATCACCCTGGTACAATTTGATATCCAGCGCCGTGCTCATCTGTTGATAGCGCAGGAGGACGCGGGTGAACAGCAGTCCCACCAGCATCGCCAGCGAGCGATAGCCCTGCGGCACGCTACCATAGCCAAAACGCAGGGTTTGCGCGCGGTGAATCGCCATCGCCTCGTCCAACAGAATAAAAATGAAGCGCCAGGTCAGCAGGATCTGCTCCGTCAGCAGTCGCGGTACACGACCGCGCTTGAGTAAAATAATCAACTGCGGGAAAGGCAGATTGAGCACCAGCCAGAGCGTCGCCGCCATCGCCGCCAGGCTGCGCCAGAAAGTCTCCCCGGCCACGGCCAGCCCCTGGGCGGAAATCCCTATCGAGAAAGCGCCCAGCCGAAAGCTCGCTAACAGCATCTGCGGGTCGCGGCTGACGCTGAACAGAATGGTCAGCACGCCGACCAGCAAAAAGCCAAAGGGCAGCGCCATCCAGCGGCACCAGCGCAAGAATGAGACCCGTAGCAGCCAGCAGGTCAGCGCGGCGGTTAACGCCAGCGTCAGCGCCTGGCCCCATGCCGGAAGCGTAAAGGCCAGCGCCATCAGCAGCAGCCAGAGCAGAAACTTCCGCTCTGGCGCCACCTGCAGCCAGCGGCTCTGGTAGCTGAGTCGGTCAAACCCGGTCATCACGGCGCTGTCTGCCCCTCGCATATCCGAGAATGTAAAAAATCACCGCCGCGCCCAGCGAGCCCTGCAGGGTAAACAGCAGGCTCTCAATCTCTCCGCTCGCCGGTTCATATAGCGGCTGGAACCAGGGTTGATAATCCGGCGCCACCGCCTGGATCTGGCTCTCCGCTTCGCCGTCCGAGCCGCCAAACTCGCCGCCGTGGTTAATAAAAAATGGCAGGATCATCAGGGCGACCACCATCGCCAACAGGATCAGGGTCTTTTTCATATTAATGTCCCTCCGCGGCGATCAGTCGCCGTTTGGTTAGCTGATCGTAGATCATCACGGTGAGCAACCCTTCCGCGATGGCGATCGGGATCTGCGTCAGGCAGAAGATGCCCATAAACTTGGCGATCGATCCACCTGCTCCGGTTGCCGGATCGGGAAAGGCCACCCCGAGCTGGACGGAGGTGACAAAGTAGGTCATCAGATCCGCCAGCATGGCGCAGAGAAAGACCCCGACATCGCGACGGATCCCCGCCCGACAGGCCAGCTTCCACACCAGATAGCCGACCATCGGACCGATCACCGCCATCGACATCCCGTTGGCGCCAAGGGTGGTCAGGCCGCCATGCGCCAGCAGCAGCGCCTGGAACAGCAGAACGATCGCCCCCAACACCGCCACTACGCCCGGCCCGAAGAGGATCACCGCCAGACCAACGCCGGTGGGATGCGAGCAGCTGCCGGTCACCGACGGGATCTTCAGCGCCGAAAGAACAAAAATAAACGCCCCGCAGAGAGCCAGCAGCACCTTCTGATTGCTCTCTTCCTGGACGATACGCCGCAGGCGCACCAGGCCGTACCACAGGCAGGGTAAAAACAGCAGCCACCACGCCAGCGCCCACATCGGCGGCAAAAAGCCCTCCATGATATGCATGGCGAACGCCTCCTGCGGGACGATGATCAGCAGAACAGCAGCCGCCAGCCCCCCATACGAAAGCTGCTTCAGCGATTGCACCTGATTCATTACGCCTCCTCCCACTGTTTGTTAACCAGGATGGTCGAGAAATAGGGCAGCGGCTGATCATCGCTGACCTCGCGCAGGCTGCGCCAGCACTGCTCACCCGGCAGGGTGGCCTCTGACATCATCAGCGCCGCATCCAGCAGCCCCGCCTGCGCCAGCAGCGCCTTAATGCGGGCGAAGCGGCCGTAGACTTTCATCAGAACCAGACTGTCATGCTGGCGCAGCGCCGCGGCAATGTCCGCCTCCGGCGCGGTGCAGGAGATCACCGCCAGCGACTGCTGCTCCATGGCCAGCGGGGTTTTCGCCCGCGCAGCAATGGCGGCGAAGGAGGTAACGCCAGGGACAATCTCCAGCCAGTCCGGGCAGCCAATCCGCTGCAGCAGAAAGACCCAGGTGCTGAACAGCATGGCATCGCCGAGGGTGATAAATCCGACCTGCCTGCCCGCCGCCACTTCCTGGGCCAGCGCCGCGGCGACATCGTTCCACACCGCCTCTTTTTCCGCGCTGTCGGCGCTCATCGGAAAATGGCGGCAGCGGACCTCCGTGTGTGCGCCAAGGTACTCACGCACGATGGAGAGGGCCAGGCTGTCGCCGCCTTTGCGACCGGCTGGCGCATACAGCACATCCAGCTGGCCGAGGATCCGCGCCGCACGCACAGTGATCAGATCGGCCGCCCCCGGCCCGGTGCTCAGGGCGTACAGTTTGCCGCTCATGCTGCTTTCTCCATCGCGTTATTCAGCGCCTGCTGCAGATGGGCGACGAACATCGCCCGCACCGCCGGATTTTCCCCTAACCCGCTCAGCCACGGCGTGGCCGTGATACCGGCGGCGTTGAACAGCGTTTTCCAGGAGTCCTCTTCGTCCGAGGCCATATCGTTAATGGCGTGATCGCCGGCCACCAGCATCAGCGGCATCAGGTGCACGCCGGTCACGCCCTGGCGAGCGAGTTCGTTAATCACGATGTCCACTTCGGGATAGCTTTCCACCGCCCCCACCCGCGCCGGAAAACCCTGCACCGCCATCATATGATCCAGACAGGCGTAGGCCGCGAAGGCGTGGTGGCTGGCGCCATGCCCCATAAATACCACTCGCTCCGTCGCCGCCAGCGGCGGCATCTGCTGGCGCAGGGCCTGCATTAGCTGCACGTAATCGCCATGACCGCTCAACAGCGGCGCGCCCAGCGTCAGACGCTGAAAGCGCGGGCGCATGCTCTGCACTTCGCGAACGATCTTCTCGTACTCGTCGCCGTTGATAATGTGCAGGGACTGGATCGCCACATCCTGGTACCCCTGCTCGGCCAGCTTTTGCAGGGCCTGCAGCGGGGTATCGATATGGATGCCATCGCGCTGCTGCAGTTTGCGAATAATCATCCCCGAGGTGAAGGCGCGAAACAGCGTGCGGTCCGGGCAGCTGGCGGCCAGATCGCGCTCGCAGGCAGCGATGTTCTTCTCGCGGGTGTCGTGATAGCTGGTGCCAAAGCTCACCACCAGAAGTGCTTTTTTCATATCCTGTTCCTCAAGTCGCCGACAGCCAGCGCGTCAGCCGCGCAGCGAAATCGGCCTGGCTTTGCAGTAATTCATCGCCCGTCACCAGCGGCGCCGGACGGGTAATGACGATGCAGGGGATCCCCGCATCGAGACAGGGTTGTACTTTTTCCTGATAGCCCCCTTCCGCCCCCGAGGCTTTCGTCACCACGACGTCGGCCCGGCACTGGCGATAAAAGGCGGCGTTAAATTCAGCGCTGAACGGCCCGCAGAGGGCAAAGATCTCCCCCACGCCAAATCCCAGTTCGCTGCAGTGCTGAACTACCTCCGGCACCGGCAGCACCCGGGCAAGCAGCGTTTTATCCGCCAGCCCCGCCCGCCAGGCCGCCAGATCTTTGCTGCCGGTGGTCAGCAGGATCCGCTCGCCGAGGCGATGGGCTACCGCGCAGGCCTCGTTCAGATCGCCGACGACGTGAAGAAGCGGATGGCGCAGATCGCTCAGCTGCTCCGGCCTTTGATAGCGGCTGAGCAAGACTCCGACGCTGGCGCAGGCGCGTACAATATTCTCGCTGACCACCTCGGCGTAGGGGTGAGAGACGTCGATTACCCAGCGGGTGCGTTGCGCCTTCAGCCACTCCGCCATCTGCTGCCACTCCATGCGCCCGCAGCGCACCTGGCCGCGAATATCCCCCGCCAGCTGCTGACCGGTGAGCGTCGCCACCGACAGGGTGTAGCGCACGCCGGCGGCGTCCAGCTGCTGGCAGATCGCCCGCGCATCGCTGGTGCCTCCGATAACCAGCACGTCGCCGTGGTTCACAGCGCGTAGCCTCGCGGGGTAATCATCAGACCGTTATCGATGTATGTCGCTTTGTTGCCGACGATCACCAGGCTGGTCATATCGACCGGTGCAAAATCCATCTCCCCCAGGGTGGTCAGCCATTTCTCCTGTTTTTTACGTCCGGCGGATTTCACGACTCCCACCGGGGTCTGCGCGCTTTTACTGGCCGACAGCAGCTCAAAGGCGCGCGCCAGATGGCCCTCGCGGCCGCGGCTGCGCGGATTATAAAAACAGATGACGAAGTCGGCTTCCCCGGCGGCGACAATGCGTTTTTCAATCACCGGCCACGGGGTCAGCAGGTCGCTGAGGCTGATATGGCAGAAGTCGTGCATCAGCGGCGCGCCCAGCAGCGAGGCGGCGGCAATGCTGGCGGTCATCCCCGGGATCAGGCGGACTTCCACATCCAGCTTCTGCTTGCTGACCAGTTCAAGCACCAGTCCGGCCATGCCGTAAATACCGGCATCGCCGCTGCTGATCAGCGCCACGTTATGCCCGGCCTGCGCCAGCTCAATCGCCGCCTGGCAGCGCTCAATCTCTTTGCACATCCCGGTTTTGATCACCTGCTTGTCACCGGTAAAGGCTTTTACCAGGTGGGTGTAGGTCTTGTAGCCCACCACAATCTCCGCCGCCTGCAGGGCCTCCACGGCTTCCATGGTCATCATCGCCTGCGAGCCAGGGCCAATTCCGATTACGCTTAACATCAGTGTGAAACTCCCAAAGTAATAGTGACGCCCTGCTCGCGCAGGGTTTCGCCGGACAGGTTTCCCTGACTCAGCAGCCAGGCCACCGGGCCGGAGACGCTGCCGACGCCGACCGTCTCCCGGACAAAAGACGAGGCCGGAAAGCGGTGCTCGTGCTCGCGCAGCGCCTCGGCGCTGAAGGTTTCGAACGGCACCCGGCAGCGATGAGCCAGCTGGCGGAGCCCCGGCTCGTTTGCCTTCAGGCTCACGCTGCCGATCGCTTTCAACGCCAGTGGGTCAAGGCGCTGGGCAGCAAGCTGGCGCTCCAGCAGCGTACTGAGCAGCGCGCAGGGGGTGTCGCGCCGGCAGCCGATCCCCGCCACCACCCGCTGGGGCACCAGCTTCCAGTGAGGTATCGGCAGCGGCGGCAGCGACCGGCGCAGGGTGATGCAGATCAGCGCGTCGAGCGACGGCAAGCGTGTAAGGTTCCTCACCGGAATAAAGCCGCGCTGGTCGCAGCGGCTTAGCGCCTCGGTAAATTCAGCGTCGCACCACAGTCCCACCCGCTTACCGCTCACCAGCATCTGATTGACGGTTTTCACCGTCGCGCGAAAATCGGTCATCCGGGCATTCAGCTCAACAGCCAGTGTGTCGAGGGCGGCCAACTCGTTGACGTCGGTTGCGGTGGTGATCACCGGGTCGGCGCCGAGCATCCCGGCGAGATAGCGGGTCAGGGCATTGGCCCCCCCGGCATGGCCGGAGAGCAGGCTGATGACGTGCCGGGCGCGCTCATCAATCACCACCACCGCCGGGTCGCTGAGCTTGTCATTCACCAGCGGGGCCAGCACCCGCACGGCAATCCCGGTGGCGCCGATAAAAATCAGCGCCGAATAGCTGCTGAAGGCCTCGCGGGCAGCGCTGGCAAAACCGTTTTCAAAGGGGAGAAAACCCTCTTCCAGCAGCTTCTCGCTGGTAAAGCAGGTTAACGGCAGCATCGCCGCCAGCCGTTTCGCCAGCCGAACGCCCCCTGGCGTCAGGCAGAAAAGTGCGATTGATTCAGGCTTTACGGTATTCATGGCTAAAGTCCGCCGCGTAGAGTTTTGAGTAGTGATACTCAGAGCCCAGGAAATTCCCGACCAGAATGAGCGCCGTTTTGCGGATCCCCGCCTCGCGTACCTTGTCGCCGATATCCGCCAGCGTACCGCGTACGGTCTGGCTTTCCGGCCAGGTCGCTTTATAGATCACTGCCACCGGCGTGGTTGCTGGATAGCCGCCTTCAATCAGGCGCTCCGCTACCCGGTGAATGCGCTGCACGGAAAGGTAAATCGCCATTGAAGTCTGGTGGCTGGCAAATGATTCAAGCTGCTCGCGCGCCGGCACCGGCGTGCGCCCTTCAAGGCGGGTGATGATCAGGCTCTGGGAGACTTCCGGCACGGTGTACTCGACGCCCAGCTCCGCCGCCGCGCCCAGAAACGCGCTGACGCCCGGCACCACCTGCCAGCGGATCCCGCGTTTGGTCAGCTCTTCACCCTGCTCGCGGACCGAGCCATACAGCGACACGTCCCCGGTCTGTAAACGCACTACCGTTTTCCCGGCTTTAACGCCGGCTTCCATAAGGTCGAGAATTTGCTCCAGATGCAGTTCGGCGCTGTCGTGACACTCGGCGCCGGGCGGACAATACTCCAGCAGCTCGGTGTTTATCAGCGACCCGGCGTAGATCACCACCTGGGCCTGCTGCAGCAAGCGGTAGCCCTTGAGGGTAATTAGCTCACGGTCGCCCGGCCCTGCGCCAACGAACCACACACTACGGGGGTCAAATGTCTCAGCCATGGTTTTCTTCCTTCTGACAGGCGATAACAAAAACGGGATTATTCGGTTTGAAATAGTGGCCGCTGCCCAGCGCGGTCAGCGATGAAACGTTCAGCAGCAGGCAATCAATCTGTGTAATCCCCCGCTGCTGCAGATAGTCGAGAGCCGCGTTCAGGTTCTCCTGCAGGATAAAAGTCATCACCAGACGGCCGCCGGGATAGAGCTGCTGCCACGACCAGTCAATCAGTTCGTCGAGACGGCCGCCGCTGCCGCCCATAAAAATGGCGTCGGCCCGCTCGGTAATCACCATCGGCGCTTCACCGGGCAGGATCTCAATATTGCCGCAGGTGAAATGCTGGCGATTTTCGTCCAGCAGCCGGAGAGCCGCGGGGTTGCGTTCGATGGCGGTTACCTGCAAAGAGGGATACTGCAGCGCCGCCTCAATCGACACGCTGCCGGTACCGGCGCCGATATCAATCAGGTGGCTTGCCCGGTGCAGTTCAAGTTTGGCCAGCGCCAGCGCGCGAACCGCCTCTTTGGTCATCGGCACCTTCTCGCCGCGCAGAAAAAGCTCATCTTTCATCGAGGATCACCACCGCGTTCATCTCATATTCGGCATCGACCTCACTGACCGGTAGCCAGTGGATCCGCTCGTTATCCATCGCCAGATTTTCGCCAATCACCATCCAGCGATACCCTTTACCCCGCGCCGCCAGCTGGGCGGCGATTTCCCGCGGCCCGCAGCGCCCGTCGGTCACCATCGCCACCTTGCGCTGGCGCGCCAGCTCATCAAAACAGACGTCCCGTCCGTGGCTGCTGGTCAGCCAGATATCGTTCATATCGATACCGGCCTTCGCGCAGAGATACTGCACCGCGCTGATGCCGGGGATAATGCGCACGCGCTCGATGCCAAAGTGGGCGATCAGCCGCGTGCCGATGCCGTAAAAGAGCGGGTCGCCTGAGGCCAGCACCACCACCTTCTGCGCTGCGCGTTCGCCGAGCCAGACCAGCAGTTCGGCAATATTGGCGCCCAGCGCAAACCGTTCGCCGCGAAATCCGGGGAACTGCTCTAAATGCCGCTTACCGCCTACCAGCGCATCCGCGCTGGCGACCGCATCTTGCGCCGCCGGCGTCATCAAATGCAGGCCTGACGGCCCCATGCCGACCACCGTTAACATGACATCTCCCGCGCAATCTCGGCGATCGGCCGATTGCTGCCGAGAACCTTGTTATCAAAGGAGAACATGATGGCGTCGCAGACGGGCGGCGCTTTGGTAAAGCGCAGCATCTGCATCACCCGCAGACAGATGCGTTCAGCAAGATGGTTATAGATAGGCTGAAAACCGTACGCGTCGATGTGCTCCATCGCCGCTTCGGTGGTATCGCATTCGCTCACCAGCTGCAGCAGCGCCAGCGGTGCCCCCTGCAGCGCCAGATGCGCGACCAGCGTTTCCATGCGCGCATCGGCGATATGGCTGTGGGTATGGAAGATCCCGGCGGCGACTTTAATCAACTTGCCGGGATGGCCAATCAGCACGATCTGACGGAACCCGAGGCGCACGGCCTCTTCAATCATGTAGCCGACGAAGTTGCTCATGGTGACCACCACCTGCGAGTCGATGCCAATCTGCTCGCGTACGAAGCGCTCGCCGTGGTTCCCCGGCACCAGCACCACGCGCTCCAGTCCGGCGGCGCGTTTGATCTCCAGCTCGAGGGAGAGCGAGCGCTTCCAGCTCTCTTCCGACATCGGGGTGACGATCCCGGTGGTGCCGATAATCGAAATCCCGCCGAGGATCCCCAGCCGCGCGTTATAGGTTTTTTGCGCCCGCACCTCGCCCTCCGGGGCGAAAATCTCTACCGTCGCCCCGCGCGACGGGCCAATCGCCTCGCGCACCGCCGACTCGATGGTGTGCCGCGGGGTGCGGTTAATCGCCGGGCTGCCGATGGGCAGGCCGATCCCTTTGCGGGTGACTGTGCCGATACCTTCGCCGCCGCGCAGGGTTATCTCGCCGGAGTCGTCGAGCGTCACGCGGGCGAAAATCAGCATCCCGTGGGTGGCGTCAACGTCATCGCCGCCGTCTTTACGGATGGCGGCGATCGCCTGCTGCCCTTCGACGTGCGGCGATTCGACGTTAAGACACAGCGTGACGCCGGAAGGGGTGACAATGGAGACCTGATGAATGAGGTGCTGGCGCATCACCATCAGCGCCGCCACCTTTGCCGCCGCCGTGGCGCACGAGCCGGTGGTGTAGCCCTTGCGCAGGGCTTTGCCGTGATGCCACACCGGGTCGTCAAAGGCCTGATCGCTCATTGCGCCTCCCGCAGGTGGTACAGCAGGGCGTTCACAATTGCTGCCGCCACGTTGCTTCCCCCTTTGCGGCCGAGCGCAGCGATAGCCGGCAGGCCGCTCTCGCTGAGCGCCGCTTTCGACTCCGCGGCGCCGACGAACCCGACCGGCACCCCCACCACGCCGCCGATAGCCGTTTCGCGGTGTTCCAGCAGGCGAAACAACGCAGTTGGCGCATTGCCAAAGACAAACACTTTCTCCCCGGGCTCCTGCACCGCAATATCCACCGCCGCCATCGAGCGGGTCATCCCCCGGCTTTGCGCCTCGCGCACCACCCGCGGGTCGCTGATATAGCAGCGGCATTCGCCGCCAAAGCGGGCTAACAGGGTTTTGTTGATCCCGGACAGCGCCATGGTGGTATCGGTATACAGGGTGCAGGGCCGGCTCAGCGCCTCGCTCAGAGCGATCAGGGCATCCGGAGAAAACCACAGAATATCCAGCCACTCGAAGTCAGCGGTGGTGTGGATCACCCGCTTGATTATCGCCTCGTGCAGCGGGCTGGCGAAACGGTAGTCCGGTCGCGTTTCGGCGATGATCTCGCTGATGATGTCGAAGCTTTTCGCCTCAATCGCCTGCGGTTGTTGTATGTACTGCATCAGGTTCTCCTCAGGCCGCGCCGACCAGCCAGTAGCGCAGGCCGATAAACAGCGCCAGCGCCAGGGTTGACGCCACCCACATCAATCGAATGGTTCGGGAAATATCGTCCACCGCAATGTCGCGGACGGCGTCGCCTATCCAGGGTTTTTCAACGCGCTGGCCGAAGTAGTCGTTCGGGCCGCCAAGGCGGATCCCCAGCGCGCCGGCGACCGTCGCTTCCGGCCAGGCGCAGTTAGGACTGCTGTGCTGATAGCGATCGCGCCAGCCCGTCCGCAGCGCCCGGGCGCCATCTTCCCGACATACCACGGCGGCGAGGCTAAGCAGCAGCCAGCTCAGCCGGGCGGGAAGGAAGTTGGCCACATCGTCAAGACGGGCGCTGACCATGCCGATCGCCCGGTATTTTTCGTGCTTATAGCCGACCATGGAATCGAGGGTGTTGACCGCCTTATAGGCCATGGCCAGCGGCGCGCCGCCGAGCAGCAGGAAGAAGAGCGGCGCGATAATGCCGTCGACGGTGTTTTCCGCCACGGTTTCCACCACCGCGCGGTTAATCTGCTGCGGCTGGAGCTGTGTGGTGTCGCGCCCGACAATCCACGACAGCTTGCTACGGCTTTCCGCCAGATCCCCCGCGCGCAGCGGTCGCTCGACGTCCCGCGCCGACTGCGCCAGACAGCGCCCCGCCAGCACGGTGAAGATCATCCATACCTCCACCAGCCATCCCAGCCAGGGGTGGATCCCGCGCGCCAGCGCCAGTACGCCCCAGGCCACAGCCCACGTCAGGCCGGTCACCACCAGCCACATCACCCCGCCGCCAATGCGCAGCGCCCGCTCGCTATGGCAGACCCGCCGCACCACGCGCTGGCTGATGTTGATCAGACGACCTATCCAGCGCACCGGATGCGGCCAATGCGGCGGATCGCCAATGACGACATCGAGTATCCAGGCCACACACCAGGCGAGAAGAGTCATAGCGTCCTCCTTGCCGCCTGCAGCCAGTGGTTGAGCATGGTGGGTCGCTGGGCAAAATGGACATGGAGATAGCTGGCAAAGGCGCTGCCGGACTGCCATCCTCCCTGCCACTGCTGAAGCGTCTTGCCGTCCCGCTGTTTACGGCAGGCCAGCACGGCGGCGGTGGCGGGAGTAAAATCGGAGTAATGAAATTCATGGCCGCGCAGCCACTCGCCGGGGGCGGCCAGCAGCGTCTGCTGCTGCGCCTGCGCTTCGCAGTAGCCGAACCGGGTCAGACGCGTCCCCATCCGGCTGTAGCCGGGAATGATATCCGCCATCGCATAGCGCTCGCCGCCGGTGACCTCCAGGGCGGAGCCCAGATACATCAGGCCGCCGCACTCGGCGTAGATCGCCACCCCGCGCCGGTGCGCCGCGCGGAGCTGCGCCAGCATCTCCTGGTTGGCTGACAGGCCGGCGGCGTGCAGCTCCGGGTAGCCGCCGCCAAGCCAGATCATCTGGCAGGCCGGCAGATGGCGATCGCGCAGCGGGCTAAAGCGCACGATCTTCACGCCGCAGCGGACCAGCAGCGCCAGGTTATCGGGATAATAAAAATTGAAGGCCTCGTCGTCGGCGAGGGCCAGCGTCAGCCCTTCGCCGGCGTCGGCGGCAAGCTGCTCCCCCCACTCGCCGGCCGGCAGGTTCGCCAGTTCGCTGAGGGACAGCAGCCGGTCGATGTCGAGGGTGCGCCCCAGCAGGCTGGCAAAATCCCGCCATGCCTGTTGATTAACCACCGACTCGCGGGCGGTCACCAGCCCCAGATGCCGCTCGGGCAGCGCCACGCCTTCCACGCGCGGCACATAACCGAGCACCGGCGCCTGGCAGTAGCGCTCAATGGCGCTTTTCAGCAGCTGGAAGTGGGTGTCGCTGTTGACGCGATTAACGATCACGCCGGCGATATTGAGGGCCGGATCAAAATGTTGAAAGCCCATCACCGTGGCGGCGATGGAGGTCGAGACCGCTTTGCCATCCACCAGCAAAATCACCGGGCAGCCAAGCTGTTTGGCCATCGCCGCGCTGCTGCAGTAGTTGGGGTCGGTGCCGTAGCCGTCATAGAGGCCCATCACCCCTTCAATGACTGCGATATCGGCCTGCTGGAGCTGGTCGACAAACAGCGCGTTGAGTATCGGGGCGGGAAGCATAAAGCTGTCGAGATTGCGGGAGGCGACGCCGCTGATGGCGGTGTGCCAGGCGGTGTCTAAATAGTCTGGCCCCACTTTACAGGGTTGCACCCGCAAACCGCGCTGTTGGAGCAAGCTGAGCAGGCCGAGCGTCACGGTGGTTTTGCCACAACCGCTACCGGTACCCGCAAGAATGAACGCACGCCTGGTTGCCATACCCTGTCCTGTTCAGGTGGTCAGAGTATAGCTGCGCGCATGCCTGGTCCTGCGACCACGCACCGCTAAGCCACCCACTTCCCACCGAAGTTGTTGGTCTGTTACCGGCAGGCAGGTCTTCTGGCTTAGCTTCGTTCTCGCCCGCCCTTCCCAATCTTACGATCAGTGGTTTTTACGGGGTCGTCAGCATCACAGCAGCGGGGGCTGCGGGGGATTGCCACCCCCTTCCCTGACACCAAACTGGTGTCGAACCTGTCGGTTTTATTCGCCGATGCGCCCTGCATCGGCGGTTAATGTTTCAAGCTTACTTTTACCGCCTTATCCCCCGCCAGAATGACGCCTGCGGAGTGAAGCGGTTTTGAATAATCATCGGTCTCGTATTAACGGACACTCTATCCCATCACAAAAATAAAAACTGGTGTAGTTTATCCCTCGAATATCATTATTTTGTTGCGCTATGACAATTTATTGCTCTACTGTCGTTTTTTTCATTTTATAATGATGAAGATACTCCGGGATATCAAAAATCGGCAATAGCAAAATATTGTCATTTAAAATGACTCAGTTTGTGATCCGGCATTAATTTGCTGACGAAACGCCTGCGGCGTTACCTGATAGGTCTGGCGAAACACTTTACAAAAATAGCTGGTTTGCGAAAAACCTAAATTCCGCGCAATGCTGGCAATGCTCCAGTCGCTGTGGCAAAGCAGCTCTTTTGCGCTCGCCATCCGCTGCTGATTGACCCAGGCGTTAAAGCCGATCCCCTGATATTTTTTAAACAATTTGCTGAAGTAGTACGGGCTGAGATAGACGTGCGCCGCCACCTCCTCCAGACGCAGTTCATCAGAGAGATGCGCGTCGATATAGCGCAGCGCCTTCTTCATTTTGCCATCGTGCGGCGAGGCCGCCCGGCTGCTCTGCGCCGGGTCGTTCTGCGGCGGGTTATCCTTGATAACCACGAAGTTAAGCTGTTTTTTCAGGCAATTCTCGACGATCAGCTTGAGCAGATCCGCAGAGGCGATAACCCGCGAATAGTCCATCTCAGGCACATCGCGGAACGCCTGAACCAGCGCCGGATCGTCCTGCCAGCGGTCATCCACGTTAAGGATGTCCACCAGTTCGATATCGTTGCTCAGACGAACCTGGCCGCAGAGCACAAAGCCCACAAGGTGCCCGGCGATAACCAGCGGAATGGAAAAATCGGTTAACCCGGCGTGGCAGCGGTAGATACAGAGCGCATCGGTTTTCGAGGCCTCGAGGCCGCCGCAGCGGTCGCTCATACGACAGCGGGAGCTGTGCTGGGGGTGCTGGCGCATCAGCTGGCAGAAAGGGGTGAAGTTAAACAGTTCAGATATTTCATCACCGTGAATATTGACAACCACAACCGCCAGACTGGTGGCCTGCGCAAAATCCTGTGCGATTTTATTAATGAGTTCTGAGTTCAGTGTGCTCGCAGAAATCATGATAAAACCTCTCAGTTAATTTTTTGTTATAAATAAAACATTTCTTTAATATTCACTTCCTTTCATCATCATTTACCGCCAACGATAAAAGAATATTACGATAGCAAAAGTCTCCCATCCGTGGGAGACGTTTTTAGCCAGTTCGTGATACCGGTTCATGAAAATTTTTCGCTATTTCAGCGGATGCATTAATCCTCTAATTTACAGGTATTACACGGTAGATTATTACCAATCAGATAACGATAGATGGCCGCGCCGAGACAGGCGCCGATCAGTGGCGCAATAATCGGCACAATAAAGTACGGTATATCCCTTCCGCCGGTCATCGCGATATCGCCCCAACCCGCCATCCACGTAAACAGCTTCGGCCCAAAATCACGCGCCGGATTCATCGCAAAACCGGTCAGCGGCCCGGTTGAAGCGCCAATGACCGCCACCAGCAGGCCGATCAGCAGCGGGGCCAGCGGCCCTTTCGGTACGCCGTTGCCGTCGTCGGTCAGCGCCATAATCATCCCCATCAGCATGGAGGTGATCACCACTTCAACCAGCGCCGCATGCCAGATGCTCAGCGATGCCGCCGGGTAGGTGCTGAAAATACTCGCCAGCTGCAGGCTCTCTACGCTGCCGCGCGCGATATGGTGGGCGGATTCAAACTCGGTAAACATCGTGCTGTACAGCACATAGGCCAGCACCGCGCCGCCAAAGGCGCCGGCAACCTGTGAAACGATATAGAGGAAAACTTTTCGTCCGGGAAAGCAGGCAAACAGCCATAACGCGACGGTCACCGCCGGGTTGAGATGGCCGCCGGAGATCCCCGAAGTCAGATACACGGCAAGCGAGATCCCCAGCCCCCAGATAATGCATATCTCCCACAGTCCGAGGCTGGCTCCCGCCACCTTTAACGCGCTCAGGCAGCCGATGCCGAAAAACAAAAATAGCCCGGTGCCCAAAAACTCGGCGGTACATTGCGCTTTTAACGAATCATTCATTATGACACCTTCTTAGCAGAGTTCGTGTCCTGACCAGCCAACATCCTGCTGGCAGTAGAGTACAACGGGCACCACTATATGAACTCCCGTCCGCAAATTGTTGGCAACCTGCTGACGGCAGCCTCCGGAAAATTCGGGCATCAATAACAAATTATTGTCATTAAATAACGCAGAATTGCATTGCTCACGCGCGGCTTTCGCCATTATGCCACCACCATGGCATGCAAAAATATTGCTAAAACCAGCTCATCGTTTTCCAACAAACATCACAAATCAGTTTCTCGCGCATAGCAGATAAAATTGAAATCGTCATGAACAAATTTGTAAATATGGAATATACAAAACAAGATAATCACATCAACACAAATAAAAATATTAATTAACATCAAACACTTAAATAAATAAAAGACAATATTATATTATCCAATACCCACTATTTTTTCACCATCACATTGAAGTCAGCCATTCTTTTTCCTCGCATCTTCTTATAGTCCCCACTATCGGAACACTCCATGCGAGGTCTTTATGCAACAAGAAGCACTAGGAATGGTAGAAACCAAAGGCTTAACCGCAGCCATAGAGGCCGCTGATGCAATGGTTAAGTCAGCCAATGTGATGTTAGTGGGCTATGAAAAGATTGGCTCCGGGCTGGTCACCGTCATCGTGCGCGGCGACGTTGGCGCGGTGAAAGCGGCCACCGATGCCGGTGCCGCCGCCGCACGTAACGTGGGAGAAGTGAAAGCCGTACACGTCATCCCACGCCCTCACACCGATGTAGAAAAAATCTTACCGAAGGGAATTAGCCAATGAGCAGCAATGAGCTGGTTGAACAGATCATGGCTCAGGTGATTGCCCGTGTGGCAACGCCGGAACAGCAGGCCATCCCTACTGAAAACCATCCAATACGAGAGACGGCTATGGCAGAAAAAAGCTGCAGTTTAACGGAATTTGTCGGGACCGCCATTGGCGACACCCTGGGCCTGGTGATCGCCAACGTCGATACCGCCCTGCTGGACGCGATGAAGCTTGAAAAACGCTATCGCTCCATCGGCATTCTCGGCGCCCGCACCGGCGCAGGCCCGCACATTATGGCGGCGGACGAAGCGGTGAAAGCCACCAACACCGAAGTGGTCAGCATTGAGCTTCCACGCGATACCAAAGGCGGCGCGGGCCACGGTTCGCTGATTATTTTAGGCGGCAACGACGTTTCCGATGTTAAGCGCGGTATCGAAGTCGCCCTGAAAGAGCTCGATCGCACCTTTGGCGATGTTTACGGCAATGAAGCCGGACATATCGAGCTGCAGTACACCGCCCGCGCCAGCTACGCCCTGGAAAAAGCCTTCGGCGCGCCGATTGGCCGCGCCTGCGGCATTATCGTCGGCGCACCGGCCTCCGTTGGCGTGCTGATGGCCGATACCGCCCTGAAGTCAGCCAACGTAGAAGTCGTGGCGTATAGCTCTCCGGCGCACGGCACCAGCTTCAGTAACGAAGCCATCCTGGTGATTTCCGGCGACTCCGGCGCGGTCCGCCAGGCAGTCACCTCCGCGCGCGAAATCGGTAAAACCGTCCTTGCGACCCTCGGTGC
This sequence comes from Klebsiella sp. LY, assembly GCF_004010915.1. Lineage (NCBI taxonomy): Bacteria > Pseudomonadati > Pseudomonadota > Gammaproteobacteria > Enterobacterales > Enterobacteriaceae > Klebsiella > Klebsiella sp. LY. The sequence goes on from NZ_CP022444.1 coordinate 1,526,403, forward strand.
TGAACCGAAAAACGATCGCCCCTCCTACATCTGATACCCGCGAGGCTGATTCATGAGATCGAAAAGATTTGAAGCGCTGGCGAAACGCCCTGTGAATCAGGACGGCTTCGTTAAGGAGTGGATCGAAGAAGGCTTTATCGCGATGGAAAGCCCGAACGATCCGAAACCGTCGATAAAAATCGTTAACGGCGCGGTGACCGAGCTGGACGGGAAACCGGTGAGCGATTTTGACCTGATCGACCACTTTATCGCCCGCTACGGTATCAACCTGAATCGCGCCGAAGAAGTGATGGCGATGGATTCGGTCAAACTGGCCAATATGCTCTGCGATCCGAACGTCAAGCGTAGCGAAATCGTCCCGCTGACCACCGCGATGACGCCGGCAAAAATTGTCGAAGTGGTTTCGCATATGAACGTCGTTGAGATGATGATGGCGATGCAGAAAATGCGCGCCCGCCGCACCCCGTCTCAGCAGGCGCACGTCACCAACGTCAAAGATAACCCGGTACAGATTGCCGCCGACGCCGCCGAAGGGGCATGGCGCGGATTTGACGAACAGGAAACCACGGTTGCAGTCGCGCGCTATGCGCCGTTTAACGCCATCGCGCTGCTGGTCGGCTCGCAGGTAGGCCGCCCGGGCGTACTGACTCAGTGCTCGCTGGAAGAAGCCACCGAACTGAAGCTCGGCATGCTGGGCCACACCTGCTACGCCGAAACCATCTCCGTCTACGGTACCGAACCGGTCTTTACCGACGGCGACGACACCCCGTGGTCGAAGGGCTTCCTCGCCTCCTCCTACGCCTCTCGCGGCCTGAAAATGCGCTTCACCTCCGGCTCCGGCTCCGAAGTGCAGATGGGCTACGCCGAAGGCAAATCCATGCTTTATCTGGAAGCGCGCTGCATCTACATCACCAAAGCCGCCGGCGTTCAGGGGCTGCAAAACGGCTCGGTAAGCTGCATCGGCGTACCGTCTGCGGTGCCGTCAGGCATTCGCGCGGTGCTGGCGGAAAACCTGATCTGTTCGTCGCTGGATCTGGAGTGCGCCTCCAGTAACGACCAGACCTTCACCCACTCCGATATGCGTCGTACCGCGCGCCTGCTGATGCAGTTCCTGCCGGGAACCGACTTTATCTCCTCCGGTTATTCCGCGGTGCCGAACTACGACAACATGTTCGCCGGTTCCAACGAAGATGCGGAAGACTTTGACGACTACAACGTTATCCAGCGCGACCTGAAGGTCGACGGCGGTCTGCGTCCGGTTCGCGAAGAAGATGTTATCGCCATCCGTAACAAAGCCGCCCGCGCGCTGCAGACCGTGTTTGCCGGAATGGGGCTGCCGCCGATTACCGATGAAGAAGTGGAAGCCGCGACCTACGCCCACGGTTCGAAAGATATGCCGGAGCGCAACATCGTCGAAGACATCAAATTCGCCCAGGAGATCATCAATAATAACCGCAACGGCCTGGAGGTGGTGAAAGCGCTGGCGCAGGGCGGCTTCACCGACGTGGCCCAGGACATGCTCAACATCCAGAAAGCCAAGCTGACCGGGGACTATCTGCATACCTCCGCAATCATCGTCGGCGACGGACAGGTGCTATCAGCCGTCAACGACGTTAACGATTATGCCGGTCCGGCAACGGGCTATCGCCTGCAGGGCGAACGCTGGGAAGAGATTAAAAACATCCCTGGCGCTCTTGATCCCAACGAGATTGATTAAGGGGTGAGAAATGGAAATTAATGAAAAATTGCTGCGCCTGATAATTGAAGAAGTGCTTAGCGAAATGAAGAGCAGCGATAAACCGGTCTCGTTTAATGCGCCGGCGGCCTCCGCTGCGCCGCAGGCAACCGCGCCTGCTGGCGACGGCTTCCTGACAGAAGTCGGCGAAGCGCGTCAGGGCACGCAGCAGGATGAAGTGATTATCGCCGTCGGCCCGGCTTTCGGCCTGGCGCAGACCGTCAATATCGTCGGCATACCGCACAAGAGCATTCTGCGCGAAGTGATTGCCGGTATTGAAGAAGAAGGCATTAAGGCGCGCGTAATTCGCTGCTTTAAATCCTCCGACGTGGCCTTCGTCGCCGTTGAAGGCAATCGCCTGAGCGGTTCCGGCATCTCTATCGGCATCCAGTCAAAAGGCACCACCGTTATCCACCAGCAGGGCCTGCCGCCGCTCTCTAACCTGGAGCTGTTCCCCCAGGCGCCGCTGCTGACCCTGGAAACCTACCGCCAGATTGGTAAAAACGCCGCCCGCTATGCGAAACGCGAATCGCCGCAGCCGGTCCCGACGCTGAACGACCAGATGGCGCGGCCAAAATACCAGGCGAAATCGGCCATTTTGCACATTAAAGAGACCAAGTACGTGGTGACGGGCAAAAACCCGCAGGAACTGCGCGTGGCGCTTTGATAAAGGATAACTCCATGAATACCGACGCAATTGAATCGATGGTGCGCGACGTATTAAGCCGTATGAACAGCCTGCAGGGCGAGGCGCCAGCGGCGGCTCCGGCGGCTGGCGGCGCGCCCCGTAGCGCAAAGGTCAGCGACTACCCGCTGGCGAATAAGCACCCGGAATGGGTGAAAACCGCCACCAATAAAACGCTGGACGACTTTACGCTGGAAAACGTGCTGAGCAATAAAGTCACCGCTCAGGATATGCGTATTACCCCGGAAACGCTGCGCTTACAGGCTTCTATCGCCAGTGACGCGGGCCGCGACCGGCTGGCGATGAACTTCGAACGCGCCGCCGAACTGACCGCGGTACCGGACGATCGCATTCTTGAAATCTACAACGCCCTTCGTCCCTATCGTTCAACGAAAGAGGAGCTGCTGGCGATCGCCGACGATCTCGAAAGCCGCTACCAGGCGAAGATCTGCGCCGCTTTCGTGCGTGAAGCGGCAACGCTGTACGTCGAGCGTAAAAAACTCAAGGGCGACGATTAATTACAGGGGCATGTGATGCGATATATAGCAGGCATTGATATCGGCAACTCATCGACGGAAGTCGCCCTGGCGACCCTGAATGAGGCTGGCGCGCTGACGATTACGCACAGCGCGCTGGCGGAAACCACCGGGATCAAAGGCACGTTGCGTAACGTGTTCGGCATTCAGGAGGCCCTCGCGCTGGTCGCAAAGCGCGCGGGGATCAGTGTCAGCGATATTTCGCTCATCCGCATTAACGAAGCGACGCCGGTGATTGGCGATGTGGCGATGGAAACCATTACCGAAACCATCATCACCGAATCAACCATGATCGGCCATAACCCGAAAACGCCCGGCGGCGCGGGGCTTGGCGTGGGCATCACCATTACGCCGCAGGAGCTGTTAACCCGCCCGGCGGACGCGCCCTATATCCTGGTGGTGTCGTCGGCGTTTGACTTTGCCGATATCGCCAGCGTGATTAACGCTTCCCTGCGCGCCGGATATCAGATTACCGGCGTCATTTTGCAACGTGACGATGGCGTGCTGGTCAGCAACCGGCTGGAAAAACCGCTGCCGATCGTTGACGAAGTGCTCTACATCGACCGCATACCGCTGGGGATGCTGGCGGCGATAGAAGTCGCCGTACCGGGAAAGGTCATCGAAACGCTCTCTAACCCCTACGGCATCGCCACCGTATTCCACCTCAACGCCGAGGAGACGAAAAACATCGTCCCGATGGCGCGCGCGCTGATTGGCAACCGTTCCGCCGTGGTGGTCAAAACGCCATCCGGTGACGTCAAAGCGCGCGCGATACCCGCCGGTAACATTGAGCTGCTGGCCCAGGGCCGGAGCGTGCGCGTGGATGTCGCCGCCGGAGCCGAAGCCATCATGAAAGCGGTCGACGGCTGCGGCAAACTCGATAACGTCACCGGCGAGTCGGGGACCAATATCGGCGGCATGCTGGAACACGTGCGCCAGACCATGGCCGAGCTGACCAACAAGCCCAGCAGCGAGATTTTTATTCAGGATCTGCTGGCCATTGACACCTCGGTTCCGGTGAGCGTCACCGGCGGTCTTGCCGGGGAGTTCTCGCTGGAGCAGGCCGTGGGCATCGCCTCCATGGTGAAATCTGACCGTTTGCAGATGGCGATGATTGCCCGCGAGATCGAGCAGAAGCTCAATATCGACGTACAGATCGGCGGCGCAGAGGCCGAAGCCGCCATTCTGGGCGCGCTGACCACCCCCGGCACCACGCGTCCGCTGGCGATCCTCGACCTCGGCGCAGGCTCCACCGATGCCTCCATCATCAACCCCAAAGGCGAAATCATCGCCACTCACCTCGCCGGAGCTGGCGATATGGTGACGATGATCATTGCCCGCGAGCTGGGGCTGGAGGATCGCTATCTGGCGGAAGAGATCAAGAAATACCCGCTGGCGAAGGTGGAAAGTCTGTTTCATCTGCGCCACGAGGACGGCAGCGTGCAGTTCTTCTCCACGCCGCTGCCCCCCGCCGTATTCGCCCGCGTCTGCGTGGTGAAACCGGACGAACTGGTGCCGCTACCCGGCGACTTAGCGCTGGAAAAAGTGCGCTCCATTCGCCGCAGCGCCAAAGAGCGCGTCTTTGTCACCAACGCCCTGCGCGCGCTGCGCCAGGTCAGCCCGACCGGCAACATTCGCGATATCCCCTTCGTGGTGCTGGTCGGTGGCTCGTCGCTGGATTTCGAAGTTCCGCAGCTGGTCACCGATGCGCTGGCGCACTACCGGCTGGTGGCCGGGCGAGGAAATATTCGCGGCAGCGAAGGCCCCAGAAACGCGGTAGCTACCGGGCTGATTCTCTCCTGGCATAAGGAGTTTGCACATGGACAGTAATCACAGCGCCCCGGCTATTGTGATCGCCGCCATCGACGGCTGCGATGGCTTGTGGCGCGAAGTGCTGCTGGGTATCGAAGAGGAAGGCATTCCTTTCCTGCTCCAGCATCACCCGGCCGGGGATGTCGTGGACAGCGCCTGGCAGGCGGCGCGCAGCTCGCCGCTGCTGGTCGGCATCGCCTGCGACCGCCATACGCTGGTCGTGCACTACAAGAATTTACCCGCATCGGCGCCGCTTTTTACGCTGATGCATCATCAGGACAGTCAGGCCCACCGCAACACCGGTAATAACGCGGCACGGCTGGTCAAAGGGATCCCTTTCCGGGATCTGAATAGCTAAGCAACAGGAGAACAGCAGTATGAATAACGCACTGGGACTGGTTGAAACAAAAGGGTTAGTAGGCGCCATTGAAGCCGCCGATGCCATGGTGAAATCGGCCAACGTGCAGCTGGTCGGCTACGAAAAAATTGGCTCGGGTCTGGTGACCGTCATGGTTCGCGGCGATGTCGGCGCGGTCAAAGCGGCGGTGGATGCGGGCAGCGCGGCGGCAAGCGTGGTGGGTGAAGTGAAATCCTGCCACGTGATCCCGCGTCCGCACAGCGACGTTGAGGCCATTTTACCGAAATCAGCCTGATTGATGGCGAATAAGGAGCACCGCGTGAAGCAATCACTGGGATTACTTGAAGTTTGTGGTCTGGCACTGGCTATTAGCTGCGCCGATATCATGGCGAAATCCGCTTCTATCACGCTGGTCGCCCTCGAAAAGACCAATGGTTCAGGCTGGATGGTCATTAAAATTACCGGTGATGTGGCCTCAGTACAGGCGGCCATCACCACCGGTGCACAGTTTGCCGAACAGCGAAACGGTCTGGTGGCTCATAAAGTCATCGCCAGACCCGGAGAAGGGATCCTGCCAGCAGAGGCTCCCCCACCCTCCGTCATGGAACCTGAGCCTGAAGAGTCAGAGACGGCTGATGTCGTTTCTGAAGCGCCAGCAGAAGAGCCCCTCCAGCAACAAGGCGTGGTGAGCTGCAACCTGTGCCTGGATCCAAAATGTCCGCGCCAGAAGGGCGAGCCGCGCACCCTTTGCATTCATCCCGGCAAGCGAGGTGAAGCGTAATGGATAAACAGCTTCTCGAATCAACGGTCAGTAAAGTCCTCGACGAGATGCGTCTGCGGCCCATTCCGCTGGGGGTTTCAAATCGTCATATCCACCTGTCGGCGTCGGATTATGAACGCCTGTTTCCCGGTCATCCCATCAGCGAGAAAAAAGCGCTGCTGCAGCCGGGACAGTACGCTGCGGAGCAAACCGTCACCCTGGTAGGGCCGAAGGGGCAGCTTAAAAATGTGCGCCTGCTCGGCCCACTGCGTTCGGTAAGCCAGGTGGAAATATCGCGTACCGATGCCAGAACCCTGGGGGTTGCGACGCCGCTGAGAATGTCCGGCGATCTGAAAGGGACGCCGGGCATCCGTCTGGTCAGCCCTTTTGGCGAGCTAGAACTCTCGACAGGGGTTATCGTCGCGCAGCGGCATATCCATATGTCGCCGCTCGATGCGCTTATCCTGCGGGTTTCCCATGGCGACAGGGTCTCCGTGGCCATTGAAGGCGACGATCGCGGGCTGATCTTCAGCAACGTGGCGATTCGCGTTTCACCGGATATGCGCCTTGAAATGCACATTGATACCGATGAAGCCAACGCCGCCGGTGCAGATAACCCGCAGGCCTTTGCCCGGCTGGTAGGCCCGCGATGAACGGCGAAATTCTGCAGCGCATTGTGGAGGAGATTGTCTCCCGGCTGCAGCGTCGCGCCCAGAGCACGGCGACGTTGAGCGTTGCGCAGCTCCGTGATGCCGACTGTCCAGCGCTGTTCTGTCAGCACGCCTCGCTGCGCATTCTGCTCGTTGACCTGCCGCTGCTGGGTCAGCTTGCGGATACGGAAACCGACGATCCCGCGGCGCGGAAAATTCACGAGGCGCTGGCGTTTGGCATCCGCGTGCAGCTCACCCTGCACAGCCAGCTGTTGCCGGTTATCCCGCTCAAAAAACTGGCGCGCCTGCCGGTGATATTCACCGACGAGCGCGGACGGCCGCTGATCCTGCATGCAGGTTCAGTGCTGAGCTATCGCGACGTCGCGCAGCTGGGCCAGGGGCGTCTGGTTATCCACCGCAAATGCATCGTGACCGCCCTGGCACGCGAAGCCGCAAATGCGCGGAATATTCAATTAATTAAGCAGGAGTAAATCATGCATCTGGCACGAGTCACGGGCGCGGTTGTCTCCACGCAAAAATCGCCTTCCCTGATCGGCAAAAAGCTGCTGCTGGTGCGGCGGGTCAGCGCCGATGGCGAACTCCCCGCCTCCCCCACCTCCGGCGATGAAGTTGCCGTGGATTCCGTCGGCGCAGGGATCGGCGAGCTGGTTCTGCTTAGCGGCGGCTCCAGCGCCAGGCACGTTTTTTCCGGGCCAAACGAGGCCATCGACCTCGCCGTTGTCGGCATTGTCGATACGCTTTCACGTTAAGGAGCGAATATGGCGATTTATACCCGAACGGGCGACGCTGGCACCACCTCACTCTTTACCGGCCAGCGGGTGAGCAAAACGCACCCGCGGGTTGAAGCCTACGGCACGCTGGACGAACTGAACGCCGCGCTGAGCCTGTGCGCCTGCGCCGCCGCGGATAAAAAACACCGCGCCTTACTCGAGGCCATCCAGCAGCAAATATTTTGGTTTAGCGCAGAACTGGCCAGCGACAGCGAACAGCCGTCGCCCAAACAGCGCTATATCAGCAGCGAAGAGATTTCCGCCCTGGAAGCCGCCATTGATCGGGCCATGGCCCGCGTCGAACCGCTGCATAGCTTTATTTTACCCGGCCGCTGCGAAGCCGCGAGCCGCCTGCATTTTGCCCGCACGCTGGCCCGCCGCGCCGAACGCCGTCTGGTTGAGCTGGCGGCGGAAGTTACCGTACGCCAGGTGCTGATGCGCTACATCAACCGCTTATCAGACTGCCTGTACGCCCTGGCCCGCGCGGAAGATAGCGATGCGCACCAGAACAATATTATTCGTGAGGTTAGCAGGCGCTATCTGGCCGCCAGCCAGCCGAGCCACAGCAAGGAGACGACGCCCATGGCGCTCTCATTCCACGATCTGCACCAACTCACCCGCGCCGCGGTTGAGCGCGCGCAGCAGCTTCAGGTGCCGGTGGTGATCAGCATCGTTGATGCCCACGGTACGGAAACCGTCACCTGGCGGATGCCGGACGCCCTGCTGGTCAGCAGCGAACTGGCGCCGAAAAAGGCCTGGACCGCGGTGGCGATGAAAACGGCGACCCATGAGCTGAGCGATGTCGTTCAGCCGGGCGCGGCGCTTTACGGCCTCGAAACGCATTTACAGGGAAAAGTGGTCACCTTTGGCGGCGGTTACGCCCTGTGGCGCGACGGCTTATTAATTGGGGGTCTTGGCATCAGCGGCGGCAGCGTTGAGCAGGACATGGACATAGCACAGACCGCCATCGCGGCTATTAACGTGGGAACACATCAATGAATACTTCTGAACTCGAAACCCTGATTCGCACCATTCTTAGCGAGCAATTAACCACGCCAGCGCAAACGCCGGTCCAACCTCAGGGCAAAGGGATTTTTCAGTCCGTCAGCGAGGCTATCGACGCCGCGCACCAGGCGTTCTTACGTTATCAGCAGTGCCCGCTAAAAACCCGCAGCGCCATTATCAGCGCAATACGTCAGGAGCTGACGCCGCTGCTGGCGACGCTGGCGGAAGAGAGCGCCAATGAAACGGGGATGGGCAACAAAGAAGATAAATTCCTGAAAAACAAGGCCGCGCTCGACAATACCCCGGGCGTAGAAGACCTCACCACCACCGCGCTGACCGGCGACGGCGGCATGGTGCTCTTTGAATATTCGCCGTTTGGCGTTATCGGCTCCGTCGCGCCGAGCACCAACCCGACGGAAACCATCATCAACAACAGCATCAGCATGCTGGCGGCGGGCAACAGCGTCTACTTCAGCCCGCATCCAGGAGCGAAAAAGGTCTCTCTCAAGCTCATCAGCCTGATTGAAGAGATTGTTTTCCGCTGCTGCGGCATCCGCAATCTGGTGGTCACCGTAGCGGAACCAACCTTTGAAGCGACCCAGCAGATGATGGCCCACCCGCGCATCGCGGTGCTGGCTATCACCGGCGGCCCGGGTATTGTGGCAATGGGCATGAAGAGCGGTAAAAAAGTGATTGGCGCAGGCGCAGGCAACCCGCCCTGTATCGTTGATGAAACGGCGGATTTGGTGAAGGCGGCGGAAGATATCATCAACGGCGCTTCGTTCGATTACAACCTGCCCTGCATCGCCGAGAAGAGCCTGATTGTGGTGGAGAGCGTGGCTGAACGCCTGGTGCAGCAAATGCAAACCTTCGGCGCGCTGCTGCTCAGTCCAGCCGATACCGACAAACTCCGCGCCGCCTGCCTGCCTGAAGGCCAGGCGAACAAAAAACTGGTCGGCAAAAGCCCGTCGGCCATGCTGGAAGCGGCCGGGATCGCCGTGCCGGCGAAAGCGCCGCGTCTGCTGATTGCTATCGTCAACGCCGATGACCCGTGGGTCACCAGCGAACAGCTAATGCCGATGCTGCCGGTGGTGAAAGTCCGCGATTTCGATAGCGCGCTGGCGCTGGCCCTCAAGGTTGAAGAGGGGCTGCATCATACCGCCATTATGCACTCGCAGAACGTGTCGCGCCTGAACCTTGCGGCCCGCACCCTGCAAACCTCGATATTCGTCAAGAACGGCCCCTCCTATGCCGGGATCGGCGTCGGCGGCGAAGGTTTTACCACCTTTACCATTGCCACGCCAACCGGTGAAGGGACAACCTCGGCGCGCACCTTTGCCCGCTCCCGGCGCTGCGTGCTGACCAACGGCTTTTCCATCCGCTAACCGAGGTCGCGATGAATACTTTCTCACTACAAACGCGGTTGTACAGCGGTCAGGGCAGTCTGGCGGTGCTCAAGCGCTTTACCAATAAGCACATCTGGATAATCTGCGATGGCTTTCTGGCGCGTTCGCCGCTGCTGGATACCCTGCGTAACGCGTTGCCCGCAGATAACCGCATTAGCGTCTTTAGCGAGATAACGCCGGACCCTACTATCCATACCGTGGTGCAGGGGATTGCGCAAATGCAGGCCCTGCGTCCGCAGGTGGTCATCGGCTTCGGCGGCGGTTCGGCAATGGACGCAGCGAAAGCTATCGTCTGGTTCAGCCAGCAGAGCGGCATCAACATCGAAACCTGCGTGGCCATACCAACCACCAGCGGCACCGGCTCGGAAGTGACCAGCGCCTGCGTAATTAGCGACCCGGATAAAGGCATTAAGTATCCAATGTTCAACAATGCGCTGTATCCGGATATGGCGATCCTGGACCCGGAGCTGGTGGTCAGCGTACCGCCGCAGATTACGGCCAACACCGGTATGGACGTGCTGACCCATGCGCTGGAGGCGTGGGTTTCGCCGCACGCCAGCGACTTTACCGACGCGCTGGCGGAAAAAGCCGCCAAACTGGTGTTCCAGTATCTGCCCACGGCGGTAGAAAAAGGCGACTGCGTGGCGACGCGCGGGAAAATGCATAACGCCTCAACCCTCGCCGGGATGGCCTTCAGCCAGGCGGGACTGGGGCTTAATCACGCTATTGCCCACCAGCTTGGCGGGCAGTTTCATCTGCCGCATGGCCTGGCAAACGCGCTGCTGTTAACCACGGTTATCCGCTTTAACGCCGCTGTTCCCCGCGCTGGCAAACGCTATGCGCGGCTGGCCAAAGCCTGCGGCTTTTGCCCGGCAGAGGCCAACGACGTCACAGCGATCAATGCGCTGATTCAGCAGATCGAACGACTCAAGCAGAGCTGTGCGCTGCCTTCACTGGCCGTTGCGCTTAAAGAAGGAAGATCCGACTTTTCCGCGCGTATTCCGGCAATGGTGCAGGCCGCGCTGGCGGACGTCACGCTACGCACCAACCCGCGCCCGGCTAGCGCCGGGGAAATTCGCGAACTGCTGGAGGAACTGCTATGAATAGCGCGGTCAACGCGGTTGAAATAACCCATAGCGCCGATGAAATCCGCGAGCGCGTGCGCGCAGCGGGCGTCGTCGGCGCGGGCGGAGCGGGGTTTCCCGCCCACGTTAAGCTACAGGCGCAGGTAGAGATTTTTCTGGTCAACGCCGCCGAGTGCGAACCGATGCTCAAGGTCGACCAACAGCTGATGTGGCAGCAGGCTGCTCGCCTTGTGCGCGGCGTGCAGTACGCCATGACGGCGACCGGCGCGCGCGAAGGGGTCATTGCCCTGAAAGAAAAATACCGCCGGGCTATCGACGCCCTTACCCCGCTGCTGCCTGCCGGTATCCGTCTGCATATTCTGCCGGACGTCTATCCTGCGGGCGATGAAGTGCTGACCATCTGGCTGGCAACCGGTCGCCGGGTCGCGCCCGCCGCGCTGCCTGCCAGCGTCGGCGTGGTGGTCAATAACGTACAAACGGTGCTGAATATTGCCCGGGCGGTTGAACAACAGTTTCCGGTCACTCGCCGTACGCTGACCGTAAACGGCGCGGTCGCCCGACCGCTGACCGTTACCGTACCTGTTGGCATGTCGCTGCGCGAAGTACTGGCGCTGGCGGGCGGCGCGACGGTCGATGACCCCGGTTTTATTAACGGCGGTCCGATGATGGGCGGCCTGATCACCTCTCTCGATAACCCGGTGACCAAAACCACCGGCGGCCTGCTGGTGCTGCCGAAAAGCCATCCGCTTATTCAGCGGAGAATGCAGGACGAACGCACGGTGCTTTCCGTGGCCCGTACCGTCTGCGAACAGTGCCGGCTATGCACCGATCTCTGCCCCCGGCATCTGATCGGCCACGAACTCTCTCCGCACCTGCTGGTGCGGGCAGTGAACTTTCATCAGGCCGCTACGCCGCAGCTGCTGCTTAGCGCCCTCACCTGCTCGGAGTGCAACGTCTGCGAAAGCGTGGCCTGCCCGGTCGGCATTTCGCCGATGCGCATCAACCGCATGCTGAAACGCGAGCTGCGCGCGCAAAACCAGCGCTATGAAGGGCCGCTGTATCCTGCCGACGAAATGGCGAAATACCGCCTCGTACCGGTGAAGCGATTGATCGCCAAACTGGGATTAAGCCCCTGGTACCAGGAGGCGCCGCTGGTTGAACACCAACCATCGGTAGAAAAAGTGACTTTGCAGCTGCGCCAGCATATCGGCGCCGGCGCGGTGCCCAACGTTGCGGTTGGGGAGCGCGTAACGCGCGGACAATGCGTTGCCGATATTCCGGCAGGTGCATTAGGCGCGCCGGTTCACGCCAGCATTGACGGCGTTGTTACGGCCATCAGCGAACAGGCCATCACGGTGGTAAGAGGTTAACCATGTCTCAGGCTATAGGAATTTTAGAACTCACCAGCATTGCCAAAGGGATGGAACTCGGCGATGCGATGCTGAAAAGCGCCAACGTCAATCTGCTGGTCAGTAAGACCATCTGTCCGGGGAAGTTTTTGCTGATGCTCGGCGGCGATATCGGCGCTGTCCAGCAGGCCATTGAAACCGGCACTTCGCAGGCCGGCGAAATGCTCGTCGACAGCCTGGTTCTGGCGAATATTCATCCCAGCGTCCTTCCGGCCATCAGCGGCCTGAACAGCGTAGACCGACGCCAGGCGGTCGGCATCGTTGAAACCTGGAGCGTGGCGGCCTGCATCAGCGCCGCTGACCGGGCGGTGAAAGGCTCAAACGTCACCCTGGTGCGGGTGCATATGGCTTTCGGCATCGGCGGTAAATGCTACATGGTGGTGGCGGGCGACGTTTCTGATGTCAACAACGCGGTGACGGTTGCCAGCGAAAGCGCGGGCGAAAAAGGGCTGCTGGTTTACCGCTCGGTGATCCCGCGCCCGCATGAAGCGATGTGGCGACAGATGGTGGAGGGATGATGGAAAGGCAGCCAACAACGGATCGCATGATTCAGGAATATGTTCCCGGAAAACAGGTGACCCTCGCGCACCTGATTGCCAATCCAGGGAAAGATCTCTTTAAGAAGCTGGGCCTGCAGGATGCGGTATCCGCCATTGGCATCCTCACCATTACGCCCAGCGAGGCGTCGATTATCGCCTGCGATATCGCCACCAAATCCGGCGCGGTAGAGATTGGTTTTCTTGACCGCTTTACCGGCGCCGTGGTGCTGACCGGCGACGTTTCCGCCGTCGAGTATGCCCTCAAGCAGGTGACGCGCACGCTGGGCGAAATGATGCAGTTCACTACCTGCACGATCACCCGGACGTAGCGCAATGAAACGTCTGATGCTTATCGGCCCCAGCCAGTGCGGGAAAACCTCGCTTACCCAGGGTCTGCGCGGCGAAGCGCTCCATTACAAGAAAACTCAGGCGATTGAATGGTCGCCGATGGCCATCGACACGCCGGGCGAATATCTGGAGAACCGCTGCCTTTATAGCGCCCTGCTGACCAGCGCCTGCGAGGCCGACGTTATCGCGCTGGTGCTGAATGCCGACGCCCAGTGGTCGCCGTTTTCTCCGGGTTTTACCGTCCCGATGAACCGTCCGACGATTGGCCTGGTCACCAAAGCTGACCTCGCCGACCCGCAGCGGATATCGCTGATCGGCGAGTGGCTCAGGCAGGCTGGCGCCCGGCAAATTTTTATCACCAGCGCGCTGAATAACCTGGGTCTTGATGCCGTGCTGAATTTTCTGAATTCGAAGGAACCTTTATGATGTCTTACAAAATCATGGCCATTAACGCCGGCAGTTCATCGTTAAAATTCCAGCTGCTGGAGATGCCGCAGGGCGACATGCTCTGCCAGGGATTAATCGAACGTATCGGCATGGCAAACGCCCAGGTGACTCTCAAAACGCCGGAGCAGAAATGGCAGGAGACGGCGCCGATCGCCGATCACCGTGAAGCCGTCACCCTGCTGCTTGAAAAGCTCCTCAACCATCGGATTATCCAGAGCTTGCAGGATATCGATGGCGTCGGCCACCGCGTGGCGCACGGCGGGGAGCGCTTTAAGGATTCGACGCCGGTCACCGATGAAACCTTAGCGGAAATCGAGCGCCTGGCAGAGCTGGCCCCGCTGCATAACCCGGTAAATGCCTTAGGCATCAAAGTGTTCCGCCAGCTGCTGCCCGACGCGCCGTCGGTGGCGGTGTTTGATACCGCTTTTCACCAGACGCTGGATGAGCGCGCCTTTATCTATCCGCTGCCGTGGCGCTACTACAGCGAGCTGGGCATTCGCCGTTACGGCTTCCACGGCACCAGCCATAAGTACGTCAGCGCGACGCTGGCGGAAAAGCTGGGCGTACCATTGAGCGCTCTGCGCGTAGTGTGCTGTCATCTCGGCAACGGCAGCAGCGTTTGCGCAATCAAAGGCGGGCGTTCGGTTAACACTTCAATGGGCTTTACGCCGCAGTCTGGGGTGATGATGGGCACCCGCAGCGGCGATATCGATCCGTCGATTCTACCGTGGCTGGCGCTGCATGAGGGTAAAACGCCGGAGCAGCTGAATCAGCTGCTGAATAACGAGTCCGGCCTGTTGGGCGTTTCCGGCGTCTCGCACGATTATCGCGATGTCGAGCAGGCGGCGGACAGCGGTAATCGTCAGGCAGCCCTGGCGCTCTCGCTGTTTGCTGAGCGCATTCGCGCCACTATCGGCAGCTATATTATGCAGATGGGCGGCCTGGACGCGCTGATCTTTACCGGCGGCATCGGCGAAAACTCCGCCCGAGCCAGGAGCGCCATCTGCCATAACCTGAATTTCCTCGGGCTCTCGGTCGATGAAGAGAAAAACCAGCACAACGCCACCTTTATTCAGGCCGAAAATGCGATGGTCAAAGTGGCGGTGATCAATACCAATGAAGAGCTGATGATCGCCCGCGATGTGATGCGCCTGGCGCTGCCGCAGGCGCGCGAGCTGGCGGTACCAGCCTAAACGACGCCTCTCCCCTTTGCGGAGAATCATGGTAACCGGCGGGTCGCCGTGCCACTATGCGCCCTGGCGAAGGTAAGCGGAAAGGTGAAAACGTGGCCGTTGCACAATGTCCCGCCTCGTGCGGAGAACTTATCCAGGGCTGGATCCTCGGCAGCGAGAAGCTGATCTCCTGCCCGGTGGACTGGTACAGCACCGTCGAGGTCGAGACCGGCAAACCGCGCAACGATGAGCGGCCGCTGTCGCGGGCGATGGTCGACCAGCTGCTGGCCCACTGGGGCTACCCGGCGGCGCTGAGTCAGCAGATCCGCATCACCCTGCACTCGACGATCCCGGTAGCCAAAGGGATGGCCAGCAGCACCGCCGATATCGCCGCCACCGCGGTGGCCACCGCCCATCATCTGGGCCACGCGCTGGATGAGCCGACGCTGGCGCGCCTGTGCGTCGCGCTGGAGCCCACCGACAGCACCCTGTTCCACCAACTGACGCTGTTCGATCATAATACCGCCGCTACCCAAATCGCCTGCCCTGCGCCACCGGCGCTCGACCTGTTAGTGCTGGAGAGCCCGCTGACGCTGCGTACCACCGACTACCATCAGCTGCCGCGCGAGGCGGGTCTGCTGGCTAACGCCTCCCGGCTGCAGCTGGCGTGGGAGAAAGTGCAGCAGGCCTGCCAGCATGGCAGCCCGCAGCTGCTGGGCGAAGCGGCCACTATTAGCGCCATCGCCAGCCAGCAGCTGTTGCCCAAGCCGGGGTTTGACGCGCTGCTGGAGCTGGTGGAAAGCGCAGGATTGTATGGCCTCAACGTGGCGCACAGCGGCAGCGTCGTCGGCCTGCTGCTGGACCGCCGTCGTCATGACGTGGATTTTTTGCAATGGCGGCTGGCAGAGCGCGGCATCGCCGCCCACTGGCCGCAACAGCATCTGCTGGCGATGGTGCCGGGGGGCGTCACCCTGCAGTAGGGCTCAGGCCAGCGCCCGGCGCAGCGCCGCCAGCAGCTGGTCGTTTTCGCCGGCGCTGCGGATCGCCACCCGGAAATAGCGGCTATCCAGCCCCGGGTAGTTGGCGCAGCTGCGGATCAACACGTGCTGGCGCAGCAGGGCGTATTGCAGGTCAAGATCGGGTCTGTCACAGCGCAAGAACAGGTAGTTGGCGCGCCCGGGCCACACGGTCAGCCCGGCCATCTCCTGAAGCTGCGCGTAGAAACGCGCTCCCTCCTCCTGCAGCCACTGCCAGGTGGCCCGCTGATACGCCCGGTCCTGAAGAATGATCTCCCCGGCCAGAGCGGCATAGGCATTGATGGACCATGGCATTTGTCGCTCGCGCAGCCGGGCCACCGCCCGGGCGTCAGCGTTGAGCAGGTAGCCTAGACGCAGCCCCGGAATAGCATAAAATTTAGTCAGCGAGCGCAGAACCCAGACGTGCGGATACTGCGCCAACAGGGGAATAAACCCCGGCTGATCGGGAATAAAGTCGAGGAAGGCTTCATCGAGGATCAGGCTGATATTTAGCGCCCGACAGCGTTGCGCAATGGCTTCCAGCAGGCCACGCTCCGGCAGCAGACCAGTGGGGTTGTTCGGGGTGCAGAGAAACAGGCAGTCCAGCGCCGGCGTGAGAGCATTGAGGATCCCGTCGGTCAGCTGCCAGCCATCGCGCTCCTGCAGGGCATACTCCACCACCTCGCAGTCCACAGTCTGCAGCGCGCGCCGGTACTCTGCGAATCCGGGAATGACGATCATCGCCCGCCGCGGCTTAAGGCCCTGGACAAGGGTGAAGATCGATTCAGTTTCGCCGTTGCCGGCGAGGATATGCGCCGCCGGCAGCCGATGGTGGGCTGCCAGCGCCTGATGCAGCTGTTGATACTCAACGTCAGGGTAGCGCTCGGCGCAGCCGGGATTGTCGACGATCGCCTGCCTGAGCGAGGCGGGCATTCCCAGCGGATTGATATTGGCGCTAAAGTCCAGCAGTTCGCCGGGCGCAATGCCCAGCAGGGCGGCGGCCTCGCGGATATTGCCGCCATGGGCGCTTTTCAGTAAGGCCATGTCCCTTTCCTGTATGGTTATCCGCGGCGGGCCAGCGTCGCGCCGTCGGCGAAGTAGGCTTTAATCCCGGCGAGGATCGACTCGGCCACCTGCTGCTGGAATTTGGCCGTTTTCAGCTTCCGCTCCTCTTCCACGTTACTGATAAACGCCGTCTCCACCAGAATGGAGGGGATATCCGGCGCCTTCAGCACCGCAAAGCCCGCCTGCTCTACCCGGTTCTTGTGCAGGTTATTGATATTGCCCATTTTCTCCAGCACTGCCTTACCAAATTTGAGGCTGTCGGCGATGGTGAGGGACTGCACCATATCGAACATGGTGTGGTCGACATAGCGATCGCCGCTCTTGCTGACCCCACCGATCAGATCCGAGGCGTTCTGCGTCTGGGCGAGATATTTTGCCGCGGTACTGGTGGCCCCCTTGGTGGAGAGCGCAAACACCGAGGAGCCGCTGGGCTGGCGGCTGGTAAAGGCGTCGGCGTGAATCGAAACGAACAGGTCGGCGCGCTGCTTCTGCGCTTTGGCGACACGCACCTTCAACGGGATAAACACGTCTTCGTTGCGGGTCATATAGGCCTTCATATTGCCTTCTTTGTCGATCAGCGCCCGCAGGCGGCGGGCAATTTGCAGCACCACATCTTTCTCGCGGGTGCGATACTTGCCCACGGCGCCGGAGTCTTCGCCGCCGTGGCCGGGATCGAGCATGATGACAATCGGCCGGTCGCGCCCGGCTTTGCCCGGCTGCGGCCCGCTTTGCGCCGGCGGCACCTGTCGCTCCAGATCGCCTTTGTTGTAATCCTCAAGCAGCGCCAGTAGCGGATCCTGAACATCGGTGGCGTTGGCGGGGTAGAGATCCATCACCAGACGCTCTTTAAAGCCAGCTACCGGCGCGAGGGCAAACAGCTGCGGCTTAACGTTCTGCTTGAGCTCGAAGACCATGCGCACGGTTTGCGGATCAAACTGGCCCACGCGGGCGGACTTAATAAAGGGATCGTCATCGCGGATCTGCCCCCCCATGCCTTTCAGCACCGAGTTGAGATTAACCCCTTCCAGATCCACCACCACCCGTTCCGGATTACTGAGGGCAAACTGCCGGTATTTCAGCACATGATTCGATTCCACCGTGACGCGCGTGTAGGTCGATGCTGGCCAGACGCGAACAGCGACCACCCGCGCGGCGGCGGCCAGCCCAACGGGGCTCACGCTCATTAACCACATGGCGCCCGCGCCCTGCAGCAGACGGCGACGGCTTAATCCAGAGTTGTTTCCCGACATGCCACTCCCAAGCAATAAAAACGCATTTATACCCAAAACAAACAGATTGACCAGAAACTTTAACGAAAGGCATATAACCTGTCATCTATAAAAGGGTAAACATTCATTGACACCCTGCGCCGGGTCACATGTTTTTCGTGGCTTAGCCTCAAATTGGGGCTTGCGTTTAACGGCAAAACAGAATAAAAATACAATAATTACGAATAATCATGCATTGAGGGTTTGTCATGGTGAAGGAACGTCGCACTGAACTGGTAGAAGGATTCCGCCATTCTGTTCCCTATATAAATGCCCATCGGGGAAAAACGTTTGTCATCATGCTGGGCGGCGAAGCCATTGAGCATGAAAACTTTTCAAATATTGTCAATGACATAGGACTATTGCATAGCCTGGGCATTCGCCTGGTGGTGGTCTATGGCGCCCGCCCGCAGATTGACGCTAATCTCGCCGAGCACCACCACGAGCCGGTCTATCACAAGCAGACGCGAGTGACTGACGCCAAAACGCTGGAGCTGGTTAAGCAGGCGGCGGGGATGCTGCAGCTGGAGATCACCGCCCGCCTGTCGATGAGCCTCAACAACACCCCGCTGCAGGGGGCCCATATCAATGTCGTCAGCGGCAACTTTATCATCGCCCAGCCGCTGGGCGTCGATGACGGCGTCGATTATTGCCACAGCGGGCGCATTCGCCGCATTGACGAAGAGGCGATTCATCGCCAGCTCGACAGCGGCGCCATTGTCCTGATGGGGCCGGTCGCGGTGTCGGTCACCGGCGAGAGCTTTAACCTGACTTCGGAGGAGATCGCCACCCAGCTGGCCATCAAGCTGAAGGCGGAGAAAATGATCGGCTTCTGTTCGTCGCAAGGGGTTTACAACCAGGCCGGGGAAATTGTCTCTGAACTGTTCCCCAATGAAGCGCAGGCCCGCGTCGAAGAGCTGGAAGCGGACGAAGATTATAACTCTGGCACCGTGCGCTTCCTGCGCGGGGCGGTGAAGGCCTGCCGCAGCGGCGTGCGGCGCTGCCACCTGATCAGCTATCAGGAAAATGGCGCGCTGCTGCAGGAGCTGTTCTCACGCGACGGCATCGGCACCCAAATCGTCATGGAGAGCGCGGAGCAGATCCGTCGGGCGACCATCAACGATATCGGCGGTATTCTTGAGCTGATAAGCCCGCTGGAGCAGCAGGGCATCCTGGTGCGCCGCTCCCGCGAACAGCTGGAGATGGAGATCGACAAGTTCACCATTATTCAGCGCGATAACACCACCATCGCCTGCGCCGCCCTCTATCCTTTCCCGGAAGAGAAGATCGGCGAAATGGCCTGCGTGGCGGTGCATCCGGATTACCGGAGCTCGTCGCGGGGAGAGGTGCTGCTGGAGCGTATTGCCGCCCAGGCCAGACAGATGGGCCTGAGCAAGCTGTTCGTGTTAACCACCCGCAGCATTCACTGGTTCCAGGAGCGCGGCTTCACGCCGGTGGATATCGACCTGCTGCCGGAGAGTAAAAAGCAGATGTATAACTATCAGCGCCGGTCGAAGGTGCTGATGGCCGACCTCGCTTAGCTCTTTCTCCCCCCTTTCTAACGGCCGAGGATAGCGCGACGCTCATCACGTTAACCCCGGCCGGTATCCCCCTCTTCGCGCCGATCTGACGTGCGGCACGAGGGCTAAATTCCTGGTTTCCACGCAGACCATATCTTTCTCGCTGGCTCACCGATATGCTACTGGCTGTCGACAGGATATCGACTGGCGCCACGGCCACCACCCGCCCTGCAAGGATCGCTTAACGAATGGAAACCCAACCGAACTGGCTGGTCAGACATATCAACCTCATTACCGCCGCGGTCGCCCTCTATCCGTGGTTGCTGTTGATTTTGTTGCTCTGGGACAACCAGCGCCATCATCAGAATGGCTATGCCGCGCTTGGCGCCGCCGTGGCGATATTATTTCTGCTGGCCCTGACGTCCGGCATGAATCTTCTCATCTCCTCGCTGGTGATTTTTTGTGCCCGCTGTTCCACCCCACCGCTGGCCGGCGGCGCAGCAGTCCGCTTTTTCGCCATGAACTCGATCTCGGCGCTCTGGCTTATCCCTCTGTTCTTCAGTTACTGATTTTTCCGCCAGCCCGGGCAACGGCTGCAGCATTTTCCATCGCCCGGACCCGGCGTCTCAGGGGGCTTCACGCCCGGCGAAAATCTCCGCCAGGCCGCTGCGCCGCTCGGTGCGGGTCACAATGGCCTGGGAGAGCACCTGCTCGTCGGCATAGAGCGACAATCGCCGTTTTGCGCGGGTGATCGCGGTATAGACCAGTTCGCGTGTCACCAGAGGAACGCTGCGCGCCGGCAGGATCAGCGCCGCATGGTCGAACTCGGAGCCCTGCGATTTATGCACGGTCATCGCCCAGGCGGTGTCATGCTCCGGCAGGCGGCTCGGCTGCACCGACTTGATGGCGCCGTCGGGCATCAGGAACCATACCCGCAGCTCGCCGTTGCGCTCCAGGGCAATGCCGATATCGCCGTTAAACAGCCCCAGCGCGCTGTCGTTGCGCGCGATCATAATCGGCCGGCCGTCATACCAGCGGGAGTGGCGCGGCAGGGCGATCGCCCGCTGGCGGTTGAGCCGCTGCTCCAGCCGCTCATTGACGCCGCTCACGCCGTACGGCCCTTCCCGCAGCGCGCACAGCAGCTGAAATTCGCTGAAGGCGGCCAGCATGGCCTGCGGTTCCACCCGCTCGCGGCGCAGCTGCAGGTAGTGCTCATAGCCCAGCTGGGCCGCGCCGAGCATGGCTTCGTACTCTTCGGTCGTACTGAGGGGATGAAGCGCGATATCGTCAAACGGCTGGCGCAGCGTGGCCTTCACCTCCGCGCGCGCGCCAGCGTTCACCGCCCGCGCCAGGCTCCCGATGCCGGAGTGACTGCCGAAGCGATAGCTCTTTTGCAGCAGGCACAAGCTGTCTCTCAGCGCGCCAGCGATAGCCCCCTCGCCCGCTGGTACCGGCGAACCGGTCAGCCGGGTCAGCTCCTGCGCCCGCGCGGCGGTGTAGCCCGAGCTCGCCCAGGCGCAGATATCCCCCAGCACCGCCCCCGCTTCTACCGAGGCCAGCTGGTCACGATCGCCGAGGAAGATCACCCGCCCGTGAGCCGGCAGCGCGTCGATGAGCCGCGACATCATCGGCAGGTCGATCATCGAGGCTTCATCCACCACCAGCACGTCGAGATGCAGCGGGTTGCCGGCGTGATAGCGCATGCGCTGGCTGCCTGGCTGGGCGCCCAGCAGACGATGCAGCGTGCTGGCCTCGGTGGGAATCAACGCTTTCTGCGCGTCGGTCAGCGGCAGTTTTCTCAGCGCCGCGCCCAGCGATTCGGTCAGGCGCGCCGCCGCTTTCCCCGTCGGCGCCGCCAGACGAATACGACAGCGCGGACTATCTTCAATCTGGATCAGCGCCGCCAGAAGTTTGGCCACGGTGGTGGTCTTCCCGGTCCCGGGACCGCCGGAGATCACCGAGATGCGGCGGGTCAGCGCCACCGCCGCGGCCACTTTTTGCCAGTCGGTTTCGCCGGTGGCAGGGAACAGGGCATTGAGGGTTGCCGCCAGCCGGGCCTCATCCATCTCCAGCACCCGGTTGGCTTCGTTGAAGAAGCGGGCGACGGTCAGTTCGTTGCGCCACATCCGGTTCAGATAGAGCCGGTCGCCGCATAAAATCATCGGCGCCGGGGCATCGCCGCAGCTCACCGCCGACGAAGCGAGCAGCAGCGCGGGCCAGTCCTCCGGCGCGCCGGCGTCGGCCAGCAGCCGATCGCGGATCTCCCCCGCTTTCCCGCTCAGCGCCTCGTCGCCGCTCAGCCGCGAGAGCGGCAGGCACACGTGCCCCTCTCCGGCATCACGGCTCAGCAAGGCCGCCGCCAGCTTGACCGCCGGCGGGTCGTTTTGCGCCACCATCAGGGCAAACTGGACGTCCAGCGGCCGCAGCAGACGCTGCTCCACCGCCGCCAGCAGTAGTTGATCAAAAGTCATGAGGCCTCCTCCTGAGTTTCTCCGGCAAAAAGCTGATCCAGACCGTCAATCAGCGGTCGCACCGGCCGGGTAGTGAAGATCCCCTGCCCCCCCTCCTGACCGTCCATGCCGCGCAGGAAGAGATAAATCACGCCGCCGAAGTGGCGGTCATAGTCGTAATCGGCCAGCCGGTGGCGCAGATAGCGGTGCAGCGCCAGGC
Source organism: Klebsiella sp. LY (assembly GCF_004010915.1). NCBI lineage: Bacteria > Pseudomonadati > Pseudomonadota > Gammaproteobacteria > Enterobacterales > Enterobacteriaceae > Klebsiella > Klebsiella sp. LY. The sequence continues at coordinate 1,548,680 of NZ_CP022444.1, forward strand.
TGTACAGCTGATACTGCAGATCGTAGCGGTGGGCCCGCATCGCCTGCTCCATCGCCGGCCGGGTATAGGCCTCGCGATCTTCCCCCAGCCAGTTGGATTTGTAATCCAGCAGGTAATAGCGGCCTTCGTGGCGGAAGACCAGATCGATAAAACCCTTCAGCATGCCGCGCACCTGGCGGAAATCCAGCGGCGGCGTGTCGGCGGAAAGGGGATCGTACTGGCGGATAAGCGCATCAAGGCGCTCCGCCGTCAGCAGCTGCGCGATGGGCAGGTAAAATGCCATTTCCACCTGTTTATCCCGCGCCGCAAGCTGATTGAGCGCGATATCCGGCCCCGGCAGGCGGGTCTTCAGCACGCCCCCCAGCCAGTCGGTCAGCACCGGCGCCCACTGTGCGTCAAATCCGCTCAGCTGCAGTTTCTCCGCCATCCATCCGTCCGGCACCGGCTGGGTAAAGTCCAGTTCCTCAAACAGACTGTGCAGGAAGGTCCCCGGCGCAGCGCCGCGCGGGAACTGGTGCGGGGTCAGCTGCGGCTCTTCCACCACCTCGCCGACGCCGACGGCATCGATATCCAGACGTGGCAGCAGATCCTGCCCGCTGCTGAAGCCATGCTGCTGCAGACCGGAATAGCTGGTTACCCGCCAGTCATCGGCGATGCGGCGCTGCAGCTCGCGCGCCGACAGCGGGGGGATGCTCGCCGCCGGCGCCTGCCACGGGGTCAGATCCAGCTCGCCCGGCCTCTGCAATGCAATATCGCCATGGCAGAAGTCCGCTAAGCGCGCGGCCAGCCCGGCGGCATCCATGGCTTCGCCCGCCTGCAGCAGCCGCCCCAGGGCGCTCAGATGAAAATCGCTGTTGCCGGACTTTCGGCTGCTGAGGGGCGCTACGCCGAGGCTGCAGTGCCAGACCGCGCGGGTCAAGGCGACGTACAGCAGGCGCAGATCTTCCGCCAGCCGCTCCGCCTCCGCCAGTTCGAGGCTGGCCTCATCCTGGCCCAGATCCAGCACCGCCGCGAACGTCTCGCGATCGTGATAGAACGCCTGGTCCTGTTTGCGAAACCGGGCGATAAACGGCAGCCAGACCAGGGGATATTCCAGCCCTTTTGACTTATGAATAGTGACGATTTGCACCAGGTGCTTATCGCTTTCCAGACGCATCTGCTGGCTGGCAGCGTTGCTGTCCGGCTCGGCGATATGCTGCGTAAGCCAGCGCACCAGGGCATGCTCGCTTTCCAGCTGGCTGGCCGCCTCCTGCAGCAGTTCGCTGATGTGCAATATGTCGGTTAAGCGCCGCTCGCCGCCCCGGGTCGCCAGCAGGTTCTCGGCGATATGCCGGGCCGTCATCAGCGCCCGCAGCATCGGCATCACCCCGCGCTGACGCCAGATCTGGCGGTATTCACTGAACTCCTCCACCAGCGCGTCCCACGCCTGCTCATCCTGATTGAGATTTTCAATATCCCGCGCGGTCAGGCCAAACATCGAGGTCGCCAGCGCGCTGCGCAGGGTATTTTCCCGCTCCGGGGACAACACCGCCTGCAGCAGCCAGAGCAGCTCCTGGGCCTCCAGCGTCTCAAAAACGCTGTCGCGGTTGGAGAGGTAGACCGAAGGGATGCCCAGCGCCTGCAGCGCTTCACGCACCTGCGCCGCCTCCAGCCGGTTGCGCACCAGCACGGTAATATCCGAAGCCTGCACCGGGCGCGAGGTTTCCCCACGCCACAGCAGCGCGCGCCCCTGCTGACCGGCGCTTAGCCAGTCGCGGATCTGCGTGGCGCAGAGCTGCGCCATAAACGTCTGATAATCGCCGGCGCCCACGGTGTCGCCGGGCATCAACCAGACGTTCATCGCCGGTACGTCCGCCGCGTCAACGGTAAAGCGCAGCCCCTGGTTCTTCGCCGCCGCCTTCACCGGCAGGAACGGGATCTCGCGAAACATGAAGGGGTTATCGCTGAGGCTGAACAGCCGGTTGACGCTGCCCACCATGCCCGGCGAGGAGCGCCAGTTGGTGTCTAGCGTGTAGTGCGCGGCAACGTCGCCGCGCGCTTTCATATAGGTAAAGATATCGGCGCCGCGAAAGGCGTAGATGGCCTGCTTCGGATCGCCGATCAGCAGCAGCGCCGTCTCCGGCTGCTGGCGCCAGATACGGCGGAAAATCCGGTACTGTTGGGGGTCGGTATCCTGAAATTCGTCGATCATCGCCACCGGAAAACGCTGGCGAATGGCGCTGGCCAGCGCCTCGCCGCTGTCGCCGCGCAGCGCCTCGTCAAGCCGGCTGAGCATATCGTCAAACCCCAGCTCGCCGCGGCGGCGCTTTTCGCGCGCGACCGCATCGCGGATCTCGACCATCGCTCTCGCCAGCACCAGATCGGTGAGCGTCAGCGACGAGGCCAGCAGCGATTCTACGGCGCTAAACAGAGGATGTACGGGCGGTTCGCCACCGGCTTTGGTACGCTCAAGCAGAAACGACTGGGCAAATTTCTCCAGCGCGTCGGGTAACTGATAGCTCAACGTCTCTTCCTGCGCCCAGGCGGTCACTTTCTCAAGCCATTTGCCCTGGTTGCCGCGATTGAACTTCCGCCGGTCAAGACCCGAATCTTCAAGCACGCCTTCGATCTCGCCCACCTGCTCGCGCCACTGCTGCTTGAGCGAGTCAATGCGGTCGATGATTTGCTGATGGCGTTCGGCCAGCGTCTCGTCGGCGGCTGGCGGCGACTTAAGCTGCGGCGCTTCGCCCTGCAGCCAGCGGTCAAGGGACTTCAGCAGATCGCGCGGCCCTTTCCAGACATCGTGGATCACCGCCGCGATATCGCGGGTCAGCGGATAACAGTGACGGCGCCAGAAGTCGGCGCAGGCCTGATAGCGCAGGCGGGATTCATCCTCTATCAGCTGCTGCTCGAACAGCATGCCCGATTCGAAGGCGTTAAGGCTCAGCATCCGCTGGCAAAAACCGTGGATGGTGAACACCGCCGCCTCGTCCATCTGCCGTTCAGCCAGCAGCAATGTCTTTACGGCGTCGTCTTTATCGACGATCTCCGCCAGCAGCGCGCTGTAGAGCGGGTTATCGGATTCACCGCGCATACAGGCGATGCGCAGCTCGTGGATGTTGCTGCGGATACGCCCGCGCAGCTCTTCGGTCGCCGCCTCGGTAAAGGTCACCACCAGCAGTTCTTCAACGCTGATGGCGCGGGGATAGGCTGCCTCGCCGCCCAGCCCCAGCAGCAGCCGCAGATACAGCGCGGCGATGGTAAAGGTTTTTCCGGTGCCCGCAGAGGCTTCTATCAGGCGCTCGCCCCTCAAGGGCAAGCGCAGGGGATCCAAAGACTCAGCGGTGTCGGTCATTCATTCTCTCGCATCAGGGGTAAGGATTGCTGCAATGCGCTGACGTTTTCCCACACTTTGCCGCCTGCCGGCTGGGCATAGTCCGCTTTGCCATTCTGGCTACCGGAAATCTGGGACAATATCGTCATGCCCTGCGGCTCCACCACCGTCTGATGGAAGAAGTCAGCAAGTTTTTGCGGCGTCAGCAGTTTAATCTGAGCCACTACTTTATCACGTGAATCAAAACGCATATTACCGCGATCGAAATCTTTGCTCAGTTTCGATGCCTCTTCGCCCAGCGTCTGCGGCGCCTGCATCATCTGGCTTATCACCGCTTGCTGGAGCTGGGCAAACTCTTCCGGCTTCATCGCCCGCAGCTTCGCCTCCGCGGTGGGGAAGAAGGCCTGGAACCGCTGCCAGAGGAAAGCCGGCTGCTTATCGCTACTTTGCAGCAGGAAGCCCATGCCCCACTGACGTCCCACGTTCATCGGGAAGGCAAAGACCGCGTAGCCGAGCTGCTCTTCGGTACGCAGCTGGTTATAGAACCACGGCTGAATAATCTGTCCCAGCAGGGTGCTGGCGGCGGTGCTGCTGAACTCATCCACGTTGGGCGGTGCGAACACCGCGGCCAGCGCAGAGTCGGTGCTGTTGCCCGTTTTGTTGAAGATCGCCAGCTGCTGCCGGTTCACCACTACATCTTTATTGCGGCACCATTCGTTGCCGTCAGCGCCCAGCTGCTGCTGGATCTGGCGAGCCAGCGTCGTGGCGGCATCGGCGGACATATTGCCGATCACCATCAGTTCAGGGCGCCCCTTGGTTTTCAGGTTGGCGCGGTAGTCGAGCACCTCCTGCAAAGTGATGGAAGGCAGCAACGCCCGGCGTACTTCGCGCTGGAAATACGGTACCTGGGAGACCATCTGGATCGGCATTATCGCCTGATCATAGGCTTTGCCCTTCTCAGCGGAGTCCATCATTTGCGCATACCACGATTTGGCCTGCTCCAGCTGCTCCTCGGTCGGCGTATAGCTGAAGTATCCCTGCAGCAGGTCGCTGAACAGCGCCGGCAGGTGCTGGGTATAGCCGTTGGCATTGACCATTAACCCGTTATTGGCGCCGGTGGAGAACGAAATGCCGCCGACCGCCGCCTGGTTACTAAGCTGATCGAGGGCGATGCCGGCGAGATAATCGTTGAGGGCAAACATCACCTGCCGGCGAGCGCTGTCCATCGCCTGGGGATTACGCAGCACCAGGGAGATATCCGCCTTCGGCTCGCTGGCGAAATACTGGCTCGGGGCATAAACCACCCGCAGCGTCGGTTCATCGAGGATCAGCTGCGGGTGCGGCCAGGCTTTATCGCTTTTGATGAGGGTGAAATCATCCGGAATATAGGGGTTGAGCACCGGCAGCTGCAGCTTGATGGCCTGCGCTTTTTGCTGCCAGTCAGCGAAGGTCTGCTCGCTAATCTTATCCACCTGATACGGCGCATCGACAAAATAGGCGGTCTTGTTATGCGGTTCCTGCGGGCTGATATACCAGATGCGCGCGTTCTGCGGGGTCATCATCGCCAGCCGGTCTTTAATCGCCTGCGGGTCGTACCGATCGGCAATGTTGACCACGTCCAGCGCATGCTCGACCGGCACCCGGATCATGGTATCCGCCAGCCATTCCACGTAATCCATATCACGGTTGATCGACGGATAGCGGAAATCCAGCGCCAGCACATGCGCCAGCTCGTCAAAGTAACGTTTGTCGACGCCCTGGGTACGCAGGAGGTCGAGGTAGCTGAATATGGCCGCCGTCACTTCGTCGCGGTGCGCCAGGCCTTTATCGGTGAGGGTGGCAGAGATCGCCAGCACGCCGCTGTTGCCGTTCACCACCGGGTCAGAATCCGCGCGGATGCCTTCCGCCAGTCCCTGCTTTTGCAGCCAGTCGGAGAGCGTCCCCGGGCTGCGGTTGCCGATCAGGTAAGTGACCAGCTCATCGGTTTTGCTGCGGAAGCGATCGCTGTTGTTGTCGATGCGAAACTCGACGCGCAGCACTTTACGCGGCATCGCCGGCACATAGTGAATAATGATGCCTTTTTGCGCATCGGTTACCACCGGCACGCTTATTTCCGGCCTGCTGATTTGACGATTCGGCACGCGGCCAAAGGTGTCAGCGGCCATGCGCGCCAGCTCCGGCAACGGCTTGTTGCTGTAGATCACCGCCTTCATCAGATTGGCGGAGTACCAGCTATCGCGGAAGGTATGCAGCGCATCAAGTACCGGGCTGCCGGGCTTATCGCTGAGCGTCTCGAGGTTGCCGCCAGAAAAGTGGGCCGCCGGGTGAGCTGGGTTAATGGTTTCTGCGCTGACCTGGGCCATGCGCATCCCGTCTCGCGTCCGGGCCATGGTTAGCTCGGCGTTGACCGCGTTACGTTCGCGGTCGGCATATTTTTTATCCAGCAGCGGCGCGGCAATGGCATCCGCCAGGCGGTCTACGGCCCCGTCCAGCGCATTATTCTCCACTTCGAGATAGAACGCGGTGCGGTAGGGCGCGGTGCTGGCGTTATGGCTGCCGCCGTGCAGTTTAAGAAACTCTGCCAGACTGTCAGGCTGGGGATATTTTTGTGACCCCATCAGCGTCATATGTTCCAGAAAATGCGCCAGCCCCTGATGATCGGCCGGATCCTGCAGGGATCCCACCGGCACCACCAGCGCCGACAGCGATTTCACCGCCTGCGGATCGGAAACCAGCAGCACGACCATGTCGTTATCAAGACGGATCGCCTGATACTGACGCGTATCTTTTTCGCTTTTGCGGATCGTCTCCTGAACAGGCTGCCATCCGGTGTCGGCCTGACTAAACGGCGCCCAGAGGGCGGCCAGCACAACAAAAATCTTGAACCATAAACTGCGGGGCATTCACGAACCTCATCATTAACAAACTTGCGCTGCACAGCGTGCAGCCTTTTATGTCCATCAGTCCGTGATACGTTGCGCATAATAAATGAACCGCCATTCACTGCGCAATTTTTATACTATTTAAATTTGTGTGGACTGATGGTAACGATATAGCGGTAACAGATAACGCTGCGTCTGGGCAATGATTTCTTCGTAATGCGCCGGCTCCAGCGAACGCCACAGGCGTTGATACCAGATATCGGCCCCCTCCCCGCTGACCACCATGTTACCTTCGTAGGTCTGCAGGAATTTGCTCCGCGCTTTCTGCTGCGTCTCTTCGTCCATTAAAATGACATCCTTTTCGGCGTCATAACAGGCTTTCAGCCAGGCGCCACCGCTTTCCGGCAGCAGCAGCAGCGGCTGCGACATCCCCAGCAAATAGCCATCCACCAGCTCATTCAGGTACGCCTGCGCCTCGGCGGGCGCCAGCGGCGGAAAACGCCACTCTCCCTCTTTACGCACAAACAGCCGGCTCTCGCCGGTACCGCCGCTGGCACAGTAGACAAGGTGTTCCAGCCAAAGTTGCATCCCCTGGGAGACGCTCAGCAGCGAAGGCCGCCAGCGCAGCAGCCCGTCCGGCTGCACCTGCTGCAGCCAGCCGGTCAGATTTACGCCGCCGCACTGGAGATCGATCTCCATGCTCTGCGCCTGCTGGCGCTCGGCCATCACCCGCTCGGCCAGGGCCTGCATCTCCAGTCGCTGCGTCTCCCACACCAGTTCGCCAAAGGCGCCATACGGCAGCTCGCCGGCGGCGCGGAAGCGGCGGAACATGGCCGAGACGTCCTGCTCCTCGATAAGGGTATTAAGCAATTGCTGGTTCAGTTGATAACGGCTCAGCCCTTCCAGGGTGAAGGGCTCGTCATCGGGAATATCATCCTCTTCCGCACGGAAATTGACCCGCAGACGCTGCTGAAAGAACGCGCGAACCGGGTGCTGCCAGAAGCGCAGGAGCTGCTCGAACGGCAGGCTGTCTATCGGCGGCGGGGTAAGCGGTTGAATGAAGTCGCTATGCGCCTCCCCCTGCTGGCCGGCGGCAGCCAGCCATTCCCGGGCGTAGCTCTTATTCTCGTTATCCTGGAAATTAGCGACGTCGAACGGCATGCGGGTATGCAGATGGGTGATGTGGGCTTTAACCCGCGCCTCGCTGGCGTCGCAATCAAGCTCCTCATCGCCGGCGAGACAGTGGCTCTGGCCGACGTAATCCACCAGCTCCTGCACCAGCACCGAGGGAAAGCGCTCGCTGTTGTCCTGGATAGAACGGCCGATGTAGCTGATATACAGCGTCTGTTCGGCGGACATCAGCGCCTCCAGGAACAGGTAGCGGTCATCATCGCGCCGGCTGCGGTCGCCGCGCTGCGGCTTCTGGCTCATTAAATCAAAACCCAGCGGCGGCAGCGTTCGCGGATAAACCCCATCGTTCATCCCCAGCAGGCAAACCACTTTGAAAGGAATAGAGCGCATCGGCATCAGGGTGCAGATATTGACCGGGCCGGCGAGAAAGCGCTGGCTGATCCGTTGCTGATCGAGGCGCTGGGCCAGCTCATCGCGCAGCAGCGTCAACGGCACCTGGTCGCCATACTGCGCCTCCAGACCGCTATCAATCACCGCCAGCCACTGCTGCTCAATCAGCGCCAGCGCCGCTTCGGTCTCACTGTCCGGCAGGAAAAAGTCATTCAGCAGATCGCGACAGACCGGCAGCCACTCCGCCAGCGGCCGCTGTTGGGCGAGACCGCGTCGCCACAGGTTAAGCTGCATCAGCAGCGATGCGAGGTTACCTACCAGCTCGGCGATCAAACCGCTGGATTCGTCATAGGGCAGCACCGACTGCCATTCGCCCTCCCGGCTGTCCATCGCGTAGCCCAGCAGCATGCGGGTAAGGCCGAACCGCCAGGTGTGCTGGCCGGTCGCCGGCAGGTCCAGCTCACGGACGTTGTCGTCATCCATTCCCCAGCGGACCCCGGACTCGTTGACCCACTGGCGCAGGTAGCGCAGACCCTCTTCATTGATGTTAAAGCGCGCCGCCAGCACCGGCACGTCCAGCAGCGCCAGCACATCTTCGCTGGCGAAGCGGCTGTCGGGCAGCGAGAGCAAAGTGATAAACGCCTGCAGCACCGGGTGCGACTCGCGGGCGCGGCGATCGGAGATCGCCCACGGCAGCCAGCGGTCGCCGCTGGCGGCGCCAAACACCGCCTGTATATAGGGGCTGTAGCTGTCGATATCCGCCACCATGACGATGATATCCCGCGGCGTGAGCGTCGGATCCGCCTCCAGCATCGCCAGCAGCCGATCGTGCAGAACCTCCACTTCACGCTGCGGACTGTGGCAGACATGAATGCTCAGGCTGCGGTCATCCTGCGCCAGCGGACGTTTGTCGCGACTGTGGGCGAAAGCCTCCGCGCTCTGCCCGGCCACCGCCGCGTTGCGCAGTTCCAGGATATCCGACTGTAGATTATGCAACAGGTTATCGGGAACGATATCGACAAAGGCGTCCAGCTCCTCATAGCGCTCCAGCCCCGCCAGCAGGTAGATATAATCGCGCCCCAATTTACCCCAGGAGGCGAGCAACGGGTTGCCGACATCCTGCTCCCCGGCGTCATTAAACAACCCCGGCGCCTGCTCGGTGTCGCGAAACAGGGGTAGCGCGCGCGCCTCGCGGTGATGGCGCCGCTGACGCGATAGCAGCTTCGCCAGGAACGCCGGATCTTTAATATCACCCCAGTAATAGCGGCAGGGGTTGGTGAACAGCACATAGACATCGACATGCTTACCCAGCGCCTGCAGCGCCTGAAGATAGACCGGCGGCAGCGCGGAAATTCCACAGATAAAGACGCGCGACGGCAGCCCGGCGGGCGGTTCATCCGCCTTTTCCAGGGCGCTGATAAAGCGCTGATAGAGATTGGCGCGGTGCCACTGCGGCTGCCCCAGCTCGGCGGTATAGCGCACCAGCGCTTTCCACAGCGGCGCCTGCCACTGCTGGGCGTCGCCGAGGCCGTCAACCCGCTGGTCGGCCTCCCAGCGCATCAGCCATTCCGGGCGATAAACCAGATATTGGTCATAGAGGTCCGCTACCCGGGCGGCCAGCTGAAACAGCTTGCGCTTGTCGCCGTCATCGCTCAGATACTGGCGCAGCAGGATAAAATCGTCCTCTTCCAGGTGCTGCGGCAGGAGAGTCATCAGCTTCCAGCTCATGCTCTGCTTGCTGAAGGCGCTTTCGCCAGGGATATCCTTCAGGACGCGCACGAACATATCCCAGATAAATCTCGCCGGCAGCGGGAACTCGATGTTGGCGGCAATGCCGAAGCGCGAGGCCAGGGTCATCTGCAGCCACTGCGCCATACCGGTACTCTGCACCAGCACCATTTCAGTCTGAAAAGGGTCATCCAGCCGCTGGCGCTCGACGATAAACTCCATCAACGCTTCGAGAACATCCAGCCGGTTTGAGTGGTAAACCCTTAACATAATTGCTCCTGACTACTGGCTGACCGGGCAATGCAGCCGGGTCATCTGCGCCCGCTTTGCAACGGGCATACTGATCGTTACCGTGATGCTGACACATCTTTGCGCCGATGTCTGCATACGGCTTACCTGTCCGCCTGCCGGCGGAGACGGCGCAGAGAGCTGACTATAGCGCCAGGCGTCGCGCCATAGCTGACGCGTCTTGTTCAGCTGGTGGACCCCTTGCGCCATTCCGCGCTGATAGCCGCCCAGCGCGGTGACCGTTAGCACCATCAGCGCCATCGCCAGAACGGTCTCCGGCAGGCTAAAACCCCGCTGGCGCTTCATGGCATTTGACATAGGCTCACCTCCCTGAGCGGGCAAAAATCGCTCCAGCCATGGGCGGAGAAATGCACTTGCCCGCCGCGCACCTCGCCGGACTGCCAGACCTGCACCTCGCCGCTGGCGCTGCTGAGCAGCAGCGAACCGTCGTCGAAGATGCGCAGACAGGCGCGCCAGCCCTGCTGCGCCTGCTCGCGGCAGGCCAGCGGCGCCTGCGCCGACCAGGCCTGCTGTTTTCCCCACTGTAGCGCCGAATGGGCCACCGCCGTATCGCGGATCGCCTGCGTTTCGCTGGTGGTTTGCGCCAGCAGCGCCCGCTGCTGCAGGTTAAGCCCCTCCAGGAGCAGGCTGCCGAGAGTCAGCAACAGGAGCACCATCAACAGCGACGACATTCCACGCTGGCGGATCACAGGTTATACCCCGTCACCCGCTGCTCCACCTCGGCCGCCAGACCCATCTGCCGGGCAGAGCGCGCTGCCAGCGTCACGCTCAGCTCCGGCGCGAAGCCCTCGGTCAGCCGATGCTGCACCGCAAAGCGCGTCACCACGATAGCGGCCGGATTGGTGATTTTCTCCCATCCGCTTCCGCGGCAGTCGCTGGCTCCGCGCAGAGTCTCCAGCGCGCCGTCGCGCAGGCGAAAGCCGGTGCTCTCCGCCGCTGCCGCGGGGGAGGTTTCCCATGTCCCATTGCTGTTCGCGTCCCAGCGCACAATCAGGCACTCGCCGTCGGCGGCGAGCTCCAGCCCGGCTCCGCCGCACACTCCCCGGCAGTATCCGGCGCGCTGCAGATGCTTCCCCACGGCATGCACCCGCTGCCACAATTCGTTCTCCAGGGCCAGCTGTTCGCCCTGACGCAGAATATGGCGCTGCAGAGCGGGTAGAAAGCGGCAGGCGCCGATCAGCAGCAGCGAGCCTATCGCCATGGCAATAAGCGCCTCCGCGAGGGAAAATCCGCGGCGGCTCACTGACATCCTCCTGCGCTGTCACTGCGGCATAAACGAATCCGCCCCCAGTGTGAAATCACAATGCTCCAGCTGCCGGCCTCGCTCTGCAGACGCAGATTCCCCGCCCAGGCGGTGCTGCGCAGGCCATAGAATCCCAGGCCAGGGGTGACGCCTGCCAGCGAGATCCCCGGCCAGCGCGGGCGCAGCGTTAAGGGCGACCCGGAGGCGCACGCCGGCCCCTCCCCCTGGGCACTCAGGCACCATCCCTCTTCATCCTGGCCGACGCGAAGCACGCGGTCCCGGTTGTAGGCGTTGGCGTCATCGCGCAGGAAAACCAGGAAATCCCGCACCTGAACGGCGGTTTGCCACAGTCGTTGCTGCTGCTGCCAGCGCTGCCAGCCGTACAGGCCGCCGACGCTGAGGATCATCATTAACGTCAGCGTCACCAGGGTTTCCATCAGGGTATAACCATGTTCTCTGTTCATGGCGCAGAGTATGCCGCTGCGGTTAGCCCTGGCGCGACGACGGAAAATGGCTTTCCCGGCCAGACACGCAAAAAAGGTTTGCATGACCAACAGCAGAACATTTTTTTGCGAGCCTCTTTCCAGCTTTCCCGCCCACCAACGCCTGCGGCCAGCGGGCGGGATGAAGCGTTCCTATCGTAATGGCAACGAGGGTAGCCCCCCCTATTCAGGTGGTGAAAACGGCATAAAAAAACCGGCGCCATCAGACGCCGGTTGGTCATATCTGCAGAGGGGGTTAAATCGCCACCGGCGCTTTGATTCCCGGGTGCGGATCGTAACCTTCAATCTCGAAGTCTTCAAAGCGGTAGTCGAATATCGACTCCGGCTTGCGTTTGATGACCAGCTTCGGCAGCGGACGCGGTTCGCGGCTCAGCTGCAGATTGGTCTGCTCGAGATGGTTGCTGTACAGATGAGTGTCGCCACCGGTCCAGACGAAATCGCCGACCTGCAGATCGCACTGCTGCGCCACCATATGCACCAGCAGCGCGTAGCTGGCGATGTTGAACGGCAGGCCGAGGAATACGTCGCAGGAGCGCTGATACAGCTGGCAGGAGAGCTTGCCGTCAGCGACGTAGAACTGGAAGAAGGCGTGGCACGGCGCCAGGGCCATTTTATCCAGCTCGCCGACGTTCCACGCCGAGACGATGATCCGGCGGGAGTCCGGGTCGTTTTTCAGCTGGTCCATCACTGTGCTGATCTGGTCGATATGACGACCGTCCGGCGCAGGCCAGGAACGCCACTGTTTGCCGTAGACCGGTCCCAGGTCGCCATTTTCATCTGCCCACTCGTCCCAGATGGTGACGTTGTTGTCGTGCAGATAGGCGATGTTGGTGTCGCCCTGCAGGAACCACAGCAGTTCATGGATGATGGAGCGTAAATGACAGAGCTTGGTGGTCACCAGCGGGAAGCCTTCCTGCAGGTTAAAACGCATCTGATGGCCGAAAATAGAGATCGTGCCAGTGCCGGTGCGGTCATTTTTTGGCGTGCCCTCGGCGAGCACTTTCTGCATCAAATCAAGATACTGTTTCATGGTTCCTCAAGAATTCAGTTGCTGCGGACGGTGGCGGTAAGCCCAAACCATCATGATGATACCCGCAAGCACCATCGGGATCGAAAGAATCTGCCCCATGCTGATGTACTGCACCCAGCCGCCGGTGAACTGGGCGTCGGGCTGGCGGAAGAATTCCACGATAATGCGGAACAGGCCGTAGCCAATCAGGAACAGGCCGGAAACGGAACCGGTCGGGCGCGGTTTACGGATAAACAGGTTCAGGATCAGGAACAGCACCACGCCTTCCAGCGCCAGCTCGTACAGCTGCGACGCGTGGCGCGGCAGCGCGCCGTAGGTATCAAACAGCGATTGCCATTCCGGATGGGTCGGCAGCAGCGCCAGGTCTTCGGCACGGGAGCCCGGGAAAATCATCGTGTAGTGGAAGCTCGGGTCCACTCGGCCCCACAGCTCGCCGTTGATAAAGTTGCCCAGACGCCCGGCGCCAAGGCCAAACGGGATCAGCGGCGCGATAAAATCGGAGACCTGGAAGAAGGTGCGTTTGGTGCGTCTGGCGAAGATAATCATCACCAGGATCACGCCGATCAGGCCGCCGTGGAACGACATGCCGCCGTCCCAGACGCGGAACAGATACAACGGATCGGCAAGAAATACCGGCAGGTTGTAAAACAGCACGTAACCGATACGGCCGCCCAGAAAGACGCCGAGGAAGCCCGCGTAAAGCAGGTTTTCCACTTCATTTTTCGTCCAGCCGCTGCCCGGACGATTCGCCCGACGGGTGGCCAGCCACATCGCAAAGACAAAGCCCACCAGGTACATCAAACCGTACCAGTGGAGGGAGACCGGGCCTAGAGAAAAAATGACCGGATCGAACTCCGGAAAATGCAGGTAGCCACTATTCATCTGTCACCATAAAGACTTGTTATTCCGCCGAAAGTGGACAGCGGTGATGATCCATGCCCGATTAAAACGGGCACGCCGAAGGAGGCGAATCATAGCATAAGCCAGGAGTGCGATCCGCGCCGGCGTGTAAAAGATATGTATACGGATGCTAACAGAAGCCGTTTCACCGGCTGTACTGTATTTTGCCGGATGGTGTGAACAGAGGATTCCCGGGTTACGGCTTACGCCTCACCCGGGCTATCGCTACCGCCCGCCGCGGATCAGGCCGCCGAGACCGCGACGCTCCATAAAGGCCGCCACCTGATGGCGCACCTCGGCGGTCATCTGGGCTTCGAGGCTGCGACGAGACAGCTCCTGCGCCTCTTCGATATCGATGCGGCGCAGCAGATATTTCACCCTCGCCACCGAGCGGCCGTTCATCGACAGGTGGCGATAACCGAGACCGACAAGGATCGTCACGCACATCGGGTCGCCTGCCATCTCGCCGCACAGTCGCAGATCGATGCCAAAGCGCTCCGCGTCATGAGCGATCATCGCCAGCGCCCGCAATACCGCAGGATGCAGGCTGTCATACATGCTGGCGACCCGGGTATTGTTACGGTCGACGGCCAGCAGGTACTGGGTCAGGTCGTTCGTTCCTACCGAGATAAAATCGATCCGGCTGGCCAGCTGCGGCAGCATAAAGACCATCGACGGCACCTCCAGCATCACCCCCAGACGCGGACGCGGGATGGCGTAGCCGATCATCTCTTCCACTTCCCGACTGGCGCGGTCGATCAGTCGGCGGGCCTCATCGACCTCTTCCAGACTGGTCACCATCGGCAGCAAAATGCTGAGGTTGCCGGTGGCGGCGTTGGCGCGCAGCATCGCCCGCACCTGGATCAAAAAGATCTCCGGCTGATCGAGGGTGATGCGGATCCCGCGCCAGCCGAGGCATGGGTTCTCTTCACTGATCGGCATGTACGGCAGCTGTTTATCCGCGCCGATGTCCAGGGTACGCAGGGTCACCGGTTTGCTGTTAAACATCTGCAGCATGCCCTGATACTGGGCGACTTGCTCCTCTTCAGAGGGGAAGCCGCTCTGCAGCATAAAGGGAATTTCGGTACGGTACAGACCAATGCCGTCCACAAAACTGCCGAGCTTCTCTTCGTGCTCCGGGCTTAAGCCGGCGTTGAGCATGACTTTTACCCGCTCGCCGCTTTTCAACTCCGACGCACGCTGGAGATCGTCCTCCGCCAGGCGGCTGAGCTCGTTCTCTTCACTGATAAGGCGCTGATATTCCTGTAACAGAACAGGTTCAGGATCCACCAGCAGCTCACCGCGATAGCCATCGACAATCAGCGTATGGCCATGCAACAGCGAGGGCTGAATATCGGCGCCCATCACCGTTGGGATGCCAAGGGCCCGCACCATAATGGCGGCATGGGAGTTGGCGGCGCCATCGCGCACTACCACGCCGGCCAGGCGATCCTGCGGCACTTCGGCGAGGGTGGTGGCCGACAGCTCGTCCGCCACGAGGATAATGCGCGCCGGCCAGGTGTTGGGGCCCTGAATACTGTCGTCGAGATGGAACAGCAGACGCTGACCCAGCGTGCGCAGGTCGCCGGCCCGCTCTTTCAGATAGCCGTCGCTCAGCGCGGCAAACTGTTCGGCGAACTTCTCAATGATCTTTTTGACCGCCCACTCGGCGACGGCGCCTTTGTCGACTTCGGCAAAGAGCTCGCGACGCAGGCGGGCATCGGAGAGCAGGTGCGAGTAGAGATCGAAGATCGCCGCCGTCTCTTTTTGCGCGCCGGCGGCGTAGCGTTTGCTGTAGCGACGAAACTCGTTGGCCGCTTCTTCCAGCGCGCCGGTCAGGCGTTCACGTTCCGAGGCGGTATCCAGCGTCGAGGCTTCATACACCTGTTCCATCAGCGGCAGGCTGACGTCCATCCAGCCCTCGGCGATCGCCACCCCGGAAGAGGCCGGCAGCGCGCGAATGCGCGTCTGACGATACTGGCCAAACAGGGCGTTCAGCTGGGACTGGGAGAGGATCGCCGCCATCTGGGTGGCGAGGGTGACGAGGAAAGACTCTTCGCTTTCATCAAACTGGCGCAGCTCACGCTGCTGGACCACCAGCACGCCCAACAGCTGGCGGCGCTGGATGATCGGCACGCCAAGGAAGGCGCGGAAGCGGTCCTCTTTGACGGCGGGGATATACTTGAAGCTGGGGTGTTTTTGCGCATCGGCGAGGTTGATGGGCTCCGCCAGGCGGCCAACCAGCCCCACCAGGCCTTCATCGAACGCCAGCGCAACGGTGCGCCCGCGAGGTTTTTTTAATCCGCGGGTGGCCATCAGGTAATAGCAGCGTCGGTCATTGTCAGCCAGGTAAACCGAGCAGACTTCCGTCTCCATCGCCTGGCAGACATCTGTCACCAGAATATCCAGCGCCTCGTTTAAACGCGGCGCACTCGCGACCTTCTCGACTATTTCTCGCAACCGAGTGAGCATAATGTGCGTGGCTTAACCTCTTTTACGTCGATAAGCAGGCGCGCTTTGCGGCTTAGGGGCGCTCTCCGCCAGCGACATGGTTACGCTGGCGAACTCTTTCATCACCCGGCGGTAGACGTCGCGTTTGAACGACACCACCTGACGAACCGGGTACCAGTAACTCACCCAGCGCCAGCCATCAAATTCAGGCGTGCTGCTGGTTTGCATATTGATGTCCGCGTCGTTACCGATCAACTGCAAAAGAAACCACTTTTGTTTCTGGCCGATACAAACCGGCTTTGTGTCCCAACGCACCAAACGTTTAGGCAACTTGTAACGCAGCCAGTTACGGGTTGAGGCCAGGATCCGCACATCTTTACGGCTTAACCCGACCTCTTCAAACAATTCCCGATACATCGCCTGCTCTGCGGATTCTCCTGGATTTATGCCCCCTTGCGGGAACTGCCACGAGTGCTGACCATAGCGTCGGGCCCACATGACCTGGCCCTGACGATTACAGATTACAATACCGACATTTGGGCGGTAGCCATCGTCATCAATCACCGGACTACCTCAAGATAAGCTTCAATGTGAATGATTGTTTCACACTCGTCGGAAACGGTAAACCACTCTGTTCGCACACTGAGAACGGATAACATTTGAATAACTCACAGTAATTGCCAGAGTTATAAACAGCGAAAGCGCCCGACTGCCGATTTTATTCACTTTTTCTGTGGATAGAGTTGTGAAGAAGTACGGAATTAACCCGGGAAAACCCGGAGTAATCTGAACATCGCACCGCTAACACCTTATAATAATGATAGCATATTCATTAAGTTAGAATATATTCCTTTCACTTATTACAGCATAACGTGACGATCATCACACATACGATCCGCCGACTGATGAAAGATCGAACAATGTCGATTTTATCCACAGATTACGCGCAGGTCGCGGGCAGATTTTCTCTAAAAATTCGATTTTCGTCGCACGTCAAGGCTGTAAATCGAACCAGTAGTGGGGCTTTTCCCCAGTTATCCCACTTTTCTGTGGATAACATGGTGTAAGATCCTGTTTATTGTCAGTGACCAGTTCTGGAAAACCTGTTTTCATGGTTTTCACCCGCAGCGCAATGACCTTAAAAAGGCATATAAATCATGGGATTGGTATAGTTACTCAGAAAACGGTAAACTCTATCCACAATGCGCAAAATTAGCGCTCATTTTTTAGCCAAAGGTGTCGCCCTATGCCCGCTATCGCTCCTCTCTCCTCTCCGCCGCAAAGTCAGGAACAGCTGTTGGCCCAGGCCCGACAGCTGGCCGGCTATACGCTGGGCGAGCTGGCGGCGCTGGCCGGGATCCCCATTCCCCGCGATCTGAAGCGTGATAAAGGCTGGACGGGCATCCTGCTGGAGCTGTGGCTGGGGGCCAGCGCGGGCAGTAAACCCGAACAGGATTTCGCCGCGCTGGGGGTGGAGCTCAAAACGATCCCTATCGACAGCCGGGGTCGTCCGCTGGAGACCACCTTTGTCTGCGTCGCTCCGTTAACCGGCAATAGCGGCGTCACCTGGGAGAGCAGCCATGTGCGGCATAAGCTGCAGCGCGTCCTGTGGATCCCGGTGGAAGGAGAGCGCGCCATTCCTCTGGCGGCGCGGCGCGTCGGCGCACCGCTGCTGTGGAGTCCGAACGAAGAAGAGGAGCGCCAGCTGCGCATGGACTGGGAAGAGCTGATGGATCTTATTGTCCTCGGTGAGGTGGAGCGCATTACCGCCCGCCACGGCGAGGTGCTGCAGTTAAGACCGAAAGCGGCCAACAGCAAGGCGTTGACCGAAGCCATCGGCGCCCGCGGGGAGACGATCCTCACCCTGCCGCGCGGTTTCTACCTGAAAAAGAATTTCACCGCCGCCCTGCTCGCCCGCCATTTCTTGTTACAACACGATTAATTTTTTGTTCTGCGTTGGGGCGTGCATATAATTGCTGCTTTCTATTTTGCAGGACTTTGAACAATGTTATTTGCATGGATAACCGATCCTAACGCCTGGCTGGCGCTGGGCACCTTGACGCTGCTGGAGATCGTGCTCGGGATCGATAATATTATTTTTCTCTCTCTGGTCGTGGCCAAGCTCCCCACCGCCCAGCGCGCTCACGCGCGACGGATCGGTTTAATGGGGGCGATGGTCATGCGCCTGGCGCTGCTGGCCTCTATCGCCTGGGTCGTTAAGCTGACCAACCCGCTCTTCACCGTCCTCGGTCAGGAGATTTCGTTTCGCGATCTGATCTTGCTGTTAGGCGGACT
This sequence comes from Klebsiella sp. LY, assembly GCF_004010915.1. Lineage (NCBI taxonomy): Bacteria > Pseudomonadati > Pseudomonadota > Gammaproteobacteria > Enterobacterales > Enterobacteriaceae > Klebsiella > Klebsiella sp. LY. The sequence continues at coordinate 1,566,855 of NZ_CP022444.1, forward strand.
GTTCCTTATCTGGAAAGCCAGTAAAGAGATCCATGAGTCTATCGAAGGTGAAGAGGAGGGGCTGAAAACTAACGTTCACTCCTTCCTCGGCGCCATCGTGCAGATCATGCTGCTGGACATCATCTTTAGCCTCGACTCGGTGATCACCGCCGTCGGTCTGTCGGACCATCTGTTTATTATGATGGCGGCGGTCGTGATTGCGGTGGGGGTAATGATGTTCGCCGCACGACCTATCGGCGATTTCGTTGACCGTCATCCGTCGGTGAAAATGCTGGCGCTGTCGTTCCTGATCCTCGTCGGCTTTACCCTAATGCTGGAAAGTTTCGACGTCCATGTGCCGAAGGGATACATCTACTTCGCCATGTTCTTCTCTATTGCCGTTGAGAGTCTTAACCTGCTGCGCAATAAGAAAAACCCGCTGTAAACCACAAAATTGCAGCCTGGTCACAGGCTGCAACCCTTTTTCAGACTTTACTGCTTTTTATGTCTCACAAATCAGGCTATTAATAGATGGGTATGGGGTGCAGCTACTCAAGAGGTGATGACGATGAAAAAATGGGCAGTATTGATTTCCGCCGTAGGACTGGCGTTCTCGGTTTCCGGTTGCAGCAGCGATTACGTCATGGCGACCAAAGATGGGCGCATGATCCTGACCGACGGTAAACCTACCGTGGATGACGATACCGGTCTTATCAGCTACGAAGATCAGCAGGGTAATAAAATGCAGATCAATCGTGACGACGTTTCGCAAATCATTAAGCGTTAATTTTTCCCCGTCGGCCCCAGCCTCTGTTGACGCTGCGCTTACCGACAACCAGCCTTCTGAGAAGAGTCGGGACACACCAGGACACCGCGGGTTCCACCCACCGCCCCTCCTCGTCACCCGGCTTTTTTGATTTTTTACTTCCTCTTTTTCTCACCCTCTGCCATGTTGATACTCCTTTGTCGGGGAATGCCTGACCTTATAAATAAAAAGGAAGCTGGCTATGCAGTATCACCGTATCCCACACAGTTCACTTGAAATCAGCACCCTCGGGCTGGGAACTATGACCTTTGGCGAGCAAAACAGCGAAGCTGATGCCCATCAGCAGCTCGATTACGCGGTCGCCAACGGCATCAATCTGATCGATGTCGCCGAAATGTACCCTGTCCCGCCGCGCCCGGAGACCCAAGGGCTGACCGAAACCTACGTCGGCAACTGGCTGGCGAAACGCGGCAATCGCGAAAAGCTGGTGCTCGCCTCGAAGGTCAGCGGGCCCGCGCGCAATAACGACAGCAGTATTCGACCAAACCACGTCCTGGACCGGAAAAATATCCGCGAGGCGCTGCACGCCAGCCTGAAGCGTCTGCAGACCGATTATCTCGACCTGTACCAGGTACACTGGCCGCAGCGCCCCACCAACTGCTTTGGCAAACTGGGCTACACCTGGGCCGACGCCGCCCCTGCAGTGACGCTGCTGGATACCCTCGAAGCGCTGACCGAGTTCCAGCGCGCCGGCAAGATCCGCTACATCGGCGTATCGAATGAAACCGCCTTCGGCGTGATGCGTTATCTGCACCTGGCGGATAAGCACGACCTGCCGCGGATCGTGACGATTCAGAATCCTTACAGCCTGCTGAACCGCAGCTTTGAAGTCGGCCTCGCGGAAGTGAGTCAGTTCGAAGGCGTGGAGCTGCTGGCCTACTCCTGCCTGGCTTTCGGCACCCTGACCGGGAAGTACCTCAACGGCGCGAAGCCGGCGGGGGCGCGCAATACGCTGTTCAGCCGCTTTACGCGCTACAGCGGCGAGCAGTCGCAGAAAGCGGTGGCGGCCTATGTGGATATCGCCCGACGTCACGGCCTCGATCCGGCGCAAATGGCGCTGGCCTTTGTGCGTCGGCAGCGGTTTGTCGCCAGCACCCTGCTGGGGGCGACGACCATGGCGCAGCTGCAGGCCAACGTGGAAAGTTTGCAGCTTGAGCTGAGCGAAGAGGTATTAGCGGAGATTGAAGCGGTACATCAGGTTTATACCTACCCGGCACCGTAGCACGACCTGTCGACGCCAGCTTCTGGCGTCGCGTTATTGCCCGGTGGCGGCTACGCCTTACCGGGCCTACGCTACCCAGGGCGGGTAGCCGCCTCAGTAGCCGCGGTAGCCCGGATCAGGCGCAAGCCGCAACCCGGGAGTTTCTCTCTGCCGCGCGCCTGGCAGGGCGACGATTTCAAGTCAACCGCGACGAGAAGTTATTTACGCCGCCCCCAGACCCACAGCGCGGCGATGGCTACAGCAAACACCGCGCCAAAGCCTATTCCCACAGCGACCGGCGGCACGCCCACGCTCACCGCCAGGGAATAGAGCCCCAGCATCAGCAGCATCGCCACGTTTTCGCCCAGGTTCTGTACCGCAATGGCGTTACCCGCCCCGACCGAATGTTTCCCGCGCTCCTGCAGCAGCGCATTCAACGGCACGATAAAGAAGCCGCCGAACACCCCGAGCAGCAGCAACAGACCGAACGCCGGCAGCAGCGACTGCTGCACGGCAAAGGCTATCACCGCGATACCGATCAAAATCCCGGCCGGCATACAGCGCGACACCGTCTCCAGGGTCACCAGCTTCGCCGCCGCCCCGGCACCCAGCACAATCCCCACCGCCACCATCGCATTAAGATAGGTGGGCATGGCGTTGCTGGTAATGCCCAGCGCCACCGGCACCCAGATCACCAGCAGGAAGCGTAGGGTCACGCCAGCGCCCCAGAACAGGCTGGTGCCCATCAGCGAAAAGCGGGTTTCGCCATTGCGCCACAGCGTGCGGCAGGCGCTGAAGAAGCTGTGCGTCATCGGCTTGAAACGCCATGACTGCCCCGGACGCGCCGCCGGCAGCCTGGGTATCCACAGGTTAGCCACCACCGCCCCACCGTAGACCAGCGCGCAGGCGATCAGCGCCGCCAGCACGTGCCAGTCGGCGAGGATCCCGCCGGCCATGGAGCCCAGCAGGATCGCCGCGATGGTCGAGGACTCCATCAGTCCGTTAGCCTTCACTAACTTATCGCCGGTGGTCAGTTCGCCGAGAATGCCATACTTGGCCGGCGAATAGGCGGCGGCGCCAATCCCCACCAGCGTATAGCCGAGAAACGGATTCACGCCGAAGCAGATACAGCCGGCGCCAAGCAGCTTCAGGCCGTTGGCCACCATCATTACCCGGCCTTTGGCAAAGCTGTCGGCGAACTGGCCGACAAAGGGGGCAAAAAGGATGTAAGCGCCCACAAACAACATCTGCAGGACCGGCTGGCTCCACTCCGGATAATAGAGCTGCTTCATCAGCGCCAGGGTGGCGAAGAGAAGCGCATTGTCGCCGAAGGCCGACAGGAACTGGGCGCAGATCACCGCCATCATCCCTTTCGAATACAGCGACGGGTTAGTATGCACTGACTCACTCATGGGTTGTTTCCGCCTCGTCGACCATATTTTTCAGGGTGACATAGTCTGGCTTGCCGCTGCCGAGCACCGGCAGCTGTTTCAGCCAGCGTATATCGCGCGGCACCGCCAGTTCCGGTACGCCGTGCTGGCGAGCGTAGCGCAGCAGGGCTTCGCGAGTCAGTTCAGTATCGGTGGTAAACAGCACCAGCGCCTCGCCTTTGCTGGCGTCCTGTTTAATCGCCGTGGCGTGCATTTTGTCCGGCGACGCGCCGAGGGCCACCTGCTCCACCATCTCAAGAGAGATCATTTCGCCAGCGATTTTGGCGAAGCGCTTCGCACGGCCCTGGATGCGGACATAGCCCTGCTCATCGAAAGTCACGATATCGCCGGTGTCATACCAACCCGCTTCCTTTTCGCCGTGTTGATTTTCCGCCGTCGGCGCTTCCAGCACCCCGGGATTTTCCACCCGCAGGTAGCCTTTCATAATGTTCGGCCCTTTCAGCTGCAGTCGTCCCCCCTGCTCAATGCCAGGCATCGCCAGCAGGCGGGCGTCCATCCCCGGCAGAATCCGCCCCACGGTGCCGACCTTCGCCGCCATGGGCACGTTGATCGAGACCACCGGGGCGCACTCGGTCACACCGTAGCCTTCGAGAATACGCAGGCCGAATTTATCCTGCCACAGCTGTTTGGTGCTCTCCTGCAGCTTCTCCGCCCCGGCGACCACGTAGCGGAGACGATAGAAATCATAGGGGTTAGCGAAGCGAGCATAGTTGGCGAGGAAGGTCGAGGTGCCGAACAGCACCGTGCAGTTGCGATCGTAGACCAGCTCCGGCACCACGCGATAGTGCAGCGGGCTGGGATAGAGAAACACCTCCGCGCCGGTAAGCAGCGGCGTCAGCAGGCCGACGGTGAGGCCAAAAGAGTGGAACAGCGGCAGCGCCGACATAAAGCGGTCGTTAGCGGTAAAGTCGGCGATGGTTTTGATCTGCTCGACGTTGGCCAGCAGGCTTTTATGGCTGTGCACCACCCCTTTCGGGTTGCCCTCCGAGCCGGAGGTGAAGAGGATCATCGCCGCGTCTTCCGGCTGCTGCTTAACCTGCGCCAGACGCGGCGCCAGCAGATGGCCGAAAATCCACAGTTTGTCTGCGGGGGTGATATCGCCTTTGAGATCTTCCAGGAACACCCAACGCACCTGGGTCAGCTGCTCCGGCAGGTGCCAGAGCTTGCCTTTATCAAGGAAGGTACGCGAGGTAAAAATGGTCTTGAGTTCCGCGGCGGCGATGGCGCTGCTGAGTCCTTTCACCCCGGCGGTATAGTTCATCATCGCCGGAATGCGCCCGCGGGCGATCGCGCCGAAAATCACCGCTGCGCTGATGCCGGCGTTGGGCAGCATCAGGCCTATCTTCTCACCCTGCTGGCTGTATTTTTCCAAAATGCGGGCGACAAACAGGGTTTTGGTCAGCAGCTTGCGATAGGTATCCGGCTGGAAATTGATATCCTCCACGCAGGGTTTGCGCGCGCCGAAGCGGTCTTGCGCCGCCAGCAGCGACTCATACAGGGTTTCCCGCGGGCGCACCGCCATCCGGGCCTCCATCATGATCTGATGCAGCATTTCCCCGGCGATTTTGCGCCGGTCGCGGGCGCGCGGCGCCTCGGGCATCGGCAGATGGGTAGGCGGCAGCAGGTGCAGCTGAATCCGCGGGAACAGGCGACGCTTTACCAGCCCCTTCAGCCGGCTGAAGGGCGTCAGTTCAGCGCCTTCAATGCGCAGCGGCACGATGGTCGCCTGCGATTTGGCGGCGACAAAGGCGGCGCCGTCATAAATTTTCATCAGCGAGCCGCTGACCGAGATTCGCCCTTCCGGGAAGATGACCACCGGCCGCCCCTGTTCGATCAGGCGCACCAGATGTTTGATCGACATCGGCTTGGTCGGGTCCAGCGGCACAAAATCGATAATCGGTGTCAGCGCGCGCATAAACCAGCGCTGGCTGATTGAGGTATAGACGGCAAAAACCGGTCGGACCGGCAAAAACAACGCCAGCAGAATGCCGTCGAGGAAAGAGACGTGGTTCGGGGTAATTAAGACTTTTTGCTGGTGCAAAGCCTGCGTGTCGCCGGTCAGTCTGACCCGGTATAACCCCTTGAACAGCAGTCTGAAAAATCCCAATAGCATAACAACTCCATGTGACCGGTGATGAGTCAAAGCAGGTTACACGAGAAGGCGTGGGAAAGCAGTGCGGCGGGGGGATTTTCAGAATAAAAAAAACCTGCGCATCCGCGCAGGCTGGTGTAAGACGTCCAGTACGAAGAGCGTACCTGAGAAACTCACCTATCAATACCTCTGGGATCTCGATTGTCGCGTTTTTCGCCCGCTTCGGGCCAGCGGGAAAACGCAAGTGAGTGAGCCTAAGTGCAACCAGTTATTACGATTTTCGCTATCTGTAACAACGCCGGCGACGGGCAAAAAAAAACCTGCGCATCTGCGCAGGCTGGTGTAAGTAAAGTGGTCAACTTGACGTTGACTCCACCTATCAATACCTCTGGGATAGCCAGAATATCAACCTGCTCGGCGGACAAACCAGCGAACATTCGCAACAGCGCATCGCAAAGTGTAAGCAAAGGTTTGTATTTCCCCGAGCCGGTTTCAATTACTGATAGCGTCAATGTAAACAGGTCACCGATAAGCCCGCTCTGAATCACATTTGCGCCATTCCTTCGCCGCCGCGCCTTGAATCTGCCGCTCTTTCCCGTAACATAGCAGTATGTAAACGCTTACCCTATAAAAGGCATGGTATGGCGACAATTAAGGATGTAGCCCGACTCGCAGGAGTCTCCGTCGCTACCGTCTCCCGCGTCATCAACAACTCTCCCAAAGCCAGCGAAGCCTCGCGTCAGTCCGTGGGCGCGGCGATGGAAACCCTCAACTATCACCCCAACGCGAACGCCCGGGCGCTGGCCCAGCAGTCCACGGAAACCGTCGGCCTGGTGGTGGGCGATGTCTCCGACCCCTTCTTCGGCGCGATGGTCAAAGCCGTCGAACAGGTGGCCTACCGCACCGGCAATTTTTTGCTGATTGGCAATGGCTACCACAACGTGCAAAAGGAGCGCCAGGCGATAGAGCAGCTGATCCGCCACCGCTGCGCGGCGCTGGTGGTGCATGCCAAAATGATCCCCGATGAGGAACTCGCCGGGCTGATGAAACAGATCCCCGGCATGGTGCTGATCAACCGCATCCTGCCCGGATATGAAACCCGCTGCGTGGCGCTGGACGATCGCTACGGCGCCTGGCTGGCGACCCGCCATCTGATCCAGCAGGGGCACACGCGTATCGGCTATCTGTGCTCAAACCACGATATCTCTGATGCGGAAGATCGCCTGCAGGGGTACTACGCGGCGCTGGAGGAGAGCGGCCTGCCGTGCAACGACCGGCTGGTCACGTTTGCCGAGCCGGATGAAAGCGGCGGCGAACAGGCGATGACCGAACTGCTTGGCCGCGGCCGCCACTTTAGCGCTGTCGCCTGCTATAACGACTCGATGGCCGCCGGCGCGATGGGGGTGCTGAACGACAACGGTATCGACGTCCCGCGGGAAATTTCGCTGATCGGCTTCGACGATGTCCTGATTTCGCGCTATGTCCGCCCGCGGCTGACCACTGTCCGTTACCCGATCGTCACGATGGCGACCCAGGCGGCCGAGCTGGCCTTAGCCCTGGCGGAGCAGCGCCCGGCGCCGGAGATCACCCACCTGTTCAGCCCGACGCTGGTGCGCCGTCATTCGGTGGTGGCCCCGCAGGAAGGCGATAAGTCGTAGCGATAGAGATGCACGGCGGTGGCCGGGTAATCCAGCCCCTCGCCGATGTAGCGCCAGCCGAAGCGTTCATAAAAATCGCGGCAGGTGGAGTAGAGATAAAGCTCTTGATAGCCCGCGCGGCGGGCATAATCGATCACATGCCGCTGCAGCTGTCCGGCCAGCCCCTGACCGCGAGCGGCGGGCGCGACGTACAGCGCCGCCAGCCAGGGAAACAGATCCTGGCGGCTTATCAAATCGCAGCGCCAGAGGCCAATCGTTCCGAGCAGTTGCTCCCCTTCCACGGCAATAAAGGTCAGCGGTAGCGCCTCCGCCGTCTGGCTATGCTGCACAATGCTGGCGAAAAATTCCCGCGGCAGCGCCTCGCCGCCAAAGGCCTGCCACAGCCAGTCGGTCACCTGCCGGGCGAACTGCGGCGCGGCGTACAGCGGCAGGATCGTCATACCAGCTTCCCCTGAAAAATCGGCACCGAATCGAACAGATAGCCGTCAAAGTCCGGGGCGTCTTCATCGGACAGCTCCAGCAGACTGTTTTTGACGTTTTCCAGATGCTGCCACATCGCCTGCCAGGCGCCCATCACATCGCGACGCCGCAGCGCGGCGAGCAGCGTCTGCCGGTCGCCGAGCCACTTCAGCCGCCAGGCGCGGCTGGCAATATGCACATTGAACTGCTGCCACAGCGGGCTGCTGTCCATCTGCAGCCAGATCCGCTCCACCGTCGCCAACAGCATCTGGTTCTGCGTCGCCCCGGCCAGCACCAGATGGAACAGGCGGGCGTTATCCTGGGCGGTGTCGTTGAGGGCGATAGCCCGCTGCTCCTGCTCGATAATCCGCTTCAGATTGTCGATATCGGCGCGGGTGGCCATTTTCGCGGCAAAGGCGGCGATATTGCTCTCCAGCAGCTGGCGCGCCTGGAGAATTTCAAACGGACCGACGTCGCTGCTGAGCAACTGCTCTTCTTCGCTGTCGTTTTCATGCGGGATACGCATGACGTACACCCCGGATCCCTGACGGATATCCACCGTCCCCTGCAGCTCCAGCATCAGCAGCGCTTCGCGCACAATGGTCCGGCTGACGCCATAGGTTTCGGCAATATGGCGTTCCGGCGGCAAACGCGACCCGACCGGGTAGCGCCCCTGCGCAATCTGGGCGCGCAGGTCATCACCAATCTCCTGATAGGGCTTCTTTTCCGGCGGAATTATCGCTTTTTCCACAAAATCACCTGTGCGTTACATGCCTGCGAGTCAAATACGCCGCTATCTTAGCAAAGATTGCTCCCGGCTAGCGGTATTCATCGTCGATATCCAGCACCAGCTCACGCCGTTCGCCGAGCTGACGAAACCAGTGCGCCGAAGCTTTGGGCCGCCGGGCGCGATGGTTTTGCAGATCGATTTCGATTAGCCCGTAGCGGTTTTTAAAGGCGTTCATCGGCGACACGTTGTCGGTAAACGCCCACAGCATATAGCCCTGGCAGTTGGCCCCTGCCTCGCGGGCGCACAGGGTGTGCCAGAGATGTTCGCTGATAAAACGAATGCGGTAGCTGTCATCGATGACGCCTTCGCGGTTACGGAACTGGCCTTCGTTTTCCACCCCCATCCCGCTCTCGGCCACGAACCACGGGATGTTGCGATAGTCATTTTTGATCCGCATCGCCATATCAAAGATGATTTGCGGGTAGATTTCCCAGCCGCGGGAGGCGTTCATCCGCCGGCCGGGCAGCTCAAACGGCTCATAATACCAGGCTGGATGGAACGGGGTATGCGGATGCCAGGCCCGCGACGGGGCTTTGACCCGGTGCGGATAGTAAAGGTTAATCCCCAGCTCATCGACGGTGTGCTCGCGGATAATCGCCAGCTCCTCAGCGCTGGCCTGCCACGTCACCTGATGCTGCTCAAGCAGCGCGAGAAGCGCCGGCGGCCAGACCCCGTGCACCAGTGGGTCGAGAAACATACGGTTGTAGAACAGATCGTAGATCTCCGCCGCGCGCAGGTCATGCGGGGCGCGGGAGCGTGGGTAGGTCACCTCCGGATTGAGGATGCAGCCAACGGTCCCGGGATAGCCGAGTTCGCGAAATCGCTTCACCACGCAGGCGGTCGCCAGCACCTTATGGTAGTTCCACTGCATCCAGGTGCTGGTGTTCTGCTCATAGGGCCAGCGCAGGGCATCCAGATAGACCCGGGTCTGCACCACGATCGGCTCATTAAAGGTAAACCAGCGGGTTACCTTCAGGTGGTAGCGGGCAAAGACCTGCTCCGCGTAGCGCACAAACAGCTCAACCACTTTTTTCGACCCCCAGCCGCCATACTTTTCCAGCAGATAGCCCGGTAATTCGTAATGCTCAAGGCAGATCATCGGCGTAATGCCGTTGGCCAGTAGCGCATCGAACAGCTGGTCGTAATAGGCCGCATACTCCTCATCCACCGTGACGTTTTCATAGTCGATCAGAAAGCGCGACCAGTTGATCGAGGTGCGGTAGTGGGTCAGCCCGGCCAGCTTCATCAGCTGCACGTCTTCCTGAAAGCGGTTAATAAAATCGGTAGCCACCGCCGGGCCATAGCCGTTATGCCAGACGTGGCGGTCGTTTTTGTACCAGAGATCGGGCCAGGAGTCCTGCCCCGGTTTTTTTCCGCTCCAGCCCTCGGTCTGCCAGGCGGAAGCCGCCGCGCCAAGGATAAAATCATCGGGAATGGTCATCCGTACGGTAGTCATAGGCTCCTCAGACAGGGTTGGCGGTCTGTTGATTGTCGGCCTGACGCTGTGCGGCATCGGCACGGCGGGAGGCAATTTTGACGAAAGGCAGATAGATAAGCACCGCGACGACGATGCAGATAAGCTGGGTCACCACCGCTCCCATCGAGCCGGCGGTGGACAGCCAGGCGTTGATCAGCGGCGGCGTGGTCCAGGGCACCATCACCACCGCCTTGCCGGCGAAGCCGGTCAGGGTGGCGAAATAGCCGATGCTGCCGGTCACCAGCGGGGTGATGATAAACGGGATGGCGAGGATCGGGTTGAGCATGATCGGCATCCCGAAGATCACCGGCTCGTTAATATTGAACAGCCCCGGGCCTATCGACAGCTTGGCGATCTCTTTCATCTCTTTGCGCCTGGTGGCGATCATCACCGCAATCAGCAGGCCGATGGTCAGCCCCGAGCCGCCGATGCTCATGTAAACATCCCAGAAGGGCATCGTGATGATGTTCGGTACCTCTTTCCCCTGCCCAAAGGCGCTCATATTGACGGTGATCGCCCCCAGCAGCAGCGGCTCGCGGATCGGCTTGATCATCTGGTTGCCGTGAATACCGATCACCCAGAACAGCTGGGCGACGAACATCAGCAGCAGGATCCCCGGCAGGCTCTGCACCACCCGCTCCAGCGGCTGCTGCACCACCTGGTAGACCGCATCGTAGAGATACATTCCCGTCAGCTGGTGGAAGAGAAAACCAAAGGTGGCGATCGCGGTGGTGGTGATGATCGCCGGGATCAGCGCGGAAAAAGAGGCAGAAACGTTCGGCGGCACGGTATCCGGCATCTTGATCTTCAGCCCCTTGCGCCCCTCCAGCCAGCAGTAAATCTCGACCGACAGAATGGCGATGAACATTCCGAGGAACAGACTACGGGTATCGGAGAACTGACGCAGCAGGACATCTTTCACCACGTGCATCTGGCCATCGACCATCATCTCCACCGTGGTCGGCGTGACGCAGATAAAGCAGATCACCGCCAGCAGGCCGGGAAACAGGCTTTTGATGCCGTTGATCCGCCCCAGCTCAATGCCGATCAGAAACACGGCGCCGATATTGAGGAAGTTGAGCGTGGCGTAGTTCAGCGCGCTGGTGATCGGCTTCAGAGCCGCGAGAAAGGAGAGTGAGGAAAAGCTGGCGAGCCCATTCTTCGGATCCAGCACCATATTGGAGATCAGCACCGAAAAGGCCCCGACGATGATCACCGGCATCAGGGTAATAAACGCCGATTTGATCGCCATAATGTAGCGATAGCTGTTGAATGTCGTCGCGAAACGCCCCAGCGCGTCGATCAGTTTGTCCTGTAATGCCATAAAAGAGTACCTCAGAGTAAAGGGCTTATTGCGGCCAGGTGGACAGCCAGTGACTTTTGGCATACCAAAACATAGTCGCCAGGCAAAAATTGTTCTGTGACAGCGCTCGCAACCCGCTTCGTGGTATCCCAAATATCGATAAAAACAGCCATTGGCATACCAGATAACGCCGGTTGGTCAGTTCCTGCTAAAAGCGTGATCGCGATGGTTTTTCCGCCCCGCCCCGTCGATATGTCCCTTTTCGGTCTGTGATAAACTGCGCCTTACCACGTGAAATCAGGAATCGATGAATGGCTACAATGCTGGATGTCTCAATTCGCGCAGGCGTCTCGAAAGCGACGGTTTCCCGCGTGTTGAACGGCACAGGTCAGGTGAAAGAGAGCACCCGCCAACAGGTCTTTAAAGCGATGGAAGAGCTGGGCTACCGGCCGAATTTCCTTGCCCGCTCGCTGGCCAATCAGACCAGCAACAGTATCGGGCTGGTTGTCTCCACCTTTGACGGCTTCTACTTTGGCCGTCTGCTGCAGCAGGCGTCACGCCAGACAGAAGCCTGGGGAAAACAGCTTATCGTCACCGACGGCCATGATACGCCGGAGCGCGAAGAGGAAGCGGTGCAGATGCTCGCCGACCGGCAGTGCGATGCGATCATCCTCTATACCCGGCATATGAGCGAGAAGGCGATCATGTCGCTGATTAACTCGATCGCCATGCCGCTGGTGGTGATTAACCGTGATGTGGCGCAGGCCCGCGAACGCTGCGTGTTTTTCGAACAGCAGGAAGCCGCCTTCCAGGCCGTGGAGTATCTGATTACCCAGGGCCACCGCGATATCGCCTGCATCACCGTCCCGATGCACACCCCCACCGGCCAGGCGCGCCTGCAGGGCTATCGCAACGCGCTGATAAAACATGGTATTGAATGGGATCCGAGCCGGGTGAAATACGGGGACTCGACGATGACCCGCGGCTACGAGCTGTGCCGGGAACTGCTGGACGAGAAAGCCCGCTTCAGCGCGCTGTTTTCCTGTAACGATGATATGGCGCTGGGGGCCTCAAAGGCGCTGCATCAGGCGGGGCTGCGTATTCCGCAGGATGTGTCGCTGTTTGGCTTCGACGATGCGCCAAGCGCGAAATGGCTGGAGCCGGGGCTGTCGACGGTCTATCTGCCCATCGACAACATGATCACCACGGCTATCGATCAGGCGATCAAGCTTGCTAATCAGCAGCCGATCGAAACGATCCCGCCGTTCACCGGCACGCTGGTGTTGCGCGAGTCGGTAACGACGGGACCTTTTTTTAAATAAGCTCTAAGGCCAGCAGCTCCTGGATGGTCTGGCGACGACGGATCAGCCGCGCCTTGCCGCCATCAAACAGCACCTCCGGCAGCAGCGGACGGCTGTTATAGTTGGATGACATCGAGGCCCCGTAGGCGCCCGTGTCATGGAGCACCAGATAATCCCCTGGGGCCACCGCCGGCAGCAGACGGGTCTCGACTTTACCCCCTTCCTGCTGGGTAAAGACGTCTCCGGACTCGCACAGCGGCCCGGCCACCACGGTCTCCACCTGCGGCGCGGCGCTGAGATCGCGGCCATCCACCGCCAGAGCGGTGATATGGTGATAGCTGCCGTACATCGCCGGGCGCATCAGGTCGTTAAAGCCGGCGTCAATCAGCACGAAGTGGCGGCTGCCCATCTCTTTCACGCTGCGCACCTGCGACACCAGCACGCCGGACTCGGCCACCAGGAAGCGTCCGGGCTCAATCTCCAGTTTCACCGGGTGCCCCAGATGGGTGGCGATCTGCTCCCGGGCGCGGTTCCACAGGCCGTAATAGTGGGCGGTGTCGATGGCCTCTTCACCCTCGCGGTAAGGAATAGACAGGCCGCCGCCGGCGGAGATGGCCTGCAGATCCTGGCCAAAGTCGACAACCTGGCGCACCATCGCGCCGCACACCTGCTCCAGGTGACCGTAGTCGACGCCAGAGCCGATATGCATATGGATCCCCACCAGCTGCAGCTGATAACGACGCATCACTTCCAGCGCCGCCGGCAGATGGCTGTACCAGATGCCATGCTTGCTGTTCTCACCGCCGGTATTGGTTTTCTGGCTGTGGCCGTGGCCAAAGCCCGGGTTGACGCGCAGCCAGACGCGATGGCCCGGCGACACCTCCCCCAGCTGGCTTAGCATGTCGATCGAACCGGCGTTCACCGGGATCTGTAACGCCTTGACGCGATCGAGGGTGGCGTCGTCGATCAGATCGGCGGTGAAGACAATATCCTCTGGATTCTGCTGCGGATCGTAGCCTGCCGCCAGCGCACGCTCGATCTCCCCCAGCGACACCGAGTCCACCTTCACCCCCTGCTCACGCATCAGACGCAGAATATGGATGTTAGAGCAGGCTTTTTGCGCAAAACGCACCACGTCAAACTGGCTGAGCTGGGCAATCTGGCGGCGAATAATCTGCGCATCATAGACCCAGACCGGGCAGCCAAATTCCGCCGGCAGGCGCAGCAGGTTGTCCGCGGTTAGATCGGTATCAGTGGCGTAAAGAGAATGTGGCATAAAAACTCCGGTGCAGTGCGTGTGTTGGTCGCTGTTTTTTCTGATTACGCCACAGTGCCTGACCAATAAAAAATATCGTTTTATCGCGACTCTATGCAAAAATGATATGGTTACAGCCGAGCCTCAGGGAGACCGCATGCCAGCCGTCAATTTGCGCCATATCGAAATCTTTCACGCGGTGATGACCACCGGCAACCTGACCGAAGCCGCGAGGATGCTGCACACCTCGCAACCCACCGTCAGCCGCGAGCTGGCGCGCTTTGAGAAGGTGCTCGGCCTTCAGCTGTTTGAGCGGACCCGCGGTCGCCTGCAGCCAACCGTGCAGGGCCTGCGCCTGTTTGAGGAGGTTCAGCGTTCCTGGTACGGCCTGGACCGCATCGTCAGCGCCGCCGAGAGCCTGCGCGAGTTTCGCCAGGGCGAGCTGTCGATCGCCTGCCTGCCGGTGTTTTCCCAGTCCTTTCTGCCGCTGCTGTTGCCGCCGTTTCTCGCCCGCTACCCGGAGGTCAGCCTGCAGATCGTCCCTCAGGAGTCGCCGCTGCTGGAGGAGTGGCTCTCCGCCCAGCGCCATGACCTTGGCCTGACGGAGACCCTGCATACCCCGGCGGGCACCGAACGCACGCCGCTGCTGACGCTGAATGAAGTCTGCGTGCTGCCTGCCGGCCATCCGCTGGCGGCGCAGACGACGCTGACCCCCGCCGATTTTCAGGGCGAAAACTACATCAGCCTGTCGCGCACCGACAGCTATCGCCAGCTGCTCGACGCCCTGTTCCTTGAGCATCAGGTTAAACGGCGGATGGTGGTCGAAACCCACAGTGCGGCCTCGATCTGCGCCATGGTGCGCGCCGGCGCCGGGATCTCGGTGGTTAACCCGCTGACCGCCCTGGACTATGCCGATAGCGGCGTGGTGGTGCGCCGCTTCAGCGTCGAGGTGCCGTTTACCGTCAGCCTGATCCGCCCGCTCCATCGCCCGCGCTCGGCGCTGGTCGATGCCTTTGTGACGCACCTGCAGCAGAGTCTGCCGCAGATCCTCACGCCGCTGGCGTCGGTCCTGCAGAGAGCATAAAGTTGACCGCGTCTTCCGCATGGATCGCCGCGGTGTCAAAGACCGGCAGCGGGCTGAGCTCGGCAGGCACCAGCAGGCCTATCTCTGTACAGCCGAAAATAACCCCTTCCGCTCCCTGCTCCGCCAGGGCGGCGATCGTCTGCAGATAATAGTCCCGCGATGCCTCGCTGAAGGTGCCGAGACAGAGCTCGTCGAAGATGATCTGATTGATCCGCGCCCGATCGTCGGCCTCGGGGATCAGCGTCTCGATGGCAAACTGCTCCTGCAGACGACCGCGATAAAAGGTCTGCTCCATGGTATAGCGAGTGCCCAGCAGCGCGACCCGCCGCTGGCCTTTGGCGGCAATCGCCCGCCCGGTGGCGTCGGCGATATGCAGAAAGGGAACCTGGCAGCGGGCGGCGATGGCATCCGCTACCTTGTGCATGGTGTTGGTGCACAGGACAATGCCCTCGGCGCCCGCCTGCTGGAGCCCGACCGCGGCTTCGGCAAGGATCGCCCCGGCGCGATCCCAGTCGCCGGCGGACTGACAGGCTTCGATGTCGTGAAAATCGACGCTGTGCAGCACCAGGCTGGCGGAGTGCAGCCCGCCCAGTCGCGCCTTCACGCCTTCATTAATCAGGCGATAGTAAGGGATCGTTGACTCCCAGCTCATGCCACCTAACAGGCCAATGGTTTTCATCTTCTGCTCCTTATGTCGTTTCTGCCAGTGAAACAAACTTGTGATCAACTTTCCACTTCTCTGGCCGCGTATTTCTTTTTCATGAAGAGTGGGATAAGTTAAGTGAAACAACGTTTCATTTTAACAACAGGATCGCCCGATGTTTATTTTCCATAAAGACACCACCCTTGAAGACCTCGGCAATGGCGTAACCCGCCGCATTCTGGCGCACGACGGCAAAATGATGGCCGTAGAGGTGAATTTTGCCGCCGGCGCCGTCGGCCCGATGCATAACCATCCTCACGAACAGCTCACCTATGTGCTCTCGGGCGAGTTCGAGTTCACTATCGGCGAGGAGACGCGCGTCGTCAGCGCTGGCGATACGCTGTATAAGCAGCCGGGGATCATGCACGGCTGCGTCTGTTTGCAGCCCGGCACGCTGCTCGACACCTTTACCCCGATCCGCGAAGATTTTCTCGCACGCTGATGAAAAACGGGGGCGATCGCCGCCCCCGATTCAGGTTTCACAGCACGCGCTAAAAAAGATGCCGCCCCAATCATTATCCTGGTAATAATATTTCCCGCTCAGTTCAGACTGATTGTTCCTTGTTTTCAAGCTCCCTCAGATCCTTAAAGTGCTTACCACCTCACCTTTTTGAAACATCGTTTCGACTTTGATCACATTTCCATCCAGATCTGCATGACGCGGAAATAAATCGCAATAAAATGAAATTAAAACGGTGTTTTATAAAAAAAGATCAGCATAAAAAAAGAGCCTAATGGCCCCTCCACGCTGGGCCAGTTAAAACTTAAGCCATTCATTAACAAGGATATGTTAACCAGAGGAAACGTTCAGACTTTTTGCGTTGGTCGCGGCAAAAGGCCGACAGCGCCGCGTCACCCGATCCGTATTACAACTCGTAAGCCAGGTAGGTATGTATGAATGAAAACAAGCTGCTGGGATTGGCATGGATATCGCCCTATATCATCGGGCTGATTGTCTTTACTGCTTTTCCTTTTGTTTCATCTTTCTTTCTCAGTTTTACTGAGTACGACTTGATGAGTCCGCCGGTATTTAACGGCATTGAAAACTATCGCTATATGTTGACCGAGGATAGCCTGTTCTGGAAATCGATGGGGGTGACCTTTGCCTACGTCTTCTTAACCATCCCCTTAAAACTGGCTTTCGCCCTCGGCATTGCCTTTGTGCTCAATTTCAAACTGCGCGGCATCGGCTTTTTCCGCACCGCCTACTACATCCCGTCGATCCTCGGCAGCTCGGTGGCGATTGCCGTGCTGTGGCGCGCCCTGTTCGCCATTGACGGCCTGCTGAACAGCTTTCTCGCCGTCTTTGGCATCGATGCCGTCAACTGGCTGGGGGAACCCTCGCTGGCTTTAATGTCGGTCACCCTGCTGCGCGTCTGGCAGTTTGGCTCCGCGATGGTCATCTTCCTCGCCGCCCTGCAGAACGTCCCGCAGTCGCAGTATGAGGCGGCAATGATCGACGGCGCCTCGAAGTGGCAGATGTTTATGAAGGTCACCGTGCCGCTGATCACCCCGGTGATTTTCTTCAACTTTATTATGCAGACTACCCAGGCGTTCCAGGAGTTTACCGGCCTGTACGTGATAACCGGCGGCGGCCCGACCTATTACACCTACCTGTTCTCGCTCTACATCTACGATACCGCCTTTAAGTACTTCGACATGGGCTATGGCGCCGCGCTGGCGTGGGTGCTGTTCCTCGTCGTGGCGGTTTTTGCGTCGATCGCCTTTAAGTCATCGAAATACTGGGTCTTCTACTCCGCCGATAAGGGAGGCAAAAATGGCTGATATTCAACAGATGGCGCCGGTGATAAGCGACGCCGATCGTGAGGTCGCCCGTACGCTGCGCCGGGAAAAAGTGAGCCGGGTGGTGCGCTACGTCGTGCTGATATTCGTCGGCCTGCTGATGCTCTACCCGCTGGCGTGGATGTTCTCCGCCTCGTTCAAGCCGAACCATGAGATCTTCACCACCCTCGGGCTGTGGCCGACCCACGCCACCTGGGACGGGTTTATCAACGGCTGGAAGACCGGCACCGAATACCATTTCGGCCACTATATGCTGAACACCTTTAAGTATGTGATCCCGAAGGTGGTGTTAACCATCATCTCCTCCACCATCGTGGCGTACGGCTTTGCGCGCTTTGAGATCCCGTGGAAGAAGTTCTGGTTCGCGACGCTCATCACCACCATGCTGCTGCCGAGCACCGTCCTGCTGATCCCGCAGTACCTGATGTTCCGCGAAATGGGGATGCTGAACAGCTATCTGCCGCTGTACTTGCCGCTGGCCTTCGCCACCCAGGGATTCTTCGTCTTCATGCTGATCCAGTTTCTGCGCGGCGTGCCGCGCGATATGGAAGAGGCGGCGCAGATCGACGGCTGCAACTCCATCCAGGTGCTGTGGTATGTGGTGGTGCCGATCCTCAAGCCGGCCATTATCTCGGTGGCGCTGTTCCAGTTCATGTGGTCGATGAATGACTTTATCGGTCCGCTGATCTACGTCTACAGCGTCGATAAGTATCCCATCGCGCTGGCGCTAAAAATGTCTATCGACGTCACGGAAGGCGCGCCGTGGAACGAAATTCTGGCAATGGCGAGCATCTCCATTCTGCCGTCCATCATCGTCTTCTTCCTGGCTCAACGCTACTTCGTGCAGGGCGTGACCAGCAGCGGAATCAAAGGTTAAGAGGGAAATATCATGGCTGAAGTGATTTTCAACAAACTGGAAAAAGTTTACTCCAACGGGTTTAAAGCGGTGCATGGTATCGACCTGAAGATTGCCGATGGCGAATTTATGGTGATCGTCGGCCCTTCCGGCTGCGCCAAATCGACCACCCTGCGCATGCTGGCGGGTCTGGAGACCATCAGCGGCGGCGAGGTGCGGATCGGCGACAAGATCGTCAACAACCTGGCGCCTAAATCCCGTGGTATTGCGATGGTGTTCCAGAACTACGCCCTCTATCCGCATATGACGGTGCGCGAAAACCTCGCCTTTGGCCTGAAGCTGAGCAAGCTGCCCAAGGCGCAGATTGATCGGCAGGTGGAGGAAGCGGCGAAAATCCTCGAACTGGAGGAGCTGCTGGAACGTCTGCCGCGCCAGCTCTCCGGCGGCCAGGCGCAGCGCGTGGCGGTGGGCCGGGCGATCGTCAAAAAACCGGACGTCTTCCTGTTCGACGAGCCGCTCTCCAACCTGGACGCCAAGCTGCGCGCCTCGATGCGCATTCGCATTTCCGATCTGCATAAGCAGTTGAAGAAATCCGGTAAACCGGCGACCACCGTCTACGTTACCCACGATCAGACGGAAGCGATGACCATGGGCGACCGCATCTGCGTGATGAAGCTCGGCCACATTATGCAGGTCGATACCCCGGACAACCTTTACCACCAGCCGAAAAATATGTTTGTCGCCGGCTTTATCGGCGCGCCGGAGATGAATATTCGCCCCAGCCAGCTGGTTGAGCACGACGGCCGCCTGTGCCTGACCCTTGGCGACCAGCGCCTGCCGTTGAACGACCGTCTGGCGGAGAAAGTCGGCGCCTATCAGCATCAGGAGGTGTTCTACGGGGTCCGCCCGGAATTCGTGTCGCTCTCCGACGCACCGTTCGCCGAAGGCGGCTGCATGGGCGAGATGGTGCGGGTGGAAAACATGGGTCATGAGTTCTTTGTCTATCTGCAGGTCGCGGGCTACGAGCTGACCGCTCGCGTGCCGTCGGACGATGCGAAGCCGATGATTGCTAAGGGACTGAATCGAAAAGTCTATTTCACCTTTGATCTTAACAAGTGTCACATCTTTGACGCCAAAACCGAACAGAACCTCTCTCTGTGAACCCTGGAGCATAACAATGAAAAACGTGCTGATAAGCGCCACCCTCTCCGCCACCCTGGGCCTTAGCGCCTTCTCCTCGCTGGCGCAGGATGTCGACCTGCGCATGTCCTGGTGGGGGGGCAATGGCCGCCATCAGGTGACCCTCAAGGCGCTGGAGGCTTTTCACCAGCAATATCCTGATATCAATGTCAAAGCGGAATATACCGGCTGGGACGGCCATCTTTCGCGCCTGACCACCCAGATAGCCGGCGGCACCGAGCCTGACGTGATGCAGACCAACTGGAACTGGCTGCCGATCTTTTCGAAAAATGGCGATGGCTTTTACGATCTCAATACTCTGAAAGACGAGATCGATCTCAGCCAGTTTGACGCCAAAGAGCTGCAGTCCACCACGGTCAACGGCAAGCTCAACGGCATCCCGGTGTCGGTCACCGCCCGCGTTTTCTACTTTAACGACGAAGCGTGGAAAAAGGCGGGCATCCCCTTCCCGAAAACCTGGGATGAACTGCTGGCGGCGGGAAAAACTTTCGAAAGCAAACTCGGGAAACAGTACTACCCGGTGGTGCTTGAGCACCAGGACGTGCTGGCCCTGCTCAACTCTTACATGGTGCAAAAATACAACCAGCCGGCCATCGATGAGAAGGGCCGCAAATTCTCCTACAGCAAAGCGCAGTGGGCGGACTTCTTCGGCATGTATAAGAAGCTTATCGACAGCCATGTGATGCCGGACACCCGCTACTATGCCTCGTTCGGCAAGAGCAACATGTACGAGATGAAGCCGTGGATCCAGGGTGAATGGGGCGGGACCTACATGTGGAACTCCACCATCAATAAATATTCCGACAATCTGAAGCCGCCGGCGAAGCTGGTGCTGGGGGAATACCCGATGCTCCCCGGCGCCACCGATGCCGGACTGTTCTTCAAGCCTGCGCAGATGCTGTCCATTGGCAAATCGACGAAAAACCCGCAGGCGGCGGCGAAATTGATTAACTTCCTGCTGAACAGTAAAGAAGGGGTGGATATTCTGGGTCTGGAGCGTGGCGTGCCGCTGAGCAAAGCGGCGGTCACCTACCTGACCGAGGACGGGATCATCAAAGCCGACGATCCGGCGGTGTCCGGCCTGAAGCTGGCGCAATCCCTGCCCACCACCCTGCCGGTCTCGCCGTACTTCGACGACCCACAGATCGTCGCCCAGTTCGGCACCACCCTGCAGTACATCGACTACGGTAAAAAGTCGGTGGAAGAAGCGGCCGAGGACTTCCAGCGCCAGACCGACCGCATTCTGCGCCGCGCGATGCGTTAACCTGCCTGAACTCTCCCGCGGCGTCCGCCGCGGGAGAGCCTGCCTGAGCATCTTGTCAGAAGAAATATTTAAAGCGCACCCGGGCACCATAGCGTTCGTCGGGATTCCCGCTCTTCGCCGCCGTGGAATCGAGCCACGAGGCGTAGGCGCCAAGGTAAATATTGAAGTTCGGCATCGCCATAATATTCGGCAACTGCCAGGATGTATGCACGGTATGGATGTCATAGCGCCCCGGCGGGAGGATTGCGCAGTCGCCATCGCACTCGCCATTCACCCCGGCCATGTTGAACTGATCGATTTTGTTATGCGCGTAGATATAGCCCAGCTCCACGCGATGCCACAGGGCATTGATTCCGGCGCTGAAGTCGGTTTCATCCGCCGCGTCCAGCAGGGCAGTACTCAGATTGACCACCGCCCCATCGTGCGGATCGCTTTTCAGGGTGTTCCAGCTCATGGTCATCCCGTAGCCGGTGCGGTTTGACTGGTCGACCCAGCGCCCGCTCTGATTCTGATAGCCGTAGGCGTTGTTGACGAGGTTGCTCTCTATCGCTGCCGCCGCCGACCAGGCGCCGGACTGCCACACCGCCACCGGCCGCACGTACACTACGTTTTTGCGGTTTTCCAGCGCATTACCGTGATAGTTCTGATCGACAAACAGCGAACTGCCGTCCTCCACCAGGGTATTGACCTCGAAATACCAGTTATCTACGGTTTTGCTGAACAGGAGGTTGCCGCCGCTGCTGCTGCGCCCGCGCCCCTCTTTCATCATGTAAATATAGCCATAGCCGTCGGAATAAAGGTCGTTGGCGGTATTTCCTGAATATTCAATAAAGGTATCCTGATTCAGGGGGAACATATCCCAGGCTTCAAAGCGGCCTATTTTTATTTTCCAGTCATCCTGCTGACCAAAGAAAAATACCGCATCGTCGAGATTCATTTTGCCATCCATATCCGCCAGCGGCTGCACGCTGAATCCGGCATATTTCCCGTCGTCGCCATTACGTCTGCCATCAAAACCCAGCAGAATACGGCCGTTAATATCCCAGCGCTCTTTCTCGCCGGGCGCCCAACTTTTATTCGCGCTGGTTTTGACCGACGTTAGGCTACCGGTGCGGCTGGCGCCATCAAGATTAAATTCGACGTCGCCATAAAATTTTAATTCGCCATTGTCGTTCAGCTGCAGGCGCGGCGTAGCCGGCGCCGCGCGGGCGACCGTCGTGGCCTGCTGCTGGCCTTTCAGCGTCTTAATCTCCGCCTCTGCGCTGGCGGCGCGCGCCTCCGTCGCCTTCAGCCGCTGCTCCATTTGCGCCAGCCGCTCTTCCAGCGATAACGGCGCCTGCGCCATCGCCTGTGGCAGATACAAAGACGTGAGAAAACACCCGACCCAGATTTTATTCATCGGTAAACCCTTTTATTATGGAATGAACTGAATTTTTTATTAATGGGTAATGCACGACGATACAGGCAATAATAACCCGCCCATCGTCAAAGACGGGTTATTAACGACAACAGCCTTTTTATTATTCGAGCTGCCAGGCTCCGGCTTCGGTTAATGCCGCCGAACCGCTCCAGGCAAATAACGCTAATTCACGGCGGGGAGCCTGCGGGTAGATACGGCTGCTCAGGCAGGCCTCGCCGTCATTGACAAAAACCTCCACCGAAGAGCTATCGAAAAATATCCGCAGATTGAGATCCGCCCCGGCGGTCAACGGTACGCTGCGCGTCCCGCACAGGCCATACTGCGGATAATGCCGCTCCAGCACCAGACGCTGCTGTTGGGCATCCACGTAGAGGCGCAGGCCATCGCCAAAGCGCAGACCATACTGCTCGGCGCTGCTGCTGGCGCAGTTCCAGCGCAGGTTGACCTCCATCGCCTCGCAGTTGTCGACCATAGTGGTCTGCTGATTGTTCAGGGTGCTTACCGGCCACGGGAACCAGGCGCCGCGCAGGCTCTCCACTTCTTTCGCCGGGCGCATCTGCAGGCGGTTATCCGCGCTCAGGCTCAGCTCGCGCGGCAGGGAGAGCATGCCCGCCCAGCCGTCCTGCTGCTCCGGCAGCGGCGATTCCCACATATCCAGCCAGCCAATCACGATCCGCCGGCCATCGGGGGTGGCGAAGCTTTGCGGCGCATAGAAATCGTGGCCGTGATCCATCTCCGTGAACTCGCCGTGACGGACGAATCGCTGCCCCGGCTGCCACTCGCCGATCAGATAGCCGCTCTGGAACAGGTTACGGTTGCGGA
This sequence comes from Klebsiella sp. LY, assembly GCF_004010915.1. Lineage (NCBI taxonomy): Bacteria > Pseudomonadati > Pseudomonadota > Gammaproteobacteria > Enterobacterales > Enterobacteriaceae > Klebsiella > Klebsiella sp. LY. The sequence goes on from NZ_CP022444.1 coordinate 1,589,799, forward strand.
ACCCCTCGGCCTGCATCCCCTGCGGGGAAAACATCAGGACGCGTTTGCCGCTGAGGGTGAAGAAGTCCGGGCACTCCCACATATAGCCCATGGTGCTTTCCGCTTCATCCAGCACCCCCGCGTCCTGCCACTGGCGCAGATCGGCTGAACGGTACAGCCGTACCTGACCGGTGTCGCCTTCGCGCGCGCCGACGATCATGTACCAGCTGTCTCCCTCCCGCCAGACCTTCGGATCGCGGAAATGGTGCATGCCCGGCGGAGTGTCGACCACCATCCCCTGGCGCTCGAAGTGGATCCCGTCCCGGCTGGTGGCCAGGCACTGTACCTGATACAGATTGGCTTCGTCGCCAGGGTCGCCGTGGAATTTATGCCCGGTGTAAATCAGCGCCAGGGTATCGCCATCGACCACCGCCGAGCCAGAGAAGCAGCCGTCTTTATCCTCCGGCCCCTCCGGCGCCAGGGCCACCGGCAGATGCTCCCAGTGCACCAGATCCTTGCTCCGTGCATGCCCCCAGTGCATCGGCCCCCACTGGGTGGAGTACGGGTGATGTTGATAAAAAGCATGGTACCAGCCGTCGAACCACACCAGACCGTTTGGGTCGTTGATCCACCCGGCGCGGGCCGCCAGGTGATAGTGCGGATACCAGCGCAGATTGAGCGCCTGGCGTTGTGTCTGGAGTACCTGTTCAGCCCTGGAGATTGTGTAAGTCATCGTTTTCACTCTTTTTGATTCAGATAGCGGTAGGTTGCGACATCAGCGGATCGGCGGAGGATTTGCCGGAGCGCAACAAGAAGATGGAAATAAAGGTGGTGCAGAACACCAGCAGGCCCATGATCAGATAGGACTGGGCGAAGCCATATTTTTCATAGCTGTAGCCCGCCAGCGGCGACAATACGCTGGCGATAATCGAGCTGGTGCAGGCGAAGCCCACCAGATAGAGGGTGGAGGAGAGGCGTTTATCGAAGTTAATGCTGTTGTACTTAAAGATAGCCACCAGCAGTATCGGCAGCTCCACCGCGTGCAGCAGTTTGGTGATGGAGATCAGCAGCGGCCCCTCCACCAGGCCGGAGGCCACCATGCGCATCGCCATCACCATGCCGGCGAAAATCAGACCGTTTTTGGCCCCGATGCGGTTCACCAGCCACGGCGCGCAGAACATGCCGGCCGCCTCGAGGAACACCTGGAAGGAGTTAAGGTAGCCATACATCTCATTGCCTTCCTGCAGGGTCGCGAACTGCGATGAGAAATAGACCGGGAACTGCTGGTCATAGACGCCGTAGATGCAGGTGCCGATGACGAAGAAGACCAGCGCCCAGAAGCGCGGCAGCGTCAGCAGGCGCAGCGCATCTTCCAGGGCCACCTTGCCGCCTGAAACCGCCTCCTGCATCGCATGCGGTGCCGAGGAGACGCGCAGCCGGGCCAGCAGAATAAAAAACACCAGTCCGGAGCAGCTGGCGACGAGGAAGTTAAGCTGCGGGTTGATGTTAAACAGCAGACCGGCGAAGAAGGTGGCCACCGCCCAGCCCAGCGAGCCCCACATCCGCGCCCTGCCGAATTCAAACTGGCTCTGGCGCGCCACGCGCTCGGTATAGGATTCCAGCACGCCAATGCCGCCGTTAAAGGTCAAGCCGATGTAGATCCCGCCGAAGATGCTGCCCAGCAGGACGTTAATTTTCAGCAGATGGCCGAACAGCAGATACGCCGGACCGGAGAGGATCAGCAGCGCGGTGATATACCAGAGCAGATGTTTGCGCAGCCCCAGCTTATCCTGGATAAAGCCATAGCAAACTTGCGCAAACAGCGCGGAAACCGACAGCACGGCGTAGATGATACCGGTATCGCCGGCCTTCAGCCCCACCTCCTGGTGCAGCCAGATGGAAAGCAAGGAGCCGGATGACGACCAGGTCACGAAAAAGAAAAACAGTAAGGCACTGAGCAACGGGTAGCTGTGTGAGTGATGCGCTTTCATCATGACATTCTCGTGTTAGAGGAATGCAATTATGGTAACGTTAACAAAAAACAAAGCGCAGAGGGATTCGCTGCGATATATGATGTTAATCACAAAAGTTAACGTTAACATAATGAAGATGCGATCGCGATCAAAAATCAACCGCAACATCGCTCACGACGGCGTTAGCAGAAAATCGTTTCATGCTTTTACATCAGCGACTTAGTTGTATAGCCTGTACTCTGCAGCAATGGCGGAGGAAAAAATGGCGTCCCTGAAAGATGTAGCAAAACTGGCGAATGTATCTCTGATGACCGTCTCACGGGCGCTGAACACCCCGGAGCGGCTCAAGCCGGAGACGCTGGCCCGCGTGCAGGCCGCCATCGCCGAAACCAACTACGTCCCCGACCTGTCGGCGAAAAAGATCCGCGGGGCGCGGGCCACCCCCAGCACCATCGGCGTGCTGGCGCTGGATACCGTCACCACGCCCTTTTCGGTGGAAATCACCCTGTCGATCGAAGAAACGGCCCGCGCCCACGGCTGGAACAGCTTTGTGGTCAATATGTTTTCTGACGATCGGCCGGAAGCAGTGGTCGACCTGCTCCTCTCCCACCGTCCGGACGGCATCATCTTTACCACCATGGGCCTGCGTCAGGTGCCGCTGCCGGACAAACTGCTGACCCTGCCCTGCGTGCTGGCTAACTGCGAAAGCCTCAGCCAACCGGTGGCCAGCTATATCCCGGACGATGAACAGGGCCAGTACGACGCGGTAAAAGCCCTGCTTGCCGCCGGCTATCGTCGTCCGCTGTGCCTGCACTTACCCGCCAGCCAGCTGGCGACAATCCGCCGCCGCCAGGGGCTGGAGCGCGCCTGCCGGGAGGCGGGCATCGAACCTGAGAGCCTGACCCACTCGTATATGGCCCAGGGCGATGAGCATTACCACGATATTCCCGCGGTGGTGCTGGCGCATATCCGCGCGGGTAAACCCGGCTTCGACTCGGTGATCTGCGGTAACGATCGCATCGCCTTTATGGTCTATCAGACGCTGCTGGGCCAGGGGTTACGCATTCCACAGGACGTGGCGGTGGTGGGATACGACAATATGGTGGGCATTGGCGATCTGTTTCTGCCGCCGCTCTCCACGGTGCAGCTGCCGCACTACGACATCGGGCGCCTGAGCGCCCTGCATATCATTCACGGCGACAACCATCGGGAGACGCGCAAGGTCGCCAGCCCGTGGTTGCCGCGCGCCTCGCATTAACGGTTACCGATATTGCGCAGCTTCTCGCCCGCCATCAGGTTGCGCTCAATGTGTTCGAGGGTGACATTTTTGGTCTCCGGGATCAGCCAGAAGGTGACGCCGATAAAGGCCACGTTGAGCACCGTGTAGAGCCAGAAGGTCCCGGCGGCGCCGATCGCGTCAAGCAGCGTCAGGAAGGTGGCGCCGATGATCATGTTCGACACCCAGTTGGTGGTGGTGGAGCAGGTGATGCCGAAGTCGCGGCATTTCAGCGGCTGGATCTCAGAGCAGAGGATCCACACCACCGGCGCCGCGCTCATCGCATACCCGGCAATACACATCATGGTCATGCCGACGGAAAGCCAGGAGAGGCCGCTGGAGGCGGTGCCATTGTCGAACTGCATCAGGCAGTAGCCGAGCACCAGGGTGCCCAGCGCCATCACGCTGAAGCCGATTTTCAGCGCCGGCTTGCGGCCTGCTTTATCCACCGTGAACACTGCGATAAAGGTGGCAAACATAAAGGTCAGGCCCACCACCAGGGTGGCGATCATCTGCTGTTCGGTAGTGGTAAAGCCCGCCATTTTGAAAATACGCGGGGCGTAGTACATGATGATGTTCATGCCGGTGAACTGCTGCATCGCCTGCAGCAGCATGCCAAGGAACACCGCCCGGCGTACGTTACGATTGACCTTGAACAACGCCCAGCCGCCCTGCTTCAGCTTCAGGCTTTCGCGGATCTCGTTAAGCTCATCGCGCGCCTTCTCCGAGGTATCGCGCAACATCCGCAGCACCTCTTCCGCTTCGATATGGCGCCCTTTCTCCGCCAGCCAGCGCGGGCTGTTCGGCAGAAAGACGACCAGAACGATCAGGATCACCGCCGGCAGCGCCAGCACGCCCAGCATGGCGCGCCAGTTACCGCTGTAGCTAAAGGCGGTATCGGAAAGAAACGCCAGCACAATGCCGAGGGTCACCATCAGCTGATACATACTGATCATTTTTCCGCGCACGTTCTCGCTGGCCATTTCGGAGAGGTACAGCGGCGCGGTGTAAGAGGCGATCCCGACGGCCACCCCCAACACCACGCGGGCCACCAGCAGCACTTCGACGCTGGCGGCAAAAGCGGAGCCTATAGAGCCGGCGACAAAGAGCACGGCTCCCGCCATCAGGCTGTATTTGCGGCCAAGGCGGAACGACAGCCAGCCGTTAAACAGCGCGCCTATCGCCGCCCCCAGCATCATGCTGCTGACCACCCACTCCTGAAGCTGGCTGGATAAGGTAAAGTGGTCGGTAATAAAGGGCAGCGCCCCGGATATCACGCCGATATCCAGGCCAAAGAGCAACCCCGCCACCGCCGCGGCGATAGAAACAAACCAGTTCATCCGCCGGGTGTCACGTTGCGCCCGCGGCGTTAATGCAGAGTCGTTACTGATTGAAGTCATTTTTATTCCTGCCACACAGAGAAAGACATAGGACGAAAGTACGTGACTGGCGGAGGAATTTGTCAGGCTGGATACGCCAAAGATATGGACTATTTTGCTGGCAAGATGGGTTTTGTGATGGACATTAAACTTTCAACGTAACGAAAAATTCGTTTCGCATCGTTAATAACCCTGTTCATACAGGGCGGTAACATTAATTCTTCACTCTGGAATATGGACGATCCTCATTTTACGGTATGGACAATAATTGCTCAGACGGCCGGAGCGGTGAGTGCCGCGCCGGCCGTCGCCGTCGGTTAGCGCGCCAGCCAGCCGCCGTCCACCGCCACCGTGTAGCCATTGATATAATCGGAGGCTGGGGAAGCGAGGAAGACCACCGGCCCCATCAGGTCGGCCGGCAGGCCCCAGCGCCCGGCGGGAATGCGGTCGAGAATTTCGCTACTGCGCTGCTCGTCAGCGCGCAGCTGCTGGGTGTTATTGGTCGCCATATACCCCGGGGCGATGGCGTTGACATTGATATTGTGTTTAGCCCACTCGTTGGCCAGCAGGCGGGTAACGCCCATCACCGCGCTTTTGGACGCGGTATACGACGGCACACGGATCCCGCCCTGGAACGACAGCATCGAGGCGATGTTAATGATCTTCCCGCCGCTGCCCTGGGCGATAAAGTGCTTCGCCGCCGCCTGGGACATGAAAAATACGCTCTTGATGTTGAGGTTCATCACGTCGTCCCAGTCCTTTTCGCTGAACGCCAGCGCGTCCTCGCGGCGGATCAGGCCGGCATTGTTGACCAGAATATCAATATGGCCAAACTCCGCCACCGCCCGCTCCAGCAGCTGAGGGATACCGTCGATCTGGCGCAGGTCGGCGGTCAGGCTGAGAAAGCGGCGTCCCAGCGCCGTCACCCGCTCGATGGTTTCCACCGGCTCGACAATATTGATACCGACAATATCGCAGCCCGCTTCCGCCAGCCCGAGGGCCATCCCCTGACCTAAACCGGTATCGCATCCGCTCACGACGGCCACTTTTCCCTGCAGGGAGAATGCATCAAGAATCATAATGTGTTCCTTAGTCGTTCAGAGCCTGCAGTATGCAGGCAAGGTTCTCTCGGCCCGGCTCGCGCCGGCGGCGCGACTGAGCGTGGGGCGAACTCATGGGCAGAGCCCATCATAAAAAATAAAACAGAGTTCCGTTTTACTGATGGGTGCCATCTTAGCCCCGCCCTCTGTCATTTTCAATGATATTTAAAACGTTGTTTCATTTTTTATGACGAAGATTACAAAAAAAAGAAAACGCGAACGGTTCCGGCAACCCGCACCGGACAGGAAGCGGTTTTAAAAGGATGATGATTCAGCCGGTTGTCCGGAGAGGCGGCCAAATTGAGGCCAGCAGGCCGCAGAAGATGCGGGAATTACGCCGAACTGCGTGGGACATCACAAATAATGAAACGTTGTTTTGATAAATTAACACCCATCTTTTAAAACATATCACTCAGCGACACGCCTCTGGTCCAGCGGCATCGCAGGAAAGAAAGGAGCACTACATGGCTAAAGGCATGCGGGTCAAACTGAATTACCACGTCAGCCGCGATCCGGATACCGGGGCGGAAGTCACCCGCTTAACCCCCCCGGAGGTCACCTGTCATCGCAACTACTTCTATCAGAAGTGCTTTTTTAACGATGGCAGCCATTTACTGTTCGCCGGCGAGTTTGACGGCCACTGGAACTACTATCTGCTGAATATCGCCAGCGCCGAAGCCGTCCAGCTGACGGAAGGCGCCGGGGATAACACCTTCGGCGGCTTCCTCTCCCCGGACGATAAGTCACTCTATTACGTGAAAAATGACCGTACCCTGCTGGAGGTGAACCTCACCACCCTCGCCGAGCGTGAAGTTTACCGCGTCAGCGAGGCGTGGGTCGGCTATGGCACCTGGGTGGCAAACAGCGATTGCAGCAAACTGGTAGGCATTGAGATTGCGAAAAGCGACTGGACGCCGCTCAACGACTGGCAGATTTTCCATGACTTCTTCCACAAAGGACCGCATTGCCGCCTGCTGCGCGTCGACCTGTGCAGCGGTGAGAGCCAGGTGATCCATGAGGAAAAAATCTGGCTGGGACACCCGATCTATCGTCCCTTCGACGACCATACCGTCGCCTTCTGCCATGAAGGGCCGCACGATCTGGTTGACGCCCGCATGTGGCTGGTCAATGAAGATGGCAGCAACGTGCGTAAAGTCAAAGCGCATGCCCCGGGGGAAAGCTGCACCCATGAATTCTGGGTCCCGGACGGTTCAGCGCTGATCTACGTCTCCTATCTGAAAGGCCAGCAGGGGCGGACGATCTATCGCTTTGATCCGGAGAGCTGCGTCAACGAGGCCCTGATGACGATGCCCGCCTGCTCGCATCTGATGAGCAATTTCGACGGTACGCTGCTGGTGGGCGATGGATCAGGCACGCCGGTGGATGTCAAAGATACCGGCGGCTACTCCATTGATAACGATCCTTATCTGTACGTCTTTAACGTGGCGGAGAAGCGCTACTTCCGCGTCGCGCGCCATGATACCTCGTGGGCGACGGTGGCCAACAGCCGCCAGGTGACGCACCCGCACCCCTCGTTTACGCCGGACGACAGCGCCATTCTGTTCAGCTCTGATAAAGACGGCAAGCCGGCCATCTATATCGCGAAATTACCTGACCATCCGCCGATGCTGAGCGCCTGAGCCCCGGCGAACGTTTTTCTGTAACTGGCCTTGCCCTCCTTCGCGGAGGGCTTTTTTTTGTTCCCCCGCTTTGGCCCATAAAAAACCCCGGCTGACGGCGCCGGGGAAAACAGACGATGAGGGCCTGATGGAAATCAGAATGAGTAAGCCACCCCGACGCGGAAACGGGTCTGGCGATCGCTGCGGTCATTCACGCCGACGTTGCCGATTTCACCATACGGCGACCAGTTGTTATCCAGCTTATAGGCCACCTTCACGTTATATTCCTGCGAGTAGGGTTTGTTGTCGTTACGATTCACCCCTTCCGAACTGCGGGCATAGACATAGTTCAGCTCGGTGCGCCAGTCGCCGAGAGCAAACCCGGCCCACGCGTCGCCGCGATTCACCTTGTCATCATCTTTGCCGGCATCATTCGGATAGCGGGTGTACTCATAGCGATAGCGAGCGGCGACATAGAAGCCATTGTCGAAACTGTATTGTACGTGCAGGTGCGGCTTGTAGATGGAGCGGCTGTCGTTGCTCTCTATGGTAAACCCGGGGGTGAGGAACAGGTTCGATGTCGCTTTCCAGCGCCAGCTGATGGTGTCTTCATGGCCGTTGCCCACCACGTCCGAATAGGGTTGCGAACCGTTGTCGCCGCCTGAACGCCATTTGGCCTCTACGGTAAAGCCTAGCCCGTTGGCGAAGCGGTGGGACACCGAGACGCGGTCAGCATTGCTTTTATCGCTCTTGCCGCCATCAATAAATTCATGACGTAAATCTATCGTGACCGCGGTTGCCGCAAAAGACATACCGCAGAGGGCGGCCAGAACCAGAGATCGTTTCAACATAGGGTACCCCTTATAATAAATAAAATGTCATTTCGTTTTTATGAAACGTTATTTTATTTTTTAAGCACCTTAGTTTTAGTGACCAGGATCGTAGTTATTTGTTTCAAAAAAGGTGGCACAACAAGACGTGACAGAGCTCAATAAATTGGCGGTGGGTGAGGGAAATACGGGTGAAAAAAGAGGGGTCGGCAAAGCGCGGCGCATAAAAAAGGCCTCCCGCAGGAGGCCATGGAAATCGACATGCAGCGCTACGCGCGTTCTACCGCCAGCGCCACGCCCTGACCGCCGCCGATGCACAGCGTCGCCAGCCCTTTACGCGCATCGCGCTTGATCATTTCATGCACCAGCGACACCAGAATCCGACAGCCGGAGGCGCCGATGGGGTGGCCGAGGGCGATCGCGCCGCCGTTAACGTTGACCCGTCGCTCATCCCACTCCAGTACCCGGCCAACGGAGATAGCCTGAGCGGCAAAGGCCTCATTGGCTTCGATCAGATCGACGTCGTCCAGCCGCCAGCCGGCCCGCTCAAGACAGCGACGAGTGGCGTGCACCGGCGCGATGCCCATCAGCGCCGGATCGACGCCGACGCTGGCGAAGGCGCGGATCCGCGCAAGGATCGGCAGCCCCAGCGCCTCGGCTTTCGCCTCACTCATCATCATCACCGCCGCCGCGCCGTCATTGATGCTGGAGGCGTTGCCGGCGGTTACCGATCCGAGACGATCGAAGGTAGGCTGCAGGCTGGCCAGCCCTTCCGCGCTGGCATCCACCCGCGGTTGTTCATCGGTATCCACGGTGCGCGCCGCGCCGTTATGCTCGGTAACGACCGGGACAATCTCATCGCGAAAGCGTCCGGAATCAATCGCCTTGCGCGCCTTCTGCTGCGAGCTGAGCGCCCAGGCGTCCTGCAGTTCGCGGCTGATGCCATATTCCCGGGCGAGGTTCTCCGCCGTGACGCCCATATGATAATCGTTGAAGGCGTCCCACAGGCCGTCATGGACCAGGCTGTCAATCAGCTGGCTGTTGCCCAGTTGGGCGCCGGTGCGGCTGTCGGTGAGGACATGCGGAGCGCGGCTCATGTTCTCCTGGCCGCCGGCGATCACCACGTCCGCCTCCCCGCACTGGATCGCCTGGGTGGCGAGGTGCAGGGCTTTCAGGCCGGAACCGCAGACGTCGTTAATGGTGATCGCCGATACGGTGTTGGGCAACCCGCCGCGAATAGCAGACTGACGAGCCGGGTTTTGCCCGGTTCCCGCGGTCAGCACCTGGCCGAGGATCACCTCATCCACGCTCTGCGGATCGATTCCCGTCTTCTCCACCAGCGCCTTCACCACCACGCTGCCCAGCTCAACGGCTGAATGGCGCGATAACGCGCCCTGAAAGCAGCCAATCGGCGTACGTAGCGCCCCGACGATCACGACATCCTTCATCCTCTACCCCTGCCCGTACTTTTGCGCAAAGAAACAGCGATATACTAGATAATTGTTATCAAAAAACTTTGTAATTGTTTAAAAAAAGTGAAGCCAATCACAAAGAAATAGCTATTCGTTAACGCTCACGCCGCTGCAGATGCTGACGCAGCCAGCTGCCGGCCGCCCCGGGCGGCGCTTTCTTATTCCACAGCAGATCCACCGAAATCGCCCGCGGCCAGCCGGGGATATCGAGCGCCACCAGTCCGCCCTGCGGCGCAAACTCCGCCACCAGCGCACAGGGCAGAATGCACCAGCCGAAGCCCTGCACCGCCATGCTGAGCAGCAGCAGGTAGTTTGGCGCCGACCAGACCTGCCCGGCGGCAGGCTCCGTCGCGCTGGCCAGAAAGGTGCTCAAACGCAGCTCGCGCCAGCTGCGCAGCTCATCCCAGACAACCTTGCCCTGCCCCGCCAGCGGATGGTCAGGCGCCACGTAAATGCCCATCGCCGTCTGCAGCGGCAGGCGGGTGCTGCCGATATCGGTCGGGTAGCGCTCTCTCGCCTCAATCAGTCCCACCTGGGCGCGGGATTTTTGCAGGAGATCGATCACGTCCTCATCTTCGCCAATCAAGCATTCAAATTCGGTATGAGGGAAGCGGCGGTCAAACTGCACAAGCAGATCTTCCAGCACGTCCGGGTGCAGGGTGTCCGAGAGCACAAAGGTCAGCCGCGGCTCCGTCTCGCCGGACAGCGATACCGCCAGCTCATCCAGCCGCTCGCTGGCGGCGAGGATCGCTTTGACATAGCTCAGCACCTGCTCCCCCTGCGGCGTCAGCGTCGGCTGCCGCGTTGCCCGATCGAAGAGGGTCACCCCGAGGTCAGCCTCCAGGTTGGCGATAGCGGTACTGATCGTCGACTGGCTTTTGCGCAGGCGACGGGCGGCGGCGGAGAACGACCCGCTGTCAACGGCCTCGACAAAGGCGGTTAACGCTTCCGGTGAATAACGCATGATGTATCTACTTTATCGATGGTTTCTATCTTTTGTTTATCACATTTTTCCATAAACTGCCGGGTAATTTCCTGTTCAGGCTAAAACTGGAGGTAGCTCGCCATGCAACAGACCCCACATCAGCGCAAGACGCTCACCGAGCGCGTTATCCACGCCATCACCTTCGAAGGGCTGGCGACGCTGATCCTCGCCCCCACCGCCGCCTGGCTGATGCAGCGTTCGGTGGTGGAGATGGGCGGACTGAGCATTCTGCTCGCCACCCTGGCGATGGTATGGAACATCATTTATAACGCGGCTTTCGATCGCCTGTGGCCAGTCTCCCGCGTCCCTCGCCGGCTGAAAGTGCGGGCGCTGCACGCGATCGGCTTCGAGACCGGCTTTGTTATCATCGGCGTCACCATGGTAGCCATCGTGCTGGGGGTATCGCTGCTGCAGGCGTTTATGCTGGAGATCGGCTTCATGCTCTTCTTCCTGCCCTACACCATGGCGTTTAACTGGGTCTGGGACACCCTGCGCGAGCGCGTTATCCGTCACCGCCGCCCGCGCCAGGCGGCGCGCGGCTAGCCTCGCGGCGGATCCTTCGCGATCCGCTGCCACTTTATCACCAAAAACTATCGCAACAGACGAACCATAAATATGGTAAATTGCACTCCTTTTTTTTGGTTTGACGGTTGATAAAGTCGCATAATGTCTAAAATTTGGTCTAAAGAAGAAACTCTATGGAGTTTTGCCTTATATGGCACTGCAGTAGGCGCTGGGACGCTATTTCTACCGATCCAGCTGGGTTCGGCTGGCGCCATTGTCCTTTTCATCACCGCGCTGGTCGCCTGGCCGCTCACCTACTGGCCTCACAAAGCGCTGAGCCAGTTTATTCTCTCGGCCAATATCGCGCCGGGAACCGGGATCACCGGCGCAGTAAATCACTACTATGGTAAGAAAATTGGCAACCTGATCACCGGGCTCTATTTCCTCGCCTTCTTTGTGGTCGTGCTGATCTACGCCGTGGCCATCACCAACTCGCTGGCCGAGCAGGTGGCACATCGCACGCCGATGACGCCTGCGCTACGCGCGCTGCTGAGCCTGGGGGTCGTGCTGGTCCTTAACCTGATCTTTCTCATGGGCCGGCAAATCACCATCAAGGTGATGGGCTTTCTGGTCTTCCCGCTTATCGCCTGCTTCCTGTTTCTCTCCCTCTATTTAATCCGCGACTGGCATCCGGAACATCTCACCAGCCAGATGCAGTTCAGCTCGCAGACGCTCCACCAGGTCTGGATCTCCATACCCGTGATGGTTTTCGCTTTTAGCCATACGCCGATCATCTCGACTTTTGCTATCGACCAGCAGGAGAAGCACGGCGACCTGGCCATGGGTAAATGCAAAAAAATCATGAAGGTGGCCTATACCATCATCTGCGCCAGCGTGCTGTTTTTCGTCTTCAGCTGCCTGCTGGCCATCCCGGCGACCTATATTGAGACCGCCCGCGATCAGGGGGTGACCATCCTCTCCGCCCTGTCGATGGTGCCGGGCGCGCCGGGCTGGCTGGCGGTGACCGGCATTATTGTCGCCGTGGTCGCCATGTCGAAATCCTTTCTCGGCACCTACTTCGGGGTCATTGAAGGCGCCAGCGAAATCGTCAAAAGCTCGCTGGGCCTGATGGGCGTGCGCAAGAGCCGCGCCTTCAACCGCGCGATGTCGATCATGCTGGTCTCTGCCTTCACCTTTGCGGTGTGCTTTATCAACCCGAATGCGATCTCGATGATCTACGCCATCAGCGGACCGCTTATCGCCATGATCCTGTTTATCATGCCCACCCTGTCAACCTGGCTTATCCCGGCGCTGAAGCCGTATCGCTCGGTGGGTAACGCCATCACTCTGGTGGTCGGCCTGCTCTGCGTCTCCGTGATGTTCTTCGGCTAATCCGTCTCCGGCGACAGCGGCTTGCCTGACCGCTGTCGCACATTCTGACAATATTCTCACCCTTCTCTTCCTTGTTAGCGCATTACACTTACGGCTTAGCCACCGTGAGGAGAGTTCCTATGTCCAGTGTCACCTTATCCGGTCGCGGCACGCTCGGCGATCGCCAGGTCTATCGGTTGGGTTACGGCGCCATGCAGCTGGCCGGCCCCGGCGTTTTCGGCCCGCCGAAAGATCCAGAAGAAGCGGTGCGCGTGCTGCAGGCCGCCGTCGAAGCCGGGGTAAACCATATCGATACCTCGGATTTCTATGGCCCCCATGTGACCAATCAGCTGATCCGCAAAGCGCTCCACCCCTACCCCGACGATCTGTGCATTGTCACCAAGGTCAGCGCCCGTCGTGACGAGAAAGGCAACTGGCTGCCGGCCATGTCGCCCGCTGAACTGACCCAGGCCGTCGAGGACAATTTGCGTCACCTGGGGCTCGACGTGCTGGAGGTGGTGAACCTGCGCAGTATGCTGAGCCCCCACGGCCCGGTAGAAGGGTCGCTGGAGGCGCCGCTCGCCACCCTGCTGGAGCTGAAGGAGCGAGGATTGATCCGCCATATTGGCCTCAGCAACGTGACGGCAAAGCAGGTGGCGGATGCACAGAAAATGACGCCTATCGTCTGCGTGCAAAACCTCTATAACATTGCCCATCGCGCCGACGACGCGCTGGTGGATGCGCTGGCCGCCCAGCACATCGCCTGGGTTCCCTTCTTCCCGTTGGGCGGTTTTACTCCCCTGCAGGCGCAGGAGCTGAACGAGGTCGCGGCCTCGCTTGAGGCGACGCCGATGCAGGTCGCCCTCGCCTGGCTACTCCAGCGCGCGCCCAATATTCTGCTGATCCCAGGCACCTCATCCCGGACGCACCTGGCGGAAAATATTGCCGCCGCCGGGCTAATTTTGCCGGCGGATGCGCTGCGCACCCTGGATAATATCGCCACCCGCAAGCATCCCTGACCCGTCAGGCCGAAAGGAGGGAACGACTTCCCTCCTCAATATTTGCCTGGAAAAACCTCATCACTGCTGGCACTATAGATCCTACAAATGGGGCGTGATCGACGATCGTTCTCTCATTATCCCCGTTAATTAAACTTAAGTTTTTTATCCTTCGACCGGTCTCCAGCTTGGAGGCCGTTGTCGTTTTTGTCATGACCAAAATTTGAAACGCTTGATTACAGGAAACACAATATCGAATTCCAAGTTTATACATATCAATCTGGCTGCAAAGATAGTCAATAACATCAAACGCTCATAAAAACATCTGATTAACCCAATCAGAATGTTGCTATTGCTATAAGAAAAATCAAACGCCTCACGACAACTATTTACAAGGGATGCACATGACAGAGGGAACGATAAAGACCAGTAAGTATGAAATTATTGCTATTTTCAGAGAGGAGTTGCGCAAACGTACTGAAATTGAAATATTTTTTAACAACACCAGTATCATAACCCAACTGACGCGCGTGGACTTTGCCGAGTTCCATATTCAGACCCATCGCAAAATCCCGCCCGGGCATAAAATTCGCTTTCTCCTGCATAGCGATTCAGGGAAAATAGAGTTTAATGCGGCCCTGACAAAACATGACAATAGCGGTGTCGATAAAGGTATCCGCTACGCCTTTTCCTTGCCTGAATGCCTGCAGGTGGTGCAGCGTCGCCGCGATCCCCGCTTTCGTTTACGCCACGAGCATGATTTTTATTGCCGCGGTCGCCATAAAAATGGCGAAAACTATCTTTTCGACATCAAGGACATTTCAGACGGCGGTTGCGCACTGATGACCAAAACGCCGAATCTGAAATTCCTCAGTCATAACGCATTGCTGAAAAACGCCGTACTGATGCTGGCGGAATATGGCGAGATCACCATCGACCTGGTGGTAAAGAATGTCATTATTATCACCCTTGATGACCCTAATGAAGAGAGCGAAAGCTACTATCAGATATCCTGCCAGTTTAAGTTCCGCCATCTCGACGACCAGCGCAGAATAGAGAAAATTCTGCTGGACCTGATCTTAGAAGCCAAGCGAAAAAAGAGAATCTGATACCCTTGGAAAGTATATTGCTGTACACCAATGATAATCTCATTGGTCACTCAATCTATCACTACCTTATTGATAGTCATGAAAACGCCACCCGTTTTGGCTATGACGAAGTCATCCATGGGAAACAGCTGCCTGAGGCCCAAACGGTTATTTTCAATTTAATCAATAAGGATATTTCTGCCATCAGAATCGTTGATCTATTGAATGCGCTCCGCCTTTCCCTGCAACGCTGCCAGCAGCCGGTGCTGATGATAAAAAGCGACATTGCCGGACTGTGCAGAGAGTTAATAACCGTCGATAATGCCATGATTATTAGTGAAAAATCGCCGCTATCTATGTTTGCGTCTATTATCCAGCGGGCGAAGGGCGCCAGCGAACAACCGCCGCGACGATTGCGCAAACAGCTGTCGCCGCGGGAGTGCCAGATCCTCGAGCTGCTGATTGCCAACAATAATAATAAGCGGATTGCCGCCCTGCTCGGCATTGCCCATAAAACGGTCCACAGCCATCGAATCCATATCATGCAAAAGCTGGGCATTGATAATTCCCGCACGATGAACCAGCGTATTGCCGCCCTCCATCAATGTTAAATTACGCACAGGTAAATCAATAGCGGATAAAGCGTACTTATTCGTTGTTGATTTACATTTCCTGCCATTCCCATTAATCATCAGGTAGCCTATAATTAACCTATCCTCTGCTTATTGTCTGACTAACCTCGTGAAGAGGGATAATGAACACTAAAATATTCGAAGACAACATTTTATCTCGTAATGATATCGCTGTACGCTACGTCTTTCAGAAAATGTTTTCCCCACAAGGTACCTTAGTCGCGGTTGAATGCTTAAGCCGCTTCGATAATCTTCCCGTTTCGCCAGAATATTTTTTCCGCCATGCCACCGCGGCAGTTCGTGAACGTATTTTTCTCGAGCAACTGGGGTTGATTGAACAGCATAAAGCATGGTTTTTACGTAACCATATTTCCGCTACCATTAACGTTGATGACCATATCCTGACTCTGCTGCGCCAGAAGGAAATAAAAGAGAAAATCGCCGCCCTGACCTGCGTCCATTTTGAAGTGACCGAAAACGCCGAGAAACTTCTGAATAATTCCCTGGCCGCCTGGCAAAGCCCGCAGGATACCTCGCTGTGGCTCGATGACTTCGGCTCTGGCTACGCGGGGATTAACGCCATCAGCGGTTATCATTTTGACTATGTCAAAATTGATAAAGATTTTTTCTGGCATCTGATGCGCAAAGAGTCCGGCCGTCAGCTGATGGATGCGCTGGTCACCTTTTTATCCCGCAATCATCACAACGTGATTATTGAAGGCGTGGAAAGCGAAGCCCATAAAAAATGGCTGCAGGGTATGGAGTGGTTTGCTATTCAGGGGCATTACTGGCAGGAAGTCAGCATTGAGCAACTGGTTGCCGACGATATTGGCATATAAAAAAGCCGGGCTTGCCCGGCTTTTTCGTCCCGCTTAATTATAAACTAATTCCCACGTTGCCCAGCTGGTAATTGGCCCGCTGGTGGCGCTTTTCGGGGTCGGCGAAACGTAGCCCACATAATAGGTGAACAGGCCGCCGCTGACCGCGTTTTCCTGTAAATGCACCTGATTTTGCTGCGGATCCGCAGGGACAATTTTATTACTATTATCCAGCGTATTATTATCATTGGTCGACAGCGCCAGATAAATATTCTGCGCGCCGTCTGGCAAGGTATTAGCCAGATAGCCCGCGTTCTCATTGCCGACCGCCGTCAGTAAAAAACCGTCGATCCAGCGAACGCTGACCCGCCGCACCTCGTCCTGCGAAGCGGCGCCGCCGTCATGACGTAGCTGGCAGTTTGACAGCGCCAGGGTAAAAGGCTGCGGCTTCATAAACGCCCCGGCCCCGCGATCGTGCACTTCCGCCAGGCTGACCGGCGCCAGCCAGACGTTGCCGCTGCCGGCATGCTGGCCGCCATTGAGCGCGACGCTGCAGGAGATATCCGTCACCCGCCCGGCAAAATCGACCCGTCCGCGGTCGTAATTGGTCTCGAAACCCCACGCCGAGGGGGCGGCGAGGCTGCCGCAGAGCAGCAGCCACGCGATAGTATGTTTCGGCAATCCCTTCATTCCCCCTCCCGTATTAATCGTACGTCAGGTTAAAGATCATATGCGACTCCACCTCGCCGGTGCTGGTCGTCGGGCCATACTGATAAAAGCGCGCGTGCAGCGGTATGGTGATGTAGCGGGTCTCCTGATTATTCAAGCGGCCAACGGTATATTTCTTATTAAACTGCAGCGGGGATCCATCCTTCAGCACCTGGATGCCGACGCCTTTCGCCATCCCGCTGCCGGCCTTTTCATTCAGCAAGGCGCCCATGGTGGCGGTGGTGCTGGTAGCCAGGGTGCCGGAGAAAGAGGTGCTGATGTTGGCATATCCCGTTTCACTCAGGCCGCCGCTGCACTGCAGCTCAATATTAAAATCCTTCCCGCCCGCGGTGGTGCCAACCCCTTTCAGGTCAGTACGTCTAATGGCACCCACATCAACATTCATATTTTTCCCACTCAATACCGAACAGGAGGGCGAGACCACGGTGATCGCGTTGGCGCTCAGATAGGTTTCGAGGATCGGGTTGCCGCCGCTCTCCCAGTCGTAGGAGGTGTATTTTCCCGCCGCGAGGGTACCGCTGCCGGTGGTTGCCGCGGTTTTGATAATCTCCAGCGTAAAACGTGATCCTTCAAGGGAATAGTTGGTGGTGTTATACACTCGGGACGAATAGACGTCGGGATAGACGATATTCACCGTCGCGCCGCCGCGGCTGAAACGCATACCAATTCCCGGCACGTTGGTGGAATAAATTTTATTCCCCAGGTCCGTGGCCCCTGGCGACACGATCTTCGCCGCGAAGCGGTTGGTGCCGGAGGTACAGCGATAGCTCGCCCCGCCGGGGGCGCTCATCGTCCAGTCGCGGGTAAGGATCACCGAACCCACCGGCAGATCCGGGGGCACCACCACCCTGCCCACCACCATGTCCAGCATCACCGTTGGCGAAGAAAGGCGCGTACAGACGGCCCAGGACGAGGTGGTGCCCAGCGCCATCAAGACGATAAAAAGCGTCAGTAATTTCCTCAGCGACATACGCTATCCTTTGTTGTTTGCTGTCCCAGATCCACCGAACACTGCCCGCCGCTCCACTTCACAATCGCGCGTTTGGCGTTCGCATCGCTGATAAACATCATGCTGCCCTGACCGACGACGCCGATCTCCTTGCCGTCGGGGGAGAAAATACTCGCCGCAAACGGCAGCGGCTCATGGTTCGCCTGGCGCGCCTGCAGGGTGAGGTTGTTCTGCACCGTGGTGCCAAACGCCACCTTAACCACGCTGCCTTCCCACGGCACAACCTGCGCCACGGTGCGATCGAAGGCCACGTCGTCATGGCTGCCTTTCGGGTCGATCTCGACGGCGTTAATTCGGTACGGGCGCAGATACGGCAGGATGGCGTAACCATTGCTGTCCACGCGGGTGCCCGGCGATCCCGGGAGCATAGCGCCGGCCGCGTCTTTGGCTTCAATCAGCGCCATCGTCGAGCCGCTTTCCGGTGAGAGCACCACGCCGCCGCTGTGGGCGATCATCGTCCCGCTGGCGCCAATGCCGCTCTGACGATAGCCTTCGCCCTGGCTGTAGCTGCCGTTGAGGGTGGTCCATGGCGTACGGTAGCTGCCGTTGAGCGCCACATCATGCTGACCGCCGGTGGCGGTGGTGGTCGACACGCCGTAGTTAAGGTTGTTTTCACTGTCCAGCGAACCGTTGATACCAATCTGCGAGCTGGCAAAGCGCGAGTTGTTGAACGAGGTGTTCGACGTCAGGTTGGCGGTGCGGTTGTCGCCAAACCACAGCGGGTAGCTGAAGTTGAGTGAAATGCGATCGTCGCGGCGATGGCCGGAGCTGTCCGGGGTATAGACGCGCTGGGCGCTCGCCGACCAGGAGAGACGACCAAACGAATTGTTATAGCTGACCTGATACTGCTTCTCGGTCCCGGAGCGGTTCCAGTAATCGGAAATACGACCGCTGAGATAAAACCCGCCCCAGCCGTCAGGCAGGTTCTGGTTTACCGTGAAGGTCATGCCGTTTTTTTGCCGCCAGAGGGTGTAGTTGCTGCGGCTGTTTTTTTCCTGATCGACGGCGTACAGCGCGTCGTTGAGGTTGTAATAACCTTTCGTCGAGTAGCGATACGCCGCCAGCACGATGCTGGTCTGGGTATCGGTGAACATGCGGTTAAAGGTGGCGCGATAGCTCTGCCCCGAGTCATCATGGCTATCGCTTTTCAGCCGAGAATGGGTGACGTCAAAAGAGAGGGCGCCGATCCCGGTGTTCATCCCGGTGCCCACCAGGAAGGCCTGATAGTCGTCAAAGCCGGTGACCCCGGTGTAGCCGGTCAGCAGGTTATTGATCCCGTGCTGCCAGGTCGCCTGATAGAGCATCGGCTTATTGCGCAGCCCGCTGTCGTCCACTTTACCGGCGGAGAGCGCGTAGCGGGTCATGCCCGGACGCAGCAGCTGAGCAACGGAGGCGTAAGGCACGCTGAACACTTCCACCGAGCCATCCGCCTCTTTTACCGAAACCTCAAGATCGCTGCCATAGCCGGATGGATAGACATCCTGCAGGGTAAACGGCCCCGGCGGAACGGTGGTCTGATAGATAATGTTGCTGCCCTGGCGCACGGTGACGAGGGCGTTGCTCTGCGCCACGCCGCGAATTTCCGGGGCATAGGAGCGCATGCCGTCCGGGAACATATTGTCATCGGTGGAAAGATTAACCCCACGCAGACCGATGGTGTCGAAAAATTCACCATTGGTAAAGATCTGCCCACCGCTGACGATGGAGTTGATCTGCGGGATCGGCCGCTGGAGATAGGTCTGGTTGCTGTTCCAGTGCGCTTTACCCTGCTGCTGCTGCCAGTTCAGGTTACCGATATGCTTCAGCAGCCAGCCGTCCCACGACAGGCCGGCATTGACGCCAAGGTAGGCGCTGCTGTTATCCGACCCGCCGACCGAAGAGGTGTGGCTGTTCCAGGCGTTGGCCATCCAGCCAAGATTAAGCGCGGTAATGCCTTTGTCCCAGAACTCCGGGCTGACATAGTTTTTCAGGCGTTGATCTTCATAGATCTGCGGCACCGAAATGTTCAACCGCAGGGAGGACTGGACCAGGTTGTCTTTGACGTTGTCTTCGTTGCGCCAGGATTTGAGGCTACCGCAGTAGCCTTCCTGTTCGCTCAGCTGCGGATTGAGCTTTTCCGCCGCGATGCCGTACTGCGTCAGCATCGCTTTGGTGTAGCAGACCCCAAGGTTACCGTCTTTGTCGCGCGCGATGCGCAGATCGTAGCGCCCTTTCCATTCGTCGTTGGTGTAGACGTCAAGGGAGTAAGTGCCTTCGGTAATCGCGCTGGTCGAGAAGCGTGACAGATCGACCTTTTCGCGACTGCCGACAATAAAGCCGTCGTTAAATTGATATACCGTTCCCGGGTTTTCCTGTCCGCTGGAAAATGGCGGAAAGCAGCACAGCGCGATGGCGATCGCGGTGCTTAATCTTCCCGGGCAGAATGACCTCTGCTTCATTAGCTTTTCCCTTATTTAACGGCCACTTTCACTGCGACATCGGCGCCATAGTCATTAATGTTGTTAACGGTCAGGGTTTCGCCGCGGTTGACGGCTGAGGAAAGCGCCACCGTCTGGCTGGACTGCGGCGCCAGCATCACGGTTTTGCTGTTCAGGGCTTTACCGCCGTCGCGGGAAATACGGCTGACGGTAATGTAGAACGGCGTCGGGTTGTTGATGGCGAGACTACTGCCGCTGGCGGTCAGGGTCAGCTTCTCGGCCGCCGCATCGCGGTTGCCCAGTCCGGCAGGACGATAAATAAATTTAAAGCGCGAACGGATCGCCAGCTGCAGCACGTTCTGGCCTTCATTTTTCTGATTGGCCACCACCGGCGGTATTTCCAACAGATTCAGCCACCACAGCGTCTCTTTATCTTTCGCCAGACCGGCGCTGCTGCCGAGCTTAATACGCAGCGTCTGGCCGCTCTTGGCGTCAACGCGCGAAATCGGCGGGGTGATAATAAACGGGGTGGTAATGGTATCCGGTGTGGCATCGGCATCGCCGTTATCCAGCCAGGCCTGCGCCAGCGCCGGACGGTCGGCGTTATTTGAAAGCTGTACCGTTATTTCTTTTTCATTTCCTGGATAAATAAAGCGGGTACCGTTAACAATAATATTGTTGGCGTGGGCCGCAAAACTAAAAATGAAACAGAAAAAAAGGGCAATACGCTTCATGCTGACCTCAGAATAAAAATACAAGCGGCGGTCATCGCCGCTTTATTATTGTTATTAACTGCCCCATCGCGGGGCAGTTTTATTTTCTGACGGAATTACTGGTAAGTAATTTCGTAAGTCGCGTAGCTGTTAACCACACCAGTGGTCACAGTGGTCGGCGCGCTGGTGGCGTAGCCTACGTAGTAGGTGAAACGCGCGCCATCAGCGACAGCGGAAGCGTCGCCTTTCGCTTTCGGCTGAGTGCTGTCACCCGGGATGATTTTGTTGGTCAGCGCGGTAGCGTTGTCAGTAGACAGTACCAGCTGGATGTTCTGAGCACCGGAAGCTTCGGTGTTCGCCAGGTAGCCCTGTTGTTTGCTGGTAGCGCCAGCCAGCAGGTTACCGCCGGTCCAGTTTACGCCCAGTTTGCTTACGTCATCCTGTTTGGTGCCGTCAGCAGCCTGGCAGTTAGAGACGTCAATGGTGAAAGATTTCGGTTTCAGGTAAGTATCCGCTGCTGCCGCTTTAACTTCAGTCAGAGTTACCGGAGACAGGTAAACGTTCGCATCGCTGCCCTGGCCGTTAACAGAAACAGTACAGGATACATCGGTAACTTTACCGAAGAAATTAACCTGGCCGCCGCCAACATTGGTATCAGCTGCATGGGCAGCAGTCATGCCAAAAAACGCGGTTGCCATTGCTGCAGAGAGAAGAACCTTTTTCATTGCCATTTCCTTGTCAGAGTGAATTACGAATCAATGAGCACACTGTGAATTCGCATAGAACCAGAAACATCAGGCGATGCTGATTTATGCCACTGCTAATAGAATCTTCGACTGACCGGGAGCCGCAATATTTAAGGCGTCAGGTAACGAACTTAAAAATATAAGTTCGCTGGTGCTATCGGCGTCAAAGAATGCTATTTATTCGCCGACAAATATACATTTGTTCACGTTTCATTAAGTTATATAACAGATAATCGATAACTATTAATAAATGCTTATTGATAGATCAAAACGGGGTGATGGATGTTTACAGCGCGGAAAGCCTAACGCCAGGGCATGAGAGAAATGGCCGTCTCAGCATGCCGAAATGGCCGCCAGAGGGCTATTGCGAATCGTCCGAATCCGCCCCAACGGCGGCTAAAAACCGCCCAACTAATTCATACAATGAATGGTAACCGCGTAAATGAGGCGCCTTCTACATTCTGATCGCAGGCAGTCCGCGTGATACTCCCATCAAAAAATAATCACTAATCCATTGTTTTTAAATTAAAAAATAGAGAAACATTCATATCTCCGTCATCAAACCGCCATAAAAATGTGATCTAAATCGCACTTTTTGCCACGCGCGTTATAGTTAGCAGACTTATTATAAGCCCATCGAAAGCAAACACGCTTTCCACCATAAAAGTTAAAAGGACAAACACCATGAAAAACGTAAAATTACTCGCCGCTGCCGGTATGCTCTCCCTGGTCTCTTTCGCTAGCTTCGCTCATCCGGTGAGCGTAACAGCAGACACCCTGGACAGCGCAGAAGCGAAAATCGCGACCATTGCGAAAGAACAAGGCGCTTCCTACCACATCACTGAAGCGTACACCGGCAACCAGGTCCATATGACCGCCGAGCTCTCTAAATAAGCGAATGGTTGCAGAGGGAGCTGCCGGACAGGCCGCCTGCGGGCGGCTGGTCTGGCTCCCGCCGCCCACCCCGCACACAGCAATGTCGAGCCCCGTTATGGGGCTTTTTTCGTTTTTGCCCCCGCCGCCTGACGCGCCAGCGCGCGCTGAATAGACAACACGCTCGCCAGCACCACGATCAGCCCGACCAGCGCCATCCCCTGGATCTTTTGGCCAAGGAAAATCCACCCCAACACCACAGCGGTCACCGGGCTCAGCAGGCTCATTGCCGATACCGCCACCGGCGAGAGGCGGCCAATCCCCCGGAACCACAGGCCATAGGCCAGCATCGCGCCGGCCACGCACAGCCACAGATAGCCGGCCACCTGCAGCGCTGTCACCTGATGTAAAGGGGGATCAACGATCAGCGCCACGGGCGCCAGCACCACCCCGCCGATCGCCAGCTGCCAGCCGGTTAACGCGACGATCGGCAGGGAGAGCGCCCAGCGGCGGGAGAGCCAGGTGCCCAGCGCCATACTGATCGCCCCGAGAAACGCCGCGCCGATGCCCAGCGGGTCGAGGACGGTGCGCGGCGACAGCAGCAGCATGGCCATACCGAGTATGCCGGCGAGGGCTGAGAATACCGCCAGCCAGGGCGAGCGCTGCCGGTCTACGCACCAGGCGAGAAGCATCACCAGCAGCGGCTGGATCGCGCCAATCACTGCCGCCAGACCGCCGGGTAAGCGATAGGCGGCGATAAACAGCAGCGCCTGAAATGCGCCGATATTTAAGATGCCGGTAACGATAAGCTTTAGCCATTCGCCGCGCTGTGGAAAGCGGCGGCTCCAGATCAGCAGGGCGATGCCTGCCGGCAAAACCCTCAGCAGGGCGGCGATAAACGGCCGGTCGGGGGGAAGAAACTGGGAGGTGACGATGTAGGTCGTCCCCCAGATAGCGGGCGCCAGCGCCGTGAGCAGCAGGTCGAGCATCAGACTACGCGAGAGAAAAGCCATGATTTTATCTTCACTTCAAGTTAAATTGGTGCCGCAAGTATGTACACGCAATTATCTTGATATCAAGACAAGTGAGCACTTATGGACAAATCACCGCCGATCGACGCCGTTGATCGGATCCTCGCCCAGTGGCAGCGCGAGCGGCCGGACCTCGACTGCAGCCCAATGGGGCCAATTGGCCGTCTGAAACGATGCGCCATGCTGCTGGAGCCGCAGGTGGAAGTGGCTTTTACACGCCATGAGCTGGTGCGCTGGGAGTTTGACATGCTGGCGACGCTGCGCCGCGCCGGGGCGCCGTTTATTCTTTCGCCTACCCAGCTCTTCTCCACGCTGATGATCACCTCCGGCACCATGACTCATCGCCTGAAGGCATTGGAGAAACGCGGATTTATTACCCGCCTGCCCAATCCGGAAGACGCCCGCAGTATGCTGGTCGCCCTGACGCCCGCCGGACGTGAACGCATCGATGAAGCGGTGGAGACCCATGTCGATAATGAACGGCAGCTGCTGGCGGGGCTCAGCGATGGCGAGCGCCAGCAGCTGGATCAGGCGCTGCGGGTATTGATGCGCCTGCTGGAGAGCCGTTAACAGCCGGCGGCGATAAAGTCGCCGTTAGCGCTGATCGGCACCACGGTGAAAAACAATGTCGCGGCAAAGAGGATCAGCGCCAGCCCGCCGAGGATCTTCACCAGCGGCACCAGCCAGGGCCGCGGACGGCTGGTCGCCGTCAGCCGGTTGACGGTACGGTGACGGGCATAGTGCACCGCCAGCGACAGACCAAGGATCGACAGCGCGGTGCCCAGCGCCATGGTCATCACCGCGGCGATGCCCCAGCTGACGATCCCCAGCGCGTTGGCGAACAGCAGGATCATAATCGCTCCGCTGCAGGACCGGGCGCCGATGGCCAGCACCACGCCCAGGCGTGTCTTCCAGTCGGCGCCCTGCAGGTCGTGTCCCACGCCGTGGTGCCCGCAGCCGCACGAGGCATCATGCTGATGCGCCGGCCTCAGGGCGCGTATTCTCCTTTTACCCGGCAGCAGGCTCTGCAGCGCACGACAGATAACGTAAACCCCAAAGGCGGCGATGGTCAGGGCGCTGATCTTCTCGACGTACCAGCGGCTGGCGCTGAGATCGCCAGCGGCCAGATTCAGCCCCACCGCCAGAATAAAGACAAACAGGATGGCGCTGACGCCCTGCAGCAGGCTGCCGAGAAAAGGCACCACCCGCGCCGCGGTCAGGCTCTCCTGATTGGTGCTCAGGTAAGTGGTGACGATAAACTTGCCGTGGCCCGGTCCGATAGCGTGGAGCACGCCGTAGAGAAAAGCGCCCACCAGCAGCCAGACGCCGCCGCTGTACTGATGGTTGTTCAGCAGCAGAAGGTACATCACCAGATAGCGATGCAAGGTAATTTGCGTGGCGAGGCACCACTGGAGGAAGTCGCTCCAGTGGCTGTGCAAGGTGATGCCGGCGGCCAGCAGAAGAAGGCCGCCGCTCCCGGCGGCCAGCAGGCGCCAGTCGCGTTGCGAAGTCGGTATCATCATCGGTAAGCCATGGTGAAAAGAGATCAACCGCCAGACGACAATCTCATGCCCGGCGAACAATAGTGCCTGGATAATTTGTCGGATTTTTCTCGTCAATGCTTAAGGTCACAAGGCTCCGCATTATCAGCATCAGCGGGCTCCTACACCTACCCTCTGCCCTACCTTTGCACAAAGCATTTTCATATTTTCAGCATACCACAGACGTTTGTTTTTGCTGTTGACGCCCTGCATAACATATTAGAGCAATCGTTACACACCTAAAAAAGATAAAAATAAATCAGTTATCGCTATCCTGGCACTTTTTGTACTTTATCATCCTGCGCATCAGGCACGAATATTCATTAACTGCTATTAATTTAATATATTCATTAACAGGACCACCCCCATGAAAAGATGCTTACTCGCCCTGGCGTGCGTCGCGCTGCTGACGCCCTCGCTTTCGGCGCAGGCGACCTGGCGCAGCGACCAGCGCCAGGACGCTCGCTATATCCGCCAGGATAGCCGCGAGCAGGGCCGTGAAACCAAGCAAGAGTGCGTCAGAAATAATAATCAAAGCAACGCCAGCTGCCGTCACGATAAGCGGGAAAACCGCCGCGAAGGTCGTCAGGAAGCCCGCGACGAAAAATGGTAAGTCAGCCTGCTCCGGTGGATATCAGATCGCGGACTTCTGCCACCGGAGCCTTTAACACCGCCTGCGACGCCGGACCGTCGCGTCTGTCCCCTACCTGCTCTTTATTCTTAGCTCGCAGCAGAATATTACCCACACCAGTCTGCAGCCTATGCCTCTCTTATACCCACCGCCTGATATCACCGCTTCCGCCGATTACCGCCCGCGCTCCCACAGCACCATTAAGATTAAGCTCAACCCGTTAAATAAGACGTAAAGTGCCCTCACAGAGACAATGGCTATTATCCCCAGGCTTTTTGCAGTATGGTTTAATCTCTGTTGTAGTTTTGCAGTGAATGCTATCCAGACGGTTCAAGGTTGTATTCTGTCTGAGAAATTACTCATGCCATTCCCGTCGCTGAGATACGGGAGGCCGGCTGGCTGACGCCGTGCCGCCCCAACTGCCGGGAAATAAATCATGACGGCATTGATGGCCGCCTTGCCGTGGCCGGAAGCCAGTGCCTCCATCATCAAGCGGGCATCATCAAGAGGATCAGGGATGTACAGGACGTGGAAACCTCCAGGAAAGATTCGCCAGTTCAACCAGCTAACCCTTTCTTTACCCTTCAGCATACGGCGTCTTATCGCTGGGGATGGCGATAGCCCATGATACCGCATGCTCCCGTAGCAAATAAAAACGTTATCAGCACGCTGTTTAAAAATAAAAAGGCAGTCGCATTTAACAATGACCTGACGCAGGCCTGGAAAGCGTAATATTTGCCTGCCATAAAAGGGAACACTATGACGAATAACGCCGAGATTAAAAAAAGGAACTTCCTGACTCAGAATGAAATCGAGTCACTACTTAAAGCCGCCGATAGCGGTCCCTATGCCGCACGTAATTATTGCCTGACGCTGCTGTGCTTCATCCATGGTCTGCGCGCCAGCGAGATCTGTCGCCTGAGAATATCCGATATCGACCTTGCTTCCCGCTGCGTTTATATCCATCGGCTAAAAAAGGGGTTTTCGACCACCCACCCTTTGCTGAATAAAGAGATCCACGCCCTAAAGCGCTGGCTGGCCATTCGCAACACCTGGCCGCAGGCCGCCAGCGAGTGGCTGTTTCTCTCCCGCAAAGGCAATCCCCTTTCCCGCCAGCAGTTTTATCAAATTATCGCCTCCTCTGGCGACCAGGCGGGATTGCCGCTGGAGATCCACCCGCACATGCTGCGCCACTCCTGTGGCTTTGCGCTGGCCAATATGGGTATCGATACCCGTCTGATCCAGGACTATCTCGGACACCGCAATATTCGCCATACCGTCTGGTATACCGCCAGCAACGCGGGACGCTTCTATGGTATCTGGGACAATACGCGCGACAAACAGCGCCTGTCGCTGCTTCAGTAAGCCTGACGCCACGGATGGCGTTGTACCGCGTTGCGGGGAAATTAAATAGCAATAAATTAACCCTCAGTTAATTATGATTACTGTTCCCGCAAGTTCTTATTTAATCCTGCGGTCTCATCGTTAAATTGACCCTGTATTAATTCCGGTTTTGCCGTGATTCTTTATTGTTGGCTAAAAATCCATCCCGCTATTTTTTTAAAATCTACCGAGTGAAAAATCCCTTTTATTTTATGCACATGCTATAAAACCCGAGCAGATCTATTGTGACCTTGCTTAAAATCTCTAAAATTAAGAATTATCGCCAGGCGATATTTTGACTGGCTGTAAATATAATATGCTATCTATACGTGGTTAATCGCCTTCACCTTGTACCGTTCTTACATTACGGATCTTTTCCGTCATGGCGTATGGTTTCGCCATGACGACCCCTCACCTCTTTTTCAGGAGTAATTATTGTGAACCGACGTCGTTTTCTTACCGCCAAAGAAGTTCAGGCTATGATGCAGGCCGCGCGTCAGGGCGCCACCGGCGAGCGGGACTACTGTCTCATCCTTCTCGCCTTTCGCCACGGGATGCGCATCAGCGAACTGCTGGATCTGCACTATCACGATCTGGATCTACGGGAAGGCCGGGTCAATGTGCGGCGGTTGAAGAACGGTTTTTCAACTATTCACCCGCTGCGCTTTGATGAACGTGAGGCCATTGAGCGCTGGAGTCAGGTCCGCGCCGGCTGGAAAGCGGCGGCCAAAACCGACGCGCTTTTTATCTCCCGTCGCGGGACCCCGCTCTCACGCCAGCAGGCGTATCGTATTATTCGCTCCGCCGGGGAAAAGGCGGGTACCGTGACGCAGACCCACCCCCATATGCTGCGTCACGCCTGCGGCTACGAACTGGCGGAAAGAGGTACAGATACCCGTTTGATCCAGGATTACCTCGGTCATCGTAATATTCGACACACGGTACGCTACACCGCCAGCAATGCGGCGCGTTTCGCTGGAATATGGGAAAGAAATAATCTTATTGGAGAAAGCATTGCAGAATCGGGAGTTGATACAACTGATTGAATTTAATTAAAAAAATAAACCGTGAACAGGTCAATTGGGGCCAAACTGTTTATATCATAAAAATGTTTTGACATATTTTGCAACTCACCACGCCATATTTCTGCAGAAAAATTATTAACTACATGTTTTTAATATATTTTTAAAGCGTCAATTACGCACTTTTCCCCACCCTGCCCTCCCGTTGCATTGGCGCGCCTTCGCCAGCGGTATCTCTCTTCCTTTCGCACTCTCGCTAACATCACCAGATTAAATAACCAATAAAACCACATTAAACAGATTTTAATACCGGGAAACAGGCAAGATTAAACAACGAACAGATCGTTTATCTCAACGAGTCAAAATGGCCCCAATTGTCTCATCGGTTGGGCGAAAACTGTGCAGAGCCGGCAGCCAGACCACTCGGCTGAAATCTGAAATGCCTGGAAGGCACAACGGCTGCCAATCCGGTTCGTTATTTCGACATCGTTCAAAGGAAAACAGTATGAAAATCAAAACACTGGCAATGATTGTTGTGTCAGCCCTGTCTCTGAGCTCCGCGGCGGCCCTGGCCGATACCACCACGGTTAACGGCGGGACCGTCCATTTTAAAGGGGAAGTCGTTAACGCGGCCTGTGCGGTGGATGCCGGCTCTATCGATCAAACCGTCCAGTTGGGCCAGGTGCGTTCCGCGAAGCTGGCCACGGCGGGGAGCACCAGTTCGTCCGTTGGTTTCAACATTCAGCTGGATGATTGCGACACCACGGTAGCAACCAAAGCGTCCGTCGCCTTCGCCGGTACGGCCATCGACAGCAGCAATACCACCGTTCTGGCGCTGCAAAACTCTGCCGCCGGCAGCGCGACCAACGTCGGCGTGCAGATCCTCGACAACACCGGCACGCCGCTGGCGCTGGACGGCGCCACCTTCAGCGCAGCCACCACGCTGAATGACGGCACCAACATCATTCCGTTCCAGGCACGTTACTACGCCACTGGCGCCGCGACCGCCGGTATCGCGAACGCTGACGCCACCTTCAAAGTGCAGTACGAGTAAGGCAAACATCAGGCAAGGAAGCCATCCGGGCCAGGAGGGCCCGCGCTTAATTTTGCAACCGGGGTGAAACGATGCAGGGAATGAAATCGGGTCTGCTACTGCTGCTGCCTCCGCTGGCGCTGGCCGGTAATCAGTGGAACGTCACGCTGCCGGGGGGCAGCATGCGCTTTCAGGGCCTGATCATGGCCAGTTCCTGCCGCGTCGAAGCCGGCGATCGGCAGATGACGGTCAATCTGGGACAGATCAGCAGTAACCGATTTCACGACGTGGGCGAAGACAGCAACCCGATCCCTTTCACGATTCATTTACAGGATTGCAGTACGGCAGTCAGCCAGCATGTCGGGGTGGCATTTCACGGCGTGGCTGACGGCAAAAACCCCGACGTGCTGTCGGTGGGTGAAGGCCCGGGGATCGCCAGCGGGATCGGCATCGCGCTGTTCGACAGTCACGGCCAGCAGCTGCCTCTCAATCGTCCGCCGGATCGCTGGGTGCCGCTCTACCGCGGACCGACGACGCTAAATTTCGTCGCCAAATATCGGGCGACCGGACGCCAGGTCACCGGCGGCGCGGCCAACGCCCAGGCCTGGTTCTCATTAACCTATCAGTAATCAACCCGCAGACCAGCAGGACAACACCGTGAGCAGACAAGGAGATAATGTGAGAAAAACAGCAACGACGATACGCGGCATACTGACGGGATGTGTGCTTTTCGCCGCCGGCGCGTTGAGCGCCAGCGCGCACGCGGGCGTCGCGCTGGGCGCGACCCGGGTCATCTACCCGGCGGGTCAGAAACAGGTCCAGCTGGCGGTGACCAATAACGACGACAACAGCACCTGGCTTATTCAGTCATGGGTGGAAAATGCCGATGGGCAGCGAGACGGCCGGTTTGTTATCACTCCCCCGCTGTTTGCCATGCAGGGCAAAAAAGAGAACACCCTGCGCATTATCGATGCGACCAATAACCAGCTGCCGCAGGATCGGGAAAGCCTGTTCTGGATGAACGTGAAGGCTATTCCCTCAATGGATAAATCGAAGCTCAGCGACAACACCCTCCAGTTGGCGATTATCAGCCGCATCAAGCTCTACTACCGACCGGCAAAACTGACCCTGCCCCCGGATCAGGCGGCGGACAAGCTGACCTTTAGCCGCAACGGATCGTCGCTAACGCTGACGAATCCAACCCCTTATTACCTGACGGTGACCGAACTGAACGCCGGAACGCGCATTCTGGAAAACGCCCTGGTGCCGCCGATGGGTAAAACCAGCGTCAAGCTGCCCGCGGATGCCGGCAACACCATCACCTATCGCACCATTAACGATTACGGCGCGCTGACGCCGAAAATGAATGGCGTACTGCGTTAAATCTGGTGTGCCCCGCCGCGCGGGCCACGCTGCGCATGACCAGAAGCACTGACAGCCGGGCAACGTCGGACCGGAGGGATTATGTCACATCGAAAATATGGACTGGACCATGGGGGTCGCCGAAGCGCCCGGCGCCTGATTACGCCGGCGCTGACGCTGTGGCTCTGCTCACAGCCGTTCGCCGCGCAGGCGGACCTCTATTTTAACCCCCGCTTTTTAGCTGACGATCCGGCGGCGGTGGCAGACCTGTCGGGATTTGAAAAAGGCCAGGAGGTCCCGCCGGGCACCTATCGCGTCGATATTTATCTCAATAACGGCTATATGACCACCCGGGACGTCACTTTCCAGGCCGATGCGCAAGGCCATGGCCTGTCGCCCTGCCTGACCCGCGGCCAGCTGGCGAGCATGGGGGTGGATACCGGACGGGTGACGGGCATGGCGGCCCTGGACAGTACGGCCTGCGTGCCGCTAACGACGCTCATCAGCGAAGCCACCACCCGCTTCGATGTCGGCCAACAGCGCCTGTATCTCACCGTACCCCAGGCGTTTATGGGCAGCCACGCCCGCGGGTATATCCCGCCGGAGCTATGGGATAACGGCATCACCGCCGGGCTGATTAACTATAACTTCACCGGTAATAACGTCCATAACACCACCGGGGGCAACAGCCGTTACGCCTATCTGAACCTGCAGAGCGGTCTGAACTTCGGCCCGTGGCGCCTGCGCGATAACAGCACCTGGAGTTACAGCAGCGGCGGCAGCGCGTCATCCAATGAGAACCGCTGGCAGCACGTCAACAGCTGGCTTGAGCGGGACATCATTTCCCTGCGATCGCGGCTTACCCTCGGGGATAGCTACACCAACGGCGATGTCTTCGACGGGATCAACTTCCGCGGCGCGCAGCTGGCCTCGGATGACAATATGCTGCCGGACAGCCAGAAAGGCTTCGCGCCGGTGATCCACGGGATCGCCCGCGGCACCTCGCAGGTGTCAGTCAAACAAAACGGCTACGAAATCTACCAGAGCACGGTGCCGCCGGGGCCGTTTACCATCGACGATCTCTACGCCGCGGGCAACGGCGGCGATCTGCAGGTCACCATTAAAGAAGCGGATGGCACCCGCCAGGTCTTCAGCGTGCCCTGGTCAACGGTGCCGGTGCTGCAGCGCGAAGGCCATACCCGCTTCGCCTTCACCGCCGGGGAGTACCGCAGCGGCAACAACCAACAGGAAACGCCCGATTTTTTCCAGAGCACGGCCATGCATGGCCTGCCGGCCGGCTGGACCCTGTACGGCGGCACCCAGCTGGCGGACCGCTATCGCGCCTTTAACCTCGGGGTGGGGAAAAACATGGGCTATTTCGGCGCCTTATCGCTGGATATCACCCAGGCCAACGCCACCCTGCCTGACGACAGCGAGCATCAGGGACAGTCGGTGCGTTTTCTCTATAACAAGTCACTGGATGAGACCGGCACCAACCTGCAGCTGGTGGGCTACCGCTACTCCACCCGCGGCTACTATAACTTTGCCGATACCACCTACCGCCGGATGAGCGGCTACAGCGTGGAAACCCAGGACGGGGTTATCCAGGTGAAACCCAAATTTACCGACTACTACAATCTGGCTTACAGCAAGCGCGGTAAGGTGCAGCTGAGCGTGACCCAACAGCTGGGGCGCACCGCCACCCTCTATCTGAGCGGCAGCCACCAGACCTACTGGGGCACCGACGATGCCGATGAGCAACTGCAGGCCGGCCTCAACGCCGCCGTAGACGATATCAACTGGTCGCTAAGCTACAGCCTGACGAAAAATGCCTGGCAGCAGGGGCGCGATCAGATGCTGGCGGTCAACGTCAATATCCCCTTCAGCCACTGGCTGCGTTCCGATAGCCGTTCGGTCTGGCGGCACGCCAGCGCCAGCTACAGCCTGTCGCACGATCTCAATGGCCGCATGACCAATCTGGCGGGCCTGTACGGCACCCTGCTGGAAGACAATAACCTCAGCTATAGCGTACAGACCGGCTATGCGGGCGGCGGCAACGGCGACAGCGGGAGCACCGGCTATACCGCGCTCAACTACCGCGGCGGCTACGGCAACGCCAACGTCGGCTACAGCCGCAGCGATGGTTTCAAACAGCTCTACTACGGGGTCAGCGGCGGCGTGCTGGCGCACGCCAACGGCATCACCCTGAGCCAGCCGCTGAACGATACCGTAGTGCTGGTGAAAGCCCCCGGCGCCGGCGGCGTGAAGGTAGAAAACCAGACCGGGGTGCGCACCGACTGGCGCGGGTATGCCGTCCTGCCGTATGCCACCGAGTATCGCGAAAACCGGGTCGCGCTGGACACCAATACCCTGGCCGACAATGTCGATCTTGACGATGCAGTGGTCAGCGTGGTGCCTACCCATGGGGCGATCGTCCGCGCCAGCTTTAACGCCCAGGTGGGAATGAAGATTCTGATGACGCTGACCCATCGCGGCAAACCGGTGCCGTTTGGCGCCCTCGCCACCAGCGACAGCAACCAGAGCGGCAGCATCGTCGCGGATAACGGCCAGGTCTACCTGAGCGGGATGCCGCTGGCGGGCAAGGTGCGGGTGAAATGGGGCGATGCCCCGGACGCCCAGTGCGTGGCCGATTATCGTCTGCCGCCGGAGAGCCAGCAGCAGTCGCTCAGCCAGCTGTCCGTCGCGTGTCGCTAAGGAGATGATGATGAGAACACCGCAGTTTCTGCTGAGCGCCCTGCTCGCTCTGTTCGCGCCGCTGGCCTTCGCTGCCGACAGCACGATCGCCATCAGCGGCTATGTGCGCGACAACGCTTGCGCGGTGGCCGGAGAGTCGAAGGATTTCACCGTCGATTTGCAGGACAACGCCGCGAAGCAGTTTTACGCCGTCGGGGCGACGACCCCGCCGGTGCCGTTCCGTATCGTGCTATCGCCCTGCGGCACTTCCGTCACCGCGGTGAAGGTCGGCTTCACCGGCGTGGCGGACAGCGTCAATACCAGCCTGTTAAAACTTGACGCCGGCGCCTCGGCGGCGGCGGGAATGGGGGTGGACATTCTCGACCAGCAGCAGTCCCGGCTGCCTGTCAATGCCCCGTCGTCAGCCATCGCCTGGACCACGCTGACGCCGGGCCAGACCAACATCCTGAACTTTTACGCCCGTCTGATGGCCACGCAGGTGCCCGTCACCGCCGGGCATGTCAATGCGACAGCAACATTCACCCTGGAATTTCAGTAAGTGGAGGCTGAAATGAAATGGACCCACGTGGGCTGGCTGCTGGCCGGCCTGTTAACCGCGAGCCCTTCCCTGCGGTCGGCCGACGTCACCCTTACCGTCAACGGGAAGGTGGTGGCCAGACCCTGCACGGTCTCCACCGTCAATGCCACCGTCGAGCTGGGCGATCTCTACACCTTCAGCCTGATTGGCGCAGGCTCGGCATCGGCCTGGCACAGCGTGGCGCTGGATCTCAGCAACTGCCCCGTCGGTACCTCACGGGTGAAGGCCACCTTCAGCGGAACGGCGGACAGCACCGGCTATTACAAAAACCAGGGGACGGCGGGCAATATTCAGCTCGAATTGCAGAGCGAGGATGGCACCACGCTGAACAATGGCAGCAGCCAGTCGGTACAGGTGGATGAGGCCAGCCAGTCCGCCCGCTTCCCGTTGCAGGTCAGGGCCCTGTCGGTCAACGGCGGCGCCACGCAAGGCACCATTCAGGCGGTGATTAACGTGACCTATACCTACGCCTGAGCCAGGAGAGCATCATGATGAAAAAAATTATCCCTTTATTCACCACCCTGCTGCTGTTGGGCTGGTCGATAAACGCCTGGTCCTTCGCCTGCAAAACAGCCACCGGCGCGACGATCCCCATCGGCGGCGGCTCAGCCAACGTCTACGTTAACCTGACCCCGGCGGTCAACGTCGGGCAAAACCTGGTGGTCGACCTCTCCACGCAGATTTTTTGCCATAACGACTATCCGGAAACGATCACTGACTACGTGACCCTGCAGCGCGGATCCGCCTATGGCGGTGTGCTGTCAAGTTTCTCTGGCACCGTGAAATATAACGGCACCTCTTACCCCTTCCCGACCACCACGGAAACGGCGCGGGTGATTTACGATTCCCGGACCGATAAGCCCTGGCCGGCCGTCCTGTATCTGACGCCGGTCAGCACCGCCGGCGGGGTGGCGATCACCGCAGGATCGTTAATCGCGGTGCTGATCCTGCATCAGACTAACAACTACAATAGCGACTCCTTCCAGTTCATCTGGAATATCTACGCCAATAACGACGTGGTGGTCCCCACCGGCGGCTGCGATGTCTCCGCCCGCGATGTCACCGTCACCCTCCCCGACTACCCGGGCTCCATGGCCGTGCCGCTCACCGTGCACTGCGCGCAGAGCCAACAGCTGGGGTATTACCTCTCCGGCGCCACCGCGGACAGCGCTAACGCGATCTTCACTAACACCGCCTCCGCCTCGCCGGCGCAAGGGATAGGCGTCCAGCTTACCCGCAACGGCAGCGCCGTGCCGGCGAACAGCACTGTCTCACTGGGCACCGTCGGAACCTCGCCGGTCAATCTCGGCCTGACGGCGACCTACGCCCGGACCACAGGCCAGGTCACCGCCGGCAACGTGCAGTCGATCATCGGCATTACCTTTGTCTATCAATGATGACCGAGTACATCCTCTCTCCCTGCTCGCTGGCCGCCCGTGGGTTGAGCCAGCTGATGCACAACGCGGGGAAGCGGCCCGTCGTGCTGCCGGTGGAGGGCGTCTCTCTGCGGGAGCTGGCCGCGGTGAAGCGGATCGTGGTCTTTCTTCCTGACGATCCCCTGTGGATGCTCACCACACTGCGCCAGGCGGCCAGGCTGCTCGACCAGGCATCACGCCCGTTGCCGATGCTGATGCTTAGCCGCAGCCCGGCCATCTGGCTGTGGCGAACGCTGCTTTATCAGGTGAGCCATCCGGATCGTTTGCGCAACGTCCATGCCGCTCCTGCCGACCTCCCCTGCGCGCAACTGATCCATCGGCTGAAGAACGCGCCGCGGCTTGAACGCCTTGCCAGTGAAGCCGCCCTGATCCACCGAAAACGGGCCGCCGGTTTAAGTCATGCCGAGCTCAAAGCGCTCCTCGCCCTGCTGCAAGGGCAGACGATAGGCGAGCAGTCGCAACGTCTCGGATTGAGCCAGAAAACGCTCTACGCTCAGCGGCTGGCGGGGGTGAAAAAGCTGGTGGAATATCACCCGCATCTGGCCCCTCGCTTTCCGCACAGGCAGCCGCCTCGTTCATCAGCAAACTCACGGTCGGCGTTTGTACAGGCATGAGGGGAAGCGATGAGTGACTAAAGGCGTGGATTCGCTGGCGAGAGAAAAGCGCACCGGTTTACACCGGTGCCGGTACGTCAGGCGCGAATATCGTCGTATTCACGGGTGTTATCGAATTCATGTTTGGCAAACGGGCAGAGAGGAATAATCTTCCGCTGCTCCTGGCGCATTTTTTCCACCACCTTCGCCACCAGCTGTTTCCCCACCCCCTGGCCTTTCAGGCTGGGATCGACATCGGTATGTTCGATAATGCTGAGGTGTTCGCCGGTGGGAACAAAAACAATCTCCGCGACCTGGTTACCCTGCGCGTCGTTAACATAAAATTTGTTGTGCCCTTCCAGTATTTCCATCTTCTC
Organism: Klebsiella sp. LY; assembly: GCF_004010915.1. NCBI lineage: Bacteria > Pseudomonadati > Pseudomonadota > Gammaproteobacteria > Enterobacterales > Enterobacteriaceae > Klebsiella > Klebsiella sp. LY. Next base: position 1,626,011 of record NZ_CP022444.1, read on the forward strand.
CTCGCTTATTTATGACGATATTGCAGCGCGCCGCTCGGGCAGGTATCGATCACCTTCACCACCGTCGCGACATCTACTTCATCCGGGATGATCCACGGCTTACGCTTGAGATTGAACAGCTTCGCGCTGCCGCGCACGCAGTTCCCGGAATGCTGACAGATCGCCGTATTAAAGTAGACGTCGATTTTCTCCCCGGTGTAGGCCCGGTAGCCGGCTTCCAGTAATTCCTTATCCATGACATTGCCTCGGTCTTGTTTTATGACTTTCAGGCTAAGCATAGTCCTCCGCTTGACGGCTGACTATGCGCAAGTCGGTAATGGGCGTGAGGAGAGCGATTTGGCGCATCCTCCCCCTCTCCCGGCGCGCAAGGATCCCGCAGTCAACGAACGGTTGACTTTCATTCCCGCAACGAGGCGATTACACTCATGACACACTGGTAAGAGCACTCAGGGATGTTCCATTGAATCATATTGCCACCATAGCCCGCCCAGCGCGGCTACTGCTCGTCTTGCCGCTAACCGGCTGCTCACTCTCACCAGCGATCCCGGTACTGGGCGCCGCATTCCCCGGCTGGTTTTTCTGCTTGTTGGGCGGGGCGTTTTTACTGATCCCCTGCCATATCCTGATTACCCGTAAAGGCTGGCAGCCTCGCTTTTCTCCCCTGGTCTTCAGCTATGTCGCGCTGATGTTCCTGTTCGCCACACTGCTGTGGTTTCTGTTTTTTGTTCACTGATCGCTTATGACTACTTCCCGCACTCCCCTGTTACGCAAGAAATGGCCTCTGCTGGCGCTGGTCCTGGCCGCCATCCTGGCGTTGATCCTGGTTATCTGGCAGTTGCAAACGTCGCCAGAGACCAATGACGCCTATGTCTACGCCGATACCATCGATGTGGTGCCCGAGGTCAGCGGGCGCATCGTGGAGATGCCCATTCGCGATAACCAGCGGGTGAAAAAAGGCGATCTGCTGTTCCGCATCGACCCCCGCCCCTATCAGGCGATGCTCGATGACGCGAAAGCGCGGCTGACGACCCTCGACGCGCAGATTATGCTGACCCAGCGCACCATCAAAGCGCAGGAGTATAACGCCCAGTCGGTGGCGGCCGCCGTCGAGCGCGCCAGAGCGCTGGTCAAGCAGACCACCTCCACGCGCATCCGCCTTGAGCCGCTGGTGCCGCAGGGGTTTGCCTCGCAGGAAGATCTCGATCAGGCGCGTACCGCCGAGAAAGCGGCGCGGGCGGAGCTGGAGGCCACGCTGCTGCAGGCCAGACAGGCCTCGGCGGCTGTGACCGGCGTGGATGCCATGGTGGCGCAACGCGCCGGGATCCTGGCGCAAATCGCCCTCGCCGAACTGCATCTGGAATTCACCGAAGTGCGCGCGCCGTTCAACGGCGTGGTGGTGGCGCTGAAAACCACCGTCGGCCAGTACGCTTCGGCGCTGAAGCCAGTCTTCACCCTGCTGGATGACGACCGCTGGTATGTGATCGCTAACTTCCGCGAAACCGACCTGAACAACGTGCACCCTGGGGTGGCGGCGCGCATCACCGTGATGACCAACCACAACCGGACCTTTAACGGGGTGGTGGATTCGGTCGGCTCCGGCGTCCTGCCCGAAGGCGGGAGCGTCATCGAAGGCCTGCCGCTGATCCAGAAAAGCATTAACTGGGTCCACGTCTCGCAGCGCTTCCCGGTGAAAATCGCCGTCAGCGATCCCGATCCGGAACTGTTCCGCATGGGCGCCTCGGCCAGCGCCGTGCTGCAGCCGTAGCCGGGCGACGCGATGTTTCCTCTCGCCCATTTTTTACGCCAGGAACTGCGCGACGCACCGGGACGCGCCAGCTACACGCTGCGCCTGACGCTGAGCTGTGCGGTGCTCATCACCCTGTTCATGACCCTGCAGATCCCCTTTCTGGCCGTCGCGCTGATCGTCGTGTTCTACGTCAGCCAGCCTAACGTGTTGATGATTAAGTTAGTCAGCGTGGTCTTTTTTGTCACCGTCAGCGTGGCGCTCGGCGGCGTGCTGCTGATCATCAAGTGGACCTATGACTACCCGCTGATCCGCCTGGCGGCCTCCGTGGCGCTCTTTTTCTGCGCCATCTATCTAATGCGGGTGCTGGGCAAGCTGGGACTGGCCTTTTTCGTGGTGGCGCTGGCGGTGATTTACGCCCAAACCTTCCCGTCGATGACCAGCCAGAGTGAAATCCTGGTGCGGCTGCTGCTCTGGCTGTGGGTGGCGATTAACACCGCGATCCTCGTCACCCTGCTGGTCAACGCCTGTTTTCAGCAGGCCTTTCCCGGCAACCAGTTTAAGGCGCGTCTGGCGGAGATGCTGCAGGCGGTCGCCAGCCGGCTGGCAGACCCGGACGCTGAAGCGCCACCGACCTTCGGCGAGACCGCCGCGCAGTTCAACCAGCTGCAGTCGCTGTTCGCCCAGGCCAGCCGGGCGACGCCGGAGATCGCCGCCGATCCCCAGGCCTGGCGCTCGCGGCTGGCCGCCACCCTGCGCTGCTACCAGCTGGCGGCGCTGCTGCAAGCGGACGAGGCCGATAGCGACGATCGCCTGCGGCTGTCGCAGGCGGTGCTGCAGCTGAAGAGTGCCCTCAGCGAGGGGCCGTTTGACGGCGCTATTCCTCCCCTGGCGCTCAGCGGCCGCGGCGTCAATCGCGCCGTTCTGCAGGAGATGGTAGCCCTTCTGCAGCGGCTGGCCCTGGGTGAGCCCGTTGCTCTGCCGCAGGGCGAGGTGGAGAAGCCGCCCCTGCTAGCGCCGGACGCCTGGCGCAACCCGGCGTATCTCCATTTTGCGCTCAAGACCCTGCTGGCGACGCTAATCTGCTATGTCTTCTATACCGCTGCCGACTGGCAGGGACTGCATACCATTATGCTGAGCTGCGTGATCGTCGCCCAGCCCGGGCTGGGCGCCACGATGCAAAAGACGTGGCTGCGCATCGGCGGCGCGCTGTTCGCCACTCTGCTGGCGCTGCTGTTAATCGTTTTTGTCCAGCCCTGGACCGACTCGCTGTCGGGGCTGCTGGCGATGTCCCTGCCAGTGCTGGCGATGGCGGCCTGGATTGCCGCCGGCTCGGAGCGTATCGCCTACGCCGGGATCCAGATTGGCTTCACCTTTGCGCTGGCCTTCCTCAGCTGGTTTGGTCCGCTGACTAACCTCACCGAGCTGCGGGACCGGGTGCTGGGTATCCTGCTCGGGGTGCTGGTCTCCTCCATTGTCCATTTATATCTCTGGCCGGACAGCGAAGCGCCGCAGCTGAAATCGCGCCTCGCCGGACTCTATCGCCGGCTGGCGGACTGCCTCGCCGCCCCGCACGATGCGGTGCCGCTGGCCCCTCTGTTTGTCGCCTTCACCGACAGCGAAGCGCTTATCCATCGGGTTCGCGCCGAACCGCTGGGCACGTATGCCCACCCCTGGCCCCAGGCGAAAAACTGGCCGATGCGCGCCACCCTCGCCCGGGCCGAGGAGATCGCCCGCCTCACTGAAGGGTACCGGCTCAACGCCGCGCCGGGAGACCCGACCCTGGCCCGCTGCGCCGAACAGCTGCGGCGCTACGCCGAACGTATCGAACAGGAGGCAACGGCCCCTGCCGAACCGCTGGCCACCGACCTGACTAACCCCTTTGGCCCAGCGCTGGCCGCCGCGCTGGCCACCCTGCCCGACTGGGGCCCGACACCGATAGCGACTGAGCAACAGGCTAAAACGTCATGATGATCCTTCCTTTCTCCGCGCGGCTGCGCGGCACTCTCCTTACCCTGACGCTGACGCTGCTCAGCGGCTGCGCGCTGATTCAGGACGAGCCTGCCCAGGTCGCCATCGTCAATCCGCAGCAGGCCCAGCTGGCGCAGGTGATCCACCTGGCGAACAGCAACTGGCCGGCAGCCCGCTGGTGGGAGGCCTACGATGACCCTCAGCTCAATATGCTGATCAACCGGGCGCTGCAGAATTCGCCGACCATGCAGGCCGCCCGGCTGCGCATCTCCCAGTCGCAGTCTACGGTGGAACTCGCCCAGTCGGCGATGGGCCTGCAGGCCACCGCCGTCGCGGCGCAAAACCGCCTGCGGATCACCGACAAATCCTTTAGCTGGCCCTACTCCTACTCCCTGCCGGTGGATAAGAACGGTCCGTGGTATACGCTGAACACCGTTGGCGTCGGGGCGCAGCTGAATATCGATCTCTGGGGAGCCGATCGCGCCCGGGTCGCCGCCGCCATTGGCGAGAAAAACGCCCGGCTGGCGGAGACCGCCGGCATTGAGCTCGACATCGCCAGCAGCGTGGCGCAGCTCTATTTCGCCATGCAGGCGACATTCCAGAAAATCGCGCTGCTGAAGGAGCTGGAGGGCATTGCCCAGTTCTCGGTGGCGGCCCACGAGCACCGGACCCAACGCGGTGTGGAGGATAGCGTGGATGTGGCCAACGCCCAGGCCGAACAGCTCGCCGCCCGCCAGCAGATCATTAGCGCCGAGGGGATGCTGACCCAGTATCGTGAAACCCTGCGGGCGCTGATCGGCGCCGATGCGCAAAGCATGCCGGCGATCCATCCGGTAGCGCTGCCTGCGCTCCAGGAGACGCTACCGCCGTCGCTCTCTTTCGAGCTGCTGGCCCGCCGCCCGGACCTGCAGGCGCTGCGCGGGTACGTGACCGCCTCCCTGAGCCAGGTCGACGCGGCGAAAGCGGCCTTCTATCCCCATTTTGATATCAAAGCGTTCTGGGGCTATAACGCCCTGAGCGTCGGGGATCTGTTTAAGTCCTCTTTCCAGCAGATCAACCTGCTGCCCGGGCTCTATCTGCCGATCTTCGACGGCGGTCGTCTGAACGCCAATCTGCAGTCGGTGCGCACCGCCAGCAATATTCTGATCAAACAGTACAACCAGGCGGTGCTGGACGCGGTTCGCGATGTCGCCATCAGCTCCAGCCAGCTTAACGACCTGAATCAGCAGCGTGCGCTGCAGCAGCTGAAGGTCACCGCGGCGCAGACCACCACCGACAGCGCTCGCGCCCATTATCAGCGCGGCCTGCTCAGCCGCTACGCCGCCGAAGAGGCCCGACGGGCGGTTCTTGCCCAGCAGTTGTTGCTCCTGGACATTGAGGCCCAGCGGCTGAGCACCGACATTACCCTGATCAAAGCCCTGGGCGGCGGCTACCGCGGCCAGTAACAAAAATGCCTTCCCCGGAGGGGAAGGCATTCAAACTGCAGCCAAAGGGCAATCTTCAGGGATTGCCCGGCGGCACTGCGCTTGCGCGGGCCTACAGCCAACCGCATAACGGTTTGATATTGCTGCCTTTCGTAGGCCGGGTAAGGCGAAGCCGCCACCCGGCAGAAATGCGGGCACAATAACCAAACAGGTTTGTCATCAGCCACCGGGCAATCTTCAGGGATTGCCCGGCGGCGCTGCGCTTGCGCGGGCCTACAGCCAACCGCATAACGGTTTGATATTGCTGCCTTTCGTAGGCCGGGTAAGGCGAAGCCGCCACCCGGCAGAAATGCGGGCACAATAACCAAACAGGTTTGTCATCAGCAAGAATGCCTTCCCGGATGGGGAAGGCATTTAACAGAAGACGCGGGATTGATGCGCGGCGATTACACCAGGGCGCGCAGCTCTTCGCGCATGTAGGTGGAAAAGAATTCCGGATGCTTAATCACCAGCCGTTCGCCGGCGGCGACCCGTTCAGCCCACTCCGCCACTTTGTCGGTAAACCCGGCGCTCCAGCCCTGCTGCTGACCGCGCTCAGCGACATCGGCCGGGCTGGCTGGCACGCCCAGTTCTTTCAAATATTTGAGAATTCCCTTCGCGGTACTTTCATCCATAGACTGTGGTACTGGCTCAGACGTATTCATACCACCAATGAAATCCAATGCTTTATCAATGACTGCTGGCATAGGTGTGTCCTTATATTAACCACATAGTAAACCTGACTACACTATGGACCGGAAAGCGACGTGATTTCAAAGAACACGCTCACGTTATGGGACATCGCGCATTCAGAAAAGGGGATTTTGCACAGCTGAGGCGGGGGTTGGACAAAAAACAAGCCGGTCCCGGGGGACCGGCCTGGGGATCGCGTCAGGCGTTGCTGACGGATTTTTGCGCGGCGCTGGACTGACTGTTCTCCAGCATACGGCGGACCGGGACAATCAGCACGGCCAGTACGGCGGCGCAGATCAGCAGCGCGATAGAGCAGCGGGCAAAGAGGTCCGGCAGCAGCGACAGCTGATCGGCCTTCACATGACCGCCAATCAGCCCCGCCGCCAGGTTACCCAGCGCGCTGGCGCAGAACCACAGCCCCATCATCTGGCCGCGCATTCTCTCCGGCGCCAGCAGGGTCATGGTCGCCAGACCAATCGGGCTCAGGCACAGTTCGCCGAGCGTCAGCATCAGGATGCTGCCCACCAGCCACAGCGGCGACACACCGGCCCCGCCGTTGTTCAGGACGTTCTGCGCCGCCAGCATCATCAGGCCAAAGCCCGCCGCTGCGCACAGGATGCCAATGACGAATTTGGTCATACTGCCCGGACGGACGTTTTTGCGCGCCAGCGCTGGCCACGCCCAGCTGAAGACCGGCGCAAGCAGAATGATAAACAAGGCGTTAATCGACTGGAACCAGACCGCGGGGATTTCAAAATCGCCGATCATCCGGTTGGTGTAGTCGTTAGCAAACAGGTTGAAGGAGGTCGGTTTCTGTTCAAACGCGGACCAGAAAAAGGCCGCCGAGACCAGCAAAATAAAGCATACCAGCAGGCGCGCCCGCTCTTTACGGCTCAGGCCGGCGAAGACGAACAGCCAGATGAAATAGAGCGCCACGGAGGCGGCAATCACATAGACCAGCACGCTGGCCACCGCCACCGGGTTAATCACGATCGTGCCCAGGCTAATGAGCGTGACCAGCACCGCCACTCCCAGGGCCAGCGCCAGCAGCCACGCCCCAACGCCATTCTTTTTCGCCACCGGGCTGTTCCAGGTGGAATCGAGGCCAACCTCCGCGTCATAGCGCTTCATCGACGGTACGGCAAAGACACGGAAAATGATCAATGCCACCAGCATCCCGATCCCCCCGATGCCGAAGCCCCAGTGCCAGCCATGGGATTTAATCAGCCAGCCGGAGATTAACGGCGCGATAAACGAGCCGATGTTGATCCCCATGTAGAACAGCGAAAAACCACCGTCGCGGCGCGCGTCGCCTTTTTTATACAGGGTACCGACCATCACCGAGATACAGGTTTTAAACAACCCGGAACCGAGGACGATAAACATCAGGCCGATAAAGAACAGGTCGTTGCCCAGCCATGCCGACAGGGCGATCGACAGGTGCCCGAGGGCGATAAGAATCGAGCCGTACCAGACGGCGCGCTGCTGGCCTAGCCAGTTATCCGCCAGCCAGCCGCCCGGCAGCGCGGCCAGATACATACTGCCGGCAAAAATCCCGACGATCGCCGAGGCGTTCTCCCGCGCCAGCCCCATCCCGCCGTCGTAAACCGTCGCCGCCATAAACAGGATCAGTAAGGGACGGATCCCGTAAAACGAGAAACGCTCCCACATTTCAGTGAAGAAAAGGGAGCCCAGCGGATAAGGATGGCCGAAAAAGGTACGGCTTTCGTTTTTATTAACAGAGGAATGCATAAATTCTCCAGAAAAGGTGCGCCGTAGCGCAAGTTAACCGTATAAAGCGGGCTGACGATTTATAATTTGTTTGTCTTAACATCAGATACGAGTATTTTTAACCATTTGATAACCATGCAGTGGTTTTGTCCAGCCCCTTACCGCTCCTTTTTAGATGAAAAGTCGACAAACATCTAGTTTTATAGATTTAATGTTCGCAAAAACGTAAACGGCGTTGACATTATACCATTGTGCAGAATACATAATTTTATTTATTAAAAACAGTAAGTTGATTGATTAACAAAGGACAAAAACCGTCGGTGCGGACAGGGCGTATAACGACAGCAAAAGTAAGGGAAACGGGCCGGAGGAGGCAGAAATAGCGCTAAGGGAGAATATTGTTAAGCCATCCAGGTGCTACCCCCGGAGAGCCAACCGTGCGGCAGGATTTACAAGGCTTGCCGGCTGCTATAGCCGGCGCCATTTTGCGCGCTATTTCACACGCTGCCCCGCCCGATCAATGACCCGCTCACCGTCTTCCTTCACGAAGGCGCCTTTTTGCGGCGCCGGCAGGATCTCCAGCACCACCTCTGACGGGCGACAGAGTCGAGTGCCCCGCGGCGTCACCACGATCGGGCGGTTAATCAGGATCGGATGCTGGAGCATAAAGTCGATTAACTGGTCATCTGTAAACCGGTCTTCCGCCAGGCCCAGCGCATCGTAGGGTTCGACGTTTTGCCGCAGCAGCGCCCGCACCGGGATCGCCATCGCGGCGATCAGCTGACGCAGCTCATCGCGCGACGGCGGCGTCTCCAGATAATAGATAATGGTGGGCTCAGCGCCGCTGTTGCGGATCAGCGCCAGGGTATTACGCGAGGTACCGCAGTCAGGGTTATGGTAAATGGTGATGCTCATAGTACGTTCTCATGGCTGGTTGAAAGAGAGACGCAGCGCCAGCGCGGCCAGCGTCACAAGCAGCACCGGCAGGGTCATGATGATGCCGCAGCGGAAATAATAACCCCAACCGATGGTGATGTGCTTCTGCGCCAGCACATGCAGCCAGAGCAGCGTGGCCAGGCTCCCAATCGGCGTGATTTTCGGCCCCAGATCGCAGCCGATGACGTTGGCATATATCATGGCCTCTTTGATCGTCCCTGTTGCCGCACTGCCATCAATCGACAGGGCGCCGACCAGTACGCTGGGCATATTATTCATGATTGAAGAGAGGAAGGCCGACAGGATACCGGTGCCCAGCGTCGCGGCCCACAGCCCGCGCTCCGCCAGCATGTTCAGCACCGTGGTCAGATAATCCGTTAATCCGGCGTTTCGCAGGCCATACACCACCAGATACATCCCCAGCGAGAAGATCACAATCTGCCATGGGGCGCCGCGCAGCACCTTGCCGGTGTTAATCACTCGCCCGCGCTTCGCGACAGCAAACAGGATCCCCGCTCCCGGCGCCGCGATGGCGCTGACCGGGATCCCCAGCGGGTCAAGAACGAAAAAGCCGACCAGCAACATCAGCAGCACGCCCCAGCCGGTACGGAACGTCGCCGGATCTTTTATCGCCGTGGCCGGCGCTTTCAGTAACGCCATATCCCAGGCGGGTGGGATATCCTTGCGAAAGAACAGGTGCAGCATCGCCAGGGTGGAGAGGATTGCCGCGAGATCGACCGGCACCATCACCGAAGCGTACTCCCTGAAGCCAATGGCAAAGAAATCTGCCGACACGATATTCACTAAATTCGACACCACCAGCGGCAGGCTGGCGGTATCGGCAATAAACCCGGCTGCCATGACAAAGGCCAGCATCGTTCCCTTACTGAACCCCAGCGCCCGCAGCATGGCAATCACGATGGGCGTGAGGATCAGCGCCGCGCCGTCGTTGGCAAACAGCGCCGCCACCGCCGCGCCGAGAAGGATAATCCAGGTAAACAGCAGACGACCCCGCCCTCTTCCCCAGCGGGAAACGTGTAGCGCGGCCCATTCAAAAAAGCCGGACTCGTCGAGCAGCAGGCTGATAATGATCACGGCGATAAACGTGGCGGTGGCATTCCAGACGATATGCCACACCACCGGGATATCGGCTATCTGTACGCCACCGGTGACCAGCGCCAGCGCCGCGCCAAAGGCCGCGCTCCAGCCGATCCCTAAACCCCGCGGCTGCCAGATCACCAGCACCAGGGTCAGGACAAAAATCGCACCTGCCAGCAACATCGTTCCTCCACCAATCACATTCGAAAAATCATATATGATAAGATAAATTTTTTACCGACAACCTGGCCCGTCGGTCAGTCTGCTGATCATCAGCCGCACATCGTCCTGCTGACTTAGCCAGGCCTGCTCAATCACCTGCGCCGCCCAGGCCGGCATCTGCGGAGAGAGGCGATAATGGACCCACTTACCCTGTTTTCGATCCCGCAGCAGCCCACTCTCCCGCAGCATTGCCAGATGGCGGGAGATCTTGGGCTGGGACTGGGCGAGCGCCGTACAGAGATCGCACACGCACAGCTCTCCCCGCGCCTTGAGCAACAGCACGATCCCCAGCCGGGTTTCATCGGCGAGGTTTTTGAACAGTTGCAGGGGTAATAAAGACATGGTTTCTCCTCAAGCGTGACGGACAGCATACGGGACCACGATTAAAGATCAATATACATTCGAAAATACATATATGTTTTTTTCACAGCTGCGATAAATCTCCCTGCAGTTGCAACACGCGCCTCCTGCTCAATAGCACGCAAAAATGCCGCGCTTTCTTTTATCCATCATTGAAATGTGTCAGGCTGAAGATCCCATCGGATTGACAGGGTTTTCAGGATGAGTACGATTTATGTGGTTGTTTTAACGTATATAAAACCGCTCGAAGAGATTGACAACGCGATCCCCGCCCACGTCGAATGGCTCAAAAAATGCTATGCTGACGGCCTCTTTCTCGCCTCCGGCCGCCGTATTCCTCGTACCGGCGGGGTGATTCTGGCGAAATGCGACAGCCGGGAAATTCTGGAATCGCGTCTGGGTCAGGATCCCTTCCAGCAGCTGGGCCTCGCCCATACGGAGATTATTCCCTTTGAGGCCAGCATGGCGTCGCCCGCGCTGCAGTCGCTGTTATAAGCCTGTTCCGGAGGAAAAATGCAGCCATCCTTTCACTGGATTAATGAACCTGCCGAGTGGCACCGCGATGCCGACGGCCTGACGGTGGTCACCGATAAGCATACCGACTTCTGGCGCCATACCTGGTATGGCTTCGAACGCTTCTCCGGCCATCTTTATGCCGCTGAGGTGGAGGGCGATTTTACCCTGCAGGCAAAAATCTGTGCGGATTTCACCACGCTTTACGACCAGGCCGGGCTGATGATGATGGCAGACGAGCAGACCTGGCTGAAGGCGGGGATTGAGTTTAATGACGATGCCCCGGCCATCGGCAGCGTGCTGACGTTAACCCACTCTGACTGGGCCACCGGGCTTTTCCCCGGCGACCCGCGCACTTTCTGGCTACGGCTGACCCGCAAAGGCGATGCGTTAAGGCTGCAGTATTCGACCGACGGCGAGCGCTGGCCGCTGCTGCGTCTCGGCTACTTTCCGCCAGGCCCGGTAAAAGCCGGCGTCATGTGCTGCTCACCGGAGCGCGGCGGACTGGCGGTTGCATTTCGGGATATTCAGCTTTCCCCGCCGCTGGACAAAGCGCTGCACGATCTGAGCTGAACGCTAGCGGGAAGACCCGACTTTCTCTGCATCCTGAGGGCCAGGATTGCAGGGTTCGCGGGTGCCGGGCAGGTAAAAATGGCCGTGCTTATCGGGATCGGTGCCGCCCGGGCACCCTGCCCTGCCCGAGGAGTTATCGCTACTGCCGCCGTCCGAACCGTTGCCGCCGTCGGCGCCCGATATTACCGACTGGCCGTGATGGCCATGCGCTGCAGTGGCTGAAAACGCCACCAGCGCGAACACACAGACCATTAAGCGTCTGCCCATTGCTGCCTCTCCCTTATTGAAATTCCCCGCCCATCGCGTTGACGATGGGATAAGCCGTTGCACCGCGATAAAAAACCGCTTTATCCGCAGGGAGTATAGGGTTAAGACAGAGGGAAAGACAGGGCCGGTGTCTTCAGACATTTCGCACGCAAAATAGCCTTTATGCCGCAGTATGCGCTATCAGAAAATCAATCAGGGCTTTCACCCTTTTCGTTTTACCCGCGTTTTTCGGGTAATAGAGATAAACCGGCGGATAGGTTTTCCAGTAGTCCTCCATCACCGGTAGAAACTGTTCACGATCGGGCTGTAGCCGCCAGATAGGTTCAAACAAGCGGCCAATCCCCAATCCATGGCGGATACCGTCTGCCATGACGTCAATATCATTGCTGATTAACTGCCCCGGCATCTCCACGGTGAGTTGCTCGCCGTGGTCATTGAGGATCAGCGGCAGGATGCGGTGGTTGGTAATAAAGCGATAGCCAATCAGCCGGTGATGGCTGAGATCGGCGGGCGACTCAGGCACGCCATATTCGGCCAGATAGGTTGAGGAGGCATATAACCCTTCGCGAAACGGTTTCATTAACGGGCGGGCGACCACCCCGCCTTCGAGAATATCGCCAAAGCGGATCCCAAGGTCGAATCGTTCTTCAATGATATTGACGGTACCGTCATAGACCGATATTTCCAGCTGGATCCCCGGGTATTGCTGACAGAAAGCCGCCATCGCCGGTTTAAGAATAAGCAGGTAGGCAAAGCGCGAGAGCGTAATTCTCACCGCCCCGGAGGGTTCCCGATTCTGATCGCGGAGGCTCTCCAGCGATGTTTCCAGGACCTCGACCGCCGCAGCGGTTTGCTCCAGCAGCTGTTGGCCAGTTTCCGTCAGCTCGATTCGCCGGGTGGTACGCACAAAAAGCGGATGACCGATATGCTCCTCCAGCAACTTGAGGGCATTGCTAACAGACGGCGGCGTGATTTCTAATTTCCTCGCCGCGGCCGAGATATTGCCTTCGCGCGCAATGCTCTGAAAGATGCGTATTTGATTATAAAGGGCGTTATTCATAGCATCTCCTTGCGACAGTCTCGCCTGATTATTAAGTACAGGCTAAATATTCTTAAGTCAATGACCGCCTAATCTTCACTCCCTGTGGCTCGTATACTTTTGTCTCTTCCCGCTGATAACGACTTTCCGGAGACAACGATGCGAATTTTATGTCTGGATATCCCCGCGCCCGGCGCAACGCTGGAACACTATGCGCCGCACCTTACCGCGGAAGCCCTCCATGCCTGGGGCCTGTATAAATCTGGCTTTATCCGCGACATCTATTTCCGTCAGGACCGACCCGGCGTCGCTATTTTCCTCGAGTGCGACACCGTGGAAGAGGCGAATAACATCATGGCCGAATTTCCACTGGCGAAGGCGGGTTTATTAACCTTCGAGTGTATTCCACTCGGCTCGTTTATTAACTGGGAAAACCTCTTCTCTGCCGAATTTAAACCTCAGGAGTAACGATGAGAAAGCCTCATATCCTTATCGTTTCCGGGCATCCGGATCTTAACCATTCCATCGCCAACGCCACCATCCTCGATGAGCTGGCGACCGCCCTGCCTGATGCGGAAATCCGTCGTCTGGACTGGCTCTATCCGGACGGCAAATTCAACATCGCCGCAGAGCAGGAAAGCCTGCTGCAGGCGGATGTGATTGTCTGGCAGTTTCCCTTTAGCTGGTATGGGCTGCCCGGGTTAATGAAACAGTGGCTGGACGAGGTCTTTGTCCACGGCTTCGCCCATGGCTCAACGGCGAAACTGGGTGGTAAAAAGCTGATCCTCTCCTTCACCACGGGAGCGCCACAGACGCTCTATACCGCTGACGGTTTCTTTGGCCATGCCATTGAGGAGTATCTCCTTCCCTTCGAGACCACGGCCAGGCTGTGCAATCTTGAGCTGCTGGCGCCGGTTTATACCTGCGGCATTAGCTACGCCGACCGGGATGCCGACAAAATCGCTCAGCAAAAAACGCGTGCCCGGGAACACGCGGCCACACTGATCGCACGGCTTAAAACTCTGGTGGAATAACCCAAAGGGAGAAAATAAAGATGCAGTATACCCGGCTCGGGAAGAGTGACTTACTGGTCTCCCGCATCTGCATGGGATGTATGGGGTTTGGCGATCCGTCAACGGGCCAGCATCGCTGGACGCTGGACGAAACAGCCAGCAGGGAGATCATCCGCTACGCGCTGGAACAGGGCATCAATTTTTACGATACCGCCATCGCCTATCAGAACGGCTCCAGCGAACGGTACGTTGGCCGGGCGCTGCGGGAGATGGCAAAACGCGAGGATGTGGTGCTGGCCACCAAGTTTCTGCCACGAACCGCTGCCCAGATTGCCGGGGGGATCAGCGGAAAACAGGCGATCACCCGCTCGCTTGACCAGAGTCTGCGAAACCTCGGGATGGACTACATCGACCTCTACATTTACCACATTTGGGATTACAACACCCCGGTTATCGACGTGCTGGAGGCGCTGCATGCCGCTGTCGCCGCCGGCAAGGTGCGCGCGATTGGCATTTCCAATTGTTATGCCTGGCAGCTGGCGAAGGCGAACGCCCTTGCCGAACGCGAAGGGCTGACGTCCTTTGTTTCTGTGCAGAGCCACTACAACCTGATTATGCGTGAAGACGAACGAGAGCTGTTCGGGCTGTGCGCGGAAGATAATATCGCGATGACTCCCTATAGCGCACTGGCCAGCGGCCGTCTCGCCCGCTTAGAAGGCCACACGCGGCGAGCGGTGGAAGATGATTATGCCCGGGGCAAATACGACCGCACGGCAGAGCAGGATCGGAGCATTATTGCCCGCGTCGCCGAACTTGCCGAACGGCATCAGGTCTCCATGACCGAAATTTCGCTGGCCTGGCTGCTGACTAAAGTCACCGCCCCGGTGGTCGGCGCCACGCAAAAGCATCATGTTGACGGCGCGGTCAACGCTGTAGCCCTTCAACTGAGCCCGGAAGAAATCCGCTATCTGGAAGAAGCCTATCAGCCGCACTTCCTCACCGGCGTGATGGCGCAAAACACGCCGCAAACAAAAGACCATCCTCAGGTGTGGACGCGCTAACGATCCGCCCTGTGGATCGGAAAGGAGCAAATATGAAAAACGTGATTGCCGCGGCAGCCTTGTCGCTTGTGCTGTCTGATTTTGCTTATGCCAACGAACAAAGAGATGAAGCTATGATGAAAATTACCCCTTCTACCCTTACGGACGCTGATATTCAAGCGGTGTCGCCGGCGCTGGCGCGCTTCGGCCGCGAGGCCATCAGCAACGACCTCTGGCAACGTGACGCCCTGTCCGCCCGCGACCGTAGCATCGTGACCATGGCGATGCTGATTGCCCGCAACCAGCCAGGCGAGCTGAAGCACTATATTGCCGTCGCGCTCGATAGCGGCGTGACGCCAGCGGAAGTGTCAGAGATCATTACTCACCTCGCCTTCTACGCTGGCTGGCCCAATGCGATGTCAGCCGTCAGCGTCGCTAAAGCCATCTTTGAAGCCAGGGGCGTGACGGCAGAGTCCCTCCCCGCCGCCTCGCCGACGCTGCTGCCCCTCAATGAACAGGTAGAGAAACAGCGTGCAGACACCGTCGAAAAAAATGTCGGCCCCATTTCACCTGGCCTGGTTAAATTTACCGCCGACCCGCTGTTTCTCGACCTCTGGCAACGGCCCGCGCTAACGCCCCGCGACAGAAGCCTGGTGACGGTCAGCGCGTTAATCGCCGCCGGACAGAGCGCGCAGATTGGCTACCACCTAAACAGAGCCATGGATAATGGGCTTTCGGCTGAAGAGGCCGGAGAAGTGGTTGCCCAGGCGGCGTTCTACGCGGGATGGCCAAATGCGTTTACCGCTGCTCCTGTGGTCGGTGAGGTATTGCGATCGCGCGAGAGCAAAACTGAATAAAAAAGAATAAAGGACAGGGAAGCTGTCCTTTATTCGTCGTTAATTGTTAATTTAAAGGTACCACGAGGGTTTTCGATTAGGTCTCACGGAATGAACATAAACGGTCTATCGAAGTATGGAGACTTCGATCGTGAGTCTGTTCAGATCGCTCATTGAGAAAATTTCCGTTCCGTATGCCGTCATGAGTCTCATCCTTTGAAAGCAGCGATCGCTGTGGCGAGACTGTAGCGCGGACATGTCTATTTGGTCAGGTCATGACTGACCTCCCCCCACCGCATATCGCAAGAATTTGCTTTCTCAGCCAGCGGTGACCGGGGTCGCGTTCCATCCTTGGGTGCCACATCTGCGATACCGTAATACGACGGCTTTTGAACGGCAGCTCGAAAACGTGTACCTGGTCCGTTACCTGCTGATTGAGTAAATAGAGTGCGGGTATCATGGCGATAAGATCCGATTCCAGCGCCACGGACAGTGCTGTCGGAAATCCCGGTACGACGCTCGCAATTTTACGTTTTGTCCCCAGTTCGGCCAGCGCATCGTCAACGGATCCGTGCAACGCGCCCTCGGGTGACGCTACCACATGGCCCCAGGCGACATAATCACTCACGCCTATTTCTGCCTGCTTAGCCAACGGGTGCCCTTTACGCACGACGCCAACAAACCGATCCTCAAACAGTCGTTGCAGCCGTATTTCTGGCCCCATATTACTCTGAACGCCAATCTCCAGATCAACCAGCCCTTCCCGAAGATAGCGCGACGTTTTTTCCGGCTTAGGCGCGAAGCGTATACAGACGTCAGGCGCGGCGTCGGCAACCGCTGCGATGAGCGCAGGCCCAAACGCCACCACAAAACCATCGTTTGCCCTGATGGTAAAAAGACGCGCCAGACTTCGCGCGCAGAACGTTTCCGTTGAGGGCTGCAATACTGCCCTGGCCTCGTGCACTGCACGCCTGGCGCGATCCCGGGTCGCTTCGGCCCACGGGGTCAGTACCATGTTACGCCCGGCGCGCACCAGAATCGGGTCTCCTGTGACATCGCGTAATCTGCTTAATGTTCGGCTCATGGCCGAGGTGCTGAGGTTCAGACGACGTGCCGCACCTGCGACACTCGCTTCACTCAGCAATATGTCGAGAGCTACCAGCAAATTAAAATCGGGATCAGACATTACCCTTTCTCCCAGCACATTAAGATAAGGCGTTTGATGCAACAATAAAGTGAAAATAGTGCGCCTTCCGCCTGGTAAAAGCCATCTTTATAGTTTTGTCATCCATACACTCTTCTCAGAGGACAAATGATGACGCTCTTTTCCAGCCAACCCGGCGACGAAGGACTGCCTGGCCCGGCGCGCGCACGGGTGATGGCCGCAATCATGACCACCACCTTAATGGGCGTGTTTGATGGCACCATGATCAACATTGCCCTGCCCTCAATGGCTCAGGAGATGCAGGTACCTGCCGGTATTGCCGTCTGGTTCGCCAACGGGTATCTGCTGGCGGCTGCGATGACGCTGGCGATATTCGCGGCGCTTGCGGCCCGTCTGGGTTATCGCCCTGTATTTCTGGCGGGCCTGACGACCTTTACCCTGACATCACTGGGTTGCGCGCTGGCGAATAAGCCCGAAGTGCTTATCGGTATGCGCGTGCTTCAGGGGATCGGCGGCGCGGCAACGCTGAGTATTGCCCCCGCAATACTCAGGTCCGTATTTCCCGGACGATTACTTGGCCGCATTCTGGGGTACCATGCCCTGCTCATTGCCTCCAGCTCCGCTATCGGCCCGGTATTGGGTGGTACGATCCTTCACACCCTGAGCTGGCAATGGCTGTTTGCGATAAACGTTCTTCCCGGCACCCTAGCCTTACTGCTGGCGGTCAGAGCGCTGCCGCGGGATGCGATCCGTATGCAGGCGCCCTTCGACACCCTGGGCGCCATATTGTCGGCGCTGCTGTTGGGTTCAACGATCATGGCGGCGAACAGCCTACAGAACGCCACTTATCAATTCGGCAGCCTTTGCTGGATGGCTCTCGCTGCGCTGAGCGGCATGGCTTTTATCTGGCAAATCCGCCGCACGGGTCATCCCTTACTGCCGCCGACCATGTTTAAAAATGAACGTTTTACCCTCGCGGCCTTCACGTCGATGATTGCTTTTGTCAGCCAGGGGATCACCTTTATTGCGCTACCCTTCCTGTTTCAGAGCGAATACGGCTACAGTCCGGTAGTGTCTGCCCTGCTGTTTACGCCGTGGCCATTAGGGATCGTGGTGATTGCGCCGCATGCAGGCCGTTGGGCGGACACGATATCAGCCCCGGCGATATCCACTCTGGGGCTGGTGATATTTGTCGTCGGTTTGATCCTGCTGGCGACGTTACCCGCCAGCCCTTCAATGTGGGATATCTGCCTGCGAAGTCTGGTGTGCGGAATAGGGTTTGGCTGCTTTCAGAGTCCCAATAACCGGGAAATGCTCTCAAACGTTATTCGTGAGCACGCGAGTTATGCGTCCGGTGTTTTATCCATTATGCGCACTTTCGGGCAGTGCCTGGGAGCCGCCGCTGTAGGCGTTCTGCTGGCAGCAGATGAAAGGGCAATTCATGTTGCGCTGTGGAGCGCCGCCGCGGCCTCTGCGGTATCGGTCGTCGTCAGCGCGAGCCGGTTGCGTAAAATCACTCATCCTGCGGAAACAGGATAAGTGCGAAAATATCACTAAACGCTACGACTCCAGCGCCAGCAGCGCAAAACGCCGATCCGGCAACCAAAGTGGAGTCCTCCGTCGGAGTTCAATAGACTAACAGAAAGCTATAACCGCTTATTTTTCAAGGGAAAATTGAGTTGGGTAGACTTCAGGAGACTTGAAATTGGAGCGGGCGAAGGGAATCGAACCCTCGTATAGAGCTTGGGAAGCTCTCGTTCTACCATTGAACTACGCCCGCGAAGAGGTGCGAGAAGCATTATAGCCCTTACGCACCCTGTGACAAGCCTGCCGGATGCTGACTGGCGATAAAATAACCTTTTAGCACTTAGGTTTACTTCCCTGCGGCGGCAGGTAACGCAGCGGATCGATGGCCGTCGCCCGGTAGCGGATCTGGAAATGCAGCCGCACTGAGTCGGCATCCGTACTGCCCATGGTGGCAATTTGCTGGCCGGCCTTCACGCTCTGGCCATTATTCACCATTAGCTTATCGTTGTGGGCATAGGCGGTGATGTAATCCTCGCTGTGCTTAATCATGATCAGATTGCCATAGCCGCGCAGCTGATTGCCGACGTAGACCACCTTGCCCGCCCCGGCGGCATACACCGGCTGACCGCGGGTTCCGGCGATATCAATGCCTTTATTGCCGCCATCGGCGGTGGAATAAGGCAGGACCACTTTGCCGCTGGTCGGCCAGCGCCAGCAGCGCTGTCCCACCGGCGGCCAGGAGGACTGAGGTACTGCGGACGAAGGCGTGACCGCCGCGGTGCGCGTAGAGGAAGATTTTTTCTTCGTTGTCTTCGTTGAACTGCTGCCGTTAAGCTTCAGCTTCTGCCCCACCTCAATGGTGTAAGGCGGGGAGATGTTATTCAGGCGGGCCAGATCGCGAACGCTGGTGCCGGTGGTGCGGGAGATGCCATACAGGGTATCGCCGCGTTTAACGGTGTAGGTCGTACCGGAATCGGAGGTGCTGGAGCAGCCAGCCAGCGCCAGGCTTACCACCAGCATCAGTGTCATATAAACGCGTTTCATCATCAGGCATCCTGCACTTAACACAACCACTTACCTCGCAATCAGGGCGAATATCATACCAGTCCGCGGCGCAGGGCGTCATCCCTGATGGCGAAACCAATCCCCCCAGCCATCGAATACGGCCCGTGACGAACAGTGATTGCTGTTGGTGCCGCACGTCATGGTGGTCTTCCCCAACATGCGGGTGGCCGCTCACAGAGCCGCCTCCAGGGCTTGTTTTGGTAATGCCTTTCTGCCATTTATGGGCTAACCTAGTGGCCTGAGTACATGACCCGGCGGGTTTGTGCCGGGTCTTTATTTATTTTCAGGAGTCGTCATGGCCGGGGAACACGTCATTTTACTGGATGAGCAGGATCAGCCTGCCGGTATGCTGGAGAAGTATGCCGCCCATACGCTTGATACCCCTTTACATCTCGCGTTTTCCTGCTGGCTGTTTAACCAGCAGGGTCAGTTGCTGGTCACTCGTCGTTCGTTGGGCAAAAAAGCCTGGCCCGGGGTATGGACCAACTCGGTCTGCGGACACCCCCAGCAGGGCGAGACCTTCGAGCAGGCCGTCACGCGCCGCTGCCGCTTCGAACTCGGCGTGGAGATCGCCGATATCGCGCCGGTTCACCCGGCCTTCCGCTACCGGGCGGTCGCCCCAAACGGTATCGTTGAGAACGAAGTATGCCCGGTGTATGCCGCGCGCGTGGTGAGCGAAGTGCAGCCTAATGACGATGAAGTCATGGATTATCAGTGGGTTGACCTGGCAACGATGTTAAGCGCGCTGGCCGCCACGCCCTGGGCGTTTAGCCCGTGGATGGTGCTGGAAGCGGAAAATCGGGACGCCCGCCAGGCGCTGACCGACTTTGTTGCGCGTCTGCGCGGGTAAGCTGACTCGTCTCGCTGCCGCCACCACCCGGCGTAAAAAGCGGCGCCATAACGGTCATCGTTGCCTGGCGGCGCTACGCTTGCACAGGCCTACGGTTCTGCGCTGTTGCGTAGCCCGGATAAGGCGTTTACGCCGCCATCCGGGAGCCCCCGGCCTGCGCTGAGTCGGGTTACGCCAGCCTTCAGACCTCACGTCAGACATAAAAAAACCCGGCAAGCCGGGTTTTTTGCAATGCACAAGACGCGATTATTTCTGCGGACGCATTGCCGGGAAGAGGATCACGTCGCGGATGGTGTGGCTGTTAGTGAACAGCATCACCATGCGGTCGATACCAATACCCAGACCGGCGGTCGGCGGCAGGCCGTGCTCCAGCGCGGTCACGTAGTCTTCATCGTAGAACATTGCTTCGTCGTCGCCTGCGGCTTTCGCATCAACCTGATCCTGGAAGCGCTGCGCCTGGTCTTCGGCGTCGTTCAGCTCGCTAAAGCCGTTACCGATCTCACGGCCGCCAATGAAGAATTCAAAGCGGTCGGTGATTTCCGGGTTGACGTCGTTACGGCGCGCCAGCGGAGAAACTTCCGCCGGGTATTCGGTGATGAAGGTTGGCTGGATCAGGTGCGCTTCCGCCACTTCTTCGAAGATCTCGGTCACGATACGGCCCAGACCCCAGCTCTTCTCCACTTTGATGCCGATAGACTCAGCGATCGCTTTCGCGGAATCGAAGTTATCCAGATCCGCCATCTCGGTTTCCGGACGGTATTTCTTGATCGCTTCGCGCATGGTCAGTTTTTCAAACGGCTTGCCGAAGTCGAACACCTGGTCGCCGTAAGGCACTTCAGTGTTGCCGAGGATGTCCTGCGCCAGGGTGCGGAACAGGGATTCGGTCAGCTCAATCAGATCTTTGTAATCCGCATAAGCCATGTAGAGTTCCATCATGGTGAACTCTGGGTTATGACGAACGGAGATCCCTTCGTTACGGAAGTTACGGTTGATCTCGAAGACGCGTTCGAAGCCGCCCACCACCAGACGCTTGAGGTACAGTTCCGGCGCGATACGCAGGTACATGTCCAGATCCAGCGCGTTATGATGGGTGATGAACGGACGCGCGGAAGCGCCGCCCGGGATCACCTGCATCATCGGGGTTTCCACTTCCATAAAGCCGCGGCCAACCATGAACTGACGGATGCCCGCCAGGATCTGCGAACGCACTTTGAAGGTCTTGCGCGATTCATCGTTGGAGATCAGGTCGAGGTAACGCTGACGATAGCGCGCTTCCTGATCCTGCAGGCCATGGAACTTGTCCGGTAACGGGCGCAGGGCTTTGGTCAGCAGACGCAGCTCGGTGCAGTGGATAGACAACTCACCGGTTTTGGTCTTGAACAGCTTACCGCGGGCGGCAATGATGTCGCCGAGGTCCCATTTTTTGAACTGGTCGTTGTAAACGCCTTCCGCCAGATCGTCACGCGCCACGTACAGCTGGATGCGGCCGCCAACGTCCTGCAGGGTGACGAAGGACGCTTTACCCATGATACGACGGGTCATCATGCGGCCAGCCACGGCCACTTCAATGTTCAGCGCTTCCAGCTCTTCGTTTTCTTTGCCATCGAAGTCAGCGTGCAGTTGGTCAGAGGTATGGTCACGACGGAAATCGTTCGGGAAAGCGACGCCCTGCTCACGCAGCGCAGCCAGCTTCTCGCGACGGGTTTTCAGTTCATTATTAAGGTCAATTGCCGCGTCAGCGCCCTGTGCTTGTTGTTCAGACATGTTGGTTCCTCATAACCCTGCTTTCAAACTTGCTTCGATAAATTGGTCCAGGCTGCCGTCGAGCACCGCCTGAGTGTTGCGGGTTTCCACCCCGGTACGCAGATCTTTAATACGCGAGTCATCCAACACGTAAGAGCGGATCTGGCTGCCCCAGCCAATATCGGACTTGTTGTCTTCCATCGCCTGCTTCTCGGCATTTTTCTTCTGCATCTCCAGCTCATAAAGCTTCGCTTTCATCTGCTTCATGGCCTGGTCTTTGTTTTTGTGCTGCGAACGGTCGTTCTGGCACTGCGTTACCAACCCGGTCGGGATGTGGGTAATACGCACCGCGGATTCTGTACGGTTAACGTGCTGCCCACCGGCGCCGGAGGCGCGGTATACGTCAATGCGCAGGTCGGCCGGGTTAATTTCGATATCGATATCGTCTTCGACTTCCGGGTAAACGAACGCGGAGCTGAAGGAGGTATGACGGCGGCCGCCGGAATCGAACGGGCTCTTACGCACCAGACGATGAACGCCGGTTTCGGTACGCAGCCAGCCGTAGGCGTAATCACCAATGATCTTGATGGTCACGGATTTAATCCCTGCGACTTCACCTTCGGATTCTTCGATGATTTCGGTCTTAAAGCCGCGCGCTTCCGCCCAGCGCAGGTACATGCGCATCAGCATGCTGGCCCAGTCCTGGGCTTCGGTGCCGCCGGAACCGGCCTGAATATCAAGGTAGCAATCGGCGCTGTCGTATTCGCCGGAGAACATGCGGCGGAACTCAAGCTGCGCCAGCTTCTCTTCCAGCGTATCCAGCTCGGCGACGGCTTCGTTGAAGGTCTCTTCGTCGTCCGCTTCCACGGCCAGATCCAGCAGGCCGGCAACGTCTTCCAGCCCCTGGGACATCTGATCCAGGGTATCTACGATGGCTTCCAGGGAAGAACGCTCTTTACCCAGCGCCTGAGCGCGTTCAGGTTCGTTCCAGACGTCCGGCTGTTCCAGCTCGGCGTTTACTTCTTCGAGACGCTCTTTCTTGGCATCGTAGTCAAAGATACCCCCTAAGAACGTCGGAGCGCTCCGTGAGGTCCTGAATGCGGTTTTTTACCGGATTTATTTCAAACATGGTCGGTTTCTTTTAATGGATTTGTCAAAATGCGGTGATAAGAGCGGAATTCTACCGGATTCGCGCCCTTATTCATACACTGTTGTCAATTTGGCCAGAGGTGATCGATGATCAGCTGCAGGCTGCGGTTGCCGCGGAACTCATTGATGTCGAGCTTGTAGGCTAACTGGACTTCGCGCACGCCGTTGTCGGGCCAGATGGAAGTATCCACGTTGAAGGCGATACCGTCCAGCAGGGGGCCGCCGTCAACTGGCTCGACCATCACCTTCAGGTGACGCTCGCCCACTAGCCGCTGCTGCAGCAGACGGAAACGGCCGTCAAAGAGTGGTTCCGGGAACATCTGTCCCCACGGCCCGGCGTCGCGCAGCATCTGCGCTACTTCCATGCTCATCTCCGCCGCCGTCAGCGGGCCGTCGGAGACCACCTCGCCCTGCAACAGCGCGGGATCCAGCCACTCGGTCACCAGCTCGCCGAAGCGCTGCTGAAACTCCTCAAAGCGCGCCTCTTCCAGCGATAATCCTGCCGCCATCGCGTGGCCGCCGAACTTCAGGATCAGCCCCGGATAGAGCGTATCAAGGCGCTCCAGCGCATCGCGCATATGCAGCCCCTGAATGGAGCGGCCGGAGCCTTTCAGCGTGCCGTCGCCGGTGGGCGCAAAGGCGATCACCGGCCGGTGGAAACGTTCCTTAATTCGCGAGGCGAGGATGCCGACCACCCCCTGGTGCCACTGCGGATGGTACATCGCCAGCCCGCCGGGCAGGGTGTCGCTACTGCGTTCCAGCTGTTGACACAGGGTTAACGCTTCCGCCTGCATCCCCTGCTCGATCTCTTTGCGCGTCTGGTTGAGCGCGTCAAGCTCGTTGGCTAACACGCGCGCTTCGCCGATGTTATCGCACAGCAGCAGCGCGACGCCGACCGACATGTCGTCCAGCCGTCCCGCCGCGTTCAGGCGCGGCCCGAGGGCGAAACCGAGGTCGCTGGCCGCCAGCTTTTGCGGATCGCGGTTGGCAATCTCCAGCAGCGCCTTAATGCCGGGCCGGCACTTGCCGGCGCGAATGCGGCTTAACCCCTGCCAGGTGAGAATACGGTTGTTAGCATCCAGCGGCACGACGTCGGCAACGGTGCCAAGCGCCACCAAATCCAGCAGCTCGGCAAGGTTCGGCGCGGCGATGCCGCGGGCGTTGAACCAGCCGTTATCACGCAGAAAGGTGCGCAGCGCCAGCATCAGATAGAACGCCACCCCCACCCCGGCCAGCGATTTCGATGGGAAGTCGCAATCGCGCAGGTTAGGGTTAACGATGGCCTCCGCCGCCGGCAGCGTCTCCCCCGGCAGGTGGTGATCGGTCACCAGCACCGGGATCCCCAAGGCATGGGCATGATCGACGCCGGCATGGGACGAGATCCCATTGTCGACGGTCATGATCATCTGCGCGCCGCGGGCGTGAGCCTGATCGACCACTTCCGGGCTTAAGCCGTAGCCGTCTTCAAAACGGTTCGGCACCAGGTAGGAGACGTTGCCGTAGCCCAGCGCGCGCAGGGCCAGCACGCTGAGCGCGGTGCTGGTGGCGCCGTCGGCGTCAAAATCGCCGACCACGACAATGTGCAGCCCTTTCTGGAATGCGTCGTGCAGCATCCCGACCGCTTTTTCAACGCCGGTGAGCTGTGTCCAGGGGAGCATGCCTTTGACGCTGCGCTCCAGCTCCTGGGCGCTGCGCACCCCGCGGCTGGCATACAGCCGCTGCAGCAGCGGCGGCAGATCGGCGGGTAAATCGACGCCGTCAACCGCCTCGCGGCGGCGTAGTTGTATCTGTTGTTTCACGCGAATCAGTTACCGCTTGTCTGTTTTTTATGCTCGTCGAGGAACGCCTTCAGCTCTTTCGGCCCCTGATAGCCCGGCAGCACCATGCCGTTGCTGAGGACCATCGCCGGGGTGCCGTTGACGCCCATCTGCACGCCGAGGGTGTAATGTTTGGCGATATCCACGCTGCAGCTCGCCGGCTGCACGCCCTTGCCGTTCATGGCGTCATCCAGCGCTTTGTTGCGATCTTTCGCGCACCAGATGGCCTTCATGTCCTGCTCCGCCTGGCTCTGCAGCCCCTGGCGCGGGAAGGCCAGGTAGCGCACGGTGATCCCCAGCGCGTTGTAGTCGCTCATTTGCTCATGCAGCTTGTGGCAATAACCGCAGGTGATGTCGGTGAAGACGGTAATGACGTGCTGCTCCTTCGGCGCTTTGTAGACAATCATTTCGTTGCTCAGCGCGTTCAGCTTCCCCAGCAGCAGCTGGTTAGTGACGTTGACCGGCTGCGCGCCGCTCACGTCGTACATCGGCCCCTGGATGATGTGCTTGCCATCGTCGGTGACATACAGCACGCCGCTGTCGGTCAGCACCGTGCTCATCCCGGAAACCGGCGACGGTTGAATATCGGTGCTCTGTACACCCAGCTTCGCCAGCGACTGTTTAATTGCCGCGCTATCGGCATGCGCCGCCCCGGAAAGGGAAGCCGCCAGCAGGGTGAACATCAATAAACCTTTTTTCATACTCAGTCCTTTTATTCAGCACTCACGCCCGCGGGTGGTGCTGTTGATGAAGTTGTCGCAGACGCTCGGTCGCCACGTGGGTGTAAATCTGCGTGGTGGAGAGATCGCTGTGTCCTAACAGCATCTGCACCACACGCAGGTCGGCGCCATGATTGAGCAAATGCGTGGCGAACGCATGGCGCAACACGTGCGGGGAGAGCTTTTCGCTGTCGATCCCCGCCAGCACGGCATAGTGTTTAATCCGGTGCCAGAAGGTCTGGCGCGTCATCTGCTGGGCGCGCTGACTGGGAAATAAGACATCCGACGCCACGCCGTTCAGCAGCCAGGGGCGACCATACTCGAGGTAATTTTCCACCCACAGTACCGCCTCTTCCCCCAGCGGCACCAGCCGCTCTTTGTTGCCTTTCCCCACCACCCGCAGCACGCCCTGTCGCAGGCTGATGTCGCTCATCGTCAGCCCCACCAGCTCCGAAACGCGCAGGCCGGTGGCATACAGCACCTCCAGCATCGCTTTATCGCGCAATTCCAGCGGCTGCTCCACCAGCGGGGCCTGCAGCAGACGCTCAACCTGCGCCTCACTGAGATCCTTCGGCAGCCGCTGCGGCAGCTTTGGCGAGGCCAGCAGCGCGCTGGGGTCGTCCGGGCGAATTTTTTCCCGGTACAGATGCTGGAAGAAGCGACGCACAGCGCTCAGCAGGCGCGCGGTGCTGGTGGCTTTATAGCCGCCGGACTGCCGCTCGGCCAGCAGCGCCTGCAGGTCGTCGCTGCCGACGCTTGCCAGCGACAGACCGCGATGGTGCAGCCACTCCACGAGCATCGTCAAATCACGACGATAGGCGCTGAGCGTATTCTCCGCCAGGTTGCGCTCCAGCCAAAGGGCATCGAGAAACTGTTCGATTAGTGCCAGATCCTGTTTCACATCGGCCTCTTTGTTCGTTAAACGCTCTCATTATGCCTTAAGAGGACGCCTTTCTGGTACACTGCCCGCCATTCACGGCAAGAATCGAGATGTTTACGCGATGAATATAGGTCTGTTTTACGGCTCCAGTACCTGCTATACCGAAATGGCCGCGGAGAAAATCCGCGATATCATCGGCCCCGAGCTGGTGACGCTGCACAATCTGAAAGATGACTCCCCCGCGCTGATGAGCCAGTACGACGTACTGATCCTCGGCATCCCGACCTGGGATTTCGGCGAAATTCAGGAAGACTGGGAAGCGGTCTGGGACCAGCTGGACACCCTGGACCTGGAGGGCAAAATCGTCGCGCTCTACGGCATGGGCGATCAGTTGGGCTACGGCGAATGGTTCCTTGACGCGCTGGGCATGCTGCATGACAAGCTGGCGACCAAAGGCGTGAAGTTTGTCGGCTACTGGCCAACTGAAGGCTATGAGTTCACCAGCCCGAAACCGGTGATCGCGGATGGCCAACTGTTCGTTGGCCTGGCGCTGGATGAAACCAACCAGTACGACCTGAGCGACGAGCGCATCCAGAGCTGGTGCGAGCAGATCCTCGGCGAAATGGCCGAACACTTTTCCTGACGCGGCTTACTCCTGCGCCGGTTTTTGCAGCACCAGCCGGCGCAGATCGCGCCACTCTCCGGCGTCCATGCTGTCCGCCGCCAGCCAAAGATGCTGTCCGCGCCGGGTATCGACATGGCGCAAACGCAGCAGCATACCGCTATTGATAACCCATGGCGTCCCGAGGATCTCCCAGTCGGCGTTTTGCCAGCGCAGCCGGGAATCGGTGAGCAGTTTTATCTCCCCGCGACGGGCATGGATCCGTCGCTGGCTGCGCACACAGTCAAAGACCACCAGCGACAGCAGCAGCAGCCAGATCGGGGTGTAGCTTAACGGCCAGGGAACCAGCAGCACCAGCGCCGCCACAACGCCGTGGAGCAGCAGAGAAAACCACTGCGCGCGCCAGGAGATACGGAGATCAGATTGCCACAGGACCACGTTCCCGATTCCGTGTCTGAATTAAGGTTACCATCCGCTGCAGCTCCGCATCGGCCGGTTTGCCATGGTTCATCAGCCAGTTGAATAGATCCGGATCGTCATTTTCCAGCAGGCGAATGAACAGCTGTTTGTCAGCGTCGCTGAGGGTATCGTACTCATACTCAAAGAACGGCATGATGGAGATGTCGAGTTCGCGCATCCCGCGGCGGCATGCCCAGTGGATACGAGCTTTATTGTTAATGTCCATGTTGACCTTCCAGCAGCAAAATATTGGTTAGTTTAACCCGTTTTCTGCCGTAACTTTACAGGAATATCGCTGAATGCGAGCATCCTTCCATAAAAACCATAAAATAATGATGGGCTTATTGTTTTCCCACGCCGGGCCTTCACCAAACGTCAGCGCACAAATGGCCTGTTGAAAGCACTTGCAATGCACTATAGCTCTTTTACCATTGGTCACACACACTGCGTTAAGCGATTCAGGATATGACTATGGCTTTTACACCTTTTCCTCCGCGTCAGCCTTCCTCTTCCGCTCGTCTGCCGTTAACGCTGATGACCCTGGATGACTGGGCGCTGGCGACGATTAGCGGGCCAGACAGCGAAAAATACCTGCAGGGGCAGATTACCGCCGATGTGAGCAGTCTCACCGATGCTCAGCATCTGCTTGCCGCCCACTGTGACGCCAAAGGCAAGATGTGGAGCAACCTGCGCGTATTCCGTCGCGACGGCGGCTTCGCGTGGATTGAACGCCGCAGCCTGCGCGACGCGCAGCTGACCGAGCTGAAAAAATATGCCGTCTTCTCCAAAGTCACCATCGCCGCCAACGACGATCTGGTTCTGCTGGGGGTGGCCGGCTTCCAGGCGCGCGCCGCGCTGGCGCCGCTGTTCGCCGCTCTGCCCGACGCCGCCACTCCGGTGGTCAGCGAAGGCGCCACCAGCCTGCTGTGGTTTGAGCACCCGGGCGAGCGCTTCCTGCTGGTGACCGATGTCGACACCGCCAACCGCGTCACCGACGCGTTGCGCGGCGAAGCGCAGCTCAACAACAGCCAGCAGTGGCTGGCGCTGAATATTGAAGCCGGTCTGCCGGTTATCGACAGCGCCAACAGCGGGCAGTTCATTCCGCAGGCCACCAACCTGCAGGCGCTGGGCGGCATCAGCTTCAAAAAAGGCTGCTACACCGGTCAGGAGATGGTGGCGCGGGCGAAATTCCGCGGCGCCAATAAGCGCGCGCTGTGGACGCTGTCAGGTACCGCCAGCCGGGTGCCGGAAGCCGGGGAAGACCTGGAGCTGAAGATGGGCGACAACTGGCGCCGCACCGGTACGGTGCTGGCAGCCGTACAGTTGGATGACGGAAGCCTGATGGTCCAGGTAGTGATGAATAATGACATGGAACCGGACAGCGTGTTCCGCGTGCGCGACGATGCCGGCAGTCTGAGCATCAAACCATTGCCGTATTCGCTGGAAGAAGATTAAGGAAAAGTTCCCGGCTTGCGGCGCTTGCGCCTTAGCCGGGCTACCCGGCCGCAGAGTATCGTAGCCACGGTAAGCGCAGCGCCACCGTGGGATGTTTATCAGGACTGGCCGATGTAAAGATAGATCGCCAGGAAGTGACACACGCTGCCGCCGAGCACGAAGCCGTGCCAGATAGCGTGGTTATAGGGAATACGTTTGCAGACGTAGAAGATGACCCCCAGTGAGTACACCACCCCGCCAACCGCCAGCAGCGTTACGCCCCCCACCGCCAGCTTCACCGCCAGCTGATAGACCACAATAAGCGACAGCCAGCCCATGGTCAGATAGGTCACCAGCGACAGAATTTTAAAGCGGTGCGCGATGGTCAGCTTAAACAGGATCCCCAGCAGCGCCAGGCTCCAGATGACGATCATCAGCCCCTTCGCCAGCGGCGAGTTCAGCCCCACCAGCAAAAACGGCGTATAGGTCCCGGCGATTAACAAGTAGATAGCGCAGTGGTCGAATTTCTTCAGCCACTGTTTCGCCCGCTGATGCGGGATCGCGTGATAGAGCGTGGAGGCGAGGAACAGCATAATCATGCTGCCGCCGTACAGGCTGTAGCTGGTGATCGCCGTCGCGCTGGCGTTGGTGTCCACCGCCTGCACCAGCAATAGCACGAGCCCGACGATACCGAACACCAGCCCGATCCCGTGGCTGATGCTGTTGGCAACTTCCTCTGCCAGAGAATATCCCTGAGTGATTAATGGTTTGCGCACCATATTGGACTCCTGAAAACAAGAACGCTTTCATTGCTCACTTAGGGTAACTGAGAATGATTCCAGTGAACACCTGTTAGCTAAAATAAAAAGATGTATATTTGTAAATACATTAAAATCAAAAGGTTAAATTTTTATTTCAACTCACAGCTGTTCCTGCTTACCTTAAAGCGTTTTGAATTCAATGACATAAAACTGGCTCTCGCCAGGATAGATGTCGCTGATGACCTGCCGCAGCTGCCCCAGGGTCATATTCTCCTGTTGAGCATGCTGTTCAGTCAGCGTATCGAGGGTCACTGTCGAGGTCGCGGTCACGGCGATGGTGCAAAAATAGCCGTCGTCTTCATAGCGCCCAACGCGCAGCACATCGCCGACCTTAAAGTGCGACTCCGCCGCATCGCGAATAGTAATGGTTTTGCGCCCGGCGAGGATGTCGTTCTGAAAACGCTGAAAAAAGGTAATGTCATTGGCCTGCATGATATAATTCCGTCCTGGTCATTATGAATTGTGAGTTCGCCCTGTGAGTATGTTCTCCCACGCCGCTGTCGCCAGTCTCAATAATCTTGAGATGATGGTCTACCACTACGTCATAAAGAATCGCGACAAAGTGATGTACATGACCATCCGCGAACTGGCCGAAGCCGCCGGCGTCTCCACCACCACCGTGTTGCGCTTCTGCCGCAAACTGCAGTGCGAGGGCTACTCTGAATTTCGCGTACGTTTTAAATTATATCTTGAGCAGAACGAGCCTCAACAGGCAAATATCGGCGCCAGTGAAATCATGAGCTTTTTTAAAAGCGTTAATAATGACGAGTTCGATGGGTTACTAGACCAGGCCGTCGATATTATTCTCGCCTCAGAACGTATTATTTTTGTCGGCGCGGGCACCTCGGGCGCGCTGGCGAAATACGGCGCCCGTTTCTTCTCCAACGTCGGGAAATTTAGCAACCATATTGACGACCCCTATTTTCCGGTGACCAACGATATGGCCCGCAACGCGCTGGCGATCGTGCTTTCCGTCTCCGGCGAAACAGAAGAGATCCTGCGTTTCGCCAGCCAGTTCAGCCTGCATCATTGCAAGGTGATGTCGATTACCAGTCACGAGCATTCGCGGCTGGCCAAACTGGCCGATTTCAATCTCTCCTGGCACGTCCCGCAGACCCGCATTGGCGGCGTCTACGATATTACCACGCAAATTCCAGTGATCTATATTCTCGAATCGCTCGGGCGTAAATTAGCGCGCAAAATCAGCTAAAAATAACAGCCTGTTTTTTTGATGTAACATATTACCTTTGGCGGAATTTGTTATATCGTGACATTCAATTTCACTTTGCTAGACTCGAGCGCAATAGTTATTAGAGAGATTAGCCAGGATGAAAAAATTAACCCTTCCGAAAGATTTTTTATGGGGCGGCGCGGTTGCCGCGCATCAGGTTGAAGGCGGCTGGGATCAGGGCGGCAAAGGCCCCAGCATCTGCGACGTGCTGACCGGCGGGGCGCACGGCGTGCCGCGTGAAATCACCCACCAGGTGGAAGCCGGCAAATATTACCCCAACCACCAAGCGGTCGATTTCTACGGCCGCTACAAAGAAGACATCAAACTGTTCGCCGAGATGGGCTTCAAATGCTTCCGCACCTCCATCGCCTGGACCCGCATCTTCCCGCAGGGTGACGAAACCCAGCCGAATGAAGAGGGACTGAAGTTCTACGACGACATGTTCGACGAGCTGCTGAAGTACAACATCGAGCCGGTGATCACCCTCTCCCACTTCGAGATGCCCCTGCACCTGGTGCAGCAGTACGGCGGCTGGACCAACCGCAAAGTGGTCGATTTCTTTGTGCGCTTTGCCGAAGTGGTTTTCGAGCGCTATAAGCACAAAGTGAAATACTGGATGACCTTCAACGAGATCAACAACCAGCGCAACTGGCGCGCGCCGCTGTTCGGCTACTGCTGCTCCGGGGTGGTCTATACCGAGCATGACAATCCGGAAGAGACCATGTACCAGGTGCTGCACCATCAGTTCGTCGCCAGCGCGCTGGCGGTGAAAGCGGCGCGGCGCATCAACCCGGACATGCAGGTCGGCTGCATGCTGGCGATGGTCGCCCTCTACCCTTACTCCTGCAAACCGGAAGATGTCATGTTTGCCCAGGAGTCGATGCGCGAGCGCTACGTCTTTACCGACGTCCAACTGCGCGGTTACTACCCGAGCTATGTGCTGAATGAGTGGGAGCGCCGCGGCTTCAACATCAAGATGGAAGATGGCGATGCGCAGATCCTGCGCGAAGGCACTTGCGCTTACCTCGGCTTCAGCTACTACATGACCAACGCGGTGAAAGCCGAAGGCGGCACCGGCGACGCCATTTCCGGCTTCGAAGGCAGCGTGCCGAACCCGCACGTCAAAGCCTCCGACTGGGGCTGGCAGATTGACCCGGTCGGTCTGCGCTATTCCCTGTGTGAACTGTATGAGCGCTACCAGAAGCCGCTGTTTATCGTCGAGAACGGCTTTGGCGCCTACGATAAAGTCGAAGCCGACGGCAGCATCAACGATGACTACCGCATCGACTATCTGCGCGCCCACATCGAAGAGATGATCAAAGCGGTCACTTATGACGGCGTCGATCTGATGGGCTATACCCCATGGGGCTGCATCGACTGCGTCTCCTTCACTACCGGGCAGTACAGCAAACGCTACGGCTTCATCTACGTCAACAAACACGACGACGGCACCGGCGACATGTCCCGCTCGCGCAAGAAGAGCTTTAACTGGTACAAAGAAGTCATCGCCAGCAACGGCGAGAATCTGTAATTGACCGCCCTCTCCCGGCCGGGAGAGGGCAAATCGCTTATCTGCCAGACACTTCTTTACAGCTTTACCATTGCCAAAACGCGTTCGCCCGATAAGATAGGCCTCGTGAATATTTGAGGCGCTCATGATTAAGCGACAACGCAAAGCCATTCTTTTTGTCCTCCTGGCCTGTCTGGTGGTGCTGGTCTGCACCGCCCAGCGAATGGCCGGGATGCACGCGCTGGTCATGAACCTCACCGCCGACAGCCCGTCACTACAGCAAACCCAGGATAAAGCCGACGCGCCGGTCACGCCGTGCGAACTCAGCGCCAAGTCGCTGATGGCCGTCCCGCCGATGCTGTTTGAAGGGGCGCTGTTGGCTATCACCCTGCTGCTGGCGGTGCTGGCGGCGATCCCGCCGCGTATCGAGCGCCAGTGGCCTCCCCGCGTTATCTCCCCGCCCCGATTGCGGGTGCATCTGCGATTATGCGTCTTCCGTGAGTGACTGATTTTCCTGACAGTTCAGGTTAATTCATCATTTATGGAGCAAATTTATGTCTATGTTATTCAGGCGACTACTGGTCTGCCTGCTTTGGCTATGGCTGCCCGTCAGTCAGGCCGCCGACAGCGGCTGGCTACGCGCCGCCGACAATCAACACGCCAGCGTCCGCCTGCGGGCGCAAACCGAGAGCAATGGCGATACCCGCCTGCTTTTAGACGTGGCGCTGGAAAAGGGCTGGAAAACCTACTGGCGCTCGCCGGGGGAAGGCGGCATCGCGCCGGCTATCGCCTGGCACACGCCGCTGGAGGTTGACTGGCGCTGGCCGACGCCGCAGCGCTTCGACGTCGCGGGCATTTCCACTCAGGGCTATCACGGTGACGTCAGCTTCCCGATGACGCTGCGCGGGAAGATACCACCGACGCTCAGCGGCGTACTGACGTTATCCTCCTGCAGCAATGTCTGCATTCTTACTGACTATCCCTTTTCGCTGGATATGACGGCCCCGCCAGGGGAGGGTTTTGGCTACGATTTCACCCGCGCGATGGGCACGCTGCCGCTGGGCGATGGTCTGACTTCGCAGCTGACCGCCAGCTACGTCAGCGGCAAACTGACGGTGACCGCTCGCCGCGATGCCGGCTGGCAGCAGCCAGCGCTGTTTATCGACAGCATGGAGGATGTCGATTTCGGCAAGCCGAGCTTTACCAGCCGCGGCGATACGCTGACCGCCACCATACCGGTCACCGATAGCTGGGGCGAAGCGGCACCGGATCTGCGCGGTAAAACCTTGTCGCTGGTGCTGGCGGATAGCGGCCAGGCGCAGGAAAGCCAGATCGCCATCAGCGCCGGCAGCGCCGCGGCGGAGCTGACGTTAGGCTGGGTGCTGCTGATGGCGTTGGCCGGGGGGCTTATCCTCAATGTGATGCCTTGCGTGCTGCCAGTGCTGGCCATGAAGCTCGGCTCGCTGGTGCAAACCGAACATCGCGAACGCGGCGCGGTACGCCGACAGTTCCTCGCCTCGGCGTGCGGGATCGTCGTCTCGTTCCTGGCGCTGGCGCTGATGATGACCGCGCTACGCCTGGGTAATCAGGCGCTCGGCTGGGGGATCCAGTTCCAGAGCCCGTGGTTTATCGGCGCCATGGCGCTGGTGATGATCCTGTTCAGCGCCAGTCTGCTGGGGCTGTTCGAAATCCGCCTCTCCTCCAGCGCCAGTACCTTCCTCGCCACCCGCGGCGGCAACGGCTTAATGGGCCATTTCTGGCAGGGCACCTTCGCCACCCTGCTGGCGACCCCCTGCACCGCGCCGTTCCTTGGCACCGCCGTGTCGGTGGCGCTGGTGGCGCCTCTGCCGCTGCTGTGGGGCATTTTCTTCGCCATGGGGATCGGCATGAGCCTGCCGTGGCTGCTGATCGTTGCCTGGCCGGGGCTGGCGCAACGACTGCCACGTCCCGGCCGCTGGATGAATCATCTGCGCGTACTGCTGGGGCTAATGATGCTTGGTTCAGCGCTATGGCTGGTCAGCCTGCTGACGATCCACATCGGCCGTACGCCGGTGCTTACCCTGCTGGTAATTCTGGCCATCGCCCTGCTGCTGGCCACCGCCTGGCGCTACCGCTGGCGGACGGCGCTGCGCGCGGGCGCCCTGGCCATCGTGGTGGCGGGCGCCGTCGCCTTAGTCTCCCGATCTGACGGCGAGGGCCCGCGCCGCGACCGGGTTAACTGGCAGCCGCTCAGCGAGCAGGCTATCGCCAGCGCCCTGGCGGAACATAAGCGGGTGTTTATTGATGTCACCGCCGACTGGTGCGTGACCTGTAAAGCCAATAAATACAACGTGCTGCTGCGCGATGACGTCCAGCAGGCGCTGTTAGCGCCGGACGTGGTCGCCCTGCGCGGCGACTGGAGCCGACCCTCCGCCACGATTAGTCAGTTTTTAACCACTCGCGGCAGCGCTGCGGTGCCGTTTAACCAGATTTACGGACCGGGATTGCCGCAGGGAGAGATCCTGCCTGCGCTGTTAGATCGCGAACACCTTCTCGCCACCCTGTCCGTCGCCCAAGGAAAATAACATGAGAGCTATCACCGCCTTATTGCTGCTGTGCATATCCGCCTTCAGCTTCGCCGCCCCGGCGGAAGAACCACAAGCAAACGCTAATGACCAGCTGGCGCAGCTGCTGTTTAACGATCCGAACAGCCCGCGCACCGGCGCGAAAGCGCCAAAACTGACGATCGTCTCGTTTACCGATTACAACTGCCCTTACTGCAAACAGTTTGATCCGCTGCTGGAAAAAATCGTCCACGATAACCCGGACATTCAGCTGATCGTTAAGCTGCTGCCGTTCAAGGGGCAAAGTTCGGTCAATGCCGCCAAAGCGGCGCTATCGACCTGGCGCCAGCAGCCCGATAAGTTCTGGGCGCTGCATCAGCGGCTGATGGCGAAAAAAGGCTATCACGATGACGCCAGCATCGCCGCGGCGCAGAAGAAAACCGCCACCGATAGTGTAAATATCGATGACAAGACCATGGATTCGCTGAAGATGAACCTGATTTTGTCGCAGGTGCTGAATATTCAGGGCACCCCGGCGACCATCATCGGCGATCAGATGGTGGCCGGCGCGATCCCTGCTGATGAGCTGGAGGGGCTGGTGAAAGAGCAGCTGGCGAAAGCCCGTGGCCAGTAAAATCAGGCGCTGGCTGCGCGAGCTGGCGGTGTGGCTGCTGATTGGCGCGGCGGTGAGCCTGGCGGTGGATTATTTTCGCCAGCCCGCGCTGCCGCAAAACGTCAGCGCCACATCGCTGCACGCCCTCGACGGCAGGACGGTGGATCTGAACGCCATGAGCCAGCAAAAGCCGCTGCTGCTGTACGTTTGGGCCACCTGGTGCGGAGTTTGTCGCTACACCACGCCGTCGGTGGCATCGCTTGCCGCCGACGGCGGCAATGTGCTGACGGTGGCCCTGCGCTCCGGCGATAACGCCGCGCTGGAGACGTGGCTTGCCAGAAAGAAACTGACGCTGCCGACGGTAAATGACCCGAGCGGCCAGCTGGCGCGGCAGTGGGATATTCGGGTGACGCCAACGCTGGTGGTGATTTCTCAAGGCGAGGTAAAGTCGGTTACCACCGGCTGGACCAGCAGTTGGGGAATGCGCCTGCGGCTGTGGCTGGCCTCCTGGTAGGCCGCCGGGTTACCCGGCTCGCGCTGCGCTTAGCCGGGCTACGGGTACTGAGGCTGTGGCCGGCCCCCTGGTAGACCGTCGGGCTTTAGCGGTTTTTATGCCGGGTAAGGCGTATCCGCCACCCGGCCTACCATTCGGCTTTGACCCCGTAGGGCCGGCAAGCGCAGCGCCGCCGGGCAATAGACATCTACGGGTTATTTCCCGCCCGCCAGTTCAAGGAAGCTACCCGTTACATACGACGCTTTGTCGCTCAGCAGCCAGGCAATGGCCTGAGCGACCTCTTCCGGCTGGCCGCCGCGCCGCATCGGTAGCGAACCTTTCACTCGATCCACGCGCCCCGGTTCACCGCCGGAGGCGTGCATTTCGGTATAAATCAGCCCCGGACGGACGCCGTTGACCCGGATCCCCTGCGCCGCCACCTCCAGCGCCAGCCCGGTGGTCAGGGTATCTACCGCCCCTTTCGACGCGGCATAGTCAATGTACTCCCCCGGCGCGCCAAGGCGCGACGCCGCCGACGACACGTTAACTATCGCCCCGCCCTTACCGCCATGCCGATGCGCCATGCGCTTGACCGCCTCGCGGCAGCAGAGGAAATAGCCGGTGACGTTGGTCGCCAGCACGCGGTTAATGCGCTCGGCGCTCAGGCTCTCCACCGTACACTGGGTAAAGAGGATCCCGGCGTTGTTGACCAGCGCCGTCAGCGGCTCGCCCATGCGGTCAATCGCCTCAAACATCGCCATCACCTGCGCTTCATCGCTGATGTCCGCCCGCAGCGCCGTGGCTTTGCCGCCAGACGACACAATGGTATTCACCACCTCGGTGGCGGCGTTAATGTTGTGATGGTAATTGACCGCCACGGTATACCCTTCCTGCGCCAGCAGCAGCGCCGTCGCCCGGCCTATGCCGCGGCTCGAGCCGCTAATAAGAGCTATTCCCATACCTTCCCTCCAAAAAAATAAAGGCGCCGCAGCGCCTTTAAAAGTTTAGCTAAAACGCAAACTTACTGGTATTCGCTCATCGGTACGCAGGAGCAGAACAGGTTGCGGTCGCCGTAGACATCATCCAGACGTTTCACCGTCGGCCAGTACTTGTTGTGCAACCCAGCCGGGAATACCGCCAGCTCGCGGCTGTACGGATGGTTCCACTCGCCCACCAGCTCGCCCTGGGTGTGCGGTGCGTTCACCAGCGGGTTGTCTTCCAGCGGCCATTCACCGGCTTTGACGCGGTCGATTTCAGCGCGGATCGCCAGCATCGCGTCGATAAAGCGGTCCAGCTCCACTTTGCTTTCCGATTCCGTCGGCTCAACCATCAGCGTACCCGCTACCGGGAAGGACATGGTTGGCGCATGGAAGCCAAAGTCGATCAGACGCTTGGCGATATCCAGTTCGCTAATGCCGGTCTCTTCTTTCAGCGGACGAATATCGAGAATACATTCGTGCGCCACGCGACCATCGCGACCGGTGTAGAGCACCGGGTAGGCGTCTTTCAGACGGGTAGCGATGTAGTTGGCGTTAAGGATCGCGTTCTGGCTCGCCTGCTTCAGCCCTTCCGCGCCCATCATGCGAATATACATCCAGCTGATCGGCAGGATGGACGCGCTGCCGAACGGCGCGGCGGAAACCGCGCCCTGATGGGTCAACATCCCTTCAATCTGCACCACGCTGTGACCCGGCACGAACGGCGCCAGGTGCGCTTTCACGCCGATTGGGCCCATACCCGGGCCGCCGCCGCCGTGCGGAATGCAGAACGTTTTATGCAGGTTGAGGTGCGAAACGTCGGCGCCGATATAGCCCGGAGAGGTGATCCCGACCTGGGCGTTCATGTTAGCGCCGTCAAGGTAAACCTGGCCGCCGAACTGGTGCACGATCTCGCACACTTCGCGAATGGTCTCTTCATATACGCCGTGGGTCGACGGATAGGTGACCATGATGCAGGAGAGATTCGCCCCCGCCTGCTCTGCTTTTTCACGCAGGTCAGCGAGATCGATATTGCCGTTTTTGTCGCACGCAACCACCACCACCTGCATACCCGCCATCTGCGCGGAAGCCGGGTTGGTGCCGTGCGCGGAGCTTGGGATCAGGCAGATATCGCGATGGCCTTCGTTGCGGCTCTCGTGATAGTGGCGAATCGCCAGCAGGCCAGCATATTCGCCCTGCGCGCCGGAGTTCGGCTGCATGCAGACGGCGTCATAGCCGGTCAGTTTCACCAGCCAGTCGGAGAGCTGGGCGATCATCTGGTGATACCCTTCCGCCTGCTCGACCGGGCAGAACGGGTGCAGCTCAGCGAATTCCGGCCAGGTGATCGGGATCATCTCCGCCGCGGCGTTCAGCTTCATGGTGCAGGAACCCAGCGGGATCATCGCCTGGTTCAGCGCCAGATCTTTACGCTCCAGGGCGTGCATGTAGCGCATCATCTCGGTCTCGCTGTGGTAGCGGTTGAACACCGGATGGGTGAGGATCGCATCGTCGCGCAGCATCGCCGCCGGGATGGAACGGCTGTCCAGCGCCACGTCTTTATCCAGGGTATCAATGTCCAGACCATGATCGTCGCCGACGATGGCGCGGAACAGGTTGAGCACGTCTTCGCGGGTGGTTGCTTCGTCGAGCGTAATGCCCACCGCGCCGTGAATATCGCTGCGCAGGTTAATCTGCAGGGCTTCGGCACGCGCCAGCACCGCGGCTTTATCCGCCACTTCCACGCACAGGGTGTCGAAGTAGTGCGCATGGCGCAGCTTCAGCCCTTTCTTCTGCAGGCCGTCGGCCAGAATGTCGGTCAGGCGATGAATGCGGCCTGCGATACGTTTCAGACCCGCCGGGCCGTGGAAAACCGCGTACAAGCTGGCGATGTTGGCCAGCAGCACCTGCGAGGTACAAATGTTGGAGTTCGCTTTCTCGCGGCGGATGTGCTGTTCGCGAGTCTGCATCGCCATGCGCAGCGCGGTGTTACCCGCCGCATCTTTCGATACGCCGATAATCCGGCCCGGCATGGAGCGTTTGAATTCATCTTTCGCTGCGAAGAAGGCCGCGTGTGGGCCGCCGTAGCCCATCGGCACGCCGAAGCGTTGGGCGGAGCCGAAGACGATATCCGCGCCCTGCTTGCCCGGCGCCGTCAGCAGCACCAGCGCCATAAAGTCGGCGGCGACGCTGACTATCACTTTGCGCGCTTTCAGCTCGGCGATTAGTTTGCTGTAATCGTGGATTTCGCCGGTGGTGCCCACCTGCTGCAGCAGCACACCGAAGACATCCTGGTGATCGAGCACTTTGTCGGCGTCATCGACGATCACGTCGAAGCCGAAGGTTTCCGCACGGGTGCGCACCACGTCCAGGGTTTGCGGATGGACATCGGCGGCAACGAAGAAGCGGTTGGCGTTTTTCAGTTTGCTGACGCGTTTGGCCATCGCCATCGCTTCGGCGGCGGCGGTCGCTTCATCGAGCAGCGAAGCGGAAGCGATATCCAGCCCGGTGAGATCGAGAGTGACCTGCTGGAAGTTGAGCAGCGATTCCAGGCGGCCCTGGGAGACTTCCGGCTGGTAAGGGGTATAGGCGGTATACCAGCCCGGATTTTCCAGCATGTTGCGCTGAATAACCGGCGGCAGCTGCACGGCGGTGTAGCCCATGCCGATGTAAGACTTGAAGCGCTTGTTGCGACCGGCGATCGCCTTCAGCTCTGCCAGCGCGGCGAATTCGGTTGTCGCGTCGCCCACCTGCGGTGGGGTCGCCAGCTGGATATCCTGCGGCACAATCTGGCCGATCAGGGCGTTAAGCGAATCCGCGCCGACGGTCTTCAGCATCTCTTGCTGCTGCTGAGCGTCCGGGCCAATGTGACGTTCAATAAAGGCGTCGCGGTTTTCAAGCTGACTTAAAGTCTGAGTCATGAGCGATGGTTCCTGAAACGTGCGGTGAATCGTGATTGTCTGACTGGTTTGCCCGGCAAGCGCTGATGCTTACCGGGCCGGAATACGCAAAATCATTCGCGCGGCAGGAAGCCAACGCCCCTGCAGCGTGAAGGATGACGCGTATTTATTCGTCTTCTAACAGAGC
Organism: Klebsiella sp. LY; assembly: GCF_004010915.1. Lineage (NCBI taxonomy): Bacteria > Pseudomonadati > Pseudomonadota > Gammaproteobacteria > Enterobacterales > Enterobacteriaceae > Klebsiella > Klebsiella sp. LY. The sequence goes on from NZ_CP022444.1 coordinate 1,666,212, forward strand.
TTCATACGCGGCGGCATCCAGCAGCGCGGCAACCTGCGCTTCGTCGCTGGCTTTGATCTTGAAGATCCAGCCGTCGGTGTACGGGTCGCTGTTGACCAGTTCCGGCGAGTCGTTCAGCTCTTCGTTAACGGCAACGATTTCACCGCTAATCGGGGCATAAATATCGGAAGCCGCTTTCACGGATTCGGCAACCGCGCAATCGGCGCCCGCTTCGACGGTGGCGCCCACTTCCGGCAGATCAACGAATACCATATCGCCCAGCAGCTCCTGCGCATGCTCGGTGATCCCGACGGTATAGGTGCCGTCCGCTTCTTTACGCAGCCATTCGTGTTCTTTGCTGTATTTCAGTTCTGCTGGTACGTTGCTCATCAATTCATCTCCAAAAAAGGGAAATCACACAATGGCTTTGCCATTGCGTACAAAACCAGGTTTAGTCACTTTTACCGGCATTTCACGGTTACGAATTTGCACCACCGCGGTGTCGCCAATCCCGGCCGGCACGCGAGCCAGCGCGATGCTGTAGCCCAGCGTCGGCGAGAAGGTGCCGCTGGTGATAATGCCTTCTTTTTGGTTACCGTCGCTATCGGTAAAGCGCACCGGCAGGCCGCCGCGCAGGACGCCTTTCTCAGTCATCACCAGGCCAACCAGCTGTTCGGTGCCCTTTTCACGCTGCATCTCCAGCGCTTCGCGACCGATAAAGTTACGATCCGCCGGTTCCCAGGCGATAGTCCAGCCCATATTCGCCGCCAGCGGAGAGACGCCTTCGTCCATCTCCTGGCCATACAGGTTCATTCCGGCCTCCAGGCGCAGGGTATCGCGCGCGCCGAGACCGCATGGCTTAACGCCAGCGTCCAGCAGACCGCGCCAGAAATCCGCCGCCTGCTCGTTCGGCATGGCGATTTCATAGCCCGCTTCGCCGGTATAGCCTGTGGTGGCGATAAACAGCTCGCCGGCCTGCACGCCGAAGAACGGCTTCATACCTTCCACGGCCTGACGCTGCGCGTCGGTAAAAAGCGTCGCCGCCTTCGCTTTCGCCTGCGGACCCTGGACCGCGATCAGCGACAGATCGTCGCGGACGATGATTTCGAGGCCGTAGGGTTCAGCTTGTTCGGAAATCCAGGCGAGGTCTTTTTCGCGGGTGGCGGAGTTAACAACGAGGCGGAAATAATCTTCAGAGAGGAAATAGACAATCAGGTCGTCGATGACGCCGGCGGAGGCGGTCAGCATGCCGGTGTAGAGCGCTTTGCCTGGGGTGGTGAGCTTCGCCACGTCGTTGGCCAGCAAATAGCGCAAGAACTCTCTGGTCCGGCTGCCATGGAAATCAACGATGGTCATATGCGACACATCGAACATGCCTGCGTCGCCGCGCACCGCATGGTGCTCATCAATCTGGGATCCGTAATGCAGCGGCATCATCCAGCCATGGAAATCCACCATGCGCGCGCCGCACAGCGTGTGTTGTTCATACAACGGAGTCTGTTGAGCCATCTTTTCCTCATCGAATAAAAACGGAACCAGCCACAAGATTGTCGGCGATTTTTCGCCACGAAATCGGGTGTCGGCATCGCTGACGAACGCCGACGCAAACGTTCTCTTTTGCCTGAACTTACCACCGAACCCGGCACTAAACCATAAGCTCATTCAGAGCATCACATTAGCTTATGACTAAAATCCGCCGAAAAGCCTACAGAGTTATTGACTGGAAAAAAGCGATTTATGCCACATAAAATTAACATTAAGGCGGCACTGATTAGGGAATGATGGTGTTTTGTGCGATTTTATCGTCCTAATTTCTTTAACAAAAAAAAGGACGCATTAATAAATCTAATGCGAAAAAAGAGGTGAAATTAGAATATTTCAAATGAGGGGGAAAACCCGGCGCGCAGGCCGGGTGAAAGAAGTGTGACGCGGTTAACGTAACCAGGCAGGCAGATCGTTGAGGCCCATCGCCTGGCGAATCAGCTGCGGTTTCACGCCCGGCAGCGTATCGGCCAGTTTCAGCCCCATGTCGCGGATGAATTTCTTCGCCGGATGGCTACCGGAAAACATGTCGCGGAAGCCCTGCATGCCCGCCAGCATCAGCGCGGCGCTGTGCTTGCGGCTACGCTCGTAGCGGCGCAGATAAAGATGCTGGCCGATATCCTTGCCCTGGGCGTGCAGGCGCTTCAGTTCGTCAATAAGCTCGGCGGCATCCATAAAGCCGAGATTGACGCCCTGCCCGGCCAGCGGGTGGATGGTATGCGCGGCATCGCCGACCAGCGCCAGGCGGTGGGCGGCGAACTGGCGGGCATAGCGGCCGGTCAGCGGGAAGACTTCACGTGCGCTTTCCAGCTGGCAGAGGCCAAGGCCATTATCGAAGGCGATATTCAACGCCTGATTAAAGGTGGCTTCATCAGCCTCCTGCATCCGCTGCGCCTCCGCCGGCGACAGCGACCAGACGATCGAGCACAGATGCGGATCGCAGAGCGGCAGGAAGGCGAGGATCCCGTCGCCATGGAACGCCTGGCGGGCCACCGCCTGATGCGGCTCAGCGGTACGGATGGTCGCCACCAGCGCATGATGATGGTAATCCCAGAAAGTCAGCGGAATATCGGCTTTATTGCGCAGCCATGAATTGGCACCATCGGCGCCGATCACCAGCCGCGCGGTGAGCATGCTGCCGTCCTGCAGGCTGAGAAAGGCTTCATTCTCGCCCCACGCCACCTGCTGCAGTTGCGCAGGCGCCAGCAGGGTGACGTCGGCGCAGCGCTGCGCCTTCTGCCACAGCGCATAATGCACCACAGCGTTTTCAATAATGTGGCCCAGATGGCTGAAGCCCATGCTCTGGTCATCAAAGCTAATGCGGCCGAAGCTGTCTTTGTCCCACACTTCCATTCCGTGATAGCAGCTGGCGCGCTGGGCGACGATCTCTGACCAGACGCCGATGCGGGTCAGTAGCTTTTCGCTGGCGGCGTTAATTGCCGACACGCGCAGCGCCGGCGGCGCATCGGCGGCCAGCGGCTGCGGCTCCGCTTTCTCCAGCACCGCGACGCGCAGGCCGCTGCCCTGTAAACCGCAGGCTACCGCCAGCCCCACCATTCCACCGCCAACAATGGCAACATCAACACTTTGCACGTTCTACTCCTTAACGGGGAACCCAACCGAGGGTACGCTGCGCCAGCGCATCGCGCGCCGGGGTAAATAATTCCATGGCCATCAGACCGACATTGCGCCCCGCCACCAGCGGCGTCCAACGGTTGGCAAACAGATGCACCAGCCCATCGGTCACGCCGATGGTGGCGGCTTTATCCCCTGCCCTGCGCGCCTGATAGCGACACAGCAGCGGATAATGGCCGACATCTTCGCCGCTGAGATGGGCGTCAGCGAGCAGCTCCGCCAGGCTCATCACATCGCGCAGGCCGAGATTAAAGCCCTGCCCGGCAATCGGGTGCAGCGTCTGCGCCGCGTTGCCGACCAGCGCCAGGCGGTGCGACACCGCGCGGCTGGCGGTGGTGAGAGCCAGCGGATAGACGCTGCGCTTCCCGGCGTGAGTAATGCGCCCCAGCCGCCAGCCGAACGCCTGCTGCAGCTCCTGACAAAAACGTTCGTCAGACCAGCTCAGCACCTCATCGCGGCGCGACTGCGGATGACACCACACCAGCGAGCAGCGCCCTTGCGACATCGGCAGCATCGCCAGCGGGCCATGCTCGGTAAAACGTTCGAACGCGCGGCCTTCGTGGGGCAGCGCGGTGCTCACGTTGGCGATAATCGCCAGTTGCTCATAGGGCTGCTGTTGCCAGCTGATGCCGCAGCGGGCGCCCAGCGACGAACGCGAACCGTCCGCCGCCACCAGCAGCTTACCGCTGATCGTTTCGCCCCCCTCAAGGGTAAGGCTGACGCTCTCCTGGCTGCGACTGACCGCTTCCACTTTCGCCGGGCAATGTAGCGTCACGCCCGGTGCCTCGCGCAGCAGGCTAAACAGTCGCTGGCCGACATCGTGGAGTTCAACCACCTGACCCAGCGCCGACAGGCTATAATCCGCCGCCGCCAGATTCACAAAACCAGCATGGCCGCGGTCGCTGACGTGTACCCGCTGGATAGGCGTCGCCCGCTCGGCGAGACGTTGCCAGACGCCGATGCGCGCCAGTTGCTGGCAGGTGCCGGCGGCCAGGGCGATCGCCCGGTCGTCGAAGCCGGGATGGCGAGCCGACTGGGGATCCTGCGCCTCAATCAGATGGACCGGCAGCGCGCCGCCGGTCATACGGGAGATGGCCAGGGCGAGCGTCGCGCCGGTCATCCCGCCGCCGACAATCAGCACGCTCATGACTGGCGCGCCGCCGCCATCAGCGCCTCGATCTCATCCGCCTTCTTCACCACGCCGGCGGTGAGATTTTCGTTGCCGTCTTCAGTAATCACGATGTCATCTTCAATACGAATGCCGATGCCGCGATACTGCGCCGGTACGTCGGCGTCGGCGGCGATATACAGCCCCGGCTCGACGGTCAGCACCATTCCCGGTTCCAGGACGCGCGAACGGTCGGTGTCGTAATTACCGACATCGTGCACATCCAGCCCCAGCCAGTGGCTCAGACCGTGCATAAAGTACGGGCGGTGGGCGTTGTTGGCGATCAGCTCGTCAACCTCGCCTTTGAGGATCCCGAGCCGCACCAGGCCGGTGATCATGATGCGCACCACTTCCTGATTCACCTGGCAGATTGAGGTGCCCGGGCGGTAGAGTTCCAGCGCGGTCTCCAGCGATTCCAGCACGATATCGTAGATTTCGCGCTGCGGCTGGCTGAATTTGCCGTTCACCGGGAAGGTGCGGGTAATGTCGCCGGCGTAGCCGCGATACTCGCAGCCGGCGTCAATCAACACCAGATCGCCGTCGCGCAGTTCAGATTCATTTTCGGTGTAGTGCAGAATGCAGCCGTTTTCGCCGCCGCCAACGATGGTGTTATAGGAAGGGAAACGCGCGCCGTGGCGATTGAATTCATGAAGAATTTCGCCTTCCAGCTGATACTCGAACATGCCTGGGCGGCATTTTTCCATCGCCCGGGTATGGGCCAGAGCGCTAATTTCACCGGCGCGGCGCATCACGGCCAGCTCTTCCGCCGATTTGAACAGGCGCATCTCATGCACAATGGGCCGCCAGTCGATGACCGAGTTCGGCGCCTGCAGGTTCTGGCGCGAGCCTTTGCGTAGTTTTTCGAGGGCGTTGAACACAATCTCATCGGCATAGGCATATTCGCCCTGGGCGAAATAGATAGCGTCCAGACCGTTGAGCAGCTGATACAGCTGCTGGTTGATTTCGCTGAACGCCAGCGCCCGGTCAACGCCAAGCTTCGCCGGCGCGGCCTCCTGGCCCAGACGGCGACCGAACCAGATCTCAGCGGTCAGATCGCGAACCCGGTTGAACAGCACGCTATGGTTGTGGGTTTCATCGCTTTTAATCAACACCAGCAGCGCTTCCGGTTCGTTGAAGCCGGTGAAGTACCAAAAATCGCTGTTCTGCCGGTAGGGATATTCCGAATCTGCACTGCGTACCGCTTCCGGTGCGGCGAAAATCAGCGCCGCGCTGCCTGGCTGCATCTGCGCCAACAGCGCCTGGCGACGCGAGAGAAATTCCTGCTGAGTCATGACGCCCCCTGAACGAATTTTAGTTAGTGTAATGTCGGTTTGCGGACTTCCGGTGCGGTTGGCTGCTGACGCGCAAAGGTGTCGTGGCACAGCAGTGCGGCAACGCGGACATACTCGATAATCTCCTCCAGAGACATCTCCAGCTCTTCCTGATCTTCGTCTTCATCGTAGCCCAGCTGGGCAATATTACGCAGATCGTCAATCGCTTCCCCGGTTTCGTCTTTCACTTTATCCAGCTTCGGCTGGCTCACGCCAAGGCCAAGAAGGAAGTGGTTGACCCAGCCGGCGAGAGCGTCGGCGCGATCAAAGACGCTCAGCGCATCGCCTTCCGGCAGATACAGTTGAAAGAGGAAGCCGTCGTCATCCAGTGAGTCGCTGATGGCGGAATGCATGTTACGCAGCGCCTGGGCCAGCTCATGGCCGAAGGCGAGACCTTCGTTGGTCAGGTCGTGCACCAGCGGCTGCCAGCTGCTGTCCGTGTTGCCGCCGCACAGCAATCCGCTGATCAAACCGTGCATCTCGGCCGGGGTAAGCCCTACCCCTTGTTGGTTCAGTAACTGGTCTACATCGTTGTAACCAGGCATTTCGTTCTGTATAGACATGCGCATTCGTCATCGTTGGGAGGAATATTCATGGTATGCTACCACTTTGGACCCTGGTGAACCAGAATAGGGCTTGTATCTTCGCACCAGGGTAGCTATAGTGTCGCCCCTTCGCAGACCCGGGTCAGGGTGTGAAGGCAGCGCAGTCAATCAGCAGGAAGGTGGCATGTCTGCACAACCCGTAGATCTCCAAATTTTCGGCCGTTCACTGCGAGTGAATTGCCCGCCTGAACAAAGGGATGCCCTGAATCAGGCAGCTGAAGACCTTAATCAGCGGTTGCAAGATTTAAAAGAACGCACTAGAGTCACAAATACTGAGCAGCTGGTCTTCATCGCCGCGTTGAACATCAGCTATGAGTTGACTCAGGAAAAAGCGAAGACCCGCGACTACGCTTCCAGCATGGAGCAGCGCATTCGCATGCTTCAGCAGACCATCGAGCAAGCATTGCTTGAGCAAGGTCGCATAAGCGAAAGACCAGGGTCGAAGTTTGAATAACACTTTGCAGTTAACTGTGTTAGAGTAACTCCAGGAACAAAATTTCTCTGAGATGTTTGCAAGCGGGCCAGTCCCCTGAGCCGATATTTCATACCACAAGAATGTGGCGCTCCACGGTTGGTGAGCATGCTCGGCCCGTCCGAGAAGCCTTAAAACCGTGACGACACATTCACCTTGAACCAAGGGTTCAAGGGTTACAGCCTGCGGCGGCATCTCGGAGATTCCCTTCCTCACTTCGCATTATTCCCCCACACCTGTTTTCGGCTGACGCCGCACTGTATTACACTGCTTTCTATTGTTTCGCCTGCTCGCCATGAGACCTGCATGACCCTACAGCCCGATACCCTGCTTTCCCGCCAGCATATTCGCCAGCAGATCCGCGAGCGTCGACGCGCGCTCAGCCCTGAGCAACAGCGGCAGTTTGCCCTGCAGGCCGCAGAGCGAATGATGGCCTGGCCGCCGGTGGTTCTCGCCCACACCGTGGCGCTGTTTCTCTCCTTTGACGGCGAGCTGGACACCCAACCGCTGATTGACCAGCTCTGGCGGGCCGGCAAGCGGGTGTATCTCCCGGTGCTGCATCCGTTTAGCCCCGGTAACCTGTTGTTTTTACATTACCATCCGCAGAGCGAACTGATAGTGAATCGCCTGAAGATCCGCGAACCGAAGCTCGACGTGCGCGACGTGCTGCCGCTCGCTGATCTCGATGTGCTGGTCACCCCGCTGGTGGCCTTCGATGCCGGCGGACAACGGCTGGGGATGGGTGGCGGTTTTTACGACCGGACGCTGCAAAACTGGCAACAGTATCGCCTGCAGCCGGTGGGCTACGCGCACGACTGCCAGCAGGTGGACGCCCTGCCGAGCGAAGAGTGGGATATCCCGCTGCCGGCGGTGATCACCCCGGGCAAAACCTGGTGTTGGTAGGTACGTGAGGAGAAGAATTTCAGCCTGGAAGGTGTTAACAAAAAAACGGGCAGGCACGCGACCTGCCCGAGAGGCAAAAATGGTTAGAACAGCAGACGGGCGCGGATAGTCCCCGGGATCGCTTTCATCGCCTGCAGCGCCTGCTGGGCAACATCTTCTTCCGCTTCGATATCAATAACCACGTAACCCATCTGCGGCGACGTTTGCAGATACTGGGCGGCAATATTGATGCTCTGCGCGGCGAAGATCTGGTTGATGGCGGTCAGGATGCCCGGCCGGTTCTCATGGATGTGCAGCAGACGGCGTCCACCGTGCAGCGGCAGAGAAACTTCCGGGAAGTTGACCGCCGACAGGGTAGACCCATTGTCAGAGTACTTCGCCAGCTTGCCGGCCACTTCCAGACCGATGTTCTCCTGCGCTTCCTGAGTGGAGCCACCGATATGCGGCGTCAGGATCACGTTATCAAACTCGCACAGCGGCGAAGTGAAGGGGTCGCTGTTGGTCGCGGGTTCGGTCGGGAAGACGTCGATCGCCGCCCCGGCCAGATGCTTACTCGCCAGCGCATCGCATAGCGCCGGAATATCCACCACGGTACCGCGGGAAGCGTTGATCAGCAGCGCGCCCGGCTTCATCAGCGCCAGCTCTTCCGCGCCCATCATATTTTTGGTGGAGGCGTTTTCCGGCACGTGCAGGCTGACCACATCACTCATGTTCAGCAGGTCGGAGAGATGCTGTACCTGAGTGGCGTTGCCCAGCGGCAGTTTGTTTTCAATATCATAGAAGAAGACATGCATCCCCAGCGATTCCGCCAGAATGCCGAGCTGGGTGCCGATGTGGCCGTAACCGATAATCCCCAGTTTCTTGCCGCGCGCTTCAAAGCTCCCCACCGCCAGCTTATTCCATACGCCGCGATGCGCCTTGGCGTTGGCTTCCGGCACGCCGCGCAGCAGCAGCAGCAGCTCACCGATCACCAGCTCGGCCACCGAACGGGTATTGGAGAATGGCGCGTTAAACACCGGAATACCGCGTTTCGCGGCGGCGTCCAGATCGACCTGGTTGGTACCGATGCAGAAGCAGCCGACGGCAACCAGTTTTTCCGCCGCGGCGAAAATCTCTTCAGTCAGGTGGGTACGGGAACGCAGGCCGATGAAATGGGCATCACGGATCGACGCTTTCAGCTGTTCGGAATCCAGCGCGCCTTTATGAAATTCAATGTTGGTGTAACCTGCCGCGCGAAGGCTATCGATTGCCTTTTGATGCACACCTTCAACCAGCAGAAATTTAATCTTGTCTTTTTCCAGTGATACCTTAGCCATTTCCCCGTCCTGTTTTGTCTTAACTGATGTCGTGCTGAACGAAAGTTCGTCTCAGCAACATATCAAAAAAAACTATCGCGGCAATATGAACGTTTGCGTCGCTGTCCTGAAGAAATGTCATTCAGAAGGAAATGGCAGGACAAAACACCAGAAAGATAATGAACGGTAGCGCGTTAATCAGAATGGTTGCACAAATGTGACAGAAGTCACTAAATTGCGCCAGGTGAAAAAATATTTGCGAGGGAGCCGGTTGGCTCCCTGCGGACAGACTATTTTACGATGGTTTTCACACCGTCAGCGGTGCCGATCAGCGCCACGTCGGCGCCGCGGTTGGCGAACAGCCCCACGGTCACGACGCCAGGAATGCCGTTAATCGCGTTTTCCAGCGCGATAGCATCGAGAATTTCCAGGCCGTGCACGTCAAGGATCACGTTGCCGTTATCGGTCACCACGCCCTGACGGTATTCCGGACGGCCGCCCAACTTGACCAGCTGGCGCGCCACGGCGCTGCGCGCCATCGGAATGACCTCAACCGGCAGCGGGAATTTACCCAGAATATCGACCTGCTTGGAGGCATCGGCGATGCAGATAAATTTATCCGCTACCGAGGCGATGATCTTCTCACGGGTCAGCGCCGCGCCGCCGCCTTTGATCATCTGCATGTGGCCGTTGATCTCATCCGCGCCGTCAACGTAGATCCCCAGGCGATCGACGCTGTTGAGATCGAAGACGGTGATCCCGAGGCTTTTCAGCTTCTCGGTGGAGGCATCGGAGCTGGAAACCGCCCCTTCGATTTGCCCCTTCATGGTGCCCAGCGCGTCAATAAAATGGGCCGCCGTCGAGCCGGTGCCTACGCCCACAATGGTCCCTGGCTGTACGTATTGCAGCGCCGCCCAACCTACCGCTTTTTTCAGTTCATCCTGCGTCATAATTATGGTCCGAGATGTGAATGCCTGTGGCGCATTATAGAACATCGACAGTGGAAATGTCCCTGCGATGCAGATCACACAACAGAGCAGACCAATTTCGTCTGTATCAAATAAAAATTTATGTCATAGTGCGAGATAACGATTAGTTATGGGGGCACGCCAGAATAATGAAACGACCGGACTACAGGACACTACAAGCGCTGGACGCGGTGATTAGAGAACGAGGATTTGAGCGCGCCGCGCAGAAGCTATGTATTACCCAGTCCGCCGTCTCACAGCGTATTAAGCAACTGGAAAATATGTTCGGCCAGCCGCTGCTGGTACGTACCGTGCCGCCGCGCCCAACCGAGCAAGGGCAAAAATTGCTGGCACTGTTGCGCCAGGTTGAACTGCTGGAGGAAGAGTGGCTGGGGGACGAGCAGACTGGCTCCACGCCGCTGCTGCTGTCGCTGGCGGTGAACGCCGACAGTCTGGCGACCTGGCTGCTGCCGGCGCTGGCTAATGTGCTGTCGGACTCCCCTATTCGTCTCAACCTGCAGGTGGAAGATGAAACCCGCACCCAGGAACGCCTGCGCCGTGGCGAAGTGGTCGGCGCGGTAAGTATCCAGCCGCAGGCGCTGCCAAGCTGCCTGGTGGATCAGCTCGGCGCGCTCGATTACCTGTTTGTCGCCTCAAAAGAGTTTGCGCAACGCTATTTCCCCAACGGCGTAACGCGCTCGGCGCTGCTGAAAGCGCCGGTCGTCGCTTTCGATCATCTGGATGATATGCATCAGGCATTTCTGCAGCAAAACTTCGACCTGCCGCCGGGTAGCGTCCCCTGCCATATCGTCAACTCGTCGGAAGCCTTCGTCCAGCTGGCGCGCCAGGGCACCACCTGCTGCATGATCCCCCATCTGCAGATCGAAAAAGAGCTCAACAGCGGCGAGCTTATCGACCTCACTCCCGGCCTGTTTCAGCGCCGTATGCTTTACTGGCACCGCTTTGCCCCGGAAAGCCGCATGATGCGCCGGGTGACCGATGCGCTCATCGACTACGGCCACAAGGTGCTGCGTCAGGATTAAGCCGCGGGCATAAAAAAAGCCACTTCGCTGAAGTGGCTTTTTTGTTTCTATCGCTTACTGGGCCGGTTTCGGCGCTTCAGCCGGTTTCGCCGGCGTGGCCGGGGCCGCGGCCTGCGCCGGCTGCAGTTCAAACACGACGTCGACCTGGTCGTCAAACTGGATGGTGGCCTGCTCGTAGGTTTCCTGGGCGGAAACCGGCGCAGCGTCAGCGGCCTTCATCATGCGAACCATCGGGCTCGGCTGATAATTAGAGACGTGGTAGCGCACGCTGTACACCGGACCCAGCTTGCTGTGGAAACCTGCGGCCAGCTCCTGCGCCTGATGCACGGCGTCGTCGATCGCCGCTTTACGCGCTTTATCTTTGTAGGCGTCCGGTTGCGCAACGCCCAGCGAGACGGAGCGAATTTCGTTCAGACCGGCTTTCAGGGCGCCGTCCAGCAGACCGTTGAGTTTATCCAGCTGGCGCAAGGTCACTTCGACAGTGCGCACCGCGCGATAGCCTTTGAGAATGCTTTTCCCGTTCTGATAGTCGTAATCAGGTTGGGTGCGCAGATTCGCCGAGTTGATGTCTTTTTTCGCAATGCCGCTCTTTTCGAGGAAAGAGAGGTATTGCGCAACGCGATCGTCAGCCTGTTTTTTTGCCGATGCGGCATCTTTTGCCGCCACGTTCACTTCGATCGCCAGGGTGGCGATATCCGGAACCGCAGCAACGCTTGCTGTGCCTGAAGTCACAATATGCGGACCGTCCGGCAATTCGCTGGCCTGTGCCGCCATCGTGCTAAATCCGAGTGTTGCCGCCAGGGCTAAGACTTTTAACTTCACTGTCGTTTCTCCATGTTACTTAAATCGCCCTTACGGGACGCATGCCAGCAAGCTTAGCGCGTACAGCGGGAAAGTCCATCGGACAACGCTTAGTTGAGCAACGCCTGGATATGGCCGACGCCCTCTTTTGCCAGCTGAAACGCAATAAACCACATGACGGCGCCGACCACAATGTTGATGATCCGCTGGGCTCTGGCGGTACGCAGCCGCGGCGCCAGCCAGGCGGCCAACAGTGCCAGACCAAAGAACCACAGGAAAGAGGCGCTAATGGTTCCCAGCGCAAACCAGCGCTTCGGCTCCATCGCCAGCTGGCCTCCCAGGCTGCCCAACACCACAAAGGTATCCAGATAAACGTGCGGATTCAGCCAGGTGACCGCCAGCATAGTGATAATGATTTTCCAGCGCCCCTGCTGCATCACCTCGGCGCTGGCGAGCTCAAGATTCTGGCTGAACGCTGTTTTCAATGCGCCAAAGCCGTACCACAGTAAAAAGGCCACGCCGCCCCAGGTCACGAGCGCCAGTAGCCAGGGGGACTGCATCAGCAGCGCGCTGCCGCCAAAAATGCCGGCGCAGATCAGCAGCAAGTCGCTGACGGCGCACAGCAAGGCAATCATCAGGTGATACTGACGACGGATCCCCTGGTTCATCACGAAAGCATTTTGGGGGCCAAGCGGCAAAATCATTGCCGCTCCCAGGGCAAGACCCTGAAAGTAATAGGTAAACATGAGGATTTTTCCGCTGTGTTCGAGAGTGGCGCTGACTATAACGCGAATAAATTATTAGCGGAAATTGAAAGTATTAATCATTAATAAGCAAAGCTAATAATGAGCCATTAAAAAAGGCCGGCATCGCCGGCCTGAGTCACTGAGTGGCGGTTTACTCGGCTTTTTCCGGCAGACGCACCACATGAACATCCATCTGCGGATAAGGGAAGCTGATGCCGTTGGCGTCAAATTCACGCTTGATGCGCTCGAGGATATCCCAGTAGACGTTTTGCAGATCGCTGCTTTTGCTCCAGACGCGCACCACGAAGTTCACCGACGAGGCGCCGAGTTCGTTCAGGCGAACCGTCATTTCCCGATCGCGCAGAATACGATCGTCAGATTCGATAATCGAGGTCAGGAGCTGCTTCACCTTGTCGATATCGGCATCGTAAGAGACGCCGATAATAAACTCATTGCGGCGCGCCGGTTCACGGGAGAAGTTAATGATGTTGCCGGCGATGATTTTGCCGTTCGGCACCACCACCACTTTACCGTCGGCGGTACGCAGGGTAGTGGAGAAAATCTGTACGTTAAGCACCGTACCCGCTACACCACCAAGGTCGACATACTCGCCGGCGCGGAAAGGGCGGAACATCACCAGCAGTACGCCAGCCGCGAGGTTAGACAGTGATCCCTGCAGCGCCAGACCGACGGCTAAACCCGCGGCGCCCAGCACCGCAATGACCGAGGCGGTCTGCACGCCCACGCGTCCCAGGGCGGCAATCAGCGTAAAGGCGATAACCGCATAGCGCACCAGCGCGGAGAGGAAATCGGCAACGGTGGCGTCAATTTTACGCGCCAGCATCAGGCGGTTGACGGTATTAGAGACGACGCGCGCCACGATCATCCCGACGATCAGGATAGCGATAGCCGCGACGATGTTGACGGCATAGCTCAGCAGCAGCTCCTGGTTGCGTGCCAGCCACGTCCCGGCGTGGTTGATGCTATCGACAACGTTCAAATCTTCCATTTAACATTCCTTATGAATCCCCCAGGGGGAAGTAAATAACTCAGCCTGCGACAGGGCAGTCAGGTTATAGGGTAAACAATAAGTGCACGTTTTGCCAAATGGATCACAGTTTTCTGCTGAGCTATCCTGTTGTTAAGATAATAAAAAAGCCCGCATTGCTGCGGGCTTCGGGGTAAGAAACAGATTTTTCTTACAGAACGTCGATCGCGTTCAGCTCTTTAAATGCCTGCTCCAGACGAGTCACCATGGAAGTCTGTGCAGCACGCAGCCATACGCGCGGGTCGTAGTATTTCTTGTTCGGCTGGTCTTCGCCTTTCGGGTTGCCCAGCTGGCCCTGCAGGTAAGCTTCGTTCGCTTTGTAGTACTGCAGGATACCGTCCCAGGTTGCCCACTGGGTGTCGGTATCGATGTTCATTTTCACTACGCCGTAGCTGACGGAGTCTTTGATTTCCTGAGCGGAAGAACCGGAACCGCCGTGGAAGACGAAGTTCAGGCTGTTGTGCGGCAGGTTGTGTTTCTTGGAAACATATTCCTGAGAATCGCGCAGGATAGTCGGGGTCAGAACGACGTTACCCGGTTTGTACACGCCGTGTACGTTACCGAAGGAAGCGGCGATGGTGAAGCGCGGGCTGATTTTGCTCAGCTCGGTGTAAGCGTAATCCACGTCTTCCGGCTGGGTGTACAGGGCGGAAGCGTCCATGTGGCTGTTGTCCACGCCGTCTTCTTCGCCACCGGTGCAACCCAGTTCGATTTCCAGGGTCATGTCCATTTTGGCCATGCGCGCCAGGTATTTAGAGCAGATTTCGATGTTTTCGTGCAGGGACTCTTCAGACAGGTCGATCATGTGAGAAGAGAACAGCGGTTTGCCGGTAGCGGCGAAGTGTTTTTCACCCGCGTCCAGCAGGCCGTCGATCCACGGCAGCAGTTTCTTCGCGCAGTGGTCAGTGTGCAGGATAACCGGCACGCCGTAGTGCTCAGCCATCTGGTGCACGTGGTGCGCGCCAGAGATAGCGCCGAGGATAGCAGCACCCTGAGGAACGTCAGTTTTCACGCCTTTACCTGCGATGAACGCTGCGCCGCCGTTAGAGAACTGAACGATAACCGGAGAGCGTACTTTCGCAGCAGCTTCCAGAACGGCGTTGATGGAGTCAGTCCCTACGCAGTTTACCGCCGGCAGTGCAAAGTTGTTTTCTTTCGCTACCTGGAACACTTTCTGAACGTCGTCGCCAGTGATGACGCCCGGTTTTACGAAATCAAAAATTTTAGACATGTTACTTAGTCCTGTATCTGTATCTTCGACCGTTGAAGAAGGTTCGCGAGCCCTTAAGCGCGCTGAAAAACAGGCGGGTTTCCCCGCCTGAACTGAATTACTGCTTAGCGCGCTCTTCGAGCATCGCTACTGCCGGCAGGACTTTGCCTTCGACGAATTCAAGGAACGCGCCGCCGCCAGTGGAGATGTAGGAAATTTTGTCAGCGATGCCGAACAGGTCGATCGCTGCCAGAGTGTCACCGCCGCCGGCGATGGAGAAACCTTCGCTGTCCGCGATAGCGTTAGCCACGATTTCAGTCCCTTTACGGAAGTTCGGGAATTCGAATACGCCAACCGGGCCGTTCCACAGAATGGTTTTGGCGTTCTTCAGAATTTCAGCCAGTTTCTGTGCGGAAACGTCGCCAAGGTCCAGAATCTGCTCATCATCTTTGATGTCGTTAACAGATTTCAGAGTCGCCGTTGCGGTTTCGGAGAACTCGGTCGCGACGCGAACGTCAGTCGGAACCGGGATATCGCAGGTGCTCAGCAGGCGCTTGGCTTCATCAACCAGGTCCGCTTCGTACAGGGATTTGCCGACGTTGTGGCCCTGGGCGGCAACGAAGGTGTTAGCGATACCGCCGCCGACGATCAGCTGGTCAGCGATTTTAGACAGGGAATCCAGCACGGTCAGCTTAGTGGATACTTTAGAACCACCGACGATAGCGACCATCGGACGAGCCGGCTCTTTCAGCGCTTTACCCAGCGCGTCCAGTTCAGCAGCCAGCAGCGGGCCTGCGCACGCCACGTCAGCAAATTTGCCGATACCGTGGGTGGAAGCCTGCGCGCGGTGCGCGGTACCGAAGGCGTCCATCACGAACACGTCGCACAGCGCGGCGTATTTTTTAGACAGCGCTTCGTCGTCTTTTTTCTCGCCTTTGTTAAAGCGAACGTTTTCCAGCACCACCAGCTCGCCGGCAGCCACTTCAACGCCGTCCAGGTAGTCTTTAACCAGACGTACCGGGCTGGACAGTTTGTCTTTCAGGTAATTAACAACCGGCAGCAGAGAGAATTCTTCGTTGTACTCGCCTTCGGTCGGACGACCCAGGTGGGAGGTTACCATCACTTTCGCGCCCTGCTTCAGCGCCAGTTCGATGGTCGGCAGAGATGCACGGATACGCGCGTCGCTGGTTACTTTCCCGTCTTTAACTGGTACGTTCAGATCCGCACGGATAAAAACGCGTTTACCAGCCAGATCCAGATCGGTCATCTTAATTACAGACATGGTGAATCCTCTCGTTGATTCATAAAGTTTTGTCGACGTTTACGCGTCGAACCTGAAACCAATAGCCGCCATCGCTAACGTCGTGTCGAGCATTCGGTTAGCAAAGCCCCATTCGTTATCGCACCAGACCAGCGTTTTGATCAGATGCGCGCCACTGACCCGGGTTTGCGTGCCATCAACAATAGCACTGTGCGGATCGTGGTTAAAATCTGTCGAGACCAACGGTAATTCCGTATAGTCAACTATACCATGAAATGCACCTTGTGCTGCTTTTTGCAGCAACTGGTTGACTTCACATGCTTTTACCGGTTTTTTAACCGTCACGCTCAGGTCAATTGCCGTCACGTTTATCGTCGGCACCCGCACGGCAATCGCTTCAAAACGGTCGTTAAACTGCGGGAAAATACGGGTTATCCCTGCCGCCAGTTTGGTATCCACCGGAATGATCGACTGGCTGGCCGCGCGGGTACGCCGGAGATCCGGATGATAGGCGTCAATCACCTGCTGGTCATGCATCGCCGAGTGAATGGTGGTGACGGTGCCGGACTCGATGCCATAGGCATCATCTAACAGTTTAATGATCGGAATAATGCAGTTGGTGGTGCAGGAGGCGTTGGAGACAATACGGTGCTCGGCGCGGAGTTCATCCTGATTGACGCCGTACACCACCGTCACGTCGAGGTCGTTGCCGCCGGGATGGGAGAAGAGCACTTTCTTCGCCCCAGCCTGCAGGTGCGCCTCACCGTGCTCACGGCTTCCGTAAACGCCGGTGCAGTCGAGCACCACGTCTACCGCCAGCTCGCGCCAGGGCAGCGCCGCAATGGTCGGCTCGTGCAGCAGACGGATGGCATCATCGCCAACAAACAGCTGCTCGCGCTCCTGACGAACATCCCAGGCGAAACGGCCATGGCTGGTGTCATATTTCAACAAATGCGCGATGCCCGCAGCATCCGCCAGCTCATTGATTGCCACCACGGTGATTTCCGCACGGCGCCCGGATTCATATAGAGCACGTACCACATTGCGTCCAATACGACCGAAGCCATTAATCGCGATGCGAATGGTCATAGATCTCCTGCAAGGCTGTCCCTGTGATGAGGTGGCTGACAGAGTAATCCAGCTACGCTCTGAGGGAAACCTTACCAGCTGCAAACTGCGACTGATTGATTAATTGTCGAACATTTAAACGACTGAAACGCTTCAGCTAGAATAAGCCAAACGAGGAATAAAAGGAATGTTTGTCCAGCGCAATAAACCAGCTATATGACTCACATCACATTTTTGCTGGAATAATTTACAACCGTATTACATGGTTCAGGAATAGCAGATACAAAAAAGCCGGGTGACGAGGTAAAAGCAAAAACGGTAACCCAGGGGTTACCGTTTTTGGTGCTTGCCCCCTCTCCTGTGGGAGAGGGTTGGGGTGAAGGCATTAGCCCGCACCGTACCAGCGATTACAGCAGCGCTTTCGCTTTAGCGACCACATTGTCGACGGTGAAGCCGAACTCTTCGAACAGCTGCTCAGCCGGCGCAGACTCACCGAAGGTGGTCATGCCAACGATAGCGCCGTTCAGGCCAACATATTTGAACCAGTAGTCAGCGATACCCGCTTCCACGGCAACGCGCGCGGTCACGGCTTTCGGCAGTACGGATTCACGATAAGCCGCATCCTGCTTGTCGAACGCGTCGGTGGACGGCATGGAGACCACGCGCGCCTTCACGCCTTCGGCGGTCAGTTTGTCCCACGCGGCAACCGCCAGCTCAACTTCAGAACCGGTGGCGATGAAGATCAGCTCCGGCTGGCCGGCGCAATCTTTCAGCACGTAACCGCCGCGGGCCACGTTCGCCAGCTGCTCTGCGGTACGCTCCTGCTGCGCCAGGTTCTGACGGGACAGGATCAGCGCGGTCGGGCCGTCCTGACGCTCAACGCCATATTTCCACGCAATCGCGGATTCCACCTGGTCACACGGACGCCAGGTGGACATGTTCGGGGTCACACGCAGGGAAGCCACCTGCTCTACCGGCTGGTGAGTCGGGCCATCTTCGCCCAGACCGATGGAGTCATGGGTGTAGACCATCACCTGACGCTGCTTCATCAGCGCCGCCATACGTACCGCGTTACGCGCATATTCCACGAACATCAGGAAGGTGGAGGTGTACGGCAGGAAACCGCCGTGCAGCGCGATACCGTTGGCGATAGCGGTCATACCGAACTCACGCACGCCGTAGTGAATGTAGTTACCGGCAGTATCTTCGTTGATCGGCTTAGAACCAGACCACAGGGTCAGGTTGGACGGCGCCAGGTCAGCGGAGCCGCCGAGGAATTCCGGCAGCAGCGGACCGAACGCTTCGATGGCGTTCTGAGAGGCTTTACGGCTGGCGATTTTCGCCGGGTTGGCCTGCAGCTTCGCGATGAACTCGTTGGCTTTCGCGTCGAAGTCAGACGGCATCTCGCCTTTCATACGACGGGTGAATTCGGCGGCTTCCTGCGGGAAAGCTTTGGCGTAGGCAGCGAACTTCTCATTCCAGGCCGCTTCTTTCGCCTGGCCAGCTTCTTTGGCATCCCACTGCGCATAGATGTCAGACGGGATGTCAAACGGCGCGTGTTTCCAGCCCAGCGCTTCGCGGGTCAGGGCGATTTCGGCGTCGCCCAGCGGCGCGCCGTGGGAGTCGTGGGTACCGGCTTTGTTCGGCGAACCGAAACCGATGATGGTTTTGCACATCAGCAGGGACGGTTTGTCGGTAACCGCGCGTGCTTCTTCTACCGCGCGTTTGATGGCGTCAGCGTCGTGACCGTCAACGCCGCGCACCACGTGCCAGCCGTAGGCTTCAAAGCGTTTGGCGGTATCGTCGGTGAACCAGCCTTCAACGTGGCCGTCGATGGAGATGCCGTTGTCATCATAGAAGGCCACCAGTTTGCCCAGCTTCAGGGTACCAGCCAGGGAGCACACTTCGTGAGAAATGCCTTCCATCATGCAGCCATCGCCCATGAAAGCGTAGGTGTAGTGGTCGACGATGTCGTGCCCCGGACGGTTGAACTGCGCCGCCAGAGTTTTCTCGGCGATAGCCATCCCGACCGCGTTAGCGATACCCTGGCCCAGCGGACCGGTAGTGGTTTCCACGCCCGCGGTGTAGCCGACTTCCGGGTGGCCCGGCGTTTTAGAGTGCAGCTGGCGGAAGTTTTTCAGCTCTTCAATCGGCAGATCGTAGCCAGTGAGGTGCAGCAGGCTGTAAATCAGCATCGAACCATGGCCATTGGACAGTACAAAACGGTCACGGTCAGCCCAGGCCGGATTGTTCGGGTTATGGTTCAGGAAATCACGCCACAGCACTTCGGCAATGTCAGCCATACCCATCGGGGCACCCGGGTGGCCGGATTTGGCTTTCTGTACAGCGTCCATGCTCAGCGCACGAATAGCGTTAGCAAGCTCTTTACGTGAGGACATTTTGACTCCAGTTCGGACTGTTGAAGGCCATGCCCTTAACGACTTGACGAGAGCGCGTTTTGGGCTACGCCGGAAAAAAGTGTGAACAATGTAACCCAAGCGACAAGTCATGTACATGGAGCATCCTTTTGCCCTTTAAGAAATCTCTGGAACAGGTTGTGCTACGCCGGAATCCGCTCGCCCGTATCCTGCGATACTCTTTATAATTTACGCAGAATACGGTTCCCTGCCGTCGCCGTATTGTCGGATAAACAACCATAAGATTGTGGAAGATAAAAAAATGAAAATTCGCTCAACCGTACTTGCTCTTGGGATCGCAGCAACCCTCACCGGATGTCAGAACATGGACTCCAACGGTCTGCTCAGCTCAGGGGCCGAAGCCTTCCAGGCATACTCCCTCAGCGACGCGCAGGTGAAAACCTTAAGCGACCAGGCCTGTAAAGAGATGGACGCCAAAGCGAAAATCGCCCCGGCCAGCAGTGAATACAGCCAGCGGCTGAACAAAATCGCGGCTGCGCTGGGCGATAACATCAATGGTCAGCCCGTGAACTACAAGGTCTATGAGACCAAGGATGTCAACGCCTTCGCCATGGCCAACGGCTGCATCCGCGTCTACAGCGGGCTGATGGATCTGATGAACGATAATGAAGTCGAGGCGGTGATCGGCCACGAAATGGGCCACGTCGCGCTGGGCCACGTGAAGAAAGGGATGCAGGTTGCCCTGGGCACCAACGCCGTGCGCGCGGCGGCGGCCTCCGCCGGCGGCATCGTCGGCAGCCTGTCCCAGTCGCAGCTCGGCGATCTGGGTGAAAAACTGGTGAACTCGCAGTTCTCCCAGCGCCAGGAATCGGAAGCGGACGACTACTCTTACGATCTGCTGCGTAAGCGCGGCATCAATCCGTCGGGACTGGCCACCAGCTTCGAAAAACTGGCCAAGCTGGAAGCCGGCCGTCAGAGCTCCATGTTTGACGATCACCCGGCATCGGAAGCCCGCGCGCAGCATATTCGCGATCGCATGAAGGCCGACGGGATTAAATAACCGCCAGCGGGAGGCATGTCTGCCTCCCTTTTTTATCTACCAGTAAAAATATTTAGCCGCATCAATTGATAATTTAAGCGCACAAACCGTTAATTATGATTGCACCTCGTCGCAGCCAATTATTTTATATGCTGTTACTCAGCAATATATTATTTGGCAAATGAAAAACGGCGTACGCAATCCGCCTTTCAGAACCGGGTTCGACCAAATATTAAATAGTCCACCCCTCTTCGCCAAACGCAGCCAGCGCGCGCCACACCGCTTGTTTCCTGCCGATACCATTGCTCACACAATGATTGCTTTCGACATTATTTCAGGAGAATATCGCGATTGCAGTGATTCCCTTGAATATATCGACAGACAGAGAAGTGCCCTCAGTGAAAAAAGAATTACCATTCATCGCACTTGGCATTATTGCCGCCGCACCGGCTTTCGCCAGCCAACAATCGACCAGCCAGGGCTTTATTGACGACAGTCATCTGGATCTCTTTTTACGTAACGCTTATATCAAACGCGATTATCGCGATGGGCTGCCGGATAAAGCCGAATGGGGCCAGGGAATTATCGCCACCTTCGCATCCGGCTTTACCCAGGGGCCGGTCGGCTTCGGCGTGGACGGCATCGCCCAGTACGCCGTGCGTCTCGACGGCGGCCGCGGCCGTAGCGGCGCGGGCGGCATCGACTTTTTCGCCCAGGATGACGACGGCCGGGCAAAATCCGACCTCGCGAAATTCGGCGCCACCGGCAAAATGCGCTTTTCGAATACCGTGCTCAGCTACGGCAGCCAGCGCCCAATGCTGCCCATCGTCTACGCCGACGACTCGCGCCTGCTCTACGAGAGCTATACCGGCACCATGCTGACCTCACGCGAAATCGACGGTCTGGACATTAACGCCGGCTACCTGACCGATCAGCAGCGTAAAAGTGACGACAGCCACAACAGCGGTCTGAAAAGCCTCACCTTCGGCGGGGCAAGCTACCGGTTCAACGACCAGCTCAGCGGCGCGCTGTACGCGTCGCATGTCGAAGATGTGCTGAACAAACAGTATCTTGGCCTCAACTTTAAGCAGCCGTTCGCCGCCAGCCAGCAGCTGATTCTCGATTTCAACGGCTATCACTCACGTCTGGATCAAGAATATGCCGATGCCAATGACACCGGACGCAGTAACAACATCTGGAGTCTGGCCGCCAGCTATATCTGGGATATTCACACCTTTAAAGTCGCTTACCAGCAAAGCAGCGGCAGCACCGGCTACCACTATGGCGGCTACCAGAACCAGGGCGGCGTCGGCGATGGCGGGAACACCATCTGGCTGGCCAACTCCTACTGGTCTGATTTTAACGGGGAAGATGAACGTTCCTGGCAGGCATCGTACGGACTGGATTTTGCCGGGCTGGGGCTACCGGGGCTGACCTGGACCACCGCCTACGTGCGCGGGGATAACATTAAAACGTCAGAGACCAGCAACGGCAAAGAACACGAATGGTTCAATCAGGTTCAATACCAGGTGCAAAACGGGGCGGCGAAAGATTTGAAATTCAGACTCCGGTATTCGGTACTGCGGGTTTCCAGCAACGCCAGCGACTATAACGTCAGCGGCAATGAAGTGCGGTTCTACGTCGAATATCCGTTTAACGTGTTTTAGGCACGTCATGAACCCTCTCCTGCGGGTCGGCCCTCTCCCGGCGCGCAGGAGCAACCGTCCGGCGCCTTGATTAACCCCCTGTGCCGTACGGTACCCTCTCCCCGGAAGGGAGAGGGTTGGGGTCACTGGGTTATCATTAATACAGCGTCTTCTGCGGCGGGCCGGCAAAGCGCAGCGCGCCAATCTGGCCCATCTTCACTTCCACCACCGATGGCCCCGGCATCGCCAGCGCCTCGGTCATCACCGCCTGAAAATCCTCAGCCCGATCCACGCTCCACGCCTGCAGACCCATCGCCTGCGCCAGCAGGGTAAAGTCTGGCGTGTGCAGCTCGTTGTAATACTGGCGACCGCCAAAGTACTTATCCTGAATACCGCGCATCACGCCGTAGCCGCCATCGTTCATAATCAACAGCGTCACGTTGGCCTTCTCCTGCGCCAGGGTCGCCACTTCGCCAAGGTTGAGGCTCAGGCCGCCGTCGCCGACCAGGCCGACCACTTTCCGTTGCGGATTGGCAATCGCGGTGCCCACCGCCATCGGCAGCCCCATACCGATGGCTCCGGCCAGAGAATGGATATTCATCAGCGGACCGTGAGCGCGGAACAGACGGCTGCCCCACAGGCTGCCGGAAACGGTAATATCGCGCACCAGAATGCCGTCATCGGGCAGCGCCTGCGCAATCGCGTCATTCAATTTAGCGTAAGCGCCGCACTGGTCGCGCAGCCCCTGCTCCGCCGCCTCTACCGCCTCTTTAAGTTGGCTATCCCAATGCGCATCGCCCCACATCCGGCCCTGTACCCGCTTCGCCAGCGCGTCTAATAAAGCGCGGCAGTCCGCCACCAGCGTGTTGTCCATCAGGTAGTTACGGCTGGCCGCCGCCGGGTCGATATCAATCTGCACCCTCGGCGTGGGCAGCGCCAGCGTCCATGAGCGCGTTTCGTTGCTGCGCAGCCGGGAACCGGCCACAAGTGTGAAATCACATTGTGAAATCAGCGCTTCAACCGAGGGAGAATTATGAAACGCGCGCAGGCTGGCGCGATGGCTGTCTGCCAGAATGCCGCGGCCGTGGGTGCTGGAGATCACCGTCACCCCGGCATCCGCCAGCGTCTTCGCCGCCTCGCCGCTCTCTAACGCGCCGCCGCCAAGCCACAGCAAGGGCCGCTTCGCCTGCTTAAGCTGCGCCCACAGCGCATCGACCATCGCCGGTTCCGGCTCAACCGCCGGAGCGCGTTTCAGCGGCGCGGTCAGCAGTGAAAGCGGTATTTTGGCGCTCTGAATGTCGATTGGGATCTCCACCGAGACCGGGCCGCACGGCGGCGTCTGCGCCTCCTGAATCGCCTTATGCAGGATAGCCACCGCCTGGTTGGCGTTGCTAATGCGGTAAGCGCGCTTCGAACTGGCTTTCAGAAAGGTCAACTGATCGCGGGTTTCGTGAATAAAACCGGTGTCGGCGTCCAGCCAGGCTTTTTCGACCTGTCCGGTCAGGTGCAGCAGCGGCGTACCGGCGTTCATCGCCTCAACCAGCGCGCCGACCGCATTACCCGCCCCCGCGCCGGTACTGGTCAGCGCCACGCCGAGCCCTGAAAAACGGCCGTGGGCGTCAGCCATGGTCACCGAGCCCGCTTCACCTCGCGCCGGAACAAAGCGGATTTTTTCCCGCTGGCCGACGGCATCGGCGATCGGCAGGTTATGGATAGAAATGACGCCATAAATGGCTTCAACGTGATACTGCTCCAGCGTTCTGGCGATGGCATCGCCGACGGTTATCATTTCGCTCATTGCTCACCCTTTCTCAGTCGCACCAGTGGTTGACGCTATTACCCGTCGCCAGATAAATGCTCTTTTGCTGCATCCAGGCCTTCAGCCCCTGGATCCCTTTTTCGCGGCCCAGACCGCTCTCTTTAAAGCCCCCAAACGGGGTCGAAATGGAGAAAACTTTGTAGGTGTTGATCCACACCGTACCGGCTTCCAGCTGCTCGCTCAGACGCAGCGCGCGGCCGGTATCGCGCGTCCAGATCCCCGCCGCCAGCCCAAAGACCGAATCATTGGCCTCACGGATTAACGCCGCTTCATCGCGAAAACGCATCGCCACCAGTACCGGCCCGAAGATCTCTTCCTGGCAAACGCGGGCCTGATTGTTCAGCCCTTCAATGATGGTCGGCAGGAAATAGCTGCCTGCCGCCAGTGCCGGATCCGCCGGGATCTCGCCGCCGCATAGCACCCTGCCGCCTTCGCGTTTCGCCAGCTCGACGTACTCCTGCACGCTCTGGCGGTGTTTATCGTTGATCAGCGGCCCGACGTGGGTGCCAGCGTTGAACGGGTGACCAACCCGCAGCCCTTGGGTTAACTCCAGCAGGCGGGCCATTAATTGCGGGTACACTTTGTCATGAACAAACAGCCGCGAGCCGGCAATACAGGCCTGGCCGCCGGAGCTGAAAATGCCGTAGCAGATGCCCCGCGCCGCCTGTTCGATATCGGCATCTTCCAGCACGATGGTCGGTGATTTGCCGCCCAGCTCCAGCGACGCCGGGATCAGTTTTTCCGCCGCCACATGCGCCAGGTGACGTCCGGTGGTGGTGCCGCCGGTAAAGGAAATTTTGCGCACCTTAGGATGGCGGGCCAGCGCATCGCCGATAATCGATCCTTTACCCGGCAGCACGCTCAGCAGTCCGGCGGGTAAACCGGCCTGCTCAAAGATCTTCGCCAGCTCCAGCGCCATCAGCGGCGTGGCTTCCGCCGGTTTGAGGATCACCGCATTTCCGGCGGCGATCGCCGGGGCCACCTTCTGCATTTCGCTGGCGATCGGCGAGTTCCACGGGGTGATCGCCGCCACCACGCCCAGCGGCTCATAGCGGCTCAGGGTCAATAGATCCGCCTGCCGCGGCGTCGGCAGCTCGCCCTCCAGCAGTTCACAGGCGGCGGCAAAATAGCGCGCCGTCCCCGCCGCGCTCATCACCAGTCCCCGCGCCTCCGCCAGCGGCTTACCGTTATCGCGGCTCTGCTTTTGGCTTAACTCATCAAGTTGCACCTCTATCAGTTCCGCGACCTTATGCAGGATCTTCGCCCGCTGATGCGGCAGCATCGCCCGCCACGTTGGCTCCCGCCAGGCGCGGTCGGCACAGTCGATCGCCTCCTGCAGATCATCGAGGCTTGCCGCATGCAGCGCCGCGTTAATAGCGCCATCCGCCGGAAACTGGCTGTGCATCAAATTGCCGCCGCCGCGACGCCACTGGCCGCCGATAAAAATGTCTAATTCGTCCATCTCAGCCTCTCTGCGTTATGCCAGTTCACGGCAGGCGCGTACCGCGCTCAGTGCCGCGAGGGTCGATGTTTTCGGATTGCTGGCGAGCGGCAGGCCGCTCAGCTCCAGGTGAAACTCGCCGAACAATCCTTCGGCGTGTAGCGTATGGGTGTTGCGTTGCGTAGCCGGATCGACCATCAGCTGTACCCGGGTCGCGTCAAGGCCGATACCGCCCAGCGCGATGGTTGCCGCCACGTTGGCATTCGCAGGGAATAACCGGGCCGCCTCGCGGGCGCTGCCCTCAAAGAAAATCTGCGCTTCATTGACCGCGCTGAGGTCGATAAGCTGTTCAGCATAGCTACCGCGCCAACTGGCCGGGCTTTTACGCGACCGATAGGTCACTCGTTCAAGCCCCCCCTCTTTCGCCGCCGCCAGGCCATCTATTCCGGCCACCGCGCCAGCCAGCAGCGTCAGCTTGCCACCCGCCTGGCGTAAACGCTGT
Organism: Klebsiella sp. LY; assembly: GCF_004010915.1. Lineage (NCBI taxonomy): Bacteria > Pseudomonadati > Pseudomonadota > Gammaproteobacteria > Enterobacterales > Enterobacteriaceae > Klebsiella > Klebsiella sp. LY. The sequence goes on from NZ_CP022444.1 coordinate 1,692,112, forward strand.
TCCAGTTCGCTGTCCGCCAACGCACCGGTCGAGATCACCGCCAGATGCCAGCCGCGCGCCAGCACCGCTTCGCCGTACTGCGCGACCGCCTGCTGACTGGCGCATTCCAGCACCAGATCCGGCGTCCCACCGCATTGCAGCGGATCGGTAAGCGGCGTCACCGTTTGACCAAACTGCAGGCAGATCGCTGCGTGATGCGATTCGCGCGCCACGATCCACTCCACCCTCACCTGCGGCGGCAGGCGTTCAATCACCGCCTGGGCCATCGCGCCATAGCCAATTAACATGACCTTTTTCATCATCTTTCCTTACAGATGGCGACAGAAACCGCCGGAAACGTCCAGCGCCGCGCCGGTGGTAAAGGAGGCCAGCGGCGAAGCGAGGAATAGCAGCGCTTGCGCTGGCTCCTGCGGCTTACCGAGACGCGCCATCGGGATCCCCCGCTTACGGGCGATATCGGCGGTCCACTGCTGCCAACTCTGGCTCTTATCGCTTCGGCTCTCAAAACGGCGCTGCCACTGCCCGGACTCCACCATCCCCAGCAGAATGGAATTCACTCGAATGCCTTTATCCACCAGCTCTTTCGAAAGAGTCAGCGTCATATTGAGCAGCGCGGCGCGGGCGGCAGAGGTGGCGATCATGTGCTCTTCCGGCTGTAACGCCAGCAGCGAGTTCACACAGGTAATCGAGGCGATATCCGACGCCTCAAGCAGCGACTGAAAGGCCTTTACCGGGTTAATCACGCCGAACAGTTTCAGTTCGGCTTCGTGCAGCCAGGCCTCGCGTGGCGTATCGGCGAAGTGGGCGACATAGCCCTGGCCGGCGTTATTAATCAGCATATCGACGCCGCCGAAACGCGCGGCGACCGCGGCGGCGAACGCCTCAACTTCCGCTTCGTTCAGTACGTCACAGCGCCAGGAGAACACCTCGCCTTCTGGATATTCGTTTTGCAGTGCTGCATAGGCGCTGGCCAGACGATCCGGGTTGCGGCCGCAAAAGGCGACCTTCGCCCCTTCGCCCAGCAACAGGCGCAGCGTTTCAAAGCCGATTCCTGACGAACCGCCGGTGACGACCGCGACGCGTCCTTCAATTTGTGCATTCATCGCGCACCTCTTCCCCTATGCGTAAAAGCTGTTGATTAAAAAAGATTTCGTTATCGAGATAGCTGGCATGCCCAGCCTGCGGGATAGCGATGTAAGGAGCGCCGTAACGCAGCGCCACTCCCTGCACTAACTCCGGTTGGGTAATGGCATCCTGCTCGCCACACCACACGGAGAGACGACCGCGATAGTCGGCGAGCCAACGGTGAATGTCGTCATGAGCCAGCATCCAGGCCGCGGCGAGATAACCGTCGCGGCGTAGCCTGCGCATCCCCGCCGCCACCGTCGCCACATCAGCTTCGCGCGCGCCAGGGCGCAGAAGTTTTGCCGCTCGCCCCTGGGCCATCGCCTCGCCGCCTTGCGCTATCTGCTGCTGACGCCCTAGCCAGACGTTTTCCCGCTGTGCGACCTCCGCCTGACCGTAGCCCTGCGCGACGTCGGCCAGCACCAGATAAAGCACCCGCTGCGGATATTTCGCGGCGAAGGCAGCCGCCACCAACGCGCCCAGCGAATGGCCGACCAGTACGGTTTGTTCTACCCCGGCACGGTCCAGCATCAGCGCCAGCGCGTCAGCGTAATCGCCAGCATCCGCCGGCGCCGCCGCAAGCATCGGGCTTTCGCCATAACCGGGCATATCCCAGGCCAGGACGCGGTAGCCGGGCAGCGCCATCTGTTTATGCCAGGAGGCTGCGCCGGAACTGATGCCGTGCAGCAGCGTCAGCGGTACCCCGCATCCTTGTTCACGAAAACCCGTCATCATCGCTCCTTAGTTACGCTTCACTTTTGACAACGGATGATCTTCCGGATAAGTCGGAACATGCGGTTTCGGCGTGCCCAGCATCACGCACATCAGCGCCTCCTCTTCGCCGTGGTTAAACAAACCGCGATAGATTCCGGGCGGCACCGAGATCAGATCGCGTTCGCGCAGTACCGTTTCGGTATAGTTGTCGCCATCCTGAATCATCAGGGTGATCTGCCCTTTGAGCATGAAGAACACCTCTTCTACGTCATCATGCAGATGCAGCGGGCCTTCACATTTGGACGGCAACACCATGGTGGAAAAGGTGAAGTGCTCCGCCGGAACGGTGTTGGTATCGCTGGCGACGCCGGTGGCGCCGGTACCGATGTAGCGCATCTGCGCGCGGCGATATTTGGGGTCGAAATCGGCCTGGAATTTCAGCGCATTCCAGTCGTATTTACGGCCTTCGAAGCGCGCGATACGCGACTCCACCCACTCTTCCATCGTCAAATGGTCAGGTTTCAAACTCTGTTTTGCAGTTACGGTTGAATCAGTCATCGTTTTATCCTCAGTAACGTCTCAGCAGCGGCAGTAACAGGGCGCAGCCCACCGCCGCCATCACTGCCAGAAAAATCAGCCCGGAATCCATGCTATGGGTGAAGGCGATAAGCGCGCCCATCACCGCCGGCGATAGCGCCCCGGCAAAGTTTCCCAGCCCGTTGAAAATCCCCCCCGCCGTGGCGCTGACCCGTGGATGGGTCGCTTTAGCCAGTAGGGCGAAAATGTTCGGCGCGCCAGTGCCCCACATAAAGGTGCTAAAGCTCATCGCCGCGATTACCGGCAGCGGCGTGGTGAAATGCATCACTGCCGCCAGGCCAATACCCGCGCCTGCCAGGGAAATAAAGCAGGCGGCGGCGCGCCTATCGACGCGGTCGGACAGCCAGGCGCCGATAATTTCGCCTAGCAACATGGCGATAAACGGCATCGACGACAGCCAGCCGGCGTGTTCCAGATGAATGCCTTTACCTTTAATCAGGTAGCCCGGCAGCCAGCCGTTGATCCCCCACAGATAGGCGAGAAAGGCGATGTTGAAGATGCAGATCATCCAAAAATGCGGACTCACATAGAGCTCGCGACGCGCGCTGCGGCGCGCTTCCTGCGAGGTTTTATCGCTGCTCGCTCTCGCCTCCAGTTGCACGCCGCGCAGCCCGATGCGCACAAAAATCAGCACCGGTACCGTCAGCATCGCCATCACGAAAAATGTGCTCTGCCAGCCGAAAGTATTAAGTAGCCAAATTGACAGCGGGAATCCCAACGCTGCGCCAACCGGCGTGCCGAGCAGCCACAGCATGGTGGCGCGGGCCTGTAGCCGCTGCGGGAAGGTGTGGCGCACCACGGCAAACGCCAGCGGGAACAGCGGCCCTTCGGCGATGCCCAACAGGACGCGTAGCATCACCATCAGCGCGTAGTTGTGGGTGAAACCCATGATCACCATCAGGATGCACCACACCACCATCATTCCAGTCAGCAGACGCAGCGGCGCAATCCGGTCGCCAAGGCCGCTTAATAACACTGACGAGAAGCCGTAACTCAGCAAAAAGGCGCTCATCAGAATGCCCAGCCGGGTGGTGTCGAAATCGATGCCCATCGCCTGCTGGAAGTGACTATCGGAAAACAGCGCGGCGATACTGATTTTGTCGAAAAAAGCCAGCAGCACGCAGGCCAGCAGGGACAGCGGAATGGCCCAACGAACTGCTTTTTCAGGCGTGCGGACGCCCTCGCCGCTCGCCTCTGCAGGCGCGGCGTTGGTCTCTAATGTGGTCATTTCTCCCCCTTAAGGGTTCGCGTTACTTATCGCAATGACATCAGCGAGAAAGTCGGGTCAGCGAGCGGGACGTTAGAGAGATCCCTTCCCGCCGCCATCCAGCGCTTCGCCAGCTTCACGATACGTGCATTATTGAAGGCCACCAGCTGAGTTAAGCGTCCATCGGCATTCAGGGAGAAGTAGATCGCGCCCTGCGGCTCGTCACGCACAATGGTGCGGCTGCCCGTCTGCGGGATCCCGAGGATCTGGATATTGCGATCGTATTGATCCGACCACAGCCAGGGCGCCTCGTCGTAGCCGCTGGCCTGCGGATCGAGCATCGCTTTCGCCGTTGCGATGGCCTGATTTTGCGCAAAGGCCCACGACTGAATGCACAGGCCGTACTGATGGTGCTGAGCGACATCGCCAGCGGCGAAAATCGCCGGATCGTTACTGCGCCCCTGGGCATTAACGACAATCCCGCGATCGACAGTGAGCCCGGCATCGCGCGCCAGTTCGAGATTCAGATCGACGCCGATCCCCACCACTACCGCATCGAAGGTTTCCCGCTGGCCGTCGCAGTGCAGAGTCGGCAGGCCGTTATCATCTTCCAGCTCCAGCGCGCCGCAGCCGCCGCGAATCTCAACGCCCTGCTGGCGATGTAGTTGCGCCAGCGCCTGCGAGACCTCCATACTGACCGAGCGCATGCACAGCGCCGGCTGCTGCTCGTAAAGGGTTACGGCCACGTCGCTTTTGCGCGCCGAGGCGGCGATTTCGAGGCCAATCCAGCCGCCGCCAACGATCGCCAGCCGCGTTGCCGATGCCAGCCGCTGCTTCAGACGCTGCGCGTCCTGCCAGTGGCGCAGGGTATAAACCTGCGGATGCTGCGCCCAGCCCTCGGACGGCAGTCGCGCCCGGCCGCCGGTGGCGATCAACAGTTGGTCATATGCCAGCGTTTCACCGTTGCTCAGCGCCAGGGTTTTATTTTGCCGATCGATCGAATCCGCACGCAGCGGGCGATACCAGCGTAGGTTCAGCGCCTGCTGCGCCTCGGCGCTAAATAACCGCGGCAGCGCCGGTTCGGCCTCCAGCAACGCCGCCTTCGACAACGGCGGGCGCTCGTAAAAATCCCATTGCTCTTCGGCAACCACGCAAATCTCGCCGCTAAACCCTTCATCACGCAGCGTTTTCGCCGCCCAGCCGCCAGCCTGGCCGCCGCCGATAATGACAATCCGCGCCGTCATACCGCCTCCGGTTTTTTCTGCTGGCGACGGGTATCGTGATCGATACCGCCTTCCACCGCCCATTCGGTAAAGGACACGAGTGAATGCTCCAGCTCGCGCGGCTGCCAGTTTTCCGTCAGATAGTCATCGTTGGTGTAGTATTCAAAAGCGCCGCCGGTCGGGCTGTTGACATACCAGAAGTAGGCTGAGGAGACCGGATGGCGACCTGGACCGATAAAAGTGCTCCAGGCGTTTTTATTCATCGCAATGCCGCCGCCGATCACTTCATGTATATCCCGCACGGTAAACGCGACGTGGTTAAGCCCCCGTTTTCGGTTCGGCAATTGCAATAAGAAGAGGTTATGGTGGCCACCGCGCACGCCGCAGCGCAGGAACACCGCGCGATTGATGTAACGGTCTGACACCTGGAAGCCCAGCACTTCGCGATAGAAACTTTCCACCGCCGCCAGCTCTTCAACAAAGAATACGACGTGGCCGACATTAATGGGCTGCGCGCGGTCGTATACCGGGCTCGGAGTGTCGATGCGACGCACATCGCCCCACTGGTTAATCGGCTCGACGTTCAGTTCCACCGCTGTTTGCTGGCTAACCTGCACCCGCAGCGTCATACCGTTAGGGTCACGACACTCCAGCGCGCCATCGATTTCACGGAAACCGGGCTGACGTTCCAGCTTCGGGCGCAGCGCATCCAGCGCCGCCCGATCCGCCACGCCCCAGGTCATGCGACGCAGGGTGTTGCCCGCCTCAAAAGCTGGCGGTAAGTCAGCGGCATCGGTTGGGTTAAGTTCGACCCGCGCGCCGCTGAGGGTGGTAAACGCGCGGCCGCTGGCGTCGCCGGTCAGGCCAAAATCGCGCATGAATTTAGCGCTGTGGTTCAGGTCGTCTACGCCAAATTCCAGCTTTTCAATTCCGGTAATACTCATTATTCGTCGCCTCTTTACCGTTCAGTCGCCCGAATTTGGGCGTAAAACATGCCCGACGCAATCAAGCGCCTGCTGTTAAGTTGTTGATTTAACTTGCCTGTGACAAATATCCGAGGAAGCCGGAAATTTTGTCCGCCGCCATACTGACGTCGTTCTGCAACCGCTCGCGATCGCTTTGCGGGATCTCGTCCGACGGCACCAGAATGCTGACGACCGCCGCCACCCGGCCGCTGCGGTCAAAGACCGGATAGACAATCGATGAGATGCCGTGGCGGTAGAACGATTCGCCAATCACGTAGCCGCGAGCTTTATCCTGCTGCACCATCTGCCACAGCGCTTCGCGGTCATGCAACTGGCCCGGCGTATTGCCCGGCAGCCGTTCATCCGGGAACAATTGTTCAAACTCGCTGCGGGAAACATCGGTCAGCAGCATGCGACCAAGCGAGGTGCAGTGCACCGGTAGCCGCGTTCCGACGCTGACCTGGTTGATGCGCGAACCGGCAGCGCTGACGCGGGCGATGTAGATAATGTCGCGGCCGTCGCGGATCGCCAGATGGCTGCTGCACTGGCTGATATCGCGCAGTTGCTCGATGACCGGCTGACCCACCTGAGCGACATCCAGTGAGGCGATATATTCAAAGCCCAGACGCAGTACGTTCATACCCAGCGAAAAGGTATTGGTGCGGGCGTTACGCTCGAGAAAGCCCATATATTCCAGCGTCTGCACCACGCGATAGGCGGTCGCTTTCGGCATATCCACCAGCCGATGCAGCTCGGCAAAGGTCAGATCGCGATGCTGTTCGCCAAACGCCAGCAGCAGTTGTAAACCGCGCTCCAGACCCGGTACCAGGTACTTCACTTCCTGATCGTTCGCCATACCGCCTCACTTGTTAGTTAAAGACAAAACCGCCGTTGACCGGGATCAGCTGGCCAGTGATAAAGCGCGAAAGATCGCTCAGCAGCCAGACCACGCTGCCGGTGACATCTTCCGGCTGCTGCGCGCCGCTGAGCGCGCGGCCGTTCTCATACAGCTGATGACGCTCGGCGGGAACGTATTCCGTGGCCTCAACGCGGGTCAGTCCCGGCGCGATGGCGTTGATACGGATCCGCTTTTCACCCAACTCGCGGGCCATGGAACGGGTCATCGCAATCACCGCGCCCTTACTGGCGACATAGGCCATCAGCCGCGGCGCGCCCCACAGCGCGGTATCCGAAGCGACGTTGACGATCGCCGACCCTTCGCGCAGCAGCGGTACCGCCTCGCGGGTCACCAGCCAGGTGCCTTTGACATTGACCGTCATCACCCGATCCCACAGGTCCGGATCGTAATCGATCATATTTTTACCGCCGACGCCGGTGGCCATCGCCGCGTTATTGACTAAGCCATCGACAGGCCCCTGCGCGCCGATGGCGCTGAAGACCTGCTCGATCGACGCTTGACTGGCAAGATCGATGGCGTGGGATTCGATCTGATAGCCCTTCTGCTGCAGGCGATGAGCGCTTTCCGCCAGCTCCCCCTGCAGGATGTCGCACATCACCACCGTCGCGCCCTGCGCGGCGCAGGATTCGGCAAAATGGTAACCGAGGCCGCGCGCCGCGCCGGTGACGACAATACGTTTACCGTTCAGCAGGCCGTTCATCAGGCGGCACCCTGCTGCGCTTCGCGAAGCGCTAACTGCTCTTTCGCCGCTTTCTGCATCATGCGGCGCAGGCGGGACAGACCGACGTCATGTTGATAAAGGTATTCATGATCGCGGGCGTTCGGCGCCAGGCTTTCCAGCACCACGCGATCCTGCTCCAGTACTTCCCAGTGCAGTTTTTCCAGACGGTTGCGGTACATAAAGCGCCACAGATCGCGCTGCCAACCTTGAACGCCGCGGATGCGCCAGAAGAAGACGCGGCAGTTGTCGTTATCTTCCGGAACCACCATGCCGACGATCCAGAAGTGGCCGCCCGGCCCGAAACGCTTTTTGTACGGAATAGACAGGCGCATCCAGTAGGCGCCGCTGTTGCCCAGTTCAACCCAGTCAAAGTTGACGCCGCTCTGCCCTTTTTTCTCGAAGATAAAGCCGGTTTTCGTCGGCTGCAGCACCATATCGGCTTTGCGATCGCCTTCCGCCATCGAGTGCGATGACGAGTGCAGATAGGTACCGTGCATCGGGTCCATCACGTTTTCCAGCGCGTACTGGTAGTTGCATTTCCACGCCGCGGTGCACAGGAAGTGACTGTATTTTTTGTGGTCGGCCAGCTCCTCCGGGAAGCTCAGTTCATCAGGCTGCTGGTCGGCGGTGACGCCGAACCACAGGAAGATTGCCCCGTGCGCTTCCTGCACGTTGTAGCTGCGCACGCACTGCTGGCCGACCAGCGGGCAGCGGTCCACCGCCGGGACGTCTTTCACTTCGCCGTTGCCGGCGACTTCCACGCCGTGGTACCAGCAGGCGATACGATCGCCTAAGTTCCAGCCCATCGACAGGCGCGCGCCGCGATGCGGGCAGCGGTCTTCCAGGGCCTGCACCTGACCGTCTTTATTCCGCCAGACCACGATCTGCTCGCCGAGACGGGTAATGCCTACCGGCGCAGACTGCACTTCCCAGCTCGCCAGCACCGGATACCACAAACCGCGCAACCCTTTATCAAGATAGTTTTGTACCGTTGTCGTCATCGCTGTGTCCTCAGTAGCCGTTAACCTGTAAAAATGCCTGGAAGCTGCTTTCGCTCCATGGTTCGCCCTGTTGGTCATGCATCCTGACGCCATTGAGGCCGTTCACCAGTTCACCGAGACTTTCCGCGCCCTGCTCGAACAACGTTTCCAGGGTGGCGATAAGCTGCAGTTCCCAGTTTTCCGGCACCCGGCTGCGGGTTTGCCAGATCAGATTGGGATAGTCGCCGGGCTTATGGATATTGCCGTTTCCGCCTTCCGCCGGTGGCGTAAACTGGCGGCTTTCCGGTAGCGCCGGGTTGAAGTCCAGGGATTCGCTCATGCCACGTTCTCCTCGATAAAGGTAATCTGGATCTGATTGTCGTATACCCGCACCGGGTAACGATTAAGGTTGCGACCGCCGGGGCCATGCAGGCACTGGCCGGTTTTCACGTCGAATACCGCCTCATGCAACGGGCATTCCACTTTGCCATCTTCGACAAAGCCCTGGCTCAGTAGCGCATAGGCGTGAGGACAAACGTCTTCCAGCGCGTAATATTCACCATCAATCAGATAAATGCCGATCTCCTTACCGTCGATATTGCCGCTATATGGAAAATCTTCTTGTACTTGCTCCGCGTCACATACGCCTATCCAGCTCATCGCAATCCTCCAGGCCGTTGTTTCATATATGAAACTGTGTTTCTTATTTAATACGACCAATATAAAAGCGGCGAATGTTTCGTCAAGCGTTAATGTGACGAACTTGTTAATGAATGGCTTTTAAATTAGCTAAGTGTGCAATTGATCACGAAAAACTGCATTCAGATGAAATGATGATATTTAAAGCGGTGATCCATTATAAATAAAAATTCCGATTTAAATTTCACATACGACTATTGACTTCTTTTCAAATCGATCATTAAAAATGGGAAGCAGCGGAAACCATGGTGTTTCACCCATGAAACAACTCTTTATTTAATCATTTAAAAACAATGAGTTTCACAGGTGAACCATTTTACTCACGTAACTATTTCTGGCGTTAAAAAATAATAACTGGCAATCATTAAATTAAGCGTGGAGACAACGAATGGCGGCAAGATGGCAAGGGGTAATAGCATTACTTTTGTTAATAATTATTTCCTACGTCGATCGGGTAAATATCTCGGTGATGATCCTTAACCCGGAATTCGCTGCCCATTTCCAGTTAAATGAAAACAGAATGTTACAAGGCATGCTAATGACATGCTTTCTTCTGGGTTATGGGTTTTCGGCATTATTATTAACACCAGTTATAGAAAGTAGATGGCATTATCGTCAGGGGCTGTTAATCAGCATTGTTATATGGGCGCTGGTGTGCGCCATTTCCCCATTACTCGGTTCACTGGTGGGAATGTTGATCGCGCGCATCGTGCTTGGCGTGGCGGAGGGACCGCTGTTTTCACTGAAAACACGCTTTATCAACGACAACTTTGCCGCCGATGAAATCGGCAAACCGAATGCGGTAACCGCCCTTGGCGTATCGTTGGGGCTAGCGGTAGGCTTCCCACTGGTCACCTGGCTGATGGCGCACGTTGGTTGGATCGGCTCCTTCTATGCGCTGGCGCTGATGAATCTCCTGCTCGGCGGAGGGTTAATCTGGCGGTTTCTCCCCGCGCCAAAAGTGACTGCACAGCGCGCGAAGCCTGGCTTTAGCCAAACTTTTGCCCTCGCCTGGCGTACGCCGCTGCTTGGCTGGATCCTGCTGGTAGAAATTGCCACCCTCAGCTATCTGTGGGGGAGTAGCGCCTGGCTGCCAGCCTGGCTGCGCGATGAGCATCATTTCTCGCTACAGGCCACCGGCCTGCTGGCGGCTGTCCCCTTTCTGTTAAGCCTGGGCTCAAAGTTCCTTGGCGGCGTGCTCCTCGACAAAATGCGCCCGGAGCAGGCGCCGCTGTTGTTTATTATTGGCGGTCTACTCACCGCCGGTTCCGTACTGGCGCTAATCCTCAGCGAACAGCCGGCGATGCTGGCGCTGTTTATGCTGGCGGCGAACGTGTTCTGGGGATTACAGGGGGCAACGATCCCCGCGGTGGTTCAGCATCACGCCCCGCGCGAAGCGGTGGGCAGCGCCTATGGGATCATTAACGGCATTGGCAACATCTGCGCGGCGTTTATTCCGCTGCTGATGGGAGTGGTAATGAAATCAGTGGGATCGGTCAGTTCAGGTTTTTCCGTACTGGTGGCATCGCAGCTGATTACGCTGTGCGCCGGCGGCGTACTGCTGCTGCGCATGCGTCGCGCAGCAGCAGCAGCAGCAGTAAACACTTAAAACCTATTCGCCCTTCTTCGCCGCCTGGATGTACAGCATCTCCAGCGCCAGAGTCGCCGCCGCCAGGGCGGTGATTTCGGACTGATCGTAGGCCGGGGCGACTTCCACCACGTCCATCCCGACGATGTTCAGATCCTTCAGGCCGCGCACCAGCTTGATCGCGCGGTCGGAAGTCAGCCCGCCGATCACCGGGGTACCGGTTCCTGGCGCAAACGCCGGATCCAGGCAGTCGATATCAAAGGTCAGGTACACCGGCATATCGCCAACGATCTGCTTCACCTGGGCAATCACATCATCGACGCTGCGGTCGTTAACCTGGCCCGCATCAAGTACGGTAAAACCGTTATCTTTATCGAATTCGGTACGAATACCGATCTGTACGGAGTGGTTGGGATCGATAAGCCCTTCGTTCGGCGCGGTGTAGAACATGGTGCCGTGGTCGAACTCGCAGCCGTTGGCGTAGGTATCGGTGTGGGCATCGAAGTGCACCAGCGCCATTTTACCGAAGTGTTTGGCGTGGGCGCGCAGCAGCGGCAGCGTAACAAAGTGGTCGCCGCCAAAGGAGAGCATGCGCTTGCCGGCCGCCAGCAGCTTCTCGGCGTGGGCCTGTAGCTTCTCGCTCATTTCGCGCGCGTCGCCGAAGGCATACACCAGATCCCCGCAGTCAACCACGTTCAGGCGTTCGCGCATGTCGAAGTTCCACGGAAAACGGTTGTGCTCCCAGGCGAGATTGGTGGACACCTGACGGATCGCCGCCGGGCCATGACGGCCGCCCGCGCGCCCAGAGGTCGCCATATCGAACGGTACGCCGGTGATGACCCAGTCAGCATCGCTGTCGTAAGGCATGAAATTCATTGGTAAACGCAGGAAGCCAAAGGCATTGGATACCAGGGAGTTATCGTATTGATGACCTAAAGTGCTCATGGATATGACCTCTTTTCACAGTCGTGGAACGTAAAAAATAAGTATAAAAAAACCCCTCCGCGTCGTTAGGCCCGACGAGGAAGGGTTTGATAGATAAATCGCTTATTGGCGTGAATTATCGCCGGTAATGCATACGGGTTCAAGTGAGTATCGCCGTCTGCCGGATGACGGTTTCGCCTTATGCGGCCGACATACGCAGGCCCGGTCAGCGCAGCGCCACCGGGCATCAGCGGCTACTCGTCTTCCAGATAAGTGTACCCGTACAAACCCGCCTCGAACTCTTCGAGGAATTGCTGCTGCAGCGCGTCGTCCAGGCCGGTGTTTTTCACCTGATCGCGGAACTGGGTCAGCAGCGTGTTTGGATCCAGCTGCACGTACTGCAGCATATCCGCCACGGTATCGCCCTCGTCGGACAGCTCAACCTCAACGCTGCCGTCAGGGAAGACAAACACGTCCACCGCCTCGGTATCCCCGAACAGGTTGTGCATGTTGCCAAGGATTTCCTGATAGGCGCCGACCATAAAGAAGCCCAGCATCGGCGGGTTCTCCGGGTCATATTCCGGCATCGGCATGGTGGTGGCGATCCCGTCGCCGTCCACGTAGTGATCGATGGCGCCGTCAGAGTCGCAGGTGATGTCCAGCAGCACCGCGCGGCGTTCCGGCGACTTGTTCAGCCCTTCCAGCGGCATCACCGGGAACAGCTGATCGATCCCCCACGCATCCGGCATCGACTGGAACAGCGAGAAGTTGACGTAGATTTTATCCGCCATGCGCTCCTGCAGCTCATCGATAATCGGACGATGAGCGCGGTTGCTCGGGTCGAGTTGCTTCTGCACTTCATGACACATGTTCAGATACAGCTGTTCTGCCCAGGCGCGCTCCTGCAGGTTGAAAGTGCCGGAGGAGTAGCCGATATGGATATCGTGCAGGTCCATCTGGCTGTCGTGCAGCCATTCGCGCAGCGAGCGGCGATTGCCGGTTTCGTGCATCTCCAGCCAGGTTTCCCACATGCTCTGCAGCGGACGCGCGGCGTCTTCCGCCGGCGGGGTCGCCTCGGTGTATTCGTTGCGCTCCACGCCGATGATATTGGAAACCAGCACGGTGTGGTGCGCGGTCACCGCGCGGCCGGACTCGGTGATGACCGTCGGGTGCGGCAGGCCGTTCTCTTCGCAGGCGTCGCCGATGGCCCAGATAATATTGTTAGCGTATTCGTTCAGGCCGTAGTTCACCGAGCAGTCGGATTGCGAACGGGTTCCTTCGTAATCCACACCCAGGCCACCGCCGACGTCGAAGCACTGGATATTAACGCCCAGCTTATGCAACTCGACGTAGAAACGCGCCGATTCACGCACGCCGGTGGCGATATCGCGAATGTTGGCCATCTGCGAGCCGAGGTGGAAGTGCAGCAGTTGCAGGCTGTCGAGGTGCCCTGCGGCACGCAGGATCTCCACCAGCTGCAGAACCTGGGTGGCCGCGAGACCGAACTTAGACTTCTCGCCGCCGGAGGACTGCCATTTACCGGACCCCTGCGAGGCCAGACGCGCACGCACGCCAAGGCGCGGCACCACGTTCAGGCGCTCGGCTTCTTCCAGCACGATGGCAATTTCCGACATCTTCTCGATGACCAGATAGACCTTGTGGCCCATCTTCTCGCCCACCAGCGCCAGACGGATGTATTCGCGGTCTTTATAACCGTTACAGACGATGACGCTGCGGGTCATCCCGGCGTGCGCCAGCACGGCCATCAGTTCCGCTTTCGAACCGGCTTCCAGACCCAGCGGCTCGCCGGAATGGATCAGCGATTCGATGACGCGACGATGCTGGTTCACCTTGATCGGGTAGACTAGGAAGTAATCGCCGTTATAGCCGTAGGATTCGCGCGCGCGCTTGAACGCGGCGTTGATTGAACGCAGGCGGTGCTGCAGGATCTGCGGGAAGCAGAACAGCGCCGGCAAGCGCTGCCCTTGCGCTTCGCGCGCTTTGACTAATTCAGCGAGATCAACGCGCGCTTCCGGGACGTCCGGATCCGGGCAAACGCTGATGTGGCCCAGTTCGTTGACGTCATAATAGTTATTGCCCCACCAGGCAATATTATAAGTACGCAGCATCTTGCTGGCTTCCTGGGAGCTCATCGCTACCTCCTGCATGGAACGTAGTACACCGTGTTCGCCTGCTGACGAAGGCGAAACCATAGACATGTCGTCAGACATAGCGAACCTCAATTTTTAATAATAAGTGTAAGACAGTTAACTACTATCGCAGTCCAAAGATGCGATAACAACCCATGAACAGTCCTAAAGCCCAGCACTATCTGCTGGTTTTGCGACTGCGCGACCGGTTTCTTATTCATATCATCGTAAAACACGTAGCCGAACAGAGTATGACAGTCCGGAGAAACCACGAGAAAACTCTTGCCTGGCAAGAGCGCCCTTGTTCAGTTTTCTGACGGCCGACCGGCCCTGGAATCCTGAGAAGCGCCGAGATGGGGTGAACATCGGCTGGTTTGCATGAGAGAGATGCAGGTTGCGGAGTGCTGACGCGCGACAGAACGACGCGACGAAACAAGCGAAAAACGTTGGTTCATTATCTGGTATCACCTCCACACCGCCCTGCGACAGGGTCGGCGACAAGCCAAAGCTATACATACCGGGCAACAAGCGCTATGCCGTTGCGAGATTCTGTAAATACAGACTGCTTAACCCGGCTGGAAGTGGCACCACAGGGCCATGCCCCGTGCGCTTTTTTAATGAGCCGCGCGCGGCGTTTTATACCGAGAAGCGGGGTAAAAAGCAAAATAAAAATGTGCCCGTTTGCGCGGTTGTCAGGAAATTTTGCCAGGCGAGTTTTTCGATAAATGCGACCGCCATCAAAAAAGGCTGGAAATAGGCTCAAGATTTGACCTAAAATGGCCGTCCAGAAGTTAATCCGTCTATACTGATTAACACTCAGACTGCTCGTGTCGCTACCTGCGCGGCTTTGCGCTGATTATCCACCAAAGCCACATTACACAACAGTATGAGCTATCCGAATCGTCCACAGGTGAAATAAAATATGGCAAAACACCTTTTTACGTCTGAGTCCGTATCAGAAGGGCATCCTGACAAAATTGCTGACCAAATCTCCGATGCCGTGCTGGATGCGATCCTCGAGCAGGATCCGAAAGCGCGTGTCGCATGTGAAACCTATGTCAAAACTGGCATGGTGCTGGTAGGCGGCGAAATCACCACCAGCGCATGGGTTGACATCGAAGAGATCACCCGCAACACCGTCCGCGAAATTGGCTACGTGCATTCCGATATGGGCTTTGACGCCAACTCGTGTGCCGTACTGAGCGCCATTGGTAAACAGTCTCCGGACATCAACCAGGGCGTTGACCGTGCCGATCCGCTGGAACAGGGCGCAGGCGACCAGGGGCTGATGTTTGGCTACGCCACCAACGAAACCGACGTGCTGATGCCGGCGCCGGTGACCTACGCTCACCGTCTGGTGCAGCGCCAGGCTGAAGTACGTAAAAACGGCACCCTGCCGTGGCTGCGTCCGGATGCGAAAAGCCAGGTGACCTTCCAGTATGACGACGGCAAAATCGTCGGCATCGACGCGGTGGTGCTGTCCACGCAGCACGCCGAAGATATCGACCAGAAATCGCTGCAGGAAGCGGTGATGGAAGAGATCATCAAACCGATTCTGCCGACCGAATGGCTGAGCGCGTCCACCAAATTCTTCATCAACCCGACCGGCCGTTTCGTTATCGGCGGCCCGATGGGCGATTGCGGTCTGACCGGTCGTAAGATCATCGTCGATACCTACGGCGGCATGGCTCGTCACGGCGGCGGCGCGTTCTCCGGTAAGGATCCGTCTAAAGTTGACCGTTCTGCAGCCTATGCGGCTCGCTATGTAGCGAAAAACATCGTTGCCGCAGGCCTGGCTGACCGTTGCGAAATTCAGGTTTCCTACGCCATCGGCGTTGCAGAGCCGACGTCCATCATGGTGGAAACCTTTGGTACTGAAAAAGTGCCTTCTGAACAGCTGACCCTGCTGGTGCGCGAGTTCTTCGACCTGCGTCCGTACGGCCTGATTCAGATGCTGGATCTGCTGCATCCGATCTACAAAGAAACCGCTGCCTACGGTCACTTTGGTCGCGAACATTTCCCTTGGGAAAAAACCGACAAAGCGGCCCTGCTGCGCGAAGCGGCCGGTCTGAAATAATCTCTCCGCTTCCTCTCTTTAAGGCCAGCCTCGCGCTGGCCTTTTTATTCCCTGACCTTCCCTGCCGAACCTTGCTTCAACGTAGCGCAACATCTCAATGAAAGCGATTACATTATGGTAATGGTCGATTGCTGCCTGCGTGCGTCATCTCATAGGGGTGTTTTTCACAATGTTACATATTGTTTCGGTTAACTCTGATTACCGTTTTTCAAATTGTCGACTATCCTTGTTTATATTGCTGATTTAAAAAGCATTTAATGCATTACGTTTCTTTACCTTTGTGGAAACGATTACACAGCCGTGATTATAATCACGTTTTTTTACCGACGAGTGTCCTACGCTAACCATCGACAGAATCAATAACTCAACTGGAGGGCGTTATGCCTGACAACAAAAAACAAGGGCGTTCAAACAAGACCATGACGTTCTTCGTCTGTTTCCTCGCCGCGCTGGCTGGCCTGCTGTTTGGCCTTGATATCGGTGTTATTGCGGGTGCCTTACCCTTTATTGCCAATGAGTTCCAGATTTCCGCCCACACTCAGGAGTGGGTGGTCAGCTCCATGATGTTCGGCGCCGCCGTCGGTGCGGTCGGCAGCGGCTGGCTCTCCTTCAAACTGGGCCGTAAAAAGAGCCTGATGATCGGCGCCATCCTCTTTGTCGCCGGCTCTCTGTTCTCCGCCGCCGCGCCAAACGTCGAGATCCTGCTGGTTTCCCGCGTGCTGCTGGGCCTGGCGGTAGGCGTCGCCTCATACACCGCGCCGCTGTATCTATCGGAAATCGCTCCGGAGAAAATTCGCGGCAGTATGATTTCCATGTACCAGCTGATGATCACCATCGGGATCCTTGGCGCTTACCTCTCCGACACCGCCTTTAGCTACAGCGGCGCATGGCGCTGGATGCTCGGCGTGATCATTATTCCGGCGGTATTGCTGCTGATCGGCGTTATCTTCCTGCCGGACAGCCCGCGCTGGTTCGCCGCCAAACGCCGCTTTGTCGATGCCGAGCGCGTGCTGCTGCGCCTGCGCGATACCAGCGCCGAAGCGAAACGCGAGCTCGACGAAATCCGCGAAAGCCTGAAGGTAAAACAGTCCGGCTGGTCGCTGTTTAAAGACAACAGCAACTTCCGCCGCGCAGTGTTCCTCGGCATTCTGCTGCAGGTAATGCAGCAGTTCACCGGGATGAACGTCATCATGTACTACGCGCCGAAGATCTTTGAGCTGGCAGGCTACGCCAACACCACCGAGCAGATGTGGGGGACGGTCATTGTCGGTCTGACTAACGTGCTGGCCACCTTTATCGCCATCGGTCTGGTCGACCGCTGGGGCCGTAAACCGACGCTGATCCTTGGCTTTATCGTCATGGCAGCGGGAATGGGCGTCCTGGGCAGCATGATGCACATCGGTATTCACTCCTCAACCGCCCAGTACATCGCCGTCCTGATGCTGCTGATGTTTATCGTCGGTTTCGCCATGAGCGCCGGCCCGTTGATTTGGGTACTGTGTTCTGAAATCCAGCCGCTGAAAGGCCGCGACTTCGGTATCACCTGCTCAACGGCGACCAACTGGATTGCCAACATGATTGTCGGCGCCACCTTCCTGACCATGCTCAATTCGCTGGGCAGCGCCAACACCTTCTGGGTGTACGGCGGTCTGAACGTGCTATTTATTCTGCTGACGCTGTGGCTGATCCCGGAAACCAAAAACGTCTCGCTGGAACATATCGAACGCAACCTGATGCAGGGTCGTCCGCTGCGCGAGATCGGCGCCCGCGATTAATCCGTCTGAGCTTCCTCCCCTTCCGGGAGGAAGCTTCCGCTTGCTCTCCCCCCTCCGCCGCACTATCCTCTGGCGCTATGAAAACACCCCGTATTCCCATCGCTATTCAGCAGGCCGTGATGCGCAGCCTGCGGGAGCATCTCGCCAAAGCGAACCTCAAGCTGGAACGCCGCTACGCGGAGCCGACGTTGGTCTACCAGCAGCGCGGTACCTCCGCCGGCACCGCCTGGCTGGAGAAAAACGAAATTCGGTTAAATCCGGTGCTGCTGCTGGAAAATCAGCAGGCGTTTATCGATGAAGTGGTGCCCCATGAGCTGGCGCACCTGCTGGTGTGGCAACACTTTGGCCGGGTAGCCCCGCACGGTAAAGAGTGGAAATGGATGATGGAGGGCGTGCTGGGCGTTCCCGCACGTCGCACCCATCGCTTTGAACTCGATTCGGTCCGCCAGAATACCTTCCCCTACCGCTGCCGCTGCCAGCAGCATCAGCTCACCGTCCGTCGCCATAACCGGGTGGTGCGCGGCGAAGCCACTTACCGCTGCGTGCGCTGCGGCGATCTGCTGGTGGCTGAAGAATAACCATTGGAATTAATTAGAAACTTTCTGATCTGACTGATTGCATCCGGCACCCTCATTCGCTACGTTGCGGGCTCGTTTTGACACGGAGTGAACGATGTCCCGTATGCATGTTTTAGCCGTTGCAGTATTGAGCACGGCAGTGAGTGGCCCGCTTGCGGCCGCAGAAATTACCAGTTTTTCCCAGGCCAAGGCCGCTGGCGTCAAAGTAAACGCCGACGTTCCCGGCGACTTTTACTGCGGCTGTAAAATTGCCTGGCAGGGTAAAAAAGGCGTTATCGATCTGGAATCTTGTGGCTATAAAGTGCGTAAAAATGAGAACCGCGCCAGCCGGGTTGAATGGGAACACGTGGTGCCGGCGTGGCAGTTCGGCCATCAGCGCCAGTGCTGGCAGGAGGGTGGTCGTAAAAACTGCGCCAAAGATCCTGAGTACCGCAAGATGGAAAGCGACATGCACAACCTGCAGCCGGCGGTGGGAGAAGTGAATGGCGATCGCGGCAACTTTATGTACAGCCAGTGGAACGGCGGTGAAGGCCAGTACGGCCAGTGCACCATGAAGGTCGATTTTAAAGATAAAATCGCTGAGCCCCCTGCCCGCGCCCGCGGCGCCATCGCCCGCACCTACTTCTATATGCGCGACCGCTACCAGTTAAATCTTTCCCGCCAGCAAACTCAGCTGTTTACCGCCTGGAACAAACAGTATCCGGTCACCGCCTGGGAGTGTGAACGCGATGAGCGCATCGCGAAAGTGCAGGGCAACCATAATCCTTATGTCCAGCAGGCTTGCCAGGCGCAAAAGAGCTAACCTACACTAGCGGCAATTGTTAATTTGCAGCCCTGTGCTTCCCGCCTAATGGCGGGAAGCTGGCATCTGCGCAAAGAACGGAATATCAAGCATGCGCATTCCTCGCATCCATCATCCAGAACCACTCATTGTCGGCAGCCTGATCGCGCTGAGCGATGACGCGGCCAACCACGTCGGCCGCGTTCTGCGCATGACCGCCGGTCAGCACCTTCAGCTATTCGACGGCAGTAACCAGGTGTTTGACGCCGTCATTACCGAGGCCGGTAAAAAAAACGTCACGGTTGAAGTCCTCAGTGGCGAACCCGACGATCGGGAATCGCCGCTGCATATCCATTTAGGCCAGGTGATGTCCCGCGGCGAAAAAATGGAATTCACCATCCAGAAATCGATCGAACTCGGAGTAAGCCTCATAACGCCACTGTTTTCCGAGCGCTGCGGCGTTAAACTGGACGCCGAACGTTTGCAGAAAAAGATCCAGCAGTGGCAGAAAATCGCTATTGCCGCCTGCGAACAGAGCGGTCGTAACGTGGTACCGGAAATTCGTCCGGCGATGCAGCTGGAGGAGTGGTGCGCCGAGCAGGACAGCGGGCTGAAGCTCAACCTGCACCCGCGCGCCAGCGCCAGCATTAACACGCTGCCGCTGCCGGTTGAACGCGTCCGTCTGCTGATTGGCCCGGAAGGCGGGCTGTCGGCTGAAGAGATAGCAATGACCGCGAAATACCAGTTTACTGATATCCTGTTGGGACCGCGCGTTCTGCGTACAGAGACTACTGCGCTCACCGCCATTACTGCCCTGCAGGTGCGTTTTGGCGACTTAGGTTGAGGCGTTAACGGAGAAGAACCATGATCAAGCTCGGCATCGTGATGGATCCCATCGCAACCATCAACATCAAGAAAGACACCAGCTTCGCTATGTTGCTGGAGGCGCAGCGTCGCGGCTATGAACTCCATTACATGGAGATGAACGACCTTTATTTGATCAACGGCGAAGCCCGCGCCCGGACGCGCACACTGAGCGTCGAACAGAACTACGACAAATGGTATGACTTTACCGGCGAGCAGGATCTGCCGCTGGCGGATCTTGACGTCATTCTGATGCGTAAGGATCCACCGTTCGATACCGAATTTATTTATGCGACCTATATTCTGGAACGAGCGGAAGAGAAAGGCACGCTTATCGTCAACAAGCCGCAGAGCCTGCGCGACTGTAACGAGAAGCTGTTCACCGCCTGGTTCTCCGAACTGACCCCGGAAACGCTGGTCACCCGTAATAAAGCCCAGCTTAAAGCCTTCTGGGAAAAACACGGCGATATCATCATGAAGCCGCTCGACGGCATGGGCGGCGCCTCTATTTTCCGCGTCAAAGCCGGCGATCCGAACCTCGGCGTGATCGCCGAGACGCTGACCGAGCTGGGCAGCCGCTACTGCATGGCGCAGAACTATCTGCCGGCCATTAAAGATGGCGACAAGCGCGTGCTGGTGGTGGATGGCGAGCCGGTACCTTACTGCCTGGCGCGCATTCCGCAGGGCGGCGAGACTCGTGGCAATCTGGCCGCCGGCGGCCGCGGCGAAGCCCGCCCGCTAACCGAAAGCGACTGGGATATCGCCCGCCGCGTCGGCCCGACGCTGAAGGCTAAAGGCCTGATTTTCGTTGGCCTGGATATTATTGGCGACCGTCTGACGGAAATTAACGTCACCAGCCCCACCTGCGTCCGTGAGATCGAGGCCGCCTTCCCGGATATTTCGATCACCGGCATGCTGATGGACGCTATCGAAAGACGTCTCGCCCGATAAGCACTACGGCGGACGAACGTCCGCTCAGGGCACAGCGAGCGCGGATCGCCGCGCTGGCGAAACCCTTCCAGCCAGGCGCCGCTCGGGCGCCTGCCAGATAAAGTGCATCGACACCATTCTACTTTGCCCGCATACTGGGTGTTGCTTTTTGAACCAGGAACAGAACCTCTGACAATGAATTTACAGCATCACTTTCTGATTGCCATGCCTGCGCTTCAGGACCCCATTTTCCGCCGCTCCGTGGTCTATATCTGCGAGTATAACGACGAGGGTGCCATGGGCATTATTATCAATAAGCCGCTGGAAAATCTGCAGGTGGAAGGGATCCTTGAGAAGCTCAAAATTGTCCCGGAGCCGCGTAATCCGGAGATCCGCCTGGATAAACCGGTGATGCTGGGCGGCCCGCTGGCGGAAGACCGCGGCTTTATTTTACATACCCCGCCCTCTGACTTTTCCTCAAGCATCCGTATCTCGGATAACACGGTGATCACCACCTCGCGGGATGTCCTCGAAACCTTAGGCACCGACCGGCAACCGGGCAACGTGCTGGTTGCCCTGGGCTACTCTTCGTGGGAGAAAGGGCAGCTGGAGCAGGAGATTCTAGATAATGCCTGGCTTACCGCCCCGGCTGACCAGAATATTCTCTTCCGTACGCCCATCGCCGATCGCTGGCGCGAGGCGGCTAAACTGATTGGCATCGACATCGTGACGATGCCAGGCGTCGCGGGGCATGCATAATGAGCGGTACCTTTCTCGGCTTTGATTTCGGGACCAAAAGCATCGGTGTGGCGGTAGGGCAACGGATCACCGCAACCGCCCGGCCACTGCCGGCGCTGAAGGCGCAGGACGGTAAACCGGACTGGAATATCATCGAAAAATTGCTTAAGGAGTGGCAGCCTGAGGCGGTAATCGTCGGCCTGCCGCTGAATATGGACGGCACTGAGCAACCGCTGACCGCGCGCGCGCGTAATTTCGCCAATAAAATTCATGGCCGCTTTGGCGTCGCGATCCTTCTCCACGATGAACGTCTGAGTACGGTTGAGGCCCGGGCAGGCCTGTTCGAACATGGCGGCTATCGGGCGCTGAATAAAGGCAGCGTCGATTCGGCCTCTGCGGTGGTCATTCTGGAAAGCTACTTCGAGCAGAGCTTTTAAGCCCTGCTCTTCTGCGCCGCCGGCGAACCGCAGACGGCGCAGCTCCCCCGCCTAGTGGCGCAGATGTTCGTTAGCCCAGCTCACCGCCTGGGTGCGATTCTTAACGCTCAGCTTACGGAACACGTTATACAGGTGCGTCCGCACCGTGTTCTCACTGATAAACAGCGCGCGGGCAATATCGAGGTTGGTCGCGCCGCAGCGCAGTTCGTTGAGGATCTCGCATTCTCGTTCGGTCAGCGGCGAGTTCTCAACCGGCGCCGATGCATGGTCCGCAGCGTACATCGCCGGGTGCATCACGCTCAATTCAGCCGTCTGTTCGCCGTTCAGCACGGCCTTGACGCCCTCAATTAAGCGCGATTCATCATCGTCATGGCGGAACACGCCATATAAAGCCGGCCACTGCGCCATTTCGTATAACTCATACTTTTGTGCGCTATTAATAATCAACAAACGAGGGTTATCTGCCTGCAAGCGAATAATATCCCGCCATACCCCGTTTAATTTCTTATTTGACACTGCAATATCAAATAATATTACAGAATCTTTTGCCAGACGCTGCGCCAGCGGTTTATTAATATTTTGTAAAACCACCGGTGCCATCAGGGTTTCACTCAGATAGCTGGCAAAGGCTTTGCTTTGAATAGACGGGTGGGTAATAAAGGTTACCTGACGAGAAGATGATGAATTTCCATTTAAATTAATCACTTAAAACTCTCCTTAGCAGCTATCCACCGTCATGGTGGTTAAATGAATAAAAAAATATACAATCAGCCGTGAATTTATAAATAGCATTGGCAATTTACAAATTGAAACGTTATTCCATGAGAATCATCCTATTCCCGTAAACAGCATAAATCGAATGACTCAAAGCTGTCAAAAGGTAATCAAACTTTTTTCCTGGAAATGCGTATTCACTGCCGACATATCTCAACTGAATATCTTATTTGAATTTATTCACAAGGATTATTTGTATTATCAAATAATATCCAGAAACAGCTTTTAAACATTTAGTTAACACACCATTTCAACCACCCAACTCGCTTCACACTCCCCTTACAGCTCGCCTGCGGCCACACGTTGCTGAAAACTCTGGGTAAATGTCAACATTCCGGCCTGCATCCCGGTCTGCATTACACCGGGCAGCTGGTGCACTTTTCCTTCGCGGATCAAATTCCCTACCGCCGGCGTATTAACCAGAAGCTCGTATAGCGCAACTCTGCCGCCCTGACGTGCGGGTAATAATTTTTGCGCCAGCACCGCGCACAGGCTTCCGGCCAGCTGGCTACGAACCTGATCTTTCTCCTCTGCCGGAAAGACATCGATCAATCTCTCCACCGCCGGCGCCGCGCCGCGGGTGTGTAATGTCGCCATCACCAGATGCCCGGTCTCCGCCGCAGTTAACGCCAGACGAATGGTTTCGCTGTCGCGTAGCTCGCCGAGCAGGATCACATCCGGATCCTGGCGCAGCGCCACCCGAAGCGCCGCGGAGAACGAAGGACAGTGCCGGCCAATCTCCCGCTGCTGAATCAGGCACCGCTCGCTGTGATGAATAAACTCCACCGGATCCTCCAGCGTCAGAATATGGCCATCAAGATGCTGGTTGAGATGGCCGACCATCGCCGCCAGGGTGGTCGACTTGCCGCTGCCCGTCGCCCCGGTGACCAGCAGCAAACCACTCTCTTCCGCCAGCAGCTCGCTTAGCGCAGGCGGCGCGCCCAGCGCCTCCAGGCGCGGACACTGGCTGGGCAGCAGGCGCAGCACCAGCGATATTCCGCGCGTATGGGCGAAAGCGCTGGCGCGTAACCGTGAACCACAGGCCAGAGTCAGCGCAAAGTCTATCTGGCCGTGCTCCTGCCAGTGCTGTAACTGTGCGGCATCGAGCCAGTCGTTGAGTAAATCCGCAATATCCGGTGCGGGAAAGGGCGCGGGCTCCAGCTTACCCTGCCGCCGCCAGCGCGGTGCGGCGGAATTGCACAGGTGTAGATCGGAGACATTATGCTTTACACTAAGGGCTACGATTTCTTCCAGCTTCATAACTCATCCTCGGAATATGAACGATATTGCGCATAACCTGGCACAGGTCCGGGACAAAATCTCCGGTGCCGCCGCCCGTTGCGGGCGTGCGCCAGAAGAAGTGACATTGCTTGCAGTGAGTAAAACGAAACCTGCGAGCGCGATCGAAGAAGCCATCGCGGCAGGCCAGCGGGCATTTGGTGAAAACTACGTCCAGGAAGGCGTGGAGAAGATTAACCATTTCCAGCAGGCAGGCGTCAGTGGACTGCAGTGGCACTTTATTGGTCCCTTGCAGTCCAACAAAAGCCGGCTGGTGGCCGAACATTTTGACTGGTGCCACACCGTCGATCGGTTGAAAATCGCCACCCGCCTGAACGAGCAGCGCCCGGCGCATTTGCCGCCGCTGAAGGTGCTGATTCAAATCAACATCAGCGATGAGCAGAGTAAATCCGGCATCCCGCTGGAAGCGCTCGATGCCTTAGCCGCGGAGATCGCTGAGTTACCTCATCTGGAGCTGCGCGGCCTGATGGCGATCCCCGCGCCTGAGTCAGAATATGTAAGGCAGTTTGCCGTCGCCCAGCAAATGGCGGTAGCATTTGCGCGGTTAAAAACGCGGTACCCCACGGTCGATACGTTGTCTCTGGGAATGTCGGACGATATGGAAGCCGCTATCGCGGCGGGAAGCACGATGGTGCGCATCGGCACGGCCATTTTTGGTGCGCGCGACTACAGCAAATAATAAGGAATCTGAGGAACGCCATGAAGACGTTGACTTTCCTGCTTTCAACGGTCATTGAGCTTTACACAATGGTCGTGTTGTTACGCGTCTGGATGCAGTGGGCGCGCTGCGACTTTTACAACCCGTTTTCGCAGTTTGTGGTAAAGGCCACGCAGCCGATTGTCGGACCGCTGCGCCGGATCATCCCGGCAATGGGGCCGATTGACAGCGCCTCGCTGCTGGTGGCATTCATCCTCTGCGTCATCAAAGCGATCGTCCTGTTTATGGTGATCACCTTCCAGCCGATCATCTGGATCTCCGCCCTGCTTATTCTGCTGAAAACCATCGGCTCGCTGATCTTCTGGGTGCTGCTGCTGATGGCGATCATGAGCTGGGTCAGCCAGGGACGCAGCCCGGTGGAGTATGTGCTGATGCAGCTGGCGGACCCGCTGCTGCGTCCAATCCGCAACCTGCTGCCGTCGATGGGCGGTATCGATTTCTCACCGATGGTGCTGGTGCTGCTGCTGTACGTGATCAATATGGGGGTCGCCGAGGTGCTGCAGGCTACCGGTAACGTACTGCTGCCGGGGCTGTGGATGGCGCTATGAGTGCCGTTGAACGCTGCGCTGACGGGCTGGTGCTGAGGCTGTATATTCAGCCGAAGGCCAGCCGTGACAGCATCGTGGGCGTACATGGCGACGAGCTCAAAGTCGCCATTACCGCCCCGCCCGTTGATGGCCAGGCCAATGCCCATCTGGTGAAATTTCTCGCCAAACAGTTCCGCGTCGCCAAAAGCCAGGTACTGATTGAAAAAGGCGAGCTGGGCCGCCATAAGCAAGTTAAAATCATCACCCCACAACAGATCCCGACTGCGGTCGCGGCGCTAACTGAATAAACAGGATTCATCATGCAAAAAGTCGTCCTCGCTACCGGCAACGCCGGTAAAGTGCGCGAACTGGCCTCGCTGCTGGAAGATTTTGGTCTCGATATCGTCGCTCAGACCGAGCTCGGCGTCGAGTCTGCGGAAGAGACCGGTCTGACCTTCATTGAAAACGCGATTCTGAAAGCGCGTCATGCGGCGCAGATCACCGGCCTGCCGGCTATCGCCGACGATTCCGGTCTGGCCGTCGATGCCCTTGGCGGCGCGCCAGGCATCTACTCCGCCCGCTATGCCGGCGTCGACGCCAGCGACCAGCAGAATCTTGAGAAACTGCTCGACGCCCTGCAGGACGTGCCGGACGACCAGCGCCAGGCGCAGTTCCACTGCGTACTGGTCTATCTACGCCATGCCGAAGATCCCACGCCGCTGGTGTGCCACGGCAGCTGGCCTGGGGTGATCGCCCGGGAAGCCGCAGGTCATGGCGGCTTCGGCTACGATCCGATTTTCTTCGTCCCGTCAGAGGGAAAAACCGCGGCCGAACTGAGCCGTGAAGAAAAGAGCGCCATTTCCCATCGCGGGCAGGCGCTTAAACTGTTACTGGATGCATTACGTAATGGCTAATTTGCCACCGCTGAGTCTCTATATTCATATTCCCTGGTGCGTGCAGAAATGCCCGTACTGCGACTTTAATTCGCATGCACTGAAAGGCGAGGTGCCGCACGATGACTACGTCCAGCATCTGCTGAACGATCTGCGGGCCGATGTGCAGTATGCCCAGGGACGGGAAATAGGCACCATTTTTATCGGCGGCGGTACGCCGAGCCTGCTGTCAGGCCCGGCCATGCAAACCCTGCTCGATGGCGTCCGCGCCTGCCTGCCGCTGGCCGCCGGGGCGGAAATCACCATGGAAGCCAACCCGGGCACCGTGGAGGCCGATCGCTTCGTTGATTACCAGCGCGCCGGGGTGAATCGCATCTCTATCGGCGTACAAAGCTTTAGCGAACCAAAGCTGCAGCGGCTGGGGCGGATCCACGGCCCGGAAGAGGCCAAACGCGCGGCACGCCTCGCCAGCGGCCTGGGCCTGCGCAGTTTCAATCTCGACCTGATGCACGGTTTGCCGGACCAGTCGCTGGAGGAGGCGCTGGACGACCTGCGTCAGGCCATTGCTCTCAACCCGCCGCATCTCTCGTGGTACCAGCTGACCATTGAGCCGAACACCTTGTTCGGTTCCCGGCCGCCGGTGCTGCCGGATGACGACGCGCTATGGGATATTTTTGAGCAGGGACATCAGCTGCTGAGCGCCGCCGGCTACCAGCAGTACGAGACTTCCGCTTACGCCAAACCGGGCTATCAGTGTCAGCACAATCTCAACTACTGGCGCTTTGGCGACTATCTCGGCATCGGCTGCGGCGCGCACGGCAAGATAACCTTCCCGAACGGGCGCATCCTGCGTACCGCCAAAACCCGCCACCCGCGCGGCTATATGGAAGGCCGCTACCTCGAACGCCAGCATGATGTGGAAGAGGCGGATAAACCGTTTGAGTTCTTTATGAACCGTTTTCGCCTGCTGGAGGCCGCGCCGCGCGCGGAATTCCGCCGTTATACCGGTCTTGATGAAGCGGCGATCCGTCCGCAGCTGGACGCGGCGATAGCCCACGGCTATCTGCAGGAAGACGAGCAGAACTGGCAGATTACCGAGCATGGAAAGCTGTTTTTAAATTCTCTTCTCGAACTATTCCTCAGCGAATAAATATCGTCATCCCATTCCCAGCAGCAATATTTCGGGAATGGGAATCACTCGATTCCTCCGCCATATATACCTCATTACATCCGTTCCATTGTTATTAAATATTCCACTCTCAAATTAATTTGCATTAATTAATACAAACCAAATATCAATCCTTCAATAAGATCGGTTATTTCATTACCTCATTGCCAGAAAGTGTGAGTCAGGCAGCTTAAAGATGTACGACAACAAAGATAATATGTCATACAGAAATAAAGCATGATGCTTAAGATATTGACCCATTACCCCCAAGTGCATGGAGCCAACTCATGAAAAAATATCCTTTTTCTCGTTCTCTGGTAGGTATAGCTTTACTGGCCCTACTCTCTGCAGGTGCCGTCGCGGCTGAAAAAATAACATTAAAACTGGCGCATAACCTTGAGCGCAGCCATGTGGTGCATCAGGCGTTTGAGGAGATGTCCAAAGAGGTAAACCAGCTTTCTGACGGTAAGATGAAGATTCGCATTTACCCCAGTAGTCAGATGGGCAGCGCTCGCGAGACCATGGAGTTATTACAAAATGGCGCGCTGGATATGACCAAAGGTTCCGCCAGCGATCTGGAATCTTTCGATAATATTTACGCCATATATAATTTACCATTCTTGTTTAACGACCAGAACCACTTCAATAACGTGGTCTTCGGCGAGGTGGGTAAAGAAATAATGAACTCGACGAAAGAGAAAGGATTTTTTGCCCTTTCCGCTTATGTCGCCGGGACGCGAAGTTTTTATGCAAAAAAGCCCATCACCAGGCCGGAAGATTTAAAAGGACTGAAGATCCGCGTTCAGGCCAGTCCGACAACGTTAAAAATGGTCGAATTAATGGGCGGTTCCCCAACCCCCATCTCCTTTGGTGAAGTTTATACCGCCATGCAGCAGGGGGTGGTGGACGGCGCGGAGAATAACGTTCCCTCCTGGGTGCAGACGCGCCATATCGAAATCGCGAAAGTATTCTCTGAAGATGAGCATGCCTCCATCCCTGATTTCCTCGTTATCTCCAGTAAAACCTGGGACAAGCTGACGCCGGATCAGCAACAAATCCTGATCAAAGCGGCGAAAGCGTCAGAGGTTTATCAGCAACAGCTGTGGCGGAAAATCGACGCCGATACCCGCGCGCAGGCCAAAGCTATGGGGGGCGAAATTATCAAAGTGGATAAAGCGCCGTTCCGCGCCGCCGTGCAGCCGCTATTCGATGACTTTAAAAAAGATCCTGTACAGGCCGCCCTGCTGGCCAAATTTGAAGCTGCCGCGGAATAACCATTAACGGGCCAGCCGCTGGCCCGTCTTCACCAGGAAATCAACGATGATACTTAACCGCATCAAGCTGGCGGTGGACCGCACCATCGCCGCCTTCTCTGTCGCTGTTATGATTGCGCTGGTTGTCTGCGTCGTCTGGCAGGTATTCAGCCGCTACGTGCTTAACCAGCCAAGCACCCTGACCGATGAGCTGGCGCGCTTCTTAATGATCTGGGTCGGGTTACTGGGCGCGGCCTACACCGTCGGCGCCCAGCGTCACCTGGCGATTGATTTACTCACCATGACGCTCTCTCCCCGCAGGCAGGCGCTGTTCAGCGTCATTATTAACCTGCTGATCCTGCTGTTTGCCGGCGCAGTGATTGTGACCGGCGGCGTAAAACTGATTGCAAAAACGCTGTCGACCGCCCAGGTCTCAGCCGCGATGCAGATCCCCATGGGCTACGTGTATCTGATCCTGCCGCTCACCGGCATCATGATGATGTTTTACGCATTGTGTTTTATCAATAACGGCCTGAAAAACATGAAACATGCAGAAGAAGGAGCAACTCATGGATAGCGCTATTGCACTGACGCTGTTTGGCGTTTTCTTTATTCTGGTTTTTATCGGCGTTCCCATCTCCTTCGCCATCGGTATCGCTACCGTTGGCTCGATGATGCTGATGTTTCCCTGGGATATCGCGGTGATAACCGTGTCTCAACGCCTGGCGAACGGGCTTGATAACTTCGCGCTGCTGGCCATCCCCTTTTTTATCTTTGCCGGAACCCTGATGAACAGCGGCGGGATTGCAATACGCTTAATCAATCTGGCGCAGGTGATGGTTGGGCGAGTGCCCGGATCGCTGGGGCACGTTAACGTGCTGGCCAATATGATGTTCGGCTCGATTTCCGGTTCAGCCGTCGCGGCCGCCGCGGCGGTAGGCGGGACGCTGAATCCCATTCAGAGGCAAAAAGGCTACGATCCGACCTTTTCCACAGCGGTAAACGTCTCATCCTGCATCACGGGTCTGCTTATTCCGCCGTCAAACGTGCTGATCGTCTTTTCCCTGACAGCCGGCGGCGTCTCGGTCGCCTCGCTGTTTATGGCCGGTTATCTGCCGGGCATTCTGATGGGTCTGTCCATCATGCTGGTCTGCGGTTGCATCGCTAAACGCCGCGGCTATCCGGTTTCCGAACGGCCGACCTGTGCCCAGGCGGCAAAGGCTTTTTCCGACGCCCTACCCAGCCTGCTGCTGGTCATTATTGTGATGGGCGGGATCCTCGGCGGTATTTTCACCGCCACTGAGGCGTCCGCCATCGCCGTGGTCTACACCTTTATTCTCTCGGTGCTGATCTATCGTGAAGTCAAATGGCGCGATCTGCCGCAGCTGATTCTGGAGTCGGTGGTGACGACCTCTATCGTTCTGCTGCTGATTGGCTTTTCGGTCGGCATGTCGTGGGCGATGACCAATGCCGATATTCCCTACATGATAAGCGATGCGCTAATGGGGGTGTCGGAAAACCCAGTGGTGATCCTGCTGCTGATTAACATTGTGCTGCTAATCGTCGGCATTTTTATGGATATGACCCCAGCGGTGCTGATTTTCACGCCGATATTTCTGCCCATTGCTGAGGATTTGGGCATGAACCCGGTTCATTTCGGCATCATGATGGTCGCTAACCTGTGCATCGGCCTGCTGACCCCGCCGGTTGGCAGCGCGCTGTTTGTCGGCTGCTCCATTTCAGGGGTGAAAATTCAGCAGCTCATCAAACCGTTGCTGCCGTTCTACGCCGCCCTGCTGATCGCGCTGATGATGATTGTTTATATCCCGCCGATCTCGCTGTTTATTCCACAGCTGCTGGGGCTGATGTGATCGCCTGAGCGTCGTCGCTACCTGCGGGCGCAGGTAGCGAAATCAAGCTATTTTAACGAGCCAACCAGCGCTTTGCGGCTGTCCTCAAGGGAGACCACCCGGCTGCAGACGTCTTTACCAAACTGCTGGAAATCGGCCTCCTGGTTTTTCCACTCATCCTGGATAGCGGTTTGCAGACCGCCGAGGCTGCCGAGAATGCCCTGCAGCGGGTTGCCGCCGCCTTTGAGCACCGCTTTCGCCCCCATCTCGTTAATGCTGTCCTGCAAAATGCCGCCCATCGCCTGATTTACCAGCTGCTGGCCGTCGGCGCGCACCTGGTCGATGGCTTTATAGTGGAAGGTCAGGCCATCGCTGCGGCGCTCAATGATGCGGTTCATCTGTTCTTTCAGCTGCGCGTCCAGCTTGGTCAGACGACCGTGCATACTGCTATTGGCGCCGACCTGTTCGGTAATGATTTTATCCAGCGCCTTGCGGCCTTTTTCGACTCGCGAACGCGCGCCTTCGTCAATCCACGGCAGGCTGCTACGCAGACTGGCCTGGTAATCCTGCGCCTGTTCGCGCTGGGCGGCGCTGAGCGCATAAGCCTTGCCGTTAAAGGTCAGGTTGCCGTCCGGTTTGATCACCAGATTGCCGTTTTCCCCTTTCACCTGTACCTGCTGAGGGGTGAGGATCACATCGTCACGCGGCGTGACGCTACACTGGTAGTCCGCATGGGCAGACAAAGCGGTTACGGAGAGCGCCACCGCCAGCAGCGTTTTACGCATCATAAAACTCCCTTAAGACAAAACGGGCCGGCAGTTGCCGACCCTTGTCAAACTTAGTCCCACCAGACGTCAAAAAGTTCGCTGGTGCGCACATCCTCTAACTTACGCGCTTCCAGCCATTTGCGCACGATGGCCTGATGCTCTTCGGTGCATTTACCGATCTCCTGCATGCAGATCAGCCCCTCCCAGGAGAGATAGCCGCTGCCGTCAAAGGCCAGCTTGTTCGGCTCAATCACCTCTTCGATCAGATCGTTGACCGTCTGGTCGATCTGCTCTTCACTGGTCCCTTCCGGGAAACGCCAGGCGACCGAGAAGCCTAACTCCTGAAACTCGTCGATATGCATTTTTTTACGCAGACGACGGCTACGATTCTTGGCCATTATTTCACCCTCTCGAACATTAAGTCCCATACGCCGTGGCCGAGACGATGGCCACGCTGTTCAAATTTGGTTACCGGGCGCGATTCCGGGCGCGGTACGTAATCGTTGCTTGCCGACTGGTTACGATACCCTTCCAGCGAGGACATCACTTCCAGCATATGGACGGCATAGGCTTCCCAGTCGGTCGCCATATGGAAGACGCCGCCGAGCTTCAGTTTACTTTTCACCAGCTCGGCGAAAGGCGGCTGTACGATACGACGTTTATTATGGCGCGCTTTATGCCACGGGTCAGGGAAAAACAGCTGCACCATATTCAGCGAGTTATCCGGAATCATAGTGTGCAGCACTTCCACCGCATCGTGACACATCACGCGCAGGTTTTGCACACCTTCTTCTTCGGCCGAGGCCAGACAGGCGCCAACGCCCGGGGAGTGCACTTCGATGCCGAGGAAATTCTGTTCCGGTTTGGCTTTTGCCATCGCCACCAGCGATGCGCCCATCCCGAAGCCAATTTCGAGGGTGACCGGCGCTTCGCGGCCAAACAGGGCGGCGAAATCGAGCGGCGCATCGTTGAATTCAACGCCCATCACCGGCCAAATGTTATCCAGCGCATGCTGCTGCCCTTTCGTCAGGCGGCCCTGGCGACGGACGAAGCTACGAATACGGCGCAGCGGGCGACCGTTTTCATCGAATTCCGGAGAAATGACGTCGTTTTTCATAAAAGTTTGGTCTGCTTGTGAATGTGTTCGGAAAACGGGCATTATCCAAAGTTACCCGGCGGATGCAAGGGTTTACAGCCACTCGCCCTTATGCTGCAATCTGCCCCCCTGTAATCGCGATCCCGGAGCCGTAGCTTTGACTTTTCTCGCCACGCAATTTTCAGCCCAGGTCCTGGACTGGTACGACAAATACGGGCGTAAAACCCTGCCCTGGCAAATCGCCAAGACGCCCTACAAAGTATGGCTCTCCGAAGTGATGTTGCAACAAACCCAGGTGACCACGGTTATCCCCTATTTTGAACGCTTTATGGCGCGTTTCCCTACGGTGGTCGATCTCGCCAACGCGCCGCTGGATGAAGTGCTGCATCTGTGGACCGGACTGGGTTATTACGCGCGGGCGCGCAACTTACACAAAGCGGCGCAGCAGGTGGCGACGCAGCACGGCGGCGAATTCCCGCAGACCTTTGACGAAGTGGCGGCGCTTCCCGGCGTCGGGCGCTCAACGGCGGGGGCCATTTTATCGCTTTCGCTCGGTCAGCATTATCCGATTCTCGACGGCAACGTGAAGCGCGTGCTCGCCCGCTGCTATGCTGTCAGCGGCTGGCCGGGGAAAAAAGAGGTGGAAAAACGGCTGTGGGAGATTAGCGAAGCGGTCACGCCGGCGAAGGGCGTGGAGCGTTTTAACCAGGCGATGATGGATCTCGGGGCGATGGTTTGCACCCGCTCGAAGCCGAAGTGCGAACTGTGCCCGCTGAGCAACGGCTGCGTGGCCTACGCCAATCATTCATGGGCAGAATATCCGGGCAAAAAACCGAAGCAGACCATTCCGGAACGCACCGGCTATTTTCTTCTGATGCAGCACGGTGACGAGGTGTTTCTCGCCCAACGTCCGCCGGTGGGTCTGTGGGGCGGATTGTTCTGTTTTCCGCAGTTTGCCGACGAAGCGGGCCTGCGCGAGTGGCTGGCACAGCGCCAGATTAAGGCCGATAATCTGACGCAGCTCACCGCTTTTCGCCACACTTTCAGCCATTTCCACCTGGATATTGTGCCGATGTGGCTTACAGTGCACTCATCTGGCGCATGCATGGATGAAGGCAACGCACTCTGGTATAACTTAGCGCAGCCGCCGTCGGTCGGTCTGGCGGCTCCCGTGGAGCGCTTGTTGCAACAGTTAAAAGCCGGAACGCCGGTATAAATTTTCGGCTATCAAAGAGGATTGATTATGAGCAGAACCATTTTTTGTACCTTCCTGCAGCGTGAAGCGGACGGCCAGGATTTTCAGCTGTATCCGGGCGAACTCGGGAAGCGCATTTACAACGAAATCTCCAAAGAAGCCTGGGCGCAGTGGCAGCACAAGCAGACCATGCTGATCAACGAGAAAAAGCTCAGCATGATGAACCCGGAGCACCGCAAGCTGCTGGAGCAGGAAATGGTGCAGTTCCTGTTTGAAGGGAAAGATGTGCACATCGAAGGCTATACGCCGCCGGAAAAACAGTAAGGGCCCTGCGGCCTTTTAAAAACAAACACAACACGCACGCCCGGAATGATGAAAAAATACTTAGCGCTCGCGCTGATTGCGCCGTTGCTCGTTTCGTGTTCCAGCTCCAATAAAAAAGGCGCCGAATACAACGAGGCCTGGGTCAAGGATACCAACGGTTTTGATATCCTGATGGGCCAGTTTGCCCACAACATCGAGAACATTTGGGGGTACAACGAAGTCCTGCTCGCCGGGCCGAAGGACTACGTCAAATACACCGACCAGTATCAAACCCGCAGCCACATCAACTTTGATGAAGGGACGATCACCGTCGAGACCATCGCCGGCACCGATCCGCGCGGACGACTGCGCCAGGCGATCGTCAAAACCCTGCTGATGGGCGATGATCCCAACTCCATCGACCTCTATTCCGATGTCGATGACATTCAGATCTCCAAAGAGCCGTTCCTCTATGGCCAGGTGGTGGATAACACCGGGGCATCGATTCGTTGGGAGTGGCGCGCCGCGCGCTTTGCCGACTATCTGCTGCAAACCCGCCTGAAGAGCCGCAACAACGGCCTGCGCGTGGTCTACAGCATCACCATCAACCTGGTGCCGAACCACCTCGACAAACGTGCGCATAAATACCTCGGCATGGTGCGTCAGGCCTCGCGTAAGTATGGGGTGGATGAGTCGCTGATCCTCGCGATTATGCAGACCGAATCCTCCTTTAACCCTTATGCGGTCAGCCATGCCGACGCCATGGGGCTAATGCAGGTAGTCCAGCACAGCGCCGGCAGAGACGTCTTCCGTTCCCAGGGTAAATCGGGCCTGCCAAGCCGCAGCTATCTGTTCGACCCGGCGAATAACATTGACACCGGTACTGCCTACCTGGCGATGCTGAACAATGTCTACCTTGCTGGCATCGATAACCCTACCTCGCGTCGCTACGCGGTGATCACCGCCTATAACGGCGGCGCCGGCAGCGTGCTGCGGGTCTTCTCCAGCGATAAAGTCCAGGCGGCCAATATCATCAACAGCATGGCGCCAGGTGACGTCTACCAGACGCTGACCACCCGTCATCCGTCGGCGGAATCGCGCCGCTATCTGTATAAAGTTAACACGGCGCAGAAAAGCTACCGCCGTAAATAACCCCCTCCTGACACCGGCCTCAGCCACGCGCTGAGGCCGCTTTTTTTCTGCGCCATACTGTGGAATATCTTTCGGTTTTCTGCGGCAGTTAACAGAAGCCTTCAGCTGGTGAATGATAGAATCGCATCAAAATAACGGGATTAATGTTATTTTAAAAACATAACAAGCCCACATTCGTGAGGATAACTACATGAATCTTAAGCTGCAGCTCAAAATACTGTCGTTCCTGCAGTTCTGCCTTTGGGGGAGCTGGCTCACCACGCTTGGCTCATACATGTTTGTCACGCTGAAGTTTGATGGCGCGGCTATCGGCGCAGTATATAGCTCGCTCGGTATCGCCGCGGTGTTGATGCCGACGCTGCTCGGCATCGTCGCCGATAAGTGGATCAGCGCCAAATGGGTGTATGCCACTTGCCACCTGGTGGGCGCGCTGACGCTGTATCTGGCGGCGCAGGTCACCACGCCGGGCGAGATGTTCCTTGTGATCCTCCTCAACTCGCTGGCCTATATGCCGACGCTGGGGCTGATTAACACCATCTCTTACTACCGCCTGCAGTCGGCGGGGCTGGATATCGTCACCGATTTCCCGCCGATCCGGATCTGGGGCACCATCGGCTTTATCTTCGCCATGTGGGGCGTCAGCTTCTCCGGCTTCGAACTGAGCCATATGCAGCTGTACATTGGCGCGACGCTGTCGGTCCTGCTGACGCTGTTCACCCTGACGCTGCCGACGATCCCGGTGGCTAACGCCCAGCGTAATCAAAGCTGGACGGAGATGCTGGGGCTTAACGCTTTTGCGCTGTTTAAAAACAAGCGCATGGCAATCTTCTTTATCTTCTCGATGATGCTAGGCGCCGAGCTGCAAATCACCAACATGTTCGGTAATACCTTCCTGCACAGCTTCGATAAAGATCCGCTGTTTGCCGGCAGCTTTATCGTCGAACACGCCTCGGTGCTGATGTCGATCTCGCAGATCTCCGAGACGCTGTTTATCCTGACCATTCCGTTCTTCCTCAGCCGCTACGGCATTAAGAACGTGATGCTTATCAGTATCGTGGCGTGGATGCTGCGCTTCGGCCTGTTCGCCTTCGGCGATCCGACACCGTTCGGCACCGTGCTGCTGGTGCTATCGATGATCGTCTACGGCTGCGCTTTCGACTTCTTCAACATCTCTGGTTCAGTGTTCGTGGAGAAAGAGGTGCGTCCGGAAATCCGCGCCAGCGCCCAGGGCATGTTCCTGATGATGACCAACGGCTTCGGCTGTATTCTCGGTGGCA
The DNA here is from genome assembly GCF_004010915.1 of Klebsiella sp. LY. Lineage (NCBI taxonomy): Bacteria > Pseudomonadati > Pseudomonadota > Gammaproteobacteria > Enterobacterales > Enterobacteriaceae > Klebsiella > Klebsiella sp. LY. The sequence goes on from NZ_CP022444.1 coordinate 1,728,376, forward strand.
TGGTGAGCGGCAAAGTGGTGGAGCACTTTACCGTCGAAGGGATCACTAACTGGCAGAGCGTGTGGCTGATTTTCGCCGGCTATTCGCTAGTGCTGGCTTTTGCCTTCGTGGCGCTGTTCAAATACAAACACGTCAGACAACCGACCGCCGCGCAGCAGAGCGCGTGATCGTCAAAAGCAAAACGCCCCGCCGGTTCAGCGGGGCGTTTTTTATCCCTTCAGCACGTAGCCATACAGCCGCTTAATGCCGTCCGAATCCGTCTCACTATATACCCCCTGCAGCTCCGGCGAGAAACCCGGCAGCATATTAACCCCCTCTTCCAGCGCAAGGAAATAGCGCAGTACAGCGCCACCCCAGACCTCACCGGGCACCACGCATAATACCCCCGGCGGATACGGCAGCGCCCCTTCCGCCGCGACGCGGCCCTCCGCCTCGCTCAGACGCACCAGCTCCACGTCGCCGCGGATAAATTCGCGGTTGGCATCCTGGGGATTCATCACCACCCGCGGGAAGCTCCGTTTACGGAACATCTCTTTTTGCAGGCTCTTCACGTCAAAGCTGACGTACAGATCGTGCATCTCCTGGCACAGTTCGCGCAGGGTATAGTCGCGATAACGCACCGGGTATTTGTTATAGATGGTCGGCAACACATCGGCCAGCGGCGTATCCGCTTCAATATGCTGTTCAAACTGCCCCAGCATCGCCACCAGCTGCGCCATTTTTTCGGCGCTTTCCGCCGGCGTCAGCAGGAACAGAATCGAGTTGAGATCGCACTTCTCCGGCACGATGCCGTTTTCCCGCAGGTAATGCGCCAGAATGGTCGCCGGGATGCCGAACTCACTGTACTCCCCACTCTCCGCGTCGATGCCCGGGGTGGTCAACAACAGCTTGCACGGGTCGACAAAATACTGGTCGTCGGCATAGCCCTCGAAGCCATGCCAGCGCGCGCCCGGTTCGAAGCTGAAGAAACGGCGCTCCCGGGCGATCGCCTCAGTCGGGTGATCCTGCCACGGGCGCCCCGCCACTATCGGCGGAATAAAAGGCTGGATCATCTTGCAATTGGCGATGATCGCTTTGCGCGCCTCGATGCCCAGCGCCACGCATTCGGCCCACAGGCGGCGGCCGCTCTCGCCTTCGTGGATTTTGGCGTTGACGTCCAGTGCGGCGAACAGCGGATAAAACGGGCTGGTAGAGGCATGCAGCATAAAGGCGTTATTCAGCCGCTTGTGCGGACAGAAGCGCGCCTGGCCGCGCAGATGGTTATCCTTTTTATGGATCTGCGACGTCTGCGAGAAACCGGCCTGCTGCTTGTGAACGGACTGGGTGACAAAAATGCCCGGATCGTCCGGGGTCAGCTCCAGCAGCAGCGGCGAACAGTCGGCCATCATCGGGATAAACTGCTCATAGCCCACCCACGCCGAGTCGAACAGGATGTAATCGCAGAGGTGGCCGATTTTATCGACCACCTGGCGGGCGTTATAGACCGTGCCGTCATAGGTTCCGAGCTGGATCACCGCCAGACGAAACGGGCGAGAGGCCGTGGCTTTCTCTGGCGCCGCTTCACGGATGAGATCCCGCAGGTAGCGCTCATCAAAGCAGCGCTCGTCAATACCGCCGATAAAGCCGAACGGATTGCGCGCGGCTTCAAGATAGACAGGCGTCGCTCCAGCCTGAATCAGCGCCCCGTGATGGTTTGACTTGTGGTTGTTGCGATCGAACAGCACCAGATCGCCGCGGGTCAACAGCGCGTTGGTCACGACTTTGTTGGCCGCCGAGGTGCCGTTAAGGACGAAGTAGGTTTTATCCGCATTAAAGACCTTCGCGGCGAACTTCTGCGCGTGCTTGGCCGACCCTTCGTGGATCAGCAGATCGCCTAATTTTACGTCGGCGTTACACATATCGGCGCGAAAGACGTTTTCGCCAAAAAAGTCATAGAACTGGCGGCCTGCGGGATGCTTTTTGAAAAAGGCCCCGTGCTGGTGTCCCGGACAGGCAAAGGTGCTGTTATCCATTTCGACGTACTGGGTCAGCGTATTGAAAAACGGTGGCAGCAGACGCGCTTCATAATCGCAGGCCGCCGCTTCCAGCTCCAGCCACTCCTGATCTTTACCGGCGATCACCGCCTGTACCCCCTCCGGCTTATCGACCGCCGTCTCGCTCAGCAGGTAGACCGGCAGGTTAAATCCGCTACGCCTGAGGAGGGCGAGGATGCCGCTGCGACTGTCCGCCGCGGTGATGACGACTGCCGCCACATCGGTAAAATCGGTACTGTCCAGCGCCACAACGCGACGGTGGGTGGACAAGCGGGTGACCAGCTCGCAGCTGGCGGCAATGTGCATGGATTTCATAAGCGCAAATGCCCGTATCGGGAGTGTAAAAATCTCAGGCAAGGGAAACCTTGCCCAACGATGTGTCCGGGTCTGACGGATTCAGCTCCGACCGCCGGACATCAGTAAAAGCAGACGCGTCCGATCTTACTGTTGCCCTACAGTGAGCATACGTGTCCTTCACCGCATGGTGAACAGAGGGGTAAGCGTAGCAAGATGAGGCAGCCCACGCATCTGTGCGCGGCGTCGCTGGCGAGGTAATGGCAGTGTCGTCATCGGCGGCCTCATATCAGGGAGGAGAAAATTCGCGCAATCATGGCACCTTTCCCCGACAGGCGCAAGATGAAAACCGTATGCACTTATATCACGGATACACAAGCTTTCACGGCGGGTTAACGTCATAATCATTCGGTTATCAGGGATATTTAACAGGAGTCAGCGTGGTTACAGGACCTTTTATTAATGCCAGCGCGGTGCTGGTCGGCGGCGTGTTAGGCGCCTTACTCAGCCAGCGGTTGCCGGAACGGATCCGCACATCCATGACCTCAATTTTTGGTCTGGCGTCATTAGGCATCGGCATTTTACTGGTGATCAAATGCGCCAATCTGCCGGTGATGGTGCTGTCGACCCTGGTGGGAACGCTGCTCGGCGAAATTTGTAATATGGAAAAAGGGATTAATACGCTGGTCAGTCAGCTCCAGCAGTTGCTGACGCCGAAGGGTAAGAAAAAAGCCTCGGCTCATGACTCCTATATTCAGAGCTATGTGGCGATTATCGTCCTGTTCTGCGCCAGCGGCACCGGCGTCTTCGGCGCCATGCGCGAAGGGATGACCGGCGACGCCAGCATTCTGATTGCCAAAGCGTTTCTCGATTTTTTCACCGCCACCATTTTCGCTTGTACCCTGGGCATTGCCGTCGCCGCCATCAGCGTACCTATGCTACTTATCCAGCTGACTCTCGCGGCCTGCGCGGCGATCATTATGCCGCTCACCACGCCGATGATGCTGGCGGATTTCAGCGCCGTCGGCGGTATGCTGCTGGTGGCCACCGGGCTGCGCATCTGCGGAATAAAAATGTTTGCCGTGGTGAATATGCTGCCTGCGCTGGTGCTGGCGATGCCGATCTCAGCGGTCTGGACGCTGTTTTTTGCCTGAAGACGCGTGCTTTTAGCGCAATGTGGTGATAGATTGTTCAGTCTGCTGCAAAACAGATAAATTTCGTTGACGAGGCGCGGCGATTACGGTTTAATGCGCCCCGTTGCCCGGATAGCTCAGTCGGTAGAGCAGGGGATTGAAAATCCCCGTGTCCTTGGTTCGATTCCGAGTCCGGGCACCACTATTTAAAGAACCCGCCCACAAGGCGGGTTTTTGCTTTTCTGTAGCCGGACTCTTCATCGAACATCGCTAACCCGTGATTCTCTGCTGCACTTTTCTCCTGGTGAGCCAGCTGCCACTTAACGGCCAGCGCAGACCGCCTCTCCCCATAGAATCTTTTCGCAAATACATTTTCAAATATCAGATAACCCGCTGATTCAAATCGCCATTCTGTCGTTAAAAGCGGCTAAAAACGCCCTTTTCTGGCAATCGATCCGCCCAGGCGGCTACCCTGCTTTCCCTCCGGATGGCTGAACAGCATCTTATATTCCATTTTGCGCTAAATGACAGAGAAATGTTCTTTAAATTACCGATTTCACAGACCTACCATGCAAAAATTTCTTAAACGAGTGGGTAAATGGTTATGTCACTGTTTCATTCCGTGAGCGACCTGATCGGTCATACTCCCCTGCTCCAGTTGCACAAACTGGATACCGGGCCCTGCAGTCTGTTTTTAAAACTGGAAAATCAGAACCCGGGCGGATCAATTAAAGATCGGGTTGCGCTGTCGATGATTAACGAAGCCGAGCGTCAGGGTAAACTGGCGCCCGGCGGGACAATTATCGAAGCCACTGCCGGCAATACCGGCCTCGGCCTGGCGCTGATCGCGGCGCAGAAAAATTACCGCCTGATCCTGGTGGTGCCGGACAAAATGAGCCGCGAGAAAATCTTTCACCTGCGGGCGCTGGGCGCGACGGTGCTGCTCACCCGTTCCGACGTCAATAAAGGTCATCCGGCCTATTACCAGGATTATGCCCGCCGCCTTGCCGATGAAACGCCGGGGGCTTTTTATATCGACCAGTTTAACAACGACGCTAATCCGCTGGCGCACGCGACCTCCACCGCGCCGGAACTTTTCCAGCAGCTGGAGGGCGACATCGACGCCATCGTCGTCGGCGTTGGCTCTGGCGGCACGCTGGGCGGGCTTCAGGCCTGGTTTGCAGAACACTCGCCGAAAACGGAATTTATCCTCGCCGATCCGGCGGGCTCGATCCTTGCCGATCAGGTTGATACCGGACGCTACGGCGAAACGGGATCCTGGCTGGTCGAAGGGATTGGAGAAGATTTCATCCCGCCGCTGGCCAGGCTGGAGGGGGTGCATACCGCCTATCGCGTCAGCGACCGCGAAGCGTTCCACACCGCGCGCCAGCTGCTGCAGGTCGAGGGTGTGCTGGCCGGATCCTCCACCGGCACCCTGCTCAGCGCCGCACTGCGCTACTGCCGGGCGCAAAGCCGTCCGAAGCGGGTGGTGACCTTCGCCTGCGACAGCGGCAATAAATACCTGTCAAAAATGTTCAACGACGACTGGATGCGCCAGCAAGGGCTGATCGCCCGCCCCGAACAGGGCGATCTCAGTGATTTTATCGCCCTGCGCCATGACGAAGGCGCTACCGTCACGGCCGCGCCGGACGACACCCTGGCCGCGGTCTTTACCCGCATGCGGCTGTATGACATCTCCCAGCTGCCGGTTCTGGAGGATGGCCGCGTGGTCGGCATCGTCGATGAGTGGGATTTGATCCGCCACGTACAGGGCGATCGCCAACGCTTCTCCCTGCCGGTCAGCGAAGCGATGAGCCGCCATGTTGAAACTCTCGATAAGCGTGCGCCAGAGAGCGAACTGCAGGCCATTCTCGATCGCGGTCTGGTGGCGGTGATCGCTGACAACGCGCGTTTTCTTGGCCTGGTCACCCGCAGCGATGTACTGACCGCCTGGCGTAACCGAGTAGCACAATAAGGAATTTTTTATGTCATCTATCCACACCCTGAGCGTACATAGCGGAACCTTCACCGACAGCCACGGCGCAGTGATGCCGCCTATTTATGCCACCTCCACTTTCGCTCAGCCGGCGCCGGGGCAGCATACCGGCTATGAATATTCCCGCAGCGGGAATCCTACCCGCCATGCGCTGGAGACGGCGATCGCCGACCTGGAAAACGGTACGCGCGGCTACGCGTTCGCCTCCGGGCTGGCCGCCATCGCCACCGTGCTGGAGCTGCTGGATAAGGACAGTCACCTGGTGGCGGTCGATGATGTGTATGGCGGCACTTACCGCCTGCTGGAAAACGTACGCCGCCGTAGCGCTGGTCTGCAGGTGAGCTGGGTGAAACCCGACGACCTGGCGGGAATTGAAGCGGCGATCCGCCCCGATACGCGCATGATCTGGGTGGAAACGCCCACCAACCCGCTGCTGAAGCTGGCGGATCTCAGCGCTATCGCCGCTATCGCGCGCCGCCATAACCTGATCAGCGTCGCCGATAACACTTTCGCCTCGCCGGCGATCCATCGCCCGCTGGAGCACGGGTTTGATATTGTGGTCCACTCCGCGACTAAGTACCTCAATGGCCATTCCGATGTCGTCGCCGGCCTGGCGGTGGTCGGCGATAACGCCGCGCTCGCGGAGAAGCTTGGCTACCTGCAGAATGCGGTAGGCGGCGTACTCGACCCGTTCAGCAGCTTCCTGACGCTACGCGGCATCCGCACCCTGGCGCTGCGGATGGAGCGCCACAGCGCGAACGCGCTGCAGCTCGCCGAATGGCTGGAACAGCAGCCGGAGGTAGAGCGAGTCTGGTTCCCCTGGCTGGCCTCGCACCCGCACCATCAGCTGGCGCGCCGGCAAATGGCCCTGCCCGGCGGCATGATTTCGGTAGTGGTGAAAGGCGATGACGGTTACGCCGAACGCATCATCAGCAAGCTGCGCTGGTTCACCCTTGCGGAGAGTCTGGGCGGCGTCGAGAGCCTGGTGAGCCAGCCCTTCAGCATGACCCATGCCTCGATCCCGCTGGAGAAGCGCCTGGCGAACGGCATCACGCCGCAGCTGATCCGCCTGTCGGTCGGGATCGAAGATCCTCACGATCTGATTGCCGACTGGCAGCAGGCGCTTCGGGAGGAGTGATTATTCCGACGCGCGGGTCGTCGCCAGCGCGTCAGGCATTCCCTGCTGAAGGTGGGCGATAAACTGCGTCAACTTCGGCAGGGGCCGGCGATCCTGGCGCCAGAGCAGATGCACGGGCCTCGGCTGTGGGGTCCACGCCTCCAGCACCCGCACCAGGCTGCCGCTGGCCAGCGCATCGGCCAGCAGCACCTCCGGCTGCATCAGCAGCCCAGCCCCGGCGATCGCCGCCTGGCGCAGCGCATAGCCATCGTTACAGCGCAAAACCGCATCGCGCTTCCAGCGCACTTCCCCTTCCATGCCCGGCAGCCGCCACTCGTTGCGGGCGGTCCAGACCGTATGGGACAGGCAGAGATGATCGGCGAGATCTTCCGGCCTCCCGGGCGTTCCGTAACGCGCCAGATAAGCCGGCGCGGCGCAGATCACCATCCGATACGGCGCCAGGTAGCGAGCCACCAGATCCTCCTGATGGATCTCGCCAATGCGGATCGCCAGGTCGAACCCCTCATCCACCAGATCGACCATCCGGTTGGTCAGATCCAGTTCCACCCGGACCGCTGGCCAGGCCTGCAGAAAGGTGGCGGTCAGGGGCGCGATCACGCTGGCGCCGAACGAGGTGGGCGCGCTCACCCGCAGGGTGCCGGCCGGCGCCAGCCGCAGCCGCTCAACGGCGCTTTCGGCGATGGAGACCTGCTCCATCACCCGTTTCGCTTCGTCAAAATAGACCCGCCCGGCGTCGGTGAGGCTCTGGCGTCGGGTGTTACGCTCCAGCAGGCGCGTCGCCAGCTGGGTTTCCAGCTGGGCGATATATTTCCCGACCATCACCGCCGACAGCCCCAGGCGCGACGCCGCCCCGGTAAAGCTGCCGCACTCCACCACGGCAATAAACGTCTCCATCCCTCGCAGCTTATCCATATTGCTAACCTCTGGTTAGTAATGTTCTAACTTTTAGCCAGTTTATCCGATATCCGTTTTATTAAAGAATAGCCTCTCACCTCATCAGGAGTCTGCCATGAAAATTATCGTTATCGGTGCCAGCGGCACCATTGGTCGCGCGGTCAGCGAAGAACTGAGCCAGAGACATGACGTTATCCGCGTCGGCCGCACCCGGGGGGATTATCAGGTGGATATCACCTCGCAGGAGAGCGTCGAGGCGCTGTTTGCGCAGACCGGCGAAGTAGACGCCATCGTCTCCACCACCGGTAATCTACACTTTGGGCCGTTAAGCACCATGACCGACAGCCAGTTCAACCTCGGTCTGCAGGACAAACTGCTGGGGCAAATTCGCCTGGCGCTGGTCGGCCAGCATTTCCTGGGCGACGGGGGGTCGATTACTCTGGTCAGCGGTATTGTCGCGCAGGAACCCATTGCTCAGGGGGTCAATGCCACGACGGTCAACGCCGGTCTGGAAGGCTTTGTCCGCGCCGCCGCCTGCGAACTACCGCGCGGGATCCGCATCAATCTCATCAGCCCCACCGTGCTCAGCGAGTCGCTGGCGGCCTACGGCGACTTTTTCCCGGGCTTTGCCAGCGTTCCCGCCGCCGCCGTAGCACAGGCCTATCGCCGCAGCATTGAAGGGGTGCAAACCGGCCGCATCTACCCGGTCGGCTACTAGCCAGTGCCGGCCCGCCGGGGCCGGCGCTTACATCCTGACGTTGTTGCAGGTACACTGACGGCTGATTGTCTCCGGCCGAAAAACTGATGTTGAAAAAATTACTCTTTATTATCCCGCTGCTGGCGCTTACCGTGCTGCTGGTCTGGTGGTTCACTCCGCATTACACCGAGGAAGACGAAGCTTACTACCGGGCGGTATTTTGCGTGATCGATCATGACGACAGCCGCCAGTTCCTCCACGATATGCAGAATATCGTCGAGGGGGGGAATTCTGACTACGCGCTGCATAAAGCACATTACCTGCCGGCGCTGGGGCAGCGGATGCTGGACACCTGGCATCAGCTCAGCCCGCAGGAACAGCAGGCGCTGCGTCAGGACCAGCAGCGCTGTGGCGAGATATTACGAGCAAAACAGCAGGGTAAATAATCCCGGCGGGCTGGCGAAACCGCAGCCCGTCACAGCGCCCGATAAGATCCCGCTGTTGACGAGCCGATCGCTGTCACAAAATCCTCCTCTATCACCGAGCCACAGGAGGACGTTTTTTTCTGCAGTCGTATACGATAAAAAGTAGTTGATCTGGTACGAACTAACTCTTATTTTGCTTCTCAGTTTTCAAAATGAGATAAAACTGATGCCTGTCATTATTGCCAGTAGTGTTAAAGAAGCCAAAGCGTTAATTAACGGTGGGGAATACAGGGAAATTATTCTTAACTTCGATATTGATGCCGATGACTTTTTCTCTCTCGCCAGCCATTCGGCTGGGACAAAAATCTCCATCTCCGACCGAAACGATCGTTCTCCGGTAAAATCAGCAAAATAATTAACCCGTAAGGGACATCTATGTGGTTGTTTATTGGTACCTTTGCGGTGGCTTTTCTCGCAGCGCTGATGTTGGTCTGGCTGGATGATCGCATCGTCGATACGGAGTGACCCCAGCGCTGAACGCTAGCGTCACTCCCTCTCGCTATTGAAGCGAAGAGGATGCGCCGCCGCTAAGCGGCGCACAGCAGGACCGTTACAGGGAGGCCGCCAGCCGCTCAACGGCGGTCAGCAGCCCGGCTTCCGACACCGTTGAGTAGGAAAGACGCAGGGTACGGGTATCCGGATTATCGTGATAAAACGCTTCCCCCGGAACGTATACCACGCCGTTTTCCAGCGTTTTCTTCATCCATTCCATGGTATCGAACGGATAGCGGAAACGCGCCCACAGGAACATCCCCCCCTGCGGGCGGCTGAATTCCAGGTGCTCGCCAAGGCGGCTTTCCAGCGCATCGGCCAGCGCCACGCACTTCTTGCGATAGTCTTCGCGAATCAACGCAATCTGGTTATCCAGCCGGTTCAGGCTGAGGTATTCCGCGGTGATCACCTGCGACAGCATATTGGTATGCAGATCCGCCGCCTGCTTCACGATCACCGTCTGCTGCGCCAGCCAGTCCGGCATGACGATCCAGCCGATACGCATCCCCGGCGCGAGGATCTTTGAAAACGTCGAGGTGTAAACCACTTGATCTTCACAGCCCAGCTCAACAGCGTGCTGATAGAGCGGGCGTCGCACGGCGTCTGTAAAGCTAATTTCACCGTAGGGATCGTCTTCCAGAATGACGAAGTCATATTTTTTCGCCAGCTCGACCAGCCGGCGACGACGCGCCTCGCTCAGCGTTTTACCGCCGGGGTTGCCGAACGTCGGCACCAGGTAAACAGCTTTGACGCGGGTGGTCTCCAGCAGGTCAGCCAGCTGCTCCACCAGCATCCCGTCATCATCGGTATCGACGCTGAGAATATTGGCCTGCGCCAGCTGAAACACCTGCAGCGCCGCCAGATAGGTGGGTCGCTCAACGACGATAGTATCGCCTGGATCGAGCAGCGTGCGGGCAACGATATCCAGCGATTGCTGGGAGCCGGAGGTGATATAGACCTGAGCGGCTGAACAGGTCACGCCACGGGAGTGGCAGATTTCACTCACCGCCTGACGCAGCGGCGGGTAGCCTTCCGTCAGACCGTACTGAAATGCGTCATGAAAACGCTCGCTCATCACCTTCTGCACCGCCAGCTCCAGGCCTTCGGTATCAAACAGTTCCGGGGCCGGAATGCCGCCGCCAAGCGAGATCACGCCCGGCAGTTTACTGTGCTTGAGAAGTTCGCGGACGGCGGAGGGCTTGAGTTCACCCGCGCGGGCGGCGAGACGCCGATCGTGCATACTATTTTCCTTTTCTGTCTTGTTGTTGTGTTAATTATCTTGGCTTTGTTGCAGGTGTTCCCCGGCGGCGCTTACCAGTCCGGGCTATCCTTGTTCGTGTCTCTGCGCTCTCCCCGGACAGGGCAGGAGCCGCTATCCGGGGTCAGCACGTCACGCTTTGTCTTTCAATACGATCAGCGGCTCTATGTCGCTCTCTTTTTTCACCACCAGCGACGAATCGCCGCGCAGGCAGGTACCGCCGTAGTTACCGCCGACGGTAAAGGTGCACACCTGGATATACTTGCCATCCACTTTCGGCAGGCACCACAGCTGCTGGTAGATATTCTTGCGATCGACAAACTGGCCGCTGGTCTTATCCAGAACCTCATCCTGAGGGCCGATCAGGTCGATATTGTTCCCGCAGCGCCCGGAAATGGGCTTCACGGCATAGCCGGTTTTCGCCAGCTCGTCGTTAACCACAAAATCGGTATCCAGCAGATAGCGATGATGCGGGAACAGCGACCACAGCACCGGCAGGATCGCTTTGTTGCCCGGGATCACCGTCCACAGGGGTTCGAATACCAATACTTCAGGACGCAGCAGGACGTCAATCAGTCGCACCTCATTCTGTGGATGCCCGGTACGAATCGGTACCGCCGCGTACTCCTCGGCGCTGACTTCGCGCACCTGCTCAATGGCGGTTTCCCATGCCCAGGTTTTCCAGACGCAGTTGACCAGCCGCCCGTCGGCGTCGATCAGCTGGCCGGCCGCATCCCAGCGCAGTTCATCGAGGCCAAAGAGAATTTTGCTCTCGAAACCGGCCTGGGTCAGCGAACGCTGGATAAACTTCGCGTGGTAATTCTCTTCCAGATCCTTGTCCTGCATGATGTGCACGAAAGGCCGCGCCCGGCTGTGTTTCCACGCTCCCGCCAGCTCATCGAGCAGACCTTCCGCCGGATTGTGACCAGTGCCATAGTAGCCCTGCTTCAACCACTGCTCGAGGATCAGCCCGCCTTCGGTATGGCAGGAGGCGGAGTCGGCATTGTACTCGTATACCTTCAGCCCGCGCTCGTCCATGCAAAAATCCATGCGCCCGGTGATCATATGATGACGCCGGCGCTGCCAGGAGAGACGCAAACGCGGCCAGAGGATTTTCGGGATATCGAACAGCGCCAGCAGGTTATCATCCTTCATCACCTTATCGGTGGCGTGCAGATACATCAGGTGCAGCTCGTTGGTGGCTTTAATCAGCTCCTGTTCGGCGCTTTCGCTGATAGTGAAATACTGATAAGGATCCTGATTGATAAAATGGCCGTTGGCCGCCACGTAGGCTTTCTGCAGCGGATCTTTCTCGTTCAGCCATTTGCCGCGGAACTGGCCGTTGTTCGGCAGCCGCGCGCCCTTGATCGCCATCGCCTCACCCGGCAGTACCGGCTGCGGCAAGCTGTGTTCGGTATCGGCGGTCTGGATCATCCAGCCTAAAATTTCGGTATCGGCAAAGGTATCTTTGATGGTGTACCGGCCGGCGTTGACCTCGAGGGTCAGCTCGCGGGTCCACTGCTGGCCCTGCGGCAGCGGCGAGTGAATGACGTTCTGCTCGGCGATACGCACCTTATTGCCGACAAGCTGGGTGATCACCGCGACATGGCCGGTGTGCTTGAACTCGCCGCCCTTCTGCCAGATCAGCAGCGAACCAGCGATCGGCGGACGACGGGAGCCGTTGGCGAAGGCCTGAAGCGGGAGAATGTTGTCATTGACCACTTCGCGCAGAAAGCGCAGGGAGAAGATTTCATAGGCCATCCCCACATCGGTAAAGACAAACCCGTAGGTCAGGAACAGAAAGCGGCGCGCAAACTCCACGCACTGCCATTTATGCCCCATATACTCATTGCCGATGTAGCTGCGAAACGTCGCGTCATCCGGATAATCCTGTGGATTTAAGCTACTGTAATTCGATGAATAAATCGCTACGCCGCCGGGCGCGTAGCCTAACAATGTCCCAAACGGGGCGTCACTGCTTGTCGATCCTTTGCTCATTTAGCCTGACCTCAAATTAATGCAGCCCGGGCAGTTGGCGAAACAAAACTCCCTCTTCTTATCCTGCCGCAGGCACTTACCAGACAGAGGTGTAACGATGATACCACTCATTCGTTTCGCTAATCGTGCCGTTAAGGAAAATAACCCTGCAGCCGGAAGCAGAAGTGATATCGTTATCGGTGATATAACAAAAAACAACGCAACATCAGGAGTCGACAATGAGCACACCCTCGCATCTGAATGCCCAACCGCTGGTCTGGGGACACGGCCCGCGGACGTTTGAGGTGTTCCTTGAGCCCACCTGCCCCTACTCTGTCCGCGCGTTTAATAAACTCGACGATCTGCTCGATGAGGTCGGCGCCGATAACGTCACCATCAAGATACGGCTGCAATCGCAGCCGTGGCATCTGTTCTCCGGGGTGATTGTCCGCTGCATCCTCGCCGCGTCCACCCTGCCGCATGGCAGAGAGCAGGCGCATAAGGTGATGCAGGCCGTGGCAGACCATCGGGAAGAGTTTGAGTTTACCGATCACTGCAGCGGGCCGAACATGAACGCCACCCCGCAGCAAATCATTGAACGCATTGAGCGCTACAGTCACGTGCTGCTGGGGGCCGCCTTTGCCCGCCCGGAGCTGCAGGACGTGATCAAATGGCACAGTAAATATGCCCGCCAGAACGGCATCCATGTCTCGCCGACCTTTATGGTCAATGGCCTGGTGCAGCCGGATCTGGGCAGCGGCGATGATGTCAGCGTGTGGGCCGCGCGGATTATGGCCTGAGGTCACCTGCTACACTTTTTGTACATCCACGAAAAAGGCAAACCAGCATGTCAGAGCAAAACTACCAGCCACCAAAAGTGTGGGAATGGAAGCAAAACAGCGGCGGCGCGTTCGCCAACATCAACCGTCCCGTTTCCGGCGCGACTCATGAACGCGTCCTGCCGGTGGGAACCCATCCGCTCCAGCTATACTCACTCGGCACGCCCAACGGCCAGAAGGTGACGATCATGCTGGAGGAGCTGCTGGCGTTAGGCGTCAGCGGCGCGGAGTACGACGCCTGGCTGATACGCATTGGCGAAGGGGATCAGTTTTCCAGCGGCTTTGTCGAGATCAACCCGAACTCGAAGATCCCGGCCCTCAGCGACCATTCCACCACGCCGCCGACCCGGGTATTTGAGTCCGGCAACATTCTTCTCTATCTGGCGGAAAAATTTGGTTTCTTCCTGCCGAAAGATCCTGCCGGTCGCACTGAAACCCTTAACTGGCTGTTCTGGCTGCAGGGCGCGGCGCCGTTCCTCGGCGGCGGCTTCGGCCACTTCTATAACTATGCGCCAGTGAAGATCGAGTACGCGATCGACCGCTTTACGATGGAAGCCAAACGCCAGCTCGACGTGCTGGACAAACAGCTCGCCCGCGGTCGCTATGTAGCCGGCGAGGAGTACACCATCGCCGATATGGCTGTCTGGCCGTGGTACGGCAACGTCGTGCTGGGCAATGTCTATAACGCAGCGGAGTTTCTCGACGCCGGGAGCTATAAAAACGTGCTGCGCTGGGCGCAGGATGTGGGCAACCGCCCGGCGGTCAAGCGGGGACGCATCGTGAACCGCACCAACGGCCCGCTCAATGAGCAGCTGCATGAGCGCCACGACGCCCGCGACTTTGACACCCAAACGGAAGATAAGCGCCAGGCGTAACGCTCTGACCCACCGGAGGCAACCGCCTCCGGTTGTTAGCTTTCCAGCCGATAGCCCGCCATAAAGTAGCGCATCGCGGTCGAGGAACCACTCTCTTTGAAGAAGTCCATCACCATATTTCTGTCAAGGCCGTAGCGACGGGTCAGGATCCCCGCCTCCCACGCGCTGAGCTGGCGGTCGCCGGTTTTTTCAAACATGCGATGCGAGTAACCAAGCACAAACCCGCGTTTATAGTCGGCGCAAAAATTCGCCGCATGCGCGGCGGTATCAGCATAGGATGCCTGTAGCCCCGCCATTAAGCCTTTGCCAAAATGATTTTCCATCAAGCTCTCCCAATCGTTATATAATAAATTATATAGCGTTTTTTTGAGCGAGCGGTAGTGCTATTTATGACGTTTGCGTTAGCGTAAATACTTATCAAACCATGCCAGCGTGCGTTGCCAGGCCAGATCCGCCGCAGCCCGATCGTAGCGCGGCGTAGAATCATTATGAAAGCCGTGATTCACGCCCTGATAGATATAGGCCTCGTAGACTTTATGGTGTTCCTTCAACGCCTGTTCATAGGCAGGCCAGCCTTCATTAATGCCGCTATCGAGGCCGGCATAGTGCAACAGCAGCGGCGCTTTAATTTTATCGACCTCCTTCAGCGGCGGCTGGCGGCCGTAAAATGGCACCGCGCAGGCCAGCTCCGGAATGGCGACCGCCGCCGCGTTGCTGACGCCACCGCCGTAACAAAAACCGGTGATACCGACCTTCCCCGTCGCCTGCGGATGCTTCGCCATAAACGCGACCGCCGCAAAAAAATCATTCATCAGCTTCACGGGATCGACTTTCTGCTGGAGCGCGCGGCCTTCATCATCATTCCCCGGATAGCCGCCGACGGAGCTCAGGCCATCCGGCGCCAGCGCGATATACCCCGCTTTCGCTACCCGCCGGGCGACGTCTTCAATATAGGGATTCAGGCCGCGGTTCTCATGTACCACCACAACGGCGGGCGCTTTATCGGCTATTTTCGTCGGCGTCACCAGGTAAGCCCGCACTTCGCCGTGGCCGTCAGGAGAGGGATAATGAATATACTCCGGGCGGATATCCGGGTCGGTGAACGGTACCTGCTCTGCCAGGGCATAGTCGGGCTTCAGCAGATTAAACAGCGCCAGCGCGGTCATCCCGCCGACGGCATATTTCCCCGCCAGCTGGAGAAACTCGCGTTTGCTGATTTTACCGTGGGCATAGTAGTCATAATACTCGAGCAGCTGCTGCGGGAAATCTTTGGCCGTTAATCGCGTCATCACCCTGCCTCCATTGTTTATCGCCTTTTAAGCAAAGCAGAAGCCCGGACATACGCCAGCGCAGTAAAGCAGAAACGGGGAGAAAAAAGCCCGGCAGCTGCCACCGCCGGGAGAGAAGGGATTAGTGTTTCACTTTGGTCAGACGATCGAGGTAGCCCATCACAAAGGCCGACAGCACGAAGGTCAGGTGGATAATCACGTACCACATCAGCTTATTGTCCGGGACGTTTTTCGCATCCATAAACACCCGCAGCAGGTGAATAGAGGAGATCGCCACGATGGAGGCGGCAACCTTATTTTTCAGCGAAGTCGCGTCCATTTTGCCCAGCCAACTGAGTTTTTCTTTACCTTCGTTAATATCCAGCTGCGAGACAAAATTTTCATATCCAGAGAACATCACCATCACCAGCAAACCGCCCACCAGGGTCATATCCACCAGCGACAGCAGGGTCAGAATCATATCCGACTCACTGACGCTAAAAATATGCGGCAGTATGTGGAAGATCTCCTGAAAAAATTTGATGGTCAGCGCAATCAGACCGAGCGAGAGGCCAAAATAAACCGGCGCCAGCAGCCAGCGCGAGGCGTACATAGCATTTTCCAGAAAGCGTTCCATAAGATCCTGTCAGTTAACAAAAAGAAGCGACATTATATCCCAGACAGATAACGTGATGGCAACGCCAGGCCAACACTTCGCTGGCAGACGACAATAAAAAAGGCCGGCGCGCGGCCAGCCTTTTCAGGAAAAGCATCGGGTTATTTGGCTTTGACGGTCTCTTCGCCCACCAGCCCGATCTTGAGATATCCCGCCTGATGCAGGGTATCCATCACTTTCATCATCGTCTCGTAATCGACGGTTTTATCCGCGCGGAAGAAGACGGTGGTATCTTTTTTGCCGGCGGTCAGGCTATCCAGGGCGTTAATCATATTCGCTTCGGTCACCGGGTCGTTGCCGAGGAACATGCTCTTATCCGCCTTCACCGACAGGTAGATAGGTTTTTCCGGTCGCGGTTGCGGCTGGCTGGAGGAGGCCGGCAGATTCACCTTCACGTCGACCGTCGCCAGCGGCGCGGCCACCATAAAGATAATCAGCAGAACCAGCATGACGTCGATAAACGGCGTCACGTTGATCTCATGCATTTCGCCGTTATCGTCCAGATTTTCATTAAGACGCATCGCCATAGCCGATCAACCTACCCGTAATTTCTGCGCGCTGCGCACCGGCTTCACGCCGCTGGCGCTGAGGTCCAGGTCGCGGCTTTGCAGCAGGAGTACCTGAGCGGCGACGTCACCGAGTGAGGCCTTATAGCTGCCGATCATGCGGGCGAAGATGTTATAGATGACCACCGCCGGGATGGCGGCGAACAGGCCGATGGCCGTCGCCAGCAGCGCTTCCGCGATGCCCGGCGCCACCACCGCAAGGTTGGTGGTCTGGGTCTGAGCGATGCCGATAAAGCTGTTCATGATGCCCCAGACGGTCCCGAACAGGCCAACGAACGGCGAAATGGCGCCGATGGTGGCCAGGTAGCCGTTGCCGCGCCCCATATGGCGACCGACGGCCGCGACGCGGCGCTCAAGGCGGAAACCGGTTCGTTCCTTGATGCCTTCATTGTCTTCGGCGCCGGCGGAGAGTTCGAGTTCGTTCTGCGCTTCATTGATAAGCTGGGTGGTGAGGCTTTTCGCCTCAAAGGCGCTGGCGATATCGCTGGCCTGATCGAGAGAGCGGGCTTCCGCCAGCTGCTGCTGTTCGCGTTTGAGGCGACGCTTACTGGCGAGGATTTCCGCCCCTTTGCCGAAGAAGATGGCCCAGGTGACGACTGACGCCAGAATCAGGCCAATCATCACCACCTTAACGACAATATCAGCATGATGATACATACCCCAAACGGAGAGATCCGCCTGCATCAAATTATTACCCACGCTCTATCTCCACGACGATAATCACAAAATCTGCCCTCAATAATATCAAAACGACATCGAATTGATAGTGGTTCTCATTAGTATTTACACTGTGCAGCAAATCACGTTTATTTTCCTTGCGCTTACGCAGTAAAAAAGTGGCTAACCGCGGGCCTGGTAAAATTTTCGCCTGTATCGGCAGCGCGCTGGTACAGAAAAGAAGAATCATGCTAGTTTAGACGTCCAGACGTATAAAAACAGGTTCATCAACATGGCTGATAAACATCTTGATACCGCGCTGGTCAACGCCGGGCGGAGCAAAAAGTACACCCAGGGCTCAGTGAACAGCGTGATCCAGCGCGCGTCATCGCTGGTTTTCGACACCGTAGAGGCCAAAAAGCACGCCACTCGCAATCGGGCCAACGGCGAGCTGTTTTACGGGCGTCGCGGCACCCTGACCCACTTCTCGCTGCAGGAAGCGATGTGCGAGCTGGAAGGCGGCGCCGGCTGCGCCCTCTTCCCCTGCGGCGCCGCCGCGGTAGCCAACACTATCCTGGCGTTTGTCGAGCAGGGCGACCATGTGCTGATGACCAATACCGCCTATGAGCCAAGCCAGGACTTTTGTACCAAAATTCTCGCTAAACTCGGCGTCACCACCAGCTGGTTCGATCCCTTAATCGGCGCTGATATTGCCCAACTTATTCGGCCGGAGACCCGCGTGGTGTTCCTGGAATCGCCCGGATCCATCACCATGGAAGTGCATGATGTGCCAGCGATTGTCGCCGCCGTGCGTCAGGTCGCGCCGGAAGCGATTATCATGATCGATAACACCTGGGCGGCGGGGATCCTGTTCAAAGCGCTGGATTTTGGCATTGATATTTCCATCCAGGCAGGCACCAAATACCTGATCGGCCACTCCGACGCCATGGTCGGCACCGCGGTGGCGAACGCGCGCTGCTGGCCGCAGCTGCGTGAGAATGCCTATCTGATGGGGCAAATGCTGGACGCCGATACCGCCTATATGACCAGCCGCGGCCTGCGCACGCTGGGCGTCCGCCTGCGTCAGCATCATGAAAGCAGCCTGCGCATCGCCGAGTGGCTGGCGCAGCATCCGCAGGTGGCGCGGGTCAACCACCCCGCCCTGCCCGGCAGTAAAGGCCATGAGTTCTGGAAACGCGATTTTACCGGCAGCAGCGGGCTGTTCTCGTTTGTGCTCAACAAGCGTCTCAACGACGCTGAGCTGGCAGAGTATCTCGACAACTTCAGCCTGTTCAGCATGGCCTACTCGTGGGGCGGCTTTGAATCGCTGATTCTGGCCAATCAGCCGGAGCAAATCGCTCACATCCGACCGGATGCGGAAGTCGACTTCAGCGGCACGCTGATCCGTTTGCACATTGGTCTCGAAAATGTTGACGATCTGCAGGCGGATTTAGCAGCGGGCTTCGCGCGTATCGTGTAAAGTGACAGTCAGTGGCAACAATAGCGGACGCTTTTTATCGGAGCGGCCGCTTTTGTTGCGCCCGGGATCAAGGTGCTCGGGTCTCTTCAGGAGTACACTAGTCAACAATACGGTACCACTTAGGAAAGTCCATGGTTGTCATTCAAGAGATTGTCGCCGCGCTGTGGCAACATGATTTTGCCGCACTGGCGAACCCTCATGTTGTGGGCGTTGTATATCTGGTTATGTTCGCGACCCTGTTTCTGGAAAACGGGCTGCTGCCTGCCTCCTTTTTACCTGGAGACAGCCTGCTGCTGCTCGCCGGCGCGCTGATTGCTAAAGGCGTCATGGACTTTGTGCCCACTATCGCCATTCTGACCGCCGCCGCCAGCCTCGGCTGCTGGCTGAGCTATGTACAGGGGCGCTGGCTGGGCAATACGCAAACGGTGAAAGGCTGGCTGGCGCACCTGCCGCATAAGTACCATCAGCGCGCCACCTGCATGTTTGACCGCCACGGTCTGCTGGCGCTGCTCGCGGGCCGCTTTCTGGCCTTTGTCCGTACCCTGCTGCCAACCATGGCGGGGATTTCCGGTCTGCCGAACCGCCGCTTCCAGTTCTTCAACTGGCTGAGCGCCCTGCTGTGGGTCGGCGTGGTCACAGGCCTCGGCTATGCGCTGAGCATGATCCCGTTCGTGAAACGTCATGAAGATCAGGTGATGACCTGCCTGATGATCCTGCCAATTGCCCTACTGCTGGCTGGCCTGCTCGGCACGCTGTTCGTGGTGATCAAAAAGAAATACTGCAGCGCCTGACGTTGACTGCCGGGGGGGCTGCGCCCGCCCGGCCTGCTCCCTCCCCCGGTCTTACATCCCCTGCATCATACGAATACGCGCGGCGTCTTCCCCGGGCGTCATCCCGAAGTAGCGCTTAAACTCGCGGCTGAACTGGGAAGGACTTTCATAGCCCACCTGTATCGCCGCCGCACTGGCCTTCATGCCGTCATGGATCATCAGCATGCGCGCCTTGTGCAAACGGTAGGTTTTCAGATACTGCAGCGGCGAAGTGCTGGTCACCGCTTTAAAATTATGGTGAAACGCCGACACGCTCATATTCGCTTCGGCCGCCAGCCGATCGACGCTGAGGTTTTCGGTGTACTGACTCTCGATATGCTTGAGCACGCGGCTAATCAGGCTGAAGTGGGTCTGCCGGCTGACCAGCGCCAGCAGCGCGCCGCCGCAGGGTCCCGTCAGCACATAGTAGAGGATTTCACGGACGATCTGCTTGCCAAGGATCCGCGCGTCCAACGGCCGCTCCATCACGTCGAGCAGCCGTTCAGCAGCGCACAAGATGTCCTCCGAAAGCACTGCGGAGTTTATCCCGCTGGAGGCAACGGCGGGCTGAAACAGCGGATCCTCGCCAATGTCCATCAGCAGCTCCTGCAGCTGCAGGATATCGACGTTCAGGCGCATCCCGGCCAGGGGCACCTCCGGGGTGGCAAAGGTTTCGCACTCGAAGGGCAGCGGTACGGTCAGCAGTAGATATTCGTTTGTATCGTAGCGAAACGTCCGCTCATTGATATAACCAATTTTATGGCCAGAAAAGAGAAAAACGATCCCCGGCTGGTACATCACCGGCATCCGCGGTCCCGGCTGCGTCCCGTACAGCAGCCGAACGTCAGGTAGCAGCGAACTTAACATTTCTTGCTTATCTTTCAGCTGGTTAACCTTCTCTGTCAGTGTCCGACATATCTCTGCGTGTTGCATTGCCACCGTCTCTCCCGATGTTTCTTCACCTATATATTGTGCGCAGGTCGCCGCGGATTCTCCAGCCATATGGAGAAATAGGCAAGACATAGGCAGAAATGTGCATTGAGGGGCAACGGCGCGAGGACCACAATAACCGTCATCGGGCAGCGGTATCGTCCCTGTCGGTAGTTTTACTCTTTGGAGGACCCAAGCAATGAATAATTTTGACCTGCATACCCCAACCCGCATTCTGTTTGGCAAAGGCGCGATTGAAAAGCTGCGTGAACAGATCCCGGCGGAAGCTCGCGTACTGATCACCTACGGCGGCGGCAGCGTGAAAAAAACGGGCGTCCTGGATCAGGTACTGACCGCCCTGAATGGCCTGGACGTCCTTGAATTTGGCGGCATCGAGCCGAACCCGTCTTACGAAACCCTGATGAATGCGGTGAAGCTCGCCCGCGAAGAGAAGGTCACTTTCCTGCTGGCGGTCGGCGGCGGTTCGGTGCTGGATGGCACTAAATTTATCGCGGCAGCAGCCCACTATGACGCCAACATTGATCCGTGGGAAATTCTGGAAACCTATGGCAGTAAGATCGCCAGCGCCATTCCAATGGGCTCGGTTCTCACTCTGCCGGCGACCGGTTCTGAATCAAACAAAGGGGCGGTGATTTCGCGGAAAACTACCGGCGACAAACGCGCGTTTATGTCTTCGCACGTTCAGCCGCAGTTCGCGATCCTCGACCCGGTCTACACCTATACCCTGCCGCCGCGCCAGGTCGCCAACGGCGTGGTTGACGCTTTCGTCCATACCGTCGAACAGTACGTCACCTACCCGGTTGACGGCAAAATTCAGGACCGCTTCGCCGAAGGCATTCTCCTGACCCTGATCGAGGATGGCCCGAAAGCGCTGCAGGAGCCGGAAAATTATAACGTGCGCGCCAACATTATGTGGGCCGCGACCCAGGCGCTGAACGGCCTGATCGGCGCTGGCGTGCCGCAGGACTGGGCAACGCATATGCTTGGCCACGAACTGACGGCGATGCATGGTCTCGATCACGCCCAGACGCTGGCTATCGTTCTGCCGGCGCTGTGGAATGAGAAGCGCGATACCAAGCGCGACAAGCTGCTGCAATATGCTGAGCGCGTGTGGCATATCACCGAGGGCTCCGACGACCAGCGTATCGATGCCGCCATCGCCGCGACGCGCCAGTTCTTCGAGCAGATGGGCGTGCCGACCCGCCTTTCCGATTACGGTCTCGACGGGAGCTCCATCCCGGCGCTGCTGGCGAAACTGGAAGAGCACGGCATGACCAAACTGGGCGAGCATCAGGATATCACCCTGGAGGTCAGCCGCCGTATCTACGAGGCTGCCCGCTAAGTTACCCCGCCTGATTCACCTCTCCTTACGTTAAACAAACGTCGGGGAGGGGTGTTTTTACTACCGTTTTTAGCTATTTCGTCCAGACTTAATGCTACCCCTCGGCGGATCCTGCTTCGCCGAGTTCATTAACAGGAGGAAGGCATGACACATCCAACCGTTATAAAACTACACGACGGCAACCTGATGCCGCAGCTGGGTCTCGGCGTGTGGAAAGCTGGCAACGAGGAAGTCGTCTCCGCCATTCATAAGGCGCTGGAAGTCGGTTATCGCTCTTTTGACACCGCCGCCGCGTACCAAAATGAGGCTGGCGTCGGCAACGCGCTGCAAAGCGCTGGCGTCAATCGCGATGAGCTGTTCATCACCACCAAGCTATGGAACGACGATCAAAAACGGCCGCACGAGGCGCTGAAAGAGAGTCTCAGCAAGCTGAAACTGGACTATGTGGATCTCTATTTAATCCACTGGCCGGTGCCGGCTATCGGCCATTACGTCGAGGCCTGGCAGGCGCTGATTGAGCTGCAGCAGCAGGGGCTGGCGAAGAGCATCGGCGTGTGTAATTTCCAGGTGCCGCATCTGCAGAAGCTGATTGATGAAACCGGCGTCGCGCCGGTGATCAACCAGATAGAGCTGCATCCGCTGCTTCAGCAGCGGCAGCTGCACGCCTGGAACGCCACCCACAAGATCCAGACCGAATCCTGGAGCCCGCTGGCCCAGGGCGGTAAGGGCGTCTTCGATCAGAAAGTCATCCATCAGCTGGCTGATAAATATGGTAAAACGCCGGCGCAGATTGTCATCCGCTGGCATCTCGACAGCGGTCTGGTGGTGATCCCGAAATCCGTCACGCCGTCGCGCATCGCTGAAAACTTTAACGTCTGGGATTTCCGCCTGGATAAAGAGGAGCTGGGTGAGATTGCGAAGCTGGATCAGGGCAAGCGTCTGGGTCCTGACCCGGATCAGTTCGGCGGATAACAGGTAAAAAAGCCGGGCTGCGCTGATGCGTGCCCGGCTTGAGAAACCACCCGGCCAGCGAAACGCAGCCGGGCGCAAAGTCAGGCTTAACGCCCGGCGACTTTACCCCGTTTGACGGGCTTTTTCGCCGTTGCGCCACCGTTAGAACGCTGATGCGCAATCGGCGTGTGCTTGGTCAGCGCCGGGCGGGTATGACGGTTCTGGCGACGCGCTTCGCGCATCTCATCCAGGGTCGGCGCCGGCACCAGGCAGTCGCGACGAGAGCCAATCAGGTGTTTCTTGCCCATCGTCTCCAGCGCCTGACGGATCAGCGGCCAGTTGGCCGGATCGTGGTAGCGCAGCAGCGCTTTGTGCAGACGGCGCTGTTTATCACCCTTCGGCACCACCACCTCTTCACTCTTATAGCCGATCTTGCCCAGCGGGTTTTTGCCGGTGTAATACATGGTGGTCGAGTTCGCCAGCGGCGACGGATAGAAGTTCTGCACCTGGTCGAGACGGAAGCGGTGCTTCTTCAGCCACAGCGCCAGGTTCACCATGTCTTCATCACGGGTCCCCGGGTGGGCGGAGATAAAGTACGGGATCAGATACTGCTCTTTACCCGCCTGCTTCGAATAGGTGTCGAACAGCTCTTTAAAGCGGTCGTAGCTGCCCATTCCCGGCTTCATCATCTTCGACAGCGGGCCCTCTTCGGTATGCTCCGGCGCGATCTTCAGATAGCCGCCGACGTGGTGGGTCGCCAGCTCTTTAATATAGCGCGGATCTTCGACCGCGATGTCATAGCGTACCCCGGAGGCGATAAGGATCTTCTTGATGCCCTTCAGCTCGCGGGCGCGACGGTAAAGGTTGATCGTCGGCTCATGGTTGGTATCCATGTGCGGGCAGATATCCGGGTAGACGCAGGAGAGACGGCGACAGGTCTGCTCGGCTCGTGGCGATTTGCAGCGCAGCATATACATGTTGGCGGTGGGTCCGCCGAGATCGGAGATCACGCCGGTAAAGCCCGGCACCGTGTCGCGAATGGCTTCGATCTCATTGATGATCGAATCCTCAGAACGGCTCTGGATAATGCGTCCTTCGTGCTCGGTGATCGAGCAGAACGAACAGCCGCCGAAGCAGCCGCGCATGATGTTGATAGAGAAGCGGATCATCTCATACGCCGGGATGCGCGCATCGCCATAGGAAGGATGCGGCACGCGCTTGTAGGGCAGCGCGAAAACGCTGTCCATCTCTTCGGTGGAGAGCGGGATTGCCGGCGGGTTGATCCAGATGTAGCGCTCGCCGTGCTTTTGCATCAGCGCCCGGGCGCAGCCGGGGTTGGTTTCATGGTGCAGAATGCGCGAGGCGTGAGCGTACAGGACCTTATCGCCTTTCACCTTCTCGAAGGAGGGCAGCAGCACATAGGTCTTTTCCCACGGTTTTGGCCG
Source organism: Klebsiella sp. LY (assembly GCF_004010915.1). Lineage (NCBI taxonomy): Bacteria > Pseudomonadati > Pseudomonadota > Gammaproteobacteria > Enterobacterales > Enterobacteriaceae > Klebsiella > Klebsiella sp. LY. Next base: position 1,752,632 of record NZ_CP022444.1, read on the forward strand.
CGGCGGCTGCACGACAACGGCTTTAGCCTCGGCTTTTTTCGGGGCCACCGGTTTGTTGTCTGCACACGGCAGATCTTCACCATACGGGTGCGGGATGGGGTCGATTTTGCCCGGGGTATCCAGACGGGTGGAGTCAACGCCGCTCCAGCCCGGGAGGGCCTCTTTCACCATGATGGCGGTATTGCGCACATCGCGGATCTGATCGATGGTTTCGCCCATCGCCAGGCGATGAGCCACTTCCACCAGCGGACGCTCGCCGTTGCCGAACATCAGCATATCGGCCTTGGAGTCCACCAGCACCGAGCGGCGCACGGTATCGGACCAGTAATCATAGTGGGCGGTACGGCGCAGGCTGGCTTCGATGCCGCCGAGGATCACGGGCACATCTTTCCACGCCTCTTTACAGCGCTGGGTGTAGACCAGGGTGGCGCGGTCCGGACGCTTGCCCGCCACGTTGCCGGCGGTGTAAGCGTCATCATGACGCAGCTTACGGTCGGCGGTGTAGCGGTTGATCATCGAGTCCATGTTGCCGGCGGTCACGCCGAAGAACAGGTTCGGTTTGCCCAGACGCATGAAGTCGTCTTTGGTGTTCCAGTCCGGCTGGGAGATGATGCCCACGCGGAACCCCTGCGCTTCCAGCATACGGCCGCAGATGGCCATCCCGAAGCTCGGGTGGTCGACGTAGGCGTCGCCGGTCACCAGAATAATGTCGCAGCTATCCCAGCCAAGTTGATCCATCTCTTCACGCGACATCGGTAAAAATGGCGCAGGGCCGAAACAGGCAGCCCAGTATTGCGGCCAGGAAAAAAGGTCACGATCCGGTTGGATCAGGGATATTGCGCTCATATTGCTTCCGGGGAAAATGATAAAAAAATAACCAAAAGGGCGTGGATTATAAGCCGGAATGATAGTGGAAATGAAGGAGGATTTTCTCAAACCCTGACCGTATGCCGGCCAGGGTCGAAGAGATTATGGCGCAGGATTCACCAGCATCTGGCCAATCGAACCGCGGTCGGCCAGCTCCAGCGTCTGGCTCAGATACTGGAACGGGAAGTGCGGCCACGACGGCTGGGCGTAGTAGACCAGCAGTTCGACCTGCCCGTCGACCCACACGGTGTCCTTCCAGCCGCGGTCTTCCGGGAAAGGGGTCGAACCGTTGACGTTACGGATCTGGAACATTACCCCTTCAATATGGAACGACTGCGGGCGGTCGGCGCGCACTGTCCAGCGCTCCCAGGTCCCCTGCTGCGCCGTAATATCAATACGCTGCGGATCCCATAGCTGGCCGTTAATCCCTGGATCGTCGCCGAGGGTGATATCCCGGCTGCGGATCGGCGTACCGGAGAGCAGCTCGGTCGGCAGCAGACGCACCGGCAGACTGTCGGTGACCAGCGGCAGCAGCCCGGTCGGGCGCAGGGTCAGCACCAGCGTGGAGACCAGAATGCTGGACGGTTCAAAAAAGCCGCGGATACGGTCGACAATGCTCGCCGCTTCGCCGCAGGTAATGGACACTTCATCGCCGTTGGTCATATCGACCAGGATTTCACGCCGTTCCCCCGGCGCCAGCGACAGCTGCTTGAGCGAAACCGGCGCCGGCAGGAACCCCTGGTCGCCGGAAATGACATGCAGCAGTCGGCCATCGCTCATCTGTAGCTGATAGCGCCGGGAGTTGGAGGCGTTCAGCAGGCGCAGTCGCACCCAGCCGCGCGACACTTCGACATAGGGGCTCTGCACGCCATTGACCAGCAGCGTGTCGCCGACGAAGCCGCCGCTGCCCGGTTCGCTATATTCCGGCGTGCCGAAGTTATCCAGCCGTTTATCCTGAATTATCACCGGGAAGTCATCGACGCCATAGTGGTTAGGGATCGGCAGGTTCTTGCTCACCTCATCCTCCACCAGCCACATGCCGGCCAGACCGTTATAGACCTGCTTCGCCATCCGGTTCGGCGTATTGGCCTGGTACCACAGCGTCGCCGCACTCTGGCGGATCGGCAGCACCGGCGCCCAGTCGGCGTTCGGCGACATCATGCGCGCCGCGCCGCCGATCAGCGGGCCCGGCACCTGCAGGCCGCGGATGGTCATCGCGACGTTCTCTGTCAGACGGTTGCTGTAGATAAGCTTGACGTCGTCTCCGCTCCAGACGCGGATCGTCGGCCCCATATAGCGGCCATTGATCCCCCAGACGGGGGCGCGGGTGCCTGGCGTAAACGACCAGTGCGAACGCTGCAGCGTCAGAAACAGCGGCTGACCGCGACGGGATTCCAGCAGCGGCGGAACCGGCAGCGCAGGCTGCTGGCCGGCGGCATGGGCCTTCAGCGGCGCGGCGCCAGCGCACAGCGCTACGCCGGAAGCCTTAATAAACTGACGCCGACTGAGTGACATATTAACTCCATGACATACTGACAAATGAAAAAGGGAATTCGTTTCCCGCCAGCAATACGCGCGCGGTGGCGGCGTTTCCTGTCTTATTGCTTGCCGGCCGCTTCGCGCTCGGCCACTTCGTTGTCCAGCTCAGCGATTTTGGCGGCCATCAGCTCGCGGCAATGCGTCGCCAGCGCGCGCACGTTGTCTTTACCGAACTGGCTGGTATCCACCGGCGGCAGCATTTCCACAATCACCAGACCGTTGTTCCAGCGATTGAGCTTTATTTTATTCGATGTATTCGAGACACACACCGGAATAATCGGCACTCCGGCGGCAATAGCCGCGTGGAAGGCGCCGGTTTTAAACGGCAGCAGACCGCGGCCGCGGCTGCGGGTCCCTTCCGGGAACATCCAGAACGAAATTTTACGCTTTTTAAAGGCGTTAACGACCTCGGCAATGGTGCCGTGCGCTTTGGTTCGATTATTACGGTCAATCAGCAGATTACCGGTCAGCCAGTACAGCTGGCCAAAGAACGGGATCCACAGCAGGCTCTTTTTCCCCACGGTAACCGTCGGGGCCTGCACGATGTTAGACGCCGTCACCATATCATAGTTGTTCTGGTGGTTAGCGATGTAGATCGCGTTGCCATAGCTTTCCGCGTCGGCAGGTTTGCGCAGCTCCACCTTGAGGCCAAACACCGGGGATAAGCGGCCAAACAGATGGCCGAAAGTGGCAACGTGTTTTGGATTACGCGGGCTGAACAAGCAGTACAGACAGCCAAGTATGCACACCACGATGCAATAAATGACCACGAAAATTACTCGAAAAATGAATAGCATAGCTACCTCTAAAACCCAAACCGCTTAGAATTATTCGCTGCTGGCAGAAGGCAGGCTCACGAGTTCTGCGCAGGCCGGGACCGTTCTTCCTGGGTCCCTGATGATGGACATTGTTAATCGCAACGCCTGAATAAACAACGATTTTGCGGCATTTTTTCGCCTCCTCCCGTCAAAGACGGGAGGAGAAGCGCTTACTCTTCGCTATCGCCTGCCGCGGCGCGGCGCGGCGAGTCAATTTCAACACGGTCTATTTTCTGCAGCCCGCGCATCAGCGAACCGCGGCGGCCGCGCTCGCCGGTGACTTTTTGCAGCTCTTCCGGACGCAGTTTGATCTTCCGTTTGCCGACGTGAATGGTCAGCGTACTCTGCGGCGGCAGGACAAACAGATGTGCGAGACCGTCCTGTCCGGCGGCGGCTTCCGCCGCGGGAATGTTGATGATTTTGTTGCCCTTGCCTTTCGACAGCTGCGGCAGATCGCTGACCGGGAACATCAGCATCCGCCCGGCGGCGGTGATGGCCAGCAGCATATCGGACTCGTCCTCAATGACCAGCGGCGGCATCACATGCGCGTTGTCAGGCAGGGTGATCAACGCTTTACCGGCGCGGTTGCGCGCCACCAGATCGTTAAAGGTGCAGACAAAACCGTAGCCGGCGTCGGAGGCCATCAGCAGTTTCTGATCGTCGCCTTCCATCAGCATATGTTCCACGGTCGCGCCCGGCGGCAGCGTGAGCTTACCGGTCAGCGGCTCACCCTGGCCACGCGCCGAGGGCAGAGTAATCGGATCAATGGCATAGCTGCGCCCGGTGGTATCGATAAACACCACCGGCTGGTTGCTCTTGCCCTTCGCCGAGGCTTTCCAGCTGTCGCCCGCCTTATAGCTTAAGCCCTGGGCGTCAATGTCGTGCCCTTTGGCGCTGCGCACCCAGCCCATCTGCGACAGAACGATAGTCACCGGCTCAGACGGCAGCATGTCATGCTCGCTCATCGCTTTCGCTTCTTCACGCTCGTGAAGCGGCGAGCGGCGATCGTCGCCGAAAGCATCGGCATCGGCCTGCAGCTCTTTCTTCAGCAGATTGTTCATCTTACGTTCAGAGGCCAGAATCGCCTGCAGCTGATCGCGCTCTTTTTCCAGCTCGTTCTGCTCGCCGCGGATCTTCATCTCTTCCAGTTTGGCGAGATGGCGCAGCTTCAGTTCCAGAATCGCTTCCGCCTGGGTTTCGCTGATGGCAAAGCGCGACATCAGAGCTGGCTTCGGCTCATCTTCCGTGCGGATGATCTCAATGACTTCATCGATATTAAGGAACGCCACCAGCAAACCTTCGAGGATATGCAGGCGCTTAAGGACCTTCTCTAACCGGTGGTTCAGACGGCGACGTACGGTATCACGACGGAACACCAGCCATTCGCTGAGGATCTCCAGCAGGTTTTTTACCGCCGGGCGGCCGTCGAGACCGATCATATTGAGGTTGATGCGGTAGCTCTTCTCCAGATCGGTGGTGGCGAACAGATGGTTCATCACCTGCTCCATATCCACCCGGTTGGAGCGCGGGACGATCACCAGACGGGTCGGATTTTCGTGGTCCGATTCGTCGCGCAGGTCATCCACCATCGGCAGCTTTTTATTGCGCATCTGCGCCGCAATTTGCTCCAGAACTTTGGCGCCGGAGACCTGGTGCGGCAGCGCGCTGATCACTACCGCGCCGTCCTCTTTGCTCCACACCGCGCGCATGCGCACAGAGCCGCGTCCGTTCTGGTAGATTTTGCGAATTTCCGCCCGCGAAGTGATGATCTCCGCCTCGGTCGGGAAATCCGGCCCCTGGACGATATCCAGCAGTTCGTCGAGGGTCGTTTTCGGCTGCTCAATCAGCGTAATCGCCGCTTTCGCTACTTCACGCAGGTTGTGCGGCGGAATATCGGTCGCCATGCCCACCGCGATGCCGGTGGTGCCGTTGAGCAGGATGTTTGGCAGGCGCGCCGGCAGCATTTTCGGCTCCTGCAGCGTGCCGTCAAAGTTTGGCACCCAGTCGACCGTCCCCTGCCCCAGCTCGCTGAGCAGCAGCTCGGCATACTTCGACAGGCGGGATTCGGTGTAACGCATGGCGGCGAAGGATTTCGGATCGTCCGGCGCCCCCCAGTTCCCCTGGCCATCCACCAGCGGATAGCGATAGGAGAAGGGTTGCGCCATCAGCACCATCGCTTCATAGCAGGCGCTGTCGCCGTGCGGGTGATATTTACCCAGCACGTCGCCGACGGTGCGGGCGGACTTTTTGAATTTGGCGCTGGCGTTCAGCCCCAGTTCGGACATCGCATAGACGATGCGACGCTGGACCGGTTTTAAGCCATCGCCAATAAACGGTAATGCCCTGTCCATGATCACGTACATGGAGTAGTTCAGGTAAGCATTTTCCGTAAATTCATGCAGCGCAAGGCGCTCTGCCATATCGCTCATTAATCGTGGATCCTCAATCTGGGTACCGACCGTTCGGACGGCAAAACTACCCGCGATAATACCCGATCTCACGCCCTGAGTCACAGGCCGTGAGATCGGTTGAGGATTCCGTCACCTTAATCAGGCCAGCGGCAGATAAATATCGGTTTGCAGCTCATGCTCAGCCACCTCATGGACAAAATTGAGGTAACGGAAGTACACCGGAAAATCCCGTAACGTCTCGCCTGAAGCGGGTAACCAGTCGCGATAGAGAAACCAAACGCTGTTCGCCAGCGTGTCCAGCGAGCCGTGATGGCGCACGACGGCGCAGCGTCCGCTGGGGATTTCGCCGTTAATCACGCCAAAGGCGTTTTCACCGGCCGGCCGTGCGACCGTACCGCAGATGTCAAAACGAAATTCCCCCTGCGGGGTGGTCTGCGGATCGTCCCAGGCGATCCCCCAGGTATCGCAGGTGGCGATGGGCGATAATCCGCTCGTTTTACGCCAGGCGATAAAACGCGCGGCGGTGGCGTTGACAAGGTCCGGGCTGCCGCGATGTTGCAGTACGGCTATCCGGGTGGTGGGGAACGAAATAATGTTGACGTCCATCGACGTTTGCTCCTGTAGCGTATGTTTCGGTACGCGTCGATGCCACTCGGCCCAGTCCGGTTGCTGACGGAACTGGGTCGGGCTTTGGTCAAACGCGGTACGGAAGGCACGACTGAACGACTCCGCATTCTGAAATCCGGCATCAAGGGCAATATCGATGACTTTATCGCGGGGGTTGAACGCCAGGCGCCAACAGGCGCGACGCAGACGCAACCACTGAATATACCGGTACAAGGGAATGCCGGTATAAGCGCTAAATTGCCGGTGAAAATGGTAAGGCGAACTGTGCGCTATCGCGCTCAGCATCTCCAGCGACAGCGGCTCATCAAGATGGTGCGCAATGTACCTACAGACGCGCTGGAAGCGCCCGACATACCCCGGGCTGGCCTTAATATCGTTCATCGTCTCCTCCTCGCGACATACTCTGACAGAGCGAGGATAGCGATGCCTGACCGATCTTGCGCTTATCCAACGGAGACTTATGGCGCGATTTTACGGATCTGTTTAACGTCGATTTCCACCGAGTTCCAGTCCTTATCGACTTCCCCCTGAATTTCTACCGTGTCCTGTGGGCCGACGGTGACGCCGTTCCAGCGTTTGTGGTCGATATCGACATTGATCACTCCGGTAGCATCCTGGAACTTATACAGATCGTCGGAAACGCGCTCGGTGATTTTGCCGCGCAGGGTCACCCAGGTATCGTCCCGCAGCGATTTGACATTGGTGACGGTGGTGACCGCGCCGCTCGGGCCGGTGAAGCCGCCGCCCTGGGTGGTTGAACTTGCCGGCGTGGTCGCAGAAGGACCGGTATACCCGCCCTGTCCAGCAGCCAGCGCCGGCATGGAAACCAGGGCAACGATCGCGGTCATCGCAGCAATTTTCTTCATGATGTGTTCTCCCTTCGTGTTGATATGGCTCCTATTACGCCCGACAAAACTTAACGACTTCTTAAGGGGAAAAAAGAAATTTTAATGCTGTACAACCCCGGTCGCAACGCGGTTTACTGCGCAGAGCAGCCGGGTTGGCAGGAGGGAAAATGCGCATATTATTGGTGGAAGATGACAAGTTAATCGGCGATGGCATTAAGGCCGGGCTAAGCAAAATGGGCTTCAGCATCGACTGGTTTACCGCCGGGCTGGAGGGCAAAAACGCCCTATACAGCGCCCCCTACGACGCGGCAATTCTTGATCTCACTCTTCCTGGCGTTGATGGCCTCGAGATTCTGCGCGAGTGGCGCGACAAAGGCCGCCATGAACCGGTGCTGATCCTCACCGCCCGCGATGCGCTCAGCCAGCGGGTGGAGGGGCTGCGCCTGGGCGCCGATGATTATCTGTGCAAACCTTTCGCCCTGATTGAGGTAGCGGCCCGCCTCGAAGCATTGATCCGCCGTGCCCACGGCCAGAGCAGCAGCGAGTTGCGCCACGGCAAGGTACGCCTTGACCCGAACCGCTTAACCGCCAGCCTCGACGGCGAAAGCCTGACGCTGAAGCCGAAGGAGTTCGCCCTGCTGGAACTGCTGCTGCGTAACGCCGGGCGCGTGCTGCCGCGTAAGCTTATTGAAGAAAAGCTCTACAACTGGGACGACGAGGTCTCCAGCAACGCCGTGGAAGTTCACGTCCACCATCTGCGGCGCAAACTCGGCAGTGAATTTATCCGCACCGTCCACGGCATCGGCTATACCCTGGGTGACGCATGAAACGACTTGCCCGCCTGAGCCTGCGCCTGCGCCTGACGCTGCTGTTTGCCGTGCTGACCGCCGCCGCCTGGGGCGTGGCCAGCGTGATCGCCTGGCAGCAGACCAGTAAAAAGTTGGATAAGCTGTTTGATACCCAGCAGCTGCTGTTCGCCCGCCGCCTGAGCGCCATGCCTTTCGATGAACTGCGCGCCCCGCCGGTATCGCTCGGGGAAAAGAAAAAGGTGCGCCACGGGCATATCGACGACGATGCGCTGGCGTTCGCCATCTTCACCCGCGACGGCAAAATGGTGCTTAACGACGGCGAGAACGGAGAGGATATACAGTGGCACTCGCAGCGTGAGGGCTTTAGCGATGGCTACCTGCGCGGCGATGATGACGAGTGGCGCTTCCTGTGGTTAACCACCGCCGATGGCCGCCACCGCATCGCCGTCGGCCAGGAGTGGGATTATCGCCGCGAAATGGCGATGGACATTGTCACCTCGCAGCTCACTCCGTGGATGGTCGCCCTGCCGCTGATGTTCGTGCTACTCATCGTGCTGTTAAGCCGCGAACTGGCGCCGTTGAAACATCTGGCGCGCACGCTGCGTCTGCGCGCGCCGGACTCGGCGGAATCGCTCAGCGTGGAGAAGATCCCCCCTGAAGTCCGCCCACTGGTCGAAGCGCTGAATCAGCTGTTCCAGCGCACCCACGACGTCATGCTGCGCGAGCGTCGGTTTACCTCTGATGCCGCCCACGAGCTGCGCAGCCCGTTGGCGGCGCTGAAGGTGCAGACTGAAGTCGCCCAGCTCTCTCTGGACGATCCACAAGGGCGGGAGAAAGCCCTGGCTCAGCTCCATCAGGGGATCGATCGCGCCACCCGTCTGGTGGATCAGCTGCTGACGCTGTCGCGGCTGGACTCGCTCGCCCAGCTGGACGACCTGCAGCCGGTCGCCCTCGACGACCTGCTGCAGTCGGCGGTAATGGAGATGTACCACCCGGCGCAGCAGTCCGGGATTGAGCTGCGCCTGCATCTTAATGCCTCTGGCATCTCCCGCACCGGCCAGCCGCTGCTCCTCAGCCTGCTGGTGCGCAATCTGCTGGATAACGCGGTGCGCTACAGCCCGCGCGGCAGCCAGGTCGATATCACCCTCAACGCCCGCGAGTTTCGGGTCCGCGATAACGGCCCCGGCATCAGCCCGCAGGCGCTGGCGCGCGTCGGCGAACGTTTTTACCGCCCGCCTGGTCAGGATGCTCCGGGCAGCGGCCTGGGCTTGTCTATCGTCCGGCGCATCGCCTCGCTGCATGGCATGCGCGTCGAGTTTGCCAACGCCCGCGACGGGGGCTTCGAAGCCCGCGTTGGCTGGTAGCGGGATTATTGCTCATTTAGCAAAAGACTTTGCACATTTTGCTCATTTTACTGCCCCGCTTCGCGGGGTAAGATCGTCGGCAAATTTTCAAGATTGAGGACAACTAATGAGCAACATCCTGATTATCAATGGCGCAAAAAAATTCGCCCACTCGAATGGCCAACTGAACGACACCCTGACCGAGGTCGCGGAGAGTTATCTGCGCGACGCCGGGCACGATGTTAAAAGCGTTCGCGCCGAAAGCGAGTACGACGTAAAAGCCGAAGTGCAGAATTTCCTCTGGGCCGATGTGGTGATCTGGCAGATGCCGGGCTGGTGGATGGGCGCCCCGTGGACGGTGAAAAAATATATGGATGACGTCTTTACCGAAGGCCACGGTTCGCTGTACGCCAGCGACGGCCGTACCCGCTCCGACGCCAGCAAAAAATATGGCTCCGGCGGCCTGGTGCAGGGGAAAAAATATATGCTCTCCCTGACCTGGAACGCGCCAATGGAGGCCTTCACCGACGAAGAGCAGTTCTTCCACGGCGTTGGCGTTGACGGCGTTTACCTGCCGTTCCATAAAGCCAACCAGTTTTTGGGTATGGAGGCGCTGCCAACCTTTATCGCCAACGACGTGATAAAAATGCCTGATGTCCCGCGGTATATCGCAGAATATCGCAAGCATCTGGCGGAAATTTTTGGTTAACTAGGGGTCTATGCTCTACATATTTCGAGTTATTGGAACCTGGAGTATGACAAGATCCACACAGAAGGAGTTGAGTTAACCATGTTAACAGTGATTGCAGAAATCCGTACCCGACCGGGCCAGCACCACCGCCAGGCGGTTCTCGATCAGTTCGCGAAAATTATTCCGACCGTTTTGCAGGAAGCCGGCTGCCACGGCTATGCGCCTATGGTGGATCATGCCGCTGGCGTCAGCTTCCAGACCACCGCTCCTGACTCTATCGTCATGGTGGAGCAGTGGGAAAGCGTCGCGCATCTTGAAGCGCACCTGCAGACCCCGCACATGAAAGCCTGGTCGGAAGCGGTCAAAGGCGATGTGCTGGAGACCACCATCCGTATCCTGCAGGCCGGCGTCTAAGCCCGCCGACGCTGAAACGGAATAAGAAAAGGGAGCCTGAGGCTCCCTTTTACGTCTGGCGCAGCGTGCGGTCTTACACTTCCAGGTCCGCCATATCGCCCTTCTCCTGCAGCCAGTTGCGACGGTCTTCAGAACGCTTCTTGGCCAACAGCATATCCATCATCGCCGTGGTCTGCTGCTCATCCTCATCGCTGATCACCAGCTGCACCAGGCGGCGGGTATTTGGGTCGAGGGTAGTTTCCCGCAGCTGCATCGGGTTCATCTCGCCGAGACCTTTAAAGCGCTGGACGTTTGGCTTGCCTTTCTTGCGCTTCAGCTGCTCCAGCACGCCGGTCTTTTCTTCTTCCGTTAGCGCGTAGTAAACCTCTTTGCCGAGGTCGATACGGTACAGCGGCGGCAGCGCCACGTAGACGTGCCCCTCTTTCACCAGAGTACGGAAGTGTCTCACGAACAGCGCGCACAGCAGCGTGGCAATGTGCAGGCCATCGGAGTCCGCATCCGCCAGAATACAAATTTTGCCGTAGCGCAGCTGGCTTAAATCATCGCTATCCGGGTCAATACCAATCGCCACCGAAATGTCGTGCACTTCTTGCGAAGCTAACACTTCATCGGAAGAGACTTCCCAGGTATTAAGGATCTTGCCTTTCAGCGGCATGATCGCCTGATATTCACGATCGCGCGCCTGCTTGGCTGACCCGCCCGCCGAGTCCCCTTCGACGAGGAACAGTTCGGTACGGTTCAGATCCTGGGCGGTGCAGTCGGCCAGCTTACCCGGCAGCGCCGGACCGCTGGTCAGCTTTTTGCGCACCACTTTCTTGGCGGCGCGCAGACGACGCTGGGCGCTGGAGATGGCCATCTCCGCCAGCAGCTCCGCAGCCTGCACGTTCTGGTTCAGCCACAGGCTGAAGGCGTCTTTCACCACGCCAGAGACGAACGCCGCGCACTGGCGCGACGACAGGCGCTCTTTGGTTTGCCCGGCGAACTGCGGATCCTGCATCTTCACCGACAGCACGTAGGCGCAGCGATCCCAGATATCTTCCGCCGACAGTTTCACCCCGCGCGGCAGAATATTACGGTACTCGCAGAACTCACGCATCGCGTCCAGCAGCCCCTGGCGCAGGCCGTTGACGTGCGTCCCGCCCTGCATGGTCGGGATCAGGTTGACATAACTCTCGGTCAGCAGCTCGCCGCCTTCCGGCAGCCACAGCAGCGCCCAGTCCACCGCCTCCGTCTCACCGGAGAAGGTGCCGACGAAGGGTTTTTCCGGCAGCAGCGGCAGGCCGTTCACCGCTTCGCTAAGGTAGTCGTTAAGGCCATCGGCATAGCACCAGCTCTGCTCGCTGTTGTTGACCTGATCGCGGAAAACAATTTCCACGCCCGGGCACAGCACCGCTTTCGCTTTTAACAAGTGGGTCAAACGCGAAACGGAGAAGCGCGGGCTATCGAAGAAGCTTTCGTCAGGCCAGAAATGGACGCTGGTCCCGGTGTTGCGTTTACCGCAGGTGCCGGTGACGTGCAGGTCTTCTACTTTCTCACCATTCTCAAAGGCGATGCTGTAGACCTGACCGTCGCGACGCACGTTGACCTCCACGCGTTTAGACAGGGCGTTGACCACCGAAATCCCCACCCCGTGCAGGCCGCCGGAAAACTGGTAGTTTTTGTTGGAAAACTTACCGCCCGCGTGCAGTCGGCAGAGGATCAGCTCAACCGCCGGCACCCCCTCTTCCGGGTGAATGTCGACCGGCATCCCGCGCCCGTCGTCAATCACCTCGAGGGACTGGTCGGCGTGAAGGATCACTTCCACGCGTTTGGCGTGGCCTGCCAGCGCTTCGTCCACACTGTTATCAATCACTTCCTGACCAAGATGGTTAGGACGGGTGGTGTCGGTATACATGCCCGGACGGCGGCGCACCGGCTCTAGCCCGGTGAGTACCTCAATGGCATCAGCGTTATATGAAGATTGCGTCATGGTGTGTATTCGTAGGTCGTTCAGGGCCGTTTAGCGCAGGCCGAGAAATTCGATAATCTGAGTGAAATGATCGTCAAAGCCGACAAATGCGTGATTACCGCCCTCCTCCACCGTCTGCCGGCAGGAGGCGTAGTAATGAACGGCCTGGCGGTAATCAAGCACTTCATCCCCGGTCTGCTGCAGCAGCCAGAGTAAATCCGGCGCTTCGAGCGGGTCGATTTGCATGACTTTGAGATCGTAAATATGGCGAGACTCTAGCACATATTGCTGCCCGGTGTACGGATTCTCATTGTGGCCGAGAAAATTGTTCAGCAGCTCAAACGGCCGCACCGCCGGGTTAACCACGACCGCTGGCAGCATAAAGCATTGCGACAGCCAGGTGGCGTAGTAGCCGCCCAGCGACGACCCTACGACCCCCAGCGGCTCGCCGCCGTGCTCCAGCACGATGGACTCCAGCAGCTCCGCCGTTTCCGCCGGGTAAGGCGGCAGCTCAGGCACCACCATGGCGATCTCAGGATAGTGCTGCGCCAGCCAGGTCTTTAACGCCGTCGCCTTCGCCGAGCGCGGGGAACTGTTAAAGCCGTGCAGATAAAGAAGCGTCGCCATCAGTAGCCTTCTGAAGCAATATCCGGATGAAACGCCGCGCCTTCCAGGCGGCACACTTCGGTGGTCAGCGTTCCGTCAGGGTGAAGCTCCAGCCAGCGCCAGCCCGGCGACACCGTATCGAGGGTGAAATTGGCGCAGTGCGGCTTGAACTGAACGCAGGTCGACGGCGTCGCCATCATACGTCGGCCATTCCAGTCGAGATCCAGTTCCTGATGAATATGGCCGCACAGCAGATGCTTCACCCGCGGCCAGGCGCTCAGCGCGCTGTCCAGCGCGCCGGCGTTGCGCAGACTGTGTTGATCCAGCCAGCTGCAGCCGGCCGGCAGCGGATGATGATGCAGCAGAAGTAAGGTATAACGCTCCGGCGCCTCCGCCAGCTTATGTTCGAGCCATTCCAGCTGGAAGTCGCTCAGCTCGCCATGGGGAACGCCGAACACCTGGCTGTCCAGCAGCAGGATCTGCCAGTGGTCGCCGAGAAACACGCGCTTGGCGGGGGAAATGCCCGACTCCTGCAGGGTGCTGTACATCGCCGGCTGGAAATCATGGTTGCCCGGTAGCCAGACGCAGGGTGCAGCAAAACTCGCGATGCCCTCAGCAAAATGCTGGTAGGCCGCGGAGGAGTGATCCTGCGCCAGATCGCCTGTTGCGACAATCAAATCGCATGGACGCTGTGAGGCATGAATGGCCGACAGTACGGCCTGATAGCTTTCCCAGGTATTGATGCCTAACAACGTTTCATGTTTTTCAGCAAACAGGTGAGTATCAGTAATTTGTAAGATCCTGACTCTGGCCTCACCAGCCAGAGGTAGGTTTAACAGGCTTTCCAAATGGTGTCCTTAGGTTTAACGACGCTAACAAACCGGAATCGCCATCGCTCCATGTGCTAAACAGTAACGCAGCCAGTCGGCCAGAAACTGGTTAATTTGATGCTTTTCGTCGCGTTGATGCAACTTTTTATTAGGATAATCATATCGCGCTTTGAAGCGAAAGATCTGCTGACTCGAACACACTTCGGCCACCATGGCGTCATGGTAGAGGCGAACGGTCATGGATGGCAGACTCCAGTAGCTCACCGCTGGCAGAGTCTGCTCTATCGCCACCAGAGTAGTGTAGCGGGTTGATTCCGTTATCGTTAACCGATATTGCGCGCTTCCCACCTGATAGCTCACCTTCTCACCCGCTGCATCCGTTCGCGGCAACAGGCGGCGCAACTGGGCGAAATTGGTCTCGCACAGGCGCATCATCTCAGGGAAGTCAGGTGTATAACGCTTCATTTTGTCCACTCGTTTCGTAAATTGTGATAATGCAATTGCAGCCATTGCAAGGCGATGACAGAGGCTGCGTTGTCGATTTTCCCCTCTTCTACCCACTGGTAAGCCTGCTCCCGGCTTACCACATGCACCCGAATATCCTCATTTTCCTCGGCCAGGCCGTGAATGCCTTTTGCCGTCGATGCATCAACTTCGCCCACCAGGATCGATAACCGTTCACTGGTGCCGCCAGGACTGGCCAGATAGCTTAATATTGGTTTCGTCCGCCCAACTTCAAGCCCGGCCTCTTCCAGCGCTTCCCGACGGGCGACATCTTCCACCGTCTCACCCGCCTCGATCATGCCGGCGACCATTTCCAGCAGCCACGGGCTCTCGCTGGTATCATAGGCGGCGATACGGATTTGTTCGACCAGCACCACTTCGTCCCGCACCGGGTCAAAGGGTAGCAAGACGGCGGCATGCCCGCGCTCAAAAATTTCACGGGTGACTTCGCCGCTCATGCCGCCGTTAAACAGGCGGTGGCGAAAACGGTATAAATCGAGTGAAAAAAAACCACGATACAGCGTTTCGCGTGCAATAATTTCTACATCATTTTTGGAGAAGGTAATTCCCTGGTGGATGGGTTTGCTCATTGTTATGTCCTGCTAATCCGAAATGAGGGATTTCCAGACCGTTTGGCTACCGTTTTACGGTCCGTATGTTAGATTGGTGCAAATTACCGCCGGATGGCACGTAACGCCAACTTTTTACGGCGGCAGAATCGATACAATCAGCGGAATTTTTCTTAGAATTAGACCAGCGCTAAATGCTTCACAACAAGGAATGCAAATGAAGAAATTGCTCCCCATTCTTATCGGCCTGAGCCTGACCGGGTTCAGCGCCATGAGCCAGGCGGAAAACCTGCTTCAGGTTTACCAGCAGGCGCGCATCAGCAACCCCGATCTGCGTAAATCGGCAGCCGATCGTGACGCCGCATTCGAAAAGATCAACGAAGCGCGCAGTCCATTACTGCCTCAGCTCGGGCTGGGAGCGGATTATACCTATACCAGCGGCTTCCGTGATTATAAAGACCAGAATTCTAACGTCACCAGCGGCTCGCTGCAGTTAACGCAGGTTCTGTTTGATATGTCGAAATGGCGCGCCCTGACGCTGCAGGAAAAAGCGGCAGGCATTCAGGATGTCACGTATCAGACCGATCAGCAAACGCTGATTCTGAATACCGCGACGGCCTATTTCAAAGTGCTGGCCGCCATCGATACGCTCTCTTATACCGAAGCGCAGAAACAGGCTATTTACCGTCAGTTGGATCAAACCACCCAGCGCTTTAACGTCGGTCTGGTGGCGATCACCGACGTGCAGAACGCCCGCTCACAATACGACGCCGTGCTGGCGAACGAAGTGACCGCGCGTAACGATCTCGACAACGCCGTGGAAGAACTGCGCCAGGTTACCGGCAACTACTACCCGGAGCTGGCCTCCCTGAACGTAGACGGCTTCAAAACCAGCAAACCGCAGGCGGTGAACGCCCTGCTGAAGGAAGCGGAGAACCGCAACCTGTCGCTGCTGCAGGCGCGTCTGAATCAGGACCTGGCCCGCGAGCAGATTCGCCAGGCGCAGGACGGCCATTTGCCGACCCTGGATTTAAACGCCTCGTCTGGCGTTTCCAACAACCGCTACAGCGGCTCAAAAAGCACCTCGCAAGATGCTGATATCGGTCAGAACAAAATCGGCCTGAGCTTCTCCCTGCCGCTGTACCAAGGCGGGATGGTTAACTCGCAGGTCAAACAGGCGCAGTACAATTTCGTCGGCGCCAGCGAGCAGCTGGAAAGCGCTCACCGCAGCGTGGTCCAGACCGTGCGTTCTTCGTTTAACAACGTGAATGCCTCTATCAGCAGCATCAACGCCTACAAACAGGCGGTGGTCTCTGCGCAAAGCTCCCTGGATGCGATGGAAGCTGGCTACTCGGTGGGTACCCGTACTATCGTTGACGTCCTCGACGCCACCACCACGCTGTACAACGCCAAACAGCAGCTCTCTAATGCGCGCTACAACTACCTGATCAACGAGCTGAACATCAAGTCGGCGTTAGGTACGCTGAACGAGCAGGATCTGATCGCCCTGAACAACACCTTGGGCAAACCGATCTCGACCTCTGCCGACAGCGTCGCGCCGGAGAATCCGCAGCAGGATGCCACTGCCGATGGTTACGGCAACACGACTGCGGCTATGAAGCCGGCGTCCGCACGGACGACGACCCATAGCAGCGGCAGCAATCCGTTCCGTCAGTAATTTTCATACTGTGACGCGCATCGCCTGTCCGTCGGACAGGCGATGCGTTAAACGTAAGGCAACGTAAAGATCCCCCGCTTAGCGCCCCTCTTCGCTTCATTTTCCACCACTCATCCTCTATCCTGAGCGTTAACACACGCCATACCACTGGGTCCTGGAAGACAAATATGAAACGGACAAAAAATATTAATCATTCGTCGTTCCGCAAAAGCTGGAGCGCACGTCACCTGACGCCGGTCGCCCTGGCCGTCACCGCGGTCTTTATGCTTGCCGGTTGTGAAAAAAGCGACGAAACGGTCTCGCTGTACCAGAACGCCGATGACTGCTCCGCCGCCAACCCGGGCAAAGCAGCCGAATGCACCACGGCCTACACCAACGCGGTGAAAGAGGCAGAGCGCACCGCGCCGAAATATGCCACCCGCGAAGACTGCGTCGCCGAGTTTGGCGAAGGTCAGTGCCAGCAAACGCCTGCCCAGGCGGGCGTCGCCCCGGAAAACCAGGCCCAGGCGCAAAGCAGCGGCAGCTTCTGGATGCCGCTGATGGCCGGCTACATGATGGGCCGCCTGATGGGCGGCGGCATGGCGCAACAGCAGCCGCTGTTCAGCTCCAAAAACCCTGCCAGCCCGGCCTACGGTCAGTACACTGACGCCAGCGGTAAGAGCTATGGCGCCGCCCAGCCGGGCCGCACCATGAACGTGCCGAAAACCGCGATGGCGCCGAAGCCAGCGACCACCACCACCGTCACCCGCGGGGGCTTCGGCGAGTCGGTGGCGAAGCAGTCGACTATGCAGCGTAGCGCCGCAGGCTCAACCTCTTCTTCTCGCTCAATGGGCGGCTAAGCAACATGGAAAGAGTCAGCATTACCGAGCGCCCGGACTGGCGCGAGAAAGCGACCGAATACGGCTTCAACTTCCACACCATGTACGGCGAGCCCTACTGGAGCGAAGAGGCTTATTACAAGCTGAGCCTCGCCCAGGTGGAAAAGCTGGAGGAGGTCACCGCCGAGCTGCATCAGATGTGTCTTCAGGTGGTGGAAAAAGTGATCGCCAGCGATGAGCTGATGGCCAAATTCCGCATCCCTAAACACACCTGGGGCTTTGTGCGCCAGTCGTGGAAAACCAACCAGCCGTCACTTTACTCACGTCTCGACCTGGCCTGGGATGGCGTCGGCGAGCCGAAGCTGCTGGAGAACAATGCCGACACGCCAACCTCGCTGTATGAAGCGGCCTTCTTCCAGTGGATCTGGCTGGAAGACCAGCTCAACGCCGGCAAGCTGCCGGCGGGCAGCGACCAGTTCAATAGCCTGCAGGAGAAGCTGATCGATCGCTTCGGTGAGCTGCGCGAGCAGTTTGGCTTCCAGCTGCTGCATATGGCCTGCTGCCGCGATACCGTTGAAGATCGCGGCACCGTGCAATATCTGCAGGATTGCGCCGCCGAGGCGGGGCTGGCGACGGAATTCCTCTACATCGAAGATATTGGGCTGGGTGAAAAAGGCCAGTTTACCGATCTCCAGGATCAGGTGATTGGCAACCTGTTCAAGCTCTATCCGTGGGAGTTTATGCTGCGGGAGATGTTCTCCACCAAGCTGGAAGACGCCGGCGTTCGCTGGCTGGAGCCGGCGTGGAAGAGCATCATCTCCAACAAAGCGCTGCTGCCGATGCTGTGGGAAATGTTCCCCAATCACCCGAATCTGCTGGCGGCTTACTTCAGCGAAGATGCCCATCCGGAGATGGAGAAGTACGTCATTAAGCCGATCTTCTCCCGCGAAGGCGCCAACGTGTCGATCGTTGAACAGGGCAAGGTGGTGGAGTCGGTGGAAGGTCCGTATGGGGAAGAAGGCACTATCGTGCAGGAATTTTACCCGCTGCCGAAGTTTGGTGACAGCTACACGCTGATTGGCAGCTGGCTCATCAACGATCAGCCCGCCGGGATCGGCATTCGTGAAGACCGGGCGCTGATTACCCAGGATCTGTCGCGTTTCTATCCGCACATTTTCGTCGAATAATGTCGCGCTCCGGCGACGATACCGCCGCCGGAGCTCAATTTTTATCAGGCGCCAACCACCACCGACAGCATACTCAGCGAACCCATCTCGATGCCATCGACCGGGGTCGAAATCGCCTCAACGCCATCCCATGCCCCCAGCACGTATAACAGCGGCAGGAAATGCTCCGCCGTGGGGTTGGAGAGCGAGCCCCCTTCGTGTGCCAGGTAGTTAACCAGCGGGTGCTGATCGTCCGGGCCCTGCCACTGCAGATTCGCCTTCACGTAGTTGTTGAAGGACTCCGCCCACGTATACGGCGTGTTCTCGCCATGCCAGCGGGCGGTACGCAGGTTGTGCACCACGTTGCCGCTGGCCACCAGCATAATCCCTTCATCACGCAGCGAGGCCAGCTTTCGCCCCATTTCGAGATGCCAGGCCGGCGGTTTGGTGCTGTCGATGCTCAGCTGAACCATCGGGATATCCGCCTGCGGATACATCTTGATCAGCACGCCCCACGAGCCATGGTCAAATCCCCAGGCTTCTTTATCGAGAGTGACCGGCACCGGCGAGAGCAGCTCCACCAGCCGTTGCGCCAGCGCCGGGGAGCCCGGCGCCGGGTAATGGGTGTCATACAGCGCCTGCGGGAAACCGCCAAAGTCGTGAATGGTCTTCGGGGCCTCCATCGCCGTCACGCCCGTACCGCGCGTGAACCAGTGCGCAGAGACCACCACGATCGCTTTCGGACGCGGCAGGGTTTCGCCCAGGTGAGCCCAGGCGCGGGTATAGCGGTTGTCTTCCAGCACGTTCATTGGGCTGCCATGGCCGAGAAACAACGCGGGCATTCGGGTACGGGACATGATGATATCCTTAGGGTGTCAATGTGATGTGCTCACATTACGCGCTTTTGCGCCAGGATAAACTCAGATAACCATGATGATGATCGTCAGAAAATTTGAATGTAATTCGCGGTAAAGGGAGCTGTCCCGTACGCGCATCCTCAGGCAATATACTCCTATGCACTTATTTTCGCAGGGAGAGAAGCGATGTCATCACCCTTAATATTGACGCTGTTAGCCGGTAGCGCAACCTTTATAGGCGCCATTTTCGGCGTGATTGGCCAGAAACCTTCTAACCGCCTGCTGGGCTTCTCCCTCGGCTTTGCCGCCGGGATCATGCTGTTGATTTCGTTGATGGAAATGCTGCCTGCCGCGCTGGCCGCCGAGGACATGTCGCCGCTGCTCGGCTACGGAATGTTTGTTTTCGGCCTGCTGGGCTACTTTGGTCTCGATCGCCTGCTGCCGCATGCCCACCCGCAGGATTTGATGACCCCCGCCGCGCCGCGCCCGCGCAATTTACGCCGCACCGCCATTCTGCTGACGTTGGGTATCAGCCTGCATAACTTTCCGGAAGGGATCGCCACCTATGTCACGGCCAGCAACAACCTCGAGCTTGGCATGGGAGTGGCGCTTGCCGTCGCCCTGCACAATATTCCTGAAGGACTGGCCGTTGCCGGGCCGGTATATGCCGCCACCGGATCGCGCAGTAAGGCGGTGCTCTGGGCCGGTCTTTCCGGCATGGCGGAGATTTTAGGCGGCGTGCTGGCGTGGCTGATTCTGGGTAGCCTGGTCTCGCCGATGGTCATGGGCGCGATCATGGCCGCCGTCGCCGGGATTATGGTGGCGCTGTCGGTCGATGAACTGATGCCGCTGGCGAAAGAGATCGATCCGCAAAGCAACCCGAGCTATGGCGTCCTGTGCGGGATGTCGGTGATGGGGCTGAGTCTGGTGGTGCTCCAGACGATGGGCATCGGTTAAGGCACAGAAACAAAACAGCCCACTAATAAGCGGGCTGTTTTCACTGGCGTTGTCAGCCGCTGATTAGCTGGCTTTACGCTCATGTTCGCGACGATAGGCCACCAGATCTTCAATCGTGACCACAGCCATATTGTGCTGCTGAGCGAACGCGATGCACTCCGGCGCGCGCGCCATGGTGCCATCGTCATTGGTCAGCTCGCACAGCACGCCTGCCGGTTTGAAGCCAGCGAGGGTCACGAGGTCAATAGTGGCTTCGGTGTGGCCGCCGCGGGTCAGTACGCCTCCCGGCTGCGCCCGCAGCGGGAAAACGTGGCCAGGACGGTTGAGATCGGAAGGTTTCGCGCCGTCGGCAATCGCCGCGCGGACGGTGGTCACGCGGTCAGCAGCGGAAACGCCGGTGGTCACGCCTTCCGCCGCTTCGATGGTGACGGTAAAGCCGGTGCCGTAGGCGCTGGTGTTGTTCTCCACCATCATCGGCAGATCCAGCTGTTTGCGGCGATCTTCGGTCAGGCACAGGCACACAATGCCGCTGCCGTGACGAATGGTCAGCGCCATCTGCTCTACGGTCATGGTTTCGGCGGCGAAGATCATATCGCCTTCGTTTTCACGGTCTTCATCGTCAAGCACCATCACGCCGCGGCCTTCGCGCAGAGCGTCCAAAGCGTGTTCCACACGTTCAAAAGCGGTACCAAAAGAAGAAAGGAGCGTCTGATTCATGGTAAAAAAACCTCATTAAAATTATGGTTACCAGAATCAGGGCAGTCTTAGGAGCGCCGGTTTAGCGGCAAAAGTCAACGCGAGCGGGCCTGGGCCCGACTGTGCCGTTACTCTCTCCCATCCGGACTTTAACCGTCGGCCCCGGAATTACACCGGATCTGCTGACCTTCCCGTAGTCACGGGAAGCGCTCGCGGGCTTTCAACGCCGTGGTTGATTTACCGCCGGTGGGGAATTTCGCCCCGCCCTGAGAATAAGCGAGATAACTATAACGCTATTGACTATCCTCGGCAATGCATAAGCTTCAAACATTTCTGGTTTATAGGCGGCCTGGTTCGCACTACAATGATCAATCATCCGACCCGAGCAGGAAACCACCATGATTGACCCGAAAAAAATTGAACAAATCGCCCGCCAGGTCCATGAGTCGATGCCAAAAGGACTTCGCGATCTGGGTGAGGATGTTGAAAAGAAAATCCGCCAGGCGCTGCAGTCGCAGCTGACCCGTCTGGACCTGGTCAGCCGCGAAGAGTTTGACGTGCAGACTCAGGTTCTGCTGCGGACCCGCGAAAAACTGGCGCTGCTGGAACAGCGCCTGAATGACCTCGAAAACCGCCCGGCGACGACGCCTGGCAGCGAAGAGCAGCAGTAAAAAAAACGGGCCCTCAGGGGCCCGTTTGCGTTGGCTTAGTGTGCGGTTTCCGCCGGGCTGTTCACCTGACGACAGTACAGTTCATAGCGCTGGCAAAACCATTCACGATGTTCTTCATCCATATTGCCGACAATGGCCTGAAGATCAACTGGCTGGCCCTGGGCGTGCATTCTGGCGAAACTCCGTGCCAAAAAATCAAAATTCTTCATTGAATACATGTCGTTATGGTTCATGCGCATACTCCTTCAGCGGTGGATGTTCTGATCAGTCATATGCCTTTTACTCACTTCAGTATTTACGCTTACCTTAACGCCATTTGTACGAAAAATGCGCTTAATATGATTATTTATTGCGCCAAATCATTTTCCACATCATTAAATAAAAACGGCCCGCGATATCGCTATCGCAGGCCGTGATGCCGCACCGTTATGGCGGGGGAATAGCGAAACGGTTATTTTTCGCTATCTTTTTGTATTTTCTTAATAATGTTGGTGGTTGAGCAACCATCTTCAAAGTTGAGCACCAGCACTTCGCCACCGTTCGCCCAGACCTCTTCACTGCCGGCGATCTGCTCCGGTTTGTAGTCGCCGCCTTTCACCAGCAGATCCGGCAGGATCCCGGCAATCAGGCGCTGCGGTGTATCTTCTTCGAAGGAGACCACCCAGTCGACCGCCTCCAGCGCCCCCAGCACGATCATCCGCTGTTCCAGCGGGTTCACCGGGCGGGTTTCGCCTTTCAGACGTTTGGTGGAGGCATCGCTGTTGACCGCCACGATCAGACGGTCGCCCAGCTTGCGCGCATTCGCCAGATAGGAAACATGACCGGCATGCAGAATGTCGAAGACGCCGTTGGTCATCACCACTTTCTCGCCGCGCTTACGCGCGGCCGCTACCGCCTGTTTGAGTTCCGCTTCGCTCATCACGCCGAAGCCGGTCTCAGCCCGGCCGCGAACCGCATTTTCCAGTTCGACAGGAGAAACGGTGGAGGTTCCCAGCTTACCGACCACCACGCCCGCCGCGGCGTTGGCGAAATAGCAGGCCTCTTCCAGGGTGTTGCCGGAGGCGAGGGTCGCCGCCAGCACGCCAATCACCGTGTCGCCGGCGCCGGTGACATCGTACACTTCCTGAGCCTGGGTCGGCATATGCAGCGGCGGACGCCCCGGCTGCAGCAGCGTCATCCCCTGCTCTGAGCGCGTCACCAGCAGCGCTGACAGTTCGAATTCGGCGATAAGCTTCATGCCGCGCTCAACGATCTCCGCTTCATCCTGGCACTTGCCCACCACCGCTTCAAACTCAGAGAGGTTCGGGGTGAGCAGCGTTGCGCCGCGATAGCGTTCGAAATCGGTACCTTTCGGATCGATCAGCACCGGCACGCCTGCTTCACGGGCGAGCTTGATCATCGTCTGGACGCTGGTCAGCGCCCCTTTGGCGTAATCCGAGAGAACCAGCGCGCCAATGGCGCCCAGCGCCTGCTGAATGCGCTCGTGCATCGGCTGCGGATCAACGCCGGAGAAGCCCTCTTCAAAGTCGAGGCGGATCAGCTGCTGGTTGCGCGACAGCACCCGCAGCTTGGTGATGGTCGGGTGAGTCGGGACGGAGACGAAGTCGCACTTCACATTGACGTTGGCCAGCGCCTGGCTCAGCGCGCGAGCGGCGTCATCAATCCCGGTCAATCCCACCAGGCGCGACGTCGCCCCCAGGGAGGCGATGTTCATCGCTACGTTTGCCGCGCCGCCAGGACGTTCTTCGATATTTTCCACCTTCACCACCGGCACCGGGGCTTCCGGGGAAATACGACTGGTGGGGCCGTACCAGTAGCGGTCCAGCATCACATCACCCACCACCAACACTCCTGCACGTTCAAACTCCGGCAGCGTTACTTTCATGACTCTCTCCTGCGAGACGCAAACTTTGCGCGCGATAATAGCACACCCGATTTTATAGTTAAGCCATCAGCCACTTCTGCCAGCTGGCGCTGACCTGCTCACGCTCCCGGCTGAATGCCTCCGGCGCCACGTGTCCCGGCAGCTCCTGCAGGGCCAGGTGATGGAGCGCATCACGCAAGGTGGTGTACGCGTGCGTTAAAGCTCGCGCTTCCTCCTCGTCCATGATGTCGTTCTGCGCCAGCAGCTCGAGAATACGCACGTTATCAGACCAGCGGGTCAGCTTTGGCTTGTCGCTGGCATAGCGTAGGACCAGATACTGGGTAATAAATTCAACATCCGTGATCCCACCGGCATCGGCTTTGATATCAAAACGATCGGCATGTTTGTTGCCAAGGTGGGCGCGCATCTTCTCGCGCATCTCGCGAACCTCGGTCTGCAGGGTCGCGCCATCCCGCACGGTGGTCAGAATATCGCGCCGAATGGCGTCAAATCGCGCCTGCAGCGCCGGGTCGCCATAGACCACGCGAGCGCGCACCAGCGCCTGATGCTCCCATGTCCAGGCTTCGTTCTGCTGATAGTCGGCAAACGCGTCGGCGGTGGTGACCAGCATCCCCGCCGCGCCGGAAGGGCGCAGCCGGGCGTCAACTTCGTAGAGAATACCGGACGAAGTGCGGGTGCTGAACAGATGCATGATCCGCTGAGCCAGCCGCAGGTAGAACTGACGGCCGTCGATCTCCCGCTCGCCGTCGGTCATCACCTCCGGCGGGCAGTCATGGAGGAACACCAGGTCGAGATCGGAACTGTAGCCCAGCTCCCAGCCGCCGAGCTTGCCGTAGCCGACGACGGCGAAGCCGCGCCCCTGGCGATCGTGCAGATGGGTCGGCTGGCCGTAGCGGGCCACCATCTGTCCCCATGCCTGCTGCACCACCGCGTCGAGGATGGCTTCGGCAAGCCAGGTTAAGTGATCGCTAACCTTCATCACCGGTAGCGTGCCAGCGATATCCGCCGCGGCGATATGCAGCTGCTGCGCCTGCTTGAACTGGCGCAATGCTTCCAGCTGCTGCTCTTCATCCTCTTCCGGCACCCGCAGCAGATACTGACGCAGCTCATCGCGATAGGCATCGGTCGCCGTCGGCTGATAGAGGGTGTTGGGATCCAGTAGCTCATCAAGCAGCAGCGGGTGGCGCGCCAGCTGGCTGGCGACCATCGGCGACGCGGCGCAGAGCGTAATCAGGTGCTTCAGCGCGCCGGGGAATTCGCTCAGCAGTTCAAGATAGGTGGTGCGAGTGACGATCCCGGTCAACAGCGGCGTGATCCGCGCCAGAGGCAGCGGCGCATCGGCGCGCGAGCAGATTTCGCTCAGCAGATGCGGCATCAGTTGATCCAGCACCTGGCGGCCGCGCGGGCCGATGGTGCGCCGATCCAGCTCTTTACGGAAATCGGCAATCAGCGCCAGCACGCTGCGGCGGTCGGCGTCGTTTAAATGCGCCAGCGCCGGGCTGGCGTCATCTTCTTCCAGCGCATCCTGCCACAGCTCGCGCCAGTACTCGGCGAGCTGCTCATCCGGCGACTGAGCCTCATCATCGCCGATCAGCTCATTAAACACCCGCCGCACGCTGGCCATATGGCTCGCCAGCTGCGCGCTCAGCGTCTCCCAGTCGTCAGTATGCATCCCCCACGCCAGCCTGGCGCGGTTCAGTTCATCCTGCGGCAGAGTCTGGGTCTGCTCATCGTTGATGCTCTGCAGCAGATTTTCCAGCCGGCGCAGGAACAGATAGGCCGCGCGCAGCAGCGCCGCGTCGCCTTCCGGCAGCAGATGCAGCTCATCAATCGCCGCCAGCGTCGGCAGCAGCGCCCGCTGCTGCAGCGCAGGTTCGCGACCGCCGCGGATCAGCTGAAAGACCTGCACGATAAACTCAATTTCACGGATCCCGCCGGCGCCGAGCTTGATGTTGTCTTTCAGCCCGCGACGCCGCACTTCGCGAGCGATCATCCCTTTCATGTTACGCAGCGACTGGATCACGCTGAAGTCGATATAGCGGCGGAAGACGAAGGGGCGAAGCATCGCGCGCAGCTCGCTGGCGTAGGCGTCGTCGTTATCGCCCATGATCCGCGCTTTCACCATCGCGTAGCGTTCCCAGTCCCGGCCCTGCTCCTGGTAATAATCCTCCAGTGCCGCAAAGCTGAGCACCAGCGGCCCGCTGTCGCCAAACGGTCGCAGGCGCATGTCCACCCGATAGACAAAGCCGTCCTGCGTCGGCTGGTCGAGCGCCTTGATCAGCCGCTGCCCCAGGCGGGTAAAGAACTGGGCGTTATCCAGCTCGCGGCGGCCGCCGCGGGTGGCGCCATGCTCAGGCCAGGCAAAAATCAGATCGATATCGGAAGAGAAGTTCAGCTCGCCGCCGCCCAGCTTTCCCATCCCGAGGATCAGCAGCGGCTGCGGCTGACCCTCAGCGTTGCAGGGCGTTCCCCACTCCTTACAGCAGGCGGCATACAGCCAGTCGCGAGCGGCGACAATCAGGGTCTCTGCCAGGACGCTCAGCTGCTGCAGCGTCTCTTCTTCGCTTACCAGCGACAGCGCCTGCGCCCAGGCAATGCGGACCATCATCTGGCGGCGGAAAAGACGCAGCTCTCGCATCAACCCCGCTTCGTCAGCCACCGCTTGCAGGCGATCCTGCAGCCAGGTCTCGTAATGCCGCCACTCTTCCGCCTCCGGCGAGGAGTCCGCAAGCTCGTTCAGCCAGCCTGGCTGGGCGATCACACTCTGTTCGACAAAATCACTGAACGCCATCACCGACCGGGCCTGCGGGCTCAGTTCGGCGACGGGAAAATCCGCTGGCAGGCGGTCAGCGACCGTCTGCCAGTGCTGCTGTAACTGCGAAGAAAGCGGCATCATAGGGGCTCCCTGGCCTGTAATTATCGTTTTCCACTATGCAGCCAGAACGGCTCGGCAGCCAGCGCCTGGCGACGGAAATATTCAAAGACGCTGCGGTCGTCATGCTCTATCGCACGCTGAAGCTCCTGCCAGTTCTCCAGCCACGGCGCGACGGCGTCGCCATAGGCGCCCGCCAGCAGCTGGACGCTGTCGATATCGCGGGACAGCTTCGGCAACTGGTCGGCGGCATCTTCAACCGCCAGATGCTGCACGGCGCTGCGCAGCTCGGCCGCCACCCGCGAGAGGTTAATATCGGCAAACCGTTTGAACGATCCGGCTATTTTTTTCTCTCCCGCCTCGTTGAGGAACGGACGCCAGCCGCGCTGGACCAGCCATTCGGTCAGCGCCAGTTTGGCGGCGACGACCTCGGTGCGGAATAACGCCTCCTCGGCGGTGTCCGCGGCCAGCAGCGCGGCTTCGGCGTCGTTCAGCAAGGCGCGGAGGTGGGTGGTCGCCTTCCGCGGCACGATGCCGCCGAACAGCACGAGGGCATGGCGCACGCGGGCCAACGCCAGCAGGATTTCCGCTTTAGCTTTCGCGTTGCCGCGCAGCCAGACCTCATCGTGATACAGCCAGTGCGCCAGGGCGCTCTCCAGCGCCGCCTCCACCCCCTGCTCCACGCTGGCCTTCGCCGCCACCGGCAGCACCGCCAGCCGGGCCACCGGGCGCTCATTGTTGCCTTGCGCCAGATGATACCCGCGCGCGGCTTTGCTCAGGCTCCCCTGACGCAGGACGCCGCTCTCCAGCAAACGATGCGCGAAGCGCAGCAGATCGGCGGTCTCCCCGGCGAGCAACTCCAGCTCCAGCTCGCAGATCGGCTCCTGATGCTCGCCCGCCTTCACTTCGCCGCGATCGAGGGCAATCTCAATCTCACTCTTTCCTTCCTGGATCACCCAGCGTTCACGGGCAAAGTCGGTGCTGAACAGCGGCTGGACATGCTCCGCCAGCGCGGCCGGAAGTTCTCCTTGCGGCCAGACCTCCGCCGGCAGGCGCTCAAGCGCCAGCTCCGGTTTATCCAGTGGAATATTGTATTCCGGGCGCTGGTGCAGGCCGCCCACCACCCGACCGGCGATTTTCAGCGTCATTTCATAACGGCCCTGATCGCCGCGGATGCGCAGCCCCATGTCGTGACGACGCAGCCAGTTATCGGCGGTTTCGTAATAAATGTTCAGCAACTGGCCCGCGGGCGTATGTTTCGCCTCGAGCGCATTGAGCTGCTCGCGCAGCGTCTCTACCCCATCCTGAGCGACGATAAACTTAAGTTCGATTTCTTGAGCCATGACTGAATTCTTCCGCTTCTGTGCTGCGCCGACAAATTGCGGCGAACTTACGACGATATTTTTTGTCAGTAGATAGTATTTTGCGGCGAATCGCCATGCAACGCGCTTTTTGCCGGGCCACCTCCTGGATGATTCCGATTGTGGCGGAAAACTTTGCGTCGCTCTGGCGATGCCTCTACTATCGTTCCACTTTTTATGACCAAACGATGACCTGATGCCAAAATTACGCCTGATTACTTTTACTTTGCTCGCGCTTAGCGCCGCCACGGCGGTTCACGCAGAAGAAAAGCGCTACGTTTCCGATGAGCTTAACACCTGGGTTCGCAGCGGCCCGGGCGATAATTATCGTCTGGTCGGCACCATCAACGCCGGGGAAGAAGTGGCGGTGCTGCAAACCAACGACAGCACCAGTTACGCTCAGATCCGCGACGCCAATGGGCGTACCGCCTGGATCCCGCTGAAAGAGCTGAGCAACGAGCCCAGCCTGCGCACCCGCGTCCCGGATCTGGAAAACCAGGTCAAAACGCTGACCGATAAGCTGAATAATATCGACGCCACCTGGAACCAGCGCACGGCGGATATGCAGAAGAAAGTCGCCGGCAGCGACAGCGTGATCAACGCGCTGAAAGACGAGAACCAAAAGTTGAAAAATGAGCTGGTTGTCGCGCAGAAGAAGGTGAATGCGGCGAATCTGCAGCTTGATGACAAACAGCGCACCATTATCATGCAGTGGTTTATGTACGGCGGCGGCGTGTTGGGCGTCGGTCTGCTGCTGGGTCTGGTGCTGCCGCATCTGGTGCCAAGCCGCAAACGTAAAGACCGGTGGATGAACTAATTCGTCTTCTCTGCCAGACTTACGTATCATCTTGCAAAAAACAGATACGGGAGAATCAGGCGTGAAGAGTTATCTGGTCGGCGGTGCGGTGCGCGACGCGCTGTTAGGACTGCCGGTCAAAGACCGAGACTGGGTGGTGGTGGGCGCCACCCCGCAACAGATGCTTGACGCGGGCTATCAGCAGGTAGGCCGCGACTTTCCCGTGTTCCTTCATCCGCAAAGCCGGGAAGAGTATGCCCTGGCCCGCACCGAGCGCAAATCCGGCGCAGGCTATACCGGTTTTACCTGCTATGCCGCCCCGGACGTCACCCTCGAAGCGGATCTGCTGCGCCGTGACCTGACGGTCAACGCCCTCGCCCAGGACGCCGACGGCGCAATTATCGACCCCTACGGCGGACAAAACGATCTCCGCCAGCGTCTGCTGCGCCATGTCTCCCCCGCCTTTAGCGAAGATCCGCTGCGCGTGCTGCGCGTGGCGCGCTTTGCCGCCCGCTATGCCCATCTCGGTTTTCGCATTGCCGAAGAGACCCAGACCCTGATGGCCGCCATGGTTGAGGCCGGCGAACTGGCCCATTTAACGCCGGAGCGGGTGTGGAAAGAGACGGAAAGCGCGTTGACCACCCGCAACCCGCAGGTCTTTTTTCAGACGCTGCGCGATTGCCAGGCCCTCAAGGTGCTGTTCCCGGAGATTGACGCCCTGTACGGTGTGCCGGCCCCAGCCAAATGGCACCCGGAAATCGACACCGGCCTGCACACCCTGATGACCGTCACGATGGCCGCGATGCTGTCGCCGGACGTCGATGTGCGCTTCGCCACCCTATGCCATGACCTCGGCAAAGGGCTGACGCCGAAAGCGCTCTGGCCGCGTCACCACGGCCATGGCCCGGCGGGAGTCAAGCTGGTGGAACAGCTCTGCGCGCGTCTGCGGGTGCCGAACGATATCCGCGATCTCGCGAAACTGGTGGCGGAGTATCATGATCTGATCCACACCCTGCCGATCCTGCAGCCGAAAACCCTCGTCAAACTCTTCGACAGCATTGACGCCTGGCGTAAACCGCAGCGCGTGCAGCAGATCGCCCTCACCAGCGAAGCCGACGTTCGCGGGCGCACCGGTTTCGAGGCTAGCGATTATCCGCAGGGGCGCCTGCTATTAGAGGCCTGGGAAGTGGCGAGGTCGGTCTCCACCAAAGAGGTGGTGGCGGCGGGGTTTAAAGGGGCGGAAATTCGCGAGGAGCTGACGCGGCGGAGAATTGCGGCGGTGGCGCAGTGGAAGGAACAGCGTTGCCCCCAGCCGCAAGGCTGAGGGCGCAGGCCTTAGAAGAAGACCACGTAAACCGCTGCCGCGACGATAAAGCGGTAGATAGCGAACGGAATGAACGAGATCCGTTTGATCAGCTGCAGGAAGGTTTTAATCGCAATCAGCGCCACGATAAACGCCATCACGAAGCCGACGGCAAACATCGGGACATCGCCCATGTTGAGGAAGCCGATGCTCTTGTAGACGTCCAGCACCGTGGCGCCCATCATCATCGGTACCGCCAGCAGGAATGAGAATTCCGACGCCGCGTAGCGGCTGACGCCCATCAGCATGCCGCCGGAGATGGTCGCCCCTGAGCGGGAGAAGCCCGGCCACAGCGCCAGGCACTGGAAGCAGCCGATAACGAACGCCTGACGATAGGTCATATCGTCAATCCCGACCGCGCGCGGCTGTTTCGGCTTCAGCACTTCCGCCGCAATTAACAGCACACCGCCGACAATCAGGGCGTACATCACGTTTACCGGGTTAAACAAAGATTTAATGGTGTCGTGGAAAATAAGCCCCATCACCACCGCGGGGATCATGCCGAGAAGGATATGGATAAGCGACAAGCGACCGCTGCCTTTACCTTCGTGCTCCGGCGGCCTGCCGAAATGGATGCCGATCAGGCCGAACAGGCGACGCCAGAACATGACCACCACGGCGAGTATCGAGCCTAGCTGAATAACCACTTCAAAGGTATTTGCCGTATCACCTTCAAACCCCAGCAGGTGACCAACAATAATCATATGACCGGTACTGGAAACAGGTAAAAACTCTGTCAACCCCTCAACCACACCCAATATTGCCGCCACCAGCAGCGAGTGTATATCGCTCATCCAATTAAACCCTTTAAAAAAGTAAAATGAAAAAAACCAGGAACACGGTATCGTTCAACAGGCACAACCCGACTGCCAGAGGGCGCGCAATCCGCAGCATACACGGCGTACACAAGGATTCGCCTGCCGTTCTGGTAGAAGATCGCCAGTAAAATTGCCTGATGACCGGATGCTATGACCGGTATAAACGCAATTTGTTTAACAAGTATGACCTGAAAAGTTTTGTTTCAGATTAAGGCCACGTTCAATAATCACCCCGACGTTTGCCGCGCGAGCCACGGCGCCAGGTTTGCTGACTTTAATGCGCACCCATGGCGACTGGAATGTCTCCAGCAGCAGGTCGGCCACCTCTTCCGCCACCCGCTCCACTAACGCGAATTTTCCCCCCTCAACATGCGCGATGACGCGCTCGCTGATATCAGCATAGCTGAGGCAATCGCTGACATCATCGCTGGCGGCCGCCTTGCGGTTATCCCATGCAATTTCGATATCGAACACCAGCTTCTGCTCAATGGTTTGTTCCCAGTCATAAACACCAATGGTGGTGATTACCGAAAGTTGCTCTATAAATACAATATCCATCACGCCCTGCCTGCTTTTTAGCTAAACCGGATACCACTTCCGGCGAATTATGCGTATTATCCACAGATGCAGAGAATACAACGACATTTTCAAAACGGAACAGCGTTATGAGTGCAATCGCGCCTGGACTGGTACTCCTCGCCTACCTCTGCGGCTCCATTTCCAGCGCCATTCTGGTATGTCGCCTTGCTGGCCTGCCCGACCCACGCGACAGCGGCTCAGGCAACCCCGGGGCCACTAACGTACTACGAATTGGCGGAAAAGGGGCGGCCGTAGCGGTACTTATTTTTGATGTGCTGAAGGGCATGCTGCCGGTATGGGGCGCCTGGGCGCTGGGCCTGACGCCGTTCTGGCTGGGTTTAGTGGCGATTGCCGCCTGCGTGGGCCATATCTGGCCAGTTTTCTTTCATTTCCGCGGCGGTAAAGGCGTCGCCACGGCCTTCGGCGCTATCGCCCCCATCGGCCTCGACCTGACCGGCGTGATGGCCGGGACCTGGCTGCTGACCATCCTGCTCAGCGGTTACTCTTCCCTTGGCGCTATCGTCAGCGCGCTGATCGCTCCGTTCTACGTCTGGTGGTTTAAACCGCAGTACACCTTCCCGGTGTCGATGCTCTCCTGCCTGATCCTCCTGCGCCATCACGACAACATTCAGCGTCTGTGGCGCCGCCAGGAGAGCAAAATCTGGACGCGTGTGAAGAAGAAAAAAACGCCAGAAGAGAAGTAATCTCCCCTCCCGGCCCCGCCAGCCGGAGGGATCCCCGCTTCTATTTACCTGTCTCACCCGCCTTTTCGCCTTACGTCGTCATGATTGGCGATCTTCACCACATCCCTCTTTTGTAACAATGCGTTAGCGGTGACCCACAGCAAAAATCACGCCAGCGACCAGCGGCGCGGCGTTCCCCCCGCTGGCACCTTTTCCGCCGCGGCCAGGCAGCGGATCAGGATATTGACGGCAATGATTATCCGGGTGAATAATCCGGAGCGGTTATGCCGCTTTCCCCTTGCGCCCAATGCGACGCTGCGGGTAACAGATGACATAAGCGTTTCGTATGACCGGGATAATCTCCCGCCGATCAATACTCATTGCTGCTGTTTTATCTTGATTTTGCAGGGGCGCAACATTGCACGGCACCGTGTTACCACCACTCAAAAAAGGCTGGCAGGCCACGCTGGATCTGCGCTTTCAGCAGGCCGGCGGCAAGACCGTTCTCGCCAGCGCCCAACACGTCGGCCCGCTGACCGTCCAGCGCCCGTTTTACCCGGAAGAAGAGACCTGTCACCTCTATCTGCTTCACCCCCCCGGCGGCATCGTCGGCGGTGATGAACTGACGATTAGCGCCCACCTTGATCCCGGCTGCCATACCCTGATAACCATGCCTGGAGCCAGCAAGTTTTACCGCAGCAGCGGCGCGCAAGCGCTTTTGCGCCAGCAGTTGACCCTCGCCCCGCAGGCGACCCTGGAGTGGCTCCCGCAGGATGCCATCTTCTTTCCCGGGGCGAACGCCCGACTGTCCACCACCTTTCACCTGTGTGCCTCCAGCACCCTGCTGGCCTGGGATCTGCTCTGCCTTGGCCGCCCGGTGATCGGCGAAACCTTCAGCCACGGCACCCTCAGCAACCGGCTGGAGGTATGGGTGGACGATGAGCCGCTGCTGGTCGAGCGCCTGCACCTGCAGGAGGGAGAGCTCTCCAGCATCGCTGGACGTCCCTGGGTCGGCACGCTGCTGTGCTATCCGGCAACCGATGCCCTGCTCGACGGGGTGCGCGACGCGCTGGCGCCGCTCGACCTCTACGCCGGCGCCAGCCTGACCGACCGCCTGCTGACGGTGCGCTTCCTCAGTGACGATAATCTGATTTGCCAGCAGGTGATGCGCGACGTCTGGCAGTTTCTGCGTCCTCATCTCACCGGCAAGTCCCCCGTACTCCCCCGAATCTGGCTGACTTAAGAGAACGTTATGGAACTGACCCCCCGAGAAAAAGACAAGCTGTTACTGTTTACCGCCGCGCTGGTGGCGGAACGCCGCCTGGCCCGCGGCCTGAAGCTCAACTATCCGGAATCCGTGGCCCTGATCAGCGCCTTTATTATGGAAGGCGCCCGCGACGGCAAAAGCGTGGCCTCGCTGATGGAGGAAGGTCGTCACGTCCTGACCCGCGAGCAGGTGATGGAAGGCGTCCCGGAAATGATCCCGGATATCCAGGTCGAAGCCACCTTCCCGGACGGCTCGAAGCTGGTCACCGTTCACAACCCGATTATCTGAGGCAGCGCCATGATCCCTGGTGAATATCACGTTAAGCCCGGCCAGATAGCCCTCAACACCGGCCGGGCGACCTGTCGCGTGGTCGTTGAAAACCACGGCGATCGTCCGATTCAGGTCGGTTCGCACTACCATTTCGCCGAGGTCAACCCGGCGCTGAAGTTCGACCGTCAGCAGGCCACCGGCTATCGCCTGAATATCCCGGCCGGCACGGCGGTACGCTTTGAACCTGGCCAGAAACGCGAGATTGAGCTGGTGGCCTTCGCCGGTCACCGCGCCGTCTTCGGCTTCCGCGGCGAAGTCATGGGCCCACTGGAGGCAAACGATGAGTAATATTTCACGCCAGGCCTATGCCGACATGTTCGGCCCCACCGTCGGCGATAAGGTGCGCCTGGCCGATACCGAGCTGTGGATCGAGGTGGAGGACGATTTGACCACCTACGGGGAAGAGGTCAAATTCGGCGGCGGCAAAGTGATCCGCGACGGGATGGGCCAGGGACAGATGCTGGCCGCCGACTGTGTTGACCTGGTGCTCACCAACGCGCTGATCGTCGATCACTGGGGCATCGTTAAGGCCGATATCGGCGTGAAGGACGGCCGGATCTTCGCCATCGGCAAAGCCGGCAACCCCGACATCCAGCCCAACGTCACCATCCCCATCGGCGCCGCGACGGAAGTGATTGCCGCCGAAGGAAAAATCGTCACCGCCGGCGGGATCGATACCCATATTCACTGGATCTGTCCGCAGCAGGCGGAAGAGGCGCTGGTCTCCGGCGTGACCACCATGGTCGGCGGCGGCACCGGCCCGGCGGCGGGTACCCATGCCACCACCTGCACCCCGGGGCCATGGTATATCTCACGCATGCTGCAGGCGGCCGACAGCCTGCCGGTTAATATCGGCCTGTTGGGCAAGGGCAACGTTTCTCAGCCGGACGCTCTACGCGAGCAGGTGGCGGCGGGCGTTATTGGCCTGAAGATCCATGAGGACTGGGGCGCCACCCCGGCGGCGATCGACTGCGCATTAACCGTCGCCGATGAGATGGATATTCAGGTCGCCCTGCACAGCGACACCCTCAATGAGTCCGGTTTTGTGGAAGATACCCTTGCCGCCATCGGCGGGCGCACCATTCACACCTTTCATACCGAAGGGGCCGGCGGCGGCCATGCGCCGGACATCATCACCGCCTGCGCCCACCCGAACATTTTGCCGTCCTCCACCAACCCAACGCTGCCCTACACCCTCAACACCATCGACGAACATCTCGATATGCTGATGGTCTGCCACCATCTGGACCCGGACATCGCCGAGGACGTGGCCTTTGCCGAGTCGCGCATTCGCCGGGAAACCATCGCCGCAGAAGACGTGCTGCACGACCTTGGCGCCTTCTCGCTCACCTCCTCCGATTCGCAGGCCATGGGCCGCGTCGGAGAAGTGGTTCTCCGCACCTGGCAGGTGGCGCACCGCATGAAGGTGCAGCGCGGCGCGCTGGCGGAGGAGACCGGGGATAACGACAACTTCCGCGTGAAGCGCTACATCGCCAAATACACCATCAACCCGGCGCTGACCCACGGCATCGCGCACGAAGTCGGCTCCATTGAGGTGGGTAAGCTGGCGGACCTGGTGGTCTGGTCGCCTGCCTTCTTCGGCGTGAAACCGGCCACCGTGATCAAGGGCGGCATGATCGCCATCGCGCCGATGGGCGATATCAATGCCTCTATTCCGACCCCGCAGCCGGTACACTACCGTCCGATGTTTGGCGCGCTGGGCAGCGCCCGCCATCACTGCCGCCTCACCTTCCTGTCGCAGGCAGCGGCGGACCATGGCGTAGCCGAGCGGCTGAACCTGCGCAGCGCGATTGCCGTGGTGAAAGGCTGCCGCACGGTGCAGAAAGCCGACATGGTGCACAACAGCCTGCAGCCTAACATCACCGTCGACGCGCAGACCTATGAGGTGCGAGTGGATGGCGAACTCATCACCAGCGAGCCGGCAGAGGTTCTGCCGATGGCGCAACGTTATTTTCTGTTTTAAGGAGTGCGGATGCTTTATTTAACTCAACGTCTGGAGACCCCCGCCGCCGCGACCGCCAGCGTTACGCTGCCGATTGATGTTCGCGTCAAAAGCCGGGTAAAAGTTACCCTCAACGATGGCCGGGAAGCCGGTCTGCTGCTGCCCCGCGGCCTGCTGCTGCGCGGCGGCGATGTGCTGAGTAACGAAGACGGCACCGAATTTGTGCAGGTGATTGCCGCTGATGAAGGGGTGTCGGTGGTGCGCTGCGACGACCCGTTTATGCTGGCGAAGGCCTGCTATCACCTCGGCAACCGTCACGTACCGCTGCAGATTATGCCGGGCGAGCTGCGCTACCATCACGATCACGTGCTGGACGATATGCTGCGCCAGTTCGGCCTGACGGTGACCTTTGGCCAGCTGCCGTTCGAGCCGGAAGCCGGCGCTTACGCCAGCGAAAGCCACGGTCATCATCATGCTCATCATGACCACCACGCTCACAGCCACTAGCATGTCGACAGCGGAACAACGCCTGCGGCTGATGCAGCTGGCCAGCAGCAACCTGCCGGTAGGAGGTTACAGCTGGTCCCAGGGGCTGGAGTGGGCTGTGGAAGCCGGCTGGGTGCCGGACGTCGCGGCCTTCGAGCGCTGGCAGCGACGGCAGATGACGGAAGGCTTTTTTACCGTTGACCTGCCGCTGTTCGCCCGCCTGTACCGCGCCTGCGAACAAGGCGATATCGCCGCGGCCCGGCGCTGGACGGCTTATCTGCTGGCCTGCCGGGAGACCCGTGAACTGCGGGAGGAAGAGCGCAACCGCGGCGCGGCGTTTGCCCGCCTGCTGAGCGACTGGCAGCCGGACTGCCCGCCGCCGTGGCGCACGCTGTGCCAGCAAAGCCAGCTCGCCGGGATGGCCTGGCTCGGCGTGCGCTGGCGCATCGCGCTGCCCGAGATGGCCTTAAGCCTGGGCTACAGCTGGATTGAGAGCGCCGTAATGGCCGGCGTCAAGCTGGTGCCCTTCGGCCAGCAGGCCGCCCAGCAGCTCATTTTACGTCTTTGCGACCACTACGCGGCGGCGATGCCCCGCGCACTGGCCGCGCCGGACGGCGATATCGGATCGGCCACGCCGCTCGCCGCCATCGCCTCTGCCCGGCATGAAACCCAATACTCCCGATTATTCCGTTCCTAGGAGAAGCCATGAATTCTTATAAACACCCGCTGCGCGTCGGCGTCGGCGGCCCGGTCGGCTCTGGTAAAACCGCCCTGCTGGAAGCGCTGTGCAAAGCGATGCGCGATACCTGGCAGCTGGCGGTGGTCACTAACGACATCTATACCAAAGAAGATCAGCGCATCCTCACCGAAGCGGGCGCGCTGGCCCCTGAACGCATTGTCGGTGTAGAAACCGGCGGCTGCCCGCACACAGCGATCCGCGAAGATGCCTCGATGAACCTCGCCGCCGTGGAAGCGCTGAGTGAAAAGTTCGGTAACCTCGACCTTATCTTCGTGGAAAGCGGCGGCGATAACCTGAGCGCCACCTTCAGCCCGGAGCTGGCGGATCTGACCATCTACGTCATTGACGTGGCCGAAGGGGAGAAGATCCCGCGCAAAGGCGGGCCGGGGATCACCAAATCCGATTTTCTGGTGATCAATAAAACCGACCTTGCCCCCTATGTCGGCGCTTCGCTGGAGGTGATGGCCAGCGATACCCAGCGTATGCGCGGCGATCGCCCGTGGACCTTCACCAATCTGAAGCAGGGAGACGGCCTGAGCACCATTATCGCCTTCCTCGAAGACAAAGGCATGCTCGGCAAATAGGCCTGTTGCACCAGCCGGGCGCAGACGCGTCCGGATGGTGCAACCCCTGCTCTCTCTTCTATCACCCTGCGCTCCCCTCCCCGCCACGCCTGCCCTGCAATATGGCATAAGGTTTGCTAATTCAAGTCATGCCTAACCATTAAGGAATGACTATGTCATCACTGGATCTCAACCCTGAATTACCCGCGACAGCGCGGACTTCCGGCTCCCGGGAAACCTTAGAAGATTACACCTTACGTTACGCCCCGCTGAGCTTCCGCCGCTGGGGACCGGGCGTCGTCGCGGTCACGGCGCTGGGCGGCATCGCCTATCTGGCGGACTTTTCCATCGGCGCCAGCATCGGTATGGCCTGGGGCACCAGCAACGCCATCTATTCGATCCTGGTGGCGGCGCTGGTGATCTTCCTCACCGGCATTCCGCTGGCGATCACCGCCGCGCGCTACAACATTGACCTTGACCTGATCACCCGCAGCGCCGGCTTCGGCTATTTCGGCTCAGTGATCACCAGCATTATTTTTGCCGGCTTCACCTTTATCTTCTTCGCCCTCGAAGGCTCGATCATGGCCCAGGGGCTGCTGGTGGGCCTCGGGATACCGCTGTGGATGGGGTATCTGATCGCCACCCTGATGGTGCTCCCGCTGGTGGTCTATGGCATGAAAGCCCTGACCCGCCTGCAGGTATGGACCACTCCACTGTGGCTGGTGCTGATGGTGGTGCCGGTGGTGTGGCTGATTGTCAAAGATCCGCAGCTGGTGGACGGCTTCCTGCATTTCGCTGGTAAAAACAGCGCGTCGACGGTGGACATCACCGCCATCATGCTCGGCGCCGGGGTATGCCTGTCGCTGATCATGCAAATTGGCGAGCAAATTGATTACCTGCGCTTTATGCCGCCTAAAACCGCGGAGAACCGTAAAAGCTGGTGGCTGGCGGTCTTTTCCGCAGGCCCGGGCTGGGTGGTGCTAGGCGCGATCAAACAGATCATCGGCGCCTTCCTCGGCTTCTATCTGTTGACCCGTTTTCCGGCGGTGCACAATACCGAACCGGTGCAGCAGTTCGTCAGCGTCTTCGATAATCTGGTGCCCGGCTGGCTGGCCCTGACGCTGGCGGTGGTGCTGGTGGTGATCTCGCAGATCAAAATTAACGTCACCAATGCCTACTCCGGCTCGTTGGCGTGGACCAGCGCCTGGACCCGCACCACCAAACACTATCCGGGGCGGATTATTTTTGTGGTGGTCAATCTGGCGATTGCCCTGGCGCTGATGGAAGGCGATATGTTCAGCGCCCTGTCGTGGATCCTCGGCTTTTACTCCAACTTCGCTATCGCCTGGGTCGTGGTGGTGGCGACCGACATCACCTTTAATAAAGGCTTGCTCAAGCTGGCCCCGGCGCAGCCGGAATATCGTCGCGGCATGATCTACAACGTTAACCCGGTGGGCGTGGTTTCCTTTGGCCTGGCCGCCGGGCTGTCGATCTGCGCTTTCTTCGGCCTGCTGGGGACGACGCTGGCGCCGTTCTCGCCGCTGATCGCGTTGGTCGTCGCCTTTGTCATGACCCCGCTGATGGGGATCCTCACCCGCGGGCGCTACTATATTAAGCAGGTGGATGACGGGATCGCCGAACCGCGCTATGACGCGGCGGGGAACGCCTCGACCACCGTATATCAATGCGTTAGCTGTGAGGAAGAGTACGAGCGCCCGGACGTGATGCATTCACATAAGCATCAGGGTGCCATCTGCTCACTGTGTAAAAGTATGGAGTAGTCAGGTAGGCAGGCCGACGTGACGTCGGCCTGTTTCAGGACGCTTTAGGCGGCAGGTAGTTCGGCCAGCGGCCAGCGCGGGCGGACCGTCACGCCGAGCTCAGCTTTGGCACCGGTTTGCAGACGCACCATGCCGGCGTAGGCGATCATCGCGCCGTTATCGGTACAGAACTCAGGGCGGGCGTAGAATACCTCACCGCCGCGTTTTTGCATCATCTCCGCCAGCTTCGCCCGCAGGGTGCGGTTGGCGCTCACGCCTCCCGCCATCACCAGACGCTTAAAGCCGGTTTGCTCCAGCGCGCGGCGACATTTAATCATCAGCGTATCGACAACCGCATCCTCAAACGCGCGGGCGATGTCGGCGCGGGTTTGTTCATCGTCGCCGTTGCTGCGAATGGTGTTGGCGGCGAAGGTCTTCAGTCCGGAGAAGCTGAAGTCCAGCCCCGGACGGTCGGTCATCGGACGCGGGAAGACGAAGCGGCCTTCAGTACCCTGGGACGCCATTTTCGACAGCATCGGCCCGCCGGGATAATCCAGCCCCAGCAGTTTCGCGGTTTTATCAAAGGCTTCGCCCGCCGCATCGTCAATCGACTCGCCCAGCAGTTCGTACTGGCCGATACCGGTGACGCTGATCAGCTGCGTATGGCCGCCGGAAACCAGCAGCGCGACGAACGGGAACGCCGGCGGGTTATCTTCCAGCATCGGCGCCAGCAGGTGCCCTTCCATATGGTGTACCGGGATCGCCGGCACGTTCCAGGCGAAGGCCAGCGACCGGCCAACGGTCGCCCCGACCAG
Organism: Klebsiella sp. LY; assembly: GCF_004010915.1. Lineage (NCBI taxonomy): Bacteria > Pseudomonadati > Pseudomonadota > Gammaproteobacteria > Enterobacterales > Enterobacteriaceae > Klebsiella > Klebsiella sp. LY. Next base: position 1,792,579 of record NZ_CP022444.1, read on the forward strand.
CAGCGCGCCGACCAGGCCAGGACCCGCCGTATAGGCGACGGCGTCGATATCTTTCGCCGTCAGGCCGGCCTCTTTCAGCGCCGCCTGGATCAGCGGCACCGTTTTGCGCACGTGGTCGCGCGATGCCAGCTCCGGCACCACGCCGCCGTAGTCCGCATGCAGTTTCACCTGACTATACAATTGGTTGGCTAACAGACCTTGCTGGTCGTCATAAATCGCGATGCCGGTTTCATCGCAGGATGTTTCAATGCCCAGTACACGCATGAGTTGTTTTACCTCGCTTCAATACCGCGCAGTGTAGGTCCAATGACCGGCGATGTAAAACTTTGCTCACCCCTGGTGCTCTCTTCGTGTATACTCCTCACCCTTATAAAAGTCCCTTTCAAAAAAGGCGCAGGTGCTTTACAAAGCAGCAGTAGTTGCAGTAAAATTCCGCACCATTTTGAAATAAGCTGGCATTGCGGCCAGCGGCAAACCGAATTAATCAAAGGTGAGAGGCACATGCCGGTAATTAAAGTACGTGAAAACGAGCCGTTCGACGTAGCTCTGCGTCGCTTCAAGCGTTCCTGCGAAAAAGCAGGTGTTCTGGCGGAAGTTCGTCGTCGTGAGTTCTATGAAAAACCGACTACCGAACGTAAGCGCGCTAAAGCTTCTGCAGTGAAACGTCACGCGAAGAAACTGGCCCGCGAAAACGCACGCCGTACTCGTCTGTACTAATCTGTTGAGAGCGACGCTCTCAATTCAGACCGAGTTGTAGTTGTAAGGCCGTGCTTCCGAAAGGAATGCGCGGCTTATTTTCGTTTATAGTCATCAGAAATAACGGGGCTTATGGCTGGACGAATTCCACGTGTATTTATTAGCGATCTGCTTGCCAGAACCGACATCGTCGATCTGATCGATGCGCGGGTAAAGCTGAAAAAGCAGGGCAAAAATTTTCACGCGTGCTGTCCGTTCCATAACGAAAAAACCCCCTCTTTCACCGTCAACGGTGAAAAACAGTTTTACCACTGCTTCGGCTGCGGGGCGCACGGCAATGCTATCGATTTCCTGATGAACTACGACAAGCTCGAGTTCGTGGAAACGGTCGAAGAGCTGGCCGCCATGCACAACCTCGAAGTGCCTTATGAAGCAGGCAACGGACCCAGCCAGATAGAGCGCCATCAACGGCAGAACCTCTACCAGTTACTGGATGGTCTGAATACGTTTTATCAACAGTCTCTGATGCAGCCCGCCGCCGACCCTGCGCGCCAGTACCTGGCAAAACGGGGGTTAAGCAGCGAGGTGATTACGCGCTTTGCCATCGGCTATGCTCCCCCAGGTTGGGATAACGTTTTAAAACGTTTTGGCGGCAATCAGGAAAACCGCCAGTCGCTTATTGATGCCGGCATGCTGGTCACCAACGATCAGGGACGCAGTTACGACCGCTTCCGCGAACGGGTGATGTTCCCCATCCGCGATAAGCGAGGCCGGGTGATTGGGTTTGGCGGACGGGTGCTGGGCGATGCCCTGCCGAAGTATCTCAACTCCCCGGAAACCGACATATTCCATAAAGGCCGTCAGCTATATGGCCTGTATGAAGCGCAGCAGGACAACCCCGAACCACCGCGTTTGCTGGTTGTCGAAGGCTATATGGACGTCGTGGCGCTGGCGCAGTACGACATCAATTATGCTGTCGCCTCGCTGGGTACCTCGACCACGGCCGATCATATCCAGCTGCTGTTCCGGGTGACCAATAACGTCATCTGCTGCTACGACGGCGACCGGGCCGGCCGCGATGCTGCCTGGCGCGCGCTGGAGACGGCGCTGCCGTACATGACCGATGGTCGCCAGCTGCGCTTTATGTTTCTGCCTGACGGCGAAGACCCGGATACGCTGGTGCGTAAAGAGGGCAAAGCGGCGTTCGAGGCGCGGATGGAGCAGGCTCAGCCGCTCTCCACGTTCTTGTTTAACAGCCTGCTGCCGCAGGTCGACCTCAGCACACCGGACGGGCGCGCGCAGCTGAGCACGCTGGCGCTGCCGCTGATAACCCAGGTGCCGGGCGAAACCCTGCGCATCTATTTGCGTCAGGAGCTGGGCAACAAGCTGGGCATTTTAGATGACGCCCAGCTTGAACGTTTAATGCCAAAACAGGCGGAAAATGGCGCCCCGCGCCCCGCACCACAGCTAAAACGCACGACCATGCGTATACTGATAGGACTGCTGGTGCAAAACCCGGATCTGGCGCCGTTAGTCCCACCGCTGGAGGGGCTGGACTCGCGCAAAATGCCGGGGCTGAGCCTGTTCGGCGAGCTGGTGAAGAGCTGTCTGGCGCAGCCTGGTCTGACTACCGGGCAACTTTTAGAGCAATATCGCGGCACAAAAGAGGCCGCAACCCTTGAAAAACTGTCGATGTGGGACGATATAGCAGATAAAGATATCGCTGAACAAACCTTCACCGACTCGCTCAACCATATGTTTGATTCACTGCTGGAACTGCGACAGGAAGAGTTGATTGCTCGCGATCGCACACACGGTTTAAGCAGTGAGGAACGCCGGGAGCTCTGGACCATCAGCCAGGAGCTGGCGAAGAAATAAATGACAGACTCAGTCATTCACGTTGCATTGATGCAGCAGCAGAACGCAGAGCGACGTGAAGGACACCGTATTTAACGGCTTAAGTGCCGAGTATCGATCGGGAAGCCCCCGACAGCCGCGCAGAGGCGCAGCGGCAATAATATAAGTACGCCCTCGCTTTAAATGTCGACAGCCCGCCTGCCGACACCAATCAAACGAATTAAGTGTGGATACCGTCTTATGGAGCAAAACCCGCAGTCACAGCTGAAGCTTCTTGTCCAACGTGGTAAGGAGCAAGGCTATCTGACCTATGCCGAGGTCAATGACCATCTGCCGGAAGATATCGTCGATTCCGATCAGATCGAAGACATCATCCAAATGATCAACGACATGGGCATTCAGGTGATGGAAGAAGCACCGGATGCCGATGATCTGATGCTTGCCGAAAACACCGCGGATGAAGATGCTGCCGAAGCCGCCGCGCAGGTGCTCTCCAGCGTGGAATCCGAAATCGGGCGTACGACCGACCCGGTGCGCATGTACATGCGTGAAATGGGTACCGTAGAGCTGCTGACCCGTGAAGGCGAAATCGACATCGCCAAACGCATTGAAGACGGCATCAACCAGGTGCAGTGCTCCGTTGCCGAATACCCGGAAGCGATCACCTACCTGCTTGAGCAGTACGACCGCGTGGAAGCGGAAGAAGCCCGTCTGTCCGATCTGATCACCGGTTTCGTCGATCCGAACGCCGAAGAAGATATGGCGCCGACCGCCACCCACGTTGGCTCCGAGCTGTCTCAGGAAGAGATGGATGACGACGAAGACGAAGACGAAGATGAAGACGCCGACGACAACAGCGATGACGACAACAGCATCGACCCTGAGCTGGCCCGTGAGAAGTTCGCCGAGCTGCGTACCCAGTACGAGCTGACGCGCGACACTATCAAAGCCAAAGGTCGTAGCCATGCCGCCGCCCAGGAAGAGATCCTGAAGCTGTCTGAAGTCTTCAAGCAGTTCCGCCTGGTGCCGAAGCAGTTCGATTACCTGGTCAACAGCATGCGTAGCATGATGGATCGCGTTCGTACTCAGGAACGTATCATCATGAAGCTGTGCGTTGAGCAGTGCAAAATGCCGAAGAAAAACTTCATCACCCTGTTCACCGGCAACGAAACCAGCGAAACCTGGTTCAACGCCGCGGTGGCGATGAACAAGCCGTGGTCCGAGAAGCTGCTGGAAGTGAAAGAAGACGTGCAGCGCGGCCTGCAGAAGCTGCAGCAGATCGAAGAAGAGACCGGCCTGACCATCGAGCAGGTGAAGGATATCAACCGTCGCATGTCCATCGGTGAAGCGAAAGCCCGCCGTGCGAAGAAAGAGATGGTGGAAGCGAACCTGCGTCTGGTTATCTCTATCGCCAAGAAATACACCAACCGCGGTCTGCAGTTCCTCGACCTGATTCAGGAAGGCAACATCGGTCTGATGAAAGCGGTGGATAAGTTCGAATACCGTCGCGGCTACAAGTTCTCGACCTACGCTACCTGGTGGATCCGTCAGGCGATCACCCGCTCCATCGCGGATCAGGCGCGCACCATCCGTATTCCGGTGCATATGATTGAGACCATTAACAAGCTCAACCGTATCTCCCGTCAGATGCTGCAGGAGATGGGCCGTGAACCGACCCCGGAAGAGCTGGCTGAGCGCATGCTGATGCCGGAAGACAAAATCCGTAAAGTGCTGAAGATCGCCAAAGAGCCTATCTCCATGGAAACGCCGATCGGCGACGATGAAGATTCGCATCTGGGGGATTTCATCGAGGATACCACCCTCGAGCTGCCGCTGGATTCCGCGACCACCGAGAGCCTGCGTGCGGCAACGCACGACGTGCTGGCCGGCCTTACCGCTCGTGAAGCGAAAGTCCTGCGTATGCGTTTCGGTATCGACATGAACACCGACCACACGCTGGAAGAAGTGGGTAAACAGTTCGACGTTACTCGCGAACGTATCCGTCAGATCGAAGCGAAGGCGCTGCGTAAACTGCGCCACCCGAGCCGTTCTGAAGTGCTACGTAGCTTCCTCGACGATTAATCGTCGCGGGACAGCGTCCACAGCCGGTTAAAAAGCTCCCTGCGGGGAGCTTTTTTATGGCGTTTCGCTGGCCGCTCGGGGAAAGCCGCCGCTCTCCGCTACTGACCGCGGGTCGCCAGGGCATCATCCAGTTCACGATAGGCCGCCACCAGCTTATCGAGCGTCGCCCGGTTTAAACCGCTGGGATTGGGCAGCACCCACACCTGGGTCGTGCCAATGGTCATCGCCTGTTTCCCCCACTTCGCCCCGCGCTGGTTAAAGGCCAGCTCGAAGGCCTGCTTGCCGAGCACCGCCAGCGCCTGCGGCTGATACTCCTCAATCTTCTTCACCAGCTCACGGCCGCCGCTGCGCAGCTCCTGCAGGGCGACCTCGCTGGCCTGCACCGTCGGACGCTCAACCAGCATGGTGATGCCGCAGCGCGTATCCAGCAGCTGCAGCTCCTCTTCCGGCCTGAGCTGCCGATCGGTAAAGCCGGCCTGATGGATGACCTTCCAGAAGCGGTTGCCAGGATGGGCAAAATGAAAGCCGGTATGGGCGGAAGACTTCCCCGGGTTGATACCGCAAAAGACGACGCGCAGGCCCGGCGCAAGGATATCGCTAATCATGTTTTCTCCGGCTGTATGGCTAAAACATGATTATAAAGGATTGAAAATGCATTGTTTATAAAAACAGCAGCTGCGCGCTTTACGCTGGATTGCAACCGTCAGTTACTTTATAATCCCTCGCCACGGCCCCTTAGCTCAGTGGTTAGAGCAGGCGACTCATAATCGCTTGGTCGTTGGTTCAAACCCAACAGGGGCCACCAAATTTTAGCAGTAAATACATATAGTTAGGCCACTCGAAAGAGTGGCTTTTTTGTTTCTAAATTTTAGAATAGCGATAAAATGGCAACATAAGCCGTTGAGCAATGCGCGTGGTCAGCATTTTCTTGCCATTCCGCTAAGAGGATAAAAAAATCCGTTATCGCGAAAAGGAAAATTTACGCTTACGCTAAAATAGACAGTGCTCTATCCTGGCAAAAGTTTGCGCAGGCCATCTGCGTTGTCCACCTCCCGAAGCCAGTCCATCATTGCCGCGTTCCTGTTTACTCTGTCTTACTACGCAAGGTCGGCATAAAACACCTTTCATTCCCGCAACGCTGGAATTCATACTGCTCACGATAACTTTAACAATTCAGGCCAATTTCCGAAAAATACCCCTTCCCTGTACCAGCTGATCAAAATCAACGCCCCCCTCCCGTCGCTCATATATACAACCCGCTTACTCACACAAAAGGATGAAAATATGAAAATACGGGATATATCAGTCAGTACCTGTCTGGCACTGTTATTAACGGGTTGCGTAGCTAAACCACCGATGGCGACGGAAAGCGAAATGAAAGAAGCCGCCGCTTTTGCCTTTAATGTCGATGTTTCGCAGGTGACCATTTCCGATGCGAAGCAGCAGGATGTGAAAACCAACTTTGTGGCGACCATCGGCAACACCCGCCATCGCTGCTATGTGACTAAAGCCGCCGAGCCGAAACTGTATGGACTGATCCCGCTGGGCGGCAGTAGCACCGTCTCGGATGCCATCTGTGCCGGCGCCAACCCGACGCCAGCGAGCAAAACCTGCGACGCCCTGTCGAAAAAAGCGGGCCGCTGCTGATCTTCGGCGCAGAAATTGGCCGCAAACTGCACGTTTAGTCACTTTTTCTGCCGTTTTACCGCGGTCGCTTAGTTCAGCGACCGCACCTGCTGATAAGAATTGAGCCGTTCCCGCAGCGAAGTCAGCCAGGCATCTGGCTCCTGACGGCAGATTTCGGTGAGGATCGGCGTCAGCACCAGCTCGGCTTCATGGAAGTCGGTCCACTCCGGCGGCTGCAGGGAAAAAGGATCGTTCATCAGCCAGATCACCATCGGCGTCCAGGTGCGCGGATCCAGCTGCAGATAATCCTGACAGCGCATCATATCGCGCGTCCGCGCCTCAGTGGTCGTCACGTCCTTTCCCACCGCGGCGTTACTTATTGCCAGGACGATTATTCCTGCCATCAGACGTTTCCAAGCCCATTTTCGCCAGAGGCGGCGCTTTGCTTTTACCATTGTTATTATTTTACCTGCCAGCTGTCACCGGACGATATTCCCGGCACCTCACCTTAAAAAGCGCAGATTAATCGTTTGCATTTTTTTTAACAGCAGACAGCGCTGAAGCAAGCGAACGCCTTTTCCTACAGCTGTCATCCCGATATGCAAATATATTCGGCAGGCACACATCCACAATATTTTCCCGGCCGAAAACGATTTGTGTTACAATTGCGCCTTATTACGGCACCGATAAAAATAACCCCCGCCGCACCTGCATCAGGCATCGCCCTCTTTTTTCATATCAGGATTTACGCCCCCATGAATGCGATAATCATTGACGATCATCCATTGGCACGTATCGCCATTCGCAACCTTCTCGACAGCAACGGCATTACCGTCGCAGCGGAACTCGACAGCGGCGCCCATGCGGTACAGACCGCCGAAACCATGCAGCCTGACCTGCTGATCGTCGACGTTGATATTCCGGAACTCAGCGGCATAGACGTTCTGGAGCAGCTGCGAAAACGCCGCTACCGGGGAAAAATCATCGTCATTTCCGCCAAGAATGAACTGTTTTACGGCAAACGTAGCGCCGACTGCGGGGCCAATGGTTTTGTGAGTAAAAAAGAGGGAATGAATAATATCCTCGCCGCGATCGACGCGGCCAATAATGGCTACAGCTATTTCCCTTTTTCACTGGAGCGCTTCTGCACCCACGGCATCACCGATCAGGACCGACTGGATACGCTGTCAACGCAGGAGATGAAGGTCTTCCGCTATATTCTCAGCGGCATCGACTACACCACCATCGGCAGCAAAATGAATATCAGCAATAAGACGGTAAGCACCTATAAGGTCCGTCTGATGGATAAATTAGGCTGCAGCTCCCTGCTTGAGCTTTATGACTTTGCGCAACGCAATAAAATAGGGTGATGGCATGGTCATTCGTCTTATTTTATCCCTGATTGTCGGGCTAGCGCTGAGTCTCTCTCCCTCCGCGTTTGCCATGAAGCAACTGGAGCTGAAAAGCCATGCCCACATTGCGGCGATCGACATTCCGCTCAACGATAAGGCAAAGGCCTGGCTGGCCGCCCAGCCAACGCTGATCGTCGGCACCTGGCTCCCTGAGATGACGCCCGTCGTCTACGACAGCGACGAAGAAAGCTATCAGGGGATTAACGCCGACTATCTGGCGCTGATGGCGCACAGCCTCGGGCTAAAGGTGGTTATCCGCCAATATGACACCGAGCAGCAGGCGCTGGCCGCCCTGGCCGACCGCCAGGTGGATACCCTGCTCACTCAGGTGGCGCACCGGGATGCGCTCGCCCCGGGACTGACGCACACCGCACCGCTGATCAAAACCTGGCCGACGCTGGTCACCTCGCTAAAATCCCCCCTGCCGCCGCTGACCACCGACCGCCGCGTCACGCTGGCCTGCACCCGCGATTGCGCCTTTTTCGATATCATTCAGCAGGCGTTTCCCAACGCCAAAATCACCCTTTACGATAGCGACTATCAGGCTCTCGCCTCGGTGGTCAGCGGCGAGAATCAGTATTTCATCGGCAATAACATCACCACCGGCCACTGCATCTCGAAATATTTCTCGCAATCGCTGGTCATCGCGCACTATTTTCGTCAGCAGGAGCAGCACAACCGCTTTGTCACCCGCGAGGATCGACCGGCGCTGCACCAGCTCCTTGACCGTTTTATCCACGCTATCGACAGCGATACCGCGATGCGGATCATGCAAAACTGGCTCAACCGCGGCGATCTGTCGTTTCTTAATACCCCGTTGCCTTTTACCGCTGAGGAGCAGCGCTGGCTGCGGAAGCATCGTCACATCCGCCTGCTGGTTAACCCCTACTTTCCACCTTTTACCCTGGTGGATGACGAAGATGAGCTGCGCGGCATCATGGCCGATATGCTGAATATTTTCTCACTACAGACCGGGCTGCAGTTTGACCCTATTCTGGTGCGCAATCGTCAGGATCTGGCAAAGCGCATGGAAAAAGAGGATTGGGCGATCATGCCCGCCGCGACCCTGACCCCGCAGCCGCAGGCTTACGTCACCCTCAGCGAGCCGCTCATTAACGTGGCCTTTGTGCTGGTCGCCCGCGGCAGCGCGCCCGACCCGCATCTGCTGACGCGCCCGGCACGGATCGCCCTGCCGGTGGGGCCGATCGCCGCCCACGACCTGAAAGCGCGCTTTCCGCAGGTTAACTGGGTGGAGACGGATAACGTTGGTGTCGCCATGAAGATGGTGGAGGAAGGCGAGGCGGATGCCGCCGTGGCCTCGGAGCTTTCCGCCCGCTATATGATCGATCACTACTATCCGCAAGATCTTCACTACACCCGCATCGATGGACTCCCGGTCGCCGCCATTCGGCTGGCGATCCCACGCGATGAACCGGTGCTGGCCGCCGTGCTCAACAAAGCGCTGCAGGCCATTCCGCCGCGGGATATTCTGCAGATGACCGAGAAGTGGTCGAAAATCTCCAGCCAGCAAATAGAGAACTGGAGCCAGTACAGCCGCCAGTTTTACCAGTTGATCGCCTTCGCGCTGGTGCTGATCGCCATCAGCCTCGGCTGGGGACTCTCCCTGTGCCGGGAAGTACGCAAACGCAAAGACTCTCAGCAGCGGCTGGAAGAGGAGCTGGCGCAGAAGGAAGCCCTCTCCTGCGCGCTGGAGCGGGAAAAAGACAAAGCGATTCAAGCGACAAAAGCCAAGAGTCGCTTTCTGGCCAGCATGAGCCACGAGCTGCGCACGCCGGTGAGCGCCATCGTCGGCTTTCTGGAACTGCTGGCGAAACCAGAGCTGAACGTCGGTCAGCGTAAAGAGGCGATCGAGCTGGCGGGGTCGACGGCGCAAACCCTGCTGGGACTTATCGGCAATATTCTCGATATCGACAAGATTGAGTCGGGAAAATACCAGATCACCCCACAGTGGAGCGATGTGGCGCAGGTGGTGTCGCAGCAGTGCCACACCTTCGGCGCGCTGGCGCAGCAGAAGGGGATCGCGCTGCATAGCCATCTCCCTCTGCAGGAGGGGATCGCGCTGTGGGTCGACCCTCAGGCGCTGCGGCAAATTCTCAATAATCTCATCGGCAATGCGCTGAAGTTTACCGCCGAGGGCGCGATTCAGATCTCCTGCCGGCTGGCGCAGGCGGATGAGACACAGGGAGAGCTGACCCTCATCGTTAGCGACAGCGGCTGCGGGATCAGTGAAGCTGAGCAGGCCACCCTCTTTCATCGCTATGCCCAGGCGCGCCAGGGACGCCAGCAGACCGGCTCCGGGCTGGGGCTGGTCATTTGCCAGGAGCTGGTTACGCTGATGCAAGGCCGGCTGGAGATGGTCAGCCGTCCGGGCGTGGGGACCACTTTCACCATCACGCTGCCGGTCAGGGTGAGTCGCTGCGCGATTCACGCGCCACAGGCGTTGCCCGCCAGGCCGCAGGCCCTGCCCGGGCTGTCGATATTGATAGCGGACGACCACCCCACCAACCGGCTGTTGCTCAAACGCCAGCTCAACACTATCGGCTACAGTGTCGATGAAGCCTGCGACGGTGAAGAAGCGGAGAATAAGCTCGCCGGCAAACATTACGATCTGCTGATCACGGACCTCAATATGCCGAAGAAAGATGGCCTGGCGCTGGCGGCGTCGTTACGCCGACGCTACCCGAGCCTGGTGATTTGGGGAGTGACCGCCAGCGCGCTGCCGCAGTCGCGGGAGGCATGTCTGGCCAGCGGCATGAATATGTGTCTGTTTAAGCCAGTGTCGGTTCAGACGCTGAGCCATGAGCTCAGCCGCTTAGCGGTGGGCCACGCATCACCTAACGCCGCCCGGCATCTGAAGCTCAGCGTACTGACCGAAAATACGGGGGGAGACCAGGCGCTGATGGCTGAGATGCTGGAGACGTTCCGCGATGCGTCGGCCACAGATTTACAGGCCGCCGGACAGGCTATCGCCCGGCATGAACCGCAGACCTTTCTGCGGGCGCTGCACCGTCTGCACGGTTCAGCACAAATCCTGGGGATTACTGCGCTACAACAACTGTGCGCCCCTTTTGAGGCTAAGCGACCTGATTCGCTGACGCCGGCAAGCTGTCTGGAGGTGGTACAGCACATCACCGGCATCCTGTGCGAGATCGATGGCGAAATCGACGCCCTCATCGGCCGCTAGCCGTTCCGGTCGGGCAGTCCGCTGCCCGACCGCTAAGGGGACATCCTTGTCAGTCTCTTCCTCTGCGCTCTCTCAGGGTGGAACGAGGATCAGTTACCCGCCACCAGCATCTCGCTGTCCACCACGATGCCCTCTTCAGCGCCTTTCAGCACCAGATTCGCTTCGTAATACTTCCCGGCTTTCAGCAGTTTTTGCGCCTGCGCCACCGCCTTACGGGTCTGGTTAAGCGGCATCAGATACTGGTTCTCAATCACGCCAATACCGGCCAGACGCAGGGTATCGATAGCCCCTTTCTGATCGCCTTTCGCCAGTTTTTCGTTGGCAGATTTAATGGCACTCTCTTTTTCCGGGGTGGCCACATAGTCTTCAGACAAGGCGATGGTCGCATTGATCACCACATAGCGATCGGCGATCATTTTGGCTGTCGCGTCGGTTTTCACGAACTTCGCCCAGCTGGCGTCATCGGCGGCCAGCAGCGCGGCGGCGTCGTCTGTCAGTTTTTTGGCGCTCTCCGGCTGGCCGTGAAACAGCGCCAGACGGGCGAACTGGACGTCGCGCATCGCGTTCGCGCCCTGAACCGCCACCTGTAACACATCGGCGGCTTCTTTCTGCACCTGCGCTGTGGCTGCCGCGGCAGGCGCTGCCGTCGCGTTATCTGCTGCCCACACCGGAGAGGTCCCCATCATGGTTGCCAGCAGGCTCGCCAGAATGACTTTTTTCATCGTTAACTCCTGATTAAAATCGGTAAGCATCACCAAACGCAGCCAGCTTAAAAAATATCGTGGTTATTGAGAATCAGAGCCCGGAATCGATATTGCGGGCCTTGTCTGACAGCTGTCAGACAAGGCGTATAAAGTGACCTCAGCACTCTTATTTACGCCTGGCGATGGCACGGCCTACTATTTTCCTCAGACATTTCTTTTGGCCCGCTGAATAAATCATAACGTATTTTATTCAGCGTCAGGCCGCCAACCGGATCTGCGGAGCAATTATGTTTATGTTTAGCCATTACACCTTAAATGCGTTTAGCCCACGCGTCTTCATTCGATATAAACGGCATGCCGGCATGATGGCCGCCCTGCTGTTTATCTGCGGAGCCTGTTGTCTGGCCTGGCCATTGGTCGCCGGCTGGTATCTCGCCACGGTGACCGGCATGTTGTTCATGATCTGCGGCTTCTATTCGCTATACAGCCTGATTGTTTTCCGTCAGCAGCACTGGAAATCACGCCTGGTGGCGCTGATCTTCGCCATCGCCTGGATCGTGCTCGGCCTGAGTTTTGTCGTCAATCCCCTCAACGGCATGAGCAGTCTGGCCTTTTTATTCGGCCTTTTATTTGTTCTCGGCGGTATTTCCCGCATCGTCAGCGGATGTAAAACCCGAAAACAAAGCGGCGCTGGCTGGAATATTTTTATCGGTCTGCTGGATTTAATTATCGCCTGCCTGTGGCTGGCAATGAACCCGCAGCAAAGCTGGTTATTTATTACCGCATTTATCGGCGTTGAAATGATATTTAGCGCCATCGGCTTTCTGGTCCTGAGAAATAAGATGAAGCATGCTCGGGCTTAAGCCGTATTTTATGACTGGAGAAGAAAATGAATTTACCTAAAGCACTCGTATTGACCGTGGCGGCGACCACATTCTGTCTGATGACCAGCCCGGCATTCGCGGTACAGGAAACCACACCGCAGAATATGACCTGTCAGGAATTTATGGATATGAACCCGAAAAGCATGACCCCGGTGGCCTTCTGGGTAGTGAATCGCAACACCGACTTCAGCGGCGGGGACTATGTCGACTGGCATGAAGTCGAGACCGTCTCGGTGCCGAAAATGCTGCAGCAGTGCCACAAGAACCCCGCCGCTAAACTCGGCGACCTCAACTCGGTTATTAAAAAATAAGCCTTCCCCCGGCGCTCGCCGGGGAAAGTTAACCTCGTTACCCGCCGTTATGCGGCGGGCCCCGTCACACTCATCGCTAGCGCATTCGCACGGCAGAGGATGGCCAATTTGGCCCACTGCGCGACGCGCTCAAACGCTACAGCAATCGTCTGTCGGACGCCCTGTTCTCCATGGCGCGTATCGAGGAGGCTAGGCCTGATGCTTGCGCTTGAACTGGCTGGCGTCGATATCGTACTGCTTCATTTTGCGCCACAGGGTGGTGCGGCCAATATTCAGCAGTTGCGACATCTCCTGCACCCGCCCGCTGGTCACCCGGGCAGCGTGAATGATGGCCTCTTTTTCGATGGCGCTAAAGGTCAGGCTGGCCGGCAGCAGCGATGAGCCGCTATCGACCCCCGGCCGATCGGAAAAGAGATATTCCGGCAGGTTGCTTAGCCGAATGTGGCCGTTGTCGCTGCTGATGGCAATGTTCTCTATCACGCTGTTAAGCTCAAAATCATTTCCCGGCCACGAGTAGGCCACCAGTTGGGCCAGCGCGTCATCGTCCACTTTCAGCCGCGAAGAGAAACGCTTCTCCAGGCTCTTCAGCCGATTATGCACCAGCGACGGGATGCTGTTGCGCCGGGCGCGCAGCGGGGGGATGACAATCTCGAAGGAGTGCAGCGCATAGTACAGCTGGCGGCTAAAGCGGTTCTGTTCCACCAGGTTGGCCAGATCGACGGTGGTGGTGGCGATCACCTTCACATCCACCGGGATCAGGCGGCGGGCGTCGAGGCGGGTAAGCACTCCCTGCTTAATCACCTGCAGCAGGGCCGACTGCAGCTCCGGCGCCAGATACTCAATTTTTTCCAGAAACAGGGTGCCGCCATTGGCCAGCTCAAGGCGGCTCAGGCGGCCATTTTCATCGTCAGTGGGGGCGCTGCCCATAAAGTCCTGGCCCAGCACGCTGTCGGCATACAGCTGGCAGTTGACGGCGATATAGGGGCCGCCCGCCCGCTCGCTTTCATTGTGGATGGCCTGGCTCAGCAGCTCTTTCCCCACCCCTTCTTCACCGCACAGCAGCACCGGGAAGCCGCCGCGCGCCGCCTGGCGGCCAAAGTGGATCAGCCGCCGGGTTTCCGGATCGTCGGCTGACATCTGCTCAAAGGTGTGGCTGACTTTGCCCAGCTGGCTGGTCATCAGCTGCCGCATCTGCTCCACCGGGTGCAGCAGCAGAATAAAGCTGTTGCCTTGCGCCTCGACGATCGGTTTTAAGGTGATCACCGCGTCGATAAACTGGTGCTGGCTTTCAAAGGTAACTTCAACGTGATTCAGGCCGCGGGCGTGTTTGATGGCCCGGCGCAGCAGCGCCGGAAGGGTCACCAGATCGGCGATATTTTTCCCCTGGCTGGCCTGGGCATCAAGATGCAGCAGACTCGCCGCCTGAACATTGAGAAATTGCAGCACCCCCTGTTCGTTCCACGCCATCACCCCGTCGTCCATACTCTCCAGCAGGCCGTACATCTGATTAAGGTGGCGGTTGGATTCCGCCAGCAGGCTGTCGGTGAGCAGGGAATTGCCCACCTCGCGGGCGATGGCCAGCGTCAGGGAAAGGTCGGCGCTGGACTGGTGCTCCACCAGACAGCAAAGCGAGATAGAGCCGAACAGGCGCCCGTGGTTATCGAACACCGGCGTCGAACAAAAGCTCCATGGCTGCAGGGCCTGCTTAAAATGCCGATCGCCGGCGGTGTTGATCGGCTGCCCCTGCATCGCGGCCAGCGACAGCGCGCAGGTGCCGATAATGCTCTCCGCGCAGTAGCTGCCGTCGCGAAATCCCAGGTCAGCCAGCTGCGCCAGCGTTTGCGGTTCGCCGCAGCGGCTCAGGATGCAGGCGGTCTCATCAAGAATAAACAGCGCGCAGGGGCGACCGTCCATAAACTCCCAGGCGTCCTCCAGCGCCGCCTGACCGATGGTCAGCAGCGCGGTTTTACGCCGACAGATAGAGTCAAAAGTCAGGCCCTGAGCCTGGTGCGGCGTTTGCCAGGTTTCGCGCTGCATAAACTTGCTGCAGCGATGCCATGACTGGGCGATGACGGCAGAGACCGCCTTCCCGGTATCCTGAGTCTGAACAGTCATACTGTTTTCCGCGTTTTACCATAGAGAACCCCTCCGGCAGCCACTGCCAGAGGGGAGAAAGAGAAACCGCCGACCGGCGCCAGCGGTTTAGCCACCGCGAATTAACGCGCCAGCCACTGCTGGCCTAACAGATCGGCGGTGAGGATAGCGGCGTGCACGCTTTCCGGGGTCACCGCGAACGGCATATTGTGGATGGTCTCCCCTTCCGCGCAGGTGGCTTTTGCCACCGCGGTGATTTTCGCGTCGATCCCCTCTTTGACGCCCATCTGCGCGAGGGTCACCGGCAGGCCGACGCGCTGGCAGAAGCCCAGCACGGTTTCAATCTCGTCCATCGGGCTGTTCTGCAGCACCAGCTGCGCCAGGGTGCCGAAGGCCACTTTCTCGCCGTGATACAGGTGGTGACACTCTTCCAGAATGGTGAAACCGTTGTGGATCGCGTGGGCGGCAGCCAGGCCGCTACTTTCAAAGCCAATGCCGCTGAGGTAGGTGTTTGCCTCGATGATGCGCTCCAGCGCTTCGGTCACCACCCCGGCCTGCGCCGCCAGACGGGCCTTTTCGCCCTCCGCCAGCAGCGTATCATAGCACAGGCGGGCCAGGCTCAGCGCCGCCTCGGTGGACTGCCCCCCGGCCATGCTGGTGGCGCGCGCATCGTAGCAGGCTTTAGCCTCGAACCAGGTGGAGAGCGCATCGCCCATGCCGGAGACCAGCAGGCGTACCGGCGCTTTGGCGATAATCGCCGTGTCCATCACCACCATATCCGGGTTTTTCGGATAGATCAGATACTCTTCAAACTCGCCCGCTTCGGTGTAGATCACCGACAGCGCGCTGGTCGGCGCATCGGTCGAAGCGATGGTCGGGATCACCACCACCGGCAGCTTCTGGTAGTACCCGATCGCCTTCGCGGTATCGAGGGTCTTACCGCCGCCGATGCCGACCACGCCGCGGCAGCCCTGTTTTTGCAAAATCGCCATCAGGCGGTTAATTTCCGCATGGCTGCATTCGCCGTTAAACCGTTCCGCATGGCAGCGAATATCGTGACTCTGCAGGCCATTCACCACTTTCTCCCCCGCCAGCTTCATCACGAAGTCGTCAGCGATGACGAAGAAGCTCTCCGCCAGGTTTTTAGCATATTGACCGAACAGAACAGCAGCATCAGGACCCTGAAGATATTTGGCTGGAGATTGAATAACTTTTAGCATTCCTTTCACCCTCAAATAAGTGCGCATGTAGACATGATGAGCCCTGGCGTTATCCGCGCCGGCCGGTAAAGCGCGGCCTCAACGGAATGTACCGGAGCAGTGCGATCACTGTAGGGCCGGCAGGGAACAAAAAAATCTTTCGCCTTTTTGTTCTGATATGAAACACAGGTTAAATTTTTACGTTCCATATTGGAACAAAAAGCCCTGTTCTCCGTCAGGATTGCGATCCCGATCCGCTCCTCTGCCGCATAATTCCCCTACCATCCCCCTTTAGCGGCAGGCTTTTCCCGCGCAGCTGCGTGAAAATCAGCGAAAAATTTTTTCCGCCTACTGTGCCGGCTGCGATGACCGGGGCTTAAAGCAGGTGAAAAAAAGCGCGCCAGCTCGCATTTTCACCGTTTTCTCAGCAAAAACGTTCCATAAAGAAACAAAATAAGCAGGCGATGTTTCGTAATGAAACCCGATCGCCGGGGCATTCTTTTTTTCGTCCGCTCAGCCAGAATCATCATATCGCCAGGCACGCTGCACCGTCAGACGATACCCCTACGCGATGACCGCCTCCGCCAGCAGAGAGGCCGCATCGAACCTTCTCCAACGGAGCACTGAATAATGAAAAAGCTGATTAACCGTGTTGAAGATGTACTGAATGAACAATTACAGGGGCTGGCTAAAGCCCACCCGCAGCTTACCCTGCATCAGGACCCGCTGTACGTCACCCGCGCCGATGCGCCGGTGGCCGGCAAGGTCGCCCTCCTCTCCGGCGGCGGCAGCGGCCATGAGCCAATGCACTGCGGCTATATCGGCCAGGGGATGCTTTCTGGCGCCTGCCCGGGGGAAATCTTCACCTCGCCGACGCCAGATAAAATGTTCGAATGCGCGATGCAGATTGACGGCGGCGAAGGCGTCCTGCTGATTATCAAAAACTACACCGGCGACATCCTGAACTTCGAAACCGCCACCGAGCTGCTGCATGAGAGCGGCATTAAAGTCACCACCGTGGTGGTCGACGACGACGTGGCGGTGAAGGACAGTCTCTATACCGCAGGCCGCCGCGGCGTCGCCAATACCGTACTGATCGAAAAACTGGTCGGCGCCGCCGCCGAGCGCGGCGATTCGCTGGAGGCCTGCGCTGAACTGGGGCGCCGCCTGAATAATCTCGGCCACTCCATTGGCATCGCCCTCGGCGCCTGCACCGTACCGGCCGCCGGACAACCTTCCTTTACCCTGCAGGACGATGAAATGGAGTTCGGCGTCGGCATTCACGGCGAGCCGGGCATCGACCGCCGTCGCTTCAGCTCGCTGGACCAAACCGTCGATGAGATGTTCGATACCCTGCTGGAGAATGGCGCCTACAGCCGCACGCTGCGCCAGTGGGATACCGTCAAGGGCGCGTGGCAGGAAGTGAAGCAGAGCAAAACCGCGCTGCAAAACGGCGACCGGGTCATCGCGCTGGTCAATAACCTCGGCGCCACCCCGCTGTCCGAACTGTACGGCGTGTATCACCGTCTCGCCCAGCGCTGCGAAGCGTCCGGCATCATCATCGAACGCAACCTCGTCGGTAGCTACTGCACCTCGCTGGATATGGCGGGCTTCTCCATCACTCTGCTGAAAGTGGATGATGAGACGCTGGCGCTATGGGACGCCCCGGTTCATACCCCGGCGCTGAACTGGGGAAACTAAGGAGCACGACATGTCACTGAACAGAACGCAAATCGTCGACTGGCTGTACCGCTGCGGCGATATCTTCACCAAAGAGAGCGATTTTCTCACCGGCCTCGATAAAGAGATCGGCGATGCCGATCACGGCCTGAACATGCACCGCGGCTTCAGCAAGGTGGTGGAAAAGCTGCCGTCGATTGCCGATAAAGATATTGGCTTTATCCTCAAAAACACCGGCATGACGCTGCTCTCCAACGTCGGCGGCGCCAGCGGCCCGCTGTTCGGCACCTTCTTCATTCGCGCCGCGCAGGTCACTCAGGCTCACCAGAGCCTGACGCTCGACGAACTGTACCTGATGATCCGCGAAGGCGCGGACGGCGTCGTCAACCGCGGCAAAGCGGAGCCGGGGGATAAAACCATGTGCGACGTCTGGCTGCCGGTGGTGGACTCCCTGCGCCAGTCCAGCGAGCAGCACCTGTCGATCGCCGCCGCGCTGGATGCCGCCTGCAAAGCAGCGGAAGCCGGCGCCCACAGCACCATCACCATGCAGGCGCGCAAAGGCCGCGCCAGCTACCTTGGCGAACGCAGCATCGGCCATCAGGATCCGGGCGCCACGTCAGTGATGTTTATGATGCAGATGTTGGCCGCCGCGGCCAAAGAGTAAGGAAATCGCGATGGTAAACCTGGTTATTGTTTCTCATAGCGCCCGGCTGGGCGAAGGTGTCGGAGAACTGGCCCGGCAGATGTTAATCAACGACGGCTGCAAGCTGGCGATCGCCGCCGGGATCGACGACCCCGACAGCCCGATCGGCACCGACCCGATCAAGGTCATGGAAGCGATCGAATCCGTCGCCGACACCGACCACGTGCTGGTGATGATGGATATCGGCAGCGCGTTGCTCAGCGCCGAGACCGCTCTCGATCTGCTCGATCCGGCGATTGCCGCGAAGGTGCGGCTGTGCGCCGCGCCGCTGGTGGAGGGGACGCTGGCGGCCACCGTCAGCGCCGCTTCCGGCGCCGGGATCGACAAAGTGATCGCCGACGCCATGAACGCCCTGGAGGCCAAACGGATCCAGCTGGGTTTACCTTCGCCAACCCCTGACGCCGCGCCGACGCCGACGCTTGCCGACGATGGCGACAGCAAATCGCTTGCGGTGGTCATACAGAACCACAACGGCCTGCACGTGCGTCCGGCGTCGAAGCTGGTCGCCGCTCTGGCAGGCTTTAACGCCGATCTGCTGCTGGAGAAAAACGGGAAGTGCGTCAAACCGGACAGCCTCAACCAAATCGCCCTGTTGCAGGTGCGACGCAACGACAAGCTGCGCCTGCTGGCCCGTGGGCCAGAGGCCGATGCGGCGCTGGCGGCGTTTCAGGCGCTGGCCGCCGATAACTTCGGCGAATCGCCTGCGGCGCAACCGGCAGCGGCCCCGGCCACCTCCGGGCGCGTCGAAGGCATCGCGCTGCGCTATTCGCTGGCCCTGATCCAACCGGTGCGTCCAGCCGCCGCCGATGTCGCCCGCGAGCAGCAGCGACTGCGCCGGGCCATCGACCAGACGCTGGCGGAGCTCACCGCCCTGACCGAGCTGGCGGAGAATAAATTTAACGCCGACATCGCGGCGATCTTCGCCGGGCACCACACCCTGCTCGACGATGAGGATCTGTTTGATGCCGCCAACGATCGTCTGCTCACCGAGCCGTGCTCGGCGGAATGGGCGTGGCATCAGGTGCTGATGGAGCTCAGCCAGCAGTATCGCCAGCTGGATGATCCCTATCTGCAGGCGCGCTATATCGATATCGAAGATATTCTGCAGCGCACCCTGCGCCATCTGCAGGACGTTCAGGAGACGCTGCCGACGCCCGGCGAGCCGACCATTATTATCGCCGACAACATGTTCCCGTCGACTGTCCTGCAACTGGATGCCAGTCGCGTCAAAGGTCTGTGCCTGCGCGACGGCAGCGAACAGGCCCACGGCGCGATTATCGCCCGCGCGGCGGGGATCGCCTGGCTGTGCCAGCAGGGCGAGGCGCTGAACAGCGTGCAGCCCGGCGAGCCCATCGCGCTCGATATGCGCCACCAGCGCCTTATCCGCCACTAAATCCACTTTGACCGTTACCGCTCCGGAGGTCTGCCTCCGGAGGGTGAGTTTTCGCTTACTCTTCAGGAACCACTATGTCTCAATTCTTTTTTAACCAGCGCGCCAGCCTCGTCAACGATGTGATTGAGGGAACCATCATCGCCAGTCCGTGGAATAACCTCGCCCGGCTGGAGAGCGACCCGGCGATCCGGGTGGTGGTCCGTCGCGACCTGAATAAAAACAACGTGGCGGTGATCTCCGGCGGCGGCGCCGGCCACGAACCGGCGCACGTCGGCTTTATTGGTAAAGGCATGCTGACCGCCGCAGTCTGTGGCGATCTGTTCGCCTCGCCGAGCGTCGACGCGGTGCTTACCGCCATTCAGGCGGTGACCGGCGAGGCGGGCTGCCTGCTGATCGTAAAAAACTATACCGGCGACCGGCTGAACTTTGGCCTGGCGGCGGAGAAAGCGCGCCGTCTTGGCTACAACGTGGAAATGCTGATCGTTGGCGACGACATTTCGCTGCCGGATAATAAACAGCCGCGGGGCATCGCCGGTACGCTGTTCGTCCATAAGGTGGCGGGCTATTTTGCCGAACGCGGCTACAACCTCGCCACCGTTCTGCGCGAAGCGCAGTACGCCGCCAACCACACCGCCAGCATCGGGGTGGCGCTGGCCAGCTGCCATCTGCCACAGGAGGCCGACAGCGCGCCGCGCCATCAGGCCGGTCACGCCGAGCTGGGAATGGGCATCCACGGCGAGCCTGGCGCCTCCACCATCGCCACGCAAAACAGTGCGGACATCATCAACCTGATGGTGGAAAAACTGACCGCCGCCCTGCCGGAAACCGGCCGTCTGGCGGTGATGCTCAATAACCTCGGCGGCGTGTCGGTGGCCGAAATGGCGATCCTGACCCGCGAACTGGCTAACACGCCGCTGCAGGCGCGCGTTGACTGGCTGATTGGCCCGGCCTCGCTGGTGACGGCCCTGGATATGAAGGGTTTCTCGCTGAGCGCCATCGTGCTGGAAGAGAGTATTGAGAAAGCGCTGCTGGCGGATGTGGAAACCGCCGGCTGGCCACGGCCGGTGCAGCCGCGGACAGTTAACATCATGCCCTCCACTCTCGCCAGCGCACGCGTCGACTTTACGCCCTCTGCCAACCCGCAGGTGGGCGATTACGTCGCGCAGGTGACCAGCACCCTCGTCGGGCTTGAAGATCATCTCAACGCGCTGGATGCCAAAGTGGGCGATGGCGATACCGGCTCCACCTTCGCCGCCGGGGCGCGTGAGATTGCCGACCTGCTGCAGCGCCAGCAGCTGCCGCTGAACGACCTGCCCACGCTGTTCGCGCTCACGGGCGAACGCCTGACGGTGGTGATGGGCGGCTCCAGCGGGGTATTGATGTCGATCTTCTTCACCGCTGCCGGGCAGAAACTGGAGCAAGGCGCCAGCGTGGCCGAGGCGCTGAACGCTGGTCTGGAGCAGATGAAATTTTACGGCGGCGCCGATGAAGGCGACCGGACAATGATCGATGCTCTGCAGCCGGCGCTGACGGCGCTGCTGGCCGAACCGGAGAACCTGCAGGCCGCTTTTGCCGCGGCGCAGGCCGGCGCGGATCGCACCTGCCAGTCGAGCAAAGCCGGCGCCGGACGAGCGTCCTATCTCAACAGCGACAGCCTGCTCGGCAACATGGACCCCGGCGCCCACGCGGTGGCGATGGTGTTTAAGGCGCTGGCGGAACGATAAGCCTCCCCGGTGGCGCTGCGCTTACCGGGGCAACGTCACAGCGCCGAAGGGTAGGTCGGGTAAGGCGTTAGCCGACACCCGACAAAAAACGGCATCGCGGTTAGCCCGGATAAGGCACTACGCGCCGCTATCCGGGTTTTACCACGATGGCTTTTTACTTGCTGTGCCAGTACGCCTGCGAACGCACCAGCTGCTGATCGATGCTCTCATCTTCAAAGCGCGCCAGCAGCGATTTCACCACCGCGCCTTCACCGGTCAGCCAGATGAAATAATCCTCCGCCGGCACCTTCACCTGCGCCAGACGCTCGGCGACGAACGCCGGATTGTGGCCCACCACCCACTCGATGTTAAAGCCGTCGAGATCCGCCAAATAATCTTTATATGACGCATCAGCGATAGTGACGATGGCCGTCACCTGCGGCGTCACCGCCAGCTGACGCAATCCCAGCAGGCGACGACGCAGCGCCGGCATACCGGACTCATCGCAGACATATAACTGCCAGGCGTAATCCTCCGGCACCACCAGCGAGCCGCGCGGACCGCCGATCACCAGCTTATCGCCCACTTTTGCCTCCAGCGCCCAGCGGCTGGCAATTCCACCATCGTGGATAAAGAAGTCATACGCCAGCTCATGGCGTTCGGCATCGTACAGCGGCGTATAGTCGCGGGTAGCAGGCCGCACGCCCTCACCCCAGTCGATCCCCTCCTCGGTCACCTGCGGCGGCGCAAACGCCGCGCCCGGCTCCGGGAAGAAAAGCTTGGTGTGGTCGTCAAAGCCGCGGGAAACAAAACCTTCCAGCGCCTCGCCTCCCAGCACGATGCGCTGGAAGGCCGCGCCTGCGCGCTCCACGCGCAGCACCGTCAGCTCACGGAAACGCAGCTCATTGCGGACACGCTGCGGGTACTTGTCTGCTTTGGTTCTTGTCATCATCGATCGCCTTCGTGAACGGTAAATAGATATATCTAAACTCGATGCAAATGATAATGATTGCCAACTAAAAAGAATGCAAGTCTTTTTTTGATATAGTCAAAACAAACCGCATTAAAATACGTATATCAAAAATAAATATATAAATATCAAAGCATTAAAAAATAAATCGTAAGTTGCATTGCGAATATTCATTTTTTAGATATAAATTAGATATATCAAAAAAAACAACGAGAGGTAACCATGCGACATCATCATGAAGAGGGGCGTGGGCCACGCGGGCGCCACAGCGATCCCAGCGAACACGGCGAACATGGCCGCCGCGGCGGCGGACGTCGCCAGCGTTTCTTTGGCCACGGCGAACTGCGGCTGATTATTCTGGACATCCTCAGTCGCAGCGCCAGCCACGGCTATGAGCTGATCAAAGAGATCGAAACCCTCACCCAGGGGAACTACAGCCCCAGCCCGGGGGTGATCTACCCGACGCTGGATCTGCTCCAGGACCAGGGCCTTATCAGCGTGGAAGACGACAACGGACGCAAAAAAATCGTCATCAGCGAAGAGGGGAAACAGCTGCACGCGGAGAACCAGGAGCACCTGGCCCATATCCAGGAGCGTTTGCAGGCGCGGATGGTCGGCTTCGAGCTGCGCAGAGATCCGCAGATGAAGCGCGCGCTGGAGAATTTCAAAGCGGTCCTCGACCTGAAAGTGAACCAGCAGGCCAGCAGCGCCGCCCAGCTCAAGCAGATCATTGGCATTATCGACCGAGCGGCGATGGAGATCTCCCAGCTAGACTAAGCCTCTTTTCTCACCATCGGTTGCCCCGCGCTGGGGCAGCCCGCACCACGACGGATCGTCCCGCTAATGGCCGCAAGGCAGAAAATCTCGCCAGCTCAGGAATAAAACGTGCCAATAATGGCGCCATGAGATTAAATTTTACACATTTCGTCTTTTACTTTGCATTTATCCCGATTTTCACCGCTTCTGCCGAACTGGCGTAATCCCTGCAATACTTAATCCAGTATCGTGTGATACGTCCGCCCCAGGAGCACATTTTGAACAGGTTACCTTCCAGCGCATCGGCTCTGGCCTGCAGCGCACACGCACTGAATCTCATTGAAAAGCGCACGCTTGACCATGAGGAAATGAAAGCACTTAACCAGGAGGTTAGAGAATACTTTAAAGAGCATGTGAATCCGGGGTTTTTAGAGTATCGAAAATCGGTCACAGCCGGCGGGGATTACGGAGCCGTAGAGTGGCAAGCGGGAGGGTTAAATACGCTTGTCGACACCCAGGGACAGGAGTTTATCGACTGCCTTGGCGGGTTTGGCATATTCAATGTAGGGCACCGTAATCCAGTTGTGGTATCCGCCGTCGAGAATCAACTCGCGAAACAACCGCTTCACAGTCAGGAACTGCTGGACCCGCTACGCGCGATGCTGGCGAAAACCCTGGCGGCCTTAACGCCCGGCAAACTGAAGTACAGCTTCTTCTGCAACAGCGGTACCGAATCGGTAGAGGCGGCCATCAAGCTGGCGAAAGCCTATCAGTCGCCGCGAGGTAAATTCACCTTCATCGCCACCAGCGGCGCCTTCCACGGCAAATCGCTGGGGGCGCTGTCGGCCACCGCCAAGTCGACTTTCCGCAAACCGTTTATGCCGCTGCTGCCGGGCTTCCGCCATGTGCCGTTCGGCGATATCAACGCCATGCGCACCATGCTGAGCGAGTGCAAGAAAACCGGTGACGACGTCGCAGCGGTGATCCTTGAGCCGATTCAGGGCGAAGGGGGGGTGATCCTGCCGCCGACGGGGTATTTGCCGGCGGTGCGCAAACTGTGCGACGAGTTTGGCGCCCTGCTGATCCTCGACGAAGTGCAGACCGGTATGGGCCGCACCGGCAAGATGTTCGCCTGCGAGCATGAGAACGTTCAGCCTGACATCCTGTGTCTGGCGAAAGCGCTCGGCGGCGGCGTGATGCCGATCGGCGCGACGGTGGCGACGGAGGAGGTCTTCTCGGTGCTGTTCGACAACCCGTTCCTGCACACCACCACCTTCGGCGGCAACCCGCTGGCCTGTGCGGCGGCGCTGGCGACCATCAACGTGCTGTTGACGCAAAACCTGCCGGCGCAGGCGGCGCAGAAAGGCGATATGCTGCTGGACGGTTTCCGCCTGCTGGCGCAGGAGTATCCGGACCTGGTGAATGATGTGCGCGGGAAAGGCATGCTGATGGCCATCGAGTTTGTCGATAACGAGATTGGCTACGACTTTGCCAGCGAGATGTTCAGGCAGCGTGTGCTGGTCGCCGGGACGTTAAACAACGCCAAGACGATCCGCGTTGAACCGCCGCTGACGCTCACCCTTGAGCAGTGCGAGCAGGTGCTGAAGGCGGCGCGTAAGGCGCTGGCGGCCCTGCGCGTCTCGGTTGCAGAGGCGTAATTCACACACAACCCTCTCCCGGTCGGGAGAGGGTATTTTCGTTATACCACCCGCACGCCTGCCGGCATGACGCGCTCCGGCGTCAACAGCACGCTTTCGCTTTCGTCTTCGGTTTCTGCGCATAACAGCATGCACTCAGAAGTTTCACCACGCATTTTGGCTTTCGCCAGATTACACAGCACCACCACCGTTTTCCCCAGCAGCTCCTCTTCGCTGTAGTAGGGCACCAGGCTGGTGACCGTCTGCAGCGTGCGGCCGCCGACATCAATCCGCACAATGTACAGTTTGTCAGCATTGTCATGGCGCTTCACCTCGACAATCTTGCCGACGCGCATCTCCAGTTTGGCAAAATCAGCGTAAGCTACGGTATCCATCTCTCACCTCCAGTAAATTTTTACTAAAAGATAGCAAATTTTTGCCGTTCGTCTGCATGATACTGAGAATAATGCTACTTCTGTCACGCTATCGCCGGGGAAAATAGCCCTCCCACGCAGGCGTTTTTTACTGAAATAAGGTGCAGGACGCGACGCTTGCTTTACAATGGATGAGCAAACATGGGCAACGTCCGATAAAGGAAAAAGATGGCAACGCTAAAAGACATTGCGACCGAAGCGGGTGTTTCGCTGGCGACGGTTTCCCGGGTGTTAAACGACGATCCCACCCTGAATGTAAAAGAAGAGACCAAGCATCGTATTCTGGAGATTGCGGAGAAGCTGGAGTATAAAAGCAGCAGCGCGCGTAAAACTCAGGTCCTACCTGTCGGCCATCATCATATCCTGGCGCTGTATAGCTACCAGCAAGAGCTGGAAATTAACGACCCTTACTATCTCGCCATTCGCCACGGTATTGAAACCCAATGCGAAAAGCTCGCCATCGAGCTCACCAACTGCTATCTCAATAACACCCTGCCCGAGCTGAAAAAGGTCACCGGCGTATTGATTATTGGCCAGCCGACGCGCGAGCTGCGCGAGACCGCCAGCGCGCTGACCGACAATATTTGCTTTATTGATTTCCACGAAGCCGGTAGCCCGTACGATGCGGTGGATATCGACCTGGTACGTATCGCTAAAGAGGTGGTCGACTTCTTTATCCAGCAAGGCGCGTCGCGTATTGGATTTATCGGCGGCCAGGACCAGCCCGGCAAGGCCGATATTCGTGAAGTGGCGTTTGTGGAGTACGGCCAGTTGAAGGGCGTGGTTTCAGCCGATGATATCTGGCGCGGCGGTTTTTCCAGCTCGTCCGGTTATGAGCTGGCGAAGCAGATGCTGGCGCAAGCGGAGTTTCCGCGGGCGCTGTTTGTCGCCTCGGACTCCATCGCCATCGGCGTGCTGCGCGCCATTCACGAACGCGGGCTGGCGATCCCGGAAGATATTTCGCTGATTAGCGTCAACGATATCCCCACCGCGCGCTTTACCTTCCCGCCGCTGTCGACGGTGCGGATCCACTCCGAAATGATGGGCAGCCAGGGGGTGAACCTGCTGATCGAGAAGGCCCGCGATGGCCGCGCCCTGCCGCTTAACGTTTTTGTTCCCAGCGTGTTGAAGCTGCGCGGAACCACCCGTTAATCCAACCACATCCCGGCGGCGCTACGCTTAGCCGGGCTACCGGTCCTGGCCGGAACGCCACTCTGTAGGCCGGGTAAGGCGAAACCGCCACCCGGCATAAAGCGGCTTCATCCCCCATCCAGTTCCCCGGCGGCGCTTCGCCTGGCCGGGCTACAGGTCCTGGCCGGAACGCCACTCTGTAGGCCGGGTAAGGCGAAGCCGCCACCCGGCACAAAAGCGGCTCATTTTGTGATCAAGTTAAAGTAAATCATCCCTGACGATTTTATTTAGTAAAAGTTTTACTAAAATGAGGTTTATCTTATTAAGCCGTTCAGGGAGGCGATATGAATCGCTGGGAAAACCTTCAACTCACTCATGAAAACAGGCTGCCGCCGCGGGCGTATTTCTTCTCTTACGACTCACTGGCCCAGGCGCGGACCTTCGCCCGCGAAACCAGCAGCCGCTTCCTGTCCCTCAGCGGGCAGTGGAACTTTCGCTTTTTCACCAACCCGCTGCTGGTACCGGAGAGCTTTACCTCATGCTATCAGAACGAGTGGGGGCCGATTACCGTACCGGGTATGTGGCAGATGGAGGGCCACGGTCAGCTGCAGTACACCGACGAAGGTTTCCCCTTCCCCATCGACGTACCGTATGTTCCGACCGATAACCCGACCGGCGCCTACCAGCGCCTGTTCACCCTCGGCGACGGCTGGCAGGGCAAACAAACCATCATCAAATTCGATGGCGTCGAAACCTATTTCGAAGTCTACGTTAACGGCCAGTACATCGGCTTTAGCAAAGGCAGCCGCCTGACCGCCGAGTTCGATATTAGCGCGGCGGTGAAAACCGGCGACAACCTGCTGTGCGTGCGCGTGATGCAGTGGGCGGACTCCACCTATATTGAAGATCAGGACATGTGGTGGTCGGCGGGCATTTTCCGCGACGTCTATCTGGTGGGGAAAAATCCGCTGCACGTGCAGGATTTCACCGTGCGCACCGATTTTAACGATGACTACATCGACGCGACCCTCTCCTGCCAACTGACGCTGGAAAACCTGGCTCCGCAGACGGCGGCGGCGACGCTGGAATATACCCTGTTCGACGGCGAAAAGGCGCTTTATTCGGGCAACGTCGGTCAACTGCAGGTCAGTCAGCAACTGAACACCGGCTTCACGATTGATGTGAGCGCGCCGCAGCAGTGGTCGGCGGAAAGCCCGTATCTCTATCATCTGGTGCTGACGTTAAAGAACGCCGCCGGCGAGGTGCTGGAAATCATCCCGCAGCGCGTCGGTTTCCGCGATATCAAAGTGCGTGACGGCCTGTTCTATATCAATAACCGCTACGTGATGCTGCACGGCGTAAACCGCCACGATAACGATCATCTGAAAGGCCGCGCGGTCGGCATGGATCGCGTGGAAAAAGATCTGCTGCTGATGAAGCAGCACAACATCAACTCGGTTCGCACCGCCCACTACCCGAACGACCCGCGTTTCTATGAAATGTGCGATATCTACGGACTGTTCGTGATGGCGGAAACCGACGTGGAGTCCCACGGTTTCGCCAACGTCGGCAACCTCAGCGCCATCACTAACGACCCGGCCTGGGAACACATCTACGTTGAGCGCATCGTGCGCCACGTCCACGCGCAGAAAAACCATCCGTCGATCGTCATCTGGTCGCTGGGTAACGAATCCGGTTATGGCTGCAACATCCGCGCCATGTACCACGCCACTAAAGCGCTGGATGATACCCGGCTGGTGCACTACGAAGAGGATCGCGACGCCGAGGTGGTGGATATCATCTCCACCATGTACACCCGCGTGCCGCTGATGAACGAATTTGGCGAACATCCGCATGAAAAACCACGCATTATCTGTGAGTACGCCCATGCGATGGGCAACGGTCCCGGCGGATTAACCGAATACCAGAACGTCTTCTACCAGCACGACTGCATCCAGGGCCACTACGTGTGGGAATGGTGCGACCACGGTATTCAGGCCACCGACGAAAACGGCGCGGTGTGGTACAAATTCGGCGGCGATTATGGCGACTACCCGAACAACTACAACTTCTGCCTCGATGGTCTGATTTTCTCCGACCAGACGCCGGGGCCGGGCCTGCGCGAATACAAACAGGTCATCGCCCCGGTGAAAGTACAGGCGCGGGATATCTGCCGCGGCGAACTGCGAGTGGAAAACAAACTGTGGTTCTCCACTCTCGATGACTACACCCTGCGCGTTGAAGTGCGCGCCGAAGGCGAAACGCTCTCCAGTCAGCTGCTGAAAGTGAAAGACCTGGCGCCGAACAGCGGCCGCGACCTGCAAATCGCCCTGCCGCAGCTCGACGAGCGTGAAGCTTTCGTCAACATCATGGTGACCAAAGATTCGCGTACCCCGTATAGCGAAGCTAATCACGATATCGCCGTCTATCAGTTCCCGCTTAAAGCGCGAACCGCCGCGCGAACCCCGCTGTTAAACGCCAGCGCCACGCCGCTGCAGATTGTCGATGAACGCCTCAGCTACACCATCTGCGGCCATAACTTCCGCGTGGTGTTCAGTAAGGTCAGCGGCAAACTGAGCGAATGGCAGGTCAACGGCGTCGACCAGGTAACCCGCGAGCCGAAGATCAATTTCTTCAAGCCCATGATTGATAACCATAAACAGGAATACGAAGGACTGTGGCAGCCGGCACACCTGCAGATAATGCAGGAACATCTGCGCGAATTCAGCGCCGAAATAGAGGGCGAAACGGTGGTGATCACCACCCGCAGCGTAATTGCGCCGCCGGTGTTCGACTTCGGTATGCGTTGTACCTATCGCTGGCAGATTACCCCACAGGGCCACATCAACGTTGAGCTGGCCGGCGAGCGCTACGGCGACTATCCGCACATCGTCCCGTGCATCGGCTTTATGCTGGGCATTAACGGTGAGTTCGACCAGGTGAACTACTATGGCCGCGGACCGGGCGAGAACTACGCCGACAGCCAGCAAAGCAACATCATTGATATCTGGCATACCACCGTCGACGATATGTTTGTCAATTATCCGTTCCCGCAGAACAACGGCAACCGTCAGCACGTGCGCTGGGCATCGTTCAGCGACCGCCACGGCAGCGGTCTGCTGGTCGTACCGCGCAATCCGCTCAATATCAGCGCCTGGCATTATACGGCGGAAAACCTGCACGCCGCCCAGCACTGCAACGAACTACAGCGCAGCGATGACATCACTCTGAATATCGATGCGCAACTGCTCGGCCTCGGCTCCAACTCCTGGGGCAGCGAAGTGCTGGATAGCTGGCGCGTCTGGCTCAACACCTTCAACTATGGCTTTACGCTGCTGCCGCTGGAGGGCGGATGCGGCACCTCGCAGGTACTGGCGAACCATAGCTTCGGCGCCGGTTTCTTTTCCCCCGTTGCACACAGCGAGGCTGAACAATGAGAATTCTCGATAATTTACAACAGTTTAAGCAAGTTTATCATAGCGGCCGCAAATGGCAGCGCTGCGTGGAAGCCATCAATAACATCGACAACATCCGCCCGGGTGTGGCGCATTCCATTGGCGATTCGCTCTCCTATCGGGTGGAAAACGATAGTACGACCGACGCGCTATTTGTCGGCAACCGCCGCTACTTTGAGGTGCACTATTACCTGCAGGGGCAGCAGAAAATCGAGTTTGCCGCCAAAGAAAATCTGCAAACCGTCGCCTGCTACCGCGACGAAACCGATCGCGAATACCTGAAAGGGATCGGTGAAACGGTGAAGGTTCACGAAGGGCAGATGGTGATTTGCGATATCGACGAAGCCTACCGCTTTATCTGCGATGCGCCGGTAAAAAAAGTGGTGCTGCGAGTCACGGTTGAAGACGGCTACTTCCTCAATAAGTAAACCCGCGTTAAGCGACAAGGGAGGTCAACGGGTACGCCCGTTGGCCTTTCGGTTCCAGCCCGCTGCGGCGGGTAGATGAATGATTGGAGGACGTATGTCCGAATCTGTACGTGCCAAAATCGGCAAGTTCGCGCTGTTATCGATGGCCTTTACCGCCGTCTTTAACGTGCGAAATATCGTCAATAACAACATTGAGTTAGGGCTCAGTTCCGCGCCTATCTTCTTATTCGCCACTATCGTTTACTTTATCCCGTTCGTGTTTATCATCGCCGAATTCGTCTCGGCCAATAAACACTCCGAATCCGGGATGTACGCGTGGCTGAAGCAGCCGCTGGGCACACGCGCCGCCTATCTTGGTTCCTTCCTCTACTGGTTTGTGAACCTGTTCTTTTTCCTCTCGCTGTTGCCGAACGTGGTGGCCTACGCCTCATACGCGATCACCGGTTACGCGATCCCCTTCTCGCCGATGGTGACCTCGCTTATCTCCATCGTGCTGTTCGCCATGGCTACCCATATATCCACCAAAGGGGCGACCTGGCTGGGTAAAATTTCCGAATGCGTGGCCTACGGCGTGTTCGCTTTGTTCGCGATTTACGTCGTCGGCGCGCTGACCGCGCTGGGTTCCGGTCACGTCCCGGCGCAGCCGATTACCCTGGCGGCGATGGAGCCGACCATCAACTGGGCGACGCTCGGTATTATGTGCTGGATTTTCCAGGCCGCGGGCGGCGCGGAAACCGTTGCCGCCTACCTCAACGACACCAAGGGCGGGCAGAAATCCTTTATTAAAGTCATCATCACCGCCGGGGTGCTGATTGGCGGTATGTATGCCTTAGGTTCGCTGCTGGTTAACGTCTTTGTCGCCCGAGAGAACCTGACCTACGCCGGCGGAATGGTGGAAATCTTTACCGGTCTCGGCGCCTACTTCCACATTTCTGAAGCGCTGATGGGCCGCTTCGTCGGCATCATTCTGTTTATCGCCATCTTCGGCAGCATGATGATGTGGACCGCCGCACCGGTCAAAATCCACTTCTCGGAAATCCCGAAGGGTATCTACGGCCAGAAAACCACCGAGCTGAACGCCCACGGCGTGCCGGTACGCGCCGCCTGGTGGCAGTTCCTGTTCGTTTTCCTGATGCTGATTGTTAACGGCTTCGGCTCCGCCAGCGTGCAGCAGATGATGAACACCGCCATTAATCTCACCGCCGGTACCGCCATGCTGCCGCCGCTGTTCATCATGGCCGCCTACTTCGTCTTCCGCTGGAAACACGATGACACGCCGCGCGATTTCCGTATGGGCTCAAGGAAAGTGGGCATGAGCGTGGTATCGATGCTAATTGTGATTTTCGTGGTTAGCATGACCGCTTCAGCCTTCCCGCCGGGCGTCGATCTGGTTAACGCTTTCTTTATCAACGTCTTTATGACCGCGGTCTTCTCCGGCCTGGCGTGGTGGTGGATCACCCGCTTTGAAAAAAAGCAGCAACGTCTGCGCGCCGCGGCGCCGGTTAACGCTGCCGCCGCCGGTAAATAACGTTCCTGTCGTCCCGTCAGCCCCTCATCGGCTGGCGGGATTTTTTTATCCCTCGCCTGATTACGTATTACTCAACCTTTTTCGTGATCGAGTTAAAGCTATTCGGTTTCTTTACTTCTATTTACTAAAACTTTTACTAAAATCGACATTAATTCTTAACTACCTCTACCCTACAAACAACACAACCCCCTTCAGCGACCCTCTGAAGGACAATGTGTGGAGATGTGTTATGTCTGATACTAAACGTAATACCATCGGCAAGTTCGGCCTGTTATCGCTGACCTTTGCCGCCGTTTACAGTTTCAATAACGTCATCAACAACAATATCGAACTGGGGCTGGCGTCGGCGCCGATGTTCTTCCTCGCTACCCTGTTCTACTTCATTCCGTTTTGCCTGATTATCGCCGAGTTCGTGTCGCTGAATAAAAACTCCGAGGCCGGGGTTTACGCCTGGGTGAAGAGTTCGCTCGGCGGCCGTTGGGCGTTTATCACCGCCTATACCTACTGGTTCGTAAACCTGTTTTTCTTCACCTCGCTGCTGCCGCGCGTGATCGCCTATGCCTCTTACGCCTTCCTCGGCTACGAATACATTCTGACGCCGTTCGCCACTACTGTGTTGAGCATGGCGCTGTTCGCTTTCTCCACCTGGATCTCCACCAACGGCGCGAAAATGCTGGGGCCTATCACCTCCGTCACCTCATCGCTGATGCTGCTGCTGACGCTCTCTTATATTCTGCTGGCCGGTTCCGCACTGGTGGGCGGCGTGCAGCCAGCGGATCCGATCACCGTCGAAGCGATGATCCCTAACTTCAACTGGGCGTTCCTCGGTATTACCACGTGGATCTTTATGGCGGCGGGCGGCGCGGAATCGGTGGCGGTGTACGTCAACGATGTGAAAGGCGGCTCGAAATCCTTCGTTAAAGTGATCATCCTCGCCGGGATCTTCATCGGCGTGCTGTACTCGATCTCCTCCGTGCTGATCAACGTCTTCGTCAGCAGCAAAGAGCTGAAGTTTACCGGCGGATCGGTGCAGGTGTTCCACGGCCTGGCGGCTTACTTTGGCCTGCCGGAAATGCTGATGAACCGCTTCGTCGGCCTCGTTTCGTTTACCGCGATGTTTGGCTCGCTACTGATGTGGACCGCCACTCCGGTTAAAATTTTCTTCTCGGAAATTCCCTCCGGCATCTTTGGTAAAAAAACCGTCGAGCTCAATGAGAACGGTGTCCCGGCGCGCGCGGCCTGGATCCAGTATCTGATCGTTATTCCACTGATGATCATCCCGACGCTGGGATCCAACACCGTGCAGGATCTGATGAACACCATCATCAACATGACCGCCGCCGCTTCCATGCTGCCGCCGCTGTTCATCATGCTGGCCTACCTCAACCTGCGCCGCAAACTCGACCATCTGCCGCGCGATTTCCGCATGGGCTCGCGTACCACCGGCATCGTGGTGGTATCCATGCTAATTGTGATTTTCGCCATCGGTTTCGTCGCCTCAACCTTCCCAACCGGCGGCAACATCCTGACCATTATTTTCTACAACGTTGGCGGGATCGTGATTTTCCTTGGCTTCGCGTGGTGGAAATACAGCAGATACGTCAAAGGATTAACCCAGGAACAACAACAAATAGAAGCGGCTCCGGCTTCCCATACCTCTTAAATACCTTAAAAAAATGAAAACTAACTCTTACTTATACGGGGCACTCGTTGCCCTGGCTTTTTGCGCCCCTGCGGCGGCCGCTGAGACCGTCCATCCGGCCGAGCACGACGATACCAAAACGCCGGAATTAACCACCACCTCCTATCGCTTTTACGGCGAGTTGGGGGTTGGCGGATACATGGATTTAGAAGGCGAGGACAAACATAGATACAGCGATGGCACCTATATCGAGGGCGGGCTGGAGGTCAAAAACGGCCACTGGTTCGGGCTGATTTACGGCGAAGCCTGGACGGTACAGGCCGATAGCCAGGGCAATGCCTGGACGCCCGGCCACAGCTGGGGCGGCGTGGAAGGCGGCCTTAACCGCCTCTATGGCGGCTATAAAACCGATAACAACACCGAGATCATGCTCAGCCTGCGCCAGGACTCGTCGCTGGACGACCTGCAGTGGTGGGGCGACTTTACCCCCGATCTGGGTTACGTGATCCCCAATACCCGCGACATCATGTACGCGCTGAAGGTACAAAACCGCAGCGGCGATTTCCGCTATAGCGTCACCGCCACGCCGGCCGGGCATCACGATGAAAGCAAGGCCTGGCTGCACTTCGGCAAATACGATCGCTATGACGATAAGTACACCTATCCGGCGATGATCAACGGCTACGTACAGTACGACATCGTCAAAGACGTCACCTGGATGAACGGCCTTGAAGTGACCGACGGCACCGGGCAGCTATTCCTGACCGGCGTTCTGTCGCCCAATCTGGCCTTCCGCGCCTGGCACCATACCGGCCGCGCCAAAGGGCTGGATGTCCCCGGCAGCGAAACCGGCTTTATGGCCAGCGCCATGTATGAAGCATTAAGCGGGCTCTACTTCTCCACCGCATACAGCTACGCCAAACACCGCCCGGACCACGCCGCTGATGAAACCACCGCGTTTATGCAATTTGGCATCTGGTACGAATACGGCGGCGGTCGTTTCGCCACCGCCGCCGACAGCCGTTTCTATACCAGCAACGCCAGCGGCGACCCCAGCGACAAAATTTTCCTGATGCAATACTTCTACTGGTAACAAGGAGCCGAGATACCATGAACCTCACCACTACGCTGACGCCGCTTGCCTGCGCGCTGATGCTGAGTTTTTCCGCCCATGCCGTCACCGCGCAGGCGTTTAAAAACGTCATCGACCGCAGCGGCGCGCCGCAGTATATGCAGGATTTCGACGCCGATGACCACCAGCGCTTCAACCCCTTTTTCGACCTCGGGGCGTGGCACGGCCACCTGCTGCCCGATGGCCCGGCGACCATGGGCGGCTTCCCCGGCCCGGCGCTGCTGACCGAAGAGTACCTCAACTTTATGGCCACCAACTTCGATCGCCTGACGGTGTATCAGAACGGCAAAAAGGTCGATTTCACCCTGCAGGCCTGGAGCCTGCCCGGCGCGCTGAAACAAACGCTGACCGCCCCCGGCGTGAAGGTGGAGATGACGCTGCGCTTCGCCAGCGCCCACACTTCACTGCTGGAGACCAAAATCACCAGCAACACTCCGCTGAAGCTGGTGTGGGATGGCGAACTGCTGGAAAAACTGGCCGCCAAAGAGGGTAAAGCGCTATCGGACAAAACCATTGATGAAGCCTTCCCGGACTATCAGCGCCGTCTGAGCGCCACGCCGGACGGCCTGACGGTCAGCTTTGGCAAAGTTCGCGCCGCCTCTGACCTGATGACTTCCGGTGAATCGCAGTATCAGATCCACCGTTCGCTGGTAACCGAGACCCGTATCGACGGTCATCGCTTTACCAGCAGCGCGGAGATCCGCGGCTCCACCATCCTGTACACTACCTATTCGCACCTACTTACCGCGGAGCAAGCGCGCCAGGAAAAAGCGCAAATCCGCGATATTCTGGCGCGCCCGGCGTATTATCTCGCCGCCTCCGAACAGCGCTGGGACGGCTATCTGCAAAAAGGGCTCATTAATCCGGACGCCACCGCCGAACAGACTCGCGTAGCGGTGAAAGCCATTGAGACGCTCAACGGCAACTGGCGCGCGCCGGGCGGCGCGGTGCATTACCACACCGTCACCCCATCCGTGACCGGCCGCTGGTTCTCCGGCAACCAGACCTGGCCGTGGGATACCTGGAAGCAAGCCTACGCCATGGCCCACTTCAACCCGGATATCGCCAAAGAGAATATCCGCGCCGTCTTCTCCTGGCAGATTAAAGCCAATGATAAGGTGCGTCCGCAGGATGCCGGATTTGTGCCCGATCTGATTGCCTGGAACCTGAGCCCCGAGCGCGGCGGCGACGGCGGCAACTGGAACGAACGCAACACTAAGCCAAGCCTCGCGGCCTGGTCGGTGATGGAGGTGTATAACGTCACCAAAGATAAAGCGTGGCTGGAAGAGATGTATCCGAATCTGGTGGCCTATCACGACTGGTGGCTGCGCAATCGCGACCATAACGGTAACGGCGTGCCGGAATATGGCGCGACCCGCGATAAGGCGCACAACACTGCCGACGGCGCCATGCTGTTCACGGTGAAAAAAGGGCAAACCGAGCAGACGCTTTCCGGCCTCAGCGCCTACGAGCAGGTGACGGCCAAAGGCGATTACGACAGCCTCGAAATCCCGGCGCAGGTAGCGGCATCGTGGGAATCCGGGCGAGACGATGCGGCGGTATTTGGTTTTATCGATAAAGAACAGCTGGATAAATATGTCGCCAACGGCGGCAAACGCAGCGACTGGACGGTCAAATTCGCCGAAAACCGCGACCGCGACGGCAACCTGCTGGGGTATTCGCTGCTTCAGGAGTCGGTCGATCAGGCCAGCTATATGTACAGCGATAACCACTATCTGGCGCAGATGGCGACCGTTCTTGGCAAAGCGGAAGAGGCAAAGCGCTATCAGGCGCTGGCGGCGAAGCTGGCGGATTATATCAATACCTGCATGTTTGACCCGCAGACCCGCTTCTATTACGACATTCGTATCGAGGAACAACCGCTAGCCAACGGCTGCGCCGGTAAACCGATCGTCGAGCGCGGCAAAGGGCCGGAAGGCTGGTCGCCGCTGTTTAACGGCGCGGCGACGCAGCAACATGCTGACGATGTGATTTCGGTGATGCTCGACCCGAAAGAGTTCAACACCTTTGTGCCGCTGGGCACCGCCGCACTGACCAACCCGGCCTTTGGCGCCGATATTTACTGGCGTGGACGGGTGTGGGTGGATCAGTTCTGGTTCGGCCTGAAGGGAATGGAGCGCTACGGTCATCGCGATGAGGCGCTGAAGCTGGCGGACGCCTTCTTCCAGCACGCCAAAGGCTTAACCGCCGATGGCCCGATTCAGGAGAACTACAATCCGCTGACCGGCGCCCAGCAGGGGGCGCCCAACTTCTCGTGGAGCGCGGCGCATTTATATATGTTGTATAACGAGTTTTTCCGTAAGCCGTAGCGTTTTCCCCTCACCCTACCCCTCTCCCACAGGGAGAGGGAACCGTTCGAAGCCGCTTTTCTCCCTCTCCCCTCGGGAGAGGGTCGGGGTGAGGGCTCGTCTCACACCTGCGGCAGCAGGCCGATAAAGCTGCGCTTCTGCCGCGGCTGCGACATCATCTCCTCCAGCTTTTCGACGCAGGCTAAATAGTGCGGGGTTTTCTTGTGCGCCAGCACCGCCTCATCGTCTTTATAGGCTTCGTAGATAAAAAAGCGGGTCTTCACTTCCGGATCCTGCAGGACATCAAAGCGCAGGTTGCCCGGCTCCCGCAGCGCGCCTTCGTGGTTGGCGCGAAATACCTCGAGAAACTCGTCGACCCGCTCCGGTTTGATATTGATCTCCACCAGCGTCACGTTCATTTCCGCTCTCCCTGTTTCTCTTCCTGCCAGAACTGGTACGCTTCGCGCGCGTTCAGATTCTCATGCACCACCTTTTTCACCGCCTTCAGCATCGCCCGTGGGGCGCTGGACTGGAAGATATTGCGTCCCATATCCACCCCGGACGCCCCCTGGTCGATCGCCCGCCAGCACATCTCCAGCGCCTCATGCTCCGGCAGCTTTTTGCCCCCGGCGATGACGATCGGTACCGGGCAGCTGGCGGTCACTTTCTCAAAACCGTCCTCAACAAAATAAGTCTTCACAAACTGCGCCCCCATTTCGGCGGCAATCCGGCTGGCCAGCGAGAAGTAGCGGGCGTCGCGGGCCATCTCTTTGCCGACGCCAGTGACCGCCAGTACCGGCATACCGTAGCGGTTGCCGGCGTCCACCAGTTTGATGATGTTATTGATCGACTGATGTTCGTATTCGCTGCCGATATAGACCTGCGCCGCCACCGCGCAAACGTTGAGACGCAGGGCGTCCTCCATCGCCACCGCCACGCATTCGTTGGAGAGTTCACTCAAAATCGAGTTACCGCCGGAGGCGCGCAGCACCACCGGTTTATTGGTCGCCGCCGGTACCTGACTGCGCAATACGCCGCGGGTACACATCAGCACGTCGGTCTCCTCGAACAGCGGCGCAATCGACAGGTCGATACGCTCCAGCCCGGTGGTTGGCCCCTGGAAGTAACCGTGGTCGAAGGCCAGCATGACCGTGCGGTTGCTGTGCGGATTAAAAATGCGCGCCAGCCGCGACTGCATGCCCCAGTCCAGCGAGCCGCAGCCTTTCAGGGTGTACAGCGTGTTCTGCTGCGGGCGGTCGAGGCCGAAGTCCTTGCCCTCTTTGATATCATCTAAATCAGCCATCTCATCCTCCGTCAGAAGTCGTAGTTATTGATGTTCTCTTTGCTGAACACCACGCGCTCCGGCAGCAACACGATACCGTTGCCCTTCGCCTCATACTGGTAGCCCTGCACGCTGTTCGGTTCGACCTTCAGCGAGCCGATATCTTTCACCTCAACGCTATCCCCGACGTTAAGATCGCCCTTTTTCAGTAATCGATCGGCGACGTTAACCGCAATTTTGCCCTGCTGAACCACATCCCACAGGCCAAAGGCTTTCACCGTGCCGCGCTCCACGTAGGGGCGCATCACATTGGGGGTACTAAAGCCGACGATCGCCACGCCCTGACGCTTGAGGTTCTCCGCCGCCTACGCCGCCGCCGGCAGGGCATTGGCATCCGGCGCGATAATGGCGTCGAGATCCGGATACGCTTTTAAGATCCCCTCGGCAGTTTGCAGCGATTTGGTGGCATCGTTATAGCCAAACTGGGTGGTGACGATTTGCCACTGCGGATGTTCTTTTTCGATTTTGGCTTTGGCTTCCTTCACCCACTGGTTCTGGTCGGTCACCGTCGGGCTGGAGTAGAAAAACGCCACTTTGGCAGCGGGCTTCGTCACCTGCTTTTGCGCCATCTCCACCAGCAGGCCGCCGAGCTGCTGCGGCGTGCCCTGATTGATATAGATGCTGCGGCACTCCGGCTTGGTATCGGAATCCCAGGTCAGGACTTTCACCCCGCGCTGCATCGCCCGCTTCAGCGCCGGACACAGGCCGTCCGGTGAGACGGCTGAGACGATAATCGCGTTGTAGCCCTGGTTGACGAAGTTGTTGATAAGCTGCACCTGGCCGGAGACGCTGGGCTCGGTTGGGCCGTCATAGGTGACATCCACGCCCAGCGCTTTCCCCGCCTCTTTCGCGCCGTTGCCGCCGCTGGTAAAGAAGCCGACGCCGACCAGCTTAGGAATAAAGGCGATGCGGTCCGCCGCTTGCGCGGTTGCCACGCTCATCGCCAGCGCCAGCGCGCTGACCTGCAGGATACGTTTTGTTTTCATTGTTGTGCTCCGATTGTTTTACGCGAGAAAAGACGCCGCCAGGTCGCGCGCACCCATTCACGGTGCAGGCTCAGCGAACGCCCCATCACCACCACAACCAACAGCGCCCCTGACAGCGCGCTCGACACCTGGTTGGGGATGCCGACCATCTGTAAACCCTGTTGCAGATACCCCACCAGCAATGCCGCCAGCGCGGTACCCAGTATCGATCCCGAGCCGCCGTAAATATTGGCCCCACCGAGCACCGCCGCGGTCAGCGCCGGCATCAGCAGGTCACGGCCTAAATCCGAACGCGCCGAGCCGAAATAGGAGACCATCACCAGCGCCGCGACCGCCGAGGCAATACCGACCAGGCCATACAGCACATACGGGATGCCGTTCACCGACAGCGCCGCATAGCGCGGCGCGCGGGTTTTGCCCGAGTAAAAAGAGGTGGCGGCCAAAGCGCCCGCGATGGGCCAGCAGCCAGAAGAGAAAGGTGATACCCGCGAACAGCACCAGCGGCAGCGGCAGCCCGCCCAGAGTTAAATTGGCGAAGGCGGTGAAGCTGTCGGGAAAGCCGCCGATCCCCTCATAACCGGTGGCGCCGGCCATGCCGGAAAGCAGCAGCGCGCCGCCGCCGTACAGATACAGCGTCCCGAGGGTGATCACCAGCGGGCTGATGCCGGTGTAGTGGATCAGCGCGGCGTTGATTAGCCCGCACAGCAGCCCCAGCAGCAACGTCAGCGACACCGCCAGCCACAGCGGCCAGCCCGCCTGGGTCATCACCCCGAGGGCGATGGCGCGCAGTCCGATGGTCGAGCCCAGCGAAATATCGATCCCGCCGCTGAAAATCACCAGCGTCAGCGGCAGCGCGACGATGCCGATGCAGATAAAGTCGCTGGTGCTAAAGAGCAGTATATTGAGATCCAGCATGCGCGGATTCAGCGCGCCGAACAGCAGGATTTCCACGACTAATAACGCCAGCAGCGCGCTTTCCCAGTTAAGCTTCAGCTTCATTTAAGCCACCTCTTTGCTTTTGCGTTCGGGAAAGCGGGCAACCTGTTTGCCCCCTTTGTTGCCGGGCTGGAAACGACCGTACTTCAGCGCCCGCTGATGGCGGGCCAGCGCCTGGCGC
The DNA here is from genome assembly GCF_004010915.1 of Klebsiella sp. LY. NCBI lineage: Bacteria > Pseudomonadati > Pseudomonadota > Gammaproteobacteria > Enterobacterales > Enterobacteriaceae > Klebsiella > Klebsiella sp. LY. The sequence goes on from NZ_CP022444.1 coordinate 1,832,995, forward strand.
AGGCGTCCATCAAGCACCAGCACCCCGAGCAGCACCAGGCCGGCGATAAAGTCATTCCACCAGGCAGGAAGGCGGAACAGCACCAGCACGGTGTCGATTTGGGTGAGGAAAAAGGCGCCGAGAAACGCGCCGAGCAGCGTACCGGTGCCGCCGAGCAGCGATATTCCGCCCAGCACGCAGGCGGCGATGGCTTTCATCTCCAGGCCGCTGCCGGTCTGATTGGGGACAAAGCCAATCTGCGCGGCGAAGACGATCCCGGCGCAGGCCGCCAGCATACCGTTGAGGGTAAAAGCCAGCATCCGTGTGCGATTGACCGCCACGCCCAGCTGGCGGGCAGCGGCGAGGTTATCGCCAACGGCATAGAAATCACGTCCAGAGGCGGTGCGCGACAGCAGCCAGCCGCCCGCCAGCAGCAGCGCCAGCACCAGCCAGCCCAGCGGCGACACGCCGATAAACGCGGGCTCCGAGAGCGATTTCAGGCTGTCGGGCAAGCCTTCGATCCATTTCCCTCCGGTCCACAGCAGCATCACCCCGCGATACAACCCCAGCGTGCCGAGCGTCGCGACGATCGCCGGAATGCGCAGCCCCACCACCAGCAGGCCGTTAAAAGCCCCGGCCAGCGCGCCTATCGCCAGCGCGAAGGCGATCGCCGTCGCCAGCCCGTAGCCGTTGTTCAGCGCTACCCCAACGGCGATGGCGCTCAGGCCAACGGTGGAGCCCACCGACACGTCGATATTGCGGGTCAGCATCACCAGCGTCGCCCCCAGCGCCAGCAGGCACAGGATTTGTGAGCTGGCGAAAATCATCGCCAGCGTCTGCAGGCTGAAATAGGCCGGATTGAGCGCCACCAGCACGGCAAACAGCGCCACGATGGCAAAAAAGGCGCTCAGATCGCGATTCTTGAATAACGTTTTCATGCCTGCCCTCCGAAGGCCAGGGTCATCATGCGATCGACGGTCACCGCCTGCCGCGCCAGCTCGCCGCTGTGGCGGCCCTGATGCATCACCAGCACCCGGTCGGCCAGACCGACGAACTCCTCCACATCGGAAGAGATCATCAGCACCGCCACATTTTGCGCGGCGACGCTTTTCAGCAGCTGATAGATATCGGCGCGGGCGGAGACATCCACGCCGCGCGTCGGCTCATCGACAATCAGCAGCAACGGATTAGCTTCCAGACAGCGCGCCAGCAGCACCTTCTGCTGGTTGCCGCCGGAGAGAGTGCGTACCGGCTGGTCGCCATCGGCCAGCTTGATCCCCAGCGCCCGGTGATAGCGCTCGACCACCGCCGCCTCCCGTTTCCCCTGCTGCCACCACGACGGCTGATTGAACATCACCGTGTTCCAGCGCACCGGCGCATCGAGAAACAGCCCGGAGACCTGGCGGTCTTCCGGCAGATAGACCAGCCCGCTGGCCAACCTGGCGCGGGTGCTCTCCTGACTAATCTCGCGGTTCTCCAGCCAGATCCTCCCGGCGCGCGGCGGACGCAGGCCGTATAAGGTTTCGGCAAATTCGGTGCGCCCGGATCCCACCAGCCCGGCAAGGCCGACGATCTCCCCGGCGCGGATCTCCAGACTGAGATCGATAAAACCTTCGCCAGTGAGATCCTCCACCCGCAGCACGGGAAAATCCTGCGCCTGGGTACGGCGATTGCCCGGTAGCGCCAGCCACAGCTTTTGCGTGTCGCTCAGCGCATGGTCGCGGCTGGCCGGCGTCATGGCGCTGATAAGCTGTTGGTCGCCGTAGCCCGCCGTTTCGCCACTGAGCACCACTGCCCCGTCGCGCATCACCGACACATGGCTGGCCAGCTGGCGGATTTCCGGCAGTTTGTGCGAGATAAAGACGATCCCAACGTCCAGCGCCTGTAACGCGCGGATCTGGCTAAACAGTCTCTCGGTTTCACCCGGCGTTAAAGAGGCGGTGGGTTCATCCAGGATCAGGATCCGCGCCTCGCGCATCAGGCCGCGCAGGATCTCGACCATCTGTTGATCGGCCACTTCCAACGTGCTGGCGCTGGCATCGAGGTTGATCTGGCAGTTCAGCTGCTGCAGTTTTTCCTGCAGCCGCGCGGTGGTATCCGCCCGCTTCGGCAGACGAAAGAGAATGTTCTCGCGCACGCTGAGGTTGGGAAACAGCATTGGCTCCTGCGGCACCAGATAGATGCCCAGCTGGTGGGCCAACGCCGGGTTAAGGCGCGCAAACGCGCGTTCGCCGATCGTCAGTTCACCGCTATCCGGGGTTTCGACGCCGGCGATGATCTTCATCAGCGTCGATTTACCCGCGCCGTTGCCCCCCATCAGCGCATGCACCTGGCCCGCGCATAGCGTAAAGTCGATGCCCTTCAGCACGGCAACGCCGGAGAACTGTTTGCGGATCTGGCGAGCTTCAAGCAGTGGCTTCATCGTCGCGCCTCGTTTGAACAAATGATTTTTAAATTTAATAATGTTCAAAAGCGTAGACGGTGAACTATATTTACAACCGTGCGAAGATCACAGTTTGGCGCTTTAGATCGTCCGGAAAAAAGCGGCCAGAGATGAAAGATCCGTTTTGCCAGTCGGCTCACACTTTCCAGCCGCGCAATAGCGAACATATGATCTAAATTTTTATAAGAGTTCAATTTATGAGCGAAAAACGCATTACGGAAGACCATCGCTACGCCGGGCTGGCGTTAGCCGAGGAAGAGCTGGTGGCGCGGGTGGCGTGGTGTTACTACCACGACGGCCTGACGCAAAACGACATCGGCGAGCGTTTGGGGCTGCCGCGGCTGAAGATTTCCCGCCTGCTGGAGAAAGGCCGCCAGTCCGGGGTGATTCGCGTGCAGATCAACTCGCGCTATGAGGGCTGTCTGGCGCTGGAAAGTGAACTCCAGCAGCGCTTTGGCCTCAAGATTGCCCGTGTGCTGCCGGCGCTCAACACCCCGCCGATGAATACCCGGCTGGGGATCGGTGCCGCGCAGTCGCTGATGGGCATTCTGCAACCGGGACAGCTGCTGGCGGTCGGCTTCGGCGAAGCCACCATGAGCTGCCTGCAGCATCTCAGCGGCTTTATCGGCTCGCAGCAGGTGCGACTGGTCACTCTCTCCGGCGGCGTCGGCCCCTATATGACCGGCATCGGCCAACTGGATGCCGCCTGCAGCGTCAGTATTATTCCGGCGCCGCTGCGGGTCTCGTCGGCGGAGGTCGCTGAGATCCTGCGCCGCGAATCCAGCGTGCGCGATGTGATGCTGGCGGCGACGGCGGCGGACGCGGCGGTGGTTGGCATTGGCGCTATCGATCAGCGGCGCGACGCGACCATTCTGCGCTCCGGCTATATCAGCGAGGGCGAACAGCTGATGTACGCCCGCAAAGGGGCGGTCGGCGACATTTTAGGTTATTTCCTGCAGGCCGACGGCCGGCCGGTAGAAGGACTGGAGATCCATCGGGAACTGCTCGGCGTGACCCTTGATGAGCTGGCGCAGCTGCCGACCATCGTCGGCGTCGCCGGGGGAGAACAAAAAGCGCAGGCGATTCATGCCGCTCTGATTGGCAAGCGCATTAATGGCCTGGTAACGGAAGAGACAACAGCACGCGCGGTGCTCGCACTGGCCTCCTGACGGCCCGGCGCCGCGCGACAACAGTGAGGCGCATGTCATGAGTTACCTGTTAGCGTTAGATGCCGGGACCGGCAGCATACGGGCGGTCATTTTCGATCTTAATGGCCGCCAGCTGGCGGTGGGCCAGGCCGAATGGAAACACCTGAGCGTCGATAACGTCCCCGGCTCGATGGAGTTCGACCTTACCACCAACTGGCAGCTGGCCTGCCAGTGCATTCGCCAGGCGCTCGACGCCGCCCGGCTCTCTGCCGCCGATATTCAGTCCGTCGCCTGCTGTTCGATGCGCGAAGGGATCGTCCTCTATGACCGCAACGGCGAGGCCATCTGGGCCTGCGCCAACGTTGATGCCCGCGCCAGCCGCGAAGTGGCGGAGCTTAAGGAGATCCACGACTATCGTTTTGAATCCGAGGTGTACGAGGTCTCCGGGCAAACGCTGGCGCTCAGCGCCATGCCACGCCTGCTGTGGCTGGCGCACCATCGTCCCGATATCTACCGCAAGGCGGCGACTATCACCATGATCAGCGACTGGCTGGCGGCGAAGCTTTCCGGCGAGCTGGCGGTCGACCCGTCAAACGCAGGCACCACCGGCATGCTCGATCTGTTCAGCCGCGACTGGCGTCCGGCGCTGCTGGATATGGCCGGGCTGCGCGCCGATATGCTCTCGCCGGTGAAAGAGACCGGCACGCTGCTGGGCGCCGTCACCGAAGCAGCAGCCCAGCAGAGCGGCCTGCGCGTCGGGACGCCGGTGGTGATGGGCGGCGGCGACGTGCAGCTCGGCTGCCTCGGGCTCGGGGTGGTACGCGCCGGGCAAAGCGCGGTACTCGGCGGCACTTTCTGGCAGCAGGTGGTCAATCTGCCGCAGGTGCGCACCGACCCGCAGATGAATATCCGCGTCAATCCTCACGTGATCCCCGGCATGGCGCAGGCGGAATCGATCAGTTTCTTTACCGGACTGACCATGCGCTGGTTCCGCGACGCCTTCTGCGCTGAAGAAAAGCTGATTGCCGAGCGTCTCGGCGTCGATGCCTATTCGCTGCTGGAGGAGATGGCCAGCCGCGTACCCGCCGGTTCCCACGGCGTGATGCCTATTTTTTCCGACGCCATGCACTTTAAGCAGTGGTACCACGCTGCGCCATCGTTTATTAACCTCTCCATCGATCCGGAGAAGTGCAATAAAGCCACCCTGTTCCGGGCCCTGGAGGAGAACGCGGCGATTGTCTCCGCCTGCAACCTGGCGCAGATTTCGCAGTTTTCCGGGGTGACTTTCGACAGCCTGGTGTTTGCCGGCGGCGGCTCTAAAGGCGCGCTGTGGAGCCAGATCCTCAGCGACGTCACCGGCCTGCCGGTACGGGTACCGGTGGTCCGCGAAGCCACTGCCCTCGGCTGCGCCATTGCCGCCGGCGCTGGCGCCGGGCTGTACGGCGATATGGCCAGCGCTGGAGAAAAGTTAGTGAGCTGGCACCGCGAATTCAGCCCTAATCCGCAACATCGCGAGCTTTATCAGGAGATGATGAGTAAATGGCAGTCGGTGTATGCCGATCAGCTTGGTCTTGTCGATAGCGGGCTGACAACATCGATGTGGCAGGCGCCGGGTCTGGAACGCCGCCAGCGCGTTGCGTCTTCCCCCTCACCCTAACCCTCTCCCGGCGGGAGAGGGAACCGTCCGGCGCTGGCCTGGATATCGGTGCCCGTCTTCGCCCTCACCCTAACCCTCTCCCGGAGGGAGAGGGAACCGTCTGGCGCTGGCCTGGATATCGGTACCCGTCTTCGCCCTCACCCTAACCCTCTCCCGGAGGGAGAGGGAACCGTCTGGCGCAAGCCTGAATACCAGTGCTGGTCCGCCTTTCTCCCTCTCCCTTTGGGAGAGGGCCGGGGTGAGGGGCAACGCTTCGCCGTTCTTTGAATCCCATCACAATCACCGCACTCCCCTTTTCCCTTTTTCTCCACGACGGCTAAATTAGTAACTCATCCGACCACATAACAATAATTTTACATTGGAAGCCATTATGAGCCGCTATCCGTCGCTTTTCGCCCCGCTTGAGCTGGGCTTCACTACCCTTAAAAACCGCGTGTTGATGGGCTCCATGCATACGGGTCTGGAAGAACTGCCCGACGGCGCGCAGCGGTTAGCGGCCTTTTACGCCGAGCGCGCGCGTCACGGCGTGGCGCTGATCGTCACCGGCGGCATCGCTCCCGCCCCGTCCGGGGTGACCATGGCCGGCGGCGCGGTGCTCAACGATGCCAGCCATCTGGCGCATCATCGCCAGATCACCGACGCGGTACATCAGGAAGGCGGCAAAATCGCTCTGCAGATCCTGCATACCGGGCGCTACAGCTACCAGCCCGCGCTGGTCGCCCCCTCGCCTCTGCAGGCGCCGATTAACCGGTTCACCCCTCATGAGCTGAGCCACAACGAGATCCTCACGCTGATCGATGATTTTGCCCACTGCGCCCAGCTCGCGCGGGAAGCGGGCTATGACGGCGTCGAGGTGATGGGCTCTGAGGGCTATCTGATTAACGAATTCCTCGCCGCGCGCACCAACCAGCGCAGCGATCAATGGGGCGGCGATTACGCGCGCCGTATGCGTTTCGCCGTTGAAGTGGTCAAGGCCGTGCGCCAGCGCGCCGGCCACGATTTCATTATCATCTACCGTCTGTCGATGCTCGATCTGGTCAACGACGGCAGCACGCTGGCGGAAGTCACCGAACTGGCCAAAGCGATTGAAGCGGCGGGAGCGACCATCATCAACACCGGGATCGGCTGGCACGAAGCGCGCATTCCAACCATCGCCACGCCGGTACCGCGCGGCGCCTTTAGCTGGGTCACCCGCAAGCTGAAAGGCGCGGTGTCGATCCCGCTGATCACCACCAACCGCATCAACGATCCGCAGGTCGCGGAGGATATTCTCGCCCGCGGCGATGCCGATATGGTATCAATGGCCCGCCCGTTCCTTGCCGACGCCGAATTTATGTCAAAAGCGCAGAACGATCGTGCCGATCAGATCAACACCTGCATCGGCTGCAACCAGGCGTGTCTCGATCGGATCTTCGTCGGCAAAGTCACCTCCTGTCTGGTCAACCCGCGCGCCTGTCATGAAACCCTGATGCCGGTCCTGCCTGCCAACGCGCCTAAACGGCTGGCGGTGGTCGGCGCCGGGCCGGCCGGTCTGGCCTTTGCCGTTAACGCCGCCGCCCGCGGCCATCAGGTCACGTTGTTCGATGCGCTGCCGGAGATCGGCGGCCAGTTTAATATCGCCCAACAGATCCCTGGCAAAGAGGAGTTCCACGAGACGCTGCGTTACTACCGCACCATGCTCGATCTTAACGGCGTCGATCTGCGCCTGAACACCCGCGTTACGGCAGACGATCTGCTGGCGTTCGATGAGACGATCCTCGCCACCGGTATCGCCCCGCGCCTGCCGGCGATCGCCGGGATCGATCATCCCAAGGTGCTCAGCTACCTGGATGTCTTGCGCGACAAAGCGCCGGTTGGCGCGAAGGTGGCGATCATCGGCTGCGGCGGCATCGGCTTCGACACCGCGATGTACCTAAGCCAGTCGGGCGTGGCCACCAGCCAGGATATCGGCGAATTCTGTCGCGAATGGGGTATCGATACCAGCCTGCAAACGGCGGGAGGGCTGAGTCCTGAGGGCCCGCAACTGAGTCAAAGCCCGCGACAAATTGTGATGCTGCAGCGCAAAGCGAGCAAACCGGGCGAAGGGCTCGGCAAAACCACCGGCTGGATCCATCGCGCGACGCTGCTGGCGCGCGGCGTGAAAATGATCCCGGGGGTCAGCTATGAGAAGATCGATGATGAGGGGTTACATGTGACTATCGGCGGTGAACGCCAGCTGCTGGCGGTGGATCATGTGATTGTCTGCGCCGGTCAGGAGCCGCGCCGCGAGCTGGCGGAACCGCTGCGCGCGGCAGGGAAAACGGTGCATTTGATCGGCGGCTGCGACGTGGCGGCGGAGCTGGATGCGCGCCGGGCGATTGCCCAGGGCACGAAGCTGGCGCTGACGATTTAGCCGTGTCCCGGGGGCGGCGCGATGCGCCTTCCCCGGGCTACCACGATAATCCCGCACGCTAGCCCGGCGAAGGCGTCAGCCGGTAGCCCGGCTAAGGCGACAGCCGCAAGCCGGGTAAACTGCGACAAGTATCAGCGCTGCTTACGCACCTTGGTCGCTTTCAAAATGACGAACTTATTGTTCGTCGCAATCGTCGTGCAATTACCAAACGCGCGCTTCAGCTTACGGAAGTAATCGAGGTGGCGGTTGCCGACGACGTACAGCTCGCCGCCGTATTTCAGGCTGCGGCGGGCGTCGTTAAACATCTGCCAGGCAATATGGTCGGTAATGGCGTGCTGCTGATGGAACGGCGGATTGCACAGGATCGCCGTAAAGCGGTCCGGCTCAATGCCGGAGAGCGAGTTGTTGACCATAAATTCACAGCGGTCGATATCGTCCGGCAGGTTGTGCTCGACGTTCAACCGGCTGGAAGCCACCGCCATGTGCGACTCATCGGTGAACATGACCCGCGCGTTCGGGTTCTGCGCCAGCGCCTGCAGGCCAATCACCCCGTTGCCGCAGCCGAGATCGGCGATCTCGCCTTCTAAATTAGACGGTAAATGCTGCAGGAAGAAGCGCGCGCCGATATCCAGACCGCTGCGGGCAAAAACGTTGGCATGGTTGTGGATGGTCCACGGCGTGCCGTCCAGCTTCCAGCTGTAGGTTTGCGGCGCATCGGCCAGCTCAGGGGCGGTGAAAACGCAGTGGATCAGACGCGCTTTTTTCCATGCCAGCGAGGTGGTGGTGGTACCGAGAATTTTTTCAAACAGCGCCAGCGTCGAGTTATGCACATCGCGGGCTTTCGCCGCGGCGATAATGCGGGTTTCCGGCGTCACCACTTGGCGCAGGGCGCGCAGCTGCTGTTCCAGCAGCGCCAGCTGCTTTGGCACCTTAATCAGCACCAGCGCCGGCGAGGCCGGCAGCGGGCTCAGGCTATCCTGAAAGCGCACGCTCTCTTCATCAATGCCGTTCATCCGTAGGTTGTGGCGGGTCGCCAGCTCGGAAATAAAGGAATCGTTGATGCTGACGGGGTTGCGCTCCGCCAGCGCGCAGGCGAGCGCGCCGAAGCCGTCGTTGAAGATGAGCGTCAGGCCGTCGACGTCATTCACCTGTTGCAGCAGATATTCATCCGCCGCTTCCCACGCCTGAAGCGCTTCTTCTTCAGCGTTAGGTGGGAACCGCTCTAATGTGAATAACTCACCGTTTAACTCTGCCTGGCTCATCGCCTCTCCGCCTCCGGAATAGTAAAACCCGCGAGTTTATACGCAAATCCTGTCCAGTTGAAGAGAGATCGCTGATCATCGCCGCTCAGCGTAGATCGCCCTCGCCATCGGCTTGCAGCAGCGTTATCGACGCGCGGGCACCGGGCATCAGCTGCTGCAGATAGCCTACCAGCCGCTCTCCCGCCTCTTGCAGGGCCGACAACGGCATCGCCGGCAGGCTTTCGAGAATAAACCACATCGTCTGCGCGCCGCTGTCCAGCCGGGTACGTACGCCCTGTCGCCAGTTCCAGCGTCGGCAGGTTACGCCTATATCATCCCGCCAGATGACTTCGCCCGGCTCCGGATATTCCACCACCGGCTCTGCCGATTTTAGCGTATCGAATGGCTCATCGCCGCGGGCAATGGCCAGCCGCGGTTCGCCACGGTAGGCGGCCAGATTTTCCCCACCGACCGGGACGGCATAGCGAATGCTGATCGCGTTGTAGATATCCACTACCGGATCGATGGCCGGCAGGCTCCCCTCTTTCCGCACCCGCTTGCGCAGCGCCTGCGCCGAACAGGGGGTACGTTTCGCCTTCGCGCCGAAGGCGCTGAAGGCTTCATCCCATGCCGCCAGGTGCGCTTGCGCCCAGGGCACATCATCCTGCTGCACCGCCTGGCAGGCCTCGGCCAGCGCCTGCTCCGCGATGGCGGGGTTGGCCACCGGCGCACTCTCCACCACAATACTTAATGCCCGAAAGCCCGGCGCCAGGCGGCTGACCGCAGATTCGATTGACGGCGTTACGCTACGCATTCGATAATCCTGTAATGACCAATTTGTTTCATCATAGTGACCAATGAACGTAAAAGTCAATATAACGACCGATTCAGGAGCTGATGTCGACCAGGTAAGTCGCGCCGTCGCCACGCGGCTGAAGGCCTACCGTAAAGCGAAAAAAATGTCGCTGGACGAGCTATCGCGCCGGGCCAGCATCAGCAAAGGTATGCTGGTCGAGATGGAAAAAGAGGCCGCCAACCCCAGCATTGCGATCCTCTGCAAACTCGCCGCCGCGCTGGGCGTTTCGGTGGCGGATATCGTCAATGTGGCAAGCGAACCCGCGTTGCATATTATTCCCGCCGAGCAGATCCCCACCCTCTGGCAAGGCCCGCTGGGAGGCAGCGCCAGGCTTCTCGCCGGCACCGCCGGGCCGAATATGATTGAGCTGTGGCGCTGGGAGATGCAGCCCGGCGAAGCCTTTACCTCGCCCGGCCACCCGGCGACGACCTTCGAGCTGCTGCACGTGGAAGCCGGCGCGCTGACGCTGACGCTTGGCGAGACCTGCCGCACGGTGGCGGTCGGAGAATCCGCGGTGGCCCGCACCGAAATAGAGCACGGTTACCGCAATGAGGGTACTGCGCCGCTGGTCTTTACCATGACCGTGGCTGAACTGCCCTCCTGACAGACGTAATGATAAGACGATGACAAAACTCATTTATTTACAGGGCTATCCTGAATCGCTGCTGGCGCAGGTGACCACGTTAATCGAGCAAGACCGCCTCGGCGAGGTGCTGCAAAAGCGCTATCCGCAAGGGCACGACGTTAACAGCGATAAAGCGCTATATCAGTACACCCAGGACTTGAAAAACCGCTTTCTGCGCGGCGCGGCGCCGATCAACAAAGTGATGTATGACAGTAAGATCCACGTGCTGAACAATGCGCTCGGCCTGCATACCGCCATTTCCCGCGTTCAGGGCGGCAAGCTGAAAGCCAAAGCGGAGATCCGCGTGGCAACGGTATTTCGCGACGCGCCGGAGGCCTTTCTGCGCATGATCGTGGTTCATGAGCTGGCGCATCTGAAAGAGAAGGATCACAACAAGGCTTTCTATCAGCTGTGCTGCCATATGGAGCCGCAATACTACCAGCTGGAGTTCGACACCCGCCTGTGGCTGACGCACCTTTCGTTGAAGCGTTCTGCGTAGTCACGCACTGGTTTTGTCATGGGGGCATGATAGAGTGGCGACAGGTTCCCTTTAATGGAGTTCGTCACCGTTTATGATACGTTTCGCAGTTGTTGGCACAAACTGGATCACTAAGCAGTTTGTCGATGCCGCCCATGAAACCGGCAAATATAAACTTACCGCCATCTACTCCCGCAGCCTCGAACAGGCGCAAGCCTTCGCCAATGACTATCCGGTCGAGCATCTGTATACCTCGCTGGAGGCGCTGGCGCAAAGCGACGCCATTGATGCGGTGTATATCGCCAGCCCGAACTCCCTGCACTTCCCGCAGACGCGGCTGTTCCTGAGCCACAAGAAGCACGTCATTTGCGAAAAACCGCTGGCGTCGAATCTACAGGAGGTCGAGGCGGCCATCGCGGTGGCGAAAGCCAACCACGTGGTGCTGTTTGAAGCCTTCAAAACCGCCAGCCTGCCCAACTTTCTGCTGCTGAAGGAAACCCTCGGCAAAGTGGGTAAACTGCGTAAAGCCTTCATTAACTACTGCCAGTACTCTTCGCGCTACCAGCGCTACCTCGACGGCGAAAACCCCAACACCTTTAATCCGGCGTTCTCCAACGGTTCGATTATGGATATCGGCTTCTATTGCCTGGCGTCCGCTGTGGCGCTGTGGGGCGAACCGCGGGCCGTTCATGCCACCGCCTGCCTGCTGGACAGCGGCGTGGACGCCCAGGGCACCGTGGTGCTGAGCTATGACGACTTCGACGTGACGCTGCATCACTCCAAGGTGAGCGACTCGGCGATCCCCAGCGAAATTCAGGGGGAAGAAGGGGTACTGGTGATCGAAAAAATCTCCGAGTGCCAGAAGCTGGCGTTTGTGCCGCGCGGCGGCAAAGCCCAGGACCTGACGCAGCCGCAGCATATCAATACTATGCTGTATGAGGCGGAGACCTTCGCGCGGCTGGTGGAAACAGAGGATGTCGACCATCCGGGCCTGGCTGTGAGCCGTATCACGGCGAAACTGTCGAGCGAAATTCGTCGCCAGACCGGGGTGATCTTCCCGGCCGATACGCAGCCGCTGGCGTAAAAGAGTGTAAAGGCCCGTCTGGCCGCCATTGACGAAAACCGCCTCGTGACATATTTTGTTACGAGCAAAGGGGAGTAACTTCCTTGCCGGCCGATCGTCATTACGATGCGTGTAATACCGCATCCGGTCGCCGGGCAATCACCAAAGCCCATCGCGATGAACTTTGGTTGTTGTAAGTGAGACCTTGCCGGAAGGCGAGGTCTATGCATAAAAGCGCAGCGGCTGCCGTCTTCCGACGTCAGCCGTTTTTGTTTTTATGTAAGGAATATCAAATGAATACTGTCGGCACGCCGTTGCTATGGGGTGGATTCGCTGTCGTCGTCGCGATCATGTTGGCGATCGACCTGCTGCTTCAGGGACGACGCGGTTCGCATAGCATGACCATGAAGCAGGCCGCTGGCTGGTCTATCCTCTGGGTCACACTTTCTCTGTTGTTCAACGCCGCGTTCTGGTGGTATCTGGTGCAAACCCAGGGCCGCGCCGTCGCCGATCCGCAGGCCCTGGCCTTCCTCACCGGTTATCTGATTGAAAAAGCGCTGGCGGTCGATAACGTCTTCGTCTGGCTGATGCTGTTCAGCTACTTCGCCGTGCCGCCTGCTCTGCAGCGCCGGGTGCTGGTGTATGGCGTCCTCGGGGCGATTGTTCTGCGCACCATTATGATCTTCGCCGGCAGCTGGCTTATCTCCCAGTTCGACTGGCTGTTGTACGTCTTCGGCGCCTTCCTGCTGTTTACCGGCGTGAAGATGGCGCTGGCGAAAGAGGATGATTCCGGCATCGGCGACAAACCGCTGGTGCGCTGGATCCGCAGCCATCTGCGAATGACCGATAAAATCGAGAGCGAGCGCTTCTTCACCCGTAAAAACGGGGTGCTGTTCGCCACGCCGCTGCTGCTGGTGTTGATTCTGGTCGAGCTGAGCGATGTGATATTCGCCGTCGACAGTATCCCGGCGATCTTCGCGGTCACCACCGACCCGTTTATCGTGCTGACCTCGAACCTGTTTGCCATTCTCGGCCTGCGCGCCATGTACTTCCTGCTGGCGGGGGTCGCTGAGCGCTTCTCGATGCTCAAATATGGCCTGTCGGTGATCCTGGTGTTTATTGGCGTGAAGATGCTGATCGTCGACTTCTACCATATCCCGGTCGCCATCTCGCTGGGGGTCGTGGGCGGCATCCTGACCGTCACGCTGTTGATTAACGCCTGGGTCAACAAGCAGCACGACAAGCAGCGCAAACTGCCTGAATAACCTGCCTGGCGCGCCGTCGGCTCCCGCTGGCGGCGCGGTAATCGGCTATAGCAGACCTTCTCATAACGAGAATGCCTGCTCATGTCACAATTATGTTACTGCGTAGTTAAAAAATAAGATCCAGATTAAAATCACAGTATTTTACGCTTCCCGCCAGGCTTTCTTTCCGTATACTCGGCTATGCAAACATCTATTTACATCCTGACATAAACGTAACAAATAATACGTGGCTGGGATGGCTTGCTACATCACTGGAAGGAATGAATTATGACAACACGCACTCCCCCATCAGGGTGGCTCTCCCGCCTGGCGCAAGGCAGCCTGGTGAAACAAATTTTAATCGGCCTGGTGCTTGGCGTGCTGCTGGCGCTGGTCTCTAAGCCAGCGGCTATCGCCGTCGGCCTGCTGGGGACCCTGTTCGTCGGCGCGTTAAAGGCGGTAGCGCCGGTGCTGGTATTGATGCTCGTCATGGCCTCGATCGCCAACCATCAGCACGGACAAAAAACCAGTATTCGCCCTATTCTGTTTCTCTATCTGCTGGGCACCTTTAGTGCGGCGCTGACCGCGGTGTTGTTCAGTTTTCTCTTTCCGTCGACTCTGCACTTAACCACCGCCGCCGACAGCATCACGCCGCCGTCGGGGATTGTTGAGGTGCTGCGTAGTCTGCTGATGAGCATGGTGTCCAACCCGGTCGACGCCCTGCTGAACGCCAACTATATCGGTATTCTGGTGTGGGCGGTGGGGCTTGGCTTCGCCCTGCGCCATGGTAACGACACCACGAAAAACCTGATCAACGATATCTCCCACGCGGTGACCTTTATCGTTAAAGTGGTGATCCGCTTTGCGCCGCTGGGGATCTTCGGCCTGGTCTCTTCCACCCTGGCGACCACCGGTTTTGAAACGCTGTGGGGCTACGCCCAGCTGCTGCTGGTACTGGTGGGCTGTATGCTGCTGGTGGCGCTGGTGATTAACCCGCTGCTGGTGTTCTGGAAGATTCGCCGTAACCCCTATCCGCTGGTGCTGACCTGCCTGCGCGAAAGCGGCGTCTACGCGTTTTTCACCCGCAGCTCCGCCGCCAATATTCCGGTGAATATGGCGCTATGCGAGAAGCTGAACCTGGATCGCGATACCTATTCGGTCTCCATTCCGCTGGGGGCGACCATCAATATGGCGGGCGCGGCAATCACGATTACCGTGCTGACGCTGGCGGCGGTCCATACGCTGAACATTCCGGTGGATCTGCCGACGGCGCTGTTGCTGAGCGTGGTCGCTTCGCTGTGCGCCTGCGGCGCCTCCGGCGTGGCGGGCGGTTCGCTGCTGCTGATCCCGCTGGCCTGTAATATGTTTGGTATTCCGAACGATGTGGCGATGCAGGTGGTTGCCGTCGGCTTTATCATCGGCGTGCTGCAGGATTCCTGCGAAACCGCGCTGAACTCCTCCACCGACGCCCTGTTTACCGCCGCCGCCTGCATGGCGGAAGACGACCAGCTGGCGAAAAACGCCCTGCGCAGTTAATGCCTTTCCCCTCCGCTACCGCGCGGAGGGGCTCTCTTCCTGCACCGCGTTTTCAACCCTGAACGGATCGATACCCCGCTTTTGCATCCGGCGGAAGCGAATGATATTCAGGCCGTTGACGATCAGGAAGCTGCCTTCAATCAGCGTCCCGCCAATCGAACCCAGCCACAGGTTATGCGTCACCCAGCAGGCGGTGGAGCACCACATCACGCAGCGGACGGTCAGCCCTTTACAGCGAAACAGCGCCCAGGTGCTGGCGACAGTGCCAATAATCGGCAGCAGCTCCATAGCATGCTGCAGCTTGCCAAGGCCGAGGATCAACGTCAGCAGGATAAAGACTGTCATCACCCACAGGCTGCGGGTGCGCAGGGAAATGACCGTGCGGAGCGCATTAAGCCCGGCGCTCATCCCGGCAGGCGCGGCGCCCATCAGGAAAAAATGGACGCCGATAACGGCGCTATAGACCGCCAGCTGAAGCCTGAAGCGACGTTCGTCGCGGTTGATAAAGGTGGTAATGCCGATAAGAAAGGCGATAACGCCGACGCCCTGAGCCAGCCAATACGCGGTCATGAAAGCTCCCTGAGAGAAAAAACAAACGGCGCTTCACAGGCTGAAACGCCGCTGCTGCTTACCCGATGACGCTGCGCTATCAGGCCAATGCGCGATCAACGCCGCCCGGGCGCCAATATGAATGCGCCTTTACAGGGTAACACCGCTTTTAAAGATGGCCAGCTCGCGGAAGTCATTCTGCTCATTACAGGTCGGTTTGCCGTTGGCGAAAGCCACAATGGTATCCACGAACTCCTCCAGCAGCTGTGGCATCGCTTTGCCGTGGATCAG
The DNA here is from genome assembly GCF_004010915.1 of Klebsiella sp. LY. Taxonomy (NCBI): domain Bacteria; kingdom Pseudomonadati; phylum Pseudomonadota; class Gammaproteobacteria; order Enterobacterales; family Enterobacteriaceae; genus Klebsiella; species Klebsiella sp. LY. The sequence continues at coordinate 1,848,497 of NZ_CP022444.1, forward strand.
CTGTCCGGCATCGAAGTCGATCCAGTGCTTTTTCTTTGCCGCCAGCTCGCTGTTGGTGGCGATCTTCACCGTCGGCACAAAGCCGCCGTACGGCGTGCCGCGGCCGGTACTGAACAGCACCATATGGCAGCCGGCGCCGGCCAGCGCGCTGGTGGCGACGGCATCATTGCCTGGCGCGCTCAGCAAGTTCAGACCATGAACTTTCAGACGTTCGCCGTAGCGCAGGACATCCACGACCTGGCTGGAGCCCGCTTTCTGGGTACAGCCCAGCGACTTATCCTCGAGGGTGGTGATCCCCCCAGCCTTGTTGCCCGGCGAGGGGTTTTCGTAAATAGGCTGGTCGTGCGCGATAAAGTACTGCTTAAAGTCATTGACCATAGTCACCAGCTTGTCGAAGGTCGCTTCGTCGCGGCAGTGGCTCATCAGCAGCTGTTCAGCGCCGAACATCTCCGGCACTTCGGTCAGCACGGTGGTGCCGCCGTTGGCGATCACGTAGTCTGAGAAGCGCCCCAGCATCGGGTTGGCGGTAATACCGGACAGGCCGTCAGACCCGCCGCACTCGAGGCCAAACTTCAGCTCGCTCAGCTTACCCGGCTGACGTTTATCCTGACGCATCACGTCATACAGCTGGTGGAGATGCGCCACTCCCGCCTCCACTTCATCGTCCTGATGCTGACAAACCATAAAGTGCACGCGCTGCGGATCATACTCGCCCAGCGTTTCGCGAAAGGCCTCCACCTGGTTGTTTTCACAGCCAAGGCCCACCACCAGCACCGCCCCGGCGTTCGGATGGCGAACCATATTCTGCAGCATGGTGCGGGTATTGAGGTGATCGTCCCCGAGCTGCGAGCAGCCATAGGTATGGCTGAAGAGATGTACCCCATCGATGTCCTCCGCGCCGTTTGCCTCTTTCAGAAAACGGTTCTGCATCTGGCGGGCCATGGCGTTGACGCAGCCGACGGTCGGCAGGATCCACAGCTCATTGCGCACGCCGACGTCGCCATTGGCGCGACGATAAATCTGCACTTCGCGATCCGCTGGCTGCGGCGGTTGGGCAACCTGCTCCGGTTGATAGCGATACGCGTCAAGGTCGCTGAGATTGGTGCGCGTATTGTGCGCATGGACATGCTCGCCCGGCGCGATATCCGCCAGCGCATGGCCAATCGGCAGCCCATACTTAACGACGTTTTCCCCTTTCGCGATAGCGCGCAGTGCAAACTTGTGTCCGCGAACGATATCCTGACCGAGGGTGACCGGGTCATTGTCGATCGTCACCACGCTACCGGCCGTCATATCCGCCAGCGCGACCGCGACGTTATCCTGCGAATGGATTTTGATGTATTGCATATCAACCGACCTCTGGTCTTAGTTCAGTTCAATGGCGAAATAGTCACGCGCATTGTTAAAGCAAATGTTTTTCACCATCTCGCCCAGCAGCGCGATATCCGCAGGCGCTTCGCCGGCGGTCACCCAACGGCCGATCATCTGGCACAGAATGCGGCGGAAGTATTCGTGGCGCGTGTAGGAGAGGAAGCTGCGGCTGTCGGTCAGCATCCCGACAAAGCGGCTCAGCAGGCCGAGCTGCGCCAGCTGGGTCATCTGCCGCTCCATGCCGTCTTTCTGATCGTTGAACCACCAGCCGGAGCCGAACTGCATCTTGCCCGGCATCCCTTCGCCCTGGAAGTTACCGATCATGGTGCCCAGCACTTCGTTATCGCGTGGGTTCAGGCAGTAGAGAATGGTCTTCGGCAGCAGGTTCTCTTCGTTCTGCTTGCTCAGCAGCTTAGACAGCTCTTCAGCCATCGGGCGATCGTTGATCGAGTCGAAGCCCACGTCCGGGCCTAACAATTTGAACTGACGCAGGTTGTTATTGCGCAGCGCGCCGATGTGGTACTGCTGCACCCAGCCGCGACGAGCATACTCTGCGCCGAGGAACACCAGCACCGCGGTTTTGAACTGCGCCACTTCGCGTTCGCTAAGGGTTTCGCCAGCCAGGCGACGCGCCAGAATGGCGTCCAGCTCGGCGTCGGTCGCTTCCGCAAACAGCACTACGTCCAGGGCGTGGTCGGAGACTTTGCAACCGTGAGCGGCAAAGTGGTCCAGACGTTTGGTCAGCGCGCTTTGCAGGTCCGCAAAACGGCGAATATCGGTGTCCGACACTTCACCCAGCTTAGCCATATAGTCATTGAAGGTCGCCTGCTCGATGTTGAACGCTTTATCCGGGCGCCAGCTCGGCAACACCTTGATATCAAATGAAGTGTCTTTGGCGACAACCGCATGGTGTTCCAGGGAATCAATCGGATCGTCGGTGGTGCCGACCATCTTCACATTCATCTGCTTCATGATCCCGCGGGCGGAGAAGGCGTCCTGCGCCAGTAACGCATTGCACTGTTCCCAGATCTCATCGGCGGTGGAAGGTGACAGCAGCTTACCTGTAATACCAAATGGGCGACGCAGCTCTAAATGGGTCCAGTGGTATAACGGGTTGCCAATTGTGTGAGGCACGGTGGCTGCCCAGGCGTCAAATTTCTCGCGATCGGAGGCATCCCCGGTACACAGACGCTCCGGCACGCCGTTAGTGCGCATCGCGCGCCATTTGTAGTGATCGCCTTTCAGCCAGATGTCATACAGATTTTTGAAACGATAATTTTCGGCAACCTGCTGCGGCGGAAGGTGGCAATGGTAGTCGAAAATAGGCTGATCTTTCGCGTAATCGTGGTACAGGCGGCGGGCAAATTCGCTATCGAGTAGAAAATCTTCGGTCATAAACGGTGTCATTCGTGTGTCCTCTTCGCTCCGGAACAGGAGCCTTTCAGATGATTGACTACAATGCTGACAAAGTTATCACACCAATTTCCACAGACCGAACTGTTTTTCGTGAGTTAGATCAATAAACGCTGATAAAAAAAACCGCCTGTCCACGGCAAACGTCTCGCCAGGGCGCGCCGTATCTGGCTTTCCTCGCCAGTCATAAAGACCACACTAACTTTCCCACTTTTGTGACAGCACTCAACTTTTAAAGTTGTATGACAAGTTATCTTTCTGCCGTCGCAACATATAAACCGACGGAATGCTTTACCGGTGTTGATGGCATCGGCTTATACGGAATGGATACCGACTTTTTACATAACAACTGATGGTAAGGTTCGGGCCAGAGGGGACCGCCCTCCTGAACCCTCCGTTTCGCTTTCCCGACCGCGTATCGCCGTCAGGAGAGGCCGCACCTGGTGCGGAGAAATTACAGACGATGAGGTTTACATGCGTAAAATTAAAGGGTTACGTTGGTACATGATCGCACTGGTGACGCTGGGCACCGTGCTGGGCTACCTGACCCGTAACACCGTGGCGGCGGCCGCGCCGACGCTGATGGAAGAGTTACACATCTCGACCCAACAGTACTCCTATATCATTGCAGCCTATTCCGCTGCCTATACCGTCATGCAGCCTGTCGCAGGCTATGTCCTTGATATTCTGGGGACTAAAGTCGGCTATGCCTTCTTCGCTATCGCCTGGGCGATATTCTGTGGCTCGACCGCCCTCGCCGGCAGCTGGGGTGGCCTGGCGCTGGCCCGCGGCGCGGTGGGCGCGGCGGAAGCGGCGATGATCCCCGCCGGGCTGAAAGCCAGCTCCGAATGGTTCCCGGCGAAAGAGCGCTCTATCGCGGTGGGCTACTTCAACGTGGGTTCCTCTATCGGCGCCATGATCGCGCCGCCGCTGGTGGTGTGGGCGATTGTCATGCACAGCTGGCAGATGGCGTTCATTATCTCCGGGGTGCTGAGCTTCGCCTGGGCCATCGCCTGGCTGATCTTCTACAAACACCCGCGCGATCAGAAGAAATTATCTGACGAAGAACGCGACTACATCATTGGCGGCCAGGAGTCTCAACACCAGACCAATAACGCGAAGAAAATGTCGCCGTGGCAGATCCTGCGCAACCGTCAGTTCTGGGGTATCGCCCTGCCACGTTTTCTCGCCGAGCCGGCCTGGGGTACCTTTAACGCCTGGATCCCGCTGTTCATGTTTAAGGTTTACGGCTTTAACCTGAAAGAGATCGCCATGTTCGCCTGGATGCCGATGCTGTTCGCCGACCTCGGCTGCATCGTCGGTGGATACCTGCCGCCGCTGTTCCAGCGCTGGTTCGGCGTCAATCTGATCGTGTCGCGTAAAATGGTGGTCACCATGGGCGCCCTGCTGATGATTGGCCCGGGGATGATCGGCCTGTTCACCAGCCCGTACGTGGCGATTGCCCTGCTGTGCATCGGCGGGTTCGCTCACCAGGCGCTGTCCGGGGCGTTGATTACCCTCTCTTCCGACGTCTTTGGCCGTAACGAAGTCGCTACCGCCAACGGTCTGACCGGGATGGCCGCCTGGCTGGCGAGCACCATGTTCGCCCTGGTCGTCGGCGCGCTGGCAGACACCATCGGCTTCAGCCCGCTGTTTGCCGTACTGGCGGTCTTTGACCTGCTGGGCGCGCTGGTCATCTGGACGGTGCTGAAAAACAAACCGGCTGACGATGACACGCCGCCGCTTAGCAGCCGCAAACCGGCCACCCAGAGTTAGAGACGCTGATGCTGAGGTGATCGCCTGCCAAGCCGCCTTCTCAGGCGGCTTTTTCATCCCTGCCAGTGGTGGAAATCGCGTAAAAGTGGTATAACAAATCGAATATTGTCGCCATCTTGCGGGAGCGAATATGGAAATCATTGAACCACGTCGTCTTTATCAGCAGCTTGCCGCTGAGCTGAAGACGCGCATCGAACAAGGTGTCTACCTTGTAGGGGATAAGCTGCCCGCCGAGCGCTTTATCGCCGATGAAAAAAACGTTAGCCGCACCGTGGTTCGTGAAGCCATTATCATGCTGGAAGTGGAAGGGTATGTCGAAGTCCGCAAAGGGTCGGGCATTCACGTCATCTCTAACCATCCGAAATACCAGCAAGTGGCCGATGAAAGCCTTGAGTTCGCCAACTATGGCCCCTTTGAGCTGCTGCAGGCGCGGCAGCTTATTGAAAGCAATATCGCCGAATTCGCGGCCACTCAGGTGACCAAGCAGGACATCATGAAGCTGATGGAGATTCAGGAGAAAGCGCGCAACGAGAAGTGTTTCCGCGACTCCGAGTGGGATCTGCAGTTTCATGTCCAGGTGGCGCTGGCCACGCAGAATAGCGCCCTGGCGGCGATCGTGGAAAAAATGTGGACCCAGCGCGTGCATAACCCGTACTGGAAAAAGCTGCATGAGCATATCGACCTGCGCACCGTCGATAACTGGTGCGACGACCACGATCAGATCCTGAAGGCTCTGCTGCGAAAAGATCCGAACGCCGCCAAACTGGCGATGTGGCAGCATCTGGAAAATACCAAGCAAATGCTGTTTAACGAAACCAGCGACGACTTTGAATTTAATGCCGATCGCTACTTATTTGCCGAAAACCCGGTGGTTCATCTCGATACGGCGGCCAACGGCGCGAAATAAGCCTTTATCCCCCCGGCGCGCGGCCCCTGCGCGCCTGTTCCCCAGGCAGGCTGAGGTAAGCAAAACATATATAGTGTCAGCCTGTGTAAATCCTCTCGCCTCACATCGCCGCAATCAGCAAAATCAACGAGCAACACATTGCAATTTCTCTGACGGAAAGTCAGACGATTTGTTACAATTAGATGCATTTTGCCGTTCTGGGAGTAGGTATTGACTTACTTCAGTTTTATACAGGGAAGCGTTCAGAGCGCCGAAGCAGCGACCATAATCTCATAAAAATCTTGTCGCCCTACATGCCACGCGCTCAGACGTGCCGTTAACCGATGTACCAGGAATCGTGAATGGAACTATTAACCCAGTTATTGAATGCCTTGTGGGCTCAGGATTACGAAACGCTCGCGAATCCCTCCATGATTGGCATGCTGTATTTTGTCTTGTTTATGATTTTGTTCCTTGAGAACGGGTTACTGCCTGCCGCGTTTTTGCCGGGGGACAGCCTGCTTGTGCTCGTGGGCGTGCTGATCGCCAAAGGGGCGATGGGCTTTCCGGAAACGTTGCTGCTGCTCACCGCCGCCGCCAGCCTCGGCTGCTGGCTGAGCTATATCCAGGGGCGCTGGCTAGGCAACACACGGATCGTGCAAAACTGGCTGTCGCATCTGCCCTCTCACTATCATCAGCGCGCGCATCACCTGTTTCATAAGCATGGCCTCTCCGCGCTGCTGATCGGCCGCTTCATCGCCTTCGTGCGCACGCTGCTGCCGACCATCGCCGGGCTTTCCGGTCTCAATAACGCCCGCTTTCAGTTCTTTAACTGGATGAGCGGCCTGCTGTGGGTGCTCATCCTGACCTCGCTGGGCTATCTGCTGGGCAAAACCCCGGTATTCCTTAAGTATGAAGATCAGCTGATGTCCTGCCTGATGCTCCTGCCGGTTGCGCTGTTGGTCTTCGGACTGATCGGCTCGCTGGTGGTGCTGTGGAAGAAAAAATACAGAAGCCGGGGCTGATGATGGTCATAAAACGCCCTTCCCTGCGCCAGCTCAGCTGGCTGCTGGGTGGCTCTCTTTTGCTCTGCGTGCTGTTCTGGCTCTGGCTGGCGGTGCAGCAGCAGGAGGCCACGCTGGCGATCCGTCCGGTTGGCCAGGGCGTCAGTATGCCGGATGGTTTCTCCGTCTGGCATCACCTCGACGCTAACGGTATCCGCTTCAAGAGCATTACGCCGCAAAAGGATGGCCTGCTGATTAAGTTTGATTCCACCGCCCAGGGCGCGGCGGCGAAAGAGGTTCTCGGTCGCGCTCTGCCACATGGTTATATTATCGCCTTGCTGGAGGACGATAACTCGCCCACCGCCTGGTTATCCCGCCTGCGCGACGCGCCGCATCGGCTCGGGTAAACGGCCGTCAGACTGCGTTTTCAACGCAGTCTGGTGGTTTCCCGCATTTGTTACTATGCTTAAACCTGCGTGAATCAACGCATTCACGTTTACCAACGGGAACGGGTTTATCCTCCGGGTATACCCTAAGACAATGGAAGGTACTATCCATGAAACACCGCATCGCTCTGCTTCTGGCCCTGTCTTCACTTAGCGCCAGCGCCATAGCCGCCTCTCCCTGCCAGGAAAAAGAGCAGGATATTCAACGAGAGATCAGCTATGCCGAAAAGCATCACAATCAAAGTCGCATTGATGGGCTAAATACCGCGCTACGTCAGGTACGGGAGAACTGCAGCGACAGTAAACTCAAAGCCGATCATCAGCAAAAAATTGCCAAACAGCGGGAAGAGATCGCTGAACGTCAGCGCGATCTGCAGGAAGCCCGGAAGAAAGGCGATGCGGACAAAATCAACAAACGCCAGCATAAACTCAATGAAGCGCAACAGGAGTTGAAAACGCTGGAGTCTCGGGATTACTAATCACCATTAACTTTCGCAATACGGACCACGCTACAGGAGAACGACATGGCTAAAGAGAATGTGACTGACGACCTTCGTGCAGAACTGAAAACGCTGGCGGACACCCTGGAGGAAGTACTGAATTCCTCGGCGGACAAGTCGAAAGAAGAGATGGGTAAACTGCGCAGTAAAGCGGAGAGCGCGCTGAAAGAGAGCCGCGCCCGCCTGGGTGAGACCAGCGAAGCGATTTTGCGTCAAACTCGTGAGACCGCCGCGCGAGCGGATGATTATGTTCGCGAAAATCCGTGGACTGGGGTCGGGATTGGCGCCGCCGTCGGGCTGGTGCTGGGTGTCCTGCTGTCGCGTCGCTGATTATGGCGAATACACAACACACGCAGGGGCCGGGTCAGCGCGTCTTCTCCATTGGCCAGCGTATCGTTACGCTGCTGGTCGAAATGGTGGAAACAAGGCTGCGCCTGGTCGTCGTGGAGCTGGAGGAGGAGAAAGCCAACCTCTTCCAGTTGCTGATCATGACCGGACTGACGCTGCTGTTTGCCGCGTTTGGCCTCATGAGTCTGCTGGTGCTGGTTATCTGGGCCGTTGACGCTCAGTACCGCCTGCACGTCATGATCGCCACCACCGTCGTGCTGCTACTCGCCGCCGCGATTGTCGGAATCCTTACCTTACGTAAGGCGCGACGCTCCACGCTGCTGCGCCTGACGCGGAAAGAGCTGGAGAACGACCGTGCCCTTCTGGAGGAAGATAAACCATGAATGGCCGACAGGAGCGTGAACGGCAAAAGGCGCAGCTGCTGCGCCAGATCCAGCAGCAACGGCTGGAGCTGAGCGCCTGTCGCCGCCACTGGCTGGATGCGACTGCGCCCTTAGACCGAGGCTGGCATACGCTGCTCAGTTTACGTTCGTGGCTGATGGTAGGCAGCGGTCTGATGGCCGTGTGGTCCGTACGGCACCCGCATTTTTTAATGCGCTGGACCAAACGCGGACTGGGTTTATGGAGTACCTGGCGGCTGGTCCGCGGGATCCTGCGCCAGTCGACAGTCCGCTAGCCGCCCGGAGCGCGGGCGCTTTTCCCGGCGCCCCGCTCTGCCACTTCCCCGCCCGATACGCAACGCCGTTCGTAACAGCTTGCCTCCTGGCCGCCATCCGCGGTCAGCCAGTCCTCTTACCCGTCTGGCCAGGCCTATACCAGGAGCGGTAGTGATCTATCGCGTTCAGGAATCTTTCGCCCCCCCCCCCCTCTTGCCGATTACTCAGAAACTTTGAACTAGATCTACAGTTTTCCTTGCTAACAATTCCCTCTCCGCCTCGCTACTATCCTCTCCATCGACAGCAACACCGTGTAACTACGCGGGATTGCGCTAAAAAACAAAACCGCCGCCCTTTGGGTTTTTTGGAGTAAGAAATGAAAAAATTAGAAGATGTTGGTGTACTGGTAGCGCGCATTCTGATGCCGATTCTGTTTATCACTGCAGGATGGGGCAAAATCACCGGTTATGCGGGAACCCAGCAGTATATGGAAGCCATGGGCGTACCGGGTGCGCTGCTGCCGCTGACCATCCTCCTTGAATTCGGCGGCGGACTGGCGATTCTGTTCGGTTTCCTGACCCGGACCACCGCGCTGTTCACCGCAGGCTTTACCCTGTTGACCGCGTTCCTGTTCCACAGCAACTTTGCGGAAGGCGTGAACTCTCTGATGTTCATGAAAAACCTGACCATCGCTGGCGGTTACCTGCTGCTGGCCATTACCGGACCGGGCGCATTCAGCATCGACCGTGTACTGAATAAGAAATGGTAAGCGCACTATACTGAATGAAAAAAGCGAGGAGACCACTCCTCGCTTTTGCTATCTGAAGTCAGAAGGAGGAACAAAGATGGGACAATTAGTCGACGGCGTCTGGCAGGATACCTGGTATGACACAAAATCCACCGGTGGGCGTTTTAAGCGTTCCGTTTCCGCCTTCCGTAACTGGCTCACCGCCGATGGCGCGGCCGGCCCGAGTGGCGAAGGGGGATTTGCGGCGGAAAAAGATCGCTATCATCTGTACGTCTCTCTCGCCTGCCCGTGGGCGCATCGCACGTTAATTATGCGTAAGCTGAAAGGACTGGAGCCCTTTCTTCCTGTCTCCGTGGTCCATCCGCTGATGCTGGAAAACGGCTGGACCTTTGACGACAGCTTCCCGGGAGCCACCGGTGACACCCTTTATCAGCACGATTTTCTCTATCAGCTGTATCTGCACGCCGACCCGCACTACACCGGCCGCGTCACCGTCCCGGTACTCTGGGATAAAAAACAGCAGACCATCGTCAGCAATGAGTCGGCAGAAATCATCCGTATGTTTAATACCGCCTTCGATGGCCTGGGCGCCAGAGCCGGGGATTACTACCCGCCGGCGCTGCGGGAACAAATTGATGAGCTGAACGGCTGGATCTACGACAACGTCAATAACGGCGTGTATAAAGCCGGCTTTGCCACCAGTCAGCAGGCTTACGACGAAGCGGTGGATGCGGTGTTTACCTCACTGGAGCGGCTGGAGCAGATCCTCGGTCAGCATCGTTACCTGACGGGCAATCAGCTGACGGAAGCGGATATTCGCCTGTGGACGACGCTGGTACGCTTCGACCCGGTGTATGTGACCCATTTTAAATGCGACAAACGACGCATCAGCGATTATCTCAATCTCTACGGTTTCCTGCGCGACATCTACCAGATGCCGGGTATCGCGGAGACGGTGAGTCTTCCGCATATTCGTCACCACTATTACCGCAGCCATAAAACCATTAACCCTACCGGCATCATCTCCATTGGGCCGCAGCAGGATCTCAGCGAACCGCACGGTCGCGACCAGCGCTTCCGTTGATCCGTCGGGCGCCAGTGATGGCGCCCAATAATTCAGAAAACAGATATTTACCCACCATTCATTCACGTCTATTCTTATTGCGATCGCTTAAAAAACAAGTGATTGACGGTTAATTGAGGCGTAGAAATGGACTGGTATCTCAAGGTATTAAAAAACTATATAGGATTTGGCGGCCGTGCGCGGCGCAAAGAGTACTGGATGTTTATTCTGGTCAACCTCATCCTGACCGGCGTATTGAGCATCATCGATAAAATGCTGGGCTGGCAGCGGGCGGGCGGCGAAGGCATTCTGACGACCATCTATGGCATACTGGTCTTTTTACCGTGGTGGGCGGTGCAGTTTCGGCGTCTGCACGACACCGACCGCTCGGCATGGTGGCTGCTGCTGCTGTTGATCCCGGTCATCGGCTGGCTGGTGATTCTGATCTTTAACTGCCAGCGCGGAACGGAAGGCAACAACCGATTCGGGCCCGATCCAAAACCCTTTTCATACTAAATCTTCCTGCTCCTCCCGCTAGCGGGAGGAGCGTTCTCGACTATCTGCCGGCAAAAAGCTTAGGGATCTCGCGCAGGCACCAGGACTTCGCTTCGCCCATGCTGTCCCGTCGCCAGGCCATGATAATGTCAATTTCATTGGTATATTCCGGACTAACCACCCGCAAGCGTCCTTCGGCAATATCCTTCTCCACCAGCGGATAGGGCATGGTCGCCACGCCTAACCCGGCCAGAAGCGCCTGGCGCTTATCTTCAATGGTGCTCACCGTTAAGCGCGGCTGTTTATCCAGCAGCTGAACGGTGAGAACGGGCCGCTCGCGCGCGGTATCCGCCACCGCGACGCCACGATATTTCACGCGGGTGACCTCAGAGAGCGGTTCAGGCTCCTGGTGGATCGGGTGGTCCGGCGCCGCGACGTACACGCTGAGCACCGAATAGAGTTTGCGCGAGTTAATCTCCGAGGAGGAACGAAAATGCATATCCGGCGCGACAACGATATCCGCCCGCCCCTGCTCCAGCCGCTCCCAGGCACCGGCCAGCACCTCAGTGATAATCGACAGCTGGGTGTTGGACTTGGTCGCCAGTTTCTCAATCAGCGGAAACAGATCCGGCGTGGGCACCAGCGCTTCAGTGACGATCGTCAGGTGAGTTTCCCAACCGCGTGACAGGGCTTCGGCGTCGGTGGTGAGCTTGTCCGCCGCCTCAAGCAGCACGCGCCCGCGCTCCAGCAGCATCCGTCCGACATTGGTGAACTTTGTGCGATGACCTGAGCGGTCAAACAGCACCACGTCCAGCTCCTCCTCCAGTTTTTGCATGGTGTAGCTCAGGGCGGAAGGCACGCGTCCCAGCTCATCAGCCGCGGCAGCGAAGCTCCCGCGACGGTCGATCGCATCCATCACGCGTAACGCTTCCAGCGTTAATGCTCTCTCTTTGGCCATCGCTTTCTCATTCAGGAAATTTGAACATACCGGGCAGAATATCTGGCTAACAATACAGCGTCCATACCTTTACCATTGATTTAGTGTAAAGAGAGGTCAAGAACATGATTACTACCCGAACAGCCAAACAATGCGGACAAGCAGACTTCGGCTGGCTGCAGGCCCGCTACACCTTCTCCTTTGGCCACTACTTCGACCCGAAATTACTGGGCTTCGCGTCCTTACGCGTTCTCAATCAGGAAGTGCTGGCGCCAGGCGCTTCCTTCCAGGCCAGAACGTACCCAAAAGTCGATATCCTGAACCTGATTCTGGAAGGCGAAGCGGAGTATCGCGACAGCGACGGCAACCACGTGCAGGCCAAAGCCGGTGAAGCACTGCTGATCGCCACCCAGCCTGGCGTGAGCTATAGCGAGCATAATCTGAGCAAAGAGCAGTCGTTAACGCGGATGCAGCTGTGGCTCGATGCCTGCCCGCAGCGGGAAAACCCGTTGCAGCAGAAAATCGAGGTCGCCAACGCGCCGCTACAGCTGCTGGCCTCACCGGATGGGGGGAATAATAGCCTCCAGCTTCGCCAGCAAGCCTGGGTCTATCATATCGCGCTGGAAAAAGGTGAGCAGATCAACGTGCAATTGCATGGGCCACGCGCCTACCTGCAGTCGATCCACGGCACGGTCCATGCCATCGCGCAGGAACAACCAAAACAGGCTCTCACCTGTGGTGATGGGGCATTTATTCGTGACGAAGCTAACATTACCCTCGTCGCCGATACGCCGCTGCGCGCTTTGCTGATAGATTTACCGGTGTAACAACGGAAGTGATGGAGTCTGTCAGTGAGTAAGAAGAAAAACAGAAAAAAGGCGTCTCCGACGCCGCTAGCCCCGACGCCGCCGGAAACCGTCGGCGTCGTCAGCTTTGGTTATGATGAGATGCTTAGCGAACTGGAAGCCATTGTTGCCGAGGCGGAGATTCGCCTGCGGGATGAAGAAAGTCTCGCCTGAACCTGCAGTATGGATTATTCGGCTATCCTTGATGACTTCCCACTTATATCGGCCCCGAAAGGGGCCGATGGCATTATTCACTCAGCGCGTCGGCAAGATCTTTTTTCACCTGGGTACGCTGCTCGGGTGTCAGTACCTGATTCACATCAAAATAGTACTTCACGCGATAATAACGTACCTGTTGATCAATTTTACTGAAAGCCGCCAGCTGATCCTTCACCGCTTTCTCATTCCATTTACCGGAATCAATCACGTTAATCAGCGCGCCATCTTTAATGTCTTGCTGTGAAATCTGCTGCACATTATTTTCCAGCTGCTGATGCAGGCTTTTAATTTTCGCCACCTGATCGCTGGTGAGTTTTAAGTGCTGGACAATAGGATCCTGCGCTGGCGCTGGCGCCGCCTGCACGTCCGCGGCCTGTGCCGTCAGAGAGAAACCGCTGGTCAGAAGGGTGGCGAACGCAATACGGGTTATTAATTTCATTGTCTTATCCTGATGTGAAATTGCCAGAAATAGCGGTTTATTATTTTACAGCCGGGAGTGAATAATTGTAAAAAATAATACCTAAAGATTATTTTCATTCGTGATAAGAATAAAAACACCAAACACATTGATTACATGAATGAGGTCACTATGTTAATTCGTACACTCCATACAACAACATTAACTCATTACTTTCAATTAAAGAAGCAGATCAAATAGTTGACAGTGGTGACTTTTTCTTTAATTTAATCAGCGCACATCACGTTATCCAGTGAATCAGGGATATCATTAAAAAAATAAATAAGGAGATAGGTATGTTATTACGCTTTCGTGTATTACCGTTGGTATTTTTCATATTGTTGTTAAGCGGCTGCGGCCTGGCCTCTAAAGCCTTTTATTCCGCAGGCGATAAATTATTTCAGCCGGGAGATGACGCCGTCGCTTCGATGCAAACGTATTCCGTCGCGCAGTTTCTGCAGCCGTTTACTCTCAATCCGGCGAAGGCCAGCAGCGATTATCTGGGTAAATGGGTTAAGGTGCGCGGCGTGATTGTCGACATTCGCAGAATGAGCGGCATCGCCGGCAGCTACTATTTTACCGTGACCATGCGCGATGAGCAGAATAAAACGGATAAACGTCTGACCTTTAATTTTGGATCGCATAACAGCGCAGACGTCGAGTCTTTAAGCAACGGCAGCATCGCCACGATTATCGGCCAGGTTCATCAGGTGCAAGATTCTACGGTACCGACGCTGCAGAATCCTAAGGTGGTTAAATAACGCTAGCTGACCGCTACGCCGCGCGTTTTTGGTATAGCGTCGTGGACAGTCATTCATTCGCGTCACGGATTCAGATAGCAAAAACCCCGCCGGAGCGGGGTTTTGGTATAGAGAGGTGAAACTGACCGATAAGCCGCGTGTTTTTGGTATAGCGTCGTGGACAGTCATTCATCCTGCGTCCGGTATTCAGATAGCAAAAACCCCGCCGAAGCGGGGTTTTGACATAAAGAGGTGAAACTGACCGATAAGCCGCGTGTTTTTGGTATAGCGTCGTGGACAGTCATTCATCCTGCGTCCGGTATTCAGATAGCAAAAACCCCGCCGAAGCGGGGTTTTGACATAAAGAGGTGAAACTGACCGGTAAGCCGCGTGCTTTTGGTATAGCGTCGTGGACAGTCATTCATCCTGCGTCCGGTATTCAGATAGCAAAAACCCCGCCGAAGCGGGGTTTTCTAAGGAGTGAAACTGACCGATAAGCCGGGTTCTGTCGTGGACAGTCATTCATCTAGGCCAGCAATCGCTCACTGGCTCAAGCAGCCTACCCGGGTTCAGTACGGGCCGTACCTTATGAACCCCTATTTGGCCTTGCTCCGGGTGGAGTTTACCGTGCCACGGACTGTTACCAGCCGCGCGGTGCGCTCTTACCGCACCCTTTCACCCTTACCTGATCCCGCTTGCGCGGGCCATCGGCGGTTTGCTCTCTGTTGCACTGGTCGTGGGCTGTGACACCCCCCAGGCGTTACCTGGCACCTTGCCCTATGGAGCCCGGACTTTCCTCCCCTCCGCCCGTCTCCCCCCGAAGGAGGACGACGACGAAGCGGCGACTGTCTGGTCAGCTTCGGCGCGCAGTATAGTGGGTTTACCGCCCGTTGTCATCCCTCTGTCGTCATCCCGACCAGCAGGGTGGCGGCGATATTGCGCGATGCATGATAAATATTATCAAACGCGCCGCGAAACGCCGCTTCCTGCGTCACAACTGAGGTTAACACGCGGAAACGGCATCAATACCGCGTCCATGCTAGCCCCGCCGTGGCAGTCTGGCACTGTTGCACCAGGCATAACCACCAGGCCGCGCAGGGGCTCTTCTTGTTAGCGAGTCACTTCCACTTTCGCCAGCTTTTCGTAGTAGCATGCCAGCGCGCTATGGTCAGCGGTGCCCAGACCGTCCGCACGCAGCGCCTGCATCATCTCCATTACCGCCGCTGTCAGCGGCAGTTGAGCGCCCACGCCATGGGAGGTATCCAGCGCATTGGCCAGATCTTTAATATGCAGATCGATCCGGAAGCCCGGCTTGAAGTTACGATCCATCACCATCGGCGCTTTGGCATCCAGCACGGTACTCCCCGCCAGACCGCCGCGGATCGCCTGATAAACCAGATCCGGATTGACGCCGGCTTTGGTGGCCAGGGTCAGCGCTTCGGACATGGCAGCGATGTTCAGGGCGACGATCACCTGATTGGCCAGTTTGGTCACATTGCCCGCGCCAATGTCGCCGGTATGCACCACGGAGCCGGCCATCGCTTTCATCAGATCGTAATATTTGTCGAAGATCGCCTTGTCGCCGCCGACCATCACCGACAGGGTGCCGTCGATCGCTTTTGGTTCGCCGCCGCTTACTGGCGCGTCCAGCATATCAATACCTTTGGCCTTCAGCGCTTCGCTAATTTCCCGGCTGGCCAGCGGCGCAATAGAGCTCATGTCGATCACCACGGTGCCCGGTTTCGCGCCTTCAATAATGCCGTTTTCCCCCAGCGCCACCTCTTTGACATGCGGCGAGTTCGGCAGCATGGTGATGATCACATCGCACTGCTCGGCAATCGCCTTCGGCGTGGCCGCGGTCTCTGCGCCCGCGGCGATCACGTCGGCAATCGCTTCCGGATTACGGTCAGACACCACCAGCGAGTAACCCGCCTTCAGCAAATTTTTGCTCATCGGCTTGCCCATAATGCCAAGACCGATAAAACCCACTTTGATTGTCATATTGTTCTCTCTCTTCATCCTGGTGATTATTTTTTAAAGGCATCAGCAAGTTTCTGGGTTGCGGAACGGAAGACCCCCAGATCGCTGCCGACGGCGACAAAAGTGGCGCCCCACTCCAGGTAGCGCCGCGCATCGGCCTCTACCGGCGCCAGAATGCCGCTTGGCTTACCGTGCTTCTTCGCGCTGGCGAAGATATGCTGGATGGCGCGCTGCACCTCAGGATGGGCGGCATTGCCCAGATGACCTAACGCGGCGGCCAGGTCGCTCGGGCCGACGAACAGGCCGTCGACACCTTCGGTCGCGGCAATCGCCTCGACGTTGTCCACCCCGGTTTGGCTCTCAATCTGTACCAGAATGGAAATGTTTTTATTGGACTGGGCGAAGTAGTCCGGCACGGTGCCGAACATATTGCCGCGATGGGAAACGGAGACTCCGCGGATCCCTTCCGGCGGGTAGCGAGTAGAAGCCACCGCCTGCGCCGCCTGTTCCGCTGTCTCGACAAATGGCACCAGGAAGTTATAGAAGCCGATATCCAGCATGCGCTTAATGATGATGGGCTCGTTGGTCGGCACGCGCACCACCTGAGCGCTGGAGCTGCCTTTCAGCGCCATAAGCTGTGGGATAAGCGTGGTGACGTCGTTCGGCGCATGTTCCGCGTCCAGTACCAGCCAGTCGAAACCCGCCAGACCCAACACCTCGGTGCTGATCGGATTGGCCAGCGCGCACCAGCAGCCAATCTGCACCTGATGAGCCGCCAGCGCGGCCTTAAATTTGTTCGGGAAAATTGCGTTATCCATGATTTTTACCTTGCGTTAATCGTTGCTAACTTCTGCAATTCATTCGTTATATCACCAGCCCGGCGAGAGAGCCCCATTAGGCTGGAAAAGCGTATCGCCTGACCCCAAATATTATCCGCAGAATAAACCAGCGAATGGGTGTCCTTTTTTATTTTCTGCCCTTGAGTCCGGAAAATGTAAGCCCATCGCAAATTAACCATCTTTTAATATTCGTTAGGTGACTGCTAAATTATTAACCCGCGATTAAAAGGCAAACCATGCGCATATCGGACGTCACAAAAACACGACTCAGTATAGTCAGCTCCCACTCGCCAGACACTATGCATAAACACAATATAAACACATTTTTTAAAGCCTTAGTTGGGCAATCGCCTTAAGCTATGGGCGCTAATCCACACTTCTTACGATTCCCCACCCTCCGCGCGCGTCCATGGCGACAAGGAGTGATTCAGATCACATCTTCACGCCGACACACCTGACATGCTTTATTTCATTATTCCGCTTAACAGCGCCAGAATTACCATTTAATGATATTTTTAGCACCTGTTTGGAGATAACTGGACAATGGCTGATATTTCAATTCGACAACAATCGCCTACCGCGTTTTATATAAAAGTTGACCCGACAGATAATGTGGCGATTATTGTCAACGATCGGGGATTAACCGCCGGAACGCGTTTCCCGGACGGCCTGACGCTCATCGAGCACATTCCACAGGGTCATAAAGTCGCCCTGGTGGATATCCCAGCCCACGGTGAAATTATCCGTTACGGAGAAGTCATTGGCTTGGCAATGCGCGACATCCCCAAAGGAAGCTGGATTGACGAGTCGTTAGTGGCGTTGCCCACCGCCCCGCCGTTGAACACCCTGCCGCTGGCCACCAAAGTGCCGGCCCCGCTGCCGCCGCTGGAAGGCTATACCTTCGCAGGCTACCGCAATGCCGACGGCAGCGTGGGCACCAAAAATCTGCTGGGTATCACCACCAGCGTGCACTGCGTTGCGGGCGTGGTCGATTACGTGGTGAAACTCATTGAACGCGACCTGCTGCCGAAATATCCCAACGTCGACGGCGTGGTGGGTCTGAATCACCTCTATGGCTGCGGCGTTGCGATTAATGCGCCAGCGGCGGTGGTGCCAATACGCACCATCCACAATATCGCCCTTAACCCGAACTTCGGCGGCGAAGTGATGGTCATTGGCCTTGGCTGTGAAAAGCTGCAGCCCGAGCGGCTGCTGCAGGGGACGGAAGATGTCAAAAGCATCCCGGTGGACAGCGCCAGTATCGTCAGCCTGCAGGATGAAAAGCACGTGGGCTTTAAATCGATGGTCGATGACATTCTGCAGGTCGCCGAGCGCCATCTGGCGAAACTCAACCAGCGTCAGCGGGAAACCTGCCCGGCTTCTGAACTGGTGGTAGGTATGCAGTGCGGCGGCAGCGACGCTTTCTCCGGCGTGACCGCCAACCCGGCGGTGGGTTACGCCTCCGATCTGCTGGTGCGCTGCGGCGCGACGGTGATGTTCTCAGAGGTGACCGAAGTCCGCGACGCTATCCATCTGCTGACGCCGCGGGCGATCAACGAAGAGGTGGGTAAACGCCTGCTGGAAGAGATGGCCTGGTACGATAACTATCTCGATATGGGCAAAACCGACCGCAGCGCCAACCCCTCACCTGGTAACAAGAAAGGCGGCCTGGCCAACGTGGTGGAAAAAGCGCTGGGGTCGATTGCCAAATCAGGAAAAAGCGCCATCGTTGAGGTGCTTTCCCCCGGGCAGCGCCCGACCAAACGTGGCCTGATTTACGCCGCCACCCCCGCCAGCGATTTTGTCTGCGGCACCCAGCAGGTGGCCTCTGGCATCACGGTGCAGGTGTTCACCACCGGCCGCGGCACGCCTTACGGACTAATGGCGGTACCGGTGATAAAAATGGCGACTCGCACCGAGCTGGCTAACCGCTGGTATGACTTAATGGACATTAACGCGGGCACCATCGCCACCGGCGAAGAGACGATTGAGGAGGTGGGGCTGAAGCTGTTCGAATTTATTCTCGACGTCGCCAGCGGACGCAAGAAAACCTTCTCCGATCAATGGGGTCTGCATAACCAACTGGCGGTATTCAACCCGGCGCCGGTAACCTGATCGCGACACTGGCAGCCCACTCCCCTTCAGCCCGGATTTATCCGGGCTTGTTGATTAAGCGTGCTGTGCGGCAAGAAAAGCGCTGATCTGCGCCTGCGTCGAGGTACCTTCCATCGGTCCACGCTGGCTAATCGCCAGCGAGCCGCTGGCATTTGCCCATCTCAGCGCCTCCTGCGGCGTGGCGCCATTGAGGAACAGGCTGACAAAGGTGGCGCCAAAGCAGTCCCCGGCGCCTGTCGGATCCACCACTGGCACGTTGAAGCCGGCGACATGGTGTGTCTCGTTGGCGCTAAAGTAGCTGGCGCCACGCGGCCCGCGTTTAATCACTACATGCTTCACGCCGCGTTTCAGTAGCTTATCAACCAGGACCTGCTCATTGCGCTCCGGATTGAGGCCAAAGTAATCCAGCTCGCCGTCGCTCGGCAGGAAGATATCGGTGTAGTCGAGGATATATTCAAAAGCCTGCGACATCTCCGGGATGTTAAGCATCTCTTTGCGAATATTGGGGTCGAACGACACCGTCCCGTTGCGGCCTTTTATATTTTCAATCGCTTTACGCATCGCATCGATAATACGGAACGAGAACAACGACGATCCCATAATGTGAAAATGCTGACACCGGTTGAGCAGCGCCTCATCAATGTGGTCGGCGGTCAGTAAACCGCAGGCGCTATTGGGCATGTTAAAAATAAAATCGCGCTGCGCCTGACTACGATAGCTGACGAAGGCGCTACCGGTGGTCGCTTTCTGCAGCATGGCGATACCGTTGACGTTAACGCCGTCTTTCTCCAGCCGCGCAATGTTCATCTCACCAAAGGCGTCGCTGCCCACGCAGCTAAACAGCACGGAACCAAAACCCAGCTTAGCTACCTGATCGGCAAAGATTGCCGGCGCCCCGCTCGGATAGGGCCCCCAAAATTCACCGGGGCGGGAAAAACCCTGATTCTCTTCCTTGGCGAGAAACTCCACCAGCAGCTCGCCGATGGTGCAAATGGTTACGTTCATCACCGCTCCTGGTTTGTCTTATGCAAAGCCGTGTTGAGCCATGTCAGGCATTCATTGTTGGTATAGCTGTTGGTCAA
Source organism: Klebsiella sp. LY (assembly GCF_004010915.1). NCBI lineage: Bacteria > Pseudomonadati > Pseudomonadota > Gammaproteobacteria > Enterobacterales > Enterobacteriaceae > Klebsiella > Klebsiella sp. LY. The sequence goes on from NZ_CP022444.1 coordinate 1,868,417, forward strand.
ACCCGCAGCGAGGAAGCAGGCATGGTACTCTGCCGCGACCACCTGCGGGGTCACGACGCTGCTGATCTGTTGCAATTCACCCACAGCATAACGTTTCTCGCCATAGACCGGTCGGGACGCGACAATCGCAATGACTCGTTTACTCTGGGCGACAGCCTCGTTTAGTAAATGTGCTGTGACCTCGTTACGCACGCTCAGCGTGCCGTCTTCGGCAATATGATCCACCGCTATCAGGGCACGTGAAGGGCGGTAATGGCCTAACGCCTTCAGCGCCAGATCGCCCTCCACAATCCGCCCCTGGCCTGACAGCACCCCGCCAAGCAGAACGGTTTCCCCATTTAAAAACTCCTGCGCCAGCGCGACATGGCCCAGATCGTTTAACAGCAGGCAAAGCTCTTCTCTGTTGGCCAGAAAGGGGATCACTTTGCGCAAAATAGAACCCTGACCTAAAAACAGCGTTTCGCCATCTTCTATCTGCGCCGCCACCTGGCGAGCCATTTCCGTCTCCAGCGCTTTATCCCTGACGGCCGGTGCTTCCCGGGTCACCGCAACCGGCGCGCCAGCCTGGGCAGTATAAATCGCCCCGCCGAAGGAGCGTTTCAAGTAGCCCTGCTGCTCGAGGTAGTTGAGATCGTTACGGATTGTCACCCCGGAAACAGCCAGCATTTCGGCCAGATCGTCGACTTTGATCTCGCCGTTCTTACGAACGATCTCTGCGATGTCCAAGCGCCTTTTCAGCAGGCTGGTTGACGGTTTTGCCACGGTTTATGCCTTATTATTTTCTCCTGGAATAACTTTCATTTTTAAATTTCCCTGGTGCAATGTCAAACCGCGGCTGTATACCTACTCCGCCATAAATAAAATAATCAATAATAATCATATAGTTACAAAAACACACCTTCCCGGCGAAAACTTTAAAAAAGAAACACTAAAAATGTTATTAACTTTCATTTTAAAAATCAATTCATCATTGTGTGCGGTTGATCACACCTAAAAGCCGAGACGATCGGTACATTACTTTCAAATTGAAGGTTATTAGAGACAAATAACTTACAACTTGAAAATAGAGGACTAAAATGTACATCATTTCCAGTAAAAACATGCTGTTGAAAGCTCAACGACAGGGTTATGCCGTGCCGGCTTTCAATATCCATAACCTCGAAACTATGCAGGTCGTCGTTGAAACGGCAGCTGAGCTACACTCCCCCCTGATCCTTGCCGGCACGCCCGGTACCTATAGCTATGCCGGCACCGGCAACGTGGTGGCGATCGCCCGCGATCTGGCGAAAAAGTGGGATCTCCCGCTCGCTCTGCACCTCGATCATCATGAGGATCTGGCTGATATCACACGCAAAGTCCAGGCAGGGATCCGCTCGGTCATGATCGATGGCTCTCACTCGCCGTTCGAAGAGAACGTGGCGCTGGTAAAAAGCGTAGTGGAGTTGAGTCACCGCTATGATGCCAGCGTAGAAGCCGAGCTGGGCCGTCTGGGCGGGGTAGAAGACGATCTGGTGGTCGATGCAAAAGATGCGCTCTATACCAACCCCGAACAGGCCCGCGAATTTGTCGCTCGTACCGGTATTGATTCGCTGGCCGTTGCCATCGGTACCGCGCATGGCCTTTACACCGCCGAACCGAAGCTTGATTTTGAGCGCCTGGCGGCTATTCGCGACCGCGTTGACGTTCCGCTGGTCCTGCATGGCGCTTCCGGCCTGCCGGATAGTGATATTCGCCGCGCCATTTCTCTGGGCGTCTGCAAAGTCAACGTCGCCACCGAACTAAAAATTGCTTTCTCGGATGCACTGAAAGCCTACTTCCTGGAAAATCCGGGCGCCAACGATCCTCGCCACTATATGAAACCGGCGAAAGCGGCAATGAAAGAGGTCGTTCGCAAAGTGATTCACGTTTGTGGCTGCGAAGGACAACTGTAATCAGCGAATCGAAGGAGCCTTGTCGTGATCCACACCCTGACACTGAATACCGCGATTGATATGAATATCTTTTGCGATCCGCTCCAGCCGGCGGCAGTCAACCGCACCCGGCAGACGGAATATTGCCCGAATGGTAAAGGGGTTAACGTCTCGCTGGTATTACATCATTACCAGCAGCCAACCCATGTTATGGGCATATTCGGCGGTTTTACCGGCCGCTATATCGTTGAGGAACTACGCAAACAGCATATTAACGTCACGCCGGCATGGGTCGCTGAACCCACCCGTATTAATATCTTTATTAACGACGGCAGCGATGAATACAAACTGGTAAATCCCGGCGCGCGGATTGACGATGAAGGAAAAGAACAAATTCTTCATCATTTACAGTGCGTCGCGCCTGGTGATTATTTAGTTATCAGCGGCAGTCTGCCACCGGGAATAGAGAGCCGGTTTTATAGCGAGATTCTAGTGCTGTGTCAGCAAAAAGGGTGTGAAGTCATCTTAGATATCAGCCACCCGGTGCTGCGCCAGCTGTTAGAGTGGCGTCCGCTATTGATTAAGCCCAATGACGACGAGCTGAAAGAGATCTTTGGTCTGGATGTCAGCAACCCACGGCGGGTACGCGAAGCAATGCAAACGCTCCACCAGCTCGGGGCCCGTAACGTGCTGCTGACCCTTGGCGCGCAAGGACTCTACTTTTCGAATGGCGAGCAGCTGTGGTTCTGCTCGGCCCCGAAAATCGAGCTGGTCAGCTCGGCCTGCGCTGGCGATGCCGCGCTGGGCGCGTTTCTCAGCCAATGGCTTAACACAGACGATATTCCCCAGGCGCTGGCGCTGGCCAGCGCCACCGGCGCCGATGTTGCCGCCTCCGCCGGGCTTGGCAAATTAAACCGTACGCAAGAATTATTACAACAACTTCAGATCGTCCAATTATAAAGGTCCGATTATGAAAAAAATTATTGCCGTTACCGGCTGCCCTACAGGTATTGCTCATACATTTATGGCTGAAGAGGCCTTAAAAACCGCAGCGAAAAAATTAAACGTTGAAATAAAAGTCGAAACCAATGGCGCTTCCGGCGTAGAAAATGCCATTACGCCGGAAGACCTAAAGGATATTTATGGCGTAATTATCGCTGCCGATAAAGATGTTAATGCCGAACGTTTTAATGGCTTACCCGTTATCGAGGTGCCGGTTAAAGAAGCCATTCACCATCCGGCGGAATTAATTAATAAAGTCGTTAACGGTCAGGCGCAGCGTCGCCAGGGACTCTCCGCGACGACGGATCCCGCCGAGAAATATGAGCGAGAATCCTTCGGCCGACAGATTTACAAACATCTGATGAGCGGCGTTTCCAACATGCTGCCGTTCGTTGTCGCCGGCGGGATCTTAATCGCCGTTTCTTTCCTGTGGGGCATCTACTCCGCCGATCCGAATTCACCGCAGTATAACGTGATTGCCGCCACCCTGATGAAAGTCGGTCAGCAGGCGTTCTCGATCATGGTGCCGGTGTTTACCGCCTACATTGCCTGGTCGATATCTGGCCGCCCGGGTATGGTTGCCGGTTTTGTCGGCGGCCTGCTGGCGAACGCCACCGGCGCCGGGTTCCTCGGTGGGATCATCGCCGGTTTTGCAGCTGGGTATTTTATGCTGCTGATCCGTCATCTGCTCGACGGTCTGCCGCGGCAGTACGAAGGGCTGAAGTCGATCTTCATTATGCCGCTGATCGGCGTCCTGGTGATTGGCGTGATGATGGTCCTGCTCGGCCAGCCGGTGGCAGCGATCAACAATGGCATGATGAACTGGCTCAGTTCTCTGCAGGAAGCCAACCCCATCCTGCTGGGGATCGTGGTCGGCGCAATGTGTTCCTTCGATTTCGGCGGGCCGGTCAACAAAGCGGCCTATGTCACCGGTACGCTGCTGCTGGGGCAAGGTAACTATTTCTTTATGGCCGGTGTGTCTGCCGCCTGCATTACGCCGCCGCTGGTCATCGCCCTGGCGACCACGTTCTTTCCGAAAGGCTTTAGCGAGGAAGAACGCGCCGCCGGGATGGTCAACTATATCCTCGGCTGCACGCACATTACCGAAGGTGCAATTCCCTTCGCCGCCAAGGATCCACTGCGGGTGATCCCGATGATGATGATCGCCTCCTCAATTTCTGCGGTACTCAGCTACAGCTTGCATATTCAGGTTCCGGCACCGCACGGCGGCTTCTTAATCCTGCCGCTGGTCAGCAAACCGTTGATGTGGGTGCTGTGCATTCTCGCCGGTTCCGCCTGCGGCGCACTTATGCTGGGATGCTGGCGGCTGTGGCAAAAACGCACTGACAAAGCGACAGCTCTTGCTGGCGCCATGAAATAAGGAGCACGCTATGCAACTGACTTCTGCCGATATTTGTTTCGATCGTCAGGTCAAAACGAAAGACGAGGCGCTACAGCGTGTCGTTGCAGCCCTGACTCAGGCCGGACATACGCAAGCAGCCTATCTGCAAGGCATGCGCGAGCGCGAGGAGCAAATCAGCACCTATCTGGGCAACGGCATCGCCATTCCCCACGGTACGCCGCACAGTCGCGACGCAGTGCTCAAAACGGGCGTTAAGGTGCTGGCTTGTCCGCAGGGGATTGACTGGGGTGAGGAGCAAACCGCCTATCTGATTGTCGGTATTGCGGCTCAGGACAATGAGCATCTCGATATTTTGCGCCAGCTCACCCATGCCCTGGGCGACGATCGGGTGCCTGAGGCGCTGACGCGCGCCGATACCCCTCAGGCGGTGCTGGAAATTCTCGCTGGCGATATCCCTCTGCCGGCAGGCGAAGAACCGCAACCCGCGCCGCATTTTGACGAAGAGGCCACCTTTACCCTGCGCAATCCGCACGGTCTTCATGCCCGCCCCAGCGCGGTGCTGGTGAAAGCCGTCAAGCAGTGGCGATCGCAAATCCAGGTCGAAAACCTGGATACGCGCTCCGCGATTGTTGATGCCAAAAATCTGATGCGCGTCGTATCGCTGGGTGCCAAACAGGGTCATCGTCTGCACTTTATGGCCAGCGGCAACGATGCGCAGCAGGCGTTAAAAGCCATTGGCGACGCTTTTAACGCCGGTCTCGGCGAAATTGCCGCCCAGCCGCAGCAGGTCTCTCAGGAAACCGTCAAAACGAAACGCAGCTGGCTCTCCCGACTATTTAGTTAATTTTCAATAAATTAAAAACGCCCTACCTTCCTGGTCAGGGCGTTTTTGTCTCGAAAGACGACACCTTTCACTGCGTTACATCACTATTTATCGATACAGATCACAATTCAAAACAAAGCCATTTGCGACCAAAACAAAACATAACGAATATATTCGAAAGAAAACGGAGGTTGTAAATGAAAGACATTATCTCTCGCCACAAGTCCGGCGAACATATCGGCATCTGTTCAGTGTGTTCAGCGCATCCGCTGGTTATCGAAGCGGCGTTACGTTTCGATCTGCCGACCAACAACAAGGTGCTGATCGAAGCGACGTCCAACCAGGTAAATCAGTTTGGTGGCTACACCGGCATGCAGCCGGCCGATTTCCGCGACTTCGTCTACAACATCGCGCGTACCGTCGGTTTCCCGGCTGAGCGCATTATTCTTGGCGGCGATCATCTCGGGCCGAACTGCTGGCAAGATGAACCAGCAGCCGTGGCGATGGAAAAATCAATCGACCTGATCAAGGCCTACGTCGCCGCCGGCTTTAGCAAAATCCATCTTGATGCGTCAATGTCCTGTGCTGACGATCCGGTGCCGTTGGATCCTGGTGTGGTTGCTGAGCGCGCCGCCCGCCTGTGTCAGGCTGCCGAAGAGACCGCCAGCGCTGAGCAAAAGCGCCACCTGACCTACGTCATCGGGACCGAAGTTCCGGTTCCCGGCGGTGAGGCCAGCACCATCGGCAGCGTACATGTCACCCGGGCGCAGGATGCCGCCGCGACGCTCGAAACCCATGAAGCCGCCTTCCGCAAGCTGGGCCTCGACGCCGCGCTGGAACGCGTGATCGCCATCGTCGTGCAGCCAGGCGTGGAGTTTGACCATACGCAAATCATTCATTACCAGCCGCAGGAAGCGAAAGCGCTTTCCGCCTGGATCGAAAGCACCCCGATGGTCTACGAAGCGCACTCCACCGACTACCAAACCCGCCAGGCTTATCGTGCGCTGGTCCGCGACCACTTCGCCATTCTGAAAGTCGGCCCGGCGCTCACCTTTGCCCTGCGTGAAGCCATCTTTGCCCTCGCCCAAATGGAAAATGAGCTGATCGCCCCGGAGTCTCGCAGCCGCGTAATGGAGGTGATCGACGAAGTGATGCTTAACGAGCCGGGCTACTGGAAAAAATACTATCGCCCCACCTGGAGCCAGGCGATGGTCGATATCCACTTCAGCCTTTCCGACCGTATCCGTTATTACTGGCCGCATCCGCGTATTCGCCAGAGCGTTGAGAAACTTATCGCTAATCTGACCGACGCTAAGCTGCCGCTGGGGCTTATCAGCCAGTATATGCCGGTGCAGTTTGAACGACTGTCGCTGAATGAACTGAACGCCGAGCCGCACGCGCTGATCCTCGACAAAATCCAGGATGTCCTGCGTGCCTATCGCTACGGCTGTTCTTCTGAAACCGCCTGAAGTTAAGAGGATATATGAGTCAACTGTTTGTTCGTACCGGCATTCATTTCAGTTCCAGCCAACAGGCACTGGAACACATTGGCGCAGAGATGCTGGCGCGAGGCGTCGTACACGATAGCTATCCCGCCGCCCTGCTCGAACGCGAAGCGACTTTTCCCACCGGCATCGCCCTGGAACAACACGCTGTCGCTATCCCGCACTGCGAAGCGGTTCACGCGAAATCGCCGGCCATTTACCTGATACGTCCGGACATGCCGGTCCCTTTTCAGCGCGCTGACGACGACGGCGAAATCGATGTTTCGCTCATCATCGCGCTGATTGTTGAAAACCCGGCGGCACAGCTGAAGCTGCTGCGCCGGTTATTTAGTGAGCTACAAAATCCGCACACACTGGAGGCACTGCTCGCCGCTTCCGACGATCAGCTACCGGTGCGGTTCCAGCAATTTATCCTTGAGCCCGAGCTTAACGCCGTGGCTTCATAAGATACTGATAATAAAAGGGGTACCCTATGAAACGTAAAGTTATCGTCGCCTGTGGCGGTGCCGTCGCCACCTCCACGATGGCGGCTGAAGAGATTAAAGAGCTATGTGCAGACCACAATATTGAACTGGATTTGGTGCAGTGCCGGGTTAATGAAATCGAAACCTACATGGACGGGGCGGATCTTATCTGCACCACCGCACGCGTGGAGCGAACCTTCGGCGACATTCCGGTGGTGCACGGCATGCCGTTCGTTTCGGGCGTCGGCATTGAAGCCTTACAACAGAAAATTCTCGGCATCCTCGCGGAGTAAACGCCATGTTTAGCGAAATCATGCGTTATATCCTCGATCTTGGTCCGACGGTGATGCTGCCGATCGTGATCATTATCTTCTCCAAATTACTGGGGATGAAGCTCGGGGATTGTTTTAAATCTGGTCTGCATATCGGGATCGGTTTCGTCGGTATCGGGCTGGTCATTGGCCTGATGCTCGACTCCATCGGCCCGGCGGCAAAGGCGATGGCGGAGCATTTCCAGATTAATCTTCATGTGATCGATATCGGTTGGCCGGGTTCATCACCGATGACCTGGGCATCGCAAATCGCCCTGGTGGCAATCCCGGTGGCCATCGTGGTCAATATCGTGATGCTGGTTACCCGTATGACCCGCGTGGTGAACGTCGATATCTGGAACATCTGGCATATGACCTTTACCGGCGCGATGCTGCACATCGCTACCGGGTCGTACTGGATAGGTATTCTCGGCGTGGTGGTGCATGCCGCCTTTGTGTATAAGCTGGGCGACTGGTTTGCCAAAGATACCCGCGATTTCTTCGGCCTTGAGGGTATTGCGATACCCCACGGTAGTTCGGCGTATTTAGGGCCGGTTGCTGTCCTCGTGGATACCATCATCGACAAGATCCCCGGCCTTAACCGCATTCACTTTAGCGCCGATGACATTCAGAAACGCTTCGGTCCCTTCGGTGAACCGGTTACCGTTGGCTTCGTCATGGGGCTGGTGATTGGCGCGCTGGCGGGTTACGACCTGAAGGGCATTCTTCAGCTGGCGGTGAAAACCGCAGCGGTGATGCTGCTGATGCCACGGGTGATCAAGCCGATTATGGATGGCCTTACGCCGATAGCCAAACAGGCGCGTAAGCGTCTGCAGGCCAAATTTGGCGGCCAGGAGTTCCTGATTGGTCTCGACCCGGCGCTGCTGCTCGGCCATACCTCGGTGGTCTCGGCCAGCCTGATCTTCATCCCGCTGACCATTCTTATCGCCGTCGTGGTTCCTGGCAATCAGGTTCTGCCGTTTGGCGACCTGGCCACCATCGGCTTCTTCGTGGCAATGGCAGTGGCGGTACATCAGGGTAACCTGTTCCGCACGTTGATTTCCGGGGTCATCATTATGGGTATCACCCTGTGGATCGCCACCCAGACGATTGGCCTGCACACCCAGCTGGCGGCAAACGCCGGGGCCCTGAAAGCCGGCGGCATGGTGGCCTCAATGGACCAGGGTGGTTCGCCGATTACCTGGCTGCTGATCCAGCTCTTTACCTGGCAAAATGTGGTTGGCTTCGCGGTCATCGGTATCATTTATCTGGCCGGCGTTTTACTAACCTGGCGTCGCGCTCGCGGCTTCATCGCGGCGGAAAAAGCAGAAAAAAGCGCTGCCCCGCAACAAAGTACAGGCATGTCTTGATCTAAAAGGGGAGCGTTCGCTCCCCTCAATCTTATAGCTGGAGAATGTTATGAAATCAGTGGTAATCCATGCTGAGGGGAACGTCTGCGTTGAAGAACGCCCTATCCCTACGCTGCAAACGGAAAACGATGTCCTGGTCAAAGTAGTCAGTTCCGGATTATGCGGCTCTGATATCCCGCGCATTTTCGCCAAAGGCGCGCATTACTACCCTATTACGCTGGGACACGAATTCAGCGGCTATGTGGAATCCTACGGCGCGGCGGTAACCGACCTGCAGCCCGGCGATGCCGTCGCCTGCGTGCCGCTGCTGCCCTGCTTCCAGTGCCCGCAGTGCCAGCGCGAGTATTTCTCTTTATGTAAACAGTATCAGTTCGTCGGCTCACGCAGCGAAGGCGGCAACGCCGAATATGTGGTGGTAAAGCGCGCCAACCTGTTCCGCCTGCCGGACCAGATGCCAATTGATGACGGCGCGTTTATCGAACCGATAACCGTCGGCCTGCACGCTTTCCATCTGGCGCAGGGCTGCGAAGGTAAAAACGTGATTATTATCGGTGCCGGCACCATTGGCCTGCTGGCGCTGCAGTGCGCCCGCGAACTGGGCGCCAACAGCGTCACGGCGATCGATATCAATCCGCAGAAACTGGAACTGGCCAAAACCCTTGGCGCAACCCGTGTGTTCAACAGCCGCGAGATGAGCGGCCAGGCGATTCAGCAGGCGCTGGAAGCCATTCAGTTCGACCAGTTAGTCCTCGAGACCGCCGGTACGCCGCAGACCGTCGCATTAGCGATTGAAGCCGCCGGGCCGCGGGCGCAGCTGGCGCTGGTCGGCACGCTCCATCACGATTTAACCCTCCCGGCCGCCACCTTCGGGCAGATCCTGCGCAAGGAGTTGAATATTGTCGGTAGCTGGATGAACTACTCTGGCCCGTGGCCAGGAGAAGAGTGGCAAACGGCCACCCGCCTGCTGACAGAAAAACGCCTGCAGCTGGCGCCGCTGATCGCCCACCGCGGTGACGCGGAGAGCTTTGCGCGTGAAGTGCAGGCGCTCAACGGCGCGCCGATGCAGGGCAAAATCCTGCTCAAACTCTCCTGACCGCCCGAGCCAGCCCTCGGCGCTGGCTCATCAAACCTTTCGAAAATTATCGTTCAACTTTCGTTACCCTTCGATTACACTGAGATGAGTTAATTATCAGGCAAATCAAGATGAACTCATTTGAACGAAGGAACAAAATCGTCGATATGGTGAATACGCAGGGTAGCGTATTGGTTCTAGACCTTTCGAATCTCTTTGGCATCTCTGAGGTAACGATTCGCGCCGATCTCCGCTTACTGGAAGAGAAAGGGCTGTTAACCCGTTTTCACGGCGGCGCCGCCCGTGCGGGCAGCGACCTGACCGACGCCGAAAATCAGGAAGTGGTACTGGAAGATCGTTATCAGCTTGCCAGCGATCCCAAAAAGCGCATCGCCCAGGCCGCCGCGGCAATGATCCGTGAAGGTATGACGGTGATCCTCGATAGCGGCAGCACAACCCTGCTGATTGCCGAGGCGCTGGTGCGGATGACCAATATCACCGTGATCACCAACAGCCTGCCCGCCGCGTTTACCCTGGCGGAAAATAAAGACATCACCCTGGTGGTATGCGGCGGTACCGTGCGGCACAAAACGCATTCGATGCACGGCACAATTGCCGAACGTTCGCTGCAGGGAATTTGCGCCGATTTGATGTTTGTCGGCGCCGACGGTATCGACGCCACCAACGGTATCACCACCTTTAACGAAGGTTACTCCATCAGCAGCGTGATGGCCGCCGCCGCGCATCAGGTGATCGCCGTGCTCGACGCCAGCAAATTCAATCGCCGGGGCTTTAACCAGGTACTGCCGATGGAAAAAATAGACTGCGTGATCACCGACGACGGCATTAGCGAAAATGACCGTGCAGCGTTAAGCAGCAAAAAGGTGGAACTGAAGATAGTGTGATTGCGCTTAGCGGTGCGAAAACTCAGCATTGGTATCGCAAGTGAATCTGCACTTTTCTTCCGACATTTCTTCCGACATGTAGGAGGACGCTCCAGCAGCTCTTCACTATCTGAAGGGCTGCTTGCCAGACTTCAATTGGGTCTACAGGATCACTCCCCCTGCTGCTCCAGGGCATACTTATACAACGCATTTTTCTTCACGCCGTGGATTTCCGCGGCCAGCGCGGCGGCTTTCTTCAGCGGCAGTTCCGCCTGCAGCAGCGCCAGAGTCCGCAGCGCGGCTGCCGGCAGCGCCTCTTCCTGCGCCTTAAAGCCTTCGACGATCAGCACCATCTCGCCTTTGCGACGGTTTTCGTCTTCCTTGACCCACGCCACCAGCTCGCCAATCGGCGCGCCGTGGATCGATTCCCAGGTTTTGGTCAGCTCGCGGGCCAGCACCACATAGCGAGATTCTCCCAGTACCGCGCAGATATCTTCCAGACTCTCCACCAGCCGGTGGGTCGACTCATAGAAGATAAGGGTGCGCGGCTCTTCTTCCAGCGCTTTAAGGGTATCGCGACGGCCTTTCGATTTCGCCGGCAGGAAGCCTTCATAACAGAAACGGTCGGAAGGCAGGCCAGCGGCGCTCAGGGCGGCGATAGCCGCACAAGGACCCGGCAGCGGCACGACGCGGATATTGGCTTCGCGGCAGGTACGCACCAGATGATAGCCTGGGTCGTTAATCAGCGGCGTGCCCGCATCGGAGACCAGCGCGATGTTTTGCCCTTCTTTCAGTTTAGCGAGAAGTGTTTCCGCCTTTTGCTGCTCGTTATGGTCGTGAAGCGCAAATAAACGGGCGTTAATTGCAAAATGTTGCAGCAGCAAACCGGTGTGGCGGGTATCCTCCGCAGCAATTAAATCAACGGCTTGCAACACTTCCAGTGCGCGCTGCGTGATATCAGACAGATTTCCTATCGGAGTGGGCACAATATAGAGCTGCCCCTGAGAATTATCCGCTGATTCGTGTTGTTTCATTGTCTCGTCCGTATTGCCGATTTAATATTGAGCATTGAGCCAAAAAAATATCACTGGACACTTATGGTACCGTCAACATTTCTTCGTTCTAAGCCCGCGCGCTGTCTGCCCGTATTGCTGGCGACTCTTCTTTTTGCTGGCTGCGGCACCCACACGCAGGATCAAAGCACGGCGTTTATGCAGGGTACGTCGCAGGCCAACTCCAGTTTCTACTTGCAGCAGATGCAGCAAAGCACGAATGATAGCAAGACCAACTGGCAATTACTCGCCATTCGTGCACTGCTGCAGGAAGGAAAGCAGCAGCAGGCCATCGACCTGTTTAACCAGCTGCCGTCAAACCTGGACAGCACCCAGGCCCGTGAACAGTCACTGCTGGCAATAGAAGTAAAGCTGGCGCAGAACGACTATCAGGGGGCCCGTATTCTGCTGGCTAAGCTTGACCCGGCAAGCCTGGAGCAGCCTCAGCAGGCGCGCTACTGGCAGGCGCAAATCGATGCCAGCCAGGGCAAACCCTCGGTGACTCTGCTGCGCGCCTTAATCGCCCAGCAGCCGCTGCTGAGCGATGCCAAACAGCGCCAGCAAAATATTGACGCGACCTGGCAAGCGCTGACCGCGATGACCCAGGATCAGGCCAATGCGCTGGTGATCAATGCCGATGAAAACACCCTCCAGGGCTGGCTGGATCTGCAGCGGATGTGGTTTGACAACCGCAACGATCCCACGCTGCTGAAAGCCGGCGTCAAAGACTGGCAGACGCGCTACCCGCAAAACCCTGGCGCCAAAATGCTGCCAACGGCGCTGGTGAACATGCAAAACTATAAGCCCGCCTCCATCAACAAGATTGCGCTTTTCCTGCCGCTGAACGGCCAGGCCTCGATCTTCGGCCGCACCATCCAGCAGGGCTTCGAAGCCGCCAAAAACGGCGCGCCGTCGGTGACGGGCAGCGCGGTTCCCGCTCAGGTCGCTCAGGCGGCGAACACGTCCGGTAACGATGACGTGGTAAGCCCGTCGCAGGCGGAAATTAGCGATCTGACGGCTGCCGGAAGTCGCGCCGAACCGGTGCAGGCCCCGGCGCAAACTCAGGCAACGCCAGCGGCGGAGCCGGCGGCTCAGGCGCCGGCAGCGGCCACCACGCCGCAGACCACCGCGTCCCCGGTCACCCAGCCGGTCACCGCCCCGGCCGCACAGCCGCAGCCAGTGGTCGCCACCGCCGCCAATCCCTCTGCGGAACTGAAAATTTACGATACCACCAGCCAGCCGATCGGCCAGCTCCTTGCCCTGGCTCAGCAGGACGGCGCCACCCTCGTCGTCGGGCCGCTGCTAAAAGAGAATGTCGAAGATGTTCTCAAGAGCAATACGCCGCTCAACGTGCTGGCGCTCAACCAGCCGGAGAAGGTCGAAGGCCGCGCTAATATCTGCTATTTCGCGCTGTCACCGGAAGACGAAGCGCGTGACGCCGCCCGACACATCCATCAACAGGGCAAACAGACGCCGTTGTTGCTGGTTCCGCGCGGCGCGCTGGGCGATCGTGTGGTCAACGCGTTTGCCGACGAGTGGCTGAAGCTGGGCGGCGCCAGCGTCCTGCAGCAGCGTTTTGGCTCCACGGCGGAGCTGCGCGCCGGCGTTAACGGCGGAGGGGGCATTGCGCTGAGCGGCACCCCGGTCTCCACCCTGCCATCAGCGCAGAACAGCGTCCTCGGCACGGCGGATGAAATGCCGGTTAGCAGCGGCGGCAGCGTCGACGCGGCCTATATCCTCGCCACCCCGGAACAGATTGGCTATATCAAACCCATGATCGCGATGCGCAACGGCAGCCAGAGCAATGTCACCCTGTACGCCAGCTCGCGCAGCGCACAGGGCACCGCAGGTCCGGATTTCCGTCTGGAGATGGAAGGCCTGCAGTATAGCGAAATCCCGATGCTGGCTGGCAGCAACCCGGCGTTGCTGCAGCAGGCGCTGTCTGCGGTGCGCAATGACTACTCGCTGGCGCGTCTGTATGCGATGGGCGCTGACGCCTGGTCGCTGGCAAACCACTTCACGCAAATGCGCCAGACGCCGGGCTTCGAGCTGAACGGGAATACCGGCGATCTGACGGCGACTCAGGACTGCGTGATTACCAGGAAACTGTCATGGCTCAAATACCAGCAGGGACAAATCGTCCCGGCCAGCTAAGCAAACAGACCGGCGATGCATGGGAAAACCGTGCTCGCCGCTGGCTGGAAAGCCAGGGCCTGCGTTTTATTGCCGCCAATGCTCGCGAGCGTGGCGGCGAAATTGACCTCATTATGCGCGACGGCGCCGTCACCGTCTTTGTCGAGGTACGCTACCGCCGCAGCGCTCTGTACGGTGACGCGGCGGCCAGCGTCACCCCGCAAAAACAGCAACGCCTGCTTAAAGCCGCCCGTTTGTGGCTCTGCCGACAGAATGGGAGCTTTGAGACTGTGGATTGCCGTTTCGATGTGGTAGCCTTCACCGGAAACGACATCCAATGGCTAAAAAACGCCTTTGGCGAATAGCGTAATACCAGAAGTAAGGGATCCCGTGCTCGACAGAATCAAAGCCTGCTTTACCGAAAGCATTCAAACCCAAATTGCCGCAGCAGAAGCACTCCCGGACGCCATCTCCCGGGCGGCGATGACGCTCGTGCAGTCCCTGCTCAACGGCAACAAAATCCTCTGTTGTGGTAATGGCACTTCCGCCGCCAACGCACAGCATTTTGCTGCCAGCATGATTAATCGTTTTGAAACGGAACGCCCTGGTTTACCCGCCATTGCACTAAACACCGATAATGTGGTCTTAACTGCCATCGCTAACGATCGCCTGCATGACGAGATTTACGCCAAGCAGGTGCGCGCCCTGGGACACGCTGGCGATGTGCTGCTGGCAATCTCCACGCGCGGTAACAGTCGGGACATCGTCAAGGCGGTGGAAGCCGCCGTGACCCGCGACATGACCATCGTCGCGTTAACCGGCTATGACGGCGGTGAGCTGGCGGGCCTGTTAGGTCAGCAGGATGTCGAAATCCGCATCCCCTCACACCGCAGCGCGCGTATCCAGGAGATGCATATGCTGACCGTCAACTGTCTGTGCGATTTGATAGATAACACTCTTTTTCCACACCAGGACGATTAAGGAGAACACATGAAGGCTCTCTCGCCCCTCGCCATCCTGCTTTCAGCACTACTGCTGCAGGGCTGCGTTGCCGCCGCGGTTGTCGGAACGGCAGCAGTCGGCACTAAAGCCGCAACGGACCCGCGTACGGTGGGAACCCAGGTCGATGACAGCACCCTGGAACTGCGCGTCAATAGCGCCTTGTCGAAAGATGAACAGATTAAGAAACAGGCCCGCATCAACGTTACCGCTTATCAGGGCAAAGTCCTGCTGACCGGTCAGTCGCCGACGCCGGATCTCTCTGCCCGCGCCAAGCAAATCGCCATGGGCGTGGAAGGAACCACGGAAGTGTTTAACGAAGTGCGCCAGGGCCAGCCGATTGGTTTAGGCACCGCCTCTTCTGATACCTGGATTACCACCAAGGTGCGTTCGCAGCTGCTGAGCACCGATCAGGTCAAATCATCGAACGTGAAGGTGACCACGGAAAACAGCGAAGTCTTCCTGATGGGACTGGTGACCGACCGTGAAGGCCGCGCGGCGGCGGATATCGCCAGCCGGGTGAGCGGCGTGTCCCGGGTGACCACCGCCTTTACCTACATTAAATAAAGCTGCAATTTCCCGGCTGGCGCTACGCTTAGCCGGGCCACCGCCCCCTGTCCGTTGTGTGCCGGGTAAGGCGTAGCCGCCGCCCGACACCCCATCCGGCTATCCGTACGTTTACGGCAAACTACACCAGCGCCAGCGCTCCAACAATCGCACCGCACAGCGCCACCAACCCGCCAGTCAGCCACAGCGCTTTGGCCGGAAAGGCTTTGCGCAGCATAATCAACGATGGCACGCTCACTGCCGGCAACGTAATCAGCAGCGCCAGCGCCGGCGCAACGCCCATCCCCGCCAGCATCATTGTCTGGACAATCGGAATTTCCGCCGCGGTAGGGATCACAAACAGACAGCCGGCGATCGCCATCGCGATGACCCAGAACAAGGTATTATCCACCACGCCATCGGCGTGCGGGAACAGCCAGACGCGCGCCGCCCCCAGCACCAGTACCGCGAGGATATAAACCGGGATGGTGTTCCAGAACAACGTCCACAGCGCCCGCAGCCAGCGGCTAAAGAAGCCGCCCTGGGCCGCTTTCGCTTGCGCTTCAGGCACCACGGCAGGCTGCGTCGCCGCCTCTTTTACCCATTTCTGCACCAGCGTCGCGACAATCAACACCGTCGCCAGGCCCGCCACCAGGCGAACCAGCGCAAACTGCCAGCCCAGCACGAAGCCCATAAACACCAACGTCGCCGGGTTGAGCAGCGGGTTGCCCATCCAGAACGCCAGCGCCCCGCCCATCGACACCTGCTGTTTGCGCATCCCGGCCGCGACCGGCGCGGCGCAGCAGGTGCACATCATGCCTGGCAGCGAGAAAATCGTCCCCAGCAGCGTCCCCTGAAAACGCGATTGTCCCAGGGTGCGCAGCAGCCAGTCGCGCGGGATCAGCACCTGGATCAGCGACCCGAGCAGCACGCCGAGCACCGCCGCTTTCCAGACGGCAAGGAAGTAAACCACCGCGTAGTCCCACGCCGCCTTCAGCGGGTTAGCGTCGGCCTGGGCGAGAATGGATTTACCGATACTGTGGGTTTCCGCAGCGGTGAAGGCTTTCCCGTAGTATGGCTGCCATTTGACGAACCACAGGCCGACAATCACGACGAGAAAGAAAAGCGCGGGCTTCCACCATTGAAATGGTGACGCCGCCTGAGATGAAGACTGACCAGCCATAGCATTCCCCAGCAAGAAATGTGGATATGAATTGAAGCCGTGAATACTACGCCGGAAGCCTGCGTTTGCAAACCGCTATTCCGCCTGCCGCGCGGCACGCTCCCGCAGCTCGGACGATGAGAGAATTTGCACCCCTTCGTGAGTAGGCGACAGCGCCTCCGCCAGCAGGGCAATCGCCACGTCGCGGGCCGCAATGGATTTCCAGTTCCCCGGTAAGAGTCGGAACAGCGGTTCGAGGAAGGTCTCATTGGCCCGCTTTTTTTCCCGCTCGCCTGAGAGCATCGACGGCCGGGCAATAGTCAGCCGCGGCCAATCCTGCTCGATCAGCGCCGCCTCCATTTCCCCCTTCACCCGATTGTAGAAAAACGGCGAGTGGGCGTTGGCGCCCATCGCGCTAACCACCAGCATATGTTGCGCACCCAGCCGTTTGCCGGTCAGTGCGGTATCAACCACCAGCGTGTAGTCAGCATGGACAAAGGCCTCTTTGCTCCCGGCCTCCCGGCGCGTCGTTCCCAGACAGCAGAAAACGATATCCACCGGGTCAACCACCTGCGCCAGAGCATCAGTCAGCTGCGGATCGTGCGGATTAAAAACCCCTTCCGCCGGCGCCAGTGGGCGACGCGTCGGGGCGGCGATGGCGCTGATGCTCGGCTCATTCTGCAGCAGCCGAAGTAAGTGACCGCCAACTAACCCGGTCGCGCCGGTCAATAATACCTGACTCATTGATTCTCCTTTACAGAATTCTCCGCCTTGCACTTTCGGGCTCATGTTCCAGGCTTAATACCTTACAAGGTAAGTATCCACCATCATCATGGAATTACCTCATTGACCATCCAGATAGCGGAGGAAACATGAGTAAAAAGATAGCCGTGCTCATTACCGACGACTTTGAAGATTCTGAATTTACCTCTCCCGCCGAGGCGTTTAAGCTCGCCGGGCATCAGGTCGTGACCATCGAAAAGCAGGCTGGCAAGACGGTGAAGGGTAAACAGGGAGAAGCAGAGGTCGCCATCGATCGGGCCATTGATGACGTCACACCGGGTGAATTTGATGCCTTGTTGCTGCCCGGGGGCTATTCCCCTGACCAGCTGCGCGGGGATGAACGCTTTGTCACCTTTACCCGCGATTTTGTCAACGGCGGGAAGCCGGTCTTCGCCATCTGCCACGGCCCGCAGCTGCTGATCAGCGCCGATGTGATCCGCGGGCGTAAGCTCACGGCGGTGAAGCCTATCGTGGTGGATGTGAAAAACGCCGGGGGCGAGTTTTACGACCAGGAGGTGGTGGTCGATAACGAACAGCTGGTCACCAGCAGAACGCCGGACGATCTGCCGGCCTTCAATCGCGAAGCGCTACGCCTGCTCGGCGCCGGCATCGCGCCGCCAGTGTAGCTTTTTCCCGAACCCCAGCGTGTTGTCGGTAAACTTGATTTCGTCCGGACGAATCTCCCAAACCGGCGCCGACAACATGCGGGCCACCGGGAAGCGCTTGACGTAGCGCTGACGCATACGCGCCTCTTCGTCGCCGCGCAGTCGGCGGATCTCGCCCTGGAACTGCACGCCGCGGATCAGGGCCACGGTTTTTGGCTGGCCGTTGACCGTGCCGGCCACCTTCGCCCGCTCGCCGGTCATCTGGCCGTGGCGGGTGTGCTCATCGCTGAGCAGATAAAAGGCCACGCTATCCGGTTCATAGACGTAAAAGGCGTTCGCACACCACAGCTCGTCGTCGCGGGAGACGCACCAGGTGACGACGTGCTGTTTACTCAGCCAGCGGCCAATGGCGGCAAGCGTATCCATCTTTCTTCTCCATTATGCTATGGTGCCTACACCTTACCATAGTGACTTTATAACCGTGTGCTGGTTTCTGTATCTCATTCGAACCGCGGATAATCGCCTCTATACCGGCATCACCACCGATGTGCCGCGCCGCTTTCGCCAGCATCAGGCAGGGAAAGGCGCGAAGGCGTTGCGCGGCAAAGGCGACCTGCAGCTGGCCTTTAGCCATGAAGTTGGTGAACACTCACTTGCTTTGCGGCTGGAATACCGCATTAAGCAGCTAACGAAGCGCGAAAAAGAGCGCCTCGTTGCCGGAGAAGATACCGTCGAAACCCTGCTGGCAAGGCTCAAAAACGATTAAAGTGGTCGCTGTATTCGACCTGGCCGTGGACACCTTCGAGGGCGTCATCCGCCAGGCGGTGCACCTGGAACGCCTCCGCGCTGTCCGGCCAGCGGCAGCGGAGATCGAAGCGCGCGGCCGGTTCAAAACCAAAGCGACGGTATAACTCCGGGTCGCCCAGCGTCACCACCGCGGCATAGCCAAACTCATTCAGCGAATCCAGCCCTTCATAGACCAGCTGCCGGCCAATGCCCTGTCCACGGTAGCGTTCATCCACCGCCAGCGGCGCCAGGCCGACCCATTGTAGCTCTTCACCTTCCACCGCAACCGGGCTGAAGGCAACGTAGCCGATCACCTGGCCTTCATCATCCGTCGCCACTACCCCCAGCGTGATCAGTCCATCTTCACGCAGATCGTGCACCAGCTGCGCTTCGGCATCGCGGCCGAAGGTACGACGCAGCAGCGCGTCGATTCCCGGTGCATCAATCCCAATTTCCACTCGAATCAGCATGCCTCACCTACCGATGTCTGTTCAGGTTTCTGCGGGCTCTTCAGTCCAGCTTCGACAAAATCCGCCAGTTGCAGCAACATCACGCGCAGCGCTTTGGGCATCTGCTCGAGCTCAATGGCGTCCATCAAATTTTTTACATACAGCCCCAGCTCCGTATCGCCTTCAATAACCAGACGACGCTGGAAGAATAGCGTATCCGGATCCTGCTTGCGCGCGGCGATCATTAACAGATCGCTGGCGTCGGCGCTGAAGCTGACGTCGGCGTCCGCCTGCTGGCTGACCACCAGGCGACCATCGACTACCGAGGTATACCACAGCAGACCGATGTCACGCACATGAATACTTAACCAGCGCCCCTCGAGAAACTCCAGCTCTCCCTCCGCCAGCGCCTGGCGAAACTGCCAGCTAAGCACCTGCTCCAGCACCTGGCGCTTGAGGGCAAAAGGCGCCAGCTTAACCGGCACGCTCATTAAAGACGGGCCAAAGTGGACCAGCCGGGAACGCAGTTTATCCAACACAAGCTTTACTCCATGAATGCAATTGTGCCGCTATTGTGCCATATCACATAAACAACATAGCGGCGTAAATCAACAAAAACGCGATGACGGCAGCCCGTTATTGGCGCCGCCAATACACTTTTAACTGCCTCAAATCAAAAATTGTCACCAGAAGGTTAACTAAAATCCCTGCTCGTTAACCATTCAGCGTCCCTGACGGGCCGCATTTTTCAGGAAAAATTATGGAGCTGCTCTGCCCAGCCGGTAACCTTCCGGCGCTTAAGGCGGCCATCGAAAACGGCGCCGATGCCGTCTATATCGGGCTGAAAGATGACACCAACGCCCGCCACTTTGCCGGCCTTAATTTCACCGAAAAGAAACTGCAGGAAGCCGTCAGCTTTGTGCATCAGCACCGTCGTAAGCTGCATATCGCCATCAACACCTTCGCCCACCCCGACGGCTACGCCCGCTGGCAGCGCGCGGTGGATATGGCAGCTCAGCTGGGCGCCGATGCGCTCATTCTGGCCGATATCGCCATGCTGGAGTACGCCGCGGAGCGCTATCCGCATATAGAACGCCATGTGTCGGTACAGGCTTCCGCCACCAATGAAGAGGCCATTCGCTTCTATCATCGCAACTTCGACGTGGCGCGCGTCGTACTGCCGCGGGTGTTATCTATTCACCAGGTGAAACAGTTGGCTCGCGCCACGCCGGTGCCGCTGGAAGTCTTTGCCTTCGGCAGCCTGTGCATCATGGCGGAAGGCCGCTGCTATCTCTCTTCCTACCTGACCGGCGAATCGCCCAACACCGTCGGCGCCTGCTCGCCTGCCCGCTTCGTGCGCTGGCAGCAAACCCCACAGGGGCTGGAATCGCGCCTCAATGAAGTGCTGATTGACCGCTATCAGGATGGGGAAAACGCCGGTTATCCGACCTTGTGTAAAGGCCGCTACCTGGTCGATGGCGAGCGCTATCACGCGCTGGAGGAGCCCACCAGCCTCAATACCCTGGAACTGTTGCCGGAGTTGATGGCCGCCAATATCGCCTCAGTGAAAATCGAAGGCCGTCAGCGCAGCCCGGCCTACGTCACCCAGGTAGCGAAAGTCTGGCGCCAGGCGATCGATCGCTGCAAAGCCGATCCACAGAATTTCGTGCCGCAATCCGCATGGATGGAAACCCTTGGCTCCATGTCCGAAGGGACACAAACCACCCTTGGCGCCTACCACCGTAAATGGCAGTGAGAAACATGAAATATTCATTAGGGCCAGTGCTTTACTACTGGCCAAAAGAGACGCTGGAAAATTTTTACCAGCAGGCAGCCAACTGCAGCGCCGACACCATTTATCTCGGCGAAGCGGTGTGCAGCAAACGCCGTGCCACCAAAGTCGGCGACTGGATTGAGATGGCGAAAGCGCTGGCGAGCAGCGGCAAACAGGTGGTGCTGTCTACTCTCGCACTGGTGCAGGCCTCCTCCGAACTGGGCGAGCTGAAGCGCTATGTCGATAACGGGGAGTTCCTGATTGAGGCCAGCGATTTGGGCGTGGTCAACCTCTGCGCCGAACGCAAGCTGCCGTTCGTCGCCGGGCATGCGCTGAACTGCTACAACGCCGTTACCCTGCGCCTGCTGTTAAAACAGGGCATGGTGCGCTGGTGCATGCCGGTGGAGCTTTCCCGCGACTGGCTGGCTAATTTACTGACCCAGTGCGAAGAGCTGGGCATTCGCAATCAGTTTGAAGTCGAAGTGCTGAGCTACGGCCATCTGCCGCTGGCTTATTCCGCCCGCTGCTTTACCGCCCGCTCGGAAGATAGGCCAAAGGATGAGTGCGAGACCTGCTGCATCAAATACCCAACCGGACGCAGCATGCTGTCCCAGGAGAACCAGCAGGTGTTCGTGCTCAACGGTATCCAGACCATGAGCGGCTATGTCTACAACCTGGGCAATGAGCTGACGTCCATGCACGGCCTGGTGGATATGGTACGCCTGTCGCCGATGGGCAACGAGACCTTCGCCATGCTCGACGCCTTCCGCGCCAATGAAAACGGCGCTGCGCCGTTGGCGCTCACCGGCAACAGCGATTGCAACGGCTACTGGAAACGGCTGCCCGGGCTGGCGCTGCAGGCCTGATAAACCGCTCACTTTGTTAACAGCAGTGCTCAGATTTTAATGCATTATTAAAGATGCAGCTTTTCTGGCTGGCGCGTCCTGGATGCGCCAGGCTGGAAGAAGACCTTCAATCTGATGACGATGCTGTAGCAAAGTGAGCCTTTATGACTGACAAATCTGTTCCGTTCTCGGTGCTCGATCTGGCGCCGATCCCGCAAGGATCTTCTGCCAAAGAAGCCTTTACCCACTCTCTGGATCTCGCCCGGCTGGCCGAATCGCGCGGTTATCACCGCTACTGGCTGGCGGAGCACCACAATATGGTCGGCATTGCCAGCGCAGCGACCTCGGTGCTGATTGGCTATCTCGCCGCCAATACCACTACCCTGCATCTGGGTTCCGGTGGCGTGATGTTGCCCAACCATTCGCCGCTGGTGATCGCCGAGCAGTTCGGCACCCTGAACACCCTCTATCCCGGGCGTATCGACCTCGGCCTTGGCCGCGCGCCGGGCAGCGATCAGCCCACCATGCGCGCCCTGCGTCGCCATATGAGCGGCGATGTCGATAACTTCCCGCGCGACGTGGCGGAACTGGTGGACTGGTTTGACGCCCGCGATCCGAACCCGCACGTGCGCCCGGTACCCGGCTACGGGGAGCGAATTCCGGTGTGGCTGCTGGGTTCAAGCCTCTACAGCGCCCAGCTGGCGGCGCAGCTCGGTTTGCCTTTCGCGTTCGCCTCGCACTTCGCGCCGGATATGCTGTTCCAGGCCCTACACCTGTATCGCAGCAACTTTACGCCCTCCGCGCGGCTGGAAAAACCGTATGCCATGGTGTGCATCAATATCATCGCCGCCGACAGCAACCGCGATGCGGAGTTTCTCTTCACTTCCATGCAGCAGGCGTTTGTGAAGCTGCGTCGCGGCGAAACCGGACAGCTGCCGCCGCCGGTGGAAAATATGCATCAGCTATGGTCAGCGTCCGAGCAGTATGGCGTGCAGCAGGCGCTGCGCATGTCGCTGGTGGGTGATAAAACTAAAGTCCGCCACGGCTTAGAGTCGATTTTGCGGGAAACCGAGGCGGACGAAATCATGGTCAATGGCCAGATCTTCGACCACCAGGCGCGGCTGCATTCTTTCGATTTAGCGATGCAGGTGAAAGAGGAATTGTTGGGATAGTGAGCTATGCGGCATTTTTGCCGCATTTCTTTTCGCCCGCTAAACCATTTTGTGATCGTCTTCATTCATATTTTCGCATAACCCCCGTCTTATTACGTTGAGCGTAATTACATTACCTCTGGCGTAATTGTCCACCTCATTCAACGGTGTTAATTTTCCTCTGTTTTATTTTTCAACCCTGAATCTGGTAAAAGAGAATACCCATGAGCCAACCAACTGCCCGTGCTATGTGGATCGGCGAGTGCTTATTAAAAGCGCTGTTAATGGAGGTCTCCGCCTGGCCTAAACCCGGCCTTGTTACACCCCATTCACAAGGGGCGCATAAAGATATGGATATCTGGTTATTTATTACCAGCACATCGGCTATTGCCCCCTGTTTTAGCGCCTGCGCCCATGCTGGGGAAAATCATCAGGGCTCACCAGGGGAACTCTTTACAACAATACGTGCCATTGGCATTCATTATGAAAATACGCTGCTGCGGGCAACACAGCAGGTTAATACTCAGCGCGGCATTCTTTTTTCCGGCGCGGTTCTGGCGACAGCGGCAGGATGGCTTTCCGGGCGCGGGAAAACCCTCTCTTATCACGCCTTAAGCCAGTGCGTCGCTGAACTCTGCCGCGATCTCTGCCGTCGGGATTTCTCCGTCCTGACCGAACGCCCGGCGCAAACCCACGGTGAGAAATTGTATGTCGGATTCGGCATTACCGGCGTGCGCGGCGAGGCAGAGCAAGGCTTCCCACTGGTTTGCCAGATTGGCTTACCCGCGCTGCATCAGGCGCTGGACAACGGGCTGGCCTGGCGGGAAGCGCTAATTCATACGCTGCTCACCCTAATGGCCCATTGCGATGACACAACCGTGCTGTTTCGCGGCGGCCAGCAGGCGCTGGCGGAAATGAAGCAATATGCCCGGCGTCTGATGACGCAGGGCGGAATGTTTAACCCTGCGATCGAGCAGGAACTGGCTGATTTTAATTCATGGTGCCTGGATAGGTGGGTCAGCCCTGGCGGTTCGGCCGATTTATTAGCGCTGTGTCTGGCGATGTATTTTCTTTGCCGCCAGCCGCAAGGAGATATGACATAAGGAAGAATATGAACATCTATTTTTATACTTTATTAACGTATGGCTTAACGATTGTAATTTCATTTGCGGTTGTCGGCATCATTGTTGGCGTCAACAAGATGATGAATAAATTAAATATCACCGACGATTAATTTACGAACTTTACCTTTGCCATCAGGAATATAGTTATGGATATCTTTGTTAAGCTCTTTTCGGGCATTGGCACTTTTTTTATAGAAGATCCGAAAATAGCCATTGCACGTTTTCTGCTCATTGTTCTCGGCTTTATATTGGCCTGGATGGGATTCCGCCGTAAGCTTGAACCGTTAATTATGGTGCCGATGGGCCTCGGTATGATCGCGGTTAACGCCGGGGTACTGTTTCTGGCGGGGGGACAAACCGGGACCTTAATTCTCGACCCGATGGTCAGCGAGCCTAACGACCTGGTAAACCTGATGCAGGTAAACTTTCTGCAGCCGGTCTATAACTTCACCTTTAGCAATGGCCTCATCGCCTGTATCGTTTTCTTCGGCATTGGCGCAATGAGCGACATCAGCTTTATTCTGCTCCGTCCCTGGGCCAGCATTGTTGTCGCCCTGTTCGCCGAGGCGGGAACCTTCGCCGCGCTGCTGCTGGGTATTGAAGTATTCGGCCTGCCTGCCAACGAAGCCGCGTCGATTGCCACTATCGGCGGCGCAGATGGGCCGATGGTGCTCTTTGCCTCCCTTATCCTCGCACCGAACCTGTTCGTCCCCATCGCCATTATCGCTTATCTCTACCTGAGCCTGACCTATGCCGGTTATCCGTACCTGGTGCGCCTGCTGGTACCGAAAAAATACCGTGGCATGGAAGTTGAAATTGAATACCCCACCGTATCGAAGAAAGCGAAATTCATCTTTACCGTCTGCGCCTGCCTGCTGTTGTGCCTGCTGCTGCCGGTCGCCGCGCCGCTGATCCTCTCGTTCTTCCTCGGGATCGCGATTAAAGAAGCGGAGATCGAACCGTTCCAGAAATTACTGGAATCCACGCTGACCTATACCGCAACGCTGTTTCTCGGCCTGCTGCTGGGCACACTGTGCGAAGCGCAAACGATTCTCGACCCGAAAGTGGCCATCATCCTGATCCTTGGTATCGGCGCGCTGGCCATTTCCGCCGTCGGCGCTCTGCTGGGCGGCTGGTTTATCTGGTTTATCTCGAAGGGGCGTTATAACCCGGCTATCGGTATCGCGGGCGTCTCCTGCCTGCCGACGACGGCAAAAATCGCGCAGAAAGAGGTTAACCATGAGAACCCCTACGCCATCATTCTGCCGCTGGCAATGGGTGCGGGCGTGAGCGGTCTGATCGTCTCGGCTATCGCCACCGGGATCTTTATCTCCACGCTATTCCTGCTGAATTAATGGAGTCAACCCATGCTAAAAGAGCACAACTGGCATCAACTCAAGGACGATACGGTACAGCGCCTGAATCAGCTGGCCCCGTATTTCCGTGACGGCAAAATTATCGACGCCAAAGATACTGTCGCCGCGCTGGAAGCCGTTATTCGAAGCTTCGATCGCGTCAATATTGAGGGCAATAACCAGAAACAGGCGGATTTTCTCTCCGAATGCCTGTGCCAGCTTGATCCGCAAAAGATCTCCGGCCTGCATATGGTGCAGTCATCCGTACCGTTGTCCAGCCATCTGGATTTGTTTGAAAAGGGCATCGCTGAAAAGCTCGATTTCGCCTATGCCGGGCCGCAGGATGGCCGTCTGGCGAAGCTGATCCAGGACGGTAAGATTAAGCTCGGGGCCATCCACACCTATCTGGAGCTGTTCAGCCGCTACTTTGTCGACCTCACGCCGCGCGTGTCGCTAATCACCGCCTTTGAAGCGGATAAAGACGGCAATCTCTACACCGGCTTTAACACCGAAGATACGCCTGTTATTACCGAAGCCACCCATTTCCGCCAGGGGATTGTGATCGCGCAGGTCAATAAGATTGTCGATAAAGTGCCGCGCGTTGATATCCCCGGCGACTGGGTAAATGCGGTGATTGAAGCGCCGCGCCCGTTCTACGTCGAGCCGCTTTTTACCCGCGATCCGGGGCTTATTACCGACACCCATGTGCTGATGGCAATGATGGCGCTGAAAGGTATCTATGCCGAATACGGCGTTGAGCGCATTAACCACGGCATTGGCTTCTTCACCGCTGCCATTGAGCTGCTGCTGCCCACCTACGGCGAGGAGCTGGGGCTGAAAGGCAAGGTCTGTACCCATATGGTACTCAACCCGCATCCGACGCTGATCCCGGCGATCGAAAGCGGCTGGATCCAGTCGGTGCACTGCTTCGGCGGTGAACTGGGCATGGAGAAATATGTCGCCGAACGCCCGGACGTCTTTTATATCGGCCAGGACGGCACGCTTCGCTCCAACCGCGCCTTCGCCCAGGCTGCGGGTCACTACGCGCTCGATATGTTTATCGGCGGCACGCTGCAGATCGATAAGTACGGAAACAGCAGCACCGCCACCGCCAGCCGCGTTTCAGGCTTTGGCGGCGCGCCGAATATGGGCTGCGACGCCAAAGGCCGCCGTCATGCAACGCAATCCTGGCTGAAATGCGGCGAAGAGTTCAAGGCCACCCAACAGCAGCTGATTGGCGATATGCCGCGCGGCAAACGTCTGGTGGTGCAGATGCAGGAAACCTTCCGCGAGAAGCGCCAGCCCGCTTTCGTCGACAAGCTGGACGCCTGGGAACTGGCGGAAAAAGCCAACCTCGCCCTGCCGCCGGTCATGGTGTACGCCGATGACGTCACCCACGTACTGACCGAAGAGGGCATCGCCTATCTGCACCGCTGCGAAGGGCTGGAACAGCGCATGGCGGCCATTCGCGCCGTGGCGGGCTACACCGGCATTGGCCTTGCCGCCGATCCGGCACAGACCGCACAGCTGCGAGAGGCTGGCATTGTCAAAACGCCGGAAGATTTAGGCATTGATCGCCGCCGCGCCAACCGTCAGATGCTGGCGGCGAAAAGCATTCGCGATCTGGTTGACTGGTCTGGCGGACTCTATAACCCGCCCGCTCGATTCCGTAACTGGTAGGGGAAAAGGACATGGCTCTACATCAAATATCACATCATTTCAGCGGCACCCGCGAAAGAGCATCTCTGCCGCAAACCGTGCACTGCGGCGTGGTAGGCTCTGGCGATCTGGAGGTCCTGCTGGAGCCGAAAGCGCTGGCGGGCGGTATCGAAGTCACTATATCCACGCCGGTGACCGGTTTCGATCATATCTGGGAGATTGTGCTGAAACGGTTTCTGGAAAATGGACCGCTGGGCAACATGCAGGTCAGCATCAATGACAATAACGCCACGCCGGCGGTAGTGGCTTTACGAATTCAGCAAGCGTTACAGCAGGCTATGCCGGGAGAAACCCATCATGAATGATCTGCGTTTTCTGGAAGCCAGCGCCCGGGTTCGCGCCAGTTCGCTGGTGGATAAAGGCACCTTTACTGAACTGATCGGCCCGGCGGCCAAACGAACCAGCCCGCACCTGCCCGTGCTCAATGAGGCGGTTGAATTTGACGACGGTATCGTCACCGGTATCGGCCTGTTGGGCCAGCACCCGGCCATCGTCATCTCCCAGGAGGGGCGCTTTATCGGGGGGGCAGTGGGTGAAGTGGGCGGCGCCAAGATGGTCGGCGCGCTGATGCTGGCGGACGAACTGGCGGCGCAGACCACCGACCCTGCCCGCCGCCCGATCGTCCTCATCTCCTTTGAAACCGGCGGCGTGCGTCTGCATGAGGCTAACGCCGGACTGCTGGCCCACGCCGAGTGCATGGACATGCTGCAAACCCTGCGCGGTCGCGTACCGGTGGTGGCAATGATTGGCAGCAAGATCGGCTGCTTTGGCGGGATGGGGTTTGTCGCTGCCGCTACCGACGTCATCGTGATGAGCGAATCGGGCCGCCTGGGGCTGACCGGGCCTGAGGTCATCGAACAGGAGATGGGCCGCAGCGAGTTCGACGCTTCTGACCGCGCGCTGGTGTTCCGCACCACCGGCGGTAAGCACAAGTATATCGTCGGCGACTGCAACTATCTGATTGCCGACTCGCTGGCAGCCTTCCACCAGCAGGCCGCGCTGATTGCCGACCTGCCCTGGCCGCAGATTGAAGCCATGCGCCGCATCGGCAGCGAAGCAAAAGTACGCGCCCAGATGGCGCTCACGCAAAAAATCAGCGAGTCAGAGCCATCAGATGCGCGGGATGTCTGGGCGATGGCGGGCAATACCGCGCCCCAGTCTTTGGTGGATATGGATCTCGACACGTTCCTGAGCAACGTTAAACGCCTGCCGGTGGAGGAAGCATAATGGAAAATTTACTCGGCCAGGGCCGCGCCGCTATCGATTTGATTGTTGACGAAAACAGCTTCGAAGAAAACGCGCTGGCGGATCTCGAGCTGCCTTATGAGGATTACGGACCAGGGGCCGTCATCGGCAGCGCCCGCATTAGCGGTGAAGTCTGCACCGTTATTGCTAACGACGCCATGACCTTTAACCCGCGTTTTCCGGTGGTCTACGCCGGGGTTATCGGGCTGGAAGAGGGCTACAAAATGGCGCTGGCGGTCTATCGCACGCTGGCCATGGATAAAGACAAGCCCGTCGGCGAGAAACGTCCGCTGGTGCTGATCGTCGACACTCCCGGCAACGGGCCGGGCAAGCTGGAAGAGATCATCGGCATGAATAAAGCCACCGGTGCCTATCAGCTGGCACTGGCTGAGGCGCGCCATGCCGGGCACCCGATTATCGCGATGGTTATCGGTCGCGCCATTAGCGGCGCGTTTCTCTGCCACGGTTTACAGGCCGATCATATCCTGAGCCTGACGTCGGAATTTGGCACCATGATCCACGTTATGCCGCTGAGCAGTATCGCGCGTATTACCCGCCAGGACGTGGAGCGTCTGAGCGAACTTTCCCGAACCAATCCGGTCTTCGCGGCCGGGCCGGAGTTCTTCTGGCAACTGGGCGGGGTGGAAGCGCTGATCCAGGCGATCCCGGAGATGAAAGGGACGATCGTTCGCCATATCGCAGAAGTGCGCCAGCAGAAACAGGCGGCTGGCGTCACGGCGACAGGTCCGCAGGGGCGTGGGATCGCAGGCGAAGCGCGCGGCGGCAGAAAAATGCGCAACGTGATTCTGGCGCAGATGCGCGAGGAGTATCGGGCGGTCGCGGCGCGGTATCAACCGGCCTGATTCTGGAGTTCGCGCTATGAACGATCCCATCGCCACACTCGAATGGCTGGTTGACGCCCAGCAGGGTATCCCCACGCTGACGGAGATGCCGCGCCGCACGCTGAGCGATAAAGGCATCGCTGGCCCCACGGCGGCTCACGTTATCGAGGAGATCCATACGCCGTTGAATCTGGCGCTGGTTACCTTTACCACCGGCAGCAGCGCATTTCAAAACATCGTCGGCGTAACGCAGAACGAACTGCCGTTGCGTATCGCGGCGGGTAGGCGTGTGCTGGCGGAATGCGGTGTAACCGCAGGGCAGCATATGGTGGTGACCTACGCGCCGCTGGTGAATGTGTTCACGCGTCAGGCGCTGGACGAGAGCGGTCTGCACTGGTCTTTTTTATCCCGCTCCTGCCGGGACGCGCTGCTGATTGCCCTGTGTCGCCAGCAGCCGGATGTGGTGGTGGGAGAGTCCTCATTTTTACGCGCCACGCTCGAACAGGCGCTAAAGATGAATCTGCAGGCGTATTTACCCAAAACGCTGATGCTGATTACCGCAGGCACGCCCCTTGATGAAGCGCTGGTTCCGCTGTGCGCTTCGCTGGGTTATGGACTGCATGATGTCTACGGTTGCCAGGAATTCGGCTGGCTGATCCTGGACGGCCTTCCGCTGCGGGAAGATATTTCGCTGGTCGCCGCGCCGCAGGGCGGTGACTGGCGGGAAGTTATCGTTGGCGGCCTGCCGACCGGCGACAGCTTTCCCGTGGCGACCAACGGCCATCTGTGTAATGCGCAGGGCAAAATCCAGACCTGGAAGCGTCAGCGCACCACGCCGGAATATGACATGGTGGTGATGGCGACTACCGCCCATCACCGGGAAATTATCGAGCGGACGGCACGGACGATTTTACGTATCAAGGGGCGTGTTTGCCGGGTCAGCGCGCAGTTACAAACCCAGGCCAGCGCCACCCATATCCGCCTCTACCCCGTTACGGTTCCTGGGGAGGAAGCGGCAAAAACCGCGCCGGTCGATGTTATCGGTCCGCAGGCCACCGCGCAGTTTGACGCCCTGCTGGCGGCGCAGCGAGATCTACAGCAACAGGCGAAAAACGATCCGGCATGGAGCAAGCAGCGATGAGTGCCTTGCAACGCCATACTCTGTGCTGGCTGGACAGCGCTGAGCTGCGGCTGATTGCGAGGCAGTTGAACGGCGCGTTTAGCGCCCTCCCCGCCTCATGGCGGGAAGAGGCGCGGGACTATCTGCTCTCCGGATATCTCCCCGGCATTGTGCGCAGAGGCATTCGTGATGAAGTGAGTATTTCCCTGGGATTTTGCTTTCCGCAGCGCTGGCAAGGGCAGCGTTTACGGCTGGCGACGGTGGCTTCATTACAGGCCGTCACGCGCGTGTCAACGCCGGAGCAAACGGCCACCCTGCCTGCCGTCAGCCGTACCAGCGCGATACGTGCCTTTAGCGCCCTGCGTCAGGCCTGGCGCGGACCGGAAACCGGGCTCGGCGTATGGGGGTCGGTGGCGCTCGAGATGGCGACGCCCTGGCTATGGACGGACAGTCGCTCCGATTTAGATATCCGCATTACGCCCTGGCACGAAATGGCGTTAAGCGATTGTTACTCATTTCTGACTGATATTGCTCAGCAATATTCAGTGCGTATTGATGGGGAAATTAACTTACCCAACGGTTTTTCTATCAATATCCAGGAATGGTTTAGCGGGAGTCTGACCCTGCTGGCTAAAGGTGAGACCGATGTCGAATTAATGACGCGACATGATGTCGCCGGGTTAATAAAACATCTTTCAATGAAATATATTAAAGGAAATTAATATGTCTGAAGTTAAATCAAAAGTACCGGGTGTGGTCGATGAAGTTAAAGCTGCAGTGGGCGACAAAATTGAAAAGGGCCAGCCGGTTGTGATCCTGGAAGCCATGAAAATGAAAATGCCTGTCGCCTCGCCGGAGGCTGGCGTATTAAAGTCACTGGCGGTGAACGCAGGCGATCGCGTAAACCCAGGCATGGTCTTATTTGAAATTGCCGCTGAGTAGACCGTCACGTTTTTAATACTAAATAAATAGTGCGGCATTCCTTTGTGATATAACCATTATGCCTGAGTCATATCAGCGATAAACATTTCGCTGATATGACAGGCAGAGTGTGTACGTATAAATTGACTGTTGACTGTCCGCATCATAAAAACAGACTGTGCTAAAAGCCCTTGTCTTACTTTATTGTCATTTCCCGGTTCGGGTAGCCTCTTATGCTTTTAGTGTGGTTATAGAAAGAGAAACATCATGATTATTTACGGATTGATGTTAATGGGATTATGCATGTTCGCCGGGTTAATTGTCGGCGATCTTTTGGGCTTGCTGCTTGGAATTTCCGCCAATATCGGCGGCGTCGGCTTTGCCATGCTGTTTTTAGTCGTTATTTCCCAGAAGCTGACGGATAAGGGGCTGTTGTCTAAACCTGCCGAACAGGGGGTTGGATTCTGGAACGCGATGTATATCCCTATTGTTGTCGCCATGTCCGCGAACCAGAACGTTGTGGCCGCGCTCAAAGGAGGCCCGGTGGCGCTTATTGCTGGCCTTGGCGCAGTGGTGATTGGTTTTCTGCTGATTAAACCACTGAGCAAAATCGGCAACAAAAGTACGATGGCACGTTCAGCAGACTAACCGGTGGAGAGTATAAAGAATGGAACAATTCACAAAGATTCTTACCAGTAACTTCACCAGCAATGCCCTGGTCACCGCTTTTGTGGTGGTTGGTATTGTCTGCTGGGTTGCGGCCTGGCTTTCAACCCACGTCTTTCGCGGTAAAATTCACAGTTCGGCGATCGCCATTGCCGCGGGTCTGCTGCTGGCCTGGCTAGGCGGCGAACTCACCGGCGGCAAAAAAGGGCTTTCCGACATCACTCTTTTTAGCGGTATTGCGCTGATGGGTGGCGGCATGTTCCGTGATTTTGCCATTATCGCCACCGCCTTTGGCGTGAAGCTTGAGGAGCTGAAAAAAGCGGGCCTCGCGGGCGCGCTGGCGCTGGTCGTCTCTACCGTGCTCTCCTTCTACCTGGGAGCGATTGTTGCCTGGGCCTTCGGCTATACCGATGCGGTCAGCATGGCGACTATCGGCGGCGGCGCAGTGACCTTTATTGTCGGCCCGGTTACCGGCGCGGCGCTTGGCGCAAGCTCGGATGTTATCGCGCTCAGTATCGCTGCCGGAGTGATAAAATCTATCGCCATCATGATTGTTACGCCGCTGGTGGCCAAACCCGCCGGACTGAACTCTCCCGCTGCAGCCATTGTCTACGGCGGGCTAATGGGTTCCACCAGCGGCGTGGCGGCAGGGCTGGCGGCGACTGACCCGAAACTTGTCCCTTATGGCGCAATGACAGCCACCTTCTATACCGGCCTGGGCTGTCTGCTGGCACCCTCTGCGCTCTATCTCTCTTTATCCCCGTTCTTTTAACCGCATGCGCCTGTTGTTTTATGCAACAGGCGCCAGGGAGACTTATGGATTCATTTCATCGTATGAAGCCCGGGCAAATTGCGATGCAGGCCTCTCTGTGCACGCAGGAGGAAGAGGAGATTTTTCGGCAAAAGCTACTGGCCGATAAACCCGAACACCGAATCGGCTTTGCGTTTATCAGCGGCACCCCTGATGAACTGCGAAACAAACTTCAGCGCTCCGTCATCGGCTGTGCGTTGAAGAATCAAATCATCACCAGGCAGGAATCGGCCATTTTCACCTTATGCTCACTCAGCCGCCAGGCGCTGACCCACGCGTTAACGAATACTATCAGCGATGATCATATCCGCATGAAAATTGCCTTAGTCAGCACCCCCCGGTGGCTCGCCGTCGCCATGTACGGCGAAGCCCAGGTTTATCAGCGGATTACCCAGGAAATCATGGGGCTTTCTCTACATCGTTATTCTCCAGCATAAGCTGCCTGGCATACATACGGCATTCTGCGAGAAGAGATAGCAGTCCTGGATGATTTTCCTGGCTACGGGGAAAAACAAGCGATATCTCCTGCTCCATACGAAAGGCCTCCTGCAAAGGCAACAGGCGTATACCGCTACGAAAAAGCCCACGCATGCGCCCGGGAATAAGCGTGTAACCCACTCCGGCATTCACCATGCTCATTAACGAAAAAATATCATGCACCCGAAGCGCAATGTCAGGTTCAAATCCAGCGATACGAAACGCTTGCTGGAAACCTCTCCAGGTGGCGAACCCCTCACTCAGGGCGATAAACTTTTTACTCTGTAGCAGGGAGAGGTCAACGGGTACTGATAGAGTATCCGCATCCTGTACGGGAACCGCTAAATAAATGGAATCAGAAAATATCGTCCAGGTTTCAAATAAATGAGAATTATATTCATCGGGCGTTGAAATTAATGCTGCATCAATACTTCCTGCATTTAAAGCTTCTAATAAAACCTTATTAGAATTCATAATAAATTCTATAGAAAGTTCCGGGCGACGATTTTTCAACCCCTGAACAATCTGCGGCGCCGTTTTCAGCACCAGTGAATAGAGCAGACCTAAGCGTAATGCCGGAGAGTGATATCCTGAAGCTTCTCGCGTCATGTAAACACAGCGTTCCATGGCATCCATCACTTCTTTGGCATGCTTTTGCATCACCCAGGCCGCGGGACATGGTTGTAAATTTCGGCCATTATGCGTAAACAGAGCACAGCGTAGATTATCTTCCAGAGAATGAATGGCGCGGTGTACACTGACCGGAGATATTTTCATATTCTCTGCTGCCTTAGAAATATTCATGGTTTCCATATATCCAAGGAAAATTTCCAGTTTACGCAAAGTGATGTCTTGCTCAGGCATATAAACATCCCCTTATTTAAAATGACCTTACCTGATAATAAGAGAATGCTGGGGAATATATATTGAGCCAGATCGGTAATTCTGGCTCAGGTAGATTAAAATTACTGGTAAACCGGCAGCAGATTAACGCTCGACAGAATGTGTACAACCGCATTGCCAAGGCCAAACAGTAGGATCAGCACAATCATCGGTGTTCCGCCCCATACGCGGAACTGTGGGCTGCCGAAGCGTTTACGCGAGGCGCGAGCCAGCAGCGCCGGTACAATCGCCGCCCAGATCGTCGCCGCCAGGCCGGCATAGCCGATGGCGTAGAGGAAGCCATCGGGTTTCACCAGCCCGCCCATCATCGGCGGAATAAAGGTCAGCAGCGCAGTTTTAAAGCGCCCCAGCGCGCTGTCGTCAAAACCAAACAGATCCGCCAGGTAGTCGAACAGCCCCAGCGTGACGCCAAGGAACGAGCTGGCGACGGCAAAGTTAGAGAACACCACCAGCAGCAGATCCAGGCTCCGGCTGTTCAGCACCCCGCTCAGGGCCTGCACCAGCACATCAATGTTGCCGCCCTTCTGCGCGATGTCGACAAACTGCGGACGCGGGATATTGCCCATCGTCACCAGCAGCCAGACCACGTACAGACCCAGCGCCAGCAGCGTACCGTAGGTTAAGCAGCGGATAATGGTGCGTGGATCTTTGCCGTAGTATTTCATCAGGCTCGGCACATTGCCGTGGTAGCCAAACGAGGCCAGGCAGAACGGCAGCGTCATTAGCAGATATGGCGCATAGGAGGCGTTCTTTTCCGCAACGTTAAACAGCGTCGTCGGCTCGACGTGCCCCAGCAGACTGCCAAAGGTCAGGAAGAAAGTGATCACCTTGGCGCCGAGCACAATAGCCGTCATGCGGCTCACCGCCCTGGTGCTCATCCAGACGATAAATGCCACCAGCAGCGCAAAGCCAAAACCCGCCGCCCGCGCCGGCACGTTCAGCGACATCTCGCTAAACGTATGATGTAGTATCGAGCCGCTGGCTGAAATATAGGCGTAGGTCAGGATATACAGCACAAAGGCGATCGACACGCCGTTGACCAGGTTCCAGCCCTTGCCGAGCAGGTCTTTGGTAATGGTGTCGAAGCTGGAGCCGATCCGGTAGTTAAGGTTGGCCTCGAGGATCATCAGACCGGAGTGCAGCATGCAGAACCAGGTGAAAACCAGCGCCGCCAGCGACCAGAAAAACCACGCGCCGGACATCACCACCGGCAGCGAGAACATACCCGCGCCGATAATCGTGCCGCCGATGATCACCACGCCGCCAAACAGGGACGGACGGGTTGCCGTAGTGGTTAGTGTCGCCATTTACCGAAATCTCCAGTCAAAAATACTTTCCCACGATGGGTGCGAAGCACTGTACCAGTACACGAGTACAAAAGAAATAAAAAAAGCCCCAATCATGACGATCGGGGCTGTATTATTTAGTTTACGCTAGCGGGCTACGTTAATTATGCATCGCCACCGAAGCGACGGCGACCGGCAGAGTCATCGCGGCGCGGCGCGGATGCATCATCACGACGCGGCGCACGGCCTTCACGACGTTCGCCGCTGAAACGACGACCATCACCACGACCACCTTCACGACGCTCGCCACCGAAGCCACGACCGCCTTCACGACGCTCACCGCCGAAGCTACGACCACCTTCACGACGTTCACCACCGCCACGACGTTCGGTGCGCGGCTGCGCATCGCCCAGCAGCTGCATGTTCATCGGCTTGTTCAGGATGCGGGTACGAGTAAAGTGCTGCAGCACTTCGCCCGGCATCCCTTTCGGCAGTTCGATGGTGGAGTGAGAAGCGAACAGCTTGATGTTACCGATGTAGCGGCTGCTGATATCGCCTTCATTAGCGATCGCGCCAACGATATGACGCACTTCAACACCGTCATCGCGACCCACTTCAATGCGATACAGTTCCATATCGCCTACGTCACGACGCTCACGCTTCGGACGATCTTCGCGATCGCCACGCGGAGCGCGATCGTTGCGGTCGCCACGACGCTCGAAGCGATCGTCACGGTCACGGAACTCACGACGCGGACGCATCGGCGCATCCGGCGGCACGATCAGCGAGCGTTCGCCCTGGGCCATTTTCAGCAGCGCGGCAGCCAGCGTTTCCACGTCCAGCTCTTCGCCTTCCGCCGTCGGCTGGATTTTCGCCAGCAGCGCACGGTACTGGTCCAGATCGCTGCTTTCCAGCTGCTGCTGGACTTTCGCGGCGAATTTTTCCAGACGACGTTTGCTCAGCAGCTCTGCGTTCGGCAACTCCACTTCCGGGATGGTCAGCTTCATCGTACGTTCGATGTTGCGCAGCAGACGACGTTCACGGTTCTCAACGAACAGCAACGCGCGGCCCGCGCGGCCCGCACGACCGGTACGACCGATACGGTGAACGTAGGATTCAGAATCCATCGGGATGTCGTAGTTCACCACCAGGCTGATACGTTCAACGTCCAGACCACGGGCTGCCACGTCAGTCGCAATCAGGATATCCAGACGACCGTCTTTCAGACGCTCCAGGGTCTGCTCACGCAGCGCCTGGTTCATGTCGCCGTTCAGCGCCGCGCTGTTGTAGCCGTTACGCTCCAGCGCTTCAGCCACTTCCAGGGTCGCGTTTTTGGTACGGACGAAGATAATCGCCGCATCAAAATCTTCCGCTTCCAGGAAACGCACCAGCGCTTCGTTTTTACGCATACCGTAGGCAGTCCAGTAGCTCTGGCTGATGTCCGGACGAGTGGTCACGCTGGACTGAATACGCACTTCCTGCGGCTCTTTCATAAAGCGGCGGGTAATGCGACGGATCGCTTCCGGCATGGTGGCGGAGAACAGCGCGGTCTGATGCCCTTCCGGGATCTGCGCCATAATGGTTTCTACGTCTTCGATAAAGCCCATGCGCAACATTTCATCTGCTTCATCCAGTACCAGACCGCTCAGTTTAGAGAGGTCCAGGGTGCCGCGCTTCAGGTGGTCCAGCAGACGACCCGGGGTACCGACAACGATCTGCGGACCCTGACGCAGGGCGCGCAACTGCACGTCATAACGCTGGCCGCCGTACAGGGCAACCACGTTTACGCCGCGCATATGTTTAGAGAATTCCGTCATTGCTTCAGCAACCTGTACCGCCAGCTCGCGGGTCGGCGCCAGCACCAGGATCTGTGGTGCTCTCAGCTCAGGATCGATGTTGTTCAGCAGCGGTAAAGAAAACGCTGCGGTTTTACCGCTACCGGTCTGGGCCATACCCAGAACGTCGCGGCCGTCCAGCAGATGCGGAATGCACTCAGCCTGGATCGGAGATGGTTTTTCGTAACCCAGATCGTTAAGCGCTTCAAGGATAGGAGCCTTCAGGCCCAGATCTGCAAAAGTGGTTTCGAATTCAGCCATGTAGTACGTGTGCCTCAAAATTAATGGCGGCCAGTCTACATAACTCATCGTGAAAATTTACGATAATTTTCATTGAAAAGTGTGAACCGGCTCAAAGTAGGTGTATTAACGAACAACAACGCCCTCACCCGCGAAGGTGATGGCAAGCAAAAAACTATGGGCTGATGTGTTCGTCAGCTATTGCTGGTCCGATTCTGCCAGGTCATCTTGCTCCTGGCCCAAGAGCGATAATTCCAACAATGCGTATCGGTGCTCAACGTAGTTATGTACGTTGTTGGCGACCGCCAGTTTGAACAGTGCCGTAGCGCTGTCCTTGTCCCCCAGACTTAGGTAGTACTTACCTAAATAGAAGTTGGTTTCACTGAGATGCTCAGCGAGCGAGGTGTTATCCGTTGCGTCTGCCTTCAGACGAGTCATCAGCTCTTTTTCGCTAATGTCGCCAAGGTAGAACTCGACAATGTTCCATCCCCATTGCTCTTTGTCCGACTTGTCTAAGCGCTCTCTGAGTGCTTCAAGCGCCCGCTTCTCGTCGAGTTTACGCTCGGCGATATAAAGCCACAGGCTACGGAAAGGATCATTGGGATCGTCTTGATAAAACGCCAGCAGATCATCTTGCGCTAACTTAGCCCGGCCGCCGTAATACAGGGCGATACCGCGGTTCAAGTGCGCGTAGTTGTAAGTTGGATCAAGCTCAAGTACAGAATCAAACGCTTCATAGGCAGCATCAAAATTGCCTGCCTGCGTTAAGTAAATACCTAAGTAATTGAATACTTCAGGCATATCGGGTCGGATTGCCAGCGCTTGTGAAAAATCATTTCGCGCTAATGCCCTCAGACCGAGACTATCATACAACACTCCGCGCTCATATAAAAGCTGTGCGCGTTCGTCATCGGATAAAGCCCGACTGGCAAGAATTTGTTCCATACGTGCCAGAATCACTTCTTGCTGTAAAGTCGGTTGCAATGGTACTGCGAGGACGGCGTCCTTACGCCAGGCGGTGCTACTGCATCCTGCCAGCGTGAGAGCTGTCGCCACGAAACACCAGCGCAAAAAAGGCTTCATTTCCCACTCCCGAAGACAACGATTGGATGAACGTCCTGTTCCCCGGCTGCAAACGAGGCGTCCTGCCCGTAAAACGCCCTCCGCAAAAGCGGAGGGCTAACGGCAACCTTACTCGCCCTGCTCGGCAGCCGGAACTTCCGGCGCTGCGGCAGACGGAGTCTGTTCAGTTGCTTCTTTGATGCTCAGACGGACACGGCCCTGGCGGTCAACTTCCAGAACCTTAACCGGCACTTCCTGACCCATCTGCAGGTAGTCAGTCACTTTCTCAACGCGCTTGTCAGCGATCTGCGAGATGTGAACCAGACCTTCTTTACCGCCGCCGATGGCAACGAACGCGCCAAAGTCAACGATACGGGTCACTTTACCATTGTAGATACGGCCAACTTCGATCTCAGCGGTGATCTCTTCGATACGACGGATAGCATGCTGTGCTTTGTCGCCGTCAGTCGCTGCGATCTTCACGGTACCGTCATCTTCGATTTCGATGGTGGTACCGGTCTCTTCGGTCAGGGCACGGATAACAGAACCGCCTTTACCGATAACGTCTTTGATCTTGTCCGGGTTGATCTTGATGGTATGGATACGCGGTGCGAATTCAGAGATATCGCCGCGCGGCGCGTTAATCGCCTGCTCCATCACGCCCAGGATGTGCAGACGCGCACCTTTAGCCTGGTTCAATGCAACCTGCATGATTTCTTTGGTGATACCTTCAATTTTGATATCCATCTGCAGCGCAGAGATACCGTCGCGGGAGCCCGCTACTTTGAAGTCCATATCGCCAAGGTGGTCTTCGTCACCGAGGATGTCAGACAGCACGACGAAGTTGTCGCCTTCTTTCACCAGGCCCATGGCGATACCCGCCACGGCGGCTTTCACCGGCACACCAGCGTCCATCAGCGCCAGAGAGGCACCGCAGACGGAAGCCATGGAAGAAGAGCCGTTGGATTCGGTGATTTCAGACACCACGCGTACGGTGTACGGGAATTCTTCGATAGTCGGCATCACGGCCAGAACGCCGCGCTTAGCCAGACGACCGTGACCGATTTCACGACGCTTCGGAGACCCCACCATGCCAGTTTCACCTACGGAGTACGGAGGGAAGTTGTAGTGGAACAGGAAGGAGTCGGTACGCTCGCCCATCAGTTCATCGATATTCTGCGCATCGCGTGCGGTACCCAGCGTCGCGGTAACCAGCGCCTGCGTTTCGCCACGGGTGAACAGTGCGGAACCGTGAGTACGCGGCAGAACGCCGGTACGAACGTCCAGACCACGGATCATATCTTTTTCGCGACCATCGATACGCGGCTCACCGGCCAGCACGCGGCTACGAACCACGTTTTTCTCGATAGCGTGCAGAATTTCACCCAGTTCGTTAGCGTCCAGGGTTTCATCTTCTGCAACCAGCGTAGCGATGGTTTCAGATTTGATCACATCAACCTGAGCGTAACGCTCTTGTTTGTCGGTGATACGGTAAGCATCGCTCAGGCGGGATTCAGCCAGCGCAGCAACGCGCGCGTTCAGCGCTTCGTTGACGGCTTCCGGCTGCCAGTCCCAACGTGGTTTACCGGCTTCTTTCACCAGGTCGTTGATGTTCTGGATCACAATCTGCTGCTGCTCGTGGCCAAAGACCACCGCGCCCAGCATCTGGTCTTCGCTCAGCAGTTCCGCTTCGGATTCCACCATCAGTACGGCCGCTTCGGTACCGGCCACCACCAGATCCAGTTTGCTGGACTTCAGCTCTTCCTGGGTCGGGTTCAGTACGTACTGGTCGTTGATGTAACCCACGCGCGCGGCGCCGATTGGGCCATTGAACGGAATACCAGACAGGGACAGCGCTGCGGAAGCGCCGATCATCGCGACGATATCCGGGTTAACCTGCGGGTTAACGGAAACAACAGTGGCGATAACCTGTACTTCGTTAACAAAGCCTTCCGGGAACAGCGGGCGAACCGGGCGGTCAATCAGACGCGCGATCAGGGTTTCGCCTTCGCTTGGGCGGCCTTCACGACGGAAGAAACCACCCGGGATTTTACCGGCAGCGTAGGTGCGCTCCTGGTAGTTAACCGTCAGCGGGAAAAAGTCCTGGCCTGGCTTCGCTTTTTTCTGGCCCACAACGGTCACGAATACCGCAGTGTCATCCATGCTAACCATCACAGCGGCCGTTGCCTGGCGCGCCATCATGCCGGTTTCCAGGGTCACGGTATGCTGGCCGTACTGGAATTTACGAACGATCGGATTAAGCAAAATTCTATCCTTTTTATCTATAAATCACGCCATATCCACGACATAGCGTCTATTGACCCGATCCTCTGCATCCTCGCGACTAATGACAACCTTTACCCGCCCCTGCGGATGAAGCCTCTCATTAGCCGCGCGAACCTCTGCATGAAGATCATTACTAGCAACAATACATGAGTTTTGAATGAATTGCTGCCGCCCGGTCGAAAAAAGGGGCCGTCAGGCCCCTTTTTCTGAAACTCGCAGAATTAGCGACGCAGACCCAGACGCTCGATCAGCGCGGAGTAACGTGCAACATCTTTACGTTTCAGGTAGTCGAGCAGTTTACGACGCTGAGAAACCATGCGCAGCAGACCACGACGGCTGTGGTGATCTTTTTTGTGCTCTGCAAAGTGGCCCTGCAGGTGGTTGATCTGTGCTGTCAGCAGTGCAACCTGAACTTCGGTAGAACCGCTGTCGTTTTCGCCACGACCAAACTCAGAAACGATTTTTGC
The DNA here is from genome assembly GCF_004010915.1 of Klebsiella sp. LY. Classification (NCBI taxonomy): domain Bacteria; kingdom Pseudomonadati; phylum Pseudomonadota; class Gammaproteobacteria; order Enterobacterales; family Enterobacteriaceae; genus Klebsiella; species Klebsiella sp. LY. The sequence goes on from NZ_CP022444.1 coordinate 1,909,765, forward strand.
TTTAGCTTCAACGCTTAGAGACATTTTAGAACTCCAGAAATTAAAAGAAAGAAAGGGTGCCGATCTCTAATTCAGCGACCCCTGATGCAACGCCCGAAAATGTTAAAACACTTTAGCGGACGTTAAGCGGCGATATTCTACTCGTAGCAGGCTTTTATCGCAAGAAAAGCGCTTACGCCGGGTATTCCACCACCAGACGACGCGGCGCCACGCGGCCTTCATCGTCAATTTCGCCCATGCCGAGAAACTTGCCGGATTCGCTTTCCATCACCCGTACCAGCCCGTTAAGCGGCGCGCCTGACTGACGTACCGGGTTGCCGTTTTTAAAGTAGACCGCGGAGGTCTCCGGGATGGTCACCAGCGGATAGTCCGAGGCCGGGCTGTCCATGGGCATCAGCAGCGGATCGAGCAGCTGCGCGGCAGGAATATCCTGCGCCGCCGCCTGATCGACCAGCGCCTGCAGCTGCTCGAGGGTTACCATCCGCTCAACCGGGTATTTGCTCACCGCCAGGCGACGCAGGAAAATCACGTGCGCGCCGCAGCCGAGCTTCTCACCTAAATCATCGATAATCGTCCGGATGTAGGTGCCTTTCGAGCAGTGGATCTCCAGCTCCAGCTCATCGCCTTCGTGGCGGATAAACAGCAGCTCATAGACGGTAATCGGCCGGGATTCCCGCGGAACGTCAATCCCCTGACGGGCATACTCGTACAGCTTCTTGCCCTGATATTTCAGCGCCGAGTACATCGACGGCACCTGCTGCGTCTCGCCGCGGAAGCTGTCCAGCGCCGCCGCCAGCTGTTCGTCGCTAAAGGTCAGCGGGCGCTCTTCCACCACCTGACCGTCGGCATCGGAGGTATCGGTGCGCTGGCCAAGTTTGGCGATCACGCGGTAGCGCTTATCGGAATCCAGCAGGTATTGGGAAAACTTGGTCGCTTCGCCAAGGCAGATCGGCAGCATGCCGGTCGCCAGCGGATCCAGCGCGCCGGTGTGTCCGGCGCGGTTGGCGTTATATATACGCTTTACTTTCTGCAGCACATCGTTGCTGGAGGCGCCCTGAGGCTTATCCAGCAGCAATACGCCGTGCACGTCGCGGCCGCGACGACGAGGACGACTCATCAGTCCTCCTTGCTGTCGTCCGGGTTCACACGACGCTCATCGTCGTGTTTCACCACGCTGGTGACCAGGTTGGACATGCGCATCCCTTCCACCAGTGAGTTGTCGTAGAAGAAGGTCAGCTCCGGCACGATGCGCAGGCGCATCGCTTTCCCCAGCAGAGAGCGGATAAAGCCAGAGGCTTCCTGCAGCGCTTTGATGCCCGCTTTCACCGCGGCTTCATCTTTGTCGTTGAGGAAGGTGACATACACCTTGGCGTAGGCCAGGTCACGGGACATTTCCACACCGGAAACGGTGGTCATCATGCCCAGACGCGGGTCTTTGATTTCACGCTGCAGGATAATCGCAATCTCTTTTTGCATCTCCTGGGCCACGCGCTGCGGGCGACCAAATTCTTTCGCCATAATAAATTCTCCAGAATAAAGACAAAAAAGGGGCCTAAAGCCCCTTTTTAAAATGATTGCCGGGTGGCGCTTCGCTTCCCCGGCGGCTTAGCCATCCGATGATTAATCGATGCTACGCTGGATTTCGATGATTTCGAACACTTCGATCATATCGCCAACGCGAACGTCGTTGTAGTTCTTCACACCGATACCACATTCCATGCCGTTACGGACTTCGTTAACGTCATCTTTGAAGCGGCGCAGGGATTCCAGCTCGCCTTCATAGATAACCACGTTGTCACGCAGCACGCGGATTGGGTTGTGACGTTTGATGGTCCCTTCGGTAACCATACAGCCCGCGATGGCGCCGAATTTCGGCGATTTAAAGACATCGCGCACTTCAGCCAGACCGATGATCTGCTGTTTCAGTTCCGGAGACAGCATACCGCTCATCGCCGCTTTCACTTCGTCGATCAGGTTATAGATGACGGAGTAGTAGCGCAGATCCAGGCTTTCCGCTTCGATAACTTTACGCGCAGAGGCATCGGCACGAACGTTGAAGCCAACCAGAATCGCGTTGGATGCTGCAGCCAGGGTGGCGTCGGTTTCGGTGATACCACCTACGCCGGAACCGATGATCTTCACTTTCACTTCGTCGGTAGACAGTTTCAGTAAGGAATCGGAAATCGCTTCGACAGAACCCTGTACGTCCGCTTTCAGCACGATGTTCACTTCGTGAACTTCGCCTTCGGTCATGTTAGCGAACATGTTTTCCAGTTTAGATTTCTGCTGACGCGCCAGCTTAACTTCACGGAATTTGCCCTGACGATACAGCGCCACTTCACGCGCTTTTTTCTCGTCACGAACCACGGTCACTTCGTCACCGGCAGCCGGCACACCGGACAGGCCGAGGATTTCCACCGGAATGGACGGACCCGCTTCCAGCACTTCGCGACCCAGTTCGTCACGCATCGCACGCACACGGCCGTATTCGAAGCCGCACAGAACGATATCACCCTTGTGCAGAGTACCTTCGCGAACCAGAACGGTAGCAACCGGACCACGACCTTTATCAAGGAAGGATTCGATCACTGCGCCGCTCGCCATCCCGTTACGGACCGCTTTCAGCTCGAGGACTTCAGCCTGCAGCAGGATCGCGTCCAGCAGGTCGTCGATACCGGTACCGGCTTTCGCGGAGACGTGGACGAACTGGCTCTCGCCGCCCCACTCTTCCGGCAGGATGCCGTACTGGGACAGTTCATTCTTCACGCGGTCCGGATCGGCTTCAGGCTTATCGATCTTGTTCACCGCAACTACCACCGGCACCTGCGCCGCTTTGGCGTGCTGGATAGCTTCGATAGTCTGCGGCATCACGCCGTCGTCTGCCGCCACCACCAGAACCACGATATCCGTCGCCTGCGCACCACGAGCACGCATGGAGGTAAACGCGGCGTGGCCCGGGGTATCCAGGAAGGTGATCATGCCGTTGTCGGTTTCTACATGGTAAGCACCGATGTGCTGGGTAATACCACCCGCTTCGCCGGAGGCAACCTTAGTAGAACGAATATAGTCCAGCAGCGAGGTTTTACCGTGGTCAACGTGACCCATGATGGTCACAACCGGTGCGCGCGGTTCAGCCGCCGCGCCGGTGTCACGGTCGCTCATTACCGCTTCTTCCAGCTCGTTTTCACGACGCAGGATAACTTTGTGGCCCATCTCTTCGGCAACCAGCTGTGCGGTTTCCTGGTCGATGACCTGGTTGATGGTCGCCATGGCGCCCAGCTTCATCATCGCTTTGATGACCTGAGAACCTTTCACCGCCATCTTGTTAGCCAGTTCGCCAACGGTGATGGTTTCGCCGATCACCACGTCACGGTTAACGGCCTGCGCCGGCTTCTGGAAGCCCTGCTGCAGAGCAGAACCCTTACGGTGCTTACCGCCTTTACCGCCGCGAACGGCCGCACGGGCTTCTTCACGATCGGCTTTCGATTCAGCGTGTTTGTTGCCTTTCTTCGCCGGACGCGCCGCTTTGCTGCTGCGGCTGCGGCCGCGACCGCCTTCGACTTCACGATCGTTATCATCTTCTGCCTGACGAGCATGCTGTGACGTGGTGACGTGATAGTCGCTGGTGTCTTCCGGGCTGTCTGAAGTTTCAGACCAATTTTTTTCGTTTTCTTCTGCCATACGGCGTGCTTCTTCCGCTACACGGCGCGCTTCTTCTTCAAGTTTGCGGCGTGCTTCTTCTTCCGATTTGCGCTTCAGTTCCGCGGCTTCGTTCTCGCGACGGATCTTTTCAGCCTGGGCGGTTTTGGTCATTTCGTCGGTATGTTGATTGCTCACTTTGTCTTTTTCCGCAGCTTCACGTTTCGCTTTATCAGCGACTTCACGTTTAGCTTGTTCTGCGGCCTCACGTTCAGCTTTTAATTGCGCCTCGCGTTTCGCTGCTTCTTCAGCTTCACGACGGGCCTGCTCTTCCGCTTCACGCTGCGCCTGCTCTTCCGCGGCCAGGCGTTCAGCCTCTTGCGGATCGCGTTTCACAAAGGTGCGTTTCTTGCGGACTTCGATTTGTACCGATTTACTCTTTCCACCGGTACCTGGAATATTCAACGTACTGCGCGTCTTACGCTGTAACGTCAGCTTGTCTGGCGCCGAACCATGCTCACGGTTCAGGTGCGTCAACAAAGTTTGTTTCTCTTGCGAGGTCACAGAATCATCAGCCGTTTTGCGGATGCCTGCGTCAGCAAATTGCTGTATCAGGCGATCCACAGAGGTCTGAATCTCTGAGGCCAGCGCTTTAATAGTCACATCTGTCATGCTGTTCCTTCCTGCTACAGTTTATTACGCTTCGTCGCCGAACCAACAAATGTTGCGAGCGGCCATGATGAGCTCGCCAGCTTTCTCGTCGGTCATCCCTTCGATATCAGCCAGGTCATCAACGCCCTGCTCGGCGAGATCTTCCAGCGTACAAACACCACGGGCAGCCAGTTTGAATGCCAGGGCACGATCCAGACCTTCGAGATTCAACAGATCATCGGCAGGTTTGTTATCTCCCAGGCTTTCTTCCTGAGCCAGCGCCAGCGTAGTCAGTGCGTTTTTCGCACGCTCACGAAGTGCTTCAACGGTGGCTTCATCCAGACCGTCGATTTCCAGCAGTTCTTTCATCGGCACATAGGCCAGCTCTTCCAGCGAGGAGAAGCCTTCTTCAACCAGCACTGTCGCGAAATCTTCATCAATATCGAGATATTTGGTGAAGGTATCGATAGCGGCATGCGCTTCCGCCTGGTGCTTAGCCTGCAGATCGTCAACGGTCATCACGTTGAGTTCCCAGCCGCTGAGCTGCGAGGCCAGACGAACGTTCTGACCGTTACGGCCAATCGCCTGCGCCAGGTTGCCCGCTTCTACCGCGATATCCATGGTGTGTTTATCTTCATCCACCACGATGGACGCGACGTCTGCCGGCGCCATAGCGTTAATCACGAACTGCGCCGGGTTATCATCCCAGAGGACGATATCGATACGCTCGCCGCCCAGCTCAGTGGAAACCGCCTGCACGCGCGCGCCGCGCATACCGACGCAAGCGCCAACCGGGTCGATACGCTTGTCGTTGGTTTTCACCGCGATTTTGGCACGAGATCCCGGATCGCGAGCCGCCGCTTTGATTTCCAGCACTTCTTCACCGATTTCCGGCACTTCGATGCGGAACAGTTCGATCAGCATCTCAGGTTTGGAACGGGTCACGAACAGCTGGGCGCCACGCGCTTCCGGACGGACTGCGTACAGTACGCCGCGAATGCGGTCGCCCGGGCGGAAGTTCTCACGCGGCAGCATATCTTCACGCAGGATCACGGCTTCAGCATTGTTGCCCAGATCCAGAGTGATGTTGTCGCGGTTCACTTTTTTCACCACGCCGGTGATGATCTCACCTTCGTGCTCGCGGAACTGATCGACCACCATTGCGCGCTCGGCTTCGCGAACTTTCTGCACAATAACCTGTTTAGCGGTCTGGGTGGTGATGCGGTCGAAAGTGACAGACTCAATCTGATCTTCGACGTAGTCACCGACGTTCATGCTTTCATCTTCGAAACGCGCGGCTTCCAGCGTGATCTCGCGCGTCGGCTGGGTCACTTCTTCTACAACCAGCCAGCGACGGAAAGTGTCGAAATCGCCGCTCTTACGGTCGATTTCAACGCGAACGTCGATCTCTTGTTCGTATTTTTTCTTGGTGGCCGTTGCCAGCGCGCTTTCCAGCGCTTCGAAAATTTTCTCACGCGGCAGCGCTTTTTCGTTGGAAACGGCTTCAACAACAGCCAAAATTTCTTTGTTCATCGGGGCCTTTCACCTCAATCCAGACTGTTAAAAGTGGGGAACCAGGTTCGCCTTCTGGATGTTACTCAGCGCGAACACTTCATCTTTGCCTTCGACGGTTACCGTGATCATTTCACCGTCTACCGCTTTGATAATGCCCTGCCATTTGCGACGGTTCTGAACCGCCATGCGCAGCACCAGCGCAACTTCTTCGCCAGTGAAACGTTGATAGTGTTCGGCGGTGAACATCGGACGGTCGAGACCAGGCGAAGAGACTTCCAGGTTGTAAGCGACAGTGATCGGGTCTTCGACATCCATGACGGCGCTTACCTGGTGGCTCACATCAGCACAATCATCAACGTTGATGCCATCTTCACTATCAATATAGATGCGCAGTGTGGATGTGCGACCGCGAATAAATTCGATGCCGACCAGCTCAAAGCCAAGCGCTTCAACCGGCGCAGTGAGCATCTCTGTCAATTTTTGCTCTAATGTGGACAAACCCACCCCCAAGACATAAAAAAAGGGCGTATAGCCCAGTTATTCTGAAGTCAGATAACAAAAAACCCCGATAAATCGGGGCTTTAGATAACTGAACCCTGAGATCGCCATGGCGATCTGGAACACCTTCCGCAAGAATTCTTTCAAATTCGGCTACGAAGGACACCTAGTCCTCACAGTATATTTGAAAAAGTACTTAATGGGAAAGTGGTTGCGGGGGCCGGATTTGAACCGACGACCTTCGGGTTATGAGCCCGACGAGCTACCAGGCTGCTCCACCCCGCGCCTGAAACGTGGCATATTTTACTCTTTTTGAGCAAAAGACGCAAATACTGCTGGGATTTGGTACCGAAGACGGGACATAAAATCGGGATGAATTGTAACGGCAACTAGTATATTTTGTCAACATGCATTTTAGCGCCCCCGATTGCCGTTTGTGCTGGTATTTCAGGCTTTTTTAGCAAAAAGATGATGAAGCCCTTCCTGTCGCCAGTAAAAGATGGTTAAATGAATACTCACAATTAATGCATAAAAATGCAGTTAAGGTTGTTGGGTCGAACTCACCACAGTCTATCGAGCAGGGTTTTATTTTATGACGACGATTCTCAAGCATCTCCCGGTTGGTCAACGTATTGGTATCGCTTTCTCTGGTGGACTGGATACCAGCGCCGCGCTGTTATGGATGCGCAAAAAAGGCGCCGTGCCTTATGCATATACCGCTAACCTGGGTCAACCGGACGAAGACGACTACGATGCTATTCCGCGCCGCGCGAAAGAGTACGGCGCCGAAGGTGCCCGTCTGATCGACTGCCGCAAACAGCTGGTCGCAGAAGGGATCGCCGCGATTCAGTGTGGCGCTTTCCATAACACCACTGGCGGGTTGACCTATTTCAACACCACGCCGCTGGGCCGCGCGGTCACCGGCACCATGCTGGTAGCGGCAATGAAAGAAGACGGCGTTAACATCTGGGGCGATGGCAGCACCTATAAAGGCAACGATATCGAACGTTTCTATCGCTACGGCCTGCTGACCAACGCTGAACTGCAGATCTACAAACCGTGGCTGGACAGCGATTTCATCAATGAACTCGGCGGCCGTCACGAAATGTCCGAATTTATGATCGCCTGCGGCTTTGACTACAAGATGTCGGTCGAGAAAGCCTATTCCACCGACTCCAACATGCTCGGCGCTACCCACGAAGCGAAAGATCTGGAGTTTCTGAATTCCAGCGTCAAGATCGTCAACCCGATTATGGGCGTGAAGTTCTGGGACGAAAACGTGAAGATCCCTGCGGAAGAAGTCACCGTACGCTTTGAGCAAGGCCACCCGGTGGCGCTGAATGGCAAAACCTTCGCCGATGACGTTGAAATGATGCTGGAAGCCAACCGCATCGGCGGTCGTCACGGCCTGGGCATGAGCGACCAGATCGAAAACCGCATTATCGAAGCGAAAAGCCGCGGCATTTATGAAGCCCCGGGGATGGCGCTGCTGCATATCGCCTACGAGCGTCTGCTGACCGGTATTCATAACGAAGATACTATCGAGCAGTATCATGCTCACGGTCGCCAGCTGGGCCGTCTGCTGTATCAGGGCCGCTGGTTCGATTCCCAGGCGCTGATGCTGCGTGATTCGCTGCAGCGCTGGGTCGCCAGCCAGATCACCGGCGAAGTCACCCTTGAGCTGCGTCGCGGCAATGACTACTCGATCCTCAATACGGTATCAGACAACCTGACCTATAAAGCAGAGCGCCTGACCATGGAAAAAGGCGATTCCATGTTTACCGCTGAAGACCGTATCGGCCAGCTGACCATGCGTAATCTGGATATCACCGATACCCGCGAGAAGCTGTTCGGTTACGCGCAGTCTGGCCTGCTGAGCGCCTCCTCAGCGACGGGTTTACCGCAGGTTGAAAATCTGGAAAACAAAGGCAAATAATCGCCTGACGATGTTTACTCTCTCTGCCGGCGGCTCTCCGCCGGCTTTTTATTTTTTGTTACCAGTCAGCAGCAGAAAAATCGAAAAGAGGCATTTTTTCCTTATCACCCGGCCAGCAAAATTGTTGACTATAATAGCCTCAATTGATTAATTCATATCTGGTGATAAACATCATGAATATTAAACCGCCGATCAGGCCGCAAAAGGCCATTGACCGACTGATCGATGTGCTTGAGCCACACGCGACGCCCGTTAACGCGATCGCCAGAAAAAGACTAACGTGGGAATATAAAGGTAAGACCCAACTCTTTATTTTTAAAAAAGGCGAGCTGTCGATTATTCGTAATTCCGACAAGCTATTGATGGTGACCGTCTATGAGCCGCATCTGTTCGGCGTGGCGGAAATGCTGCAGCCCAGCCGCAGCCATAGTCTGCGGGCGGAGGTCTCTTCCGAACTGCTGCGTATCGATTATGACCTGGCGTCGGCGCTATTCCGTCAGCACAACCTGTGGGAAGAAGTTACCAGCCTGCTGGCTTATCATACCTCGTATATGGTATATCGTGACGATCTGGTCCTGCAGCAGCGAACCTATTCGGTGATCCGTAACCATCTGCTGGAAATGATGCTCTTAACCGAAGAGACTCGGCAGCGCGTGTCTATTCTGGAATATATTCAGGACCGGACCCATCTGTCGCGCAGCAGTATTCTCAATGTCTTGTCAGCCTTAAAGAAAGGCGGTTATATTGCCTTTGCCCGCGGCGGTTATTTGCAAAGTATCGCCTCGCTTCCGGAAAAATTCTAACCCGCGCCCGTCACCATCTTTTTGTCGTTATTCACCTTACTGTTGAAAATGTTTAAATTTAAATCAATAAACGCTAACGGTAAAAAAAGAAAAATTTTATGCTGAGTTCCTGAATTTACCGGTGGACAACATGTCCCTAGGCTCAACCAGCAGACTGCCACTCACGGCGTTAACCGCCGGGCCTGCATCAGCTCAGGATATGCCACCGGAAATCGGCCAGGCGTGAGCAGCGGCAGCGGGAGTTGACCCCTCTTGTTTGCCGTCTGCAGCGACCATAACGATGAGATCCAAGAACCCGTTAATTTTGCCCGAACGCCCGTATCGGGCTTTTTTTTATCTGAAGGAATTCAACAATGAAGTCTATTGCTCCAAAAATGGTTGCCGTGATGATCGCTTTAGGGGCCAGCAGCGCTGCCTGCGCATCCGTTAACCTGCATGGTGAAGCCGGCGCCGAGTTTACCAATCTGTCCGCCAGCTTTGGTGCCGGGGAACCTGGCATGACGTTCAACACCCAGTGGGCCCACAGCGACAATGACGGGGACAGCGTAGGACTGGGAATGGGTTACAACTTTAACCTCGGACCCTTTCTGATGACGCTGGGCGGTAAAGGGGTCTATTTGAACCCTAAAGACGGTGATGAAGGTTACGCTATCGCCGCAGGTGGCGGAGCAGAACTCCCACTCGGCCAGTACTTCACGCTCTTCGGTGAGGGTTATTACTCGCCGGACTCGATGTCCAGCGGCGTCGATGATTATGTGGAGGCCAATGCCGGGCTACGCCTTAACGTGCTTCCGTCGCTAAATATCGAAGCTGGCTATCGTTATATCGATATGGCGGGGAAAAATGGCAACCGCGACAACACCCTCGCCGACGGGGCCTATGCCGGGGTTAACTTCCGCTTTTAATCCATGCACAGGGATTGCCTTCCGGCAGTCCCTGTCTCATCTCAGCTGGTCAGCGGCACGCTTTTCAGTACACGGTTGATCTCCTGCAGACCAGCAACATTATTCTCTTTACGGTAAACGTCATTCATGGACGCCATCTGCTCCAGGCGGGTCAACGCGCCATACACCTGATATACCTCACTATGTCTGTCGAAAACATCGCGGCGCTCTACATCCTGCAAATAATGGCTTTTCAACGAATGATTAAGGCGACCAATCAGTGCCGTATTGTCCTGGAAATAGCGCGTCACCGCCTGGGCATTGTTCGCCGCAGTCCCCGGCTCACTGTGCGATACCGGTACGGTTAGCGTATTAATCGTCTCCACCGTTTTGGATGGCGATGTTGAACTGCATCCCGCTAAACCGAGCACGCCGGCGACGATAAGCAACCCGATCTTGTTCATTGTGTCACTTCACCTCTGTTAATTTGACGAGGCGACTTTAACGACAGCAAAAGGAGGGGACCAGCGAAGAGATGTTTAATAATAAATGGTCGGTGGGGACAAAAACAAAAAAAGACGCTTTTCAGCGTCTTTCTTCTGGAATATTGGTACCGAGGATGGGACTCGAACCCACAAGCCCGTTAGGGCACTACCACCTCAAGGTAGCGTGTCTACCAATTCCACCACCTCGGTACAGAATACTTAGTGCGGGATATCGCTGGTCGGCTGAGCCGGCGCAGTTGGCTGAGTTTGCTCTGTTTTCGGCGCGCTCAGGTTATCCCACTCACTTCCTTTACTGGTCTTGTTGCTGTTGATATTACCCAGCGCCAGACTGATGATGAAGAACAGCGCAGCCAGGATGCCGGTCATACGGGTCATGAAGTTACCAGAACCGCTGGACCCAAACAGTGTGCCGGAAGCGCCTGCACCGAAGGAGGCTCCCATATCAGCGCCTTTACCTTGCTGCAGCATAACCAGACCTACGAGGCCAATCGCTACAATAAGGAAAACAACCAAAAGAGCTTCGTACATAATCAACCTGTTCCTTGCGGATTCGCCGCATACCAAGTGCTTCGACCAATAAAGCGGGGCGTTTTAACGTTTCCCACTGAAGCGGGTGTGAATACTAACCAAAGCGAATGACCTTCGCAAGGGCAATTTCGACACATTGTATCAACTGCAGAAAAAAACAGCAAAAAGCCGGTATTCGATCATAAAAAAGGCGGCAAGCGCCGCCTTTTTAACCACTTAGCCGGCAAGCTTAGACGCTTTTTACCGCTTCGGCGATGCGATGCGCAAACTCGTGCACCTGATCTTCATGCTCGCCTTCCACCATGACGCGGATCAGCGGCTCCGTACCCGATTTACGCAGCAGGACGCGGCCACGCTTACCTAATGCCGCTTCTACTTCTGCGGTCACCGCTTTGACATGCTCATTCTCCAGAGGGTTGCCGCTGCCCTCGGTAAAGCGCACATTCACCAGCAGCTGAGGGAACATCTTCATGCCGCTGCACAGGTCATGCAGGCTCATGTGGTTGCGTACCATCGCCGCGACCACCTGCAGACTGGCGACGATGCCATCGCCGGTGGTGGTTTTATCCAGCAGGATCACATGGCCGGAGTTTTCCGCACCGATGCGCCAGCCTTTTTCCTGCAGCATCTCCAGCACATAGCGGTCGCCCACCTTCGCGCGGGCAAACGGGATGCCTAGCTGCTTGAGCGCCAGCTCCAGGCCCATATTGCTCATCAGCGTACCGACGGCGCCGCCGCGCAGCTGTCCCTGACGCAGCCCTTCCCGGGCGATGATGTAGAGGATTTGGTCACCATCGACTTTATTGCCTTCATGGTCAACCATGATCACCCGATCGCCATCGCCGTCGTAGGCAATGCCCAGATCGGCTTTTTCCGCCAGCACGCGCGCCTGCAGCGCCCGCACGTCGGTAGCCCCGACCTCTTCGTTGATGTTGAGGCCGTCAGGCTCACAGCCCATCGCGATAACCTGGGCGCCCAGCTCGCGGAATACATTAGGAGCGATGTGGTAGGTTGCGCCATGCGCACAGTCCACCACCACTTTCAGCGTGGAGAGGCTCAGTTCATTGGGAAAGGTGCCTTTACAAAACTCAATGTAGCGCCCCGCGGCATCGACGATACGGCTGGCTTTACCCAGCTCAGCCGAATCCACACAGGTGAGTTCTTTCTCCATTTCGGCTTCAATCGCCTCTTCCACATCATCAGGCAGCTTGGTGCCCTCAATGGAGAAGAACTTGATGCCGTTGTCGTAGAAAGGGTTATGTGAAGCGGAGATGACGATCCCCGCCTCGGCGCGAAAGGCGCGCGTCAGGTAGGCAATCGCCGGCGTCGGCATTGGCCCGGTGAACGATGCAGAGAGTCCCGCTGCCGCCAGCCCGGCTTCCAGCGCCGATTCCAGCATATAGCCCGAAATACGGGTATCCTTGCCGATGATAATTTTACGCGAGCCGTGGCGCGCTAACACTTTACCCGCCGCCCAGCCGAGCTTAAGCACAAATTCCGGAGTGATCGGCGCATCGCCGACGCGGCCACGAATACCATCGGTGCCAAAATACTTGCGGTTACTCATAACGTTTTTTTCCCTTAGCGGCGAGGGTGGCTTCCACCACGCGCAGCGCTTCTACCGTTTCTTTGACATCATGGACGCGGATAATCTGCGCGCCCTGCATTGCTGCTATGACGGCACACGCCAGGCTGCCGTTCAGCCGTTCCGACGGCCCAACGTTCAGCAACTGACCTACCATCGACTTACGCGACATACCGACCAGCAGCGGCAGACCAAAGTGATGAAACTCTCCCAGCCTGGCCAGCAACTGATAATTGTGGGTGAGATTTTTACCGAAACCGAATCCCGGGTCGAGCAGCAATTTTTCTTTTGCGATCCCCGCCTGTTCGCAGCGCACGATGTGTTCATTAAAAAAGCGCTCTACATCGGCGAAGACATCCTCATACTTCGGTGCCTCCTGCATGGTTTTCGGCTGTCCCTGCATATGCATCAGACACACCGGCAACCCGGTTTCCGCCGCAGCCTGCAGCGCGCCGGGTTCGGTCAGCGAACGAATATCGTTAATGATATGCGCCCCCGCTCGGGCCGATTCGCGGATAACCTCCGCTTTGGAGGTGTCCACTGAGATCCACACCTCAAAGCGCTGGGCGATAGCCTCCACCACCGGGATCACCCGCGCAAGCTCCTCTTCCACGCTAACCTCAGCCGCCCCTGGCCGCGTCGATTCACCGCCGATATCAATGATGGTCGCCCCGGCGTTGATCATCAGATTGGCATGCTTCACCGCCTCAATCAGCGAATTATGGGCGCCGCCATCAGAGAAGGAGTCAGGCGTCACATTAAGAATACCCATCACGTGGGGGTGAGAGAGATCGAGGGTTGAGCCCTGGGCTACAAGTTTCATCACAAAATCCCTGAGACAGAAGAGGTTAAAAAAGAAAAACCCCGGAGCGGGCGCCCCGGGGTTTTAAGGTTAAAACAAGACATCAACAGCGGCAGCTTATTTGTCGCCCAGCTGCTCTGACATGGTATTGCCCGGGTTCGGCGTACGCGGTTCATCAACCGGACGCGGCGCACGAGGCGTGCCATTGTTGTCAGAGTTGTTAGAAGAACCTGGTTCTTCCCAACCCGCTGGCGGACGAACATCGCGACGAGCCATCAGGTCGTCAATCTGCGGCGCATCGATGGTCTCATACTTCATGAGCGCATCTTTCATCGCGTGCAGAATATCCATGTTGTCGTTCAGCAACTGGCGAGCACGACCATAGTTACGCTCAATCAGCGATTTCACTTCCTGGTCGATGATACGCGCGGTTTCATCGGACATATGCTTCGCTTTCGCGACGCTGCGGCCGAGGAACACTTCACCCTCTTCTTCCGCATACAGCAGCGGACCGAGTTTGTCGGAGAAGCCCCACTGGGTCACCATGTTACGCGCCAGGTTCGTCGCCACTTTAATGTCGTTGGACGCGCCGGTAGAAACATGTTCCGGACCGTAGATAATCTCTTCCGCCAGACGACCGCCGTACAAGGTGGAGATCTGACTTTCCAGTTTCTGACGGCTGGCGCTGATCGCATCGCCTTCCGGCAGGAAGAAGGTCACACCCAGCGCACGACCGCGCGGGATAATCGTCACTTTGTGTACCGGATCGTGCTCCGGCACCAGGCGACCGATAATCGCGTGGCCCGCTTCGTGGTAAGCGGTAGACTCTTTCTGCGCTTCCGTCATCACCATGGAGCGGCGTTCCGCACCCATCATGATTTTGTCTTTCGCTTTTTCGAACTCAACCATCGAGACGACGCGTTTGTTGCCGCGGGCAGCAAACAGGGCCGCTTCGTTGACCAGGTTGGCCAGGTCGGCACCGGAGAAGCCAGGGGTACCGCGAGCAATGATTGCCGCATCGATATCCGGCGCCAGCGGAACGCGACGCATATGCACTTTCAGGATCTGCTCACGACCGCGAACATCCGGCAGGCCAACCACCACCTGGCGGTCAAAACGGCCCGGACGCAACAGCGCGGGGTCAAGAACGTCCGGACGGTTAGTCGCCGCGATAACGATAATGCCTTCGTTACCTTCAAAGCCGTCCATCTCAACCAGCATCTGGTTCAGGGTCTGCTCACGTTCATCGTGGCCACCGCCAAGACCGGCGCCACGCTGGCGGCCGACGGCGTCGATTTCATCGATGAAGATGATGCAAGGCGCTGCTTTCTTAGCCTGTTCGAACATGTCACGCACACGAGATGCACCAACACCGACGAACATTTCTACGAAGTCAGAACCGGAAATAGTAAAGAACGGCACTTTTGCTTCGCCAGCGATCGCTTTCGCCAGCAACGTTTTACCGGTACCCGGAGGACCGACCATCAGGACGCCTTTCGGGATCTTACCGCCCAGTTTCTGGAAGCGGCTCGGCTCACGCAGGTATTCCACCAGTTCGCCGACTTCCTCTTTCGCTTCGTCACACCCGGCAACGTCAGCAAAAGTGGTTTTGATCTGATCTTCCGTCAGCATACGGGCTTTGCTTTTGCCGAAGGACATCGCGCCCTTCCCGCCGCCGCCCTGCATTTGCCGCATAAAAAAGATCCAGACGCCGATCAACAGCAGCATAGGGAACCAGGAGATGAAGATGGAAGCCAGCAGGCTTGGCTCTTCTGGTGGTTCACCAACCACTTTGACGTTTTTAGTCAACAGGTTATCGAGCAGCTTCGGATCGTTAACCGGAATGTAAGTCGTGTAACGGTTACTATCTTTCTTGGTAACGTTGATCTCACGTCCGTTGATACGCGCTTCGCGAACCTGGTCCTGATTGACCTCTTGCAGGAAGGTAGAATAATCCACCTTGCGGCCATTCGACTCGCTGGGCCCAAAGCTCTGGAATACTGACATCAGCACAACGGCAATGACCAGCCAGAGTATTAGGTTTTTCGCCATGTCACTCAAGGGATTAACCTCTTATTACAACTGTGTTAAAAACAGCGTCAGGATACTCTATATCCAGTTTCTTTCAAACTTTCGTTTGAAATCTGCCGGTTATGGTTTACGCCCGGTCGCTACAATATACACTTCACGCGAACGAGCGCGGGAAGAGTCCGGCTTACGAACTTTGACCTTCGTAAACAGGGAGCGAATTTCTCGAAGATACTCATCGAAGCCTTCGCCCTGGAACACCTTCACTACAAAACTACCACCTGGCGCTAATACATCACGAGACATTTCAAGCGCCAGTTCTACCAGATACATAGCCCGGGGAATATCCACCGCCGGTGTTCCGCACATATTCGGCGCCATATCGGACATGACCACTTGTACTTTACTGTCGCCCACTCGCTCAAGTAACGCTTTCAGGACTAATTCATCACGAAAATCGCCCTGAAGGAAGTCCACACCAACAATTGGATCCATTGGTAAAAGATCGCAAGCGATGATGCGGCCGCTGTTGCCGATCTGCGTGACCGCATACTGCGACCAGCCACCGGGAGCAGCACCGAGGTCGACTACCGTCATCCCCGGCTTAAAAATTTTGTCACTTTGCTGTATTTCATCAAGTTTAAACCAGGCACGGGAACGTAACCCCTTTTTCTGTGCCTGTTGAACATATTTATCGCTAAAGTGTTCCTGAAGCCAGCGGCTTGAGCTGGCAGAACGCTTTTTACCTGTCATTTAACATTCCCGTTCGGGTTCATCGTACTTTACTGCGTAAAAATCGACGCGGTAGTTTGGCGATATATGGGAGATGGCGGTAGAATGACCCGTTTTCAATCCCAACGTAAGCAAAAAAATACGATGAATCTGAGTACTAAACAAAAACAGCACCTGAAAGGTCTGGCACATCCGCTCAAGCCGGTAGTTATGCTTGGCAACAATGGTTTGACCGAAGGGGTACTGGCCGAGATCGAACAAGCGTTAGGGCACCATGAACTCATCAAGGTGAAGATCGCCTCAGAAGATCGCGAAACTAAAGCCTTGATCGTGGAAGCCATCGTGCGCGAAACCGGCGCCTGTAACGTACAGGTCATCGGTAAAACGCTGGTTCTGTACCGCCCAACGCCAGAGCGTAAAATCTCGCTGCCACGCTAAGAATATCCTCAATCCCGACACAACTTTGTGTAAAACGAGGGATTTCTGTGGCCAGGCGAGCAAAATGCCATGCTCGTGACGTTGATAAAAGGCCGCTATGCGGCCTTTTTCCTTTCTTTACAATCTATAAACATCGTAGCGGGAAATACGCCTTACAGGTATTCAACCTTGGTAATTTCGTATTCCACTTCCCCACCCGGTGTACGGATAGTCACGACGTCATCCTGCTCTTTACCGATCAGACCACGGGCAATCGGCGAGTTCACGGAGATCAGATTCTGCTTAAAATCAGCTTCGTCATCGCCTACGATACGGTAGGTCTGCTCCTCGTCAGTATCGAGGTTCAGCACACTGACGGTTGAACCAAAAATCACCCGGCCATTGTTCGGCATTTTGGTGATATCGATAACCTGCGCGTTGGACAGCTTCGCTTCGATGTCCTTGATACGCCCTTCGCAGAAGCCCTGCTGTTCACGCGCAGCGTGATACTCGGCATTCTCTTTCAGATCGCCGTGTTCACGGGCCTCAGCAATAGCGGCAATGATTTCAGGACGACGCACAGACTTCAGATAATCCAGTTCTTCGCGCAGTTTTTCAGCGCCACGTAAGGTCATCGGAATCGCTTGCATTAGTTATACCTCTTTATCATTCCTTCAGGGAACGGATAGCCCCGCTCCGCCACCTGTCCTGTACACGGGCAGGACACGAGCAAAAAGAAACCGACCCGGGAAACACTCCCCAGGTCAGCAGCAATTTTTCATTTGATAGGTATTTTACCCCGAAGTTCATTATGGGTCATCGTTTACTTTACTGGGCGTTGCACCGTAGTATGACGGCCTGGCTTCAGGTTGTTAGCGCGAGATTATGCGATTTCCCAGATTTATCATCGGATTGACTGCCGGTATAGCGCTTAGCGCTCAGGCGGCGAATATTGACGAGTACATCACCCAGCTTCCCGCCGGTGCGAACCTTGCCTTTATGGCGCAAAAGGTCGGCGCGTCGACGCCGGAAATCGACTATCACAGCCAGCAAATGGCACTTCCAGCCAGTACGCAAAAGGTCATCACCGCGCTGGCGGCGCTGCTGCAACTGGGGCCCGATTTTCGCTTCACCACCACGCTGGAAACCAAAGGCTCACTGGACGGCGGCGTGCTGAAAGGCGATCTGATCGCCCGCTTCGGCGGCGACCCAACGCTGAAGCGGCAGGATATTCGCAACATGGTGGCGACGCTAAAAAAAGCTGGCGTGCAGCGTATCGACGGCAATGTGCTTATCGATACCTCGGTCTTCGCCAGCCATGATAAAGCGCCGGGGTGGCCGTGGAACGACATGACGCAATGCTTCAGCGCTCCGCCTGCGGCGGCGATTGTCGACCGCAACTGCTTCTCGGTCTCGCTGTATAGCGCGCAGAAGCCGGGCGATCTCGCCTTCATTCGCGTCGCTTCCTATTATCCGGTCACTATGTTTAGTCAGGTTCGCACCCTGGCGCGCGGCTCATCGGAAGCGCAGTATTGCGAACTGGACGTGGTGCCGGGCGACCTTAACCGCTATACCCTCACCGGCTGCCTGCCGCAGCGTAGCGAACCGCTGCCGCTGGCCTTTGCGATACAGGATGGTGCCAGCTATGCCGGGGCGATCCTTAAAGCGGAGCTGAAGCAGGCGGGGATCGCCTATAGCGGCACGCTGCTGCGTCAGACGCTGGCCAATGAGCCCGGTACGGTATTAGCCACCACCCAGTCGGCGCCGCTGCACGATCTGCTGCGGATCATGCTGAAGAAATCCGACAACATGATTGCGGATACCGTTTTTCGTACCATCGGTCATGCCCGGTTCGGCGTACCAGGGACCTGGCGGGCAGGATCTGATGCCGTACGTCAGATCCTGCGTCAACAGGCTGGAGTTGATCTCGGCAACACCATCATCGCCGACGGCTCAGGCCTGTCGCGCCACAACCTGATCGCCCCGGCGACCATGATGCAGGTGTTGCAGTATATCGCCCAGCACGACACCGAGCTCAACTTTATCTCTATGCTGCCGCTGGCGGGCCATGACGGCTCGCTGCAGTATCGCGCCGGCCTCCATCAGGCGGGCGTCGATGGCAAAGTCTCGGCGAAAACTGGGTCACTGCAGGGGGTTTATAACCTTGCGGGCTTCATCACTACCGCCAGCGGGCAAAAGGTGGCCTTCGTGCAATACCTCTCCGGCTACGCCGTGGAGCCAGCCGATCAGCGTAATCGCCGCATACCGTTGGTGCGCTTTGAAAGCCGGCTTTATAAGGATCTGTACCAGAACAACTAAAAACAAAAGGGCCGCATCAGATGCGGCCCTTTTTGATCTAAAGAAGTCAGGATTAGCGTTTGTAGATGAATTCGACGCCTTCTTCGTCGTCTTCGTCCCAGTCGTCATCCCAGTCTTCGTCATCTTCCACTTCGGCTTCGGCCTCTTCAAGCTGCTGACGGTGATAGTCGTCCCACATAAACTCGACTTTCTCCGGCTTCTGCTCTTCTTCCGCCTGCACGATGGGGTTTTCGATGATGAAGGTCATCACGTCCCAGCACAGATCTTTGACGCCCTGCTGGCTGGCGGCGGAGATCAGGTAGAATTTCTCTTCCCAACCCAGCGCTTCAGCAATCGCCTTCGCTTTAGCTTCGGCTTCCGCTTTGTCCATCAGGTCAATCTTGTTAAAGACTAACCAGCGCGGTTTGGAGGCCAGCTTCTCGCTGTATTTCTCCAGCTCGCCGATGATGATGCGCGCGTTCTCAACCGGATCGGAACCGTCGATAGGCTCGATGTCGATCAGGTGCAGCAATACGCGGCAGCGCTCAAGGTGCTTGAGGAAACGAATACCGAGGCCTGCGCCTTCCGCTGCGCCTTCAATCAGCCCCGGGATATCGGCGACCACAAAGCTCTTCTCGTTGTCCATACGCACCACGCCCAGGCTTGGTACCAGGGTGGTAAACGGATAGTCAGCCACTTTTGGCTTGGCGGCGGAGACCGCACGGATGAAGGTGGATTTACCGGCGTTCGGCATCCCCAGCATTCCGACGTCCGCCAGCAGCATCAGCTCCAGCTGCAGGTCGCGCTTATCACCCGGCGTACCCATGGTCTTCTGACGCGGGGTACGGTTAACGGATGATTTAAAACGGGTGTTGCCCAGACCGTGCCAGCCGCCCTTCGCCACCATCAGACGCTGACCGTGTTTGGTCATATCGCCCATGGTCTCGCCGGTGCCCTGGTCGATAACCCGGGTCCCGACCGGCACTTTTACCGTCACGTCTTTACCACGCTTACCGGTACAGTCGCGGCTCTGGCCATTCTGCCCGCGTTCGGCGCGGAAAGATTTTTCAAAACGGTAGTCGATCAGGGTATTCAGGTTCTCGTCCGCTTCCAGCCAGACATCGCCGCCGTCACCGCCATCGCCGCCGTCCGGGCCGCCTTTCGGAATATATTTCTCGCGGCGGAAGCTTACGCAACCATTGCCGCCGTCACCTGCTACGACCAGGATCGTTGCTTCATCTACAAACTTCATTTTACTCTCCGTAAATCATTCGCCTGAGCGGGGCAGCGGTACTACCGCCTCTCGCTTACGCCAACGTCCCCAAAGACGATGACCGATGGCGGAATACATCGCGCCCGCAACCACGACAAACGCACCGAGATAACCAATCAGGTTTAACATCGGTCTGGCGAAAACATCGGGCCAGGCCATTGATAATAAATCAGAAAACAGTAGCGTAAACAGTGGCGTCAAGGTGATTAACGCGCTGACCTGCGCCGCCTGCCAGCGCGCCATGGCTTCCGCCAGCGCGCCGTAGCCGACCAGGGTATTTAACCCGCAAAAAATCAGGCATGCCAGTTGCCAGCTGCTTAACCGGGATATCACCCCAGGCTCAGCGAGCGGCAGTAATGCAATCGTACATAAAGTGTACAGCAAAAATAGTATCTGCTGCGATGCCAGACGGCGCAATAACACCTTTTGCGCGACGCCGTAGCTTACCCACACCGTGGCGGCAGCAACGCCGAAAATTACCCCCCACGTGTAGTCCGTCAGGCGGGTAAAGATTTCAATCAGGCTGGTGTTGAAGAACATCACCAGCCCGCTGAGCAGCATCAACGCGCCCACCACCTGGGTGCCGCGCATGCGCTCTTTCAGAATCACGACGCTAGCCACCATCATGCCCACCGGCGATAGCTGGCCGATGACCTGAGAAGCCGTGGGGCTGAGATACTGCAGGGAAGAACTGAACAGAATGAAGTTACCGAACAGACCGCCGGTGGCAATCGCTAATAAGACCAGCCAGCGCGGCTTGCGAAAAATCCGCAGCGGCGGCAGTTTGCCTTTGATCGCGAGGATCGCGCCAAGGCCAATACTGGCCATCAGGAAGCGATAAAACACCACCGTTGGCGGCGCCATCACCTCAAGAACCTGCTTCATTGCAATCGGCAACGCTCCCCAACACATCGCGGTGGTAAGCGCCAGAATAATGCCAATCCCAGCCTGCTGCTTCATGCCTGTTTCCCTGCAAAAATTTTCCGGTAGACGAATGTAAAAAGCCCCGCAACGTGTTGCGGGGCTTTCATCCGTTACCGGGACGCGAAAAACTTATTCAGCAACGATGCTGATGAATTTACGGTTTTTCGGGCCTTTAACTTCGAACTTGACTTTACCGTCAGTCAAAGCGAACAGAGTGTGGTCACGGCCGCAACCAACGTTGGTGCCAGCGTGGAATTTGGTACCACGTTGACGAACGATGATGCTACCTGCCAGAACTGCTTCACCGCCGAAACGTTTTACGCCCAGACGTTTAGCTTCTGAATCGCGACCGTTACGAGTCGAGCCGCCAGCCTTTTTATGTGCCATTTAAATCTACTCCTCAGGTCTTAGGCGCTGATGCCAGTGATTTTCACATCAGTGAACCACTGACGATGGCCCTGCTGCTTACGATAGTGTTTACGACGACGAAACTTAACGATTTTAACTTTCTCGCCACGACCGTGAGCAACAACTTCAGCTTTGATTACGCCGCCCTCAACGAAAGGAACGCCGATCTTGATTTCTTCACCGTTTGCGATCATCAGCACTTCAGCGAACTCAACAGCTTCGCCAGTTGCGATGTCCAGCTTTTCCAGGCGAACGGTCTGACCTTCGCTTACTCGGTGTTGTTTACCACCACTTTGGAAAACCGCGTACATATAAAACTCCGCTTCCGCGCACCTCTTCGTGTGATTCAGAGTGCGCTATAAATATTCACAATAGGGCGCGAATATTACGCAAAACGCGAGCCTTTGACAAGAGCGATTAGCGATCAATGCAGAAAAAAAACACAACTTTCACGACAACGTTTATCTACGGCAATTTTTCAGTACAATCATATCTTCTTTTAATTCTGTCTTAATCCTTCTGTGATCCCACCTGGATTCATGGTAACAGGACATTTGGCCCGGCTTTTGCGATGAATTTAGAAAAAATCAATGAGTTAACCGCGCAAGATATGGCGGGTGTCAATGCGACGATTCTTGAGCAACTCAACTCCGATGTTCAGCTTATCAATCAGTTAGGCTATTACATCGTCAGCGGCGGCGGCAAACGCATTCGCCCGATGATTGCTGTGCTCGCCGCGCGCGCGGTGGGTTATCAGGGGAGCGCGCATGTCACCATCGCTGCGCTGATTGAATTTATTCATACCGCCACCCTGCTGCATGACGACGTCGTCGATGAGTCTGATATGCGTCGCGGCAAAGCCACGGCAAATGCGGCGTTTGGCAATGCCGCCAGCGTGCTGGTCGGCGATTTTATCTATACCCGCGCCTTTCAGATGATGACCCAGCTGGGCTCGCTGAAGATCCTCGAGGTCATGTCGGAAGCGGTGAACGTCATTGCCGAAGGCGAAGTGCTGCAGCTGATGAACGTCAATGACCCGGATATCACGGAAGAGAACTACATGCGCGTCATCTACAGCAAGACGGCGCGTCTGTTTGAGGCAGCTTCGCAGTGTGCGGGACTGCTGGCCGACTGCACTGCGGAAGAAGAGCGCGCGTTGCAGGATTATGGCCGCTATCTCGGCACCGCTTTCCAGCTGATCGACGATTTACTCGATTACAGCTCCGACGGAGAGCGGCTCGGTAAAAACGTCGGTGACGACCTCAACGAAGGCAAACCGACGCTACCGCTGCTGCACGCCATGCACCATGGTACCGCCGATCAATCGGCGATGATCCGCGGGGCTATCGAGCAGGGCAACGGCCGCCATCTGCTGGATGCCGTCCTGGAAACGATGGCTGCCTGCGGTTCGCTGGAGTGGACGCAGAAACGTGCTGAAGAAGAAGCTGACAAAGCGATTGCCGCGCTGCAGATTCTCCCGGACACCCCCTGGCGTGAAGCCTTGATCGGGCTGGCGCATATCGCGGTTCAGCGCGATCATTAATCCCCTCTCCCTTCCCGCGCAGTGCGCGGGAAAGTTCCAGTAAAAATCCATTCCCTACCGTAAATTTCCCGATATCTTGATACATTCTGAATATTCCGACGCTTTAACAGAACTTGTTAGAACCTTACCTGGTGCGCGGGTATAGTGTCTCCGTTGCCCATATGGGCCGTTCAGGATCTTTATCACCAGGAGAATTTATGGATAAGTTCATCGACTGGCATCCCGCAGATATTGTTGCTGGATTACGTAAACGGGGAACATCGCTGGCGGCAGAGTCGCGACGGCACGGTCTGAGTTCTTCAACGCTGGCGAACGCCCTGACCCGCCCCTGGCCGAAAGGCGAATTAATCATCGCCACGGCGCTGGATACACAGCCATGGGTCATCTGGCCGTCACGCTACCATGATCCGGTAACGCATGAGTTTATCGACAGAACGCAGATGATGCGTCAGAAGAAGATGGACAAGTGATGTGATTATGCGACAAGGACCCGGGAGAGACACCCGGGCCCTGTCAGGACGCGATTACTCGCCTTTCACGCGCTGAATATTGGCACCCAGCGCCTGCAGTTTATCTTCAATACGCTCATAGCCACGATCGATATGATAGATGCGATCGACGATGGTGGTTCCCTCAGCGATACAACCTGCCAGCACGAGGCTCGCCGAAGCACGCAAATCGGTCGCCATCACCTGCGCGCCCGAAAGCTGCTTCACGCCATGACAGATCGCGGTATTGCTCTCGATCTCCGCGTGAGCACCCATACGGATCAGTTCCGGAATGTGCATAAAGCGGTTTTCAAAGATCGTTTCGGTGATCACGCCGGTCCCTTCCGCGACCAGGTTGAGCAGCGTGAACTGGGCCTGCATATCGGTCGGGAAGCCCGGATGCGGCGCGGTACGCACGTTAACCGCTTTCGGACGGTTGCCATGCATATCAAGGCTGATCCAGTCTTCGCCCGTTTCGATGTCCGCTCCGGCGTCGCGCAGCTTCGCCAGTACGGCATCGAGGGTATCTGGTTGCGCGTTACGGCAGAGGATCTTGCCGCCGGAAATGGCTGCGGCCACCAGGAAGGTCCCGGTTTCAATACGGTCCGGCAGCACACGGTAAACGCCGCCGCCCAGACGCTGCACGCCTTCGATGGTGATGCGATCGGTACCCTGGCCGCTGATTTTTGCGCCCAGCGCGTTAAGGAAGTTCGCGGTATCGACGATCTCCGGCTCGCGAGCGGCGTTTTCGATAATCGTCGTACCCTCGGCGAGGGTCGCTGCGCTCATGATAGTGACGGTGGCGCCGACGCTCACTTTATCCATCACGATATGCGCGCCTTTCAGACGACCATTGACCGAAGCTTTTACATAACCTTCTTCCAGTTTGATCTCGGCGCCCAGCTGTTCCAGGCCGCTAATATGCAGATCGACCGGACGCGCGCCGATGGCGCAGCCGCCAGGCAGAGAGACTTGTCCCTGACCGAAACGCGCCACCAGCGGCCCCAGCGCCCAGATAGAGGCGCGCATGGTTTTCACCAGATCGTACGGAGCACAGAATACATCGACCGGGCCGGCGTCAATCCACACCGAACCATTGCGCTCTACCTTCGCGCCCAGCTGACTCAGCAGCTTCATGGTGGTATCGATGTCTTTCAGCTTAGGTACGTTCTGGATCTCTACCGGCTCTTCGGCAAGCAGCGCGGAAAAGAGGATTGGCAGGGCGGCGTTTTTTGCACCGGAGATGGTGACTTCGCCCTGAAGGCGAGTCGGCCCCTGAACACGGAATTTATCCATTGATTCTGTTCTCTATTAAAAATTCACATACGCTGCAGGGGATCCCCCACAGCTTAGAAGCCATTTAGTTTGCGGTCTCGCGCCCACTCCTGCGGAGTAAAGGCCTTGATCGACAGCGCATGGATGCGGTTGTCAGCAATATATTCCATCAGCGGCGCGTAGACGCTCTGCTGCTTTTTAACCCGACTCATGCCATCGAACATCTCACCCACAGCAATAACCTGAAAGTGGCTGCCATCGCCAGAGACGTGGACTTCCTGGAGGGGGAGTGCGTTCATCAGCACGGTCTGAATTTCATGATTTTCCATGGGCTCAAATTTATCTGATAGTGAAAACAGCCCAACATCTTAGAGGAAAGTGGCGCGGTCTTAAACAAGCAAAAAGCCCCGGCGAAAAGATTGCCGGGGCTTTCGGAATAGCTTCAGCGCTAAGACACTGAAAAGATTATGGGATCATATCGACAGGCAGGTTGTAAAGACCGACCAGCGTTTGCAGATTTTCGCTCTTGCCGATCAGCTGCGCTTCCCGGCCCTGGCGGCGAATCAGCGCTACAAAATGCATTAACAGCGCCAGGCCCGCCGTGTCCACGCGCGTGGTCTGACTGAGATCGATGATCGCTGTCCCCGCCGTCGCCTGGGCGCGTGCCTCCCAGAGCGGGACCAGCAGATCCTGGTCCAGCTCTCCGTGCAGCGCCAGCGTCTCGCCATCACGAGTCCAGCTCAGCTGCCCGCTCATTATTTTTTCTGTTCCAGGGTGATCGGCTGAGCGGAGATCGCTTTGAGCTGCGCGGTCAGGCCATCAACGCCCTTGGTACGCAGCAGGTCGCTCCACTCGTTTTGTTTGGTGGTGATCATGCTGACCCCTTCCGCAATCATATCGTAGGCCTGCCAGTTGCCGGTCTGGGTATTTTTACGCCACTGGAAGTCGAGACGTACCGGCGGACGGCCGTTCGGGTCGATGATAGTGACGCGGATCGGAATGATGGTCGCGCTGCCCAGCGGCTGTTCCGGGGCAATCTGATAGGTCTGACCATGGTACATTGCCAACGCCTGGCCATAGGCCTGCTTCAGGTATTCACGGAAGGCGGCAAAATAGGCTTCACGCTGCGCCGGGGTTGCTTCTTTGTAATAGCGGCCCAGCACCAGCGCGCCGGCATACTTCACCTGCACATAAGGCAGAAGCTCCTGGTCGACGATGTCGCGCAGATAGTTAGGGTTGGCCTTGATCTTCGGCTGTTCATTCTTCAGGCGATCGAAGGTTTTCTGCGCCGCTTCATTCATCAGCTTATACGGATTGGACTGGTCTGCCGCCTGGGCGGCGGTCAGCGGGGCAATCACCAGCATGGCGACCATGAGTAAGCGTTTAAACATATCGTGTTTCTCCTGAAATTAATGCGTCGTGCCGGCTGCCGGCGTCGCGTCAGTATGACCTTCTGCCTCGGCCTTATCATTGCCAGAATTCTGATTGTCGCCGCCCTTACTGTTATAAAGGAACTGACCAATCAGATCTTCCAGCACCATAGCGGACTTGGTGTCCTGGATAGTACCGCCGTCTTTAAGAATAGTCGTCCCGAGGTCCGGGTCTTCAAAACCGACGTTCAGCGCCAGATACTGCTCGCCCAGCAGGCCAGAGGTGCGGATCGCCAGCGAACTGGTATCCGGGATATGGTTGTAGCGCTCATCGATATCGAGCTCCACGCGCGGCAGATAGGTTTTCGGGTCGAGGGTGATGTCCGCCACGCGGCCAACAACCACACCGCCGATGCGCACCGGCGAGCGTGCTTTCAGGCCGCCGATATTATCGAAGGTCGCGTAAAGACGGTAAGTCGGCTCGGTACGTAGCGAGGTGACGTTCGCCGCCTTCAGGCAGACAAACAGCGCCGCCAGCAGCGCCACCAGTAAGAACACCCCTACCCAGATTTCATTTTTTTTCGTTTGCATGAACTCAATTCCCAAACATCAGCGCAGTCAGCACAAAATCCAGCCCCAGAACCGCCAGCGACGCATGCACCACGGTGCGCGTAGTCGCCCGGCTAATCCCGGCGGAAGTGGGGATAGCGTCATAACCATTGAATAACGCAATCCAGGTTACCGTAATGGCGAATACCAGGCTCTTAATCAGGCAGTTCACCAGATCCATTCGCCAGTCGACGGCATTTTGCATCGCGGTCCAGAAAAAACCACCATCAATGCCTTTCCAGCTCACGCCCACCAGCGCTCCACCCCAGATCCCCACCGCAACGAAGATAATCGTCAGCAGCGGCAGCGAAATGACGCCGGCCCAGAAACGGGGAGAAATGACGCGGCGCAGCGGATCCACCGCCATCATCTCCATACTGGAGAGCTGTTCCGTGGCCCGCATCAGGCCAATCTCGGCGGTCAGCGCCGACCCGGCGCGACCGGCAAACAGCAGCGCGGCGACCACCGGCCCCAGCTCGCGCAGCAGCGACAGCGCCACCAGCATGCCAAGACTGGTCTCTGCGCTGTAGGTGGTTAAGACCAGATACCCCTGCAGCCCGAGCACCATACCGATAAACAGGCCCGATACAATGATAATCAGCATCGACAGAACGCCGACGTTGTAGAGCTGACGAACCAGCAGCGGCGCGTGCTTGCGAAACTCTGGCTTGCCGACAACGGCGTTGAACAGCATTAATCCGGCGCGTCCAAAGGTCGCGGTGGTTTTAATACCGCGATGGCCTAGCGCGGCCAGCGCATTAAACAGCATCAGTCGCTCAACTCCCTATGCCTAATAAATCATGGTGATAGTCGCCAGCCGGATAACGGAACGGCACCGGGCCGTCGGCAATACCATCAATGAACTGACGAACCCGAGGGTCAGCATTCTCACGTAGCGACTGGGCGCTGCCGTGGGCGACAATCTTTTTATCCGCCACGATATACGCATAGTCCGCAATGCTCAGCACCTCAGGCACATCGTGCGAAACCACGATGCAGGTGACACCCAGCGTGCTGTTGAGTTCAGAAATCAGCTTCACCAGCACGCCCATGGTGATGGGATCCTGCCCGACGAACGGTTCGTCGAACATAATGAGATCCGGCTCCAGGGCAATGGCCCTCGCCAGGGCGGCGCGGCGCGCCATGCCGCCGGAAAGCTCAGAGGGCATTAACTTCGCCGCACCGCGCAGCCCTACCGCCTCCAGCTTCATCATCACCGTCGTATGCAGCAGCGCAGGCGGCAGATGCGTATGTTCGCGCAGCGGGTAGGCGACGTTGTCAAAGACATTGAGGTCGGTGAACAGCGCCCCGGACTGGAACAGCATGCTCATCCGCTTACGCACCGTGTACAGACGCGAACGGGTCATCTGCGGCACGTTCTCGCCATCGAACAGGATCTCTCCCCTGTCCGGCGGGATCTGTCCGCCGATCAGGCGTAACAGGGTAGTCTTGCCGATCCCCGAAGGTCCCATAATCGCAGTAATTTTACCGCGCGGCACCGACAGCGAGATGTCGTCGAAGATCACGCGATCGCCGCGAGAAAAGCGGATACCGCGCACTTCAACTAAATTCGCCTGAGTTTGGCTCATAAAATCATCCTTACTAAGCACCTGATGGGCAAGCATCGCCCTTTCTTACGCCACAATCACAACATTTTTACAGAATCTTACCTGCACAGGTTAGCGAAAGCTGGCATTTGTTTTACTTTTGGCACGCATAAAGTCAAAATTAAGAATTCGTTACGCTGCGTAGGGATAACCCAGCGAGGCGACGATTATACCTGAAGAAAGGACTTTAGATGCTCTTAGCGACGGCTCTGTTAATTATTGGTTTATTGCTGGTTGTCTACAGCGCCGATCGTCTGGTCTATGCCGCCTCCATCCTCTGTCGCATGTTGGGGATCCCGCCGCTGATCATCGGTATGACGGTGGTGAGTATTGGCACTTGCCTGCCAGAGATCATGGTTTCCACCGCGGCCTCGCTGCATGGACAGACCGATCTGGCGGTGGGCACCGCGCTCGGCTCCAACATTACTAATATTCTCCTGATCCTCGGTCTGGCTGCCTTACTCAGGCCATTTACCGTGCATTCTGATATTCTGCGCCGCGAATTACCGCTAATGTTGCTGGTCAGCGTACTGGCAGGGCTGGTGCTCTATGATGGTCAACTGTCCCGTCTCGACGGCCTGTTTTTACTGGCGCTGGCGCTGCTATGGCTGCTGTTCACCATCAAAATCGCCCGTCTGGCGGAACGCCAGGGAAGCGATAGCCTGACCCGCGAACAGCTGGCCGAACTGCCCCGTGAAGGGTCGCTGCCGGTCGCTCTGCTGTGGTTAGGGGTGGCGATGATCGTCATGCCGATGGCCACCCGCATGGTGGTAGATAACAGTACGGTGCTGGCAAACTATTTTGCCATCAGTGAACTGACCGTCGGCCTGACGGTAGTGGCGATAGGCACCAGCCTGCCGGAGCTGGCCACCGCCATCGCCGGGGCGCGCAAAGGGGAAGATGACATTGCCATCGGCAATATCATCGGCGCAAATATCCTCAATATTGCGCTGGTGCTGGGTTTGCCGGCGCTGATCGCGCCGGGAGCCTTTGCGGCGGAAGCCTTTACCCGCGACTATGGCGTGATGTTGCTGGTCAGCCTGATCTTCGCCGTGCTGTGCTGGCGCCGCCAGCAGCAGCCGGGACGACTGGTTGGCGCGCTGCTGGTCGGCGGTTTTGTGGTTTGGTTGGCGATGCTGTTCTGGACAGCGCCGCTCTTCGTTGAATGACTCGGGATAACATCATGTCGCAAATAGATTTGCCCACGGATTTTGACTTTCAACAGGCAGGCCGTCAGGTGCTGGAAATTGAACGTGAAGGTCTGGCCCAGCTCGATCAGTATATAAATGACGATTTCACCCGCGCCTGCGAAACGATTTTCCGCTGCGGCGGGAAGGTCGTAGTGATGGGGATGGGCAAATCCGGCCATATCGGCCGCAAAATGGCGGCAACCTTCGCCAGTACCGGCACGTCGGCATTTTTTGTCCACCCAGGCGAAGCCGCGCACGGCGATTTGGGCATGGTTACGCCGCAGGACGTGGTGATTGCGTTGTCGAACTCCGGCGAATCGAACGAAATCCTCGCGCTGATCCCGGTCCTGAAACGCCAGCAGGTGAAGCTTATCTGCATCACCAGCCGGCCTGAAAGCAGCATGGCGCGCGCGGCGGATATCCATCTGTGCGTGAAAGTGCCGAAGGAGGCCTGTCCGTTAGGGCTGGCGCCCACCTCCAGCACCACCGCCGCGCTGGTGATGGGCGATGCCCTCGCCGTCGCCCTGCTGGAAGCCCGCGGCTTTACCGCTGAGGATTTCGCTCTCTCGCATCCGGGCGGCGCACTCGGTCGTAAGCTGTTGCTGCGCGTCAATGATATTATGCATACCGGTGATGAGATCCCGCACGTCGGCCTGCAGGCCACCCTGCGCGATGCGCTGCTGGAAATCACCCGTAAAAATTTAGGTATGACCGCTATCTGCGATGACGACATGAACATCATCGGTATCTTTACCGACGGTGACCTGCGGCGGGTCTTCGACACCGGCATTGATATGCGCGATGCCAGCATTGCCGACGTCATGACCCGGGGAGGGATCCGTATCCGTCCCGGCACCCTGGCGGTGGATGCGCTAAACCTGATGCAATCCCGTCATATCACCTGCGTGCTGGTTGCCGATGGCGACCATCTGCTGGGTGTGGTACATATGCACGATCTCCTGCGCGCGGGCGTAGTGTAAGTAAGGAAAAAATAATGAATAATGCTGATGCTCCGTTAGCGACCTGCTATGGGCCGGTAAGCCAGACGTTTCTCGATCGCGCGGCTAAGATCCGTTTACTGATCCTCGATGTCGACGGTGTATTATCCGACGGGCTTATCTATATGGGTAATCACGGCGAGGAGCTGAAAGCGTTCAACGTCCGCGATGGCTATGGTATCCGCTGCGCGCTGACCTCTGGCATTGAAGTGGCGATTATTACCGGACGAAAAGCTAAACTGGTAGAAGATCGCTGTCAGACGCTGGGCATCACGCATTTGTATCAGGGGCAGTCGGACAAGCTGCTGGCGTTCCGCGATCTCACTGACAAACTGGGCGTGCGGCCAGAGGAAGTCGCCTACATCGGCGACGATCTGATTGACTGGCCGGTGATGGCCGAAGTGGGGCTTAGCGTCGCCGTCGCGGATGCGCATCCGCTGCTGCTGCCGCGCGCCGATTACATCACCCGGATTAATGGCGGACGCGGCGCGGTACGCGAAGTCTGCGATTTGTTACTATTGGCGCAGGGCAAGCTGGATGAGGCCAAAGGGCAATCAATATGAGTAAAACCAGACGTTGGGTTATCATTTTACTGTCGCTGCTCGCGCTGATCCTCATCGGCCTGAATTTGGCGAATACGGACGACACGGCCCAGCAGGAGGTCAATCCCAACGACCCGACGTATAAAAGCGAACACACTGACACCGTGGTGTACAGTCCGGAAGGCGCCCTGAGCTATCGGCTGATTGCCGAGCACGTGGAGTATTTTTCCGATCAGGAGGTCTCCTGGTTTACCAAACCGGTGATGACCACCTTTGATACCAATAAGGTGCCGACCTGGTCAGTCAGAGCAGATAAAGCGAAGCTAACAAATGACCGGATGCTCTATCTTTACGGGCACGTTGAGGTGAATGCGCTCGCGCCTGACTCTCAACTGCGCAAAATTACGACGGATAACGCCCAGATAAATCTGGTAACGCAGGACGTTACCTCTGATGACATGGTGACGTTATACGGCACCACATTTAATTCCAGCGGCCTGAAAATGCGTGGAAACCTTCGCAGCAAAAATGCCGAGCTGATTGAAAAGGTGAGAACCTCTTATGAAATTCAGAACAAACAAACTCAGCCTTAAGATTGCGCTCGCCGGCGCGTTACTGGCCGCCAGCCTGCCGGCCCTCGCCAAGACGGGCGATACCGATCAGCCGATCCATATCGAATCCGATCAGCAGTCGCTGGATATGCAGGGCAATGTCGTCACCTTCACCGGTAACGTGGTCGTGACTCAGGGGACGATCAAAATTAACGCTGATAAAGTGGTGGTCACCCGTCCGGGCAATGAAAAAGGCAAAGAGGTGATCGAAGGTTTCGGTAACCCGGCCACCTTCTACCAGATGCAGGATAACGGCAAACCGGTAAAAGGCCGGGCGTCGAAAATGCGCTATGAGCTGCAGAACGATTACGTCGTGCTGACCGGCAACGCGTACCTTGAACAGCTCGACAGCAACATCAAGGGCGACAAGATCACCTATCTGGTGAAAGAGCAAAAAATGCAGGCCTTCAGCGACAAAGGTCGACGCGTCACCACCGTTCTGGTGCCGTCCGAGCTGCAGGACAAAAGCGGCAACCAGCAAAAGAAGAGTAACTAATCCGTATGGCAACCTTAACTGCGAAGAATCTCGCTAAAGCGTATAAAGGCCGCCGCGTGGTGGAAGATGTCAGTCTCACCGTTAACTCGGGGGAGATTGTCGGCTTGCTTGGCCCCAACGGCGCCGGTAAAACCACCACCTTCTACATGGTGGTCGGGATTGTGCCGCGCGACGCGGGCAATATTATCATTGATGACGAAGACATCAGCCTGCTGCCGCTGCACGCGCGCGCGCGCCGGGGGATCGGCTATCTGCCGCAGGAAGCCTCGATTTTCCGTCGCCTGAGCGTTTATGACAACCTGATGGCGGTCCTGCAGATCCGTGACGATTTGAGCAGCGAGCAGCGGGAAGATCGCGCCAAAGAGCTGATGGAAGAGTTTCATATTGAGCACCTGCGCGAAAGCCTCGGTCAGGCGCTCTCCGGTGGTGAACGCCGCCGCGTCGAAATCGCCCGCGCGCTGGCGGCCAACCCGAAATTTATTCTTCTGGATGAACCCTTTGCCGGCGTGGATCCGATCTCGGTTATCGACATCAAACGCATCATTGAGCATTTGCGCGACAGCGGCCTCGGCGTACTGATTACCGACCATAACGTCAGAGAGACTCTCGCGGTCTGCGAACGCGCGTATATTGTCAGTCAGGGACACCTTATCGCTCATGGTACACCGCAGCAGATCCTCGAAGATGAGCAGGTTAAGCGCGTGTATCTTGGGGAAGACTTCAGACTCTGATAGGGTAGAGGTTACAGACGTTTTAGCCGGAGATATTTACCCTGAACATGAAGCAAGGTTTGCAATTAAGGCTTAGCCAACAGCTTGCCATGACGCCGCAGCTGCAGCAGGCGATTCGTTTGCTGCAGTTGTCCACGTTAGAACTCCAGCAAGAGCTCCAGCAAGCGCTGGAAAGTAACCCGTTGCTTGAGCAAACCGATCTTCACGACGAGGTAGAGGCGAAAGAGGTGGAGGACCGCGAGTCTCTCGATACCGTCGACGCACTTGAGCAAAAAGAGATGCCCGACGAGCTTCCTCTCGATGCCAGCTGGGATGAAATCTATACCGCCGGTACGCCGTCAGGCAACGGCGTGGATTACCAGGACGACGAACTCCCCGTTTATCAAGGCGAGACCACCCAGACGCTGCAGGATTACCTGATGTGGCAGGTCGAGCTGACGCCCTTCACCGATACCGACCGCGCCATCGCCACCTCCATTGTCGACGCCGTCGACGATACGGGCTACCTCACCGTTCAGATTGAAGATATCGTCGACAGCATCGGCGATGAGGAGATCGGCCTCGAAGAAGTGGAAGCCGTCCTGAAGCGCATCCAGCGTTTTGATCCGGTTGGCGTCGCGGCGAAAGATCTGCGCGACTGTCTGCTGATCCAGCTCTCGCAGTTCGCCAAAGAGACGCCATGGCTGGAAGAGGCCCGGCTGATTATCAGCGATCATCTCGATCTTCTGGCCAACCATGATTTCCGCACCCTGATGCGGGTGACCCGCCTGAAAGAAGAGGTGCTGAAAGAGGCGGTAAATCTGATCCAGTCCCTGGATCCCCGTCCTGGCCAGTCCATTCAAACCAGCGAACCGGAATATGTCATTCCCGACGTGCTGGTGCGCAAGGTCAGCGGCCGCTGGACCGTGGAGCTCAACGCCGACAGCATTCCACGGCTGAAAATTAATCAGCAGTATGCGGCAATGGGCAACAGCGCCCGCAATGACGCCGACGGCCAGTTCATTCGCAGCAATCTTCAGGAAGCACGCTGGCTGATCAAAAGTCTTGAAAGCCGCAACGACACCCTGCTTCGCGTCAGCCGCTGCATCGTAGAACAGCAGCAGGCTTTTTTCGAACAGGGTGAAGAGTATATGAAGCCGATGGTGCTGGCCGATATCGCCCAGGCCGTCGAGATGCATGAATCGACGATTTCCCGTGTCACCACGCAAAAATATCTGCACAGTCCGCGCGGTATTTTTGAACTGAAGTATTTCTTCTCCAGCCATGTTAATACCGAAGGCGGCGGCGAAGCCTCGTCGACGGCGATTCGCGCGCTGGTGAAGAAACTCATCGCTGCGGAAAACCCCGCGAAGCCGTTGAGCGACAGTAAGCTCACCTCCATGCTGTCCGAGCAGGGTATCATGGTCGCGCGCCGCACTGTCGCGAAGTACAGAGAGTCTTTATCCATCCCGCCGTCAAACCAGCGTAAACAACTGGTCTGACACAACCGATAAGGAAGACACTATGCAGCTCAACATTACAGGACACAACGTCGAGATCACTCCCGCGATGCGCGACTTCGTCACGGCGAAGTTCAGCAAGCTGGAACAATTTTTCGACCGGATCAATCAGGTCTATATTGTGTTAAAAGTAGAGAAAGTGACGCAAATTGCGGACGCGAATCTGCATGTCAACGGTGGCGAAATCCATGCCAGTGCGGAAGGGCAGGATATGTATGCAGCTGTCGATGGTCTTATCGACAAGCTGGCAAGGCAGTTAACGAAGCATAAAGATAAACTAAAACAACACTAATTGTCCGGGCCCCCCTGCGTCAGCCGCCAGGTAACACCGGCGACGGGCGCGGGGGCGCTCAGGTGAAATTATGATGAACAACGATTCGGCTCTACAACTGAGCAACGTCCTGAACCAGGAATGTACCCGTAGCCAGGTTCACTGCCAGAGCAAGAAGCGTGCTCTGGAAATCATTAGCGAACTGGCCGCCAAACAGTTAAGTTTGCCGCCGCAGGTGGTGTTCGAAGCGATCCTCACCCGCGAAAAAATGGGCAGTACCGGGATTGGCAATGGTATCGCCATTCCCCACGGAAAACTGGAAGAGGATACGCTGCGTGCTGTCGGCGTTTTTGTCCAGCTGGAAACCCCCATCGCCTTCGACGCGATCGACAATCAGCCTGTCGACCTGCTGTTCGCGCTGCTGGTGCCGGCCGATCAGACAAAAACCCACCTGCATACGCTCTCCCTGGTGGCCAAACGGCTGGCCGACAAAGCGATTTGTCGTCGCCTGCGCGCGGCGCAGAGCGATGAAGAGTTGTATGAGATCATCACCGAAGCAGGAAGCAGCGATGACGCATAACGGCAG
Source organism: Klebsiella sp. LY (assembly GCF_004010915.1). NCBI lineage: Bacteria > Pseudomonadati > Pseudomonadota > Gammaproteobacteria > Enterobacterales > Enterobacteriaceae > Klebsiella > Klebsiella sp. LY. The sequence continues at coordinate 1,945,008 of NZ_CP022444.1, forward strand.
TCGCACCTTATCCTTTATCGTACTGAGGAGAAACGGTACATGGTACTGATGATCGTCAGCGGCCGCTCGGGCTCGGGTAAATCCGTCGCTCTGCGAGCGCTGGAAGATATGGGCTTTTACTGCGTGGATAACCTGCCGGTCGTGCTGCTGCCCGATCTGGCACGGTCGCTGGCTGACCGCAATATTTCGGCGGCCGTCAGCATCGACGTGCGGAACATGCCGGAATCACCGGAGATCTTCGAGCAGGCGATGAAAAACCTGCCGGAGTGCTTTTCGCCGCAGCTGCTATTTCTCGATGCCGATCGCAACACGCTGATCCGTCGATACAGCGACACCCGTCGCCTGCATCCGCTGTCGAGCAAGAATTTGTCGCTGGAAAGCGCCATCGATGAAGAGAGCGATCTGCTGGAGCCCCTGCGCTCGCGGGCCGATCTGATTGTCGATACCTCGGAGATGTCGGTTCACGAGCTGGCGGAAATGTTGCGCACCCGGCTGCTGGGTAAACGAGAACGCGAACTGACCATGGTCTTCGAATCCTTCGGCTTTAAGCACGGTATCCCGATCGATGCCGATTACGTCTTTGACGTGCGCTTTCTGCCAAACCCGCACTGGGATCCGAAGCTGCGTCCCATGACCGGTCTGGATAAGCCGGTGGCCGCCTTCCTCGATCGGCACACCGAAGTGCACAACTTTATTTACCAGACCCGGAGCTATCTTGAGCTATGGTTACCGATGCTGGAGACCAACAATCGCAGCTATCTGACGGTGGCCATTGGCTGTACCGGCGGTAAACATCGTTCGGTTTATATTGCTGAACAACTGGCTGACTACTTCCGCTCGCGCGGCAAAAACGTGCAGTCTCGTCATCGGACGCTGGAAAAACGTAAATCATGACCGTAAAGCAGACCGTTGAAATCACCAATAAGCTGGGCATGCACGCCCGCCCGGCGATGAAGCTGTTCGAACTGATGCAGAATTTCGATGCCGAGGTGTTGCTGCGCAACGATGAAGGCACGGAGGCGGAAGCCAACAGCGTCATTGCCCTGCTGATGCTGGACTCGGCGAAAGGACGGCAGATAGAGGTGGAGGCCAGCGGTCCGCAGGAAGTGGAAGCCCTCGCCGCGGTGATTGCCCTGTTTAATGCCGGGTTTGACGAAGACTAAAGGTGACGCTTCCCGGCGACGGAGACTGGCGACGGTACCAGCCCCGGCGCCGGATTTACCCGCTAATAGAGCTTATGCTCACGCATGAACCCTTCCCCACCCAGCTGTCGCATCTGGCGTAAGATCCAGGCCTGGCGGTTGCGCACATAGCCCGAAGGCGCGTCGGCGCGATAGCGGATCGGGTTTGGCAGCACCGCGGCCAGCAGAGCCGCTTCCCCCGGCGTCAACTGGCTGGCGGGCTTATGAAAATAGCGCTGGGCGGCCGCTTCCACACCAAAAATCCCCTCGCCAAACTCGGCAATATTCAGGTAGACGGTCAGGATCCGCTTTTTACTCCACACGGTTTCCATGCCGACGGTCAATCCGGCCTCCAGCCCCTTGCGCAGCCAGCTACGACCATCCCACAAAAACAGGTTTTTCGCCGTCTGCTGCGACAGCGTTGACGCGCCGCGGATGCGGGTATCGTGACGCTCATTGTGCGCCAGCGCCTTTTCGATTGCCGAGACGTCAAACCCCCAGTGTTCCGGGAACTTCTGATCTTCGGCGGCAATCACCGCCAGCCCCATCCACGGGGAGATCTTATCCATGGCGACCCAGTCGGAGTGCGCCAGATAGTGGACATCGCCGGACAGCCAGGCGCTTATCTGCCGCTCAAGCATGACTGCCGAAAAGGGCACCGGCAGCACGCTAAACAGCGCGATACCCCCGCCCCAGAAGACGGCGGCGATCAGCAGCAGACGCAGCGCCAGTCGTTTGAGCAGCGCGAAGGGCGCAATGCGGAGCTTCATGCGCTCAGCGCCAGCACGCGGGCGACCAGTTTTTCGATCCCAGTGGCGGCTTGCACAATATTCTCCGCCAGCATATACGCCGGGGTGGTGACCACTTTATTCTCTTCATCCACCACGATGTCGTCGACCGGGCAAGGCACATGCTCCGCCCCCATCTCCTCCACCACATCGGCGGTGTCGAGATCGGTCCCGATAGTCATCCGCAGCGGAAACGCAAAGATCTTCGGCAGCAGCGCCGGAGCGATGCACATAAAGCCCAGCGGCTTGCCGGCCTGATGCATCGCCAGCGCCAGGGCCTGCAGATCGTGGTCCACCTCGCATTTGCTGCCCTCGGCAGCGAAGCTGCTTAAGTTTTTCGCCGCGCCGAAGCCGCCGGGGACGATCAGCGCGTCCAGCGTCTCCTCACGCGCTTGCGCCAGCGGCAGGATGTCGCCGCGGGCGATGCGCGCCGCTTCCACCAGCACGTTGCGCTGCTCCGTCAACGGTTCACCCGTCAGATGGTTGATGACGTCGCGCTGCGGTTTATCGGGCGCAAAGCAGACCGCCTGCGCGCCGTTGCGCGCGATCGCCAGCAGGGTAATCACTGCCTCATGAATTTCACTGCCGTCGTACACGCCGCAGCCGCTCAGTACCACACCAATTTTTTTCATCGCCTTCGCTCCTCCATGCAACTCGCTGAAACCAGTCAAAAATGTCGATTTACTCGCTATGCTTCACATATTTTACTGATTCATGTAACAAATTAGTTAAGCTTTGCTATCTTAATGAGCGAGCAATCCACTTCTCAGGTTGCGCCACGTAACAACATCACTCAAATCACACTGGCTCAACCACCAGTTCCCTGGTGTTGGCGCAGTATTCGCGCACCCCGGTCTGTCCGGGGTCATTTTTTCCCGGTCTTCGCCACCCATGCCTTCAGAATCGCCACGTCGTTTTGCCACTCGGATTTCATCTCTTCAACCCATTCAGCGACATTATCAGACCAGGCAGGCAGGTCCGGCGTCTGGATCTGCTGACCCAGCTGCTGGATGTGGCGCAGGCCAATAGAACCCGCAGCCCCTTTGATCTTATGCCCCTCTTCGACGATCCCTTTTTGATCGCGGGCGGTGAGATTAGACTCAAGGACGGACATATAGCCCGGCATCATCTTCTCAAACACCGCGAGACCATCGTTGATAAGCTTCGGTCCCACCAGTTCGATGTATTGCTCCAGCATATCGGTATCCAGCACCGCGTCAGCTTTATGCAGATCGGCCGCCGGCGCTTCCTGCGCCTCCTCTTCCGGCGCATCCCAGAATTTTTTGATCATGGCCGTCAGCGCCGGCACCGATAGCGGCTTGCTCAGCACATCGTCCATGCCGGCATCAAGATACTCTTTCTTATTCTTCAGCACGTTGGCGGTCAGGGCTACCAGCGGCGGCAGCTCATCCGCGGCAAAATTCTGTTTTAGCTGACGAGAGATATCCAGACCCGTCATATCCGGCAGCTGGATATCCAGCAGCACCAGGTCGTACTCGCCAGGCTCAAACATCTCCAGCGCGGCTTTACCGGTCATCGCGACATCCACGCTGTTACCCAGCTTTTCCAGCACCGAGCGCGCCACGATGACGTTGAGCTCAATATCTTCTACCAGCAGCACGTTGAGCGCCGGTAATGGCATGTCGTCTTCCGCCAGGGTATCTTCCACTTCTTCCGCAATGGCAGGCGCATGGACGGTGAGCGTAAAGGTCGCCCCTTTACCCGGCTGGCTGGTGACGCTGATATCGCCGCCCATATTGCGCGCCAGGCGGCGCGATACGGCGAGGCCAATCCCGGTGCCGGTGGCTGGTTTGCCGCCGTGACTATCTTTGACCTGGTAATACATGGCGAATATTTTGTCCTGTTCCGCTTCAGGAATACCAATCCCGGAGTCTTCCACTTCGAAGTGCAGGATATCGCCTTCGTCATAGCGCACGCGGACGTTCACCCCACCGCCCTGTGGGGTAAATTTCACGGCGTTGCTGATAAGATTCCACAGGATCTGCCGCAGGCGGGTGCCGTCGGTGATCACCTTGTGCGGCAGCGGCAGGCTCGGCTCCAGCACAAAGCGCAGTCCCTTCTGCTGCGCCTGCAGACCGGAAAGGTTTTCAAGGTCGGCAAGGAAGCTGGTGAAGTCCACCGGCTGGTTATCGAGCTGTACCTTACGGCGCTCCATTTTATCCATGTCGATAATATCATTGAAGATATTCCCCAGCGTCACCGCCGAGACATGGATGGTTTTCAGGTATTTTTCCTGCTCGCTGGTCAGTTCGGTATCCAGCAAAATTCGGCTCAGCCCGACGATCCCGTTCAGCGGGGTACGCAGCTCATGGCTGATGGTGGAGATGAAGGTGGTTTTATCCCGGCTGGCGCGTTCGAGGGCGTCCTGATAGCGTTTTCGTTCGGTGATATCGCGCCCGAAGCCCATCAGGCCGCGACGCTTGCCGACGCGATCGTAGTACGGGACCTTGCGGATTTCGAAGCACGCTTTACGGCCATCGGGATAGTCCAGCCACTGCTCATAGGTCAGCGATACATTGTGGCGGAACACCTTCTCATCGGTTTCCAGCACCTTTTCCGCTGCTTCTTCGCTATAGACGTCCTGTGGTTTGAGGTGGATCAGCTGTTTCTCGCTTTTGCCGGTCAGCAGTTCCATCGCCCGGTTACAGCCGGAAAACTCTTTATCCTCATTGCGGTAAAAGACCAGGTCCGGGGAGGCGTCGAGGAAAGAGCGCAGAAAGGAGGATTGCTGTTCGAGCTGGATCTGCGTCTCTTCACGCTCTTTCATCTCGATCTTCAGCTGCTCAAGGGTGGTCTCACGCTCGGCTTCCGCCTTTTCACGTTCGCCAATCTCCTGATTCAACTGCGCGATATTGTCTTTCAGCTGCACATTCAGCTTCAGATCGCGCTCGCGCATCTCCTCCAGCTTCTCCACCAGCCGCGAAAGACGCTGGCGGGACTCTTCGAGTTGCTCCACCACCACCGAGAGAAAGTAGACCGCCCACGGGGTGATGAGCAGACCGAAGAAGATAGAGCGGATAACGTCGATGCTTTCAACCTGGCCATGCAGCACCATGGTGACCGCCATCTGTACCACGATGGCCAGCACCACCAGCGCAAGAGCCAACAGCATTGAAAAGCGGACCAGACCCAGCTTCATCATCAGGTCGACATAATACTGCGCCAGCATACGAATTTGCTTCATAGGGGATTCCTTCACGACAACTCCGCACAATAATACTCAATTCTGAGCAATGCGCTGTAAGTTGTGCAAAAAATGCGGGAAGGAGCCGATATGACGGCTGGCCGCCAAGGCGAACCAGCCGCTAAAAAGAGGCATGGTCAGGAGGAGGCTAGCGCTTGCTTAGCGCCTCCCAGAGACCTTTGAGGTAGGTCACCCCGAGTGCGCGATCGTATAAACCATAGCCCGGGCGTCCGGTCTCTCCCCAGATAAAGCGGCCATGATCCGGGCGTATATAGCCGTCGAAGCCGTTATCGTGCAACGCTTGCATCACCTTGTACATATCCAGGGAGCCGTATTCTGACGGATGGGCGCACTCGTAAAAGTCTTTATCCTGCATCAGTTTAATATTGCGGACGTGGGCAAAATGGATCCGCTTGCGGCGGGTAAACTCAGCCAGAATAGCGTATACGTCGTTATCCGGATCTTCGGCAATCGAGCCGGTGCAGAGGGTAATGCCGTTGGCGGGTGAATCGACAGCCCGGCAGATCCAGTCCAGATCGTCGCGGTTTTTGACCACCCGCGGCAGGCCAAATATCGAGTACGGCGGATCGTCAGGATGGATCGCCATTTTCACGCCCACCTCTTCGCAAACCGGGATCACCGCCTGCAGAAAATAGACCAGGTTCTCCCGCAGCTTGTGGTCATCCACCGCGCTATATTTGGCAAACAGGGTCTGCACTTCCGCCAGCCGTTCCGGCTCCCAGCCCGGCAACGCGAAGCCGTTTGAATTCTCCAGGACCTCCTTCACCACGTCTTCCAGCCGCTTATCGATATCTTTCTTCTCAAAAGCCATCGTTAACGAGCCATCCGGCAGGACGTAGTTCATATCCGTCTTCATCCAGTCAAACACCGGCATGAAGTTATAGCAGATGACTTTGACGCCGAAGCGGGCAAGGTGGCGAATGGTCTGCTGATAGTTGGCAATATAGCGGTCACGGGAAGGGAGGCCGATTTTGATGTCGTCATGGATGTTGACGCTCTCTATCACCTCCATTTTCAGGCCTGCGGCATGGGCCTGGCTGACCAGACGCTCAATTTTATCCTCCGGCCATACCTCGCCGACCGCGACGTCATAGAGCGCGCCGACCACTCCCTCCACGCCGGGCACCTGGCGTATATGCTCTAATGAAACCTTATCTTCCTCTGGTCCAAACCAGCGCATTGTCATCTGCATCGTCATCACCTGCTCAACATAGTTTAATTTCACCCTACTACCATACCAGTAATCATAATTGATTGAGCCTTAACTGTCGTGATGACGATCACATTCCTGCTGACCGGCTCGTCGGTAAGGTCGCTTTCGCGGCATTCATAATTTTTCTCAATTTATTTCAATAGATTAATCATTCCCGGGCTTTTTCTTACGACCTTCGCCAAATGTGATCCAGAGCTAGTTATGATCAATTGCATACTTGTATGGTAATAAAAATAACGCTATTTGTTCAGAAAACAGACAAGGGAAGGAACAGAAATGAGAAGCGTCGTTGTCAAAGAGCCAGGCCAACTGAACATCGAATCCCGTCCGGTTCCCGCTCCGGGCGCCCACGAAGTCCGGGTGAAAATCGCCTTTGCCGGGATCTGCGGGTCCGATGTGCATATCTATCAAGGCCATAACCCCTTCGCGAAATATCCCCGCGTTATCGGCCATGAATTCTTCGGCATCATTGATGCCGTCGGCGAGCAGGTCTCTTCGGCACGCATCGGCGAGCGCGTCGCGGTCGACCCTGTCGTCAGCTGCGGCCATTGTTATCCCTGCTCGGTGGGGCGGCCGAATGTCTGTGCGCGGCTCCAGGTCATCGGGGTTCACCGCGACGGCGGATTCAGCGACTACGCCTGCGTGCCGGCGAAAAACGCCTGGCGCATTCCGGAGGCCATCAGCGATCGTCAGGCGACGATGGTTGAGCCTTTTACCATTGCGGCAAACATTACCGCCCAGCTGCAGCCCACGGTGCAGGATATCGCCCTGATCTACGGCGCAGGTCCGATGGGTCTGACGGTGATCCAGGCGCTGAAGGGGGTGTATGGCGTTAAGCAGGTGATCGTAGTGGACCGCATTGCCGAACGTCTGCAGATGGCGCGGGACAACGGCGCCGATTTGACGCTGGATAACACTCACCAGCCGCTGGCGGAACAGCTGGCGCAGCGGCAGATAGCCCCCACGCTGATCATCGATGCCGCCTGCCATCCGGCGATCCTTCAGGAGGCCATTCACCTCGCCTCTCCCGCCGCACGCATCGGCATACTCGGCTTCTCCGGCGAGCCGTCCACCCTGACCCAGCAAAGCATCACCAGCAAAGAGATCTCCATTTTCTCCTCCCGGCTAAACAGCGGGCGTTTTCCGCTGGTTATCGACTGGATGGAGAAAGGCCTTATCCAGCCTGAGGCGTTAATCACCCACTGCATGCCGCTGGAGCAGGTAAAAGAGGCGATGGAGATTTTCGCCAACGATCGGAAAACTTGCTGCAAGGTATTGCTGCAGCTGGGTTAAATGCTAAATAACGGGCGACGTGAATATTGATATCCGTCGCGCCAGAGCTCAATAATATAATCATCATGGTGTCATCATGGGAAAAAATATCCGCTGGATTATCGTCCTGTTATTATTTTTAGTATATATGATTAATTATCTGGACCGGGTGGCGTTATCCATTACGGTACCAATGATTGAAAAGGATCTGGCGCTAAACGCTGAACAATTTGGTATTATTTTCGGCAGTTTTTTCTTCGGCTATGCGGTATTTAATTTTATTGGCGGTCTGGCCGTAGATAAGTTTGGCGCAACGCTGGTCCTGGGGCTGGCGGTGGGGATGTGGTCGCTGTTTTGCGGCTTAACTGCCTTTGCCACCGGCTTTTATTCCATGCTGATGCTGCGAGTCCTCTTCGGGATGGCTGAGGGCCCGATTTGCGCGTCGGCGAACAAGATGATCAACGGCTGGTTTCCCAAGAAGCAAGCGGCCACCGCCGTGGGGCTGCTCAGCGCCGGCTCTCCGCTGGGCGGCGCGGTTGCCGGCCCCATCGTCGGTTATCTGGCCCTGGCATTCGGCTGGCGCCCGGCGTTTATGATTATTTTCGCCATCGGCATTGTGTGGATGATAGTGTGGTTTTTTATTGCCGCTAACTCGCCGGAAAAACATAAACATGTCAGCCGGGAAGAGCTCATGCTCATTAATAATATGAAGCAAGAGGAGTCTGCGCTGGAATCAACTGAAAATCAAACCGCCCACTCGCTGGGTTATTATCTCAAACAACCTATTATACTGGTGACGGCCTTTGCCTTCTTTTGCTACAACTATATTCTGTTTTTCTTTCTCAGCTGGTTTCCGTCCTATCTGGTTCAGCAGCACCATCTCGATATTAAACAGATGAGCCTCACCACCATGATCCCATGGATAGTCGGCTTTGTCGGTCTGGCGCTGGGGGGCTATATTTCCGATAAAATTTTTAAACTCACCGGACGCCTGCTGCTGTCACGCAAAATTGTGCTGGTGGTATGTCTGCTGATGGCCGCCATCTGTGTGGGGCTTGCCGGTACCGTCAGCAGCGTCGTTCCTGCCGTTCTGCTGATGTCGGTCTCCATCTTTTTCCTCTATGTCACCGGAGCGATCTACTGGGCGATTATCCAGGACGTGGTGCATAAATCCCGCGTTGGCGGCACCAGCGGCTTTATCCACCTTATCGGCAGCGTCTCCGGCATCGTGGGACCGATTGTCACCGGCTATATCGTACAGTCTACCGGTAAATTCGACAGCGCCTTTGTCCTCGCCGGCACTATCGCCGCGCTCGGCGCCCTGCTGGTGCTGTTCGTGATCAAAACGCCGCGTGTGACGATGAAAGCCAGTCAGGCTTAGTTGACAGGAAAGCCATGCCCGGCGCAGCCATCACGCCGGGCATCCTCTTAGACTATTTCGCCGACTGGGGCGCGACCCAGCTGCGGCCCAGCGCCGAACCCTGAGCGCCCTGCTCATTCAGATAGCGATCCAGTTCAACCATTCCGGTCCAGCGATTTTCGCACCACAGCGGCGCGAGCAGCGTCGGCCGACGGGCGCTGGCCGATATGCGATGGTAGATCACCTCCGGCGGGGTATGGCGGATCATCTCCCCGGCGGTGACGGTATACGCCTCCAGTTCGATGCCATCGAGACGACCGGCCTGCCATGCTTTTGCCATAATGCTGCCTTTCACAATATGCAGCGGATGCAGCTTTATGCCATCCACGCCGGTGGTCACGACCCGCTCCACCGTCTCGAGGCCATGCTCCTGGCTCTCCCCGGGCAGGCCGACGATCAGATGCGCGCATACCTTCAGTCCGCGCTCACGCGCCAGACGCGCGGTGCGCTGGTAACAGGCGAAATCATGCCCGCGGTTAATGCGATGCAGGGTCTTATCATGGGCGGTCTGCAGCCCCAGCTCCAGCCAAACCTCATACCCCTGCTGGTGGTATTCACTGAGCAGGTCGAGAACCGCCTCCGGCACGCAGTCCGGGCGGGTGCCAACGCAGAGGCCAACGATATTCGCCTCGCTGACGGCCTGACGATACATCGAGCGGAGCACCTGCACTTCAGCAAAGGTGCTGGTATAGGCCTGAAAGTAGGCCAGATAACGCTTTGCCCGGTTAACAAGCTGCGCCTGATGGGCGAGCTGTTCGGCGATGGATCGATGCTGCTGCGCTTCATCCGCAAACGAGGCCACGTTACAGAATGTGCAACCGCCACGGCCCAGCGTGCCGTCGCGGTTCGGGCAGCTAAAACCGCCGTGCAGCGTTAGCTTATGGACCTTTTCGCCATAGCGGCGCAGAAGATCCCCACCAAACATATTGACTAATTTCTGTAACTGCATAATCTGATAGACCGGCCTCAACAAAGGGGGCCAAGCCTGCCACTTTTCGTCACCGACGGCGATGACCTGGATCAATCGTCAGCGCGGCGAATCATCCCATTGCATAAACAATCATGATTACTGCAATTTCATTCACACGCAGGGTAATGAGTTTTCCTTATATTTCATCATCGCGCGGCCCTAATCTGCTTTATGGTAAAAAACAGTATTAATGTCCATCACACACATTTACAGCAGTCAAATGTGCTAATAATGAAATGTATTTCAGCGTAGATCGGTAATGCAAAGCCGCGCGCACAGTGAGACAGATCACACTAGCCTTACCCTCTGCAGGCGTATCCAAAGCATAAAAAATGGCATTATTTATTTTAAAAACAACAAGTTAATACCTGCATAGCACATTTTTGTATTAATAAGATTGCCATTTGACGTAAGTGTGGATTCCCGATAAGTTGGGAATCCGCTGGAAGCTTTCTGGATGAGCACTCTGCTCATCATATTTATGCAGTAATTGAGATTCCCTCTTAACAGCAAGTCCTCAAACTTGTGTACCGATGCGAAAAGGATTTAAAGAGGGCGAATGCGAGGTGCAAACCCCGTCGCCATGCTCTTTCTGTGCCTGTGCGCAATCGGTATCGGAGGGGGTCCGTAGAGCCTGGGGAGGTTCACTGATATGTTGTACGACAAATCCCTTGAGAGGGATAACTGTGGTTTCGGCCTGATCGCCCACATAGAAGGCGAACCTAGCCACAAGGTAGTGCGAACCGCGATACACGCACTGGCCCGCATGCAGCACCGTGGCGCAATCCTTGCCGATGGTAAAACCGGCGACGGTTGCGGTCTGCTGCTGCAAAAACCCGATCGTTTCTTCCGCATCGTTGCCGAAGAGCGCGGCTGGCGTTTAGCCAAAAACTACGCCGTTGGGATGCTGTTCCTGAATAAAGATCCTGAACTGGCGAAAGCGGCGCGCCGCATCGTTGAAGAAGAACTTCAGCTTGAGACCCTGTCGATCGTCGGCTGGCGCGATGTGCCGACCAACGAAGGCGTGCTCGGTGAAATCGCCCTCTCCTCGCTGCCCCGTATTGAGCAAATCTTTGTTAACGCCCCGGCCGGCTGGCGCCCGCGCGATATGGAGCGCCGTCTGTTTATTGCGCGTCGTCGCATTGAAAAACGCCTGCAGGAAGACAAAGATTTCTACGTTTGTAGCTTGTCCAACCTGGTCAACATCTATAAAGGTCTGTGTATGCCGGCGGATTTGCCGCGCTTCTACCTGGACCTCGCGGACCTGCGCCTGGAGTCGGCTATCTGCCTGTTCCACCAGCGCTTCTCCACCAACACCGTACCACGCTGGCCGCTGGCACAGCCGTTCCGCTACCTGGCGCACAACGGTGAAATCAACACCATCACCGGCAACCGCCAGTGGGCTCGCGCCCGTACCTATAAGTTCCAGACCCCGCTGATCCCGGACCTGCACGACGCCGCGCCGTTCGTTAACGAAACCGGCTCCGACTCCAGTTCAATGGACAACATGCTGGAGCTGCTGCTGGCCGGCGGGATGGACATCGTGCGCGCCATGCGTCTGCTGGTGCCGCCAGCCTGGCAGAACAACCCGGATATGGATCCGGAGCTGCGTTCATTCTTCGACTTTAACTCCATGCATATGGAGCCATGGGACGGCCCGGCGGGCATCGTCATGTCCGACGGTCGCTACGCGGCCTGTAACCTCGACCGTAATGGCCTGCGCCCGGCGCGCTACGTCATTACCAAAGATAAGCTCATCACCTGCGCCTCTGAAGTCGGCATCTGGGACTACCAGCCGGACGAAGTGGTTGAAAAAGGCCGCGTGGGCCCGGGCGAGCTGATGGTTATCGATACCCGTGCCGGACGCATTCTGCACTCGGCGGAAACCGATGACGATCTGAAGAGCCGCCATCCGTATAAAGAGTGGATGGAGAAAAACGTTCGTCGCCTGGTGCCGTTTGAAGATCTGCCGGACGAAGAGGTTGGCAGCCGCCAGCTGGACGACGATCTGCTGGCCAGCTACCAGAAACAGTTTAACTACAGCGCGGAAGAGCTGGACTCGGTTCTGCGCGTGCTCGGCGAAAATGGCCAGGAGGCGGTCGGCTCTATGGGCGATGACACGCCGTTTGCCGTCCTTTCCAGCCAGCCGCGCATTATCTACGATTACTTCCGTCAGCAGTTCGCCCAGGTGACGAACCCACCTATCGATCCGCTGCGTGAAGCGCACGTCATGTCGCTGGCCACCAGCATCGGTCGCGAAATGAACGTCTTCTGCGAAGCGGAAGGCCAGGCGCATCGTCTGAGCTTCAAATCGCCGATCCTGCTGTATTCCGATTTCAAACAGCTGACGACGATGGAAGAAGAGCACTATCGTGCCGACGTCCTCGACATCACCTTCAACCCGGCAGAGGCTTCCCTCAGCGAGACGGTGAAGGCCCTGTGCGACAAAGCGGAGCAGATGGTACGCGATGGTACCGTGCTGCTGGTCCTCTCCGACCGTAACATCGCCAAAGACCGCCTGCCGGTGCCGGCGCCGATGGCCGTTGGCGCGATCCAGACCCGTCTGGTCGATAAAAGTCTGCGCTGCGATGCCAACATCATCGTTGAAACCGCCAGCGCCCGCGATCCGCACCACTTCGCCGTGCTGCTTGGCTTCGGCGCGACAGCTATCTATCCGTACCTCGCCTATGAAACGCTGGCGAAGCTGGTCGACAGCAAAGCCATCGATAAACCGTACCGTGCGGTGATGCTGAACTATCGCAACGGTATCAACAAAGGTCTGTATAAGATCATGTCCAAGATGGGGATCTCGACCATCGCCTCCTACCGCTGCTCGAAGCTGTTCGAAGCGGTCGGTCTGCATCGCGATGTCTCCGATCTCTGCTTCCAGGGCGTGGTCAGCCGCATCGGCGGCGCCGGCTTCGACGATTTCCAGCAGGATCTGCTGAATCTGTCGAAACGCGCCTGGCTGGCGCGCAAGCCGCTGGCTCAGGGCGGTCTGCTGAAGTACGTTCACGGCGGCGAATATCACGCCTACAACCCGGACGTGGTGCGCACCCTGCAGCAGGCTGTGCAGAGCGGTGAGTACAGCGATTATCAACAATACGCGAAGCTGGTTAACGAACGCCCGGCGGCCACGCTGCGCGATCTGCTGGCGCTCAACCCGGGCGAAGATGCCATCAGCATCGACGACGTGGAGCCGGCGAAGGAGCTGTTTAAACGCTTCGATACCGCAGCGATGTCGATCGGCGCCCTGAGTCCGGAAGCGCACGAATCGCTGGCGGAAGCGATGAACAGCATCGGCGGCTTCTCCAACTCCGGTGAAGGCGGTGAAGACCCGGCGCGCTACGGCACCAACAAAGTGTCGCGCATCAAGCAGGTGGCATCCGGCCGCTTCGGCGTCACCCCAGCCTATCTGGTCAATGCCGACGTTATCCAGATCAAAGTCGCCCAGGGCGCGAAGCCGGGTGAAGGCGGTCAGCTGCCGGGTGATAAAGTCACCCCGTACATCGCTAAACTACGCTATTCGGTACCGGGCGTGACGCTGATCTCCCCGCCGCCGCACCACGATATCTACTCTATCGAGGATCTGGCGCAGCTGATTTTCGACCTCAAGCAGGTTAACCCGAAAGCGATGATCTCGGTCAAGCTGGTTTCGGAACCGGGCGTGGGCACCATCGCCACCGGCGTAGCCAAGGCTTATGCCGATCTGATCACCATCGCCGGCTACGACGGCGGCACCGGGGCAAGCCCGCTCACTTCAGTGAAATATGCCGGCTGTCCGTGGGAGCTTGGTCTGGTGGAAACCCAGCAGGCGCTGGTCGCTAACGGTCTGCGTCACAAGATCCGTCTGCAGGTGGATGGCGGCCTGAAAACCGGCCTCGATATCATCAAAGCGGCGATCCTTGGCGCGGAAAGCTTCGGCTTCGGCACCGGCCCGATGGTGGCGCTGGGCTGTAAATACCTGCGTATTTGTCACCTGAACAACTGCGCGACCGGCGTGGCGACCCAGGATGACAAACTGCGTAAGAACCACTATCACGGTCTGCCGTTCAAAGTGACCAACTACTTTGAATTTATCGCCCGTGAAACCCGCGAGCTGATGGCCCAGCTGGGCGTCAAGCGACTGGTGGATCTGATTGGCCGCACCGATCTGCTCAAAGAGCTGGATGGGTTCACCGCCAAGCAGCAGAAACTGGATCTGGGTAAACTGCTGGAGACCGCAGAGCCGCATCCTGGCAAAGCGCTGTACTGCACCGAAAATAACCCGCCGTTCGATAACGGCGTGCTCAACGCCCAGCTGCTGCAGCAGGCGAAACCGTACGTTGATGAAAAGCAGAGCAAAACGTTCTGGTTCGATATCCGCAACACCGACCGCTCCGTGGGGGCCTCGCTGTCCGGGTATATCGCCCAGACCCATGGCGACCAGGGACTGGCGGGCGACCCGATCGTCGCTCACTTTAGCGGCACCGCGGGCCAGAGCTTCGGCGTGTGGAACGCCGGCGGCGTGGAACTGCATCTGACGGGCGACGCCAACGACTATGTCGGCAAAGGCATGGCGGGCGGTCTGCTGGCCATTCGTCCTCCGGTGGGCTCCGCTTTCCGCAGTCACGAAGCCAGCATTATCGGCAACACCTGCCTGTACGGCGCGACCGGTGGTCGTCTGTACGCCGCAGGCCGCGCAGGTGAGCGTTTCGCGGTGCGTAACTCCGGCGCCATTACCGTGGTGGAAGGCATCGGCGACAACGGCTGTGAATATATGACCGGCGGCATCGTCTGCGTGCTCGGTAAAACCGGCGTCAACTTTGGCGCAGGGATGACCGGCGGCTTTGCCTATGTCCTGGATGAAGATGGCGACTTCCGCAAGCGCGTGAATCCGGAGCTGGTGGAAGTGCTGGACGTTGACTCTCTGGCCATCCATGAAGAGCACCTGCGCGGTTTAATCACCGAGCACGTACAGCTTACCGGTTCGCAACGCGGCGAAGAGATCCTTGCCAACTGGCCGGCCTTCTCCGCGAAGTTTGCGCTGGTTAAACCGAAGTCCAGCGATGTTAAAGCACTGTTGGGTCACCGTAGTCGTTCCGCAGCTGAGCTGCGGGTGCAGGCGCAGTAAGGGGTTAAGATGAGTCAGAACGTTTATCAATTTATCGACCTGCAGCGCGTTGATCCGCCAAAGAAACCGCTGAAGATCCGTAAAATTGAATTTGTGGAAATTTACGAGCCGTTTTCAGAAGGCCAGGCCAAGGCGCAGGCAGATCGCTGCCTGTCCTGCGGCAACCCGTACTGCGAATGGAAGTGCCCGGTGCATAACTACATCCCGAACTGGCTGAAGCTGGCCAACGAGGGACGTATTTTTGAGGCGGCTGAGCTGTCGCACCAGACCAACACCCTGCCGGAAGTCTGCGGGCGCGTTTGCCCGCAGGACCGCCTGTGTGAAGGCTCCTGTACGCTGAACGATGAGTTCGGCGCGGTGACCATCGGCAACATCGAACGCTATATCAACGATAAAGCATTCGAGATGGGCTGGCGTCCGGATCTCTCCGGCGTGAAACCGACCGGTAAAACCGTCGCTATCATCGGCGCTGGCCCGGCGGGCCTCGCCTGTGCCGACGTCCTGACCCGTAACGGCGTCAAGGCGGTGGTGTTTGACCGCCATCCGGAAATCGGCGGCCTGCTGACCTTCGGTATCCCGGCGTTCAAGCTGGAAAAAGAGGTGATGACCCGCCGCCGGGAGATCTTCACCGGCATGGGCATTGAGTTCAAACTCAATACCGAAGTGGGCCGTGACGTGCAGCTTGACGACCTGCTGAAAGTGTACGATGCGGTGTTCCTCGGCGTTGGCACCTATCAGTCAATGCGCGGCGGGCTGGACAACGAAGACGCCCAGGGCGTCTACGACGCGCTGCCGTTCCTGATCGCCAATACCAAGCAGATCATGGGCTTTGGCGAAACCGCCGATGAGCCCTACGTCAGCATGGAAGGCAAACGCGTGGTGGTTCTCGGCGGTGGCGACACCGCGATGGACTGCGTACGCACCTCCGTCCGTCAGAATGCGGCTCACGTGATCTGCGCCTATCGTCGTGACGAAGAGAACATGCCGGGTTCAAAACGCGAAGTGAAAAACGCGCGTGAAGAAGGCGTGGAGTTCCAGTTCAACGTCCAGCCGCTGGGTGTGGAAGTGAATGCCAACGGCAAAGTGTGCGGCGTGAAGATGGCGCGCACCGAGATGGGCCAGCCGGATGCAAAAGGCCGCCGTCGTGCGGAGATCGTTCCCGGCTCTGAGCACGTGGTGCCGGCAGACGCCGTCGTCATGGCGTTTGGCTTCCGTCCCCACAGCATGGAGTGGCTGGCGAAGCACAGCGTCGAGCTGGACTCCCAGGGCCGCATCATTGCCCCGGAAGGCAGCGAGAACGCCTTCCAGACCAGCAACCCGAAAATCTTCGCCGGTGGCGATATCGTGCGCGGTTCCGACCTGGTGGTCACCGCGATTGCCGAAGGACGTAAAGCGGCGGACGGGATCCTGAACTACCTGGAAGTGTAATGCGAATACCCGGATAGCGGTTTTATCCGGGTATGGGACTCAGGCCCGATGGTTAATCCCATCGGGCTTATTTATGCGCTTAACAAATTTGCGCTGACTTTAATCACCACTTTTTTTATCTCTGCGGGCTCGGTTATTACGCATCCTGGCTTATGCGGTTCACCCGGCATAAAGATCGCGAACATACCTGGCCTCAGAATGACCGACTGTTCGCCATCAATCGCGTTGCACAGCTGATAATCCTCCTCAACGTGCATCTCCTCGCACTGCATTGCGGAGCCGGCTACACCGAAAAAAATCTGCTCTTCGCCCGCCAGTAATATCTGGATATCGATAAACTTCGTATGTAGTTCAGCCTTTTTATCTGCCGGTAACTCCGTCATAAACTGCATCACATTCATAAAGACATTATCCCCTTGAAGTTCAACGCTTCCGGGAGAAAGACTCAATAAATCATGATCCAGGGCGAGGGATATCGCCTTTTGTAGCCCCGACGACACGCCAGCCAACAATGGATTGTTTACATCACCGATTATCATGGCTTCTCTCCTTGCCCCATAGCGCCGCTCCCAGCAGGCCAGCATCATGGCGATAGTGTGCTGCGCATAATGGAACCTGGTAAATAGCCGGTTCTTGCGCCAGATAGTCCCTCACCAACGGTAAGTACCCATCCGCCAGGCCAATACTGCCGCCAACGACCACGCACTGGCAATCGGTCAACGCTTTAAGATCGGCAATCATCCGCGCCAAAGTTTGTGCCGAGTGCTGAATGAGTAAACGCGCCTGCGGGTGGCCTTGCGCCGCATAAGTAAAAATAGATTTCGCATCCAGTCCGCAGAGATCGTCAGTTGCCGCCGCGGCGATTCCCCGTCCGGAAGCAATAGCCTCTACGCAGCCGACGCGACCGCAGCCGCAAAGCGGTCCGTCAGGATCGGCTAACGAGTGCCCCAGGTGTCCGGCCAGGCCTCCGGCCCCGGTAAGTAAAGTACCGTTGCTCACCACGCCGCCGCCAACCCCGGTAGAAACGGTAATAAACGCCATATCGCTGACCTTATCAGCCATCGCCTGGTATTCCGCCCAGGCTGCCGCCTGAGCATCATTTATCGCCAGCGTTGGCAGACCGGTTATTTCGCGTAACGTTTTTACCAGCGGGAAGTGCATGAGTCCGCCAAGATTCTGTGGATTAATTGCAATCAGGTTTCCTTCACGAATAATCCCGGTCGAGGCTATCGCGACGCGCTTTGCCCGCATGCACAGAGGCCTGACAAGCGCCTCCAGCGCCGTGTTCAGAGCATCCGCTGTTTTGCTGGCAGGAGTGGGTAGCTCGCGACGATCGCAGAGCAGCAGGTCATCCGTTACCAGCGCCGCAGCAAGCTTCGTACCGCCAATATCTATCGCCAGCGTCGTCATGACTTCGTCTCTTTTAACGCCGTGTTATACCACTGGCAAATATGTTCCAGGCGGGTAATCGCAGAACCAACGGTCACCGCCCACGCACCGTGGCGTATGGCTTCCGCTGCCTGAGCCGGTGTGTTGTAGCGCCCTTCCGCATTCACCCTGCAGCCGGCCTCCGCCAGCGCTTTCACCAGCTCCAGATCTGGTTCATCCGGGGTATACGCCATGGTATAGCCCGACAGCGTAGTGCCGATGATTTCCGCGCCAAGAGCCTGACAGGCCAGGCCATCCTCAAGAGAGGAGCAGTCGGCCATCGCCACTAGCTTATGCTGGTGGATACGCGCCAGTAGCGTTGCCACTGGAACAGGGCGCGCTCGCTCTGTGCCATCAACGGCGATAATATCGGCGCCAGCCTGCATCAATGCATCGATATCTTCCAGATAGGGCGTGATCCTTACCGGCGAATCATCCAGATCGCGTTTAATAATGCCGATAATCGGCACCTTTACCTGCGCGCGTACCGCGCGCAGATTCTCTACGCCTTCAATGCGCAACGCAACCGCCCCGGCCTGCTCCGCCGCCAGCGCCATCGCGGCAACGATCTCTGGCTTATCCAATGGGCTGCCGGGTACCGGTTGACAGGAAACAATAAGACCGCCGTTAGCGCTAATGCGTAAATCCAATTCTTTAAGCAAAGACATACTCGCTCCCTGATAAATATGCACACCCGGCACCGCAGCCGGGCTGTTGTTATCTGGTCTTAACTAAGCCGCTTTTGTTACCACCAAAAGGCACCGCTCCGATTAGAGGTTTACCATCGATCGCATCATGAGTTCGTATCGCTTCCGGCCGAATCCAGCGCTGTACGCGGGACGGCATATCCAGCCCAATCAGCAGGATTACAACGAAGGTCAGACCAAAAGAGAGCGATCCCAACGCGGTACCCAAATCCAAACGCTGGGCAATTAAGGCACCCAGCACCGGCGCAATCGCGCCGCCCAGCGCCCCCACGTTGTAGGTAAAACCAAGTCCAGCCGCTCGCTGATCGGTATCGAAATAACCGCCAATCAGTTTTGGCAAGATCCCGGAGATCCCCTGCCCTAACATCTGCTGGAAAAACAGAAGCAGGCCAAGAACCCAGATGTTCGTGCCGCCAATTGCAAAGACCGGAATAATCAACAACTGTGAAGCCAGCAGGCTGTAAACATAGGCCTTGCGGGTGCCCAGCCAGTCCCCGAGAAATCCGCCCACACAGCAGCCAACCGCCGCGCCAAACCCGCTGAAAAACAAAATCTTTGCCACCGTCGTCGGGTCATAGGCCAGCTCGGTTTTCAGATAAGTCGGCAGCAGCGCCTGAATTGGCCATGAATAAAGGAAGGCGAAAAGTACCACCACCATCAGCATCACGCCCGTAGGCCAGCGTTTACCGCTGCTCTGCACCATAAAGCTGATAAATATCACCGCGCACATTACGCCCAGCAGCAGAACGATACCTGCATTTTGCAAGCCACCGGCAAAACAGAACCATAGGGCAGTCGCCGCCACGATGGTCATCAGGATGTTAATAACCCGATGCTTGCCGCGATAAAGCAGATCGACCATAGTCTGTACCGGTTCTTTGCCTTCATGATTCTCTTTCCAGTCTTCGGCTTCCGGAATATTTTTCCGCAGCCAGAGGGCAAATACGATGGGAACAATGCCGATGAAAAAAAGCGCGCGCCAGCCCCAGACGGGTACCACCAGGCTATAAACCTGTGCGGCGATAACTGCGCCAACGGAAAACCCGGAAATCAGAAAACCGCTGGCCTTATTGCGTAGATGCCTCGGCCAGCTTTCGATAACGTAAGTGGCGCTGGAGCCGTACTCTCCAGCCATTCCCATACCGATAACCAGACGCGCGATAAACATTGTTGTGTAACCCGGCGCAAAACCGCAGGCCAGAGTACCGAGAGAGAACAGAATAATGCTGGTCACCATCGCCAGGCGTCGACCATAGCGATCGCCCATCGCGCCAAGCATCAGACCGCCAAACCAGCGAGAAATGAAAGCCGCTGAGATGAGACTTGCAGCCTGCACGGTCGTCAGGCCAAAATCCCCCTGCACTTCGGTGAGCACCAGGGCGATTAATACAAAATCAAAACCATCAAGCAAATACCCGAGCCAGGCGGCGGAAAAAGCCCGCCACTGGGGACGGCTAAGATGGCGGTACCACGGGATGTTCTGGGGCAGTGTACTCATTTTACTCTCCCGACGATGTTTGTTGTCGCGCCAGGGGGCTTCGCTTGCCCGGCCAGGAAAGAGCAACCGCAGGCCGGAAAGCACTGTCGCCACCCGGCTACCGATCAGCCGTGTTCCTGCATTAGCTGCTGCGCCAGCGCTTTCAGCTCCGGCAAGAATTTTTCGTCTACCGGTGCAAACGGCTTACGGCACAGCGGCACAGAGACCACATCCATATAGTGCAATACGGTTTTCAAACCACGGAATACGCCGGTTTTAATCAACAGGTCGATTACCTTATTGCACTCACATTGCAGCTGCTGTGCTTTGGCAACATCACCCACTTTCAGCGCCGCGACCATTCCCTGGTAACGCCAGCCCATGATGTTGTAAGTACTCCCAATACCGCCATCAGCTCCTGCCAACAGGCCTGAGGCAAATATCTCATCGTAACCGTTGTACAACACCAGATCCGGATGAGCCCGTCGGATCTGTTCCATCTGGAATAGATCGCCTGAAGTCTGCTTTAGCGCACCGACGCCAGGCAGCGTCACCAGGGTATTGATTTGATCGAGGGTCAGCTTCACGCCGCTTAGCGCCGGGATGTTGTACACCACCATCGGCAAGCCATCAGCCGACTCAATAATGGCCTGATAATGCGCGCAGTGTTCTTCGAAACTAAACGGATAATAGAACGGCGTGACGGCGGAGACAGCATCGTAGCCATAACCTACCGCAGCCCTTGCCAGTTGCTGGCTTTCGAGGGTACTCACGCAGCCGACATGGGCGATAAGAGTCATTTTGCCTTTCGCCTCTTCCGCTACGATCTCCAGCACTTCCTGACGCTCTGTGCCGCTCTGGACAAAGGCTTCACCGGTAGATCCTCCAACATATAGTCCATCAACACCCTGGCGCAGATTAAATCGCACCAGTCGACGCAGGCTCTCTTTATCCAGTTTTTGCTGCCCATCGAACGGCGTAAGCAACGCCGCCATAACCCCACGTAAATTGACCGCCATATCTACCTCTTTGTGAATTTTTAATGATTAACTATGTACCTTTATACCTGTTATACCAGATCAAATAAGCAGCAGAGTAATAGAGAACGCTTATAATGCGATCTACTTCACTAAACGATCCTCAGGATCGTGAGGATAAACTACGAGATCAGGCTTTCTGACCTAAGGCGTGCCAGGTGGCGGATACGCTATTGAGGTGGGTCTGGAGGGCGCGATCGGCTTCGTCAGGATCGCGACGACGAATAGCATCAACAATAGCGATATGCTGTTGATAGCTGACGCTGTTATGTTCGTGCAGTTCGCGCTCGGGCACCGTTGGCCGGGCGGCGATTAGCCAGTCCAGCAGGGCCACATGGATAGCCATAAAGATTGGATTACCGGGGATTTCCGCAAGCACGCGGTGAAATTCAACGTCAGAGCGGATAAACAGCGCATTGTCATCCAGCGATTGACTGTTGATCTTTAGCGCTTGCGTCAGCTTTTCCAACTGCTCATTGCTGGCGTGTTCTGCGGCATAGCGAACCAGACTGGACTCAAAAAACAGACGCAGCTGTTCAAAATGCGCGATACCGCCAGGGTGAGACAAAAAGTCTTTCGCCATGCCGGAAAGCTCGCCAATGATGGTGTCCGCTGAAGGCCGGGAAACGCGAGCGCGTTCGCCGTTGCTGATCTGCACCAGTCCCTTACGCTTCAGCGCCGCCAGCGCTTCACGAACCGAAGGACGTCCAACGTTAAAAAAGGTCATCAGCTCACGTTCGGACGGCAGCTGTTCACCCTCCGCAAACTCCCGGCGCCGGATCATCTGCTCCAGCTCTTCTTCCACCATTTCAGACAGTTTTTTGCGCGCCAGAGGACGGCGGCCAAGGCTGTTGCCAATGGAGGACGGGGTATCTTCGGCTTGTGGATCAAATGCGCTCATAGGGACCATTGCGTGATTTGTGACAGCATGTGACGGCTGTTCCATCTTAACACAAGAATTTTGCAGAGAGCATAAAACAGGCCCCGAAGGGCCTGGTAAGGATTACTTCACGACGCGCAGCGCCGGGCGGCCACCGCGCGGCGGCGGCGTGTCGTCAGGATCGTCGTCGTGATTGTCCGGCTTATCGCCATCAATCACCGACATCACCGTTTCGCTTTCACTCTCAGGCGCGACGTCATCATCGTTGAGGCTGCTGACGTCTTCGTCATAGGCCGCTTCCGGTTCAAACATCGTGCCAGCGCCGTTCTCACGGGCATAGATGGCGAGTACCGCAGCCAGCGGGACAGACACGTTGCGCGGCACGCCGCCAAAGCGCGCGTTGAAGCGCACTTCGTCGTTCGCCAGCTCAAGATTACCTACCGCTCGCGGAGCAATATTGAGAACGATTTGCCCGTCGCGCGCGTACTCCATCGGCACGAGCACGCCCGGCAGTGTGACATCCACCACCAGGTGCGGCGTCAGCTGGTTATCCAGCAGCCAGTCATAAAACGCCCGCAGCAGATACGGGCGACGCGGCGTCAGCTGTGATACATCCATTATTTAGCCCCGACCGAGGCGCATTTCACGCTCGGCTTCAGTTAAAGAAGCGAGGAAGGAATCACGCTCAAATACGCGAGTCATATAGCCTTTGAGCTCTTTCGCGCCTGCGCCAACCAGCTCCACACCGAGAACCGGCAAACGCCACAGCAGCGGCGCCAGGTAGCAATCCACCAGGCTGAACTCATCGCTCAGGAAGTAAGGTTTCTGGGTGAAGACCGGCGCGATGGCCAGCAGTTCTTCACGCAGCTGCTTACGCGCAGCATCAGCTTGCGCTGCGGTACCGCTCTGGATGGTGTTCATCAGCGAATACCAGTCCTTCTCGATACGTTGCATATACAGACGGCTTTCGCCACGCGCCACCGGATAAACCGGCATTAACGGCGGGTGCGGGAAACGCTCATCCAGGTATTCCATAATGATGCGGGATTCCCACAGAGTGAGCTCACGATCCACCAGCGTCGGTACGCTTTGATTCGGGTTGAGGTCAATCAGATCCTGAGGCGGGTTGTCCTTCTCCACGTGCTCTATCTCAAAACTGACACCCTTCTCGGCCAGCACAATGCGGACCTGATGGCTATAGATGTCAGTAGGACCAGAAAACAGCGTCATTACCGAACGTTTGTTGGCAGCGACAGCCATGAAAACCTCCAGGTATATTCAGAATTTTGTACTGCTGCCAGCCACTCATGGCCAGCCAGATGTAAAAACCCCATTAGCGCGATGTCACCTTCGTTCACGAATAAAACAAAAAATGAACAATCACCAGCATTTGGGCAGAAAATTGGATGATAGTTTACCAGATTTTGAAGACGTTGTGGTGAGGGGATTCTGGAAATGCTGAAAAAGTAGCAAGAACCGGCGGTAAGCTTGTGGATAACAGCCGTTTTATCCATAAAAAAACCCGCCGAAGCGGGTTTTTTCGCAAATTGTTCTGCGTGAGCAGAAAACAATTAACGTTTGGAGAACTGCGGACGACGACGTGCTTTACGCAGACCGACTTTCTTACGTTCAACCTGACGAGCGTCACGAGTGACGAAGCCAGCTTTACGCAGTTCAGAACGCAGGGACTCGTCGTACTCCATCAGAGCGCGGGTGATACCGTGACGGATCGCACCAGCCTGACCAGAGATACCACCACCTTTAACAGTGATGTACAGATCCAGTTTCTCAACCATGTCGACCAGTTCCAGCGGCTGACGAACTACCATGCGGGCAGTTTCACGACCGAAGTACTGTTCCAGAGAACGCTGGTTGATAACGATTTTGCCGTTGCCCGGTTTGATGAAAACGCGAGCTGCGGAACTTTTGCGGCGACCAGTGCCGTAGTATTGATTTTCAGCCATTGCCTATAATCCCGATTAGATGTCAAGAACTTGCGGTTGCTGTGCCGCGTGGTTGTGCTCGTTACCCGCGTAAACTTTCAGTTTACGGTACATAGCACGACCCAGCGGGCCTTTTGGCAGCATGCCTTTAACCGCGATTTCAATCACACGCTCAGGACGGCGGGCAATCATCTCTTCAAAGGTCGCTTCTTTGATACCACCGATGTGGCCGGTGTGGTGGTAGTACATTTTGTCTTCGCGCTTGTTGCCGGTAACAGCAACTTTTTCTGCGTTCAGAACGATGATGTAGTCACCGGTATCAACGTGCGGAGTGTATTCCGCTTTGTGCTTACCGCGCAGGCGACGAGCCAGTTCAGTAGCCAGACGGCCCAGAGTTTTACCGGTCGCGTCAACAACATACCAGTCGCGTTTTACGGTTTCTGGTTTAGCTGTAAAAGTTTTCATTAAAAGCTTACCCAAATAATAAGTTACACGTTGGTGAACACCCAAACGTTTAGTCAGTTGAGGTTCACACGACATTGTCCAGCAAACCTACCCCTTCGAATAGCCTATGCCGGCACATAGAAAGTTTCGGGAAAAAAACCTTCTCGTAACGTGGGGTCGCAAGATTATAGAGAAGTCGGGGTCAAAGATCGACCCCTTTATGAGATTTTTCAGGCAGCTCCCGGGGCGGCCCTGCGGCCCTGAATTCGCCGGGAAAAGTGTCCTGTCAGGGCATATGCGGGCGCTTGAGGTACTCTTCGCTCTGCATCTCCTGCAGGCGCGACAGACAGCGCTGGAACTCAAACTTCAGCCGCTCTCCCTGATAAATGTCGTACAGCGGCACCGCCGCGCTGACCACCAGCTTCACGTGGCGCTCATAGAACTCATCCACCAGGGCGATAAAGCGCCGGGCTTCGCTCTCCAGCTGCGCGGTCATCACCGGCACGTCGAACAGCATCACGGTGTGGAACAGGCGGGAGAGCGCAATATAGTCATGCTGGCTGCGGGCATCCACGCACAGCGTGGCGAACGACGCCGCCAGCGTCTGGTTTTCCACGCCGAGGGTCGGCAGCTCGCGATGGTTGATCTCCAGCGTCGGCCCGGCAGCGCGCGGCGCGCCGGCCAGCGCCAGCCACAGTTTATCCATCTGTTCGCGGGTGTCGTTATTCAGCGGCGACAGCCACAGGTGCGCTTGGGTCAGGGTACGCAAGCGATAATCGATGCCGGCATCAACGTTCATAATATCGCAATGCTGCTTGATGGCGTCGATAGCGGGCAGAAAACGGGCGCGCTGCAGGCCATTGCGATAGAGCTCATCCGGCGGAATATTGGAAGTCGCCACCAGCGTGATGCCGCGGGCGAACAGGGCTTTCATCAGACCGCCCAACAGCATGGCGTCAGTAATATCGGAGACAAAAAACTCGTCGAAACAGAGCACGTCGGTTTCCGCTTTAAAGCGGTCGGCGACAATCTCCAGCGGGTCGCTATGGCCCTGCAGGGTGGTCAGCTCTTCGTGCACCCGCAGCATAAAGCGATGGAAATGCAGGCGCTGCTTACGCTCGCCCGGCAGGCTCTGGTAAAACAGGTCCATCAGCCAGGTTTTCCCTCGCCCCACGCCGCCCCACATATACAGGCCGCGGACAGGCGTCGCCTCGGCTGCTGGTTCGCGCTTACCCAGCAGTTTGCCGAATTTCGCGCGCAAACCGCCGCCTGACGCGACGGGCGCGGGCTGAGTCTGCAGCTCCTGGTAAATGGTATCAAGGCGGCTCACCGCTTCTTGTTGGACGCCGTCGGGTTGATGGCTGCCCTCTTTCAGGGCTGAAAGGTAACGCGATGTTGGAGACAGGCTTTGCATGATCTAATTGTTATTCCTTGAAAACCGTGATGTCGAAGCTCACGATTGACGAAAAAAAGGCCGTTCTACACTACGCGATGATACGCCAGGATTCCACTTCTGTGGAATTAGCGGTTATAGTGGCACTATCGGGCGCAGGCGGAGAGCCTAAGAGCCACCCTACGGAACCACAATACAACGGGAGATGTTCATGACCTGGGAATACGCGCTAATTGGGTTAGTCGTCGGTATCATCATTGGTGCCGTCGCCATGCGTTTCGGCAACCGCAAACTGCGCCAGCAGCAGGCGCTGCAGTTCGAACTGGAAAAGAATAAAGCCGAGCTTGAAGAGTACCGTGAAGAGCTGGTCAGCCATTTTGCGCGCAGCGCCGAGCTGCTGGATAACATGGCGCACGACTACCGTCAGCTGTATCAGCATATGGCGAAAAGCTCTAACAACCTGCTGCCGGATTCCATGGCAGACGCCAACCCGTTCCGCAACCGCCTGGCAGAGTCTGAAGCCAGCAACGATCAGGCGCCGGTCCAGATGCCACGCGACTACTCCGAAGGCGCATCCGGTTTACTGCGCGGTGGCGCAAAACGCGATTAATCGATCGCCTCTGCTAAAATATTCTCCGGGCGCGCCCATCGCGCCCGCTCCTTCCCCCACTTCCCGGCTACAATTTAAACCAGTCCCCACATTGTTACCTGCGCAAAAATTCAATAACATCAGGTTATTCAGGACATTTTTCCATACACCTCAGGTTACGAGAGCCAGCATCTAATGAAGAAACAGACTTTGCTGTTGAGTGCGTTAGCGTTAAGCATTGGGTTATCGTTGTCGGTTCTGCCTCCGGCAGCAGCATCCTTACCGACTCAGGTGCCCGGCCAGGGCGCGTTACCAAGCCTGGCGCCGATGCTGGAAAAGGTCCTGCCGGCGGTAGTCAGCGTGCAGGTGGAAGGCACTGCCTCGCCGACGCTCAATATGCCGGAAGAGCTGAAGAAATATTTTGGCGATAACGCCCCGCAAGAACAGGCGCAGCCGTTCGAAGGGCTCGGGTCCGGCGTCATCATCGACGCAGCGAAAGGCTACGTGCTGACCAATAATCACGTCATCAATCAGGCGCAGAAGATCAGCGTCCAGCTGAACGATGGCCGTGAATTTGATGCCAAACTGGTCGGCAGCGATGAACAGAGCGATATTGCGCTACTGCAGCTGATTAAGCCGTCAAACCTGACGCAAATCGCCATTGCTGACTCCGATAAACTGCGCGTCGGCGACTTCGCCGTCGCCGTCGGCAACCCGTTCGGCCTTGGCCAGACCGCCACCTCCGGCATTATCTCTGCCCTTGGCCGCAGCGGCCTGAACCTTGAAGGGCTGGAGAATTTCATCCAGACCGATGCCTCCATCAACCGCGGCAACTCCGGCGGCGCGCTGTTGAACCTCAACGGCGAGCTTATCGGGATCAACACCGCGATCCTGGCGCCGGGCGGCGGCAGCATCGGCATCGGCTTCGCCATCCCGAGCAACATGGCGAAAACCCTCGCCGACCAGCTCATTCAGTTTGGCGAAATCAAGCGCGGCCTGCTGGGCATTAAAGGCATGGAAATGAGCGCCGATATCGCCAAGGCGATGAACCTCAACGTTCAGCGCGGCGCCTTCGTCAGTGAAGTGCTGCCAAACTCCGGCTCCGCCAAAGCGGGGATCAAATCCGGCGACGTCATCGTTAGCCTGAACGGCAAACCGCTGAACAGTTTTGCCGAGCTGCGCTCGCGCATTGCCACTACCGAGCCGGGGACCAAAGTCAAACTGGGCCTGCTGCGCGATGGAAAACCGGTCGATGTCGAAGTGACGCTGGATAAGAGCACCTCCTCCACCGCCAGCGCTGAGCTGATTATCCCGGCTCTGCAGGGGGCCTCGTTCAGCGACGGTCAGATGAAAGATGGTACCAAAGGGGTGGTGATCGATAATGTCGATAAAGGCAGCGCCGCCGCCCAGGTCGGCCTGCATAAGGATGACATTATCATTGGCCTTAACCGGGAGCGTATTCATTCGATTGCCGAACTACGCAAAGTGCTCGAAGGCAAACCGCCGGTCATCGCCCTGAACGTGATCCGCGGCAACGAAAGCATCTATCTGCTGCTGCGCTGATTGTCTCCCCGGACATCGCCGCCATGTGCGATGTCCGGACAACTCATGCTATGCTGCGCCTGACCATTCATTAACGATATCTGCATCATGCCTGGAAAGTTATTACGTTCAGTACTCATCGGTTTGCTTGTCGGGGGCCTGCTGTTGGCCTTGATGCCTTCGCTGCGCCAGTGGCAGCTGGCGCCGACCACTCAGAACGATACGGCAGACGACTCCCCTGCGAGCTATAACGCCGCCGTACGCCGCGCGGCGCCCGCCGTAGTGAACGTCTATAACCGCGCCCTGAACAGCACCAGCCATAATCAGCTGACGCTAGGCTCCGGGGTGATCATGGACCAGCGCGGCTATATCCTGACCAACAAGCATGTGATTAACGATGCCGACCAGATTATCGTCGCGCTGCAGGACGGCCGGGTCTTCGAAGCGCTGCTGGTAGGCTCCGATTCCCTGACCGACCTCGCGGTGCTGAAGATCAACGCCACCGGCGGGCTGCCGGTGATCCCGATCAACCCGAAACGCACCCCGCATATTGGCGATGTGGTGCTGGCGATTGGCAACCCCTATAACCTGGGACAGACCATCACCCAGGGGATCATCAGCGCCACAGGGCGCATTGGCCTCAACCCCACCGGGCGCCAGAATTTCCTGCAGACTGACGCGTCGATCAACCACGGTAACTCCGGCGGGGCGCTGGTGAACTCCCTCGGCGAGCTGATGGGCATTAACACCCTCTCCTTTGATAAGAGCAACGACGGCGAAACGCCGGAAGGCATTGGCTTTGCGATCCCGTTCCAGTTAGCGACCAAAATTATGGATAAGCTGATCCGGGATGGCCGGGTGATCCGCGGCTATATCGGCATTAGCGGCCGGGAGATCGCCCCGCTGCACGCGCAGGGCGGCGGGATCGATCAGATCCAGGGGATCGTGGTTAACGATGTGGCGCCTGATGGCCCCGCAGCACAAGCCGGGATCCGCGCCAACGACGTGATCATCTCCGTGAATGACAAACCTGCCGTCTCTGCACTGGAAACGATGGATCAGGTGGCCGAGATCCGTCCGGGATCGGAAATTCCAGTGGTCATCATGCGAGATGATAAGAAAATCACGCTCCATATCGCCGTCCAGGAATACCCGGCCACCAACTAAGTGGCTCTCCGGCTGGGGGCTACGTTATTCGCTAGATACCGGATCGGCCGGGAATCTGACCAGAAACCCGGTCACCATGAATGCAAGGCAATAAAAAGCCGGAACAACGGTTCCGGCTTTTTGGCACGTGCGAGGTTACTTGTTAACGAAGTCTTCACCGAGCGCGATATCTTTCTTCAGGGTGTCCAGCATGCCTTCCAGCGCCTGTTGCTCAAAGGCGCTGAGTTTGCCGATAGATTGACGCTCTTCCACGCCGTTTTTCCCCAGCAGCAGCGGCTGGGAGAAGAAACGCGCATACTCGCCGTCGCCTTCCACGTAGGCACACTCCACTACACCTTTTTCTCCCTGCATGGCGCGAACCAGAGAGAGACCAAAGCGCGCAGCCGCCTGACCCATCGACAAAGTCGCCGACCCGCCGCCCGCTTTCGCTTCCACGACCTCGGTACCGGCGTTTTGAATGCGTTTAGTCAGATCGGCCACTTCCTGATCGCTAAAGCTGACGCCCGGGATCTGCGACAGTAAAGGCAGAATGGTGACCCCGGAGTGACCGCCAATAACCGGGACTTCCACCTCGGTTGCCGATTTACCTTTCAGCTCCGCCACAAAGGTATTGGAGCGGATGATGTCCAGCGTAGTCACGCCGAACAGTTTGTTTTTATCGTACACGCCAGCTTTTTTCAGCACTTCGGCGGCGATAGCCACGGTGGTATTCACCGGGTTGGTGATAATGCCGATGCAGGCCTGCGGGCAGGTTTTGGCAATCTGCTGCACGAGGTTCTTAACGATACCCGCATTCACATTAAACAGGTCTGAACGATCCATGCCGGGCTTACGCGCTACGCCCGCGGAGATCAGCACCACATCAGCGCCTTCCAGCGCTGGGGTAGCATCTTCACCGGAAAATCCTTTAATTTTTACATCTGTGGGGATATGACTTAGATCTACCGCCACGCCCGGCGTAACCGGAGCGATGTCGTACAACGAGAGCTCTGAACCTGAAGGCAGTTGGGTCTTAAGTAGTAGGGCAAGCGCCTGGCCGATACCACCGGCAGCGCCAAGGACTGCAACTTTCATCCTAAACTCCTTATTATGGTTAATTTAGTCTTTCGTTATTCCGTCGCCTGGACCTTAATTCACAAGATGAACAATTACAATGATTATGGCTGAAGAATGCATGATTGTGCGTAGCAATAGAACAGCGGCGCACGTTATGCTTCCTGACTGACCATCCAGCAAAGCGAAGTACCGGATCGACTATTGGTTACAATACACCCAGCCAGTTGCGCAAAACAACACCAACTCAATAACATTTCATTTACTTTTACATGGCTTTAAGCGTTGTGATGAGAACATGTTCCTTATACGGTTTTTTTGCTAAAATATGCCCCCTTCATAACATTATTGACCTATCCCTTCGCGGATTATTTGCATAAAAATTCACGGTTATGCATAATGATGTTGATTTTACCACCATAATCTGGGTGACTTATGCGAAGTTCGGCAAAACAAGAAGAACTGGTTAAAGCGTTTAAAGCGCTGCTTAAAGAAGAGAAATTCAGCTCGCAGGGAGAGATCGTTCAGGCGCTGCAGGAAGAGGGCTTCGAGAATATCAACCAATCGAAGGTTTCCCGCATGCTCACCAAATTTGGCGCGGTTCGTACCCGTAACGCCAAAATGGAAATGGTCTATTGCCTGCCTGCCGAGCTTGGCGTGCCGACCACCTCCAGCCCGCTGAAAAATCTGGTGCTGGATATCGACTATAACGATGCCGTCGTGGTGATCCATACCAGCCCCGGTGCAGCGCAGCTGATCGCCCGTCTTCTCGACTCGCTGGGCAAGGCGGAAGGTATTCTTGGCAGCATCGCCGGGGATGACACCATCTTCACCACGCCAGCGCGTGGTTTCACAGTGAAAGATCTGCACGACGCTATCCTGGTACTGTTCGAACAGGAACTCTGAGCATTCCCCTCTGGCAACCGTCAGAGGGTGGATTACTCCCTCTTCTCTCCCCCCTTTCAACTCAACAAAAATTTAACATTTTGTGTGATTTAGCCTGTCTATACGTTCTTTTACGTAAGGCAAACGCCTAAAACGCACAAAAGATCAAAATCGTATACCTTTATGATTTTATTAGAAATAAAACTTATCTCCGTCTACGACTTGTCATTTCTAATTCTTATCGGTTATAAAAAGCGCAATCCATTGTAACTATTAACACACAAAACAATTAGCATGGTATTAATATTTTTGGTGATTAGTGTATACTTGTTTTTGTGATGAGGGTCACGAAACAAAGACCCTCAACAAAAAGATTCGACGAGGTGAACATCATGAAAATCAAAACCACTGTAGCAGCTCTCAGCATCCTGTCCGTCATGTCGTTTGGCGCTTTCGCCGCTGACGTTATCAACAGCGAGCAGGCCCAGGGCCGCGAGGCCATCGGCACAGTATCCGTCGGCGCGGTAGCATCATCCCCGATGGATATGCATGAAATGCTGAACAAAAAAGCGCAGGAAGAAGGAGCTTCTTCTTACCGCATTATCGAAGCCCGCACTGGCGACCACTGGCATGCTACTGCTGAGCTGTATAAATAAGTTTTAGATCGTCAACGATTAACCCGACAAAAATTCTCTACCGCGGCCCGGTCTCATTCATCGCCCCGCCGCGGTAAAACAAAGACTGGAGTAAAGATTATGAAACGCGCAATGATCATCGCATCCCTTGGCCTGGCTTCCCTTCTCTCTTTCGGCGCAAGTGCGGCCGTTCAACAAGTGAACGCTGAACAAGCACAAAACCTGCAGTCCATGGGCACCATCTCGGTTTCCCAGGTAGGTAGTGCGCCAATGGACATGCGTCAGGAACTGGCCGCTAAAGCCGAGAAAGAAGGCGCCAGCAGCTACCGTATTATTGAAGCACGTACCGGCGATAGCTGGCACGCCACCGCTGAGCTGTACAAATAAACCCTCGTCGTCTTATTTCGACGACTTGCCCCCGCCTGCCGGGGGCTTTTTTATGCCTGCCGGGCGTTAAAACGTAACTCCCCCTCCAGCTCTTCCTCTGCTTCATCAAATAATAAAATTAATGCCCCAAAGCGCCGACGCTGCTTGTCATTTAAATGGATGAACTCAATGTCCAGCGGCAGCGGCAGCAGCCCACCGGTCACCGCGTCCCATAGCGAATCAAGGTTGTTGACCTTATCCTGAGCCAGGTCGAAGGTCCGGGAGAACTCCCGGTAGAAATCCTGTTGCTCGGCGATTTCGTCAAAATCAAACGTATAGGTGGTCATGACAGCCCCTCCCGCTTCTCTTCCTGTCGCCGTTAAGTATAGCGATAAAAAAACCGACGCCTGGGCGTCGGTTTATGGGTTAACTGCTGGTCAGCACATGCTGGTACTTGTGCAACATCTCAACCAGTCGCCGTACCGGCTCGGTCACCTGCGGCGAAGCCTCCCAGACCCGCAGCTTCTCCTGATAAACATCAAGCTCCGCCAGCAGCCGGGTAAAGTAGCGCCGACGCTTATCATCGCTCCCGGCGGAGATCACATGATCCGCAGTACGTCGCAGCTGGCGATGGAACGCCGACAAATCCTCGTTCACCGGCACGGGCGCATCGCGCAGGCGCTGGTGGGCAATGATTAACGTCAACGCCAGACGGAAACGGGCGACATCGCCGGGAAATTTGTTGAGCAACAAAAACAGCTGCTGATAGAGCGCGGGCAGATGATTCTCTTTGCGACGCGCCGAGTTGGTGGTCAGCGAAGAGACCGCCGCGGAGACAAACTGGTTCAGCAGCACCCGACCGGTTCTGGCCCGGGAGTTATCCCTGACAATGAGAATAACCATCAGAGCGAGGAAACAGCCGACGATCTGCCCCAGCGCGCTATCGAGGAACTGGCTGAACTGGAACTGCATCGGGTTATCCAGCACCAGAATGTTGATGGTGCTCGCCAGCGCTCCCAGCGATCCGAGGCGCCTTTTCTGCACTTCGATACCGATAAAAAACGCCATCGCCGCCAGGCTGATACAGAGCAGCAGCATACTCTGCTGCGTCGCCGGCATGATCACCAGAAAGTACAGGGTACCCAGCGGTAACGCCGCCAGAGTACCGTAGAGGAAGTCTATCGCCACCATTCTCGGGTTAGGTAGACGCATCGCCAGCGCGGTAACCACGGCAATCATTACCATCGCCCCGCTGCCTGAGGTCCAGCCCGTCCACAGCCAGAACAGCGTCCCGAGGATACAGGAGACGGAGGTGCGCCAGAAGTTCACCATCGCGTGGTGACGCTCGGCGGACTCCACTTTAACCACCGTTTCGCCGCGCAATACACCGTCTTCGATGCGGCTGATTTTGGTATTGCCCACCACGCCACGCTTAAGCAGCAGGTAACGGGTGGCTGCGCCTACCCAGCTGTAGATGGTGACCGGCGTATTATGCTCTCCTTTCCAGGTCAGGAAGCGACGCATACGCTTCAGCTGCTGGTGAACATCCTGCACTGTCTCAACCGGCTCAGCAAACAGCTCGCGGTAGTCGTCCGTCACCATTTCCGGTCGCGAGTTCTGAATCAGGTAGGTTTCGCAAGCCTGGGTGATAAGCGTTAGCGAGAGGGTATTGATCGCCTTCAGGCGTTGATTCGCCTTAGCCCAGCGAGAGGATTCCATAATCAGGTTACTGCGCATGCCTTCCAGCGCCGTGGTACGACGCACCAGCGCTCCCCAGGCCTGATCCACTTCCTCTTTTTCGCCGTGCGCAACGCATAACTGCATCAGCTTATACTGGGCAATCAGCAGGTTATCCAGCTCAAGGTCGATCTCTTTTTTAATCGAACGCGGGGAGAAAAGCAGATCGGCGACGATGGCGCTGACAATCCCGATGACAATTTCGCTGCAGCGCTCAACGGCAAACTGCGGCGCCAGCATCGGATCGGTGTGGATGGTAATAATGATAATCAGCGCGGTGTAGCCGGCCAGTCCCCAGGCATAGGAGTTTTCGACCTTGACCAGCGACGAAACCCAGGTACAAAACCCGGCCCACAGGCAGCATACCAGCATCATCAGCAGAGGGGCGCGGATCATCAGGATGATGATAACCAGCGCCGCAATACAGCCGATAAAGGTCCCGGCAATACGCAACATGCCGCGATAGCGGATCGCGCCGGAGTACGGCTCTCCCCCGGCGGCAAAGGCCGGGCCAGCGGCGACGATTGCCGCGGTCAGCACCGCCCAGCGCGGCGTTTCGAGCTGAAAATGGAAGCCGACGAACAGCGCCAGCACCACCGCGCATGCAAGCTTAATGGCAAAGCGGAGATGCTGGGGAGCAATAGTATATGTCCCCATAGCGATTAACCGAATTCGCGCAGGCGCATAGCCAGTTTCTGGAAGAAGTTGGCCTGGCTGGTATCACGGTCTTCTTTACCGGTGATCACCACCGTCGCCGTCGTGCCCGATGGCCACAGATTCCCCTGCTGGTGGTCAAGGCGAATACGTACCGGCACACGCTGCGCCAGACGCACCCATTCAAGGTTGGAATCCACCGAGGCCATCCCTTTCGAGTCGCTGCTGCTGCTGGCGTTGGTTACCCCCGCAGCGATACTGTCCACCGTGCCTTTTATGGTTTTGCTGCTGCCAAGCGGGGTAATTTCCGCCCGGTAGCCAGGACGGACGCCTTCCAGTTTGGTCTCTTCCAGATAGGCCATGACGTAAAATGTATTCTCTTTCACCAGCGCCACCGCCGTGGAGCCGCGGGTGATAAATTCCCCGGTATAGACGTTAAGGTTGGTTACCCAACCATCCGCAGGGGCGCGAATCTCCGTGCGCTCCAGGTCCAGTCTGGCCAGGTCGCGGCTGGCCACCGCTTTCGCCAGCTGATGCTCAACCGTCTGCAGCACATTGTTCGCCTGGTCAATCTCTTCCCGCGACATCGCCTGGACGCCAAGCTTATTACGCCGACCGGCTTCGACACGTTTTTCCTGGGCTAACGTCTGGTAGTAGGCGACATCGGCTTCCGCCTGCGCCAGCGCTTTTTGGTAACGAGGCTGGTCAATAACGAACAATACCTGGTCTTTCTTAACCAGTTGGTTATCCTTGACGTTTACCTGGGAGATCAGCCCGGAGACGTCGGGGGCAATGGCCACAATGTCGGCGCTAAAGCGCGCATCCCGCGTCCACGGCGAGGCGGTGTAGTAAACCCAGGCGCGGAAAATCGCTACGAAGGCCAAAATGACCAGTATCACGGTAATAGCAGTACGGAGGATATTTCTTGTTAGTGTTTTCACATCAACCTCAAACGAACAAGCGCGATATCAAATAAAAAAGGCAGCAATATAGCGCCGTATTAAACAGTGCAGGGTGCCAGACAAAATCGTAAATGCCGGTCGGAACCAGCAATCGGTGCACCAGCCAGAAGATGGCCAGCGACAACAGCAACTCGAAGAAGATCGGCGGAAACGATAAGCCGAAAATCACGATGACAGGAAACAGACTCATGATGACCTTGAATAAGAAGCGTACAGGTAGTGAGCAGATGCGTTTATTATGTAGCTAACAATATATTAACGTAACGATTGCCGCATTATCTACAATGTGTGATCTAAATCACTTTTAAGCCAGAGTGAATAATGGAACGATTAAAGCGCATGTCCGTTTTCGCCAAAGTGGTCGAATTAGGTTCCTTCACCGCAGCGGCCCGCCAGCTTCAGATGAGCGTTTCCTCAATCAGTCAGACCGTCGCCAAACTGGAAGATGAACTGCAGGTGAAGCTGCTCAACCGCAGCACCCGCAGCCTTGGCTTAACGGAAGCGGGTAAAATTTACTATCAGGGCTGCCGTAGGATGCTGTTTGAAGCGCAGGATGTCCATGAGCAATTATACGCATTTAACAACACCCCCATCGGGACGCTGCGTATCGGCTGCTCTTCAACTATGGCACAGAATGTTCTGGCGCGCATAACGGCGAAAATGCTGAAAGAATACCCCGGGCTCTCCGTCAATCTGGTCACCGGCATACCTGCGCCGGACCTGATCGCCGACGGTCTTGACGTGGTGATCCGCGTGGGTGCCCTGCAGGATTCCAGCCTTTTTTCCCGCCGCCTGGGATCAATGCCGATGGTATTATGCGCCGCGAAAAGCTATCTGGCGCAGGCTGGCAATCCGGAGAAACCGGCCGATCTTACCGGGCATGCCTGGCTGGAATATAGCGTGCGGCCGGACAATGAGTTTGTCATTATCGCGCCGGAAGGGATCTCAACCCGCCTGACCCCGCAGGGGCGCTTTGTGACCAACGACCCCATGACGCTGGTGCGCTGGCTGACCGCCGGGGTGGGTATCGCCTATGTGCCGTTGATGTGGGCGATCGAAGAGATCAATCGTGGTGAGCTTGAGATCCTGCTGCCGAGCTACCAGTCCGATCCGCGGCCGGTTTACGCCCTGTACACCGAAAAGGATAAACTGCCGCTGAAAGTGCAGGTCTGTATCAACTATCTGACGGAATATTTTGTCGACGTGGCGAAGATCTATCAGGGGATGCACGGGAGAGGGATCGCCCGCTGAAGCGGTTCCCGGCGACGCCGGGAACCCGGTCAGGATCAGGCGGTGCCGCCGACGGTAAGATTATCGACCTTCAGGGTCGGCTGGCCAACGCCCACCGGCACGCTCTGGCCCTCTTTGCCACAGACGCCGACGCCGTTATCCAGACGCAGATCGTTACCCACCATCGAAATCTGCTGCATGGTCTCAATCCCGGAGCCGATCAGGGTAGCCCCTTTCACCGCCTTCGTGACCTTGCCTTTTTCGATCAGATAGGCCTCGGAGGTGGAGAAGACAAACTTACCGGAGGTGATATCCACCTGCCCGCCGCCGAAGTTAGGCGCGAAGATACCATAGTCCACCGACTCGATAATCTCCTGTGGCGTGGACTGGCCCGCCAGCATATAGGTGTTGGTCATACGCGGCATCGGCAGATGGGCATAGGATTCACGGCGGCCGTTGCCGGTCGGCGCGACGCCCATCAGACGCGCATTGAGTTTATCCTGCATGTAGCCTTTCAGGATGCCGTTTTCGATCAGCACATTGTATTGACCCGGCGTGCCTTCATCATCGATAGCCACTGAGCCACGACGATCGACGATGGTGCCGTCGTCCACGACGGTGCACAGTTCAGAGGCGACTAATTCCCCCATATGACCGCTAAAGACCGAGGTGCCGCGACGGTTGAAATCGCCTTCCAGGCCGTGACCGACCGCTTCGTGCAGCAGGACGCCAGGCCAGCCGGCGCCGAGCACCACTGGCAGCATTCCCGCCGGGGCGGCGACCGCTGAGAGGTTAACCAGCGCCATGCGCACCGCTTCTTTCGCCCAGGCGTCGGCCCGCACTTCGCCCTCCTGAGAGGCAAGGAAATAGTCATAGCCAAAACGCCCGCCGCCGCCGCTGCTGCCGCGCTCGCGTTTGCCGTCCTCTTCCACCAGTACGCTGACCGAGAGGCGCACCAGCGGACGAACGTCCGCGGCCAGAGTGCCGTCGGTGGCGGCCACCAGAATCAGTTCATAGACGCCGCTCAGGCTGGCCGAAACCTCCTGCACACGCTGATCCGCCGCGCGAGCGACTTTGTCGACCCGGCGAAGAATATCCAGCTTCTCTTCCCGGCTCATACTCTGCAGCGGGTCGATGCTGGTATAGAGGGCGCTGTGCTCTACGGTGCCGAGGGTCTGTACTTTGCCATTGCCGGTCTCGCGCACAATGGTCCGCGCCGCCTGGGCGCTCTGCTCCAGCGCCAGCTTGCTGATCTGGTCAGCGTAGGCAAAGCCCGTTTTTTCGCCGCTGACGGCGCGCACGCCTACGCCCTGGTCGATATTGTACGACCCATCTTTAATGATGCTGTCTTCCAGAACCCAGGATTCGTGATAGCTCGACTGAAAATAAAGATCGCCGTAATCGAGGCGGCGCTCGGTCAGTTGACCAAGAATGGCAAACAGGTCCTGATGATTCAGGCCATTTGCCGACAGTAATTGTTCACTTACCAGGTTCAGACTCATCGTTATGCTACTCGTTTGTTGCCGCCTGACAGGCGGAAATACAGAAGGCTATCTATTGAGATTGCGGCAATTCCCGGCAATCGTCAAATCATTGCTTTTTGTTGCTGCGCGCCTGGCGCAGCACTTCATTGATCTGCGGCTGGTCAATCGGGCCGGTGATGCGATAGCGCAGTATCGAGACTTTGTTCCACAGCGGCCCCAGCACCTTGCTGGCGGCAAACACCGCCGCGCCGACAATCGGGTTGACAGCAAAAGCCGCCGCCACGCCGACGGTCGCGGAGATCTCCGGCGCGACCACCGCCTGCAGATCCAGCTGGCGACGCACCAGATCGACCGACCCTTTCATGGCAATGTCCGCCTCCAGACCATCCACCAGCGTATCATCGGTATGCAGTACGCCATCCTTAATCCATGCCGTACTGTTAATCGAGTCAAAGTAAAAACCTTCGCTGAAGGTATCGCTGAAGTCGAAGCGCAGTTTGCGCAGTAGGGCATCGACGCTCAGCAAACGCAGCAGCTGGCCTGCATGTCCGGTACTCAGGTCGGTAAACTGCCCCTTGCCGAGGTGGCTTTTAATGATCCCATTGAGCGAGGCGACATCGGGTGACCAGGGCGGCGCGCGCCAGTGGAGATCGTAGTCGATATCAAACGGCGAATCCTTCACCGGTGTGGAAACGCCAAAGAAATCCGCAAATTCATCCGTTTTATTGCCATGCAGTCTGCCTTTCAGCGAGGTGCGCACCCCGGAAGGGGCGTTAACCCACACGCCGTCGGTCGTCAGCCGGCCAAACCCGGTATCCACCAGGCCGTTGGAGAGCGTTAAGGTATCGCCCTTGATCGTCACATCGCCGTCGATGCGGCCATATTTTTGCCCCCACAGCCAGCATTCCGCGCAGCGCAGTTGCAGATCGGGCCAGCCGTGGAAATCCAGCCGCGTCTCCGCCTGAGAAGTCACGTTCTCCGTTCCGCCCTTGCCGCTGGCGCTGGCCGGGTTGAAATAGAGATAACGCACATTTGCCAGCCACGGGGCATTGTCGCGCATCGTCAGGGTGGCGTTGATCTCACGCCCCTGCGCCTCAACCTGCGAGCCGCCGGCGACCGGCTGCGACATCAGACTGACGTTGTTCCATTGCTGGCCGGCCAGCGCCAGCGACGGCGTACGCAGCACAATGCGCGGTGGAAAGAGGACGCTGCTGCTGACTTCATTCGCCGCGCCCTTCTGGAACAGCGCCAGCCATTGCGCGCCATCCATCGGCGGCAGATTGAGTTCAACGCCGGGCTGGTCGGGCAGCGGAGAGAGGCCTTTGCTATCCGTCGTGAGGATCGCTCTGTCCAGCGTCAGCTTACGGTTCAGCAACCAGCGGCTGTTGATATGATTCTTCGCGCCAACGGATCCGGTCAGGTCGAAGCTGCTCAGACCGCCGGCGACGTTAATTTTGACCGGCAGGGGTTCGCCAGCGGACTTGTTGACCGGTGAAGGTAAGTGACTGCTCACATTCTTCAGATCGCCATTGATATCAACCTTATAGCTGGCATTGCCATGGTACGGCAGTTCGATAGCGACCTTGCCATCCCACGGAACGCTACCGCTCAGCGTCTCATTAACCGCTTTCGGCAGCAGTCCGGTGCGCGACGGCTGCCAGGTGGCGTTCATCCCGACATCCACCAGAAACGCTTTTTCGCCTTCGCGGGTGGAAAAATTGAGGTTCAGCGGCTGATTAAACCAGGTCGCGCTCAACGTTTGGCTATTAAGATCGCCATTCACAAAGCTGAAATTACCGCTTAGGTTCTGCAACGTAGTATCTAATGGTTTGATAAACAAGGTATTATTCTGCAGCCGTACATCGCCTTTCGCGGTGGTCATCTCGCCATCGAGGGGGATATTCAGATGTAAGCGAGCGCTCACATCCCCATCCAGCTGCAGGGAATCCAGCGCTGCCCCGAGCGACGCTTTCAATGGCGTGGTGTTGAAATAAGGGCCCACCTCTTTGCCCGGGCCTTTGATGTCAGCATCAATCAGCAGTTTTTCCTGCGCATAATCCGGGATCACGGCATCGAGATTGCTGGCGGTCACATTGCCGAGCATCGCTTTATCCGCCCGCATCCACAGGCCGCTGTTGATAAAATTGAGGTCGATATTCAGCCCGGTCAGCGCCGGCCAGTCCGGTTGAAAAGCGAAAGTGGCATTCTTCAGCGGGACGTAAACCTGGAACTGGCCTTCATTGTGCGGATACGGGAACAGATGTGGGTTACCGCCATACACCAGCGTCGCATCGCGGGCCTGCCCGGCTTTAATCGCGCCGCTGAGATAGTCCACCAGCGCTTTGCCCATCAGGTTTTCCGGGAAGTAACGCCACGCCTGGCCGCCATCGTTGGTGCTGATCCCCGCCAGAATGCCCAGCCACGGATCGTCCCCCTGCGGTTGCAGATAGCGGAAGCCGCCGCGGGCGCGTACCCCCGTCGCCTGCACGTCAATATCGCGGCCATCAAGCATAAAGCCTTTGTCATTTTTCACCCAGCTGAGGGTGGCTTCGCCAGCGGCGATCTCCAGCGGGGCCCGGAAAACTCCGGCATACGGCATCTGCGCCTTCGTCATGCGGGCGCGCAGTTCCCCGTGCTCCACGCTGCCATTCAGGCTGCCGGAAAAGTGTTCCGCTCCCGGCAGGAGTTTCCACTGCTTCCACGCCAGATCGCTCCACTGCGCCTGAAAGCGCGTTTTCTCCGTCGCCTGCAGGGGAATATCGAGAGCCAGCAGATTGATTTTGCCGCTGGGCTGCGTGGTGCGCCAGAGTTCGCCCAAAGAAGGCGCCAGCTTATCGGCAAACGGCTGCAATCCGCTCAGGCCACTGAGCGCTAAATTGCTGGCGCGAATACGTAATTCATCGCTACGCTGATGACCGTCGCCACCGACATCCTGCCCCGGGATCCACGCCATCGCCAGCGCGCCGCTTGGCCACGGTTTATCGTCGATCGCGATCCGCGTATCGGGAATATAGAAGCCCCAGCTCTGCTTGTCGTGAGAGAGATGCGCCGTCAGGTTATCCACTGACAGATGATGAACCTCGCTATCCCCTTGCCAGCTGGCGCCCCCTTTTTTCAGCCATACGTCGCCGCTGGCTACATCGCCTTTTTCAATAGTCATCCAGCCTTCGAGGCTGAAGCGGGCGCTTTTCAGCGCGATATTGTCCTGCATCCAGCGGCCTAGCCAGGGTTTGACGTCAATATCGTCAGCCTGCAGCCAGACCCGGCCTTTATTCAGCAGGCCATCCTCATCGCGGAGATCCATCCGCACCTGCATGACGCCATGCTGGCCGGTGAGACTGGAAAGGCTGAGCTGCCCCTCGGCGCGGTGACGGTTCCTGCCGTTAAGCCAGGTCAGCTGCGGGACCGCCAGCTCCGCCCGCTGACCAGAAATGGTCAGGAAGCTCAGATGGCTGTCGCGCAGAGTAAAGTGGTCGAACTGACGTAAAAAGAGATCGCTGATGCGGTCGGTTTTCAGACTTTCGCCGCCGTCATTGGTCTGAATCGGGGTATTGGTATGGACCTGCAGCTGCCAGAAGGTGAGATCGCGAAACTGCCAGCGCATATGCAGCAGACTTTGCCAGACGTCCAGCGCCAGGGTCACGCGCTTGACCGCCATTGTCCCGCCATCCTTCAGCCCAACATGAATATCGCGGACATCTAATGTTGGGCCAAAAGTTTGCCAGCTGGCGGCGATCTGCGAGGCATCCACCGGCGTGCCGGTGAGGGCGGAGATTTTCTCCAGCAGCTGCGGACGCCAGGCGTCGAGCTGCGGCAACACGAGACGCAAGCCACTCACCAGCAGCGCGACGATAACAATCAATGTTGCCACGGTGAGCAATAAAATCCCGGGCAGTCGCCTCACGCCTCTCTCCTTGTCAGCCGCACAATGACGCGGTGTATTACATCATAACCACATCGAACTGCTCTTGATTATAGAGCGGCTCAATTTGTACCTTCACCTGCTTGCCGACAAAGATCTCCACTTCCGCCAGCGCATGCGACTCTTCCCCTTTCAGGGTTTCCGCCACCGCAGGGGAAGCATAGACCAGGAAGCGATCGGAATCATAAGCATGATGCACGCGAACGATCTCACGCATAATCTCATAGCATACCGTTTCCACGGACTTTACCGTTCCGCGTCCGTGGCAGGTCGGGCATTCGTTGCACAGCACATGCTCCACGCTTTCGCGGGTGCGTTTCCGCGTCATCTCCACCAGACCCAGCTGGGAGAAACCGTTGATGCTGGTCTTCACCCGGTCTTTGCTGAGGGCCTGCTCCAGGGAGTGCAACACCCGCCGGCGATGGTCTTCATTGTTCATGTCGATGAAATCAATGATGATAATGCCGCCGAGGTTACGCAAACGCAGCTGGCGGGCTATCGCCTGGGTGGCTTCGATATTGGTATTGAAGATAGTATCGTCAAGATTGCGGTGCCCAACAAACGCCCCGGTGTTGATATCGATGGTGGTCATCGCCTCGGTCTGGTCGATGATCAGATAGCCCCCGGACTTGAGCTCGACTTTACGCTCCAGCGCGCGCTGAATTTCGTTCTCAACGTCAAAGAGATCGAATATCGGCTGACGGCCGCTGTAGTGTTCCAGCTTGCTGGTCATTTCCGGGATATATTCGGCGGTAAATTCCAGCAGCGCCTCATAGGTCAGCCGCGAGTCGACGCGAATACGATCGAGATGCGCATCGGCAAAATCCCGCAGCACGCGCTGAGCCAGGGCCAGCTCGCCGTACAGCTGATAGCGGGTCTGGTTGCGCTTTTTGCGCTCCATCACTTTGGTCCATACGCGCTTAAGATAGGCGGCATCGGCGGCCATCTCCTGCTCGTGGACCCCTTCCGCGGCGGTGCGAATGATAAACCCGCCCTGCTCGTCGCAGTACTCTGCCACGACCTTTTTCAGCCGCTCGCGCTCGGCTTCGCTTTCAATCCGCTGAGAGACCCCCACATGGGAGGCGCCTGGCATAAAAACCAGATAGCGGGAAGGCAGGGTAATATCGGTGGTCAGACGCGCGCCTTTGGTACCGAGCGGATCTTTAACCACCTGAACCATCAGGTCCTGGCCCTGACGCACCAGCTCCGAAATATCGCGCACGGTAAACTGCTTTTGCTCCTCACCGGCAACGCATTCGGTATGCGGCATGATATCGGAGGCGTGGAGGAACGCCGCCTTATCCAGACCAATATCTACAAAAGCCGCCTGCATTCCCGGCAGCACTCGGCTAACACGACCTTTGTAGATATTGCCTACTATTCCGCGTCGCGCTTCACGCTCAATATGGATTTCCTGCAGAATACCGCCATCAATATACGCAACGCGCGTTTCGGATGGCGTTACGTTCACTAATAATTCAGCCGTCATCTTTATCCCTTTTCTTTACGCAGTGAGTTAAAGTTACTGAGCAACTCATACGTTTCCACCAGCGGTAAGCCGACTACGGCGTGATAGCTGCCATTAATCTTCCTGACGAAGCAGCCACCCAACCCTTGAATACCGTATGCACCTGCTTTATCTAAAGGCTCGCCGCTGGCCACATAATCGGCGATATCCTGCTCGCTGAGCGTTCGGAAGGTCACTTCCGTGACCACCAGACAATCCAACGTCTGCTGCTTATCCGCCAGCGCCACCGCGGTCATGACCTGATGGGTTTGGCCGGAAAGCAGGCGCAGCATCGCTGCAGCGTGTTCGGCGTCGCGCGGTTTTT
Source organism: Klebsiella sp. LY (assembly GCF_004010915.1). NCBI lineage: Bacteria > Pseudomonadati > Pseudomonadota > Gammaproteobacteria > Enterobacterales > Enterobacteriaceae > Klebsiella > Klebsiella sp. LY. The sequence goes on from NZ_CP022444.1 coordinate 1,988,986, forward strand.
CCAGCACTTCGCCGTTCAAAATAACAATCGTATCCGCTCCCAACACCGGCAAATCCCGCGATGCCAGCGCCACTCCGGCCTGCGCCTTTTCACGCGCCAGACGGACGACATAGTGCTGTGCGCTCTCCTGCGGCTGGCGCTGCTCCTCGATACCAGGAACCAGACGCTCGAACGCGAGACCAAGCTGAGTCATCAGTTCCTGCCGACGCGGGGAACCAGAAGCAAGATACAGAGTTGTCATATCAACCTTATTGCACTGCAAATTGCTGACGCACTTTACGCATCAGCAGGAAGAGCCATGGCCAGAGGATACCGTTTACTACACTACTCCAGAATACTTCCGGACGGAAAGAGACGTTGATCACTAAAAACTCTGCCCAGAAAACAATGATATCCACGGCGAGGGATAACAGCATGACCACCAGCGCCTGTTGCCACAGCGCCAGGTTACGGAACAGCTGATACTTCAGCGCCACCAGATAGGCGACGATGCTTAAGGACAGCGCGCGAACGCCCAGCGTCGAGCCGCTGATGAGATCAAGAATAGCCCCCATCACGAAGCCCGTCCCCACGTTCACCCGGTGCGGCAGCGCGAGGATCCAGTACAGCAGGATCAATAATACCCAGTTGGGCCGGAAAACGCTGATGTCCGCCGGCCAGGGCATAATTTGCAGCAATAGCGCGATAAGAAACGAGAGCCAGATAACCCAGCGTCCCTGGCTACGGTAACTTGCCACTATTGCCCCCCTGCAGGCTGCGACGGCTGAGACGGCGTCAGCCCGGTGGCGGGCGCCGGCATCTGCGGCCCCATCGCATCCGGCGCAGGCAACACCTGCGGCATCATCTGCATCAGGCGTTCGTTAGCCACGCGATGAACCTCTTCCGGAGTCATCGGGTTAGCGCCATTGCGATCGGCGCCCCACAGCAGCAGCAGATAGCGCAAACGCTGCAGACCGGCCGTCGGACGCGCCTGGATCACCGTGTAGGCGCGCTGGGTGTCCAGTTTCACTGAAGAGACAACCCCAACCGGGTACCCTTCCGGGAAACGGCCGCCAAGACCGGAGGTCACCAGCACATCGCCGACGCGAATATCGGTATTGGCCGGCAGATGCTCAAGCTGGAGGTCGTCGGTGCAGCCGTTACCGGCGGCAATGACGCGAATGTCGTTACGCAGGACCTGGATCGGCAACGCATGGGTGGCATCACAGATCAGCAGTACCCGGCTGGTCATTTTCGCTACCGCCACGACCTGCCCCACCACGCCTTTATCGCTGATAACCGGCTGGCCTTCGTAGACGCCGTTGACGCTGCCCTTATCGATAACCACCTGATCGCTATAGGGGTCGTTGACCGTTGAGATGACCTGGGTCACCATTTTTTGCTCGTCCTGGCGCAGCGGCGAGCCAAGCAGTTCACGCAGGCGCGCGTTCTCCTGCTTGTACTGGCCCAGCATCAGCAGATCGCTGTTTTTCAACAACAGCTCCTGACGCAGCGCGCGGTTTTCCAGTTCGAGCTGGTCACGGGTAGCCAGCGTCTGCGATACGCTGTCGAGCAGTTCCCGGGGACCATTAGAGACAAAGTAGAAAGGGCTGACGGCTGTATCCATGTACGTTCTGATTTGACTGAACGTACCCAGGCGGCTGTCGGCGATAATCACGCCAAGCGCCACCAGCACCGCCAGAATAAGGCGAATCTGTAGCGAGGGGCCACGGCTAAAAATTGGCTTCATAGGCTATGCGTATTCTCGTGTCAGTAAAGACCTGGGGCAGCGGGTAAGCCACCCCGGACCTTCAGGCTGACTACTCTTCGCTAAACAGGTCGCCGCCGTGCATGTCGATCATTTCCAGCGCCTTGCCGCCGCCACGCGCTACGCAGGTCAGCGGATCTTCAGCAACCACGACTGGAATACCGGTTTCTTCCATTAACAGACGGTCCAGGTTGCGCAGCAGCGCACCACCGCCGGTGAGAACCATCCCGCGCTCGGAGATATCAGACGCCAGTTCCGGCGGGCACTGCTCAAGGGCAACCATGACCGCGCTCACGATGCCGGTCAGCGGCTCCTGCAGCGCTTCAAGAATTTCGTTTGAGTTCAGGGTGAAACCGCGTGGCACGCCTTCCGCCAGGTTACGGCCGCGCACTTCAATTTCACGCACTTCATCGCCCGGATAAGCCGAACCGATTTCATGTTTGATACGCTCAGCGGTCGCTTCACCGATCAGGGAGCCGTAGTTACGACGCACGTAATTGATGACGGCTTCGTCGAAACGGTCGCCGCCGATACGCACGGAAGAAGAGTAAACCACGCCGTTCAGGGAGATAACCGCCACCTCGGTGGTACCGCCGCCGATATCCACCACCATGGAACCGGTCGCTTCAGAAACCGGCAGGCCAGCGCCGATCGCGGCCGCCATCGGTTCTTCAATCAGGAACACTTCGCGAGCGCCTGCGCCCTGCGCGGATTCACGGATAGCACGACGCTCAACCTGGGTGGCGCCAACCGGCACGCAGACCAGTACGCGCGGGCTCGGGCGCATAAAGCTGTTGCTGTGCACTTGTTTGATAAAGTGCTGCAGCATCTTTTCCGTCACGAAGAAGTCAGCGATAACGCCGTCCTTCATCGGGCGAATCGCCGCGATATTACCCGGGGTACGGCCGAGCATCTGCTTCGCTTCATGACCCACGGCGGCGACGCTTTTCGGCGATCCGGCACGATCCTGACGAATGGCCACCACGGAAGGCTCATTCAATACGATGCCTTGTCCTTTTACGTAAATAAGGGTATTCGCGGTACCCAGGTCAATGGACAGGTCATTGGAAAACATGCCACGAAATTTTTTTAACATACTAAGGGATAATCCTGAAAGCTGGGGCGGAAAACAAAATCCGCTTACTTTACCAACCACACGCAGCAGCGACAAGGCGCAAAAATCACCTGCTGCGGTGAAAATTAGTGCAGTTCATTTCCTTTGTTACAAATTTTTCCGACTCCGTTCATTGCTGAAATCTTCAGCAGCGCTCCACGCCTGAATTTGTAACCTGTCAAAGGAGGGTCACTGGCATTTACATTGCGATGATCCGGCAGGTAGACAAGCACACCCCCTTCACGATGGCGCGCGTTATTCTACGTGAAATCACGCTAAACGGCAGATCAAACCGAGTATCTTTGCGAATATTTTTTCACATTTGTGTCAAGTGGCTGTGAGGCGGCAAAAAATTCCCCCTGCCCGCCCGTGACACCGCATTGGGACAGTACCAGCCACTCGCTGCGGCTGCGTACGCCCGTCGCAAAAACTTGCATAGGCATGCCTTTACAGGCTTCCACCAGGCTTTGCACCAGCAGCTGGTTCTCGCTGCGCTTTTCGATATTGCGCGCCAGCCCCGGATGCAGTTTGATCAGCTCCGCATCCAGCTGCTTGATCCAGCTAGTTCCCACCAGGGTTAACCCTGCCTGAACCACCGCCACCCGAACGCCAAGCGCGTTAACCAACCGCATAACCGGCTGCAGACGGCCGATATATTGACAAACATCTGCCTCAGCAAGTTCAAAAATAATCCGCTGACGCTGCGATTTTTCACACTGCATCAGAGCATCACGCAGCCAGCGCTGGAATCGCGGACGGATCAGCGACTCCACCGACAGCTGGAGCGCCAGATTCTCCTCGGGCCAGAAGCCTAAAAATGGCAGCAGGCGCGTCACCTGCAGGCGGTCATACTCTTCCGCCAGGCCAAACTGCAGCACCATCGGCATATACTCGGCGGCGATCACCTCTTCCTTACCGTCGTACATCCGCGACATCAGTTCACGGTGATGCACCCGGCCATCGCGAGTGACGGCGGGTTTCTGATACAACCGCGGCCCGCCGCGGCTCAGCATCTGTTCGATCAGCGTCCGCCAGCGAACGTTGCCGCGGCCTTTCTCCGGAAGGGTATCGTCATAGACCGACCAGCTGTTGCTGCCCTGCAGCACCGCGTTGCGCGTTGCTGCTTCAGCATGTTCCATCACTTGCGCCGCCGATTGTCCACTGCGGAAAGAACAGATGCCGATATGCATCATATCGTCACGATCGAGAATGCGCGTCGGAGGCAGCGCGTCCATGGCCTTCAGCAACAGTCCAGCGATGCTATCCGCCTCTTTTAACGTGCGGTGCGGCAGCAGCACGGCGAAGTCGCTACGGTGATAGCGGGCCAGCAGCGCGCCAGGGTAACGCATAATAAAGGTAGAGAGCAGGTTGATTAGCGTGAAGTAATGTTCTTCGGCCGCCGCTCGTCCCCAGTTGTCCCGCAGCAGATCAAACTCCGGCAGACGGATCATCATCACGATGCCGTACGCCCCCACCTTCTCCTGATCTTCGAGCAGCGTGGCCAACTGATTGTCAAAAAACAGGCGATTGTTCAGCCCGGTTTTGGAATCCTGTGCCGCATAGGAGCGAATCAGCGTATCCATCCGGCTGCGCTGATCGCTGGCGAATTGCAGCTCCGACAGCAGCATATCCAGCGCGCTACTGGTGCTGGCAGGCCATTCATAGACTGACCCGCGCACCTGCGGCCCGCGCTCGCCGCTCAGGATGCGCGTGGAACGAAGCTCAAGCAGTTCCTGACCTGCCAGCTGGCGGCGTATCCAGCGGACGGCGAAGAAAATAATCACCACCATGAAGCCGATGGAGATCGACAGCGGGGCGGTGATTGACAGCGAACGGAAATAGTTCACCATCGGGTCAACGTAGACCAGATGCAGGGTGATACCGGGATGTTTCAACGACGGGACCGTGATCTCACGGAATTGCTCATGACTGCCCAGCGGGCGGTAGCTGTCGGTTCGGGAGTGGCTGTAGAGCGGTTTACCGTTAAGCATGAAATCGATATGCACGATCTCTATCGGCGTCATCAGCTCATCCAGCTGCGGCTCAAGCTTATCAAAAGAGGTGGTGATGAGCCGGTTATCCAGCATGGTCGCCACCGCCTGAACCCGGTTTTCGACCTTGTTCTCAATGCCGTTGTAAAAACTCAGCGAAGCGCCAATCAGCGTGACAAAGATGGTCAGGCTAGTTAGCAGCGTGATAAAGGCTGAGAACTTCGTCGTTAATCGCATCCCTGTGTTAACTCCGCGAGTGAATGACTGCCCGATGAACCATCAGGCTCCCGTGCCGGCGCGCGCCTTGACGCTAGCATTAACCTTTTAAAGCGCGACGCATACTATCAAAGATGGCGAGTCTGGCAATGGAATGCGTATTATCGGCGAAAGTATGCCGATAGCGAGTATAGTCGGCAGAAAAAATTTGCCAAACGCCGCCCGCCTGCGGCCTGCGCCAGAAGCGCTTTAATTTTAGACGCTGGATGGCAAACCCGCGCCAGCGGCGCACATTATTGCTAATTTTCCATCCTGCCAGCCTCCCGCCCGCTTTTTTCCCCTGCTAAAGATGCCGGGTCAGGCGCGTTAAAGGAAACGTCTTGCGCCACTTTCCGATGATTCCTGGACGACCGCGCCCCAGCTTCGGCGGTGGCGAATGCGCCTAATGTGCAATTTTTCGTGACATATTCGCGATTCATCGCCGCCTCCGTCATGCTTAGGGAAACGCATGACGGAGGACACCATGAAAAGAAAAAAACTGACGGAAGCCGACGTCACGGCCGAATCCGTTTTTATGCTCCAGCGGCGCCAGGTGCTGAAAATGCTGGGCATCAGCGCGACCGCCCTTTCGCTTCCCGCCGCCGCACAGGCCGACCTGCTGGACTGGTTTAAAGGCCACGACCGTCCGCCAGCCCCGGCGGGCAAGGCCCTGGACTTTGCTAAACCCGCTGAATGGCAGGCTAACCTGACGCTTACTCCGGAAGATAAAGTCTCCGGCTACAATAACTTTTATGAATTCGGCCTCGATAAAGCCGATCCGGCGGCGAACGCGGGTAGTCTGCGCACCGATCCCTGGACGTTGACCATCGGCGGTGAGGTGGCGAAGCCGCTGACCCTTGACCATGACGATCTGACCAAACGCTTCCCGCTGGAAGAGCGTATTTACCGTATGCGCTGCGTGGAAGCCTGGTCGATGGTGGTCCCCTGGGTCGGCTTCCCGCTGCACAAGCTGTTGGCGCTGGTGGAGCCCACCAGCAACGCGCGCTATGTGGCCTTCAAAACCCTCTATGCCCCGGATCAAATGCCCGGGCAGAAAGATCGGTTTATCGGCGGCGGGCTCGCTTACCCTTACGTGGAGGGGTTGCGGCTGGATGAAGCGCTGCACCCGCTGACGCTGCTCACCGTCGGGGTGTATGGCAAAGCGCTGCCGCCGCAAAACGGCGCGCCGGTCCGCCTTACCGTGCCGTGGAAGTACGGTTTCAAAGGCATTAAATCCATCGTCAGCATTGAACTGACCCGCGAGCGGCCACCGACCACCTGGAACCTCGCGGCGCCGGACGAATACGGCTTCTTCGCCAACGTCAATCCGCACGTCGATCACCCCCGCTGGTCACAGGCTAGCGAGCGGTTTATCGGTGCCGGCGGCGTGCTCGATGTGAAACGTCAACCAACGCTGCTGTTTAACGGCTATGCCGACGAGGTGGCGTCGCTGTATCGCGGCATGAATCTGCGGGAGAACTTCTAGTGCGTTTCACCGTCAAACAGATCGCCTGGTTGAAGGTTTTACTTCATCTGGCGGGGTTTTTGCCGCTGGTCTGGTTATTCTGGGCCGGGCACCAGGGCTACTTTAGCGCCGATCCGGCCAAGGATATCCAGCATTTTACCGGCAGGATGGCGCTGAAGTTTCTGCTGGCGACGCTGCTGGTCTCCCCGCTGGCGCGCTACGCGAAACAGCCATTATTGATTCGCGTTCGCCGCCTGTTAGGTTTATGGTGTTTCGCCTGGGCGACCCTGCACCTGACCAGCTATACCCTGCTGGAGCTGGGCATTAACAATCTGGCGCTACTGGGCTCGGAGATTATCAACCGCCCCTATCTGACGTTAGGCATGGTCAGTTGGGCGATCCTGCTGGCGCTGGCAGCGACGTCGACGCAGGCGATGCAGCGAAAACTGGGCCGCCGTTGGCAACTTTTACACAACTTCGTCTATCTGGTGGCGATCCTCGCGCCGATTCACTACCTGTGGTCAGTGAAGATCCTCTCACCGCAGCCCATCATTTATGCCCTGCTGGCAGTCGCGCTCCTGGCATGGCGTTACAAGAAGTTTCGCCAGTGGTGGCGCTGAATCCGGTAATGTGCAGTTTCCCGCAGATCCTTTATCAACCGCGACTCTTTTTAAGATAGCGGTTGATAATCTTCCCTGATAAGACCAGTATTTAGCTGCCAATTGCTACGAAATCGTTATAATGTGCGACTTTGGCTTTCCTGACAGGGTTTTCTGACCCTGAAAAGGTGACAAGGGCGCATTGAAGGTATATGTTGTTTTTTACCCGAAAATGGCAGGAGATCGCCACACGATGGCAGACAAGTTTCACATTTTGCTTTTGAATGGTCCAAACATTAACATGCTCGGTACCCGCGAGCCAGAGAAGTATGGATCTCTCACGCTGGCTGAGATTGTTAACCATTTAACATCTGAAGCAGCGGCGCTGAATGTGAGCCTGGATCACCTGCAGTCCAACGCGGAGCATGCGTTAATCGACCGAATTCATCAGGCTAAAGACAACGTGGACTATATCCTGATTAATCCGGCCGCGTTCACGCATACCAGCGTAGCAATCCGTGACGCGTTGCTTGCCGTGAACATCCCGTTTATCGAGATTCACCTGAGCAATGTGCATGCACGCGAACCCTTCCGCCAGCATTCGTATCTGTCAGATATCGCCGCTGGCGTTATCTGCGGACTGGGGGCGGACGGCTATTCATACGCTTTACAGACGGCGGTAAAACGCCTGTCACAATCACACTAAACAAAGAGTACGGAACCCACTCATGGATATTCGTAAGATTAAAAAACTGATCGAGCTGGTTGAAGAATCAGGTATCTCCGAACTGGAAATTTCTGAAGGCGAAGAGTCTGTTCGCATCAGCCGCTCTGCACCGGCCGCAAGCTATCCGGTTATGCAGCAGGCTTATGCTGCGCCGATGATGCAGCCTCAGGCACCTGCCGCCGCGGCTGCCGCGCCAGCTGCAGCAGCAGAAGCGCCGGCAAAAGCGGAAATCAGTGGTCACATCGTACGTTCCCCGATGGTTGGTACTTTCTATCGTACGCCAAGCCCGGACGCGAAAGCGTTTGTGGAAGTTGGCCAGAAAGTTAACGTGGGCGACACCCTGTGCATCGTCGAAGCGATGAAAATGATGAACCAGATCGAAGCCGACAAAGCCGGCGTGGTGAAAGCCATTCTGATCGAAAGCGGCCAACCGGTAGAATTCGACGAGCCGCTGGTAGTTATCGAGTAACGAGGCGAACATGCTGGATAAAATTGTCATCGCTAACCGTGGCGAGATCGCACTGCGCATCCTGCGTGCCTGTAAAGAACTGGGCATCAAGACCGTTGCTGTGCATTCCACCGCGGATCGCGATCTAAAACACGTATTGTTAGCGGATGAGACGGTCTGCATCGGTCCGGCTCCGTCCGTAAAAAGCTATCTGAACATCCCGGCTATCATCAGCGCCGCTGAGATCACCGGCGCGGTAGCAATTCACCCGGGGTATGGCTTCCTCTCTGAGAACGCCAACTTTGCTGAGCAGGTTGAGCGCTCCGGCTTTATCTTCATCGGCCCGAAAGCCGACACCATCCGCCTGATGGGCGACAAAGTGTCCGCGATCACCGCCATGAAAAAAGCCGGCGTCCCGACCGTACCCGGTTCTGACGGCCCGCTGACCGACGACATGGACGCTAACCGCGCCCATGCCAAACGCATCGGCTATCCGGTGATCATCAAGGCCTCCGGCGGCGGCGGCGGTCGCGGTATGCGCGTTGTGCGCAGCGATGCTGAACTGGCCCAGTCCATCTCCATGACCAAAGCGGAAGCCAAAGCGGCTTTCAACAACGACATGGTCTACATGGAGAAATACCTGGAAAACCCGCGTCACATCGAAATTCAGGTGCTGGCGGACGGTCAGGGTAACGCTATCTATCTGGCTGAACGTGATTGCTCCATGCAGCGCCGTCACCAGAAAGTGGTCGAAGAAGCGCCGGCGCCGGGCATCACCCCGGAACTGCGTCGCTACATCGGCGAGCGTTGCGCGAAAGCCTGTGTCGATATCGGCTACCGCGGGGCGGGTACCTTTGAGTTCCTGTTCGAAAACGGCGAGTTCTACTTCATTGAAATGAACACCCGTATCCAGGTAGAGCATCCGGTAACTGAAATGATCACCGGCGTTGACCTGATCAAAGAGCAGCTGCGTATCGCAGCCGGTCAGCCGCTGTCCATCAAGCAGGATGAAGTGGTGGTTCGCGGCCATGCGGTGGAATGCCGTATCAACGCCGAAGACCCGAACACCTTCCTGCCGAGCCCGGGTAAAATTACCCGTTTCCACGCGCCGGGCGGCTTTGGCGTGCGCTGGGAGTCCCATATTTACGCCGGTTACACCGTACCGCCGTACTATGACTCCATGATCGGCAAACTGATCTGCTACGGCGAAAGCCGTGACGTGGCGATTGCCCGCATGAAGAATGCGCTGCAGGAGCTGATCATCGATGGCATCAAGACCAACGTCGATCTGCAGATGCGCATTATGAGCGACGAGAACTTCCAGCATGGTGGCACCAACATCCACTATCTGGAGAAAAAACTCGGCTTGCAGGAAAAATAATTCTGCATTCTCAGCAAAAGGCCGGATTTTCCGGCCTTTTTTCTTTTTCTCTCTCCTCATCTATACCATGCGGTACAATCCCCGCTTTCTTCATCCTCAAGGGACAAAAAATGGACAAACGCTTTGTTCAGGCCCACAAAGAAGCGCGCTGGGCGCTGTGGCTGACCCTTCTCTATCTTGCCGCCTGGCTGGCCGCCGCCTATCTGCCGGGGGTGGCTATCGGTTTTACCGGCCTGCCCCACTGGTTTGAAATGGCCTGCCTGCTGGTTCCGCTGCTGTTTATTCTGCTGTGCTGGGCGATGGTCAAACTGGTTTTTCGCGACATTCCTCTGGAGGACGATGATGCAGTTTGAGGTCATTATTCCCCTGATCGCCTATCTGGTGGTGGTGTTCGGCTTATCCCTTTACGCCATGCGAAAACGAGCCTCAGGAAACTTTCTGAATGAGTACTTTCTCGGCAGCCGCTCGATGGGCGGCTTCGTGCTGGCCATGACGCTAACCGCCACCTATATCAGCGCCAGCTCATTTATCGGCGGACCCGGCGCCGCCTATAAATACGGCCTGGGCTGGGTGCTGCTGGCAATGATCCAGCTTCCCGCCATCTGGCTGTCGCTGGGCGTACTGGGAAAAAAATTCGCCATTCTTGCGCGCCGTTACAACGCCGTCACCCTCAATGACATGCTGTTTGCGCGCTACCAGAGTCGTCTGCTGGTCTGGCTGGCCAGCCTGAGTCTGCTGGTAGCCTTCGTTGGCGCCATGACCGTCCAGTTTATCGGCGGTGCCCGCCTGCTGGAGACGGCTGCGGGTATTCCCTACGATACCGGTCTGCTGATCTTCGGCATCAGCATCGCGCTGTATACCGCTTATGGCGGCTTTCGCGCCAGCGTGCTCAACGACACCATGCAGGGCATGGTGATGCTGATCGGCACGATCGTGCTGCTGGTGGGGGTGATCCACGCCGCCGGCGGGATTGGCCATGCGGTAGAGACCCTGCAGTCGATCGATGTCAAGCTGGTGTCCCCTCAGGGGGCGGAAGATATCCTCTCACCAACCTTTATGGCCTCGTTTTGGGTGCTGGTCTGCTTCGGCGTGATAGGCCTCCCGCATACCGCCGTGCGCTGTATCTCCTACAAAGACAGCAAAGCCGTGCATCGCGGCATCATTATCGGCACCATCGTGGTGGCGATCCTGATGTTTGGCATGCACCTGGCCGGCGCGTTAGGTCGGGCGGTGATCCCTGACCTCACCGTACCGGATCTGGTGATCCCGACGCTGATGGTCAAAGTGCTCCCGCCCTTTGCGGCAGGGATCTTTCTGGCCGCGCCGATGGCGGCGATTATGTCGACGATCAATGCCCAACTTCTGCAAAGTTCCGCTACGATCATCAAGGATCTGTATCTGAACTGGCGTCCGGATCAGGCGACTAACGAAAAGCGGCTAAAACGCATGTCCGCCGGCATTACGCTCCTGTTGGGTGTCCTGCTGCTGCTCGCGGCCTGGCGACCGCCAGAGATGATTATCTGGCTGAACCTGCTGGCCTTCGGCGGCCTGGAAGCCGTCTTTCTGTGGCCGCTGGTGCTGGGCCTGTATTGGGAACGTGCCAACGCGGCTGGCGCGCTGAGCGCGATGATCGTGGGTGGTGTACTGTATGCCGTACTTGCCACGCTGAAAGTGCAGTTTCTCGGCTTCCATCCGATCGTTCCCGCGCTGCTGCTGAGTTTACTGGCGTTTGTGGCAGGGAATCGTTTCGGCCGTCCCGCACCACAGCCACCTATTTTGACTACTGATAAATAAAGAGTTTTGCTATGCCATGGATCCAACTGAAACTAAATACCACCGGCGCGAACGCTGAAGATCTTAGCGATGCGCTGATGGAGGCCGGATCGGTCTCGATCACCTTCCAGGATACGCACGATACGCCGGTATTTGAGCCGTTACCCGGGGAAACCCGGCTGTGGGGCGACACCGACGTGATCGGCCTGTTCGATGCCGAAACCGATATGAAAGCGGTCGTTGCCCAACTGGAGCAGCACCCGCTGCTGGGCGCCGGATTCGCGCATAAGATCGAGCAGCTGGAAGATAAAGACTGGGAGCGGGAATGGATGGATAACTTCCATCCGATGCGCTTCGGTGAGCGGCTGTGGATCTGCCCGAGCTGGCGCGACGTTCCGGATGAAAATGCCGTCAACGTGATGCTCGATCCGGGTCTGGCCTTCGGTACCGGCACGCACCCGACGACATCCCTGTGCCTGCAGTGGCTCGATGGACTCGACCTCAACGGAAAAACGGTCATTGATTTCGGCTGCGGTTCCGGCATCCTGGCGATTGCCGCGCTGAAGCTGGGAGCCGCAAAAGCGATCGGCATTGATATCGACCCGCAGGCTATTCAGGCCAGCCGCGATAACGCACAGCGTAACGGCGTCTCTGAGCGTCTGGAGCTCTATCTTCCTCAGGACCAGCCCGAGTCGATGAAAGCCGACGTCGTGGTCGCCAATATCCTGGCTGGCCCGTTACGTGAGCTGGCGCCGTTAATCAGCGTCCTGCCCGTTTCAGGCGGTTTGCTGGGGCTTTCCGGCATCCTTGCCAGCCAGGCGGAGAGCGTCTGTGAAGCCTACGCCGATCTCTTCACCCTTGACCCGGTGGTCGAGAAAGAGGAGTGGTGCCGGATCACCGGCCGGAAAAACTAAGTGCAATGCGGCCTGTGGGCCGCATTTTTGTTTCCAGTAGCCACCAAATAATGCCAGGAAATGAGAGGCAGATCGCACTACAGAGCACTTTTTTGACTATAAAAACAGCGTTTTATATCGCCTGGTAGCGAGTTTGTCTAAGAAAAATCGAGAAGTTTTATGATTTTATAAATGGACACAAATTATCCATCAGCCATTAAATCAATGATTAATATAAGTATTTATTCATCCCTTTTACGTTAGTCCCGGATTCATTGATCTGCAACAGAGGATTGCTCAAAGTTTGGCCTTTCATCTCGTGCAAAAAATGCGTAATATACGCCGCCTTGCAGTCACAGTATGGTCATTTCTTAACTCATGCGCATCGGACACCACCAGCTCAGAAATCGCCTGATCGCAGCGCCCATGGCTGGCATTACTGACAGACCATTCCGGACGCTGTGCTACGAGATGGGAGCGGGTTTAACCGTTTCCGAGATGATGTCCTCTAACCCACAGGTGTGGGAGAGCGACAAGTCCCGTTTACGGATGGTGCATATTGATGAGCCCGGTATTCGTACCGTGCAAATCGCCGGTAGCGTGCCGGAAGAGATGGCTGCCGCCGCGCGGATTAACGTGGAAAGCGGCGCCCAGATTATTGATATCAATATGGGATGCCCGGCGAAAAAGGTGAATCGCAAGCTTGCAGGTTCAGCCCTCTTGCAGTACCCCGACCAGGTGAAGTCGATCCTGACGGCGGTCGTGAATGCGGTGGACGTTCCTGTGACTCTCAAGATTCGCACCGGTTGGGAACCGGAACACCGTAACTGCGTAGAGATTGCCCAACTGGCCGAAGAGTGTGGCATTCAGGCTCTGACTATTCACGGACGCACCCGCGCCTGCTTGTTTAACGGAGACGCTGAGTACGACAGTATTCGGGCAGTTAAGCAGAAAGTTTCCATTCCGATTATCGCGAATGGCGACATTACTGACCCGCTTAAAGCCAGAGCTGTGCTCGACTATACAGGGGCTGATGCCCTGATGATAGGCCGTGCAGCTCAGGGAAGACCCTGGATCTTTCGGGAAATCCAGCATTATCTGGACACTGGAGAGCTGCTGCCCCCGCTGCCGCTGGCAGAGGTCAAGCGCTTGCTTTGTGCGCACGTTCGGGAATTGCATGACTTTTATGGTCAGGCAAAAGGGTACCGAATCGCGCGTAAACACGTCTCCTGGTATCTTCAGGAACATGCTCCAGATGACCAGTTTCGGCGCACATTCAACGCCATTGAGGATGCCAGCGAACAGCTGGAGGCGTTGGAGGCATACTTCGAAAATTTTGCGTAATAGAAATAAAGAGCTGACAGAACTATGTTCGAACAACGCGTAAATTCTGACGTACTGACCGTTTCTACCGTTAACTCTCAGGATCAGGTAACTCAAAAGCCCCTGCGTGACTCGGTTAAACAGGCACTGAAGAACTATTTTGCTCAACTGAACGGTCAGGATGTGAATGACCTGTATGAGCTGGTACTGGCTGAAGTTGAACAGCCCCTGTTGGACATGGTGATGCAATACACCCGTGGTAACCAGACCCGCGCTGCCCTGATGATGGGCATCAACCGCGGTACGCTGCGTAAAAAACTGAAAAAATACGGCATGAACTGATACTAGTCAGTTGCTTGCTTGATATAAAAGGCGCTCTTCGGCATGGGGAAGCGCCTTTTTTATTACCTGCGACAGCGGGACACATCACTGATTCACCGCCCGCAGTACCGGCGCCTCCGATACATGAGCAGCACAGACTACCGCCATAACATTATCCACCAGCGCAGGCGCCTGCTGATAAAGATCGAAGCGTTGCGGATCGAGCAGCCAGTTTTTAATCAGCCCGGAAAAGGCGCTGTGTAAAACAATTAATATCACTTCAATATTTGTTTCGGCTGGCAATATATTGTTACGCACACAGCGCTGAAGCATGCCGCCAATCAGCGAATAATTAAAACCAATGCGCTGGCGAATTTCGTTTTCCGAAAGCATATCATTGGCAAACTCGCAGCGCTGATAAAGAATTTGCATCAGCGCGCGCTGGCGAGGATTCGCAGCAATATAGCGGAGCCCGGTAATAAACCGCTCGCGCAATGCATTTAACGGCTCCTGTTCATTCTCTGTTACGAGGCTATGCTGAATCAAATCCCTGAGCGGTGGCTGCTGCTGCCACATTTCATTAAACAGCTCAGTCTTACTGGCAAAATGCCAGTATACGGCGCCGCGGGTCACTCCCGCCGCATCAGCAATATCCGTCAGGGTTGTGTTGGTCACCCCCCGCAGGGCGAACTGCTGGATCGCGGACTCAATCAGGAGCTGCCGCGTGCGTAGCGCCTCTTCTTTCGTTTTTCTAGCCATACAAGCCCCTTCCCGTCAGACAGGTTATTCAGGATTTTCTGAAGATCGCTTAACCTAACATTTGTCATGGAATATTTTTTAGCAAAAATGCAGACAAGTTAATTCTGAAGCTGCCGCCAAATAAATTACCCAAAATAATATTAATAAATAACCCATTCACTGAATTGATGTCTATTTATTAAGTTTTACAATTGAGGTAAATAGCAAAAAAATCCTGCGCGCTTTTTTGTTTTTGCGTGCCTTGCTGATTGCTCAAAAATAAGTATCCCTTACATCCAGCGGCGTTTATTTGTAGGATGGCAAACTGCTTTTTAATTCCCTCTTTCTTTCACAGATTCGCCGCCGAATTTGGCACGTAATCTATAAGGAACCGCCATGACAACTCACGCCAGAGTGACACTTTTATCCGGTTTAATTATCTCGGCCTTATTGCTTACCGGCTGCGATAATTCGGACAACCCGCAACCCCATGCCCAGGCGCCGCAGGTGACGGTCCATGTCGTGAACAGCGCGCCGCTGTCGGTCACCACCGAACTGCCAGGCCGAACTTCAGCTTTTCGCGTGGCGGAAGTCCGCCCTCAGGTAAGCGGTATCATCCTGAAGCGTAACTTTGTTGAAGGAAGCGATGTCGAAGCAGGCCAGTCGCTCTATCAGATTGATCCGGCAACCTACCAGGCGGCGTGGAACAGCGCCAAGGGCGATGAGGCTAAAGCCGAAGCCGCAGCCGCCATCGCCCATTTAACGGTGAAACGCTACGTTCCGCTGCTGGGCACCAAGTATATCAGTCAGCAGGAATACGATCAGGCGGTGGCCACCGCCCGCCAGGCCGACGCTGACGTCATCGCCACCAAAGCCTCCGTGGAAAGCGCCCGCATCAACCTGGCCTACACCAAAGTGACCTCTCCCATTAGCGGACGCATCGGTAAATCGAGCGTCACCGAGGGAGCGTTGGTCACCAACGGTCAGTCGGATGCCCTGGCTACCGTCCAGCAGCTCGATCCGATCTACGTCGACGTGACTGAATCCAGCAATGACTTCATGCGCCTTAAGCAGGAAAGCCTGCAACGCGGCGGCGACACCAAAAGCGTTGAGCTGGTGATGGAGAACGGTCAGGCCTATCCGCTTAAGGGTTCGCTGCAGTTCTCCGACGTGACTGTCGATGAAAGTACAGGTTCAATTACCCTGCGCGCTATCTTCCCTAACCCACAGCATGTCCTGCTGCCGGGAATGTTCGTTCGCGCCCGCATCGATGAAGGCACCGATCCGCAGGCCATCCTGGTGCCGCAGCAGGGGGTGACCCGTACGCCGCGGGGCGATGCCTCCGTCATGCTGGTGAATGACAAAAACCAGGTTGAAACCCGTCAGGTGGTAGCTTCCCAGGCCGTGGGCGATAAGTGGCTTATCACCAGCGGGCTGAAGCCGGGCGATAAGGTGATTATCAGCGGCTTACAGAAAGTCCGTCCAGGCGTCACCGTTAAAGCAGAAGCGGAGCGTGCGGCACCGGTCGCACAATAAGGATACCCAGCCATGTCTAAGTTTTTTATCCATCGACCAGTCTTTGCCTGGGTGCTGGCGATCATCATGATGATTGCCGGAGGTCTGGCCATTCTGCAGTTGCCGATAGCGCAGTATCCGACGATAGCGCCCCCTGCGGTGGCGATCTCCGCTACCTATCCTGGTGCGGATGCCCAGACCGTGCAGGACACGGTCACTCAGGTTATTGAGCAGAACATGAACGGTATCGACAACCTGATGTATATGTCGTCGACCAGCGATTCCGCCGGCTCAGTAACCATCACGCTTACCTTTAAGTCCGGCACCGATCCGGATATCGCCCAGGTGCAGGTGCAAAACAAACTGCAGCTGGCCACCCCGCTGCTGCCTCAGGAAGTCCAGCAGCAGGGAATTAGCGTAGAAAAGTCCAGCAGCAGCTTCCTGCTGGTGGCCGGCTTTATCTCTGATAACCCGGTCACTACCCAGGACGATATTTCCGACTATGTCGCCTCTAATGTTAAAGATCCCATCAGCCGCCTCAACGGTGTGGGCGATGTCCAGCTGTTTGGCGCACAGTACGCCATGCGCATCTGGCTGGATGGCAACCTGCTGAACAAATACAACCTGACGCCAGTGGATGTCATTAATGCGCTGCAGGTTCAGAACGATCAGATCGCCGCCGGCCAGCTGGGCGGTACGCCAGCGCTAAAAGGCCAGCAGCTCAATGCGTCGATCATTGCCCAGACGCGGCTTAAAGATCCGCAGGAGTTTGGCAAGGTCACGCTGCGGGTCAATGCCGATGGCTCTGTCGTCCATCTGAAAGATGTCGCCCGCATTGAGCTGGGCGGAGAGAACTACAACGTCGTCGCCAGAATTAACGGTAAGCCCGCCTCTGGTCTGGGTATTAAGCTTGCGACCGGCGCCAACGCGCTGGATACCGCCACGGCGATTAAAGCGAAGCTGGCCGAACTGCAGCCTTACTTCCCCCAGGGAATGAAGGTGGTCTATCCGTACGATACGACCCCTTTCGTTAAAATCTCTATTCACGAAGTGGTCAAAACGCTATTTGAAGCGATTATTCTCGTCTTCCTTGTCATGTATCTGTTCCTGCAGAACATGCGCGCAACGCTCATTCCGACCATTGCCGTGCCCGTCGTGCTGTTGGGCACCTTCGCCGTACTGTCGATGTTTGGCTACTCCATCAACACCCTGACGATGTTTGGCATGGTGCTGGCGATAGGTCTGCTGGTCGATGACGCTATCGTCGTAGTGGAAAACGTTGAGCGCGTGATGGTTGAGGAAAAACTCTCGCCAAAAGAAGCGACGGAAAAGTCGATGTCGCAGATCCAGGGGGCGCTGGTGGGTATCGCCATGGTGCTCTCTGCGGTATTCGTGCCGATGGCCTTCTTCGGCGGTTCCACCGGCGCGATTTATCGCCAGTTTTCGATCACCATCGTTTCCGCCATGGCGCTCTCCGTGCTGGTTGCCCTGGTCCTGACGCCAGCGCTCTGCGCCACGTTGTTAAAGCCGTCCTCGATCGAACACCATGAGAAAAAAGGCTTCTTCGGCTGGTTTAACGCCCGCTTTGACCAGAGCGTTAACCACTACACCAACAGCGTCAGCGGTATTTTGCGTGGAACCGGCCGTTACCTGGTGATCTATCTGCTGATCGTCGTGGGAATGGCCGTGCTGTTTATGCGTCTCCCGACATCCTTTCTACCCGATGAAGACCAGGGGGTCTTCCTGACCATGATCCAGCTGCCCTCCGGCGCCACCCAGGAGCGGACACAGAAAGTGCTGGATACCGTGACCGACTACTATCTACATAAGGAGAAGGCTAACGTCGACAGCGTCTTTACCGTGAACGGCTTCAGCTTCAGCGGCCAGGGGCAAAACTCCGGCATGGCGTTTGTCAGCCTGAAACCCTGGGAAGCGCGCAGCGGTGATGAAAACAGCGTGGAGTCCATCATCAAGCGAGCCACCGTGGCCTTCAGCCAGATCAAGGACGCCATGGTTTTCCCGTTCAACATGCCTGCCATTATTGAGCTGGGTACCGCCACCGGCTTCGACTTTGAGCTGATCGACCAGGGCGGGCTAGGTCATACCGCCCTGACGCAGGCGCGCAATCAACTGCTGGGCATGGTGAAACAGCATCCGGATCAGCTGGTGCGGGTACGGCCTAATGGGCTGGAAGATACGCCGCAGTTCAAACTGGATGTCGACCAGGAAAAAGCGCAGGCGCTGGGCGTATCGCTCTCCGATATCAATGAAACGATATCAGCCGCGCTGGGCGGGTACTACGTCAATGACTTTATTGACCGTGGTCGCGTCAAGAAAGTGTACGTCCAGGCTGATGCCCATTTCCGTATGCTGCCGAGCGACATTAACAATATGTATGTTCGTAGCGCCAATGGCGAAATGGTCCCGTTCTCCGCCTTCGTCACTTCGCGCTGGATTTATGGCTCGCCGCGTCTGGAACGCTACAACGGTTTACCCTCCATGGAAATCCTCGGTGAAGCCTCGCCGGGTAAAAGTACCGGGGAAGCCATGGCGCTGATGGAAGCGCTGGCCAGTAAGCTGCCGAGCGGCATTGGTTACGACTGGACCGGGATGTCTTACCAGGAACGCCTTTCCGGCAACCAGGCTCCCGCGCTTTATGCCATCTCGCTGATTGTCGTCTTCCTGTGCCTGGCGGCGCTGTATGAGAGCTGGTCGATTCCATTCTCAGTCATGTTAGTGGTTCCGCTGGGGGTGATCGGCGCGCTGTTAGCCGCCACGCTGCGTGGGCTGAATAATGACGTGTACTTTCAGGTAGGCCTTCTGACCACGATCGGTTTGTCGGCGAAGAACGCGATCCTGATCGTCGAATTCGCCAAGGATCTGATGGAGAAAGAGGGGAAAGGGATCATTGAAGCAACCCTGGAGGCATCGCGGATGCGCCTGCGACCCATTCTGATGACCTCTCTGGCTTTTATTCTCGGAGTCATGCCGCTGGTGATTAGCCATGGTGCCGGCAGCGGGGCGCAGAATGCGGTAGGTACCGGCGTCATGGGCGGGATGCTAACCGCGACACTGCTGGCGATCTTCTTTGTTCCGGTCTTCTTTGTGGTCGTCAGACGACGTTTTACCCGGCACGCTGAATAACCCGGCCTGGTTTTAAAGGCGCCCCCTGCGGGCGCTTTTTTTTCGCCAGGCATATTAGCAACCCGCTCAGCTTCCCGCTATCTGACAACCTCTATCGCGTGCGGCAGCGCGGGGAGACGATCTTTCTCTCCATCTTTTCTGCATATTCCCCTGCTTATCTTCACGATATTTACGTGGCTCATATATTGAGATGATTTCGGCATCCGGGCCGGACAATCCGCGGTGATAAAATAAGCCATTCCGTTCTGCACTGGCTTTCAGTACAACCCTGCGGATTATCCAGAGGTAATATCATGAAAAAGTATTTAATCGTGGCGCTGCTGGCCTCTCTGCTGGCAGGCTGTGCCCATGACTCTCCCTGCGTGCCGGTTTATGACTCGCAAGGCCGCTTAGTCCACACCAATACCTGTATGAAGGGCACAACAGAAGACAATTGGGACACGGCAGGCGCGATCGCCGGGGGGGCCGCCGCGGTAGCCGGTCTCACGTTAGGGATCGTTGCGTTGACCCGCTAATTCACCCCCGACCAGCAGATACTGGGGCTAGCGTCGAACCTGTATCTGCTCTTCTGCGCATCATCCACATGACAACCGGGCAAATAAACTCTCTGTCCCTTGCTGCATTACGAGCAAATCGACTTTGACGGGTTTCCCCTGGTGGCAGGACTGTTTATCAACAGATAACAGATAACAGATAACACAAAAGCAGAAGGCCCAGTCTTTCGACTGGGCCTTCTGCTTTATTTGATGCCTGGCGATTCCCTACTCTCACATGGGGAGACCCCACACTACCATCGGCGCTACGACGTTTCACTTCTGAGTTCGGCATGGGGTCAGGTGGGACCGCCGCGCTATTGTCGCCAGGCAAATTCTTTACAACGTGCCGAACTTTAACCTAAAAAGTGGTGCTGATACCCAGAGTCGAACTGGGGACCTCACCCTTACCAAGGGTGCGCTCTACCAACTGAGCCATATCAGCACGCTAAATTTGATGCCTGGCAGTTCCCTACTCTCACATGGGGAGACCCCACACTACCATCGGCGCTACGGCGTTTCACTTCTGAGTTCGGCATGGGGTCAGGTGGGACCACCGCGCTAGTGCCGCCAGGCAAATTCTGTTTTATCAACACGCCCTGCGGACGCATCGACTAATCTGTATCAGCTGAAAATCTTCTCAAATCCGCCAAAACATCTTCGGCGTTGTAAGGTTAAGCCTCACGGTTCATTAGTACCGGTTAGCTCAACGCATCGCTGCGCTTACACACCCGGCCTATCAACGTCGTCGTCTTCAACGTTCCTTCAGGAGACTTAAAGTCTCAGGGAGAACTCATCTCGGGGCAAGTTTCGTGCTTAGATGCTTTCAGCACTTATCTCTTCCGCATTTAGCTACCGGGCAGTGCCATTGGCATGACAACCCGAACACCAGTGATGCGTCCACTCCGGTCCTCTCGTACTAGGAGCAGCCCCCCTCAATTCTCCAGCGCCCACGGCAGATAGGGACCGAACTGTCTCACGACGTTCTAAACCCAGCTCGCGTACCACTTTAAATGGCGAACAGCCATACCCTTGGGACCTACTTCAGCCCCAGGATGTGATGAGCCGACATCGAGGTGCCAAACACCGCCGTCGATATGAACTCTTGGGCGGTATCAGCCTGTTATCCCCGGAGTACCTTTTATCCGTTGAGCGATGGCCCTTCCATTCAGAACCACCGGATCACTATGACCTGCTTTCGCACCTGCTCGCGCCGTCACGCTCGCAGTCAAGCTAGCTTATGCCATTGCACTAACCTCCTGATGTCCGACCAGGATTAGCTAACCTTCGTGCTCCTCCGTTACGCTTTGGGAGGAGACCGCCCCAGTCAAACTACCCACCAGACACTGTCCGCAACCCCGATAAGGGGCCAACGTTAGAACATCAAACATTAAAGGGTGGTATTTCAAGGTTGGCTCCACGCAGACTGGCGTCCACGCTTCAAAGCCTCCCACCTATCCTACACATCAAGGCTCAATGTTCAGTGTCAAGCTATAGTAAAGGTTCACGGGGTCTTTCCGTCTTGCCGCGGGTACACTGCATCTTCACAGCGAGTTCAATTTCACTGAGTCTCGGGTGGAGACAGCCTGGCCATCATTACGCCATTCGTGCAGGTCGGAACTTACCCGACAAGGAATTTCGCTACCTTAGGACCGTTATAGTTACGGCCGCCGTTTACCGGGGCTTCGATCAAGAGCTTCTCCTTACGGATAACCCCATCAATTAACCTTCCGGCACCGGGCAGGCGTCACACCGTATACGTCCACTTTCGTGTTTGCACAGTGCTGTGTTTTTAATAAACAGTTGCAGCCAGCTGGTATCTTCGACTGGTCTCAGCTCCATCCGCAGGGACTTCACCTACACACCAGCGTGCCTTCTCCCGAAGTTACGGCACCATTTTGCCTAGTTCCTTCACCCGAGTTCTCTCAAGCGCCTTGGTATTCTCTACCTGACCACCTGTGTCGGTTTGGGGTACGATTTGATGTTACCTGATGCTTAGAGGCTTTTCCTGGAAGCAGGGCATTTGTTACTTCAGCACCGTAGTGCCTCGTCATCACACCTCAGCCTTGATTATCCGGATTTGCCTGGATAATCAGCCTACATGCTTAAACCGGGACAACCGTCGCCCGGCTAACATAGCCTTCTCCGTCCCCCCTTCGCAGTAACACCAAGTACAGGAATATTAACCTGTTTCCCATCGACTACGCCTTTCGGCCTCGCCTTAGGGGTCGACTCACCCTGCCCCGATTAACGTTGGACAGGAACCCTTGGTCTTCCGGCGAGCGGGCTTTTCACCCGCTTTATCGTTACTTATGTCAGCATTCGCACTTCTGATACCTCCAGCAACCCTCACAGGTCACCTTCGCAGGCTTACAGAACGCTCCCCTACCCAACAACACATCGTGTCGCTGCCGCAGCTTCGGTGCATGGTTTAGCCCCGTTACATCTTCCGCGCAGGCCGACTCGACCAGTGAGCTATTACGCTTTCTTTAAATGATGGCTGCTTCTAAGCCAACATCCTGGCTGTCTGTGCCTTCCCACATCGTTTCCCACTTAACCATGACTTTGGGACCTTAGCTGGCGGTCTGGGTTGTTTCCCTCTTCACGACGGACGTTAGCACCCGCCGTGTGTCTCCCGTGATAACATTCTTCGGTATTCGTAGTTTGCATCGGGTTGGTAAGTCGGGATGACCCCCTAGCCGAAACAGTGCTCTACCCCCGAAGATGAGTTCACGAGGCGCTACCTAAATAGCTTTCGGGGAGAACCAGCTATCTCCCGGTTTGATTGGCCTTTCACCCCCAGCCACAAGTCATCCGCTAATTTTTCAACATTAGTCGGTTCGGTCCTCCAGTTAGTGTTACCCAACCTTCAACCTGCCCATGGCTAGATCACCGGGTTTCGGGTCTATACCCTGCAACTTAACGCCCAGTTAAGACTCGGTTTCCCTGCGGCTCCCCTATACGGTTAACCTTGCTACAGAATATAAGTCGCTGACCCATTATACAAAAGGTACGCAGTCACACCATAAAGGTGCTCCCACTGCTTGTACGTACACGGTTTCAGGTTCTTTTTCACTCCCCTCGCCGGGGTTCTTTTCGCCTTTCCCTCACGGTACTGGTTCACTATCGGTCAGTCAGGAGTATTTAGCCTTGGAGGATGGTCCCCCCATATTCAGACAGGATACCACGTGTCCCGCCCTACTCTTCGAGTTCACAGCCTGTGCATTTTGGTGTACGGGACTATCACCCTGTACCGTCGGACTTTCCAGACCGTTCCACTAACACACAAGCTGATTCAGACTCTGGGCTGCTCCCCGTTCGCTCGCCGCTACTGGGGGAATCTCGGTTGATTTCTTTTCCTCGGGGTACTTAGATGTTTCAGTTCCCCCGGTTCGCCTCGTTAACCTATGTATTCAGTTAACGATAGTGCAACGAATTGCACTGGGTTTCCCCATTCGGACATCGCCGGCTATAACGGTTCATATCACCTTACCGACGCTTTTCGCAGATTAGCACGTCCTTCATCGCCTCTGACTGCCAGGGCATCCACCGTGTACGCTTAGTCGCTTAACCTCACAACCCGAAGATGTTTCGTAAAACATCATCGTGTCGCGAAAATTTGAGAGACTCGAACACACATTAACTGTGTGTCGTTTCAATTTTCAGCTTGATCCAGATTTTTAAAGAGCAAAATTTCACAATGCACTTTGCAGTACATTTTGAAATTTATTATTTATCAAACAATCTGTGTGAGCACTACAAAGGCAGGTTCTTTAAGGTAAGGAGGTGATCCAACCGCAGGTTCCCCTACGGTTACCTTGTTACGACTTCACCCCAGTCATGAATCACAAAGTGGTAAGCGCCCTCCCGAAGGTTAAGCTACCTACTTCTTTTGCAACCCACTCCCATGGTGTGACGGGCGGTGTGTACAAGGCCCGGGAACGTATTCACCGTAGCATTCTGATCTACGATTACTAGCGATTCCGACTTCATGGAGTCGAGTTGCAGACTCCAATCCGGACTACGACATACTTTATGAGGTCCGCTTGCTCTCGCGAGGTCGCTTCTCTTTGTATATGCCATTGTAGCACGTGTGTAGCCCTGGTCGTAAGGGCCATGATGACTTGACGTCATCCCCACCTTCCTCCAGTTTATCACTGGCAGTCTCCTTTGAGTTCCCGGCCGAACCGCTGGCAACAAAGGATAAGGGTTGCGCTCGTTGCGGGACTTAACCCAACATTTCACAACACGAGCTGACGACAGCCATGCAGCACCTGTCTCACAGTTCCCGAAGGCACCAAAGCATCTCTGCTAAGTTCTGTGGATGTCAAGACCAGGTAAGGTTCTTCGCGTTGCATCGAATTAAACCACATGCTCCACCGCTTGTGCGGGCCCCCGTCAATTCATTTGAGTTTTAACCTTGCGGCCGTACTCCCCAGGCGGTCGATTTAACGCGTTAGCTCCGGAAGCCACGCCTCAAGGGCACAACCTCCAAATCGACATCGTTTACGGCGTGGACTACCAGGGTATCTAATCCTGTTTGCTCCCCACGCTTTCGCACCTGAGCGTCAGTCTTTGTCCAGGGGGCCGCCTTCGCCACCGGTATTCCTCCAGATCTCTACGCATTTCACCGCTACACCTGGAATTCTACCCCCCTCTACAAGACTCTAGCCTGCCAGTTTCGAATGCAGTTCCCAGGTTGAGCCCGGGGATTTCACATCCGACTTGACAGACCGCCTGCGTGCGCTTTACGCCCAGTAATTCCGATTAACGCTTGCACCCTCCGTATTACCGCGGCTGCTGGCACGGAGTTAGCCGGTGCTTCTTCTGCGGGTAACGTCAATCGACAAGGTTATTAACCTTATCGCCTTCCTCCCCGCTGAAAGTACTTTACAACCCGAAGGCCTTCTTCATACACGCGGCATGGCTGCATCAGGCTTGCGCCCATTGTGCAATATTCCCCACTGCTGCCTCCCGTAGGAGTCTGGACCGTGTCTCAGTTCCAGTGTGGCTGGTCATCCTCTCAGACCAGCTAGGGATCGTCGCCTAGGTGAGCCGTTACCCCACCTACTAGCTAATCCCATCTGGGCACATCTGATGGCATGAGGCCCGAAGGTCCCCCACTTTGGTCTTGCGACGTTATGCGGTATTAGCTACCGTTTCCAGTAGTTATCCCCCTCCATCAGGCAGTTTCCCAGACATTACTCACCCGTCCGCCGCTCGTCACCCGAGAGCAAGCTCTCTGTGCTACCGCTCGACTTGCATGTGTTAGGCCTGCCGCCAGCGTTCAATCTGAGCCATGATCAAACTCTTCAATTTAAGTTTGATGCTCAAAGAATTAAACTTCGTAATGAATTACGTGTTCACTCTTGAGACTTGGTATTCATTTATTGTCCGAAGACATTAAGAATCCATGTCACTTTGAGTGCCCACACAGATTGTCTGATAAATTGTTAAAGAGCAGTTGCGACGCGCTTTAGCGCTCTGTCGCGAGGTGGCGTATATTACGCTTTCCTCTTTCAGAGTCAACCCGTTTTTCAGGATTTTTCTCTTCAACCGAACCGGCTGTTTGTGTGAAGTGATTCACATCTGCCGTGTCAGTGGGTGCGCATTATAGGGATCCCATTTTTTTGCACAAGCCTTTTTTCGATCTTTTTTTCTGAATGGTGATTTTTCACCCTTTTCGCCGTGTAATTGCACGATTTGCTCAATTTTCACCGTTTTCAGGGGTTGCAGAGCGAGATAAAAGCCACCAAAGTCTTCTTACGCTCCCCTATTTTTGAGGTCAACATGTCTGCTCAACTTCGCCCCTATAAAGCATTTTTCCCGCAAATCGGTCTTCGCGTCATGATTGACGCATCCAGCGTCGTTATCGGTGATGTCAGAATTGCCGATGACGTCAGCGTCTGGCCTCTGGTAGCCATTCGCGGCGACGTCAACTATGTATCGATAGGTCAACGCAGCAATATTCAGGACGGCAGCGTTCTACACGTGACCCATAAATCCTCTTACAAGCCTGAGGGTAATCCACTGATCATTGGAGAGGATGTGACGGTTGGCCACAAAGTGATGCTGCACGGCTGCACTATCGGCAACCGCGTACTGGTTGGTATGGGTTCGATCTTATTAGATGGTGTCGTCGTTGGCGATGACGTCATGATTGGCGCGGGAAGTCTCGTACCGCAGAACAAACAGCTGGAAAGCGGCTTCCTTTACTTTGGCAATCCGGTCAAACAGATCCGCCCCCTGACAGAGGCGGAGCGGGAAGGCCTTAAGTATTCAGCGAATAACTATGTGAAATGGAAAGATGAATATCTGGATCAGGAGAGCCAGACCCAACCCTGAGCATCCTCCTGATTATCGCGGATCAATGCCTCTGCCTCTTCCTCAAGATCCCAACGATGTTTCTGGAATGCGGCCAGCCACTGCGCTGGCCCCTCTGCGCCAAAACGCTGCTGCAGGATCTGCCCTGAAATTGCGCAGGTTAATTGCATCCCATTAACCAGCGCGGGAAACACCACGCCCTGCCGTTCGGCATCCCATGATTCCCGATCGGGAAACTGAATCGCCTGATTCATGCATTCAGTTCCTGTTGCAGCCTTTCTATAACCGGGGTGATAGCCGGCAGGACGCCGTGCCATAGCAGAACGGCATGGGCGGCTTGCGCCACCAGCATTCCCAGCCCGTCAGCACAGTGGGTTGCGCCATGCTGCTGGCACCAGTGAAGAAACGGTGTCGGCCCTTTCTGGTAGAACATGTCATAGCAATACACGTCAGCGTTGACAACAGATGCCGGGATAGCCGGTACATCACCGTCTATTCCACTGGACGTCGCATTGATGATCAGATCGAATGTTTCCCCGGATAAGGTATCCATCTCCCTTGCGCTGACGCTGCCGGTATGAGCGAAGAGCGTGGCTAACTCATGGGCACGAGCGTAGGTGCGATTGACGATCGTGACGGCACATCCCAGCGACAGCAGCGGCAGCAGCACCCCACGCGATGCGCCACCGGCACCGATAAGCAGGATCCGCTGGCGTGGCTTAATGAATCCCAGACGCTCCAGATCGCTCAGCAGACCAATACCGTCCGTGTTGTCGCCCAGCAAACGCCCGTCTTCGAGACGTTTCAGGGTATTCACCGCTCCCGCCAGCGCAGCGCGTTCTGTCAGTTCATCCGCGCGCGCAAAGGCTTCTTCTTTAAAAGGAACGGTAACATTGGCGCCCTTTCCTCCTTCCGCAAAAAACTGATTGAGAGAAGAGACAAAATCGTCCAGCGGCGCCAGCACACGTCCATAAGGATGGGTAATCCCTAACTGGCGGGCAAACAGCTGGTGAATAGAAGGCGACTTGCTGTGCGCGATCGGATTACCAAAAACAGCATAGGTTTCCATGGTTCACCCCTGGCGGAACAGTTCACCCGTCAGGGCATCACGTATTTCAGATGGATTTTGCCGTCCGCCCGTAGCGCCATCCACGACCGGGAAGCTGTCACCAAACTGAGCACGGACCTCTGCGGTGGTGCGGCAAGGCGGTTGCCCGGTGAGATTGGCGCTCGTCGAGACCAGCGGTTTTCCGTAGGCTTCGCACAATTCAATCACCAGCGGATGGTTGGTCACGCGTACAGCCAGCGAATCAAAACGACCAGTCAGCCAGCGTGGTGTTTCAGGACGCGCCGGGAATACAAACGTCACCGGTCCTGGCCAGCAGGAAAAGATCGCTGCCCGCTGCGAATCACTTAACCGTGAATCATCAATATATGGCTTGAGTTGCTCAAAGCTAGCGGCGATAAGGATCAATCCCTTCTCAACAGGACGCTGCTTCAGCTCCAGCAGACGCATAACGGCCGTTTCGCTGTCAGGGTCGCAGCCGACGCCAAAAACGGCTTCCGTGGGATAGGCGATGACATGTTCATTATTCAGGACCGCCACGGCATGGGCGACGGCTTCTGAGGGCAGGTTATTGTTCACTGATTTATTCCGCCGGGATCGGCTTTCCACATTGTTTACTGGCACAGAAGCGTCTGAGCCCCTGCGCCGTCTTCTTTTCTATTAACAGCGGGTAATGGCATTCAGGGCATTCGCCCGCCACCGGTTTAAAATTGATAACGAACTGGCAATCAGGATAGCGATCGCAGGAGTGAAAGGTTTTACCGAAACGGGAACGACGCTGGACCAGATGGCCTTGTCCGCACTGTGGGCAAGCAATAGCCGTCTCATCTGGTTTATCAATTACCTCAGTATGTTCGCATTCCGGATAGTGGCTACAGCCAATGAACATCCCAAAACGCCCCTGACGTAGCACCATAACCGCGCCGCACGATGGGCATACTTGCCCCTCCAGCACCTTAACGACATGCCCGTCAGCCTGACTTTTCAGGGGACGGATATAGTCACAGTCCGGATAATGCGAACAGCCGAGAAACGGGCCATGTTTCCCGGAACGGATCACCAGTTCAGCCCCGCACTGTGGGCAGGGCTCATTTTTACGCACCGAAAACAGTGCTGATTTGGTCATAACAACTCGATGTTGCTGCAAAAAGATTAATGCAGCATACCTTCATTTACTTCGAAGAGTAATTCTTCCATTTGCTGATAGGCGTTTTCACAGCCCGGAATATTGAACAGTACCATCAGGATGACCCATTTCAGGTCCTCCAGCTCAAATTCTGCCGTATCCAGCGCCAGTACGCGCTCTATCACCATTTCTCGCGTTTCGAGGTTCAACACCTGAATCTGCTCGAGGAAGAGTAAAAACCCACGGCAACTGGCGTCCAGACGCTGGCACTCCTCTTCGGTATATACCCGAAGCGACAGCGGGTCGGAAGCGAGCTGCATGGGTTCAACGAGACCTTCCTGATAATCAGCCAGTTTCTCGAGCCACATTAACGCGTTATAGATATCTTCCCGCTCAAAACCTGCGTCGGTAAGATCCCGCGTCAGTTTGTCCTGATCCACGCGCATTTCTGCTTCGCTATGGATGTAAGTTTCAAACAAATACATGAGTACGTCGAACATGGCTTGCCCTCCTTAATCGGACATAGCCGCCGGGTACAGCTGCGATCCAGCCTGCTAACTCCAGTTCAAGTAGCTGAGCTACGGTTACTGGCACAGATTGGCCGGCACGTTCAGCGACAACGTCAACAGGTGTTACCTCATCTCCTACGTTAGCCAGGAGCTCCGGAAATGGCAATGCTACAGACGGCTGATCGGCGCAATTATTTATCGAATCAGACGTATCAGTTAGCCAGGCCAGCTCGTTGTGCCAGTATTCCACAATATCCTCTGGCGAGGTCACCGGCACCGCGCCTTGTTTAATTAACCAGTGTGGGCCTTCCGATCCCGGATTGCCTATCGGCCCAGGCAGGGCAAACACATCCCTTCCCTGTTCCAGAGCACAGCGGACGGTAACCAGCGAACCGCTTCTCAATGCCGCCTCAACCACCAGCACGCCCAGGCTCAGGCCGCTGATAATCCGGTTGCGTCTGGGGAAATGCGCGGGAAGCGGCGGCGTTATAAGTGGAAATTCAGACACCAGCGCACCGCCATTATCGACGATCTGCTGGGCGAGGCTCGCATGGCGCCGCGGATAAACCTGGCCCAGTCCGTTGCCCAGTACCGCGATGGTTTTGCCCTCGGCCGCGAGCGCGCCGCGATGCGCGACGCCATCAATGCCTAACGCCAACCCACTGGTGATAGTCATCCCTTTACGCGCCAACGTTTCGCTGAACAGCTTCCCCCAGCGAGCGCCATACCAGGAATGCAAGCGACTGCCAATAACGGCAAGCTGCGCGCTGTGAAGCAGAGCGGGATCGCCGCTGACCAGCAACGCGCCGGGATAATCAACGATGGCCCTTAGCCGCAGCGGAAAGCGTGGATCGTCGGCCAGTAACAGATGATGTTCCGGGTGCTCCAGCCAGCGCCGCGTCTCGTCAAGCTCACGCCCGTCAAGCCGAAAAAATAACGTTGCCTGCGCCGCGGTCATCCCGACGGCATGCAGCGCTTCATGATCAATGCTGGCGGCTGCGCATAAGCGCTGAGCGATCTCTACCATCCTGTCGCCATACAAGCTACTGACCTTCATCAGCCGCAGCCAAATCTCGTCGGGCGTCATCCTTACCCCCTGCCATAAGCGGTATTGACAATCTTTGCGATTGGACAGTGAGACTGTCAATTGCAGGGTGTTTTGTCTAGAATAGAGCTAATAATCTTATCAACTCCTGAATACGACTCTGGAACTTTATGGCAGTTTTGCAAGTGTTACATATTCCGGACGAGCGCCTTCGCAAAGTCGCCGAGCCGGTCAAAGAAGTGAATGCGGAAATTCAGCGTATCGTCGATGATATGTTCGACACCATGTACGCTGAGGAGGGCATTGGTCTGGCCGCGACCCAGGTCGATATCCATCAGCGCATTATCGTTATTGATGTGTCGGAAAATCGTGAAGAGCAGCTGGTGTTAATCAACCCGGAGCTGCTGGAAAAAGATGGCGAAACCGGCATTGAAGAAGGCTGCCTGTCTATTCCGGAACAGCGCGCCCTGGTGCCGCGTGCGGAAAAAGTGAAGATCCGCGCGCTGGATCGCGACGGTAAGCCATTTGAACTGGAGGCCGATGGCCTGCTGGCTATCTGTATTCAGCATGAGATGGATCATCTGGTCGGCAAACTGTTTATTGATTATCTGTCACCGCTCAAACAACAGCGCATTCGTCAGAAGGTTGAGAAACTGGATCGTTTACGTTCCCGTGCCTGATAACAAGGAATACCGTGTCACAATCACTACGTATCATTTTCGCCGGCACCCCCGATTTTGCAGCGCGTCATCTTGACGCGCTGTTGTCGTCTGAACATCAGGTTGTTGGCGTATTCACTCAGCCAGACCGCCCTGCTGGCCGCGGCAAAAAATTGATGCCGAGCCCGGTAAAGGTGCTGGCTGAAGCCCATAACTTACCTGTATTCCAGCCATCCTCCCTGCGTCCGCAGGACAACCAACAATTAGTCGCCGATCTCGGCGCCGATATTATGGTGGTGGTGGCGTACGGTTTGATTCTGCCGAAAGCGGTGCTGGAGATGCCCCGTCTGGGCTGCATCAACGTTCACGGCTCCCTGCTGCCGCGCTGGCGTGGCGCAGCGCCGATCCAGCGTTCGCTGTGGGCGGGGGATAGCGAAACAGGCGTAACCATCATGCAGATGGACGTCGGCCTTGATACGGGTGATATGCTGTATAAGCTTTCCTGCCCCATTACCGCAGAGGATACCAGCGGCAGCCTGTACGATAAGCTGGCCGAGCTCGGCCCTCAAGGTCTGCTGGCAACTTTAGCCCAGCTGGCCAACGGCACCGCGCAGCCTGAAGTACAGGATGAATCGTTGGTGTGCCACGCCGAGAAGCTGAGTAAAGAAGAAGCTCGCATCGACTGGTCGCTTTCCGCCGCACAGCTGGAGCGCTGCATCCGCGCCTTTAATCCGTGGCCAATGAGCTGGCTGGAAATTGACGGGCAGCCGCTAAAAGTGTGGCGGGCATCGGTCATTGCCGAAGCCGCACATGCCGAACCAGGTACTATCGTGGCAGCAACCAAACAGGGTATCCAGGTCGCCACAGGCGATGGGATCCTCAGCCTGGAATCGCTACAGCCTGCGGGTAAAAAAGCGATGAGCGCCCAGGATTTACTCAATTCCCGCCGGGAGTGGTTTACGCCTGGCACCCGTCTCGCCTGACGGTCGTCTCTTCTGAAGCCCGGGTTCGCCGGGCATTTTTATTTTTGCGCTTATGAAAAAGAATATAAATTTACGCAGCCTGGCCGCCCAGGCTATCGAGCAAGTCGTTGAAAAAGGTCAGTCTTTAAGCAACGTCCTGCCCCCTCTACAGCAAAAAGTCAGCGATAAAGACAAAGCGCTGCTGCAGGAGCTGTGTTTTGGCGTACTGCGTACGCTCAGCCAGCTGGAGTGGCTTATCAGCAAGCTGATGGCGCGTCCGATGACCGGCAAACAGCGCACCGTGCACTTTCTGATTATGGTTGGGCTCTATCAGTTACTCTACACCCGCATCCCTCCACACGCCGCGCTGGCTGAAACGGTAGAAGGCGCGGTGGCGATTAAGCGCCCGCAGCTTAAAGGGCTGATCAATGGGGTGTTACGCCAGTTTCAGCGCCAACAGGAAGAGCTAC
Organism: Klebsiella sp. LY; assembly: GCF_004010915.1. NCBI lineage: Bacteria > Pseudomonadati > Pseudomonadota > Gammaproteobacteria > Enterobacterales > Enterobacteriaceae > Klebsiella > Klebsiella sp. LY. Next base: position 2,021,114 of record NZ_CP022444.1, read on the forward strand.
TGGCAGAATTCGCCGGGCAGGAAAACCGCTACCTTCATCCCAAATGGCTGCTGAAGCGTCTGCAGCAGGCCTGGCCGCAACACTGGCAGGAGATTGTCGACGCTAACAACCAGCGCCCGCCGATGTGGCTGCGCGTTAACCGCAACCATCATTCCCGAGATGAATGGCTTGCTCTGCTTAAAGAGGCCGGTTTAGAAGGTTTCACCCACCCTGACTATCCCGACGCCGTGCGTCTGGCCACCCCTGCCCCGGTCCATACGTTGCCGGGTTTTACCGAAGGATGGGTAACCGTTCAGGATGCCTCGGCCCAGGGCTGCATGCGCTATCTGCAGCCGGAAAACGGCGAGCGCATTCTTGATCTCTGCGCTGCGCCGGGCGGCAAGACGACGCATATTCTGGAGGTCGCTCCCCAGGCTGAGGTCATGGCGGTGGACATTGATGAACAGCGTCTTTCCCGCGTCTATGACAACCTGAAACGGCTGGGCATGAAAGCCGAAGTCAAACAGGGCGATGGTCGCTTCCCTGAGCAGTGGTGTGGCAGCGAGCAGTTCGATCGCATTCTGCTGGATGCCCCCTGTTCCGCCACCGGTGTTATTCGCCGCCATCCGGATATCAAATGGCTGCGCCGGGATCGGGATATCGCCGATTTAGCCCAGCTACAGGCCGAGATCCTCAATGCCATCTGGGGGCATCTGAAACCAGGCGGCACGTTGGTTTACGCTACCTGTTCTATTCTGCCGGAAGAGAATAGCCAGCAAATTGCCGCCTTCCTCGCGCGGACCCCGGATGCGGAGCTTGACGCAACCGGTACGCCGGCAAGCCCGGGACAGCAAAATCTGCCGGGTGCGGAAGAAGGCGATGGCTTCTTTTACGCTAAGCTAATCAAACGTCGCAACTAATGGATCACTGCAGATGAAGATTATTATTCTGGGCGCCGGCCAGGTCGGCGGCACGCTGGCGGAGAACCTCGTCGGCGAGAACAATGATATTACGCTGGTTGATACCAATGGCGACCGTCTGCGCAGCCTGCAGGATAAGTTCGACCTGCGTGTCGTCCAGGGGCACGGTTCTCACCCCCGCGTACTGCGCGAGGCAGGAGCCGATGATGCCGATATGCTGGTGGCGGTCACCAGTTCGGATGAAACCAACATGGTGGCCTGCCAGGTCGCCTATTCGTTATTCAATACGCCAAACCGTATTGCTCGTATTCGTGCGCCTGATTACGTCCGCGATGCGGAAAAGCTCTTCAATTCTGAAGCAGTGCCCATCGATCACTTAATCGCTCCGGAACAGCTGGTCATCGACAATATTCACCGTCTGATAGAATATCCCGGCGCGCTGCAGGTCGTGAACTTCGCGGAAGGGAAAGTCAGCCTCGCCGTGGTGAAAGCCTATTACGGTGGTCCGCTGGTGGGTAATGCATTGTCCACCATGCGTGAGCATATGCCGCATATCGATACGCGCGTGGCCGCTATTTTCCGCCACGATCGCCCCATTCGCCCACAGGGTTCGACGATTGTCGAGGCCGGCGATGAAGTCTTCTTTATTGCCGCCTCGCAGCATATCAGGGCGGTCATGAGCGAACTCCAGCGTCTGGAGAAGCCTTATAAACGCATCATGTTGGTCGGCGGCGGCAATATTGGCGCGGGCCTGGCCCATAAGCTGGAAAAAGACTACAGCGTTAAGCTTATCGAGCGCAATCAGCAGCGAGCCGCTGAGCTGGCAGAAAAACTGCAGCATACTATCGTCTTCTACGGTGATGCATCGGATCAGGAGCTGCTGGCCGAAGAGCATATTGACCAGGTGGACCTGTTTATTGCCGTCACTAACGATGACGAAGCAAACATCATGTCTGCGATGCTGGCCAAGCGAATGGGGGCCAAAAAAGTGATGGTGCTGATCCAGCGTAGAGCCTATGTGGATCTGGTTCAGGGTAGCGTCATCGATATCGCGATATCGCCTCAGCAGGCCACGATTTCCGCCCTCCTCAGCCATGTTCGTAAAGCCGATATTGTCGGCGTCTCCTCCCTGCGCCGCGGCGTTGCGGAAGCGATCGAAGCAGTGGCACACGGCGATGAGAGTACCTCGCGGGTGGTCGGGCGATCGATCGATGAGATCAAGCTTCCGCCAGGCACGATCATTGGCGCCGTCGTGCGCGGGAATGACGTGATGATCGCCAATAATAATCTGCGCATCGAGCAGGGCGATCATGTGATCATGTTTTTGACTGATAAAAAGTTTATTTCCGATGTAGAAAGGCTGTTCCAGCCAAGTCCTTTCTTCCTCTAATTCCCAGGGCGTCGAACAGGCGCCTTTTATTATCCCTTATTATTCAAAGGTTAATATTTTCCTGTAACGCTCTACGGGGAATGGCAAATGAAAATACATTTGTTAAACTTACAACGTCAGCTGGCTCAAGGAGAATAAAATGAGTTTTTTAAAAGAGTTTCGCGAATTCGCGATGCGCGGGAACGTTGTCGATTTGGCAGTGGGTGTGATCATCGGTGCAGCATTCGGTAAAATTGTTTCGTCGCTGGTCGCGGATATTATTATGCCGCCGCTCGGCCTGTTGATTGGCGGGATCGATTTTAAACAGTTTGCCGTCACGCTGCGCGATGCCCAGGGTGATGTACCGGCAGTGGTGATGCACTATGGGGTGTTTATTCAGAACGTTTTCGATTTCATCATCGTCGCATTTGCCATTTTCATGGCGATTAAACTGATGAATAAGTTAAATCGCAAGAAAGAAGAGGCTCCGGCGGCACCGCCAGCGCCCTCTAAAGAAGAAGTCCTGCTGAGCGAAATTCGCGATCTGTTGAAAGAACAAAACAAGCGTTCTTAATCAGCAGCGAAAGCAGAAGACCAGTGGTAAAAAAGCGATTCGCTTGCTTGCCACTGGCCTCCCGGTCCATCCTTGCTGCATGTTTATCTTTACGTTGATAGCTTCCCTTCCCTTTCTTGTTCTTCTCTACACGCTGCCTGAATAATGGATCGTGGAGAAGTGCCTCAATGGCGTTATCTTTAATTTGCCCTTTGGTATGCTGATAGCGACTCATAGTAACTCCAGTACATGTGTGAATTCCGCGCGAGTGTAGATCCGCGCGCACAAAAAATCAACGGCTGGCATTGCCGTTACTGGCGCCTTGCTCAAGGGCCTCGAGGATCGAACAGTAAACGCTGCTGTGAGCTGTGCCGCAGCAGGCGTCGTTGAGCCGTTGCAGAGAGCGACGCATCGTTTGTAGCTCGTTGATCCTCGCCTCAACTTCGCTTAATCGCGCCTGAACGATCCCTTTCGACTCCTGACAGGTGTGATGTTCCGGATCGATACGGATCGACAATAATTCGCGGATCGCTTCCAGAGTAAAGCCCAGCTGACGGGCATAGCGAATAAAGCGCAGACGCTGAAGATCGTTATCCGAGTAAAGACGAAATCCCCCCTCAGTGCGCACGTCATGATCCATCATTTGCTGTTTTTCATAATAACGGATGGTATCTGGCGTCACATCAGCCAGTTTTGCCAGCTCACCAATACGATACATATTCACTCCTGATTGATTTTATGCAGCAACGCATCGGCGTACTCACCGCGTAAAAAGTCAGTGTTCAGTCCTGCCTGACGCAGCTTAAGCTCGAGCAGAGCAAGGCGCTTGCTGAGTTCGCCATGCCGCGGGTCGTCCTGACGCACACCCTTAAGCAAGTCTGCCAGAGCCACCGCCTCTCTGCGCTGCTCCAGCTCCGGGGGAAGACACCCTGCATTCTTCAGAAGGCGATAGCCTGCCCGCAGCTCGGCCGGTACATGCGAATCGTCATCGAGAGTTAGCGGTACGCCGCTACCGGGTAAATTATCGAACTCGCCTTTGGTTTGGGCATCGAGGATATGGCGTTCTGCCCATTGATCCAGTAACCACATTCTACGGCTCCGGGGGATGAACAAAAAGAGTACAGATATTGTAGTGAAGTGGGGATGAGGTAGATATAAAAAAACCCGCCGGGGCGGGTTTTTTTACGTTACTACAGATTACTCTGCAGCAGCTTCTGCTTTCGGCTCAGCACGATCAACCAGCTCGATGTATGCCATCGGCGCGTTGTCGCCTGCACGGAAGCCACACTTCAGAATGCGAGTGTAACCACCGGCGCGGCTCGCGAAACGCGGGCCCAGCTCGTTAAACAGTTTTGCCACGATCTCGTTATCACGAGTGCGGGCGAATGCCAGACGACGATTAGCAACGCTATCAGTCTTGGCAAGAGTAATCAGCGGCTCAACTACGCGACGCAGTTCTTTCGCTTTCGGCAGGGTCGTCTTGATGATTTCATGACGAACCAGCGAACCTGCCATGTTACGGAACATAGCCTGGCGATGGCTGCTGTTGCGGTTCAGTTGACGACCACTCTTACGATGGCGCATGACCTTATCCTTCTCAGTAAAACCTTAACCTGTGATCCGGTTACTCGTCAGCAATGCTTGCTGGTGGCCAGTTTTCCAGGCGCATGCCCAGAGACAGTCCACGGGAAGCCAGCACGTCTTTAATCTCAGTAAGAGATTTTTTACCCAGGTTCGGCGTTTTCAGCAACTCAACCTCGGTACGCTGTACCAGATCACCGATATAGTGGATAGCTTCTGCCTTGAGGCAGTTAGCAGAGCGGACAGTCAATTCCAGATCGTCAACAGGGCGCAGCAGGATCGGATCGAATTCTGGTTTCTCTTCTTTCACTTCTGGCTGACGTACATCACGTAAGTCAACAAAAGCTTCCAGTTGTTCAGCCAGGATGGTTGCCGCACGACGAATCGCCTCTTCAGGATCGATTGTGCCGTTGGTTTCCATTTCGATGACCAGCTTGTCCAGGTCGGTACGCTGTTCTACACGCGCAGCTTCAACATTGTAGGCAATACGCTCTACAGGGCTGTAGCAGGCGTCGACCAGCAGACGGCCGATTGGGCGCTCATCTTCTTCCGAATGAATTCGGGCAGAAGCCGGCACATAACCGCGACCGCGCTGAACTTTGATACGCATGCTGATAGCAGCGTTCTCATCAGTCAGGTGGCAAATCACGTGCTGCGGCTTGACGATTTCGACATCACCGTCGTGGGTAATGTCGGCTGCGGTCACAGGGCCAATGCCAGATTTATTCAAAGTAAGGATGACTTCATCTTTACCCTGAACTCTCACCGCCAGCCCTTTCAGGTTGAGCAGGATTTCAAGGATGTCTTCCTGAACGCCTTCTTTGGTGCTGTACTCGTGCAGTACACCATCAATCTCAACCTCGGTCACCGCGCAACCCGGCATCGATGAGAGCAGAATACGGCGCAGTGCGTTACCCAGAGTATGGCCGAAGCCACGCTCTAAAGGCTCAAGGGTCACCTTGGCGTGCGTCGAACTCACTTGCTCGATATCGACCAGGCGCGGTTTTAGAAACTCTGTCACAGAACCCTGCATTGTGTCCTCTCTTTGGTACTAAGCTTTACTTGGAGTAAAGCTCGACGATCAGGTGTTCGTTAATGTCCGCAGACAGATCAGAACGCTCCGGCTGACGCTTGAACGTACCTTCCATCTTGCCAGCATCAACTTCCAGCCAGGTTGGCTTTTCACGCTGCTCAGCCAGCTCCAGAGCGGCTTTCACGCGAGATTGCTTTTTCGCTTTCTCACGAATGCTGACAACGTCATTCGCTTTAACCTGATAAGAAGCGATGTTAACAACACGACCGTTTACCATAATCGCTTTGTGGCTAACCAGCTGGCGTGCTTCAGCACGAGTGGCGCCGAAGCCCATACGGTATACAACGTTGTCCAGACGACCTTCCAGCAGAGCCAACAGGTTTTCACCGGTGTTGCCTTTCAGACGTGCTGCTTCTTTATAGTAGTTACGGAACTGACGCTCCAGCACACCGTACATACGGCGAACTTTTTGCTTTTCACGCAACTGCACACCATAGTCAGACAGACGCGGCTTACGCGCACCGTGCTGGCCAGGAGCTTGTTCAATTTTACACTTGGTATCGATCGCGCGAACGCCAGACTTAAGGAATAAGTCGGTGCCCTCACGACGGCTCAGCTTGAGCTTAGGACCCAAATATCTTGCCATTTTCTTTCTCCAACTAACCTGGAAAACGCAGCGTTATACGCGACGTTTTTTCGGCGGACGACAACCGTTATGAGGGATCGGAGTCACATCAGTAATATTAGTGATGCGGAAACCAGCGGCGTTCAGTGCACGAATGGTAGATTCGCGACCCGGACCCGGACCTTTGACCATAACTTCCAGATTCTTGATGCCGTATTCTTTTACGGCTTCTGCGCAACGCTCTGCTGCAACCTGAGCTGCGAACGGAGTGGATTTGCGAGAACCACGGAAACCGGAACCACCGGCTGTTGCCCAACCCAGTGCGTTACCCTGACGATCAGTAATGGTAACGATGGTGTTGTTAAAAGAAGCATGGATATGAGCCACGCCGTCAGAGACTTGTTTTCTTACACGCTTACGTGCACGAATTGGTGCCTTTGCCATTATTCAATCACCCCGATTATTTCTTGATCGGTTTACGCGGACCCTTACGGGTACGTGCGTTGGTCTTGGTACGCTGACCGCGAACCGGGAGACCACGACGATGACGCAAACCACGGTAGCAACCAAGGTCCATCAGACGCTTGATGCTCAGGGTGATTTCACGGCGCAGATCACCTTCAACGACAAATTTACCTACTGCTTCACGCAGAATATCAATTTGTTCTTCAGACAGCTCACTGATCTTAACATTTTCAGCGATGCCCGTTTCAGCGCAGATGGCTTTAGAACGGGTTTTGCCGATACCGAAAATAGCGGTTAAAGCGATTACGGTATGTTTGTGATCAGGAATGTTAATGCCTGCTATACGGGCCACTATGCACTCCTACTATTTAATATGTACGCACCATGCTGAAAAGCCCGTTTTCAGGATACTCAAATGGAAACGTACAGACATACAAAAGATTGGCTGGCTAATCTAGCCAGCTCAATCCAACTTTGCAAGAAAAATATGCGAAAAAATCAGCCTTGGCGCTGTTTATGCTTCGGCTCGGCACTGCAAATCACACGGATGACGCCATCACGCTTAACGATTTTGCAGTTACGGCATAATTTCTTGACGGAAGCACGAACTTTCATTTTTACTCTCCGTAACTTCTCGGGCGACCAGTTTTAGCGGCCGTAGCCTTTCAGGTTCGCCTTCTTCAATGCAGACTCATACTGACTGGACATCATCAGAGTTTGCACTTGAGCCATAAAGTCCATAATCACGACAACAACGATAAGCAGCGAGGTCCCACCGAAGTAGAACGGCACTTTCATCGCGTCACGCATGAACTCCGGGATCAGGCAGATAAAAGTAATGTACAACGCACCAACCAGAGTCAGGCGAGTCATCACTTTATCGATATACTTCGCCGTTTGCTCTCCCGGACGAATTCCTGGTACAAATGCACCGGACTTCTTCAGGTTATCTGCTGTTTCACGCGGGTTGAAAACCAACGCCGTGTAGAAGAAACAGAAGAAGATGATTGCAGACGCATAGAGTAACACATAAAGCGGTTGCCCAGGCTGCAAATACAGCGAAATTGTTGTCAGCCAGTTCCAACCAGTACCACCCCCGAACCATGACGTGATGGTTGCCGGGAACAGTATAATACTGGAAGCGAAGATTGCCGGGATCACCCCCGCCATATTCACTTTCAGCGGTAAATGTGTGCTCTGTGCAGCATAGACACGACGACCCTGTTGACGTTTCGCGTAGTTTACCACAATGCGGCGTTGACCACGTTCAACGAATACAACAAAGAAGGTCACTGCAAATACTAATACTGCAACCAACAGCAACAGGAGGAAGTGCAGGTCGCCTTGACGCGCTTGCTCGATAGTATGGGCGATGGCCGGCGGGAGTCCCGCAACGATACCGGCGAAGATAATGATCGAGATACCGTTACCGATACCGCGTTCAGTGATCTGTTCGCCGAGCCACATCAGGAACATAGTCCCTGTGACCAGACTGACAACAGCGGTGAAATAGAATGCAAAGCCTGGATTAATCACCAGGCCCTGCATACCAGGCATATTCGGCAGACCGGTAGCAATACCGATCGACTGGAATATCGCCAGCACCAGAGTACCGTAGCGGGTGTACTGGCTGATCTTACGACGACCAGACTCCCCTTCTTTCTTCAGTTCTGCCAGCGGTTGATAAACCACCGTCAGCAGCTGCACGATGATAGATGCCGAAATGTACGGCATAATCCCCAGTGCAAAGATAGAAGCACGGCTGAGAGCACCACCAGAGAACATGTTGAACATTTCAATGATGGTGCCTCGCTGTTGCTCAAGCAGTTTGGCAAGTACAGCGGCATCAATACCAGGGATCGGAATAAAAGAGCCAATACGGAACACTATCAGCGCACCGACCACAAACAGAAGTCTGCGTTTCAGTTCGCCAAGGCCACCTTTGGCACTTTGAAAATCTAATCCCGGTTGTTTAGCCATCTGCTACTTATTCCTCAATTTTACCGCCAGCAGCTTCGATAGCAGCACGAGCACCTTTAGTCACACGCAGGCCACGAACAGTTACCGGACGAGTTACCTCACCAGACAGGATCACTTTCGCGAACTCGATCTGGACACCGATAATGTTAGCCGCTTTCAGCGCGTTCAGGTCTACTACATCGCCTTCTACGTGAGCCAGATCGGAGAGACGGATCTCTGCGGTGATCATCGCTTTACGAGAAGTGAAGCCGAATTTCGGCAGACGACGGTACAGAGGCATCTGACCACCCTCGAAACCGCGACGTACGCCACCGCCAGAACGAGATTTCTGACCTTTGTGACCACGACCACCGGTTTTACCGAGGCCAGAACCGATACCACGACCCAGGCGTTTACCCGCCTTTTTGGAGCCTTCGGCCGGAGACAGAGTATTTAAACGCATCTCTTACTCCTCAACTTTAACCATGAAGGAAACCGCGTTGACCATACCACGAACAGCAGGAGTATCCTCGCGCTCTACGGTGTGACCAATACGACGCAGACCCAGGCCAAGCAGCGTTGCCTTGTGTTTCGGCAGACGACCGATTGCACTGCGGGTTTGAGTAATTTTAATAGTCTTTGCCATGGTTTATTTCCCCAGAATTTCTTCAACGGATTTACCACGCTTGGCAGCGACCATATCCGGGGACTTCATGTTTTCCAGACCGTCGATAGTTGCACGAACCACGTTAATCGGGTTGGTGGAACCATACGCTTTAGCCAGAACGTTACGAACCCCAGCGACTTCCAGAACGGCGCGCATTGCACCACCGGCGATGATACCGGTACCTTCGGAAGCCGGCTGCATGAATACACGAGAACCCGTGTGAGTACCCTTAACCGGGTGCTGCAGGGTGCCGTGGTTCAGCGCGACGTTAATCATATTGCGACGGGCTTTTTCCATCGCTTTCTGGATCGCTGCTGGAACTTCACGCGCTTTACCGTAACCAAAACCAACGCGACCGTTACCATCGCCTACTACAGTCAGAGCTGTGAAGGAGAAAATACGACCACCTTTAACGGTTTTAGATACGCGGTTTACCGCGATCAGCTTTTCCTGCAGTTCGCCAGCTTGTTTTTCGATGTGAGCCATCTTACACCTCTACCTTAGAACTGAAGGCCAGCTTCACGGGCAGCATCTGCCAGTGCCTGGACACGACCATGATATTGGAACCCGGAACGGTCAAAGGAAACATCTTTGATGCCTTTTTCCAGAGCGCGTTCAGCGACAGCTTTACCCACAGCTGCAGCAGCGTCTTTGTTACCGGTGTACTTCAGTTGTTCAGCGATAGCTTTTTCTACAGTAGAAGCAGCTACCAGAACTTCAGAACCATTCGGTGCAATTACCTGTGCGTAAATGTGACGCGGGGTACGATGTACCACCAGGCGAGTTGCGCCCAGCTCCTGGAGCTTGCGGCGTGCGCGGGTCGCACGACGGATACGAGCAGATTTCTTATCCATAGTGTTACCTTACTTCTTCTTAGCCTCTTTGGTACGCACGACTTCGTCGGCGTAACGAACACCCTTGCCTTTGTAAGGCTCAGGACGACGGTAGGCGCGCAGATCTGCTGCAACCTGGCCGATCACCTGCTTATCAGCGCCTTTCAGCACGATTTCAGTCTGAGTCGGACATTCTGCAGTGATACCCGCAGGCAGCTGATGATCAACCGGGTGAGAGAAACCTAAAGCCAGGTTTACTACATTCCCTTTGACCGCTGCACGATAACCTACACCAACCAGCTGCAGCTTCTTAGTGAAGCCTTCGGTAACACCGATAACCATTGAGTTCAGCAGGGCACGCGCGGTACCAGCCTGAGCCCAACCGTCTGCGTAACCATCACGCGGACCGAAGGTCAGTGCATTATCTGCATGTTTAACTTCAACAGCATCGTTGAGAGTACGAGTCAGCTCGCCGTTTTTACCTTTGATCGTAATAACCTGACCGTTGATTTTTACATCAACGCCGGCAGGAACAACGACCGGTGCTTTAGCAACACGAGACATTTTTTCCTCCGATTAGGCTACGTAGCAGATAATTTCGCCACCAAGACCAGCCTGGCGCGCTGCACGATCAGTCATAACACCTTTAGAGGTAGAAACAACTGCGATACCCAGACCGGCCATAACTTTCGGCAGCTCATCTTTTTTCTTATAGATGCGCAGACCTGGGCGGCTGACACGCTGAATGCTTTCTACAACAGCTTTACCCTGGAAATACTTAAGAGTCAGTTCCAGTTCCGGCTTGGTGTCGCCTTCAACTTTAAAATCTTCGATAAAACCTTCTTCCTTCAGCACGTTGGCGATTGCCACTTTCAGCTTGGAGGAAGGCATGGTGACCGCAGCTTTGTTCGCGGCCTGACCGTTACGGATACGGGTCAGCATATCCGCGATCGGATCTTGCATGCTCATCTGTCTTTACTCCCGTGATTCAATTGGTGACAATTACCAGCTAGCCTTTTTCAGACCCGGGATTTCACCGCGCATAGCGGCTTCACGGACCTTAATACGGCTCAACCCGAACTTCCGCAGGAAACCATGCGGACGACCTGTTTGACGGCAGCGGTTACGCTGACGAGACGGGCTGGAATCACGCGGCAGAGTCTGCAGCTTGAGAACGGCATTCCAACGATCTTCGTCGGTTGCGTTCACATCAGAGATGATAGCTTTCAGTTCAGCGCGTTTAGCGAAGAATTTATCAGCTAAAGCCACGCGCTTTACTTCGCGTGCTTTCATTGATTGCTTAGCCATTAAGTAACCCTACCTTACTTGCGGAACGGGAAGTCAAAGGCAGCCAGCAGAGCACGGCCTTCTTCGTCAGATTTCGCAGTAGTGGTAATGGTAATATCCAAACCACGAACGCGGTCGACTTTATCGTAGTCGATTTCTGGGAAGATGATCTGCTCACGGACACCCATGCTGTAGTTGCCACGACCGTCGAAAGACTTAGCGGACAGGCCGCGGAAGTCACGAATACGCGGTACAGCAATAGTGATCAGGCGCTCAAAGAACTCCCACATGCGTTCGCCACGCAGAGTTACTTTACAGCCGATCGGATAGCCCTGACGGATTTTGAAGCCTGCAACTGATTTGCGTGCTTTGGTGATCAGCGGTTTTTGACCGGAGATTGCTGCCAGGTCAGCTGCTGCGTTATCCAGCAGTTTCTTGTCAGCGATCGCTTCACCAACACCCATGTTCAGGGTGATCTTCTCGACCCGAGGGACTTGCATGACAGAATTGTAGTTAAACTCAGTCATGAGTTTCTTAACTACTTCGTCTTTGTAGTAATCATGCAGTTTCGCCATCGTACTACTCCAAATTACTTGATAGTTTCGCTGTTAGACTTGAAGAAACGGACTTTTTTGCCGTCTTCGAATCTAAAGCCTACACGGTCAGCCTTGCCGGTTGCCGCATTGAAGATTGCAACGTTAGAAACCTGAATTGCAGCTTCTTTTTCAACGATGCCGCCTGGTTGGTTCAGAGCCGGAACCGGCTTCTGGTGTTTCTTAACCAGGTTGATACCTTCAACAATGACCTTGCCGGAAGACAGGACATTCTTAACTTTACCGCGCTTACCTTTATCTTTACCGGTTAACACGATAACTTCGTCATCACGACGGATTTTCGCTGCCATGATTCGCTCCTTAGAGTACTTCTGGTGCCAGAGAGATAATTTTCATGAACTTCTCGGTACGAAGTTCACGAGTTACCGGCCCAAAAATACGCGTACCGATAGGCTGCTCGCTGTTATTGTTCAGAATAACGCATGCATTACCATCGAAGCGAATGACAGAACCGTCCGGGCGACGAACACCCTTCTTGGTGCGCACCACTACCGCCTTCAGCACATCACCTTTTTTGACCTTACCACGCGGAATTGCTTCTTTGATGGTGATCTTGATGATGTCGCCTACGCCTGCGTAGCGACGGTGCGAGCCACCCAGAACCTTGATACACATTACGCGACGTGCACCGGAGTTGTCGGCGACGTTCAGCATAGTCTGTTCTTGGATCATTTTAGTGCTCCGCTAATGTCAACTACTACTGAGACCCGAAAATTAGGGTCGTTAAAAAGCCCCATATCGAGGGCGCGGCATTATAACACCACAAACCAGATATGGGTAGAAAAAATAAACGGCTCATCGCTGAGCCGTTTATCCGTATCGAGAATGCGTACTCTATTACAGAACCGCTTTCTCTACAACGCGAACCAGCGTCCAGGACTTAGTCTTGGACAGCGGACGGCATTCGCGGATTTCAACCTTGTCGCCGATACCGCATTCGTTGTTCTCGTCATGTACGTGCAGTTTGGTCGTACGTTTGATGAATTTGCCGTAAACCGGGTGTTTCACCATACGTTCGATAGCAACAACAATGGATTTCTCCATTTTGTCGCTAACTACGCGACCTTGCAGAGTACGGATTTTATCGGTCATTACGCACCCGCCTTCTGAGTCAGTAAAGTCTTAACGCGTGCAACATCACGACGCACTTGCTTCAGCAGATGAGTCTGTTGCAGCTGGCCACTTGCAGCCTGCATGCGCAGGTTGAACTGCTCACGCAGCAGGTTCAGCAGCTCAGCGTTCAGCTCTTCAACGCTTTTTTCACGCAGCTCTTTTGCTTTCATTACATCACCGTCTTAGTTACAAAGGTGGTTTTGATCGGCAGTTTCGCTGCTGCCAGGCCGAATGCTTCACGGGCCAGCTCTTCCGGTACACCGTCCATTTCATACAGGACTTTACCCGGCTGAATCAAGGCAACCCAGTACTCCACGTTACCTTTACCTTTACCCATACGAACTTCCAGCGGCTTCTCGGTGATCGGTTTGTCCGGGAATACACGGATCCAGATCTTACCTTGACGCTTAACTGCACGGGTCATAGCACGACGTGCTGCTTCGATCTGACGTGCAGTCAGACGACCACGGCCAACAGCTTTCAGACCGAAAGTGCCGAAGCTAACATCCGTACCCTGCGCCAGACCACGGTTGCGGCCTTTGTGCACTTTACGGAATTTTGTACGCTTTGGTTGTAACATCAGCGACGCTCCTTATTTACGGCCTTTACGCTGCTGCTTTTTAGGTTGAGCAGCCGGTTCCGGTTGTTCAACAGCAGCCATACCACCCAGGATCTCACCTTTGAAGATCCATACCTTAACGCCGATTACACCGTAAGTGGTGTGCGCTTCAGAGGTGTTGTAGTCGATGTCAGCACGCAGAGTGTGCAGCGGTACGCGACCTTCACGGTACCATTCGGTACGTGCGATTTCCGCGCCGCCCAGACGGCCGCTAACTTCAACTTTGATACCTTTAGCGCCCAGACGCATTGCGTTCTGTACAGCACGCTTCATCGCACGACGGAACATAACGCGACGTTCCAGCTGAGAAGTGATGCTGTCAGCAACCAGTTTTGCGTCCAGTTCAGGTTTACGAACTTCGGCGATATTGATCTGTGCAGGTACGCCAGCGATATCCGCTACGACCTTGCGCAGTTTTTCTACGTCTTCGCCTTTCTTACCGATAACGATACCCGGGCGAGCGGTGTGAATGGTCACACGGATGCTCTTAGCCGGACGCTCGATAACGATGCGAGATACAGACGCTTTAGCCAGTTCTTTAGTCAGGAACTGACGTACTTTAAAATCGCTGTCCAGGTTGTCAGCGAATTCTTTGGTGTTCGCGAACCAGGTAGAGTTCCATGGTTTGACAATACCCAGGCGAATACCATTAGGATGTACTTTCTGACCCATTGCTAGTCTCCAGAGTCTCAGCGATCGGACACAACCACAGTGATGTGGCTGGTGCGCTTCAGGATGCGATCTGCACGACCTTTAGCACGCGGCATAATGCGCTTCATGCTCGGGCCTTCGTCTACGAAAATTTTCGCAACTTTCAGATCATCAATGTCAGCGCCATCGTTGTGTTCAGCGTTAGCAATGGCAGATTCCAGTACCTTCTTGACCAGTACAGCAGCTTTTTTGTTGGTGTAGGTCAGAATATCCAGGGCCTGCGACACTTTCTTACCGCGAATCAGGTCAGCTACAAGGCGAACCTTCTGAGCAGAAGAACGAGCATGGCGATGTTGAGCTAAAGTTTCCATCTCTTCCTCCTACCTTATTTCTTCTTCGCTTTTTTATCAGCAGCGTGGCCGCGATAAGTACGAGTCGGTGCGAATTCACCCAGTTTGTGACCGACCATTTCGTCGGAAACAAATACTGGAACGTGCTGACGACCATTATGGACAGCGATGGTCAAACCGATCATGTTAGGAAAGATCGTTGAACGACGGGACCAAGTGCGCAGGGGCTTCTTGTCTCCGCTTTCCACCGCTTTCTCTACCTTCTTCAGCAAGTGCAGGTCAATAAAAGGACCTTTCTTGAGAGAACGTGGCATGGCTTATCCTCTAAAATTATTTGCTACGGCGACGTACGATGAATTTATCAGTACGCTTGTTGCTGCGGGTCTTCTTACCTTTGGTCTGCAGGCCCCACGGGGATACCGGGTGCTTACCAAAGTTACGACCTTCACCACCACCATGTGGGTGGTCTACTGGGTTCATCGCAGTACCGCGAACGGTAGGACGAACACCACGCCAGCGTGCAGCACCTGCTTTACCCAGAACGCGCAGCATATGCTCAGCATTGCCAACTTCGCCCAGAGTAGCGCGGCAGTCTGCTTCGACTTTACGCATTTCACCAGAACGCAGACGCAGGGTGACATAAGCACCGTCGCGAGCAACGATCTGAACGTAAGTACCAGCGGAACGAGCCAGCTGACCGCCTTTACCTGGTTTCATTTCTACGTTATGAACGGTAGAACCAACCGGGATATTGCGCATCGGCAGGGTGTTGCCTGCTTTGATTGCAGCATCAACGCCAGACTGAATCTGGTCGCCAGCTTTCAGGCCTTTCGGGGCCAGGATGTAACGGCGCTCGCCGTCTTTGTACAGAACCAGCGCGATGTTCGCGGAGCGGTTCGGATCGTACTCAAGACGTTCAACAACTGCCGGGATACCATCTTTGTTGCGTTTGAAGTCAACAATACGGTAAGCCTGCTTGTGGCCACCACCGATATGACGGGTGGTGATACGGCCATTGTTGTTACGACCACCGGATTTGCTGTTTTTTTCCAGCAACGGAGCAAAAGGTTTGCCCTTGTGCAGCTCTGGGTTAACCACTTTAACGACGTGGCGACGACCCGGAGATGTCGGTTTACATTTAACAACTGCCATTGTATTACTCCTCCGACTTACTCAGCGCCGCCAACGAAGTCCAGATTCTGGCCTTCTTTCAGGGTGACGTAAGCTTTTTTCCAGTCGCTACGACGACCGATACGCTGTCCGTGACGTTTAACTTTCCCTTTAACAACCAGGGTGTTAACGACTTCGACTTCGACTTCAAACAGTTTCTGCACAGCAGCTTTGATTTCTGCTTTGGTCGCGTCTTTAGCAACTTTGAGAACGATGGTGTTTGTTTTTTCCATCGCAGTAGACGCTTTTTCAGAAACGTGCGGTGCGCGCAGCACCTTCAGCAGACGTTCTTCACGAATCATGCCAGCATCTCCTCAACTTGCTTAACAGCATCAGCAGTCATTACGACTTTGTCGAAGGCGATCAGGCTAACCGGGTCGATACCGTTCGCATCACGTACGTCAACCTTGTGCAGGTTACGTGCGGCCAGGAACAGGTTCTCGTCCAGCTCACCGGTGATGATCAGCACATCTTCCAGAGCCATGTCTTTCAGTTTCTGTGCCAGCAGCTTAGTTTTCGGCGCTTCAACAGAGAACTTCTCGACAACGATCAGACGATCCTGACGTACCAGTTCGGACAGGATGCTTTTCAGCGCGCCGCGGTACATCTTCTTGTTAACTTTTTGACTGTGGTCCTGCGGACGAGCAGCAAAGGTCACGCCACCGGAACGCCAGATCGGGCTCTTGATAGAACCAGAACGCGCACGGCCGGTACCTTTCTGGCGCCACGGTTTTTTACCGGAGCCAGTGATTTCAGCACGAGTCTTCTGAGCACGAGTGCCCTGACGCGCACCAGCTGCATAAGCAACAACAACCTGGTGAACCAGCGCTTCGTTGAAATCACGACCGAAGGTAGTTTCGGAAACAGTCAGCGCGCTCTGCGCGTCTTTCAATACTAATTCCATTGCTATCTCCTCACGCCTTCACAGCTGGTTTAACGATCAGGTCGCTACCGGTCGCACCCGGGACAGCACCTTTAACCAGCAGCAGGTTGCGCTCAGCGTCAACACGTACTACGTCCAGGCTCTGAACGGTTACACGCTCATTACCCAGCTGACCTGCCATTTTCTTGCCTTTGAACACTTTGCCCGGAGTCTGGTTCTGACCGATAGAACCCGGAACGCGGTGAGACAAGGAGTTACCGTGAGTAGCGTCCTGGGTACGGAAGTTCCAGCGCTTAACGGTACCAGCAAAACCTTTACCTTTAGAGGTACCGGTTACGTCAACTTTTTTAACGTCAGCAAACAGTTCAACGCTAATGTTCTGACCTACGGTGAATTCTTCGCCGTCAGCCAGACGGAATTCCCACAGACCACGGCCAGCTTCAACGCCAGCTTTAGCGAAGTGACCCGCTTCCGGCTTGGTTACACGGTTAGCTTTTTTAGCACCGGTGGTAACCTGGATTGCGCGGTAGCCATCGTTAGCCAGGTCTTTAACCTGAGTAACACGGTTTGCTTCAACTTCGATTACGGTTACTGGGATAGAAACGCCATCTTCAGTGAAGATGCGGGTCATGCCCACTTTTTTACCGACTAAACCAATCATTGTTTCAACCTCTCAATCGCTCGATGACCTGATTAACCCAGGCTGATCTGCACGTCTACACCGGCAGCCAGATCCAGACGCATCAGAGCATCAACGGTTTTTTCAGTTGGCTCAACGATGTCAACCAGACGCTTGTGAGTGCGAATTTCGTACTGGTCACGCGCGTCTTTGTTGACGTGCGGGGAGATCAGAACGGTAAAGCGCTCTTTGCGGGTCGGCAGCGGGATCGGACCACGGACTTGCGCACCAGTGCGCTTAGCAGTCTCGACGATTTCCGCGGTTGATTGATCGATCAGACGATGATCAAACGCTTTCAGGCGGATACGGATTCTTTGGTTCTGCATGAGACCAGAGCTCCAATTATTTTATAGACGAAATGATTACTCCTCATACCCATTACGATTGATGGGAGAGTGTAACCGTTCTTACATAGTCCCCCGATTGGGGACATTGTTTGATAACCCAACTGCGATTACCAGGGTTCATATTGAACCGGCCGTCAACTTTGACAGGCCCGCGCATTATACGCAAATTCTGGCGCTACGCAAGTGCTGTTTAGAAAATCATCACCAGGATTTGCGCGCCTTCGCGCCAGCGAACTGTACGGACCGACAACGCGGCAAATTAACGCGGGTAGCGCCATCCATTCCAGGAAAGTCCTTTTTGCACCGGACGGGTGACAATAAGCATAGTGAGGCGATGTTCTTTGACGATTACGGGGTTAACCATGCTCGCCGCCCTCCCCTTCTTGCTGTGCTATAGCGGATTGACCTTAGCCTTATGCCACCAGGACCTGCGTCACGGCCTGCTGCCCGACCGTTACACCTGTCCCCTGCTGTGGAGTGGTTTACTTTTTTATCTCTGTCTGGCGCCGCACCACCTTCATGATGCCGTCTGGGGAGCGATAGGCGGCTATCTGTGTTTGGCTGCGCTTTACTGGCTATATCGCGGGATCCGCGGCTATGAGGGGTTGGGGTATGGGGATATCAAATATCTCGCCGCCCTAGGCGCCTGGCATGGCTGGCAATTGTTGCCGCAGCTGCTACTGGTGGCATCGCTGCTCGCCGGCACGGTGTGGGCAGTATCAGGTTTGCACGCCAGGTACGGCGGGAGCAGTAAATGGAGGGGGAACAACCCGCTGCCGTTTGGGCCATTTCTGGCGGCCGCGGGTTTCTGGTGCGGGTGTCAGACGCTGGCTAGTCTGACACTTTGATCTGCGACTGCAGGTAATTTTGCAGGCCGATTTTGCCGATCAGATCGAGTTCGGTTTCCAGCCAGTCAATATGGCCTTCTTCATCCGCCAGGATCTCAATCATCATATCGCGGCTGACGTAGTCATGGACGCTGTCGGCGTAGGCGATCGCCTCGCGCAGATTTTGCGCCCCTTCCAGCTCCAGTCTTAAATCGGACTGCAGCATCTCTTCCACATCTTCACCGATGCCAAGTTTGCCGAGATCCTGCAGATTAGGGATACCTTCGAGAAAAAGAATACGCTCGATGTATTTATCGGCATGCTTCATTTCGTCGATGGATTCGTGGTACTCGATATCGTTGAGGCGCATCAGGCCCCAGTTTTTGAACATTCTCGCATGGAGAAAGTACTGATTAATTGCGACCAGCTCATTTCCCAATAATTTATTGAGATAACTTATGATTTTGACATCACCTTTCATTATATAGTCCCTCCGCTTCCACTCATTGAAGCGTAGTCCGGCCTATAGGGATGTCAAAAGAGAAGCGTGGACTTCAGGCGATTTCTTTGAATTCCGGCATGGTGGTTAATTCATCTTCCATAACTTCCCGCGCCGCGCGAACACACTTACCGCATTGATTTCCAACGGGAACAAACTTACGTAATTGCTGAAAAGATTGCGGTTGAAACTGGCGGACAACCTGGCGAATTTTTTTATCGCTGATGCCATTGCACAAACAAACGTACATATAAACTCCCGTTCAATTTATGCACAAATATTAAATGAGAATAGTTATGATTACAATAGACCATTTACTCATTATCCGCCGCAGCGCACGTTATGAATCGCCAGCATAACCGCCTTTTTCGCTGAACGACGGACAGCAAAAAGGGCGCCGAAGCGCCCTTTTTTATTCAAAGCTAACGAATTAGCCCAGAACTTTAGCTACAACGCCCGCGCCAACGGTACGGCCGCCTTCACGGATTGCGAAACGCAGACCATCGTCCATCGCGATCGGGTGGATCAGGGTAACAACCATTTTGATGTTGTCGCCCGGCATTACCATCTCTACGCCTTCCGGCAGTTCGATGGTGCCAGTCACGTCAGTTGTACGGAAGTAGAACTGCGGACGGTAGCCTTTGAAGAACGGAGTATGACGGCCGCCTTCGTCTTTGGACAGGATGTACACTTCAGATTCGAACTTGGTGTGCGGGTTGATGGTGCCCGGCTTAGCCAGTACCTGACCACGTTCGATTTCTTCACGTTTGATACCACGCAGCAGAACACCTACGTTCTCACCAGCACGGCCTTCGTCCAGCAGTTTGCGGAACATTTCAACGCCAGTACAGGTGGTTTTCGCGGTTTCTTTGATACCAACGATTTCAACTTCTTCACCCACTTTGATGATACCGCGCTCTACACGACCGGTAACAACGGTACCACGACCGGAGATGGAGAATACGTCTTCGATCGGCAGCAGGAACGGCTTGTCAATCGCACGCTCTGGTTCCGGGATATAGGTATCCAGGTGGCCAGCCAGTTCGATGATTTTCGCTTCCCACTCTGCGTCGCCTTCCAGCGCTTTCAGAGCAGAACCACGAACGATCGGGGTGTCGTCGCCCGGGAAATCGTACTGAGACAGCAGTTCACGAACTTCCATCTCAACCAGTTCCAGCAGCTCTTCGTCATCAACCATGTCGCATTTGTTCAGGAACACGATGATGTACGGAACGCCTACCTGACGACCCAGCAGGATGTGCTCACGAGTCTGCGGCATCGGGCCGTCAGTCGCAGCAACAACCAGGATCGCGCCGTCCATCTGCGCAGCACCGGTGATCATGTTTTTAACATAGTCGGCGTGGCCCGGGCAGTCTACGTGCGCGTAGTGGCGAGTCGGGGTGTCATATTCAACGTGAGAGGTGTTGATGGTGATACCACGAGCTTTTTCTTCCGGCGCGTTATCGATCTGGTCGAATGCGCGAGCGGAACCACCGTAGGTTTTAGCCAGAACGGTAGTGATGGCAGCAGTCAGGGTAGTTTTACCATGGTCAACGTGGCCGATAGTACCAACGTTGACGTGCGGTTTTGTACGTTCAAATTTTTCTTTAGACACGGCTATATTCCTTACTATAGTGCTCTCCCCTTCGGAGAGAGCACGGGACTTAGGTTTTAATCCTGTGGATTATTTACCACGGGCTTCAATAACGGCCTGAGCAACGTTGTTCGGCGCATCATCATACTTCAGGAATTCCATGGTGTATGATGCACGACCTTTGGTCAGAGAACGCAGCTGAGTTGCATAACCGAACATTTCGGACAGCGGTACTTCAGCGTGGATCTTAACGCCGGTTACTTCGGATTCCTGACCGCGCAGCATACCGCGACGACGGCTCAAGTCACCGATAACGTCACCAGTGTTCTCTTCCGGAGTTTCTACTTCAACCTTCATGATCGGCTCAAGCAGAACTGGTTTTGCTTTCTTAAAGCCTTCTTTAAAGGCAATAGACGCAGCCAGTTTAAACGCCAGCTCAGAGGAGTCAACGTCGTGGTAAGAACCGAAGTGCAGACGGATACCCATATCAACTACCGGGTAACCTGCCAGCGGACCAGCTTTCAGCTGTTCCTGGATGCCTTTATCAACGGCCGGGATGTATTCGCCAGGAATTACACCACCTTTGATGTCGTTGATGAACTCGTAACCTTTCGGGTTAGAGCCCGGCTCCAGCGGGTACATGTCGATCACAACGTGACCGTACTGACCACGACCACCAGACTGCTTGGCGTGTTTACCTTCGATATCGGTAACTTTCGCGCGAATCGCTTCACGGTAAGCAACCTGAGGTTTACCGACGTTCGCTTCAACGTTGAATTCACGCTTCATACGGTCAACGATGATGTCGAGGTGCAGCTCACCCATACCGGCGATAATGGTCTGGTTAGACTCTTCGTCAGTCCATACGCGGAAAGACGGGTCTTCTTTAGCCAGACGCCCCAGAGCCAGACCCATTTTTTCCTGGTCAGCTTTGGTTTTCGGCTCAACGGCGATGGAGATTACCGGCTCAGGGAATTCCATACGCTCCAGAATGATCGGCGCATCCGGGTCACACAGGGTGTCACCAGTAGTTACGTCTTTCAGACCGATTGCAGCAGCGATGTCGCCCGCGCGAACTTCTTTGATCTCTTCACGTTTGTTAGCGTGCATCTGTACGATACGACCGAAACGCTCACGTGCAGCTTTCACGGAGTTCAGTACGGTATCACCAGAGTTAACCACACCGGAGTACACGCGGAAGAAGGTCAGGTTGCCCACGAACGGGTCGGTAGCGATTTTGAACGCCAGTGCAGAGAACGGCTCGTCGTCGCTTGCGTGACGCTCAGCCGGAGTATCTTTACCGTCGTCCAGGATGCCGTTGATCGCCGGAACGTCAACCGGGGATGGCAGGTAGTCAACTACCGCATCCAGCATCGCCTGAACACCTTTGTTCTTGAACGCAGAACCACAGGTTACCAGGATGATTTCGTTGTTCAGAACGCGCTGACGCAGAGCTTTTTTGATCTCTTCTTCAGTCAGTTCTTCACCACCCAGGTATTTTTCCATCAGCTCTTCAGAAGCTTCAGCTGCGGACTCGATCAGGTTCTGGTGCCATTCGTCAGCCAGGTCCTGCATGTCAGCCGGGATATCTTCGTATTCGAAGGTTACGCCCTGGTCTGCATCGTTCCAGTTGATGGCTTTCATTTTCACCAGGTCAACAACGCCGGTGAAACCTTCTTCAGCACCAATTGCCAGCTGCAGCGGAACCGGGTTCGCGCCCAGACGGGTTTTGATCTGACCAACAACTTTCAGGAAGTTAGCGCCCATGCGGTCCATTTTGTTAACGAACGCGATGCGCGGAACTTTATATTTGTTTGCCTGACGCCATACGGTTTCAGACTGCGGCTGAACACCACCAACTGCGCAGTAAACCATTACCGCACCATCAAGAACACGCATGGAACGTTCTACTTCGATAGTGAAGTCAACGTGCCCCGGGGTGTCGATGATGTTTACACGGTGCGGTTCATACTGCTTAGCCATACCAGACCAGAATGCAGTAGTCGCAGCGGAAGTGATGGTGATACCACGTTCCTGCTCCTGCTCCATCCAGTCCATGGTAGCGGCGCCGTCATGAACTTCACCGATTTTGTGGTTTACACCGGTGTAGAACAGAATACGTTCGGTAGTAGTGGTTTTACCGGCGTCGATGTGCGCACTGATACCGATGTTACGGTAGCGTGCGATGGGTGTTGTACGAGCCATTTGATTCCTCGTTTATTTCTTTAGGCGTTCAGTTAAGTTATCCAGAGCGGGCGACTCATCTGAAGCGCCCGCCTGGTGACTATGACTCCGAAGGGATTACCAACGGTAGTGAGCGAACGCCTTGTTGGCTTCGGCCATACGGTGAACGTCTTCACGTTTCTTAACTGCAGTACCTTTGTTGTCTGCAGCATCAGTGAGTTCGTTCGCCAGGCGCAGAGCCATGGATTTATCACCGCGTTTACGAGCAGCTTCAACGATCCAACGCATTGCCAGGGCATTACGACGGACCGGACGAACTTCAACTGGAACCTGATAAGTAGAACCACCTACGCGGCGGGACTTAACTTCGACAGTCGGGCGCACGTTTTCGAGCGCAACTTCGAAGGCTTCCAGTTCAGATTTACCAGAACGCTGAGCCAGGGTCTCCAGCGCGCTGTATACGATAGTTTCTGCAGTAGATTTTTTACCATCTACCATCAGGATATTGACAAATTTAGCCAGCAGTTCTGATCCGAACTTCGGATCCGGCAGAATTTTACGCTGACCAATGACGCGACGACGTGGCATGGAAATACTCCGTTGTTAATTCAGGATTGTCCAAAACTCTAAGAGTTTAGTATGACATTAAGATAAATCAGTTTGGCCTTACTTAACGGAGAACCATTAAGCCTTAGGACGCTTCACGCCGTACTTGGAGCGAGCCTGCTTACGGTCTTTAACGCCGGAGCAGTCAAGCGCACCACGAACGGTGTGGTAACGAACACCCGGAAGGTCTTTAACACGACCGCCACGGATCAGGATCACGGAGTGCTCCTGCAGGTTGTGACCTTCACCACCGATGTAGGAGGTGACTTCGAAACCGTTAGTCAGACGCACACGGCAAACTTTACGCAGTGCGGAGTTCGGTTTCTTAGGAGTGGTGGTATATACGCGAGTACATACGCCACGTTTCTGCGGGCAGGCTTCCAGCGCTGGCACGTTGCTCTTTGCAACTTTGCGCGCGCGTGGTTTGCGTACCAGCTGGTTAATTGTTGCCATTAAATAGCTCCTGGTTTTAGCTTTTGCTTCGTAAACACGTAATAAATCGCCTCATATATTATGAGGACGCAGAATTTTAGGGCGGTGCCGAAAAGGTGTCAAGAAATATACAACGATCCCGCCATCACCAGGCCAACTGACCGGCATGTTTGACTGTGAGTCTGACGAAATCAGTATAGCTAACCCTGCCGACACTGTCCGCAATTTGACCAGTTAGCCCGCGGGCGTCAACGTCGTCTTGCAGCACGTAAAGGGTTATGGGGGCGGATTGCAGGATCTCAAGGAAGCGGCCGCCGGCGATAGCCGCCGCGACGCCATCAGACAGCAGTAACAGATCGTCACCTTGCTCCATCAAGCGAAGCATTGCTGCGATATCGGCATGCCAGGGAGAAACACTGAGCGTATGGAGCATGGGGGCCTCAGAAACGCAAAATCACATCAAATTCATGCAGACGGGCGCGCAGGGCATCCGGCGCCAGGCATTCGGCATCCACCACCCACGGGGTCGCGGGATCCAGGCCGCGCTCTCGCGCCGACTCGGCGCACAGCCAGCACTGGTCGATATCGTATAGCGACAGCAGTTTAAAGGTGGCGATGTAGTCGCGGGCCAGCACAGCACCAGGCCGCTGGGCGGGCAACAGCTGAAACACGCCGTCGCCTACGAAAAACACGCCAATCTCGTCGGTGAGGGCGGAGGTGGCTAATAAGGCATCGAGGCCTTCCCTGCCGGCGGCGCTGCCGTGCGGTGCGGAAGAAAAAACGAAAGCCACACGTTTCATCAGAACTGTACCATCCGATCGCAAGTGAGCGCCGCTTCCGCCAGCGCGCCAAGTCCGCTTAACGTAAAACCCGGCTGCAGATTATGGCCAGGCAGAGCGAGCTGTTGCGCTTCGCGTTCGTCCGTTACGCCACGACGCAAGGCGGCCGCCACGCAGATATGCAGCGCGACGCCGTGCTCATTGTGGAGGGATTGCCACCCGCGCACCAGATCGAACTCATCGCTGGCGGGCGCCGTCAACTGGTTAGCGTTAAGCACGCCTTCGCGATAGAAAAAAACGCACGCCAGCTCATGGCCTTCCTGCAGCACGGCCTGAGCAAATTGCCAGGCGCTGCTCGCCTGCTGCGTGCCATAGGCAGGTCCGGTCACCGTGAGGGCAAAACGCATTACTTATCCAGCCCCTGGAAATCACCGCTTTTGAACTGGCGAATATAGAGGTAGACGGTGTGCTTGGAGATATTCAGACGATCGGCCACCTGGTTAATGGCGTCTTTAATATCGAAGATCCCTTTCTCGTAGAGATTCAGCACGATTTGACGGTTTTTAGCATTGTTCGACACGCTGCGATCGGCATTCACCTCTTCGATGGTGAATTCCAGAGTCTGGGCGACCAGATCGTCAACCGAGGAAGCAAAGTTCACCGGCGAGTTAACCTCAGGCGTTTCTGGTGGAATAAAGGTGCTCATGATCTGCGAAAACGGCACATCCAGATTCATGTTGATGCACAACAGACCAATCACCCGGTGATCGCGGTTGCGGATGGCAATCGTCACCGACTTCATCAGGACGCCGCTTTTGGCGCGGGTAAAGTAGCATTTGGAAACGCTGCTATCGGCGCCCGTCATATCGTGCAGCATGCGCAGCGCAAGATCGGTAATCGGTGAACCGATTTGGCGGCCGGTATGTTCACCATTGGCGATACGGATGGCAGAGCATTTCAGATCCTGCAAAGAATGCAGCACGATTTCACAGTGCGAACCGATGAGCATCGCCAACCCGTCCACCACCGCTTCATAAGATTTAAGAATATCGAAATCGGTCTGGTCAAAGGGACGTTGATCCAGCAGGTCAAGCTCGCTGGTTTCGTTGGTTAAAAGCGACCTGGACATGAAAAAAAGCACTCCTTTTCAGGAGCCTGTCGTTATTGTCAGGGCAGGCTCATCATCATTATTAAGCTATCTAAAGTAATACAGCGCCTGAGGATCTTTCCAGTTTTAATTATATCTGCGCGCAATAAAAAAGCCGCCGCCTCTGACGAGACGGCGGCCTGAACCCGATTACTTCTTAGCGTCAGCTTTCGCGTCTGCGGCTTTCGCATCGCCAGCGGCTTCCGGCTGAGCATCTGCTTTCGGCGCCGGTTTGATATCCAGCAGCTCTACATCAAAGACCAGCGTGGAGTTGGCCGGGATCCCCGGGACGCCGGTTTTGCCGTAGGCCAGATCTGGCGGAATGACCAGCTTGATTTTGCCGCCTTTCTTGATGTTCTTCAGGCCTTCAGTCCAGCCCGGGATCACCCCGTCGAGACGGAAAGAGAGCGGCTCGCCGCGGGTATAAGAGTTATCAAACTCTTTGCCGTCGATCAGCGTACCTTTGTAGTTAACCACCACGTTGTCGCTGTCTTTAGGCGCATCGCCAGTGCCTTCTTTCTCGACTTTATACAGCAGGCCAGTCTTAGACGTTTTCACGCCCTTCTCTTTGGCAAAGCTGTCACGGAAAGCTTTACCTTTGGTTTCGTTCTCAGTAGCGTCTTTTTCCATTTTCTGCTGAGCTGCGGTCTTCACGCGTGTTTCAAAGGCCTGCAGAGTCTGTTCGATCTCCTGGTCGGACAGTTTGCTCTTATCGGCAAACGCGTCCTGTACGCCGGCGATCAGCTGGGCTTTATCCAGCTTAATGCCCAGTTTTTCTTGTTCTTTCAGGGAGTTTTCCATGTAACGCCCCAGGGACGCGCCCAGCGCATAGGCTGATTTCTGATCGTCATTTTTAAATGCCGATTTACTCTCAGCCGCCGGGGCTGCTTTCGCCGCGGTATCTGCAGCAAAGGTCAGCGGTGCATTCAGGGCGACGGCCATTGTGGTCGCCAGCAGCGTTACTTTAAACAGTGATTTCATCCATTTCTCCAGGGCCGGGGCCTCTCACCCCAGGGTTATCGTAAAAAGCAAAAAACGTACTATAGAACGTCGCCGTTAAAATCTACATACGGACGTTCCTGAATATCGCCTCTTTTAGGACTATTTTTGTATGAATAAGTTTCCTGTAGGACGCAGCGATGCTGCGCGCCGGGGGAAACTTAAGTAGAATCCGCCCGCAGGATCAGACTAAAGAGGTTACCCATGCACGATAGCACATTAGAAACGCGCCTTGCGGAGCTGGAAAGCCGGCTGGCGTTTCAGGAAATCACCATCGAAGACCTCAACAAAACCGTGACCGCCCACGAGATCGAGATGGCGAAGATGCGGGAGCATATGCGTCTGATGATCGAGAAGCTGAAGGCGACCCAACCCTCCCATATCGCCTCCCAGGCCGAAGAGACGCCACCGCCGCACTATTGAGGCGTAAAAAAAGCGGGTTTCCCCGCTTTTTGTCGTCTTCGTGCCGAGGCGCAAAGATTAGTGGCAGCCGCAGCCACCGTGGCCGCCGCAGCCGCCTTTACCATGGTCGTGGCCATGATCGTGGTCGTGACCGTGACCGCCGCAGCAGCCATCGTGACCATGATCGTGGTCGTGATCGTGACCATGCGCGCCGTGCACGTGACCGTGCTCCAGCTCTTCAGCGGTCGCTTCGCGGATGGCGACAACTTCCACATTGAACTTCAGGTTCTGGCCTGCCAGCATGTGGTTGCCATCAACCACAACGTGGTCGTCTTCAACTTCAGTGATTTCTACTGGTACCGGACCCTGATCGGTTTCCGCCAGGAAGCGCATGCCAACCTGCAGTTCATCAACGCCCATGAAGACGTCTTTCGGTACACGCTGCACCAGGTTTTCGTCATACTGACCGTAAGCGTCGTTAGCGCCGACGGCTACGTCAAATTTGTCGCCCACTTCGTGGCCATCCAGCGCGTTTTCCAGGCCGGAAATCAGGGAGCCGTGACCGTGCAGGTAATCCAGCGGCGCGCTTACCGGAGACTCATCAACCAACACACCGTCTTCTGTACGTACCTGATAGGCCAGGCTGACCACCAGGTCTTTTGCTACTTTCATGATATCTCCTGAGATGGGAAGAATAGTGGCGCAGATTGTAGCGGAATTCTGCTGCCGTGTACCCTTTAGCTTAAAAAAAGCCGACGGATAACGCTAGTCGGGATGAAAAATGCCAATCACCTGCTCCTCTTTGCGTACATGCTCACGGGCCTCTTTATCCGCCTCACGCATCTGATGACCGCACTTAACGCATTCAACAACATCGACATTATTCTCACGCCACATCGCCAGTGAATCCTGCGCCTGGCACGCCGGACATTTCGCCCCGGCAATAAAACGTTTACGCACTGCCATATGATTTACCTTTATTCAAACTCGTCCCAGCCGTCCAGCTGCCGGCTCTCTTTCTGCATTTCGCGCTGAAAAATCTCTTCCAGTTCGCGCCGGGCTTCCCGCACGCGTGATATCTGTACCGTATCAGTATGCACCGGCATTAACTCACGCAGCATTCGCATATCGAGGCGTCGGAAGTGCAGCTGCGCGCGCTGGGCCTGGTGAGGATGCATCCCCAGGGTAATGAGGGCTTTACGCCCCAGCTCAAGCGCACTGGAGAAAGTCTCACGAGAAAACTGCGTCACGCCGGCCTGCAGCAGCTCATGCGCCTCGACGCGCCCGCGAGCGCGGGCCAGGATGTGCAGATGTGGAAAGTGTTGTTGACACATCTCCACCAGCCGCATGGTGTCTTCCGGCTCATTACAGGTAATGACGATCGACTGCGCCTCCTCCGCCCCTGCCGAGCGCAGCAGCTCCAGCTGAGTAGCGTCGCCAAAATAGACTTTATAGCCATAGTTGCGCATCAGATTTACCGCGCTGATGTCTCGCTCCAGCACCGTAATACGCATCTTATTAGCCATCAGCAGGCGACCGATCACCTGGCCGAAACGGCCAAAGCCAACAATAATCACCTGCGGTTTATCATCCTCTACCCACGGCGCCTCATCGGTATCCTCCGCTGGATTCAGGCGTCGAGACAGTATCTTATCGATCCCTTTCATCAGCAGCGGCGTGGTCATCATCGACAAGGTGACGGCCACCAGCAGCAGCGCCATCTGGTCGTGCTGGAACAACCGCTGCGAGGCGGGCAGCGAAAAGAGGACAAACGCGAACTCGCCGCCCTGGCTTAATACGCCCGCAAACTGCATACGTTCGGAACTCCGCAGGCCATAGAGACGGGCCAGCAGATAAAGCACCAGCATTTTTACCGCCACCAGCACCGCCACGCTCACCGCCACCCACAGCAGATGGGTGTACAGCACGCCAAGGTTCAGCGCCATACCGACGGAGATAAAGAACAACCCAAGCAGCAGCCCCTTGAACGGATCGATGGCGATCTCCAGTTCATGGCGATACTCGCTTTCCGCCAGCAGCACGCCGGCGATAAAGGTACCCAGCGCCATCGACAGCCCCAGCGCCTCCATAAACAGGGCGGATCCGAGGACCAGCAGCAGCGTGGCGGCAGTGAACACTTCCCTGACCCCGGAGCTGGCGATAAAGCGGAACACCGGCCGCAGCAGATAGCGTCCGCCAATCAGCATCCCGGCAAACGCCAGGACCTTCATGCCGACCGTCAGCCAGTTCACATGCTCATCCGCGGAACCAGCCAGCAGAGGCACCAGCGCCAGCGCCGGGATCACCGCCAGATCCTGAAACAGCAGGACCGAAAAGCCTAACTGCCCTGATTCGCTGCGGCTCATTCCCTTCTCGCGCATCAGCTGCAGTGCCATCGCGGTAGAGGACATCGCCAGGCCAATCCCGCCGACCACCGCCGCCTGCCATGAAAACCCTGTCGTCATCAACAGACCGCCGAGGATCGCCGCGCTGAGCATCACTTGCGCCGCGCCAACGCCGAAGATGGAGCTTCGCAGCCGCCATAGCTTGGCGGGATTGAGCTCCAGGCCGATGATAAACATCAGGAACACCACGCCGAGTTCAGAGAAATGGAGAATTTCATCCACATCGCTGATAAACCCGAGCCCCCAAGGGCCAATGGCGATCCCAGCCAGCAGATAGCCCAGCACCGCGCCAATCCCCAGTCTTGAAGCCAGAGGGACGGCAATGACGGCCGCGAACAAAAACAGCACCCCCGCCAGCAGCAGATCAAATCCCGCCATGGACACCTCCGGCGGCTAGGGGGTTGGCCAGCCAGTCCCGATAGGCCAGGGCGCGGCTGCGCAGCTCCTCTGGCTGCTGCCGCCGGGCCCAGTAGACGATAATGGGGCTCATCCAGTGCATACGGCACATACCGGCGGTCAGTTCAAAAGGACGCAGAATATCGTTCATCGGATAGCGATTTGCATCGCGACGGTAAGCGCTCTCTGGTTCGCCGGTGGTGATCACGCTGCGCCAGTACTTTCCCGCCAGTTCGTTCCCTCCGGCGCCGCTGGCGAAGCCGCGGCTTAAGACACGATCCAGCCACTCTTTGAGCAGCGCAGGACAGCTCCAGGTATATAAAGGATGCTGGAAAACAATCACCTCATGCTGGCGCAGCAGGTCCTGTTCGTGAGCAATATCGATAAAAAAATCCGGATAGTGCGCGTAGAGATCGTGCACGGTGACGTTCGGCAACTGTAAGGCGGGTTGTAATAAAACCCGGTTGGCCACGGAATCCTGAGATTCTGGGTGGGCATACAGCAGCAACACTTTCGCTGTCTGAGACATCATTCCCCTCCCGTAGGTCTTCTGGCGGCCTGCACAGCCCCGGCTTTTTGACACAGCCAGAATGACTTTGTGTATCGTCTTCGTTTTGGGCTACCATGGCGGCCCGGTGAAGCGATTCGCTTCCAAACTACATTATCATAATGACAAATTAACATAGTCTGAACATACGGCGCCTTATGATTGTTTTCTCCTCGTTACAAATTCGTCGCGGCGTACGCGTCCTGCTGGACAACGCCACCGCTACCATCAACCCTGGCCAGAAGGTCGGTCTGGTGGGGAAAAACGGCTGCGGGAAATCGACGCTGCTATCGCTTTTGAAAAACGAGATAAGCGCTGACGGCGGCAGTATGACCTTTCCCGGCAACTGGCAGCTGGCTTGGGTGAATCAGGAAACCCCGGCCCTGCCGCAGCCGGCAATCGATTATGTCATTGACGGCGATCGTGAATATCGCCAGCTGGAAGCCGCGCTCCAGCAGGCTAACGAGCGCAACGACGGCCATGCCATCGCCACCGTCCACGGCAAGCTGGACGCCATCGACGCCTGGACCATCCGCTCCCGCGCCGCCAGCCTGCTGCACGGCCTGGGTTTCAGCAATGAACAGCTTGAGCGGCCAGTCAGCGATTTTTCCGGCGGCTGGCGTATGCGCCTTAATCTCGCGCAGGCGCTGATCTGCCGCTCCGATCTGCTGCTGCTCGATGAACCGACTAACCACCTCGACCTTGATGCGGTGATCTGGCTGGAGAAGTGGCTGAAGGGCTACACGGGGACGCTGATCCTGATCTCCCACGATCGCGATTTCCTCGATCCTATCGTCGACAAAATTATCCACATCGAACAGCAGACGATGTTTGAGTACACCGGCAACTACAGTTCGTTTGAAGTGCAGCGCGCCACCCGTCTCGCTCAGCAGCAGGCGATGTACGAAAGCCAGCAGCAGCGTGTCGCGCATCTGCAAAGCTATATCGATCGCTTCCGCGCCAAAGCCACCAAAGCCAAGCAGGCGCAGAGCCGTATTAAAATGCTGGAGCGGATGGAGCTCATCGCCCCGGCGCACGTGGATAACCCGTTCCACTTCAGCTTCCGCCAGCCGGAGAGCCTGCCTAACCCGCTGCTGAAGATGGAGAAAGTCAGCGCCGGCTATGGCGAGCGTATTATCCTCGACTCCATCAAGCTCAATCTGGTGCCGGGGTCGCGTATCGGCCTGCTGGGCCGCAACGGCGCCGGGAAATCGACGCTGATTAAGCTCCTGGCTGGCGAACTCCAGCCCGTAAGCGGGGAGATCGGCCTCGCCAAAGGCATCAAGCTCGGCTACTTCGCCCAGCATCAGCTGGAGTTTCTGCGCGCCGATGAGTCGCCGCTGCAGCATCTGGCGCGCCTGGCGCCGCAGGAGCTGGAGCAGAAGCTGCGCGATTATCTGGGCGGCTTTGGTTTCCAGGGCGATAAGGTCAGCGAAGAGACCCGCCGCTTCTCCGGTGGAGAAAAGGCGCGTCTGGTGCTGGCCCTGATCGTCTGGCAGCGCCCTAACCTGCTGCTGCTCGACGAACCGACCAACCACCTCGACCTCGATATGCGTCAGGCTTTAACCGAAGCGCTGATCGACTTTGAAGGGGCGCTGGTGGTCGTATCGCACGATCGCCACCTGATCCGCTCCACCACCGACGATCTGTACCTTGTCCACGATGGCAAAGTCGAACCGTTCGACGGCGATCTGGAAGATTATCAGCAGTGGCTCAGCGACTCGCAAAAACAGGAGTCCCAGAGCGGCGACGCGCCAAAAGAGAGCGGCAACAGCGCGCAAGCGCGCAAAGACCAGAAGCGTCGGGAAGCGGAGCTACGCAGCCAGACCCAACCGCTGCGCAAAGAGATCGCCCGTCTGGAAAAAGAGATGGATAAGCTCAACGCGCAGCTGGCCAGTGCAGAAGAGAAACTTGGCGACAGCGAACTCTACGACGCCTCGCGTAAAGCAGAACTGACTGAATGCCTGCAGCAGCAGGCCAGCGCGAAATCCGGGCTGGAGGAGTGCGAAATGGCCTGGCTGGAGGCACAGGAGCAGCTGGAGCGCATGCTTCAGGAAGGCTAATCGCCGCGTCATCATTCTGCCTGCGCCTACTATGGCGCGGGCAGAGTGTATTTCTGCCCGCCCTCGCGGTCTGGCCATCAGTGACATCAATGGTTTGTTGTGGTGTAACCTGGCGTCACTGGCCACAAGACCACATATTGGCTAACTCCTGCGCGCCCTGCGCGGTATAGTCATCATCACGTTTATTAATTATTCTGGTGCTATGGTTGAAATCATCCCCACAGACATGACGCCCCCCGAAAACGATTCGCGTGAGTTCCATCCCATGCGCGGCGCGGGCAATCGTCATCTGCAAACCATGCTGCCGCGGCTGATCCGCCGTAAATTGCGCTTTACCCCGCACTGGCAGCGCCTTGAGCTGCCAGACGGCGATTTTGTCGATCTCGCCTGGAGCGAAGACCCGCACCAGGCGTGCCACAAGCCGCGCCTCGTCGTCTTTCATGGTCTGGAAGGGAGTCTGCACAGCCCGTATGCCCATGGACTGATCCACGCGGCGATGCAGCGCGGCTGGCTTGGCGTAGTCATGCATTTTCGCGGCTGCAGCGGCGAACCTAACCGCAATCACCGCATCTATCACTCCGGCGAAACGGAAGATGGCACCTGGTTTCTGCACTGGCTGCAGCGCGAGTTTGGCCCCGCGCCGACCGCCGCCGTCGGCTATTCGCTGGGCGGCAATATGCTGGGCTGCCTGCTGGCAGAAGAAGGCGACCGCTGCCCGCTGGATGCGGCGGTGATCGTCTCCGCGCCTTTCATGCTGGAAGCCTGCAGCTATCATATGGATAAGGGCTTCTCGCGGGTTTATCAGCGCTACCTGCTCAATCTGTTAAAAGCCAACGCCTCACGCAAGCTGAAAGCGTATCCTGGCTCGCTGCCCGTCGATTTACGTCAGCTCAAAGGGATGCGCCGCATCCGGGAATTTGACGATATGATCACCGCCAAAATCCATGGCTTTGCCGATGCGCTGGATTACTACCGGCAATGCAGCGCCATGCCGCGGCTCAGCGATATCACTAAGCCGACGCTCATCATTCACGCGAAAGACGATCCGTTTATGGACCACCATTCCATTCCCCCGCAGGAACAACTGCCGGCGAACGTCGAGTATCAATTGACTGAACAAGGCGGCCACGTTGGCTTCGTCGGCGGCACCCTGCGTAAACCGGAGATGTGGCTGGAAAGACGCATTCCCGACTGGTTAAACCGCTGGCTGGAGGTTCCCGTATGATTATTCCCTGGCAGGATCTGGATCCCGAAACGCTGGATAACCTGATTGAAAGCTTTGTGTTACGTGAAGGCACCGATTATGGTGAACATGAACGTTCACTTGCCGATAAAGTCGCCGATGTAAAACAGCAGCTGAAACGCGGAGAGGCAGTCCTCGTGTGGTCGGAACTGCATGAGACGGTCAATATTATGCCGCGCGCCCTGTTTAACGGCTAAGGCGACGCCACTACATCGTTTAACCAGGGAGTTGTTATGTCTGCCAAACATCCGGTGATCGCCGTCACAGGCTCCAGCGGCGCGGGCACTACCACCACCAGCCTCGCCTTTCGCAAAATCTTCGCGCAGCTAAATCTGCACGCTGCGGAGGTGGAAGGCGACAGCTTTCATCGCTACACCCGCCCGGAAATGGACATGGCGATCCGCAAAGCGCGGGATCAGGGCAAACATATCAGCTACTTTGGCCCGGAGGCGAACGACTTCGGTCTGCTGGAACAGACCTTTGTCGACTATGGCCGCCATGGCAAAGGTCAGTCGCGTAAATACCTCCACACCTATGACGAAGCCGTGCCGTGGAATCAGGTGCCGGGAACCTTCACCCCGTGGCAGCCGCTGCCGGAGCCGACGGACGTGCTGTTCTATGAGGGGCTGCACGGCGGGGTTGTCACGCCGCAGCATGATGTCGCCAGCCATGTCGACCTGCTGGTCGGGGTCGTGCCTATCGTTAATCTCGAGTGGATACAGAAACTCATTCGCGACACCAGCGAGCGCGGCCACTCCCGGGAGGCGGTGATGGACTCCGTCGTCCGATCGATGGAAGATTACATCAACTTCATCACCCCGCAGTTTTCCCGCACCCACATCAACTTTCAGCGCGTGCCGACGGTGGACACCTCCAACCCGTTTGCCGCGAAAGCGATCCCCTCTCTGGACGAGAGCTTTGTGGTGATCCATTTCCGCAATCTGCAGAACATCGACTTCCCCTGGCTGCTGGCGATGCTACAGGGCTCGTTTATCTCGCACATGAACACTCTGGTGGTGCCGGGCGGTAAAATGGGGCTGGCGATGGAGCTTATTATGGCGCCGCTGGTCGAACGCCTGATGGAAGGCCGCAAGATCGGCTAACAGAAGAAACCCCGGCCAGGCCGGGGTTAAGAAAATTCACAACAGCAGGCGAAGACTACGCCTCGATCACTTCATAGGAGTGGGTGATCTTCACCGCTTTTTCCAGCATCAGCGCCACCGAGCAGTATTTCTCTGCCGACAGATCCACCGCACGGGAGACCGCGGCATCTTTCAGCGCCTTACCGGTGACGATAAAGTGCAGATTAATATGCGTGAACAGGCGCGGCGCCTCTTCCCGGCGTTCAGAGGTCAGCTTCACTTCGCAGTTAGTCACCTCATTGCGACCTTTTTGCAAAATGGAGACCACATCGATCGCACTGCAACCGCCCGCCGCCATCAGCACCATCTCCATCGGGCTGGGCGCCTTATCCCCGGAGTTGCCATCCATCAGAATCTGGTGTCCTGACGCGGACTCCCCGATAAAGGTTAACCCTTCAACCCATTTCACACGCGCTTGCATAAAATTTAACTCCAGTATCGCAATATTCTTGTCAGATTACGCGCACATAACAATTCTCGCAACGGAAGGCGACCTGCGTCATGCTGAAGCGAGACACCAGGAGACATGCGGCGAAAGCTATGCTAAAACAGTCTGGATGCTACAGTAATACATTGATGTACTGCATGTATGCAGAGGAGTTCACATTACGGGCTGTCGAAAAATCATCAGCCAGCTTCCCAGGTATAGGGAAACAATACGATTGCATGCCCGGACGCCGTGTAGTGTCGGCGCCCGGAGATAGCTTATAACAGAGGATAACCGCGCATGGTGCTTGGCAAACCGCAAACAGACCCTACCCTTGAATGGTTCTTGTCTCATTGCCACATTCATAAGTACCCATCAAAGAGCACGCTGATCCACCAGGGTGAGAAAGCAGAAACGCTGTACTACATCGTTAAAGGCTCCGTGGCTGTACTCATCAAGGATGAAGAAGGTAAAGAGATGATCCTCTCCTACCTCAACCAGGGCGATTTCATCGGTGAATTAGGCCTGTTTGAAGAGGGTCAGGAGCGTAGCGCCTGGGTACGGGCGAAAACCGCATGTGAAGTGGCCGAAATCTCTTATAAGAAATTCCGTCAGCTGATCCAGGTGAACCCGGACATTCTGATGCGTCTCTCTTCGCAAATGGCTCGCCGTCTGCAGGTGACGTCTGAGAAAGTGGGCAACCTCGCCTTCCTCGACGTGACGGGCCGTATCGCCCAGACGCTGCTGAACCTGGCGAAGCAACCCGATGCCATGACCCACCCGGACGGTATGCAAATTAAAATTACCCGTCAGGAAATTGGTCAGATCGTCGGCTGCTCTCGTGAAACCGTTGGCCGTATTTTGAAAATGCTGGAAGATCAGAACCTGATTTCCGCCCACGGTAAAACTATCGTCGTCTACGGTACCCGTTAAGTTGCTAAGCGGCGTATTGCTCCTGCAGTACGCCGTTTTTGTTTTTCCCTCATGTGGCGCAGGCTGATTTACCACCCGGAAGTTAACTATGCACTGCGGCAAACGCTGGTGCTGTGTCTGCCTGTGGCCATCGGTCTTCTGCTCGGCCATCTCCAGCAGGGGCTCCTGTTCTCCTTAGTCCCCGCCTGCTGCAACATCGCCGGCCTCGACACCCCGCATAAGCGCTTTTTTAAACGTCTGATTATCGGCGGCTGTCTGTTTGCCGGATGCAGCCTGGTGGTGCAGCTGCTGCTCGCCCAGGCGATTCCCCTGCCGCTTATTCTCAGCGGCCTGGCGCTATTGCTCGGCGTCACCGCGGAGATCAGTTCGCTGCACGCGCGCCTGCTGCCCGCGTCGCTGATCGCCGCCATTTTTACCCTCAGCCTGGCGGGCAATATGCCCATCTGGGAGCCGCTGATGATCTACGCCTTCGGCACGCTATGGTACGGCGTGTTTAACTGGTTCTGGTTCTGGCTGTGGCGTGAACAGCCGCTGCGGGAGTCGCTCAGTCTGCTCTACCGGGAACTGGCCAATTATTGCGAAGCCAAATATAGCCTGTTGACCCAGCATACCGATCCCTCGACCGCCCTGCCGCCGCTGCTCATCCGCCAGCAGAAGGTGGTCGATTTAATCACCCAGTGCTATCAGCAGATGCATATGCTGGCCACCAACCAACGTAACGACCACAAACGTCTTCTGCGGGCGTTCCAGATGGGGCTGGATCTACAGGAGCATATTTCGGTCAGCCTGCATCAGCCGGAAGAGGTGCAAAAACTGGTAGAACGCAGCCATGCCGAAGCGGTGATCCGCTGGAACGCGCAGACCGTCGCCGCCCGTCTGCGGGTGCTGGCGGATGACATGCTCTATCATCGCTTTCCGCAGCGCTTCCAGATGGATAAACAGATCGGCGCCCTGGAAAAGATCGCCCGCCAGCATCCGGACAACCCGGTCGGCCACTTCTGCGCCTGGCACTTCAGCCGCATCGCCCGGGTGCTGCATACCCAGCGCCCGCTATATGCCCGGGATCTGATGGCTGACAAAGAGCGTCGTTTACCGCTGTTTCCCGCGCTAAAAAACTATCTGTCGCTGAAATCGCCCGCGCTGCGCAATGCCGCCCGCATCAGCGTGATGCTGAGCATCGCCAGCCTGATGGGCAACGCCCTGCATTTGCCGAAGCCCTACTGGATCCTGATGACGGTGCTCTTTGTTACCCAGAATGGCTATGGCGCCACGCGGGTTCGTATTGTCCACCGGGCGGCGGGGACGCTCGCCGGCCTGATCATAGCCGGGCTGACCTTGCACTTTCACGTTCCGGAGAGCTACACCCTGAGCGGGATGCTGCTGATCACACTGCTCAGCTATCTGATTATCCGCAAACACTATGGCTGGGCGATGGTGGGCTTTACGGTGACGGCGGTATATACCCTGCAGCTGCTGACGCTCAACGGCGAACAGTTTATTATCGCCCGGCTGATCGACACGCTGATCGGCTGCCTGATCGCCTTCGGCGGGATGGTCTGGCTGTGGCCGCAGTGGCAGAGCGGCCTGCTGAAAAAAAACGCCCACGATGCGCTGGAGGCCGACCAGCAGGCGATTCGCCTGATCCTCAGCCCCGATCCCAAAGCGCCCGCGCTGGCCTATCAACGTATGCGCGTTAATCAG
This sequence comes from Klebsiella sp. LY, assembly GCF_004010915.1. Taxonomy (NCBI): domain Bacteria; kingdom Pseudomonadati; phylum Pseudomonadota; class Gammaproteobacteria; order Enterobacterales; family Enterobacteriaceae; genus Klebsiella; species Klebsiella sp. LY. The sequence goes on from NZ_CP022444.1 coordinate 2,059,137, forward strand.
GCGCACAACGCGCTCTACAACTCCCTGAATCAGGCGATGCAGGAGCCGGGGTTCAATACCCACTACCTGGAAGATATGAAGCTATGGGTGACGCACAGCCAGTTTATCGTCGAACATATCAACGCCATGACCACCCTGGCCCGGGAGCATACGATGCTCACCCCGGATCTTGCCCAGCGCTATCTCGAATCCTGTGAGATTGCCCTGCAGCGCTGTCAGCAGCGGCTGGACAGCGATGGCCCCGGCAGCACAGGGGATGTCAATATTATGGAGTCACCGGAAAGCGAGGTGCCGATCGGTCCGTTGAGCACCCTGGAGCAGCATCTGCAACGCATTCTGGGCCATCTGAACACCATGCACACTATCTCGTCCGTAGCATGGCGTCAGCGGCCGCATCATGGCATCTGGCTACGGAAGATCAGCCGTTAATCACCTTTGCCACGGCCTGGGCAAAGCGCGCCATCCCCTCGGCGATATCCTGCTCTTCGATGATCAGCGAGGGAACAAAACGCATCACATCCGGCCCGGCGTTAAGCACCATGACGCCGGTTTCCGCAGCGGCATAGAGGAAATCGCGCGCGCGGCCCTTGTGCTGCGGCTTAAGTTCGGCGCCAATCAGCAGGCCCATCCCGCGAATATCACTGAACAGATCAAACTCGGCATCCAGCTGCTGCAGGTGTTTGACGAACAGTTCGCGTTTCGCGTTCACGCCATCCAGCACCGCCGGAGTATTGATCAGATCGAAAGCGGCGTTGGCGACCGCGCAGGCCAGCGGGTTGCCGCCGTAGGTTGACCCATGGGAACCGGCATGGAAGGCGCTGGCGATCTCGTGGGTGGTCAACATGGCGCTGACCGGGAAACCGCCGCCCAGCGCTTTGGCACTGGTGAGAATATCCGGGGTTACGCCATAGTGCATGTAGGCGAACAGCGATCCGGTACGCCCCATTCCGCACTGCACTTCATCAAAGACTAACAGCGCCTGGTGCTGATCGCACAGTTCGCGCAGTCCCTGCAGGAAGGCCGGCGTCGCTGCCGTCACGCCGCCTTCGCCCTGAATCGGCTCCACCACCACCGCGCAGGTGTGGTCATCCATCACCGCTTTTACCGCCTGCAGGTCGTTGAAGGGAACATGGACAATATCCGCCGGTTTAGGGCCGAAACCATCGGAGTACTTCGGCTGCCCGCCGACCGAGACGGTAAACAGAGAGCGGCCATGAAAGGCATTATGGAAGGCGATGATTTTGGTTTTATATGGGCTATGGCGGGTCACCGCATAGTGACGCGCCAGCTTAAAGGCTGTTTCATTGGCTTCGGTACCGGAGTTCATAAACACCACTCGCTCGGCGAAGGTGGCATCGACAAGCTTACGTCCCAGGCGCAGCGCTGGCTCATTGGTAAAGACGTTGCTGGTATGCCACAGCGTTTCGCCCTGCTCGTGAAGCGCCGCCACCAGCGCCGGGTGGCAATGGCCCAGCGCCGTCACCGCGATACCGCCGGCGAAATCAATATACTCTTTGCCCTGCTGATCCCAGACGCGGCTGCCTTTCCCCTTTACCGGGATGAATTCTGCCGGTGCATAAATTGGCAAAATAACTTCATCGAATGTGGCGCGGGTGATTGCCGGTTGTTCAGTTGCCATGTCTTGCCCATCCCTCTTCGTTATGCAGATATGATTATGATAATATAATCACAAAATATGCATAAAAAGTCAGTCAATGGCAACCGAAATCACCGCTTTATAAAGTTCGCCAGCAATTGATGGCCCTGTTCGCTAAGGATGCTTTCCGGATGGAACTGCACGCCCTCGAGATCCCAGTCGCGATGACGGATCCCCATAATCTCACCGCTGGCGCTGCGGGCGGTGACGATAAACTCAGGCGGCAGCGTCGGCGGGTCAATCACCAGCGAATGATAGCGGGTCACCGTCAGAGGATTATTCAGCTCCTGAAACACCCCTTCGCCGTTATGCTCGATAAGCGAAGTTTTTCCATGCATCACCTGCGCCGCCCGCACAATGGTCGCGCCAAACGCCTGGGCTATCGCCTGATGCCCGAGGCAGACGCCCAGCAGCGGCGTTTTCCCTGCATAGTGACGGATTACTGAGAGGGAAATCCCCGCTTCATCCGGCGTACAGGGACCGGGCGAAATCACCATCTTCTCCGGCGCCAGCGACGCTATCTCCTCCAGCGTCAACGCATCGTTGCGCCTGACCAGCACTTCCGCCCCCAGTTCGCAAAAGTACTGATACAGATTCCAGGTGAAAGAGTCATAGTTATCGATAAGCAGGATCATAGCGGCTCCGGAACAATCAAACCGGGCTATTCTACTCAGATTCCCGCGCTTCGCTTACCACTTTGCGAAAGATCGCCGCCAGCGGGTCCGGATCGCCCATCGCGCCCTGCTGGCAGGCGGTGTTCCAGGCGGCAGGATCGACATCACGCCAGTCAAGAAGGTAGCCGGCATGTATCGCCAGCTGTTCAAAGAAAATGCGCTGGGTCAGGCCATTGCCGAGACGAAAAGGGTGCAGCACATTAATTTCACCATAGAACCAGCTCAGGCGTTCGATAAAGGTATCCCGCGGCAGGCCGCAGAGATAATCCTCCTGCTCCAGGGCCTGCATCAGGGCGTTCCCTTCCTCTTCGATGCGGGCAAAGTGACAGAACGGCGTATCGCCCAGGTAGAGGTTCACTTCACGCAGCCTACCCGCCCAGTCAAACAGATCCTGATACAGCTGATGATGAATAGCGCACAGATAGGGTAAGCCGCGCACCCGCGGCCCCAGCGGCAGGGTAGCCGCCCGCAGCGACGTCATCTCCAGGGCAGCCTGCTGCAGAGTGTTGGCCTGGCGGATGCCGAGGCGGTTGCGCAGGACGTTCAGGGCCGGATAGAGGTAAGGATCGCGTTCATCGCCAAATTTATCGCTCATACTCCCTCCGCAGCGTCGCGAGGCGCGCCTGCGCCTCCTCGGCAGTCAGCGTAACCAGTGGCACCGATACGCCTTCGAGGCGACGGCTGGCCTGAAAATTGCTATTACGTGTCTGTTCCCAGAGTCGGGATTTTTGCTTATCGGTGAGTGGACGCATCGTCGCCCCCTTATCGTCCCCTGTGTGCCACAAGTATAAGCAGCAATTACAGGTTATGCCGGGAGGCAACCGGCGCGGCGATAGACTACCGCGCCGTGGGAGGATTAGGGCAGCACTTTCGCAGAGAGGATAACGACCGGTTTAGTCGGCACATTCTGGTATGGGCCGACGTTATGGGTCTGAACCTGGGAAATCTTATCCGCAACGTCCATGCCTTTCACTACCTTGCCAAACACCGCATAGCCAAAGTCGCGCTGGCCATGGTCGAGGAAGGCGTTATCCGCCACGTTGATGAAGAACTGGCTGGTGGCGCTATCCTGATCGGCGGTACGCGCCATGGCGATGGTGCCGCGGGTGTTGCGCAGGCCGTTGTCTGCTTCATTTTTGATCGGCGGGTTAGGCTGTTTCTGCTGCATCTGCTCGTTAAAGCCGCCGCCCTGCACCATGAATCCCGGGATCACGCGATGGAAGGTAGTGTTGTTGTAGAAGCCGCTGTTAACGTACTTCAGGAAGTTATCCACGGAAATCGGGGCTTTCTGGCTGTTTAACTCAAGCTCAATGTTACCTGCCGAGGTGGTCAGCAGCACATGCGGGTCGCCCTTTGCCGCCATGGCCGGGGAGAACGCTGAAATGGCGAAAACGGCAGCCATCGCCGCCAGTGTTGATTTGAGCATGGAAAATCCTTAACGGAGCAGAATAAAAGCGAGTGCCTTGATTCTAAAGAGCCTTTGCATCCTGGGCCAGCCTTTTACCAAATTTTACTTAGCTGTAATAATTGTAACCGCGCAAACGTTCTCCCCGCGTCGAAAAAACGTGATTCAAGTCACATTAAAACATGCAAAAGATAACGTATTTCACAATAAACATTTAATTACATCACCTGAACGACTAAAATCTGTCCGCCCGGCGCGGCGTCAACGCGCTTTACCTTTCTATTCACAGGCCAGTCATGACTAACAGCAACCGTATTAAGCTCACATGGATCAGCTTCTTCTCCTACGCCCTGACCGGCGCGTTGGTGATCGTCACCGGGATGGTGATGGGTAACATTGCGGATTATTTCCATCTGCCCGTTTCCAGTATGAGCAACACCTTTACCTTTCTGAACGCCGGTATTCTGATCTCCATCTTCCTCAATGCCTGGCTGATGGAGATCGTGCCGCTGAAAACTCAGCTGCGTTTTGGCTTTATTTTGATGGTGCTGGCGGTGGCCGGCCTGATGCTCAGCCACAGCCTGGCGCTGTTCTCCGCATCAATGTTCGTTCTCGGCCTGGTGAGCGGGATCACCATGTCGATCGGGACCTTCCTGATCACCCATATGTATGAAGGCCGTCAGCGCGGGGCACGTCTGCTGTTTACCGACTCCTTTTTTAGCATGGCGGGAATGATTTTCCCGATGGTCGCCGCGGTCCTGCTGGCGCGCAGCATCGAGTGGTACTGGGTCTACGCCTGTATCGGTCTGGTGTATGTCGCTATTTTCGTCCTGACATTCGGCTGTGACTTCCCGGTACTCGGCAAAAAAGCGCAGAGCGAAAACAGCCAGCCGGTGGTGAAAGAGAAGTGGGGCATCGGCGTGCTGTTCCTCTCCGTCGCGGCGCTGTGCTATATCCTCGGTCAGCTGGGCTTTATCTCCTGGGTACCGGAATATGCCAAGAGCCTTGGCATGAGCCTCGGCGATGCCGGTAAGCTGGTGAGCGATTTCTGGATGTCCTACATGATCGGCATGTGGTCATTCAGCTTTATCCTGCGCTTCTTCGACCTGCAGCGCATCTTAACCGTCCTCGCCGGCCTCGCGACGGTGCTGATGTACCTGTTTATCAATGGTTCGCCGGAGCATATGCCGTGGTTTATTCTGACCCTGGGCTTCTTCTCCAGCGCCATCTACACCTCGATCATTACGCTCGGTTCGCAGCAAACTAAAGTCGCTTCACCAAAGCTGGTGAACTTTATCCTCACCTGCGGCACCATCGGCACCATGCTGACTTTCGTGGTCACCGGCCCGATTGTGGCGGCCAGCGGTCCGCTGGCCGCGCTGCACACCGCTAACGGCCTCTACGCCGTGGTGTTCGTGATGTGCTTTATCCTTGGCTTCGTCTCCCGTCACCGCCAGAACAACGCTCAGGCGGCGTCTCACTAAGCCTTCGGCCCCTTTGCGTCCGCAAGGGGGCTGTTTCTCATAAAAGAAAGCTCCTCGCCACCGCGGTCGGTCTGGATCCAGGTTTGCGCCAGTTGGGTGGTCGCAATCACCCTTCCCTCGCGAATTGACCAGCGCCCCGGCACCTGGCAGCGTACCGCCTCAAAGCCATTCTCCGCCGGCAGAATGATTAGGTTAGCCGGATTGCCGCTGACGATGCCGTAATCCGTCAGGCCAAACGTGCGGGCGCTGTTGTCGGTGACAAGCTGCAGGCCGTCGTTAATTTGCTGGTAGCCCATCAGCTGGCAAACGTGGAGCCCCATATGCAGGACCTGCAGCATATTACCGGTCCCCAGCGGGTACCACGGGTCAAAGACATCATCATGACCAAAGCAAACGTTGATCCCCGCCGCCATCAGCTCCTTCACCCGGGTAATGCCTCGTCGCTTCGGGTAGTCGTCAAACCGGCCCTGCAGATGAATATTGACCAGCGGATTGGCGACAAAATTGATGCCGGAGAGCTTAAGCAGGCGGAACAAGCGCGAGGTATAAGCGCCATTATAGGAGTGCATGGCGGTGGTATGGCTGGCCGTCACCCGCGGCCCTATTCCCGCTTTTAACGCCAGCGCGGCAACGGTTTCCACAAAGCGCGACTGTTCGTCGTCAATTTCATCGCAGTGAATATCCAGCGGGCGGTCATATTTCCGCGCCAGCCGGAAAGCGATATGCAGCGATTCCACCCCATATTCACGGGTGAACTCAAAGTGGGGGATCGCCCCAACGACATCCGCCCCCAGCTTCAGGGCCTCTTCCAGCAGCGCCTCGCCGTTGGGGTAAGAGAGGATCCCCTCCTGCGGAAAAGCGACAATCTGCAGCTCGACCCATGGCGCCACCTCCTGTTTGACCTCCAGCATCGCCTTCAGCGCCGTCAACGTCGGATCGGAGACATCGACATGGGTACGGACAAACTGCACGCCATTGGCGATCTGCCACTTGAGGGTTTTCCACGCCCGGGCTTTAACGTCTTCATGGCTGAGCAGCGCTTTCCGCTCCGCCCAGCGCTCAATCCCCTCAAACAGAGTGCCGGACTGGTTCCAGTTTGGCTCGCCGGCCGTCTGGGTGGTATCCAGATGGATATGCGGCTCAATAAAAGGCGGGATCGCCAGCCCGCCGCGAGCGTTTAACACTTCGTAGCTTTCGTCCCGCGCCTCCCCCATCGGCGTGATCTCGCCAAAGCGCCCCTTATCTATCGCTATCTGCCACAGGCCGTCGCGGTCTGCCAGGCGTACGTTCTGAATCAACCAAAGCGGCGCTGCTGTCATATCAACCTCTCCATTCAATACGGCTTGTTTTCTACTCAACCCCAATCGCGACCCACCCAATTCTTGTACACAAAATCAGCAAAAAGGAAAAGTCAGCGTTTTCCACAACTTAGAAAAATACAGACAAATCAATTATATACCCATTAAGTGGTAGGTGAAGTTGTCATTGATTTGCATCAATAAGCCTGATGGCTGAATCGTTAAGGTAGGCGGTAATAGAAAAGAAATCGAGGCAAAAATGAGCAAAGTCAGAATCGCTATTATCGGTAACGGCATGGTTGGCCATCGCTTTATCGAAGAGCTTCTTGATAAGGCGCCTGCCGGACAATTCGACATTACCGTGTTCTGTGAAGAGCCGCGTATCGCCTACGACCGTGTCCACCTGTCGTCTTATTTCTCCCACCATACCGCAGAAGAGCTGTCGCTGGTCCGCGAAGGTTTCTATGAGAAACACGGCGTCAAGGTGCTGGTCGGCGAAAGGGCCATCACCATCAACCGCCAGGAGAAGGTGATCCACTCCAGCGCCGGGCGCACGGTGTTCTACGACAAGCTGATCATGGCGACCGGCTCATACCCCTGGATCCCGCCGATTAAAGGCGCGGAAACCCAGGATTGCTTCGTCTATCGCACCATTGAAGATCTCAACGCCATTGAATCCTGCGCCCGTCGCAGTAAACGCGGCGCGGTGGTCGGCGGCGGTCTGCTCGGCCTCGAAGCCGCAGGCGCGCTGAAAAACCTCGGCGTGGAAACCCATGTTATCGAGTTCGCGCCGATGCTGATGGCCGAGCAGCTCGACCAGATGGGCGGCGAGCAGCTGCGGCGCAAAATTGAAAGCATGGGCGTGAAAGTTCACACCAGTAAAAACACCAAAGAGATCGTTCAGCAGGGCATCGAGGCGCGCAAAACCATGCGCTTCGCCGACGGTAGCGAGCTGCAGGTCGATTTCATCGTCTTCTCTACCGGGATCCGCCCGCGCGATAAACTGGCCACCCAGTGTGGGCTGGCGGTTGCCCAGCGCGGCGGCATCATGGTCAACGATAGCTGCCAGACCTCCGACCCGGATATCTATGCCATCGGCGAATGCGCCAGCTGGAACAACCGCGTGTATGGCCTCGTCGCGCCGGGTTATAAAATGGCCCAGGTGGCCGTCGATCACCTCCTCGGCAGTGAAAACAGCTTCACCGGCGCCGACCTCAGCGCCAAGCTGAAGCTGCTGGGCGTGGACGTGGGCGGCATCGGCGATGCCCACGGCCGCACGCCGGGCGCCCGCAGCTACGTCTATCTTGACGAAAGCAAAGAAGTTTATAAGCGTCTGATCGTCAGCGCCGACAACAAAACCCTGCTCGGCGCGGTGCTGGTCGGCGACACCAGCGACTACGGCAACCTGCTGCAGCTGGTGCTCAACGCCATCGAGCTGCCGGAGAATCCGGATTCGCTGATCCTCCCGGCCCACGCCGGCAGCGGCAAGCCGTCGATCGGCGTCGATAAACTGCCGGACAGCGCGCAAATCTGCTCCTGCTTCGACGTCAGCAAAGGCGACCTGATCGCCGCCATCAACAAAGGCTGCCATACCGTCGCGGCGCTGAAAGCGGAAACCAAGGCCGGTACCGGCTGCGGCGGCTGTATCCCGCTGGTCACCCAGGTGCTCAACGCCGAGCTGGCGAAACAGGGCATCGAGGTCAACAACAACCTGTGCGAACACTTCGCTTACTCCCGCCAGGAGCTGTTCCACCTGATCCGCGTGGAAGGCATCAAAACCTTCGACGAACTGCTGGCCAAACACGGCCAGGGCTACGGCTGTGAAGTGTGTAAACCAACCGTCGGCTCCCTGCTGGCCTCCTGCTGGAATGAGTACATCCTCAAGCCTCAGCACACGCCGCTGCAGGACACCAACGACAACTTCCTCGCCAACATCCAGAAAGATGGCACCTACTCGGTCATTCCGCGCTCCGCGGGCGGCGAAATCACCCCGGAAGGGCTGGTCGCCGTGGGCCGTATCGCTCGTGAATTCAATCTGTACACCAAAATCACCGGCTCCCAGCGCATCGGCCTGTTTGGCGCGCAGAAAGACGACCTGCCGGAGATCTGGCGGCAGCTGATTGAAGCGGGCTTCGAAACCGGCCACGCCTACGCCAAAGCGCTGCGGATGGCGAAAACCTGCGTCGGCAGCACCTGGTGCCGCTACGGGGTCGGCGACAGCGTCGGCTTCGGCGTCGAACTGGAAAACCGCTACAAAGGCATCCGCACCCCGCACAAAATGAAGTTCGGCGTCTCCGGCTGTACCCGCGAATGCGCGGAAGCCCAGGGCAAAGACGTCGGGATCATCGCCACCGAGAAAGGCTGGAATCTGTACGTATGCGGTAACGGGGGGATGAAGCCGCGCCACGCCGATCTGCTGGCCGCGGACCTCGATCGCGAGACGCTGATTACGTATCTCGACCGCTTTATGATGTTCTACATCCGCACCGCCGATAAGCTGACCCGCACCGCGCCGTGGCTGGACAACATGGAAGGCGGGATCGACTATCTGCGCAGCGTGATCATCGATGACAAGCTCGGTCTGAACGACCATCTGGAAGAGGAGCTGGCTCGGCTGCGCGCCGCCTTCGCCTGCGAGTGGACCGAGACCGTCAATAACCCGGCGGCGCAGACTCGCTTCAAACACTTTATCAACAGCGACCAGCGCGACCCGAACGTTCAGGTGGTGCCGGAACGTGACCAGCATCGCCCGGCCACGCCATATGAGCGTATCCCGGTTACTCTGGTGGAGGAAAAAGCATGAGCCAGTGGGTAAACATCTGCAAAATTGACGACATCCTGCCCGCCACCGGCGTCTGCGCCCTGCTCGGTCAGCAGCAGGTGGCGATCTTCCGTCCCTATCATGACGACAGGGTGTTCGCCATCAGCAACATTGATCCGTTCTTTAACGCCAGCGTACTGTCTCGCGGAATTATCGCCGAGCATGACGGCGCCCTGTGGGTTGCCAGCCCGCTGAAAAAACAGCGCTTCCGCCTGAGCGATGGCCTGTGTATGGAAGATGCCAGCCACTCTATCGCCCGTTTCGACGCCCGGGTAAAAGACGGCCACGTTCAGCTTAAAGCGTGAGTCCCGCTTCCTCCCCCCGGTCACGGGGGGAGATATAAGTAACACTTCTGACCGACAGCGCATGAGTGCGGGATATGTCGCATGTTTTGTATTACCTTTGCTGCTATTCTACGACCACTCACTTTCTACCCCTTATTTTTATGAGGTTATTCTGTGGATCACTTACCCATATTCTGCCAGTTACGCCAGCGGGATTGTTTACTGGTTGGCGGCGGGGATGTCGCCGAACGCAAGGCCCGTCTGCTGTTGGATGCTGGCGCAAACGTCACGGTCAATGCGCTCGACTTTACCCCTCAGTTTCAGGTGTGGGCCGATTCACAGATGCTGACCCTGGTGCAGGGGGAGTTTATCCCCTCGCTGCTGGACAACTGCTGGCTGGCCATCGCCGCTACCGATAATGAAACAGTGAATCAGCAGGTCAGCGACGCGGCCGAAGCGCGGCGTATTTTCTGTAACGTGGTGGATGCCCCGCGCCAGGCCAGCTTTATCATGCCGTCGATCATCGACCGCTCGCCGCTGATGGTCGCCGTCTCCTCGGGCGGGACATCACCGGTGCTGGCGCGCCTGCTGCGCGAGAAGCTGGAGTCAATCTTACCCCTGCATCTTGGTCAGCTGGCCCGCTACGCCGGCCATCTGCGCGCTCGCGTCAAGCAGCAGTTTGCCACCGTAGGCGAACGCCGACGGTTCTGGGAGAAGCTGTTCGTTAACGACCGCCTGGCGCAGTCGCTGGCCAATGACGATCGGCAGGCGGTGGCGGATACCACCGAGCAACTGCTGACCGAGCCGTTAGAGCATCGCGGCGAGGTCGTCCTGGTTGGCGCCGGCCCCGGTGACGCCGGGCTGCTCACGCTCAAAGGCCTGCAGCAGATCCAGCAGGCCGACGTGGTGGTCTATGACCGACTGGTCTCCGACGACATCATGAATCTGGTGCGCCGCGATGCCGACCGGGTGTTCGTTGGCAAGCGCTCAGGCTATCACTGCGTGCCTCAGAAGGAGATCAACCAGATCCTGCTGCGCGAAGCGCAAAAAGGAAGACGCGTGGTCCGGCTGAAAGGCGGCGATCCCTTTATCTTTGGCCGCGGCGGAGAGGAGCTGGAGACCCTCTGCGAGGCGGGCATCCCCTTCTCGGTTGTGCCAGGCATCACCGCCGCCTCCGGCTGCTCCGCCTACTCGGGGATCCCGTTGACCCATCGCGATTTCGCCCAGGGCGTACGCCTGGTCACCGGCCATCTGAAAACCGGCGGCGAGCTGGACTGGGCGAACCTGGCGGTGGAGAAGCAGACCCTGGTGTTCTACATGGGTCTGAACCAGGCGCCGGCGATCCGCGAGAAGCTTATCGCCCACGGCATGGCGGAAGATATGCCTGCCGCCATCGTCGAGAACGGCACCGCCGTGACGCAAAAAGTGGTCAGCGGCACCTTAGGACAGCTGGATATTCTGGCGCAGCAGATGGCCAGCCCGGCGCTGATCATTGTCGGCCGCGTGGTCGGCCTGCGGGATAAACTGAACTGGTTCTCAAACCACTAACCTTCGCCTCGCGGCGTGAACGACAGGCATAAAAAAGGGCGGGATAATCCCGCCCTGTTTAGCTGTTGCGTCGCTTACGGCTTGGCGACAAAGCCAATCGCTTCGTATACCGCTCTCAGGGTTTGAGAAGCCCGCGCGCTGGCCTTTTCTGCACCGTCTTTCATCACCTGATTGAGAAACGCTTCGTCGTTACGGAAACGGTGATAGCGCTCCTGCAGGTCAATCAGCATGCCCGATACCGCTTCGGCGACTTCGCCTTTCAGGTGGCCATACATTTTGCCTTCGAAGTGCTGCTCCAGCTCAGGAATGGTTTTCCCGGTGACCGCGGAGAGGATATCCAGCAGGTTGGAGACGCCCGCTTTCTCTTTCAGGTCGTAGCGCACCACCGGCGGCTCGTCGGAGTCGGTGACCGCACGTTTGATCTTCTTGACCACCGATTTCGGGTCTTCCAGCAGGCCGATGACGTTGTTGCGGTTGTCGTCGGACTTGGACATCTTTTTCGTCGGCTCCAGCAGCGACATCACGCGCGCGCCGGATTTAGGGATAAACGGCTCAGGCACTTTAAAAATATCGCCGTAGATGGCGTTAAAACGCTGGGCGATATCGCGACTCAGTTCAAGGTGCTGTTTCTGATCTTCGCCCACCGGAACCTGGTTGGTCTGGTACAGCAGGATGTCAGCGGCCATCAGTACCGGATAATCAAACAGACCGGCGTTGATGTTCTCCGCGTAGCGCGCGGACTTGTCTTTAAACTGGGTCATGCGGCTCAGTTCGCCGAAATAGGTGTAGCAGTTCAACGCCCAGCCTAACTGGGCGTGTTCCGGCACGTGCGACTGAACGAAGATAGTGCTTTTCTGCGGGTCGATGCCGCAGGCCAGATACAGCGCCAGGGTGTCCAGCGTCGCCTTACGCAGCTGCTGCGGATCCTGGCGCACGGTGATGGCGTGCTGATCCACGATGCAATAGATGCAGTGGTAATCGTCCTGCATGTTTACCCACTGACGCAGCGCACCCATGTAGTTGCCAATGGTCAGTTCACCTGAGGGCTGTGCGCCACTAAAAACGATGGGCTTAGTCATGTTTCAATTCCTGAGTTTCACTGTGCGGTAACCCGAGAGCGGGTAAGAGTTCATTAAACTGGTCGAAGAGATAGTCCGGCTCGCTCAGCGCAAGCGGTTCGCCATAGTTATAACCGTAGGTCAGGCCAACCGAGCAGCAGCCAGCCGCTTTGGCCGCCTGAATATCATTACGTGAATCGCCGACGAACAGCAGCGCCTCCGGCGTCAGGCCGAGCTTTTGCGCTACCAGCAGCAGCGGTTCCGGATGCGGCTTTTTGTTCTGGACGTCATCGCCGCCGATCACCACGGTAAAATATTTCGCAATATCGAGCGCGTCCAGCAGCGGGGCGACGAACGGCGTCGGCTTATTGGTCACCAACGCCAGCGGCAGACCTTTGCCCTGCAGCGCGCCGAGCGTATCGGCCACTGCCGGAAACAGGAAACTGCCCTCTTCCGCCGCCTCGGCGTAATAGCGGTCAAACAGTTTACGCAAAATGCGCAGCTGTTCGTCTTGCGGAATATCATGATCGTCGACGGAAGGCTTGCCCATCGCCGCACGTAACGTGGCACGCTCCTGGCGAGCCCAGCTCAGCGCCCGCTCCATCAGGACATCGGCGCCGTTGCCGATCCAGGTTACGACGCGCTCTTCTCCCGCCACCGGCAGTTCCAGGGCGTAGAGGGCGTTATCAACGGCGGCGGTCAGACCCGGCGCGCTGTCCACCAGCGTGCCGTCGAGATCAAACGCGATGCCGCGGATCGCCTGTAATTTATCCATGACTCACCTTCGCTAATTCACTACGCATTTGATCAATCACTTTCTTGTAGTCCGGCTGGCCGAAGATCGCCGAACCGGCAACGAACATATCCGCGCCCGCCGCGGCGATTTCGCCGATATTGCTCGCTTTCACCCCGCCATCCACTTCCAGACGGATGTCGTAGCCGGACGCATCGATGCGCTGGCGCACTTCACGTAGTTTATCCAGCGTCTGGGGAATAAAGGACTGGCCGCCAAAGCCCGGGTTAACCGACATCAGCAGGATGACGTCCAGTTTATCCATCACATAATCGAGATAGCTCAGCGGCGTCGCGGGGTTAAACACCAGGCCCGCTTTACAGCCATGCTCTTTGATAAGCTGCAGGCTGCGGTCGACGTGTTCGGAGGCTTCCGGGTGGAAGGTGATGATGCTGGCGCCAGCTTCGGCAAAATCAGGAATGATGCGGTCGACCGGCTTCACCATCAGGTGGACGTCGATCGGCGCGGTAATACCGTAGTTACGCAGCGACTTCAGCACCATCGGGCCAATCGTCAGGTTCGGCACGTAGTGGTTGTCCATGACGTCGAAGTGCACGACATCCGCACCCGCCGCCAGCGCCTTCGCGGTATCCTCACCCAGACGGGCAAAATCAGCCGACAGAATCGAAGGGGCAATCAAATACTGCTTCATCCGCATCTCCTTGAAATTTATTTGGTCTTAGGCGGACGGTAGAGCGCTAAGAGCTCGTCCACCTTTTTACGCGTACCACCGTTGCTGCTGATGCTGCGCCGAACCTTCACAATATGCGTTTCTGCCGCATTTTTATACCACTCCTGCGTCAACGGCGTGCGGTGGTTGGAAATCAGCACCGGGATCCGTTTCTTCATCAGCGATTCCGCCTTTTGCGCCAGCAGCACCTGTTGCTCCAGGTTGAAGCTGTTGGTGTGGTAGGCGGTAAAGTTCGCCGTCGCCGTCAACGGCGCATAGGGCGGATCGCAATACACCACCGTGCGGCTATCCGCACGCTGCATGCACTCTTCATAAGATTCGCAGTAAAACTCAGCGTTTTGCGCCTTGTCGGCAAAATGATAGAGCTCAGCCTCGGGGAAATAGGGCTTCTTATAGCGGCCAAACGGCACATTGAACTCGCCGCGCAAATTGTAGCGACACAGGCCGTTGTAACCGTGACGGTTCAGATACAGGAACAGCACCGCGCGACGCAGCGGGTCCTGGCTCTGATTGAACTCATCACGGTACTGGTAGTAGCGCTCAGCGACGTTATTTTCCGGGGTAAACATCTCGCGGGCGGCAGCGACGTACTCGTCGGTGCGCAATTTGACGATGTTGTACAGGCCGATTAAATCACTGTTGATATCCGCGAGGATATAACGAGAAAAGTCGGTATTGAGAAATACCGACCCGGCGCCCACAAAGGGCTCGATTAAGCACTCACCTTCCGGCAAATGCTTTTTAATATCGTCAAGCAGGGGGTACTTCCCCCCTGCCCACTTTAGAAAAGCGCGATTCTTTTTCATGCTGCCTAACTAATTACACGTTCTCCGGCTGTGGAGAAAGCTCCGACAGCATCCTGCGCTTAAGACTACCCCACGGCATTATTTCAGATCAGCCTGAACCTGATGCAGTGGTTTTGCCCATGGATTTTTCGCCTGCACGTCCGGCGGCAGCGAGGTGACCGCGCGTTTCGCTTCATCTTTCGATGAATAGATACCGCTCACCAGCACGTACCACGGTTGGCCGTTACGTGACGTTTCATAGACAACATATCTGTCCAGCTTCTCTTTCTTCGCCCAGTTGTTCAGGTTTTCATAGTTAGAGGAGCTGCTGAGCTGCAGGGTATAGTTACCCGACGGCGCAGATTTCATCGAGCTGACGTCGCCTGCCGTTTTACCGCTCTTCGCCGGCGCTGCCGCGGCCGCCGTTGCGGCTGGCGCAGCAGTGGTGGTGGTTGCTGGTGCTGCAGGTTTACTCTGCGCGGTGGCTACCGGTTTGCTTTCCGCGACGGTCGTTTGCGCCGGGGCAGTGGTCGCCGCGCTTTCAACATGCTTCGGCTGAACCGGCTTCGTTTCTACCGGCGCTTTTGCCACCGCCTGTGGTTTCGGCTGCGGCTTCGCTTCGATGACGGTGTGCTTACGCTCAGCAGGACGCGGCGTTGCCGCCGTCTGACGTTCGGTCGTCTGGCGCGGCGCCGCGGTGCCACTGGCGCCATTACGGATCGGCGCGACGGTTGCCGGTTCAGTTGGCAGCGTCGAGTTAGCTACGGCGCCGTCCAGCTGGCCCTGCTGCTGGGTCAACGCATTATTCAGATCGCCCTGAACTTCAACGCGCTGCTGGCCCTGCGGCTCTGCCGCGGCCTGGCCCTGGGTCGGGTTCGCGGCAATAGGCGGTACCGTGACGTCCTGCTGGGTGGTGGTATTGGCGGCAGTCTGATCCTGGCCGGCAGCTGGCGTGCTGGTGGACTGGTCGTCAGACAGATTAATGCTCTTCTCGCCGGAAGCGGTCTGCTGGCTGGAAGAAGATGGCGATTTCAGCGCGGAACCGATACCCACGATTAACAGCAACAGTACCAGAATGCCCACGCCCATCATGATGTACTGGCGGGAAGCGGGTTTCGCCGGCGCTTTTTTACGCTTACGCGGACGACGCTCTACAGGCTGCTCTTCGAGCATCTCCTCATCTTCCGCATCCAGTTCTTCTTCGAATTCTTCCTCTTCACGCTCACGACGGGCCTTGCCGGCGCGCGTCGGACGGCCTTCATCGGCATCAAGATCGACATCGTCAAAATTGATCTGCGGATCGGCATCACGCTCGGAAGACTGACGGGAACGACCAGCACGACGATCGTTGCGATCGGCTTTCATATCGTCTTCTGGTTTGAAATCATCCATTTAACACCCCACTAAAAGGCTTATGCTCACGATTATTGCACATCACCCGAAATGATAACGCCGCGCGAACGCGGCCAGACCTTCTTATTGTTGCGCCTGCTGAGTGTCAGCAATCGCGCCAAGAACCACATCGTGCGGCACTCCGCCGCGCAGCTCGCTGCTTCCTATTGCGAGCGGGAGCACCAGCCGCATTTCGCCAGCCAGTACTTTCTTATCGCGCATCATATGGGGCAAATACGCCTGCGCACGCATTTCCTGCGGGCCGCGTACCGGTAAGCCTGCACGCTTGAGCAGATCGATAAGGCGCTGAGTATCCTGCGCGCGGAACTGCCCCAGCCGTTCGGACGTATGCGCCGCCATCACCATACCTGCCGCCACCGCTTCGCCGTGCAGCCAGTTACCGTAGCCCATTTCCGCTTCGATAGCATGGCCGAAGGTATGTCCAAGATTGAGTAAAGCACGTAACCCGGTTTCACGCTCGTCGGCAGCCACAACTTCCGCTTTCAGCTCACAGCAGCGGCGAATGCAGTACGCCATGGCCTTTTCATCCAACGCCAGCAAGGCATCAATGTTGTTTTCCAGCCAGCTGAAGAAGGCGCCATCGAGGATCACCCCATACTTAATGACCTCAGCCAGTCCGGAAGCGAGTTCGCGCTTCGGCAGCGTCTTCAGACAGTTAAGATCAACCACCACGGAAACCGGCTGCCAGAAGGCGCCAATCATGTTTTTGCCGAGAGGGTGGTTCACTGCGGTTTTGCCGCCGACCGACGAGTCGACCTGCGACAGCAGGGTGGTAGGGACCTGGATAAAACGCACGCCGCGCTGATAGCTTGCCGCGGCGAAACCGGTTAAATCACCGATAACACCGCCGCCGAGCGCCACCAGCGTGGTGTCGCGGCCATGGGGTTTTTGCAACAGCGCGGTAAATACGGTATCCATCACCGCCAGGCTTTTATACTGCTCGCCGTCGGGCAGGACTACGCTGTCAACGTTGACCCCTGCCTGCTCAAGCGCAGAGCGGACGGTATCCAGATAAAGCGGCGCCAGCGTTTCGTTGGTGACCAGCATAGCCTGGTCGCCCGACTTAAGTGGCAGGAAGGAAGCTGGATCGTTGAACAAACCAGCCGCGATGGTAATCGGGTAACTACGTTCCCCGAGGGTAACAGTAAGCCTCTCCATAACGCGACATCCACCTCAGTGTCTTTTACTCTGACGCACTTTTATTAAGCCAGAATCAGTTGCTTTCCAGCATGTGAATAATCTGGTTCGCGACGACTTTCGCACTCTGATCGTCTGTGCGGATAGTCACATCGGCGATCTCTTCATACAGCGGGTTACGCTCGTCAGCCAGCGCTTCCAGTACTTCACGAGGCGGCGCATCGACTTGTAGCAAAGGACGCTTTTTATCGCGCTGCGTACGGGCCAACTGCTTCTCGATCGTTGTTTCCAGGTAGACCACCACGCCGCGGGCGGAGAGACGGTTACGCGTTTCACGGGATTTTACAGAGCCGCCGCCAGTCGCCAGCACAATTCCCTGTTTTTCCGTCAACTCATTGATAATTTTTTCTTCACGGTCGCGGAAGCCTTCTTCGCCTTCAACATCGAAGACCCAGCCCACATCAGCGCCAGTGCGTTTCTCAATCTCTTGATCGGAATCGTAAAATTCCATGTTGAGCTGTTGGGCTAACTGGCGCCCAATAGTGCTTTTGCCGGCACCCATAGGCCCAACCAGAAAGATATTGCGTTTCTCTGCCATTTTTTCGGTACTACTAAGACTATTCGTTAATGATAAACCCGCTTCGCAGACACCCAGCGCCGCAGGGCATGAACTGAAACCTCATATGCAATAGAGCGAGAGTCAGACTAAAAATTATCTCAATACTCCGGCTGGTTTGGCAACTGAATAAAATCGCCGGACAATAAAGGGAGGATTGATGTCGTACCCGACTCTCAAATCGGTACCCCTTGTATGCTAAATCCGTCCTCACGTCAAACACCTGAAACGTGTTTAGCATGAAAAACCTGCTTAACGTACTGCCAGAATCCGTGGCGTAATAAAGACAACCAGTTCACGGCGTTCATTATCTTTCCCGTCGCGGCGAAACAGACGCCCCAGCACCGGGATATCGCCAAGCAGCGGGACGCTGTCGCGGGCGGTTTTGTTTTTCTGCGAAAAGATGCCGCCCAACGCCAGGGTCTCGCCGCTGCGGACTTCCACCAGGGTCTCGATCTCCTGTTTATCAATGGCCAGCGCCTCGCCGTTATCCTGCTTCAGCACCTGGCCTGGCGTGTTCTCGCTTATTCGCAGCTTCAACCGCACTCTCCCCTGCTGCAGCACCGTCGGCGTCACCTCCATGCCCAGCACCGCCTCTTTAAACTCCACCGACGTGGCGCCGCTTTCACCGCTGGAGACCTGATAGGGGATCTCGCTCCCCTGCTTGATGCTGGCGGGCTGCATATG
Organism: Klebsiella sp. LY; assembly: GCF_004010915.1. NCBI lineage: Bacteria > Pseudomonadati > Pseudomonadota > Gammaproteobacteria > Enterobacterales > Enterobacteriaceae > Klebsiella > Klebsiella sp. LY. Next base: position 2,077,488 of record NZ_CP022444.1, read on the forward strand.
AGAGGCGAGCAAACGAGGACTGGCGATAATCTCGACCTGCTGCTTGCGCTCCAGCGCGGAAAGCTCCAGCTCAAGCAAGCGCCCGTTAATTTTGCCGATGTTAAAGCCTGCGCGGGTGCTGGCGTCGTTGACTGACAGATCGCTGCTTAGGGTGGTGATGTGCCCGGATCCCGGCGTGCTTTCAGCCTCCGCCAGCCGCCATTTCACCCCCAGTTCACGCAGGCTGGTTTCGCTCATTGACACGATATGGGCGGCCAGCTCCACCTGTCCGACCGGCAGATCCATCTCCTGCGCCCAGGCCTTCAGCGCCGGTAGATGGCGGTCATCATCGCGGATCAGCAGCCGATTGGTCCGCTTGTCCGCCATCAGGTTTCCCCGGGCGCTAAGCAACTTACCGCCGCTTTTAGCCAGCTCCTCGGCATCGGCATAGTGCAGGGTCACGCTCTCCGCCCGCAGCGGCAGATTCTGCAGACGTTTCGCCTGTTCCGCTTCGCGCTGCGCCAGGTTGGCCTTTTGCCAGGCCTGCGTATGTGCGTAGATGACCGTCCCCTGCTGTTGCAAAGAGAGGCCTGCGCTATCCGCCACTGCCCGCAGCGCCTGGGTCCAGGGAACCTTCTGCAGGCGCAGGGAGAGCGTGCCGCTGACGTCCGGTGCGACAACGAGATTCTTCTGGTTCATTTCGGCCAGGGCTTGCAGCACCTGGGCCACTGGCGCGTCGTCAACGACCAGCGAAACCGGCTTATCATTTCGCGCGGCGACCACCGCCAGCGGTAGCAGCAAAAGCAGGCTTATCCATCGCATCATCTTGTTTTCCTTTACGTTGCCAGCGCCACGCTGGCGGTTCACATCCCGGAGGCGTGACGATGTCCAGTTCACTGTCCGTCAGCCGGTTCACCCGCCAGCCCGTGGGCAATTGCTCATCCAGGCGCACCCGTCGCCACGTGCCGCTTCCGTCCTGCAAAAAACCCATCCAGCCTGCACCATCGCCGGCCGCGCCGCCATAACGCCATTGCGACAGCTGCGCCGCGCGGCAGGGATCCTCAACCGGCTGAAAAGGATCGCGCTCGGCCGCCAGCAGCGACAGCGGCAACCACAGCAAAACCCAGCATTTACCGACCATCTTCCGCCTCCAGCTGCAGCCGCATGCGCAGCGCCTGCCCCTCGCGCTCCAGCGAGAACGAACGCGGGTTCATCCCGCTGCGCGCCAGCCATGAAAACAGAGCGGGTACCGTCGGCCAGGAGAGAGCCAGCTCCATCTCTCCGCCGCTCCCCTGCGGATGCCAGGCGATTAGCTTCGCCCCGGCGAGCGGAATGGCTATGGGCGAGAACGGCTGCTTGTCGATGCGCTCCCCGGCTCTTTCACCGTCAGGGATGCGCAGCGCCATGATCCGCCGCCACTGCGTTTGCAGAGCGCCATCGCGGGACAGCGCCGCCAGCGGCGGCCGGGCATCGCGCCAAAGCGCCACGCCGCCCCCCGTCAGCCCCATCGCGAGCAGGATCAGCAGCCCCGCCCGGGTACGCAGGGTATTAATCCTCATCGGCGCGCGCTCCCGACAGGGTGAAACTGAACCGCCAGCGCCCCTCGGCGTCGCGCTGCGTTCCGCCGGCTTTAGCCGGCGCGAATCCCGTGACGCTGGCCAGAGAAGCCTCCACTCCGGCCAGCGCCTGCAGGTTGAGGGCCAGGCCATCCAGCGTCAGGCGCGCCCCCTGGTACTCCAGCCGCGTCAGCCATGCCTGAGCGGGCAGGTCCGCCGCGAGCGCCATTAGTCGGGGTTGCCAGGCGGCGATCGTCGATCTGCGCTGGAGCTGCTCGCGCTGGCGTTGATGCTGCTGCCACGCTTCGCGCATCGCCTGTTCACGTTGTTTGAGCGAGGCGAGCAGCGCTGCGTCGGCCGTCGCGTGGAGCCTCGCCAGGGCGTCGCGCTGTAGACCAGCCGTTCGCCCCACCAGCAGGGTCATCCCCGCCAGCAGCACGATACCGATGGCTAACAACAGGGTGTAGCGCAGGCGCTGGCGGCGACGCATGTCACGCCAGGGGAGAAGATTAACGACATGCGTCATGGCGCCCGCCCCCCAGCGCCAGCCCAAGGGCAATGGCGTAGCGATCGCCGTCGGCTGGCAGCGGAGGCTGCCGGCGGTGAACCACCTGCCAGACATCAAAACGACTGGCCTCGTCGCCCGCGTCAGCGCACAAGCGCAGAGGAACCTGAAGCTGCCCCGCCAGCTGGCTCAAGGACCCTATCGCATCGCAGGCGTCACAGCCCCAGGCCTCATGGGTCGCCCATAGCCAATGCTTTTCATCCCGCCACGCCAGGCCTTGCTCTGCTGCCGTCACCCAAGGGAAAAAAGCGCCGAGCGCACTGGCATCCGGTACGATGGCAGCTACCCGCAGGCGCAGCCGCCCTGCCAGCTCCCGCAGAGCATTGATATCCAGCCGCTGCGCCGCCGTAACCTGCCAGCCGTCATTTCGCGAGGTGGGCGCATAATCAATACAGAGAGAGGAGGCGGGCATCGCCAGCTGCTGGGTCATGGCGCTGGCTATCCACGTCGCCTGTTCCCGCTCTCGCAGGGCGAACTGGGGATAAGGCACGCGTTTTTGCAGCGTGCGAGCCGCGGGAAAGGCGATATTGATCTGATGCTGTACCGGTAGCTCCCGCCGCCAGGCTGCCAGCCGTGAGCCGAGGGCGCTGACGTCCGCCACCATCCCCTGCCGCACCAGGCCTGGCGGCAGCGGAATGCGCCACCAGCGGCGCAGCGCCCAGTGTGAGCGCTCAAACAGTAGCGCGACAATGGCAATGCTATCTTGTTGGATATGCATTCCGATCCGCCAGTTTCTGAAAGCCATGCTTACGATCTCCTTATCCGGCAAAACTGTCCGGCTATATCAATGCACCTGGCTTGCCTTTATACTACCGCGCGTTTGTTTATAAACTGCCCAAATAAAACTAAATGGGAAAACACCGGTGAAGTTCGTAAAGTATCTATTGATCCTTGCAGTCTGTTGCGTACTGCTGGGAGCAGGCTCGATTTTTGGCCTCTACAAATACATAGAGCCGCAACTCCCCGACGTCGCAACCCTGAAGGATGTGCGTTTGCAGATCCCGATGCAGGTCTATAGCGCCGACGGTGAGCTTATTGCGCAGTACGGCGAAAAGCGCCGTATCCCTGTCACGTTGCAGCAAATTCCCCCCGAGCTGGTGAAAGCGTTTATCGCTACCGAAGACAGTCGTTTCTATGAGCATCACGGCGTCGATCCGGTGGGTATTTTCCGCGCCGCCAGCGTGGCGATGTTTTCAGGCCACGCCTCGCAGGGCGCCAGCACCATCACCCAGCAGTTAGCGCGTAACTTCTTCCTCAGCCCCGAGAAGACGTTGATGCGTAAGATTAAAGAGGCCTTTCTGGCTATCCGCATCGAGCAGCTGCTGAACAAAGATGAAATCCTTGAGCTGTACCTGAACAAGATTTACCTCGGCTACCGCGCCTATGGCGTCGGCGCCGCGGCGCAGGTCTATTTTGGCAAACCTATCGACCAGCTGACCCTCAGCGAAATGGCGGTGATTGCCGGTCTGCCGAAAGCCCCGTCCACTTTTAACCCGCTCTATTCGATGGATCGCGCCACAGCCCGGCGCAACGTGGTGCTGTCGCGTATGCTGAGCGAGGGGTACATCACCCAGGCGCAATACGATGAGGCGCGCAGCGAACCCATCGACGCCAGCTACCACGCGCCAAAAATCGCCTTCTCCGCGCCCTATCTGAGCGAAATGGTGCGCCAGGAGATGGTGAATCGCTACGGCGAGCAGGCCTACGAAGATGGCTACCGGGTGTACACCACGATTACCCGCAAAAACCAGCAGGCGGCCCAGCAGGCGGTCCGCAATAACGTGCTGGATTACGATATGCGTCACGGCTACCGCGGCCCGGCCAGCGTGCTGTGGAAGGTCGGCGAAACGCCGTGGGAGGCGAAAAAGATCGTTGACGCCCTGAAGCGCCAGCCTGGCTTTGGCCCGCTTTATCCTGCGGTGGTCACCTCCGCGAATGCCCAGGAGGCCGTCGCGCTGTTGGCTAACGGCGACTCCGTTTCGCTGACGATGGACGGCGTGCGCTGGGCTCGCCGCTTTATCTCCGATACGCAGCAGGGGGCGACCCCGCGTAAAGTCAACGACGTCGTGCAGGCCGGGCAGCAGATCTGGGTTCGCAAAGTGGGAGACAGCTGGTGGCTGTCGCAGGTCCCGGACGTCAACTCGGCATTGGTCTCCATTAACCCGCAAAACGGCGCGATTATCGCCCTTGTCGGTGGGTTTGACTTTAACCAGAGCAAGTTCAACCGCGCCACTCAGGCGCTGCGCCAGGTCGGCTCCAACATCAAGCCATTCCTCTACACGGCTGCGATGGATAAAGGCTTAACTCTGGCAAGCATGCTCAACGATGTGCCAATCTCGCGCTGGGACGCCGGAGCCGGTTCCGACTGGCGGCCGAAAAACTCGCCGCCGCAGTATGCCGGTCCGATTCGTTTACGCCAGGGCCTGGGGCAGTCGAAAAACGTGGTCATGGTGCGCGCCATGCGCGCCATGGGCGTTGACTATGCCGCCGAGTATTTGCAGCGCTTTGGCTTCCCGGCGCAAAACATTATCCACACCGAATCGCTGGCGCTGGGCTCCGCCTCCTTTACGCCTCTGCAGGTCGCCCGCGGTTATTCGGTGATGGCCAACGGCGGCTTCCTGGTGAACCCGTTCTTTATCAGTAAGATTGAGAACGATCAGGGCGGGGTCCTCTTCGAAGAGCGTCCGAAAATCGCCTGCCCGCAGTGTGATTTACCGGTGATTTACGGCGATACGCCAAAATCCAACGTGCTGGAAAACAAAGATGTGGAAGATGTCGCCACCTCGACGGAACCGCAGAATGGCACCGTGCCGCCGCAGCCGCAGCTGGAGCAGGCCAATCAGTCACTGGTGGCGCAGAGCGGCGCCCAGGAATACGCGCCGCATGTGATCAACACCCCGCTGGCCTTCCTGATCAAGAGCGCGCTGAACAGCAACATCTTTGGCGAACCGGGCTGGATGGGAACCGGCTGGCGCGCCAGACGTGACCTGCAGCGGCATGACATCGGCGGCAAAACCGGGACCACCAACAGCTCGAAGGACGCCTGGTTCTCAGGCTACGGACCGGGCGTGGTGACCTCGGTTTGGATCGGCTTTGACGATCATCGTCGCGATCTTGGCCGGACCACCGCATCGGGGGCGATTAAAGATCAGATCTCCGGCTACGAAGGCGGCGCCAAAAGCGCCCAGCCGGCCTGGGACAGCTTTATGAAGAGCGTGCTGGAAGGCGTTCCGGAAGAGCCATTAACGCCGCCGCCGGGAATCGTCACGGTGAATATCGATCGCAGCACCGGTCAGCTGGCGAACGGTGGCAACAGCCGGGCGGAATACTTTATTGAGGGTACCCAGCCCACGCAGCAGGCGGTCCATGAGGTGGGCACCACCCTGACTGACGGCGGCGGTGAAACCCACGAGCTGTTCTGACAAAAAAAGCGCCTGCGGGCGCTTTTTTATTGCTGCTTAGCGTAAACGCTCGTTCAGAGTCGGCCCTGGGCCTGCAACCATTCCCGCACTAAAAACAGCGCACTAACGTTGCGGGCCTCGTTAAAATCTTCTTCATCCAGCAGCGACATCAACTGCGCCAGCGGCCAGCGCACCTGCGGCAGCGGCTCGGGCTCATCGCCCGGCAGCGACTCCGGATAGAGATCTTCCGCCACCAGGATGTTCATTTTGCTGGAGAAGTAAGAGGGAGCCATACTTAGCTTCTTCAGAAACGTCAGCTTATTGGCGCCGAAGCCAACCTCTTCTTTCAGCTCGCGATTGGCCGCTTCATCCACGGTTTCACCCGGATCAATCAGCCCTTTGGAGAAGCCCAGCTCGTAGGATTCCGTCCCGACGGCATACTCGCGAATCAAAATAATATGATCATCAACAATCGGCACAATCATCACCGCTTCGCGGGTGGAAGGCCGCATACGTTCATAAACGCGACGCACACCGTTGCTGAATTCCAGATCGACGCTTTCGACATTAAAGAGGCGCGAACGGGCGACAGTTTCAACATTGAGAATGGTGGGTTTTTGTAATGATTTGCTCATTGTCATCGGTCTATGCTGTGATTAAGCAGTCATTGTGCGATACGCAACACGCTTTCGGCAATCCAAATCGCTACTTATTTACAGAGTTGTAACCTTTTCCCTGCAAAGGGGAAAGTAATAAAGATAAAAAAGTCAATAGCTTGAATTATCTTTGAGAATTTACCGATTTCTGGCCTTTAACGTTTTTGGTAAGCTAATACGCTGCTGCATGACATATTTACTACCCTGCAAGCAGGTGCGCCGCTAACACTGCAGCTTGACGTTAGTCTTCACGTTCACCGACGATTTCGTAAGAAAAATATAACTATGATGGGATGGGCATGGGCACCTTTCTGATATTCCTTACAGCTCTGCTAATCTGCGTATTGCTCATTGGATGGTGGTATCGCACGCACGCCAGACGCCGCCGGCTCCCTCTACTGCACGCCTTTAGCGATGCCACCACGCGGCCGATCGCGGCCGATGAGCGCCAGGCCATCGAAAAGTATCTTGCCGAACTGAGCCGCGCCCAGCAGGTTCCCGCGTCCGGCGCCACCAGCGCGCCCGTCGCTCTGGCGCTAAACGAACAGAGCGATACCGTCTATGGGGTGACGCGAGCCATCACCCGCTACGGGATCACTACCGACGCGCCGAATAAATGGCGCTATTTTCTCGATTCGGTGGAGGTACATCTGCCGCCGTTCTGGGAACAGCATATCAACGATGAAAACAGCGTCGAGCTGATCCCCACCGACAGCCTGCCGCTGGTTATCACCCTTAACGGCCATACCCTGAGCGACTATCGTCAGGAAGCGCAAAGCTACGCGCTGGAACGCGCCTCGGCCACCCAGGCCTCAATTCGCGGCGAAGAGAGCGAACAGGTAGAGTTGCGGCAGATCCGTCGGGAAAGCCCGGAAGAACACGCCCTGAACCGCCCGGATGGTCTGCGCGAAGCGATCCTGATCGTCGCCTCTTTCCTGTTCTTTTATTTCAGTCTGATTGGGCCTGCCGTCTTTACCCCATGGCTGGTGGCCGCCGGTTTGCTGCTGCTCGCCGCCGGCCTATTGGGGATCTATGCCCCGCCGCGCCGCGCCTCGCTGCGCGAAATCCATTGCCTGCGCGGCGTCCCTAAGCGCTGGGGGCTGTTTGGCGAAAACGATCAGGAGCATATCAATAATATCTCGCTGGGCATTATCGATCTCATCTATCCGCGCCACTGGCAGCCCTGGATCGCCCAGGACCTCGGACAGCAGACCGATATTGATATCTATCTCAACCGCCATGTAGCCCGTCAGGGACGCTACTTGTCGCTTCATGATGAAGTGAAAAACTTCCCGCTGCAGTACTGGCTGCGCAGCGCGATTATCGCCGCCGGCGCCCTGGTGGTGGTAATCATGCTATGGGCCAGCGTACCGCTGAATATGCCGTTTAAGTTCACCCTGTCGTGGCTGAAGGGGGCGCAGACCATTGAAGCCACGACCGTCAGCCAGCTGGAAAAGGCCCATGTGCGCATTGGCGATACGCTGCGCCTGACCGGCACCGGGATGTGCAACATCCGCACGCCGGGCAGCTGGACGGCCAAAGAGGATTCGCCGTTCCTGCCTTTCGATTGTTCTCAGATTGTGTGGAACGATGCCCCTCCTCTGCCGCTGCCGGAGTCTGACATTGTCAGCAAAGCGACCGCTCTGATGCAGTCCGTCCAGCGTCAGCTGCACCCGGAAACCGACGACGACTCCCGCGTCAGCCCGGCGCTGCGCTCCGCCATTCAGAAATCTGGCATGGTGCTGCTGGATGATTTCGGCGATATCGTTCAGAAAACCAACGATCTCTGTTCCGCTGCCGATGATTGCCTGCGGCTGAAGAATGCGCTGGTTAATCTCGGCAATACCCGTAACTGGGAGACGTTAACTAAGCGCGCGTCCGCCGGGAAACTGGATGGCGTGAACGTGCTGCTGCGGCCAGTCAGCGCCGAGTCGCTGGAGAATCTGGTGACCACCTCAACCGCCCCCTTTGTCATGCGTGAAACCTCGCGGGCGGCGCAGGCGCTCAACAGCCCGGCCCCGGGCGGCTTCCTCATCGCCAGCGACGAGGGTAGCGTGCTGGTCAATCAGCCGTGGCCGGCGGTGAGCCTGTATGATTACCCGGCGCATGAGCAGTGGGGGGAACTGCGGCGGCTGGCCGGTATGCTGATGCATACCCCCTTCCATGCCGAAGGGATAGTCACCAATCTGTTTACTGACGCCAACGGCACTCAGCATATCAACCTGCACCGCATTCCTGACCGCAGCGGCCTGTGGCGCTATCTGGGCATCACCCTGCTGCTGCTGTCGATGGTGGGATGCATGGCTTACCACGGGGTGCAGGCGCTGCGTCGTTATCAACGCCATCGCCAGCGTATGGAAGAGATTCAGAAATATTACGAAAGCTGCCTGAACCCGGTGCTGCTCCCCTCGTCTGACCCGCAAGATTAATTTTCCCGGCGACTGGGTGTGATACCCTGTCGCCCATTTCCCGCTCGCTGGAGAGTCATCATGCATTTTGATATCGCCTGGCAGGAGGTCGATACCGTTCTGCTGGATATGGACGGCACGCTCCTGGATCTCGCTTTCGACAACTATTTCTGGCAAACGCTGGTGCCGGAAACCTGGGGGGCCGCCCGCGGCCTCAATCTGCAACAGGCGAAAGAGGCCATGCACCAGGAGTATCACGCCGTGCAGCATACGCTAAACTGGTACTGTCTGGATTACTGGAGCGAGCGCCTGGGTTTGGATATTTGTGCGATGACCAGCGAACAGGGTCCGCGCGCCACGCTGCGTGAGGATACCGTGCCGTTCCTTGATGCGCTCAAGGCCAGCGGTAAGCGACGTATTCTGTTGACCAATGCCCATCCCCACAATCTGGCGGTGAAACTCAAACACACCGGCCTGGATGCGCACCTTGATTTATTACTTTCCACCCACACATTTGGTTATCCGAAAGAGGATCAGCGTCTGTGGCGCGCCGTGGCGGAGGAAACCGGCCTTGAGGCGCATAAAACGCTGTTTGTCGACGACAGCGAGGCAATTCTGGATGCCGCGAGGGAGTTTGGCATTCGTTACTGCCTGGGCATTACCAATCCCGACTCCGGGCTGGCGGAAAAGCAGTATCTGCGCCATCCGGGGCTGAATGATTACCGACGACTGATCCCTTCGCTTACCCCGAAGGAGAGGCGATGAAAGAGAAGCCTACCGAAACCGTCAGACTGGACAAATGGCTTTGGGCCGCCCGCTTTTACAAGACCCGCGCGCTGGCGCGAGAGATGATTGAAGGCGGCAAGGTGCATTACAACGGACAGCGCAGCAAGCCTGGGAAAATCGTCGAACTAGACGCCATGCTAACGCTGCGTCAGGGCAACGACGAGCGGACGGTGCGCATCGTCGGTATCACCGAACAGCGCCGCCCGGCAAGCGAAGCCGTCACCCTGTATGAAGAGACGGCTGAGAGTATCGAGAAGCGTGAAAAAATGGCCCTGGCGCGCAAAATGAACGCCCTGACCATGCCGCACCCTGACAGACGTCCGGACAAGAAAGAGCGCCGCGACCTGATGAGATTTAAACACGGCGAGAGTGAGTAACTCGCGCCAGAAAGAGAGATGATTATGACTCAACACGATCAATTACATCGTTATCTGTTTGAAAACTATGCCGTGCGCGGTGAGCTGGTGACGGTGTCGGAAACCCTGGAACAGATTCTGGCGAATCACACTTATCCCCAGCCGGTGAAAACGGTGCTGGCGGAGCTGCTGGTCGCCACCAGTCTGCTGACTGCGACGCTGAAATTTGCCGGCGACATCACCGTGCAGCTGCAGGGCGATGGGCCTTTACAGCTGGCGGTCATCAATGGCAATAACCAGCAGCAGCTGCGCGGCGTCGCGCGCGTGCAGGGCGAGATTGCGGACGATGCGGATCTGAAAGCGATGGTCGGCAACGGCTATCTGGTCATCACCATCTCCCCGGAAGAGGGTGAGCGTTATCAGGGCGTGGTCGGTCTGGAAGGCGATACGCTGGCCGCCTGCCTGGAAGATTACTTCCAGCGTTCAGAGCAGCTGCCGACGCGCCTTATTATCCGCACCGGCGAACATGAAGGTCAGCCGATGGCGGGCGGGATGCTGCTGCAGGTGATGCCGGCGCAGGATGCCCAGACTGCCGACTTTGAGCACCTGGCGACGCTCACCGAGACCATCAAGGCTGAAGAGCTGTTCACCCTGCCGGCGAACGATGTGCTGTGGCGTCTGTACCATGAAGAAGAAGTCACGGTCTACGATCCGCAGAGCGTGGAGTTCAAGTGCACCTGCTCCCGCGAACGCTGCGCCGGCGCGCTGAAAACCCTGCCGGACGAAGAGATAGATAGCATCCTTGCCGACGAAGGCGAGATTGATATGCACTGCGACTACTGCGGTAACCACTATATCTTCAACGCCATGGACATCGCCGAGATCCGTAACAACGCCTCTCCGGCCGATCCGCAGGTCCATTAATCCTCACTTCTTCTTCAGGCACCGGGCGGCGATGTGGTATGTCGCCCGGTGCCTGACTTTTTATTCACGAGTTGAATCGATTTTCGCTGAAAGAGTTACGTAATTTTATTCCAGGAAAGCGATTACATTCACATTTCAGCAGTTTTTTTAATTACTTTTTAACCATTGAGAAACATCTAACCCCACCATCCGGCCATTTCCTGAGATAATCCACTTCACTTCGTGACAGGAGTCACCGTTTTTTTCGTCATTCTGAAGAATGTCGAGATACGTAAATCTATGAGCCTGGTCGCGGTCAATACCCGGTAATAAACCCTACAATTTACAGCAGTACATCTTGGCTAAGGAGCAGTGACATGCGCGTTAATCATGGTTTAACCCCGCAGGATCTCAAGGCTTATGGTATCAATGACGTTCAGGATATCGTCCACAATCCCAGCTACGACATGTTGTTTCAGGAAGAGCTCGACCCCAACCTGGAAGGCTACGAACGTGGCGTATTAACCAGTCTCGGTGCTATCGCCGTCGACACGGGCATTTTTACCGGTCGTTCTCCGAAAGATAAGTACCTCGTGCGCGACGACACCACCCGCGATACCGTCTGGTGGTCCGATAAAGGCAAGGGTAAAAACGACAACAAGCCGCTTTCGCAGGAAACCTGGCAGCATCTGAAAGGGCTGGTAACACAGCAGCTGTCCGGTAAACGCCTGTTTATCGTCGACGCCTTCTGCGGCGCTAACGCCGATACCCGTCTCAGCGTACGTTTCATTACCGAAGTGGCCTGGCAGGCGCACTTCGTTAAAAACATGTTCATCCGCCCGAGCGACGAAGAGCTGGCGGAATTCACGCCCGACTTCATCGTGATGAACGGCGCGAAGTGCACCAACCCGCAGTGGAAAGAGCAGGGCCTGAACTCGGAAAACTTCATCGCTTTCAACCTCACCGAGCGCATTCAGCTGATCGGCGGCACCTGGTACGGCGGCGAGATGAAGAAAGGGATGTTCTCGATCATGAACTACCTGCTGCCGCTGAAGGGCATCGCCTCCATGCACTGTTCTGCCAACGTGGGCGAGAAAGGCGATGTCGCCATTTTCTTCGGCCTCTCAGGCACCGGCAAAACCACCCTCTCCACCGACCCGAAACGCCGCCTGATTGGCGATGACGAACATGGCTGGGATGACGACGGGGTGTTTAACTTCGAAGGGGGCTGCTACGCCAAGACCATCAAGCTCTCTGAAGCGGCCGAGCCGGATATCTATCACGCCATTCGCCGCAACGCCCTGCTGGAAAACGTGGTGGTGCGCGCCGACGGGACAATCGATTTCGATGACGGCTCAAAGACCGAAAACACCCGCGTCTCCTACCCCATCGACCATATCGATAATATCGTCAAACCGGTCTCCAAAGCGGGTCACGCCACCAAAGTGATCTTCCTGACGGCCGATGCGTTCGGCGTACTGCCGCCGGTCTCCCGCCTGACCGCCGATCAGACGCAGTACCATTTCCTGTCCGGGTTTACCGCCAAACTGGCCGGCACCGAGCGCGGCGTGACCGAACCCACGCCAACTTTTTCCGCCTGCTTCGGCGCCGCCTTCCTGTCGCTGCACCCGACACAGTACGCCGAAGTGCTGGTCAAACGCATGCAGGCGGCCGGCGCGCAGGCTTATCTGGTCAATACCGGCTGGAACGGCACCGGCAAGCGCATCTCGATTAAAGATACCCGCGCCATCATCGACGCCATCCTCAATGGCTCGCTGGACAACGCGGAGACCTTTACCCTGCCGATGTTTAACCTGCAGATCCCGACGGCCCTCCCGGGCGTGGATCCCCAGATCCTCGATCCGCGCAGCACCTATGGTTCCCCGGAGCAGTGGCAGGAAAAAGCCGACCAGCTGGCGAAGCTGTTTATTGAGAACTTTGAGAAGTATACCGATACGCCAGCGGGCGCCGCGCTGGTGGCGGCAGGGCCGCAGCGCTAACGGGCGCAAAGATGAAAAAGCCGGGCTTGCCCGGCTTTTTATTGTGCAGCGTTCTGACCAACCAACCGCGGGCGCGATCAGCTCTCTTTGGCCTGTTTCATCGGCGCCAGCACCCGGTGCACCGGCAGCCAGGCGCGGATCAGTAACCCGCCGCGTTCGCTGGAGCCAATCTCCAGCCGCCCGTTGTGATTATCGATAATACGCTGAACAATCGCCAACCCCAGCCCGGTGCCGCTGGTGCTGCGGGCGCTGTCGCCGCGTACAAACGGCTGAAACAGGTGCTCTCGCTGCTCAGGTTTAATCCCAGGTCCGTCATCTTCTACCTGGAACCAGGCCCGGCTCGCTTCGCTGCCGCTGCTGACCTTGATCCAGCCATTGCCATAGCGGGCCGCGTTGACCACCATATTCGCCAGCGCGCGCTTGATAGACAGAGGATGCATGCGTACCGGAATTTCGCCGGCCTGCAGGGCGGTAGCGATCTCCCGCTCATAGCCGCTCTCCGCAGCGATCACTTCCCCCAGCACCGCATTCAGATCCGCCAGCTCCATCGGCATCTCCTGCCCGGTGCGCAGATAGTCGATAAACTGCTCGATGATGGCGTTGCACTCTTCGATATCTTTGTTGATCGACTCCGCGAGATAGCCGTCCTGCTCGCCCATCATCTCGGTGGCCAGACGAATGCGGGTCAGCGGAGTCCGTAAATCATGGCTGACCCCAGCCATCAGCAGCGTACGGTCGTCGGCCAGCTGCTTCACGCCCGCGGCCATGTGGTTGAAGGCGCGCGTCACCGAACGCACTTCGGAGGCGCCATACTCGCGCAGCGGCGGCGGAATAATGCCGCGCCCGACCTGCAGGGCCGCATGCTCCAGATCCACCAGCGGGCGGTTCTGAATACGGATAAACAGCCAGGCGCCGCCTATCGCCAGCAGCATGATCGCCAGGGTATAGCGGAACAGCGGCGAGAAGTCGCCCTGATGGATCTCGGTCAGCGGCACCCGCACCCAAATATTGGGCGACAGCCAGGTCTTCAGCCACACCACGGGGGAGCTTTTATTGACCTCCACCCGCACCTCAGTGGGGCCGCCAAGCTGATGAGCCATCTGCTGGCTCAAGAATTCATAATGCTGCGCCCAGCGCAGGCCTGCGTCTTCCGCCGCTTCATTGGAATAGAGCGAAATCCCCAGCTCGCGATAAATTTCACGGCGAAACGCCGGGGGCACCACCAGCTGGGTGCCATCCTCCAGCTGCAGCTTATCAGTCATCAGCATACGCACTTCGTAGGCCAATACTTTATTAAACTGCTGGAGACTTGGCAGGATCGCGAAATTCAGTACTACCAGATAGGTCGTCACCAGGCTGACGAACAGCAAGGTGACGATCAGGAGCAGCGTGCGAGCAAAGGAGCTGCGCGGCGAAAAGCGCACGCGTTTCATGCCTTAGAACCGTCCGGGACGAAGACGTAGCCCAGACCCCAGACGGTCTGGATATAGCGCGGATGCGCCGGGTCCTCTTCCACCATGCGGCGCAGGCGGGAGATCTGTACGTCGATGGAACGCTCCATCGCAGAGTATTCGCGGCCGCGAGCGAGGTTCATTAACTTATCGCGCGACAGCGGCTCACGAGGATGGCTTACCAGCGCCTTCAGGACCGCAAACTCGCCGCTGGTCAACGGCATCGGCTCGTCTTCACGGAACATCTCGCGGGTGCCCAGGTTCAGTTTGAATTTACCAAAGGCGATAACCGCCTCTTCCTGCGACGGCGCGCCCGGCAGCTCGTTCGCCTGACGGCGCAGCACCGCCCGGATGCGGGCCAGCAGTTCACGCGGGTTGAACGGCTTCGGAATGTAGTCGTCGGCCCCGATCTCCAGGCCCACAATACGATCAACCTCTTCGCCTTTCGCCGTCACCATAATGATCGGCATCGGGTTGCTCTGGCTGCGCAGACGGCGGCAAATCGAGAGACCATCTTCCCCAGGCAGCATCAGATCCAGCACCATCAGGTGGAAGGATTCGCGGGTTAACAGACGATCCATCTGTTCGGCGTTCGCCACGCTACGAACCTGGAAGCCCTGCTCGGTCAGATAACGTTCGAGCAGCGCACGCAGGCGCATGTCGTCATCCACAACCAGAATCTTATAATTCTCTTGCATTGTTTGTACTCCCAAAGGTTCACTGCAATAGTCAGTGCGTATTCTCAAAAAAGCCCGGCGCGCTCACCAGCTAAATCTGGTATATATTCCAGGCTAAATTGTTACAAAGCATATTTAACAGCAGGTTAAGTATACATTTAATCATAAGACACAGTATTTATCCTGTCGGTATTATTACGCGCTACAAATTGTGCGCAACGACAGACTGTCAGAAGGTTGAACTCACGATGAAAACGCCGCTGATCACCCGCGAGGGATATGAAAAACTGAAGCAGGAGATGGACTATCTGTGGCGCCAGGAGCGCCCGGAAGTGACCAAAAAGGTGACCTGGGCCGCCAGCCTCGGCGACCGCAGCGAGAACGCGGATTACCAGTACAACAAAAAGCGCCTGCGCGAGATCGATCGCCGGGTCCGCTATCTGACCAAATGTCTGGAACAGTTAAAGATCGTCGATTACTCCCCACAGCAGGAGGGCAAAGTCTTCTTCGGCGCCTGGGTAGAGATTGAAAACGATGAAGGCGATATCAAGCGCTTTCGCATCGTCGGTTACGATGAAATTTTTGGCCGCAAAGACTATATCTCCATCGACTCGCCGATGGCGCGCGCACTGTTAAAAAAAGAGGTTGGCGATCTGGCCATCGTCAACACGCCGGCGGGCGAAGCCAGCTGGTATGTCAACGAGATCGAATACGTTAAATAGACAAGAACTTTCCGAGAGACGCCCGGCGCGACTGGCATTTTTAGCCGTCAGTCCGTATAACTAGTCCCTGTTTTTTGACCCTAAAGATGAATTAAAAGCCATGATGAATGATTCGCTCTGCCGCATTATTGCGGGTGAACTTCAGGCCAGAGCCGAACAGGTAGAAGCTGCCGTTCGCCTGCTTGATGAAGGGAACACCGTGCCGTTTATTGCACGTTATCGTAAAGAAGTCACCGGCGGTCTGGATGACACGCAGCTGCGTAATCTGGAAACCCGCCTCGGCTATCTGCGCGAACTGGAAGACCGTCGTCAGGCGATCCTCAAATCCATCGCTGAACAGGGCAAACTGACCGACGCGCTGGAAAAAGCCATCAACACCACGCTCAGCAAAACTGAACTGGAAGATCTCTACCTGCCGTATAAACCGAAGCGCCGCACCCGCGGGCAAATCGCTATCGAAGCGGGGCTGGAGCCGCTGGCTGACCTGCTGTGGAACGAACCGTCCCACGATCCGGAAACGGAAGCCGCAAAATATATTGATGCCGATAAAGGCGTGGCCGACAGCAAAGCGGCGCTGGATGGCGCGCGCTATATCCTGATGGAGCGTTTTGCCGAAGACGCCGCGCTGCTGGCGAAGGTCCGTGACTATCTGTGGAAAAACGCCCACCTGGTCTCCACCGTCGTCAGCGGCAAAGAAGAGGAAGGCGCCAAATTCCGCGACTACTTCGATCACCATGAACCGATCGCCACCGTGCCGTCGCATCGCGCGCTGGCGATGTTCCGCGGTCGCAACGAAGGCGTCCTGCAGCTCTCTTTAAACGCTGACCCGCAGTTTGACGAGCCGCCGAAAGAGAGCCACGGCGAGCAGATTATTATCGACCATCTGGGCCTGCGCCTGAATAACGCCCCGGCGGACAGCTGGCGTAAAGGCGTCGTCAGTTGGACCTGGCGGATCAAAGTCCTGATGCATCTCGAAACCGAGCTGATGGGTACCGTGCGC
The DNA here is from genome assembly GCF_004010915.1 of Klebsiella sp. LY. Lineage (NCBI taxonomy): Bacteria > Pseudomonadati > Pseudomonadota > Gammaproteobacteria > Enterobacterales > Enterobacteriaceae > Klebsiella > Klebsiella sp. LY. Next base: position 2,093,948 of record NZ_CP022444.1, read on the forward strand.
GAGCGCGCCGAAGACGAAGCCATTAACGTCTTCGCCCGCAACCTGCACGACCTGCTGATGGCTGCGCCCGCCGGGCTGCGCACTACCATGGGCCTTGACCCGGGCCTGCGCACCGGGGTGAAAGTGGCCGTGGTTGACGGTACCGGCAAACTGGTGGCCACCGATACCATCTACCCCCACACCGGCCAGGCGGCTAAAGCGGCGGTTGTCGTGGCGGCGCTGTGCGAGAAGCACAACGTCGAGCTGGTGGCGATCGGCAACGGCACCGCCTCGCGTGAAACCGAGCGTTTCTTCCTCGACGTGCAGAAACAGTTCCCGAAGGTCACCGCCCAGAAGGTGATCGTCAGCGAAGCCGGGGCTTCCGTTTACTCCGCCTCCGAGCTGGCGGCGCAGGAGTTCCCTGACCTCGACGTGTCGCTGCGCGGCGCGGTCTCCATTGCCCGCCGTCTGCAGGATCCCCTGGCCGAGCTGGTGAAAATCGACCCGAAATCCATTGGCGTCGGCCAGTATCAGCACGATGTCAGCCAGACCCAGCTGGCGCGTAAGCTGGACGCGGTGGTGGAAGACTGCGTGAACGCCGTTGGCGTTGACCTGAACACCGCCTCCGTGCCGCTGCTGACCCGCGTGGCCGGCCTGACCCGCATGATGGCGCAGAACATCGTCGCCTGGCGCGACGAGAACGGCCAGTTCCAGAACCGCCAGCAGCTGCTGAAGGTCAGCCGCCTGGGGCCGAAAGCCTTTGAACAGTGCGCCGGCTTCCTGCGTATCAACCACGGCGACAACCCGCTGGATGCCTCCACCGTTCACCCGGAAGCCTACCCGGTGGTCGAACGCATTCTGGCCGCTACCCAGCAGGCGCTGAAAGATCTGATGGGCAATAGCAGTGCGCTGCGCCACCTGAAGGCCGTGGATTTCACCGATGAGAAGTTCGGCGTACCGACCGTGACCGACATCATCAAAGAGCTGGAAAAACCGGGCCGCGACCCGCGTCCGGAGTTTAAGACAGCGAAGTTCGCAGACGGCGTAGAGACCATGAACGATCTGCTGCCGGGGATGATTCTGGAAGGGGCCGTCACCAACGTCACCAACTTCGGCGCATTTGTCGATATCGGCGTCCATCAGGACGGACTGGTCCACATTTCGTCGCTTTCTGACAAGTTTGTTGAAGATCCGCACACCGTGGTGAAAGCGGGCGACATCGTGAAGGTCAAGGTCATGGAAGTCGATCTGCCGCGTAAGCGTATCGCCCTGACCATGCGTCTCGACGAGCAGCCGGGCGACAGCAACGCCCGCCGCGGCGGCGGTCAGGATCGCCCGCAGGGCAACCGCCCGGCCGCGAAAGCCGCCAAACCTCGCGGTCGCGAAGCGCAGCCTGCCGGCAACAGCGCGATGATGGATGCCCTCGCGGCGGCGATGGGTAAAAAACGCTAATCCCACCCTGCCCCTTTTCAGGGGCAGTTTTCTTTTCATGACCAGGCCATCGCCATCACGCGCAAAACAGGTTCAGTTGTTTCTGATAACCTGTTTTTATTCCACGCCTGAAGACAGCGAAATTAATATTTTCATTTCGTTAACTTAAGAAACCTTAATTAAACATTAGATCGCCGAAATAATATTTCGTGCATTTTCGATCACAGACAGATTTTGCGGCACATCAATAAAAAAGTGATTTCCGCTTTAAAAATAGCGTTGATCGCATCATATGTATTGATGATAAAAACCATTCTCATTATCATCACTTTCAGAATGATTTTTTCTTTTTTCGTTGGCTATGGTATCCGGCGCGGTGACATCCCGACGCCCGGTCAATTCATCTTCGGTTAGCGATAGACAAGTAGGCCCTATGCAATTCACACCTGATAGTGCGTGGAAAATCATTGGATTCTCCCGCGATATTAGCCCAGCATACCGTCAGAAATTGCTCTCCCTCGGCATGCTGCCCGGATCCTCTTTTCATGTGGTGCGCGTGGCGCCGCTCGGCGATCCTGTTCATATTGAAACCCGACGCGTCAGTTTGGTATTACGCAAAAAAGATCTCGCCTTAATCGAACTGGAAGCGGTTGCACAATAACGGCTGGCCCGGCACAAGAGTCTGAAATATGAAAAAATTAACCGTTGGTTTAATTGGTAATCCTAATTCCGGCAAGACCACTTTATTTAATCAACTGACCGGCGCCCGCCAGCGCGTGGGCAACTGGGCCGGGGTCACCGTTGAGCGTAAAGAGGGCGTATTCGCCACCACTGACCACCAGGTCACGCTGGTTGACCTCCCCGGGACCTACTCTCTGACCACCATCTCTTCGCAGACCTCGCTGGACGAGCAGATCGCCTGCCACTACATCCTCAGCGGCGAGGCCGACATGCTGATTAACGTGGTCGACGCCTCCAACCTCGAGCGAAACCTCTATTTGACGCTGCAGCTGCTTGAGCTGGGGATCCCCTGCGTCGTGGCGCTGAACATGCTGGATATTGCCGAAAAGCAGCAGGTGCGTATCGATATCGATGCCCTCGCCGCGCGCCTCGGCTGCCCGGTCATTCCGCTGGTTTCGACCCGCGGACGCGGGATCGAAGCGCTGAAGATTGCCCTCGACCGTCATCAGGCGAACAGCGATATTGAGCTGGTCCATTATCCGCAGCCGCTGCTGCGCGAAGCTGACCTGCTGGCGCAGCAGATGTCAGCGCAGATCCCGGTCAAGCAACGGCGCTGGCTCGGTCTGCAGATGCTGGAGGGCGACATCTACAGCCGGGCCTATGCCGGCGACGCCGCCGATAAACTGGATATCGCCCTGGCGAATCTTAGCGACGAGATCGACGACCCGGCGCTGCATATCGCTGACGCGCGCTATCAGACCATCGCCGCCATTTGCGACGCCGTCAGTAACACCCTGACCGCCGAGCCAAGCCGCTTTACCGCGGCGATGGACAAGGTGATCCTCAACCGCTTCCTCGGGTTGCCGATTTTTCTCTTTGTCATGTATCTGATGTTCCTGCTGGCGATCAACATCGGCGGCGCGCTGCAGCCGATTTTTGACGCCGGCTCGGTCGCGGTCTTTATTCACGGTATTCAATGGCTGGGCTACACCCTGCACTTCCCGGACTGGCTGACCGTGTTCCTCGCCCAGGGGATCGGCGGCGGTATCAACACCGTGCTGCCGCTGGTGCCGCAGATCGGCATGATGTATCTGTTCCTCTCTTTCCTTGAGGACTCCGGCTACATGGCGCGCGCCGCCTTTGTCATGGACCGCCTGATGCAAGCCCTCGGCCTGCCGGGAAAATCCTTTGTCCCGTTGATTGTCGGTTTCGGCTGTAACGTGCCGTCGGTGATGGGCGCCCGCACCCTCGACGCCCCGCGCGAACGTCTGATGACCATTATGATGGCGCCGTTTATGTCCTGCGGCGCGCGGCTGGCGATCTTCGCCGTTTTCGCGGCCGCGTTCTTTGGTCAGAACGGCGCGCTGGCGGTCTTCTCGCTCTACGTGCTGGGCATTGTGATGGCCATTCTCACCGGCCTGATGCTGAAGCACACCATTATGCGCGGCGAAGCCTCGCCGTTCGTGATGGAGCTGCCGGTGTACCACGTCCCGCATATCAAGAGCCTGATTATCCAGACCTGGCAGCGCCTGAAAGGCTTTGTGCTGCGCGCCGGGAAGGTGATCGTCATTGTCAGCATCTTCCTCAGCGCGCTGAACAGCTTCTCGCTGAGCGGTAAGGTCGTCGACAACATCAACGACTCCGCGCTGGCCTCGGTGAGCCGGGTCATTACTCCGGTGTTTAAACCGATCGGCGTGCATGAAGATAACTGGCAGGCCACCGTGGGCCTGTTTACCGGCGCGATGGCGAAGGAGGTGGTGGTCGGTACGCTGAACACCCTCTATACCGCCGAAGATATCCAGAACGAGGAGTTCAATCCGCGGACCTTCAGCCTCGGCGAAGAACTGCTGGCGGCCGTCGACGAGACATGGCAGGGACTGAAAGACACCTTCAGCCTCAGCGTCCTGGCCAACCCCATCGAAGCCAGCAAAGGCGATGGCGAAATGGCCACCGGCGCGATGGGCGTGATGGGCAGTAAATTTGGCAGCGCCGCGGCGGCTTACAGCTATCTGATCTTCGTTCTGCTCTACATCCCCTGCATCTCGGTGATGGGCGCCATCGCCCGCGAATCGAGCCGCGGCTGGATGACCTTCTCCATTCTGTGGGGGCTGAATATCGCCTATTCGCTCTCGACGCTCTACTACCAGACCGTCAGCTTTAGCGACCATCCGCGCTACAGCCTGGCGTGTATCCTGGCGGTGGTATTGTTCAACGTAGTGCTCTTCGGTCTGCTGCGTCGGGCGCGCAGCCGGGTTGACGTCTCGCTGCTGGCCACCCGGAAAACGCCGACCTCCTGCTGTTCCAGCCCGGCTGGCGATTGCCACTAAGGAGGAGCGGTGGCGTCGTTAATGGAAGTCCGCGATATGCTGGCCCTGCAGGGCCGCATGGAGGCGAAACAGCTCAGCGCCCGCCTGCGGACGCCTCAGCCGCTGATTGACGCCATGCTCGAACGCATGGAAGCCATGGGCAAGGTGGTACGGATCAGCGAAACGAGCGAGGGCTGCCTCTCCGGCAGCTGTAAAAGCTGTCCTGAAGGGAAAGCGGCGTGCCAGCAGGAGTGGTGGGCGCTGCGATGAAGGGAGTAAGGCCAGCCAGCGCCATGAGGTAAAACGAGTGTGACAGCAGAGAAAAACGGGCCAACAGGCCCGTTTTTTATGACTGGATTATTTATACACGTCAGCGTTAGCGTGAACGGTTTTTTCGTTTTTCTGCCCGGCAATCACCACAAAGTATTTTCCACCCAGCTCATCAGCTTTTTTCGACAGATCGCGTCGGGCGTCCATCGGCGAGGTCGTCCTTGAGGTCGTGATGCTGCCGACCTTGGTCAGATTCATCTTCGCCACGTCCTCTTTTTGGATCTCTTTCGCTGCGAATGCGCCAAAAGAAAGACAGCCAATCACCAGAGATGCAACCATTCCTGTAACAAGTTTCATAGCCTCTACTCTCCATTAGGTTGTTATTGTAGGTCACGGTGGCGGAATGAAATAATCAACCACCGTAACAACCTAAGTATTGCTGTGAATGGCCCTTTTACCATGGCGCGGCAAAAAAAATTACTCCAGCCGTTTTTTCAGCGCCATCAGCGGCTCGCAAAAGGCTGCGGGATGGGAAACAAACGGCGCATGCGCTGCCTTGTCAAAGAGAATTGACTCGCTTTCCGGCCATAGCTTATCCAGCAACGGGACAATCTTGCGCGGCACCAACCCGTCCAGTCGACCGTACAGCCGCAGAAACGGCATCGGCAGCCCGACCAGCGCCTGGCGCAGATCGACGGTTCTGAGGATCTCCAGACCGCCGTTCAGCGCCTCAGCGGAAGGCATCGGCAGCGAGAGCACCGCCTGCTTTAACGCCCGCGCATCCTGACGGGCGCTCTCCGTGCCCATGGTTTGCAGTGCGAGGAACCGCTCGACGGTGCGCTGGAAATCCTCGCTCAGCTGCTGCTGAAATCCGGCCAGCACCTCCGGCTTGATGCCGGGCCAGTCCTCATGAGCCGCGAAACAGGGGGAAGAGGCAACCGTTACCAGCGCCTGCACCCGTTGCGGACGCATAATCGCGACCTGGCTGGCCACCAGCCCGCCCAGGCTCCAGCCCAGCCACACCGCCTGAGGCGGAGCCTGCTCCAGCACCCGCTGCGCCATCGCCTCCAGCGACATCGCCCCAAACCCGCCGCTACGGCCATAGCCAGGCAGGTCCACCAGGTGAAGGGTAAAATGCGAAGCCAGCTGCGGCGTGATGCAATCCCAGACCTGAGCGTTCAGTCCCCAACCGTGCAGCAGCACAAGATGACAATCACCTTCGCCGATTGTTTGCCACCAGATGTCGTTCATCCGTTACCGTTCTCTTTTTTACTGGACAGAAGGCCAAATATGCTAACAGCACACAGCTTATGCTGGCTATGCCAAATGCCGCTGGCGGTCGCCCGCTGGGGGATCTGCTCTCGCTGCAGCCGCGCCCTGCTCGCCTGCCCCCCGCTCTGCCCGCAGTGCGGCCTGCCGGCGGCAATGTCCCGGCATCCCTGCGGCCGCTGCCTGCAAAAGCCGCCGCCCTGGCATCGAATGGTGGCGGTCAATGACTATCGTTCGCCGCTGAGCGACCTGGTGCGGCAGCTGAAGTTTCACCATCGTCCGGAACTGGGCCCCGCCCTGGCGCGCCTGCTGCTGCTGCGCCTTAAACAGCGCGACGATTTGCCGCCGGTAGACGCGCTGGTCGGCGTGCCGCTGTGGCATCGCCGCCGCTGGCGCCGGGGTTATAATCAGTGCGATGAGCTGTGCCGACCGTTGGCCCGCTGGCGTGGGTGCGTCTGGCGTCGCGACGGCCTGACGCGCCAGCGAGCGGGCGCCGTGCAGCATTCGCTCAATGCCCGCCTGCGCAGCCAGAACCTGAAAAATGCCTTTCAGCTTGAATTTGCCGTCCAGGGACTCCATATCGCTCTGGTGGATGATGTCGTCACGACCGGCAGCACCGTCGCCGAGATATCCCGCCTGCTTTTGCGAAACGGCGCCGCGACGGTTCAGGTATGGTGTATATGCCGTACCTTGTAGACCCCCGCTGATGGGCGTATTATAACCCAGTAAAATAGTCAACTATTAGGCCAACGCTATGATCCGTATTTCCGATGCTGCACAAGCGCACTTTGCCAAACTGCTGGCAAATCAGGAAGAAGGGACGCAAATTCGCGTATTTGTGATTAATCCCGGCACCCCAAACGCTGAGTGCGGCGTATCCTACTGCCCACCGGATGCGGTGGAAGACACCGACACGGCGCTGAAATTTGAACAGCTGACCGCCTATGTCGATGAGCTCAGCGCGCCCTATCTGGAAGACGCTGAAATTGATTTCGTCACCGACCAGCTTGGCTCGCAGCTGACCCTGAAAGCGCCGAACGCCAAAATGCGCAAAGTCGCTGACGATGCCCCGCTGATGGAGCGCGTCGAGTACCTGCTGCAGTCGCAGATTAACCCGCAGCTGGCCGGCCACGGCGGTCGCGTGTCGCTGATGGAGATCACCGACGACGGTCTGGCTATCCTGCAGTTCGGCGGCGGATGCAATGGCTGCTCGATGGTCGACGTAACCCTGAAAGAAGGTATTGAAAAACAGCTGCTGAACGAGTTTCCAGAGCTGAAAGGGGTTCGCGATCTGACCGAGCACCAGCGCGGCGAGCACTCCTACTACTAAGCCTTTCCTCCGGCGGCACCCTGTCGCCGGCTCTCCTTTCTCCTTTCTGTGTTACCGCGCAACATCTCCCACTAAACGACCGGCAAAAACCGGGGAAAGAGTATGACTTAAGTCTCATATTTAACATTTTCCCCGGTCAGGTGATTCTCAACCCTCACATGTTACCCGTATCATCCCCTTCAGGCACCACCGGCAAAAAAATAGCCAGCTATCCTTTCTCTGGGTAAGGATAATGCAAGCGTTTACGGTGCCAGACTATTTTGCTCCCTGACGGAGCGGATGCTCTACAGGTTCAAACTTTGACGTTACCCATAACAAATTAAGGCCAGGTAAATCATGCCATTAGTCATCGTTGCTATCGGGGTTGCCCTGTTATTGCTGTTAATGATCCGTTTCAAAATGAACGGCTTCATTGCGCTGGTTCTGGTGGCGCTCGCCGTCGGATTAATGCAGGGTATGCCACTGGATAAAGTGATCGTTTCCATCAAAAACGGCGTTGGCGGCACCCTTGGCAGCCTCGCGCTGATCATGGGCTTCGGCGCTATGCTCGGTAAGCTGCTGGCAGACTGCGGCGGCGCTCAGCGTATCGCCACCACGCTTATCAATAAGTTCGGTAAGAAGCATATTCAATGGGCGGTGGTCCTGACCGGCTTCACCGTCGGTTTCGCCCTGTTCTATGAAGTGGGCTTCGTACTGATGCTGCCGCTGGTGTTTACCATCGCCGCCTCGGCCCGTATTCCGCTGCTGTACGTCGGCGTACCGATGGCCGCCGCGCTCTCCGTCACCCATGGCTTCCTGCCGCCGCACCCGGGTCCGACCGCGATCGCCACCATCTTCCACGCCGATATGGGTAAGACGCTGCTCTATGGCACCATTCTGGCTATCCCGACGGTTATTCTCGCCGGCCCGGTTTTCGCCCGTTTCCTGAAAGGCATTGATAAGCCGATCCCGGAAGGCCTGCATAACCCGAAAGTGTTCACTGAAGAAGAGATGCCTGGCTTTGGCGTCAGCGTCTGGACCTCGCTGGTTCCGGTGATCCTGATGGCGATGCGCGCCGTGGCCGAGATGATCCTGCCGAAGGGCCACGCCTTCCTGCCGATTGCCGAATTCTTCGGCGACCCGGTGATGGCCACCCTGATTGCGGTACTGATCGCCCTGTTCACCTTCGGTTTGAACCGCGGCCGCTCCATGGAGCAGATCAACGATACCCTGACCTCTTCTATTAAAATCATCGCCATGATGCTGTTGATCATCGGCGGCGGCGGCGCCTTCAAACAGGTGCTGGTGGATAGCGGCATGGATAAATACATCGCTTCTATCATGCACGAATCGAATATGTCTCCGCTGTTTATGGCATGGTCCATCGCCGCGGTACTGCGTATCGCGCTGGGTTCGGCGACCGTTGCCGCCATCACCGCGGGCGGGATCGCCGCGCCGCTGATCGCCACCACCGGTGTCAGCCCGGAGCTGATGGTTATCGCGGTCGGCTCCGGCAGCGTTATCTTCTCCCACGTGAACGATCCGGGCTTCTGGCTGTTCAAAGAGTACTTTAACCTGACCATCGGCGAGACCATCAGGTCCTGGTCGGTACTGGAAACCATTATCTCTGTCTGCGGCCTGGTAGGCTGTCTGCTGCTGGGGATGGTGGTGTAAGGAGACTCCCGCCACAGAAAAAGGCCGGTCCGCATGATGCGGACCGGCCTTTTTTATCGGACATACTCTTCGCCGCGCAGAGGAGCGCGCGGCGGGGTGTCATCAGGAGGCGGCTTTTTTGCTCGCCGCCTTGCGCCGTTTATCCAGATCCTTAATCAGCTTATTGACCTGTTCATCGGCAAACATCTGCTCAAGGGTGACGGAAAGCTTCCGGCGCCAGTTCGGGTACTCGGTGCTGGTGCCCGGAATATTGACCGGCGACGCCATCTCCAGCCAGTCTTCCGGCTGCAGGCCCAGCAGGGCGCTGTTGCTGTCGGCAATATAACGTTGCATCCCCCGGTTGAGGATCCCCGTCATGCTCATCAGGGAGGCCTTATGACCGGCACGCTTGGGCAGACAGCCGTACTTATGCAGCGCATCCAGCAGCCCTTGTTTCGCCAGCTCACGGTCCTGGTACAGCCCGCGCAGCACCACCTCATCAGGATAGAGACCCAGCGCTTTACCTAACGTCAGATCGCCGCTTTCCCAGTAGCCGCGGAGGGTGGGCAGGTCGTGCGTCGTCGCCACAGCCATTGATTGCTCCGGGTACAGCGCCGGCGCGCGGAACGTTTTCTCTGCATCGCTCTCAAAATAGAGCACCTTATAAGAATAGACGCCGCTGTTGCGTAACTTGCTGACGATCTCCACCGGTACCGTGCCCAGATCTTCGCCGATCACCATGCAGCGATGACGCTGGCTTTCCAGCGCCAGAAGCGACAGCAGATCGTCGACGGGATACTGAACGTAAGCGCCATGGTCGGCGGTTTCACCATAGGGGATCCACCACAGACGCAGCACCGACATCACGTGATCGATGCGCAACGCGCCGCAGTTCTGCATATTGGCGCGCAGCAGGTCGATAAACGGCTCATAGGCGCGAGCGGCAATAATATGCGGATCCATCGGCGGCAGGCCCCAGTTCTGGCCCAGCGGACCCAGAATATCCGGCGGCGCGCCCACGGACGCTTTCAGGCAGTACAGCTCACGGTCGCACCAGGTCTCCGACCCGCCTTCGGCGACGCCCACCGCCAGATCGCGGTAGAGGCCGATCGGCATCCCATCGCGCTGGCTGGTTTCCCAGCAGGCGGCAAACTGGCTCCAGGCCAGCCACTGCAGCCAGAGATAGAAACTGACGTCGTCCTCATGCTCGACGCAGAAGGCTTTCACCTCCGGGCTGTCGATATCCTGAAAGGCCTTCGGCCAGGCCGGCCAGCCCCAACGCAGCGGGTCCTGTTGAACCTGCCAGGCGTGCAGCGCATCGAAAGCGGCCTGCCAGTAAAGGCTTTCCCCTTCACGCAGAACAAACTCGCGGAACGCCGTCATCTGCTCATCTTCACGACGAGAGAATCGTTTCCACGCCATACGCAGCGCGGTCATTTTCAGCGTGGTGACCGCGGTATAGTCCACATCATCCGTTTGCCGCGCCGCCTGCAAGGCCTGCTGCGTCGCTGCGGACTGCCACCACGCCTGCGCCTCTTCGCTATGCTGGAAATCGTCAACCGCATTGACGTCGATGTAGATAACGTTCAGCCAGCGACGTGAAGACGGGCTATAGGGGCTGGCGCTCTCCGGGTTCGCCGGATAGAGGGCATGGATCGGGTTGAGACCAATAAACGACCCGCCGCGGCGGGCGATTTCCGGCAGCATGGCGCGCAGATCGCCAAAATCGCCGATCCCCCAGTTTTTCTCCGAACGCAGGGTATACAGCTGCACGCAGGTGCCCCACAGCTTTTTCCCCTCTTTCAGCGGCTGCGGCTCATAGCAGCGGGCCGGAGCGACGATGGTCCGGCAGTGCCAGCGCTCCCCCTCCTGGGTGAACGTCAGGGAGTGATACCCCTCCGGCAGTTTGGCCGGCAGCGGCAGCGTCTCGCCGCCGCGGGTTTTACCCTGATACTGCTTACCGTCCTCAGTGGTCAGGATCCACTGATACTCACCGCGTCCTGCCACCGGCAGCGACATTTTTTTGCCGTGGGTGAAGATCTTCACGTTCGGCAGCGGGTTAACCGCCACTTTCGTGGCGGCGGTTGAGCGATGCATCGCATCCAGTAGACGCTGTTTGGTGACAGCCGCAATAGACTGCGGCTTGCCGTGCGCGTTGATATAGCTGGGGCTGATGCCCGCCGCCAGCGCGGCATTATCGAGGCGTTTACTCTCCATAGGCCTTCCTTTAGCGTTTCGCCTGCCAGATACGTTGCTGATAATCGCGGATCGAGCGGTCGGAGCTGAACATGCCGCAGCGCGCGGTGTTGAGAATTGTCGCGCGGGTCCAGGCCTCCTGGTCGCGATACAGCTCATCTACCCGTTTTTGCGCCGCCACGTAGGCTTCGAAATCGGCCAGCACCAGATACGGGTCGCCGCCCTGCAGCAGGCTGTGCAGCATCTGGTCGAAGGCATGCTTGTCGCCGTTGCTATAGGTGCCGTTCTCCAGCTCCTTAAGCACCGCATCAAGCAGTTTGTCTTTTTTACGCCATTTCAGCGGATCGTAGCCTTTCGCTTTCAGGGCTTTCACTTCTTCTACCGTGTGGCCGAAGATAAAGATGTTCTCTTCACCGACCTGCTCGGCGATTTCCACGTTGGCGCCATCCAGCGTCCCGACGGTCAGCGCGCCATTCAGCGCCAGTTTCATGTTGCCGGTGCCAGAGGCTTCTTTGCCCGCGGTGGAGATCTGCTCGGAGATATCTGCCGCCGGGATCAGTTTTTCCGCAGCCGAAACACAGTAGTCCGGCAGGAAGACCACTTTCAGCTTATCGCCGACTTTCGGGTCGTTGTTGATCGCTTCCGCTACCTTGTTGATGGCGAAAATAATGTTCTTCGCCAGATAGTAGCCCGGCGCCGCTTTCGCGCCGAACAGGAAGACGCGCGGTACGCGATCGGCCTGCGGGTTTTCGCGGATCTCTTTGTACAGCGCAAGGATATGCAGCAGGTTGAGGTGCTGACGCTTGTACTCGTGCAGACGTTTGATCTGAATGTCGAAAATCGCCTGCGGGTTGATCTCAATCCCGGTACGCTGCTTCACAAACTCGGCCAGATGAACTTTGTTGGCCTGCTTAATATCGCGATAGGTCTGACGGAATGCCGCATCGTCAGCGTATTTTTCCAGATTGATCAGCTGGTCAAGGTCATTGGCCCACTCTTTTTTCAGCGTCTCATCCAGCAGCGTGGCCAGCGCCGGGTTGCACTGCTTGATCCAGCGGCGCGGTGTGATGCCGTTGGTCACGTTATGGAATTTGTTCGGCCACAGCTGGTTATATTCCGGGAACAGATCTTTCACCACCAGGTCCGAGTGCAGCGCCGCTACGCCGTTGACGGCAAAACCGCCCACCACGCACATGTTGGCCATCCGCACCTGCTTGTTATGCACCACCGCCAGTTTCGCCCAGACCTGCTTATCGCCCGGCCAGGTTTTGTCCACCAGCAGTTTAAAGCGGTCGTTAATCTCTTTAATGATCTGCATATGGCGCGGCAGCAGCGCTTTCACCAGCTTCTCATCCCAGCACTCCAGCGCTTCCGGCATCAGGGTATGGTTGGTGTAAGCAAAGGTTTTGCTGGTGATCGCCCAGGCGTCATCCCAGCTCAACTGGTGCTCGTCGATCAGCACGCGCAGCAGCTCCGGGATGGCGATGGTCGGGTGCGTATCGTTCAGCTGGATCACTTCGTAATCCGCCAGCTCGGCCAGCTTGCGGCCTGCCAGATGATGACGACGCAGGATATCGGCCACTGAGCAAGCGCACTGGAAGTACTGCTGCATCAGGCGCAGTTTTTTACCGGCCTGATGGTTGTCGTTCGGGTACAGCACCTTGGTCAGTTTTTCCGCGTCGATGCCCTGCTGCTCGGCGCGCAGGAAATCGCCGTCGTTGAATTTGGTCAGGTTAAACGGATGAGCATGTTTGGCCTGCCACAGACGCAGCGGCTGGGCGACGTTGTTGCGATAGCCTAGCACCGGCAGGTCCCAGGCTTCGCCGGTAATGACGAACGCCGGCTGCCACTCGCCGTTTTTACTGACTTTGCCGCCGATACCGACCTGGACATCCAGCGCGTCGTTATGGCGGAACCACGGGTAGCTGCTGCGGCCCCAGTCGTCCGGAGCTTCCTTCTGCTGGCCGTCGTCAAAGGACTGGCGGAACAGACCATACTGGTAATTGAGGCCGTAACCGGTCGCCGACTGCCCCACGGTCGCCATGGAGTCGAGGAAGCAGGCTGCCAGACGGCCCAGGCCGCCGTTACCCAGCGCCGGGTCGGTCTCTTCTTCCAGCAGATCGGTGAGGTTGACGTCATAGCCTTTCAGCGCGTCGCTCACGCCCTCGTACCAGCCCAGGTTGAGCAGGTTGTTGCCGGTCAGGCGGCCAATCAGAAACTCCATCGAGATGTAGTTAACGTGACGCTGTCCTTGCGCTGGTTTTGCCACCGGCTGCGCCGACAGAAGTTCCGCCAGCGCTCCGCTGACGGCGCGCCACCATTGACGCTGCGTCATCTCGGAAGCGGACTGTAAACCAAAACGCTGCCACTGACGCGTCAGTGCAGCCTGAAACTGAGCTTTGTTAAATGAAGTCTGTGACATAATGAGATCCGGGTCCTTTACTAAAACGATGGCGCTAGTGTGCCGACCTCCCGATTCATCGTCCTCATCCCGACGGGGATTAGACAGGGAGGAGTGCCGGGGATGAGCGAAAAGTGTGATCCTGACCACTATAGTGTGGGTGAGAAGGCCAAAATATGCTGTAAAAATCACCGCAGTATGACAGTCGAGATGCCATTTCTGCCGACCAAAAATTTGTTACAGGCCAATACGCGGCAAAAATTTTCCCGCCCTTCGCAGGGTTATTAAAAAAATAAATAGAGACCTCCAGGAAAATAAGCACATTTCATCACATTAACCCGCAAAAAAGATTACTTCTAAGAAATCACTGACAATAATTTAATAAAAACAAACAACTACTTCAGACATAAATTTAATCTCTCCCCGCTCCGCTCACCACCGGCTAAAAACCGCTGACGAAGAGTCCTGCCTGCGATTTTTCCCCATTCGCAACCAATGTCGAAATTTGTGACATAGAGCAAATTCAAGAGCATAAACTTCGGACATAACTTGCAATAAATTTCATAATCACCGACCTTATTAGATATTAATTACGAAGCGCAAAAAAAATCGCAACCTCTCTCTTGCACAGCGAAATGTAGAACTATGTTGATTCCGTCCAAATTAAGTCGTCCGGTCCGCCTTGAACACACCGTGGTTCGTGAGCGTTTACTGGCGAAACTTTCCGGCGCGAACAATTATCGTCTCGTGCTGATCACCAGTCCTGCCGGGTACGGTAAAACAACGCTCATTTCTCAGTGGGCCGCAGGTAAAAACGATCTTGGGTGGTTTTCGCTGGACGAAGGCGACAACCAGCAGGAGCGTTTTGCCAGTTATCTGATCGCGGCGATCCAGCAGGCCACCGGCAACCACTGCGCGGCCAGTGAAGCGATGGTGCAAAAGCGCCAGTACGCCAGCCTCTCCTCTCTTTTTGCGCAGCTGTTTATTGAACTCGCCGACTGGCAGCGCCCGCTGTACCTCGTCATTGATGATTACCATCTGATCAATAATCCGGTGATTCATGACGCGATGCGCTTTTTCCTCCGCCATCAGCCGGAGAATATGACCCTCGTGGTCCTGTCGCGGAATCTGCCGCAGCTGGGGATTGCCAACCTGCGCGTCCGCGATCAGCTGCTGGAGATTGGCAGCCAGCAGCTGGCCTTTACCCACCAGGAAGCGAAACAATTTTTCGACTGCCGTCTGACGTCGCCTATCGAAGCCGACGACAGCAGCCGGCTGTGCGACGACGTCGCCGGGTGGGCCACCGCGCTGCAGCTCATCGCCCTCTCCGCCCGCCAGAATAACTCCTCCGCCCAACACTCCGCCCGCCGACTCGCCGGGATTAACGCCAGCCATCTGTCGGATTATCTGGTGGATGAAGTGCTGGATAACGTCGACGCCCGCACGCGCAACTTTTTGCTGAAGAGTTCGCTGCTGCGCTCAATGAACGACGCGTTAATCGTTCGCGTCACCGGCGAAGAGAATGGCCAGATGCAGCTGGAGGAGATCGAACGTCAGGGGCTGTTCCTGCAGCGGATGGATGATTCCGGCGAATGGTTCCGCTATCACCCGCTGTTTGGCAGTTTCCTGCGCCAGCGCTGTCAGTGGGAGCTGGCGGTTGAACTGCCGGAGATCCACCGCGCCGCGGCGGAAAGCTGGATGGCGCAAGGCTTCCCCAGCGAGGCTATCCACCATGCGCTGGCGGCCGGCGATGCCAAAATGCTGCGCGATATCTTGCTCAATCACGCCTGGGGCATGTTTAACCATAGCGAACTGGGCCTGCTGGAGCAGTCGCTGTCGGCGCTGCCCTGGTCAAATCTGCTGGAAAATCCGCGCCTGATCCTGCTGCAGGCCTGGCTGATGCAGAGCCAGCATCGCTACAGCGAAGTCAACACCCTGCTGGCGCGCGCCGAGCAGGAGATGAGCGTCGAAATGGATACCGCGATGCATGGCGATTTCAACGCCCTGCGCGCGCAGGTGGCGATTAACGACGGCGACCAGGACGAGGCGGAACGTCTGTCGATGGTGGCCCTGGAAGAGCTGCCGCTGGCCAACTATTACAGCCGCATCGTCGCCACCTCGGTACATGGCGAAGTCCTCCACTGTAAGGGTAAACTGACCAAATCTCTCGCCGTGATGCAGCAGACCGAACAGATGGCCCGCCGTCACGACGTGTGGCATTACGCCCTGTGGAGCATCATTCAGCAAAGCGAAATTCTGTTCGCCCAGGGCTTCCTGCAGGCCGCCTGGGAGAGCCAGGAGAAAGCCTTCCAGCTGGTACGCGAACAGCATCTTGAGCAGCTGCCGATGCATGAGTTCCTGTTGCGCATCCGCTCTCAGCTGCTGTGGGCATGGGCGCGCCTCGACGAAGCTGAAGCCTGCGCCCGTCAGGGGATGGAGGTCCTCTCAACTTATCAACCACAGCAGCAGCTGCAGTGCCTGGCGCTGATGGTGCAATGCTCGCTAGCGCGCGGCGATCTGGATAATGCCCGCAGCCACCTGAACCGACTGGAAAACCTGCTCGGTAATGGTCACTATCACAGCGACTGGGTCTCCAACGCCGACAAGGTGCGGGTGATCTACTGGCAGATGACCGGCGATAAAACCGCGGCGGCCAACTGGCTGCGCCAGACGCCGAAGCCGGAATTCGCCAATAACCACTTCCTGCAGAGCCAATGGCGCAATATTGCCCGCGCGCAGATCCTGCTGGGCGATTTCGAACCCGCGGAAATGGTGCTGGAAGAGCTGAACGAAAATGCGCGTTCGCTGCGTTTGATGAGCGATCTCAACCGCAACCTGCTGCTGCTCAACCAGCTGTACTGGCAGGCAGGACGCAAGAGCGAAGCGCAGAAAGCCCTGCTGGAAGCCCTGACGCTCGCCAACCGCACCGGCTTTATCAACCACTTTGTGATTGAGGGCGAGACGATGGCCCAGCAGCTGCGCCAGCTGATCCAGCTGAACACCCTGCCGGAGCTGGAGCAACACCGCGCCCAGCGTATTCTGCGCGACATTAACCAACATCATCGCCACAAATTCGCCCACTTTGACGAAGGGTTCGTCGAGCGGCTGCTGAATCACCCGGAGGTGCCGGAGCTTATCCGCACCAGCCCGCTGACCCAGCGCGAATGGCAGGTGCTTGGCTTAATCTATTCCGGCTACAGCAACGAGCAGATTGCCGGCGAGCTTGACGTGGCGGCCACCACCATCAAGACCCACATTCGCAATCTGTATCAGAAACTGGGCGTCGCCCACCGTCAGGACGCGGTGCAGCATGCCCAGCAGCTGCTTAAGATGATGGGATACGGCGTCTGACGACGCCGTTGTCGTTTAGCACAGCTCGAGCTGGAGGTTGTTATCGGTAATGACCTTCAGCACGCCCGCCGGGGGCAGCACGTCGGTATAGACCGCATCGACCATGCTGATGCTGCCCATGTTGACCATCGCGTTACGGCCAAACTTAGTATGGTCCACCACCAGCATCACGTGGCGTGAATTCTCAATGATCGCGCGCTTGGTGCGCACTTCATGATAATCAAACTCCAGCAGCGAGCCATCGCTGTCGACACCGCTGATGCCGAGAATGCCGAAGTCGAGACGGAACTGCGAGATAAAGTCGAGGGTGGCTTCCCCGATGATCCCGCCGTCGCGGCTGCGCAGTTCGCCGCCGGCAAGAATAATGCGGAAGTCCTCTTTCACCATCAGCGTGTTGGCGACGTTAAGGTTATTGGTCACAATCCGCAGATCGTTGTGATCGAGCAGGGCGTGCGCCACCGCTTCCGGCGTGGTGCCGATATCGATAAACAGCGTCGCCCCGTCCGGGATCTCGCTGGCCACCCGCCGGGCGATACGCTCTTTCTCCGCCGTCTGGGTCGCTTTGCGATCGTGCCAGGAGGTGTTCACCGAGCTGGAGGGCAGCGCCGCGCCGCCGTGGTGGCGGAGGATCATTTTCTGTTCGGCTAAATCGTTCAGGTCGCGGCGGATGGTCTGCGGGCTGACCGCAAACTGCTCAACCAGCTCTTCCGTGCTGACGTAACCCTGTTTTTTTACCAGCTCGATAATGGCGTCATGACGTTGTGTTTGTTTCATGAAATATCCCTGGAAAAATGTCGCCTACCCGACCCCTGTCGGTAAGTCTTTATGCGCGTTTTCGCCCATGCAAGGTATCGACAAACGCCATCGCCAGACCGGTCGCCAGACCAGCCACGTGCGCGCCGTTGGCGATCGCCATGCCGAAAACATCAAACCAGCCAGCAATTAACCACACTAAAGAGAAGAGTATTAACCCGCGCTGCAGATAAATACCGCTCTGCGGATCGCGCTCGCCCCGCAGCCAGACATATCCCATCAGCGCGTAGACCACGCCCGACAGGCCGCCAAACCACGGGCCGCTAAACTGGTGCTGCACAAAGCCGCTCAGCAGGGCGCTGATGACGGTGATCACCACCAGCTTGCCGCTGCCGATGCGCTTTTCCACCGCGCCGCCGAGATACCACCACCATAGCAGGTTGAAGAGAATATGCATCAGCGAGAAATGCATGAAAGCATGGCTGAAATAGCGCCAGGCTTCGAACTGCAGCGAAGGATCGTAGGGCCAGGCCAGCCAAATCATCACCGGCTGATCGCCCACCAGATTTTGCAGGATGAACACCGCGATGCAGATTAGCAGAATCGCCCAGGTGAACGGGCCGGCGTTATGCCGCAGCGTGGCAAAGAAAGGAAAGCGCTGATAGCGCAACCCGCTATTGGTCTGTCCGGACTGCCAGCTCGCCGCCAGATAGCGCGGGTCCGCCGGGTTTTCGAGAAAACGCGCCAGCTCAGCCCTGACGCGCCCGGCCTGGCTCTCATCAGCCAACCAGACGTCGCTCTGGGTGTGCTGCTGGATAGTCAGGATAATCCCCTGCGTCGCCATATAATCGACAAACGCCTGGGCCACGCGCGGGTTGGCAAAAGAGGTAATCATTAACATGCAGCGAATCGCTTATTCCACACAAAGGGAGATAGTATACCTGCCAGTCGTTAAAACGTCCCGTGCGCCACTTCCGCCGGGAAATGGCGATGCCAGGCGTCGAACCCGCCGTCAACGCTGTAGACCTTATCAAACCCCTGCTGCAGCAGATATTGCGCGGCGCCCTTGCTGCTGTTGCCGTGATAGCACATCACCATCACCGCCGTGTCAAAGTCGTGGTCACGCATAAACGCGCCCAGCGTATCGTTGGTCAGATGAAACGCGCCCGGCGTATGGCCCATCGCATAGCTTTGCGGATCGCGGATATCGACCAAAACCGCCGTCTGCTGATGCAGTTTCTGGTGCGCTTCTTCAACGTTGATACATTCAAACTGTTCCATGGTTCTCTTCTCTTACTCGTCATGACGGGCGATGGCCGGCCCAATTTTACCCTGTAGTGTACCGTCAGGCGGTAAAGAAACGCCAATATGTTACACCCATCACTCCAAAATGTTTTTTTGATGTTACCAAAAGCGCGTTTGTTTGCTATAGTGAGCGATATCGAGCATTTGTGAGCTTAAACGAAAGTGTGAGAGGGTAAGAACGTGGAAACCAAAGATCTGATTGTGATAGGCGGAGGCATCAACGGTGCCGGTATCGCGGCAGATGCCGCCGGGCGTGGTTTATCCGTACTGATGCTGGAAGCGCGCGATCTCGCCTGCGCCACCTCCAGCGCCAGTTCCAAACTGATCCACGGCGGGCTACGCTACCTCGAACACTATGAGTTCCGCCTGGTCAGCGAAGCGCTGGCCGAACGCGAAGTGCTGTTAAAAATGGCCCCGCATATCGCCTTCCCGATGCGCTTTCGTCTCCCGCATCGCCCGCATCTGCGTCCGGCATGGATGATCCGTATCGGCTTGTTTATGTACGATCATCTGGGCAAACGCACCAGCCTGCCGGGATCCACCGGTTTGCGTTTTGGCGCAGAATCGGTACTTAAGCCGGAAATTGTGCGCGGTTTCGAATATTCCGACTGCTGGGTCGACGATGCCCGCCTGGTGCTGGCCAACGCGCAGATGGTCGTCCGCAAAGGCGGCGAAGTACGCACCCGCACTCGCGCCATCTCGGCAAAACGAGAGAATGGCCTGTGGGTGGTGGAAGCGGAAGATATTGATAGCGGCGAGAAGTTTACCTGGAAGGCGCGCGGTCTGGTTAATGCCACCGGTCCATGGGTCAAACAGTTCTTCGACGAAGGGATGCATCTGCGCTCGCCTTACGGTATCCGCCTGATTAAGGGCAGCCACATCGTGGTGCCGCGGGTACATACCCAGAAGCAGGCCTACATTCTGCAAAACGAAGATAAACGTATTGTGTTTGTTATCCCGTGGATGGATGAGTTCTCGATCATCGGCACGACGGACGTCGAGTATAAGGGCGATCCGAAAGCGGTGGCCATTGATGATAAAGAGATTAATTACCTGCTGAACGTCTATAACGCGCACTTTAAAAAGACCCTCAGCCGGGACGATATCGTCTGGACCTACTCCGGCGTCCGTCCGCTGTGCGACGACGAGTCGGATTCGCCGCAGGCGATCACCCGCGACTACACGCTGGATATTCACGATGAGAACGGCCAGGCGCCGCTGCTCTCCGTCTTCGGCGGGAAGCTGACCACCTATCGCAAACTGGCCGAGCACGCGCTGGAAAAACTGACCCCCTATTACAAAGGGATCGGCCCGGCATGGACCAAAACCGCGGTGCTCCCCGGCGGCGATATTGGCGGCGACCGCGACGACTACGCGGCAAAACTGCGCCGTCGCTTCCCGTTCATCAGCGAATCACTGGCCCGCCATTATGCCCGCACCTACGGGAGCAACAGCGAGTGGATCCTGAAAGAAGCCAGCGCCCTGAGCGATCTGGGAGAAGATTTTGGCCATGAGTTTTATGAAGCCGAGCTGAAGTATCTGGTTGAGCATGAATGGGTGCGCAGCCTGGATGACGCCATCTGGCGCCGTACCAAACAGGGCATGTGGCTGAATGGCGAGCAGCAGGCGCGCATCAGCGAATGGCTGGCGCAGCATGCGGGAAAGTCTGAGCTGTCGTTAGCGTCGTAACGCTGCCCGGCGGAAACGCCTGAGGCCAGGTTCAACCGCAATAATGAAACAACGGGGCCAAATGGCCCCGTTGTGTTGCGTTGACTGGCTTACAGCCTTACCGGGTCGATATGCCAGATATATTTCGCGTACTCCTGGATCGTCCGGTCGGAAGAGAAGTAGCCCATGTTGGCAATATTCAGCATCGCCTTATAGGCCCACTCTTCCGGATGTTGATACAGCTCGTCGACGCGATCCTGGCAGTCCACATAGCTGCGATAGTCCGCCAGCACCTGGTAGTGGTCGCCAAAGTTAATCAGCGAATCCAGCAGGTCGCGGTAGCGCCCCGGTTCCGACGGGCTGAAAACGCCGGTACCGATCTGCGTCAGCGCCTGGTGAAGCTCTTCATCCTGCTCGTAGTATTCGCGCGGTTTATAGCCACTGCGACGCAGCTCCTCCACCTCTTCCGCGGTGTTACCGAAGATAAAGATATTCTCTTCGCCCACGTGCTCCTGCATCTCCACGTTCGCCCCGTCGAGGGTGCCGATAGTCAGCGCGCCGTTAAGGGCAAACTTCATATTACTGGTACCAGAAGCTTCCGTGCCTGCGAGGGAGATCTGTTCCGACAGGTCTGCTGCCGGAATGATCAGCTGCGCCAGGCTGACGCTGTAGTTGGGGATAAAGACCACCTTCAGCTTGTCGCCAATCTGCGGATCGTTATTGATTACCGCTGCCACATCGTTGATCAGGTGAATAATATGCTTGGCCATGTAGTAGGCTGAAGCCGCCTTACCGGCGAAAATATTCACCCGCGGCACCCACTCGGCCTGCGGATCGGCTTTGATCCGGTTATAGCGGGTAATAACGTGCAGCACATTCATCAGCTGGCGTTTGTACTCGTGAATGCGTTTGATCTGCACATCAAACAGCGCCTTCGGATTCACCACCACATTGAGCTGCTGCGCAATATAGCTGGCCAGCCGCTGTTTGTTTTCCAGTTTAGCCTGACGCACCGCCTGGTTGACCGTCGGATAGTCGATATGCTGCTTCAGCTCGTCAAGCTGGCTCAGATCGGTCCGCCAGGTGCGGCCGATATGCTCATCCAGCACTTTCGACAGCGGCGGGTTGGCCAGCGCCAGCCAGCGGCGCGGCGTGACGCCGTTGGTCACGTTGGTAAAGCGCATCGGGAAAATTTTAGCGAATTCGGCAAACAGCGACTCCACCATCAACCGGGAATGGAGCTCCGACACCCCGTTGACTTTGTGGCTGACCACCACCGCCAGCCAGGCCATCCGCACGCGACGGCCGTTGGACTCGTCAATGATCGAGGTACGGCTGAGCAGCGCGGTATCGTTGGGATACTGCTCCTGCAGAGTCTTGAGAAAGTAGTCGTTAATCTCAAAGATAATCTGCAGATGGCGCGGGAGAATTTTACCCAGCATATCCACCGGCCAGGTCTCGAGCGCTTCGCTCATCAGGGTATGGTTAGTATAGGAGAAGACCTGGCAGGTCACCTCGAACGCCTCGTCCCAGCTGAATTTATGCTCATCGATAAGCAGGCGCATCAGCTCCGGTATCGATAGCACCGGGTGGGTATCATTCAGGTGAATGGCAATCTTGTCCGCCAGGTTGTCATAGGTCTTATGCAACATGTAATGGCGGCTCAGGATATCCTGCACCGTGGCCGAGACGAGGAAATACTCCTGGCGTAGGCGCAGCTCGCGGCCGGAGTAGGTTGAGTCGTCCGGATAGAGCACGCGGGAGACGTTTTCGGAGTGGTTCTTATCCTCTACCGCGGCGAAATAGTCACCCTGATTGAACTTACCGAGGTTTATTTCGCTACTGGCCTGTGCGCTCCATAGACGCAGCGTGTTGGTGGCGTCAGTGTCAAAGCCGGGGATAATCTGGTCGTAGGCTTCAGCGATGATCTCTTCCGTCTCAATCCAACGGGTTTTCTTCCCCTCCTGCTGAATGCGGCCGCCGAAGCGCACTTTATAGCGGGTATTGTGGCGCTCAAACTCCCACGGGTTACCGTACTCCAGCCAATAGTCAGGGGACTCTTTTTGCCGGCCATCGACGATATTCTGTTTAAACATCCCGTAGTCGTAGCGGATCCCATAGCCGCGTCCCGGCAGGCCTAGCGCCGCCAGGGAGTCAAGGAAGCAGGCCGCCAGGCGGCCCAGACCGCCGTTGCCAAGCCCGGGGTCGTTCTCTTCATCGATCAGCTCTTCGAGATCGAGCCCCATCTCCGCCAGCGCGCTGCTCACATCGTCATAGATGCCGAGCGACAGCAGGGCATTCGAGAGGGTACGGCCGATCAGGAACTCCATCGACAGATAGTATACCTGGCGCACTTCCTGCGAGAGCTGCGCGCGGTTGGAGCGCAACCAGCGCTCCACCATGCGATCGCGAACGGCAAACAGCGTGGCGTTAAGCCATTCATGCTTGTTGGCGATGGCCGGATCTTTGCCGATGATAAACATCAGCTTATAGGCAATAGAATGCTTTAACGCCTCAACGCTCAGCGTCGGTGATGCATAGCTAAAGGGTACATTCATAACAATGACTCCAGTGGTTACATCAAGCGTTGATAAAGTTCGCGATAGGAGTTCGCGGCAACCTGCCAGCTAAAATCCATATTCATCGCCTGACGCTGCACATAGCGCCAGAGCGATGGGCGCGACCAGAGGACAAAGGCGCGACGAATAGCGCGCAGCAATGACAGCGCATTGCTGTCCTCAAAGACAAAACCTGTCGCCAGACCATCGGCAAGGTTCTCCAGCGAACTGTCTGAGACCGTGTCCGCCAGACCGCCGGTGCGGCGCACCAGCGGCAGCGTACCGTACTTCAGACCGTACAGCTGGGTCAGGCCGCAGGGTTCAAAGCGGCTCGGGACCAGAATGACGTCGGCGCCCCCCATAATGCGGTGGGAGAAGGCCTCATGGTAGCCAATCTGCACGCCCACTTTGCCTGGATGTTCGGCGGCGGCGGCGAGGAACCCTTCCTGCAGCACCGGATCGCCGGCGCCCAGCAGCGCCAGCTGGCCGCCCTGCTCAAGCAGGCCCGGCAGCGCTTCGAGCACCAGATCCAGCCCTTTCTGGCTGGTGAGACGGCTGACGACAGCAAACAGCGGCGCTTTATCATCGACCTTCAGGCCCATGGCGATCTGCAGCTGACGCTTGTTCTCCGCCTTCTCCTCCAGCGTGTCGCGATCGTAGCGCATCGGCAGCAGGAGGTCGTTTTGCGGGCTCCAGATACCGTCGTCAACGCCGTTGAGAATTCCCGACAGCCGTCCTTCATGATGGCGCTGACGCAGCAGCCCCTCCATGCCGTAGGCGTACTGCGGCTCGGTGATCTCGCGCGCGTAGGTCGGGCTCACCGCCGTAATATGATCGGCGTAGTAAAGACCGGCCTTCAGAAACGAGATCTGGCCGTTAAACTCGAGGCCATGCATGTTGTAAAACGACCACGGCAGTTCGATATCATTCATATGCCAGGAGTAAAACATCCCCTGGTACGCCAGGTTATGCACGGTAAAGACCGATTTAGCCGGGCGGCCGCGCGCCGCCAGGTAGGCCGGCGTCAGGCCGGCGTGCCAGTCGTGGGCATGGACCACATCCGGTCGCCAGAATGGATCCAGTCCGCTGGCCATTTCGCTTCCCACCCAGCCCAGCAGCGCAAAGCGCAGAACGTTGTCGGTATAAGCGTGCTGGTTGGTATCGTGGTAAGGGCTCCCCGGCCGGTCATAGAGATGCGGGGCGTCTATCAGATAGATCCCCACGCCGTTAAAGTGGCCGTACAGCAGCGTGATCCGCCCGGCGAACGTATCCCGGCGGGTCACCACCTGGGCATCCACCACGCCGCGGCGGATATCAGGAAACGCCGGCAACAGCACGCGCGTATCGATACCCTCCGCGATTTGCGCCGCCGGCAGCGCGCCGATGACGTCCGCCAGACCGCCCGTCTTTAACAGCGGGAACATCTCAGAACATACATGTAAGACCTGCATTAGCGCTCCTGTTTGTGCCCCAATTTCCGCAGCATGTCGCGGGTCACCAGCACGATACCTTCCTCTGAGCGATAGAAGCGGCGTGCATCCTCTTCCGCGTTCTCACCAATCACCATACCTTCCGGGATGACGCAGGCGCGGTCAATCACGCAGCGACGCAGGCGGCATGAGCGCCCCACCCAGACATCTGGCAACAAGACTGCCGAATCAATGTTACAGAATGAGTTCACCCGCACGCGCGGGAACAGCACCGACTGCACCACCACCGACCCGGAGATAATGCACCCCCCGGAAACCAGCGAGTTCAGGGTCATGCCGTGGCTACCGGAGCGGTCCTGCACGAACTTCGCCGGCGGCAGCGATTCCATATGGGTACGGATCGGCCAGTTCTGGTCGTACATATCCAGCTCCGGCGTGACTGACGCCAGATCGAGGTTGGCCTTCCAGTAGGCTTCCAGCGTCCCCACGTCGCGCCAGTACGGCTCGGCGTTCGGGTCGGACTGCACGCAGGAGAGCGGGAAAGGATGTGCATAAGCCATGCCAGCTTCAGTGATCTTCGGAATGATGTCTTTGCCGAAATCATGGCTGGAGTTCTCGTTGCGATCGTCTTCTTCCAGCAGCTCATAAAGATAGGCGGCGTCAAAGACATAAATGCCCATGCTGGCCAGCGATTTGGTCGGGTCGGTCGGCATCGCCGGCGGGTTGGCGGGTTTCTCGACAAACTCAATGATCTTTTCGTTTTCGTCGACCGCCATGACGCCGAAGGCGGATGCCTCTTCAATGGGCACCGGCATGCAGGCCACGGTGCAACGCGCCCCTTTTTCGACATGGTCGATCAGCATGCGCGAGTAGTCCTGCTTATAAATATGGTCGCCCGCGAGGATCACCACGTACTCGGCCTTGTAGCGGCTGATGATATCCAGGTTCTGCGTCACCGCATCCGCCGTGCCGCGATACCAGTTTTCGCCGTGTACGCGCTGTTGAGCCGGCAGCAGATCGACAAACTCGTTCATCTCTTCGCTGAAGAAAGACCAGCCGCGCTGGATGTGCTGCACCAGCGTATGCGACTGATACTGGGTAATAACGCCGATGCGGCGGATCCCTGAGTTAATGCAGTTAGATAATGCGAAATCGATAATACGGAACTTGCCGCCGAAGTGAACGGCAGGTTTCGCACGCTTAATGGTGAGATCCTTAAGCCGGGTGCCACGGCCGCCCGCGAGGATCAACGCCACGGATTTGATGGGTAATTGACGCGCCAGCATCAGCGGATCGTTTTTTTCAAGCCTAACCATGATTAACTCCTTTTTACACCCCCGCTTTCCTGCTCATCCCGCCGCGCCGCCGCCACGGGTTTACCGGAAGCTTCAGGGCTTACGACCTTTGAAATACGCACACTCCGTGCGCGGGCCCATGCCAGACAGCCATGATGACCGGATTATCCTCTCCGGCGAATGGAGGAACGGCGCGCCATTCCCCCTCGGGTAAAACCATATCGACCACCTCTGCGGTGGCGTTCAGCGTGAGCAGCCAGCGATCCGACAACTGGATTTGCATACACGCTGCACCCTGCTGCCACTCCCCGGCAGTCAGCGGCTGGGCATTGCGATTAAGCCAGCGGACGCTGCCATCCCCCTCCTGCCACCAGCGGTTGCGGGTGAGCGCCGGAATGCGCCGGCGCAGGTGGATCAGCGCCGCGGTAAAGGCGGTTAATCCCGGGTTCGCCTGGCGCCAGTCCAGCCACGTCAGGGCATTGTCCTGGCAGTAAGCATTATTGTTACCGTGCTGGCTGTGGCCCTGCTCATCGCCCGCCAGCAGCATCGGCGTCCCCTGAGCCAGCAGCAGCGTCGTCAGCAGCGCATGCACGCTGGCGCGTCGCCGTTCAACCACCGCAAAATTAGCTTCTAATCCTTCTATACCATGATTGTTGCTGTAGTTATTGTTAGTCCCATCGCGATTCTCCTCCCCGTTTGCCTCATTGTGTTTCTGATTGAAACAAACGCAGTCGCGCAGCGTGAAGCCATCGTGGGCCGTCACCAGGTTGACCGTCGCCGATGGCGGCTTGCCATCACGGGCAAAGAGATCGCTGGAGGCCGCGAAGCGTTGCGCAAAATCCCCCAGGGAGACGTTTTGCTGCAGCCAGAAGCGGCGGGCGCTATCGCGAAAATGGTCGTTCCACTCGGCGAACAGCGGCGGAAAATTGCCCACCTGGTAGCCCCCCGGGCCGATATCCCAGGGTTCGGCGATCAGTTTCACCTGCGACAGCACGCTGTCGTGGCGGATAGCCTCGAACAGTGGCGCATCCTGGCGGAATTCCGGCGTCCGCCCCATCACTGAGGCGAGATCGAAGCGAAAACCGTCGACATGGCACTCATCCACCCAGAAGCGCAAACACTGGCGCGCCAGTTCCACTACCCCCGGGTGGCTGAGATTGAGCGTATTCCCGCACCCGGTCCAGTTGTGATAATCACCATCTTCCCTTACCCAATAATAGCTACGGTTGTCGATTCCGCGCAGGGAGACGGTGGGACCTTCAAGATCGATTTCCGCGCTATGGTTGAGCACGATATCCAGTATCACTTCGATACCGGCGGCGTGCAGCGCCTTAACCGCATCGCGAAACTCATCCAGGGCGCGCGTCGGGTCGCTGGCATAGCGCGGATCCAGCGCGAACCATGCCAGCGGGTTGTAGCCCCAGTAGTTACTCAACCCCATCCGCTGCAGTCGCGGCTCGCTGGCGAACTGCGCCACCGGCAACAGCTCAAGGGCGCTAATGCCCAGCGATTTGAAGTAAGCGATCATTACCGGGTGGCCCAGCGCCTTATAAGTTCCGCGAATAGCTTCCGGCAGCTGCGGATTAAGCAGGGTGAGCCCTTTCACGTGCGCTTCATAAATCACCGTTTCCCCCCACGGGGTACGCGGCGGTTGATCGCCCAGCCAGTCGTAATGCAGATCCACGACCTGCGATTTTGGCGCTATCGCGGCGCTGTCGCGATGATCCGGCTGCCACATTCCGCCGTGCAGGCGTTCGTCGTCCGGCAGCTCGCCTTCCACCCGGTGCGCGCAGGGATCGAGCAGCAGCTTGGCCGGGTTAAAGCGGTGTCCCTGCGCCGGATCCCAGGGACCATGCACCCGGTAGCCGTAGCGCAGGCCCGGCCCGACGCCAGCCAGCCAGCCGTGCCAGATGTCGCCGCTGCGCGCCGGGAGATCGAAGCGTTGCTCGTTGCCCTGCTCGTCGAACACGCACAGCTCCACCCGCTCCGCGTGGGCGGAGAAGAGGGCGAAGTTCACCCCTTTGCCGTCATAGCTGGCGCCCAACGGCGCAGGTTTGCCTGCCGCGAGGGTGGTCATTGCGCCTCCCGGACCAGCCAGATCGTCGCCAGCGGCGGCAGGGTCAGGGACAGCGAATGTTCGCGACCGTGGCTGGGGATAGCATCGCTTTCCACCACGCCGCCGTTGCCCTGGTTGCTGCCGTGATAGTGCATTGAGTCGGTATTCAACGCCTCGCGCCAGCGGCCCGGCTGGTTGATGCCGAAGCGGTAGTCATGGCGCGGTACCGGCGTGAAGTTGCTGGCGACGATAATCTCGTTCCCGGCCCGGTCGCGGCGCACAAAGACAAACACCGAGCGCTCATGGTCGTCGACCACCAGCCATTCGAAGCCGTACGGGTCGAAATCCAGCTCGTGCAGCGCCTTATGGTGGCGATAGGTATGGTTCAGGTCGCGCACCAGCCGCTGAACGCCGTGGTGCCAGTTGTCGCCGCCCTCCAGCAGATGCCAGTCGAGGCTGCCGTCGTGGTTCCACTCGCGGCCCTGAGCGAACTCATTGCCCATAAACAGCAGCTTTTTCCCCGGGAAGGCGAACAGCCAGCCGTAGTAGGCGCGCAGGTTAGCGAACTTCTGCCAGGCATCCCCCGGCATGCGGTCGAGAATCGATTTTTTGCCGTGCACCACTTCATCGTGGGAGAGCGGCAGCACAAAGTTCTCGGTGTAGTTGTAGAGCATGCCGAAGGTCATTTTGTCGTGATGGTAGCGGCGATGCACCGGATCGAGCTTCATGTAATCCAGGGTGTCATGCATCCAGCCGAGGTTCCATTTGAACCAGAAACCGAGGCCGCCGCCGGCTGGCGGACGGGTTACCCCGGCGAAATCGGTGGACTCTTCCGCCATGGTGACCGCGCCCGGCGTCTGTTCGCCAAGGATGCGGTTGGTGTTGCGCAGAAACTCAATGGCTTCCAGATTTTCCCGGCCGCCATATTCGTTAGGGATCCACTCCCCCGCCTTGCGGCTGTAGTCGCGATAGATCATCGAGGCCACCGCGTCGACGCGCAGCGCATCGATGCCGAAGCGTTCGATCCAGTACAGCGCGTTACCCACCAGGTAGTTGCTGACTTCCCGACGTCCGTAGTTGTAGATCAGGGTATTCCAGTCCTGGTGATATCCCTCGCGCGGATCGCTGTGCTCATACAGCGAAGTGCCGTCAAACGAGGCAAGGGCAAAATCATCCGCCGGAAAGTGGCCGGGCACCCAGTCAAGAATGACGTTCAGCCCGGCGGCGTGCGCGGCGTTGATAAAGTAACGGAAATCGTCACGAGTGCCGAAACGGCGGGTCGGTGCATAGAGGCCGGTAGGTTGATAGCCCCAGCTGCCGTCGAACGGGTGCTCGTTAACCGGCAGCAGCTCGAGATGGGTGAAGCCCATCCATTTCGCGTAGGGGACCAGCTGGTCGGCCAGCTCGCGGTAGCTCAGCCAGAAATTATTGTCGGTATGGCGACGCCAGGAGCCGAGATGCACTTCATAGATAGAGATCGGGGCATCAAACTGGTTCGCCGCTCTGCGGTCCGCCGGCTGTTCCACTTTGGGCGGCAGGTCGCAGATAAGCGAGGCGCTTTCCGGACGCATTTGCGACTCAAAGGCGTAAGGGTCGGCTTTGACCCGCAGGTGGCCGTGGGCGTCAATCAGTTCGAATTTATACAGCTGGCCATTGTGCGCGCCGGGAACGAACAGCTCCCAGATCCCGGACTCTTTGCGGAATCGCATCGGGTGGCGTCGACCGTCCCAGTAGTTAAACTGCCCCACCACCGAGACACGGCGGGCGTTCGGCGCCCACACCGAGAAACGGGTGCCGGTAACGCCGTCCATGGTGGCGGCATGCGCGCCCAGCGTTTCGTAAGGGCGCAGGTGGGTCCCTTCCGACAGCAGCCAGACGTCAAGATCCTGCAGCAGCGGACCAAAGCGATAAGGGTCATCAATCAGATTCTGCTGTCCGTGCCAGGTGACGGCCAGCTGATAGCGAAAGGCGTTTTTACGCCGCGGCAGAACGCCGCTGAAAAAACCACGCGAGTCGAGGCATTCGAGCTTGCCGACTTTGCGTCCGGTTTTTGGTTCAATAACCCACACATCGGTGGCATCGGGTAATAATGCGCGCACTTCCAGCCCGGCGTCGGTACGGTGCATGCCGAGCACGGAAAAAGGGTCCGCGAAATGACCGGCGATTAGCGCATTAATCACGTCTCTATCGATATGATTAGACATGCTTTCATCCTGTTGTAAGTGTCGCTCATTCCTGTAACTGGCGACTTTTTTGACCTGAACGGCGCAGCGCTTTTTGCATCCTTCTGCTCCGTCCCACCTTCAGGTAAGGAATTCCTTACTTAAAGCATAGCCAAGGCTGAGTTACCTCCGTGGGGAAAAATCTAACATCCGCGTTTACTCCTTGTATTACGCAAAAAAAAAGGGGGCTCGAAGACCCCCTTTCTGTTCATCCTGTGCTTACGCCAGCTGGCGAAGCATCCGGCGCAGCGGCTCGGCGGCGCCCCACAGCAGCTGGTCGCCAACGGTAAAGGCCGACAGGTATTCCGGTCCCATATTCAGTTTACGCAGGCGTCCGACCGGGGTGGTCAGGGTGCCAGTCACCGCGGCTGGGGTCAGCTCGCGCATGGTAATGTCGCGATCGTTCGGTACCACTTTGGCCCACGGGTTGTGCGCGGCCAGTAGCTCCTCAACGGTCGGGATAGAGACATCTTTTTTCAGCTTGATGGTGAACGCCTGGCTGTGGCAGCGCAGCGCGCCAACGCGGACGCACAGGCCGTCTACAGGGATAACGGACGAGGTGGCGAGGATCTTGTTGGTCTCCGCCTGGCCTTTCCACTCTTCGCGGCTCTGGCCGTTATCCAGTTGTTTGTCGATCCACGGGATCAGGCTGCCCGCCAGCGGAACGCCGAAGTTATCCACCGGCAGCTCGCCGCTGCGGGTCAGCGACGTCACTTTGCGCTCGATTTCCAGAATGGCGGAAGCCGGGTCCGCCAGCTCTGTCGCGACGTGGTTGTGCAGCTGGCCCATCTGGCTCAGCAGTTCGCGCATATGACGCGCGCCGCCGCCGGAAGCCGCCTGGTATGTCGCCACGCTGACCCACTCCACCAGATCCTGGGCAAACAGGCCGCCGAGGGACATCAGCATCAGGCTGACGGTACAGTTGCCGCCGACAAAGGTTTTTACGCCGTTGTTCAG
Source organism: Klebsiella sp. LY (assembly GCF_004010915.1). NCBI lineage: Bacteria > Pseudomonadati > Pseudomonadota > Gammaproteobacteria > Enterobacterales > Enterobacteriaceae > Klebsiella > Klebsiella sp. LY. Next base: position 2,125,038 of record NZ_CP022444.1, read on the forward strand.
GCCGGCGGTGATCACGTCCTGGTTAACCGGGTCGAGGATAATGATCGCATCGTCCTTCATGCGCAGCGAAGAGGCCGCGTCAATCCAGTAACCCTGCCAGCCGCTTTCGCGCAGCTTCGGGTAAATCTCGTTGGTGTAATCGCCGCCCTGGCACGTGACAATAATGTCCAGTGCCTTCAGCGCGTCCAGATCGAACGCATCCTGAAGCGTGCCACCGGTGCTACCGCCGAATGACGGCGCTGGCTGTCCCAGCTGGGAGGTAGAGAAGAACACCGGGCGAATGGCGTCGAAATCGCGCTCTTCAACCATGCGTTGCATGAGAACAGAGCCGACCATTCCGCGCCAGCCGATAAAACCAACATTTTTCATAACGTATTCCTGCGAGGTGTGTGCTGTTTGTGCCTGACCAGTTTCCAACTGGATTATCCCTCACCTTACAAAATGCAGCTAAAGTCGCAAGTGAAATTAATCAATGATTGCTGAACAATCAGAAAAGCAACTTATCCTGCGCATTGTCCACCGTCGCTGGTAGTCGTCAAAATCGCAATGATTATCGGGGAAATCACCCAGGGAATGGAACATTTTCCGTTGCGATTTTATTGATCCTGATTATGGATTAAGCACGAAATCGGCTGATTTTCCCCTTGCCAAAAAGAAGCAACAAACCCAGGTGCAGCAAGGCTTGCTGAAGGATACGAGCATCGTCGTAGCGCTAATAAGGGCGAGGAGCCGGAAGAGAAAAGAGGGAAAAAGCGCGGCTTATTGCCGGGAAGCCAGGGTAAACGGCGTTACCCTGGCTTTTGGCCTCCCGCGAGCGGGTGACGAACAGACTTAGCTCAGCAGCTGGAAGGCAATCATGCCGACAATCGCCCCGGTGGTGCCGAGGATGGTTTCCATCATCGTCCAGGTTTTCAGCGTCTGGGCTTCGGTGGCGCCGGTAAATTTACCGAACAACCAGAAGCCGGCGTCGTTCACGTGGCTCACCACAATCGAGCCGCCGGCGATACAGATAGATAATGCCGCCATCTGCGCGCCGCTGTAGTTCAGCTGCTCAATCACCGGCATCACCAGGCCGACAGCCGTCAGGCACGCCACGGTGGCAGATCCCTGGATGATACGCACCGCCGCCGCCAGCACGAAGCAGGTAATGGCGATCGGCAGCCCCATGCCGGTCAGCGCTTCACCAAGCGCCGGGCCGACGCCGGAGTCAACCAGCACCTGCTTGAAGACGCCGCCAGCCCCGATCACCAGCAGGATAATTCCCGCCGGCTGCAGCGCATGGCCGCAGATCTCCATTACCCGGTCTTTCGCCATCCCCTGACGTACCGCCAGGCCGTAGATCGCCACCAGGCAGGCCACCAGGATCGCGGTGAACGGGTGACCGATAAATTCGAACCATTCGTAAGCGGTAGACCCCACCGGTACAAAGCGCGCGGCGATGGTTTTCAGGCCTACCAGCACCAGCGGTAGCAGGATCAGCGACAGGCTGAAGCCGAAGGAGGGCATTTTGCCTTCGCCGAGATGCGGCTCGGTCACGTCGTCAGGAATATGCAGCTCAACGTAGCGGCTGATGAAGTTGCCCCACAGCGGCCCGGCGATAATCATCCCCGGAATTGCCGCGCACAGGCCAATCAGGATCATCCAGCCAAAGTCGGCGTGCATTTGCGACGCCAGCAGCATCGGCGCCGGTCCCGGCAGCAGGAACGCTGCGGCGGCGGCCACCCCGGCAAACAGCGGGATCACCAGCTTCACGAGGTTAGTGCCGGTATGGCGCGCCATCGAGAAGGCGACGCTGATCAGTAGTACGATCGCCACTTCGAAAAACAGCGGCAGCGCGCAGATGAGGCCGGCGAGACCAATCGCATAGTGCGCGCGATTGTGGCCGAAGGATTTGAGCATCTTGACGGCAATCTGATCGACCGCCCCCGTTTCATGTAGGATCTTGCCGAACATCGCGCCCAGCGCGACGACGATCGCCAGGAAGCCCAGCGTACCGCCCATCCCCTTCTCCATCGTCGCCGCGATTTTATCCAGCGGCATGCCGGAGAAGAGACCTGCACCAATAGAAACCACCATCAAAGCCACGAAGGCGTGCATCCGCGCCTTCATGACTAAAAACAGCAGCAGCAATACCGAGCCGACTGCTGTTAAAACAAGCGTTAAAGTACTCACTAGTGACTGCCTTTGTTGATCACCTCAATGGTGCTGGCCACCACGCCTTCCAGCGGCTGGTCGATATCGACGATAAGCACATCGCTCTCGTCGGCGCCTGGTTCCTGCAGCGTTTCAAACTGCGTCACCAACATTTGGGTTTTGAAGAAGTGCCCTTTACGCGCCTTCAGACGGTTTTCGATCACCTCGAAGTCGCCTTTCAGGTAGATGAAGGAGAGGTTCGGGTTGCCCTTGCGCAGAATGTCGCGATAGCTCTTCTTCAGCGCCGAGCAGACGATCAGCGACACCTTATTGGTACGCTGCATGGCAAACGCGGCGTCATTTAACGCCTGCAGCCACGGGGTACGGTCGTCATCGTTGAGCGGCTCACCGGAAGCCATCTTGGTGATATTGCTGCGCGGATGCAGAAAGTCGCCGTCGAGAAACGCGGCATGCAGCTGATGCGCCACTTCGCTGGCGACAGCGGATTTTCCGCTACCGGAAACGCCCATCAGAACGTAGACGTGGTGATCATGATTAGTCGTGCTCAAAGCATCCTCCCACCGGACAGGTACGCCGCGCCGTGGCTGACTCATTGAGCGCGAAGGCGGCATATCGGTTAATTGTTACGGGTAACTGTTATCGGTAACATTGTCATGCCGGACCTGTGGAGAAGCAATATCCATTCGTGCCAGATGTGAATATGTGTGATCTACTTCAAACTTGTCAGTTTAAATTGATCCGCCCGGTGACAATGTGAAACCTAAATCTAACATCTTAGGGGTAATCGCTTCGCCACGAATGCGCGCCAGCAGACGTTCGGCGCCGATGCGCCCCATCCGCTCACGCGGAGTCAGGACGCTGGCCAGCCGCGGCTCCATCACCTGGCCGATATCGTGGCCGTGGAAACCGGCAATTGCCATATCATCGGGGATCTTCAGCCCCAGGCGCTGGCACTCAAAGGCCGCGCCGACCGCGAGGTCATCGTTGGTGCAAAAGATGCCGTCAAGCTGCGGGTATTCGCGACGCGCCTGGCGCATCAGCTCAATCCCGGATGAATAGGACGAGGACTGCTCAACCATCACGCTGTAGGGCGTCATGCCGGCGTCGAGCATCGCCTGCTCGTACCCCTTCTGTTTGATGATAGTACGTTCATCAAGACGCGCCCCCAGATAGGCGACGTGGCGGTGGCCGCGGGCGATGATCGCCGCGGTCATCTGCCGGGCAGCTTCAAAGTTATCAAACCCGACCGCAATATCGAGGCATGGCGACCGGCTGTCCATCAGCTCCACCACCGGAATGCCGGCGACTTCAATCATCTTCAGGGTGCGGGGCGTATGGGTGCGTTCGGTGAGGATCAGGCCGTCAATGTTCCAGGAGAGCATTGATTCGAGGCGTTTCTCTTCCATTTCCGGCTTGTAGCCGTAGTGCGCCAGCATGGTTTGATAGCCGAAGGCGTCGGTGACGCTTTCAATACCGCGCAGCACTTCCGAGAACACCTGGTTGGTTAACGATGGCAGCAGCACGCCAATCGCGCGGCTGGTGGCGTTGGAGAGAATGTCAGGGGCGCGATTGGGAATATAACCCAGTTCATCGAGGGCAACGGCAATCTTGCCACGCAGCGCTTCGGAGACCTGCTCCGGGTTGCGTAAATAGCGACTGACCGTCATTTTGGTCACGCCGACAAGATCGGCTACATCCTGAAGTACGGGTCTTTTCTTTTTCATCGTCCTGACTGTGATCAACGGGGAAACATTTTCTCAGTTTATCACGGACAAAGCGCAACCTTCCCTCATGTTAGGGAAGGTGGCGCAATTTATTTATACCCATCATAGTTCAAGTTGCATGCGCGTTGGCTTTCCTCGCTCACCCCAGTCACTTACTTATGTAAGCTCCTGGGGATTCGCTGCGTCGCCGCCTTCCTGCAACTCGCATTATTTTGGGTATAGACTACCTCAGATAACTATCAAACCGGCGGCAGATCGAACAGCAGGATTTCGCTATCGCTGTCGGCATGAACCGAAATCGCCTGCTCATCCCAGATGGCCAGACCATCGCTGGTGGTAGCTTTGGTACCGTTAATGGTCACTTCGCCTTTGACGACCTGGATCCAGACGCGGCGTTCCGCAGCAATCTGGTGAACCGACTGCTCATCTTTCAGCAGCGCCCAGCGATACAGTTCCATATCCTGGTACACCTTCAGCGAGCCATCTCGCGCATCCGGCGACAGCACCAGCTGTTTGCCCTGGGCGGCGTCGAAGCGGCGCTGCTCGTAGCGCGGGGTAATGCCGGTTTCTTCCGGAATAATCCAGATCTGGTACAGACGCAGACGATCGGTTTTGCTCGGATTGTACTCAGAGTGACGCACCCCGGTACCCGCGCTCATGATCTGAAACTCGCCCGCCGGCACCTGCTCTTTGTTGCCCATGCTGTCCTGGTGCTCCACCGCCCCTTCCAGCACATAGGTCAGGATCTCCATGTCTTTGTGCGGGTGGGTACCGAAGCCCTGACCGGCGTCGATGACGTCATCGTTAATCACCCGCAGGGCGGAGAAGCCCATAAAGTTCGGGTCGTAATAGTTGGCGAAAGAGAAAGTATGCCAGGAATCCAGCCAGCCATGGTTAGCATGGCCACGTTCGTTCGCTTTGCGTAAGTAGATCATGTTGCACCCCCATATGTTTTCGATGGAGTCAGTGTGGACCCATTTCGCCAACGATCATAGAGGGTGAAAATTGACTCCTCTGTTCAAAAAATATGAACAAGCGCAGAGGAGCCGATTGGGCTTATTTCACCAGAGTAATAGTGGCCGGTGATGGCTGCTCAAAGCCGCGCTGCAGGATCTCCATATTGGTAAGAACGTCAGATTCCTTGACGTAATTTGGCTGGCCGTTGACGAGGGTATCGTACAGCGCGTCGTATACCCGGCCATAGTCGCCGCTCTCCAGCGGGACCGCTTCGCGCACCGTCTCCCCCGCGTCGTTGACATACACCAGCTCGCCGACGCTGTCATCCGCGCCAAAGCCCGGCTCGCCCGGCATGATATTGGCTTTCAGGCTGGTTTCCTGCTGGTCGATACCATATTTCACAAACGAGCCTTTATGGCCGTGGACGATGAATTTCGGGTAGTCGATCTGCACCAGATGGCTGGTCTTAACGATAGCCTTCAGATCGCCGTAGAACAGCTGGGCCTCAAAGGTATCGTCCGGGTTAGCTTTGTTGCGCAGCGAGCGCAGATCGTAAGCAACATGGTCCGGGCGGCCGAACAGCGAAATAATCTGGTCCAGGGTATGTACGCCAAGGCCATAGAACTCGCCGTTTTGCGGACCGCCAGGGTTGGTCTCCGCCAGCGGGCGGTAGTTGTCAAAATGGCTTTCGATCTCCACCAGTTCGCCAAGCTTGCCGCTCTCAATCACCTTCTTGGTGGTCAGGAAGCAGGAATCGAAGCGGCGGTTCTGGTAGGGCGTCACCGTCAGGCCTTTGCTGTTCGCCAGCGCAAACAGGGTTTTGGCTTCCTCCAGCGTCGGGGTGAACGGCTTTTCCACCAGCACATTTTTCCCCGCCTCCAGCGCCTTTTTCGCATAGTCAAAATGGCTGTCGGCATGGGTGCAGACCACTACCAGCCTGACCTGCGGGTCGTTTAATACTTCATCGAGATCGCTGGTGAAATGGATGTGGGAATACTGCGGCGCCTGCTCTTCGGGCTTCGCCCGACGGCGGTAGATGTGCGCCACCTGCCAGCGGTCCTGGCGGTGTAATACGTAAGGAAGATGGTAGCGGGTGGTGCTTTTGCCGAAGCCAATAAATGCGCAGTGCAGAGTCATAACGCTGTCCTTAGTGAATGAACTACCTTCAACCATAGCGCAAGCCGGGACATGACTTCATCCTCTCAGTCCGTTTTCCGTGAAGATTCGTCAAAAAAATAGGTAGTGCACTACTTATACGTAATTATTAATAACTACTTGATTAATAAGTGATTAAATCACCACTTTCCGGCTAAACCTCTTGATCTCAATGGCGAAACTGCGGATAAGTGGAGGGCAAACCAGGACGTTGCTGATGACTAACGGAGTAGCCAGCCGCTGCTAATGGACAAACAGTATCTCGCCTTAAACGGCGCCCTTTTTTTCTGGCTTCTCGCGCTGATCGCCTGGTCTGTCAATGCGATCGTGCCGGCGCGCCTGGCGGCCGCCTGCGCGCTGGTCGCCTTCCTCCTCCATAGCCAACGGAACAAGATTAACGCGATGTTTATCAAGAAAAATAAAACGGAACCCCAGACTTCAGAAGTGGTCACGCCTCCGGCAAATAACCCAGAATCCCCAACGGTCGCCAGTAAAAAACAAGAGACCACGGTCATTGCCAGCGGGGTGCATTTCGTTGGCAATATTGTCGCCAGCGGCCATGTCTATATTCACGGCCAGCTTACCGGCAACATTGAGGCTAAAGAACATCTGATTAAGGTGATGCGTGAAGGCCAGGTGGAGGGCAACATCAGCTGCCGGGAGCTGATTATTGACGGCAAGGTGCAGGGCCAGTGTCGCGGCGACAGCATCAGCATTGAGGAGCACGGCAATCTGGATGGCACCCTCACCTATCGCTCGCTGGCGATTAAAAAGGGGGGCCTGTTCACCGGCAGCGCCGAGGTGCTGGCCGCGGCGGAAAGCAAAAGTCATCTCATCGGCCTGGTTGCGGAAGACGGCGTGACGTCCGCCAGGCCGCAAAGCGCCTGAGATTGCAGCAAAAAAAAAGCCAGCACCCGGCTGGCTAAAGTAATACTGGAAGCAATGTGAGCAATGTCGTGCTTTCAGGCTTTCCGCAGGGGTCTTCCTGAATGCAGGACAATAATAATCATTCTCATTCGCACTTGTCTATCTTTTTTTGCAAAAAACAACATTGACTCCCCGGCTGCCGTCAGAGATGGTGAAGGGGAATCAACCACCAAAAAGAGGATAGGGGAATGAGTGACATAGTGATACGCCATGCCGAACCGCGCGATGCTGAACCTTTACGTATGCTGATGGCGCACCCGGAGGTCTATCATGACACGCTACAGATCCCTTACCCCGCCATGGAAGCCTGGCAGGAGAAGCTACAGCCCAAACCCCATACCTTCCACCTGGTAGCGACGCTGGACGATCGGGTTACCGGGCATCTGTCGCTCCATGTCGAGCCGCGCCCTCGTCGCAGCCACGTTGCGACCTTTGGTATGGCGGTTTCAGCAGGCCATCAGGGCCGCGGTATCGGCAGCGCCCTGATGCGCGAGATGATCGACCTGTGCGATAACTGGCTGCGCGTTGACCGCATCGAGCTGACGGTATTCGCCGATAACGAGCCAGCGATTGCGGTGTACAAAAAACACGGATTTGAGATCGAAGGCACCGGCAAGCGTTACGCGCTGCGCAACGGTGAGTATGTGGATGCGTATTATATGGCGAGAATGAAGTAGCTTATTGCCGGGTGGCGGCTTCGCCTTACCCGGCCTACTTTCGTGCCGTGGTTGGCCCGGTAAGCGCAACAGCGCCACCGGGCAACATATCAATACCCCGCCGTTAAATCATCCGGCGAACGCGGATCGGAGGCACCATACAGCATCCCGTCCGGCCCCACCATAATGCTCTGGGTACTGCCCATCGCCTCTTTCAGCGCCACTTTCTGCCCCTTCGCCTCCAGCAGCTTCAGGGTATCCGGGCTAAAGCCTTTCTCCACCCGGAGCTCATCCGGCAGCCATTGATGGTGAAAACGCGGGGCGTTGGTGGCTTCTGCGACGTTCATCCCGAAATCGATGGTATTGACCACCATCTGCAGTACGGTGGTGATGATCCGGCTGCCCCCGGGACTGCCCGTCACCAGCCAGGTTTTGCCGTCTTTCACCACAATGGTCGGCGACATCGACGACAGCGGGCGTTTTTTCGGCTCCACCGCATTGGCGTCGCCGCCCACCAGGCCATAGACGTTAGGCACGCCGGGCTTCGCCGAGAAATCATCCATCTGGTTATTCAGCAGAATGCCGGAGTCGCCGGCCACAATGCCGGTACCGAAGGTGGTATTCAGCGTATAGGTCACCGCCACCGCATTGCCCTCTTTATCCACCACCGAGAAATGGGTGGTCTGGTTGCTTTCATAGGGCGCCAGTTTGCCCGGGCGGATCTGGCTGGAAGGCTTCGCCTTATTGACGTCGATCTCAGCGGCGATCGCTTTGGCGTAGGCTTTGCTGGTCAGCGCCTGCCACGGCACTTTGACGAAGTCAGGATCGCCGAGATATTCAGAGCGGTCGGCATAGGCGTGTTTCTCCGCCTCCGCCATCACCTGCATGGCGTCGGCGCTGCCGAAGCCATATTTCTGCAGATCGAAGTTTTCGAGGATATTGAGGATCTGCACGATGTGGATCCCGCCGGAAGACGGCGGCGGCATGGAATAAACCTCATACCCGCGATATTCGCCGCTAATCGGCGTGCGCTCCACCGCCTTATAGTTAGCGAGGTCGGCTTTGGTGATAAGCCCGCCGTGCTTTTTCATCTCCTCAGCGATCTGGTCGGCGATGGCGCCTTTATAGAAGGCATCCGGACCGTGCTCGGCAATCAGCTCGAGGCTTTTCCCCAGGTTCTTCTGTACCAGCCGGTCGCCCTTCTTTAGCGGCTCGCCGTTCTTCCAGAAGATCGCTTTGCTGTTTTCGTGCTGCGGGATCACTTCGCTGCCGTAGGTCTTTAGATCGTCCGCCAACGCATCGTTAACGATAAAGCCCTCTTCCGCCAGCTTAATCGCCGGGCGGATCACTTTGTTCAGCGGCATGGTGCCGTATTTTTCCAGGGCAAGAGAGAAACCGGCGACGCTGCCTGGCGTGCCGGAGGCGAGATGCGAGGTGAGCGATTTTTTACTGTCCGGGTTACCCTGATCGTCAAGGAACATGTCGCGGGTGGCCTGCTCCGGCGCCATTTCGCGGAAATCGATGGCCGTGGTCTTGCCGTCTTTCGTACGCAGCAGCATAAAACCGCCGCCGCCGATATTCCCGGCCTGCGGATGGGTGACCGCCAGCGCGTAGCCGACCGCCACCGCCGCATCGACGGCGTTGCCGCCCTGGCGCAGAATGTCCACACCGACGCGGGTGGCCAGGGCATCCACCGAGGCCACCATCCCCTGTCGGGCGCGAACCGGGTGGAACACATCCTCCTCTACGCCATAAGAGACCGGCGGCGGCGGTGGCGGACTGGCGGCAACGGTAAAACTCCCGCCCGCCAGCAACGCAGCGATGACCACCTGACGCCAGATTGTTGTTTTTATCATTGTCTTACTCCTGATAGGTAGGTTTCATTCCCCGCTTAAGCCTGGTTGATAACTCCTAAAAAATCATTGTTATGGCGGATTCGAGGTACACTTAAGTGATCCCACGCACGGGAGGAGAAAACCATGAAAGCGATGTTATTTCTGGCGGCGCTGATGCCGCTCGGCGTTTTAGCCCAGCCAATCAATATTGATAACAACCCCAATCAGCCGGGTTACGTGGTCCCCAGCCAGCAGCGCATGCAAAATGAGATGAAGGTGCAGCAACAGCAGCAGCAGAGCATGCTGAAGCAGAATCTGAACAATCAGACTCGCTCCCAGCAGCAGCATCTGCAAAACCAGCTGCAGACCAATCAGCAGCGTGCCGCACAGGGCGGGAATATCAATCCACCGCAGCAGGTACTGCCGAACAATAATGGAGGGATGCTGCGGCAGACCAACCCGTAAAGGCCAGCCGCCGCGCAGTGGATATTAAGGCTGGAAATCCGGCCCGATGACGTCAATGGCATCGGTGCAGATGCAGTCTACGCCCCAGCGCAGCAGCTCGGCGGCGCGCTGGGGTTTATTAACGGTATACACCAGGATATGCAGGCCGGCCTGTTTCAGGCTTGCCACCCGCCCGGCGTCCAGCAGCTTGTGGTTGAGGTGAATGGACACGCAGCCCAGCCGGGTGGTCAACTCCCGCCAGTCATCGCGCCACTCATCCAGCAGCAGCCCGCGCGGCAGCTCGGGAGCGGCTTCCTGCGCCGCCTCCAGGGCATCGATTTCAAACGACGACAGCAGCGGCGCGGTCATTCCCGCCCACAGCTCCCGTGCCGCCAGGGCCACCACGTTGCCGGTCTGCGGCCCAAGGCCAGTGGTCGGTTTAATTTCGATATTCGCCATCATGCCGTGACGGCGGCAGCGCTCCGCCACCTGGGAGAGCAGCGGCAGCGGCTCGCCCTTAAATTCACGGCTGAACCAGCTGCCAGCATCGACCTTCAGCAGATCGTCCCATGGCAGCTCCCCCGCCACGCCCCAGCCGTTGCTGGTGCGTTCGAGATTATCGTCATGCAGCAGAAAGATCTGCCCGTCCTTTGACAGCTTGGCGTCAAATTCAATCATCGTATGCCCGTAGCGGGCGCCAACATCGATAGCCGCCAGGGTGTTCTCCGGCGCCAGTTTACCGCCGCCGCGATGGGCGACGATACGGGGATAAGGCCAGTTACTCATGCGCGTTGTCCTGTTTCACCATCAAAGAGGTGCAGATGTTCCAAAGGCAGATGCAGCCATAGCGTGCTGCCTGCCGCCGGACGCTGCTGGTGCGGCAGTCTGACCACCAGCTTCTGTTCGCCCCAGCGCCCGTGGGCGAGGTTATCGGCACCTAAAATTTCCAGGGTGTCCATCAGCAGCGGAATGCCACCTTGCGCCTGCGAGCTTAAGATAAAATGCTCCGGGCGGATACCGAGCGTCATTTTACGCCCGGCGTGGCGCCGATGCTCATGATTCGTCGGCAGCTGCATGCCGCCCGCCAGCTCAAAGCGACCGCCGTCATCGCTGATGCGCCCTTCCAGCAGGTTCATGGCCGGGCTGCCGATAAAGCTCGCCACAAAGCGGCTGGCCGGTTTCTCATATACTTCGACCGGGGTGCCGATCTGCTCGGCAACGCCTTTGTTCATCACCATCACCCGCTGGGCGAGGGTCATCGCCTCCACCTGGTCATGGGTAACGTACAGCGAGGTGGTTTTCAGGCGGCGATGCAGCTGCTGCAGCTCAAGACGCATCTGCACGCGCAGCTTGGCGTCGAGGTTTGACAACGGTTCGTCGAAGAGGAATACCGCCGGGTCGCGCACGATGGCGCGGCCCATCGCCACGCGCTGGCGCTGGCCGCCGGAGAGCTCGCGCGGGCGGCGCTTGAGCAGGCCGTCCAGCTCAAGAATACGCGCCGCCTCCTGCACCCGGTCGGCGATCAATCCCTTACCCATGCCGCGGATCTTCAGCCCCCACGCCATGTTCTCTTCCACGCTCATATGCGGATAAAGGGCATAGTTCTGGAACACCATGGCGATACCGCGATCCTTCGGCTCCATCTCGGTCACCCGCTTGCGGTCGATCCAGATATCGCCGCTGGTCACCCGCTCCAGTCCGGCGACCATCCGCAGCAGCGTAGATTTCCCGCAGCCCGACGGGCCGACCATAACGATAAATTCCCCGTCCGCCACGTCCAGCGTCAGCGGTTGAATCACCTGGGTTTTGCCATCCCAGCTTTTGCTTACTGCCTGTAGTTTTAAACCAGCCATTTTATTTCTCACTATCGACCAGGCCACGTACAAACGCGCGCTGCATGGCTAAAACGATGACAACCGGCGGGATCAGGGTCAGCAGCATCGCCGCCATCACCTGATTCCACTGGGTAGTGCCTTCGCCGGTGGCGATCATGCCTTTGATGCCGGCGACGGCGGTGCCAAGATTCACATCCTGAATAATCAGCAACGGCCACAGATACTGGTTCCAGCCGTAGATAAAGGTGATGACGAACAGCGCCGCGAGGTTGGTTTTCGACAGCGGCAGCACGATGTCGCGAAAAAAGCGCATCGGCGAAGCGCCATCGATACGCGCCGCTTCAATCAGCTCGTCCGGCAGGGTCATAAAGAACTGGCGGAACAGGAAGGTGGCGGTGGCCGAGGCCATTAGCGGCAGCGTAAGCCCGGCATAGCTGTCGAGCATGTTGAGATTGGCGATCACTTCCACCGTCGGGAAAATACGCACCTCGACCGGCAGCATGAGGGTGATAAAGATCAGCCAGAAGAACAGGTTACGCAGCGGAAAGCGGAACCAGACGATGGCGAACGCCGAAAGCATCGACACCACGATTTTGCCCACCGTAATGGCGAACGCCATGATGAAGCTGTTGAGCATCATCAGCCAGAACGGCGCGCTGTTGACGCCGACGCCGTTCACCCAGATGGTCTTCATGTTCTCCAGCAGATGTCCGCCGGGGATCAGCGTCATCGGCGTTTCGAACACCGATTGGTTATCCAGCGTCGCCGCCACGAAGGCAACATACAGCGGGAATAAAATGACGGCGATGCCCAAAATCAGCATGGTGTGGCTGAAAATCGTCAGCCCGCGACGGTTCTCAATCATTGGTAACGCACCTTACTTTCAACGTAACGGAATTGCACCACCGTCAGGATAATGACGAGGAACATCAGCACCACCGACTGCGCGGCGGAAGCGGAAAGATCGAGCCCGGCGAAACCTTCGCGATAGATTTTGTAAATCAGGGTGGTGGTCGCCTGCACCGGGCCGCCGGCGGTGGCAGCATCGATCACCGGGAAGGTGTCGAAGAAGGCGTAAACCAGGTTGACCACCAGCAGGAAGAAACTTACCGGCGCAATCAGCGGCAGCGCCAGCTTGAAGAAGCGGCGGATTGGTCCGGCGCCGTCGATGGCAGCGGCCTCAACCAGCGAACGCGGGATCGACTGCAGCGCGGCGAAGAAAAACAGGAAGTTGTAACTTATCTGCTTCCATACCGAGGCAAAGACCACCAGGAACATCGCCTGGCCGCTGTTCTGCGCGTGGTTCCAGTCGTAGCCCAGCTCGCCAAGGAAGTGAGTGATCAGCCCGCGCCCGGGGTTAAAGAGGAAGATCCACAGCACCGCCGCGACGGCGGGGGCCACGGCGTACGGCAGCAGCATCAGCGTTTGATAAAAGCGGCTGCCGCGCACCACATAGTCGACCAGCGCGGCAAAAAACAGCGAAATGAGCAGGCCGCTGACGGTCACCAGGGTGCTGAATTTTATAGTCGTCCAGAACGAGTCCAGGTAGTACGGATCGTGGAACAGCGCAACGAAGTTATCCAGGCCGACGAACTGGCTGGAAAGGCCAAAGGGATCGACGCTCTGTAGCGAATACCACAGCGCTTCGCCCGCGGGCCAGATAAAGAAAATCAGCGTGATAATCAGCTGCGGCGCGACCAGCACGTAGGGCAGCCAGCGCGAGCGGAATACCGGACGGGATGATGACATGGAGATTGGGTTCCTGAACAATGCCGGGTGGCGGCTACGCCTTACCCGGCCTACATAGGGCACATCGTAGGCCCGGTAAGCGCAGCGCCACCGGGCAAGTTACAGATTACGATTTGGTCGCTTGTTCGAAGCGGCGCAGCAGCTGATTCCCACGCTGAACGGCGGAATCCAGCGCCTGTTGCGGGGTTTTCTTGCCGGTCCACACGCTCTCCAGCTCTTCATCGACGATGGTGCGGATTTGCGGCATGTTGCCCAGGCGCAGGCCTTTGGTGAACGGCAACGGCGGCTTGTTCAGCATCTGGCGGGTGGCGATATCGGCGCCCGGGTTCTTATCATAGAAGCCCTGCTGACGGGTCAGATCGTAGGCCGCGGTGGTGATCGGCAGATAGCCGGTTTTCTGGTGCCACTCGGCGGCGTTTTCCGGTTTGGTCAGGAAGTCGAGGAACTTCGCCACGCCGGTGTAGGTCTCTTTGTCTTTGCCCTGCATCACCCACAGGCTGGCCCCGCCAATGATAGCGTTCTGCGGCGCGCCTTTCACATCGGCATCGTAAGGCATCATGCCGACGCCGTAGTTAAATTTGGCGTACTGGCGGATATCGGCCAGCGAGCCGGACGAGGCAGTGGTAATGGCACAATCGCCGTTATAGAACTTTTCAGTGGACTCGTCTTTACGCCCGAAGTAGCTGAAATCGCCCTTCTTGTTCATCTCTTCGAGCAGCGCAATATGCTTCACCTGCTCCGGCTTATTGAACTCAAGAACCGCGTCGGTGCCGTCAAAGCCATTATTTTTCGTCGCCACCGGCAGACCATGCCAGGCGCTGAAGTTCTCGATCTGGATCCAGCCCTGCCAGCCGCTGGCGTAGCCGCACTTCATCCCGGCAGCTTTCAGCTTCGCGGTGTAGGCCGCCAGATCCTGCCAGGTCTTCGGCGGCTGCTCTGGATCTAAACCGGCTTTTTTGAAGGCGTCTTTATTGTAGTACAGCACCGGGGTGGAGCTGTTAAACGGCTGGGAGAGCAGATGGCCGGTTTTCGAATCGGTGTAATACCCGGCGACCGTCGGCACAAACTGCGATTCATCAAACTTGATGCCCGCCTCGCTAAACACCTGGTAGACCGGCTTAATGGCTTTCGACGCCATCATGGTGGCGGTGCCCACTTCATACACCTGCAGGATCGCCGGCGCGTTGCCGGTACGGAAGGCGGCGATACCGGCGCTCAGGCTCTGTTCATAGTTGCCCTTGTATACCGGAACGATTTTGTAATCAGGATTGGCCGCGTTAAAGCGTTGCGCCAGAGAATCCACTTCTTTACCCAGTTCGCCTTCCATTGAGTGCCAGAACGGGATGGTGGTAACCGCCAGGGCCTGACCGGCAAAAGCCAGGCTCAGCGCCAGTCCTAAAGCTGTATGTCGTAACGATATCATCGGTTATCTCTCTTGTTGTGCCGGATGCGCGATTTCACGCGTTTTATGCTCGCGGGGTAACATGACATGTTCGAATTACAGAAAAATAACTTTTTTATTACAAAAAAAAGATAGTAACGGGTCAGAGAGATGACAAGCCGATGAAAGGACGGGGGAAGTAAAGTGGGAGCTGAGACACGGATAATAGTTGTGCGATCGGCTCCCGGGGTCGGCGCAAGCGCCTCGCCCGGGCTACAAACCGGCGAACTGAACGACGCCGGGTTGCGATGAATTAACCGCCGAGATAGGCGCTGCGCACCGCCTCGTTGGCCAGCAGCGCGTCGCCGGTATCCTCCAGCACCACGTGACCGTTCTCCAGCACGTAGCCGCGGTCGGCCAGCTTCAGCGCCTGGTTGGCGTTCTGCTCGACGAGGAAGATAGTCATCCCCTGCTCGCGCAGTTGCTCAATGGTATCGAAGATCTGCTGAATAATGATCGGCGCCAGCCCTAATGACGGTTCATCCAGCAGCAGCAGACGCGGCTGGCTCATCAGAGCGCGACCGATCGCCAGCATCTGCTGTTCGCCGCCGGACATGGTGCCGGCGCGCTGGATACGGCGCTCGTGCAGACGCGGAAACAGCTCATACACCCATTTGATGCGGGTCTGGAACTGATTGCGGTCGGCAAAGAAACCGCCCATCGCCAGGTTCTCTTCCACCGTCATACGCGAAAAGACGCGCCGCCCTTCCGGGACGATCGCCACCGCCTCGCGCATGATCTTCGCCGTCTGCCAGTCGGTAATATCCTTACCGTCAAAGACAATGCGCCCGCTGGAGGCGCGCGGATCGCCGCACAGCGTGCCGAGCAGGGTGGTTTTCCCCGCGCCGTTGGCGCCGATAAGCGTCACAATCTCGCCCTGTTTGATATGCAGGCTGACGTTGTGCAGCGCCTGAATCTTGCCGTAGTGGGCGCTGACGTTGTCAAAAGTTAACATCGCGTTTTCCATCTTATGCCTCACCAAGGTATGCGCGGATCACGTCCGGGTTATTACGAATCTCTTCCGGCGTCCCGTTGGCCAGCGGTGTCCCCTGGTTCACGACGTAGATGCGATCGGAAATGCCCATCACCAGCTTCATATCGTGTTCGATAAGCAGGATGGTGGTGTTGTGATGGTTACGCAGCTCGGCGATAAGCTCGTCCAGCTCTTTGGTCTCTTTCGGGTTCAGCCCCGCCGCGGGTTCATCGAGCATCAGAATTTCCGGCTGGGTCACCATGCAGCGGGCAATCTCCAGCCGGCGCTGGTCGCCATAGGCCAGGTTGCTGGCCTGGCGGTTAGCGTGCTCCAGCAGGCCGATACGCTCCAGCCAGGTGGCCGCGCGATCCAGCGCTTCGCTCTGCGCCCGACGGAAGGCCGGCGTTTTCAGCAGACCGGAGAAGAGACCGGTTTTCAGCTGCTGATGTTGCGCCACCAGCAGGTTTTCAATCACCGTCATTTCGCGGAACAGACGCACGTGCTGGAAGGTCCGCACCACGCCCATCCGGGCAATCTGCTGGCCCGGCAGCCCTTCCAGATGCTGGTCGCGCAGCAGAATGGTGCCGCCGGTAGGCTTGTAGAAACCGGTCAGGCAGTTAAAGACCGTGGTCTTCCCGGCGCCGTTGGGGCCGATCAGCGAGACGATCTCGCGCTCTCTGAGCTCCAGCGACACATTGTTGACGGCCAGCAGACCGCCGAAACGCATCATCAGGCCGCTGACGGATAATAATGGCTGACTCATGCCTGCTCTCCTTTCGCCTGACCGTTTTTCAGCTTCAACTGCACGCGCGTCATTGGCAGAAGCCCCTGCGGACGCCAGATCATCATCAGCACCATCAGGCCGCCGAGCATTAACATGCTGTATTCGTTAAAGTCACGCATCAGCTCACGCGACACCACCAGCAGAATAGCCGCCAGGATCACCGCGAACTGCGAGCCCATCCCGCCCAGCACGACGATCGCCAGTACGAAGGCGGACTCGGCGAAGGTAAAGGATTCCGGACTGACGAAACCCTGGCGCGCGGCGAACAGCGTCCCGGCAAAGCCGGCAAACGCGGCGCTGATGGTAAAGGCGGTCAGCTTAATGCGCGTCGGGCTCAGGCCCAGCGAACGACAGGCGATTTCATCTTCACGCAGCGCTTCCCACGCCCGCCCCAGCGGCATCCGCAGCAGGCGGTTGATAACGAACAGGCTCAGCACCACCAGCAGCAGCGCCACCAGGTAGAGGAAAATCACCCGGTCGGAGGGATCGTATTTGACGCCGAAGAAGTTGCTGAAGGTATCCCAGCCGCCTTCGCGGGCGCTACGGCTAAATTCGAGGCCAAAGAAGGTCGGTTTCGGGATCTGGCTGATGCCGTTCGGCCCGCCGGTGATTTCGGTATTGTTGAGCAGCAGAATACGCACGATCTCGCCGAAGCCTAAGGTCACGATCGCCAGGTAGTCGCCGCGCAGACGCAGTACCGGGAAACCGAGCAGGAAGCCAGCCGCCGCGGAGACCAGGCCGGCCAGCGGCAGACAGGTCCAGAAACCAAGACCGTAATAGTGGTTCAGCAGCGCGAAAGTGTAGGCGCCGATGGCGTAGAACCCGCCGTAGCCCAGCACCAGCAGGCCGGAAAGCCCGACCACCACGTTCAGCCCGAGGCCGAGGATGATATAGATCATCGTCAGGGTGGCGATATCCACCGTGCCGCGCGACACCATAAACGGCCAGGCCACGGCAATGACCAGCAGGGCGATCAGGAACAGCTTCTGCTTCACCGTTGAGCCGTCAATCGCCGGCATAATAAACTTCGGCCCGGAGACGTTCTTAACCGCTTTCTGGAACAGCGGCCGCAGCAGCTGGAAGAAAAAGACCACCGCGGTGCCGATGAAGATCCACTGCCAGCGAATATCGGCGGCGGTATCCACCACCAGTTTGGTGCCGTTCAGCTCCAGCTGCACGCCCATAAAGACGCCCGCCAGAATGAAGAACATCGCAGCAGAGAGCAGCGCCATTGCAATTTGCATCGGTTTCATACTTTTTCAACCTCCGGGCGGCCCAGAATGCCGGTCGGCATTACTAACAGCACCAGAATCAGCAGCGCGAAGGAAACCACGTCCTTATATTCAGTGCTGAGATAGGCAGAAGAGAGCGCTTCGGCAATACCCAGGATCAGGCCGCCGATCATCGCGCCCGGAATACTGCCGATACCGCCGAGCACGGCGGCGGTGAAGGCCTTCATCCCGGCCATAAAGCCGATGTAGGGGTTAATCACGCCGTAGAACTGCCCCAGCAGCACGCCGGCCACCGCCGCCATCGCTGCGCCGATGACAAAGGTCAGGGCGATAACGCGGTCGGTGTTAATCCCGAGCAGGCTGGCCATTTTCAGGTCTTCGGCACAGGCGCGGCAGGCGCGCCCCATCCGCGAGTAGCGAATGAACAGCGTCAGGGCCAGCATGGCGATAAAAGTCACCACCCAGATCACCAGCTGCATGGTGGTGATCGTCGCAGAGAAGCTGTCGCTGTGGCCGACGACCCACTGGCCGTTAAACAAGCTCGGCAGCGCCACGTCGCGGGAGCCCTGGGTCAGGCTGACGTAGTTCTGCAGGAAGATAGACATCCCGATAGCGGAGATCAGCGCAATCAGACGTTTAGAGTTACGCACCGGCCGATAGGCCACGCGCTCAATGCTCCAGCCGTAGGCGCTGGCAATCACAATGGCGCCCACGAAGCCGGCGGCGACCAGCAGCCAGCTGGTGTCGATGCCCATCATCATCAGCGCGGCGATGATCATGAAGGAGACATAGCTGCCAATCATATAGACCTCGCCGTGGGCGAAGTTGATCATGCCGATAATGCCGTACACCATCGTATAGCCGATGGCGATCAGCGCATAGGTACTGCCCAGCGTGACGCCGTTAAACATCTGCTGCAGAAAATAGAGAAACTGCTCGGACATAAGGTGACCTTTTTCAAACCGCCCGCGGTTCGCGGGCGGAGGGATAACTCATCTTCAGCGCTTATTTCGCCGCGCTCGAAGAGCCGTCGGCGTGCCACTGGAAGACACCAAACTCAAATCCCTTCAGATCGCCTTTTTCATCCCAGGTCAGCGGCCCAATCACGGTTTTCGCCCCGTGCGCTTTCAAATCTTTGATTAAATCCAGCGGCTGCTGGCTGCCGGTTCTGTCCATCGCCTGCGCCAGCGACTGAACCGCGGCGTAAGTGATCCAGACATACGGCCCGCTCGGATCTTTCTTCTCCGCTTTCAGCGCGTTGACGATGGCGCTGTTGGCAGGGTCCTGATCGTAGCGTTTTGGCATTGTCACCAGCATCCCTTCCGCCGCGGCGCCCGCGATATTGGACAGCGAGGCGTTGCCGACCCCTTCCGGCCCCATAAACACGGTTTTCAGCCCGACGGAGCGCGCCTGGCGCAGCATCTGCCCCATTTCCGGGTAGTAACCGCCGTAGTAGACGAAGTCGATGTTCTCTTTCTTCAGGCGCGCCAGCAGGGCGGAAAAATCTTTTTCACCCGCGGTGATGCCGTCAAAGAAGACGATGTTGGCCCCGGCTTTCTTCAGGTTGTCCTGCACCGAACGCGCCAGCCCTTCGCCGTACTGCTGCTTGTCATGAATGATAGCGATACGCTGCGGTTTCACTTTCTCGACGATATATTTCGCCGCGGTCGGCCCCTGCGAGGAGTCGAGGCCGGCGGTACGCATGATGTACTGGTATCCGCGCTGGGTCAGCTCCGGGTTGGTCGCTCCCGGGGAGATCATCAGGATGCCTTCATCCTCATAGATATCGGAAGCCGGCTGGGTGGAAGAGGAGCACAGGTGGCCGATAACGTACTGAATACCGTCGTTGACGATTTTGTTGGCTACCGCGACCGCTTGCTTCGGATCGCAGGCGTCGTCGTATTCGACGGCCACCAGCTTGTCGCCCTTAATGCCGCCGCTGGCGTTGATGTCTTTAATCGCCTGACGCGCGCCATTGAACTCCATGTCGCCCCACTGGGCCACCGGGCCCGACATCGCGCCGACCACGGCGACCTTAATATCCTTGGCCATCGCCGCGTGCGACATCGCTAATGCGACAATGCCCGCGACGATGGTTTTCGCGTTCCTTTTCATGCTGCAGAACCCCGTTCGTGATGTGGTGTAAATGTTTTGTATTTTTATGGTTAAAAAGCATTCTGTGCTTTTATTAAACAACGCCATTTTTACCATTGAGTTTAATGGTTTAGCGCAGCTTTTCACTAAAAAACAGATTAAAATCTCTATTTTTCAGTCGATTAAGCAAAGATAATATTCTGTATTTTGCCGAAGATAAACAAAAAAAAGTCCATGCGGCAGCATAAAATAACGATACATAAGGCGGAATAAAACGCTGCACATTAGGTTAAAATTCTGCTTATTTTTCGATCCATGACGGATTGCGCTACCCCAACAACGCCAGGAAAACGAATCCCCTGATGTATGCGCAAAAAACAGCGCTCCGCCAGACAGCAATTTTGGGTACACTGGCGCCTCTGTTTTGCACTGGACTTGCCGCCCATGAAACTGACCATTATCCGTTTACAGCACTTCAGCGATCAGGATCGCATTGATCTGGGAAAAATCTGGCCGTCGCAGGATCTGTCGACGCTGACCCTTGATGAAAACCATCGTCTCTACGCCGCCCGCTTTAACGAGCGCCTGCTGGGCGCCGTGCGCGTTACCCTGCGCGGCGTTGAAGGTGAGCTCAGCGATCTGTGCGTGCGTGAAGTGACCCGCCGCCGCGGCGTCGGGCAATATTTAGTGGAAGAGACATTACGGGATAACCCGACGATCAATAGCTGGCGCGTCGCCGACCGTGGGGTGGAAGACCGCGGCGTGATGGCGGCCTTTATGCAGGCGCTCGGCTTTAGCGCCCAGCACACCGGTTGGGAAAAGCATTAAGCTGTAGCCCCGGTAAGCGCAGCGCAACCGGGGTCAGACAACGCATTTGCAGCGTGAAAGGCGCCCCGCCCATTTAACCCAGCATTTCGCGTGGCAAAAAGGCGTCAAGACCCGAAATCCCCGGGAGCTTACATTAGTAAGTGACCGGGGTTGAGGGTCGCAGACAACTCATTTGCAGCGTGAAAGGCGCCGGTTAAATTATTTGGCGTCGGTCGCCGTACCATTCGCATGCCAGGTAAAGACACCGAACTCGAATCCTTTCAGGTCGCCTTTCTGATCCCATGACAGCGGGCCCATCACGGTGTCCACGGTCGCGCCTTTCAGGTATTTAGCGATTTCCGCCGGATCGTCAGACTGATTCAGGCCCGCCTGCAGCGACTGCAGCGCCGCGTAGGTGGTCCAGACGAAGGCGCCGCTCGGATCCTGTTTTTTCGCCTTGATCGCATCCACAATCGGTTTGTTCGCCGGCACCTGGTCGTAGTTCTTCGGCTTGGTCACCAGCAAACCTTCCGCCGACTCGCCGGCGATGTTAGACAGGGAGACGTTCGCTACGCCTTCCGGGCCCATAAACTGGGTTTTCAGACCGGCAGCGCGGGCCTGACGCAGGATCTGGCCCATTTCCGGGTGATAGCCGCCATAATAGACGAAGTCGATATTCTCTTTCTTCAGGCGCGCTACCAGCGTGGAGAAGTCTTTCTCACCGGCGGTGATCCCGTCGAAGAAGACCACGTTCGCCCCGCCTTTTTTCAGGCCATCCTGCACCGCACGGGCCAAACCTTCGCCATACTGCTGTTTGTCATGCACCACTGCGATACGCTGCGGCTTCACTTTGTCGAGAATGTATTTCGCCGCGGTTGGTCCCTGGTCGGAGTCCAGTCCGGTGGTGCGCAGGATCAGCTTATAGCCGCGCGCGGTCAGCTCCGGCGCGGTTGCTGCCGGGGTGATCATCAGAATGCCTTCGTCTTCATAGATATCAGACGCCGGCTGAGTGGAAGAGGAGCACAGGTGGCCGATAACGTATTTGATCCCGTCGTTGACCACTTTGTTGGCGACCGCTACCGCCTGTTTCGGGTCGCAAGCGTCATCATATTTTACGATCTGCAGCTTATTGCCCTTAATGCCGCCCTTAGCATTGATATCCGCTACCGCCTGCTCGGCGCCGGTAAATTCCTGATCGCCGTACTGGGCCACCGGGCCGGACATCGCCCCGACTACCGCGATTTTGATATCTTCCGCCAGCGCCGCGCTGCTCATAACTAAGGCAATACATCCTGCCAGTAACGCTTTACCCTTCATATTCATCCTGAGGCTCCCCATTATTATGGTTTTTGCATTTGTTGTGATGTTGTTTGTTAGCGCATTATTTTGTTTATATCGATAGGAAAAGCATATGATAGCTAATCTACCGGGGGCTGCTCGCGCTTTTGCAGCACACTATGCTAAACATACCGTCATTCTGAGGAATTTGAAACGACTAAATTGCGGGCTATGTAACAGATAAGTGACAAATAAAAAAACCGCGCCAGCATGAACCGGACGCGGTGCAAAACAGGCCCTAATTACCAGCCAGCAGGCAGGTAGCCTACCGCGGACGCTATCGCGTAGACGGCGCTGCAAAGATACAACAACACAATGAAGCATTGGATAAGCGGATGGGTCATCCAGGCCGGACAGGTCCAGCCCGGCGTCAGGTCGCCACGCTGGCGGGCGCCCTTGAGCATCAGGATCGGCATAATCGATAAAATAACGCCGCTGAACACCCCGGCAAAATAGAGCGCGTTGACGAAGGAGACCATGCCGCTGTAGGCCAGCGCGAACGGCGGGATCGCCACCACCAGCAGCACCATCAGGCGACGGGCGGGCTGTTCGTCATTCCCCAGGCGGAACTGATCGAAGATATTGGTCAGGAAGCTGCCGCCCAGTCCCCAGTAGGAGGTCAACATCGCGCACAGCGCAAACAGGTTGGCGGAGAAGAAGGCCCATTCGCCAAGCGCCCTGCCCCAGGAGATGGTGGCCACATCCGAAATATTCTCCAGGCCGTTAAGCGAGATCACCGACAGCGGCACCAGCGCCAGCAGGGTAAAGGTCAGCGCCATGCCGACCATAATGGCTTTAGGCAATTTTTCCGGTTTGTCGGCGAAGCCCCGCGCCATTTCCGGGACGATATACTGTGCCGAGAAGCAGAACGCCACGACGTTGAAGACCGGAACCATATACAGCCAGTTGCCGTCGAGCAGATAGCCCACGCGGGTGGTCTCTTTCAGCAGCGTGGCAATCACCAGCACCGAGATCATCACCACCATGCCGATGCTGATAAATTTCTCGCCGCGGCCGATCGCCTTCAGCCCCAGATAGAGCACCCCTGCCGCCGGGACGAAAAACAGCACGCTGCCCAGCGCCGGCGAGATGCCAAACAGCGAGTGCAGCAGCTTGCCGCTGCCGGTCATATAAGCCGTCAATGCCCCGACGCTGTTGACGCAGACGGAGAGGAACATCATTAGCGCGCCGAAGCCGCCGACGTAGCGCTTTGATAATCCGCTGAGCTGCAGATGTTTACGCGTGCGGAGCGTGGATTCCGCGACATAGAGCATGGTCACCGTGGTTAGACTACCCACCAGCACCAGCCAGAACAGCAGTGGTAAAAAGCCCGCTTTGCTTGACGCATAGGCGATAGAGAGGACACCCGCGCCAATATTGGTACCGACAATCATCGATACCCCTTCGACGAAGCTCAGAGATTTTGCAGGGACAGCCGTACGTTCCCGGCCGGTGAGGACGGGAGAAAAGGTGGAGTTTTCAGACATAATACTTTCCGTTTTACTCCGGCGGTTTTCTCCGCCGGAAAAAAGGTGATATCAGGGTGATAAACCACTCACGCTGAGCATGAACAGGCGACTGCGGCGTCCTGTTGCTGTTCGGCTTCCCTGCCGCCGCAGCCCGCCGGGGAGACGTTAGCTCTTCAGTACGCGCGCCAGAATATCCAGCGCTTTCGAGAACTGGGCGTCCGGAATCGTCAGCGGATAGAGGAAGCGGATCACGTTGCCGTAGACGCCGCAGCTCAGCAGCAGCAGGCCGTTCTCCTGCGCTTTCTGTTGCACCTGGCGGGTGAACTCCGGCGACGGCTCGCCAGTTTGCGGATCGTTAAACTCCACTGCCACCATCGACCCCCGGCCGCGGACATCGACAATCGCCGGACAGGTGGCGCGCGCCTGGTTGAGCACTTCCTGCAGATGGCTACCCAGCTGCTCAGCGCGCTGGCACAGCTGCTCTTCGGCAATCACATCCAGCACCGCGTGCGCCGCGGCCACCGCCAGCGGGTTACCGGCATAGGTCCCGCCCAGTCCGCCTGGCGCTGGGGCATCCATTACCTCGGCGCGACCAACGACGCCCGACAGCGGGAAACCGCCGGCGAGGCTTTTCGCCATCGTCATCAGATCCGGTTTCACATCATAATGCTGCATGGCGAACAGCTTGCCGGTACGAGCGAAACCGGTTTGCACTTCATCGGCGATCAGCAGAATGCCGTGGGTATCGCACAGGTCGCGCAGCGCCTGCATGAAATCGGCCGGCGCGACGTTAAAGCCGCCTTCCCCCTGGATCGGCTCGAGGATGATGGCCGCGACCTGATCCGGCGCAATATCCGCTTTGAAAATGCGCTCCAGGCTTTTCAGCGCATCCGCGGTGGTCACGCCATGCGCCGCATTCGGGTAGACACCGTGATACACCGAGCCCGGGAACGGCCCGAAGCCGATTTTGTAGGGTGCGACCTTACCGGTGAGGGCCATGGTCATAAAGGTACGGCCGTGGAAACCGCCGCCGAAAGTTATCAGCCCCGGACGACCGGTGTAAGCGCGGGCAATTTTCACCGCGTTCTCGACCGCTTCCGCGCCGGTGGTGAAGAAGGCCGTTTTTGCCGGCCCGTCAATCGGCGCCAGATCGTTGATACGTTCCGCCAGCGTGACATAGCTTTCGTACGGCACAATCTGATAGGCGGTGTGGGTGAACGCCTGCAGCTGGTCAGCGACCGCGGCGACCACCTTCGGATGACGGTGACCGGTATTTAACACGGCGATACCGGCGGCGAAATCGATCACCTCATTGCCTTCGATATCCCAAAGCGTGGCGTTCTCCGCCTTCTCGACAAAGTAGTTACACATTACGCCTACGCCGCGCGGCGTCGCCTGCTGGCGACGTTGATTCAGTTCTGAGCTTTTCACCTGCGAATCTCCTGTCGTGTATGTCACGTTATCGCAACAAATTAGAAACGATGTCGTTTATTTACACAGGAGTTGGCCCTATAATCGAGTACCAATTTTGAATATCTGAGGGATCCAATTGCGTTCGCTGGTGGGTGACCTGGTGCTGGTCCGTCTGCAGGAAGAGCGCGACCCTCTTCTGCACAAACGCTTATACAACGCGCTTCGCCGCGCGATCCTTGACGGTTCGCTGGCGCCGCAAAGCCGCCTGCCGCCGTCGCGGGACCTGGCGGGAGAACTCGGCGTATCAAGAAACACCATATTAACAACTTATGAACAATTACTGGCGGAAGGATATGTGGTTTCCCGTCGGGGAAGCGGAACATTCGTTGCCCAAACCGCCTCTGAAAGTTCCTTGACCGCTAAGGGTGAGCGGGAAAACAGCAGCATCGCGACATCGACGGCGCACCTTTCACGCCGCGGCCAGCACCTGCTCGGCCAGGTCAGCGCCAGCCCGCGCCAGTGGGGAGCGTTTATTCCCGGCGTACCGGACGTTAACGCCTTTCCCCATCCGCTGTTCAGCAAGATCCAGGCGCGCATCAGCCGTCGGCCAAAGCCCGAGCGGCTAAGCTACAGCTGCAACGGCGGCACCCCGGAGCTGCAGCAGGCGCTGGTGGATTATCTGCGGGTATCGCGCGGCGTCCACTGTCAGGCAGATCAAATTCTTATCACCGAGGGGATCCACCAGGCTATCGATCTGGTCACCCGCATGCTGTGCGACAGCGGCGATCTGGCGTGGGTGGAGGAGCCTTCCTACTGGGGCATTCGCCACCTGCTGGCGATGAACGACGTCCGGGCGGAGCCCCTGACCGTCGATGCCAACGGCCTGTGTCCGCCGGAAACGGTTGACGATGCGCCGCGGCTCATCTTTGTCACCCCTTCTCACCAGTATCCGCTGGGCGCAGTGATGAGCCTTGAACGTCGTCAGCGGCTGCTGGCGCTCGCCCGCCAGCAGGGGAGCTGGATCGTCGAAGATGATTATGACAGCGAGTTTCGCTTTTCCGGCCAGCCCATCCCCGCCCTGCAGGGGCTGGTGGCCGACGCGCCGGTGGTCTATATCGGCACCTTCAGTAAAACGCTCTATCCCGGCCTGCGTCTGGGCTATGTGGTGATCCCCCGTCCGCTGGTCAGCGATCTGAAGCACGCCCACGCCGAGCTTTACCGCGGCGGCCATTCGCTGATCCAGATGGCGCTGGCGGAGTTTATTACCGCTGGTCACTACTCGGCCCATATCCGCCGCATGCGCCTGCTCTACAGCCGTCGCCGCGCCTTTTTAACCGAGCTGATTCAGCGGCACTGTATGCCCGACGCCCTGTCGGACTTCAGCGATAATGCCGGGCTGCATTTGATCCTCAATTTACCGGAAGAGGCTGACGATGTGGCGATCGCCCGCGAGGCCAATGCGCGCCACATTCTGGTGCGGCCGCTCTCGCGCTACTACCTGACGGCGGCGCGTAAGAAAGGATTATTGATGGGATTTGCCAGCCAGCCCGAGGAGCAGATGGCGCCGGCATTCAGCGTGCTGATCGGCTGCCTGCGGACGCACTGTCCAGAGGTGCTGCGGCCCATGGATGGCGCAGAAAAACAAAACGCCCCAACCTGAGGCGGGGCGTTATCGGGTTGCCTGGCGTCAGGCAGGGGTGGCGTATCAGGCTTCGATCGCCGCACGCAGTTTTTTCATGGCGTTCTTTTCCAGCTGACGCACGCGCTCTGCGGAGACGCCGTAGCGGTCAGCCAGCTCCTGCAGCGTGGACTTGTTGTCTTCGTCCAGCCAGCGGGCGCGGATGATATCCTGGCTACGCTCGTCCAGGCCCTGCATCGCGTCAGTCAGCTTATTCGCCGCCTGCTCTTCCCAGTTATCGTCTTCGATGCCATCGGCAAAGTTTGACGTTTTGTCCTGCAGATACAGGACCGGCGCCATCGGCTGGCTGTCGGATTCATCGTCCGACGACATGTCGAACGTCATGTCCTGGGCCGCCATGCGGGATTCCATCTCGCGGACGTCTTTGCTCGACACGCCCAGCTCACGGGCCACCATTTCCACTTCATCCTGGTTGAACCAACCCAGACGCTGTTTGGTTTTACGCAGGTTAAAGAACAGCTTACGCTGTGCTTTGGTGGTAGCGACCTTCACGATACGCCAGTTGCGCAGCACGTATTCGTGAATTTCGGCTTTAATCCAGTGCACGGCGAAGGAGACCAGGCGCACACCCACTTCCGGGTTGAAGCGACGCACGGCTTTCATCAGGCCGATATTGCCTTCCTGGATCAGATCCGCCTGCGGCAGGCCATAGCCCGAGTAGTTACGAGCAATGTGAACAACAAAGCGCAGGTGAGACAGAATCAGCTTTTTCGCTGCTTCCAGATCGCCCTGGTAATGCAGCTTTTCAGCAAGCTCCCGCTCTTCATCAGCCGACAGCATCGGCCAAGTGTTAGCGGCCCGGATATACGATTCCAGGTTACCAACGGGGGCTAAAGCTAAAGTTTGCATTTCTTTGGTCATTCAAATCCTCTCAATTGATATCTTCTGACGTGGTCTTGTCCCCATCAGGCAACAAGCATGCCAGCATTCATGAGCAACGAGAATATCACTCACATTAGTATCAGACAGTGATTTTATCCACAAGTTCCATGCAACGGTGTGAATAAATTACGCACAAAATGTGACACCACGATGAAAAAGTGAGGGCAGGAAAAGGAGAACAAGCTTGCGGTATCTTTCCCTGCGAACAGGAACTCATTGCAGCAGGGAAAGATTATATCACGCTTTTTTTAATCGGGAGTAAAGTGACGTAAATGTTGCACTGTCGCCAGCCAGGCGGCCACCCAGCCAATCATCGAGCAGACGATCAGCATCAGCAGACACTCGTCAAAGCCTAAGCCGCTTAGCTCAAACTGGGTGCCGAACACCTTCGCCACTTCGGTCACTGCCGACGAGAGGCGCATCACCAGAATCTCCGACAGGATCAGCGATAAAAACGCGCCGGAGAAGCCCAGCATCGCCCCGCCGTAGAGGAACGGACGCAGGATAAAGCCGTCGGTGGCGCCGATCAGTTTCTGCACGTTAATGGTATCGCGGCGGGCGAAGATGCTCAGGCGCACGCTGTTGCCGATCACCAGGAACACCGCCGCCACCATCAGCACGCCAATCATCGCCGACACGCGGCCCACCAGCCCGGTGAGCGAGGAGAGGCGGGCAAACCAGCTGTCGTCCATCCGCACCTCATCGACCCCCTGGATCCGCGATACCCGATCGCGCAGGGTGTTCAGCGCTTCCGTGCTCTGGAAATCCAGCTTCGGCACCACGATGGCGACCGCCGGCAGCGGGTTCTCTTCCAGCATATCCAGGGCGCCGCCAAAGCCGGACCAGTTACGGAATTCACCCAATGCCTCGTCACGTGACAAATAGTTCACCTTGTCGACGCCCTGCTCCGCCTGCAGCTGACCTACCACCCGCGCCGCGGCGTCGTCATCCAGCGTTTTTTCCAGATACACGGTGATCTGCGGCGAGGGATAGTACTGTGACGCCGCGCTGCTGACGTTTTTGTAGACCATGTAGCAGACGCTTGGCAGGGTCAACGAGATGGCGATAACCATCACCGTCAGGAAGGTGGCCAGCGGTGTGCTTTTTAAATCCTGGAGCGCGCCGTGCCAGGCGTAGCGCACCTGCTCGTTGAACACGTTGCTCTTACGCGAGGCCGGGTTAGGCGCCGCTTTCGGCCGTTTTGGCGCATTGCGCCCGCCGCCGCCGCCGCCCGCCGCGTTGCGCAGGCGATCGAACTTGCTGCCGAACTGGCGGATTTGGTTCATTGCGTCGCGCTTATTCACCCCGAATGCCTCCATGCAGATGGCCGTCGCTGAGCGTCAGCACGCGGTACGGACGGCTGGAGATAAGCCCCAGATCGTGCGTGGCCATCAGTACCGTCACCCCGACGCGGTTAAACTCTTCAAACAGACGTAAAATCCCCTCCGAGAGCGCCTCGTCGAGGTTACCGGTCGGTTCATCCGCCAGCAGTACCGCCGGCTTGTTGACCACCGCGCGAGCGATCCCCACGCGCTGCTGCTCGCCGCCGGAGAGCTGAATCGGAAAGTTCTTCGCTTTGTCCAGCAGCCCGACCTTGTCCAGCGCCGCCGAGACGCGGCGACGAATGTCATCGCCGCTGGCGCCGGCGATAATCAGCGGGATCGCCACGTTGTCATACACGGTGCGATCCATCAGCAAATGGTGGTCCTGGAAAATCATGCCGATCTGGCGGCGCAGGAACGGCACCTCACGGCTCTTCAGGCGGCTGATTTCATGACCGCTGAAGAAGATTTTGCCGGCGCTGGGCCGTTCGATACCACAGATAAGCTTCAGCAGGGTACTTTTCCCTGCGCCGGAGTGGCCGGTCAGAAACGCCATCTCGCCCGGCTGCAGGTGGAAGTTCACCCCCTGCAGCGCTTGTCTCCCACCGAGATAGGCTTTGCTGACTTGTTCAAAGCGAATCATTCTTAATCCTCTCGGGCAAAAAGTGCCTCAATAAAGTCGCCCGCATTAAACGGACGCAGATCCTCAATACGCTCGCCGACGCCAATATAGCGAATCGGAATGCCGAACTGGTCGGCCACCGAGAAGATCACGCCGCCTTTGGCGGTGCCATCCAGCTTGGTCAGGGTGATCCCGGTCAAACCTACCGCCTCATGGAACAGTTTGGCCTGGCTAATCGCATTCTGCCCGGTGCTGGCGTCGATGGTTAACATCACCTCATGCGGCGCGTCGACGTCCAGCTTTTTCATCACCCGGACGATCTTCTTCAGCTCTTCCATCAGGTGCGATTTATTCTGCAGACGCCCGGCGGTATCGGCAATCAGCACATCAACATGGCGCGCCTTCGCCGCCTGAATGGCGTCGAAAATCACCGAAGCGGAATCGGCGCCGGTGTGCTGGGCGATCACCGGGATATTGTTACGCTGCCCCCAGACCTGCAACTGTTCTACCGCCGCCGCACGGAAGGTATCCCCCGCCGCCAGCATCACCGTTTTGCCCTGCTGCTCAAACTGACGCGCCAGCTTGCCGATGGTGGTGGTTTTCCCCACCCCGTTCACGCCGACCATCAGAATAACAAATGGCGTTTTGCCTTCAACGTTCAGCGGCGCATCCACTTTGGCGAGAATCTCACCCATCTCTTCTTTCAGCAGGCCGTACAGCGCCTCCGCATCGCGCAGCTGCTTACGGCTGGCGCCCTCAGTGAGGTTAGTAATGATCTTGCGGGTGGTCTCCACCCCGACATCAGCGATCAGCAGCTGCTCTTCCAGCTCTTCAAACAGATCGTCGTCGATCTTCTTACCGCGGAACAGGCTGATAAATCCGGAACCGAGATTTTCTTTTGTTTTCAGAAGACTACGTTTTAGGCGGGCAAAAAAGCCTTCTTTCGTCGGTTTTTCCTGCTCCTGGGCCAGTTCTTCCACCGGCGCCTCGTCTTCTGGCGCCGGCACCACCACCGCCGCCTCTTCTGCCGCCTCGGCCGCCAGCGCCTGCGCTTCCAGCTCTTCATCGCTTAACGGCGCGTCCTCTTCCGGCGCTTCCGTCTCCTGCGGCTGGGCAACAGCATCCTCTACAGGCTGCTCAGCCACGACCTCCGCCGCCACCGGTTCGGCGATAACCTCTTCCGCCAGCGACTCAACCACCGCAGGCTGTTCAGGCGGTTCGCTGACCGCGGGCTCCGGTTCAACAACAGGCGCTTCTTCGGTCAGAGCAGGCGCTTCCACCCACTCTTCTTCCTGCGCGCTGGCAGGCTCCGCAAGGTGGGCCTTTTCGTTTTCGACCACCGTCTCGGTGACGTCGACGACCTCTTCGGCAAACGCCTCCGGGTCCGCTTTCGGCGCGCTCGGCTCGGCAGGGGTTTCCGCCGCCGGTGTCTCATCGGCAACCGCTTGTTGTTCTTCTACTTTTTGTTCAGTCTCGGTGTCCTGTGCCTGTTCTTTCTGTCCAAAGCCCAGCCAGGAAAAGAAGCCACGTTTTTTCTCTTTTGCCATTTGCGACCACACTCCTCGCTGTTTATTCATGGCGCAGCTTCATCAGAAGCTGAAAAAATGATGAAATTAGTTGGATAGTCTATCACTTAACTTAACTCGCAGCACCGCCCCCGGATTAAGGTTTCGTCAACCGCCGTCGATCGCTAGAATAGCAGGCCGGAAGTTGAGACTTGAGCAGAGAGATGAAAAAACCAAACCACGCGGGCAGCGGTCAGATCCGCATTATCGGCGGGCAATGGCGCGGCCGTAAATTACCGGTGCCGGAGAGCCCGGGCCTGCGGCCGACCACCGACCGGGTTCGCGAAACCCTTTTTAACTGGCTGGCGCCGTCCATCGTTGACGCGCACTGCCTCGACTGCTTTGCCGGCAGCGGCGCGCTGGGTCTTGAGGCGCTGTCCCGCTATGCGGCCAGCACTACGCTACTGGAGATGGAGCGCGGCGTCGCTCAGCAGTTGCAAAAAAACCTGGCCACCCTGAAAGCGGATCGCGGCAAGGTGATCGCGACCAACACCCTCAGCTTCCTGAGCCAACCGGGCACGCCGCATGAGATCGTATTCGTCGACCCACCGTTCCGTCAGGGGCTGCTGGAGGAGACGCTGCGCCTGCTGGAAACGCAGGGCTGGCTGGCCGATGAGGCCCTGGTGTACGTCGAAAGCGAAGTCGAAAACGGTTTACCGCCGGTACCGGCAAACTGGCATCTGTATCGTGAAAAAGTGGCCGGACAGGTCGCGTACCGTCTTTACCAACGTGAGGCCCAAGGAGAGCACCATGCTGATTAATTTAGGCCGCCTGCTGATGCTGTGCGTCTGGGCCTTTCTGTTATTGAATCTGTTTCAGCCCTTCCCGAAGCCGCTGAATATCTTCGTCAACGTCGCGCTGATTTTTATGATCCTGATGCATGGTCTGCAGCTGACGCTGCTCAAGGCGACGCAGCCGAAAGATGCCCCGCCGCTGGGCCGCTTTGAGCAAATCCGCATTTTTATCTTCGGCGTGTTTGAGCTCGTCGCCTGGCAGAAAAAACTGAAGGCGACGCTGAAGAAATAGTCCTGACAAGGGCTCAGGGATCGGGCGTAAACGCCACGAACGCTGTGCCCTTATAACTCAACATCCCGCGATCGCCGACGCTCAGCGCATGATACTGCGGCGCGTCAAGGCGAAACACCACCTCCAGCCCGCCGCTCTCAGGGCGAAAGCTCGCTTCATAGCGCATCTCGCTGCCCGCAGGCGTCACCGTCTGCTGCCGCGAACGTCGATCGTTAATCACTTTTTCCCGCTTATTGCTGACGATCACCCGCTTTTGCAACACCGGCGCGGCGTCGTTCGCCAGTTTTTCGCGGCGCTGCTGCACATAGCGAAACGAAGCCGCCACCACAATCACCGCGACGACCAGAACAAAAAAGAGCGGCATTTTACTCATTAAGGTTACCCATAAAAAATATCAGGAATCAGCATACTGCGACTGGAATAACATTGTCATCTGCTGCGCCAAACCACTACACTGAGTGGTAGCTTCACGCATCCGTAACTTTCTTTATGATAACAGATACAGGGACTTACTATGCTTTGGTCATTTATTGCTGTCTGTTTCTCCGCATGGCTTTATGTCGATGCATCCTATCGCGGGCCGGCCTGGCGACGCTGGGTATTTAAACCTGTCACCCTGATTCTGTTGCTGTTGCTGGCCTGGCAGGCGCCGATGTTCAATGCCATCAGCTACCTGGTGCTGGCTGGCCTGTGCGCCTCGCTGCTCGGCGACGCCCTCACCCTGCTGCCGCGCCAGCGGGTGATGTACGCGGTGGGCGCCTTCTTCCTGTCGCATCTGCTGTATACCATCTGGTTTGCCAGCCAGCTGACGCTGTCGTTCTTCTGGCCGCTGCCGCTGGTGCTGCTGGTATTCGGCGCCCTGCTGATGGCGGTGATCTGGAGCCGCCTGGAAGAGATGAAAATGCCGGTGCTGACCTTTATCGGCATGACGCTGGTGATGGTCTGGCTGGCCGGTGAGCTATGGTTTGCCCGCCCTACCGACACCGCGCTGTCCGGTTTCGCCGGCGCCGCTCTGCTGCTGCTGAGCAATGCCGTGTGGCTGGTAAGTCACTATCGTCGCCGTTTCCGCGCCGATAACGCCATTGCCGCCGCGTTTTACTTTGCCGGCCACTTCCTCATCGTGCGCGCGCTGTAC
This sequence comes from Klebsiella sp. LY, assembly GCF_004010915.1. NCBI lineage: Bacteria > Pseudomonadati > Pseudomonadota > Gammaproteobacteria > Enterobacterales > Enterobacteriaceae > Klebsiella > Klebsiella sp. LY. Next base: position 2,158,276 of record NZ_CP022444.1, read on the forward strand.
CTGTAATTTAGTCCTTGACTCTGGAGTCGACTCCAGAGTGTATCCTACGGCTAATGAGAAAATTATCATTTACCGGAGGGTGCCATGTCGACTCCAGACGCGCAGGATAAAAAAGTCCCACAATTCTCGTCATTCACCATGCGGCCAGCGCCCGCCCCGGCGGAGAGCTGCTGCACAGACCACGCCTGCGCCGTAGAGAGCGCACCAGCCGCCGAAGCGCTTAGCGACGCCCGCTACAGCTGGCAGGTTGCCGGCATGGACTGCGCCGCCTGCGCCCGCAAGGTGGAAACGGCGGTTCGTCAGGTGCCCGGCGTCAGTCAGGTTCAGGTGCTGTTCGCCACGGAAAAATTATTGGTTAACGCTGAAGGCGACGTTCGCGCCCAGGTTGAGCAGGCGGTACGTCAGGCAGGCTATACGCTGCGCGATGCCGATGCCCCCGCGTCAGAGAAAACGCAGGGCTCGCGGCTGCGCGACAATTTACCGTTGCTGACGCTGGTCATTATGATGGCCCTGAGCTGGGGGCTGGAGCAGGCCAACCACCCCGCCGGTCAGTTAGCCTTTGTTGCCACCACCCTGGTCGGCCTGTGGCCGGTTGCCCGTCAGGCGCTGCGCCTGATCAAAAGCGGGAGCTGGTTCGCCATTGAAACGCTGATGAGCGTCGCCGCCATCGGGGCGCTGTTTATCGGCGCCACCGCGGAAGCGGCGATGGTCCTGCTACTGTTCCTGATCGGCGAGCGTCTCGAAGGCTGGGCCGCCAGCCGCGCGCGGCAGGGCGTGAGCGCGCTGATGGCGCTGAAGCCCGACACCGCCATCCGTCTGCGCAACGGCGTGCGGGAAACCGTCGCCCAGCGTGACCTGCGTCCCGGAGATGTGATTGAAGTGGCTGCCGGCGGGCGTCTGCCGGCGGATGGACAACTGCTGTCGCCGTTTGCCAGCTTTGATGAAAGCGCCCTGACCGGCGAGTCGGTGCCGGTGGAGCGCCAGGCCGGAGAACGGGTAGCGGCGGGCGCCACCAGCGTCGACCGCCTGGTGCAGCTGACCGTGATCTCCGAACCGGGCGACAGCGCCATCGACCGCATCCTGAAGCTGATTGAAGAGGCGGAGGAACGTCGGGCGCCGATCGAGCGTTTTATCGACCGCTTCAGCCGGATCTACACTCCGGCCATTATGGTGGTGGCCCTGTTGGTGGCCATTGTCCCGCCGCTGTTCTTCGCCAGCGCCTGGCTGCCATGGATCTATAAAGGCTTAACGCTGCTGTTGATCGGCTGCCCGTGCGCGCTGGTCATCTCCACCCCGGCGGCCATCACCTCCGGCCTGGCGGTCGCCGCCCGACGCGGGGCGCTGATCAAAGGCGGCGCGGCGCTGGAACAGCTGGGCCAGGTGCGCCAGGTGGCGTTCGATAAAACCGGCACCCTGACCGTCGGGCAGCCGCAGGTGACCTCGGTCATCGCCACGGCTGAGAATGACGACAACGCGCTGCTGGCGCTGGCGGCGGCGGTGGAGCAAGGCTCCAGCCATCCGTTGGCGCAGGCCATCGTCCGAGAAGCGCAGCGGCGCCAGCTGAGCATTCCGCTGGCCAGCGGCCAGCGGGCGCTGGCAGGTTCCGGTATCGAAGCCGAGGTCAACGGCAGCCGGATTTTAATCTGCGCGGCCAGCAAAGCCGCCCCGGCAGAGTATGAGGCGCAGATCCAGCAGCTGGAGAGCGCCGGGCAAACGGTGGTGCTGGTCATGCGCGGCGAGACGCTTCTCGGCATCCTGGCGCTGCGCGACACCCTGCGCGACGACGCACGTCAGGCAGTGGATGCCTTACACCAGCTGGGGGTGCAGGGGGTGATCCTCACCGGGGATAACCCGCGCGCCGCGGCGGCCATCGCCAGCGAACTGGGGCTGGAATTCCGCGCCGGCCTGCTGCCGGCGGACAAAGTCGAAGCGGTGATGGCGCTGAATGCCGATGCGCCGCTGGCGATGGTCGGGGACGGTATCAACGACGCCCCGGCGATGAAAGCGGCGACCATCGGCATCGCCATGGGCAGCGGTACCGACGTGGCGCTGGAGACTGCCGACGCCGCGCTGACCCACAACCGTCTGACCGGCCTGGCGCAGATGATTTCCCTGGCGCGGGCGACTCACGCCAATATCCGCCAGAACATCGCGATTGCCTTAGGGCTGAAGGGGATTTTCCTTGTCACCACCCTGCTCGGCCTGACCGGTCTGTGGCTGGCGGTGCTGGCGGATACCGGCGCCACCGTGCTGGTAACGGCTAACGCGCTGCGGTTATTGCGTAAGAAGTTGTAGCATAGATACCGGCTTCCCTGCTCGCGCTACGCTTAGCAGGGCTACGGTTCCAGACCGTCGGGTAGCCCGGATAAGGCGCTACCCGCCGCCATCCGGGGTATTCCCTGCTCGCGCTACGCTTAGCAGGGCTACGGTTCCGGACCGTCGGGTAGCCCGGATAAGGCGCTGCGCGCCGCCATCCGGGAGAGGCTCAGTGGCTTTTGCGGATCAGGTAGCGGTACGGCAGGGCTTCGGTTTCCTGGGCCACCAGCTCATGCTCCATAAAGCGGCAGAATCCCGGGATATCGCGGGTGGTGGCCGGATCGTCAGCAATAATCAGCAGCGTCTCGCCCACCGGCATCGTCCGCACGGTTTTACGCACCATCATGACCGGCTCCGGGCAGCGGAGTCCCAGGGCATCCAGAGTGTGGTCAGGAGTGGAGAAAAGTTCGCTCATTTTAGTCTCACGTCAACAAAACGGCCCTAGTTTACCCCCTGCTCGCCAGTACGCAAGCCAGGTTAACGTTTGCGCGAAAAACAACCATTGCATTACGCCGGCAACGCAGTATCATGCAGCCGTTTTTAATTGGGTTCCCTCACCCCAACGTTCCGCTGCCGATTGCTCATTTACCTGAAGCATGACGGGCATAAAAAGGTCACAATATGAATCCGTTTACTACCGTACAGCGCAAAAAAGCGCTCGTCTGGCTTTCGCTATTTCATCTGCTGGTGATTACCTCCAGCAACTATCTGGTTCAGCTGCCGATCTCCATCTTTGGTTTCCATACCACCTGGGGCGCGTTCAGTTTTCCGTTTATCTTCCTCGCCACCGATCTGACGGTGCGAATTTTTGGCGCACCGCTGGCGCGACGCATTATTTTTGCGGTGATGGTCCCGGCGCTGGTCATCTCCTACGCCATCTCCGCCCTGTTTTACATGGGCGAGTGGCAGGGCTTCGCCGCGCTGGGCACCTTTAATCTCTTCGTCGCGCGCATCGCCATCGCCAGCTTTATGGCCTATGCGCTGGGGCAGATCCTTGACGTCCACGTCTTCAACCGCCTGCGGCAGAGTCGTCACTGGTGGCTGGCCCCCACCGCCTCGACGCTGTTCGGCAACATCAGCGATACCGTAGCGTTCTTCTTCATCGCCTTCTGGCGCAGCCCGGATCCGTTTATGGCCGCTCACTGGGGGGAGATCGCCCTCGTCGACTACAGCTTTAAAGTGCTTATCAGCATCATTTTCTTCCTGCCGATGTACGGCGTTCTGTTAAATATGCTGTTGAAAAGGCTGGCGGATAAATCTGATTTGTCGGCATTGCAGCCGAGTTAAAGGTACTCGCGGACTGATGTGTTAAGATAGCCGGATGAGCCATTAGTGGCCGTTTATCGAAAGGAAGATGTCAATGCGCAATTTGGTTAAATATGTCGGTATTGGCCTGCTGGTGATGGGGCTTGCCGCCTGCGATAACAGCGATTCAAAAGCGCCAACCGTTGGCGCAGCAGCGGAGAGCAATGCCAGCGGCCAGGCAATCAGCCTGCTGGATGGCAAGCTGAGCTTCACCCTGCCTGCGGGCATGGCCGACCAGAGCGGCAAACTGGGTACTCAGGCGAACAACATGCACGTCTATTCTGACGCCACCGGCCAGAAAGCAGTCATCGTCATCGTCGGCGACAGCACCAATGAAGACCTGGCGGTGCTGGCGAAACGCCTGGAAGATCAGCAGCGTAGCCGCGACCCGCAGCTGCAGGTGGTGAGCAATAAGTCGCTGGAGATCAAAGGTCATACCCTGCAGCAGCTGGACAGCATCATCTCCGCCAAGGGGCAGACCGCGTGGTCTTCCGTACTGCTCGGCAAAGTGGATGACAAACTGCTGACCCTGCAGGTCACCCTGCCGGCGGACAACCAGCAGCAGGCGCAGACCGAAGCGGAAAGCATCATCAGCACCCTCACCATCCAGTAATTACTGGCCTGGTGCGCTGGCCTCCGGTTCGCTAACCGGGGGCCGTTTTTTTAGCCGCCAGCCCAACAGCAGCGCCGCCATCACCAGACCTGCCGCCGCCAGATATATCACCGGGATCCCGGTCCACGCCATCAGCAAGCCGGCCAGCGGCCCGGTGACGCCTAACGACAAATCCATAAACACGGTATAGGTGGCCAGCGCCGACCCTTGGTTGTGCTGCGGCACCGCTTTCACCGCCACCACGCCCAGCGCCGGAAAGACCAACGAGAACCCGGCCCCGGTAAGCAAGGTGCCGATTTTCGCCAGCAGCGGCGTATCAGCAAAGCCGACCAGCAGCAGGCCGATGATCTCCACGCTAAAGCAGAGCATCGCCACGTTCAGCCCGCCGAGGCGGTTAATGGCGTTGGGAAACAGCAGCCGTGCGCCAACAAACGCGCAGCTGAACAGCGTCAGGGCGAAGGCCGCCCCGTCCCAGCCTTTGGCCTCATAAAACAGCGTGATAAAGGTGGCGATAACCCCGAAACCGGCGGAGGCCAGGGCCAGCGCCATGCCGTAGGGCCACACCCGCCCGAGCACCGCGCGAAACGACATCGCTTTGCCTTTCGCCGCCTTCACCGCTGCGCGGGGCAGCGCGCAGAGGATGGCCGCCAGCGCAACCGTCATAATGACCCCGGCCAGGCCGCTGAGGCCAATGTACGAATAGCACAGCACGCCGAGCGGGGCGCCCATCGCCATCGCTCCGTAGGTCACAATGCCGTTCCACGAGATCACCCGCCCGATATGCAGCGACCCAACAACGCCGACGCCCCACAGCGTCGAGCCGGTGCCGGCAAAGCTCTGGCCGATGCCGAGAATAACCCGCCCCATGCATAGCAGCAGCAGGCTAACCAGCGGCCAGCCGCTGCTCCAGGCGGCCAGCAGATAGCTCAGGCCGCTTAAAAAGCAGCCGCAGAGGCCGAAGACAACGATTTTTTTGGGCCCCAGCAGGTCAGCATAGCGCCCGGCGTGCGGGCGGCTAAGCAGCGTGGCGAAATATTGCAGACTAATCACCAGGCCGGCCCAGAAAGCGCTAAAGCCCATTACATCATGCACATAGCCGGGAAGCACCGCCAGCGGCAAGCCGATGGTGAGATAGCTGGCAAAGTTAAAAATGACGACGGAGACAATCCGCAGATTGAGGCGCAGTCCATTGAGCGCCGGTTCGGCGACGGGTTCGGGCATCAGGTTCCACCAGATTTCGACAACCAGCTTTCACTATTACCACGCTGGCGGCGGAAAAGCAGCTCGCCTTTCGGAATATTGGCAGTCGGCGAACCGCTACACTTATCAGGCGCGACTCACAAAAGGAATACCTATGTCCCCTCCGCAGGCTGATAAAGCCGGGCTCCATATTTTACTTAAGCTGGCGGCGCTGGTGATTATCCTCGCCGGGATCCACGCCGCCGCCGATATTCTGGTGCAGCTGCTGCTGGCGCTGTTTTTCGCTATCGTCCTCAACCCGCTGGTCACCTGGTGCATTCGCCGCGGGGTGCGGCGCCCGTTCGCCATTACCCTGGTGGTGACGGCAATGCTGGTGATGCTCACCGCGCTGCTTGGCGTGCTGGCGGCGTCGCTCAATGACTTTGTCGCCATGCTGCCTGATTTCAACCGCGCCCTGACGCGTAAGATCGTCCAGCTCCAGGAGTATCTCCCCTTTCTCAACCTGCATATCAATCCGGAGCGCATGCTGCGGCGTATGGATTCAGAACGGCTGATGACCTGGGCCACGACGCTGATGACCCAGCTTTCCGGGGCGATGGCCAGCATTGTGCTGCTGGTGATGACGGTGATCTTTATGCTGTTTGAGGTTCGCCACCTGCCCTACAAACTGCGTTTTGCCCTCAATAACCCTCGCCTGCATATCGCCGGGCTGCACCGGGCGCTGAAAGGCGTTACCCACTATCTGGCTTTGAAAACGCTGATCAGCCTGTGGACCGGGCTGATTGTCTGGCTGGGGCTGCTGGCGATGGGGGTGCAGTTCGCGCTGATGTGGGGGGTGCTGGCGTTCCTGCTGAACTATGTGCCGAATATCGGCTCCGCCATCTCCGCCATCCCACCCATGCTGCAGGCGCTGCTGTTCAGCGGCATCTATGAGTGCCTGCTGGTCGGGGCGCTGTTTCTGGTGGTGCATATGGTGCTGGGCAACATGGTGGAGCCGCGCATGATGGGCCACCGGCTGGGGATGTCGACCCTGGTGGTGTTCCTGTCGCTGCTGGTCTGGGGCTGGCTGCTGGGGCCGGTGGGAATGCTGCTCTCGGTGCCGTTAACCAGCGTCTGTAAAATCTGGATGGAGACCACCGTCGGGGGCAGCAAGCTGGCGATCCTGCTCGGCCCGGGGCGTCCCAAAAGCCGGCTCCCCGGCTAGCGGCGTTTCACCGGCCAGAAGATGGTCAATACGCCGGCGACGATAATCGCCACGCCCAGCAGCGATTGCCAGTAGAACGGCTCATGCCAGCCGGGCAGCCAGATGGCGGCAGCCCACACCAGGATATAGCTCAGGCTCAACAGCGCATACGCTTTTGATAACGGTAGACGGTGGAGGGCAAAGTACCAGCAGACCATTGACAACAGGTAGCCCAGCAGGCCGAAAAACAGGCCGAAGGTACCAGCCTCGAAATGCAGCAGATGCTGGAGAAAGGCCAGAATATCGGTCAGCGGCGGCAAGGCCACCATGGCGCTGCGCAGCAGCAGCTGCGCGGCGCTGACAAGGCCGACGCTGAATAATGCCCAGAGAAAGCCCATCAAACGCTGGTCCCCAGAATGACAATGCCCACGACGATCAACCCGACGCCAAACCAGTGGCGGCGAGCGACCGGCTCATGCCAGATGCCCCAGCCCGCAAGGGTGACCCAGACGAAGTTCAGGCTCAGCATCGGATAGGCGATGCTCACCGGAATAGACTGCAGGACGCTCAGCCACAGCAGCATGCCGCAGCCGAGGCATAGCAGCGCCATCCCCAGCCAGAAGAGTATATGGCGACTCCGCCGTCCGCGACGGGACGGGCGGGTCGCCTGTTTCTGGCACAGCTGTCCGGCGCAGCTCAGCAGGCTGGCGAACACCAGACAGATCCAGACGCTCATTGCGGCAGGTACTGAAGGAAGACCACCCGACCCAGCTCATAGGCGTTATCGGGTTTCGGTAACGGTAAGTCGACCATACTCTCTCCTTTATCCATCAACAGCACCAGCGAGACCGGCCCCTGCTGACGATGCGTGGCCAGCCAGTCGGCAAACCCGGCCTGGCTGACAAAGCTTCCCTGAGCGTCCGGCCAGTCGAGACCGTACTTCAGCTCACCCTGTTTGTCGAACATAATAATATCGCTTCGCTTCAGCTCCCAGGCCAGGCCGCCGGCGATCCCGACGTTGTTAGTCAGGACGTAACGGCTGGGCTGCAGGGATTCGCTGACGATGTCCACGAGGAACTGCGGCTGTTTGCTGTCGATAACCCGGTCCGGAATGGCGAAGCCCACCAGCAGCGCCAGGCCAAGCGGGCAAAGCGCCGCCAGGCTCCAACGGCGACCAGCGTCTTTCATCGCCAACCAGCCCATCAGCGCCCAGACGGCGAAGGCGATGGCCGCCAGCAGACATTTATACAGCTCAATCTTGGTCCATACCGGCTTGTGCATCACGCCCCAGGGCGAGACCACCAGCACGGCGATCAGCCCCAGCAGGCCAAAGCCCAGGTTGATCATCCCATTGATGCGCAGCGCTTTCGCGCCGGTCTTCGCCGCCTCCAGCGCGTAGCGGGCCATCAGGATCGACAGCGGCGCAAAGCACGGCAGGATATAGGTCGGCAGTTTGCCTTTAGCAATACTGAAGAACAGGAACGGCATCGCCACCCAACCGAGCAGATACAGCGCGCCGCGGGCCTCATCGCGCTCACGCCAGCCGCGCTTCAGCGCCCCTGGCAGCAGGGCCAGCCACGGCAAGCTGCCGGCGATCAGGAATGGGATGTAGTACCAGAATGGCGCTTTATGCTGGGCGTCTTTTTCGGCGAAACGCTGAATATGCTCGACCCAGAAGAAATAGCGCCAGAAGTCCGGCTCGCGCTGGGCGATAGCCAGCCCCCAGGGCAGCACCACCAGCGTACAGACGACCACCGCCAGCCAACCGTAGGTCAGCACTTCACGCCAGCGTTTACGGGCGATCACCCACGGCAGAACGCCCACCACCGGCACCGCCAGCGCAAGGAAACCTTTGGTCATCACCCCCATACCGCAGGCGACGCCCAACAGCACGTAACCCAGTATTTTGCCGCCGCGGCTCTGCGCCTGCGTCGCGCCCCAGAAGCTGCACATCGCCAGCGCCAGCCACAGGGTGATCATCGGGTCCAGCACCGCATAGGTACCAATCGCATACACCAGCATCGCGGTGAGAAAAATCACTGGCGACAGGACGGCTACCCGCTTATCGCGAAAGATGCGCCACGCCAGCCAGGCCACCAGCACGGCGGTCATGGTGATGGCGAAGACCGACCCGAAGCGTACGCCGAAGTTATTATGGCCAAACAGCCACTGGCCGACACTGTTGATCCAGTAACCGGCAATCGGCTTTTCGAAGTAGCGCAGCCCGAGAAAATGCGGCACCACCCAGTCGCCGGTGGCCAGCATTTCACGGCTGATCTCCGCATAGCGTGTTTCATCGGGTTGCCAGAGCAAACGGAAATTGAGCGGCAGCAGGTAATACAGCGCAAACAGCGCAATCAGAGAGACGCCATAGCGAATGCTTTTCATCAAACACCCGAAGTCAGTAATTGTTCACGTCCGAGCCAGCCTTCCCGGCCAGCCAGTTCACCCCGAACCACTTTGCCGGACGGCAGCTCGCTAAAGTCAGCGGGCAGCAGCTGGCTCAGTGGGCAAAACTGAATTTCTTCTTCCGCCGCCATGGTCAGCAGTTCATCGAACTGATCGGCATAGGCAATACCTTCCACTTCGGCGTGAATGGTATAGACCGGCACGCCAGGGTCGCGATGGATGCAGTCGAGGAGATAGCGGTTAAAGCCGGCGATATCCACCGCCGTGCCCACCGCCTCGTCCCAGGTCGGCAACGTGACCGGGATCTGCACCGTACCAGAGACGCCGCTGCCGAGCTGGGGCAGAAACGGCCGCGTGCCGCGACAGTCGCTGTTGTAGAGAAAATCGAAGGATTCTTTGGCTTTCACCACCCGCTGATCGGCGCGCCAGCCGGCAACGGCCGAACAGGTGACCGGGCGGCCGATGATGCGCTCGAGCTCCAGCAGGCCACGCTCGACCTCCAGCGTCAGCCGTTCCTGCGGCCAGACGCCGCTCCACGCCTGCCAGCTGTAGTGGTCCCAGGCGTGCAGGCCCACTTCATGAGACTCGGCGGTCGCGCGGATCACCGCCTCGTTCCCCGCGCCGATGCGGCGTCCCGGCCACGCGGTGCCGGCCAGCAGAATATCCCAGCCGTACAGCGAAGCCGCTCTGGAACGCAGCATCTTCCACAGAAACTTCGGTTTTACCAGGCGCCACAGGTGACGCCCCATATTGTCCGGCCCGACGCTGAAGAAGAAGCTTGCCTGAATCCCGTGCTGGCCCAGCAGGTCCAGCAGCCGCGGAACACCGTCCCGCGTCCCGCGAAAAGTATCGACATCTATGCGTAAGCCGACCTGTTTCATGGATTTTTATCGTCCACCAGTTCAACCGTGCGCAGGAAGAAGTCCAGGGTATGCTCAACGGTCTCTTCCATCTCCACCTTCGGCTCCCAGTTCAGGCAGCGTTTGGCGTTGCGGATGCTCGGTTTGCGATGCTCAACGTCCTGATAGCCCTTGCCGTAGTAGTCGCTGCTTTCCACTTCGCGGAAGCCGGCAAACGGCGGGAAGCGATCGCGCAGCGGATGGCGTTCGAAGCAGGCCAGCAGCATCTCCGCCAGCTCTTTGATGCTCGCTTCGTTATCCGGATTGCCGATGTTGATGATCTGCCCGTCGCAGCGGCCGTCTTTGTTCTCAATGATGCGGAACAGCGCTTCGATACCGTCGCTGATGTCGGTGAAGCAGCGCTTCTGCTTGCCGCCTTCGATGAGCTTGATCGGCGAGCCTTCCACCAGGTTAAGGATCAGCTGGGTGATGGCGCGGGAGCTGCCGATACGCGCGGCGTTGAGGTTATCCAGACGCGGCCCCATCCAGTTGAACGGACGGAACAGGGTGAACTTCAGGCCATTCTTATCGCCGTAGGCCCAGATCACGCGGTCCAGCAGCTGCTTGGAGACCGAGTAGATCCAGCGCTGTTTGTTGATCGGCCCGACCACCAGGTTGGAAGTATCTTCGTCGAAGTTTTTGTCGGTGCACATGCCGTACACTTCAGAGGTCGACGGGAAGATGATGCGCTTATTGTATTTCACGCAATCGCGGATGATCTTCAGGTTCTCTTCGAAATCCAGCTCGAACACGCGCAGCGGGTTGCGGGTGTACTCGATAGGGGTGGCGATAGCTACCAGCGGCAGCACCACGTCGCATTTCTTAATGTGATATTCGATCCACTCGGAGTGAATGCTGATATCGCCTTCCACGAAGTGAAAACGCGGGCAGTCGAGGAAACGGCTGATGGCGTCGGAGCCGATATCCAGGCCGTAAATCTCATAGTTGTCGTCCTGCAGCAGGCGTTCGGTCAGATGGTTACCGATAAAGCCATTGACGCCGAGGATCAGCACCCGGGTACGACGCTTAACCGCCACCACCGGTTTGCTGCTGATCACCGCCCCGGACACCAGGCCCAGCGCCTGCGCCAGCTGGGCGCCCTGCATGTACACGCCGCGTTCGGTCTGGCCGGTGACAATCTCCAGCGCCCCTTCCTGGCACGCCACGATCAGCGGTGCAACGGAGATAACGGTGCCCGGTTTGGCTGCAGGTAGATCACTGCGTACACGGGATTTCCAGACAATAAATTTGTTCGCGCCAGCGTAGCCGAAGGCCCCCGGCCACGGATCGGAGACCGCGCGCACCAGATTGTGCAGCGTCTGCGCCGGCTGCTCCCAGTCGAGGCGGCCATCTTCCGGGGTGCGCCGTCCCACATAGGTCGCCTGGCTGTGATCCTGCGGACGTTCATCGGTGGTTCCGGCGAGGATCGCCGGCAACGCCTGGCTCAGCAGCTCAGTGGCGGCAGCGCACAGCTTGCGGTGCAGCGTCAGGGCGGCGTCATCCGGGCCAATCGCCACGGTTTGCTGAGCGACGATATCGCCGGCATCCGCGCGGTTCACCATCCGGTGCAGCGTCACGCCGGTTTCGCTTTCGCCATTGACCAGTACCCAGTTCAGCGGCGCGCGGCCGCGATATTTCGGCAGCAGCGAACCGTGTAGGTTAAACGCCCCTTTCGGCGCAAGACTGAGGATCTCATCGCCCAGCAGGTTGCGGTAGTAGAAGGAGAACAGCACGTCCGGCTTCATCTCGCGGATACGCTCAATCCACAGCGGATGGTTCACGTCTTCCGGCGCCCACACCGGAATGCCCTGCTCGGCGGCAAGGCGCGCCACGGAGCCAAAGAAATGGTTTTCGCCAGGGTTATCCGGGTGGGTGAAAATAGCAGCGATATCATATCCAGCGTCCAGCAGAGCCTGGATACCGGTGCAGCCCATATCGTGATAAGCGAAGACTACGGCTTTCATGAACGATCTTCCTCTTTAGATGCCGTTTCCGGCTGGCGAACAACACGTTGAATAAAGTAGCGGGGACGCGCGCGCACGTCGTTATAGATGCGTCCGATATACTCCCCGAGCAGGCCCATCCCGATAAACTGAGCGCCGATGAACATAAACAGCACGGCGAAGAGCATAAATACCCCTTCCGCCGCCCACTGCGGGCCAAAGGCCAGACGCAGCACCACCAGCATCAGGCCAAAGGCGAAGCCCAGCAGGGCTATCACGCTGCCGAAAATGCTGAGCAGACGCAGCGGCGTGGTGGTCAGACAGGTCACCAGGTCGTACATCAGGTTGATCAGGCGCATAAAGCTGTATTTGGAGTCGCCGAATTCGCGCTCGGCGTGCATCACCGGGATCTCCACCGCGCGCCGGGCGAAGGTATTCGCCAGGATCGGGATAAAGGTGCTGCGCTCATGGCAGTTGAGCATGGCGTCGATGATATGGCGGCGGTAAGCGCGCAGCATGCAGCCGTAGTCGCCCATCGCTTTGCCGGTGGTGCGCTGGATCAGGCGGTTGATCATCTTCGACGCGGTTTTGCGGAAGATGCTGTCCTGACGGTTCTGGCGAACGGTGCCCACCACGTCGTAGCCTTCATCCGCCTTCTCTACCAACCGCGGGATCTCTTCCGGCGGGTTTTGCAGGTCGGCGTCAAGCGTAATGATTAAATCGCCGGTTACATGGCTGAAACCGGCCATGATCGCCGAGTGCTGCCCGTAGTTACGGTTTAACAGCACGGCGACGACGTGACTGCCTTCCGCCTCGGCAGCTTCGGTGAGCATGCGCGCGGAATCGTCGCTGCTGCCATCGTCGATCAGCAGAATTTCATATTGCCGCCCCAGCGTGGCGCAGGCGGTATCCGTACGACGAAGCAGCTCCGGCAGGCTATCCTGTTCGTTATAAACCGGAATAACCACCGAGACCTTCTTCACGGGAGGGTAAGTAAGCATATCAACGTCCTGACAGCTGGCGCAGTGCGGAAATGACGCGAGTGACATCGTCATCGGTCATGTCCGGGAACAACGGGAGAGAACAGATGCGGGCGCTGTTCCATTCGGTATTCGGCAGGGAAACCTCCGGGAAGCGCTCGCGGTAATATTTTTGCGTATGGGCCGCACGGAAGTGCAGACCGGTGCCGATACCCATCGCCTTTAGCTTTTCCATCAACGCGTCGCGGCTGATGCCGCAGGCAGCCTCATCGACGCGGATGATAAACAGATGCCAGGCGTGCTGGTGATCCCAGGCCGGGACGGTCAGGGGCGTAAACGGCGTGTCCGCCAGTTCGCGCAGATAGCGCTGGGCAATTTCCGCCCGCCGCTGGTTGGCGTGAGGCAGTTTTTCCAGCTGGACCAGCGCCAGCGCGGCGTTGATGTCGGCAAGATTGTATTTAAAGCCCGGAGCGATCACCTCCGCCTGCGGCGCGCGGCCATGGGTCTGGCGGTCATAGGCGTCCACGCCAAGGCCATGGAATTTCAGGCTGCGGATACGGGAGGCCAGCTCGTCGTCGTCGGTGACAATCAGGCCGCCTTCAGCGCAGGTCATGTTTTTGATCGCGTGGAACGAGAAAATCGCGGTCCCCTGCCAGCCTACGTGGCGGCCCTTATAGTGGGTCCCCGCCGCATGGGCGGCGTCTTCGATCACCGGAATGCCATGGCGCTCGCCCACCGCGCGAATGGCGTCGATATCGGCTGGCGCCCCCGCGTAGTGCACAGGAATAATCGCTTTGGTACGCGAGGTGATCGCCGCTGCCACCGCCTCAGGGGTGATCATCAGATTGTCGTTATCGACATCGATCATTACCGGCGTGGCGCCCAGCAGGCAGATCATATTGAGAGTGGAGACCCAGGTCTGGGACGGCGTAATGACTTCATCGCCAGGGCCAATACCCAGCGCCATCAGGGTCACATGCATCCCGCCGGTCGCTGAACTGACGGCAATCGCGTGGCGGTTGCCGGTCAACTGGCAAAATGCCGCTTCAAGTGCCTGATTCTTCGGTCCGGTGGTGATCCAGCCCGACGTTAAAACTTCACGCAGGGCTGCCAGCTCTGCGTCGCCCATCGACGGGCGCGAAAAAGGCAAAAAATCGCTCATCATCATCCTGTTCTGTAGATGACCCACGCACAAACCTGGGTCGTTAGAATAAAATATCCTGCGCCTGCGGACTTAAACGAAATTAAAATGAAGTGAGTTCAGCGCGGCATTCCATTTCAGGGTATTTCGACCACTATTAATGTAGTCGACCTTGCTTAGGATAATATTAAGAAATTAATCTTTTCTCAGCATAGCCAAATAAATCATTAAGAAACAGAATGATAGGTTTTATTTATGGCAGAATTTTGACAAAAAAGCGTTCCTGTCTGGAAAAGCAAACAGGAACGCTATCGCGGAAAGTAAACGGGGGTTAAACCAGATAACAATTAATGACGCTGTCTTTGTCACGCTTGATGACAAAAAGTTAGCGCAGATCACAAAGTTATTTCTGCTTAATTACAAATTTGCAGGAAAATCAGCTGGCAATTCACTTGCCGGGCAATTAATAACCTCGTCATTATCCGCGCCACAGTCGCGAATGAAGGTGATAGTAGCAAACTCGTCAATCACTTCCGTCGGGTAGGCCGGGCCGGCATCGCGGTACGAATTCATCAGAGGAATGTGATCGTTCTGGAAGCAGACGGTTTTTTCCGGGTTATTCATGATCCAGCGCGGGAAGAAAATGGTGCCGTGGAACAGTTTATCGCCCAGGTTGACGATCAGGCTGACGTCGGTACCGGTCGGTTCGGTCCATGAGATTTTGTAGATACTTTCCCCCACCCGCACGATGTACGCTTCCTGATCTTTCACCCAGCGATTGCCGACGATGCCGCTGTGAATACGGTAGTCGAGGGTGTGGCCGTTTTTGACGTAAATTTCGTAGTTCCAGCCGTTGTCGTAGGTGTAGACCAGATGTTTACCGATAAAGCCGCTGAGGTCATGTTTGTCGAAAGTGCTCATCATTTATTCTCCTCTGTGTTGTTGAGGACAGCATACGTCTTTAAAAATTGAATGAATAACGCTATGTTTGGATTAAATACATCCAAATTTTAGATTGATTATGCACAAGACAACCCTGGAGCAGTGGGCGTTACTCGAAAAGGTAGTGGAATTGGGGAGCTTTGCCAGAGCGGCGGAGGAGACCAATCGCAGCCAGTCTTCGGTGAGCTATAACCTCGCGCTGCTGCAGGAGCGTTTAGGGGTAGCGCTGCTGGCGCCGTCCGGGCGGCGGGCGGTGCTGACCCCGGCCGGCGAACTGCTGCTGAATCAGGTCAAACCGCTGCTACAGGCCTTCGCCTACGTTGAGACGCATGCCGCCACTCTGCGCAACGGGGCGCGCACCCGTCTGGATCTGGTGGTCGACAGCATTTTCCCGCGCCAGCGGTTGTTCGCCATTTTGCGCCAGTTTCAGCAGCGTTATCCGCAGACGCAGGTCAGACTCACCGAAGTGCTGGAAAATATGGATGACGAGGGTGCGGCGCGAACGGAAGCCGATGTCATGGTTCTGACCCGCCGCCAGGATATTACCGGCCGCGGAGAGTGGCTGATGAATATTGATTTTATCGCCGTCGCCCACCGCGACCATCCTCTCGCCGCCCTCGACGGTCCGCTGGAGGATAGCGCGCTGGCGCCATGGCCGCTGGTGCGCATTGCCGACCAGACCGGCGATGGCCAGGCGACGCGTGACGCCTGGACTTTCTCCACCATTGACGCCGCCATTGATGCGGTGATGTATCAGGTCGGCTTCGGCTGGCTGCCGGAAGAGCGCATTCGTTCCCATCTCGATCAGGGCGTGCTGAAGCGGCTGCCCCTCAGCCATGGCGCGCGCCGCGCGACGCCGCTGCATCTGATCGTCAAGCGGGATCTGGCGCCGATCGACGAACAGGTGGCCACGCTGCTGGGGTTGTTCCGGGCGCCCTGAGGGGTAAAGCGGCGCCTGCCCCTGCGCATAATCATACGGATTACTTATACTTTTCGGCGCAATATTGATCCAGGTTACTCCGAAAGTATGATGAATCACTAAAATCGTCATACTTTCCTGTCGTTGAGATTGCCGTCTTGTCTATTTTCCGCCTCACTCTGCTGGCGCTGATCGCCTGCGTCCCTCTGCTGGCTCAGGCCGCGCAGCACTCGCTCACCACCGCCTGGCCGGTGAACGTCGGCCCGCTGAATCCGCATCTTTATACCCCCAACCAGATGTTTGCCCAAAGCATGGTCTATGAGCCGCTGGTGAAGTATCAGGCTGACGGCAGCGTGCAGCCCTGGCTGGCGACCCGCTGGCGTCACTCCGCCGATGGCAAAACCTGGTGGTTCACCCTGCGCGAGGATGTGACCTTCTCCAACGGCGAACCCTTTAACGCCCAGGCCGCAGCGGCGAATTTCCAGGCGGTGCTCGCCAACCGTCAACGTCACGCCTGGCTTGAGCTCGCCAATCAGATAACCGACGTGCGGGCGCTCAGCGCCAGCGAGCTGCAGATCACCCTGAAAAGCGCCTACGTCCCCTTGCTACAAGAGCTGGCCCTGCCCCGCCCGTTCCGCTTTATCGCCCCCTCGCAGTTTATCGATGGCGGCACCGCCAACGGCATCAAAGCCCCGATCGGCACCGGGCCGTGGCGACTGGCGAGCTCGCAGCTCAATCAGCGCGACGTGCTGGTACGCAACGAACAGTACTGGGGTAATAAACCCGCGCTGCAGCAAATCACCATCAAAGTGATCCCTGACGCCACCAGCCGCGCGGTGGCGTTCGAAACCGGGGAAATTGACATGCTCTACGGCGACGAAGGGCTGCTACCGCTGGATACCTTCGAACGCTTTCGTCATCACCCCGGCTACGTGGCTCGACTCTCCGCCCCGACGGAGACGGTGATGCTGGCGCTGAACGCCAGCCAGGGCCCGACCCGCGAGCAGGCGGTTCGCGAGGCGCTCAACTACGCCGTCGACAAGCAGACCCTCGTCGATAGCGTGCTCTACGGCACCCAGCAGGTTGCCGACACCCTGTTTGCGCCCTCGGTCCCCTACGCCCCGCAGGATCTGACGCCACGCCGTTACGATCCGGCAAAAGCCCGCGCCCTGCTGGCGCAGGCCGGCTGGCAGCAGCCGGAAGGCCAGCCCTGGCGACAAAAAGCCGGGCAACCGCTGGCGATTGAGCTGGCGTTTATCGGCACCGACGCGCTGGCTAAATCGATGGCCGAAATTATTCAGGCCAATCTGCGGGAGGTCGGCGTCCGCGTCACCCTGGTGGGCGAGGAGGAAAGCAGCATCTATGCGCGCCAGCGCGAAGGCCGGTTCGGCATGATCTTCAATCGCACCTGGGGCGCCCCCTACGATCCGCATGCCTTTTTAAGCTCGATGCGCGTGCCCTCGCATGCCGATTATCAGGCCCAGCGCGGCCTGCCCGACAAAGCGCTGATTGATAAAGAGATTAGCGAGGTGCTGACCACCAGCGACGAGGCGCAGCGGAAACGGCTGTACCACGATGTGCTGACCCGTCTGCATCAGGACGCGGTGTACCTACCCATCAGCTATGTCTCGCTGATGTCAGTTGCGCGCCAGGAGGTCGGCGAGATCCCGTTCGCGCCGGTGACCACCGAGATCCCGTTCGACCAGATTAAACCGGTAACACCATAATGCTACGCTATATTTTACGCCGCCTGCTGCTGCTGATCCCGCTGTTGCTCGCCGCCTCCGCCATCATCTTTCTGCTGCTGCGGCTCGGCACCGGCGACCCGGCGCTGGATTATCTGCGCCTGTCGAATCTGCCGCCCACGGAAGAGATGGTCGCCTCGACCCGCGAACTGCTGGGGCTCAACCAGCCGCTGGCGATGCAGTATCTGCACTGGCTGTGGCGGGCGCTGCACCTGGACTTCGGCCTCTCCTATGCCACCCGGCGGCCGGTGCTGGACGACCTGCTGCACTTCCTGCCGGCCACCCTGCTGCTCACCGGCGCGGCGCTGGCGCTGATCCTCGTCACCTCGCTGCCGCTGGGGATCTGGGCGGCGCGCCATCGCGATCGCCTGCCGGATTTTGCTGTACGGCTGATTGCCTTCCTCGGCGTGTCGATGCCGAACTTCTGGCTAGCCTTTCTGCTGGTGATGCTCTTTTCCGTGCATCTGCAGTGGCTCCCGGCGATGGGATACGGCGACTGGCAGCACCTGATATTGCCCGCCGTCTCCATCGCCTTTATGTCGCTGGCGATTAACGCCCGGCTGCTGCGCGCCAGCATGCTGGAGGTCTCCGGCCAGCGTCACGTGGTATGGGCGCGGCTGCGCGGGTTGAGCGCGCGCCAGGTGGAGCGGCGGCATATCCTGCGCAACGCCACCCTGCCGGTGGTGACCGCCATGGGCATGCACATTGGTGAGCTGATCGGCGGCACGATGATTATCGAAAATATCTTTGCCTGGCCGGGGGTTGGCCGCTACGCGGTTTCCGCGATCTTCAATCGCGATTATCCAGTGATTCAGTGCTTTACCCTGATGATGGTCACGGTGTTCGTACTGGCTAACCTGGCGGTGGATGTGCTTAACGCGGCGCTCGACCCGCGCCTGCGCCGCCATGAGGAGGTGAGCGTATGAGATGGCTGCGAAACTTCCGCTGGCCGGTGAAACTGGCCCTGCTGGTTATCGCGCTGCTGGCGGTCATCGCCCTCGGCAGTGGCTGGTGGCTGCCCTGGGATCCAGCGGCGATTAACCTGCAGCAGCGGCTGCTGCCGCCAGGGGGAGCGCACTGGCTGGGAACCGATCATCTTGGACGGGATATTTTCTCGCGCCTGCTGGCCGCCACCCGCGTCTCGCTGGGGGCGGTAATGGCCTGCCTGCTGCTGGTGCTGCTGATCGGTCTGGCGGTTGGCGGCAGCGCCGGGCTGCTGGGCGGCCGCGCCGACCGCGGCCTGATGCGCCTCGCCGAACTGTTTATGACCTTTCCGACCTCGATCCTGTCGTTCTTTATGGTGGGGGTGTTGGGAACCGGGCTGACCAACGTGATCCTCGCCATTGCGCTGTCGCACTGGGCCTGGTACGCCAGAATGGTGCGTAATCTGGTGGTCTCCCTGCGCCAGCGCGAATTTATCCTCGCCGCCCGCCTGAGCGGCGCCAGCCAGTGGCGGCTGTTCAGCGACCATCTGGCAGGGGCGGTGATCCCCTCGCTGCTGGTGCTCGCCTCACTGGATATCGGCCATATGATGCTTCACGTGGCCGGCATGTCGTTCCTTGGCCTCGGCGTCAGCGCGCCGACGGCGGAATGGGGGGTGATGATCAACGACGCCCGGCAGTATATCTGGACCCAGCCGCTGCAGATGGTCTGGCCGGGGCTGGCGCTGTTCATCAGCGTGATGGCCTTTAACCTGCTGGGCGACGCGCTGCGCGATCGCCTCGATCCTCACCTGATCGCGGAGCATAGCCACTGATGCCGCAGAAGATCCAACTGCAACAGATCGCCCTTGCCGCCGACCGCCCGCTGGTCAGCGACGTCTCGCTTACCCTGCGCCGCGGCCAGGTACTGGCGCTGCTCGGCAGCAGCGGCAGCGGGAAATCGCTCACCTGCGCCGCCGCGCTGGGCCTGCTGCCGCCCGGCGTCAACCAGACCGCCGGCCGGGTGTTGCTTGACGGCATGCCGGTGCACGGCGAACAGCTGCGCGGCGCGACTATCGCCACTATCATGCAGAACCCACGCAGCGCCTTTAATCCGCTGCATACCATGGCCGCCCACGCCCGGGAAACCTGCCGGGCGGCGGGCCGCGAAGCAAGTGACGCCGCCCTGCTGGCGGCAATGGAAGAGGTGGGTCTGGATAATCCGCGGGCGCTGCTGAAACGCTACCCCTTTGAGATGAGCGGCGGCATGCTGCAACGGATGATGGTCGCCCTCGCCCTGCTCAGCCGCGCGCCCTTTATCATCGCCGACGAACCGACCACCGACCTCGATGCCATCGCCCAGGCGCGGATCCTCAATCTGCTGGCGGATATCGTCGCCAGCCGCGGTCTGGGGCTGCTGCTGGTGACCCATGACATGGGCGTTGTGGCGCGGCTGGCGGATTACGTAGCGGTCATGGAGAACGGTCGCCTCGTTGAACAGTGCGATGTAAATACGCTGTTCAGCGCCCCACAGCACCCGCTGAGCCAACGCCTGTTGGCGGCGCATCTGGCGCTGTACGGACTGGAGAAAACAGCATGAATTTACTCAGCGTCACCGGGGTGAGCCACAATTACCCGCACCACGGCAGGGTCCTGCACGAGATCCAACTCGCCATCGCCCCCGGCGAAACGGTGGCTCTGCTCGGGCGCAGCGGCTGCGGCAAGAGCACCCTGGCGCGGATGCTGGTGGGCCTGGAAACGCCGCAGCACGGCGATATTGTCTGGCGCGGCACACCGCTGACCGCCCTGAAGGGCGAGGCCGTCGGCGCCTTCCGCCGCGATATTCAGCTGGTGTTTCAGGACGCCTTCAGCGCGGTGAATCCGCGCAAAACGGTGCGCGAGATCGTCAGCGAGCCGCTGCGCCATCTGTTGCGCTTGTCGCGCGAGGAACGCGCGCGCCAGGTGGAAGAGATGCTGCAGGCTGTCGACCTTTCCACGATGCTGCTCGATAAACGCTCGGCGCAGCTCAGCGGCGGACAGCTGCAGCGCGTCTGCCTGGCTCGCGCCCTCGCGGTACGGCCGCAGCTGTTGATTCTGGATGAAGCGGTCTCGAATCTCGATCTGCTGCTGCAGGCGGAGATTATCGCCCTGCTGAAGCGTCTGCAGGCCCAGTTTGGCACCGCCTGCCTGTTCATCACTCACGACCTGCGGCTGGTGGAGCGCTTTTGCCAGCGGGTGCTGGTGATGGAGCACGGACGCATCGTCGAAACCGCAACGGTCAGTCTACCGCTGCGCCTGCGCTCCCCTGCCGGACAGGCGCTCCAGCAGGCGGTGCTGCCACCTTTTCCTGCCACTCTGCTTAACGAGGCCATGCCATGCAGCGCGTAACCCTGACTCTTGATGATGACCTGCTGGCCGCTCTCGATGCGCTCAGCGCCCGCCGCGGCTACCACAATCGTTCGGAGGCGGTACGCGATATTCTGCGAGACGCCCTCAACCAGGATCCCGCACCGTCGGAGCCGCGGCGCGGTTATGCCGTCCTGTCATATGTGTACGAGCATGAAAAACGCGAACTGGCGAGCCGGCTGGTGGCCACCCAGCATCATCATCACGATCTCTCCGTCGCCACGCTGCATGTGCATATCAGTCATGACGACTGCCTGGAGATTGCGGTGCTGAAGGGAGACATGGTCGAGATACAGCATTTTGCCGACGACGTGATTGCCCAGCGCGGCGTGCGCCATGGGCATTTGCAGTGTTTAGCGGATGATTAACGATTTGAAAATTCTTAGGTGGTTTATCAACAGTTGATAAACCACATAAATTATACGCTTTGTGAATTATCCCGCTTCGCCAATAATGGCGCTTCATTTAACGATCTCGTTATGGCGAGGCTCCTGCATAAATACAAGTTACCGCCCTGTTGGTATCGAGAGAGACCACTCAGGGAAATACAGGCTTCCATCGAATCAAGGTGTTGCCAAGGTAACTTCTGGCGGTCATGACCGTTCAGATACGTTATGCAGTGCTAAAACCAGGACGTAGGGATCTGCCTGCGCTAACCCTGTCTTGTTCGCCCCTATGAGTGATTTTTTATAGGGATCTTAATCATGTCTTCCATTCAACTCTGCGCCGCCCATCAGGCGACCTCTGGCTTCAACGGCGATGCCATCGCCCAGTACATGCGTACCGACTTTATTACGCTACAGGAACATCTCAGCGTCCATGAGGCGCGGGAGCACTTTATCTCGCAGCTCACCAGCGATGATATTCCCGGCCAGGTGTTTGTTGTCGCCGGTAAAAAGCTGCGCGGCAGCCTGTCGGTCAAAAAGCTACTGCAGGAAGGGGATGTCGGGCAGTCTATCCGCTACCTGATGGACAGCTGCCTGTTCCGCGTCAAACCTGACGATGAACGCCCGCAGGTCATTGCCGAGCTCAACGAGCGCGGCCTCGAGCTGGTTCCCGTCGTCGATAAAGGCGAGCTGGTCGGCTGCCTGATGGAAAAGGAGATCGCCCATCTGCTGGAGGATGACGTCACCGAGGACGCTCAGCTGCAGGGGGCGACGCTGCCGCTGGAAAAACCGTACCTCGAGATCAGCCCCTGGACGCTGTGGAAGAAACGCTCGGTGTGGCTGCTGCTGCTGTTCGTGGCCGAAGCCTACACCAGCAGCGTGCTGCAGCATTTCGAAGAGGCGCTGGAGTCGGCCATTGCGCTGGCCTTCTTTATTCCGTTACTCATCGGCACCGGCGGCAACAGCGGAACGCAGATCACCTCGACGCTGGTGCGCTCGATGGCGCTGGGAGAAGTACGGCTGCGCGATATGGGGCGGGTGATCCGCAAAGAGGTGTCGACCTCGTTTCTGATTGCCTTAACGCTGGGGCTGGCGGGCTGCCTGCGCGCCTGGATGATGGGCATCGGCATGGAAATCACGCTGATCGTCAGCCTGACGCTGGTATGCATTACCCTGTGGAGCGCAGTTGTCTCGTCGGTCATTCCGATGGTGCTTAAACGGATCGGCATCGACCCGGCGGTGGTTTCCGCGCCGTTTATCGCCACGCTGATCGATGGCACCGGACTGATTATCTATTTCAAAATCGCTCAGTATTTTCTTGGGTTGAACTAACATCACGTAACAGCCCGGCCGATTTGCGCCGGGCTTATTCAACCAGGTTCTGGGCGCAACGAATCGTGGCGATAGCATTCAGGATACAAAGGATCTCTGGCGTGAGTTTGTAAAAAGCCTTTCCCTTTTCCGTTAATATTACCTTCCTGATATTTTTCCCTCGCACGATGAGATTAAAACCAATCTCGTTTTCCAGCGCACAAATACTGGTGGTAATGGATGCGGCATCGATACCAAAACGTTGTGCTGTATGATGAATATTCCCCGTTTGTACCATAACACTGAACATTTCAATCTGGGCATTATTCATAGTCAATACCCCTTTTATTTATTCATTCCGCCATCGTTTTAGTTAACCGCAAACAAAATGTCAATCACTGGCTGCCAATGCCCTGTCGAGCAACAATGTGAAATGCATAACACCGTTATTTAATTTTGCAATCCAGCCATTTCATAATGAAAAAAACCGACGATAACCCCTAATATAAATTTGTGATACTCATCAACATAAAAACAATTCACCATTAATTAACAAAATAAAAATCATTTTAATTTCAATATATTATAAAAATTATCACACTATAAATAAGTTGTGGCATAGGGCATGCATTTATCTCCACGTAAACAACACTGGAGAAATTGACATGACGTATAAAATTCTACTCCCGCAAGAGATCATGGCCGAAGGGAGAGAGTATCTGGAAAGCCGGGGTTATCAGCTAATTAATGGTTCCGGGATGGAAGAGGAAGATATCATCCGCGATATCGGCGACTGCGACGGTATCATCGTGCGCCTGTCAAAAATGTCCGACCGCGTTTTTGAAGCGGCTAAAAAGCTCAAAGTGGTGGCCCGCCATGGCGCAGGTTACGATACCGTAGATTTGGAGTCCGCCAAACGTCATGGCGTTGTGGTATTAAATGCCCCGATAGCCAACAGCATGTCAGTTGCGGAACTGACCATATTTTATATGCTGCACTGCTCACGTAATTTCAAGCTGGTCGAAGAAAAAATGCTTGAAGATTATTACTGGGCAAAACTGCGCACCCCGAAAGTTGAACTTGATGGTAAAACCCTGGGTTTAATTGGCGTAGGAAATATCGGCTCGCGCGTCGCGTTAAAAGCATTGCACGGCTTTAATATGAAAGTCATTGCCTATGATCCCTATAAAACGCAGCAGCAGATCCCCGAGGGTGTCGAACTGACTGACGATTTCGACCGAATTTTCAAAGAGAGTGATTTCGTTTCGCTGCACTGCCCAACAACAGCGGAAACCACCGACTTCGTCGGCGAAAAACAGTTCTCGATGATGAAGCCCAGCGCCTATTTCATTAATACCGCCCGCGGCAAACTCGTCGATGAGCGCGCACTTTATCACGCCTTAAGCCAGCAAATTATCGCCGGCGCCGGTGTTGATGTTTTGAAGAAAGAACCCTTCGATGCCAACGATCCTATTTTCGCGCTGAGCAATATCGTCATCGGCCCCCATATCGGTGCCGCCACTATCGAAGCAACCGACAGGGCGTCTCTTCATTCCGCCATCGGCATTGACGAAGTGTTATCGGGTAAAAAACCGTCCTGGCCGGTCCCAGGTTTTTAAGGAGCAAGAGATGACTATTGGTAACCGTGTATTTTTAAAACGTCCGGTGGGAAATATTGCCCTGCTGAAAGAATATGAGCACCTGCCGGCGGCAAATATTGCTGACACCATGAACCGTATCGCGGTATTAGGCAACGGCATCAAGCGTATTTCCTCACCCCAAAAACCGATTATGGCCGGCTTCGCCATTACGGTAAAAGCTCGCGCCGGCGACAATTTGATGCTCCATGCCGCCCTGGATATGGCGGGAGAAAATGACGTCATCGTGGTCTCCAACGAAGGGGATCGCTCGCGGGCATTGATGGGCGAAATCATGGTGGCGTATGCCCATCACATGAAGAAAATTGCCGGTATCGTGCTGGACGGGCCGATTCGCGATATCGACGCCCTATCGGTGCTTGATTTTCCGCTCTATGCCACAGGCTCGAATCCGGCAGGCCCTTTCAAAATGGGACCCGGGGAAGTGAATACCCCCATTGCCGTGGGCGGCGTCGCTGTCTGCCCTGGCGATTTAATTGTCGGCGATGCGGATGGCGTCATTGTCATCCCACTGAGCGATGCAGAAACGGTGCTGGATAAAGCGAAAGAGTACGCCAAATTCGATGCCAGCAAAGTGGACGCCGCCAAAAACGGTACCGCCAATCGTCAATGGGTTAAAAAATCGCTGGATGCAACGGGCGTCGAATTTATCGACGACACGTATCGTTAATTCGATTAAATAATATAAGCCACGGTGGTTTATCTGCCGTGGCCTTAAAGCAAAGGTAACAAAAATGCTTTATTTAAAACTCTTGCCGATTATCTTTTTCCCTGTTTTATTTTGGATAATACCGCATCCGGAAGGCGTTGCCGCCCCGACATGGCATATGGTTGGCATTTATCTGGCCATGCTCTGTGGCTTGGTTTTACGCCCGTTTACCGACGCGGTGATTATGCTGATTATTCTGGGATTCGCCTCTCTGGTACTCGACCCCGGTCCACTATTCGCTGGATTTGGCAGCCCGATGGTATGGTTTATTATCAGCGCTTTTATTATTTGCAAAGCGTTTGTCATTACCGGGTTAGGTAAACGCATTGCTTATCTGTTACTCAAACGCTACGGCAAAAATACCCTGACGCTCGGCTATCTGATGATGGTCACCGATACCGTACTGGCCCCGGCGACCGGTTCAAACATGTCGCGTTCGGGAGGGATCACCTACCCCATTTTCAGGAATATCGCCGAAGCGCTTGGCTCGAAGCCCGACGACGGTAGCCGCAAAATCGGTGCCTATCTGACTATCCTGATGTACGTCGTCTCGATGGGGACCTCCAGCCTGTTCCTGACCGGGATGGCCACCAACTCGATCACCGTTTCATTAGCCAATGAAATTATGAAGGTCAATCTTGAGTGGATGACCTGGTTTAAAGCCGCCGTTGTCCCGGCGGGACTGGTGCTCATTCTGGCGCCCTGGATCCTGTATAAAATCTATGCCCCGGAACTCAAAGTTATTGAGAACGTGAACGAAATTGCGGAAAAAGGCCTCAATGAATTAGGCCCGGTCAAACGCGAAGAGAAGCTGTTGATCGTGTTCTTTATTCTCGGCGTGTTAGGCTGGATGACCGGGTCTATCACCGGTATTGCCTTTATTCCGGTAGGGCTCGCCTTCCTCGCCTGTCTGCTGCTTTTCGGCGTCCTGAGCTGGAATGACGTGGTCAGCGAAAAATCAGCCTGGCAGACCTTTGTCTGGTACGGCGCCTTCTACGGTTGCGCGGTGGCGCTGTCAAAAGGGGGCTTCTATGTTTACCTGGTCGACGTGATTAAAAATTATCTCGATCTCTCGCATTTGAGTGAAATCAGCGCGATTGCCGTGCTGGTGTTTATCAGCCTTGCGGTCCGCTATTTCTTCGTCTCAAACAGCGCCTTTGTGGTCTCTTTCTATCCGGTACTTTTTACCCTGGGTATGACCACGCAGGCACATCCGATGTACGTCGCGCTCTCCCTGGCCTTCTCCGCAGGCTATGGCGCTTTATTGACCCACTATGGCAATGGGGCTGGTGTATTTACGTTCTCCAGCGGCTACGTGCCACAGAAAACCTTCTGGATGCTCGGCACCATTATGGTTGTGGTGAACGTGTTAATCTTCTTCTTTATCGGTATTCCTTACTGGAAGCTTATCGGCATCTGACAGGAGCATAAAATGAAACTGGATATAGTCATTAAAAACGGCCAGATCGCCGATATTGAAAACCGTACTTATATCAACGCCGATATTGGTATTAAGGGTAACCGCATCGTTGATATTTCTCATCATAGCGACCTGCAGGCTGAAACCGTTATTGATGCGTCGGGCTGTATCATTCTTCCCGGCCTCATCGATTTTCATGGCCATGTTTTCCATGGCGGAACGGCGATTAGCGTTAACCCTGATATCGTCTGTTTACCAAACGGCGTCACCAGCATGGTCGATGCCGGGAGCAGCGGATGGGTCAACTATTCGCTATTTCGTAATAGCGTGATCCATCCGGCGATGGTGAAAATTAAGAGCTATTTAAACGTGGTCAATGTTGGCCTCTCCACCCTCGGTGGCGGGCCCACCGGCTACCTTGAAAATACCAATCCGGCCAATTACAACGAGGAAAAAATTGCCCAGACGCTGAATGACAATAGAGACAACATCCTGGGTTTGAAATTACGCTATAGCCAGGATATCGCCCGAGGCAAACAGTATGCCAGCGATCCGCTGTTAGCCACGGTCGCCCTCGCACGCAAACTGGAAACCTCGATTTGCGTGCATGTCACCGACTCCCTGTTGTGCGCCGATGAACTGATCCGCTATTTTGAAGAGGGTGACATCTATGCACACTGTTTCCACGGTACCGGTCATTCTATTCTCAACGAACAAGGGCAGGTGTATGCCGCCATCAAAGAAGCACAGTCCAGGGGGGTGATCTTCGATTGTTCAAACGGTGTCGCCCACTTTGATTTCAAGGTGGCGCAATCGGCGATGGAGCAGGGATTCTACCCTGATATCATCAGTACCGATTTAACCCTGCGCAATAGCTTGCGTACTGATAAGGTCTATAGCCTGCTGCATGTGATGTCGAAATATCTCAATATGGGCATGCCGTTCTTTGACGTTATCCGCGCCGTGACCGCCACGCCGGCTCGCCTGATGAAAATGCAGGGGCAGATTGGTACCCTGGCGGCAAACGCTATTGCCGATATTTCCATTGTGAAATTACGCAAAGATAAGATCACCTTTGAAGATACCCGGGGAAAAACCCTGGAGGGTGATTGCTACCTCGATAACTGCGCCACTATCTGTAACGGACAGATTGTTTATCGCCGTCTGCGTTTCTAATTCGCAAGCCACCAGCCATACGCCTTTCCAGGCGTATGGCTGGTATGATAAAACCCCTCTTCTATGACCTTCGTCATTATTTATCTGCGCCTTAAAATTATAATGATTTTAGCCAATCCTGAGCCGATAAGTGAATAATGTATGAAGAATAATGAAATTGTCATCTTCTCAGTTTCCAGCACCATTACCCAACGGATAATGAATGTTCTTATTGAGCGTAAACTGGAAATCCCCGTCTATGAATTTCGTTATTCTGACGTTCTCAACAAAGCTAATGAAATGATCCAGTCCGGCACCAGAATCATTATTAGCCGGGGCGGCACTGCGGCCCTGCTTCGCAATAACATCCCTATTCCGGTCATCGAAATTGCCCATGATTTTCATGGCGTATACCGCATCCTGCAGGAAGCCAAGAATAAATCACAGAAAATTGCCGCCATTGGTTTCCCTCAGTTTTGCCGGGCGCTGCGGCATTACCAAAGCATGACCAACGACGAGTTTAAAATCTGCCAGGTCTACAATCACCATGACATTGAAAATGTTATAAAAAATCTGTCAGAAAATGATTATCATATGGTCATTGGTGGTTTGACTGTCGCCGAAATGGCCAAGAAATACAATCTCAACGTTATTGAAGGCGACGCCGACAATAATTCCATTGAACAAGCCATTAATGAAGCTCATGGCTTACTAAAATATATTAATCGGGAAAATTTAAAGTTAGTCATGAGCCATGCGGCATTGAATCAATCACGCGAAGGCATTATGTGTGTTGATCAACTGGGTGAAATCATTAATATCAATGCTATCGGCATGACCTTATTTCAATGTCAGGTGGGTGACAAAATCTTTAAAAAAGAAGCTTTTAAAGATATCTATGCCAGCATGATTAATGAGTCCAACATCAAAGAGCAAACTATTGAAATTAATGGCACACTTGTTTGTATCTCAGTCCGTCATTTTTCCAATCGCCAAAACACCTATGCCATTATCACTGGCTTAAGCCAGGAAAGCACACTCTGGCAGCAGACTAACAGTAAAAAAAGTAAATTACGCGGCTATGCCACCAGCTATTCTTTTGACAATATTATTACGCAATCGCCGATCATGCATCAGGTGATACAAAAAGCCAGGCTGTGCGCTCAGCATGATCTTCCGGTCCATCTCTTAGGGGATACCGGCACGGGGAAGGAACTGTTTGCTCAGAGTATTCATCACGTCAGCGCCCGCAGCCATGGTCCTTTTATCGCCATCAACTGCGCGGCTATTCCGGAGAGCCTGCTGGAAAGTGAACTTTTCGGTTATGCCGAAGGCGCATTTACCAATGCGCGGAAGGGAGGCAAACCCGGGGTCTTTGAAATGGCCACTAACGGAACGGTATTTATCGATGAGATCAGTGAGGCCCCGCTGTCGGTCCAGGTGAAGCTGCTGCGCGTATTGCAGGAGAAGCAATTTTCCCGTCTTGGTGGCGACAGCCTGCTCTCAGCCGATTTTCGCCTGATCACCGCCAGCAATAAAGATCTGGGGCAGCTCATCGCCAGCGGGGAGTTCCGCCAGGATCTCTATTACCGAATCAATATCCTTGAACTGCAGCTCCCGCCATTACGCGAAAGACCTGAAGATATTATGGTGCTGATTCACCATCTTCTGCAGCAACAGAACAAGCACCTCACCTTTACCCCGGATGCCGTGAACTGCTTACAGAACTATGACTGGCCAGGCAATATCCGTGAGCTGCAGGCGGTCATTTATCGCCTCATCGTCTTGCTGGAGGGTGATACGGTGGATAAAGCGGTATTGCAGCAGATCAGTCACCTCTCATCGCCCTGTCACCAGGGCGTGTCTCTTGTGACTGACCTCGCGGTGGTCGCGGATGAGAGCGATCTGCTAAAAAAACAGGAGAAACAGCTGATCGCGAGCGTGATTGAAAAAACGGATGGCGACAGAACCAAAGCCTCGGCCATCCTCGGCATCAGTCCTACCACCCTGTGGCGTAAACTGAAGCAACATAACATCAGCGGATAAACCGAACCTGTCCGCCGGAATAAAACCGCCGTTACCCTTCCACCAGCGCCTGCGCGCAGGCCCAGGCGCTTGACCACGCCCACTGGAAGTTATAGCCGCCGAGCCAGCCGGTGACGTCCATCACTTCGCCGATAAAGTAGAGACCCGGCGCCTTACGCGCCTCCATGGTACGCGACGAGAGCTCATTGGTGTCCACGCCGCCGAGGGTCACTTCCGCCGTCCGGTAGCCTTCGGTGCCGTTCGGCTGCACGCGCCAGGCGGTCAGCGTCTCCACCAGCGCTTGCTGATCTCGAACGTTCAGCTGCTTCAGCGTAACATCAGGAATTTGCCCCAGCTGCTGCAGACACTCCACCAGCCGCTTCGGCAACTGCATCGCGAGGGTGTTTTTCAGGCTCTGGTTGGGATGCGCGCCGCGCTGCTCGTTAAGGAATTCCTCAAGATTGCAGTCCGGCAGCAGATTCACGGTGACGAACTCGCCG
Organism: Klebsiella sp. LY; assembly: GCF_004010915.1. Classification (NCBI taxonomy): domain Bacteria; kingdom Pseudomonadati; phylum Pseudomonadota; class Gammaproteobacteria; order Enterobacterales; family Enterobacteriaceae; genus Klebsiella; species Klebsiella sp. LY. The sequence goes on from NZ_CP022444.1 coordinate 2,188,361, forward strand.
GGCTGCCAGTAGCTGGAAATTTGCAGCACCGCCGGTCCGGAAAGGCCGCGATGGGTGAACAGCAGATTTTCGCGGAACAGGGTGCCGTTCTCGGCGGTGATGGTCGACGGCACCGAGACGCCGGAGAGAACCTGGAGCTGCTCAAGCAGCGGCTTGTGCAGGGTAAACGGCACCAGACCCGCACGGGTCGGCAGCACCTTCAGGCCGAACTGTTCGGCGATTTTATAGCCAAACGGCGAGGCGCCGAGGCCCGGCATCGACAAGCCGCCGGAGGCGATCACCAGCTTTTTGGTCGCCAGCGTTTCGCCGTTCACCTGAAGCCGATAGCCTTGCTCGTCGCGCTCCACGCTGAGAATTTCGCTGCGCAGGCGGATCTGCACGCCGCCCTTTTCGCATTCCGCCAGCAACAGAGTGACGATCTGTTCCGCCGAATCATCGCAAAACAGCTGACCGAGGGTTTTCTCATGCCAGGCGATGCCATATTTGCCGACCAGCTCGATAAAGTCCCACTGGGTGTAGCGCGCCAGGGCAGATTTGCAAAAATGCGGGTTTTGGCTCAAATAGGCAGCCGGCTCGACATACATATTGGTAAAGTTGCAGCGGCCGCCGCCAGACATCAGAATTTTTCGCCCCGGCTTTTTGCCGTTGTCGAGCAGCAGGACGCGACAGCCGAGCTGCCCCGCCTGCGCTGCGCAAAACATTCCCGCCGCTCCGGCGCCAACGACAATGGCATCAAACCTTTCCACACCGCATTCCTCGTTCCCCAATTGTCGGGTTTTGTAAATATTTCACTCTGGTCACACCAGCGGGAAAAATCCCGCATTAGATACATCATTGAAAGATATAGGATTACTCCCAACAGGGTAAAACCTAAACAGGAAGAAAATCAAAAAAAGTCTATATTTCACTTTGCCCGCGCCGCTAAAGTCACTGATAATGCGCCGCGTTCATGTCCTCAAAATGGCGTAACGTCCTATGCTACATTTATTTGCCGGTCTGGATTTACATACCGGACTATTATTATTGCTTGCTTTAGCTTTTGTACTGTTTTACGAAGCGATTAACGGTTTCCATGATACCGCAAACGCGGTGGCTACGGTTATCTACACTCGCGCTATGCGCTCACAGCTCGCTGTGGCGATGGCGGCGCTCTTCAACTTCTTCGGCGTTCTGCTGGGCGGTCTCAGCGTAGCCTATGCCATCGTGCATATGCTGCCGACCGATCTGCTGCTTAACATGGGTTCCGCGCATGGCCTCGCCATGGTGTTCTCTATGCTGCTGGCGGCGATCATCTGGAACCTCGGGACCTGGTACTTCGGTCTTCCGGCATCCAGTTCTCATACCCTGATCGGCGCCATCATCGGTATTGGTTTAACCAATGCGCTGATGACAGGCACCTCCGTGGTTGATGCGTTGAATATCCCGAAAGTCATCGGCATTTTTGGTTCGCTTATCATCTCGCCTATCGTTGGTCTGGTGATTGCGGGCGGCCTGATTTTCCTGCTGCGCCGCTACTGGAGCGGCACCAAAAAACGGGCGCGTATCCACCTGACCCCGGCGGAGCGTGAAAAGAAAGACGGCAAGAAAAAGCCGCCGTTCTGGACCCGTATCGCCCTGATCCTGTCCGCTATCGGCGTGTCGTTCTCTCACGGCGCTAACGATGGACAGAAAGGCATTGGTCTGGTGATGCTGGTCCTGATCGGCGTCGCCCCGGCAGGCTTCGTGGTGAATATGAACGCCTCCGGTTACGAAATCACCCGTACCCGCGATGCGGTCAACAACGTGGAAACCTTCTTCCAGCAGCGCCCTGACCTGCTGAAGAAAGCCACCGGCGTTGACCAGCTGGTTCCCTCTCCGGACACCAATACCGCGGCCAACGGCGAGTTTCATTGCCATCCGGCGAACACCATCAACGCCCTTGACCGCGTGAAGACCATGCTGACCGGCGTTGAGAACTACGAGTCGCTAAAACCGGAACAGCGCGGCCAGCTGCGTCGCATCATGCTCTGCATCTCCGACACTACCGACAAAGTGGCGAAACTGCCGGACGTGAGCGCTGACGACCAGCGTCTGCTGAAGAAACTGAAAACCGATATGCTGAGCACCATCGAGTACGCGCCAATCTGGATTATCATGGCGGTCGCGCTGGCGCTGGGTATTGGTACCATGATCGGCTGGCGCCGCGTGGCGACCACCATCGGTGAGAAGATCGGTAAGAAGGGTATGACCTACGCCCAGGGGATGTCGGCGCAGATGACCGCAGCGGTCTCAATCGGTCTGGCGAGCTACACCGGGATGCCAGTTTCCACCACCCACGTGCTTTCCTCCTCGGTAGCGGGGACGATGCTGGTGGATGGCGGTGGTCTGCAGAAAAAGACGGTAACCAGCATTCTGATGGCCTGGGTACTGACCCTGCCGGCAGCGATTATCCTTTCAGGCGTCCTTTACTGGCTCTCCCTGAAGCTGATTTAAGCGTTATTCGTTCAAAACGGGCCAGCTTGCTGGCCCGTTTTTTATTCTGAAAATATCGTTAGTGCCAGATCATCAGCGCAATCAGGCTCACCACCACCAGGCCGCACAGGGCGCTGGTCAGAATAAACTGGCGACGAACACGTTCGCAGCGACGAATAAATTCATCGTCATGATGGTCACGGTAGCGCTGGGCATAGATATACCAGACCAGCCGCATCTGTTTGCTGGGCTGCCCGTGCGAGGTAAAAAAGCCGCCGCCATCGACGTACTGATAGAGCAAGGGATCGCAACCACGTAGCACAACCAATAATGCACGCAACGATGAGAAGTAGCGTGCCATATTCACCACACAAACGACACACAGGGCCCAAAACAGCGCAATAGTGCTGATCATACCTCCTCCCCGGCGACCCGCCCACGGAGAAACCCTCCGCGGCTACCGCTCCCCAAATAACCGACGACAATACCGTAAAGAGTGCGATTCCGATCACATTTATTTTTCCGACCGGCTCATTAAATAGTGTAGGAGATCCATTAATTTTTTTACCACAAGGTTATTCGTTATCAATACGTAAGACGGATAAATTTGTTTAGCTTTTAGGTGAACCCAGTGCATTGACGGAGTGCGGGGGGCGCTATAAGGTAAGAAATATCTTCTACAATGAAGTCCTTAAAGGCTACCCTCCCGCGAATGTAGCACGCAGGACGCGGGCGAAACGGCAGCGCCAGCTGTCAGGTCCAATGGTCATCGACAAACTTATGGAAGGAGTAACACTATGGCTTACAAACATATTCTGATTGCAGTAGACCTGTCCCCGGAGAGTAAAGTACTGGTTGAAAAAGCCGTTTCTATGGCCCGCCCTTATAACGCGAAAGTCTCCCTGATCCACGTGGATGTCAATTACTCCGACCTCTACACCGGGCTGATTGACGTGAACCTCGGCGATATGCAAAAACGCATCTCCGAAGAGACCCATCACGCGCTGACCGAGCTCTCGACCAACGCCGGCTACCCGATCACTGAGACCCTGAGCGGCAGCGGCGACCTCGGTCAGGTGCTGGTCGATGCGATTAAAAAATACGATATGGACCTGGTGGTCTGCGGCCATCATCAGGACTTCTGGAGCAAGCTGATGTCCTCTGCCCGTCAGCTGATCAACACCGTCCATGTCGACATGCTGATCGTCCCGCTGCGCGACGAAGAAGACGAATAACCCTCCCGTTGTGTCATGCCAGACGCCCGCCGCTGCGGGCGTTTTTATTTTCGCTTCCGCCCCGCCAGACAACAGAGCTTAAATCTATAAAAAAGCCATTCAATTAGTGTGATCAGCCAGTTATTCACTGAAACATCTATATAATAATCTACTCATTAAGCCAATAACCGCAGCATGGCGAGTTATCAGACATTTTCGGCGCGTTCTGGCATACGCGTTCATACTTTTTGGGAAAGTAATACAAGGCGAAGGAATATGAATACAACTGCACCTACGGGCTTGCTGCAGCAACCTCGTCCGTTCTTCATGATCTTCTTTGTGGAGCTCTGGGAACGTTTTGGCTATTACGGCGTTCAGGGGATCCTGGCGGTCTTCTTTGTTAAACAGTTGGGCTTCTCTCAGGAACAGGCCTTTATCACCTTCGGCGCCTTCGCGGCGCTGGTTTACGGGCTGATCTCGATCGGCGGCTACGTGGGCGACCATTTGCTGGGGACCAAACGTACCCTGGTGCTCGGCGCGGTTGTGCTGGCTATCGGCTACTTTATGACCGGGATGTCGCTGCTGAAACCGCAGCTGATCTTTATCGCCCTCGGCACCATCGCCGTCGGCAACGGTTTGTTTAAAGCCAACCCGGCGAGCCTGCTGTCAAAATGCTATCCGCCGAAGGATGCCCGTCTCGACGGGGCGTTCACCCTGTTTTATATGTCGATAAACATCGGTTCGCTGCTGTCGCTGTCGCTGGCGCCGGTGATCGCGGAAAAGTTTGGCTACGCGGTGACCTATAACCTGTGCGGCGCGGGGCTGATTATCGCGCTGCTGGTCTACTTCGCCTGCCGCGGGATGGTAAAAGATATTGGCTCCGAGCCCGATCACCGCCCCCTCAGCCTGCGCAATCTGGCACTGGTGCTGGCCGGTACGGTGGTAATGATTTTTCTCTGCGCCTGGCTGATGCATAACGTGATGATCGCCAACCTGGTGCTGATTGTCCTGTCGGTCGTGGTCATTGCGTTCTTTTTCCGCGAGGCGTTTCGCCTTGATAAAACCGGGCGCAACAAAATGTTCGTCGCCTTTATCCTGATGATCGAGGCGGTGCTGTTTTACATTCTCTACGCCCAGATGCCGACCTCGCTGAACTTCTTCGCCATCAACAACGTCCATCATCAGATCCTGGGTTTTACCATCAACCCGGTCAGCTTCCAGGCGCTGAACCCCTTCTGGGTGGTGGTGGCCAGCCCGGTGCTGGCGGCGATTTACACCCATCTCGGTCATAAGGGTAAAGACCTGACCATGCCGGTGAAATTTACCCTCGGGATGTTCCTCTGCGCGCTGGGCTTCCTGACCGCCGCGGCCGCCGGGATGTGGTTCGCCGACGCCCAGGGATTAACCTCGCCGTGGTTTATTGTGCTGGTTTATCTGTTCCAGAGCCTGGGCGAGCTGCTGATCAGCGCCCTGGGGCTGGCGATGGTCGCCGCGCTGGTGCCGCAGCATCTGATGGGCTTTATTCTGGGGATGTGGTTCCTGACCCAGGCCGCCGCGTTCCTGCTCGGCGGCTATGTGGCGACCTTCACCGCGGTGCCGGAAAATATCACCGACCCGCTGCAGACGCTGCCGGTTTACACCAGCGTGTTCAGTAAAATTGGCCTGGTGACCCTGGGGGTCACGGTGGTGATGGCGCTGATGGTGCCTTGGCTGAACCGGATGATTAATACCCCGGCCAGCGCCGAGTAACCGTTTAAGATGGCCGATCCGCACTGGCGCCGTTTGTTCAAATATTACGGTTCCCGGCTTGCGCTACGCTGAGCCGGGCTACAATGCGGTAGCCCGGATAAGGCGCGTTGCGCCGCTATCCGGGAGATACCACCACGGCGTAATATTACTCCGGTGTGCCGGCGTAGATATCAAACCGATGCCCTTTGGTCACCACCGCGTTCGGCGTGGCGACTTCCGCCAGCGGCGGCGCGTAATCCGGGCGCTTTACCACCACCCGTTTGGTCGCCAGCTGGCGCGCCGGGGCCAGCAGGCCATCGGCGTCTAAATCAGGCCCCACCAGCGACTGAAAAACGCGCATCTCTTTCTTCACCAGCGCGCTTTTCTGCTTATGCGGGAACATCGGGTCGAGGTAGACCACCTGCGGACGCGGGGTGATATCGGTCAGCGCCGTCAGGCTGGAGGCGTGGATCAGCTGCAGCCGCTCCTGCAGCCAGCCGCCGATTTCCGCATCGGCATAGCCGCGGGCCAGACCATCGTCGAGCAGCGCGGCGACCACCGGATTGCGCTCCAGCATCCGCACGCGGCAGCCGACCGACGCCAGCACGAAGGCATCGCGCCCCAGGCCGGCGGTGGCGTCAACCACATCCGGCAGATAATCGCCTTTAATGCCCACCGCTTTGGCTACCGCTTCACCGCGGCCGCCGCCAAACTTGCGCCGGTGGGCCATCGCCCCGCCGACGAAATCGACGAAGATACCGCCAAGCTTAGGCTCATCGCGCTTACGCAGCTCCAGATGCTCAGCGGTCAACACCAGCGCCATCAGGTTATCGTCATCCTGCTCCAGCCCCCAGCGGGCGGCTAAAACAGATAAGGCGCCGTCTCCGGCGCCCGTTTCATCAATTAAGCAGATCTTCACGTAGCAATCAGCCTTTGATCCCGTAATGCTCAAGCATCGCGTCCAGCTGCGGCTCGCGCCCGCGGAAGCGTTTGAACAGCTCCATCGGCTCTTCGGAACCGCCGCGGCTCAGGATATTGTCGAGGAACGACTGACCGGTTTCACGGTTGAAAATCCCCTCTTCTTCGAAGCGTGAGAAGGCGTCTGCCGCCAGCACGTCGGCCCACAGGTAGCTGTAGTAACCTGCCGCATAGCCGCCAGCGAAGATGTGGCTGAAGGCGTGCGGGAAGCGGCCCCAGGTCGGCCCCGGCACCACGGCGACCTGCTTTTTAATCTCCGCCAGGGTCTCAAGGATTTTCGCTCCCTGCTCCGGTTTGTACTCCGCATGCAGGCGGAAATCGAACAGGCCGAACTCCAGCTGGCGCAGAATAAACATCGCCGCCTGGTAGTTTTTCGCCGCCAGCATTTTCTCCAGCAGCGCCTGCGGCAGCGGTTCACCGGTTTCATAATGACCGGAGATAAAGGCCAGCGCTTCCGGCTCCCAGCACCAGTTTTCCATAAACTGGCTCGGCAGCTCGACCGCGTCCCACGGCACCCCGCTGATGCCGGAAACCCCGGCGGTATCGATGCGGGTCAGCATGTGGTGCAGACCGTGGCCGAACTCGTGGAACAGGGTGATCACTTCGTCGTGGGTGAACAGCGCCGGTTTGCCGTTGACCGGACGGTTGAAGTTACAGGTCAGGTAGGCGACCGGCTTCTGCAGGGAGCCATCCAGCTTACGCATCTGGCCGACGCAGTCGTCCATCCACGCCCCGCCGCGCTTGTGCTCGCGGGCATACAGGTCGAGATAGAAGCTGCCGCGCAGCTCGTTGTGTTCGTCATACAGCTCGAAGAAGCGCACTTCCGGATGCCACACGTCGACATCGGTACGCTCTTTGGCGGTAATGCCATAAATGCGCTTCACCACTTCGAACAGACCGTTAACGGCTTTGTTTTCCGGGAAATAGGGGCGCAGCTGCTCATCGCTGATGCTGTAGAGATGCTGTTTCTGTTTTTCGCTGTAGTAAGCGATGTCCCACGGCTGCAGCTCTTCGACGCCGAACTCGGTTTTAGCGAAAGCGCGCAGCTGGGCCAGCTCTTTTTCGCCCTGTGGACGGGCGCGTTTTGCCAGGTCGGTGAGGAAGTCGAGCACCTGCTGCGGATCCTCCGCCATTTTGGTGGCGAGGGATTTAAAGGCGTAGCTGTCAAAGCCCAGCAGCTGCGCCAGCTCGTGGCGCAGAGCGAGGATCTCCGCCATCACCGGGCTGTTATCCCATTTCCCGGCGTTCGGCCCCTGATCGGAGGCGCGGGTGGAATAGGCGCGGTACATCTCTTCGCGCAGCGCCTGATTGTCGCAGTAGGTCATCACCGGCAGGTAGCTCGGGATATCCAGAGTCAGCAGATACCCTTCCTGCTCTTTGGCCTGGGCCTGCGCCTGAGCGGCGGCCAGCGCGCTTTCCGGCATACCGGCCAGATCGGCGACGTCGGTCACCAGCTTGTTCCAGCCCATGGTGGCGTCAAGGACGTTGTTGCTGTACTGGTTGCCCAGCTCAGAGAGGCGCGCGGCGATTTCACCGTAGCGTTTCTGCGCCTCCGGCGGCAGGCCAATACCGGATAATTCGAAATCGCGCAGCGCGTTATCAACCGCTTTTTTCTGCGCGGTATTCAGCGTGGCGTAGTTATCGCCATCGCGCAGGTCGCGGTAGGCTTTATACAGGCCTTCATGCTGGCCGACCCAGGTGCTGTACTCGGAGAGCAGCGGCAGCGTCTGTTCGTAGGCCTCGCGCAGTTCCGGGCTGTTTTTTACCGAATTGAGATGGCTGACAGGCGAGAAGATGCGTCCCAGCACATCGTCCACTTCCGCCAGCGGCTGGCAAAGATTTTCCCAGCTATACGGCGCGCCGTGCGCCACCGCGCTTTCCACTGCGGCCCGGCAATCCTCCAGCGCTTTGGTGACCGCGGGGACCACGTGCTCTGGTTTGATCGCAGAAAAAGGCGGCAGGGAAAAAGGCGTCAGTAATGGATTGGTCATATGCGCTGTCCTGTTGAAAAGGGTGAGTGAAGCGCGCGTCCGGCGCTTATGCATGAGATCTAGAATGGGGGATAGTTGGGGGAATTTCAATGACGGGCGGTGCGTCAGCCTGGGTATTGCTGCGATAAGTCCGCCCGTTGCCGGAAAAACGCGGCACGCGGTGCAGCGTGCCGGAAACCGCATTAATGCCCTTTTTGCGCCATTTCCCAGGCCGCCGACAGATTTACCCGCTGCCAGAACTGCTGCTCGGGGGTGGCGCCGGACAGCGGGTAGCCCGCCGGCAGCGCGGTATTGACCATCAGCGCCCGACGCTGGGCCGCAGACAGCTGCGGCAGGGCAGCCTCCAGCAGCACTTCCGCCCCCTCCGGCACCTGCAGGCGCGGCTGCGGCCCCGTCTGCCGCGGCAGGTCGTAGGTCATGGTGAAACGAGTGAAATCACGCATCGCCGGATCGCGCCAGGGATCGTCTTTCACGCTGCTCTTCGCGCACTCGGCAAGCGATGTGCCGCAGGCTTTCGCCAGCGCGGCGCGCAGCTGATCGCGGGCTTCGTTAAATAATACCCGGTAGCGCGGATCGTTAAGATAATGGGCCACGTTGCGCTCGGCCACCATCCGCGAGCCGATCACATCCAGGGGATAGTGGACACCCAGCACGATGCGCGAATAGCCATAGCGTGCGCCGCGCGCCACCAGTGCGTCGAACCGCTCCGGGATCATCGCCGCCAGCAGCAGCGCATCAGTATAGCCAGTGTTGGTGTGACCGCTGGGGAACGAGCCGCCGTCGGCGGTATAGGGCTGGTTATCCTTCACCACCACGTCGTCCGGCACCAGGTGAATGGTGTTGCCCTGCACCAGAAACGGCCGCGGATTGTTGTAGTGCTTTTTCGCCTCGCCGGTGCTGACCTCCGAGGCTTTGATCAGCGCCGCCGCTTTCCCCAGCGCGCCCTGGTCATAGGCGGTCAGAAACGCGTTGCCCAGCCGCGGCCCCAGCGCGTCGCTGAGGAAGTAGAGGTAGCTAATCCCTTCCGCATCGGCCAGCGCCTGACGGCGGGTGGTCTGTACGGCGTCGCGGTTAATGGCGGTGACCGTCGCCAGATTCTGCTGCACGACGGTCTCCGGCAGGCTGCTGAACGCCGACAGCAGCGCAATGCCCGCCTGCTGATTGGTCCGGGTCTGGAAGTCATAGCCGCTGGCCTTCAGCCAGACGGTATCGGCCTGGGTTTTGTTTTGTTTCGCGTGCGCCAGCCGATCGCGTGTCAGCGCGGCGGCATCCCCCTGCAGAGCGTGGCGCAGCTGCGCCAGCGCCTGTTGCTCAAGATCGTCATACGCCTGGCTGGAGGCAGCCGGCGTCACGCGATTGGCGAGGGCCGCCGCCCTGTTCAGCGGGATGTCTTTAGCCAGAACCGGTTGCGCCAGCAGCAGCGCCACGGCCAGCAGCGAGAGTTGATTTTTCATTATTTTTCCTTTTATTCAAACAATTACCTTGCCTGTATCCGACGCTAGCGCGGCCGTTTGACGCTTTTATGACAGCGTTATGTTTTGCAACGCTTTTGGCAGAAATGAAACAGCGCGGCGGCGCAGCGGTAATCTCGGCCGATCTGCGGTAAACTATCGGTTAACTTGTTTATTTCCCGGAATCTCTGCATCCATGCTCAGTTATCGCCACAGCTTTCACGCAGGCAACCACGCCGACGTCCTCAAACACACCGTTCAGAGCCTGATCATCGAAGCGCTGAAAGAGAAAGAAAAACCGTTTCTCTACCTGGACACCCACGCCGGCGCGGGCCGCTATCAGCTGAGCGGCGAGCACGCCGAGCGTACCGGCGAGTATCTCGAAGGCATCGCCCGAATCTGGCAGCAGGACGACCTGCCGGCAGAGCTTGAGCCCTATATTTCGGTGGTCGAACACTTCAACCGTAACGGCCAGCTGCGCTACTACCCGGGCTCCCCGCTGATCGCCCGCCAGCTGCTCCGCGAGCAGGACAGCCTGCAGATGACCGAGCTGCACCCGAGCGACTTCCCGCTGCTGCGCGCCGAGTTCCAGAAAGACAGCCGCGCGCGCGTCGATAAAGCCGATGGCTACCAGCAGCTGAAAGCTAAGCTGCCGCCGGTCTCGCGCCGCGGTCTGATTCTGATCGACCCGCCGTACGAAATTAAAACCGACTATCAGGCGGTGGTGACCGGGATTAACGAAGGCTATAAACGCTTCGCCACCGGCACCTACGCGCTGTGGTATCCGGTGGTGCTGCGCGCGCAAATAAAACGCATGATCAAAGATTTAGAAGCCACAGGTATCCGCAAAATTCTGCAAATCGAGCTGGCGGTGCGTCCGGACAGCGACCAGCGCGGCATGACCGCCTCCGGGATGATCGTCATCAACCCGCCGTGGAAGCTGGAGCAGCAGATGAACAATGTGCTGCCGTGGCTACACAGCAAGCTGGTGCCGGCCGGTACCGGTCACACGACCGTCAGCTGGATCGTGCCGGAGTAATCGCAACCATCGGTGGAACCTTTTACGCCTCGCGCTACAATCGCGGCAATCAACGATTAAGGACATATGGGCATGAGCAAACATTATGATTACCTCGCCATCGGCGGCGGTAGCGGCGGTATCGCCTCGATTAACCGTGCGGCCATGTACGGCCAGAAGTGCGCGCTGATTGAAGCCAAAGCGCTGGGCGGCACCTGCGTCAACGTCGGCTGCGTGCCGAAAAAAGTGATGTGGCATGCGGCGCAGATCCGCGAAGCCATTCATCTTTACGGCCCGGACTACGGTTTCGATACCACCATCAACCATTTCGACTGGGAGAAGCTGGTCGCCAGCCGCAGCGCCTATATCGACCGCATTCATACCTCCTACGACAACGTGCTGGGTAAGAATAACGTCGACGTGATCAAAGGGTTTGCGCGCTTTGTCGATGCCCACACCGTGGAAGTGAACGGCGAGACCATTACCGCCGATCATATCCTGATCGCCACCGGCGGCCGTCCGAGCCACCCGAACATTCCGGGCGTGGAATACGGTATTGATTCCGACGGTTTCTTCGAACTGCCGGCGCTGCCGAAGCGCGTGGCGGTGGTCGGCGCGGGCTACATCGCCGTTGAACTGGCGGGGGTGATTAACGGCCTCGGCGCTGAAACCCACCTGTTCGTGCGTAAGCACGCGCCGCTGCGCAGCTTCGATCCGCTGATCGTCGACACGCTGGTGGAAGTGATGAACGCCGAAGGTCCGCAGCTGCATACCAACGCCATCCCGAAAGCGGTGGTGAAGCATGCCGACGGTAGCCTGACCCTCGAGCTGGAAGATGGCCGCAGCCAGACCGTTGACTGCCTGATCTGGGCGATTGGCCGCGAACCGGCGACCGATAACTTCAACCTGGCGGCTACCGGCGTGAAAACCGACGATAAAGGCTACATCATCGTCGATAAGTTCCAGAACACCAGCGTGCCGGGCATCTACGCCGTGGGCGATAACACTGGCGCCGTCGAACTGACCCCGGTGGCCGTGGCCGCAGGCCGTCGCCTCTCCGAACGCTTGTTTAACAACAAGCCGGAAGAGCATCTGGACTACAACAATATTCCGACCGTGGTCTTCAGCCACCCGCCTATCGGCACCGTCGGCTTAACCGAGCCGCAGGCGCGCGAGCAGTATGGCGACGACGCGGTGAAGGTCTACAAATCCTCCTTCACCGCGATGTACACCGCCGTCACCTCGCACCGCCAGCCGTGCCGCATGAAGCTGGTGTGCGTTGGCCCGGAAGAGAAGATTGTCGGCATCCACGGCATCGGCTTCGGAATGGATGAGATGCTGCAGGGCTTTGCGGTGGCGTTGAAGATGGGCGCTACCAAAAAAGACTTCGACAATACCGTCGCTATTCACCCGACGGCGGCAGAAGAGTTCGTCACCATGCGCTAACACGCGAGCGCCGGATGATAAAAAGAAGCCCTGAGGGGCTTCTTTTTTTATGCTCAGGCCACGCCGTTATTGCCATGGCGCATAAACGCCGGGCGCTGATTGAGCGCCATATACCAGCGCTCCACGGCCGGCATTTCCGGATGCGCAAAGGGCGTCATCTTCCAGCGATGCACCGACAGCCCCAGCACGATATCGGCCAGGGTGAAGCGCTCGCCGGCTATCCACGCCCCGGTACGCTGCAACTGCGCCTCGACAATGCGCACACAGTGGGTCCAGGTGGCAATGCTCTCTTTAATCGCCGCCGGATCCTGAAAGCGAGGATCTTCACGCACCAGCCCCATAAAGGCATGGCGCCAGGCATTATTGAACTCGGTCGCCTGCCAGTCCATCCAGTGCTCCACCTCGGCGGCGGGCTGCGGCTCAGCGGGCAGCAGATCCCAGCGCTCCGCTTTCCGCGCCAGATAGCGGCAGATGCTGTTCGACTCCCAGAGCACAAAGTCATCGTCCAGCAGCACCGGCACCAGGCTGTTAGGATTCAGGCGCTGAAATTCAGGGGTGTCCAGGGGCTTAAACCCGCTGCCGTAATCCTCCTGCTGGTACGCCAGCCCGATCTCCTCGCAGGTCCACAGCACTTTCCGTACATTGATTGAAGAGCGTTTGCCCAGAATTGTTAGCATCGTCAGCGATTCCTCAGCCATAAAAGACAGTTCATTCACTCTACTCTATTGCCAGCCAGCAACAAGGCAGAGCGCTGGATAATGTGTATAGTTGATTCCAGCCTGTTTGCCGAAAAGGAATCCGACATGTTGACCCCTTTTACCGTTTTGATGCCCGCCAATATTCGTTTTGGCCGCGGTCAGGCCCAGAGCGCCGCCCCCTGGCTGGCGCAGCAGGGTGGTCCCATTCTGCTGGTGCATGGCGCCAGCCCGAAGCGGGCGGCGTTTCTCCGCCAGCAGCTGGAGGCGCTGCAGCTTGCAGTCACGACGCTGGCGATAAGTCGCGAACCCTGGCTTAGCGATATTGAGCAGGGCGTCCAGCTGGCGCGCGAAAAAGGGATCAGGGCGGTGGTCAGCCTCGGCGGCGGCGCGGTGATTGACGCCGGTAAGGCGATTGCGGCGCTGGTCCCCGCCACCGGCCCGGTGATCGACTATCTGGAGGTGGTGGGAACGGGCCGTCAGCTGGAAGCCAGTCCCCTGCCGTTCGTGGCGATCCCCACCACCGCCGGGACGGGCGCGGAGGTTACCAAAAATGCGGTGATCAACGTTCCGGAACAGCAGCGGAAGGTGAGCCTGCGCGACGACCGGATGCTGCCTGACCTGGCGATTGTCGACCCGGCGCTAACCGACAACGCGCCGCGGAGTATCACCCTGAGCTCCGGCCTTGACGCCCTGACCCAGGTGATAGAGCCGTGGCTCTGCAGCCGGGCTACCCCTTTCACCGACGCCCTCTGTCAACAGGCGATCCCGCGGGGTATCCGCGCGCTGAAGGTTCTGATGGAAAAAGAGTGCCCGGCCAGCCGCGACGAGATGGCCTGGGTCAGCCTGTGCGGCGGACTGGCGCTGGCCAACGCCGGGCTGGGGGTGATCCACGGCCTCGCCGGCCCGCTGGGCGGCCTGAGCCGCGCCTCGCATGGTGCCCTGTGCGGCAGCCTGCTGCCGTTTGGGCTGGCGCTGAATGAGTCGCAGATAAACGACCCCGCCCTGCGCCAGCGCTTCAACGACGTTCGCCGCTGGCTGGCCGACGGGCTGGAGGTTCCGGCGGATCGGGTCTGGGACAGTCTGCGGGAATGGAGCCTTCGCGCCGGTCTCGGCACCCTACGCGACCTCGGCGTGGCGCGCGACGCGCTGGAGCCGGCGGCGCTGGCCGCCAGCACCTCCTCATCGATGAAGGCCAATCCGGTCAGCCTGAGCAGCGAACAGCTGCTGGAGATGCTGGAGGCGGCGTGGGAGTGAGCGCCCCGGGATAAAATTTTGTTGCATAATGAATGCTCCGAATTTTATCTTCGCCCAAGCGCGGACTTATTAATGATTTATCAAGGCGTTACTTAAAAATCACGGCGTCCCCTGCAGGCGAAAAAGCGTGATCTAACGCACAGTTTGCTTCACACTCACCGAAGCGACTGTCTACGCTTAAAAGACAAGGCCGGGTACGCCCGGCCGCGAACTCACGCTATCCGGAGGTCCGTATCGCTATGTTCAGCCAGAAATTACGCCACGTTGAAGACGACGAGTTAAGGATCGACATCGATCCCTGCTACGAAGCCGATCCGTACGAATTAAAGCTGGATGAGATGATTGACGCTGAACCGGAGCCTGAGGTGATCGAGGGGCTTCCGGCGTCTGACGCCCTCACCCCGGCGGATCGCTATCTTGAGCTGTTTACCAACGTGCAGAAATCACGCATTTTTGCCGACAGCAAAACGTTTCCCGACTGCGCGCCGAAGCACGACCCGCTGGACATCCTGCGGAACTACCGGAAGGTCAAACGTCAGCCCGATTTCGATCTACGGCAGTTCGTTGAGGACAACTTCTGGCTGCCGGAGAGCCAGACCGACGTTTACACCTCCGACCCCAACCTGACGCTGAAAGAGCACATCGATAAGCTGTGGCCGGTGCTGACCCGCGAGCCTCAGGATCATATCCCCTGGTCGTCGCTGCTGGCGCTGCCGCAGGCCTATATCGTCCCCGGCGGCCGCTTTAGCGAAACCTATTACTGGGACTCTTATTTCACCATGCTGGGGCTGGCGGAGAGCGGCCGGGAAGATCTGCTGAAATGCATGGCCGATAACTTCGCCTGGCTGATTGAAACCTACGGTCATATTCCGAACGGCAACCGCACCTACTACCTCAGCCGCTCGCAGCCACCGGTGTTCGCCCTGATGGTCGAACTTTTTGAAGAGGACGGCGTGCGCGGCGCGAAGCGCTATCTGGATCATCTGAAGATGGAGCACGCCTTCTGGATGGACGGCGCCGAGTCGCTGATCCCGCATCAGGCGTATCGGCACGTGGTGCGCATGCCGGATGGCTCCCTGCTCAATCGCTACTGGGACGATCGGGACACGCCGCGGGATGAATCGTGGCGCGAGGACGTGGAGACCGCCCGCCACTCGGGACGGCCGGCTAATGAAGTCTACCGCGATCTGCGGGCGGGCGCCGCGTCCGGCTGGGACTACTCCAGCCGCTGGCTGCGGGATATCACGCGGCTGGCCAGTATCCGTACCACGCAGTTTATCCCCATCGACCTGAACGCCTTCCTGTTCAAGCTGGAGACGACCATCGCCAACCTCTCCGGGCTGAAGGGCGATCGCGAGACGGAAGCAGCCTTCCGCCAGAAGGCTCAGGATCGGCGGGCGGCAGTTAACCGCTACCTGTGGGACGATGAGAACGGCTGTTTTCGCGATTATGACTGGCGCCGCGAACAGCTGGCGCTGTTTTCCGCCGCCAGCATTGTCACCCTTTACGTCGGCCTGGCGACCCACGAACAGGCGGAACGCCTTGCCGATGCGGTGCGGGCCCGCCTGCTCACCCCCGGAGGGATCATGGCCACCGAATACGAAAGCGGCGAGCAGTGGGATAAACCCAACGGCTGGGCGCCGCTGCAGTGGATGGCGGTGCAGGGATTTAAACGCTACGGTCAGGATCCGTTGGGAGATGAGATCGCCTGGAGCTGGCTGCAGACGGTCAACCACTTCTACAAGCAGCACCACAAGCTGATTGAGAAATACCACATCGCCACCGGCGTGCCGCATGAGGGCGGCGGCGGGGAGTATCCCCTGCAGGATGGCTTCGGCTGGACCAACGGCGTGGTGCGCCGGCTGATTGGCCTGTACGGTGAGCCAACCTAGTCGGGCTGTTCCCGGCGGCCTTCTCCTGCTATGTTCAGGGGATTCGCCCTGCCCGGAATGACGCTTATGCCTGAACTTCTGACGCCGCGCCTGCGCTGCTCACCGCTGCAGCTGGACGACTGGTCGTTTTTTCTTTCCCTGCAGCAGGATCCGCAGGTCATGCTCTATGTGGCCGACCCCCGGCCGCAGGCGGCCATCCGCGAGGCGTTCGATTCGCGGCTGCCGCCGTGGACGCCCGGGGATGCACACTGGCTGTGCCTGGTGGTGCGCGACAGGCTGACCCATACCCCGCTCGGCCTCACCGGTTACCTACATCATCAGCGCGACATAGCCGAGGTCGGCTTTCTCTTCGCCCCGGCGGCGCAGGGCCGGGGCTACGGCTACGAATCGCTGCGCGCGCTGTGCGACTACGCCTTCACCACCGGCGGCGTCCGCCGCCTGACCGCCACCGTCACCGCCGGCAACGAGGCGTCTAAGCAGTTACTGCTCAAAGCCGGGTTCCGGCTGGAGGGGGAGCTGCGGGAGAACTACTGGCTCAACGGACGCTGGCACAACGACTGGCTGTTCGGTCGGCTGCGCGCGGAGGGCGATGCGCCCTAGCGCGCCGCCGCTCACGGTCTGACGACAGCGGGGTTCAGAGGAACATCCCTCCCGAGACTTCCACACGCTGCGCGTTCATCCACGCCAGCTCATCGCTGAGCAGGGCGGCGATGGCGTCGCCGATATCATCCGGTAGCCCGACGCGCCCCAGCGCGGTCTGGGCGGCGATATGCCGATTCACCTCGGCGTTATCACGCACCTCCCCGCCGCCAAAATCGGTCTCAATGGCCCCCGGCGCGATGATGTTCACCGATATCCCCCGTCCGCCCAGCTCTTTCGCCTGATAGCGAGTCAGGACCTCCATCGCCCCCTTCATCGCGGCGTAGGCCGCATAGCCCGGCAGGGCAAAGCGCGCCAGGCCGCTGGAGACATTAAGGATCCGCCCCCCGTCCTGCAGGAGGGGCAGCAGCCGCTGGGTCAGAAAAAACGGCCCTTTGAACTGGATGTTCATCAGCTCGTCAAACTGCGCTTCACTGGTCTCGGCGAAGGGGACGTTGAGGCCGATCCCAGCGTTGTTCAGTAAATAATCAAAGGTAGTGCGTCCCCACTTCTGCGCCAGCACCTGCGCCACCTCGCTGGCAAAGGCGTCGAATGTTGAGGAATCGCCGACGTTCAGCGCCAATGCTGCCGCCTTGACCCCTTTTTGCTCAATCTCCGCCACCACATCAAGAGCCGCCTGGCGGTTGCTGTGATAGGTCAGAAGAATGTCGGTTCCCTTCGCCGCCAGCTTCAACGCGGCGTTTTTACCCAGGCCACGGCTGCCGCCGGTCACTAAAGCGATACGTTGTGTCATCAGAAGACCCCTTTCAGGTTGCGTTGTGATTGTGTCCTAGCTTATTAACTGCCAGTAAAACAATAAATACGCTACATTACGTTTTACTGTTTCATTCACAACAACAATAGGCCATGAGCATGGATAAAATTCATGCAATGCAGTTATTCATTCGCGTAGCGGATCTGGAGAGCTTCTCCCGCGCCGCCGAGACCCTGGCGCTGCCGAAAGGCAGCGTCTCGCGGCAGATTCAGGCCCTGGAAAGCCATCTTGGCGTGCGGCTCCTGCACCGTACCACCCGTCGGGTTCAACTCACCCAGGATGGGATGGTCTACTACGAGCGGGCGAAGGATCTGCTGAGCAATCTCGACGAACTGGACGGGATGTTCCAGCACGATCCGGCGAGCATCAGCGGTCGGCTGCGGGTGGATATGCCGGTCGGTTTTGCCAAAAAGCTGGTGATCCCGCATCTGCCGACTTTTTTGCAGCAGTATCCGGGCATCGAACTGGAGCTGAGCAGCAGCGACCGGCTGGTGGACGTGATCCGCGAGGGGTTTGACTGCGTGGTGCGCGTCGGCGCGCTCAAAGACTCCGGGCTTATCGCCCGCCCGCTGGGCAAGCTGACGCAAATTAACTGCGCCAGCCCGGACTACCTGGCCCGTTTTGGCTACCCGCAATCCCTGGAGGATCTGGCGGATCATGCCCTGATCCACTACGCCAGCACTCTCGGGGTCCGTCCTTCCGGCTTCGAGGTGGTGATCGACGGCGCCGTGCGCTGGGTAAAAAGCGGCGGCATATTGACGGTCAACAGCACGGAAACCTATCAGGCGGCCTGTATCGCCGGGCTGGGAATTATTCAGGTGCCGCGCACCGGCGTGCGCGAGGCGTTACGCGCCGGCGAACTGATCGAGATCCTGCCCCAGTACCGCGCTGAGCCGCTGCCGGTCTCGCTTATCTACCCGCACCGGCGCAATCTCTCCCGCCGCGTGCATCTGTTTATGGAGTGGCTGGGCGGGCTGATGAAAGATTACGTCGATTGATCCGCGCGGAGGGTGAACGGGGGGCGGGCAGATGCGTTCCTGCAGGATACGGCATTTAAGGTATACTTTTTGCTGAATCTCGCGGTAAAAAAGGAAGAAATTACGTATGACGCCGGAAAACGACGATCGACGCCCACCACAGGAACCGGACACGCAGCCGGAGAAAAGCAAAAGCCCCCTCGACGCCCTCAATGACACGGCCGTCGGCCAAAAAGCCAGCCAGGCGCTGAAGACCGTCACCGGAACGGCGGCTAAAGTGCAGCGCAACCCGGTGATCGCCCACCTGCTACGCGCCGCAGAGCGCTTCAACGACCGGCTGGGAAATCAGTTCGGCGCGGCCATCACCTATTTCTCGTTCCTGTCGATGATCCCGATCCTGATGGTCTCATTTGCCGCCGCCGGCTTCGTTCTGGCCTGGCATCCGACCCTGCTGCAGGACATTTTCGACAAAATTCTGCAAAACGTCAGCGACCCGACGCTGGCGGCGACGCTGAAAAACACCATCAACACCGCGGTGCAGCAGCGTACCGCCGTCGGTGTGGTCGGCCTGCTGGTGGCGCTCTATTCCGGTATTAACTGGATGGGCAACCTGCGCGAAGCGATCCGCGCTCAGTCACGCGACGTCTGGGAGCGCCGGCCGCAGGACGAGGAGAAAATCTGGATAAAATACTTCCGCGATCTTATCTCGCTGATCGGTCTGCTGGTGGCGCTGATTATTACGCTGTCGATCACCTCTGTCGCCGGTTCCGCCCAGCAGTTGATTATCTCCGCGCTGTATCTGGACAATATTGAATGGCTGAAACCCGCCTGGCGGCTGATCGGTCTCGCCATCTCTATTTTTGCCAACTATCTGCTCTTTTTCTGGATCTTCTGGCGGCTGCCGCGCCATCGTCCGCGGCGCAAGGCCCTGTTTCGCGGCACGCTTATCGCGGCGATTGGCTTTGAAATCATCAAAATCGTCATGACCTGGACGCTGCCGGCGCTGGTGAAATCCCCCTCCGGGGCGGCGTTCGGATCGGTGCTCGGGCTGATGGCCTTTTTCTATTTCTTTGCCCGCCTGACGCTGTTCTGCGCCGCGTGGATCGCCACCGCGGAGTATAAAGACGACCGACGGATGCCGGGCAAAACCCACCGCTGACGTATTGCGAGGATGAATAAAAGAGGCAAAATTCATCCTCGCGCTTGATTTCAGCAGATAAATCCAGCGCGTAACTTTTATTTAACGAAAAACTGGTTTTATTCTCTATCCTTTTAATTGTGTGAAGCATTTCATAGAACTATTTTTTCTGGCGTAAAAATTATCCGCTTTTTGCCGCTTTTTTGCGCATTCCCCTCGTTTGTTACAGATTGAAATGTCCCTGTGGCTGTGGCTATATGGCTTTTCGTTCGCGCAAAAATAAGAAAGATCTATGCAAGCCACAGCCACCACACTCGAAAACACGCAGGAAACCGCCCCGGTCAACTCACGCAATAAAGTCGTTGTCGCCTCGCTCATTGGCACCGCCATTGAGTTTTTCGACTTCTACATTTATGCCACTGCCGCGGTCATCGTCTTCCCGCATATCTTCTTCCCGCAGGGCGATGCCGCCGCGGCCACCCTGCAATCGCTGGCCACCTTCGCCATCGCCTTCGTCGCCCGGCCAATCGGCTCCGCGCTGTTTGGCCACTTCGGCGATCGCGTCGGCCGCAAGGTTACCCTGGTGGCTTCGCTGTTAACCATGGGGATCTCCACCGTGGTGATCGGCCTGCTGCCCGGCTATGAAAGCATTGGCATTGTCGCGCCGATGCTGCTGGCGCTGGCGCGCTTCGGTCAGGGACTTGGCCTCGGAGGGGAATGGGGCGGCGCGGCGCTGCTGGCTACGGAAAACGCCCCGGCGCGCAAGCGCGCCCTGTACGGCTCCTTCCCGCAGCTGGGCGCGCCGATCGGCTTCTTCTTCGCCAACGGCACCTTCCTGCTGCTCTCCTGGCTGTTAACCGATCAGCAGTTTATGGAGTGGGGCTGGCGTGTGCCGTTTATCTTCTCCGCGGTGCTGGTGATCATCGGTCTTTATGTTCGCGTTTCGCTGCATGAGACCCCGGTCTTCGCCAAAGTGGCGGCGGCAAAAAAACAGGTCAAAATCCCGCTGGGTACCCTGTTGACCAAACACGTTCGCGTGACGGTGCTGGGCACCTTCATCATGCTGGCAACCTATACCCTGTTCTACATCATGACCGTCTACTCGATGACCTTCAGCACCGGCGCGGCGCCGAATGGCCTGGGCCTGCCGCGTAACGAAGTGCTGTGGATGCTGATGATGGCAGTGATTGGCTTTGGCGTGATGGTGCCGATCGCCGGCCTGCTGGCGGATGCCTTTGGTCGTCGTAAGAGCATGATTATCATCACCACGATGATTATTTTGTTCGCCCTGTTCGCCTTTAAACCGCTGCTGGGCTCCGGCAATCCGCTGCTGGTCTTCGCCTTCCTGCTGCTGGGCTTAAGCCTGATGGGACTGACCTTTGGCCCGATGGGCGCGCTGCTGCCGGAGCTGTTCCCGACGGAAGTGCGTTACACCGGGGCATCGTTCTCCTATAACGTGTCGTCGATCCTCGGCGCCTCGGTGGCGCCGTACATTGCCGCCTGGCTGCAGGGCAACTATGGCCTCGCGGCGGTCGGCACCTATCTGGCGGCGATGGCGGCGCTGACGCTGATCGCCCTGCTGCTGACCCACGAGACCCGCCACCAGTCGTTATGATCCTTCGCCCTGACGCCGCTGGCGTCAGGGCGCTCTCCTACTTTTTCATCTGCGACAAAATGGTCCGGCACTGGTTGCTATCGCCCTCCGCCGGAGAAACCAGCGCCAGCAGCGCGGCAGCCGGGGTCACCAGGGTGGCCAGCGCCGCCGCTACCGCGCCGCGGACAATCAGCGGCCCGGCCTTCACCCCCGCCTGCGGCGATTTAAAGGTGCCGCGAACATACAGCGGGGAACGCAGGGTGATCACCCGGAAGCCTTTGCTTTCCGGATCGATGGTCAGGTCCAGCTGCTCGGAGGCGAAGCTGGCGGTCCCGGTTACATTGATCAGCGCGTTTTCCGTATCGAAGGCAAAAATCTGCGGCCGGGCGACGCCGTTGGTCACGTCGATATTGGCCGCCGCGCAGTTCACCCGAACCTCCTCATCGCCAAAAATCTGGCCGATCAGGTAGTTGCCAACGTTAAGGCCGAGAATTTCCATCAGGTTGCGACTGATCAGGCCGTCGTTCATCAGCAGCTTCAGGTTGCCGTTGCTGTTGCCGAGCAGGGCCGCCACCGAGTTGCCGCTGCCGCGCAGCTGAACGTCGCCATTCATCTCGCCGAGGGTTTTCTGCATCATCTCGACGTTCGGCATCAGCGCCTTCAGCTTCAGGCGCCGCGCCTGCAGATTAGCCTCACCCTGCAGCGGCTTTTTATCGCCCTGCAGGTGCACGCTGCCGGCAATCGACCCGTTGGCCAGGCCAAAACGCACCGGCTGCAGGCGCAGGTCGCCATCCTCCAGGATCACGTGGGTCGCCAGATCGCTGATCGGCAGCGTGCCGCCGTGCTCGATTCTCCGGCCCTTAAAGCGCACATCGGCATCCATCACCTGCCATTTATCGGTTTCAAAGCGGTCCGCCGGCAACACTTTACCCGCCGGCTGCGGTCGGTCGCCCGCCTGGCGCGCTGCGCTTTTCTTCGTCCCTTTGCCGGAGTCGACGCCGATTAACGGCCCGAGATCCGCCAGCCGCAGCTGCTTCGACTCCATGTCGCCGCTGAGCTTCGGTCGCGGTTTGCCAGTGGTATAGGTCAGGGAGCCATGAATGTCGCTATCGCCGATCCGGCCGTTAAAATCCTGATAGTCAAAGCGCATGCGGTTTTTCTGCTTAAAGTCGGCGCGCAGGTGGCCGTCGGTGGAGAACGACGGCGTCTCCGGCAGCAGCACGCCGGTCAGGTCGTAGAGGTCGCGCAGCGAATCGCCGGCGAATTTCAGCCGCAGGTCAATGCCACCGACGTTGAGCGGGTCGCTGACCGTGCCGCTAAACGCCACCCGCGTATTGCCGGAGCGGAAGTCGCCCTGCAGCGGGAAAGGCGTGCTTGCGCTGCGCAGGGCCAGCATGCCGCCGATTTTACCGTTGCCGGTGACCGGCTGCCCCTTGTAGCGGCCCTTCAGCGAAAGACCAAAGACGTAGTCGCCTGGTTTCGCCGCGCTCTGCCGATCCTGCGTGCCGGTGACTTCGCTGAACGGCAGCGGTTTGCCTAGAGGATCGACGAGGATGGTGATATCGCTGCGGGTGATCTTGTCATCGATAGCGATAGTCCCGCGGTCGAAAAGAATATTATCGAGGCGGAAAGACCAGCTGGAGGGGGCGCTGTCCCCCGCGGCACGCCGATCGCCAGCCAGCTGAAAGGTCCAGTTATTGTTGTCTTCCGCCAGGCGGATCAGCCGCACGTCGGGCCGTTCCAGCTTGATCCACGGCAGATACACCGTTTTGCTCAGCAGCGCCAGCGGGGCGAGGGTCGCCTCCACCCGCGGCAGGTGGATCATGGTCACCTGGGGAATGGCCGGCGGATTGCCCAGCACGATATCCTCCGCGTGCACATGGGGCCACGGGATCCAGCTGCGCCAGCCGCGCTCCTCCGGCTGACGCTCCCAGACCACGCCGAGATCGCCGCGGATGGCGAACGGGCGGTTCAGCTCGGCAGACACTTTCTGATTGATCGTCGGCTTCAGCCGGTTCCAGTCAAAGGTGGCCAGCACGATAAAGAAGAGAACGATCAGCAACAGTATCGTTCCTGTGATGATTACCAACGTTTTACGGGTTCTGCTCATCCCTACTCCGCTCCTTTTGCATCACGTCAGTCCTGAATATAGTCAAAAAGCGGCGTTTCTCCTGGAAATGCGCTTTTCGTCACATTACGCGCGTCAGGTCAAAAAAATAATGGAACGATGTTTTAATATGATTGACCAGCAAAACAGCGCAGCGCACACTAGCGCTTATATCGATTCCATTGCAGGTTCTGGCTATGTCTAAAAAAATTGCCGTCATTGGCGAATGCATGATTGAGCTGTCAGAGAAGAACGGGGCCGTTAACCGCGGCTTTGGCGGCGATACCTTAAACACTTCGGTCTATATCGCGCGGCAGACAGATGCCAGCGCGCTGAGCGTCCACTACGTCACCGCGCTGGGAACCGATGCGTTCAGCCAGCAGATGCTCGACAGCTGGCAGCAGGAAAACGTCAACATCAATCTTATCCAGCGGATGGCCGACCGCCTGCCGGGGCTGTATTACATTGAAACCGATGACGCCGGCGAGCGCACCTTCTACTACTGGCGCAACGAGGCGGCGGCAAAATTCTGGCTGGAGAGCGATCGCGCAGCGGCGATTTGCGAAGAGCTGGCCACTTTCGACTATCTCTATCTGAGCGGTATCAGCCTCGCCATTCTCAGCCCGGTCAGTCGTGCAACGTTGTTCACGCTGCTGCGTGAGTGCCGCGCCAACGGCGGCAAGGTGATCTTCGACAACAACTATCGCCCGCGCCTGTGGGTCAGCCAGGCGGAGACGCAGCAGGTTTATCAGGAGATGCTCGCCTGCGCCGATATCGCGTTTCTGACCCTCGACGATGAAGACGCGCTGTGGGGGGAAAAACCGGTCGCCGAGGTGATCGCCCGCACCCACGCCGCCGGCGTGGAAGAGGTGGTGGTGAAGCGCGGAGCGGATGCCTGCCTGGTCTCGGTTAGCGGGCAACCGCTGCGGGAAGTGCCGGCCGTCAAGCTGGCCAAAGAGAAGGTGGTGGATACCACCGCCGCCGGCGACTCCTTCAGCGCCGGCTATCTGGCCGTTCGCCTGACCGGCGGCGATGCTGAATCCGCCGCCAGACGCGGACATCTGACCGCCAGCACGGTGATCCAGTATCGCGGGGCGATCATCCCGCGGGAAGCGATGCCGCAATAATCCTCACCTGTAAGCGCTCTCCGGCCGCCGCTGGCGCGCCGGAGAGGCGTCAGGTTACTGCCCCGACGGGATGTCGCTGGCCTCGCTGTGGGCGTCAACCGTATCGGCGCTGCCGCTGGTCGCTGCGGCCGCCGGACTCGCCGGACTCGGCGCCATCAGTTTTTCCCACGTGGCCTGCAGCTCCTTCATGTTGTATTCCGGTTCGCCTTTCGGCTGCTGTAACACCAGCGCCATATCCTGAGAGAGTTGCTGACGCAGGTACTGGTTCAGCATGTCCACCGTCAGGGAGTTGAGGAACTCCTGACGCAGCTTCTGGTACTGCTCCGGCGCGATATCCACCACCTGATTTTGCAGGGAGCGCATGCGCTGGCTCATCAGAATGTCGGTATCGGTGCGCGCATAGGTGGCAAACAGCTTCTGCAGCTCGAGGCTTTTCTGGGCGATAAGCGCGTCAAACTCCTCCTGCGGCAGGCCGTTGTCGCGCACTTTCGCCAATTCGCGCGAAACCACGCTCAGGTTGTTATTCAGGCGCTCGCCCGGCGATTCGATATTGATGGCGCACTGCGCGCGCTGATAGAGCACCCGGCAGTCGAAACCAAGCCCAATATCCTTGACGTTATTTTTGCTCAGGCTCTGCTGCACGTGCCAGAACAGCGCTTCGCGGGCGAGGTCGTCGCGCCAGTAGCGCTGCAGCGCTGCGGAATCGCGGATCGGCTGCCAGGGGGCGTCCCACATGATGGACAGTTTGTCCTGGCGCACGGCGCTGGTCATGATGCTGACCGGCACGGTGGGCAGCGGCGATAAGGTCGGCACCGCCGCCGGCGTTTCCCGCTTACCCTTCAGATCGCCAAAGGTCTTGCTGATTTGCTCAGCGACGCTGCGGCTGTCGACGTTACCCACCACGATCAGCGTCATGGCGTCAGGGGTGTACCATTTTTGATAAAAGTCTTTCAGCTGCGCCACGTCGATCGGCTGCTTCAGCGGCGCGGCGGGATCGTGGCCCAGCATGGTGGAGCCCTTCAGGCGATAGCGCCACCAGCCCTCTTTGGTATCCAGCGGCCAGGTCGCCACCATGTCGCTGCCCTGCAGCGCGTGATTGATCGATTCAGGCGTAATGGTCAGTTTACCGCTGGCGTCCGCCAGCCAGCTCAGCGCCTCTTTCAGCAGATCGTTGCGGTTATTCGGCAGGCTGAGATTAAACATCGTGTAATCGTAGGAGACGATGGCCGGCGGCAGAGGACGCTTCGGGTCAATGCTCTGCTGCCACAGCGAGCGCGCCTGCATCGTCGGCAGGCTGCCGCTTTGCGTCAACGCCAGACGGGGAATAAAACGGCTGAAACCGCTCTGCTGAGTGCTTTCGCTCAGCGAGCCAATATTCACGGACAGACGGACTTCGATACGGTCGCTGGGACGCTGCGGCGTGGCCAGCACCTGCCACGACAACCCATTCGCTAAGGTCCCTTGTTGCCAGGCCGGATCAGGCTGGAGCGCTTCTGCCTGCACATAACCGGCCGCCGCTACCATCAGCAAACCGCCCGTTAAGAGTTTAATTGTTGTGCCCTGCATGTGAACCCCTGATGAACATTCCTGGTTACAACAGCATCCCACTGACGGGCTGCCGAAAAAAGTGAGAGTGAAATACGTCGGTTAGACCACACGGAGACGAAAATGTCGCATGACAACGTAAAATAATCATTTCGTGTCATTCCCGCAGGGCGGAAATGACCTCTAATTATGCGCAGGAGCCCGTACTCCAGCAAGGGAGTACGGGCCTAAGAGGAGGATTTAAGAGGATAATTCGTGCGTTTTGTTCGCGGGAACACGGTTATTCAGCACATCATCCATCTGTTTGGCATCGAGTTCTTTCACCCATTTTGCCACCACCACCGTGGCGACGCCGTTACCGACCAGGTTAGTCAAAGCGCGGGCTTCGGACATAAAGCGGTCAATACCGAGGATCAGCGCCAGGCCAGCGACCGGTAAATGCCCAACCGCCGAGATGGTCGCCGCCAGCACGATGAAGCCGCTGCCGGTCACTCCCGCCGCCCCTTTCGAGGAGAGCAGCAGCACCACCAGCAGGGTGATTTGATGGAAAATATCCATATGGCTGTTGGTCGCCTGGGCGATAAACACCGCCGCCATCGTCAGATAGATAGAGGTGCCGTCGAGGTTAAACGAATAGCCGGTCGGGATCACCAGGCCCACCACCGACTTACGACAGCCGAGCTTCTCCATCTTGTCGAGCATGCGCGGCAGCGCCGATTCGGATGAGGAGGTCCCCAGCACGATCAGCAGCTCTTCACGGATATAGCGGATAAATTTAAAGATGCTGAAGCCGGTGGCCCGGGCGATGCTCCCCAGCACCAGCACCACGAACAGGATACAGGTGATATAGAAGCAGATGATCAGCTGCCCCAGCTGCACCAGGGTGCCGACGCCATATTTACCGATGGTGAAGGCCATGGCCCCGAAGGCGCCGATCGGCGCCAGGCGCATGATCATATTGATGATGCCGAAGATGACCTGCGAGAAACTTTCAATGACGTTGAAAATCAGCTGGCCCTTGCTGCCCAGACGATGCAGGGCAAAGCCAAACAGAACGGCGAACAGCAGAACCTGCAGGATGTTGCCGCTGGCGAAGGCGCCAATGACGCTGCCCGGGATCACATCCAGTAAAAAGGCCACCACCCCCTGGTCTTTCGCCTGCTCAGCGTACACCGCCACCGCTTTCGCATCGAGCGTCGACGGGTCGACGTTCATCCCGGCCCCCGGCTGCACCACGTTGACGATAATCAGACCGATAATCAGCGCGATGGTGCTGACCACTTCGAAATAGAGTAGCGCTACCGCCCCGGTACGGCCAACGGCTTTCATGCTCTCCATCCCGGCGATCCCCGTCACGACGGTACAGAAGATAACCGGAGCAATCACCATTTTAATCAGCTTAACGAAGGCGTCGCCGAAGGGTTTCATTTGCGCGCCCAGTTCCGGGTAAAAATGGCCCAGCAGAATACCGATCGCTATGGCCGTCAGAACCTGGACATAGAGGCTTTTAAAGATAGAGGTTTTCATAGGGTGTCCTTTGGGAATAACCACAGAGCAAGAAGGGATATTTGACGTCTGTGGCTTAAAAATAACACCCTGGAAACATTTCAGAAATAACTAACGCCGAAAGTGCAACGCATTTGTTAAAATCTTTGAGCTGACTCGCACAAGTCAACAAAACACTTACAAATTTGCATCCTCCCGGACCGGGGAGAGATAGCGCGCGCTGAACGCCTCCTGCGGTAAAGCACAACCGAACAGATGGCCCTGGAGCACCTCGACGCCGGCGGCTTGCAACCAGCGGTACTGGGCCTCGTTCTCCACCCCTTCCGCCACGATACGTAGCGACAGGCCGCGCGCGAGCTGGATCATCGCCGGCACCATGCTGACATCCTCCGGCAGCATATCGATGAATACCTTATCGATTTTCAGGATATCAACCGGCAGGGCCTT
This sequence comes from Klebsiella sp. LY, assembly GCF_004010915.1. NCBI lineage: Bacteria > Pseudomonadati > Pseudomonadota > Gammaproteobacteria > Enterobacterales > Enterobacteriaceae > Klebsiella > Klebsiella sp. LY. The sequence continues at coordinate 2,216,337 of NZ_CP022444.1, forward strand.
CATCTGCTGCAGCTGGTGCAACCCGGCGTAACCCATGCCAAAATCATCCAGCGCAATACGTACCCCGGCCTCGCGCAGAGGCCGCAACCGCGCCATCACGTCCTGCGGATCGTCCATCCGGCAGCTCTCCGTCACCTCGAGGATTAAGGTCCCCGGCGCGATGCGGTAGCGGGCGATCAGCTTCAGCATCTCCTCGCCGCGATCGTGCTCCAGCAGCTGAAGCAGCGAAACATTGACCGACAGCGGCAGCATAATCCCCTGGCTTTGCCAGGCAGCCAGCTGGCGGCAGGCCTCTTCCATCACCCAGTAGCCGACCGGGATAATCAGCCCGCAGGACTCAATGCGTTCAATCAGCGCCGGCGGTAGCGACCAGCTGCCATCCGCCTGCCGCTGACGCAGCAGCACCTCGGCGCCGCAGATCTCGCCGCTGGCGCAGGCCACCTGCGGCTGCAGCCAGATAGCGAACTGCTGGTTGTCGAGGGCGGTCATTATATCGTGCTCTTCCATCAAGCGACGCTGAGCCTTTTCCATCTGCTCGGGATCGAAGAACTCAATCTGGTTTTTACCTTTGCGTCTTGCGGTGACGGCGGCTGACACCGCGCGCCGGTAAAACTGTTCGGCGCTGAGGCCGGGGTGGAACATAGCGATCCCGACGCTGGCGTAGGGTCGCAGCTGCAGACCATGCAGCGGCAAACGTTCATTAATAATAGTGAGCACTTGCTTACTTAACGTCACCGCCTGCCAGGATTCGGCGAGGCCATCGGCGAGAATGGCGAAGTCATAGCCGCTCACCTGAGCCAGCACCATCTGCGGCGGGATCGCGGCGCGCAGCTTCTCCACCAGCGTCAGGAGCAGCATTTCGCGCTGGCTCTCCTTGAGCACGCCGGCGGCGTCCTGCAGGGTTTCACAGGCGACGACGATCAGCGCGGCGCTCTGCGGGCGGGCCACCGTCTGCTCCAGCATCGCCAGCAAAAAGGCTTTATTCGGCAGCTCGGAGACCGGGAAGCGGGTCGACTGGATGGACAGCTCATCATGCTGGCGCACCAGGCTCTGCTGGTTGCGGTTATAGCTGCGCACCAGCATGCCGATCTCGTCGTCATGGTGCAGGCGCGGGAGGGTCAGCTGATGCCCAAGACGCTCCTGCTGGGAGAGATCGTTCAGCTCGCGGGCGATACGCCGCAGAGGGCGAACCATCAGCCGGTTGATGCACCAGGTGAGCGCCACCGTCAACATCAGCACCAGAAGTAAGTAAGCAGTCACTAACGTGGCAAGGGCGCTCATGACGAATTTATACATGCGATAGGAATCGGCCTGCAGCACCAGATAGGCCAGCGGCTGCGGGTTGGCCGGCCGCTCCAGCGAATAAATGGGCAGCGAAATCTGCACCGGCAGCTCAAACAGCCGGGTGATGGTCACCGGCACCGACCGCTCGGGGATAAACCGCATCCGTAACGCCTGGAACTGGTTGGGCAAGACCACATCCGCCCGGCTGACGATGCCAGCAGGCTGGATACGGCTTAAAATAGCTTCCGCTTCCGGAATATCGGCTTTCAGAATAGCCGCCGACAGCGGTTCGCGAACGGATCGCGCGATACTTTCTAACTGCGTGGCCGTGGTAAAGCGACTCTGTTGCACAAAGTGAAACAGCAAAATAGTGCAAAAAACCAATACAAAGGCCATGGACACGCTCGCGACCATCGCCATCTGTTTGATTGTAAGTGAACGGCTGACGCGCAACGGTGTTCTCCACTGATACTGAATGCATACCCGGTATCAATCCTTCAATCCCGGTCGTTTCAGGCTGATTATATACTCAAATCCTTCGCCCACGCCCGCGAGGGATGAAGTGACGGGATATTTCCGCGCGGTGACGCAGACGCCGGAGAGACCTCCCCGGCGGCCGACGGTGGGCAACGCCTCACGAGTATACGCGAAGCGCGCCGTGGAGTAGCGCTCTGTGACGTAATTCAGCCTATTCTGCTACCAGTCGGCGTAAGGCACCAGCGGCTGGGGCGGCATATCCAGATCCCCCTGCCAGCCTGCCGCCGAGTAGCGGACGTAAAGCAGCGCATGGCTTGGGGTATAATCCTTCGCCTGCTGAATATCGACCGCGGCGCCAACGAACCAGTTGCTGGTCACCCGCCGCTCCACCAGCGCTCTGGCGGTGTAACCGAATCCCTGGCTGCTGCTGCCCTGCTCCGTCAGTTCGCTGGCGCGCTGCCGGTAGTCGGACGGGATCAGGTTCAGCAGCGGATAGCGGGCCTGCGTTTGGGTACGCGAATGGGACCATGACACCGACCCGCCGAGTTCCCAGGACCAGTTCTCCGTGCGCTGACGCCAGGTCACCGGCACGGCGAAAGAGAGGTACTCCTGCGGGCTGTAATAGCCGCCCTGGCCGAGGGTGTAGCCGCTGAGATCTTTGTCGTAGTGCCAGATCATATTGTTGAGGCCGACGGTGACGCGACGATTATTCTCGTTAATCACCTTGTAGTAGTAGCCGGTCATCCAGCGCACGCGCCAGTTATCCGCCACGTTTTTACCGGTCAACGAGTCGGCCCCCAGCGAGGACCAGATCCCGTGCGCTTCGCCCCGGTCATAGCTGAGGCTCACACCGCCGCCGTCGGCGCGAACACCGCCCCAGGTGGTGCCGGTATGGCTGTTGCTGTCTTTCTGCCCGCCGAAGGAGAGCAGCGAGCTGGAGATGGGCCGCCGGTGGACGTTGACCGTGTACCCCACCGGCCCGACGTCGCTGCTGTAGCTCAGGCCGCCGACCACATCGACGACATTGAAGCCCATCGGCGTGGTGCCGATATCCCCGCTCCAGGTGTCGTTCTGCCAGCCGACCGCCACGCTGGCCCCGCTGTCGGTCTGATTTTTACTACCGCTGGTGCAGGCGATCTCCCCGCAGGTGCCCCAGCTGGGCGAGTAGCTCCCGTCGCTGTGGGTGGAAAAGCTGCCGGCATCCATATTGACCAGGTCGGTGCGAAAGAACATCCGGCCATCCGCTAGCGGGGCATCCACCTGCAGCATGGTGGTATGCGCCTTCAGATCGGAATAGCCGCCGGTGCCGCTGGATCCCCAGAAGTCATGTTCCAGGGTGACGTTCAGATCCTGCTGGCGATAAAGATCGGCGGCATCGCTGCGGATCCCGCGCTTCAGCCAGTCATCCCGGCTGTCGTTGCGCGTCAGCCGGGTAAAGGTATCGTTATCCTGCGGCTGCGCGGGGGTGATGCCGGAGGCCACCATCGCCTCCCGGTAGTGAGTCAGCGCCTGCTGCGGCTCCCCGTTCCGGGTGGCAAAGCGCGCGGCATCGCGCAGCACCAGCGCGCTCTCCATCGAGGGCGGCTGCGCCTTCGCCTGCGGCACAATCTGGTTAAAAATCCGTTGGGCGTCAGCGGTATCGCCAAGGCCAGCTCGCGCCAGGGCGACCCGCCGCTGCATATTCATGGATTCGGCCTCTGCGCCTTTCAGCTGCATGACCTGCGCCCGGGCGGCCGGTTTATCCCCCTCGGCCAGGTAGACTTCCGCAAGGCCGAGGCGCGCATCGCCGTTGTCGGCTTCCTGACGCAGCACCCGCTGATAGTCGGCAATCGCCGTCTGGTTGTCGCCGCGCTGCTGCGCCCAGTCGGCCAGCGTCAGGTCATAGCGTACCGAGGCCGGCTGCTGTTTGATGAGGGCGATCGCCTGCGCTTCCTCGCCGCTGTCGCGCAATTGGTTCGCCTGGCGCAGCACCCGGTCGCTTTGCAGACGCGCCTCCAGTTCACGGATGTTATCCGTCCACGCGTTGCGCGGCAGGGTGGCGATTTGCGCCAGCGCCAGATCGTCCTGGTCGTTCCCCGACAGGTACAGCCCCGAGGCGTATATTCGTTCAGCATCCTGCGGCTGGCGGTTGACCATCGCCCGCATCAGCGCATCGGCTTGCTGGCGTTCGCCGGCGCTGACCAGATCCCGCGCCAGACGATAGGTGATCCACACGCTGTCCGGATCGAGCGCCAGGCGCCGACGCTGGACTTCCGCCGCCTGCGCCCAGTTGCCCTGGCTCTCCAGGGCCTGCGCCTGTTTCTCCAGCCGGTCGTTGGTCAGGCTGCGCTCGATATCATCAATACTGCGCCGCTGGGCAGCAGGAAGGCCGGCGATCCAGGCGCTGGCTTTCTCGGGCGATTCGGCGCGATAGAGGTTGGCCAGGCCGCGCACCGCCAGGTTATTGCCGCGATCCAGACGCAACGCCTGCTGATAATAGCGCTCCGCCGCCGCCGACTCTTTGCGCGCCGCCGCGACGTCGCCCAGCCCCAGCACGGCATAGCTGTCGGTCCGATCGACCCGCTGCGCCTGGGCATAATAATTCTGCGCCTGCGCAAGCTGACCGGCCTTCAGGGCGTTATCCCCCTGCTTGATCAGCAGCCAGTAGCGGTTGGTTTGCAGCAGGCTGTCCCATTTGCCGCGATTCGGGCTGTCGGGATCCATGGCGATCGCTTTATTGAGCTGGGCCACCGCCCGCGCGCGGTCGCCGCGCTGGGAATAGGCCTGGCCGAGGGCGCCCACCGCATCGCTGTCGCGGCTGTCGGCCTGAACGGCTTTCTGCAGATCCGCCACCGCCTGCGAGGTATTTCCGGATTTGATCGCCGCCAGCCCTTCCGAGCGGGCGCGGAACGTCGGATCCTGCAGCTGCGCCTGCTGTTGGTCGAGCAGGACGCGGGCGTTCGCCGCCACCGAGCCGGTAGGAAACTGCAGCAGGAATTGCTGCAACGCCTGCACGCTGGCCTTGCTCACCGGCATGCTTTTCACCTCGCTGTACCACATATCGGCGGCGATACCGCGTCCTGAGGCCGAGCGGGCCATTTCCGCCAGATAGGCGAACCCTTCCTGCGGTTTGTTATCGGCAAACATCTGCTTCGCCAGCGCCGTGAGCAGGCTGACGTTGCCCGGCGCGCTGGCGTTCAGTTTTTTCAGCTGGCTGACGCCTTCGCTATGACGGGCCGGCAGGCGCGCCACCAGCGTCCAGTATTCAATCGCGGCATCAACATCATCCGGCACGCCGCCGAACAGCTTTTCGTAGGCGGCGATGGCTTCATCGACCTTCCCGGCCACGCCCAGCAGTCGCGCCTGCTGCAGCGCCTGACGACCCTCGCCGGTGTTGCTTTTCATCTCATTGCGCGACGCCTTCAGCTCCGGGGAGTCCGGCGCCAGCTTCGTCAGTCGCTCCAGCTCTTTTTGCGCCCCGGCGGCATCCCCCTGGCGCAGCAGATAGCGCATCCGCGCGGCAATCAGGTCCGGGTTGTTGGGGTCAATCAGCTCCAGACGGTACAGCGACTGGCGCACCAGGTCTTCACGATTGCTGGCCTCGCCGAGGCGCACCTGCTCCAGCAGATGTTCCTGGGCGGGCGTCGTCGCCGCCTGCGCTAACGGCAGCAGCGCAACGCCGAGGGACAGCGTGAGTAAACTTAGTGAGAGCTTGCGCATTCCTGGTTCCAGTCAGGTTGTAATTCGCCACCCGCAGTGAAACGAAAACGGTGTTGATCCCAACCCTGGCCAAACAGCGTCAGGACCGCGCTGTAGTAGGCATCCGCGCCGGGATAGTTATCGGCGACGCGCTGCCGTTGCACCGACCGGGCCTCGTCGTTCTGTAAAAACGGCAGCATCACCGCGGAAAAGCCCACCGGCCCCTGGCCGCTGGTTTTGCCGGTGGCGATATTCACTTTCTCCGGCGGTACCCCCTGCTCCGCGGTTTGCGCCGCCATCGGCGCAAAGCGGGCCAGCAGACGCGCTTTCTGCTTATCGCCGTCATGAAGCATGCCCACCCACAGGTAGACGCGAATCGCGTCATAGCTGCCGATCGGCGGCTTCTCCGTTTTCAGCTGCCAGCCTTTCCCTTTCTCATAGCGCACCCAGTCCGGGGTAAAGCCTTTCGGTGCGGTCTCCAGCAGCAGACGCAGGTTAGTATCGCGCAGGGCAGGCCACGGCGCGCCAAAACGCACAAAATAGGTGGCCAGCTGCGGTGGAAGATAGCTGGGGTTAAACCGCCAGCCGCTGTCATCGGCAAAACCGACTTTTCCCGGCAGCAGCATCGTGCCAAGGCCCGGCACCGCCACCGTCTCTTCATCGACAATCCGCGCCAGCAGCGCTTTCCCGGTCTCGGTGTACTGCGGCTGCTGCCACAGGCGCCCCGCCTCCAGCAGCGCCCAGGCTATCCACAGATCTGAGTCGGATGCCGAATTGCTGTCCAGCAGCGTCCACTGCTCGTCGTCCTTTTTCCCCCACAGCCAGCCCGGCAGATGCTGCCGCAGGTCGCCCTCCGCCAGGTTGTTCTGCGTCCAGGTCAGCAGCTTGTCGAACCCCGCGCGATCGTTGGCCGCCAGGGCAAAGAACAGGCCATAGCTCTGTCCTTCGGAAGTGGAAATTTTGCGCGCATCGCTGGGGTCGATCACCCGCCCCTCGGGGCTGACGTAGGCTTGCTTAAACTGCTCCCAGGCGGGCCACTGGCAGGCGGCGCTCGCCTGGCCCGCCGCCAGCACCAGCGCGGAGAGCACCGCGCCGCAAAGTACTTTCATCATCGTTTACTCATCATCCAGGCTAAGGCGGCGGCGGCTGATAATGCGCAGCATGCGCCACAGCACCCACGCCAGCAGCACGATACTGACCGCGGCGAAGATCGCCAGCAGTATCGGGTGGTTAGAGAGCGCGAACCAGATGCGCTCGAACCAGGGCAGATGGCCGACATAGTAAACATCGCCCACCCGCAGGCTGTTGACGCCGGATTCGCGGATCACCGCCACCGAGCCAAACATCGCCGCCCGCTTACCACTGTCGTTGAGGGCGTTGGTTAGCAGTTCATTACCGCGTGGGCTGTCGGCCAGCAGGGCCACCACGCTGCGCTGATCGTTGTAGGGCGACTGGAAGCCAATCACCGCCGCCATCGGTCCGGAAGAAGTGATGTCGGTGCGGGTGTTGGGCGTGCGGGCCTCATCATCGGGATAAATGCTCGCCAGGTCGTAATGACGCATCGGCATTTTCACCCAGCTTTTGGTCGCCTCGACCAGCAGGTTGATTTTGGTATCGTCCTTGAGGGACGAGGGGATCGCGCCGATCAGCAGCAGATCCGCATCTTTATTCTTGATCTGGTTGCCATCGTCAGTCATTTGCAGATTAATCGCCGCCAGGCCGGTCTGCGAACCGATGCCGCCCAGCGCCTGCAGCAGCGTCGCCACCTGGCCCTGGGTCGGCGCCTTCGGCACCACCACCAGGGTGTCGGCGAGGTCCGCCATACGGCTGTAAGGGAAGCCGGCATTGGCGAAGACGCGCAGGTCCGGTAGAGCAATAAAGTGATAATACTTCGAGAAGTCGATGGTCGAATCGTCGCCGATCACCACATGGTTCTGCACCGGCTGGAAGGTAATACAGTTGTCGATAGAGCCGCCGGGCATCGGGTTCATGTACTGGAAGTCAAAGCGCAGCTGGTTCACCGCCCCAAGACGCAGCGCGGGTATGGTAACCTCCGATTTGCCGTCCAGCAGCCCCTGCAGCACCGGCAGGCGCAGGATCAGTTTGTTCACATCCTGCGAGCTGTTAAGGCTGAACGACTGCAGGAACTGGTCGTTAAGGCTGATATCCATCCGCGAGCTATCCTTCACCGGCGGCATGGTATAGCGGTATTTCAGATCCATATCGATGCCGTTGGCCCGCAGCAGATAGAGATCCGGCGGCAGGTTAAGCGCCACGGTGATGGCATCCGGCACCAGCCCGCTGGACTGCAGCTGTTGCTCATAGGTTTTCAGCTCAGCAAAGGTGACCGAGCGGTCGGTGCGCACCCAGTTTGGCGCATCGTATGGCTGCCGCGGCTGCAGGGTTTTGATGCCGTCCACGGTGACGCTGCTGCCGCGGAACAGAATATTGCCCTGGGCAATCCCCTTCGCCGCCAGCAGCAGGTCTTTATCATCGCGGCCGAAAATAACCAGCAGCTTGACGTAAGGATCGTTCGGGTTGTCGATCATTTCGATGGTCGGCGCGTTGACCGGCGGATGATCGCGCAGGAAATCCGGACGCTTGTCGTTGGTGGCGAAGACAATGGCGTTACGATCCGGCAGTTCGTTGAAATAGACCGGGAACTGCTGGCCGCGCCAGCCGGCCTTGCTGCCGAACCATGAAGCGATAATCGCCGCCGCCTGCTGCTGGGCCACCGCCGGCGAGCCCGGGAAAATCATCGGCAGCGTCAGCGGGCGGTTGTCGCGCGGATCGTAGAACGGTACCGGGAAGTGCGACAGATCGTTATGCACCTTCAGCGACTGGTAGGTGAGATCCAGATAGCTTTCGCGCCCGACGTCCAGCCATAGCGTGCTGCTGGCCGGGTTTTCGCAGACATCGCGGTAGTGGCCGACAAACTCCAGCCGTATACGGTTGAAGTCGGTGATATACAGCGGGTCAATCGGCAGCTGCGCGCGGATCTTTTTCCCCAGCTGCTCTTTGGTGACGGGCAGGACGCCCATCAGCTCATCGTTGAGATAGACTTTCAGCTGCGACTGCACGGGCAGCAGCGAGGGCGACGGGGTGTATTCCAGATTGAGCAGCGCGTTAGCGACCAGCTCATCGCTACGCATGCCGAATTCAACCGAGGCGTCAGGCCGTGAGCCGCGCAGCACAATGCTGCCCGGAGGCGGCGCGATGGTGGCAAAGGTCAGCTTCACCTCCCGCTGCGGGACGTTCTCGGCGACCAACGCCGGAGCGGTCGGTTCGGCGAGGGTTGCCGTCGGCTCGCCTGTCGTCACCGGCGCGAGCGGGGAGGCCGCCTGCGGCTGAACGCCAGGGGCCGGATTCACCACGGTGGCCGGCGCCGCGTAAGAGGCCAGCGGATACCAGCTGCACATGCCCACCGCTACTGCACACATCCAGGAAAGTTTTCTTTTCATCGCATTATCATCATTGTTGAGCCATTGCCGGGTCTGCGGAGAGCGTCGGCGCGGCGCGTTCAGGGCGTCGGGGTACAAACGACACTATCCATGCCACCAGCGAGGTGAGCGCGCGGAAAACCACCTTCACCGACGGCGGCGAAAACTCCGCCAGGTGACGATAGCCACGGAACCCCAGCTTCAGGATATCCAGCAGGCTTTCCATCGGCTTGTCTTCCGGGAAGCTATCCTGCCAAAGCGCCCACGTATCGGCGCGGGCAAACGTACACTGCACAAAATCGATATGCTGCTGGTTGGTCAACGGCAGCAGCTGCAATCCCACTTCGCTGCCGTTGACCCGCGCGACCCGCACCGGGAAGGCATACTCCTGCTGTCCCCGTTTGAGCAGCAGCCTGGCGTTCTGCCCCTCCAACACCTGAGCGTCGCCGTGAATTTTGATCCCCAGCCCACCGTCGGAATAGTCGTGAACGGTGCAGGAGAACAGATGGCCATCTTCGCGGGCAATTGCCGCCGGCATGCTCATTTCGACACGATGCGACCGGCGGACCTGCTTGCTTTCGACCGAGACCGCCACCGCGCCGCCAAGAATAATCAGGTTGTAGAACACCCAGACAATACTCACCCAGACGGTGAGAATTTCGTTTTCCGGGCCGTACATAAAGCGCCAGATCCCCACCGCGACGCCGACCAGGTTGAGCAGCACGAGGTAGATATAGGGCCGGGAAATCACCCAGTCGACATACTCCTCTTCCACCAGTCCGCCCTTCGCGGTGACGTTGAATTTGCCTTTATGCGGATTAATCAGCGCCACAAAGGTGGGCGGCGCGATATACCAGGCGAGCACCGTCTCGTAGATTTCACTCCAGAACGAATGGCGATATTTGCCCTGAATCTTCGAGTTGGTCAGGCTGGCGTGGATCATATGCGGCAACACGAATAGCGCGATCATCAGCGCTGGCGCATAAATGATATAGGCATGGAGCAGCAAAAAGGCCAGCGGCGCCGTGAGGAAGATGAGGCGCGGAATACCGGAGAGAAAGTGAAGCATGGCGTTGGCGTAGCAGACGCGCTGTACCAGCTTCAGGCCTTTGCCAAACAGCGGATTATCGAGGCGGAATATCTGCACCATCCCGCGCGCCCAGCGGATGCGCTGGCCGATATGCGCGGATAAACTCTCCGTCGCCAGCCCCGCCGCCTGCGGAATACGCATATAGGCGGAGGTGTAACCCCGCCGGTGCAGGCGCAGCGAGGTGTGGGCATCTTCGGTCACCGTTTCGACGGCGATTCCGCCGATCTCATCCAGCGGGCCACGGCGAATCACGGCGCAGGAGCCGCAGAAGAAGGTGGCGTCCCACATGTCGTTCCCGTCCTGCACCAGGCCGTAGAATAGCGTCCCTTCGTTCGGCGTTTTGCGAAAACGACCAAGGTTGCGCTCGAAGGGATCGGGCGAGAAGAAGTGGTGCGGGGTCTGCATCATCGCCAGCTCTTTCTCTTTCAGGAACCAGCCCATGGTCATCTGCAGAAACGAGCGCGTCGGCACATGGTCGCAGTCAAAGATCGAGACGAACTCCCCTTTGGCGTATTTCAGCGCATTGTTGATGTTGCCGGCTTTGGCGTGCTCATGGCTGGTACGGGCGATATAGTGCACCCCGACATCTTTGGCAAACTGGCGAAACGCTTCCCGTCCGCCGTCGTCGAGGATCCAGATGTTCAGCTTGTCCTTCGGCCAGTCGATGCCCTGCGAGGCGTAGATGGTGTTTTTCACCACGTTGAGATCTTCGTTGTAGGTGGGGACGAAGATGTCCACCGTCGGCCACAGATCCATGTCCTCCGGCAGCGGCACCGGTTGGCGGTTCAACGGCCAGACCACCTGGAAGTAGCCCAGCACCAGCACCACCCAGGCGTAGGTCTCAGCGAACAGCAAAATAATCCCGCACACCAGGCTTACCGGGTCGTTCCAGTTCAGCGTCGAGGTATAGCGCCACCAGATATAGCGGCACGAGACCGTCAGCGACAGCACGATCAGCATCAGCGCCGAGAAGCGGCCGGGGATGCGCCGCACCAGCAGCGCCACGCCCCACAGCAGCATCAGGAAGATAAACTGCGACAGCGGGTTAAAAGGCTGCGTAATACACATCAGCGCCAGCACCAGCGAGCAGCAGGTCACCCCCCCAAGGATCGCCCGGCGCAGTTTGGGATTGAGGTGCGCCAGCTCTTTCTGTTTATCCAGATGACCGGTGCGGGCGTTGACCTGCTCAGGCAATTTTTCCAGCCACTGCGTATAGCGACCGTGCACCCCTTCCAGCGCCGCCAGCGAACGCCAGTTGACCTTTTTCTCCGGCTCCGGCACGCGCGTTGTCAGTAACCACAGGGATTGCAGCAGGTAGCGCAGCGGATCCAGCGGACGTGGCCGATGCGGATTAATATGGGGGAAATAGGTGTCATGGTGCGCCAGAATCGCCTGCCAGCGCGGCGTCTCCAGCGGCATTAGCGCCCAGACCAGCGATGCCCACAGGCAGCCAAGCGACGCCGACAGCCAGGAGGCGCCATGCTGCCGGTAGTCGTCATAGCGCGCGCGCAGCCGTTCCCCCACCGGCGGGGCCAGCAGCAGCGTGCTGAGGCGGATCATGCCGGCCTCCCGGCGGAATAGTGGATCAGACACCAGTTCGCCAGGGTCAGTACCTCTTCCGCCGCCAGAGAGTCCTGGCGATACTCCCCAAGGGGCTGCTTCGCCGCCAGGCACTCGGCCATCGCCTCGTCGCGGTGAATCGTCACCGGCAGGATGCGCGGCTGGCTCTCGAGCCACAGCTGGTAGAGATCTTCCTGCAGCTGGCTGCCGACCCGCAGATCGTTAATCAGAATATCGCTGTTGGCCGGGAGGGGCTGCTGGTGTAGACGGATATGGCTATTGGCGTCGGGATGAACCACCACCAGCGAGCGATCGCAAAGCGTCAGCAGCTCGCGGGTCAACGGCGAATAACCCGCCGGCAGATCCAGCAGCAGCCAGCGGTACTGCCCCTGCAGCTGCAGTACGGCCTCCGTCATCGCCCCCAGGGTGGGCTGCAGCTGGTCGACATTTTCTCTTTCGCCGGCGCTGAGCTGGCCAAACGGCAGTAGATCGATATGCTGCGTATAGCGCAAGCCCGCGTCACGCCAGTCCCGGCCATCGAGCAGCGCCCGCGCCCAGCCGTCCTGATGATGGATGTCGGTATTGAAGAAAAAACGCAGCATATTATCCGGGCTGGCGTCGATCGCCAGCACCGTTTCACCGAGCAATTGCAGCGCCCAGGCGAGTGCAGCCGTAATGGACGTGACGCCAGTCCCCCCTCGCACGCCCTGTAATCCCAGAATAGCCATCTCCGGCTTCCTTATTTTTTCTCTGCAAACTCTGCCAGCAGCGGCCAGCGCTTCAGCGCCGCGTTCAGCTGTTCGCGCCTGGAAATATCATGATAATCAATATCCGGCAGGGAAAATGCCCGGCTAAGCGCCAGAAAATCATTTTGAAAGGTGTACCCCAGCGTGGCGTCCGTGGGTACCGCAGGATCTTTTGCTGGCATATCTCTGTCCGTTCGAAATTTATTATTAAACCAGAGGACGTATACAGCGCATCCTTAAAAAGCAGGTGTACATGCTAAAACTGATGACCTTTAATTTCAATGTTAGGTTTACTCTGTCAGTTTCGCTAGTAAACTTATCCAGTGTGAATCAGGGCGCACGAGGGATGCCGTGGATAGTGTATTTACTTTGGGTATTTCATCATTATGGGATGAAGTGTGCCATATGCCGGTCGGCGGGGTATGGTGGCTCAACGTTGACCGTTATGCCGATGCCGTTAGTCTATTTAATCAGACGCTGGCCACGCAGGCGAAAAACAGCAAGGTTGCCGCGCTGGTGATGGGGAATAAACCAAATGATATCATTTCATTAGAACACATTCACGGCCCGGATAATATTGCACTGTTTACCCTGCCGAATCGTCCGGAGGCGCTGGAAGAAATACATCGCGACTTGGTCTGCTCCCTCGAACCTGGCAATTATCTATTTATTCTGCTATGTGCTGAAAATGCCTGGCAAAATATAAATAACGAAAAGTTATGCGCCTGGGTGGAAAAGACCAGCCGCTGGGCGCAATATCATCGCTGCGCATTCTTAGCGATCAATTCCGCGCAGGATATTGATCGGCAGCTGACTCCCTTATTACGTGAGTACCGCTCCCTTTCCGGACTGGCAAGTATTCGTTACCAGGGCGACCGGCATATCTTTGATATTGCCTGGTGGGGAAGCGATAAGGGTATCAGCGCCCAGCAGCAGCTGATGGTGCAACATGATGACGCCGGCTGGCGATTAGCGCAGGACGCTGAAACCAGCGTGCAGCCGCGCAGCGATGAAAAAGCGATCCTCAGCAATGTGCGCGTGCTGGAAGGTGCCCCGCCGCTGTCGGAATACTGGACGCTGTTTGACACCAACGACGAGGTCTTCAACGCCGGGCGCACCGCGCAAGCGGCGACGATCCTCTTCTCCATTACCCAAAATACGCAAATTGAACAGCTGGGCCGCTATATTCATACCCTGCGCCGTCAGCGCGGCACGGCGCTGAAAATTATTGTCCGCGAACAAACCCCCAGCCTGCGCGCGACTGATGAGCGGCTGCTGCTCAGCAGCGGCGCCAGCCTGGTGATCCCTAACAGCGCGTCGCTTTCCCGCTGCCTGACGCTAATCGAAAGCGTTCAGAACCAAAAGTTCTCCCGCCATATCCCGGAAGATTTTGCCACCCTGCTCACCTGGAGCCAGCCGTTAAAACTGCGCGGCTATCAGAAATGGGACGCCTTTTGCGAAGCGGTGCACAACGTGATGACCAATACCCTGCTGCCGGCCGACAGCAAAGGCGTGATGGTGGCCCTGCGCCCGGCGCCGGGGCTGCGCGTTGAGCAGGCGCTGACGTTATGCAAACCCAACCGGATGGGCGACATCATGACCATCGGCAATAACCGGCTGGTGCTGTTCTTGTCGTTTTGCCGGATCAATGACCTCGATACCGCGCTAAACCACATTTTCCCGCTGCCGACCGGCGATATTTTTTCTAACCGCATGGTGTGGTTTGAAGACAAACAGATTCTCTCGGAAATTGTGATCATGCGCGGCATCGAGCCGGCGCGCTGGAATACGCCGCTGCCTCTCACGGTCGGTAAAAACGAGACCATCAACGCCACCCATGATGGACGCCACTGGCGACGCTACCCCGAACCACACCGGTTAACCACCCGTGAGGAGCAAGCCTGATGATGTCTATCGCCGATATTCTGCAACTGGTGGTGCTCTGCGCCCTGCTGTTTTTTCCGCTGGGCTACCTGACGCGCCACTATCAGCGCCGGATCCGCACGACGTTAAGACTGATGTTCTTTAAACCCCGTTACGTGAAACCGGCAGGGGTATTACGCCGGGGAACAACGGTTAAGCAAGGCAAAGCGAACAAATGACAAATAAAAAAACGACCGCGGCACCGCTTCCGCTCTGGCAGTACTGGCGCGGCCTTGGCGGCTGGAACTTCTACTTTCTGGTCAAGTTTGCCCTGCTGTGGGCCGGGTATCTCAATTTTCACCCGATGCTTAACCTGGTGTTTCTCGCCTTTCTGCTGGTGCCGATCCCGCGCGAAAAGCTGCACCGCATCCGCCACTGGATCGCCATTCCGCTGGGATTCGCGCTGTTCTGGCACGATACCTGGCTGCCCGGGCCAGAGTCGATTTTTAGCCAGGGATCGCAAATCGCCGGCTTCAGCGCCAGCTATATCTGGGATCTGATTGTCCGCTTTATCAACTGGAGCATGGTCGGCGCCTTCTTTGTTTTACTGGTGCTGTGGCTGTTTATCAGCCAGTGGCTGCGCGTTACCGTGTTTGTCTCCGCGATGGTCGTCTGGCAGGCGGTCAGTCCGCTGCTGCCGGCCTTTACCATTTGGCCTGCCGGTCAGCCCACCACTGCCGCCGCCACCGCGCCGGCCAACGTCGGGACCAACGCCGCCGCTGGCGCCGCGTCCAGCCCGGCCAGCAGCGATATTCCGCCGCAGACCGAACCGCCGACCTCGGCCAACCTCACCAACTGGCTGAACGGTTTCTATGCCGCCGAGCAGAAGCGCAAGACACCGTTCCCGGACCAGCTGCCGGCGGATGCGCAGCCGTTTGACCTGCTGGTGATCAATATCTGCTCGCTCTCCTGGTCGGATATTGAAGCCGCCGGGCTGATGGACCACCCGCTGTGGAAGCATTTCGATATCGTCTTCAAAAACTTTAACTCAGCGACCTCCTACAGCGGACCTGCGGCGGTGCGTCTGCTGCGCGCCAGCTGCGGCCAGCTGTCGCATACCAACCTGTATCAGCCATCCGGCGCCGATTGCTACCTGTTTGAAAACCTGGCGAAACTCGGCTTCAACCAGCAGTTGATGCTCGGCCACAACGGCCTGTTCGGCGACTTCCTAAAAGAGCTGCGTTCGCTGGGCGGCATGCAGAGCCCGCTGATGGACCAGAGCGGTCTGCCGGTCAGCCTGCAGGCATTTGATGGCTCGCCAGTGTATGAGGATCTCGCGGTTCTCAACCGCTGGCTGAAGACCGAAGAGGCCAGCAGCAATCCGCGGAGCGCCACGTTCTATAACACCCTGCCGCTGCATGACGGCAATCACTTCCCGGGACAAAGCAAAACCGCGGACTACAAAGTGCGGGCGCAGAAGCTGTTTGACGACCTGGATAACTTCTTCACCGAACTGGAAAAATCGGGGCGTAAGGTGATGGTGGTAGTGGTGCCGGAACACGGCGGCGCGCTGAAGGGCGATAAGATGCAGGTGTCTGGCCTGCGGGATATCCCGAGCCCGTCGATCACTAACGTCCCGACGGCGGTGAAATTCTTCGGCATGAAGGCGCCGCATGAAGGCGCGCCAATTATCATCGATCAGCCCAGCAGCTACCTGGCGGTGTCGGAGCTGGTGGTGCGCGCCCTCGACGGCAAAATGTTCAGCGAAGACAGCGTCAACTGGCAGCAGTATGTCGCCAACCTGCCGCAGAGCGCGGCGGTGTCCGAAAACGCCAACGCCATCGTTATCCAGTATCAGGGCAAGCCTTATGTCCAGTTGAATGGCGGCAGTTGGGTGCCTTATCCGCAATAAGCGACAAGGCCGCCTATTCTGGCGGCCTTACATCGTGAGACGTTCCTGCTCTTTTCTCTCAGCCCGCAGGATACGGGCTGAGAAACCTGCAAAGCCATCACAGCGCTAGCGCTGATCCTGTTTCGCCAGCCAGACCAGCAGCTTGAGGCTGGCGGAGTAATAATCATCCTTGTCGTCAATCTGCGGCGCTTCCAGCGGTTCGCCAAGCGTTAAATCACGCACCGCCAGCAGGCCGCCGGCCATATTCCACGGGGCGACCTCGTTGGTGCTAACGTTGATCCACGCCGGAGTTTGCAGGCGCGGGTAACTCTGCATCCAGGCTTTCCACGGTGCGAGCAAGGCGCTGTGCGGATCGACCCACGAGATATACAGCGGGATACGGATCGCATCGAAACTCATCCGCGGCGGCCACTCTTTGGCCGGCAGCATCTTGCCATCCGCCCGCAGCGCCACCCAGTCGCTGGGCAGATGCGATTTCCCCCAGCCCATTTGCCCCAGCAGCGCCTGCCCGTCACTCTGCAATGTCCGCCAGGCGGTCAGGTGCGTCCGCTCCGCAAAGGCCCGCCAGGCCGGGAAGATGAAATAGGAGGGGTTAAGGTTCAGGTGGTCGTTGCGGTTAAACCCCTTCACGCCCGGGAGCATCACCTGGCGACCGGCGAAAGTCACCACCGTATATTTCAGCAGGGAGGCGGTGATGGCATCGGAGGCCATGGCGTAGCGCTTGTCCTGCCACTGCTTTTGCGCGCGCAGCAGCGCCCAGGCGATCAGGGTATCGCCATCGGTGGCGTTGTTTTTATCGGCGATCGGGTCCGGTGCCACCGGGTTATAGCGCCAGTAAAACAGCCCGTTAGACTTGTCGCGCAGGGTGCTGTCCGTCCACTGCCACAGCTTGTCGAACGCCGGGCGATCGTTATTCGCCACCGCCAGGAGCATGGCGAAGCCCTGGCCTTCCGTATGCGACACATTGCCATTGGCGGTATCAATGATACGGCCGTCCGGCATCATAAAACGGGCCTTATAACGCTCCCAGGCCGTATCCGCCCACGCCCGGGGCACCAGCATTACTGCCGTTGTCACTATCACCGCCACTAAAGCACGCAGGGGCATAAATTCACTCATTATGGATGGTAGTAAAGAAACTGAACGTCAGAGACAGAGAACACCCGCTCACGCTGCAATATTACGTGAGCGCTGCCTCCCTGACTCTGCAGCCAGCGAGAATATAACCCCTCGAGTATGGCACAGAACGCGTTGCACCAGCGCACGCGCCCCGCATCGTCGCGGCTGACCGGCAACGCCTGATGGCGCAAGCGCAGGCCATCCTCACCGACGTCGATGGTCACCACCCCCCAGTGGAAATGGGTCAGCAGCCGGTTGATATTCGCCTCCAGCTCCCCTACGGTCTCCGACGCCGGCAACGGATGGGTCTCCGCCAACGAGGCGCCCATCTGACGCAGGAAGGGCTGACTTTCCAGCTCGCCGGCATTATTTAACATACCTTCGACCATAATAATCAACAGATCGAACCATCCGGCAGGCGTTTGCTGCTGCTGAAACCAGGTCATCACCACCGGGTTATTGTTCTCCGTCATCATCAATGATCTCCTAACATATAGCGAATATAGAGCCCGGCGGTGCTTTCGTTATAATCCCCGAAGGTGTCATAGCCAATCTGGCCCCCCAGCGTCATCTGTTTGTTGACCTTGTAATCCGCCCCGGCGCGCAGGGTATAGCCGATGCCGCTCTTCGAGGTCGCAGAATAGTAGGCTTCCTTGGCAAACCCATTGCTCACCGCCGTCTCCAGGGTCTGCTGCCACTCCGAATTGGTCGGGAAATAGGCGCTCTTATCCTGGCTGTAAGACTGGTAGCCCACCGAGCCGCCGAGCTTCATGGTCCAGTTATCATATTTTTCCGTCAGACTGACCGGCAGCGACACGCTGACGTAGTTTTGCGGACTAAAGTAGCCCCCCTGGCCATAGGTGAAGTAGCTGAGGTTTTTGGAGTAATCCATATAGCTCATGCTCAACCCGGCCTGCAGCTGGCGGTATTCGTCATGATAGGGCCGCAGATAGACCCCGGCATTGGCGTTGATGCTGGTGTTGCTGGCGACGTTCTGCCCCAGGTAGCTGTAACCGCCGCCGCCAACGTAGAAGCCCGCGTCACCGTCGTCATAGCTCAGCTGCAGGGTGCCGCCGTTTTTCGTCACCTGCCCCCAGGTTTTACCGGAATAGGCATCCTTCAGACCGACATACGAAAGCAGGCTGTCGGTGAGCGAGCGGCGTTCGCCGGTGAGGATCAGCGACAGATAGTTGGTCAGCTTGGGCGACCATTTCACCCCGCCGACAACGGTATTCAGATCCTGGCCCAGCGGCGTGCTGCCGATATCGACCCGGTAATCGTCACCGCTTAGCGCCAGCGCCAGTTCGACGCCGTTGGCCTTCTGCGAATCGGTCGAGCCGCTGGTCTGGTCAACGTTCGGCTTACGGCTGGACGAGGAAAGATAGCTGGCCACCTGCCCCGAATCATAGCTCCCGAGCTTCGCCAGGTTTTCCATCCCGCTGCTGGTGGTCGGATTGAAGTCCGCCGCGTTCAGGGTGCCCAGGCCGCTTAACGCCTCTGCCCCCGGATTGCTGGCAAAATAGGCCGTCCGCTCCGCCTCGGTCATCGAGGCGATCGCCGCCTGCTCGCTGGTGGCGGTACTCACCATATTGGAGACCGCGTTGGCCAGCGGGTTGGCGCCGTAGCGACGCCAGGCGTCGCCGCTGGCGGTCCCGGCGTTTAACGACACCGGGGTGACGGTAAAGTCAAAGCGCGAGTCGCCAAACGGCGAGGAGGACCAGGTCAGCGGCGTTCTGAGCTCCGTCAGCTTGCTGGTGCCCGATTCGCCGTCGCGTCCGCGCACGTCCATTCCCCCCTGCAGCCAGCTGCCGGTTTTCTCCTGCAGCGACTCCATCATGGTGTCCACCTGACGCAGCATCCGCGTCTGGGCGGTGTCCACCGGCAGATCGGTGCGCTGGATCCCCGGCAGTGAGGAGCCGGGCGCGGCGGCCGACTGGGCAACCTGCCACGGCATATACTGCCCGTAGGCGGAGGCCGTCCGCGTCGGCGCCGACGTTTGCGACACGCCGATGAAGGGGTTATCCGCCGCCAGCACCCCGCCGACGGTCGGCGTTTCGCTGCTGTTGGTGCTTTGCATGCCCAGCAGTTTGCCGCGGGCGCTGCGCAGGTAGGTCATCGCCTGCTGATGATGACCCTGGGCCTCCGCCACTCTCGCCAGCAGCAGCAGGCGATCCGGGGAGTTATCCTGACGCAAGCCGCCGGCCAGCTGTTCCGCGCGATCGTTGTTCCCCGCCGACAGCGCCACGTCAATGGCCCCGGCGCGCGCATCCTGGTTCGGCGTATCGCGCGTCATCAGATAGTCATAGACCACCCCGGCCTCTTTGTTCATTTTGCCGCTCTGGTACAGCCGCGCCATGGCGAACATCAGATCGGTATTATGCGGATCGCTTTGCATGGCGCGGATCAGCTTGTCATACGCCGCAGCATAATTGCCCTGCTCGCGCAGGCGGTCGGCCTCGTTGATCACATAGCCATTGCGAATGCTCGCCAGCTGCGTCGGCGTACTGCTGGCCTGCAGCTGCGGATTGCTGATCAGGTTCTGCGCCTCGCCGGTCAGCCCGGCCTGGTTCAGGACGGCGATCTGATCGGCGTAATCCCCGGCGTTGCCGGACACCCCGCCGCTGATATTGTTGCGCACCAGCGATACCGCGGTGGTCAGGTCGCCGCTCTCGGCCAGCAGCCGCGCCAGCTTGCCGGCGTCCGCCGGGGCTTTCGGCGGCGTGGAGGCCATCGCCCGCAGGGTATTGCTGGCGGCGATGGTATTGCCCTGCGCCAGGTAGTTTTCGGCGGTCACCAGCTGCAGGTTGTAGTTCACCCGCTGGCGTAAATCGCGCATGTCGCTGGTCTGGCTGCCGCCGGGAATGCGCGCCAGCAGCGTCTGCGCCTGTTGCCAGGCGCCGTTTTCGCTGGCGAACAGCGCGGCGGCATACAGCGCGCTGTTGCTGGCGCCGGGGCGATAGGCCGCCGACATCAGCGAAGAGGCCTCGCTGGCGTTACCCGATTTTTGCAGCAGTCGGGCCAGATCGAGACGCAGCCAGGGATCGTCCGGATAGCGGGCAACGCCTTCGCGCAGGGTGGCTATTGCGCCGGCTGGGTTACCGCTGCTGACCTGCGCCTGGGCCTGACGACGCAGGGCGTCGCCTGGCATGCCGGCCACCACTCGCGGCTGCAGTTTTTGCTGTAGGCTCTGCGGCAGCGTCTGCAGCATCGCCTGCGCCTCGGCGGATTTATTCTGCTCGCGCAGCACGTAGTAGAGGTTTTCCCGCGCCGCCGCATTCTGCGGGTCGTCGTTTAACAGTGAGCGCAGCGTTTGCTCGGCCTGGGGTAAATCTTTGTTATGTCGCAGCACATCGGCGCGAAACAGCTTCGCCGAGGCGCCCCGCGCCCCGCTCTGCTGCGCAAGCGGCGCGGAGAGCGCCAGCGCCTGGCTGATATTGCCCTGCTTATAGGCCTGCTGAGCCTGCGCCAGCTGGCCGTAGAACAGGGCATCAGCCGCCTGCTGACGGCGGGTCGCCGAGGCGTCGCCGCCGAGGTCCGCCGCCCGGCTCAGATATTGCGATGCGGCCTGGTAGTCGCCGCTGCGCTGCGCGATATAGCCCATGCCCGCCAACGCATCGGCATCCTGCGGGTTGGTCTGCAATACCTCTTCAAACTGCTGCTTCGCGGCAGCGGTATTGCCGCTGTTGAGATTGGCGTAGCCCTGGCCGCGCGCCTGGCCGCTGCGCCGTTCACGAAAGTAGTTCTGAACTTCGCTATCCTGCGGATGACGCTGCATCCAGGTGTCGTAATACTGCTCATCCCCGGCCTGCGGACCCAGCCAGAGCAAGGCCTGACGTAAGCCGTTGTCCGCCTCTTTATTGCCGCTGGCCATCGGCTCGAGCAGGGCGATCCCTTCCCGACGGGTATCTTCCCGCCAGGTTAACGCTTTGCCCAACGCTACCCGCGGGGCGTTCTCCTGGGGATGCTGCGCCACGTACTGCCGCAGTTCGCTAATGGCCTGCGGATAGAGCGATTTGTCGCTGGCCATGGTCAGGTAATATTCCGCCGCCAGCCCGGCAGGCGGCGTATTGCCATTGAACATGCTGCGCCAGGTCGCCAGCGCGCCGGGGATATTGCCGCCGCGCGCCTGCTGGCGAGCCAGGCTGAGCTGGCCCTGCGGCACCTGCGACATTTTTTTGGCATTGTCCAGATCCTGCAGCCCCGGGCTGTCCGGCGCCGCTTTCGCCAGCCGCGCGCGCCACTGCGCCGCCGCCTGCATATCGCCGCCCTGCTGCGACCAGAGCGCCATCAGATACAGCGCCTGGGTGTTGTTGGCATCCACCGAGAGCACCTTCTGCAGGGACTCCATCGCCAGCTCGTCATGGGATTTCTCATGCCAGTAGTTGGCCTGGGCGAACAGCGCCTGTAGCGCCGCGTCGTTACCCGCCGCCAGCGCGCCGCCAGAAGCGCCGAGAGCCAGGGCGCCGGTGAGGCAGAATGTGGTGAGCCGCCGGGAGCTTTTCATCGTTATCGTTATCTTTCTTTTCATTGGTTATCCCCCGAACCCAGACGCTTACGGGCGTGACGTTTAAACATCGCGGTCAGCGCCAGTCCCATTATCGAGGTGGCAATCAGCCCCAGCAGAGCGAGGAAACCGGAGTGCTGGCTGGCATACCAGACCGCCATCATGTACCACGGCATCTGACCGCTGGGGAACGGCGTACTTACCTGGAAACTACGCACCCCGTTATCGCTGGTGATCACCGCGGTATCGCCACGGATCCCGGCATTGATGCGCGGTGAGTCCAGATCGTTTTTCAGTCGCGCCAGCTGGTCATCATTGCTGGCCATCGCCACCACCACCAGGCGGGCGGGATTCCACGGCGAACGATAGCTGATAAACCCGCGCCAGGCGCTGCTGGATGAGAAGTAGCGATCGGCATCGAGGCTGGCGGAGGTCCAGTCGCCGGTGAGTCGGCGCTGCGCTTTTTGCCACAGGTCGGGCTCGCGGACGCTCAGCACATTATCCACCGGGCGGTAGGGTGAGTCGGCCAGCAGGCTCTGGTTGAAGGCCTGCTGATCGAGAGCGGTGACCGCCAGCACATCACGTTCGCGCAGCGACTGCAAATCCCCGCCGCCGGTGGGCATCCCAAGCACGACGCGGTTATTCGCCAGCGCGGTGCCGGTCGCATTCCCGGAGCGCGCCGCCAGATTCAGCAGGGTTGCCACCTGGGTCTCAGACGGTTCCGCCGGCAGCAGGAGCGTCGTTTGCGAATAGTCCGCCAGCCGCGAGAAAGGGAAAGAGGCGCCGACGAAATAGGAGAGGTTTGGCAGCAGCGAGAAGTGTCGCGTTTTGCTCAAATCAATCCATGAGTCGTCAGTGATGCGGCTCTTGATATTGTTATTCAGCAGAACCGAGCACGGAACATCGTCCTTCGGCACCACATTGAAGTACATCGACAGCTGGTTATCGCCATAGATCAGGTAGGGTGCCAGCGGGATGGTAAAGCGCTCCTGGCGCGCATCGCCCCCGAGGTAGCGCCAGACTTTCTCCAGCGGCCCCTGCTTGTTCATCGGCAGGTTGTTGAGGAAGGTGCCGTTGAGCGTGACGCTCAGCAGGGACTTGTCTTCATTGATCCAACTCTCCGACGGGAAGCGGTAGCCAACCTGCAGCGGGATCGTCTCGCCATCCCACAGATAGAGGTCCGGCGCGGCGCGGAAGGCGATACGTAAAGGTTCGTGCCAGACGCCGCTGACGGTCGGGCTTTGATCCTTACGCAGCAGTTCGCTGAGTCTGACTGGACGATCGGTGGGGATCCAGCGCGGCGCATCGTACGCTTTGCCAACCGGGATGGTCTGTGGTTCAACATCCAGCGTCGCGGTTTGCGGCGCGAAGTTGCCGCGGGTCAGGCGCCAGGCGGCCATGCGCAGCGCGGTATCGTTTTTGCCGACAATCAACAGCAGCTTGTAGGCTGGATTGGCGGGGTTGGCGATGATGCGCAGCAGTGGCTTATCGGTTTCCGGCAGCGTCATGCCGCCCACCTGCTCGCCCGGGTGGCCAATCACGATACCGTGGCGTTCCGGCAGGCGGTCGCGCAGCGCGCTGAAGGCGATGCCGCGATAGTCCGCCTGGATACCCAGCCAGGAAGAGACCAGCGCCGCGGCGCTGAAGACGTCGGCCGACGGCTTCGCTCCATAGGAAACGGCGATGTCCGCCGGCGTCATCTGCATGCTGTCGAAGAATGGACGCGGGAAGTGGCTCAGATCGTCGCTGATGTTCAACTGCTGGCTTTCCCAGCTGAAATGCGACGTGGGCAGCACCGTCACCCGCGACGAATCATGAATGTCACGCTGGCACTGCAGGGTATCGCCATCGTTGATCTTCACGCTCAGGTTATTACTGGAAACCATCAGCGCGGGCGGGATATCCAGTTGATAATGGGAGACATCCTCGCCATCGGCCCCCAGCGGCAGGGTGCCGAGCGGTTGACCGTTGAGCATCAGCTGCAGGGTGGCATTGCGACTCGCCATTTCCGGCGATACGCGAACGGCAAGGCTAAGCTGCGAATGGATCACCACCTGATCGGAAGGCAGGGTAAAGCTGACGCCCCCCTGCCGCTGACCGCCGCTGAGAATAATGCCGTCCGGCATCCCCATCTGCGCCAGATTCAGATCGCCTCCCCAGACCGGGGCGACAGGAATGACCTCCGGCGCGGCCGACCCGCTCACCGGCGGGGGCAAGTCCGGCATATCCGGCGCAGGGGCCGTCGCCGTCGCATCGCCGGCGGTGGCGGGGGCTGTCGGGGAGGCGCTCTCCTCCGGCGAGGCGGCCGGGGGTTCGTCGCCTGGCTCGCTGTCCGCCGCGCCATTGAGCTGCGGAAAGCTCAGCGGCGCGGCGGCACCGGAGCCCGGTTCTTCACTGTGCAGCGCAGGCGCAGAGAGCATCCCTGCCAGCAGCGCCAGCGTCGTTAATCGCTTCATAACGTGCCATCCTCCTGCGCCGTTTTCGCCACTGTTGCCCGATTGCGCTGGCTGCGACGGGTTTTCCACGTCAGCCAGAACAGTTCGAACACGCAGCGTAAAATGGTGAAGAAGGAGCGGAACGGGTTATCCTGCGGGCGCGGCGGATTAATCCACGCATCCGCACGGGCCAGCACCACGCGCACCAGCTCACGGCGGCGCGAAAGCGGAATATCTTCATCAAACTTGAGGCGCAGGAAGCGCTCGTCAGAGGTGACCAACTGGGCCGGGATGGAGATAGCCCCGGACTGCAGGATCAGCTCAACCTCTTCGATATCATCCTCCAGATGGCGCTTATCCGGCGCCACTACGCGGCAACCGCCCATCGACAGATCCTCGGTGTGGCTGCGGGACACGATGCCGCTGGCGTAATGGATCACTACCGGGATATCGACATCGATACGAATGGTTTTCCGCACCTGCCGCGTTTCACGCGCGACGGCAATCGCCGCCAGCAGGAAGATCAGGCTGTAGATACCCCACCCGACGTTCAGAGCGATAACGTTGGGGTCCGAGCCAAAGTAGTCATGGCCAATCGCCCGGACGATGCCGACGATCACCCCCAGCGCCAGCAGACAGGCCACCACCAGGTGCGGACGCACCACGGTGAAATCGAAGTAGCCGACGTCCAGCAGGCCGCCCTTATCGGTGACGTTGAATTTGCCGCGTTTGGGGAAAATCATCGTCACCAGGGTCGGCAGCACCAGGTGGAAAGCCAGCACAATGTCGTAGATTTCCCCCCAGAAGCTGTAGCGATAGCGGCCGTTCATTCGCGAACCGACGTAGATGGCGAGAAACAGGTGCGGCAGCGCATAGGAGACGATCAGGCTCGCTGACGAGTAAATGATATTGAGGTTAAACAGCAGATAAGCCAGCGGGGCGGTGACAAACACCACCCTCGGGAGCGCAAACTGGTAGTAGAGCATGGCGCTGAGGTAGCACAAGCGCTGCTGGAAGGTCAGCCCGCGGCCAAACAGCGGGTTATCGACGCGAAAAATCTGCGTCATCCCGCGCGCCCAGCGGGTACGCTGGATAACGTGCACCACCAGGCGCTCGGTGGCGAGGCCAGCCGCCAGCGGAATATCGAGAAAGGCAGACTTCCAACCAAGGCGCTGGAACTTGAGCGCCGTATGGGCATCTTCGGTCACCGTTTCCACGGCGAAACCGCCGATCTGCGCCAGCGCCTCGCGACGGATCACCGCGCAGGAGCCGCAGAAAAAGGTGGCGTTCCAGTTATCGTTGCCCTGCTGAATCGGGCCATAGAACAGCATCCCTTCGTTCGGGATGTTGCGCCCGACGGAGAGGTTGCGCTCGAAGGGATCCGGGGAATAGAAGTAGTGCGGCGTCTGCACCAGAGCCAGCATCGGATCTTTCAGGAAGCCGCCGACGGTGGCCTGCAGAAACACGCGCGTGGCAACGTGGTCGCAGTCGAAAACACAGATAAGCTCCCCCTGGGTCAGGGTTAGGGCGTGGTTGAGGTTTCCCGCTTTAGCGTGTTTGTTATCGTTGCGGGTGATATAGCCCACCCCGACGTCGGCGGCGAAGACGGCAAACTCGCTGCGTTTACCATCATCCAGAAGATAGATTTTCATTTTATCTTTTGGATAATCAATACATTGTGCCGCGAGGACGGTGTCACGCACCACCTCAAGCGGTTCGTTATAGCTCGGAATATAGATATCCACCGTCGGCCACTTGCTCATATCATCCGGCAGCGGAACAATACCGCGCTTCAGCGGCCACACGGTCTGCAGATAGTTAAGCAGCAGCATCACCCAGATATAGACTTCCGCCAGAAAGAGCCCCATGCCGAGGATAGTTTCAATAGCTGAGTTGAAGTGCAGGGTCTGCGTGAGACGAAAATACATGTAACGGGTAGACATCAGCAGCGACGTGACGACCATAATGACCGATACGCTGCGGCGCTTGCTGAACCCCATCAGAAAGAGAATACCGATGCTCAGCAGACCAAAAATATACTGCTTCTGGCTGTCCATCGGCGTGATCACCACCAGCACGGCGACGGGTGACAGCACCAGCGCCAGCAACCAAAAAAGAGATTTTTTCATTCAGCAGCCCTGCAATAAGTTAAAGCCCTGACATGCGTGGCTGGCTGTGCACCGTGCCATCGCCAATATGGATACCCAACAGCGAAGATATTTTTTTAGCAATAATTTCAATATCGAAGGCCGCTGCCGAGGAAGCGTTAAAGTCCAGAATCGACTTCTGCGACGCATTGGCCTCCACCACGCTTTCATCACGATGGACGATGCCAAGCAGTCGCTCGCCCAGCTTCTCTTCCATCAGGCTGGTGACGTCCCGGCTGACCTGGCGACGGCTATCGCTTTGGTTAATGACGAAATAGTGCCCATGCTTGTGATTCAGCGCCGCGCCGGTCAGGCGCTGTTTTTCCACGTGCGCCAGGGTCGACATCGAGGCAGTATCAGCCAGCAGCGGGATCAGATGCAGGTCTGCCAGCCCCGTCAGCGCCTTTAGCGCCGGCGAAGGCCCTGGCGGCATATCGGCGATGGTGATAAGTCCGGGATAATTCAGCAGTGCGGACAGTCCGCGCTGGAGAAAATGGTCATTGTGGGTCAGCTGCTCATCAAACGCCTGACGCTGCGCTTCGCTCACTTCGCCATACGGCAGGACGAAAATGTTGCTGCCGGCGCTCAGCACGCACTGGCTCCAGTCGTGCAGCTCCAGCGCCTTCGCCACATAGCCGCGCTCATCGTTCAGCGGCACGCCAAAATGCAAACGCAGCGCGTTCTGGACATCAAAATCCAGCGCCAGCACTTTGCTGCCGGTCCGCGCCAGCGAATAGGCTAAATTGGCCGCCAGGGTCGTTTTCCCTACGCCACCTTTCGGTGAACAGACGCAAATCAACGGCATGTTGCGATCCTTTCCAGAAGTGATTTCAAAGGCTGGTCTTTATTTTTCGCCACCGGCTCTGCGCTTTTCGCCGCGAACAGGTGGGCATAGTTCTCGGCGGTGGGCGCGGGTCGAGGAGCCATTCTCGGCGGCGCCATTGCCGGTTCAGGCGCCGGGATTGAAGGCGCAGGGGTCACCGCAGGCTCCTGCCTGACTGGCTCCGGCGCGGCGGTGGCGGTCTCCACGGCCGGCTGCGGGGCCGCTTCTATCTGGTGGAACAGATCCGCGGGCACTGACTGCGGCAGGGGCGCAGAAACCGAGCCTCCCAGCGCCAGGGAAGAGGATTTCTCTGCGCCGGGATTTAGCTGATTGAGGATCGCCCAGTCTCCATGCTCGCGCGTGGCGGCTTGCGATGAAAGATCCTGAAATTTGAGGTTTTGCGTCCGCGTTTTTTCCTGAAAGCGCTGCAGATCATCATAATGGTTCATTGATAACCTCATGATTTTAAAAATTTCATATTAAGTTTGTTGTTATTTTCGAAGTATATTTAAAATATCGTTGCGTCTCTGGTATGGCAGAAAACGCGCCGTTGGAGACGTACCAATACATACGGTTGACAGGGTTATAATAGTTTAGAATTTGATTTTCGGTGTGATTCCACGGCAGAAGTATCGCTACACTAACATTTTCCTTTCAGAAGGATAGCCCCATTTTTTAGGTATGCGTCCATCCTTAAACCACGCTTCCACCGCGCTTCCCGTCCGTTTTTATATAAATGTATTAGGTAATGATAGAATCATAGCGTCAGATCAGCGAAAGAATAAACCTGAACCATTTTAATTTCTCTTTAATTCTATAAAAATGGACTGAAAGTCTTATTTTTTCGGATAATCGACGAAGAATGCGCCGAGAACGTGGCATTCACTGCGATAAAAGGCGATATCGCCGGGTTTTATCCCCGGCGGGAGAGAAGCCCCCGGTTATCGGACCGGGAGCCTGCCATCAGGCGTGGGGCTTTTGCGGATTCTCATCCTGGTCGACGGCAAAGCAGGCCACCAGCTGGCCGCCGTAATCCTTCAGCTGCGGCTGAAGCTGGGTGCAAGGGCCGAAGCGCCGGCGGCAGCGCGCGTTGAAGGCGCAGCCCGGCGGCGGATTCAGCGGGCTCGGCAGCTCGCCGGTCAGCTTAATCCGCTCGCGACGGTCGTCCGGGTTCAGACGCGGCGTCGCCGACAACAGCGCCTGGGTGTACGGATGACGCGGATTGTTAAAGATCTGGTCCTTGGTGCCCTTCTCCACGCAGCGGCCGAGATACATCACCATCACTTCATCAGCGATATGCTCGACGACCGACAGATCGTGGGAGATAAACACGTAGGACAGACCTAAATCCTGCTGCAGATCCATCATCAGGTTCAGCACCTGAGCGCGTACCGAAACGTCCAGCGCGGAGACCGGCTCATCGGCGATCACCACGTCCGGATCCAGCATCAGACCGCGGGCAATGGCGATACGCTGGCGCTGACCGCCGGAGAACATATGCGGGTAGCGATCGTAATGCTCTGTTTTCAGGCCCACTTTCGCCATCATCGCCAGCGCTTTTTCGCGGCGCTGCTCTTTGCTCAGGCTACTGTTAATCAGCAGCGGCTCTTCCAGAATCTGCCCCACTTTTTTACGCGGGTTCAGAGAACCGTAGGGGTTCTGGAACACAATCTGGATTTTTTGCCGCCGCAGCTTCTGCGCCTGTGGGTCGTGCTTAAGCAGATCCTGCCCCTGATAATAGAGCTCGCCGCCGGTGGGAATTTCAATCATCGTCAGCAGACGACCGAGGGTCGATTTACCGCAGCCCGACTCTCCCACCACCGCCAGCGTTTTACCGCGCTCAAGAGTAAAGGAGACGCCGTCCAGCGCCTTCACCAGCCGTTCCGGGGCGAATAATCCCTTCTTCACCGGGTAGTGTTTTTTCAGATCAATGGCCTGCAACAGCGGTTGTGGCGTGGCGGCCTTTTGCGTACTCATAATCCAGGCCTCCCGGCATCATCGAGTGGGTAGTGACATTTAGACTGGCGACCGCCATTGAGATCCGCGAGCGCCGGCTCTTCGCTACGGCATTTATCCGTAGCATAGGGGCAGCGCGGGTTCAGCAGGCAGCCGTTGGGACGGTCATATTTCCCAGGCACTACGCCCGGCAGCGACGCCAGACGCGCTTTATCCTGGGCAAACTCCGGCAGCGCACGCAGCAGCGCCTGGGTGTATGGATGGCGCGGCGCGCGGAAAATATCCTTCGCATCGCCAGTCTCCACCACCTGACCGGCATACATAACGATAATTTTATGCGCGGCCTCGGCCACCAGCGCCAGGTCGTGGGTGATCAACACCAGCGCCATATTCTCCTGCTGCTGCAGTTCCAGCAGCAGCTCGATGATCTGCGCCTGAATGGTCACGTCCAGCGCGGTGGTCGGTTCATCGGCAATCAGCAGTTTTGGCCGACAGGCAATCGCCATCGCGATCATGACGCGCTGGCTCATCCCGCCGGAAAGCTGATGCGGGTAGACGTCCAGCCGCGACGCCGGATCGGGAATGCCGACCAGGTTCAGCAGGTCGATGGCCCGCTGGCGGCGGGTTTGCTTGTTGCCGCCCTGATGGACTTTTATCGCTTCCATAATCTGGAAGCCGACGGTAAAGCAGGGATTGAGGCTGGTCATCGGATCCTGGAAGATCATCGCCACCTCCGCCCCCACCAGCTGGCGCCGCTCTTTTTCAGAGATGCGCTGCAGGTCGCGGCCGTTAAACTCCAGTTTGTCCGCCATGACCCGGCCGGGGTAATCAATCAGACCCATAATCGCCAACGAGCTGACGGATTTACCGGATCCAGACTCCCCGACGATGCCGACCACTTCGCCCTGCTTCACGCTATAGCTGATGCGGTCCACGGCGCGGAACGGCGCGTTTTCATCGCCGAAATGCACCGATAATTTATCTACATTCAATAACGCCATCTCGAACCTCTTACTGCTTCAGTTTGGGATCGAGCGCGTCACGCAGACCGTCACCCATCAGGTTAAATGCCAGCACCGTCAGCAGGATCGCCACGCCCGGGAAGGTCACCACCCACCAGGCGCTCTGCGCGAACTGCAATACGTCGGAGAGCATGGTGCCCCACTCCGGCGTCGGCGGCTGCGCGCCCATGCCGAGGAACCCCAGCGCGGCCATGTCGAGAATGGCGTTAGAAAAGCCCAGCGACGCCTGAACGATCAGCGGCGCGAGACAGTTAGGCAGAATATTGACGAACATCTGGCGCATCGCCCCGGCGCCCGCCACGCGGGAAGCGGTCACGTAGTCGCGGTTGACCTCCACCAGCACCGCCGCGCGCGTCAGACGCACATAGTGCGGGAGCGCCACGAAGGTCAGCGCCAGCGAGGCGTTGACGATGGAGGGTCCGAAGATAGCCACCAGCACCAGCGCCAGAAGCAGACTCGGCAGCGCCAGCATAATATCGACGACGCGCATGATGATTGAGTCCACCACTCCGCCGAAATAGCCCGCCACCAGGCCGAGCACCACGCCGAGGATCAGCGACAGGACCACCACCAGGCAGCCCACCAGCAGCGACAGGCGCGCGCCATACATCAGGCGAGACAGAATATCGCGGCCCACGTCGTCGGTGCCGAGCAGATGCGCCAGGCTGCCGCCCTCCTGCCAGAACGGCGGCGCCAGCAGCGAATCACGGAACTGATCCGCCGGGTTATACGGGGCGAGAAAGTTGGCGAACACGGCGATTACGATCATCACCGCCACGTACACCAGACCGACCACCGCCCCTTTATTGCGTTTGAAATAGTGCCAGAACTCCTGCAGCGGGGTCATGGGCACCGGCGCAGTGATAACTTTATTTTCAGTAACTTGTGACATGATGACCCCTTACTTCTTATGCCGGATACGCGGGTTCACCACGCCGTACAGCAGGTCGACCAGCAGGTTGACGAGGATAATCATCGTCGCCACCAGCAGCACCCCGCCCTGCACCACCGGATAATCGCGACGCTGCAGCGCGTCGATCAGCCAGCGGCCTAAACCAGGCCATGAGAAAATGGTTTCCGTCAGGATGGCGCCCGCCAGCAGCGTGCCCACCTGCAGGCCAATCACCGTGACCACCGGCAGCATCGCGTTACGCAGCGCGTGGATCACAATCACCCGCATCCGGGTCAGGCCTTTGGCGCGCGCGGTGCGGATGTAGTCTTCGCCGAGCACTTCCAGCATCGACGATCGGGTCATACGCACGATCACTGCCAGCGGAATGGTGCCCAGCACGATGGCGGGCAGGATCATATGCATTAAGGCGTCAATAAAGTCGCCCTGCTCGCCCCAGATGGCGGTGTCGATCAGCATAAAGCCGGTCAGCGGCAAGGTATCGTCAAGGAAGACCGTATCGCTGATACGCCCGGAGACCGGCGTCAGGTTCAGCTGCACCGAAACCAGCATAATCAACATCATGCCCCACCAGAAGATAGGCATCGAGTAGCCGGTCAGCGCCAGGCCCACCGCGGTGTGGTCAAAGATGGAGCCGCGTTTTACCGCAGCCAGCACGCCCACCGGAATGCCGACGGCGACGGCGAAGATCATCGCGCAGACGCCCAGCTCAAGGGTGGCTTTAAAGCGTGGGACAAACTCCTGCCACACGGGAATGCGGCTTTTCAGCGAGATGCCTAAATCGCCGTGCAGCACGCCCCAGATATAGTGGGCATATTGCTGCCACAGCGGCTTATCAAGGCCCATTTCGGCCAGCAGCTGCGCGTGACGTTCGGGGGAAATACCACGTTCGCCCGCCATAATCATCACCGGATCGCCGGGGATCATATGGACGAAGGCAAAGGTGAGAAGGGTGATACCGATAAATGTCGGGATGACAAGTCCCAGACGTCGGAGAATAAACTGCAACATAACCCGGATTCTCTCTAGTGACGCCCCGCCTGGCGACAGGGCGTCTGTATTGCTCACAAAAGCATTCCCCGGAATAGCGGGAATACGCCCCCCACCTCTCCCACGCGGGGAGAGGGGGTCAGGCATCGTGCTTATTATTCGACAGAGACGTTATCGAAGTGGTGTTTACCCAGCGGATCCACCACATAGCCTTTGACTTCTTTACGCACTGGCTCGTAAACGGTGGAGTGAGCGATGATCAGCGCCGGAGCCTGGTCATGCATCACTACCTGAGCCTGTTTGTACAGTTCAATACGCTTGTTGTGGTCGTCGGTGGCGCGGGCCGGCTGAATCAGATCTTCAAACGGCTTATAGCACCAGCGCGAGTAGTTGGAGCCGTCTTTCGCCGCGGCGCAGCTGAACAGGGTGGCGAAGAAGTTATCCGGATCCCCGTTGTCGCCGGTCCAGCCCATCATGACGCTCTGGTGCTCGCCCGCTTTCGCGCGTTTCAGATACTCGCCCCACTCGTAGGTGACGATTTTGGCCTGGACGCCAATCTTGGCCCAGTCGGCCTGGATCATCTCCGCCATACGGCGGGCGTTCGGGTTATACGGACGCTGTACCGGCATCGCCCACAGATCGATAGTGAAGCCTTTTTCCAGGCCCGCTTCTTTCAGCAGCTGCTTCGCCTTCTCCGGATCGTAGGTGTAGTCTTTAACGTCGTCGTTATAGCCCCACATGGTCGGCGGGATCAGGTTCTTCGCCGCCTGGCCTGCGCCCTGGTAAACGGCTTTGATGATCGCTTCTTTGTTAACCGCGTAGGTCAGCGCCTGACGAACTTTCACGTCGTCCAGCGGTTTCTTCTCGGTGTTGAAGGAGAGATAACCGACGTTCAGGCCCGGCTGTTCCAGCAGGGTAATGCTCTTATCTTCCTTCATGCGCGCGATGTCCGCCGGGTTCGGATACGGCATCACCTGGCACTCATTTTTCTGCAGCTTGGCATAGCGCACGGAGGCATCCGGGGTGATGGAGAAGACCAGACGATCGATCTTCGGCTTGGTGCCCCAGTAGCCCGGGAAGGCTTTATACAGAATGCGGGAATCTTTCTGATACTGCAGCAGCTGGAATGGACCGGTACCGATAGGATTGAGGTCTACTTTTTCCGGCGTGCCGGCTTTCAGCATGTTGTCGGCATACTCTTTAGAGAGAATAGAGGCGAAGTCCATGGCCAGGTCAGCGAGGAACGGCGCTTCCGGGCGGGTCAGGACGAACTGGACGGTTTTATCGTCCACTTTCTTCACTTCGCTAATCAGGTCGGGTAACCCCATCCCTTCAAAGTATTCATAGCTGCCGCCAGAAACTTTATGGTACGGGTTATTGGTATTCTTCTGACGATCGAAGGAGAACACCACGTCATCGGCGTTCAGGTCACGGGTTGGCTTAAAGTCTTTATTATCCTGCCATTTCACGCCCTGACGCAGGTGGAAAGTATAGGTTTTACCATCCGGGCTGACTTCCCATTTTTCAGCCAGTCCAGGAATAACTTCCGTCGTACCGGTTTTGAATTCGACCAGGCGATTGTAGATCGGTACGGAACTGGCGTCATAGGTGGTGCCAGAGGTGAAGAGCTGTGGGTTAAAGCCTTCCGGCGAGCCTTCTGAACAATAAACCAGGGTTTTCGCTTGCACGCTGGCAGCGACGGTCATGGCGACAAGGCTCAGACCAAGCTTCAGCATCCCTGATTTCTTCAAGGAAATACTCATTATTCTGCTCCAAAACTGTGATGTTGTTTGCATATATCCGCCGGACCTTTATTTATTTTTATTCGTCATATTCGAATGATGGATGCGTTGGCTGTGCTCAATAAGCCAGTCACATAGCCATCTATGCTCTGGGGATGCTCAAGCTTGCCGCCTTCCCGCAATTCGAACTATTTAGAATATACCCGGTCCAGTCGGTGGTGCCCGAAGGCGTTGAGAGAGATGGGGATTCCTTTCGCAAAAACGACTGAGTTGCAGTACGGATTCTCCATGAAATGCCCCTCATGCCCTACAATCTGTCAACAGAATGGGGAAACGTCAATACAGCTAGCCGGGTTTTACATCCAGCGTGAGAAACGACAGGCAAAGATTAAAAAAACTTCAAGACGCTATTTTCAGCAGAGAAATTTATGCTACTGGCGAATATGCAGAATAAAGACCTTATTAATTTGCGACACCTAGTGGGAAACAATGCCAGTAAATGAGAAAAATTTCTTGCTATGTGACCAATATGTGAGCGATTAATAGCGTGAACGTTAAAACGCACAGCGGAAAATGCTGTATTCAGCCATAAGCTTCGCGAAAAAAGATCTGTTCATCGATAAAAAAATGCAATGGAAGATGTCACAAAATAGCGAACAGCTGGCTGGAAACGGGGGTAAAGATGTTTTTTGTGATTTTGATGCGGTTTTGGGCCGGGAGACTGCAGAAGGTGCCCGGCGGCGCTGCGCTTGCGCGGGCCTACGGGATCTGAAGCGAACCTTCGGGGTTCTCATCCTCACTGGCCGCAGAAGCAAAAAAGCCTGCTCGTTGAGCAGGCTTTTGGAATTTGGTCGGTGATAGAGGATGACTCGCCACTTTGTGGCTCGCCCTGCGGTCCGTTGCTGACGCAACGTTCTCTCGCTTCGCTCGAGTCGAACCTCCTGCCCCCGGAGGTTCTCATCCTCACTGGCCGCAGATGCAAAAAAGCCTGCTCATTGAGCAGGCTTTTCGAATTTGGTCGGTGATAGAGGATTCGAACCTCCGACCCCTTCGTCCCGAACGAAGTGCGCTACCAGGCTGCGCCAATCACCGAATGCGGGGCGCATCTTACTGCTGGGATGCCTACCCGTCAATGCCTTATTAGCAAAAAATCAATCAAGCGGCGAGAATCTCGCCACTATTGCTATTCCTTCGCCGCTTTCTTCGAAGCCGGCACGCGACACCAGTTATTGTTCTCGTTGATCCCGCCATCCGGCGAAGTATAGCCGAGGCAGCCCATAATGGTGTCGTACAGCTCGACGTGGCGGCGCGGCACCTTCATCGCGGCCTGCTGCTGCAGATGGGCAAACGCAGCGGCATGATCCGGATTCTCCAGGTATTTATCCGACATCCAGACCATCATCGGCACACGGAACTGTTCCGGCGGCGCCATCTTGCGCGGCGTACCGTGCAGATGTTCACGCTCGTTAATCGACTCGCCATGGTCGGCGGCATAGAACACAATCGCTTTCTTATCCCGTAGCTGGTCGAGGACGCTGACGATAAAGTGATCGACATAGGTCACGCTGTTGTCGTAGGAGTTGATCAGCTCCGCTTTCGAGCACTTGTTATCAACACCGACGCACTCCGGCTTCCACTGGGCGAAGCTGCGCGGATAGCGTTGGGTGTAGTTAAAGTGCGAGCCTTTCGTGTGGAGGATGATCAGGTGCTTACCAGAGGCGTTGCCCTGCTCCATACCGCGCTTCATCTCATCCACCAGCAGCATATCGTCAACGCTCTTGCCGCGGTTGCGCGGCTCGGCGCCAATCTGCTCGCGATAGGCGATATTGTTGGCCATCGTGTTGCTGTAGAACCACATCTCACTCTGCATGGCGTACAGATTGCCGCTGAAGCCCAGCTGATGAAGCACCGCAAAGACGTTCTGCTCTTTGAGGGTCCGCTGCGGGTTATCCTCTGCCCCGCCCTGACGCACAAACATGCAGCGTAACGACAGCTTGGTGGCGGTATCGCACGAGTAGCCGCGGAAAGCGACCAGATTCTTCTCTTTCGCCAGCTCTGGCGTGGTGTTACGGCTATAGCCAAGGATGCCCATATGATCCCAGCGGGTGGTTTCGCCAATGATAAACACCACGTAGGTGTCATCGAGCCCTTCCGGGGCGACGTAGGTAAATTTCTTCGCCGGGTTAATCAGCGATTTGTTATCTGAGGATTCATCCACCTGCGCCCAGGCGTACAGCCCCAGCGCCGACAGCCAGTTCGACGGCAGGTAGGAGTTGGCGATCACCCCGCCGTAGCTCGGCATATCCACTTCCGAATGGCGCTCGACATCGTGTTGGCGCAGCTCAAGCAGGCGGATAGGTCCCCAGACGATGAGGCCGGCCAACACCACGATCAGCACGTTTTTAACCCGCTGGCCCGGGGTACGCAGTTGGCGCAGCAGCGTATGGCGGCAGCGGTTGCTCCAGATAAACAGCAGTGGCGGCGCGCTCACTGCCGCCAGCCAGAGGATCAGATGCCAGCCGATGACCTCTTTCGACAGGTCGATATCGGTGGTCATCACCGAGGCGATAATCCCGTAGCCAATCACCACGTTAAGGAACGTCATGTAGTAACTGGCGGCGGCGGAAAACAGAACAATCAGCGTCGCCAGAATGCGCCAGATACGGCGACCGAACAGCGACAGAAGACGTAACAGGAAGAAGGTGACAAAGACCGTGGCCACCAGCTCAACGACACCGGAAAGCCCTTTCCAGACAGTGAACTCTTGAGCATAACCATCGAAACGCCGAAAAAAAACGGCGACGTTCATAAACCAGCCGATGTACAGCGCCAGCCAAAAACTAAGCTTCTGCTGCGTCATCGTTCTAATATATTTCATGCAAGCAAACCTGGAAAAAGAAGAATAAAACACCGCCTGACGCTGTGGCATGAGTCAGTAGGCTAATAGGGTGCGTTAGGGTTGGTTATCAGAAACCTCTACAAAGCGCGATAAGTAGACCACAGGGAACGGGAAAAGTATCAGGAGGGAATGTGATCCAGCCAAACATTTACAAAATATTTGGCTGGATTGGCACTATTTGCTTAGGGTATTAATCAGGGGTACGTTTCACGCTGCAGGTTTCAGGCGTGCGCCTCGCTATAGACACTGCCTTTCGGCTGACGAATGGTGGTGGAAAGCGCCAGCGAAATAATCAGCAGGGCGAAGATCACGCAGAAGGTGACGTAGAAGCCCCCGAACAGCGAAGCGATGAGGGAACCGCAGATGCTGCCGATACCAAAACCCAGATAAATCACACCGTAGTTTTTCGCCAGGTTGTTCAGACCGAAGAATTCACTGACCAGCGATGGGAAGACGGTGATGGTTCCGCCGAAGTTAAAAGCAACGCAGGCGATGGCGGCGAAAAAGGTCATGGCATTCAGCGGAGCGAACAGCAGCGCGGCCATCCCCACCAGCGACACCACCTGACCGATGGTGATCACGCGAATGCGGGAAATTTTATCGGACAGGATACCTAACACCAGGCGACCGCTAAGGTTAGCGATTGAGATAACCGTTACCGCATTGGCCGCCGTGGCGACATCCAGGTGGACCATTCCCTGCGCGATATCTTTCGCCACGCCAATCACATACAGACCGCTCATGCAGGCCGTCAGGAACATCACCGCCAGCATCCAGTACTGCGGTTTACGCATCGATTCGGCGAGAGTGAAGTCGTTTTCCACGACGCCGTTGGCCGTGGTGGTCGCCGTATGATTTGGCGCATCTTTCATCAAGGTCGCGCCAAAGACGATCATCACCAGCACGATAGCGCCCCAGATAACGAAGGTTTTTTCCAGACCAACGGTGGCCAGCAGATGAGTATCAATGAATTTGAACCCCAGGCTGCCGAGGCCATAGGAACCGATGGAGAAGGCGGAGATCAGCCCTTTGCGTTCCGGGAACCACTTGACGCAGTTCGACAGGGTCAGCAGATAACCGGCCCCGTCCGCCAGCCCCACCAGCACGCCAGCGCTCAGCCACAGCATCATCAGGCTGCTGGAGTGGGCGGTCAGAAAGAAGCCCAGACCAAGCAGGATCCCGGAGGCCATGGTGACGCGCTTCACGCCAAAACGCTCCTGCAGCTTGCCGGCGACCGACGAAGAGAGCGCCAGCCCGAGGCTCAGCAGGCCAAAGGAGAAGGCGACCTGGCTGACCGGTTCGCCCAGTTTGTCAGACAGTGAACTGTTAAACAGGCTCCAGGTATAAACCGAACCGAGAGCGAATTGGGTGATGATGGTGCCGATAAGCGTAAGCCAGCGGGTCGATTGACGGTTTGCAGCGTTCATAGCAGTTGTCCTGATAAATTAACTGCCGCCACAATAGCGAAGGCCCCTCATCCAGTGGGGGAAAAAGGCATGAACTGCCATCAGCAGGGAATGAAATGCATTAATGGCGGAATGAATGACATTGCATGACATTCATTCCGCGAATTTCAGGGAAAAAGTTAGTGTGCGCTATCTCACAGAAATGCGCCATTACTGAGATTTAACAATAACCACATCGTTTCAAATGCGTAACAATCGCGGGTCAAAAGTTGGCGCTGACCCCCATCAGATAGAGCGTATTTTCCCCCGATGGGACGTTGTCCGCCTGTGACAGCGTGGCCCATGCCGCCACATGCGATCCCAGCGGCATATCGGCGCCCAGGGTGACATCACTCCAGCCGCCCTCTCTGGCGCGGGTGGTCGGCGACCAGGCATCGCTGGCGAGCGACTGGTTATAGCTCACCTGCGCCCAAGGGTGCACGCCCCACAGCGACTGATAATCCATACGCCAGCCGAGCGTGTTGACATATCCCGTCTCGCCCACGCTTTTCGTCGCCGGCGCGGTGTAGTCGCTGCGCAGGCTGGCCACCGGCCCGGAGGTCATGCCGTTTGCCAGCAGATAATTCCAGCCGACGCTCATCCCACGGCTGCTGTCCGGCGGTGCCAGCCCCTGGTTTAACGCCAGTCCGCCCGGCGTTTCAGACGACTTCATCCGCTCGGCGAGGATATCTTCATAGCGTGGTTGGTGATCGCTATCCCATGTATAGCGTTCCGACGTATTACTTTTTGTATCGATAGCGATATATTCCTGTTGCCAGGCATTCGCTCCAGAGACACACGACACCCAGACGGATACGCACACCGGGAACAAGAACCCCCGGAGGCCATTGCATTTCTTTATTATCATTAATGCGACTCCAGAAAAGAGCCGAATCGGCATTATTGCTGTGTTTTTTTGGGGGATACGATTTCCCTGTATTAACTATTATCTTTATCTTTCAGTCGTCAAGCCGGGGCGTCCACTTTTTTAGCGCAGAGGGAGAAATAGCTATGCAGCGTTGCGGATGGGTGAGTCAGGATCCGTTATATATCGAGTATCACGATACCGAATGGGGTGTCGCGCAAAAAGCATCCCAGCGGCTGTTTGAAATGATCTGCCTTGAGGGTCAGCAGGCCGGGTTATCATGGATCACGGTGTTAAAAAAACGGCAAAACTATCGCCAGGCTTTTCACCAGTTCGATCCGGTGCGGGTGGCGGCGATGGGGGATGAAGATGTCGAGCGGCTGCTGCAGGATGCCGGGATTATCCGCCATCGGGGAAAAATCCAGGCCATCATCGGCAACGCCCGGGCGTATCTGGCGATGGAGGAAAATGGCGAGTCGTTCACTGATTTTGTCTGGTCCTTCGTCGACAATGCGCCCCAGGTCACCCGCGCGGCGACGCTGGCGGAGATCCCGACCACGACGCCGGCCTCAGATGCGCTGTCTAAAGCGTTGAAAAAACGGGGTTTTAAGTTTGTCGGTTCGACAATCTGTTACTCTTTTATGCAGGCCTGCGGGCTGGTCAACGACCATGTCACCGGCTGCTTCTGTCACCCTGGAGGTCAGGATGATCCGCAAGTGGGACGCTAAAGATAACCTGCCGCTGCTGGACCTGTGGCTGGAAAGTACGATTCATGCCCATCCCTTTATCAGCGAAAGCTACTGGCGCGACAGCGTCGCGGTGGTACGGGATGTCTATCTTCCCGCCGCCAGCACCTGGGTCTGGGAGCGCGACGGGGAGCTAAAAGGCTTTGTCAGCGTGCTGGAGTCCCGTTTCGTCGGCGCGCTGTTCGTCGCGCCGGACGCTATTCGCCAGGGCATTGGCCGGGCGCTGCTGGATGAAGTCAAGCAGCACTACGCCTGGCTTAGCCTTGAGGTTTATCAGAAAAACGAATCAGCGGTCAGTTTCTACCATGCGCAAGGCTTCCGCATTGAAGATTGCGCATGGCAGGACGATACTCAGCACCCCACCTGGATTATGCGTTGGCCGGCGGATCAAATGCCGTAAGCGGCAGCGCCGGGCCGGTATATTTCTCCAGCCACGCCAGGGCGGTGTTACCGGCACAGCCGTTGCCCAGGCGGGATGTTGGGATATCTTTAGTTAAGACGTTCACCGCCCCGTTTTTGCAGATGCCCGCCACCGGATCCAGGTCGGGCCACGCTCCTTCATGCAGGCATATCACCCCCGGGCGGATCCCCTCCGTCACCACCGCGCCGGCCAGCACCTGACCGCGGGCGTTCCACACCCGCACCAGATCGCCATCGGCAATCCCCCGCGCCCGGGCATCCTGCGGATGAATAGTCAACGGTTCGCGTCCGGCAACGGCATAGCGTTCGCGCAGCGCGGAGTAGTTCAGTTGACTGTGCAGCCGGTGGGCCGGATGGGCCGACAGCAGCTGCAGCTGCCCCGCCTCGGCGTTGCCATGCCACTCGTCGGGCTCCAGCCACATTGGGTGCGGCGGGCAGTCGGTGTAGCCAAAGGCGGCGATGGTCGGCGAGTGGATCTCAATTTTACCGCTCGCCGTTTTCAGCGGGTTGGCCTGGGGATCGTCGCGGAAGGCGGCAAAGCGGATGAAACGGGCATTCTCCGGCTCCTCCGGCATCTCAATCAGCTGGTTAGCCTGCCAGAATTCGGCAAACGGCGGCAGCGTCACCTGCTGCTGGGCGCCGCGCCGGGCGGCCATCTGATAGAAGGTCTCCAGCCACTGCAGATCGCTCTTCCCTTCGGTAAAGCGCTCGCGGCCACCCGCCTCCCAGCGTTCGCTGAGGTCGGCAAAGACCGCGAAATCATCGCGCGCTTCACCCTGCGGGGCGACCACCTGCTTCATCGGCACCAGATGCTGATTGCTGTAGTCCCCGGTCATCGTCAGATCGTTGCGCTCAAACGAGGTGGTCGCCGGCAGGACGATATCGGCATGACGCGCGGCGGCGGTCCAAAAGCATTCGGAGATGACGATAAGCTCTGGTTTCTGCCAGGCCTGAATCAGGCGGTTGGTATCCTGATGATGGGTAAAGTTGGCGCCGCCGGCCCACCAGATAAAGCGAATATCGGGGAAGCGCCGCGCCATGCCGTTGTGCTGATACTCCGCCCCCGGGTTCTCCAGCGCCTCGACAATCCGCGCGACCGGGATCTTCTCCACGGCGTCCACGCCTCCGGCCACGCTCCCCTGCATCGAGCCCAGCACCGCTGCGCGGCGGGTCGGATTGCCGCCGTTGGCGAAATGGTAGGAAAGACCAAACCCGCCCCCCGGGGTGCCAATCTGCCCCAGCATCGCAGCCAGGGTGACCAGCATCCAGTGTTTCTGCTCGCCATACTGCTGGCGCTGCATGCCCCAGCCAGACATCAGCATAGTGGTGTTTTCGTGGAAAAGTTTCGCCAGTTCGCGGATCTTATCCGCTGCGACGCCGCAGATAGCCGCCGCCCAGTCGGCGGTTTTCGCCACGCCGTCGCTTTCGCCGGTCAGATAGCGGGCAAAAATCTCGTAGCCGCTGGCGCAGCGGGCAAGAAACTCGTCGTCCTGCCAGCCATTCTCCACCAGCGTATGGGCGATACCCAGCATCAGCGCGACGTCGGTGCCCATATGCGGCGCGATCCACTCCATCGAATCGCCAAAGAAATCGACAGTTTCCGATCGCATCGGATCGATGCAGATCAGGCGTTTTCCGCTCTGGCGCAGCCGGTCGAACCACGGGATACCCTGCTCGTCGGAGGCGTTCCAGGCAATTTTCAGCGTATTCAGCGGGTTGGCGCTCCACAGCACCACTACCTCGCTGTATTCCAGCACCAGCGGCCAGCTGGTCTGCTGCTGATATACCTCATTGCCGCCCACGACGTAAGGCATGATCGCCTGCGCCGCGCCGGTGGAGTAATCCCCGAGATGGCCGGTGTAGCCGCCCGCCAGGCTCATATAGCGCTGCAGCAGGGTGGCCGCCTTATGCAAGACGCCGTTAGAACGCCAGCCGTAGGAGCCGGCAAAAATAGAGGCCGGTCCGTAGCTTTCGTGGATCCGACGATGCTGGGCATCGATCAGATCCAGCGCCTGCTCCCAGCTCACCCGCACAAATTCATCCTGACCTCGGGCCCCCTGGGGCTTGTCCGGAGAGGCAAGGAAACCTTTGCGCACCATCGGGTAGCGCACGCGGGTTTTACTGTGCACCTGGTCGCGCACCGCCGTTTGCAGCGAGTTGGCAAACGGTGTCGCCAGCGCGCCGCGGGAGGAGAGGACGTTTTCCCCGTCCGTTTCCACCAGCATCGGTCCCCAATGGGCGGCGGTTAAAATGGTTTTGGTTGCAGATGAGGTTGGCAAGGGCAGCTCCTGGTCAGCGAAAGCAGGTGTGGTGACGGTGCGATCGGCGCCGTTCAATGTTATTTACAAAATGAGATGGTGTTTGGGGAATTTTCTACGTATTCGCGCGTCATAATCAACCGTCACGTTCGCTGTGACAAAGAATAAAAAGGATTAAGGACATTAAATGAAAAAACGCGTACTTATGATTGCGGCGCTGGTCAGCGGCACCCTGGCGATATCTGGCTGCACCACCAACCCCTATACCGGTGAGCGTGAAGCAGGTAAATCCGGTATTGGCGCAGGTATTGGCTCCTTAGTGGGCGCTGGCGTCGGCGCGCTCTCCTCTTCCAAACATGACCGCGGCAAAGGCGCGCTGATTGGCGCAGCGGCAGGCGCGGCGCTGGGCGGCGGCATAGGCTACTACATGGACGTGCAGGAAGCGAAGCTGCGCGACAAAATGCAGGGAACCGGGGTCAGCGTGACGCGAAATGGTGACAATATCGTGCTGAACATGCCGAATAACGTCACTTTCGACAGCAACAGCGCCAACCTGAAACCGGCCGGCGCCAACACCCTGACCGGCGTGGCCATGGTGCTGAAAGAGTATGAAAAAACCGCCGTTAACGTCGTCGGCTACACCGACAGCACCGGCAGTAAGGATCTGAATATGCGTCTGTCGCAGCAGCGTGCTGACAGCGTCGCCAGCGCACTGATCACCCAGGGCGTGGCGGCCAACCGCATTCGCACCACCGGCATGGGGCCGGCGAACCCGATCGCCAGCAACAGCACGGCGGAAGGTAAGGCGCAGAACCGTCGCGTGGAAATCACCCTCAGCCCGCTGCAATAAGCGCATCCTCATGTTGCCCGGCCGCGCCTCTGCCGGGCAAAATGCTTGATATCGCTATTTTTCGCGCTAAGGTGTTGGCAGATTTTCAGCAAAGGAAGCCATCATGGCGAAAGCGGCGCGTGCAACCATTAGCGATGTGGCGAAAGCCGCAAAGACCGGCAAAACCAGCATTTCACGGTATCTTAACGGCGAG
Organism: Klebsiella sp. LY; assembly: GCF_004010915.1. Lineage (NCBI taxonomy): Bacteria > Pseudomonadati > Pseudomonadota > Gammaproteobacteria > Enterobacterales > Enterobacteriaceae > Klebsiella > Klebsiella sp. LY. The sequence goes on from NZ_CP022444.1 coordinate 2,259,711, forward strand.
AAGCACCTGCTTTCCGACGATCTGTTATCACGTATTGAAAAAGCCATTGCCGAACTCGACTACCGCCCCAGCCTGATGGCCCGCGGCCTCAAGCACGGCCGCACCCGCCTCATCGGCCTGATCATCGCCGATATCACCAACCCCTATTCGGTCAATGTCATGAGTGGCATTGAAGCGGCCTGCCGGGAAAAGGGCTTTACCCTGCTGGTATGTAACACCAATAACGAGCTTGACCAGGAGCTGCACTATCTCGACCTGCTGCGCAGCTATCAGGTGGAAGGCATCGTCGTCAACGCGGTCGGCATGCGGGAGGATGGCCTGAACCGCCTGCAGCAGTCGGCCCTGCCGATGGTGCTGATTGACCGTAAAATCCCCGATTTCGCCTGCGATGTGGTCGGACTTGATAACGCTCAGGCCGCCACCACCGCCACCGAACACCTGGTGGAGAAAGGCTTTGAGGCCATCCTGTTTCTCAGCGAACCGCTGGGCTCGGTCAATACCCGCCGCGAGCGCCTGAGCGCCTTTCGCGCCACGCTCGCCCGCCACCACGGCGTGGTGGCCGAAAACGCCGAAGTGCAGCTCAACGACGGCGCGATGATGGACAACGTCCTGCGCCAGTTCCACGCCCGCCACCGCGGGATGCGCAAAGCGGTGATCTCCGCCAACGGCGCGCTGACGCTGCAGGTGGCCCGCGCCCTGAAGCGCGTCGGCCTGATCTGGGGCAGCGATATCGGCCTGCTGGGCTTCGACGAACTGGAGTGGGCGGAGCTGGCCGGCGTCGGCATCACCACCCTCAAACAACCGACGTGGCAGATCGGCTACGCGGCGGTGGAACAGGTGATTCGACGCATTGCCGGCACTAACGACCCCATCTGCGAGCGGGTCTTTTCCGGCGAGCTTATCGTCCGCGGATCAACCTCCCGTTAACGATCCTTCGTGATGCCGATCATAAATTAAACATCTCGCCCTTTCTTATGGAACCGATACCATCTAGCGTAATAAGGAGATTAAGCAACAAACGCCGGGAGTAAGAGCGCGATGGCCAGAAAAATTATTGTCGTTACCGCTGCCTATGGTAATGACCATGTTAAATCCTTAGGCGGCCAGGCCGCCGTCCTGCCGTTTATCGCCGACGCCGGCGCGGACGGCGTCGAAATCCGCCGCGAGCTGTTCAGCGCCGAAGAGCTCAACGCCCTGCCGGCGCTGGCAGCCGCCATCGAGCGCCACGGCCTGCTGGCTTGCTACTCCGCGCCCCAGGCGCTGTTCGCCGACAACGGCGAGCTTAACCCGCATCTCCCGACGCTGCTCGCGGAAGCGCAGACCCTTAACGCCCTGTGGCTGAAGCTCTCCCTTGGCCATTTCCGCCACAACCAGCAGCTCGACGAGCTGCGCCATATCCTCAGCGACAGCGGCATGGCGCTGGTGGTGGAGAATGATCAGACCGACTGCGGCCAGCTGGCGCCGATGCAGCGCTTCAAAGCCGCCTGCCGGGTCCATCAGCTGCCGATCACCTTAACGTTTGATATGGGCAACTGGCTGTGGGTCGGCGATTCGCCGGAAGAGGCAGCCCGCCATCTTGCGCCGGCGGTCAGCTATATTCATGTGAAAGCGGCGGAGCCACATCAGGAGAAATTCCGCGCTGTGCCGCCGGATCAGGCCGCCGACCGCTGGCTGGCCCTGCTCGATAATCTTCCCGCCGACGCACCGCGTGGAATCGAGTTTCCGCTGACTGGCCATGACCTGACGGCCGTGACCCGCCGCTACGTCAACCTGTTACGCGAGGAATAAGCCGTGGAAAATTTAGATGTCATCACCATCGGCGAAGCTATGGCCATGTTTGTCGCCACCGAAACCGGCGATCTGGCCGAGGTGGAGCATTTTATGAAACGTGTCGCCGGCGCCGAGCTGAACGTCGCCACCGGTCTGGCGCGCCTGGGTCTGAAGGTCGGCTGGGTCAGCCGCGTCGGTAACGATAGCTTTGGCCGCTTCGTACTGCAATCGCTGGCGAAAGAGGGGATCGATAGTCATGCTGTCGCCATTGATAACCGCTTCGCTACCGGTTTCCAGATGAAATCGAAAGTCGAAAATGGAACCGATCCCATTGTGGAGTATTTCCGCAAAGGTTCTGCCGCCAGCCATCTGTCGCCTGACGATTTTCGCGCCGACTACTTCACCAGCGCCCGTCATTTGCACCTGAGCGGCGTGGCCGCCGCGCTCTCTGAAAGCTCATATGCACTGCTGGAGCATGCGGCGAAGGTCATGAAAGCCGAGGGCAAAACCCTCTCTTTCGATCCCAATCTGCGTCCGGTGCTGTGGAAAAGCGAAGCCGAGATGGTGGAGAAACTCAACCGTCTCGCCTTCCAGGCTGACTGGGTTTTGCCAGGCTTAAAAGAGGGCGTCATCCTCACCGGCCAGCAGACTCCGGAGGGGATAGCCGATTTCTATCTCTCGCGCGGCGTCAAGGCGGTGGTCATTAAAACCGGCTGCGACGGCGCCTGGTTCAAGAGCGCCAACGGCGAACAGGGCACGGTTGATGCCATTAAAGTCGAAAACGTCGTCGATACCGTCGGCGCCGGCGACGGCTTTGCCGTTGGGGTGATTAGCGCCCTGCTGGAAGGCAAAACCCTGCTTCAGGCGGTGAACCGCGGCAATAAAATCGGTTCGCTGGCGATTCAGGTCCAGGGCGACAGCGAGGGGCTGCCCACCCGCGACGCGCTGGGCGAATAACATTTATACGCAACAATAACAGCCGTCCTGTACCCTACCTGCAGCGCGGCACAGCAGCGTCCGTTTCGACGGACGTATGTCACCTCATTGACAGAGGCAAGCCTATGAATAGCTCAACAAATGCAACGAAACGCTGGTGGTACATCATGCCTATCGTGTTTATCACGTATAGCCTGGCGTACCTCGACCGCGCCAACTTCAGCTTCGCCTCCGCGGCAGGCATTACCGAAGACCTGGGCATCACCAAAGGGATCTCTTCCCTGCTGGGGGCGCTGTTCTTCCTTGGCTACTTCTTCTTTCAGATCCCCGGCGCTATTTATGCAGAGCGCCGCAGCGTTCGCAAACTGATCTTTATCTGCCTGATCCTGTGGGGCGGCTGCGCCTCCCTGACCGGGATTGTGCATAATATCCCGGCGCTGGCGGCCATTCGCTTTATTCTCGGCGTCGTCGAAGCGGCGGTGATGCCGGCGATGCTGATCTATATCAGCAACTGGTTCACCAAATCCGAGCGCTCGCGGGCCAATACCTTCCTGATCCTCGGCAACCCGGTGACGGTCCTGTGGATGTCGGTGGTCTCCGGCTACCTGATTCAGGCCTTCGGCTGGCGGGAAATGTTTATCATCGAAGGGGTGCCGGCGGTGATCTGGGCCTTCTGCTGGTGGGTGCTGGTGAAAGATAAACCGTCGCAGGTATCCTGGCTGGCGGAGAGTGAAAAAGCCGCGCTGCAGGAACAATTGGATCGTGAGCAGCAGGGCATCAAAGCGGTGCGTAACTATGGCGAGGCCTTCCGCTCCCGCAACGTGATCCTGCTCTGCGCCCAGTACTTTGCCTGGAGCATCGGCGTGTACGGCTTTGTACTGTGGCTGCCGTCGATTATCCGCAGCGGCGGCGAAAATATGGGGATGGTGGAAGTGGGCTGGCTCTCCTCGGTCCCATACCTGGCGGCGACTATCGCCATGATCGTGGTCTCCTGGGCCTCCGATAAAATGCAGAACCGTAAGCTGTTCGTCTGGCCGCTGCTGCTGATTGGCGGACTGGCCTTCATCGGCTCCTGGGCGGTCGGCGCCAACCACTTCTGGGTCTCTTACACCTTGCTGGTAGTGGCTGGTGCGGCAATGTATGCGCCTTACGGCCCCTTCTTCGCCATTATTCCGGAAATGCTGCCACGCAACGTCGCCGGTGGCGCCATGGCGCTGATCAACAGCATGGGCGCCCTGGGCTCCTTCTGCGGCTCGTGGTTTGTTGGCTACCTGAACGGTGCCACCGGCAGCCCAGCAGCTTCCTATATTTTTATGGGGGTGGCGCTTTTCGCCTCAGTATGGCTGACTTTGATTGTTAAGCCTGCTAATAATCAAAACCTTCCACTTGGCGCTCATCACGCCTGAACGACTCACACTACGGAGATTCGCATGAAGCCGTCTGTCATTCTCTATAAAACGCTTCCCGACGACCTGCTACAGCGTCTGGAGGAGCACTTTTCCGTCACTCAGGTGAAAAACCTGCGGCCGGAGACCGTTTCGCAGCACGCTGAGGCCTTTGCCCAGGCTGAAGGCCTGCTGGGCTCCAGCGAAAAGGTTGACGCCGCGCTGCTGGAGAAGATGCCGAAGCTGCGTGCGACCTCCACCGTGTCCGTTGGTTATGACAACTTCGACGTCGAGGCGCTGAACGCCCGCCGGGTGCTGCTGATGCATACCCCGACCGTGCTGACCGAGACCGTCGCCGACACGATCATGGCGCTGGTGCTGAGCACCGCCCGCCGGGTGGTGGAAGTGGCGGAGCGCGTTAAAGCGGGCGAATGGACGAAGAGCATTGGGCCAGACTGGTTCGGTACCGACGTACACCATAAAACCTTAGGTATCGTCGGCATGGGCCGCATCGGCATGGCGCTGGCGCAGCGCGCCCACTTCGGGTTCGGCATGCCGATCCTGTATAACGCGCGCCGCCAGCATCCGCAGGCGGAGGAACGTTTCAACGCACGCTATTGCGATCTTGATACCCTGCTGCAGGAAGCCGATTTTGTCTGCCTGATCCTGCCCCTGAGCGAAGAGACCCATCATCTGTTCGGCCAGGCGCAGTTCGCCAAAATGAAATCTTCCGCCATCTTTATTAACGCCGGGCGCGGCCCGGTGGTCGATGAGCAGGCGCTGATCGCCGCCCTGCAGGCGGGTGACATTCACGCTGCCGGCCTTGATGTCTTCGAGCACGAGCCGCTGGCTAAAGATTCGCCGCTGCTGAGCCTGCCGAACGTCGTCGCGCTGCCGCATATCGGCTCCGCCACCCATGAGACGCGCTACAACATGGCGGCCTGCGCGGTGGATAACCTGATCGACGCCCTGAACGGCAAGGTCGAAAAAAACTGCGTCAATCCGCAGGTAAAATAAGCCATAAAAAAACCCGGGTAGCGGCGGCAATCGCCCTCCCCGGGTTCTTTTTGCATTCTGTCCGTTATCCAGCCCGTTCGCCGCAGCTCACGTCAGCCAGACAGGGCATTAGCGGGTCGCGTTCACCGCCGCCGTCCATGCCTGATTAAACGCCTGATGCTGCGCCGCCAGCGGCCCAATCAGCGCATTGTACTGACTAGCCTGCTGGGAAGTCGGGAATTGAATGCCGTTGGCCACAAAGCTCACCTGGGTTCCCTGCTGGGCGACAAAATCCCCCACCTGAACCAGCTGCTGGGTAAAGATCTGCGCGGCCGGGATCAGCGGCTGCAGCGCGTCGGCTGGCGCCGTCACCACCTTGGCGTAAACCTGATCGAAGACCGGCTTGAGATCGTCCGCCTGCTTCAGCGCGCCATGCGCGGCATCGGCCTGCATTTTGGCATTCTGCAGCTGCTGGCTGAGCACGCCCAGCGCGCCGTTCGCCTGACGCAGCGGCTCGCGCTGGGTCATATAGTCCTGCGGAACGCGGATCGCATTGACGCTGTCCACTACCGGGCGCAGACCAGCGTCCATCGCCTGGCTCACCTGCTGCGAGTAGCCGTAGATCACCGCGTAGTCAGAGACAAACGGCCCAAACTGTTTTTTCTGATCGGCGGTCAGCGTCGGCAGTCGTTCACCGCTACGCATCGCCGTATTCTGCAGGAAGTCGATAAACGCTTTGCGCTGATCGCCTTCTTTATCAAAACACCCACTCAGGCTAACCACCATTAATAAGGCCGCCATAGCCGCAAACCAGCGAGAGCAGGACTTTCCTGTCGCCATTTTTTTACTCCTTTCAGCCAAAAAAAGCGCACAAAGACACACACGTGCCAGACGCTGACAAGGATAGTCCAGCTCGGCCTCGCAGGATACCCTTTACTGCTAATCTTACGCAGGAAAAACGCCATTCCGCACGCCGCTGCCGTCGCCTGGCGCGTCTGTTATGCGCATCACAAATATGCGCTTCAAATTAGACCGATGAATATCAATTAACTAATTGATATTTTTGAAATTTATAATCCACTACCCAACGCCGCGCCCTGAAGCGGACGATAATCGCACGCTTTGGCGCCCACCCGGATTGCCTGGTCAGCGCTTCAATGATTTGATGAATGAGCGATTAACGGCGATGCGTTCGATTATCGCACAAATCAATCTCAACGACGCGAAGGCGACGATAATAACAAACCTCTGTCCCTCGCTCAGTCTGCCAGGAAAGCCGTATGACTAAGACAACCATCGACATTCAGGCCTTTATCAACGAGCACCCCTTCACCCGCTACCAGTGGATGATCCTCGCGCTCTGCTTCATCACCGTCGCGATGGACGGGTTCGACACCGCGATCATCGGATTCATCGCCTCCGACCTGGTCCAGGAATGGGGCGTGGAAAAATCAGCCCTCGGCCCGGTGATGAGCGCCGCGCTGGTTGGCCTGGCGGTCGGCGCGTTAACCGCGGGACCACTGGCTGACCGTATCGGCCGCAAGAAAGTGCTGATTATGTCGATCGTGGTGTTCGGAGGATTCAGCCTGCTCACCGCCTTTGCCACCAGCCTTAACCAGCTGACGCTGCTGCGCTTCCTGACCGGCCTGGGCCTCGGCGCGGCGATGCCCAATGCCGCGACGCTAATGAGCGAATATGCGCCGGAGCGCCGTCGGGCGCTGCTGGTGAACCTGATGTTTGTCGGCTTTCCGATGGGCTCGTCGCTGGGCGGCTTTTTATCCGCCTGGATGATCCCGCACTATGGTTGGCAGAGCGTGCTGGTACTGGGCGGCGTGATGCCTCTCCTGCTGGCGGTAGCATTAATTTTCCTGCTGCCGGAGTCCGCCCGCTATCTGGTGGTGAAGCGTCAGCCGGCGCAGCGCATTGCCGCCATCCTGCGGCGTATCGCGCCGCTGCCGGAGACGGTGGAATTTGAGCTGCACGAAGCAGGCCAGGTGAAAGAGAAGTCGGCCATAGGCGTCATTTTCTCCCCACGCTACGCGGTGGGCACCGTGATGCTGTGCCTGACCTACTTTATGGGCCTGCTGATCTTCTACCTCCTGACCAGCTGGCTGCCGCTGCTGATCCGTGAAACCGGCGCATCGATGAGTCAGGCCTCAATTATCACCGCCCTGTTCCCGCTCGGCGGCGGAATTGGCGTGCTGATCCTCGGCGCTCTGATGGACAAGATCAATCCCAATAAGGTGGTGGCCGTCGGCTGGCTGCTGACCGGCGTTTTCGTCTGTCTGGTGGGCTTCTCTACCAGCAGCCTGGCGCTGATGGGGGTGATGGTGTTCATCGCCGGCAGTATTATGAACGGCGCGCAGTCGTCGATGCCGGCGCTGGCGGCAGGCTTCTATCCAACGCAAGGGCGCGCCACCGGCGTGGCCTGGATGCTGGGCATTGGCCGCTTCGGCGGGATCCTTGGCGCGTTCAGCGGCGCCTTCCTGATGCAAGCCCAGCTCTCGTTTGAGACCATTTTCACCCTGCTGGCTATCCCGGCATTCCTGTCAGCCATCGCGCTGCTGATTAAATATCGGGTCAGTAAATCAGCGCCGGCGGCGACAGAGGACGCGAGAGGTCTGCAGAAAGCCTGATCGACAAGCCGGCGTCCCGCGCCGGCTTTGCCGCTTTTTTCTTATCCGTTTACAAAAATTTTCGAAGCCACTCCATCGTATTAGTAATCATGCTCTTAGGCACCGCTGCCGTTCGGCTATTGGGGCTGATTCGATAACCTGCTGGCAAATAATCACGGGCGTTACCATCCTTGATGCTTTTTTCTGACTATTCTTAAAGAGCTTTAGAAAAATCTCTTCCGCTGTGTGATAAAAGGAGTTCTCAATGGAATATAAAGATCCCGTGTTTGAACTGCTGAGCAGCCTGGAACACATCGTTTTTAAGGACGATAATCAGACACTTACCTCAAACCGTAAGTCCACTGTGTTTAGTGAATTTGAACAGCTGCGTAAAGGCACTGGACTTAAGATTGACGACTTCGCCAACGCCATGGGCGTGAGCGTCGCTATGGTAAGAGAGTGGGAATCGAGACGGGTAAGACCGTCCCCCACTGAGCTAAAATTAATGCGCCTGATTCAGGCCAACCCGCAGCTTTCAAGGCAGTTACTCGATTAATCCCGAGCGCAGCGGTAAGGGCCAGCAAGGGAGCTTTTACCGCTGCACCGTAAAAAAAGTTTGCTATCAGGTGCTGAACGTGCGTTAATGCTCGCAGGTTTGATGTACAGACCACAGAGCAGTCGAATAGAGCAGTCCTTCTAAGGTTATCCAAAGATACCCCCGTAGTGAACTTTCCCTTTATCGCTTTAAATCTGTAGTCCAGACCGCTACGCCGCAAGGCTCACTTATTTTTTTAAAGGTAATTCACTATGTCCGGTAAAATGACTGGTATCGTAAAATGGTTCAACGCTGACAAAGGCTTCGGCTTCATCACTCCTGACGATGGCTCTAAAGACGTGTTCGTACACTTCTCTGCTATCCAGAACGATGGCTACAAATCCCTGGATGAAGGTCAGAAAGTCTCCTTCACCATCGAAAGCGGCGCTAAAGGCCCGGCAGCTGGCAACGTAACTTCTCTGTAAGTTCAAGCCGCTAAGAATCAAGAATCCCTGCCTGATGGCGGGGATTTTTTTTATCTGTCGCCAACTGCCGCCAGCTTACGATGGCGGCTGTTGGGCATTCAGAGCCGGGTATAGCGCCAGCCCGTTTCCTCCCATGCCAGACTATGGGTCAGCCTCAGACCTTGTAAAAACGCCTCATCATGCGACACCACCAGCATCGCGCCGGGAAACGCCGCCAGCGCGCTTTGAATAGCCTGCGTCGATGCTAAATCGAGATGGTTGGTCGGCTCATCCAACAACAGCAGCTGGGCAGGCTCGCGTCGCCAGAGCACGCACGCCAGGGCCGCTTTCAGGCGTTCGCCGCCGCTGAGCGCCGACAGCGGCAGAGTGACCTTATCCGCGCCCAGCTGCAGCTGCGCCAGGCGGGTGCGCAGGAGGCCCTCATCCAGCGGGGTATCTTCCAGGCTCAGGTGCGCCATGACCGACAGGGATAAATCCAGCTGCGTCAGATGTTGATCGAGGTAAGCGGCGCTCACCGACAGCCGGACATCGCCTGAGGCGGCCTGCTCCAGCCCCAGCAGCGTTTTCAGCAAAGTGGTTTTGCCACAGCCGTTCGGCCCCTTTAGCGCGATGCGCATCGGACCATCCACGCGCCAGTCCAGCGGCGCAGCCGGTGCATGGTCGAGCTGTAATGACTCCACCACCAGCACCTGCTTGCCGGCGGCCACTTCGCTGCCCGGCAGGGTGAACATCACCGGCGTATCCTCTTCCACCCGCTCTCGCGCCTGCTGCACGGCGCCATTCAGACTGCTGTTCTGTTCACGATGCTGACGGCGCAGCGTTCCCGGACGCTCTTTTGCCGCGCCTTTGTACTTCACACGTTCAAAAGAGGCGATATTCAGGGTATCAACGGTACGCAGCGTCTGCGCCGAGCGCCGCTGGGCGGCGTCATGCTCCTTTTGCATTCGCGCGCGGGTGCGCCGTCGTTCGGTCACGGCATGCTCCAGCGCCGCGCGCGCGGCCTGCTGCTCCGCCTCACGCTGCCGCTGATATTCATCATAGTTGCCGCCGTAGCTGCGCAGCGCCGTCGGCGTCAGCTCAATAATCCTCGGCATCCGCGTCAGCAGCTCGCGGTCGTGGCTGGCGATCAGCGCCCCGCCCTGCCAGCTTTCCAGCTGGTGATAGAGCCACTCCCGCCCCTGGCGGTCCAGATGGTTGGTAGGCTCATCCAGCAGCAGATAATCGGCGCCGGAGACAAAGGCGCCGCACAGCAGAGCCTTCATCCGCTCGCCGCCGCTGAGTGAAAAAGCGGGGCGATCGGCAGAGAACGGCGGGAGATCGGCTTCACGGAAAGCTAAACTCAGGCGATCGGTGAGATCCCAGTGGCCATCCAATAGCTCGAAATCGTCGGCCAGTCCATTACCCTGTTCAAGGCGGAACAAGGCGTCAAATATCGGCGCATAGCCGAGCAGCGCGGCGAGGGTGGTCTCCGGCGTGAGCGTCGGCTGCTGCGCCACCCAGGCCACGGCGGCGGCGCGCTCGACATGGCCGCCGGCAGGAGACTCAAAGCCCGCCAGCAGGCGCAGCAGGCGCGTCTTGCCGACGCCGTTCCGGCCGACCAGGCCGCAAAGGGACGGTTCCAGCGAGACGCTGAGCGGACCAAACAGGGTCTGTCCCGTCGCAAACTGACAGGTGACCTGATGTAAAACAAAAGCGGGGATGTGGGCGCAATGAGCCATAAGCACTCCTGAATGAAATCAATACTCCCCTACCCGCAACGTCTGCGAGGTAAGGCGTGAAATTCATCAGTCGTGTTTGTTCATTTGTGGGGCGCGCTCCAGAGAGACGAGGGATTCGTCGGGGCATAGGATAGCCACACTCCGCTATGAATTTCAAGCCCGTTTAATTCAACGGCCGTGTAAAAATAAAAAGGCCTCCTGATATCAGGAGGCAAAGGATTTATTTGGTGAACAATGAAAGGGTGCATTGAGAATGCCTGACACCGCAAGCGTGGTGGGGATAGATCCCCACCAGATGCTCTTACTGTTTAATATCACAGGCTAAGAATGCCACCAGCTCAATATTTCCCTGCCTGATCTGTAATTCACATAGCGAATCACGAACCATCCAGGTCAATAATAAAATAGTGAAGCAAATCACTACTAAGCCAAACAACAGATACTTTTGCGGCATTCCTCGCCTCCCGTGTTGATTTTCAACAAGTAAGAGGCTACTCTTATGGTGTTCATGCATAGGGGAGCCTCACTTTGATTACTATCAGGTGGGGCTTTTCTCTGTCTGTCTCCCGCTGAATACCTGAGACACACAGTCTCAAGCACCCGCCGCCATTCTAGCGTAAATACCTCGCGGAATTATGTTTATATATTCCTAAACATTTCTTATCGATAAATGAAAATAATGAAGATATCAATGACAGAATTATTAGCGGTTCACCTATTTATATTTCACGTATAAAAAACCTGCCCTGAGGCAGGTCTTTTATTATTTCCGATACGCTTACTGCAGCAGAGAAATATCCGCTACCTGCAGGAACAGCTCGCGCAGTTTGGACAGCAGCGTCAGACGGTTGATGCGAACATCTTTGTCTTCAGCGTTAACCATCACGTTCTCGAAGAACTCATCCACCGGCTCGCGCAGCGCAGCCAGCTCAATCAGCGCATCCTGATAGCGGCCTGCGGCGAAGTACGGCTGCAGCTTGTCGCGCAGCACCACCAGATTGCCCGCCAGCTTAATTTCCGCCGCTTCTTTCAGCACCGAAGCGTGAACGATGTCGTTCAGCGTTTCGTCGGATTTCGCCAGGATGTTGGAGACACGCTTGTTCGCCGCCGCCAGCGCGGAGGACTCTTCCAGAGTACGGAAGTGCGATACCGCCTTCATACGCGCATCGAAATCCGCCGGGCGGGTTGGACGACGCGCCAGTACCGCCTGGATAGTGTCGACACCGTAGCCTTCGTCCTGATACCAGGCGCGGAAACGGCCCAGCATAAAGTCGATCACGTCATCGACCACGTTGGCGTTGGTCAGCTTCTCACCGTACAGACGCACCGCCTCTTCAGTCAGCGTTTGCAGATCGAGATTCAGGTTCTTCTCGACGATAATACGCAGGACGCCCAGCGCGGCGCGGCGCAGCGCAAACGGGTCTTTATCGCCTTTCGGGTGCTGGCCGATACCGAAGATACCCGCCAGGGTATCCATCTTATCGGCAATCGCCACCGCGCAGGCCACCGGGTTAGACGGCAGCGCGTCGCCGGCAAAGCGCGGCTGATACTGTTCGTTCAGCGCCACGGCCACATCTTCCGCTTCGCCATCATGGCGCGCGTAGTGCATCCCCATCACGCCCTGGGTGTCGGTGAACTCGAAGACCATGTTGGTCATCAGGTCGCACTTGGACAGCAGGCCCGCGCGGGTCGCGTGGTTCACGTCAGCGCCAATCTGCTCGGCAATCCAGCCCGCCAGCGCCTGAATGCGATCGGTCTTGTCGCGCAACGTCCCCAGCTGCTGCTGGAACAGCACGGTTTCCAGACGCGGCAGGTTGTCTTCCAGACGTTTTTTACGGTCGGTGTTGAAGAAGAACTCGGCATCGGCCAGACGCGGACGGACTACCTTCTCGTTACCGGAGATGATCTGCTGCGGATCTTTCGACTCGATGTTAGCGACGAAGATAAAGTTCGGCAGCAGCTTACCGGCGTTGTCGTAGACCGGGAAGTACTTCTGGTCGCCCTTCATGGTGTAAACCAGCGCTTCAGACGGCACCGCGAGGAATTTTTCTTCGAACTTCGCCGTCAGTACCACCGGCCATTCCACCAGCGAGGTGACTTCTTCCAGCAGGCTTTCGCTCAGATCGGCTTTACCGCCAATCTTACGCGCCGCCTCTTCCGCATCGGCTTTGATTTTGGCTTTACGCTGTTCGTAATCGGCGATGACTTTACCGCGCTCCAGCAGGATCTGCGGATACTGGTCGGCATGGTCGATGGTGAATTCCGGCTCGCCCATAAAGCGATGGCCGCGGATCACGCGATCGGACGGAATACCGAGGATAGTAGCCGGGATCACTTTGTCACCCAGCAGCAGCGTGACGGTGTGAACCGGGCGCACGAAGTGGACGTCAGACGCGCCCCAGCGCATCAGTTTCGGGATCGGCAGCTTCGCCAGCGAGCTGGCAATCATGTTCGGCAGCAGGGCTTCAGTGCTTTCGCCCTTCACATGGGCGCGATACAGCAGCCACTCGCCTTTGTCCGTGGTCAGACGCTCGGCCTGATCGACGGTGATACCGCAGCCGCGCGCCCAGCCTTCGGCCGCTTTGCTTGGCTTGCCTTCGGCATCGAACGCCTGGGCAACGGCCGGGCCGCGTTTTTCCACTTCGCGATCGGCCTGCGCCGCCGCCAGGTTGGCTACCTTCAGCGCCAGACGACGCGGAGCGGCAAACCATTCCACTTTACCGTGCGCGAGGCCGGCGTTATCCAGCTCTGCGGTCACGTTCGCAGCAAAAGATTCCGCCAGGCTGCGCAGCGCTTTTGGTGGCAGCTCTTCAGTGCCGATTTCCACCAGAAAAGTATTCTCAGACATGGCCGCCTCTTATTTATTCTTGTTGCACATCGGGAAGCCGAGCGCTTCACGGGAAGCGTAGTACGCTTCCGCCACTGCTTTCGTCAGGGTGCGAATGCGCAGGATATAGCGCTGACGCTCGGTGACGGAGATGGCTTTACGCGCATCCAGCAGGTTGAAGCTGTGAGCCGCTTTCAGAATACGCTCGTAGGCCGGCAGCGGCAGCGGGGTCTCCAGCGCCAGCAGCTGCTGGGCCTCTTTCTCATACTGCTCGAAGCAGGAGAAGAGGAAATCGACGTCGGCGTATTCGAAGTTATAGGTGGACTGCTCCACTTCGTTCTGGTGGAACACGTCGCCGTAAGTGGTTTTCCCCAGCGGGCCGTCGCTCCAGACCAGGTCGTAGACGCTGTCGACGCCCTGGATGTACATCGCCAGACGCTCCAGACCGTAGGTGATCTCGCCGGTCACCGGCTTACACTCCAGGCCGCCCACCTGCTGGAAGTAGGTGAACTGCGTCACTTCCATGCCGTTGAGCCACACTTCCCAACCCAGACCCCAGGCTCCCAGCGTCGGGTTTTCCCAGTTGTCTTCGACGAAGCGAATGTCGTGAATGGTCGGGTCCATACCCAGCTCTTTCAGCGACCCGAGGTACAGCTCCTGGATGTTGTCCGGAGAAGGCTTAATCACCACCTGGAACTGATAGTAATGCTGTAAACGGTTCGGGTTTTCGCCATAGCGGCCATCGGTTGGACGACGGGAAGGCTGTACGTAGGCGGTCGCCATCGGCTCCGGCCCTAACGCGCGCAGGCAGGTCATCGGGTGAGAGGTGCCGGCGCCGACTTCCATGTCCAGTGGTTGAACAATGGTGCAGCCCTGACGAGCCCAGTAATCCTGTAAGGTCAGGATCAGGCCCTGGAAGGTCCTGGTATCAAACTTTTGCATATGATTTCGTGCTGGATACGTGTGGATTTAAAGGAAGGAGTCAGTATACCCGCTGGCTGCGAGATATACAGTACGAAACGGCGTAGTTTCAGGAAAACGGACGAAATTTACGCCAGGTGGGGTCGATTCAGCGCATCGAAAGATGCATAAACTGGCCGTCCGGGTCAAAGGAACAGATGAAACGTTCATTCTTGCCGGTACGGCCCGACAGCTCATAGCTTGCCTGGAATTGTTCAAAATGGTTCACGTCAACTAACTGCGTTTGCGTGTTATAGCGGATAGCGGCCTGGTCCTTGCAAAGTTGCGCCATATTGAGCGTGGTTTGCGGGGTAATACGCGCGCGCTGCGCTTTTTGCGCCGGCGGGGAAACGGTCTCGCTGCAGCCCGCAAGGAGCAGCACCAGCATTATGGAAACGACACCTTTCACCACGTTCTCCTCCACCGCCTTGTTAGCAAGTTGTTATCGTAAATATTCAGTATTACAGGTATTTTGCGAATATCATGAAACATCGACAAGCCTGTGACCAAAAACTCAGACTAATCTCGTGCGACACCGGGGCATAAGGCGGGTCAGACCTTATTTCGCCAGTAGACTTTGAGGGACGGATGCAAGAAAAGATTCACTGGATCACCAACCTGCGCGGCATTGCCTGCATGATGGTGGTGATGATCCACAGTACCAGCTGGTATATCACTCATCCGCATGCGATTACACTGCTGCAATGGGATATCGCCAATCTGCTCAATTCCGCCTCCCGCGTCAGCGTGCCGCTGTTTTTTATGATCTCGGGCTACCTCTTTTTTGGGGAACGCAGCGCCCAGCCGCGCCACTTCTGGCGGATTGGCCTGTGCATTGCGTTCTATAGCGCGTTTTCTCTGCTGTATATCGCGCTGTTTACCCATATCAACGTCGAGCTGTCGTTAAAGAATGTGCTGCAGAAGCCTGTCTTCTACCACCTGTGGTTTTTCTTTGCTATCACCGTTATCTATCTGCTCTCGCCGCTTATTCAGGTTAAGTCCGTCAGCGGCAAAATGCTGCTGACGCTGATGGCGATCCTCGGCATTCTGGCCAACCCCAATATGGTCGGCGTCAAAGCCGCCGGGATTGAGTGGTTGCCGGTCAACCTCTATATCAATGGCGACACCTTTTATTACGTGCTCTACGGCGTGCTGGGCAGGGCCATTGGCACCCTGAACACGGATAAAAAATGGCTGACCCCGCTCTGCGCCGCGCTGTTCCTCGCCGCCGTGTGGGTCATCTCCCGCGGCACGCTGCATGAGCTACGCTGGCGCGGGGACTTCGGCGACACCTGGTATCTCTACTGCGGACCGGCGGTGTTCGTTTGCGCGGTCACCCTGCTGACGCTCGCCAAAAACTGGCTTAACGCGCGTCCCCTGCCCGGTATCGAATGTATTGCGCGTCATTCTCTGGGGATTTACGGCTTCCATGCCCTGATTGTGCATGCGCTGCGCGCCAGCCATCTGGAACTGAGCCGCTGGCCGCTGCTGGATATTGTGTGGATTTTCAGCGCCGCCCTGCTCGGCAGTCTGCTGCTGTCCGGCCTGGTGCAGCGGGTTGATCGCCGCCGGCTGGTCAGCTAACGGCCCGGCGTACCGGACAACCGGGCGCCTATTCCGTTTTTTGCACCGCGCGGGCGACGCGGGCCCGTTCGGGGGTCGCAGATGCGCCGTATAAGCAGACAAACCACGCCGCGATATAGACGGCTTTTTCATGCCAGTCTGCCGGCACATGCCAGGCGCCTACCAGCAGCAGGCCCGCCGACAGCAGCAACACCAGCCGGCATAACGCGATAAATCCGTCGTCTTGCCCCTGCCACCGTCTGGCGCGCTGATGGGCGAGGACGGCAAACATCCCCATCACCAGCACGCCAAGAAAATAACCTTTACCGCTAAACAGCGGGCAGGTCCGCCAGATACCCAGCAGATAAACCAGCGACCCTGCTGCCATCATCCCTCTGGCAATACTGCGTTTTATATTCATCGCTCCTCCCTGTCGACACGCGCTGATTATGACCGAACCGCCCGGCGATGGCGCAGGCCAGGTGCAGCAAAGCTGACATTTCGGAATTAATAAATACGTGTTTTGGATGAATGCAGACTGGACATTCAGGGGAGTAATCCGCCCGGCGCTGCCGGACGGACTGAGGCTATGACATCAGCGGTTTCAGCTGCTGATAAATCTGGCGGAAGGTTTCCCGCTGCGGCGCATAGTGGGCCACTCGGCGATCGTCCGGGCGATGCGCTTGCTCAAGCGGCAGCGGCGTCAACAGCCCGGCGCGGTCGGCTTCGCCGTGCACCGCCAGCTGCGCCAGCCTGGCCGCCCCCAGCGCCGGGCCGACGTCGCCCCCGGTACGGTAATCGAGCTGCTGGCCGCTGATATCCGCCAGCATTTGTCGCCAGTAAGCGCTACGCGCCCCGCCGCCGATAAGGGTGATGCTCTGCGGCTTGATGCCGCAGGCGTGTACCACGTCCATACCGTCCGCCAGCGCATAGCCCACCCCCTCCACTACTGCCCGCGCCAGCTCTGCCGGCCCATGCTGATGCGTCAGGCCGAAGAAGACGCCCTTGGCCTGCGGGTTGTTGTGCGGCGTGCGTTCGCCCGACAGATAGGGCAGGAACCACACCGGACCGGCGCTCTCGTCGGCTGACTGTGCCGCCGCAATCAGCGCCGGCACGCTGGCGAGACCGGTTAATTTCGCCGCCCAGTCCAGACAGGAGGCCGCGCTGAGCATCACCGACATCAAATGCCAGCGGCCCGGTAGCGCATGACAAAAGCTATGCACCGCGCTTTCAGGCTTGCTGAGGAATCCTTCGCTGACCGCGAAATACACACCTGAAGTGCCCAGCGACAGCATCGCCTGACCGGCATCGGCCATGCCAACCCCGACCGCGCCGGCGGCGTTGTCGCCGCCGCCCCCCACCACCAGCGCCTGTGGCATATTCCACGCCTGCGCCACCTCCGGGCGCAGCTGCCCGGTGACGTCGCTGCCTTCAAACAGGGCCGGCATCGCGTCCCGGTTGAGATCGCAGGCGGCGAGCATCTCATCGCTCCAGTCGCGTCGGGCGACGTCCATCCACAGGGTACCGGCGGCGTCAGACATATCGCTGGCAAGCTCGCCGGTCATCCGCAGACGCAGATAATCCTTCGGCAGCAGCACTTTATCGACCTGGCTGAACACCGCCGCCTCGTGGCGCTGCACCCACAAGAGCTTCGGCGCCGTAAAGCCCGGCATCATCAGGTTGCCGGTGATCTGCCGGGAAGCGCTGACTTTTTCCTCCAGCAGCTGGCACTCTTCGCCGCAGCGGCCGTCATTCCATAAAATGGCAGGACGCAGCACCTGTAACGATTTATCCAGCAGGGTGGCGCCGTGCATCTGCCCGGCGATCCCCAGCGCCTTCACGTCGCGCAGACTATGCTGCGCGCCCAGGGCTTTCATCGCCGTGTCCGTAGCCTGCCACCACTGCTCGGGATCTTGTTCCGACCACAGCGGATGCGGACGCGAGACTGTAAGCTTTTCGGTATGCGATGCCACCACATCACCCTGCTCATTGAGCAGAATGGCTTTGACGCCCGATGTCCCCAGATCGATGCCGATATACATACTCCCTCTCCTTAAACGCGCGCCACGGCTGAGCGTGGCGCGAACAGAGCATCCTGGTGGCGACCCCGGTCACGCCGGGCGCCGCCGCATGATTACTTGTCAAACAGATAATGGTTGACCAGGTTTTCCAGTTGTTCCTGCTGGCCGCTGCGATGCTGCGGCGCCAGCTGATGCTGAACGGCATACTGGGCAATGTCGCTGAGGGTCATCTGCCCGTTCAGGATCTGCTGCCCCAGCTCGCCGTTCCAGCCGGCGTAGCGTTTGGCCACGCGTTTATCCAGCTCACCGTCCTCGATCATCCGCGCCGCGACCTTCAGCGACAGCGCCATGGTATCCATCGCGCCGATATGGCCATAGAACAGATCGTATTTGTCGGTGCTCTGACGGCGCACTTTCGCATCAAAATTGAGGCCGCCGGTGGTGAAGCCGCCCGCTTTGAGAATTTCATACATCACCAGCGCGTTCTCTTCGACGCTGTTCGGGAACTGGTCGGTATCCCAGCCCAGCTGCGGATCGCCGCGGTTGGCGTCGACGGAACCGAACAGCCCCAGCGCGATGGCCGTCGCGATCTCATGATGGAAAGAGTGGCCGGCGAGGGTCGCATGGTTGGCTTCAATGTTCAGTTTAATCTCTTTTTCCAGGCCAAACTGCTTGAGGAAGCCGTAAACGGTAGAGGCATCATAATCATACTGATGCTTGGTAGGCTCCTGCGGTTTGGGCTCGATCAGCAGCGTGCCTTTAAAGCCGATTTTGTGCTTATGCTCCACCACCAGCTGCATAAAGCGGCCAATCTGTTCACGCTCCTGGCGCAGGTCGGTATTCAGCAGGGTTTCATAGCCCTCGCGACCGCCCCACAGAACATAGTTTTCGCCGCCCAGCTGATGGGTGGCATTCATGGCGGTGACCACCTGGGTGGCCGCCCAGCTGAACACTTCCGGGTCCGGGTTGGTGGCCGCACCAGCGCCGTAGCGCGGGTTGGTGAAGCAGTTTGCGGTCCCCCACAGAAGCTTGACGCCGCTCTGCTGCTGCTTCTCCGCCAGTACCTCGACCATCCGGGCGAAGTTATTGCTGTACTCCTTGAGCGAACTCCCTTCCGGCGAGACGTCAACGTCGTGGAAGCAGTAGTAAGGCACGTTGAGTTTATGGAAAAATTCGAACGCCACATCGGCTTTGCGTTTGGCCATCTCCAGGGCGTCGCCAGGCTGCTGCCATGGGCGATCGAAGGAGCCCACGCCAAACATATCGGCGCCATTCCAGCAGAAAGTGTGCCAGTAACAGGCCGCAAAACGCAGATGATCTTCCATCCGTTTGCCCAGCACCAGTTCATCCGGGTTGTAATGACGGAAAGCCAGCGGGTTAGTGGATTTCGGGCCTTCGTAACGAACGCGATCGAGTTGATCGAAATAGGTCTGCATAGAGAACTCCATATTCAGAGATGCGGCGAATAACCAATCAGGTACCCTAAATAATTCGAGTTGCAGGAAGGCGGCAGGAGCGCGAGTCCCCGATAACCAGGGGGCGAAGCAACGAATGTCACCAACACACCTACAACTTGAAGTATGACGGGTTTAAGCCAATATAGAATTTCGCTTTCATTTTCCTCAATTACGTTATTTCACACCGCCATTGAGAGAATCCACAAACGTGCGCTAGCTCGCAAAAAATAATATCTGCTCGTTCTTCTGCCGTCCTGTCAGAGAAGTCCAGTGCAATAATAAGAGTGTGCATGAATAAAATACGATCGCCGTCATAATTTACGCATTAAACGAAATTTCATAACCGCAAAATAAAAACCGGTAATTGCCAGCCCTGCTTTCCGCGTTAAGAATCTGTAACGTATCCGCAACCTCATGTATCAAACATTATTTTCCGTTCGTCTTACCTACCCTTACAAAAAAGGTATCGTTATTATGAAGATAAAGAACCTTTGCCTTACGCTTTGCGCCAGCTCCCTCCTGCTCGCCAGCATGGCGGGGATGGCGAAAGAAGTGAAGATTGGCATGGCCATCGACGATCTGCGTCTGGAGCGCTGGCAGAAAGACCGCGATATTTTCGTCAATAAAGCGGAATCCTTAGGCGCCAAAGTTTTTGTTCAGTCCGCCAATGGCAATGAAGAAACGCAAATGTCGCAAATTGAAAACATGATCAACCGCGGCGTCGATGTCTTAGTCATTATTCCTTATAACGGTCAGGTGCTCAGCAACGTTATTAAAGAGGCCAAACAGGAAGGTATTAAAGTCCTGGCCTATGATCGCATGATTAATAATGCTGATATTGATTTTTATATTTCTTTCGACAATGAAAAAGTCGGCGAAATGCAGGCGCAAAGCCTGGTCGACAAAGTGCCGCAGGGTAATTATTTCCTGATGGGCGGTTCGCCGGTGGATAATAATGCCAAACTGTTCCGCGCCGGGCAGATGAAGGTCCTCAAGCCGTATGTCGATGAGGGCAAAATTAAGATTGTCGGCGATCAGTGGGTTGACGGCTGGCTGCCGGAAAACGCGCTGAAAATAATGGAAAACGCGTTGACGGCGAATAATAACAAAATCGACGCCGTGGTTGCCTCCAATGACGCCACCGCCGGCGGCGCCATCCAGGCCTTAACCGCCCAGGGGCTGGCCGGCAAAGTGGCGATCTCCGGTCAGGATGCTGACCTGGCGGGCGTGAAGCGCATTATTTCCGGTACCCAGACGATGACCGTCTATAAACCGATTACCACCCTGGCCACCAACGCCGCCGAAATCGCCGTTGAGCTGGGCAACGATAAGCAGCCGAAGTCTGACACTACGCTGAATAACGGTTTAAAAGATGTCCCTTCGCGCCTGTTAACGCCAATTGAAGTGAATAAAGAGAATATCGACGCCACGGTGATTAAAGACGGTTTCCATAAAAAGAGTGAACTGTAATGGCTGACGCCCCGCTGCGGGGCGTCATTTTCATCCCGCCGGATATCACTTTTCGGAGTCTTTATGGCCTGGCTACTCGAAATGAAGAACATCACCAAAACCTTCGGCGCCGTTAAGGCCGTGGATAATGTCAGCCTGCGCCTGAACGCTGGCGAGGTGGTCTCGTTATGCGGTGAAAATGGTTCGGGAAAATCGACGCTGATGAAAGTGCTGTGCGGTATCTATCCGCACGGAAGCTATGAGGGGGAGATTATTTTTGCCGGCGAAACGCTGCAGGCAAACCATATTCGCGATACCGAACGCAAAGGCATCGCCATTATTCATCAGGAGCTGGCGCTGGTGAAACATCTCACCGTGCTGGAGAACATTTTCCTCGGCGCCGAGATCTCCCGCCACGGTCTGCTGGATTATGAAACCATGACGCTGCGCTGCCAGAAGCTGCTGGCGCAGGTCAATCTGCCCATTTCGCCCGACACCCGCGTCGGCGACCTCGGCCTCGGTCAGCAGCAGCTGGTGGAGATCGCTAAGGCGCTGAATAAACAGGTTCGCCTGCTGATCCTCGACGAACCGACCGCCTCCTTAACCGAACAAGAGACCGCGACGCTGCTGGCGATCGTTCGCGATCTGCAAAACCACGATATCGCCTGCATCTATATTTCGCACAAGCTCAATGAGGTCAAAGCGATCTCCGATACAATCTGCGTGATCCGCGACGGCCAGCATATCGGCACCCGCGACGCCAGCGGCATGAGCGAAGACGACATCATCACCATGATGGTTGGCCGGGAGCTCACCGCGCTCTATCCCAGCGAACCGCACGCCCACGGCGAGGAGATCCTGCGGGTCGAACACTTGACCGCCTGGCACCCGGTAAACCGTCATATTAAACGGGTCAACGACGTCTCGTTTTCCCTGCGTCGCGGGGAAATCCTCGGCATCGCCGGGCTGGTCGGCGCCGGACGGACCGAGGCGGTGCAGTGCCTGTTCGGCGTCTGGCCGGGGCGCTGGCAGGGGGAGATTTTCATTGATGGCCAGCCGGTTAGCATCACTAACTGTCAGCAGGCCATTGGCCACGGCATCGCCATGGTGCCGGAAGACCGCAAAAAAGACGGTATCGTGCCGGTAATGGCGGTAGGTAAGAACATTACCCTGGCAGCGCTCAGCCAGTTCACCGGCGCGATGAGCAGCCTGGACGACGCCGCCGAGCAGCACTGTATTGAGCAGTCCATTCAGCGATTGAAAATTAAAACCTCCTCGCCGGAGCTGGCGATTGGCCGCCTGAGCGGTGGCAACCAGCAAAAGGCGATTCTGGCCCGCTGTCTGCTGCTTAATCCGCGCATTCTGATCCTCGACGAACCCACCCGCGGCATCGATATCGGGGCGAAGTATGAAATTTATAAACTGATTAACCAGCTGGTGCAGCAGGGCATCGCGGTCATTGTCATTTCATCCGAACTGCCCGAGGTGCTTGGTCTTAGCGATCGGGTGCTGGTCATGCACGAAGGCAGGCTAAAAGCCAATTTGGTTAATCAACATCTGACCCAGGAACAGGTGATGGAAGCCGCGCTGAGGAGCGAACGCCATGTCGAAGAACACGTCGTCTGAAATCAAACTTACTCCAACCGCCCCCACCGCCCTGCCGGCGCTGAAGGGGCTTAACCTCCAGGTCTTCGTGATGATCGCCGCGATCGTCGTCATTATGCTGTTTTTCACCTGGGTTACCGATGGCGCCTACCTGAGCGCGCGCAATATCTCCAACCTGCTGCGCCAGACGGCCATCACCGGCATCCTCGCCGTCGGCATGGTGTTTGTGATTATTTCGGCAGAAATCGACCTGTCCGTCGGCTCGATGATGGGGCTTCTCGGCGGCGCGGCGGCGATCTTTGACGTCTGGCTCGGCTGGCCGCTGCCGCTCACCATTCTGGTGACGCTGGTGATGGGCCTGCTGCTCGGCGCGTGGAACGGATGGTGGGTGGCCTATCGTAAGGTTCCCTCGTTTATCGTCACCCTCGCCGGGATGCTGGCGTTTCGCGGCATTCTGATCGGCATCACCAACGGGACCACCGTCTCGCCCACCAGCCCGGCGATGGCGCAGATCGGCCAAAGTTACCTGCCAGATGGCATTGGCTTTGGCATCGGCGTTGTCGGCATGGCGGCGTTCATTATCTGGCAGTGGCGCGGACGGATGCGCCGGCAGGCGTTAGGTCTGGCGACCGCGTCCTCCACCGCCGCCGTTGGCCGCCAGGCCATTACCGCGGTGATTGTGCTGGGCGCAATCTGGCTGCTCAATGACTATCGCGGTGTGCCGACGCCGGTACTGATCCTCGCCGCCCTGCTGCTGGCAGGGCTGTTCATGGCCACTCGTACCGCCTTTGGCCGCCGCATCTACGCCATCGGCGGCAACCTGGAGGCGGCACGCCTGTCCGGGATTAACGTCGAGCGTACCAAGCTGGCGGTGTTTGCCATTAACGGCCTGATGGTCGCCATTGCCGGTCTGATCCTCAGCTCACGCCTCGGCGCGGGGTCGCCCTCGGCGGGCAACATCGCCGAACTGGATGCCATCGCCGCCTGCGTTATCGGCGGCACCAGCCTGGCGGGCGGGATCGGTAGCGTCGCCGGGGCGGTAATGGGGGCGTTTATTATGTCGGCCCTGGATAACGGCATGAGCATGATGGACGTCGCCACCTTCTGGCAATATATCGTCAAAGGCGCCATTTTGCTGCTGGCGGTGTGGATGGACTCCGCCACCAAGCGGCGCGCGTAAGGAAGCGCTCTCTGAAGAATGTCTGAATTCTTTGCGCTACCGCCAAACTTCGCCATAAGGCGCTTGAAATATCTCGGGCATTAGCCGGTAGTGTATACCCAACAGCATTCGGGTTGCAGACGGCGCATCCCGGCCGCGTATCGCGTACGTGGCCGGGGTGAATGAGAAAGCCAGGCCATCGGCAACATCATGAATGAAGGGGTATGACCGGGGTTAGAGCAGGAACATCATCTATGTTTGAAAAGCGTCACCGTATTACGCTGTTATTCAACGCCAACAAAGCTTATGACCGTCAGGTGGTTGAGGGTGTCGGCGAGTATCTGCAGGCCTCCCAGCTGGAGTGGGATATCTTTATTGAAGAGGATTTTCGGGCGCGAATCGAAAACATCAAAGAGTGGTTAGGCGATGGCGTTATCGCCGACTATGACGATCCCGAAATCGAAAAGCTACTGGCCGATGTCAACGTCCCCATCGTCGGCGTCGGCGGCTCTTATCATCAGCCAGAGCAGTACCCGCCGGTCCACTATATCGCCACGGACAACGCCGCGCTGGTGGAAAGCGCCTTTCTTCATCTGAAGGAAAAAGGGGTACACCGCTTCGCGTTTTACGGACTCCCCACCTCCAGCGGTAAACGCTGGGCAGTAGAGCGCGAGTATGCCTTCTGCCAGTTGGTGGCGAAGGAGAAGTATCGCGGCGTGGTCTACCAGGGGCTGGAGACGGCGCCGGAAAACTGGCAGCACGCGCAAAACCGGCTCGCCGACTGGCTGCAAACGCTGCCGCCGCAAACCGGCATCATCGCCGTCACCGACGCCCGCGCCCGCCACGTCCTGCAGGCCTGCGAGCTGCTGCATATCCCGGTGCCAGAGAAACTGTGCGTTATTGGCATCGATAACGAAGAGCTAACCCGCTATCTCTCTCGCGTCGCCCTCTCCTCCGTCGCCCAGGGCACCCGCCAGATGGGTTATCAGGCGGCAAAATTACTCCACCGGCTGCTGAATAACGAGGCGCTTCCGCTGCAGCGCCAGCTGATCCCGCCGATGCGCGTCGTTGAGCGACGCTCCACCGACTACCGGTCGTTAAACGATCCCTCCGTGATTCAGGCGATGCATTACATTCGCAACAACGCCTGCAAAGGCATCAAGGTGGAGCAGGTGCTCGACGCCGTCGGCATTTCACGCTCCAACCTGGAGAAACGCTTTAAAGAGGAAGTGGGGGAGACCATCCACACGGTGATCCACAGCGAGAAACTGGAAAAGGCGCGCAGCCTGCTGGTGTCCACCAGCCTGTCGATCAATGAGATTTCGCAGATGTGCGGCTACCCGTCGCTGCAATATTTCTATTCGGTGTTTAAGAAGGAGTACGACGTGACGCCGAAAGAGTACCGTGACCGGCACAGTGAAGTCATGATGTAGAGAGCAAAGAAAAATGCCCGGGCTTGCGCGCCGGGCATTAATAATGACGTAGATAAGCACATTACATGTGCGCGGCAATTAACCGCTGGTTATCCTGATACATCGCGAAGAGATAGTTGTTGTAGCTCGACCCTTTGGTCGAATACCCCTTCAGCTTATGAATCATGGTGCTGGCCGTTACTTCCTGATCCGCCTTACGCAGCTGCAGGCGCGATTTGCGGAAAGAGGAATAGGCCGGGTGGGTGTTCAGGTTGGTGACGTAAGCCTGTACCGACTGCTCCACCGACTCAAACTGCGAGTAGCCTTTCATCGCGCCGCGGCAGCGACCAGCGCCGCACTTCATGCCGAACAGATTGTTGTTCTCACGCGCCAGCTTAGAGGTACCCCAGCCACTTTCCGCCGCCGCCATGGTCGCAACCATGCTGTTCGGAATAATGTCGACACGCTCAAGCAGCGCGTTCCATGGCACATGACGCGTATTGCCTGACCACTTCACCTTGTAACGCGTCGCGATATCTTTCAGGCGCGCCTTTTCGCTCGGCGACCAGCGAGCATCGTACTGCTTGGAAACAAGCCAGTTACGATCCGCAGTAATCGCCTGATTCTGCTTGGTAATATAAGGCATGACCGTCCGGAGAAACGCTTTTTTCCTTGGTGTTCCGGAAGGGTATTTTCGCAAGTCAGGAAGTGAACTGCTCTTTACACTATTGCGAGAATACTCTTGTTTACTGCTTACCTTAGTACTACTGATCTTCTTAACCGTTGGGGCTTTATGACTCTTTGTTGCTGTGTGCGTTGTTGCCAACACACTACCTGAAAAGACGCAGGTTAGTAACATAAGTATGGCGGCCCCATATCGTCGTATGGGATTCGATATCATCAGGTCTCCTGGTCGGATATATGCATTCCAACACCTTGTTTTTCACAAAAAAACGATAGCTGAATCGCTAATAGTATCAAAAATACGCACTGAGGGCATCAACAGAAATAGTCCAATTCCGAATTGCTGTCATCTGAAATCGGTTTCTGCGCCGCATCGCCAGCGCGAAAATGCTAGCTTCGTCTCATTTTTAGCCTATTTTTTGAGCGGTGTCACTCACCCCTTTTCATCCTCCTGGCAAAACGTCCGCCGGGAGGAGTTCACCCTTGCGGCAACAAGGCACACTAGATAAAAACCGCTCAAGGATCCCGCAATGAAACTCGCTGCGCTTGCCACGTTATTCGTGCCTGGGATGGCCTTTGCCGCCTGGACCACTGCCGACTTCCCTGCTTTCACCGAAGAAGGGACGGGCCGCTTCATCAGCCAGAAAGTGGTTGAGAAGGGTACACGTCCCCTGCAGCTAAATTTTGACCAACAGTGCTGGCAGCCTTCCGGCGGCATTAAGCTCAACCAGATGCTCTCCATGGAACCCTGTCGCGGCACGCCGCCGCAATGGCGCATCTTCCGCCAGGGCCTGTATACCCTGGAGGTGGATACCCGCTCCGGCACGCCGACGATGATGATTTCGCTGGAGGAAAAAGAGGCCAGCGCCGCAGCGCCGCAGATCCGCCAGTGTCCGAAGTGGGATGGAAAACCTCTGACCATCGACGTTAGCAAAACCTTCGCCGAGGGCAGCAAGGTTCGCGATTTTTACAGCGGCAATGTCGCGACCGTCAGCGGCGGCAAAATCACTCTGCAGCCCGCCTTCGGCAGCAATGGCCTGCTGCTGCTTGAGCGCGCCGAGACGGCCGCGCCGGCGCCGTTCGACTGGCACAACGCCACCGTCTACTTCGTCCTGACCGACCGCTTCGTGAACGGTAACCCGGCCAACGACAATAGCTATGGCCGACATAAAGACGGCATGCAGGAGATAGGCACCTTCCACGGCGGCGACCTGCAGGGATTAACCAGCAAGCTGGATTATCTGCAGCAGATGGGGGTCAATGCCCTGTGGATCAGCTCCCCGCTCGAGCAGATCCACGGCTGGGTCGGCGGTGGGACGAAAGGCGATTTCCCGCACTACGCCTACCACGGCTATTACACTCAGGACTGGTCGAAACTGGACGCCAACATGGGGACCGAAGCGGATCTCCGCCGGCTGGTGGATGAAGCGCATAAGCGCGGAATACGTATTCTGTTCGACGTGGTGATGAACCATACCGGTTACGCCACCCTGGCCGACATGCAGGAGTTCCAGTTCGGCTCCCTGTATCTGCAAGGGGATGAGCTGAAAAAAACCCTCGGCGAGCGCTGGACGGACTGGAAGCCCGGCGCGGGCCAGACCTGGCACAGCTTTAACGACTATATCAACTTCAGCGACAAGGCCGGTTGGGAGAAATGGTGGGGTAAGAAGTGGATCCGCACCGATATCGGCGATTACGACAACCCGGGCTATGACGACCTCACCATGTCGCTGGCCTTCCTGCCGGACCTGAAAACCGAATCGAAGGAGGCGTCGGGCCTGCCGAACTTCTATAGCCATAAACCGGACACTGCGGCGAAGGCGATCCCGGGCTATACGCCGCGCGACTACCTGACGCACTGGCTGAGCCAGTGGGTGCGCGACTACGGCATCGACGGCTTCCGCGTCGATACCGCTAAACATGTGGAGATGGATGCCTGGCAGCAGTTAAAAACCCAGGCCACCGCCGCGCTGGCGGAGTGGAAAAAAGCCAATCCGGATAAAGCGCTGGATGCGGCGCCGTTCTGGATGACCGGGGAAGCCTGGGGACACGGGGTGATGGAGAGCGATTACTATCGCCACGGTTTTGATGCGATGATCAATTTCGACTATCAGGACCAGGCGGCGAAAGCGGCGACCTGCATGGCCAACATTGACCTCACCTGGCAGCAAATGGCGGACAAGCTGCAGAGCTTCAACGTGCTGAGCTACCTCTCCTCACACGATACGCGCCTGTTCCGCGAAGGTGGCACCACGGCGGCAGAGCTGCTGCTGCTGGCCCCTGGCGCCGTGCAGATCTTCTATGGTGACGAGTCGTCGCGCCCGCTCGGCCCCACCGGCTCGGACCCGCTGCAGGGCACCCGTTCAGAGATGAACTGGCAGGATGTTAACGGTAAAGCGGCCCGCAGCGTTACCCACTGGCAGAAGATTGGCCAGTTCCGCGCGCGCCATCCGGCGATCGGCATGGGCAAACAGACAACGCTGTCGATGCCGCGGGGTTACGGATTCGTGCGCGAGAGCGGTGAAGACAAAGTGATGGTCATCTGGGCCGGACAACAGCAGTAATACAGGAGTGGCTCCCTGCCCGGCGGGGAGCCATTCAGAACAATACGCTGATAAAATATCGATTCACAGGATAAAAACAAAAATACCCCTATTCCCTTCGATTTGCACCACGCTGGCGCTGGCGTTATGGTTAGCCACTTTCCAGAACCACCGACAGACGATTCGCGATGACATTTTCCCTTTTCGGCGACAAATTCACCCGTCATTCAGGCATTACCCGCCTGATGGAAGACCTTAATGACGGTCTGCGCACGCCGGGCGCTATTATGCTGGGCGGCGGCAACCCCGCTCAGATCCCGGAGATGAATGACTACTTCCAGCAGTTGCTCTCCGACATGCTGGATAATGGCAAAGCCCTTGATGCGCTTTGTAATTATGATGGTCCGCAGGGCAAGAGCGAGCTGCTGAGCCTGCTGGCGAAGATGCTGCGCGACGAACTGGGCTGGGAGATAGAACCACAGAATATTGCGCTAACAAACGGCAGTCAGAGCGCATTTTTCTACTTATTTAATCTGTTCGCAGGGCGTCGGGCAGATGGCACCACCCGCAAGGTGCTGTTCCCGCTGACGCCGGAATATATCGGCTATGCCGATGCCGGCCTGGAAGAGGATCTGTTCGTTGCCACCCGGCCGAATATCGAACTGCTGCCGGAAGGCCAGTTCAAGTACCACGTTGATTTTGAGCATCTGCAGGTGACGGAGGAGACCGGGATGATCTGCGTCTCGCGTCCCACCAACCCGACCGGCAACGTCATCACTGATGAAGAGCTGATCAAACTGGATGCGCTGGCGAATCAGCACGGGGTCCCGCTGGTGATTGATAACGCCTACGGCGTGCCGTTCCCGGGCATAATCTTCAGCAACGCCCGACCGCTGTGGAATCCGAACATCGTGCTGTGTATGAGCCTGTCCAAGCTGGGCCTGCCGGGCAGCCGCTGCGGGATTATCATCGCCAACGAGAAAATCATTACCGCCATCAGCAACATGAACGGCATTATCAGCCTCGCGCCCGGCGGTATCGGGCCGGCAATGATGTGTGAAATGATTAAACGTCAGGATCTGCTGCGCCTGTCAGAGACAGTGATCAAACCCTTCTATTACCAGCGGGTGCAGGAGACCATCGCCATTATTCGCCGCTATCTGCCGGAGGAGCGCTGCCTTATTCACAAACCGGAGGGGGCGATCTTCCTCTGGCTGTGGTTTAAGGATCTGCCGATCTCCACCGAGCTGCTGTATCAGCGGCTGAAAAAGCGCGGCGTGCTGATGGTGCCGGGGGATTACTTCTTCCCGGGACTCGATAAACCGTGGCCGCATACCCACCAGTGCATGCGCATGAACTATGTGCCGGACCCGCAAAAAATCGAGGCCGGGGTGAAAATTCTCGCCGAAGAGGTTGAATTCGCCTGGCGCGAACAGGAAGCGTAATTCCTGACGCTGCTGACGGGTAACGTCCGTCGGCGGACCCGCTCACGCCAGCGCCAGCCGCTGGCGTTTTTGCGCGCATAGCGCCTCCAGCTCCGCGGGAGCCATCACCCGCAGCGCCTGCGTCGGGCAGGCGGCTACGCAGGCCGGCCCCTCGGCGCGGTGGTGGCATAAATCGCATTTCAGCGCCTGCGCCTGCTGGTTCACCACCGTGACGGTCATCGCGCCGTACGGGCAGGCCACCATGCAGCTTTTACAGCCGATGCAGCGGCGCTGATCGACCCACCAGACGTCCTCCTCCAGACGAATCGCCCCCTGCGGGCAGACGCTGGCGCAGGGCGCATCCTCACACTGCCGACAGGCCGTCGCCGTTGATATCTCGCCGCTTTTCACCACCCGGATCCGCGGCGCGAAATGGCTTGTCGACAGCATGGACACATCCTGCGCCTGCTGGTGCGCCACCGCGCAGGCCACTTCACAGGTACGACAGCCAATACACTGTTGGGCATTAGCAATAAGAAACCGGTTCATCCTCTGCTCCCTGGGGATAAAACCGCAGGGTGCCAGAATAGTCCCTGCCCGCGCTTTGATCCTGAATGGAATCAGCGCTGTTTTTAGTCACTAGCACAACTGATTTTTCATTACGCTGAATTAATGTGCTCCTTACAGTAGCGGCGCTTCCAGGCGGCAGGCGTGAGGCTGGTGTGCTTACGAAAGATCTTGCGAAAATAACCGACGTCATTAAAGCCACACTGACCCGCGACTTCGGTCAACGACAGTGAATCGCTGATCAACAGCTTTTCCGCCGCTCTGACCCGCTGACGATGGATCGCTTCGGTCAACGTCACGCGGAAAACGTGACGATACACGCGTCCTAAATAGTCCGCATTACAGTGCAGCTCTTTCGCCAGCGTCGAGGCTGAAACAGGCAAGTGGTAACGGGTATGGATGATCTGCTGCGCTTTCCAGGCCAGCGCAGCGCCGGGACTGTCGTCCGGTTTTTCGCTTGCCGCCGCAGCAATCTGCTGCAGTATCAGCAATAACAGGAGCTCCAGCGCAAGGCTGCGGTGAATGTTCTCCTGTTCACGAAGAAACTGGCGAAACAGCGAAATAATGTATTGTGGATCGCTGACGCGGGTATGTTGCGGAACGTTAAGCAGCGCTGGCGGCAGAGACCGGACACTCTCCGTCAGTACTTCAAAATGCAGCCAATAAAATTTCAGATCGGCGGGAAATTCCCCCACCCCAACATGAGAACGTTCTGGCCACAGCAATAAACTTTCCCCTGCATTAACGTTAAATATTTCATCCTCTTCGCAAATCGTTAACGTTCCCTTTTCGACAAAAATAATTTCCCAGGATTGCAGTTTACGCGCCGGATGGCTGCCGACGCCACGGGAAATAAATAAGCCGCCATTTTGTACGCGAATCGGAAGAGACATGGATAATTCAAGCATATATATTTAATTTTCCGCTAACGAAACGATAAAACATCTCTTTCCAACTGATTATTAATCATAAATTAACGCCTTTCCGGATCGGAATCACATTTTTATGACAAAGTCGGAATCGTTCTCTTTTTATACTTTTCCCTTCCCTTGTTGCCTCGTTTATTCGGTGCAAAATAATTAATGTATTTGCAAAAGACAAAAAATGTCCGCCGGCCAGACAGCGGAATAATTCTGAACATTCTCTTCGGGAGTTATTTATGACTACGGCTCCGATTACGACAAGCGACCTCACGAAGCACATGCAGGACGACAAATTATCTCTCCGTGAAAAAATAGGCTATGGTCTGGGCGACGCCGGTGGAACGGTCATCACCTGCCTGATCATGAACTTTCTCACTTTTTTCTATACTGACGTCTTTGGGCTCACCCCGGCGCTGGTCGGTACTCTGTTCCTTGCGCTGCGCGTGTTTGATGCTATTTCCGATCCGATCATGGGCGTCCTCGCCGATCGGACCCAAAGCCGATGGGGACGTTTTCGCCCCTGGCAGCTATGGATTGCGGTTCCGATTGCAGCGATCGGCGTGCTGACCTTTACCGTGCCGGATGCCGGCATGGGGGTAAAAATCGCCTGGGCCTTCGGCACTTACCTGCTGCTTTCAGTCAGCTATACCGCGATTAACGTCCCTTACTGCGCGCTCATTAATACGATGACCACTCGCCATAGCGAGGTGATCTCCTGCCAGGCATGGCGCTTTATACTATGCGGTGTGGCAGGATTCCTGGTCTCCGTGGGCCTGCCGTGGTTGGTAAAAGCGCTCGGTCAGGGGAATACCGCCCAGGGTTATCAGTATGGTGTCGGCGTACTGTGCGCCATCGCGGCGGTGATGTTTCTGTGCTGCTTTTTCTGGGTACGAGAGCGTGTTTCCCTGGAGATGCTCGGCAAATTCACCCTGCGCGAACATATCGCCGGTCTGCGTAAAAACGATCAGCTGTTACTCATGCTGGCGATGTCATTCCTGTTGATCAACGTGTTTAACATTCGCGGTGGCGGCTACATGTACTTCATTACCTATGTACTCGGCGGCTCTACTGGCTATACATCGCTGTTTTTCACCATGGTCACCTTTTCCTCGATTCTGGGCGCCGCGATCGTCAATTGGCTGTCGCGCCACGTTGATACCGTCAAGCTCTATTACTACACCAATGTGGTACTGGCCTTACTGGCGGTCGGAATGTGGTTCCTGCCCACCGGTCCGTCCTGGCAAACGCTGTGGCTGGCGGTCATTCTCGGCAATGGCATCATCCTGGGCTTTACCCTACCGCTGCATTTTTCGTTGATGGCCTTCTCTGATGATTATGGCGAATGGAAGACGGGTGTCCGTTCGTCGGGGATGAACTTTGCTTTCAACCTGTTCTTTATCAAGCTGGCATGGGCCTCCAGTGCGGGCATTATCAGCCTGGTATTTATCTACGTCGCTTATCAACCCGGCGCCAGCAACCAGACTCCATCCTCACTATCGGGGATCACGGCGATGGAAACCCTGCTGCCCGCGCTGTTCCATCTGTTGCTGGCCTTCGCTATCCGCGCCTGCAAGCTCAACAATCCCATGATGTCGCGTATTGCAGCCGATCTGCGCGCACGTCACGTTCAGTCTTAAGGAGAAATCATGGAAGTCGATCTGCACAAACTGAAAGTTAACGATCCGTTTCTGGGTCAGTATCAGCAACTGGTGCGTGATGTCGTCATTCCCTACCAGTGGGAGGCCCTCAATGACCGGATCGCCGAGGCTGAGCCCAGCCATGCGATAGAAAACTTCCGTATCGCCGCAGGTCAGCAGGCAGGAGAATTCTACGGAATGGTGTTCCAGGATAGCGATGTGGCGAAATGGCTGGAGGCCGTCGCCTGGTCATTGTGCCAGAAGCCAGATGCGGAACTGGAAAAAACCGCCGACGAGGTGATTGAGCTGATTGCCGCCGCGCAATGTGAAGATGGTTATCTGAACACCTATTTTACGGTGAAAGCGCCCGGGGAACGCTGGACCAATCTCGCCGAATGCCATGAATTGTACTGTGCCGGTCACCTGATTGAGGCTGGGGTGGCATTCTTCCAGGCGACCAGTAAACGCCGCTTGCTGGAGGTGGTATGTCGCCTCGCCGATCATATCGACAGCGTGTTTGGCCCCGACGACAATCAGTTGCAAGGCTACCCGGGACACCCTGAAATAGAGCTAGCGTTAATGCGTTTGTACGATGTGACTCAGGAACCACGCTATATGGCGCTGGCTAATTACTTCGTTGAACAGCGTGGGACACAGCCGCATTTCTATGACATCGAGTATGAAAAACGCGGCAAAACTTCCTTCTGGAATACCTATGGGCCGGCGTGGATGGTGATGGATAAACCCTACAGCCAGGCGCATTTGCCGCTTGCCGAACAGACCACCGCTGTGGGTCACGCGGTTCGCTTTGTTTATTTAATGGCCGGCGTAGCGCACCTTGCGCGCCTGAGCAAGAACGAAGGCAAACGCCAGGATTGCCTGCGGTTATGGAAAAACATGGTCCAGCGTCAGCTGTATATTACGGGCGGCATTGGCTCACAGAGCAGCGGGGAAGCCTTCAGCAGCGATTACGACCTGCCGAATGATACCGTTTATGCGGAAAGCTGCGCCTCTATCGGGCTGATGATGTTCGCGCGCCGCATGCTGGAACTGGAAGCCGACAGCCAATATGCTGATGTAATGGAGCGCGCGCTGTACAATACCGTTCTGGGCGGTATGGCGCTGGACGGTAAACATTTCTTTTACGTCAACCCCTTGGAAGTGCAGCCTAAGTCTTTAAAATTCAATCATATTTATGACCATGTTAAGCCTGTTCGTCAGCGTTGGTTCGGCTGTGCCTGCTGCCCACCGAATATCGCTCGTCTTCTGACCTCACTGGGGCATTATATCTACACGCCACGCGAGGAGGCGTTGTATATCAATCTCTATGTCGGCAATCAGGTCGAGATCCCGGTTGGGGAAAAGACGTTACGCCTGCGTATCAGCGGTGACTATCCCTGGCGGGAACAGGTCAAAATTGTCATCGAATCACCGTCAACAGTGAACCATACGCTGGCGCTGCGTCTACCTGACTGGTGCGAGGGTCCGCACATCACCCTGAACGGCGCGCCGGTCACGCAGGATATTCGCCAGGGCTATCTGCATATCCATCATCTCTGGCAGGAAGGTGACACCCTGATGCTTACCTTGCCGATGCCGGTTCGCCGGGTATATGGCAATCCGCTTGTTCGTCACCAGGCAGGCCAGGTCGCGCTGCAGCGCGGTCCACTGGTCTATTGTCTCGAACAAGCTGATAACGGCGAAGCGCTGCATAACCTGCTGCTGCCACGCGATGCCAGGTTCACGGTGTTTGAAGGAAAGGGGCTGTTTGCTCGCAACATGTTGATTCAGGCTCCAGGCTACAGAAAACATGCAGAAAACGCCGACGCGCAGAATCTCTGGAGCTACGATCACCCGCTGGCCCCCCCCATTCACAGACGCTGACCTTTATTCCCTGGTTTAGCTGGGCAAACCGCGGAGAAGGCGAAATGCGTATCTGGGTACGGGAAGCCGAATAAGGCCCGGCACAGCGCGACCTCCTCTTCCCCGGCAACACAGCGTTCGCTGTCCGCCGGGGAGCAGGCGTTAATGATTACAGAAACAACGCCTTATCGCGCAGGATATGATCGTTGCCGCGACGGCGGGTGAAGCCAATCCGATCGAAATACTCCAGGATCTGGATCGCCAGCTTCCGCCCTACGTTTAAGGTATCGCGAAAATCCGCCGCGCAAGTTGACCCGCGCAGTTGATCCAGCTCGCGCACCCGCTGGGCGAACTGCACAATGCGATCGTTGCGGTAGTAACGATCCTTGACGATCGCGGTAATTATCCCCTGCTGCGCCGCCTGGCGCAGCACCGCGCGCATCAGGGACTCTTCAACATGGACTTCGCGCGCGAGATCGCGCACCCACCAGGGATCATCGCCGAACAGGGTCTCCACCTTCTGCCAGACCGCCTGCTGCTCGTCGGTAAACCCGGCTTTATGCTCGGGCAAATGCAGCCAGCCGTGATGGCTGCGGACTAAGCCGCTCTCGCGCATCTGCTCAATCAGCAGCAGTACCAGCGCTTCATCTTCCATCGGCAGCGCGATGCGGCGCAGGCGCTCCCGGCCAGGGCCCGGCTCGTCGCGATGCTGTTCATGGTAGCGCGCCAGGGCATCCAACAATTTTCGCTGCCAGCGGGCGGCAAGCGGCGCGCTAAGCAAGCGCTGTCCGGCCTGCAGATAGTCAGGCCGCTGGATCAAGGCCGCCATTCCGGTTTCACTCAGCTGCCGAGCCCAGGCGAAGCGCTCAAGCCGGACGGCGTCCCGCTGCAGATGCAGCTCCAGGGCCTGCGCATCGTCAGCGCCAACCGCCGCCAGGGCGTGCAACCACTGCAAATACTCCGGTTTACGCTTGCCGCGGCGCGGGGGATCCAGCGTCACCACTCGTGCGCCGGCCAACGTCAAGCGAGCAGAGATATCGCGTAGTACCAGCCGGTCGTTATCCGCCAGCCACAGCGGGGTATCCAGCACCAGCTCCGCCAGGTCGCCCTCAAGGAGCGACACCCGGCCGGTGATGTGGCTGGCAGCGTGGTGAATATGCAGCGGCTGCCACTGGCTGAGCGGCGTATGGCACTGCAGTTCGACAATCACCCGCTCTGCAGGCTCCGGCGGCGGGGAAGAGAGCAGCCAGTCGCCGCGGTGCAATGCCTCTTTCTGCGCATCGCCGACAATGTTCAGCGCAATGCGCTGCCCGGCGTGCGCCTGCTCAACCGCTTGATTCTGGGCATGCAGACCGCGGACGCGCATCGGCGTGTTGACGCCGGTGAGCCACAGGGTATCCCCGACCCGTACTTCGCCGGAGAGCGCCGTCCCGGTGACCACCAGCCCCGCCCCTTTGACGGTGAAAGCGCGATCCAGCGCCAGGCGAAAACGCCGCTGCTGTGGATAGAGGCGCTCCGTAAGCTGCAGCAGATGGCTGCGCAGTTCGGCAATACCGAGGTTTTCCACCGCCGCGGTGGGGAAGAAAGCGGCGGCGTCAAAGCCCAGTTCGCGCAGGGCCTGCTCGACCTCCGCCTGAACCTCCGCCACCCGAGCGGCCGCCACGCGGTCCGTCTTGGTGAGCGCCACGGTCAGCGTCGGCTTTCCGGTCAGCTGCAGGATCGCCAGGTGTTCGCGGGTTTGCGCCATCACCCCGTCATCGCAGGCCACCACCAGCAGCGCATGGTCGATCCCACCCACCCCCGCCAGCATGTTGGACAAAAACTTTTCGTGCCCGGGCACGTCAATAAACCCCAGCACCCGCCCGTCCGGCTGCGGCCAGTAGGCATAGCCGAGATCGATCGTCATTCCCCGCGCTTTCTCTTCCGGCAGACGATCGGCATTCACGCCGGTTATCGCCTGCAGCAGCGTCGTTTTGCCGTGGTCAACATGTCCAGCGGTGGCAATAATCATCGTAACAACATCTCCATAAACCGGGTTTCATCTTCCAGACAGCGCAGGTCCAGCCAGAGCCGGCCGTCATAAATGCGGCCAATCACCGGGCATGGCAGCCTGCGCCAGCGGGCCGCCAAAGCCTCCAGCCGGCTGCCGCGGCCGTCATGGGGGGTAAAGGTCAACGCCGCGCCAGGCAGACGGTCGACGGGTAACGAGCCGCTGCCAATCTGCGACTGGCAGGCTGCCACGTTGACGGCAAAATCAGCATAGTGTGCCGCCAGGGCAGGCTGCAGGCGTTCAGCCTGCCGGCGGATCTCCTCCGCCGGGCGGGTGAGCAGGCGCAGCGTCGGTAAGGTTTCCCGCAGCGCTTCCGGATGCTGATAGAGGCGCAGCGTGGCTTCCAGCGCCGCGAGAGTCATTTTATCCGCGCGCAGGGCCCGCTTCAGCGGATGGCTCTGCAGGCGGGCAATCAGCGCGCGTTTGCCAACGATAATTCCGGCCTGCGGGCCGCCGAGCAGCTTGTCGCCAGAGAAACTGACCAGGCTCACCCCGGCGGCGATCATCTCTTGCGGCATCGGCTCTTTCGGCAGGCCATACTGACTGAGATCCACCAGCGACCCGCTGCCCAGGTCGGCCACTACCGGGACGTCCAGCTCGCGGCCGATGACCGCCAGCTCCGCTTCGTCGACGGCTTTGGTAAAGCCTTCAATGCTGTAGTTGCTGGTGTGGACCTTCATCAGCAGGGCGGTATTGTCATTCACCGCCTGGCGATAGTCTTTGGCGTGGGTGCGGTTGGTGGTGCCCACTTCGTGCAGCTGACAACCTGCCTGACGCATCACGTCGGGAATGCGGAATGCCCCGCCGATCTCCACCAGCTCGCCGCGGGAGACCACCACCTCCCTGCCGCTGGCGGTGGCCGCCAGCATCAGCAGCACGGCCGCCGCGTTGTTGTTCACGATACAGGCATCTTCCGCGCCGGTGATCTGGCACAGCAGATCGGCAATAGCGCGATCGCGATGGCCGCGCCCGGCGTCGTCGAGATCATATTCGAGCGTCACCGGCGCGCGCATCGCGCTGACGACCGCCTCCACCGCCGCCTCAGCCTGGATGGCGCGCCCGAGATTGGTGTGCAGCACCGTACCGGTGAGATTAAACACCGGACGCAGGGCGCTCTGCTGGCTGGCGGTCAGCCGCTGCGCGCAGGCACTCAGCCAGTCATGGCTCCAGTCAGGCAGTGTCTGACACTGGCGGATCTGTTTCCGCGCCTCGTCCAGCATCTGGCGCAGCTGCGTCACCACCTGCGAATGGCCGTGCTGCGCCAGCAGGGAGGAAAAAGCGGGGTCGCGGAGTAAGCGGTCAATGGCCGGAAGCCGGGTATAAAGCGCACGAATTTCGGTAGTCATGAATGGGCCTGGCGGTAAGTTATTTTCCCCCCTCCCGACGGGAGAGGGAGTCAACAATCAGCGGCGATTGTAACGCCTCCTTGCGCAAACTGTTACCTGCCTGGGTCAAGTCCGCGGCGGTTCGGTGCGCGCAAAGCTGGCGCGCTGGAACAGCGCATCCACCAACTTCACCAACTGCGGCCGGGTGGCGCACCAGCCCGGCGCCACCCGGCGAAAGTTCAGGTAGGCAATGGCGCAGGCCGTAGAGATGGTCGCCAGATTGACCTCGTCGCCGCGTAGCGTTCCGTCCGCCGCGCAGGCTTCCAGCCTGTCGAGGCCGCGCGCCACTTTCTCCCGCTGGCGGAGCAGCTCTTGCTCTGACTGTTGGGCCGCAGGGCGAGCTTTTTCGCG
This sequence comes from Klebsiella sp. LY, assembly GCF_004010915.1. Taxonomy (NCBI): domain Bacteria; kingdom Pseudomonadati; phylum Pseudomonadota; class Gammaproteobacteria; order Enterobacterales; family Enterobacteriaceae; genus Klebsiella; species Klebsiella sp. LY. Next base: position 2,298,031 of record NZ_CP022444.1, read on the forward strand.
CACCAGCGCCTGGGCGGCCTCCATCACCCCATCTGCCAGCGCCTCAAGCTGGCGCATCCTGAGAGCGGCTCTGGGATCGGCGGGGATCATCGGCGGCGCCACGCCCAGCAGCTCGAGATACTGCGCGATAACCGGAGAATCAAACCAGCATTCGCCGTCATCTGTCACCAGCGCCGGCACTTTGCCCAGCGGGTTATAGCGCGACACGCCGTTGCTTTCGCTGTAGGGGGATTCGTTGACAAATTCAAAAGGGATGCGCTTTTCCAGCAGGATCACCGATATTTTGCGCACAAAGGGACTGGTGTAGCTGCCGATCAGTTTCATAGCCTGCTCCTTATCGCCAACAAAGATATGAGTATGGCTCAGGGCGAGGTAAAAGGCAGGTGAGCATCCCGCTCAACCTGCCGCCGATCGCATTAATGGTCGAGATAGAGGTAGTGCATCCAGCTGGTCATGCGCAGCAGCACTTTACGCATCACCGAAACGTGGGCGAAATGGTCGGAGTAGACCGCCACCTGCGCATAGATGCCATCGGGTAGTGCATCGATTTCGGCATTCGGATCGAGCTCAATGGTCGCCAGCACGCCATCGCTGCCCGGCGTCACGGTCAGCGACTGCAACGCCCCCTGCGCCTGATAGGTTCCCCCCGGCACCACCGGTAAAATGCTCACCAGTTTGCCGTGGAATACCTGTCCGGGCAGGGCATTAAACACCGCTTCCGCGTCGTCGCCCTTCTCCAGCCTTAACAGCGAATTTTGCCTGAACTGGGCGACGATCAGCCTTTTTTGCTCAGGGATAAACACCATCACCGGCCGCAGCGGCAGCGAGGCAGCGTAGGTCCCCGGACGGATCAACACTTGAGTGATATACCCATCGCTGGGCGCCCGCACGGTAGTCTGGTCGAGATTGTACTTCGCCTCCGCCAGCTGGGCGCGCAGGCTAACCACCTGCGACTGCTCGCCGTTGATCATGCTGTCCAGCTGGCTCTGGATCTGCGCCTGTTCCGCTACCGACGCCTTGACCAGCGCGTCCTGAGCAAGGTAATTCTGCCGGGCGTTATCGATGTCGCTTTCTGAGAACGGATTCACCCGGGCCTGGCTCCCTTTCAGGTAACGTTGATAGTCTTTATATAAGCGATCGCGTTCCGCCGATACGCGGGTGGTGTTGGCCTGGGCTTCAGAGAGCTGCGCCTTGAGGGTGTTAATACTGTGCAGCGCTGTCACCAGGTCGGCCTGCAGACGGTCGACCCGCGCCTGATAGCGCGCCGGGTCAATAGTAAAAAGCACCTCGCCCTTTTTGACGCGCTGATTCGCTTTGTCGGTGACGCTGTCAACTACTCCGGTAACCTGCGGCGTGATAGGAATAGATATCACCGCCTTTTGCGCCAGAAAGGTGTAAGGGTGGTTATAATTCATTAATAAAATAAGCGCGCTAACAATAAATACGCCCCCCAGCGCCGCGGTGGGAACTGTCCATTTATTTACCGGTATTTTGAAAATTTTAAATATCGACCAGGCGATAGCCACGTAGGTCAAAATTATCAACAGATCCATAGTTTATTTCTCCGCCGCAGAGGTGGACTGTGGCCGCTGGATGGCCGCCACCTGATGTTCAAGGTCGCTCAGTCGTTGGCGAAGCTGTTGTATATCGCTTTCTTTTTCAGGTTCGTCGGGGTCCGTATTCGCCTTATGCTGCATGCCCCAGCCGCGCTCAGGTTGGTACAGCGTGGCCCATATCCATAAAAACGGCCAGATGACATGGAGAGTAAAAAGACTGACCCATCCGGCGACATGAATAGCATCGGAATGGGGGTGGTTGCGTTTTTTGGCAATCAAATAAGGAATATCGTGAATAACGATAATCCCATAAAAAATGACCAGAAAAACGAAGATCAGAACACCCAGCGCAAAATAATTGAGAAACATAATTCCCTCGGCTTTACGCTAATAATTTATATAAATTTTATTCACGCCCCACTGACATCCGGGCCGCTGATTTGAGCATAATTCACCCCTTTCATTTTTGCCATCCGGTGGAAAAAAGTTATTTAACCAACATGGTTGCTTAGTTACACAGCCACCTCGCCCTGGCCGCAAAACCGGGCCGAGATCACAGCGGCGAAAATCCACCGCGAAATTCTTTGTGATCAAAATCACAAACAAACAACAAAAACACGAAACAAAATTGTGACAAATATCACACAAAATCGCAGATTAGCGGCAAAAACGACGGTCTGTTGTTTTTTTACACAGCAATTATGTGATCACAATCACTACAAAACCCACCGCGCACCCTATATTCATGTGATCTACATCACATAAAAAGGCGTTGGCTGGACAGCTAAACGATTCAGTGCCAGATTTCGCACTATCAATCAGGGCCCGGCTACCTCTGCCGCCACATTAACAACAAACCTCGGGCTTTTAGCCTGCGCGATACGCAAAACAGAAGAAGGGGTGTTTTATGTCATCCGATATCAAGATCAAAGTGCAAAGCTTTGGTCGTTTTCTCAGCAATATGGTGATGCCGAATATCGGCGCGTTTATCGCGTGGGGTATCATCACCGCGCTTTTCATTCCGACAGGGTGGTTGCCAAACGAAACGCTGGCGAAGCTGGTCGGTCCGATGATCACCTACCTGCTGCCGCTGCTGATCGGTTACACCGGCGGTAAATTAGTCGGCGGCGAACGTGGCGGCGTGGTCGGGGCGATCACCACCATGGGCGTTATCGTCGGCGCGGATATGCCGATGTTCCTCGGCTCCATGATTGCCGGCCCGCTGGGCGGCTACTGCATCAAGAAGTTCGATAACTGGGTCGACGGTAAGATCAAATCCGGTTTTGAAATGCTGGTGAATAACTTCTCCGCCGGCATCATCGGGATGATCCTCGCTATTCTTGCCTTCCTCGGCATCGGCCCGGCGGTAGAAGTTCTGTCGAAAATTCTGGCGGCTGGCGTTAACTTCATGGTGGCGCACGACATGCTGCCGCTGGCGTCTATCTTCGTGGAACCGGCGAAAATCCTGTTCCTTAACAACGCCATCAACCACGGTATCTTCTCGCCGCTGGGTATTCAGCAGTCCCACGAGCTGGGTAAATCCATCTTCTTCCTGATTGAAGCGAACCCGGGTCCGGGGATGGGCGTTCTGCTGGCGTACATGTTCTTTGGCCGCGGCAGCGCTAAACAGTCTGCAGGCGGGGCGGCTATCATCCACTTCCTGGGTGGTATCCATGAAATCTATTTCCCGTACGTGCTGATGAACCCGCGTCTGATCCTGGCCGTTATCCTCGGCGGGATGACCGGTGTCTTCACCCTGACCATCCTCAACGGCGGTCTGGTCTCTCCGGCTTCCCCGGGCTCTATCCTGGCGGTGCTGGCGATGACGCCGAAAGGAGCCTACTTCGCGAACATCGCAGCCATTATCGCCGCGATGGCGGTCTCCTTCGTGGTCTCTGCGGTTCTGCTGAAGACCAGCAAAGTCAAAGAAGAAGACGATATCGAAGCCGCGACGCGTCGTATGCATGACATGAAGGCGCAATCAAAAGGCGCCAACCCGCTGGCGGCAGGCAATGTCACCAACGACCTGAGCCATGTGCGGAAAATCATCGTCGCTTGCGACGCCGGGATGGGTTCCAGCGCCATGGGCGCCGGGGTACTACGCAAGAAAGTGCAGGATGCCGGCCTGAGCAACATCTCGGTCACCAACAGCGCGATCAATAATCTGCCGCCGGATGTTGATCTGGTGATCACCCACCGCGACCTGACCGAGCGCGCCATGCGCCAGGTACCGCAGGCGCAGCATATTTCGCTGACCAACTTCCTCGACAGCGGTCTCTACACCAGCCTGACCGAGCGTCTGGTGGCGGCCCAGCGCCACATCGACAACGAAGTCAAAGTCACTGATAGCCTGAAAGACAGCTTTGATGATACTGACAAAAACCTGTTCAAGCTGGGTGCGGATAACATCTTCCTCGGTCGCAAAGCGGCCACAAAAGAAGAAGCCATCCGCTTCGCCGGCGAGCAACTGGTGAAAGGCGGCTACGTTGAGCCGGAATATGTGCAGGCGATGCTGGACCGCGAAAAACTGACCTCGACCTATCTTGGCGAGTCCATCGCGGTGCCGCACGGCACCATCGAAGCGAAAGACCGCGTGCTGAAAACCGGCGTCGTCTTCTGCCAGTACCCGGAAGGGGTGCGCTTTGGGGAAGATGAAGACGATGTTGCCCGCCTGGTGATCGGCATCGCCGCCCGCAACAACGAGCACATTCAGGTGATTACCAGCCTGACCAACGCGCTGGATGACGAAACGGTGATTGAGCGACTGGCGAACACCACCAGCGTCGACGACGTACTGGCGCTGCTGAATAAATAAACAGACCGGTCCATTCCCTCTCCTTTTTGGAGAGGGTTTGGGTGAGGGGAAAAGCCTCACCCCAGCCCTCTCAGGTAAAAACATTAATTGAAGGTTACTACTATGAAAGCATTACATTTTGGCGCAGGTAATATCGGACGTGGCTTTATCGGTAAACTGCTGGCCGACGCGGGCATCGAACTGACGTTTGCCGATGTTAATCAGACCGTACTTGATGCCCTGAATGCCCGTCATAGCTACCAGGTTCACGTCGTTGGCGAAAATGAGCAGGTGGATACCGTCTCCGGCGTGAATGCCGTCAGCAGCATTGGCGACGAGGTCGTGGATCTGATCGCCAGCGTCGACCTGGTGACCACTGCCGTCGGTCCCGTGGTCCTTGAGCGCATCGCCCCGGCCATCGCCAAAGGGCTGGCGAAGCGCAAAGCGCAGGGCACCGAACGCCCGCTGAACATTATCGCCTGCGAAAATATGGTGCGCGGCACAACGCAGTTAAAAGGCCACGTATTTAACGCCCTGGCGGAGGAAGATAAGGCCTGGGTGGAAACCCATATCGGCTTCGTCGACTCCGCCGTTGACCGTATCGTGCCGCCATCGGCGTCCGCTACCCATGACCCGCTGGAAGTCACCGTGGAAACCTTCAGCGAATGGATCGTCGATAAAACCCAGTTCAAGGGCGAACTGCCGACCATCCCGGGAATGGAATTAACTGATAACCTGATGGCATTTGTCGAGCGCAAGCTCTTCACCTTGAACACCGGGCATGCTATAACCGCCTACCTCGGAAAACTGGCGGGCCACCAGACGATTCGCGATGCGATCCTCGACGAGAAAATTCGGGCCGTCGTGCAGGGCGCGATGGAGGAGAGCGGCGCGGTGCTGATCAAACGCTACGCCTTTGACCCGCAGAAGCACGCGGCTTATATCCAGAAAATTCTTGGCCGTTTCGAGAACCCGTACCTGAAAGACGATGTTGAGCGCGTTGGCCGTCAGCCGCTGCGCAAACTGAGCGCCGGCGACCGTTTAATTAAGCCGCTGCTGGGTACACTGGAATACGGCCTGCCGCACCGCAACCTGGTGAAAGGGATCGCGGCGGCGATGCATTTCCGTAGCGAAGACGATCCGCAGGCTCAGGAGCTGGCGGCGCTGATCGCCGACAAGGGGCCGCAGGCCGCGCTGGCCCAGATTTCCGGCCTTGACGCGGCAAGCGATGTCGTCGCGGAGGCCGTTAACGACTACAACGCGGTAAAATGATGCACAACCTGGCGCGACAGACGTCGCGCCCATTACGACTCCTGTCAGATATGCAGGCAATGATGGAAGAAACACAAGCATTTGAAAACCGTGTGCTTGAGCGTCTGAATGCTGGCAAAACCGTGCGAAGCTTCCTGATCGCCACCGTCGAGCTGTTAACGGAAGCGGTCAATATTCTGGTGCTTCAGGTGTTCCGTAAAGACGACTACGCGGTGAAATACGCCGTTGAGCCCTTGCTGGAGGGCAGCGGGCCGCTCGGCGATCTCTCTGTACGCCTGAAGCTGATTTATGGCCTTGGGGTGATAAGTCGTGCCGAATATGAAGACGCCGAGCTGCTGATGGCCCTGCGCGAGGAGCTTAATCACGACGGCAATGAGTACAGCTTTACCGACGACGAAATTATCGGTCCGTTCGGCGAACTGCACTGCGTCGCCGCCCTGCCGCCAACGCCGCAGTTTGATGACAGCGACGCCGAACTGCTGGCAATGCAGAAACTGCGTTACCAGCAGATGGTGCGTTCAACGATGGTGTTGTCCCTGACTGAGCTGATTTCACGAATCAGCTTAAAAAAAGCCTTCCAGAAATCAACGCTCTGATTCCGGCTCCGTCTGGTCGCAGGTCGGCCGGTAAAGCTGACGATAATATTCCAGACGCTGCAGAAACAACGCTTCCTTATCCTGCGGGATATCTCGCGGTACATGCTGCAGCCGCGGAGACTTTTTCAAATACTCCATAAACGCCTGACTGGAAGCCATAAAATCAACCGCTTTGTCGATTAAACGTGGTACGCCGTCGCCGATCTTTGCCATCACGTCCTCCTTTTGGGAATAATCTGATTAAGCATTAGCCAATTCACCGGCGTGGGTTAAGGAAAACGTGCTTATCTGCCGACCGGCTTCACAGAAATGAAATTAGAGCGGGTATCAGAAAGAATATTAATAAAATTCAAATTATTAGCAGGTGCAGGTATCGTATTCTGACGGCGATTAACGGCGAATTTTTGATAAATAGCTATCAACAATAGCGGTCACGGCACATACTATAGGCGAATGAAGCCCCTTTATTAACAGATCAAATCACCATGAAAGAAGTCGAAAAGAATGAAATCAAACGTCTGAGCGATCGTCTCGACGCCATCCGCCACCAGCAGGCCGAGCTGTCGCTGGTGGAAGCCGCCGATAAATACGCTGAGCTGGAAAAAGAAAAAGCCACTCTGGAAACGGAGATTGAACGTCTGCGTTCCGTCCAGAGCCAGAAGCTGAGCAAAGAGGCGCAAAAGCTGATGAGCCTGCCGTTCCGTCGCGCGATTACCAAAAAAGAGCAGGCCGATATGGGCAAGCTGAAGAAAAGCGTCCGCGGCCTGGTGGTCGTCCATCCGATGACCGCCCTGGGCCGGGAAATGGGTCTGAAAGAGATGACCGGTTTCGCCCGCAGCGAATTCTAATCCCCAGCCCTCTCCGTCCGGAGAGGGTTATTCTGTCCTACCGCCACCCTTTTTCGTCCCCTGCTGGCAGATTGGTCCAACCAATAAATTCATCTACCCCCCAGCAGTTCACAAATCCATCAAAATGCATCACAAACCCGTTGCCTAAGAGTAACATCTGGTTAACCATTCGTTGTCATCAACCCTGCTATCCCTAATTGGCCGGGCCAATTTTACCTAAGACGGATTCGGCAATGAGCGCAGACTCAGCCCACTCGTCCTGGCGGCCCGATGGAGACCCTGCATGAATCTCTGGCAACAAAACTACGATCCCGCCGGTAATATCTGGTTATCCAGTCTTATCGCATCGCTACCGATTCTGTTTTTCTTTTTTGCGCTGATTAAGCTCAAACTGAAAGGCTATCTCGCCGCTACCTGGACCGTTGCGATCGCCCTGGCCGTCGCATTGCTGTTCTATAAAATGCCGGTGGACCGCGCCCTGGCCTCGGTAGTGTATGGCTTCTTCTACGGACTGTGGCCCATCGCGTGGATTATTATCGCCGCGGTCTTTGTCTATAAAATCTCGGTGAAGACCGGACAGTTCGACATTATCCGCTCGTCGATCCTGTCGATTACGCCTGACCAACGCCTGCAGATGCTGATCGTCGGATTCTCGTTCGGCGCCTTTCTCGAAGGGGCAGCGGGGTTTGGCGCGCCGGTGGCGATTACCGCGGCGCTGCTGGTCGGACTCGGGTTTAACCCGCTGTATGCGGCTGGTCTGTGCCTGATCGTCAACACCGCGCCGGTGGCCTTCGGCGCGATGGGCATCCCAATCCTGGTGGCCGGCCAGGTAACCGGTATCGACAGCTTCGCCATCGGCCAGATGGTGGGCCGTCAGCTGCCGTTCCTGACCATTATCGTGCTGTTCTGGATCATGGCCATCATGGATGGCTGGCGGGGCATCAAAGAGACCTGGCCGGCGGTGATGGTCGCAGGCGGCTCGTTCGCTATCGCCCAGTACCTCAGCTCTAACTTCCTTGGCCCGGAGCTGCCGGACATCATCTCATCGCTGGTCTCCCTGGTCTGCCTGACCCTGTTCCTCAAACGCTGGCAGCCGGTGCGCATCTTCCGCTTTGGCGACATCGGCGCCTCGCAGGTGGATATGACGCTGGCCCGCACGCGCTACACCGCAGGACAAGTGATCCGCGCCTGGTCGCCGTTCCTGTTCCTGACCGCCACCGTAACCCTGTGGAGCGTGCCGCCGTTCAAAGCGCTGTTCGCACCGGGCGGCGCGATGTATGACTTCGTCATCAATTTTTCGGTGCCGTTCCTCGACAAAATGGTCGCCCGCATGCCGCCGGTGGTCAGCGCCGCGACGCCTTACGCCGCCATCTATAAGTTTGACTGGCTGTCGGCAACCGGCACCGCCATTCTGTTCGCCGCCCTGCTGTCCATCGTCTGGCTGCGTATGAAGCCGAAAGACGCGCTGACCACCTTCGCCGGGACGCTGAAGGACCTGGCGCTGCCGATCTACTCTATCGGCATGGTGCTGGCGTTCGCCTTTATCTCCAACTACTCCGGGCTGTCGTCAACCCTGGCCCTGGCGCTGGCCCATACCGGCCACGCGTTTACCTTCTTCTCGCCGTTCCTGGGCTGGCTGGGGGTATTCCTGACCGGTTCTGACACCTCGTCTAACGCCCTGTTCGCCGCGCTGCAGGCAACGGCGGCGCAGCAGATTGGCGTCTCCGATATCCTGCTGGTCGCGGCCAATACCACCGGCGGCGTCACCGGCAAGATGATTTCCCCACAGTCGATCGCCATCGCCTGCGCCGCGGTTGGCCTGGTGGGTAAAGAGTCGGATCTGTTCCGCTTTACCGTCAAACACAGCCTGATCTTCACCTGTATGGTGGGCCTGATCACCACGCTGCAGGCCTACGTTTTAACCTGGATGATCCCGTGATAGTGATGCCTAAACGCCTGGCCGACGATGTAGCCCGTCGCGTCCGGGCGCTGATTGAAGAACAACAGCTGGAGGCGGGCATGCGACTGCCCGCCGAGCGTCAGCTCGCCGCTCAGCTCGGCGTCTCGCGCAATTCCCTGCGCGAAGCGCTGGCGATGCTGGTCAATGAAGGGGTACTGCTGAGCCGTCGAGGCGGCGGCACTTTCGTCCGCTTTCAGCATGAACCGTGGTCGGAGCAAAACATCGTCCAGCCGCTGAAGACGCTACTAGCCGATGACCCTGACTACAGCTTCGACATCCTCGAGGCCCGCCACGCCATCGAAGCCAGCACCGCGTGGCACGCGGCGATGCGGGCCACCGACGCCGATAAAGAAAAAATTCGCCTGTGCTTTGAAGCGACCCAAAGCGAAGACCCGGATATCGCCTCGCAGGCGGACGTCCGCTTCCATCTGGCCATCGCCGAAGCCTCGCATAACGTGGTGCTCCTGCAAACCATGCGCGGCTTTTTCGACCTGCTGCACTCCTCCGTCAAGCAGAGCCGTCAGCGTATGTATCTGGTGCCGCCGGTATTTGCCCGCCTGACCGAACAGCACCAGGCCGTCATGGAGGCGATTGTCGCCGGCGACGCCGAGGCGGCGCGCCAGGCGATGATGGCCCACTTAGGCTTTGTCCACGCCACCATTAAACGTTTTGATGAAGACCAGGCCCGCCAGGCGCGAATTACCCGCCTGCCCGGCGATGCTATTGATAATTCCAGGGAGAATTCGTGATGATTATTTCCGCCGCCAGCGACTATCGCGCCGCCGCCCAGCGTATCCTGCCGCCTTTCCTGTTCCACTATATCGACGGCGGGGCTTACGCCGAACATACCCTGCGCCGCAACGTGGAAGATCTCTCCGACGTGGCGTTACGCCAGCGTATTCTGCGCAATATGTCGGACCTGAGCCTCGAGACCACCCTCTTCAACGAGAAGCTGGCGATGCCGACGGCGCTGGCGCCGGTGGGGCTGTGTGGGATGTACGCCCGCCGCGGCGAAGTGCAGGCCGCCGGCGCAGCGGATGACAAAGGTATTCCGTTTACCCTCTCCACCGTTTCCGTCTGCCCAATTGAAGAGGTCGCCCCGACCATCAAGCGGCCGATGTGGTTCCAGCTGTACGTTCTGCGCGACCGCGGCTTTATGCGCAATGCGCTGGAGCGCGCTAAGGCGGCGGGTTGTTCAACGCTGGTCTTTACCGTCGATATGCCGACCCCCGGCGCCCGCTACCGCGACGCCCATTCCGGCATGAGCGGCCCGAACGCCGCCCTGCGCCGCTACTGGCAGGCGGTCACCCATCCGCAGTGGGCATGGGACGTTGGCCTCAACGGCCGTCCGCACGATCTGGGGAATATCTCCGCCTATCTCGGCCAGCCGACCGGCCTGGAGGATTACATCGGCTGGCTGGCGAATAACTTCGATCCATCGATTTCATGGAAAGACCTCGAGTGGATCCGTGATTTCTGGGACGGTCCGATGGTGATCAAAGGGATCCTCGACCCGGAGGACGCCCGCGACGCGGTGCGCTTTGGCGCCGACGGCATTGTGGTCTCCAACCACGGCGGCCGCCAGCTTGACGGCGTGCTCTCCTCCGCTCGCGCCCTGCCGGCAATTGCCGACGCCGTGAAAGGCGACATTACCATTCTCGCCGACAGCGGCATCCGCAACGGTCTCGACGTCGTGCGGATGATCGCCCTGGGCGCCGACAGCGTACTGCTGGGCCGCGCTTACCTGTACGCCCTGGCGACCCATGGCAAGCAGGGGGTGGCGAATCTGCTGAATCTAATCGAGAAAGAGATGAAGGTGGCGATGACCCTGACCGGCGCGAAAACCATCGCGGACATTAGCCGTGATTCGCTGGTGCAGAACGCGGAGGCGCTGCAGACCTTCGATGCGCTGAAGCAGCATAACGCGGCATAAGCTGCGCCGTTGTGCTCTCTCTCCTCACCCTCTCCGTCAGGGAGAGGGAACCGTCCGGCAGCCAGGCTAGCGGTAGCGTTCGCCTTAACCTCCGTCCAGGTAAAGTACCGAAGGTTGGGTGAGTCCTTTTACCCGCGTCCTCCGGCCCACCGACCGGCGCCGGTTTTCCCCCTCTCCCTCAGGGAGAGGGCCGGGGTGAGGGTTGACCAAATATCTGCTATTCTGCCCCCCGCAATTAAGGGGGCAGTATGCTGAACATCGTGTTATTCGAACCAGAGATCCCGCCGAACACCGGGAATATTATCCGCCTGTGCGCCAACACGGGCTTCAGTCTGCATATCATTGAGCCCATGGGCTTCACCTGGGACGATAAGCGCCTGAGACGCGCCGGACTGGACTATCACGAGTTCACCGCCGTGCAGCGCCACGCCGATTACGCGGCGTTTCTCGCCAGCGCACAGCCGCAGCGCCTGTTCGCCCTGACGACCAAAGGAACCCCGGCGCACAGCGCGGTCAGCTATCAGGATGGCGATTTCTTGATGTTTGGTCCGGAAACCCGCGGTCTGCCGGCGAGCATTCTGGATGCCCTGCCGCCGGAGCAGAAAATTCGGATTCCGATGATGCCGGACAGCCGCAGCATGAACCTGTCGAATGCGGTGTCGGTGGTGGTGTATGAGGCCTGGCGGCAGCTGGGGTATCCCGGCGCGGTGCTGCGCAGCTAGCCTGAGCGATTCCCGGATTGCAGCGCAAGGAGCCTTATCCGGGCGACAGGCTGGCGGGATGAGATCGTAGGCCCGGTAAGCGCAGCGCCACCGGGCAAGACGTTAAATCCCGTCGCCGTACTCGAAAGTGTGGTGAATACCGTTGAAATGCTGATCCATATCCATCGCCGGCTTATCGCTCTCCGGCTTGCCGACGATGCGCGCAGGAACACCTGCGGCGGTGGTATGCGGCGGCACCGGCTGCAGCACCACTGAGCCTGCGCCGATTTTTGCCCCACGCCCGACTTCGATATTGCCGAGGATCTTCGCTCCGGCGCCAATCATCACGCCTTCGCGAATTTTCGGGTGACGGTCGCCGCTGGTTTTACCGGTACCGCCGAGGGTGACCGACTGCAGAATAGAGACGTCATCCTCAATCACCGCCGTTTCACCAACCACAATACCGGTGGCGTGGTCGAGCATGATCCCGCGGCCGATTTTCGCCGCCGGGTGGATATCCACCTGGAAAGAGACGGAGACCTGGTTTTGCAGGAAAATCGCCAGCGCGCGCCGGCCCTGCGTCCACAGCCAGTGGCCGATACGATAGGCCTGCAGAGCATGGAAACCCTTCAGATAGAGCAGCGGCGTGGAGTATTTATCCACCGCCGGGTCACGCGTGCGCACCGCCTGAATATCGCAGGCGGCGGAGGCGATCATTTCCGGGTCGGCGGCGTAGGCTTCTTCCACCACTTCGCGAATGGCGATCGCCGGCATAATCGGGGAAGCCAGCTTGTTGGCCAACATATAGCTCAGTGCGCTGCCCAGATTTTCATGCTTGAGTAACGTTGCGTGGTAAAAACTGGCGAGCATTGGCTCACAGTCAGCCAGAGCCCGGGCTTCGGCTTTAATATTATTCCAGACGATATCCAGTTCTTCACACGGCATTGCATACTCCAGGCGATATGGTAATGACCTGCCAGTTCTGCGCTGGCAGGGTCATTCAGGTGACAAAGGAAAGCTAATTGCTGCTGCGCTCGTCCTTGCGGGCGCGACCCAATAAGGTCAATGCTGCCTCGCGCGCAATTTTTCCGCAATACAATACCTGATAAATTTCCTCGGTTATTGGCATTTCGACACCTAAACGCTGTGCCAGAACGCGAACTTCCTTGGTATTGCGGTAGCCTTCAACCACCTGGCCAATCTTTTCCTGGGCGCTTTGCACGTCCATCCCCTGGCCGAGCATCATGCCGAAGCGACGGTTACGGGACTGGTTGTCGGTGCAGGTGAGCACCAGGTCACCGAGGCCGGCCATCCCCATAAAGGTTTCCGGGTCGGCGCCCAGCGCCGCGCCAAGGCGAGACATTTCCACCAGGCCACGGGTAATCAGCGCCGTCCGCGCATTGGCGCCGAAGCCGATGCCGTCCGACATCCCCGCCCCGATGGCGATGACGTTTTTCACCGCGCCGCCGAGTTGTACGCCGATAAAGTCCGGGTTGATGTAGACGCGGAAGCTCTTGCCGCAGTGCAGCAGGTGCTGCAGATCCTCGGCAAACTGCGGATCCGTCGCCGCCAGCGAAATCGCCGTCGGCAGGCCGGCGGCCAGCTCTTTGGCGAAGGTTGGCCCGGAGATCACCGCCAGCGGGATATCATCGCCCAGCGCTTCACGCGCCACGTCCTGCAGCAGACGACCGGTTTCGGCCTCAAGGCCTTTGGTCGCCCACACCAGACGCGCGTCAGGACGCATCAGCGGTTTAATCTGGCGTAACACCTGACCAAACACATGGCTTGGCACCACCACCAGAATATCGCGGCTGGCGGCCAGCGCGGTGGCCAGGTCGCTTTCAAGATGCAGCGTATCCGGGAAAGGCACATCGGGAAGGAACGCGGCGTTGCAGCGATCGTGTTGCAGCGTCGCGATATGTTTCGGGTCATGGCCCCAGAGCACAACGTGGTGGCCATTTCTTGCCAGGGTGATGGCAAGAGCGGTGCCGTAAGAGCCGGCACCGATCACAGTCATTGCAGCATTAAGTGCGTTCATCAGGCATCCTGATGTTGTTCAGCACCTTCGCCAGCCTGCTGCTGCAGATAGTTCATAAACAGCGCGTCGAAGTTCACTGGCGCAAGGTTAAGTTGCGGGAAGGTACCGCGGGAAACCAGGCTGGTGATGCACTCGCGCGCGTACGGGAACAGAATGTTCGGGCAGTATGCGCCAAGGCAGTGCGCCATCTGGGTGCCTTCGATGCCGTCGATGGAGAAAATACCGCCCTGCTGTACTTCGCAGAGGAACGCGGTCTCTTCGCCCAGAGCGGCGGTCACGGTTACACGCAGCACCACTTCATAAACGCCTTCAGCCAGCTGGGTGGAGGCGGTATCCAGATCAAGTTTAACTTCCGGCTGCCAGTCTTTCTGGAAAACTTGCGGCGCGTTCGGCGCTTCAAAAGAGATATCTTTGGTATAGATACGCTGGATCTGGAAGGTCATTTCGGTGCTGTTTTGTTCTGACATAGTAAAACCCTTTCGTGTTGTCCTTAAATACGCGCTTCCGGCAGGGAAAGCGCGCAAAAATTAGCGCAAGAGGGGATCAAGTCCACCACGTGAATCAAGCGCATACAAGTCGTCACAGCCGCCAATGTGCTGCGCATCAATAAAAATCTGCGGAACCGTCGTCCGTCCGCTGCGCTGGATCATCTCCTCACGCTTCGCGGCATCGCCATCGACCGGCAACTCATGGAACGTTACGCCTTTGCTGTTCAGCAGCGCTTTCGCGCGGATGCAGAACGGGCAGGTCGCTTTGGTGTAGATCTCAATATTGGCCATGACTTCACTCCTGTTATTACCCTGAGGGTTTTACGCCGCAGCCTGTGTTCCCCTCACGTCAGGCGCGACGGGGAAAACGCGGCGGCATCACCACGCGGGGTAAGTTATTTGCCGCGTACCAGAGGGAGGTTTTCGCCGCTCCAGCCAGCAATGCCCTCTTTCAGTACAAAGACTTTTTCAAACCCGGCTTTGTTCAGCGCGTTGGCTGGCTCTTGCGCCTGCATGCCGGAACCGTCTACCACAATAATGGGTTGCGATTTGTGTTTTTCCAACTCGCCGACGTTATTCGCTTTGATATCGCTGGGCAGCAGGTTGATGGCGCCGGCAATATGGCCTTTACGGAAATCGTCACGCTGACGCAGGTCGACCACTACCGCGTCTTCTTTATTGATAAGACGCGTCGCTTCACCACGGGTGATGACTTTAACTTTCGACATCAGGCCCTTGAAGGTGGTGAACAGCACCGCCCCCAGCAGCGCGATCCACGCGATGCTCAGAACAGGGTGACGGCCGATGAATTGCATAATTTCTTGCATGGGGGGTTACAACTCCCGACTAAGTGAGAAAAAAACCAGGAAAGGAGTATACCTGTGCCTTGCGGCAATTACAGCCAGTGAGCGCGATGTAATGTATTTTCTGCGGGCGGCGGCGAAAAAAAGCCGTTCTCGCTGACGCGCCGCGGACTGGCCGCTCCCTTTCTTTGATCTTTCACGGGGATTTAAACGATTCAGCTGTAGTAAAATTACGCAAAATTTCTGTCTTTGAGCATGAGGTTGTCGCAATGTCGGTTACTAAAAAACCTATGGTACTGGTGATTCTGGATGGCTACGGCTATCGCGAAGACCAACAGGATAACGCCATTTACAGCGCTAAAACGCCGGTAATGGACGCCCTGTGGGCCAAACGTCCGCATACCCTGATCGATGCATCCGGCCTGGAAGTTGGCCTGCCGGACCGTCAGATGGGGAACTCCGAAGTGGGTCACGTCAACCTGGGCGCCGGTCGTATCGTCTATCAGGACCTGACCCGTCTCGATGTGGAAATTAAAGAACGCACCTTCTTCGCCAACCCGGTACTGACCGCCGCGGTCGATAAAGCGGTTGCCGCCGGCAAAGCGGTACATATCATGGGTCTGATGTCGCCAGGCGGCGTCCACAGCCACGAAGATCACATCATGGCGATGGTGGAGCTGGCGGCAGAGCGCGGCGCTGAGAAGATCTACCTGCACGCCTTCCTCGACGGCCGTGATACGCCGCCGCGCAGCGCGGAAAAAACGCTGGCGACATTCGAAGCCAAATTTGCCGCGCTGGGCAAAGGCCGCATCGCGTCGCTCATCGGCCGCTACTACGCCATGGACCGCGACAACCGCTGGGATCGCGTTGAGCAGGCCTATGACCTGATGACCCTGGCGAAAGGCGAATTCCAGGCCGATACCGCCGTCGCCGGTCTGCAGGTTGCCTACGCCCGTGACGAAAACGACGAGTTCGTGAAAGCGACCGTAATCCGCGCCGCCGGCCAGGCCGATGCGGCGATGGAAGATGGCGATGCGCTGATCTTCATGAACTTCCGTGCTGACCGCGCGCGCGAAATCACCCGCGCCTTCGTCAACGCCGACTTCGACGGCTTTGCGCGTAAGAAAGTGGTTAACCTCGACTTCGTGATGCTCACCGAATATGCCGCCGACATCAAAGTCGCCTGCGCCTACCCGCCCGCCTCGCTGGCCAATACCTTCGGCGAGTGGATGGCCAAGCACGATAAAACCCAGCTGCGCATCTCCGAAACTGAAAAATACGCCCACGTCACCTTCTTCTTCAACGGCGGCGTAGAAGAGCCGTTCAAAGGCGAAGAGCGGATTCTGATTAATTCGCCGAAAGTAGCGACCTACGATCTGCAGCCGGAAATGAGCTCCGCCGAGCTGACCGAGAAACTGGTCGCGGCCATCAAAGGCGGCCAGTACGACACTATCATCTGTAACTACCCGAACGGCGATATGGTTGGCCATACCGGGGTGATGGAAGCAGCCGTAAAAGCCGTTGAAGCGCTGGATCACTGCATCGATCAGGTAGCGCAGGCGGTGGAATCCGTTGGCGGTCAGCTGCTGATCACCGCCGACCACGGTAACGCCGAGCAGATGCGCGACCCGGCCACCGGTCAGGCGCATACCGCCCACACTAACCTGCCGGTTCCGCTGATCTACGTCGGTAACAAAGCGGTTAAAGCGGTCAATGGCGGCAAACTTTCCGACATCGCCCCAACCATGCTGTCGCTGATGGGAATGGAAATCCCGCAAGAGATGACTGGCAAGCCGCTGTTCATCGTGGAATAATCCTTCCCCATGAGGGGAAAGGCGACGTATTCAACTACATGGATCGCAACGGCAGTTCGATCCGTCCTTTACGCCAGCGCGCTCAGCGCTGGCGTATTACTGTGCGCGTCATCTGCGCACGCCGACGATCGCGATCAGCTTAAGTCCATCCAGGCCGACATCGCCGCCAGGCAGCGGGCGATTAAGCAGCAGCAGCAGCAGCGCGCAAGCCTGCTCGCCCAGCTCAAAGCGCAGGAAGAAGCGATCGCCGCCGCGGCCCGCAAACTGCGCGAAACCCAGGACAACCTGAACCAGCTCAATAAGCAGATTGACGAAATGAACGCCTCTCTCGCCAAGCTGGAGCGCCAGCGCGCGTCTCAGGAGCGTAACCTCGCCGCGCAGCTTGACGCCGCGTTCCGCCAGGGGCCGCATACCGGCATCCAGATGGTGCTGAGCGGTGAAGAGGGCCAGCGCAATCAGCGGATGCAGGTCTACTTCAGCTATTTCAACCAGGCCCGTCAGGAAACCATCGCGGAACTGAAGAAAACGCGCGAAGAGATGGCGGTGCAAAAGTCGATGCTAGAAGAGAAGCAGAGCCAGCAGCAGACGCTGGTCTACGAGCAAAAAGCTCAGCAGGCGAAGCTGGAGCAGGCGCGTAACGAACGGAAAAAGACCCTTTCCGGACTGGAATCCTCCATTCAGCAAGGTCAGCAACAGTTAAGTGAATTGCGGGCTAACGAATCGCGCCTACGCGGTCGTATCGCCCAGGCGGAGGCTGCCGCCAAAGCCCGAGCCGATCGGGAAGCACGCGATGCGCAGGCGGTGCGCGACCGCCAGCAGGAAGCATCGCGCAAAGGCACCACCTATAAACCAACGGAAAGCGAGCGTTCGCTGATGTCACGCACCGGCGGACTGGGCTCGCCGCGCGGTCAGGCGTTCTGGCCGGTTCGCGGTCCGCTCCTTCATCGATATGGCGAACAGCTGCAAGGTGAACTACGTTGGAAAGGGATGGTTATCGCCGCGTCTGAAGGCACCGAAGTCAGAGCCATTGCCGATGGTCGGGTCATTCTGGCCGACTGGCTGCAGGGCTATGGTCTGGTGGTGGTGGTCGAGCATGGCAAAGGCGACATGAGCCTGTATGGCTATAACCAAAGCGCGCTGGTCAGCGTAGGTACGCAGGTGCGTGCCGGTCAGCCTATCGCGCTCGTAGGCAGCAGCGGCGGTCAGGGCCGTCCGTCGCTCTATTTCGAAATTCGCCGCCAGGGTCAGGCGGTCAATCCACAGCCGTGGTTGGGAAGATAAGTTTTGCTTCAATTTCGCGCAATTGCTCTTGCCGTAGCCGGTTCGCTGGCTCTGGCGGCGCCAGCGTTCGCTGGCAAACTCTCCATCGTTATTGACGATTTTGGCTACCGCCCGCAGACCGAAAATCAGGTGCTGGCGCTGCCGTCCACTATCTCCGTCGCCGTGCTGCCGAACGCGCCGCACGCCCGGGAAATGGCCACGAAAGCGCATAATCTGGGCCATGAAGTGCTCATCCACCTGCCGATGGCGCCGCTCAGCAAACAGCCGCTGGAAAAAGACACCCTGCGTCCCGAAATGAGCAGCGAGGAGATCGAGCGCATCATTCGCGAAGCTTACGGCAAAGTCCCCTACGCCGTCGGGCTGAATAACCATATGGGCAGCGCGATGACCTCCAACCTGTTTGGCATGCAGAAGGTGATGCAGGCCCTGGAGCGCTACAATCTCTATTTTCTCGACAGCGTGACCATCGGCAATACCCAGGCCATGCGCGCCGCGCAGGGCACCGGGGTGAAGGTGATTAAGCGCAAGGTGTTTCTTGACGATACGCAGAATGAAGCCGATATCCGCACCCAGTTCAACCGCGCCATCGCCCTGGCGCGGCGTAACGGTTCGGCGATAGCCATTGGCCATCCGCATCCGACGACGGTGCGGGTGCTGCAGCAGATGGTCTATAGCCTGCCGCCGGATATCACGCTGGTGCGCCCGAGCAGCCTGCTCAACGAGCCGCAGGTCGACAATTCGACGCCAAACTACACTCAGCCGCCCGCGCAACAAACGGCGCCGCAGCAGCAGAAGCCGCGTAATCCGTTCCACGGCGTGAAGTATTGCAAGCCGAAGCGCCCGCTGGAGCCCGTGAACGCCAGCCGCTTCTTCACTATCCTCAGCGACAGCATCAGCCAGAGCGCGCTGGTCCAGTACTATCGCCTCAAATGGCAGGGCTGGGACAATCCCGGCAACTAGACCACTCAGGGGTCCGTTCGCTTTTGCGCGACGGGCGCCTGGTTATCTTCGTGGGCGTACCACGCCTTAAAATATTTGAGAAAGCTGTAAAACGTGGCGTACAGGCCGGTGACCACGCCGACTTTGCCATAGCGCCACGCCCCGCTGAACAGATACCATTTAAAGAAAGCGCCAATGGCGCTGACAATCCCCCGCGCCAGCGAAGGTTTGATCTGCTGGTGCTTCACCAGTCGGGTGGTATAGCTGTTCAGCTTATTAAACACTTCATGCAGCGAATAAAAGGTGTCATGGCGTACAAAGCCCGGCAGCCTGACGGATCGCGCGTGTCCAACCACCTGGTCATCCACCGGCCGGTCGTTAAATCGCGCCTGCTGGCGGTTAAAGAGGCGCACCGGGTAATCCGGCGAGGAAATGGGGTAGATCGTCCGCACCTGCTTGCCGAGGACAAACCAGTAGCGCGGCAAACGCCAGGCGCATGCAGGGTCAGGCTCCTCCCCCGCTTTTAACGCCTGAATGGCCGACACGACGTCGTTATCAAGAATTTCATCGCTGTCCATGCACAGCACCCAGTCATGGCTGGCCAGCCCAATGGCATAGTTCATCTGCGCGCCGTGGGCTTTATAGGCATGGTGATGGACGGTGAGACCAAACTGCTGACAAATAGAGACCGTTTCGTCGGTGCTACCGGAGTCGACGACAATACACTCATCGGCCACCCTCAGCAGCGGGGGCAGCACCTCCATGAGCAGACGTGCAGAGTTACAGGTCAGTAAGCATACGGAGAGTTTAAGCATGATAGTTACAAAGTTAAACCGCGACTAAACACACTGTATAAGCGAATAACCGTAAAATCGATGTAGAAATTGTGCGCTTGATATTAAGCAGGCTAAAAATGTTATCCAAATCTAAATTAAGGCGCCCGCAGGCGCCTTTTTTGCTGGTTTTTACAACAGACCGGAGGCGTTATTCCCAGCTCAGAACCACTTTACCGGACTGGCCGGAGCGCATGGCGTCAAAACCCTTCTGGAAGTCGTCAATGCCGAAGCGGTGGGTGATGATCGGTGAAAGATCCAGACCAGACTGGATCAGCGCCGCCATCTTATACCAGGTTTCGAACATCTCGCGGCCGTAGATACCTTTGATAAACAGCCCTTTGAAGATGACCTTGGTCCAGTCGATGGACATATCCGACGGCGGGATACCCAGCATCGCGATACGGCCGCCGTGGTTCATGGTATCCAGCATGCTGCGAAACGCCGGCGGCGCGCCGGACATCTCCAGACCCACATCGAAACCTTCGGTCATCCCCAGCTCGACCATCACGTCATTGAGGTTCTCTTTCGCCACGTTCACCGCGCGAGTGACGCCCATTTTGCGCGCCAGCTCGAGACGGTACTCGTTAACGTCAGTGATCACCACATTACGCGCGCCGACGTGTTTCGCCACCGCCGCCGCCATCACGCCGATCGGGCCGGCGCCGGAGACCAGCACGTCTTCCCCCACCAGATCGAAGGAGAGCGCGGTGTGCACAGCGTTGCCGAACGGGTCGAAGATAGACGCCAGGTCATCAGAGATATTGTCGGGAATTTTAAAGGCGTTAAAGGCCGGGATCACCAGATACTCGGCAAAGCAGCCCGGGCGGTTGACGCCCACGCCAATGGTGTTGCGGCACAGGTGGGTACGGCCCGCGCGGCAGTTACGGCAGTGGCCGCAGGTGATATGCCCTTCGCCGGAGACGCGGTCGCCAATCTTAAAGCCGCGCACTTCCTGGCCAATCCCCACCACTTCGCCGACATATTCGTGCCCGACCACCATCGGTACCGGAATAGTCTTCTGCGACTACTCATCCCAGTTGTAGATGTGCACGTCGGTCCCGCAAATGGCGGTCTTGCGGATTTTAATCAGCAGATCGTTATGGCCGACTTCCGGTTCCGGTACGTCGGTCATCCAGATGCCTTCTTCCGCTTTCAGTTTGGATAACGCTTTCATCTCACACCCTTATTAGGCGATGACGCCCAGTTGTTTACCGATGCGGGTAAAGGCTTCCACCGCACGCTCAATTTGTTCAGGGGTATGCGCCGCCGACATCTGGGTGCGAATACGCGCCTGGCCTTTCGGTACCACCGGATAGAAGAAGCCGGTGACATAGATCCCTTCTTTCTGCAGCTCGCGGGCAAAGTTCTGCGCCACCACCGCTTCGCCCAGCATCACCGGAATGATGGCGTGGTCGGCGCCCGCCAGGGTGAAGCCTGCCGCGGTCATTTTTTCACGGAACAGACGCGCGTTGGCCCACAGGCGATCGCGCAGGTCTGCACCCTCTTCGACCATCTCCAGCACTTTGATGGAGGCGGCCACGATGGCCGGCGCCAGAGAGTTGGAGAACAGATACGGACGGGAACGCTGGCGCAGCCACTCGACCACCTCTTTGCGTGCGGCAGTGTAGCCGCCGGAGGCGCCGCCCAGCGCTTTACCCAGCGTGCCGGTGATAATGTCGACGCGACCCATCACGTCGCAGTATTCGTGGGAGCCGCGGCCGTTTTCGCCGACGAAGCCGACGGCGTGGGAGTCATCGACCATCACCAGCGCATCGTATTTATCCGCCAGATCGCATACGCCTTTCAGGTTGGCGATCACGCCGTCCATCGAGAAGACGCCGTCGGTGGCGATTAACACGTGACGCGCCCCGGCGTCGCGGGCTTCTTTCAGGCGCGCTTCCAGCTCCTGCATGTCGTTGTTGGCATAGCGGAAGCGTTTCGCTTTACACAGGCGTACGCCGTCGATGATAGAGGCATGGTTCAGGGCGTCGGAGATAATGGCGTCTTCCGGGCCGAGCAGCGTTTCAAACAGGCCGCCGTTGGCGTCGAAGCAAGAGGAGTAGAGGATCGCGTCTTCCATACCTAGGAAATCCGCCAGCTTCTTCTCCAGCTGCTTGTGCGTATCCTGGGTGCCGCAGATGAAGCGTACCGAGGCCATCCCGAAGCCGTGGCTGTCCATACCGGATTTCGCCGCGTCGATCAGCGCCGGGTGGTTGGCCAGACCCAGATAGTTATTGGCGCAGAAGTTAATCACGTGGCTATCGCCGACGGTAATGTCCGCCTGCTGCGCCGAGGTGATGATGCGCTCTTCTTTAAACAAGCCTTCGGCCCGAGCGGTCTCCAGATTGCTAGTTAACTGTTTGTAGAAATCACCACGCATTGCAACTCTCCAGATTCGGCAAAATTTGGCACATATTACCCAAAGCTATACGCTGATACGAGATGATGCATGCCTGAATGAATTATTTGCAGCATAAATCACGTCAGCCCAGCACCTTATTCTGCGAATGGCTGTAGGCTTGCTCATGTGGTGATATGATATGAGCATTCATGTCCGGATTGTCTCCGGGCTCTCAACTTCAAAGGTACAGTTATGATCATCGTAACCGGCGGCGCAGGCTTTATCGGCAGCAACATCGTTAAAGCGCTGAACGACAAGGGCATTACCGACATTCTGGTTGTCGACAATCTGAAAGACGGCACCAAGTTTGTGAACCTGGTTGACCTGAACATCGCTGACTACATGGATAAAGAAGACTTTCTGATCCAGATTATGGCAGGCGAAGAGTTCGGCGACATTGACGCTATCTTCCACGAAGGCGCATGCTCTTCCACCACGGAGTGGGACGGCAAGTACATGATGGACAACAACTATCAGTACTCCAAAGAGCTGCTGCACTACTGCCTGGAGCGTGAAATTCCGTTCCTGTACGCCTCTTCGGCAGCCACCTACGGTGGACGCACCAGCGATTTCATCGAGTCCCGCGAGTACGAGCAGCCGCTGAACGTCTACGGCTACTCCAAATTCCTGTTCGATGAATACGTCCGTCAGATCCTGCCTGAAGCCAATTCGCAGATCGTCGGCTTCCGCTACTTCAACGTCTACGGGCCGCGCGAAGGCCACAAAGGCAGCATGGCGAGCGTCGCTTTCCACCTCAACACCCAGCTGAATAATGGCGAAAGTCCGAAACTGTTCGAAGGCAGCGACGGCTTCAAGCGCGACTTCGTCTACGTCGGCGACGTGGCTGACGTCAACCTGTGGTTCTGGGAAAACGGCGTTTCCGGCATCTTCAACCTCGGCACCGGCCGCGCGGAATCCTTCCAGGCCGTCGCCGATGCGACCCTGGCGTACCACAAAAAAGGCAGCATCGAGTACATCCCGTTCCCGGACAAACTGAAAGGCCGCTACCAGGCGTTCACCCAGGCGGATCTGACTAACCTGCGTAAAGCGGGCTATGACAAACCGTTCAAAACCGTTGCCGAAGGCGTAACGGAGTATATGGCCTGGCTGAATCGGGGCGCGTAAGAGATAACATGAAAATTCTGGTGGTAGGCCCGTCTTGGGTGGGCGACATGATGATGTCGCAAAGTCTTTATCGTACGCTCAGGGCGCGCTATCCCCAGGCGATTATCGACGTGATGGCGCCTGCCTGGTGCCGTCCGTTGTTATCGCGCATGCCGGAAGTGAACGAAGCGATCCCGATGCCGCTGGGCCACGGCGCGCTGGCTATCGGCGAACGCCGCAAGCTCGGGCACAGCCTGCGCGAGCGTCGCTACGATCGCGCTTACGTGCTGCCGAACTCGTTTAAATCGGCATTAGTCCCCTTCTTTGCCAACATCCCGCTGCGCACCGGCTGGCGCGGCGAGATGCGCTACGGCCTGCTCAACGACGCCCGGGTGCTGGACAAAGACGCCTGGCCGCTGATGGTGGAACGCTACGTGGCGCTGGCCTACGACAACGGCGTGATGCGCTGCGCCAAAGATCTGCCGCAGCCGCTGCTGTGGCCGCAGCTGCAGGTCAACGAAGGGGAAAAGTCGCAGGCCTGCAGCGCCTTTAACCTGTCCAACGATCGGCCGATCATCGGCTTCTGCCCCGGCGCGGAGTTCGGCCCGGCAAAACGCTGGCCGCACTATCACTATGCTGCGCTGGCGAAAAAGCTCATCGACGATGGTTATCAGATTGCGCTATTTGGCTCGGCAAAAGATAACGAGGCCGGCAAAGAGATCATCGCCGCCCTCAGCAGCGAGCAGCAGGCCTGGTGCCGGAATCTGGCGGGTGAAACCCAGCTGGAGCAGGCGGTGATCCTGATTGCCGCCTGTAAAGCGGTGGTGACTAACGATTCGGGGCTGATGCACGTCGCCGCGGCGCTGGACCGCCCGCTGGTGGCGCTGTATGGCCCGAGCAGTCCGGACTTTACCCCGCCGCTGTCGCATAAAGCGCGCGTGATCCGCCTGATTAGCGGCTACCACAAAGTGCGCAAAGGCGATGCCGCCGAAGGCTATCATCAGAGCCTGATCGACATTACGCCAGAGCGCGTCCTGCAAGAGCTGAATGAATTGTTGACGGATAAAACCGGGCACGAGGAAGCGTAGCGGATGCGGGTATTGATTGTAAAAACCTCATCGATGGGCGACGTGCTGCACACGCTGCCCGCGCTGACCGACGCCGCGCAGGCTATCCCCGGCATCCGCTTCGACTGGGTAGTGGAAGAAGGCTTCGCGCAGATCCCCTCCTGGCATGAAAGCGTCGAGCGGGTGATCCCGGTGGCGATCCGCCGCTGGCGTAAAGCCTGGTTCTCCGCGCCGATCAAAGCGGAGCGTAAAGCCTTTCGCGAGGCCGTCCAGGCGGTAAAGTATGACGCCATCATCGACGCCCAGGGGCTGGTGAAAAGCGCTGCGCTAGTCACCCGCCTGGCGCACGGCGTCAAGCATGGTATGGACTGGCAAACGGCCCGCGAGCCGCTGGCCAGCCTGTTTTACAACCGCCGCCACCACATTGCGAAACAGCAGCACGCCGTGGAGCGTACCCGCGAGCTGTTCGCCAAAAGTCTCGGCTACGCGAAACCCCAAACCCAGGGGGATTACGCCATTGCACGCCATTTCCTGCAGCACGAGGCTAGCGCTGCCGCCCCCTATCTGGTGTTCCTGCATGCCACCACCCGCGACGATAAGCACTGGCCGGAAAACCGCTGGCAGGAGCTGCTCGATCTGCTGGCCGACAGTGGCGTCCGCATTAAGCTGCCGTGGGGCGCCCCGCACGAAGAGGCGCGGGCGAAGCGGCTGGCGGAAGGCCGGGAGTATGTTGAAGTGCTGCCGCGCATGAGCCTTGAGCAGGTAGCGCAGGTTCTGGCCAGCGCCCGGGCCGTCGTCTCGGTCGATACCGGCCTCAGTCATCTGACCGCCGCGCTGGATAAACCGAACTTCACGCTTTACGGCCCGACCGATCCGGGGCTGATTGGCGGATACGGTAAAAACCAGCACATCGTGCGGCCGGAAAACAGCGCCAGCACCGGCGATATTACCGCCAGCCGGGTTCATCTTCTTCTGCACAATCAGGGGCTGCTCTGATGGGATCTCTGTTTAAGCAGATCTATCGCTACACCCGCCCTCGCGCTTATCGTCACAATGAAAATCTGTGGCCTTTTACCCGCATCACCCGCGCGCCGAGCGGCGAAATAAGCGCGTTGCGCTATAAAGGGAAAACGGTGCCGCTGGTCAGCCTGAGCGCGCTGAAAAACAGCATGCAGGGTGAAGTCCTGCTGACCGCCACCGGCCCTTCGACCCGCAATATCGATTTTTCCCTGTTGTCGAAAACGATCCCAGTGATGGGCGTCAATGGCGCCTGGCATCTTGCCGACCGCCTGCACTTTTCGCTCTATACCATCGTCGACATGGAGTTTTTCGATAAGAAGCCGGACATTATCCGCGCTATCGTCAGCCAACCGGACATTCTGCTGTTCACCACCATGCATGGGATCGCCAAAATCGTCGATCGCTATCCGGACGCGCTGCGCTGCCGTTTGGCGTTGATTGAGGACGGTTGCTATAAGATTTACCAGCCGAAAGTCGCCAGCGAAGCGATAAAGCGCACTTACCAGCAGAATCCGGCGATGTGCTTTCATCCCCAGCGCCCGGATATCTGTTTTAGCACCGATATTCGCCAGGGCGTCTTTGATGCCGGTACGGTGGTCTACTGGGCGCTGCAAGTTCTCGCCTGGCTGGGCTTCAATACTATCCTGGTGAGCGGCCTGGATATGACCAATTTTAACCAGCCGCGATTCTACGAAACACAACAAGAAAAATTGCCTTCTTACCTGGCAACAAAAGTGGATACCCTCGTCATGCCCTCCTTTGCGCATGCCGCGCAGGTACTGCAGCAACGCCAGATCCGGGTGATTAATTTTTCCCCAGAAAGCGCTGTACCGGATACTATTTTCGAAAAGGTTGCGTTTAATGAGTACTTTAAAAGTGAGTAACTTCGCCCGACAGGGTTACTCGATTGTCTTTCCTTTGTTTTTATTTTTCAGCGCGATTTTTTGTATGTCCACCCGGACCAATAATCTGCTGCATTTATCGATCCTGCTGCTGTTGCTGTCGCTGGTACGCCAGGAAAATCGCCAGGCGCTGGCCGACGTGTTACGCGAGCAGTGGCAGACCTGGACGCTGCTGGCGGCCTTCTTTACCTATTACGCCCTCAGTAACCTGTGGGGCCATACGCCGCAGCATATTGATTCGCCGATCACCCACGGTGTGTATCTGACGGGCTATCTGTTGCTGATGGCGATGCTGCTTAGCGACGAACGAACCCGCCGCCTGGCCATGCTGGCGGTGGTTGGCGGGATCACCGTGCTCTCGCTGTGGACGCTGATGTTCGACCACACGCTGGTCCTCACCGAACGAGCGGTCTCCCCCGAGAACCCCGGGCCAACAAACGTTATCGACCTTGCCGGATACTGCGGCATCGGCATCTTAATCTGCGGCATGCTACTGAAAGAAAAAGCCAGCCACTGGCTCTATCTGCCGGTGGCCATCATGCTGGTGATGATGCTGCTGACCCAAAGCCGCGGGCCGATCATCGCCCTGGTGCTGGCGGTCGGCTGTACGCTGCACCTGCACGTCTTCACCCGCCGCAACCTGCTGATCGCCGCGGCGCTGGCCGTGCTGGTGGCTCTGCTTTTGGTCATGACGCCGGTGGGCGACATGCTGCTCGCCCGTTTCGAAGAGCTGGGCACCCAAAGCGGGCTGCGTCTGAGTATCTGGCACCATACGCTGTCGGAGATGGCCAGCCAGCCCTGGCTGGGACGCGGTTTCAGCTATGAACTGGATTTCATCAACTACAGCGGCGAACACATCACCACCACCCACAGCGTGTATATGGGCGCCCTGCTGAAAGGCGGCATCGTGGGTTTACTACTGCTGCTTGCGGTCATTGCCTGCGGACTCTGGCAGGCGTGGCGCAAGCGCCGCTCCGACAGCCGCTACAGTCTGGCGATCCTGTTTTACGCCCTGGTGTTTATGGCCTCGCAGGGGATGTTTATCATCAGCAACCCCCGGGAGACCTGGGTGCTGTTCTGGCTGCCGCTGGGCATAGCGCTCAGCAAAGGGCTAGCGGAAAAGCGTTAACAAAAAAGGGCCGCTGACGGCCCTTTTTTATAGTCACTTTTATATTAACTGCGGGCGGCGACCAGCCGGTCGGCCTGCTCTTTAATCACCGGCCACACCGACTCAATCGCCACATCGGCGACATTCGCTTCTTCACAGACGATCTGCCTCGCTTTGTCATAGCCCGGCGCCCAAATATGATAGCCGGGCAGCCCGGTATCCTTGAGTTTACGTTTGTTATAGACCGCCACCATCGGTTTATCGAAGGCGCGGGCGATATGCACGATCGAGGTGTCCGGCGTAATGACTAAATCACAGCTGCGGATCACCTCCACGGCGGAGTTGATGGTGCTGTCGGCGATGTACAGCGCCATATCCAGCCCCAGCTGCTGAATCTTCTCACTGCGCCCCACCATCACGATACAGACCCGGTAAGGCAGAGCATGTAGCCGCTCGACCAGGGTCGCCACCTGATGACGACAGAAGTCTTTATCTTCGGAGGCGGTAAAAGGGTTAATGGCGATGCGCAGTGCGACCTCTCCGGCCTGGGAAAGCAAGCGCGCCACCTTCTCCCGCTCATGGCGACAGCCAGGGAGATGATAGTCGTATGGCTGGTCGTCAACGACGCCAAAAAGCTTCACCACCTGTTTATAGCGCTGGGAAATATGGCTGTTGCTGTCAAAAAAAGCGATCGAATGATCGTAAAGTTTATAGGGCTCTTTATTAAACCCAATCACGCTGGTCGCCCGTAAATCGGCGAGTAATTTAAAACGTTCATAGCTGGTCACGTCATCAAAATCGATAACCGCATCAAAACCCGCCGCCCGTAACGTATTTAAGGGCATGCGTGGTCGATATAAATATACTTGCTCGATGAATTCTGAGCCGGCTAATATTTCGCAGCATATTGGTCCGGTTAACACCGAAACCTGATATCCCCGTTCGGCCAGTATTCTGGCGCAGCCGGTGGTCACCACCATATCGCCGACTTTATCGTCCAGACGCAATAGCAGCACGCGGCGCACGGGGACCGGGTCGAAGGGTTTGCGCGCCGGCTTATTTCTGTATCGATAGTTAATTAAATTAAATTTAATGCCGCGGAAAAAAGCGTTCTTTTTCCGCGTCAATTGTTTAAGGATACGCATACGGTACCTTGAGCTGTGTTAGCGCTGTGTGATTTTCCGCTGGTAATATTCTGCCAACGTCATGCCCTTCACCTGCGGCGCCAGCCAGCTAAAAAAGGCTTCAAGGTCAGCGTATAAACGCTCAATATCCCGTTCATTCTGGAACGTGGGGCTGCCGCCGGGCATATACTCTGAAGAGTGGAGCATATATTCCACGTAGTCATTGCCCTGCGTCAACGTTTGTTCGACGACTTTTTTCATCGTCTCCACGTTGCCGCCCATCGGACGCAGCCAGTGTACGGAGGGAGAACGCACTTTGCCGCGCAGGCGGTCGTAGCCCTGCTTCACGCTGTTCATCCACGCGGAGTGCTTGTACTGAATGCTCATCGGCACTTCCAGCAGCGGCGAGTGGCCTTCGCGGCTGATGTCATTTTCATCGAGAAAATAGGCATGCTGCGGGAAGCGGCGATAATCGGTCCCGCCATCGCCCTGCGGCGCCCCCTTGGCGGTCTTCCAGTTCACCCGTGGGGTCACCGAGCAATCCACCTGATAACCGTGCTCCACCAGCAGACGCGCATAGCGCTCGTCAAAGGCCCAGCGCCCGGCGCGATGGCTAACCATTTTGGTCTGGAAGGTGTCCTCCAGCAGATGCGTCATATAGTCGACCTTTTCACGCATCATGGCATCGCTGTATTCAATGAGATAAGGCTTATGCCGCCAGTCGTCGGCGGTCAGCGGCTCGGTCGGCGGGCTGTTCCAGGCATGCAAATGCATACCGACTTCCGCGGTGCCGCGGGCAATCACGTCTCTGGCGAATTCGATATAAAAGGGGTCGATGGCCATTTCATAGTTGGTCAAATAGACCGGTTTAAAGCCATACTTTTCGCAAAGTTGCTGAAAACGCGGGAGATAACGCGCATTCTCGGTGGTGATGCTGTCATGTTTTTGCCAGAGGTTATCGCCCTCTGTATCAATCGTGATGAGAAATGCGGGATTGTGCACGAAAACGTCCTCAGGCCATACGTATCGGGTCATGGTAGAGCAATACAACGCTTCTCTCAATCTGTCTGATCCCCTAGAATCGGAACCCTTATCCTGGATGAAGAACAGAGTATGACGCCTGAAACCCTCTCCCGCAGCCCCTTGAACCCGGCGCGGATCCTGGTCATTAAGCTGCGCCATCATGGCGACATGCTGCTGATCACCCCGCTTATTCACGCGCTGAAACAGCAGTACCCCGCCGCCTGCGTGGATGTCCTGCTGTATGAAGAGACCCGGGATATGCTCGCCGCCAACCCCGATATTCACCAAATTTATGGTCTCGACCGTCGCTGGAAAAAGCAGGGGAAAAAGCATCAGTTGAAGATGCAATGGCAGCTCATTCAGACGCTGCGCCAGCAGCGATACGATATGGTGCTTAACCTTGCCGACCAGTGGCCGAGCGCGATTATCAGCAAACTGACCGGCGCCGCGACGCGGATCGGCTTTGATTTTCCGAAGCGTCGCCACCCGTTCTGGCGCTATTGCCACACCGCGCTGGCCGCCACCCAACAGCATAATCAGCTGCATACGGTACAGCAGAATCTCTCTATCCTCGCTCCGCTCGGTATCCAGTTGAACGACGCGCCGGCGCGGATGGGCTACAGCGAAGCAGACTGGGCCACCAGCCGCGCCCTGCTGCCGGAGGACTTCCGGGATAACTACATCGTCATCCAGCCAACATCGCGTTGGTTCTTTAAATGCTGGCGCGAAGATCGGATGAGCGCCCTGATCAACGCGCTGTCCGCCGAAGGGTACGCGGTGGTGCTCACCTCCGGCCCCGACGACAGAGAGAAGCAGATGGTGGAGACCATCATCGCCGGCTGCCCGCAGGCGCGGCTGCACTCTTTAGCCGGTCAGTTAACGCTGCGCCAGCTGGCGGCGGTTATCGATCACGCCCGGCTGTTTATCGGCGTCGACTCGGTGCCGATGCATATGGCAGCGGCTCTCGGCACCCCGCTGGTCGCCCTGTTCGGCCCCTCGAAGCTGACCTTCTGGCGTCCGTGGCAGGCGAAAGGCGAGGTGATCTGGGCCGGCGACTTCGGACCGCTGCCCGACCCGGACGCCATCAACACCAACACCGACGAACGTTATCTCGATTTAATTCCTACCGACGCCGTGATCGCGGCGGCGAAAAAGGTACTGGCATGAGTAAATTCAGGCTGGCTCTGGTGCGGCAGAAGTACCGCCCGGACGGCGGCGCAGAACGGTTTGTCTCCCGCGCGCTGGAAGCCCTCGACAGCAGTCATCTGCAGCTGAACGTCATCACCCGCGAATGGCAGGGGCCGGTCAAGCCCGACTGGCAGATCCATATCTGTAACCCACGCAAATGGGGGCGCATCAGCCGCGAGCGTGGGTTTGCCAACGCCGCGCGAGCGCTCTGGCAGCGCGAGTCCTTCGACCTGGTGCAGAGCCATGAGCGTATTCCCGGCTGCGATCTCTACCGCGCCGGCGATGGCGTTCATCGCCGCTGGCTGCAACAGCGCTCGCGCATCTTACCGGCCTGGAAAAGCCGCCTGCTGTTCGCCGACCGCTACCACCGTTATGTGATGAAAGCGGAACGGGAGATGTACGAAGACCCGCATCTGCGCGGGGTGATCTGCAACGCCGAGATGATCAAGCGCGAGATCATTGAAGACTTTGGCCTGCCGGCGGACAAGATCCACGTTATCTATAACGCCATTGATAACCAGCGCTTCCTGCCGCCGGGCGAAGACACATTTGCCGCCTTACGCGCCAAATGGCAGTTGCCGCTGCAGGCAACCTGCCTGATTTACGTCGGCTCCGGCTTTGAGCGTAAAGGGCTGGCGGCGGCGATCCGCGCCATCGCCCCGACCGATCGCTATCTGCTGGTGGTTGGCAAAGATAAGGATCAGCCACGTTACCAGGCGCTGGCGAAGAGCCTGAACTGCGAAGCGCGGGTGCGCTTCTTCGGCATGCAGTCGGAAACGCTGCCGTTCTATCAGATGGCCGATGGCCTGCTGCTGCCCACCCTCTACGATCCGTTCCCCAACGTCATCCTCGAGGCAATGGCCTGCGGTCTGCCGGTGATCACCACCACCGGCTGCGGCGGGGCGGAGTTTATCGTCAACGGCCACAACGGTTACGTCTGCGACGCCCTGGATATCCCGGCGCTGCAGCAGGCGGTGATGGCCCTCCCCGCCCGCGCGCTGGGCTCCGTGGAAGGCGACCGCGCCCGCGAGCGCATCATGGCCTGCACCAGCGAGCGCCTCTCCACCCAGCTGCTTTCCCTTTATCAGGATCTGGTGAAATAACGATGCGCATCTTATTTGTGATTGATGGATTGCCCGGCGGCGGCGCGGAAAAAGTGGTCCTGACCCTGGCGGCGCAGTTCCTGCGCGACGGCGATCGGGTCTCGCTCATTTCGCTACGCGACGTCTGCGAGTACCCCTTGCCCGAGGGGCTCGACTACCAGGTGGTGGCCGATCGCTGCCGCAAACCCTGGCGCAAGCTGACCGAGCTGTCCCGCCGCGCCCGCCAGCTGGACGCCGCGGTCATCCGGGCCGAGCAGCAGGGACAATTTGACCTTGTGCTCTCCAACCTGCACAAAACTGACCGCATCGTCGCCCGCAGCCGGGCGCTGCGCGAGCGCAACGTCTGGTTCTGCCTGCACGGCGTCTTCTCGGCCTCTTATCTCGGTCACCGTACCGGCTTTGACCGCTGGATGAAGCAGCAGAAAATTAAGCAGATTTACCAGGGACGCAACGTGGTGGCGGTTTCCGACGCCGTGGGGCGCGATCTGGTGGAAGCCTTCGCCCTGCGCCCGGCGCAGCTGAAAACCATCTATAACCCCTTCGATATCGCCGCCCTGCGCGCAGAAGCGGAAGCCGACAGCGAGCGCCCGGACGGCGACTACCTGATTCACGTCGGCCGCTTCCATCCCGGTAAACGTCACGACCGCCTGCTCGAAGCCTACGCGCAAAGCGGCATTGACGCGCCGCTGGTGCTGTTAGGACAGGGGAAACCGGAGCAAGAGCAACGCCTGCGCCAGCTGGCCAAAACGCTTGAGATTGAAGACCGGGTGTGGTTCAAGGGTTTTCAGAAAAACCCCTTACCGTGGATCAAAGGCGCGCGGATGCTGGTTTTGAGCTCGGATAGCGAAGGATTCGGCAATGTGGTAGTGGAGGCGCTGCTGTTACATACCCCGGTCGCCAGCACCCGCTGTCCCGGCGGCGTCACCGAGATCCTGACCGGCGAACTTGCCCGGGGTCTGGCGGATCTCACCAGTCCGGCGCTGGCTCAGACGATGCAAAGCATTTACCATAACCCGCCGGCCATCGACGATGCCGCGCTGGAAAAATTCAGCGTCGTGTCCATTTGTCAGCAGTACCGTCAGCTGCAGCGCACCTGACGCCGTTAGTTAACCAGGATCGAAGATTTATGAGTCAAACGCCTTTACTGAGCATCGTGGCTGCCGTCTACAACGGTGAGAAATTTCTTGCGCAATTCTTTGAGTGCATTGAACAGCAGCAGCTGGACAGCTATGAACTGATCCTGGTGAACGATGGGTCGACGGACAACAGCCTGGCGGTGATCGCCGAATGGCGGGATCGGCTGCAGAACGTCCAGGTGCTGGAGCAGGAAAACCAGGGCGTCTCGGTCGCGCGTAATACCGGCCTCGCCGCCGCCAGCGGCAAGTACCTCGCGTTTCCGGACATCGACGATAAACTCTATCCGGGCATGTATCGCACGCTGCTGGAAATGGCCGAGAAAGCACATCTCGATGTCGCCACCTGCAACGGCACCTACGTGTACGAAAAGCGCCGCGAGAGCCACCCGATCTTCCCGCTGGATCGCTTGCCCTCGACCGGCGTGTTGCCGGGCCATGTCTGGCTCAAGCAGGCCCTGGACTCGCGGAAATTTCTGCACGTCACCTGGCTCAATATCTATCGCCACGATTTTATCCGCCAGCATCACTTCCATTTCGAGCCCGGCCTGCGCCATCAGGATATCCCGTGGACCACCGAGGCGCTGCTGGCCGCGGAGCGCGTGCAGTACACCAGTCAGCAATTCTATGATTACTACATCCATTCTGAGTCGGTATCGCATAAGCCGGACAACGACGACACGCTGATGCGTTCGGCGCGCCATTACATGAAAATTCTGGAGATGCTGGAGGCGATCAACCAGCGTTACCCGGATAAAGTGCGCCATATCGCCGCCTGTCGCTGGCAGATCGCCAAAGAAGGCCTGGGGATCATCCACACCTTCGACAGCATGAAAGATGAGTCGAAAAAGCATGTTATTATTAAAGAATTCTTCGACCGCGGTATCTGGGGGTTAATCTGGAAAAACGCCTGTACTTTCCGTTTACGCTGGCGCCTGGGACGCCGTTATCTGCGTATTAAGCGTTATCGCCACGCGGGATAGACCAAAAACCCGCTGTTTCCGCCAAAGAGATAGCTTTACGCGGGCTAAATGCTTAGAATTTGCCCGCCAAAACAGAGAACGGATAAATAGTTTGGAATTGCTTTATACCACCCTACTTTACCTTATTCAGCCGCTGGTGTGGCTGCGGCTGCTGCTGCGCAGTCGTAAGGCTCCTGCCTACCGTAAACGCTGGGCGGAACGCTATGGCTTCTGTCAGAACAAGGTAGAGCCGGATGGCATTCTGCTGCACTCCGTTTCCGTCGGCGAGACCTTAGCCGCCATTCCGCTGGTTCGCGCCCTGCGCCACCGCTACCCTTCTCTGCCGATCACCGTCACCACCATGACGCCGACCGGCTCCGAGCGCGCCATGTCGGCCTTCGGCAAAGATGTCCATCACGTCTATCTGCCCTACGATCTGCCCGGCGCTATGAACCGCTTCCTGGACACCGTTCAGCCGAAGCTGGTGATCGTCATGGAGACCGAGCTGTGGCCGAACATGGTGGCCGCGCTGCATAAGCGTAAGATCCCGCTGGTGATTGCCAACGCCCGCCTGTCCGAACGTTCCGCCAAAGGCTATGCCAAACTGGGCGGCTTTATGCGCCGCCTGTTGAGCCGTATTACGCTTATCGCCGCGCAGAATGAAGAAGATGGCAACCGCTTCCTCGCGCTGGGACTGAAGCGCAATCAGCTGGCGGTCACCGGCAGCCTGAAATTCGATATCTCCGTTACGCCAGAGCTGGCGGCGCGCGCGGTGACGCTGCGTCGGCAATGGGCGCCGCACCGCAAAGTCTGGATTGCCACCAGCACCCACGATGGCGAAGAGCAAATTAT
Organism: Klebsiella sp. LY; assembly: GCF_004010915.1. Lineage (NCBI taxonomy): Bacteria > Pseudomonadati > Pseudomonadota > Gammaproteobacteria > Enterobacterales > Enterobacteriaceae > Klebsiella > Klebsiella sp. LY. The sequence goes on from NZ_CP022444.1 coordinate 2,332,877, forward strand.
CCTCCAGGCGCATAAAAAGCTGCTGGAGACCTTTCCAAACCTGCTGCTGATCCTTGTTCCCCGCCATCCGGAGCGCTTCCCTGACGCCCGCGACATGGTGCAAAAAGCCGGAATGAGCTTCACTCTACGCAGCACCGGCGAGATCCCCTCCTCCAGTACCCAGGTGGTTATTGGCGATACCATGGGCGAACTGATGCTGCTCTACGGCATTGCCGACCTCGCTTTCGTCGGCGGCAGCCTGGTGGAGCGCGGCGGCCATAACCCGCTCGAGCCGGCGGCGCACGCCATTCCGGTGCTGATGGGGCCGCATACCTTCAATTTCAAAGATATCTGCGCCAAGCTGCAGCAGGACGATGGCCTGATCACCGTCACCGACGCGAACTCGCTGGTCAAAGAGGTTTCCACGCTCCTGACCGATGAAGACTACCGCCTGTGGTATGGCCGTCACGCGGTGGAAGTGCTGCACCAGAACCAGGGCGCGCTGTCGCGTCTGCTACAGTTACTGCAACCTTACCTGCCGCAGCGGAGTCATTAATGTCTAACCGGCTTTCCGTGGTGATGATCGCCAAAAACGCAGCGGACCTGCTGCCGGATTGTCTGGACTCCGTTAGCTGGGCGGATGAAATTATCGTCCTCGACTCCGGCAGTACTGACAGCACCGTCGAGCTGGCTCGCCGCCTCGGGGCGCAGGTCTATATCCATACCGACTGGCGAGGCTATGGCATTCAGCGCCAGCGCGCGCAGGACTACGCCACCGGCGACTGGGTGTTGATGATCGATACCGATGAGCGCGTCACGCCAGAACTCAGGCAGGCTATTCTTAAGGTACTGGAAGCCCCGCAGCGCAGCGCCATCTACAGCATCGCCCGGCGTAACTATTTTCTCGGACGCTTTATGCGCCACAGCGGTTGGTACCCCGATCGCGTCCTGCGCCTGTACGAACGCGCCCGTTACCGCTATAACGATAATCTGGTCCATGAATCGCTGGATAGCCTGGGCGCCGAGGTCATTCCGTTGACCGGCGATCTCCTGCATCTGACGTGCCGCGACTTCGCTGGCTTCCAGCAAAAACAGCTGGCGTATGCCGCCGCGTGGGCGCTGGAACGCCATCAGAAGGGCAAGAAGACCTCGATGGCGGGGATATTCAGCCATACGCTGGGGGCGTTCCTGAAAACGCTGCTGCTGCGCGGTGGGGTGCTGGACGGTAAGCAGGGCTGGTTACTGGCGATGGTCAACGCGCAGTATACGTTTACAAAATATACCGAGCTGTGGGCGCTGAGCCACGGCTACTCGGAGAAAGAGTCATCATGAGCACAAAAGCGATCTATCCGGGTACCTTCGATCCCATCACCAATGGCCATATCGATATTGTCACCCGCGCGGCGAGCATGTTCGATAAAGTGGTGCTGGCTATTGCCGCCAGCCCGAGCAAAAAGCCGATGTTCAGCCTTGATGAACGCATTGCGCTGGCGGAGCAGGCGACGGCCCACCTGGTGAACGTTCAGGTGGTCGGCTTCAGCGACCTGATGGCCAGCTTCGCGCGCGCGCAGCAGGCCAACATCCTGATCCGCGGCCTGCGGGCGGTGGCGGATTTCGAGTATGAGATGCAGCTGGCCCATATGAATCGCCATCTGATGCCCACCCTTGAGAGCGTGTTCCTGATGCCGTGCAAAGAGTGGTCGTTTATCTCCTCTTCGCTGGTGAAGGAAGTCGCGCGCCACCAGGGCGATGTCTCTCATTTCCTGCCAGCCAACGTCCACCAGGCGCTGTTGAATAAGCTGAAGTAACGCATCTGCTGGGGCGTGAGCCACGCGGGCTGGCGCTGCGCTGCTGGGCCATCCACACCGGCTCTGTCTCTGTCTTGATGCCAGGTGGCGCTGCGCTTACCTGGCCTACAAACGCCCCGGGTCCGCCAGATGCGCACCCGCAGTTTCGCTGACCTGGCCGACAATCATTCCTGTTCCGGTGACTATTTCTGACACTGGCGGCAATAAAAGGTCGCCCGCTGGGCATGCTTGGTCCCGACGACCGGCGTGCCGCAGATCCGGCAGGGTTCGCCCTTGCGGCCATAGACCTGTAGCTCCTGGGCAAAATAACCGGGCTTGCCATCGCTTTGCAGGAAGTCCTTCAGCGTGGTGCCGCCCTGCTCTATCGAGCGCAGCAGGACCAGCTTAATCACCTTCACCAACTGCTCGCACTCGTCCCGCGACAGCGAGGACGCCAGCCTGTCAGGGTGGATCCCGGCGGAGAACAGCGATTCACTGGCGTAGATATTGCCGACGCCCACCACCAGCTTGTTATCCATCAGCCAGGGTTTGATCGCGGTTTTCTTCTTCGCGCATTTCTGCTGGAGATAGTCGGCGTTGAAGGCATCGCTTAGCGGTTCCGGCCCCAGATGCGCCAGCACCGGGTGGCCTTCCAGCTCTTTGGTCCATAGCCAGGCGCCAAAGCGGCGCGGATCGGTATAGCGCAGGACTTTACCGTTACTCATAACCAGATCAACGTGATCGTGTTTTTCCGCAGGCAGCTCTTCGCTCAGGATGCGCAGGCTCCCCGACATCCCAAGATGGACGATGATCCAGCCGTCCGGGAGTTCCAGAAGCAAATATTTGGCGCGACGTCGCACGCTGAGCACCGGAACGTCGCTCAGGCGATAAATCTCTTCGGAAACCGGCCAGCGCAACCGTCCTTTGCGCACGACGGCCTGCAGAATGGTGGCGCCAACCAGGTGCGGCTCAATGCCGCGACGGCTGGTTTCAACCTCTGGTAATTCAGGCATGATTTTCCTCCATTAACCCGGCGTATTGTGCTTCACGGACAGGTGGCTGAAAAGGGAGTGTGTGAAAGCAATATGGGGGAGTTTTAAAAACAAAAAACCCCGCCGGAGCGGGGTTTTTATACAAGGAGGCTAAAATTATTTGATTTTAGCTTCTTTGTAGATAACGTGCTGACGTACAACCGGATCGTACTTTTTCAGTTCCATTTTTTCCGGTTTGGTACGTTTGTTCTTCGTGGTGGTGTAGAAGTGACCAGTACCAGCGGAAGAAACCAGCTTGATTTTCTCACGAATACCTTTAGCCATGATTTATTTCCTCTAAGTACTTAGTACTTTTCGCCACGGGCACGCAGTTCAGCCAGAACTGTATCGATGCCTTTCTTATCGATTACACGCATACCTTTAGCAGATACGCGCAGGGTGACAAAACGCTTCTCGCTCTCAACCCAGAAACGGTGAGAGTGCAGGTTCGGCAGGAAACGGCGTTTAGTCGCGTTCAGTGCGTGGGAACGGTTGTTACCGGTCACCGGACGCTTGCCAGTAACTTGGCAGACTCGGGACATGTCTATTCTCCAAAAATCAAATTAGCTCGAGCTTCGTATGGGGTATTGGCGCCTCGTCAGGCTTTACAGCCTGGTCATCGCAGTTCAATGTGAACTCTCGACTGCCAGGCCCAAATGCCAAACCCGAGATTCTCAAAGGTGGCGTAGTATACGCTGACTCGGCGATGTGCTCAAGTCCCGAACAGACAAAGATCCCGAAGGATCGCCAGTTCGGGGCTAAATCCAGCCACGTTCGGCAAAAGATACATACGCACCGCGGCCGATAACCAGATGGTCAAGCACACGTATCTCCATGAATCGACAACACTTTACCACCCTTTCGGTAATCAGCCTGTCAGCCTGACTCGGCTCCGGACTACCGGAGGGATGATTATGCGCAAGGATCACGGCGGCGGCGTTCACTTTGATGGCTTCGCGTACAATTTCTCGCGGATGCACCTCAACGTGGCTAAGAGTACCAGAAAAAAGGCGGCTATGTTTCAACACGCGGTTCTGATTATCTAAAAAGATCACCATAAAGATCTCGCGCTCCTCTTCCGTCAGCTGGCTTTGCAAAAATTCCCGCGTCATCGAGGGGGTGACCAGCGCGGCCTCCTCAACCAGTTGCGAGCTAAAATAGCGCCGCGCCAGCTCGGCAATCCCCTTCAGTTGCGCATATTTCGCCAGCCCCAGCCCGTCAACGGCAACCAGTTGCGCTTTATCAGCGGAAAGCAGAGCGTAGAGCGAACCAAAACGCTGCAATAACGCCTGGGCGTAGCTCAGCACATCCTGACGGCGTGTGCCAATGCGCAGAAACAGCGCCAGTAGCTCAACATCCGTCAGCGCCTCGATGCCGAATTGCAGCATCTTCTCCCGTGGCATCAGATTTTCCGTTCCGTCCATGCGCCCTCCTGCGTGAATCAGCCTATCCTGGCACAACCTGACGGCGCTGCCGACGCGCCGCTTTTCACCCTGCGTAGCCGCTCGCAAAGTGAATGCCCGTCAGAGGCACGACCACGTCAGGATTGTGATAAGATGCGCGGATTCTGGTCTACGGCAACAGGAATACATCATGATGACTCTGGCGGGTAAAAAAATCGTCCTGGGCGTCAGCGGCGGTATCGCGGCGTATAAAACCCCGGAACTGGTGCGGCGACTGCGTGAACGCGGCGCGGAAGTGCGTGTCGCAATGACGGAGGCGGCAAAAGCGTTCATCACCCCACTCAGCCTGCAGGCGGTATCCGGCTATCCGGTTTCCGATAGCCTGCTCGATCCGGCGGCGGAAGCGGCCATGGGCCATATTGAGCTCGGAAAATGGGCCGACCTGGTGATCCTCGCCCCGGCGACCGCCGATTTGATTGCCCGCGTGGCGGCCGGCATGGCTAACGATTTGGTGTCGACGATCTGTCTTGCCACCCCTTCTCCGGTTGCCGTCTTGCCCGCCATGAACCAGCAGATGTATCGCGCGCAGGCCACCCAGCATAATCTGCAGACGCTCGCTTCCCGCGGCTTGCTGCTGTGGGGACCGGACAGCGGTAGCCAGGCCTGCGGCGACATTGGTCCGGGGCGAATGCTCGATCCGTTAACCATCGTGGAGATGGTTGCACAGCATTTCGCCTCCCCTGTCAAAGATTTGCAACATCTCAACCTCATGATTACCGCGGGCCCGACCCGTGAGCCGTTGGATCCGGTGCGTTACATCTCTAACCACAGCTCCGGTAAGATGGGCTTCGCGATTGCCGCCGCCGCCGCACAGCGCGGCGCGAACGTGACCCTGGTCAGCGGACCGGTATCGCTTCCGACACCGCCCTTTGTGCAGCGTATTGATGTCACTACCGCGCTGGAAATGGAAGCGGCCGTCCAGGCCGGCGCTCAACAGCAGCACATTTTTATTGGCTGCGCCGCGGTGGCGGATTACCGCGCCGCCGCCATCGCCGAAGATAAAATAAAAAAACAAGGTGATGAATTAACAATAAAAATGGTTAAAAACCCGGATATCGTGGCCGGGGTTGCAGCGCTAAAATCGCATCGCCCCTACGTCGTTGGGTTTGCCGCCGAAACGAATAATGTGGAAGAATATGCGCGGCAAAAACGTGCCCGCAAAAACCTCGACCTGATTTGCGCCAACGATGTTTCCCAGCCTAATCAGGGCTTTAACAGCGATAGTAACGCATTACACCTTTTCTGGCAGGATGGGGAAAAGCGCTTACCACTTGAGCGCAAGGAACTCCTGGGCCAATTATTACTCGACGAGATCGTGACCCGTTATGATGAAAAAAATCGACGTTAAGATTCTGGACCCGCGTGTCGGCCAGCAATTTCCGCTGCCGACCTATGCCACCTCCGGCTCCGCCGGACTTGACCTGCGAGCCTGTCTCGACGACGCCGTAGAGCTTGCGCCGGGCGCAACCACGCTGTTGCCGACCGGCCTTGCGATTCATATCGCCGATCCCTCTCTGGCGGCGGTGATCCTGCCGCGCTCCGGCCTGGGTCATAAGCATGGCGTGGTGCTGGGCAACCTGGTGGGCCTTATCGACTCCGATTACCAGGGGCAGCTGATGGTGTCCGTCTGGAACCGCGGTCAGCAGAGCTTTGTTATCGAGCCGGGCGAACGTATCGCGCAGATGGTCTTTGTGCCGGTCGTGCAGGCGGAATTTAACCTGGTGGAATCTTTCGATGCCACCGACCGCGGCGAAGGCGGCTTCGGTCACTCAGGGCGCAAATAGGCCCAGCAACACGGAATCTGCATCCCAACGCGCATAATGCAATAACACCACCGCAAACTCTGGTTTGCGGTCGCGTTGTGGATGTCTGCCTGACAAGTGCTTATTTTCAGGGGTATTTTAAAACATGGCAGAAAAGCAAACTGCGAAACGGAATCGTCGCGAAGAAATACTTCAATCTCTGGCGCTAATGCTGGAATCCAGCGATGGTAGTCAACGTATTACCACCGCGAAACTGGCAGCTTCCGTCGGCGTCTCTGAGGCCGCGCTGTATCGCCATTTTCCCAGCAAAACCCGCATGTTTGACAGCCTGATCGAGTTCATTGAAGACAGTCTGATTACGCGCATCAATTTGATTCTGAAAGATGAGAAGGACACGTCCGCGCGCCTGCGCCTGATTGTTCTGTTGATTCTTGGGTTTGGCGAGCGTAATCCTGGGCTGACGCGCATCCTCACCGGACACGCGCTGATGTTCGAACAGGACCGGCTGCAGGGCCGTATCAACCAGCTTTTTGAACGCATCGAAGTGCAGCTGCGTCAGGTGATGCGCGAGAAAAAAATGCGCGAAGGCGAAGGCTACACGCTCGACGAAACGCTGCTGGCCAGCCAGCTGCTCGCCTTCTGCGAGGGCATGCTGTCGCGCTTTGTGCGCAGCGAGTTCAAATACCGTCCGACGGATGATTTCGACGCCCGCTGGCCGCTGGTCGCCGCACAGCTGCAGTAGTTTTCTTTGCATTGCCCGGTAGCGCTCTGCTTACCGGGCTTTTTCGTTACACGCCGTAGGCTTCGCGATAAGCGCGAACGGCCGCCAGGTGTTCCGCCATCTCCGGTTTCTCTTCCAGGTAAGCGATCAGCTCTTTCAGGGTTACGATCGAGATAACCTGGCAGCCGTAATCCCGCTCCACTTCCTGAATGGCGGAGATTTCACCGCGGCCGCGCTCCTGACGATCCAGGGAGATCAGCACGCCCGCCAGCTGCGCGCCGTTGGCCTGGATGATCTCCATGGATTCGCGAATCGCCGTACCGGCGGTGATCACGTCATCCACCAGCATGACCCGCCCCTGCAGTGGACTACCGACCAGATTGCCGCCTTCGCCGTGAGTCTTTGCCTCTTTACGGTTAAAGCAGTAAGGCAGGTCGCGGTCATGGTGTTCGGCTAACGCCACCGCGGTGGTGGTGGCGATCGGGATCCCTTTGTAGGCCGGGCCAAACAGCAGGTCGAACTCAATCCCGGAATCCACCAGCGCCTCGGCATAAAAACGGCCCAGCAGAGCCAGATCGCGCCCGGTGTTAAACAGGCCGGCGTTAAAGAAATAGGGGCTCTTACGCCCGGATTTCAGCGTAAACTCGCCAAACTTAAGAACCTGCTTGCTTAGCGCAAACTCAATAAACTGGCGCTGATACGGCTTCATGGATTCGCTCCTCATCTTACTTTTTTACGGTCAAAAAAAAGGCGACTTCTCAGTCGCCTTAAAAACTAATCTACTAACGCCGCCTTCTGCGTCGTAATAATGGATTCGATCCCCCCTCGGGCTAACGCCAGGAGAGTGAGGAGCTCTTCATGGGTGAACGGCTCGCCTTCTGCCGTACCCTGCACCTCAATGATGCGACCATCTTCGGTCATCACCACGTTCATGTCGGTTTCCGCGGCAGAGTCTTCGATGTACTCCAGATCGCAGATGGCTTCGCCATTAACGATCCCAACAGAGACCGCCGCCACCATCCCTTTCATCGGGTTAGTTTTCAGCTTGCCGGCCGCCACCAGCTTATTCAGCGCGTCGGCCAGCGCCACGCAAGCACCGGTAATAGACGCGGTGCGGGTGCCGCCGTCGGCTTGCAGCACATCGCAGTCGAGGGTGATAGTAAATTCGCCCAGCGCTTTCAGATCAACCGCCGCGCGCAGCGCACGGGCGATCAGGCGCTGAATTTCCATCGTCCGGCCGCCCTGTTTGCCTTTTGCCGCTTCACGCGCGTTACGCGTGTGCGTTGAACGCGGCAGCATGCCATATTCAGCGGTGATCCACCCCTGTCCCTGTCCTTTCAGGAAACGCGGAACGCCTTCGTCAATGGAGGCGGTGCACAGCACTTTGGTATCACCGAATTCAACCAGCACAGAGCCTTCAGCGTGTTTTGTGTAATTACGGGTCAGGGTGACGGGGCGCACCTGGTTGGCGCTACGACCTGCTGGACGCATGATAGAAATCTCCGGCTTGAAACGAATGTGGCTGCGCATTATACGGATTAAAGGCGCTTATTCCTATCCTGATAAGGCCTCGAAAGCTATAATCCTCCCCACTCTCCTTTAAAAACAGGAACGACTATGATCCGCAGTATGACCGCCTATGCCCGCCGTGAAATCAAGGGTGACTGGGGTAGCGCCGCATGGGAGCTGCGCTCGGTAAACCAGCGCTATCTGGAAACGTACTTCCGCCTGCCGGAGCAGTTCCGTAGCCTGGAGCCCGTGGTACGCGAGCGCATTCGCGCCCGCCTGACTCGCGGTAAAGTCGAATGCACCCTGCGTTTTGAACAAGACCCCAGCGCTCAGGGCGAACTCATTCTCAACGAAAAGCTGGCTAAACAGCTGGTTAACGCTGCCAACTGGGTGAAAATGCAGAGCGATGAAGGGGAAATCAATCCGGTTGATATCCTGCGCTGGCCGGGCGTGATGGCCGCCAAAGAGCAGGATCTTGACGCCATCGCCGCCGACATTCTGGCAGCCCTTGACGGCGCGCTGGATGACTTCATCGTCGCTCGCGAAACGGAAGGCCAGGCGCTGAAAGCGCTTATCGAGCAGCGTCTTGAAGGCGTGAGCGGCGAAGTGGCGAAAGTTCGCGCTCATATGCCGGAAATTCTCCAGTGGCAGCGCGAGCGTCTGGTCGCCAAGCTGGAGGATGCGGAAGTGCAGCTGGAGAATAACCGTCTCGAGCAAGAGCTGGTGCTGATGGCGCAGCGTATCGACGTTGCCGAAGAGCTGGACCGCCTCGAAGCCCACGTGAAAGAGACCTACAACATTCTGAAAAAGAAAGAGGCCGTGGGTCGCCGTCTCGACTTTATGATGCAGGAGTTCAACCGTGAGTCGAACACCCTGGCGTCAAAATCGATCAATGCCGAGGTCACCAACTCCGCGATTGAGCTGAAAGTGCTGATCGAGCAAATGCGCGAGCAGATCCAGAATATCGAGTAATCTCAGATACCTTTCTGAAGGCCGGTTTACCGGCCTTTTTTCATCCATTTCAAAAGCAATATTTCTTATCCAGTACCCGGCAGGTCAAAAACGCCCCTGCCGCGCACAGCAGCGTCGGGGCCAGATAGCTGTGATCCATGTGGGTGAATTCCATCACCAGCACCACCGCCGTCAGCGGCATCTGCATGGAGGCGGCGAGAAAAGCGGCTGCTCCCACCAGGGCGAAACTATTTTCATCTCCGCCGGGGAACCCTGATTGCCAGAGCGCGCAGAGCAGCAGGCTGGCCAGCCCGCCCACCGCCAGCCCCGGGGTTAGCAACCCGCCCTCCGCGCCGCCGCGCAGCACCGCCAGGATCACCACCATCTTCAGCCCTAACAGGATCGCGACCATGGAGAGAGGCAGCCCGTCGCTGAGCGCCAGCTGCATCGGCCCCTTGCCATTGCCCGGTAGCGCAGGGAACCAGAGGCTCAGGACGGCAAGAAGTGAAAACGCCAGCAGACAGAACACTGGCATCTGCCAGTTACTTCGCACGCGTGAACGCGCTGCGTTGGTCGCTTTGCGAAAGAGCCAGGCGCCGGTGCCCAGAATCGGGCCCACCAGAATCGCCCACCAGAGAAAGGTGTGCGGAAGCGCGCTGGAAACAAAATGGTATTGCGATTCATCCCCTAACCCGAGGGTGGCCGTCCAGGCGGCAATCGCCGAGGTCATTATCGCCGCCAGCGTTTTTTCCCAGCTAAACGACAGCAGCATGACCTCGAGGGTGAACAACGCCCCTGCCAGCGGGACGTTATACACCGCCGCCAGGCCCGCGCCCGCCCCACAGGCAATCAGCGTGCGGGTGTCATCCTCCAGCAGGCTCAGCTTACGCGCCACCATCCCCCCTCCCAGCGCGCCCATTTCCCGCGGCGCCACTTCGCGGCCAAGCGGGGAACCCAGCGCTACGGTGACGATCTGCAACAGGGCGTGGATCGTCGTGGTGCCCGCGGGCATAGGGACGGAAGGGTTAGCCGCCGCCGCGGCAATGGAAACCCGCTTCTGCCCATAGCGACCAAGCAGCCACCAGCCAAATCCGGCGACGATGCCGCCGGCCACGATTGCCGCGATGCGACGTGGCCAGGGCGACGCCGTGACGCCCTGTAAAAATGACACCGAACCGACGATCTGCCCGGAACTGTAGCCAAAAGCCAGGTGCTGAATGGCGTGTAAAATCAGTGCCAAAACCATGCCGGACAGACCGGCCAGAATCCCGGTTAATACCACGGCCAACAGGCGAGTCAGAGAATGTTTGCTCCCGGCGGCGACACGCATTTTCTCATCTCCTCGAGAAAGAAAATAAAAGGATAAAGGTCGGGACTTAAACATTAGGTATTCTTAGCGTTTTCAATATAGATAACCGATCGGAAATAAGTCATTACTTTTTCTAATCTGTAAAAATTCAAAAAAATAATACTTAACCGCCAAATAAAGCCAATGTAAGCCATGTTGTCATTACTTTTTCCTGGCCTAATGACTTCACTTTAGAAAATATCAATCGTGATCCTGCGCACAAATCGTTAACCTGCCGGCCACTGTCTGGGGGGATCTATGCTGCTTCATGTTCTGTATTTAATCGGTATCACCGCGGAAGCCATGACCGGAGCGCTGGCTGCCGGTCGTCGGCGGATGGATACGTTCGGCGTCATTATTATCGCCACCGCGACCGCACTGGGCGGGGGTTCCGTTCGCGATATCCTGCTGGGACACTATCCTCTCGGCTGGGTGAAGCATCCGGAATACGTCATTATTGTCGCCGTCGCCGCCGTCCTTACCACAATTGCCGCCCCGGTAATGCCGCACCTGCGCCGGCTTTTCCTGGTGCTGGATGCGCTGGGGCTGATCGTATTTTCCATCATCGGTGCGCAAATCGCCCTGGATATGGGAGAAGGGCCGGTTATCGCCTCTATTGCTGCGGTCATCACCGGCGTTTTTGGCGGTGTACTGCGCGATATGTTCTGCAAACGCATTCCGCTGGTCTTCCAGAAAGAGCTGTACGCCGGGATCTCGTTTGCCGCAGCGGTACTCTATATAGCGCTGCAACATTACGTTAGCAGCCACGATGTGGTGGTCCTGGCCACGCTGCTGTTCGGCTTTACCGCCCGCATGCTGGCGCTGCGCTGGAAGCTCGGGCTACCGGTCTTCCACTACACCCACGACGCCCACTAACCGCCTCAAAACCCGGGGATGCGTTGCCCGCTAAGCCATTGCGCCAGCGCCGCCACGTCAGGGTGATGCAGGAAAGCCACCAGCTGTCGGGCTCTGATCGCCCCCACGCCCGGCAGCGTGCGCCATTGCGCTTCACTCTTTGCCGTGAGGAGGCGCCAGTTTTCATTTCCAGGCTGCGCCAGCGCCTCCTGGGGCACCGGGATCCCCATCGCCAGCACCCAGCGTATAAAAGGCCGTTTACGAATAAGATCAAACTGATGCCAGAGGTGCTGCCCACGGGCGGCCGAGATCCCAGGCATCGCCTGCAGCTGCTCCGCCGTGAGCGCCAGCCAGGAAAAAAGATGCTCCATCGGGTGCTGCCGCTGAATGGCGCGCCATACGTTTTCCCCTACGCCATCGATATCCAGCGCCGACTTTGATGACAACCAGACCAGCCGGGAAAGAAACTGTTCGCTGCACTCAGGGGTGGCGAAATAACAGGTTAGCGCATTGAATTTGGCCGCCGGCGGCGTCGGTTTAAGGCGCTCGGCCATCCGCCAGACGACCGCGTCGATCCGTGGAATACCCTGACCTGCCAGACTGATCTGCAGCTGATCGCCAACCCCAATATCCAGCGCCTGCCAGCGGGCCACAGAGCCAACGTTAACCCGCTGCACGCGTTTGTCATCCAGTCGCTGGGGCTCAAGCTCAGCCACTACGTTGACTCTACCGCTGCGGCCGGTACTGAAATGGATCGCCCGCACCTCCATCACCCGCGATGCCGGAGGATATTTCCAGGCTGCCAGCCATTCGCCCTTTCCCGGTGACCAGACGCGCCCCGCCGGTTCGCGCCCTTCACGCACAATCACGCCATCGCTGACGAAGGGCAGCGGCGAGCGATACCACCGCTGGCGCCACTCCGCCACCTGCTCAACACGCGTCACCGGATGGGTGTATTGTCCGCTGTAGATAAACCCCGCCTGCGCCAGCAGCTTCTGACGACGGTGCATATCCGACGGACCGTCTGGCCAGGCCCAGATAAAAACGTCCAGCTGGCTGAGGGGCGCCGCCGCGTCAGCCCGCATCATCAACCCGGCGACTTTCGCCCGCGCGTTCATTCCGCCAGCCTGCTGCTGAACATGCCCCTCCCGACGCAGAAACAGCTCCCCCTGCAGCACGCTGTTGGCCAGTTCGCCGGTCGTCAGCTTCGCCAGCGCCGGGATCTGCCGCGCTCGGGCGGTCCACAACTCACCGCGCAGGCCATCCCCGCGGCTGATAGCCTGAACCAGATGCCCCTGGCGATAGACCAGGGTTACCGCCACGCCGTCCACCTTAGGCTGTATCCACAGGTCGGTTTTATTTTTCATCCAGCGGGCCAGGCTGGCTTCATCCGCCAGCTTGCGTACGCCGGTATGGGCGACCGGATGACGCGTATCGCCGGTCGGTGGAGACAGACCGTCCTCCTCAGGCGTCGCGCCCGGAAAGCATTGCCGCCACTGCGTCAGGCGCTGGGTGAGCTGGTCGTAAACGTCATCACTCACCTCGCTGGCGCCCTGTCGCCAGTAAGCCTCGTTCCAGGCGTCAATCTGTTGATGAAGACGTGCCATCTCCTGTCTGCCTTTAGCCGGCGGCCAGTCCGGGCACGTCGCCAGCGCGCTGGCAGAGAACATCCCTATCGCCAGCCACCCCCCTCCTTTACGCATTGCAGTTCCCTCCTTCAGCACCTGACGGAGAGTCTGCGGCAGAATACCGGAAACCGCGACGGGGGCTTTTTCACCCTGCGAAGCGCCTTCCAGGATTTGCACCTCGTTGCAGCAACGGCTGGCGAATTCAGGAAAACGGCAGGCAAAATGAAAGAAACAGCGGCAAAAAGTGTGACAAGGACTGCGTCACGCCGCGGCGACGTGTATAATAGGCTCGTATGTAGGACCTCTTTCGATAACCACATACAAAAGACACTCATGGCTCAAGGCACGCTTTATATTGTTTCCGCCCCTAGCGGCGCGGGTAAATCCAGCCTGATTCAGGCTTTATTAAAAACCCAACCGTTGTATGACACCCAGGTATCGGTTTCCCATACCACGCGGGCGCCGCGTCCGGGTGAAGTGCACGGCGAACACTATTTCTTCGTGAATCACGACGAATTCCGCTCGATGATTGGCGAAAACGCGTTTCTGGAACATGCAGAGGTCTTTGGCAACTATTACGGCACGTCGCGTAAAGCGATCGAGCAGGTGCTGGCGACCGGTGTTGATGTCTTCCTCGATATCGACTGGCAGGGCGCGCAGCAGATCCGTAAAAGCATGCCGGGCGCACGCAGCATTTTTATTCTGCCGCCGTCAAAAGATGAACTGGACCGTCGCCTGCGCGGCCGCGGCCAGGACAGCGAAGAGGTGATCGCGAAACGAATGGCCCAGGCCGTTGCGGAAATGAGCCATTACGCCGAATATGATTACCTGATTGTGAACGATGATTTTGACACCGCCCTGAGCGACCTGAAAAATATCATCCGCGCTGAACGTCTGCGCATGAGCCGCCAAAAGCAGCGACATGGCGCTTTAATCACCAAACTATTGGCAGACTGAACCCACATTCAGTATCATGCCCAGTCATTTCTTCACCTGTGGAGCATTTTAAGTATGGCACGCGTAACTGTTCAGGACGCTGTAGAGAAAATTGGTAACCGTTTTGACCTGGTACTGGTCGCCGCGCGTCGCGCTCGTCAGATGCAGGTAGGCGGAAAGGATCCGCTGGTACCGGAAGAAAACGATAAAACCACCGTAATCGCACTGCGCGAAATCGAAGAAGGTCTGATCAACAACCAGATCCTCGACGTACGTGAGCGCCAGGAACAGCAAGAGCAGGAAGCCGCTGAATTACAAGCCGTTACCGCGATTGCTGAAGGTCGTCGTTAATCACACAGCGGGTCGCCCTTGTATCTGTTTGAAAGCCTGAATCAGCTGATTCAAAACTACCTGCCGGAAGACCAGATCAAACGTCTGCGGCAGGCGTATCTCGTTGCACGTGACGCTCACGAGGGTCAGACACGTTCAAGCGGTGAACCTTATATCACGCACCCGGTCGCGGTAGCCTGTATTCTGGCCGAGATGAAGCTCGACTACGAAACGCTGATGGCCGCGCTGCTGCATGATGTGATTGAAGATACTCCCGCCACCTACCAGGACATGGAACAGCTTTTTGGTAAAAGCGTCGCCGAACTGGTAGAGGGGGTATCGAAACTTGATAAGCTCAAGTTCCGCGATAAGAAAGAGGCACAGGCCGAAAACTTTCGCAAAATGATCATGGCGATGGTGCAGGACATCCGCGTCATCCTCATCAAGCTTGCCGACCGCACCCACAACATGCGTACCCTGGGCTCGCTACGCCCGGATAAACGCCGCCGCATCGCCCGCGAAACGCTGGAAATCTACAGCCCGCTGGCGCACCGTTTAGGTATCCATCACATCAAAACTGAGCTCGAAGAGCTGGGCTTTGAGGCGCTGTACCCGAACCGCTACCGCGTCATTAAAGAGGTGGTCAAAGCGGCGCGCGGCAACCGTAAAGAGATGATCCAAAAGATCCTCTCGGAAATCGAAGGGCGTTTGCAGGAAGCAGGGATCCCCTGCCGCGTCAGCGGTCGCGAAAAGCATCTGTACTCGATCTACTGCAAAATGGTGCTCAAAGAGCAGCGTTTTCACTCGATCATGGATATCTACGCCTTCCGCGTTATCGTCCACGATGCCGATGTCTGCTACCGCGTGCTTGGCCAGATGCACAGCCTCTATAAACCGCGTCCAGGTCGTTTCAAAGATTACATCGCCATTCCGAAAGCGAACGGCTATCAGTCTTTGCACACCTCGATGATCGGCCCCCACGGCGTCCCGGTCGAGGTACAAATTCGTACCGAAGACATGGACCAGATGGCGGAGATGGGGGTCGCGGCGCACTGGGCTTATAAAGAGCACGGCGGCGAAAGCAGCACCACCGCGCAAATCCGCGCCCAGCGCTGGATGCAGAGCCTGCTGGAGCTGCAGCAGAGCGCCGGCAGCTCGTTTGAATTTATTGAGAGCGTTAAATCCGATCTGTTCCCCGATGAGATTTACGTTTTCACCCCGGAAGGGCGCATTGTCGAACTGCCCGCTGGCGCCACGCCGGTGGACTTCGCCTATGCGGTGCATACCGATATCGGCCATGCCTGCGTCGGCGCGCGCGTCGACCGCCAGCCCTATCCACTGTCGCAGCCGCTCTCCAGCGGTCAGACTGTCGAAATTATTACCGCGCCGGGCGCACGTCCGAATGCCGCCTGGCTGAACTTTGTCGTCAGCTCGAAGGCGCGCGCCAAGATCCGTCAGCTGCTGAAAAACCTCAAGCGCGATGACTCGGTCAGCCTTGGCCGTCGTCTGCTCAACCACGCGCTGGGCGGTAGCCGCAAACTCGCCGAGATCCCGCCGGAGAATATCCAGCGCGAGCTCGACCGGATGAAGCTGGCCTCGCTCGACGATCTGCTGGCGGAGATCGGTCTGGGCAACGCCATGAGCGTGGTGGTGGCGAAAAACCTGCAGCAGGGCGAAGCCGCTGCGGCTCCGGTGCCGGCCAATGCCTCGAACCACGGCCATCTACCGATCAAAGGCGCCGATGGCGTGCTGATCACTTTTGCCAAATGCTGTCGTCCGATCCCCGGTGACCCGATTATCGCCCACGTCAGTCCCGGCAAAGGGCTGGTTATCCATCATGAATCCTGTCGTAACATCCGCGGCTACCAGAAAGAGCCGGAGAAATTTATGGCGGTTGAGTGGGATAAAGAGACCGCTCAGGAGTTCATTACGGAGATCAAGGTGGATATGTTTAACCACCAGGGCGCACTGGCTAACCTGACGGCGGCGATCAACACCGCCTCTTCCAATATCCAGAGTCTGAATACGGAAGAGAAAGATGGCCGCGTATACAGCGCCTTTATCCGCCTGACCGCCCGCGACCGCGTGCATCTGGCGAATATCATGCGCAAAATCCGCGTCATGCCGGACGTGATTAAAGTCACCCGTAACCGAAATTAGCTTTTAGACAAAACATTCGAATTGCATCAAGGCAGCAAGCGAATGACAAATCTGCCGGGAGCAGATTTGAACGCTGCTTGCAGGCCCCGTCAGGGGAGAGGCTCAGGGATGGGCCGCGTGATCCGCAGCGACTAAAGAGGTAATTCGAAGGATGAAGTGTAATGAATTCACAGCGTTATGCGCGTATCTGCGAGATGCTCGCCAGGCGTCAGCCTGACCTGACGGTCTGCATGGAGCAGGTCCATAAGCCCCATAACGTCTCTGCGGTCATCCGGACCGCAGACGCCGTTGGCGTACACGAGGTGCACGCGGTCTGGCCGAGCAGCCGGATGCGCACCATGGCCTCCGCCGCCGCGGGCAGCAACAGCTGGGTGCAGGTGAAAACCCACCGTACCATCGCAGATGCCGTCGGCCACCTCAAAGGCCAGGGTATGCAAATCCTCGCCACCCATCTTTCCGACAAAGCCATCGATTTCCGTGAAATCGACTATACGCGCCCAACCTGCATCCTGATGGGTCAGGAGAAAACCGGCATCACTCAGGAAGCGCTGGCCCTGGCCGATCAGGACATTATTATCCCGATGATCGGCATGGTGCAGTCGCTGAACGTCTCCGTCGCCTCGGCGCTGATCCTGTATGAAGCCCAGCGGCAGCGACAGAATGCCGGGATGTACCAACGCGCCAACAGCATGCTGCCGCCGGAAGAGCAACAGCGCCTGCTGTTTGAAGGCGGCTATCCGGTGCTGGCCCGCGTCGCGAGACAAAAAGGGCTGCCTTACCCCCACGTTAACGAGCAGGGCGAAGTGGAAGCCGATGCCGCGTGGTGGGCCACCATGCAGGCTGCGAGGTAAACCCGATGTCAGGCCGCCTGTTAGATGCCGTTCCGCTCAGTTCACTCACCGGCGTCGGGGCTGCGCAGAGCAGCAAGCTGGCGAAGATCGGCCTGCATACGGTACAGGATCTGCTGCTGCACCTGCCTTTGCGCTACGAAGATCGCACCCATCTTTACCCGATAGCCGATCTGCTTCCCGGCGTTTATGCCACCGTGGAAGGCGAAGTGCTCAACAGCAATATCACCTTCGGCGGCCGCCGAATGATGACCTGCCAGATCAGCGATGGCACCGGCATCCTCACCATGCGCTTTTTCAACTTCAACGCGGCGATGAAAAACAGCCTCGCGACCGGTCGACGAGTGCTGGCCTACGGTGAAGCCAAACGCGGGAAGTACGGCGCCGAAATGATCCACCCGGAATACCGCGTCCAGGGCGATATGAGCACCCCGGAGCTGCAGGAGACCCTGACGCCGGTCTACCCGACTACCGAAGGCATTAAGCAGGCGACCCTGCGCAAGCTCACCGATCAGGCGCTCGAGCTGCTCGAGACCTGCGCAATTAGCGAACTCCTGCCGCCGGAGCTGGCGCAGGGGATGATGAGCCTGCCGGAGGCGCTGCGTACGCTGCACCGTCCGCCTCCCTCCTTGCAACTTAGCGAGCTGGAAAGCGGCAAGCACCCGGCGCAGCAGCGCCTGATTCTGGAAGAGCTGCTGGCGCACAACCTCAGCATGCTGGCGCTACGGGCAGGCGCCCAGCGCTATCACGCCCTGCCGCTCGGCGCCAACGATACCCTGAAAAATCAGCTGCTGGCCTCTCTGCCCTTTAAGCCCACCGGCGCGCAGGCGCGGGTCACCGCCGAGATCGAGCGCGATATGGCGCTGGACGTGCCGATGATGCGCCTGGTGCAGGGCGACGTTGGCTCCGGTAAAACGCTGGTCGCCGCCCTGGCCGCTCTGCGCGCTATCGCCCACGGCAAACAGGTGGCGCTGATGGCGCCCACCGAACTGCTCGCCGAGCAGCACGCCAACAACTTCCGCAGCTGGTTTGCACCGCTGGGCATTGAGGTCGGCTGGCTGGCGGGCAAACAGAAAGGCAAAGCACGCCAGGCGCAGCAGGACGCTATCGCCAGCGGCGAGGTGCAGATGATTGTCGGCACCCACGCCATCTTCCAGGAACAGGTGCAGTTTAACGGCCTGGCGCTGGTGATCATCGACGAACAGCACCGCTTCGGCGTACACCAGCGGCTGGCGCTGTGGGAGAAAGGTCAGCAGCAAGGTTTCCACCCGCATCAGCTGATCATGACCGCCACGCCGATCCCGCGCACCCTGGCGATGACCACCTACGCCGACCTCGATACCTCGGTTATCGACGAGCTGCCGCCGGGCCGAACCCCGGTGACTACCGTCGCTATCCCGGACACCCGGCGCAGCGATATTATTGACCGCGTGCGCAACGCTTGCACCCACGAAGGCCGCCAGGCGTATTGGGTCTGTACGCTGATTGAGGAGTCCGATCTGCTGGAGGCCCAGGCGGCGGAAGCGACCTGGGAGGAGCTCAAGCTGGCGCTGCCGGAGCTGAATATCGGTCTGGTGCACGGGCGGATGAAACCGGCGGAGAAGCAGGCGGTGATGCAGGCTTTCAAGCAGGGCGAAATGCATCTGCTGGTGGCCACGACGGTCATTGAAGTCGGTGTCGACGTACCGAACTCGAGCCTGATGATTATCGAAAACCCGGAACGTCTGGGTCTGGCGCAGCTGCACCAGCTCAGAGGGCGCGTCGGGCGCGGCGCGGTCGCTTCCCACTGCGTGCTACTCTATAAATCGCCGCTCTCTAAAACGGCGCAGAAACGCCTGCAGGTGCTGCGTGACAGTAACGACGGTTTCGTCATCGCCCAGAAAGACCTTGAAATTCGCGGTCCCGGTGAGCTGCTCGGCACCCGCCAGACCGGCAACGCTGAGTTTAAAGTGGCGGATTTGCTGCGCGATCAGGCGATGATCCCCGACGTTCAGCGCATTGCGCGTCACATTCATGAACGCTATCCGCTGCAGGCCCAGGCGCTGATCGAGCGCTGGATGCCGGAAACCGAACGCTATTCCAACGCGTAGCGCGCTTTTGCCGCGCTGCGGGCAATCTTTCTACACAATGAGTGGATTATGAAACGAGAACTGGCCATCGAATTTTCGCGTGTCACCGAAGCCGCCGCGCTGGCGGGCTATAAATGGCTGGGCCGCGGCGATAAAAACTCCGCCGACGGCGCAGCGGTTAACGCCATGCGCATTATGCTTAACCTCGTCAATATCGACGGCACCATCGTCATCGGCGAGGGCGAAATCGATGAAGCGCCGATGCTCTATATCGGCGAAAAAGTGGGCACCGGCCAGGGCGATGCGGTGGATATCGCCGTCGATCCCATCGAAGGTACCCGGATGACGGCGATGGGCCAGGCTAATGCCCTGGCAGTGATGGCGGTCGGCGATAAAGGCTGCTTCCTCAACGCGCCGGATATGTATATGGAAAAGCTGATTGTCGGCCCAGGCGCTAAAGGCGCTATCGATCTCAATCTGCCGCTGGAAGAGAACCTGCGCAATATCGCCCGCGCGCTGAACAAGCCGCTGGGCGAGCTGACCGTCACCGTGCTGGCGAAACCGCGCCACGATGCGGCGATTGCTCAGCTGCAGCAGCTGGGCGTGCGCGTGTTCGCCATTCCCGATGGCGACGTCGCGGCCTCCATTCTTACCTGCATGCCGGATAGCGAAGTGGACGTGCTGTACGGCATCGGCGGCGCGCCGGAAGGGGTGGTTTCCGCCGCGGTGATCCGCGCGCTCGACGGCGATATGCAGGGCCGCCTGCTGGCTCGTCACCACGTGAAGGGCGACAGCGAAGAGAATCGCCGCATCGGTGAAAACGAGCTGGCGCGCTGCAAAACCATGGGCATCGAAGCGGGTAAAGTGCTGCGCCTTGATGAAATGGCACGCAGCGATAACGTCGTCTTCTCCGCTACCGGCATCACCAAAGGCGATCTGCTGGACGGCATCACCCGTAAGGGCAATATGGCCACCACCGAGACGCTGCTGATCCGCGGCAAGTCGCGCACCATCCGTCGGATCCAGTCGATTCATTACCTCGACCGTAAAGATCCGGACGTCCAGCAGCACATCCTGTAATACCGCTTTCTCTCCTCCAGGCAACCGTCCGCGGGCGGTTGTCCTGTTCTTCGTTTATATTTGATCAATAGAGCTTTCTTGCACCTGCGGGGTGGAAATCTTGCCCGTCTGGGCCGAAGATAAGGCATCGCTTGGCAACGGGAGAAGACGATGGCGGACTGGGTTAGCGGCAAAGTGACAAAAGTGGAGTACTGGACGGACGCCTTGTTCAGTTTATACGTGCGGGCGCCTGTCCATCCGTTTACCGCCGGGCAATTTACCAAGCTCGGGCTGGAAATCGACGGCGAACGCGTGCAGCGCGCCTACTCCTACGTCAACGCCCCCGGCAATCCCGATCTCGAGTTCTATCTGGTCACCGTCCCGGAAGGCAAGCTGAGCCCGCGTCTGGCGGCGCTGAAACCGGGCGATGAGGTCCAGGTAGTGAGCGAAGCGGCTGGCTTCTTCGTCCTCGAGGAAGTACCGGATTGCGATACTCTGTGGATGCTGGCGACCGGCACCGCCCTCGGGCCTTATCTGTCGATTCTCCAGGAAGGCAAAGATCTTGAGCGATTTAATCATCTGGTGCTGGTCCACGCCGTGCGCTACGCCGCGGACCTGAGCTATCTGCCGCTGATGCGCGAGCTTGAGCAGCGCTACGCCGGCAAATTACGCATCCAGACGGTGGTCAGCCGCGAAACCGTGGCAGGCTCGCTGACCGGCCGGGTGCCGTTCCTGATTGAAACCGGGGCGCTGGAGGAGGCGGTCGGCCTGCCGATGACCCGCGACACCAGCCATGTGATGCTGTGCGGCAACCCGCAGATGGTACGCGATACCCAACAGCTGTTAAAAGAGACCCGGCAGATGACCAAACATCTGCGTCGCCGGCCGGGCCACATGACGGCGGAGCACTACTGGTAATCAGGCGTCCGCTTTCCAGCGCACGTCCTGGGTCTCCTTGCCGAACTTATTCTCGCCCTGGGTGCCGACAAACGCCCCAAGGTCGATCAGCATCATGACGATAATCAGCGTCGGCACAAAGCGCCCGACGCCCCACTGCCAGACCTGCGGCAGCATCGCCCAGTTCCCCGCCAGCAGCATCCACGCCAGAATCATCAGCAGCGCCCACAGTCCGGATTTGCCGCGATCGTGCAGCCGCTTCACCACCACCGCCGCCGTCGGCCACAGCAGGCAGACAATAATAAACGCCGCCGTCTGCAGATTAAGCAGATTGCTGCCTGCCAGGGTGAACAGCGCGCTCATGGTCACCAGCCAAATGGCAATCCAGATCCAGAAATCGCGGCGGCCAATGCGCCCTTTAATTGAGAATAACCACTGCTGTAGGGTCATGCGTTTTTCCTTATCATCATCGTCTGCGTAGTTTACCCTGGCGTCGTGACTTTTTGACAAGCGCCGCGCTTCCCGATTTAATCGTCAGCAGGCAAAAAAAGGAACGACGGGCATGAAGAAGTGGACAATCTTGTGTTTCAGTGGGCTGATGGGCCTTGCCGTCGGCCCGCATGCGTTGTCCGCAGAAAGCGAATCGACGACCGCTGCCCCCTACCTGCTCGCCGGCGCGCCGAGTTTTGACCTGTCGATCAGCCAGTTCCGGGAAAAATTTAACGCCGATAACCCGAAGCTGCCTCTGAATGAATTCCGTTCCATATCAACCAGCCGCGATCGGGCTAACCTGACCCGCGCCGCCAGCAAGATTAACGAAAATCTCTACGCCTCCACCGCGCTGGAGCGCGGCACGCTGAAGATCAAATCCATGCAGATCACCTGGCTGCCGATCCAGGGGCCGGAGCAAAAGGCGGCGAAGGCCAAAGCGCTGGAGTATATGAGCGCCATGATCCGCGCCTTCGTGCCCACCCTTAGCCCGGCGCAGAGCCAGCAAAAACTGCAGAAACTGCTGACTGCCGGCAAAGGCAAACGCTACTTCTCCGACACCGAGGGCGCTGTGCGCTATGTGGTGGCAGATCATGGTGAAAAGGGTCTGACCTTCGCTGTTGAACCGATTAAGCTGGCGCTATCTGAAACGCTGGAAGGTAACAATAAATGACAAAAAGCAAAGCCTTTCCAGTGACGAGTCTCTATACTGTTTCACAGACCATGCTGCCCTCTGGGGCGGCTATATTCCTTAATTCGCTTAAGTAGCGTGGAGAATTAAAATGCGACATCCTTTAGTGATGGGTAACTGGAAACTGAACGGCAGCCGCCACATGGTAAACGAACTGGTTGCGAACCTGCGTACCGAGCTGGCTGGCGTAAGCGGCTGCGCAGTTGCCATCGCCCCGCCGGAAATGTATCTGGACCTGGCTAAGCGTGCGGCAGAAGGCAGCCACATCCACCTGGGCGCGCAGAACGTTGACGTAAACCTGTCCGGCGCTTTCACCGGTGAAACCTCCGCCGAAATGCTGAAAGATATCGGCGCGCAGTACATCATCATCGGCCACTCCGAACGTCGTACCTACCACAAAGAATCCGACGAGCTGATCGCGAAGAAATTCGCCGTGCTGAAAGAGCAGGGTCTGACTCCGGTACTGTGCATCGGTGAAACCGAAGCCGAAAACGAAGCGGGCAAAACGGAAGAAGTTTGCGCACGTCAGATCGACGCGGTACTGAAAACGCAGGGCGCTGCCGCTTTCGAAGGCGTGGTTATCGCTTACGAACCGGTATGGGCTATCGGTACCGGCAAATCCGCGACCCCGGCTCAGGCTCAGGCGGTGCACAAATTCATCCGTGACCACATTGCTAAAGCTGACGCGAAAATCGCTGAGCAAGTGATCATCCAGTACGGCGGTTCCGTTAACGCTGGCAACGCCGCAGAGCTGTTCACCCAGCCGGACATCGACGGCGCGCTGGTTGGCGGCGCCTCCCTGAAAGCAGACGCTTTCGCGGTGATCGTTAAAGCAGCAGAAGCAGCGAAAAAAGCGTAATCCGCTTTTTCCGGTGGCGACACGCGACCGGGATGACTGATAAATCTCTGAGGCCCGGCTTCGCACAACGCAAGCCGGGCTTTTTTTGCCGCTACAGTTTTCCCAGCAGCTGATACCAGGCGTAGTCCAGCGGCAGTAAAATCAAATAGCTCACCGCCGCCAGCGCCAGACAAAGCAACATCCCCGCCCTCGCCGGGACTTTGCCTAACCCCATCGCGACCACGATTGGCGACGCCTGATACGGCAGCAGCGGCGTGGAATAGCCCAGCACCTGAATCATAATCACGCTCAGCAGCGGGAAGCCGGTGGCGTCGGCAAAGCTCTGGGCAAAGGTGGTATACAGCGCCGGCACGCCGTTGGCGGTCATAATAAAGTTCAGCGCGCTGGTAATTCCGGTCAGCGCCAGGAAGCTGGTGAAAGGATTGTCCTTATCCAGGGGCATCACCTGCAGCAGCGCATTGCCCACCGCGCCGCCAATCCCGGTTTGGGTGACGGCGATCGCCAGCCCCAAAATCCCGGCAACATAAATACAGGTGCGCATATTCACCCCGCTGGCAAACTCTTCGCCGCTGATAAAGCCCACCCGCGGCAACAGCGTGACCACCGCCGCCGCCAGGCCGGTCCACGCCGGGCCGATGCCATGCCAGCTCTCGGTCACCCACAGCGTGAGGACCACCGCCAGCAGCCACGCCAGACGCTTCTCGTCGCGGCTCATCGCCGGCAGCGGCGCCAGGTCGCGCGGCGGATGCGGCTTACCGGGAAACAGCCAGCAGATCAGCGCCACCAGCGCCGCCCCTTTCAGCCAGCCAAGCACCGGTGTATGCAGCAGTAAATAAGGAACATAATTCAGATGGATACCGTACGACCCCTCCGCCGCGCCGCTCATCACCAGATTCGGCACGTTGGCGGGCAGAATGGTCGCCGACAGCTGAAAGGTGCCGAACCCCACCGCCAGCGCCAGGCCGTACCAGCCGCGGCTGCCGTCGGCAATGCCCGCCCGGCGGGCCATCGCCGCCACGATCGGCATCAGCAGCGCGATGCGCCCCATGTTGGAAGGCATCACGAACGCCAGGGCATAGCTCAGGAGTACCACGCTGGCGACCATCCGCGGCCAGGAGTCGGTTAGCCGCGCCGACAGCGCCTGCGCCGCCCGGTCCGCCAGCCCGGTTTTACGGATCGCGATGCCGAGCACAAAGCCGCTGAACACCAGCCAGAAGGCCGAGGAGGCAAAGCCGCCGAAGATCACCTCCGGCGGGGCGATTTTAGCCATCATCGCCGCAGCGAAAAACAGCAGCGCGGTGATAAATTCCGGCAGCAGCGACGTCGCCCAGAGCACAATGGTAACGCCGACAATCAGTGAAGGGAGGAACAGCGGGTGGGTAAGCCAGAGCGACATGCCTGTCTCCTGTCGTTTTTTTCAGCAAGAATACGACGACAGGTAAGACAGGTAAACGCCAGAACTAGTGGTTTGCGTTAAGGATGGCGCAGCGATGATCCTGAATTTCTTCCGCCGAGGCCCGGTTCAGGGACAGCAGGTTACGCTCCGTCGCCAGCAGCACCAGAGAGCCGTCGCTCTGCTGCGCCATCGCCAGCGCGTAGCGTCCCATATGCTGACGCGCCTCCGGCACCTCTTCCGCCAGCATCAGGAACGGGCTGCGCTGGGCGAGCTCCGCCTCCGTCACCCGGCGCGCCAGATATTCATGGCCCTGAAGCCCGCCCGGCAACGGCAGCCAGCGGCTGCTGATCGCCGCCGCATCCTTGTCTAACTGCGCGCGCACATCGGGGCGCAGGCAAGAGATATGAATATGGAAATGGTTTTGCGTGCGTCCGCTGCGCGAGTTGATCGCCAGCGATATCGCGTTATCGGGAACCGGCGCGCCGTGGCGCTGGCTCATGATCTCACGCCCCTGCCAGGCCTGCCAGAAGAAGTTCGGCGTCAGCGGGTCCAGCAGCAGCGGGCTTTCGGTGCCGTTAATGCGGTAGGTCGGCATCAGCAAATACTGCAGCGGGCCGTTACGATCTTTAAACAGCACATAGCCGCCCTTGAGGTTCACTTCGGCGCACGGCGACGGGTTTTGCTGCTGTTGCTGATGGGGAACGCACTGCTGCAGAACAATCTTGCGCAACGCGTCCGGGTTGCCAGAGTGCAGCCAGTAGTAGCCGCCCGCCAGCGCCGCGAGGATCGCCACCAGCAGCGCCAGCAAAAAGTATCTTACTCTTCTCATTTTCATTCCCTGTTAAGCCTGAAGCGGAAGAGTAACGTAATTTGATGACTAAATGAAAACAGATGACGGGCGGAGCGTTTTCCGGGTCGCGGCTGGCGCCTTACCCGGGCTACGCACAGCGCAGAACTGTAGCCCTGCTAAGCCTAGTGCAAGCAGGGATTCCCGGGTGGCGTCTGGCGCCTTGCCCGGGTTACGCACAGCGCAGAACTGTAGCCCTGCTAAGCGTAGCGCAAGCAGGGACAAGAGAATTAACGCTGGCTAATCTGGTCGAAGGTGCCGCCGTTGGAGAAGTGCTCTTTCTGCGCTTTCGTCCAGCCGCCGAACTCCTGATCGATAGTGAACAGTTTCAGTTTCGGGAATTCATTAGCATATTTCTTCGCCACGTTCGGATCGCGCGGACGGTAGAAGTTCTTCGCCGCAATCTCCTGGCCTTCCGGCGAGTAGAGATACTTCAGGTACGCTTCCGCCACCTGGCGGGTGCCTTTCTTATCCACGACTTTATCGACCACCGAAACGGTCGGCTCAGCCAGAATCGACTCACTCGGGGTCACGATTTCAAACTTGTCTTTGCCCAGTTCGTTGGTCGCCAGCAGCGCTTCGTTTTCCCAGGCGATCAGCACATCGCCGATCCCGCGTTCTACGAAGGTATTGGTCGAACCGCGCGCGCCGGAGTCCAGCACTTCCACGTTTTTATACAGCGCCTTGACGAAATCCTGGGCTTTCGCCTGGTCGCCATGGTTCTGATGTAGGGCATAGCCCCAGGCCGCCAGGTAGTTCCAGCGAGCGCCGCCGGAGCTTTTCGGGTTCGGGGTGATGACCGACACGCCCGGTTTGATCAGGTCGTTCCAGTCATGGATCTGTTTCGGGTTGCCCTTACGGACAAGGAACACGATGGTGGAAGTATAAGGCGCGGAGTTATCCGGCAGGCGCTTCAGCCAGTTTTTATCGATACGGCCGCGCTCGGCGATCGCGTCGACGTCGTAGGCCAGCGCCAGCGTAACCACATCCGCTTCAATACCGTTAATCACCGAGGTCGCCTGCTTGCCGGAGCCGCCGTGCGACTGGCGGATCACCACGTTGTCGCCGGTCTCCTGCTTCCAGTGCGCGCTGAACGCTTTGTTGTACTGTTCGTACAGCTCGCGCGTTGGATCATAAGATACGTTTAATAGCTGAAAATCTTTTGCCAGAACGCTGGCGGATGCCAGCAACAGAGTTAACCCTACGCCCCACTTATTCATCGCACCGCTCTCTTTATATCGTGTTGTGATGGGCTAAGCGTGCCAGAAAGCGATTCAATGATTAAAGAATAAAAAAAGATTGGCTATAACTTGTGAGTATAAAGGAAGGGATAAGGATCACCCCCTCCCTGGCGGGAGAGGGCGTGAAGCGATTAGACTTCTTCCATGCGGCCCAGCAGCGCCTGCAGACGCTCCTGCCAGCCCTGCTGCTGCTCTTTCAGCTGGCTGTTTTCGCGCTCCAGCTCTTCACGACCATGCTGCGCGCTCTGAACTTCCTGCACCAGGGTGTTGTTCTTTTCTTTCAGCTCTTCGATTTCCATCTGCAACAGAGTGATGGTATCAATCGCCTGCTGAACCTTAGATTCTAATTTCTCAAACACTTCTAATGACATCGTCATACCTCTCCTGAACTTGCAAGGCGTTGATAGAAACTGGTGTTTCGTATACGCGGTCCCGCCTTAACGAAAATTAGCGCACATAGCGGTGTTATCGTCGATTGTATGAATCCCCGCCGCCCCTGTCCAGCGACAAGCCGCGCAGATTGCGGTTTGCAACACTTTTCAGTCTTTACCTGGTACTTTCAGCGCAGTTCGCTCGTACTTCATGAGCCATTGTTAATATTATGGTTAACAAAATGCGAGGTGAAACGCTCCGGCAGCGCGCTTAATGCGCGCGAATGGCGCGAAAACGCTCATTTTCTTGACGTGGTACACACATTTGAAGTTCGATATTTCTCGTTTTTGCTCGTTAACGATAAATTAACACTATGCCTACATGGCAATATGGTCGTCTGTGACCACCCTACATACAATAATCATCACCACGCTTCAGGATTCGATTATGAGCCAAACATCAACCTTAAAAGGCCAGTGCATCGCAGAGTTCCTCGGTACCGGGTTGTTGATCTTTTTCGGCGTTGGGTGCGTGGCTGCGCTCAAGGTCGCGGGAGCCAGCTTCGGACAATGGGAAATCAGCATCATCTGGGGTCTGGGCGTCGCCATGGCGATCTACCTGACCGCAGGGGTATCCGGTGCGCACCTTAACCCTGCGGTGACTATCGCGCTCTGGCTGTTCGCCTGCTTCGATGGCCGCAAAGTGGTTCCTTTTATTATTTCGCAATTCGCTGGCGCCTTTTGCGCTGCGGCATTAGTTTACGGGCTTTATTACAATCTTTTCCTCGATTATGAAACCACCCACCATATGGTACGCGGCAGCGTGGAAAGCCTTGATCTGGCTGGCATCTTCTCCACTTACCCGAACCCGCATATCAATTTTGTGCAGGCCTTCGCGGTAGAGATGGTGATTACCGCTATCCTGATGGGCGTCATCCTGGCACTGACCGACGATGGCAACGGTGTGCCGCGCGGCCCGCTGGCGCCGCTGCTGATCGGCCTGCTGATCGCGGTGATTGGCGCCTCCATGGGACCGCTGACCGGCTTCGCCATGAACCCGGCGCGTGATATCGGCCCAAAAGCCTTCGCCTGGCTGGCCGGCTGGGGCGACGTCGCCTTCACCGGCGGTAAAGATATTCCTTATTTCCTGGTGCCGCTGTGCGCACCGGTGGTCGGCGCGGCGCTGGGCGCTTTCAGCTATCGTAAGCTGATTGGCCGCCACCTGCCTTGCGACACCTGCGTGGACGAAGAGCAAGAGAGCCCCTCCTCTTCCTCCACTCAACATAAAGCTTCGCTGTAATCTGACTACGGGACACCGACTATGACCGACAAAAAATATATCGTTGCGCTTGACCAGGGCACTACCAGCTCCCGGGCCGTTGTGATGGATCATGATGCCAATATCGTCAGCGTCTCCCAGCGAGAATTCGAACAAATTTATCCTAAGCCAGGCTGGGTTGAACACGACCCGATGGAAATCTGGGCGTCCCAAAGCTCGACGCTGGTCGAAGCGCTGGCCAAAGCGGATATCAACTCCGATCAGATCGCGGCCATCGGTATCACCAACCAGCGTGAGACCGTGGTGGTGTGGGAGCGCGAGACCGGCAAACCGATCTATAACGCCATCGTCTGGCAGTGCCGCCGCACCGCCGAGATCTGCGAGCAGCTCAAGCGTGACGGGATGGAGGAGTATATCCGCAAGGCCACTGGCCTGGTGGTGGACCCCTACTTCTCCGGCACCAAGGTGAAATGGATCCTCGACCATGTCGAAGGTTCCCGTGAGCGTGCGAAGCGCGGTGAGCTGCTGTTCGGCACCGTGGACACCTGGCTTATCTGGAAGATGACCCAGGGTCGCGTGCACGTCACCGACTACACCAACGCCTCGCGTACCATGCTGTTCAACATCCACGACCTGGACTGGGACGACAAGATGCTCGACGCGCTGGATATTCCGCGCGCCATGCTGCCGGAAGTGCGCAAGTCGTCCGAAGTGTACGGCCAGACCAACATCGGTGGTAAAGGCGGGACCCGTATTCCTATCGCCGGGATCGCCGGTGACCAGCAGGCGGCCCTGTTCGGCCAGCTGTGCGTCAAGGAAGGGATGGCGAAAAACACCTACGGCACCGGCTGCTTTATGCTGATGAACACCGGCGAAAAAGCGGTGACCTCCACTCACGGTCTGCTGACCACCATCGCCTGCGGTCCGCGCGGCGAGGTGAACTACGCACTGGAAGGGGCGGTGTTTATGGCTGGCGCCTCCATTCAGTGGCTGCGCGACGAGATGAAGCTCATCAGCGATGCGTTCGATTCCGAGTACTTCGCCACCAAAGTGAAGGACACCAACGGCGTGTACGTCGTGCCTGCGTTCACCGGTCTTGGCGCGCCGTACTGGGACCCCTATGCCCGCGGCGCGATTTTCGGCCTCACCCGTGGCGTGAACTCGAACCACATTATCCGTGCGACGCTGGAGTCCATCGCCTATCAGACCCGCGACGTGCTGGAAGCGATGCAGGCTGACTCCGGTATCCGTCTGCATGCGCTGCGCGTGGATGGCGGCGCGGTGGCCAACAACTTCCTCATGCAGTTCCAGTCCGATATCCTCGGCACCCGCGTGGAGCGTCCGGAAGTGCGCGAAGTGACAGCCCTGGGCGCCGCCTATCTGGCCGGTCTGGCGGTCGGCTTCTGGCAGAACCTCGATGAGCTGCAGGAAAAAGCGGTGATTGAGCGTGAATTCCGCCCGGGGATTGAAACCACCGAGCGTAACTATCGTTACAGCGGCTGGAAGAAAGCGGTGAAACGCGCGTTAGCGTGGGAAGAGCACGACGAAGCGTAAGATTGTGGAGGTATTCCCGGCTTGCGGCGTAAACGCCTTAGCCGGGCTACAAAACCCCAAACAGCACGATCTTGTAGCCCGGACAGGTGCGCAGCACCGCCTCCGGGTTTTTTATCAACCAAATATCGGCAGCAACAGGTACAGCTTAATCACCAGCGCGTTGACGATATCGATAAAGAACGCCCCCACCATCGGCACCACCAGGAAGGCCATATGTGACGGGCCGAAACGGTCGGTAATTGCCTGCATATTGGCGATCGCCGTCGGCGTTGCCCCCAGACCAAACCCGCAATGCCCGGCTGCCAGCACCGCGGCATCGTAGTTTTTACCCATCATCCGATAGGTGACGAACACTGCATACAGCGCCATCGCTACCGCCTGCACCGCCAGGATAATAATCATCGGCAGCGCCAGAGAAGCCAGTTCCCAGAGCTTGAGGCTCATCAGCGCCATGGCGAGGAACAGCGACAGGCTGACGTTGCCCAGCACCGACACCGCGCGATCGAACACCCGATACAGCCCCGCCAGCGCCAGGCTGTTGCTGAGGATCACGCCGATAAACAGCACGCAGACAAAGGTCGGCAATTCAAAGACACTGCCCGCCAGCAGTTGCGCAACCACCTTGCCCACCGTCAGACAGATAGCGATCAGGGCGATACTCTCGATCAGCACCAGCGAGGTGATCACCCGCCCCACGTCCGGCTTTTCGAAGGCGGTCGGCGCCACCTGATCGTCCGGCGTCCCGTCCGGCGAGGAAGAGTGTTTCACCAGGTAACGCGCCACCGGGCCGCCGATCAGGCCGCCGAGCACCAGGCCGAAAGTCGCGCAGGCCATCGCCACCTCGGTGGCGTTGGCAAAACCATAGCGCTCAACGAACAGCTTGCTCCATGCCGCCCCGGTGCCGTGGCCGCCGGAAAGGGTAATAGAACCGGCCAGCAGACCCATCAGCGGATCCAGGCCCAACAGCTTCGCCATGCCGATACCGAGGGCGTTCTGCAGCAGCAACAGACCAACCACCACAATCAGAAAGGTACCCAGCACCTTGCCGCCCGCCCGCAGGCTGGCCAGGTTGGCGTTCAGACCGATGGTGGCGAAGAACGCCAGCATCAGCGGATCTTTGAGGCTCATATCGAAATCAATATCGATATCCATACTTTTTTTCAGCACCAGCAGCGCCAGCGCCACCAGCAGACCGCCGGCAACAGGTTCAGGAATGGTGTATTTCTTGAGGAGGGGTACGGTTTGGACGAGTTTTCTGCCGAGTAATAGCACAAGC
The DNA here is from genome assembly GCF_004010915.1 of Klebsiella sp. LY. Taxonomy (NCBI): domain Bacteria; kingdom Pseudomonadati; phylum Pseudomonadota; class Gammaproteobacteria; order Enterobacterales; family Enterobacteriaceae; genus Klebsiella; species Klebsiella sp. LY. The sequence goes on from NZ_CP022444.1 coordinate 2,364,214, forward strand.
GTTGCGGCAACGAGCGTCGATAAGGTATCGAGATGAAACATAAAAAGCTCCTTATGGGCGCATGATCCATTCACACGCGACGATATTCCTGGTGTCTTTAGCTTCTCTTCATGAGGAGGCAGAGGGGGATTTTACGCAGAACGGCGGAAAAAATGACAGAAAAAGATATTTTGTATCCTGAATGATGCGATTTAGCATACAAAATGTTAATAATCTCGTTGCGCATATTCACAGCATAAATTTTTATGGGCAAACGCTGGCAAACGTTTGCTTTTGGTCTACAGTCCGATAAAATTCCCGCTTTGCCACCTTGGGATTGCTTGTGATGTCCGTTAACACCGCAGAGTCAGAAAATGCGCAACCGGTTGCGCATAAACCAGCCAGCGAATTAATTTACCGCCTCGAAGATCGCCCGCCCCTACCGCAAACCCTGTTCGCCGCCTTCCAGCACCTGCTGGCGATGTTTGTCGCGGTGATCACCCCGGCGCTATTAATCTGCCAGGCTCTCGGTCTCCCGGCGCAAGATACCCAACATATCATCAGCATGTCGCTGTTCGCCTCCGGCGTGGCCTCCATTATTCAGATCAAAGCCTGGGGCCCGGTCGGTTCCGGACTGCTCTCCATCCAGGGCACCAGCTTCAACTTTGTCGCCCCGCTGATCATGGGCGGCACCGCGCTGAAAACCGGCGGCGCCGACGTCCCGACGATGATGGCCGCCCTGTTCGGCACCCTGATGCTGGCCAGCTGCACGGAAATGGTCCTCTCCCGCGTCCTGCACCTCGCGCGCCGCATCATTACCCCGCTGGTCTCCGGCGTGGTGGTGATGATCATCGGCCTGTCGCTGATTCAGGTTGGGTTGACCTCCATCGGCGGCGGCTACGCGGCGATGGCCGACCATACCTTCGGCGCGCCGAAGAACCTGCTGCTGGCGGGCATCGTGCTGGCGCTGATCATCATTCTCAACCGCCAGCGTAATCCCTATTTGCGCATCGCTTCGCTGGTGATTGCCATGGCGGCGGGCTATCTGGCGGCGTGGTTCCTCGATATGCTGCCGGCCAACACCGCCCCGACCAACAGCAGCCTCATCACCGTCCCGACGCCACTCTACTATGGCCTCGGCATTGACTGGAGCCTGCTGCTGCCGCTGATGCTGGTGTTTATGATCACCTCCCTGGAAACCATCGGCGATATCACCGCCACCTCCGACGTCTCCGAACAGCCGGTCTCGGGTCCGCTGTATATGAAGCGCCTGAAAGGCGGCGTGCTGGCTAACGGCCTCAACTCCTTTGTGTCCGCGGTCTTCAACACCTTCCCGAACTCCTGCTTCGGCCAGAACAACGGCGTGATCCAGCTGACCGGCGTCGCCAGCCGCTACGTCGGCTTTGTGGTGGCGCTGATGCTGATCGTCCTCGGGCTGTTCCCGGCGGTGAGCGGCTTCGTACAGCATATCCCTGAGCCAGTGCTCGGCGGCGCCACGCTGGTGATGTTCGGCACCATCGCCGCGTCCGGCGTGCGCATCGTCTCCCGCGAGCCGCTGAATCGCCGGGCGATCCTGATTATCGCCCTGTCGCTGGCGGTGGGCCTCGGCGTGTCGCAGCAGCCGTTGATCCTGCAGTTCGCGCCGGACTGGCTGAAGAATCTGCTCTCCTCCGGTATCGCCGCCGGCGGTATCACGGCGATTGTTCTGAATTTAATTTTCCCGCCAGAAAAAGCCTGATTTAACGCGTCCCGGTCGTGCCATCGGCCGGGGCACCCTGGCGCTGCCCTCCACCGTCTGCCCCGTCACGGAAATAAACCACGCCTGCCTTGAGAAGTGCACATAAATCGGGCATAACACGGTTATGTGCATCTCACAGAATGGAAGACCATGAAATTTCTTGGAAAGCTGATTCTCTGGCTGCTAGTCGCTCTGCTGCTCGTCATCGTTGGCGCGTGGTTCCTGCTGCAAACCCACTGGGGCGCCCGCCAGGCCAGCGCCTGGCTCAGCAATGGCACCGGCTGGCAGGTCTCCTTCGATGCGATGGACCACGATTTCTCCTCCCCTCTTCATGTGCAGTTGCAAAACGTCACCTTTGGCCGGGAAGGCAAGCCGGCAACCCTGGTGGCGAAAACGGTCGATATTGGCTTCAGCACCTGCCAGTTTAGCGACCCGCTGCATGCGGATGAGATTGTCCTTAACGACGGCACCCTGAATCTGTCACCCCACTCTGCCGACCTGCCGTTCGCTGCAGACCGGCTAATGTTGCGCAATATGGCCTTCAATAGTCCGGAAACCGGCTGGGCGCTCAGCGCGCAGCGCGTCACTGGCGGCGTCAGCCCATGGGCGCCGGAGGCAGGCAATGTGCTGGGGAAAACGGCGCAGATCCAGATGAGCGCGGGCTCGATGACGCTCAATGGCGTCGAAGCCAGCAATGTTCTGATTCAGGGCAAGATTGATCAGGGCGAGGTCACCCTCTCCACCCTCGGCGCCGATGTCGCCCGCGGCACCTTAACCGGCAATGCGAAACGCAGCGCCGACGGCAGCTGGCTGGTGGATAACCTGCAGCTCAATGAGATCCGACTGCAGAGCGCCGCCTCGCTGGCCGACTTTTTCGCGCCGTTAACCACGGTCCCCTCTCTGCAGATTGGCCGCCTGGATATCACCGACGCCCGCCTGCAGGGGCCGGACTGGGCGGTAACCGACCTTGACCTGAGCCTGCGCAACCTGACGCTCAGTCACGGCGGCTGGCAGAGCCAGGACGGCGCGCTGTCGATGAATGCCAGCGAATTTATCTATGGCTCGCTGCACTTTTTCGACCCGATCCTGAATGCCGAATTTTCACCCCAGGGTATTGCCCTGCGCCAGTTCTCCTCGCGCTGGGAGGGCGGCATGGTGCGAACCTCCGGCAACTGGCTGCGCGCCGGTAACGCGCTGGTGCTTGACGACACCGCCTTCGCCGGGCTGGAGTACACGCTGCCGGCGAACTGGAAGCCACTGTGGATGACGCCGCTGCCGGCCTGGCTGCAAAGCCTGACGCTGAAAAAATTCAGCGCCAGCCGCAACCTGATCATCGATGTGGACCCAGCCTTCCCATGGCAAATTACCGCTCTCGATGGCTATGGCGGCGAGCTTCAGCTGGTGAAAAACGGCAGCTGGGGGGTGTGGAACGGTAGCGCGACGCTGAACGCCGCGGCGGCGACCTTTAACCGAATTGACGTGCGTCGCCCTTCACTCAAGCTGAGCGCCACGGCGTCGACGGTCAATATCACTGAGCTCAGCGCCTTCACCGAGCGCGGCATTCTGCAGGCCACCGCCGCCGTATCCCAGCTGCCGCAGCGCCAGGTCAATTTGAGCCTGAACGGCCGCGGCGTGCCGCTGAATATTCTGCAGGCCTGGGGCTGGCCTTCGCTCCCCATTAGCGGGGATGGCAATCTCCAGCTGACCGCCAGCGGCAGCGTGCAGGCCGATGCCCCGCTCAAGCCGACGGTCAACGCACAGCTTAGCGCCGTGAATATGGAGAAACAGCAGGTGGCGCAAACGATGCGCAACGGCGAGGTCAATACCGCCCCCGCCGCGCCAACGCCCACTCCCGTCACGCCCTAGCGATGCCCCATCACCCTCTCCCCCACGGGGAGAGGGAACGCTTCTCTGCAAACACTCCGCTCTGGCTACGCCCTTTCCCTTTCAGGGAGGGAGTCTGCAAGCATTCTGAAACCTGTGTGCAATAAGCGGCTATCTGTGCCTATTTACCGCTACTGGTTCCTTTCAAATATCAGAGTTGCTATAACCAAAATACTGGAAGTCGATAAAAAGAAACCGCTCCCTGTACCTACAAAAATATAAAAGGATCAATCATGCCTGAAATACGTCAGCGTATTCTGGAGAATATGCAAAAATTCTCCCGGGCCATGATCGGCGCCGTATTGTTCTTGCCGGTCATTGGCTTAATTCTGGCCCTCAGTTCAGTATTAACTAATCCGACATTAATAGCTGAAACCAGTTTCCTGCACCAGCTTGGGCAGATGCTCGGCGACACCTTTTGGCCTCTATTTGGCAACCTCGGCTTATTATTTTGCGTCGGTATTAGCTATGGCCTGGCAAAAGATAAAAAAACCGAAGTCGCGCTGGTTGCGGTGATGTGCTTCATTATGTTTCTTGGCGCCAACCACTCCTGGCTGGAACACACCCACGGACTCGCCGAAAAAATTAACGGTGAATATTATGGCACCGGGCAAACCCAACTGCTGGGCTTTGTAGTGGTGTATATGGGCGTTTTCCTTGGCATTATTCTCGGCTGCACTATCGCGTGGGTGCACAATAAAGTCTCTACCATTGAGCTGCCCGGCGCGCTGTCGATGTACGGCGGCGCCAAGCTGACGCTGGTGGCGATGACGCCGGTGGTTATCTTCTACGCCATCGCCTTTACCTGGATTTGGCCGTTTATGACCCACGGCATCTCCGCCCTCACCGGCTTTATGAAAAATGCCGGGGTCGCCGGGGTCTTCGTCTATGGTTTCTTTGAAAAATTTCTTATCCCGACCGGCCTGCACCATTTTGTCTGGTCACCCTTCCAGCTCACCCAGATTGGCGGCACCCTGAACGTGGACGGTCAGGTGGTCTCCGGTACCCAGGCCATTTTTCTCGCCTACATGCGCCATCCGGATCTGACCCCGGTGATGAATGAGGCCCTACGCTTCTCACAGCAAGGGATGACCACCATCTTCGGCCTGGCCGGCGCCTCGCTGGCGTTCTACCACACCGCGAAGCCGGAGAAAAAAGTGATGGCCAAGGCGATTCTGCTGCCGGCGATTATCACCTCTATGCTGACCGGCATCACCGAGCCGATTGAGTTCACCTTCTTGTTTGTCTCGCCGCTGCTGTGGTTTATCCATGCGACGTTAACCGCCGCCTCGCAGGCCATTTGCGACCTCTTCACCGTACGCCCCTGGGGAGCCTCGGGCCTGATCGAATTTCTGATCTATAACCTGCCGCTACCGGTCTCCTTAACGCGCTGGCCGGGATATGTCCTTATCGGTATCGGCCAGTTCGCCGTCTACTACGTGATTTTCCGCACTCTGGTGGTGAAGCTGAATCTGAAAACGCCGGGCCGGGAAGATGACGAGAACGTGAAGCTCTACAGCAAAGCGGAGTATCGCCAGAAAGTCGCGCAGCCGCAGTCGGTCACCGATGACATTATCCGCGGTCTCGGGGGCAAGGAGAATATTCTCTCCGTCGATAATTGTTTTACCCGCCTGCGCGTGGCCGTGCGCGATATGGCGCGGGTTGATGACGCGCAATTAAAAAATACCGGCGCCAACGGCGTAGTGCGCAATCGCAATGAGGTTCAGGTTATTTATGGCGTAAAAGTGGGACAGGTACGTTCCCGGGTTGATAACTGGTTAGCAGAAAATTAATGAGGAGTTTGTATGAAATTAACCGTATTAGGCGGGGGCGGCGTTCGCTCTGCATTTTTAGCGAAATCTCTGGCATATAATGCTCACCGCATTGGTTTAACGGAGGTGGTTTTTCTCGATAACTCTGCAGATAATCTGGCGATATTCGGCGAAATTGCCCGCTATGTATTTACGACCATTCGCCCGGATATTCATTTCACGACCACCACCGACCCGGTCGCGGCGCTGCAAAACGCTAATTATATTATTACCACCCTGCGGGTCGGTGGTGATGAAAGCCGTATTCGCGACGAGCGCATTGCGCTGCAACATAACACCCTCGGCCAGGAGACCACCGGCGCCGGCGGCTTCGCGATGGCCATGCGTTCGATCCCGGCGATCCTCGACTATTGCCGGCTGATCGAAGCGCATGCCGCCGAAGACGCCATTCTGTTTAACTTTACCAACCCCTCAGGCCTGGTGACGGAAGCGATCGTTAAGTCCGGCTTTAAGCGTCGGGTCTACGGGATCTGCGATGCCCCCTCCGAGCTGATTCGTGAGCTGCCGGCGATCCTCGGCTGTGAGGAGCGCGACCTGAGCGTGGAATGCTATGGGCTGAACCATTTCTCCTGGTTTACCCACTTCACCGTGCGCGGGGAAGCGGTGACCGAGCGGCTGATCGCCAGCCCGGCGCTGTACCAGAAGACCGCGATGCAGTATTTCTCACCCGAACTGGTGCGGCTGTGCGATAACCAGTTACTCAACGAATATCTCTATTATTATTACTATCGCGACGAGGCGCTGAAGGCGATTCAGGGGGCAGGCGAAACGCGCGGGGAGCAGATCGCCCGTATCAATCAGGAGATGCGCCAGGCGCTGCGCACCGTGGATGCCAGAACGCAGCCGGAAGCCGCCTTCAATATCTGGATGCAACACTACCTTCGCCGGGAAAACAGCTATATGCAGAACGAATCCCGTCAGGAGAAATTTCATACCCGCGAGCCGCTGACGCTGCGGCAGTTTATCGAAGAGCCGGACACCGGCGGCTATGCCGGGGTGGCGCTGGATATTCTGGAAGCGGTGAACAGCACCACCACCAAGCGGATCGTGGTGTCGATCCAGAATAATGGCACGCTCGACTTTTTGCGCCCTGACGACGTGATTGAGATCAGCTGCGACCTGAGCCGGGAGGGCCTCAAGCCGGTCACGCCGGTGAAGGTGCCGACGGCGCAGAAGAATATGATTTCCTGCGTGAAAGAGTATGAGCGGCTGGCGGTAGCGGCGATCCTGCAGCAGGATAAGTCGCTGGCGGTGCGGGCGCTGATGGCGCACCCGCTGATCGGTTCCTGGTCGCTGGCGAAAACCCTGGTCGAGGCCTACCTCGACGATGAGCAGTTCGCCGCCTGGCGGTAACCTGCTGCCGATGGGATTCCCCCGCTTGCGCTACGCTTAGCGGGGCTACGAACGGAGCGGTTATTAGTATATGTAGGTCGGGTCAAGCGTAAGCCGCCACCCGACAAATAGCCGCATCACCCGGTAGCCCGGATAAGGCGCCAGCCGCCATCCGGGAACTCCCCCCGCTCGCACCGCGCTTAGCGGGGCTACGAACGGAGCGGTTATTATTATATGTAGGTCGGGTCAAGCGTAAGCCGCCACCCGACAAATAGCCGCATCACCCGGTAGCCCGGATAAGGCGCCAGCCGCCATCCGGGAACTCCCCCCGCTCGCACCGCGCTTAGCGGGGCTACGAACGGAGCGGTTATGATTTTATGTAGGTCGGGTCAGGCGTAAGCCGCCACCCGACAAATAGCTGCATCACCCGGTAGCCCGGATAAGGCGCCAGCCGCCATCCGGGAACTCCCCCCGCTCGCACCGCGCTTAGCGGGGCTACGAACGGAGCGGTTATTATTTTATGTAGGTCGGGTCAGGCGTAAGCCGCCACCCGACAAATAGCCGCATCACCCGGTAGCCCGGATAAGGCGCCAGCCGCCATCCGGGAACTCCCCCCGCTCGCACCGCGCTTAGCGGGTCTAGCTATTGCTCCGTACGCGGGTAAACCACATCTTCAGTAGCCGCTCAAAGCCTAAGATGCAGTAGCCGAAAAACGGGTTGCTCCAGTAAATATCATCGTCAAACTTCTGCGGGTCGTGAATAATAAACGCCGTATCTGCAGCCTGCGCCAGCGGGCTCTGATAATCACCGGTAAAGCAGACCAGATTAATCTCCTTCCCCTCCAGGGCCTTCACCCAGTTAAGCGCTGAGCTGCTGCGCCCGGATTTCGAAATGATCCAGATGGAGTCGAAGCGAGCGGCGTTTTTCTGTTCAAGAATTTCGTAATCCGGCCACAGCGCCAGGCTGGCATTCACCCCAGTGACGAGAAACTTGTTATAAATATACTGGGCGATCAGCTGCGAAAAGCCGCTGCCGTGGATCAGGACGCGCTGCTGCGCGAGGCTTGCCAGCAGTGGCGTCAGCGCCTCCGCCGGCTGAATGCTCATATAGTCGATATCGTTGGTGACATCGAGCTTCGGCATGGTGATATTGAACTTGATGAAATAGACCAGCTCCAGCCAGCCGCTGAACTTAAGCTTTTTCGCCAGCCGTACCAGCGAGGAGGGATTACTGTAGCACTGCTCCGCCACGGCGCGGACCCCCTGGCGGATACACTGCTCCGGGTCGTTCTGGATAAAGCGCAGCACGGTCATTTCCGTTTTGCTTAGCTTCACGTCACGAAAGATATTTTCTACGTCCATGGCGGGCTCCTCTCAGCGGCAGAATACGCTATCACCGTTCAGCAACGGCGTCTGCGGCCTGAGTCACCAGACTGAAATGAATATTACTTTTTGTACAAAAATGGAATAAAAAACCCTCTCCGCCAGGCGAAGAGGGTCTCTGCCGTTAACGCAGTCTTTTACAACGTAATCGTCAGCGTATTGCCCTGGGCGCTCACCACCACACCCCATTCGCTGCCGGTCTGCGTGCCGCCCTGAACGCCGGCTATCTGCTGGATATTGCGCAGGCACAGCGTCCAGCCGCGGGCTTCGCCTTCGCCGCTCACGGCGATGGTGTTGCCCTGGCGCTTCGCCTTCAGGGTGAAGATCGTGGAACCGTCCGCCGCCGGAACCTGACAGCGCGCCTCGCGCCCCTCTTCGAGGTGGAACAGCTGGAAGGCGGTGCCTTCATGCCAGGCATAATCGGGTTTCTGGTCATTGTTGCCCAGCGCCAGCAGAGTATTGTCGCGAATGTAGACCGGCAGACTCAGCGCATTATGATTCTGCTTATGCCAGCGGCTACCCGGCAATTCATCGTTATGCCACAGATGCGTCCAGCGCCCTTCCGGCAGATAAAACTGCACATCGCCCGCTTCGGAGAACACCGGCGCGACCAGCACTGAATCACCCAGCATATACTGGCGGTCGAGATAGTCGCAGGTCGGATCGTCCGGGAACTCGAGCATCATCGCGCGCAGCATCGGGGTGCCGTACTCATTGGCCAATGCCGCCTGACGATAGAGATAGGGCATCATGCGGCATTTCAGCTGCGTGAAGTGGCGCACCACGTCGCAGGACTCTTCGTCGTAGGCCCATGGCACACGATAGGATTTACTGCCGTGCAGGCGGCTGTGGCTGGAAAGCAGGCCGAAGGCGCACCAGCGCTTGTAGACGTGGGCCGGGGCGGTATTCTCGAAACCGCCGATATCGTGGCTCCAGAAACCGAAGCCAGACATGCCGATCGACAACCCGCCGCGCAGGCTTTCCGCCATCGATTCGTAATTGGCGTAGCAGTCGCCGCCCCAGTGCACCGGGAACTGCTGCGCGCCCACCGAGGCGGAGCGAGCGAACAGCACCGCTTCTTTCTCGCCGACGGTCTCTTTCAGCACGTTCCACACCAGTTCGTTATAGATGAAGGCGTAATGGTTGTGCATTTTCTGCGGGTCAGAACCATCAAACCACTGCACATCGGTCGGGATGCGTTCGCCGAAGTCGGTCTTGAAGCAGTCGACGCCCATCGCCACCAGACCTTTGAGTTTGTCGGCGTACCACTGACAGGCTTCCGGGTTGGTGAAGTCATATATCGCCAGCCCAGGCTGCCACTTATCCCACTGCCACAGCGAACCGTCCGGGCGCTTCAGCAGATAGCCCTTCTCTCTCAGCTCCTTGAACACCGGCGAGCGCTGGCCGATATACGGATTGATCCACACGCAGATCTTCAGCCCTTTCGCCTTCAGGCGCTTGATCATCCCTTCCGGGTCCGGGAAAGTCAGCGGATCCCATTCGAAATCGCACCACTGGAAGGCCTTCATCCAGAAACAGTCGAAATGGAAGACGTGCAGCGGCAGCTGGCGCTCGGCCATGCCGTCGATAAAGCGGTTCACCGTCGCTTCGTCATAGTTGGTGGTGAACGAGGTGGTCAGCCACAGACCAAACGACCATGCCGGCGGCAGCGCCGGGCGACCGGTGAGCTGCGTATAGCGGTTGAGCACCGCTTTCGGCGTTGGGCCATCGATCACGAAGTACTCAAGGTATTCACCTTCCACGCTAAACTGGACTTTCGAGACCTTCTCCGAGCCCACCTCGAAGGAGACGCGCTGCGGGTGATTGACCAGCACGCCGTAGCCGCGGTTGGTCAGGTAGAACGGAATGTTTTTATAGGATTGCTCGGTGCTGGTGCCGCCGTCTTCGTTCCAGGTTTCTACCGTCTGGCCGTTGCGCACCAGGGCGGTAAAGCGCTCGCCGAGACCGTAGACGGTTTCGCCGACACCGAGGTCGAGGCGCTCAAACAGATAATTGCGCTGGGTCTGACTATCCTGCACGTAGCCGTTGTTTTTCAGCTGACTACCGGTGATACGCACGCCGTCGCGCAGAAAATCCAGCGCCCAGAATTCGCCTTTAGTGACGCGCACGCTAAGGCTACCGCTTTTCAGCTCGGCGAATTCGGCCGTATCCTCTATGGTGACATTGATGTCGTTCTGCACGTTCAGCGGGTAGTGCGGACCGTTATCCAGCGCGCCCTGGAAGTGCTCCATACGCACCCCGATCACCCCTTCCAGCGGGGAGAAAAAGCGCAGGGTGAATAACGGCGTATCCAGCTGCCAGGCGCGTTCGCGGACATCGCGCGGCGCGGCATAGACCACCATTTCATTCCCCTGCTGCTCCACCTCATAAACCTGTACGGGTTGGATCAGGGTGAGCCCTGGTTGAATGAGCCAGTTTCCATCACTGATTTTCATTAAAACGTCCTCTTAGTTTTGCCATTCTTTGTCGATCGGGGCTGTTGCGAAATCTTGTTCATTACGACGCGCGCCCTCGGCCAGCTCGGCCATCATTTTTTTCAGGAACGGCGTTTTCAGCGTGTAGTAGCGTTTGGCGATCGCCGCGCTCAGCAGGTAGCACACCGCTGGAACGAGGGTGAACAAGGCGATAATAATGGTGAGGGTGGCGCCGTTCTGAGTTTTGGCTGCGGCGTCGTAACCGCCGCCGGCCAGCATCCAGCCGATGAGCGCGCCGCCCAGCGCCAGACCCAGCTTGAGCACAAACAGGGTGCCGGCAAAGCTGATGCCGGTCAGGCGTTTGCCGTTGCACCATTCGCCGTAGTCGACGGTGTCGGACATCATCACCCACTGGATTGGCGTCACCAGCTGGTGCAGTACGCCAATGGCGAAGATAAAGACGAACATGGTGATTTCGGCATCCATCGGTACGAAAAACATCGCCACGCTGAGCACCGCCAGGATGGCGTTGGTCCACCAGAAGACGCTGACTTTGCATTTCCAGTCGGTCAGCGGTTTCGCCAGCGCTGAGCCAATCAGGTTGCCGACGCAGTAAGTGGTGAGGAAGACGGTGAACAGCGCCGCCGAGCCCATGATCCAGGTGGTGTAGTACATCATCGCGCCGCCGCGAACGCAGACCGCGAGGATATTGAGGATGGTGAGCACGCCAACCACTCGCCACTGGTCATTGCGCCAGATATCGCGCAAATCTTCGCGCATCGAGGTGCTGCTCGGCGGCGCTTCGACACGCTCTTTGGTGGTAAAAAAGCAGAAGGCCAGCATCAGGAAGGCGATCGCCGACAGCACCGCGATGCCGCCCTGGAAGCCAAGCGCTTTGTCTTCGCCGCCGATAACGTTGACCAGCGGCATCATCAGCACGGTGGAAAGCATGCCGCCTGCCGTCGCCAGCACAAAGCGCCAGGACTGGAGTGAGATGCGCTGTGTCGGGTTGTCGGTGATCACGCCGCCGAGCGCGCAGTAAGGGATATTCACCACGGTGTAGAGCAGGGTCAGTAGCGTGTAGGTTACCGCAGCGTAGATCAGCTTGCCGTGGTGGCTTAAGTCCGGCGAGCTGTAGGCTAGTACGCAGACGAGGCCGAACGGAATGGCGCCGAAGAGGATCCACGGGCGAAATTTACCCCAGCGGCTGCGGGTACGGTCGGCCAGCAGGCCCATGCACGGGTCGGAGATCGCATCCAGCGCGCGCGCCAGCAGGAACATGGTGCCGACAAAACCAGCGGGGATGCCGAAGATATCGGTGTAGAAAAACATCATATACAACATAACGTTATCAAAAATGATGTGGCTGGCGGCGTCACCCATGCCGTAGCCAATTTTCTCTTTGACGGACAAAATATGATCTTTCATATGGGCACAATTCCCTTAGCGGCGCCACGGATTGGTACCGGTTACATTTCTTGTAAACCTTTGCCGCAGGAAGATGAATTGCGATATCTCGTTATCAGATTACGTTTCTTGTTTTCTGTGATCGCGGTAGCCTGAAAGCGTATGAAAAAGTGTAACCCATGGATTTTGAACGGATTTGTTTCAGACTGTTCTGCAAAGTCCAGTTTTAACAGTAAAAAAGTGCGTTCAGGTATGTGGTAAACGGCTGAAAGTAGCTATAATGCGCCCCGCCTCCATGTAGCAATCGAGGCGCGGAAGATCGTCATCTCCGGTGAGGTGGCTGGACTTCAAATCCAGTTGGGGCCGCCAGCGGTCCCGGGCAGGTTCAACTCCTGTGATCTTCCGCCAGTTTGCCTCTGCTCCTCCACCGCCACGCCATACCAAACTGAGCCGCAAAACCCATCATCCCAGTCAATCATTTTCATCCAAACTCTGCGTTATTTTGTCTCCTGCAAACCCGTTACACTGGCGCAAAGGCCGCGTGCCGTTGCCAACCGAAACAGGAGAGCCATGATGACCCCCGAACTGAGACACTGTTTTTCAATTACCATCCAGGTTGATAAACCGATAATCGTTTCCCGCAGTCCGCAAACCGGCAAGCGTCAGCTGATCCCGATTCTCGGCGGCAGCGTTTCGGGTCAACTTCGCGGCCACGTGCTGCCCGGCGGCGTCGACAGCCAGATTATCGAGCCCGACGGCACGTGCAGGCTATCCGCCCGCTATGCCCTGCAGGTGGAGGAAGGAACGGTGTACGTGGAAAACAACGGTATTCGCCGGGTGCCGGCCCGCTATTATGACCAGCTGTTCGCCGACGATATGCGCTTTTTTAGCACTATTCCGCCGGAAGAAATCTATTTTCGCACCGTCCCCACCTTCGAGGTGGATACCCCCGCGCTCAGCTGGCTAACCACCTCGCTGTTTATCTGCGCGGGCGGACGTACTCAGGATGGGGTGATGCTCGATTTCTATCAGGTGGGCTGATTTTCACTTTCTGCATATAACTGTTATTGCCGTTAACCCGTTTTTCCCCTCCCGGCGCCGGTCTACTATCGCGTCATCGCTTTATTCACCCGATTCACAGACCGGAGCAGTTATGAAAGCTATCGCCATTACTCAAGCCGCCGCTGACGGCGACAATATCCCTTTTTTAACCGAGATCGACCTGCCGGTCCCTTCCGCCCACGGGCGTGACCTGCTGGTTGCCGTGAAGGCGGTCTCGGTCAATCCGGTGGACACCAAAGTGCGCGCCGGCTTCCAGGGCGACACGCCGCGGGTGCTGGGCTGGGACGCCGTTGGCGTGGTGCAGTCCGTCGGTGAGGAAGTGACGCTGTTCGCACCAGGCGATGAGGTCTGGTACGCCGGCGCCCTGGGCCGGGCCGGCAGCAACAGTGAATATCAGCTGGTGGATGAGCGCCTGGTGGCCCACAAACCGCGCACCCTCGATAACGCCTCCGCCGCCGCGCTGCCGCTGACGGCTATCACCGCCTGGGAGCTGCTGTTTCACCGTCTTGGCGTCACGGAAGGCGGCAACGCGGGCGACACGCTGCTGATCGTCGGCGCGGCGGGCGGCGTGGGGTCGATCCTGACCCAGCTGGCCAGCAAACTGACCGCCATGACGGTGATCGGCACCGCCTCGCGTCCGGAGAGCCAACGCTGGGTCCGCGAGGCGGGCGCGCACCATGTTATCGATCACAGCAAGCCGCTCTCCGACGAGCTGGCGCGCATCGGCATCAACGCGGTGACCCATGTCGCCAGCCTGACCAACACCGACCAGCACTTCAACGCGCTGATCGACGCCCTCGCCCCGCAGGGCAAGCTGGCGCTGATTGATGACCCGGAGACCCTGGACGTGGTGCCGCTGAAAGCCAAAAGCCTGTCCCTGCACTGGGAATTTATGTTCACCCGCTCAATGTTTGAGACGGATGACATGATCGCCCAGCATCAGTTGCTAACCCGCGTGGCGGCCCTGATCGACAACCACACGATCAAAACCACACTCGGCGAACACTACGGCGCTATCACCGCCGACAATCTGCAGAAAGCGCATCGCCAGCTGGAAACCGGACGCGCAGTGGGCAAGATTGTGCTGGAGGGATTTTAAGATGATAACCCTTCTCGCCGTGCTCAAGGCGAAACCAGGTCAAACGGACGCGCTGCGCAAGGTCCTGCAGGGTCTGCTCCTGCCGACGAGACAAGAGCCGGGCAATCTTGACTACGCGCTGTTCCAGCTGCGCGACGCGCCGGATACCTTCTACATGCGGGAGTCCTGGCGTGACCAGCAGGCGCTGGATGAGCATATCGACCAACCCTACTTTCAGGCCTTTATTGGCGAGATGGATTCCCTGCTCGCCGAGCCACTGCGCCTGGACTATCTGACGCCAGTCGCCCCCTGAAAAGTCTGCTCCTCACCCGGTGAGGAGCGGTTTTAACGCTTTGAGCTACCCGTCTCGCATCCCGGGCGCTCCAGGCTACGCTTATCCTTACCGCGCAAAAAACGCTCACCTCCGTCCGCCCGTTTTAACACCGATATAATCAAGAGGTTTCGCTATGCTGATCAACGCTATAGGTACCTATTCCGCCAGCCAGCCGCTGGAATCAATGGCCATCACCCGCCGCGAACCGGGGCCGCAGGATGTGCAGATCGCCATCGCCTACTGCGGCGTCTGCCACTCCGATCTCCACCAGGCGCGATCGGAATGGGCCGGAACGCTCTACCCCTGCGTGCCGGGGCATGAAATTGTGGGCCGGGTCACCGCGGTCGGCGAGGCCGTCTCGCGCTACGCCGTCGGCGATCTGGTGGGCGTCGGCTGCATGGTCGATAGCTGTCAACAGTGCGAGGAGTGCGCTGAAGGGCTGGAGAACTACTGCGACCATATGGTGCTGACCTACAACGGACCGACCCAGGACGCGCCGGGCCACACCCTGGGCGGCTATTCACAGCAGATCGTGGTCAAAGAACACTACGTGCTGCGGATAACCCATCCCGAAGCGCAGCTGGCCGCCGTCGCGCCGCTGCTGTGCGCCGGGATCACAACCTACTCGCCGCTGCGCCACTGGCACGCCGGGCCGGGTAAAAAAGTCGGCGTGGTCGGCATTGGCGGCCTTGGGCATATGGGAATCAAGTTGGCCCACGCCATGGGGGCCCACGTGGTGGCCTTTACCACCTCCGAATCCAAGCGTAATGCGGCCAGAGCGCTAGGCGCTGATGAAGTGGTGGTGTCGCGTAACGAAGAGGAAATGGCGGCCCACGTCAAAAGCTTCGATTTCATCCTCAACACCGTGGCGGCGCCGCATAATCTCGATGCCTTCACCACGCTGCTGAAGCGCGATGGCACGATGACGCTGGTAGGCGCGCCGGCCACACCGCATCCGTCGCCGGAAGTGTTCAATCTGATCATCCGTCGCCGGTCGATTGCCGGGTCGATGATTGGCGGGATCGCGGAAACCCAGGAGATGCTCGACTTCTGCGCTGAACACGGCATCGTCGCCGATATCGAACTGATCCGCGGCGATGAGATCAACGAAGCCTGGGAAAGAATGGTCAAGGGTGACGTGAAATACCGCTTCGTGATCGACAGCGCGACCCTCGGCGGCTAAGCGCCGCGGCGAAAGGTACGCCGCCATTCGGCCGGACTGACGCCAAAGCGCGCCTTAAACTGCTGACGCCAGGTGACGGCAGAGAGATAACCCACCGCCTCCGCCACCTGCTCGACCGGCAGATCCCCCGCCTCAAGCAGGCTCTGGCTGCGGCGCAGGCGTTCGGCGGTCAGCCAGTCGGTGATGCTCATCCCGGTCGCCCGGGCGAAGTGGCGGGTCAGGCTGCGGCGGCTCATCGCCACCACCCGGGCCAGCGAATCGAGATTATGCGGCTCGGCAATATGCTGCTGCAGATAATCCAGCAGGCAGTTGATTCGCGCATCGCGGGTATTTTTCGGCACCGGCTGAGCGATGAACTGCGCCTGGCCGCCCTCGCGGTGCGGCGAAACAATCAGCCGCCGGGCGATCTGGTTGGCCGCGAGGCTGCCGTAACGCTGGCGGATAATGTAGAGGCAACAGTCGAGCGCCGCCGCGGTGCCCGCTGAAGTAATGATCCGCTGGTCATCGACGTACAGGGCGTTGATATCCAGCCGCACCTGCGGAAACCGGCGCTGAAAATCCTGCTCAAACTCCCAGTGGGTCGCCGCGCGTTTCCCGTCCAGCAGCCCGGCGTAGCCAAGGACGAACGCGCCCAGGCACAGACCGACGATTTCCGCGCCGTTATTCCGGGCCCGCACCAGGCTATCAAGCAGCGCCTGCGGCGGGCGCCGGTCGACCTCGCCCCAGTAAGGCACCACCACGATATCCGCCTGTTCCAGGACGGCGTAATCGCCGCTGGCGTACAGCGCGAAGCCGTCGCGGGCGCGCAGCAGCCCCGGTCGCTCGGCGCAAATGTGCAGATTAAAGCGTTTGTTTTCAGAGACCGAATCGCCAAACAGCATGCAGGGAACGGCGTAATGAAACGGGCTAAAGCCCTCTACGGCAACAATCGCCACGTCGGTGAGCTTCATCGTTCCTTCCCCTTGCGCACGTTAATAAACCACGGTTTCCCCATCCTGCGGGATACACACGACCTCGGCAATCTGATTATCCAGCGCATACTGGCGCATCTCTTCCCGACTCACCAGGCAGTGGTTGACCGCCTCCAGGTGGATAGCCATGATTTTCGCTTCCGGCAGGGTGAAGTGTACGTTCAGGAGATCCTCTTTGCCCATGATAATCGGGCCAAAGCCGATGACGTGGGCGTAGCCGGCGTTGAGGACCACCACGTCCGGACGCAGCTTCAGCAGGTCGGCCGCAATTTCATCACGCCAGATGGTATCCCCCACCAGCCACAGCGTCTTCTCCTGCGGATGGCGAAACAGCACGCCGCAGGCCTCGCCCAGGCGTTCGGCCATCGCCGGCACCGCGTAGGTGCGATCGCTGCCGTGCTGGCCGGAGGTGGTTTTCAGCAGGCGCACGCCGGCAAATTCGCTGTCTGCCGTCAGCAGGCGGATATCCTGGAATCCCTGGCTGCGCAGCAGCGCACCGTCGGCCTCGTGCTGGACGAACACCGGCAGGGTTTTCGGGATCGCGGCGATCGCCGCCTCGTCCCAGTGATCGTCATGGGTATGGGTGACGATCACTGCGTCAACGTCGATAATGTTATCGCGGGAAAAAGGCAAGGCCACCAGCGGGTTGCGCAGCTCGCTGCGCGCGGTGCCCGGAAATCCCGGCCAGGCGCCTTTGTCCGCCAGCATCGGATCGATCAGAAACTTTTTCCCGGCGTAGTCAATAATCTGGGTCGCGTTACGGATATGGGTGATGTTCATGTCGGCGTTCCTCAGGGGGTGATTTGACGAACATCGTACTGAGTACCAGCCTGGCGCAATAGGGGCATTTGGGCAAGGATCGATGAAATCGGGCCAACCTGCGGCGATTGCTATCCGTCTCCGGCTATGTTGTTCTGAAGGCTCCATTTTTGACAGGAGTGGCAGGATGAAGAAAAAACTGACCGCCGCCGATATGCACGACCCGCAGGTCATCGCCGAGACGCCGTGGTTCAGCATGCGCAAGGTGGGTATTGATATCGCCCCCGGCGAGCGCCGCGACTTTTACGCCATTCACTATCCCCGCCCGGCGGTGGGGGTTGTGGCTATCCAGGAGGGCAAAGTGCTGCTGATTCGCCACTACCGCTACCTGATCGACAAGGTAGTGTGGGCCATTCCGTCAGGCGGCGTTGACGAAGGGGAAGATCCGGCGGCGGCCGCGCTGCGCGAGCTGCGGGAAGAGACCGGCTGGCAGGCGCAACGCGTCGAGGAGATCATTCGCTTCAACCCCTCCTACGGCAGCAGCGATCAGCTGTTTATCACCTGGCTGGCTACCGGTTTACGCTGGGTGGGGATGGATGCGGCTCAGGATGAGGTAATGGAAACCGGCTGGTTTACCTTTGAGGAGATAAACCAGCTGATCGCCCGCGGCGAAATGCCGGACGGGCTGTCGCTGGTGCCGCTGCTGCAATTGATGGCGCAGCCGCGCACCGGGCAGGCTACGGCTTAAGCATTCGCCAGCGGAACCACAGCTGGGCCACGAGGATCAGCACGCCGCCGATAATTTTCTGCAGCGGCAGCTGTTCGCCGTACCACAGCGCGGCGGCAATGACCGTCAGCAGCGGTTCGAGCACCATAATGATCGCCGCGCTGGCCACCGCCGCGTACTTTTGCCCCTTCATCTGCAGACCGAAGCGCAGGCTGGTGGCGATGACAATGCTGGCCACCAGCCAGCCGAAGGTCGGTAGGGTCATCGGCTGGTCCCAGCGTTCAACGGCAGCGGAGATGGTCAACCCGACGATACCAGTGATCGCCAGCTGCACGGTGGTCAGGGGGATCAGCGGCACTTCACGCGCGCAGCGGCTGGTGTAACAGAACCAGATCGACTGCACCAGCGCCGTCAGCAAAAACCAGCCCTGGCTGGGGTGGAAGGCTATCGGCATATGCAGACTGAGCAGCCCCAGGCCAACCACCGCGATCGGCAGGCACTCCCACCAGGCCCGAGGCGGACGCACCTTCATCATCACCCACGCGGTCAGCGGGACGAACATCATCGACAGGCTCATAATAAACGCCCCTTCGCCGAGCGACGCCGTCGTGGAGACCGAGTAGATCCACAGGCAGAGGTTGAGCGCAAACCACAGCCCGCTGATGATGAGCTTTGGCCAGTGCTGCTTTTGCGGGCGAAACCCGCGGCAGAATGGCAGCAGTAGCAGCGCGGCGAAAAAAAAGCGCAGCCCAAGGAACGCGAATACCGGCATGCCGGCGATCGCCTCGCGGGAAAAAATCCAGCCGCAGGCGGCAATCACCGTCGCGGCAATCAGCAGCAGGTCAGCCTGCCGTTGGCGAACCATACGCGCCTCTCCCTGTGTGTTGGCTTACCAGCCCGGCACCGCGCCGCCGTTGAAGATAGTCTCAGCCGCCTTCGCCACCTCCGGCGACTGGTACGACTGCATAAACTCCTTCACGTTTTCCGCGTCTTTATTGTCTTCACGGGTCACGATGATGTTCACGTAGGGCGAGTTTTTATCTTCGATAAAGATGCCATCGCGAACCGGCGACAGCCCGGTTTGCTGCAGGTAGGTGGTGCTGATGATGGCCACGTCGACTTTAGGATCGTCGAGTACGCGCGGCAGCTGCGCCCCTTCCAGCTCCATAATTCTCAGGTGATGCGGGTTGTCGGTGATATCCACCGCCGTCGGCAGCAGGCCGGTGCCGGCTTTGAGGGTAATCAGCTTCTCTTTTTGCAACAGCAGCAGCGCCCGCCCGAGATTGGTCGGGTCGTTGGGGATGGCGATCGTCGCGCCGTCTTTCAGTTCGGCGACTGACTTGATCTTGCGCGAATAGCCGGCCATCGGGAAGACGAAGGTATTGCCGACCGCCACCAGATGGTAGTTATGCGCTTTGTTGTCCTGCTCAAGGAAAGGCCGATGCTGGAAGACGTTGGCGTCCAGATCCCCGGCGTTGGTCGATTCGTTAGGCAACAGCGAGCCGCTGAACCCCACCAGCTCAACCTCCAGACCATACTTCTCTTTGGCCACCTTCTTCGCCACTTCCGCCACATCCTGTTCAGCGCCATTAATCACGCCGACCTTAATGTGCTTCGCTTCATTACTCTTTTGGTCGCAGCCGACCAGCGCCAGACCCGCCAGCATTACCGCGGCGGCGGCACGTAAACGTAATCTCATCCTCTTCACCCTGTCCGTCCTGACTGTCATTGTTTTTTTCGTGCAAAACTATAGCGACTTTCGGGTGGGGTAATAAACAGCAAACCACGCAACCGGAAATAAAATCATCTTCCCCAGAGCGAAGCACTAGCCCCGTCGCCACTCGCCCGGCGTCACGCCATAGCGCATTTTGAAACGCTTCGAGAAGGACGCCAGCGACTGAAAGCCGCAGCGTTCGGCAATCACCTCGAGGTTGGTCTGACGCTCGAGGCGCAGCAGCCGGGCGGCCAGCGCCATTCGCAGCTGCGACAGCCACGCCTGCGGCGTCAGGTGATAAACGCGGGCAAAATGACGGGCAAAGGTGGCCCGCGACAGAAAGGCGCGGGCGGCCATGGTTTCCAGCGTCCACGGCTGCTCCGGGGTCGCCATCACCGCCAGCACCGCCGGCATCAGGCGTTCATCGCTCATCAGACGCAGCAGCCCGCCGGGCGGCTGCTGCTCGCCAAGCAGCATGCGCAGCAGCAGCACCAGCAGCGTATCGCCGAGGCTGCGCACGATAGCGCTGCCGCCGGGACGCTGCGCCAGGCTTTCGCGGACCAGTATGTTAAGCAACGGCTGCAGCTCCGGGCAGTCTTCGCGCGTATCGGTATGGAGATGGATCAGCGTCGATGCCTCAGTGAACAGCCAGCTAACGTGCGGACCAAAATAAAATTCGCCGCACAGCATCTCCAGCGCCCCCTCCGCCG
The DNA here is from genome assembly GCF_004010915.1 of Klebsiella sp. LY. NCBI lineage: Bacteria > Pseudomonadati > Pseudomonadota > Gammaproteobacteria > Enterobacterales > Enterobacteriaceae > Klebsiella > Klebsiella sp. LY. Next base: position 2,384,741 of record NZ_CP022444.1, read on the forward strand.
GGCCGGCGCGCATTTCCGTCACCGTGCCGTTAAACCGGTGCGCTACCGGCAGCACCTGGCCCCACTCCACCAGGCTCTCCATCAGATGCGGCGAACCGTGCGGCAGGAGGACCACATCTCCCGCGCGCAGGTGATGAGTCTGGCCGCCGACGTTAAGCCGCCCCTCACCGCGCAGCACCACGTGCCACGGCACCACGCCGCTGCGCATTTGCTGGTGCCCGGCCTGCCAGCGGCCGCCGAAGCGACAGTGCAGGTTCACTTCGCAGCGCGGCGCCAGCAGCGCCAGCAGATGACTGAGACTGTCCATGCTTCTCCTGAGACGATAAGACAAAAAGGTGAGACGAAGACCGCCAGTCTAGCATGCGGCAACGGCCTAAGATGACCCCAATGCCAACACACACCCTCGATAACAACAGGAGTTAACCATGAGCCGTTTAGCTGATATTCGTGAACAAGACGCCACTGGCAAAGCCGCCGATATTTTCGCCGGGATCAAAAAAGCGATGGGCAAAGTGCCAAACGCCTACCTGACCATCGGCGGCCACTCGCCGGCGGCGTTGCAGCAGGCGCTGGCGCACAATGCGATGCTCCATAAAGGCAGCCTCAGCGCCCAACAGCTGGAGGCGATTAATCTGTCAGTCAGCGAAGCCACCGGCTGTGACTACTGCCTGGCCGCGCACACCCTGATGGCGAAAAAAGCCGGCTTCAGCAGCGAGCAGATCCACGCCCTGCGCCGCGGGGCGTATGCGGAAGAGACACAGCTTGATGCGCTGGTGAAATTTGCGCAGACTCTGGTCACCACCACCGGTACGCTGCCGGAAGCCGACGTCGCCGCGCTACGCAACGCCGGTTTTAGTGACCAGCAGGTGATTGAGATTATCAGCGCCATCAGCGCGATCCTGTTCACCAACATGGTGAACCGGGTTAACGACACGGTGGTCGACTTCCCGAAAGCCGATTAATCCGTCGCGCAGCGCCGGTTTTACAGCCCCAGATCGCTGAGCCCCAGATGATCGTCCGGGCGACGCCCCTGGGGCCAGTGGAACAGGCGCTCGCTTTCAGCGATCGGCAGATCGTTGATGCAGGCGTAGCGCGTCTGCATCAGCCCGTGCTGATCAAACTCCCAGTTTTCATTGCCGTACGAGCGAAACCAGTTGCCGCTGTCGTCGCACCACTCGTAGGCGAAGCGCACGGCGATACGATTTTCCTGCCATGCCCACAGCTCCTTAATCAGCCGATATTGCTGCTCTTTGCGCCATTTTCGCTGCAGGAATTCGACAATTTCCCTCCTGCCATGAACAAACTCGCTGCGGTTGCGCCATTCGCTGTCCACGGTGTAGGCCAGAGCGACCTTTTCGGCATCGCGGCTGTTCCAGCCATCTTCCGCGGCGCGGACCTTCTGGATAGCGCTGTCGCGGGTAAACGGCGGTAACGGGGGACGTTGTTCGGTCATGCTGACTCTCCTCTGCGGGCTAATTGCTGCTGCAGGCGCTGATTCTCCTGCTCCAGGTCATGAATACGTTGCTGCAGGTTCTGGCTGTACTCCGCCACCTGCTGCGCGCTGTAGCGCGGCGTAATGTGCTGCGGGCAGTTCCAGTCAAACGCCTGCAAATGAAAAAGAAACAGACGTTCAATGCGGGCGCGATAGTTGGCCGGCGCCACCTGCGCCAGCAGCTGCGGGTGGTCCACTGCCGCCAGGACCTCGACGGTGGCGTAGATTTTCAGCCTGGCACGGCGTGGATAATCCATCAAAAACAGGCAGGCCCGGTCGCTGCCGCGCAGGTTGCCGGTGGTGATGTACTGACGGTTACCGCCGAAATCCGCCATCGCCAGGGTGGTGTCATCCAGCAGATGCAGAAACCCCGGCGGGCCGCCGCGGTGCTGGACATAGGGCCAGCCGCTCTGCGACACCGTCGCCAGATAGAAGCTGTCGCGGGTGGCGATCATCCCCGCTTCGCTGTCGCCGAAGCGGTCGGCCTGGCGGCGGCTATGCGGCGTTTGCCACAGCTGGTCGCTGCCCATTTCATGCTGCACATCCATCACGTCCGGGGTGATGGCGATATCGAGAAAGGTTGCTGCCATAGCGCCTCCTGTTGTCTGGCGCCATCATGGACTGTACTGCGAAAAATGATAATACTGGTTTAGTGGCAATCATCTTTCCAGAAACCGGGAGAATAATGGATCGATTAAGCGCGATGGCGCTACTGGTGAAAGTGACCGAGCTGGGGAGTATGTCGGCGGCGGCGCGGGCGCTGAATATGCCGTTGACCACCGTCAGCCGCCATATCGGCGAGCTGGAGAACGCGCTGGGGGTGCGCCTGCTGGCGCGGACCACCCGCAAACTGACGCTCACCGACGCCGGGGTCGATTATGTCGCCGCCGCGCGGCGGATCCTCGAGGAGGTGGAAAACGCCGAACGCCAGGCGACGGGCGAGTATCAGGAGCCGAAAGGCGAGCTGGTGATCTCTGCGCCAACGATGTTTGGTCGCCAGCACGTTCTCCCGGTGATCGCTGAATTTATCGCCCGTTACCCGCAAATTCGCGTCCGTTTGCTGCTCAGCGATCGTAACGCCGACCTGGTGGGCGACCATATCGATCTGGCGGTGCGGATTGGCGACCTGGCGGACAGCAGCATGGTGGCCACCCGCCTCGGCAGGATGCGCATTGTGGCCTGCGCCCATCCGGCGCTGCTGGCGAAATACGGCGAGCCGCAGCGGCCGCGCGATCTGGCGGCGCTGCCGATCATCCGTATTGAATCGCCGATGCCCTATCGCGGCTGGCGCTTTCGCGCCGCTGAGCGCGAGGACCAGCTAATTAATCTGCCGCCGGCGCTATCGGTCACCACGCCGGAGAGCGCTGCCGATGCCGCGCGGCTGGGGGTGGGCGTAGCTCGCTTACTGCACTATCAGGCGCTGGACGGCCTGCGACAGGGTGAGCTCCGTCTGCTGCTGGAACGCGTCGAGCCGGAACCGGCGCCGGTCCATTTGCTGTATACCGCGCGGGACCTGGCGCCGCTTAAGCTGCGCAAATTTATCGATTTTGCCGCGCCAGCGCTGCGTCAGGCGCTGCTGCGCATCGCCGGGGCCGCTTAGTGCGTCGCGGTCTTCAGCGGCGCCTCCTTTAACAGCCAGGAGAGGACAAACGCCACCGCCATAATGCCGGCCGCCATCAGGAACGCCGCATGGATCGCCGCGCCGAAGGCGTCGAGATAGTCGAGGCGGATATCCGCGGGCAGGTGCTGCACCGCCACCGGATTCATTCCCGGCGGCAGTACCGCGCCTTCCGGCAACAGCTTTTGCAGGTTGCTCTGCAGTACGTGTGTGAACACCGCGCCAAACAGCGCCACGCCGATGGAGCCGCCGATCGAGCGGAACAGGGTCACGCCGGAAGTGGCCACGCCGTACAGCTTCGCCGGCATCGCGTTCTGCACCGCCAGGACCAGCACCTGCATCACCAGCCCCAGACCCGCCCCCAGCACGCCGGTAAACAGGTACAGCTGCCACAGCGGCGAGTGAATGGTGATCCGGGTCAGCAGCACCATGCCGGTCACGCCAAGCAGGGTGCCGAGGATCGGAAACAGGCGATATTTACCGGTCCGGCTGATAATCCGCCCACTGATAACCGAGGTCAGCAGCAGGCCGCCCATCAGGGGGATCAGCTGCAGCCCGGCCTCGGTGGGGGTCGCCTCCTTCACCACCTGCAGATAGAGCGGCAGGAAGGTGACCGACCCGAACAGCGACATGCCGATGACGAAGCCGATCAGGCTGCACAGCAGGAAGCTGCGGTTGCGGAACAGCGACAGCGGAATAATCGGCTCGGCGGCCATCCGCTCTTCGTAGATAAAGCCGATGACACCCACGATGCCGAAGGCCAGAATGCACCACAGCTGCGGGTCATTCCAGGCATGGACGCTGCCCCCTTCCGAGGTAAACAGGATGATGCACAACAGCGCCATGCTGAGGTAAATCGCTCCCAGCCAGTCAATCTGATGCTGGCTGCGTTTACTGCTGCTGTGGAATACCGCGCCGATCACCAGCAGCGCGAAGAGGCCCAGCGGCAGATTGATGTAGAAGATCCAGCGCCAGGAGGCGTGTTGCACCAGAAAGCCGCCGATCAGCGGGCCGATCACCGTCGCCAGGCCAAAAACGCCGCCGAACAGCCCCTGATAGCGGCCGCGGTTGGCGGGCGGGATGACGTCGGCCACCGCCGCCATGCTGATCACCATCAGGCCGCCGCCGCCGAGCCCCTGCAGGCCGCGCATCAGCACCAGCTGGGTCATGTTTTGCGCCAGCCCGCAGAGGGCGGAGCCGACGAGAAACAGCCCAATCGCCACCTGCAGCACGATTTTGCGACCGAACAGATCGCCGAATTTACCGTACAGCGGCACCGCGATGGTGGAGCTGAGGATATAGGCGGTGACCACCCAGGAAAGCTTGTCCAGCCCCCCCAGTTCGCCGACAATCGTCGGCAGCGCGGTGGAGACAATGGTCTGATCCAGCGCGGAGAGCAGCATCACCAGTAGCAATGCGCTGAACAGCAGGCGTATCGACTGCACCGGTGGGTTTGCGACTTGAGTAGTCATCACAACGCTCGCTTGAAATTAATTAAATGCATAATTAATATTTAGTGAAAGAATGAGTCGGGTCAAGAGATCGCCATATCATGACAGCACAAAAGGATCAGAATGCCCCCCGCCGCCCGGGGCGACCGCGTGGAAAAAAATCGGGTACCGCCAACCGCGAACAGCTGATGGACATCGCCCTGACGCTGTTTGCCCGCGACGGTGCGGCCCGCGTGTCGTTGAACGCCATCGCCAAAGAGGCCGGGGTAACGCCGGCGATGCTGCATTACTATTTCAGTTCGCGGGATGCGCTGGTGACGCAGCTGATTGAGGAGCGCTTTATGCCGCTGCGCAACCACATCAGCCGCATCTTTGTCGACCATCCGCAGGACCCGGTGCTGGCGCTGACGATGATGGTCGAAACGCTGGCGCATATGGCGGAGAAGAACGCCTGGTTCGCGCCGCTGTGGATGCAGGAGATCATCGGCGAGATGCCGATCCTGCGTCAGCATATGGATGCCCGCTTCGGCGAGGAGCGTTTTCAGGTGATGCTGGAGGCAGTGCGCCGCTGGCAGCTGGAGGGCAAGATTAACCCGGCGCTGTCGCCGGAGCTGCTGTTTACCACGGTGATTAGCCTGGTGCTGGTGCCGTTTTCGCGCATCCACAGCGATCCGCGTTTACAGGCGGTCAACCGCCAGACCATCGTCAGCCACGCGCTGGCGTTGATGGGCCACGGCGTCGGGGGTTAAGCGCAGCCGCCGCCCGGCAAAAGCTTTTGTAGCCCGGATAAGGCGCCACGCGCCGCCATCCGGGATTTTCCCTGCTCGCGCTACGCTTAGCAGGGCTACAGTCGTAGGCCGGGTCAGGCGCAGCCGCCACCCGGCGAAATAACGGCACAACCGGAAATGTCCCTCTTAGCACTATGTTTGGCAGGGCCACAACGTTTAGCAGGGCTACCACTCCCGTGTTATATCCGGGCAGATTGCGCTCCCGGTTGATCTTCTGCGTTATGTCTCTTATGGAGCAGGGAGCGCACAGGGGGTGGCCAGTCGCCGCCGCCCCCTGTACCCCCGGGCTCCGGCCAGCAAAATCGCCGCTGCGCGGTGCCTTCGACTTATCCCTGCAGGCTTCGGGTCGGGCCGAGGCAGCGTCCATGCAAAACACGGCCCTCAGCCCGCATCCATGCGGGCTGCCCCGGCCTTCCGGGAACGTCTCAGCGATGTTGAGGCCGCCAGCACCGGCAGTTTCAGTCGCGCAAGTGGTTAAATTAACAACAGGTCGCACGAACCCCAGGACGGGTAAGGCGACAGGCTCCACCCGGCAAGAATACAGGTGACGTGCCTGATATCCTGCCCGGCGGCGCTGCGCTTGCCGGTCCTGGGTGGGGCGAAACTACGGGAGAACTGGGTAGGCCGGATAAGGCATTTATGCCGCCATCCGGCACAATCACAGGTACGGTACCTGACCGCCCGGCGATATCAGGATCGTTACAGCGCTTTCGACAAATAGTGACGCTGCATCCCCGCGTGCGGGAAGTCGGGCAGCGACATCTGCAGCTGATAGCCTAATTTCTGATAAAACGGTAGTGCCTGGAAGCTAAAGGTATCCACCAGCAGATGGCTGCAGCCCAGCGCCTGCGCCTGCCGCTCCACCTCCTGCATCAGCTCGCTTCCCAGCCCGCGTCCGCGGGTCGCCTCGCTGACCCACAGATACTCAATACACAGCCAGTTGCCTTTGCGTTTGGCAATCAGCCCGCCCTGCATCACCCCTTGCGCATCGCGGGAGTAAACCCCCAGATCGCCAAACTGCGCCGCATCAAGATACTGCTGATTATAGTGCCGCAGACCGGCAAACAATTCTTGTTGATCGTCGGGATTAATGCTTTTTGTAATGATTAACGCCATTAACTATCTCCAGTATCGCGATGCCGAATGGTTATTTTCCCTCTCCACTTTCACAAAAAATTCTTATTTTCTCCATGATTATTTGCCTTAATTTTTTGCGTTCTAAAAGTAAGCAAAAAAACCTTTCCATTATCGCGGCGGATCGTATAATGGCAAAAAATGAGAATGATCATTCTCACCACAAAACCAGAGGAGATGCGCTTTTCACCTCCTGAAGGCCGAAGAGGTTGGCTTCAGCGGAGACACAATAACAATCACGTTCAGGAACATCTGTGTTCCTTTTTTGTCATTTTCGCTTAGCCGAAAATGCCTCAGCGCCCAACCTATTCCCTCGTTTTTAAATAAACGGGGCGGACGTCTTATATCTTGAGAAAATATAATGAAATACATCATAGCTCCCATCGCGACAGCATTATTTCTCCTTAGCGGATGCGATAATGCGCAGACATCTGCCCCGCAGCAACCCACGCCGGAAGTGGGCGTGGTCACTCTGCAAAGCCAGCCGGTTCCGGTAGTCAGCCAGCTCACCGGCCGCACCACCGCCTCGCTCAGCGCCGAAGTACGCCCGCAGGTGGGCGGCATCATCCAGAAGCGCCTGTTTACCGAAGGCGATATGGTGAAGGCCGGGCAGGCCCTTTACCAGATCGATCCCTCCAGCTATCGCGCGACCTGGAACGAAGCGGCGGCGGCGCTGAAACAGGCCCAGGCGCTGGTAGTCTCCGACTGCCAGAAGGCTCAGCGCTACGCGTCGCTGGTCCGGGATAACGGCGTCTCCCGCCAGGATGCCGACGACGCCGCCTCCACCTGCGCCCAGGACAAGGCCAGCGTGGAATCGAAGAAAGCGGCGCTGGAGAGCGCGCGCATCAACCTGAACTGGACCACCGTCACCGCGCCGATTGCCGGGCGTATCGGCATCTCTTCGGTCACGCCGGGGGCGCTGGTCTCCGCCGATCAGGATACCGCGCTGGCGACGATCCGCGGGCTCGACACCATGTATGTCGATCTGACGCGATCCAGCGTCGATCTCCTGCGCTTACGCAAACAAAGCCTGGCCAGCAACAGCGACACCCTCAGCGTGACGTTAACCCTGGAAGATGGCAGCACCTATCCGGAAAAAGGGCGTCTGGCGCTCACCGAAGTCGCCGTCGATGAATCCACCGGCTCGGTAACCCTGCGCGCTATCTTCCCCAACCCACAGCACGTCCTGTTGCCGGGGATGTTTGTTCGCGCACGCATCGATGAAGGCATCATGAACGACGCGATCCTCGCCCCGCAGCAGGGGATTACCCGCGATGCCAAAGGCAACGCCACGGCGCTGGTGGTCGATGCCGACAACAAAGTTGCGCAGCGCGCCGTGGAAACCGGCGACACCTACGGCGATAAATGGCTGGTGCTGAGCGGCCTGAAAGCGGGCGACAAGCTGATCGTCGAAGGCACCGGTAAAGTGGCCCCTGGCCAGACGGTGAAGGCCGTTGCCGTCAACAATAACGGAGGCAACGCCTGATGTTCTCCCGTTTCTTCGTGCGTCGCCCGGTCTTTGCCTGGGTGATCGCCATTCTGATTATGCTCGCCGGCGTGCTGGCGATCCGCACCCTACCGGTGGGCCAGTATCCGGACGTCGCCCCGCCGGCGGTGAAAATCTCCGCCACCTATACCGGCGCCTCTGCCGAAACCCTGGAGAACAGCGTCACCCAGGTCATCGAGCAGCAGCTTACCGGCCTCGACCATCTGCTCTACTTCAGCTCTACCAGCAGCTCCGACGGCTCGGTCAGCATCACCGTCACCTTTGAGCAGGGGACCGACCCGGACACCGCCCAGGTGCAGGTGCAGAACAAAGTCCAGCAGGCGGAATCGCGGCTGCCGAGCGAAGTCCAGCAGTCCGGCGTGACGGTGGAAAAATCGCAGAGCAGCTTCCTGCTGATCCTCGCGGTGTATGACAAAACCGACCGCGCCACCAGCTCCGATATCTCCGACTGGCTGGTCAGCAACCTGCAGGACCCGCTGGCGCGCGTGGAGGGCGTCGGCAGCCTGCAGGTGTTCGGCGCCGAATACGCGATGCGCGTCTGGATGGATCCGACCAAACTCGCCTCCTACTCGCTGATGCCTTCCGACGTCCAGTCGGCGATTGAGGCGCAGAACGTGCAGATCTCCGCCGGTAAAATCGGCGCCCTGCCGTCGTCCAGCGCCCAGCAGCTGACCGCCACCGTACGCGCACAGTCGCGGCTGCAAACCCCCGATCAGTTCAAAGCGATCATCGTGAAAAGCCAGGCCGACGGCTCGGTGGTGCGCCTGAGCGATGTCGCGCGGGTGGAGATGGGCAGCGAGGATTACACCGCTACCGCCAATCTGAACGGCCATCCGGCCGCCGGGATCGCGGTGATGATGGCCCCCGGCGCCAACGCGCTGGATACCGCGACCCTGGTGAAAAGCAAGATCGCCGAATTCCAGCGTCAGATGCCGCAGGGATACGATATCGCCTATCCGAAGGACAGCACCGAGTTTATTAAAATTTCGGTCGAGGACGTGATTCAGACCCTGTTCGAAGCGATCGTTCTCGTGGTCTGTGTGATGTATCTGTTCCTGCAGAATTTCCGCGCGACGCTCATTCCGGCGGTGGCGGTGCCGGTGGTGCTGCTCGGCACCTTCGGGGTGCTGGCGCTGTTCGGCTACTCGATTAACACCCTGACGCTGTTCGCCATGGTGCTGGCGATCGGCCTGCTGGTGGACGACGCCATCGTGGTGGTGGAGAACGTCGAGCGCATTATGCGCGACGAAGGGCTGCCCGCCCGCGAAGCCACCGAAAAATCGATGGGCGAAATCTCCGGCGCGCTGGTGGCGATCGCCCTGGTGCTGTCGGCGGTGTTCCTGCCGATGGCCTTTTTCGGCGGCTCGACCGGGGTCATCTATCGCCAGTTCTCGGTGACCATTATCTCGGCGATGATGCTGTCGGTGGTGGTGGCCCTGACCCTCACCCCGGCGCTGTGCGGCGCGCTGCTCAGCCACTCCAGGCCTCATACCAAAGGGTTCTTCGGCGCGTTTAACCGCCTGTGGGGGCGTACGGAAGCGGGCTACCAGCGCCGCGTGCTCGGCGGCCTGCGCCGGGGCGCGGTGATGATGGGCGCTTACGTCCTGATTTGCGGGGCGATGGCGCTGGCGATGTGGAAACTGCCGGGCAGCTTCCTGCCGGTGGAGGACCAGGGCGAGATCATGGTCCAGTACACCCTGCCCGCCGGGGCCACCGCGGTGCGCACCGCCGAGGTGCGCCGCCAGGTAACCGACTGGTTCCTGACGAAAGAGAAAGCCAATACCAACGTCATTTTCACCGTCGACGGCTTCAGCTTTAGCGGCAGCGGTCAGAACGCCGGGATGGCCTTCGTGTCGCTGAACAACTGGTCGCAGCGCAAAGGCGACGACAATACCGCCCAGGCCATCGCCCTGCGCGCCAACAAAGAACTTGGGGCGATCCGCGACGCCACCCTGTTCGCCATGACCCCGCCGTCGGTGGACGGTCTCGGACAGAGCAACGGCTTCACCTTCGAGCTGATGGCCAGCGGCGGTACCGACCGGGACAGCCTGATGAAGCTGCGCAGTCAGCTACTGGCGGCGGCCAACCAGAGCGGCGAGCTGCAGTCGGTGCGCGCCAACGACCTGCCGCAGATGCCGCAGCTGCAGGTGGATATCGATAACAACAAAGCGGTCTCGCTGGGGCTGTCGCTGAGCGACGTGACCGATACGCTCTCCAGCGCCTGGGGCGGCACCTACGTGAATGACTTTATCGATCGCGGCCGGGTGAAGAAGGTCTATATCCAGGGCGAGAGCGACGCGCGCGCGGTGCCCTCCGACCTTGGCAAATGGTTCGTTCGCGGCAGCGATAACAGCATGACGCCGTTCTCCGCCTTCGCCACCACCCACTGGCAATACGGCCCGGAAAGCCTGGTGCGCTACAACGGCTCCGCCGCCTTTGAGATCCAGGGCGAAAACGCCGCCGGCTTCAGCTCCGGCGCGGCGATGGACAAGATGGAAAAGCTGGCCGACAGCCTGCCGGCGGGCTCCACCTGGGCGTGGAGCGGCATTTCGCTGCAGGAAAAGCTGGCCAGCGGCCAGGCGATGAGCCTGTACGCCATTTCGATTCTGGTGGTGTTCCTGTGCCTGGCGGCGCTGTATGAGAGCTGGTCGGTGCCGTTCTCGGTGATCATGGTCATCCCGCTCGGCCTGCTCGGCGCGGCGCTGGCGGCGACGCTGCGCGGCTTAAGCAACGACGTTTACTTCCAGGTGGCGCTGCTGACCACCATCGGCCTGTCGTCGAAGAACGCCATCCTGATCGTCGAGTTCGCTGAATCCGCCGTGGATGAGGGGTATTCGCTCTCCCGGGCGGCGATCCGCGCCGCGCAGACCCGTCTGCGCCCCATTGTCATGACCTCGCTGGCGTTTATTGCCGGGGTGCTGCCGCTGGCCGTCGCCACTGGCGCCGGGGCCAACAGCCGCGTGGCGATCGGCACCGGCATCATCGGCGGCACCCTGACGGCCACCCTGCTGGCGGTGTTCTTTGTGCCGCTGTTCTTCGTGCTGGTGAAACGCTTCTTCACTCGCCAACGTCCTTCTCAGGAGTAAAGTATGTTTCGTTTGAGTTTTATGTTTATCGCGCTCCTGACCGCGGGCTGCGTCTCGCTTGATCCGCATTATGATCGCCCGGCCGCGCCGGTGCCGGCCACCCTGCCCGGGGCGCACGGCGAATCGACGGCGGTGGTCGGCGACTGGCAGAAAGTGGTCAATGACGCGCGGCTGAAAAAAGTGGTCAGTATCGCGCTGAACAGCAACCGCGATGTGCAAAAGGCGCTGGCCGATATCGAGGCCGCGCGCGCCCAGTACGGCGAGACGCGGGCGTCGCTGTTTCCCACTGTCGATGCCGAGCTGAGCCATACCCGCAGCAAAACGGTGGCCAGCGGCCTGAGCTCAACTTCGCAGGCCGACGGCGCGGTCTCCAGCTTCGAGCTGGATCTGTTTGGCAAGAACCAGAGCCTGTCGCGCGCGGCGCGCGAAACCTGGCTTGCCAGCGAATTCACCGCGCAGAATACCCGACTGACGATGATTGCCGATTTGACCACCGCCTGGGTGACGCTGGCGACGGATAACAGCAATCTGGCGCTGGCGCAGCAGACCATGGACAGCGCAGCAAACTCGCGCAACATCGTCGCCCGCCAGATGGCGGTGGGCACCGCCTCCGCCGGCGATTTAAGCTCGGTGGAAAGCGTCTATCAGCAGGCGCGCGCCAGCGTCGCCAGCTACCGCACGCTGGTGGCGCAGGATAAAAACGCCATTAACCTGCTGGCGGGGGAGACCGTGCCGGAGAGCCTGCTGCCCGGCACCCTCGAAAGTCTGGGGGATAACAGCATCGCCCTGGTGCCGGCGGGGGTGTCGTCGTCGGTGCTGCTGCGCCGGCCGGATATACAGGAAGCGGAGCACAACCTGAAGAGCGCCAATGCCGATATCGGCGCGGCGCGGGCGAATTTCTTCCCGTCGATTTCACTGACCGCCAGCGCCGGGGTCGGCAGCGACTCGCTGTCGTCGCTGTTCAGCCACGGGATGCAGGTGTGGTCGTTCGCCCCCTCCATCAGCCTGCCGCTGTTCACCGGCGGCAGCAACCTGGCGCAGTTGCGCTATGCGGAAGCGGAGAAAAAGGGGCTGATCGCCACCTACGAGAAATCGATTCAGAGCGCCTTTAAGGACGTTGCCGATGCGCTGGCCCGCCGGGAAACGCTGAGCGAAGAGCTCGATGCCCAGCGGCAGTACGTCGCCGCCGAGCAGACCTCGCTGGATATCGCCATGAAGAGCTATCAGGCCGGGGTCGGCGATTATCTGTCGGTGCTTACGGCCCAGCGCACGCTGTGGTCGGCGAAGACGACGCTGCTGTCCCTGCAGCAGACCGACCTCAATAACCGGATCACCCTCTGGCAGTCGCTGGGCGGCGGCGCCAGTTAATTTCACCCGCCGGGCGGCCGCGCCCGGCTTCTGTAAGGAATCGTTATGCCACGTGTTTCCCTCTCCTGGGCGCTGATCCTCGGCCTGCTGTCGGGCATCGGCCCGCTGTGCACTGATTTTTATCTGCCGGCGCTGCCGGAGATAACTCAGCAACTGCAGGCCACCAGCACCCAAACCCAGCTGTCGCTGACCGCCGCGCTGATTGGCCTCGGCCTGGGTCAGCTGTTTTTCGGCCCGCTGAGCGACCGCATTGGCCGCCTGAAACCCCTGGCGCTGTCCCTGCTGCTGTTTATCTTCTCTTCGGCGATGTGCGCCCTGACAAGGGATATCAACATGCTGATTGTCTGGCGTTTTTTACAGGGCTTCGCCGGTGCCGGCGGTTCGGTGCTGTCGCGCTCCATCGCCCGCGATAAATACCAGGGCACCCTGCTGACCCAGTTTTTCGCCCTGCTGATGACGGTGAACGGCATTGCGCCGGTTCTGTCACCGGTGCTGGGCGGCTACGTGATCACCGCCTTCGACTGGCGAATTCTCTTCTGGACGATGGCCGCCATTGGCGGCGCGCTGCTGGTGATGAGCCTGACTATCCTGCGGGAAACGCGCCCGGCCGCGGCAACCAATGCGACCCGCCAGCGGCCCGGCCAGCCGGTGCTGAAGAATCGTCGTTTTCTACGCTTCTGCCTGATTCAGGCCTTTATGATGGCCGGACTGTTCTCCTACATCGGCTCCTCTTCCTTCGTGATGCAGAGCGAATACGGCATGAGCGCCATGCAGTTCAGCCTGCTGTTCGGTCTGAACGGTATCGGGCTGATTATCGCGGCGATGATCTTTTCCCGTCTGGCGCGCCGCTTCAGCGCCGAAAGCCTGCTGCGCGGCGGCCTGACGCTGGCGGTGAGCTGCGCGGCGATCATGCTGCTGTTTGCCTGGCTGCAGCTGCCGGTGCTGGCGCTGGTCGGCCTGTTCTTTACCGTGTCGCTGATGAGCGGCATCAGCACCGTCGCCGGCGCGGAGGCGATGAGCGCCGTTGACGCCGCCCAGTCCGGCACCGCGTCCGCGCTGATGGGCACCCTGATGTTTGTCTTCGGCGGCATCGCCGCGCCGCTGGCGGGCCTCGGTGGCGAAACGATGCTGAAAATGAGCCTCGCGATGGCGATCTGCTACCTGCTGGCGCTGCTAATGGGCCTCAGCCAGCCGCGAAGCGCGCGCTAAACGCCAGGTGCGGTAATAAAATATTCCATCTTTATTACCGCACTATTTCCCGCCATCTCTACCATTCTCGTATTATTCTCCGCGTACTAATCGTGATACTCTTCACATGCAAGGAATAAATAATTCCTTATACTGCGCACGACTGAGAATAACGAGGTTTCTATGAGTATCGACCTGAGCAAACTGCTGACCGAGCGACGCAACGCCAACAGCGCCAACATTGACACCCTTTCCACCCTTGAGATGCTGACGGTGATAAACCAGGAAGACCAGCAGGTGGCCCAGGCGATTACGCCCTATCTGCCGCAGATTGCCGAGGTGGTGGATAAGGTCGCGACGGCGCTGCAGGCCGGTGGCCGCTTGATTTATATCGGCGCTGGCACCTCAGGGCGTCTGGGGATCCTCGATGCCAGCGAATGCCCACCGACCTTCGGCACCCGCCCGGAGCAGGTGGTGGGGATCATCGCCGGCGGACATAAAGCGATTCTCAGCGCCGTGGAAAACGTGGAAGACAACAAAGCGCAGGGGGCGATGGATCTGCAGAACCTGAACTTCAGCCACCGCGATGTGCTGGTGGGGCTGGCGGCCAGCGGACGCACGCCGTACGTCATTGGCGCCATGGAGTATGCCCATCGCCAGAATGCCTTTGTCGCCATCGTCAGCTGTAACCCGCATGGCGAAATGGCCCAGCTGGCGGACGTCGCCATTACTCCGGTGGTCGGCCCGGAGGTGGTGACCGGCTCAACCCGCCTGAAAGCCGGCACTGCGCAGAAGCTGGTGCTGAACATGATCTCCACCGGGGCAATGATCCGCGTCGGCAAGGTCTACAGCAATCTGATGGTCGACGTCGAAGCGACCAACGCCAAGCTGATTGAGCGCCAGGTTTCCATCGTGATGGAGGCGACCGACTGCGATCGCCCCACCGCCCAGAATGCGCTGGAGGCCTGCGGCCGCCACTGTAAAACGGCGATCGTGATGGTGCTGGCAGACTTAAGCGCCGAAGAGGCGCAGTCGCTGCTGGCGAAAAACAACGGCTACATCCGCAAGGCGCTCAGCAACGCCTGAGCGCCGACAGACAGGTAACGGGCAATGGCAAAAATAACGAAAGAGATGATAGCGCGGATCCTCAGCCACGTGGGCGGCGCCGCAAACGTCGCGCAGGCGGGCAACTGCATGACGCGCCTGCGCTTGACCCTGCGCGATGAAGGGCTGGCCGACACCGCCGCCATCCGCCAGATTGACGGCGTGATGGGGGTGATCGTCAGCGACGAGCAGTTCCAGGTAGTGCTCGGCCCCGGCAAAGCGCAAACCGCCGCCGAGATGATGAACGGCCTGCTGGAGGAGGCCCCCGCCGCGCCGTCGCTGGCCGACGTCGCGGCGGAGAGAAAACAGGCGCTGAAGGGCAAGCAGACCAGCGCGGTGCAGAAGTTTCTCGCCAAATTCGCCACCATCTTTACGCCGCTAATCCCCGGCTTTATCGCCGTCGGGCTGCTGCTGGGCTTCGCCACCCTGGCGGAACAGGTTTTCGTGCTGGAGAACGCCCATCCGAACGCCAGCCTGGTGGCGCTGATTGGCTATATGAAGGTCTTCAGCAAAGGGATGTTCACCTTCCTGAGCATCCTGATTGGCTATAACGCTCAGAAGGCGTTCGGCGGCTCCGGGGTAAACGGCGCGATTATCGCCTCGCTGTTCGTGCTGGGCTACAACCCGGAGGCGACCAGCGGCTTCTACGCCGGCATTTCCACCTTCTTCGGCCACAGCATCGATCCGCGCGGCAATATCATCGGCGTACTGATCGCCGCCATCCTTGGCGCGTGGGTTGAACGCCAGGTGCGGCGGGTAATGCCGGCCAACCTCGATATGATCCTCACCTCGGCGGTGACGCTGCTGATCATGGGCGCGGTGACCTTTACGGTGATCATGCCGATTGGCGGCTGGTTGTTTACCGGCATGTCGTGGTTGTTCCTGCATCTTAATGGCAATCCGTTTGGCTCGGCGGTGCTGGCCGGTCTGTTCCTGCTGGCGGTGATGTTCGGCGTCCATCAGGGGTTTGTCCCGGTCTATTTTGCGCTGGTGGATGCCCAGGGCTTTAACTCGCTGTTCCCGATCCTGGCGATGGCCGGGGCCGGGCAGGTGGGGGCGGCGCTGGCGCTGTTCTGGCGGGCGAAGCGCGATTCGCTGCTGCGAACCCAGATTAAGGGGGCGATTATTCCGGGCTTCCTCGGGATTGGCGAGCCGCTAATCTACGGCGTCACCTTGCCGCGGATGAAGCCGTTTGTTACCGCCTGCCTCGGCGGCGCCTGCGGCGGCTTCTTCGTCGGGCTGATCGCCTGGCTGGGGCTGCCGGTCGGCCTGAACACCGTGTTCGGTCCGTCCGGGCTGGTGGCGCTGCCGCTGATGACCTCCGGCAGCGGGATTTACGCCGGGATGGCGGTTTACGCCGGCGGACTGGCGGTCTCCTACCTGTGCGGCTTTGTGCTCACCTGGCTGTTCGGCAGTAAAAATGTCGATTTAAGCTAGAACGCGATTGTCGGGTCATGCCCGGCGGCGACTTCGCCTTCCCGGGCCTGCAAAATCGTTACCCCGGCGCGGCCAACTACCATTTCCTGCCCCGCCGCCCGGGCGGGCGCATGTTATGATTCCCCTTTGTCACATTTCACCAGAGGAAAAGATGGGCTCCAGCAAAAAAGGGATGCTGAACGTACTGATTGCCGCCGTGCTGTGGGGCAGTTCCGGGGTATGCGCGCAGTTTATTATGCAGGAAAGCCAGATGTCGTCGCCGTTTCTGACCATGACGCGTCTGCTGTTCGCCGGGCTGATCCTGCTGATGCTCGGCTTTGTTCACGGCGACCGCATTTTCCGCGTGCTGCAAAACCGCCGCGACGCCGTCAGCCTGCTGTTTTTCTCGCTGTTTGGCGCGTTAACCGTGCAATTCACCTTTTTGATGACCATTGAAAAATCGAATGCCGCCACGGCCACAGTGCTGCAGTTCCTGTCCCCGACGATCATCGTCGCCTGGTTCGCCCTCGCCCGCAAAGCGCGCCCCACTCCGTTGGTGCTGGGGGCTATCTGCACCTCGCTGGCGGGCACCTTTCTGCTGGTAACCCACGGCAACCCGACGACGCTGTCGATTTCGCCGGCGGCGCTGTTCTGGGGGATCGCCTCGGCGTTTGCCGCCGCGTTTTATACCACCTATCCCTCGACGCTAATTGCCCGCTACGGGACGCTGCCGATCGTCGGCTGGAGTATGTTGTTCGGCGGTGCGATGCTGCTGCCGTTTTACGGCGGCCAGGGCACCGATTTTGTGGTGAACGGCAGCCTGCTGTTAGCTTTTTTCTACCTGGTGGTGATCGGTACTTCGCTGACATTCAGCCTTTATCTTAACGGCGCGCAGAAGATTGGCGGCGCCAAAGCGGGGATCCTCAGCTGCGCCGAACCGCTGAGCAGCGCCCTGCTGTCGCTCCTGCTGCTGGGGATCACCTTCACGCTGCCGGACTGGCTGGGCACTCTGCTGATCCTGGCGTCGGTGGTGCTGATCGCTATCGACTCGCGGCGGCGGGTGAGAGCCGCCTGAGGCGATGATAACAAACGCCTTTTCAATAAGTTAAATTAACCGCTATTTGCGTGTTTTCCCACCTGCGCATATAGTTGACGGAAGCGATTACGGAAGGAGAAGCCTGATGAAAGCATGTTGGATGGTATGCCTGGTCACCGCCCTGAGCGCTACGTCGGCGTGGGCCGAATCACCGCTGCAAAGCCTGCAGTTCGAGCAGCAAAAGCAGCAGGTGCTCAAAGCGGTGAAGGAAAAATGCGCGCCAGCAAGCCACCTCAGCGACAACGATTTTGCCAATAAAGTACTGGCGACCGACGGCAACAAGAACGCGGTCCGCGAAGCGACGCTGGCGAAAGAGCGCAATAACCAAAAAAGCTACCAGGCCGCAATCGACAAAATCGTCTGTCCGGCCAAATAACGGTTATTTCAGCCTGGCGACCAGCGTTTTCCAGTCAAACGGCGTCAGCTGCCTGTAGCTCAGGCTACGGGCGGCCATCTGCTCCGGAAGCTGGCGCTGGCTTTTCGCGATCGCCTCGCTCATTATCCCGGCGCTCCCCACATCACGCAGGGTTTTTACCACCTCTTCCATCTCTTCGCTGCGCCGAACGCCATGTTCCGCCACCCGGCTGATCAGATAGTCGGGAAACGCGCCTGTCCAGCCCAGAGACGGGAAACTATGATGCAAGGAGCTAAGCACCTCCTCCTCGACGCCATATTCACGGGCCGCGAACAGGCATTCTGTGGTGAGCGCTTCAAGACCTTTGATCATCACGCTACGGCACATTTTTATCGCCGACACCTGGCCCACCGTACTGGCGCCATAGCGGGCATTCAGCCCCAGCCCCTGCAGACGCGGCGCGATCGCCTCCGCCTGCGGCCCGCCGATCAATAACGGTGTCTGCAATCGGGCCGGCGGCACCGGCGCCATCACCGCGACATCAATGTAGGCGCCGGGCAGAAAATGTTCAGCTGCCTGCCGTTTCGTTTCCGGCGCCACGGAGTTGAGATCGAGGAAATATTGCCCCGGCTGCAGCAGCGCGGCGGCCTGCTGCGCGACCTTTAGCGCCTCACCGGCGGTCACAGTAGAAAAAATCAGCGCGGCGCTCTCCAGCGCCTGCGCCAGCGAACTCCCCGCCTGAACGCGCGAATCACCGGCTTTCCTGACCATTGCCTCTCGCTCCGGGCCATTGAGCTTGCAATCCCATATGGTCACCGCATGCTCACGGGCCAGATCTGCCGCCAGAATGCCACCCGCCTCGCCAAAACCAATAAACGCGATTGTCGTCATCATTACTCCTCACGCGGCCAGACGCGGGCCGGAATAAAAACTTCGCCAGCAAACAGCAGTCGCGCCGTGCGTAACAGGCCGCAGCCTGTCAGGGCGCCGTCTGCGTCAAGCTGAAGCGTCACGCTAAATTCGCCTGTCGGATGCTCAACGCTGAGCAGCGGCGTAGCGCCTGGCGCGACCTGCGCCATGCCCTGCGCGACGGATCCAGGAAGCAGACAGGCGCTGGCCACGCTCACCGCGCCAAATACGCCGATCGACGCGTGGCAGCGGTGCGGGATAAAGGTGCGGCTGCTGATGGCGCCGCCGTGTCGCGGCTCGGCGATCAGGGTCATCTTGGGCACCGTGCGCTGGCTGACGTCGCCAAGCTGCATCAGCGGCCCGGCCTGCAGGCGAATCGACTCCAGGCGACGTTTAAGCGCGTCGTCATTATCCAGCTGTTCGCGTGTCTCATAGCCGGTGCAACCGAGGTCGCACGCGCGCAGCAGGATCACCGGCATTCCGTTATCGATGCAGGTCACCTCGACGCCGTCAAAACGGTCACGGACCCGGCCGGTCGGCAGCAGTGCCCCGCAGCTGGAGCCTGCCACATCAAGAAAATGGAGCAGGATCGGGCTGGCGCTGCCCGGTACGCCATCGATACGACTCTCGCCGACGTAGTCGACCCCGTCGGCATCGCAGGGGATCTCTGCCACCGCCAGTTGCCCCGTGTTCTCCATATAAATACGCACCCGAGTGAGCGGCGCATCGTGGCGAATCAGCCCACGCTCGATGGCGAAAGGGCCAACGGCGGCAAGAATATTGCCGCAGTTTTGGCCGTAGTCCACAGAGGCCCCCGTCACGTTCACCTGGGCAAACAGATAGTCCACATCGGCGTCAGGCCGTGCGGAGCGGCGGATAATCGCCACTTTACTGGTCAGCGGATCGGCGCCGCCGATCCCGTCAATTTGCCGGGGATCAGGCGAGCCCATCACCGCCAGCAGCACCGCATCACGTTGCACCGGATCGGCAGGCAGATCGTCAGCCAGAAAACAGGCCGCCTTCGAGGTGCCGCCGCGCATCCATAGACAGGGAATTCCGCGTTGCGCCATCTTACTCCTCCACCTCATCTGCGCTGTCGTAATACCGCAGCCCCTTTTCCGCCAGACGCTGGCGCATCGCGTAAATATCCAGCCCCAGCTCGCCATGGCGCATCCGCTCACGCTTCGCAAGCTCATTGCTCATGCGTGCTTCCGCTTTATCGAGCACATCACGCACCTGGGCGTGAGGCAGCACCACGACGCCATCGTCGTCGGCCACCACGACATCGCCCGGCTGCACAAGCTGGCCTGCGCAAATCACCGGGACGTTAACCGAGCCGAGGCTCTCTTTCACCGTTCCCTGGGCATAAACCTGACGGGACCAGACGGCGAATCCCATCTCCCGCAACGTTTGCGAATCGCGAATGCCGATATCGCCCACCAGACCGACCACACCGCGCGATTGGAGAGACGTCGCCAGCAGATCGCCGAAGAAGCCATCGCCGCACGGCGACGTCGGGGCCACCACCAGAATATCGCCGGCGCGGCACTGCTCGACCGCGACATGAAACATCCAGTTGTCGCCTGGCGTCACCAGTACCGTGACCGCGTTGCCCGCCCGGCTGACGCCCTGCTGAATCGGACGGATTGCCGGCCCCATCAGCCCCTGGCGTGCCCAGGCTTCATGGAGCGTCGCTACCCCGGCCGCCTCACAGCGGCGCAAAACCGCCTCGTCATGGCGCGGCAGATGGCGGATCACAAGGCCTTTTTTATTTAACAGCTTCATGCCAGGTTCTCCGTTACGCGGGGGAAGATGCTCTGGAAGGCTTCACCGTGAACGATATCACGCGCGGCCGTGATGCCGATGTTGCGTTTGGCCTGCACTCCGCGCTGCAGCGCCACGCGGGTGTAGTACTCCCACAAATGCTCCTGGCCCTGCATACACTGAATGGCCTGATACTTTTTCTCCCAGACAGTGGTGATGTCCAGCAGCACATCAGGCTTCCAGTTGCACTGCTCCGGCTGGTGCGGTTCGAAACAGTAAACCGGGGGAGCAGCGACAATTTTCTCGCCGGGGCGATAGCCTTCTGCCTGAGCGATAATCCGAGCCTCCTGAGCCAGGTGGGAGGCCAGCGGGTGATCGTAGTTATAGGGATCCTGCAGCGAGTGCGTCAGAACAAAGTGGGGCTGGATACGGCGATACACATCCGCCAGACGAAACAGCGTCTCTTTATCGGCGCGCAACGGATAGTCGCCGATATCAAAGAATTCGACGCTGGCGCCCAGGATCTCGGCGGCGGCCTGCGCCTCTTCGCGACGGACTTGCTTCACCGCCTCCTCGGTCATGTTGCCTTTACGCCACAATTTGGCGGACTCGCCGCGCTCGCCAAAGGATAAACAGACCACATGGACCTGATAGCCCTGCAGGGCATGCAGCGCTATCGCACCGCCCGCGCGCCAGACGAAATCGGCCGAGTGGGCGCTGACGACAAGGGCACTTTTTTCGCTAACCGGATGAGACATGATGGCTTCCTCTGTTGTTTTTTTCAGCTTGTCATGTCCCGCCGTTGGAAGGTAATTCGTTAACTTGCGAAGGCTATGATTTTTATTTATGTTGTCGACTCACTCACTATTTCAGGCCTGACGAATAATGCTGAAGAGAAAGCACGATAAAATCATAAATATCATGCAGCTGCGCTTTTTTTGTCAGGTCGCGCTGCGCGGAAGCGTCTCGCGTGCTGCCGATGACTTATTCCGCACGCAGTCAGCGATAACCCGGGCTATCCGCGACCTTGAAGCCGCGTTGAACGTCACGCTGTTCGAACGCCATTACAGCGGCATGGTGCCCACCGAGTATGGCAAGTGCATCCTGCCGCGCGCCCGGCGGGCGATTGACGACCTGCAGGCCATCCCGGCGCTGTTGCAGAAGCACCATACCCGCACCAGCGGCCCGCTGGCGGACGCCGGTTGGCTGTTCAATACCCGCCGGTTAGCCATTTTTATTCAGCTCTATCACGTCAACCATACCCAAACCGTCGCGCAACAGTTGGGGATCACCCAGCCGGCGGTCAGCGCCGCGCTGAAGGTCCTGGAGAAAGGGGCGGATTCGGCGCTGTTTCGCCGAACGCCAGAAGGGGTGCGTCCCACGCCTGCCGCAGAACTGCTCTATCCCCCGGTGAGCAGAGCGCTCAACGAGCTGGAAAACATCTGGAGCGATCTCGCCGCCCGTCGCGGGGTGCTGGAGGGCACCGTGCGCATTGGCGCCCTGCCGCTGAGTCGCACCCGGCTACTGCCCTCCGCCATCGCCGCCTTTCTGGCCCAGCACCCGGGCATTACCCTCATGACCAATGAAAGCCCGTATGAGTCGCTGGTCGCCGATATGCGCGCAGGTAATATCGATTTTATTATCGGCGCCCTGCGTCAGGATGAAGATCTCCCGGACCTCTGTAGCGAGGCGTTATTCGAAGAGGATATGCTGATTTTACTGCGTAATAACCACCCGCTGCTGCGCCATCCGGATCCGCGCAGCCAGCTGGCGACAGCGCAATGGGTGCTGCCGCGCGCCAACGCGCCGGCGCGCCATTTGCTGGATAAGGCGTTTGTCACCCTGGGGCTGCCGCTGCCCCAGCCGACGGTGGAGACCGGGGATGCGGCGATGGTGCGAGGATTGCTGCAGGACTCCGACATGCTGGCGGCGGTTTCCGCCAGCCAGATGCGTTTTGAAACTGACAATGGGTTGCTCAGCGTGTTGCCGGTCCCCCTGCCCGATACCACCCGGCGTATCGGGCTGACGTTTCGCGCCGGCAGCCTGCCCTCCCCGGCGACGCAGGCGCTGTTGCGTTTTATTTATCAGCAGGTTCAGGACGGGACCGTTTAACGTTTACCCGCCACCGAATAGGTTACCTGTTGGTTGCGCGTTTGCTGAAACGCCTCCAGCGTCTGCCCGCGCATCGCGGCGTAAATATGCAGGTTGGATACGCCGACCACCGCGCCCATTTTCTCCAGCAGGAAGAAACTGGCGCCATACTGAATCAATCCCCGCCAGTCGCGTGCGTTGAGCAACTGCTGTTCCTCCTCACTCAGTCCGGCTTCGGCATAAAGCGACTGAGGCGACTGCAGAAAACGTTCGCGCCAGGCAGGCTCAATCAGCCGATGCAGGAAACGGTTAAGCCGTAAGCCATTCAGGCTGCGCTCGTGGGTAAAAGGATAGGTTCCCGGCAGTTTCTCCACCCCGGCCAGCTGCTGCGCCATATGCTGGCGATGGCGCGTCAGGGTATCGACGGGGGGCAGGCGCGCATTGTTCTCAAGGATCAGCGTAGCGATACCGGTCATCGACGGCAGGTAATAGTCGCGCCAGGTTTCGGTGACATTGGCTGATAGCGCGCCGCGCATCACCAGCCACATGATCACCTCAGACCCTTCCATTCCCCCCAGCTCGGCATATTCGCCAAGGGTCATTTCGGTAAGCTTTTCCGGGTCATTAACCAACATGTCAACAAACTGGGCATCCCAGTCGGGATTATTAAATCCGCAGCGCTCGCCATGAACCTGATGCGAGAGCCCGCCGGTCGCGACAATCGCCACATTGATATCTTCCGGGAAGCTTTCAATTGCCCGGCGCAGCGCCTGGCCGAGTCGGTAACAACGGCGCGCGCTCGGTACCGGAAATTGCAGCACGCCGATCTGTAACGGGATAACCGCCGTCGGCCACCCCTGCGCTTCATCCCAGGGCAACAGCGCCGAAAGCGGCGAGAAAAGGCCGTGGTCGAGCTTTTTATCCATAAAGAACGACATATCAAACTCATCGGCCATCAGGCTGGCGCCAATGTGCCTTGAGAGCGCCGCATTGCCCTGGACCGGCGGCAGACAGCGTGGTCCGCCGCCTTCATCGGCAACGTCATATTGACTATCGATTCCCAGCGTAAATGTCGAATAGTGATCGAAGAAAAAGGCGGTCACATGGTCATTAAAGATGTACACCAGCGCATCCGGTTTTTTCTCCTCCAGCCAGCGCTGCAGCGGTTCGAAGCTCTGGAAGATCGGCGACCATGCCGGGTCCTGCTGTTTATGATGATCGACCGCGAAGCCGATAGTCGGGGTATGAGAGACGGCGATACCGCCGAGAATGTTAGCCATCAGATAACTCCACTTATCGGTGTTCCAGGGGGGATGACAAAGCGTCCAGTTCTGCCTCTGTGAGTCGAGGCTTAGCGTGATTCATACGGTGCAACAAAATACAGGTCCCCGCCAGGCAGGCCGGCAGCGCCAGCACCAAAAAGATCGACGAGTGTCCCGGCACGGCCAGCATCAGCATCCCGCCCAGCGTGGAGCTGAGAATAGCCCCGGTACGGCCGATACCATGCATCCAGCTGACGCCGGTAGCACGGATCTCGGTTTGATAATAGGCTGGCGAATAGGCCTGCAGACCGTTCTGCGCGCCGTTAATGCACATCCCGCTGATAAAAATCAGCACCGACAGCGCCGCCGATCCGAAGTCCATCAACCCCTGGGACAACAGGCACAGGCAGCCAAGGAAATAGGTTGCCGCAATCACCGCTTTCGCCGAAGCACGATCCATCAGCATACCGACAAGGATGCCGCCCAGCGGGCCGCCGAGCTGGAACAAGCCGGTCATCATCGCCGCCTGCTGCAGCGACAGCCCGCCGGAGCGGAGAATGGTTGGCAGCCAGCCGTTCAGCAGATATATCACGAACAGCCCCATAAAATAGGTCAGCCACAGCGCTATCGTGCCGCGGGCATAGCCATGCCGAAACAGCTGCGCCACTTTACTGCTCCGCGTGATGGGCGGCGCATTCAGCTGGAAGACGGTGTCAGCCGTAAACTGGCCTCCAAGCCGGTTAAGCGCCCTGGCGATCTGCTCGCCCGGTAGTCGGCGCGCCACCATGCTCATCGCCGACTCCGGCAACATCACGATCATAAAGGGAAGCACCACGAGCGGCAGCACGCCGCCAAAAATCAGCGCCGAGTGCCAGCTGTAATGCGATAACAACCCGGCAGCGATAAAGCCGCCGAGGCCGGAACCCACGTTGAATCCGCTGTACATCAGGGTGATCATCACCCCTTTACGCCGCTCCGGCATATATTCCGCCACCAGCGTGACGCAATTGGGCATCACGGCGCCAAGTCCGAGGCCGGTGAGAAAGCGCAGCAGCGCCAGCTGCGACGGGCTTTGCGCCACGGCGCCGGCCAGGCTGAACAGCGCAAACAGCGCCACCGACCAGAGTAAAATGCGTTTTCGGCCGTAGCGGTCAGAAAGCGGGCCCGCCACCAGCGCGCCAATGGCGACGCCGAACATAGCCGCCCCGAGAATCGGCCCCATTTCAGCCCGGCTGATGCCCCAGTCCTCGATGAGCGCCGGGGCGACAAAGCCCATCACCGCAGCGTCATACCCATCCAGCATAATGATGATGAAACAGAGCAGCAGCACGTTCCATTGAAAGCGCGAGACCGGGCGGGCATCTATCCACGCTTTCACATCGACAACGTTCATGTGATTCATAGGGTGACTTCCTCAAGCAGGCGGTACGAATGTTCTGGTTAGTGTTTTTTTGAGTGGAACTTTCGTACTCAACTTAAGGCAGGTCACGCAGGCTGTCCGGTTCGAAAACCCGGCGACAGATATGAGTTTTATTTATAATGTGAGGGATACGACAAAAAACAGCCATTAAAAAACCCGCAGCCAACGGCGGCGGGTCAGGGCAAGAGCGACGATCAGTGCTTTGGAATAATTAAATCGCCGCGCAGCGGGCTGCCGCCCGGGTTGTCCGTTTTCTCGGTCAGCCAGTTGACGATCCGCGACGCCATCGCGTCCATGGAATATTCAATCGCCGGGATAGTCGGGATTCCGGGCAGCTGTAACGATCCGGCGAGGCTAAACACCATCACATTTTGCGGAACGGCGCGGTTAAACGCCTGCAGCTGCGGCACCACGCGCTGCGCCTGAAGCTCATCGCTCACCAGCAGCGCGTTAAAGTTCAGCGTCGTGGCGTTATTGACCAGCTCCTGCACCGCCACCGACGGCGAGGTGTTATCCAGAAACACCAGATTGCGATTAAACGGCAAAAAGTTTTTTTCCAGCGCGTGCTTGTAGCCCAGCAGCACCTGATCGGCAAAGCCGCTGCTCTGCGGATGGATCAGCGCAATCTGCCTTCTGCCCTGGCTTATCAGATAGTGGCAGGCGGTTTCGGCGGCGAAGGCGTGATCGAACTGAATGCTGTTTTCGCCCTCGCTGTCGAGGCAGTCCACCAACACCACGTCCGGGCGGTTAATATTCAGAGGAAAACGCGCGCCGATGATCAGCACGTTATCGCACAGCCCGCAGGTTAACTCCTCCAGCGAGTTCATCACGCCGCTGCTGGTGTTGGCGAAGCGCAGCAGCAGGTGCTTCTGGTGCTGGCTGAGCTGTTTTTCCAGGGCGTAGAGATAGCTGGTGGTTTGATTGATATTGTCCTGGGCGCAGATGACGCCGATGCAGCCGGTGGACTGGCTAAGCAACGACTGGGCTATCATGTTTGGCCGGTAATTGAGCGCTTCCGCCGCCTGCAGCACCGCCTGACGACTGGCTTCCTTCACGCCACGTGAGCCGCTCAACACTCGCGACACCGTGGCTTTGGAAACCCCGGCAAGTCGTGAAACATCATTGATTGTCGACATCATTTTCCCCTGCGCGGGCGCCGCGTCCCGCCAAAATCCTGTAAACCTGAATCGCTTCAATTATGACCAGCGCAGTATATCCATTTCGCCATTTGTTTGGAAACCGATTTTCCATTTCAGCGCAAAACATCGCCAAATCGACAGAATAATGTGAGCCAAATCCAATAAATCCGCCCCATAAGCAGGAGATCTTGACCACTATCACAGTTCTGCTTTTTATAAATGGAAACCGGTTTCCGTCTGATATCAAATCATCCACGCAATAACTTTTTACATTTTGAGGATGGTCGTCGATGTACAAGATTATGCTGTGCTGCTCTGCCGGAATGTCCACCAGTCTGCTGGTCAGAAAGATGGTGGAGGCGGCGAATGAACGTGATCTGCCGGTGCAGATTGACGCCTATGGCGTTTCCGAATTTGACATCCAGTTTCCGCAGTATCAGGTGGTGTTGCTAGGCCCCCAGGTGAAATACATGTTGAAAACCCTGTCTGATAAAGCGGCTCCCCTGAACATTCCCGTTCAGCCCATCGATACGATGGACTACGGTATGCAGCGGGGAGACAACGTCCTGAATTATGCTCTGTCGCTGATCGCAGCGGCGCACTGAGAGGTGTTGAAATGAGTTCTCTGTATCAGTCCATGATTGCCGTGATCGAGCAATCTATTACTCCGCTGGCAGGACGCCTTGGGCAGCAGAAATATGTTATCGCTATCCGCGATGGCTTCACTGCCGCATTGCCGTTTATGATCATCGGCTCTTTCATGCTGGTATTTATCTTTCCGCCGTTTTCACCCGAGACCACCAACGGCTTTGCCCGCGGCTGGCTCGATTTCTCCCAGCACTACCGCGAACAGCTGATGCTGCCGTTTAACCTCAGCATGGGCGTAATGACCTTCTTTATCTCGGTCGGCATTGGCGCCAGCCTCGGTCGTCAGTTTCAGCTGGATCCGGTGATGTCCGGTCTGCTGGCGTTTATGGCCTTCCTGCTGGTTGCCGCGCCCTATGCCGATGGAAAAATTTCCACTCAGTATCTGTCCGGCCAGGGCATTTTTACCGCCCTCATCACCGCCATCTACTCCACCCGCGTCTACGCGTGGCTGAAGCAAAACAACATCACCATTCGACTGCCGAAAGAGGTACCGACCGGCGTCGCTCGTTCGTTTGAAATCCTTATCCCGGTGCTGGTGGTGATTGGTACTTTGCATCCGCTGAACCTGTTTATCGAAGCGCAGACCGGGATGATCCTGCCGCAGGCGATCATGCATCTGCTGGAGCCGCTGGTTTCCGCCTCCGACTCGCTGCCGGCTATTTTGCTCTCCGTCCTGATGTGCCAGATTTTCTGGTTCGCTGGGATCCACGGCTCGCTGATTGTCACCGGTATTATGAACCCGTTCTGGATGGCTAACCTCTCGGCAAACCAGGCGGCGCTGGCGGCCGGCACGGTGTTACCGCACGTCTATCTGCAGGGCTTCTGGGATCACTATCTGCTGATTGGCGGCGTCGGTTCAACCCTACCGCTGGCCTTCCTGCTGCTGCGTAGTCGGGCCACGCATCTGCGCACCATCGGCAAGATGGGCATCGTGCCGAGCTTCTTTAATATCAACGAGCCGATCCTGTTCGGGGCGCCGATCATCATGAACCCGATGATGTTTATCCCCTTCGTCTGCGTACCGATGGTCAACGCGGTGCTGGCTTACGGCGCGACGCGTCTTGGCTGGCTGAGCCAGGTGGTGTCCCTCACTCCGTGGACCACGCCGGCACCGATTGGCGCCTCGTGGGCGGCCAACTGGACGCTGAGCCCGGTAGTGATGTGCCTTATCTGCATGGTGATGTCGGCGGTCATTTACCTGCCGTTCCTGCGCGCCTATGAACGTTCCTTAATGAAAACCGAAGTTGAGAAAACCAAAAATAGCGTTCCGGTGGCAGAAACCGTTAGCTAATTCCTCTCCGCCCCGGAGAGATAATATGATGGCAGCGTAATAATGCAGAAAAAGGACTTTCACTGCATTATTAAATAATAAAGACCTCAGGAATACACATGATTGAATTAGAAGATGCGGTAATGGAAATTATCGTTAATGCGGGACAGTCACGCTCATTATGTTTTGAAGCGCTACATGCGGCCCGAACCGGAAATATCGACGAAGCGCGTTTACTGTTAAATGAAGCCGACGGTTACGCCCGTCGGGCGCATCAGATGCAGACCCAGCTCATCGAGCAGGATGCCGGTGAAGCGCGTCAGCCTATGACGCTGATTATGGTACATGCCCAGGATCATCTGATGAATTCGCTGCTGGCCCGCGAGTTCTCAGAAGAATTAATCCATCTGTACCAGCGTTAATTAATATGGAATAACGCCTGCGAGAATATTATTCTCCGGCGTCGTTGTACCCTAAAAAACAAATCAGCTTATTTTGGCTATATATTTTAGCCAGAATGGGATGGTTATTATCTGAAATATATTAATTATTAAAGCGAGATAACCATGAATACTGTGAAAAAACTGCCTTTAGCCATGGCGGTTGTCGCCGCGCTGTGCCCAATTTCCGTAATGGCGCAAGAATTTACTCAGGAACAGATCGACGCCATCGTCGCCAAAGCCGTTGATAAAGCGCTGGCCGAACGCCAGGCGAAAATCGACGCCGCGGCCGACAAAAAGGTCGACGTGATCACCAACCCGCAGACCACCGCCGCCTCGCCGGATATGGCCATTCCATTCGGCCTCAAGTTCAGCGGCTACGCCCGCTATGGCGCCCACTTCCAGACCGGCGACCAGAAATATGTCGGCGTCGACGGCTCCTATAACGGCGCCTCGGCGATCGGCCGCCTGGGCAACGAAAGCAACGGCGGCGAATTCCAGATCAGCAAGGCCTTCAAAAGCGCGCAGGGGGCTATCTGGGATCTTAACGTGATGTTCGACCACTGGAGCGACGAGGTTAACCTGAAGAAGGCCTACGTCGGCGTCACCAACGTGCTGGAATCCAACCCCAACGCCTATCTCTGGGCCGGCCGCGACTTCCACCAGCGTCCGCAACAGGGGATCAACGACTACTTCTGGATGAACCACGACGGCCAGGGCGCCGGGGTGAAGAACTTTGATATCGGCGGCGTGCAGTTCGACGTGGCGGCGGTGTCGCAGGTGAAATCCTGTAGCCCGGAAGTGATGGCCGATGAGACCAACCCGTCGCGCATCACCTGTACCGGCAGCTCCGACACCGGAGACAACGGCCACTACGCGCTAACCACCAAAACCCACAACATCAAGGCCGGGCCGATCGACGTCGAGGTGTACGCCAACTACGGCTTTGACTCGAAGGCGGTGGACAGCGACGCGCGCCTCGAAGCCTGGCAGGGCGGCCTGGTGCTGAGCCACACCAACGACAGCGGGGTGAACAAGGTGATCCTGCGCTACTCCGACAACTCGGATAACAGCGTCTACAACAAAACCGACGACCTGACCACGGTCTACGCCAGCTTCGAGGGCAGCCATAAGTTCACCCAGCAGGCGCAGGTGGAATATCTGCTGGCCTTCCACGACTACGACAACGGCAGGGACAACACCGACAACCGCAAGAACTACGGCGCCATCGTGCGGCCGATGTATTTCTGGAACGACGTGCACTCCACCTGGCTGGAAGCGGGCTACCAGCGCGTGGACTACGACCAGGGCGGGGATAACCACGGCTGGAAGCTGACGCTGTCGCAGAACATCGCCATCGGTATGGGGCCGGAGTTCCGTCCGATGCTGCGCTTCTACGTGACCGGCGGCCAGGTGGACAATGAGCATACCGCGAAGGTCAACGGCACCCAGGACCAGCAGCTGGATTCGCTGAACGTCGGCGGGATGTTTGAGGCGTGGTTCTGATGCGAGAGCGTTGTTGAAGGAGCGTTCCCGGCTGGCGCTACGCTTAGCCGGGCTACGACTGAGGAGGCCTGCGGGATTCCACCCCCAGGCCCGCGCAAGCGCAGCGCCGCCGGGCAGTCAGGCGCCGTACCCGCGGTTGTGCCGGATGGCGGCATACATGCCTTATCCGGCCTACAGAAAACCTCCTTCCCCCCAGGCCCGCGCAAGCGCAGCGCCGCCGGGCAGTCAGCCCCGTGCCCTGGTGGCGTCATCAATTCTTTATCTCTGGCTTAATCGGCGGGCGATACGCTCCAGCTTCATCATCAACAGCAGCGTGACGCCCACCAGCACGATGGTCAGCGCCGAGCCATCGGCGATATTACCGCGATCGGTCAGGCTGAAAATGGTCACCGGCAGCGTCGTCCAGCCCGGCGGATAGATCATCACCGTCGCCCCCAACTCCCCCATCGACAGCGATAAACTCAGCGCCAGCGCCGAGATCATCCATGGCGTCATCAGCGGCAGCGTCACATGGCGCAGGCGGTACCACGGTGAAGCGCCCAGGCTGGAGGCGACGTTTTCAATATCAGCGGAAATCCGCGCCAGGCCGGTCGTGACGTTGCTGAAGGTAAAGGCCGAGATCAGCACGAAATGCGCCGCCAGGACGATAAAGAAGGTGCCGTTCATCTGCAGCGGCCCCTGGCTGAAGGCCACCAGAATGCCCAGTCCCACTGAAACCGAGGGGATGGCGCTGGGCAGATAAAACATCAGCCCAAGATATTTCTGCAGCTTCGCGCCAGTCTGGCGCAGCGCCAGCGCCGCCCACATCCCGCACAGCAGCGCCAGCAGGCTGGCGCAGAAGCCCACCACCAGGCTGGAAAACAGCGAATCCCACGCCGCCCCGCGAAACGCGTTAACAAAGTGGGCAAAGGTAAAGCCGGTGGGCAGCAGGCCGTTCCATTGTTTACTCAGGCTGGAGAGTAAAATCACCGCCAGCGGCAGCAGGAAAACGCCGGCAAAAAGCGTCACCGCCAGCGCGCCCGCCGCCGCGCGGCCTTTACGCGACCAAATCAACATCGTTAACTCCTTACGCCAGTGCGCACCGCCGCCAGCCGATAGAGCATAAACAGCCCCAGCGACAGCAAAATATTGATCAGCGCAATCATGCAGGCCACGCTGTAATCCGACTCCAGAATCGCCTTGCTGTAGACCATCATCGGCAGGGTATTGACCCCTTTGGCGCCAATAAACAGCACGATACCGAACTCGTTAGTGGTCAATAGCAGGCACAGGCTGCCCCCAGCCATCAGCGCCGGCAGCGCCGCCGGGAAGATAACCTGGGTCATCACCCGCAGCGGGTGAGCGCCGAGAATGCTCGCCGCTTCCAGCTGGCTCTTATCTATCTGCCGCAGTCCCGCCATCAGCGGGCGCATCACCAGCGGCGTAAACACGGTAATCTCCGCCAGAATCACGCCGTTAATCGAATAGAGGAAGTCTACCGGCGGCAGTTCAAAAGCAAACAGCGCCATCAGGGCACCGTTGAGCAGCCCCGCCGAGCCGTAAATAAAGGTGAACGCGAGAGTAATAAGAAAGGTCGGCAGCGCAATAAAAGTATCAATGACCCGGCCCACCAGTTGGCTGCCGGGGAACGGAATAAACACCAGAATCAGCGCCAGGACGCTGCCGAGCACCAGGCAGCCAAGGGTGGCGAACACCGCAATCTGTAAGGTATTGAGCAGCGCGCCAATAAAGCGTTTTGAGTCAATCACCTGCCAGAAGGTCTCAAGGCTCAGATTGCCGCTGGCGTCGCGTAACGCCTGATCGGCGATCAGCAGCAGCGGATAGAAAAACAGCGTCGCCAGCACCAGCAGCGGCAACGCCAGCCACAGGTAAGGGCGCAGGTTTCGCGCCGGACGCGCAAGCGTGAGGGTTTGCGCCATCATTGCACCTCGATCAGAACCGCATCGCCAGGTTCGAAGTAGAGCGCCAGCTTGTCCCCCGCGCGCGGCAGTGGGTTGACCTGAGTCATGACGATCCGCACCGCTTCGCCCGCGACGTCGCACAGCAGATGCGTCAGATCGCCCTGCCAGTGCACCGACGTCAGGGTGGCGTTGAGGCGATTACTGGTTGCCGATCGCGGCGCCAGGCTCATGTGCTGCGGGCGAATGCATAACAGCTTATTGTTGCCATGCAGGCCGCCCCGGCTGAAGGCGTTAATCAGGCCGCCGCCGCAGCTTACGCTAACCAGCCCCGGCTCGGGGCTGTCTTTCAGCGCCGTCGCCTGCAGGATATTGGCGCGGCCGAGGAATTCGGCGCTAAAGCGGTTCGGCGGATAGTGGTACAACTCGTGCGTTTCACCGTGGGCGATCAGCGACCCGTCTTTCATAATGCCGATTTTGTCCGCCAGGGTCAGCGCTTCGGTCTGATCGTGGGTAACGTAGAGGATGGTCAGCTCCGGCAGTTCGCGGTGCAGACGGGCAATCTCTTCCACCATGTTATGGCGAATTTGCGCGTCCAGCGCCGACAGTGGTTCATCAAGCAGTAACACCCGAGGACGCACGGCAATCGCGCGGGCTATCGCCACGCGCTGCTGCTGGCCGCCGGAAAGCTGATGCGGATAGCGGGTGGCGTAGTCCGCCATACCGACGATTTTTAAGGCTTCGGTCACTCGCCCGGCGATAAGCCCCCTGGGCTGCTTTTGCGCCCGCAGGCCGAAGGCGACGTTGTCTTCCACCTTCATATGAGGAAACAGCGCGTAGTTCTGCACCACCATCGCCAGCCCGCGCTGGTAAGGCGGCAGGTGGGTGACGTCCGTGTCGCCGATCAGGATCCGCCCGCCAGCCGGTTGCACAAAACCGGCAATCGCCCGCAGCACGGTGGTTTTCCCGGAACCGGAAGGGCCAATCAGCGCCAGCACTTCACCGGGCTCAATGGTCAATGACAGCGGTTTTAAGACCACGTTGCCGTGGTAGGAAACGCGCAGCGAGTCCAGGGTGATCCCGGAGGTCCCCGCCAGCGACGGGGAAGAGATGACGGTGGTTTTCATTAACATCAGGCTTACTCGCTATCGGTCACTTTATGCCAGCGGGCGATATCCGCCGAGAGAGAAACCGCGACGTCGTCCCAGTTGGGTTCCCAGCGCTTCACGCCGTCGAGCGCCGCCTGCGCTGCCTTAAAGTTAGCGTCATCCGGCGCCACGTCGTTGCGCACCGGTAAGCCCCAGGAGCGCGCGCTGACGCTGGATTGCGCCGGTTTATCCAGCAGGAAATTAATCAGCTTCTTGCCGTTTTCGCTGTTCGGTCCGTTCTGCACCAGCCCGATGGTGTAGGGCAGCGCCAGCGCGCTGCGCTCGCCTTTGTCGTCCGCCGGCCAGAAGATTTTGACGTTCGGATTACGCGCCATCTGCGACAGGTTCATCTGCAGATCGCCGTTGGCGACGTACAGCTCGCCTTTGTTGACCAGCGCCGTCAGCTTGCCGGTGGAGGCCGATGGGCCGACGTTATTGGCCTGCAGCTTGCCCAGATACTCGAAGCCGGCATCTTTGCCGCCAAGGCTGTGGAAGGCCTGCAGCATCACCGCGGTGCCGTCCCCCGCCTGGCCCGGCGTGGAGTACTGCAGCTTATTCTTAAAGCGGCTATCCAGCAGATCCTGCCAGCTGGCCGGCGCGGTTTTCAGCAACTGGCCGTTATAGATGAAGGTCAGATAGTTGTTCACCAGCGGCGAATAGCGGTCACTGGCGCCGGGGATCTGCGCGCTGCCCTGTGGGGTAAAGGTGGCCAGCAGCTGCTCTTTCGCGGCGCGCTGGATAAACGGCGGCACCGTGACCAGCACATCGGCCTGCGGATTGGTGCGCTCCTTCGCCAGACGCTCGACGATCGCGCCAGAGCCGCCTTCCACATACTGCACTTTGATACCCGTCGCTTTGGTGAAGGCGTCGAACTGGCTCTGATACCAGCTATTATCGCCGTCATGCAGGCCGTCGGCGGAGTAAACCGTGACGACGCCGTCCGCCCAAACCGGGGAGCTGGTCAGCGCGAACAGGGACAGCAGAGCAAGTCGGGAGAGTTTCATCGTGTTAGCCTCATCGCAGTTAGTTGTTCTGGTGTAGACCAGATTTGCGTTCACGCTACCGAGGGTTTATGACAAAACGATGAAAGAAGTGTGTCGAAAGAGTTAAAGCGAAGGGGATACGTCGCCCCCGGTTAACGCTGACGCCACCGGGGATACGGGAAGGGTTAATACAATAAAATCAATGGGTATCGACTTCGATCCGCAGGCTGTCATGCCGCCAGTATTCGATATCGTAATCAAGAATACGCCCGTGCTGATCGTAATTCAGCCTGCGCAGCAGCAGCGCCGGGCGCCCCTCCATCACCCCCAACGCCTCTGCGGCCTGCGGCGGCATGGAGGTGGGATAAAACGACAGATGCATACTGGTATAGATCAGGTCGTAGTGACTCTGATAAATCTCGGTCAGACTGCCATTGAGATCGTGGCGCAGCAGCCCCGGCACCCGGGCCGGCAGGCAGTGGTTTTCGCAATAGCACACCGGACGCCCGTCGGCATAGCGCAGGCGGGTCAGCAGGTAGACCTGATCGAAGGGCTGCAGCGCCAGCGGCGCCATCACATCCAGCGGCACGGCGGTTAAGCGGCCATCAAGCAGCACCGTTTTCGGCTCACGTCCCTGTTCGAGACACAGCTTGTGGAAGTTGGTGTTCTGCGTCGGATCCAGCCACAGACGCTCCGGCGTCACAAACCAGCCGCGGCGGTCGGCGCGGTAGATCACGCCGCTGGCCTCCAGCTGCGCCAGACTCTCGCGCACGGTGATACGGGTTGTGTTGAACAGTGCGCACAGCTCGCGCTCGGAAGGCAATTTATCGCCGCTTTTGAGGGCGCCGTTTTGAATACGCGCCTGCAGCTGCGCCTTAATCATCAGGTATTGCGGCATCTCGCCAGAGGGTGATTTCATGTTTACTCGCTGCCACGTTTGGTGCGCTCATTATACATAGCCAGATGAATTTTTTGTTGCAGCACCACATTTCCTTTGACCCTGCCCCGGCTTTGTCTCCATGATAAACACCAATCTGGTATAGACCAAATGGTGAGACAAATGACTTCACGGAATTACCTGCTGCTGACTCCCGGCCCGCTAACCACCTCCCGCACGGTGAAAGAGGCGATGTTGTTCGATAGCTGCACCTGGGATGATGATTACAATCTCGGCGTGGTACAGACCATTCGCCAGCAGCTGGTGCAGCTGGCCACCCCGGCCGACGGTTATACGGCGGTGCTGCTGCAGGGCAGCGGCAGTTACGCGGTCGAAGCGGTGCTCGGCAGCGTCATCGGCGAACAGGGCAAAGTGCTGATCGTCAGCAATGGCGCCTATGGCGCGCGTATGATTGAGATGGCGCAGCTGATGGGCATCGCCTTTCATCCTTACGATTGCGGCGAAGTCGCCCGTCCGGACGCGGCGGCGATCGCGCGGATCCTGCAGGATGACCCGATGATCACCCATATCGCGATGGTGCATAGCGAAACCACCACCGGCATGCTCAACCCGATCGAAGAGGTAGCCGCGCTGGCGAAGGAGTATGGCAAACGCTATATCGTCGATGCGATGAGCAGCTTCGGCGGCATTCCGCTGGATATCGCCGCGCTGAATATTGACTATCTGATAAGCTCCGCCAACAAATGCATTCAGGGCGTGCCGGGCTTCGCTTTCGTCATCGCCCGCGAATCGGAGCTGGCCACCTGCAAAGGCCGCTCGCGCTCGCTGTCGCTGGATCTTTACGCCCAGTGGCGCTGTATGGAGGATAACCACGGCAAGTGGCGCTTCACCTCACCGACCCATACCGTGCTGGCCTTCGCTCAGGCGCTGAAAGAACTGGCCCAGGAGGGCGGCGTCAGCGCCCGCCATCAGCGCTACAGCCACAATCAGCGCCGACTGGTCGCCGGAATGCGCGCGCTCGGCTTCCGGACGCTGCTTGATGACAGCCTGCACTCGCCGATCATTACCGCCTTTTATTCACCGGACGCGCCGCAGTATCGCTTTCACACCTTCTACCAGAAGCTGAAAGATCAGGGCTTCGTTATCTATCCGGGCAAAGTGTCGCAAAGCGATTGCTTCCGCATCGGCAACATCGGCGAAGTCTACGACGCCGACATCACCGCCCTGCTGGCGGCCATCGACAACGCCATGTACTGGAAACAATAAGGAACCGCCATGAACCGTATCACCGCACTCATCCTCGACTGGGCCGGCACCACCGTGGACTTCGGCTCCTTCGCGCCGACGCAAATTTTCGTCGAGGCCTTCCGCCAGGCCTTCGATATTGAGCTCACCCTTGAAGAGGCCCGCGTGCCGATGGGGCTTGGCAAATGGCAGCACATTGAGGCGCTGGGCAAACTGCCGTCGGTCGATAGCCGCTGGCAGGCGAAATTTGGTCGGCCAATGACGGCTGCTGATATTGATGCGATCTACGCCGCGTTTATGCCGCTGCAAATCGCTAAGGTTGTCGATTTTTCCGCTCCGATCGCCGGCGTGGTCGACACCCTCGCCGCGCTGCGCGCCGACGGACTGAAGATCGGCTCCTGCTCGGGCTATCCGCGTCCGGTGATGGAAAAGCTGGTTCCAGCCGCCGCCGCGCAGGGCTATGCCCCGGACCACTGGGTCGCCACCGATGACCTTGCCGCCGGCGGGCGTCCCGGGCCGTGGATGGCGCTGCAGAACGTAATTGCCCTTGGCATAGACGATGTGGCCCACTGCGTGAAGGTCGATGACGCCGCGCCGGGCATCAGCGAAGGGTTACATGCCGGGATGTGGAGCGTCGGCCTGGCGGTGTCCGGTAACGAATTCGGCGCTACCTGGGAGGCGTACCAGGCGATGTCGAAAGAGGAAATCGCCACCCGTCGCGAGCGGGCGGCAGGCAAGCTGTATGCCGCCGGGGCGCATTATGTGGTTGATACCCTGGCGGACCTGCCGGAAGTGATTGCCGACATCAACGCCCGGCTGGCAAAAGGCGAACGGCCTTAAGCGGGTGAATTCACCTTCACTTTGGCCGCCACCAACAGGCCGGTAAACAGCATTAATACCCCTGACAACACCAGCGGCGACAGCAGCCCTAAGTGGTCAAGCGCAATGCCGCCGACCGCGGCGCCGCAGGTGTTGGCCAGCTGGATCACCGCCACCTGAATCGACCCGGCTTTTTCCGCCTGATCGGAGAGTGAACGGGTGATCCACGTTGACCACCCCACCGGGATCAAGGCGAACGCGAAGCCCCAGATAATTGCCACCGTCGAGGCGACGATTTTGCTTTCTCCCCACAGCACCAGCGCCGCCGCGCAGGCGGTCAACACCAGCGGCGCAATCGCCAGCGCCGTTTTCACCGAGCGTTTGAGCAGCACCGAGGAGAGCGACGTGCCGATGAAGCTGGCGATACCAAAGCTCAGCAGCACCAGCGTCAGGCCATCGACATCAAACCCGGCGAGGGTCATGTAGACCGGGCGAATATAGGTAAAAAAGGCGAACTGTCCGGCAAAGGCCATGAAAATGGCGCACATGCCGGCCATCACCCCCGGCCGCTTCAGCAGGCCAAACATATTTTGCTGCTGAGCCGCCGATTCATCAGGCAGCGACGGCAGCGCTTTCAGCACCCAGAGCGTACACAGTACACCCATCACCGCCGCGCCGTTAAACACGTTGCGCCAGCCGATAAGCCCGCCAAGGAAACTGCCCAACGGGGCGGCGATCACCAGCGCGATGGATACCGCGCCGAAGATAATCGACAACGCTTTCGGCACCACGCGCATCGGCACCAGCCGCATGGTCAGCGAGGCT
Source organism: Klebsiella sp. LY (assembly GCF_004010915.1). NCBI lineage: Bacteria > Pseudomonadati > Pseudomonadota > Gammaproteobacteria > Enterobacterales > Enterobacteriaceae > Klebsiella > Klebsiella sp. LY. The sequence goes on from NZ_CP022444.1 coordinate 2,422,609, forward strand.
GACATCGCCCAGAAACCGCCGAGCGCCAGCCCCAGACAGGCGCGTCCCAGCAGCAGCAGGGTGAAGCTATCGGCAAAGGACACCAACAGGCAGGAAAGGGTCAGCAGCAGCGAAAAGAGGATCACCACGTAGCGGCGATCGGTTTTGCCAATGACGGAAGTGATAAACAGGCTGGAAAACATCGCGACGAATGCCGTCGTCGTCACCGACTGCCCGGCCATCCCTTCGGAGATACCTAAATCCAGCGCCATCGGCGTCAGCAGACTGACCGGTAGAAATTCGACGGTAATCAGGCAGGCGACGCAGAAAGCAACCGCGAAGACCGCCGACCAGTTTGGTCGCGCGAGTTCGCGTGCATGGGGTTTGGCTTCATTTGAATGACTCATGAGTGACCTGCGAAGAAAGTGGCGGAAAGCTGCGCAGTGTAACATTTTGTTTGTGACGCATTTAACGTTTTCGCAACTCTTCTCGCTTTTCATAAGAGGATGCGTAGCTGCTAGCATGTTTAAAAAAACGATGCTTGCTATCGCTTTAACAAATCTCAGAAGAATTTAATGTAGCACTATGTGCTATACTTTTAACGACAGGATGTCAGCAATGCGTATCTTCAAAACCAAATGGTTCGCCAGAGAGGCTAGCTCTCATGGCATTTCCGACGACGAGCTCTATCAGGCAATTCAATCTGCGCTTCAGGGCAAGGTGGTTGATTTAGGAGGAGGGGTTTATAAAAAGCGACTCAACAAGAATCGCGATCGCGCAATCATCCTTACCAAAAGCGCAGGGTATTGGTTTTATACCTTTCTATATGCCAAACAGGATATGGCCAATATCAACCATCGCGAGTTAATGGGTTTTCGTGAGTTAGCAAAACACTATGCCAATCTCTCTGAAGAGAAAACGACGGTCTTAGTTAAAAGTAAAGAACTGGTGGAGATTTGCGATGACAGCAAAAAATAAATACAAAAGCCCGGCTTTCGAAGCGATCCATAGCGCTGCGTCGGGGCTATTCAGCGTTGGCGCAATCCCACAGGAAACAATGCGCCATTTTGACGAATCATGTCTCTGTAGCGTAGCCGCACTTCAACCCATTGAAATTAAAGCGCTACGTGAACAACTCAATGTTAGCCAACCCGTGTTCGCTCGTTATCTGAATACCAGCGTGTCTACCGTGCAAAAATGGGAGACTGGCGCTAAGCGACCAAGCGGAATGTCATTAAAATTGCTTAGCGTCGTACAAAAACACGGCCTGAAAATCCTACTGTAGTTATCCTGCCGGATGGCGCTTACGCTTATCCGGCCTACAAGTGACGAGTGCGGAAACCGTAGGCCGGATAAGGCGCAGCCGCCATCCGGCACAAAAAGCGATGAACCCCAGGCCGAATAACAATGAGATCAGTGCAGCCAGTGCACGCCGTCTTCCGGGAGAAACAGGCCGTTATAGCGCTGCTGAAGGTTATGCAAATCGCTCATATCCGGATCCAGCTCGCGCAGAAACCCTTGCGCCAGGCGGATCTGCGCCTCGGTGATCGGCGCCGCTAAACGCGCTTTTTGCATCAGGCGATACCAGTAATGCAGGTTTTTTTCGCTAGCGTCGACAATTGCAACCTGCCAGATCAGCAGCACCTGGGCGGCGTTCTGCAGATGCGCTTCATTCGGCCGTTCAAGGTAACGCAAATACTCATTGCCGGCGGTTTTACCCAGCTGATCGATCATCGATTCCAGCGGGACGGGCGTGATGCCCAGGCGTTCGCTCAGGCGGCGGATCGCGCGGCGTGAATCAGAGGTAAGCACCCGAAATCCCACAACAAATACCACTACCAGGGTGGCCAGTCCTATCCAGATCATGCATCCTCTCATCCAATCGCAGCCTGACTATCATAATGGGAATTTGCCTGCTGTCGACTGTCGGACCTGGCATATTACGCAAGAAATAAAAAAGCCCGGCGCAATGGCCGGGCAAGGTTACCAAATACCTGGTGAATCAGGCAGTCTGCAAAATACGGTTCTTTTTCTCGCGGCGAATTTTACGCTCTTCGAAGATAGCCACGATGGCCATCAGGCAGATACAGCCGATGGCGGCGGCGTCCAGCGCCGCAAAGGTGCCGGCCCAGCCGGTGAGGCCAAAGACCGGGGTGCCGTCGGCGATCATCCCGAGGCCCAGCTTGGCGAAGCTATCGCCGATCAGATAGGCGAAAGTGCCCTTGATCCCATCGGCGGCGCCGATCGCTTTTTTCGGTACGAAGCCAACGGCGGCGACGCCAATCAGCAGCTGCGGGCCAAACACCAGGAAGCCCAGCGCAAACAGCGAAGCCAGATAGACGTACTGATTGCTGGCATGTTGATAAACACCGAGAGTGGCGATAATCAGCGCCAGCGCGATGCAGGCCACCAGCGCGCGGCGGCCGTTGGCCAGGTCCGACAGCCAGCCCCACAGCAGCGTGCCGACCAGGGCACCGACCTCAAACAGGGTAAACCCCTGAATCGCCACCTCTTTCGACAGCTTCAGCTCCTGGAAGGCGTACACGGTGGACCATTGATCGATACCGATACGCACCACGTAGAGGAAGATGTTGGAGAAGCACAGCAGCCAGATCACTTTGTTTTTCAGCACGTACTCAACAAAGATCTGCCACTTGGTCATCGCGTTTTCTTCGGTCTCTTTATCCTCTTCGCTGATCGCTTCGCCAAACAGCTCCTCCGCCGTGCCGAGGCCGTAGGATTCCGGCGAGTCGCTACCGTAGCGCAGGCCAATAAAGCCGACGATCAGCGCAATAATCGACGGGAAGATAAACATGCCGATCACGTGGCCGTCGAACAGATAGTTGGCGCCAAACAGCGCCACGCCCGCCGCGCCGGCGCCGCCGAGGTTGTGAGAGATATTCCAGAAGCCGAGGAAGGTGCCGCGTTTACGTCGTGGCGTCCATTTGGTGATGGTGGAATAGCTGCACGAGCCGCCGGTACTCTGGAAGAAGCCGCTTAGCGCATAGAAGGCGATCATCAGGAACAGGCTGGTGGAACCCGCACCCATACTGGCGCTAAAGCCCAGCATGCAGATGGCGGAGAGGATCAGCATAAACGGCAGGAACTGCTTGGTGTTTTTGCCATCGGCATAGTAGGAAACCAGGGTTTTCCCTACGCCGTAGGTAATGGAGAAGCCCAGGCCAATCATCCCCAGCTGGGTCATGCTCAACCCGTAGGTGGAGATCATGTCGTTCTGCGCAATATTAAAGTTCTTGCGGATCAGGTACATGGTCAGGTAGCCAATGAAGACCACCAGATAGGACTGCATGAAAGGTTTGAACCACATTTTGCGCCGCACGTCGAGCGGCAGATCCAGGGTCGGCTTACGAACCTGATTCAGAAAGGCCAGCATGGGTATCTCCTGAGCTGATTTTTTATGCCTGCGTCATAGCCAGGCATTGTAAAAATCAGCGCGCCGTCTGGCCTGAGACGGCGTCCAGGTGAAACCGGGAAAATTTCTTAGTTTTGCCCCATTCGCGGCGAAAGAGTGAGATGCATCACGCTTCACTGGCGGCGCGCGGCGCCTGCGCGTTTAAGAACGGCAGCAGCAGCAGCGCGGAAATGCCGGCGGCAATCGCGATCGCCACGAAGAATCCGGTCCAGTGCCAGATATCCATTACCTGCGCCAGCGGCCAGCCGGAAAGCGACGCGCCAAGATATGCGAACAGGCCGACAAACCCGGTAGCCGCCCCGGCGGCCTCTTTATGCGAACACTCCGCCGCCGCCATGCCGATCAGCATCTGCGGGCCGAAGACAAAGAAACCGGTGGTGAAGAAGCAGGCCGCCTGCATCACGTAGCTGGCGAACGGCATCAGCCACAGGCCGCCAACCGACAGCAAAATGCCGGCGGCGAAGATCAGGTTCATCGGTCCGCGATTGCCGTTAAACAGCTTATCCGAGCCCCACCCCGCCACCAGCGCGCCGATAAATCCGCCCAGCTCGAACATGGTCACCGCCGAGTTAGCGGTCACCAGATCGACGCCAAGCGTCTCCGACATATACAGATTGCCCCAGTCGTTAATCGCCGCCCGCACCACGTACACCAGCACATAGCACAGCGACAGCAGCCAGATATAGGGGTTTGCCAGCACGTATCGGGTGAGGATCTCTTTGCGCGTCAGCCCGGCGCCCTCCTGCTGCTGGGCAATCTCCAGCGCATCGTGACGCCAGTCGCCCACGGCGGGTAGCCCCACCGCCTGCGGACGATCGCGCAGCCGCCAGCACAGATATAATCCGGCGAGGATCGCCAGGCCGCCGGCGATGGTCATCCCCGCGCGCCAGCCGTAATGTAGCGCCGCCGCTCCCACCACCATCGGGATCAGCGCGCCGCCAACGTTATGCGCCGTATTCCACAGCGCCCACCAGCCGCCGCGTTCGGTGCGTGAATACCAGGCCGTCAGCAGCCGGGCGCAGACCGGCGAGCCCCACCCCTGAAAGAAGGCGTTCAGTGCCCACAGCAGGGCGAAGGCCCACAGTGAGGAAGAAAAACCGAACAGAATATTCACCACCCCGGTGGCGATAAGCCCCAACCCCATAAAATAGCGGGCATCGGAGCGGTCGCTGACGATACCGGAGAAAAATTTCGACAGTCCGTAGGTGATGTAAAACAGCGTGGCCAGCAGACCGATATCGCTGCGGGTCAGCACGTTGCTGGCGAGAATGTCAGGCACCGCGGCGTTAAAGCTTTTGCGGGTGAAATAGAACAGCGCGTAGCCCAGCCAGATGGTCAACAGGATATGGCGGCGCCAGTAGCGATAACGCGCATCAAGCTCGCGTTTATCGCTAATCGGCGCAGCGTCAGGCGGGGCTTTTAAAAAGGCGAACATTAGCGATCCTCTCAGGCGTAACGCAGCGGTAGATTGACGCACACCCGGGTACCGTGGGTGCAGGAGATCGTCAGCGTGCCCCCCAGGGCGGTCACGCGCTCACGCATGCCGGTCAGACCGAATCCCTGCGCGCTGGATCCCGGCGGCAGGCCGCAGCCGTCATCCTCCAGCACCAGCATCAGACGCTCCTCCTGCTGCCAGCCCTGCAGGGTCACGGCGCTGGCGCTGGCGTGCTTGACGATATTGTTCAGTCCCTCCTGGCAGACGCGGAACAGGGTCACGCGCTGGTTTTCGCTCAGCCCCGCCTCGTTAATCCGCCAGTCGAGATGGCTGACAATGCCGCGGTCCTCCAGCTCCATCTCGCGCATCAGAGAACGTACCGCCTGCTCCAGCGGCAGGTCGTCAAGCTGGCGCGGACGCAGGCGGCCCAGCAGGCGACGCACCGAGTCGTAAACCCCCAGCGAGAGGTGTTCAATCAGCTGGCCGCTCTGGCGAACGCTGGCGTTGTCCGGCGCCAGCCGCTGGACGATCCCCGCCTGGGTGCGTATTGCGGTGATGGTCTGGCCGATATCATCATGGAGCTCGCGCGCGACGTCGCGGCGCACGCTCTCTTCAGTCTCCAGCAGGCGATCCGCCAGACGACGATTACGCGCCAGCTCGTTCTGTAGCGACTGGTTAAGCTCGCGCAATCGCTGGATCCCCGCCCCCAGCAGCAGTCCGGTGAGGCTCTGCGCCAGCAGCGAAAGCAGGAGATCGACGGGGTGATCGTGCCAGGTCTGGCTGGCAATCAGGGCGATAGCGTTCATCAATGTGGCGATCAGCGCGCCCTGCCAGCCGTAGTGCCAGGCGAGGGCGATAATCGGCAGCGCAAGGCAAAACGGGGTAAAGCGGGAGAGCTCGGCGGGCAGCCCAAGCTGCAGCCACAGGCTAATGGTGAATAACAACAGATACCAGATCAGATGCCGCCCGCGCCAGTTTACCGGCTGCGCCACCAGCGACGGCCCCAGGGGCCGCCAGACGGTGCTGGTGAGGTAGTGCCAGAACACCAGACAGGTCGGCGCCAGAGTCAGGCCGCCGGTGAGCGTCAACAGCAGGGCGTTAAGACCCTCGTCTCCCTCCGCCAGCCAGGGCAGCGATTGCAGCAGCGCGGCGGCCATTAACGCCCCACCCTGACGCAGAAGCGTCAGCCAGTCGCGCTGCTGGCGATATCGCGAGATCAGCGCCACCGGCAGGAGGGTCAGCAGGCTTCCGGTCATCAATATTATCGGGTGCGCCAGCGCTACTTCCTGCGCCAGCCAGAAGATCAGCAGCCACTCGGTTCCCAGCAGCACCGGCCAGTAGCCGCGCGGGCACTGCAGCATCAGCCCCAAACGCAGGCCGAAGGGGAACAGCAGCACCGCCAGATCGGCGCGCTCCACCAGATGCAGGCTGATGCTCCACAGACAAAACCAGGCGGCGGCGAAGATAAAGGCGCAGCCGATCACCGACAGCAGGCGCGGGAGTATGGTCTTCATTGCCAGCTGTCAAACATACGGCGCGCCAGCTCGACGTCATTGTTGACGCCCAGCTTTTCCAGCAGGTTAGCGCGGTGAACGTGGACGGTTTTCGGCGACAGTCCGAGCTCAGCGGCGATCTCTTTCACCGCCATGCCCTGCGCCAGCTTTTCCGCCACCTGGCGTTCGCGTTTGGTGAGCGGATCCTGGCGCCCGGCGGCCAGCTTCATGGCGATATCCGGTGTGAGATAGCAGCCGCCCGCCGCCACCGTGCGCACCGCGGCGATAAGTTCGTCCGGGCTGCAGCGTTTCGACAGAAAGCCCCGCGCGCCGGCGTTAAGCGCCTGCTCGACCAGCGCCGGGCTGTCGTGCACCGACAGCATGATGGTCGCCATCCCCTTCGGCAGCTGGCTGAGCAGCGCCAGCCCGGAAATATCCGGCATTGAGATATCGCAGATACAGACCTGAACGCCGCGCCCCGGCAACCCCGCCAGCGCCTCGCGGCCGCTGCCAAATTCGGCGACAACCTGAAAATCAGTTTCCAGCCCCAGCAGCTGAGCAAAGCCGGAGCGGACAATCAAATGATCGTCAATAAGGGCGAGGGTGGTCATGATAGGGTCCTGGTGCCTGAGGCGACAAAGCGCTGTGTCCGTAGGCCGGATAAGCGCAGCGCCATCCGGCAAAGGCGCTTACCTTAACCATAAGCACCTTACCGTTCAAGCCTTGCGCGATTTACTCGAAGAACACCGCAATTTTGTTAAACATGGTGGGATCGGACTGGTTACGCGCCACTTTGGTGACATCTTCCAGCTTTTCAATCTGGCTAATCATCTGCCCGAGACGCTGATCGTCGTTCACCAGCAGCCAGATGCGGCTGTGTTCGCTGCCCTGAATCGGTAGACAAAGAATACCTTCGACGTTAAAGGCACGGCGGGCAAAAAGCCCGCAGACGTGGGTCATGACGCCGGGGTGGTTGCGGACGGTGAGTTCCAGAATGACGTTATCACAGTGTTTTTGCATGGCTTATTCCCCCACCATTTCAGTATTGGCCGCACCCGGCGGTACCATCGGATACACTTTCTGCTGCGCGTCGATGCGCACGTGAATCAGCGCCGGGCCCGGACGAGCGATGATCGCCTGCAGCGCCGCCTGCGGATCGGCTTCGTTATTTAAATCACAGGTTTGCAGGCCAAAACCGGCGGCAATCTGCATAAAGTTAATCATCCCCGGATAAGTGGCGGCAAAAACGCCCTGCTGATAAAACAGGCTCTGCTGCTGATGCACCAGCCCCAGCGCTTCGTTGTTCAGCAGAATAATTTTTACATCCAGTTGATTTTCAGCGGCGGTAGCCATCTCCTGAATATTCATCATCAGGCTGCCGTCGCCGGAGAAGCAGATAACCTTGCGCTGCGGATTCGCCAGCGCCGCGCCGATCGCCGCCGGCAGGCCGAAGCCCATGGTGCCGAGGCCGCCGGAGGTCAGCCACTGGCGCGGACGGTTGAGCGGGTAGGCCTGCGCCGTCCACATCTGGTGCTGGCCAACGTCGGTAGTGATGATCGCTTCATCATCCACGCAGGCGGCCACGGCGTTAATCAGGCCGTAATGGGAAAGCGGGTCGCTTTCCTGCGGGATGGCGCAAGGGAATTCGCGCTGCAAGTCGGCCACCAGCTGGCGCCATTCCTCGCGCGGCTGCGCCTCAATCTGCGGGTTCAGCTGGGCTAAGACTTCCGCCACATCGCCCTGAATCGCCACGTGCGGTTGCTTGATTTTGCCCAGCTCGGCGCGGTCGATATCGACGTGGATAATCTTCGCGTTCGGGCAGAACTGCTCGGTCTTGCCAATCGCCCGGTCATCAAAACGCGCGCCTAAAACAATCAGTAAATCCGCTTCCTGCAGAATGAAGTTGGTGCTGCGCGCACCGTGCATCCCCAGCATCCCCAGCGACAGCGGGTGCGCCTTCGGCAGCATGCCCAGCGCCATCAGGGTCATGGTGGTTGGCAGATTGGCTTTTTCCGCCAGCTCACGGATCTCCTGCGGCGCGTTAATCACCCCGCCGCCCAGATAGAGCACCGGACGCTTCGCCGCATTGATCATCGCCGCCGCTTCGCGCACGCTTTCGGGGGCGAATGCCGGCGGAGCGGCGCGCTCGCCCGGTTCCGGCAACGTTTCCAGCTCAATGGTCGCCGACTGTACGTCCTTAGGAATGTCTATCCACACCGGCCCGGGACGCCCGGACTGAGCAATACGGAAGGCGTCGCTGATCACCTGCGGCAGCTCAGCGATGTCGCGCACCAGATAGTTATGTTTGGTGATGGGGATAGAGATGCCGTAGGTGTCCACTTCCTGGAAGGCGTCGGTGCCAATCATCGATGCCGGCACCTGGCCGGTGATGCAGACCAGTGGAATCGAATCCAGGCGGGCATCGGCGATCGCCGTCACCAGGTTCGTCGCCCCCGGGCCGCTGCAGGCCATACAGACCGCTGGTTTGCCTTCGGTACGCGCCATCCCCTGGGCGATAAAGCCCGCGCCCTGCTCGTGGCGCGCCAGGATGTGGCGGATCTGCGTGCTCTGGCTTAAGGCATCGTAAATAGGCAGGATGGAGCCGCCCGGAATGCCGCTAACCATAGTGATACCCTGGCGTTCCAGTAAATGAACAACCAGCTGCGCGCCGGTAAAGCGCATTGTGTTTGATGTGGTGCCCGAACTTGCCATGCTCCAGTCCTTTTCTTCTGGGCCGACTTTACCGGGGGGCTCGCCAACAAAAAACCCCGCTCGGTTTGCGCCGGCGGGGTTTGGAATTCGTGTTGTTCCGGACCCTACGGCGCATTGCCGACGACGACCACCACAGACACGACGACCACCGCGGCTGGCGCGGTTTTTAGTAGGGTCGAAGCGATCAGGGTTGCGTTCATTAGGGACCTGTTGTGTCGAAAAATAAGCTGAATTTATACAAACACAGGTTTTACGTTTTCACAATGGATTTATTTTCATCCACGAAAATTTGCGCGAAAGATCACAGTTCGGCGCAAAAGGGCAGAAAACAAAAAACCCCGCCGGAGCGAGGTTTTTATCAGTATGGTTACAGGTGGTAGCCGCAAGCACACTGTATTACGTCAACGCCAAAAGTATACGCGATCGCTGCAGTTCGCGCAATTTAAGGTCGCTTTTTCTCTGTCATAGAGTATGGGCGAGAGCGGCGGATTTGTCCAAAAAATACTGTTCATCCATACAGTATTTATCTATACTGGGTGTGTTCATGGTGTGCCATTCGGGGGCCGCAAGTTTGACCGGCGCAACGAAGTCCTGGCTGAAACGGGTGGTGCCGTCAGTGCCTTAACCCCGAGAGAGCACACTGTGTTACGTCAACAACGTGCAGTCACTGGTCCGCGCGGCAACGCGTGGTTCAGCGCTGCGCACCCCTGTCGTTGCTGGCGGCGGGCCGGGAAGCCGTCCACGGAAGGAGCAATCATTGGCCAGGGCGACGCCGCCGGCGACAGGCAGGGATAAGCTGGCAACAGGCAGCGGAAAGGTACGTCAGCTTATTGTGCTCCTTAACCACAGGAGACGCGCGTATGGGCGGAATGGATATTATTATTTTAATCCTGAAACTCATGGTTGCTGTGTTGCAACTACTTGATGCAGTCCTGAAACAGTTCCGCTGATTCAGGTTCAAGTCGCACCTGAGGGGGGCGGGAAACCGCCCCCCTGCAGGCGCCCGCCGGGCGTCCCGGGATGACTTGATGGAGGAAGCTATGCCACCCCTGTTAATTGCCGCCACGACGCCGGATGCCCCGGGGTTCGCGGCGCTGCGCACCGAAAGCCTTGAACAGCATTTCAATATGCTGCGCCGCCTGGCGGAAAACTGGCAGAGCGGCAAAAACCGCTTTACCGCACCGGGCGAAACGCTGCTGGGCGCCTTTGTGAACCACCAGCTGGTTGGGGTATGCGGCATCAATAGCGATCCCTTCAGCCCGCAGCCGCGGGCCGGGCGTATTCGCCATCTCTACATCAGCGAGCGCTACCGCCGCCGGGGGATCGGCCAGCAGCTGCTGGTCTCGGTTATCACCCACTCCAGCGCCTGGTTTGATTTTCTGAACACCCACGCCCCGGCGCAGGCCTGGCCCTTTTATGAAAGACTTGGCTTTCGCCCGGTGTACGATGAACCGCGGGTGACGCATCGCCTGTTTTGTTCGCTGTAGCCCCCGCTGGCTGGCAGCGCGGGCGCGTGTTACAGTCCGGTGACCTTCACTGTTGAACCTGTCTGCGATGACCATCACCGTATTCTGCATTTTGCTGTTCGCCGCCCTGCTGCACGCCAGCTGGAACGCTATTGTCAAAGCCAGCGGCGATAAAATGTACGCGGCGATCGGCGTCAGCGGCTCGGCCGCGCTGATCGCGCTGGTGATGCTGCCCTTTTCCCCGCAGCCAACGCTTGCCAGCGCCCCCTATCTGCTGGCGTCGTGCGCGTTACAGGTGGTGTATACGGTGCTGGTGGCGAAGACCTATCAGGTGTCGGATATGAGCCAGACCTATCCGCTGATGCGGGGAACTGCCCCATTGCTGGTGGCGGCGATAAGCGTGCTGTTTCTCGGCGATCGTTTGTCGCCGCTGGCCTGGCTGGGCATCGGCGTCATCTGCCTGGCTATTCTGGCGATGGCCTTTAACGGCCGCGCCAGCTCGCGCAAAGGCATCGTGCTGGCGCTGATCAACGCCTGCTTCATCGCCGGCTATACGCTGGTGGACGGCACCGGCGTCCGACTGGCGGGCTCGGCGCTGGGCTACACCCTGTGGACCTTTTTTATGAACGGCTTCTGCCTGCTAAGCTGGGCAATGATGACCCGCCGCGCTGAAGCCAGCCGCTATCTGCGCCTGCACTGGCGAAAAGGTATCCTCGGCGGTATCGGCACCATGGGCTCCTACGGCCTGGCGCTGTGGGCGATGACCCAGGCGCCGCTGGCGGTGGTCGCCGCGCTGCGTGAAACCTCCATTTTGTTCGGCGCGCTGATCGCTTTTATCGTCCTGAAAGAGCAACTGATGCCGCTGCGCATCTTCGCCGCCTGCGGGATTGCCGCCGGGGCGATCCTCCTGCGCCTCGCTTAGCCTGCAATGGCAACATTAGTTGCCGTTCCTGTTTACATAATCTGCCTGGAACTCCCTCAATAATCGGCACTTTGCAGTTGTTCTGTCATTTTTATATGGTAGATTCCTCCATCGATTACGGGATGTGCCAGTCACATATTCTTCATTTCTCTTTACTCACAAAGTATTCATCGACATGAAACGGCATAAAAACTTCAATTTGTTGTTGATGCTGGTACTGCTGGTGGCCGTTGGCCAGATGGCGCAGACCATATATATTCCGGCCATCGCCGACATGGCGGTCGCGCTGAACGTTCGCGAAGGGGCGGTTCAAAGCGTGATGGCGGCCTACCTGCTGACCTACGGTATTTCACAGCTGTTTTACGGCCCGCTCTCCGACCGCATCGGTCGCCGCCCGGTGATCCTCGTCGGGATGTCGATTTTTATGCTGGCGACGCTGGTCGCCATGACCACCCATAGCCTGCCGGTGCTGATCGCCGCCAGCGCCATGCAAGGGATGGGCACCGGCGTCGGCGGCGTGATGGCACGCACCCTGCCCCGCGATCTGTACGAAGGCGCCCAGCTGCGTCATGCCAATAGCCTGTTAAATATGGGTATTCTGGTCAGCCCGCTGATTGCCCCGTTGCTCGGCGGCATCCTCGACACCCTGTGGAGCTGGCGCGCCTGTTACGCTTTCCTGCTGGTGCTGTGCGCCGGGGTGACCTTCAGCATGGCGAAATGGATGCCGGAAACGCGCCCGGAGGGCGCGCCGCGCACCAAACTTCTGGCCAGCTACAAAACGCTGTTCGGCACTGGCGCGTTTAACTGCTATCTGCTGATGCTGATCGGCGGCCTGGCGGGGATTGCGGTATTCGAAGCCTGTTCCGGCGTACTGATGGGCGCGGTGCTCGGCCTGAGCAGCATGGCGGTGAGTATTCTGTTTATTCTGCCGATCCCGGCGGCCTTCTTCGGCGCCTGGTTTGCCGGCCGCCCGAACAAGCGTTTCCCGACCCTGATGTGGCAATCGGTTATCTGCTGCCTGCTGGCGGGTCTGATGATGTGGATCCCGGGGCTGCTGGGCGTCATGACCGTCTGGACCCTGCTGGTGCCGGCGGCGCTGTTCTTCTTCGGCGCCGGCATGCTGTTCCCGCTGGCCACCAGCGGCGCGATGGAGCCATTCCCGTTCCTCGCCGGTACCGCCGGGGCGCTGGTTGGCGGCTTGCAGAATATCGGCTCCGGCGTACTGGCCTGGCTGTCGGCGATGATGCCGCAAAACGGTCAGGGCAGTCTCGGTCTGCTGATGATGCTGATGGGTCTGTTGATTCTGCTGTGCTGGCTGCCGCTGGCCTCGCGCTTTACCCACCATCAGCAGCCGGTCTAAGCGCCGCTTGGCGCTCCCCGGATAGCGGCTGACGCCTTATCCGGGCTACCTCCCGGTGGCTGCTTTTGTCTTATGTCAGACTATGCAGCCACTCGATAAAGGCGTCGATTTTCGGCCACTGGCGACCCGGCAGGGTGGTTACATAGTAGTGCTGGTGGCATTTCAGCGTCATATCGCCAAACGGGGCGATCAACTCCCCACTCTCCAGCCGCTTCTGCACCAGCCGCTTACGCCCCATCGCCACCCCGACATGATTCATCGCCGCAATCGTCGCTAAATCGGAACGATCGAAACCAATCCCCGACGATGGCGGCAGTTCCACCGCAAACTGCTGCGCCCAGCTATACCACTCGTCGGTGCCGGAATCGTTACTCCATGCCTGGCGGTCGTGGAGCAACGTACAGTGGCACAGATTGCCCGGATTCGACATTAACTGCCGCTGTTGCGCGTAATTCGGCGTACATACCGGCACGATCGCCTCATCCATCAGAAAATGGTGACTCAGCTGCGACGACGGCGCATCATCAAAATAGATCGCCAGATCGATGCCCGTCCGCTGCAGGTTAACGTTTTCATTGCCGGTCAGCACGGTGAGGGAGATGGCCGGGTAACGGCGGGTAAAGTCACCCAGGGCCGGCACCAGCCAGCACTGGGCGATAGAGGGCCGCGAGTAGACCGTCAGACTGCCGGAGAGCTCCTGGTTTTTGATATCGAGGATCTCCTGATTGAGACCATCCAGCGACGACTTCAGCGCCCAGTAGACCCGCTTACCTTCACGCGTCAGCTCAACTTTGCGATGCGAGCGGACAAAGAGCAGGATCCCCAGCTCCTCTTCAAGTTGATTAATCCGGTGGCTGACGGCGCCAGGCGTGAGCGCCAGCTCGTCGGCGGCCAGGGCAAACGACTCGTGCCGCGCCGCCACCTCAAAGGTCGACAGCCTGGAGAGCTGCCAGCCGTTCAGCAACCGGGTACCTAAGGTTTTTAGCACATCCATCACGCGCTCCTGGCAAATACAGTGGCTGTTGATGATAAAAAAATCACGCCGGTTTTGCCGCAAAAGGGTGAGTTAATTTGACCCATAGCATATTTAATGGTCTGTTTTTGAGCTAAATCACCCATTTGATTCAATTCTCCTCACCCTAAAGCCCATTTTTATCGTTTGTCAGCCCATGACGATTCTCGCTTCAATAAGGCCAGATTATTCACAGGCGAGGTGGAATATGGGTTCGCAAGTCTGGGTTGTGAGCACGCTGCTGATCAGCATCGTGTTAATCGTCTTAACGATCGTCAAACTGAAGTTTCATCCATTTCTGGCGCTGCTGCTGGCGAGCTTTTTCGTCGGCGCGATGATGGGAATGGGCCCGCTGGAGATGGTCAACGCCATCGAGAGCGGGATCGGCGGCACGCTGGGCTTCCTGGCGGCGGTAATCGGTCTCGGCACCATTCTCGGCAAGATGATGGAGGTCTCCGGCGCGGCGGAGCGCATCGGCCTGGCGCTGCAGCGCTGCCGCTGGCTGTCGGCGGACGTGATTATGGTGCTGGTCGGCCTGATCTGCGGCATCACGCTGTTTGTCGAAGTCGGCGTGGTCCTGCTGATCCCCCTGGCCTTCTCCATCGCCAAAAAAACCCATACCTCGCTGCTGAAGCTGGCTATTCCGCTGTGTACCGCGCTGATGGCGGTGCACTGCGTGGTCCCCCCGCATCCGGCGGCCCTGTTTGTCGCTAACAAACTGGGCGCCGATATCGGCACAGTGATTGTTTATGGCCTGCTGGTCGGTCTGATCGCCTCGCTGGTTGGCGGTCCGCTGTTTCTCAGAGCGTTAGGCAACCGCCTGCCGTACAAACCGGTTCCGGCCGTATTTGCCAACCTTGAGGTCCGCGAGGCGTCGACGCTGCCGTCGCTCGGCGCCACGCTGTTTACCGTACTGCTGCCGATTGGCCTGATGCTGGTGAAAACCGTCGCCGAACTGAACATGGCGAAAGGCGGCACGCTGTATACGGTGCTGGAATTTATCGGCAACCCCATCACCGCGATGTTTATCGCCGTCTTTGTCGCCTATTACATGCTCGGCATTCGTCGGCAGATGGGGATGGGCGTCCTGCTGACCCATACGGAAAACGGCTTTGGGTCTATCGCCAACATCCTGCTGATTATCGGCGCAGGCGGCGCATTCAACGCGATTTTAAAATCCAGCGGCCTGGCCGATAGCCTGGCGGTGATCCTATCGAACCTCGACATGCATCCGATTCTGCTGGCCTGGCTGGTGGCGCTTATCCTGCACGCCGCCGTCGGCTCCGCCACCGTGGCGATGATGGGCGCTACCGCCATCGTTGCCCCGATGCTGCCGCTCTATCCCGGCGTCAGCCCGGAGATCATCGCCATTGCCATCGGTTCCGGCGCCATTGGTTGCACGATCGTCACCGATTCCCTGTTCTGGCTGGTAAAACAGTACTGCGGCGCCAGCCTCAGTGAAACCTTCAAGTACTACACGACGGCGACTTTTATCGCGTCGCTACTTGCACTGGCCGCCACCTTCCTGCTTTCTTTCATTATCTGAGCGCAAAGAGACGTATGATGAAACACGCTGACCTGACCACCTTAACCGCGACCTTCCCGCTTGTGCAGGATCTGATCGCCCTGAAAGAAACCACCTGGTTTAACCCCGCCACCACCTCTCTGGCGGAGGGATTGCCTTACGTCGGCCTGACCGCCGACGACGTGCAGGGCGCCCATGCCCGCCTGCAGCGCTTCGCGCCCTATCTGGCGGAAGCCTTCCCGGAAACGGCCGCCAGCGGTGGGATTATCGAATCGGAAGTAGTCGCCATTCCGGCAATGAAGCACCGCCTTGAGCAAAAATTCGGCCAGCCGATTGGCGGCGAACTGCTGCTGAAAAAAGACAGCCATCTGCCGATCTCCGGCTCGATCAAAGCGCGCGGCGGCATTTATGAAGTGCTGACCCATGCGGAAAAGCTGGCGCTGGAAGCCGGACTGCTGACTACCGCAGACGATTATCGCAAATTGCTGACGCCGGAGTTTAAACAGTTCTTCAGCCAGTACAGCATCGCCGTCGGCTCCACCGGCAACCTCGGGATGTCGATCGGCATCATGAGCGCCCGCATCGGCTTTAAAGTTACCGTGCATATGTCCGCAGACGCCCGGGCGTGGAAAAAAGCCAAACTGCGCAGCCACGGCGTGACGGTGGTGGAGTATGAAGAGGACTACGGCGTGGCGGTCGAACAGGGGCGCAAGGCGGCGGAATCCGACCCGAACTGCTTTTTCATCGACGATGAAAATTCGCGCACGCTGTTCCTCGGCTATGCCGTGGCCGGCGAGCGCCTGAAGGCGCAGTTCGCCCAAGCCGGACGGGTGGTCGATGCCGACCATCCGCTGTTCGTCTACCTGCCGTGCGGCGTCGGCGGCGGCCCTGGCGGCGTGGCGTTTGGCCTCAAGCTGGCCTTTGGCGACCACGTTCACTGCCTGTTCGCCGAACCGACCCACTCCCCCTGCATGCTGCTCGGCGTCTATACCGGGCTTCATGACCAGATAGCGGTGCAGGATTTAGGCATTGATAATCTGACCGCCGCCGACGGTCTGGCGGTCGGCCGGGCGTCCGGCTTCGTTGGCCGGGCAATGGAGCGCCTGCTCGACGGGTTCTATACCCTTGATGACCAGACGATGTATGACATGCTGGGCTGGCTGGCGACAGCGGAAAATATCCGCCTTGAACCCTCCGCGCTGGCCGGAATGGCCGGGCCGCAGCGCGTCTGCGCCAGCAAAGCGTACCATCAGCTGCAGGGGCTGAGTGAGCAACAGCTGCAGCAGGCGACCCACCTGGTGTGGGCCACCGGCGGCGGAATGGTGCCGGAAGAGGAGATGGCGCAGTATCTGGCGAAGGGGCGCTAATCTTCAGCGCAGCAGCGGCATCAACGCCTCTGGCGGCCGCTGCTGTCGGCGCAGGTCCCGCATCACCCGCATATAGGGCCCGCTGAGATCGTAAAACTGTCGGTAACCCGCACACAGCGGGTCTTCCTGTTCGCCGCAGCGGCACAGGCGTAGCCACGGACAGCCGTAGCAGGCGCTGTTGGCCGCCGGCGCCCCCGCCTGCGTTATCAACTCGCCGCACCAGGCGCTCAGCGTCTCGCTAAACAGCAAAATATTGATACGTCCAATATCTTCCCGCACCCAGCGGTGAAAGACTGCGCAGAGAAACTCACCCCACAGCGCGGCGTCGCCGGCCGCCAGCTGCGGAATAAAATGGATAGCCGTGAGTCCCTGTTGACGCAGCTGCGCATAGAACGCCTGCGGTTGATGGCAATGATGCGCCTCCACAACGACAGCCTGAAAGGGAGTGTCATGGTGCTGGCCGGGGGCATGAGTAAGAGGCAAATTCGCCGGACATCCTGTCATGACATATCCCTAATGAATAAAACGATCTGTTGAAGGTGAGTAACAGCAAACAGGAATGCCAGAGAAAGTACTGCGAGTGCGATCAAAAATTTGTCACGAACCGCCCGCGGCTGTAAAAAATCGCTGTCGTCGACGTCCATCAGATGACGACGGCGGGTATAGCCCCAGAGGATCACCGCCACTATCGCCAGCACGCCGATCGACAGCCAGAAAGGCAGTCCGGCGCGGTGCCAGCTGTGCTTAATCGCCAGCGCCATCAGCGCGCCATAGCCCAACAGGGTGCGAAACCAGGCCAGCGAGGTACGCTCTGGCTGTAGCCCCGGGTCGCTTTCCCGCCGCGCTCGGCGTTTATCCGCCATACAGCACCAGCAGCATCACCGCGACCACCACCGCCAGCAGCAGGATGCTAATCACCAGCAGCGTCCGGGTATAGGGGAGATCCTGCTTCAGGCGCATCGCCTTCTCGTTATTCAGCCAGCGCAGATAGCCATAGATGGCCATGCCGCCGGCAAACAGGCACAGCAGCAGGGCGAGAATTTCACGGATCAGCGGCGTGGCAAAGTCTGGCGCCAGCTGGTCAAGACCGACGCCAGCGGCGAGAAAACCCAGCGCCGTGCGGATCCACGCCAGAAAAGTGCGTTCGTTAGCCAGCGAAAAGCGGTAATCCGGCGCTTCGCCGAGGCGGGAGATTTTCATGACGGTTCCTTGTTCATCGCGCAGCAAGCTTCAGCATAGCGTAAATCAGGAACCGGGGAGAAGAACCGGCGCCCCGCAGGGCGCCGGTCAACGGCGGGGATTAATGCAGCTCCGGCCAGTAATCTTTGTTGGCCGCAATCAGGTCGTCGAGGATCGCTTTCGCCACCGAGGCGCTCGGCACGGTTTTCGACAGGGTAATCGCCTGCCACAGCTTGTGGTAAGAGCGCTGTTCCCAGGCATCGACCACCAGTTTTTCCACCGCCACCTGCTGGCTCATCATCCCTTTCTGGAAGTGCGGGATGTCGCCGACCGTCAGCGGCTCCGGCCCGTTGTGACCCACCAGGCAAGGAATTTCCACCATCGCGTCAGCGTCAAAGTTATGGATTGCGCCGTTGTTCGGCACAATCAGCAGCATCCTTTCCTGGGTGTTAAAGGCGATGGCCGTCGCCAGATCGACGATATACGACGCGTGCTCGTCAATTTCCAAATCGCCAGCGGAGGATTTCCCGGCGGCAATAATCGCCCGGCAGGCGCTGAAGACGTTTTTCTCACGATGATCCATCACCTCATTGGCGCGGGTGCGTTCCGGGTTGGAGTGGGCCACCACGTAGTCCGGGAACAGATAATATTTCAGATAGGTATTCGGCATGGTCTGCGGATCCAGCGCCTGCACATCTTTCGCTTTGGCAAAAGTGTCGTTCCAGCTGGCCTCGGTGTGCGGGTCGTTAGAAGGCGGCACATAGCCGTATTTCGCCACATATTCGCGCAGTTTTGGCATCAAATCGTTGCCGTCGAGATCCTCAATCGAAGTCCACCAGCCGAAGTGGTTAAGGCCGTAGTAGCGCACGCGCATCTGTTTACGGTCTTTGAGGCCAACAATCTGCGCCATCCGCCCTTCGATACCGATTGGCATATCGCAGATGTTGAGGATTTTGGCGTTTGGCCGCAGACGGCGGGTGGCTTCCGCCACAATCGCCGCCGGGTTGGAGTAGTTGAGCATCCAGGCGTTCGGCGAATATTTTTCCATATAATCCACCAGCTCCAGCACGCCGCCGATAGATCGCATACCGTAGGCGATCCCGCCCGGTCCGCAGGTCTCCTGGCCCAGCACGCCGTGGCGCAGCGGGATTTTCTCATCCTGTTCACGCATCGGATATTTCCCGACGCGGATATGCGCCATGACGAAATCAACATCGGTAAACGCCGCCTGCGGATCGGTGGTATAGCTGAATTCAATCTCCGGCGCCTGCTCTTTGAGGATCACTTTGCACGCCTCGGCGATGGTCTCCTGGCGCGCACCGTCGTTGTCGTAAAATTTCAGCGACCGCAGCGGAAAACGATCCTGGTTTGCCAGCAGCATCAGGACAATGCCTGGAGTGAAGGTGCTGCCGCCGCCTGCGATAACAACTGAGAATTTTTTCATGATACTGCCTCCGTCATGCTGGTATGTTCGGTCGAAAGAGAATCTTTCATCAGGTTTTCCAGCTGGTCGCGCACCTGGGGAACGTGCAGGCCGACGATGACCTGAATCCCGTTGCCGCGGCGTACTACCCCGTGGGCGCCCAGCGCTTTAAAGACGTCGTCACTTTGCGTTTTCGCCATATCGACCAGCGCGATGCGCAGTCGGGTGGCGCAGTTATTGATACTTTCAATGTTGCGTGCGCCGCCGAGGGCCTGCAGGAAGCCAGCGGCCTGACCCAGCCGGGTCTCTGGCGCGGCGGCGGCCGTGGTTTTACCTCGTGCCGCCTGGTAATCGGCCTTGCTGTAGAGCTTGATTTCACTCTCTTCCCGGCCCGGCGTCTTCAGGTTCAGACGCAGGATCAGGGTGCGGAAGACCACGAAGTAGAGAGCGGTGAAACAGAGACCAATACCTATCTGAATGAACATCATCGAGGCGTGGTGATGAAACATTGGGATCCAGTTTTGCGGCAAGAACTGGTCGAGCAGGCCGCCGCCGAAATTGCCCACCACCCCGCAGATGTACATTACCGTCGCCATGGACGCCGCCAGCACCGCGTGGACGGCGAACAGCAGCGGCGAGATGAACAGGAAGGTGAACTCCAGCGGCTCGGTGATCCCGACCAGCATCGCGGTCAACGTGGCGGGGATCAGCAGGCCGGCAACCTTGACGCGATTTTCCGGCGCGGCGGTGAAGTAGAGCGCCAGCGCAATGCCCACCGAACCAAACACTTTCGAGTTACCGTGCAGGGCAAAGCCGCCCTCCGGGAACAGCGTCTTCAGCGGTTCCGTACTCTGACTGAACGCCTGCAGATGCTCTGCCCAGTAGACCTGTAGTCCCCCCTCCACCACCGCCGGGCCAAAGATGAACGGGCCATAGACGAAGTGGTGCAGGCCGGTGGGGATCAGAATGCGCTCAAGGAAGATGTAAACCCACACCCCAAGCGCGCCGGCAGAGCGCAGGAAGGCCTGTAGCGATTCAATACCCAGCTGGACTTTTGGCCAGCCGAGCAGCGTCAGCCAGGCGCAGGGGATCATCGCGAGGAAGGCGACAATGACCACAAACGATGAGCCCTGGAAGATGCCGAGGAACACCGGCAGGGGTTTATCGAAATAGCGATTATGCAGGGCCGTCACCAGGCCGGAGATGACG
Source organism: Klebsiella sp. LY (assembly GCF_004010915.1). NCBI lineage: Bacteria > Pseudomonadati > Pseudomonadota > Gammaproteobacteria > Enterobacterales > Enterobacteriaceae > Klebsiella > Klebsiella sp. LY. The sequence continues at coordinate 2,443,124 of NZ_CP022444.1, forward strand.
ATCGCCCCGATAATGCTGGTGTCGAGGGTTTTAATCCCGGCAATCATCGTCAGGCCGCTGCCGGCCGTGGGTTCAACGGAAAAGTCGACGCCGAAGAAGTGGCCCCAGGTCATCCCCATGGCATTGATAAAGTAGTTCCAGGTGAGAAAGCTCACCAGTACCGCCAGACAGGCCCGGCCCTGGGCCTGCTTCGCCAGGCCAATCGGCAGGCCGACGGCGAAAATCAGCGGCATATTACGAAAGACGGTCCAGCCGCCCTCTTCGATGATGTGAACGATCTGTGCAAACAGGCTGTCGGGTGCGGTCAGCGCTTCGCCGACGAACATCGGGTTGCGCAACATAATGGCGATACCGACCACGATCCCGGCGAAAGGAAACAATAAAACCGGGGTAAACATGGCGCCGCCAAAGCGTTGTATTTGACTGAGCATTGGGAAATCCTCATATAACAACTCGTAGGGTGAATGGCCTTCTTTTTCTTAGTTACCGGCCTCACTCGAGAATAGGAATTTGCCCGTCCGACAACATGCCGCGCCGTTGCGATTCGTGATCGCTTTCATGGTTTTAATTTGGCCAAAGTTGTCTACTTCGCTAACAAAAGTTAGACATCGATAAGCTAAAGGATGTAATCGATCTAATGAATGGATAATAACTGTCTGTCTTAAAACCTATTTTTTGCTAACAGATGAAGAAAATAACCTCGCCCTTTCCTGTACAAGAGGACTACTGGTGATCTACAAATCCATTGCTGACCGCCTGCGGCTACGGCTGAATTCTGCCGACTTCGCCATCGGCAGCCCGCTGCCGGGAGAGAAAAAACTGGCCGAGGAGTTCGGGGTGGCGCGCATGACCATCCGCAAAGCCATCGACCTGCTGGTGGACTGGGGGCTGGTGGTCCGTCGTCACGGCTCGGGGACCTACGTGGCGCGCAAAGACGTCCATCATGAAACCAGCAATCTCACCGGCCTGGCGGAAGTGCTGCGCAAGCAGGGTAAAGAGGTGGTGAGCCAGGTGCTGGCCTTCGAAGTGATGCCTGCCCCGCCGGCCATCGCCAGCCTGCTGCGGATTAAAATTGATGAACGGATCTACTTCTCACGACGGGTGCGCTTCGTCGACGGCAAGCCGCTGATGCTGGAGGATAGCTATATGCCGGTGAAGCTGTTCCGCAACCTGTCGCTGAGTCATCTGGAAGGGTCGAAATTTGATTATATTGAGAAGGAGTGCGGGATCATCATCAGCGGGAACTATGAGACCCTGACGCCGGTGCTGGCGGACAAGCAGCTGGCGCGCTCAATGAACGTCCCGGAGCAGACGCCGCTGCTGCGTATTACCTCCCTTTCCTACAGCGACAGCGGCGAGTTTCTTAACTATTCGGTCATGTTCCGCAACGCCAGCGAGTATCAGGTGGACTACCATCTGCGCCGCGTCCAGACGCACAGCCCGCTAGCTCAGCCCCCAGAACAGCACGGCGAGTAGCTGCGGGGTGATAATCCGCAGAAACATCACCAGCGGATAGACGGTAGCGTAAGAGAGCGCCGCCGCGCCGCTGGTGGCGTGCAGATTGTTGGCGAAGGCCAGCGCCGGCGGGTCGGTCATCGAGCCGGCCAGCATGCCGCACAGCGTCAGATAGTTCATGTTCGCCAGCATGCGCGCGAGAATGCCTACCGTCAGCAGCGGGATGGCGGTGATGAAAATGCCGTAAGCGATCCAGCTCAGGCCATCGCCCTGGGTCAGGGTCGCCACAAAGTCGCCCCCCGATTTTAGCCCGACCACCGCCAGAAACAGCACGATCCCCAGCTCGCGCAGCGCCAGGTTGGCGCTCGGCGGCATAAACCAGTACAGCTTGCCGATGCTCCCGATGCGCCCGAGAATCAGCGCCATAATCAGCGGCCCCCCGGCCAGCCCCAGCTTCAGGGCGGCGGGGAAGCCGGGAATAAACAACGGGATAGAACCCAGCAGTACCCCGAGGCCGATGCCGATAAATACCGGCAGCATCTGAACCTGCTGCAGCTTCTGCTGGGCGTTACCCAGCTCGGCGGCCACGGCGTCAATCGCCTCCGGACGGCCGACCAGGTTGAGGATATCGCCAAACTGCAGGCTGGCGCTGCTGCTGGCCACCAGTTCGACGCCTGCACGATTAAGCCGGGAGATCACCACGTCATAGCGCTGTTTGACGTGCAGATCGCGTATTTTCTTCCCCAGCACTTTCTCGTTAGTCACCACCACCCGCTCCACCTTCAGGTCGGTGCCGCGCGTTGACAGCGAGGTGGCCACCTCCTGGCCGATCACCAGTTGCGCATTGTGCAGATCCTCCGGCCGCCCCACCAGGTGCAGCAGATCGCCGGCCTGGATAAGGGTTCCCGGCGCAGGCACCATCAGCAGCTCACCGCGCTTCAGCCGCGAACAGACGATATTGTCGCTGTTGAGCATCGGCACATCCTGAATCGCCATCTGGTGGAGGTTGGGGTTCTCCACACGCACGTTGATGGTGTGCAAATGGGCATGGCCGTTGCCGCTGCTCTCCTCAAACTGCTGGGCCTCTTTCTCGACATTGATGCGAAAGAACAGGCGCACCAGCCACATGGTCAGCAGAATGCCGCAGATGCCGAACGGATACGCCATCGCGTAGCTCATCCCCATCTGATCGACCACCTCGAACGGCATCCCGAGATCGCGCAGGATTTGCTGCCCGGCCCCCAGCGCCGGCGTGTTGGTCACCGCGCCGGAGAAGATGCCAAGCACCACCGGGAGAGGAATATTGAACAGCTTATGCAGCACCGCGGTGACCAGGCCGCCGAGAATCACGATCAGGATAGCGAACAGATTGAGCCGCAGGCCTGAGACCCGCAGCGAGGCGAAAAAGCCCGGTCCCACCTGGATACCGATGGTGTAGACAAACAGGATCAAGCCGAATTCCTGAATAAAATGCAGCATCGGGCTGCTGAGGGCGACGCCCGCCTGATCGACAAAGTGACCGACGATAATGCCGCCAAACAACACGCCGCCAATACCAAAGCCAACGCCGCGGATTTTGACATTGCCGATCCACAACCCAACCACCGCCACCAGCGCCAGTACGCTGACCGTCAATGCTATCTCACTCATGGTACCGTCCCTGTGAATAACATTATTATTAACAGGGATTATGACCGCGGCCAGGCGGGTTGTATGCTGCCTGGCGCACAATACCAGCAAACAGACAGGCACAAAAAAGCCCCGAAAATCGGGGCTTTATAAGTTTTTCGCTTAATTAACTATTTAACGCCGGTCGTTCGCTGATGGCGATACGCTGCGGGGCGATCTGCTCAGGCTCATTGCGGGTCAGATCGATATGCAGCAGACCGTTGGTGAAGGTCGCGCCAGAGACCTCCATGTTGTCAGCGAGGGTGAAGCTCAGGCTGAAGGCCTGGCTCACCAGCCCCTGGTGTAGCCAGGTGGTCTCTTTTTCCGGCTGCTGCGGTGTGCCTTTTACCACCAGGCGGGTGCCTTCCAGTTGAATATCCAGATCTTCCTGACGGAAACCGGCCAGCGCAAGGGTGATGCGGTAGTGGTTATCGTCGCTTTTTTCGATGTTATAGGGCGGGAAGCTCTGGCTTTCACCGGCGGTTTGCAGGGCGCTGGCCAGTTTGTCAAAACCGATCCATTGACGCAGCAGGGGGGATAAATCGTAGTTACGCATACTGTTTTCTCCTTCTAAGAAGCGAGTGAATGTCTGCGAATTGCGTGAATTCGCATCTGCTCCCTGACGGCGAGCAGGTTGTTACATCAGGCCGCCTTGCGGCCTGAGAGAGACAATTAGTTGATTTCGATACGGCGCGGCTTGTTCGCTTCCGGGATCACCCGTTCCAGATCGATATACAGCAGACCGTTTACCAGGTTGGCGCCGCGGACATGAATGTTTTCCGCTAGCTGGAATTTGCGCTCGAAGTTGCGCTCGGCGATCCCCTGATACAGGTAGGTCCGCTCTTTCTGCTCGGCAGCGTGGGCGCCTTTGACGATCAGCAGATTGTCCTGGGCGGTGATCTCCAGTTCGCTTTCAGCAAAGCCGGCCACCGCGATGGCGATGCGATAGTGGTTTTCGTCTACCAGCTCGACGTTATACGGAGGGTAGCCGCCATTGCTCTGGCTTTGATTGTTTTCCAGCAGGTTAAACAGGCGGTCGAAACCAATGGCTGAACGATAAAGCGGGGAGAGATCGAAGTTACGCATAATAAATAGCTCCTGAAAATCAGCGAGAATCAAATGACCTTCCATCGTGGACAGGCCGCGGTAATCCGGAATACCCCTCAGGCGTATTCTCAGCGGGTTACACCTATAAAATGGGTTTCTCCCCGTCCTTTTCAAGGGATTCGGGGCGTTTTTTTTTGCAGTTTGCCGATGATTGCTTAGACTGGGGGGAGGAGCACAAAAAGCAAAGTGCGATGCCCGCCACAGTGCGGCGCAATAACGCTATGCATTCACGGGATGGCCCGATATAACCCAACAAGGTTATCTCAACGCCCGAAACGACGATGGAAGAACAATGAAAAGCAGACGACTGTTAAAGCTGGTCCTGTTCAGCGGGATAATAAGCCTGAGCGGTTGCTCCAGCGTAATGTCACATACCGGTGGCAAAGAGGGAACCTATCCGGGCACGCGATCCAGTGCGCAAACGCTGGGGGACAGCAATACCAACTGGGGTGTGAAATCGCTGGTGGCGCTGGACATGCCGTTCACCGCCGTCATGGATACCCTGCTGCTGCCGTGGGATATGTTCCGCACCGACAGCTCAATCAAATCTCGGGTCGAAAAGAGCGAGAAGGCCACGCTGGCGACCAACTCGGTGATCCCGCCAGCGCCGATGCCTGCCCAGTAAGTTATCGCCCGGTCTGCGTAACCCACAGCTGACGATAACCGTCCACCTCCTCCATCCAGGCAATCTGTTTACCGTCTGGCGAAAAGACGATCGCGTCCGCCGAGGGCGCATGAGCATGCGCCTCGGTTAAAAAGGTGATATCGCCTGTGCCGGCATGACAGCAGGCAATCCGCCCCTCCAGTACAAAGCCCAGCCACTCTCCCGACGGATGCCAGTTAAACGCCGACTGGATACCCGACGCGTGATGCGTCAACTGCCGCGGCTCGCCCCCCCGCGGGGAAATAAGCCATAGCTGCACTACGCCGGCGTCGTCGCGCATCAGAAAGGCTATCGCCGTCGACTGCGGATTGGCGCGCACCCAGTGGCGCGGAACGTTCACCAGCCCCGGGTAGCGGCGATGGTGGGTGAAGGTCAAACGACGCTGACTGACGCCCGCCGGCGGCGCCGGCATCGTGCTTGCGGTGCCCGCCAGCGGCGCCCCGCCGGGCTGCTTCCAGCCGGCTTCATCCTGCGGCAGCTCGACAATAAACAGCTCCGGGACTTTGTCGCCGTTTTCCGCCAGCGTATCGCCAATAAACGCCAGCGCATGGTTCCCGACCCAGCCCTCTTCATAGGCGCGATTAATCTCATCGCTGCCCGGCGCGGGAGTCGGCGTCGTGCGGCTCACCAGCACGCACCAGTGGCTGCCGCCGTATTCGCGCGGATGGTGGCCCGGCGGCGTCACCGGCCCATACGGCGCCGCCACGCCGACGTTGCGCAGATCCAACGCCGGGTCGCGCTCATGCAACACATGATCGTTGTAGGTAAAACTGACCAGTTGGCCGTTGGGGCTATAGACATGGACGTGGCTGCCGCCGCGCAGCGCCCCGGGGGTGTAAGGGGCGGTAATGTCCATGGCGTCCAGATTCTCGACGGCTCCCTGAAAGGCCACCACCCCGCGACGGTGATGAAAATCATACTGCCACTGTGCATCCGGCCGCTCGGGGCCGTGAATGAACACGTAGCGCTCCTGGGTTGGATGCACGGTCACCACGCCGACGTGCGCGCCTTGCGTGGCACGATAAATGGTCTCCACCGCGCCGCTGTTTACGTTCACTCGCTCTATGGTCTCGCCGGTGAACGACGCGCCGGACGGGCGGACGTCGTACACCAGCCACTGGCTGTCGGGGGTCCAGGTATTAATATTGGTGAGCTGATGATGATGGGGAGCAAAAGTGATTTGTTTCATGACGATACCCTGATGCGAGACTTACGCATCAGGGTAGCGTATCGCAAAAATTTAACCTACACGTTTCACATCACCGACCAGCAGGATATAAGACAGCGCGCCAATCAGGGCCACTACTGAGATATAAACCAGCGCCGGGCCAAAGCCGTAATCCTGCGCCAAATAGCCAATCACTAGCGGGACGGTGATGCCCCCCAGGCCGCCAACAAAGTTAAACACGCCACCGGTTAGACCGATCAGGCGCATCGGCGCCAGGGATGAGACCAGCGACCAGGTAATGGAGGCAAAACCGTTACCGAAGAACGCTAGCGCCATCAGCGCCATAATCCATACCGGGTCGTTGGTGTAATTCGCTCCCATGATGCAGGTGGAGATCAGCAGCCCGCAGATGATCGGCGTTTTACGCGCCACGCCCAGCGAGTAGCCTTTTTTCACCAATTTATCCGCCAGCCAACCAGAGAGCAGGACGCCAAAAAATGCGGCGAGAAAGGGCACCGTGGTCATAAAACCGGCCTTCAGCGCGGTAATGCCTTTTTCCTGGGTTAAATAGTTCGGGAACCAGGTCAGGAAGAACCACAGCGTCGAGGTTACCGCGAACTGCCCAAGGTAAACACCGACCAGCTTGCGGTGAAAGACCAGCTTCCAGTCCGCTTTCGATAACGGTTGACGCGCCTCTTTCTTCACCGGCGCATCGCCATCCACCAGGCCGCCGCCGTCGCGAATATAGTCGAGTTCGGCTTTGCTGATGCTTTTGGTCAGGCGCGGCGGTTGATAAACCTTGAACCAGATCAGCGACCAGATAATGCCGATACCGCCGGTAACAATAAACACCCAGTGCCAGCTCAATAGCTCCTGGATCCAAATCAGCAGCGGCGTTAAGAAAGCCAGACCAACAAATTGCCCGGAGGTATAAAACCCGACAGCGGAAGCGCGCTCGTGCTCCGGGAACCAGCTGGTCACCATGCGGTTATTGGTTGGAAAGGCAGGTGCCTCGAAGATCCCGGTGATAGCGCGCAGGCCAATGAGCGACATTAATCCGGTGGCGAAGCCTTGTAGCAACGTGGCTACAGACCAGCCAAAGATGGCGATAAAGTAGGTAAGCCTGGATCCCACGCGGTCAAGGAACCAACCGCCCGGTATCTGGCAGAGGGTATACAGCCAGGCAAAGGCGGAAAATACGTAGCCCATTTCCGCTTTGCTAATACCAAACTCCTCCTGAATATGCGCCGAGGCGACGGCGAGGTTGGCGCGGTCAACATAACAAATAACCACGGTAATAAAGATCATGATTAGCGTCAAATAACGGCGACGCCCGGTTTTTACAGCGGTAACTGAAATATCCATCGCAATCTGTCTCCAGATTTTGGGCATAGCGAAGCCGCTCACCATGCCCGGTAATTTACAGAGGGTGTTTTTGTTTTTTATTAATAACTATGTTGCGATGCGCTAAATAATTCGTGCTGGGGAAAGGCGGCAAATTTTCGCATCCCTGGGAGCATACAATAGTATGTGACCAGGGTAAGAAAATGCAGCCAACGCATCACCAGTGCGAAGTATGACGCGCATTTACCATTCGGCGACAGAGCCATCCTCATACCGCCACAACGGATTTCGCCAGTCCGGCGCGTTTTTACTTAACTCAATCACGCGGGTCTCATCAATTTCCACGCCCAGCCCCGGCTTCATCAATGGTTTAAAGAAGCCGCCTTCCATATTGAAATCTTCTTTGTTTTTCACAAAATCAAGCAGTTCGGCGCCTTTGTTGTAGTGGATCCCCATGCTCTGCTCCTGGAAGACCGCGTTATGTGAAACGAAATCAACGTGCAGACAGGCAGCCAGCGCGATCGGCCCCAGCGGACAGTGCGGCGCCAGCCCAACGTCATAGGCTTCCGCCATGCCGGCAATTTTATAGCATTCGGTAATACCACCTGCGTGTGACAGATCGGGCTGTAAAATAGCCACCCCGCCCGCTTCCAGGACCCGTTTAAATTCAAAGCGCGAAAACATACGTTCGCCGGCGGCAATGGGAATATGCGTTTGCGCCGCCAGCCGCGGATAATATTCCGCCTGCTCGGCTAATACCGGTTCCTCAATAAATAATGGGCGATATGGCTCCAGCTCTTTAATTAATACCTTAGCCATCGGTGCGCTAACGCGGCCATGAAAATCGAGACCAAACTCAATTTCATTGCCAAACGCTTCGCGGATTTGCGCCACGGTATTCACCGCCGCGTCAACCGCGCGGGAATTATCAATGAGCCCCATCTCTTCGCAACCGTTTAATTTAAAGGTATCGAAACCAATGCCGCGCAGCTTCTTAATCCCGTCAATCACTTCAGCGGGACGGTCGCCGCCCACCCAGCTGTAGGCTTTAATTTTGTCGCGCACCAGCCCGCCCATCAGTTGCCAGACCGGGGCATTCAGGACCTTACCTTTAATATCCCATAACGCCTGATCAATTCCGGCGATGGCGCTCATCATAATCGGGCCGCCGCGATAAAAGCCGCCGCGGTACATCACCTGCCACAGGTCATTAATCCGCGCCGGATCCTGACCAATCATGTAATCGCCAAATTCATGAACGGCGGCTTCCACCGTACGGGCGCGCCCTTCAATCACCGGTTCGCCCCAGCCGACAATACCTTCATCGGTTTCAATCTTCAGGAACATCCAACGCGGAGGTAAACGGTACGTGGTGATATTGGTTATTTTCATTTCACTGCCTCTCGATACGCTTTTACAAATGCGGCTGCCTGCTGCGCGGTACGTTCAACCGGCTGGCCGGCACGATAGAGATCGCTACCCAGCCCAGCCCCCACACAGCCGGCATTAATCCACTGCGCCAGATTTTCTGGCGTCACGCCGCCGACGGCAAAGACCGGAACTTCCGGCGGCAGCACGGCTTTTAACGCTTTGATGTAATCCGGGCCAAAAGCTGATGACGGGAAAATTTTCAGCGCCTGCGCGCCGGCATCCAGCGCGCTGAAAGCTTCGCTGGCGGTGGCGCAGCCTGGACAGACGGTCATGCCGTAACCTACCGCCCGCCGGATCACTTCCGGCTGAATATTTGGCGTCACAATCAGCCGACAGCCCATGGCCGCCAGCCTGTCGACCTGTTCCGGTTGCAGCACGGTGCCCGCGCCGATAAGCGCCTGCTCGCCGTAAGCGTCGACGACCTGCGGAATACTTTTCTCCCACTGCGGCGAGTTCAGCGGGATTTCAACCGCGTCGAAACCGGCGTCGATAACGGCACCAACGTGGGCCAGCGCATCGTCTGGCGTAATACCGCGCAGGATAGCGATAAGCGGAAGGTTAGTTTGCCACTGCATAAGCGATGCTCCTTATTCCTGTCTGAAATGCCGTATCGCCCGCAACCGCAGTGACTTCGCGGCCAATGGCACGGAATGCCTGCTGATAACGGGATGTTAACGATGACCCGGCGACGAGGGTAATCGCCTGCTGTCCGGCGAACGTGGCGCTGAGGGTGGCAACTTCAGCACCAATCAGCAGGCCGGAAAGAAATTCGCTAACCTGCTCGCGAGGCAACGCGCCCAGCACGTGCGAAGCGCGCACTTCAAACAGCTGCGGCAGGACGGCGGGGTTGTTGATACCGCGCTGCAGACCGGCCGCGAATGCGTCGGCGGACGTTTCCTGCGGCGGCAAGCCGGCGCCCACCAGCGAGTGCTGAAGCAACAGATGATGCAACTCACCGGTCAAAACGGTACGAAAATCGTGAATTTGCAGGCGATCGGCCAGTACCCATTTGCAGTGGGTTCCTGGCATCACATAGACAGACGAAGGGGCTAAGGCGCGTGCGCCCAGCAGTTGCGTTTCTTCCCCGCGTATGACGTTATGGTTATCGTCACGGGAAATGCAAAGGCCGGGAATTATCCAGATATTGTCGCCAACGGCAGTTAACTGCTGGCCAATATCCGAGAAAGCGGCAGGAAGCGGCAAATAAGGGGCAATTTTCCAGCCCACGTTGCTGCCGACCATACCTGCCATCACCACCGGTGTGGCGCCATCGCGCCAGTGCTGTGTGATTTCCGCTAACACCGCAGCGGGAGAGCGACCATTCAGGCGCGTTACGCCTGCTTCAGATTGCCTGCTTTCCAGGCATTCTTCGCCCTGATAAAGCCAGGCGCGTAAATTCGTCGATCCCCAATCTATTGCGATGTAGCGAGCCGTCATGTGATTTCCTTAAGCCTTCGTGTCGAGCTGGCGATCATCGTCAACGCCGCCTGCTCCGCCGCGTCGCTATCCTGATGCCGAATGGCGTCAAATAGCGCTTTATGTTCCTGGAGGGTTTTCGGCATGTTGCCTTCATCGCCCATCCAGGTCCGTTCAAATACCGCCCGCTGCAGCGAACTGATCGCCACGCTAAGCTGCTGCAAAACCGGGTTATGTACTGACTGCAGCACCGCCTCGTGGTAGCGAATATCCGCTTCGTTAAAGGCATCCCGGTTTTGGTTGTTGGCGATCATGTCATTCAGCGCCGACTCGATTTCCGCCAGATCGCTTGAGGTGGCGCGTTCCGCCGCCCAACGCGCGATAGCGGGTTCAACCAGGTTGCGCACTTCACTCATCGCGCTGATAAGACGCGGGTCATAGTCATTTTCCAGTACCCACTGCAGCACCTCGGTGTCGAGGTAGTTCCACTGGTTTCTGGGAGCGACAAACGCGCCGCGATAGCGCTTCATTTCAATCAGCCGCTTCGCCATCAGGGAACGAAACACTTCGCGGATGATGTTGCGCGAGGTTTCAAACTCCTCACAGAGTTCCGCTTCGGCCGGAAGCGCCGAACCCGGGACGTATTTACCGCTGACGATCTGTTTGCCCAGCGAGATCACAATGCGATCGGTCTTATTGAGAGTCATGGAGAGTCCTTGTGCTCTATGTGTACTGCTCTACTTTACCGCCGCTGCTGAATTTCGCCTCATGTTTGTACTACTAACGTGATGCTGTACGTTATCAACATGAGCGTAATGTAGTACAATATTATCGTGTTGTACTACAATTTGGATCACAAAAAGAACAATTCATGAAAATTAAAGCGCAGCGGCTTGGCAAGAGGCGATAAGAGAGAAAAATAAGAGGAGGAGGCGTTAAAACGCTTCGCCGACCTGGAAGTAAAAGCCGCTGCTGCCTTTGCCGATACCGTAGTCGAGGCGAACGTTAACGCGAGGTTTGAATTCAAAGCGGTAGCCAACGCCCGCCGAAGGCAGCCAGCGGTCATTATTCAGCGACGACAGTGAAGGCCCCATGGTTCCCGCCCCGGCCCAGGCGACAATCCCGTGCCGCCAGGTGAGCTGCCGGCGATATTCCAGCTGACCGCTGACGACGTTTTTATCCCGGTAGCGCCCCTGGTAGTAGCCGCGCATCCGTTCATCGCTGCCCAGCAGCGGCATCATGCTCCACGGTACCTCGCCCTGGGTGAAGGCGCCATCGGCCTCCCAGGCGAGGACGCTCTTCTCGCTGAGGGCATGATAATGGCTGTAGTGCAGCTGAAATTCTTCAAAGCGGGTATCGCTGCCTAAGCCGGGCGCATAGTGGGTGTAACGGAAGTTGGCATACTGACCCCGGCGCGGGTTGGGGACGAAGTCGCGATCGTCCCAGTTGAGCGCGACGCTGGCACCCGAGCTGAATACCGACGGTCCCTGCGGGGTATTTTCAATTTTCGGCAGATCGTTATGGTCCATCTTATCGGCATTCTGCGCCGCCAGCGACCATCCAGCGCCGAGATAAACATTGTCGATGAGCTGCCGGTAGACCGTCGGGCGCAGGGTCAGCACCTGGGCGGTATATTTCTCTTTTTCGTTGTCTTTATCGCCGGCATGAAAGCCTTGTCCCCAGAAGTACGTCGGGGTGTTGGCCATTGAACCATCAACAAAAATTCGCCATCGGTCGTGGTCAAAAAAAGCGTAGTTTTTCACGCTAAGGCCAAAGGCGCCGGTGGAGCTGGCGTAGCCGCTGAGCGTCAGCGTGGAATTCTGGCTGGTGGTATCCTGCGGATCGGGACGGTAGAGACCGACGACGGCAATGCCGATGCCCAGCCCCAGCTCCGGCGTATAAAACGGACCGGGCATCATGCCCCAGTCAATGCCTTTGCTGGCGTCGAACTTATCGCTGGCGCCGAGATGCTGCAGCCAGCCGTCGATTTGCTCGCGGCTGATGGCCTTGGCCTGGACCGGCGCGCATAGCGCGCATGTCAGAAGCAACAGAACAGGGTTAAGCGGTCGGCTCAAAAGCGATACTCACCGGAGATAAAGAAGCTGTTACGTTCGGCAAAACCAAACTCCGTGGTGATGTTAAAATTCTGCGTCAGCTCATACTGTGCGCCCACCAGCACGTTCCACGGCGACTGCAGATGCTGCTTCACATCGAAGCGACCGTTATTGTCCTGGTTGGCCAGGTTGACCATATTCTGCAGCAGCGGCGACGGCATCGAGAGATCGTTAAGGCTGCCCTTAAACTCCTGCTGCACGTCCTGATACATGCTGCCGACCCACAGGTTCAGCTTACCGGCGGGGAGATGTAGCGCATCGACCGAAGGCGTATTGAAACGATAGCCTACGCGCGGCGAAAAGGTAAACGCATCAATGCTGCCGTCGAGGATATCAAAGCGGGTCTGGGTGTAGTTAGCGTCCAGCACCGTAAACCAGTTGCCGACGCCGCCCACCAGCGTGGTGCCCATCCCATAGGTGGTACCTTTAAAATCGAGGCGAAAGTCGAGGTCCTGCATCCCGGGCATGGGCACCACTTTGCCGTTCGGTCCCTTCAGGCCGACGGCAATCTGCGAAATGGAGTGTCCCTCGGTGTGTCCGACGAGACCATAAACATTCATAAACGGCAGCAGCCAGGCATCCAGCTTGAGCGTCTCGGTTTTGCTGCTTTCCCGCGTATGACCAACGCCAATCTGGAAGGCGTTATCCAGTGAGACCGGCCCCTTAGCGAAAATGTTCTTCACGGCGTGTTTGCAAACAGGATCCTTACCGCAATCGATATTGCGGCCGTCCAGCGACAGGCCGGTGAAGCTAATGCTGTCGACATTAATATTCTGCCGCATATCCATATAATTAATGCTGACGCCAAACGGCAGCGGCAGGACGTAGCCACGTTTTCTGGCCTCATCGCCTAGAAATGGCAATATCGGCGCCGATTCCGCTGTCTCAGTCTCGGTGTCGACCGGCGCCGGCAGATCCGCAGGCTCGGCGCCGTGATAGGCGTACGCCGGCTCAAGCGGCGTCGTTGGTTCCGCGGCCGCGCAAATCTGAACAGAGGCGAATGGCAGCGTAACCAACATCAAATAATGGCGTTTATTCATGAAAAATCTGATGTTAGTTCTGAATTGCAAAAAAAGAGGGCGGGTAGCTTATAGAATCCCCTGTGCGGAATAAGGGATTTAAATGCGGATTAACATCTGTTCATGAAAAAAGAGAAGACAGGCCCGAAGAACGCCGGGCCTGAAGGAAGCTTACGCTAAAACGTATTTTTCAATAGCGAAGGCGACGCCATCATCGAGGTTCGATTTGGTAATGAAGTTCGCCGCCTCTTTAACCGCCGGAATGGCGTTATCCATCGCCACGCCGACGCCGGCAAATTCAATCATCGCGATATCATTTTCCTGATCGCCAATCGCCATAATCTCTTCTGGTTTGATACCCAGCGCATCGGCCAGCGACTTCACGCCGGTGCCTTTATTGACGCGTTTATCCAGTATTTCGAGGAAGTAAGGCGCGCTTTTCAGCACGGTGTACTTCTCTTTCACTTCCGCCGGGATACGGGCGATGGCCTGGTCGAGGATCGCCGGCTCATCGATCATCATGACTTTCAGCAACTGGATTTCAGGGTCCATCTTTTCCGCTTCGCAGAACACCAGCGGGATGGTTGCCACATAGGATTCATGCACGGTGTAGTAGCTGATATCGCGGTTTGCGGTATACAGCGTATTGCGATCGAGCGCGTGGAAGTGGGAGCCGACTTCGCGGGAGAGCTGTTCGAGGAAGCGATAGTCGTCATAGCTCAGCGCGGTTTGCGCCACGGTGCTGCCGTCCCCGGCTTTTTGCACCAGCGCGCCATTGTAGGTAATGCAGTAATCACCCGGCTGCTCCATATGCAGCTCTTTCAGATAGCTGTGAACGCCGGCGTAAGGGCGGCCGGTGGTCAGCACCACGTTGACGCCGCGCTCACGCGCCGCGGCAATGGCGGCTTTCACCGCAGGAGAGATGGTATGGTCTGGCAGCAGCAGAGTGCCGTCCATATCGATTGCAATCAGTTTAATAGCCATAGGATCCCCGGGTAAGATGAGTCTTCCCTCATGCTAACGCGATTCCGCTCAAAAAACAGTAAAAGTGTCGGCCAGAAAGGGGGATGGAACCGCAGCAGAGGATTCCTCTTTTACTGGCAAAGAAAAGCCCGGTCGCGCCATGCGACCGGGCTCAGACATTCCGTTACCCCGGGCAAACTCGCTCCGGGGGAACACGGCTTAGATATCGATATTCGCCGCTTTCAGGGCGTTTTCTTCGATAAAGGCGCGACGTGGTTCAACCGCATCACCCATCAGGGTGGTGAACAGCTGATCGGCAGCAATGGCATCCTTGACGGTGACGCGCAGCATGCGGCGGCTGTCCGGATCCATGGTGGTCTCCCACAGCTGATCCGGGTTCATCTCGCCCAGACCTTTATAGCGCTGGATAGAGAGGCCGCGACGGGACTCTTTCACCAGCCAGTCCAGGGCCTGCTCGAAGCTGGCCACCGGCTGACGACGTTCGCCGCGCTCGATGTAAGCATCTTCTTCCATCAGGCCGCGCAGTTTCTCGCCCAGGGTACAGATACGGCGATATTCCGGCCCCATAATGAACTCATTATCCAGCGGATAGTCGGTGTCCACGCCGTGGGTACGAACGCGAATAACTGGTTCAAAATGCTGCAGCTCTTTGTTCTCGTGGAGATCAAATTTCCACTGGCTGCCGTGCTGCTCTTTCTCATTCAGCTCGGATACCAGCGTGTTCACCCAGCGGGTCACCTTCTGTTCGTCAGCCAGATCGGCCTCGGTCAGGGTCGGCTGATAGATAAGCTCTTTCAGCAGCGCTTTCGGGAAGCGGCGCTCCATGCGGCCAATCATTTTCTGGGTGGCGTTAAACTCGGCAACCAGTTTTTCCAGCGGTTCGCCCGCCAGCGCCGGCGCATTGGCGTTAGTATGCAGGGTCGCACCGTCAAGAGCGATAGCGATCTGATACTGATCCATCGCTTCGTCGTCTTTAATGTACTGTTCCTGTTTGCCTTTCTTCACTTTGTACAGCGGCGGCTGGGCAATATAGACGTGGCCGCGCTCGACGATCTCCGGCATCTGGCGATAGAAGAAGGTCAACAGCAGGGTACGAATGTGCGAGCCGTCGACGTCCGCATCGGTCATGATGATGATGCTGTGATAGCGCAGTTTGTCCGGGTTGTACTCATCGCGCCCGATGCCGCAGCCCAGAGCGGTGATCAGCGTGGCCACTTCCTGGGAAGAGAGCATTTTATCGAAGCGGGCTTTCTCAACGTTGAGGATTTTACCCTTCAGCGGCAGGATCGCCTGATTCTTGCGGTTACGCCCCTGCTTCGCAGAGCCGCCCGCGGAGTCCCCTTCCACCAGGTACAGTTCGGAGAGCGCCGGGTCGCGTTCCTGGCAGTCCGCTAGTTTGCCCGGCAGGCCAGCCAGATCCAGCGCGCCTTTACGGCGGGTCATCTCACGGGCACGACGCGCGGCTTCGCGCGCGCGCGCGGCGTCAATAATTTTGCCGACCACGATTTTCGCATCGGACGGGTTTTCCAGCAGGTATTCGCTCAGCAGTTCGTTCATCTGCTGCTCAACCGCCGATTTCACCTCGGAGGAGACCAGCTTGTCTTTGGTCTGCGAGGAGAATTTCGGATCCGGCACTTTCACCGATACCACGGCAATCAGGCCTTCACGGGCGTCGTCGCCGGTGGCGCTGACTTTCGCTTTTTTACTGTAGCCCTCTTTGTCCATGTAGGCGTTGAGGGTACGGGTCATCGCCGCACGGAAGCCGGCAAGGTGAGTACCACCGTCACGCTGCGGAATGTTATTGGTAAAGCAGTAAATGTTTTCCTGGAAGCCATCGTTCCACTGCAGGGCCACTTCCACACCGATACCGTCTTTTTCCGTAGAGAAATAGAAGATATTCGGATGGATCGGCGTTTTGTTCTTGTTGAGATACTCAACGAACGCCTTGATGCCGCCTTCGTAGTGGAAATGGTCTTCTTTGCCGTCACGCTTATCGCGCAGGCGGATAGAGACCCCGGAGTTCAGGAACGACAGTTCGCGCAGGCGTTTCGCCAGGATATCGTATTCAAACTCGGTGACGTTGGTGAAGGTTTCCAGGCTCGGCCAGAAACGCACCATGGTGCCGGTTTTATCGGTCTCGCCGGTCACGGCCAGCGGCGCCTGCGGCACACCGTGCTCATACATTTGTTTGTGCACTTTGTTATCACGCTGGATAACCAGCTCCAGCTTCTGCGACAGGGCGTTAACCACCGAGACGCCCACGCCGTGCAGGCCGCCGGAGACTTTATAGGAGTTATCATCGAATTTACCGCCAGCGTGCAGGACGGTCATGATAACTTCCGCTGCGGAGACGCCCTCTTCCGGGTGAATGCCGGTCGGGATGCCGCGGCCGTCATCCTGGACGGAGACGGAGTTATCGCTGTGGATGGTCACCACGATATCTTTGCAGTAACCCGCGAGCGCTTCGTCGATAGCGTTATCCACAACCTCGAATACCATGTGGTGCAGACCGGTGCCGTCATCCGTGTCGCCGATATACATACCCGGGCGCTTACGCACCGCATCCAGCCCTTTCAGGACTTTGATACTGGAGGAGTCATAAGAATTCGACATCAACGTTTCTCGCTCATTTAATCTTGGGTTAATCCGTTATTTTACCTTTTTCCACGCGGAACATCTTCGAATTTTTGTCCGACATGTCCATAACGTGCTCAGCGCTGATCGCGCTGACGAAAACCTGCGACTGCGTCGCTTTCAGGCGACTGGATAACAGACCGCGGCGGGCATCATCGAGTTCCGAGGCAAAATCATCTATCAGGTACAGGCAGCGCCGCCCGCTGACGCGGGTGAGGAACTCGCCCTGCGCCAGACGCAGGGCGCACATCAGCAGCTTAAGCTGCCCGCGCGACAAGGTATCTTCCACCGGCGCCCCGTCGGCACGAATACGGAAATCCGCTTTATGCGGGCCGTGGGCGGTATAGGTTAACATTCTGTCGCGCTCGAAATTCCGCTCCAGCACTTCAGCGTAGTCGGTCTCTTTTTCCCAGCCGCGCTGGAAGGAGAAAGAGAGCGAGAATTCCGGTAAAAATTGCTGACAGGTATCCGCCATGTCTTCGACGATAGCGGCGCTGTATTCGGCACGCCAGCGGCTGATCTGCTCCGCCAGCGGGATTAATTCCAGATCCCATGGCCGCAGCTGGGCATAGCGGCTGACCTGACGCAGCGCGGCGTTGCGCTGCTTGACCAGGCGCTTCAGGTTGCTCCAGGCGGTGAAGAATCCGGCTTCGTTATGAAAGCATCCCCAGTCAAGGAATGCTCTTCTGTATTTGGGGCCGCCGTTGAGTAAAGTAAACCCCTCCGGCGTAATCAGCTGCATCGGCATCAGGTGCGCCAGCTCCGCCACTTTGTGGCCGTCGGTGCCGTCGATACGCACCTTGCTGTCGCCCTGTTTGTCTTTGGTCAGGCCGATGGCGGTTTCCCGCTCTTCGCCCTGTAAACGCCCGTGCAGAACAAACGCATCCTGCTCGTGGCGGATCACCCGGCCAATTTGCAAACTACGAAACGCCCGGCCATGACCGAGCGTATAGATAGCTTCCAGCACGCTGGTTTTGCCGCTGCCGTTGGCGCCAACCAGGAAGTTAAAGCCGGGAGATAAAGCGAGATCCGCATGTTCAATATTGCGGAAGTCTTTGATCAGGAGTCGGGATAGCGACATATCAGCTCGTCATCATTCAAGGGGCGTGGGTGTCGCAGCCAGTTCGTCTACCGCCAGCGCGCAGAAAGCGGAGCGTACACGAAGTACGTGAGCATTTGCTCGCTCCGCTCGTCCTTCGGACCGTCTTACAGACGTCCAAAACGCATAGCGTTTTGTCGAGCACTGCCGGAAGGCGAAATGGCAAGTAAACCAGCCCCTTTGCAGATTCTACAATCGCATTGGCATGACAACGTAGGCGGCGGATTGCGAAGCCGCATCCTCAATCTGCACGCTCGACACCGAATCCGTCAGCAGAATCCGTACATTCTCGCACTTCAGCGCGTTCAGCACATCCAGCACGTAGCTAACGTTGAAGCCAATCTCCATCTCCGTTCCGGCGTAGGTCACGTCCAGAATCTCTTCCGCTTCTTCCTGCTCCGGGTTATTGGCGGTGATTTTCAGCTGATTTTCGCTCACGTACAGCCGCACGCCGCGGAATTTCTCATTGGAGAGAATCGCCGCGCGGGCAAAAGCCTGCTTCAGAATATCGCAGCCCGCTTCGAGGTGTTTATCCGGATTTTTCGGCAATACGCGGCGATAATCCGGGAAACGGCCATCAACCAGCTTCGAAGTGAAGATAAAATCGCCGACGTGGGCGCGGATGTTATTGCTGCCAATCTGCACGCGCAGCGGCGTATCACCGCCGTCGAGCATCCGCATCAGCTCAATCACTCCTTTACGCGGCACGATCACCGAATGGTTCGGCAGCGACGCTTCCAGCGGCATCGAACAGACCGCCAGACGGTGGCCGTCGGTAGCAACGGTGCGCAGTTCGCTGCCTTCGGTTTCGAACAGCATACCGTTTAAGTAGTAACGAACATCCTGGTGCGCCATCGAGAACTGGGTCGCTTCGATCAGACGCTTCATGGTCGCCTGCGGCAGGGTAAATTCCACCTCGCTCTGCCAGTCGTCAAGATTCGGGAAATCGGCAGCGGGCAGGGTCGACAGCGAGAAGCGGCTGCGGCCGGAACGCACCAGCATGCGATCGCCTTCCAGCTGCACCGCGATCTCCGCGCCTTCCGGCAGGCCGCGGCAGATATCAAAGAATTTACGCGCCGGAACGGTGGTGGCGCCCGCTTCGTGCGGCTGAACCAGCGCCACGCGCGCCACCATCTCCATTTCAAGATCGGTACCGGTCAGCGACAGCGCGCCGTCCGCGACCTGAAGCAGCAGGTTACCGAGAATGGGCAGCGTCGGACGACCACCTAACGGACCGCTCACCTGTTGCAGCGGTTTTAATAAATGTTCACGTTCTACGGTAAATTTCATAGCGTCACGAGGATAATGTTCTGATTAAATTGGAAAAATCTTCTTTAATGTCGTGGCTTTCTTCACGCAGCTGCTCAATCTTGCGGCAGGCGTGCAGCACGGTGGTATGGTCGCGGCCGCCAAACGCATCGCCGATTTCCGGCAGGCTGTGGTTGGTCAGCTCTTTGGCCAGCGCCATCGCCATCTGACGAGGACGCGCCACCGAACGGGAGCGGCGTTTGGACAGCAGATCCGCTACCTTAATCTTGTAGTACTCCGCCACCGTCTTTTGAATATTGTCGATGGTGACCAGTTTTTCCTGCAGCGCCAGCAAATCGCGCAGCGCTTCGCGCACGAAATCGATGGTGATCGCCCGGCCGGTGAAGTTGGCGTTGGCGATAACGCGGTTCAACGCCCCCTCCAGCTCACGCACGTTTGAGCGCAGACGCTTGGCAATAAAGAACGCTACTTCACCCGGCAGGCGGATGTCGTTCTCATCGGCTTTTTTCATCAGGATCGCGACGCGGGTTTCCAGCTCCGGCGGCTCGATCGCCACCGTCAGCCCCCAGCCGAAGCGGGATTTCAGACGATCTTCAACGCCGTTGATCTCTTTGGGATAACGATCCGAGGTCAAAATGATCTGCTGATTACCTTCCAGCAGGGCATTGAAGGTATGGAAAAACTCTTCCTGGGATCGCTCTTTATTGGCGAAGAACTGAATGTCATCGATCAGCAGGGCGTCAACGGATCGGTAGTAGCGCTTAAACTCTTCGATGGCGTTGTTCTGCAGCGCTTTAACCATGTCCTGAACGAAACGCTCCGAGTGCATATAGACCACTTTGGCGTTCGGTTTACGGGCCACGATACCGTTCCCCACCGCGTGCAGCAGGTGGGTTTTGCCCAGACCCGTCCCGCCATAAAGGAACAGGGGGTTGTAGGCGCCGCCCGGGTTATCCGCCACCTGACGCGCCGCCGCGCGGGCCAGCTGGTTAGATTTACCTTCGACGAAGTTATCAAACGTGTGTTTCACGTTAACGTTAGAACGGTAGGTCGGCTCCGCTGGCGCTGGGACATTATCCCAGCCAGGGCGCACGATCGTCGGCGCCACGCGCGCGGTCTGCACCTGCGCCGCCGGGATAGTCGCTGCGGCCGGGCTTACCGCCCCTTTCTGCAGCGAGCTGGCGGGCTTAGCGCCCACCTCAAAACGCAGCTGCGGGGCGTCCGCACCGCAAAAATCATTGAGGAGTCCATTGATATTATTGAGGTATTTGTCCCTTACCCAGTCGAGCACAAAACGGTTTGGCGCATACAGTGCCAGCGTGTTATCGCTCAGTTCCGCCTGCAATGGGCGGATCCACATGCTGAATTCTGTGGCTGGTAACTCATCCTGCAATCGGGCAAGACACTGCTGCCAAAGCGAAAGTGACACGGCGGACTCCACTCGAACATAAAATCGATATCAAAGAAAAACTGAAACAATCGTGATTGTTGGCACACGTCGACAAGACCCTGCATTAGCCGAAAAGCCCCTGCACAAAAGGGGTGACGTGCGAACCGCTATCTGCGGTTATTTCCCGCTGCGGATCCGGGGATCGCGATCGGGACCGGGGATCATAGCCTAAACTGAGAAAGAGATCTTGTGTTTCTCAACAGATTCTTCCCGATTTATCCACAGGAAGGATCGAAACCGGGTAAGTGTAATCGATCCTGGAAGGAGTGAAGCACGATTTCCGCCGCATATTGGAAAAATTAATGAGCTATGCCGCTTTTGGGCGCAAACGATCTAACAAAGATCCTTCAGGATCCTTGCGCTTTACTGGCCAGGCCGTATAATCCCCCACCCGGCGCGTAATGCCCGTTTTCGTCACACGTCTCAGCTTATTTTTTGTGCGACGAGGTGCGAGAAATAAGGAAAGAGAATTGACTCCGGAGTGTACAATTATTACAATCCGGCCTCTTTAATCACCCACGCTGAGGCGTAAGTCGTTCGAAGTTCGTTCGGGTCTACGCAAAAGTCAGTGAATTTATTCAAGTTTAGGTAGAAATCGCCATGAAACGCACTTTTCAACCGTCTGTACTGAAGCGCAACCGTTCTCACGGCTTCCGTGCTCGTATGGCTACTAAAAATGGTCGTCAGGTTCTGGCACGTCGTCGTGCTAAAGGCCGCGCTCGTCTGACCGTTTCCAAGTAATAAAGCTAACCCTGCGTGGTTAAGCTCGCATTTCCCAGGGAGTTACGCTTGTTAACTCCCAGTCATTTCACTTTCGTCTTCCAGCAGCCACAACGGGCTGGCACGCCGCAAATCACCATCCTCGGCCGCCTGAATTCGCTGGGGCATCCCCGCATCGGTCTCACCGTCGCCAAGAAAAACGTGAAACGCGCACATGAACGCAATCGGATTAAACGTCTGACGCGTGAAAGTTTTCGTTTGCGTCAACATGAACTCCCACCTATGGATTTCGTGGTGGTGGCGAAAAGAGGGGTTGCCGACCTCGATAACCGTGCTCTCTCGGAAGCGTTGGAAAAATTATGGCGCCGCCATTGTCGCCTGGCTCGCGGGTCCTGATCGGCCTGATTCGAGTTTATCAGCGCCTGATTAGTCCGCTACTCGGGCCGCATTGTCGTTTCACCCCAACCTGTTCTCAATACGGAATTGAGGCCTTACGCAGGTTTGGAGTGATAAAAGGCAGTTGGTTGACAATGAAACGCGTATTAAAATGCCACCCTTTACACCCTGGTGGTGACGATCCCGTCCCGCCTGGACCATTTGATACCAGAGAACACTAACGATGGATTCGCAACGCAATCTTCTTATCATCGCTTTGTTGTTCGTGTCTTTCATGATCTGGCAAGCCTGGGAGCAGGACAAAAATCCGCAACCCCAGCAGCAGACCACGCAGACTACGACCACAGCAGCGGGTAGCGCCGCCGACCAGGGCGTACCGGCCAGTGGCCAGGGGAAACTGATTACGGTTAAAACCGACGTGCTTGAGCTGACTATCAACACCAACGGTGGCGATATTGAGCAGGCGCTGCTTCTGGCGTATCCAAAAACGCTGAAATCGACCGAACCGTTCCAGTTACTGGAAACCACCCCGCAGTTTGTCTACCAGGCGCAGAGCGGCTTAACCGGCCGTGACGGTCCGGATAATCCGGCAAACGGCCCGCGTCCGCTGTACAGCGTCGATAAAGAGGCGTTTGTGCTGGCCGATGGCCAGGATGAGCTCGTCATCCCGCTGACCTACACCGACAAAGCCGGCAACGTCTTCACCAAAACCTTCACCCTGAAACGCGGTGGCTATGCGGTGAACGTCGGTTATAGCGTGCAGAATGCCAGCGAGAAACCGCTGGAAGTCTCGACCTTCGGTCAGCTGAAGCAGACCGCTGCGCTGCCGTCCAGTCGCGATACGCAGACCGGCGGCCTGTCCACGATGCATACTTTCCGTGGCGCAGCGTTCTCCACCGCGGATTCGAAATACGAAAAATACAAATTCGATACCATTCTGGATAACGAAAACCTGAACGTTAGCACCAAAAACGGTTGGGTTGCCATGCTGCAGCAGTACTTCACCACTGCGTGGGTGCCGCAGAATAACGGGACGAATAACTTCTATACCGCCAACCTCGGCAACGGCATTGTTGCTATCGGCTATAAATCTCAGCCGGTACTGGTACAGCCTGGTCAAACCGACAAACTGCAGAGCACGCTGTGGGTCGGCCCGGCGATTCAGGACAAAATGGCTGCCGTCGCGCCGCACCTGGATCTGACCGTCGACTACGGCTGGCTGTGGTTCATCTCTCAACCGCTGTTCAAGCTGCTGAAGTTCATCCACAGCTTCCTCGGCAACTGGGGCTTCTCGATCATCGTCATCACCTTTATCGTTCGTGGCATCATGTACCCGCTGACCAAAGCGCAGTACACCTCCATGGCGAAGATGCGTATGCTGCAGCCGAAGATTCAGGCCATGCGCGAGCGTCTGGGCGACGATAAACAACGTCAAAGCCAGGAGATGATGGCGCTGTATAAAGCGGAGAAAGTGAACCCGCTGGGCGGCTGCTTCCCGCTGATTATTCAGATGCCGATCTTCCTTGCGCTGTACTACATGCTGAGCGCCTCGGTTGAACTGCGTCATGCGCCGTTTATCCTGTGGATCCACGACCTGTCTGCTCAGGACCCGTACTACATCCTGCCGATCATCATGGGCGCGACGATGTTCTTCATCCAGAAGATGTCGCCGACCACCGTGACTGACCCGATGCAGCAGAAGATCATGACCTTTATGCCGGTCATCTTCACGGTGTTCTTCCTGTGGTTCCCGTCTGGCCTGGTGGTGTACTACATCGTCAGCAACCTGGTGACCATTATTCAGCAGCAGCTGATTTACCGTGGTCTGGAGAAGCGTGGCCTGCATAGCCGCGAGAAGAAGAAATCCTGATACTCTTCATTCTTCAAGGCAACGCATCTGCGACTTGAATAATTTAGAGTAGTTACGGTAACGTTAATGCCAGAGAAGGCGGTCAATGGACCGCCTTTTTTACATCTACATAGAGAGTCACCATGAGCCATAACGACACTATCGTCGCCCAGGCAACCCCACCGGGACGCGGGGGTGTGGGCATCCTGCGCATCTCCGGCCTCAAAGCGCGCGACGTCGCGCAGGCGGTACTTGGCAAGCTGCCGAAACCGCGCTATGCCGACTACCTGCCGTTCAACGACGTTGACGGTACGCCGCTGGATCAGGGGATTGCGCTGTGGTTCCCCGGGCCGAACTCCTTTACCGGGGAAGATGTGCTTGAGCTGCAGGGCCACGGCGGCCCAGTCATTCTCGACCTGCTGCTTAAACGTATTCTGACCCTGCCGGGCCTGCGCATCGCCAGGCCGGGCGAATTCTCTGAGCGCGCGTTCCTTAACGACAAGCTCGACCTGGCGCAGGCAGAGGCCATCGCCGACCTTATCGACGCCAGCTCAGAACAGGCGGCGCGCTCGGCGCTGAACTCACTGCAGGGGGCCTTCTCCGCGCGGGTTAACCACCTTGTGGAAGCGCTCACTCACCTGCGCATCTATGTGGAAGCGGCGATTGATTTCCCGGATGAAGAAATTGATTTCCTCTCCGACGGCAAAATTGAAGCCCAGCTGAACGAGGTGATGGCCGACCTCGACGCCGTCCGCGCCGAAGCCCGTCAGGGCAGTCTGCTGCGCGAAGGGATGAAGGTGGTGATCGCCGGGCGGCCAAATGCCGGTAAATCGAGCCTGCTAAACGCCCTGGCGGGCCGCGAAGCAGCGATCGTCACCGACATCGCCGGCACCACCCGCGACGTGCTGCGCGAGCATATCCATATCGACGGCATGCCGCTGCATATCATTGATACCGCAGGCCTGCGCGACGCCAATGACGAAGTGGAACGTATCGGCATCGAGCGCGCCTGGCAGGAGATTGCCCAGGCCGATCGGGTGCTGTTTATGGTCGATGGCACCACCACCAGCGCCGTTGATCCGGCGGAGATCTGGCCAGATTTTATCGAGCGCCTGCCCGCTAAACTGCCGATTACCGTGGTGCGTAATAAAGCCGATGTCACCGGCGAAGCGCTGGGTATCAGCGAAGTAAATGGCCACTCACTGATCCGCCTGTCGGCACGCACTGGCGAAGGCGTCGAGGTGCTGCGTAACCACCTCAAGCAGAGCATGGGCTTCGATACCAATATGGAAGGCGGCTTCCTCGCCCGCCGTCGCCATCTGCAGGCGCTGGAAGAGGCGGCGGACCATCTGCAGCAGGGCAAAGCCCAGCTGCTGGGCGCCTGGGCCGGCGAGCTGCTGGCGGAAGAGCTGCGTCTCGCGCAGCAGGCGCTGAGCGAGATCACCGGGGAGTTCACCTCCGATGACCTGCTGGGCCGCATCTTCTCCAGCTTCTGTATCGGCAAATAACGTTTAGTCCGTAAATGTTCACTCACCCGCATTAACGCCGCGTTAATGCGGTTTTTTTCTTGCCCTTTGCGGCGCAACGTTCTCTACTTTTATCTCCCCTTAACCACGAGACTAAAGCATGACCGTTGAATATACCGTGATCGAGAAGGTGCCCTCCGCCGAAGCGTTTTGCCACCTGCGAGAGGTAGCGGGTATGTCGCCGCGCCCCCTGGAAGGCGCCAGAGCCGGGCTGCCGCGCAGCTGTTATGGCGTACATATCCTCTGGCAGGAGACGCCTATCGCCATGGGGCGCATCGTCGGCGACGGCGCAATTAATTTCGACATTGTCGACGTCGCCGTCGATCCGGCTCACCAGGGAAAGGGCCTTGGGCGGCTGGTGATGGAGAAGCTGGTTGCCTGGCTGGACGCTAACGCCTTTGACGGCGCCTACGTTACGCTGGTGGCGGATGTTCCGGAGCTGTACGCGAAGTTTGGCTTCGAAAGCGTTCGGCCGGAAAGCGAAGGGATGGCCCGCGTGTGGCGATGCCGGGGCCGCTAGTTCGCGTTTCCTGCCAGGAAAATAGCGTTGTCCAAATGGCAACTCGTCTTGCGGGACGTTCCTCACTATGCTGAACGCCATTCACATCGCGAGGATCTCATGACACGCTTTCTTCTCTGCAGCTTTGCCCTGGTTCTGCTCTATCCCTCCGGCATCGATATGTATCTCGTCGGCCTGCCGCGTATTGCTCAGGATCTGGGAGCCAGCGAGGCGCAATTACATATCGCCTTCTCGGTCTATCTGGCCGGAATGGCCTCCGCGATGCTGTTTGCTGGCCGTATCGCCGACCGCTCGGGGCGTAAGCCTGTCGCCATGGTGGGGGCGGCGATCTTTGTTATCGCCTCCCTGCTCTGCGCGCAGGCGCACACCAGCAGCCACTTCCTTACCGGACGCTTTATCCAGGGGATCGGCGCCGGCTGCTGCTACGTGGTGGCTTTCGCTATTCTGCGCGATACGCTGAACGACCGTCGACGGGCCAAAGTGCTGTCGTTGCTCAACGGCATTACCTGCATCATCCCCGTGCTGGCGCCGGTGCTCGGCCACCTGATCATGCTGAAATACCCGTGGCAGAGTCTGTTCTACACCATGATCGGCATGGGGGTAACAGTGGGTTTGCTGGCGGTATTTATCCTGCGCGAGACGCGTCCGACGGCGCCTGCGCAGACGGCTATGCCGCAGCATGGCGCGGGCGAATCGCTGTTGAACCGCTTTTTCCTCAGCCGCATTCTCATCACCACCCTCAGCGTGACGGCGATCCTCACCTACGTGAACGTCTCGCCGGTACTGATGATGGAGGAGATGGGGTTCGATCGCGGCACCTATTCCATGACGATGGCGCTGATGGCGATGGTCAGCATGGCGGTCTCCTTCTCGACGCCGTTCGCCCTGTCGCTGTTTAAACCACGCACCCTGATGATAACCTCGCAGCTGCTGTTCCTGGCGGCAGGCGTGGCGCTGAGCCTCGCCACCCAGCAGGTCGTCACCCTGGTCGGGCTGGGCATGATTTGCGCCGGCTTCTCCGTCGGCTTCGGCGTCGCAATGAGCCAGGCCCTGGGGCCATTCACGCTGCGCGCCGGTGTCGCCAGCTCGGTCCTCGGCATCGCGCAGGTGTGCGGTTCGTCGCTGTGGATTTGGATCGCCGCCATCATCGGACTCAGCGCAATGAATATGCTGATCGGGATACTCATTGCCTGTAGCATAGTGAGTCTTGTTCTGCTACTGGTCGCCACCCCGCCGCGGGTTGCGCAACACAATGAAGAAGCCGCTTTCGAGTCTCGATCTTAATTTACTGCTCTGCCTGCAGCTCCTGACCCAGGAGCTCAGCGTCACCCGTACGGCGAAGCGGATGAACGTTTCGCCCTCGGCGGTGAGCAAGTCGCTGGCCAAGCTGCGCGCCTGGTTTGACGATCCGCTGTTTGTCAAAACGCCGCTGGGCCTGGCGCCTACACCGCTGGTCAGCAGCATGGAGCAGGATCTGGCGGACTGGATGCAGATGGGCAACCAGATCCTCGATAAACCGCACCACACCATGCCGAGCGGCCTCAAGTTCGAGCTGGCGGCGGAAACGCCATTGCTGATGATCCTGTTTAACACCCTCTCCCAGCGCATCTATCAGCGCTACCCGCAGGCATTGATTCGTTTGCGCAACTGGGACTACGACTCCCTGGACGCCATCATCCGCGGCGAGGTGGATATCGGCTTCTGCGGACGCGAAAGCCATCCGCAGTCGCGGGAGCTGCTGAGCCTGCTGCCGTGGTATATCGATTTTGATGTGCTGTTCACCGACCTGCCGCAGGTCTGGCTGCGCGCCGATCATCCGGCGCTCAGGGAGGAGTGGGATCTGGCGGCATTCTTACGCTATCCGCATATCACCATCTGCTGGGAACAACGCGATACCTGGGCGCTGGACGACGTGCTGCAGGAGCTGGGGCATAAGCGTAATGTGGCGCTGACCGTGCCGGGGTTTGAGCAATCCCTCTTTATGGCGGCTCAACCGCAGCACACCATGCTGGCCACCGCGCCACGCTACTGCCAGCACTATAATCAGCAGCATCAGCTACCGCTGGTCTCCCGGCCGCTGCCGCTAGAGCCGCAGCATCTGGAAAAGCTTCGCGTCCCCTTCACCTTGCTATGGCATAAACGCAACAGCTACAACCCGAAGCTTGTCTGGCTTAGAGATACGTTGAAAGCGCTCTATTCCGGTACGCTGTAAGCTTTGTTTCGTGTCCGTAGCACCTTATTTGCGCAATAATTTGTAAAATCCAAACAAATTCCCTTTTCAAGGGGGGATTTCGGCATTAAAACCTGTTAATACCAGGCGATAATAGCGCCCGCAGTTTTCATTCAGACCATTACTCACGGAGCGACGTATGGCAACGCATTTTGCACGAGGGATACTCAGTACCGGGGAGCCGCTATCGACACGTTTGTCAGCGGCCTGTCATCAATCCGCACGTCGGCTCCCTGAATACCGGCAAGCCCGCTTTCGCGCTTCGCGGTCGCTGCTCGCCGAACTGCTGTTTATGCTTTACGGCATCGGCGAGCTGCCTGAAATCGTTAACGAAGCCAATGGCCGACCGGTTTTTAGCGATCGTCACCTTCCCCGCTTCTCTATCTCTTATACTGGCAATATCGTTGGCGTAGCGCTGACCACCGAAGGGGATTGTGGCCTCGATATGGAGCTGCAGCGCACTGTCCGCAGCCACGACGCCGACCGGCAAAATTTCAGTAACAATGAGAATCTGTGGGTTAACATTCAGCATGACCCGGACGAAGCGCGCAGCCAACTGGTGGCGCTGCGGCGCAGCGTGCTGAAGCTGACCGGTGAAACATCAACGCAGCTGCAGCTGCTGCCTGGCTCCGGCCGCCTGCGTACCGCCGGCAGCCTGCCGATCGAAGCCGTCTGTGACGCCGAATCGCTGCTGGTGTGGTCGATTGCCGCTACCCCGAATATCGGCCCGCTGAAGGTCTGGGAGTATGACGCTAAGAGAGGCGACTGGCACAGCCTGGCGGACGCTCAGCGGCGCGCGCGCGAGCCGTCAGCCCGCCTGATGCGCTTTACCAGCCTACCCACGGAAAAAACCTTATCCCTCAATTGACCGGTCTTGCCGGCATCATGATCCAAAGGAGCAATCATGTCAGATACCTTGAAAGTGGTTACGTTACTCGGCAGCCTGCGTAAAGGGTCGTTTAATGGAATGGTCGCGCGTACCCTGCCCGGCATCGCGCCGGCGGGCATGGACATCTCCGCGCTGCCGTCAATCGGCGATATTCCGCTGTACGATGCTGATATTCAGGAAGAAGAGGGATTCCCGCAGCGCGTGCAGGAGATTGCGCAACAGATCCGCGAGGCGGATGGCGTGGTGATCGTCACCCCCGAGTATAACTATTCCGTGCCTGGCGGCCTGAAAAACGCCATCGACTGGCTTTCACGCCTGCCAGAGCAGCCGCTGTCCGGCAAGCCGGTGCTGATTCAAACCAGCTCAATGGGCGCCATCGGCGGCGCGCGCTGCCAGTATCATCTGCGGCAGATTCTGGTGTTCCTCGATGCGATGGTAATGAATAAACCGGAATTTATGGGCGGCGTGATCCAGAACAAAGTGGATCCGCAGTCAGGTGAAGTGGTCGATCAGAGCACCCTCGACCATCTGCGCGGCCAGCTGACCGCCTTTGGCGATTATATTAAGCGGGTAAAAGCATAAAAAAAGCCCGGCAGCGATGCCGGGCTTTTTCATCATGCGTGCGGATTAATGTGCATCAATAAAGACAATCTTCAGCACGAACAGCAGCGAGACGATAATTACGCAAGGGCTGAGGTCGCGCAGACGGCCGGTGCCGATCTTCATCACGCAGTAGGAGATAAAGCCCAGGGCGATACCTTCAGTGATCGAGAAGCTAAACGGCATCATCACCGCGGTGATAAACGCCGGTACCGCTTCCGTCAGGTCATCCCACTTCACGCGCGCCAGGCTGGAGGTCATCAGCACGCCGACGTAAATCAGCGCGCCGGCGGCCGCATAGGCCGGAACCATCCCCGCCAGCGGAGAGAGGAAGATAACCAGCAGGAACAGGATACCGACGACAACGGCGGTCAGGCCGGTGCGCCCGCCTACGGAAACGCCGGAGGAGGATTCGATATACGCTGTTACCGATGAGGTGCCGATGAAGGAACCTGCCACCGACGAGACGCTATCGACAAACAGCGCCTGCTTCATGCGCGGGAATTTACCGTTGGCGTCCGCCAGACCCGCTTTATCCGTCACGCCGATCAGCGTCCCGGAGGAGTCAAACAGGTTGACCAGCATAAAGGAGAAGATTACCCCGGCCAGGCCCAGATTCAGGGAGCCCGCCAGATCGACATGACCGATCACCGAAGTCACGCTCGGCGGCGCTGAGACGATACCAGTGTAGTGCACATCCCCCAGCATCCAGCCCAGCAGGGTGGTCACAACGATAGAGACCAGTACCGCGGCGTGAATGTTGCGCGACGCCAGAATCGCGATGATAAAGAAGCCCAGCACGCCCAGCAGCACGCTGTGGGAGGTAAGATGACCAATGCTGACCAGCGTTTCCGGGTTAGCGACGATAACCCCGGCGTTCTTCAGGCCCATCATACCGATAAACAGGCCGATCCCGCTGGTGATGCCCACGCGCAGGCTCAGCGGAATATTGGCGATCATCCAGTAGCGTACGCGGAAGATCGTCAGCAGCAGCAGGCCGACGGCGCCCCAGAAAATCGCGCCCATGCCGACCTGCCATGGCAGGCCCATCGCCTGCACCACCACAAAGGCGAAAAAGGCGTTCAGGCCCATCGCCGGCGCCAGAGCAACCGGCAGGTTCGCGAACAGCCCCATCATGATACTGCCGAAAGCGGCAATCAGACAGGTGGTCACAAACACGGCGCTGGTATCCATGCCCGCTACGCCAAGAATTTGTGGGTTAACAAAAACGATATACACCATCGTCAGGAACGTGGTGAAACCGGCGATGGCTTCCGTGCGCACCGTGGTGCCATGCTCGCGCAGTTTAAATACGCGCTCCAGCAGACCCTGGCCAGAAGACTGGCTGGTTTGTTGTTGACTCATTATCGGTTTCCGAACGTAAGGAGGGAAAATTCGACGCTATCCTATACCAAATTACAGCGCCAGGCGCGGTTGTATGGTAATTTTTTTCATTTATTTTGCTTATACGGCAACGATTGCGTCGCGGCATTGGACATAACGAAAACGTTAAACTTGTTAATATGGAATGGCTATGACTCAACCAGAAGCAGTATTTTTTGACTGTGACGGCACGCTGGTCGACAGCGAGGTAATTTGCTCCCGCGCCTACGTGCACATGTTCCAGGAATTTGGCATTACGCTGGAGCTGGCAGAGATTTTTAAGCGCTTCAAAGGCGTAAAGCTGTACGAAATAATCGACACCATCAACGCCGAGCATGGCGTTAACCTGCAAAAGGCCACCCTGGAGCCGATTTACCGTGCGGAAGTCGCCCGCCTGTTCGATAGCGAACTGGAGGTGATTGCTGGAGCCCAGGCGCTGCTGGATGCGGTAAGCGTCCCGATGTGCGTGGTCTCCAATGGCCCGGTCAGTAAGATGCAACACTCTCTCGGCCGCACCGGCCTGCTGCACCATTTCGCTGACCGGTTGTACAGCGGCTACGATATTCAGCGCTGGAAACCCGATCCGGCGCTGATGTTCCATGCCGCAAAGGCGATGAACGTTAACGTTGAGAACTGCATTCTGGTTGATGATTCCAGTGCAGGTGCACAATCGGGAATAGCCGCCGGCATGGAGGTGTTCTACTTCTGCGCCGATCCGCACAACCCGCCAATCGATCATCCCAAAGTGACAACCTTTACCGATCTGGCTGCGCTGCCGGCATTGTGGAAAGCGCGCGGTTGGGATATCACTCGCTAGCCCCCGGCGTCGCCCGGCCGGGCGACGGTTGGCAGCAAGGGTAGCCCGGTAGCGCAGTGATCTCGCCCAGAACAGGATGGCTGGCGACCGGCTTAAGTCATTATCTTCGGACACAAGCACTTTCATCTTGTCTTTCTTCACTCGCGGAAAACGGGGGCTAAACGCCCCCTCCGGCTATTTAAACAGTTTTTGCACAAACTCCGCGTAGGCAGGGCGCCAGACGTCCATTTCATGGTTCAGGCCGGGATAGGCGTGATAGTCAAAGTTGATCTTCTGTTTTTCCAGCTCGCTTTTCAGACCCGCGATGTCTTTGCCGGTCACGGAATCTTTTTCCCCGACGACCACGGTAAAGTTACGCAGCTGTTTATTGATGGCCTCAGGATGTTTCAGCTGTGCTTCCACACCAGCATTCGGCACCGTGGTGGTTGTGACGCCGCTAAACGTGGCGAGCCAGCCAAAGCTCTCCAGATGATTCATTCCGGAGACCAGCGCCTGATAGCCGCCCTGCGACAGCCCGGCGAGCGCCCGGCCATCCGCGTCTTTACGCACATTAAAACGCGCATCAATCAGCGGAATGATATCGTTCATCAGCTCGTTATCAGCCGCTTTCGCATTTAGCGGATAGAAGGTTTTGCGTCGCTCCTGCGGCGGGAAGTTTTCCGCGATGGCTTCCGGGATATCGGTTTCGGTATCCGGGACCACCACCAGCATTGGCTTGATCTTGCCCTCCGCCAGCAGGTTATCCATGATTTGCGGGATCCGCCCCTGATCGATGGCCGACAGGCCGCTGTCGCCAAAGCCATGATAGAAATAGAGCACCGGCAGCGGATCGCCGGTTCCGCTATAACCCGGCGGCGTCCAGACATAGAGACGACGTTCAGCGTTCAGCGCCTTTGAGTGATAGGTAAGGGTGCGCAGATCGCCGTGCGCGACCGCCCGATCGTCAAGAATACTGCCCGGCACCAGAATCAAACTGGTGTTCACCTGGCGCTGCGGCTTCTGATAGCGGCCGCCGGTATCTACCGAGCGGAAGCCATCCACATCGAAATAGTATTCATAGAGATTGGGGTTCATCGGCTCGCTTTTCCATGTCCAGACTCCGTCCGCTGCCTTGGTCATGTCGTGCGAGACAAAAGAGTCCGGCGTGGCGCCGGTGACTACCGAAACCCGCCGGGCATCAGGGGCAAACAGGCGGTAAGTGATACTTTTATCCGCGTTAACTTGGGTGATAAAGTGGCTCACCGGCAGGGAGGGGTCCGGCACCGCGGGCAACGGTGCCGCCTGAATGGTGAACGCCGCGCCCGCCAGCGCCAGGGCGAAATAAATTGCATGTCGTTTCATCGTTATTCCTCTTATGTTGTGTCCGTTCTGTTATCGTCTCACCACCAGATTTCCGCCTGCGCCCCTACGGCAAACTGATCGTTTTTACCGTCTTCAAAAATGCTGGTGGTGTTATTCGCGGCCTTATCCAGGTCGATATCCTTCGCTTTAATATAGGTGGCATAGAAGCGAATTTCCGGGCGCGAGGTCAGCATACTGGTATTAACTTTGAAGGTATGGAACAGCGTGGTCTTATAGCCGGACTCGTTATATTTTTTGCCGGTAACATCTTTGTTTTGCTGCTTGAAGTACCCCAGTTCGACGCCGGTCTGGTTATATTTATTCCAGATATAAGCCGGTCGCAGGACCGTACGGATGGATTCAAAATCGGAGTGGGCCCCGGTCTCGTAGCTGTAAACGTCGTTACCAAAAGAGTAAACGATGGCATTCGCCATAATAATGTCATCACGTAAATAGGTTTCCCCTTGCGAGGTTAAGCGCACGGCGGTGCCATTGGTATGGTCGCCATAATAGCGGCCGTTAAAGGTTGTATAGGGGCTGGATCCGGCATAGCGCGAGAAGCTGCTGGCAATGGAGTTATTCGCCAGTAAGAAAGAGAATTCGTTAAAGCCGCCGTTAGCAAATTTTTGCGTTAACGAGGTGCCGGCCATCCAGGTATCTTTCCATGGATAATAGCCTTCATTGCCCTCTTTATATTTCTCAGAAGAACTTTGGTTGGCAGCGACATAGCGTCCGCTGACCATCAGGCTGGCTTTATCCCACAGCGGGATCTCTTTGTAACGGATATCAAGGGTATTGGTGTTTATTTGCTGCTTATTGCTCAAGGAACGATCGTAGTCATCAACATCTTCCCGCACCAGCGCGATATCGAATTTCCCGACGCCAACCTGCCAGTTTTCCAGCCCCACGCCAGCCGCCGCATCGGTTCTCTGCGTTTTCCAGTCCAGCATCTGGATCTCGATTTTTGGCGCACCGTGTTTGCCGACCCAGAAATCGGCCTCCGGGGCAAACGGCAGGAATCCTTTGGTGTTAACGTACATATCCGAGAATTGGATGTAGTTTTCGCCGCCGGCATTGTCGCCAAACCAGCCAGTGGAATACTGCTGGCCAACGTTCCCGTCGAGCATCACGATGGCGTCGACGCGTTTATCGCCTTCCTGAAACACCCGCTGCTTCAGCTGCAGATCGAACCAGCCGGAATATTCATTGCCCAGACGGCCAAGCGAGCCGATGGCCCACGATTTTGGCGAGCCATGCGAGGCGGTTCCCCAGCCCGAGCGGAAGTAGCCGTTATAGCTAAAGCCAATTTCATCTTTGACGAACCTGCTAAAATCTTTCAGCGTCATCGCGCTGTAGGCTGGTGCACTGTCTGTAGCAGGTTGTTGATTTTTGACCAGTACCGCATCCGGTTTCACCGCTGCTTTCGGTCCGGCTGCCGCCGCGACGTTGCGCTTCTGGCTCTCTGCAGGCGGAGACCATGAGGCCCAAATCTGGTCTCTTTTTCTCTCCTGGTCTTGATATTTTTTGAGCTCTTTTTGCGTATCGCTGAGCGCTTTTTCCAGCAACTCAAGCCGTTGCTCTACCGTCAGCTGGCTCGCGATCAGGGAGGTTGAATAACAAAGCGGCGCCAGCAAGGCTATCGCCGAAGCGATCCTGGTTTTTCTCATCATAATATTCCCTTATATAAGTATTGGCATTAATAAAAACGACAGCGACAAGCATCGCGCGGGTTCAAATAGCTTTATCCATACCGCTTAAGGGCGCGGGGACTGTTATTTTTGCGCCTGGAAAAAAGCAAAAAAACCCGAAGAAGACGATCTGCCTTAACAGATAATCCTCTTCAGGTTTTGCCCGCGCATCGCGGTAGCAACCCTTATTAAGTCATTCTTCGCACGCATAAAAAAACCTGATATCGCCGCCGTGGGGGCAATATCAGGTTTTGCCTGCTGTCGCAGTAACAATCCGTTTAAAACATTCTGAGCTTGCGCGCTCAGTCAGTGGATGCTGATTGTTACGCGATAAAATGAAGAACTCAAACGGGCGGCCTGTTAATTGTGACGATAATCTCAGCAATATCGCTGCCGGTGGAGGAATCATATCTAATTCTGATAAATCCATTCATCAGAATTAGACAAAATGATTATTACTCTTTCGGATCTTTACCAGCGAGCAATTTATCCAGTTCATCGCCGCCCACATGACGGAAATCCTGGCCTTTGACGAAGTAGAAAATATATTCGCAGATATTCTGGCAGCGGTCGCCGATACGCTCGATGGAGCGCGCGCAGAACAGCGCCGTCAGGACGCTGGGGATAGTGCGCGAGTCTTCCATCATGTAGGTCATCAGCTGACGTACGATGCCTTCATATTCCTGGTCGACTTTCTTGTCTTCGCGATAGATACGTACCGCCTCGTCGAGATCCATACGCGCGAAGGCATCCAGCACGTCATGCAGCATCTGCACCGTATGGCGGCCCAGCGATTCAAGGCTCACCAGTAGCGGCTGATGCTGCTGGGAAAACTTCTCCAACGCGGTACGGCAGATTTTATCCGCCACATCGCCAATGCGTTCCAGCTCAGCGATAGTCTTGATGATCGCCATCACCAGGCGCAGGTCGCTGGCGGTCGGCTGGCGCTTGGCGATGATGCGCACGCAGGCTTCATCGATCGCCACTTCCATCATGTTGACCTGTTTGTCGCCGTCAATCACGCGTTTCGCCAGTTCGCTGTCCTGGTTATGCATTGCGGTGATCGCATCAGAAAGCTGTTGCTCCACCAGCCCCCCCATGGTCATCACCTGGGTGCGGATATACTCCAGTTCAGCGTTGAACTGGCCGGAAATATGTTTGTTAAGATTTAGGTTGTCCATGGTGTCTCCTGATTGCCCAACTGGTGAGAGCCTGAAAGCACAAGGGCAAATCAACCGTAGCGGCCAGTAATATAATCTTCAGTTTGTTTCTTCGCGGGCTTGGTGAACAGGTCATCCGTATTGCTGAACTCAATCAGCTCGCCAAGATACATAAATGCCGTATGGTCGGAGCAACGCGCAGCCTGCTGCATGTTGTGAGTCACGATAACGACGGTGTAGTCCTGTTTCAGCTCGGTGATCAGTTCTTCGATACGCCCGGTGGAGATCGGGTCCAGCGCGGAGCACGGCTCATCAAGCAGCAGCACTTCCGGGCGGATCGCGATACCGCGGGCAATACACAGACGCTGCTGCTGACCACCGGAGAGAGAATACCCGCTCTGGTGCAGTTTATCTTTGGTTTCGTTCCATAATGCGGCTTTGGTCAGCGCCCACTGCACGCGCTCGTCCATATCGGCACGGGACAGTTTTTCAAACAGGCGCACCCCGAAAGCGATGTTGTCGTAAATGGACATCGGGAACGGCGTTGGCT
The DNA here is from genome assembly GCF_004010915.1 of Klebsiella sp. LY. Classification (NCBI taxonomy): domain Bacteria; kingdom Pseudomonadati; phylum Pseudomonadota; class Gammaproteobacteria; order Enterobacterales; family Enterobacteriaceae; genus Klebsiella; species Klebsiella sp. LY. The sequence continues at coordinate 2,479,615 of NZ_CP022444.1, forward strand.
TCTGGAACACCATGCCAACCTTAGCGCGCAGCAGGGCGATATCTTGGGTGTTAGTCAGAATATTGTCGCCATCCAGTAGGATCTCACCTTCCGCACGCTGCTCTGGATACAGTTCAAACATTTTGTTGAACGTGCGCAGCAGGGTGGATTTACCACAGCCTGACGGACCGATAAACGCCGTTACCTGGTTTTTGGTGATATCCAGGTTGATGTTCTTCAGGGCATGGAATTTGCCGTAGTAGAAGTTCAGGTTACGAACTGAAATCTTACCCGGAGCTGTATTCACCATACTCATCTCAATCTCTTCCTCATTCAGCGCAGCCGTGGCTGCGCCGCAAAAAATTAACCGTGTTTCTTCTTGGCGAAGATAACGCGCGCCAGGATGTTCAGCAGCAAGACGCACAGGGTGATAATCAATACCCCGGCCCATGCCAGTTGCTGCCACTCCGCAAACGGACTCATGGCAAATTTGAAAATGGTCACCGGCAGGTTGGCAATCGGCTGCATCATGTCGGTGCTCCAGAACTGGTTAGACAACGCGGTGAACAGCAAGGGCGCCGTTTCCCCAGCGATACGGGCGATAGCCAGCAGGATCCCGGTCATAATCCCTGAGACGGAGGCTTTCAGGGTGATCGCCGAGATCATCTTCCACTTCGGCGTCCCCAGCGCATAGGCCGCTTCACGCAGGCTATCCGGCACCAGTTTCAGCATGTTTTCGGTGGTACGAATAACGATAGGCACCTGCAGCAGCGCCAGGGCGATAACGCCCGCCCAGCCCGAGAAGTGCTGCATCTGCGCCACCACGATGGTGTAGACGAACAGGCCGACCACGATAGACGGTGCGGAAAGCAGAATATCGTTGATAAAGCGGATAATTTCAGCCAGCACCGACTTGCGGCCATACTCCGCCAAATAAATTCCGGCGAGGATACCCAGCGGCGTACCAAAGACGGTTGCCCACAGGATCAGCAGGCCGCTGCCGGCGAGGGCGTTGGCCAGACCACCGCCCGCGGTATTCGGCGGCGGCGTCATTTCGGTAAACAGCGCCAGACTCATGCCGTCGAAGCCGCGGGTTATGGTCGCCATCAGGATCCAGATAAGCCAGAACAAACCAAACGCCATGGTGGCCATCGACAGCGCCAGAGCGATACGGTTCTTCATGCGGCGTTTGGCCTGCATCTTGCGGCGGGACTCCGCCAGCTCGGCGGTGCTTTGCATTTCAATGGTCGCCATTAGCGTGCCCCCTCATTCTTCGCGAGGCGCATAATCATAAACTTCGACGCCGCCAGAACGATAAAGGTGATAACGAACAGGATCAGGCCCAGCTCCATTAGCGCCGCCACGTGCAGGCCGGTTTCCGCTTCGGCAAATTCGTTGGCCAGCGCGGAAGTAATGCTGTTCCCCGGCATATACAGCGATATGCTGTCGAGCTGGTAGGTGTTGCCGATGATAAAGGTGACCGCCATGGTTTCACCCAGCGCGCGGCCCAGACCGAGCATCACGCCGCCGATCACCCCGTTTTTGGTGAACGGTAAAACGATGCGCCAAATCACTTCCCAGGTGGTGCAGCCGATGCCATAGGCCGACTCTTTCATCATCACCGGCGTCTGTTCGAAAACATCGCGCATGACCGCGGCGATATAAGGGATGATCATGATGGCCAGAATGACGCCAGCGGCGAGAATGCCAATCCCAAACGCCGGGCCGGCAAACAGCGCGCCGACGAACGGGATGGTCGACAGGACGTTCCCCACCGGCTCCTGGAAGTAAGTCGCAAACAGCGGGGCGAAAATAAACAGGCCCCACATGCCGTACACGATACTCGGGATTGCCGCCAGCAGCTCAATCGCAATGCCCAGCGGGCGCTTGAGCCAGGCGGGGGACAGTTCAGTCAGAAACAGCGCGATGCCGAAGCTCACCGGGACGGCGATCAGCAGCGCGATAAAGGAGGTCACCAGAGTTCCGTAGATCGGCACCAGCGCGCCAAAGATTTCGTTGGGCGCATCCCACTCTTTGGTCCACAAAAAGGCAAAGCCAAACTTTTGAATGCTCGGCCAGGAAGAGATGATCAGGGAAACAATGATGCCGCCCAGCATCAATAGCACAATCAGCGCAGCCAGTTTTACCAGCGCACTGAAAATTATGTCACCCTTTTTCCCCGGAGGGGTAAATGCAGGCTTGGTTGCAGCCATAGATTACTCTTTACGTATTAAAACTTGTTCGAATAAATGCCCGGTGGCGTTGGCTCCCGGGCCTACAGTCTGAACCGTAGGGCGGGCAGCGCCTGAACGCCCCCGCCATCTTCGTCAAAAATCTACTGTTAGTACAGCGCTTTACCGCTGCTGTCTTTGACGTTGGTTTTCCATGCCGCACGAACCTGCTCTACCACGCTTTCCGGCAGCGTCGCGTAATCCAGCGCATTAGCTTCTTTCCCGCCGTTTTTATACGCCCAGTCAAAGAACTTCAGCACTTCGGCGGTCTGCTCAGGCTTGTTCGTCGCCTTATGCACCAGGATGAAGGTGGTTGAGGTGATCGGCCATGCGTTTTCACCTTTCTGGTTAGTCAGGTCCTGAGCGAAAGACTTGCTCCAGTCAACGCCTTTTGCGGCGTTAGCGAAGTTGTCTTCAGTCGGGCTAACCGGCTTGCCGTCGGCAGAGACCAGTTTGGTGTACGCCAGGTTGTTTTGCTTGGCGTAAGCGTATTCGACGTAACCAATCGAGCCCGGCAGACGCTGAACAAAAGCGGCGATACCGTCGTTGCCTTTACCGCCCAGACCGGTTGGCCAGTTAACGGTAGAGCCTGCGCCGATTTTCGATTTCCACTCTTCATTCACTTTGGACAGGTAGCTGGTGAAGACGAAGGAGGTACCGGAACCATCGGCGCGGCGAACCACGGCGATATTCTGCGACGGCAGCTTCAGACCCGGGTTGAGCTTAGCGATCGCTTCGTCATCCCATTTTTTAATTTTACCCAGGTAGATATCGCCGAGGGTTTTGCCATCCAGCACCAGCTCGCCGGATTTCACGCCAGGCAGGTTAACCGCCAGCACCACGCCGCCAATCACGGTCGGGAACTGGAACAGGCCTTCCTGGGTCAATTTGTCATCAGCCAGCGGAGCATCAGAAGCACCGAAATCCACGGTGTTGGCAATAATCTGTTTAACGCCACCAGAGGAACCAATACCCTGGTAGTTCACTTTATTGCCAGTTTCTTTCTGATAGGTGTCAGCCCATTTGGCATACACCGGCGCAGGAAAAGTTGCACCTGCGCCAGTCAGGCTTGCTGCTGCGAAAGCAGAGAAAGCGCTCATCGATAAGGTCGCGGCGACAACTGTTGCGACGGTGGTACGCATAACGTTCATAATGTCTCCTGCTGGGATTCGTAAATCATTGTTTCGAGGCTATGGTGAGCAAAATAGGTCAAAGAGGTGACAGTAAAATGTACGAATTATGACATTTTTATGACACGCCAGGAGGGGGGATTTTACGTCAAATAATACACTTATAACTCAAATGGTTATCTACTAGCATTACCACACAATGACAGAATAATTTTCTTTTTATGACAGCGAAATCGCAGAGCAAAACGATCGTTTGTCATCTATCGCCTGCCCAGATATTGCGCACAAGATCGGCGAAAAACAGCAGGTAAAAATAAAAAAGGGCCGCCGCCGGCAGCCCTTTGCAAAAGAGATAATACGTTACTCAACCGTGACCGATTTCGCCAGGTTACGCGGCTGATCAACATCAGTGCCTTTGATCAGCGCAACGTGATAAGCCAGCAGCTGCAGCGGTACGGTGTAGAAGATAGGCGCGATGCTCTCTTCGACATGCGGCATCTCAATGATGTGCATGTTGTCGCTGCCGTTGAAGCCGGCGTCACCGTCGGCGAAAACGTACAGCTCACCGCCGCGGGCGCGAACCTCCTCGATGTTGGATTTCAGTTTTTCCAGCAGCTCATTGTTCGGCGCCACTACGATCACCGGCATTTCCGCATCAATCAGCGCCAGCGGGCCGTGCTTAAGCTCGCCTGCCGCGTAGGCTTCCGCGTGAATATAGGAGATCTCTTTCAGCTTCAGCGCCCCTTCCATAGCGATCGGGTACTGATCGCCGCGGCCAAGGAACAGCGCATGATGCTTATCAGAGAAACGCTCTGCCAGCTGCTCAATACGCTTGTCCTGGGAGAGCATCTGCTCGATACGGTTCGGCAGCGCCTGCAGGCCGTGGACGATATCATGCTCAATGGACGCATCCTGGCCTTTCAATCGCGCCAGTTTCGCCACCAGCATCAGCAGCACCGTCAGCTGAGTGGTAAAGGCCTTGGTCGAGGCCACGCCAATTTCCGTTCCGGCTTTGGTCATCAGCGCCAGATCGGATTCACGCACCAGCGACGAGCCCGGCACGTTGCAGATGGCCAGCGAGCCGAGATAGCCCAGCTCTTTCGACAAACGCAGCGCCGCCAGGGTATCGGCGGTTTCACCAGACTGGGAAAGGGTGATCATCAGGCTGTTACGACGCACCGCAGACTTCCGATAGCGGAATTCGGAGGCGATTTCCACATCGCACGGCACGCCGGCTAACGCCTCGAACCAATAGCGGGAGACCATCCCGGAGTTATAGGAGGTCCCGCAGGCAACAATCTGAATATGTTCAACCTGAGCCAGCATTTCATTGGCGTTCGGTCCCAGCTCGCTGAGATCGATTTCGCCGTGGCTGATTCGCCCGGTCAGGGTGTTCTTAATCGCATTCGGCTGTTCGAAAATCTCTTTCTGCATATAGTGGCGATAGATACCTTTATCGCCGGCATCATATTGCAGATTGGATTCGATCTCCTGGCGCTTCACTTGCGCAGCGGATTTATCGAAAATCACTACCGAGCGACGAGTCACTTCCGCAATGTCGCCTTCTTCAAGGAAGATGAAGCGGCGGGTAACCGGCAGCAGCGCCAGCTGGTCGGAGGCGATAAAGTTTTCCCCCATGCCCAGACCGATAACCAGCGGGCTACCGGAGCGGGCCGCCAGCAGGGTACCCGGGTCGCGGGTATCCATGATTACGGTGCCGTAAGCGCCGCGCAGCTGCGGGATGGCGCGCAGCACGGCTTCACGCAAGGTTCCACCTTGTTCCAGCTCCCAGTGCACCAGATGGGCGATAACTTCGGTATCGGTCTCAGTGACGAAGACATAGCCGCGAGACTGCAGCAATGCGCGCAGCGGCTCGTGGTTTTCGATGATCCCGTTATGGACCACCACAATGTGTTCAGAAACATGCGGATGCGCATTGCTCTCAGACGGTTCGCCGTGCGTCGCCCAGCGAGTATGGGCGATCCCGGTACCACCGTGTAACGGTTGCTCTTCGACCGCCTGAGCCAGCATCTGTACCTTACCCAGGCGACGCACGCGAGTCATATGACCTTCGCTGTCGACTACCGCCAGACCGGCAGAGTCATAGCCACGGTATTCCAGACGACGTAAACCTTCGAGAAGGATTTCAGCAATATCACGCTGCGCGACTGCGCCAACAATTCCACACATAGTTAAATTTCCTGATAATGGCGATATGCCATGCGTTGTCGCTGACCTGTATTTGCCCGTTTCCCGGGCGCCCCGAGCCTTGTAGAGAGTGGGGTTATTGTTATGGTACTGCCTGCGGACGGGGATCTATGTTGACCCTCTCATCCTGGTTCGCCGGGCGTTGTACACCCCCGGCGACAATTCTGTTCATTTTTTCTTCACCGGACGCTGCCAGCCCTGCTTATGGACCTGCGGCACGCGGCTCAACACCAGTTCGTTATCGGCGATATTGCGTGTGACGGTGGTGCCGGCGGCGATAGTGACGCCGTTGCCTACCGTAACCGGGGCCACCAGCTGGGTATCCGAGCCAACAAAGACATCGTCGCCAATAATCGTTTTGTGTTTGTTCGCGCCATCGTAGTTGCAGGTGATGGTGCCCGCGCCGATATTGACGTTATCACCGATCTCCGCATCGCCCAGATAGGTCAGATGACCCGCCTTGGAGCCTTTGCCGAGACGCGCCTTTTTCATTTCCACGAAGTTGCCAACGTGGGCGCCTTCCAGCAATTCGGCGCCCGGGCGCAGACGGGCAAATGGACCGATGGTGCAGGCCGCCTGCAGCTGGGCATCTTCCACCACGCTGTAGGGGCTGATTTCACAATCATCGCCGATAATGCTGTTTTTAATCACGCAGCCGGCGCCGATTTTCACTCGATCGCCCAGCACGATGCGGCCTTCCAGAATAACGTTAGTATCGATCTCCACATCGCGCCCGTGCTGCAGCGTACCGCGCAGATCGAAACGCGCCGGATCGCGCAACATCACTCCCGCCAGCAGCAGCTTTTCCGCTTGCTCAGCCTGGTAGACGCGCTCCAGGCGCGCAAGCTGCAGGCGGTTGTTGACGCCTTCGACTTCGCTCAGGCGCTGGGGATGCACGGCAACGATCTCGCGACCTTCCTGATGCGCCATGGCGATGATATCGGTGATGTAGTATTCGCCCTGGGCGTTGTTATTGGTGAGATTCGCCAGCCAGCGCTTGAGGTCCGCTCCGCCGGCGATCAGGATCCCGGTGTTGATTTCCTGAATCTGGCGCTGCGCCTCGCTGGCATCTTTGTGCTCAACGATGCCCGTCACCTGGCCATTTTCACGGGTAATGCGGCCGTAGCCGGTTGGATCATCCAGCTTCACCGTCAGCAGACCAATCCCGCCCTGCGGCTTCGCGGCGCGCAGGCGCTGTAGCGTCTCGACGGAGATCAGCGGCACATCGCCGTAGAGCATCAGGATGTCTTCATCATCATTGAAGAACGGCGCCGCCTGCTGCATGGCGTGCCCGGTTCCAAGCTGCTCGGCCTGCAGCACCCAGTTCAGGTTGTCTTCATGCAGCGTCTGACGCAGCAGATCGCCACCGTGGCCATACACCAGGTGTACCGCACATGCGCCTAAATCGTTAGCGGCATCAATGACATGCTGCACCATTGGCTTCCCGGCCAGGGTATGCAGCACCTTAGGAAGATCGGAATACATGCGGGTCCCTTTGCCTGCGGCAAGGATAACCACGCTCATCGCACTATTTGACATACTCATCCTGACGGTAGTTAGAACGAAAAGTAAAAGCCTTTCACGTTGAAATTTCTACATATTTTTCATCATAAAACGAGACGTGGAGAAAACGTCCAGGCTCACTGCTATACACCATTTTATGACGCTATTTTTAACCACTGCAAATCAGTTTAACGCTGAAAAAGGAGGGCGGGGAGGATAATCATTGACTATCTCACTGCTTTTGCTGTTTTTTCGCCACCTGAATAAAGCCGCTGCGGAAAGCGATTTTCAGTACCCACAGCGGGAAGAACCAGGATAATCGTCGCCAGTCGCTGGCGGGGGAGGGCGGCAAAGTGATTGATGTAGCGATAAAAAACGAAAGGCCACCGTCAGGTGACCTTCTTTGCCCGGTTTCACATCGCCAGTGTTGTCGTTTTGATGGGCGATACGTCGTGTCAGCGGGGGGGATAGCGCGGAGCTTAGAAGCTCAGGACGCTAAATTTAGCGATGATTTTATGGAACAGTTTCATGATGATTTCCTGACGCAGGTGCAGTTTGATAACGCTATTTTATGTGATATACATCACATAAAATAGAGTCTACGCTTCATCATTTAACTAATCAATAACAATTAAGGGTGAATTCTGTTTTCACTTCATCCGCTCGTCAGCAGCTGGGCATAAAAAAAGCCAGCCTGGAAACCAGACTGGCTTTTTACGTTCAAGCCGGTGTTACATCGCTTTTTTGGTCAACTCGATAACGCGCAGTTTAGCGATCGCTTTGGCCAGTTCCGCAGACGCCTGAGCGTAATCCACATCGCCGTGAGAGCTCTTAATGTGCTCTTCCGCTTTGCGTTTCGCTTCCAGCGCTCGCGCTTCGTCGAGGTCCTGACCACGAATTGCGGTATCCGCCAGGACGGTCACGCTGCCAGGCTGCACTTCAAGAATGCCGCCGGACAGATAGATAAACTCTTCATGACCGTGCTGTTTAACGATGCGAATCATACCAGGCTTAATGGCGGTGAGCAGCGGTGCGTGCCCCGGGTAAATACCCAGTTCACCTTCGCTACCCGTTACCTGGATTTTTTCGACCAGACCAGAGAACATTTGTTGCTCTGCGCTGACGACGTCCAGGTGGTAAGTCATTGCCATATCACCCTCCGATTAAGGCGTTAAAGTTTTTTGGCTTTTTCCACGGCTTCGTCGATGGAACCGACCATGTAGAACGCCTGCTCTGGCAGGTGATCGTATTCGCCTTCCATGATGCCTTTAAAGCCACGGATGGTGTCTTTCAGCGCCACGTATTTGCCCGGAGAACCGGTAAAGACTTCAGCCACGAAGAACGGCTGGGACAGGAAGCGCTGGATCTTACGTGCGCGAGCTACCACCAGTTTGTCTTCTTCAGACAGTTCGTCCATACCGAGGATGGCGATGATGTCTTTCAGTTCCTGATAACGCTGCAGGATGGACTGCACGCCACGCGCGGTGTCGTAGTGTTCCTGACCAACAACCAGCGGATCCAGCTGACGGCTGGTGGAGTCCAGCGGGTCAACGGCCGGGTAGATACCCAGGGAAGCGATCTGACGGCTCAGTACTACGGTTGCATCTAAGTGAGCAAAGGTAGTGGCTGGGGATGGGTCAGTTAAGTCATCCGCCGGTACGTATACCGCCTGTACGGAGGTGATAGAACCGGTTTTGGTGGAGGTGATACGTTCCTGCAGAACGCCCATCTCTTCCGCCAGAGTCGGCTGATAACCTACCGCTGAAGGCATACGACCCAGCAGTGCGGATACTTCCGTACCGGCCAGGGTGTAACGATAGATGTTATCGACGAACAGCAGTACGTCACGACCTTCGTCACGGAATTTCTCAGCCATGGTCAGGCCGGTCAGCGCAACGCGCAGACGGTTTCCCGGCGGCTCGTTCATCTGGCCGTACACCAGGGATACTTTATCGATAACGTTGGAGTCGGTCATTTCGTGGTAGAAGTCGTTACCCTCACGAGTACGCTCACCTACGCCCGCAAACACGGAGTAACCGGAGTGCTCGATCGCGATGTTACGGATCAGCTCCATCATGTTTACGGTTTTACCTACACCCGCACCACCGAACAGACCGACTTTACCGCCCTTCGCGAACGGACACATCAGGTCGATAACTTTGATGCCGGTTTCCAGCAGTTCCTGAGAGCTGGACAGCTCTTCATAGGACGGCGCTGCGCGGTGGATAGCCCAACGCTCTTCTTCGCCGATGTCGCCTTTCATGTCGACCGGTTGACCCAGTACGTTCATGATACGACCCAGCGTAGCTTTACCAACCGGGACTTCGATCGGGTGCTCGAGGTCTTTTACATCCAGACCGCGGCGCAGACCATCGGAAGAACCCATGGCGATGGTACGCACGATACCGCCGCCCAGCTGCTGCTGAACTTCCAGCACCAGAACTTCATTACCATTCTGTACCTCAAGGGCTTCGTACACGCGTGGTACGGCATCCTGAGGGAACTCGACGTCGACCACGGCGCCGATTACCTGGACAATCTTTCCAGTAGCCATCTTAAATCCTCTACGAAATAACCTGGTTAAACCGCGGCGGCCCCCGAGACGATCTCGGTGAGTTCCTGAGTAATGCTGGCCTGACGAGCTTTGTTGTATACCAACTGCAGCTCTTTAATCAGGCTGCCGCCATTATCGGTCGCGGCTTTCATCGCCACCATACGGGCGGCCTGCTCGCTGGCCAGGTTTTCAACCACGCCCTGATAAACCTGAGACTCGACGTAGCGGCGCAGGAGGGTATCCAGCAGCGCTTTCGGATCGGGCTCATACAGGTAATCCCAGGATTTACGTTTCAGATCAGCGTCTTCTGATGCCGGTAACGGCAGCAGCTGAGTGATCGTCGGAACCTGAGACATGGTGTTAATAAATTTGTTGCTGACAACGTACAGCTTGTCCAGACGGCCTTCATCATAGGCCTGCAACATCACTTTTACCGGGCCGATCAGTTCGGACAGGGATGGGTTATCCCCCATACCGGTCACCTGTGCAACAACGTTGCCGCCAACGGAGTTAAAGAAAGAGACGCCCTTAGAGCCGATCATTGCGAGGTCGCACTGAACGCCTTTATCGGACCATGCTTTCATTTCCGCCAGCAGTTTCTTGAACAGGTTAATGTTCAAGCCGCCGCACAAACCACGGTCGGTCGACACCACCAGGTAGCCCACGCGCTTAACGTCGCGTTCTTCCAGGTAAGGGTGCTTATATTCCAGATTACCGTTCGCAAGGTGACCAATCACTTTGCGCATAGTATCTGCGTAAGGACGGCTGGCCGCCATGCGCTCCTGCGATTTACGCATTTTGGAAGCGGCGACCATCTCCATCGCTTTAGTGATCTTTTGCGTGTTCTGGACGCTTGCGATCTTACTACGTATCTCTTTTGCGCCGGCCATGAGCTTCTCCTCAATGCCTTGCGGCCTGCCCTAAGACAGACCGCCAGACGTTACCAGGACTGGGTTGCTTTGAAGGAATCGAGGATGCCTTTCAGCTTGCCTTCGATTTCGTCGTTATAGCCACCGGACTGGTTAATCTCTTGCATCAGCGGAGCGTGATCACGGTCGACGTAAGCCAGCAGTGCGGCTTCGAAGCTACCGATTTTCGCCAGTTCTACATCAGCCAGATAACCACGTTCTGCTGCGAACAGAACCAGAGACTGCTGCGCGACGGACATCGGCGCATACTGTTTCTGTTTCAGCAGTTCGGTCACTTTCTGACCGTGGTCCAGCTGTTTGCGGGTTGCATCGTCGAGGTCGGATGCAAACTGGGAGAACGCCGCCAGTTCACGATACTGCGCCAGCGCGGTACGGATACCACCGGACAGTTTCTTCATGATCTTGGTCTGCGCTGCACCACCCACACGGGATACCGAGATACCCGGGTTAACCGCAGGACGAATACCGGCGTTGAACAGGTTGGTTTCCAGGAAGATCTGACCATCGGTAATGGAGATTACGTTGGTCGGAACGAACGCGGAAACGTCACCCGCCTGGGTTTCGATAATCGGCAGCGCGGTCAGAGAACCGGTTTTCCCTTTCACTTCACCTTTGGTGAAGGCTTCAACGTATTCGGCGTTAACACGCGCAGCACGCTCCAGCAGACGAGAGTGGAGGTAGAATACGTCGCCCGGGAACGCTTCACGTCCTGGCGGACGACGGAGCAGCAGGGAGATCTGACGATAAGCAACAGCCTGTTTAGACAGGTCATCGTAAACGATCAGCGCATCTTCACCGCGGTCGCGGAAGTATTCGCCCATTGCGCAACCGGCGTATGGCGCCAGGTATTGCAGTGCAGCAGATTCGGATGCAGTCGCTACCACCACGATGGTGTTAGCCAGCGCGCCGTGCTCTTCCAGTTTACGCACCACGTTAGAGATGGTGGACGCTTTCTGGCCGATAGCAACATAGACGCACTTGATGCCGGAATCACGCTGGTTGATGATGGCATCGATAGCCAGCGCAGTTTTACCGGTCTGACGGTCGCCGATGATCAGTTCACGCTGACCACGACCGATTGGGATCATGGCGTCAACGGATTTATAACCGGTCTGTACCGGCTGATCGACGGACTGACGTTCGATTACGCCCGGCGCGATCGCTTCAACGGCGGAGAAACCGTCGTTTTCCAGCGGACCTTTGCCATCAATTGGCGCGCCCAGGGTGTTAACCACGCGGCCCAGCAGGCCACGACCAACCGGAACTTCCAGGATACGGCCAGTACATTTCACCTTCATGCCTTCGGCGAGGTCAGCGTACGGACCCATCACCACCGCACCGACGGAGTCGCGCTCCAGGTTCAGTGCGATAGCGTAACGGTTACCCGGCAGGGAGATCATCTCACCCTGCATACATTCGGCAAGGCCGTGGATGCGGATAACACCGTCACTTACAGAAACAATAGTACCTTCGTTATGAGCTTCGCTCACAACATTGAACTGAGCAATGCGCTGCTTGATCAGTTCGCTGATTTCGGTGGAATTCAGTTGCATGCTCCAGTCCCCTTAAGACTGCAAGACGTCTGCAAGGCGATCAAGACGGCCGCGTACGCTGCCATCAATGACCATATCACCCGCACGGATGATAATACCTGCCATAACAGACTTATCGATTTTGCAATTCAGCTTAACTTTGCGTGACAGACGTTTTTCCATCGCGCTGACGATCCTGGCAAGCTGTTCATCACTCAGTTGGTTGGCAGATATGACTTCTACCTCTGCGATGGCCTCACTGGCCGCGCGCAGGTGAATGAATTGCTCAAGAACGTCCGGGAGCACCTTCAGACGATTATTTTCCGCCATCACCTTAATCAGGTTCTGGCCGTTTTCGTCAAGTTGCTCGCCGCAGATAGCGATAAACGCTTCTGAGAGCGTTTCCGGCGCCAAAGCACCGGAGAGAAGCTCTGCCATTTGATCGTTTTTGGTCACTTCGGCGGCAAACGCCAGCATATCCTGCCAGCGTTCAACACTGTTGTGTTCGACGGCAAAGTCAAAAGCTGCTTTGGCGTAGGGGCGAGCTACCGTTACAAATTCAGACATCAGCCCCTCCCTCCTTACAGTTCAGCGACAAGTTTATCCACGATGTCGCTGTTAGCAGCTTCATCCACGGAACGTTCGATGATCTTCTCGGCGCCAGCAACAGCCAGGATAGCGACCTGCTTACGCAGCTCCTCGCGTGCACGTTTACGCTCAGCATCAATTTCAGCCTGCGCTTGTGCAACGATTTTGGTGCGTTCCTGTTCTGCTTCAGCTTTAGCTTCGTCCAGAATCTGAGAGCGGCGCTTGTTCGCCTGCTCAATGATTACCTGGGCTTCCGCTTTCGCTTTTTTCAGCTGGTCGGTCGCGTTGGCCTGTGCAAGGTCCAAATCTTTCTTAGCGCGTTCTGCAGAAGCTAAACCGTCAGAAATCTCTTTCTGGCGTTTTTCGATGGCAGCCATTAAAGGCGGCCATACGTACTTCATGCAGAACCATACGAAGATAACAAACGCGATGGCCTGGCCGAGGATTGTTGCGTTCATGTTCACAGCACAATACCTCTTTAATTAACTCTGTGGCTTAGGTTTCTAACAACTTACTACGCGACGGCGAACATCACGTACAGACCCAGACCTACAGCGATCATCGGGATAGCATCCACCAGACCCATAACGATAAAGAACTGAGTACGCAGCAGAGGGATCAGATCCGGCTGACGCGCTGCGCCTTCCAGGAATTTACCTCCGAGGATGCCGATACCGATCGCAGCACCGATTGCCGCCAGACCCATCATCACAGCGGCAGCCATGTACAGCAGATCCATATTCAGGTTTTCCATGACAGTCTCCAGTTTGTTTCAGTTAAAACGTAGTAGTGTTGGTAAAAATCAATGCTCTTCAGACGCCATCGACAGATAGACAATCGTCAGAACCATGAAGATGAAGGCTTGCAGCGTAATAATCAGGATGTGGAAAATGGCCCAAGGCACATTCAGAACCCACTGTGACCACCACGGCAACAGACCAGCAATCAGAATGAAAATCAGCTCACCGGCATACATGTTGCCGAACAGTCGCAGACCGAGAGAGACCGGTTTGGACAGCAGGCTTACCCCTTCAAGGATTAAGTTGACAGGAATGAACGCCCAGTGATTGAACGGCTGCATGGTCAGTTCTTTAACGAACCCACCCACGCCTTTCATTTTGATGCTGTAGAAAAGAATCAGGATGAACACGCCAAGCGCCATCGACAGGGTGATGTTCACGTCAGCAGACGGAACCACGCGCAGTGCAGGCAGGCCGAAAATGTGTTCGCCGATATAAGGAAGCAGGTCGATTGGCAGCAGGTCCATCAGGTTCATCAGGAAGACCCAGACGAACACGGTCAGCGCCAGCGGCGCGATAACCTTGCTCTTGCCATGGTACATGTCTTTGACGCTACCATGGACGAAGCCGATGATCATTTCGATGAAGGTCTGGAATTTCCCTGGTACGCCGCTGGTCGCTTTCTTAGCAACGCTACGGAACATGGCCAGGAACAGCAGACCGAGAACCACCGAGAAGAACATGGAGTCAATGTTGAGCGTCCAGAAGGTGGCCGGGGGGTTGTGCGGATCCACCAGCGAGAAAGTACGCAGGTCAATCTGAAGGTTGTTCAGATGGTGACCTATGTATTCCTGCGGCGTCATATTTTCTGAAGCCATGATGCCTTTTACCCTTTGTTGTTGATTACAGCTGGCGCCAGAACTTGTACCACCAGCACCAAAACCCACGTCACGATCAGTGGCAAAAATACCACTTTTAAAACGGCCAGCGCCACCGCCAGGAGGGCGAAGGTCAGCAACACCTTGAAGGCTTCACCGAAGGCGAAGGTCCAGGCCACACGGCCTTTTGCTGGTGTATGCGCCTGATGACGCCAGGCAAAAATCATAAACATCAGATTTGGCAAAACCACTGCCAAACCGCCGCATACCGCGGAAATGCCCCAGAAGGGGTCTTTGAGGCTGAACAGCAGTCCACTTGCCATTACTGCCAGTAACTGAATAAACAGAAGCTTGCGAGCAACGTTTCGACTCAAGAGCGACACTGACATCACGTTTTTACTCCTGCTCCCTTTGAGGTATGTCGCGTGTCGTATAAAACGTCCTTTAAGACGAAGAGTCAAGCATCAAAAAGCGGACAAATTATACGGTGACGCCCCGTGATTTCAAACAATAAGTAGCAAAATAGTGAATAAATGTTTAATTATTTTCCAACGGACAACTTTCCGCGCATTTCAGCGTTCTGTGAGCGGTCATACAAAACTGCAAATAACGTGGAAACACGGCAATTAAAGCGTGCATTAGATCACATAATAAACATTTCAAGCGCCCTTTAATGAATCAAGGACATAAAACACTATTTTTCATGTTTTTGATATTCAAGATAAAAAGTGAGGACATTATCTAAAACAACCCCACATACAATAAAAACCTTTTATTGACATTTATAATAAAAATTTAACATCACGATGCTGTTCATCATTGTCGATTTTTAGCACCCTGATATTTTCAAAGTTGACTATTTTGTCAGTGAATCAGTTACGCTAAGTTAACCGCAAGAAAAACCATAGTAAAAGCATGGTTAAATGCAGCCCGATAATATCGGGAGGTGATCTTTATTTTTGTAACATTCACGGGCCACATTTTTTCCACATTTTTTGATAAAAATTAACTCGATTTTGGCGTAATCACCACCAGGTGCCGCTCCCCTTCCAGCTGAGGAACATGTAGCTCAATGACCTCGGCTATGGCATATCCTTCCGGCAGGTTTTCCATTTCGTCTTTTTGCGCTAACCCTTTGAGCGCATAGAAGTGACCGTTCGCGGCCGGCAAATGATGGCACCAGCTCACCATATCATTAAGCGATGCGAAGGCGCGGCTTATCACGCCATCAAACGGCGGCTCAGCCGGGAAAGCTTCCACGCGGCTCTGCACCGGGGTAACGTTATCCAGCTTCAGCTCATGCTGCACCTGACGCAGGAAGCGCACGCGTTTGCCAAGGCTGTCCAGCAGGGTGAAATGCGACTCCGGGCGCACGATAGCCAACGGGATCCCAGGCAGCCCCGGTCCCGTACCGACATCGATAAAGCGCGAGCCCTGCAGATAAGGCGCGACGACGATGCTGTCCAGGATATGACGCACCAGCATCTCATTTGGATCGCGAACGGAGGTCAGGTTATAGGCTTTGTTCCACTTATCGAGCAGCCCGACGTAAGCCACCAGCTGATTTTTCTGGTGATCGGTGAGCAAAATACCCGCTTCATCCAGCAGACGAGAAAGTTTGTTGAGCACGGTAAGTACCTTCAAAAAATAATGAGCCCGGAGGCGCTAACGCTTACCGGGCCAGGAATGATAAAGGCGAACGCTGATTATGCAACTGGGAAATCAGCGCGGCAGGCTGCCGCAATCAGGCGCTGCGACGCAGCATCCCCTGCTTTTTCAACCAAACCAGCAAAATAGAGATCGCCGCCGGGGTGATCCCGGAAATACGTGACGCCTGCCCTATCGACGACGGTTTATGGTCGTTTAGTTTAGCGATCACTTCATTAGACAGTCCGGTGACCTGACGGTAGTCGAGTGTCGCCGGTAACAAGGTATTCTCGTTGCGCTGCTGTTTCTCGATCTCATCCTGCTGGCGCGCGATATAGCCTTCATACTTCACCTGGATCTCAACCTGCTCAGCCGCCTGCCGATCTTCCAGCCCCGGCGCGAACCGCGAGAGCTGAACCAGCTGCTCGTAGGTCATTTCCGGACGACGCAGCAGATCTTCACCGCTGGCTTCGCGCGACAGCGGCGCGGTCAGGTGAGCGTTCACTTCGTTAGCGCTCTCAGCCTGAGGGTTCACCCAGGTCGATTTCAGGCGCTGGCGTTCACGCTCAATGCTTTCCAGCTTCTCGTTGTAACGCGCCCAGCGTTCATCATCCACCAGACCCAGTTCACGCCCCTGCTCAGTCAGACGCAGGTCGGCGTTGTCTTCGCGCAGCATCAGACGATATTCAGCACGAGAGGTAAACATGCGGTACGGTTCTTTGGTACCCAGAGTACACAGGTCATCCACCAGCACGCCGAGGTAGGCCTGATCGCGACGCGGTGCCCAGCCCTCTTTTTCCGCCGAGAAACGAGCTGCGTTAAGACCGGCCAGCAGACCCTGAGCCGCAGCTTCTTCATAACCGGTGGTGCCGTTGATCTGACCGGCGAAGAACAGACCCTGAATGAATTTGCTCTCGAGCGTCGGCTTCAGATCGCGCGGGTCGAAGAAATCGTACTCAATAGCGTAGCCAGGACGGACGATCCGCGCATTCTCCATCCCCTGCATTGAGCGGACGATTTGCATTTGCACATCGAACGGCAGGCTGGTGGAGATGCCGTTCGGATAAATTTCGTTTGAGGTCAGGCCTTCCGGTTCGAGGAAGATCTGATGTTGGTTGCGATCGGCAAAGCGCATGACTTTGTCTTCGATCGACGGGCAGTAGCGTGGACCGATCCCTTCGATCACCCCGGCGTACATGGGGCTGCGATCGAGGTTATTGCGGATCACGTCATGGGTTTTCTCGTTAGTGTGGGTGATATAGCACGGCACCTGGCGCGGATGCTGATCGGCAGATCCCATAAACGAGAAGACCGGCATTGGGTTATCGCCATGCTGTTGCGCCAGCACGCTGAAATCGATGGTGCGCGCGTCAATGCGCGGCGGGGTCCCGGTTTTCAGCCGGCTTACGCGCAGCGGCAGTTCACGCAGGCGACGAGACAGCGGGATCGACGGCGGGTCGCCGGCGCGTCCGCCGCTGTAGTTATCCAGACCAATATGGATTTTGCCGTCAAGGAAGGTCCCGACGGTCAGTACCACCGCTTTAGCACGGAATTTGAGGCCCATCTGGGTGACCGCGCCTACGACACGATCGTTTTCGACAATCAGATCTTCCACTGCCTGCTGGAAGATCATCAGGTTCGGCTGGTTCTCCAGCGCAGTGCGTACCGCCTGACGGTACAGTACGCGGTCAGCCTGGGCGCGAGTGGCGCGCACCGCGGGGCCTTTGCTGGCGTTTAGTATCCTAAACTGAATGCCTGCCTGATCGATCGCTTTGGCCATCAGACCGCCGAGCGCGTCCACTTCTTTTACCAGGTGTCCTTTCCCAATGCCGCCAATCGCCGGGTTGCAGCTCATCTGCCCCAGCGTGTCGATATTGTGTGTCAAAAGCAGGGTCTGTTGACCCATACGCGCTGCGGCCATTGCGGCCTCAGTGCCTGCGTGACCCCCGCCAATGATAATGACGTCAAAAGGATCCTGATAAAACATGGTGGTCTGCCTCGCATAACGCGGTTTGAAAATGGATTGAAGCCCGGGCCGTGGATTCTACTCGGCTTTGGTCTTTTGAGAAAGACTCCGGGATCCTGAGTATTAAAAAGAAGATCTTTATATAGAGATCTGTTCTATTGTGATCTCTTATTAGGATCGACTCTCTTTGTGGATAAGTCGGATCCACGAAGTAAGATCAAAAGCTTAAGAAGGATCACTATCTGTGAATGATCGGTGATCCTGGTCCGTATAAGCTGGGATCAGAATGAAGGGTTATGCACAGCTCAAAAACCATACTCCGGTTATTCTTTGGATAACTACCGGTTGATCCAAGCTTTTAAGCATGGTTATCCACAGAAGAACGGACGATCTTTACAATTCTCAGAGCAAATTTTTCCAGGATCCCAGCCAGATTTCCGCCGGATCCTCCGGAATTTCATGTTCCAGCACGTTGATCTTCAGGGTCTCGCCGATCTGTTTTGCCCCGCAGGCCTTCAGCGCCGCTTCTAATTTATCGATCGCGCCGCAAAAAGTGTCGTATTCACGGCTGCCGATCCCGATGGCGCCAAAGCGCACGGCGGAAAGATCGGCCTGCTGCGCCAGCAGTGCGTCATAGAAGGGAACCAGGTTGTCGGGAATGTCGCCGGCGCCATGGGTGGAAGAGATAACTAACCAGATCCCTTGCGCCTGCAGATCGTCCACCAGCGGGCCGTGCTGGATTTCAGTGCTGTAGCCTGCTTCTTCCAGCTTTTCTGCCAGATGCTCCGCTACGTATTCCGCACTGCCCAGGGTGCTGCCGCTGATAAGTGTAATGTCTGCCATAGATCGCCGATCGCCCGCTCAACTGTTCAGAGTGGCGTATTGTACGCTGTGAGCGAGCTGGGATCTACCTGTGGAAAAATGTGGGATTAAAAAAAACGATCAGGGCTTAATGGTGCGCATGATCGGGTTCTGCAGCACGATCAGGGTTTCAGTGGACTGAATTTCATCAATTGTTTGGATCTTGTTGATAAGTACCTGCTGCAGGGCATCGATGGATTTACACATCACCTTAATAAAGATGCTGTAGTGACCGGTGGTGTAGTAAGCCTCGGTCACCTCCTCCAGGCTTTCCAGGCGGGCGAGGGCGGAGGGATAGTCTTTGGCGCTCTTGAGAATAATGCCGATGAAGCAGCCGACGTCATAGCCCAGCTGTTTGGGGCTGACGTCAATGCGCGCGCCAGTAATGATGCCCGCCTGTTTCATCTTTTCGACGCGCACATGAATAGTACCCGGGCTGACGCTGAATTGTTTGGCCAGTTCGGCATAGGCGGTACGGGCGTTGGCCATGAGCGCATCGAGAATGCCGCGGTCCAGATTGTCGATCTGATAATTTTCCATATCTTTTTCTTATGAAGTTTGACGGTTCTTACTATTTTAGCTCTATATTTTGTTGAATTAAAAGTTGACGAGCCTTTTTATTGATTGATTATTGTATTGGCGGCCTGTTTTGTTGCTTAATCAATGGCAACAGGACGCAGGAGTCATAAAAATGAAAACCGCTTATATCGCAAAACAACGCCAGATCAGTTTCGTTAAATCCCATTTTTCCCGTCAGCTGGAAGAGAAGCTTGGCCTGATTGAAGTCCAGGCGCCAATCTTAAGCCGCGTGGGCGATGGGACGCAGGATAACTTGTCCGGCTGCGAGAAAGCGGTTCAGGTGAAAGTGAAAACACTGCCCGACGCCCAGTTCGAAGTGGTTCATTCGCTGGCGAAATGGAAGCGTCAAACCCTGGGACAACACGACTTCAGCGTGGGCGAAGGGCTGTACACGCACATGAAGGCCCTTCGCCCCGATGAAGACCGTCTTACGCCGATCCACTCCGTCTATGTCGACCAGTGGGACTGGGAGCGGGTGATGGGGGATGAAGAGCGCCACGTCGGCACGCTGAAGGCGACCGTCGAAGCGATCTACGCCGGGATCAAAGCCACCGAGCTGGCGGTCAGCCAGGAATTTGGCCTGACGCCGTTCCTGCCGGAACAGATCCACTTTGTTCACAGCCAGGCGCTGCTGAGTCGCTATCCGGATCTTGATGCCAAAGGCCGCGAGCGAGCGATTGCCAAAGAGCTGGGCGCCGTCTTCTTAATCGGCATCGGCGGCAAACTCTCTGATGGCAAGCGCCATGATGTACGTGCCCCGGATTATGATGACTGGAGCACTGAGGTTTCTGAAGGCTTTGCCGGACTGAACGGCGATATCCTGGTATGGAACCCGGTGCTGGAAGATGCGTTCGAGATCTCATCAATGGGGATCCGCGTTGATGCCGCGGCGCTAAAACGCCAGCTGGCGCTGACTGGCGACGAAGATCGCCTGCAACTGGAGTGGCACCAGGCGCTGCTGCGCGGCGAGATGCCGCAGACTATCGGCGGCGGCATTGGCCAGTCTCGCCTGACGATGCTGCTGCTGCAGCTCGACCATATCGGCCAGGTGCAGTGCGGCGTATGGCCGGCACAGGTTCGCGAAAGCGTTTCCGCGCTGCTGTAACGATTAGCGCCGCCAGCGTCGCAGCAGGCGGCTACGCAACCCGGTATCAAAGCGCCAGATATGATCGAAGATGCGCATGATGCCGGGTTTGCCGTGTACCGACATCGCCACCGCGTGAAAACGGTGCTGATGCTTTCGCTGTAGCTCCCCCACCTGCGCAATCACCTCATCCGGCAACCGCTGGGCAATAAAGTCTGAGATCACCACGGCATCCGCATCCACCCACTGCGGGTTTTGCAGACGTTCAATAATGGCGCGAAAACACCTGGCCAGATCGGTGCCGCCGCGAAAGCGCTGGCTCAGAAAGCGGATCGCCTGCTCCAGGCCGCCCTCGCAGGTCAGTTCGTAGTGCACCACTTCGCTGGAGAACAGCATAATAAAGCAGCGGCGGTTATCCGCCAGCGCGACGCGCATCAGGGCCAGACAAAAGGCTTTGGCGCACTGCTCGTTAAAACCGCCCATCGATCCTGACGTATCGACGCAGACAATAAAGGGCCCGCGAGGCTGTTCATCAAAATCCTGCCGCGTCACCGGGCGTTCGGTGATTTTTTCGCGCCAGGCGTCTCCGTGCAGCCGGTAAGTCAGGAGCTGTTTCTCCACCAGCTTGCGATAAAATTCAAACTCCAGCTCCGTGATGCCGAGCGTCGCCAGCTCCGGCGGCAGCAGGCGCAGAATGTCATCGCTCTGCTGGAGGCCGTCGACCTGTTCCGGCACCGTCGCTGGCTCGCGCACCAGACTACGGAAGGTCTCCATCGGCGCGTCTTTCTTCGGCACGGATTTCGCTTCCCGTGAACGCCCCAGCTGTTCCGCCAGCTGCAGCAGCTCCGGCTGCTGGTTAAGAAAATCGCCATAGCGCACTATCAGCTGATAGTCGCCACGTTTCAGTTCGCCGGCACTCATATCCCACAGGCGTCCGGCGGCGGTGTCATTCTCCGCCAGCACCGGATCGAGCTGACCGCTGAGTGTCATTCGTTCCTGGACCTCACTGAGCAACTGATCGCGCTCCTCATCCAGCAACTGCTGGTTAAGGCTGGTGGCTTGCACCACCAGGCTCAGGCGCCAGCGCTGTAAAAACAGCGTATGCAGCGCCGGGGTAAAGGTAGCATTGTCGTCCACCAGCTTCTGCGCCTGGGCGGCAAAAGGGGACTGGAGCTGGTGCAGCTTGCCGAGGATCTGCGGTAGCTGGACGATAAACTGTGAGGTAGAGAGCAGTTGAGCCTGCTGATAGGTTTGTACTTCGGCGTCCAGATCCGGCGGGATGTTAACCTCTTTTAAGCGGGCGCGAACGGCTTCCCGCCAGCGCGGAATATCCGCCGCGATGATGTTTTTCAGGCGGGGAAATTTCTCAAAGAAAACCGCCAGCTGCGGAGAGGCCAGCAGCGCCAGCAGCATCTCCTCGATCATTCCCTCTTCGCTGACTGCCAGCATGACATTCAGCATATCGAGCGTCATGGCTGTTTCGCCTGTTTAATCTGCGCGCCGACGTCCTGCAGGCTGGCTTCGATTCTTCCCAGCCACTCGACCGGGATAAACAGGCACTTCTGCTGCTCGCTGAAGCGGTTATGTTGCTGGTGCCACTCATCGTCCAGCGCCTCCAGCTGCTGGCGAATTTCCGCCGGCATGTTCTCCTGCGACGCGCTGCCGGGCAGCGCGAGGCGTGAGCCCTGCAGGCTGACGTCGCGAACGACCAGATGCTGGCTGGTGTCGACATCCATATTGAGCAGTTGGGCAAAGCCGATCCCGTTGAGCTTGCCGCGGATCTCGCCGCCTTTTTCCAGCCAGTTGGCTAACGCCTCGCGCTCAAAAGTAATGTGGATCACTTCCATATCGTGAAGTTTGAGCGGCTGCTGCAGCAGCAGGGTCAGGGTGGATCCCTGGATCTCCGCCGGCAGCTCATAGTGCGGCTTGCGGCTAAACATGCCGCCAAGGCGGGTGACCTTTAGCGCCGTTTTGTCACTTTGCTGCTGTTGGATCTGAATGCGTCGCTGCACAATCGCCCCGAGCCGAGTCAGCATTGCCTGCTGCTGCCAGGCGTGGCAGGTCATCAGCGTTTCCAGCTGCTGCGACATCAGGTGCATGCTCTCGACGTTGTGCCACAGACAATCTTTCAGCAGGATAAGATCTATCGGCGCGATGCTGTCGCGGCCGCTGAAGAAGGCGCTGGCCTGCAGCAGGCGAATGGCCTTTTTCCAGCGACGATCTGAAACGTACGGCGCGTTTGGCAGGGCATCCAGCTGCTGGCGCAGCTGGAATATCAGCTCAAACACCGCGTCCGGTAGTTTGATATTGCCGATCTGCTGCTGCCATTGCGTAAACTCCTCGTCGCTTACCTGCAGCGCGCTGGGCACCGGATTGCTGTTTTCATCCTGCTGGCTGACCAGCATGGAACGGAAATTTCCTTTATCCTGCACTTTATCAAGCCACAGACGGATCAGCATTCGGTCATACAGCGCTTCCAGGCTGCTGTCGGCTTCGGGGAGTTCGTTCGAGGCGGCCACCAGCAGGCGCATCGGGATTTTCTCTTCGTGAGCGCCATTGCGGAAGTGACGTTCGTTAATCGCCGTCAGCAGGGTGTTGAGGATAGCTGGACCCGCTTTCCATATTTCATCGAGGAACACGATTTCTGCTTCCGGCAGGTAGCCGGCGGTTAAACGCTCGTAGCGCCCTTCATCTTTCAGCGCCTGAATGGACAGTGGGCCAAAAACCTCTTCCGGGGTGGAAAAGCGGGTCATCAGGTATTCAAAAGCGCGCGCCTGCTGGAAGGCGAACTTGAGGCGGCGGGCAATCAGGCTTTTGGCGATCCCCGGCGGACCGAGCAAAAATACGCTCTCGCCGCTGAGCGCCGCCAGCAGGCACAGGCGTATCGCGTGGCTGCGTTCAAAGAGTCCTTTTTCGAGTGCCGCGCTGAGTCGGGAAATTCTTTCAGCCAGTAAATGTGTTTGAGCCATAATTGAGTTGCGTGCTTTGTCATGTATCGTTATTGGGACGAGTATAGATGTTAGAGCAGGGGCGGTAATAGCCTGAAGAATCGATTTATTTTTTTTGAGCCAGGTTAATATGGTGTCTGTTAGGGGTACGATTTCACAAATAATCGTGCATACTGTGCGCTTTTTGTGGGCCAAGGGACTAGGCACACATTTGTTTTATAAACGAAAAGACTAGTCTATGAGCACTGATAATAAACAATCGTTGCCGGCGTTAACGCTGGCGGCCATCGGCGTGGTGTACGGTGATATCGGTACCAGTCCACTGTATACCCTGCGTGAATGCCTGTCAGGTCAGTTTGGCTTTGGCGTTGAGCGCGATGCCGTTTTTGGCTTTTTGTCGCTGATTTTCTGGCTGTTAATCTTTACCGTATCGATTAAATACATCACCTTCGTGATGCGGGCGGATAACGCCGGGGAAGGCGGGATCTTAACGCTGATGTCACTGGCCGGACGCAATACCTCGGCGCGGATGACCTCTGTGCTGGTGATCCTCGGCCTGATCGGCGGCAGTTTCTTCTATGGCGAAGTGGTGATAACCCCGGCGATTTCGGTCATGTCGGCGATAGAGGGGTTAGAAATTATCGCCCCGCAGCTCGATAGCTGGATTGTGCCGATCTCCATTATCGTGCTTACCCTGCTGTTTATGATCCAGAAGCACGGGACCGGGATGGTCGGCAAGCTGTTTGCGCCGATTATGCTGATTTGGTTCCTGTTGCTGGCGGTGCTTGGCGCGCGAAGCATTTACGCTAACCCGGAAGTTCTGCAGGCGCTGAACCCCTACTGGGCGGTGCACTTCTTCCTGCAGTACAAGACCGTTTCCTTTATTGCGCTTGGCGCGGTGGTGCTGTCGATTACCGGGGTGGAAGCGCTGTACGCCGATATGGGGCACTTCGGCAAACTGCCGATCCGCGTCGCCTGGTTCTCCGTCGTACTGCCTTCGCTGGTGCTGAACTATTTTGGCCAGGGGGCATTGCTGCTTAAGCATCCGGAAGCGATTAAAAACCCGTTCTTCCTGCTGGCGCCGGAGTGGGCGCTGATCCCGATGCTGATTATCGCCACGCTGGCGACGGTTATCGCCTCGCAGGCGGTGATCTCCGGGGTCTTCTCCTTAACCCGTCAGGCGGTGCGTCTGGGCTATCTGTCGCCGATGCGCATCATCCACACCTCGGAAATGGAGTCCGGGCAGATCTATATCCCGTTTATTAACTGGCTGCTGTATGTCTCGGTAGTGATCGTCATCGTCAGCTTCGAGCACTCCTCTAACCTGGCGGCGGCGTACGGTATCGCGGTAACGGGCACCATGGTGCTGACCTCCATCCTGTCGGCAACGGTGGCGCGCAAAAACTGGCACTGGAATAAGCTGTTCGTTGGGCTGATGCTGGTGGCCTTCCTGTGCATTGATGTTCCGCTGTTCTCGGCGAACCTCGATAAGATTGTCTCCGGCGGCTGGCTGCCGTTGTCCCTGGGTCTGGTGATGTTTACGGTGATGACCACCTGGAAGAGCGAGCGCTTCCGCCTGCTGCGTCGGATGCACGAGCACGGCAACTCGCTGGAAGCGATGATCTCTTCACTGGAGAAATCGCCGCCGGTACGCGTCCCGGGTACCGCGGTGTATATGTCCCGCGCCCTGAACGTGATCCCGTTTGCCCTGCTGCATAACCTGAAGCACAACAAGGTGCTGCATGAGCGAGTGATCCTCCTGACCCTGCGCACCGAGGACGCGCCTTACGTGCATAACGTTCGCCGGGTGCAGATTGAGCAGCTGTCGCCCTCGTTCTGGCGGGTGGTGGCCAGCTACGGCTGGCGGGAAACGCCAAATGTCGAAGAGGTGTTCCATCGCTGTGGCCTGGAAGGACTCAGCTGCCGGATGATGGAGACCTCGTTCTTTATGTCCCATGAGTCGTTGATTATCGGCAAACGGCCGTGGTATCTGCGTCTGCGCGGCAAGCTTTATCTGCTGTTGCAGCGTAACGCCCTGCGCGCGCCGGATCAGTTTGAAATCCCGCCAAACCGGGTTATCGAGCTCGGTACTCAGGTCGAAATCTGATGTCAAAAAAGCCCTTCCGTTGCGAAGGGCTTTTTGTTTCTCACTCCGTTTGTCATGTCCTGTCGCTGTCTCGCGAAACGTTTCGATGGCGATCACATTTCTCTCTTCTGGTGATGGTTTTCTGCTCACACATTGATAATAATTATTGTAGCGAAACGTTTCGCTAGTGGAGCAAAAGAGAAAAAATGAAAAAAGGCACCGTACTTAACGCTGATATTTCCGCGGTCATCTCCCGCCTGGGTCACACCGATACGCTGGTGGTCTGCGATGCCGGATTGCCGGTTCCCCGCAGCAGCGCGCGCATCGATATGGCGTTAACCCAGGGCGTACCTTCATTTATGCAGGTTCTGGAAGTGGTGACGACGGAAATGCAGGTTGAAGCGGCTGTCATCGCGGAGGAAATTAAGACGCATAATCCACAGCTCCACGCGACGTTGCTCAACCATCTTGAGCAGCTGCAGCAGCACCAGGGAAATACCATTGAAATTCGTTACACCAGTCATGAGCAGTTCAAAAAACAAACCGCAGACAGTCAGGCGGTAATTCGCAGCGGGGAGTGTTCCCCGTTCGCGAATATCATTCTCTGTGCCGGCGTGACGTTCTGAGGTCGCCGTCATGGAAGCCTTATTGCAACTGAAAGGGATCGATAAAGCGTTCCCTGGCGTCAAGGCGCTCTCCGGCGCCTCGCTGAATGTCTATCCTGGCCGGGTGATGGCGCTGGTGGGTGAGAACGGCGCCGGTAAATCCACCATGATGAAAGTGCTGACCGGGATCTACACCCGTGACGCCGGCGCTTTATTATGGCTCGGTAAAGAGACCACCTTTAACGGCCCAAAATCTTCCCAGGAAGCCGGGATCGGCATTATCCATCAGGAACTGAACCTGATCCCGCAGTTGACGATCGCCGAGAACATCTTCCTTGGCCGCGAGTTCGTTAACCGCTTTGGCAAAATCGACTGGAAGCGGATGTATGCCGAAGCCGACAAGCTGCTGGCGAAGCTGAATCTCCGTTTTACCAGCCAGAAGCTGGTGGGCGATTTGTCGATTGGCGATCAGCAAATGGTGGAGATCGCCAAAGTGCTGAGCTTCGAGTCGAAGGTCATCATTATGGATGAACCGACCGACGCGCTGACCGATACCGAAACCGAATCGCTGTTCCGCGTGATCCGCGAACTAAAATCGCAGGGGCGCGGCATCGTCTACATCTCCCACCGCATGAAAGAGATCTTCGAGATTTGCGACGACGTGACCGTGTTCCGCGACGGGCAGTTTATCGCCGAACGCGAGGTCTCCTCGCTGGATGAAGACCGTCTGATCGAAATGATGGTTGGCCGGAAGCTGGAAGATCAGTATCCGCATCTGGCTAAGGCACCGGGCGCGGTGCGTCTGAAAGTCGATAATCTCTGCGGCCCGGGCGTGGAAAACGTGACCTTTACCCTGCGCCAGGGGGAAATCCTCGGCGTCGCCGGGCTGATGGGCGCCGGGCGGACCGAGCTGATGAAAGTGTTGTATGGCGCACTGCCGCGCAGCAGCGGCTCTGTGACGCTCGACGGTCACGAAGTGGTGACCCGTTCGCCACAGGATGGCCTGGCGAACGGCATTGTCTATATATCCGAAGACCGTAAGCGCGACGGCTTAGTGCTCGGGATGTCGGTAAAAGAAAATATGTCCCTGACCGCCTTGCGCTACTTTAGCCGGACGGGAGGGAGCCTCAAGCATAAAGATGAACAGCAGGCGGTCAGTGATTTCATCCGGCTGTTTAACGTGAAAACGCCGTCCATGGAGCAGGCGATCGGCCTGCTCTCCGGCGGCAACCAGCAAAAGGTCGCCATCGCCCGCGGGCTGATGACCCGGCCGAAGGTCCTGATCCTCGATGAGCCGACCCGTGGCGTCGACGTCGGGGCGAAGAAAGAGATCTACCAGCTCATCAATCAGTTCAAAGCCGATGGCCTGAGCATCATTCTGGTCTCCTCCGAGATGCCGGAAGTGTTGGGCATGAGCGATCGCATCATAGTGATGCATGAAGGGCATCTCGGCGGTGAATTCACACGCGAGCAGGCCACCCAGGAAGTATTGATGGCTGCCGCTGTGGGCAAGCTTAACCGTGTGAATCAGGAGTAAGAAAGATGACAACCCAGGCTGTTTCTGGTCGCCGTTATTTCACGAAAGCGTGGCTGATGGAGCAAAAATCGCTGATTGCCCTGCTGGTGCTGATCGCGGTGGTATCGACCATGAGCCCCAACTTTTTTACCGTCAATAACCTGTTCAATATTCTGCAGCAGACCTCCGTTAACGCCATTATGGCGGTAGGGATGACGCTGGTCATACTGACCTCGGGGATCGACCTGTCCGTCGGTTCCCTGCTGGCGCTCACCGGCGCGGTGGCGGCGTCGATCGTTGGCATTGAAGTGAATGCGCTGGTAGCGGTTGCTGCTGCCCTCGCATTAGGTGCGGCGATCGGCGCAGTCACCGGGGTGATTGTGGCGAAAGGCCGCGTGCAGGCTTTCATCGCCACCCTGGTGATGATGCTGCTGCTGCGCGGCGTGACCATGGTGTACACCAACGGCAGCCCGATCAATACCGGCTTTAGCGATAATGCCGATCTGTTCGGCTGGTTTGGTATCGGGCGTCCGCTGGGGATCCCGACGCCGGTATGGATCATGGCGATTGTCTTCCTGGCGGCCTGGTACATGCTGCACCATACTCGCCTGGGCCGTTATATCTACGCCCTTGGCGGTAATGAGGCAGCGACGCGTCTGTCCGGGATTAGCGTCAATAAAGTCAAAATTATCGTTTACGCGTTGTGCGGGATGCTGGCGTCGCTGGCCGGCATTATCGAAGTGGCGCGCCTCTCCTCCGCACAGCCAACGGCCGGGACAGGCTATGAGCTGGACGCCATTGCGGCAGTCGTGCTCGGCGGCACCAGCCTGGCGGGCGGCAAAGGACGCATTGTCGGCACGCTGATTGGCGCGCTGATCCTTGGCTTCCTGAATAATGGTTTGAACCTTTTAGGCGTTTCTTCCTATTACCAGATGATCGTTAAAGCGGTGGTGATTTTGCTGGCGGTACTGGTAGATAACAAAAAGCAGTAACTGAGAACTCTACAGGACATCTTAACTATGAATATGAAAAAACTGGCGACCCTGGTCTCTGCTGTTGCGCTAAGTGCGACCGTTAGCGCGAACGCGATGGCCAAAGACACCATCGCTCTGGTTATCTCTACTCTCAACAACCCGTTCTTCGTGTCTCTGAAAGACGGCGCGCAAAAAGAAGCTGACAAACTGGGCTACAACCTGGTGGTGCTCGATTCCCAGAACAACCCGGCGAAAGAGCTGGCTAACGTTCAGGATTTAACGGTACGCGGCGCGAAGCTGTTGCTGATCAACCCCACCGACTCTGATGCCGTCGGCAATGCTGTGAAGATGGCGAACCAGGCGAAAATCCCGGTCATCACCCTTGACCGTCAGGCGACAAAAGGCGATGTCGTGAGCCACATCGCCTCTGACAACGTGCAGGGCGGAAAAATGGCGGGCGATTACATCGCGAAAAAGCTGGGTGAAAGTGCGAAAGTCATTGAGCTGCAGGGCATTGCCGGGACTTCCGCGGCGCGCGAGCGTGGCGAAGGCTTCAAACAGGCTGTGGCGGCGCACAAGTTCAATGTTCTGGCCAGCCAGCCGGCCGATTTCGACCGTACCAAAGGGCTGAACGTGATGCAGAACCTGCTGACCGCCCATCCTGACGTCCAGGCGGTGTTCGCGCAGAATGATGAAATGGCGCTCGGCGCCCTGCGCGCGCTGCAGACCGCAGGCAAGTCCGATGTGATGGTGGTTGGATTTGACGGCACTCCGGATGGCGAAAAAGCAGTAAACAGTGGCAAACTGGCGGCGACCGTCGCACAGTTGCCGGAGCAGATCGGCGCGAAAGGCGTTGAGACTGCTGATAAGGTACTGAAGGGCGAAAAAGTGGAGGCTAACTACCCGGTTGAGCTGAAGCTGGTCGTTAAGCAGTAATATGCGATTCGGACTGGCAACGGTCCGAGGGACAATATAAAAAAGAAAAGCAGGGCATGCGCCACCGGATCCCGGTGGCGCGCTTTCCCGGGAACAGAAACGATGAAAACTGCAGGCAAACTTGTCGTCCTTGGCAGCATCAATGCCGATCACATTCTCAACCTTGACGCTTTCCCGACACCGGGTGAAACCGTCACCGGCAACCACTACCAGCTGGCGTTCGGGGGGAAAGGGGCCAACCAGGCGGTGGCCGCCGGGCGCAGCGGGGCGGATATCGCGTTTATCGCCTGCACCGGCGATGACGACATCGGTGAACGCATCCGCCGCCAGCTGGCAAGCGATAAAATCGATGTGGCGCCTGTGCGCGCGGTCGCCGGGGAAGCAACCGGCGTGGCGTTAATCTTCGTTAACGCCGAAGGTGAGAATGTCATCGGTATTCATGCCGGCGCTAATGCGGCATTATCCGTCGCTCAGGTAGAGGCGGAAAAAGCGCGGATCGCCAGCGCGCAGGCGTTGTTGATGCAGCTCGAGTCACCGCTGGAGAGCGTGCTGGCGGCGGCGAAAATCGCCCATCACCATCAGACCACCGTGGTGCTTAATCCCGCGCCAGCGCGTGAACTGTCCGATGAACTGCTGGCGCTGGTGGATATCATTACCCCCAACGAAACCGAAGCGGAAAAGCTGACGGGTATTCGCGTTGAGAGTGACGAGGATGCGGCAAAAGCCGCCGACGTGCTGCATGCCAAAGGCATTGGTACCGTGATGATCACCCTCGGCAGCCGCGGCGTCTGGCTCAGTGCCGAAGGCGAAAGCCGCCGGATCCCAGGGTTTCGTGTGCAGGCTATTGATACTATCGCCGCCGGCGACACCTTCAACGGCGCGCTGGTAACCGCGCTGCTGGAAGGGACCGACCTGCCGGAGGCGATCCGCTTTGCGCATGCCGCGGCGGCGATTGCCGTAACCCGCAAAGGCGCGCAGCTTTCCGTGCCGTGGCGCACAGAGATCGATGAATTTTTAGCGCAACAGGGGTAATGCTTGGCTACGATGAAAGATGTGGCCCGCGTAGCGGGCGTTTCCACATCGACGGTGTCACACGTCATCAATAAGGACCGCTTTGTCAGCGAGGCGATCACCGCCAAAGTCGACGCCGCGATCAAAAGCCTTAACTACGCCCCCTCTGCGCTGGCGCGTAGCCTCAAGCTTAATCAAACCCGCACCATCGGCATGCTGATCACCGCCAGTACCAATCCGTTTTATTCGGAGCTGGTGCGGGGCGTGGAGCGCAGCTGCTTTGAGCGGGGTTATAGTCTCGTACTCTGTAATACGGAAGGTGATGAGCAGCGAATGAATCGTAATCTGGAGACGTTAATGCAAAAACGCGTCGATGGATTACTGCTGCTGTGCACTGAGACCCACCAACCCTCTCCGGAAATTATGCAGCGCTATCCGTCGGTTCCGACGGTCATGATGGACTGGGCGCCGTTTGATGGCGATAGCGATCTGATTCAGGATAACTCGCTGCTCGGTGGTGATATGGCGACCCAGTACCTGATCGATCAAGGGTATTCACACATCGCCTGCATTGCCGGCCCGCTGGATAAAACCCCGGCGCGTCTGCGCCTTGAAGGTTACCATGCCGCGATGGCGCGCTGCGGTCTGCCCGTAGCCGAGGGATACGTGGTGACCAGCGATTTTGAGTTTGGCGGCGGGTTTAGCGCGATGCAGCGGCTGCTGGCGTTGTCGCAGCGGCCGCAGGCGGTGTTTGTCGGTAACGATGCCATGGCGGTTGGCGCTTATCAGGCGTTATACCAGGCCGGGCTGCAGATCCCGCAGGATATGGCGCTGGTGGGTTACGATGATATTGAACTGGCTCGCTATATGACGCCGCCGTTGACCACCATTCATCAACCGAAAGATGAGCTGGGGGAACTGGCCATCGACGTGCTGATCCATCGCATGGCCGACCCGCAGCAAAAACAGCAGCGCGTACAGTTAACCCCGGAGCTGGTGGTCCGCGGTTCCGCTTAGCGTTTGTGCCGCTCGCTAATCAGGTTGCGGCCATCCTTCGCTCTTAACAGCATAAACATCAGCGCCGACAAGATGGTTATCACGCCCATGGTAATAAAGGTGTAGTGAAACTGCTCTACGGTGCTGGCGCTGTCAAAACCTTCATAGAAGCGCAGCACCGCAGCGCTGATGGCCACCCCGAGACTGATGGAAAGCTGCTGGGTGACGGCCAGCAGGCTGTTGCCGCTGCTGGCATTGTCATCCGTCAGATCGGCCAGGGTAATGGTATTCATGGCGGTAAACTGCGTGGACATCGCCATCCCCAGCACGAACAGCGGCAGAAGAAGCATCCACAGCGGCATTTCTGGCGACTGCAGCGAGAACTGGGCAATCATAAGGCCAATAAACACGGTGATCCCCACCAGGGTCTTACGATAGCCAAACCAGCGCAGCACCTGGGTAACGGTAGATTTCGCAATAATCGAGCCGATAGCGGTGGGGGCGATCATACAGCCGGCGATAATAGCCGGATAGCCGAAGCCAACCTGTAGCATGAGCGGCATCAGAAACGGCACGCAACCGGTACCCAACCGCGTGGCAAGGTTGCCGGCAATGCCAACCGAGAACGTATGGGTCTTAAATAAAGAGAGCGAGATAAGCGGCGCAGGATGGCGGCGCGCGTGACGGACATAGGCCAGGAGCAATATCAGACTGACGGCGATCACCGCCAGCGCCAGCCATGTCGCCACAATTTTTTCGCCAAACAGTTCAATACCGCTGGAAAATAACACCAGGCTTAAGCCAAATAACAGAAAACCGGTTATATCGAAGCGTCGGCGCGGCGTTGTGAAATTTGGCATGTATTTACGGGCGTACAGAATGCCGATCACGCCGATGGGTATGTTTATCAGGAAAATCCAATGCCAGCTGGCCCAGGTAACAAATACCCCGCCGAGCACCGGACCCAGAATCGGTCCCACCAGTCCTGGCATGGTGACAAAGTTCAGAACCGGCAGCAGTTCGCTGCGCGGATAGGCGCGCAGGAGGGCCAGCCTCGCCACCGGCATCATCATCGCCCCGCCGATCCCCTGAATGACGCGATAAATGACCAGTTCCGTTAATGAACTGGAGAGCGCGCAGGCGAGGGAGCCGAGAGTAAACAGGCTAACGGCGATGATAAAGACCCGACGCGTGCCGAAGCGATCGGCCAGCCAGCCGCTGACCGGGATCAGCATCGCCACCGTCAGCGTATAGCTGATGATGGCCGACTGCATTGCTAACGGGGAACGATTCAGGCTGTGGGCGATAGCCGGGAGGGCAGTGTTAAGAATGGTGGCATCCAGCGCCTGCATAAAGAAGGCCATCGCCGCAATCCACGGCAGGCCGGCCATGCTGCGCCCTTTTTTTCCGCTCATGCCAAATCCTTGTTATTGATTTACGTGGTGTGGGGCGTTTAGCAGCGCCTGGCAGGCAAGTAAGGCACCCGGCGCATCACTGTTGAGAATGGCATCGACAATCGCCTGGTGGAGATCGAGCTTCACCACTTCATTTTGCGTAATTGATGTGAAGTAAGTGTGGTAGACCGAATGAAATAAAGAAGCGAATGAGCTGAGGAAAGGATTACCGCTCATTTCATAGATATGTTCATGCCAGGCCATATCGACTGCTATCCAGCGATCGCGCTGAAAATGGCGTTTCAGGGCAATCATCTCTTCCATTAGGGTATTGAGCTGCGCTTTCTGCTCTGCGGTGCCGTGGGCGGCAGCGAGAAAACAGGCCTGTGGCTCCAGGCTGCTGCGCATGACGAGAAAGTGGCTCACCACCTCTTCGAAGTTATCTTCTGTTAGCCACCAGGAGAGGAGCTCTTTATCAAGGAAGTTCCAGCTGCTGCGCGGCATGACCCGGGTGCCAATGCGAGGGCGGGGCAGCAGCATGCCTTTTGCAGTGAGTGTCTTCACCGCTTCGCGGACGGCGGTACGACTCACGCCGAACTGCTCCCCTAACTCCATTTCGCCGGGAAGAATGCTTTCCGGCTGATATTCGCCAGTCAGTATTTTTTGGGCGAGCTTCTCGGCTAGTACCCAGGAGATGTTCTTTTGTGCCGCCAGTTGCTGTGCGCTTAAAGACATAAATGCCGTTCCTTTCTTTTCTCTACTCTAACAGTATGCCACCAGGCGCCCCGTTTCGTCGGTTAAAACAGCAAAACGGCGGTTTTTTGCGACATTCCTCGCCGCATTGTTGAAAAAAGAGACGGTTGAAAAGTTTTTTTGCATTTCCCCTTGTCACCTCGGAATTACTCCCTATAATGCGCCTCCACTGACACGGAACAACGGCAAGCAAGCCGCCGGGTCAGCGGGGTTCCGGTGAGAACCTCGCAGAGAAAAGCAAAAATAAATGCTTGACTCTGCAGCGGGAAAGCGTAATATGCACACCCCGCGCCGCAGCGAAAAACGAAGCGGCACTGCTCTTTAACAATTTATCAGACAATCTGTGTGGGCACTCAAAGTGACATGGATTCTTAATGTCTTCGGACAATAAATGAATACCAAGTCTCAAGAGTGAACACGTAATTCATTACGAAGTTTAATTCTTTGAGCATCAAACTTAAATTGAAGAGTTTGATCATGGCTCAGATTGAACGCTGGCGGCAGGCCTAACACATGCAAGTCGAGCGGTAGCACAGAGAGCTTGCTCTCGGGTGACGAGCGGCGGACGGGTGAGTAATGTCTGGGAAACTGCCTGATGGAGGGGGATAACTACTGGAAACGGTAGCTAATACCGCATAACGTCGCAAGACCAAAGTGGGGGACCTTCGGGCCTCATGCCATCAGATGTGCCCAGATGGGATTAGCTAGTAGGTGGGGTAACGGCTCACCTAGGCGACGATCCCTAGCTGGTCTGAGAGGATGACCAGCCACACTGGAACTGAGACACGGTCCAGACTCCTACGGGAGGCAGCAGTGGGGAATATTGCACAATGGGCGCAAGCCTGATGCAGCCATGCCGCGTGTATGAAGAAGGCCTTCGGGTTGTAAAGTACTTTCAGCGGGGAGGAAGGCGATAAGGTTAATAACCTTGTCGATTGACGTTACCCGCAGAAGAAGCACCGGCTAACTCCGTGCCAGCAGCCGCGGTAATACGGAGGGTGCAAGCGTTAATCGGAATTACTGGGCGTAAAGCGCACGCAGGCGGTCTGTCAAGTCGGATGTGAAATCCCCGGGCTCAACCTGGGAACTGCATTCGAAACTGGCAGGCTAGAGTCTTGTAGAGGGGGGTAGAATTCCAGGTGTAGCGGTGAAATGCGTAGAGATCTGGAGGAATACCGGTGGCGAAGGCGGCCCCCTGGACAAAGACTGACGCTCAGGTGCGAAAGCGTGGGGAGCAAACAGGATTAGATACCCTGGTAGTCCACGCCGTAAACGATGTCGATTTGGAGGTTGTGCCCTTGAGGCGTGGCTTCCGGAGCTAACGCGTTAAATCGACCGCCTGGGGAGTACGGCCGCAAGGTTAAAACTCAAATGAATTGACGGGGGCCCGCACAAGCGGTGGAGCATGTGGTTTAATTCGATGCAACGCGAAGAACCTTACCTGGTCTTGACATCCACAGAACTTAGCAGAGATGCTTTGGTGCCTTCGGGAACTGTGAGACAGGTGCTGCATGGCTGTCGTCAGCTCGTGTTGTGAAATGTTGGGTTAAGTCCCGCAACGAGCGCAACCCTTATCCTTTGTTGCCAGCGGTTCGGCCGGGAACTCAAAGGAGACTGCCAGTGATAAACTGGAGGAAGGTGGGGATGACGTCAAGTCATCATGGCCCTTACGACCAGGGCTACACACGTGCTACAATGGCATATACAAAGAGAAGCGACCTCGCGAGAGCAAGCGGACCTCATAAAGTATGTCGTAGTCCGGATTGGAGTCTGCAACTCGACTCCATGAAGTCGGAATCGCTAGTAATCGTAGATCAGAATGCTACGGTGAATACGTTCCCGGGCCTTGTACACACCGCCCGTCACACCATGGGAGTGGGTTGCAAAAGAAGTAGGTAGCTTAACCTTCGGGAGGGCGCTTACCACTTTGTGATTCATGACTGGGGTGAAGTCGTAACAAGGTAACCGTAGGGGAACCTGCGGTTGGATCACCTCCTTACCTTAAAGAACCTGCCTTTGTAGTGCTCACACAGATTGTCTGATGAAAGTAAAGAAGCAAGGCGTCTTGCGATTGAGACTTCAGTGTCCCCTTCGTCTAGAGGCCCAGGACACCGCCCTTTCACGGCGGTAACAGGGGTTCGAATCCCCTAGGGGACGCCACTTGCTGGTTCGTGAGTGAAAGACGCGTGCCGAACTATCTCAAAACTCATCTTCGGGTGACGTTTGAGATATTTGCTCTTTAAAAATCTGGATCAAGCTGAAAATTGAAACGACACACAGTTAATGTGTGTTCGAGTCTCTCAAATTTTCGCGACACGATGATGTTTTACGAAACATCTTCGGGTTGTGAGGTTAAGCGACTAAGCGTACACGGTGGATGCCCTGGCAGTCAGAGGCGATGAAGGACGTGCTAATCTGCGAAAAGCGTCGGTAAGGTGATATGAACCGTTATAACCGGCGATGTCCGAATGGGGAAACCCAGTGCAATTCGTTGCACTATCGTTAACTGAATACATAGGTTAACGAGGCGAACCGGGGGAACTGAAACATCTAAGTACCCCGAGGAAAAGAAATCAACCGAGATTCCCCCAGTAGCGGCGAGCGAACGGGGAGCAGCCCAGAGTCTGAATCAGCTTGTGTGTTAGTGGAACGGTCTGGAAAGTCCGACGGTACAGGGTGATAGTCCCGTACACCAAAATGCACAGGCTGTGAACTCGAAGAGTAGGGCGGGACACGTGGTATCCTGTCTGAATATGGGGGGACCATCCTCCAAGGCTAAATACTCCTGACTGACCGATAGTGAACCAGTACCGTGAGGGAAAGGCGAAAAGAACCCCGGCGAGGGGAGTGAAAAAGAACCTGAAACCGTGTACGTACAAGCAGTGGGAGCACCTTCGGGTGTGACTGCGTACCTTTTGTATAATGGGTCAGCGACTTATATTCTGTAGCAAGGTTAACCGTATAGGGGAGCCGCAGGGAAACCGAGTCTTAACTGGGCGTTAAGTTGCAGGGTATAGACCCGAAACCCGGTGATCTAGCCATGGGCAGGTTGAAGGTTGGGTAACACTAACTGGAGGACCGAACCGACTAATGTTGAAAAATTAGCGGATGACTTGTGGCTGGGGGTGAAAGGCCAATCAAACCGGGAGATAGCTGGTTCTCCCCGAAAGCTATTTAGGTAGCGCCTCGTGAACTCATCTTCGGGGGTAGAGCACTGTTTCGGCTAGGGGGTCATCCCGACTTACCAACCCGATGCAAACTACGAATACCGAAGAATGTTATCACGGGAGACACACGGCGGGTGCTAACGTCCGTCGTGAAGAGGGAAACAACCCAGACCGCCAGCTAAGGTCCCAAAGTCATGGTTAAGTGGGAAACGATGTGGGAAGGCACAGACAGCCAGGATGTTGGCTTAGAAGCAGCCATCATTTAAAGAAAGCGTAATAGCTCACTGGTCGAGTCGGCCTGCGCGGAAGATGTAACGGGGCTAAACCATGCACCGAAGCTGCGGCAGCGACACGATGTGTTGTTGGGTAGGGGAGCGTTCTGTAAGCCTGCGAAGGTGACCTGTGAGGGTTGCTGGAGGTATCAGAAGTGCGAATGCTGACATAAGTAACGATAAAGCGGGTGAAAAGCCCGCTCGCCGGAAGACCAAGGGTTCCTGTCCAACGTTAATCGGGGCAGGGTGAGTCGACCCCTAAGGCGAGGCCGAAAGGCGTAGTCGATGGGAAACAGGTTAATATTCCTGTACTTGGTGTTACTGCGAAGGGGGGACGGAGAAGGCTATGTTAGCCGGGCGACGGTTGTCCCGGTTTAAGCATGTAGGCTGATTATCCAGGCAAATCCGGATAATCAAGGCTGAGGTGTGATGACGAGGCACTACGGTGCTGAAGTAACAAATGCCCTGCTTCCAGGAAAAGCCTCTAAGCATCAGGTAACATCAAATCGTACCCCAAACCGACACAGGTGGTCAGGTAGAGAATACCAAGGCGCTTGAGAGAACTCGGGTGAAGGAACTAGGCAAAATGGTGCCGTAACTTCGGGAGAAGGCACGCTGGTGTGTAGGTGAAGTCCCTGCGGATGGAGCTGAGACCAGTCGAAGATACCAGCTGGCTGCAACTGTTTATTAAAAACACAGCACTGTGCAAACACGAAAGTGGACGTATACGGTGTGACGCCTGCCCGGTGCCGGAAGGTTAATTGATGGGGTTATCCGTAAGGAGAAGCTCTTGATCGAAGCCCCGGTAAACGGCGGCCGTAACTATAACGGTCCTAAGGTAGCGAAATTCCTTGTCGGGTAAGTTCCGACCTGCACGAATGGCGTAATGATGGCCAGGCTGTCTCCACCCGAGACTCAGTGAAATTGAACTCGCTGTGAAGATGCAGTGTACCCGCGGCAAGACGGAAAGACCCCGTGAACCTTTACTATAGCTTGACACTGAACATTGAGCCTTGATGTGTAGGATAGGTGGGAGGCTTTGAAGCGTGGACGCCAGTCTGCGTGGAGCCAACCTTGAAATACCACCCTTTAATGTTTGATGTTCTAACGTTGGCCCCTTATCGGGGTTGCGGACAGTGTCTGGTGGGTAGTTTGACTGGGGCGGTCTCCTCCCAAAGCGTAACGGAGGAGCACGAAGGTTAGCTAATCCTGGTCGGACATCAGGAGGTTAGTGCAATGGCATAAGCTAGCTTGACTGCGAGCGTGACGGCGCGAGCAGGTGCGAAAGCAGGTCATAGTGATCCGGTGGTTCTGAATGGAAGGGCCATCGCTCAACGGATAAAAGGTACTCCGGGGATAACAGGCTGATACCGCCCAAGAGTTCATATCGACGGCGGTGTTTGGCACCTCGATGTCGGCTCATCACATCCTGGGGCTGAAGTAGGTCCCAAGGGTATGGCTGTTCGCCATTTAAAGTGGTACGCGAGCTGGGTTTAGAACGTCGTGAGACAGTTCGGTCCCTATCTGCCGTGGGCGCTGGAGAATTGAGGGGGGCTGCTCCTAGTACGAGAGGACCGGAGTGGACGCATCACTGGTGTTCGGGTTGTCATGCCAATGGCACTGCCCGGTAGCTAAATGCGGAAGAGATAAGTGCTGAAAGCATCTAAGCACGAAACTTGCCCCGAGATGAGTTCTCCCTGAGA
Organism: Klebsiella sp. LY; assembly: GCF_004010915.1. NCBI lineage: Bacteria > Pseudomonadati > Pseudomonadota > Gammaproteobacteria > Enterobacterales > Enterobacteriaceae > Klebsiella > Klebsiella sp. LY. The sequence goes on from NZ_CP022444.1 coordinate 2,518,385, forward strand.
CTTTAAGTCTCCTGAAGGAACGTTGAAGACGACGACGTTGATAGGCCGGGTGTGTAAGCGCAGCGATGCGTTGAGCTAACCGGTACTAATGAACCGTGAGGCTTAACCTTACAACGCCGAAGATGTTTTGGCGGATTTGAGAAGATTTTCAGCTGATACAGATTAGTCGATGCGTCCGCAGGACGTGTTGACAAAACAGAATTTGCCTGGCGGCACTAGCGCGGTGGTCCCACCTGACCCCATGCCGAACTCAGAAGTGAAACGCCGTAGCGCCGATGGTAGTGTGGGGTCTCCCCATGTGAGAGTAGGGAACTGCCAGGCATCAAATAAAGCAGAAAGCTCAGTCGGAAGGCTGAGCTTTTTTGCTTTTGTGTCATCCGGCGAGAATGCTGGTATGCCTCCCCGGTGGCGCTGCGCTTACCGGGGCTACGGATCCGACACGGGGCTACGTCCCTGTGGCCGGACAAGGTGCGCAGCACCGCCTCCGGGAAAATCCCTCCTATATCACCGTCGATAAATGACTATTGCCTCTCTAACCAACTCACAATAAATGTCGCGATCTGTGGTACATCATTTAAATCCAGCAACGGAAGTGAGGTCGCGATCGATACATCGCTGGCCACGGCGATGGTATGCTCATCAATTACCAGCTCTTCTACACGATGGCCGCTGTTTTGCCGAAAAAGCAGGATCTTAGGCACGGGTTCATGCTTGAAACCCTCGACCAAAACCAGATCCAGTCTGCTGGCATCCATTCGACTAACCAGCCATGTGAGATCTAATTCCGGCTTCTCGGGCGTCTCGGTCATCAATGCCCACCGCTGTTCGCTGGCGACAATAGTTTGCGCAGCGCCCGCCTTACGCAGTTCATAGCTATCTTTGCCCGGCTTATCCACGTCCATATCATGATGGGTGTGCTTTATCAGTCCCGGGCGTAATCCTAGAGCGCAAAGCTCAGGGATAAGACGCTTTAATAATGTTGTTTTTCCGGTACCGCTCCATGCGGCGATCGCCAGTAATGGGATCATGATGGCTCCTGCATCTGCTGCAAATCTTCGAGCGTATTTACATTAATGAAAGCAGTTTTCACATCGCTGAAATTCACCGGGCGCCCACCCATTTGTCGCATAAAAACCATCACCCTGCGCTCTCCATGTGCCAGATAAGCCTCCAGTTCCGGAATGATTTGACGATGAACTAATGCAACGGCAGGATGATCCCGTTCGCCGTCATGGGCCCAAACGACCGGTGCGTCCCCTCTCTGCTGGATAAAGCGCTCCACCAAAAAGGACGGAATGAACGGCGTGTCGCAGGGGCAAAAAACAAACCATGGGCTCGCGACCTGCTGCATCACAGCAAGCATTCCGGCCAGCGGCCCCTGATAACCCTCCTGTATGTCTCGAAAGACCGGATATCCGCTGGCACGCCACTGTTCAAGATGACGATTGGCGCTAATGACTAACTCATCTACCTGCGGAGCTAATGCTTCCGCGACGTGTCGCCAGAGAGGACGTCCATTGAGCAACTGTAATCCTTTATCAATGCCGCCCATTCGCGTGGCCCTGCCGCCCGCCAGCACGACGCCGGTTATCGCCTCGCTTTGCATATGAATATCGCCTCTTTCATTGTGGGATTGACCCTGTTAACTTGTCCCTATCAAGAGTAAGGAGCATGACCATGAAATGTAAACGTCTGAATGAAGTAATTGAACTCCTCCAGCCCGCCTGGCAGAAAGAGCCAGAACTGAACCTGATGCAATTTTTGCAGAAACTGGCGAAAGAGGCTGGCTATGATGGCGAACTGAGCGATCTTTCCGACGATATTCTGATCTATCACCTGAAGATGCGTGATTCTTCAAAAGATGCTGTCATCCCGGGTATTCAGAAGGATTATGAAGAAGACTTTAAAACCGCGCTGCTGCGCGCCCGCGGCGTAATAAAAGAGTAAAAGGTTGTAAGCGCTGCCGCGTAAAGCGCAATGAGATGATATCCTGAACTATTCGTACGATTATCGGATGTCAGGATGCACGATAAGGCTTTTACTTTTCAGACGCTTCGCCCGGATACCATTATCGATGGGTTATTCGATCTGGGTATGCGGGTGGATTCCGGTCTTACCCCGCTGAACAGCTATGAGAACCGCGTTTATCAGTTCCAGGACGAAGAGCGTCATCGTTATGTGGTGAAGTTCTATCGTCCTGAGCGCTGGTCGGCAGCACAAATCCTTGAAGAACACCAGTTTGCGCTTCAGCTTGTAGAAGATGAAGTGCCCGTTGCGGCGCCGCTGTTATTTAACGACAGTACGCTTCATCAGCACCAGGGGTTTTATTTTGCCGTTTTCCCAAGCCTTGGCGGCCGACAGTTCGAGGCGGATAACCTTGATCAGATGGAGTGGGTTGGCCGTTATCTGGGGCGCCTGCACCAGACCGGGCGCAAACAGCGCTTTTCTGCGCGTCCGGAGATTGGCGTGCAGGAATATCTGCTGGAACCACGCCAGGTATTTGAACAGTCGACGCTTATCCCCTCAGGCCTGAAGGCCGATTTCCTGAAGGCGACCGATAAACTCATCGCTGCCGTCATGACGCAATGGCACGGTGGCGGGACTACTTTGCGCCTGCATGGTGACTGCCATGCAGGCAATATCCTCTGGCGCGATGGGCCGCTGTTTGTTGATTTAGACGATGCGCGAACCGGCCCGGCGATTCAGGATCTGTGGATGCTGCTCAACGGCGATAAGGCTGAACAGCGTATGCAGCTGGAGACCATCGTCGAGGCCTATGAGGAATTCAGCCCCTTTAACAGCGATGAAATCGCGCTTATTGAACCTTTACGCGCCATGCGACTGGTTTATTATCTGGCGTGGTTGCTCAGACGCTGGGACGATCCGGCATTTCCGGTTAATTTTCCCTGGTTAACCGGGGAGGATTACTGGCGAGGGCAGACGTCTACTTTTCTCGAGCAGGTGAAGGTTCTACAGGAACCCCCGCTTCAGTTAACGCCAATGTATTAATGTGATATATCCAGGAGAGAGTAAATCATGAAAAAAGTTTGGCTGGCGCTGGCTGGTATGATTCTGGCTTTTAGTGCATCCGCTGCCCAGATCACCGACGGCAAGCAGTACATCACCCTTGATAAGCCGGTTGCTGGCGAGCCGCAGGTGCTCGAATTCTTCTCATTCTACTGCCCGCACTGCTATCAGTTTGAAGAAGTGCTGCATGTCTCTGACAGCGTGCGCCAGAAACTGCCAGAAGGCACCAAAATGACCAAATACCATGTCGAGTTCCTGGGGCCGCTGGGCAAGGAGCTGACGCAGGCATGGGCTGTGGCCATCGCGCTGGGCGTTGAAGATAAAATTACGGCGCCGATGTTCGAAGCGGTGCAGAAAAACCAGACCGTACAGAGCCTGGCTGACATTCGTAAAGTGTTCGTCGACGCTGGCGTGAAAGGGGAAGACTACGATGCCGCATGGAACAGCTTCGTGGTGAAATCTCTGGTCGCTCAGCAGGAGAAAGCGGCAGCCGATCTGCAGCTGCAGGGGGTACCGGCTATGTACGTCAATGGTAAGTACCAGCTGAACCCGCAGGGGATGGACACCAGCAATATGGATGTCTTCGTCGCTCAGTATGCGGATACCGTGAAGCAGCTGGTTGAGAAGAAATAAAAAAAAAGCCGGTCACTGACCGGCTTTTTTTTATCTACTTTGCCGTGACTTCCTTGCTTTGTCCCGCATGATGTCAGTTAACTGACGGTCTTTCTCTTCCCATAGCCCATTTAGCCAGCGCTGGAAACCACGCTTAAAGTTCTTATCGTTGACGTAATCGCCGTGTAGCTCTTCACCAATCGGTACCAGATTGATACGAACCACAATGCGCGTCAGTCGGCCACTTAGCATGTCGTAAAACGGCCTTGCATGATTTTCCGGGTAGCACAGCGTAACGTTCAGCAGTTTATCGAACTGCGAACCGAGAACATTGAGCGCCATGGCGATACCCGCCGCTTTCGGCGGTAACAGGTTGTGGTAAGGAGAGCGCGTCTCGCGCTTTTTTGCGTCGGTAAAACGCGAGCCTTCCACGAAATTGACGATTGTCGTTGGGTGCGAGCGGAATTTCTCACATGAACGGCGGGTGGTTTCGACATCTTTACCGCGGCGTTCCGGGTGACGAATAAGATAGCTGCGCGAATAGCGGCGCATAAAAGGCATATCCAGCGCCCAGCAGGCGAGGCCGATGAACGGTACCCACGCCAGCTGTTGTTTAAGGAAGTACTTATTCATCGGAATATGCTTGCGGAACAGCACGCATAGCACCACGATATCTGCCCAGCTGTGGTGGTTGCTGATCAGCAGATACCAGTTCTTTTTGTTCAGGCCTTCCAGACCCTGGACGTCCCATTTTAGCCAGGGATTGAGATGCAACAGCAGCGCCAGCCCCTCGCACCAGCAGTACATCATAAAATTGCAAAAAACGGATATAGAGCGCCATACCGCTGGAATGGGGACCAGTAGTTTAATCAGCCCGGCGACGATGATCGGTACAGAGCAGATAACGGTGACTAAGATGGTTAAGGCGATACTCAGCGGAAGTGTTATCGCAGCGAGTAATCTCGACATAGTTAGTTTATTCAGAAAGTTAGGCTGACAAAGAGCGCCTTTAAGCTGCGCAAGAGGCTGATTTTACCAGAAAACGCGGCAAATGACGGGTCTTACCAGAACAGAAAAAAACAAGGATCTTCTATCCACATGGAAGATTAGGTCATCAAATTCATGCCAGGATCGTTGATCTTCTTTTAAGTTATTGATAAATAATAACTAATACTATTTATTCATTTATTTTCAGGGGCGGATAAGCTGACGTTGTAAAACTATGCACAAAGTTATCCACAAGATAAGTTGTCGCGCGATCGGGACGATCGTTGAATCTTTTCCGCGAAATGCGGGAAAAATTCAGGATTTCATGCCCGTCTGTGGCATCCTTTATCCATAATCTGATAAACAGGCACGGAAATTATGGTTCAGATCCCAGAAAACCCTCTCATCCTCGTTGACGGCTCCTCCTATCTTTATCGGGCGTATCATGCGTTTCCGCCGCTGACTAACAGCGCAGGGGAGCCCACCGGGGCTATGTACGGCGTACTGAATATGCTGCGCAGTTTGATTCTGCAGTATCAACCGACTCATGCCGTCGTGGTCTTTGATGCGAAAGGGAAAACCTTCCGTGATGAATTGTTCGAACATTACAAATCTCACCGCCCGCCGATGCCGGACGATCTGCGCGCGCAGATTGAGCCGTTGCATAAGATGGTGAAAGCGATGGGGCTGCCGCTGATGGCGGTCCCGGGCGTCGAAGCTGACGATGTGATTGGCACCCTGGCGCGGGAAGCGGAAAGGGCTGGACGTCCGGTGCTGATCAGTACCGGCGATAAAGACATGGCCCAGCTGGTGACGCCGGGGATCACCCTGATCAATACCATGACCAACACTATCCTCGGGCCGGATGAGGTGGTTACCAAGTACGGCGTCCCGCCAGAGCTGATTATTGATTTCCTGGCGCTGATGGGCGACTCCTCAGATAACATTCCTGGCGTGCCGGGCGTGGGCGAAAAGACCGCCCAGGCGCTGCTGCAAGGCCTCGGCGGTCTAGATACGCTGTATGCGGAACCGGAGAAGATCGCTGAACTGAGCTTCCGCGGCGCGAAAACGATGGCGGCGAAGCTGGAGCAGAACAAGGAGGTGGCTTATCTCTCTTATCAGCTGGCGACCATCAAAACCGACGTCGAGCTGGAGCTCACTTGCGAAGAGCTGGAGGTGCAGCCGCCGGCGGCAGACGATCTGCTGGCGCTGTTCAGACAGTATGAGTTTAAGCGCTGGACCACCGACGTTGAAGCCGGAAAATGGCTGCAGGCGAAGGGGGGCAAACCGGCTGCGAAACCTGCAGTGCCTGCAGCAGCGGCAGAAGCGGAAGCAGAGGTTGAGGCCGCTACTGCACTTTCAGCAGAGCACTATGTCACCATCCTTGATGAGGCTACGCTGCTCACCTGGATCGATAAGCTGAAGCAAGCGCCGCTCTTTGCCTTTGATACGGAAACCGACAGCCTGGATAACATCTCCGCCAACATGGTCGGCCTTTCATTCGCTGTTGAGCCGGGCGTGGCCGCCTATGTCCCGGTAGCGCATGATTACCTTGATGCGCCGGATCAGATCCCGCGCGAGCGCGTGCTGGCGCTGCTTAAACCGCTGCTGGAGGATGAGAAGCTGCTCAAGGTTGGGCAAAATCTCAAATACGATCGCGGCATTTTGGCTAATTACGACATTGAGCTGCGCGGGATTGCGTTCGATACCATGCTGGAATCTTACATTCTCGACAGCGTGGCGGGCCGCCATGATATGGACAGTCTTTCCGACCGCTGGCTGAAGCATAAAACGATTACCTTCGAAGAGATCGCTGGCAAGGGTAAGAATCAGCTCACCTTTAACCAGATTGCGCTGGAAGAGGCGGGTCGCTACGCGGCGGAAGACGCCGACGTCACGCTCCAGTTGCATCTGAAAATGTGGCCGAAGCTGCAGCAGCATGAAGGTCCGCTGAATATCTTCCAGCACATTGAAATGCCGCTGGTGCCGGTGCTGTCACGCGTTGAGCGCAATGGCGTTAAAATCGACCCCGCCGTGCTGCATGCGCACTCGCAGGAAATAGCCCAGCGCCTGGTTGAGCTGGAGCAGCGGGCGCATGAGATCGCCGGGGAAGCGTTTAATCTCTCCTCCACCAAACAGCTGCAAACGATCCTGTTTGAAAAACAGGGTATCAAGCCGCTGAAGAAGACGCCGGGCGGTGCGCCGTCCACCTCTGAAGAGGTACTGGAAGAGCTGGCGCTCGATTATCCGTTGCCGAAAGTGATTCTGGAGTACCGTGGGTTGGCGAAGCTGAAGTCGACCTATACCGATAAGCTGCCGCTGATGATTAATCCCAAAACGGGCCGCGTACATACCTCCTATCATCAGGCGGTTACCGCCACCGGCCGTTTGTCGTCTACCGATCCAAACCTGCAAAACATTCCGGTGCGTAACGAAGAAGGGCGCCGTATTCGCCAGGCGTTTATCGCGCCAGAAGATTACGTTATTGTCTCGGCGGACTACTCGCAAATCGAGCTGCGCATTATGGCGCACCTGTCGCGGGATAAAGGCCTGCTGACCGCCTTCGCGGAAGGGAAGGATATTCACCGGGCGACGGCGGCTGAAGTGTTTGGCTTACCGCTGGACAGCGTCAGCAGCGAACAGCGGCGCAGTGCTAAAGCTATCAACTTCGGTCTGATCTATGGCATGAGCGCCTTTGGCCTGGCCCGCCAGCTGAACATCCCGCGTAAAGAAGCGCAGAAGTACATGGATCTTTATTTCGAGCGTTATCCGGGCGTCCTGGAGTATATGGAGCGCACCCGCGCACAGGCGAAGGAGCAAGGGTATGTTGAAACGCTGGATGGCCGTCGACTCTATTTGCCGGATATCAAGTCCAGCAATGGCGCTCGTCGTGCCGGTGCGGAACGTGCGGCGATTAACGCCCCGATGCAGGGGACGGCTGCGGATATCATCAAGCGGGCGATGATTGCCGTTGATGAATGGCTGCGGAGCGAGAAACCTCGCGTGCGAATGATCATGCAGGTTCACGATGAACTGGTCTTTGAAGTGCATAAGGATGAGCTCGATGCCGTATCGAAAAAGATCCACGAACTGATGGAGAACAGCACTACGCTGGCGGTACCGTTGCTGGTGGAAGTGGGCAGCGGAGAAAACTGGGATCAAGCGCACTAAGTATACAAAGCACAACGCGATTTTCTGTAAGTAAGCAACATAACTTATAGAGTTTTGTGAGGATCATTTGAATTTGCTATGTAAATAGTGAAAAAAAACTACAAAAAATGCTTTATCCGTGAGCGAAAGAAGAGTAAAGTTATTCGCGTAGGGTACAGAGGTAAGATGTTCTATCTTTCAGACCTTTTACTTCACGTAATCGGATTTGGCTGAATATTTTAGCCGCCCCGGTCATTTATGACCGGGGCGTTTTTTATTGCGCGAAAGAAAAGTGGCAAAAAGAAGGACACGCTTGTGCTTGACTCTGGAGAGGAACCCGGACAAGGCGCGGCACGCTCTTATCCGGCTGTTGGTGACGATTACTCGTCTACGGTGCTCTCTGCTTCCTGCGGCGGGATTTCGTTAAACCAGCTATCCAGCTTCTGTCGCAGCTTATCCACGCCAGATTTTTTCAGCGAAGAGAAGGGTTCAACCTGAACATCGCCATTGAAGGCCAGGACTGCTTCACGCACCATATTCACTTGCGCTTTACGCGCGCCGCTGGCGAGCTTATCGGCTTTGGTCAGCAGCACCAGCACCTGAATATCGCTTTCTACCGCCCATTGGATCATCTGCTGATCGAGATCCTTAAGCGGGTGGCGAATGTCCATCAGGACCACCAGGCCCTTCAGGCACAGGCGTTTTTCCAGGTATTCTCCCAGCGCGCGCTGCCACTTGATCTTCATCTCTTCCGGGACTTGCGCATAACCGTAGCCGGGAAGGTCGACCAGGCGTTTGCCTTCGGCGACTTCGAACAGGTTAATCAGCTGTGTACGTCCGGGAGTTTTGGAGGTCCGCGCCAGGCTTTTCTGGTTGGTCAGCGTATTCAGCGCGCTGGATTTTCCCGCATTGGAGCGGCCGGCGAATGCCACTTCAATACCGGTATCGGCAGGAAGATGGCGGATATCTGGCGCGCTAGTGACAAAGTGCGTCAGTTGATAATTCCAGTTGGTCAAGACGGTCGTCTCCGTTAAAACAGGCTATGGCAGGGATTATACCTGAACAGCAGAAAAAGGCTGTTTTTACCGCACGCCGGTTCTGTAAGTAAAAACCATGCGCTTTGTGAGACATTGGCTATTCTTCGTATAGGACATGCCTGAGAAAAATAAGACTAATAAATTATAACCCACTGAAAATAAATAGATTAAAAGAGTAGAGAAATCTGAAAAGTGGAATTTTAACGGCCAGACTGGTTGTCGATTTTTGTCAACAGGGTAAAGTAATACACAACGGCGGGGATGCTGAAAAGGATGAGGACTCAGGACGAGGGGTCAGGAAGCGCCAGGAGGCGAAGACCACAGGATTGTCAGGATGACGCGCGTTTTGGAAACGTTTCAAAGGGAAAAGGAAGAAACAGGGACCGTTGGACGCTAAGGGAAAGACAGGGTAAGTCGTTAGCGAACAGGGAAAGAAGAGCCCGTTAAGGGTGGTCAGTGAGGAAAAAGGCGACAGAGTAATCTGTCGCCTTTTTTCTTTGCTTGCTTTCTGCTAGATTCCGCCTCAATTCTATACTGAATAATACTGTCTGAAGATTACATACCATGAAAAAACCGACATCCGCCACCCGTGGCAAATCCGGCCGCAAGTCGCGTGAAGAGTTAAATCAGGAAGCTCGCGATCGCAAACGGCAGAAGAAACATCGTGGCCACGCGGCAGGAAGTCGCGCGAACGGCGGCGATGCGGCTTCAGCAGGTAAAAAACAGCGCCAGGCGCAAGATCCACGCGTGGGCAGCAAAAAACCCATCCCGCTGGGCGTGAGCGAAAGCAGCGCTCCAGCTCCCAAGCAGCATAAACCAAAGAGCGAGAAACCTATGCTTTCACCGCAGGCTGAGCTGGAGTTGCTGGAGAATGATGAGCGCCTGGACGCGCTGCTGGAACGTCTGGAAGAGGGCGGTACCCTGAATGCTGAAGAGCAGAGCTGGGTGGATGCCAAACTGGATCGCATTGATGAGCTGATGCAGCAGCTCGGCCTCTCTTACGATGACGAAGATGAAGAAGAGGAAGAGCGTCAGGAAGATATGATGCGTCTGCTGAAGGGTGGAAACTAACATTTGCATCCCATCGGATTCCCGGTACTGCTTATAACCCTTCTGGTTATATGTTATCTGCTGTGGTTATTCGTTAAACTACGACGGTTGTCGCGGCGTCAGAAATGGCTGCGCAACCGGCTCATGACCCGCGGTGCGGTGGGGCCGGGACGGCGTACCCGTCGGCGGCACCATCGGAAGGAGTGAGCATGTCTGAGCAGATAATCGACTGGGATCTGGCCCTGATCCAGAAATATAACTATTCCGGGCCGCGCTATACCTCGTATCCCACCGCGCTGGAGTTTTCACCACAATTCGGCGCGGCGGAATTCGATGCCGCTGTGGCCCGTTACCCACAGCGTCCCCTGTCGCTGTACGTGCATATCCCGTTTTGCCATAAGCTGTGTTATTTCTGCGGCTGCAATAAGATCGTCACCCGCCAGCAGCATAAGGCCGATCAGTATCTCGATCTCCTTGAACAGGAGATCATCCACCGTGCGCCGCTGTTTGCCAACCGTCAGGTTAAGCAACTGCATTGGGGAGGCGGCACGCCGACCTATCTCAACAAGGCGCAAATCAGTCGCCTGATGGATCTGTTGCGTACCCATTTTCATTTCAGCGCCGAAGCCGAGATCTCCATCGAGGTCGATCCGCGTGAAATCGAGCTGGATGTCCTCGATCATTTACGCGCTGAGGGATTCAACCGCCTGAGTATGGGCGTGCAGGACTTTAATAAAGAGGTTCAGCGTCTGGTTAACCGCGAACAGGACGAAGCGTTCATCTTTGATTTGCTCCGTCATGCGCGGGAGATTGGATTTACCTCGACCAATATCGACCTCATCTACGGCCTGCCGAAACAAACGCCGGAGAGCTTTGCCTTTACCCTGCAAAAGGTCGCCGAGCTCAATCCTGACCGCCTGAGCGTGTTTAACTACGCGCATCTGCCCACGCTCTTTGCCGCACAGCGCAAAATTAAAGATGCCGATCTGCCCTCCGCTGAACAGAAGCTGGAGATCCTCCAGGAGACCATCGGCTCGCTGACGGCGGCAGGCTATCAGTTCATCGGCATGGACCACTTCGCGCGTCCTGATGATGAATTAGCGGTCGCGCAACGTCACGGCGTACTGCATCGCAATTTCCAGGGCTACACCACTCAGGGCGATACCGATTTGCTGGGGATGGGCGTGTCCGCGATCAGCATGATTGGCGACAGCTACGCCCAGAACCAAAAAGAGCTAAAGCAGTACTACCAGCAGGTGGCAGAGCAAGGGAACGCCCTGTGGCGCGGGATCGCGTTAACCCGGGACGACTGTCTGCGTCGCGACGTAATTAAGGCGTTGATCTGTAACTTCCGTCTGGATATTGATGCAGTCGAAGCGCAGTGGGCCGTGGATTTTCAGTCTTATTTTGCTGAGGACCTGAAACTGCTGGCGCCGCTGGCGCATGACGGGCTGGTGGTGGTGGAGAGTAAGGCTATCCAGGTAACGGCGAAAGGCCGCCTGCTGATCCGCAACATCTGTATGTGCTTTGATGCCTATCTGCGGCAAAAGGCTCGGATGCAGCAGTTCTCAAGGGTGATTTAATGTTTTCCCCCTCTCCCGCAGGAGAGGGGGAACAATTAGCTGAACAGCCCGACCAGCGCAGCGCACAGAACGGCAGCGACTGCCGTTTGTGGTGTGTGACTCGCAGCGGCGCCGCTCGATATCATACTCACCAGTGATTCAAACATGATGCTCTCCCCTAATGCCGGGCACGATCATACTCAACCCATCGGAACAGTAAAGTACAAAATAGCAGCACTTTGCGCTGATCGGCTATTTTTCATCACGCCGTTTAACCCTACTCCATACCCAACTCTTTTAGCTTACGCGTCAGGGTATTACGACCCCATCCCAGCAGGCGCGCAGCCTCCTGTTTATGTCCCTGAGTATGACGCAGGGCGGTCGTCAGCAGCGTGCGTTCCATTTCGGGTTGCGCTTCTGAAAGCAAGTTTTGATGACCGGAACGCAGCGCCCGATCGGCCCACTGACCCAACAGCGTCGCCCAGCTGTCTGGCTGCATCTGCGTCGGGCTATCAGGAATGGTGGTCTCAAACAGTTCGCTCGGCAGATCCTGCGTCAGCACCTCCTGGCCGGCGGCCATGACGGTGAGCCAGCGACAGGTGTTTTCCAGCTGGCGAACGTTGCCCGGCCACGCCAGGCGGGTCAGCGCTGTCTCCGTTTCCGGATGCAGCTGTTTGGCTTCAACACCTAGCTCGCGGGCGGCAATCTGCAGAAAATGGCGGGCCAGACGAGGAATATCTTCCCGACGCTCGCGCAGCGGCGGCAAATGCACCCGGATCACGTTCAGGCGGTGGAATAAATCTTCACGGAATTTCCCCTCCTGCACCCGCTGCTCCAGATTCTGATGGGTGGCGGCGATGATCCGCACATCGACCTTCACCGGCGCGTAGCCGCCCACGCGATAAAACTGGCCATCCGCCAGAACGCGCAGCAGACGAGTCTGGACATCCAGCGGCATATCGCCAATTTCATCCAGGAACAGCGTGCCGCCGTCAGCCTGTTCAAAGCGACCCTGACGGACGGTATTGGCGCCGGTAAAGGCCCCTTTTTCATGGCCGAACAGCTCGGACTCAATCAGGTCCTTGGGGATCGCCGCCATATTCAGCGCGATAAACGGCGCTTTTGAGCGCGGGCTATGGCGATGCAGGGCATGAGCGACAAGCTCTTTACCGGTACCGGATTCGCCATTGATCAGCACGCTGATGGATGAGCGCGACAGACGGCCAATAATGCGAAAGACATCCTGCATGGCCGGCGCCTCGCCAATGATATCGGCGGTGGGGCTGCTTATCGGCGCATTTCGCGGCTGCTGCTGCTCCTGATAGTGGCTAATCGCCCGGTCGACGAGGGCGACAGCTTCATCGATATCAAAAGGTTTGGGCAGATAATCAAACGCGCCCTGCTGATAAGCGCTGACCGCGGCGTCCAGATCGGAATGCGCGGTCATTATGATGACCGGAAGCATCGGATGACGCTGCTTAATCTGTTTGAGCAGCGCCAGACCATCCATTCCCGGCATACGGATATCTGACAGCAGTACATCCGGGGTTTTGGTGGTGAGGGCATCTAGCACCTCATTGCCGCTTTCGAACGTTGTGCAGCTCAAGCCGGCTCCGGTGAGCGCGCGTTCAAGCACCCAGCGGATGGAGCTATCGTCATCAACGATCCAGGCTATCCCTCGTTGCATAAACACCTCTACTTCCGAATAGGCAGGTATACCGAAAATTCGGTATGACCCGGCCAGCTGGTGAATTCAATTTTGCCGGAGTGCTGATCGATAAGGCTGCGGGCGATAGATAAGCCCAGGCCAGTACCGCCTTCGCGGCCGCTGACCATCGGATAAAACAACGTATCCTGGAGCTGGGGCGGAATACCCGGGCCATTATCTTCGACGTCAATACGGGCGGCGAGGCGATAACGCACCCCGTGCAGCGTCAGCTGGAAAGCGGTCCGGGTGCGGAGAACAATTTCGCCCCCTTCCGGCCCCAGCGCCTGCAGCGCATTACGGACGATGTTCAGCAACACCTGTTCAATTTGATCCGGGTCGTGGGGGAGCTCCGGCAGGCTGGGGTCGTAATCACGGATCAACTTCACGTTGTCCGGCAACTCCATCGAGACCAGTTTCACTACCCGTTCGGCGACCTTGTGGATGCTTTCGGTAACGTGCATGCCCGGATGCTGTGGGCCGAGCAGGCGATCGACCAGATTTCTCAGCCGGTCGGCCTGCTCGATGATCACTTTGGTATATTCCGTTAGCGCCGGGTCGGGCAGGGCTTTGCTGAGCAGCTGTGCCGCGCCGCGCAGGCCGCCTAACGGGTTTTTAATCTCGTGCGCCAGGCCGCGGACCAGATCGCGGGCGGCGACCTGCTGCGCGTGCTGCAGTTGCTCCTGGCTCAGGCGGCGCTGGTTATCCATCGGCGCCATTTCCAGCAGAATAAAGCCTTCCGGCAGCCGCTGGGCGGTCAGCGACAAAATATGCGAGCGGCCATCGATAACCAGCGTCACTTCGTTATCGGTAAAACCCTGGCCCGCCTGCAGACTCTCCTGCATCAGCCCAATATTTAATGAGAAATAGCTCAACAGCTCAGGTAACGGGGTGCCAAACAGCTTGCGCGAACTCTGCGCCAGCAACTGCTGCGCCGCAGGGTTGGCAAAGTGCACCGCCAGGTCATCATCGACCAGTAAGATACTGTTGATAAGAGAGTTGAGGATCTGCCCAGCATCGGGCAGTGTGCCTGTTGCCATTCGACAGTCTCCTGAAAAAGAGTGCACCAATTTAGTGCAGTATAGCTTTTTATCGGTAAAAAGCTCGCGAGATCAGCGTGTTGGTGGAGAAAAAAGCCCATCCTGAGATGGGCTGAAAGTTTCCACGGCAACAAAATATCCCGGGCATCCCGCGCCACAACACGACATACCCTGGATTTACAGCAAAATTAGACGCTGTAGTACAGTTCGAACTCAACCGGATGCGGAGTCATGCGTACGCGGTCGTTCTCTTCCAGACGCAGGGCGATGTAAGCATCGATAGCATCATTGGTGAATACGCCGCCAGCCGTCAGGAACTCGCGGTCAGCATCCAGGGCCTGCAGGGCTTCTTCCAGAGAACCGGCAACCTGCGGGATCTCTTTCGCTTCTTCCGGCGGCAGGTCGTACAGGTTTTTGTCCATTGCTTCGCCCGGATGGATTTTGTTCTTGATACCATCGAGGCCAGCCATCAGCAGCGCCGCAAAGCACAGGTACGGGTTAGCAGCCGGGTCCGGGAAGCGCACTTCGATACGACGCGCTTTCGGAGAGGTCACCACCGGAATACGGATGGAGGCAGAGCGGTTACGGGCAGAGTAAGCCAGCATAACCGGCGCTTCGTAACCCGGGACCAGACGCTTGTAGGAGTTGGTGGTCGGGTTCGCCAGGGCGTTGATGGCTTTAGCGTGTTTGATTACGCCGCCGATGTAGAACAGCGCCTGCTCAGACAGACCTGCGTATTTGTCGCCGGAGAACAGGTTAGTCCCGTTTTTCGCCAGAGACATATGGCAGTGCATGCCGGAGCCGTTGTCGCCGAACATTGGTTTCGGCATAAAGGTCGCGGTTTTACCAAAGCGGTGAGCGACGTTGTGAACAACGTATTTGTAAATCTGAATTTCGTCCGCTTTTTTGGTCATGGTGTTGAAGCGGGTTGCCACTTCGTTCTGACCTGCGGTAGCCACTTCGTGGTGGTGAGCTTCAACAACCAGGCCCATCTCTTCCATGATCATACACATGGTGGAGCGGATATCCTGAGAAGAGTCTACTGGCGGAACCGGGAAGTAACCCCCTTTCACGCCCGGACGGTGACCTTTGTTACCGCCTTCGTATTTGGTGGAGGAGTTCCACGCACCTTCGATATCATCGATCGCGACATGGGAGCCGGAGATAGAGGCGCCGAAACGGATGTCGTCGAACAGGAAGAATTCTGGTTCTGGCCCGAACAGGACGGTGTCAGCGATGCCGGTAGCGCGCAGGTACTCTTCAGCGCGTTTCGCGATGGAGCGCGGGTCACGGTCATAGCCCTGCAGGGTGCCTGGCTCGAGGATATCGCAGCGGATGATCAGGGTCGGTTCTTCGTAGAACGGGTCAATGACCGCGGTGGAAGCGTCCGGCATCAGGACCATGTCAGATTCGTTGATACCTTTCCAGCCACCAATCGAGGAGCCATCAAACATTTTGCCTTCTTCGAAGAATTCGGCATTTACCTGATGAGACGGAATCGTGACGTGCTGTTCTTTACCTTTGGTATCGGTGAAGCGCAGATCGACAAACTTCACTTCGTGCTCGTTCAGCATCGTCAAAACGTGTTCAGCGGACATACTTAAACTCTCCCGGATTGGTCATTGTCGTCGTGGTAACGAAAACTTCATACTGCTTAAAAGTGGCGTTGTTGCCTTAAAAAATATAAAGCGAAATCTGTGCCAACTTTTAAATGCCCCATAAAACGCTGTATCATGCGCACCATAGTGCAAAAGGACTGCACCATGATGGAGATAATGCACCAAAATAGTGCCTCGGTGTGAACATTGAGCACCATTTTGGTGCAATTTTTGTTACGGTGCCCTTTTATCGCTCCGTGAAAGCGGTCACAAAGAAACTCTGCAATACTTGTTTGCGGAGGATGTTTGTGATCCTGTTCAGTCCTTCGCTTAATACGTGTACAATAACGCGCTATTTCTAATGCCTGAGGCAAAGTTGTGATCGAAAATCTGCGTAATATCGCCATCATCGCGCACGTTGACCATGGTAAAACTACCCTGGTTGACAAGCTGCTACAGCAATCCGGTACGTTCGACGCACGTACTGAAGCACAAGAACGTGTGATGGACTCCAACGATTTGGAGAAAGAGCGTGGGATTACCATCCTCGCGAAAAACACCGCAATCAAATGGAATGATTACCGTATCAACATCGTTGATACCCCTGGGCACGCCGACTTCGGAGGTGAAGTTGAGCGTGTTATGTCCATGGTTGACTCTGTGCTGCTGGTGGTAGATGCCTTTGATGGCCCGATGCCGCAAACGCGCTTCGTGACCAAAAAAGCTTTTGCCCACGGTCTGAAGCCGATCGTGGTCATCAACAAAGTTGACCGCCCGGGCGCGCGTCCGGACTGGGTTGTCGATCAGGTGTTCGACCTGTTCGTTAACCTCGACGCGACCGACGAACAGCTGGACTTCCCGATCGTTTACGCGTCCGCGCTGAACGGTATCGCGGGTCTGGACCACGAAGACATGGCTGACGACATGACCCCGCTGTACCAGGCGATTGTCGATCGCGTGCCGGCGCCGGACGTTGACCTTGACGGTCCGCTGCAGATGCAGATCTCCCAGCTGGACTACAACAACTACGTTGGCGTCATCGGCATCGGCCGCATCAAACGCGGTAAAGTGAAGCCGAACCAGCAGGTCACTATCATCGATAGCGAAGGCAAAACCCGTAACGGTAAAGTCGGTAAAGTGCTGACTCACCTGGGTCTTGAGCGTATCGAGAGCGACGTAGCTGAAGCTGGCGACATCATCGCGATCACCGGTCTGGGCGAGCTGAACATCTCCGACACCATCTGCGACCCGCAGAATGTCGAAGCGCTGCCGGCCCTGTCCGTTGATGAGCCGACCGTTTCCATGTTCTTCAACGTCAACACCTCTCCGTTCTGCGGTAAAGAAGGTAAGTTCGTTACCTCTCGCCAGATTCTGGACCGCCTGAACAAAGAGCTGGTGCACAACGTGGCGCTGCGCGTTGAAGAAACCGAAGACGCTGATGCGTTCCGCGTTTCCGGCCGTGGTGAACTGCATCTGTCCGTTCTGATTGAAAACATGCGTCGCGAAGGTTTCGAGATGGCGGTTTCCCGTCCGAAAGTTATCTTCCGTGAAATCGATGGCCGTAAACAAGAGCCGTTCGAGAACGTGACGCTGGACGTCGAAGAGCAGCACCAGGGTTCTGTTATGCAGGCGCTGGGCGAGCGTAAAGGCGACCTGAAAAACATGAATCCGGACGGAAAAGGCCGCGTACGTCTCGACTACGTGATCCCAAGCCGCGGTCTGATCGGCTTCCGTTCAGAGTTCATGACCATGACCTCCGGTACCGGTCTGCTGTACTCCACCTTCAGCCACTACGACGACGTTCGTCCGGGCGAAGTGGGCCAGCGTAACAACGGCGTGCTGATCTCCAACGGTCAGGGTAAAGCGGTAGCGTTCGCGCTGTTCGGCCTGCAGGATCGCGGTAAGTTGTTCCTCGGTCACGGTGCGGAAGTTTACGAAGGCCAGATCATCGGTATTCACAGCCGTTCTAACGACCTGACGGTAAACTGCCTGACCGGTAAGAAACTGACCAACATGCGTGCGTCCGGTACTGACGAAGCCACGGTTTTGGTTCCGCCGGTTAAGATGACCCTGGAGCAGGCTCTGGAGTTCATCGATGACGACGAACTGGTAGAAGTCACTCCGACCTCTATCCGTATTCGTAAACGTCACCTGACCGAGAACGACCGTAAACGCGCAATGCGCGGTGCAAAAGAAGAGTAATTGATTCTTCTTGCTGTTCGCTAAACCCCGCCTCTCCGGCGGGGTTTTTTTATGGGTGAGATCTGACAATCGCTGCGCTAACCCGGGGCCTCCAGGAGACCCTGGTCACATTTATACCTAAAGTTTGTCCGAGGAATTGCTTTCTTTTTTTGCAGAAGAGTAAGATGAGTTATCTGGTTTAAACCAAATGGATTAAACAATGACTGAAAATCTTTCTACTGTCGAAAATGCAAAAGAGAAACTGGATCTGTGGCTTAAGCAAGGGCTGACGGCTGCGGGTGGAAAACTGCCTTCAGAGAGAGAGCTTGGCGAACTGCTGGGGATCAAACGCATGACGCTGCGTCAGGCGCTGCTCAGCCTGGAAGCGGAATCGAGGATCTTTCGTAAAGACCGGAAAGGATGGTTTGTCGCGCAGCCGCGTTTTAACTACAGTCCTGAGCTCCCCGCGAGCTTTCAGCGGGCCGCCATTGAGCAGGGAAGAGAACCCTCGTGGGGCTTTATTGAAAAACAGCGAACCCGAGACTATCCCGACGCCGCTAAACCCCTGCTGGATGTCACTCCGTCTGATGATTTATATCTGGTCACCGGCTGGGGAGCGTTGGAAGGGCATAAAGTTTTCTACCACGAGACTTTTATCAACCCTAACGTCGCGCCAGATTTTATTGACCGGTTGAAGAACCAGTCTTTTTCCTCCGTCTGGGAGCGTGAATATCATAAGCCTGTGGTGATAAAAAAACTGGCTTTTAGACCCGTCAGAATGTCGGGCGATGTGAGCAAATTCATCGGTGGCTCTGCAGGTCTGCCGGCTATTCTGATAGAAAAACACCGTGCCGATAGTGCCGGCAATATTGTGCAAATAGATCTCGAATACTGGCGATTTGAGGCTGTGGATCTGTTTATTAACTTGTAGGTATTTTATGGTCACTAAAGATAACGCCGGGAAGATCCTTTCCCGTATTGATAATATACCACTCTACCTTCATGCTTATGCCTATCATTTGAATATGCGGCTTGAACGTATTTTACCTAATGATTTACTGACCATTGCAGATAGTCTGCATTTAAAGGGTGTGAAAATACACGTTCTTGATGGTGAGCGTTATTCGCTGAGCAATATGAATGATGCCCAGTTAGCCGGGTTTGCTGACAAAGCGAAAGCGTTGCAGCTGGATATTCACATCGAAACCAGCGCCTCCGATAAACAGACCATCGATCAGGCCGCGACTATCGCTTTAAAAACAGGAGCGACTTCCGTTCGTTTTTATCCGCGTTATGAAGGCCATTTACATGACGTAATGGAAAAAATTTCAGCAGATATTCAATACATTAAAAAGGCTTATAGCCATACCGGCCTGACCTTCACCCTTGAGCAACATGAAGATCTCAAAAGCGCTGAACTGGTGAATTTAATTAAACAAAGCGAGATGCCATCGCTATCGCTCCTTTTTGACTTCGCCAATATGATCAACGCTAATGAGCGACCGCTTGAGGCGTTAGCGTTGATGTCACCTTACATTACGCAGGTTCATATCAAAGACGCTTGTATTATTACTGAGAACGGTGGGCTTGGGCATCGGGCCTGTAATTCAGGCCAGGGCGATATGCCGTTTAAGGCGCTGCTGACGGAATTAATTTGTCTTGGTGATGATCATCCGCAGGTCATGGCATACGGTCTGGAAGAAGAAGTGGATTACTATGCCCCCCCGTTCCGTTTTGCCTCGGAGGGGGACAACCCGTGGATCCCCTGGCGACAAATGAGCGAAACCCCACTGCCAGACGCCGATCAGCTTGAAGCGCGACTGCTAAAAGAAAAAGAGGATGCGATAGCGCAGCTCCATTATGTCAAAGAGACGTTGCAGAGAATAAAAGACGAAGCGCTTACGGCGCTGGCACACTAAATTTACTAATAATTCGTTATGCCGGGACATCATTTTTAATAAATGATGATGGTCTGTTATTTTCCTTAAACCAAATGATGTTCAATCATTAGGGGAACTTATGCTCACAAAAAAGAAATGGGCTATATTCAGTTTATTAACCCTGTGCGGTGGCACCATTTATAAACTGCCTTCTCTGAAAGATGCTTTTTATATTCCGATGCAGGACTATTTCCATCTGACTAATGGCCAGATAGGCAATGCCATGTCGGTGAACTCCGTGGTGACCACGATTGGTTTTTTCCTGTCAATTTACTTTGCCGATAAACTGCCTCGCCGCTACACCATGTCGCTATCGCTGATTGCGACAGGCTTGTTGGGGATCTATCTGACGACTATGCCAGGCTACTGGGGAATTCTCTTTGTTTGGGCTCTCTTTGGCGTTACCTGCGACATGATGAACTGGCCGGTGCTATTAAAGTCGGTAAGCCGGTTGGGCAACAGCGAACAGCAGGGGCGTTTGTTTGGTTTCTTTGAGACCGGGCGGGGGATTGTCGACACGATTATTGCTTTCTCTGCCCTGGCTATTTTCACCTGGATTGGCAGCGGTTTGCTGGGGTTTAAAGCCGGGATCTGGTTCTACGCTCTGATCGTGATTGTTGTCGGGATCATGCTGTTTTTTATGCTGAAAGAAAAGGATGAGGATGCGCCTGAGAAAGCTACCGTCGACAGCGCCACAGAGAAAAGTAGCATCTCTTCGGTCTTAAAAGATAAAACCATCTGGCTTATCGCGTTCAACGTCTTCTTTGTTTATGCGGTTTACTGTGGGCTCACTTTCTTTATTCCCTTCCTGAAAAATATCTACCTGTTGCCGGTGGCGCTGGTGGGCGCCTACGGCATCATTAACCAGTATTGTTTGAAAATGGTGGGTGGGCCGATTGGCGGCCTGATAGCCGATAAAATCCTCAAGTCGCCAAGCAAATATCTCTTCTATACCTTCTGTGCCAGCACCGTAGCCCTGGTGGCGTTAATATTGCTGCCCCACGAAAGCATGCCAGTCTACCTCGGCATGATCTGCACCCTGGGATTTGGCGCAATTGTGTTTACCCAGCGAGCGGTCTTCTTTGCCCCGATCGGTGAAGCCAACATCGCGGAGAACCGGACCGGCGCCGCCATGGCGCTGGGGAGTTTCGTTGGCTACGCACCGGCCATGTTCTGCTACAGCCTGTATGGCTACATTCTCGATCTCAACCCTGGTCTGACAGGCTACAAGATAGTCTTTGGCATCATGGCGTGCTTTGCGCTCTGTGGCGCGTTCGTTTCGGTCATGCTGGTTAAACGCATTCGCGGTGGCAGGAAAACGCTGCGCGCTGCGACAGAATAACCGCCAGCCTGATTCTGCTTATTCAAAGCCGCATTATGCGGCTTTGTTCGCGAGTGGCTTGTTGTTTCAGGTTTATGCATAGTCAAACCTCATCTTTCCCGCTAAAGTTAATTTTCCACGGCGCGGAAGGAGACGAAAATGCTCTATATCTTTGATTTAGGTAATGTGATTGTCGACATTGACTTCAACCGGGTATTGGGGGCCTGGAGCGATTTAACCCGCATCCCGCTGGCGACGCTGAAGCAGCATTTCACCATGGGAGAGGCTTTCCATCAGCATGAGCGCGGCGAGCTCAGCGATGAAGATTTTGCCGCCGCCATGTGTCATGAAATGAATATGTCCCTCAGCTATGAGCAGTTTGCTCACGGCTGGCAGGCGGTGTTTGTCGCGCTGCGTCCGGAAGTGATTGCGATCATGCAAAAACTGCGTGCCCAGGGCCATCGCGTGGTGGTGCTCTCAAATACCAATCGTCTTCACACCACGTTCTGGCCGGATGAATACCCGGAAGTGCGCGCTGCCGCCGATCGCATCTATCTGTCACAGGAGATGGGAATGCGTAAGCCTGAAGCGCAAATTTATCAGCGAGTACTGGAAGAAGAGGGCTTTTCCGCCGCAGATACGGTCTTTTTTGATGATAACGTCGATAATATAGCAGGGGCTAACCGGTTGGGGATCACCAGCATTCTGGTGACCGGGAAGAAGACCATCCCTGACTATTTCGCGAAACAGCTATGCTAAGAACCGTTCATCAAAAATTACTCCACCATACCCGGCCGCTGCTGGCGTGGCTAAAGCTGCTGTGGCGGCGTATTGATGAAGACCATATGACGACCCTGGCGGGGAACCTCGCCTATGTGTCATTACTGTCCCTGGTGCCGCTGATTGCCGTCGTGTTCGCGCTGTTTGCGGCCTTTCCCATGTTCTCCGAAGTCAGCGTGCAGATCCGCCATTTTATTTTCGCCAATTTTATTCCGGCGACCGGGGATGTGATCCAGGGGTATATCGAGCAGTTCGTCGCCAATTCCAGCCGCATGACCGCCGTAGGCGCCTTTGGCCTGATCGTCACCTCGCTGCTGCTGATGTACTCGATCGACAGCGCGCTAAACACCATCTGGCGCAGCACGCGCAGTCGCCCCAAAGTTTACTCCTTTGCCGTTTACTGGATGATCCTGACCCTTGGTCCGCTGCTGGCGGGCGCCAGCCTGGCGATCAGTTCCTATCTGCTGTCGCTGCGCTGGGCAAGCGACCTGGACGGCGTAATTGATAATCTGCTCCGCCTTTTCCCGCTGATCCTCTCCTGGGCGGCATTCTGGCTGCTCTACAGTATTGTACCCACCACCCAGGTACGTAACCGCGACGCGGTGATCGGGGCGCTGGTGGCGGCGCTGCTGTTTGAGGCAGGTAAAAAAGCGTTTGCCCTCTATATCACCACCTTTCCGTCCTATCAGCTCATTTATGGCGTGATTTCGGTGGTGCCGATTTTGTTCGTCTGGGTGTACTGGACCTGGTGTATCGTCTTGCTTGGCGCTGAAATTACTGTCACTCTCGGTGAATACCGCAAACTTAAAACAGAAGAAACAGAACAACCATGATTGCATTAATTCAACGCGTATCCCGTGCAAGCGTTACCGTGGCGGACGAGGTGACGGGCGAAATTGGCCCGGGGCTTCTGGTGCTGCTGGGGGTCGAAAAAGACGATGATGAACAAAAAGCGAATCGCCTCTGCGAGCGCGTGCTGGGCTACCGCATCTTCAGCGATGCGGAGGGGAAAATGAACCTGAACGTTCAGCAGGCGGGCGGCAGCGTGCTGGTGGTTTCGCAATTTACGCTGGCGGCGGATACCGAGCGGGGAATGCGGCCAAGCTTCTCGAAAGGCGCCGCTCCTGACCGCGCTGAGGCGCTGTATGAGTATTTCGTCGCCCGCTGTCGCCAGCAGGAAATGAACACCCAGACCGGAAGATTCGCTGCGGATATGCAGGTTTCTTTGGTCAATGATGGTCCCGTGACCTTTTGGTTGCAAGTATGACCCAGCTTCCGGGCAGGCTGCGGGTAACAAAAGAGAGTACGACTATGTATCACCTTCGTGTACCGCAAACAGCAGAAGAGTTAGAGAGCTACTATCAGTTCCGCTGGGAGATGCTGCGTAAGCCGCTGCATCAGCCTAAGGGTTCGGAACGTGACGCCTGGGATGCGATGGCGCATCATCAGATGGTGGTGGATGAAGAGGGCAACCTGGTGGCTGTCGGCCGGCTATATATCAATGCAGAGAATGAAGCCTCCATTCGCTTTATGGCCGTTCATCCCTCGGTGCAGGATAAAGGGCTGGGTACGCTGATGGCGATGACCCTGGAGTCCGTCGCGCGTCAGGAAGGGGTTAAGCGGGTCACCTGTAGCGCTCGCGAAGATGCGGTGGAGTTTTTCGCCAAGCTCGGCTTTATCAATCAGGGGGAGATCACCACCCCGACCACCACGCCGATCCGTCATTTCCTGATGATTAAGCCGGTCGCATCGCTGGACGACATTCTCCACCGTGGCGACTGGTGCGCGCAACTACAGCAGGCGTGGTATCAGCATATCCCGCTGAGTGAAAAAATGGGCGTGCGCATCCAGCAGTACACCGGGCAGAAATTTATTACCACCATGCCGGAAGCGGGAAATCAGAATCCGCACCACACGCTGTTTGCCGGCAGTTTGTTCTCGCTCGCTACCTTAACCGGATGGGGGCTTATCTGGCTGATGCTGCGCGAGCGGCACCTGGGGGGCACCATCATTCTGGCGGATGCGCATATCCGCTACAGTCAGCCCATTAGCGGCCGCCCCAGCGCCATCGCCGACCTCGGTTCGCTGAGCGGCGATCTCGACCGTCTGGCGCGTGGGCGTAAAGCCCGCGTGCAAATGCAGGTGGAGCTTTTTGGCGACGATAAACAGGGCGCCGTTTTCGAGGGGATCTACATCGTGCTGCCGGCGAAGCCCTTTGGCTCTTACGAAGAGGGCGGCAACGAGGAAGAGTAAGCCGCGGGCGGTTATCGTCCTGGCGATGCTAAGCGCCAGGCGATATCCCGCATGGCATCTCGCGCGGCGCGGCTGATCCCACCCAGCTGAAAGAAGCCGTGGATCACCCCCAGATAGCGCTGACAGGAACTCTCCACCCCTTGCGCCATCAGCCTTCGATGCAGCGCTTCGCCCTCGTCGCGTAAAGGATCGAACTCCGCCGTCAGAATATGCACCGGCGGCAGACCGTGAAAATCGTCGCGCCAGAGTGGACTGGCATCCGGATGGTTCGCTGGCGTCGAGGCGAGGTACATTTCATAGCCGCTCAACAACGTGTCCCGGGTAATCACATAGTCAGCGCCGTTGCTGACGTAGCTCGCCATGCTGGCGGTGGGGTCGAGCATGGGATAAATCAGAATCAGTTGCGCGGGTTGCCACGCCGCATTCGCTTTCAGGCGCAGGGCCGTTACCAGAGCGAGGTGCCCGCCGGCGCTGTCGCCAGCCAGTGTGATGCGTGAGGCGTCAACGCCAAGCTGCTCCGCGTGCCGGTGGATGATCATGACACCTTGTTCTGCGTCATCGTGCGCCGCCGGAAAGGTATGCTCCGGCGCCAGGCGGTACTGCACGGCGATCACCCGGCAACCGCTGAACCAGGCTAGCTGGCGGAGCTGATTGTCGTGGGTGGCAAAGCCGCCGCTGACAAAACAGCCGCCGTGATAATACACAATGGTGGGTAGTAAGCCGTTGCTTTTTGGCGGCGAGACGACGCGCAAGGTCATGCCATCGAGCGTGATGTCTTCAACCTGCACCCGCGTTTCTGTTTCCCCTGCGAGAACGGCGCTGGCGAGATAGCCGTTTCTCCGGTCATCAATACTCTGTTCTCGCGATGATGGCCGCCCCGCAGCAATAAACTCCTCAACCAGCGAAGCAATCCCTTTTTCCAACGTCATGGCAAGTCCCTTTTACTGGGTTAATATCCAGTGTTATAGCCTGGTTATTGCGAAAAAGATATACCGAATAAAGCCGCGATCGCATTGTGGAAAGCGGCTCGCAGAAGCGTATTTCTCAGCAAAGATCTGCTTTTTCTTCGTTTTTATCAGGTGTAATTTGCTCGTTATCCGGTGCGCCGTAAAACCTTGTCCTTCTGAACAGCACCCTAAAAGTTGAACAATATCTGGAGAAGCAGAAACGGGCTAAGGAGAGCATTTCCGGCGTGTTCACACCATATGAATGATAACGAGCGACCTGAGTCGCCCGTTATAGGAGCGCAGAACTTATTCCCCTTCGCCGGGGAACATGAACGGGTTAATTGAGCTTCTGGCGAAGCCTTCCTGCTCCATGCGGGCGTCGAGCACCAGGGATGCCAAATCGTCGGCGACGGCTTCGACTTTCGGATCCTTCTCCTGATACATAATCTTCAGGTAAGTTCCGCAGTCGCCACAGCTTTCGGCTTTCACCGCAGCCTGCTCGTTGTCCAGCGACCAGTAGTGCAGATCGCGGCTCTGTTCGCAGTTGCTACATTTGACGCGTACCACGTGCCACTCGGTTTCGCACAGATTGCAGTGCAGATAGCGCAGCCCCTGGGTGGTGCCGATCTGCACGATGCTGGAGACCGGCATCGAGCCGCACACCGGGCAGAACTGGCGCTGTTCGCCGTATTCAGCGCGCGCTTTCCCGGGAATCAGGCTGGCCATCTGCGCCCAGTAGAGCGACAGCGCGGCCCAGATGAACGGTGCTTTATCGCTGCTGACCGAGGCGAAGTCGGAAGCAAACAGCGCGCTGGCCATCTGCTCCAGCTCCTGCTCAGAGGCTTTTTCCAGATTCTCAATGACCGCCAGCGCTGGGCCGCTCATCTCCGGCTTCAGCTCGGCAATCAGCGAGTGCAGCAGCTTGTGCCAGTGTTTGTCGCGCGGCAGGACGTGGATATCCAGCGGCGGCTTGCCCTGTTCGCTGGCCGCTTTAATACGGGCGGTGAGATCCATCTGCAGCGGATGGTCGTACAGCACCACTTCCTGGGCATGGGCGATCAGCGCGGCAAAGCGCAGGTAATCGCCCAGCGGGTTATTGGCGGCCAGCTCGCGCAAACGTTCAGCGCGGCGGTTATACAGATTTTTCAGCCTGGGGAACAGTAGCGGCGGAATTGCTTCCGCCGTGCGTTTCTCGCTCGAACCCAGCTCGTCTTGCGGGATTATGCGAATACTCATTCAGATGACTTTTCCTGTTTCTGGCGGACCTCTCGGTACCAGCGCGGGTGATGTTTTTTCGCCCACGTACTGGTGACCCAGCCTTCCACCATCGCGGTAATGGTGCCTTTCACCCAGAGGGCGGCGTAGATATGCACCATGATAACCACAATTAACGCCACTGCGGCAAATGAATGCAGCATCAGCGCAAATCGGATCACCGGGATTGAGAAAGCCGGCGCAAAATACGGACGCCAGATGATCACACCGCTCACCAGCAGCAGTACCAGGAAGATAATCGCCGCCCAGAATACGCATTTCTGGCCGAAGTTATAGCGTCCGGTATCGCCCACCTCCTCGTTGACGACGATCTTACGAATATTCTTCGCCCAAAAGATATCATCCCGATTGATTAGGTTATGGTGCCAGTAACGGAAAAACATGATGATGAACGACGCGAACATCACCACCCCGACGAACGGGTGGAGAATTCGCGCCAGCTGCGGCGTGCCGAGGATATGCATCAGCCAGTTAAAGGACGGGAAGAAAAAGCCTAACCCGCTTACCGCCGCCAGGATGAAGCAGAAGGCGGTGACCCAGTGGTTGATGCGTTCCGGCGCCGTGTAGCGCACGATGGTGTCACGTCTTTTCATTTGCGCACCTCGTCTTTCTCTTCATGCAGGTTGTCCTCTTCCTCTTCCGCGCGGTTCGGACCGACGCCGACGTAGTGGAAGATACTGGCTGCGAAGGTCGCGGCGAAGCCGACGGCCGCCAGCGGTTTCCAGATGCCTTTCCAGAACTTGACGGTCTGGCTGATCTCCGGGTTTTCCGGCAGGCCGTGGTACAGATTCGGCTTATCGGCATGGTGCAGCACGTACATGACGTGGGTACCGCCGACGCCGGCCGGATCGTACAGGCCCGCATTGTCGTAACCGCGGGTTTTCAGTTCAGCTACGCGCTCGCCGGCCAGCGTTTTCATATCCTCTTTGGAGCCAAAGTGGATGGCGCCGGTCGGGCAGGTTTTCACGCAGGCCGGTTCCTGGCCGACGGTGACGCGGTCTACGCACAGGGTACATTTGTAGACGCGGTTGTCTTCCGGGTTAAGACGCGGCACATCGAAAGGACAGCCGGCGATACAGTAACCGCAGCCGATGCACTGCTCGGACTGGAAATCGACGATGCCGTTGGCGTACTGAATGATCGCGCCTTCTGACGGGCAGGCCTTCAGGCAGCCCGGATCGGCGCAATGCATGCAGCCATCCTTGCGGATGAGCCATTCAAGCTTGTCGTTTTGCTCCACTTCCGAGAAGCGCATCACCGTCCATGACTTGGCGGTCAGGTCCGCCGGGTTGTCATACACCCCAACGTTGTGACCGACTTCATCACGAATATCGTTCCATTCGGAGCAGGCCACCTGACAGGCTTTGCAGCCGATACAGGTGGTGACGTCGATAAGCTTCGCCACCTCCTGCTGGTGGTCCCGCGCCTGAGGCGCGGGGGTGAAACCGTTAGTCGCGGAACGACGAATAATATCTTGCGATTGATAAGCCATAAGTCGTCTCCGTTACACCTTTTCCACGTTCACGAGGAAAGCTTTGAACTCCGGCGTCTGCGTATTCGCATCACCGACGAACGGCGTCAGGGTATTGGCAATAAAGCCTTTTTTCGCCACGCCCTCATAGCCCCAGTGAATAGGAATGCCGATGGTATCGATATCCTTACCGTCAACTTTTAGCGTGCGAATACGTTTGGTCACCACCGCCTTGGCCTTAATGTAGCCGCGGTTGGAGGAGACCTTGACGGTATCGCCATGGCTGATGCCGAGTTTATTCGCCAGTTTTTCACCGATCTCCACAAACTGCTCCGGCTGCGCGATGGCGTTAAGCAGCGCGTGCTTGGTCCAGTAGTGGAAGTGCTCAGTCAGGCGATAAGTGGTGCCGACGTACGGGAATTTCTCCGCTTTGCCCATCTGCTCGAGATCGCCTTTGAAGACGCGAGCGGCCGGGTTAGAGACCACGTTCGGGTGCAGCGGGTTAGTCCCGAGCGGCGTTTCAAACGGCTCGTAGTGTTCCGGGAACGGTCCTTCCGCCATCTTATCGATAGCGAACAGACGGCCCATCCCTTCCGGCTGCATGATAAACGGACCGACGTCGCTGCCAGGCGCAGCGGCGCTGTAGTCCGGAATATCCACGCCGCCCCATTTCGCGCCGTCCCACTTCAGCAACTGACGCTTAGGATCCCACGGTTTACCCTGCGGGTCCGCGGAGGCGCGGTTATACAGGATGCGGCGGTTGAGCGGCCATGCCCATGCCCAGCCCAGCGTATTGCCGAGGCCTGACGGATCGGCGTTATCCCGGCGCGCCATCTGGTTACCTTCCGGCGTCCAGCTTCCGGCGAAGATCCAGCAGCCGCTGGAAGTCGTGCCGTCGTCGCGTAGCTGTGCGAAGGAGCTCAGCTGCTGGCCTTTCTTGACGATCACCGCGCCGGTCGCCGGGTCGGTAATATCCGCCAGCGCTTTACCGTTGCTCTCCATCGCCACTTCTTCTGACGCCGGCTCGTGTGGCGTGGAGTAGTTCCACGTCATGTTGAGCACTGGCTCTGGCGCCGGGCCACCCTCTTCGGCATACATCTTACGCAGGCGCGTAAAGATACCGGCGAGGATTTCACCATCGGTGACAGCGATCCCCGGGGCGTCCGCGCCTTTCCAGTGCCACTGCAGCCAGCGGCCGGAGTTGACGATAGACCCATTCTCTTCGGCGAAGCAGGTGGACGGCAGACGGAACACTTCGGTCTGGATTTTCGACGGGTCAACATCGTTCGACTCACCGTGGTTTTGCCAGAAGGTGGACGTTTCGGTATTGAGCGGGTCGATGGTCACGAGGAACTTCAGCTTCGACAGGGAAGCGACGACCTTGTTTTTGTTCGGGAACGAGGCGACCGGGTTAAAGCCCTGGCAAATATAGCCATTCACTTTGCCCTGATTCATCATCTCGAAGTACTGCAGAACGTCGTAGCTCTTGTCCCATTTCGGCAGCCAGTCAAAGCCCCAGCTGTTTTCTGCTGTCGCTTTATCGCCGAAGAAGGCTTTCATCATGGAGACAAAGAACTTCGGATAGTTGCCCCAGTAGTTGACCTGGTCTTTCAGCAGCGGCTTCGGCGTGTTAGCCGTCAGGTAGGTCTGCAGGTCGGCCTGTTTTTCGTTCGGCAGCGACATGTAGCCTGGCAGGCTGGTGGAGAGCAGGCCGAGGTCGGTCAGACCCTGGATATTGGAGTGGCCGCGCAGGGCGTTGACGCCGCCGCCCGCCATCCCCATGTTGCCCAGCAGCAGCTGGATCATCGCCATGGTGCGGATGTTCTGCGCGCCGATGGAGTGCTGGGTCCAGCCGAGAGCGTACAGGAACGACGCGGTCTTATCCGGCGCGCTGGTTTCAGCAATGTATTCACAGACTTTGAGGAAGTCGGCCTTCGGCGTACCACAGATGTTTTCGACCACATCCGGGGTATAACGGGAAACGTGCTGCTTCAGCAGGTTCCAGACGCAGCGCGGATGCTGCAGCGTAGTATCGCGTTTGGCGAAGCCGTTTTCGTCCAGCTCATAGTTCCAGCTGGTTTTGTCGTACTGGCGTTTTTCTGCGTTATAGCCGCTGAATAGCCCGTCGTCGAAGCTGTAGTCCTCACGCACGATCAGGCTGGCGTTGGTGTAGGCTTCGGTGTATTCGCGGTTGAATTTTTCGTTATTCAGCAGATACAGGATCACGCCCGACAGGAAGGTAATGTCGGTACCGGAACGAATCGGGGTATAGAAATCAGCCACCGACGCTGTACGCGTGAAGCGCGGATCGATAACGATGAGTTTGGCACCGTTATGGATTTTGGCTTCCATCGCCCAGCGGAATCCCACCGGATGCGCTTCAGCGGCGTTACCGCCCATCACCACGATCAGGTTGGCGTTCTTAATATCCACCCAGTGGTTGGTCATCGCACCGCGACCAAATGTTGGAGCAAGACTTGCTACCGTTGGTCCGTGTCAGACACGCGCCTGGTTATCCACCGCCAGCATCCCGAGGGCGCGGGTGAATTTTTGCGTTAAATAGCCGGTTTCGTTACTGGAGGCGGAGGCGCACAGCATCCCGGTGGTCAACCAGCGGTTGACGGTGGTGCCAGCGTCGTTTTGCGCGATAAAGTTGGCGTCGCGGTCCTCTTTCATCAGCTTGGCGATGCGATCGAACGCTTCGTCCCAGCTGATTTGCTGCCATTTATCGGAGCCTGGCGCGCGATATTCCGGGAATTTCAGGCGGCTTTCAGAATGGATAAAGTCCACCAGACCAGCCCCTTTCGGACAGAGCGCACCACGGTTGACCGGATGATCCGGATCGCCTTCGATATGGAAAATGGATGCTTTGGCGTTTTTCGCGCCGTCGCCGAGGCTATACATCAACAGCCCACAGCCGACAGAACAGTATGTGCAGGTGTTACGGGTTTCGCGCGTGCGCAGCAATTTGTACTGCCGTGTCTCCGCGAGCGCAGTCGCCGGGGCAAAGCCCAGCGCTGCTGCCGTGGTTCCCGCCATACCGCCAGCGCAGATCTTAAAGAACTGCCTTCTGCTGACCTGCATGGTTCGCTCCTTGTTTCGACATTGTCACATGTAGTTATTTGCTTTGCGGTGAGAGCCGCAAAGGTTCAGAATTAGGGCATATTTCCCTCATTCCTGAAGGGATAAAAACAGAATACCACATTGTGTGTATGCCTGTTCCAATACGGTTAAAGCAAAGTGAACAAGAAGCCTCTCGAACAAATCGAAAATGTGACGAATGTCACAGGATATCGCCAGGTCTCCCTCTGGAAGCGCGAGGATCTGCAACATCCTCAGCCAGATGAGTTAGCGGAAGAGGTACCGGTCGCGCTGGTCTACAACGGTATCTCCCACGTGGTGATGATGGCCACGCCGAAAGACCTGGAGCAGTTCGCCGTCGGCTTCTCCTTATCCGAAGGGATTATTGAGCATCGGCGGGAGATTTTCGGCATGGACGTGGTGTCGGTATGCAACGGCCTTGAGGTGCAGATTGAACTCTCCAGCCGGCGTTTTATGGGGCTCAAAGCCCGGCGTCGCGCGCTGGCCGGGCGCACCGGCTGCGGGGTCTGCGGCGTCGAGCAGCTCAATGATATTGGTAAGCCGGTTCAACCGCTGCCGTTCACTCAGACGTTCGATATCGCCAATCTCGACCAGGCCCTGGCGCATCTTAACGACTTTCAACCGGTCGGCCGACTCACCGGCTGTACCCACGCGGCCGCCTGGGTCCGGTCGACGGGCGAACTGGCGGGCGGTTTTGAAGACGTCGGCCGGCATGTGGCGCTGGATAAACTGCTGGGCCGGCGGGCGGAAATCGGTGAGGGCTGGCAGCAGGGCGCCGCGCTGGTCTCCAGCCGCGCCAGCTATGAAATGGTGCAGAAAGCCGCGATGTGCGGGGTCGAGATCCTGTTCGCGGTATCAGCAGCCACCACCTTAGCGGTGGAGGTCGCCGAGCGCTGCAACCTGACGCTGGTGGGCTTTTGCAAGCCGGGCAGGGCGACGATCTACACCCACCCGCAGCGTTTGATCGCGGGTTAAAAGTTAATCAGTAAATTTGAATAATGACAGCAAATCCTTCCGCTTTTTGTTTGGTGATGTGCGGGCTACTATTTAACACATCAAGGCACAACGCCTTATCTAAACAACTAAATGAAAGGGTTTATATCATGAAAAGCATCAAAACTTTTGTCGCAGTAATCGCTATGGCCGCCTCTTTTGCTTCCTTCGCCGCTGAAACCGTCACCGCTACCGCTGCAACGATGGACGGCGCGGAAGCGAAAATCGCCGCACAGGCCCAGGCAGCAGGCGCGTCGTCTTACAAAATTACCGAAGCGTTTACCGGCAACCGCGTGCATATGACTGCCGAACTGAACAAATAAGCGTAACGCTACTGTCGAAAGAGCGCCTCAGGGCGCTTTTTTTGTTTCGCTTCCCGCATCGGCGAAATTACCCGATATTCCCCTCTGCTACGAAAAAATGTGGCAGTAATCACGTTTCCGCTCTTTTCTTAAATCCCCATATTAACGGCAAAGGAAAGGTCTGCACGCCTGAATATCTCGATATTTTAACGCTATGAAATATAAAGATATTAAAAACAGAAAGCGATGGCGATCACCCTCTTTAAATGAGATGTTTATCACAGAAATAAGCGTGTCACTGCTACTGTCAACCATTCACTGACGTAATTTAATACGCATTATGTGATCTTTATTGCAAATAGAAGGCTTGTACTCAGGGAAAAATGTTGTCAGGCAAATGAGCGAGGAAGCGTCATGAAAATTGGCATCGTTATTAGCGGCGGGGATGTTTCGGGAATGAATAATTTTATATTCCAGATAGCCAGGCAGGCTAATGCCGATATCACGCTGTTTAATGGCGGTATTCCAGGGCTACTGGAGAAAAGTCATCAGGATATGGCGTGGCGCGATCTGGTTGATTTCTCCATTACCGCGGTGCCGATCATTACCTCCGGACGCACCAGTCGCAAACTGCAGCGCAGCGAATATGAAATGATTGCTAAAAAACTGAAATCGCTGCGTATTGACGTGCTTATTATGGCCGGGGGGGACGGCAGCCTGCAGTTTCTCAATACCCTAAGTGAATTTGATATTAATTGCTTTGGCGTGGGAATGACTATCGATAATGATGTGTATGGCAGTGATTATACGATTGGTTTTTCCACGGCCTGCGAGCAGATTATTAAAGAAGTCTCCCGTTTAAGAAATACCGGAAGAGCGCTGCCGGGGCGGGTTTTTATGGTTGAGATATTAGGAGGTTATTGTGGAGAATTAACGTTACAGTCCGCCATTAAATGCAATGCGGATATTGCCCTGATCCCGGAGGCGCAGATGCCGCTGGCCATGCTTGCGGAGCGGATTACCCGGAAGCTGAGCACGCAGAACAGCGTCGTTATCCTCTGCTCAGAAGGCTACACCAAAGAATACTCTCCCAGCTTTCAGGGAGCCATTGATACCATGATCAAACAGCTGGAACCGCAAATTGGCGTCCGTATCCGTAAAACGATTGTCGGTTATGGCCTACGCAGCGGTGACCCGACCTGTGAAGAGATTTATCAGGGCACCATTATGGCCAGTGAAGTGGTTCGCTGTATTCAGTCAGGTATGAAAAATAAAGCCATAATAATTAATTCCAGTAACAAACCTATTCCGATTGATTTAGTCAGTATGAAAAAACGTCTGGTCGATACTGAAGGACATCATTATAAACTTGCCAAGCAACTCAATATTATTTGAGGAGACCCTCCATGCTGAAAATTTTATGCGTATGTGGCTGCGGCCTCGGTTCAAGCTTTGCCATTGAAATGACGGCGAAGGCAGTTTTAAAAAAGCTGGAAATTCCCGCTCATATTGAACACACCACCGTATCCGAAGCCGGAGCCTTTAAATCGGATATGATTTTGACGCAAAAAACCTTTGCCGACATCTTAACCGCCGATGCTACTGAAGAGGAAATTAAACGCGTCGTGGTGCTCAATAAGCTTACGGATAAAGAGGAAATTGAAACCAAGATCGTCGCATTCTTAAAAGAACGTCATCTGAAGGTGGCTGATTATGAATAGCTTCGTTGCGTTTATCGTTAAGGATTTACTTGGCCAGGCATCCATTCTTATTGCTTTTATTGCCATGCTTGGCCTGATCCTGCAAAAGAAATCGCCGGGCAAAACCGCGGAAGGGACGTTTAAAACGCTGCTTGGCTTCTTAATTATGATGGCGGGGATCAACATCATTGTCGCCACGCTAACCTTTCTGAACGATATCTTCACCCAGGGATTTGGCATGAAAGGCTATATTACCGATGTGGCCGCCATCGCCGGGTTAGCGAATCGGGAATTAGGTTCGGAAGTGGCGCTGACGCTGCTGGTGATCTTTGCCGTCAATATTATTATCGCCCGTCTGACGCCGCTTAAATATATTTTCCTGACCGGCCAGGCGCTGCTGTGGATGGCGACGATCGGCGCCGTGATTGGCTATAAGTCCGGGCTCACCGGCGTACCGCTGATTTTAACCGGGGGCATCTTCGGCGGCGTGATGGCGGTGTTAATGCCGGCCCTGGCGCAGCCGGTGGTCAGGCGCATTACCGGATCTGACGACGTGGCCCTGGGGCACTTCTGTACCATCGGTTATCTGGTGCAGGCCGCCGTCGCAAAGGTCGTCGGCAAAGGCTCCCGCTCCACGGAAGATCTCGAGCTGCCTGATAACTTTAAGTTTCTGCAGGATACCTATCTGGCCATGGCGGTGGTGATGGTGCCGATGTATCTCATCCCGGCTATCGCGGCGGGCCCCCAGTACATCGCGCAGTTCTCCGGCGGGATTAACTACCTGATGTATGCCTTTATGCAGTCCATTCAGTTTGTCGCCGGGGTCTTTGTCCTCTATAGCGGCGTGCGTTTATTGCTCAATGAGCTGGTGCCGGCCTTTCGCGGTATCGCGATGCGTATTGTCCCGGATGCGAAGCCGGCTCTTGATTGCCCGGTACTGTTTCCTTATGCGCCGAATGCGGTGATTGTCGGATTTCTGGCGACGACCGTCGGCTCGATTATCGGCATGCTGGTTTTCCCGATGTTCGGTCTGGCGATGATCCTCCCCGGGCTGTTAACCAACTTTTTCGCCGGCGGCACGGCAGGGGTTTTTGGCAACGCGCTGGGCGGACGCCGCGGGGCGATGATCGGCGGGGTTATTCACGGCCTGTTTATCACGTTTCTGCCGGCCATTCTGGTGCCCATGCTGGAGAGCTATGGCTTTACGGGCGTCACCTTCAGCGACTCTGACGTCATCAGCTCGGGTCTGGTATTAGGCCACGCCTTCCAGAATAACTGGCTCTTTGTCGCCTTATTTATTGTGTTTGTCGCCGCACTGGCATGGTTTGTCAACGGGAAATCCGCTAAGCCGAAAGGGGAAAATGTTCATGAGTCTGTATAATTTCAATGAGATTTTAAAAATTGCCCAAGCGAGAAATTTTAAAGCGATTGGCTCGTTTAACTTGCACTGTATTGAGATGCTGCCGGCGTTTTTCAAAGCCGCGCAAAACAGCCACAGCCCGTTAATGATCCAAATTTCAACCGGGACCGCGGAGTACCTCGGCTATCGTTTGCTGGTCGACGCCGTGCGTTCATTAGCGGACAGTGAAAATATTCCAGCCTGTCTGCATCTTGACCACTGCTCAGATATTAAGGCCATCGAGACGGCAATGAACGCGGGCTTTTCGTCGGTGATGTACGACGGCTCACATTTAAGCCTCGAGGAAAATATCGGTAACACGCGGATTGTGGTGGAAATGGCCCGGCCGCGGAATATTACGGTAGAAGGTGAGCTGGGGGCGATCGGCGGGTCAGAGGATGGAAAAGCGGTGGCGGCGGAAGATATCTGTTTTACCACCGTCGAAGATGCGAAACGCTTTGTGGAGGAGACCCAGGTCGATATGCTGGCCGTTTCGGTAGGCACCGTGCATGGCCTCTACACCGGTAAAGCGCAGATACAGCACCAACGGCTGAAACAGATTAGCGCGGCGACCGGCGTGCCGCTGGTGCTGCATGGCGGTACCGGCGTCAGCGATGAGGATATGCGGCTGGCCGTCACCGAAGGGATTAATAAAGTGAACGTCGGGACGGAAATGAACGTGCAGTGGGTTGACCGCTGTAAAACGACGTTTGAGAAAGGGAAGGTGAATGACAGCGTACGGAAATTCTTAATTCCCGCCAACCAGGCGGTCACTGATGTCTTAATGGAAAAAATGGCGTTATTTAAATAACGTTTTCTCCTTCACTCTCTATTTCATTGCCCTGTCTTCCGCCAGGGAGGGAACTTGCTATGTTTGAATCATTGAAAACGTTGTGGAAAAAAGAGCAAACCCCGCTGCAGGATTATGATCAACAGTCCCGTCAGTTGGCGGAGGAAATTGCCAGACTGGAAGGCGAACTACAGCGCCAGCCTGGCAATAGCGAGGTGCAAAAAACATTAATGCTGACTTACAACCGGGCGCTATCGATATATGCCAAAAGCACCACCCACCGGCAGGATATCGATACGCTGTTTCTGCAGATTGATAATTTACGCAATATTATTCGCCGCAACATTTAGGAATACAGAATGACCATAAAAGAACTGCTTATTGAGGCCGATGCCATTCAGGTTGGCGTTGTGGAGTCCGACTGGCAGCGGGTAATAAAGCTGGCTGCCCGCCCGCTGGAGGCAAAAGGCTTTATTTCGACGGAATATAGCCAGGCGGTGATCGACAATACCCTGAACCATGGCGCCTATTACGTCTTCGATGAAGGTATTGCTATCCCCCATGCCCGACCCGAGTGCGGCGTCAGACGCAACTGCTTTAGCCTGGTGCTGCTGGAAAAGCCGATTCCTTTTGCGGACAGTGAAAAAGCCGACATTGTCATTATGTTTGGCGCCCGGGACAGCAATGCGCATATCGAGGAGGGGATCCGCTCCATCGTCGCGCTGCTGGATAACAATGACACGATGGCCAAACTGCGGATGGCCCGCAGCCGGGAGGAGGTTGTCGCATTACTATGAACAGACATCTGACCCCAGTCTGCAAAACGGCTATTTTAATCAACGGCATTCCGGCCTCGGGGAAGAGTACCATCACCCGTTTGCTGGCGGAGACCTTCAGCCTGCCGGTATTGACGATCGACGGCATCAAAGAGCCGTTTATGGCGCGTCTGGCCCCGGTCGACCGGCCAATGAATCGCCAGCTGGGCTGTGCGGCGTATGAGGTGATCTGGTCGATTGTCGGCGCGTCGCCTGCCAGCATGGTTTGGTTGATCGACGCCTGGTTCGGCTTTCAGCCCCGGGAGACCTTGCAAAAATTGCTGCGGCAGGCGGGCGTGGAGCAGGTGATTGAGATCTGGAACCATATCTCCCCCGAGCTGGCGGTCGCGCGCTATGCCTCGCGGCTGGCGACGCGGCCGCCGGGCCACCCCGGCGAAGAGTATCTGCCCGAGCTGGCCCAGCTGGCCGGGCGTGCGCAGCCCATGTCTTTAGGACCCCTTCTGACGATAGACCAGCAGCGCCCGCTGGAGATAACGGCGGTTATTCACTGGCTTGAAGGCACAATTAGCGGACAACGCACCGGTTTGGCGAATTACGCCTACCCGTCCTAGGACATACCCGCCAGCCGCAGCAGCGCCGTCACCACCGCCGCGGCGATAATCACACCGATCAGCGGCACCTTGCGCCAGGCGAGAAATACAGCGACAGCCACGCCCAGAACGCGCGCCATGCCGGCGAAATGCGCGCCTTCATAGAAAGTGGTGGCCAGGGCGACGGAAAAAAGCAGCACCGTCGCCGCATCGGAAAGCAGCGCCTGCGAGCGCTCGGAAAATGCCAGCCGATTACCAAGCTTCGCGCCGCCAAGACGCATCAGATAGGTTCCCAGCGACAGGATGGCGATACCGGCGATAAACAGCGTCATATTGCCCATTATTTTTTCCTCGACAGTAAACCAAACAACGAGAGCAGCACCGGCAGCCCGGTAGGCGCAAACGGCACGGCAGCAAGCGCCAGCGCGGCGCCGCTGACGGCGCGGATCAGCGTGGTACGGTTTTTAAAGGCCGGGATCACCAGCGCCAGCAGGATTGCCGGGAAGACCGCGTCAAGCCCGATGGTTTCCGGCGCCGGCAGCAGTTTGCCGACGGCGGCGCCGGTGAGCGTACCCAAAGGCCAGATCAGCGCTACGCCGGCGCCGCACAGCCAGTAGGCCGCTTTGCGCTGCGCGGGGGTGGGCTGCGACAAGCCAAAGACCACGCTCTCGTCGTTCATAATGTGGCACCCGATAAAGCTTAAGGCGCGCCGACCAACCAGTTCGCGCACAGTCACCCCGAAAGGGATATGGCGCGCGTTGACTAACAGGCCGGCGGCGGCGGCGGCCAGCGGGCTACCGCCGCTGGCGACAATACCGATAAACATAAATTCAGAGGCGCCCGCCAGCACGGACATCGAAAGTACGAGCGGCACCCATAAGGGAAAGCCGTAAGCCACCGCCAGCGACCCATAGGACATGCCTACCACCCCGACGGCGAGGCAAACTAAAACAATCGCTTTTATCGTGTCTCCGCTGAGACTGGAGAGAGTTTGTTTCATATCACTTAGCCATATCGAACGAATTTCCATTATAATGAACACATAATGATCGTTTTTCAAGGCGAACAAATCGTTCGATATAAAAAACAAGGGGCGGGTATGACACAGCCAATCAGCGTTATCGCCAAAAGTCTGGTGCGGGAGCGGGCGCGGACCGGGCTTTCGCTGGCGGAAGTCGCGC
This sequence comes from Klebsiella sp. LY, assembly GCF_004010915.1. Lineage (NCBI taxonomy): Bacteria > Pseudomonadati > Pseudomonadota > Gammaproteobacteria > Enterobacterales > Enterobacteriaceae > Klebsiella > Klebsiella sp. LY. The sequence continues at coordinate 2,557,154 of NZ_CP022444.1, forward strand.
GTCGGGCGGGTATCGCAAAATCCACGCTATCGCAACTGGAGTCCGGCAACGGTAATCCGAGTCTGGAAACGCTGTGGTCGCTCTGCGTAGCGCTGGATATTCCATTTGCCAGGCTGCTTGAGCCGCAGGTGAACAAAACGCAGGTGATCCGCCGCGGCGAGGGGACAAAAGTGGTGGCGGAGCAGGCGAACTATCAGGCTATTTTGCTGGCCGCCTGTCCACCCGGCGCGCGTCGGGACATCTATTTGCTGCTCACCCAGCCCGGCGCCGACCGCATTTCGCATCCGCATCCGCCAGGCTCGGTGGAACATATTATCGTGACCCAGGGGCGGGCGCGGGTAGGGCTGACGTCGGCGCCGGAAGAGCTCGGCGAGGGCGACTACATCTGCTATCCGGCGGATCAGGAGCATGTGTTTCAGGCCCTGGAGCCGGATACGCAGGCCCTGCTGATCGCTGAGCAAAACTGACATCGCACCGGCGGGCGTCGCGCTCTCGCTGGACGCCATAGCCGTATTGCGGGACACTAGCCGCATTCTTCCGCGAAGACAGGCATACCTATGTCGCTGAAAGCCATTGCTAAAGAACTTGGGATCTCGGTAACGACCGTCAGCCGCGCGTTAAACGGCTATGATGATGTGTCGCAGGAGACCCGTGCTCGCGTGGAGGCTGAAGCGCAGCGTCGCGGATATCGGCCAAACACGTTCGCGCGTCGCCTGAAAATGGGCAAAATCGACGCCGTTGGCCTCGTTTTCCCCGTGCGCCCCGCGCCGCTGAATAACAACGTCTTTCTCGAAATGGTGGGAGAAATCAGCCACGAGCTGGCGCGCTATGAGATTGATTTACTGCTGATCGCCGATGATGAACAGGCCGATAAACACGGCTATATGCGCATGGTGCAGAGCCGTCGCGTCGATGCGCTGATCGTCGCGCATACCCTGGACGACGACCCGCGCCTGATTCAGCTGCTCTCTTCCGGCTTTCCTTTTCTCGCGCTGGGCCGTAGCCGCCTGCCGCAGCCCTACGCCTGGTTTGATTTCGATAACCAGGCGGGCACGTATCGCGCCACCCGTCATCTGATTAGCCAGGGGCACCGGCGCATCGCGCTGCTGAGCGAAAATAATAATCAGGCGTTTATTACCCAACGCCGCAACGGTTACCTGGAAGCGCTGCGCGAAGCGGGCCTGGCGGAAACCTGGCTGCGCAGCGTGCCGCCCACCCGCCGCGGCGGGTTTCAGGCAACGATGGAGCTGCTGCGCTTGCCTGAACCGCCAACGGCGATTGTCACCGACTGCAATACCCATGGCGACGGCGCGGCGATGGCCCTGGCTCAGCTCGGACGTCTTACCGGCGCCGATCGCGTCTCACTGGTGGTCTACGACGGTTTGCCGCAGGATAGCATCATCGACACCCCGGTGGGCGCGGTGGTTCAATCCACCCGACAGGGGGTGGGCCGCCAGATAGCCACGATGGTCCGCCGCTTAATTGCCGGCGAAGATCTGACCTCGCTTCAGGTGCTCTGGCAGCCCGAATTCATTCCCGGCGAAACCGCCTGATAATTTTCTCCACAGATTAATTTCCTGAACTCGATCACGGATCCGAAACGTTTTGGTTGGCGTCCGAAACGTTTCGGATCAACAGTAAGACATTCCTTGATATGGAGATGTCTAATGTCAGATTCGATTATACGCCTGCAAAGCGCAACGGTTGACGTGGTGATCAAAGCCCGCCCTTTCGCCGAAATTATCTACTGGGGGCCGCATTTAAGCCACTTTTCGCCGCAGGATGCCGACAGCCTGACGCGACCGGTCGCCAATGGCCGCCTCGATGTCGATTCCCCGGTCACTTTAATGGCGGAACTGGGCCATGGTCTGTTTGGCGCGCCGGGCATTGAAGGCCATCGCCAGGGGCTGGATGCCTCGCCGATTTTCGCCACCAGCAAAGTGCGGCACGAGGGCCAGACGCTAACCCTGGTCAGCGAAGACCCGCATGCCGGCCTGCGTTTGTACAGCGAGATCGCATTGGATGCCAGCGGTGTGTTGAGCGTGCGCCATGGCGTGACCAATCTGCGCGTCAGCCCATGGCAGGTGGATCGCCTGGCGGTCACGCTGCCGGTCGCCGAACGCGCTCGTGAGGTAATGGCTTTCCATGGCCGCTGGATCCGCGAGTTTCAGCCTCACCGCCTGACCCTGGAGCACGACAGCTTTGTGCTGGAGAACCGCCGCGGGCGCACCTCTCACGAACATTTCCCGGCCCTGATCACCGGCAGCCACGCCTTTAGCGAGATGCAGGGTGAAGTCTGGGGCGTGCATCTGGCCTGGAGCGGTAATCATCGCCTGCGGGCGGAGGTGAAAACCGATGGCCGCCGCTATCTGCAGGCCGAGGCGCTCTATCTGCCGGGCGAAATGGCGCTGGCAGAAGGGGAAACCTTGTGGACGCCTTACCTGTATGCCAGCTACTCGGCGAACGGGCTGAACGGCATGAGCCAGCAGTTCCATCGTTATCTGCGCGAACGGATTATTCGCTTCCCGGGCAACAAGCCGCGCCCGGTGCATCTCAACACCTGGGAGGGGATCTATTTCGACCACGATCCGGACTACATCATGCGCATGGCGGATGAAGCGGCGGCCCTGGGCGTGGAGCGTTTTATCATTGACGACGGCTGGTTTAAAGGACGCAACGACGACTGGGCGGCGCTCGGCGACTGGTATCTCGATGAGAAAAAATACCCCCACGGCCTGACGCCGGTTATCAACCACGTGAAATCGCTGGGGATGGAGTTCGGTATCTGGGTGGAGCCTGAGATGATTAACCCGGATTCCGATCTGTATCGGGCACACCCTGATTGGGTGCTGGCGCTTCCGGGCTATACGCCGCTTCCCGGGCGTCATCAGTTTGTCCTGAACCTGAATATTCCGGAAGCCTTTGATTATCTGCTGGAGCGGATGAGCTGGCTGCTGGGCGAACACGCGGTGGACTACGTGAAATGGGATATGAACCGCGAGCTGGTGCAGCCGGGCCATAACGGCAAAGCCGCCGCCGATGCGCAGACTCGCCAGTTCTACCGCCTGCTGGATACGCTGGTGGCCCGCTTCCCGCATATTGAATTTGAATCCTGCTCCTCCGGCGGCGGTCGTATCGATTATGAAGTCCTCAAGCGCAGCCATCGCTTCTGGGCTTCTGACAACAATGACGCCCTTGAGCGCAACACCATCCAGCGCGGCATGAGCTACTTCTTCCCGCCGGAGGTGATGGGCGCGCATATCGGTAATCGCCACTGTCATGCCACCTTCCGCCAGCACAGTATCGCCTTCCGCGGCCTGACGGCGCTGTTCGGTCATATGGGGCTTGAGCTGGATCCGGTGAGCGCCGATGAAGAAGAGCGCGCCGGGTATAGGAAATACGCGGCTCTGCATAAGCAGTGGCGCGACGTGATCCATCACGGCGTGCAGTGGCGGATGGATATGCCGGACGCCACCACCCTTGCCCATGGCGTCGTCAGCCCGGATAAAGCGCAGGCGATTTTCCTCGTCAGCCAGCTGGCGATGCCGGACTACACCCTGATGGCGCCGCTGCGCCTGGCGGGGCTGGAGGCGAGCGCCCGCTATCAGGTGACGCTCCTCGATCATCCGAACATTCAGATCACCGGCGAGGGCGGCCACACCATGCGGAAGCTGCCGGCATGGATGACGACGCCGCAGACGGTGAGCGGTGAGTGGCTACAGCAGGCGGGGCTGGCGCTGCCCATCCTCGACCCGGAAAGCGCCATTCTGATTGGCCTGCAACGCGTGTGATGGTATCGGGCCGCGTCGCGGCCCTTCTTGAGGAAAATATAATGAACCCGACCGTCTGTACCCACAAAAACAACCCCAACTTCTGGATTTTCGGGCTGTTCTTCTTTCTCTACTTCTTCATCATGGCCACCTGCTTTCCGTTTCTGCCGATCTGGCTGTCGGATGTTATCGGCCTGAATAAAACTGAAACCGGCCTCGTTTTCTCCAGCCTGTCGCTGTTCGCCATCTGTTTCCAGCCGGTTCTCGGGGTGATCTCAGACAAGCTGGGGCTGAAAAAACATCTGATGTGGATCGTGACCGTTCTGCTGGTGCTGATTGCTCCCTTCTTCCTCTATGTTTTCGCGCCGCTGCTGAAAACCAACATCTGGCTCGGGGCGCTGAGCGGCGGCGCCTATATCGGCTTTGTATTCTCCGCAGGCGCCGGCGCGATGGAGGCCTATATCGAACGGGTAAGCCGCAACAGCGGGTTTGAATACGGCAAGGCGCGCACCTTTGGTTGTCTGGGATGGGCGCTGTGCGCCACCACCGCCGGCATGCTGTTCAGCATTAATCCCGAATGGGTGTTCTGGATGGGGTCGGCCGCCGCGCTGCTGCTGGTGGTGCTGGTGGCTATCGCCAAACCGCAGGCCAGTCAGTCCGCGCAGGTAATGGACTCGCTCGGCGCCAATCGCCCGGCGATCGATTTAAAAACGGCGGTGCGCATGTTCCGTCAGCGGAAGATGTGGATGTTTATTCTGTATGTTATCGGCGTAGCCTGCGTGTATGACGTTTTCGATCAGCAGTTCGCCACCTTCTTCAAATCGTTCTTTGCGACCCCGGAAGCAGGCACCCGTGCCTTTGGTTTCGCCACCACCGCGGGAGAAATATGTAACGCCATCATTATGTTCAGCTCGCCGTGGATTATTAACCGCATCGGAGCGAAGAATACCCTGCTGATCGCCGGGATGGTGATGGCGGCCAGAATGATTGGCTCTTCCTTCGCCACCACCGCCGCGGAAGTGGTGGCGCTGAAGATGCTCCATGCGCTGGAAGTGCCGTTCCTGCTGGTGGGCGCCTTTAAATACATCACCGGCGTGTTTGATGTCCGGCTGTCGGCGACCATTTATCTGGTGGGCTTCCAGTTCGCCAAGCAGGTGGCGGCGATCTTCCTCTCCGCCTTCGCCGGCAATATGTATGATCGGATCGGCTTCCAGGAGACCTATATGATCCTCGGCGGAATAGCCCTGACGGTCACCTTAATATCCGCGTTTACGTTAGCGGGCAAGGCGAAAAGTGAGCCGCTGCGCGATAATGCGATGACCGTTTAATTATCAACATTCCGTGGCACAGGGTGGTGCCTGACAGAGAAGGAAGATGTCATGATGGATATGAAAAAACGTATGAACAGCGGTGAGCTTTACCTGGATGCAGGATATGGCTTGCCGGAGCAGCGGCTGATGGGTAAAGCGCGGGCCTATGAATATAATCATTCGCATCCGTTTAATCAGGAATTGCGCAACGATATTATTCAGCGCATGTTCGCGAAAGTCGGCGAACAATGCTGGATAGAGCCGCCGATCAATATTGCCTATGGGATCCATACGACGATTGGTGATAATTTTTATGCCAATTTTAACCTCACGCTGGTCGACGATGCGGACATTATCATCGGCAATAACGTCATGTTTGCGCCAAATGTCACTATCTCCACCGCCGGGCATCCCATCCACCCCGCGCTGCGCCATACGCATCAACAGTTTTCATTACCGGTAGTGATTGAAGATGGGGTCTGGTTAGGCACGGGGGTGATTATTAATCCCGGGGTAACGATTGGCCAGAATTCAGTCATAGGCGCGGGCAGTGTGGTAAATCGCTCTATACCGGCGAATGTGGTTGCCGCTGGCGTACCTTGCCGGGTATTAAGAGAAATTACCGATGCGGATAAAGACAAATACGCACTTTTCCCCGGATGATGGACGAGAGAAACAGGGGAGCGTAAAGGATCGTGTCCCCTGTTTTGCATTATCGCCGTTGAACCGGCCTCCAGCCCGCATGGGGGGAGGCCGGGGAAAGTACTCTCCGGCGTCGCGGGGTTTCACGCCAGATAAAACACTTCTTTGAGCTCCGCGCTCAGCGGGCTGTTGTCCGGGTTGCTGGGCATCACCTCGCGCATGTATTTCCACCAGCGCTGGCACACTTCCGTGCTGGCGACCGCCTCCCAGCGGGCTTCCGACTCAATCTCCACCGTGGCGAACAGCAGGTTGCGCTCTTTATCGAGATAAATGGCGTAGTGGTGCGCGCCGTGCGTTTTCAGCACCGCCTCCAGCTCCGGCCAGATGGGGTTGTGGCGACGTGCATACTCCTCGTGCGCGTCAGGGTTCACCTGCATCACAAAGGCTTTGCGGATCATAATGCCTCCAGATAGAGCTCGCGTACCTCATCGCGGCTGGCGGGGCGCGGGTTACACGGCGCGCACGGGTCGGCCAGCGCTTTGTCCAGCCAGCCTTCGATATCGGCTTTGCTGACGCCAAGCTGGCTGAAGCCCTGGGGGATCCCTACGCGTTTGCTCAGCGCGCGAATGGCGTTGATGGCCTCCATGCTGGCGGCTTCATCGCTCATGCCGTGGGTATCGACACCCATCGCCTGCGCCACGCGGGCGAAGCGCGCCACCGCGTTCGGGCGGTTAAAGTTTTCGATGATCGGCAGCAGGATGGCGTTGCACACGCCGTGTGGCAGGTTGTGGGTGGCGCCAGGCTGATGGGCCAGGGCGTGTACCAGCCCGAGGCCGGCGCTGTTGAACGCCATGCCCGCCAGATACTGGCCAAAGGCCATCTGTTCGCGGGCCTGCAGATCGTGTCCCTCCTCTACCGCTTTTGGCAGCCACAGGTTGATCAGGCGGATGGCCTCGAGGGCGTTGGCGTCGGTGAGGGGATGGGCGCCAACGGAGACAAAGGCCTCGATGGCGTGGGTCAGGGCGTCCATGCCGGTGGCGGCGGTAACGGCTGGTGGGATGTCGAGCATCACGCTGGCGTCGTCGACGGCGATATCCGGGATCAGGTTCGGGTCGATAATCACCTCTTTTACCTGACGCTCGCTATCGATAATCACGGCGTTGCTGGTCATCTCCGCCGCCGTGCCGGCGGTGGTGTTGATGGCCACCAGCGGCACGCCAGCGTTTTTCACTTTGCCGACGCCGGAGTAGGCTGTGGAGGGGCCAGGGTTGGCGGTGAGGATTTTTATCGCCTTGGCGGTATCAATCGGGCTGCCGCCGCCGAAGGCGATCAGGTAATCGCAGCGGGCCGCCTGGTACGCCGCATAGCCTTGCTGCACCAGCGCTTCGGTGGGATTAGGGTACACGCCGTCAAACAGCTGATAAGCCATCTGCTGTTCATCCAGCGCGGAAAACAGACTGTCCAGCAGGCCCAGCTTCACCAGTTGACCGTCGGTGACGATCAGCGCCTTGCCCCACTGTTTGCCCGCTACCAGCTTGACCATATCACCGATAGCGCCTGCGCCGTGGAGGCTGATTTTAGGTAGTGCCAACATAAAACTCATGATAATTCTCCTTAATGTTGATTTTGGGAAATCCGTTTCCCCTCACCCCGCCCTTCTCCCTTGGGAGAGGGCCAGGGCGAGGGGGAAATTAACATCGTCTTCGCTGCAGCATCCGCCGGGCCATAATCGGCAGGGAGATCACCACGATCAGCATCGCGCCGATAATCACCGACATCACGATGCCGGGTACGTTCAGCAGGCTCAGGCCGAAGGTCACCAGCCCCATCAGAAAGGCGGCGATGATCACCCCGGGCATGCTGCCGGAACCGCCAAGAATATTGACGCCGCCGAGCACCGCCATGGTGACAACCGCCAGCTCCCAGCCCATCGCCAAAGTGGGGCGGGTACTGCCGAGCCGTGAGGTCAACAGGATCGCCGCCAGCCCGGCCATCAGCCCGACCAGCGCGAACAGCGCGAGGTTATGTCGCTTCACGTTGATCCCGGAGTACCAGGCGCCGGTCGGGTTATTGCCGATGGCATAGGTTCGGCGGCCAAAGTTAGTTTTATGCAGCAGGAAGGTGAAGGCGGCCGCGAGGAGGATAAACAGCGCAAACTCAAAAGAGAGCGCCCCCCACACGTACCCCTGGCCGAACCAGGCAAAGCTCTCCGGGTAGTGGTTGAGCGCCTGATCGCCCAGCAGGATATAGGTGATGCCGCGATACAGGCTCATGGTGCCGATGGTGATCACGATCGACGACAGGTTAAAACGCGTCACCAGGATACCGTTGAACAGACCGCATAGCAGACCCACGCCCAATCCGACCAATACCAGCAGCGGCGTATCCATCCCCGCCGCCGCGCAAAAGCCCATCACCGTTGAGCTGAGCGCCATCGTCGAGGCTACCGAAAGGTCAATTTCGCGGGCGATAATCAGCATCGCCATCGGCAGAACGACGATCGCCTTCTCAGTAAAGGTGAAGGTGGCGTCCGACAGGTTCCAGATATTGAGGAAGTAAGGGGAAGCCAGGGCGTTGCCGATAAATACCGCGAGGGTCACCGCCAGTAAAAACCCTTCCCAGCACAGCAGGCGGCGCAGCGGCGACGGCGCGGCCGGGGCGTTTTTCATCTCTTCAGATACCATCATCTTGCTCATGATTTCATCCCTTGTTTCTGCCGGGCTAACGCCGCGTTACGCAGGATTAACCGCCCGTGACCGCGATTGCCGCGCTCGTTAAGCAGCACCGCCATGACGATCACTGCCCCGGAAATCGCCATTTGCCAGAACGGCGAAATGCCGATCACCGGCAGGGCATTATTGATGACCCCGAGGAACAGCGCGCCGCACAGGCAGCCCAGTACCCGTCCGCTTCCGCCCATGGTGCTGATACCGCCGATCACGCAGGCGGCGACCACCTGCAGCTCAAAGCCGTTCGCCACATCGACATAGGCGACAGCGAAGCGCGAGATCCACAGATAGCCGCAGAAGCCAGCCAGCGCGCCGGAGAGGCAGAAGCTGACGAACTGCATTTTCCCGGCGTTAATGCCGGTGTAATACGCCGCCGTCGCGTTGCCGCCCGCGGTATACAAGGCCCGGCCGGTGCGGCTGTAGCGCAGGAAGTAACCCACCAGCAGCAGCGCGGCGATGGCGCACCAGCTCAGCAGCGGCAATCCCAGGAGGGTGCTGCGCGGCAGACTGAGAAAATCAGCGCTCATCTGATGTGAGTTAACCCAGCCACCGTCGGTCAGCAGGAAGATAATGCCGCGATAAATGCTCATGGTGCCCAGGGTCACCACGATGGCGGGAATGCCGAGGCGCCAGACCAGCAGGCCGTTAATCATCCCCATCAGCAGGCCCAGCAGGGTTGCCAGCGCCAGCAGCGCTACCACCGGAATACCCGGATTATGGGCATTGAGCAGGGCGACGATCATCCCGGTCAGCGCCAGGTTGGCGGCCATCGACAAATCGATGCCTTTGGTGAGCAGCACCATCATCTGTCCGAGGGCGAGAATGATAAGGATGGCAGTATCGTTAAACATCTCCACCAGATTACCCGGTGAAACGAACGACGGCGCCCGGCTGCCAATGGCGCCGATCATCAAAATGATGACCAGCGCCAGCAGCGCTTCGCGATGCTTCAGCCATGCGTGTCCCATCATGCTGCCTCCTGGCCGATGCCGCTGGCGGCGCTAACGATGGTTTCCGCCGTCGCTTCCCCGGCCCGGTACTCGGCGACCATCAGCCCTTCGTGCATCACGATAATCCGGTCGGCCATGCCCATGACTTCCGGCAGCTCTGACGAGACCATAATCACCGCCAGCCCTTGGCTGACCAGCTCGGACATAAACTGATGCACAGCGGCTTTTGAGCCGATATCGATGCCTTTGGTCGGCTCATCGAGGATGATCACCTCGGGCTGGGTCGCCAGCCATTTGCCGATCACCACTTTCTGCTGGTTGCCGCCAGAGAGGGTCTCCACCGGCTGCCGCCAGCTGGAGGCTTTAACCTGCAGGCGCGAGGCGTACTCGTCCGCCAGCCGCCATTCCCGGGCGTCGTTCAGGACGCCGTTAGGATTGAGCTTGCTCAGCTGCGGCAGACTGATGTTCTGGGCGATAGGCAGGGCGATGATCGCCCCCTGTTTCTGTCGCTCTTCCGGTACGCAGACGATGCCCGCGCGGATAGCGTCGGCGGGTTGGCGAAAGCGCATGGGGCTGCCGTTCAGTCGGATCTCGCCGGAGGAGGGATGCGTTACGCCGGAGAGCGCCTGCATCAGCTCGGTGCGTCCGGCGCCCACCAGGCCGTAAAAGCCGAGAATTTCCCCCTTGCGCAGGCTGAAGCTGATATCGGCAAACTCGGTAGGATGACAAAGATCGTTGACCTCCAGCACCGTTTCCCCTGGGGTACAGTCGACTTTCGGGTAGGTTTGGCTGATCGCCCGGCCCACCATCATCGACACCATCCGCTCTTCGGTAATATCGCTCATTATCCCGGAGCTGACGTACACCCCATCGCGCAGGATGGTGTAATAGTCGGCCAGCTCGAAAATTTCATCGAACTTATGCGAGATAAACAGGATCGCTTTGCCGTCCTGCTTCAGACGCTCAACGATGTGATAAAACTCCAGGATTTCATGCTGGGAAAGCGCGGCGGTCGGCTCATCGAGGATCACCGCCTGGGCGTCGAAAGCCAGCGCCCGGGCAATCGCCACCATGTGCCGCTGGGCGATGCTGAGTGTTTTTAACGTTGCCCGCGGGTCGATCTGGACTTCCAGCCGGGCGAGGATCTCGCCAGCCCGGCGGTGCATCGCCGGCCAGTCGAGCGTTTTGAGCAGTCCCTTATACAGATACTGGCCGACGAAAATGTTTTCGCTGACCGAAAGTTCGTCAAACAGTATGGTTTCCTGGTGGATGGCGGTGATCCCCATCTTGTGCGCCGACTCCGGCGTCGGCAGATGAATGGGAATCGCTTTATAGAGGATCTCCCCCTCTTCGGGCTGATAAATACCGGTCATCACTTTGACCAGCGTGGATTTCCCCGCGCCGTTTTCGCCGATGAGGGCGGTCACTTTGCCGGGCCAGAGATCGAGCTGCACGTTCTCAAGGGCGCGCACACCGGGAAAAATCTTGGTGATCCCCTTCAGCGACAGCAGTGGTGTTGATGCTGACATGATAGTTCTCCGTAAAATCGCCCCTCACCCTAACCCTCTCCCCAAAGGGGAGAGGGAACGGTCTGGCGCCCGCAGGCCGCATTGCGCAGAGGACCAGTCTTTCCCCCTCTCCCCTGGGGAGAGGGAACGGTCCGGCGCCCGCAGGCCGCATCGCGCAGAGGGCCAGCCGTTCCCCCTCTCCCTCTGGGAGAGGGCCGGGGTGAGGGAACAAGGGTTAGAAAATTTTCGAGAACTTATCGATGTTGCTCGCATCGTAGACAAACGGCTCGGCCATCGCGCCATTCCCTTCGGCGTCCAGCTTCACTTTGCCCAGCTTGCCCATACTGGCTTCGGTTTTGGTCGCCGTGCCTTTGACTAAATCGTCGGCCAGATAGGTGGCGGCGTAACCGAGGTCAATCGGGTTCCAGATGGCGAAGCTTTTGCTGGCGCCAGACTTGATCGCGCCGGCCATTTCCGACGGCAGCCCCAGCCCGGTGACATAGACTTTGCCAATTTTTCCCTGGTCCTTCACCGCCTGCGCGGCGGCAACAATCCCCACCGATGACGGCGAAACAATGACTTTCAGGTCCGGATATGATTTCAGCAGGCCCACCGCTTCGCGGTAGCTTTTATCCGACAGATCGTCACCGTAGGCGACGGTCACCAGATTGACGGACGGATACTGCGGCAGCACCTTTTTCATCTCCTCAATCCAGATATTCTGGTTAGTGGAGGTCGGGGTGGCGCTTAACACCGCCACATCCCCCTTCTCCACGTTCAGCGCCTTCAGCGCATCGGCGGCGAGCTTGACGTTGGTCTCGCCAATTAAGGCGTTATTGGAAGGATTAAGATGGATCTGGCGGCCTGCCGGCGCCACGCCGGAGTCCCAGGAAACCACTTTGATGCCGCGCTGCATCGCTTTTTTCAGCACCGGCACCACCGCGTCCGGATCGTTGGCGGAAATGGCGATCGCATCCACCCCCTGGGCGATCAACCCGTTCAGCACATCGATCTGCGCTTCGGCGGTGGTGGTGGTCGGGCCGGTGTAGATCACTTTGACATCACCTAACTCTTTGGCGGCCTGTTGGGCGCCAACGTTGGCGGCTTCGAAGAAGCCATTTCCCAGCGATTTCGCCACGAGGGCGATTTTAACTTCTGCTAAGGCGGAACCGGACAACGCCAGGGCGGCAACGGTGAGGATCAAGCTTGTCTTTGTTTTCATTGCTTTTACTCCACATGAGTCAGTTTTGTAGGGTTTGCAGGTGAGGCTTCGCCCCGTCTCGGTGAGCGGGGCGCGATGTTGTTATGGATAAAGATCTAACGCGGACTGCAGCGGCTGGACGTTGAAGCGTTTGCCAAGAGCGATAAGCTCTTCGCGAGTGATGGTCTGCTTCATCCCGCCCATGGACAGAACTTTCACCAGCACTTCGGCGGACTTCTCGGCAGTGTCGATCAGGCCGAAGGTCTCATCCAGGGTTGGGCCGCTGCCGAAGACGCCGTGGAACGGCCACAGCACCAGCGAGTGTTTTTGCATGGTTTCCGCAGTCGCCTGGCCGATTTCATCGGTGCCTGGCACCATCCACGGCAGAATGCCGACGCCATCCGGGAAGACCACCAGACATTCGGTGCTACCTTCCCACAGCTTACGGGTGAACAGATCGCTGTGGTTCTCCAGGACGTAGGTCAGGGCGATCAGATTGGTGGCATGACAGTGCATGATCACCCGGTCCTTGCCGTCGGTCAGTTTGATGCGCTCGCTGTGCGACAGGAAGTGTGCCGGCAGCTCGGAGGTCGGCACCGCATCCTCCGTCAGACCCCACAGGATATGGTATCCCGCGCCGTCGCTGTCGACTTTCACCACGCCAAGGTTAGCGGCCGGGTCGAGCTGGACATTACGGAAGAATTTGCCGGAACCGGTGACGATAAACGGCTGGTTGGCCAGGGTTGGCATCGGCTGGCTGAGGGCGATATAGCGGGGTTTAGCGTGGAAATCTGCCGCGTAAGGTTCGATATCCGCCTCATCCAGACGCAGCGTCAGGTTGCCGCCGTTGCGCTCGTCCCAGCCTTTCAGCCAGGCGTCGGAGGTGGCTTTGATCATGCCCTGGACGAACCAGGCGTCGATAATGGTCTGCATAGTCTTGTCTTTCCTGTTAATTCGGTGGGGGTAGCCCCTCACCCTAACCCTCTCCCCACAGGGGAGAGGGAACGGTTCGGTGCGCTCTGGCAACATCGCGCAGTTCGTAGCCCGGGTAAGGCGTCAGCCGCGACCCGAGGAAGCCCGTGCATTACCCGCGCTGGCTCAGAACCGCATTTTCATAAGCCCGCACGTTGTCCAGCCACTGGCTGCCCGCCGGCGTGTCGTGACGCTGGCAGTACATCTCCCAGATGGCCTGCCACGGCAGGGATTTTTGCTCTTCGAGCAGCGCCAGGCGGGCGGTGTAATCGCCGTCGTTCTCCAGCTGGCGCAGCTGGTTGGTCGGTTCCAGCAGGGCGCGCAGCAACGCTTTTTTCATATTGCGGGTACCAATCACCCAGGCCGCGATGCGGTTGATGGAGGCATCGAAGAAGTCGAGGCCGATGTGCACGCGGTCAAACAGGTTATGGCGAATGATTTCGCTGGCGATGGCCTGAGTCTCATCATCCAGCAGTACCACGTGGTCGCTGTCCCAGCGCACCGGGCGGCTGACGTGCAGCAGCAGGCGCGGGATGTAGAGCATGGCGGCGGAGATCTTGTCGGAGATGACCTCCGTCGGGTGGAAGTGGCCGGCATCCAGGCACAGCGCCGTCTGGCGGCTGGTGGCATAGCCCATATAGAACTCGTTGGAGCCGACGGTGTAGCTTTCGGCGCCGATACCGAACAGCTTGCTCTCGACGGCGTCAATGTGGTGCGCCGGGTCGAATTTTTCGCTGATGACTTCATCCAGCGCGTTCAGCAGCCGCTGGCGCGGCGCGAAGCGGTCAACGGTAATGTCCTTCATGCCGTCCGGCACCCAGATATTCATCACCGACGGGGTGCCCAGCTGTTCGCCAAAATAAGCGGATACGCGGCGGCTGGCTTTGCAGTGGTCGATCCAGAACTGGCGGATCTCATCGTTGGCATGCGACAGGGTAAAGCCGTCGGCGCTCAGCGGATGCGAGAAGCAGGAGGGGTTGAAATCCAGCCCCAGTTTGTTGGCTTTCGCCCACTCGACCCAGTTTTTAAAGTGCTCCGGCTTTATCTCATTGCGCGCCACCGGCGCGTCGGCTTCCAGATAAATAGCGTGCAGGTTGAGACGTTTTGGCCCCGGAATCAGGCTCAGCGCCTGCTCAAGGTCGGCGCGTAGCTCCTGAGCATTGCGCGCTTTGCCCGGGTAATTGCCGGTGGCCTGGATGCCGCCGGTCAGGCTTCCCGCCGGGTTTTCGAAACCGGCGACGTCGTCACCCTGCCAGCAGTGCATGGAGACGGGCAGACGGTCCAGCTGGCGCAGGGCCTCCTCGACATCCACGCCGACGGCGGCGTAGCGCTGCTTAGCAATTTCCCAGGCTTGTTCAAGTTGAGTGGTCATGCGCAAAGCTCCTTGGTCTGTTGTGGCTGAAACTGCGCCACGAAACGGGCAATTTCACTATCAGGATTGGGGGTAAAGGCGGTGAGGGACGCATTGCCGCGCACCACCTGACGAAACTCATCGACGCTGGCCAGCTCGTCGAGGGTCATTAACTGGATGCCGATATTGCCGAGGGTGGAGGCCTCTGTCGGGCCGGCCACGACGGCGATCCCGCAGGCGTCGGCGCACAGCTGGTTGAGCAGTTCGTTCTGGCAGCCGCCGCCGACGATATGCAGCTGGCTGAAGGGCTGGCCGCGCAGCGCCGCCAGCTCGTTAAGCACCCGGGCGTAAAGCAGCGCCAGGCTGTCGAAAATGCAGCGCGCCAGTTCGGCGTCGCTGTGAGGAACCGGCTGGCCGGATCCGCGGCAGGCGGCCTGGATCTCGGCGCTCATACTGGCCGGGTTGATAAAGCGGTCGTCATTGCAGTCAATGATGAAGCGACACGCCGGCAGCGCGGCAGTGCGGGCGATCAGCCCCTGCAGGTCGCTGACGTTTTGTTCTTTCAGCACCCGCTGCAGCAGCCACAGGCCCATGATATTTTTCAGCACCCGATAGCGGCCTTCGGCTCCGCCTTCGTTGGTGATATTGGCCTGCAGCGCCGCGTCGCAGGTGTAAGGGGTCAGGCTTTCAAACCCCATCAGCGACCAGGTGCCGGAGGAGAGATAGGCGGCGTGGCCGTCGGCCAGCGGGGAGGCGATCACCGCGCTGGCGGTGTCGTGACTGGCGACGGCGACCACCGGAATACGGTTGCCTTGCGGGCAGATCCAGTGGCCTGTCACATTGCCGGGATGCGTCGGGGTGCCAAACCACTCGCGCGGCGCGCCGGTCCAGTTCAGCAGCGTCTCATCCCAGTTATCGCTGTGGATGTTGACCAGCTGGGTGGTGGTGGCGTTGGTATATTCCCAGTTCAGATTGCCGGTCAGGCGGAAGCTGAAATAGTCGGGGATCAGCAGGGCATGGGCGGCCTGACTGACCAGCTCCGGCTGCTGTTCCACCAGGGCGCGCAGCTGATAAAGGGTGTTAAACGGCAGAAACTGAATGCCACTGCGGCGATAGATCTCCGCCCGGCCCAGCTGTTCTTCAGCGTGACGTAGCAGGCCCTGGGTGCGATCGTCACGATAGGAGACCGGCAGCCCGACGCGCTGACCCTGCTTATCCAGCAGGACATAATCCACGCCCCAGGTATCGATGCCGATGCTGTCGATCAGGATGCCCTGCTCACACACTTTCTCCAGCCCGCGGCGGATCTCGCCTTCGAGGCTATCGAGATCCCAGCAGTCGAAGCCATCCACCTTCTGCAGGCTGTTGGTGAAGCGATGAATTTCACGCAGCGTCAGGGCGCGCGGCCCGGACTGATAGCTGGCGAGCATGACCCGCCCGCTGGAGGCGCCTAAATCGACGGCGACACAATGACGAATACTCATGGAAAGACCCTTCTTAAAATCATTGTCCGCAGTCTAAAAAAGGGCGCTGACTCACACCTTCTCGCTACGGACAGCCGAAACTGGCCGCTGGCAAGAAAGCAAAGGTGACCGTGAGGAAAATCACAAATTGCGGTTTTGGGCGGTGGTGAGGAGGATGTGATGGGGTCCGCAGTTCCGCATCTTTCCGGCTGATTCTTGAAAAAGCGGCAGGATTTACGAATTTTGCGGTCAAAAATTGAAGGCCGGATAGCCAACCCTTCATTACTATCAGCCGGTGACTGATAATTTTTCTCATTACGAGGGTGGCATCATGACCATATTGCACAGTACGGATTTCTTTAAGGCCGGGATCTCGACGGTGGCTATTGAACCCCGCCTCCCTCAGTCGGCCTTTCCTGAGCATCACCATGATTTTCATGAAATTGTCATCGTTGAGCAGGGTACGGGCATTCACGTCTTCAATGGCCAGCCCTATACCATCGGCGGCGGCTCGGTCTGCTTTATTCGCGATCACGACCGGCATCTTTACGAGCACACGGACAATCTGTGTCTGACCAACGTGCTTTATCGCGCGCCGGATGCGTTTCGGTTTCTCGCCGGGGTCAGCCAGCTGTTGCCCCAGGAGCAGGAGGGCAACTACCCGTCGCACTGGCGGGTGAACCAGACGGTTCTGCAGCAGGTGCGGCATATCGTGGCGCAGATGGAGGCCATGGGGAGCGAAACGGATACCCATGCCGTCGCCAGCCGTGAGATCCTGTTTATGCAGCTATTGGTGCTGCTGCGGAAAAGCAGCCTTGCGGAAGAGGCCACCAACAACGATGCACGGCTTAATCAGCTGCTGGCCTGGCTGGAAGACCATTTTGCGCAGGAGATCTGCTGGGAGGAGGTGGCGGCGCAGTTTTCGCTGTCGCTGCGTACACTACACCGTCAGCTGAAGCAGCAGACCGGCCTGACGCCGCAGCGCTATCTCAATCGGGTGCGCCTGATGAAAGCCCGCCACCTGCTGCGCCACAGCGATGAAAGCGTGACGGATATCGCCTATCGCTGCGGATTCGGCGACAGTAACCACTTTTCGACGCTTTTTCGCCGCGAGTTTTCCTGGTCGCCGCGCGATATCCGCCAGGGGCGCGACGCTATTCTTCAGTAACGCGAGAGGAGTCAACGTATTGCGGAGCAAAAACGCGAATAATGCGCCGTTATCCGCGTTGGGAGTGTGAGCCGTGGCCGGTTTGATTCTACGTAAAGAGGAATTTTTCCCTTCCGCCACGCAGGCGGTGGCGGTGGCTGACCGCTACCCGCAAAACGTCTTCGCTGAACACACCCATGAGTTCTGCGAGCTGGTGCTGGTGTGGCGGGGCAACGGGCTGCATGTTCTCAACGACCGTCCCTGGCGCATTACCCGCGGCGATCTGTTCTATATTCGCGCCGAAGATAAACACTCCTATGCTTCCGTTAACGATCTGGTTCTGCAGAACATAATCTATTGCCCGGAGCGACTGCAGCTCAATTTCGACTGGGCGGGGGCGATCCCTGGCCTCTTCGGCACCCCGTGGAAGCCCCACTGGCGCATGGGCAGCACCGGTATGGCGCAGGCGCGTCAGGTGATTAGTCAGCTTGAGCATGAGTGTTCCCGGCACGATGCGCAGGGGAATGCGATGGCCGAGCTGTTGTTTGCTCAGCTGGCGCTGACCCTCCAGCGGCATCGCTACGCGACGGATAATCTGGCGGCGACGCAGCGCGAAGCGCTGTTGGACAAACTGCTGGCCGCGCTGGCGGCCAGCCTGAGCCGCCCCTTTGTCCTGGAGCGTTTCTGCGAGCAGGAGGGCGGCAGCGAGCGGGCGCTACGTCAGCAGTTTCGCCAGCAAACCGGGATGACCATCAATCACTATTTACGCCAGCTGCGGATCTGCCATGCGCAGTATCTGTTGCAGCATACCGAGCGCTTAATCGGCGATATCGCCATGCAGTGCGGCTTTGAGGACAGTAACTACTTTTCGGTGGTGTTCAGCCGGGAAATCGGCATGTCGCCGGGGCAGTGGCGGCAGCGCAGTCGCGCCGCCGCCTGAAGCGCGTCTTTGTCAGGCAAATGCTCCGGTGCTTAACGGGCCATTCCCAGACCGACGATGTTGGCGGCGATGATGATCACCACGCAGCCGAGGCTCAGGACGCTCACCGGACGACGACCGGCGTTGTTCCACTCCTTCAGCACCAGACCCACCAGACCGCCGCACAGTACGTAGAAGCTCATGTGCAGCATCCAGCTCATATAGTCATACTGCGCCGGAATGCTGGCGTGGCCCCAGGCATAGAAGAAGAACTGGAGATACCACATCAGGCCGCCGAGGGCGGAAAGCAGCAGGTTGCTGATGATGAGGGGTTTGGCCAGCGAGAAATCGGCTTTGACGGACAGGCTCTTCACTTTTGCCAAACGAATAAAGCAGAAGCCAAGGTTAACCAGCGCCCCGCCGCCCATAATCACCACGTAGCTTGGCAGCGCCGCATATAACGGGTCGACGCCGAGCGCCGCGGCGGCATCATGCATCGGTTTGGCGGCGTTCATCGCGAACGACATCCCTGCCGAGAAGATACCGCACATCACTGCCAGCAGAAGCCCTCTCTTCAGATTGAACTCTTCGGCTTTGATGCCCATTTTGCGCTCTTTCAGCTGGCCCGCGCGGGTGACGATGCCAACGCCAACCACCGCCACCAGCACGCCGAGCAGCGTCATTTGACCGCCCTGGGTGTGCATCAGCACTGAAAACTGACCGTTAATAATCGGCGTCATCAGCGTACCGACAATCAACGTGATGCCAATGGCGATGCCAATCCCCATCGACATGCCGAGATAGCGCATGGTCAGGCCATAGTTGATATTACCGATACCCCACATGGCGCCGAACAGAAAGACCGGCAGCAGCGTGGAGGCGTTAAAGGAGCGGTAGTAGGCCCAGAAATCGGGTAACAGCGTGGCGCTGATGGCCCAGGGCAGGATCAGCCAGGAGACGATCCCCCCGACCGACCACATGGTTTCCCACGACCAGTGTTTTACTTTCTTGAACGGGGCATAGAAACAGGCGGCACTGGCGGCCCCTATCAAATGCCAAAAAATACCCATCGTAATCGCGTGGTTCATTGATTTTATCCTCATCTTTTTTTATCGGAGACGGCGGCTTCCGATGCGATGAGTGTAAAAATTAGCCGCTTTGGCCGCCTTCAGGACGTTGCCACAGGATGGCGAACTCTGGCAACCATGGGCTTAATTAGTTGTTCTACATCACAAAACGGCGGGTATTTCTTCTGGTTATATCCATATGAAAAATACGGCATTGATAAGCATTTTCAATACCATTTAATTAACTATAATGGACAAACTGCTTACGCGGCGTTAACACTTGAGCCGCTCGACAATAATGGAGATGATTATGAGCTATACCCTGCCATCCCTGCCGTACGCTTACGATGCTCTGGAACCGCACTTCGACAAGCAGACGATGGAGATCCATCACACCAAACACCATCAGACCTACGTGAACAATGCCAACGCCGCGCTGGAAAGCCTGCCGGAGTTCGCTAACCTGTCCGCTGAAGAGCTGATCACCAAGCTGGATCAGCTGCCGGCTGACAAAAAAACCGTACTGCGTAACAACGCCGGCGGCCACGCGAACCACAGCCTGTTCTGGAAAGGCCTGAAAACCGGTACCACCCTGCAGGGCGACCTGAAAGCGGCTATCGAGCGCGATTTCGGCTCTGTGGACAACTTCAAAGCGGAATTTGAAAAAGCCGCTGCTACCCGTTTCGGTTCCGGCTGGGCGTGGCTGGTCCTGAAAGGTGACAAACTGGCCGTTGTCTCCACCGCTAACCAGGATTCTCCGCTGATGGGCGAAGCCATTTCCGGCGCTTCTGGCTTCCCGATCCTGGGTCTGGACGTGTGGGAACACGCTTACTACCTGAAATTCCAGAACCGTCGCCCGGACTACATCAAAGCCTTCTGGGATGTGGTGAACTGGGACGAAGCTGCAGCGCGTTTTGCCGCCAAAAAATAAGGTTGCAATGTGCTAAGAGAGAAGCGAGTCTGATGGCTCGCTTTTTTTATATCGGTAGCAAGGAGAGCAGAGATGCATTATCCGGTGAATGTCTTTGTTGGCAAAATCAGGGACTACACGGGCAGTCGTCCCAGCGCGATCGGCAAAATCCAGGTTGACGGCGAGTTGCAGCTCGGCGATCTCGGTCTCGAAGGGGATGAGCAGGCGGAGAAGAAAATACACGGCGGGCCGGACCGCGCGCTGTGTCACTATCCGCGCGAACACTATGCCGACTGGATCCGTGAATTCCCCCAGCAGGCCGATCGGTTCTGCGCCCCGGCGTTCGGCGAAAACCTCTCCACCACCGGGCTCACCGAACAAAACGTCTACATTGGCGATATCTTTCGCTGGGGCGAGGCGCTGATCCAGGTCACCCAGCCGCGCTCTCCGTGCTTCAAGCTCAACTTTCATTTTTCGATCAATGACATGGCTCAGCTGATGCAAAACAGCGGGAAGACCGGCTGGTTGTATCGGGTGATCGCCGGGGGGAAAGTCTCCAGCGATGCGCCGCTCGAGCTGGTCTCTCGCCTGAGTGAGGTCAGCGTCCATGAGGCCGGGGCGATTGCCTGGCATATGCCGTTTGATGACGATCAGTACCACCGCTTATTGTCGGCCGCGGGCCTGTCGGTGAGCTGGAGCAGAACCATGCAGAAGCGCCGTTTAAGCGGCAAGATCGAAGATAATTCACGGAGATTATGGGGGAAATAATTCCCCCATATTGAGTATTTCCGGGGATGCTCCCGGCTTAGCGTAGCGCAAGCCGGGATAGCATCAGGTGCGCTTATACAGCGGCAGCCAGAGGGTTAAGCGCAGACCGCCCAGCGGGCTGTCGTCGGCCTTCACCCAGCCACGGTGCTGCTGAATAGCGGTTTCGACAATCGCCAGCCCCAGGCCGGTGCCGCCGGACTCGCGGTCGCGCGCCTCGTCGGTCCGGTAGAATGGCCGGAAAATCTGCTCGCGATCCTCCGGACTGACTCCCGGGCCGTCGTCATCGACGTTAACCGTAATCCCGTCTTTATCCACCGAGAAGCTGACGGAAATCTTCGTGTGCGAGTAGCGCAGGGCGTTGCGGACGATGTTCTCCAGCGCGCTTTCCAGCGCATTGGGGTTACCGTACAGCGGCCACGGGCCCGGCGGATACTCAACGGTGAAGGATTTACCCATCTGCTCGGCTTCAAACGCCGCGTTGTCCAGCACTTCGCTCCACAGCTGATTGGCTTTGACCGTCTCGCTCACCAGGGCGTTTTTCGCCTGATTGCGCGACATCACCAGCAGGTCGTTGATCATGCTGTCCAGCCGGTGCGCTTCAGTTTCGATGCGCTCCAGCTCTTTGCTCTCACCGCTGCGGCGGCGCAGCAGGGCGGTGCCCAGCTGCAGGCGCGTAAGCGGCGTGCGCAGCTCGTGCGAGATATCGGACAGTAGCCGTTGCTGGCTGGTCATCATCCGCTCCAGGGCCGTCACCATCTGGTTAAAGCTGGCGCCGGCGGCTAAAAACTCCTGCGGTCCAGCTTCCAGCTCCGGATGCTGCCGCAGGTTGCCCTGGGCGACCTCGTCGGCGGCATTTTTCAGCTTACGCGCTGGTTTCGCCAGGCTCCACGCCAGCCACAGCAGCAGCGGGGCGCTAACCAGCATTGTGACGATCAGCAGCAGCAGCGGCCGGTCAAACAGCAGGTTGATAAAGTCGGATTGTGAGGTGCTGGCGGGACGGATCAGATACAGCTGATAGTTATCCTCCCCATCCCTGACGGAGAACGGGCCCACCATTTCCAGGCGGCCATAGCGTTTTTTCTGCGGATGATCGGCGTTATCGGCCTGGCCGATAAAGTTGCGAATGATCTGCATCTCGTTGCGTTCTGCGCCGATCACGCGGCCTTCGCTGGTCACCAGCAGCAGGCGTTGCCCAGGAGGCGCCCATTTATCGATGGCGCGAAACAGACGACGCCACCACATCAGGTCGTTCGGCGGATCGTTGGCCAGCTCGGCCTCAACGTGCTGCTCGATCATGATGCCTTGACGCTGCTCGCTTTCCAGCAGCTCGGTCATCTGCCGGGAGTCCAGTTTGGGCAACATCAGCACCAGCATCAACACCAGCGCCAGCGTGAGCCAGAAGATGGCGAAGATGCGTGCAGTCAAACTTCCAATCATGAAGCGGAAACCATCAGATACCCGCGGCCACGCAGCGTTTTAAACCACGGATGGCCATCTTTGCGCTCCGGCAGCTTACGCCGCAGGTTGGAAATATGCATATCGATAGCGCGGTCGAACGGCGTCAGGCGCTTGCCTAACACTTCCTGGCTTAAATGTTCGCGTGACACCACCTGGCCGAGATGCTGCGCTAACAGATAGAGCAGGGTGAACTCGGTGCCGGTGAGCTCCAGCGTCTGGCCATCGAAATTGGCTTCCTGACGGCCCGGATTGAGGCTTAAGGCATCCACTTCCAGGGTCGGCGAACCGGCTTCGGTCGTCTGCTGCTGTTCGCTCCAGTGGGAACGGCGCAGAATCGCGCGTATACGCGCCACCAGTTCACGATCGTTGAACGGCTTAGGCAAATAGTCATCTGCGCCCAGCTCGAGGCCGAGAACGCGATCCAGCTCGCTCCCGCGCGCTGTTAGCATGATAACCGGTGTCTGGTGTGTCTGACGCAGCTCTTTAAGCGTATCGATACCGTTTTTCTTCGGCATCATTACGTCGAGCAGCAATAAATCAATGCTGTCGTCCAGAAGGGCCAGCGCCTGTTCCCCATCATGGGCCACCAGCACGTTAAAACCTTCCATATCGAGCAGCTCTTTTAACAGGGAGGTGAGCTCCCGGTCATCATCAACTAACAGGATTTTATTCATTGTTTAAATACCTCCGAGGCAGAAATTACGTCATCAAGGCCCGCTAATCCATGACTTTACGTTGTTTTACACCCCCTGACGCATGTTTGCAGCCTGAATCGTAGACTGTCTCTCGTTGAATCGCGACACAAACGTTTTGGGAGTATGTGATGCGCAATGTTATCGCTGCCGTCATGGCCTCAACGCTGGCGCTAAGTGCAATTAGCCAGGCCGCTGAAGTCGTTACCAGCGTTAACTGGCTCCCCGGAGACGAAGGGGGACAGCGCGGTAGCCAGAGCCATATGTTTGACGGCATAAGTTTAACCGAGCAGCAACGTCAGCAGTTACGGGATCTTATGCAACGGGCACGCCACGACAGGCTCCCCGTTAATGTTAGCGAAATGGAGACAATGCATCGCCTTGTCACCGCAGAAAATTTTGATGAAAACGCTGTGCGCGCTCAGGCAGAAAAGATGGCGCAGGAACAGGTTGCTCGCCAGGTCGAGATGGCTAAGGTCCGCAACCAGATGTACCACCTGCTTACGCCAGAGCAGCAAGCGGTTTTAAATGCTAAGCACCAGCAACGTATGGATCAGTTGCGTGAGGTTGCAAGGATGCAGAAAGGCTCAGCGATGATGCTTTCGAGTAGTAGCAACACCCTGCAACCCCAGTAACAAACCCTGTTTTCCTTGCCATAGACACCATCCCTGTCTTCCCCCCTCATGATGAGGGGGTTTTTTTTGCCCTTTTTTCGGCAAATCAACTTCTTCGCCTTTCCCGTGAGCGTCACAAGTTCAGGTTATACTAAGCGCAGTGCAGGAGAAGGAGCCTATATGAATCAATCTTATGGCCGGTTGGTCAGCCGCGCCGCTATCGCTGCGACAGCGATGGCCTCTGCGTTACTTTTGATCAAAATTTTTGCGTGGTGGTATACCGGTTCAGTCAGTATTCTGGCTGCGCTGGTGGATTCGCTGGTGGATATTGCCGCCTCGCTGACCAACCTGCTGGTGGTTCGCTATTCGCTGCAACCGGCTGATGAAGAACACACCTTTGGCCACGGCAAAGCGGAGTCGCTGGCGGCGCTGGCGCAAAGCATGTTTATCTCCGGCTCGGCGCTGTTCCTGTTTCTCACCGGTATTCAGCACCTGGTGCGTCCGGAGCCGCTGCAGGCCGCCGGCGTCGGGGTCGTTGTGACGCTGATCGCTCTCGTCAGCACGCTGGCGCTGGTGACTTTCCAGCGCTGGGTGGTGCGAAAAACCCAGAGCCAGGCGGTGCGGGCGGATATGCTTCATTATCAGTCTGATGTTATGATGAACGGCGCCATTCTGGTGGCGCTGGGCCTATCCTGGTACGGCTGGCATCGCGCCGATGCGTTGTTTGCCTTAGGAATTGGCATCTATATTTTATATAGCGCGCTGCGGATGGGCTATGAGGCGGTTCAGTCGTTACTCGACCGCGCTTTGCCTGACGAGGAGCGTCAGGACATTATCACCATCGTGACCGCATGGCCCGGCATCCGCGGGGCGCACGATCTACGAACGCGGCAGTCAGGGCCGACCCGCTTTATTCAGATTCATTTGGAAATGGAAGATAACCTCCCGCTGGTGCAAGCCCACGTGATTGCAGACCAGGTGGAGCAGGCGATTCTGCGCCGTTTCCCGGGATCCGATGTCATTATCCATCAGGATCCCAGTTCTGTGGTGCCAGCGGCGCAGCAGGGCTTTTTTGAGCGTTAGGTTATAGTCTGTAAATTCGATGTAAAAATGTGGGTCAGCTCGGCATTTTTTGTATAAATTACCGCCGTTTGGTCTGACCTGAATCAATTCAGCTTGAAGCGTTTGATATACTATTGTCATTAGCGTCGTGCACTCCTGGTGAGGGAGCGCTTCAGGCAACAGAATTATTTTTTGCTTCCTAAGTTCAGAGGTAGTCATGATTAAGAAAATCGGTGTGTTGACAAGTGGCGGTGATGCGCCGGGCATGAACGCAGCAATTCGTGGCGTTGTGCGCGCGGCATTAACGGAAGGTCTGGAAGTTTTTGGAATCTATGACGGTTACCTCGGCTTGTACGAAGACCGTATGGTTCAGCTCGACCGTTACAGCGTTTCCGACATGATCAACCGCGGCGGCACCTTCCTGGGCTCCGCTCGCTTCCCGGAATTCCGCGAAGAACACATCCGCGCTGTGGCTATCGAAAACATGAAGAAGCGTGGCCTGGACGCGCTGGTGGTTATCGGTGGTGACGGGTCCTACATGGGGGCGATGCGCCTGACCGAGATGGGCTTCCCGTGCATCGGCCTGCCGGGCACCATCGACAACGATATCAAAGGCACTGACTACACCATCGGCTTCTTCACCGCTCTGAGCACCGTGGTGGAAGCGATTGACCGTCTGCGCGACACCTCCTCTTCGCACCAGCGTATCTCCGTGGTGGAAGTGATGGGCCGTTACTGCGGCGACCTGACTCTGGCGGCGGCGATTGCTGGCGGCTGTGAGTTCATCATGGTGCCGGAAGTGGAATATACCCGCGACGATCTGGTGGCTGAAATCAAAGCCGGCATCGCGAAAGGGAAAAAACACGCTATCGTGGCGATCACCGAGCACATGTGCGACGTTGACGAGCTGGCCAGCTACATCGAGAAAGAGACCGGCCGTGAAACCCGCGCCACCGTCCTCGGCCACATTCAGCGCGGCGGTTCCCCGGTTCCTTACGACCGTATCCTGGCTTCCCGCATGGGCGCCTATGCGATTGAGCTGCTGCTGCAGGGCCATGGCGGCCGTTGCGTCGGCATCCAGAACGAGAAGCTGGTGCACCACGACATCATCGATGCCATCGAGAACATGAAGCGTCCGTTCAAGAACGACTGGCTGGATTGCGCGAAGAAACTGTACTAAGTTACGCGCCGGATAAACAAAAGGCCTTCTCATGGAGAAGGCCTTTTTTATGGCGCAAGGCTTATTCGATATCCAGCGGGTCTTCCGACAGGATCATCCCGGTGTTATCGGCATACAGATGGTCGCCGCTGAAGAAGGTCACGCCGCCGAAATTGACGCGCACGTCGCTTTCGCCGATGCCTTCGCCAGCTGCGCCGACCGGAATGGCCGCCAGCGCCTGGATGCCGATATCCAGTTCCTCAAGGTCGTCAACCTGGCGCACCGCGCCATAGACCACCAACCCTTCCCATTCATTCTGTACGGCCAGACGCGCCAGGTCAGCGTCAATTAACGCGCGTCGTACTGAGCCGCCGCCGTCGATCAGGAGAATATGACCACGGCCATTCTGCTCGAGCAGATCGTAGAGCAACCCGTTATCCTCGAAACATTTTACCGTAATGATCTGTCCACCAAACGACGACCGTCCTCCAAAGTTAGAGAACAGCGGTTCCACGACGTTGACATCTTCCTGGTAGATGTCACAAAGCTCGGAAGTATCGTATTTCATAGGCTTAACGTTCAGTTGCTGCGAGAGTTTTTAGTATATCCCGCGAATCGCATTGTTGGCAAAATCATCAATTGTTAATTGATATTTGTCAGTTAAGCCGCCAGCTTACTGGCAATAATCCCGATAACAAACAGCAGGTTGGTCAGTAAAGCCCCTTTGACCGTCTTTTCGAGCATCGGCCGCATCGCCAGCGGATCGGATTCGCGCAGGACGTAACGCGCCTGTTTGACCAGCAGCGGCGTGGCGAGAATAAACAGCCAGCCCCAGGCTGAATGCAGCGCCAGCAGGTTAAACAGCGCCAGACACAGCAGGGCGCCGAGCAGCAGGCAGGCATGATAGCGGCGGGCATTCACCGGCCCCAGGCGCACGGCGAGGGTGTTCTTCCCGTTCTGCCGGTCGCTGTCGATATCACGCAGGTTATTGATGTTCAGCACGGCGGTCGCCAGCAGACCGCAGGCCGTTGCCGGCAGAAAGATGGCCGCTTCCACATTATGCGCTTGCAGATACCAGCTGCCGAGGACGCTCAGCCAGCCGAAGAAAACGAGTACCGAAATATCACCAAGGCCGATATAACCATACGGGCGGGTGCCCACCGTGTAGGTGATGGCGGCCACGATCGACAAGCCACCCAGCGCGAGGAAGCCGATGAAATCGCCGACGCTCTGCCAGGCGACGCACAGCAGCGCCAGACCAAACAGACAGATCAGCGCGACGGTGACAATCAGGGCGCGCTTCATCTGCTGGGGGGTAATCACCCCTTTCTGCATCCCGCGCAGCGGCCCGATGCGGTCCGGTTTATCGCTCCCCTTGACCGCGTCGCCGTAGTCATTGGCGAGGTTGGAAAGAATTTGCAGCAAGCCGGCGGTGATCAGCGCCAGCAGGGCGACCCAGGGATCAAAATGTCCCTGCTCCCAGGCAAGGACGGTGCCAACAATAATCGCGGCAAATGCCAGCGGTAACGTTTTAGGACGCAGGCTTTCCAGCCACGCCTGAGAACGGCTGATATCAGTCATAGTTATTCTAGCCAATAAAAATGGGGGCGATAGCCCCCATCAACAGTGATGAAAATGCATTGCACCGGATTATAGGATAAAACGGCTCAGATCTTCATCTGCCACCAGAACATCCAGGTGCTTACTCACATATTCGGCATCGATAGTGACGGTCTGGCCGTTCATCTCGCTGGCATCATAGGAGATATCTTCCACCAGGCGCTCCAGCACGGTGTGCAGACGGCGCGCGCCGATGTTCTCGGTGGTTTCGTTTACCTGCCATGCGGCCTGAGCGATACGCTTGATACCGTCTTCGGTGAATTCGATATTCACCCCTTCGGTCGCCATCAGCGCCTTGTACTGCACGGTGATGGAGGCGTTTGGTTCGGTCAGGATGCGCTCAAAGTCGTGGGTGGTCAGCGCCTTCAGCTCAACGCGGATCGGCAGACGCCCCTGCAGTTCCGGGATCAGATCGGACGGGCTGGCCACCTGGAACGCGCCGGAGGCGATGAACAGGATGTGGTCGGTCTTGACCATCCCGTGCTTGGTGGAGACGGTGCAGCCTTCCACCAGCGGCAGCAGGTCGCGCTGTACGCCTTCACGGGAGACGTCCGGGCCGGAGGTGTTGCCGCCGCGCTTACAGATTTTGTCGATTTCGTCGATAAAGACGATACCGTGTTGCTCTACAGCGTCGATGGCTTCCTGCTTCAGCTCTTCCGGATTGACCAGTTTGGCCGCTTCTTCTTCAATCAGCAGCTTCATCGCGTCTTTGATTTTCAGCTTACGCGGTTTCTGCTTCTGGCCGCCGAGGTTCTGGAACATGGACTGCAGCTGGCTGGTCATCTCTTCCATGCCCGGAGGGGACATGATTTCAACGCCCATCGGCGCCGCGGCGAGATCGATTTCAATCTCTTTATCGTCCAGCTGGCCTTCACGCAGTTTCTTACGGAACGCCTGGCGCGCCGCAGACGGTTCCTGCGACGGCTCAGTCTGGCCCCAGTTGTTCTTCGCCGGTGGGATCAGCACGTCAAGTACGCGCTCTTCAGCCAGCTCTTCCGCGCGGTAACGGTTCTTTTCGATGGACTGCATACGCACCATTTTGATCGCCGCATCGGTCAGATCGCGGATGATAGAATCCACTTCTTTACCGACATAGCCCACTTCGGTGAACTTCGTCGCTTCAACTTTAATAAACGGCGCGTTGGCCAGTTTCGCCAGACGACGAGCGATTTCGGTTTTACCGACGCCGGTTGGGCCGATCATCAGAATGTTTTTCGGCGTGACTTCATGACGCAGCTCTTCGTTAAGCTGCATCCGGCGCCAGCGGTTACGCAGGGCGATAGCAACAGAACGCTTGGCGGCGTCCTGGCCGATAATGTGTTTGTCCAGTTCGCTGACAATTTCGCGTGGGGTCATTTCAGACATGGGAGATCCTTACGCTTTAGAAGGTAATTCTTCGATGGTGTGGAAATGGTTGGTATAGATGCAGATATCACCTGCAATATCCAACGCTTTCTCGGCGATATCGCGCGCGCCCATATCGGTGTTTTCCAGCAGCGCGCGGGCCGCGGCCTGGGCGTAAGGACCGCCGGAGCCGATAGCAATCAAATCGTTTTCCGGCTGTACCACGTCACCGTTACCGGTGATGATAAGCGACGCGTTTTCGTCCGCGACGGCCAGCAGCGCTTCCAGCTTGCGCAACATCCGATCGGTTCGCCAGTCTTTAGCCAGCTCAACGGCGGCCTTCACCAGATGGCCCTGGTGCATTTCCAGTTTACGTTCAAACAGTTCGAACAGCGTGAAGGCGTCGGCGGTGCCACCAGCGAAACCGGCAATCACTTTGTCGTTGTACAGACGACGCACTTTTTTCACGTTGCCCTTCATTACGGTGTTGCCCAGCGTGGCCTGGCCATCACCGGCAATAACAACATGGCCGTTACGGCGAACACTTACAATTGTAGTCACGAGCAGACCCCTTGGTTGCAAAAGCGGAACAGGGGCCCCGCGCTGTCCGCGGGGCCGAATGCAATTATAGATGGGGGGGTTTTTGAGGGTTTCAACCCCTGGCGGCGAGACGAATGCAGTTCGCGTGTCCAGCCATCTTCAGGCGGGTGATCATCTCGTTGGCGCTTTCTTTGCCTTTCAGCGGGCCAATGACCACGCGGTTCCAGCCGTTGTTGGTGGTGATGTGCGAAGCAAACCCTTCGAAAGCCAGCTGAGCGCGGACGGTTTCGGCCTGCTCGGCGCCTTTAAAGGAGCCGCACTGGATCATCCAGCTACGATCGTCTTTCTTCTCGGCGGTGGTTTTCGGCGCTTCTTCCACCCGAGTTACCGGCGCCGCGGCCTGGGTACGCGGCTGCGTGGTATTGGTATGCGCTGGCGTCTGCAGCAGATCCTGGTACGGCTGCTGGTTTGACGCGGTCTGCTTCGGCTGTTGCTGCTGGACCGGCTTCGGCTGCTGAACGCGCGGCGGCTGCTGCACGGTCTGCGGCTGAGTTTGCGCCCACTGTTGCTGTTGCGCCTGCTGCTGTTGCTGCGCTAAACGCTGGCGCTGTAGCGTCTGCTGGCGCTGGGCCGGCGTTTGTTCGTTCCACGGCACTTCGGTCAGCTGAGTCGGCTGTTGACGCATATCGGCCTGCATCTGGGCCAGCAGCTGGCGCTGTTCGTCAGTCAGCTGCTCCGGTTTCATCACTTCGCCGCCGGCGGTCGGTTCGGTCGGCGCGCGAACGCCCGGCTGTCGGCTTTCCAGCTCTTTAATATAGCGCCAACGCTCTTCCGGTTTTGGCGGCAAGCCGTTGCCGGCGGCCTGGCGATTTTGCATCGCTTCCGCTTCTTCTTTCTTATGGTGCGTAATGAAATAGAGTCCACCGATAAAGGCCACCAGCACAGCCGCCGCGATCGCCACCATAGCCGGTGAAATTGCCGGAAGGCTGCTTTGCTTATTCCTTGAGCTTCGGGTAGTGCTCTTTTTGCGCCGCGAAGAAGCCGGTTGGCTGCGGCGTACATAATCTCGTTGTGCCACTATCGTTTCGCTGTCTTATATTCGTTCGTCAGCCCGCCATGTTACTTAAGCGGCGGGCCTTTGACCAGAAGAGCAGGCCCGAAAGCCTGATGGTTATCGTCTGATTTTTTGCGTACTGCCGCGAACTATCAGTTCGCAATCGAGCAGGCGCGAGCCGCTGTTCACGTTATGACCCTGCATTTGCTCAAGTAATAGCAGCATTCCTTCACGGCCGATATCAAAACGCGGCTGTGACACGGTGGTCAATGGCGGATCGCAAAATTCAGACAACGCGATGTTATCGAAGCCGACAATCGACAGGTCGTCCGGCACTTTCAGACCGCGGCGTTTCGCCAGCGATAAGGCGCCCAGCGCCATCACATCGCTATGGCAAAAGACCGCCGTGGGCGGTACCGGCTGCGACAGCAGCTGCTCCAGCGCATTGGCGCCAGCTTCGAAGGTAAAGTTGCCGCGAGCGATATAGTGCGGATCAACGGTGATACCGCTGCGGCGCAGCGCCTGCACGTAACCCTGCAGGCGATAATGGCACAGCGGCATATCTTCCGGGCCGGCGATGCAGCCGATACGCTGGTGTCCCAGCTCGTGAAGGTAGTTTACCGCGTTAAAGGCCGCCGTCAGGTTATCGATGTGGACGGTGGGCAGCTCCAGTTCCGGCGCGAACTCGTTCGACATGACCATCGGTGGCAAATTGCGCTGCTCTTCCACGCTAGCGTCAAACGGCAGGCGCGAGCTGAGCAGCACCATGCCGTCAATCTGCTTGGTGATGATAAGGTCGATAAAGGTTTTTTCTTTCTGATTCTGGTGGGCGCAATCGCCGATTAACACCAGATATCCATGCTCGGCGGCAGTGACTTCAATACCGCGGATCACTTCGCTAAAAAAGGGATCGCAGATATCCGGAACGATCACGAGGATCGTCCGCGATTTGTTGCGCTTCATATTGCGTCCGAGCGACTGCGGTAAATAGCCGACTTCCAGCGCCGCCTGCTCGACCCGGTTACGGGTGGCTTGCGACACCTTATCAGGGTTCATCAACGCTCGGGACACGGTTGCCGTGGAAACGTTTGCCTTTAAGGCGACGTCTTTCATGGTGGCGGCAACCACTTGTTTTTTGGGCTTCACCTGGTTTCTCCTCGCTGAATGGCGCTGGCATTTCCCTTGCGCGCTAACTGCTGCATCTTTTTTATCAGATAGTCGCGGCAGTGAGTTACAGAATTTTCATGAAAAACGTGATGCTTGTTGAATTTTTCGATCCGGCTCGCAAGAGAAGGCTTACCCTTCAATAGGATCGACATCCAGCACCCACTTCACTTTTTTCGCCTCCGGCAGCGTATTGATCAGCGCCAGCGTACCGCTGACGATATGCTGCAGGCGCACCCGCGAAGGATGCTGCAGCAATATCTGCCACCGCCAGCGGCCGCCGCGCTTCGGCGCCAGCGCCGGAACCGGACCGAGCACCCATAGCTTGTCGTCGGCCAGCGGACTGGCCTGCAGCAGATTGCGCAGCTGTTGTAAAAACAGCGGCGCCTGCTGGTTGTTATGGTCTTCCGCACGAATCAGCACATGGCTGGTCCACGGCGGTAGCTGCATTGTCTGCCGCTCTGCCAGCGCCTGTTCGGCGAAAGCGTCGTAGCCTTTATACAGCAGGGTCTGCAGCAAAGGGTGTTCCGGATGGTGGGTTTGCAGAATCACTTCGCCCTGTTTTCCTGCCCGCCCCGCTCGCCCGGAGACCTGGGTATAGAGCTGAGCGAAACGCTCGGCGGAGCGGAAATCCGCGGAAAACAGCGCCCCGTCGACGTCCAGCAGGGAGACTAGGGTGACGTCTGGGAAGTGGTGGCCTTTGGCCAGCATCTGGGTGCCAATTAAAATACGCGCCCCACCGCGATGGACGGCGGCGAGATGCTCTTCCAGCGCCCCTTTGCGGCTGGTGGTATCGCGGTCGATACGCGAGATAGGCACGTCAGGAAACAGCGGCGCCAGGGCCTGCTCCAGCTGTTCGGTGCCGATACCCACCGGCACCAGGTGCGTGGAGCCGCAGGAGGGGCACTGGCGCGGGATAGGGCGCTGACTGTCGCAATGGTGGCAGCGCAGATGGTGCTGCGCCTGGTGCAACGTATAGTAGCTGTCGCAGCGCGGACATTCCGCTATCCAGCCGCAGTCGTGGCACAGCAGCGCTGGCGCAAAGCCGCGGCGGTTAAGAAACAGGATCACCTGGTTATCCGCCTGCAGATGCTGACGCATACGGCCAATCAGCGCGGGAGACAGACCTGCCTGCAGCGGTTGCCCTTTGAGATCGAGCACGTGCTGCTGGGCAGGGCGCGCATTGCCCGCGCGTTTGCTTAAGGTTAACTGGCGGTATTTGCCCTGGCGGACGTTATGCAGGGTCTCCAGCGCCGGCGTCGCCGAGCCGAGAATTATCGGGATCTGTTCGCTGTGGGCGCGCCATACCGCCAGGTCGCGGGCATGGTAGCGCCAGCCCTCCTGCTGCTTGTAGGAGCTGTCATGCTCTTCGTCGATGACGATGACGCCGAGGTCTTTAAACGGGGTAAAGAGCGAGGAGCGGGTGCCGATCACAATGGCCGCTTCGCCGTTTTTCGCCTTCAGCCAGGCCGAGAGACGTTCGCTGTCATTGAGCCCGGAGTGCAGGACTTCCACCGGCGCGTTAAAGCGCTGGCGAAAACGGGCGATGGTTTGCGGCGTCAGGCCGATCTCTGGCACCATCACCAGCGCCTGGCGCCCCTGCGCCAGCACATTCTCCAGCACGCTCAAATACACTTCCGTTTTCCCGGAGCCGGTAATACCCGCCAGCAGCCAGGCGGAGAAGCGATCGGCGGCGCTGTGGATCGCGCCGACGGCGGTGGCCTGCTCGGTATTAAGACGCAGGCGTTCGCCAGCCACCGAATACGCGCTGCGCCAGTCGGTGAGGGCAGGCGCTTCGCAGGCCAGCTCCGCCAGCCCTTTGCCGCGCAGCGCCTGCAGCGCCGCTTCATTAAATTCCAGTTCGCCGACCTGATGACGCCAGATTTTGCCCTGGCGCAGCGCCGCCAGCGCCTGCTGCTGCTTCGGCGAGCGTTTCAGACCGTTAAGATCGACGGCCTGCCCCTGCTCGGTGGCGAACCAGTACCACAGCGGCGTAGCGCTGGCGGGTTTGCCCTGGCGCAGCAGAATGGGCAACGCATGGAACAGCACATCGCCGATCGGGTGATGGTAGTACTCAGCCGCCCACATCAGCAACCGCCAGACGGTACCGGAGAAGACCGGTTCGTCGTCCAGCGCTTCCGCGACCGGTTTTAGCTCGTCCAGCGGCAGCTCGCTGCGCTCGCTGACCGCCGCGACAATGCCGATCCGCTCCTGTTTGCCGAACGGCACCCGCACCCGACAGCCCGCTTTGACCGCCATGCCGTCAGGCAGCAGATAGTCAAAGGTGCGCGGTAGCGGAACGGGTAGGGCAACGTGGGCGACGGGCATGTCATCTTCCTGACTTGAAATCTGGCGGGATAGTATACACATTACGATAAGGCGGCGCGGATCAGTTTGCATATGCTGGTCAAATTCTGTATGATTCGCCGCCTTTGATGCGCTTTATATCGCATTGAAGATTGACCATTACCGTGTGCTTCACGCTGTCAGCAGCGTAGAGGGCGACGGGAAATTACTAATATCGCGTGGTGTCTGGCGTTAGGGCTGGAAGAGCGACGCGGCCTTAACTGAGGTTCTCCCATGAAAAAAGGTATTCACCCAAATTACGACGAAATTACTGCTACCTGTTCTTGCGGTAATGTCATGAAAATCCGCTCCACTGTAGGTCATGACCTGAACCTCGACGTGTGCGGCAAATGCCACCCGTTCTTCACCGGCAAACAGCGTGATGTTGCTACCGGTGGCCGTGTTGACCGCTTCAACAAGCGCTTCAGCATCCCGGGCAGCAAGTAAGTTGCCAGAAGAAGCCGCCTCAGGGCGGCTTTTTTGTGTCTCTCGCCTGCCTGGGCGAGAAAGAAAAAGGGCGGAAGAGTGCTTCCGCCCTTTTTATTGTCTCAGTATTCCCACGTATCCGGGTCGATACCCAGTTCACGCATAATCGCTTTCGCCGCTTCCGGGATCTCATCGCTGCGCTCTTTACGCAGGTCTTCATCGTTAGGCAACGGTTGTCCGGTAAAGGCATGCAGGAACGCTTCGCACAGCAGCTCGCTGTTGGTCGCGTGACGCAGGTTATTCACCTGACGACGCGTACGTTCATCGGTGAGGATTTTTAACACCTTCAGAGGAATGGAAACCGTAATTTTCTTTACTTGCTCACTCTTCTTACCGTGCTCAGCGTATGGGCTGATATATTCGCCGCTCCATTCAGCCATGAGATACCTTAATCCTCTGTTTATTAGTGAAGGGCCAGAATATTCCGCCCGGGCTATAATTGCGCGTAGTTTACCGTAAGCGCAGGCTTTCTGACATGAGATAAGCCGCCGCCGACGTGCGCTAATGCATATAATTTTAACGGCTATTTGCACTTTGCTCAATCTATACGCAAAGAAGTTTAGATGTCCAGATGTATTGACGTCTATTGTGACAATGATTACTCTGGAGCCTGACTTTTCACCGATTCAGCCCAGGAACTTCCCAACATGACGCGTAAACAGGCCACCATCGCAGTGCGTAGCGGTTTAAATGACGACGAGCAGTACGGTTGCGTTGTCCCGCCGATCCACCTCTCCAGTACCTATAACTTCACCGACTTTAATGAACCTCGCGCTCACGACTACTCCCGCCGCGGCAACCCGACGCGTGATGTGGTGCAGCGTGCCTTAGCGGAGCTGGAGGGCGGCGCTGGCGCGGTGCTGACCAATACCGGTATGTCGGCGATCCTGCTGGTGACGACGGTGTTCCTTAAGCCTGGCGATCTGCTGGTGGCGCCGCATGACTGCTACGGCGGCAGCTACCGTCTGTTCGATAGCCTGGCGAAGCGCGGCTGCTATCGCGTTCAGTTCGTCGATCAAAACGATGAGCAGGCGCTGCGGGCGGCGTTGGCGGAAAAACCGAAGCTGGTGCTGGTCGAAAGCCCAAGTAATCCATTGCTGCGGGTAGTGGATATTGCGAAAATCTGTGGTCTGGCGCGCGAAGCCGGGGCGATCAGCGTGGTCGATAACACCTTCCTGAGTCCGGCGCTGCAAAACCCGCTGGCGCTGGGCGCCGATCTGGTGTTGCACTCCTGTACTAAATACCTTAATGGTCACTCTGATGTGGTGGCCGGGGTGGTGATTGCCAACGATCCGGCGACTGTCACCGAACTGGCATGGTGGGCGAATAATATTGGCGTCACCGGCAGCGCCTTCGACAGCTATCTGCTGTTGCGCGGGCTGCGGACGCTTTCTCCACGCATGGAAGTGGCGCAGCGTAATGCCCTGGCGATTGTCGAGTATCTGAAAACCCAGCCACTGGTGAAAAAGCTGTATCATCCGTCGCTGCCGGAAAACCAGGGGCATGAAATTGCGGCGCGTCAGCAAAAAGGTTTTGGCGCAATGTTAAGCTTCGAGCTGGACGGTGACGAGCAGACGCTGCGCCGTTTCCTGAGCGGGCTGTCGCTGTTTACACTGGCGGAATCGCTGGGGGGCGTTGAAAGCCTGATTTCCCATGCGGCAACGATGACGCATGCCGGCATGGCGCCTGAAGCGCGTGCCGCCGCCGGAATTTCAGAAACGCTCCTGCGTATTTCGACCGGTATTGAAGATGGTGAAGATTTAATTGCCGACCTGGAAAATGGCTTCCGGGCAGCAAACGAGGAATAAAGATGAGTGTGATTGCGCAGGCAGGGGCGAAGGGTCGTCAGCTGCACAAATTTGGTGGGAGTAGTTTAGCGGATGCGAAATGTTACCTGCGCGTCGCGGGGATCATGAAGGAGTATTCGCAGGCGGGGGACATGATGGTCGTCTCCGCCGCTGGCAGCACCACCAACCAGCTGATCAGCTGGCTTAAGCTTAGCCAGAGCGATCGCCTTGCTGCGCATCAGGTTCAGCAGTCGCTTCGCCGCTATCACACCGAACTGATTGGCGGTCTGGTGGAGCCTGCGGCGGCGGATACGCTGATAGCCGCCTTTATCCACGACCTTGAGCGTCTGGCTGGTCTGCTGGACGGCGGGGTTTCCGAAGCGGTCTATGCGGAAGTGGTCGGCCATGGGGAAGTGTGGTCCGCGCGCCTGATGGCGGCGGTTCTCAACCAGCTGGGAATGGAAGCCGCCTGGCTTGACGCGCGCGCGTTCCTGCGCGCGGAACGTGCCGCGCAGCCGCAGGTGGATGAAGGATTATCCTATCCACTGCTGCAGCAGCTGATGGCGCAGCATCCTAACAAACGTCTGGTGGTGACCGGCTTTATCTCCCGCAACCAGGCCGGTGAAACCGTCCTGCTGGGCCGTAACGGGTCTGACTACTCCGCCACCCAGATCGGTGCGCTGGCGGGCGCTTCCCGCGTCACTATCTGGAGCGACGTCGCCGGGGTGTACAGCGCGGATCCGCGCAAGGTGAAAGACGCCTGTCTGCTGCCGCTGCTGCGTCTGGACGAAGCCAGCGAGTTAGCGCGTCTGGCCGCGCCGGTGCTCCATGCCCGCACGCTACAGCCGGTTTCCGCCAGCGATATCGATCTGCAGTTACGCTGTAGCTATACGCCGGAACAGGGTTCCACGCGCATTGAGCGCGTACTGGCCTCCGGTACTGGCGCCCGGATTGTCACCAGCCATGACGACGTCTGCCTGGTGGAGTTCCAGGTGCCGGCCGGTCAAGATTTCAAACTGGCGCATAAAGAGCTGGACGCCCTGCTCAAACGCGCCCAGCTGCGCCCGTTAGCCGTTGGCGTCCATGCCGACCGCAAGCTGCTGCAGTTTTGCTATACCTCCGAGGTGGCCGACAGCGCGCTGAAGCTGCTCGATGAAGCAGGTCTGCCGGGCGAGCTGCGTCTGCGTCAGAAGCTGGCGCTGGTGGCGATGGTGGGCGCTGGCGTCACCCGTAACCCCCTGCATTGCCACCGTTTCTGGCAGCAGCTGAAAGGGCAGCCAGTGGAGTTCACCTGGCAGTCGGAAGAAGGAATCAGCCTGGTGGCCGTGCTGCGCGCCGGGCCGACGGAAAGCCTGATCCAGGGGCTGCACCAGTCCTTGTTTCGTGCCGAAAAGCGTATTGGCCTGATGCTGTTCGGCAAAGGAAACATCGGTTCCCGCTGGCTGGAGCTGTTCGCCCGTGAACAAACCACGCTCTCGGCGCGCACCGGCTTTGAGTTTGTTCTCGCCGGCGTGGTCGACAGTAAACGCAGTCTGCTGAACTATGACGGGCTGGACGCCAGCCGGGCGCTAGCTTTCTTCAACGATGAAGCGGTGGAGCAGGATGAAGAGTCGCTGTTCCTGTGGATGCGCGCGCACCCGTACGATGATTTAGTGGTGCTGGACGTCACCGCCAGCGAACAGCTGGCCGACCAGTATCTTGATTTCGCCAGCCATGGCTTCCACGTGATCAGCGCCAACAAGCTGGCGGGGGCCAGCAGCAGCGATAAGTATCGCCAGATCCACGACGCGTTTGAGAAGACGGGGCGCCACTGGCTGTATAACGCCACCGTGGGCGCCGGCTTGCCGGTGAACCATACGGTGCGCGACCTGATCGACAGCGGCGATACCATCCTCGGCCTGAGCGGTATCTTCTCGGGAACGCTCTCCTGGCTGTTCCTGCAGTTCGATGGCACCGTGCCGTTCACCGACCTGGTGGATCAGGCGTGGCAGCAGGGGCTGACCGAGCCGGATCCGCGTGTCGATCTGTCCGGTAAAGATGTGATGCGCAAGCTGGTGATCCTCGCGCGGGAAGCGGGCTATGACATCGAACCGGATCAGGTGCGCGTGGAATCACTGGTCCCGGCGCACTGTGAAGAGGGTTCGGTTGATCACTTCTTTGAGAATGGCGAAGAGCTGAACGAGCAGATGCTGCAGCGCCTGGAGGCGGCCCGCGAGATGGGGCTGGTGCTCCGCTACGTGGCGCGCTTTGATGCCAACGGCAAAGCTCGCGTCGGCGTGGAAGCGGTACGCGAAGAGCACCCGCTGGCGGCGCTGCTGCCGTGCGATAACGTGTTTGCTATCGAAAGCCGCTGGTATCGTGATAATCCGTTGGTGATCCGCGGGCCCGGCGCCGGGCGTGACGTGACCGCCGGGGCGATCCAGTCGGATATTAACCGTCTGGCGCAGCTGCTGTAATCCCGAGAAAAAGACCAGGCCAGGCCTGGTCTTTTTTGTTAGTGCGCCGCAAAAACCGCTTTAGCGGCAAACAGGCCGTTTAGCGCCGCCGGGAATCCGGCGTAGACCGCCATCTGCATGATCACTTCCGTAATTTCCTCTTGCGTCAGACCAACATTTAATCCCGCGGCAATATGCACTTTCAGCTGCGGCTCGGCGTTACCCAGCGCGGTGAGCGCGGCGATGGTGGCGATTTCCCGGCTGCGCAAATCAAGCCCTGGCCGGGCGTAAATATCGCCGAAGGGGAACTCAATCAGATAGCGGGCGAAGTCGGGGGCGATATCCCGCAGGCTGTCGACGACGGCTTCCCCGCCGCGACCGTCCACACGCTGAAGCATTTCCTGACCGGTGATATAACGTTCGCTGGACATCGTTTTTTCCTCTCTGTGATGATGCGTTGAGAGGAAGGGTAGGGAAGTTTGCCGGACTTGAGTAATACCCTTTTCGTGATACCTTTTCAGTATGACAACTTCGCGATTGCATTCTCTCGATATCCGCCTGCTGCGCGCCTTTGCGGTGGTGGCGGAGGAAAATAACATCAGCCGGGCGGCGCAGCGGTTATTTATCTCGCAGCCGCCGCTGAGTCGCCATATGCGCCATCTGGAAGCGCAGCTGGGGGTGACGCTGTTTCAGCGCCATAGCAAAGGCCTGATCCTTACCGACGCGGGCAGAGAGGTGCTGGCGATGATTCGGCCCATGCTGGCGCTCCAGGAACGCACGCTGGCGGCATTGAGTGAGCTCTCCGTTCACTCGCCGCCGTCTCTGCGTCTGGGCATGACGACCGCCTTCGAACAAGGCATTTTCGCCGCTGTTGAATCTGCGCTGAGCGAACATACCCGCGCGTTGCATATCACCCGCCACGCTTCACCGGCGCTGGCTCAGCAGGTGCGCAAAGGCAAACTCGATGCAGCGCTGGTTGCGCTGCCGCTCAATACTGAAGGGCTGCACCTGCACCCATTGCCGTATCAGGAGCCGCTTATCGCGGCAGTGCCAGCCTCCTGGCCGGAAGCCGCCACATCAGCGTTAACGCTAAGCGCGCTCAATCACCGGCCGCTGTTCTGGTTTAAACGTGAGCGTAACCCCGATTTCTTTGACTATACGCGACGCATTTTCGACCGGGCTGGCTATACCCCCGCTTATGTGGAAGAGCCTGCCGAACATGATGTGCTGCTGGCGCGAATTGCGCGTGGGGAAGGCATGATCCTCCTGCCGGCGTCCTTTTCCGCAATCCAGCGTCAGGGGGTGGTGTTCTGTCCTGTCGCTGAAGGCGACAGCATGCCGTTAAGCCTTGGGGTGATCTATGCGCCTCACCGGGCAGAATCCGTGCAGCAATGGCTCTCACTGCTGGATGAGCACCTGACGACTGGCTAGCCTCAGGCTGACTCTCGAGCCACCAGCTGTCCGGAAAGGGTAATGTGCTGGGTCGGCAGGGCAGGTTCTTTGATTTTGCGGATAATGAGCGAGGCTACCTGACGTCCTGTCTCTTCGCTGGCGGAAGAGACATAAGTGAAGGATGGCGAGGTCAAATTAACGTGCATCATGTCTTCAAAACCCACCAGCGCCACCTGCTGAGTGAGAAAGACATCTTTTCCCACCGTGCGTCCAACCTGATGAATGCCGCTGAGGCAGCCAATCATTGCATCCGGTGAGTGGCACAGCAGGGCGGTAATGGCATTATTTTTTTCCAGCAACTGGCGGGTAGCGATACTGGCAGCCTGCGTATTGTCGCTGCAGGCAGGAGCAAATTCCTCCCGTACGGTCATGCCGTTTTTCTCCAGCGTACTGTATAAGCCAAGCAGCCGCTGCTGACGAATCAGGTCATTATCCTGTCCGCCAATATAGGCGATGTAGCGATGGCCGCGTTCAATCAAATAGCGGGCGGCGATACTGGCGGCCTGGCGATTATCGCGGACCACCTGGTCATGATGGCCGGAGAGCGGCGTTTGCGAGACGGCGACCAGCGGCAGAGGACATGCTTGTAACGCCGCAGGCAGCGCATTGCTGGTGGTATCGGCATCCAGATATATCACGCCGGCGACGCCCTGCTGTTTAAACGACAGCAGGCAGCGGGCCAGATAGTCATGATCGTCGCGCGGCTGGCCGAGGATCACCATATAGCCTTGCTTCTCCAGCTCCTGGACGATATTCGCCATCACTTTAATGGAAAAACTGTCGTTGAAGTCGCGCAGGATCAGGCCGATCAAATTGGTGGTATTGGCGCGAAGGTTAGCGGCGGCGACGTTATGTACATAGC
The DNA here is from genome assembly GCF_004010915.1 of Klebsiella sp. LY. Classification (NCBI taxonomy): domain Bacteria; kingdom Pseudomonadati; phylum Pseudomonadota; class Gammaproteobacteria; order Enterobacterales; family Enterobacteriaceae; genus Klebsiella; species Klebsiella sp. LY. The sequence continues at coordinate 2,597,936 of NZ_CP022444.1, forward strand.
CAAGTTCCTGGATGGCCGCGTTGACTTTTTCGATGGTGGCGTCGGAGATCTTCCCTTTCTGGCGTAATACCAGCGACACCGTCGAAACGGAGACGCCGGCCAGTTTCGCCACATCTATAATGCTGACTTTCTTCAAAATCGCTCCATGACAACGCGTGTATTACCGTCAGATCGCAGACATAGGCTTACCCACGGTAAGCCTACTTCCACACCATAACACCTTCTTGTTATTTGCCAATCATCCCCGACATGGTTTGCGCGATAAATTGCGCCCTGGCGCCAAAAATAATCTGGATGCCGTTATCGCCGACGAAGACCACCCCGCGTGCGCCGATGCCGTTGAGGCCATCTTTATCAACCGCATCGCGCTCAGCCACTTCCAGGCGCAAGCGGGTGATACAAGCCCCGACGGAATCGATATTTTGTGAACCACCGAGAAGATTGACGATCTCCGTTGCCAGCTCCGCGTCGGTTTTATCATCGGCGGTGACAGTGATATCGGTACGGCCTGGTGTTTTCACATCAAAGCGACGGATAACGAACCGGAAGGTGAAATAATAAATCAGCCCCATCGGCACGCCAACGATAACCGCGTTGAGGAAGTGGGTTTGATAGCCATTCAGCGACGGCAGAATACCGAAGGAGATATAGTCAATTAGCCCCGCCGAGAAGGATTTAGCGATATGCGCATGCAGCAGATACATTGTCATGTACGAGAGCCCCGCCATGATGGCGTTGAAGACGTACAGGATCGGCGCCACGAAGATAAAGGTAAATTCTACGGGTTCGGTAATGCCGGTCAGGAAGCAGGTCAGCGCGGCAGAGAAGAGAATACCGGCCGCGATTTTTTTATTCTTAGTATGCGCTTCGTGATACATCGCCAGACAGGCAGCTGGAAGCGCGAACAGCATAAGCGGGAATTCCCCCTGCATAAACTTCCCAGCGTTTTGGTAGCTATCGGAGCTAAAAGATTTCACTCCTTCTTCCAGCATTTTAAACCAGATGGTCTGGTCGCCGTGGATCACCTGGCCTGCCTGAGTGGTGTAATCGCCGAAAGAGTACCAGAAAGAGGGATACCATATGTGGTGCAGTCCCAGTGGGATCAGCGCCCGTTCAACAAGGCCGAAAATAAAGGTCGATGCAGCCTGGTTGTCGCCGTTTACCACCATCGACAGTGAGTCAATACCAGCCTGGATATGTTGCCAGACATAAGGCAACAGCAGGCCGAGGATAAATGAGAGAAATGCTGTGGCGATCGCCACGAAACGCTTACCCGAGAAGAAGCCAAGGAACTCAGGCAACTGCATCGCATGGAAGCGGTTATAGCACCACGCCGCGAGAATACCGCAGATGAGACCGCCAAAAACCCCCATCTGCAGCGTCGGGATGCCGACGACCATGGCATATTTTCCGCCCTGAGAGGCCATCTCCGGCGTAATGCCGAGCACAGTGCTAATGGTGATATTAGTGATGAAGACGGAGACGGCTGCCGACAGCGCAGCGATACCCGATTCTGATGCCAGCCCCACGGCTGAACCAATTGCAAACAGCATTGGCAGGTTATCAAAAATGATACCGCCGGCGTTCATCATCAAGGGCATATGGAATTTATCCCCGAAGGCCAACAGTAAGCCGGCGGCCGGGAGGAGCGAAATCGGCAGCATCAAGGCGCGGCCGATCATCGACAGTTTTGATAATGATTTTATGAACCCTGACCACAGACTCATGGTGATATCCCCGAATAGATTTTATAAGCATTATTGCGTAAGTAGAACGTTCTAGTAGAACGTTCTACTTACTCTGAACCAAGCGATAAGCGGCTGCAATAACAATCGCTATGGCCAACATGGGGAGATGCTGGTTTTTTGAACTGCTTCAAATTTCATCGGATCGAATTCTTCCTGCGCGGCATCCATTCTGGCCGGAAGATGAATTTTTTTCATATTGGCGGCCTTTTCCTCACTCTTTACGCAGATTTTTCTATTGACGCCCGCGCGCTTTTCCGTCATTTTTACATCTGGACGTCTAAACGTATAGAAGTTCGCAATACAACAGCCATTACATGCGATTGATGAGGTAAGGTATGAGCTTTTTTCACGCCAATCAGCGGGAAGCCCTGAATCAGAGCCTGGCGGAAGTCCAGGGCCAGATTAATGTGTCCTTTGAATTCTTTCCGCCGCGCACCAGTGAAATGGAGCAAACCCTGTGGAAATCCATCGATCGCCTGAGCAGTCTGAAACCGAAGTTTGTCTCGGTGACCTATGGCGCGAACTCCGGCGAGCGCGATCGCACCCACAGCATCATCAAGGGCATTAAAGAGCGAACCGGTCTGGAAGCGGCGCCGCACCTGACCTGTATCGATGCGACTCGCGATGAGCTGCGCACTATCGCCCAGGATTACTGGAACAACGGCATCCGCCATATCGTCGCGCTGCGCGGCGACCTGCCGCCGGGCAGCGGTAAACCGGAGATGTATGCCGCCGATCTGGTCAGCCTGCTGAAAGAGGTGGGGGATTTCGATATCTCTGTCGCCGCGTATCCGGAAGTGCATCCGGAAGCGAAAAGCGCGCAGGCGGATTTACTCAACCTGAAACGCAAAGTCGAGGCAGGCGCCAACCGCGCGATCACCCAGTTCTTCTTCGATGTGGAAAGCTACCTGCGTTTTCGCGATCGCTGCGTCTCAGCGGGCATCGACGTGGAAATTATTCCGGGTATCCTGCCGGTATCCAACTTTAAACAGGCGAAAAAGTTTGCGGATATGACCAACGTTCGTATCCCGGTGTGGATGTCGAAAATGTTCGAAGGTCTGGATAACGATGCCGAAACCCGTCAGCTGGTGGGGGCTAACATCGCTATGGACATGGTGAAGATTTTAAGCCGGGAAGGGGTAAAAGATTTCCACTTCTACACCCTGAACCGCGCCGAAATGAGCTACGCCATCTGCCATACGCTGGGCGTGCGTCCGGCCTGAGTGCTTGTCGTTTCCGCCGCCAGTGGGCGACACGTCCGGCAGATAAACATAAAAAACACCCGGCTGACGCCGGGTGTTTTGTTTTGCTCTGGATTATTCCCATTCCTGCAGGAAGCGCTGGCCATATTGGTCGGCGACCAGCAGCGCGGCGTAGACCTGGTCGGAGTTAACCCCGCCCGGCATATTGTGAATGGTTTCGCCTTCAGCGCAGGCGGCTTCCGCCACCAGGCGCATTTTGGTCGGGATGTCGCCTTTGATATCCAGCTGCGCCAGGGTGATCGGCAGCCCAACGCTGTGACATAGCGCGGCGACGGTCTCGATCTCTTCCACCGGCGCGTTTTCCAGCACCAGCTGCGTCAGGGTGCCGAACGCCACTTTTTCACCGTGATAATAGTGGTGAGCGTCAGGGATGGCCGTCATGCCGTTATGAATTGCGTGGGCTGCCGCCAGGCCACCGCTTTCAAAACCGACGCCGCTCAGATAGGTGTTGGCTTCCACCACCCGCTCCAGCGCCGGAGTGACCACGTGCTGTTCGGCGGCCAGCATCGCTTTTTCACCCTCTTCGAGTAAGGTGTTGTAGCACAGCTCGGCCAGCGCCAGCGCCGCCTGGGTGCATTTCCCGCCCGCCATGGTGGTGGCGCCGCTGCGTGAGCAGGCGCGGGCTTCGAACCAGGTGGCCAGCGCATCGCCAATTCCGGCTGCCAGCAGGCGAGCCGGCGCGCCGGCAACGATCTGCGTATCGACAATGACCATGTTAGGGTTATGCGGTAGCATCAGATAGCTGTCGAACTCCCCTTCGTCGGTGTAAATCACCGACAGTGCGCTGCACGGCGCATCGGTGGAGGCGATGGTGGGGGCGATCGCCACCGGCACCTTCATAAAATGGGCCAGGGCTTTCGCGGTATCCAGGGTTTTACCACCGCCGATCCCCAGCACGGCGGTGCATTTCGCACTGCCGGCGATATCGCGCAGGCGATTGATTTCATTATGCGAACATTCACCGCCAAACGGCGCGATTTCCGCCGCCAGGCCGGCATCGGCCAGGCTTTTGCGTAGCATCTCTTCCGCGAATCCCAGCACGAATTTATCGCCAACGACCAGCCAGCGTTCGGCCAGCGGTTTCAGATAGTCGCCAAGGCGCTTGATGGCACCTGCGCCCTGAATGTATTTGCCTGGTGATTGAATAATGCGATCCATTACGATTCCTCCTCGATGACCGTGATGCCGCCCGCAGGCGGCGCGCGGGTCCGGTTACAGGTTCAGCGTGCCAAAGGCGTTATTCCAGTCCTGTTCAAATTTCTCTATGGCTGACTCTACCGCAGGGGTGCCGAGCATTTGTTGCGCTACATCTAATGGAAGGGTGATGGCTTCGCAGCCAGCCAGCAGGCAATCCAGCGCCTGACGGGGCGTTTTGAAGCTCGCCGCCAGCACTTTGCTTTCGGGCGCATGCATTTCCAGCAGGGATTGCAGCTCCTGCACCATGCGGATGCCGTCCCCGCCCTGAGCGTCGACGCGGTTAACGTAAGGCGCGACGTACTTTGCGCCGGCCAGCGCGGCCAGCAGACCCTGTGAGGCGCTGTAGACGGCGGTGCCAAGGGTTGGGATGCCTTCTTTCTTCAGCAGCTTGATAGCGGCGAGGCCTTCGGCGGTGACCGGGATTTTGACCACGATGCCCGGCACGGCGTTGCTCAGGCGTTTGGCTTCTGCCACCATGCCCTGCGCATCGCGGCTCATGGTCTGCGCGAACAGAATCCCTTCCGGGCCAACGGCTTTTTGCAAGCGCGGCAGTACATCCCAGATCGGTGTTTTTCCGGCGGCGATAATGCTCGGGTTGGTGGTCACCCCGGCCAGCGGGTAGATGCGGGCCAGGCGTTCCACTTCGGCGACGTTGGCGGTATCCAGATAGAGTTCCATAGTGTTTTCCTCAATGCTTAATTCGGTGCTGTCGTTGAGGTAAGCATACGGCTTTCGTTTGAAGGATCGCCAGATGACAAATTTGCCAAAAACTGGATAAATGTACGCATCGCGATTAAGGATGATTTAGATCACATTTATCGGCACTGACGGGGATGAGAGGAAACTATAGCGCGCGCAAAAGTCAGGTTTAACACACAAAAATCTAGTTTTTTACCGGGGATGATTTTTCCGTCAGCTGGCTATGGTACTGGCGGCGGTATTCAGACGGCGAGCGTTCCGTGGTTTTGCGGAACAGGCGGCAGAAGTAGTTACTGTCGGCGAAGCCGCAGGCGTGGGCGATGTCTTTCACTTTCATATCGTGGCCCTTCAGCAGCATACGGGCCTGTTCGAGACGAATGTGGTTCAGATATTCATTGAAGCCCATTGGCCCACATTTCTGGAACAGATGAGAAAGATAGTTAGGAGAGAGATAGAACGCCTGGGCGACCGATTCCCGGCTCAGCGGCTCCGGGTAATGGACCTCGATGTACTGACGGATTGCCTCGAACAGCGCCTGGCTGCGCGAGGAGGTTTGCGCCTGGCTGCCGAGAAGATCATGGCAGTGGCTGAGCAGGCTGATGACGATGCTGCGGGCGGTTTGCTGCTCCTGCGGCTGCATCCGGATCTCGTTGAGCGCCTGCAGCAGAAAGGAACCGACGCGCGGCCCGCGACGCAGCGCCTGTAGTTTTTCAACAACGGCGATCGTCTTGCCATTCCAGTGCTGCAGCGAGCACTCCAGCTGCTGCTTAGCGAACAGGATGCTTAACAGCAGGCAGGGCGCCTGCCACTGTGGGCAGTTCCAGCTATCGCCAGGAATATAGAGCACGTCATGGGTCTCCAGGGGCGGGGCGTTATCGCCGAGCGCCTGGTCGCGCAATTGCCCATCGAGGAGGATATTCAGACGGGGAAAATCAACCTGCACCACCGGTTCAGCAGGCGAGCGCGTCTCGCCGGCGAAATAAACCCGGCCGAGGCTGGTCTGCTTTTTTAGCAATGCATCAATAAGTTGATTGATATCGTTGTCCATCATTGTTCCGCCCCGCGCATCAACCTTTTCATCATACCGGACATTATTCCAGCGGTAAAAGCGCCAGCCTGTCGCTATTGCTTCTCACTTAAGATATGTTATATCGTAACAATTTGTCGCCATTGATAACAAACTCAGGAGAGAGTAATGACCAGAAAGATCCCCCTGCTGGCCTTGGGACTCGGCATGGCGCTCGCCAGCGCCCAGGCGTTCGCCCACGGCAACCATAGCCATGGGCCGGCGCTAACCGAAGTGGAGCGTCAGGCCAGCGAAGGCATTTTTGCGGATAAAGATGTGCAGGACCGCGCGCTGAGCGACTGGGAGGGCGTCTGGCAGTCGGTGAACCCATATCTGCTCAACGGCGATCTCGATCCGGTGCTGGAGCAGAAGGCGAAAAAGCCCGGCGGCAAGAGCGTGGAGGAGTATCGCGCCTATTATAAGAAGGGCTACGCCACCGATGTGGAACAGATTGGCATTGAAGATGACGTGATTGAGTTCCACGTCGGCGAGGCCGTCAACAGCTGCAAATACCGCTATTCAGGCTACAAAATTCTGCATTACGCCTCCGGTAAGAAGGGCGTACGTTATCTGTTCGAGTGCCAGCAGGGCGATGCCAACGCGCCAAAATATGTCCAGTTCAGCGACCATATCATTGGTCCGCGTAAATCGCAGCATTTCCATATTTTCATGGGTAATGAATCACAGGAAGCGTTGTTGAAAGAGATGGATAACTGGCCGACCTATTATCCGTATGCGCTGCATAAAGAACAGATCGTTGATGAGATGTTGCACCACTAAAACGGGTGAAAAATCCCCCGGCCGGGCGGCCGGGGGAAGACATCGATTAGCCGGTGTTACGCATACCGGCGGCGACGCCGGCGATGGTGACCATCAGCGCTTGTTCAACGCGCGGATCCGGGTCTTTGCCCTCTTCTTCAGCCTGGCGTGAACGGTGCAGCAGTTCCGCCTGCAGGACGTTCAGCGGATCGGTATAGATATTACGCAGCTGGATAGACTCGGCGATCCACGGCAGGTCGGCCATCAGATGGGAGTCGTTGGCGATGGCCAGCACGACGTTGATATCGGCAGCCAGCAGCTTGCGCAGCTCGGTACCCAGCGCCCACAGCTCCGGTTTCACCAGGCGCTGATCGTAATACTCCGCCAGCCACAGGTCGGCCTTCGAGTAAACCATCTCCAGCATGCCGAGGCGGGTGGAGAAGAACGGCCAGTCGCGACACATCGCTTCCAGTTCACTCTGTTTTCCGCCTTCGACTACCTTCTGCAGCGCAGCGCCAGCGCCCAGCCAGGCCGGAAGCATCAGGCGGTTCTGGGTCCAGGCGAAGATCCACGGAATGGCGCGCAGCGACTCGACGCCGCCGGTCGGGCGACGTTTTGCCGGGCGCGAACCCAGCGGCAGTTTGCCCAGCTCCTGCTCCGGAGTGGCGGAGCGGAAGTAAGGTACGAAATCTTTGTTTTCACGCACATAGCCGCGATACATCTTGCACGACACGTCGGACAGCTCGGCCATGATGTCGCGCCACTGCGGTTTGGGTTCCGGCGGCGGCAGCAGGTTGGCTTCGAGGATCGCGCTGGTATAGAGCGACAGGCTGCTGATGGTGACTTCCGGCAGGCCGTACTTAAAGCGGATCATCTCACCCTGCTCGGTAACGCGCAGGCCGCCTTTCAGGCTTCCCGGCGGCTGCGAGAGGAGCGCGGCGTGGGCCGGCGCGCCGCCGCGGCCAATGGAGCCACCGCGACCGTGGAACAGCGTCAGTTCGATCCCGGCTTTCTCACAGGTTTTGATCAACGCATCCTGCGCCTGGTACTGCGCCCAGGAGGCGGCCATCACCCCTGCGTCTTTCGCGGAATCAGAGTAGCCGATCATGACCATCTGTTTGCCCTGGATAAAGCCGCGGTACCAGTCAATATTCAGCAACTGGGTCATGACGTCGTTGGCGTTGTTCAGGTCGTCCAGCGTTTCGAACAGCGGAGCCACCGGCAGGGCGAAGCCAATCCCGGCCTCTTTCAGCAGCAGGTGAACCGCCAGCACGTCGGACGGCGTTTTGGCCATCGAGATCACGTAGGCGGCGATCGATCCGCGCGGCGCCTCGGCGATCACTCTGCAGGTGTCGAGAACTTCGCGGGTCTCTTCGCTCGGCTCCCACTGGCGCGGCAGCAGCGGACGTTTGGAATTCAGTTCGCGGATCAGGAAAGCCTGTTTGTCGGCTTCTGACCAGCTTTCGTAATCGCCGATCCCGAGGTAACGGGTCATTTCGCCCAGCGCTTCGGTATGGCGAGTGCTTTCCTGACGGATATCAATACGCACCAGCGGTACGCCGAAAGACTTCACGCGGCGCAGGGTGTCGAGCAGTTCGCCGTTGGCGATAATGCCCATGCCGCAGGCCTGCAGCGATTTATAGCAGGCGTACAGCGGCTCCCACAGCTGCTCGTTCTGCGTGATCAGTCCCGCCGGTTTCGGCAGCTTCTGACCTTTCAGGCGCGCTTCCAGCCAGGCCTGGGTCTCCATCAGCTGAGTGCGCAGTTTCTTCATCAGGTAACGGTACGGTTCCTGAGCGCCCTCGGCGCCGGCCAGGGCACGCAATTCGTCGGTACACTCCACCATCGACAGCTCGGAGATCAGCACCTGCACATCTTTAAGGAACAGATCGGTCGCTTTCCAGCGGCTGAGCAGCAGCACGTGGCGGGTGATATCGGCGGTCACGTTCGGGTTGCCGTCGCGGTCGCCGCCCATCCACGAAGTGAAACGCACCGGGACAAAGTCCACCGGCAGCTGATAGCCGAGGTTGGCTTCCAGCTGTTCGTTCAGCTCGCGCAGGTAGTTAGGCACCCCTTCCCACAGGCTGTTTTCCACCACCGCGAAGCCCCATTTGGCTTCATCGACCGGGGAAGGACGGTGCTTACGAATTTCATCGGTATGCCAGGACTGGGCGATCAGCTGGCGCAGACGGCGCATCAGCTGGTGGTGCTCGTAGTCCGCGATATCTTTGTTATCCAGCTGCTTGAGGCAGTTGTTCACTTCCACCATTTTATGGATCAGCGTCCGGCGGGTGATCTCGGTCGGGTGGGCGGTTAACACCAGCTCCAGGGAAAGAGATTCCACCGCTTTTTTGATGGTCTCTTCGTTGAGATTGGGTTGGTCTTTGAGCTTTCTCAGGGTACGCGCAATGACTTCCGGATTGCTGGCCGCTTCGCCATTCGGCGAAATGCTGTGGTACTGCTCAGCGGTGTTAGCCAGATTCAGGAACTGGCTGAAGGCACGGGCTACCGGCAGCAGTTCGTCGTTAGACAAATTCTGCAGCGTGGTCAGCAGCTCCTGGCGGTTAGCTTCGTTGCCGGCGCGTGAAGATTTGGACAACTTACGGATAGTTTCGACACGATCAAGAATATTTTCTCCCAATGCATCCTTGATGGTATCGCCCAGCACCTTGCCGAGCATACTGACATTACTACGCAATGCGGAATATTGTTCGTTCATGTTACCCCAGACACCCCATCTCATTTTATTTTGTTATATCCGCTGCGCTGGAACGTGAGCAACGGATAAGCAACCCGTCTTTTATAAAGCCACGTAAATACCCCCACGTCAATTACTGCGAAATCGCTTCAGCAAACGAGTAAATACCCGTAATTTGCGAAATTTAACTCAGGGGGCGCTGGATAAGCATCGCTTATGGAAATGTGACGATCGTCACCGTTCCGCCCCGGGAGAACGGGGCGGAAAAAGAGGGCGATTTTAGTGCCAGCAGAAGTGGTGGACCACCTGGCTAATCAGCTCCCGCGTCGGCTTGATAAAGCGCGTCTCCAGAAACTCGTCAGGCTGATGGGCCTGGTTGATCGAGCCCGGGCCGAGAACCAGCGTTGGGCACAGCGTCTGGATAAACGGCGCTTCGGTACAGTAGTTCACCACGTCGGTCTGGGCGCCAAGCAGTTTCTCAACCACCTGCACCAGCTTATGGTCCGGTGGGCACTCATAGCCGGGGATCGGCGGATGCAGCTCCGAGACCGTCAGGCGGCCTGGCCAGCGTTCGCTGACCGGGGCCAGCGCCTCGCCCAGCAGACCATTAAGGTCGTTGAGGGTCATCCCCGGCAGCGGGCGGATGTCCATATGCAGTTCACAGCAGGCGCAGATACGGTTTGAGGCATCGCCGCCATGGATGGCGCCGAGGTTGAGGGTCGGGTAAGGGACCGTGAACGCCTCGAAGTGGTAGCGCTCTTTTAGCAGATCGCGCAGCTGCATAATCCGGCCGATGGCGTCGTGCATCAGCTCGATCGCGTTGACCCCGCGCGCCGGATCGCTGGAGTGGCCGGACTGGCCCTGAATACGGATCGCGTTGGACATATGTCCTTTATGGGCGCGGATTGGCTGCAGGGAGGTGGGCTCGCCGATGATGGCGCAGTCCGGGCGCAGCTGGGTGGTTTCGGCAAAATAGCGCGCGCCAGCCATGCTGGTCTCTTCGTCGGCGGTGGCCAGAATATACAGCGGTTTTTTCAGCGTGGTGACGTCGACATCGCGCAGGGCGTCGAGAATAAAGGCGAAAAAGCCTTTCATATCGGCCGTGCCGAGGCCGTAGAGCTTGTTATCGTGTTCGGTGAGGGTGAACGGGTCGCGCGTCCAGCGGCCATCATCGAACGGCACGGTATCGGTATGCCCGGCGAGCAGCAGGCCGCCGGCGCCGTGTCCGGTGCTGGCCAGCAGATTGAATTTATGGCGCGTATCCGGCACTGGCTGTACCTCGACGTTGAAGCCGAGATCGCGGAACCAGCCGGCCAGCAAATTGATTAAAGACTCATTGCTTTGATCGAGAGCCTCTTCGGTCGCGCTGATGGACGGTGTGGCGATCAACGCGCGGTAGATCTCGATAAAGGGCGGTAAATTGTTTTTCATTGTTGACACACCTTGGGTCGTGATAGTATCAATATTCATGCATTTATTGTGAATAAAAATACAATATCGTTGAGCGTAAGAAAACCCATCGAATGTAAGGAGATGCGCTTCCAATGTTAAATACGCTGATTGTGGGTGCCAGTGGTTATGCCGGCGCAGAGCTGGTGACCTATATCAATCGTCATCCGCATATGAACATAACCGCTTTGACGGTCTCCGCGCAAAGCAATGATGCGGGAAAATTAATTTCCGACCTGCATCCGCAGCTCAAAGGCATTGTCGATATGCCGCTGCAGCCGATGTCCGATATCAGCGAATTCAGCGCTGGCGTGGACGTGGTGTTTCTCGCCACCGCGCACGAAGTGAGTCACGATCTGGCGCCGCAGTTCCTTGCCGCCGGCTGCGTGGTGTTCGATCTCTCCGGTGCCTTCCGCGTTAACGATGGGGCGTTCTACGAAAAATATTATGGTTTCACTCATCAGCATCCCGACCTGCTCAAACAGGCGGTGTATGGTCTGGCGGAGTGGAGCGCGGATGCGCTTAAAGAAGCGCAGTTAATCGCGGTGCCTGGCTGCTACCCAACGGCGGCGCAGCTGTCGCTGAAGCCGCTGATCGATGCCGGTCTGCTGGATCTCAACCAGTGGCCAGTGATCAACGCCACCAGCGGGGTGAGCGGCGCGGGACGCAAAGCCGCGATCGGCAACAGCTTCTGTGAAGTCAGCCTGCAGCCGTACGGCATATTTAACCATCGTCATCAGCCGGAGATTGCCAGCCACCTCGGAGCGAAAGTGATTTTTACCCCGCACCTGGGTAATTTTAAACGCGGCATTCTGGAAACCATTACCTGCCGCCTGAAGCCGGGCGTTGGCCATGCGCAGATCGCGGCGGTTTACCAGCAGGCTTACGCCGATAAACCGCTGGTACGTTTATATGATAAAGGCGTGCCCGCAGTGAAAAGCGTCGAAGGTCTGCCATTCTGTGATATCGGTTTTGCCGTGCAGGACGATCATCTCATCGTCGTCGCGGCAGAAGATAATCTGCTGAAAGGCGCCGCAGCGCAGGCGGTGCAGTGCGCGAATATTCGTTTCGGCTTCGCTGAGACGCAGTCTCTTATTTAAGGTGTGATGATGAACCCATTAATTATCAAACTCGGCGGCGTATTACTCGATAGCGAAGAAGCGCTGGAGCGTCTGTTTACCGCGCTGGTCAATTACCGTGAAGCGCACCAGCGTCCGCTGATTATCGTCCACGGCGGCGGCTGCGTGGTGGATGAGCTGATGAAGCAGCTCAATCTGCCGGTGCAGAAGAAAAATGGTCTGCGGGTGACGCCGGCTGAGCAAATCGACATCATCACCGGCGCGCTGGCGGGAACCGCTAACAAGACGCTGCTGGCGTGGGCGAAAAAGCACGGTCTGGCCTCTGTCGGCCTGTTCCTCGGCGATGGCGATAGCGTGAAGGTGACGCAGCTGGATGCTGAGCTGGGCCATGTCGGGCTGGCGCAGCCGGGCTCTCCGACGCTGATCAACACCCTGCTGGCGGGCGGTTACCTGCCGGTGGTGAGCTCTATCGGCGTGACCGATGAGGGCCAGCTGATGAACGTCAATGCTGACCAGGCGGCGACGGCGCTGGCGGCTACCCTGGGGGCGGATCTGATTCTGCTGTCTGACGTCAGCGGTATCCTCGACGGTAAAGGGCAGCGCATTGCCGAGATGACCGCCGAGAAAGCGGAGCAACTGATCGAGCAGGGGATTATCACCGACGGCATGATTGTCAAAGTGAATGCGGCCCTCGACGCCGCGCGCGCTCTGGGCCGTCCGGTGGACATCGCCTCCTGGCGTCACGCCGAGCAGCTGCCGGCGTTGTTTAACGGCACGCCTATCGGCACACGTATTCTGGCTTAAGATTTCATGCCCGGCGGCGCGTTGTCTGCCGGGCTTACAAGACCGTAGGCCGGGGAGGCACAACGCCACCGGCGGAACTAACGAATAAAGGAAGCATGTTATGGCACTTTGGGGCGGGCGTTTTACACAGGCAGCAGATCAACGGTTTAAACAGTTCAATGACTCGTTGCGCTTCGACTATCGTCTGGCGGAGCAGGATATCGTTGGCTCTGTCGCCTGGTCGAAAGCGCTGGTAACGGTCGGCGTTCTGAGTGCCGCTGAACAGCAGCAGCTGGAAGAAGCGCTGAATGTGCTACTGGAAGAGGTGCGCGCCAATCCGCAGCAAATCCTCGCCAGCGATGCCGAAGATATTCACAGCTGGGTGGAAGGCAAACTGATCGACAAAGTGGGCCAGTTGGGCAAGAAACTGCATACCGGCCGCAGCCGTAACGACCAGGTCGCTACCGATCTTAAACTGTGGTGCAAAGATACCGTTGTCGAATTGCTGTCGGCGAACCGCCAGCTGCAGAGCGCGCTGGTGGAGACGGCCCAGCAGAACCAGGACGCGGTGATGCCGGGGTACACCCACCTGCAGCGCGCCCAACCGGTGACGTTCGCGCACTGGTGTCTGGCCTATGTCGAAATGCTGGCGCGCGACGAAAGCCGCCTGCAGGACGCGCTGAAGCGCCTCGACGTTAGCCCGCTGGGCTGCGGCGCGCTGGCGGGAACGGCGTATGAGATCGACCGCGAGCAGCTGGCCGGGTGGCTGGGCTTTGCCTCCGCCACCCGAAACAGCCTCGACAGCGTGTCCGACCGTGACCATGTTCTGGAGCTGCTTTCCGATGCCTCTATCGGCATGGTGCATCTGTCGCGCTTTGCGGAAGATCTGATTTTCTTTAACTCCGGCGAGGCGAATTTCGTCGAGCTTTCCGACCGCGTAACCTCAGGCTCCTCGCTGATGCCGCAAAAGAAAAACCCGGACGCCCTGGAGCTTATCCGTGGCAAATGCGGTCGCGTGCAGGGTGCGCTGACCGGCATGATGATGACCCTGAAAGGGCTGCCGCTGGCCTACAACAAAGATATGCAGGAAGATAAAGAGGGGCTTTTCGACGCCCTGGATACCTGGCTCGACTGCCTGCATATGGCGACCCTGGTGCTGGATGGCATCCAGGTAAAACGTCCGCGCTGTGCGGAAGCGGCGCAGCAGGGCTATGCCAACGCCACGGAGCTGGCGGATTATCTGGTGGCGAAAGGCGTACCGTTCCGCGAGGCGCACCATATTGTCGGTGAAGCGGTGGTGGAAGCCATTGCGCAAGGGAAACCGCTGGAAGCGCTGGCCCTGGCCGATCTGCAGAAATTCAGCCCGGTGATTGTGGACGATGTTTATCCGATCCTGTCGCTGCAGTCCTGCCTGGATAAACGCGCGGCAAAAGGCGGCGTCTCGCCGCAGCAGGTGGCGCAGGCTATCGGCGAGGCGAAGGCCCGTCTGAGCTAATCCTTAGATATCTGCCCCCCTGACCCGGCCGAGCCCAGCGACGCCGGGTTTTTTATGCAAAAAAAAAAGCGGACGCAAGGTCCGCAAAAGTTCACGTTGGCTTTAGTTGTTCGGGTAGAGAAACAGTGTGACGGGCCAGTGGTTTTCAGAGGTTCACCGTCTTTATGGGTGTATTATTGAACAGAAAACTTGATAGGGATAATCGTTCGTTGCTATGCTATCTATCGCCATGGACTATCGTGGCGATGGAGGATGAATAATGAATATTCGCGATCTTGAATACCTGGTAGCGCTCGCCGAACACCGCCACTTCCGGCGGGCGGCTGACTCATGCCATGTGAGCCAACCGACGCTCAGCGGACAGATCCGCAAGCTGGAGGATGAGCTTGGCGTCATGCTGCTGGAGCGCACCAGCCGTAAGGTTCTGTTTACCCAGGCGGGGCTGTTGCTGGTGGATCAGGCGCGTACCGTGTTACGCGAAGTAAAAGTGCTCAAGGAGATGGCAAGCCAACAAGGGGAAACCATGTCCGGGCCGCTGCATATCGGCCTGATCCCGACAATTGGCCCGTACCTGCTGCCGCACATCATTCCGATGCTGCATCAGACCTTCCCGAAGCTGGAAATGTATCTGCACGAAGCGCAGACCCATCAGCTGCTGGCTCAGCTCGACAGCGGTAAGCTCGACTGCGCCATCCTGGCGCTGGTCAAAGAGAGCGAGGCCTTTATCGAGGTGCCGCTGTTCGATGAGCCGATGATGCTGGCTATCTATGAGGATCATCCGTGGGCAAACCGCGATCGGGTGCCGATGTCGGATCTGGCCGGTGAAAAGCTGCTGATGCTGGAGGATGGGCACTGCCTGCGCGATCAGGCGATGGGCTTCTGCTTTGAAGCGGGGGCGGATGAGGATACCCACTTCCGCGCGACCAGCCTGGAAACGCTGCGCAATATGGTAGCGGCAGGCAGCGGTATTACCCTGCTGCCTGCGCTGGCGGTGCCGCAGGAAAGAAAACGCGATGGCGTGGTCTACCTGCCGTGCATTAAGCCAGAGCCAAGACGCACCATCGGTCTGGTTTACCGTCCGGGCTCACCGCTGCGCAGCCGCTACGAACATCTGGCGGAGGCCATCCGCGGCACGATGGATGGCCATTTCGACAAGGCGTTAAAACAGGCGGTTTAAGCCGTTCAGCGCGGCAACCCGGTACGCTTCCGCCATGGTCGGGTAGTTAAAGGTGGTGTTGACGAAGTACTCAATGGTGTTACCACCACCTTTCTGCTCCATGATCGCCTGGCCGATGTGAATGATTTCGGCTGCGCGTTCGCCAAAGCAGTGAATGCCGAGGATCTCCTTGGTCTCCCGATGGAACAGGATCTTCAGGGTTCCCACGCTCATGCCAACGATTTGCGCCCGCGCCAGGTGTTTAAACTGAGCGCGACCCACCTCATACGGCACTTTCATCGCCGTCAGCTGCTGCTCGGTTTTCCCGACGGAGCTGATTTCCGGAATGGTGTAGATCCCGGTCGGGATATCTTCAATCAGATGCGCTGAGGCTTCGCCTTTCACCAGCGCCTGGGCGGCAATGCGTCCCTGATCGTACGCCGCGGAGGCGAGGCTCGGATAGCCGATGACATCCCCAACCGCATAGATGTGCGGAAGGGCGGTCTGATACATGCTGTTGACCTTCAGCTGACCGCGGCTGTCGGTCTGCAGACCGATATTTTCCAGCGCCAGAGTGTCGGTATTGCCGGTGCGGCCGTTGGCGTACAGCAGGCAATCGGCTTTCAGTTTTTTGCCGGACTTCAGGTGCATGATCACCCCGTCATCCACCCCCTCAATTTTCTCATACTCCTCGTTGTGGCGAATGACCACGCCGCTGTTCCAGAAGTGATAAGAGAGCGAATCTGACATCTCCTGATCGAGGAAGGCCAGCAGACGATCGCGGGTGTTGATCAGATCGACCTTCACCTCCATGCCGCGGAAGATCGACGCATATTCACAACCGATTACCCCGGCGCCGTAAATGATCACATGGCGCGGCTCATGCTGCAGGCTGAGAATCGAATCGCTGTCATAGATGCGCGGGTGGTGGAAATCGACATCCGCCGGATGGTAGGGGCGAGATCCGCAGGCGATAACGAATTTCTCCGCGGTCACCGTCTCAACCGTGCCGTCATGACACTCCAGCGCCAGAGTATGCTCATCAACGAAGTGGGCATTGCCCTGCAGAATTTCACAGTGGTTGCGCTCATAGAATCCCTGGCGCATATGAGTCTGCTGGTTGATGACGCTGTCGGCATGGTTAAGGATGTCGGCGAAAGAAGAGCGAAGAAGGCGGGAGTGGTCGCTGTAGAGGGGGTTTTGGTTAAACTCGATAATACGGCTGACGGCATGGCGGAGGGCTTTCGACGGGATGGTGCCCCAGTGGGTGCAACCGCCGCCGACATTATGGTAGCGCTCGATGACGGCAACGCGTGCTCCCTGTTTCACCAGTCCCATGGCGGCGCCTTCGCCGCCAGGACCGGAACCAATCACTATTGCATCATAATCCCAAGAGTGTGACATGGCATTACTCACCTGTTTTATACATAAAATAAACACGATGATAACATTCGCTGCGCTTTAACCCAATTATCGTTGTGCTTTTTTGCGGCATAAAAGCAGAAACGGCTCGTAAACAATCATTCACAATCCAGGGCAAACCGATTAGTTTTAATCTCTGGTATAGTGCCAGCAGGGCTATTGGAAGGATTCATACATCGTGATGGGCGTAAGAGCACAACAAAAAGAAAAAACCCGCCGTTCGCTGGTGGAAGCGGCATTCAGCCAACTTAGCGCTGAGCGGAGTTTCGCCAGCCTGAGTTTGCGTGAAGTGGCGCGGGAAGCAGGGATCGCGCCGACGTCCTTTTATCGTCATTTTCGCGATGTCGATGAGTTAGGCCTGACGATGGTCGATGAGAGCGGACTGATGCTGCGCCAGCTGATGCGCCAGGCGCGCCAGCGGATTGCCAAAGGCGGCAGCGTGATCCGCACCTCGGTCTCGACCTTTATGGAGTTTATCGGTAACAACCCGAACGCCTTCCGCCTGCTGCTGCGCGAGCGCTCGGGAACTTCTGCGGCGTTTCGCGCCGCCGTCGCACGCGAGATCCAGCACTTTATTGCGGAACTCGCCGACTATTTAGAACTCGAAAACCATATGCCGCGCGCCTTTACCGAAGCGCAGGCTGAAGCTATGGTCACCATCGTTTTTAGCGCTGGCGCGGAAGCGCTGGATGTCGGCCCTGAACAGCGCCGACAGCTGGAAGAACGGTTGGTACTGCAGCTCAGAATGATCTCTAAAGGCGCGTATTACTGGTATCGCCGTGAACAAGAAAAAATGTCACATCATTCCGAATAACGTGAAGGACGAGCAATGAAACACTCAGTTCAAGATAAAGGTACGCTGCTGCTGGCGCTGATTGCCGGGTTATCTATTAATGGCGCCTTTGCGGCGCTGTTCAGTTCGATAGTTCCGTTTTCCGTCTTCCCCATCTTATCCCTGCTGCTGACGGTCTACTGTCTGCATCAGCGCTATCAGAATCGCAGTATGCCCGTTGGGCTACCGGGCCTGGCCGCCGCTTTTTTTATTCTCGGGGTGCTGTTGTACAGCACCGTCGTGCGTGCGGAGTACCCGGATATCGGCTCTAACTTCTTCCCGGCCGTTCTGTCCGTCGCGATGGTCTTCTGGATCGGCTACAAGATGCGTAACCGCAAAAATACGGCAGCCGAATAAGCCGCCAGTGATAAAAAACCGGCAATATGACGTTGCCGGTTTTTTTTGGCCTATTTCCGGGTCAACAGCACGCCGCATTCCATGTGATGGGTATACGGGAACTGGTCGAACAGCGCCAGCCGGGTAACATTATGCGTCTGGCTTAGCGTTTCCAGATTGCGGCACAGCGTTTCCGGGTTGCACGAAATGTACAGAATGCGCGGATAGGCCTGCACCATTTTTTCCGTTTCACTGTCCAGCCCGCTACGCGGCGGATCGACGAAAATGGTCTCGCACTGATAGCTTTGCAGATCGATACCCTGCAGCCGGTTAAACTCACGAACGCCGTTCATCGCCTGAGTAAACTCTTCCGCCGCCATGCGGATAATCTGCACGTTGTCGATATGGTTGGCGGCGATGTTGTACTGCGCCGCCGCCACCGACGGTTTGGCGATTTCGGTGGCCAGGACGCGATCGAAATTACGCGCCAGCGCCAGCGAGAAGTTACCGTTGCCGCAGTACAATTCCAGCAGGTCGCCGGTCGCTCCTTTGGTGACATCCAGCGCCCACTCCAGCATTTGAATGTTCATTGCCGCGTTCGGTTGGGTAAAGCTGTTTTCCACCTGACGGTAGATCATCTCCCGACCGCCAACCGGCAGACGTTCATCTATATAATCCTGATCGAGCTCGATTTTAGTTTTGGTCGCCCGACCAATGAGATGCACATTGAGCCCCTGGGCTCGCAGGGCGTCACGCAGCGCCTCCGCTTGCTCACGCCAGGCATCATCGAGTTTTTTATGATACAGCAGCGAGACGACCGCCTGATTGCTGAGGGTGGTCAGATAGTCAATCTGGAACAGCTTATGGCGCAGCACGGGATTGTTGCGTACGCCCTCCAGCATGGCGGTCATCAGCTGATTGATGAGCGCGCTGGCGGCCGGGAAGCTGTCAACGCGAATCCGCGACCGGGTCTGCTGATCGAAAATAATATGGTACAGGTCGTCGCCATCGTGCCACAGACGGAACTCGGCGCGCATACGGTAGTGGCTGACCGGCGAACGAAACACTTCCGGAACCGGCGCGGCAAAAGGCGCCATCATGGTTTGCAAACGGACGACTTTTTCTGCCAGTTGCGCTTCGTATTGTTCGGTAGGAAGGTGTTCGGGGGTCATGATGTATCCTGAATAAAATAAGTACGCGGGGATTGTAGGGAAAGCGCCGGGGATGTCCAGCCTCGAATGCCGCGGGAAATATAATTAGCAGTCTGGACATCTATATGATTCTGATTGTAGCATTCGCCTACCGGTCCTGTGAGTTAAAAGGGAACCCAGTGGAAATCTGGGGCTGACGCGCAGCGGTAAGGAAGGTGAGAAATGAGCGCACTCGGTGCAGACACTGCGGTTAGCCGTGGGAAGTCATTATTTCTTGAAACAGCCTCCAAGCCCGAAGACCTGCCGGAATACGTCGCACTGGGTTTTATCGTCGCGAGCAACTGATAAAACCTGCGGCATCCTTTTTCTGTTTCGGATGCTTTTACAATGATTAAAAAAGCTTCGCTGATGACGGCCTTATCCGTCACGGCATTTTCCGGCTGGGCGCAGGATAGCAATTCAGATACGTTGGTGGTGACAGCAAACCGTTTTCAACAGCCGGTCAATACCGTGCTGGCGCCGACCGATATAGTGACGCGCGATGACATCGACCGCTGGCAGTCCAAAGATTTAAACGATGTCATGCGTCGTCTTCCCGGGGTCGATATTGCCCGCAACGGCGGCATGGGGCAGAGCGCTTCGCTGTATGTTCGGGGGACGGAGGCTCGCCACGTGCTGGTGCTGATCGACGGTGTGCCGATGGCGCGTCCGGGGATCTCCAATGGCGTGGATATCAGTCAGATCCCTATCTCGCTGGTCCAGCGGGTGGAATATATCCGCGGCCCGCGCTCCGCGGTGTACGGCTCCGGAGCGATCGGCGGGGTGGTGAACATTATCACCATGACCGACGCTGAGCGTTCGCAGATCAACGCCGGCGCGGGAACGAACGGCTATCAGTCCTATGATGGCGCCTTCAACAAGCGGTTTGGCGATACGCTGGTTACCGCTGCCGGCGCCTATCAGACCACCAAAGGGTTTAACGTCCAGCCGAACTCCTCTTATAGCGGCGACAGCGATCGCGACGGCTACCGCAATAAAATGCTGTGGGGCGGGGTACAGCATCAGTTCGATGATAACTTCTCGGGATTCTTCCGCGGCTATGGTTATTCCGCCAATGCTGACTATGACCAGGGTAACTGGGGCTACGCAGGTGGAAACGATGAAGATCAGTCCTATACCCAATCCTGGGATACCGGTCTGCACTACCACTCCGGAATTTACTCCTCCCAGCTGATTGCGAACTATCAGCGTATTAAAGATTACAACTACAGCAGCGACGCTGGCCGCTATGCCGCGGGCACCACCCTGGATGATATGGAACAGCGCTATATCCAGTGGGGAAATAATGTTGTGGTGGGCCATGGCGCGGTGAGCGGCGGCGTAGACTGGAAACAGGAGAAGCTGAAATCCAGCGGAACGACCAATACCGACGTGTATAAGCGCGATACCACCGGTCTTTATCTGACGGGCCAGCAGCAGATTGACAGCGTGACGCTGGAAGCTTCCGGCCGTGAGGATCATGACGAGCAGTTTGGCTGGCACGGTACCTGGCAGACGGCGGCTGGCTGGGAATTTATCGACGGTTATCGGACAACGCTCTCGTACGGCACAGGATTCCTCGCCCCCTCCCTCGGGCAGCAGTACGGCGCAGAACGCTTTGGCATCGCCTCTAACCCGAACCTGAAGCCAGAGGAGTCGAAGCAATGGGAAGCGGGCCTTGAAGGGTTAACGGGGCCGGTCGACTGGCGTCTCTCCGCGTATCGCTATGAGATTCAAAACCTCATCGATTACGACAACAACGCCTATTACAACGTCAAGTCGGCGACGATCAAGGGGCTGGAGTGGACGGGAAATGTCACCACAGGGCCGGTGGAGCACCATCTGACGCTGCAGTATGTTGACCCTCGCGATGATGAAACTAACAAGATCCTCTATCGCCGGGCGAAGCAGCAGGTGAAATACGAGCTGAACGGCCAGGTCTACGATCTGGGTTGGGATGTGACGTATCACTACATCGGCAAGCGCTACGATTATGATTACGACAATTCGCGTACCGTCAATATGGGTGGGTTGAGCCTCTGGGATGTCGGTTTATCGTATCCCGTCACCTCACACCTGACAGTTCGTGGTAAAATAGCCAACCTGTTCGATAAAGATTACGAGACAGTTTATGGCTACCAATCTGCAGGACGGGAATACACCTTGTCTGGCAGCTACACCTTCTGATCCACGTCCCACCGTGCTGGTGTTTGATTCCGGCGTCGGTGGGTTGTCGGTTTATAATGAGATTCGGCAGCTGCTGCCGAATCTGCATTACATCTATGCTTTCGATAACGTTGCCTTCCCCTATGGCGAGAAGAGCGAGGAGTTTATCGTTGAGCGCGTTGTGGAAATCGTCACCGCTGTCCAGCAGCGTTATCCCCTGGCGCTGGCGGTGATCGCCTGCAATACCGCCAGTACCGTCTCCCTGCCTGCCCTGCGTGAAAAGTTCGCCTTCCCCGTTGTTGGCGTGGTGCCGGCGATCAAGCCCGCCGCCCGCTTAACGGCGAACGGCATTGTTGGTCTGCTGGCGACGCGCGGTACCGTAAAGCGTCCTTATACCCGTGAGCTGATCGACCGCTTTGCCAATGAATGTCGGATTGAGATGCTGGGGTCGGCGGAGCTGGTGGAGCTGGCGGAAGCGAAGCTGCACGGCGAGCCTGTGCCGTTAGAAGAGCTGCGCCGTATCCTGCGCCCGTGGCTGCGGATGCAGGAGCCGCCGGATACGGTGGTGCTGGGCTGCACCCATTTTCCTCTTTTACAGGAGGAGCTGCAGTGCGTTCTGCCGGAAGGCACGCGGCTGATTGATTCCGGCGCGGCGATTGCCCGTCGCACCGCCTGGCTGTTAGAGCATGAAGCGCCGGATGCGAAGTCCAGCGACGAGAATAAAGCATTCTGCATGGCGTTGACGGCAGAAACGGAACAACTTTTACCCGTTTTGCATCGCTATGGCTTCTCGACGCTGGAAAAATTACCGCTTTAACGGCGTTTTGCACAAAAAAGAGACGGTTGAATAATTTTTTGAAAACAGGGCTTGTCAACGTCTCAGAACTCCCTATAATGCGCCTCCACTGACACGGAACAACGGCAAGCGAGCCGCCGGGTCAGCAGGGTTTCGGCGATGAAGTTCAGCGCTGAAAACCGACAGAGAAAAGCAAAATAAGGGCTTGACTCTGAATGAGGAAAACGTATTATACGGGACCTCGCAACGGTGAGCTGAAAGCCGCGTTGCAACTGCTCTTTAACAATTTATCAGACAATCTGTGTGGGCACTCAAAGTGACATGGATTCTTAACGTCCTCGGACGAAAAATGAATACCAAGTCTCAAGAGTGAACACGTAATTCATTACGAAGTTTAATTCTTTGAGCATCAAACTTAAATTGAAGAGTTTGATCATGGCTCAGATTGAACGCTGGCGGCAGGCCTAACACATGCAAGTCGAGCGGTAGCACAGAGAGCTTGCTCTCGGGTGACGAGCGGCGGACGGGTGAGTAATGTCTGGGAAACTGCCTGATGGAGGGGGATAACTACTGGAAACGGTAGCTAATACCGCATAATGTCGCAAGACCAAAGTGGGGGACCTTCGGGCCTCATGCCATCAGATGTGCCCAGATGGGATTAGCTAGTAGGTGGGGTAACGGCTCACCTAGGCGACGATCCCTAGCTGGTCTGAGAGGATGACCAGCCACACTGGAACTGAGACACGGTCCAGACTCCTACGGGAGGCAGCAGTGGGGAATATTGCACAATGGGCGCAAGCCTGATGCAGCCATGCCGCGTGTATGAAGAAGGCCTTCGGGTTGTAAAGTACTTTCAGCGGGGAGGAAGGCGATAAGGTTAATAACCTTGTCGATTGACGTTACCCGCAGAAGAAGCACCGGCTAACTCCGTGCCAGCAGCCGCGGTAATACGGAGGGTGCAAGCGTTAATCGGAATTACTGGGCGTAAAGCGCACGCAGGCGGTCTGTCAAGTCGGATGTGAAATCCCCGGGCTCAACCTGGGAACTGCATTCGAAACTGGCAGGCTAGAGTCTTGTAGAGGGGGGTAGAATTCCAGGTGTAGCGGTGAAATGCGTAGAGATCTGGAGGAATACCGGTGGCGAAGGCGGCCCCCTGGACAAAGACTGACGCTCAGGTGCGAAAGCGTGGGGAGCAAACAGGATTAGATACCCTGGTAGTCCACGCCGTAAACGATGTCGATTTGGAGGTTGTGCCCTTGAGGCGTGGCTTCCGGAGCTAACGCGTTAAATCGACCGCCTGGGGAGTACGGCCGCAAGGTTAAAACTCAAATGAATTGACGGGGGCCCGCACAAGCGGTGGAGCATGTGGTTTAATTCGATGCAACGCGAAGAACCTTACCTGGTCTTGACATCCACAGAACTTGCCAGAGATGGCTTGGTGCCTTCGGGAACTGTGAGACAGGTGCTGCATGGCTGTCGTCAGCTCGTGTTGTGAAATGTTGGGTTAAGTCCCGCAACGAGCGCAACCCTTATCCTTTGTTGCCAGCGGTTAGGCCGGGAACTCAAAGGAGACTGCCAGTGATAAACTGGAGGAAGGTGGGGATGACGTCAAGTCATCATGGCCCTTACGACCAGGGCTACACACGTGCTACAATGGCATATACAAAGAGAAGCGACCTCGCGAGAGCAAGCGGACCTCATAAAGTATGTCGTAGTCCGGATTGGAGTCTGCAACTCGACTCCATGAAGTCGGAATCGCTAGTAATCGTAGATCAGAATGCTACGGTGAATACGTTCCCGGGCCTTGTACACACCGCCCGTCACACCATGGGAGTGGGTTGCAAAAGAAGTAGGTAGCTTAACCTTCGGGAGGGCGCTTACCACTTTGTGATTCATGACTGGGGTGAAGTCGTAACAAGGTAACCGTAGGGGAACCTGCGGTTGGATCACCTCCTTACCTTAAAGAACCTGCCTTTGTAGTGCTCACACAGATTGTCTGATGAAAAACAGCAGTAAAAACCTCTACAGGCTTGTAGCTCAGGTGGTTAGAGCGCACCCCTGATAAGGGTGAGGTCGGTGGTTCAAGTCCACTCAGGCCTACCAAATTTGCGAAGCAAATTTGAAGAGGTTGCAAACGATGGGGCTATAGCTCAGCTGGGAGAGCGCCTGCTTTGCACGCAGGAGGTCTGCGGTTCGATCCCGCATAGCTCCACCATCTTTACTGCGAATACAAGAAAACTTCAGAGTGAACCTGAAAAGGTGCACTGCGAAGTTTTGCTCTTTAAAAATCTGGATCAAGCTGAAAATTGAAACGACACACAGTTAATGTGTGTTCGAGTCTCTCAAATTTTCGCGACACGATGATGTTTTACGAAACATCTTCGGGTTGTGAGGTTAAGCGACTAAGCGTACACGGTGGATGCCCTGGCAGTCAGAGGCGATGAAGGACGTGCTAATCTGCGAAAAGCGTCGGTAAGGTGATATGAACCGTTATAGCCGGCGATGTCCGAATGGGGAAACCCAGTGCAATTCGTTGCACTATCGTTAACTGAATACATAGGTTAACGAGGCGAACCGGGGGAACTGAAACATCTAAGTACCCCGAGGAAAAGAAATCAACCGAGATTCCCCCAGTAGCGGCGAGCGAACGGGGAGCAGCCCAGAGTCTGAATCAGCTTGTGTGTTAGTGGAACGGTCTGGAAAGTCCGACGGTACAGGGTGATAGTCCCGTACACCAAAATGCACAGGCTGTGAACTCGAAGAGTAGGGCGGGACACGTGGTATCCTGTCTGAATATGGGGGGACCATCCTCCAAGGCTAAATACTCCTGACTGACCGATAGTGAACCAGTACCGTGAGGGAAAGGCGAAAAGAACCCCGGCGAGGGGAGTGAAAAAGAACCTGAAACCGTGTACGTACAAGCAGTGGGAGCACCTTCGTGGTGTGACTGCGTACCTTTTGTATAATGGGTCAGCGACTTATATTCTGTAGCAAGGTTAACCGTATAGGGGAGCCGCAGGGAAACCGAGTCTTAACTGGGCGTTAAGTTGCAGGGTATAGACCCGAAACCCGGTGATCTAGCCATGGGCAGGTTGAAGGTTGGGTAACACTAACTGGAGGACCGAACCGACTAATGTTGAAAAATTAGCGGATGACTTGTGGCTGGGGGTGAAAGGCCAATCAAACCGGGAGATAGCTGGTTCTCCCCGAAAGCTATTTAGGTAGCGCCTCGTGAACTCATCTTCGGGGGTAGAGCACTGTTTCGGCTAGGGGGTCATCCCGACTTACCAACCCGATGCAAACTACGAATACCGAAGAATGTTATCACGGGAGACACACGGCGGGTGCTAACGTCCGTCGTGAAGAGGGAAACAACCCAGACCGCCAGCTAAGGTCCCAAAGTCATGGTTAAGTGGGAAACGATGTGGGAAGGCACAGACAGCCAGGATGTTGGCTTAGAAGCAGCCATCATTTAAAGAAAGCGTAATAGCTCACTGGTCGAGTCGGCCTGCGCGGAAGATGTAACGGGGCTAAACCATGCACCGAAGCTGCGGCAGCGACACTATGTGTTGTTGGGTAGGGGAGCGTTCTGTAAGCCTGCGAAGGTGGCCTGTGAGGGTTGCTGGAGGTATCAGAAGTGCGAATGCTGACATAAGTAACGATAAAGCGGGTGAAAAGCCCGCTCGCCGGAAGACCAAGGGTTCCTGTCCAACGTTAATCGGGGCAGGGTGAGTCGACCCCTAAGGCGAGGCCGAAAGGCGTAGTCGATGGGAAACAGGTTAATATTCCTGTACTTGGTGTTACTGCGAAGGGGGGACGGAGAAGGCTATGTTAGCCGGGCGACGGTTGTCCCGGTTTAAGCATGTAGGCTGATTATCCAGGCAAATCCGGATAATCAAGGCTGAGGTGTGATGACGAGGCACTACGGTGCTGAAGTAACAAATGCCCTGCTTCCAGGAAAAGCCTCTAAGCATCAGGTAACATCAAATCGTACCCCAAACCGACACAGGTGGTCAGGTAGAGAATACCAAGGCGCTTGAGAGAACTCGGGTGAAGGAACTAGGCAAAATGGTGCCGTAACTTCGGGAGAAGGCACGCTGGTGTGTAGGTGAAGTCCCTGCGGATGGAGCTGAGACCAGTCGAAGATACCAGCTGGCTGCAACTGTTTATTAAAAACACAGCACTGTGCAAACACGAAAGTGGACGTATACGGTGTGACGCCTGCCCGGTGCCGGAAGGTTAATTGATGGGGTTATCCGTAAGGAGAAGCTCTTGATCGAAGCCCCGGTAAACGGCGGCCGTAACTATAACGGTCCTAAGGTAGCGAAATTCCTTGTCGGGTAAGTTCCGACCTGCACGAATGGCGTAATGATGGCCAGGCTGTCTCCACCCGAGACTCAGTGAAATTGAACTCGCTGTGAAGATGCAGTGTACCCGCGGCAAGACGGAAAGACCCCGTGAACCTTTACTATAGCTTGACACTGAACATTGAGCCTTGATGTGTAGGATAGGTGGGAGGCTTTGAAGCGTGGACGCCAGTCTGCGTGGAGCCAACCTTGAAATACCACCCTTTAATGTTTGATGTTCTAACGTTGGCCCCTTATCGGGGTTGCGGACAGTGTCTGGTGGGTAGTTTGACTGGGGCGGTCTCCTCCCAAAGCGTAACGGAGGAGCACGAAGGTTAGCTAATCCTGGTCGGACATCAGGAGGTTAGTGCAATGGCATAAGCTAGCTTGACTGCGAGCGTGACGGCGCGAGCAGGTGCGAAAGCAGGTCATAGTGATCCGGTGGTTCTGAATGGAAGGGCCATCGCTCAACGGATAAAAGGTACTCCGGGGATAACAGGCTGATACCGCCCAAGAGTTCATATCGACGGCGGTGTTTGGCACCTCGATGTCGGCTCATCACATCCTGGGGCTGAAGTAGGTCCCAAGGGTATGGCTGTTCGCCATTTAAAGTGGTACGCGAGCTGGGTTTAGAACGTCGTGAGACAGTTCGGTCCCTATCTGCCGTGGGCGCTGGAGAATTGAGGGGGGCTGCTCCTAGTACGAGAGGACCGGAGTGGACGCATCACTGGTGTTCGGGTTGTCATGCCAATGGCACTGCCCGGTAGCTAAATGCGGAAGAGATAAGTGCTGAAAGCATCTAAGCACGAAACTTGCCCCGAGATGAGTTCTCCCTGAGACTTTAAGTCTCCTGAAGGAACGTTGAAGACGACGACGTTGATAGGCCGGGTGTGTAAGCGCAGCGATGCGTTGAGCTAACCGGTACTAATGAACCGTGAGGCTTAACCTTACAACGCCGAAGATGTTTTGGCGGATTTGAGAAGATTTTCAGCTGATACAGATTAGTCGATGCGTCCGCAGGACGTGTTGATAAAACAGAATTTGCCTGGCGGCACTAGCGCGGTGGTCCCACCTGACCCCATGCCGAACTCAGAAGTGAAACGCCGTAGCGCCGATGGTAGTGTGGGGTCTCCCCATGTGAGAGTAGGGAACTGCCAGGCATCAAATTGCAGTAAGCCGGGGTGACAACCGGTGGTCATAAAGCGAAAAAATTCGGTGGAGCGGTAGTTCAGTCGGTTAGAATACCTGCCTGTCACGCAGGGGGTCGCGGGTTCGAGTCCCGTCCGTTCCGCCACTTATTTAACATTAAGCCTGCTCAGATAGCAGGCTTAGTGGTAAGAAAGCTTTAGGGGCGTAGTTCAATTGGTAGAGCACCGGTCTCCAAAACCGGGTGTTGGGAGTTCGAGTCTCTCCGCCCCTGCCATTTATAAGAATCCTTTGCTCAGGCAAAGGATTTTTTTTATCTCTACTATCCATCTGCAATATCCCTATTCAAAATACCTTGCTCCTCTCCGTCCATGGAGAGTACCGCTTATTCCAGGATAGGGCTTTTCAGGATCTCGTGGATCTGCGCCTGCTTATCGCTATTTTGTAACCAGATCGCATAGAGTGGGCGGGACAGCGTAGCGCTGTCCATGACCGTATGTAACCCATGCTTCTCTTTCGCCCAGCGAACAGGTAGCCAACAGCAGCCGCTCAGACGCGATAATTGCTGATAGATCAGTTCAGCTGAAGAGGTAGTGAGCAGCGGAACATCATCGCTTCCTATCAGACCCACTTCGTTTTGCTGAAAATCGGGCCCCCATTCAAGGCGCAAGTAGTTCAATTCATTTCTGTTTTTTGCAGGCGATGTGCAATACAGGGCAAGAGTAAAATTACCCAACAGCTGGCTGCTTAATTCATCCATCTTCGGCGATTCGGTGGTGATCAGCAGATCCAACTGGCGTTCGTGAAGCTGTTTAACCAGCGACTGCCGCTGCGCGATACGCGCTTCAAACTGGAGATTGTAAGGTGCGCTGTAGAGGGTGCCGAGCCAGCCGTTAAGCATGCATTCCCACAGCGAGGCGCTGGCCCCGATGGAGAATTCATTATGTCGCGAAGAGTGTGCGACCTCCTTGCGCGCAGCCTGCCAGGTATTCATTAGCGTTTCGGCGTAGGGCAGGAGCTTTTCTCCGGCGGTCGTCAGGCGAATGTTATTACGATGTCGGGTGAACAGGTTCACACCAAGTTGATTTTCCAGCTGACGAATACGAAAGCTGACCGCTGACTGCGTCAGGTAAAGCGCCTCTGCTGCTCGCCCAAAGTGACGAGTTCTGCTCACTTCCAGGAAAGTCTTGAGCAATTCCGTATCCACACCGTTCTCCACAAAATTATTTGTCGTGATGATTTAAATGTTTTGTTTGACGCTCTGTCAAGCGTAACTAATACTCCGCGCCATAAATAGCTCGGCCAAAGAATCAGGAGCGTGTAGGATGGCGGAAAGCTTTACGACGACTAATCGTTTTTTCGACAATAAAAATTATCCACGCGGGTTCTCCCGTCACGGTGATTTCACCATCAAAGAGGCGCAACTGCTGGAACGTCATGGTTATGCCTTTAACGAACTGGAACTGGGTAAACGCGAACCTGTTACCGATGATGAAAAACAGTTTGTCTCGGTGTGCCGTGGTGAGCGTGAGCCGGTAACGGAAGCAGAACGCGTATGGATTAAGTATATGGCGCGCATCAAGCGGCCGAAGCGTTTCCATACTCTTTCCGGCGGCAAACCGCAGATGGAAGGCGCTGACGATTACACCGAAAGCGATGACTAAGAAAAAAGGGCGTAAGCCCTTTTTTTACGCCATCATTTTCTGCAGATGGTTTAGCATCCGGTCTATCGCCCGATAGCTGAGCGCCTCCTGCAAATGACGGCGTTCAATCTCTTCAGCCTCTGCCAGATCGGCAATGGTTCTCGCCACCTTTAACAGACGCTGCCAGGCTCGTATAGAGAGCCCCAGCTGCGTTAGCGTCTGTTCCAGCCAGACAGCGTCCTCCCGCCGTAAGTGGCAGCAGCTCTTCATTTCACGATTCTCAAGATGCGCATTGAGCTTATTTTGTCTGAGCATTTGCCGTTCGCGCGCCGCCAGCACCCGTTGTCGGACCGTTGCGCTAGACTCTTCGCCCTGCGTGCCCTGGCTCAGTATCCCTGGCGGCGGCAGCGGGATCTCTAAGGAGAGATCGAAGCGGTCAAGGAAGGGGCCTGACAGACGTCCCAGATAACGTAATGTCTGCTCAGGCGATGTACGATTATGTTTGCCCTGATAATGCCCTGTCGGGCTTGGATTCATTGCCGCGATAAGCTGAAAGCGCGCCGGATAGTCAATTTTGGCGCGCGAGCGTGATATATGGATCTTGCCTGACTCAATGGGTTCGCGCAGCGCATCCAGTACACGCCGCTCAAACTCCGGCAGCTCATCAAGAAACAGCACGCCATTATGGGCCAGGGAAATCTCACCGGGGACCGGTATCGAGCCGCCGCCCACCATCGCTGCCAGCGAGGCGCTATGATGAGGTGCGCGAAACGGCCTCTGACGCCACCGGGTCTTCGCGGTATGCAGATTGACCAGACTCTGAATGGCCGTGCTCTCCAGTGCTTCCTGATTGCTTAATGGCGGCAGGAGACCGGGTAGCCGGCTGGCAAGCATGGTTTTCCCTGTGCCGGGCGGGCCGATCAGGAGCAGGTTGTGACCTCCGGCGGCCACAATCTCCAGCGCTCGCTTGCCCTGCTGCTGGCCGATAACATCGCGCAGATCTTCGCCGCGTTCATCAACAGAGGGTGCCTCGGCGAGAGGCGGCGAAAGCGATGTCTGCCCCGCGAGAAAAGCGCACACCTCCTGCAGATGGTCGGCGACCAGGCAATCGCTGCCGCCGATCAGGCCGACCTCAGCCGCATTATCAGAGGAGACGACGATGCGCCGGCCGGCTTTGATGGCCTCCATTGCGCTGGGGATCGCCCCTGGAACGCCGCGTAACCCACCTGTGAGGGCGAGTTCGCCCACAAACTCATATTGATTCAGTCGCGTCGTGTTGAGCTGCTCTGAGGCAACGAGAAGCGCGAGAGCGATAGGTAGATCGTATCGCCCGCCCTCTTTAGGCAGATCCGCTGGCGCCAGGTTAATGGTTATTTTCTTCGCAGGGAAAGCGTAGCCGCTGTTGATCAGGGCGCTGCGAACCCGGTCACGGGCCTCTTTCACGGTGGTCTCCGGCAGTCCGACCATAGTCAGGCCGGGCAGACCGTTGCTGAGATGAACCTCGACAGTAATCAATGGCGCTTCGATACCGAGCGCCGCGCGGGTATAGACGATGGCGAGCGACATAAAACCTCCTGGACCAGGCAGGATTATGGCTGACCTGTGTTAAAACGGGATCGGTAATAGTCAGAAGTTAGGACCATAAATCCATACTTTTCGCGCCATATTGTTACATTTAGCCGAAACTGGAAGTTCGCTCGCAAAACAGAGCGGCGTTGGGAAGGAGGGCGCAAAAGAGCGCGGCAGGCGAGAGAAAACTGAGTTTTTTTCATCTTCGAATTTTTTCATATAAAACAATTATTTTTGCTGAAACTGTTAGGCTGCTCAGCAACAGAGATATAAAAAAATCTTGTGTTTTATGTGATGTCTGTGGTACCTCTTTAGGTATTCCTTCGAACAAGAAGCCAGAAAGTACAGAAAATGACAGCCCTTCTACGAGTGATTAGCCTGGTCGTGATTAGCGTGGTGGTGATTATTATCCCACCGTGCGGGGCTGCACTTGGACGAGGAAAGGCTTAATAATCAAGCCTTAACGAACTAAGACCCCCGCACCGAAAGGTCCGGGGGTTTTTTTATAACTGAAATAACCTAAGCGAGGAGCAGATGATGACTTTTAGCATAAAATTCTGTTTCTCCCGATTTATGACGGGGAACTAACTATGAATGGCGCGCAGTGGGTGGTACATGCTTTGCGGACACAGGGGGTCGACACCGTTTTTGGCTATCCGGGTGGCGCAATTATGCCGGTTTACGATGCACTGTATGACGGCGGCGTGGAGCACCTGCTGTGCCGGCATGAGCAAGGGGCAGCCATGGCGGCCATTGGTTATGCGCGAGCAACCGGTAAAACCGGGGTATGTATCGCGACCTCCGGCCCGGGCGCAACCAACCTGATCACCGGCCTGGCGGACGCTTTGCTTGACTCCATCCCCATTGTCGCCATCACCGGCCAGGTGGCCGCACCCTTCATCGGCACGGATGCGTTCCAGGAGGTAGACGTTCTCGGTTTGTCACTGGCCTGTACTAAGCACAGTTTCCTCGTGCAGTCTCTGGACGAGCTGCCGCGGGTCATTGCTGAAGCTTTCCAGGTGGCAAACTCAGGCCGTCCAGGCCCGGTGCTGGTTGATATCCCTAAGGATATTCAGATGGCGCAGGGCGATCTCGATCCCCATTTCTCTACGGTCGCCGATGAGATGGCATTCCCGCAGGCGGAAGTGGCTCAGGCTCTGCAGATGCTGGCTCAATCGCAGCAACCGATGCTGTATGTTGGCGGCGGGGTCGGCATGGCGCAGGCGGTACCGGCGCTGCGCGAATTCCTCGCAGTGACCCGGATGCCGGCGACCTGCACCCTGAAAGGGCTGGGCGTGGTGGACGCCGATTACCCGTATTATCTCGGCATGCTGGGAATGCACGGCACCAAGGCGGCCAATCTGGCGGTACAGGAGTGCGATCTGCTGATCGCTGTCGGCGCGCGCTTTGACGATCGCGTGACTGGCAAGCTCAACACCTTCGCGCCGCATGCCAAAGTGATCCATATGGACATCGATCCGGCGGAGCTGAACAAGCTGCGCCAGGCGCACATTGGTCTGACCGGCGATCTGAACCGCTTGCTGCCGGCGCTGCAGCAGCCGTTAGCGATCGATGGCTGGCGCGAGCGGAGTGCCGCACTGCGTGCCGACCACGCCTGGCGTTACGATCATCCCGGTGAGGCTATCTACGCGCCGCTGCTGCTGAAACAGCTTTCCGACCGCAAGCCGGCGGACAGCGTGGTGACAACCGACGTAGGCCAGCATCAGATGTGGTCGGCTCAGCATATGACCTATACCCGCCCGGAAAACTTCATCACCTCCAGCGGCTTAGGCACCATGGGCTTTGGCCTGCCGGCCGCCGTTGGCGCCCAGGTGGCGCGCCCTAACGATACGGTGATCTGTATCTCTGGTGACGGCTCCTTCATGATGAATGTGCAGGAGCTGGGCACCGTAAAACGCAAGCAGTTACCGCTGAAGATCGTATTACTCGACAACCAGCGGTTAGGGATGGTTCGACAATGGCAGCAGCTGTTTTTCCAGGAACGTTATAGCGAAACCACTCTGACTGATAACCCTGATTTCCTCACGCTGGCCAGCGCCTTCGGTATTCCTGGCCAACACGTCACCCGTAAAGACCAGGTTGAAGCGGCACTCGACACCATGCTTTCGAGCCAGGGGCCATACCTGCTTCATGTCTCAATCGACGAACTTGAGAATGTCTGGCCGTTGGTGCCGCCCGGCGCCAGTAACTCTGAAATGCTGGAGAAATTATCATGATGCAACATCAGGTCGCTTTACAGGCACGTTTCAACCCGGAAACCTTAGAGCGCGTGCTGCGCGTTGTCCGTCACCGTGGTTTTCAAATCTGCGCAATGAACATGGAAACCGCAGCGGACGCACAGAACATAAATATCGAATTGACCGTTGCCAGCCCGCGGCCCGTCGAATTACTGTTTAGTCAATTAAGTAAACTGGTCGACGTTGCCTGCGTCGAGATCCAGCAACCCACATCACAACAAATCCGCGCCTGAGCGCAAAGGAAGAAAAATGACGACGAAAAAAGCTGATTACATCTGGTTCAATGGCGAGATGGTTCCGTGGGGCGAAGCGAAAGTTCATGTGATGTCCCATGCGCTGCACTATGGCACCTCGGTATTCGAAGGCATCCGTTGCTACGACTCGCACAAAGGCCCGGTGGTGTTCCGTCATCGCGAACATATGCAGCGTCTGCATGACTCAGCCAAAATTTATCGTTTCCCGGTCTCCCAGAGCGTCGACGAACTGATGGAAGCCTGCCGCGAAGTCATTCGCACTAATAATCTGACCAGCGCTTATATCCGCCCGCTGGTGTTTGTTGGCGATGTCGGCATGGGGGTAAACCCGCCTCCGGGTTACAACACTGACGTGATCATCGCGGCGTTCCCGTGGGGAGCCTACCTCGGCGCAGAAGCGCTGGAGCAGGGGATCGATGCCATGGTCTCTTCCTGGAACCGCGCGGCGCCGAACACCATACCGACGGCGGCGAAAGCCGGCGGCAACTATCTCTCCTCGCTGCTGGTTGGCAGCGAAGCGCGTCGCCATGGCTATCAGGAAGGTATTGCCCTCGACGTTAACGGCTATATCTCCGAAGGCGCAGGGGAAAACCTGTTTGAAGTGAAGGACGGCGTGCTGTTCACCCCGCCGTTTACCTCTTCCGCGCTGCCGGGCATTACCCGCGACGCCATCATCAAGCTGGCGAAAGATCTCGGTATTGAAGTCCGCGAGCAGGTATTGTCCCGTGAATCCCTGTACCTGGCGGATGAAGTCTTCATGTCCGGGACCGCGGCGGAAATCACCCCGGTACGCAGCGTGGATGGTATCCAGGTCGGCGCAGGCCGTCGCGGTCCGGTCACCAAACGCATTCAGGAAGCCTTCTTTGGCCTCTTCACCGGTGAAACAGAAGATAAATGGGGCTGGTTGGATCCGGTAAGTAAGTAATTAAAAATGGGACGGCACGCACCGTCCCATTTAATAAACACAGATGGGAGTAAAAAGAGCATGCCTAAGTACCGTTCCGCCACCACCACACATGGCCGCAATATGGCGGGCGCCCGCGCGTTGTGGCGCGCAACCGGAATGACCGATGCCGATTTCGGCAAACCGATTATCGCCGTCGTTAACTCCTTTACCCAGTTTGTTCCTGGGCACGTGCACCTGCGCGACCTCGGCAAACTGGTTGCCGAGCAGATTGAAGCCGCCGGTGGCGTGGCCAAAGAATTCAACACCATCGCAGTGGATGATGGGATCGCCATGGGCCACGGGGGTATGCTCTATTCACTGCCATCCCGCGAGCTGATCGCCGACTCGGTGGAGTACATGGTTAACGCCCATTGTGCGGATGCGATGGTCTGTATCTCCAACTGCGACAAAATCACCCCGGGGATGCTGATGGCTTCCCTGCGCCTGAACATTCCGGTGATCTTTGTGTCCGGCGGCCCGATGGAAGCCGGGAAAACCAAGCTGTCAGATAAAATTATCAAGCTCGACCTGGTGGATGCGATGATCCAGGGGGCGGATCCGAAAGTGTCCGACGAGCAGAGTAATCAGGTGGAACGCTCCGCCTGTCCGACCTGCGGCTCCTGTTCCGGGATGTTCACCGCCAACTCCATGAACTGCCTGACCGAAGCGCTGGGTCTGTCGCAGCCGGGTAACGGCTCTCTGCTGGCGACCCACGCCGATCGTAAGGAGCTGTTCCTTAACGCCGGGAAACGTATCGTTGAGCTGACCAAACGCTATTACGAGCAGGATGACGCTTCCGCGCTGCCGCGCAATATCGCCAGCAAGGCGGCCTTTGAGAACGCCATGACGCTGGATATCGCCATGGGCGGTTCCACCAACACCGTTCTGCACCTGCTGGCGGCGGCGCAGGAAGCTGAAATCGACTTCACCATGAGCGATATCGATAAGCTTTCCCGCAAAGTGCCGCAGCTGTGTAAGGTGGCGCCGAGCACGCAGAAATACCATATGGAAGATGTGCATCGCGCCGGCGGCGTGCTGGGCATTCTGGGCGAGCTGGACCGCGCCGGGCTGTTGAATCGCGAGGTCAAAAACGTTCTCGGCCTGACGCTGCCGCAGACCCTGGAACAGTACGATGTGATGGTGACCCAGGACGACGCGGTGAAAAAAATGTTCCGCGCCGGGCCGGCGGGCATCCGTACCACCCAGGCGTTCTCGCAAGACTGCCGCTGGGATACGCTGGATGACGATCGCGCCGAAGGCTGTATCCGTTCTCTGGAACACGCTTACAGCAAGGACGGCGGCCTGGCGGTACTGTACGGCAATTTCGCGGAAAACGGTTGTATCGTGAAAACCGCCGGCGTGGACGACAGCATCCTGAAATTTACCGGTCCGGCGAAAGTGTATGAGAGCCAGGACGATGCGGTTGAGGCCATCCTCGGCGGTAAAGTCGTTGAAGGCGACGTCGTGGTGATCCGCTACGAAGGGCCGAAAGGCGGGCCGGGGATGCAGGAGATGCTTTACCCCACCAGCTTCCTGAAGTCGATGGGGCTGGGCAAAGCCTGCGCGCTGATCACCGATGGCCGTTTCTCCGGCGGCACCTCAGGGCTCTCTATCGGTCACGTCTCACCGGAAGCGGCGAGCGGCGGCAACATTGCGCTCATTGAAGATGGCGACATGATCGCGATTGATATTCCGAACCGCAGCATCCAGCTGCAGCTGAGCGATGCGGAAATTGCGGCGCGTCGTGAAGCCCAGGAAGCGCGTGGCGACCAGGCGTGGACGCCGAAGAATCGCCAGCGTCAGGTCTCCTTTGCCCTTCGCGCCTACGCCAGCCTGGCGACCAGCGCCGACAAAGGCGCGGTTCGCGATAAATCGAAACTGGGTGGCTAATCATGGCGGATTCACAACCCCTGTCCGGCGCCCCTGAGGGCGCCGAATACCTGAGAGCAGTGCTGCGCGCGCCGGTTTATGAAGCGGTGCAGAAAACGCCGCTGCAAAAAATGGACAAACTCTCTTCTCGCCTGGATAACGTTATTCTGGTGAAGCGCGAAGATCGCCAACCGGTACACAGCTTTAAGCTGCGCGGCGCCTACGCGATGATGTCCAGCCTGACCGCGGAACAGAAATCCCACGGGGTGATCACCGCCTCGGCGGGCAATCATGCCCAGGGCGTGGCGTTCTCCGCATCGCGGCTGGGCGTTAAGGCGCTGATCGTGATGCCGGTAGCGACCGCCGACATCAAAGTGGATGCCGTTCGCGGATTTGGCGGCGAAGTGCTGCTGCATGGCGCCAACTTTGACGAAGCGAAGGCGAGGGCGATTGAGCTGGCGCAGCAGCAGGGCTTTACCTGGGTGCCGCCGTTCGATCACCCGATGGTCATCGCCGGTCAGGGAACCCTGGCGCTGGAGCTGCTGCAGCAGGATGCCCACATCGACCGCGTGTTCGTCCCGGTGGGCGGCGGCGGCCTGGCGGCAGGCGTGGCGGTGCTGATCAAGCAGCTGATGCCGCAGATCAAAGTAATCGCGGTGGAAGCGGAAGATTCGGCCTGCCTGAAGGCGGCGCTGGACGCCGGTCATCCGGTGGACCTGCCGCGCGTCGGCTTGTTTGCCGAAGGCGTGGCGGTCAAACGCATCGGCGATGAAACCTTCCGTCTGTGCCAGGAGTATCTGGACGACATCATCACCGTCGACAGCGACGCTATTTGCGCGGCGATGAAGGATCTGTTCGAAGATGTGCGGGCGGTGGCAGAGCCTTCCGGCGCGCTGGCGCTGGCGGGGATGAAGAAATATGTCGCTCAGCACAATATTCGCGGCGAGCGACTGGCTCACATCCTGTCCGGGGCCAACGTCAACTTCCACGGTCTGCGCTACGTGTCTGAGCGCTGCGAGCTAGGGGAACAGCGCGAAGCGCTGCTGGCGGTGACGATCCCGGAAGAGAAGGGCAGCTTTCTGAAGTTTTGCCAGCTGCTGGGGGGCCGCTCGGTGACGGAGTTCAACTACCGCTTTGCCGATGCCAAAGACGCCTGCATCTTTGTGGGGGTACGTCTGAGTCGTGGGCTGGAGGAGCGGAAAGAGATCCTCCAGTTACTGAACGACGGCGGCTACAGCGTCGTTGACCTTTCCGATGACGAAATGGCCAAGCTCCATGTGCGCTATATGGTCGGCGGCCGACCGTCCAAAGCGCTGCAGGAGCGGCTGTTCAGCTTCGAGTTTCCGGAATCGCCGGGGGCGCTGCTGAAGTTCCTGCACACCCTCGGCACCCACTGGAATATTTCGCTGTTCCACTACCGCAGCCACGGCACCGACTATGGTCGGGTTTTGGCGGCCTTCGAGCTGGGTGAGCACGAGCCGGATTTTGAAACCCGTCTTAATGAACTGGGCTATGAGTGTCATGATGAGACCCATAACCCGGCATTCCGCTTTTTCCTCGCGGGCTAGTGGTTCGGCAGAATTTTCCAGAAAGCATCAATAAGCGGCTCATGCAGCCGCTTTTTTTGTGCGCAAACGCCGAGCTCAAACGGGGTTTGCTCATCGCTGCGCTCCAGGATCATCACCCTGTTGCGTACCGGCTCTGGACTGTTCTCCAGCACCACTTCCGGCAGCAGCGCCACGCCGCATCCCAGGGCGACCATCGACACCATCGCTTCGTGCCCGCCGACGGTGGCGTAGATCGATGGATTGCTGATTTTATGCCGCCGAAACCACAGCTCGATGCGCCGACGTACCGGCCCCTGGTCGGCCATGATAAAGGGCACTGTCGACCAGTCGGGGCGCTCGACGGTCACCTGGTTGCGCACCGGGCAGGGAAGGGCCGGGGCAATTAACACCACGGCGAGGTTCTCCAGCATCGAAAACGCCACCGACCCTGGCAGAGTCTCCGGCTTACCGGCAATCGCCAGGTCGGCTTCGCCGGTGACCACCTTCTCCATGGCGTCGGCGGCGTCGCCGGTCGACAGCTTAATCTCCACCGAGGGGTGCGCGGCGCGAAAGCGGTCGAGGATCGGCGGCAAATGGCTATAGGCGGCGGTGACGGAGCAGAAGATGTGCAGCTCGCCGGAGAGCGAAGGGCCCTGCTGATCGATGACGTGACGAAGCTGCTGATACTGCAGTAAAGTCTGTTGGGCAAAGGTACGTAACTCTTCCCCGGCTTCGGTAAGGGTCACCGTGCGATTATCTCGCACGAACAGCGGCTGGCCGAGGTCCTCTTCCAGACGCTGGATCTGGCGCGAAAGCGTCGACGGGCTGACGTGCATGGCCCGCGCGCTGCGGCCAAAATGGCGGCTTTCCGCCAGATGCAGAAAGGTTTTCAGATCGCGTAAATCCACGGCGCGTTCTCCCCGGTTTTGTATTTCATAAAATGCAACGTGACGTTGTGAATATATCAATTTCCGCAATAAAATTCCTGTCATATAGTAAGTTCATTCTCGCAAAAGCGAACCGAACAATAAGCACGACACAACATCACGGAGTTACAGACATGGCTAACTACTTTAATACACTGAACCTGCGCCAGCAGCTGGCACAGCTGGGCAAATGCCGCTTTATGGCGCGCGACGAATTCGCCGATGGCGCAAGCTACCTTCAGGGTAAAAAAGTGGTCATCGTCGGCTGCGGCGCGCAGGGCCTGAACCAGGGTCTGAACATGCGTGACTCCGGCCTGGATATCTCCTATGCGCTGCGCAAAGAAGCGATCGCCGAGAAGCGCGCCTCCTGGCGTAAAGCGACCGAAAACGGCTTCAAAGTCGGCACTTATGAAGAGCTGATCCCGCAGGCGGACCTGGTGGTTAACCTGACTCCGGACAAACAGCACTCTGACGTTGTGCGCTCCGTACAGCCGCTGATGAAAGACGGCGCGGCGCTGGGCTACTCCCACGGTTTCAACATCGTGGAAGTGGGCGAGCAGATCCGTAAAGACATCACCGTGGTGATGGTGGCGCCGAAGTGCCCGGGTACCGAAGTGCGTGAAGAGTACAAACGCGGTTTCGGCGTACCGACGCTTATCGCGGTACATCCGGAAAACGACCCGAAAGGCGAAGGCATGGCCATTGCGAAAGCATGGGCGGCGGCGACCGGCGGCCATCGTGCGGGCGTGCTGGAATCTTCCTTCGTTGCCGAAGTGAAATCTGACCTGATGGGCGAGCAGACCATCCTCTGCGGCATGCTGCAGGCGGGTTCTCTGCTGTGCTTCGACAAGCTGGTGGCGGAAGGTACCGATCCGGCGTATGCAGAAAAACTGATTCAGTTCGGCTGGGAAACCATCACCGAAGCGCTGAAGCAGGGCGGCATCACCCTGATGATGGATCGCCTCTCTAACCCGGCGAAACTGCGCGCTTATGCGCTCTCCGAGCAGCTGAAAGAGATTATGGCACCGCTGTTCCAGAAACACATGGACGACATCATTTCCGGCGAATTCTCCTCCGGTATGATGGCGGACTGGGCGAACGACGATAAGAAACTGCTGACCTGGCGTGAAGAGACTGGTAAAACCGCGTTCGAAACCGCGCCGCAGTATGAAGGTAAAATCGGCGAGCAGGAGTACTTCGATAAAGGCGTTCTGATGATCGCGATGGTGAAAGCGGGCGTTGAGCTGGCCTTCGAAACCATGGTGGCCTCCGGCATCATCGAAGAGTCCGCGTACTACGAATCACTGCACGAGCTGCCGCTGATCGCCAATACTATTGCCCGTAAGCGTCTGTACGAGATGAACGTGGTTATCTCTGATACCGCTGAATATGGTAACTACCTGTTCTCTTACGCTTGCGTACCGCTGCTGAAAGAGTTCATGACCACCCTGCAGACTGGCGACCTGGGTACGGCGATTGCCGAAGGCGCGGTAGACAACGCTCAGCTGCGTGATGTTAACGAAGCCATTCGCAGCCACGCTATTGAGCAGGTTGGTAAGAAACTGCGCGGTTATATGACCGATATGAAGCGTATCGCGGTAGCCGGCTAATTCCTCGTCGTCTTTTGACTTGCCGATGCGTTGGCTACGGTACGTACACCCCAGTCACATAGTAATCTATGTTCGTGGGGATGTACCTCTTTGCCGCCTTCCGGCAAGCCGAAATCCATAGAGGAATGGATTTGTTTAATAGGCCTGATAAGCGAAGCGCCATCAGGCAAAAACCCGGAGATTAAGATCCCCGGGTTTTTTTATTATTTCCGGTACAGCACTTTGATGATGTGGTAGCCGAACTGGGTATGCAGCGGGCCGGTTGGCTCCAGCACCGGGCAGGAGAAAACCACTTTATCGAACGCCGGCACCATCTGGCCCTGGCGGAACTCACCTAAATCACCGCCGCGTTTGCCTGATGGGCAAATGGAGTGCTTCTTCGCCAGCTTACCGAAGTCGGCGCCGTTTTTAATCTGCTCCAGAAGATCCAGAGCCAGTTTCTCTTCTTTAACAAGAATATGCAGTGCTGCTGCTGTTTTTGCCATGATCGTGCCTTGAATAGGTTGAGATAAATCGGGGCGCAATATACCACGCGTCAGCGGCGATAAAGCACCTTAATGATATGGTAGCCAAATTTGGTTTTTACCGGACCGTAGGGCTTGAGAAGTGGGCAGCTAAAGACCGCCTGATCGAATGGGCCGACCATCGCGCCTTGCTGAAACTCCCCCAGATCGCCGCCGTTACGCCCGGACGGGCATTTCGAATAGCGCTTCGCCAGATGATCGAAGCTGATGCCGCGTTCCAGTTTGGCAAGGATCTCCTGGGCCAGTTTCTCTTCTTTGACCAGGATATGCAGGGCTGCTGCGGTCTTTTTCATGGTTCTGCTCTACGGGTTAATCGCGATTTCTTCACTTTACCATCAGTCGGTAAATCTCGGCTCCGCTTTCTGCTACAATCCCCACCCCGTTCGAAGATTGAGCAAGACTCCCATGCGTTTAAACCCTGGCCAACAACAAGCCGTCGAATTTGTAACCGGACCTTGCCTGGTGCTGGCGGGCGCCGGCTCCGGTAAGACCCGCGTGATCACCAATAAAATCGCCCACCTGATCCGCGGCTGCGGCTATCAGGCGCGCCATATCGCGGCTGTGACCTTTACCAACAAAGCCGCGCGCGAGATGAAAGAGCGCGTTGGGCAAACGCTGGGGCGCAAAGAGGCGCGCGGGCTGATGATCTCCACCTTCCACACTCTGGGGCTGGATATCATCAAGCGGGAATACGCCGCGCTGGGCATGAAGTCTAACTTCTCCTTATTCGACGATACTGACCAGGTGGCGCTGCTCAAAGAGCTGACCGAAGGGTTGATCGAAGATGACAAAGTGGTGCTCCAGCAGTTGATCTCGACGATCTCCAACTGGAAAAACGATCTGAAAACCCCGGCGCAGGCCGCCGCGGGTGCGAAAGGCGAACGGGATCGCATCTTCGCCCACTGCTATGGGCTGTACGATGCGCATATGAAGGCCTGCAATGTCCTCGATTTTGACGATCTGATCCTGCTGCCGACGCTGCTGCTGCAGCGCAACGAGGAGGTGCGCGAACGCTGGCAGAATAAGATCCGCTACCTGCTGGTGGATGAGTATCAGGATACCAACACCAGCCAGTATGAGCTGGTGAAGCTGCTGGTGGGCCAGCGGGCGCGTTTTACCGTGGTAGGCGACGATGACCAGTCGATCTACTCGTGGCGCGGCGCGCGGCCGCAGAACCTGGTGCTGCTCAGCCAGGACTTCCCGGCGCTGCAGGTTATCAAGCTTGAGCAGAACTATCGCTCCTCCGGGCGTATTCTGAAAGCCGCTAACATTCTGATCGCCAATAACCCGCACGTTTTTGAAAAGCGGCTGTTCTCTGAGCTGGGATATGGCGCTGAGCTGAAAGTGCTCTCCGCCAACAATGAAGATCATGAAGCGGAGCGCGTGGCCGGGGAGCTGATCGCCCACCACTTCATTAATAAAACCAATTACAAAGACTACGCGATCCTTTATCGCGGCAATCACCAGTCGCGGGTCTTTGAAAAGATGCTGATGCAGAACCGCATCCCGTACAAAATCTCCGGCGGCACGTCGTTCTTCTCGCGCCCGGAAATTAAAGATCTGCTGGCCTATCTGCGCGTGCTGACCAACCCGGACGACGACAGCGCCTTCCTGCGTATCGTGAATACACCGAAGCGCGAGATCGGCCCGGCGACGCTGCAAAAGCTCGGTGAGTGGGCGATGGGCCGCAACAAAGGATTGTTCACCGCCAGCTTTGATATGGGTCTCAGCCAGACGCTGACCGGGCGCGGGTATGAATCACTCACCCGCTTCACCCAC
Source organism: Klebsiella sp. LY (assembly GCF_004010915.1). Classification (NCBI taxonomy): domain Bacteria; kingdom Pseudomonadati; phylum Pseudomonadota; class Gammaproteobacteria; order Enterobacterales; family Enterobacteriaceae; genus Klebsiella; species Klebsiella sp. LY. The sequence goes on from NZ_CP022444.1 coordinate 2,640,486, forward strand.
TGGCTGCGTGAGATCCAGCAGCTGGCCGAACGCGAGCCGGTTAACGCCGTGCGCGACTTAATCCGCGGAATTGACTACGAATCCTGGCTGTATGAAACCTCGCCCAGCCCGAAGGCCGCAGAAATGCGCATGAAAAACGTCAACCAGCTGTTCACCTGGATGACCGAGATGCTGGAAGGCAGCGAAATCGATGAGCCAATGACCCTGACGCAGGTGGTCACCCGCTTTACGCTGCGCGACATGATGGAGCGCGGTGAATCGGATGAAGAGCTGGATCAGGTGCAGCTGATGACCCTTCATGCCTCAAAAGGGCTGGAGTTCCCGTATGTTTACCTGGTGGGAATGGAAGAGGGATTGCTCCCGCACCAGAGCAGCATTGATGAAGATAATGTCGATGAAGAGCGCCGGTTAGCCTACGTGGGCATCACCCGCGCGCAGAAAGAGCTGACCTTTACGCTCTGTAAGGAGCGCCGGCAGTATGGTGAGGTGGTGCGCCCGGAACCGAGCCGTTTTCTGCTGGAGCTACCCCAGGACGATCTGATTTGGGAGCAGGCGCGCAAAGTGATTACCGCTGAAGAGCGAATGCATAAAGGACAGGCTAACGTGGCGAACATTCGCGCCATGCTGGCAAAAGCTAAAGAGAAAGGATAGCGATAAGCTGGCCGGGTAAGGCGAAGCCGCCGCCCGGCAATGTTCAGCGTATTACTTCACCTCAAGCACCCAGTGCACATAGCTCTGCCACTGGCATTCCTGTTCGATCAGCTCAGCCCCAAGCGGGTGATTATCCAGCCAGTTTTCCGGCAGCGTCAGGGACAGTTTTTCATCATCGGCCACAAGATTGATGGCGGGCAGCAAATCGTCACGCCGCCGGCTGGCAAAGAGGATCGCCAGTCGCAGCAGGCGACAAAGATGTTCGGCAACTCGCGGCGGGACGGCATTCTGCTGATGAAGCGATGAGAGGTCGATGGCGTTAGTCTGGTTAAGCAACAGCGTCGCAATCAGCTTCTTCTGCGCCGGGGTAAAGCCGGGCAGGTCGAGATTATTGACCAGATAGGCCGCGTGCTGCGGCGCGCGCTTAAAATCCACGCTCAGGCCAATTTCATGCAATGCACAGGCGCTGAGGAGCAAGTCGCGGCTTAGCGGATCCAGCTCCCAGCTGCCGTCCAGCTGGCTGAGCAGGTGGCTGGCGAGACCAGCGACGCGCTGGGCCTGTTCGGTGTCGATCATAAAACGACGCTGAATATTACGCAGAGTGCGGCTGCGGATGTCCTGTTCAACGGAGAGATGCAGCATGCCGTACACCAGACCTTCACGTAACGCGCCGCCCGCGAGGGTCATACACTGAATATTCAGTTCGCTGAAGATAGCGATAAGGATCGCCAGCCCGCTTGGAAACACCAGCGCTCGCTCAAGGGTTAAGCCTTCGATCTCCAGCTCTTCCAGGCGTCCGCACTGAATGGCGCGCTGTTTAAGCTGCTGGAGTTTGGTCAGGGTGATCCGCTCATCCATCCCCTGCGCCATCATAATTTCCTGCAGAGCCTGAACGGTGCCGGAGGCGCCAACGCACACTTTCCATCCGTGATAGCGCAGCACATCGGCGACGGGCAGCAGCACCTCACGCGCGGCCGCCTCGGCAAGATCGAAATTTTCTTTCGTCAGGCTGCGATCGGCGAAATAGCGTTCAAGCCAGGTCACACAGCCCATCGACAGGCTAAATAGCGAGGTCGTTTGCGCGCCGGTTCCGGTCACCAGTTCGGTGCTGGCGCCGCCGATATCGACCACCAGACGCTGATCGGCGCCGCCGGTGGTGTGGGCGACCCCCTGATAAATCAGACGCGCTTCTTCTTCGCCACTAATGACCTGTACCGGACTGCCGAGGATCTCCTGCGCTTTCGCCAGAAATTCGCCGGCATTGACGGCAAGACGCAGCGTGGCGGTGGCCACGACGCGGATTTGCGCCGGCGGAATATCCTGCAGGCGTTCGGCAAACAGGCGTAAGCACTGCCAGCCGCGCTCCATCGCTTCTGCGGAGAGCGTGTTGTCGCTATTCAGGCCGGCGGCAAGACGGACTTTGCGCTTAATGCGGCTCAGCGTCTGGATACTGCCAGCCACCTCGCGCACCACCAACATATGAAAACTGTTGGAGCCCAAATCAATGGCGGCATACAGCGAGGTGGAGCTCATGCTCTTCATCGTTCAGAAGGCTCCCTGGTCGACGGGGCGCTTGTGCCCAATCCGTGTAACTGAGCGGGTTGCCGGGGAAGCGCGCCCTGGCACATTCTGAATGATTGAGCGTATAGCATAGATTTCTTAACCTGAACGACGACGATTGCGCGGTGGACCGTTGCGGCGCGGGCCGTTGCCTGGGCGAGCACGGGTCAGGCGCAGCGGCTTCGGCAGATCGGTCATCAGCGCGTCCGGGTTGTACTTGCTGACCGGAATTGAGTGACCAATATAGGTTTCGATAGCCGGCATGTTCAGCGCATACTCTTCGCAGGCGAGGCTGATGGAGTGACCGCTTGCGCCAGCGCGACCGGTACGGCCAATGCGGTGAACGTAATCTTCGCAATCGTCTGGTAGATCGTAGTTAAATACGTGGGTCACGGCCGGAATGTGCAAGCCACGAGCGGCAACGTCAGTCGCGACCAGGATATCGAGGTCGCCGCGGGTAAATTCTTCGAGAATACGCAGACGTTTTTTCTGCGCCACGTCGCCGGTCAGCAGACCTACGCGATGGCCGTCGGCGGCGAGATGGCCCCAGATATCTTCACAACGATGCTTGGTATTGGCGAAGACGATGGCGCGATCGGGCCACTCTTCTTCCAGCAGCGTCTGCAGCAGGCGCATTTTTTCTTCGTTGGACGGGTAGAAGAGCTCTTCTTTAATACGGTGGCCCGTTTTCTGTTCCGGCTCGACTTCAACGTACTCGGCGTTGTTCATTTGTTCGAACGCCAGTTCGCGTACGCGATAGGAAAGGGTCGCGGAGAACAGCATGTTCAGACGCTGAGTGGCCGGCGGCATGCGGCGGAATAGCCAGCGGATATCTTTAATAAAGCCGAGATCGTACATGCGATCGGCTTCGTCCAGCACGACGACCTGAATGGCGCCGAGGTTAATGTGGTTTTGCTTCGCGTAATCGATCAGACGACCGGTGGTGCCGATCAGAATATCGACGCCGCTTTCCAGCACTTTCAGCTGCTTATCGTAGCCGTCGCCGCCGTAAGCCAGACCCAGCTTCAGACCGGTGGCCTGCGCCAGCGGTTCAGCGTCCGCGTGGATCTGTACCGCCAGTTCACGCGTCGGCGCCATAATCAGCGCGCGCGGCTGGTTTACCTGGCGATCGGCGATAGCCGGGTGAGAGAGAAGATAATGAAACGTCGACGTCAGGAACGCCATCGTTTTACCGGTACCGGTTTGCGCCTGCCCGGCGACATCGCGGCCTTCCAGCGTCAGCGGAAGGGCGAGGGCCTGAATAGGTGTGCAATTATGAAACCCTTTCTTTTCAAGGGCTTCAATGACTGCCGGGTGCAGGGCGAAGTCGGAAAACTTCTGTTCTGTTAAATGTGTTTTGCTCATAGTGTGGTAGAATATCAGCTAACTATTGCATTAAGAAAGCGTATCCGGTGAAATAACGTCAACCTTTCGTTGGCGGTGTGCGAAATTATTCAAGGTACGTCTACGGTAACTGAACGAATCCAGGATAGCTTAGACCACTAAGCGAGTCGGGAGCGATAAATCTGCAGCATGCAGTTCGCGTTCGGGCAACCCTGGCGTCAAAAGGTGGGTCCATGATGGATCGCGCCAGTTGGCAGACCAGAGAATTGAGGTATCCTGAAGAATAGCGTGCATAACGTAGCTGCAGCGCGTCGTTGATGGCTACGACACCAACACACCAGGCTTATTCCTGTGGAGTTAAATATGAGCGATAAAATTATTCACCTGACTGACGACAGTTTTGACACGGACGTACTCAAGGCTGACGGGCTGACCCTCGTCGATTTCTGGGCAGAGTGGTGTGGTCCGTGCAAAATGATCGCCCCGATTCTGGATGAGATCGCTGAAGAGTATCAGGGCAAACTGACCGTAGCTAAGCTGAACATCGACCAGAACCCGGGTACCGCGCCGAAGTACGGCATTCGCGGCATCCCAACCCTGCTGCTGTTCAAAAACGGCGAAGTGGCGGCCACCAAAGTTGGCGCCCTGTCCAAGGGTCAGCTGAAAGAGTTCCTCGACGCCAACCTGGCGTAAGCGAATTGCTGTTCCGGCGTCCAGATTCCTATTTTTTGCGGAACTCTGGACGCCCGGCTGGAGTCGTGCTAAGTTAATCCACAGACTTCGTTTTAAACATACCTTGTTTGAATCTTGTTTTACCCGAAGCATCCCGCAAAAAAATGCGCGTGAAGCTATTAATTCCGGGCTTTTCACTCATTCCGTCTAGTCGTTTCAGTTCTGCGTTCTTTCCTGTGACCAGGCAACGTACAGACACGAGATGAAGGCCGTTAACAGGCATGGAAGTTCCTGCCATACCATTCACAACATTAAGTTCGAGATTTACCCCGAGTTTAAGAACCCACACCACTATGAATCTTACCGAATTAAAGAATACGCCGGTTTCTGAGCTGATTACTCTCGGCGAAAATATGGGGCTGGAAAATCTGGCTCGTATGCGTAAGCAGGATATTATTTTTGCCATCCTCAAGCAGCATTCGAAGAGTGGCGAAGATATCTTTGGCGACGGCGTACTGGAGATACTGCAGGATGGATTTGGATTCCTCCGCTCCGCAGACAGCTCCTACCTCGCCGGCCCTGACGACATCTACGTATCCCCCAGCCAAATCCGCCGTTTCAACCTCCGCACTGGTGACACCATTTCCGGTAAGATTCGTCCTCCGAAAGAGGGTGAGCGTTACTTTGCGCTGCTGAAAGTTAACGAAGTTAACTACGACAAGCCGGAAAACGCCCGTAACAAGATCCTGTTCGAGAACTTAACGCCGCTGCACGCGAATTCTCGTCTGCGTATGGAGCGTGGTAACGGTTCTACCGAAGACTTAACCGCTCGCGTACTGGATCTGGCTTCCCCGATTGGCCGCGGCCAGCGTGGTCTGATCGTCGCGCCGCCGAAAGCCGGTAAAACCATGCTGCTGCAGAACATCGCGCAGAGCATCGCTTACAACCATCCGGACTGCGTGCTGATGGTGCTGCTGATCGACGAACGTCCGGAAGAAGTGACCGAGATGCAGCGTCTGGTGAAAGGTGAAGTCGTTGCTTCCACCTTCGACGAACCGGCATCCCGTCACGTTCAGGTTGCTGAGATGGTTATCGAGAAAGCGAAACGTCTGGTTGAACACAAGAAAGACGTTATCATCCTGCTCGACTCCATTACCCGTCTGGCGCGTGCCTACAACACTGTGGTCCCGGCTTCCGGTAAAGTGCTGACCGGTGGTGTGGACGCTAACGCCCTGCACCGTCCGAAGCGTTTCTTCGGCGCGGCGCGTAACGTTGAAGAGGGCGGTAGCCTGACCATCATCGCCACGGCGCTGATCGACACTGGCTCCAAAATGGATGAAGTTATCTACGAAGAGTTTAAAGGCACCGGTAACATGGAGCTGCACCTCTCTCGTAAGATTGCTGAAAAACGCGTCTTCCCGGCTATCGATTACAACCGTTCCGGTACGCGTAAAGAAGAGCTGCTCACCACTCAGGAAGAGCTGCAGAAAATGTGGATCCTGCGCAAAATTATCCATCCGATGGGTGAGATCGACGCGATGGAATTCCTCATTAATAAACTGGCAATGACTAAGACGAATGATGACTTCTTCGATATGATGAAGCGCTCGTAAGGTAAAAAAAGCCAAAAACGCCACGCCTTTGCGTGGCGTTTTCATTTTGGGATTTGTATGATCCAGAGACAGAGAAAGCGGGACGAAAGTTGTCGTATAATGGCGCCGGACAGCAGGCGGAGACAGCTTTAACAGACTAAAATCTATACAATAAATTTGTAATGTTCTGCTTTTCCCCTTCTGGAGTTGGGGCATCATCGCTATACTTCCCGGATTAACTATGCTGAGAGCACATGCGTTGTGAATTTACTCACTGCTATTACTGAATTAATCAGTATTTTCTTATTCACGACCCTCTTTATTTTTGTCGCGCGGAAAGTGGCAAAAAAGATTGGGTTAGTGGATAAACCAAACTATCGCAAACGGCATCAGGGGTTGATTCCGTTGGTCGGTGGTATCTCAGTTTATGCAGGCATCTGTTTTACCTTCGCTATCGCCGATTATTATATTCCTCACGCCTCGCTGTATCTGGCCTGTGCGGGGGTATTGGTGCTGGTTGGTGCGCTGGACGATCGCTTCGACATCAGCGTGAAAATTCGCGCGGTCATTCAGGCCGCGATCGCCGTGATTATGATGATGGCAGGGAATCTGCATCTGAGTAGTCTGGGCTTTATTTTTGGCTCGTGGGAGCTGGTGCTGGGGCCCTTCGGCTTCTTCCTTACTCTGTTTGCCGTCTGGGCCGCCATCAATGCGTTTAATATGGTCGATGGGATTGACGGTCTGCTCGGCGGCCTGTCATCGGTCTCCTTTGCGGCGACCGGGATCATCCTTTGGTTTGATGGCCAGTACAGCCTGGCGATGTGGTGTTTTGCGATGATCGCCGCCATTCTGCCCTATATTCTTCTTAATCTTGGCGCCCTCGGCCGCCGCTATAAAGTTTTTATGGGTGACGCCGGCAGCACCATGATTGGCTTCACCATCATCTGGATCCTGCTGGAAACCACCCAAGGTAAAACGCATCCCATCAGCCCGGTCACTGCGCTGTGGATTATCGCTATCCCGTTGATGGATATGGTGGCGATTATGTATCGCCGCCTGCGTAAAGGCATGAGTCCTTTCTCACCGGACCGGCAGCATATTCATCATTTGATCATGCGCGCCGGGTTTACTTCCCGCCAGGCGTTCGTCCTGATTACCCTGGCCGCTGCCCTGCTGGCGCTGGTTGGCGTCGCGGCGGAATATACCCGCATTGTGCCGGAATGGGTGATGTTAATTCTCTTTTTGGTGGCCTTCTTCCTTTATGGCTACTGTATTAAGCGCGCCTGGAAAGTGGCGCGTCTGGTTAAGCGCATCAGACGCAGAATTCGGCGACACAGCGGCAATAATCCGAAACTAACCAAGTAAAGCTGGGGATGTGATGACTCAACCATTACCGGGAGCACAAGCAGTGAACGTTGAGAACGAGCTGGATATTCGCGGGCTGTTTCGCGCTTTATGGGCAGGAAAAGGCTGGATAGTCGGCGGCGCTGTTCTCTTCGCCGCTATCGTGTTGGTGTACACCTTCTTTGCTCGCCAGGAGTGGAGCGCCACGGCGATCACCGATCGGCCTACTGTCAACATGTTGGGGGGGTACTATTCCCAGCAGCAGTTCTTACGCAATCTGGATATCAAAGCCGACCTGGCCTCGGTGGATCAGCCTTCCGCCATGGATGAAGCGTATAAAGAGTTCATCATGCAGCTGGCCTCCTGGGACACCCGGCGTGATTTCTGGCTGCAAACGGACTACTACAAGCAGCGCCAGTCGGGTAATGCTCGCGCCGATGCGGCGATGCTGGATGATTTGATTAACAATATCCAGTTTATGCCCGGCGATGCGGCCAAGAGCGTCAATGACAGCGTCAAACTGACTGCCGAGACCGGGCAGGATGCCAATAATTTGCTGCGCCAGTATGTGGCTTTCGCCAGCCAGCGGGCGGCCGGCCATCTTAACGACGAACTCAAAGGCGCCTGGGCGGCGCGGACGGTGCAAATGAAGGCGCAGGTGAAGCGCCAGGAGGAGGTGGCCGAGGCTATTTTCAACCGCCGGACCCACAGCGTGGAGCAAGCGCTGAAGGTCGCTCAGCAGCATAACATCTCACGCAGCGAAACGGATGTTCCTGCCGATCAGTTGCCGGATTCAGAGCTATTTTTATTGGGCAGGCCGATGCTGCAGGCCAGACTGGAAAACCTGCAGGCCGTCGGACCGGAATATGACCTCGATTACGACCAGAATCGCGCCATGCTGAGCACGTTGAACGTCGGTCCAACGTTGGACCCGCGTTTTCAGACTTACCGGTATTTGCGAACGCCGGAAGAACCTGTAAAACGCGATAGCCCGCGCCGTGTATTTCTGATGGTGATGTGGGGGATTGTGGGTGCGCTCATCGGCGCAGGCGTGGCGTTATCGCGTCGTCGTGTCCTGTGATTGCGGCCTGTGGTGAAGGGCAGATGACCTTCATCGCCTAATCGAAGAGAATCGATGTGAAAGTACTAACTGTATTTGGCACGAGGCCGGAAGCCATCAAGATGGCTCCTCTGGTCCATGCGCTGGCAAAGGATCCTCATTTTGAGGCGAAAGTATGCGTGACCGCGCAGCATCGGGAGATGCTCGATCAGGTGTTGAAACTATTCTCCATCACCCCGGACTACGATCTCAACATCATGAAGCCGGGGCAGGGGCTCACCGAGATCACCTGCCGTATTCTTGAGGGGCTGAAGCCGGTCCTGGAGTCGTTTAAACCCGACGTGGTGCTGGTGCATGGCGATACCACCACCACGATGGCGGCGAGCCTGGCGGCGTTTTACCAGCGCATACCGGTGGGCCATGTAGAGGCGGGGCTGCGGACCGGCGATTTAAGTTCGCCGTGGCCGGAAGAGGGCAACCGTACGTTGACCGGGCATCTGGCGACGTACCACTTCGCCCCTACGGAAACCTCGCGGCAGAATCTCCTGCGGGAGAACATTGCCGACAGTCGCATCACGGTGACCGGTAATACCGTCATCGATGCTCTGTTCTGGGTGCGCGATCGGGTTCTGGGCGATGAAGCGCTACGGGAGACCTTGCTGCAGCGCTACCCTTTCATTAGCCACGGTAAAAAAATGATTCTGGTTACCGGCCATCGGCGGGAAAGCTTCGGCCGCGGTTTTGAGCAGATCTGCCAGGCGCTGGCGGAGATAGCCCATACCCACCCTGAGGTGCAGATTGTCTATCCGGTTCACCTGAATCCTAATGTCAGCGAACCGGTGAACCGTATTCTCGGCCATATCGACAACGTGATGTTGATTGAACCGCAGGACTACCTGCCGTTCGTCTGGTTGATGGATCGGGCCTGGCTCATCCTGACCGATTCCGGTGGCATTCAGGAAGAGGCGCCTTCCCTGGGGAAACCGGTGCTGGTCATGCGCGATATGACCGAACGTCCGGAAGCGGTGGCCGCCGGCACCGTGTGTCTGGTGGGCACTGACAGCCAGCGCATCGTCGCGGAAGTGACGCGTCTGCTGGAGGATGATGCCGCATACCAGGTGATGAGCCGCGCACATAATCCTTATGGCGATGGCGAAGCATGTCGTCGAATTTTGTCTGCACTTAAAAATAATCAGGTAACGCTATGAGTTTTTCTACCATTTCAGTGATTGGCCTTGGCTATATCGGGCTGCCAACCGCTGCCGCGTTCGCCTCCCGGCAGAAGCGGGTGGTCGGCGTTGATGTCAATCAACATGCCGTGGAGACCATTAACCGTGGAGAGATTCATATCGTGGAGCCGGATCTGGCGAGCGTGGTGAAGACCGCGGTCGAGCAGGGGTATTTAAGCGCCACCACCACCCCGGTGGCAGCGGATGCCTACCTGATTGCCGTGCCGACGCCGTTTAAAGATCGCCACGAGCCGGATATGGTGTTTGTCGAGTCGGCGGCAAAATCCATTGCGCCAACGTTAAAGAAAGGCTCGCTGGTGATCCTCGAGTCCACCTCGCCGGTCGGGTCGACCGAACAGATGGCTGAGTGGCTGGCGGAGATGCGCCCGGATCTTAGCTTCCCCCAGCAGGTGGGTGAAGCGGCGGACGTGAATATCGCCTACTGCCCGGAGCGGGTATTGCCCGGTCAGGTGATGGTCGAGCTGATTAAAAACGACCGCGTTATCGGGGGCATGTCGCCAGTCTGCTCCGCTCGCGCCAGCGAGCTGTATAAAATCTTCCTTGAAGGCGAATGTGTGGTGACCAACTCGCGCACCGCTGAGATGTGCAAGCTGACGGAAAACAGCTTCCGCGACGTCAACATCGCTTTTGCCAACGAGCTTTCGCTGATTTGCGCTGACCAGGGCATTAACGTCTGGGAGCTGATCCGCCTGGCGAACCGTCATCCTCGGGTGAATATCCTGCAGCCGGGTCCGGGCGTCGGCGGCCACTGTATCGCCGTCGACCCGTGGTTTATCGTGGCGCAGAACCCGCAGCAGGCGCGTCTGATCCGCACGGCCCGTGAGGTTAACGACCACAAGCCGGAATGGGTTATCGAACAGGTGAAAGCGCAGGTAGCGGACTGCCTGAATGCCACCAACAAACGGGCCAGCGAACTGACCATTGCCTGTTTTGGCCTCGCCTTTAAGCCGAATATTGACGACCTGCGCGAAAGCCCGGCAATGGAAATTGCCGCGCAGATTGCCCGCTGGCACAGCGGCACGACGCAGGTGGTTGAGCCCAACATTCACGCGCTGCCGAAGAAGCTCGACGGTCTGTGTACGCTGGCGACCCTCGATGCGGCGCTGGCCAGCGCCGATGTGCTGGTGATGCTGGTCGATCACCAGGAATTTAAAGCCGTTAGCGGCGATAGCGTCACCCAGGCGTATATCATCGACACCAAAGGAGTGTGGCGGTGAGAACCATTCTGGTCACCGGCGGCGCGGGCTTCATTGGTTCGGCGGTAGTGCGGGAGATTATCCAGCACACCGCCGATCGCGTGGTGGTGGTGGATAAACTGACCTACGCCGGCAATTTAATGTCGCTGGCGACGGTGGCGCAGGATGCGCGTTTCGCCTTTGAACAGGTGGATATTTGCGACCGCGGCGAGCTTGATCGTATTTTCGTTCAGTATCAACCGGATACAGTGATGCACCTGGCTGCGGAAAGCCATGTCGATCGTTCGATTGACGGCCCGGCGGCGTTTATTGAAACCAATATCGTGGGCACCTATACGCTGCTGGAGGCGGCCCGTAGCTGGTGGAATACGCTGGCTACGGTGCAAAAATCGGCGTTTCGCTTCCATCACATCTCCACCGATGAAGTGTATGGCGATCTGCACGGCAGCGATGATTTCTTTACCGAGACTACGCCCTATGCGCCAAGCAGTCCCTATTCGGCCTCGAAAGCCAGCAGCGACCACCTGGTGCGCGCCTGGCTGCGAACCTATGGCCTGCCGACGCTTATTACCAACTGTTCGAACAACTACGGCCCGTATCACTTCCCCGAGAAGCTGATCCCGCTGACGATCCTCAACGCGCTGGCGGGCAAGCCGCTGCCGGTGTATGGCAATGGACAGCAGATCCGCGACTGGCTGTACGTGGAAGATCACGCCAGGGCGCTATATCTGGTGGCGACCCGCGGCGAACCGGGCGAGACTTACAATATCGGCGGTCATAACGAACGTAAAAACATCGAGGTGGTGGAAACCATTTGCGAATTGCTCGAAGCGCTGGCGCCGAATAAGCCGCAGGGCGTGGCGCACTATCGCGACCTGATCGCCTTTGTTGCCGACCGCCCGGGCCACGATCTGCGCTATGCCATTGATGCCTCGAAGATTGCCCGTGAGCTGGGCTGGACGCCGGCTGAGACCTTCACTTCCGGCATGCGTAAGACCGTGGCGTGGTATCTGGCGAACGAGACATGGTGGCGCCAGGTTCAGGACGGTAGCTATCAGGGCGAGCGTCTTGGGCTGCAAGGCTAATCATCTCTGGGGGGAATGATGAAAGGTATTATTCTGGCGGGGGGGTCCGGAACGCGACTGCATCCTATCACCCGCGGCGTGTCGAAGCAGCTGTTGCCGATCTACGATAAGCCGATGATCTACTACCCGCTGTCGGTATTAATGCTGGCCGGGATCCGTGAGATCCTGATCATCACCACGCCGGACGATCTGCGCGATTTCCAGCGCCTGCTCGGCGATGGTTCAGAGTTTGGCATTGCGCTGCACTATGCCGTACAGCCGTCGCCGGATGGTTTAGCCCAGGCGTTTATCATCGGCGAAGCCTTTCTTAACGGTGAACCGGCGTGCCTGGTGTTAGGCGACAACATCTTCTTCGGCCAGAGCTTCAGCCCCAAGCTGCGCAGCGTGGCTGCCCGCACGGAAGGGGCGACGATTTTTGGCTATCAGGTGATGGATCCTGAACGCTTTGGCGTGGTGGAGTTTGATGACAACTTCCGCGCGCTGTCGCTGGAAGAGAAGCCGAAGCAGCCGAAGTCGAACTGGGCGGTCACCGGTCTCTATTTCTACGATGGCAAGGTGGCGGAGTACGCCAAACGGGTCAAGCCATCCGAGCGCGGCGAACTGGAAATCACCTCCATCAACCAGATGTACCTTGAAGATGGCGCATTAACCGTCGAACTGCTTGGACGCGGCTTTGCGTGGCTGGATACCGGCACCCACGATAGCTTGATCGAGGCCAGCATGTTTGTGCAGACCGTCGAGAAGCGTCAGGGCTTTAAAATCGCCTGTCTGGAAGAGATCGGCTGGCGCAACGGCTGGCTGGACGACGACGGCGTCAAACGCGCGGCGAAGCGGCTGGAAAAAACCGGCTACGGCCAATATCTGCTGGATCTGCTCCGTGCCCGTCCGCGCCAGTATTGATCCCCTGGAGTGGGAGAACCGCTTCTTTGCCGTTAACAGCGCCGTCGTTCACTTTGACGAGCGTGCGCCGCTGCTGACGCCTGAGGCGCTGGCGGGGTGGTCGCGGGTGCAGGCGAAGGTAGCCGCCAGCGACACCGTCCGGCTCGACGCGCTGCAGCAGCTGGGTTTTCAGCTGGTGGAAGGCGAGGTCGATCTGGCGCTACCGGTGGGCAACCCTGCGGATGCGGGCGCCGACGTCGCCGTGGAGGCGGATATTGCGCCACTGCGCGAGCTGGCGGCGCAGGCCTTTGCCCTGAGCCGCTTTCGTGCGCCCTGGTACGCTGCCGATGCCAGCGGCCGCTTCTATGCCCAGTGGATTGAAAATGCGGTGCGCGGCACCTTCGATCATCAGTGCCTGATTTACCGTCATCCTGAGGGCGATATTCGCGCCTTTGTCTCCCTGCGCCAGCTCAATGCCAGCGAGGCGCGTATCGGCCTGCTGGCCGGACGCGGCGCCGGGGCGCAGCTGATGCAGGCGGCGCGGTACTGGGCCGCTTCGCGCGGACTTTCTACACTGCGGGTGGCGACCCAGATGGGCAACACCGCCGCGCTTAAACGTTATATTCTCAGCGGTGCTAATGTGGAAAGCACCGCCTACTGGCTATACAGGTGACCTCATGATCCCATTTAACGCGCCGCCGGTGGTTGGAACCGAGCTTGATTACATGCAGTCTGCGATGAACAGCGGCAAGCTGTGCGGCGACGGCGGCTTTACGCGCCGCTGCCAGCAGTGGATGGAGCAGCGTTTTGGCACGGCAAAGGCCCTGCTAACCCCTTCCTGCACGGCTTCGCTGGAGATGGCCGCGCTGCTGCTGGATATCCAGCCGGGCGACGAAGTGATTATGCCCAGCTATACCTTTGTCTCCACCGCCAATGCTTTTGTGCTGCGCGGGGCGAAAATCGTCTTCGTCGATATCCGTCGCGATACCATGAATATCGATGAAACGTTAATCGAAGCCGCTATCACCGATAAAACCCGGGCGATCGTCCCGGTGCATTATGCCGGCGTAGCTTGCGAGATGGATATCATCATGGCCATCGCCGACAAGTACAACCTGTTCGTGGTGGAAGATGCCGCGCAGGGGGTGATGTCCACCTACAAGGGGCGTGCGCTGGGCACCATCGGCCATATCGGCTGCTTCAGCTTCCATGAAACCAAAAACTACACCGCTGGCGGTGAGGGCGGGGCGACGCTCATCAACGATCGCACGCTGGTGGAGCGCGCGGAGATCATTCGCGAAAAAGGCACCAACCGTAGCCAGTTCTTTCGTGGCCTGGTGGATAAATATACCTGGCGGGACATTGGCTCCAGCTATCTGATGTCCGACCTGCAGGCCGCCTACCTGTGGGCGCAGCTGGAAGCGGCGGAGCGCATCAACCAACAGCGCCTGGCGCTGTGGCAGAACTACTATGACGCCCTGCTGCCGCTGGCACGCGCGGGACGTATCGAACTGCCGACGATCCCGGCCGACTGCGGGCAAAACGCGCACATGTTCTATATTAAGCTGCGCGATATCGAGGATCGCAGCAGGCTGATCGCCTGGCTGAAAGAGGCGGAGATCCTCGCGGTATTCCATTACATTCCTCTGCACAGCTGTCCGGCAGGCGAACACTTCGGCGAATTCCACGGTGAAGACCGCTATACCACCCAGGAGAGCGAGCGCCTGGTACGCCTGCCGCTGTTTTACAATCTGTCTGTGGTGAACCAGCGGACGGTGATTAACTCGCTGCTGAGCTACTTCTCCTGATATGTCGTTAGCAAAAGCTTCATTGTGGACGGCGGCATCGACGCTGGTCAAAATCGGCGCCGGGCTGTTGGTCGTCAAGCTGCTGGCCGTCTCGTTTGGGCCCGCGGGCGTTGGCCAGGCCGGTAACTTCCGGCAACTGGTCACCGTACTCGGCGTGCTGGCCGGGGCCGGGATATTTAATGGCGTCACGAAGCTGGTGGCGCAGCATCACGACGATCCCCCGCGCCTGAAGCAGGTGGTGGGCACCTCGTCGGCGATGGTGCTTGGCTTTTCCACACTGCTGGCGCTGGTGTTTTTACTGGCCGCGGCGCCGATAAGCCAGGGGCTGTTCGGCCATACTCATTATCAGAATCTGGTACGGCTGGTGGCGCTGGTACAGATGGGGATCGCCTGGGCGAACTTCCTGCTGGCGCTGATGAAAGGCTTTCGCGATGCGGCGGGTAACGCCTTCTCGCTGATTGCCGGGAGCCTGATCGGCGTGGCGGCTTACTATGCTTGCTACGTGTTGGGCGGCTATCAGGGCGCGCTGCTGGGGCTGGCGTTAGTTCCGGCGCTGGTGGTGGTTCCGGCGGGTATTATGCTCTGGCGGCGGGGTAATATCCCGCTGAGCGCCCTGCGTCCGCGCTGGGATAACGGTCTGGCGGGACAGCTATCGAAATTTACCCTGATGGCGCTGATAACCTCAGTGACCCTGCCGGTGGCTTATGTGATGATGCGTAATCTGCTGGCGGCGCATTATGGCTGGGAGGCGGTGGGTATCTGGCAGGGGGTGAGCAGCATCTCTGATGCCTATCTGCAGTTTATTACCGCCTCGTTCAGCGTCTATCTCCTGCCGACGCTGTCGCGGCTGAGCGCCAAAACGGATATCACCCGCGAGATAGTCAAGTCGCTGAAATTCGTCCTGCCGGCAGTGGCGGCGGCGAGCCTGACGGTCTGGCTGCTGCGCGATTTTGCCATCTGGCTGCTGTTTTCCGATCGCTTTACCGCGATGCGTGACCTGTTCGCCTGGCAGCTGGTGGGCGACGTTTTAAAAGTAGGCGCCTACGTCTATGGCTATCTGGTGATCGCCAAAGCGTCGCTGCGTTTTTATATTCTGACGGAAATCAGTCAGTTCACACTGCTGACCGCATTCTCACACTGGCTTATACCGGCGCACGGCGCGGTTGGCGCGGCGCAGGCGTATATGGCCACTTATATTGTTTATTTCGCCCTTTGTAGTGGCGTGTTTTTACTCTGGCGTAAACGGGCATGACAGCACTGATACATGTACTGGGATCAGATATCCCGCATCATAACCAGACCGTACTGCGGTTCTTTAACGACGAACTGGCCGCCGATCCGCAGGCCAGGAGATTTATGATCGTCGGTGATGAGGCCAGCGTGCGTGATGGGTATCCGGCGCTGGACATCACCTGTTATCCGGGGAAGAAGTCGCTGGCGCAGGCGGTGATTGCGCAAGCCAAAGCCAACCGCCAGCAGCGCTTTTTCTTCCACGGCCAGTTCAATACCGGCCTGTGGCTGGCGCTGTTGGGCGGTGGTATCCGCCCGTCGCAGTTTAACTGGCATATCTGGGGGGCGGATCTGTACGAAAACGCCACCAGCCTGAAGTTCCGTCTGTTCTATCCGCTGCGCCGCCTGGCGCAGGGGCGGGTAGGGCGCGTTTTCGCCACCCGCGGCGATCTGAGCTGGTTCGCAAACCGTCATCCGCGCGTCCCGGGCGAACTGCTCTATTTCCCGACCCGTATGGATCCGGCGCTGAATACCCTGGCCGAAAACGCGCCGCGCGGCGACACGCTGACCATTCTGGTGGGTAACTCCGGGGATCGCAGCAATGAACATATTGCCGCGATGAAGGCTATTCATCAGCAGTTTGGCGATACGGTAAACGTCATCGTGCCGATGGGCTATCCGGCGAATAACGAGGCCTATATCAATGAGGTTCGTGAGGCGGGGGCGGCGCTGTTTAGCGGTGAGCATCTGCAGATCCTCAGCGAGAAACTGGAGTTTCATGATTATCTGGCGCTGCTGCGCCGCTGCGATCTGGGCTATTTCCTGTTCGCGCGTCAGCAGGGGATCGGCACCCTGTGCTTGCTGATTCAGGCGGGCATTCCCTGCGTGCTCAACCGCGAAAACCCGTTCTGGCAGGATATGACCGAGCAGCATGTGCCGGTGCTGTTCACCAGCGATGCGCTGGACGTCAGCGTGGTGCGCGAAGCGCAGCGCCAACTGGCGAGCGTGGATAAGTCGGGTATCGCTTTCTTCCGGCCGAACTATCTGACGGGCTGGCAGCGGGCGCTACGGTTAGCGGCGGAGGGGCAGGCATGACGTTAATGCAATTTAGCGGGCTGCTGGTAGTCTGGCTGCTGTCGACGCTGTTTATCGCTACCGCCACCTGGTTTGAGTTCCGCCGGGTACGCTTCAACTTCAACGTCTTTTTCTCGTTGCTGTTTCTGCTGACTTTCTTCTTCGGTTTCCCGCTGACCAGTATTCTGGTGTTCCGCTTTGACGTCAGCGTGGCGCCGCCGGAGATTTTGCTGCAGACGCTGCTGATCGCGGTGTGCTTCTATGCGATTTACTACGTGACCTATAAAACGCGGCTGCGTCCGGCATCGCGTGAGGTTGCGCGTCGGCCGCTGTTCACCATGAACCGGGTAGAAACCCATCTGGCGTGGGGCATTTTGATGGGGCTGGCGCTGCTGTGCGTTGGCATCTTCTTCGCCCACAACGGTTTCCTGCTGTTTAAGCTCAACTCCTACAGCCAGATTTTCTCTGCTGAAGTCTCCGGCGTGGCGTTGAAGCGCTTCTTCTACTTCTTTATTCCGGCGATGCTGGTGGTCTATTTCCTGCGCCAGGATTATAAGGCGTGGATCTTCTTCCTCGTCAGCACGGTGGCCTTTGGTTTGCTGACCTACGCCATCGTCGGCGGGACGCGCGCCAATATCATCATCGCCTTCGCCATCTTCCTGTTTATCGGCATTATTCGCGGTTGGATCAGCCTGTGGATGCTGGCGGCGGCGGGCGTGCTGGGCATCGTCGGCATGTTCTGGCTGGCGCTGAAGCGCTACGGGATGAACGTCAGCGGCGACGAAGCGTTTTATACCTTCCTCTATCTCACACGCGATACCTTCTCGCCGTGGGAGAACCTGGCGCTGCTGCTGCAAAACTACGACAAGATCGATTTCCAGGGGCTGGCGCCGATGATCCGCGATTTCTACGTCTTTATCCCCAGCTGGATGTGGCACGGTCGCCCGACGATGGTGCTCAATACCGCCAACTACTTTACCTGGGAAGTATTAAACAACCATTCGGGGCTGGCGATTTCGCCGACGCTGATTGGCTCGCTGGTGGTGATGGGCGGCGTCTGGTTTGTGCCGCTGGGCGCCGTGGCGGTCGGGTTGATTATTAAATGGTTCGACTGGCTGTATGAGCTGGGCAACCGGGAGAGCAATCGCTATAAAGCGGCTATCCTGCACAGTTTCTGTTTCGGCGCTATCTTCAACATGATAGTGCTGGCGCGCGAGGGCCTGGATTCGTTCGGCTCCCGCGTGGTGTTTTTCCTCGTGATCTTTGGTATCTGCTTGCTGGCGGCGAAACTGCTGTACTGGTTCCTGGATAGCGTGGGACTGATTCATAAGCGCGTAAAACCGCTTTCGCAACCGCAAGTCTGAGAAGGATGGACATGACTGGGACCATTTCCGCGCCGTTGTACCTGTTAAGAGGGCTGCAGCTCATAGGCTGGCGCGATATGCAGCACGCTCTGGATTATTTGTATGCCGACGGCGTTCTCCGCGAGGGGACGCTGGTGGCGATTAATGCCGAGAAAATGCTGGCCGTAGAGGATAACCCGGAGGTGCGGGCGCTGATTGAGGCGGCGGAGTTTAAATATGCGGATGGCATCAGCGTGGTGCGTTCGCTGCGTAAAAAATATCCGCAAGCCCAGGTGTCCCGCGTGGCAGGGGCCGATCTCTGGGAAGCGTTAATGCAGCGCGCCGGCGCTGAAGGCACACCGGTGTTTTTGGTCGGCGGTAAACCTGAAGTCCTGGCGCAGACAGCGTCCAGCCTGCGCCAGCGCTGGCAGGTGAATATCGTCGGCACCCAGGACGGCTATTTTGCTCCTGAGCAGCGCCAGGCATTATTCGAACGCATTCGCGACAGCGGGGCGAAAATCGTCACCGTCGCCATGGGGTCCCCGCGTCAGGAGATCTTTATGCGCGACTGTCGGCGTCTGTACCCGCACGCGCTGTATATGGGCGTCGGCGGCACTTACGATGTTTTCACCGGGCACGTGCATCGGGCGCCGAAGTTCTGGCAGGATCTGGGGCTGGAATGGTTCTATCGTCTGCTTTTACAGCCGAGCCGCATCAAGAGACAGTTCCGCCTACTGCGCTATTTACGTTGGCATTATTCCGGTAAGCTCTGATATTCCACTGCAACCAGGCGAGTTTGCATACATATTCTGTGTAATCTCTTCACTCGCCTGATACTTTATTTGCCATTTCCGCAAAATTAATTAACCATTCGCAGGCTTTATACGCGCGGGGGAGACCTGCGCGTCGGCAAGGCTATGAGTTCAGTTAATAACAATAACCGGGAGTACCCGGAATACGGCAAACACAAGAGGATATATGACTGAGAAAAAAGCGGAGCTCCAGCGTGGACTGGAGGCCCGGCATATTGAACTGATCGCCCTTGGTGGGACGATTGGCGTGGGGTTGTTTATGGGGGCGGCCAGTACGCTGAAGTGGGCTGGACCTTCCGTGCTGCTGGCGTACATTATCGCTGGCCTGTTCGTCTTTTTCATTATGCGCTCAATGGGCGAAATGCTGTTCCTTGAGCCCGTCACCGGCTCTTTCGCGGTGTATGCGCATCGCTATATGAGCCCCTTCTTCGGCTACCTGACCGCGTGGTCGTACTGGTTTATGTGGATGGCGGTGGGCATCTCGGAGATTACCGCCATCGGCGTCTATGTGCAGTTCTGGTTCCCGGAGATGGCGCAGTGGATACCGGCATTAATTGCCGTGGGGCTGGTGGCGCTGGCAAACCTCGCGGCGGTCCGGCTGTACGGTGAAATCGAGTTCTGGTTCGCCATGATTAAAGTGACCACCATTATTGTGATGATCGTCGTGGGCCTGGGCGTCATTTTCTTCGGCTTTGGCAACGGCGGCCACTCCATCGGTTTTGGCAACCTGACCGAACATGGCGGTTTCTTTGCCGGCGGCTGGAAGGGCTTCCTGACGGCGCTGTGTATCGTGGTCGCCTCATATCAGGGCGTGGAGCTCATCGGCATTACCGCAGGTGAAGCGAAAAATCCGCAGGTTACGTTACGTAGCGCGGTGGGCAAAGTGCTGTGGCGGATCCTGATTTTCTACGTCGGCGCGATTTTCGTTATCGTCACCATTTTCCCATGGGATCAAATCGGCTCCAACGGCAGCCCGTTCGTACTGACGTTTGCCAAAATCGGTATTACCGCCGCGGCGGGGATTATCAACTTCGTGGTGCTG
The DNA here is from genome assembly GCF_004010915.1 of Klebsiella sp. LY. Lineage (NCBI taxonomy): Bacteria > Pseudomonadati > Pseudomonadota > Gammaproteobacteria > Enterobacterales > Enterobacteriaceae > Klebsiella > Klebsiella sp. LY. Next base: position 2,660,428 of record NZ_CP022444.1, read on the forward strand.
ACGGCGGCGCTTTCCGGCTGCAACAGCGGGATGTACAGCTGCGGACGTATGCTGTACGCCCTGGCGAAGAACCGTCAACTGCCGGCGGCGATCGGTAAGGTATCGCGCAACGGCGTTCCTGCCGTCGGCGTGGCGCTGTCGATTCTGATCCTGCTGGTAGGCTCCTGCCTGAATTACATCATTCCTAATCCCCAGCGGGTATTTGTCTATGTCTATAGCGCCAGCGTCCTGCCGGGGATGGTGCCGTGGTTTGTGATCCTGATTAGCCAGCTGCGTTTCCGTCGCGTACATCAGGCAGCGATAGCCAGCCATCCGTTCCGTTCGCTGCTGTTTCCGTGGGCCAACTATTTCACCATGGCTTTCCTGATCTGCGTGCTGGTCGGGATGGGGCTGAATGATGAAACCCGGATGTCGCTCTTTGTCGGTATTATTTTCCTTGCTGCCGTTACCCTGATTTATAAGGTGTTTGGCCTTGGAAGACAGGGACAAATCAATAATCCGGCTGAATAAGCGTCAAAACGAACAAAGCATGAGCAAACGATAATTTTCTTTAAAAAGGCACTAGACAGCGGGGGAGGAAGTCCGTATTATCCGACCCCGCAACGGCGCTAAGCGCCCGTAGCTCAGCTGGATAGAGCGCTGCCCTCCGGAGGCAGAGGTCTCAGGTTCGAATCCTGTCGGGCGCACCATTAACCCGGTGCTGGAGCTGCGGTGGTTTTAATACCGCGTAAAAGGTTTGCAGTGGTGGCTATAGCTCAGTTGGTAGAGCCCTGGATTGTGATTCCAGTTGTCGTGGGTTCGAATCCCATTAGCCACCCCATTATTTGATAGAGTTGTGAATTTGCGAAGGTGGCGGAATTGGTAGACGCGCTAGCTTCAGGTGTTAGTGTTCTTACGGACGTGGGGGTTCAAGTCCCCCCCCTCGCACCACGACTTTAACGAATTGAACTAAAAATTCAAAAAGCAGTATTTCGGCGAGTAGCGCAGCTTGGTAGCGCAACTGGTTTGGGACCAGTGGGTCGGAGGTTCGAATCCTCTCTCGCCGACCAATTTTGAACCCCGCTTCGGCGGGGTTTTTTGTTTTCTGTTACTTCCTGCCATGACTTATTCCCCTGATCTTGCTGATAAAAAATCTTCTCTTTGCTTAAGAATACGCGTCAGGAAAACTCTCAATTCATCACTGTGGTAGATGCAATTTCCCCGGATCCTGTGCGATAATAACCGGGTAGATGCTCATTCCATCTCTTATGTTCGCCTTCGTGCCTCATAAACTCCGGAATGATGCAGAGCCGTTCTTACGGTGCTTATCGTCCACTGACAGATGTCGCATTTATGCCTCATCAAACACCATGGACATTACGTTGAGTGAAGCACCCAATTTGTTGTCAAACAGACCTGTTTTAACGCCTGCCCTGATTTCAGCGCAGGCGTTTTTTTCTTTCAGGGGATCGTCAACGCGAAGGCGGGGGAGAAGCGCTATCGCCCCGCAGGAGGCGATAGCCAGACCAGGTTATTGCTGAGGGTTATTCTGCAGCGTCAGCAGCAGGCCATCGCGGCGCATGGTGGCCGCTTCCTCCGGCTGATGCAGGCGATCCAGGGCATCGGCCAGCCAGGCGTAATCAAAGGCATCCGGACGCTGCTTAAGCGCGGCGCGGAAGGCGATGCTGGCCTCCTGCCATTCACCGTGCCGCATCAGCGACTGGCCCAGGGTGCTCCACAGCAGCGGACGGTCGCCAACGGCTTTGATCTGTTGGCGCAGTACTTTCTCCAGCTGTTCCGGGTTATTGGTCTTCAGGCGCGGGATCGGCATCACCAGAAGGTCGTCATACTGTTTCTTCAGACCATCAATGATAATTTGCTGCGCGGTATCGTGATCGTCGCTCTCGATGAGGCGCTCGGCCATCGCCACCTGCAGCGGCACCAGCGCCCGCGTTTTACGGCTCTGGTTGCGCCACCATTCACGCAGCCCCTCGCTGCCGCCATCGGCCAGCGCTTTGTCCATCAGGCCAACCCACGCCAGCTGTTCCAGCGCGGCGCGGTGCTCTTCATCGCCGACGTTAGCTTTCGCCATCGACGGAATGATATCCAGCAGCGACTGCCAGGCGCCGGTGCGGGTATAAGCCTGTTCGGCGAGGCGCAGCACTTCCGGATGACGCGGGGTGATCTCCAGCAGCTTATCGATGCCATGGCGCGCGGCGTGATTTTCATTGCGCGCCAGCTGCAGGCGAACGCGGGTGATTTCCACCGGGATCAGATCATCGCCCGCCAGTTCTGTGGCGCGCTCCAGATGCTGGTTAGCCCGCGCTTCATCGCCGCGCTGCTGGGCCGCTTCCGCCGCCAGCAGATAGTTCACCACCGGCTGTTCGGCGTGATCGGCGTTTTTCGCCATCAGCTTCTCAACCTGCTGGTAATCACCTTCCGCCAGCTTAAGCAGCGCCTGCTCGGTTTGCTTACGCGCGCGACGGCGTTTACGGCCGACAAACCAGCCGCGCGTATGCGCCCCGGTGCGGAAAATGCGGCGCAGCAGCCATTCAATGGCGAACAGCACCACCATGGCGAGGATCAGGATAATCACCAGCCCGGTCACGCTGGTCTCGATATTGTAGTTATCAGTCTGGATCAGGACGTAGCCCTGATGGCCGGCGATCATCGGGCCAAGCACGATCCCGGCGATCAACAGTGCGAAGAGTAAAAGAATTTTCAGCATGCGTTACTCTCCTTGCGGCGCAGCGGGGGCGGCCGGTGCAGCAGGTGCAGACGGTGCAGGTGCGGGCGCGCCGCCCGCGGAAACGGCAGGCTGCGCCATCAGATTACGCACCCGGGTCTGCATCAGTTTTTCCAGCAACGCCTGGCTCTGCAGCGTCTCCGGCACCGTCATGGTAATGCTTTGCTGACTGAGTTTATCCACCTCTTCAAGGAAGGCTTTAGTGGTGGCGTCATCGGTATCGTAATAGGCGCGTACCCAGGTCGAGACGTTATCCAGCGACTGTTTCCATGTCTCTTCCTGATGGCGCGGCACCGCCTGCGCGGCGACCAGCAGGCGAGAGCGAATATTTTCCCGCAGATAGATATCCTGATTCGGCGCCAGCAGCGGGACCGCCGTTTCATCGCGACGGCGCACGGTGATAAAGCTGTCCATAAAATTCTGCCAGCTTTTCTGCAGATTGATGCGCCATTCGCTGATGGAGCTGGAGAGCTCATCGCTATCAGAATCCATCGGCGAATCGTCATCGTTATTATCCGCCAGCCGCAGGTTATCGATTTGGTTCGCCAGCTGATTAACCTTGAGGATCATGCCGTCGTAGTCCACCTGGTTCACCGCGGAGAGAGTGGCGATGTCGTCGGTAATCGCCCGGCGGGCGCCGATCAGGCTCGGGTCATTCATGTCGGCGAGACTGGCGTCGGCGCTTTTCAGCAGCGCGGCGGCGGTGGTGACATCCTGATCGCTCCACAGCTTACGTCCCGCCAGCTTGACGAGGAAGTCGGCCTGGGCCAGCAGCCAGGTTTTGGCGTCGCTACCGGAAATGACCGCCACTTTTTGCTGGACTTCGTCCAGCTGTTTGGCCAGCGTCTCCTGCTGGCGTTTGGCTTCGTTTAGCTGGTCGGCCTGCTGTTTGATAATGCCTTCCAGTTCGCTTTTTTGGCTCTCCTGCGCTTTTTGCAGCGCCGCGACCTGGCTTGATAATTCAGAGGTGGTTTCGTTTTGACGCGAGGCCTGCTGTTTGTTCAGGCCATACAGACCGATACCGGCGGCTATCGCAATGGCGATAGCGATCGCGCTGAGCGCCAGGCTGGTTTTGTTGCCAGCCTTCTTCTTATCAGTGTTCTCTGGCTGTGGTGTGGTCTCCACGGCCTCCCTGGTCTCTTCAACCACGGCGGATTGATTTTGTTGTTCCGTCATTATGGCTTCCAATGTTGAGAGTTATTGTAATGCGCGTAGCAGCGCATCGTTGTCGGCGCTATCGGCAACCTGAATCTCCTGCCAGCCCAGCTCCCGGGCCTGAAGGGCCAGACGTTCGCTGACAACGACAACGCGGCAGTGCAGGAGCCACCGTTCGCGATACCATTGCGGTATTAACGACCATAGCTGCTGCAGCATCTCGCCGCTGGTGACCACCAGCGTGGTGACCCCGCGAGATTGCCAGCGCATCGCTTCTTCTGCGCCATCGTAATGCTTTGCACTACGTTGATAACATTCACAAAATGTGACCCTGGCGCCGCGCTCGGTCAGCGTCGCGCCTAAGAGTTCCCGCCCGCCATTGCCGCGTAAGATCAGCGCATTTTTCCCGGCAATGTTTTGTAATTCAGGTAATTGTAGCAAGACTTCGCTAATTTCCCGATCTAACGGGTAATGGATATGCTGCCCGCTGACCGTATGCAGGGCCAGCGCCGTCGTGCGGCCAATGGCAAAATAGCGTGGGGAAGTGGGCCAGGGCAGCCCCTGTTGCTGCAGGCGGGCATGGGCGAACTCCACCGCATGCTGGGACAGCGCAAACAGCAGATCGTCAGGCCCGAGGCGGGCAAGCGCGTCGCCCAGCGCGGGAAGCTCCCGGCCAGGCGTAAATTCTATCAGCGGAAAGCCCCAGGCCACGCGTCCCATGGCCCGCAGACGGCTGACCAGCGCTTCTCCTTGCGGTAATGGACGAGTGACCAGGATGCTCATCGTGGGGCTTCTCCATCATAAACTGCCGCGAGAATGTCGCGCGCGCCGTTATCCAGGAGCTCTTCCGCCAGCGAGATGCCGAGCGCTTCGGCCTGCTCTGCTGGCCCGCGCCGTTCGCCGCGTACCATCTGCGAACCATCCGGGGCGCCAACCAGCGCCCGCAGCCACAGTTCGCCGTTGACGAGTTCCGCATAGCTGCCAATCGGCACCTGGCAGCCGCCTTCGAGACGAGTGTTCATCGCCCGCTCGGCGCGCACGCGCACTGCCGTTTCCGTATGGTTGAGAGGCGCTAGCAGCCCCTGGGTCCATGCATCGTCGAGACGGCATTCGATGCCGACCGCACCCTGGCCGACCGCCGGCAGGGATTGCTCCGGCGACAGCGGCTGGCGAATTCTCGCCTCGAGCTGCAGGCGCTTCAGGCCGGCGGCGGCGAGGATGATGGCGTCATACTCGCCGTTATCCAGCTTACTCAGTCGGGTACCGACGTTACCGCGCAGAGAGCGGATCACCAGGTCCGGACGAGTGGCGGCCAGCTGGCACTGACGGCGTAAACTTGATGTGCCAACGACGCTGCCGGCCGGGAGTTCATCAATCGAGGCATAGTGATTGGAGACAAACGCGTCGCGCGGATCGTCGCGCTCGCAGATAGTCACCAGCCCCAGACCCTCCGGGAATTCCACCGGCACATCTTTCATCGAATGAACGGCGATATCGGCGCGCCCTTCGAGCATGGCAAGCTCTAACTCTTTCACAAATAAGCCCTTGCCACCCACCTTTGCCAGCGGAGTATCAAGGATGACATCCCCGCGAGTGACCATCGGCACCAGCTCGACCTTCAGTCCGGGATGCGCGTGTTCGAGGCGCGCTTTAACATATTGCGCCTGCCATAGCGCAAGCGGGCTTTGCCGTGTGGCAATTTTCAAAACTTTGTCTAACATGCTTGTTACCGTCATTGTCGACCACTAACCATCCTAACATTGTTGTCTTACGGATGTTAGTTTTCACGGTTTATGTGGGAGATAGCTCCGGCCCACTCTTTTTTAACCTTTCATGCGCGTGGCGGTTGCCGGAGGCGTAGTGAGGAATTTACAGGTAATAAACGGTGCTACACTTGTATGTAGCGCATCTTTCTTTACGGTCAATGAGCAAGGTGTTAAATTGATCACGTTTTAAACCATTTGTCCGTCCGCTGCTCATCACAACCACACCGACGACGAATGGTGACGGTTTTTGTTGAAATACTGAAATCCTCCGTACTATTGTACCTCGGGTTTTTGAACATCAGGCGATATGTCTTGTACCTCTATATTGAGACACTGAAACAGAGACTGGATGCCATCAACCAATTGCGCGTGGATCGCGCGCTTGCTGCCATGGGACCCGCTTTCCAGCAGGTTTACAGTCTACTGCCAACGTTATTACATTATCATCACCCGCTGATGCCGGGTTACCTTGACGGTAACGTTCCCCGTGGCATTTGCCTCTACACGCCTGATGAAACCCAACGCCACTATCTTGAAGAACTGGAACTGCATCGCGGCATGCAGACCCAGGAGCCGCCAAAAGGCGAGCTGCCGATCACCGGCGTCTACTCGATGGGTAGTACCTCCTCCGTCGGCCAGAGCTGTTCTTCCGATCTTGATATCTGGGTATGTCACCAGGCCTGGCTGGATAGCGAAGAGCGCCAGCTGCTGCAGCGAAAATGCAGCCTGCTTGAGAGCTGGGCGGCCTCGCTCGGCGTGGAAGTCAGCTTCTTCCTGATCGACGAAAACCGCTTCCGCCATAACGAAAGCGGCAGCCTCGGCGGCGAAGACTGCGGTTCGACCCAGCATATTTTACTGCTCGATGAGTTCTACCGCACCGCGGTGCGTCTCGCCGGCAAGCGTATTCTGTGGAATATGGTGCCGTGCGATGAAGAAGAGCATTACGACGATTACGTCATGGGGCTGTATGCCCAGGGCGTGCTGACGCCAAACGAGTGGCTCGATCTCGGCGGCCTTAGTTCACTGTCGGCGGAAGAGTACTTCGGCGCCAGCCTGTGGCAGCTGTATAAGAGTATCGACTCGCCCTATAAAGCGGTGCTGAAAACGCTGCTGCTGGAAGCCTACTCCTGGGAATACCCCAACAACCGCCTGCTGGCGAAAGATATCAAACAGCGCCTGCACGACGGCGAGATCGTCTCCTTCGGACTCGACCCCTACTGCATGATGCTGGAGCGCGTGACCACCTACCTCCAGGCCATTGACGATGAAACTCGTCTCGACCTGGTGCGCCGCTGCTTCTACCTGAAAGTGTGCGAAAAACTCAGCCGCGAGCGCGCCTGCGTCGGCTGGCGTCGCGAAGTCGTCAGCCAGCTGGTCAACGCGTGGGGCTGGGATGAAAAGCGTCTGATGATGCTCGACAACCGGGCGAACTGGAAAATTGATGAAGTGCGCAAGGCGCACAACGAACTGCTCGATGCGATGATGCAGAGCTATCGTAATCTGATCCGCTTCGCACGGCGCAATAACCTCAGCGTCTCCGCCAGTCCGCAGGATATCGGCGTGCTGACGCGTAAGCTGTATGCGGCCTTTGAAGCGCTGCCGGGCAAAGTGACGCTGGTGAACCCGCAAATTTCGCCGGATCTGTCGGAACCGAATCTGACCTTTATTCACGTGCCGCCGGGTCGCGCCAACCGTACCGGTTGGTATCTGTATAACCGCGCGCCGGATATGGAATCGATCATCAGCCATCAGCCGCTGGAATATAACCGCTATCTTAATAAGCTGGTGGCCTGGGCCTGGTTTAACGGCCTGCTGACCTCACGCACCCGCCTGTTTATTAAGGGCAACGGCATCGTCGATCTGGCGAAGCTGCAGGAGATGGTGGCCGATGTGTCGCACCACTTCCCGCTGCGCCTGCCGGCGCCCACGCCAAAAGCGCTATACAGCCCGTGCGAAATTCGCCACCTGGCGATTATCGTCAACCTCGAATATGACCCGACGGCGGCCTTCCGCAATCAGGTGGTGCACTTCGATTTCCGTAAGCTCGATGTCTTCAGCTTCGGCGAAGAGCAAAAATGTCTGATCGGCAGCGTCGACCTGCTGTATCGCAACTCGTGGAATGAAGTGCGTACGCTGCATTTCAACGGCGAGCAGGCGATGATTGAAGCGCTGAAAACGATCCTTGGTAAAATGCATCAGGATGCCGCGCCGCCGGACAGCGTGGAGGTCTTCTGCTATAGCCAGCATCTGCGCGGCCTGATCCGCACCCGCGTACAGCAGATGATCTCCGAGTGCATCGAACTGCGTCTCTCCAGTACCCGTCAGGATACCGGGCGCTTTAAAGCGCTGCGCGTCTCCGGCCAGACCTGGGGACTGTTCTTCGAGCGTCTCAATGTTTCGGTGCAGAAGCTGGAAAACGCCATTGAGTTCTACGGCGCTATCTCGCACAACAAGCTCCATGGCCTGTCGGTGCAGGTGGAAACCAATCACGTTAAGCTGCCGGCGGTAGTGGACGGATTCGCCAGCGAAGGGATTATCCAGTTCTTCTTTGAAGACGCGGATAACAACGACAGCGGCTTTAACATCTATATTCTCGATGAGAGCAACCGCGCTGAGGTCTATCACCACTGCGAGGGCAGCAAAGAGGAGCTGGTGCGCGACGTCAGCCGCTTCTATTCGTCATCGCACGATCGTTTTACCTACGGCTCCAGTTTTATCAACTTCAACCTGCCGCAGTTCTATCAGATTGTCGAGGTGGACGGGCGCACCCAGGTGATCCCTTTCCGCACCCAGGCGATTGCCGCCGCGATACCCACCAGCCAGGACGTTACCGCCTCGCCGGTGCTGCAGCAGCGCTACTCGTAGATTTGGCCCGGAAAAGGCGCAATGCGCCGTCATCCGGGAAACATGTCATTAACGGAATCTCACCGTCTCACCGGCCTGCTGGCTCGCCGCCTGCTCCAGCAGATCCCAGAAGGTTTCACCGCTGCGATCGCAGATCCAGTCGTCGCCTTTGAGATCGAAATGGTAGCCGCCCTGTTTGGTGGCCAGCCACACCTGGTGCAGCGGCTCCTGACGGTTAATAATGATTTTGCTGCCGTTTTCAAAGCTAATGGTCAGCACGCCGCCGTTGATTTCGCAGTCGATGTCGCTATCGCCGTCCCAGTCATCCAGGCGTTCTTCGATGGTCATCCACAGGCTATCGGCCAGGCGATGGAATTCACTGTCGTTCATAATTTTATTCTGCTTTTTTGATTTTTGAAGATGGGTCGCAGTATAGCGCGAAACAAAAGCGCGCGCAGTCGGATGCTAAAGGCTTGCTTTTACGTCTTCTCCTGCGATGATAGAAAGCAGAAAGAATGAATCACGGGCAACTATCAATGAAAAACGTTTTTCCTACGCTTGCCGTTTTGTTTGCGATCTTCAGCCTGACCGGCTGCGGTCTGAAAGGGCCTCTCTATTTCCCGCCGGCTGATAAAACTGCGCCGCCGCCGACCAAACCGGTTAACCCGGGCATTCAGAGCTCAACGCCGGATCGTAACGATCGTGGCGATACTGGTGGTCCGAGCCAGGTCAATTACTAACGATAACGTTCTGTTCCGCGCAACTGGAGTAGATGATGCAGTTCTCTAAAATGCATGGCCTTGGCAACGATTTTATGGTCGTTGACGCGGTAACGCAGAATGTTTTTTTCTCGCCGGAGCTGATTCGCCGCCTGGCGGATCGCCACCTTGGCGTCGGGTTCGATCAGCTGTTGGTGGTGGAGCCGCCCTACGATCCGGATCTGGATTTCCATTACCGGATCTTTAATGCCGACGGTAGCGAAGTGTCGCAGTGCGGCAACGGCGCGCGCTGTTTCGCGCGTTTCGTCCGGCTGAAAGGCCTGACCAATAAACGTGATATCCGCGTGAGTACGGCCAACGGCCGTATGGTATTAAGCGTAACGGAAGACGATCTGGTGCGGGTGAATATGGGCGAGCCCAACTTCGAGCCCTCCCAGGTGCCGTTCCGCGCCAACAAAGCGGAAAAGACCTATATCATGCGTGCCGCCGAGCAGACAGTATTGTGCGGCGTGGTGTCCATGGGGAACCCGCACTGCGTTATCCAGGTGGATGATGTGGATACGGCGGCGGTGGAAACCCTCGGCCCGGTGATGGAAAGCCATGAGCGTTTTCCGGAGCGCGCGAATATCGGTTTTATGCAGGTGGTCGGCCGGTCCCATATTCGTCTGCGCGTCTACGAACGCGGCGCGGGGGAAACCCAGGCCTGTGGCAGCGGCGCTTGCGCCGCGGTGGCGGTGGGGATCCAGCAGGGGTTGCTCGCTGAAACGGTACGTGTGGAATTACCCGGCGGTCGTCTTGATATCGCCTGGAAAGGCCCGGGCCAGCCGCTGTTTATGACCGGCCCGGCGGCCCATGTCTATGATGGATTTATTCATTTATGAAACCAATCGGGGAAGAACAGCAGGAGGTCGCCAGCGCATTGAACGATCGTGCAGTGGTGGACTATCTGTTGCAAAATCCTGAATTTTTTATTCGTAATGCCGCCCAGGTCGAACATCTCCGCGTCCCGCATCCGGTGCGCGGTACGATTTCGCTGGTGGAGTGGCACATGATGCGGGCGCGTAACCATATCCATGTGCTGGAAGAGAATATGTCGCTGCTGATGGAGCAGGCGGTAGCCAATGAAAGCCTGTTCCAGCGCCTGCTGCAGCTGCAAGCGCGGCTGGCGGCTGCGGAGAGCCTCGACGATATGCTTAACCGCCTTCACCGCTGGGCGCGCGAGCTGGGGCTGGCGGGCGCCACGGTGCGCCTGTTCCCTGACAGCTGGCGCCTGGGCGCGCCTTCGAAGTTTACCCACCTGGCGTTAAGCCGGCAGGCGTTTGAGCCGATCCGTATTCAGCGTCTGGGCCAGGCGCGCCACTACCTTGGGCCGTTGAACGGTCCGGAGCTGCTGGTGGTATTGCCGGAGGCGAAAGCCATTGGGTCAGTGGCGATGTCGCTGCTGGGCGGCGATAATGCCCCTGGCGTGATGCTCTTTAGCAGCCGCGATGCGCAGCATTATCAGCCAGGACAGGGGACGCAGCTGCTGCAGGAGATCGCCCAGATGCTGCCCGGCCTGCTGGAGCGCTGGATTGAACGCGCATGACCGATTCTCCTCTCTTCTCCGCCGTCGCCCGCTTTCTGCGCCACCTTGGCGTTGAACGCCAGCTCAGCCCGATCACGTTACTGAATTACCAGCGACAGCTGGACGCGCTGATTGCCCTGGCGGATGAGGCGGGTCTGAAAAGCTGGTCGCAGTGCGATGCCGCTCAGGTGCGAAGTTTTGCGGTGCGCAGTCGCCGCGCGGGATTAGGCCCGGCAAGCCTGGCGCTTCGCCTGTCGGCGCTGCGCAGTTTCTTCGACTGGCTGGTCGGCCAGGGCGAGCTCAGCGCCAATCCGGCGAAAGGGATTGCCGCGCCGAAAATTCCCCGTCACCTGCCAAAAAATATCGATGTCGATGACGTCAATCGGCTGCTGGATATTGATCTCAACGATCCGCTGGCGGTGCGCGACCGGGCGATGCTGGAGGTGATGTACGGCGCGGGGCTGCGTTTGTCCGAGCTGGTCAACCTTGATATCAAACATCTCGATCTCGAAAGCGGCGAGGTCTGGGTGATGGGCAAAGGCAGCAAAGAGCGCCGCTTGCCGATCGGTCGCAACGCCGTGATGTGGATTGAGCACTGGCTGGATTTACGCGGCCTGTTCGGTACTGACGACGACGCGCTGTTTTTGTCGAAACTGGGCAAGCGCATTTCGGCGCGCAACGTACAGAAGCGGTTCGCCGAGTGGGGCATTAAGCAGGGACTGAACAGCCATGTGCATCCGCACAAGCTTCGCCACTCCTTTGCCACCCATATGCTGGAGTCCAGCGGCGATCTGCGCGGTGTGCAGGAGCTGTTGGGTCATGCTAACCTCTCCACCACCCAAATCTATACCCATCTCGACTTTCAACACCTTGCCTCGGTGTACGATGCCGCGCATCCGCGCGCAAAACGGGGGAAATAATGCGTTTTTACCGACCTCTGGGCCAGATTTCCGCGCTGACGTTTGACCTGGACGATACCCTTTATGATAACCGCCCGGTCATTGACCGGACGATGCACGAGTCGCTGGCTTTTGTACGCAGCTACCATCCGTCGCTCAGCCAGTTCGACGCCCATGAGCTTAATCAGCTGCGCCAGACGCTGTTGGCATCCGAGCCTGAGATCTATCACGACGTGACCGTCTGGCGCCACCGTGCGCTGGAGTTAGGCATGCGTAACGCCGGACTCTCCGCCGACGAGGCGAAAGCGGGGGCCGATGCGGCGATGGAACACTTCGCCCAGTGGCGCAGCCGCGTCGATGTCCCGCAGGAGACCCACGATACGCTGGCGAAGCTGGCGGAGAAGTGGCCGCTGGTGGCGATTACCAACGGCAACGCCCGACCAGAGTTGTTCGGCCTGAGCGACTATTTCCGCTTTGTGCTGCGCGCCGGGCCGGATGGCCGCTCCAAGCCGTTTGCCGACATGTACCATCTGGCGGCGGAGCGCCTGAACTTACCGCTCGGGCATATTCTGCACGTCGGCGATGACCTGACCACTGACGTCGCCGGATCGCTGCGCTGTGGCATGCAGGCCTGCTGGATCAAACAGCAAGGCGCGGACCTGATGCACACCGCGGACAGCCGCCTGCTGCCGCATATTGAAATTTCACGGTTGGCATCTCTGACCTCGCTGATATAATCACCAGTTACTCTGTATATATTAACAGGGGTTCGTGGAACCCCTTCTCTTCCGGCGGTGCCAATGGACGTTTCTTACCTGCTCGACAGCCTTAATGACAAACAGCGTGAAGCCGTAGCGGCCTCGCGCACCAACATGCTGGTTCTGGCAGGGGCGGGCAGTGGTAAGACGCGCGTTCTGGTGCACCGTATCGCCTGGCTGCTGAGCGTGGAGAACTGCTCGCCGTATTCTATTATGGCGGTGACCTTTACCAACAAAGCGGCGGCAGAGATGCGCCACCGTATCGGCCAGCTGATGGGCACCACCCAGGGCGGCATGTGGGTGGGCACCTTCCACGGCCTGGCCCACCGCCTGCTGCGCGCGCACCATCTGGACGCCAACCTGCCGCAGGATTTCCAAATCCTCGATAGCGAAGACCAGCTGCGCCTGCTGAAGCGTCTGATTAAGGCGATGAACCTCGATGAGAAGCAGTGGCCGCCGCGTCAGGCGATGTGGTACATCAACAGCCAGAAAGATGAAGGGCTGCGCCCGCATCATATTCAGAGCTACGGCAACCCGGTCGAGCAGACCTGGCAGAAGGTCTATCAGGCCTATCAGGAAGCCTGCGATCGCGCCGGGCTGGTGGACTTCGCCGAACTGCTGCTGCGCGCCCACGAGCTGTGGCTGAATAAGCCGCATATCCTCCAGCACTACCGTGAGCGGTTCACCAATATCCTCGTCGACGAATTCCAGGATACCAACAACATTCAGTACGCGTGGATCCGCCTGTTGGCGGGCGATACCGGCAAGGTGATGATCGTCGGCGATGACGATCAGTCGATTTACGGCTGGCGCGGCGCGCAGGTCGAGAACATTCAGCGTTTCCTTAACGATTTTCCCGGTGCGGAAACCATCCGCCTTGAGCAGAACTATCGCTCGACCAGCAACATCCTCAGCGCCGCCAACGCCCTGATTGAAAACAACAACGGTCGCCTGGGCAAGAAGCTATGGACCGACGGCGCCGACGGCGAGCCGATCTCGCTGTACTGCGCTTTCAACGATCTCGACGAAGCACGCTTCGTAGTGAACCGGATAAAAACCTGGCAGGAGAACGGCGGGGCGCTGGAGCAGTGCGCCATCCTCTATCGCAGCAACGCCCAGTCGCGCGTGCTGGAAGAGGCGCTTCTGCAGGCCAGTATGCCGTACCGCATCTATGGCGGCATGCGCTTCTTCGAACGCCAGGAAATCAAAGACGCGCTCTCGTACCTGCGTCTGATCGCCAACCGTAACGACGATGCGGCGTTTGAGCGCGTAGTCAATACGCCGACCCGCGGCATCGGCGACCGCACGCTGGACGTGGTGCGCCAGACGTCACGCGATCGTCAGCTGACGCTGTGGCAGGCCAGCCGTGAGCTGCTGAAAGATAAAGCGCTGGCCGGTCGCGCCGCCAGCGCCCTGCAGCGCTTTATGGAGCTGATTGACGCGCTGGCGCAGGAGACCACCGATATGCCGCTGCACGTCCAGACCGATCGGGTGATTAAAGACTCCGGGCTGCGCGCGATGTACGAGCAGGAGAAAGGCGAGAAGGGTCAGACCCGTATTGAAAACTTAGAGGAGCTGGTGACGGCGACGCGCCAGTTTAGCTACAACGAAGAAGATGAAGATCTGATGCCGCTGCAGGCGTTCCTCTCCCACGCCGCGCTGGAAGCGGGCGAGGGACAGGCGGATACCTGGCAGGACGCGGTTCAGCTAATGACCCTGCACTCGGCGAAAGGGCTGGAGTTCCCGCAGGTGTTCATCGTCGGCGTCGAGGAGGGGATGTTCCCGAGCCAGATGGCCCTTGATGAAGGCGGCCGCCTGGAAGAAGAGCGTCGTCTGGCCTACGTCGGCGTGACCCGCGCCATGCAGAAGCTGACGCTGACCTACGCGGAAACCCGACGTCTGTACGGCAAAGAGGTTTACCATCGGCCGTCGCGCTTTATTGGAGAACTGCCGCAGGAGTGCGTAGAAGAAGTGCGTCTGCGGGCTACGGTGAGCCGCCCGGTAAACCATCAGCGACTGGGCGCGCCGATTGCCGAGAGCGATACCGGCTACAAATTAGGCCAGCGCGTACGGCATCCGAAGTTTGGCGAAGGCACCATCGTCAACCTCGAAGGCAGCGGCGAGCACAGCCGGCTGCAGGTGGCTTTTCAGGGTCAGGGGATCAAATGGCTGGTCGCGGCTTACGCCCGGCTCGAGGAAGTGTAACTTTAAGAAAAATATCATTATTTTGTAATATTCTGCTACCTTTATACGTTAAGGCGCCTGATTTGCGCTTTCGCGTTCCGTTGCGTGTTGACGCCGATTTTGCGCTGGCGTAACATGCGCGCACGATTACGCTAAGAGGACATTCGCCTTGGACACACCCAGTAGATGCTGGCTCAACTTCCTGTCATTCAGGAACAACTCCTAAGGCTATCCTCTTATGCTGATAGCCTTAGCGGTTGTCAGCGACCTGCCCCATTCCCGTCGCGCTGAGTCAGGCTTAATGGTCTGAAACCCAATTTGTTTCTGTGTGCCCACCGAACTGTCCGATAATTTTTTTGCATTGGGAGTCCCGGTCATGCTGAGCGCATTTCAACTGGAAAACAATCGTTTAACGCGCCTGGAAGCCGATGAGATCAAGCACCTCGCCAGCTCGGTGTGGGTCGATCTGGTCGAGCCTGACGACGATGAGCGAAGCCGCGTGCAGACGGAACTGGGTCAGAACCTGGCGACGCGCCCGGAGCTGGAAGATATCGAAGCCTCCGCGCGTTTCTTTGAAGATGAAGACGGGTTACATATCCACTCCTTCTTCTTTTTCGAAGATGCCGACGATCACGCGGGTAACTCTACCGTGGCGTTTACCATCCGCGAAGGGCGCCTGTTTACGCTGCGTGAGCGTGAACTGCCCGCTTTTCGCCTCTACCGCATGCGCGTGCGTAACCAGACCCTGGTGGACGGCAACGCCTACGAGCTGCTGTTAGATCTGTTCGAGACCAAAATCGAACAGCTGGCGGATGAGATAGAAAACATCTACAGCGACCTGGAAAAGCTGAGCCGCGTGATTATGGAAGGCCACCAGGGCGATGAGTACGACGAAGCGCTGTCGACGTTGGCGGAGCTGGAAGATATCGGCTGGAAGGTCCGCCTGTGTTTGATGGATACCCAGCGCGCGCTGAACTTTCTCGTGCGCAAAGCGCGCCTGCCGGCGGGCCAACTGGAGCAGGCGCGGGAGATCCTGCGCGATATCGAATCCCTGCTGCCGCACAACGAATCGCTGTTCCAGAAGGTGAACTTCCTGATGCAGGCGGCGATGGGCTTTATCAACATCGAGCAGAACCGCATCATCAAGATCTTCTCGGTGGTGTCGGTGGTGTTCCTGCCGCCAACTCTGGTGGCCTCCAGCTACGGGATGAACTTTGAATTTATGCCTGAGCTGCACTGGAGCTTCGGCTACCCGGGGGCGATCGTCTTTATGATGCTGGCTGGCCTGGCGCCGTATCTCTACTTCAAGCGTAAAAACTGGCTGTAGTTGTTGTGCCGGATGCGCTGCGCTTATCCGGCCTGGGTGCTGTACTTTTGTAAGCCGGATAGGGCGGAGCCGCCATCCGGCAATGTCCTAGCTCCGACGCCCCCGCCTTTGCGTATACACCGCATCCATCACGAATATCGCCAGCGCCACCCAGATAAAGCCAAAGGTGACCATTTTATCCTTGCCCGGCACTTCGCCGTAGAACGTCACCGCCAGCAGGAACATCAGCGTCGGGCCGATGTACTGGAAAAAGCCCAGCGTGGAGAGCCGCAGACGCGTTGCCGCCCCGGTGAAGCACAGCAGAGGGATGGTGGTCACCACGCCCGCCGCCATCAGCAGCAGATTGAGCGACCAGGGGTTCTGCCCCATATGGCTGGTGGGGCTGTCGGTGATGCCGAACAGCCAAATCGCCGCCACCGGCAACAGCCACAGCGTTTCCACCAGCATGCCGGTCTGCGCATCGACAGCGATTTTCTTCCGCACCAGACCATAAAAGGCAAAGCTGAAGGCCAAACCAAGGCCGATTATCGGTAGCGAACCAAAGGTCCAGAGCTGCACCAGCACGCCGCAAAAGGCGAGGATCATCGCCAGCCACTGCAGGCGACGGAAACGTTCGCCAAGGAAAATCATCCCTAACAGAATATTCACCAGCGGGTTGATAAAGTAGCCGAGGCTGGCTTCCAGCATATGGTGGTTATTCACCGCCCAGATGAACAGCAGCCAGTTGCCGCCGACCAGCACCGCAGAGAGCGCCAGCAGGAAGATCTTGCGCGGCGTCTTCAGCAGCTTTTTCACCTGCGGCCACTGACGGCTAACGCTGATGAGCGCCACCATGAAGAAGAAAGACCAGATCACGCGATGGGTCAGAATTTCATCGGCGGGAACATAGTAGATAAGTTTGAAGTACGCCGGCGCGATACCCCAGATAAAGTAGGCGGCGAGGGCCAGAATAATCCCCAACCGCGTCTGTTTCGCATCCATCGGTAAAATCCATTGCCAAAGAGAGTGATGTTACTCGATTTTGGGCAATCAACCCACCATATAGGTCGCTGTTGCGCTGGCAATATATACCTGAGCTTCGTTATGCAGTTCCACACGGGCTACCGCCACTTTATTGCCGGCGCGCAGCAGGGTGCTGGTCGCGGTAAAACGTTCGCCGCGGCCAGGACGCAGGTAGTCCACGCGCAGGTCGATGGTTCCCATGCGGGAAAGCCGCTGGCGCAGCTCTTCTTCATTGATGGTGTCATGGCGGGTAAGGGTGCTGCCAACGCAGACCAGACCTGCGGCGACGTCCAGCGCGGAGGCGATTACACCGCCATGCAGAATGCTTTGCGCCCAGTTGCCGACCATCATCGGCTGATTATTAAAGCTGAGCTGGGCAAACGCTTTTTCATAGCGCTCCAGTTCGAGGCCGAGGGCGCGGTTAAACGGCATGTGATAGACGAAAATCTCCCCCACCAGTTTCAGAGCTGCTTCGGCAGTAAGTTCAGACATAACACCGGTTCCATTCGTTAATAAAATGTTGATTTTATGCTTCTAAAATATTGATTTCCACTTTCGGAGTGGATTAGGGGGCAGGGGATTAATAAACAGGTAGAATGTCTTCAGGTTAAACAAAAATAAAAACTATTTATCAGGAGACCAGCATGCGTATCTCTTTGGCCTGCCTGGCGGCGCTGTGCGCGCTACCGGCTGGTGTTATGGCGCAGGATGCGTCGGTACACGACAAACCAGCAGTGCGCGGCAGTATTATCGCCAACCTGCTACAGGATCATGATAATCCTTTTCTGCTCTACCCTTATGAAAGCAACTATCTGCTCTACACGTGGACCAGCGATCTCAATAAAGAGGCGATTCGCAGCTATGACTGGGCCGAAAATGCCCGTAAAGATGAAGTCAAGTTTCAACTGAGCCTCGCCTTCCCGCTGTGGCGCGGCATCCTGGGGGATAATTCGCTGCTCGGCGCGTCCTATACCCAGAAGTCCTGGTGGCAGCTCTCCAACAGCAAAGAGTCGGCGCCGTTTCGCGAAACCAACTATGAACCTCAGCTGTTCCTTGGCTTTGCCACCGACTATCAGTTTGCCGGCTGGACGTTGCGCGATATCGAAATGGGATATAACCACGACTCGAATGGCCGCTCCGATCCCACCTCGCGTAGCTGGAACCGGCTCTATGCCCGCCTGATGGCGCAAAATGGCAACTGGCTGGTGGAAGTGAAACCCTGGTATGTGGTGGGCAGCACCGATGATAACCCGGATATCACCAAATATATGGGCTATTACCGCCTGAAGGTGGGTTACCAGCTTGGCGAGGCGATCCTCAGCGCGCAGGGGCAATATAACTGGAACACTGGCTACGGCGGGGCGGAGTTGGGGGTGAGCTATCCCATCACCAAACATGTTCGCGCTTACACCCAGATCTACAGCGGCTACGGCGAATCGCTTATCGACTATAACTTTAATCAAACGCGCGTCGGCGTCGGGCTAATGCTCAACGATCTGTTTTAATCGTTGCACTCTGGCTCGCAGGCGCTGAAAATAGCGCCTGTTTTCTTTTCAGGCAAATGGGGTCAACGTGGCACAGGCGGAAGTATTAAATCAGGAATCGCTGGCTAAGCAGGTTTTACAAGAGACCTTCGGCTACCAGCAGTTCCGCCCTGGCCAGGAGACGATTATCGAGACGGTGCTCGAGGGCCGTGACTGCCTGGTGGTCATGCCGACCGGTGGCGGCAAGTCACTGTGTTATCAGGTACCGGCGCTGGTTATGGGCGGCCTGACGGTAGTGGTCTCGCCGCTGATCTCGCTGATGAAAGATCAGGTCGATCAGCTGCTGGCCAACGGCGTGGCGGCGGCCTGTCTGAACTCGACCCAGAGCCGCGAACAGCAGCAGGACGTGATGGCCGGCTGCCGCAGCGGGCAGGTTCGTCTGCTGTATATCGCTCCGGAACGGTTGATGCTCGACAACTTCCTTGAGCATCTGGCGAACTGGAATCTGGCGATGCTGGCGGTGGACGAAGCGCACTGCATCTCCCAGTGGGGCCATGACTTCCGCCCGGAATATGCCGCGCTGGGCCAGCTTCGTCAGCGGATGCCGCAGATCCCGTTTATGGCGTTGACCGCCACCGCCGATGACACCACCCGCCGCGATATCGTCCGTCTGCTGGGACTTAACGATCCGCTCATACAGGTCAGCAGCTTCGACCGGCCGAACATCCGCTATATGCTGATGGAGAAATTCAAGCCACTCGACCAACTGATGCGCTACGTCCAGGATCAGCGCGGCAAATCGGGCATTATCTACTGCAACAGCCGTTCGAAAGTGGAAGATACCGCCGCGCGTCTGCAGAGCCGCGGCATCAGCGCGGCGGCTTACCATGCCGGCCTGGAAAACGACGTGCGCGCCGACGTGCAGGAGAAATTCCAGCGCGACGATCTGCAGATTGTGGTGGCGACAGTGGCCTTTGGGATGGGCATCAACAAGCCGAACGTCCGCTTTGTGGTGCATTTTGATATCCCGCGCAATATTGAATCCTACTATCAGGAGACCGGCCGCGCCGGGCGTGACGGCCTGCCGGCGGAAGCGATGCTGTTTTACGATCCGGCGGACATGGCGTGGCTGCGCCGCTGTCTGGAAGAGAAGCCCGCCGGGCCGCTGCAGGATATCGAACGGCATAAGCTGAACGCGATGGGGGCGTTTGCTGAAGCCCAGACCTGTCGTCGTCTGGTGCTGCTGAACTACTTTGGCGAAGGACGCCAGGAGCCGTGCGGCAATTGCGATATCTGTCTTGATCCGCCGAAGCAGTACGATGGCTTAATGGACGCCCGTAAGGCGCTCTCCACTATTTACCGGGTCAACCAGCGCTTCGGGATGGGTTATGTGGTGGAAGTCCTGCGAGGCGCTAACAATCAGCGCATCCGTGAGATGGGCCACGATAAGCTCCCGGTATACGGCATCGGCCGGGAACAGAGTCACGAGCACTGGGTGAGCGTGATCCGCCAACTGATTCACCTTGGGCTGGTGACGCAGAATATCGCCCAGCACTCCGCGCTGCAGCTGACCGAAGCCGCACGCCCGGTGCTGCGCGGCGACGTCCCGCTGCAGCTTGCCGTACCGCGTATCGTGGCGCTGAAGCCGAAGGCGATGCAGAAATCCTTCGGCGGTAATTACGATCGTAAGCTGTTTGCCAAGCTGCGCAAATTACGTAAAGCGATTGCCGATGAAGAAAACATTCCCCCGTACGTGGTCTTTAACGACGCGACGCTTATTGAGATGGCGGAGCAGTCGCCGCTAACCGCCGGCGAAATGCTCAGCGTCAACGGCGTGGGGACACGTAAACTCGAGCGTTTCGGCAAGCCGTTTATGGCGCTGATCCGGTCGCATGTCGATGGCGACGACGAGTAGTCAGCTGGCTATAAAAGTGCCAGAATAGTTATCCTCTTCATTATTTTCCTGCGAGTTAACTATGCTGATGCTTTTCCTTACCGTGGCGCTGGTGCATATCATTGCGCTGATGAGTCCGGGGCCGGATTTTTTCTTTGTCTCACAAACGGCCATCAGCCGCTCGCGCAGAGAGGCGATGATGGGAGTGCTGGGGATCACCTGCGGCGTAATGATCTGGGCGGGGGTAGCGCTGCTCGGCCTGAACCTGATCCTCGCCAGAATGGCGTGGCTGCACAACATCATTATGGTCGGCGGGGGCTTGTACCTGTGCTGGATGGGCTACCAGATGCTGCGCGGCGCGTTGAAAAAAGAGGCGGTATCCCCGCCAGAGCCGCAGGTTGAGCTGGCCCGCAGCGGACGCAGCTTCCTGAAGGGATTGCTGACCAATCTGGCGAACCCGAAAGCGATTATCTATTTCGGCTCGGTGTTCTCGCTGTTCGTCGGTGACAGCGTTGGCGCCGGCGCGCGCTGGGGTATTTTTCTGCTGATTATCATGGAGACGCTGGCCTGGTTTATGGTGGTTGCCAGCCTGTTCGCCCTGCCGGGGATGCGCCGCGGCTATCAGCGGATGGCGAAGTGGATCGACGGTATCGCCGGCACGCTGTTTGCGGGCTTCGGCATCCACCTGATTATCTCGCGTTAACCTGGCGTGATGCTCCACCCGGCTATATCCGGGTGGAGAAAGTGTCAGTGGCGAAGCCGCTGCAGCTCGTCTTCAGACAGACCGGTCATTTCCATAATCGCTTCGTCATCAATACCGCGTTTGCGCATCGCTTCGGCAACCTGCAGCAGGGCCTGATGTTTGCCTTCCTTTATACCTTCCTTTATACCTTGCTGTACGCCTTTCCTGATGTCTTTTTCCATACCTTCTGCGAGCCATGTTTCCGCCAGCGTCATCAGTAATCCTCCATGCTGCGGCACGCGCTGTGCCAGCCCGTATAAGAGTGTCCGAGTATCCTCGGCATCCCCTGCCTGAGCCATATAGTTTACCAATACGGTGATTTGTTGTCCGCTCATCTGCTCCAGCATTAAGAGTTGGGTCAACTTATCCAGCAATTGCGCCATATCGCGCTGACGGATGTGTTTTTGCACCAGCGTCAGGGCCGCCATGCTGCGGTGCTGCATAATGTCGTCGTCGGGGATCACCGTGATATCGACCAGCGGAAACGCTCCGCTATAGAGCTGGCGGGCGGTCTCGGGATCGGCGAAATTATCCAGCCAGCTCATAGACCAGGGATAGGGGCTGCGTCGTCCCTGATAGAAGAGGACCGGGATAACCAGAGGCAGCGTTTTATGGCCGTTCTCCAGATGGCGCTGCATGGCGGCGACGGCATAGCGCATTAAGCGAAAGGCCATCAGTTTATCGGGGGCGCTCTGGTGCTCGATCAGAACATGGACATACCCCTTACCGCGGGTGGTTTCCAGCGAGTAGAGAATATCGCTGTAGTAGGGCCTGAGGTCGTCTTCAAGAAAGCTGCCGGATTCCAGACGTAGGGTATCCAGTTTGCAGATCGCTGTTAACGCCGGAGGCAGGTGGATCTCGATGAAATCGCGCGCCGTCTCTATCCGTGAGAGAAAAGTTTTAAATACCGCATCATGAGGGGTCGCCGTTTCTGCCATCGCCGTTCATCCGTGAATCACCTATCTGGCGGCATCCTGGCACGGTGGGCTCAGCGTCGACAGCGGGCAAAAAAATTAATTTCCCGCTTTGCGCGCCGGCTCGCGCAGAGAGATTGCTTCGCCCGCCAGGCGAACCTCTCTTTGCGAGCGAGATTTCATCATTCAGGCGTGACGGGCGGAGGCGAGGAGCGCCCCAACCAGCATAAACAGTGAACCAAAGACTTTATTCAGCGCCTTCATCTGCTTTGGCCCTTTAATCCAGGCTGAAATGCGCTGCGCCAGGGTCGCATAGCCAATCATCACAATGATATCGACGACGATGGTGGTGACGCCCAGAACGAGATACTGCATCACCTGGGGCTGGTGGGGCAGGATAAACTGCGGAAACAGGGCGGCCAGAAAAACAATGCTTTTGGGATTGGTGAGATTCACGAACACCGCACGCTGGAACAGTTTGCCGCGCGTCTGCGCCTTCGCCAGCGTATTCAGGTCGATGGCCCCTGCCGCGCGCCATTGCTGGATACCCAGCCAGATAAGATAGGCTGCGCCGGCCCATTTCAGCACCTCAAAGGCCAGAACCGAGCGGGAGAACAGGGTGCCGAGACCGACGCCGACCAGCACGATATGAATGGCCAGCCCGGTCTGCAAACCGGCAATTGACGCCGCCGCGCCGCGGTATCCGTGGTTAATGGAGGTGGTCATGGTATTAATCGCTCCGGAACCCGGGGACAGGCTGAGAATGATTGATGTCAGCAGGTAGGCGAACCACCACTCAATGGTCATGAGAAACTCCCTGATTGTCTGTTTTTATGCCACAATACGCTATTGTGTCAGCATTGTGTGATACACGGCAAAAAAACGATTTTCAGCGGTTAACAGGGGTGTAAACCCGATGTTTGGGCAGAAAAAGGACTGGGAAACACGAGAAAACGCGTTTGCGGCCTTTAGCATGGGGCCGCTGACGGATTTCTGGCGACAGCGCGAAGAGGCTGAATTTAAAGGCGTCGATGATGTACCGGTACGCTTTGTTCGCTTTTGCGCGCAAAATCACGATCGACTGGTGCTGATTTGCCCTGGGCGCATTGAAAGCTACGTGAAGTATGCTGAAGTGGCCTACGATCTCTTTCACAGCGGCTTTGACGTGATGATCATCGACCATCGCGGTCAGGGTCGCTCGGGTCGTCTGCTCTCTGATACTCACCGCGGGCACGTGGTGAACTTCAGCGATTATGTTGATGACCTGGCTGCGCTCTGGCAGCAGCAGGTGGTCCCCGGCCACTGGCGAAAACGGTTTATCCTCGCTCACTCTATGGGCGGGGCGATTGCCACGCTCTTTCTGCAACGCTACCAGGCGCATTGCGATGCGATTGCGCTCTGCGCGCCGATGTTCGGGATTATCATTCGGCTGCCGGACTGGATGGTGCGTCATATTCTCGACTGGGCTGAGGGCCATCAGCGCATTCGCGAAGAGTATGCCATCGGCACCGGACGCTGGCGGGCGCTGCCTTTTGCCGTTAACGTGCTGACGCACAGTCGACAACGCTATCGTCGTAACCTGCGCTTCTATGCCGACGAGCCGCGACTGCAGGTTGGCGGCCCGACCTGGCACTGGGTGCGCGAAGGCATGCTGGCCGGTGACGAAGTGCTGGCGAATGTGGAAAAAGATACCGCCCCGACGCTGCTGCTGCAGGCGGAGGAGGAGCGGGTGGTCGATAATCTAATGCACGACCGCTATTGTGAATTACGGGCCGCCGCCGGCCATCCCTGTGAGGGCGGAAAGCCGCTCGTCATTGAAGGGGCATACCATGAGATCCTTTTTGAAAAGGACGCTATGCGCTCAGTCGCGCTCAATGCCATCGTCGAGTTTTTCAATCGACATACTTAATCCGACGATAACGCTCGTCGCCCTGCTTAGAGGTTAACTTTTTTATGTACCAGGTTGTTGCGTCTGATTTAGACGGCACGCTGCTTTCCCCCGATCATTTCCTGACCCCCTATGCCAAAGAGACGCTGAAGCTGCTTACCGCCCGTGGGATCAATTTCGTCTTCGCCACCGGCCGACACTACATCGACGTCGGGCAGATCCGCGATAACCTCGGCATCCGGTCGTACATGATCACCTCTAACGGCGCCCGCGTTCACGATAGCGATGGTCAGCAAATCTTCGCCCATAACCTTGACCGTGATATTGCCGCCGACCTGTTTGAGATCGTGCGTAACGACCCGAAAATCGTCACTAACGTCTATCGGGAAGATGAGTGGTATATGAACCGCCATCGCCCGGAAGAGATGCGCTTTTTCAAAGAGGCGGTGTTTAACTACAAGCTGTATGAGCCGGGCGAACTGGATCCGCAGGGGATCAGCAAGGTGTTCTTTACCTGTGAGGATCACGAACATTTGCTGCCGCTTGAGCAGGCGATGAACGCCCGCTGGGGCGATCGCGTGAACGTCAGCTTCTCCACCTTAACCTGCCTGGAGGTGATGGCGGGCGGGGTATCGAAGGGGCATGCGCTGGAGGCAGTGGCGAAAATGCTCGGCTACAGTCTGTCAGATTGCATCGCTTTCGGCGACGGCATGAACGACGCCGAGATGCTGTCGATGGCCGGCAAAGGCTGCATTATGGCCAACGCCCACCAGCGGCTGAAGGATCTGCATCCGGAACTGGAAGTGATCGGTAGCAACGCCGACGATGCGGTCCCGCACTACCTGCGTAAGCTGTACCTCGACTGACAAAGATTGACGACTGGCGAATAATTACCCAGTCGTCAACCTGACTCTTCGCTACAATGCCTGTTCTTTATCCAACGAGACGACCATTGTGGCGCTGTTAATTATCACCACTATCCTGTGGGCCTTTTCTTTTAGCCTGATTGGCGAGTACCTGGCCGGTAGCGTCGACAGCTATTTTTCGGTACTGATGCGCGTGGGCCTGGCGGCGCTGGTGTTCCTGCCTTTCCTGCGCACGCGAGGCCAGTCTCCGCGCACGATCGTGCTCTATATGCTGGTGGGCGCGATGCAGCTTGGCATCATGTACCTGCTGGCCTTCCGCGCTTATCTCTATCTGACGGTCTCGGAATTCCTGCTGTTTACCGTGTTTACCCCGTTGTATATCACGCTGATCTACGATCTGCTCAGCGGACGGAAACTGCGCTGGGGCTATCTGCTGAGCGCCGCGCTGGCGGTGCTGGGGGCGGCGATTATCCGTTACGACAAAGTCAGCGATCATTTCTGGACCGGGCTGTTACTGGTGCAGTTGTCAAACCTCTGCTTCGCCATCGGGATGGTGGGTTACAAGCGCCTGATGGAGGTGCGTCCGATGCCGCAGCACAATGCCTTTGCCTGGTTCTATGTCGGGGCCTTTATCGTGGCGGTGGCGGCGTGGTTTATGCTCGGCAACGCCCAGAAGCTGCCGACCACCACGCTGCAGTGGAGCGTGCTGGTGTGGCTCGGCGTGGTGGCTTCCGGGCTGGGCTACTTTATGTGGAACTATGGCGCCACCCAGGTGGATGCCGGCACGCTGGGGATCATGAATAACGTCCATGTCCCCGCCGGGCTGCTGGTTAACCTTGCCATCTGGCAGGAGCAGCCGCACTGGCCGAGCTTTATTAGCGGAGCGTTGGTGATCCTGGCCTCGCTGTGGGTCCATCGACGCTGGGTCGCTCCGCACTCCGGACAAACGGCAGATGATCGCAGGCGTGGTTCCGCGCAGAGCGAATAAACGCTTCGGTGACCGGTTGACGCTGCTCGCCATCGCGAACGGCCGCGTACAGCCGGCTCCATAATCCCTCTCCCAGGGTTTTGGTCACCACCAGACCCTGGCGTTCAAAACTTTCCACCACCCAGTGCGGCAGCGCGGCGATGCCCATCCGGGCTGCCACCATCTGGATCAGCAACAGCGTGTTATCGACGCTTTTTAGCTGGGGGCTGATACCGGCCGGCTGCAGGAAATGGCGCCAGATGTCGAGGCGTCCGCGCTGTACGGGATAAATCAGCAGCGTTTCCGCGGCCAGATCCTCCGGCGTAATCAGCGTCTTCATGGCTAACGGGTGCTCAGGCGCCAGCACCAGGCGCACCTCATAATCAAACATTGGCGAGTAATGCAGACCGCTGCGCGGCAGGATATCGGAGGTCATCACCAGATCCAGTTCGCCCTGCTGCAGCGCAGGCTGCGGGTCGAAGGTGACGCCGGAATGGAAGTCGACTTCCACGTGTGGCCAGCGGGCGCGGAAATTCTCCAGCGCCGGCGTCAGCCACTGAATACAGCTGTGGCATTCGATAGCCAGCCGCAGCCGGGTCTGCTGCGGTTCGTTACAGTCCTGCAGGGCGCGGGCGATCTGCGGCAGCACCTGGTTGGCCAGCTGTAAGAGGATCTCCCCCTGAGGGGTAAAACGCAGCGGCTGGCTCTTACGCACAAAGAGACGAAAGCCAAGACGCTGTTCCAGATCGCTGAACTGGTGAGACAAGGCGGACTGGGTCTGGTGCAGGGCAGCCGCTGCGCCCGCCAGTGAACCGCTATTCCGCAACGCTTGCAGCGTTTTCAGATGTTTAATTTCGATCATGAAAGTCCTTCACTTCGCCATGAGCAATTTGCGCTTGAGGAATATACAGTAACTGCCAATTATGGATGTGTAAACATCTGGACGTCTAAAACTCGTCATATTTCGACTTGCAGATGCGTTGGCTGCCTCGCTTACCCCAGTCACTTACTTCAGTAAGCTCCTGGGGATGCGCATCGTTGCCGCCTTCCTGCAAGCCGAACTATTTAGAGTTTTTCTTCAGATTCAATGAAATAAGAGAGGAACAAAAATGACAATTATTAACCACACCCTCGGTTTTCCTCGCGTTGGCCTGCGTCGCGAGCTGAAAAAAGCGCAAGAGAGCTATTGGGCGGGCAATGTCACTCGCGAGGAGCTGCTGGCGGTAGGCCGGGAACTGCGCGCCCGTCACTGGGAGCAGCAGAAGCAGGCCGGTATTGACCTGCTGCCGGTGGGCGATTTCGCCTGGTACGACCATGTTCTGACCACCAGCCTGCTGCTTGGCAACGTGCCGGCTCGTCATCAGAACAAAGACGGCTCTGTCGATATCGATACCCTGTTCCGCATTGGCCGCGGCCGCGCGCCCACCGGCGAGCCAGCGGCCGCCGCGGAAATGACCAAGTGGTTCAACACCAACTATCACTACATGGTGCCGGAGTTCGTGCAGGGCCAGCAGTTCAAACTGACCTGGACCCAACTGCTGGATGAAGTGGACGAAGCGCTGGCGCTAGGCCACAAGATCAAGCCCGTGCTGCTGGGGCCGGTGACTTATCTGTGGCTGGGCAAAGTGAAAGGCGAACCGTTTGACCGTCTGAGCCTGCTGAATGCCATCCTGCCGGTTTATCAGCAGGTGCTGGCCGAACTGGCGAAGCGCGGCATTGCGTGGGTGCAGATTGATGAACCGGCGCTGGTGCTGGAGCTGCCGCCAGCGTGGCTGGAGGCCTTTAAACCGGCTTATGACGCCCTGCAGGGCCAGGTCAAACTGCTGCTGACCACCTATTTTGAAGGCGTTAGCGACAATCTCGAGACCATTGCTGCGCTACCGGTCCAGGGGCTGCACGTCGATCTGGTCCACGGTAAAGATGATGTCGCCGAACTGCATAAACGTCTGCCGGCCGACTGGCTGCTGTCCGCCGGCCTGATCAACGGGCGTAACGTCTGGCGCGCCGATCTCGCCGAAAAGTATGCGCAAATTAAAGACCTCGTCGGTAAGCGCGAGCTGTGGGTCGCTTCATCCTGCTCTCTGCTGCACAGCCCGATCGACCTGAGCGTGGAGACGCGCCTTGATGCGGAAGTGAAGAGCTGGTTTGCCTTCGCTCTGCAAAAATGCGGTGAGCTGGCGCTGCTGCGCGATGCGCTGAACAGCGGCGATACGGCGGCGATTACCGAGTGGAGCGCGCCAGTCCATGCTCGTCGCCATTCGTCTCGCGTACACAACCCGGCGGTGGAAAAACGGCTGGCGGCGATCACTCCTCAGGACAGCCAGCGAGCCAGCCCCTATGAGGTTCGCGCTCAGGCACAGCGTCAACGCTTTAACCTGCCGGCCTGGCCGACCACCACCATCGGGTCATTCCCGCAGACGACCGAGATCCGCGGCCTGCGCCTGGACTTCAAAAAGGGAAATCTTGACGCCAGTCATTATCGTACCGGCATTGCGGAACATATTAAGCAGGCGATCGTCGAGCAGGAGCGGTTAGGATTAGACGTACTGGTGCACGGGGAAGCCGAGCGGAACGATATGGTGGAATACTTCGGTGAACATCTGGACGGTTTCATCTTCACGCAAAACGGCTGGGTGCAGAGCTATGGCTCCCGCTGCGTGAAGCCGCCGGTGGTGATCGGCGACGTTAGCCGTCCGCAGGCGATCACCGTTGAATGGGCGAAGTACGCGCAGTCGCTGACCGACAAGCCGGTGAAAGGGATGCTCACTGGACCGGTGACGATTCTGTGCTGGTCCTTCCCGCGGGAAGACGTCAGCCGTGAAACCATCGCGAAACAGATTGCGCTGGCCCTGCGTGATGAAGTGGCGGATCT
This sequence comes from Klebsiella sp. LY, assembly GCF_004010915.1. Taxonomy (NCBI): domain Bacteria; kingdom Pseudomonadati; phylum Pseudomonadota; class Gammaproteobacteria; order Enterobacterales; family Enterobacteriaceae; genus Klebsiella; species Klebsiella sp. LY. The sequence continues at coordinate 2,688,998 of NZ_CP022444.1, forward strand.
GGAGGCGGCCGGTATCGGCATCATCCAGATTGATGAGCCGGCCTTGCGCGAAGGTTTACCGCTGAAGCGCAGCGACTGGGATGCCTATCTGCAGTGGGGTGTGGAAGCCTTCCGTCTTAACGCTGCGGTGGCCAAAGACGATACTCAGATCCATACCCACATGTGCTATTGCGAGTTCAACGACATCATGGACTCCATCGCCGCGCTGGATGCTGACGTGATCACCATTGAAACCTCGCGTTCCGACATGGAACTGCTGGAGTCGTTCGAAGTGTTCGAGTATCCCAATGAGATCGGGCCGGGAGTATATGATATTCACTCGCCAAACGTACCGAGCGTGGAGTGGATCGAAGCGCTGCTGGAAAAAGCCGCGCAGCGTATCCCGGCGGAGCGGCTGTGGGTCAATCCGGACTGCGGCCTGAAAACCCGCGGCTGGCCGGAGACGCGCGCCGCGCTGGCGAATATGGTGCAAGCGGCGCGGAATCTGCGCCAGTCCGCTTGATCGTCACCGGAAAAATCAAAAAGGAGGCATTTGCCTCCTTTTTTCATGCTTTGGGCGATTACCCTTTTTTTCCGCCATACTGCGCAAACCAGGCCAGCATTCGCTGCCAGCCGTCTTTGGCTGACTCTTCGTGATAGCTGGCGCGATAGTCGGCGTTAAAGGCGTGATCGGCTTCGGGATAGACCACGATTTCCGCTGTGGCGTTAGCCGCCCGCAGCGCCTGACGCATCGTCTCGACGGTGTCCTGCGGAATGCTGGCGTCTTTCGCACCGTACAGGCCGAGCACCGGGGCGTTGAGATCGACGGCGATATCCACCGGATGTTTTGGCGAATTCAGCGATTTTTCTCCCACCAGCTTGCCGTACCAGGCCACTGCCGCTTTAAGCTGCGGGTTATGTGCGGCATACAGCCAGGTGATGCGTCCGCCCCAGCAGAAGCCGGTGATCAGCAGACGATGGGCATCGCCGCCATGACGCGCCGCCCAGCTGGCGACGTGGTCGAGATCCGCCAACACCTGCGCGTCCGGCACCTTGGTAACCAGCTCTTTAAACAGGGTTGGGATATCGTGATACTCATTCGGATCGCCCTGACGGAAGTACAACTCAGGCGCGATAGCCAGATAGCCTTCCTGCGCCAGGCGGCGACAAAGATCGCGAATATGCTCATGCACGCCGAAAATTTCCTGTACCACGATGACGATCGGCAATGGGCCATCGACGTTTTTCGGACGGGCATGGTAAGCCGGCATGTTTTCACCCTGAGAGGGAATAGAGGTCTCTCCGGCGACAATATGCTCTTCCGGCGTATGAACGGCGGTTGCGGCGTGCGGCGAGGCTGCAGGTGCGAATCCAGGTTGCTTGGTGGTGGTCATGGTATTCTCCGTACCCTTATTTATTAGCGCATCAGTAACTATAGACCCTTTACCTTTAGTTCGGGCGGTAATAAAGCACAGTGCCTGAAAGCGGCTATCTTTTGTTCTGTGACGATGAATATAACTTGTTAATGTGATGTGTATCACTATTTACTGAAAAACAACTGCAATCATTATTGTTCTTGGTGACTATCATCACAAAATGTTGCCTGGGGCTTCTGTACAGTACCGTTTTGCTTCTGCTGATAATTCGACCCACAGAGGAGTTTTTTATGTCCAAGTCTGATGTTTTTCATCTCGGCCTCACCAAGAACGATTTACAAGGGGCTACGCTGGCTATCGTCCCTGGCGATCCGGAGCGTGTGGAAAAGATCGCCGCGCTGATGGATAAGCCGGTTAAGCTGGCATCCCACCGCGAATTTACCTCCTGGCGCGCGGAGCTGGACGGCAAACCGGTGATCGTCTGCTCCACTGGCATCGGCGGCCCGTCTACGTCTATCGCTGTGGAAGAGCTGGCGCAGCTTGGCGTACGTACCTTCCTGCGCATTGGCACCACCGGCGCCATTCAGCCGCACATCAACGTTGGCGATGTGCTGGTCACCACCGCCTCCGTGCGTCTGGACGGCGCCAGCCTGCACTTCGCGCCGATGGAATTCCCGGCCGTCGCAGATTTCGCCTGCACCACCGCGCTGGTGGAAGCGGCGAAATCCATTGGCGCCACCACCCATATCGGCGTGACCGCCTCCTCGGATACTTTCTACCCGGGCCAGGAGCGTTACGACACGTTCTCCGGTCGCGTGGTGAGCCGCTTCAAAGGCTCTATGGAAGAGTGGCAGGCGATGGGCGTGATGAACTATGAAATGGAATCCGCTACGCTGCTGACCATGTGCGCCAGCCAGGGCCTGCGCGCCGGGATGGTGGCTGGGGTTATCGTTAACCGTACCCAGCAAGAGATCCCTAACGCCGAAACCATGAAGCAAACCGAAAGCCACGCGGTGAAAATCGTCGTCGAAGCGGCGCGCCGTCTGCTGTAATTAAACCGCTTTCCCTTCAGGCCGGATCCTCCGGCCTTTTTTTTGCGTCGCCTCTCGCAGGAAATTCCTTTTAAACTGGACGTTTGTACAGCACAATTCTATTTTGTGTCATCAGGTTATCGCAGGGGGCGTCGTGGATCTCTCCATTATTATCAGCGCGGTTATCGCACTGGCTGCCGGGTTAATCGTCGGCTGGCTGGCGACCAAAGCGCGCGCCGATCAAATTCGGGCCGATCTTATCGAGGAGCGGCGAGAGCTGGATATTGAGCTGAGCGCTGCCCGTCAGCAACTGGTCCAGGAAGCCCACTGGCGTGAAGAGTGCGAGCTGCTGAACAACGAGCTGCGCAGCCTGCGGGATATCAATACCTCGCTGGAGGCCGATCTGCGTGAGGTTACCACCCGGCTCGAATCCACCCAGCTGCATGCGGAAGATAAGATCCGCCAGATGGTGAACAGCGAGCAGCGCCTGAGCGAGCAGTTTGAAAACCTCGCCAACCGCATTTTCGAACACAGCAACCGACGCGTCGATGAGCAAAATCGCCAGAGCCTGCATGGCCTGCTGACACCGCTTCGCGAACAACTGGACGGGTTCCGCCGGCAGGTGCAGGAGAGCTTCGGTCAGGAGGCGCGAGAAAGGCACACCCTGGCGCATGAGATCCGTAACCTGCAGCAGCTGAACGCGCAGATGGCGCAGGAGGCGCTGAACCTGACCAAAGCGCTGAAGGGCGATAACAAAACCCAGGGCAATTGGGGGGAAGTGGTTCTCACCCGCGTGCTGGAGGCCTCCGGCCTGCGGGAAGGCTATGAGTACCAAACCCAGGTCAGCATCGAGACCGACAACCGCTCGCGGATGCAGCCGGACGTCATCGTGCGCCTGCCGCAGGGTAAAGACGTGGTTATCGACGCCAAAATGACCCTTGTCGCCTATGAGCGTTATTTCAACGCCGAGGACGACTACACCCGCGAAGTCGCGCTGCAGGAGCACCTTGCTTCGGTGCGAAATCATATTCGCCTGCTGGGGCGCAAGGATTATCAGCAACTGCCAGGCCTGCGCTCCCTAGACTATGTGCTGATGTTTATTCCCGTCGAGCCGGCATTCCTGCTGGCCATCGACCGTCAGCCCGAGCTTATCAGCGAGGCGCTGCAAAATAATATTATGCTGGTTAGCCCGACGACGCTGCTGGTGGCCCTGCGCACCATCGCCAATCTGTGGCGTTATGAGCACCAAAGCCGCAACGCGCAGAAGATCGCCGAGCGGGCGGGGCGCCTTTACGACAAAATGCGCCTGTTTGTGGACGATATGTCCGCTATCGGCCAGAGTCTGGATAAAGCGCAAGAGAACTATCGCCAGGCGATGAAAAAGCTCGCTTCCGGGCGCGGTAATCTTCTGGCCCAGGCGGAGGCTTTTCGCGGGTTGGGCGTGGAGGTCAAGCGCGGGATTAATCCTGATTTAGTCGAACAAGCCATTGCTCAGGACGATCCATATCGTCTCGAAGCGGAGGATAACCTGCCGGAAAATGAGGCATTTTCACCCGACTCTGCCGAGCCGGTGCGTAGCCGGGAGGCGGCTCCGCCACGCTGAAACGTATGGGAAATGCGCTGAGTCTGATACACTCAGTGAACATTTTCTTGAAAAGCAAGCAGGCATAAAGATGGTTGAGGATTCACAAGAAACGACGCACTTTGGCTTTCAGACGGTCGCTAAAGAGCAGAAAGCAGACATGGTGGCGCATGTATTCCATTCTGTCGCCGCAAAGTATGATGTGATGAATGACTTGATGTCGTTTGGTATCCATCGTTTGTGGAAGCGTTTCACCATCGACTGCAGCGGCGTACGTCGCGGGCAGACCGTGCTGGATCTGGCGGGGGGGACCGGTGATTTGACGGCTAAGTTTTCCCGTCTGGTAGGGGAAACCGGCCGCGTTATGCTTGCTGATATCAATGATTCAATGCTCAAAATGGGCCGCGAAAAGCTGCGCAATATCGGCATCGTGGGTAACGTTGAGTATGTTCAGGCCAACGCGGAAGCCCTGCCGTTTGCTGATAATACCTTTGACTGCATCACCATCTCTTTCGGTCTGCGTAACGTGACCGACAAAGAGAAAGCGCTGCGCTCGATGTACCGCGTGCTGAAGCCGGGTGGACGTCTGCTGGTGCTGGAGTTTTCTAAACCCATTATCGAACCGCTGAGCAAAGCCTACGACGCTTACTCCTTCCATATCCTGCCGAAAGTGGGCGAGCTGGTGGCAAAAGATGGCGACAGCTATCGCTACCTGGCGGAATCTATTCGTATGCATCCGGACCAGGAAACCCTGAAAGGGATGATGCAGGATGCAGGCTTCGAAAGCGTGGACTACTACAACCTGACGGCGGGTATCGTTGCTTTGCATCGCGGTTACAAGTTCTGACAGGAGGGACGCTATGCCTTTCACACCCCTGGTGACCGCTGGCATTGAAACGGCGCTAAATACTTTCCTCTGGCGCGACAAAGCGCTAAAACCCGCCCGCCAGCGCCTGCTGGGCAAGGTATTGCGGGTACAGCTGCAGGATTTCGCTACGCCCGTGGTGCTGGTGTTCAGTGAACGCCAGGTTGATGTTCTGAGCGCCTGGGACGGAGAGGCTGACTGCACCGTGATTACCCGGCTCAGCGTGCTGCCAAAACTACGCAACCGTCAACAACTGACGGCGCTTATCCGTAGCGGCGAGCTGGAAGTGCAGGGCGATCTGCAGGTGGTGCAGAACATGGTCACCCTGTGCGATCTGGCAGAGTTCGATCCCGCTGAGCTGCTGGCGCCTTATACCGGTGACATCGTGGCCGAAGGCGTCGGTAAAGTCCTCCGCGGCGGCGCTCAGTTTTTACTGAAGGGCGCGCAGCGCCAGCAGCGTTATGTCGCTGAAGCGATCACTGAAGAGTGGCGCCTGGCACCGGGGCCGCTGGAGCTGGCCTGGTTTGCTGAAGAGACGACGGCTATTGAACGCGCGCTGGCCGCACTGGAAAAACGGCTGGAAACGCTGGAGGGCAAATGACGCCAGGAGAATTACGGCGCCTGTATTTCATCATCCACACCTTTTTGAGCTACGGGCTCGATGAGCTTATCCCCAAAATGCGGATCACGCTGCCGCTGCGTATCTGGCGGCGGATGCTCTTCTGGATGCCAAACCGCCATCAGGATCAACCTCTTGGCGCCCGTCTGCGGCTGGCGCTCCAGGAGCTGGGGCCGGTGTGGATTAAATTCGGCCAGATGCTTTCCACGCGGCGGGATCTCTTTCCTCCGCATATTGCCGATCAACTGGCGCTGTTGCAGGACCGCGTGGCGCCCTTTGAAGGGAAGCTTGCGCAGCAGCAGATAGAAAAAGCGATGGGTGGCCTGCCGGTGGAGGCCTGGTTTGATGATTTCTCCGTTGAGCCGTTAGCCTCGGCGTCTATCGCCCAGGTGCATACCGCGCGTCTGAAAGAGAGCGGCAAAGAGGTGGTGATCAAGGTTATCCGCCCGGATATCTTGCCGATCATTAAAGCGGACATGAAGCTCATCTACCGCCTGGCGCGCTGGGTGCCGCGACTGCTGCCTGACGGCCGACGTCTGCGCCCGCAGGAGGTGGTTCGTGAGTATGAAAAAACGCTGCTGGACGAGCTGAACCTGCTGCGGGAATCCGCCAACGCCATTCAGTTGCGGCGTAATTTCGAAGACAGCCCGATGCTGTATGTGCCGGAAGTGTACCCCGATTACTGCAGCGAAAGCATGATGGTGATGGAGCGCATCTACGGCATTCCGGTTTCCGACGTGGAGGCGCTCGAGGCTCAGGGAACCAATATGCAACTGCTGGCGGAGCGGGGTGTGCAGGTCTTCTTCACCCAGGTGTTCCGCGACAGCTTTTTCCATGCCGATATGCACCCTGGCAACATCTTCGTCAGCTACGAGCACCCGGAAGATCCGCAGTATATTGGCATCGACTGCGGTATTGTCGGCTCGCTGAACAAAGAAGATAAGCGCTATCTGGCGGAAAACTTTATCGCCTTTTTCAACCGCGATTATCGTAAGGTTGCCGAGCTGCACGTCGACTCCGGTTGGGTTCCGCCGGACACCAATGTTGAAGAGTTTGAGTTCGCGATCCGCACGGTCTGCGAGCCCATCTTTGAGAAGCCGCTGGCGGAGATCTCCTTCGGCCACGTGCTGCTAAATCTGTTCAACACCGCGCGGCGCTTCAATATGGAAGTCCAGCCGCAGCTTGTTTTGCTACAGAAGACATTACTTTACGTAGAAGGGGTAGGCCGGCAGCTCTATCCTCAGTTAGACTTGTGGAAAACGGCGAAGCCTTTCCTTGAGTCGTGGATCAAAGATCAGGTCGGTATTCCGGCGCTGGTGCGCGCGTTTAAAGACAAAGCGCCGTTCTGGATCGAAAGAATGCCTGAAATACCTGAGCTGGTGTATCAGAGCCTGCAGCAGAGCAAACAGCTGCAGACCAGCGTCGATACTATCGTGCGGGATATGCATGTGCGTCATGTGCGCCAGGGCCAATCCCGTTATCTGTTTGGTATAGGCGCGGTTTTATTGCTCAGTGGTACGCTGCTTTTTATCCATCGCCCTGAGTGGGGAATGATGCCCGGCTGGCTGATGGCCGGCGGTATCGTGACCTGGCTGATTGGCTGGCGAAAAACCCGCTGATCGGTTCGCCTCTTCATGACGCAGGCTTATTTGCGCAAAATCATGCCGGTGGCCTGACGGCGAGGCGGCTGGCAGGATGGCGTGTATAATGCGTCCACATAATTCATCATCTGTCATAGGGGAACGTGTATGGGTGGTATCAGTATTTGGCAGTTATTAATTGTTGTCGTCATCGTAGTTCTGCTTTTCGGGACGAAGAAGCTGAGCTCACTGGGGTCAGACTTAGGGGCATCCATCAAAGGCTTTAAAAAAGCCATGAGTGATGATGATAAACCTGAAAAGTCGGCGCCAGACGCAGATTTCACGGCGAAAACTATCGCCGATAAACAGGATGATGCAAAAAAAGACGAGACAAAACGCCACGACAAAGAGCAGGTGTAACTCGTGTTCGATATTGGTTTTAGTGAACTACTGCTGGTGTTTGTGATTGGCCTCATCGTTCTGGGGCCACAGCGGCTTCCCGTCGCGGTTAAAACGGTGGTTGGCTGGATCCGTACGCTACGGTCGCTGGCGACCACGGTACAGAATGAGCTGGCTCAGGAGCTAAAACTGCAGGAGTTCCAGGAGAGCCTCAAGAAGGTGGAAAAGGCCAGCCTGAATAACCTGACGCCGGAGCTGAAAGCCTCCATGGATGAGCTGCGCGAGGCCGCGGAGTCGATGAAGCGCTCCTATAGCGCCCACGACCCGGAAAAGGCCAGTGACGAAGCGAATACCATCCATAATCCGGTGGTGAAAGGCAGCGAAGCGCAGCGGCAGGACATCACGCCGGCGACGGCAGAACATCACGCCAGCGCTCCGGTTCATGCGCCGGATCCCGTGGCCGACGAGCAACCCGCTTCACCGGCAGAGAAAACAACCGCTACGGCGGCTGCCCCCCATTCTTCCCCCGCATCGAGTGATAAACCGTAAACATGGGCGTAGACGATACACAACCGCTAATTTCGCATCTGATTGAGCTGCGCAAGCGTCTGCTCAACAGCATCATTGCTATCCTGGTGATCTTCCTGGCGCTGGTCTATTTCGCCAATGATATCTATCAGCTGGTCTCGGCCCCGCTTATCAGCAAGATGCCGGTAGGCGCGACGATGATCGCCACCGATGTCGCTTCACCTTTCTTTACGCCGATAAAGCTGACCTTCATGGTGTCGGTGATCCTGTCGGTGCCGATTATTCTGTATCAGGTATGGGCCTTCGTCGCGCCGGCGCTGTATAAGCATGAGCGCCGGCTGGTGGTGCCCTTACTGGTCTCCAGCACTCTGCTGTTCTATATCGGCATGGCTTTCGCGTATTTTGTCGTGTTTCCGCTGGCGTTCGGCTTCCTGACCCATGCTGCCCCGGAGGGGGTGCTGGTCTCGACCGATATCCGCAGCTATCTCGACTTCGTGATGGCGCTGTTTATGGCGTTCGGGGTCTCTTTTGAGGTGCCGGTCGCTATTGTGCTGCTCTGCTGGATGGGCGTCACCACGCCGGAAGAGCTGCGCAAAAAACGGCCGTATGTGCTGGTGGGCGCCTTCGTGGTGGGGATGCTGCTGACGCCGCCGGACGTGTTCTCGCAGACGCTGCTGGCTATTCCGATGTACTGCCTGTTTGAAGTCGGGGTGTTCTTCGCCCGCTTCTACACCGGGAAGCGCCTGACGCGTGATGACGATGCCGCGGCCGAAGCTGAAGCCGCTGAGCACAGAGAAGAGTAATACCGCCAACCGCCCGTCAGGGCGGTTGTCATATGGAGCGATCATGTTTGATATCGGCGTTAATCTGACCAGTTCACAGTTTGCCCGCGACCATGATGAGGTGGTGGCGCGCGCCCGGGCGGCAGGGGTTCACGGCATGCTGCTGACCGGCACAAATTTACCGGAGAGCCAGCAGGCGCAGAGAATGGCGAGTCATTACGCCGGCTGCTGGTCCACGGCGGGGGTTCATCCCCATGACGGCAGCAGCTGGACGCCAGCGGTCGCCGAGGCGATTTATGCCCTCGCCCGCGAGCCGCAGGTGGTGGCGATAGGGGAGTGCGGTCTGGATTTTAATCGTAATTTCTCCACGCCCCAGGAGCAGGAGGAGGCGTTCAGTGCCCAGCTGGCGCTGGCCGCCGAGCTATCGATGCCGGTGTTTTTACACTGCCGCGACGCCCACGACCGGTTTCTGGCGCTGCTTAAACCCTGGCTTGGGAAGATCCCGGGCGCGGTGCTGCACTGCTTTACCGGCAGCCGCAGCGAGGTGCAGGAATGTCTGGATCTGGGGCTGTTTATCGGCATTACCGGTTGGGTATGCGATGAGCGGCGCGGGCTCGAGCTGCGAGCGCTATTGCCGGCGATCCCGGCGGAACGTCTGCTGCTGGAGACCGATGCGCCCTATCTGCTGCCGCGCGACCTCAAGCCGAAACCCGCCTCGCGTCGTAACGAGCCCGCGTATTTGCCGCATATCCTGGCCAGCGTCGCGGCCTGGCGCGGCGAGGAAGCGCAGTGGCTGGAGGCGCAAACGGACGCCAACGTCAGGGCGCTGTTTGGCGTCGACGTTAACGGCGCTTAGATTTTCTGGAAATCGGTGTTTTTAACGCTCTGCAGGACTTGCTTATTCAGCAGGTTTAACAGCAACATAGAGCGTGCTTCACCGTCCGGCTCGGTAAAGATAGCCTGTAAGCCTTCGAACGCGCCGTCGGTGATCAGTACGCTATCGCCCTCATGCGGCGTTTCCGGGTCGGTAATGCCTTCCGGTTTGTAGATAGAGAGCTGGTGGATGACCGCCGAGGGGACGATAGCGGGTAGGGCGCCAAAGCGCACGAAGTTGTTAACCCCGCGGGTGGCGCTGATGGTGGTGGTATGAATCACCTCTGGATCGAACTCAATAAACAGGTAGTTCGGGAACAGCGGTTCGCTGACCATGGTGCGTTTACCGCGAATGATTTTTTCCAGCGCAATCGTCGGCATCAGGCAGTTAACTGACTGACGTTCCAGATGTTCCTGGGCTCGTTGTAGCTGCCCACGTTTGCAATACAGTAAGTACCAGGCTTGCATAATGACTCATTCCACTTCTAATAACGGCAAGCATAACAAATGGCTGGTGTAATCGCGAAAGCCATTATAATTGAAATCCAAATTTCAGCGTTCTTTCACGCTAATTTAACAAAATTACAGCATCTCGCCGTTGAACACCGTATAATTAGCCGCCTGTAGAGAGGTCAATAACACTTTCATGAAATATCACGATCTTCGCGACTTTCTGACACTCCTGGAACAACAGGGCGAACTAAAACGTATCACTCTGCCGGTCGATCCTCACCTGGAAATCACCGAAATTGCCGACCGCACCCTGCGCGCTGGCGGTCCTGCGCTGCTGTTTGAGAATCCGAAAGGCTATACCATGCCGGTGCTGTGCAACCTGTTCGGCACGCCGCGGCGCGTGGCGCTGGGGATGGGTCAGGAGGACGTCAGTTCGCTGCGCGAGGTGGGTAAGCTGTTAGCCTTTCTGAAAGAGCCTGAGCCGCCCAAAGGTTTCCGCGATCTGTTTGATAAGCTGCCGCAGTTTAAGCAAGTGCTGAATATGCCCACCAAACGTCTGCGCGGCGCCCCCTGTCAGCAAAAAATCATCCAGGGCGATGACGTCGACCTGAGGAAAATCCCGATTATGACCTGCTGGCCGGAAGATGCCGCGCCGCTGATCACCTGGGGGCTGACGGTGACCCGTGGGCCGCACAAAGATCGGCAAAACCTGGGGATTTATCGCCAGCAGCTGATTGGCAAAAACAAACTGATTATGCGCTGGCTGTCTCATCGCGGCGGCGCGCTGGATTTCCAGGAGTGGTGCGCGGCGCGTCCGGGGGAACGCTTCCCGGTTTCTGTGGCACTCGGCGCCGACCCGGCGACCATTCTTGGTGCAGTGACCCCGGTGCCGGATACGCTGTCGGAATATGCCTTTGCCGGGCTGCTGCGCGGCACCAAAACCGAAGTGGTGAAATGCGTCTCGAACGATCTTGAGGTGCCTGCCAGCGCAGAGATTGTGCTGGAAGGTTATATCGAGGCCGGGGAGATGGCGCCGGAAGGTCCGTATGGCGACCATACCGGCTACTACAATGAAGTAGACCAGTTCCCGGTGTTTACGGTCACCCATATTACCCAGCGTGAAGACGCGATTTATCATTCGACCTATACCGGCCGTCCGCCGGATGAGCCTGCGGTGCTGGGCGTGGCGCTGAATGAAGTCTTCGTCCCGATCCTGCAGAAACAGTTTCCTGAAATTGTCGATTTCTATCTGCCGCCGGAAGGGTGCTCCTACCGCCTGGCGGTGGTGACGATGAAAAAACAGTACGCAGGCCATGCCAAGCGCGTGATGATGGGCGTCTGGTCGTTCCTGCGCCAGTTTATGTACACCAAATTCGTGATTGTCTGCGATGACGATGTTAACGCCCGCGACTGGAACGATGTGATTTGGGCGATCACTACCCGTATGGACCCGGCTCGTGATACGGTACTGGTAGAGAATACGCCAATTGATTATCTGGATTTTGCCTCGCCGGTTTCCGGCCTGGGTTCAAAAATGGGGCTGGATGCCACCAATAAATGGCCTGGCGAAACCCAGCGTGAATGGGGTCGCCCAATCAAAAAAGATCCTGCCGTCACGGCGCGCATTGACGCCATCTGGGATGATCTGGCCATCTTTAAACAACAGTAAGCGGGGCTAACGCCGCTGTTTTGCTCTTTAGACCCGACAGAGGGGACGCATGACAACCTTAAGCTGTAAAGTGACCTCGGTGGAGGCGATTACCGATACCGTGTATCGTGTTCGATTAGTACCGGAAGCGGCATTCTCTTTCCGCGCTGGCCAGTATCTGATGGTGGTAATGGATGAGCGCGACAAACGCCCATTCTCCATGGCCTCCACGCCGGCGGAACAGGAGTTTATCGAACTGCATATCGGCGCCTCGGAGCTCAATCTGTACGCGATGGCGGTCATGGATCGCATCCTGAAAGAGCGTGAAATTGAGGTTGATATTCCGCATGGCGAAGCCTGGCTGCGTGAAGATGAAGACCGCCCGCTGATTTTGATTGCCGGCGGTACCGGCTTCTCTTATGTGCGTTCTATTCTGCTCACCGCGCTGTCACGCAATCCTCAGCGCGATATCGCGATTTACTGGGGCGGTCGCGAGACCAAACATCTGTACGATCTGGCCGAGCTGGAAGCCTTGAGCGTCAAGCATCCAAATCTGCGCATCGAGCCGGTGGTTGAGCAGCCGGAAGAGGGCTGGCGTGGGCGTTCCGGCACCGTGCTGACCGCGGTGCTGCAGGATTACGGTACCCTGGCCGATCACGATATCTATATTGCCGGGCGTTTCGAGATGGCTAAGATTGCTCGCGACCTGTTCTGCAACGAACGCGGCGCGCGCGAAGATCGCCTGTTTGGCGACGCGTTTGCCTTTATCTGATATCTGCAAATAAAAAACCCGCCCCTGACAGGCGGGAAGAACGGCAACTAAACTGTCTCTCTTCGCCAATGACGTCATCACTGCGTTGGCTGCGCTTGCTCACCCGAATCACTTACTTCAGTAAGCTCATCGGGATTCGCTCGCTTGCCGCCTTGTTCTGACGCCATTGGCTGTGAGATATCCTTTTGTAAATTTACACCCGCTCAAACACGGTGGCGATCCCTTGTCCCAGGCCGATGCACATGGTGGCGAGGCCGAACTGGGCATCTTTACGCTCCATCTGATTAATCAGCGTGGTGCTAATACGCGCCCCGGAACAACCCAGCGGATGACCGAGCGCGATCGCCCCGCCGTTGAGGTTGATCTTCTCATCGATCTGCTCCATCAGGCCCAGATCTTTAATGCACGGCAGGATCTGCGCGGCAAAGGCCTCATTCATTTCAAAGACGTCGATATCGCTGGTGGATAAGCCCGCTTTTTTCAGCGCCAGCTTCGAAGCGGGAACCGGGCCATAGCCCATAATAGACGGGTCGCAGCCGACCACCGCCATCGAACGGACGCGGGCGCGTGGCTTCAGACCCAGTTCGCGGGCGCGGCTTTCGCTCATCAGCAGCATCGCCGCCGCGCCATCGGAAAGGGCGGAAGAGGTGCCCGCCGTTACCGTACCGGTCACCGGGTCAAACGCCGGCCTTAGGGTAGACAGCGTCTCGACGGTGGTTTCCGGGCGGATCACTTCGTCATAGTTAAAGGACTTCAGTACGCCATCGGCATCGTGGCCGCCGGTGGGGATAATCTCGGCTTTGAATGCGCCGGACTGGGTCGCAGCCCAGGCGCGGGCGTGGGAGCGCGCGGCAAACTGATCCTGCATTTCCCGGCTAATGCCGTGCAAACGCGCCAGCATTTCAGCGGTCAGCCCCATCATCCCTGCCGCCTTTGCCACGTTACGGCTCAGGCCCGGGTGGAAATCGACGCCGTGACTCATCGGCACATGGCCCATGTGCTCCACGCCGCCAATCAGGCAGACGCTGGCATCGCCGGTCATGATCATGCGTGCGGCATCGTGCAGCGCCTGCATGGAAGAACCGCACAGACGGTTAACCGTGTTTGCCGGTACCGAATGCGGGATCTCCGCCAGCAGCGCCGCGTTACGGGCGATGTTAAAACCCTGCTCGAGGGTTTGCTGTACGCAGCCCCAGTAGATATCGTCTATCGCGCTTGCCTCAAGCGACGGGTTGCGCGACAGCAGGCTGCGCATCAAGTGCGCGGAGAGGTCCTCCGCGCGCACGTGGCGAAATGCGCCGCCCTTTGAACGGCCCATCGGGGTGCGAATAGCATCGACAATGACAACCTGTTCCATTGTGACTCCTTAAGCCGTTTTCAGAGCGCCAACCGGACGGGCTGGCTCTACCTGGGGATAATACGCTTCGTTATGGCGCGCTTTGTCTCGCAGACCGGCAGGGACTTCATACAGCGGCCCAAGGTGCTGGTACTGCTGCGCCATATCGAGATACTTCGCGCTGCCGATGGTATCCAACCAGCGGAAGGCGCCGCCGTGGAACGGAGGGAAGCCGAGGCCGTATACCAGCGCCATATCCGCTTCCGCCGGGCTGGCGATAATGCCTTCTTCCAGGCAGCGGACGACTTCGTTAACCATCGGGATCATCATGCGGGCGATAATCTCTTCATCGCTGAAATCGCGCTTCGGCTGGCTGACGTCGGCCAGCAGGCTGTCGACGGCAGCATCTTCTTCTTTCTTCGGCTTACCTTTGCTGTCTTCTTTATAGCGCCAGAAGCCGAGGCTGTTCTTCTGCCCGAAACGGTTGGCGTCAAACAGGGCGTCGATAGCGTCGCGATAATCTTTCTGCATCCGCTGCGGGAAACCCGCCGCCATGACCGCCTGAGCATGGTGCGCGGTATCGATGCCGACCACGTCCAGCAGATAAGCTGGGCCCATCGGCCAGCCAAACTGTTTCTCCATCACTTTGTCGACTTTGCGGAAATCCGCCCCGTCGCGCAGCAGCTGGCTAAATCCGGCGAAGTAGGGGAACAGCACGCGGTTGACGAAGAAACCGGGACAATCATTGACCACGATTGGCGTCTTGCCCATTTTGCTGGCCCAGGCCACCACTTTGGCAATGGTCTTATCCGAGGTTTTTTCGCCGCGAATCACTTCAACCAGCGGCATGCGATGCACCGGGTTAAAGAAGTGCATGCCGCAGAAGTTCTCCGGGCGCTGCAGAACGCTGGCTAGCTCGCTGATGGGGATCGTTGAGGTGTTGGATGCCAGTACGGTATCCGGGCGCACTTTTGCCTCGGTTTCCGCCAGCACCGCTTTCTTCACTTTCGGGTTTTCCACCACCGCTTCAACGACCACGTCCACGCGATCAAAACCGCTATACTCCAGCGTCGGCTGAATGGTGCTTATGACTCCGGCCAGCTTCAGACCGTCAATTTTGCCGCGTTCCAGCTGTTTATTCAGCAGCTTCGCCGCTTCGGTCATCCCAAGGGTCAGCGATTTGTCGCTAATGTCTTTCATCACCACCGGCACGCCCTTCCAGGCCGACTGGTATGCGATACCGCCGCCCATAATGCCAGCGCCCAGTACGGCAGCATGCTTCGGTGTTTCGACATCTTTGGTCAGTTTTTTCGCTTTCGCTTTGACGTACTGGTCGTTCAGGAAGATACCGACCAGTGCGCGGGCCTCGTTGGTATGAGCCAGCGGGACAAAGCTTTTATTTTCCAGCACCAGAGCTTCTTCACGACCAAGACGCGCAGCGGCTTCGATGGTTTTCACCGCGGTGATCGGCGCCGGATAATGCTTCCCGGCGGTTTGCGCGACCATGCCTTTGGCGATGGTGAAACTCATCGTCGCTTCAATTTTGCTGAGTTTCAGCGGCTCCAGCTTCGGTTGACGTTTCGCTTTCCAGTCCAGGTCGCCCTGAATCGCCTGGCGCAGGATCGCCAGCGCGCCGTCGCGCAGTTTTTCCGCGGCGACCACGCCATCCACCAGGCCGATTTTCAGCGCGTGCTCGGCGCCGACATCTTTCCCGGCAGCAATGATCTCCAGCGCGCTGTCGGCGCCGAGCAGGCGCGGCAAACGGACTGAGCCGCCGAAGCCTGGCATAATGCCGAGTTTGGTTTCCGGCAGGCCAATGCGCAGATCCGGCGTCGCCAGGCGGTAATCGGTCGCCAGGACACATTCACAACCGCCGCCCAGCGCGTAACCATTGACGGCAGAGATAGTGGGGACGGGAAGATCTTCCAGACGGTTAAAGACGCTGTTAGCAAAATGCAGCCATTGGCTTAACTGCTCCTCAGGGACCAGGAACAGTGAGAGGAATTCAGTGATATCCGCGCCGACGATAAACGCCGCTTTTTCAGAGCGCAGCAGCAGGCCTTTGAGATCGTTTTGTTTTTCCAGTACATCCAGCGCGTGACCGAGGCTGGCTACGGTTGCGGTATCAAGCTTGTTGACCGAACCTGGGGCATCGAACACCAGTTCGGCGATGCCATCTTCCAGCCAGTCGAGGTACAGGGTGTCGCCTTTGTAGAGCATGTCAGTCTCCTGAATCCAGCAATATGATCTGGTCATACCAGATGAAACGGAGTGTGGAATTTATGTTAAAGAATTGCAAATTACTCTTTAAATAATTGCTGGTCGGATCACATCCGGCGGAAATCACCCGCACGCAGGTCGATGTGCTAAGATGCGGAGTATCACGATCCCATAAAAGCAAAGGACAAAAGATGGAATCCCTGGCCGCGCTCTATAAAAATCATATTGTTACCCTACAAGAACGTACCCGCGACGTCCTGGCCCGTTTTCAGATGGATGCTCTGCTGATTCACTCCGGCGAGCTGGTTAACGTCTTCCTTGATGACCATCCATACCCGTTCAAGGTCAATCCGCAGTTCAAAGCCTGGGTGCCGGTGACTCAGGTGCCTAACTGCTGGTTGCTGGTGGACGGTGTGAATAAACCGAAGCTGTGGTTCTATCTGCCGGTTGATTACTGGCATAACGTTGAGCCGCTGCCGACCTCGTTCTGGACCGAAGAGGTCGATGTGGTCGCGCTGCCGAAGGCCGATGGCATCGGCAGCCAACTGCCTGCCGCTCGCGGTAATATTGGCTATATCGGGCCGGTGCCGGAGCGCGCGCTGGGCCTGGGAATCGCCGCGGATAAGATCAACCCGAAAGGGGTTATCGATTATCTGCATTACTACCGGGCTTACAAAACCGATTACGAGCTGGCCTGTATGCGTGAAGCGCAGAAGTCGGCGGTGAATGGTCATCGTGCGGCCTATGAGGCTTTCCAGTCCGGGATGAGCGAATTCGATATCAACCAGGCCTATCTTACCGCCACCGGTCACCGCGATACCGACGTGCCTTACAGCAACATCGTGGCGCTGAACGAGCATGCTTCCGTCCTGCACTACACCAAACTGGACCATCGCGCTCCGGCGGAGATGCGCAGCTTCCTGCTCGACGCCGGCGCGGAATATAACGGCTATGCCGCGGATCTGACGCGGACCTGGGCGGCACACGGCGATAACGATTTCGCCCATCTGATTAAAGACGTTAACGACGAGCAGCTGGCGCTGATTAGCACCATGAAAGCCGGGACGCGCTACGTTGATTACCATATCCAGTTCCATCAGCGTATTGCGAAGCTGCTGCGTAAACACCAGTTAGTCACTGACATGAGCGAAGAGGCGATGGTGGAGAACGATCTGACCGGGCCATTTATGCCGCACGGGATTGGTCATCCGCTGGGTCTGCAGGTGCATGATGTTGCTGGCTTTATGCAAGACGACTCCGGTACGCATCTGGCGGCGCCAGCGAAATACCCGTATCTGCGCTGCACCCGTATTATCGAGCCGCGGATGGTGTTGACCATTGAACCCGGCATCTACTTTATCGAGTCGTTACTGGCGTCGTGGCGTGAAGGCCCGTTCAGCAAGCACTTCAACTGGCAAAAAATTGACGCCATGAAGCCATTCGGCGGGATCCGTATCGAAGATAACGTGGTGGTTCACGAAAACAGTATCGAAAACATGACGCGCGATCTGAAGCTGGCCTGATGGAGAGCTGGTTAATCCCGGCGGCGCCAGTTTCCGTCGTTGAGGAGATCAAAAAGAGCCGTTTTATCACGCTGTTGGCGCATACCGACGGCGTGGCGGCGGCGAAAGCCTTTGTCGAGTCGGTCAGAGCGGATCACCCCGATGCTCGCCACCACTGCGTGGCGTGGGTCGCCGGACCGCCTGATGATTCGCAACAGCTTGGGTTCTCAGACGATGGCGAACCGGCGGGAACGGCGGGTAAACCGATGCTGGCGCAGTTGATGGGTAGCGGCGTCGGTGAGATAACCGCTGTCGTCGTACGTTATTACGGTGGTATCCTGCTGGGCACCGGCGGCCTGGTGAAAGCCTATGG
Organism: Klebsiella sp. LY; assembly: GCF_004010915.1. Taxonomy (NCBI): domain Bacteria; kingdom Pseudomonadati; phylum Pseudomonadota; class Gammaproteobacteria; order Enterobacterales; family Enterobacteriaceae; genus Klebsiella; species Klebsiella sp. LY. The sequence goes on from NZ_CP022444.1 coordinate 2,706,916, forward strand.
CGGCGGTGTCCATCAGGCGCTGGCGCAGTTGACGACGCTGCGCAAGACGCCGTTAACGGCATATACTTTGCAATGTGAATATGGGCAACTGGCCGGCGTTGAAGCGTTGCTCGCCCAATTTTCCGGGAATGTCGTTGAAAGCGAATATCTGGCGTCGGTTCGGCTGCGCGTGGCGCTTCCCCAGGCCGAAGTGGCGGCTTTTTCAGCAAAACTGGCTGATTTTAGTCGCGGTTCATTGCAATTGCTGAAGATTAACGAATAATCCCCTCTGTTTTTTTGCCTATCAAAGGAAGCGCCAGAGATGCATTTTCGCGCCATAACCCGAATCGTTGGACTGCTGGTCATCTTATTCTCGGGGACAATGATCGTCCCGGGATTAGTGGCCCTGATATATCGCGATGGCGCGGGACGGGCCTTCACTCAAACTTTTTTTGTCGCTCTGGCGATCGGCTCCATGCTGTGGTGGCCGAACCGTAAGCAAAAGGGCGAACTGAAATCTCGTGAAGGGTTTCTGATCGTGGTGCTGTTCTGGACCGTGCTGGGTAGCGTAGGGGCCTTGCCCTTTATATTCGCCGAACAGCCGAACCTGACGGTGACGGATGCCTTCTTCGAATCATTTTCCGGCCTGACGACGACCGGGGCGACCACCCTGGTGGGGCTGGACTCGCTTCCGCACGCTATCCTTTTTTACCGGCAGATGCTGCAGTGGTTCGGCGGCATGGGGATCATTGTGCTGGCGGTGGCCATTCTGCCTATCCTCGGCGTCGGGGGAATGCAGCTCTACCGCGCGGAAATGCCCGGCCCGCTGAAAGATAACAAGATGCGCCCGCGCATCGCCGAGACGGCAAAGACATTGTGGCTTATCTATGTGTTACTAACGGTCGCCTGCGCATTGGCGCTCTGGTTTGCCGGTATGCCGGCCTTCGATGCGATAGGGCACAGCTTCGCCACCATCGCTATCGGCGGTTTCTCGACTCACGATGCCAGCGTCGGCTATTTCAACAGCCCGATGATCAACTCCATCATTGCCATCTTCCTGCTGATCTCCGGCTGTAACTACGGTCTGCATTTTTCGTTGTTGAGCGGACGCAGCCTGAAGGTGTACTGGCGCGACCCTGAGTTTCGAATGTTCATTGGCGTCCAGTTGACGCTGGTCATCGTCTGTACGCTGGTGCTATGGCTTCATAACGTGTACGGCTCGGTGCTGACGACGCTGAATCAGGCGTTTTTCCAGGTGGTGTCGATGGCGACCACCGCAGGATTCACCACCGATAGCATTGCGCGCTGGCCGCTGTTCCTGCCGGTGCTGCTGCTGTGCTCCGCATTTATCGGCGGCTGCGCTGGCTCCACGGGCGGTGGCTTAAAGGTGATCCGTATCCTGTTGCTGTTCAAGCAGGGCAACCGTGAGCTTAAGCGTCTGGTTCACCCGAATGCGGTGTATAGCATTAAATTAGGTAACCGCGCGCTGCCGGAACGTATTCTGGAAGCGGTGTGGGGATTCTTCTCCGCCTATGCGCTGGTCTTTATCATTAGTATGCTGGCTATTATCGCCACCGGGGTGGATGACTTCTCTGCTTTCGCCTCCGTGGTGGCGACATTGAACAACCTCGGGCCTGGGCTCGGCGTCGTCGCGGACAACTTTGCCACCATGAACCCGGTCGCGAAATGGATCCTGATTGCTAATATGCTGTTTGGTCGTCTGGAAGTGTTCACCTTACTGGTGCTCTTTACTCCCACTTTCTGGCGCGAATAACAGGAGTGCTCGTGAAAACTTTAATTCTCTTTTCCACCCGCGACGGGCAGACCCGTGAAATCGCTTCGTTTCTCGCCTCGGAGCTGAAAGAGCTGGGTATCGATGCGGATACCCTGAATCTGAACCGTACCGATAACGTGGAATGGCATCATTATGATCGCGTGGTGATTGGCGCGTCGATTCGCTACGGACACTTTCATCCGGCGGTGGACCGCTTTGTGAAAAAGCACCTGGCAGCATTGCAGGCGCTGCCGGGGGCATTCTTTTCGGTGAACCTGGTTGCGCGCAAACCCGAAAAGCGCACGCCGCAGACCAATAGCTATACGCGCAAGTTTCTGCTCAACTCGCCTTGGCAGCCGCAGAGCTGCGCGGTGTTTGCCGGGGCGCTACGTTACCCGCGTTACCGCTGGTACGATCGGTTTATGATCCGCCTGATTATGAAAATGACCGGGGGCGAAACGGATACCCGTAAAGAAGTGGTCTATACCGACTGGCAACAGGTCTCCCGATTTGCCCGAGAAATCGCGCAAATGATCAGCAAACAGGGCGTTTAAACAGCGTCTTGATGGAAAAGCGAGCGAACGAAAAGTTTTTTTGCATTTCCCCTTGTCACCTCGGAATTACTCCCTATAATGCGCCTCCACTGACACGGAACAACGGCAAGCAAGCCGCCGGGTCAGCGGGGTTCCGGTGAGAACCTCGCAGAGAAAAGCAAAAATAAATGCTTGACTCTGCAGCGGGAAAGCGTAATATGCACACCCCGCGCCGCAGCGAAAAACGAAGCGGCACTGCTCTTTAACAATTTATCAGACAATCTGTGTGGGCACTCAAAGTGAAATGGATTCTTAACGTCCTCGGACGAAAAATGAATACCAAGTCTCAAGAGTGAACACGTAATTCATTACGAAGTTTAATTCTTTGAGCATCAAACTTAAATTGAAGAGTTTGATCATGGCTCAGATTGAACGCTGGCGGCAGGCCTAACACATGCAAGTCGAGCGGTAGCACAGAGAGCTTGCTCTCGGGTGACGAGCGGCGGACGGGTGAGTAATGTCTGGGAAACTGCCTGATGGAGGGGGATAACTACTGGAAACGGTAGCTAATACCGCATAACGTCGCAAGACCAAAGTGGGGGACCTTCGGGCCTCATGCCATCAGATGTGCCCAGATGGGATTAGCTAGTAGGTGGGGTAACGGCTCACCTAGGCGACGATCCCTAGCTGGTCTGAGAGGATGACCAGCCACACTGGAACTGAGACACGGTCCAGACTCCTACGGGAGGCAGCAGTGGGGAATATTGCACAATGGGCGCAAGCCTGATGCAGCCATGCCGCGTGTATGAAGAAGGCCTTCGGGTTGTAAAGTACTTTCAGCGGGGAGGAAGGCGATAAGGTTAATAACCTTGTCGATTGACGTTACCCGCAGAAGAAGCACCGGCTAACTCCGTGCCAGCAGCCGCGGTAATACGGAGGGTGCAAGCGTTAATCGGAATTACTGGGCGTAAAGCGCACGCAGGCGGTCTGTCAAGTCGGATGTGAAATCCCCGGGCTCAACCTGGGAACTGCATTCGAAACTGGCAGGCTAGAGTCTTGTAGAGGGGGGTAGAATTCCAGGTGTAGCGGTGAAATGCGTAGAGATCTGGAGGAATACCGGTGGCGAAGGCGGCCCCCTGGACAAAGACTGACGCTCAGGTGCGAAAGCGTGGGGAGCAAACAGGATTAGATACCCTGGTAGTCCACGCCGTAAACGATGTCGATTTGGAGGTTGTGCCCTTGAGGCGTGGCTTCCGGAGCTAACGCGTTAAATCGACCGCCTGGGGAGTACGGCCGCAAGGTTAAAACTCAAATGAATTGACGGGGGCCCGCACAAGCGGTGGAGCATGTGGTTTAATTCGATGCAACGCGAAGAACCTTACCTGGTCTTGACATCCACAGAACTTAGCAGAGATGCTTTGGTGCCTTCGGGAACTGTGAGACAGGTGCTGCATGGCTGTCGTCAGCTCGTGTTGTGAAATGTTGGGTTAAGTCCCGCAACGAGCGCAACCCTTATCCTTTGTTGCCAGCGGTTCGGCCGGGAACTCAAAGGAGACTGCCAGTGATAAACTGGAGGAAGGTGGGGATGACGTCAAGTCATCATGGCCCTTACGACCAGGGCTACACACGTGCTACAATGGCGCATACAAAGAGAAGCGACCTCGCGAGAGCAAGCGGACCTCATAAAGTGCGTCGTAGTCCGGATTGGAGTCTGCAACTCGACTCCATGAAGTCGGAATCGCTAGTAATCGTAGATCAGAATGCTACGGTGAATACGTTCCCGGGCCTTGTACACACCGCCCGTCACACCATGGGAGTGGGTTGCAAAAGAAGTAGGTAGCTTAACCTTCGGGAGGGCGCTTACCACTTTGTGATTCATGACTGGGGTGAAGTCGTAACAAGGTAACCGTAGGGGAACCTGCGGTTGGATCACCTCCTTACCTTAAAGAACCTGCCTTTGCAGTGCTCACACAGATTGTCTGATGAAATAGAGCAGTAAATAATCTCTGCAGGCTTGTAGCTCAGGTGGTTAGAGCGCACCCCTGATAAGGGTGAGGTCGGTGGTTCAAGTCCACTCAGGCCTACCAAATTTTCCCTGAATACTGCGTTGTGGCAAAGCTCGCATACTTCAGTATGCTTCGCTTCACCACGCCTTGTCTCAGGAAAAATTACCGGTACAGAGATAACACCGATGGGGCTATAGCTCAGCTGGGAGAGCGCCTGCTTTGCACGCAGGAGGTCTGCGGTTCGATCCCGCATAGCTCCACCATCTTTACTGCGAACACAAGAAAACTTCAGAGTGAACCTGAAAAGGTGCACTGCGAAGTTTTGCTCTTTAAAAATCTGGATCAAGCTGAAAATTGAAACGACACACAGTTAATGTGTGTTCGAGTCTCTCAAATTTTCGCGACACGATGATGTTTTACGAAACATCTTCGGGTTGTGAGGTTAAGCGACTAAGCGTACACGGTGGATGCCCTGGCAGTCAGAGGCGATGAAGGACGTGCTAATCTGCGAAAAGCGTCGGTAAGGTGATATGAACCGTTATAACCGGCGATGTCCGAATGGGGAAACCCAGTGCAATTCGTTGCACTATCGTTAACTGAATACATAGGTTAACGAGGCGAACCGGGGGAACTGAAACATCTAAGTACCCCGAGGAAAAGAAATCAACCGAGATTCCCCCAGTAGCGGCGAGCGAACGGGGAGCAGCCCAGAGTCTGAATCAGCTTGTGTGTTAGTGGAACGGTCTGGAAAGTCCGACGGTACAGGGTGATAGTCCCGTACACCAAAATGCACAGGTTGTGAACTCGAAGAGTAGGGCGGGACACGTGGTATCCTGTCTGAATATGGGGGGACCATCCTCCAAGGCTAAATACTCCTGACTGACCGATAGTGAACCAGTACCGTGAGGGAAAGGCGAAAAGAACCCCGGCGAGGGGAGTGAAAAAGAACCTGAAACCGTGTACGTACAAGCAGTGGGAGCACCTTTATGGTGTGACTGCGTACCTTTTGTATAATGGGTCAGCGACTTATATTCTGTAGCAAGGTTAACCGTATAGGGGAGCCGCAGGGAAACCGAGTCTTAACTGGGCGTTAAGTTGCAGGGTATAGACCCGAAACCCGGTGATCTAGCCATGGGCAGGTTGAAGGTTGGGTAACACTAACTGGAGGACCGAACCGACTAATGTTGAAAAATTAGCGGATGACTTGTGGCTGGGGGTGAAAGGCCAATCAAACCGGGAGATAGCTGGTTCTCCCCGAAAGCTATTTAGGTAGCGCCTCGTGAACTCATCTTCGGGGGTAGAGCACTGTTTCGGCTAGGGGGTCATCCCGACTTACCAACCCGATGCAAACTACGAATACCGAAGAATGTTATCACGGGAGACACACGGCGGGTGCTAACGTCCGTCGTGAAGAGGGAAACAACCCAGACCGCCAGCTAAGGTCCCAAAGTCATGGTTAAGTGGGAAACGATGTGGGAAGGCACAGACAGCCAGGATGTTGGCTTAGAAGCAGCCATCATTTAAAGAAAGCGTAATAGCTCACTGGTCGAGTCGGCCTGCGCGGAAGATGTAACGGGGCTAAACCATGCACCGAAGCTGCGGCAGCGACACGATGTGTTGTTGGGTAGGGGAGCGTTCTGTAAGCCTGCGAAGGTGACCTGTGAGGGTTGCTGGAGGTATCAGAAGTGCGAATGCTGACATAAGTAACGATAAAGCGGGTGAAAAGCCCGCTCGCCGGAAGACCAAGGGTTCCTGTCCAACGTTAATCGGGGCAGGGTGAGTCGACCCCTAAGGCGAGGCCGAAAGGCGTAGTCGATGGGAAACAGGTTAATATTCCTGTACTTGGTGTTACTGCGAAGGGGGGACGGAGAAGGCTATGTTAGCCGGGCGACGGTTGTCCCGGTTTAAGCATGTAGGCTGATTATCCAGGCAAATCCGGATAATCAAGGCTGAGGTGTGATGACGAGGCACTACGGTGCTGAAGTAACAAATGCCCTGCTTCCAGGAAAAGCCTCTAAGCATCAGGTAACATCAAATCGTACCCCAAACCGACACAGGTGGTCAGGTAGAGAATACCAAGGCGCTTGAGAGAACTCGGGTGAAGGAACTAGGCAAAATGGTGCCGTAACTTCGGGAGAAGGCACGCTGGTGTGTAGGTGAAGTCCCTGCGGATGGAGCTGAGACCAGTCGAAGATACCAGCTGGCTGCAACTGTTTATTAAAAACACAGCACTGTGCAAACACGAAAGTGGACGTATACGGTGTGACGCCTGCCCGGTGCCGGAAGGTTAATTGATGGGGTTATCCGTAAGGAGAAGCTCTTGATCGAAGCCCCGGTAAACGGCGGCCGTAACTATAACGGTCCTAAGGTAGCGAAATTCCTTGTCGGGTAAGTTCCGACCTGCACGAATGGCGTAATGATGGCCAGGCTGTCTCCACCCGAGACTCAGTGAAATTGAACTCGCTGTGAAGATGCAGTGTACCCGCGGCAAGACGGAAAGACCCCGTGAACCTTTACTATAGCTTGACACTGAACATTGAGCCTTGATGTGTAGGATAGGTGGGAGGCTTTGAAGCGTGGACGCCAGTCTGCGTGGAGCCAACCTTGAAATACCACCCTTTAATGTTTGATGTTCTAACGTTGGCCCCTTATCGGGGTTGCGGACAGTGTCTGGTGGGTAGTTTGACTGGGGCGGTCTCCTCCCAAAGCGTAACGGAGGAGCACGAAGGTTAGCTAATCCTGGTCGGACATCAGGAGGTTAGTGCAATGGCATAAGCTAGCTTGACTGCGAGCGTGACGGCGCGAGCAGGTGCGAAAGCAGGTCATAGTGATCCGGTGGTTCTGAATGGAAGGGCCATCGCTCAACGGATAAAAGGTACTCCGGGGATAACAGGCTGATACCGCCCAAGAGTTCATATCGACGGCGGTGTTTGGCACCTCGATGTCGGCTCATCACATCCTGGGGCTGAAGTAGGTCCCAAGGGTATGGCTGTTCGCCATTTAAAGTGGTACGCGAGCTGGGTTTAGAACGTCGTGAGACAGTTCGGTCCCTATCTGCCGTGGGCGCTGGAGAATTGAGGGGGGCTGCTCCTAGTACGAGAGGACCGGAGTGGACGCATCACTGGTGTTCGGGTTGTCATGCCAATGGCACTGCCCGGTAGCTAAATGCGGAAGAGATAAGTGCTGAAAGCATCTAAGCACGAAACTTGCCCCGAGATGAGTTCTCCCTGAGACTTTAAGTCTCCTGAAGGAACGTTAAAGACGATGACGTTGATAGGCCGGGTGTGTAAGCGCAGCGATGCGTTGAGCTAACCGGTACTAATGAACCGTGAGGCTTAACCTTACAACGCCGAAGATGTTTTGGCGGTTTGAGAAGATTTTCAGCTGATACAGATTAGTCGATGCGTCCGCAGGACGTGTTGATAAAACAGAATTTGCCTGGCGGCACTAGCGCGGTGGTCCCACCTGACCCCATGCCGAACTCAGAAGTGAAACGCCGTAGCGCCGATGGTAGTGTGGGGTCTCCCCATGTGAGAGTAGGGAACTGCCAGGCATCAAATAAAGCAGAAAGCCCAGTCGAAAGACTGGGCTTTTTTGCGTTTGTGCCATCCGGGAAGGGTGCCGGCATGCCCCCCCGGTGGCGCTGCGCTTACCTGGGCCAGGGGCCTTGCGGGTTCTGTAGCCCGGCGCGGTACACCTCTCACCACTGGTAACGCTCCGCAATATTATTGCCTCTGTAATCAGGCAAGCCTTCCCCCGCCAGATACGGTAAACTAACGCCGATTTTGCATCAGGAAGCCACTATGAACCACTCCCTCAAACCCTGGAATACCTTTGGCATTGAGCGATCCGCCAATACGATAGTACGCGCCGAAACTGAGCAACAGTTGCTAAGCGCCTGGCAAACCGCTGCCGCGGCTGGCGAACCCACGCTAATCCTTGGGGAAGGCAGTAACGTCCTGTTTCTGAACGACTATGCCGGTACGGTGATCCTCAACCGGATTATGGGGATCGAGGTGAGCGAAACCCCGGATGCCTGGCGCTTGCACGTCGGCGCCGGCGAAAACTGGCATCAACTGGTGCAGTTCACGCTACAGCATGCGATGCCTGGTCTGGAAAATCTGGCATTAATCCCAGGCTGCGCAGGATCGTCGCCGATCCAGAATATTGGTGCCTACGGCGTCGAATTACAGCGGGTCTGCGAATATGTTGACTGCATCGAGCTGGAAACGGGACGTAAACAACGCCTTTCCGCGGCGGAATGCCGTTTCGGCTATCGCGACAGTATCTTTAAACATGAATATCAGGACCGCTACGCCATCGTCGCGATTGGCTTATCGTTAGCGAAAGCGTGGCGACCTGTGCTGAGCTACGGTGATTTAACACGTCTCGATCCGCAGAGAGTCACCCCGCAGCAGGTATTCGATGCGGTCTGCCATATGCGAATGACTAAATTGCCGGATCCAAAGATTAACGGTAATGCTGGCAGCTTTTTTAAGAACCCGATCGTCAGCGCTCAGGTTGCTGAAGCGCTGCTGGCGCAGTTCCCTCATGCACCGCACTATCCGCAGGCAAATGGCAGCGTCAAGCTGGCCGCTGGCTGGCTAATCGATCAATGTCAGCTCAAAGGAAAACGCATCGGCGGCGCGGCCGTGCATCGACAGCAGGCGCTGGTACTGATTAATGAAGATCAAGCGACCAGCGAGGATGTGATAAAGCTAGCCCATTACGTTCGCCAGCAGGTGGGGGCAAAATTCAATGTATGGCTTCAGCCCGAGGTGCGCTTCATTGGAACGCATGGTGAAGTCAACGCAGAGGAGAGCATTGCGTGAAAGACCATACTATCCCTTTAACGCTAATTTCTATCCTTGCTGATGGTGAGTTTCACTCAGGTGAACAGCTTGGCGAGCAGTTAGGCATGAGCCGGGCGGCGATTAATAAGCATATCCAGACGTTACGCGACTGGGGCGTCGATGTGTTTACCGTGCCGGGCAAGGGGTACAGCCTGCCAGAGCCCATTCATCTGTTGGATGAGAAAAAGATCTCCCAACAGATAGAGCACGGTCGAGTGACTGTCCTTCCGGTAATCGACTCCACTAACCAGTATTTGCTGGACAGACTGGATGAGCTGACGTCCGGCGATGCCTGCGTAGCTGAATATCAGCAGGCAGGGCGAGGCCGGCGAGGCAGAAAATGGTTTTCCCCCTTTGGTGCGAATCTCTATCTCTCGATGTACTGGCGTCTGGAGCAGGGCCCGGCAGCGGCGATTGGCCTAAGCCTGGTGATTGGTATTGTGATCGCTGAAGTGCTGCAGCAACTCGGGGCCGAACAGGTTCGCGTGAAATGGCCAAACGATATTTACCTGCAGGATCGTAAGCTGTCAGGGATCCTCGTGGAGCTGACGGGGAAAACGGGCGATGCCGCACAAATCGTCAGCGGCGCGGGTATCAACCTTGTGATGCGTCGTGTGGAGTCTGATGTCGTCAATCAGGGTTGGATCAGTCTTCAGGAAGCGGGGGTGGTCATCGACCGTAATCTCCTCGCCGCGCGCCTGATTAAAGAGCTGCGCCTGGGACTGGAGCTGTTCGAGCAGGAAGGGTTGGCTCCTTATCTGCCGCGCTGGGAAAAACTGGATAACTTTATTCATCGTCCGGTAAAACTGATTATCGGTGATAAAGAAATTTATGGCATTTCCCGCGGCATTGACGCCCAGGGTGCGCTATTGCTGGAGCAGGATGGTGTGATAAAAGCCTGGGTTGGTGGTGAAATATCATTGCGCAGCGCAGAATAAAAAAGGGAGCTCCGGCTCCCTTTGCTTTATTTACGTAAGCGTACCTGATTAACAGAATGATTGGCGCTCTTGGTCATAATCAGGCTGGCGCGCTCGCGAGTTGGAAGGATGTTTTCCTTGAGATTCATTAGGTTAATCTCATTCCAAAGCGAGGTGGCAATTTCGACCGCTTCTTCCTTCGACAGCTTGGCGTAATTATGAAAATAAGAATCCGGGTCGGTAAATGCCCCTTCCCGGAATTTAAGAAAGCGGTTGATATACCAGCTTTTCAATAATTCTTCCGGGGCATCGACATAAATAGAAAAGTCGACAAAATCCGATACGAATACATGATGCGGATCGTGTGGATAATCCATCCCACTTTGCAGAACATTCAGTCCTTCAAGAATGAGAATATCCGGTTGAGCGACGGTTTTATCGCCGTCGGGAATAACATCATAAATTAGATGGGAATAAACCGGTGCAGTTGCCTGTGGTACCCCTGATTTGAGATCGGAGACAAACTTCACCAGCCGATGCATATCATAGGACTGCGGAAAGCCTTTTTTCTTCATTAACCCACGTTCTTTCAAAACTGAGTTAGGGTGCAAAAATCCGTCAGTGGTAATGAGTTCGACATGGCGATGCTCCGGCCAACGGCTCAGCAAGGCCTGCAGTACACGGGCGGTGGTGCTTTTTCCTACCGCCACGCTGCCAGCGATACTGATAATATAGGGAATTCGCTGACCGTTGGTGCCAAGAAATTGTTCGAGAACAGCCTGACGACGCAGGTTAGAACTGATATAGAAGTTGAGCAAACGCGACAGCGGCAAATAGATCTCAGCAACCTCTTCCAGAGAGAGATCTTCGTTGATGCCTTTTAACCGCGTGATTTCTTCCTCGGTTAACGTCATCGGGACAGAATCACGAAGTGCAGCCCATTGGTGGCGGTTAAATTGTAGGTACGGTGTCATTAACGTCTGCTCTTTTTGGCTCATAAGCATGTTCTTACCATCACCGAATACGTTGAAACGGCGATGCTTCACACGAGTTAATCAGGACAATGGGCAGGAGGGTAACACCAGATTGCCGGGAATAATAAGAAAAAAACTCATTGAATGCCGCTTTCTCGCGCCAGCGTCACAAGAGAGGAATAAGTTTCTTATGCTTTGCAAAGCATGGCCTTTGCTAACAGGATGGTACTAACGGCCTGCTGCCTTTCAGTCTGCGGTCAGCATACGTTCCGGGTAAACGTGGATGACCGAAACCGCGCCTGCTGTGCTGTTTGCTGGCGATTATTTGCACTCCTTTGTTTGAAATTACACCGTTTTTTCGCGTAAGAGCACAAAATGTGAGCAAGAGAACGTTTTATGCAAATTTTTAGTTGCATGAACTCGCTCCTCTCCCTAGAATGCGCGCTACTTGATGCCGACTTAGCTCAGTAGGTAGAGCAACTGACTTGTAATCAGTAGGTCACCAGTTCGATTCCGGTAGTCGGCACCATAACAATTTGGGTGGGGTTCCCGAGCGGCCAAAGGGAGCAGACTGTAAATCTGCCGTCATCGACTTCGAAGGTTCGAATCCTTCCCCCACCACCACTTTCTGGCGACGCTTTGCGTAGCCGGAGTTGGTTGGGTAAACTAATCAGCTCAATACTAAAGAGAGCAGTCTTTTTAGTATTACAGAAAGAACTGGGTAGCCGAGTTTCAGGATGCGGGCATCGTATAATGGCTATTACCTCAGCCTTCCAAGCTGATGATGCGGGTTCGATTCCCGCTGCCCGCTCCAGACGTGCTGATATGGCTCAGTTGGTAGAGCGCACCCTTGGTAAGGGTGAGGTCCCCAGTTCGACTCTGGGTATCAGCACCACTTCTTTTCTCTCCTTCCCTGTTTCTCTTCTGTTATGTTCATTCAACAAGTCGGGCATGTTGCCTGGTTGATGTGGTGATATCACCGATTTATCCGTGTCTTAGAGGGACAATCGATGTCTAAAGAAAAGTTTGAACGTACAAAACCGCACGTTAACGTCGGTACTATCGGCCACGTTGACCATGGTAAAACAACGCTGACCGCTGCCATCACTACCGTACTGGCTAAAACCTACGGTGGTTCCGCTCGCGCATTCGACCAGATCGATAACGCGCCGGAAGAAAAAGCTCGTGGTATCACCATCAACACCTCTCACGTTGAATATGACACCCCGACTCGCCACTACGCGCACGTAGACTGCCCGGGCCACGCCGACTATGTTAAAAACATGATCACCGGTGCTGCGCAGATGGACGGCGCGATCCTGGTTGTTGCTGCGACTGACGGCCCGATGCCGCAGACTCGTGAGCACATCCTGCTGGGTCGTCAGGTAGGCGTTCCGTACATCATCGTGTTCCTGAACAAATGCGACATGGTTGATGACGAAGAGCTGCTGGAACTGGTTGAGATGGAAGTTCGTGAACTGCTGTCTCAGTACGATTTCCCGGGCGACGACACTCCGATCGTTCGTGGTTCTGCTCTGAAAGCGCTGGAAGGCGACGCAGAGTGGGAAGCGAAAATCATCGAACTGGCTGGCCACCTGGATACCTATATCCCGGAACCAGAGCGTGCGATTGACAAGCCGTTCCTGCTGCCGATCGAAGACGTATTCTCCATCTCCGGTCGTGGTACCGTTGTTACCGGTCGTGTAGAGCGCGGTATCATCAAAGTGGGTGAAGAAGTTGAAATCGTTGGTATCAAAGAAACCGCGAAAACCACCTGTACTGGCGTTGAAATGTTCCGCAAACTGCTGGACGAAGGCCGTGCTGGTGAGAACGTAGGTGTTCTGCTGCGTGGTATCAAACGTGAAGAAATCGAACGTGGTCAGGTACTGGCTAAGCCGGGCACCATCAACCCGCACACCAAGTTCGAATCTGAAGTGTACATTCTGTCCAAAGACGAAGGCGGCCGTCATACTCCGTTCTTCAAAGGCTACCGTCCACAGTTCTACTTCCGTACAACTGACGTGACTGGCACCATCGAACTGCCGGAAGGCGTAGAGATGGTAATGCCGGGCGACAACATCAAAATGGTTGTTACCCTGATCCACCCGATCGCGATGGACGATGGTCTGCGTTTCGCAATCCGTGAAGGCGGTCGTACCGTTGGCGCGGGCGTGGTTGCTAAAGTTCTCGGCTAATCGCTGATAACATTTGACGCAATGCGCAATAAAAGGGCATCATTTGATGCCCTTTTTGCACGCTTTCACACCAGAACCTGGCTCATCAGTGATTTTATTTGTCATAATCATTGCTGAGACAGGCTCTGAAGAGGGCGTTTATACACCAAACCATTCGAGCGATAGTGCGACGGCAATCAGCATCCTCCTTTGCGTTAGCAGGGCAGGGGCGACAAAACCGTCAGCGTTGAAGCAATTTGAATAGTTAAGTGTATAATCCGAAACTTAATTTCGGTTTGGATCGCCTCGCCCCCGCGGGGTGAAATTGTTTGTAGAATACTTCTGACAGGTTGGTTTATGAGTGCGAATACCGAAGCTCAAGGGAGCGGGCGCGGCCTGGAAGCGATGAAGTGGATTATCGTTGCCGTGCTGCTGATCGTGGCGATCGTGGGCAACTTCCTTTATCGCGACATTATGCTGGCGGTGCGTGCGCTGGCCGTGGTTATTCTTATTGCTGCTGCCGGTGGCGTCGCGCTGTTGACGACGAAAGGTAAGGCGACCGTTGCTTTTGCTCGCGAAGCGAGAACCGAAGTTCGTAAAGTGATTTGGCCGACTCGCCAGGAAACGCTGCATACTACGCTGATTGTTGCTGCCGTGACTGCAGTAATGTCACTGATCCTGTGGGGACTGGATGGTATTCTGGTTCGCCTGGTCTCCTTTATCACTGGCCTGAGGTTCTGAGATGTCTGAAGCTCCTAAAAAGCGCTGGTACGTCGTTCAGGCGTTTTCCGGTTTTGAAGGTCGCGTAGCCACGTCGCTGCGTGAACATATCAAATTACACAACATGGAAGAGTTATTTGGCGAAGTCATGGTCCCGACCGAAGAAGTGGTTGAGATCCGTGGCGGCCAGCGTCGCAAAAGCGAACGTAAATTCTTCCCGGGCTACGTTCTGGTCCAGATGGTCATGAACGACGCAAGCTGGCACCTGGTGCGCAGCGTACCGCGCGTGATGGGCTTCATCGGCGGTACCTCTGACCGTCCGGCGCCGATCAGCGACAAAGAAGTCGACGCCATCATGAATCGTCTGCAGCAGGTTGGCGATAAGCCGCGTCCGAAAACGCTGTTTGAACCGGGTGAAATGGTTCGCGTTAACGACGGTCCGTTCGCTGACTTTAACGGCGTGGTGGAAGAAGTGGACTATGAGAAGTCCCGCCTGAAAGTTTCCGTTTCTATCTTCGGTCGTGCGACCCCGGTAGAACTGGACTTCAGCCAGGTTGAGAAGGCGTAAGCCGGCGATCAAAAAAGCAGCGATTTAATCGTTGCATAGGGCGCGAAATTGGCATACAATTTCGCGCCTTTTGTTTTTATGGGCCCGGCCCGTAAAACGATGTTTAATCACGGGGAGCTTCTCTGAAGCGTTAATACCCAATTTGAGGATTTAAGAATGGCTAAGAAAGTCCAAGCCTACGTCAAGCTGCAGGTTGCAGCTGGTATGGCGAACCCGAGCCCGCCGGTCGGCCCAGCACTGGGTCAGCAGGGCGTGAACATCATGGAATTCTGCAAAGCGTTCAACGCCAAAACTGATTCCCTGGAGAAAGGTCTGCCGATCCCGGTTGTTATCACCGTTTACGCTGACCGTTCCTTTACCTTTGTTACCAAGACTCCGCCGGCTGCTGTTCTGCTGAAGAAAGCTGCAGGCATCAAGTCTGGTTCCGGTAAGCCGAACAAAGATAAAGTGGGTAAAATCTCCCGCGCTCAGCTGCAGGAAATCGCGCAGACCAAAGCTGCCGACATGACTGGTGCCGACATTGAAGCGATGACTCGCTCCATCGAAGGTACTGCACGTTCCATGGGCCTGGTAGTGGAGGACTAAGAAATGGCTAAACTGACCAAGCGCATGCGCGTGATCCGTGAGAAAGTTGATGCAACTAAACAGTACGACATCAACGAAGCCATCGCTCTGCTGAAAGAGCTGGCCACCGCTAAATTTACCGAAAGCGTAGACGTTGCCGTTAACCTCGGCATCGACGCTCGTAAATCTGACCAGAACGTCCGTGGCGCAACTGTACTGCCGCACGGTACTGGCCGTTCCGTTCGCGTAGCCGTATTTACCCAGGGTGCAAACGCTGAAGCTGCTAAAGCTGCAGGCGCTGAGCTGGTAGGTATGGAAGATCTGGCTGAGCAGATCAAAAAAGGCGAAATGAACTTTGACGTTGTTATTGCTTCTCCGGATGCAATGCGCGTTGTTGGCCAGCTGGGCCAGGTTCTGGGTCCGCGTGGCCTGATGCCGAACCCGAAAGTGGGTACCGTAACTCCGAACGTTGCTGAAGCGGTTAAAAACGCGAAAGCAGGTCAGGTTCGTTACCGTAACGACAAAAACGGCATCATCCACACCACCATCGGTAAAGTGGACTTTGACGCTGACAAACTGAAAGAAAACCTGGAAGCTCTGCTGGTTGCGCTGAAAAAAGCAAAACCGACTCAGGCGAAAGGCGTGTACATCAAGAAAGTTAGCATCTCCACCACCATGGGTGCAGGTGTTGCAGTAGATCAGGCTGGCCTGAACGCTTCTGCAAACTAATGCCTTTACGTGGGCGGTGATTTTGTCTACAATCTTCGCCCACGTTTGCTAACTAAGGTTAGCAGGTAACCGAATTGTTCGTTGGAGTCTGGCCTATCCAGACCTCCGTCGAAGACCGCAGGTGTTTCGCAAGAAACTTAATGCCCTGCGTAGACGGTGACAGAACGCTAAGATTATTTTTGGATATTCTGGCTTGTTTCTGCTCACCGTATTTAGACGCTCTATTCGTTGAATTGAGTGAAGTGAGTTCCAGAGCATAGGCTCTGGCAAACATCCAGGAGCAAAGCTAATGGCTTTAAATCTTCAAGACAAACAAGCGATTGTTGCTGAAGTCAGCGAAGTAGCCAAAGGCGCGCTGTCTGCAGTAGTTGCGGATTCCCGTGGCGTAACTGTAGATAAAATGACTGAACTGCGTAAAGCAGGTCGTGAAGCTGGCGTATACATGCGTGTTGTTCGTAACACCCTGCTGCGCCGCGTCGTTGAAGGTACTCAGTTCGAGTGCCTGAAAGACACGTTTGTTGGTCCGACCCTGATTGCATACTCTATGGAACACCCGGGCGCTGCTGCTCGTCTGTTCAAAGAGTTCGCGAAAGCGAATGCA
Source organism: Klebsiella sp. LY (assembly GCF_004010915.1). Lineage (NCBI taxonomy): Bacteria > Pseudomonadati > Pseudomonadota > Gammaproteobacteria > Enterobacterales > Enterobacteriaceae > Klebsiella > Klebsiella sp. LY. Next base: position 2,723,308 of record NZ_CP022444.1, read on the forward strand.
AAATTTGAGGTCAAAGCCGCTGCCTTTGAAGGTGAGCTGATCCCGGCGTCGCAGATCGACCGCCTGGCAACTCTGCCGACCTACGAAGAAGCAATTGCACGCCTGATGGCAACCATGAAAGAAGCTTCGGCTGGCAAACTGGTTCGTACTCTGGCTGCTGTACGCGATGCGAAAGAAGCTGCTTAATCGCAGTTATCTTTGTAAAGCATTCGCTTACGTATAAACTTATTCTGATATTCAGGAACAATTTAAATGTCTATCACTAAAGATCAAATCATTGAAGCAGTATCCGCTATGTCCGTAATGGACGTTGTTGAGCTGATCTCTGCAATGGAAGAAAAATTCGGTGTTTCCGCTGCTGCTGCTGTAGCTGTAGCTGCTGGCCCGGTTGAAGCTGCTGAAGAAAAAACTGAATTCGACGTAATTCTGAAAGCTGCTGGCGCTAACAAAGTTGCTGTTATCAAAGCAGTACGTGGCGCGACTGGCCTGGGTCTGAAAGAAGCTAAAGACCTGGTAGAATCTGCTCCGGCTGCACTGAAAGAAGGCATCAGCAAAGACGACGCTGAAGCTCTGAAAAAATCTCTGGAAGAAGCTGGCGCTGAAGTTGAAGTTAAATAAGCCAACCCTTCCGGTTGCAGCCTGAGAAATCAGGCTGAGGCTGGTGACTTTTTGGTCACCAGCCTTTTTGCGCTGTAAGGCGCCAGTAGCGTTTCACGCTGTTTGACTACTGGTTTGCCTCTCAATGCTTGTTTCTATCGACGACTTAATATACTGCGACAGGTTAGGGTTCCTGGGCTGTGTAAATCGCAATGAAATGGTTTAAGCGTGATAGCAACAGGCATTGCGGAAAGTGTTCCATTTTCCGGTCAACAAAATAGTGTTGCATAAAAAACTGCCCTCTGCGGGCAGATGGGTCGACTTGTCAGCGAGCTGAGGAACCCTATGGTTTACTCCTATACCGAGAAAAAACGTATTCGTAAGGATTTTGGTAAACGTCCACAAGTTCTGGATGTGCCATATCTCCTTTCTATCCAGCTTGACTCGTTCCAGAAGTTTATCGAGCAAGATCCTGAAGGGCAGTATGGTCTGGAAGCTGCTTTCCGTTCCGTATTCCCAATTCAGAGCTACAGCGGTAATTCCGAGCTGCAATACGTCAGCTACCGTCTGGGCGAACCGGTTTTTGACGTTAAAGAATGTCAGATCCGTGGCGTGACTTACTCTGCACCGCTGCGCGTAAAACTGCGTCTGGTGATCTACGAGCGCGAAGCGCCGGAAGGCACCGTCAAAGACATTAAAGAACAAGAAGTCTACATGGGCGAAATCCCGCTCATGACCGACAACGGTACCTTTGTCATCAACGGTACCGAACGTGTTATCGTTTCTCAGCTGCACCGTAGCCCGGGCGTCTTCTTTGACAGTGACAAAGGTAAGACTCACTCATCCGGTAAGGTTCTGTATAACGCACGCATCATCCCTTACCGTGGTTCCTGGCTGGACTTCGAATTCGACCCGAAAGACAACCTGTTCGTTCGTATCGACCGTCGTCGTAAGCTGCCGGCTACCATCATCCTGCGCGCGCTGAATTACACCACTGAGCAGATCCTTGACCTGTTCTTCGAAAAAGTGGTCTTTGAAATTCGCGACAACAAGCTGCAGATGGAGCTGATTCCGGAGCGTCTGCGCGGCGAAACCGCCTCCTTCGATATCGAAGCCAACGGCAAAGTGTACGTTGAGAAAGGCCGTCGCATCACGGCTCGTCATATCCGTCAGCTGGAAAAAGACGATATCAAGCATATCGAAGTGCCGGTTGAATATATCGCGGGCAAAGTGGCGGCTAAAGACTATATCGATGAAGCGACTGGCGAACTGATCTGCCCGGCGAACATGGAGCTGAGCCTGGATCTGCTGGCTAAGCTGAGCCAGTCTGGCCACAAGCGCATCGAAACGCTGTTCACTAACGATCTGGACCACGGTCCATACATCTCTGAAACGGTACGCGTCGACCCGACTAACGATCGTCTGAGCGCGCTGGTAGAAATCTACCGCATGATGCGCCCTGGCGAGCCGCCGACTCGTGAAGCCGCTGAAAGCCTGTTTGAGAACCTGTTCTTCTCCGAAGACCGCTACGATCTGTCCGCGGTTGGTCGTATGAAGTTCAACCGTTCTCTGCTGCGCGACGAAATCGAAGGTTCCGGTATCCTGAGCAAAGACGACATCATTGAAGTGATGAAGAAGCTCATCGATATCCGTAACGGTAAAGGCGAAGTGGACGATATCGACCACCTCGGTAACCGTCGTATCCGTTCCGTTGGCGAAATGGCGGAGAACCAGTTCCGCGTTGGCCTGGTACGTGTAGAGCGTGCGGTGAAAGAGCGTCTGTCTCTGGGCGATCTGGATACCCTGATGCCTCAGGATATGATCAACGCCAAGCCGATTTCCGCAGCAGTGAAAGAGTTCTTTGGTTCCAGCCAGCTGTCTCAGTTTATGGACCAGAACAACCCGCTGTCTGAGATCACGCACAAACGTCGTATCTCCGCACTCGGCCCAGGCGGTCTGACCCGTGAGCGCGCAGGCTTCGAAGTTCGAGACGTACACCCGACTCACTACGGTCGCGTATGTCCAATCGAAACGCCTGAAGGTCCGAACATCGGTCTGATCAACTCCCTGTCCGTGTACGCGCAGACCAACGAATATGGCTTCCTTGAGACGCCGTATCGTAAAGTGACCGACGGTGTGGTTACTGACGAAATTCACTACCTGTCTGCTATCGAAGAAGGCAACTACGTTATCGCTCAGGCGAACTCCAACCTGGATGAAAACGGCCACTTCGTAGAAGACCTGGTGACCTGCCGTAGCAAAGGCGAATCCAGCTTGTTCAGCCGTGACCAGGTTGACTACATGGACGTATCCACCCAGCAGGTGGTATCCGTCGGTGCGTCCCTGATCCCGTTCCTGGAACACGATGACGCCAACCGTGCATTGATGGGTGCGAACATGCAACGTCAGGCCGTTCCGACTCTGCGCGCTGATAAGCCGCTGGTTGGTACCGGTATGGAACGTGCTGTGGCCGTCGACTCCGGTGTTACTGCGGTGGCTAAACGTGGCGGTACCGTTCAGTACGTGGATGCTTCCCGTATCGTTATCAAAGTTAACGAAGACGAGATGTACCCGGGCGAAGCAGGTATCGACATCTATAACCTGACTAAGTACACCCGTTCTAACCAGAACACCTGCATCAACCAGATGCCTTGCGTGTCCCTGGGCGAACCTATTGAGCGCGGCGACGTGCTGGCCGACGGCCCGTCCACCGACCTCGGTGAGCTGGCGCTGGGTCAGAACATGCGCGTAGCGTTCATGCCGTGGAACGGCTACAACTTCGAAGACTCCATCCTCGTTTCCGAGCGTGTTGTCCAGGAAGACCGTTTCACCACTATCCACATTCAGGAACTGGCGTGCGTGTCCCGTGACACCAAGCTGGGGCCGGAAGAGATCACCGCTGACATCCCGAACGTGGGTGAAGCTGCGCTCTCCAAACTGGATGAGTCCGGTATCGTTTATATCGGTGCGGAAGTGACCGGCGGCGACATTCTGGTTGGTAAGGTTACGCCGAAAGGTGAAACCCAGCTGACGCCGGAAGAGAAACTACTGCGTGCGATCTTCGGTGAGAAAGCGTCTGACGTTAAAGACTCTTCTCTGCGCGTACCGAACGGTGTCTCTGGTACCGTTATCGACGTTCAGGTCTTTACCCGTGACGGCGTAGAAAAAGACAAACGTGCGCTGGAAATCGAAGAGATGCAGCTGAAGCAGGCCAAAAAAGACCTGTCTGAAGAACTGCAGATCCTCGAAGCCGGTCTGTTCAGTCGTATCTATGCGGTGCTGGTCTCCGGTGGCGTTGAAGCTGAGAAGCTCGACAAACTGCCGCGCGATCGCTGGCTGGAACTGGGCCTGACCGACGAAGAGAAACAAAATCAGCTGGAACAGCTGGCTGAGCAGTACGACGAACTGAAACACGAGTTCGAGAAAAAACTCGAAGCGAAACGCCGCAAAATCACCCAAGGCGACGATCTGGCACCGGGCGTGCTGAAGATTGTTAAGGTATACCTGGCCGTTAAACGCCGTATCCAGCCTGGTGACAAGATGGCGGGTCGTCACGGTAACAAGGGTGTTATCTCTAAGATCAACCCGATCGAAGATATGCCGCACGATGCTAACGGTACGCCGGTAGATATCGTCCTCAACCCGCTGGGCGTACCGTCTCGTATGAACATCGGTCAGATCCTGGAAACTCACCTGGGTATGGCTGCGAAAGGCATCGGCGATAAGATCAACGCCATGCTGAAACAGCAGCAGGAAGTCGCGAAACTGCGCGAGTTCATCCAGCGTGCCTACGATCTGGGCGCTGACGTTCGTCAGAAAGTTGACCTGAATACCTTCAGCGATGAAGAAGTTCTGCGTCTGGCTGAAAACCTGCGTAAAGGTATGCCGATCGCAACGCCGGTGTTCGACGGTGCGAAAGAAGCGGAAATTAAAGCGCTGCTGCAGCTGGGCGACCTGCCGACTTCCGGTCAGATCACCCTGTTCGACGGCCGCACCGGTGAGCAGTTCGAGCGTCCGGTAACCGTGGGTTACATGTACATGCTGAAACTGAACCACCTGGTCGACGACAAAATGCACGCGCGTTCCACCGGTTCTTACAGCCTGGTTACTCAGCAGCCGCTGGGTGGTAAGGCGCAGTTCGGTGGTCAGCGCTTCGGTGAGATGGAAGTGTGGGCGCTGGAAGCATACGGCGCAGCTTACACCCTGCAGGAAATGCTCACCGTTAAGTCTGATGACGTGAACGGTCGTACTAAGATGTATAAAAACATCGTGGACGGCAATCACCAGATGGAACCGGGCATGCCGGAATCCTTCAACGTACTGTTGAAAGAAATTCGCTCGCTGGGCATCAACATCGAACTGGAAGACGAGTAATTCTCGCTCAAACAGGTCACTGCTGCCGGGTTAACGCCCGGCAGCGGAATGTGCTAACTCCGACGGGAGCAAATCCGTGAAAGACTTATTAAAGTTTCTGAAAGCGCAAACTAAAACCGAAGAGTTTGATGCGATCAAAATTGCTCTGGCTTCGCCAGACATGATCCGTTCATGGTCTTTCGGTGAAGTTAAAAAGCCGGAAACCATTAACTACCGTACGTTCAAACCTGAGCGTGACGGCCTTTTCTGCGCCCGTATCTTTGGGCCGGTAAAAGACTATGAGTGCCTGTGCGGTAAGTACAAGCGCCTGAAACACCGCGGTGTGATCTGTGAGAAGTGCGGCGTTGAAGTGACCCAGACTAAAGTGCGTCGTGAGCGCATGGGCCACATCGAGCTGGCATGTCCGACTGCGCACATCTGGTTCCTGAAATCTCTGCCGTCCCGTATCGGCCTGCTGCTGGATATGCCGCTGCGCGATATCGAACGTGTACTGTACTTTGAATCCTATGTGGTTATCGAAGGTGGCATGACCAACCTCGAACGCAACCAGATTCTGACGGAAGAACAGTACCTGGACGCGCTGGAAGAGTTCGGTGACGAATTCGACGCGAAGATGGGTGCGGAAGCGATCCAGGCGCTGCTGCGCAATATGGATCTGGAGCAGGAGTGCGAGCAGCTGCGTGAAGAGCTGAACGAAACCAACTCCGAAACCAAGCGTAAAAAGCTGACCAAGCGCATTAAGCTGCTGGAAGCCTTCGTACAGTCTGGCAACAAGCCGGAGTGGATGATCCTGACCGTTCTGCCGGTACTGCCGCCAGATCTGCGTCCGCTGGTTCCGCTGGATGGCGGTCGTTTCGCGACGTCTGACCTCAACGATCTGTATCGTCGCGTGATCAACCGTAACAACCGTCTGAAACGTCTGCTGGATCTGGCTGCGCCGGATATCATCGTACGCAACGAAAAACGTATGCTGCAGGAAGCGGTAGATGCCCTGCTGGACAACGGTCGTCGCGGTCGTGCGATCACCGGTTCTAACAAACGTCCTCTGAAATCTTTGGCCGATATGATCAAAGGTAAACAGGGTCGTTTCCGTCAGAACCTGCTCGGTAAGCGTGTTGACTACTCCGGTCGTTCTGTTATCACCGTAGGTCCATACCTGCGTCTGCATCAGTGCGGTCTGCCGAAGAAAATGGCGCTGGAGCTGTTCAAACCGTTCATCTACGGCAAGCTGGAACTGCGTGGCCTGGCCACCACCATCAAAGCCGCTAAGAAGATGGTTGAGCGCGAAGAAGCTGTCGTTTGGGATATCCTTGACGAAGTGATCCGCGAACACCCGGTTCTGCTGAACCGTGCGCCGACCCTGCACCGTCTGGGTATTCAGGCATTCGAACCGGTTCTGATCGAAGGTAAAGCCATCCAGCTGCACCCGCTGGTTTGTGCGGCATATAACGCCGACTTCGATGGTGACCAGATGGCTGTTCACGTACCGCTGACGCTGGAAGCCCAGCTGGAAGCGCGTGCGCTGATGATGTCTACCAACAACATCCTGTCCCCGGCGAACGGCGAACCAATCATCGTTCCGTCTCAGGACGTTGTACTGGGTCTGTACTACATGACCCGTGACAGTGTTAACGCCAAAGGCGAAGGCATGGTGCTGACTGGCCCGAAAGAAGCTGAGCGTATTTATCGCGCCGGCCTGGCGTCTCTGCATGCGCGCGTTAAAGTGCGTATCACTGAATACGAAAAAGACGACAATGGTGAGTTTGTCGCGAAAACCAGCCTGAAAGACACGACCATTGGCCGTGCCATTCTGTGGATGATCGTACCGAAAGGTCTGCCGTTCTCTATCGTGAACCAGGCGCTCGGTAAGAAAGCGATCTCCAAGATGCTGAACACCTGTTACCGTATTCTGGGCCTGAAACCGACCGTTATTTTCGCGGACCAGACGATGTACACCGGCTTTGCTTACGCAGCGCGTTCAGGTGCATCCGTTGGTATCGATGACATGGTCATCCCGGAGAAAAAATACGAAATCATCAGCGAAGCGGAAGCGGAAGTTGCTGAGATTCAGGAACAGTTCCAGTCCGGTCTGGTGACCGCGGGCGAACGCTACAACAAAGTTATCGATATCTGGGCTGCGGCGAACGATCGTGTATCCAAAGCGATGATGGATAACCTGCAAACCGAAACCGTGATTAACCGTGACGGTCAGGAAGAGCAGCAGGTTTCCTTCAACAGCATCTACATGATGGCCGACTCCGGTGCGCGTGGTTCTGCTGCACAGATTCGTCAGCTGGCCGGTATGCGTGGTCTGATGGCGAAGCCGGATGGCTCCATCATCGAAACGCCGATCACCGCGAACTTCCGTGAAGGTCTGAACGTACTCCAGTACTTCATCTCCACGCACGGTGCGCGTAAAGGTCTGGCGGATACCGCACTGAAAACAGCGAACTCCGGTTACCTGACTCGTCGTCTGGTCGACGTTGCCCAGGACCTGGTCGTCACTGAAGACGACTGCGGCACCCTGGAAGGCATCACCATGACGCCGGTTATCGAAGGTGGCGACGTTAAAGAGCCGCTGCGCGATCGCGTACTGGGTCGTGTGACTGCGGAAGACGTGCTGAAGCCGGGTACCGCGGATATTCTGGTTCCACGCAACACGCTGCTGCACGAGCACTGGTGTGACCTGCTGGAAGCGAACTCCGTTGACTCCGTCAAAGTGCGTTCCGTTGTATCCTGTGACACCGACTTTGGTGTATGTGCGCACTGCTATGGTCGTGACCTGGCGCGTGGCCACATCATCAACAAAGGTGAGGCTATCGGCGTTATCGCGGCACAGTCCATCGGTGAGCCGGGTACACAGCTGACGATGCGTACGTTCCACATCGGTGGTGCGGCATCTCGTGCGGCTGCTGAATCCAGCATCCAGGTGAAAAACAAAGGTAGCATCAAGCTCAGCAACGCGAAGTCGGTTGTGAACTCCAGCGGTAAACTGGTTATCACTTCCCGTAACACCGAGCTGAAACTGATCGACGAATTCGGCCGTACCAAAGAGAGCTATAAAGTGCCTTACGGTGCGGTTATGGCGAAAGGCGACGGTGAGCAGGTTGCCGGCGGTGAAACCGTCGCAAACTGGGATCCGCACACCATGCCGGTTATCACCGAAGTGAGTGGTTTCATCCGCTTCACTGACATGATCGACGGCCAGACCATTACTCGTCAGACCGACGAGCTGACCGGTCTGTCTTCGCTGGTGGTTCTGGACTCTGCAGAACGTACCGCAGGTGGTAAAGATCTGCGTCCGGCGCTGAAAATCGTTGATGCTCAGGGCAACGACGTTCTGATCCCAGGTACCGATATGCCGGCTCAGTACTTCCTGCCGGGTAAAGCGATTGTTCAGCTGGAAGATGGCGTACAGATCAGCTCTGGTGACACCCTGGCGCGTATTCCGCAGGAATCCGGCGGTACCAAGGACATCACCGGTGGTCTGCCGCGCGTTGCGGACCTGTTCGAAGCACGTCGTCCGAAAGAGCCGGCAATCCTGGCTGAAATCAGCGGTATCATTTCCTTCGGTAAAGAAACCAAAGGGAAACGTCGCCTGGTTATCACCCCGGTAGACGGTAGCGAACCGTACGAAGAGATGATTCCGAAATGGCGTCAGCTCAACGTGTTCGAAGGTGAACGTGTAGAACGTGGTGACGTGGTTTCCGACGGTCCGGAAGCGCCGCACGACATTCTGCGTCTGCGTGGCGTACATGCTGTGACCCGTTACATTGTTAACGAAGTCCAGGACGTATACCGTCTGCAGGGCGTTAAGATTAACGATAAACACATCGAAGTTATCGTTCGTCAGATGCTGCGTAAAGCCACCATCGAAAGCGCAGGCAGCTCCGACTTCCTCGAAGGCGAGCAGGTGGAATACTCCCGCGTCAAGATCGCGAACCGCGAACTGGAAGCGAACGGCAAAGTGGGCGCAACGTTCTCCCGCGATCTGCTGGGTATCACCAAAGCGTCTCTGGCCACCGAGTCCTTCATCTCCGCGGCATCGTTCCAGGAGACCACTCGCGTGCTGACCGAAGCAGCCGTTGCGGGCAAACGCGACGAACTGCGCGGTCTGAAAGAGAACGTCATCGTGGGTCGTCTGATCCCGGCCGGTACCGGTTATGCGTACCACCAGGATCGTATGCGCCGTCGCGCTGCTGGCGAACTGCCGGCGGCACCGCAGGTGAGCGTGGAAGAAGCATCTGCCAACCTGGCAGAGCTGCTGAACGCAGGTCTGGGCGGTTCTGACAACGATTAATCGTTGATGCACTGCTGAAAAGCCGGTCAGGTTTCCTGACCGGCTTTTTTATTGCCTGTTCTCCGCAGCACCCGTCTTTAATTACATTTACGCCATATCCAGGCTGCAATTTTTTAGCAATTAATTCATACAAAATATCCATTAATCTATCATCTCAAAAACCTTTCTTTATATATGGGTAAAACTTCTACTCATATCAAAAAATAATCAATTCAAAGAGGATATATTCAAAATACCTGATGAATCATGGGATTACTGCTGCTGCTTTATCTTCGGCGCGACGGCTCTGGAGAGGGAACGCTGCATCTCATGCTTCCCCCAACAAGGCGCAGAAATAACCCCGGCAGACAGGTATGGATCATTACTTTAGGTCTGAGCGGACAGGCTCTGGGGGCTGCATGGAATTCGCGATACAACTCATTATTATCTTAATTTGTCTGTTTTACGGTGCCCGAAAAGGCGGTATTGCGCTGGGGCTGCTGGGCGGCATCGGTTTGGTGATCCTCGTTTTTGTTTTTCATCTCCAGCCGGGCAAACCGCCGGTTGATGTGATGCTGGTGATCATTGCGGTGGTGGCGGCCTCGGCGACGCTGCAGGCATCCGGCGGTCTGGATGTCATGCTGCAGATTGCTGAGAAGCTGCTGCGGCGTAACCCAAAATATGTCTCTATTGTGGCGCCTTTCGTCACCTGCACGCTGACCATCCTCTGCGGTACCGGTCACGTGGTGTATACCATCCTGCCGATTATCTACGATGTGGCGATTAAGAATAACATTCGCCCGGAGCGTCCGATGGCCGCCAGCTCCATTGGCGCCCAGATGGGGATCATCGCCAGCCCGGTCTCAGTGGCGGTGGTTTCGCTGGTGGCGATGCTGGGGAATTTTACCTTTAACGGTAAACATCTGGAGTTTCTCGATCTGCTGGCGATAACCATTCCGTCCACGCTGCTGGGCATTTTAGCGATTGGCATCTTCAGCTGGTTCCGCGGCAAAGATCTGGATAAAGACGAAGCCTTCCAGGCGTTTATTGCGGTACCGGAGAACCGCCATTACGTCTATGGCGATACGGCGACGCTGCTGGATAAAAAGCTGCCCACCAGCAACTGGATAGCGATGTGGATTTTTCTGGCCTCCATCGCTGTGGTGGCGCTGCTTGGCGCCTTCTCTGAACTGCGTCCGGCCTTTGACGGTAAACCGCTGTCGATGGTGCTGGTGATCCAGATGTTTATGCTGCTTTCCGGGGCGCTGATCATCATCATTACTAAAACCAACCCGGCATCGATTTCCAAAAATGAGGTCTTTCGTTCGGGAATGATCGCTATCGTCGCGGTGTACGGCATCGCCTGGATGGCGGAGACCATGTTTGGCGCGCACATGACCGAGATTAAAGGCGTGCTCGGGGAGATGGTCAAAGAGTATCCATGGGCCTATGCCATCGTTCTGCTGCTGGTTTCGAAGTTTGTGAACTCGCAGGCGGCAGCGCTGGCGGCGATTGTTCCGGTGGCCCTGGCCATCGGCGTTGATCCGGCCTATATCGTGGCTTCTGCGCCGGCCTGCTATGGCTACTATATACTGCCGACCTACCCAAGCGATCTGGCGGCGATCCAGTTTGACCGCTCAGGGACCACCCATATAGGCCGCTTTGTGATTAACCACAGCTTTATCCTGCCCGGGCTCATCGGCGTTGGCGTCTCCTGCGTGTTTGGCTGGGTATTCGCGGCGATGTACGGCTTTCTGTAAGCGGGGACGGGCGCCGGCAGCGACGCCCGTTTAATTCGAGAGATTATTGCGCGAGGGGCAGGCGACGGTATAGTTCAATCATATCGGTCGCCAGATCCTGAATGACCATGGCGTTCATCAGATGGTCCTGAGAATGCACGGTGATCAGGTTGACCGGTAACTTACCGCTGCCTTCATCCAGGCCGATAAGCTGGGTCTGAATTTTATGCGCATGTTTGACGAACTCATGGGACTCGGCCATGGCCTGCTCCGCTGCGGCAAAATCGCCTTTCCGCGCCAGCTGTAGCGCCGTGAGCGCCGCGCTGCGCGCAGAACCCGCGTTAACCAGCAGCTCCATGATGATCGTTTCTAAATCTTCCATCGATTACTCCAGCATCTTAAGGGCTTTATCCAGAACGGCATCGCCTTTCATCATGCCGTAGTCCATCATATCGATCACGGCGACCTTTTTGCCGAACGGGTCGGCCAGCGCCTGCAGCTTCGCCTGCTCATATTTCACCTGCGGGCCGAGCAGAATAATGTCGGCGGCGGCCAGATTATCTTTAAACTCGGCGACCGGTACGGCCTTGATGGAGACTTCAACACCTTTCTTCTGCGCGGCATCTTGCATACGCTGAACCAGCATGCTGGTAGACATACCGGCGGCACAGCACAAAACGATATTCTTCATAGTCAGTGGCCCTTGTGTTCCGTGATGTCCTATCTTTATCGCGGCCCTGGCGATGCGACAACCGCTTTACCGTGATTGTGTGTAAGTCATCACACAAAAATTGAAACCGGTTTCATTTTTGCCGAAAAAAATAAAAAAGCCCACCGAAGTGGGCGGTTGCGGCGCTGAAGACCTAGGCGCGCAGGATGCGGTTTTTACCCTGCTGTTTGGCTTTGTACAGCGCTTCATCGACGCTCACCACCAGCTTATCCAGCGGCTCCATGTTCCATTCCCCCAGCCCGGCGCTGAAGGTGACCGTCAGGCCATCTTCGCGCCAGGTGCGCCGTTCGACGTTTACCCGCCATGTTTCCAGCAGCGTGCGGGCGTTATCAATATGTTCGGCAGGAAAGACCACCGCGAACTCTTCGCCACCATAGCGATAGAGGGATATCTCCAGCGGCTGGAGGACCTGCAGTCCTTCGCGGGCGACGTTTCGCAGAACGATATCGCCGTTGAGGTGACCCCAGGTGTCGTTGATCGATTTGAAGTTATCGATATCGACCAGCGCGAGGGCGAACGGCTGATGATCGTTCATCAGCGCGGCAATATCACTATCGAAGGCGCGGCGGTTCTTGCAGCCGGTGAGCGCGTCGATGGTCGCCTGGCGGACGTAGGTCAGCTCGCGCTGCTTATTAGTTTCAATGGCTTTACTCAGCATCGCCTCGAGGCGGGGGGCGCGTTTGACGTCGCCGGTTTTAATCGCATTGATGATATTCATCAGCACGGTGCGGGAGGCATGACGCAGATAAAGGCCGAACAGGATGATGATGATCGCCGCGAGGGCAAAACCGCCGATCACTAAATTGGTTTCATGGCGCGTCAGATTGACCAGGGTGGTGTTATCAACACGGAAAATCACAAACCAGTCGGGATTGGTAAAGGAGTAATAGTAATACCAGGTGTCGCTTCCGGGATCGTAAAGCTGCCCCTCGCCGCTGGTCATTTTATCCATCAGCTCATTACTGACGAAGGGTTTAAACAGCGCACCAGGGTCGGAGTGCAGGACCACTTTGCCATCACGCTGCACCACAAAAAACTCGCCCTGTACGGGGGCCACCATCTGACGCAGCGCGAACCCCATGGAGGTGAGATCAAGATGAAAGGCCAGGCTGCCCTTGAGTTTCCCCTCCGGGGTGATGATGGGTTTGAAAATGGTAATCGTCGGATGGTGGGTAAAAAAATCCATATATGGGCTGGTGTAGTGGCTGAAGGTGCTGGCTTCCGCCTGTTTGATAAACCAGGGCCGCGTTCTGGGATCGAAAGCCTGACTGTCTTCATTTTCCAGCACCTCCGGGGCGCGCAGATAGTGGCCCTCGGTATCCGCCAGCGAGATGGATGAGACGCTCGGCATCATGTTCTGTAACTGCATCAGCGTCGTTAACCCTTTCTCCGGTTCCACATTGACTGCGCGATTCAGTTCGTCATTGCGGGCAAAGAAGGCGACCGCGCGCCCAAGGATAAAATCATTTTCCCGCAGCAGGGTTTCCGTGTAGTTGATCGCCAGGTTGTGGGTAAAGTTGCGGTTAATGTCGTGATAATCTTCAAGAAAATCTTTTCGCTGCGCCAGGGTGACAAAAATAGCGATCAGCATAAAACTGAGCAAGATGCCGGCAAACCCCACGACGATCGGCGTCGTGAAAGAGAGCTTTCTGTTGTGTAGAGCCATGAATCGTTAATCGTCCCGGATGTATAAACCATGGGTCCGAACGCAGGTTGCGACTGCGACGCCTGCCGATCGAATCAGTTAACTATTGCTCAATTATAACTCTGAGGCCTTCATGTATCGTGATTTATATTCGGCGACAATGTACAGGCCCTCGATCAGCGCGGAGAGGCAGGGCGAAAATGAGGAAGAAAAGGTTCGCCCTGGTCAGCGTCCGCTGCTGACCCGGGCAGAATAGAAAAAGGGCGCCTGGCGGGCCAGCCTCCGTTTTTCATCTCTCGTGCAGGCGCGCAAAAATATCAGGCGCTTACACTGTACATCATGAGGTTTGCGAGGCGCGTCCCAGCCAGCTGTCCCAGTCTTTCCACACCGGCTGCAGGCCGCGGGCAGCCAGCGCGCTGGCGACTTCTTCAGGCCGACGGCCATCGTGCGGCGCGAACTGCTCAAGCTCCGGATGGTCGTCGGCGTAACCCCCGGGCTGGGTTTTGGAGAAGGCGCTGACGTTATTGATCGCCAGCGGGATCACCCGGTCGCGGAACCAGGGAGATTCACGGGTGGATAGCGACAGCTCAACCTCCGGCGCCAGCAGGCGGAAGGCGCAGATGGTCTGCACCAGCTGACGCTCATCCATTAGCGAGGCCGGTTCAATGCCGCCGGCGCAGGGACGCAGACGCGGGAAGGAGACCGAATAGCGGCTGCGCCAGTAGCGTTGCTGCAGCCATAACAGGTGCTCAGCGACCATAAAGCAATCCACCCGCCAGCTGTCGGAAAGGCCGATCAGCGCGCCAAGGCCGATCTTATCGATCCCCGCCTCGCCCAGGCGATCCGGCGTATCCAGCCGCCAGAAGAAATCCTGCTTTTTCCCTTTCAGGTGGTGCTGAGCGTACATGCTTTCGTGATAGGTCTCCTGATAGACCATCACCCCGTCGAGCCCCAGGGTTTTCAGCTCGGCATACTCGTCGGTCGCCAGCGGCTGCACCTCCATATGCAGCGAGGCAAACTGGCTGCGGATTGCCGGCAGGTGCTGGCGGAAATAATCCATTCCCACCTTGCCCTGATGCTCACCGGTCACCAGCAGCAGATGCTCAAAGCCCAGGTCGCGGATCGCGGCGCACTCGCGGGCAATCTCGGCAGCATCCAGCGTCTTGCGCTTAATGCGGTTGCTCATCGAGAAGCCGCAGTAGGTGCAGTCGTTGGCGCACAGGTTGGAGAGATACAGCGGCACGTAGAAGCTGACGGTATTGCCGAAGCGCTGACGGGTAAGCCGCTGCGCGCGCTGGGCCAGAGGTTCAAGATACCCGGCCGCCGCTGGCGAAAGCAGGGCCATCATGTCGTCGCGGGTCAGCTGTTTGGCTGCCAGCGCCCGTTCGACATCGGCGGCGGTTTTACCGTTGATGCGCAGGCGGATGTCGTCCCACTCCAGCTGCCGCCAGCGATCGCTGAAGGTTTTCATGCCAGCGCCTCCAGGAATCCGGTGAGCGGGCTGGTGGCCTGCGCCTGCGCGCTGCGCGCCCCCGGTCCGGCCTGACGGGCCAGCAAGCCGGCCTCGACCGCCATACGGAAAGCGTGGGCCATGGCCACGGGATCGTCGGCGACGGCAATAGCGGTATTGACCAGCACCGCGTCCGCGCCCATTTCCAGCGCCTGCGCCGCATGGCTTGGGACGCCGATGCCGGCGTCGACCACCACCGGCACCGTCGCCTGCTCGATAATAATCTCCAGCATGGCTTTGGTTTCCAGCCCCTGATTGGAGCCGATCGGCGCGCCCAGGGGCATCACCGCCGCGCAGCCAGCCTCTTCCAGCCGTTTACACAGCACCGGGTCGGCGCCGCAGTAGGGCAGCACCACGAACCCTTCGCGGACCAGCAGCTCCGCCGCTTTCAGGGTTTCAATCGGGTCGGGCAGCAGCCAGCGGGCGTCCGGGTGGATCTCCAGTTTCAGCCAGTGGGTGCCCAAGGCTTCCCGCGCCAGGCGGGCGGCAAACACCGCCTCTTCCGCTGTCTTGGCGCCCGAGGTATTCGGCAGCAGGCTGACTCCCGCCGCCAACAGCGGGGCGAGGATGGCGTCATTGTGCTGACGTAAATCGACGCGCTTCATCGCCAGGGTGACCAGCTGGCTGCCCGAGGCGCGAATCGCCTGAACCATCACCTCCGGGGCGGCGAATTTGCCGGTACCGGTGAAAAGATGGGATTCAAATGTTTTGTCTGCAATACGTAACATGTCAGCCTCCAGCGATAACCTGAAAAAGCAGGACTCGATCGCCTTCCTGCAAGAGATGATCTTCCCACCGGTCGCGCGGCAGAATGTGTTGATTGAGCGCCAGCGCGACGCCCGGCTGCAGCTGTTCGAGCTGGGTCAGCAGGGCGCTGACGCTGAGATGGTCGGCGCACGCCAGCGGCTCGTCGTTAAACCAGATCTGCATGCCGCCCTCCGCAAATCGGGCAGTCCCGGGAACGCTGTAGCGCCAGGTTACGCCAGTTGCTGGTGCGGGCGTCGAACAGCCGCAGAGTGTTGCGCGGCGTCGTCATGCCGCTGAGCAGCTTAATGGCCTCCAGCGCCTGCAGCGTGCCCATCATGCCGACCACCGGACCGACGATCCCCGCGGTGCGGCAGTTGCGCTGCGGTTCGTCGCTATCCGGCCACAGGCAGCGATAGCAACCCTGCGTCCAGGGGGGGGTGAGCACCATCAGCTGACCGCCGAAGCCGACGGCGCTGGCGGTCACTAACGGGATGTCGAGGGCCACGCAGGCGGCATTGATCGACTGGCGGGTGACCATGTTATCGGTACAGTCCAGCACCACGTCCGCTTTCGCCACCTCGGCGCGCAGCGCCTCGCCGCTTAAGCGCTGCTGGAGCGCAACCAGTGTGATCTGCGGATTTAGCTGGCTGAGCCGCGTCTTTGCCGCCGCGGCTTTTGGCCGATCGATATCCGCGCTGGTGAACAGGATCTGCCGCTGCAGATTGCTGAGATGCACGGCGTCGTCATCGGCCAGGGTCAGCGTCCCGACGCCAGCCCCGGCCAGATAGAGCGCTGCCGGGGAGCCCAGCCCGCCAAGGCCGATAATCAGCACCCGGCTGGCTAACAGCTTCTGCTGACCCTCGATGGCAATATCCTCCAGCAGCAGCTGGCGGCTATAGCGCATAAAGTCGTGATCATTCATCGCCCGCTCCTGCCAGCGCCAGCAGCTGGTCGGTCGCTGCCCGCCAGTCCGCCGCCTGGGTGATGGCGCTGACCACTGCGATGCTGCCGACGCCGGTCGCCAGCACCGCCGGGGCCTTTTCAAGGCTAATTCCGCCGATCGCCACGGTGGGGTAATCCGCCAGGCGTTGGATATGTCTGGCAAGCTGCTCGAGTCCCTGCGGCGCGGAGGGCATCTGTTTGGTTTGCGTCGGGAAGACGTGACCCAGAGCGATGTAAGAGGGACGCGCCGCCAGGGCGATATCAATCTCCATATCGTCATGGGTGGAGACGCCAAGACGTAGCCCGGCTTTGCGGATGGCGCTCAGATCGGTGGTTTCCAGATCTTCTTGTCCGAGATGTACGCCGTAGGCCTGGTGCTTGATCGCCAGTCGCCAGTAATCGTTAATGAACAGCCGGGCGTGATAGCGGCGGCCAAGGGCGATGGCGGCGATGACGTCATCCTCCACCTCGCTGTCGCGTCGGTCCTTGATGCGTAACTGAAGGGTGCGTACTCCAGCTTCGAGCAGGCGTTCAATCCACGCCACGCTGTCCACTACCGGGTAGAGCCCGAGACGAAACGGGACGGGTGGAAAATCAGGCTGATACATCAGACTTCCTCCTGTTTCAGGTAGATTTCGCCGCCGCGGGCGCGGAAGTGATGCGACATATCGGCCATGCCGGCGTCGATGGCCTGCCTGGCGGCGTAGTCGCGGACTTCCTGAGTGATCTTCATTGAACAGAATTTCGGACCGCACATGGAGCAGAAGTGGGCAACTTTGCCGGATTCCTGCGGCAGGGTTTCATCGTGATAGACCCGAGCGGTGAACGGATCCAGCGCGAGGTTAAACTGGTCTTCCCAGCGGAATTCGAAGCGCGCCTTCGACATGGCGTTATCGCGGATCTGCGCCCCTGGATGGCCTTTCGCCAGGTCAGCGGCGTGGGCGGCGATTTTGTAGGTAATCAACCCCTGCTTCACATCCTCTTTGTTGGGCAAGCCGAGATGCTCTTTCGGCGTGACATAGCACAGCATGGCGCAGCCGAACCAGCCGATCATCGCCGCGCCGATGCCGGAGGTGAAATGGTCGTAGCCCGGCGCAATGTCGGTGGTGAGCGGCCCGAGGGTGTAGAACGGCGCTTCGTGGCAGTGCTCCAGCTCTTCGGTCATATTGCGGCGGATCATCTGCATCGGCACGTGGCCGGGACCTTCGATCATCACCTGCACGTCATACTCCCAGGCGATTTTCGTCAGCTCGCCGAGGGTGCGCAGCTCGGAGAACTGTGCTTCGTCGTTGGCATCCTGAATGGAGCCGGGGCGCAGGCCATCGCCCAGCGACAGCGAAACGTCATAGGCGGCGCAGATTTCGCAGATTTCGCGGAAATGCTGGTAGAGGAAGTTTTCCTGATGGTGCGACAGACACCATTTGGCCATGATCGAGCCGCCGCGCGAGACGATGCCGGTCAGACGCTTCGCGGTCATCGGGACGTAGCGCAGCAGTACGCCGGCGTGAATGGTGAAGTAGTCGACTCCCTGTTCGGCCTGTTCCAGCAGGGTATCGCGGAAGACTTCCCAGGTGAGGTTCTCGGCGATGCCGTTGACCTTCTCCAGTGCCTGGTAAATCGGCACAGTGCCGATGGGGACCGGACTGTTACGCAGGATCCACTCGCGGGTTTCGTGGATATAGCGGCCGGTAGAGAGATCCATCACCGTATCGGCGCCCCAGCGGGTAGACCAGACCAGTTTCTCGACCTCTTCTTCGATGGAGGAGGTCACCGCTGAGTTGCCGATATTAGCATTCACTTTCACCAGGAAGTTGCGCCCGATAATCATCGGCTCAGACTCCGGGTGGTTGATATTGGCCGGGATGATGGCGCGCCCGGCGGCCACTTCATCGCGGACGAACTCGGGGGTAATGTTTTCCGGCAGGCGGGCGCCGAAGCCTTCTCCGGCATGCTGCTGGCGCAGAACTTCGCTGCGAATACGTTCACGGCCCATGTTTTCGCGTATGGCGATGAACTCCATCTCCGGGGTGACGATCCCCTGGCGGGCGTAGTGCAGTTGGGTAACACATTTGCCGGCAACGGCGCGTTTCGGCGTCAGCTGGCTATTGAAGCGCAGCTCATCGAGGCCGTCATCGGCCAGCCGCGCTTTGGTATAGGCCGAGCTGCGTTCGCTGAGCGGGGCGCAGTCATTACGTGCGTCGATCCACGGCTGGCGCAGCCTGGCCAGCCCCTGGCGGACATCAATGCCAATATCCGGGTCGCCATAAGGCCCGGAGGTGTCATACACCGGGATCGGTTCGTTGGCTTCGTAATGGGGGTTATCGTTATCGCCGCCGACGAGGGTCGGGCTGAGCTGGATTTCACGCATTGGGACGCGGATATCCGCTTGTGAACCTTGAATGTAGATACGGCGCGAATTAGGAAAAGCAGCGCCTTCCAGCGTATCGATAAATCGCTGCGCGTGCTCGCGTAGCTCACGACGGGTCAGTTTGGTAGTAGACATAGCGCATTCCAGATATAAAGGACATGGCTTGTCAGACGACGGATGGAGTAACAGATGCGATCGGCCCTGACGGACTGACGCGAACAGCAGTTTACTCTTGTTCCCTTCGCAGGTATTAGCCTGATCAGGTTCCGCGGATCCCGAATTAACGGTCTCAGCCTTTTCCATGTAGCCTTCACATGGAAAATAAGCACTCCGACAAGATGACATCCCCTCCGGGGAGGGGGAATGGAGGTAAACTACTCGTTAATTGCGCACAACTCAAGCGGTCGGGGCAATATTATCGCGCACCTCATCGCTCAGGTGATGGGCGACGGCGAGGGCGATCAGTTTATCTTCCAGGGCGAAACGCGCTTCCAGCGACTCGCCGATATCCGACAGCGCCTGCTGAAATTCAAGGTAGTTATCATGATCAATGGCGTTTTCGAGGCAGGTATCGTAGTAGTCCATCATCTGCTGGGTATTGGCTTCCAGCTGCGGGTAAAGCCGGGTGGCGGCTAAAAGTGGGGTATCGCCTTCCATTTCGCCAATAATGCGTTCATAAATACTAAAATGACCGGACGAGAGGTAATCCACCAGACTTTGGCAAAAGTCATCCAGCGCCTTTTCGTTTAGCCGCATAAACGACTCTTTGCCCGGTTTCAGGCCAACCAGATTGTAGTAAGCCACGAGCAGATGCTTACGCACTTGTAGCCAGCGATCGACCAGTTCATTACTACCGCCAACGCGCTCCGTCAGATTTTCCAGCTGGTTTAGCATGATTGACTCCGCTAGTTTTGATTTAAATCTGCTCACCAAAATGTAAATATAATGTTAACAACATGCCAGTGAAGCAAAGGTAGTGCAATAGATATGGATCGTATTATTGAAAAATTAGATCGCGGCTGGTGGGTTGTCAGTCACGAACAAAAATTATGGTTGCCTGGTGGAGAATTACCACATGGCGAAGCGGTTAATTTCGATCTTGTCGGCCAGCATGCGCTGCATATTGGCGAATGGCAGGGGGAGCCCGTCTGGATGGTGCGCCAGGATCGCCGCCATGACATGGGATCGTTACGCCAGGTGCTGGATCAGGATCCGGGTCTATTCCAGCTGGCGGGGCGAGGGATCCAGCTTGCCGAATTTTACCGATCGCATAAATTTTGCGGCTACTGCGGCCACCCGATGCATGCCAGTAAAAGTGAATGGGCGATGCTGTGCAGCCACTGCCGTGAACGTTACTATCCGCAAATCGCCCCGTGCATTATCGTCGCTATCCGTCGCGACGATGCGATCCTGCTGGCGCAACATACCCGACATCGCAATGGGGTACACACCGTGCTGGCCGGATTCGTCGAAGTTGGCGAAACCCTTGAGCAGGCGGTCGCCCGTGAGGTGATGGAGGAGAGCGGTATCAAGGTGAAAAATCTGCGCTACGTGACTTCTCAACCATGGCCGTTCCCGCAGTCGCTGATGACTGCCTTTATGGCGGATTACGCAGAGGGCGATATCGTGGTGGATAAAAAAGAGTTACTCAGCGCGGACTGGTACCGCTACGACGATCTGCCGCTTCTGCCGCCGCCAGGTACGGTGGCGCGCCGGCTTATCGAAGATACCGTCGCGATGTGTCGGGCAGAGTTCGAGTGACATGTTACACTGGGCGTATCAACGCTAAAGGAATGTAAAAATGACCGAACTGAAGAACGATCGTTACCTGCGCGCGCTGCTGCGTCAGCCGGTTGATGTCACCCCGGTGTGGATGATGCGCCAGGCGGGCCGCTATTTACCGGAGTACAAAGCCACCCGTGCGCAAGCGGGCGACTTTATGTCGCTGTGTAAAAATGCCGAGCTGGCCTGCGAAGTGACGCTCCAGCCGCTGCGTCGTTATCCGCTGGACGCGGCGATCCTCTTTTCGGACATCCTGACCATCCCGGACGCCATGGGACTGGGGCTGTACTTTGAGGCAGGCGAAGGCCCGCGCTTCATCTCGCCGGTGAAAAGCAAAGCCGACGTCGACAAGCTGCCAGTCCCGGATCCCGAGCAGGAACTGGGCTACGTGATGAATGCCGTGCGCACCATTCGCCGTGAACTGAAAGGCGAAGTGCCGCTGATCGGTTTTTCCGGTAGCCCATGGACGCTGGCGACCTACATGGTGGAAGGTGGCAGCAGTAAGGCTTTCACCGTCATCAAAAAGATGATGTACGCCGAACCGCAGGCGCTGCACGCGCTGCTGGATAAACTGGCGAAGAGCGTCACCCTGTACCTCAACGCGCAGATCAAAGCCGGCGCGCAGTCAGTAATGATTTTTGACACCTGGGGCGGGGTGCTGACCGGTCGCGACTATCAGCAGTTTTCCCTCTACTATATGCATAAAATCGTCGATGGCCTGCTGCGGGAAAACGAAGGCCGCCGCGTGCCGGTGACCCTGTTCACCAAAGGCGGCGGTCAGTGGCTGGAAGCGATGGCGGAGACCGGCTGTGACGCGCTGGGTCTCGACTGGACCACCGATATTGCCGATGCCCGTCGTCGCGTGGGCGACAAAGTCGCGCTGCAGGGCAACATGGATCCGTCCATGCTCTATGCGCCCCCCGCGCGTATTGAAGAAGAAGTCGCGACCATCCTCGCCGGCTTTGGTCAGGGAGAAGGCCACGTCTTTAACCTCGGCCACGGCATCCATCAGGACGTTGACCCTGAGCATGCGGGCGTCTTTGTTGAAGCGGTGCATCGTCTTTCCGCACCCTATCACCAGTAGGAGATCAGCCATATGGATTTAGCCGCACTCCGTATCCAGCAGCAACAGTTAGCCGCGTCGGTAGAGCGCGCGGATCGACTGGATCGTGACCCACCGACGTTGATCGGCGGCGCGGATGTCGGGTTTGAGCAGGAAGGGGAGATCACCCGGGCTGCGATGGTGCTGCTGACCTGGCCTGAACTGGAGCTGGTGGAGTATCAGGTGGCGCGCGTCGCCACTTCCATGCCCTATATTCCCGGCTTTCTCTCGTTTCGCGAAACCCCTGCGCTGCTGGCGGCGTGGGAGCAGCTTTCGCAAAAACCGGACCTGTTGTTTGTTGACGGCCACGGCATTTCTCATCCCCGGAGATTGGGCGTCGCCAGCCATTTTGGCCTGATGATCGACGTGCCGACCATCGGGGTGGCGAAAAAACGGCTGTGCGGCAAAATCGGCGACCTGGGTGATGAGCCCGGTGCGCTGGCCCCGCTGATGGATAAAAATGAGCAACTGGCCTGGGTCTGGCGCAGCAAAGTGCGCTGCAACCCGCTGTTTATTAGCACCGGCCACCGGGTAGGCATGGACAGCGCTTTAATGTGGGTCGAACGCTGCATGCGAGGCTATCGTCTGCCCGAACCGACGCGCTGGGCCGATGCGGTGGCTTCCCGCCGTCCGTCGTTTGTGCGTTGGCAAGCAAATCACAGCTGATTCAGGTACACTGCGCCTAATTTCTGACTTCGAGAATTCATCATGTTACAAAACCCGATTCACCTGCGCCTGGAGAAGCTGGAAAGCTGGCAGCATGTCACTTTTATGGCCTGCCTGTGCGAGCGTATGTACCCCAACTACGCGATGTTCTGCAAGCAAACCGAGTTTGGCGACGGCCAGCTGTACCGTCGTATCCTGGATCTGATCTGGGAAACGCTGACGGTCAAAGATGCGAAGGTGAATTTCGATAGTCAGCTGGAGAAACTGGAAGAGGCGATCCCGGCGGCAGATGATTTCGACCTGTACGGTGTTTATCCGGCCATAGACGCCTGCGTGGCGTTGAGCGAACTGATCCATTCACGTCTGAGCGGCGAAACGCTCGAGCACGCGATCGAGGTGAGCAAAACCTCTATCACCACCGTGGCGATGCTGGAAATGACCCAGGAAGGTCGCGAAATGACCGACGAAGAGCTGAAAGCGAACCCGGCGGTAGAGCAGGAATGGGACATTCAGTGGGAAATTTTCCGCCTGCTGGCCGACTGCGAAGAGCGTGACCTTGAGCTGATAAAAGGCCTGCGCGCGGACCTGCGTGAGGCCGGCGAGAGCAATATTGGTATAAATTTTCAGCAGTGAGACCAGAAAACGTGATTTACCGCCTGAATTGTAGCGTCTGAAGGCTTCCATTCCGCCCCCCGTCTGGTCTACATTTGGAGGGCGAAAAAAAGTGGCTATCGGTGCGTGTATGCAGGAGGGTGCTTTTTTGGCATTTCCGTCGCACTCGATGCTTAGCAAGCGATAAACACATTGTAAGGATAACTTATGAACAAGACTCAACTGATTGATGTAATTGCGGACAAAGCTGACCTGTCCAAAGCACAGGCTAAAGCTGCCCTGGAATCTACCCTGGCTGCAATTACTGAGTCTCTGAAAGAAGGTGATGCTGTTCAACTGGTTGGTTTCGGTACCTTCAAAGTGAACCACCGCGCTGAGCGTACTGGCCGCAACCCGCAGACCGGTAAAGAGATCAAAATCGCTGCAGCTAACGTGCCGGCATTTGTTTCTGGCAAAGCACTGAAAGACGCAGTTAAGTAAGACCGCGTGGCAGTGAACAGTTTTATCGAAGGGGCTATTAAGCCCCTTTTGTCTGTCTGGCGCCGGCCTCTGGCGCTGGCGGGCATCCTGTTGCTGACTGCCTGTAGCCATAACGCGTCGCTACCACCATTTACCGCCAGCGGTTATGCGGACAACCAGGGGGCGATGCGTATCTGGCGTAAAGATTCTGGCGATGAAGTCCATCTTCTCGCCGCCTTCAGCCCGTGGCGTCACGGGGACACCTCGACCAGCGAATATCGCTGGCAGGGCGATCAGCTGACGCTGATTGAACTCAATGTCTACGGCAAGCCGCCGGAACATATTCGCGCCCGCTTCGACGCGCAGGGCGATCTTAGCTTTATGCAGCGGGAAGTTGACGGGCAGAAGCAGCAACTCTCCAGCGACCAGGTCGCGCTGTACCGTTATCGCGCCGAGCAGATCCGCCAGACCAGCGACGCCCTCCGCCAGGGACGGGTCGTCCTGCGTCAGGGACGCTGGAACGCCGCTGCGCATAGCGTGCTGACCTGTGAAGGGCAGACGGTCACGCCCGACCTCGATAGTCGGGCTCTGGCGCACATTGAACGTCGGCAGAGCCACGCTTCCGCCGCGGTGAGCATTGCCTGGCTGGAGGCGCCGGAAGGCTCTCAACTGCTGCTGGTGGCCAATGAAAACTTCTGCACCTGGCAGCCGACGGAAAAAAGCTTCTAACCTTTACCAGTGATTCATGCCCATATGACCGCCGCCGCTACCGCGACAGCCGCCATATCCCATTCCTGCGCCGCGGGGAACGCCAGCCTCAGCCAGGGCGAGATCTAATTTCACCCGCTGCTGATCCAGCTTCTGGCGTAAGCCTTCCATCTCCTGAGCGACGGCTTCAATCTTGCCGCTGTCCGGCTTTTGCGCCGTGAGCAACGCATTGTACTCATAGCGTTTGGACTGCAACTGCTGGCGCAGGGCGCTGGTTTGCTCATAGTAATCGTTATGCAGCTTTTGCGCGGTAGCCTGCTGCTCCTGGGTCAGCTGACTGTAGCCCTGGTTGCCGATCCCGTTATTGTTGCCCCAGTGGTGGTTGGCCCAGGCCGTGTTGCTGCCGAAGGTCAGCGCGGCTAAGGTAACGAGGGCGAGAGGTAAGGTACGGTTCCGTTTCATGGCATTTTCTCCTGTGTGGTTTCTCTCGGTATTGCATCTTTCATGCCAGCCTGAAAAAGCCCGTCCGTGCAGGCCTGCCGAGGCCGTTAAAGAGAAGAGCGAGTAAAAATGACCCGTTCCGCCCGGGACCGGCGAGTCATTTTTACTCGCTAAAGCGCAGGCGATATATTTGAGAGCAGGTTTGGCCGCGCGGAAACATGGCATGATTTCTGCTGAAAGATCCTGCTGATAGCGAAAAGGAGATGACAAGGACTCGCCGATGAAGATCAAACCTTTTTCCCGGGACGCTGCCGCTGGCGCGCTGAGCTGGCTGCTGACCGGTACGGTAGTGCTGCTGGTGGTGCTGTTCTCCGCGATGATCGTCCGCGACTACGGTCGTGAGACGACCGCCGCCCGACAAACTATCGAGGAGAAGGGGAGCGTACTGATCCGCGCGCTGGAGTCCGGCACGCGCGTTGGCATGGGAATGCGGATGCACCACGCGCAGCTGCAGGCCCTGCTGGAAGAGATGGCCTGGCAGCCGGGCGTCCTGTGGTTCGCGGTGACTGATGACAATGGCGCCATCATCGCCCACAGCGATCCGCAGCAGGTGGGTCAAACGCTCTACAGCCCCGCGCAGATGCGTGCGCTGGCGGTTGGCGAACAGGCTCGCTGGCGGCGGCTTAGCGAGCCGCAGCCGGCCATGGAGATCTATCGCCAGTTTCGCCCGCTCAATCCGGCCCGCGGCCACCATATGGGCATGATGAATCGCGGCAACAGCGCCCTGGCTCAAGCCAGTATCCCGCAGGTGATTTTTATCGCCTTTGATAGCCGCGAGCTGGATGCCGCGCAGGCCAGGGGGCAGCGGAATATGGCCATCATGCTGGGCGCCGCCGCGTTGGTGACAGCGGCAACGATCCTTGCCCAGTTCTGGTTCCGCCGCTATCGCCGCTCACGGAAACAACTGCTGGAGGCGATGGCCCGCAAAGAGAAACTGCTGGCACTTGGCCATCTGGCGGCAGGCGTGGCGCACGAGATCCGCAATCCGCTCTCGTCGATTAAAGGGCTGGCAAAATATTTTGCCGAGCGCACGCCGCCGGGCGGTGAGTCGCATCAGTTAGCGCAGGTGATGGCCAAAGAGGCCGACCGCCTCAATCGGGTGGTCAGTGAGCTGCTGGAGCTGGTCCGGCCCGCGCATTTAAATTACCAGCCGGTGGATATTAACGCGCTTATCCACCACTCATTGCAGTTGGTTAGCCAGGATGCGCAGAGTCGCGGGATCGCGCTGCAATTTACTCCGCGCCCGGAGCTCTCCACGATCAACGCCGATGCCGACCGCCTGAACCAGGTGCTGTTGAACCTGTACCTGAACGCGATGCAGGCGATTGGCCGCGACGGCGTCATTCACGTATCGGCAAGTGAAGCCGATCGGCGACGTATGAAAATAGTCGTTAAGGATAGCGGTAAGGGGATGAGCGATGAAGAGCTACAGGCCATCTTCACTCCTTATTTCACTACCAAGGCGGACGGCACCGGGCTGGGGCTGGCGGTGGTGCAGAATATTATCGAACAACATGGCGGGACGATCCGCGCCGAAAGTCAGCCGGGGGCTGGAGCGATATTTACGCTTTGGCTACCGCTGGATGCTCAACGGAGGGAAGATGAGCAGCGATAAGGTACAGATTCTGGTTGTCGATGATGACATCAGCCACTGCACGATCTTGCAGGCGCTGCTGCGCGGCTGGGGCTATCAGGTGGCATTAGCCCACAACGGCCGGCAGGCGCTGGAGCAGATCCATCATCAGGTTTTCGACCTGGTACTGTGCGATATTCGCATGGCGGAGCTGGACGGTATCGCAACGTTAAAAGAGATAAAAGCCTATAACCCGGCGATCCCGGTGCTGATCATGACGGCGTTCTCCAGCGTCGATACGGCGGTGGAGGCCATTAAGTCCGGGGCGCTGGATTATCTGATTAAACCGCTGGATTTTGACACGTTACAGCAGACGTTAGTCCAGGCACTGGCACACACCCGTCATAGCGAGGGCGACCCCAGCGTTGCGACGGATCTACGGTGGGGCATGATTGGCGACAGCCCGGCGATGCAGGCGCTTCTTAACGAAATTACGCTGGTAGCCCCTTCGGACGCGACGGTGCTGATCCATGGGGAGTCGGGAACCGGTAAGGAACTGGTGGCGCGCGCCATCCACGCCTGCAGCGGGCGCGGTGATAAGCCGCTGGTGACGCTCAACTGTGCGGCGCTGAATGAGTCGCTGCTGGAGTCGGAACTCTTCGGCCATGAAAAAGGGGCGTTTACCGGCGCGGAGCGGCGACGTGAGGGGCGCTTTGTCGAAGCGGATGGCGGCACGCTGTTCCTCGATGAAATTGGCGATATCTCGCCATTGATGCAGGTCCGGCTACTGCGGGCGATTCAGGAGCGGGAGGTGCAGCGTGTCGGCAGCAACCAGACGCTTGCCGTTGATGTGCGGCTGATCGCCGCCACCCACCGCAACCTCGCCGAAGAGGTCAGCGCCGGGCGTTTTCGCCAAGATCTCTATTACCGCCTGAACGTCGTGACTATTGAGATGCCGCCGCTGCGCCGGCGCCGGGAAGATATTCCGCAGCTGGCGCAGCACTTTCTCAAACGCTATGCCGAACGCAATCGTAAGGCGGTAAAGGGGTTCACGCCACAGGCGATGGACCTGCTGATCCACTACTCCTGGCCGGGCAATATTCGCGAGCTGGAAAACGCGGTGGAGCGGGCGGTGGTGCTGCTGACCGGGGACTATATCTCCGGGCGGGAACTGCCGCTGGCGATCGCCGGTACGCCGCTGCCGTCAGGCGGGAGCGAGGAGGGGCTGATTCAGCCGCTAGTGGAAGTCGAAAAAGAGGTGATTCTGGCGGCGCTGGAAAAAACGGGCGGCAACAAAACCGAAGCCGCCCGTCAGTTAGGCATTACGCGGAAAACGCTGCTGGCGAAACTTAGCCGTTAGCCTTTTCACGCTCAATGGCACGCCAGCCGATATCGTTTCGGCTAAAGCTGCCATCCCAGCGAATATCGGTCAGCAGCTGATAGGCGCGCTGCTGCGCCTGCGCTACGGTATCGCCCAGGGCGGTGACGCACAGCACGCGCCCGCCGTTGGTGACCACGCGCTGGTCGTCAGACAGTTTGGTGCCGGCGTGGAAGACCTTACCGTCTGCGACTTCCTGCTGCGGCAGGCCGTAGATCTCATCACCCGTGTTGTAGCTGCCCGGATAGCCGCCGGCGGCAACCACCACGCCCAGCGACGCGCGGTCATCCCACTCGGAGGTTTTCTCGTCCAGCTTGCCCGCGCAGGCGGCGAGGCACAGCTCGACCAGGTCGGACTTCATGCGCAGCATGATCGGTTGGGTTTCCGGGTCGCCAAAGCGGCAGTTGAACTCAATCACCTTCGGGTTGCCCTGCTTGTCGATCATCAGACCGGCGTAGAGGAAACCGGTATAGGTGTTGCC
Source organism: Klebsiella sp. LY (assembly GCF_004010915.1). NCBI lineage: Bacteria > Pseudomonadati > Pseudomonadota > Gammaproteobacteria > Enterobacterales > Enterobacteriaceae > Klebsiella > Klebsiella sp. LY. The sequence goes on from NZ_CP022444.1 coordinate 2,751,501, forward strand.
TTCCGCGGCCATGCCCTTCACGGTTGGCCAGATAATCCGCTCCATGGTGCGCTGATGGACTTCATCAGTCACGACCGGCGCCGGAGAATAAGCGCCCATCCCACCGGTATTTGGGCCGGTATCGCCGTTGCCGACGCGCTTGTGATCCTGGCTGGTGGCCATCGGCAGGACGTGCTCGCCGTCGACCATCACAATAAAGCTGGCCTCTTCGCCATCGAGGAACTCTTCAATGACGATGCGGTGTCCGGCGTCGCCGAAAGCGTTACCGGCCAGCATGTCTTTGACCGCCGCTTCGGCTTCCTCGAGGGTCATCGCCACGATAACGCCTTTACCCGCCGCCAGACCGTCGGCTTTGATGACGATCGGCGCGCCTTTCTCGCGCAGATAAGCCAGCGCTGGCTCAACGTCGGTGAAGTTCTGATATTCCGCCGTCGGGATATGATGACGAGCAAGGAAATCTTTGGTGAAGGCCTTCGAACCTTCCAGCTGCGCAGCGCCTTCGGTTGGCCCGAAGATGGCCAGCCCGGCGGCACGAAACGCGTCAACCACGCCAATGACCAACGGCGCTTCCGGGCCAACGATGGTCAGGTCGATATTTTCATCCTGGGCGAAGCGAAGCAGCGCCGGAATATCGGTAACGCCGATGGCGACGTTTTGCAGCGACGGCTCCAGCGCGGTACCGGCGTTGCCCGGCGCGACGTAGACGGTATCAACCAGCGGCGATTGGGCCGCTTTCCAGGCCAGGGCGTGTTCGCGCCCGCCGTTGCCGATTACTAATACTTTCATCTGCTGCTCCATGAATTAATGGCGGAAGTGGCGCATGTCGGTGAAAATCATGGCGATGCCGTGTTCGTCAGCGGCGGCAATCACTTCGTCGTCGCGGATAGAGCCGCCCGGCTGAATAACGCAGGTGATGCCGACCGCTGCCGCGGCGTCAATCCCGTCGCGGAATGGGAAGAAGGCGTCAGAGGCCATGGCGGAGCCTTTCACTTCCAGACCTTCGTCACCGGCTTTAATCCCGGCGATTTTCGCCGAGTAGACGCGGCTCATCTGGCCGGCACCTATGCCGATGGTCATATTGTCTTTGGCATACACGATGGCGTTGGATTTGACGAATTTCGCCACTTTCCAGCAGAACAGCGCATCGCGCAGCTCTTGCTCGCTCGGCTGACGTTTGCTGACCACGCGCAGTTCACCCGCGGTGACCATACCGAGATCGCGGTCCTGAACCAGCAGACCACCGTTAACGCGTTTGAAATCGAGACCGGCAACGCGCGCATCCCACTGACCGCAGGTCAGTACGCGGACGTTCTGCTTCGCGGCAGTGATTTTCAGCGCTTCTTCGCTGGCGGACGGGGCGATGATCACCTCGACAAACTGGCGAGAGATGATCGCCTGCGCGGTGTCGGCATCCAGTTCGCGGTTGAAGGCGATGATGCCGCCGAACGCGGAGGTCGGGTCGGTTTTGTATGCGCGATCGTAGGCGTCGAGGATCGAGTCGCTAACGGCAACGCCGCATGGGTTAGCGTGCTTAACGATCACGCAGGCCGGTTCGTTGAACTCTTTCACGCACTCCAGCGCCGCATCGGTATCGGCAATGTTGTTATAGGAGAGCGCTTTGCCCTGCAGCTGGGTAGCGGTTGCCACGGAAGCTTCTTTGACATTCTCTTCTATATAGAAGGCAGCCTGCTGGTGGCTGTTTTCGCCGTAGCGCATATCCTGCTTCTTAATGAAGTTCAGATTCAAGGTGCGTGGGAAGCGGCCAGCGGCTTCTTTGCTTTCGCCGTGATAGGCCGGAACCATGCTGCCGAAGTAGTTGGCAATCATGCTGTCGTACGCGGCGGTGTGTTCGAAGGCTTTAATGGCGAGGTCGAAGCGGGTGTCCAGCGTCAGGGAGCCTTCGTTGGCATCCATCTCATTAATGATGGCGGTGTAGTCGCTGCTCTTCACCACGATGGCGACGTCTTTGTGGTTCTTCGCCGCGGAGCGGACCATGGTCGGGCCGCCGATATCGATGTTTTCCACCGCGTCTTCCAGCGAGCATCCTTCGCGAGCGACGGTCTGGGCAAACGGATAGAGGTTAACGACCACCATATCGATAGGCGCGATCCCGTGCTGCTGCATGATGCCGTCATCCTGACCGCGACGGCCGAGGATGCCGCCGTGTACTTTCGGATGCAGGGTTTTCACGCGTCCATCCATCATTTCCGGGAAACCGGTGTAGTCAGAGACTTCGGTTACCGGCAGGCCTTTATCTGCCAGCAGGCGAGCAGTGCCGCCAGTGGACAGCAGCTCGACACCACGAGCGGAAAGCGCCTGCGCGAATTCGACGATACCGGCCTTGTCAGAAACACTGAGCAGAGCGCGGCGGACTGGACGACGTTGTTGCATGGTATTAAATCCCCAGGATTTGAACATTACAGAGAGCGTTAGGTGAGTTTTTGCCTAAAAACTCACCTAACGCACCCAACCGGGCATCCGTGTCATAGCGCGGCATTGTAACGAAAACGTTTGCGCAACGCTCGCGAATTTTTATCTTTCTCTTTAGGCCGATGGTTCTTCTTCTATATAGCTGCCGATCCGCGGCGCTTTCGGTCCTGGTTTGACGCTCTCCTGTGGATAATTCTGTGTGTAAATGGGTATAAAGCGGGGTTTTGCTGGGGAATGCAGCAGTCAGTCATTTTTCTGCCATTTTTCTATTGCGGGCGCTCGAGAACTCCCTATAATGCGCCTCCATCGACACGGCGGATGTGAATCACTTCACACAAACAGCCGGTTCGGTTGAAGAGAAAAATCCTGAAAAACGGGTTGACTCTGAAAGAGGAAAGCGTAATATACGCCACCTCGCGACAGAGCGCTAAAGCGCGTCGCAACTGCTCTTTAACAATTTATCAGACAATCTGTGTGGGCACTCAAAGTGACATGGATTCTTAATGTCTTCGGACAATAAATGAATACCAAGTCTCAAGAGTGAACACGTAATTCATTACGAAGTTTAATTCTTTGAGCATCAAACTTAAATTGAAGAGTTTGATCATGGCTCAGATTGAACGCTGGCGGCAGGCCTAACACATGCAAGTCGAGCGGTAGCACAGAGAGCTTGCTCTCGGGTGACGAGCGGCGGACGGGTGAGTAATGTCTGGGAAACTGCCTGATGGAGGGGGATAACTACTGGAAACGGTAGCTAATACCGCATAATGTCGCAAGACCAAAGTGGGGGACCTTCGGGCCTCATGCCATCAGATGTGCCCAGATGGGATTAGCTAGTAGGTGGGGTAACGGCTCACCTAGGCGACGATCCCTAGCTGGTCTGAGAGGATGACCAGCCACACTGGAACTGAGACACGGTCCAGACTCCTACGGGAGGCAGCAGTGGGGAATATTGCACAATGGGCGCAAGCCTGATGCAGCCATGCCGCGTGTATGAAGAAGGCCTTCGGGTTGTAAAGTACTTTCAGCGGGGAGGAAGGCGATAAGGTTAATAACCTTGTCGATTGACGTTACCCGCAGAAGAAGCACCGGCTAACTCCGTGCCAGCAGCCGCGGTAATACGGAGGGTGCAAGCGTTAATCGGAATTACTGGGCGTAAAGCGCACGCAGGCGGTCTGTCAAGTCGGATGTGAAATCCCCGGGCTCAACCTGGGAACTGCATTCGAAACTGGCAGGCTAGAGTCTTGTAGAGGGGGGTAGAATTCCAGGTGTAGCGGTGAAATGCGTAGAGATCTGGAGGAATACCGGTGGCGAAGGCGGCCCCCTGGACAAAGACTGACGCTCAGGTGCGAAAGCGTGGGGAGCAAACAGGATTAGATACCCTGGTAGTCCACGCCGTAAACGATGTCGATTTGGAGGTTGTGCCCTTGAGGCGTGGCTTCCGGAGCTAACGCGTTAAATCGACCGCCTGGGGAGTACGGCCGCAAGGTTAAAACTCAAATGAATTGACGGGGGCCCGCACAAGCGGTGGAGCATGTGGTTTAATTCGATGCAACGCGAAGAACCTTACCTGGTCTTGACATCCACAGAACTTAGCAGAGATGCTTTGGTGCCTTCGGGAACTGTGAGACAGGTGCTGCATGGCTGTCGTCAGCTCGTGTTGTGAAATGTTGGGTTAAGTCCCGCAACGAGCGCAACCCTTATCCTTTGTTGCCAGCGGTTCGGCCGGGAACTCAAAGGAGACTGCCAGTGATAAACTGGAGGAAGGTGGGGATGACGTCAAGTCATCATGGCCCTTACGACCAGGGCTACACACGTGCTACAATGGCATATACAAAGAGAAGCGACCTCGCGAGAGCAAGCGGACCTCATAAAGTATGTCGTAGTCCGGATTGGAGTCTGCAACTCGACTCCATGAAGTCGGAATCGCTAGTAATCGTAGATCAGAATGCTACGGTGAATACGTTCCCGGGCCTTGTACACACCGCCCGTCACACCATGGGAGTGGGTTGCAAAAGAAGTAGGTAGCTTAACCTTCGGGAGGGCGCTTACCACTTTGTGATTCATGACTGGGGTGAAGTCGTAACAAGGTAACCGTAGGGGAACCTGCGGTTGGATCACCTCCTTACCTTAAAGAACCTGCCTTTGTAGTGCTCACACAGATTGTCTGATGAAAGTAAAGAAGCAAGGCGTCTTGCGATTGAGACTTCAGTGTCCCCTTCGTCTAGAGGCCCAGGACACCGCCCTTTCACGGCGGTAACAGGGGTTCGAATCCCCTAGGGGACGCCACTTGCTGGTTCGTGAGTGAAAGACGCGTGCCGAACTATCTCAAAACTCATCTTCGGGTGACGTTTGAGATATTTGCTCTTTAAAAATCTGGATCAAGCTGAAAATTGAAACGACACACAGTTAATGTGTGTTCGAGTCTCTCAAATTTTCGCGACACGAAGTGAAACATCTTCGGGTTGTGAGGTTAAGCGACTAAGCGTACACGGTGGATGCCCTGGCAGTCAGAGGCGATGAAGGACGTGCTAATCTGCGAAAAGCGTCGGTAAGGTGATATGAACCGTTATAACCGGCGATGTCCGAATGGGGAAACCCAGTGCAATTCGTTGCACTATCGTTAACTGAATACATAGGTTAACGAGGCGAACCGGGGGAACTGAAACATCTAAGTACCCCGAGGAAAAGAAATCAACCGAGATTCCCCCAGTAGCGGCGAGCGAACGGGGAGCAGCCCAGAGTCTGAATCAGCTTGTGTGTTAGTGGAACGGTCTGGAAAGTCCGACGGTACAGGGTGATAGTCCCGTACACCAAAATGCACAGGCTGTGAACTCGAAGAGTAGGGCGGGACACGTGGTATCCTGTCTGAATATGGGGGGACCATCCTCCAAGGCTAAATACTCCTGACTGACCGATAGTGAACCAGTACCGTGAGGGAAAGGCGAAAAGAACCCCGGCGAGGGGAGTGAAAAAGAACCTGAAACCGTGTACGTACAAGCAGTGGGAGCACCTTCGGGTGTGACTGCGTACCTTTTGTATAATGGGTCAGCGACTTATATTCTGTAGCAAGGTTAACCGTATAGGGGAGCCGCAGGGAAACCGAGTCTTAACTGGGCGTTAAGTTGCAGGGTATAGACCCGAAACCCGGTGATCTAGCCATGGGCAGGTTGAAGGTTGGGTAACACTAACTGGAGGACCGAACCGACTAATGTTGAAAAATTAGCGGATGACTTGTGGCTGGGGGTGAAAGGCCAATCAAACCGGGAGATAGCTGGTTCTCCCCGAAAGCTATTTAGGTAGCGCCTCGTGAACTCATCTTCGGGGGTAGAGCACTGTTTCGGCTAGGGGGTCATCCCGACTTACCAACCCGATGCAAACTACGAATACCGAAGAATGTTATCACGGGAGACACACGGCGGGTGCTAACGTCCGTCGTGAAGAGGGAAACAACCCAGACCGCCAGCTAAGGTCCCAAAGTCATGGTTAAGTGGGAAACGATGTGGGAAGGCACAGACAGCCAGGATGTTGGCTTAGAAGCAGCCATCATTTAAAGAAAGCGTAATAGCTCACTGGTCGAGTCGGCCTGCGCGGAAGATGTAACGGGGCTAAACCATGCACCGAAGCTGCGGCAGCGACACGATGTGTTGTTGGGTAGGGGAGCGTTCTGTAAGCCTGCGAAGGTGACCTGTGAGGGTTGCTGGAGGTATCAGAAGTGCGAATGCTGACATAAGTAACGATAAAGCGGGTGAAAAGCCCGCTCGCCGGAAGACCAAGGGTTCCTGTCCAACGTTAATCGGGGCAGGGTGAGTCGACCCCTAAGGCGAGGCCGAAAGGCGTAGTCGATGGGAAACAGGTTAATATTCCTGTACTTGGTGTTACTGCGAAGGGGGGACGGAGAAGGCTATGTTAGCCGGGCGACGGTTGTCCCGGTTTAAGCATGTAGGCTGATTATCCAGGCAAATCCGGATAATCAAGGCTGAGGTGTGATGACGAGGCACTACGGTGCTGAAGTAACAAATGCCCTGCTTCCAGGAAAAGCCTCTAAGCATCAGGTAACATCAAATCGTACCCCAAACCGACACAGGTGGTCAGGTAGAGAATACCAAGGCGCTTGAGAGAACTCGGGTGAAGGAACTAGGCAAAATGGTGCCGTAACTTCGGGAGAAGGCACGCTGGTGTGTAGGTGAAGTCCCTGCGGATGGAGCTGAGACCAGTCGAAGATACCAGCTGGCTGCAACTGTTTATTAAAAACACAGCACTGTGCAAACACGAAAGTGGACGTATACGGTGTGACGCCTGCCCGGTGCCGGAAGGTTAATTGATGGGGTTATCCGTAAGGAGAAGCTCTTGATCGAAGCCCCGGTAAACGGCGGCCGTAACTATAACGGTCCTAAGGTAGCGAAATTCCTTGTCGGGTAAGTTCCGACCTGCACGAATGGCGTAATGATGGCCAGGCTGTCTCCACCCGAGACTCAGTGAAATTGAACTCGCTGTGAAGATGCAGTGTACCCGCGGCAAGACGGAAAGACCCCGTGAACCTTTACTATAGCTTGACACTGAACATTGAGCCTTGATGTGTAGGATAGGTGGGAGGCTTTGAAGCGTGGACGCCAGTCTGCGTGGAGCCAACCTTGAAATACCACCCTTTAATGTTTGATGTTCTAACGTTGGCCCCTTATCGGGGTTGCGGACAGTGTCTGGTGGGTAGTTTGACTGGGGCGGTCTCCTCCCAAAGCGTAACGGAGGAGCACGAAGGTTAGCTAATCCTGGTCGGACATCAGGAGGTTAGTGCAATGGCATAAGCTAGCTTGACTGCGAGCGTGACGGCGCGAGCAGGTGCGAAAGCAGGTCATAGTGATCCGGTGGTTCTGAATGGAAGGGCCATCGCTCAACGGATAAAAGGTACTCCGGGGATAACAGGCTGATACCGCCCAAGAGTTCATATCGACGGCGGTGTTTGGCACCTCGATGTCGGCTCATCACATCCTGGGGCTGAAGTAGGTCCCAAGGGTATGGCTGTTCGCCATTTAAAGTGGTACGCGAGCTGGGTTTAGAACGTCGTGAGACAGTTCGGTCCCTATCTGCCGTGGGCGCTGGAGAATTGAGGGGGGCTGCTCCTAGTACGAGAGGACCGGAGTGGACGCATCACTGGTGTTCGGGTTGTCATGCCAATGGCACTGCCCGGTAGCTAAATGCGGAAGAGATAAGTGCTGAAAGCATCTAAGCACGAAACTTGCCCCGAGATGAGTTCTCCCTGAGACTTTAAGTCTCCTGAAGGAACGTTGAAGACGACGACGTTGATAGGCCGGGTGTGTAAGCGCAGCGATGCGTTGAGCTAACCGGTACTAATGAACCGTGAGGCTTAACCTTACAACGCCGAAGATGTTTTGGCGATTTGAGAAGATTTTCAGCATTGATTCAGAAGTACGAAATAGTTTGCGCAGCAGCAAGGCGGCAAATGATGCACGTCAGCAGGAGCATACATAAGTATGTGACTGCTGCGGGCGAATGCTGCCAACGCAGCTGATGCGATAAAATATTTCGTACTGAGCACAAAGAATTTGCCTGGCGGCACTAGCGCGGTGGTCCCACCTGACCCCATGCCGAACTCAGAAGTGAAACGCCGTAGCGCCGATGGTAGTGTGGGGTCTCCCCATGTGAGAGTAGGGAACTGCCAGGCATCAAATAAAGCAGAAAGCTCAGTCGGAAGGCTGAGCTTTTTTGCTTTTGTGTCATCCGGCGAGAATGCTGGTATGCCTCCCCGGTGGCGCTGCGCTTACCTGGGCTACACGATCCGTAGCCCGGACAAGGTGCGCAGCACCGCCTCCGGGGAGGCTCCTGTCTAAGGGTTAGCAGTTGCGACGTCAATCTTAGTCTGCTTCAGCCTGCTGCTCATGTATCAAATTCAATAACGGATACGGTTGCCCCAGATCGTCCGTTTCAGACCGCCCTGTCACCCTAAAATCCATTCTCTGATAAAACCCGACCGCTTGTTCATTCTGCTCATTTACGTTGGTCGTCAGCTTCGGCGTTAACGACAGCGCATGCTCAATCAGCAATCTCCCCACGCCGCAGCCGCGGACATCTGGATCGACGAACAGCGCATCCATATGATCTCCGGTCAGTAGCATAAAGGCGATCGGCTGGTCCTCCGTGTTAACCGCCACCCACAGCGGAGCCTCCGGTAAAAATGCGCGTACCATCTCCTCCAGCTCCTTTCGATACGCTTTTGACAGAAAGTCGTGGGTGGCGTCGACCGACCGACACCAGATCGCAATCAGTTTATCCCCTTCATCAGGCCGGGAACGGCGGATGCTAATAACCATATTTTCTCCTTTTCTTCATTCTTATATTCTAACTCAATGCGCGCCGTGAAATTTTCTCACCGTGAACATGCAGACTCGACATTCACCCGATTCCTAGTTATCTTCAGCTATCTGGATGTCTAAACGTTTATACGTATGCTATGAGGTAATAGAGTTATGCCAATTCGGGTGCAGGACGAGCTACCAGCCGTCAATTTCTTGCGCAATGAAAACGTCTTTGTAATGACGACAACGCGTGCAACAACTCAGGAAATCCGCCCCCTGAAGGTGTTAATCCTCAACCTGATGCCGAAGAAAATCGAGACGGAGAATCAGTTCCTGCGTCTGCTGTCGAACTCTCCGCTGCAGGTGGACATCCAGTTATTACGTATCGATGCGCGGGAGTCACGTAATACGCCGGCGGAGCATCTGAATAATTTTTACTGCAATTTCGATGAGATCTGCGATCAGAACTTTGACGGCCTGATCGTCACCGGCGCTCCTTTAGGCCTGGTTGAATTTAATGATGTCGCTTACTGGCCGCAGATCAAACAGGTGCTGGAGTGGGCCAAGGATCACGTCACTTCGACGCTGTTTGTCTGTTGGGCGGTGCAGGCCGCGCTGAATATTCTGTACGGCATTCCCAAGCAAACCCGCGCCGAAAAGATTTCTGGCGTCTATGAACACCATATTCTACACCCACACGCCTTACTGACCCGCGGTTTCGACGACTCTTTCCTCGCCCCACACTCACGCTATGCTGACTTTCCGGCAGGGCTTATCCGTGACTATACCGATCTCGAGATCCTCGCGGAGACAGAAGAGGGCGATGCGTATCTGTTCGCCAGTAAAGATAAGCGTATCGCCTTTGTCACCGGCCACCCCGAGTACGATGCCAATACCTTGGCAAGTGAATATTTCCGCGATGTGGAAGCCGGTTTGAACCCTGAGGTTCCCCACAACTATTTTCCGCAAAACGACCCGCAGAACAAACCGCGCGCTACCTGGCGCAGCCACGGTAATCTGCTGTTCGCTAACTGGCTGAACTATTACGTCTACCAAATTACACCATACGATCTGCGGCATATGAATCCAACGCTGGAGTAATACTCCGCACGAAACGATCCTAAAGCGTTTCAGCACTTTGCCTCTGGCACCTTCGGGTGCCTTTTTTATTTCCGAAATTCACCTCACAGCTGATGATAACTTTAATTCCATTGTTATCAATATGTTAATGTCATTTTAAAATTAAAATGGAAATTGTTTTTGATTTTGAAAATTAATTGAGTAGTCTTAATTGTGCTGAGCGAAAACTGCACAACGATCTTTCGCTCGCTTCCAGCGGATCAACCAAGAGGAGCAGCACAATGACGCAGCAGGCGACAATCACCGATGAACTGGCCTTTAGTCAGCCCTATGGCGAGCAGGAGAAGCAGATCTTAACGCCTGAGGCGGTAGAATTTCTGACGGAACTGGTGAGCCGCTTTACGCCGGCGCGCAATAAACTGCTGGCCGCGCGTCTGCAGCAGCAGCAGGCTATTGACGATGGACAGCTGCCGGATTTTATTTCGGAAACTGCTTCCATTAGAAATAGCGACTGGACCATTCGTGGTATCCCGGCGGATTTACAGGATCGCCGCGTTGAAATTACCGGCCCCGTCGAGCGCAAGATGGTCATTAACGCGTTGAACGCTAACGTAAAAGTCTTTATGGCGGACTTTGAGGATTCGCTGGCGCCTGACTGGCGTAAAGTCATTGATGGTCAAATCAACCTACGCGATGCCGTGAACGGGACCATCAGCTACACCAATGAGGCTGGCAAAATCTATCAACTGCAGCCCAATCCCGCTGTGCTGGTATGCCGTGTGCGCGGTCTGCACCTGCCGGAAAAGCATGTGACCTGGCGTAATGAGGCCATCCCCGGCAGTCTTTTCGATTTTGCGCTCTATTTCTTTCATAACTACCAGGCGCTTCTGGCGAAAGGAAGTGGTCCCTACTTCTATCTGCCAAAAACCCAGGCCTGGCAAGAGGCGGCATGGTGGAACGATGTCTTCAGCTTTACTGAAGATCGCTTTGATTTGCCGCGCGGCACCATCAAGGCCACGCTGCTGATTGAAACACTGCCGGCGGTGTTCCAGATGGATGAGATCCTGCATGCGCTTCGCGACCATATTGTCGGCCTGAACTGCGGCCGCTGGGACTATATCTTCAGCTATATCAAGACGCTGAAAAACCATCCGGACCGCGTACTGCCGGACCGCCAGGTGGTGACGATGGATAAACCCTTCCTTAGCGCCTACTCACGGTTGTTGATTAAGACCTGCCACAAACGCGGGGCGTTTGCAATGGGCGGGATGGCGGCCTTTATCCCGAGCAAAGATGTCGAGCGTAACCGTCAGGTGCTGAATAAAGTCACCGCCGACAAAGAGCTGGAGGCGAACAACGGTCACGATGGCACCTGGATCGCCCATCCTGGGCTGGCGGATACCGCCATGGCGGTGTTTAACCGCGTGCTCGGCGACAAGCCGAATCAGCTCTCGGTGACCCGTATCGAGGACGCGCCCATTACCGCCGAACAGCTGCTGGCCCCCTGCGAGGGCGAGCGCACGGAAGCCGGGATGCGCGCCAATATTCGCGTGGCGGTGCAGTACATCGAAGCCTGGATCTCCGGCAACGGCTGCGTACCGATTTATGGCCTGATGGAAGACGCCGCGACAGCCGAGATCTCGCGCACCTCTATCTGGCAGTGGATCCATCATCAGAAAACCCTGAACGACGGCACGCCGGTCACAAAAGCGCTGTTCCGCCAGTGGCTGGCGGAAGAGCTGATGGTGATTCAGGAAGAGCTGGGAGAGCACCGCTTCAGCCATGGCCGCTTTGACGATGCGGCGCGGCTGATGGAGCAGATCACCACCTCTGATGAACTGATTGATTTTCTGACATTACCGGGCTACCGCCTGCTGGCCTAATCGCCAGATGGTGTGGTTCGCCATTTAGTCCTTCACCAATGCGCCTGGAGAGCCAGGAAATTATATGGAGCATCTGCACATGAAAACCCGTACCCAACAAATCGAAGAATTAAACAAAGAGTGGACGAACCCGCGCTGGGAAGGGATTACCCGCCCGTACAGCGCGGAAGAGGTGGTGAAATTACGCGGCTCGGTGAACCCGGAATGCACGCTGGCGCAGCTTGGCGCGGCGAAAATGTGGCGTCTGCTGCACGGTGAAGCGAAGAAAGGGTACATCAACAGCCTTGGCGCGCTGACCGGCGGCCAGGCCTTACAGCAGGCGAAGGCCGGCATCGAAGCCATTTATCTCTCCGGCTGGCAGGTGGCGGCGGATGCTAACCTGGCGTCCAGCATGTACCCGGATCAATCGCTGTACCCGGCCAACTCGGTACCGGCGGTGGTGGATCGGATCAACAATACCTTCCGCCGCGCCGATCAGATCCAGTGGTCAGCCGGGATTGAGCCGAACGATCCGCGCTTTATCGACTATTTCCTGCCGATCGTGGCGGATGCGGAAGCCGGTTTTGGCGGCGTCCTTAATGCCTTCGAGCTGATGAAATCGATGATTGAAGCCGGTGCAGCGGCTGTTCACTTCGAAGATCAGCTGGCGTCGGTGAAGAAGTGCGGTCATATGGGCGGTAAAGTGCTGGTCCCGACCCAGGAAGCGATACAGAAATTGGTGGCGGCGCGTCTGGCGGCTGACGTGATGGGGGTCCCGACGCTGGTGATCGCCCGTACCGATGCTGACGCTGCCGATTTAATTACCTCAGACTGCGATCCGTACGATCGTGAGTTTATTACCGGGGATCGCACCAGCGAAGGGTTCTTCCGCACCCACGCCGGGATCGAGCAGGCGATCAGCCGCGGGCTGGCCTATGCGCCGTATGCGGACCTGGTGTGGTGTGAAACGTCGAAACCGGATCTTGAGCAGGCGCGTCGCTTTGCTGAAGCCATTCATGCGCGTTTCCCGGGCAAACTGCTGGCCTATAACTGCTCGCCGTCGTTTAACTGGAAGAAAAATCTCGATGATAAAACCATCGCCAGCTTCCAGCAGCAGCTGTCGGACATGGGATACAAGTACCAGTTTATTACCCTCGCCGGGATCCACAGCATGTGGTTCAACATGTTCGACCTCGCCCATGCTTACGCTCAGGGTGAGGGGATGCGCCATTATGTTGAAAAAGTGCAGCAGCCGGAATTCGCCGCCGGGCCGGAAGGCTATACCTTCGTCTCGCATCAGCAGGAGGTGGGTACCGGCTACTTCGACAAGGTCACCACCATTATCCAGGGCGGTGCCTCGTCGGTGACGGCGCTGACCGGCTCGACCGAAGAAGATCAGTTTTGAGCCATGCCCGGTGGCACGACGCTAACCGGGCCTGTGAAGGGATCCAGGCCGGATAAGCGAGCGCGCCATCCGGCCTGACGTGGTGCCGGATGGGGGAGTTCGATGACGCGTGGTCTGGAATTACTGATTGCCCAAACGATATTGCAGGGATTTGACGCTCAGTATGGGCGTTTTCTCGAAGTGACTTCCGGCGCGCAGCAGCGCTTTGAACAGGCCGACTGGCATGCGGTGCAGCAGGCGATGAAACAGCGGATCCACCTCTATGACCACCATGTGGGTCTGGTGGTGGAGCAGCTGCGCTGCATCACGGAAGGAAAGAGCACGGATGCCGACTTTTTGCTGCGGGTGAAAGCCCACTACACCCGTTTGCTGCCGGATTACCCTCGTTTTGAAATTGCCGAGAGCTTTTTCAATTCGGTCTACTGCCGCCTGTTTGACCACCGCTCGCTGACCCCCGAGCGGCTCTTTATTTTCAGCTCGCAGCCCGAGCGTCCTTTTCGCACCCTTCCGCGACCGCTGGCGAAAGATTTTTTTGCCGATCGCGGCTGGCCGCACCTGCTGGGTAAAGTGCTGTCCGATCTGCCGCTGCGGCTGCCGTGGCAAAATAAAGCGCGGGATATCGGCTATATCATTGCCAGTCTGCAGGAGGCGCTGGGGGAGGAACTGCTCGCCACCTGTCATCTGCAGGTCGCCAATGAGCTGTTCTATCGTAATAAAGCCGCCTGGCTGGTGGGCAAACTGGTGATGCCGATGACCACGCTGCCCTTTTTGCTGCCGATCCATCGCAGCGACGAGGGCGAGTTGTTTGTCGATACCTGCCTGACCACCCATGCCGAAGCGAGCATCGTGTTTGGCTTCGCGCGTTCCTATTTTATGGTTTATGCGCCACTGCCCGGCGCCCTGGTGGAATGGCTGCGCGAGATCCTGCCGGGGAAAACCACGGCCGAGCTGTATATGGCGATTGGCTGCCAGAAGCACGCTAAAACCGAAAGCTATCGTGAATATCTGCACTACATCGCTCGCTGCGATGAGCAGTTTATTGAGGCGCCGGGCATTCGCGGGATGGTGATGCTGGTGTTTACCCTGCCGGGGTTTGACCGGGTGTTTAAGGTGATCAAAGACCGCTTCGCGCCGCAGAAAGAGATGACCGCCGCCCACGTGCGCGCCTGCTATCAGCTGGTAAAGGAGCATGACCGCGTCGGGCGGATGGCGGACACGCAGGAGTTTGAAAATTTCGTGCTGGAGAAACGACAAATCGCGCCGGCGCTGCTGGCGCTGCTGCAGGCGGAGGCGGGGAACAAACTGACCGACCTCGGCGACCGGATTGTCATCAGTCATCTGTATATTGAACGGCGAATGGTGCCGCTCAACCTGTGGCTGGAGCAGGTTAACGGCCAGGCGCTACGCGATGCGGTAGAAGAGTATGGGAATGCTATCCGCCAGCTGGCCGCCGCCAACATCTTTCCCGGTGATATGCTGTTTAAAAACTTCGGCGTCACCCGCCACGGCCGGGTGGTGTTCTACGACTATGACGAAATCTGCTATATGACGGAAGTGAATTTTCGCCAGATCCCACCGCCGCGCTATCCCGAGGATGAACTGGCCAGCGAGCCGTGGTACAGCGTCTCGCCGGGGGATGTGTTCCCGGAGGAGTTCCGCCACTGGCTGTGTGCCGACCCGCGCATTGGGCCGCTGTTTGAGGAGATGCATGCCGACCTGCTGCGCGCCGACTACTGGCGCGAACTGCAGACGCGGATTAAAAACGGCCATGTGGAAGATGTCTACGCCTACCGGCGCAAGCAGCGTTTTAGCGTGCGCTATGGCGCCGACAGTAGGCCGGATAAGGCGTTTACGCCGCCATCCGGCAAGGTGCGCCGATCTGCCTGATGGCGCTACGCTTATCAGGCCTACTTAAAATGCCCCGGTGGGGCATTTTTTTTTATTTAACCCCGCCGTATGCCAGCGTGACCTCTTTCGCGGCCTTAATGACCAGCGCGCCCAGCTCGGTCACCCGGTCATCGGTCATGCGTGAGATGGGGCCGGAGATGGAGATTGCCGCGAACGGTTCGCGGTGTTCATCATAAATGCAGGCGGCGACGCAGCGGAGGCCGAGCGCGTGCTCCTCGTCGTCGAACGAGTAGCCCCGCTTGCGGGTCTGCGCTAAATCTTCCTTCAGATGCAGCGGCGAGACCAGCGTGGCATGCGTATAGGCATGTAGCCCTTTACGGTGCAGGAGGCTGGTAACCTGCTCTTCGCTCAGCTGCGAGAGAAACGCCTTCCCGGCGCCGGAGGCGTGCATCGGCAGTTTTCCGCCGATCGGCGCCGACATCCGCATCAGCTGGGTGCACTGCACCTGGTCGATAATGATCGCCTGGTGGTCGCTCTGGTCAAGCACTGCCAGATTCACCGTTTCACCGGAATCTTCCATCAGCTGGCGCAGGATCGGGTGGACAATCGCCAGCAGATTGCGGCTTTGCAGAAAGCTGCTGCCGACCACGAAGGCATGCGCGCCGACGGCCCAGTGGCCCAGCTCGCCGACCTGGCGGACGAAACCCAGCTGCTGCATGGTGGTCAGCAGGCGGTGAGTGGTTGAGTTAGGCAGACCCGCCTGCTGCGCCAGCTCGGTCAGCGCGACGCTGCTGTGGGATTCGGCAATCCATTCGAGCAATTTCAGGCCGCGGGTCAGCGACTGAACCTGACCGCCAGCCTGCTGGGCGGTGGCAGCCGCGGGTTTTCTGCCGCGTTTCGCGGGAACGGGGGTAGTGGCCATCGCGGACTCCTTTTTCTGTATCGTGGAAATAATTTTCGTTTTATTTGGCGATAATGCAATCACTACCGGACTCATCGGAGGAGTGAAGCTGAACATGTCTCATATTGCCCGTTGTTGTCTTTTCCGCTCCGGTGGTTTATGCCAGTATGGTTTGTTGGCTATTTGGCCTGAGTTGAGCGTTGTCGGGAGCAAGTGTGAGCAGCAAAGTTGAGCAACTGCATCAGCAGTTAAAAGAACGTATTCTGGTTCTGGATGGGGGCATGGGCACCATGATCCAGGGCTATCGTCTGAGTGAGCAGGACTTTCGCGGTGAGCGCTTTGCTGACTGGCCGTGCGACCTGAAAGGCAACAACGACCTGCTGGTGCTCAGCAAGCCCGAGGTGATCCGTGAGATCCACGACGCCTACTTCGAGGCCGGCGCGGATATCATTGAGACCAACACCTTTAACTCGACAACCATCGCGATGGCGGATTACCAGATGGAATCCCTGTCGGCAGAGATCAACTTTGCGGCGGCGAAGCTGGCCCGCGCCAGCGCCGACGCCTGGACGGCCCGCACGCCGGAAAAACCGCGCTACGTGGCGGGCGTGCTTGGCCCAACTAACCGCACCGCCTCTATTTCGCCTGATGTGAACGATCCGGCGTTCCGTAATATTACCTTTGACCAGCTGGTGGCCGCCTATCGCGAGTCCACCCGGGCGCTGGTGGAAGGTGGCGTGGATCTGATCCTGATTGAAACGGTATTTGATACCCTGAATGCCAAAGCGGCCATCTATGCGGTGAAAGAGGAGCTGGAGGCGCTGGGCGTTGACCTGCCGCTGATGATCTCCGGCACCATTACCGATGCCTCCGGCCGCACGCTTTCCGGGCAGACCACCGAAGCTTTCTATAACTCGCTGCGCCACGCCGAAGCCTTATCGTTTGGTCTGAACTGCGCCCTCGGGCCGGACGAACTGCGCCAGTACGTCCAGGAGCTGTCGCGCATCGCTGAATGCTACGTCACCGCGCACCCGAACGCCGGCCTGCCCAACGCCTTCGGCGAATACGATCTGGATGCCGATACCATGGCGGCGCAGATCCGCGAATGGGCGGAAGCCGGTTTCCTTAATATCGTCGGCGGCTGCTGCGGTACGACCCCGGAGCATATCGCCGCCATGAGCCGGGCGGTAGCGGGCCTGCCGCCGCGCCAGCTGCCGGAAATCGCGGTGGCCTGCCGCCTCGCCGGCCTTGAGCCGCTCAATATCGGCGATGACAGCTTGTTCGTTAACGTCGGCGAACGTACCAACGTTACCGGCTCGGCGAAATTTAAACGCTTAATCAAAGAAGAGAAGTACAGCGAAGCGCTGGACGTCGCGCGTCAGCAGGTGGAAAGCGGCGCGCAGATTATCGATATCAACATGGACGAGGGGATGCTCGACGCAGAAGCGGCGATGGTGCGCTTCCTCAACCTGATTGCCGGCGAGCCGGACATTGCCCGCGTGCCGATCATGATCGACTCCTCCAAGTGGGAAGTTATTGAGAAAGGCCTGAAATGCATTCAGGGCAAAGGCATCGTTAACTCGATTTCGATGAAAGAGGGCGTCGAACCCTTTATCCACCATGCGAAACTGGTTCGCCGCTACGGCGCTGCGGTAGTGGTGATGGCCTTTGACGAAGTGGGCCAGGCTGATACCCGCGAACGTAAAATTGAGATTTGCCGTCGCGCCTACAAAATCCTCACCGAAGAGGTCGGCTTCCCGCCAGAAGATATTATCTTTGACCCGAATATCTTTGCGGTGGCGACCGGTATCGAAGAACACAATAACTATGCCCAGGACTTTATCGGCGCCTGCGAAGACATCAAACGCGAGCTGCCGCATGCGCTGATCTCCGGCGGGGTCTCCAACGTCTCCTTCTCTTTCCGCGGCAATGACCCGGTTCGTGAGGCGATCCACGCCGTATTCCTCTACTATGCGATCCGCAACGGCATGGATATGGGGATCGTCAATGCCGGTCAGCTGGCCATCTATGATGACCTGCCGGGCGAGCTGCGCGACGCGGTGGAGGACGTGATCCTCAACCGCCGCGATGACAGCACCGAAAGATTGCTCGAACTGGCGGAAAAATATCGCGGCAGTAAAGTTGACGACGGCGCCAATGCCCAGCAGGCGGAGTGGCGCAGCTGGGAGGTGAAAAAACGCCTCGAATATTCGCTGGTGAAGGGCATTACCGAATTTATCGAACAGGACACCGAAGAAGCGCGTCAGCAGGCTGCCCGCCCGATTGAGGTGATCGAAGGGCCGCTGATGGACGGCATGAACGTGGTCGGCGATCTGTTCGGCGAAGGCAAAATGTTCCTGCCGCAGGTGGTGAAATCCGCTCGCGTCATGAAACAGGCGGTGGCCTACCTTGAGCCGTTTATCGAAGCCAGTAAAGAACAGGGCTCCAGTAACGGCAAAATGGTGATTGCCACGGTAAAAGGCGACGTTCATGACATCGGCAAAAACATCGTCGGCGTGGTGCTGCAGTGTAATAACTACGAAATCATCGATCTTGGCGTGATGGTCCCGGCGGATAAAATTCTCAAAACCGCCAAAGAGGTAAACGCGGATCTCATCGGCCTTTCCGGGCTGATTACCCCGTCGCTCGACGAGATGGTTAACGTGGCGAAAGAGATGGAGCGTCAGGGCTTTACCATCCCGCTGCTTATTGGCGGCGCAACCACCTCGAAAGCGCATACGGCGGTGAAAATCGAGCAGAACTACAGCGGCCCGACCGTTTACGTACAGAACGCCTCGCGCACCGTCGGGGTGGTGGCTGCGCTGCTCTCGGATACGCAGCGCGATGAGTTTGTCGCCCGCACGCGCAAAGAGTATGAAACCGTGCGTATCCAGCATGGACGTAAAAAACCGCGCACCCCGCCGGTGACCCTGGCGGCCGCACGGGAAAACGATCTGGCCTTTGACTGGGAGAGCTATACGCCGCCGGTGGCCCATCGCCTGGGGATTCAGGAGGTGGAAGCCAGTATCGAGACGCTACGCAATTACATCGACTGGACGCCGTTCTTTATGACCTGGTCGCTGGCGGGTAAATATCCGCGCATTCTGGAAGATGAAGTGGTAGGGGAAGAGGCGCAGCGCCTGTTCAAAGACGCTAACGAGCTGCTGGATAAACTGAGCGCAGAGAAAACCCTCAACCCGCGCGGCGTGGTGGGCCTGTTCCCGGCCAACCGGGTGGGCGACGATATTGAAATCTATCGCGATGAAACCCGCACCCATGTGCTGACGGTGAGCCATCACCTGCGCCAGCAGACGGAGAAGGTCGGCTTCGCCAACTACTGCCTCGCCGACTTTGTGGCGCCGAAGCTGAGCGGCAAAGCGGACTACATCGGCGCCTTCGCCGTCACCGGCGGCCTGGAGGAGGACGCGCTGGCGGAGGCCTATGAAGCGCAGCATGACGACTATAACAAGATCATGATCAAGGCCATCGCCGATCGTCTGGCGGAAGCCTTCGCCGAGTATCTGCACGAGAAAGTGCGCAAGGTCTACTGGGGGTATGCGGCCAATGAGAACCTCAGCAATGAGGAACTTATTCGCGAGAATTACCAAGGGATCCGTCCGGCGCCGGGGTATCCGGCCTGTCCGGAGCACACTGAAAAAGGCACCATCTGGCAGTTGCTGGACGTCGAAGCCCATACCGGCATGAAGCTTACCGAATCGTTCGCCATGTGGCCGGGGGCATCGGTTTCCGGCTGGTATTTCAGCCATCCGGACAGCAAGTACTTCGCCGTGGCGCAGATCCAGCGCGACCAGGTCGAAGACTACGCGCGGCGTAAAGGGATGACCCCGGCGGAAGTCGAGCGCTGGTTAGCCCCTAATCTGGGCTATGATGCGGACTAGTCGTCATCTTTCCTTACAACTAACAAGGCGCTCTGTGAGCGCCTTGTCTCTTTATTGAGGTTAACCCCTTATACTGAGATAGGTTCCAGAACGTCGGAACACCTATAACGATAAGGAGAAGCTGATTCCGTGTTAACTCTGCTACACCTGTTGTCCGCGGTCGCTCTGCTGGTGTGGGGCACGCATATCGTGCGTACCGGGGTGATGCGCGTCTATGGCGCTCGCCTACGTACCGTTCTCAGTAGCAGCGTAGAAAAAAAGCCGCTCGCCTTCTGCGCGGGTCTTGGCGTGACTGCGCTGGTACAAAGCAGCAATGCCACCACCATGCTGGTGACCTCGTTTGTCGCCCAGGATTTAGTGGGCCTCACGCCGGCGCTGGTGATGGTGCTGGGCGCCGACGTTGGGACGGCGCTGATGGCGAGGGTACTGACCTTCGACCTGTCGTGGCTGTCGCCGTTGTTGATTTTTATCGGGGTGATTTTCTTCCTCGGCCGCAAGCAGACCCGCGCCGGGCAGCTGGGGCGAGTAGGGATCGGCCTTGGGCTGATCCTGTTGGCCCTGGAGCTGATTGTGCAGGCCGTCCACCCCATTACCCAGGCCAACGGCGTGCAGGTGATTTTTGCCTCGCTGACCGGGGATATCATGCTGGATGCCTTGATTGGCGCTGTATTCGCGATCATTAGCTACTCCAGCCTGGCGGCGGTGCTGCTGACCGCGACGCTGACCGCGGCGGGAGCGATCTCTTTCCCGGTGGCGCTGTGCCTGGTGATTGGCGCCAACCTGGGATCGGGGCTGTTGGCGATGCTCAACAACAGCGCGGCGAACGCGGCGGCGCGCCGGGTGGCGCTGGGCAGCCTGTTGTTTAAGCTGGTGGGGAGCCTGATCATTCTGCCGTTCGTCCATCCGCTGGCCGCGGCGATGCATAAGCTGCCGTTGGCCGAGTCCGAGCTGGTTATCTACTTCCACGTTTTTTACAACCTGCTGCGCTGCATCGCGATGGTGCCTTTTGCCGGACCGATGGCGAAGCTGTGCCAGCGCATGATCCGCGATGAACCCGAGCTGGATAACCATCTCAAACCCAAGCATCTCGACCCGTCGGCGCTGGACACCCCGGCGCTGGCGCTGGCCAATGCCGCGCGCGAGACGCTGCGCATTGGTGACGCGATGGAGCAAATGCTGGAGAGCCTGCATAAGGTGATGCATGGCGAACCGCGTCAGGAGAAAGAGCTACGCCGCATGGCGGACGATATCAACGTGCTCTACACCGCCATTAAGCTCTATCTGGCGCGAATGCCAAAGGATGAGCTGGCGGAAGAGGAGTCCCGGCGCTGGGCGGAAATTATTGAGATGTCGTTAAACCTCGAGCAGGCCTCCGATATCGTCGAGCGGATGGGCAGCGAGATCGCCGATAAATCGCTGGCGGCGCGTCGCGCCTTCTCGGTGGAAGGGTTAAAGGAGCTGGACGCCCTGTACGATCTGCTGCTCAGCAATCTGCAGCTGGCGATGTCGGTCTTCTTCTCCAGCGATGTGCCGAGCGCCCGTCGCCTGCGGCGCAGCAAACACCGGTTCCGCATTCTTAACCGCCGCTACTCGCATGCGCACGTTGACCGCCTGCATCAGCAGAACGTGCAGAGTATCGAAACCAGTACGTTGCATCTGGCGCTGCTGGGGGATATGAAGCGCCTGAACAGCCTGTTCTGCTCGGTGGCTTACAGCGTGATGGAGCAACCGGATGAAGACGACGAACGGGATGACTACTGAGCCATTCCCCGGCGGCGCTGTGCTAACCGGGGTTTGGCGTTTGGACGTCCCGTTGAAGCAGCCCGGATAAGGCGCAATGCGCCGCTATCCGGGAAACGTTAGCCCCCCAGGCTCAGAAGCGGTGGCCCGCAGGCAGGGTTATCGCTTCTTCCCCCGCTTTGAACAACAGCGTCGGGTTCGGGCCACCGAGCGTCGCGTGATCATCGGTGACCTGGATCCAGTTTCCTTCCGGCAAACCAATCACCGTTAATTCCGGCGCCACGACCAGCAGTTCGCGGATACGCTGTTCGCGGGTTTCGCCCTGATGCCCGGTCGGCAACGCGTTGGTGAAGTGCGGGTTAATCTGTAGCGGGAACAGCCCCAGCGCATCAAATCCCTGCGGATCGACAATCGGCATATCGTTGGTGGTGC
Organism: Klebsiella sp. LY; assembly: GCF_004010915.1. Taxonomy (NCBI): domain Bacteria; kingdom Pseudomonadati; phylum Pseudomonadota; class Gammaproteobacteria; order Enterobacterales; family Enterobacteriaceae; genus Klebsiella; species Klebsiella sp. LY. The sequence continues at coordinate 2,773,412 of NZ_CP022444.1, forward strand.
GAATGGTCGGGCAGGCGAGGTTTGAACCTGCGCTCCAGCCGATATACAGCGCCCCGCGTTTGACGACATCGACAATCGGCGCCAACAGACCGCGACTGCGGCACTCTTTCAACAGCTGGAAGGTGTTCCCGCCGCCGACGATCACCATCTCGGTGCTTTCAATGGCGGCGATAGGGTCGTCGACGCTGTGGATACTGGTTACGCTGACCGCCATGGGCGCCATAACCGCAGCCACTTTGGCCGTGTAATCATCCCAGGATTGCGTCACGCCAGCGAAGGGGATGAATACCGCCTTACGGCGGCCTTTGACCTGACCGGCAATCAGCGGCAGGGCGTGTTCCAGCCAGGCTTTCCCCGGCAGCGTGGAGTTACTGAGTAACAGCAGTTCCATCTTTTCTTCCTGTTTTAAAAATATTATTGAAGCAGAAATTCTAGCATCGCCCCCATACCGGCGCGCTGATATGGCGCATGATGTAGGTAAGCGGAATGCTGTTCACAAGCCCGACGAAGCTTCTGGATAATGAATCACACAATCCAGGTTTTTTCTCGCCCACAAGGTAGGGTATATTTCGCTTTTACAGGAGAATCTATGCTGCCCGACTCATCAACCCGATTAAACAAATACATCAGTGAAAGCGGCATCTGCTCGCGTCGCGAAGCGGACCGCTTTATTGAACAAGGCAACGTCTTTATCAATGGCAAGCGCGCCACGATTGGCGATCAGGTGAAGCCTGGCGACCTGGTCAAAGTTAACGGACGGTTGATTGAGCCGCGCGAAGCGGATGATCTGGTGCTGATTGCGCTAAATAAGCCGGTCGGCATTGTGAGCACCACAGAAGACGGCGAGCGCGACAACATTGTCGATTTCGTCAACCACAGCAAGCGTATCTTCCCTATCGGCCGTCTGGATAAAGACTCCCAGGGGCTGATTTTCCTCACCAATCATGGCGACCTGGTGAATAAGATCCTGCGTGCCGGAAACGACCATGAAAAAGAGTATCTGGTTACGGTCGATAAGCCGGTGACCGATGAGTTCATTCGCGGCATGGGCGCGGGGGTACCGATTCTCGGGACCGTGACCAAAAAATGTAAGGTAAAGAAAGAAGCGCCGTTCGTTTTCCGCATCACCCTTGTGCAGGGGTTAAACCGCCAGATCCGTCGCATGTGCGAGCATTTTGGCTATGAAGTGACGAAGCTTGAGCGTACGCGGATTATGAACGTCAGCCTGACGGGGATCCCGTTGGGTGAGTGGCGCGATCTGACCGATGACGAGCTGATCGACCTGTTCAAGCTGATTGAAAACTCCTCTTCCGAAGCGAAGCCGAAAGCGAAGCCGAAGGCCAAAGCGGCGACCCCCGGGATCAAGCGCCCGGTGGTGAAGGTGGAAAATAGCAACGATAAAGGCCGCCCGGCTGGCAACGGCAAACGTTTCACCCAGCCGGGACGTAAAAAGAAAGGGCGCTAACGCCTGCCGCGGGTCGGCGTATTCGCCGACCAGGAAAAGGTTGCTTCCTTATCCGTCTTATAAGCCTGCTGTTTTTTCACCTGGCGGGCTTTCTTCGCTTCCGCTTCGCGCTGCGCCATCAGCTTATCGATATATTCCTTTTTCACGCTGTTCGTTTCCGCATTGCTCAGCGGGCGGCCGTGCGCAATGCGCGCGCGGTCAAGCAGCGTTTTCAATTCGCGCTGTTCGCGCTCGGTCATCTCTTTTTGTGTAATTCGGGGGAGTGCCATGGTGGTGCCCTCAGTCAGACCAGAGCACCCAGTGTACGGTAATCAGCGCAAAATAGAACGCATCCGGAAAGCGCCTCGCAGAATATTTCCCTCGTTCGTGACCCGTGAGGTGAACTGGCTTAGGGTAACGGCACGATCAACCTGTTATCGACGATAAATATCGGGCGAGTGGTGTATAAAATTTTATACAAGGATGTGGTATGCTCAATCAGCAACCAAGATTAAGGCGTATCGTCTGGATGGGCTCTTCCTTTGACGATCTGCGCCAGTTTCCTGAGGACGTCCGCAGAGATGCTGGATTCCAGCTTTATCGTTTACAGTCAGGTTTAGAGGCTGCGGACTGGAAAGCAATGCCTCAACTGGGGCGGGGGGTTGAAGAAATCCGCCTGCGCCACTTTTCCGGTGCATATCGGGTAATTTATCTGGCCCGTTTTGCAGAGGCGATATATGTCCTGCACTGTTTTAACAAAAAGACGCGCCGGACCGCCGAACACGAAAAACAGATTGTCAGAAGCCGTTTGCGGGTTATACAGCAGGAACACAGGAGTCATAAATGAATCGTAAGAGTGTGGATGGTATCCGTCATGTGACCTCTGAAGAGAGCAATATATTCAGTGAACTGGGCTTTGATGATGCTGACGCAGAGCAGCTTCGCGGACAAGCGGAAAAAGAAGTTGAGCAGTTGATGGCGCTTAAACGACAGTTAATGCAGGAAATCGCTGAGTGGATAGATGAACATCAATTGAAGCAGGCCGATGCTGCCGCGAAGTTGAGCATTTCGCGCCCACGCATTTCAGATGTGGTCAATCAGAAAACCAGTAAGTTTACCCTGGATGCGTTAGTCATGATGTTAATGAAGTTAGGTAAACCAGTACGTTTGCAGATTGGATAACGCACACGCCCGGGCCGGCGCCCGGACGTGTCACGCTCAGCGCTTGCTGGCTTTTTTGGCGATGGGCTTCCCTGACCAGTATCCGGCCAGCAGCGAACCGGACAGGTTATGCCAGACGGAGAACAGGGCTCCCGGCAGCGCCGCCAGCGGGCCGAAGTAAATTTTACCCAGCGCGGCCGCCAGGCCGGAGTTCTGCATCCCTACCTCGATCGCCAGCGTACGGCAGGTGGATTCATCAAAACCAAACAGACGTCCGCCCCAGTAGCCGCCGAGCAGGCCAATGGTGTTATGCAGGATCACCGCGATAATCACCACCAGGCCAACGGACGCGATATGGGCCGCGGAACCCGCCACCACCGCGCTGATGATCGCCAGAATGCACACCATCGAGAAAGCGGGGAGGAACGGTTCCACCGCTTTCACCACCTTCGGCAGCAGATGATGGACAATCAGCCCCAGGGCGATGGGAATGACCACAATCTGCAGAATGCTCAGCAACATCCCCATGACGTCGACCTGAATGTGCGCGTCGACGTACAGACGGGTCAGCAGCGGCGTCGCGATGACGCCGACCAGGGTGGAGACCGAGGAGATAGTCACCGACAGCGCCACGTCCCCTTTGGCCAGAAAGATCATCACGTTGGAGGCCGTCCCGCTGGCGACGCTGCCCACCAGCACCATCCCGGCGGAGAGCTCCGGCGGCATATGAAACAGCAGCGCCAGCAGCCAGGCGGCGAGCGGCATCACCAGATAGTGCAGAAATATCCCTGCAGCGACCGGCGCCGGACGCGACAGGACGCGTTTGAAATCCGCCAGCTTTAGATGTACCCCCATACCGAACATAATCAGCATCAGCAGGGTGGTAACCCACGGGCCGATCGGGGTGAAAGTGGTGGGGGTGTAATAGGCCAGAACGGAGAGCAGCAGCGCCCATAACGGGAACAGCCGCGTCAGAGTTGCGAGCATGTTGTGTTCCTTGCGATACGCAAACCGGCCGCGCCGAACCGGTAGGGCGGCGAGCTGGTCAGCTGGTTGTGTTGATGTTGTTATAAAAAAGCCGGGTTCGAGCCCGGCTATAGGTATTGTTTATCGTGCTAAGGAATTTTATTCAAACAAATTATGATGCAACGTCTGCACCACCTTCTCCGCATCGGCGCCAGGGACCAGGAAGCAGAGGTTGTGGCTGGATGCGCCATAGCAGATCATGCGGATGTTAAACGGATCAAGGACGCCAAACACCTCTTTGCCGACGCCGCAGGCTTTCGACAGCTCGTTGCCGATCAGGGCAACCAGCGCCAGGTCTTCTTCCACTTCCACGCGACACAGCGAGGAGAGCTCGGTCAGCAGCGCCTGGGTCAGCAGGGTATCGCCCGCAGAGGTTGAGCCAGTGGTGTCCATGGTCAGGGCCACGCTCACTTCGGAGGTGGTGATCAAATCGACGGAGATGTTATGGCGCGCCAGAATACCGAACACTTCGGCGAGGAAGCCGCGGGAGTGCAGCATATTCAGGCTGTGTAGCGTCAGCAGCGTCTGGCGGCGGCGCAGCGCCAGCGCGCGGAACAGCGGCGGGTTCTCGGTGGTTTTACACACCAGCGTACCGCCCGCTTTAGGTTCTTTACTGGAGCCGACAAATACCGGGATATCGCTGCGCACGGCAGGCAGCAGGGTCGCCGGATGCAGCACTTTAGCGCCGAAGGTGGCCATTTCCGCCGCCTCTTCAAAGGCGATGACGTCGATGCGTTTCGCCGCTGGTGCGACGCGCGGGTCGGTCGTATAGATCCCGGGCACATCGGTCCAGATATCGACGCGGGTGGCATTCAGCGCTTCGCCGAGCAGAGCGGCGGTATAATCGCTGCCGCCGCGGCCGAGGGTGGTGGTGCGGCCCTTCGCTTCGCTGCCGATAAAGCCCTGCGTCACCACCAGGCCTTCCGCCAGACGCGGCGTCAGCTGCTGCTGGGTCAGTTCGGCGACAGCGGCGATATCCGGTTCGGCGCGGCCAAAGCGATCGTTAGTGCGCAGCACTTTACGGGCGTCAAACCATTGCGCCTGAATTCCGCGTTCACGCAGAATCTCCACAAACAGCAGGGTGGACATCAGTTCGCCATGGCTGACCAGTTCGTCAGTCAGCGCGCTAGAGGAGGCGAGCGCGGCGGCTTCCGCCAGCGTGGTGATATTTTCCAGCAGGCGCTCAATCTCTTCGCGGATCACGTTGGGATAGCGCAAACGCTCCAGAATATTGAACTGGATCTGGCGCAGAGCGTCCAGCTGGGAAAAACGTTCGGTGGGTTCCAGCCCTTCCGCTAAGGCCACCAGAATGTTGGTCACGCCGGCAGAGGCGGAGAGCACAACAATACGGGTATTGGCATCAAGCAGCGCCACATCAATGCTGCGGTTCATCGCGTCAAAATCAGCAACGCTGGTGCCGCCAAATTTGGCGACGACTAAATCTGTCATAACAACCTCGTGTCAGGGGGCCTGACTTATTAAAACGATTCCTGAACACCTATCCTGGCAGGGGCTGGATGCCGCCGGATCGCAACAAAATGTCTTAATAAGCCAGGCCAAATTATTCAGCCATGGCACAAGGGAAGAGCGATAAACAGGGTGGCGCAGAATGATAAACAACTACGATGTCACCCAGAAGTGCTCCACCTTGTAGACCCGACTCACCGCTCTGGGCGCTGAAGTGTTCGGGTATGAAACGCCCGACTGCGAACGTTTCTGGTGACAACCCAGGGGATTCAGCCCCTGTGGCCGGTGAGGAGCGTAACCAGACGCTCTTTCACCTCGGCGTTGCTCCCCCTCACGTATTTTCGCCGGACTGGTTCCTCCAATACGGTTACCTGGGCAACGCACCTCTTCTGGCAATTACCGACGTCTTTCACCTGGCCGGGGGAATAAGGACATTATATCCCCCGCGAATACCCTTTCGCTGTAGCGTGAAATGCGCGAGCAATAGATACTTACAATACGTAAGCACTGCGGATATATAAAGGCTTAACGCCAGCTATGTCAACGCTGCGGTTATGCGGATTTTTCATGCCCCTGCGGCTAACAGAAAAAAGCCTTATGATAGCTATACTAATGGGGCTTTTTACTCCGTATTGACCCGATTCCTGACCGGCGTCAGGGACAAGTCACAAAAATCATCACAATTTTCCGTCACCGGCGCTACAATCGACCGAAGTCACAATCTCAAATCAGAAGAGTATTGCTAATGAAAAACATCAACCCAACGCAGACCTCTGCCTGGCAGGCATTACAGAAACACTTCGACGAAATGAAAGATGTCACTATCAGCGAGCTGTTCGCCAAAGATAGCGACCGTTTTTCTAAGTTTTCCGCGACGTTTGACGATCTGATGCTGGTGGACTTCTCCAAAAACCGCATCACCGAAGAGACGCTGGCTAAACTACAGGATCTGGCGAAAGAGACCGACCTGGCGGGCGCCATCAAGTCGATGTTCTCCGGTGAAAAGATCAACCGCACCGAAGATCGCGCGGTACTCCACGTCGCGCTGCGCAACCGCAGCAACACGCCGATTGTGGTTGATGGCAAAGATGTGATGCCGGAAGTGAACGCTGTGCTGGAGAAGATGAAAACCTTCTCTGAAGCGATTATCTCCGGTAGCTGGAAAGGCTACACCGGCAAACCGATCACCGACGTGGTCAACATTGGTATCGGCGGCTCCGACCTCGGTCCGTTCATGGTCACCGAAGCGCTGCGTCCGTATAAAAACCACCTCAACATGCACTTTGTCTCCAACGTCGATGGCACCCACATTGCCGAAGTGCTGAAGAGCGTCAATCCGGAAACCACCCTGTTCCTGGTCGCGTCCAAAACCTTCACCACCCAGGAGACCATGACCAACGCCCACAGCGCGCGCGACTGGTTCCTGGCGACCGCGGGCGACGACAAGCACGTGGCTAAACACTTCGCGGCGCTCTCCACCAACGCGAAAGCGGTTGGCGAGTTCGGCATCGACACCGCCAACATGTTCGAATTCTGGGACTGGGTTGGCGGCCGTTACTCCCTGTGGTCGGCGATTGGCCTGTCCATCATTCTCTCCGTGGGCTTCGACAACTTCGTTGAGCTGCTGTCCGGCGCGCATGCGATGGATAAACACTTCTCCACCACCCCGGCGGAGAAAAACCTGCCGGTACTGCTGGCGCTGATCGGTATCTGGTACAACAACTTCTTCGGGGCAGAAACCGAAGCGATTCTGCCGTACGACCAGTACATGCACCGTTTTGCCGCCTACTTCCAGCAGGGCAACATGGAGTCCAATGGTAAGTATGTTGACCGTAACGGCCACGCCGTGGACTACCAGACGGGTCCGATCATCTGGGGCGAGCCGGGCACCAACGGTCAGCACGCGTTCTACCAGCTGATCCATCAGGGCACCAAAATGGTACCGTGCGATTTCATCGCCCCGGCTATCACCCACAACCCGCTCTCCGATCATCATCCGAAGCTGCTGTCCAACTTCTTCGCCCAGACCGAAGCCCTGGCCTTCGGTAAATCCCGTGAGGTGGTGGAGCAGGAATATCGCGATCAGGGTAAAGATCCGGCGACCCTGGAGCACGTGGTGCCGTTCAAAGTGTTCGAAGGCAACCGCCCGACTAACTCCATCCTGCTGCGTGAGATCACCCCGTTCAGCCTCGGGGCGCTGATTGCTCTGTACGAGCACAAAATCTTCACCCAGGGCGCGATCCTCAACATCTTCACTTTCGACCAGTGGGGCGTTGAGCTGGGCAAACAGCTGGCTAACCGCATCCTGCCGGAGCTGAAAGACGGCAGCGAAGTCAGCAGCCACGACAGCTCCACTAACGGTCTGATTAACCGTTATAAAGCCTGGCGCGCATAACGCTTGCGCAGCTAAGACGGAATGCCGACCTTATGGTCGGCATTTTTTTTACAGCCGTCGCAGCAGGCGGGCTGGATTCCCCGCCCACACGCCTCTCTCGGTGATGGACTTCGTCACCACGCTGCCCGCGCCAATCACCACGCCGTCGCAGATACTGACGGCCAGAATCGTGGCGCCGCTACCGATCGACACGTCGTCGCCAATCTCAATCCGCCCCCAACTGGCGCGGTCGGCGTTTGGTTTGCCGTCGCGAAACAGATCGTTGGCGAACATCACCCCGTGACCGATAAAACAGCGCCGACCAATGGTGACGTACTCGCAGATAAAGGTATGAGACTGGATTTTACTCTCCGCGCCGATGCGGGTATTCCCCTGGATCTCAACGAACGGCCCGACGAAGACGTTATCGCCCAGCGTGCAGTTATACAGGTTGGCGGGCTGGTAAATAACGACATTTTCACCACAAACGACGTTACGTACGCCGGTGTCACGAAGCTCAGGCATAGTTCCTCTCATAGCGGTTTGGCCAGAATATGTAAGGTGCTTTGCTGGCTGGCGGAATGAAAAGTTGCGTCTCTGATGTGCTGCATCCCCTGGCGTTCGTAAAAACGGCGCGCGGCGGGATTCGCGGCGAGTACTTCCAGCCACAGCCAGCTTTCACCGGCCGTTTTTGCTCGCGTCTCGACGGCGTGAAAAATCTGCTCGCCGTAGCGGTGGCCAGTCTTCCCCGGCATCAGGTAGAGCTTATGCAGCAGCGTACCCGTCGTGCCGTCGTCAGCCATTCGCTGTTGATAGCTATATTTAGCGAAACCAACGGGGGAAGCGGCTTCGGCGATGAGCCAATGATGGTTGGCATCGGTCAGACTCCGATGTAGCGCATCTTCGGCATATTCTTGCTTAAGAAATAACGCCAGTTCATCGGCATTGCGCCAGAGATGGGCGAAGTGGTGCTGGTAACTGGCATAACCCATCGCGCTCAGTTGTGGCGCGTCCTCGGGTAATGCCTTTCGGATAGTCAACATGCTGCTTTCCTCGGGTCGTTCAGTGGCTATAGTGCCTGTAATATGAACAACGTGGAACGTCAAAAATCGGTGGGTAAGGGGCTGGAGGTTCTACCTCCAGCCGGGGGGTTAACGGGCGAAAGCGATCGCTTCGATTTCGACGCCAGCGTCTTTCGGCAACCTGGCCACTTCCACGCAGGAGCGCGCCGGAAAGGCCGCCTGATGTTCGGTAAAGAAGGCCTCGTAGGCGGCATTGATGGCGGCAAAATCCGCCAGGTCTTTCACAAACACCGTGGTTTTGACGATCTGACCAACGCTGAGGCCGGCGGCTTCGACGATGGCTTTCACGTTCTCCAGCGACTGGCGCGCCTGTTCGGCAATGTCGTCGGCCATGGTGCCGTCCTGCGGATTAATGGGCAGCTGGCCGGAGGTGATGGTCATCGCGCCGAGATTGACGCCCTGAACGTACGGACCAATCGCGGCGGGTGCGTCAGCGGTAGTAATAATCATGGGGTTACCCTTCAAACAGTTACAGAAAATAATTCAACAGCACCAGTGAGCCGACGCCGCTGACCACCACCCACACCAGACCCAAACGGAAGCTGGCGAGCGTACAGATAATAGCGGCGATCACCTTCGGGTTTTTTAAGTCGAACTCCATGCTGGAATTCACGCTCAGGATCTGAATGGTGATGATGGCCGGCAGGACGGTGACCGGCACGAAGCGCAATGTTTTGGTCACCCGCTCAGACATCTGGATCTTGCCGGCCAGGCCGATAAACGAGAAACGAATAAGAAAAGTGACCGCGGCCATGCCCAGCGTCAGGGCGATAAAGTAGCTATTACTCATTTTCCAGCGCCTCCACTAACGGCATATCGGATTCGGTTGTTGCCCTCTGCTTGCGCTCTTCCGCCAGGTCGACGCACAGGCCGGCGAGGACGCCGAGCACGGAGGCGACGACGATACCCAGCGAGTAGGGCAGGACCACTAACAGCACGCCGGAAACGGCGGCCACTACCGCGGCGACGGTGCAGGCCTGGCTTTTAATTTGCGGCACCACGATGGCGATAAAGGCGGCGACCATGGCGAAATCGAGACCGTATTTTTCAATGTGGGGAAACGAGGCGCCGACCAGCGCGCCAAGAAAATCGGCCAGCACCCAAATCGCCCAGAAGGTGATCATCGCCGAGCCATAAAACAGATATTTTTCCTTTTTATTTCCTTCCATCTCTTTGACGGTGGTGGCATACACCTCGTCGGTGAGCGCATAGGACATAAAGCATTTTTTAAAGAATGAGGCTTCGCGCACGGTACCGGAAATAGAGGCGCTATACAGCACGTGGCGAAGATTAATAATTAATGTGGTGAAAATAATCACGCCGAGCGTGGCGCCGGTTTTTAACATATTCAGTGCCAGCATCTGCGCCGAGCCGGCAATCACAATCGCCGACCACGCGGTACTTTGCCAGACGCTCATTCCGGCGCTGACGCTTAACGCGCCAACAATGAACGAGAAAGGAAAGTCCCCGATGCACAGGGGCATAATGGCGCTGGCGCCGCGTAATATGACTTTTTTATTCATCGTAAAATACCTGTTGGTGCAGGCAATAAATCATTATTGCGTAGGGTACAAAAGGGCTGGTCTTATTTGCTGACCATAATACGAATGATCTCTTTATCAGTTTGCGCCATAGGCTTAATCACGAGGCGGCACAGGTTATTAATCGACTGTTCGACGTCGGCGCAGACAATGCCGTCGTTGGCGCTGGCGCAGCGGTTTTGCATCGCCATCAATACAGATTTAAAGGCGCTGGAGACCACCGAGGACACCTTCATCGCGCAGCTGTTGGAGGCGCCATCACAAATCATGCCGGTAACATCGCTAATCATATTGATGATGGCGGTGTTGATGGTTTCGATATTGCGGGTAAACAGCCATGCCATACCGGCGGCGGCGCCCATGGCGGCGGTGGAGGCCGCGCACAGTGCGGACAGGCGGGTATAGCGCGAATGGATGGAAATGGCCGTCAGATGCGAGAGCGCCAGCGCGCGAGCGAGCGTCTCTTCATCGGCATTCAGATGCTCGGCGACGGTTACCACCGGCATGGTCGCCGCGATCCCCTGGTTGCCAGAGCCGAAGTTCGACATAGCGACCACCGGGGCGCCGCCCATACGCGCATCGGAAGCCGCGACGGTGTTGATAATGACCTCACTCATTAAGTCATTGCTTAACAAACCATTTTTAACAGCTTCAGAGAATGTTCCGTTAATATTCAACCCATACTTTTTCGATTTTCCTTCTGCAGCCAGTGCGCTATTGAGGCGGGCGGCTTCCAGAATAAACGTAATATTCTCAACCGGGGTGGAGATAATAAAGTCATACGCTTCCTGGAGAGAGAAAGTTGGCAGTTCGGCCTGCGCTGTGGCGCTATTTTCCCCGGCGTGTAATGGCTGCTGTTCGCCATTAATATATAACTCGACCACATTGGTATGCGTGCCTTTTACCACGACGCGACAGGTCTGGTCACCGGCGCTGAGGGTGAGATCGAGATGAATAAAGTCAGGCGTGTCCTGGACGTCAATATTAACGTGGCCGGCGTCCACCAGCGCTTGTGCCTGTTCCACATGCTGTGAAGTAATGCCTGCCAGGGTCTGTAATCCCTTATCGGCATCGCCGCCAAAGGCGCCGATGGCGGCGGCCAGCGCGACGCCATTCACTGTCGTGCCGGGAATCGTGACGCCCATGGCGTTTTTATACAGGTTGGCAGAAATAAAACCGCTAATTTTTTCGCAGGGTATCGCTAAATGTTTCGCGGCGTAAGCGGTGGTAAATGAAATAGCAACGGGTTCAGTACAACCTAATGCTGGTACGACTTCTCGCTGTAGCCAGCGAATAAAAAGAGAGGATGTTTGGTCAGACATTATTATGATTCCTGGACGTAAGATGATGAGGAAATATGCTAAGGGAATCGGCAGAAAAAAACCTTCTCAAATAACCCTTTATTTATTAAGGTCTGGAGAAAAATTTTATTTTTAGCCATATCTAAACATGCAGGCTTGTATGTAAATTAAGCTATTGATTAACAATGATTGTATAAGCAAATTTTTATGCAAATCATGGGAATCAGTTATGTCGATCACACGCCGTTAAGGAGAGCATTTTTCTCTTTTGCCGAAATCCTGCCCTGAGGGCGCAAAAATTTAAAGCCCACGCGGTGAGGGGTAACTGTAGATCTGGATCACACTTTTGCGCTATACCGGACGCAACAAGGACTGATTATGAGGTGTGAATATGTCGTTGGTTTATCGCCCACTGGTGAATTTTATCGCCACTGCGATGCAAACGGTTTTGAATCTTGGGCTGCTGTGCCTGGGGATTATCCTGATCGTCTTCCTCGGTAAAGAGACGCTGCATCTGGCCGATGTCCTCTTTACCCCGGAGCCGACCAGTAAGTACCGGCTGGTGGAAGGTTTGGTGGTCTACTTTCTCTACTTCGAGTTTATCGCGCTGATCGTCAAGTATTTTCAGTCGGGGTTCCATTTCCCGCTGCGCTATTTTGTCTATATCGGCATCACCGCGATTGTGCGTCTGATCATCATCGACCATGAGTCGCCGATGGCGGTACTTATTTATTCCGCCGCGATCCTGATTCTGGTGATTACGCTCTGGCTGTGTAACTCTAATCGCCTGAAACGCGAATAAAAAAAAGCGGCCTCCAGGGCCGCTGACCAACAGTCACAAATAGAATTTATGTAGGGTCCAGTTGAGGATAGCAGTGGCATTGGCCTTACTTTTTCAGCTGAGGGCGACGGCGACAATACCCGGTTGGGGTCGTGTATTGCGGCTAGACCGTCGGCCCTCCTCTGAAATTTGGGGCCGGTGTTACAAAAAAACTTAACCTTTCACCCCGCCCGCCGTCAGGCCGTTCACCAGCCAGCGCTGCGCCAGCAGGAACACGACCGTAATCGGGATGGCGGAGAGTACCGCCGCGGCGGCAAAGTCGCCCCACAGATAGTTCTGCGGGTTGAGATACTGTTGCATACCTACCGCCAGGGTATAGCTGTTCACATCGCGCAGCAGCAGCGAGGCGACCGGCACTTCGGTGATAGCAGCGATGAACGACAGAATAAAGACCACCGCCAGAATCGGCACCGACAGCGGCAGCAGTACGAGGCGGAACGCCTGCCATGGGGTCGCGCCATCCAGCGCCGCCGCTTCTTCCAGCGAGCCATCGATGGTTTCGAAGTAGCCTTTGATGGTCCAGACGTGCAGGGCGATACCGCCCATGTAGGCAAAGATCACGCCGCCGTGGGTGTTGAGGCCGACGAACGGGATGTACTGGCCCAGGCGGTCAAACAACGCGTACAGCGCCACCAGCGACAGCACCGCCGGGAACATCTGGAAAATCAACATCCCTTTCAGCAGGGTCGCTTTCCCCGGGAAGCGCATACGGGCAAAAGCGTAGGCGCAGGTGGTGGAGAGGGCGACGATACCGATCGCGGTAATCCCGGCGACCTTAATCGAGTTCCACAGCCACAGCAGGACCGGGAACGGCGGCGGCGTGACGCGGCCATCCGCGTGTTCGACGCTGAAGCCTAACGCCAGACGCCAGTGCTCCCAGGAGATGGTATCCGGGATCAGGCTGCCGGTGGCGAAGTTACCCTCGCGCAGCGAGATGGCGATAACCATCAGCAGCGGAAACATAATCGCGGCGATAAAAATCAGTAGCAGGAGATGCGTGGTAAATAAACGTAGCTTCTGCGATTTGGGTTGGACCATAGCCATTGTAATTTTACTCCCCTTGACTTCGCACCAGGCTATTTTGCTTGCCATTTTGAACTCGGGCAGTGCTCAGAATCCTCACGTACTACGTGTACGCTCCGGTTCTTCCGCGCTGGCCGAGTCCAAACTGCCCGCGCCAATAACGCCTGGTTATTCCAATTAATCAAACTTCATGCGTGTGGCTTTCAGGTTCACAATCGCTAACGCGCCAACCAGCAGGAAGATAAGCGTTGCGATAGCCGCCGCCAGGCCGAAGTCCTGACCGCCGCCGCCTTCAAAGGCGATACGGTAGGTGTAGCTCACCAGCAGGTCGGTATAACCGGCCGGGGTGGTGGTGCCGAGACGGTCCGGACCACCGTTGGTCAACAGTTGAATCAGGACGAAGTTGTTAAAGTTAAAGGCGAAGCTGGCGATCATCAGCGGCGTCAGCGGCTTAATCAGCAGCGGGAAGGTAATTTTAAAGAAGTTCTGGAACGGGCCGGCGCCATCCATTGCCGACGCTTCGTACAGATCGTCCGGAATCGCCTTCAGCAGCCCCATGCACAGGATCATCATGTACGGGTAGCCCAGCCAGGTGTTGACGATGATGATCATGGTGCGCGCGGTGGTCGGGTCGCTAAACCACGCCGGCTTAATGCCGAACAGCGTGCTGAGCATCATGTTGATTTCACCAAAGCTCTGGTTGAACAGACCTTTGAAAATCAGAATCGAAATAAATGACGGTACGGCATACGGCAGAATCAGCAGGACGCGGTAAATCGCTTTGCCTTTCAGTGCTTCCCACTGCACCAGGCAGGCAAGGATCATCCCCACCGCGACGGTCAGCACCACGGTCAGCACCGAGAACACCACCGTCCAGACGAAGATCGCGAAGAACGGTTTCTGGATGCCTTCATCGTGGAAGACGCGGGTAAAGTTGTCCCAGCCGATAGTCACGGTGTAGCCCGGGCTCAGCTTTTCTGTGCCCCAGCTACCGTCGGCGTTGATGGCCTGGTAGAAACCAACGTCGTTGTTCGGGCGGTATTTGACGTGGGTTTGATTGTTGGTCAGCACGCCGTTTTCGCCAAGCGTATACAGCGGTTGGGTGCCGGAGAACTGGCGCAGCGAGCTCATGATCACTTTGCTGTCATCAGGCAGCACGGCGGTCAGCTGGTTCAGCGCGGTGCGGTTCTGGGTAATGACGCGCAGGTTGGCGCGCTCGCCTTCCGGCAGGGCGTCGGTTTCTTTTAACGCCAGCTTCTGCTCGCCGCCGAATTTAAAGGCGTCGGAAAGGTAGTTTTTACCGCTCTCACCGTCGGTCAGGGCCAGCTTCCACTCGTCGCCTGCCGGGATCAGCGTGAAGTTATAGGCTTTGCCGGCCTGGAAGGAGCGATCCATCAGCACCTGCTGCGCGCGCTCAAAGGTCAGCTGGTTGGTGCTGCTGTAGTTGGTGAACGCGATAGCGATAGTACAGATCAGCGGAAACAGGACAAACAGGCCCATGCCGGCGAGGCCGGGATAGACATAGCGCCAGGCATAAGCCTTGCGGTTAGCGAAAATATACAGGCCAACTGAGCTTAAAATCAGCGTCATGATGGCGAACAGGTACTCCCCCTGGGCGTACATCAAAACAACAAGGTAACCCACCAGCAGGCACAGTAAGCCAATCACAGACCATGTGAGTTGCGGACTTTGCCACCAGTGTTTCTTTTTAACGGCATCCATGGGGATCATCCTCTACAGCGGTGAAAGCTTATTTGTCAGGTGGCGCTTCGCTTACCTGACCTACGGTCCGAGCCGTAGTGGTAGGGCGGGTAAGCGCAAGCGCCACCCGCCGTTTTCTTACTTGGTGATACGGCTCTGGGCATCCTTCAGCGCAGCATCGACAGTCTGACGACCGCTGGCGGCGTTGATAACCGCGGTACGAACGGCATACCAGAAGGCAGACATCTGTGGGATGTTAGGCATGATTTCGCCTTTCTGGGCGTTCGCCATGGTGGCGGCGATGCGCGGATCTTTTTCCAGTTTTTCCTGGAAGGATTTCAGCGCCACGGCACCCAGCGGTTTGTCGTTGTTAACCGATTCCAGACCCTGATCGGTCATCAGGTAGTTTTCGAGGAACTCTTTCGCCAGCTCTTTATTCGGGCTGGCGGCGTTGATCCCCGCGCTCAGCACGCCAACGAACGGTTTCGATGGTTTGCCTTTAAAGGTCGGCAGCAGGGTCACGCCGTAGTTAACCTTGCTCTTATCGATGTTAGACCACGCCCACGGACCGTTGATGGTCATCGCGGTTTCACCTTTGTTGAAGGCCGCTTCCGCGATGGAGTAATCGGTATCGGCATTCATGTGCTTGTTCTTGATCAGGTCAACCAGGAAGGTCAGGCCCGCTTTCGCGCCTGCGCTGTCCACGCCGACGTCTTTCACATCGTACTTGCCGTTTTCAAACTTGAACGCGTATCCGCCGTCGGCAGCGATCAGCGGCCAGGTGAAGTACGGTTCCTGCAGGTTGAACATCAGCGCGCTCTTACCTTTCGCTTTCAGTTCTTTATCCAGCGCCGGGATCTCTTCCCAGGTCTTCGGCGGGTTCGGCACCAGGTCTTTGTTGTAAATCAGGGACAGCGCTTCCACCGCGATCGGGTAGGCGATCAGTTTGCCGTTATAGCGAACGGCATCCCAGGTGAACGGATAGAGTTTGTCCTGGAACGCTTTGTCCGGGGTGATTTCCGCCAGCAGGCCGGACTGCGCGTAGCCGCCGAAACGGTCATGCGCCCAGAAGATGATGTCCGGGCCGTCGCCGGTCGCCGCAACCTGCGGGAATTTCTCTTCCAGCTTGTCCGGGTGTTCTACGGAAACTTTAATGCCGGTGTCTTTTTCAAACTTTTTACCCACTTCAGCGAGGCCGTTGTAGCCTTTGTCGCCGTTAATCCAGATAACCAGCTTACCTTCTTCAATTTTCGCGAGGGCAGAGGCGGAAAACATCATCGTGGTCAGTGCCGACAGCGCGAGGATGCGAGCGCCAGTTTTGATTTTCATATACCCGTCCTTTTTGGTGTTGTACTCGTGGATACACTTCGGTGGCTTAACGATGATGAGTTTCCTTTTTTAACAACCCCTTTCCATCCTCCCCAGGTCTACGCCCCACCCGCTGGTTGTGTGATCTCCATTGCAAAAACGGCCGTATTGCGTCCTGGAGCACAGAAAAAAGCGCCCAATTTTGTCGCCTCCATCACGAAATCACGCGCCGCCCGCCATCCCCCGCGGCGAGAGCCAATCTCTCATCCTCCCATCTCCTCCCCCATAAAAAAGCCGGGGGGTGGAGGATTTGCCCGGCTAATGAATGCCGCATAGTCGACCCATCTTGAATGTGACTGTTAGTGACAGGTTGTAACGAAGGGAGAAGGGCATGGCGAGCGTACAGCTGCGAAATGTAACGAAAGCCTGGGGTGACGTGGTGGTATCGAAAGATATCAATCTCGATATCCACGAAGGGGAATTCGTCGTGTTTGTCGGGCCATCGGGCTGCGGCAAATCTACCCTGCTGCGTATGATTGCCGGGTTAGAAACTATTACCAGCGGGGACCTGTTTATCGGGGACACCCGCATGAACGAGATCCCACCGGCAGAACGCGGCGTTGGGATGGTATTCCAGTCTTATGCGCTCTATCCCCACCTTTCCGTTGCGGAAAATATGTCGTTTGGCCTGAAGCTGGCCGGCGCGAAAAAAGATCTGATTAACCAGCGGGTGACCCAGGTTGCGGAAGTGCTGCAGCTGGCCCATCTGCTGGAGCGTAAACCGAAAGCCCTCTCCGGCGGTCAGCGCCAGCGCGTGGCGATTGGTCGTACCCTGGTGGCTGAGCCGAGCGTCTTCCTGCTGGATGAGCCGCTTTCCAACCTCGATGCCGCCCTGCGCGTCCAGATGCGTATCGAAATCTCCCGTCTGCATAAGCGACTGGGCCGCACCATGATCTATGTCACCCACGATCAGGTGGAAGCGATGACCCTCGCGGACAAGATCGTGGTCCTCGACGCTGGCCGGGTGGCGCAGGTCGGGAAACCGCTGGAACTCTATCACTATCCGGCTGACCGCTTCGTCGCCGGCTTTATCGGTTCACCGAAGATGAACTTCCTGCCGGTTAAAGTCACCGCGACGGCTATCGATCAGGTGCAGGTTGAACTGCCGAACCGTCAGCAAATCTGGCTGCCGGTGGACAGCGCCAACGTTCAGGCGGGCGCCAACATGTCCTTAGGTATCCGCCCGGAGCATTTACTGCCCAGCGATATCGCCGATGTGACCCTCGAAGGTGAGGTTCAGGTCGTCGAGCAGTTAGGTCACGAAACGCAAATTCATATCCAGATCCCCGCCATCCGTCAGAACCTGGTTTACCGCCAGAACGACGTGGTGTTGGTAGAAGAGGGAGCCACATTCGCCATCGGTTTGCCGCCAGAACGTTGCCATTTATTCCGTGAGGATGGCACCGCTTGTCGTCGGCTGCATAAAGAGCCGGGCGTGTAAGGCTTCCCATTAAAAAAAGGCGCGAACCCGGCTGGCGGTACACCGGCGAAGCGTGCAAAGAAAAGCAATGATCTCAGGAGATAGAATGATGATTACTCTGCGCAAACTTCCACTGGCGGTCGCCGTCGCGGCAGGCGTTATGTCTGCTCAGGCGCTGGCTGTCGATTTCCATGGCTACGCGCGTTCCGGCATTGGCTGGACCGGCAGCGGCGGCGAGCAACAGTGCTTCAAAGCGACCGGCGCTCAAAGTAAATATCGTCTTGGTAACGAATGTGAAACCTATGCGGAACTGAAGCTGGGCCAGGAGCTGTGGAAGGAAGGGGATAAGAGTTTTTATTTCGATACTAACGTTGCCTATTCCGTGAATCAGGAAGATGACTGGGAAAGCACCTCTCCGGCGTTCCGTGAAGCCAACATCCAGGGTAAAAACCTGATCGACTGGCTGCCGGGCTCCACGCTGTGGGCGGGTAAACGCTTCTATCAGCGTCATGACGTTCACATGATCGACTTCTACTACTGGGATATCTCCGGCCCGGGTGCAGGTCTGGAAAACGTTGACCTTGGCTTCGGTAAGCTCTCTCTGGCCGCTACTCGTAACTCAGAAAGCGGCGGCTCTTATACTTTCTCCAGCGATGACACCAAAAAATATGCTGCGAAAACTGCCAACGACGTCTTTGACATCCGTCTGGCGGGCCTGGAAACCAACCCGGGCGGCGTGCTGGAGTTAGGCGTCGATTACGGCCGTGCTAACCCGCAGGATGACTACCGTCTGGAAGACGGCGCGTCGAAAGACGGCTGGATGTGGACCGGTGAACATACTCAGTCCATCTGGGGCGGCTTCAACAAGTTTGTCGTTCAGTACGCCACTGACGCAATGACCTCCTGGAACAGCGGCCACTCTCAAGGGACCAGCATCGATAACAACGGCAGCATGATCCGCGTTCTGGATCACGGCGCGATGGACTTCAACGATGACTGGGGCCTGATGTACGTTGCGATGTACCAGGACGTGGATCTGGACAGCAAAAACGGCTCCACCTGGTATACCGTGGGTGTTCGTCCGATGTACAAATGGACGCCGATCATGAGCACCCAGCTGGAAATCGGTTACGACAACGTGAAATCCCAGCGTACCAGCGAAAACAACAACCAGTACAAAATTACTCTGGCTCAGCAATGGCAGGCAGGGAACAGCGTCTGGTCTCGTCCGGCTATCCGTATCTTCGCAACCTACGCGAAGTGGGATGAAAACTGGGGCTACAGCAACACCTCCGGTCTGCAGACAAAAGACAGCAGCGGAAGCGGCGCTTTCACCTCCAGCCGCGGTGACGACAGCGAAGTTACCTTCGGTGCCCAGATGGAAGTGTGGTGGTAATACCGTCCGCAGGACGGGTGTAACCTGGGAGGGGCATCGGCCCCTCCTGACTATTCAGGGTTAGCGCGCTATTGCCTGGCTACCGCTAAACCGATGCTATCCAAGGTGAGAAGAATGAAAATGAAGAAAACTCTCGTCGCTCTGTGTTTATCCGCAGGGATGTTGGCATGCGTGCCGGGGATGAGCCTTGCCGATGTTAACTTTGTACCGCAGAACACCAGCGCCGCGCCGTCTATTCCAGCCAGTGCGCTGCAGCAGCTGATCTGGACGCCTGCCGATCAATCGAAGACGCAGAGCGTAGATTTAACCACCGGCGGTCAACGCCTGGATGTACCGGGGATCGTCGGACCGGTCGCCGCCTGGAGCGTGCCGGCCAATATCGGTGAGCTGACCCTGACCCTCGACAGCGAGCTGAACAAACATAAGCAGATTTTTGCGCCGAACGTGCTGATTCTCGACCAGAACATGACGCCAGCGGCGTTCTTCCCCAGCAACTACTTCACCTATCAGCAGCCGGGCGTGATGACTGCCGATCGCCTGGGCGGCGTGATGCGCCTGACTCCGGCGCTGGGCCAGCAGAAGCTCTATGTACTGGTGTTTACCACTGAGAAAGATCTCCAGCAGACCACCACCCTGCTGGATCCGGCGAAAGCCTATGCCAAAGGCGCAGGCAATGCGGCGCCGGACATCCCGGATCCCATCGCCAAACATACCACCGATGGCGTGCTGAAGCTGAAAGTGAAAACCAACAGCACCTCCAGCGTGCTGGTGGGGCCGCTGTTCGGCTCCTCCGGCCCGGGCCCGGTCACCGTCGGTAACACCGCGGCGCCGGTAGCCGCGCCAGCCGCCGCAGCTGCTGCTGCGCCGGCCGCTAAAAGCGAACCGATGCTCAGCGATACCGAAACCTACTTCAACAACGGTATTAAGCAGGCGGTGAAACAAGGTGACATCGATAAAGCCCTGAAATTGATGAACGAAGCTGAGCGCCTCGGCTCGAAATCCGCTCGTTCCACCTTTATCAGCAGTGTAAAAGGCAAGGGGTAATCGTCTCCCCACAATGCTGATGTTTAGGCACAGCCTTTAGGTGCATCCTCCGGGATGCACCTTTTTTTGCACGCGCGGCGGCCTGTTGCATGGCTGTTGCGTGAATGATCGTATATTGACGTTTGCCCGCCACCAACCGCCTATTCTGCGATACAATGCTCTCACGTTATGTACCGGAGAATCAGGCATGTCCCATCCTGCGCTTACGCGACTGCGTGCGCTGCGCTATTTTGCCGTTATGCCGCCCCTGGCGCCGCCTCTGAGTGACTGGCTGCTGCTGGAGGACTCAATGACCCAGCGTTTTGAGCAACAAGGAAAGCAGGTCACCGTCACCCTGGTTAACGAAGGGTATATCGGGCGTGAGGCGCTGGCTGACGAAGCGGCGCTGTTGCCCGACGAGCCGCGCTATTGGCTGCGGGAGATTATACTCAATGCCGACGGTGAGCCCTGGCTGGCCGGGCGCACGGTGGTGCCGGAGTCGACGTTGTGTGGGCCGGAGCTGGCGCTACAGCAGCTCGGGCAGACCCCGCTGGGGCGATACCTGTTCACGTCGTCGACGTTAACCCGCGATTTTATTGAAATTGGTCGCGATGCAGCGCTGTGGGGACGTCGTTCCCGCCTGCGGCTAAGCGGCAAACCCCTGCTGCTGACCGAGCTGTTTTTGCCTGCGTCGCCGTTGTACTAAGAGGAAGAAAAAATGGAGTGGAGTCTGTCGCAGAATAAGCTGTTGGCGTTTCATCGCCTGATGCGCACTGACAAACCGATCGGCGCCTTGCTGCTGCTGTGGCCGACGCTGTGGGCGCTATGGGTGGCCTCGCCGGGCGTCCCGCCGCTGTGGATCCTGGCGGTCTTTGTCGCCGGCGTCTGGCTGATGCGTGCCGCCGGCTGCGTGGTGAATGACTATGCCGATCGAAAATTTGATGGTCACGTAAAGCGTACCGCCCGCCGTCCGCTGCCGAGCGGCGACGTCACCGAGAAAGAGGCGCGAACGCTGTTTATCGTTCTGGTGCTGCTCTCCTTCCTGCTGGTGCTTACCCTCAACACCATGACGATTTTGCTGTCGGTGGCGGCGCTGGCGCTGGCGTGGGTCTATCCGTTTATGAAGCGCTACACCCATCTGCCGCAGGTGGTGCTGGGGGCGGCCTTTGGCTGGTCGATCCCGATGGCCTTCTCGGCCGTCAGTGAATCGCTGCCGCTGAGCTGCTGGCTGATGTTCCTCGCCAACATTCTGTGGGCGGTGGCCTACGATACCCAGTATGCGATGGTGGATCGCGATGACGACGTCAAGATCGGCATTAAATCGACGGCGATCCTGTTCGGCGAAAACGATCGTCTGATTATCGGTATCCTGCAGGTGGCCGTGCTGGCGCTGATGGGCGCGGTGGGCTGGCTGAATGGGCTGGGCTGGGAATACTACTGGTCGCTGTTCGTGGCGGCGGGTCTGTTTGGCTGGCAGCAGAAGCTTATCTTCAATCGCGACCGCGATAACTGCTTTAAAGCGTTTATGAACAATAACTACGTCGGGCTGGTGCTGTTCCTCGGCCTGGCGATGAGCTACCTGTAAAACCCCTGTCCCCATCCCCCCGGTTTTCCGGGGGGGCGGCGGTGGGACGGCAAACGCCGCGTTACGCGTCGTCCTGCGTGACGCTTTCGATCGTCAGACGTACATCCGATGTAATCAAATCCGCCAGCATCCGGTAGACCTTCAGGGTCTCTTCCGGCTCGGCATCGCCCGTATCGCTGATATAGCCTTCATCGCGCAGGGTCAACACCAGGGTACTGAACACTGCTTTGTCGAAGAACTCCGGCGCGTTGATGCCATGCAGCACCGACAGGCGCTGCGCCACGGTACGGCTCTCTTTCTCCAGCGAGCTGCGGTTGATCGACGGGTTAGCGCTCAGCAGCCAGAAGGTGATGGCGTAGCGCTGCAGCGTCTCGCGAGCGCCTGCGGCCAACAGCTGCAGGGAGCGAGAGTGCGACGGGTTAAGGCTCATCACATCGCCATCGATGACGATCAGCTCCTGACGCAGCATCTCGGCAATCAGCGCATCCATTACTCCGGCCAGCTCCGCTTTCTCCCAGCGCAGGAACAGCTCGGCTTTGAGGAACGGATAGAGCGTTTCCACATGGCGCAGCACTTCGGCGCGGCTGAGATGCCGATGCTGAGTCACCAGGGCGGCTAACAGCGACGGCATCACCAGCATATGGGCGATGTTGTTGCGATAGTAGGTCATCAGCACCGCCTGCTCGCGCGGCAGAATGATGATGTCGCCAATGGTGTCCTTTTCAACTTCGAACTTGTTCATCTGCAGCGCATGGTCGATAAGCTCGCTGGCCGAAGCGGACGGCGCGGTGGCATCCGGCGAATAGGGCACATTGCGCAGCAGCGCGAGATAACACTCCAGCTGCTGGGTGAGCTGCTCACGGGTCAGCGAACGCTGGCGGGAGGCCAGCAGCGCCGTACAGCACAGGTTCATGGCGTTGGCCGCGCCGGCGTTGTTGATGCGCACCATCAGGTCAGCGGCGATGTTATTCACCGTCGGCGTCAGCCAGGAGGGGCGGACCGCTTCGATCGGGTCAATCGCTTCCCGCCACTCCGGCACATGGTGGTTCAGGTAGGTCATCAGCGGCAGCGGTTCGCCGAAGTTAACGTAGCCCTGGCCAAGATTGCGCAGCTTGCTTAAGCCGCGCACCATCTGCGGCAGACTCTCTTTCTCTTTGGTGGCGCCGCGCAGCTCTTTGGCATAGGTCCCCACCTCCATCACGTGCTCGTAGCCGATATAGATCGGCACCAGAGTGATCGGCCGGGTGCCGCCGCGCAGCATCGCCTGGATGGTCATCGACAGCGTACCGGTCTTCGGATCGAGCAGACGGCCGGTACGGGAGCGGCCGCCTTCGACGAAATACTCCACGGAATAGCCGCGGCTGAACAGTTCACCAAGGTACTCGCGGAACACCGTGGAGTAGAGCTTGTTGCCCTTAAAGGTGCGGCGAATAAAGAACGCGCCGAGGCGGCGGAAGATTGGCCCGGCCGGCCAGAAGTTAAGGTTGATACCCGCCGCGATGTGCGGTGGCACCAGCCCCTGGTGATACAGGACGTAAGAGAGCAGCAGATAGTCCATGTGGCTGCGGTGGCAGGGGACATAGACAATCTCATGGCCGTCGTGCGCCAGCTGGCGTACGCGCTCGGCGTTATGCACGTTGATGCCCTGATACAGGCGGTTCCAGGTGAAGCCGAGAATGCGGTCGGTCAGGCGGATCATCTCGTAAGAGAAGTTCGCGGCAATCTCTTCCATCAGTGCAATCGCGTTCTGCTGGGCCTTCTCGTGGGAAATTTTCTTGCTGCGCGCTTCGTCTTCCACCGCACGGGCAATGGCCTTCGACGCCAGCAGCTTGTTAAACAGATCCTGGCGGGCCGGCAGACGCGGGCCGACGGCGGCCAGGCGCTGGCGGGCAAAATGCATCCGCGCGACGCGAGCCAGCTTTTGGGCGATGATCTTATCGGTACCGTGCTCATCGGCCATGCGGCGCAGCGATACGGAAGGCGAGAAGCGCACGAAGCTGTCGCGGCCGAGCCAGGAGACGGCGAAAAATTTCTGAATGCCGTTAAGCATCCGCAGCGGCGGATTGACTTCCCCTTTCTCACGACCCGGCGAGCGGCCGAACATCACCGACACCGGCACCATTTGCACATCGAGATCCGGATGGTTGCGGTGCAGATCGAGGTAGTCGTGGAACAGCTTGATGGACTCTTCTTTTGGCGTGTAATAGGTGAATACGCGCGGCCCGCCGTGGATGAATACGTAGCGCGGCAGCAGGGCGCCGTCGATTTCCAGCGGTTCTAGCGGGTCAGGTAAATCATGCGCCAGGCATTGGGCGCGCAGCGTCAGCAGGTCCGCCTTGGAGTTATAGGGCAGGACGTACATGACCGGACGCGAGGTATCGAGTCCTAATTCCTGAGCAGGCTCTGCCGGAATAGACTTGCTTTTTACCAGCACCCGTAATGGTAAATTCAGTAATTTATAGTAAATTCGTTGCCAGCCGGACATAAACGATGTGAAGCCTCTGGTTAATCATGCAAATGCGCGGCAAGAATAACAGAAAGCGGGCAAAATTTCCGTTACCGCGCGGCAAACGCGTACACTCATCGACGTCATTTACATAAAAAAGGTTTTGTGATGGCCAATAATACCACCGGGTTAACCCGAATCATTAAGGCGGCAGGTTACTCCTGGAAAGGATTTCGCGCGGCGTGGATCAACGAGGCCGCGTTTCGTCAGGAAGGCGTCGCCGCCATTGTGGCCGTCGCAATAGCCTGCTGGCTGGACGTCGACGCCATCACCCGCGTATTGCTGATTGGCTCGGTCCTGCTAGTGATGATAGTCGAAATTCTCAACAGCGCGATTGAGGCGGTCGTGGACCGTATTGGCTCGGATTATCATGAGCTTTCAGGGCGCGCCAAAGACATGGGGTCGGCGGCTGTCCTGCTGGCGATTATCATCGCGCTGATCACCTGGGGAACGCTGCTGTGGAGCCATTATCACTAACGTTCTTCGCTAACCCTCGCAAAATATAAACAATCTGCCGATTTTTGTGTGCCATGTGGTTCCAAAATCACCGTTAGCTGTATATACTCACAGCATAACTGTATATACACCCAGGGGGCGGAATGAAAGCGTTAACGACCAGGCAGCAAGAGGTGTTTGATCTCATTCGGGATCATATCAGCCAGACGGGCATGCCGCCGACGCGTGCGGAGATCGCTCAGCGCTTGGGGTTCCGTTCCCCAAACGCGGCGGAAGAACACCTGAAAGCGCTGGCGCGTAAAGGCGCAATCGAGATCGTCTCCGGCGCCTCGCGCGGTATCCGCCTGCTGACGGAAGAAGAGCATGGCCTGCCGCTGATCGGCCGCGTCGCCGCCGGTGAGCCGCTGCTGGCGCAGCAGCATATTGAAGGCCACTATCAGGTCGACCCGTCGATGTTCAAGCCCAACGCCGATTTTCTGCTGCGCGTCAGCGGGATGTCGATGAAAGACATCGGTATTCTGGATGGCGATCTGCTGGCGGTCCACAAAACCCAGGATGTGCGCAATGGTCAGGTGGTGGTAGCGCGCATTGACGATGAAGTGACGGTCAAGCGCCTGAAAAAGCAGGGCAACGTCGTCGAACTGCTGCCAGAAAACAGCGAGTTTACCCCTATCGTTGTCGATCTGCGTCAGCAGAGTTTTACCATTGAGGGTCTGGCCGTTGGCGTGATCCGTAATGGAGAATGGCTGTAACGCCTGCCCCTGCGCAGCGTCATCTGATGCATGACGCTGCGACGTTTGTCCTCAATCAGGTCCCTGAACATGCTGCTCAACGCTGCCGATAAAGCGCTGTGGCGCCTTGCACTCCCCATGATTTTCTCCAATATCACCGTCCCGCTGCTGGGGCTGGTGGATACCGCAGTGATCGGCCACCTTGACAGCCCGGTATACCTCGGCGGCGTCGCGGTCGGAGCAACGGCCACCAGTTTCCTGTTTATGCTGCTGCTGTTTCTGCGCATGAGCACCACCGGGCTGACCGCTCAGGCCTGGGGGGCCAAAGATCCGCTGCGACTGGCGCGGGCGCTGGTGCAGCCGCTGGTCCTGGCGCTGGGCGCCGGGGTGGTGATTATCCTGTTTCGCCTGCCGTTGATTAACCTCGCCCTGCATATCGTCGGCGGCAGCGAGGCGGTTCTCGAGCAGGCGAGACGGTTTCTCGAAATCCGCTGGCTCAGCGCGCCCGCCTCGCTGGCCAACCTGGTGCTGCTCGGCTGGCTGCTGGGGGTCCAGTACGCCCGGGCGCCGGTGATTTTGCTGGTGGTCGGTAATCTGTTGAATATTGTGCTCGACCTGTGGCTGGTGATGGGCCTGCGGATGAACGTCCAGGGGGCGGCGCTGGCCACGGTCACCGCGGAGTACGCGACCCTGATTATCGGCCTGATGATGGCGAAGCGGGTGCTGACGCTGCGCGGCGTGTCGCTGGCGATGCTGAAAAACGCCTGGCGCGGAGACATGCGCCGTCTGCTGGCGTTGAATCGCGACATCATGCTGCGCTCCCTCCTGCTGCAGCTGTGCTTTGGCGCGCTGACCGTCTTCGGCGCCCGGCTGGGCAGCGATATCGTGGCGGTCAACGCCGTACTGATGACCATGCTGACTTTTACCGCCTACGCGCTGGATGGCTTTGCCTATGCCGTGGAGGCCCACTCCGGCCAGGCCTACGGCGCGCGCGACGGCAGCCAGCTGCTGGAGGTGTGGCGGGCGGCCTGCCGGCAGTCCGGTATGGTGGCGCTGGCGTTTGCCCTGGTTTACAGCCTGGCGGGGGGGCACATCATCGCGCTGTTAACCTCGCTGCCTTCCCTGCAGCAGCTGGCCGATCGCTATCTGATCTGGCAGACGATCCTGCCGGTGGTCGGGGTCTGGTGCTATCTGCTGGACGGCATGTTTATCGGCGCGACGCGCGGCGCGGAGATGCGGAACAGCATGGCGGTCGCCGCGGCCGGCTTCGCCGTGACGCTGCTTACGGTCCCGGTGCTCGGCAATCACGGCCTGTGGCTGGCGCTGGCCGTGTTTCTCGCCCTGCGCGGCCTGTCGCTCGCGCTGATCTGGCGCCGCCACTGGCGACGCGGCACCTGGTTTAGCTAGTTATTGCCGTTCATAACGGCTATCCATGAATTCCCGCGGTTGCGCACCGCTTACCGGGGCAACTCAGTAGCCCGGCTCAGCGTAGCGCAAGCCGGGGAAATCTCCTCAGCCTTATCCATCGGTATGGTGGTTAAAAATTCCGAATAACGAATCGGCGCCAGCATTCTCATCTATAGTTAATACCATGTCCGGCACAAAACGGGCTGTAAACCCACCGAATGATGAGGACGTTATCATGAATAAAGACGAAATCGGCGGTAACTGGAAACAGTTGAAAGGTAAAGCCAAGGAACAGTGGGGCAAACTTACCGATGATGATATGACCGTAATCGAAGGGAAGCGCGACCAGCTGGTCGGCAAAATTCAGGAGCGTTACGGCTATGCGAAAGATCAGGCTGAGAAAGAAGTCTCAGACTGGGAGCATAAGAACGACTATCGCTGGTAGCGTTCCTTGATCCGAAGAAAGAAGCATTTGTGTTAGTGCCTGTCTGAATGGCGCAGGGACGCGCCGTTAACCCTTTTTCCCGCTGCGGCTGCCGCTCAGCGGGCTTTCTTTTTGAGCTGAATAGTATGATCGTGGTGGCAGTGTCCCGGCGTGCTGCAGGCTTCTACTTCCACGCAGCTCGCGCAGAGGCCGTGAGCTTCAATCACATTGTGGCGCAGGGCGAAGCCCATTCTGGCCGCCAGCGTATGCATGATATCTTCCACCCCTTCAGCCGCCTCTTCCTTCACCACGCCGCAGCGGTCGCAGATAAACATGGCCGAGCTGTGGGTCGGCTGGTCAAAGAGATGACACAGCACATAGCTGTTGGTCGATTCCACCTTGTGGACAAAACCCTGCTCGAGTAAGAACTCCAGCGCGCGGTAGACCGTCGGCGGCTTCGCCTGCGGCTCTTTCTCGCGCAGCAGATCCAGCAGGTCGTAGGCGCTGATTGCCCCTTGCTGCAGGCTCATCAGGCGCAACACTTCCAGACGCTGTGGGGTCAGGCGTACGCCGCGTTGCGCACACAGCTTTTCAGCATGCGCTAACATCTCTTGCGAAGGGGTCTTATCCATGAGCATCCTCAGGTTGCGTGAAATTGAATCTGTTACTTTATCACGTTCCGCGGAAAACGCCGAGACCCGACGGGTGATGCGGGTCATACTTCAGGTTGTCGGTGCCTGCGCCAGTTCCGGGTGCTGGCCGCTGACGCTCGTGGAGGCTGCGCCTTAGCCGGCCGCTAAAACCGTCATGCCCGATTTAATCGCAACACGCCTGACCCAGGTATGCTATATCTGAAGTGTCTCATTTTCGGGAGAAAACGATGAAACGACCTGATTGCATTCGCCACTGGCGCGAACTGGAAGGGCCCGACGATGCCACTTATCCCGACAGCCCGGAGCGTTTTTCCATTGGCGCGCCGCTGGGGCGCGGTTTACGCCTCAATCGGTTGGGGATCCACCACGAGAGACTGCCGCCCGGGCGGCGCACCTCTTACCCGCACGCGGAGAGCGATGAGGAAGAGTTCATCTATGTGCTGGAGGGCTATCCGGAAGTGTGGATAAACGGCTATCTCTGGAAACTGGAGCCGGGGGACAGCGTGGGTTTTCCCGCTGGTACCGGCATCTGCCACACTTTTCTCAATAACACCGAGCAGGAGGTTCGTCTGTTGGTGGTGGGTGAGGCCAACAAAAAGTACAACCGAATTTACTACCCGCTCAATCCTGGCTATGCCGCGACGCGCCAGGATCGCTGGGTTGACCATCCGCCGCAGTTCTTTGGCCCACATGACGGCAAACCGCGGATAAAGTAATCGACACCGGGAAGGGGCGAAGCGCGGCGCACTACGCGCCTGTGGTTTATCTTTATGCTATAGTAGCGCCCCTTTTTACCCGGATGCTTATTTATTCGCCATGATGCCTGAATCAACGTCACCTGTTTTCCCTGCTCATCGCTTCTCCATCGCGCCGATGCTCGACTGGACTGACCGACATTGCCGCTACTTCCTGCGGCTGCTGTCGCGGCATACGCTGCTGTATACCGAAATGGTGACCACCGGGGCGATTATTCATGGCAAAGGCGACTACCTGGCGTATAGCGAAGAAGAGCACCCGGTCGCACTGCAGCTCGGCGGCAGCGACCCGCAGGCCCTGGCGCAGTGCGCGAAGCTGGCCGAGGCGCGCGGCTATGACGAGATCAATCTCAACGTCGGCTGCCCCTCCGATCGCGTGCAGAACGGGATGTTTGGCGCCTGCCTGATGGGTAACGCGCCGCTGGTGGCCGACTGTATCAAAGCGATGCGCGATGTGGTGTCGATCCCGGTCACGGTGAAGACCCGTATCGGCATCGACGACCAGGATAGCTATGAATTCCTCTGTGATTTCATTGAGACGGTCTCCGGCAAGGGCGAATGTGAGATGTTTATTATTCACGCCCGCAAAGCCTGGCTCTCCGGTCTGAGCCCGAAAGAGAACCGCGAGATCCCGCCGCTGGATTACCCCCGCGTCTGGCAGCTGAAGCGTGACTTCCCCCACCTGACGATGGCGATTAACGGCGGTATCAAATCGCTGGATGAAGCCAGAATGCAGCTTGAGCATATGGATGGGGTGATGGTCGGGCGTGAGGCCTATCAGAATCCGGGTATTCTGGCTTCGGTCGACCGGGAGATTTTCGGCGTCGCCGGCGCGGATGCCGATCCGGTGGCCGTCGTGCGGGCCATGTACCCGTATATTGAGCGCGAGCTCAGCAAGGGCACCTATCTGGGCCATATCACCCGTCATATGCTGGGACTGTTTCAGGGTATCCCAGGCGCCCGCCAGTGGCGTCGCTACCTGAGCGAAAATGCGCATAAACCCGGCGCCGACATTGCGGTGCTGGAGCAGGCCCTAAAGCTGGTGGCCGATAAGCGTTAGTTTCTCACCAAAACCTGGTGAAATTGACCACGCCTCGCACACTATTGCGGGGCGTTTTCTTTTAAATTCAGTTTGTTATTGTTGGCATGTTTTTTGTAATACCTGCAGAGCGACATATTAATGACTGTGGGGAGAGAGCCATGCTGGAACTGTTATTTGTCATCGGATTTTTTGTCATGCTGCTGGTCACCGGCGTATCGCTGTTGGGGATTATCGCCGCCATCGTGGTGGCTACGGCGCTGATGTTCGTCGGCGGTTTGTTTGCTTTAATGATCAAATTGCTGCCGTGGCTGCTGTTGGCGGTGGTGGTGGTGTGGGTTATTCGGGCGCTGAAAACCCCGGAGGGAAACGCTTTTCGCGACAATAACCGTTGGCGTTACTAAGGTATTGAGGGGTGTGTCACAACCTGAACAATTTTGCACAGAACCGCGTAGGCATCGCTACGCAAATCTGTCACTATTAGCGCGTTAACGAATTCATCGCGCTGTACCCTACATACAGCCGAACTAAAAAAAAGTAAGGGCTTCCCAGGTGGAAGCCCTAAACTTTTGTTCTTTTGTCCGCTTACGGCAGCAGCAGACTCGACCCCTGTGTCACCCGGCTCTCCAGAACTTCATGCGCCCGTCGCGCTTCGGTCAGCGGATAGGTCTGACTCTCCGGCACGTCCACTTTGATTACTCCACTGGCGATCAGCGAAAACAGCTCACTGCAGGCTTCAGCCAGCTCTTCCCGGTTGGTGATATAGCCCTGCAGCGATGGGCGGGTGACGTACAGAGAACCTTTCTGATTCAGGATCCCCAGATTAACGCCGGTCACCGGGCCGGAGGAGTTGCCAAAGCTGACCATCAGGCCGCGGCGCTGCAGACAGTCCAGAGAGGCTTCCCAGGTATCTTTCCCTACCGAGTCATAGACTACGGCGACCTTCTTACCGTCGGTGAGCGCTTTGAGCCGCTCCGCGATAGGTTCTTCGCGATAGTTAATCACCTGCCAGGCGCCCGCCGCTTTGGCGCGCTGCGCCTTCTGCGCGCTGCCGACGGTGCCGATAAGTTTCGCCCCCAGCGCTTTCGCCCACTGACAGGCAATCAGCCCCACGCCGCCGGCGGCGGCATGAAACAGGAACATCTCATCAGGCTTAATTTCGTAAGTTTTACGCAACAGATACCAGACCGTTAATCCTTTGAGGAACGACGCGGCGGCCTGTTCGAAAGAGATGGCGTCCGGCAAGACCGCCGCTTTATCGGCCAGCACATTGTGCACCGTGCTGTAGGCGCCGAGCGCCGACTGGGCGTACACCACCCGATCGCCTGCCTTAATGTGCGTCACCCCATGGCCGACTTTACTGACGATGCCGGCCGCCTCGGTGCCCAGACCGCTCGGCAGCGACGGCGGCGGATAGAGGCCGCTGCGAACATAGGTGTCGATATAATTGATGCCGATAGCTTTGTTTTCGACCTGAATTTCATGCTCCGCAGGATCGCGAGGGGTAAACTCAACCGCCTGAAGCACCTCCGGCCCCCCGTGTTTTGAAAATTCGATGCGTGTTGCCATGTTCGCTCCTGTGTTGTTCTGAGATTATCCAGTAAGCTTAACAGCCTGCGGCGGCAGCGACGGATTTTCTTACCCGCCTCAGGCCAGCCATGCTTAATGGGTTCTTTAGCGGCAATGGCTTTCTCGCTATACTGTCACGCTCTTTTCCGTATCGGTGAAATGTTAGGCTATGGCAGGAAATAAACCCTTCAACAAACCACAGACAGAAACCCGCGAACGCGATCCGCAGCTCGCCGGGCTGAAAGTCCCGCCGCACTCGATTGAAGCGGAGCAGTCGGTGTTGGGCGGTTTAATGCTGGATAACGAGCGCTGGGACGACGTTGCCGAACGCGTCGTTGCCGACGACTTTTATACCCGTCCGCATCGTCATATTTTTACCGAGATGGCGCGCCTGCAGGAGTCGGGCAGCCCGATTGACCTGATCACCCTTGCGGAGTCGCTGGAGCGTCAGGGACAGCTGGACAGCGTGGGCGGCTTTGCCTATCTGGCGGAACTGTCCAAAAATACCCCCAGCGCGGCGAACATCAGCGCCTATGCCGACATCGTGCGCGAACGCGCGGTCGTGCGCGAGATGATCTCGGTGGCCAATGAGATCGCCGAGGCCGGCTTCGACCCGCAGGGGCGAACCAGCGAAGATCTGCTCGATCTCGCCGAGTCCCGCGTCTTTAAAATCGCTGAAAGCCGGGCCAATAAAGACGAAGGGCCGAAAAACATCGCCGATGTCCTCGACGCCACCGTCGCCCGTATCGAACAGCTGTTCCAGCAGCCGCATGACGGCGTTACCGGGGTCAACACCGGCTACGACGACCTCAACAAAAAGACCGCCGGCCTGCAGCCGTCGGATCTGATTATCGTCGCCGCCCGTCCGTCGATGGGTAAAACGACCTTCGCGATGAACCTCGTGGAAAACGCAGCGATGCTGCAGGACAAACCGGTACTCATCTTCAGTCTCGAGATGCCCTCCGAGCAGATCATGATGCGTTCTCTGGCCTCGCTGTCGCGCGTCGATCAGACCCGCATTCGTACCGGTCAGCTGGACGATGAAGACTGGGCGCGGATCTCCGGCACCATGGGCATCCTGCTGGAAAAACGTAACATCTATATCGATGACTCCTCCGGCCTGACGCCGACGGAAGTGCGTTCCCGCGCGCGGCGTATCGCCCGCGAGCATGGCGGCATCGGGCTGATTATGATCGACTACCTGCAGCTGATGCGCGTGCCGTCGCTCTCTGACAACCGTACCCTGGAGATCGCCGAAATCTCCCGCTCGCTGAAGGCGCTGGCCAAAGAGCTACAGGTGCCGGTGGTGGCGCTGTCGCAGCTGAACCGCTCATTGGAACAACGTGCCGATAAACGTCCGGTCAACTCCGACCTGCGTGAGTCCGGCTCTATCGAACAGGATGCCGACTTAATCATGTTCATTTACCGTGATGAGGTCTATCACGAGAACAGCGATCTTAAGGGCATCGCGGAAATTATCATTGGTAAACAACGTAACGGCCCGATCGGCACCGTGCGACTGACCTTCAACGGTCAGTGGTCGCGTTTCGATAATTATGCCGGTCCTCAGTATGATGATGAGTAACCCTTCCTCCTTCTTTTATTAAGGAATTCAAATGCAAGCGGCAACTGTAGTTATCAACCGCCGCGCTCTGCGACACAACCTGCAACGTCTGCGTGAACTGGCGCCTGCCAGCAAACTGGTTGCGGTGGTGAAAGCGAACGCCTACGGACACGGTCTTCTTGAGACCGCGCGAACGCTGACCGACGCCGACGCTTTTGGCGTCGCCCGCCTGGAAGAGGCGCTGCGCCTGCGAGCGGGGGGGATCGCGCAGCCGATTCTTCTGCTGGAAGGCTTTTTTGCGGCGGAAGACCTGGCGGTGATCGCCGCTCAGCGTCTGCATACCGCGGTGCATAGCCCCGAACAGCTGGCGGCCCTGGAGCAAGCCGATCTCCCCGAGCCGGTGACCGTGTGGATGAAGCTGGATACCGGCATGCATCGCTTAGGGGTGCGTCCGGAGGAAGCCGAGGCGTTTTATCAGCGTCTGAGCCAGTGCAAAAACGTCCGCCAGCCGGTTAATGTGGTGAGCCACTTCGCCCGCGCCGATGAGCCGACCTGCGGCGCCACCGAACGCCAGCTGGATATTTTCACCACCTTTACCGAAGGCAAGCCGGGATTGCGCTCTATTGCCGCCTCGGGCGGTATCCTGCTGTGGCCGCAGTCGCATTTTGACTGGGTGCGTCCGGGCATTATCCTGTATGGCGTGTCGCCGCTGGACGATCGCTCCACCGGGAAAGATTTTGGCTGTCAGCCGGTGATGACCCTGACGTCCAGCCTGATTGCCGTGCGCGAGCATAAAGCAGGGGAGCCCGTCGGCTACGGCGGCACCTGGGTCAGCGAACGCGACACGCGTCTCGGCGTGGTCGCGATGGGCTATGGCGACGGTTATCCGCGCGCCGCGCCGTCGGGCACCCCGGTGCTGGTTAATGGCCGCGAAGTGCCGATTGTCGGCCGGGTGGCGATGGATATGATCTGCGTTGACCTCGGCCCGCAGGCCCAGGATAAAGCCGGCGACGCGGTGGTGCTGTGGGGAGAGGGACTCCCGGTAGAGCGCATCGCCGAGATAACGAAAGTGAGTGCTTACGAACTTATTACGCGACTGACCTCCCGCGTCGCCATGAAATACCTCAACTAAGCCTTGTTCGTACCGGATAGCTCAGACGCTTATCCGGTACGCTATCGGTATAGCCGCGGACAAAAAAGCGGTTTATACCGCTGCGCGGTCACTTTCCCCTCAACATCCTCTCGACCTGCCGTCATATCCGGTTTATTGTGTAAGAACCTGCCCCATGTAAACCTGGAGATACATCGCGTGTTTCAAAAAGTTGACGCCTGCGCCGGCGACCCTATTCTTTCTCTGATGGAACGCTTCAAAGAAGACCCGCGAAGCGACAAAGTCAACCTGAGTATCGGGCTGTATTACAACGATGACGGCATTATCCCGCAGCTGCAGGCGGTGGCGGAAGCGGAAGCGCGCCTGAACGCCGAGCCGCACGGCGCCTCGCTGTATCTGCCGATGGAAGGGCTGAGCGGCTACCGCCAGGCAATTGCGCCGCTGCTGTTTGGCGCGGAGCATAGCGCGCTTAAGCAAAACCGCATCGCCTCCATTCAGACGGTCGGCGGTTCGGGCGCGCTGAAGGTCGGGGCCGACTTCCTCAAACGCTACTTTCCTGAGTCTCATGTCTGGGTCAGCGACCCGACCTGGGAAAACCACATTGCCATATTTGAAGGGGCTGGCTTCGAAGTAAGTACTTACCCCTGGTTTGATAAAGCCACCAACGGCGTGCGCTTTGAAGCGCTGCTGGCGACGCTGCAAACGCTGCCGGCGCGCGACATTGTGCTGCTGCACCCCTGCTGCCACAACCCGACCGGCGCCGACCTGACGCCGGAACAGTGGGATCGTGTGGTGGAGATCCTGAAAGCGCGTCAGCTGATCCCGTTCCTCGACATCGCCTACCAGGGCTTTGGCGCAGGGCTGGAAGAGGATGCCTACGCCATTCGCGCCATCGCCAGCGCCGGGATGCCGATGCTGGTCAGCAACTCGTTCTCCAAAATTTTCTCCCTGTACGGGGAGCGCGTCGGCGGCCTGTCGGTGGTCTGTGAAGACAGTGAAACCGCAGGCCGCGTGCTTGGCCAACTGAAGGCCACCGTGCGCCGCAACTACTCCAGCCCGCCGAGCTTTGGCGCGCAGGTGGTGGCGACGGTGCTGAACGATGCCGGGCTGAAATCCACCTGGCAGGCGGAAGTGGACGCCATGCGCGCGCATATCCTGACTATGCGTCAGGCGCTGGTCGACGCGCTGCAGCAGGTTGCCCCGGGCAGCGATGTGGATTACCTGCTCAAGCAGCGCGGGATGTTCAGCTACACCGGCTTCAGTGCGGCGCAGGTGGATCGCCTGCGCGACGAGTTTGGCGTCTACCTGATTGCCAGCGGACGCATGTGCGTGGCGGGGTTAAACTCACGTAATGTTCAGCAGGTCGCGAAAGCCTTTGCCGCGGTAATGTAAGCCGCTCTCCAGCAGGTTGTCTCTGCCGGTCAACGGGCAGGGGCAACCCCCTCTGATTGTGATCATCCTCTTTTTCTATGACATCTACGCGAAAAAGGCTTTTCATCCCTGTCGCCTGCGGGTAAGGTCGGGGCGTTACTAAGCATGCACATTATTGAAAACAATAATGATTGATAGATTTAGGGATAAATATGCGCAAACTTACTCTCGCCCTTGCGGCGGCTTCTCTCCTGTTCACGCTGAACAGCGCCGTAGTAGCGCGCGCCTCCACGCCACAGCCGCTGTGGGTCGGCACCAACGTGGCCCAGTTGGCCGAGCAGGCGCCGATCCACTGGGTTTCGGTGGCGCAAATTGAGAACAGCCTGCTGGGGCGTCCGCCGATGGCCGTCGGCTTTGATATCGATGACACCGTTCTCTTCTCCAGTCCTGGTTTCTGGCGCGGGCAAAAAACCTTCTCTCCCGGCAGTGAGGATTACCTGAAAAACCCGCAGTTCTGGGAAAAAATGAACAACGGCTGGGACGAATTCAGCATGCCAAAAGAGGTGGCGCGCCAGCTGATTGCCATGCATGTGAAGCGTGGCGACAGCATCTGGTTCGTCACCGGCCGCAGCCAGACCAAAACAGAAACCGTTTCTAAAACCCTGCAGGATGATTTTCTTATCCCCGCCGCCAATATGAACCCAGTGATTTTCGCTGGCGATAAGCCGGGTCAGAATACCAAGACCCAGTGGCTGCAGACGAAGCAGATAAAGGTTTTCTATGGCGACTCGGATAACGATATTACCGCCGCCCGCGAGGCGGGCGCCCGCGGGATCCGCGTGCTGCGTGCCGCCAACTCCTCCTATAAGCCGCTGCCGATGGCCGGCGCGCTGGGCGAAGAAGTGATCGTCAATTCCGAATACTGACAGGCGTCAGAACGTGATAAACGGCAGCGGTGACGCTGCCGTTTTTTTATGCAAAATCCGGGGTGGAAGGTTTTACCTTTTCACGTATTGCTGCACACTTAGAGGGATTCATTCGCAAAAAGGAGTCGATGATGTGGTATCAGCAAACCCTGACGCTTGGGCCTAAATCCCGTGGTTTTCATCTGGTCACCGACGAAATCCTCGGCCAGATCCGCGGGCTGTCCGGGGTGAAGGTCGGCCTGCTACACCTCCTGCTCCAGCATACTTCCGCTTCCCTGACGCTCAACGAAAACTGCGATCCCACCGTCCGGTATGACATGGAGCAGTATTTTCTCAACGCCGTGCCGGGCAATGCGCCGTACGAACATGATTATGAAGGCCCTGACGATATGCCGTCGCACATCAAATCATCGATGCTTGGCGTGTCGCTGATGCTGCCGGTTGAGGACGGACGCGTCAGGCTGGGGACCTGGCAGGGCATCTGGCTGGGGGAGCATCGGATACACGGCGGTTCGCGGCACATCGTTGCGACGCTCATGGGGGAATAAAAGATGACAATTTCGGAGTTATTGCAGTACTGCATGGCGAAGCCGGGAGCAGAGCAGAGCGTCCACAGCGACTGGAAAGCCACGCAGATTAAGGTCTCGGACGTGCTGTTTGCCATGGTGAAGGAGGTCGAAGACCAGCGGCCGGCGGTTGCGCTGAAGGCGAGCCCGGAGCTGGCGGAGCTGCTACGGCAGCAGCATCGCGACGTCCGGCCCAGCCAGCATCTCAATAAAGCGCACTGGAGCACCGTCTTTCTGGATGGCTCGCTGCCGGATTCGCAAATCTACTACCTGGTCGATGCGTCTTATCAGCAGGCGGTGAAAATGCTGCCGGAGCCGGTCCGGCAGCAGCTTTCTCGCTAATTATTTTAGCATCGGCTTCAGGAAGCGCGCGGTGTGCGAGGCTTCGCACTCGGCGACGGTTTCCGGGGTACCGGAAACCAGAATTTCGCCGCCGCCGCTGCCGCCTTCCGGGCCGAGATCGACAATCCAGTCGGCCGTTTTTATCACGTCGAGATTGTGCTCAATCACCACGATGGTATTGCCCTGATCGCGCAGCTGGTGCAGCACTTCCAGCAGCTGCTGGATATCGGCGAAGTGCAGACCGGTGGTCGGCTCATCGAGGATATACAGCGTCTGGCCGGTACCGCGCTTGGACAGCTCGCGCGCCAGCTTGACGCGCTGCGCCTCGCCGCCGGACAGGGTCGTCGCCGACTGGCCGAGACGGATATAGGTCAGACCCACGTCCATCAGGGTTTGCAGTTTACGCGCCAGCGCCGGTACGGCATCAAAGAACTCGCGCGCTTCTTCGATAGTCATATCCAGCACTTCGTGGATGGTTTTGCCTTTGTACTTAATCTCCAGCGTTTCGCGGTTATAGCGCTTACCTTTGCACTGGTCGCACGGTACGTAGATATCCGGCAGGAAGTGCATTTCGACCTTGATTACCCCGTCGCCCTGGCAGGCTTCGCAGCGACCGCCACGGACGTTAAAACTGAAACGGCCCGGCGTATAGCCGCGGGAACGTGATTCCGGCACCCCGGCGAACAGCTCGCGCACCGGCGTAAACACCCCGGTATAGGTCGCGGGGTTGGAGCGCGGCGTGCGGCCGATCGGGCTCTGGTCGATATCGATGACTTTATCGAAGTGCTCCAGCCCCTGAATATCGCGATACGGCGCCGGTTCGGCGATGGTCGCGCCGTTAAGCTGACGCTGGGCAATGGGGAACAGGGTGTCGTTGATCAGCGTGGATTTACCCGAGCCGGAGACGCCGGTGATGCAGGTAAACAGGCCCACCGGCAGGGTCAGCGTCACGTCTTTCAGGTTGTTGCCGCGCGCGCCGGTTAGCTTGAGGACTTTCTCCGGATCGGCGGGCACGCGCTGCTTCGGCACTTCAATTTTGCGCTTACCGCTCATGAACTGGCCGGTCAGGGATTCCGGTACCGCCATAATGGCCTCCAGCGGCCCTTCCGCCACCACCTGGCCGCCGTGGACCCCGGCCCCGGGGCCGATATCGATCACATGGTCGGCGGCGCGAATGGCGTCTTCGTCATGCTCAACCACGATCACCGTGTTGCCTAAATTACGCAGGTGGATCAGGGTCCCGAGCAGGCGCTCGTTATCGCGCTGGTGCAGGCCGATGGAGGGCTCATCCAGGACGTACATCACGCCAACCAGTCCGGCGCCAATCTGGCTCGCCAGACGGATACGCTGGGCCTCGCCGCCGGAGAGCGTTTCCGCCGAGCGGGAGAGCGTCAGGTAGTTGAGGCCGACGTTGACGAGGAACTTCAGGCGATCGCCAATCTCTTTCAGCACTTTTTCGGCGATTTTTGCCCGCTGGCCGGAGAGCTTCAGATTGTTAAAGAAGTCCATCGCGTGGCCGATGCTCATATCGGAAATGGTCGGCAGCGGGGTGTTTTCCACAAACACGTGGCGCGCCTCACGGCGCAGACGCGTACCGTCGCAGCTGGCGCACGGGCGATTGCTGATGAACTTCGCCAGCTCTTCGCGCACCGCGCTGGATTCCGTCTCTTTGTAGCGGCGCTCCATGTTATGCAGCACGCCTTCGAACGGATGGCGGCGCACCGAGGTGTCGCCGCGGTCGTTCATGTATTTGAATTCAATATTCTCTTTACCGGAACCGTACAGGACCACTTTCTGCACGCTGGCGCTGAGGGTGCCCCACGGCGCTTCAACGTCAAACTTATAGTGCTCCGCCAGCGACTTCAGCATCTGGAAGTAGTAGAAGTTACGCCGATCCCAGCCGCGGATGGCGCCGCCCGCCAGCGACAGCTCCGGATTTTGCACCACGCGATCGGGGTCGAAATATTGCTGCACGCCGAGACCGTCGCAGGACGGGCAGGCACCCGCCGGGTTGTTGAAGGAGAACAGGCGCGGCTCCAGCTCGCGCATGCTGTAGCCGCAGATCGGGCAGGCGAAGTTGGCGGAAAACAGCAGCTCTTCCGCTTTCTCATCATCCATATTGGCCACGATGGCGGTACCGCCGGAGAGCTCCAGCGCGGTTTCAAACGACTCGGCCAGACGTTGCGCCAGATCGTCGCGGACCTTGAAGCGGTCGATGACCACCTCGATGGTGTGTTTCTTCTGCAGCTCCAGCTTCGGCGGATCCGAGAGATCGCAGACTTCGCCGTCGATCCGTGCGCGGATATAGCCCTGGCTGGCGAGGTTTTCCAGCGTTTTGGTGTGCTCGCCTTTACGCTCTTTAATGATGGGCGCGAGCAGCATCAGGCGCTGACCTTCCGGCTGAGAGAGCACATTATCGACCATCTGGCTGACGGTCTGCGCCGCCAGCGGCACGTCGTGGTCCGGACAGCGCGGCTCGCCGACGCGGGCGTACAGCAGACGCAGGTAGTCGTGAATTTCGGTAATCGTACCCACCGTCGAGCGGGGGTTGTGAGAGGTTGATTTCTGTTCGATGGAAATCGCCGGCGACAGCCCTTCGATATGGTCGACGTCCGGCTTCTCCATCAGCGACAGGAACTGTCGCGCATAGGCGGAGAGCGATTCGACGTAGCGACGCTGGCCTTCGGCATACAGGGTGTCGAAAGCGAGTGAAGATTTGCCAGACCCGGAAAGCCCGGTGACGACAATGAGTTTGTCGCGCGGGATAACGAGGTTGATGTTTTTGAGATTATGGGTGCGGGCGCCCCGAACTTCGATCTTATCCATTCACCTTTCCCGGTAGGTAGATACACGGATTGCCTGGTTTGCTTGAAGGACAAACGGCAGAAACGGCTAATTATGACACAATTTAACCTGAATGAATATACAGTATCGGAATGCAAAT
Source organism: Klebsiella sp. LY (assembly GCF_004010915.1). Classification (NCBI taxonomy): domain Bacteria; kingdom Pseudomonadati; phylum Pseudomonadota; class Gammaproteobacteria; order Enterobacterales; family Enterobacteriaceae; genus Klebsiella; species Klebsiella sp. LY. The sequence continues at coordinate 2,813,529 of NZ_CP022444.1, forward strand.
TCAGGTCGAGTGTGCAACAATGTCGTAGCCGGGTACTATCTCTGGAATCAGCCTCGCAGCTATTAAAATGCTACGTGGAAATGGTACACTCGCGCGTTTACACTATTAAGAAACGTATTCAGGAGACACGAACATGGCCAGCAGAGGCGTAAACAAGGTGATTCTCGTCGGTAATCTGGGGCAGGACCCGGAAGTACGCTACATGCCAAGTGGCGGCGCAGTCGCCAACTTCACGCTGGCAACTTCCGAATCCTGGCGTGACAAGCAGACCGGCGAAATGAAAGAGCAGACTGAATGGCACCGCGTTGTGCTGTTCGGCAAACTGGCTGAAGTCGCTGGTGAGTATCTGCGTAAAGGCTCTCAGGTGTACATTGAAGGCCAACTGCGTACCCGCAAGTGGACCGATCAATCCGGTCAGGACAAATACACCACTGAAGTGGTGGTAAACGTTGGCGGCACCATGCAGATGCTGGGCGGCCGTCAGGGCGGCGGCGCACCGGCAGGCGGCGGACAGCAGCAGGGCGGTTGGGGTCAGCCTCAGCAGCCGCAGGGCGGCAACCAGTTCAGCGGCGGCGCGCAGTCCCGTCCGCAGCAGCAGGCTCCGGCAGCGCCTTCCAACGAACCGCCGATGGACTTCGACGACGATATCCCGTTCTAAGGCCTGCCTTAAACGCAATATCCACGTAGTTAACACAGAAAGCCCCGGTTTCGCCGGGGCTTTTTTTATGATTATTTCACCACCGCCTCAGAAGTGGTTTTGACCGCTGGCCGCAAGCGCTTCAGGCCGCGGGCACCTGAGCGGTCGCGGGCATCGCCACGCTGGGCTGCGGTTTGGCTGGCGGCGCCACCGGCTCCTGCCGCGGCGCCGCCGTCGCTTTCTGTTTGCGGGCCATGTCATCGACGATCAGCCGATAGGCGATGTAATACTTATAGATATTGCTGACGTAGGTCACCGTTTCCGCGCCGATTTTTTCTGCCGCCAGATTTTCGACGTTACCGAACCAGACGTTTGGATCAAACCCGCGCTGTTTGGTCATGGTGCGCAGGCGGGCGATACGCGCCGGACCGGCGTTGTAGGAGGCAAAGGCAAATAGCGCTTTATCCAGCCGGGTCATGGGCTCATCAGCATAGTAACGATCTATCATCCAGCGCATATATTTCACGCCAGCATGAATATTGGGATCCAGCTGTTTAATATCGCCCACCTTCAGCTCTTTTCCGGTGCGGGGCATCACCTGCATCACCCCGACGGCGCCAACGTGGCTTCGAACCGACTGGTTCAGCCGCGACTCCTGGTATCCCTGGGCCGCCATCAGCAGCCAGTCGACATCATAGCGATCGCCATATTTACGGAAGACGTCCACCATGGCGAGGAACTTGCGCCGTTCCTTACTCGCTGCGGCATTTTTAACATATTGGGCATTTTTCAGGTAACGCAGCAGCAGGGTATTACCCAGCGTGGTGCCCTGACGATTCTTTTTCACGAAGTTGTTCAGCAGCGCCAGCAGCTGCGGGCTGTCCTGGCGTACCGCCCACGCAATGTTGCCGCCGTCGCGCAGCACCACGTTGTCATGGACCTGGATTTTCGGAAATACCTGTTTCCAGAAAACCGCTTTATGCTGATCGACGATGATCAACGGCACCAGCCCGGCGTTGAGCATTTCCAGCAGATCTTCATCCTCCAGCGCTTCCGGCGCCGCTTCCAGGGTAACCGGCGGTCGTGACTCGCTGGCAAATCGGGCGTTCAGCGCTTGCAGACTTTCGTAATAGCTGGAGTAGCGGCGAACAAAGACCGTTTGACCGGAGAGCTGCTCCAGACTGTCGACCTTCGGCGATGCCGGGCCGGAGATCAGTAATTCTTTCACGTTGCTGTAGAGCGGTTGGGCGAAATCGACCTGGGCTTCCCGCGAGGGCGTGATAGTCAGGTTGGCGGCGGCGATATCCCCTTTACCTTCATTAAGCGCGGTAAAGAGATTATCCCGACTGACCGGCACAAAAACGATGTGCAGCTTCAGGTGGCGCTGTTTTAGCTTTTTATCTTTCGCCAGCTGTTTATTCAGATCGTTTTCCAGCGCGATAAAAATGTCGTGCGTTGCCCCGCGCTGGGTGCCTTTATCAATAAAAAAGAAGGTCTTGCTGTAGGTGGTTAATACCCGGATGGTGCGCCGATCGAGCATGCCGGGCAGATCGCCTTTCCACGGCTGCAGCATGTCGTCGATATGGATCGACAGCGTATTGTCTTCGGTTGCCACCGGCGGCGCGATTTCCGCCTCCGCCGCCGGCAGAAAAGGGGCGAATAACAGCGTCGCGAGGCAGGTAAGCCAGGCGATAAACAGGCGTGATAGCGAGTTGGCGTTCATGGAGGAGCACTCCGCAGGGGGATGTGTTTATTTTAGCAGAACGGCCGCCGTTAGCTGGGTAGGACATGGGGGAAAAGGTGTAACGATACCGACAAAGAGTCTTTCGCAAATAGTATTACTTACTATTAATGTGCTTTTGTCTTTAATTTAACTATGGAGATAATATGATAAAAATATGTTTTTTTAATGATGAATAGAAAGTGATGATTTTATTTTTACTTTATTCTCTTCCGTTTGTTTTTTGGTAACCAGCTGATTGGTAAATGTTATTTTATTTTTCTCTGATATTGATTATTATCATCTTGATAATGAATCTCATTTTTATTACCGTAACACGGCACATTACTCTAATGACACGCTGTCTGGATTACGCTATCAAAGAATAGCGCGCAGCGCTTTTTCTCTAATGATGAAACAGGGCACTTAATTTTATTATGCCTCACGCTGTCTTCTTATTCCCATTAATGCCGGGAAGGCGCTGACCTGCGCCAAAATCTGGCGAGGCGCTGAGGCAAGTATTTTATCCCATTGTTTTTTCAATTGGGGAAGGCGTTATGCCCGACAGCAACAGAAAACAGGGCATATTCTATGAAATACACGTCTCTCTTCCCACTGGGGATCGCCATTCCTCTGTTTGCCTGTAGCGTGCCGCTGCAGGCGACAGAGAGCGTTATCGAACCATCGACGTCTGACGAGAGCACCCCCACTGCTGAACATCACGAGGAAACGATGGTGGTGACTGCCGCCAGGCAGAACCTGCAGGCGCCGGGCGTGTCGACCATTACTGCGGACGAGATTCGCAAACATCCCCCCGCCCGCGATGTGTCGGAGTTAATTCGCACGCAACCCGGAGTCAATCTGACCGGTAACTCCACCAGCGGTCAGCGAGGCAACAACCGGCAAATTGATATCCGTGGGATGGGACCAGAGAACACTCTGGTGCTGGTCGATGGAAAACCGGTCACCAGCCGTAACTCGGTGCGGTTTGGCTGGCGCGGCGATCGTGATTCCCGTGGCGATACCAACTGGGTGCCGGCAGAGATGATCGATCATATCGATGTGATCCGCGGCCCGGCGGCGGCGCGCTATGGTAATGGCGCGATGGGCGGGGTCGTCAACATCGTGACCAAACCGACCACGCCTGAATGGCATGGGTCGTGGAATACCTATATGAATGCTCCGCAGCATCGTAAAGAAGGGTCGACGAAACGTACCAACTTTAGCCTCAATGGTCCGCTGTCAGACAGTGTCAGCTTCAATCTCTGGGGTAATCTGAGTAAAACCCAGGCCGATGCTCAGGACATTAACGCCGGGCATGAAGCCGAGCGTACAGGCTCCTACGCGGGCTCTTATCCTGCCGGGCGTGAAGGGGTGGTGAACAAAGATATTCACAGTAAGCTGCGCTGGGAGTTCGCCCCGATGCAGGCCCTGGAGTTTGAGGCCGGCTACAGCCGACAGGGCAACCTCTATGCCGGCGACACACAAAACACCAATACCAGTACGCTGGTGAAGAGCATGTACGGGAAAGAGACTAACCGTCTCTACCGGCAAACTTATGGCGTGACATGGACCGGCGGCTGGGATAATGGCGTGACCAGCAACAGCTATGCCCAGTACGAACACACCCGCAACTCGCGAATGAATGAAGGGCTGGCGGGGGGGACGGAAGGGATCTTCTCCAGTAGCGAGTTTTCAGATATCGATCTGGCCGATGTTCTGCTACATAGCGAAGTGAATATTCCGTTTACGCTGGGGGTCGATCAGAATCTGACGCTGGGGACAGAATGGAATCAGCAGCGGATGAAAGATGGCGTATCGACAACCCAGGCGCTCTCTTACGGTGCTATCAATGGCGTATCGGCTACCGGTCGTAGCCCGTACTCCAGCGCCGAGATCTTCTCGCTGTTTACCGAAGATAATATGGCGCTAACGGACAGCACCATGCTGACACCCGCTCTGCGCTTCGACCACCACAGCATCGTCGGCAATAACTGGAGCCCCTCACTGAACCTGTCCCAGGAGCTGACGGACGACTGGACGCTGAAGCTGGGCATTGCCCGCGCTTACAAGGCGCCTAACCTCTACCAGTTGAACCCGAACTATATTCTCTACAGCAACGGTCAAGGCTGTTACGCCAGTAGTTCCGCCTGCTATCTGATGGGGAATAGCGACCTGAAAGCGGAGACCAGCGTTAATAAAGAGATTGGTCTTGAGTATAAGCATGAGGGCTATCAGGCGGGAATCACCTGGTTCCGTAACGACTATCACAACAAGATTGAGTCAGGGTACGCGGCGGTGGGCACTGCCAGCAACGGCACCACCAATATCTATCAGTGGGAAAACGTACCAAAGGCGTTAGTGGAAGGCCTGGAAGGAACGTTGAATCTTCCGATGGGGGAGACGGTTAACTGGAGCAATAACCTGACATGGATGCTGCAGAGCAAGAATAAGACGACAGGCGACCGACTGTCAGTGATCCCGCAGTTTACCCTGAACTCGACTTTGAGCTGGCAGGTCCGTGAAGATCTCTCTCTGCAGAGCACCTTTACCTGGTATGGCCGACAGAAACCAAAACGCTTTAATTATAAGGGCGAGGCGGTCAGCGGCAGCGAATTAAACGAAGTCAGCCCATACAGTATTGTTGGTCTCAGTGCGACCTGGGATGTGAACAAAAACCTGAGCTTCACCAGCGGGATAGATAACCTGTTTGATATCCGCCACTATCGGGCAGGGAATGCGCAAACGACCGGCAACGCGACGACGGGAGCTTATCTGTATGGCGCGGGTGCCGAGACCTATAACGAATCGGGGCGGACCTTCTTTGTGAGCGTAAATACTCACTTCTGATGGTGCTGGTGAGAATGAAACCGGGTGCAGCGCGGCCCGGTTTTTTTATTTCAGATGAGAGCGGTGGAGACAATTATAAATGGTGACAAAATCTTCACGCCCTCTACATTATTAGCTCAAAATATCCTTTTATACTGATTTCCGTCGCGCAAGGTCGTTGATCCCGATCGGGCTCGATAATAGCACCCTGCTATTTCCCTTCTGCAATACCCCCCTGTCCCCCTTCCATTCCCAACCGCAGCGATGCGGAGGAGGGGGACCTTCCTTATTTTTGCCGGGTGACCTGATGACGATATTGAGTGGGGGTGAGCGCATGATATTTTTTGAAGGTACGATTAAACGCACTGAGATCGTCATAACCAACCATAATACAAATATCGACAATACGGTAACCAGGCGTCGTCAGCAATAAACGGCGACAGAGCGACATGCGCTGCTGGCGGATATATTCCATCGGCGATCGATCAAAATAATGACGGAAGAGCCGAAACAAATGCCAGGGGGAATAACCAGAGATATCGCTCAGATCGTCGACGGTCAGTTTCTTATCCAGATTATTATCGATCCACAAGAGCAGGTCGCTTAACACCGATTGCTGGAGCGTTTTGCTATGCATGATTGAGGCCAATCCCAAAAACGAAGGGCTCCTCAATGAGGAGCCCTGGATTTATTGAACGGTGAGCTCGCCGTGGCGAACCTGATAATTTTTTTGGTTATCAGGGCCAATAAAGTCGCTGGCGGGTTTTGCCACCTGCAGATGACCAAACGCGGTTGATTGCTCTGCATGATAATTTTCGCCGTCATTCACGTTGCCGTGCCCGTTATAACGGGCAATGGCCGGGAAGGGATACACCGGACGCGTTGCGATAACGGCTGGAGCGGCGTCAGCGTAAGGCTGACTGACTTTCTGCACGCCGTGAAACTGCGTTTGGGCATCTGGTTTTTCTGTCATCGGCGGCAGCCTGGCGGCGGCTGGCGCCCGTTTGCCGGCCATAATCTCTTGCGGCGCGATGCCTTCCTCGGTCCAGCGCATCAGCGGGGTAAGGAGATCAATTTGATCGTAACCTTCGCCATTACCGCAATGTGCTACCCCAGGCAGCAGGAATAACCGCAGGAAGGAATCCGTTGCGGCATGGCCCATCTCTGCTTCTACGCCGCGGTAATAGGCGATAGAAAAGGCTGGGCTGACGGAGTCATCGGCCAGACCGTGCCAGAGGATAAGCTTGCCGCCGCGCTGCTGATAGGCATGAAGATTGGTATTTGCCGCATTATAGAGCGGTGCCAGTTGAGCGACGGCGTCAAAATTCTGCTGATTAAGTGGGAAATCCCGCATCGATTGGATCTTCTGTTTTCCTCCCGGCAGGAGCACGGATTGCAGAGCCGGTAGTACCATCATTTCCGACATTGAGTGGCCGGTCGGCGTCTCCGGCACCGGCCAGCGTAGCTCGGAGCCCAGCGGAAGACCGCCAGCGACGAACTGGGCGCCGTGGCTGTCGTAAGCGCCGCGGTAGAGCTTTTTCACTACCTCAATCTCTTCCTGTGTCAGGCAGGCGGAACGGTCCTGAGCGTTGGCAGGACAGCGGGGGAGCCAAGTCTCAGAGAACTGACAGGCATAGGGGTTTTGCAGGATGCCGTCCTGCACGCCGGAAAGCGTCGGACAGTGAGCCAGTATGGCCTGGTGAATCAAAGGTAAGCGATCTTTCAACAAGATAGCGGTACCGTCCGGACGCTGATTGGCGGCCACATTCCAGCCGTGGAAGAAGGAGTTCTGAAACTGGAAAAAGGCCGCTGGCGCGCCAGCGCTGATACCGTCAAAATCCTGCGGAAAGCGCTGCGCTTCCATCAATGCTTCGCGACCGCCGTCTGAGCAGCCCATAAAGTACGCGTACTTTGGCGGCTGGCGGTAAAGCGTCTGCATCACCGCTTTGGCCAGCACTGCGGTCAGGTGGTTGGCGCGCCAGGCAAAATCGATGCGCTTTTGCGGATCTTCTGCCCATGACGCATCCATCATACTGCCATGGTGCCCCATATCGGTTGCTGCCACCACAAACTCGCCGTTCATTGCCGGTAGGCAGCCGCTGGCATTCGACAGACTCAGGTTAATACTCCCGCACAGTCCGCCGCAGCCGACCTGCAAGAAACGTTGACTCCAGCGCTGGGTCGGCAGGGCAATCTGCACGCCAATCTGGGGGGCGATAGTGGCGCTCACCTTGCACCAGCTTCCCTGCGCAGAGGTCTGCATTTCAGTGTGGTTGATAGTGACCTTTGCGCCAACGGCGGCGCTGAAGTCGGTAGCGCTTAGCGCATCGCATGTTAGCGCGGGGAGAACAATCGGCAGACTGGAGGCAGCCTGCGTGGGTGAAGCGAACGATAACCCAACGAGGGTGCAGAGAATGATAGGTAACATCGTTTTAAGTAAGCGTGTCATACGCGATTCCCTGTGATTGATGATGGGAGGCGGCAGGATGGTGAAGCCTATGCCTCACCTTCCCTGGCGAGGCGCCACTGCTTGGCTATTGTAGATAACGATAGACTTTCCTTGATGCCTTGATAAGGCGTCCCTACTGTATTCTGCTATTTTGAGGAAAATATGGAGATGTTCGCCATCGGCGTCTGGTGGTGAATACAAGATAAAATGTTGTGATGTCGATTGCATAATTTATTCAATTTCTCTTCATTATATCTGCTGGCTTTAAGAATATGATTGTGCCTGTTCCTGGTGATTCCAGAGAACAACATTCCTAACGAGATCCTTCCCCCTTTCCATTAGCAAGAAAGGGGGCTTTTTCAATAAAGACCGTTCAGGTAAATCTAAATATAGCTCTGGTGTTGGCCATTAGAACCACGGCGTTCAGGAAAAGTTCCATCATTAAATATATTTTTAAACATGATTTAACATCCTTTTTTTCTCCATTTTGTCGCCATAATTGCATGTAATTCTGCGCCTCGCTCAGGTTATTTCTGTCGCATATCTTAGATACGCATCCTGAACAAATAAGCTCAACGCCAGCAGATAACTGCTATTGCTCATTATCTCGTAGACGACACATTCATGTTAAAAAAGACTCATATCATCAGCGGATTATTGATTACTCCTTTAACGCTGTACGCCGCAACCTCATATCAAGTTGATGATATCCGTTTTGAAGGGCTGCAGCGCGTGACCGTCGGGGCGGCGCTATTAAGTATGCCGTTGCACGCGGGAGAAGCGGTGACGGCAGAGGAAGTCAGCGAGGCAGTGCGCGCGCTGTATGCGAGCGGCAATTTCGAGAATGTGCAGATCCTGCGCGATGGGAAAACGCTGGTGGTGCAGGTTAAGGAGAGGCCCACTATTGCCAGCATCAGTTTTTCCGGGAATAAGTCGGTGAAGGATGATGCGTTAAAGGAAAATCTCACCGCGACAGGTATTTCAGCAGGTAGCGCACTGGATCGAAATTCGCTTAGCGAAATAGAAAAGGGGTTGCAGGATTTCTATTACAGCGCGGGGAAATACAGCGCGCAGGTTCACGCTGTGGTGACACCGTTACCGCGTAATCGCGTTGACTTAACGTTCGTCTTTCAGGAAGGCGTATCGGCGAAAATCGCACAAATAAACATTATCGGTAATCAGGCGTTTCGGGAAGAGACGCTCCTGGACCAGCTTCAGCTACGCGATAATGTGCCGTGGTGGAATGTGGTAGCGGATAAAAAATATCAGAAACAGAAGCTGGAAGCCGATCTGGAAACGCTGCGCAGTTTTTATCTCGATCGCGGCTATGCGCGCTTTGCGATCCAGTCCACGCAGGTCAGTATGACGCCAGATAAAAAATCCCTGTATATCACCATCACCCTCAATGAAGGCGAACGTTATCAGGTCGACCGAACTCAGGTGACAGGCGACCTGGCGCAGCATGGACCGGAGATCGAGGCCCTTGCCCAGCCGCTGGCGGGGGCATGGTATAGCGGGGCGCAAGTCACCACGGTTGAAAATGAGATCAAAAAGCGTTTTGGTAAGTATGGTTATGCCTGGCCGCAGGTGACGACCACGCCGGAAATCGATGACGCGCATCATCGTGTGACGCTGCATATTCAGGTCAACGCCGGCCGCCGTTACTCGGTACGCCAGATCCGCTTTTCCGGTAACGACACCTCCCGGGACGCGGTGTTACGTCGTGAAATGCGCCAAATGGAAGGGGCGTGGCTCAACAACGAAAAAGTCGAGCAAGGGAAAGTACGTCTTGATCGAACGGGTTTTTTTGAGAACGTTGAACAGCAGATCGTTCCGGTCAATGGAACGGCGGATCAGGTCGATGTGGTCTACAAGGTGAAGGAGCGCAACACCGGCTCATTCAACGTGGGCCTGGGATTTGGTACGGATAGCGGCGTGAGCTATCAGCTTGGCGTGACGCAGGATAACTGGCTGGGTACGGGCAATAGCGTGAGCTTCAATGGGACGCGCAACAGCTATCAGTCTTATCTTGAACTGGGGGCGACGAACCCGTGGTTTACCGTTGATGGCATCAGCCTGGGCGGAAAGATTTTTTATAACAGCTATGATGCTTCCGATGCGGATGCCGGGAGCTATAACCAGCAGAGCTATGGCTTAGGCAGTACGCTAGGGTTTCCCATTAGCGAAAATAACTCCCTGAACCTGGGGCTGGATTATGTCCATAATCGCCTGACCAATATGGATCCGGAGCTGACGACCTGGCGCTACCTCAGCTCTCGGGGAATCGAGCCCAGCGTGGTGACGAAAGATGGCGACAGTGGCGCAAAATATAGCGCCAACGATTATTTTGTGAGTCTTGGATGGGGCTACAACGATCTCGATCGCGGCTTCTTCCCGCGTGCGGGAAACAAGAGCAGCCTGAGCGGTAAAGTGACGCTCCCCGGTTCGGATAATAACTACTACAAACTCTCTTTTGACACCGCCCAGTATCTGCCGCTGAGCGAAAACAAGCGCTGGGTCTGGATGGAACGCCTGCGCGCAGGCTATGCCGGCGGGTTAGACGGCAAAAGTGTGCCGTTCTACGATAATTTTTACGCTGGCGGTTCGTCGTCGGTGCGCGGCTTCTCTTCTAACACCATTGGGCCTAAAGCGGCTTATTACCGCTGCAATGGTAGCGAAAGCAGCTATAGCGCCTGCCCGCTGGACGCCTCGTCTGATGCGGTCGGCGGGAATGCCATGGCGGTGCTGAACAGCGAATTTATCATTCCAACCCCCTTTGTGAATGACAAATACGCCGATAGTCTGCGAACCTCGCTGTTTGTTGACGCGGGGACGGTCTGGAGCACCTCCTGGCACAACACCGCGCAGACGCTGGCGGCAGGTATCCCTGACTACGGCGATCCGAGTCATATTCGTCTCTCCGCGGGGATTGCCGTGCAGTGGATGTCTCCCCTTGGTCCACTGGTCTTCTCCTGGGCAGAGCCGTTTAAAAAGTACGATGGTGATAAAGCAGAACAGTTTCAGTTTAATATCGGCAAAACCTGGTAGGGCCTCAGCGGGGCTTGTTAGACCGGCGTGGCAATATTCTGTGGACTGTCTTCCGACATAGCGATTGAGCAGAATATGCTCAATCGCTATGTCGATATTATCGCTAAGGAATGCGATCTGGCGGGACACCCGCGACATTTACCCGAGCGCGGTCTGAGGGCCTCGCGGAGCTGGTGACGTACGACGAGGTAACCGCGCAATAAATAGCTGCCTGCTACGGTCCTCTTTTCTTGACAACCGCGGGTAATGCTCAGTGCTGCATCATCTAATACCAATGACTGAGGCCTCATCCAGAGGGACTAAGACGTATTGTCAATTAAGTTTATATTATCTTATTTTTTATTATATTTTCTTTTTTAAGGTTAATTTGGCTGTTTTTTATCGGGCCTAATCATAAATTTTGAGAGGAAAATGAAACCTTACTAATAATGGGTTGTGTTGTTAGGAATTGTCTTAAGTCACATAATTGTCAGGGACGCTTGCGGTTTATAATAATGAATGCTATCACTATATACGGTAACAATTTGTAGCATCTGTATAAGGAAGGAATATGAAATGGACTATTCTTAATACTCTGATCTGCCCGCAATCCGGCATCGCCTTCTCGGCAATATCCAGTCTGCGTTTCTTAAAATTTATCATGTGGTACGAGGCCGATGTGATCCTGCTGCCCGGCGAGTCGATGAAGCTCTATTCCTCGAGAGTTTTAATTAATGACCAGTATCATTCATTAAAAATCTACAATATTACGGTGTACGATGAGGCGCAATGGGAAAAATTACGTGAGCGGCCATCTTGCCCATACCATGCCGGCGGCGAGCGGTCTGACTCCTGTTTTTACCAGTCCTTTTGCGCAATTAAGCGCTGTCCGAATAATATTCCCCGCAGCGAACCCTGGCGGTAGTCAGTCCACGCCGCCGGCCAGCCGCCGGCGGCGTGGCGTTATTTCGCCAGCAGGGCCGCCAGCCGCGGCTGGACGCTTGCGCAGCCCGCCAGCACGAGGTTGCCTCGCCGCAGACCCTCATTGGCGAGAAACGCATTGCACTTTCCCCCCGCCTCCTCAATCAACAGCATGCCTGCCAGCGCGTCCCAGCTGTTCATATGCGCTTCATAATAGGCATGGAGCTGGCCGGCGGCGACATGCGCCAGCATCAGGGCCCCCGCGCCGAAGCGGCGATATTCCAGGCCGGCGTCGAGCAGGGTCGCGATGGCCTGGGCGTAGTCGCTGGCCGGGGCGCGGCTGGAACGGCCCATACCCACCACCACCGCATCCGGATCCGGTTCGCGTAGCGTCAGACGCTGGCCGTTGAGATACGCGCCTTCGCCGCGGCCGGCGAAGAACAACTCATCGCGATCGGGAGCGTAGATAATGCCAAGCGTCAGCTCGGCCTGGCATACTCGCGCCAGCGAGATACACCAGTAATCCATACCGAGGATAAAGTTGGTGGTGCCATCGACAGGGTCGAGCACCCAGACGGTCTGTTCATCGCCAGCAAAACCGCTCTCCTCGCCGAGGAAACCCTCTTGGGGAAAATGGGCCTGCAGCCAGCCTTTAATCTGTTGTTCTACCGCGAGATCCGCCTGGGACACAAAGTCCTGGCGCGATTTTTTATCGACCTGTAATCCCGCATCGCGCAGCGCCTGGGCGTGGGCGCCAGCCTGGCGAATCAAGGCGCATAATGACTCTCGTTGTGCTTCCGTCATAGTCCTGCTCTCAGATAACAAAGGGCGACGTGCGCCGGTGAATTAATGTCACCTCCACCCAGGTGGTGCGTGAAGGTTGTAAAGGGTCGGCGGCGCGCTCCTGCAGCCGGGTAAGCGCCTGGCGGGAAATCGCCGCCACATCCTGATGTAGGGTGGTGAGCTGGTAGCTATATTGCGCGGTCGGCGGCGTGTTATCAAAACCAATCAGCTGGTAATCCTCAGGCGCCTGTTTGCCGCGCTGGCGCATTCCATCGAGAAAGCCACAGGCAAGCTGGGCATTGGCGCAAAAGATCCCCTCAGGCACCTCGCCAGCGAGCGCCGCGGCCTGCTCACCGCCGACGTAGCCCTCTTCCGGACAGGCGAGGTGCGCCAGGTCGCGTTCGATGTCCACTCCGCGCGTCTGTAGCGCCCGGCTGAACGCTTCCCCGCGCATGCGTCCGGCCCAGGTGGAAGGGTGAATATTGAGCCAGCCGAAGCGCCGACAGCCGCTGCGCAACAGCTGGTCGGCGGCCAGCTCGGCGCCAGCGGCGTTATCAGAGCAGACATAATCCACCCCGGGGATCGTCGGTTGACGGTTAATGCCCACCACCGGAATATGCTGCTGAACGCACTCGTTCACCAGCGCTTCCGGCGGCTGGCCGGAGGTAACGATAACTCCGGAGACGCGAAACTGAGCGAAACGGCGCAGGGTGTGCGCCAGATCCTGCTCGCTATGGATCTCGCTCACCAGCGCCTGAAAGCCCTGGCGTTGGATCTCGTTGAGCAGGGCATCAAGCAGGGCGCTGCGAAAAGGATCGCTGATGCGCGAGACGATCACGCCGATTAAGTGGCTGCGCTGGCGGTTCAGCCCCTGGGCGAGGAAATTAACCTGATACCCCAGCTCTTCGGCGGCGCGCAACACCCGCGCCCGGGCATCGGGAGAGATGCTGCCGTTGCTGCTCAACGCCCGGGACACCACCGCCCGGGAGACGCCCGCTCGCCGGGCAACGTCCTGGGCGGTGACGCTGGGTTTACGGGGTGCAGGGCTCATAGGATATGCGCCTCGTCGTTAAACGTGGGACGCGGCAACGTTAAGGCGAGCCCATCCCGGGAAACGAATAAACCCGGCCACGGCTGGCAGGCCTGCTTCAGCGCCGGCAGGGAAGCGTCCTCGCAGTGATAGAGCCCCAGCGCCGGGAGCTGCAGCGTTCTGAACAGCATCAGGCAAGAGGGGAAATCGCCATGAGAGGCGTCATCGTCCAGAGCCGCCACCGAGGCACACTCCTGAAACGCCAGCCCGGCGCCGGCCATCAGGGCCATCGAGTCGGCGGTCGGCCGGCCATCGCCGCTGTAAAACAGCGTCTGCCCGGCAATGGTGATACGGATGGCGCGATTACTCAGCTCATGCTGGGTGGGGGCAGTGCGGATCTGCCAGTCCTGCCACGTCCAGGCGTCGCGACACGCTTGCCAGTCGAGGGTGAAGCCAAGCTCCGCCTGCGGCCAGTTCGCCAGCGCGGCCAGCTGCTTGAGCACCGGCTGCTGCGCCGGCTGGCAGTAGATAATCAACGGCTTCTGGCGGGAGCCGCTTTTCCAGTAATTCAGCAGCGCCGTCAGACCGGTGCAGTGGTCCGGATGAACGTGGGTGAAGTAGATCGCGTCGATATCGTTGACCCCGCCGCCGCGCTGCCAGAGCGCGCGGGGAACGGTGGGGCCGCAGTCGATTAACCACTGTTTGTTGTCCGCGTCGATTACCCGCAACGCGGAAGTATTTTGCGTGCAGGAAAAGGCGCTCCCGCAGCCAAGCACATCTATTTTCATTTACCCTCGCCAAAAATTTTTGCCGCTTAATTAAATTGTCATAAATACCCGACAAAGTAGGCTCACATCATGTCGAGTCAACGTTGCATTTTTTTTACAGCTAAATGAACACGTGTTCATACCAATAAAAAATGCCCGCAACAGCGCTTTCAGGTAGCGAATATGAGTTATTTAAAGATCTCTGGCCTTAAAATTAGTTATGGCGATAAAGTGGTTTTACATAATATCGATCTGGCGGTCGAACAGGGGGAGATGATCGCCCTGCTCGGCCCTTCCGGATGTGGAAAAACCACCCTGCTGAATGCCCTCTGCGGTTTTATTCCGGTGGAAAGCGGGGAGATCGCCATCGCCAGCCGATCGATCACCCATCAGGCGCCGGAGCAGCGCAATATCACCATGGTGTTTCAAAGCTACGCCCTGTGGCCGCACCTGACGGTGGCGCGCAATATTGGCTATGGCCTGAAGCTGCGCAAATGGCGCGGGGCGGATATCACACGGCGAGTGGCGGAGCTGCTACGGATCGTCAATCTCGACGGGCTGGCTGACGTGAAGGTGACCGAACTCTCGGGCGGCCAGCGGCAGCGGGTGGCGCTGGCGAGGGCGCTGGCGATAGAGCCTCAGGTGCTGGTGCTGGATGAGCCGTTATCTAATCTGGATGCCAAAGTGCGGCTCAATGTGCGCCATGAAATTAAATCTCTGCAAAAGAAACTCGGCTTTACGTCATTAATTGTCACCCACGATCAGCAGGAGGCATTAGTGATGGCGGACCGAATTGCGGTATTAAACCAGGGGCGAATTGAGCAAACCGGCACGCCGGAACAAATATATCAGCGACCCGCGACACCCTTCGTCGCTGATTTTATGGGCGCCGATAATAAAATAACCTCTGATGAAATATCCGCTGCCGCAATATCCGGTTTATCCGCTGCTCAGCAGGGTGAAAAAGTCATTTATTTTCGCAGCGCCGATGCCACGCTCGCTGAATTAACGCAGCCCGCGCCGCAGGAAGGGCTCGCCCTGGAGGGGATGGTGGAGCAGAGCGCGTTTCTGGGCAATCTGTATCGCCACAGCGTGCGCTGTCATGACCGCCTGCTGCAGGCCGACTCCGCTCAGTGCTGGCCGACGAAAAGCCGCGTCAGGCTCCATGTGCCGATGCCGGCCCTCCATATTTTTCCTTTACCACTATCACAGTGATATCAGCGTGTTCATTCTGGGGACAATCCATGTTTACTAAGACGAAAGCAGCGATCTTAACGACCCTCTGCCTGAGCGTTAGCGCCCAGGCCGACACCTTTCTTAACGTCGCCACCGCGGGCGATCAGAATATGGTGGATTACGTGAAAACCTGGCTGGGGCCAAAATTTGAAGCCGCTCATCCCGGCGTCAAGGTGCGGGTGATCGGTACCGGCCCAGGCGACGCCGGGTCGAATAAAATTAGCGAGAAGCTGAGCGCCCAGCAGGAGAGCGGCGCGCAGCAATGGGATATCGACGTCGCCGTGGTGCATCAGAAGGCGGGCGGGGAGCAGGTGGAAAAGGGATTGCTGCAAAAATATCGCCAGGATATTCAGACCGGCGGCATGGTGAGCTCGCCGAGCGCCACCCAGGCGCTGGGCGTTAACGTCGACGGATACGTCATGCCGATGTTCTTAAGCCAGACCGCTATCGCCTGGAACAGCGATCTCGTCAATACGCCACCGGCGTCGTATGACGAGCTGGTGGCCTGGACGCAGAAACATCCTCAGGCTTTTGGCTATAACGGCATCAAGAACGGCATGTCCGGCGTTAGCTTTGTGGTGGGCTGGATCTACGCCTACGGGACCGACGCCGAGCGCCTCTCCTCCGCGCCTTATGATAAAAGCGTCGAAAAGGGCTGGCAGCAAGCCTATGAGAAACTGAAGGCGTTCAATAAAAATGTCACTTTCACTCCGGGCAACGCTGGTACGCTCGACATGCTAAGTCGGGGAGAGATTGCCATGGGCCCGGTATGGGTCGACATGTTCTATAGCTGGAAAGATCAGGGCAAGCTGCCGCCATCGATTAAGCTCGCTTTACTGGCCCCGGGCATGCCGGGTCAGCCGATGTATTACGTCATTCCGGCGAAAGCGGCGAATCCGCAGCTGGCGCGCGACTTTATCGCGCTGGCCACCAGCCCGGAAGTGCAGGCGCAGGGGATCGTTAAGCAGTTCAACTGGTATCCGGGCATCGACGCCGGGCAGGTGAAGCCGAAGCTGGATGCAGCGACCTGGCAAAAACTGTTTGCCGAAATCTCGCCAGAAGCGTTGGCGAAGTATGGCAAAAGCTTCCCGATCGCTCCCTACTTTGACGATATCAAAGAGGGTTACGAAAGCCAGGTGGCCAATTAACCCTTTTTCCAGCCCGGGTCGCCGACCCGGGCGCTTGCTTGTGCCAACGCCAGGTTCTTTATGTCCAGTTCATTAAAATATTTGCTGCTGGTTGCCCCGGCCGCGCTGATGGTCGCGATCTTGTTTTTGTATCCGCTGGGGTTTTCGCTGGTCTCGGCGTTTACCGCGCCGGGACAGCCGTTCACCCTCGATCATTTTCGCAAGGTCTACGCGCTTTACGCCAACGATGTGCTCTTTTCGCTGCTTATCGTGCTGATCTCGGTGGCGTTGTTAGCGCTGATCGCCATTACCCTGTCGGCAGTGATTGCGCTGTCGCCTTGCCGGCCCGTTGTTCGCCTGCTGGGTTTTTTGTATCGCCTGCCGCTGTTTATTCCTTTTATCGTCGTCGCTCAGATGATGCGCACTTTTCTCGCCAAAAATGGCCTGATGAACAATGCGCTGGTGGCGGCCGATCTGGTCAGGCCGCTGGAGACCCTCTCCTGGCTGGGATGGAAGGGAATTGTCATTACCTTTGTCTGGAAGCAGCTGGCCTTTGCTACGCTGTTGATCTGCGGAGCGATGGCGGCGCTGGAGCCGTCGCAGATCCTCGCCGCACGTAACCTTGGCGCCTCCCGGCCGCGGCTGCTGTTCGATATTATGCTGCCGCAGGTCCTGCCGACCATCGGCGTGGCGCTGGTGCTGTCGACGGTAACCATGATGTCGGTGCTGTCGGTACCGCTGATGATCGGCGTGGGGACGCCGACGATGCTGACCGTGGATATGGCGTTTCGCGTCAATTCCTATGGTGATTACGCGGTGGCGAATGCGCTTGGCGTGGTGTCGCTGGCGATCTGCGGCGCGCTGTCGTGGTTTTACCTGCGCCATAGCCTGCAGCAAAAAGGCGGTGAATGATGAAAGCGCTGAACCTTGCTTCCTCTCCGTCATGGTGGGTAAGAGGACGCCGTAAAGTGAACGCCAGCCCGGTGCTGCAGACCCTGCTGCTGCTGTTTATGCTGCTGGCGATGTTTGGCCCGCTTCTGAACCTGTTGATCTGGACCGTAGCGGAAAGCTGGTATTTTCCCCATTCGCTGCCCAGCCAGTGGGGCCTGAAGTACTGGTATCAGGTTTTCAATCCGTACAGCGATGTCTCCAGCTCGCTGTTAACCAGCATACTGATCGCCCTGCTGTCGGTGGGGGTCTGTTTGTTGATTTCCGTTCCCGCCGGCTATGCGCTTTCCCGGCGGAAAATGCCGCTGCGGGTGCTGTTTATGCTGCTGTTTCTCCTCCCGCAGGCCTTTCCCAACCTGACGGTATACATGAATATTGCTCGTCTGTTTTACCAGTGGGGCTTGAACGGAACTATCGCGGGGGTGGTGCTGGTGCATAGCGTCCATGGTCTGATGTACTCGGTGTGGATCTGTGTGGCCGCGTTTTCAGCCATCGACCCGCTGCTGGCGCGGGCATCGCGTAACCTGGGCGCCGGACCGGTGTATACCTTCTGGCACATCGTGCTGCCGCAGGCGGCGCCAGGGATCGTTGCCGCCTGCATCTTTGTTTTTCTGGAGTCGTTGGATGAGTTTACCGGCACCTTCTTCGTCGGGGCGCCGGATATCACTACGCTGCCGCTGCTGCTCTATAACGCCAGCATGTCGGGTAACTATCAGGTCTCGTCGATTACCGCGCTGATTTTGCTGGTGCCATCGCTGCTCTTTATGGTGGTGATCCATAAATTTATGCGTCCGGAGATGATGGCGAAATTGGGGAAATAAGAGCTGCAGAAAACGAAAAAGCTTCCCGTCGGGAAGCTTTTTAACCTCAGGTCATCATCATTGGCCATTCTGGCGGCGTCTGACTCATGACTTCAATCATCACATCTTTGATATTGCCCCAGATTTTGGCAATATCGAGCAGGGTGATGCCGAGCAAACCGGTGGCGAACCAGCAGGCGGCGGCAAGGCCGAGGCAGCTGCAGATCACCGCCAGACCGGCGTAATCGCTTTTGCGAAGCTGAATATTCAGTGAGCTGGCGAGAAACATGAGTACTGCGCTCACCAGGGGCCAGCGCAACAACACGACACTGGTAGTAATGGAAGCCATTAACCTATCCTCAAAGAAAGTCGGGGAGCCATGGACGACCTGGCGCGACTGACGATGGCATAGCGCTCTGGTCTCAACTGGCGTACTAGAGAGTGATGAAACGCCATTTCTGTTTCATCAACTTGTGTGAACTATATCACACTTGGCGCTTTCTTCACCAGTCAAAAAATGAGCTTTCGCTGCGTTTAATAGCAACGTTATTTGTGTGGATATTAGTGAGCAACCCCCGCTGATCTTATTTTCATTGCCTTGCTAATGATTATTATTCTGCGGGTTTTATTACCTGTTCTTGTTTATTACACGGAGAAACCGAGTCAGATACGCGTCTATTCTTAATCTTGGCGGAATATCTTCCGAATACCTGATAAATAAGTATTATTCTTCACCATCAGGGGTAAAGCTGACGCCCGTGAGGGCTGGCAGAAAATCTGCTGATGTCTATCGCAGTCGCGATTGCTAACGTGTTTGGTCTACCTTAATTAAGGCATATCGCATGGATGTAAGCGTAAATGGGTGACAGTGCGCCGCATAAGGCGCTAAGGCTCATCGGAACGGGTTTGGTTATTTTATTGCCAGTGGTACTGGCATTGTGGTTTGCCCAGCTGCGGGCGAAAGCCGAAACCATTGATCAATTACACTCATTTTCGCAGTTGGCGCTGCAAAAAACGGAAATGGTCATCCGCGAAGCGGATCAGGCCCGGGCGAAAGCCAGCCAGTATCGCGGGGAGCTATGCTCAGCGGACCATCAGCGTTATTTATTGCATATCGTTCGTGGCCTGCTGTATGTGGAAGATCTGATCTACGCTAACGGCCAGCGCTTTATCTGTTCAACGTCCGTTCATCAGCAAACCGGCTGGCGGATGCCGGCGGCCAATTACACCAAAAAGCCGGATGTCGCGATTTACTATTACCGGGACACGCCGTTTTATCCGGGCTTTGCCATGAATTATATGCAGAAGGGGCCCTATGTGGTGGTGGTCAATCCCTTCTCGTACAGCTCGGTAATCGCCAGCGATCGCGATTTAGCCTATGGCGTATTTGATACCAAAACCAACCTCTTTTTCTCGGTCAGTAACAATGTCGAGCCCGCGGAACTTCATGCGTTGATTCGCGAAGGCGATACCTTTTTTAATCAGAATGGCCGGGTGTATACGATAGCCCGCTCCGCTATCCGGCCGATCGCCGTCATTATGTCCACCTCGCGGGCCAGCTATTATCACAACTTTTGTGACCAGGCCAGCCTGACGCTGCCGCTGGGGATCATTTGCAGTATTTTACTGGTGCTGGTGTGGTCGCGCACCCGCCGGCAGTATCACTCGCCGCGCAATATGCTGCAGCGGGCTCTGAGCTGCCGCCAGCTGCGCCTGCACTACCAGCCGATTATCGATATTAAAAATAACCGCTGCGTCGGAGCGGAAGCGCTGCTGCGCTGGCCAGGGTTTGACGGCCCGGTGATGAACCCGGCGGAGTTTATTCCGCTGGCGGAAAATGAAGGCATGATTGCCCAGGTGACGGACTACGTGGTGGATGAGCTGTTTTACGAAATGGGCGAGTTTCTTGCCAGCCATCCGCAGCTGTACGTGGCGATCAATCTCTCTGCGTCGGATTTCCACTCGGCGCGGCTGATTTCACAGATCAGTGAGAAAGCGCGCAGCTATGCGGTCTGTATCGGACAGATCAAAATCGAAGTTACCGAGCGGGGGTTTATCGACGTGCCGAAGACCACGCCGGTGATCCAGGCGTTTCGCGAAGCGGGCTATGAAATTGCCATCGATGATTTCGGCACTGGCTACTCGAATCTGCATAATCTGCACGCCCTGAACGTCGATATCCTTAAAATCGATAAAACCTTCGTTGATACGCTGACCACCAACAACACCAGCCACCTCATTGCCGAGCACATCATCGAGATGGCGCGCGGGTTGCGTTTAAAGACTATCGCGGAAGGCGTGGAGACGCCGGAGCAGGTAAGCTGGCTCTACAAGCGCGGCGTGCAGTATTGCCAGGGCTGGCTGTTTGCGAAAGCGATGCCGGCGCGGGAGTTTATGCAGTGGTTAGCCAATGCGCCCGCGCCCGTGAACGTGCCTCAGCCGCCGCGTCACGCGGAGATCTGATGGCGGTAGTCGCTGGGGGTGCGGTCAAACTCCCGGCGGAATACCCGCGAGAAGGTTTGCTGCGAGACATAGCCCAGATCCATAGCGATATCAAAGATCGGCCGCTGGGTGGTTCGCAACGCCTCCGCCGCCAGCAGCAGACGGCGCTGACGAATATAATCCCCCAGCGTCTGATGCATCACGGTGCGGAACATCCGCTGCAGGTACCACTTCGAGTATCCTGACTTTTTGGCGACTACATCAATGTTAAGTGGTTGATCGATATGTTCATCAATCCATTCAATCAGTGTTTGAATAATATCCTGATGGGACATAAAGCGGCCTCTCTCAATTCTCGATTCGTCGTTTTGTCTGCGGGCGAGTATAATTCCTCAAGTTAACTTGAGGTAAAGCGCTTTATGGAAAAGAAATCACCCCGCATCAAAATGCTGCTGACGCCCGGGGAAGTGGCAAAACGAACCGGCGTGGCGGTCTCGGCCCTCCATTTTTATGAGAGTAAAGGGCTGATCCATAGCCAGCGGAATGCCGGCAATCAGCGGCGCTACCGGCGCGATGTCCTGCGCGCGGTGGCGATTATCAAAATTGCGCAACGTATCGGCATCCCGCTGGCCACCATCGGCGACGCGTTTGGCGTGCTGCCAGAAGGGCACAATCTCAGCGCAAAAGAGTGGAAAATGCTGTCATCACAGTGGCGCGAGGAGCTTGACCGGCGTATCCACACCCTGACGGCGCTGCGCGACCAGCTCGACGGCTGCATTGGCTGTGGCTGTTTATCGCGGCGCGACTGCCCGCTACGCAACCCGGGCGATAAGCTGGGGGAAGAGGGGACCGGCGCTCGGCTGCTGGAAGAGGAGTGATAAAACTAAAGCGCCACAACTGGGCGCTTTAGTTGTTTTCCGGTCTTGGTCTTTCGCATTATCTCGTTGGTTCACGAGAGGGTTTCCCCCGACGTCGACGTCCCTCAGTATTGCGCAATCTGTTGATGGAGGTTCCGGTTTGCGTCGACACTTTAACTATGGCATCTGCCGCCGTTTTTTCCTCACTATTTTGCCGAAATTTTCCCGGCAATCAGCGCCTGTTCCTATAGTTAATTTGAACAAACGACGGGAGAGGCCCATGCTGACGGTACACCATCTTAATCAGTCACGATCGCAACGCGTACTGTGGGCGCTGGAGGAGCTACAGCTGCCTTATCAGATAGTCCGCTATCAGCGGGAAAAGTCGATGCTGGCGCCAGCGGCATTGAAGAAAATCCACCCGCTGGGTAAATCGCCCGTGCTGGAAGACAACGGCTATGTGCTGGCGGAGTCCGGCGCGATCCTTGAGTATTTGCAGGAGAGTTGGGACAGCGATGGGCTGCTGAAGCCGCAGGGCACAGATGACAAACTGCAGTACCGCTTCTGGCTGCACTATGCCGAAGGTTCGCTGATGCCGCTGCTGTTAATGAAGCTGGTGTTCGCCAGCCTCGGCAGACCTCCGGTGCCCTTTGGCGTCCGCTCGCTGGGCTCGCTGCTGGGCAAAGGTATCCAGAAAGCGTGGCTCGATCCCCAACTGGCCACCCATGCGCGGTTCATTGACAACCATCTGGCCACGCGGCCATGGTTTGCCGGCGAGCAGCTGAGCATGGCCGATATCCAGATGAGCTTCCCGGTGATGGCGCTGTTGTCCCGCGGCGGCATGGATGATCTTCGCCATATCGAGGCCTGGCGACAGCGGGTGGAGCAGCGCCCGGCCTGGCAGCGGGCCATCGAGCGCGGCGGCCCCTTCACCTTACCCGGCGCCTGAGGTATCAGCGGATCCGATGACGCGGCTAAATGAAAGCAACTGACTAAAAAATTGTTAGCGGATTGCGCATGGACGATAACGTTTGCGCATCAGCTGGTTATTTTCTGTTCGTCATAAGCGAAATTTAGCGAAATACGATAAACATCGGTTGAAAAGGGTTATCTAAAGGCCGGATAATCGTTTGCCTTTCTGTTTTGCTCCCTCTTTTATCTGCTATCCAGGGGGAGGAGACAAGGTTGACACACCGTAGTGTATGCGTGGAGTTAAACGTTTGCTTTTTTGCAGCCCCCCTGGCGCTGCGATTCGGTACAAGGAGATCGCGTTTAACTGGCAGTGGAGGGTCCACCACGCATACCAACGAACAATAAAAATTTTCAGGGGAAGTTTTCTATGTCTACGCCTTCAGCGCGTACCGGCGGTTCATTAGACGCCTGGTTTAAAATTTCGGCGCGCGGCAGCACCGTGCGTCAGGAGATTGTTGCAGGTCTCACTACCTTTCTGGCGATGGTGTACTCCGTCATCGTAGTGCCGGTAATGCTCGGTAAAGCGGGCTTCCCGCCGGCCGCGGTATTTGTTTCCACCTGTCTGGTGGCGGGCGTTGGCTCGCTGGCGATGGGGCTATGGGCGAATCTGCCAATGGCCATTGGCTGCGCTATCTCGCTGACCGCCTTCACCGCCTTCAGCCTGGTGCTGGGGCAGCACATTAGTATTCCGGTGGCCCTCGGCGCAGTATTCCTGATGGGTGTCCTGTTTACGGTGATTTCGGCAACCGGCATCCGCAGCTGGATCTTGCGCAACCTGCCGCAGGGTGTGGCACACGGTACCGGGATCGGGATTGGCCTGTTTCTGCTGCTGATCGCTGCCAACGGCGTTGGTCTGGTGATCAAAAACCCGCTGGATGGTCTGCCGGTGGCGCTGGGCAAATTTGCCAGCTTCCCGGTGGTGATGTCGCTGATTGGCCTCGCGGTGATCATCGGTCTGGAAAAAATGAAAGTACCAGGCGGTATTCTGCTGACCATTATCGGCGTGTCGATTGTCGGCCTGATTTTCGATCCGAACGTCCATTTCTCCGGTATTTTCGCCATGCCATCCCTGAGCGATGATAAAGGCAACTCGCTGATCGGCAGCCTCGACATCATCGGCGCGCTGAACCCGGTCGTGCTGCCCAGCGTGCTGGCGCTGGTGATGACGGCGGTCTTTGACGCCACCGGTACTATCCGCGCGGTGGCCGGCCAGGCAAACCTGCTGGACAAAGATGGGCAGATCATTAACGGCGGTAAAGCGCTGACCACCGACTCCCTGAGCAGCGTCTTCTCCGGTTTAGTCGGGGCGGCGCCAGCGGCGGTGTATATCGAATCGGCGGCGGGTACCGCGGCCGGCGGTAAAACCGGGCTGACCGCGGTGACGGTCGGTGTCCTGTTCCTGCTGATCCTGTTCCTCTCTCCGCTCTCGTATCTGGTACCACCTTACGCGACGGCACCGGCGCTGATGTACGTCGGCCTGCTGATGCTGAGCAACGTGGCGAAAATCGATTTCAACGACTTCGTCGACGCGATGGCCGGCCTGATCACCGCGGTGTTTATCGTGCTGACCTGTAACATCGTGACCGGCATTATGATCGGTTTCGCGACCCTGGTGATCGGCCGCCTGGTCTCCGGCGAGTGGCGTAAGCTGAACCTCGGCACGGTGATTATCGCGGTGGCGCTGGTGGTCTTCTACGCCGGCGGGTGGGCGATTTAAACCCTTTGTGCTCCTCTCGGGCGGCTCAGGCCGCCCGTTTTATTTTTAAGCCACATCCTGTTTCCATTTGCGTTAATCTGGGTAGCGTATGATTCACAGGCAAGACGCCTCACAGGTATAAAAGAAAACGCAGCAAACAGGGAACACATGGAAATATTCTTTACCATCCTCATCATGACCCTTGTGGTCTCACTCTCCGGGGTAGTGACGCGCGTACTGCCCTTTCAGGTTCCACTCCCACTGATGCAAATCGCCATTGGCGCGCTTCTGGCGTGGCCGACCTTTGGTTTGCACGTTGAATTTGATCCAGAGCTGTTTCTGGTCCTGTTTATCCCGCCGCTGCTGTTCGCCGACGGCTGGAAAACGCCGACCCGCGAATTCATTGAGCACGGGCGCGAGATCCTTGGCCTGGCGCTGGCGCTGGTGGTCGTGACGGTGGTCGGCATCGGCTTTCTGATCTACTGGATTGTGCCGGGCATTCCGCTTATCCCGGCGTTCGCGCTGGCGGCCGTACTGTCGCCGACTGATGCCGTGGCGCTCTCGGGTATCGTCGGGGAAGGGCGGATACCGAAAAAAATCATGGGTATTCTGCAGGGTGAGGCGCTAATGAACGACGCCTCCGGCCTGGTCTCGCTCAAGTTTGCCGTCGCGGTGGCGATGGGCACCATGGTCTTTACCGTCGGCGGCGCCACCGTTGAGTTTCTGAAGGTGGCGATTGGCGGCGTGCTGGCCGGGTTTGTGGTGAGCTGGTCGTATGGCCGCTCGATGCGCTTCCTCAGCCGCTGGGGCGGTGACGAGCCCGCCACGCAGATCGTCCTGCTGTTCCTGCTGCCGTTTGCCTCCTATCTGATTGCCGAACATATCGGCGTCTCCGGCATTCTGGCGGCGGTGGCGGCAGGGATGACCATCACCCGTTCCGGCGTGATGCGTACCGCGCCGCTGGCGATGCGCCTGCGCGCCAACAGCACCTGGGCGATGCTGGAGTTTGTCTTTAACGGCATGGTGTTTCTGCTGTTGGGCCTGCAGCTGCCGGATATCCTCTCCAGCTCGCTGGTGGCGGCGGAAGCCGACCCCAACGTCGAGACCTGGATGCTGTTTACCGACATCATCCTGATCTATGCCGCGCTGATGCTGGTGCGTTTTGGCTGGCTGTGGTCGATGCGTAAGCTTAGCCAGCGCTTCCTGAAGAAGAAACCGATGGAGTTTGGCTCCTGGACCACGCGCGAGCTGCTGATCTCCTCCGTTGCCGGGGTGCGCGGGGCGATTACCCTCGCCGGTGTGCTCTCTATTCCGCTGTTGCTGCCGGACGGGAATGTCTTTCCGGCGCGCTATGAGCTGATTTTCCTCGCCGCCGGGGTGATCCTGTTCTCGTTGTTCGTTGGGGTGATTGCGCTGCCGATCCTGCTGCGTCACATTGAATCGAGCGATAATGTGCAGCAGCGGAAAGAGGAGCGTCTGGCGCGGGCGGCGACGGCGGACGTGGCGATTGTGGCGATCCAGAAGATGGAAGAGCGGCTGGCGGCGGACACCAAAGAGAATATCGATAACCAGCTGCTGAC
Source organism: Klebsiella sp. LY (assembly GCF_004010915.1). Lineage (NCBI taxonomy): Bacteria > Pseudomonadati > Pseudomonadota > Gammaproteobacteria > Enterobacterales > Enterobacteriaceae > Klebsiella > Klebsiella sp. LY. The sequence goes on from NZ_CP022444.1 coordinate 2,839,350, forward strand.
CGAAGTCAGTTCACGGGTGATCGGTAACCTGCGCCGCCGCGCCGATGGGCGTAACGACGTGGAGACCTCCATGCTCGAAGAGAGTCTGGAACGCCGCTTCCGCCTGGCGGCGCTGCGCTCTGAACGTGGCGAGCTGTACCATCTGCGCGCCACCCGGCAGATCAGCAACGAGACGCTGCAGAAGCTGCTGCACGACCTCGACCTGCTGGAAGCGCTGTTAATCGAAGATCAATAACCTGTCATCCGGATAGCGCGACATTCATTCGGGCTACCGGCGAGACCGCAGTAAATGTGTAGCCCCGGTAAGCGTTAGCGCGACCGGGGAAACCCGGGCAGCGGCGCAAGCGTCTGACCCGGGCTACCCATTCCTCTCCGAAACGCGTTGTCACCAGGGATTTATTCCAGCCAGAACGCTTTACTGCACGCCAGCCAGGCCTCAGCGCTGCGCGACATATACACCCCTTCCCGCCAAATCATCCCCAGCTCCCAGCGCAGCTCGCTTTGCAATGGGATCCAGCAAAAGTTCTGCGGGTCGAGACGCTGGCAAATCGGCTCCGGCAGGATCGCCACGCCAATGCCGGCCTGCACCATGGCGGCGAGAAAATCCCACTGGCCGCTGCGCACGGCGATCCGCGGCTTCACGTCGTGCTCGCTAAACAGGCGCATCAGCTGCTGGCTGAGGGCAAATTCCTCGTTGTAGATAACCAGCGGATGCGCCGCCAGCTCCGCCGGCGAGAGCGACGTTTTGCCTTCCCACGCCGCGGTCCTGGGCGTCAGGACGCACAGTGGGTGGTTGAACAACGGCAGGGTGGTGAGGCTGCTACCCTCTTCGATGGGCAGGGCGGTCATCGCCATATCAAGCTCGCCGTTGCTGACCGCCTGCTGGACCGTCAGGCCGCCAAACTCGGCGATTTTCAGCTCGACGCCCGGGTAGCGCTGGCGGAAACGGCTGATCGGCTCCGCCATCAGCATCCCGACCATCGGCGGAATGCCAAGACGCAGCACCCCCTTATGCAGGTGATTGATATCGCTCAGCTCTGACTCCAGCTGGCTGAACTCGCCGAGGATCGCCTGGCCGCGTTCAAAAACCACGCGCCCGGTATCGGTAAGCAGCAGTTTGCGGCCGTCGCGGATCAACAGCGTGCAGTTCAGTTCATCTTCGAGATTTTTAAGCATCTTGCTGATGGTGGGCTGCGTGACAAACAGCTTTTCCGCCGCGCGAGTAAAACTCTGCTGACGAACCACTTCAACGAAATAGCGCAGCGTTCGGATATCCATAATTATTCCCTGAGACTATACCTGCGATGATTTTAATTCATTTCTGTCCGCGTCGGCGGCTCTCTATACTGCATGCCTGACTTCTTTTTTTCAGGACTATCGCTCATGGCCTTCGCGCCAGCTCGCGTGACGCCCATGGTCATGCAACGTCTTCTGGTACCCGTTCAGGTACTTATCTATGCCGGACTGTTCGTCTGCGCTGAATATTTGGTTAGCTGGCTACGCCTGCCGCTTCCGGCGAATCTGGTCGGGATGCTGATCATGCTGGCGCTGATTGTCTGCCGGGTGATTCCTTTAAACTGGGTGCGGGCCGGCGCCCGCTGGCTGCTGGCGGAAATGCTGCTGTTTTTCGTGCCGGCAGTGGTGGCGGTCGTTAACTATGTGCAGCTGCTGATGGTTGATGGTTGGCGTATTTTTCTGGTGATTGGTTTAAGTACCATGATGGTGCTGGGCGCAACCGCCTGGGTGGTTGATAAAGTGTATCGCTATGAAGTTAGCAGGATGAAACATGAGTGATTTTCAGCTGAGCGTCCTGTGCCTTCTGGTCACACTGGGGCTTTATTTTGCCAACAAGCGGCTATATCGCCGCTTCCATAAACTCCCATTGATGCCGCTGGTGTTAACCCCGATCCTGTTGGTGATGATTCTGGTATTTGGCCATATCTCCTATAAAAGCTATCTGGGAGAGACCCACTGGCTTCTGTGGCTGCTGGGCCCGGCAACGATTGCTTTCGCCGTGCCGGTATATGACAACCTGGCGATTATTAAGCGCCACTGGATGTCACTCACCGCCGGGGTGATCACCGCGTCGGTTGTTGCGGTGACCAGTTCGGTCTGGCTGGCGAGATGGTTGATGCTGCCTGATGAGATCCAGCGGAGCCTGGCTGTGCGCTCGGTAACGACGCCCTTTGCCCTTGCCGCAGCGAAGCCGCTGGGCGGCCAGCCTGATTTAGTCGCTCTGTTTGTTGTTGTCACCGGGGTATTCGGTATGACGATAGGTGATGTACTGTTTCTGCGACTTTCTATTCGCGCAGGAATGGCGAAAGGAGCGGGGTTTGGCGCAGCATCACATGGCGCTGGTACCGCACGATCTTATGAGCTTGGCCCACAGGAGGGCGTCGTCGCCAGCCTGGTGATGATGCTTTCCGGAGTCGTGATGGTGCTGGCCGCGCCTTTGGTGCGCTGGGCACTGTTTTAAAAGTCACTCCGCGCTCATTTCAGCTATTTTTTACGGATTAACCTGGTGGCATGGTGATTAATGGAACAACTTGATTGGGGATTTATCACTATCTCTGATTGTTGCCAGGGAAAATAATCCTTAATTAGTCTTAGTTCTAATATTATTTATTGATAACCCTTGTCTGGTTTTTCTTTAATCCGCCATGATTATTCTTAATTATTTATCGATAGTTTGTAACCAAATGTTTCTATTTGAATATTGTTTTATTTACTATATTTATTTGTATGTGTTTGAATATTTTAATAATGAATATTTTGATATTATAACTCAATGATTTTATTTGCATATTTTTAATGCATATATGATGGTTATTAATGACAGACATTTATGACTTTGAATTAGCCTTTCTTCTATTGTTGAGAATACTCCTGGTTTCCGTTATCTTGTTTGCGTGAGCTTTTATTATTGAATGGATTCAAGTGGAATTAAAGCTCTTGCATTTGAACTAATGTTAAATGCAAGCCATACATTTCCCTAAGAAATATACCAGCAGTTAAGAACGTTGGTATCCAATCTCATTCGCTAATAGCTTGCCATAAACAATTGATGGATTGATTGTTATTCTGAATAAATAGGGGAATACAAATGAAAGCAAATTTCAAAACGTTAGCTAAGATTTTAGCTTTATCTTCTGGCTGCTCTTTGGTGGCAATGTCTCATGCGAATAATACTATCGACTTCACGGGGACGGTGGCCGAAACCACATGTTCCGCCAGTATTGATAATAATGCTTCATCTATTGAAATGGGGACTGTCTCGGTAGCAGATTTAACAGCGAACGTCTATAGCGCCGCGAAGAACTTCTCTTTCACACTGGCCGGTTGCCCTACGGGCGAAGGTGCTCTGACCAAAGCCCGAATTACCTTTGGTGGTGAAGCAGATAAATTTAATAGTGATTATTTTCGAAACCAGGCTACAGGAACACCAGCAACCAATGTTGCTGTTGCTATTTTTGATGGCGCTGGCGTATTGCAAAAGAACAATACTGAAGGTTCTGATGTCGATATTTCTTCTGGGGAAGCGACCATTCCGTTTATCGTAAAAATGGCTAAGTCAGGTTCCTCTGCTCCAACTAAAGGCCCAGTGAAGACGACCGTAACCTATAACGTAACCTATTATTAATTAATCACTATATCAAGGGAAAGCAGTTTGCTTTCCCTGTTTGGACAAGGCTATGAACAGATTATTATGTTTAGTGTGTTTTTTTTTCTCTATTTCAGTTTCGCAGGCTAGCGTAGTTGTTGGCGGAACGCGCGTTATCTTTGATGGAACAAAAAAGACAACCACCGTCTCTGTTCAGAATAAAGATAATGTTACAAATATCGTCCAGTCATGGTTAGCCATCGTTGATGAGACATCACCCGCGAAAGACTCCTTTATTACCACCCCGCCTCTTTTTCGCTTGAAGGCAGGAGAAAAAGGATTTGTACGCATTCTTCGTACAGGCAAACCGATGCCGGAAGATCGAGAGTCTATGTTGTGGCTCAATATTAAAGGAATTCCTGCAACGGATGACGTATCAGATAAAAATATAGTGCAATTTGCGATTAACTCAAGGATTAAACTCATTTATCGGCCAGCAGCTTTAAAAAATGCTATTCCGGAAGAATTTGCTCAAAAACTGCAATGGTCAAATGATGGCAGAGCCATTAAGGTAAAAAATGATTCTCCTCTCTATATGAATTTCTCTGAGATTTTTATTAATGGTAAAGCAGTACCCGAGGCGTGGTTTGTTGCACCCTATTCAAAGATAAGAATACCGGTAGCTAATGCCTCTCCAGCTGGGAAAAAAGAAATCACATGGAGTGTGATCAATGATTATGGTATGTCGGGACCAAAATATAAGGCCATCATTCAATAGCGCTGGATGGAATGATGCATTCTCATTGAAAAGTAGCTATATCGCCATACTTTGCAGTCTTGGCGCTATCCCCTTAACGTCTTTCGCTGGGGAGTATTTTAACCCACATTTACTTGAAGTTAATGAAACTAGTGCGACAAGCGTAGATTTATCTTATATTTCTCGCGAAGCCGTACCTCCTGGTCAGTATAATCTTGATATTTATATTAACGACAAGTTTATCGCTTCTGACACTATCGTCTTTAAGCCACAAAAGGAAGGTAGTGATTCGTCTGCTGAGCCGTGTATTAGCGTTGCGCAACTAAAAGAGTGGTCAATAAAAACGCAGGATTATCCTGAGCTCACGATAGAGGGCTCCGAGTGTGCAAAACTGCCTGCAATACCAGGATGGGAAACGGCGGTTTTACTTTCACAGCAGCGAGTCGATTTTACCGTGCCGCAGGTCGCGATGCTGCGTCACCCTCAGGGCTATGTCCCCGAGAATCAATGGCAGCAGGGCATTACCGCCGGGCTGCTTAACTATAATCTTTCGGGGCAAAAAAACGATCCGCGGCACGGAGGCGCATCGACATCCAGTCAGTTTCTTAGTCTGCAGCCTGGGTTGAACGTTGGGCCATGGCGTTTACGTAATTACAGCACCTTTAATCATGATAATGATGGCAACCAGTGGGACTCCGTCTATAGCTATATTTCGCGCGATATCCATGCTCTGAAAGGCCAGCTGATACTGGGGCAGACTTACACCTATCCTGGCATCTTTGACAGCTTCAGCTTCACCGGTGTGCAGATGAATGCAGACAGGGAGATGCTACCGGACAGCATGAATGGCTTTGCTCCGGTGATCAAAGGCATTGCCCGGACGACTGCAGACGTAACGGTATATCAGAATGGATACAGCATCTATAAAACCACGGTCTCTCCCGGGGCATTCGAAATAAATGATCTTTATCCAACGGGGAGTGCGGGCGATCTCTATGTTACGGTGAAAGAGTCTGATGGCGGCGAGCAGAGCTTCGTGGTGCCTTTTGCCTCGCTGGCGATTCTCCAGCGGGAAGGGCAGATAGACTATGCTTTCAGCAGCGGTAAAACTCGCTCGGCGAGCTCAGGCGGAAAGGAATACCATTTTCTGCAATCCACCCTTGCCTGGGGTGCATTGAGTAACGTTACGCTGTACGGCGGTTTTCAGCAACTGGAAGATAAATATAGCAATGCGCTGTTGGGAGCTGGGTTTAATCTGGGATCTGTTGGCGCACTCTCATTGGATGCTTCTCAGTCCTGGGCTGATATAAAAGAAAATCCAACCGCGGATAATACCACTGCCAGCGAGGGGCAGTCTTATCGCGTGCGTTTTAGTAAAGATTTTCCATTAACGGGTACCAACTTCTCCGTTGCCGGATATCGGTATTCAACCCATGGCTATTATTCTCTGCAGAATTTCATTGACCGGGCAAATGCTCATAGCGGGTGTTGTTCATTAACGGGGCGGACTAAAGATCGTTTTGACGCTTCGGCCTCCCAGATTTTCTCCGGGTTCGGTTCTCTCGCCCTCTCGCTGGTCAGTGAATCTTATTGGGATAATTCACGTATGGAGTCGCTGGGGGTGAGCTATAGCAATACCCTGGGTCGCATTTCTTACTTCATTAACTACTCCTACAGCCGAAATGTGCAGAGCACAGGCCAGAACAGCGATAGCTCTCCGACCAGCGATAATATGATATCGCTTACGATGAGCATGCCTTTTGGCGCGGATATATCGGCTAACTACAACCTGAACAGCAGCCGGACGGGCGACACGACCCATAGCCTGGGGTTGAGCGGTTCTGCGTTTGCGGACCGTTCTCTGAACTGGAACGTGCAGGAAGGCTACAACGCCAGCGATAAAAGTATCTCTGGAAACGTCAATCTGAACTATCAGGGTTCCCGGGGCGAAGTCGCCGCCGGATACGGGTATGACAGCTATAGCTCGCACTACAATTACTCGCTTCGCGGCGGGATGGTTGCCCATTCTGGCGGGGTAACCCTTTCTCGCTATCTGGGCGAGAGCGTGGCGCTGGTCGAAGCGCCGGGCGTCAGCGATGTGGCAGTTCGGGGGCAGACGAATATTACGACCGATGCTTTTGGATACGCCGTTGTGCCTTTTGTACGCCCCTACCATGAAAACAATCTCTCTCTTGATGAGCAGCAGGTCTCTGGTGCGGAAATTGATAACATTGTCAGAAAGGTAGTCCCGACGCGAAATGCGATTGTTAAAGTCAAATATGATACCTGGATCGGCTATAAGGCCATGGTCACCATCAACTACAAAAATAAAGCGGTGCCTTTTGGCGCCGTAGTGACGCTTGAGGATGAAAATCTGAATGATAAAGAGCGTCGTAGTTCGATTGTCGGCGATGCCGGGCAAGTCTATATTACCGGGTTACCCAAAAAAGGCCGGCTATTTGTGAAGTGGGGTGATACGCAAAATAGCCAGTGTTATCTCAATTATGATTTTTCATCTGATCAGTCAGTGGATGATATCGTTTTTTATGCAGAGAATTGCCGATGATGAATACCAGGGTAAAGGCTTTAATTCATAATCTCAGGATAGCGGCGATGAAGAGGGGGAATGGCCGGCTATCCATAAAACCATGCTTATTGCTTATTATTAGCATTGGGGTTTTATTCATTTTCGCAAGACCTGCCTGGCCCTTTAACGCCAATAGTGTAGTTAATTTTAATGTCAGCGGTAAGATTGAAGAACCCGTATGTGAAGTGTCGGTAAAGCCCTCCAGTACTATCGATCTGGGAACGGTTTCCCTTCAACGTCTGACCGGTAAACCAGGCGCGAGTAGTGATGCCACGGCCGTTGCCATTGCCTTTGAACATTGCTCAACGGGGATGACCTCGGTGACGATAACATTTAACGGTAATTCATATAGTAGTACCTATCCCAGTATTTATCAGGATGAGCTTATTTATGGTGCCAAGAACGTAGGGTTACAGCTGCTAAGTGCGGTGGATCAGAAAAGCCTGGGGCCAAATGATACTTATACCTATGCCCTCCCTGAGGGCGCTGAACGCGTTTTTAATATGATTGCCAGAATGTACACCCCTGACGGGAAAGTAACAGCGGGAAAGGTGGCTTTTACCGTTACTTTCAACGTGACCTACAAATAATAGTGCGCATAAAAACATATAAATGGAGTTAGTATGAAACGTGTTTTTTTACTGCTGCTGTGGCTGTCTCCAGTTTGTGGCTGGGCCTGCAGCAACTATATAAATGGCGGGGATGTCACCATTGCCAACCTGCCGCCAAGAATATTGCTGAGTGCGAATAACTATACGGCTGGGACCATTCTCTATGACTCCGGGAAAATCACCGGGCCGCAAACTTCGATGAATAATTGTAATGGTGGTATTTACGCACAGTTTAAATGGGCTTCCTCAATGGTGGGTTCTCACACCAGCGATCATATCTATACGACTTCAGTCCCGGGGATCGGTATCAGAATAAAAGTGTGGCTTAATGTCACAGGGCAAATGGAGGGTTACAATACCCAAATCAAACCTGACTATAGCGAACATTATATAGGAGATGCGAATTTTCTATTGGGGCAGGGGAGCTTGTTTTATTTTTATAACCACTCTCACTACAACCCTGTCTATCAATTGCAATTGATAGCCACTGGCGGCGCTATCGCCAGCGGTAGTGCTCTGACCTTGGGTAACCCAACCTCAACGGTGTCCATCAAAGATGGCGATGGCACGATGGCAGCTTCCAGTTTGCGCGTCACTGGTTCCACGCAAATCCAGCTGGTGCCGATGGGGTGCGATGTTGACGTGACAAGTCTGCTATTTCAGATGGGCAACGTCAGCGCCTCTGAATTTAATAAGGCGACAAAAGTCGGTTCTGCACAACAAAATCTGACGCTGACTTGCGAACCAGGAACGAACGTCACACTGAAGGTCTCGGCCTCTTCAGCTCAAGGAGATAATCCAGACAATAGCGTGATATCCCTGGGATGGGCTCCTGATGCGGCAACAGGTGTCGGCGTGCAATTGAATCTTAATGGGAAGGCATTACCCTTGAATACGGATCTCACATTGTTTTCATCCAGCAGAACGACAGTTTTGAATTCGGGTGCAGAGGCCAGTTACCGCGTATTCAGCAATCCGGACAACCCGGGAGGGGCTTCAGGTACAGAGAGACTTTCCTTTACGACTAACTATTATAAAACCGGTTCCGAGGTGAAGGCTGGGCAGGCGAACGCCAACGGAACCCTGAACTTTACCTACAATTAACCTAAATGCCGCGGGTTGCTTCCCCGGCCAGCAGGCCGGGGAAGCGAGCTTAATGCGCCTGACCTTTCTCGATGCCAATCCCTGTCTGCGAACGGATAAACTGGGCGCGGAACTGCTCGCGCTCGCGCATCCCTTCCGGTGAGTTATCGGTCGCGGAGAAGAGCCAGATGCCGATAAAGGCGATCGCGATGGAGAACAGCGCTGGGTATTCATACGGGAACAGCGCTTTCTCATGACCGAGGATCTGCACCCAAATGGTCGGGCCGAGGATCATCAGAATCACCGCCGTCAGCAGACCCAGCCAGCCGCCGATCATCGCCCCGCGGGTGGTCAGCTTCGACCAGTACATCGACAGCAGGATAATCGGGAAGTTACAGCTGGCGGCAATAGAGAACGCCAGGCCGACCATGAAAGCGATATTCTGATTTTCGAACAGGATGCCCAGCAGAATGGCCACCACGCCGAGGATCAGCACCGTAATTTTGGAGACCTTCAGCTCCTGACGCTCGGTCGCCCCTTTACGGAAGACGTTGGCGTACAGGTCGTGCGACACCGCCGAGGCGCCCGCCAGCGTCAAGCCAGCGACCACCGCCAGAATAGTGGCGAAGGCGACCGCGGAGATAAAGCCGAGGAACAGGTTGCCGCCCACCGCATCCGCCAGATGCACCGCCGCCATATTATTGCCGCCGATAAGCTGCCCGGCCGCGTCTTTGAACACTGGGTTCGCGCCGACCAGCATGATGGCGCCGAAGCCGATGATAAAGGTCAGAATATAGAAGTAGCCCATAAAACCGGTGGCGTAGAACACGCTTTTACGCGCTTCTTTGGCGTCGCTCACGGTAAAGAAACGCATCAGGATATGCGGCAGGCCGGCGGTACCAAACATCAGACCGAGGCCAAGGGAGAGCGCGGATATCGGATCTTTCACCAGCCCGCCTGGGCTCATAATCGCCGCGCCTTTCGGGTGGACGGCCATCGCTTCGGTAAACAGATTATTGAAGCTGAAGCCGACGTGCTTCATCACCATAAAGGCCATAAAGCTGGCGCCGAACAGCAGCAGAACCGCTTTGATAATCTGCACCCAGGTGGTCGCCAGCATGCCGCCGAACAGGACATAGAGCACCATCAGGACGCCCACCAGCACCACCGCAACGTGATAGTTAAGGCCGAACAGCAGCTGGATCAGCTTGCCGGCGCCAACCATTTGGGCGATCAGATAGAGGGCCACCACCACCAGCGAGCCGCAGGCGGAGAGGGTGCGGATCGGTCCCTGTTTGAGACGATAGGACGCCACGTCGGCAAAGGTGTAGCGGCCAAGGTTGCGCAGACGTTCGGCAATCAGAAACAGGATAATCGGCCAGCCGACAAGGAAGCCCAGCGAGTAGATCAGACCGTCGTAACCGGAGGTATACACCAGCGCGGAGATACCAAGGAACGACGCTGCCGACATAAAGTCGCCGGCAATCGCCAGCCCGTTCTGGAAACCGGTGATATTGCCGCCGGCGGTGTAGTAATCGCTGCGCGAACGCACCCGTTTTGACGCCCAGTAAGTGATGTACAGGGTCAGGGCGACGAAAATCAGGAACATGACAATCGCTTGCCAGTTGGTCGGCTGGCGCTGTACCGCGCCGGTAATGGCGTCTGCGGCCTGAACGCCGAGGGGCAGCAGCGTGGCGGCGAGCGCCGTCAGGACTCTCTTGATCATGCTTTTACCTCGTTGAGAACGCTCTTGGTCAAACGGTCAAATTCACCGTTGGCCCGCCAGACATAAATACCGGTGAGAACAAACGAAATGACGATCACCCCGATGCCCAGCGGGATCCCGCGGGTGACGCTGGTCCCGGCGTGCAGCGGCGTGCCGAGCCAGCCTGGCGCGAAGGCGATAAGCAGAATAAAGCCCACATAGATCACTAACATAATCACTGACAGAATGGCGGCAAACCGTTGCCGTGATGCTACCAGCTCCCTGAAATGCGCACTATTTTCTATCCGCTGACAAAGTTGTTCATTCATCTTAGCGTCTCCAGAGGTCTCCCTTTCGTCATCCACGCAGCGGACGCTGGCGACAGCAACCCCTCCGGCGTTAAAGGCCGGGATACGGTTCGCTGACGGCGTTCCTGCGAGTGAAATCCTGTGGGAGGGACTTATTTTTATCCTCTCCCCGGTGGGGGAGAGGGTGTAGGGAATCGGTCCTTACTTAAGAAGGCATGGTAATGGCCTGCTTCTCTTCGAGCAGTTTTTCCACTACGCCAGGATCGGCGAGAGTCGAGGTATCGCCGAGGTTGCTGGTGTCGCCCGCGGCGATCTTGCGCAGAATGCGGCGCATGATTTTGCCCGAGCGGGTTTTTGGCAACGAATCGGTCCAGTGCAGAACATCCGGCGTCGCCAGCGGGCCAATCTCTTTACGCACCCAGTTACGTACTTCCGCATACAGCTCCGGCGTCGGTTCTTCACCGTGATTGAGCGTCACGTAGGCGTAGATAGCCTGGCCCTTGATGTTGTGCGGAATACCGACCACTGCCGCTTCGGCGATTTTCGGGTGCGACACCAGCGCCGATTCGATCTCGGCAGTACCCAGACGGTGGCCGGAGACGTTCAGTACGTCATCCACGCGGCCGGTGATCCAGTAATAGCCATCTTCATCTCGGCGCGCGCCGTCGCCGCTAAAGTACATATTTCTGAAGGTGGAGAAGTAGGTTTGCTCAAAGCGCTCATGATCCCCGAACAGGGTACGCGCCTGGCCGGGCCAGGAGTCGGCGATGGCAAGATTGCCCTCGGTGGCGCCATCCAGCGGCAGCCCTTCGTTATCCACCAGCACCGGCTGAACGCCGAAGAACGGGCGGGTAGCGGAGCCAGCCTTCAGCTCAATCGCCCCCGGCAGCGGGGTGATCATAAAGCCGCCGGTTTCGGTCTGCCACCAGGTGTCCATCACCGGGCACTTCTCGTTACCGATCTTCTTCCAGTACCACTCCCAGGCTTCCGGGTTAATGGGTTCGCCGACCGAGCCGAGAATGCGCAGCGAGGAGCGGTCTGTGCCTTCGATAGCCTTGTCGCCTTCCGCCATCAGGGCACGGATCGCCGTCGGAGCGGTATACAGAATGCTGACCTTATGCTTATCGACGACCTGGCACATACGCGCCGGGGTTGGCCAGTTCGGCACCCCTTCGAACATCAGAGTGGTGGCGCCGCAGGCCAGCGGGCCGTACAGCAGATAGCTGTGGCCGGTGACCCAGCCGACATCGGCGGTGCACCAGTAAATATCGCCCGGGTGGTAATCGAAAACGTATTTAAAGGTGGTGGCCGCGTAGACCAGATAGCCGCCGGTGGTGTGCAACACCCCTTTCGGTTTACCGGTGGAGCCAGAGGTATAGAGGATGAACAGCGGATCTTCGGCGTTCATCTCGACGGGGCGGTGTTCGGCGCTGGCGTTCGCCATCAGATCGCTCCACCACAGATCGCGGCCTTCCTGCCAGTCGATTTTACCGCCGGTACGTTTCAGGACCACGACGTGTTCAATGCTGTTTACGTTCGGGTTTTTCAGCGCGTCATCGACGTTTTTCTTCAGCGGGATGGCGCGACCGGCGCGCAGCCCTTCATCCGCGGTGATCACCAGGCGCGAGCTGGAGTCGATAATGCGTCCGGCCACTGCCTCCGGCGAGAAGCCACCGAAAATCACCGAGTGGATGGCGCCGATGCGGGCGCAGGCCAGCATCGCCACCGCGGCTTCCGGCACCATCGGCATATAGATGGCGACCACGTCGCCTTTTTTAATCCCGAGGCCGAGCAGCACATTGGCGAAGCGGCACACGTCCGCATGCAGTTCACGGTAGGTGATGTGCTTGCTCTGGCTGGCGTCGTCGCCTTCCCAGATGATGGCGGTTTGATCGCCGCGCTCGGCGAGGTGGCGGTCGAGGCAGTTGGCGGCGAGGTTCAGGGTGCCGTCTTCATACCATTTGATGGAAATGTTACCTGGCGCGAAGGAGGTATTCTTCACGCGGGTGTAGGGGCGCATCCAGTCAAGGATTTTCCCCTGCTCGCCCCAGAATGTATCAGGGTCGGTTATGGATTGTTGATACTGCGCCTTGTACTGATCCGGGTTAATCAGGCAACGTTCCGCAATGTTAGCGGGAATAGGGTGTTTGTGTATTTGGCTCATGGCTTTTTTTCTCCTTTGAACTTGTTAAATATATGTCAAACAAACGTTAAGAGTAGGGGTTTTGACAGCTTTGTTTGTTAATTGGGGGGCAGATCACGCAATGATTCAACTGAGTGAAATTTCGTCAAATGAAACTTTGAAGTGAAATAATTACGCAAATGAATTTATAGAAATGGATGGTGTGAAATATTTTTTATTACAAATACTTATGCAAGGTAACTGGGGGAAATTCGCTGCTTTATGCAGAAAAGCAGAGGAAAGCCCTGTTCTTAAAGGCTTGCGCAGCATGCCGTGCAAATGATACTGATATTGCGCGTTAAATAACCCCACAAAGCAACGCAACACAATTCATACCCCCTGCAGTGGGTACCATGACGAAAAGGAATGGTGCCTTTCATTGAGGAAGTCAGTAGTGAAGAAAACAAAAAAAGTCAGTCTGGCCTGGCAAATTTTGCTAGCCCTGGTGCTGGGTATCCTTCTGGGCAGTTATCTGCATTACCACGCCGAAAGTCGCGATTGGTTGATTAGCAATTTGCTGACACCGGCGGGCGATATCTTTATCCATCTGATTAAAATGATCGTGGTCCCGATTGTTATTTCGACCCTGGTGGTCGGGATTGCCGGCGTGGGCGATGCCAAACAGTTAGGCCGGATCGGCGCCAAAACGATTATCTATTTCGAAGTGATCACCACGGTGGCGATCGTGCTGGGTATCACCCTGGCCAACGTCTTTCAGCCGGGAACGGGCATTGATATGTCGCAGCTGGCGGCGGTTGATATTTCGAAATACCAGAATACCACCGCTGAGGTGCAGAGCCATGCGCATGGCCTGATGGGCACCATCCTGTCGCTGGTGCCAACCAACATCGTGGCGTCGATGGCGAAAGGCGATATGCTGCCGATTATTTTCTTCTCGGTGCTGTTTGGTCTGGGGCTCTCCTCGCTGCCGGCGACGCACCGTGAACCGCTGGTGACGGTCTTCCGCTCCATCTCCGAAACCATGTTCAAAGTCACCCATATGGTGATGCGCTATGCGCCGATCGGGGTGTTCGCCCTGATTTCAGTGACCGTCGCCACCTTCGGGTTCGCCTCGCTGTGGCCGTTGGCCAAGCTGGTGCTGCTGGTTTACTTCGCGATCCTGTTTTTCGCGCTGGTGGTGCTGGGGATTGTCGCCCGCCTGTGCGGCCTGAGCATCTGGATCCTGATCCGCATCCTAAAAGATGAGCTGATTCTGGCTTACTCCACCGCCAGCTCCGAGAGTGTGCTGCCGCGAATTATCGAGAAAATGGAAGCCTATGGCGCGCCGGCGTCGATCACCAGCTTCGTGGTGCCGACCGGCTACTCCTTTAACCTCGATGGCTCAACGCTGTATCAGAGCATTGCGGCGATCTTTATCGCCCAGCTCTACGGCATCGACCTCTCCATCTGGCAGGAGATCACCCTGGTGCTGACCCTGATGGTGACCTCGAAGGGGATCGCTGGCGTGCCGGGCGTCTCCTTTGTCGTGCTGCTGGCCACCCTGGGCAGCGTCGGGATCCCGCTGGAAGGTCTCGCCTTTATCGCCGGCGTTGACCGTATCCTCGACATGGCGCGTACCGCGCTGAACGTGGTGGGTAATGCGCTGGCGGTGCTGGTTATCGCCAAGTGGGAGCATAAGTTCGACCGTAAAAAAGCGCTGGCGTATGAACGCGAAGTGCTGGGCAAGTTTGATAAAACCGCCCAATAAAACACAAAGCCCGGCGCGAGTGCCGGGCTTTTTCTTATCCTTTACTGATCCTGTCAAACTCTTCGCAGCCGGTATCAAATCCCTCAAGACAGCTAACGTTCAGCCAGTGCAGCGCCTTCTGCTTATTCGGTTCGATAAAGCCTTTCTCCCCCTGCTGGAACATCATCCCGGCCCAGTATTCGGCATAGCCGGTCCGCGAGAGCGCTGAGCTGCCTTTGAAGTATTCGCTCGCTTTCACATCATCTTCCGGGCCGTGCACACCGCTGGCGTAGATCAGCCCGAGCAGCATCTGGGCGTCTACCGCCGCATCGCTTTCGCTGTCCTGGGCGGCATCCTGCAGGAGCGTGATGGCGTGCGCCACGTCGGTGGGACCGGCCTGACGGTTCACCAGCACCCGCGCGAGGACGATTTCCCCGGATTTACTGCCGGCCTTAACGGCTTTTTCCGCCAGCTGGCGGGCCTGCGGATAGTCCACCTGCTGCGGATTGCGAATTTTGAGCTGCGCCAGCAGGGCCAGCGCGTCACCATCGCCTTGCGCCGCTGCTTTCTGGGCCCAGAATTCGGCTTTCTGATAATCGCCGGAGCTGACCCAGGTATCCGCAAGGTAATATTGCGCGCGACGATCGCCGGCTTCCGCCTGCTGTTGATACTGACTGCCGGGTTCGGTGGCCACCGCTGCGCCGCTGGTGAAAACCAGTAAAAATAAAAAGAGGTATTTCATTTGTATTTATTATCAGCAAGGAACATAGCGCGCAGTATAAAGGGAGGCGAAAAAGAAGAAAATGGCGGGAATTAGCGGGGTGAATACCCGGATAGCGGCGCGTAGCGCCTTATCCGGGCTACGGTTCGGTATTCGGTTGGTAGCCCCGGTAAGCGTAAGCGCCACCGGGGAGGGTTCCCGGATATCGGGGATGGCCGTCGAACCTTAACCCATCGCGCTTTCGCGCAGGCGGGATTTCAGCTTGTTGTACTCGTCGATCACGTACTGTTCCGCCGCGCGCTGATCGGCAATCCGCTCAACGTTGACCGCGCAGTACTTGTACTCCGGCGTTTTGGTTATTGGGCTCAGGTTCTCCGACACCAGCTCGTTACAGGCGCCAATCCACCACTGGTAGGTCATATACACCGCGCCTTTATTCGGCCGGTCGCTGACCTGCGCGCGGGTGATGATCCGACCCTTGCGCGAATTCACCCACACCAGCGCTTCATCCTCAATGCCTAACCGTTCGGCGTCGGCGGTGTTGATTTGCGCATAGCCAGGCTCATCCGCCAGCGCCGCCAGCGCCGCGCAGTTACCGGTCATTGAACGGCACGAGTAGTGGCCGACTTCGCGCACCGTCGACAGCACCATCGGGTACTCGTCGGTGAGCTTATCGATCGGCGCGACCCAGTCGCAGGTGAAGAACTGCGCCAGCCCGTTCGGGGTATCGAACTTCTCTTTAAACAGATACGACGTCCCCTGATCGGCGTCGGACTCATCGCGGCACGGCCACATCACATAGCCGAGCTCACCCATTTTCTCGTAGGTGGCGCCGTAGAAGTCCGGGCACAAATGCCGCAACTCGTCCCAGATCTCCTGGGTGTTGTTGTAGTGCATCGGATAACCCATCCGGGTAGCGATTTCGCTGATGATCTGCCAGTCGGTTTTCAGATCCCACTTCGGCTCCACGGCTTTAAAGAAGCGCTGGAAGCCGCGGTCCGCTGCGGTGTACACGCCTTCGTGCTCGCCCCACGACGTGGACGGCAGGATGACGTCGGCCGCGGAGGCGGTTTTGGTCATGAAAATGTCCTGGACGATCACCAGTTCCAGATCGTCGAACGCTTTGCGCACCGCTGACAGTTCAGCATCGGTCTGCAGCGGATCTTCACCCATAATGTACGCCGCCCGCACTTCACCGTGCGCCGCGCGGTGCGGCAGCTCGCTGATGCGATAGCCGGTATGCGCCGGCAGGCTGTCGACGCCCCAGGCTTTGGCGAACTTCTCGCGGTTTTCCGGGAACTTAACGTACTGGTAGCCTGGATAGGTATCCGGCAGCGCACCCATATCGCAGGCGCCCTGGACGTTGTTCTGGCCACGCACCGGGTTGACGCCGACGCTCGGTTTGCCGAGGTTGCCGGTGAGGATCGCCAGGCTGGTCAGGGAACGTACGGTCTCCACGCCCTGGTAGAACTGGGTCACGCCCATGCCCCACAGAATGGCGGCGGATTTGGCGCTGGCGTACATCCGGGCGCAGGCGCGGATCTCCTGGGCGCTGACCCCGGTGATCTCCTCCACCGACTCCGGCGTATAGCCTTCAACGATTTTGCGATACTCCTCGAAGCCTTCGGAACGGCTGGCGACGAAGGATTTATCGTACAGATCCTCTTCAATAATCACGTGGCCAATGGCGTTGAGCAGCGCGATGTTCGAGCCGTTCTTCAGCGCAATGTGCATATCGGCGATGCGCGCGGTTTCAATTTTGCGCGGGTCGCAGACGATAATTTTCGCCCCGTTGCGTTTAGCGTTAATGACGTGATTCGCCACGATAGGGTGGGAATCCGCCGGGTTGTAACCGAAGATAAACACCAGATCGGTGTTATCAATCTCCGTGATGGCATTACTCATGGCGCCGTTACCGACCGACTGGTGCAGACCTGCAACCGAAGGGCCGTGTCAGACGCGAGCGCAGCAGTCGACGTTATTGGTACCAATAACGGCGCGCGCGAATTTTTGCATCACATAGTTGGTTTCATTACCGGTGCCGCGGGAGGAGCCGGTGGTTTGGATCGCATCCGGGCCATATTTGGCTTTAATGGCGCTGAGGCGAGTGGCGACGTAATCCAGCGCCTCATCCCAGGAGACAGCTTCCAGCTTGCCGCCGCGTTGACGACGGATCATGGGGGTTTTCAGGCGCGGCGTCAGGATCTGGGTATCGTTAATAAAGTCCCAGCCATAATAGCCTTTCAGGCACAGGGTTCCCTGGTTGGTTTTCCCCTGCGCCGCTTCAGCCCGAACGATTTTGCCGTTATCGACCACCAGATTGATTTTGCAACCTGATGCGCAATACGGGCAAACCGTGACGACTTTTTTCATCGGTCTTGCTCCAGTTATTCAATGGGCGCGTTTGCGCTATCGCGCCGTCACTATGCATCTTCTATGCCATATTTTCATTGTGGGTATTCCTTGATGATACGCGGCTTTTTTGGGCGAAATGCTGACGAAAAACAGCCTGTCGACAGATTTGACGTGTCGATACCCTGGAGATGTGACGGCGCTTGAAAAAATGTCACCGGGAGAGGAATTTGTCGGCGCAGCCTTGCAGAATCGATCAGACTGACACTAACTCCCCGCGGGCAGAGGCAAAGATGAAACCGGTCATTTTAGTGGTCGATGACGACATAGCGATGGGCGAGCTGCTCAGAGATGTGCTCGGCGCGCACGCGTTTGAGGTGCTGGTCTGCCAGACCGGCGGCGATGCGCTGGCGACGGTGGCGCAGCGGGCGGACATCGCGCTGGTTTTGCTGGATATGATCCTGCCGGATACCAATGGCCTGCAGGTGCTTCAGCAGCTGCAGCGCACCCGGCCGGAGCTGCCGGTGGTGATGCTCTCCGGCCTGGGCAGTGAGTCCGATGTGGTGGTGGGCCTGGAGATGGGCGCCGATGATTACATCGCCAAACCGTTCAGTTCGCGGGTGGTGGTCGCCCGGGTGAAGGCGGTGCTGCGGCGCAGCGGGGCGCTGGCCAGCGAGGCGCCGGGCGTCGCCGCCGGCCTGACGTTCAACGGCTGGCGGCTGGATACCACCCGCTGTGAGCTGTATAACCCGCAGCAGCAGGCGATCCCGCTGACCCAGGGAGAATACGGTTTGCTGCTGGCGCTGGCGCAGAACGCCCGCCGGGTACTGAACCGCGAACAGTTGCTGGCGCTGACCCATACCGAAAGCACCGAGGTGTTCGACCGCACCATCGATGTGCTGATCATGCGCCTGCGGCGCAAAATCGAGCTGAACCCGCATCAGCCGACGCTGATTAAAACGCTGCGCGGCCTGGGCTATGTCTTTTCCGCCGACGTGACCCACAGCGAGAAGGCGGCATAGGGCGGGAAGCTGTCTAACCGGCCTGGCCATTGCTGGGGGAGTCAACCCTTCTAATTATTTTGCAACTGAATAAACGTCTGTAGCTCAGTGAGCGTTTTGGCGCCGTCGATCGCATTGGCAGCCTGCAGGCTGGCGCGGGCGCAGGCGTGGGCCAGCTGCAGACTGTCGGTTAACGGCCAGCGTTCGTGGCTGCCGTACAGCAGGCCGGCGCAGAAGGCATCCCCGGCGCCGACGCTGCCGACAATCTCCTCCGGCGGCAGCCGCCATGACGGCACCCAGCGCCCGGCTTCGGTACGTGAGACGCCCCATGCCCCCTCCGGGCAGTGGATCACCACCCGTTGGCGCACGCCGGCGTCAAGCAATGCGCTGGCGGCGCTGGCGATATTGGCGACGTGCGGCTCGCCGTTGGGTAGCCGAATCTCCAGCCCGCTAAACTCGCTGGCTTCCAGTTCATTGATGGTCAGGTAGTCAAGATGCGCCAGCGCCGGCAGGACCAGCGGGCGGTAGCGCGGGTCGCCCTTGCGCGACACCAGATCGAGGGAAACCTCATAGCCTCGCTCGCGCATCTGCGCCAGCAGTCGCGCGCTGCGGGTGCCGTACACTTCGTCGGGGCGATCGAGACTCTCAAGCAGCAGCAGATAGCCGAGATGGAAAATTTTCAGCGGCGCATCCAGCGGCTCAAAGGCCGGAAGGTCAAGCAGGCGGTTGGCGCCGGGGGAGTGAAAAAAGGTACGCTGACCGTCAGCGTCGGTCATCACCTGAGTCATCGAGGTGGGGGCAGAGCTGGTGCGCTGCACGAGCTGGCGATTGATATGGTACTGATCGAGCATGGCGGTAATGTAGTCGCCATCGTTATCCTCGCCAATCAGGCCGACCGCCTGCAGCGGCAGGCCGGCGTGCATTTTGGCCAGGGTCAGCAGGACGTTCAGCGGCGCGCCGCCGGTGGCGCGTTCGCTATGCATAATCTCCACCAGCCAGCCGCGCTCCGGCCACTGTCTGATCTGGTGGACATGATCGACCAGCATGTTGCCTGCGGCAATAATGCCTTTACGTTCCATGATCGCTACTCCGCGCCGTCATACTTGTTAAGCGTAGCGCACAATCGGCGGAACGATCGTGCGCCCGGTTGCGCTTATTTCACGGTCCAGCCTTTGTAAGAGCTGACGTTGTTTTTGTCGATCATGGTCACCGGGATCAGCACCGGCGCGGTTGGGGCCGGTTTGCCCTGCAGGATGTTGTAGCCAATTTCCACCGCCTTCGCCGCCATCACCTGCGGATCCTGCGCCGGCGTTGCGACAAACAAGGAGTTCTTACGCTTCAGCGCCTCTTCGCCGTCCGGGCTGCCGTCGACGCCGACGATGAAGAACTCGCTGCGCTGCGCCTGTTTCGCTGCCAGATCGGCGCCAATCGCTGTCGGATCGTTGATCGCGAACACGCCGTCAATCTTCGGATTGGCCGCCAGCAGGGAGGTCATCACCTCCAGTCCGCCTTCCCGGCTGCCTTTGGCGTTCTGGTTGGAGGACAGAATTTTTATATCCGGGTGTTTTTTGAACTCCGTTTCGCAGCCTTCGACGCGGTTTTGTACGGCGGAGACCGGCGGCCCGTTGATGATCACCACGTTGCCTTTGTTGTTCAGACGATCGCTAATGTATTTACAGGCCAGCTCGCCCGCCTGGGTGTTATCGGAGGTGATGGTGGCGTCGGCCCCTTCGGCGGCAACGTCAACCGCCACCACCACGATCCCGGCCTCTTTGGCCCGTTTCACCGCCGGGCCAATGCCTTTCGAATCGGCGGCGTTGAGGATAATCATATCGACTTTGGCGGCGATAAAGTTATCGATCTGCGCCACCTGCTGGCCCAGATCGTAGCCGCTGGAGACCAGCGTCACTTTGACGTTATCCCCCGCCAGCTTGCGGGCCTCCAGCTCCGCGCCCTTGGTGATCTGCACAAAGAACGGGTTGGCAAGGTCGCCCACCGTCACGCCAATCGCTTTCAGCTCTTTGGCCGACGCAAAAGGGGAGGCGGCCAGCAGCGCGCCAGCACACAGCGCGGTGACTATCGGTTTTAAACGCATTCGCTTTTCCTCGCAGGTAAGATGGTGTTGTTATGCACTTTGATGATGTCGGGTACGGTATTTGTCGATCAGCACCGCAATGATGATCACCGCCCCTTTGATCACCAGTTGCCAGAAGTAGGAGACCCCCATCAGGGTCATACCGTTATTGAGGGTGGCGATAATCAGCGCCCCCACCAGCGTACCGGTGATGGTGCCGATCCCGCCGACGAAGCTGGTGCCGCCAAGAATGACCGCGGCGATGGCGTCCAGCTCGTAGCCGACCCCGAGGTTACCGTTGGCGCTGTACAGCCGGGAGGCGCTCATCACTCCGCCAAGGCCGGAGAGCAGGCCGCTCATGCCATAGACAAACAACAGCACCAGCCAGACTTTAATGCCGGTCAGCCGCGCCGCCTGCATGTTGCCGCCCACCGCGTAGATATGCACCCCAAGGGTGGTTCGGCGCAGGATAAACCAGCACACCGCGATAACCGCCAGGGCG
Source organism: Klebsiella sp. LY (assembly GCF_004010915.1). Classification (NCBI taxonomy): domain Bacteria; kingdom Pseudomonadati; phylum Pseudomonadota; class Gammaproteobacteria; order Enterobacterales; family Enterobacteriaceae; genus Klebsiella; species Klebsiella sp. LY. The sequence continues at coordinate 2,860,521 of NZ_CP022444.1, forward strand.
ATGACCACCAGCCACGGCACCGGGCCGAGGTAGTCATTGCCGATCCACTCGAAGCTGATATCGGAGTTGATCACCGTGGTGCCGTCGGCCAGCAGATAGGCGGCGCCGCGCAGCGCCGTATAGGTGCCGAGAGTGACAATAAACGGCGGTAGCCCGGCGAAGGCCACCAGCGCGCCGTTGAACAGGCCGAGCAGCAGGCCGAGCATCAGCGCCGCCGGAATCGACAGCAACGCCAGCTCCGGGATCAGCGAGACCACCATTGCCGCCACCGCGGTGGTGCCGAGAATGGAGCCGACGGAAAGGTCAATGCCGCCGGTGAGGATGATGAAGGTCATTCCCGCCGCCAGCACAATGTTGATCGAGGCCTGGCGGGTGATATTCAGCAGATTGCTTTCCGTGAAGAAGTTGGGGGCGATAAAGCCGAAGACGGCGACGATCAGGATGAGGATCGGCAGAATGCCGACGGTCTGCATCAGGTCGCCCATCAGCATTTTTTTCGCCGAAGCGGATTTCGCGACCGGCGCGGAGGTCTCTTTCGGTATGCTCATAGTTGCCCTGCCTTAAGGTGAGAATCGTTCACGCCGGTGGCCAGCGTCATGATCTGTTCCTGGCTGATATCGCCGGACTGCAGCTCGCCGGCGATAGTCCCTTCGCGCATCACATAGACCCGGTCGCTCATGCCCACCACTTCGGGCAGTTCGCTGGAGATCATCAGAATGGCGACGCCCTGGCGCGCCATGTCGTTCATGATGCGGTAAATCTCGCTTTTCGCGCCGACGTCGACGCCGCGGGTGGGTTCATCAAGGATCAGAATGCGCGGGCCAATCGCCACCCAGCGTGAAATCAATAATTTCTGCTGGTTGCCGCCGGACAGCCCGCCGGCGCGCACCTGGGCGTGCGGTACGCGGATGTTCAGCAGCTGGATGGCATCATCGGAGATGGTTTGCGCCTTCCGGCGGTTGAGCATTCCCCAGGTCGCGTCGCGCTCCAGCGTCGCCATGGTGATGTTTTCCTGGGCCGCCAGTTCGAGAAACAGGCCCTGCTCTTTGCGGTTTTCGGTCAGAAAGCCGATGCCATGGTCGATGGCTTCGCGCGGCGAGTGGATCACCACCGGCTCGCCGTCGATCTCGATCACCCCGCCGGTGGCTTTGCGCACGCCAAAGATCAGCTGCGCCAGTTCGGAGCGTCCGGCGCCGACCAGCCCGGCGAGGCCGACGATTTCGCCGGCATGCACCACCAGGCTGCTGGGCTTAACCTTACCGCCATCGGTCAGATCCTCGACCCGCAGGCGCGGCTGGCCGCGGGGAATATCGCGCTCTTTATTGAACAGATCGCTGAGCGGACGGCCGACCATCATGCGCACCAGCTCCGGTGCGTTGAGCTTGTCGCGCACCAGGCTGCCGACATACTGCCCGTCGCGCAGGACGCTGACCCGGTCGGAGAGCTCATACACTTCCGCCATGCGGTGGCTGATATAGATAATCGCCATCCCCTCATCGCGCAGGCGCAGGATGAGGTCGAACAGGCGCTGGGTTTCCCGCGAGGAGAGGGCGGCGGTGGGTTCATCCATCACCAGAATGCGGCTTTGACGGTGCAGGGCGCGGGCGATCTCCACTTGCTGCTGCTCGGCGATGGTCAGGGTCATCACCCGGTCGCTGGCCCTGAACTGGGCGCCGAGACGGTCGATCACCGCCTGCGCCTGGCTGAACATGGCTTTGCGCTGCACCAGGCCACCACGTGCCAGCTCGCTGCCGAGGAAAATGTTTTCCGCGACGGTCAGGTTCGGCGCCAGCTGCATCTCCTGGTAGATCAACGTGATCCCGGCGGCCAGCGCGTCCTTGGGGCCGCGGATCGTTTGCGGTTTTCCGTCGATCAGGATCTCGCCGCTGGTGGCGGTATAGGCGCCGGCGAGGATCTTCATCAGCGTGCTTTTTCCGGCGCCGTTCTCCCCCATCAGGGCGTGGATCTCGCCGGGCCAGACCGTCAGGTCGACGCCCTTTAGCGCGTAGAATTTGCCAAAAGCTTTGGCGATATGGCGCATTTCCAGTACCGGGGTGGCGGTCATCACGGCGCTCCTGTCTGCGAGAACAATAGCAGCAGTCCACCACCGGAAAATAAATGCAGGATGTCAGAATCCATTCATATTTGTCATAGTGATAAATAGTTAACCGCGATCACAGTTACGCGGCGTCATTTTCTGCACCGTCACGCCTATATGCCGACCGTTCCTTCACCGGAGTTGCTATGACCGCTCGCCGACACCCGTTTTTCACCAGCGCCCGTGGCCGCCTGCTCTCCTTTAATCTGCTGATGGTGGTCGTCACCCTGCTGGTGAGCGGCGTGGCGGTGTTCGGCTTTCACCACGCCAGCCAGCTGCAGGAGCAGGTGCAGCGCCAGACCCTCAACGATATGCGCGGCAGTATGGATCTGGCGCGGGACACGGCGAATGTCGCCACGGCCGCGGTGCGCCTGTCGCAGGTGGTGGGCGCGCTGGAGTACAAAAGCGAAGCGGAACGGCTGCTGGCGACGCAGCAGGCGCTGAAGCACTCGCTGGCTCAGCTGGCAGCGGCTCCGCTGGCGCAGCAGGAGGAGGCGCTGGTGGCCAGTATTATTCGCCGCAGCAACGCGCTGCAGCGGAGCGTGGCGGAGATGCTGGAGCGCGGCCAGCGTCGTCATCTGCAGCGCAATGCGCTGCTGAGTTCGCTTTACCAGAATCAGAGCAACCTGCGCCATCTCGCCGATCTTAACGAGCGCGGCGGGGACCGGGCGATCGATCCTCGTCGGCTAGCCGAGATGGACCGGCTGATCGCCGCCGCGATCCATACCGTCACGCCGCGGTCGATCGTTCTGCAGCTCGACCAGCTGCGCGGCGACCTGCCGGCTCAAAGCGCCGATCCCGCGCTGGCGTTTGTTCTCCCCGACGTCACCCGGGAGCTGGCGAAGCTGGCCCCGCTGTCGGCCCAGCTGGAGGAGAGCGACCTGACGATCAGCTGGTACATGTACCACATCAAAGCGCTGGTCGCGCTGCTTAACGACGACATCAATCAGTACGTGACCCGGGTGGCGGAAGCCTCCGAACAGCGGGCGGCGCAGAGCCATCGGGAGCTGCGCTCCATCAGCATGTTTATTCTGCTTTCCGCGCTGCTGGCGCTGGCGATCACCGGCTGCGCCGGGTGGTACATCTACCGTAACCTGGGCTCTAACCTGACCGCTATCTCGCGGGCGATGTCGCGGCTGGCTCAGGGAGAGCCGAACGTCTCGGTGCCGGCCCTGCAGCGGCGCGACGAGCTGGGCGAACTGGCGCGCGCCTTTAACGTTTTCGCGCGCAATACGGCGTCGCTGGAGCACACCACCCGGCTGCTGAAAGAGAAGACCACCCAGATGGAGATCGATAGGATTAAGCGTCAGGAGCTGGAGGAGGCGCTGTTGCACAGCCAGAAGATGAAGGCCGTCGGCCAACTGACCGGAGGCCTGGCGCATGATTTTAACAACCTGCTGGCGGTGATCATCGGCAGCCTTGAGCTGGTGGAGCCGAATGCGCAGGATGCGCCACGCCTCACCAGGGCGCTGAAGGCGGCGGAACGCGGGGCGCTTCTGACCCAGCGGCTGCTGGCCTTTTCGCGTAAGCAGGCGCTGCATCCCCAGGCGGTGGCGATGGCGCCGTTGCTGGAGAACCTCAGCGAGCTAATGCGTCACTCCCTGCCGGCGACCTTGAGCCTGGAGATTGAGGCGCAGTCGCCGGCGTGGCCGGCATGGATAGACGTCGGCCAGCTGGAAAACGCCCTGATTAACCTGGTGATGAACGCCCGCGACGCCATGGCCGGGCGCGCGGGCGTCATTAAAATTCGTACCTGGAATCAGCGGGTCACCCGCAGCAGCGGCCAGCGGCAGGATATGGTGGCTCTGGAGGTGATCGATCACGGCTGCGGCATGTCGCAGGCGGTGAAAGCCCGGGTGTTTGAACCCTTCTTTACCACTAAAGCCACCGGCAGCGGCAGCGGCCTGGGGCTGTCGATGGTGTATGGCTTTGTGCGCCAGTCGGGCGGCCGGGTGGCGCTGGAGAGCGCGCCGGGGCAGGGGACGACGGTGCGGCTGCAGCTGCCGCGGGCGATGACCGAGGTAGAGAAGGCGGTGGCGCCGGTGGAAGACGAGCCAATCCCGGCGGGAGAACGGCTGGCGCTGGTGCTGGAAGATGAAGAGGATGTTCGCCAGACGCTGTGCGAACAGCTGCATCAGCTGGGCTGGCTGACGCTGGAAACCGCCAGCGGGGAAGAGGCGCTGCAGCTGCTGGAGGCCTCGCCGGATATTGCCCTGTTGATTAGCGATCTGATGCTGCCCGGCGGGCTGAGCGGCGCCGATGTGATCCATACCGCGCGCCGCCGCTTTCCGGCGCTGCCGGTGCTGCTGATCAGCGGTCAGGATTTGCGCCCGGCGCAGAACCCGGCCCTGCCGGAGGTGGAGTGGCTGCGTAAGCCCTTTACCCGCGCTCAACTGGCGCAGGCGCTGAGTGCAGCGTACGCGAGGATTTGAGATTCCTCCGCTACCCGGGCGGCATGCCGATGATTAAGGTAGCGGCAGGACTCTGATGAGATTGGCCCCGATGAAACGTTACGCAATCGCACTGCTCTTTTGCACTCTGTCGCTGACCAGCCTGGCCGCCCGCGCCGATATTATCGATGACGCGATCGGCAATATTCAGCAAGCCATTAACGACGCCTATAACCCGGGTAGCAGTCGCTCTGATGACGACGACAGATACGATGACGATGGCCGGTATGATGACGGGCGCTATCAGGGAAGTCGCCAGCAGAGCCGTGACAGCCAGCGTCAGCATGACGATCGGCAACGCCAGCTGGACGATCGCCGCCGTCAGCTGGATGAACGCCAGCGCCAGCTCGATCGCGATCGCCGTCAGTTAGAAAGCGATCAGCGTCGTCTGGACGATGACTATTGATCGCCCCGCAGCAGACCGACGCCTAATCCAGCACGATTTCCATCCCGTCATAACCCGCTTCGAAACCTTCCGGTAGCGGGTTATCCATCATCCAGACGTCAAACTGATGGCTGATATGGGTGAGGATCACCCGCGGACAGCCTATCGCCTGGTTAAGGGCGCGAACGGTATTGAAATCGTTATGGTTACGCGGGGTCTGCGCCCGCGGCTCATGGCTGCAGTCGATGATCATCGCCTGCGGGCGGTTGCTGAGTAAAAACTTCAGCGTCTTGTCTGGCAGCCCGGCGGTATCCGAGAGCCAGGCTACCCGACTGTGGGCCGACTCCAGCAGATAACCGAAGGTGAGCTTCGAATGGTTGAGCGGCAGGGGCGTTACCCGCAGGCCCTGCAGCTCAAACACCACAAACGGCGTGACGGTATGGCTGAAGTCGAGCAGGCCGGGGTGCTTGAGCAGATCGTCGCAGCCGGCGTCGTCCGGCGGGCCGTAGACCGGGATCGGCGCGCCCACGCCCCAGCGCAGCGGAAACAGCCCCTGCACATGATCCAGGTGATAGTGGGTTAGCAGCACCTGCTGAAAGCTGCCGGCGGGATGATGTTCCATCAGATCCGGTCTGCCGGCGTCCAGCAGCGTCACTGCGCTGTTGAACGTCACCACCCCGCTACAGGGGCGTCGGCGATGGCTTTCCTCGCGGCGGGCGCGGCGGCAGGCCGCGCAATCGCAGCCAAAGGCCGGCACCAGCTGAGCGCCGCCGGTGCCGGTTAAGCGGAGGGTCAGGCTCATCGTGTCACCTTTGGTTTATACCAGCGGATCCGCTTCGCGCACCGCGTGGCTGCGCAGCAGGCGGAAAAATTCATCGACCGATTGTCGGAGACTGCCGTCGTTATTCAGCGTCAGGCAATCGTCCGGCTTATAGCGCGCGGCGCGGTCCAGACGCTGGGCGATATCCACCGCATTTTCCCGGCCGCGCTGTTCCAGCCGCTGGCGCAGCACCGGCGGCGAGACGGCGAGACAGATCGGCACCAGCACCTCGCCGTAGCGTTCCCGCGCCAGCGCCAGATGGGCGCGGGAGCCATTGGCCACCACGTCGAAGCCGGCGTGCAGCCACAGGTCGATCTCCACGCCAATGCCATAGTAAGTATGGTTGGCGTGCCAGCTGAGGGCAAAGAGATGCTGCTCGGCGCGGGTAAAAAATTCATGTTCGCTGAGGGCGATATGGTTTTCGTTACCGGCGTTAAAGGGCCGGGTAATGTAACGATGCGCCACCAGCAGCTGCGGGTGCTCGCGCTGGCGCAGCGCCGCCAGCAGGCTGTCTTTCCCGGAGCCGGAGGGGCCCACCAGCCAGATCAGTTTTCCCGGCATTAAAAGACCCTCCTTCCCTGGCGCCAGACATGGTCGATGTGGACATGCTCGCCGCGACGGTGCGCCAGCACCAGGTCGGCGCGTTTCCCCTCGGCGATGACGCCGCGATCGTCAAGGCCCAGCGCCTGCGCCGGATGTTTGCTGACCAGATGGATCGCCTGCGCCAGGGTGAAGGCGTTATCCTCGGCGTCGGCGATGCGGAATGCGGCATCCAGCAGGCTGGCGGGATAGTAGTCGGAAGAGAGAATGTCGAGCAAACCGTGGTTCGCCAGCAGGTGGGCGGCGACGTTGCCGGAGTGGGAACCGCCGCGCACGATATTCGGCGCCCCCATCAGGACGTGCATCCCGTGCTGACGTGAAGCCTGCGCCGCGGCCAGGGTGGTGGGAAACTCGGCGATGACGCTACCCAGCTGGTGGGATTCAGCCACATGCGCCTCGGTGGCGTCGTCGTGGCTGGCGAGGGCGATACGGCGGGCGCGGCACATGGCGGCGATGGTCTGGCGATTGGGCTGCGACCAGGTGGCGGCCAGAGCCATCTGCTCGGCTTCAAAACGGTCCATTTCGTCATGCGTCAGATGATATTTTCCCTGATAGTAATCGCGGTACTTGCTGCGATCGGCGTACTGACGCTGGCCGGGCGAGTGGTCCATCAGAGAGACCATGCTCACCGACTCGCGGTCGATCAGCTTTTCAAACAGCGGCAGCGTGGTGTGATGCGGCAGCTCGCAGCGCAGGTGCAGACGGTGCTCTGCGCGGTTAAGACCGCGCTTTTGCGTCTCTTCCACCGCATTGACCATCTTCTCCAGATTCTCAAGACGATCGCCGCCATCGCGCACGTCGCCAATCGCCACGGCGTCCAGCACGGTGGTGATGCCGCTGGCGACCATCATTGCGTCGTGGCTGCTCATCGCCGAGTGGGCCGGCCAGTCTACCTTCGGCCGCGGGGTAAAGAACTTGTCGAGGTTATCGGTATGCAGCTCGATAAGGCCCGGCAGCAGCCAGCCGCCTTCCCCATCCAGCGCCTGCGGCAGCCGGCTCTGGCTTTCAGCGAAGGCGAGAATGCGACCGTCCTGGACTTCCAGCGAACCGTGGACCACGTCATCGTCGAGAACCAGTTTTACGTTATTGATAATCATGCTGTTATTCCCATGGGGTGCAGCCGGTCGGCGACCTGACGGCGTACCCCTTCGTCATGGAAAATCCCGACGATGGCCGCGCCGCGCGCTTTGGCATCGTGGATCAGGTCGACCACGGCAGCACTGTTTTTGCCATCCAGTGAGGCGGTGGGTTCATCGAGGAGCAGGATCGGATAGTCGACCGCAAAACCGCGGGCGATATTGACCCGTTGCTGTTCGCCGCCGGAAAAGGTCGACGGCGCAAGGTGCCACAGACGTTGCGGAACGTTGAGGCGGGTCAGCAGCTGGGCGGCTTTGGCGGCGCTCGCTTCACGCGGCGTCCCGAGATCGAGCAGCGGCTGCATCACCACCTCCAGCGCCGAAATACGCGGGATCACCCGTAGAAACTGGCTGACCCAGCCGATGGTGGTTTTGCGCACTTCCAGCACCTTGCGCGGCGTGGCGGTGACCAGGTCCACCCATTCGTCGCCGTGGCGGATATGAATATGGCCGCTGTCCGGCAGATAGTTGGCGTACAGCGAACGCAGCAGGGTCGATTTGCCGCTGCCGGAGTGACCGTGGAGCACCACGCACTCCCCGGCGTTAACGGTCAGCGAGGCGTCGGCCAGCACCGGCAGACGCACGCCGTGCTGCTGGTGCAGAACAAAGGTTTTATGGACGTTTTCAACGCGGATCATGTTAGCTCTCACGAGGTTGGGTTGCCGGGTGGCGCTTCGCTTACCCGGCCTACGAATAACGCACCTGTGGGCCGGGTAAGGCGCAGCCGCCACCCGGCAAAACAGCATTAATTCTGCAACACCGACGACACCAGCAGCTGGGTATAAGGATGGTGCGGATCGTCGAGCACCCGGTCGGTTAAGCCACTTTCCACCACCTGGCCCTGCTTCATCACCAGCAGTCGGTTCGCCAGCAGGCGGGCGACGCCGAGATCGTGGGTAACAATCACTACCGCCAGATTCAGCTCCACCGCCAGGCCACGCAGCAGATCAAGCAGCCGCGCCTGCACGGACACATCCAGCCCGCCGGTGGGTTCATCCATAAACACCAGCTTCGGCTGGGTGACCAGATTGCGGGCAATCTGCAGACGCTGCTGCATGCCGCCGGAGAAGGTGGTGGGCAGGTCGTCGATGCGCGAGGGCGGGATCTCCACCTCCTGCAGCCACTTTTCAGCGGTGGCGCGAATGTTGCCGTAGTGGCGGGCGCCGGTGGCCATCAGCCGTTCGCCGATGTTGCCCCCGGCGGAGACCTGGCGACGCAGACCGTCCATTGGGTGCTGATGCACCACCCCCCATTCGGTGCGCAGCAGGCGGCGGCGTTCGGCTTCGCTCATGGCGTACAGCGAGCGCTGCTGGTACAGCACCTCGCCCCGCTGCGGCGTCAGGCGGGCGGAGATTGCCTTCAGCAGGGTGGTTTTACCGGAGCCGGACTCGCCGACGATGCCGAGCACTTCTCCCGGCCACAGCTCGAAGGAGACATCGCGAAAACCTTTATCCGGGGCGTAGAGATGGGTCAGGTTATTCACAGCAAGTAATGGCTGGTTCATTTTTTCTGCCCCTCGCTCTGCTGGCGGCAATAGTCGGTATCGGAGCAGACAAACATCCGCTGGCCGCTGTCATCCAGCGCCACTTCGTCGAGGTAGCTGTGGCGCGAGCCGCAGATGGCGCAGGGTTCATCCCACTCCTGGACGGTAAATGGGTGGTCGTCGAAATCGAGACTCTCCACCGGGGTATAGGGCGGCACGGCGTAGATCCGCTTTTCGCGCCCGGCGCCGAACAGCTGCAGCGCCGGCATCATATGCATTTTCGGGTTATCGAATTTCGGGATCGGCGAGGGATCCATCACGTAGCGGCCATTGACCTTCACCGGGTAGGCGTAGGTGGTGGCGATATGGCCGAAGCGGGCGATATCTTCATACAGTTTCACCTGCATCACGCCGTACTCTTCCAGGGCGTGCATGGTGCGGGTTTCGGTTTCACGCGGCTCGATAAAGCGCAGCGGCTCCGGGATCGGCACCTGGTAGATCAGGATCTGATCCTCCACCAGCGGCGTCTCCGGGATGCGATGGCGGGTCTGGATCAGGGTGGCGTCTTCGGTACGCTCGGTGGTGGCGACGCCGGTAACACGCTTAAAGAACTGACGAATCGACACCGCGTTGGTGGTGTCATCGGCGCCCTGGTCAATCACCTTCAGCACGTCGTTCTCGCCGATGACGCTGGCGGTCAACTGGATGCCGCCAGTGCCCCAGCCGTAGGGCATCGGCATTTCGCGACCGCCGAACGGCACCTGGTAGCCGGGAATGGCTACCGCTTTGAGAATAGCCCGGCGGATCATGCGCTTGGTTTGCTCGTCGAGATAAGCAAAGTTATAGCCAGTCAGTGGGTTAGCCACGTTCGTTCTCCCGTTGCAGGCGTTTCAGCAGCGCCAGTTCGGCCTGGAAATCGACATAGTGCGGCAGCTTCAGATGCGAGACGAAGCCGGCGGCTTCAACGTTATCGGCGTGGGCCAGCACAAACTCTTCATCCTGGGCGGGACCGGCAATCTCTTCGTCATAGTCCGCCGCCTGCAGGGCGCGGTCGACGAGGGCCATGGCCATCGCTTTGCGCTCGCTCATGCCGAAGGTCAGACCGTAGCCGCGGGTGAAGTGCGGCGGCTCATCCTGCGGGGCGACGAAGCCGTTGACCATTTCGCATTCGGTGAGCAGCAGCTCGCCAATATTGACGCTAAAGCCCAGCTCTTCCGGGACAATCTCCACCTGCACGTAGCCGCTGCGGATCTCGCCGGCAAACGGATGGTTGCGGCCATAGCCGCGCTGAGTCGAATAGGCCAGCGCCAGCAGGTAGCCTTCATCGCCGCGCATTAGCTGCTGCAGGCGCGAAGAACGTGAGCAGGGGTAGACCGGCGGGGTGCGGGTGATATCGTCGGGCGGTGTGCCGCGATCTTCCTCGGCCTTCGCCAGACCCTGCTGCGTGAGCAGGCTAAAGACGTGCGGCGTCGGCTGCGTGTCGCACTCGGCTTGCTGCACAGAAGGCGCTTCGCCGTTTGCCAGCAGGGTAAAATCGAGCAGGCGGTGGGTGTAGTCGTAAGTGGGGCCCAGCAGCTGGCCGCCGGGGATATCTTTGTACACTGCCGAGATGCGGCGTTCGAGACGCATTTTGGCGGTGTCGATCGGTTCGCTAACCGCCAGCCGCGGCAGGGTGGTGCGGTAGGCGCGCAGCAGGAAGATCGCTTCGACGTTATCGCCGCTGGCCTGTTTGAGCGCCAGCGCCGCCAGTTCGCGGTCGGCGATGCCGCCCTCGGTCATCACCCGGTCCACCGCCAGATTGAGCTGTTCGCCTATCTGGTCAACGCTCAGTTCGGGAAGCCGTCCATCGCCCCGTCGTTTCTGTTCCTGTAAGGCGTGAGCGGCGCGGATCGCCTTCTCGCCGCCCTTGACGGCAACGTACATTTAGCAAACCTCCACGTGAGTGGTGCGCGGGATCGCCAGCAGGCGCTCGCCGCAGGTGAGGATCAGATCAATGCCCAGCGGGAACGGGTGTGGGCGCTCCGTCAGTTCGTCAATGATGCAGTCCGGCAGCTGAGGGGCGATCATTCGCTCTTCGGCAATGCCCGCCCCGGTCAGGCGCAGCATGCGTCCGCCGCTAAGGCTGGCGAGCTGAACGATCAGCGTGACGCCGGTCTCCGGGGCGGTGACGGTGCCAGCGGAGAGGACGTTGAGCTGCTCGGCGCTGATGCCGTCATTGGCGACGGCAAAGACCGCCTGCTGCGGCTGGTCCACCAGCGGCGCGCCGGTATGAAAGCGCAGATTCTGTCCCACCAGATCGTTATGCAGAGCGCTGGCGAGCCAGACCGGCGTTTCGTGATCGGCAAGGGTCAATAGCAGGCTGGTGGAAGCGACGTTCAGCGGCTGCCAGCCGTGCTGTAACTGCTGCAGGGAGACAATCACCCCCGGCTCGCTCATCGCTTTCAGCAGGCGACGAAAACTGTGTTGGGCATCCTGCACAGCCAGGGAAAAAGCGGGTTGTAAGGTCATGCGTTATCTCCGCGAACCAGGGTAAAGAAGTCGACCCGGCTGGCGTTGACTTCGGCGCGTCGGGCTTCAATGCGCGCGCTGCGTAGCGCTTCCAGCGGGGTTATCAGGGTTTCCATTAAATTGTGAAAATGGCGGGGTGACTGCAGCAGGGCGTCGATGGCCGCGCAGCGTTCGGCGTGCGGGCGGTCGCGGCCTAAGATCCAGCTGTAGCCGAGCGTTCCGTCGGCCAGACGTACCGCGGCGCGGGTGAGCGTGGCGTCGCCGGCGAAGAAACGGTCGCCGATACCGCCCATCCGGGCCTGAAGCTGCACCAGGCCAGTCTCGGGAGTGCGGATCAGTTCATACTCCGGCGCCAGCTGCAGGGAGTGCATGCGCGCCAGAAGATCTTGCGGTTCACTGTGGGCCAGCACGGACATCCAGCGCTGGCGGGTGGCGGTATCGAAGTGCATTCAGTGCTCCATGGTGAATTCAATCATGTCGGCGCGGGTGAGGCTGACGGAGTATTCGGTGGCGGCCTGCTCGCCCTGGCGGCTGTTGAGGGTGCGGACGCAGAGCAGCGGCGCCATATTGGGGATCTCCAGCAGTTTGCTCTCTTTCGCCTGTGCGCGACGGGCGCTGATTTTGGTGCGCACCCGGGTCAGTTCGACGTCAAGCCGATCGCGCAGCAGGTCGTGCAGCGAGCCGTGGCTGAAGGTCTGTAACACCGGCCAGAAGCGCAGGTCGGCGAAGTAGTGGTCAATCAGGCACAGGGCGACGCCATTGACCCGGCGCAGGGTGCGCAGATGAATGACGTTCTCGCCCTCGCTAATACCAAAGGCTTCGGCAACGTGCGCGCTGGCGGGGCGCAGTACCGACAGCAGTTTTTCGCTGGTGGGATCGCTGCCTTGTTCCAGCAGGTTTTGGCTGAAACGCGCCTGGGCGTTGAGCGGGTAATCGATCGGCCGCATCAGCACCAGCACGCCCACGCCCTGACGGCGTTGTACCCAGCCGCGCTCAACCAGCTGGTCGATCGCCCGGCGCAGGGTGTGGCGGTTAACGTCGAAGCGCGTCGCCAGCTGCTGCTCGGCGGGCAGATAGTCACCGCAGCGATAGTGGTGGCGCAACTCCTGCTCAAGCCGGGCGGCGATTTCCTGATAGCGCGTGGGATAACTGGTCGGATGTCTGGACAGGTGCATGGTCATCAAGCCTCACACAGCATAGGCGAGGAGCTTCCTCGCGTTGTGAGCCGATCCTGACCGGTTTATGTTGCAGTTCGGTTAAGTGATGATGACTAAAGGATGAAGAGTTAATGCCAGACGGATGACAGGGCGGCCAGGCCGCCCTGGCGGGGTCAGCCTTGTTTGACCACGTTGATCATCCAGGGAACGCCAAAGCGATCCACGACTTTGCCGAAGCCGTGGGCCCAGAAGGTTTCCTGCCAGGCCATCTCAATGCGTCCGCCGACCGCCAGCGCTTCGAACCAGCGCTGACCTTCAGCGACATCCCTGGGATCGAGGACGAGGGTGAAGCCGGCGTAGTGTACATCGGGCCCGAAGGCGCTGTCGCTTAGCATCAGCTCGCCGTTGCCGATGCGCAGGCTGGCGTGGGCGATGGCGTCATTCGCCATCTTCTGGCCAGACGGGCAGCCGTCAGAGGCTTCCTGCGCCGAAGGCGGCATTTCGCCAAAGGTCATTTTAAACATCAGCTCCGCGCCCAGCGTCTGCTGATAGAAAGCGATCGCCTCGGCGCAGTTGCCCGCAAAGGCAAGGTAGGGACTTAAGGACATGGTGAATACCTCAGTGACCGTAACCCGTAAAGCGTAGTCGCCCGCAGCGGGATTGAGCCAGACGGCAGCGCGAAAATGGGGTGGGAATACCGCTGCAGGGGGCTGCATAAATAGCGGCGGCTGGCCGGATAAATAACCGGATACGCAGGGAGGCGAGGGACCGTCAGGATATCGGGAGCGGCGACGGCGATAGGGGAAAATAATCGCGTCGCCTGCCCGGAAATAAATCAGTTCTTTTTGACGAATTCAGATTTCAGCTTCATCGGGCCAAAACCGTCAATTTTGCAGTCAATATTGTGATCGCCTTCGACCAGGCGGATATTCTTCACTTTGGTGCCGATTTTCAGCATTGAAGAGCTGCCTTTAACCTTCAGATCCTTCACTACCGTGACGCTGTCGCCATCGGCCAGTAAATTGCCGTTGGCATCTTTAACGATCAGAACGTCGGTTTCTTCCGTGGCTTCGGCAGGGTTCCACTCATGGGCGCATTCCGGGCAGATGTACATGCCGTTGTCTTCATAAGTGTAAGTCGAATCGCATTTTGGGCAGTGTGGCAGTTGCATGACGTTCCTCGTGATGTCGTCGAAAAACAGGACGTTGGTCCTTTAAACAGCGGCTGAGAGCCGAAAGTGGGTGTGATTATAGCGCAATCACCCACTTTTGTCGGGTGTTTTTTTGCTAAAAAATAGCCGTGGTGTTATTCCGGGAAGAAGCGAATAAACGCTGAAATTAACCGCCCGAGGTGGAGCAAAATCGACGAAATAATTTCCGGGCGATCGGCAGGAAATGAACTTATTTATTTTCCGGCACTCTGTAATTAGGCGGTAAATTTATGTGAAGTTGATCGCAGATATAAACACTGTTAGGGTAAAAAAGGGGAGCAGGTCAATTTCATCAATTATCACGATGAGCCGCTCTATTTATTCACCAGTAGCCAGAGCAGGCGTCAACAGGTTCGGTTGTACATTCTGTCAGCAGACAGTGCAGGCAAACCTGCTACGCTTGAAATGAGGAGCACAGCAATTCACCGCTCCTGACGCACGATGCGAATGGCTTTGCCATTCGGCGAAGAGGCGTGCACTCAAGGCGGAGTAGCAGAGGAAAAATATGCTTAAAAGGAAAAAAATAAAGCCCATCACCCTTAAGGATGTGACCATCATCGACGATGGTAAACTGAAAAAGGCGATCACCGCGGCCTCCCTGGGCAACGCGATGGAGTGGTTCGATTTCGGCGTCTACGGCTTTGTGGCCTACGCCTTAGGTAAAGTCTTCTTCCCCGATGCCAACCCAAGCGTGCAGATGATTGCCGCACTCGGTACCTTTTCCGTTCCATTTTTAATACGTCCGCTGGGCGGCCTGTTCTTCGGGATGCTGGGCGATAAATATGGTCGGCAGAAAATTCTCGCGATAACTATCGTGATCATGTCGATAAGTACTTTCTGTATCGGCCTTATTCCTTCGTATGCCACGATAGGTATCTGGGCGCCGATCCTGCTGCTGCTGTGTAAAATGGCGCAGGGTTTCTCGGTCGGTGGTGAATATACCGGGGCATCGATCTTCGTCGCGGAATACTCCCCTGACCGTAAACGCGGGTTTATGGGCAGCTGGCTGGACTTTGGCTCCATCGCCGGGTTTGTGATGGGGGCTGGCGTGGTGGTCCTGATCTCCAGCGTAGTGGGGGAACAGAACTTCCTTGAGTGGGGTTGGCGTATCCCGTTCTTCCTGGCGCTGCCGTTAGGCATCATCGGGCTCTATCTGCGCCATGCGCTGGAAGAAACCCCGGCGTTCCAGCAGCATGTGGACACCATGGAGCAGGGCGACCGTGAAGGTCTGCAGGACGGGCCGAAGGTCTCCTTTAAAGAGATTGCCACGAAGCACTGGCGCAGCCTGCTGACCTGTATCGGTCTGGTGATTTCCACTAACGTGACCTATTACATGCTGCTGACCTACATGCCGAGCTACCTGTCGCATAACCTGCACTACTCGGAAGACCATGGGGTGCTGATCATCATCGCCATCATGGTCGGGATGCTGTTTGTGCAGCCGGTTATCGGCATGCTCAGCGACCGTTTCGGCCGCCGTCCGTTTATCCTGATTGGTAGCGTGGCGCTGTTTGCCCTGTCGATCCCGGCCTTCATTATGATCAACAGCAACGTGATTGGCCTGATCTTCGCCGGCCTGCTGCTGCTGGCGGTGGTGCTGAACTGCTTTATCGGGGTGATGGCCTCCTCGCTGCCGGCGATGTTCCCGACGCATATCCGCTTCAGCGCCCTGGCCAGCGCCTTTAACATCTCGGTGCTGATTGCCGGTCTGACGCCAACCCTGGCGGCGTGGCTGGTGGAAACCACGCAGAACCTGATGATGCCGGCGTACTACCTGATGGTGATCGCCATGGTGGGTATGGCCACGGGCCTGTCGATGAAAGAGACCGCTAACCGTCCGCTGAAAGGAGCGACCCCGGCGGCATCGGACATCCAGGAAGCGAAAGAAATCCTTGGCGAGCACTACGATAACATCGAACAAAAAATCGAAGATATCGATCAGGAGATTGCCGATCTGCAGGCAAAACGGTCGCGACTGGTGCAGCAGCATCCGCGTATCAACGACTAACCGTTTTTCACGATAAACCATGCCGCCTGGGGAAACCCCGGCGGCATTTTTTATGCCTCCGGCAGGGCCAGACCGTGACGACGCTGTTGGCTAAGTTTACGGTACTGCTGCGGCGGCATCCCCACGTAGCGGGTAAAGGTGCTGTAGAAACGGCTGCTGGAGCGGAAACCGGCGGTGAGGGCGATATCCAGGATGGTCTTGTCGGTATCGCTCAGCAGCGCCCGCACGTGATTGATACGCATGGCGGTAATGTACTGCTTCATGGTTTGCTGCATCACTCTCTGGAATACCCCCATCGCATAGTTCGGGTTGAGCTTAACGTGCTCGGCGACGGCATTGACGGTCAGCGCCTGGTCGTAGTGGGCGGCGATAAATTCCAGCATCTGGCTGACATAAAACTGCGCATGGCGCGAGACGCTGTTCTTATGGGTGCGCGAGGTTTTGTTGACCAGAATCGGCTGCCAGCCGGCGAGGCTCAGCCGCTTCAGCATCAGGGCGATTTCATCGATCGCCAGCTGGCGAATCTGTTCATTGTCGTGGTTCAGCTCCTGCTGCCAGCGGCGCACCTCGAAGGCGCTCAGCTGCTGGGCGGCGAGGGATTTAATCACCATCCCGTGAGTGACGTGGTTGATCAGCTCCCGGTCCAGCGGCCATGAGAGAAACAGATGCATCGGCAGGTTAAAGATCGCCATCTGCTGGCAATCCCCCGGGCGGGTCAACTGATGCGGCGTACAGGCCCAGAACAGAGTGATATAGCCTTTCTCTATGCGCACCACTTCGTTATTAATCAAATATTCCACGTCGCCATCGAACGGCACGTTGACCTCCACCTGGCCATGCCAGTGGCTGGTAGGCATGGCGTGCGGCGGGCGCAGCTCGATATCCATACGCTGATACTCAGAGTAGAGCGCCAGCGGGCTGCGGCTCTGCTTTTCATCGCTGCTGCACATAAAGGGATCGGGGGGCAGGGAGGTGAAGCGGTATTCCATCGTTAGCGTATTCCTGAATTGTCAGAGTGGCTGCATTTTTCGCCAGAACTGACGACAGCTTAGCGGAAGAATCGGCCCATTTTCTCTCCTTTTTGCGCAATCTGTTCCCGAAAACTCAGATTTTGTGGCGCTTAATGGCCGATCTGAGCTTTCGGGAATGCTCCGGTTGGAACAGGGCAGCGCAACGCTGAACGGCGTGCCACTCTGCAAGGGTTCAATGACCTGATGGAGAGAGCGTAATGACCGCCCCAAAAATTACCTTTATCGGCGCCGGTTCGACGGTGTTCGTTAAAAATATTCTCGGTGATGTTTTCCAGCGCCCGGCGCTGAAATCGGCGCATGTCGCGCTGATGGATATCGATGACACCCGGCTGGAAGAGTCGCATACCGTGGTGCGCAAGCTGATGGATTCCGTCGGCGCGAAGGGCGAAATCAGCTGCCATCGCGATCGCAAAACCGCCCTGCAGGGCGCTGATTTCGTTGTGGTCGCCTTCCAGATTGGCGGCTATGAGCCCTGTACCGTCACTGATTTTGAGGTCTGTAAACGCCATGGCCTGGAGCAGACCATCGCCGATACGCTGGGTCCGGGGGGCATTATGCGCGCCCTGCGCACCATACCTCATCTATGGGCTATCTGCGACGACATGACCGAGGTCTGCCCGGACGCCACCCTGCTTAACTACGTCAACCCAATGGCGATGAACACCTGGGCCATCTACGCCCGCTACCCGCATATTAAACAGGTTGGCCTGTGCCACTCGGTGCAGGGAACGGCGGAAGAACTGGCGCGCGATCTTGACCTCAACCCGGCGGATTTACGCTACCGCTGCGCCGGGATTAACCATATGGCGTTCTATCTCTCGCTGGAGAAAAAGCTCGCCGACGGCAGCTATGTCAACCTTTATCCCGACCTGCTGCAGGCCTACGCTGACGGGCGCGCGCCGAAGCCTAACCTGCACGGCAACCCGCGCTGCGAAAACATCGTCCGCTATGAGATGTTCAAAAAGCTCGGCTACTTTGTGACCGAGTCGTCGGAGCATTTTGCCGAATACACGCCATGGTTTATCAAGCCGGGCCGCGAGGACCTTATCGCCCGCTATAAAGTGCCGCTGGATGAATACCCGAAACGCTGCGTCGAGCAACTGGCCAACTGGCATCAGGAGCTGGAGAGCTATCAGCGCGGCGAGCGCATCGAGGTGAAGCCATCCCGCGAGTATGCCAGCACCATCATGAACGCCATCTGGACCGGCGAGCCAAGCGTGGTGTATGGCAACGTACGCAATGACGGCCTTATCGATAACCTGCCGCAGGGCTGCTGCGTGGAAGTGGCTTGCCTGGTGGACGCCAACGGCATTCAGCCGACCAAAATGGGTGCGCTGCCGGCGCATCTGGCGGCGCTGATGCAGACCAATATCAACGTGCAGACGCTGCTTACGGAGGCGATCCTCACCGAAAATCGCGATTACGTCTATTACGCCACGATGATGGATCCGCACACCGCTGCGGTGCTGGGGATCGAAGAGATCTACGCGCTGGTGGACGATCTGATCGCCAGCCACGGCGACTGGCTGCCGGCCTGGCTGCATCGTTAATCTTCTCATGCCGCCGGGGGCAACGACCCGGCGGCGTCCTGCATGCTCTATCAAACACTGAAGGAGGCGCTGGCGACAGCGACCTGTACCCTATGAGTATTTCAATGACAACAAAGCTCAGCTACGGATTTGGTGCCTTTGGTAAAGATTTCGCTATCGGTATCGTCTACATGTATCTGATGTATTACTACACCGATATTGTTGGACTGTCGGTTGGGGTGGTCGGCACCCTGTTTCTGGTGGCGCGGATCCTCGATGCGATAGCCGATCCGATCATGGGTTGGATCGTCAACTGTACGCGATCGCGATGGGGGAAATTCAAACCGTGGATCCTGATTGGCACGATAACCAACTCGGTAGTGCTGTATATGCTGTTCAGCGCCCATCACTTCTCCGGCGGGGCGCTGCTGGCATGGGTGTGGCTGACCTATCTGCTGTGGGGGTTCACCTACACCATCATGGATGTGCCGTTCTGGTCGCTGGTGCCGACCATTACCCTTGATAAACGCGAACGTGAACAGCTGGTGCCGTATCCACGCTTTTTCGCCAGCCTGGCGGGATTCGTCACTGCCGGCGTCACGCTGCCGTTTGTCAGCGCCGTGGGCGGCGCCGACCGCGGTTTCGGTTTCCAGATGTTCACCCTGGTGTTGATCGCCTTCTTCGTGGTTTCCACCCTCGTCACGCTGCGCAACGTCCACGAGGTTTACTCCTCGGATAGCGGCGTGAGCGAGGATGCCAGCCATCTCTCACTGCGCCAGATGGTGGCGCTGATCTATAAAAACGATCAGCTGGCCTGCCTGTTGGGCATGGCGCTGGCTTATAACACGGCGGCGAATATTATCGCTGGCTTTGCGATTTACTACTTTACCTACGTGATTGGCAGCGCAGAGATGTTCCCGTATTACATGTCCTACGCCGGCGCGGCGAACCTGCTGACGTTAGTGCTGTTTCCGCGGCTGGTGAAAGGGCTGTCGCGGCGCATTCTGTGGGCGGGCGCTTCGATCATACCGGTGCTGGGCTGTGGTGTGCTGTTGCTGATGGCGCTGAGCGGGGTCTATAACATCGCGCTTATTTCGCTGGCTGGGGTGCTGTTGAATATCGGTACCGCGCTGTTCTGGGTGCTGCAGGTTATTATGGTGGCCGATACCGTCGACTACGGCGAATATACGATGAACATCCGCTGCGAAAGTATCGCCTATTCGGTGCAGACGCTGGTGGTGAAAGCGGGCTCGGCGTTCGCGGCCTGGTTTATCGCCATTGTGCTCGGTATCATCGGTTACGTGCCGAATGTGGCCCAGTCGTCCCAGACGCTGCTGGGGATGCAGGCGATTATGATTGCGCTGCCGACGCTCTTTTTTGCCCTGACGCTGTTGCTCTATTTCCGCTATTACAAGCTCAACGGCGATATGCTGCGTCGCATTCAGATTCACCTGCTGGATAAATATCGCCGGGTACCGGAAAATGTGGCTGAGCCGGAACGGCCCATTGTGGTACCCAACCAGGTGTAAAAAGCGTTCAAAAACCGCTGACGAAAGAGGGGAGGGATGCCCTCTTTTTGGACAAAAATGAGCGTCGAAACGGGCAAAAAGAGAAAAACGTATTTCTCTAATTTATCTCAAAATGGTCTCTTTTTATGCGCACGGAGTTGCCATTAGCTCCATTTGTTCTCAAATAAAACTCAGAATTGTCTCTTTTTCGTGCTCTTGCGCTGCTTTTTAACTCTTGCTACGCTTGTTGGGTGTTACATTTTTCTCTTATTTGTCTCAGTGATGGAGCAATGCGATGCGCATTTTTATCGATGATGGTTCAACCAATATCAAAATGCTGTGGGAGCAAGATGGCGAAACTTTCACCCATATCAGCCCCAACAGTTTTAAACGCGGCTGGTCTGCCACCTTCGGTTCCGGGAAGCCTTTTAACTACACCGTGGATGATGAAAAGTACTCATTCGACCTGATCACCCCCGATGCGCTCCCGACCAATAATATTGACTGGCAGTACAGCCCGTTGAACTCCATCGCTGTCCATCACGCGCTGCTGACCAGCGGTCTTGAGCCGCAGGACGTCGAAATCGTCGTGACGCTGCCGCTGACTGAATTTTATGACGAGGATGCGCAATATCGCCTCGACAACATTGAGCGCAAGAAAAAGAGCTTGCTGCGCGACGTTAAGCTGAATAAAGGCGTGGTCTTCAACATCACAAAAGTCACCGTGCGCCCGGAATCGATTCCAGCGGGCATTAGCCTGTGTGATGAACTCAAGCCCTCCCATTCGGTGTTGATTATCGACCTCGGCGGCACCACGCTCGATATCTCGATGGTAGCCGGGCAGATGACCTCGGTTTCGCGCATTTACGGCGATCCGAAGCTGGGCGTATCGCTGGTGACCGACGCCGTTAAGCTGGCGCTGGCGCGGGCTAACACCGATACCTCAAGCTATAACGTCGACCAGATCATTATCAATCGCCACGACGAAGAGTATCTGACCGATAACATTAACGATCCGGATGCGGTTTCTGAGGTGAAAAAGGTGATCAATAACAGCATCGAACGTCTGACCACCCGCGTCCTGACGGCTATCGATAGCTTTAAAGGCTACTCGCATGCCATCGTGATTGGCGGCGGCGCGCCGCTGGTTGCCGATGCCATTCGTGAACGTATGGGCCTGCGTGAGGACCGTTTCGTGGTGGCTGAAGAGCCGCAGTTCGCCCTGGTGCGTGGTCTGAAAATTATTGGCTAAGGAGCGTCTATGACTCTGGAACGCAGAAAAGTGCTGATTTACCTGCGCCCGGATATCAGCGCCAGCGAGCGCTTCGCGGACGCAAAAATTGAGGCCCACCATCGCGGCGACCGTGGCGATATGTCGCGCACGGCGCTGCTGGCGGGACTGGCGTTAGGGGAAGTCGATAGCCGCTTGCCGTCGATGCTGGCGGCGCTGCTGGCGGAAGACACGAAACCGGAAACGCTGCGCAAGATGCTGGCCTCGTTCCTTGAGATCCAGCCGGCCTCTTCCGCCCCGACAGCCGCACCAGCGGCCGCCCCGGCTAAGGCGCCGGAGCCGCCCGCGCCGGTGAGCGAGAGCGTTTCGGCGCGCAACCTCGCCGGTTCGCTGCCGGATTAAGCGCTTTCCCCGACGGCGCTGCGCTTGCGCGGGCCTACAAATCCAGTGCAAAGGGTGGGCCCGATGTCATTTGTAGGCCGGGTCAGGCGTAGCCGCCA
Organism: Klebsiella sp. LY; assembly: GCF_004010915.1. Classification (NCBI taxonomy): domain Bacteria; kingdom Pseudomonadati; phylum Pseudomonadota; class Gammaproteobacteria; order Enterobacterales; family Enterobacteriaceae; genus Klebsiella; species Klebsiella sp. LY. The sequence goes on from NZ_CP022444.1 coordinate 2,882,175, forward strand.
CCCGGCGCGAAGACGGTGCCATCTCGGTGACCATGCCCGGCGGCGCTGCGCTTGCGCGGGCCTACAAATCCAGTGCAAAGGGTGGGTCCGATCTCATTTGTAGGCCGGGTAAGGCGTAGCCGCCACCCGGCGCGAAGACGGTGCCATCTCAGTGACCATGCCCGGCGGCGCTGCGCTTGCGCGGGCCTACAAATCCAGTGCAAAGGGTGGGGCCGGTATCATTTGTAGGCCGGGTAAGGCGTAGCCGCCACCCGGCGCGAAGATGGAACGCCGCTAGGCGGGATGTCGCCCCTATCCGTGGGCGAGAAAGCGGGCCAGGCGCTGCTGCAGCAGGCGATTTTCGCGGGTCAGCCGCGCGTTCTCATCCAGCAGGGTCAGCGCTACCGCGATCCCCGGCCAGTCCAGCTCCAGCTCGTTACGCAGGCGCACCGCGCGATGGACAATCGTCACCGCGCTGTCGTCGAACAGCCAGGCGTCCGCCTGCGGCTGGTGCGGTTCAATCATGCCTAAGCCGACAATCTCCGTCAGCTCCTCTTCCGACACCCCGGTACGCAGGCACAATTCGGTAATGGTAAACGTCACTGTTACTGTAGCCATCAGGCTTTCCCCCATGTCTTACGCGGATCGAAGCTGGCTTCGGCGGTGGCCAGCTGTTGCCAGAGCTCACGCGCTTTTTCATCTGGTTTTGGCGGCATCACAATTTTAATAACGGCGAACAAATCGCCGGTGTGGGTTTTGCTCACCAGCCCTTTGCCCTTGATGCGCAGGCGCTGCCCTGCCTGGCTACCCGGCGGCACCGTCAGCAGAATGCTCTCTTTCAGGGTGGGCACCGTGACTTTGGCGCCCAGCGCGGCCTCCCACGGCGCCAGCGGCAGGACGATCTCCAGGTTATGTCCCACGATGTCGAACAGCGGGTGCGGGGCGATGTGGATCACCAGCCACAGATCGCCGTTCGGGCCGCCGTTTTCGCCCGGCGTCCCCTGGCCTTTCAGGCGGATACGCTGACCATCGACTACCCCGGCGGGGATCTTCACATTCAGCGTCTTCGGCGTTTCGCTTTCAATCATGCCGAACACGTTATACACCGGCAGGTTATAGCTGATGGTGCGGGTTTGCTCGGCCAGCGTCTCTTCAAGGAACACTGCGACCTCGATCTCCAGGTCGTGGCCGCGCGCCGCGTGCTGGCGGCGACGCTGATGCGCCTGCTGGCCAAACATGGAGGAGAAGATGTCGTCGAAATCCTGCTGGCTGTAGCTCTGCTCGTGGGTCTGCTGCTGGCGACCGAACCCGGGATCGTTGCGATGCTGCCAGAGCTGATCGTATTCCGCGCGCCGTTGCTCATCTTTCAGGACTTCCCAGGCTTCGGCGAGATCCTTAAATTTGGCTTCGGCATCGTTTTCTTTACTGACGTCGGGGTGGTACTTGCGCGCCAGGCGGCGGTAGGCGGTCTTGATGGTTTTCAGATCGTCGGTTGGTTGCACCCCGAGAATGGCATAATAATCCTTCAATTCCATGCTGTTATCTCATCTATGCTCAGTGCGGTGGTTACATATTCCCTGGATCAGGCGTCTGTATAAAGCGTAGGGCAAATGCGCCCTGAAGGGGAAGAAAAGTGGCAGAAACTTGACGCCGTCGGGGTCAACGGCGCCTTGGGCAAGGCTAGTCTTTCGCCTGCGGCCGCTGACGACGGCGCCAGCCTGCGAACAGCACCAGCAGCGCGCCGATGGCGCCGGCCAGGCGCGCCATGCCCTCGCCGGCAGTGGGAAACAGCTGGCGGAGGGTAGGGTCGCTGACCAGCATTGAGCCGGCAATCCAGCCGATGAGCATCCCGCCCAGCAGCACCACCGCGGGAAAGCGGGTGAGCAGGGCTAGCACCAGTTTGCTGCCGGCGACGATAACCGGGATGCTGATCGCCACGCCGAGGGCGACCAGCGCAATGTGTCCTTTGCCTGCGGCAGCCACCGCCAGCACGTTATCCAGCGACATGATCACATCCGCTACGGTGATGGTGACTGCGGTGCGCCACAGGCTGCCTGAGCTGGCAACCTCGCTCTCGTCCTCCTCATCACTGACCAGCTTGATGCCAATCCACAGCAGGAGCAACGCGCCGACTATTTTCAGCCACGGCAGCGACAGGAGATACAGGGCGATCGCCAGCAGCAGGATGCGCGCCAGGATGGCTCCTACGGTGCCGATGACGATCGCTTTGGTGCGTTTTTGCGGCGGCAGTTTGCGACAGGCCATGGCGATCACCACGGCGTTATCGCCGCCCAGCAGTAAGTCGATGGCGACAATCTGCAGCATAATCACTGCCATGTCCCATTGTTGAAGAAACGCATACATATTGAGAGAAACCACCTGAAATAAATACCACGAAAAGCCGCTGCGCAGGGGACTCCGCCCGGTGAGCGTTGACCGCTGGCGCCGGCCCGCGCCGACGCGCGTGGAACCTGAGCCTGAAAAATAAAGTTACGAATCAACGCGCCGTCGGGCAAGGCTTCGGCGAAAAAGGGTGATATTTTGTCATACAGACACACCTGCCGTTCACTTATCGCAAGGATCCCCACTATGTCTGGCCACAAGAAATACCTCTCTGTCGCCCTGCTGAGCGCTGCTTTACTGCCGGCGATGGCCTCTGCCGCTGACGCGCCGGCGACCTTCACCCCGGAACAGGAGGCGCAAATCGGCAAAATCGCCGCCGATTACCTGGTCGCCCACCCGGAAGTTCTCCTGCAGGCAAGCCAGAAACTGCAGCAAATTCAGGCTGAGCAACAGGCCAGCGCGGCCACCCAGGCGGTGCTGAAGAATGCCGCCTTGCTGACCCAGGATAAAAATACCCCGACTTACGGCCCGGCCAACGGCAAAGTCACGGTGATTGAGTTCTTTGACTACCAGTGCGTCTACTGCAGCCGGCTGGCGCCGGTGATGGAACAGGTGATTAAAGCGCATCCGCAGACCCGCTTCGCTTTTAAAGAGTGGCCTATCTTTGGCGGCCGCTGGGAAAGCTCGCTGGAAGCAGCGAAAACCGGCCTGCAGATCTATCAGCAGAAAGGGGCGGATGCCTATCTGACCTACCATAACGGGATCTACGCCACCGGACATAACGAAGGCAAGCTGACGACGGCGGATATCCAGCAGCAGGCGAAGAAAGCCGGCTTTGATGCGAAGAAGGCCAGCGACGTCGAACCGGTACTGCAGAGCATTAACGACCTGGCGCAGGAGATTGGTCTTAGCGGCACGCCGGGCGTGATCGTGATGCCGACCACCGGCGCCACGGAAGCCAGCATCACCGTCTTCCCGGGGCTGGCGGATAAAGCCTCGCTCGAAGCCGCGATTAAAAAAGCCGGCGGCTGATCGGCGGCGTCGTTACCCGGTCAGGGCCGCCGAGGGCGGCCCTGCTATCATTCATGATCCCTCTCCTCGGGCGGCGGCAGCGCGTGGCTTTTTAAATCAATAATCTGACCAATGTGATCGTGGTAAACGGTCAGCAAATTATAGCGACTCATTTCGGAGATGATCTGCGGGGCGACGTTAAAGCTGCTGGCCAGCTCCTCATCCCGCAGGGTAAGCACCGCGGTGTGACGCCGGGTGTGGGCGCGGCGTCGGTTATAGTGATACCAGAGGATCAACAGCCAGCCGTTCAGCGCGGCAAGCAATAAATACACCAGCGCCGTATTCAGGGAGTCCATCAGCGACGACCAGCGCGGGGAGGGCGGCGCGATGAACTGCATCAGCAAATTGGCGTAAAGAAAGAACAGAAAACCGAGCCAGGCCAGCAGCGTTAAGCCGGCGTCCACCAGCCGGGGCAGCACGCGGTGTTCGGTTAAGATGAGCGTATTTTCATTCATCGCAGGCTTCCTTTTCCCCGGTCCGGGCTCACCCAGCGCGCGCGGGAACGTTGACGTTTCAACATCACCTTCGGAAAAGCGACCAGCGTGGTCAGCAGGCCGATCATCCAGTAAACCATCGGGAACCAGATCACCCAGAACAGGGATTTGGCCACCTTTTTCTCATAGCGCCGTTCGATATACAGGCTGGCGACGAACTGCAGCAGGCACATCAGGCCGAGCAGCATGCCGGTGAACTCAGGCGGAAACAGACTGTGCACGGTCAGGTTGTCCGGCAATGGCATCAGGCGGCTGAGGATAAACAGCAGGATGGTGACCGCGTAGGCAAAGGCCCACAGCGTGGAGCAGGCATACTCCAGAAACAGCGGCCACATCCGATGATGCTGCCAGTGAAACAGACGGCGCAGGTTGACCAGAAAGACTTCGGCCCCGCCCTGGGCCCAGCGCAGACGCTGCTTCCATAACCCTTTGAGGGTCTCTGGCATCAGGATCCAGCACAGCGCCCGCGGCTCGAAAAAGATGTCCCAGTGGCGGAGCTGAAGCTTCCAGCTGATATCAATATCTTCAGTGATCATATCCGGGCTCCAGTAGCCGACGTCCGCCAGGGCCTGGCGCCGGAAGGCGGCGATCACGCCAGAGACGGTAAAGACCCGGCCATAGATCCGCTGCGTCCGCTTGATAAGGCCAATGATTGACGAGAACTCCCCGACCTGAATGCGGCCGATCAGCGTGGATCGGGTGCGGATCCGCGGGTTGCCGGTGACCGCCCCGACGTGCGGGTAGTGGATCAGCGGGGCGACCAGCCATGCCGCGGTATCCCGGTCCAGCAGGGCGTCGCCATCGATGCAGACCAGCAAATCGCCGCGGGCGGCGGCGGCGCCCGCTTTGAGCGCCACCGCTTTTCCCTGATTGGCGGCCAGGTGGATCACCCGCAGCCTCGGCTCCTCCTGCGCCAGCTGCTGCAGCACCTGGGCGGTGTTGTCGGAAGAGCCGTCGTTAATCGCGATCACTTCGAGATTGGCGTAACGCTGGGCCAGCGCTGCGCTGATGGTCTCCCGGGCGTTTTTCTCCTCGTTAAAGCAGGGGATCAGGATCGAGATCAGCGGATTGCCCGGCAGCGTCGGCGGCGGGGTATCCTCGCCCCACGGCCAGTGGCGCTCCAGCTGAAACCAGAAGTACAGACCCCCGGTGATCCATAGCACCGACATAAACAGCGGCCAGAAAAAGACAAAGTCGAGGATAAGCTCGCCGGTAAATACCGCTGCGACGCCTAACGGTAGCCCGAATACGAGGCATAAAATGCACAATGCGATAATGCGATCAGTCATGGTCAGGGTACCACCAGGAAGAGAATTGCGGTCTGATACGGGAGATATCAGGCTGATTGTTAATGAAATCGTCTGGGTAGTAGCCGTAGTTTTTGACGCCGTTTAGCCGCAGCAAACGCATCCAGTCCGCCAGCTGTTGGTCAGGAATGGCGTTGTGCTGGCGTCGGCTCCAGTCTCTGGCCTGTAGCTCAAAGATGGTTTTCTTCAGCGCGCCCGGGTGGCGGGCGACGGTCTGCACCAGCCGCGTCAGCCAGGCCTGGCTGGCGTCGATCGGCACGGACTCCATCAGCGGCATCGCCATGGGCACCGTCCAGTCATAGGCGGCAAGGAAGTCATCCAGATTTTGCGCAAACCAGGCTTCGCTCTGCGGCTCCAGGATCGGCAGGGCGAAGAGATTACGCGCCGTTTTTACCTGCGGGCCGCGGATGGCCTGCACCGCCTGGCGCAGCTGCAGAGTGAAGCGGGTCAGGGTTTGGCTTTTGAAACGCATCCATGCTTCACGCTCCTGCGGACGCTGGGGCACCGGGCCGGCATCGCGCGCCAGGCCACTCTGCCGCCAGGCGGCGACCGCCTCCGGGCTCACGTCTTCAAAATCGGTCAGCACGGCGTCGTCGTGGAACAGAATCCCGCTGAAGCTGGCGTGTCGGGCCAGATCCTCATAGATGTCGGTGATCTGCTGGCGAACCCGCGGATCCCAGGGCGACAGGCGAACATAGGGCTGATGGGCAAGCAACGCCTTCCCGGTTTGCGGATCCCAGCGCTGAACGCGCGGCAGATCGGACGAGAGATCGAAGGCCAGCACCGGCATCCAGGCATAAACCTTCACCCCGCCGCGGGTCTGCAGCTGCCAGGAGACGAAGTTAAACAGGTCGGCGCGCATCGGCAGCCAGCGGTTGGGGAAATAGAGCGACTTGACCGTGCCGTCGCCCTGCGGGTCGGAGAAGGCCTGCAGAAAGACGTGGCTGATTTTCATGTCATAGACGCGCTGTATCAGCTTATCGATATTCTTTGCCTGCTGGACGGGATTGGGGTCATAGACATAGTCCAGATCGACATGCATCACCCGAACAGGATCGGCTTCCTGGATCTGGGTTACGGCGTTGGCAAAGGCCTTGATCGACGGGTTACCGGCGATCAGCATGCGCGGAATATTGTCCAGATCCTTCACGTTGCCCAGGCCGTCGTTCAGCGTAAACGCCAGCTGATACCCCTGCTGTTTGGCGATGGCCAGAGTGCTGCCGCTGGCGGCGCCGTAGGGCCACACCCAGGCGCGCGGCGCTTTCCCGGCGACGTCGTGGATTTTCGCCGTTACTTTCTGCACGTCATCGGTCATTCGCCGGGTAAACTGCGCGTCGCTTTCATAGCGGCCGGTGGTTTTATCCCAGCCTCGGTTGGCGGCGGCGGGCTCGCGGCTGCCTTGCGGATTGGCCGGCAGGCCGTAATGCGAGGCCCAGGTGTGCGCGCCGATCTCCACCAGCGGCGAGCGGCTGAGCTCGCGCACCATCTCCCAGGTGGCGAAGCGATCGCGCGGCGTCATCAGGCCACCAAAATTAACGGGCTGGTTGGCGGGGGTGTCCACCCAGCTGCCCACCGGCGCCCACAGCGCCGGAACGTTCCAGGCTTTAAGCAGCGGCCAGACGCGGGTATAAAAACTGCTATAGCCATCGTCGAAGCTGAGAAGAAAAGCCTTAGGCGGAAGCGACTTAAGGCCATGATGCGCGTCCAGAATGTCCTGAACGCTCACGGCATGGTAGCCATGATGCAGCAGCCAGGCGATCTGCTCATTAAGCGCGCTGGTCCGCACCGAAAGATAACGCTGGTCGGCGGCGTCGTCTTCGACGTCATGATAGGCCAGCACCAGAAAGCGATCCGCCGGCCAGGGTTTATTGGCCTCCAGCTGGGGTCGTTGCTGCGGGGCGAGGAAGGGGACCTCCTCAGCACGCACGCTGAAGATAAGGCACAGCCAGCCGAGAAGCATCAGGCCGTTGCGCAGGGTCGTGTTCAGCATGGTCATCCTTAAAACCGTATGTTTGCATCAACAGTGATGGCGAGGTTGTTTTCACGTTTACCGTCGTAGGGGCGTTTGTCCCAGTTCAGCATCACCCCGGCGTCGACGAGGTTGTTCCAGCGCAGACGCTGGCCGTAGCCCAGCGTCGTTATCGCGCCGGCGGCGTGATTTTTTTGCCAGTAGCTGCCGCCGCCGGCGAGCAGCTGCTGACTCCAGACGGTGTCATACCGCTGGTAAAGCGTGTGATCGACGGTCAGCGCTGCGGTGGCCGCGAGGTCGCGGGCCGGACTGTAATACGCGGTGTCAGTGCGGCTATTGGCGCTGGCCGCCAGACCGGGCTGCAGATCCAGCGTTAACCACGGCGTCTGCCAGAGGCGCTCTTTACCAGAGAGGGTGTACTCCTGACGACGGTTGTGGTCGGTAAAGCGGCTGGCGGCCACGCTGACGCGGTACTCCCGGCGCTCGTTTTGATACCATCGCAGCCAGCCTTCGCCGCGGTTGGCGCTGACGCCGTTGCGTAACGCGCGCAGCGGCGTCTGCTGCGAAATCCGCTCCAGCTCGCCGCCCAGCTGCCAGCGATCGTTGACGTCGTGCGCGGCGGAAAGGCGGACGCCGGGCTTATTCTCGCCGTGAAAATTGACGCTGGAGAGTTCAAGTTCTCCCCAGGCGTCGCGCGGGCGCCATTCAATACCGGCGAACAGCTGGCGACGGCTGCCTGTCCCCTCTTCAAAATTGCCTTTGGCAAAGCGGTGGCCGCCAAACAACCGCCAGCTGTCGGCTATCGGCGGGCTGTAGATCGCCGTCTCAAAACTGAGGTCGTGGGTACCGCTCACCGGGTTGTCGGAATGCAGCCCTTTGCCAACGCTCAGGCGCAGCTCGGAGAAATGATGGACTTCGCGGGCTTTGGCCAGGCGTTGGGTATTCAGATCCCGTGGCGAGCGGGCGATAACGTCGTCGGTCAGCAGATCCATCTGCCGCCACTCCTGCAGATCGAGAGCGACCCAGGCCTGCTGGCGCTCCAGCTGCAGGCTGGCGGGCTCCAGGGTTTCCGCCGCTTTCAACTGGCGTTCGGCAGCCCGCGGCAGCCCTCTGTCCTGCAGCACGGCGGCATAGTCGATCTGCAGCCCCTGGTTGCCGGGGGCCGTCGCCGCCAGGCGCTGCATGCGGGCTTCGGCCTGCGGCAGGGCGTTGGTGGCGGAAAGATAGTGCACGTTAAGCGTCTGCGCGGTGAGCCAGTCGTCGTTCGGCTGGGGCGTCGGCGAGCCGTAGAGATGACGGATGTAGGGCGCATTCCGGGTGAGGCGGGCGACATACCGTTGCGCTGCCGGATACTGACCTGTGTCCAGCAGGGCGTAGAAAAGCTCATGTTCTTCATTCTGTTGGCTCGTCAACCACGAGGGATGCTGATGAATGAGCGTCAACGCAGGCTCAATCTGCTTAAGGGCGATATAAGAGGAGATGACCCAGCCGATGGCCCAGTCGGGAACCACCTGCTGCTGCGCGAGCAGGCTTTGGTATTCGCGGATGATCTGCGCGTAGTCTGCGTTGGCGTACAGCGCGCCCAGACGGTCAATGCGCGCCCGGGTGATGTCCGGGGCGGCCTGCGGATCGGGACGCCAGGCGGCGATCATCGCGTCGTATTGCGCCAGTGCCGTGCGGGCCAGCGCGTAACGCGCATTTTCTTCACGGGAAGGCGTATCGGCAAGGCGCACCAGCTCGGCGGCGGCGTTCAGCTGCAGGTTGCGCTTTTCCGCGGGCGTCAGTTCGACGCTATTCGCGAGGCCGAAGGCGGGTGAGTCGATCCGGTTGCGGGTCAGGGTCGCCATCAGGCTGGCCAGCGCGGCTTTGTTCTGCGGTTCGCGATCGAGGATCTGCGTGTCCACCAGCAGCTGGTCCCAGCTTTTGCCAAGCCGCAGGTAGACATAAGAGAGGGTCTGCAGGTGAGCCACGCTCGCCTGCTCCGCCACCAGGCGACGCGCTTCGCTGAGCGCCTCGCCGTCCTTGCGGGCATCGGCCAGCGTCTTGATATAGCCGATACGATAGTCGTCACTGTCAGGGGACTGGCTGAGAGCCTGCTGCCAGAGGAGGAGCGAGGCTTGCCACTGTTTCTGGTTGCGCAAAGCCTGCGCGGCGGCGGCGGTGCCCCGTGCGGGAAGCGGCATATAGACCTGATAGCGTCGCCAGATTTTCACGACCTCATCGTCCTGGCCGGCCCAGAGGGCTACCTGCAGCCAGTCGGCTACCTGAGAAGGGGTTAACGCATGCCGTAGCTGGTACTGCTGAAGATATGAGAGAAAGGGGGCGTACTGGCCCTGACGCGCTTGCAGGATCTGCTGGTCATAGAGCGAGTCCGCTCCCTGAACCAGCGTCGGGAAGAGCAAAAGCACGCCGATTGATAGCGAGAGTTTCGTGTTGCGATTAAACAATAACGTATTTGAATAAGGTGATCTTTCCATTTCTATTTGCCATATGTTCATCAAGAATCCATTGCACAACACGACCGTCCTTTGACGGTGAGTTAAAGGATGAGGATGGTCCCATTTAGCTGACTGGCACTGCGGGTGAATGACTTATTGCAAACTAATAAACCTATCTCCTGTGGATAATTGAATGGATAATTTATACCCGATACCGCGGCGGATAAATATGGTTAAATGACGAGCTGAGTTTTAAGATAAATCTGTAAAAATGGTTTAATTCGAATCGCCATGTTGAAGTCAATGTCTTTAACTTACTGAAATAAATAAAAAATGAAGCTGGCTGGAATTTTGTTTCAAATTTTCCTGGTGGCTTATATTGCTGTGAGGGGAAAGATTTTATATAGATATTTAAGATGATTTCTGACAAAAATTCTTAATAGCAAAAAAAGCATCTTTTCTGTGGGATTTTTTTATTTATAATTAATCCGTTTATTTTCTGTCCGAACCCTGGGAGGTTTTTCACAGCCAGATTCAGATGCCGCGCTAATGATAAATCACAGATCTCGTTATTTTTACCGCCATGCGGAGCGATCCTCAGGGGCAAGGATAATGTCTGGTTGACGAGAATTTGTTGATTAAATGTTAAAGGGACGACTTGTGGCAAATTCAATGATATTAGTTACCCAGGATCACTATCTTTTTCAAGGTGTTAAGAATTTCTTCCCTGATATCATTCAGTTAGATTCTAGCGGAAAAGCGATTTTAGATAATGAGGTTGATGAACTCTCTCTGCTGGTTGATAGCCGTTCGCCGCTTTGTCATTATGATTATCTGGTGATGGAGGCGGCACAATCCAGAAAGCGAATATGCTGTATTGTCCTCGATATGCGCCATCGGGAAGAGCATTTACTCAGCCTGAAATCGTTTTTAAACATGTCATTATCACCCGCCGATATGGCGACCTTATTTGGGCTTTTCCTGGAGATGAAGAGTAATCGGCTGACCAAAGAGTGGTTCGACAATCTGCGCTTAAGTATGACAGAGCAGCTGATGCTGCGTTTTCTTGGGGCGGGGATGACAATGGAGGAGGTGGCGTTGAATCTTAATACTTCGCTAAAAAGCCTTTACCGCAAGCGGACCGCACTTTATGAACGACTGGGGTTAGATAATTTTAATGAAGCCTGCTTATTTATCTTCAAAAATAAACTGCTGGACCAGTCCGGTCGATCGCCATGAGGGCTGGTTGTACAGGAAATGGGTGATATCGCAAGGTATGTAATGATGGAAATGTAATAAATTAAATAGATATTGATAGGTACAACCGTCGATACCGGTCGGTATCCAGGGTGGCGCCCGGCATATAATTCCGGAGCTCTTTGGAAGTAATTACCGCCATGGCGGTTTGCTATGCACAGCGATTATTATAATGAATATATTCCTTGCGCCGCAGAGGAATAGTTTTGTCATAAATTAACTTTACCATGGTATTCCGGCTCACGTGTCGGAATACCATGAGATATCGTGAAAGCATCAGAGGAGCGAGGTGGATGAGAATAAGGGACAGTATTGCGGAGCGGTTAGAAGCCTGCGGGCTCTACCGTCGGGCGGCATCCAGATGGATTGAGGTGATGCAGCGTTGTCTGGACGATGAGGACCGAGAGTGGATCCGTCACCATCGCAATCAGTGTCTGAAAAAGGCGCAACGTCCGCCGGCGCCGAAAGAGGAGTTTGCCGATCTCCACCAGGCGGCTAAAGAGACGCAATATCGCATGGGCATTGCTAAGCCTTATGGCGAAGCGTTCAGACTACCCGGCAAAGGGAAAACCGCCGCCGAATAATACCTTTCTTTATTGCGTTTGCCTGACGGCCTGCGTTTGCGCAGGCGTTTCATTGTCCGTAGGCCCACGCAAGCGCAGCGCCGCCTGGCGATATGCATCAGACGCCGTACCCGCGGTTGTGCCGGATGGCGGCATAAATGCCTTATCCGGCCTACGGATCCTCCCGCAGGCTCAAACAGCGTAGGCCCACGCAAGCGCAGCGCCGCCTGGCGATATGCATCAGACGCCGTACCCGCGGTTGTGCCGGATGGTGGCATAAATGCCTTATCCGGCCTACGGGTCCTCCCGCAGGCTCAAACAGCGTAGGCCCACGCAAGCGCAGCGCCGCCTGGCGATATACATCAGATGCCGTACCCGCGGTTGTGCCGGATGGCGGCATAAATGCCTTATCCGGCCTACGGGTCCTCCCGCAGGCTCAAACAGCGTAGGCCCGCGCAAGCGCAGCGCCGCCGGGCAGGGATCATAGAGTGGAGTTCGATGAAAAAGTCCGGATGTAGAAAAGCAAAAAACCGCCTTGTGGGCGGGTTCTTTAAATAGTGGTGCCCGTACTCGGACTAACGCCGCAGGCGTTGAACAGCGCGCGTGTCGCGCTGGCCCCGAAGGGGTGAGCCGCTGTGCGGCGAATAATCGAACGCAGTTCGATGAAGAGTCCGGCTACAGAAAAGCAAAAACCCAGCCATAGGCTGGGTTCTCTGAATAAGTGGTGCCCGGACTCGGAATCGAACCAAGGACACGGGGATTTTCAATCCCCTGCTCTACCGACTGAGCTATCCGGGCAACGGGGCGCATTAAACCGTAATCCGCCCACCCCGTCAACCAAATTTCTTAAATTACTTGTCGATTGCTTATCTTTGCGGCAATTCCGCGCTCAAAGGCGCATTTTGACTCAATATCACTGCATGCCGTTATCGCCTTGACGGCTTTTCCAGCCGCTGGTGACGGAGATAACGTGACGCAACCCGGAAATCAGGTAATCACCAATCACCTCTTCATCTTCCCGCGGCGAGCTCAGCGTGATTTCCGCATCCACGCCGTGACGATAGGCGCCATGATGGCTGAAAATGGTGCCGATATAACATTTTCCGTTCAGCCACACCGGAATATAGGCCACCGTCTCATAGATATAGTTGACGGCAACGCCGCTGTAGTAGTTGTCCGCCTCGTCGGCGGAGGTGCCGGGCGGAATGGGGCAGATCGGTGCATCGTTGTCGCTGGCGGGCTTATCTTTCAGCAGGTTGCCCTGCATAACCTCCAGCGAGCGCAGCAGATCCGCTTTATCGCCGTCGCTCAGTCTGGGGGTCAGCGGTTGGTCTTTCTCCGGGGAGCGGATGCTGTTCAGCGTATAGCGATAGCGAACCGTCACCGCGGGCGTCTGGCTGGCGGTGCTGAACGGGCGCAGCAGGTAGAGATTATCTTCGCCAAACTGGCCGTTGTACCACAGGGCATACACCTGGCCGTTGATTTTGACCCAGTGGTTCCACTGGTTAGCCCCGCGGCCATTAATGGAAAAGAGGGCGCCGGGCACCCCGGCATCGAAATCGTCGCCATTATCACTGTCGCTACCGTCGACGGCGGCAAAATCATCCTCGCCGCGCCGGAGCACCCCGGTGTAGCTGAAGAGCCCGGTGCCGCCCACGTAGCTGTCGATGATCAGATCGCGTTTGCCGTCGCCGTCGAGGTCGATAAGCGTAAAGCTGACTTTGCCGTTTTCTGAATCTGCGCTAATTGCGGAGCGCAGAAACGCCTGCCACTCGTCATCGCTGATATCCGGGGACGGTTTGCTGGTCGTCACCAGGCTGTCATCGGCGTAAGTGAGGGTGAAGTCGGTAATATGGCCGGTTAACGGAAACTGCTCGGCGACCCGGTTCAGCGCCAGTTCGGGATCGCTTTTTTGCGCCTTCAGCACCGCGTTATACAGCGTTCGCAGGGCCAGGTTATCCGCCTCTTTCTGCTGCTTCGGGATCACCTGGCTGACAAAGGTCGGCAGCATCCAGGTACCGCCCGGGGTGATTTCCCGGCACATACCGGTGCTGTACTTCAGGCTGGGAACGAAGGTCTTACCCTCCCAGACCCGCGTCTCGCCGGTTACGCAGTCGGCCATGCCCCGCTCTTTATGCAGGAAGACCAGCGTGCCGTTGGCGTAGCTGGAGGCCTCGGTAGTGAGCAGCCGCGGTTTGCTCAACTGGGCGTTATCGACCAGCCACAGGGCATAGCCGTCGTTATAGGGCGCTCGCCAGCAGAGCGCCTGCGCCAGCGAATGGGTTTTATCCAGCGCGGTAAGGGTAATCTGGCGCTCTGCCGCCGGAATGGCCGGGTTCTGCCAGTCTTCACAGCGCTGATTCAGCAGCGGCGTCAGGGAGGGCAATAGCTTCTGGCGCTGGAGCATGTTTAGCGGTACAGGCTGCGCGTTGTGGATCACCGGCGCGGCGATGATTTCCGGGGCGGGGGCGGCGGGCAAAATGGCGTCGTCGCCCGCATCGCCTTTATCCAGCAGCGCATCGGCGGTGCCGGTTCGTCGCTGAAACGCATCCATTTTACGCAGCACTTCGCGGCTGCCAGCGCTGGAAAGCAGCATGTGCTGGCCGTTAAGGGCGAATTCGATTTTACGCTGGTTCGCCAGGGCCTGCAGCACGGCGGATGTCTGATCGCTGTCCAGACGGAAGTGGCTGTCATCCACGGCATCCAGCGAGCCGAGGTCCCGGTCGTCGATCAGCAGGCTGGCGGTGGAGTCGGCGGGGATATCGTGTTCGATCTGCGCGAAGGTGACCGTGGCGGTGGGATGCTGTTCGCTGCCCGCGTTGCGGGTCAACAGCACGCTAACCTCGCCCATGCGGTCGCCGTAACCCGCCGCCCGGCAGGTGCCGGTGTTATCGCAGGCGAGCTCCCAGTCTTTTTGCGCAAAGGAAAAACCTTGCAGGGGAGCCGCCAGCAGGGGCGTAGAACACAGCCCCAGCCAGACAGCCCAGAAGAACGCGCGCATATCAATCCCTGTCAGCAATCAGTGAGGGGGAAATTATAGGCGCGACATGGCGGTTAGGATATCAGAATCAGGTTAATGCCCCGCCCATACGGCACTGGGCGAAGCGCAGAATATCTTCTGCCAGCCGCCGCGCCGTATCGACATCCGTCTGGCTACGTTTGATCAGCAGACGGCTCAGACAGCCCTCGACAATCAGCTCCATCTGCTTGGCGACCATTTCCGGATCATCCACCTCCAGCTGGGTCAGCAGCTCATGGGTGTAGGCCAGCGAAGCCTGCTTCTGCTGTTCCGCCAGCTGGTGAATCGGGTGCTGGGCATCCGGATAGAAGGTGCAGGCGGCGATAAACAAACAGCCGGGGTAACGCTGATTGCTGACGCAGGTGGTGAGTGCGCTATAGCGTGCTAGCAGCTTTTGCTCTGCGCTTAAGGTGTCGTCCAGCAGCAGCTGACGGCGCCAGGCATCCACCTGTTGGCTCAGATAGCGAAGCGCGTCATACAGCAGCGCTTCACGATCGGGCCAGAAGCGTTTCAGGTCGCTCGTCGGACAGGACACGCGCTCAGCGACCATCTCCAGCGACGTGTTGGCGATACCTTCAATTTCAAGAATTTTAATGGCTTCTGCCAGGACGTCTTCACGCAGCACGGTGTTCTCCTCCATCTTTCCTCCTAAAGTGTCGCTCACGCTTGCCAATCGCGCAAATGGGCGCTGAATGCCGCAGCATCCATAAAGCCGGTGACTCGCCGGTCGGGCTGTTCCTGACCCTGCGCGTTGAAGAACAGGATCGTCGGCAGACCGAGCACCTGCAGGCGCTTCAGTAGCGCGGCGTCTTGCGGACTGTTCTTCGTCACATCAACCTGTAATAACACGACGCCTTTCAGCGCCTGCTGCACGTCAGGTGAGCTAAAGGTGTATTTTTCAAACTCTTTACAGGCCACGCACCAGTCGGCGTAGAGATCGAGCATCACCGGCTGACCTTTTGCCTGCGCCAGCGCCCGGTCAAGCTCGGCCACCGAGCTGACGCGGGTGAAGGCCAGGTGCGCCTGCTGCTCGAGCGCCGGGGCGCCAAACGCCCAGTCCTGCAGGGGACGGGCGCTGACCAGCGCGGCGGCAAGAAGAATGATTTGCACCAGCCGCATCCACGGCCGGGTGGCGCCCAGCGAGGTGATAAACGCCCAGCTGAAGAAGGCGATACCGAGCATTGACCACAGACGTAATCCCCACTGGTCGCCGAGTATGCGCTCCAGCAGGAAAACGGGCAGAGCCAGGATCACGAACCCGAAGGCGGTCTTCACATGGCCCATCCATGGCCCGCTCTTCGGCAGCAGACGGTTGCCAAACACGGTGACGAGGATCAACGGCAGGCCCATGCCCAGCGCGTAGAGGTACAACGTGCCGCCGCCCAGCCACAGATTACCGCTCTGGGCGATATATAACAGGATGGCGCTCAGCGGCGCGGTGGTGCAGGGGGAGCAGATCAGCCCGGCAATAGCGCCCATCGCAAAGACTCCGCCGGGCGATCCGCCCTGGCGTTTATTGCTGAGCAGCGCCAGCCGCGTCTGCAGCGAGGAGGGCAGCTGCAGCGTAAACAGGCCGAACATGGAGAGGGCCAACAGTATAAACACCGCCGACAGACCCACCAGCACATACGGGTGCTGCAGGGCCGCCTGGAACTGCAGCCCGGCGGCGGCCACCACCAGCCCCAGCGCGGTGTAGGTTAAGGCCATCCCCTGGACATAAATAAAGGCCAGCAGCAGGGCGCGCGCGGTGGAAAGCCGCTGTTTGCCGCCCAGCACGATGCCGGAAATCAGCGGGTACATCGGCAGCACGCAGGGGGTGAAGGCGATACCAATGCCTATCAGCAGCGCCCACAGGGCGGTGAAAGGCAGGCGGGCGGGGGCGTCAGCTGGCGGCGCAGAGGCAGGCGCAGGTGAAGTGGCGATCTCCGGGGACGGACGTGGCTCAACCGGCAGCGGCGGGTTGAACACCGGACGACTGCTCGTCGGCGGCGCAGGGTCAATGGTGGACACCTGGCCATCTGCCGAAGCCGCCAGCACGGCGCTCAGCGGGATCACTTTGGTCTCCGGCGGATAACAGAATCCGGCATCGGCGCAGCCCTGCCAGGTGACGGTGAGAGTGGCGTCTTTGTCCGCCTGCTTCACCGTGACCGGAACGGTCAGGCGCTGGCGAAAGATCTCGCTTTTGCCGTAAAACTCATCCTCGTGCCACTCGCCCGCCGGCAGTGCCGGTTCGTCGAGAGTCGCCCCGGCGGCGCGGAAGGTAAACTGTTGACGATAAAGATAATAACCATCCTTGATTTGCCAGCTCAGGTTGAGGTCATGCTGTTGCTGCTGAAAGTCAAAGGCGAAGGCCTGGTCAGCAGGCACGAAGTTCGAGCGCCCCGGTGCGTCGAATAACCCGGCGGTGGCTGACGCGCTGCACAGCAGCAGGATCAGCGTAATGATGCGGTAAGCCATGAGAGGTAATCGTTGTCTCCATACGTGACGGGCAGAACCAGCAGTTCAGGGGTTTGATACGGGTGGTGAGACTTCAGGCAGTCCAGCAGCGCCTGCTGATGGGCAAGATCGGTTTTGAGCAGCATCTGAACTTCATACTCCTGCTCCAGCTTCCCTTCCCAGTAATAGAGCGAGGTGGCCCCCGGCAGGAGCGTGGCGCAGGCGGCCAGCTTTTCCGCCAGCGCTTTCGCCGCCAGATCCTGGGCGGTTGCTTCATCCGGCGCGGTACAGAGCACAACAACAGCATCAGGCGTAGTCATCATGAACCTCGTATCAGCGAAAAGAGGCACTATAGCATGCAAGATGCGGGGATATTAGCGTCACGAGCGGGGAATGGGAGGGAAACGGGCAGCGGGCCCGCGCGGGGCCCGCTGCCGACGGCATTTACAGCATAATCCCGCCGAAGATGAAACCCAGGATCACGCACAGGGTGATAGCGATAACGCCGGGGATCAGGAAGGCGTGGTTAAAGACATATTTACCAATGCGGGTTGAGCCGGTGTCGTCCATCTCCACCGCCGCCAGCAGGGTCGGGTAGGTGGGCAGGACGAACAGCGCCGAGACCGCGGCAAAGGAGGCAATCGCCGTCAGCGGGCTGACGCCCAGCAGCAGCGCGGCGGGCATCAGCGCTTTGGTGGTGGCCGCCTGCGAGTAGAGCAGCGTGGCGGCGAAGAACAGCACCACCGCCAGCAGCCACGGGTAGTTTTGCAGCAAGTCGCCGGCCACGGCCTGGATGTCGCTGATATGCGCTTTAACGAAGGTATCCCCCAGCCAGGCGACGCCGAGCACGCAGACGCAAGCGCTCATCCCGGACTTAAAGGTACTGGCATTGAGCACTTCGCCGGTGTCGATTTTGCAGGTGATGCTGATCAGGGTGGCGATGGTCAGCATAAACACCACGATCGCCTCGTTACGCGGTAGTACAGGGTTTTTGATCAGGCCGACGGTATCGCTGATGGCCGTAGCGTAGAACATCACCGCCACGATGCCGATCAGAAACAGCAGAACGGAACGTTTGGCGTGCGGCTTCAGTTCAAATACCTGGCTGCCGCGTAGACTGACTTCACCCTTGGCCAGCCGCTCCTGGTAAACAGGATCGTCTTTCAGCTCGCAGCCGAGGAAGTTGCAGACGATAGCGGTGAGCATTACCGCCAGCAGGGTGACCGGAATACAGATGGCCAACAGCATCAGGTAGCTAACGCCCAGCGGCTCCAGGATCCCGGCAAAGAACACCACCGCGGCGGAGATAGGCGAAGCGGTGATCGCTATCTGGGAGGCCACCACCGCAATCGACAGCGGACGGGACGGACGGATGCCTTGCTCTTTGGCCACTTCGGTGATCACCGGCAGCGTGGAGAAGGCGGTATGGCCAGTGCCGGCGAGCACGGTCATAAACCAGGTCACCAGCGGGGCAAGGAAGGTAATATATTTCGGGTGGCGACGCAGCATCCGTTCGGCGAGGCTGACGAGGTAATCCATCCCGCCTGCGACCTGCATGGCGGCGATAGCGGCAATCACCGCCATAATGATTTCAATAACGTCGAAGGGGATCGCACCCGGTTTAATTTGAAAAATAAGCGTCAGGACAAGGACGCCAAGGCCACCGGCAAAGCCGATACCGATGCCGCCGAGCCGGGCGCCGAGATAAATCGCCAGCAGGACAATAACCAGTTCTGCACCAAACATATATGCCTTCCTTGTTTTTTAACAAGTTGATATTGGATTGTTGTATTTTAGTAAAACTAAAAAGCAAAAAGGCATGTCATCGCTGACATGCCTTTGAATGACTATCCGGAAAGATTACTGTTCGCTTTCATCGGTATAACGCTTCGCTTTATAAGCAGGATGCATCAGGTTTTGCGCGGAGAAAATGTCATCCAGCTCCGCCGCCGTCAGCAGCCCACGCTCCAGCACCACTTCCCGCACGCTCTTCCCGGTTTCGGCGCAGATCTTGCCGACGATATCGCCATTGTGGTGGCCGATAAACGGGTTGAGGTAAGTAACGATACCGATGGAGTTATAGACGTAACCTTCGCACACCGCTTTGTTGGCGGTAATGCCGTTGACGCATTTCTCCAGCAGGTTGTAGCAGGCGTTGGTCAGAATATGGATAGATTCGAACATCGCCTGGCCGATCACTGGCTCCATTACGTTCAGCTGCAGCTGCCCGGCTTCGGAGGCCATGGTTACTGTGGTGTCGTTGCCGATCACTTTAAAGCAGACCTGGTTGACCACCTCCGGCACCACAGGGTTAACCTTCGCCGGCATAATAGAAGAACCAGCCTGCAGCTCAGGCAGGTTGATTTCGTTGAGGCCCGCGCGCGGTCCGGAAGAGAGCAGGCGCAGGTCGTTACAGATCTTGGACAGTTTCACCGCCAGGCGTTTCAGCGAGCTGTGGACCATGACGTACGCCCCGCAGTCCGAGGTGGCTTCAATCAAGTCTTCCGCCGGAACGACCGGGAGGTTGCTCACTTCCGCCAGCTTCTGTACCGCCAGCTGTTGATAACCGTCCGGGGTGTTGAGACGTGTGCCGATGGCGGTTGCGCCAAGGTTCACCTCCAGCAGCAGCTCCGCGGTGCGCAGAATGCTTTTGGTCTCTTCATTGAGCAGCACATTGAAGGCATGGAACTCCTGGCCGAGGGTCATCGGCACCGCGTCCTGCAGCTGAGTGCGGCCCATCTTGAGGATGTCCTGGAATTCTACGGCTTTCGCCTGGAAACCTTCGCCCAGTTGCTTAATCGCATCGATTAGTTTGAGGATGGAGGCATACACCGCGATGCGGAACCCGGTCGGGTAGGCATCGTTGGTGGACTGACATTTGTTAACGTGATCGTTTGGGTTCAGATACTGGTATTCACCTTTCTGGTGACCCATCAGCTCGAGGCCGATGTTCGCCAGGACTTCGTTGGTGTTCATGTTTACGGAAGTGCCGGCCCCGCCCTGGAAGACATCGACCGGGAACTGGTCCATGCATTTGCCGTTATTCAGGACTTCGTCACAGGCGGCGATAATCGCATTTGCCGCGCTTTTGGGAATGGTCTGCAGCTCCTTGTTTGCCAGCGCCGCGGCTTTCTTCACCATTACCATGCCGCGCACGAATTCTGGTATGTCGCTGATTTTGCTGTTGCTAATGTAGAAGTTTTCAATCGCTCGCAGAGTATGAACGCCGTAGTAAGCGTCCGCGGGAACTTCCCTGGTGCCCAACAGATCTTCTTCGATACGAATGTTGTTTAACATGTGAACCTTCTTTTCAAGCTGCCAATGAATTCACCAAATACACAGAATATCCAGTATTCAGTATATTTTCTGGCCGACGATTATTTCCTTAACCGGCCCGGTGCCCAAGATCATATGCTGATGATAGCGAATATCAGTAAGCTTGATCACTTATTACATCGCGGGTGTGAGAAGATTTATTAATCTGTGAAATGGGTCACCGCTTTCCTATTCCTGGAAAAAATAAGCATTTCCGCTGATTGAAAAGCCGCTCAGCATCCCCATCTTAGTGGGATGCAATCAGCAAATTGATAACTACGGGGGCCGAACTCGGTGCCTGTCGATGAAGGAGACGCCGGTGCGTTGGATTCCGTTTATTGCCTTTTTTCTTTACGTGTACATTGAGATATCGATCTTTATCCAGGTCGCGCACGTGCTGGGCGTCTTTATGACGCTGATCCTGGTGATCTTTAGCTCGGTGGTGGGGATGTCGCTGGTGCGTAACCAGGGCTTCAAAAACTTCCTGCTGATGCAGCAGAAGATGGCCGCGGGCGAGAGCCCGGCGGCGGAGATGATCAAAAGCGTCTCGCTCATTATCGCTGGCCTGCTGCTGTTGATCCCGGGGTTCTTTACCGATTTCCTCGGCCTGCTGCTGCTTTTGCCCCCGGTGCAGAAGCACCTGACGATGAAGCTGATGCCGCATTTGCGCTTCAGCCGGATGCCGGGCGGCGGCTTCAGCGCCGGGACTGGCGGTGGAGAGACCTTCGAAGGGGAATTCCAGCGCAAGGACGAACAGCGCGACCGTCTGGACCATAAGGACGATCGCCGCGATTAACTTTTATCGGCCCGGTCAGCAGACGCGACCGGGCCGCTTTCTTATTGCGCCTATACGCTGCCTGTCGCCAGCTTGCGTCTCGGTAAAAACAACCACAGCGCCGCCAGCATCACCAGCGCGTACAAACTCTTCCAGCCGACCATCGCCAGCAGCAGCAGACAGAGAATGCTGCCCACCGCCGCCAGCAGCCGATAGCGCCCGCGCAGCAAACGACAGCCCGCCAGCATGCACAGCAGATAGATCATGATGAAAATGCCGTTGGCATAGACGATCAGCGCGTCCAGATTGATATCGAGAAAATAGATACACAAGGTGCTGACCACGCAGGAGCCCAGCACGGCGTTGAGGGCGTTGCGCGGGATCTGCCGCGGCGACAGCCTCGCGAGGTAGCTCTGCGGCTTATGCTGCGCCTGCGACCAGACCAGGCGGGCGAAGCTCTGAATATAGATGTTAAGGCTGGCGAAACAGGCGAGATAGCCGATGACGCAGGCCACCCACAGCGCTTCGACGCCGAACAGGCGGACCACGATATTCGGTAAAGACGCGGCCGCCGCCATCTCCTCGCCAAACGCGTGGAAGTGCAACACCAGCACGGTACAGGCCCAGTAGACCGAGCCGGCAAGCAGCAGGCCTATCATCAGCGCGCGGGGAAAATCGCGCTCGGGATGTTTAAACTCCGAGGCGAGATGGGCAAAGGCTTCCAGCCCGACAAAGCACCAGAACATCACCGACAGCGCGGAGAAGAGCTGGCCGCGGTCGATCGCCGCCGGGGCGGGGAAGGGGATTTGCGCCGGGCTTATTCCGCCGCGCCACCAGACGGCGACGATCAGCGCGACAATCAGCACGGCAACCAGGGTCTGCAGGTTGGCGCTGGAGCTGGCGCCGCGTGAACCGACCCACCAGACGATGGCCAGGGTACCTAGCTCCGCCAGCAACAGCTGCGCATCATGCCAGCCGAACAGCGCCTGGCCGAAGCCAGTGGCGATGTGCAGCGCGGCGGGGAGCCCGACCGGGATAACCGATAAAAATAACCAGCCGGTGACGCTAGCCAGACGTGGGCCAAAGGCCATATCGACAAAGTGGGCCACGCCGCCCGCGCTGGGGAAATGGCGGCCCAGCAGGGCGAAGACGATGGCAATCGGAAAAACAAGGAGGATGAGCAACGGCCATGCCCACAGGCTGTTATCGCCAGCGACCAGCGCCGCAAGCGCCGGGACGGCGAAAACGCCAGTGCCCAGCAGTGAGGTGGAAAGCAACCCGACTCCCTGTCCCAGCCCTAACTCCTGTTTTAAACCACTCATGATTCCATCCTGCGCCAGTAAAAAGAAAGAGAGTATCACAATCGCTTTTCCTTATGACCGGTTGCCCGGTGACGCCGCTTTTTGCGTGCCAGCGCAAAGGTAAAAATTTTTTTTTAATTTTGCCCTTGAAGCCGGAAATGGCCATCCCCATCTCTCTCTGCACTAGCCGGTAAACCGCGTTCGGCCCGGCGTCACCCATAACTGATAATGACTTTCTCGAAGGAGAGCTATCAATGAGTATTCGTCCGTTACATGATCGTGTGATCGTCAAACGTAAAGAAGTTGAAACCAAATCTGCGGGCGGCATCGTTCTGACCGGTTCTGCAGCAGCTAAGTCAACGCGTGGCGAAATCATCGCTGTCGGTAAAGGCCGCATCCTGGAAAACGGGACCGTGCAGCCGCTGGACGTTAAAGTTGGTGACATCGTGATTTTCAACGATGGCTACGGCGTGAAGACTGAAAAGATCGACAACGAAGAAGTACTGATCATGTCCGAAAGCGACATCCTGGCAATTGTTGAAGCTTAATTCGCACGACCCTGAACGAATTTGAGGAATATAAGAAATGGCAGCAAAAGACGTAAAATTCGGTAACGACGCTCGTGTAAAAATGCTGCGCGGCGTAAACGTACTGGCAGATGCAGTTAAAGTGACCCTGGGCCCGAAAGGCCGTAACGTGGTTCTGGACAAATCCTTCGGCGCGCCGACCATCACCAAAGATGGCGTTTCCGTTGCTCGTGAAATCGAACTGGAAGACAAGTTTGAAAACATGGGCGCGCAGATGGTGAAAGAAGTTGCCTCTAAAGCGAACGACGCGGCAGGCGACGGTACCACCACCGCAACCGTGCTGGCGCAGGCCATTGTGAACGAAGGCCTGAAAGCTGTTGCTGCAGGCATGAACCCGATGGATCTGAAACGCGGTATCGATAAAGCGGTACTGGCTGCAGTAGAAGAGCTGAAAGCGCTGTCTGTTCCGTGCTCTGACTCCAAAGCTATCGCTCAGGTAGGTACCATCTCCGCTAACTCTGACGAAACCGTAGGTAAACTGATCGCGGAAGCGATGGACAAAGTCGGTAAAGAAGGCGTGATCACCGTTGAAGACGGTACTGGCCTGGAAGACGAACTGGACGTGGTTGAAGGTATGCAGTTCGACCGTGGCTACCTGTCCCCGTACTTCATCAACAAGCCGGACACCGGCGCCGTTGAGCTGGAAAGCCCGTTCATCCTGCTGGCTGACAAAAAAATCTCCAACATCCGCGAAATGCTGCCGGTTCTGGAAGCTGTAGCGAAAGCGGGCAAACCGCTGGTTATCATCGCTGAAGACGTTGAAGGCGAAGCGCTGGCGACCCTGGTGGTTAACACCATGCGCGGCATCGTTAAAGTGGCTGCGGTGAAAGCGCCGGGCTTCGGCGACCGTCGTAAAGCCATGCTGCAGGATATCGCTACTCTGACCGGAGGTACCGTTATCTCTGAAGAGATCGGTATGGAGCTGGAAAAAGCAACTCTGGAAGACCTGGGCCAGGCGAAACGCGTGGTTATCAATAAAGACACCACCACCATCATCGATGGCGTTGGCGAAGAGTCCGCAATCCAGGGCCGTGTTGCTCAGATCCGTAAGCAGATCGAAGAAGCAACCTCCGACTATGACCGTGAAAAACTGCAGGAACGTGTCGCTAAACTGGCTGGCGGCGTGGCAGTAATCAAAGTCGGTGCAGCTACCGAAGTTGAAATGAAAGAGAAAAAAGCACGCGTCGACGACGCCCTGCACGCAACCCGTGCTGCGGTTGAAGAAGGCGTGGTGGCTGGCGGCGGCGTAGCGCTGGTTCGCGTTGCTGCGAAACTCGCTGGCCTGACCGGTCAGAACGAAGATCAGAACGTCGGTATCAAAGTTGCGCTGCGCGCAATGGAAGCGCCGCTGCGTCAGATCGTGTCCAACGCCGGTGAAGAGCCGTCTGTTGTGGCGAACAACGTGAAAGCAGGCGACGGTAACTACGGTTACAACGCGGCAACTGAAGAATACGGCAACATGATCGACTTCGGTATCCTGGACCCAACCAAAGTAACCCGTTCTGCACTGCAGTACGCGGCTTCCGTGGCTGGCCTGATGATCACCACCGAGTGCATGGTGACCGACCTGCCGAAAGGCGACGCGCCTGATTTAGGTGCTGCTGGCGGCATGGGCGGCATGGGCGGTATGGGCGGCATGATGTAATCGTGCGCTATACAGCATAAAAAAGCAGAAACCCCTGGCCAGCAATGGCTGGGGGTTTTTCTTTTGGTGCGCTTTTTAGTATAAGGCTTATACATAAAATCATTTAAGCTGTATCAGAGCGGCAAGCACCTTCGTATCGGAAGCGACTGACAAGCGCGACCGGGTAAGGAATGAAAGCGGCTCATGCCGACGCAGTTTGAAGGATGACAGGTTTACATCCGGGCCAGTGCGTCCAGCTCATCGATCATGGGGAATAACATGCAGGTAAAATATTTAGCAGGGATTGCCGGCGCAGCCTTACTGTTAGCAGGTTGCAGTTCCAGCAATGAATTAACCTCTGCCGGCCAGAATGTGCGTTTTGTACAGGAGAAGCCGGGCGCAGAGTGTCAGCTGTTAGGGACCGCGACGGGTAAACAGAGTAACTGGCTCTCCGGCCAGAATGGCGATGAGGGTGGCTCCATGCGCGGTGCGGCTAACGCCCTGCGTAACCAGGCGGCAGCCATGGGCGGCAACGTGATTTATGGCGTCAGCAGCCCGACGCAAAATCTGTTGTCGAGCTTTGTGCCCACCGACAGCGAGATGAACGGCCAGGTATATAAGTGCCCGAACTGATGCGCGATGCCTCTCTCTGCGAGCGTAGAGAGAGGCGTGACCGGTAGAAGAGGGTCAGGCGTTAAGCTCCGCTTTCTTCTCCAGATAGAAGGCATGCAGGGGACGCAGACACTCTTCCAGGCTGAGCATTCTTCCTGGCTGGGAAGGAATAATGGTACTGAAGATTTGGCATGGCGCCAGCGCCGTGTGCATCGCCTTAAGCTTGGGGCTTTTCTCAATAAGGCGTACTACCACGCTGTTTTCCATTTCAGATAAATGTGGCGCACTGGTTTTTACCACCGCTCCGGAGACAATTTTCTTGCCTTCGTCCGTCTCGCAGCAATAGAGCACGCCCAGATAATGGGAAAACAGGTTTAGCTTCCATTCTTCCTGGGGATACTGCTGGTAATCAATATTGGGCTGGGTGGTTAAGTCCACGGTGTAGCACATCAAAAAATCAAAACTTGAAGTTAAATACCGCATAAGCTCTTGATCATCAATAGTTTTTAACGCTTGCTGAATGCCTGTAAGTAATGCCTCTACCTGCCGGTCTTCAATGCATAATGTGCAAATTTGCTCATTCTGCAGAACCAGAATGAGGGCCGATTCAGTTTCGCCTGGTTTAAGAGTAATCGACATAATACGCCGCTCAGGATTCGGCTGCTGAATCTCCGCCATCTCTACGGCAGGGATGTTAGCGATCAGCGATTCATTATAAGCGATAAGCTCTTCTTTATAGGTTTCCCCCTGTTCGTGTAATCGCTTATACGTCACAAGCAGACGATTTTGAAGTATGAGAAGAAGATCGAGTAGTATGGGCGCTTGCAGATAATATTGCTGACAGAGCCCATTTTGCTGCTTTATTTTTAATAACAGCGCCAGAAATCGATCTTCAAAGGTAATACCTGCAGTATTAAATCCAATAAATGTTCCTTGCATCATTTTTTCCTTTTTAAGCAGGCGCCAAGGTTTTAGACTGCGACAGGTCGATAACGCGATCGGCGGAGGCAATCGTGGATGGCCGGTGGGCAACAATAATCCGGGTAATGCTTAACGCTGAGATTGACTGATTGATAACAGATTCATTCTGTAAGTCGAGGTGGCTGGTGGCCTCATCCATAAACAGAATGCTTGGTTTACGATACAGCGCTCGGGCAATTAGAATACGTTGTTTTTGTCCGCCGGAGATCCCCAGGCCTAGTTCGCCGACGATGGTTTCATAACCCATCGGCATCTTTATAATCTCGTCATGGATGTTGCAGCGTTTGGCACACTCCATGACAAAATCAATATCGGCGTTATCTTCAAAGCCGCTGATATTGTCGATAAGCGACCCGGAGAAAAGGCGATCCTCCTGCAGTACGCAGGCGGTGCCAAGTCGATAATTATTGAGACCAATTTTAGTGATATCAAGATTATCGGCTAAAACATCGCCACTGGTTGGTGAAAGCAAACCGCACATTACTTTTAACAGCGTGGTTTTACCAACGCCTGAAGGACCGATCAGGGCCACGGATTCACCAGGCTCAACCGTAATATTTAAATTTGAGAAGATTGGCTGAGAAAACGGATCATATTGATAACAGAGGTTTTTGACCTCCAGTCTGGCGCCTGAATCAGGGGAAAATACTTCCCGCGCGGGGAGCTCTTTTTCCGGCTCACTAAAAACAATCTCTGACAGACGTTCGTTATGTAAAGAGAGCATTCGCAGCTGCATACACAAATCGACCAGGCTGGAGGCGCGCTGTGAGAATTGACCACGGTAGGCATTAAATGCCATAAACATACCGAGGGTCATATTATTATCAATAACCATGATGGCGCCCAACCAGAGGACTGCGACCTGATCGATAGTGGTAATAAAGGTGTTCACTCCTCCAAACATCATATCGAAACGGGTTTGTTTAATACCGGCGTTGCAGGCTTCAATATTAATATTGAGCCAGTGCTGGGAGCGCCGCTCTTTGAGATTTAGCGCTTTGATGGTCGAGATACCGTACAGAGACTCCATAAAGTGCGAGCTGGACCGCGCCCCCTTAATAACCTGCTCTTCCGCCACGCGACGATAGAAATGATAAGTTGCCAGACGCATAATCGCATAGCATAGGGTAAAGCCAACGACCACCCATGTTAGCCAGCCTCCGTACAGCGTCAGCATGATCAGCAGGCCAATAGTCATGATCGAGTCAATAATGCCGCTGACGATGCTGTTAGTAAACGTTGAGCGAATGGTATCCAGGGAGGAGAAACGTGACTGAATATCCCCAAGATGACGCTTTTCGAAAAACGATAGCGGCAGGCTGGTCATATGATCGAAAAGGGTGGTTTTCCACTGAATATTTGTTAGCGTATTCAGCGTCAATGAGGTCCAGGCACGCAGCATACTGATGAAAGTGCGAAACAGCGTAAAAAAGACCAGACCGATACAGATGACTGATAGCAGACTTTGGTCGTGCGCCATAATTACATGGTCGGTAACCAACTGGGTACCTATCGGCAGCAGTAAACCAATCGCTTCAACGACCACTGAGAAGGCAAAAATTTTCAGTAGCGCTGACTTTAATCCGACAATATTACGCATCAAATCCAACAGGCGTAGGCGGGACTTAGCTTTTTCCTGCTGAAAGTTTTGATCGGGCCAGAGTTCCAGGGCGATACCGGTAAAATAATTGGACATCTCCTGATTACCAATGATGCGCTTGCCTAGCGCTGGGTCGTGCACCACAAAGCTGGATTTACGTACTTTGGTCAATACCACATAGTGGTTCATCCCCCAGTGCAGGACACAGGGGAGTTTAAGCTGGCGGATCTCATCCAGATCCAACGACAGCGCCCGGCTTTTTAAACCAGCATGTTCCGCCGTTTTGCTCAAGGACATCAGCGTGACGCCCTGCGAAGGACTGCCAAAGCGCTGACGGAAATTAAACAGATCGATATCAAGGCCATAGTGGCCGCAAACCATGGCCAGACAGGCGATCCCACACTCAGCGGCTTCCGACTGTAATATAACAGGCGTTTTCTTCAGGAGAGAAAAGTTAATTTTTGCGATGATCTTTTCAAAAAGTTCGTTAGTCATTGATCGGGCCGCTCACGCTTTGAGTAATCTTATAAACTGGGGTAAACATCCACATATAGAGAGGGCGTTCTTCAAGGAATACAACGGCCTGAGCTTTGAGCCCATTAGACAAACTTAACTTTTTACCGTCATATTCGAACTGTTTATCTTTAATTTTGACAATTGCTTTGTATAGCGCCAGTTCTTGCTGTTGGTTGACAGCGTTATTGACGTTTGTGTATTCAGACATTTCTTGTCGTGATGCAGGCATAGAAGATATGGATACTATCTCGCCTGGGAATTGACCAAACTTATCTGAGGGAAATGCATCATAGCGAATATTGATGGTATCCCCCGTTCTTAAATAGGGTATCGTATTGTTTGGTAACCATAGGACGAGATAATATTCAACATTACCGGTCGGCTTGATCTGGGCCAGACTACTGCCATTATCAACCGTCTGCCCTTGTGTAGCTGAAAGCGACTCAATTCTGCCATCACTGGTAGACTTGACAATAATATTACCGTTAGCATTGGATTCGACCAGCTGGTTTTTATAATCATTGGATTGGTTATACTGACTGGAAATTTGGTTGTCAAAATCAGCCGCTTTAGTGATTCGATCACTATTAAGTTGAGTGATTTGCGATTCCAGTTGCATTTTTTGGCTAACCAATGATTGGTAGGCACTCTGCTGCTGGAAATACAAAGAGTGCTGATAATTATATTGGTCTTTCGTTATCAGGCCATTGTTAAGATATTTATCATAACTGGAAAGATTATCGTGCATTTTTTTCAGGCCAGCCTGAGTATTGACCAGCATACGGTTGGTCTCTTTCAGGGAGTCGGTGGTGGTTTTTAACTGCGCATTTAGCGCGCTTAATGTCTGATTTTTATTATCTTCCAGCTTTTTGATGATATTATCAGAGTTGGCAATCTTTTCATTGATGACTTCTATTTGTGCTGCGCTGACATTACCACTGGTGGTGCTGCGGGAAACATCAATTTCGTAGAGTGGTTGGTTTTTTTTAACTACATCACCGATTTTGACGAATTGCTTAACAATAAATCCTTGTTGAGGCGCAAACACGTTAATAGAGTGAGGAAGGGTAATGACTTCACCCTTTACATCAACTCGTTGGGTGAATTTGCAGAAAATCAATGCGCAAACAAGCGCAGTGAGAAATAGTGCCGATAACGAAAGAACTAACCAGGAAGGTAAGCCAGCGAGTAATAACGCTTTCCCTTTCCAGTGATGCCTTTTGTAATCGACCGCTTCCTTGCGATAGAGGTTTTTTGACATGTGTACCGCTTTTTATTTTAAAAAAGGTCTGAATAATCAGACCTTTGTTAACATTTCGAATATGAACAGATTAACTATAAATCAATTACTTCGGGAGACCTATTAAGCCCAAGGTGTGAAGGTACCGTTATTCCAACCTTCCAGCAATCCCGTGGTCAGTTCCACAGTTTTGTCCCACCCTAGCATGGCGGCGGTAATCGCACCACCGATCGCACCCGCTAACAGTCCCCAAACCCCCCCGACCATCATACCGAGAGTACCAAAACCTAAGGAACCACCGCCATTGCCGCCATGGGCGCCACCAATGACGGACCCTGTCATAGCATAAACGGCGCCACCTAATAAAGCGCTGAGAGTGAGCTCAGCTCCATTTGATACAATTGAGGTGAGTGCAGAACCGAGAGATGAAAAATCCCAAGAGTAGCCACCCGAGATTTCTTCCATTTCAAAAACGGTTAGTTGTTTCATTACTATTATTCCCTTAAATTTAAATAAATATTAGATGTTAAATGTTCCGGGAGAACTAATCGCCCGGTGCAAAAATATAGGGGAATGTTTTACGAGGTTCAATACAATAATCATGAATTGTATGTGAAACATTTGATTTAGAATCCATTTCATATTGTTTCATGTGTTTTTTTCTCAAAAAATAAAGTGGCAAGATCATGTAGGGTTTCCTTGGGGGTTCTTTGGGGGGCATAAAGCTGTTTTTGTTTTTTTTGTTGGGCTCGGTTTGAACTTTTCATGGGGAGTTAATCATCCCCATGAAATGAGAGTGAATTAATCTTCCTGAATCACAACCTCCATCATCCCTTTAACTAGACCCATTGTTACATCGCTGCTGCTATCACTTTGTCGATAATAATCAGCGGTCAGATTAATGGTTTTATTGAGGTCGTTAGTGGTGTTTATTTTATAATTATAACTGTCAGTGTCATAGAAAACTACAGGACTGTTCGACAGCTTGAATATAATTCCAACTTTGTTAGCAGCGTCACTACCGGTAAGCATATTGTCCACGATTCCATCCCCCGAGGCGCTTATCCCACCTACTGGATTAAACCAGTAGGTGACGGTATTACCTACAGAATCATTCGGGCAACTAATATCCATTGCAATGGTTTTCTGCGCTGGCGTTGTTGCACCGCGAGCCAGTGACATGAGTTGTCCTTTGTCGATACGATTCAGTGTCACCTGCGACCGTGGCGTAGTGATGTTACAAGATGTAGTACGATAATTGATGTTTTTAATTTCAATAGAAATTGCTTCGTATAAGAGCCTGTCGTTTGCGATCGGGTTGCTTTTTAAATTTCCTGCCGAAAAAGAAACAGAAGGGTTTGAGCTAGACTTAGTGCTGGTATCAATTATGGTCTTAGTTTTGATTAGCCATACAGTGATAAATTGATAGCTATACACTGATGAATTTGTCATCGGCACCAGGGTTGAACCTGCCTCGGCAGGGACCAGAGAACCATTTTTACTTCGTAAAATGTCGGAGACCTGAAACCCAATACCATCAATCCCCGTTTCATATACGGTACCGCCCTGAATACCGGTGACGCCTGAAACAGCGGCGGCCCCGATATCAATAATATATTGGTCATCGGTATTTTTATCACAAATAAATGTTTTATACGCGCCAGTACCAAACTTACGGCTATACAATACCGTGCCCACCGGAATGGAAGTATCCGTTGGGATTTTGACATTGTTCAGCGTTAAGGTTTGGCGTTTGGTACTACCGCCGTATGTACATTTCGCCGCAGCTTCGCCACCAATCATTAATAATGTTATTAGAATAATTATTCTTTTCATCAATATATTCCCCTATGGATGCCTAACGGCAAACCGTTTCGATTTGACTGATGCCAGACGCTTTGCCTTCCCTGGCCGGTAAAGTAAAGGAAGCATTGCATTGCTGCGCCGCGCTTTTGCCCCACTGGACGTTAAGGATCCCGGTCTGTTGCAGGCCGGACATATAGACCATACCGGCGTCGCTGACGATGCCTGGCTGCGACTTGCTGTCGCCGGCGAGCAGGACCATCGCGCCATAAGGCACGTCCTGGCCGCTGGCCGTTTTCAGATGGACAAATGCACGCTGGCCGATATTACCGGCATAATTGGCCCGCACGATGGCGCCGCGCGTCGGAACGACGCTTTGCGTGGTTTCCGGCAGCTCCATATCTTCGCCAAGCGTGGTGCTGTCCAGCGTAATATCAGTACGACGGTAAGGCGTAACGTATGGGACGATGGCGTAGCCACGATAGTCAGTGGAAATGGTGTTGTCGTTAGCGAGTCTGACGTTATCCAGTCCTGGCGCTTTAACCAGTACGGCGGCGTCGGTGATGTCCTGACCTAGTGTGATGCCATCAGCATGGGAAAGGATGCTGCCGTTGGCTCCGTAGTCAATGCGTTCGCTATCGCGATCGTAACTGTAGCCGGCATTGACGCTACCGCGGGAACCGTTATAGGTCGCGCGCATATCGCCACTGTAGTATTCCCGGTTGCTATACCCTTGCTGCAGGCTCCACTCCAGGCTGTCGTTCTCAAGCGCGTTACCACCGATGGAAACGGACTGATCGGTAGACCCCGGATTGCTGTTGGTTAACTGATAGCTGGTATAAGTGCCCGGTAGCCAGTTGCTCAGCGGCACGGTTACGGTCAAAGTGATGCGCTGATCGTCCTGGGCGTCTTTTCCGGAGTTATCCCCACTCCAGGTATAGCGGTTATAGCTATAACCCAGGTAATAGTTCACATTGCGGAAGCCGCCGTTGTACCCCACGCTGATCGACTTGTTGGTGCGCTTATCGTCCCAGTAATCTTCAATCAATCCGCTTATCGAAAGGCTACCAAGACCTTTACCCAGGCTTTGGTTCAGCGTCAGGTTGGTCCGGTTGCGTAGCGAGCGAGGAGTGTAGTTGCCATCATTGGAATAGCTATCCAACACTTCAGAGAGCGTATTAAATCCGCGGGTGGAATAGCGGTAGCCAGCGATAGTCACGTTAGTACCGGTTTCGATAATATTTTTCCCGTAACGGACACGCCATGACTGTCCTGAGGTCTTTTCGTCGTCTTTCATTTTTGACCAGGCCTGGGTGACGTCTGCCGAGGCGGCGCCAAGCTCGCCGAGGTTATAGCCGAGGCCTGTTGACAGGGCCTGATAGCGCGATGCGGCCTGCACCCCGCCATAAAGCGTCAGGCTGCTTGAGACACCGTAGGTCGCGGTAGCTTGCGTAAAGGGCGTTTCATCGACCCCGCCGTCGTAAGGACGATATTTACCAGACGTAATTTCATATTCCAGCTGATCTTCACGGACCATCACCGGCAGCGTAGCGAACGGTACGACGAACTCCTGCTTAGAACCGTCGGACTCTTCCACGGTGACGTAAAGGTCGCCGCTACCGCCGCTCGGGTACATATCGGTGATTTCAAACGCGCCAGGCGCCACGTAGGTCTGGTATACCTGGTAGCCGTTTTGTTTAATGAAGACACGGGCGTTGGTTTTGGCGATACCACGGATAATCGGCGCATAGCCGCGCATACTTTCCGGCAACATTGATGTATCGGTGGCCAGTTGAATACCGGTAAACGGTACACTGTCAAAGATGCCTGAGAGTGACGAGCTCTCACCCATCACCAGGTTACTGTTGATGGGACGAATGCTGCGCTGCATGTAGAGATAGGCTGAGTCCCAATCACCCGCATCGCCGTTGTTTTTATTCCAGGTGCTGAGGTTACGGATACGCCATGGGCCAACGTTGAGGCCAGACTGCAGGTTCAGGCTGTAGTATTCGTCATTGGCCTGCATGTCGTTTGAGCCGCTGAACTGATAGTTCACCAGCAGGGCGTTGATGCCGTCATCAAACTGATCCGGTGGAATATATCCCTGCGCGGTGGTAGATAGTGCCGGGATATATTCAAGCGCTGGACGGTAAAGTCGAAATCCGCTTTGGTATCCGGGATGACTGAAAGATTGGCGCAGCCGTTTTTATCCTCGAGCAGTTCGGGAAAGGCTTTAACCCGTACGCCATACTCTGCCAATGTTTTCAGGCTCAAACAGGGCACCAGGGCGGGCTCTCGATTATTCCCAGTGGCACGGCTATTCGCAACAAACTTCATTGTCCTGGTATCCAGATAGCGACCATTAAACATGATATCTACCCGATAATCCCCTGGCGCCTGTGCGTTCTGCGTCTGGAAAATAGATAAGTCGGGAGTGGTTGATGGATCGCTACCATTCAATGAGCTAATGAATGAGGGATCGAAAAAGTCACGTGCTTGCGCTTTATTATTCAAACCAGAAAGCAATGCCGGAAGCATTGCGAGGAAGACCGCGGATAGTTTGAATAATCCATTATTCTTATTTGGCATAGACACATCCCTATAATGATAAAATAAAATTCTTATTACAGCGATGAGGAATAGAGCGATCCTGCTCCGCCATAATCATTAACTACTTTCCAGTTGACGCTGGAGGCATTAATATTTTCTTTTAATGTCACTTCTTTGGTCGTCATTGGAGCGACCGAGTTGACTTCCGGCTTCACTTCTTTGCTACCAATCTGAACACTATGGAAATAGAAGAAAAACGGTGTCGGATTTTTAATCGTCAGTTTTGTGCCTGATTTCCGCCATTCGAGTTTTTTGGCTTCAATGTTTGGAGAAAGGTCGAAAAGTGCTTTTGGACGATAGACCAGACGCATGCGGTGGCGGACCGCCAGTTGAATAGTATTGGCGTTGGCTTTCTCATCGTCCGCCGGCGGGATGGCCATCACGTTAAAATAGTATATGGATTCCCGGTCGTTCGGGGCATTGACGTTTCCGGTAGAAAATAGACGCACGGTATTCTGCTGCTTACCCTCAAGGCGGAATAACGGAGGTGTAGCCATAAAAGAGGGCGTTTTCCCTGCCTGCGCTTCAACCCAGGATTTAATCAGATAAGGGATGTCATCTTTATTTTCGATTTGCGCGGTGATTTCACGCGCACCTTCTTTATAGAGGTAGCGGGTGGACTCAATCACAATACCAGCATGGGCAATACTACTGAGGAGTAATGCACAGGATGCGGTGATATTTAATAAGTTCCTGAACATGGTTTTTCTCTGAATGCGAAAAAGGGCCCGCCGTGAAGCGGAGCCCCTTCGGGGAAAAATTAGAGGGTATAATCGATAGTAAAGGTCGCAACACCTTTAACCGGACCTTCGGTAACCGGAGTCGCGGAGTTCACTTTCACATAACCAGTGGTGTACTTCAGCTGAGTGCCGCCAGCTGCAGTGTAGCTTTCGGTCATGAGGTCAGAACCGTCGAAACCTACGCGGTGTGCATCACGTACGCGCTGGATACCGATACCAATGCCGGTAGCGCCGCCAGGTGCGGTGTTGTCCAGGATGTTAGCGTTGCTGGAGGCACCGGTCACATTGACGGTTACAGCAGTAACCGGAGTGGCGCTACCCTGTACGCAGTCTTTCACGTCAAAACCGAAGTCCTGAGTTTTAAACAGAGCACCAGCCGCTTCAGCATTCGCTTCGGTAGTGGTCACGGTCATCAGCTGAACGATACCGTTGTTCAGGGTACCCGTCGGAGTCACGACGCAAGAGTTAGCTGCATCAGAGACTTCACCCAGTACAGTTACCTGAGCGGTGTTGGTTGCCATTACCTGAGCACTCAGAACTGCAGAAGCAGCGACCATTACAGCTACGATTGTCTTTTTCATTTAATTAATCCATATATAGATACTTAGTCCTGTGTAGAATCGATAACAGTTATCATGGGAATGGAATATGCATTCCTATTGATATTGAAAATAAGCGCCAGCATTCCTTATATAGTGCTGAAACCTACCCTCCTGTGAACGACGCTACAATATCACTTGCCATAGCGAACCATGGAGAAGCGGGGGTAATTTAAAAGTCTGGTGCAAAAAATGCTTGTGAATTCTTGATGAAGCACACGTGAATTTAATAATGACCTTTTCTAATGAGATATTGAGTTAGGTTGAGATAAATTTAATCTGAAAATGTGGCTTTTAAACAAGATAACTATCGCTTGTCATTTTTTATGCGGTATCCTCAAAGCTGAAGTTCAATGTGAACTGACCCCGCTTCTGTCTGAAGCGATAATGTTCACGCCATGGTTTGGCTGGGATTATTTATTTTTGTTATGGATAATAGGGTTGCGTGGGGCAAGGATATGGATGATATTGCATTATTTAATGGCTGTATAATTAATCAGGAAATTATATTTAATGCCAATATGAATGAGCTGCGACCGCTTGCCGGGAATGGGGAGAGCATCAGCCTCAATGCGCCTACCTCCAGATGCTTGCTGCTGCTATTGCAGAATTGCGGCAAAGTGATTTCTCGGGATGAATTTCTGGCGGCTGTATGGGAAACACGGGGTGTGGTAGTTTCGCAAAATACATTTTATCAAAATATCTCTTTGTTGAGAAAATCGCTGCTCAAAGCCGGACTATCTGAGGATATCATTATCACCGTCAGACAAAAAGGCTTTAGCGTCGCCCCGGATACTTTAGTTATCCCGCTCTCGGATGAAGAGTGCGAGAATATGAATCGGGAAAGATTAACGCATTTTCACAGTAGTAAAACTGCTGATGTCATTTTCAATGATACGGGGAAAATTGACCATAAATTAAGTCTTCCACTAACAGTGAATTTAGCAATCCAGGAGAATGATAGGCGGGAAAATAGCGTGAAGGTGGCAGAGAAACTATCGGAACGATTACATATAACCTTTAAAGTTCCCACCTGGTTAATCGCGCTGATTGTCGTGATGATAGTTATCAATGTTATCGTACTGATCGTGTTACATCGATAATACGCCGCCGCTGGGGTTTATATCGAGAAGGTAACGGTAAAGTGGATTGCCGAGTATGTTAGTCCCAACCTGGCTGTGTATTCATATTAAGATGTCTGCCAGCACGACCTGGCAGACAAGGGAGGGGAGCTAACGCTGCTTCAGTCCTAAATCCAGCGGCGTCTTGCTGGGTTCGCCGCCGATCTCTCGCGCCAGCTTCGGCACCATATAGCCGGAGATGAGGGTCAACAGTTCACGCATGATTTCACGGGCTTCATCATCGCTGACCATAAAGTGTGCCGCCCCTTGTACCCGGTCCAGCACGTGCAGGTAGTAGGGCATTACCCCGGCATTGAACAGCGCATTGCTGAGATCGGCCAGGGTTTGCGCGTTATCGTTCACCCCGCGCAGCAGCACGCTCTGGTTAAGCAGCGTGACGCCCGCCTGACGCAGCATGGCCATCGCCGCGCGAAACTCGCCGTCAATTTCATTAGCGTGGTTGACGTGGTTAACCAGGATCACCTGCAGCGACGAACGGTGGAAGCGGCTGGCCAGCATCTCGGTGATGCGCGCCGGGATCACGATCGGCAAGCGGCTGTGAATACGCAGACGCTTAACGTGCGGAATGGCTTCCAGCTGGGTCATTAGCCAGTCAAGCTCATGGTCCTTCGCCATCAACGGGTCGCCGCCGGAGAAGATGATTTCATCAAGCTGCGGATGCTCAGCGATATAGTTCATTGCCGTCTGCCAGTTGCGCCTGGTGCCCTGATTTTCGGCATAAGGAAAGTGGCGGCGGAAGCAGTAACGGCAATTGACCGCGCAACCGCCTTTCACCAACAGCAGGGCCCGGTTGCGATATTTGTGCAACAGGCCGGGCACGACGCTGTGCTGTTCTTCCAGCGGATCGGTGGAGTAGCCGGGGGCGACGATAAACTCCTCTTCGGCGGTAAGTACCTGACGAAGCAGCGGATCGTCAGGGTTGCCTTTCTCCATTCGGGCAATAAACGCGCGCGGGACTCGCAGCGGGAACAGGCGTCTGGCCTCATGTCCGGCCAGCAGTTTTTCATCAGCGTCTACATTTAAAAGACGCAGCAGTTCATCAGGACTGGTCACAACATTGGCAAGTTGCGTTATCCAATCTTCTCTGGATGGGGTATTTAGGGTTACAATATGCGCCATTTTGTGGCTTAGCTACCAGTTAAACAATTTCAGAGGGCCTTATGGCGACTTACTATAGCAACGATTTTCGTGCTGGTCTTAAAATCATGTTAGATGGCGAACCTTATGCGGTAGAAGCCAGCGAATTCGTTAAACCAGGTAAAGGTCAGGCGTTTGCGCGCGTTAAGCTGCGCCGTCTGCTGACCGGCACCCGCGTTGAGAAAACCTTCAAATCTACTGATTCTGCAGAAGGCGCGGACGTTGTCGATATGAACCTGACTTACCTGTATAACGACGGTGAGTTCTGGCACTTCATGAACAACGAAACCTTCGAACAGCTGTCTGCTGACGCGAAAGCGATCGGTGACAATGCCAAATGGCTGCTGGATCAGGCTGAGTGCATCGTGACCCTGTGGAACGGCCAGCCGATCGCGGTCACCCCGCCGAACTTCGTTGAGCTGGAAATCGTTGAAACCGACCCAGGTCTGAAAGGCGACACCGCGGGTACCGGTGGTAAACCAGCGACCCTGTCTACTGGCGCTGTGGTTAAAGTGCCGCTGTTCGTCCAGATTGGCGAAGTGATCAAAGTGGATACTCGCTCTGGCGAATACGTATCCCGCGTGAAGTAATTTCACGTCATGATGACTGGCGCAGCCTCTGTGCTGCGCCGCTCTTTCTGTACTGGCACGACGAGCACGACACATGAAGCGCAGCGTAAAACTCCTGGCGTTACTGTTTCTGAGCAGCGCACTGCTGTCTGGCTGCAATACCGCCCGCGGTTTCGGTGAAGATATTCAGGGCCTGGGCCACGCCATCTCTCGCGCTGTAAGCTGACTTCCTTCCGTTTCGCCTGCCGCGCTCGCCTTCCGGTGCGCCTGCTTCCTTCACGAATACTCCTTTTCTCTTAAAAAACGCAAAGATCCCTTCATCTGTGGACGGTTTGTCTATGCTTATAGGGCATGAAAACAAAACTGACACTAAGGATGACATTATGGTGAAAAAAACGATTGCAGCGTTCTTTACGGTTTTGGTCCTCTCTTCAGCACTGACCGCTTGTAACACCACGCGCGGTGTGGGTCAGGATATTTCAGAGGGCGGCAGCGCAATCTCTGGCGCAGCAACCAAAGCTCAGCAATAACAGCCTTCGACGGTACGGTTTTGCGCCGTACCGTTCTTCACTTCCCCCATTCTGTTGGATATACTCACTACGACTTTTCATCCACCTTACGGGACGACCCGTAAGCGTTTCTCATCCGGGGACGGCCCCAGCAAAGGAGCCTTATGTCCTGGATAGTCTTATTTATCGCTGGCCTGCTGGAAGTGGTGTGGGCCGTCGGCCTGAAATATACCCATGGCTTTAGCCGCCTGGTTCCCAGCGTCATCACCATCGTCGCGATGGTCGTCAGCATGGCGCTGCTTTCATGGGCGATGAAAACCCTGCCGGTGGGTACCGCTTACGCCGTCTGGACGGGGATCGGCGCCGTGGGCGCCGCTGTGACCGGTATCGTACTGTTAGGTGAATCCGCCAGCGCTATGCGTATCGCCAGTCTTGTCTGCATCGTGGTCGGCATCATTGGCCTGAAGATCAGCGCGCACTAGTTGTAGCGCTGATTGACCCAGACCAGTTTGCTGATATCAAAACCCTGCCGGGTGGCAATATCCAGCATCTGCTGCCTGACTTCCGGGGCGATGGTGGGGGCTCGCGCCAGTAGCCAGAGATAGTCGCGGTCGGGGCCGCAGACCAGCGCGTACCGATACTCCTTATCCAGCGCAATGACGTTATAGCTGCCATAGAAGGGGCCGAAGAAGGAGATCTTCAGCGCGGCGCGGCTGGGTTCGCCGGTAAAATACGCCACCCCGTCCGTTTTCTGCCACATGCCGCGGTCGGGGTTATAGCCTTTATTGACCACGTCCAGACCGCCGTCATCGCGCGGCTGCCAGGCGATCGTGACCTTTTCCAGCCCGCTTTCAAAAGGATGGTCGAAGCGGGCGATTTCGTACCAGGTACCCAGATAGCGCTGAACGTCGAAGGGGGTGACCACGGTGACGCCTGGCGGCGGGGCAGGGGTGCTGCAGGCGACAGACAGGAACGAGACGGCGACCGCGGTGATTATCGGCAGGATACGCATGGTATGCTCCTTGCTGGCTTTTAAGCTAAGTGTAGAGTCCGGCAGGGCAAAGGCGGCAAGATTTTTCTATGAAGCGAGCCCGGTAGCAGAATTGCTGCCGGGCTCTTGCAGGATCAGATAAACAGTACGCCAACCAGAGTAATGACGCTGAGGATCGCCGCCAGACCGTAGAAGACCCATTTGCCGTTTGGCACATGGATTTTCAGGTCGTGCATGGCGTGGTGAATACGATGCAGCCCACACCACAGCGGCAGGACAATCATCAGAAAGATGAACGCGCGGCCGATAAAGCTTTGGGCAAAGGCCAGCACGCGCTCATAGCTGAAGGCGTCGGCGGGGGCGAGCCCCAGCGGCAGCAAAATGCCCACCAGCAGCACCATCACCGGCGCGACAATCGCGCCCCACATGCCGCCAGCGCCAAACAGCCCCCAGAAAACGGGTTCATCGGAACGTTTCGGATTGGGATTAATCATCTCAGCCTCCTTACCAGAACAGGGCGACAAACAGGATCACCACGGTGACCACCGCCGTCACCACCCAGAGACCTTTAATCACCGGCTCTGGCCCCATTTTTTCGCCTTTGATGATGACGTTGGCGGCTTTCGGCGCCAGCTCGAACCAGGTTTTGGTGTGCAGCAGCGCCGCCGCCAGGGTGATCAGATTGAGGATCACCACCACTGGATTTTGCAGGAATCCGATATATCCCGCCCAGCTTTCGGCGCCGTGCTTGAGGGCAAACAGCCCGTAAATCAGCACAATGCTAAACCAGACCGTCGGTACCGCCGTGCCTTCCCGCACCATGTAGAAGCGATAAAACGGCAGCTTTTTCCACCAGGTGGAGGTCATCGGCCGCACGTAGGGTTTGCGTTTCGTCGTCATAATGCACTCCTTAGCGTGGTTTCAGGGTGGCGATAAGAAAGTCTTTCGAACTTTCCACCTTGCCCTGCTGGATCGCGGCCGCCGGGTCGACGTGCTTCGGACACACTTCCGAGCAGTAGCCCACGAAAGTACAGGTCCAGACGCCGTTCTGGCCGTTAAGCTGCGCCATGCGTTCCTTTTTGCCGTGGTCGCGGCTGTCTTCGTTATAGCGGTGGGCGAGGGTGATCGCCGCCGGGCCGATAAACTCCGGATTCAGGCCGAACTGCGGACAGGCGGCATAGCACAGTCCGCAGTTGATACAGCCGGAGAACTGATGGTATTTGGCCATCTGGGCCGGCGTCTGCTTGTTTGGTCCCTGGTCCGGGGTGCGGTTATTGCCGATGATGTACGGCTTAATGGCCTCCAGACTTTCGATAAAGTGGGTCATATCCACCACCAGATCGCGCTCGATCGGGAAGTTGGCCAGCGCTTCAACCTTGATGCCTTTGGTGTAATCCCGCAGGAAGGTTTTACAGGCCAGCTTCGGTACCTTATTGACCATCATGCCGCAGGAGCCGCAGATTGCCATTCGGCAGGACCAGCGGTAGCTCAGGTCGGGCGCCAGGTTGTCTTTAATGTAGCCCAGCGCGTCCAACAGCGAGGTCTGTTCATCATAAGGCACGTCATAGAACGCGCTGTGCGGTGCAGTGTCGACCTCCGGGTTGTAACGCACCACTTCGACTTTCAGGTTTTTCATCTCAGCCATGGGTGGTCTCCTTCTTCTCAGCCGCTTCCGCCTCAGCGCCATAAACACGTTTCGCCGGCGGCAGCGTGGTGATCTTCACATCGCCATATTCCAGGCGGGTGGTGCCATCAGCCTCGCGGAAGGCGAGCGTATGTTTGAGGAAGTTGACGTCGTCGCGTTCGGTACAGCCTTCATCCAGACGCTGGTGCGCACCGCGCGATTCTTTACGGGCGATGGCCGAGTGCGCCATACATTCGGCAACGTTTAAACCGTGTCCCAGCTCAATGGTGTAAAGCAGATCGGTGTTGAATACGCTGGAGTTGTCGGTAATGCGCACGCGCTTAAAGCGCTCCTGCAGCTCAGCCAGCTTGTCGATAGTTTTCTGCATCAGCTCTGGCGTCCGGTAGATGCCGCAGCCTTCCTCCATCGAGAGCCCCATTTCGTCGCGGATTTTCGCCCAGTTTTCGTTACCCTCCTGGTTGACGAGATCTTTCAGACGACGCTCCACATCGGCAGCTTGCGCATCGAGGGCGGAGCCGTTCATTTCGCCCGCTTGTGCGGCGCGCCGCATGGCCTGTTCCCCGGCCAGGCGGCCGAAGACCACCAGCTCGGCCAGCGAGTTGGAGCCCAGGCGGTTGGCGCCGTGCAGACCAACGGACGAGCATTCGCCCACGGCAAACAGCCCTTTGATGCGGGTTTCGCACTGTTGATCGGTTTCGATGCCGCCCATGGTGTAGTGCGCGGTCGGGCGTACCGGAATCGGTTCTTTCACCGGGTCGACGCCGACGTAGGCTTTCGCCAGCTCACAGATAAACGGCAGGCGCTCCAGCAGCTTTTTCTCGCCGAGGTGGCGCAGATCGAGGTAGACCACGTCGCCGCGCGGCGTGGGAATGGTGTTCCCTTTCCGCCACTCGTGCCAGAAGGCCTGGGACACTTTGTCGCGCGGGCCCAGCTCCATATATTTGTTCTTCGGTTCGCCGAGCGGGGTTTCCGGGCCCATGCCGTAATCCTGCAGATAGCGATAGCCGTTTTTGTTGACCAGAATCCCGCCTTCACCGCGGCAGCCTTCGGTCA
This sequence comes from Klebsiella sp. LY, assembly GCF_004010915.1. Taxonomy (NCBI): domain Bacteria; kingdom Pseudomonadati; phylum Pseudomonadota; class Gammaproteobacteria; order Enterobacterales; family Enterobacteriaceae; genus Klebsiella; species Klebsiella sp. LY. Next base: position 2,924,400 of record NZ_CP022444.1, read on the forward strand.
TCAGGATCCCGGAACCCGGCAGACCGGTCGGGTGATACTGAACGAACTCCATATCGCGCAGCGGCACGCCGTGGCCCAGCGCCATACCCATCCCGTCACCGGTAACGATGCCGCCGTTGGTGTTGTAGCGATAGACGCGTCCGGCGCCGCCGGTGGCCAGCACCACCGCGTTGGCGCGGATCTGCACCAGCGTGCCTTCCATCATATTCATCGCCACCAGGCCGCGGGCCTGGCCGTCATCGACCAGCAGATCAAGGACGAAATGTTCATCAAAGCGTTGAATTTGGGGAAACTGAAGGGAGGTCTGGAAGAGGGTATGCAGCATGTGGAAGCCGGTTTTATCGGCGGCAAACCAGGTACGTTCGATCTTCATGCCACCGAAGCGCCGGACGTTAACGCTGCCGTCAGGGCGGCGGCTCCACGGGCATCCCCACTGTTCCAGTTGGGTCATTTCCGTCGGGCAGTGGTGAACGAAATAGTCGACGACATCCTGCTCGCACAGCCAGTCGCCTCCGGCGACGGTGTCGTGAAAATGGTACTCAAAGCTATCGTGATCCTGGGCAACGGCTGCGGACCCCCCTTCTGCAGCGACCGTATGGCTGCGCATCGGATAGACTTTAGAAATCAGGGCGATTTTGGCATTGGGGTTGGCCTGGGCGGCGGCGATAGCGGCGCGAAGGCCTGCCCCGCCGGCGCCAATTACGGCGAGATCGGCTTGAAAAGTGTGCACGACATTCCTCCAGTTTTAGTGTATTTCGCCGCCGGGCTGGCGAAAAAGTATCACTGCTCCTTTATAGGTACAGGAGTATAGCCGTAGGGTCAGTATGGAAAATTGACGTGTTCGATTTTTTTATCGATATGTGCGGTTATTTATCAGTGATATTTATGCATTTAGGTTAACGATAGATTAATGGCATGTAATCTGCCGGGGATTGCACAAAATTTGTTTCACTCGCCGGTTGCGAGTAGACTTCGTGCCCTTGTTTGCAATCGGAGAAAGTACCATGAGCGAGACGGCAACCTGGCAGCCGAGCGCACCCATTCCCAATCTGTTGAAACGCGCGGCGGTGATGGCGGAAATCCGCCGGTTCTTTACCGATCGCGGCGTGCTGGAGGTGGAGACGCCTTGCATGAGTCAGGCGACGGTAACGGATATCCATTTGTTCCCGTTTGAAACCCGTTTCGTCGGCCCGGGCCACTCACAGGGACTCAATCTGTACCTGATGACCAGTCCGGAATACCATATGAAGCGCCTGCTGGCGGCGGGCTGCGGCCCGGTTTTCCAGCTTTGCCGCAGCTTCCGTAATGAAGAGATGGGGCGGCATCACAATCCGGAATTCACCATGCTGGAGTGGTATCGTCCGTGCTATGACATGTATCGTCTGATCAACGAGGTGGACGATCTGCTGCAGCAGGTGCTGGAGTGCCAGCCGGCGGAAAGCCTCTCCTATCAGCAGGCGTTCCAGCGTCATCTGGATATTGACCCGCTCTCTGCCGATAAAGCGCAGCTGCGCGAAGTCGCGGCGAAGCTGGATCTGAGCAATATCGCCGATACTGAAGAAGATCGCGACACGCTGCTGCAACTGCTGTTCACCATGGGCGTGGAGCCGCACATCGGCAAAGATCGGCCGACGTTCATTTATCATTTCCCGGCGACTCAGGCCTCTTTAGCGCAGATCAGCCCGGAAGATCATCGGGTCGCGGAGCGCTTCGAGGTCTATTACAAAGGGATTGAGCTGGCAAATGGTTTCCACGAGCTGACCGACGCCCATGAGCAGCGCCTGCGCTTTGAGCAGGACAACCGCAAGCGTGCCGCGCGCGGTCTCCCGCAGCAGCCCATCGATAACAACCTGCTGGCGGCGCTGGAGGCGGGGCTGCCGGACTGCTCCGGCGTGGCACTGGGCGTTGATCGCGTGGTGATGCTGGCGCTGGGCGCTGAAAGCATCGGCGAGGTGATCGCCTTTACGGTCGACCGCGCCTGATGGCGCTGTCACCTCCCGCCGCCTGCGGGCGAGGGAGGTGACAGGTCTGCCCTGATCCCCCCTCCCTCATGCTATCCCGGCTTTCGCCCGAATATCCACAATCTCCTTCGGTGCTTTTGCTACTATCCGCGCTCGTTTTATGAGGCCAGGCGACGCTGTTGGCGACCGGCGTGGTGTTGCTGATGGTGACCTTCGCCAATATCTTCACCATCATTCAGCCGGTCATCGACAGCGGGGACTGGAGCAGCACGCTGTGGATGGTCGGCGGGCCGATCTTCTTCTCGCTGCTGGCGTGGGGAATTTACGAAAGCTACCGTCGGCGCCTGGCGTCCGGCGCGCTGGTGATGGAGAGTTAAAGAACCTGCCCGGCAGTGCCGCCGGGCAGGCTATGGCTTAAAGGCTGCCAGCCGTACGTCGGCTGGTTTTTCCGGCCGAGGTCATGGTTTTACTGCTTTGCCTGCCGTCAATACTTTCCAGACGCATCTGGAACGGAGGGAACGGCATATCAATGCCATGCTCGCGGAAGCCCGCCAGGATCAGCTGATGCATCTCATGGCGCAGCGGCATGCGGTGCCCCATCTCGGCGGCAAAAATACGCAGCTCGAAAATCTGGATCCCCTGCTGCAGGTCGACGAGAAACGCCTCCGGCGCCGGGGTATCGATGACCAGCGAACAGCGATGCGCCGCGGCGATGAGGATCTTGGTCACCTCTTCGGTATCGGCGTCCACCGGAGCCGGCACCGTCAACACCACGCGGGTGACCGAGTCCGACAGCGACCAGTTGATAAACTGTTCGGTGATGAACGCCTTGTTCGGCACGATAATCTCTTTCCGGTCCCAGTCGCTGATGGTGGTGGCGCGGGTATTGATGCGGGTGACGCTGCCCGTCAGATCGCGGATGGTGACCGTATCGCCGATGCGGATCGGTTTTTCAAACAGGATAATCAGGCCGGAGATAAAGTTAGCGAAGATCTCCTGCAGGCCAAACCCGAGACCCACACCCAGCGCGGCGACCAGCCACTGCAGCTTCGACCACTCAATGCCGATCATCGAGAAGCCCACCAGCCCACCGATCAGCATCAGCAAATACTTGGTGATGGTGGTGATGGCGTAGCCGGTGCCGGGCGTTAAATCGAGGTGCTGGAGGATCGCCAGCTCCAGCAGCGCCGGCAGGTTGCGCACCAGCTGAGTGGTGATGATCAGCACCAGAATGGCAATCAGCACCGCGCCAAGGGTGATGGGCTCGAGGCTTTCCACTCCTTGTACCGTTGAGGTAACGTCCCACAGCGAGATATTCTCAAGGAAGCCAAACGCCGAGTGAATTTCCGACCACAGCACGATGACCGACAGCAGCGCGATCAGCATCAGCAGGGAACGCACAAGGCGCAGCGACTGGGTACTGATGGCATCGAGATCGACCTCGCTGACCTCCGTCTCCACCGACCCTTCCGGGCTGCTGACGTGAACAGGCTCATCTTCGCCGCGGGCGCGCTGGGCGAGAATTTCCGCGCGACGATGGCGGGCCCGGTCGAAGGCCAGCCGGCGGCGCTGGATCAGCATCCAGCGGCGGATAATGTGATAGACCACCAGCAGCAGGAACCAGATGGCGACGGAGGTTTCCAGACGCGCCAGCAGCGCCTGGGCGGTGGCGAGATAGCCGACGGCCGCCGCCAGCATGGCCACCAGCGGCGCGCCAAGCATCAGGTTCCACAGCAGGCGGTTCACCATGTTGTCGCCATTCCCCTCTTTATCCAGGTAGAGCGGGATGCCGGCATGCTTAAGGCTGAGGGTGACCACCGCCAGCGCGCCGCAGATCAGCAGGAAGCACAGGCGGCCCAGCGAGGCGGAGAACTCGCGGTCGTTAAGATTATCGAACATGATCAGCGCCATAATCAGCGGCACAATCAGTCCGATGCTCATCAGGTAGTAGCGCATCGCTTTCGCCACGCGGTTACGCGGCCAGCCGAAGTGGGCGATAAACAGCCCGTTTGGCCGGGCGAAGGTGGCGCAGATCATCACCACCCACAACAGAGGCACCGTCGCGGTGACCCCATCGCCAATCGCCACCGCCAGCGGGAAGGGCCAGGCGGACTGCAGACCATAGCCGAGCGTCATCCACAGCACCGGCAGCGGCGAAGCCACTAGTATCGACCAGAAGACCGTGCGCAGCGTCAGCCAGAAGTGATCCTGGGTGACTTTCCCCACCCGAGCGCTGGAGCGCTCAAGGAAGCGGGTGAAATGGCGCCGGGAGCTGATGCTGAAGCCAACCAGCAGCAGGGCGGCAAACAGCGGTAGCAGGGTCTCTTTGCTGGTGAGCATCATCGCGCTGGCTTTACCCAGCTCGCTGATGGTATCCAGGGAGATCAGGCGCCGCAGATCCTGGACGATCTCCAGCGGCCAGGAGAAGCCGATGGGGCTGACGTCCGAAGTCCAGAACAGATAGCGGTGGGTGGCTTCGTTGATCTCCTTCAGCGCGTCTTCCAGCTGGCCGTTGGCGACCTTCAGCTTGGTGAGCTCCAGCATCAGGGTATCGCCGCCGCGCAGCAGCGAGTTCAGCAGCTCGTTCTGCGTGCGTAGCTGCGCCTGCAGGATCTTGTTCTGCTCGCTGGTCAGCGGTTCGCCGTCGGCCTGACGGATCTGCCGCAGCTGCGGCTGCTTACTGAGTAAATCCTCAAAGCGCAGACGCTGCACGCGCAGCTGCGCCATCTCCGTATCCAGCTGCTGCGGGCGAGGGCGCTCCGGCAGCCGCGCCACCTGGGCGCGCAGGGCTTCGCCCAGCAGATTAGAGGAGCCCAGCCACTGCGACTGCTCGCGCAGGGTGTTTAACGCCTGGCGCACCTGCAGCGTTTGATTCGTCGCCTGCCGCTGCTGGGACGCCACCAGATCCATACGCTGCGCCTGCTGGTTCAGCGCCTGGGAGAGTTCGCGGTTGACTTTAAACTGGGCGGTGATGTCCGGCGGCAGGTTTTCACTGTTCTCCGCCAGCAGTTCGGTACTCTCCAGTGCTTTTTCCGCCTCACGCTGGCGCTGGCTGTTCTGCAGATTACGCAGCGCCTGCAGATAGGCATCCAGCTGCTCGCTCTGCTTTTGCGCCAGTTCAGAACGGGCGCGCGACAGCTCCTGGCGGTTATTGGCGGAGAGCTGGGCGAGGTCGAGTTCATCCACCAGCGCCTTCAGGCGCGCCGATTCCGCCTGCAGGGCAAGATTTTGCGCCTGGGCGAGAGCATTGTTGCCGGTTTGCGTGCCGATGCGGCGCTCAACCTCATTGAGCTGACGCCGGGCGTCGGTTTGCTGCTGCGGCAGCTGGTTCAGGGAGTCGGCGATTTCACGCGCGCGATCCTGCTCCTGTTGCGCCTGACGGCTTGACTCCAGCAGCTGGCTGCTGACCTGGAGGATCTCCTGGTTCAGCGCATCGGCGGTCAGGCCGACTGGCACCTGGCGCGGCTCTTCGCTCAGATTGTTGAGCTGGGCGCGCAGGCTTTGAAACAGTTTGGGGAAATTGTCGATAACGTCCTGATACTGACGGGCGCGCTCGAGAGACGATTTTCGCTCCTCAAGCGCGTTCAGGGCGGACTGCAGAACTTCAACGGTTTCAGGCTGGGCGGGCTTTGCCGCCTTCGCCTGTTCCAGTTCCTGGGTTATCTGTTTAGCATCCGGGGCTGTCGCAGCGTACGCCCCGAAACTGAGGCTCAAGGCCAACAGGAAAGTGTATATCAGGCGCACGGCATAACCCTTTTGCTGAAGAATTAACCTTGGTCTTGTTTATCGTCAACCAGCGGGCTGGCGCGATGTTCGGCGCGGATCTCTTCTTCCGGTAACGGCGCCGGTTCAGCGGCGGTGGTTGCTTCCACCGTTGTCGCCAGCGGTTGGCCGATTTTAGTCACGGACAGGCTTTGCAGCGTGTCGACCAGCTTCACCTGGCCCGGGGCAAACAGGTTGATCACGGTGGAGCCCAGTTTGAAGCGGCCCATCTCCTGGCCTTTCAGCAGGGCGACGGAGCCTTCGCTGTCGCCAGCGGGCCAGGTCCAGCGTTTAATAATGCCTTCGCGCGGCGGGGTTACGGTGCCGGACCACACGGTCTCGATGCTGCCGACGATAGTCGCGCCCACCAGAATTTGCGCCATCGGGCCAAACTCAGTATCAAACAGGCAGATGACGCGCTCGTTACGGGCGAACAGGTTCGGCACGTTCTGCGCCGTCAGATGGTTAACGGAGAACAGGTCGCCAGGAACGTAGATCATTTCGCGCAGGATGCCGTTGCACGGCATGTGCACGCGGTGATAGTCGCGCGGCGACAGATAGGTGGTGGCGAAGCTGCCGTTACGGAACAGGTCGGCCATCTGATAGTTGCCGGCCAGCAGGGCTTCCAGGCTGTAGTTGTGGCCCTTGGCCTGCAGAATTTTGTCGTCTTCAATCGCGCCAAGCTGGCTGATTACGCCGTCGGCCGGCATCACCAGCACGTTAGGATCGGTATTCAGCGGGCGAACGTCGTCGCGCAGCGGGCGTACAAAGAAATCGTTGAAGGTGCGATAGGCCGCGGTATCCGGCTTCTGCGCCTCTTTCATATCGACCTTGTAGTATTTCACGAACAGATCGATGACCAGCTTCGTCAGCCAACCTGCGCGTTTGCTCGCACCCCAGCCTGCGAGGCGGGTGAGCCACAGTTTAGGCAGAATGTATTGCAGTGAAAGTTTAAGATCGTTTAACAAAGTAGCCTCCAGGCCATGATATGTCGTTCCTGACCCCGCCCGCGGGCGGGGACCTGAAAAAAGGGGGACGATTCTATACGTAAAACTCGCTAAATGGCATCCGCGTAAGCTGCGTCATCACCGCTGCCCGGCAGCGCCTGACGTGACACTCAGCTTAATGGTCAGTCATCGGACGAGGAAAAGTTTTTACGCGTTTTTACCTGTACCTGCGCCATGCTTTCCAGGATGCGGTGGTAGTTCTCGAAACGGCTCTCGGCGATCTTGCCGTTCTCTACCGCTTCACGAAGCGCACAGCCAGGATCGGTATCGTGTTTACAGTCGCGATATTTGCAACGGCCTAAATAATCATGGAATTCGACAAAGCCGTTGGTGATTTGTTCCGCTTCCAGATGCCACAGGCCGAACTCACGTACTCCCGGTGAATCAATCACATCACCGCCGTGCGGGAAGTGGTAGAGGCGCGCCGCGGTGGTGGTGTGCTGGCCTAAGCCGGAAACGTCCGAGACATCATTAGTGAGGATCTGATCCTCATTCAGCCCCAGCAGGGCGTTCAGCAGGCTCGATTTACCCACCCCGGACTGCCCGGCAAAGATGCTGATGCGGTCGGTCAGGGCCGCTTCCAGCGGCTTGAGGCCGTCCTGAGTACGGCTGGAGACCAGCAGCACGCGGTAACCGATGTGGCGGTAGATGTCCATTTGTTCATTGACGAAGCGCAGGCCATCGTCATCCAGCAGATCGATTTTGTTCAGGACGATTAACGGCTCGATATCCTGCGCCTCGCAGGCCACCAGATAGCGATCGATAATATTCAGCGACAGCTCAGGCAGGATCGCGGAAACCACCACGATCTGGTCGATATTGGCGGCGATAGGCTTCACGCCGTCGTAAAAATCCGGGCGCGTCAGGACGGAGGCGCGATCGTGAACCGCTTCGACGATCCCTTTGACGCTTACGCCGTCGGCGGCGTCTTTACCCGGCCGCCAGACCACGCGGTCGCCGGTGACCAGCGAACGGATCGTCCGGCGGATATTGCAGCGATGCACGCTGCCGTCAGCGGATTCGACGTCGGCATGCATGCCAAAGCGACTGATGACAATGCCTTCCGACGGGTCGCCAAACAGGTTGTCATCGTAGTCGGCCTTCTCCGCAGTGGTTTTCAGACGGCGCTGGTGGTTGGCTTTGACGCGGCGCTGCTGGCCTTTGGAGAGTTTATTTTTACTCAATCGAACTGGCTCCTGGTCGCCCTGATGGGGCAAAACCTCTATGATACACGCTATTTTAGATGAATATAGTCACGCAAGAAGGGTGGAAAATAGCATGAGTGCAAATGAAAACAACCTCATTTGGATCGATCTTGAGATGACAGGGCTGGATCCGGAGCGCGATCGCATTATCGAAATCGCCACCCTGGTGACCGATGCCAACCTGAACATTCTGGCCGAGGGGCCGACCATCGCGGTGCATCAATCGGATGCCCAGCTGGCGCTGATGGACGAGTGGAATGTGCGGACGCATACCGGCAGCGGGCTGGTGGATCGCGTGAAGGCCAGCGCCGTCAGCGAGCACGACGCCGAACTGGCGACCATTGAGTTTCTTAAGCAGTGGGTGCCGGCGGGCAAGTCGCCGATCTGTGGCAACAGCATCGGCCAGGATCGTCGCTTCCTGTTTAAGTACATGCCGCAACTGGAAGCCTATTTCCACTATCGCTATCTGGACGTTAGCACGCTGAAAGAGCTGGCGCGCCGCTGGAAGCCGGAAATTCTCGACGGCTTTAAAAAGCAGGGTACCCACCAGGCGATGGACGATATCCGCGAGTCAGTCGCCGAGCTGGCTTACTACCGCGAACACTTCATTAAGCTGTAAACCGCGACCGGGCCCTGTGCGCGGCCCGGTACACCTTTCTGCGTTATTTAAACCACTTCTGCTGCATCTGCTGGAAGTCAGGCGTCGCCATGACCGCGGTCAGGGCATCGTTGATCGCATTCAGCAGCTCCGGGTCGTCTTTGCGCACCGCAATCGCATACTGCTTACCGTAATAAGCCGGGTCGGTGGCCCGTTCATCCATGATGGCGTAGTCAGGGTTCTCCTGCTGCCAGGCGTCGAGGGTGGCAAAGTCGCCCATGACGCCGGTTATTTGCCCGGCTTTCAGCGCGGCCAGGGCGCTGGCGACGTCGTCGTAAGGAACAGCCTGTACGGCTTTCTGCTTATCACGCAGATAGTGCTGATGCAGTGTGCCTTTCACCACGCCGACTTTTTTGGCTTTCAGGTCGGCAAAGGTATGGGCGACATCTTTGTTGACGATCACCACCCCGGAGAGCGCCTGGCGATAGGGGCGGCTGAAGGCGACCTGCTTCTCACGCATCGGGATCACTTCCATGCCGGCAATCACCGCGTCAAATTTCTTGAAGCGTAAAGCCGGGATCAGCGTATCGAAACGCTGCGCCGTGAACTGGCACTGCGCCTGCATCTGCTGGCACAGGGCCTGGGCAAGATCGATATCGAAGCCGACAGGCTGATTTTTGCCGTTGGCGGTGACAAACGGCGGATTGGCCGTGCTGGTGCCAAAATGGAGCGTCTCGGCTGACGCGGTTCCGATGGCCAGCGTGCTCAGCAGCAGGACGGTGAGGACTTTTCTCATGCTAATTCCCTGTTTGGCGGCGTGGTGGCTTCGTTTTACGTCGCGCCACCGCGGTATGATGCGAGCGATTTTGCGTCATTCAGGCGGGCGGAAAAAGCGATTTTGCCCGAAATGACGCTTATTTATACAATTCAGCAGCGTAGGTGGCGAGAAAATATCCATTTAAACAAAAAACGCAAAAAAGTGATGAGCAGGGGGTTGCAGGGGCATCGAATTCTCGTATAATGCGCCTCCCGTAACGACGCAGAAATGCAAATTACGGCGCCATCGAAATATGGCAAAAAATGCAGTAACGCGGGAATAGCTCAGTTGGTAGAGCACGACCTTGCCAAGGTCGGGGTCGCGAGTTCGAGTCTCGTTTCCCGCTCCAAAATTTGAAAGCACCATCCTGATCAAAGGATTTCATCTCGCAGATGCGGGGCGAAAGCCGAAGATTAAGCGGGAATAGCTCAGTTGGTAGAGCACGACCTTGCCAAGGTCGGGGTCGCGAGTTCGAGTCTCGTTTCCCGCTCCAAAATTTGAATGACACACCACACCAGTCGCAGTTTTCAGGTTGCTACACGGTAGCTTGAATGACGATGATTAAGCGGGAATAGCTCAGTTGGTAGAGCACGACCTTGCCAAGGTCGGGGTCGCGAGTTCGAGTCTCGTTTCCCGCTCCAAATTTTCTTCCATCTCTTATTTATCCACAGTGCAATCCAGCGCCGGGGATGATTTTCGTTTGGTCTGCAGAAATACTGTAAACAGAGTTATCCACAGGTTGTCGTTTCGCTTCTGACGGCGTAAATGCTTCGCTTTGTAAATAATATCTTTATATCTAATTGAAATTTAACAATTAAATTTCATTTCGAAATGTTAATCCGATCACTTGACCTCGGTCTGCGCCTTGAAACTCAATGTGTTTTAGATTTTATTCACAGCCTGTGAATGAATCAGGCGTCGCGCGGCAGGCCTTTCTCTACCACCCTGACCAGACGTAATTTTTTCGGCAGCTGTACTTCGACGGCGTCGACGCTGCGCTTTTTCAGTTGCTGGGCAATCGCCCACTCAATGTGCTCGTCGAGAAGCGGGTGCTCGCCCAGGCGACTCTCCAGTGCGCGAAGATGGGCTTCATCCCAGGGCGCATTGCCCAGCGCGACGGCGATATTACGCAGCCAGCGCAGATGACCAATGCGACGAATCGCCGACCCTTCGGTCACCTTCAGAAACCACGCTTCGCTCCAGGCGAACAGCTCCACCAGCGGCGGGGCATGCAGCGCCTGGCGCGGGCTGAAATCCTCTTCATCGGTGAGCTGTGAGAAACGGTTCCACGGGCAGATAAGCTGGCAGTCGTCGCAGCCATAGATCCGGTTGCCGATGAGCGGACGGAACTCCTCCGGAATAGCGCCTTCCAGTTCGATGGTGAGATAGGAGATGCAGCGGCGGGCGTCGACGGTATAGGGCTCAACGATGGCCCCGGTGGGGCAGATAGTCATGCAGGCGACACAGCGTCCACACTCCTCCGCGACCGGGCTGTCGACCGGCAGGGGCAGGTCAATCAGCAGTTCGCCGAGAAAAAAGAATGATCCGGCGTCGCGGCTTAAGATAAGTGAGTGCTTACCTGTCCAGCCAAGGCCCGCTTTTTCTGCAATGGGCCGTTCCAGGATAGGCGCGGAATCGACAAAAGGTCTAAAATTGAGCGAAGCACACTGTTCCTGAATCTTCTCACCCAGTTTTTTCAGGCGATTACGTAGCAGCTTATGATAATCACGCCCGAGGGCATAACGGCTGACGTAACCCAGCGCGGGATCTTTCAGGGTGCGGGCAAAGGCGGCGTTGGCGGGCAGATAATTCATCCGCACGCTGATGACGCGTAACGTACCGGGCAGCAGTTCGTGGGGGCGGGCGCGCATCATACCGTGACGGGCCATCCACTCCATTTCGCCGTGGTATTGTTTATCCAGCCATGCCTGCAGTTTGGGTTCACTGGCGCTGAGGTCGGTATCGGCGATACCGACCTGCTGGAACCCGAGCTCTGTGCCCCATTGTTTGATTTGTTGCGCTAACTGAACGAGATCGAGGGGCTGTGACATGATGGACCATACAATGACGAAAAACCCTGACAGTATACCATACAACATTTGGCCTGCGGAGGCGCTGCGCCTGGCCGAACGAGAGGCGGCGGACAGCCTGGGACTGACGCTGTTTGAACTGATGCAGCGCGCGGGCGAGGCGGCGTTCCAACTGGCCAGCCGCGCTTTTCCTGACAGCGCGCACTGGCTGATCCTCTGCGGGCATGGCAACAACGGCGGTGACGGATATGTCGTCGCGCGTCTGGCCCAGGCCGCCGGGCGGAGGGTGACGCTGCTGGCGGTAGAGAGTGACAGCCCGCTGCCGGAAGAGGCGCAGGCGGCGCGGGAGGCATGGCTTAACGCCGGCGGCGTGATCCATGCGGCCACTGTCCCCTGGCCAGACGATATCTCACTGATTATTGATGGCCTGCTCGGCACCGGGTTGCGCAGTGCGCCGCGTGAATCCGTCGCGGTGCTCATTCACCAGGCGAACCACCATCCTGCGCCGGTGCTGGCTCTGGATATCCCTTCCGGCCTGAACGCGCAGACCGGCGCGACGCCGGGGGCGGTCATTCAGGCCGACCATACGCTGACGTTTATCGCGCTCAAACCGGGGCTGCTGACCGGCAAGGCGCGGGATGTCGTCGGGCAGCTCCACCATCATGCGCTGGGGCTTGAGCGCTGGCTCGCCGGGCAAAGTACCCCCCTGACGCGGTTTTGCGCCGCCCACCTTGCCGACTGGCTGCCGCCGCGCCGGGCCACCTCCCATAAGGGCGATCACGGCAAGCTGGCGATCGTCGGCGGCGATCGCGGCACGGCAGGCGCGATTCGCATGTGCGGTGAAGCGGCTTTACGCGCCGGCGCAGGGCTGGTGCGAGTACTTACTCACCCGGAGAACGTGGCGCCTATTATCACCGCCCGGCCGGAATTAATGGTGGATGAGCTGACGCCGCAGACCCTGAAAGCCGCGCTGGAATGGGCGGAGGTGGTGGCGATTGGCCCAGGTCTGGGGCAGAACGAGTGGGGACGCAGCGCCCTGCGCATGGTGGAAAGGGTTAACAAACCGATGGTCTGGGACGCCGATGCGCTGAACCTGCTGGCATTCAATCCCGATAAACGTCACAATCGCGTGCTGACGCCGCACCCCGGCGAAGCGGCCCGTCTGCTGAATATCAGCGTGGCAGAAATTGAAAGCGATCGCTTACTTTCTGCGCAGCGTCTGGTAAAACGGTATGGCGGCGTGGTCGTGCTGAAAGGCGCGGGCACGGTGGTGGCCAGTGAAAGCGGGGCGATGGGCATTATCGACGCCGGCAATGCCGGGATGGCCAGCGGCGGCATGGGCGATGTGCTCACTGGCATCATCGCCGCATTGTTAGGACAGCACCTGACGCCGTATGATGCTGCCTGTGCCGGGTGCGTCGCTCATGGCGATGCCGCCGACCGACTGGCCGCCCGCGAGGGCACCCGCGGCATGCTGGCGACCGATCTCTTTTCCACGCTCAAGCGTGTTGTTAACCCGGATGTGATTGACGTAGACCATGATTAACCGAGTGATTCCTTTACCCGATGAGCAGGCCACGCTGGCCCTGGGCGACCGTATTGCGCAGGCCTGTACCGGCGCCACCGTGATTTACCTTTATGGTGACTTAGGCGCGGGAAAAACCACCTTTAGCCGCGGCTTTTTACAGGCGCTCGGTCACCGCGGCAATGTCAAAAGCCCAACTTATACCCTGGTGGAACCGTATACCCTCGACAAGCTGATGGTGTATCACTTCGATCTCTACCGCCTGGCGGATCCTGAGGAGCTGGAATTTATGGGGATCCGCGATTATTTTGCCGACGATGCCATCTGCCTGGTGGAATGGCCGCAGCAAGGCGCAGGTGTCCTGCCTGACCCGGACGTTGAAATTCACCTTGATTACCAGGCACAAGGGCGTGAGGCGCGCATTACCGCGATCTCCTCACGGGGTGAGTCTTTACTGGCACGTTTAGCCATTTAGCCTGAAGGATGACGGGATGAAGTATCGCATAACCACCTGGCTTGCCGCTGCGCTGATGCTGTCGAGTCTTCACGCCACTGCGGCGAGTTTATCCGATATCCAGGTCTCCAACGGAGACCAGCAGGCCCGTATTACTCTTAGCTTTGTCGGTGAACCGGAGTACTCTTTTACCCCCCAGGGCAAACGACTGGTGGCGCTGGATATCAAACAGACCGGCGTATTGCAGGGACTGCCGCTGAAATTTAGCGGCAGCAACCTGGTGAAGAGCATTCGTGCCGGTACGCCGCAGGATTCGCAGACGCTGCGTCTGTTGGTGGATCTGACGGAAGATGGCAAAACCCGGGCGGTGAAGCAACAGAACGGGGCGAATTACACGGTGGTCTTTACCATCAACGCCGACGCGCCGCCGCCGCCGCCGCCACCTGTGGTGGTGAAACGGGCCGACCCGTCGCCGGTGATGCCTTCCCGGACGGTGACGGCGGGACGCAATCCGTTCAGCTCGTCGGGTCATGAACGGCAGACGGTGATGACCTCCTCTCAGCCGGCGATGACCAACAATCAGACCGTGACCCGTCCGGCGGCCCGCACGGTGTCGGCGGATGACAAAGTCATTATCGCCATTGATGCCGGGCACGGCGGCCAGGATCCTGGCGCGATTGGCCCGAATGGCACCAAAGAGAAGAACGTGACTATCGCCATCGCGCGCAAGCTGCGGGCGCTGCTGAACGCCGATCCGCAGTTTAAACCGGTGCTGACCCGTGACGGGGATTACTTTATTTCGGTAATGGGACGCTCGGATGTGGCGCGTAAGCAAAATGCCAACTTCCTCGTCTCAATCCATGCTGACGCCGCGCCAAACCGCGACGCTACCGGCGCCTCGGTATGGGTGCTCTCTAACCGTCGCGCCAACAGTGAAATGGCCGGCTGGCTGGAACAGCATGAGAAACAGTCTGAACTGCTCGGCGGCGCGGGCGATGTGCTGGCGAACAGCCAGGCCGATCCCTACCTGAGCCAGGCGGTGTTGGATCTGCAGTTCGGTCACTCCCAACGCGTCGGCTACGATGTCGCGACCAACGTGCTCAGCCAGCTGCAGCGGATTGGCAATCTGCATAAACGCCGTCCGGAGCATGCCAGCCTCGGCGTACTGCGCTCGCCGGACATTCCGTCGATCCTCGTGGAAACGGGCTTCATCAGTAACAACGGGGAAGAACGGCTGCTGGGCAGCGATGATTACCAGGAGCAGATTGCGGAGGCGATTTATAACGGTCTGCGCAACTACTTTATGCAGCATCCGCTGCAGTCGGCGCCTCGCGGCGAGGCGGCGCAGACCGCCAGCGCCGCCTCGCCGGGCGGGATGTTGATTAACTAAGGAGCAGGGGATGCCGATTCAGGTTCTGCCGCCGCAGCTCGCCAACCAGATTGCCGCCGGCGAGGTGGTGGAACGGCCCGCGTCGGTGGTGAAAGAGCTGGTTGAAAACAGCCTTGATGCGGGCGCCACGCGGATTGATATTGATATCGAACGCGGCGGCGCGAAGCTTATTCGCATTCGCGATAACGGCTGCGGCATCAAAAAAGACGAGCTGGCGCTGGCCCTGGCTCGCCACGCGACCAGCAAGATCGCCTCGCTCGACGATCTCGAAGCCATTATCAGCCTCGGTTTTCGCGGCGAAGCGCTGGCCAGTATCAGTTCGGTGGCGCGCCTGACGCTCACTTCGCGGACGGCGGAACAGCAGGAAGCCTGGCAGGCGTATGCCGAAGGCCGCGAGCAGGCGGTGACGGTGAAGCCGGCGGCGCACCCGGTCGGTACGACCCTTGAAGTCCTCGATCTGTTCTACAACACCCCGGCGCGGCGCAAATTTATGCGCACCGAAAAGACCGAGTTCGGCCACATTGACGAGGTGGTCCGCCGCATTGCGCTGGCGCGATTCGACGTCACCATCAACCTCAGCCATAACGGCAAGGTGATGCGCCAGTATCGGGCAGTCGCTCAGGATGGCCAGCGGGAGCGGCGGTTGGGAACCATCTGTGGCGCCGCCTTTCTTGAACATGCCCTGGCGATCGAGTGGCAGCATGGCGATCTGACCCTGCGCGGATGGGTCGCCGATCCGCTGCATACCACCCCTGCGCTGGCGGAAATTCAGTATTGCTATGTTAACGGGCGGATGATGCGCGACCGGCTGATCAACCACGCTATCCGCCAGGCCTGTGAAGACAAACTGGGGGCCGATCAGCAGCCGGCGTTTGTGCTGTATCTGGAGATCGATCCCCATCAGGTGGATGTGAACGTCCACCCGGCCAAGCATGAGGTGCGTTTCCATCAGTCGCGCCTGGTGCATGACTTTATCTACCAGGG
This sequence comes from Klebsiella sp. LY, assembly GCF_004010915.1. Taxonomy (NCBI): domain Bacteria; kingdom Pseudomonadati; phylum Pseudomonadota; class Gammaproteobacteria; order Enterobacterales; family Enterobacteriaceae; genus Klebsiella; species Klebsiella sp. LY. The sequence continues at coordinate 2,940,133 of NZ_CP022444.1, forward strand.
CGTACTGAGCGTGCTGCAGCAGCAGCTTGACGCGCCGCTGGCGGAAAAAGACGACCCGCCGGCGCCCCGTGCGATGCCGGAGAACCGGATCGCGGCGGGCGGCAACCAGTTTGCGCGGCCGTCGGAAGCGCGTGAACCGGCAACCCGTTTCAGCATCACGCCATCGCGTGAGTCTGCGGCCTCCAGCGGCAGGCCGGGCGGCGCGAGCTGGCCGCACGCGCAGCCGGGTTACCAGAAGCAGCAAGGGGCGCTTTATCGTCAGTTGCTCGACACGCCGACGGCGCCAAAGCCCGCGTTACAGACCCCGGGCGCGGCGGAACTGGCCGGGCACAGTCAGAGCTTTGGCAGAGTGCTGACGATTGTTAGCCGCGACTGCGCGCTGCTGGAGCGCGAGGGCGGCCTGGCGCTGCTGTCGTTGACCGTTGCCGAGCGCTGGCTGCGCCAGGCGCAGTTGACCCCGGGAGCAGAGGCCGTCTGTGCCCAGCCACTGTTGATCCCCCTGCGGTTAAAAGTGACGGAAGGGGAAAAGCAGGCGCTGGTCGCCGCGCAGTCGGCGCTGACGCAGCTGGGGATCGATATGCATACCGATGCCCTGCACGTGACGGTGCGCGCGGTCCCTTTACCCTTAAGACAACAAAATTTACAAATCTTGATTCCTGAACTGATAGGCTACCTGGCGCAGCAAAACGCATTCGACGTCGGCAATATCGCCCAATGGATGGCGCGTAATCTGACGAGCGAACAGACGTCATGGAATATGGCGCAGGCGATTGCGCTGCTGGCGGACGTTGAGCGTCTTTGCCCGCAGCTGGTGAGAACGCCGCCGGGTGGCCTGTTACAACCTGTAGATCTCCATTCGGCGATGAATGCCCTGAAAGATGAATGATGTAACCGAGGCGAGCCTGCCCAAGGCAATTTTTTTAATGGGCCCGACGGCCTCCGGCAAAACCGCGCTGGCGATAGCCTTACGTAAAGTTTTGCCAGTAGAGTTGATTAGTGTTGATTCCGCCCTCATTTATCGGGGAATGGATATTGGCACCGCCAAACCGGATGCCGCAGAGCTGAGCGCCGCGCCGCACCGGCTGCTGGATATTTTGGATCCTGCAGAGGCCTATTCCGCGGCGGATTTTCGCCGCGATGCGCTGGCGGCGATGGCGGAAATTGTCGCCGCCGGGCGAATTCCGCTGTTAGTCGGCGGGACGATGTTGTATTTCAAAGCGTTGCTGGAAGGATTGTCGCCCTTACCGTCCGCTGACCCAGAGGTCAGAGCGCGGATTGAGCAACAGGCCGCAGAGCAGGGGTGGAACGCGTTACATCAGCAGTTACAGGAGATCGATCCCGTAGCGGCTGCGCGTATTCATCCAAATGATCCGCAAAGGCTTTCCCGGGCACTGGAAGTTTTTTTCATTTCGGGTAAAACTTTAACGGAACTGACGCAAACGTCAGGAGACGCTCTGCCATATCAGGTGCATCAGTTCGCCATCGCCCCGGCGAGCCGTGAACTGCTCCATCAACGCATAGAACAGCGTTTTCATCAGATGTTAGCTTCAGGTTTTGAAGCAGAAGTACGGGCGCTTTTTGCCCGCGGAGATTTGCATACGGATATGCCTTCCATCCGTTGTGTCGGATACCGCCAGATGTGGTCATATCTCAATGGCGAGATCCCGTATGATGAGATGGTTTATCGAGGTGTTTGCGCCACGAGACAGTTAGCCAAACGTCAGGTCACCTGGCTGCGCGGTTGGGAAGGTGTGCACTGGTTAGACAGTGAACAACCCGAACAAGCGCTCAACAAAGTATTACAGGTTGTTGGTGCGAGCCAGAACTGAACGTGTACAATTAAACGGTATCGTGCGTAATTTTTTTTGAGAATCGTAAGGTTCTGAGTACAAAACAAGCATACATATAAGGAAAAGAGAGAATGGCTAAGGGGCAATCTTTACAAGATCCGTTCCTGAACGCTTTGCGTCGGGAACGCGTTCCGGTTTCTATTTATTTGGTGAATGGTATCAAGCTGCAAGGGCAAATTGAGTCTTTCGATCAGTTCGTGATCCTGTTGAAGAACACGGTCAGCCAGATGGTCTATAAGCACGCAATTTCTACTGTTGTCCCGTCTCGCCCGGTGTCTCACCACAGCAACAATGCTGGCGGCGGTTCCAGTAACTATCACCACGGTGGTAGCGCGCAGGGCTCTTCTGCGCCACAACAAGACAGCGACGACGCCGAATAAGGCTAGTGCTGTTTTTCCACGCCGGGGAGCCAGGTTTTCTGCGTTCCCCGCTGGTATTTTATAAGGGGTTTACGCTTGTTTGACCGTTATGACGCCGGTGAGCAGGCGGTACTGGTACACATCTATTTTTCGCAAGACAAAGATATGGAAGACCTCCAGGAGTTTGAAACTCTGGCCTCTTCCGCCGGTGTCGAAGCAATGCAGGTGATTACCGGTAGCCGTAAAGCACCGCACCCGAAGTATTTTGTTGGTGAAGGTAAGGCAGTCGAAATTGCGGAAGCCGTTAAAGCGACCGGCGCTTCGGTCGTGCTCTTCGATCATGCCCTGAGTCCGGCGCAAGAACGCAACCTGGAACGCCTGTGCGAATGCCGGGTTATCGATCGTACCGGTCTTATTTTAGATATTTTCGCTCAGCGCGCGCGCACCCATGAAGGGAAACTGCAGGTCGAGCTGGCGCAGCTGCGCCATATGGCGACCCGCCTTGTCCGCGGCTGGACCCACCTTGAAAGACAAAAGGGCGGGATCGGTTTGCGTGGCCCGGGTGAAACCCAGCTCGAAACTGACCGTCGTTTATTGCGTAACCGCATCATGCAGATCCTGTCGCGGCTGGAAAAAGTCGAAAAACAGCGTGAGCAGGGGCGGCGGTCGCGCGCGAAAGCCGATATTCCAACCGTGTCGCTGGTGGGCTACACCAACGCCGGAAAATCAACGCTCTTTAACCAGATCACCGCCGCCGAGGTCTATGCCGCGAACCAGCTGTTCGCGACCCTGGACCCGACGCTGCGCCGCATTGACGTCCCTGACGTCGGCGAAACGGTGCTGGCCGATACCGTCGGCTTTATTCGCCACCTGCCGCACGATCTGGTGGCCGCGTTTAAAGCGACGTTGCAGGAGACGCGTCAGGCGACGCTGCTGCTGCATGTGATTGACGCTGCGGATGTCCGCGTGCAGGAAAACATTGATGCGGTAAATACGGTTCTCGCTGAAATTGAGGCCGATGAGATCCCGGCGCTGCTGGTGATGAACAAAATCGACATGCTGGACGATTTTGAACCGCGCATCGATCGCGACGATGAAAATAAACCGATTCGGGTCTGGCTTTCCGCTCAGACCGGGGTTGGCGTACCACTGCTTTTTCAGGCGTTAACGGAGCGCCTTTCCGGTGAAGTGGCCCAGCATACGCTGCGCTTACCGCCGAAAGAAGGGCGACTGAGAAGCCGTTTCTATCAGCTTCAGGCGATAGAAAAAGAGTGGATGGAGGATGACGGCAGCGTGAGTCTGCAGGTGCGCATGCCGATCGTTGACTGGCGGCGCCTCTGTAAGCAAGAGCCAACGCTTGTTGACTATGTGGTTTGACCTTGCAGCTTGCCTGAAGATATTGACCCCTGTGGGGATATCAAAAACAAATATGGAGCATATACATGGCGTGGAATCAGCCCGGTAATAACGGACAGGACCGCGACCCGTGGGGGAGCAGCAAACCTGGCGGCAACTCTGAGGGAAATGGCAACAAAGGCGGTCGCGAGCAGGGGCCGCCGGATCTGGATGATATCTTCCGCAAGTTAAGTAAAAAACTTGGCGGGCTCGGCGGCGGCAAGGGCGGACTGGGCGGCGGCAATAGCGCGCAGGGACCTCGCGGACCGATGGGCGGGCGTATTGTCGGCATCGTTGCCGCGGCGGCAGTGATTATCTGGGCGGCCAGCGGTTTCTATACTATTAAAGAAGCCGAACGCGGCGTGGTCACCCGCTTTGGTAAGTTCAGCCATCTGGTTGAGCCGGGCCTGAACTGGAAGCCGACCTTTATCGATAACGTGCAGGCAGTAAACGTGGAGTCGGTACGTGAACTGGCGGCGTCCGGCGTCATGTTGACCTCTGACGAAAACGTGGTGCGCGTTGAGATGAACGTGCAGTACCGCGTCACCGATCCGGAGCGCTATCTGTTTAGCGTCACCAGCGCGGACGACAGCCTGCGTCAGGCCACCGACAGCGCGCTGCGCGGGGTGATCGGTAAATACACTATGGATCGCATTCTGACCGAAGGCCGTACCGTGATCCGTAGCGATACTCAGCGTGAGCTGGAAGAGACGATTCGCCCGTACAACATGGGCATCACTCTGCTGGACGTCAACTTCCAGACGGCACGTCCGCCGGAAGAGGTGAAAGCCGCGTTTGACGATGCCATTGCCGCGCGTGAGAACGAACAGCAGTACATTCGTGAAGCGGAGGCTTACACCAACGAAGTCCAGCCGCGCGCGAATGGTCAGGCGCAGCGTATCCTCGAAGAGGCACGCGCCTATAAGACCCAGACCGTCCTGGAAGCCCAGGGTGAAGTGGCTCGCTTTGCTAAGATCCTGCCGGAATACAAAGCCGCGCCGGAGATTACCCGCGAGCGTCTGTACATCGAAACGATGGAAAAAGTGCTGAGCCACACCCGTAAAGTGCTGGTTAATGACAGCAAAAACGGCAATCTGATGGTTCTGCCGCTGGACCAGATGCTGAAAGGCGCCGCTGCGCCGGCAGCAAAGAGCGATAGCAGTGACGCCAGCGATCTGCTGCGCCTGCCGCCAGCATCCAGCTCAAGCAGCGCCAGCACCTCATCAACCTCGAGCTCAACCGGGGGTAGCATTATGGACCAACGCCGCGCTAACGCGCAGCGTAACGACTACCAGCGTCAGGGGGAATAACGATGCGTAAATCTGTTATCGCGATCATTGTCATCGTGCTGGTAGTGCTCTACATGTCTGTCTTTGTCGTAAAGGAAGGCGAGCGCGGTATCACGCTGCGTTTCGGTAAAGTTCTGCGCGACGACGAAAACAAGCCGCTGGTTTATGCGCCAGGCCTGCACTTCAAGATCCCGTTTATCGAATCGGTGAAGATGCTGGATGCGCGTATTCAGACCATGGATAACCAGGCTGACCGTTTTGTCACCAAAGAGAAGAAAGACCTGATCGTCGACTCCTATATTAAATGGCGCATCAGCGACTTCAGCCGTTACTACCTGGCCACCGGCGGCGGCGACGTCTCCCAGGCAGAGGTGCTGCTGAAGCGTAAATTCTCGGACCGTCTGCGTTCTGAAATCGGCCGTCTGGATGTGAAAGACATCGTCACCGACTCCCGTGGCCGCCTGACGCTGGAAGTGCGTGATGCGCTGAACTCAGGGTCGGCCGGTACGGAAGACGAGGTTAGCACGCCGGCAGCTGACGACGCGATTGCCAAAGCGGCAGAGCGCGTGGAAGCTGAAACCAACGGCAAAGTGCAGGTGATCAACCCGAACAGTATGGCGGCGCTGGGTATTGAAGTCGTCGACGTGCGTATCAAGCAGATCAACCTGCCGGCGGAAGTGTCGGAAGCGATCTACAACCGTATGCGCGCGGAGCGTGAAGCGGTTGCTCGTCGCCACCGTTCACAGGGCCAGGAAGAGGCGGAAAAACTGCGCGCGACCGCGGACTATGAAGTCACCAAGACGCTGGCGGAAGCCGAGCGCCAGGGCCGTATCCTGCGTGGTGAAGGCGATGCGGAATCGGCAAAACTGTTTGCCGACGCGTTCAGCCAGGATCCGGGCTTCTATTCCTTTATTCGTAGCCTGCGCGCCTATGAGAAGAGCTTCCAGAGCAATCAGGATGTCATGGTCCTGAGCCCGGATAGCGATTTCTTCCGCTATATGCGTTCACCGGATTCGGTGCGTAAATAAGTCGAAGATGACAGTAACCTACAGTGGTTAATGCAAAAAGGCGCCTGAGACAGGCGCCTTTTTTTATGCTACGACGGCGTGAATTAGTTGCCGAGCAGCTTGTTTAGCAGGCCACCGATCACCGGCAGGCTCGCCAGCGTACTCTCGATGGTGGCGCCGATAGATGAGCCAACGCTTTCGCCCAGGGTTTTGCCCAGGTCCGGCGCCAGATCGGCCAGATTAATGGTGCCAAGCAGCGGCAGGTTGATGCTCAGGGCATCGGTGCCCATCGTCCATACGGCGGCGCCGACCTTACTACCTAAGGAGGCCAGGCCATCCTGTAACCAGCCTGCGCCGCTCACATTTTCGATTTCAAATGCGGTTAATTCTCTCATGATAATCTTCCTGATTATGTAGACGTACCGGGTTGTAGTACGCGACGGCATAGTTGCAATTTAAAAAATAGACAGCAATACAACTGGTTATGAATTTTGTTTCACCTTTCCGGTTCATAATGAAGAGGAAATACGGGACAATGTGAATTGAGTGAATGCATTCACTATGCTGGCCGATGACGCCTGCGAAGGCGGCGATGATACTTTTCAATTAGGGTTGACGATGAACTCCACCATTTGGCTGGCGCTGGCGCTGGTTTTAGTACTCGAAGGGCTTGGCCCGCTACTTTATCCGCGCGCCTGGCGCAAGATGGTCGCCAGCCTGAGCCAGCTCCCGGATAATTTATTGCGGCGCTTTGGCGGCGGACTTGTGGTTGCTGGGATTGTGATCTACTACATGTTGAGGAAATCGATTGGCTGATCAAAAAGTGGTCGGATTTGCCTTATTTTGGATGCAAAAAGTGCTGTAACTCTGAAAAAGCGATGGTAGAATCCATTTTTAAGCAAACGGTGATTTTGAAAAATGGGTAACAACGTCGTCGTACTGGGCACCCAATGGGGTGACGAAGGTAAAGGGAAGATCGTCGATCTCCTGACAGAACGGGCTAAATATGTTGTGCGCTACCAGGGTGGTCACAACGCCGGCCATACTCTCGTAATCAACGGTGAAAAAACCGTTCTCCATCTTATTCCATCAGGCATTCTGCGTGAAAACGTCACCAGCATCATCGGTAACGGCGTCGTGCTGTCTCCGGCTGCGCTGATGAAAGAGATGAAGGGCCTGGAAGACCGTGGTATCCCGGTTCGCGAGCGTCTGCTGCTCTCTGAAGCCTGCCCGCTTATCCTTGACTATCACGTGGCGCTGGACGTGGCGCGTGAAAAAGCGCGCGGCGCGAAGGCTATCGGCACCACCGGTCGCGGCATCGGCCCGGCTTACGAAGATAAAGTCGCTCGTCGCGGTCTGCGCGTTGGCGATCTGTTCGATAAAGCAACCTTCGCCGATAAACTGAAAGAAGTGATGGAATATCACAACTTCCAGCTGGTGAACTTCTACAAAGCAGAAGCCGTTGACTACCAGAAAGTGCTGGACGATGTGATGGCGATTGCCGACATCCTGACCGGCATGGTGGTGGACGTTTCCGACCTGCTGGATCAGGCGCGTAAACGTGGCGACTTCGTAATGTTCGAAGGCGCACAGGGCACGCTGCTGGATATCGACCACGGCACCTATCCGTACGTAACCTCTTCCAACACCACCGCGGGTGGCGTGGCGACCGGCTCCGGCCTGGGCCCGCGTTACGTAGATTACGTTCTGGGTATCATCAAAGCTTACTCGACTCGCGTCGGCGCGGGTCCGTTCCCGACCGAGCTGTTTGATGAGACCGGCGAGTTCCTCTGCAAGCAGGGTAACGAATTCGGCGCCACCACCGGTCGTCGTCGTCGTACCGGCTGGCTGGACGCCGTCGCGGTTCGTCGCGCGGTGCAGATTAACTCCCTGTCCGGCTTCTGCCTGACTAAACTGGACGTCCTCGACGGCCTGAAAGAAGTGAAAATCTGCGTCGGCTACCGTATGCCGGATGGCCGCGAAGTGACCACCACTCCGCTGGCAGCCGACAACTGGGAAGGTATCGAGCCTATCTACGAAACCATGCCGGGCTGGTCTGAAACCACCTTCGGCGTGAAAGAGCGCAGCGGCCTGCCGCAGGCAGCGCTGAACTACATCCAGCGTATTGAAGAGCTGACCGGCGTACCGGTTGATATCATCTCTACTGGTCCAGACCGTTCCGAGACCATGATTCTGCGCGACCCGTTCGACGCATAATCACTCGCAAGGGGCGCCGTTCAGGCGCCCTTGTTTTTGCTGTTCGCCCGCCCCATTTTAAATAAATTAGCGGCCTGAGCGCTGGCTGGTTTATCATCAATAATAATGATGTCGCTCGACATACCCTGTTTTCTTTTCCCTGAGGTTTATGTGCAGTTAACGAGTTTCACCGATTACGGACTACGGGCGCTGATTTATATGGCGTCGCTGCCGGAAGGACGGATGACCAGTATCTCGGAAGTAACCGAGGTCTATGGCGTCTCCCGTAATCATATGGTTAAAATAATCAATCAGTTAAGTCGCATGGGCTATGTGACTGCCGTGCGGGGGAAGAACGGGGGCATTCGCCTCGGCAAACCAGCTGGACAGATCCGCGTCGGTGACGTGGTACGCGACCTGGAACCCTTATCGCTGGTCAACTGCAGCAGCGAGTTTTGCCACATTACACCAGCCTGTCGTCTGAAACAGGCACTAGCTGAAGCCGCGCAGAGTTTTCTCAAGGAACTGGATAACTATACGCTGGCTGATTTGGTTGAGAAGAATCAACCGCTTTATAAATTATTGCTGGTGGAGTGACGCCACTCTGCCGGAGATGACAACGGAGGAACCGATATGTCACAAGATCCATTCCAGGAACGCGAAGCTGAGAAGTACGCGAACCCAATCCCGAGCCGGGAATTTATCCTCGAACATTTAACCAAACGGGAAAAGCCCGCCAGCCGCGATGAGCTGGCCATCGAGTTAAATATCGAGGGCGAAGAGCAAACCGAAGCGCTGCGCCGCCGCCTGCGCGCGATGGAACGCGACGGTCAGCTGGTCTTCACCCGCCGTCAGTGCTATGCGCTGCCGGAGCGCCTTGATCTCCTCAAAGGAACCGTTATTGGTCACCGTGATGGCTATGGTTTCCTGCGTGTTGAAGGGCGCAAAGACGATCTGTACCTGTCGTCAGAGCAGATGAAAACCTGTATTCATGGCGACCAGGTGCTGGCCCAACCGCTGGGCGCGGACCGCAAGGGCCGCCGCGAAGCGCGCATCGTCCGCGTCCTGGTGCCGAAAACCAGCCAGATTGTTGGCCGCTACTTTACCGACGCTGGCGTCGGTTTCGTCGTCCCGGACGACAGTCGCCTCAGCTTCGATATCCTGATCCCGCCGGAAGAGATTATGGGCGCGCGGATGGGCTACGTGGTGGTGGTCGAGCTGACCCAGCGCCCGACCCGCCGCACCAAAGCCGTGGGGAAAATCGTCGAAGTGCTGGGCGACAACATGGGTACCGGCATGGCTGTCGATATGGCGCTGCGCACCCATGAAATTCCGTACGTTTGGCCGCCGGCGGTGGAAAATCAGGTTTCCGGCCTGAAAGAGCAGGTGCCGGAAGAGGCGAAAGCCGGGCGCGTCGATCTGCGCTCCCTGCCGCTGGTCACCATTGACGGCGAAGATGCCCGCGACTTCGATGACGCGGTGTACTGCGAGAAGAAACGCGGCGGCGGCTGGCGCCTGTGGGTAGCCATTGCCGACGTCAGCTACTACGTGCGTCCAGGGACGCCGCTGGACGCGGAAGCGCGCAGCCGCGGAACCTCGGTCTACTTCCCGTCGCAGGTGGTGCCGATGCTGCCGGAAGTGCTGTCTAACGGTCTGTGCTCGCTGAACCCGCAGGTCGATCGCCTGTGCATGGTATGCGAGATGACGATTTCGTCAAAAGGCCGTCTGACCGGTTATAAATTCTATGAAGCGGTGATGAGTTCACATGCTCGCCTGACCTATACCAAGGTGTGGCATATACTGCAGGGCGACCAGGAGCTGCGCGAGCACTACGCGCCGCTGGTGAAGCATATTGAAGAACTGCATAACCTCTACAAGGTGCTGGATGGCGCCCGCGAAGAGCGCGGCGGTATCTCATTTGAAAGTGAAGAAGCTAAATTCATCTTCAACGCCGAGCGCCGTATCGAGCGTATCGAACAGACCCAGCGGAACGATGCGCACAAGCTGATTGAAGAGTGCATGATCCTGGCGAACATCTCCGCCGCGCGCTTCGTTGAGAAGGCGCAGGAGCCGGCGCTGTTCCGTATTCACGATAAGCCGAGCACCGAGGCGATTACCGCGTTCCGCAGCGTGCTGGCGGAGCTGGGGCTGGAACTGCCTGGCGGCAACAAGCCGGAGCCGCGCGATTACGCCGAACTGCTGACCTCCATCGCCGATCGCCCGGATGCGGAGATGCTTCAGACGATGCTCCTGCGGTCGATGAAGCAGGCGGTCTACGATCCGGAAAACCGCGGCCACTTTGGCCTCGCGCTGCAGTCCTATGCCCACTTCACCTCGCCGATCCGTCGTTACCCGGATCTGTCTCTGCACCGCGCCATCAAATATCTGCTGGCCAAAGAGCAGGGGCATAAAGGCAACAGCACGGAGACCGGCGGCTGGCACTACAGCATGGAAGAGATGCTGCAGCTGGGCGAGCACTGCTCGATGACCGAACGCCGCGCTGATGAAGCGACGCGCGAAGTCTCCGACTGGCTGAGGTGCGACTTCATGCAGGATCAGGTAGGCAACATCTTCTCCGGGGTTATCGCCAGCGTGACCGGCTTTGGCTTCTTCGTCCGTCTCAACGATCTGTTTATCGACGGCCTGGTGCATGTTTCCTCTCTGGATAACGACTACTATCGTTTCGACCAGGTGGGGCAGCGTCTGATCGGCGAGTCCGGCGGGCAGACTTATCGCCTGGGCGACCGCGTGGAAGTCCGTGTGGAAGCGGTCAACATGGACGAGCGTAAAATCGACTTTACCCTAATCTCCAGCGAGCGCGCGCCGCGTAATGTCGGCAAAACCGCCCGTGAGAAAGCGAAAAAGAGCACCTCCGGCAAACCGGGCGGCCGTCGTCGTCAGGTCGGTAAGCAGGTGAACTTCGAGCCAGACAGCGCGTTCCGCAAAGAAAAAGACCAGGCGAAAGCGAAGCCGAAAGGCGAGAAGAAAGCGAAAAAACCGTCGGCGAAAACGCAGAAAATCGCCGCCGCCACCAAAGCCAAGCGCGCGGCAAAGAAGAAGAGCGCCGAGTGATTGACCACCCTTCATTCTGAAGTCTGCTGACGCAGGACGGGGTGAAGGGCGGATAACAGAACCTAAAACGAGTACATCAATGAGTGAAATGATTTACGGCATCCATGCGGTGCAGGCACTGCTGGAGCGCGCACCTGAGCGTTTTCAGGAAGTTTATATTCTGAAAGGCCGTGAGGATAAGCGCCTGCTGCCGCTGATCCACGCTCTGGAAGCGCAGGGCGTGGTGATTCAGCTGGCCAACCGCCAGTTTCTCGATGAGAAGAGCGAAGGCGCGGTACACCAGGGGATCATTGCCCGCGTGAAGCCGGGGCGTCAGTATCAGGAGAACGATCTGCCGGATCTGCTGGCGCAGCTCGATCAGCCGTTCCTGTTGATCCTTGACGGTGTGACCGATCCGCATAACCTCGGCGCCTGCCTGCGCAGCGCCGATGCTGCCGGCGTGCACGCGGTGATTGTGCCAAAAGATCGTTCCGCGCAGCTGAATGCGACGGCGAAGAAAGTGGCCTGCGGCGCGGCGGAGAACGTCCCGCTGATCCGAGTCACCAACCTGGCGCGCACCATGCGTCTGTTGCAGGAGGAGAACGTCTGGATCGTTGGAACCGCAGGTGAAGCCGACCATACGCTGTTCCAGAGCAAAATGACCGGGCCGATGGCGCTGGTGATGGGCGCGGAAGGCGAAGGCATGCGCCGCCTGACCCGCGAGCACTGCGATGAGCTGATCAGCATTCCGATGGCGGGCAGCGTCTCTTCGCTGAACGTCTCGGTGGCCACCGGCATCTGCCTGTTTGAGGCGGTACGCCAGCGCAGCTAAGCTGACCCGCTGACGAAACTAAAAAGCCATCCTTCGGGATGGCTTTTTTGTGACCGCTCTCGCGGGCGAGTATCCCCCCGGATAACCATACTTAGGCTTATCGCCATTGATGGAGGGAGACATGATGCACTGGCAAACCCACACCGTTTTTAATCAACCGACCCCGCTGAATAACAGCAATCTGTTCCTGTCCGATACCGCCCTACGTGAAGCGGTGGTCCGCGAAGGTGCCGGCTGGGATGGCGATCTGCTCGCCAGCATTGGCCAGCAACTGGGGACCGCAGAATCGCTGGAGCTGGGACGCCTGGCCAACAGCAACCCGCCGGAGCTGCTGCGCTATGACGCCACCGGCGCCCGACTGGACGACGTTCGCTTCCACCCCGCCTGGCACCTGCTGATGCAGGGGCTGTGCGCGAACCGGGTGCATAATCTTGCCTGGCAGGAGGATGCCCGTGAAGGCGCGTTTGTCGCGCGCGCCGCTCGCTTTCTGCTTCACGCCCAGGTAGAGGCCGGAACGCTGTGTCCGATTACCATGACTTTCGCCGCGACGCCCCTGCTGCAGCACGCCCTGCCCGCGCCTTTTGGCGACTGGCTGTCGCCGCTGCTGAGCGACCGTTACGATCCCCACCTTGCGCCGGGCGACCAGAAGCGCGGTCTGCTGATTGGCATGGGGATGACCGAGAAGCAAGGGGGCTCCGATGTGCTGAGCAATACCACCCGCGCGGAGAAAACAGCGGAAGGGTTTTACCGGCTGGTGGGACACAAATGGTTTTTCTCGGTGCCGCAGAGCGATGCGCACCTGGTGCTGGCCCAGGCGCCTGCGGGTCTGTCGTGCTTCTTTGTGCCGCGCCTGCTGCCCGACGGGCAGCGCAACGGGGTGCGTCTGGAGCGCTTAAAAGAGAAGCTCGGCAACCGCTCCAACGCCAGTAGCGAAGTGGAGTTTTATGACGCCTGCGGCTGGCTGGTGGGCGACGAGGGCGACGGCGTGCGGCAGATCCTCAGGATGGGCGGTCTCACCCGCTTTGACTGCGCGCTGGGCAGCCATGCCCTGATGCGCCGGGCCTTCTCGGTAGCGCTGTATCATGCGCTACAGCGTCAGGCGTTCGGTAAAAATCTGGTCGATCAGCCGATGATGCGCCAGCTGCTGGGGCAAATGGCGCTCCGTCTTGAAGGACAGACCGCGTTTCTGTTTCGTCTGGCGCGAGCCTGGGACCGTCGGGATGATGCCCGGGAAAGTGCCTGGGCGCGTCTGTTTACGCCTGCGGCCAAGTTTGCCATCTGCAAGGCCGGTATCCCGTTTGTCGCTGAGGCGATGGAAGTCCTGGGAGGGATCGGCTATTGCGAGGAGAGTGAGTTGCCGCGGTTGTATCGCGAGATGCCGGTCAATAGCATCTGGGAAGGCTCCGGCAATATTATGTGCCTCGATGTGATGCGGGTACTGAGCAAGCAGCCGGCGGCGATGGAGCTGCTGGCCGCGGAGTGTGCGGAGGTGAAAGGACAGAACCGCCATCTCGACCGCGCATGGCGTCAGCTGCAGCAATTGCTGAAACGACCCGCCGAAGAGCAGGGCAGAGAGATTGCCCGGCTGGTCTATCGTCTGGGGGCGGGGTCGCAGATGCTGCGTTTCGCTTCGCCGCCGCTGGCCGAAGCCTGGTGCCGGATGATGCTCGACACGCGCGGCGGCATACGTCTTGACGCGCCGACCCTCGACGACCTGCTGCTGCGGGCCATGGGGCGGGGGCGCCAGGCGCCTCAGGCGTAGAGAATGGCCTGCACGCGCCAGCTGTCCGGCTGTTGCTCCTCGTACATCTGAATAATGCGATACCAGGAGGCGCCTTGCTCGTCCGCTTTGCGGGCAATGGCGTGCTCCACATCCTGTTGGCTGCCGGAAAGATTAGCGACGGAGATCAGACCGATTTCATTCAGGCCGGTAACGCAATCCGCGCTGGCGAATTCGGCTGACTGCGCGGACGTGTTGGCCGTCGCAGTGGTTAACAGCAGGCTGGATAGGGTAAAAGATCGTTTCATCGTCAGCTCCATTTCACGTAGTCCCAAGGGCAGTCCGTTGCTAACGTCCTGCCAGGTGGCTGGCCGAACGTTATTATGCACAGGAGAACGTGAATGGACGCAAAGCTGTGTAAAGCAGATTTAAAGACGCCGCCTCGTCATCGACGATAGAGGATCGCCTGCGAATACCACTGGCCGGGTACCATGGTGTCATCGATCATGATGATGACGTAGTAATCGGCTTTGGCCGCTTCTGCTTTGGCCTTCAGCGCCGCTTCGACATCCATCGGCGAACCGTACATCAGTACGCTCACCGTAGCCATTTTCTGCAGGCCAGCCGTCTGGTTGCGCTGGATTTCCTGCGGATGGTCGGTGGCGGGCGGCGGGGCTTCCGGCGTTCCCTGCAAAGCACTACACCCGCTGAGGACGATAGCCAGTAACCACGGAGACAACCTGCGCATAACCATATCTCGTTTCCTGATAGTGATAGTGTAGTGGTAGCCTTAACAGGATTTCCGGGGAATGTTCCCGAACTGTTATCTCTGACGCGATTTTCGAATGAAAATGTTGTGAAAGCGTAACCGGGTTCTCAACATTATGAATCGTAGCAAACTGGGTTGCCTGGTGAATGCATTTTCCCATGCCGCCTAACCACAATAGAGAAGGGAGACGATAAATGATTGCACTAGAAATGCGCAACCTCGGCGGTGGCGAAATTTTGCATGCCTGCCCGCAGGAGAGTCTGGACAAACCACTGCCCTGTATCGTCTTTTATCATGGCTTTACCTCGTCGAAACTGGTTTACAGCTACTTTGCGGTGGCGCTGGCCCAGGCGGGTTTCCGGGTGATTATGCCGGACGCGCCGGAGCATGGCGCGCGCTATCACGGTGATGAGACCGGGCGGATGCAGCGCTTCTGGCCGATCCTGCAGCAGAATTTCAGCGAGTTTCCCGCGCTGCGCGAGGCGATTATCGCCGAAGGCTGGCTGGAAGGAGAGCGACTGGCGGTGGCGGGGGCGTCGATGGGGGGAATGACGGCCCTGGGTATCATGACGCACCATCCCGAGCTGAACAGCGTCGCCTGCCTGATGGGATCAGGCTATTTTCGTTCGCTGTCGCAAACCCTGTTTCCCTCGCCTGGCTTTGATGGCGACAGCCTCAGCGAATGGGATGTCAGCCATCAGCTGGCGTCGCTCGCCCGGCGGCCGCTGTTGCTCTGGCATGGCGATGCCGACGACGTGGTGCCGCCGGAAGAGACCTTCCGTCTTGAGCAAGCGCTCAGGCAGAGCGACCTTGCAGCCAGGCTGACCTGCGTCTGGCAGAAAGGCGTCCGCCATCGCATCACCCCGGAGGCGCTGGCCACGACGGTCGCCTTTTTTCAGCAGCATCTTTAAACGCGGATCACGCTGACGCCCTGGTCCTCAAGCTGCTTGAGGATCGCGGCATCGGCCTGTTTGCCGGTGATCACCACGTCAATTTGCCCGGCCTGGCTGAATAGCATTCCGGCGCGCTCGCCGATCTTGCTGCTGTCGACCAGCACCGCCAGCTTGCCGACCACGCTGAGCATTTTCTGCTCGGCCATGGCGGTCAACATATCTGTTTTGTATAACCCCTCGGCGGTTAACCCTTTGCCGCTGGTGAACATCCAGTGCCCGGCATAGAGGCTGTTTTCACTGCCGTGGGGGCTGAGGGTGATGGCGTGGCTGCGGTTGTACTGCCCGCCCATGATAATCACGCTGTCGTGTTCCTGGTCGATCAGGTAGTTGGCCAGCGGCAGATAGTTAGTGATGATCTGCACCGGTTTGCCGCACAGTTCACGCCCCAGCAGAAAGGCGGTGGAGCCGCAGTTGATGACGATGCTCTCACCCGGCGCGATCAGTTGCGAAGCGGCGCGCGCAATACGCACTTTTTCATCCAGATTCTGCGCCTGGTGGATATTCATCGGCGTCCAGCGGGGGCGCTGCTCGCTAATGGCTTCCGCGCCATTGCGTACCTTTTTCAGTTTGCCGCTTTCATCCAGCTTGTTGATATCACGTCGGGCCGTTGCGGGTGAGATCCCGAGCCGCGACATCACCTGCTCTACGGTAACAAACCCCGTTTGGGCGAGCAGATCCAGCAGAATTTGGTGCCTTTGCGCTTCCGTCATGAGCGAATCCGATTAAAAGTGAACGGCAAAGATGATATTTGAAATCATGTGAAAATACTAACCCTCAGGCGGGGTATTTCCGGCAGGCAGGGCCTGCCGGAGGCGGTTTACAGGAAGGATTTGAACGGCAGATCCGGCTCGATGGTGAAGCAGTCGTCGAAGCCGCGCGGGTAGTGATATTCGAAATTGTCTTTATCCAGCGGCCAGGTAAATTTGCCGCCGACCTGCCAGATAAACGGCTTGAAGCCGTACTTCAGACGATCTTTTTTCATCTCCCACAGGATGCGGATCTCCTGCGGATCGGCCTGAAAGTTCGACCAGATATCATGGTGGAACGGGATCACCACCTTCGCGTTGAGCGACTCTGCCATGCGCAGGATATCGGCGCTGGTCATTTTGTCGGTGATCCCCCGCGGGTTCTCGCCATACGAGCCGAGGGCGACGTCAATCTGATGCTCGTTGCCATGCTTCGCGTAATAGTTGGAGTAGTGGGAATCGCCGCTGTGGTACAGGTTGCCGCCCGGTGTTTTAAACAGATAGTTGACCGCGCGCTGGTCCATCCCGTCCGGCAGCACGCCGGCGGCTTTTTGATCCGCCGGGAGGGTGATCAGCGCGGTACGGTCGAACGCGTCGAGCGCGTGGATCTCAATGTCCTTAATCTTCACGACATCGCCGGGCTTCATGACGATACAGCGCGCTTTCGGCACGCCCCAGCCGATCCACATATCGACGCAGGTTTTCGGGCCGATAAACGGCACATCGGCCGGGCAGTTCTGCATGACGGCGGCGGCGACGTTGACGTCAATATGATCGTTATGATCATGGGTCGCCAGTACGGCGTCAATCTGGCGAATGGCGAACGGATCGAGCACGAACGGCGTGGTGCGCAGGTTCGGCTGCAGTTTCTTCACCCCTGCCATCCGCTGCATCTGATGGCCGGTTTTCATCAATGGATTGCCGTGGCTCTGCTTGCCGGTGCCGCACCAGAAATCGACGCAGACGTTGGCGCCGCCTTCGGATTTCAACCAGATGCCGGTACAGCCCAGCCACCACATGGCGAAGGTGCCGGGCGCAACCTGCTCCTGCTCAATCTCTTCATTCAGCCAGCTACCCCATTCCGGAAAGGTGTTCAGGATCCATGATTCACGGGTGATGGTCTGTACTTTACTCATCGCGGTCTTCCTCGTGTATTTTCAAAAGTAATCATTATTTGATTGGTTTTGATTTATGTTGTCACTGTGCTTCCAAGATTGCAATCATGTTTTCCATCCCTTTTGCGATCTGATACGTATGATCTCCCGTCTTTTTCACAGCTTACGTGCCTTGGTTTTTGTTTTATCTATATGATTTAAAATGTTTATTTATGTTTAATTATAAATGAATGGAAATAACCTGAGTGAAGGAAAGGATTATTGCGGTGTGCGTCACATTTAATCAAATTTAATCTTGTTGTGATTACTTTTGATTATTAGAGTGAGCAGCGAGAAATGCTGAGCGTAAGGCGCGTTCAGCGCCTTCACCATCGGGAGTGTGTTATGGCAATCCTCTACAACATCTTTACCGTTTTCTTTAATCAGGTGATGACTAATGCCCCGCTGCTGCTGGGTATTGTGACCTGCCTGGGCTATATCCTGCTGCGTAAAAGCGTCAGCGTGATTATCAAAGGCACCATCAAAACCATTATCGGTTTCATGCTGTTACAAGCCGGCTCCGGTATCCTCACCAGTACCTTTAAACCGGTGGTGGCGAAAATGTCAGAGGTGTACGGCATTAACGGCGCCATCTCTGACACCTATGCCTCGATGATGGCGACCATCGACCGGATGGGCGAGGCGTATAGCTGGGTGGGCTACGCGGTGCTGCTGGCGCTGGCGCTGAATATCTGTTACGTCCTGCTGCGCCGGATTACCGGCATCCGCACCATCATGCTGACGGGCCATATCATGTTTCAGCAGGCGGGGCTGATCGCGGTCTCGTTCTTTATTTTCGGCTACTCCATGTGGACCACCATCATCTGCACCGCGGTGTTGGTGTCACTCTACTGGGGCATTACCTCCAATATGATGTACAAGCCTACTCAGCTGGTCACCGACGGCTGCGGTTTTTCTATCGGGCACCAGCAGCAGTTCGCCTCGTGGATTGCCTACAAAGTGGCGCCCTGGCTGGGGAAAAAAGAGGAAAGCGTCGAAGACCTCAAGCTGCCCGGCTGGCTGAACATCTTCCACGACAACATTGTTTCCACCGCGATTGTGATGACTATCTTCTTCGGTGCGATCCTGCTCTCTTTCGGCATTGACGTGGTGCAGGCGATGGCGGGTAAAACCCACTGGACGGTCTATATCCTGCAGACCGGTTTCTCCTTCGCGGTGGCGATTTTCATCATCACTCAGGGCGTGCGGATGTTCGTCGCCGAGCTGTCCGAAGCCTTCAACGGTATCTCGCTGCGTCTGATCCCCGGGGCGGTGCTGGCGATCGACTGCGCCGCTATCTATAGCTTCGCGCCGAATGCGGTGGTCTGGGGCTTTATGTGGGGCACCATCGGTCAGCTGATTGCCGTCGGCATTCTGGTCGGCGTCGGCTCCCCGATTCTGATTATTCCAGGTTTTATCCCTATGTTCTTCTCCAACGCGACGATTGGCGTTTTTGCCAACCACTTTGGCGGCTGGCGCGCGGCGCTCAAAATCTGCCTGGTGATGGGCATGATTGAAATATTCGGTTGCGTATGGGCGGTGAAACTCACCGGCATGAGCGCCTGGATGGGGATGGCGGACTGGTCGATTCTGGCGCCGCCGATGATGCAGGGCTTCGCCTCCGTCGGGCTGGCGTTTATGGCCGTCATCATCCTGATTGCACTGGCTTATATGTTCTTCGCCGGCCGCGCGCTGCGCGCCGAGGAGGACGCGGAAAAAAAACTGGCAGAGGCCTCTGCCCAATAAGGAGTTCTGATTATGACCGTACGTATTCTGGCTGTGTGTGGTAACGGGCAAGGCAGTTCCATGATCATGAAAATGAAGGTGGACCAGTTTCTGACGCAATCCAACATCGACCACACGGTAAACAGCTGCGCGGTAGGTGAATACAAAAGCGAGCTGAACGGCGCGGATATCATCATCGCTTCAACCCATATCGCGGGGGAGATTACCGTCTCCGGTAATAAACATGTGGTGGGCGTGCGTAACATGCTTTCGCCAGCGGATTTCGGTCCCAAGCTGCTGGAGGTGATTAAAGCTCACTTCCCGCAGGACGTGAAATAAGGAGCGGCCATGAAACTTCATGAATCGCTGGCGCAGAACCACTCCATCCGCCTGCAGGCGGAAGCGGAAACCTGGCAGGAGGCGGTAAAAATCGGCGTCGATCTGCTGGTGGCCGCCGACGTCGTGGAACCGCGCTACTACCAGGCAATCCTCGACGGCGTCGCGCAGCACGGCCCCTATTTTGTGATCGCTCCGGGATTAGCCATGCCGCACGGGCGGCCGGAAGAGGGCGTCAAAAAAACCGGCTTTGCGCTGGTCACGCTAAAGAAACCGCTAATTTTCAACCACGAAGATAACGACCCGGTCGACATCCTGATCACCATGGCGGCGGTTGACGCCACCACCCACCAGGAAGTGGGCATCATGCAGATCGTTAACCTGTTTGATGATGAAGCCAATTTCGACCGTTTACGCGCCTGTCGCAGCGAGCAGGAAGTGCTGGATTTAATTAAAAACGCCACCGCGGCGGCTGTTTAAAAGGAACACTATCATGTCATTACCTATGTTACAGGTCGCACTGGACAACCAAACGCTGGCCAGCGCCTACGAGACCACCCGCCTGATCGCCGAAGAGGTGGATATCATTGAAGTCGGCACCATCCTTTGCGTCGGGGAAGGGGTGCGTGCGGTGCGCGATCTGAAAGCGCTGTACCCGCATAAAATTGTGCTGGCGGACGCCAAAATCGCCGACGCCGGCAAGATTCTGTCGCGGATGTGCTTTGAAGCCAACGCCGACTGGGTCACGGTGATCTGCTGCGCCGATATCAATACCGCCAAAGGGGCGCTGGATGTCGCCAAAGAGTTCAACGGCGACGTTCAGATCGAGCTAACCGGCTTCTGGACCTGGGAGCAGGCGCAGGCATGGTGCGAGGCGGGCATCCAGCAGGTGGTCTATCACCGCAGCCGCGACGCGCAGGCGGCGGGCGTGGCGTGGAGCGAGGCGGATATCAGCGCAATTAAGCGTCTGTCCGATATGGGCTTCAAAGTGACCGTCACCGGCGGCCTGGCGCTGGAGGACCTGCCGCTGTTCGCTGGCATCCCCATCCACGTCTTTATTGCCGGGCGCAGCATCCGCGATGCCGCTTCGCCGGTGGAAGCGGCGCGCCAGTTTAAACGCTCTATCGCCCAGCTGTGGGGTTAAGGAGCGGCTATGTTGGCGAAACAAATTCCGCTCGGCATCTATGAAAAAGCGCTCCCCGCCGGGGAGTGCTGGCTGGAGCGGCTAAAGCTGGCGAAAGCGCTGGGCTTTGATTTTGTGGAAATGTCCCTCGATGAAACGGACGCTCGCCTTGCGCGGCTGGACTGGAGCCCGGAGCAGCGTCTGGCGCTGGTCAAGGCGGTGGCCGAAACCGGCGTCCGGGTGCCATCGATGTGCCTGAGCGCCCATCGCCGTTTTCCACTGGGCAGCGAAGATGACGCGGTGCGTCTTCAGGGGCTGGAAATCATGCGCAAAGCCATCCAGCTGGCGCAGGATGTCGGGATCCGGGTGATCCAGCTGGCAGGTTACGACGTCTATTACCAGCAGGCGAACGATGAGACGCGGCGCCGCTTTCGCGATGGCCTGAAAGAGAGCGTCGAGATGGCCAGCCGGGCCCAGGTAACCCTGGCGATGGAGATTATGGACTACCCGTTGATGAACTCGATCAGCAAAGCGCTGGGCTACGCCCATTACCTGAATAATCCGTGGTTCCAGCTTTATCCCGATATCGGCAATCTGTCGGCGTGGGATAACGACGTCCAGATGGAGCTGCAGGCCGGCATGGGGCACATCGTGGCGGTGCACGTCAAAGATACCCGGCCCGGCGTCTTTAAAAACGTGCCGTTCGGCGAAGGGGTCGTCGATTTTGAACGCTGCTTCGCAACCCTCAAACAGACCGGCTACTGCGGCCCGTATCTGATTGAGATGTGGAGTGAAAGCAGCGCGGATCCGCTAGCGGAAGTGGCGAAGGCGCGCGACTGGGTGAAAGCGCGGATGGCCCGCGCCGGGCTGATGGAGGCGGCGTAATGCAACAACTGAAACAGCAGGTGTTCGAGGCCAATATGGATCTGCCGCGCTACGGCCTGGTGACCTTCACCTGGGGCAATGTCAGCGCGATTGACCGGCAGCGCGGGCTGGTGGCGATCAAACCCAGCGGCGTGGCCTACGACGCCATGACCGTCGATGACATGACGGTGGTCGATCTGCAGGGCAACGTGGTGGAAGGACGCTGGCGTCCCTCCTCTGATACCGCTACCCATCTGGCGCTCTATCGCCGTTATCCCGGCCTTGGCGGGGTGGTGCATACCCACTCGACGCACGCTACCGCCTGGGCGCAGGCGGGGCTGGCGATCCCGGCGCTCGGCACCACTCATGCGGACTATTTCTTCGGCGATATCCCTTGCACCCGGGCGCTTAGCGCGCAGGAGGTGGATGAGGGCTACGAGCTGAACACCGGGAAGGTGATTATCGAAACGCTGGGCGAGGCAAACCCGTTGCATACGCCGGGGATCGTCGTCTATCAGCACGGGCCGTTCTCCTGGGGGAAAGACGCCCACGAGGCGGTGCACAATGCGGTGGTGATGGAAGAGGTGGCGCGCATGGCGTGGATTGCCCGCGGCATTAATCCGCGGCTGCAGCCGATTGACAGCTGGCTGATGGAAAAACATTTTCTGCGTAAACACGGGCCGAACGCCTACTACGGGCAGAAGTAAACGACGCGCTCCGGGGCTTTCACCGTCACGGTGAAACAACTGGTCTGACCCCGGAGCCGTTTTTTAGCCCTGACGATAAGCTGAGGGCATAGCGCGCATGCCGATGAGCGTGACCACGCAAATTATCGCGCCAGCGTAAAACGTCGAAGCGGCGCCGAAGGTTTCCCACAGCACTCCGGCGCAGGTACTGGCCAGCAACAGCGCCAGGCCGCTCATCAGGTTGAACATACCGAACGCCGTGCCGCGTAGCTCCGGCGGCGCCGTATGGGCGACCATCGCCGCCAGCAGTCCCTGAGTCATCCCCATGTGAATTCCCCATAGCGCGACCCCGACCAGCAGCGTGCTCCAGTGGCCGCTGAGGGCCAGCACGATATCGGCGAGGATCAGCACCAGCAGTCCCCACTGCAGCAGTTTGCTGTGGCTCATGCTGTCAGAGAGCTTGCCGAACGGGTAGGCCGTAACGCTGTAGACGAGGTTCATCGCCACCATCACCAGCGGAATAGTAAACAGCGGGATCTCCATCTGCTGGGCGCGCAGCACCAGAAAGGCTTCGCTGAAGCGGGCAAGGGTGAAGATGCTACCGATGGCGACCACCCACCAGTAGGCGGCGGAGAGCTTTTGCAGATTTTCGCGCTTCAGCGGATTACTGCGTTTATGACCGATGGCGGATTTTGGCTCCTGCAGACCAAAACCCAGCAGGAGAATGGAGAGCACGGCGGGAATAACCGCCACCCAGAATATGGCGTGAAAATCGTTGGCCCAGATAAACATCAGCAGCACAGCCAGCAGCGGGCCGAGAAAGGCGCCAATGGTATCCAGCGCCTGACGCAGCCCGTAGGCGGCGCCGCGGATCTCCGGTGGGGTGACGTCGGCGACCAGCGCGTCTCGCGGCGCGCCGCGAATGCCTTTGCCTACGCGGTCTATCATGCGGGCGCTAAACACCACGCCGGCGGTCGGGGCGATGGCAAACAGCGGCTTGCTGAGCGCGCCCAGGCCGTAGCCCAGCAGCGCCAGCCCTTTGCGCTTGCCGACGTAGTCGCTGATCGCGCCGGAGAAGACTTTCAGGATCAGGGCGGTGGCTTCCGCCAGCCCCTCGATAAGACCGATAATGATCACGCTGGCGCCGAGGGTGGTGGCCATAAACAGCGGTAAGAGACTGTGGATCATCTCGGACGACACATCCATCAGCAGGCTGACGCCGCCGAGCACCCAAACGCCTTTGGGGATGCGGCCTAAGGTGGCGAAACGCGGAACCATCCATTACTCCTGATTATCAAAAAACAGACTGATGATTAAATCAGGTTGCAATGACGCTGATAAGTCGGTTTATAAAATAATTCTCAATTGCGTTTAGGTGAAGGTTTCGCTTCGCCCCTCGCGAGGAGAGGCGAAGAATGGGCCCGGCGTTAGCGGTATATCACCGCGCTGGCGCGAAGCGGGCCGTTGGTTTCTGGTTCATGCATCAGGATGGGCTGGAAGTATTTCGCCCCCTGCGCATCGCTCAGCTGGCTAAGGGCCTGTTCAGCCTCGTGCTCAGTGGCCATATTATGATTGATATAGATAACGCCGAGGCTCTGCACGTCGTCCATGTTGCGGGCCTGTCGTTCGGTGATTTGGATAGCTGCCAGCGCGTTGGCGCTGAAGAAAAGCGCAGCCATCATGGCGATGATTTTCAGTTTCATATACTACGCTCCTGACTGACAGTCCTGACGCTGACTCGGGGGCTCTCCTGTGGTCGTTGGGCTTTGATATAAGTGTAATCGCTGCGCGTTCGTCGCATGGCGACCTTTTCTGATGCAGTTGTTCAAAAAAATGCCGCTTCCTTTGCTGGTTAATTTTAAATCACCCACTTAGCGCAACTTGACGCATAGTGCGAATTATTTGTGCAAATGCGCTTGTGTTCCTGGGGGGCCGCCATTAGAATGACGCGTCAATTTTTCAGCCGCCCTTTAACACGTTCCTTGCCTCCATGGGCCGCGGCTGACCCAGACAGGAGGCTGAATAATCCGTAAGGAGCAATTCGATGCGTCATTACGAAATCGTTTTTATGGTCCATCCTGACCAGAGCGAACAGGTTCCGGGCATGATCGAACGTTACACTGGTGCAATCACTGCAGCAGCAGGTACGATCCACCGTCTGGAAGACTGGGGCCGCCGTCAGCTGGCTTATCCGATCAACAAACTGCACAAAGCTCACTACGTTCTGATGAACGTTGAAGCGCCGCAGGAAGCGATCGATGAGCTGGAAACTAACTTCCGCTTCAACGACGCCGTTATCCGCAGCATGGTAATGCGTACTAAGCACGCTGTTACCGAAGCATCTCCGATGGTTAAAGCGAAAGACGAGCGCCGTGAGCGTCGCGAAGATTTCGCCAACGAAACCGCAGATGATTCTGAAGCTGGGGATTCTGAAGAGTAATCCTGATGACCAACCGTCTGGAGCTGTCCGGCATTATTTGCAGGACTCCACTTCGTAAGGTCAGCCCGTCAGGAATTCCTCACTGCCAGTTCGTGCTTGAGCATCGTTCAGTGCAGGAGGAAGCCGGTTTTCACCGGCAGGCATGGTGTCAGATGCCCGTTATTATTAGCGGTCACGAGAACCAGGCCATTACTCACAGTATAACGGTCGGTAGCGCAGTAACCGTTCGAGGGTTCATCTCTTGCCATAAGGCAAAGAACGGCTTGAGCAAAATGGTTCTGCATGCCGAGCAGATTGAATTGATAGATTCTGGAGACTAGCCATATGGCACGTTATTTCCGTCGTCGCAAGTTCTGCCGTTTCACCGCGGAAGGCGTTCAAGAGATCGACTATAAAGATATCGCTACGCTGAAAAACTACATCACCGAAAGCGGTAAGATTGTCCCGAGCCGTATCACCGGTACCCGTGCAAAATATCAGCGTCAGCTGGCACGCGCTATCAAACGCGCTCGCTACCTGTCCCTGCTGCCGTACACTGATCGTCATCAGTAATCGGTCACGGTCCATTAATACGACTTTGAGAGGATAAGGTAATGCAAGTTATTCTGCTTGATAAAGTAGCAAACCTGGGTAGCCTGGGTGATCAGGTTAACGTTAAAGCGGGCTATGCTCGTAACTTCCTGGTCCCGCAGGGTAAAGCTGTTCCTGCTACCAAGAAAAACGTTGAATTCTTCGAAGCGCGTCGCGCTGAACTGGAAGCCAAACTGGCTGACGTTCTGGCAGCTGCTGAAGCTCGTGCTGCGCAGATCAACGCCCTGGAATCCGTAACCATCGCGTCTAAAGCTGGCGACGAAGGTAAACTGTTCGGTTCCATCGGTACTCGCGACATCGCTGACGCTGTCACTGCAGCAGGCGTTAAAGTTGCTAAGAGCGAAGTTCGCCTGCCGAACGGCGTTCTGCGTAACGTTGGCGAGCACGAAGTGGACTTCCAGGTTCACAGCGAAGTATTCGCTAAAGTTATCATCAACGTGGTTGCTGAGTAATCGGCATCTGACGTTCTGGTAACAACAAACCGCCGGCCTTGTGCCGGCGTTTTGCTTTCCAGAGCCCTTCATTTTGCGGCGGCGTAACGCTCGCTGTCGTCTTCTCTGCTAGCGCGCACGCACAAAACTGCCATTCGACTGGCGGGTAAACAGCACCTGCTGACCGTTGCCGGTATCAATAGTGAGCCCGGTGACCACGCCGTTGGCGTTCTGCCGAATCTGCACCGTCTGTCCGCTCTGCAACGTGCTTAATGGTTTACCTGCGCCTTCAACCTGCGCCATGGCGTAGACGTCGGTGGCCGGCAGCCCATGATCGCGGAACAGCTGGGCCAGGGTTTTGCCTGACTCGATGCGATAGGTTCGCCACTGTTGCTCAATGCCCGGCGCGGACTGCTGCGATGAGGATTGATAGGGCTGGGAGGCAGTGGGCTGCTGCGTTTGCGCCTGGTCCGGTTGCTCATCCTGAATCGGCTCCGGGGCGACCGGTGCCATCTGGTCGGCATCGCTCACGGTAGGCGTATTGGTGATCGGCGGCAGGGGAACAGCCTGATTGCCGCCAGCTTGCGGCTGGGACTGCGACTGCAGATTCAGGTTTGCTTCACGGCTGGTGGTCGCCGGGTTTTGGCTATCGTCAGAGGGAAGCAGAATGCCGATGATAACCAACAGGAAGCCAGCGATAATTCCCCGGCGGTGCATCGGGGGCAGTGGGTCCAGGAGGCGAAAATGATCCGGGGCGTGCCAGATTTTCGCCAGGGTAGATGTCAGTTCAAAGCGCCCGGGCATGGCTTTCCTCCTGCTCCGCATATTTTTATCCTGCATATGAGTATAGATGGCTAACGTCCTGATGACCGGAACAAAGTGAAGTTAACCTGATGCCGCCTATTGTTTCTTTTTCGCTGAGATTTGTCATCATCCGCCGACAAAGTTTTACCCATTTCGCTATGGCTGTTATGCTTCCGGACGCTTTTCTCTTGATGTTTATCACCCAAAAAAGGAACAAAGATGGCAACCCCAACTTTTGACACTATCGAAGCGCAGGCAAGTTACGGTATCGGCTTGCAGGTTGGACAACAGCTGAGCGAATCCGGCCTGCAGGGGCTGCTGCCGGAAGCGTTGGTGGCGGGTATCGCCGATGCGCTGGAAGGTAACCAGCCGCAGGTGCCGGTAGAAGCCGTCCACCGTGCGCTGCGTGAAATCCACGAGCGCGCCGACGCCGTGCGTCGCGAGCGTTTCCAGGCGATGGCCGCTGACGGCCAGAAGTACCTTGATGAAAACCGCGAGAAAGAGGGTGTGAACAGCACCGAGTCCGGCCTGCAGTTCCGCGTGCTGACCCAAGGCGAAGGCCCGATCCCGGCCCGTACCGACCGCGTACGCGTGCACTACACCGGCAAACTGATCGACGGCACCGTCTTCGACAGCTCCGTCGCCCGCGGCGAACCGGCAGAGTTCCCGGTGACCGGCGTAATCGGCGGCTGGATTGAAGCGCTGACCCTGATGCCGGTAGGTTCCAAATGGGAACTGACCATCCCGCACAACCTGGCCTACGGCGAGCGCGGCGCTGGCGCGTCGATCCCTCCGTTCAGCACCCTGATCTTCGAAGTTGAACTGCTGGATATTATCTAAACAGCAGAGGCTTCCTCTTCCCCAGCGGCGGGGGAAGCCACAAAAATAGCGTAAAATCCTTAAGTTAAAAATTAATTGGAATTATGTTTTGCATTCATCGCATATGGGTGTATTTTTGTGAGCTATTTCGCGTTAGATGAGTGATATAACACTCACTTTAAACATAAAATTAACATTATATCTAAATCATAGTATTCATCCCTCCGATTCTTACCTAATATCGACTAGCCCTTGCTGGGGTTAATGACAGACGACAGGCCATCAGAGCCTGAACAACACAGACAGGTACAACAGGAAGAAATCACATGGTAGATCAGGTTAAAGTCGCTGCTATCGAGCAGGAGCCGACTGAACAATCGCTACGGCGAAATCTCACAAACCGACATATTCAGCTGATTGCAATTGGCGGGGCGATCGGCACTGGATTATTTATGGGTTCTGGCAAAACCATCAGCCTTGCCGGGCCATCCATTATTTTTGTTTATATGATTATCGGTTTTATGCTGTTTTTCGTTATGCGAGCCATGGGCGAATTACTGCTGTCGAACCTCGAATATAAATCCTTCAGCGACTTCGCGGCCGATCTGCTGGGCCCCTGGGCGGGCTACTTTACCGGCTGGACCTATTGGTTCTGCTGGGTGGTGACGGGGATGGCGGACGTGGTGGCGATCACCGCCTACGCGCAGTTCTGGTTTCCCGGACTCTCCGACTGGGTCGCGTCGCTGGCGGTGATCCTGCTGCTGCTGGGCCTGAACCTTGCCACCGTCAAAATGTTTGGCGAAATGGAGTTCTGGTTCGCGATGATCAAAATCGTCGCCATCGTGGCGCTGATCGTGGTCGGCCTGGTGATGGTCATGATGCATTTTAAATCGCCGACCGGCGTCGAAGCCTCTTTCGCGCATCTGTGGAATGACGGCGGCTGGTTCCCTAAAGGGCTGAGCGGCTTCTTCGCCGGCTTCCAGATTGCGGTATTCGCCTTCGTGGGGATTGAGCTGGTCGGTACCACTGCGGCTGAGACCAAAGACCCGGAAAAATCCCTGCCGCGGGCGATTAACTCCATCCCGCTGCGTATCATTATGTTCTACGTCTTCGCATTGATTGTGATTATGTCGGTGACGCCGTGGAGCTCCGTGGTGCCGAGCAAGAGCCCGTTCGTTGAGCTGTTCGTGCTGGTCGGTCTGCCGGCGGCGGCGAGCCTGATTAACTTCGTGGTGCTGACTTCCGCAGCCTCCTCAGCCAACAGCGGCGTCTTCTCCACCAGCCGTATGCTGTTCGGTCTGGCGCAGGATGGTCAGGCGCCGAAGATGTTCGCCAAACTGTCGAAGCGTGCGGTGCCGGCGAAGGGCTTAACCTTCTCCTGCATGTGCCTGCTGGGCGGTGTGGTGATGCTGATGGTCAACCCGAGCGTGATCGCCGCGTTCACCATGATCACCACGGTGTCGGCGATCCTGTTCATGTTCGTCTGGACGATTATCCTTTGCTCTTACCTGGTCTATCGTAAAAAGCGTCCGCAGCTGCACGAGAAGTCCAAGTATAAGATGCCGCTGGGCAAATTAATGTGCTGGGTGTGCATGGCCTTCTTCGTCTTCGTACTGGTGCTGTTGACCCTCGAAGATGATACCCGTGAAGCGCTGATGGTCACCCCGCTGTGGTTTGTTCTGCTGGGTGCGGGCTGGCTGTTTGCCGGCAAAAAACGTCTGGCGAAATAAACGAAAATTTTAACGTTGCTTGCAACGGATCGTCATAAAAAAGGCCACTCAAAGTGGCCAAATAAGACGGACAATGTCGAGGGCGCCTGCGGGCGCCTTTTTCTTTACTGACCGGCGAGGGCACGCGGGAACAGCACGTTATTTTCCAGACTGATGTGCTCCATCAGATCGTCGATCATCTCGTTGATACCGTTATACATTGCCTTCCAGGTGGTGCAGGCTTCCGGCGGCGGCGTCACGTTATGGGTGATATGTTTGATTACCTCCAGCAGTTCGCCCGCTTCATCATGCTCGCTTTCCATTACGCCGATCGGGCCCCCGGCCTGGGCGCCCATCCCCTGTTTGATCATCGGAAACAGGATCTGCTCCTCTTTCATCATGTGGCTGGAGAGCTCCTGCTGCAGCATGGTCAGGTACTTCGTCAGACCTTTCGGCACATTCGGTTTATCGGCGTGGACCCGTTCAACCTTGGTGGCCTGCAGGATCAGCTCCGGCAGCTGTTCGCGGTGCCGGTCATGATAGCGAACGATGATATGGTCGATGATCTCCGCCAGAGGCGCCGCGCGCCAGTCGCGGGTGATAGGCTCCCCGGCCAGTTTCTCCAGCTCGGCTTCAATCACCGCGACATCCAGCGCTTTGCGCGATGCGGCGCGCGCCAGCGTCTGTTTGCCGCCGCAGCAGTAATCCATATCGTATTGACGGAACAGGGCGGAGGCGCGCGGGATGGTCAGCGCCAGCTCGCCTAAAGGTTGGTCACGGAAAGCCATAGCAGTTACCTCGTCATCAGGAATATAAGATGTATTTTAAATGCATCTTTTTGGCGAGGGAATACCCCTTAATAGGGCCCGGCTACTTTTTTTCGTTCGTCAGCGGTTGCAACGTCGGTTTTTCCGGCCTGGCGCGGACGGCGGAGACCACGCCGAGCACCAGCAGCAGGATACCGCTCAGGGTCAGCAGCGGCGGTAAACTTTGCCGCAACAGAAAGGTATACAGAAGCCCGGCCAGGGTTTCGAAAACGATAAGCGGCCCGAGGATCACCGTCGGTAATCGTTGACTGGCAATATTCCAGCACAGCGCGCCGACCCATGAGCAGAGCACCGCGATGGCCAGCATCAGCGTAATAAACACCGCCGGGCGCGGGCCGAAGGGCAGGGGGAACCCGGCCTGCTGACCGTGCAGCCAGGCGCAGGCGGCGAGATAGCCGGCCAGCGAAACCGGAAGCGTCACCAGCGCCTGAGCGGTAGCCCACATCATCGGCGGTTGATGCGGGTTCTCCCGAAGCCAGCGGGCGTTGCGCAGGGCATACCAGGCCCAGCAGACCACCGACCCCAGCGCCAGCGCAATGCCGGAGCCGTAGCGCCACGGGCTAAAATCAGGCAGCCCCTGGCGCAGTTCCGCGACGTTAACGCAGATCAGGCCGACGGCGATGCAGACCAGCGCCGGAAACAGGCGCCGCCATGGCAGCTTTCCGTCGCGCTGGCTGTAGAGCAGATTGGCGAAGACCGGCAATACCACCGGCAGCGTGCCGATAATCATGGTGGAGACCGGCGCCCCGGTACGCTGAATGGCGCTGGCCAGGCAGACGTAATAGATAAGATTTCCCATCATCGTCAGACCCAGCGCGGTCCACCAGTCGTTCCGGCTCAGCTGGCGCAAACGCGCGCGCCCGAGCCATGCCAGCGGCAGGGCGATCAGACCCAGCGCCAGATAGCGTCCCATCGACTGCAGCATCGCCGGATACTCTGGCACCAGCAAAGGCCCGACGAAAATTAAACCCCACATCAGCCCCGCCAGCAGGGCGTACAACACACCACTAATCATCATTGCATCCATTGTCATCACTGTTGTCTGCAGTGTAGAAGGAGGCCGGGCGGGAATATTGTATGAGATTGCGCATCAGCGCCTGGCGACCTGCTTCTGATAGCGTACCGGCGTAATGCCGTAACGCTGGGTGAAGGTGCGGGTCAGGTGAGACTGGTCGGTGAGGCCGACGGCTATCGCCACTTCGGCGGCGGGCATGCCGTGGGTGAGAAACGCTTTGGCGCGCCACAGGCGGATGGCCATCAGCATCTGATGGGGCGTTACGTGATAGTGGGCTTTAAACTGGCGCTGAAAGTGGTACGGGCTCAGCGCCGCCACCTGCGCCAGCTCGTCGAGGGTGATGGGGCGCATATAGTTATCATGCAGGTAGTCGCGCACGCGGTCGAAGCGATGCCCGGCCTCACCCTGCGCCGAGGCATGGTGGGCCAGAGGGCGGAAGGTGTCGATGAGGTCGAGCAGCATTCCCTGCTGGGCCAGCGCATCTTCGCTGTGCCACAGACCGTAAATCAGCTGGCCAATCCGCCGGGACCGCAGGGGATCCTCGCGGACCACCTCGCTGAACCACCAGTCGCGCACCCCGGTGATGGCTTCCAGACGGTCGGGCTCCAGATAAATCATCCGGTAGCGCCAGCCGTCGGCGGTTTCCGCTTCGCCGGTGTGCAGCTCGTCGGGATTCATGGTGACAATGGCATTGGCGGCGGCGATGTGCTGACTGCCGCGGTAGCGAAAGCGCTCGGCGCCCTGCTCAATCACGCCAATGCCGAAAGCTTCGTGGGTATGGGGTTCAAAGGCGTAGCGGGAGATATGGGCGTGGTAAAGCTCTACCCCGGGCAGCTGTTCGAGATGGCGAAAGCGCGCGCGATCTTTTTCATCACTAAATTGGGGTGGTACGCCCTGCATGCCTGCCTCCCGACGATTAATCTCTTCAATATGAGAGAGGAACCGCCGGGACGCAACCGCAAAAGCTGAGAGGGGCGGTTACAGAATGCCTTTCACGCTTTCGGCAAGGGAGGTGGTCGGACGGCCGATCAACGTACTCAGGGTGCGGCTGTCGTCAAACAGCCCGCCTTTCGAGGCGCCGACGTCGGAGTCTGCCAGCATATCGGCCAGACCCGCCGGCAGGCCGACGCTTTTCAGCGCGGCGACGAAGTCGGCTTCGCTGAGATTTTGGTAGACCACGTTTTTACCGCTTTGCTTGCTCAGCTCAGCAGCCAGGTCGCTCAGCGTCCAGGCGTTATCACCCGCCAGTTCATAAACTTTCCCTGCATGGCCTTCACCGGCGATAACGCGGGCGGCCGCGGCGGCATAATCTGCGCGGGTAGCGGAGGCAATTTTACCTTCGCCGGCGGCGCCGATAAACACGCCGTGCTCCAGCGCCGGCGGCGCGCTGGCCAGATAGTTTTCAGTATACCAGCCGTTACGCAGCAGGGCGTAAGCGATACCCGAGTCGGCCAGCATCTGCTCAGTTGCAATATGCTCTGCGGCCAGGCCCAGCGGCGAAGTGTCGGCGTGCAGCAGGCTGGTGTAGGCGATGAACTTCACCCCAGCGGCTTTGGCGGCGTTGATGACGTTGCGGTGCTGTACGGCGCGCTGGCCGACTTCGCTGGAGGAGATTAACAGCAGTTTATCCACGCCCTGCAGCGCGGCGGTCAGCGCCGCTTCGTCGCTATAGTCGGCCTGGCGGACGACAACGCCCTGCTGGCTGAGAGTCTGGGCTTTGGCCGGGTTGCGGACAATCGCCACAATCTGGCCGGCAGGGACGGTTTTAAGCAGGTCTTGCAGAACGTAGTGGCCAAGCTGGCCGGTGGCACCGGTAAGAGCGATCATTAGTCTTCTCCTTCGTGTTTAGTGGCAGTTGTGGTAAGCTAACACCTTAACTAACTTTTAGTAAGTACGTACAAAAAGGTAAGTGTGAAAATGGCCGAACCGACGCTGAGCGAGAAACTGCGCAATGGCAATTTGTTTGCGGAACAGTGCCCGTCGCGCGATGTGCTTAAACATGTCACCAGCCGCTGGGGCGTGTTGATTCTGGTGGCGCTGCGCGAAGGAACTCATCGCTTCAGCGATCTGCGGCGCAAAATGGGCGGAGTCAGCGAAAAGATGCTGGCGCAGTCGCTGCAGGCCCTGGAGCAGGATGGTTTTATCGACCGCGTCTCTTATCCGGTGGTGCCGCCGCACGTTGAATATAGCCTGACGCCGCTCGGC
Source organism: Klebsiella sp. LY (assembly GCF_004010915.1). Lineage (NCBI taxonomy): Bacteria > Pseudomonadati > Pseudomonadota > Gammaproteobacteria > Enterobacterales > Enterobacteriaceae > Klebsiella > Klebsiella sp. LY. The sequence goes on from NZ_CP022444.1 coordinate 2,973,029, forward strand.
CTGCAGGTGAGCGAGAAGGTGGCGGCCCTGGCGGACTGGATCGAGGTTAATCTGCCGGCGGTGCTGGCTAGCCACGAGGAGTGAAAATGTATTACTCCCTGTAGCCCCGGTAAGCGCAGCGCCACCGGGGAGATGTTCCCGGATAGCGACTGGCGCCTTATCCAGGCTATCCTTCAGCTCCGGTTTGTAGCCCCGGTAAGCGCAGCGCCACCGGGGAGATGTTCCCGGATAGCGGCTGGCGCCTTATCCGGGCTACCCGTCAGCTCCGGTTTGTAGCCCCGGTAAGCGCAGCGCCACCGGGGAACAGGGATTACTGACTCAAATCCAGCTGATAAATGGCGAAGCCGATATCATCGGTGGTCACCTGGCGCATCGGATATTGGGCTTTCTCTTTGATAAACGCCGCGGCTTTGTCGCCAGGCGAGGTCTCAAAACGAATATCCAGCGGCGTCTTACTGTGGATCGGCGCCAGACGCCAGTTGTTATCCGCCGCCGGATGGATCGCGCTATCCTTCTTCGATTGCGCGCCAATCCATGCCGCCAGCACTGAACGGTTTTCATCCGGTGAGGCGAAGGCGATATGGCTTTCGCCGGTGCCAGCGAATTTACCGCCGTACGCGCGATAGTTATTGGTGGCGACCAGGAAAGTGGCCTGCGGATCGACCGGTTTGCCGTTGAAGGTCAGGTGCTTAATACGCTCTGCCTGCGGATGGATCATCTGACATTCGCCGTCGTAGCGGGCCGGCTGAGTGACGTCGATCTGGTAGTTCACCCCGTCAATCACGTCGAAATTATAGGTGCGGAAGCCGTCCCAGTTGATCAGCGACTGCGGCTTGCTGCTGGTCGGGTCAATCTGGTTAAACTGCCCGGCGGAGCACTCCAGCCACTCCTTGACCTCCTTCCCGCTGACCTTCATCACCACCAGGGTGTTCGGGTAGAGATAGAGGTCGGCGGCGTTGCGGAAGGTAAGCTGGCCTTTTTCCACTTCCACGAAGCTCGCCGGATCGTTTTTACGCCCGCCGACTTTAAACGGCGCGGCAGCGGAGAGTACCGGTAGTTTCGCCAGATCCGGGTCGCCCTGAATGTAGTGTTCAACGTAGGCTTTCTGCGCCATGTTGACTACCTGCACCGTCGGGTCGTCCTGCACCAGCGCCAGATAGCTGTACATGTTGTCGGCGGACTTGCCGATCGGCTTACTGACGAACTCGCGAGTAGCGTCGTGATCGGCTTTCAGCACCGCCACCAGCTTACCGTCTTCGTCCGCCAGCGATTTCTTCGCCACCGCGTCGTAGATTGGCCGTGCTTCCGCTTTACTCTGAGTCACCTGCCATTTGCCGCTGTCGTTGTTCAGCACCAGATCGACCACCCCGAGATGATCGCCCCACATTCCCGGCATCACCGCCGGTACGCCGTTCAGCGTCCCTCTGGCGATATCCGCGCCTTTAATGGTGGCGAAGTCTTTGCCTGGGAATACCGCGTGGGCGTGGCCGAACATGATGGCGTCAACGCCGGGCACCTGGCTTAAGTAGTAGACTGAGTTCTCGGCCATCGCCTGATACGGGTCGGCGGAGAGGCCGGAGTGAGCGACCACTACCACCACATCAGCCCCTTTCGCCCGCATCTCCGGGATATATTTGCGCGCGGTTTCGGTAATGTCGTTGACCGTCACTTTGCCGCTAAGATTGGCTTTATCCCAGGTCATGATCTGCGGCGGCACAAAGCCGATATAGCCGATGCGCAGGGTGTGGGATTGACCTGCGCTGTCCTGAACCGGGGTATCCTTGATCAGGTACGGGGTGAACAGCGGTTTGCCGGTTTTGGCATCGATGATATTGGCGTTCACGTAGGGGAATTTCGCCCCGGCTAGCGCCTTGTGCAGGAAGTCGAGGCCATAGTTGAATTCATGGTTGCCCAGGTTGCCGACGGCATAATTCAGGGTATTCATCGCCTTATACACCGGATGAACATCGCCCTCTTTCAGTCCCTTGGCGGCCATGTAGTCGCCCAGCGGGCTCCCCTGGATGACATCCCCGTTATCCACCAGTACGCTGTTTTTCGCTTCTGCCCGCGCCTGTTCAATCAGGGTGGCGGTACGCACCAGGCCGAATTTCTCCGTGGCGGCATCTTTGTAATAGTCAAAGTCCATCATATTGCTGTGCAGATCGGTGGTTTCCATGATCCGCAGGTCGACCGTTGCGGCGTTGACGCTGGCGGCGATCAGCGTGGCCAGGAGCGTTGCGCTAAACTTAATCATCAGAGGCGTCCTTTTTTATGAGCGATAGCACAGAAGAAAATGTATTTATATTCTGTTGCTTACAGAAATGTGAATCTTGCCAGAAAAGCGGGCAGAGAAACCGCCATCGTTATCACAGATAGCGGAACTTGCGGTGATGCGATATAAATAAAACAACAAGTTAACGCCACTGTAACCAGACGAGGTGGAGAATGTTAGAACAAGTATGTCAGCTTGCACGGAACGCGGGCGATGCCATCATGGAAGTTTACGATGGAAACCAGCCGATCAACGTCGCCAGCAAGAAAGATGATTCTCCGGTCACGGCGGCGGATATCGCGGCGCATAAAGTCATTGTCAGCGGCCTGCAGGCGCTGGATGCCACCATTCCCATTCTGTCGGAAGAGGACCCGCCGGCCTGGGAAGTGCGCCAGCACTGGCAGCGCTACTGGCTGGTCGACCCGCTGGACGGCACCAAAGAATTTATTAAGCGTAACGGCGAGTTCACCGTTAATATCGCGCTGATTGAAAACGGCAAGCCGACGCTGGGCGTGGTCTATGCGCCGGTGATGAAGGTGATGTACAGCGCGGAAAAAGGCAAAGCCTGGAAAGAAGAGTGCGGCGTGCGCAAGCAGATCCAGGTCCGCGATGCCCGTCCACCGCTGGTGGTGATCAGCCGCTCCCATGGCAACGATCCGGAGCTGCAGGAGTACCTTGAGCAGCTGGGCGAGCACCAGACCACTTCCATCGGCTCCTCGCTGAAGTTCTGCCTGGTGGCGGAAGGCCAGGCCCAGCTCTATCCGCGCTTCGGGCCGACCAGCACCTGGGACACCGCCGCCGGCCATGCCGTCGCGGTCGCCGCCGGGGCGCATGTTCACGACTGGCAGGGCAAAACCCTCGACTACACGCCGCGTGAATCCTTCCTCAATCCCGGCTTCCGGGTCTCTATTTATTAAGCAATTTATGCAGCAGGTCGATCACCTGCTGCACCTCTTGCTGAGTGAGCGCGCCGTCTTTGGCCCACTGGATGCGCCCGCTCTTATCCAGCACCACAATCGCCGAGCTCTTCTCGTCCAGCTGCCAGGCTTTTCGCACCAATCCATTGCTGTCGACGATAAATTGCGACCATGGGAAGAGCTTTTTATTGCTTTCGATACTGTTGCGCACAAACATACCGGTGCCCGGGATGGCATCGTCGGTATTGACGATGGTGGTGGTCTGATAGCGATCGTGCGGGAAGCCCGCCGCTTTAATCGCCTCGATCAGATTGGCATTTTTCTCTTTTGCTGACGAGCGTCCGGCGATGTGCTGGACGACGCGCACTTTTCCCGCCAGCTGCGAGCTATTCCAGTTTTTATAGCTAAACTTATCATTATCCAGAATTAATTCGCCCCGATCCGCGACGCCGACCGGCGCCACGCGCTGGCCATCGACAAAGTTATGCGCTGAGGCCAGCAGCGGCACGAGGAGTAACGAGGCGGCCAGTATGCTACGTAGGGTCATACGGTTTCCTTAATCATTTTTTGTGCAGGTGATCCGACCACTTGGTCTCGTTTAATCATAAGTGCGATTGGTGGTGATTACCCGCAATGAGGATGCCAGTTTGCGTGTTGACGCACAAATTAGTCGAAAAACGGCGACTTATACTTACTTCATCGTATGTCTGAAACGAAAATTCTGAATTATTGTCATCAAAGGGTAAATAAACTTATACATACTGGGTCCCTCTGAGATTCTGGACTATAGTTTTAGGGCATTAAAATTTGCGCTCCCGATACGTGGGCTAACTGTGGCACCACAGGAGCGTAACCCTGGCAGGAGAGAAGAATGAAAATTTTCCAACGCTACAATCCGCTGCAAGTGGCGAAGTACGTGAAGATCCTGTTTCGTGGACGGTTGTACATCAAGGACGTTGGCGCATTTGAATTTGATAAGGGCAAAATCCTTATCCCGAAGGTCAAGGACAAGCTGCATCTGTCAGTGATGTCCGAAGTCAATCGTCAGGTGTTGCGTCTGCAAACTGAGATGGCATAACCTGAAACGTAGCAGTACGTAGTAGGTAAAAGACGGCTCCCGATGGGAGCCGTTGATGTTTTTAGCCCTTCATTTCCGCATAGCGTTTGCGATATTCGCCCGGTGGAATACCGTTATGTTTACGAAACAAGCGGGTGAAATAGACCGGATCGCTGTAGCCTACCGATAAAGCAATTTTGTTAAGCGGGAGCGAGGTGCTCTGAATAAGCCACCTGGCGCGGTTGATGCGTTGCGTTTCCCGCCATGCATAAACCGTTTGCCCCAGTTCATTTTTGAAAAGGTGCGCCAGACGTGAAGGGGAGATAAATACCATCGCCGCCAGGGTCTCGATTTTTACCTCCTGCGCAATATGGGCGTTGAGGTAGTCGCAGACGGCGTTAATCCGTGGGTCGTGGGCGTGACGGTTGCTGATGGGCTGTCGCTGAAAACAGTGAAGGATCAATCTTTCCAGGGCGTTCATCGCCAGCGCTTCCGACAGCGGCGCGGATGCCGAGTGATGGCGTATCACTTCGTAGAACAGATCGCGCAGCTGCTGGAGCTGTTCGGGATCGTTAATGGTTGTTTTGCCGATACCGTGAGTAGTTTGGTCCCACTTTAGCCAGTCTATCCAGTAGGGGCGGGGGATAAAGTAGATCCACAGATGGTCCCAATACTCGCTGTGCTCGTCCCTGCCGTAGTGATGGGGCACCCCGGGAGGAAACAGCAGCAGATCGTTTTCCCGGCACAGAAGGAAGCCATCGCCCGCCTTCGCCCGCGCCTGGCCGCGCAGGGTCAGATTAATGATGTAACCTTTCATCCCCTGCGGGCGGTTAATGTAGTAGTCCAGCGTGGAGCCGCGGGTAATCGGCGTGAAGCCTGCGACGACCCAGGCATTGAAGGTAAAGGTCTTCATCAATGGCGAGAAATTGAGTAGCTCATTGATATCCAGTTCCATTCTCTCTCCCACCTGAGCGCCGCCGCGTCGTTAGCTTTCGATGATAGTAAATTCCCAGGCCCTGAGGCGCAACGGCTGGCCGACGTATATTGTCTCCCCGCTCAGCAGCGCGCTACCCGCGGTCTCGCTGACAAATTCCAGCGTCTCGCCGGAGTAATTGAACAGGAAGTGGATGGTTTTCCCGGCGCGATTACGCATTTTTTTGACCACTAATGGGAAGCGATAGGCGGAAGTGCGCGAGCGCAATGCGATATCGGCGGTTAGTACATCAAATAGCTGGCTAATCAATCCCTTCTGCGGCAGGAAGCCAACATACATCGCTCGTCCCCGGCCATAATCCGCTTCGGTGGCGGCGGCGTATTCGCCCCATGCCGGATGCTGATAGCGCAGCAAGGTGCGGGTCCCATCATCGGGCGTCAGCAATTCCATCCACAGCTCAGCCTGATTGTCATTGCGGCAATCAATCTCTGCACAGCAAGAGCTTACCGTCGTCCCTTCCGGCAGGGTGAACTGGCTGTAGCTGACGCCGCAGCTCTGCCGCAGGATCCCAGGCTGCGCGCTGCGGCGTACCTTGACGTTTTCATCGCTAAAGCCCGATTTAAAGCCGATAAGCGCTCTGCCGCCCTCGGCGATATAGTGATTGATACGCGCCAGCAGGCCATCATCGGCAGCGTACAGGCCGGGAACGATCAGCACTCGGTAGCGCGAGGTTTCCTCGTTTACATCGTGGATGATGTCGAGGCTGATATTGTGGTCATACAGCGCATCGTGGAAGCGGCGAAAGATATCGTTATAAATGTTGCCCTCGGCATCGCCAGGACGGAAGTGATTGAGGGCGTCCATTGCCTCATTGCTTATCAGCAGCGCAACGTCGTTTTCGGCCTTCAGCTCCGCCAGCTGCGGCGACAGGCGGGCAAAGTCAGCCCCGATAGTGGTGGCCTCCTGCCAGGTCGGGTTACGCGAGAAGTCGTGGCTGAGCAGCCCCTTCCAGTAGGTTTCGAAGGCGTTATGAATCGAATGCCAGTGCCAGTAGGAGACCATGGCGGCGCCGGAGGCGATATGGCTGAACGCCTGCAGGCGCAGCTGGCCCGGGTAGGGAGTCCACTGGGCGAAGCCCTGCGCCTGGGTTTCCAGCACGAAGTAGTTCTGGCCCGGCTTAAGCGAGCGGGTGATGGCGCCGCCAAAGGCGATTTCCCGCCCGGTCAGGTGTGCCTGGCTCGGGTGATAGATATCGACGCCGGCGATATCCAGCGCCTGCGCCGCCGCAAAATGGTCGACCCGCGGCTGCACGCCGTAAGAGTAACCGCGCCATTCAAAATCGAAGTTGTGGGTGACGAACTGGTGCGGTTGGGCGTACTCGCGCACAATCTCCGCCTGCCAGGCCAGATACTCGGTGACCTGCTGGCGCTGATAGCGGGAGAAGGCGCAGGCGAGGCTGGCGTTGATGGTGTTTTCCACCGGCGGAAAATCCTGCCAGCGGTCAATGCGGTTGCTCCAGTAATCCAGACCGAAATCGTGATTCAGTTGTCGGAGGTCTGGATATTTCTCCTGCAGGCTGCGCACGAAGCCCTCCTGCATATAGCGGCCAATATTGTCGTAATGCTTGGTTTCGTTATCCAGTTGCCAGCCGATAATCGCCGGATGGTGTTGCACATGGGCCATCAGCGTGCGGATAATTTTTTCGGCATAGCGGCGAAAGGTCGGGTTGACGATATCCATGATCTGCCGCGGACCATATTTTTGCTGCCCCGCGACGGTGGTGACCAGAATATCGGGATGTTTCGCCGCCAGCCAGGCCGGGACCGCGTAGGTGGGCGTCCCGACGATGACCGCAATGCCGGCCTCATGCATCGCCTCGAGCACCCGGTCGATATGGTAGAAATTGTACTGGCCCTCTTCGGGCTCCAGTGTACTCCATGTGGACTCGGCGATACGCACCACGTTAATGCCGGTTTCGCGCATTAAGGCGATATCGCTGGCCAGCCGATCTTCCGGCATATATTCATCGTAATACGCCACGCCATAAAATAACTGAGACATGCAGACTACCTCCTGACATTAATTCGCGGGCACAGGTTGTGAAGAGAACACGCGTGCTTTATCCAGCGTGATAAACGAAATGAGCGTGAAGCACAGGGCGATACTACCGAGCACGATATAGCTGCTGGTAAAGCCCATGCTCTGGTACATATGGCCGATGCCGGTGGAGAGAAAAATAGAGCTAAAGCTTTTTGAAAACTGGAAGCCAATTAAGTAAACCGTCGCGGAAAGCAGGGGGTTAAAGTTAGCGGTAATGTATTTAAGCGCCGCGACGAGTAACACCGAGCTTTCAAATCCATGGAGTAGTTTAATCAGGCTGATGGATACCGGGCCAATAGCCCACGCGGAACCGATAATGCGCAAGCTCATAATCAGCCCGCAGTATAACAGCGCATTTTTCGGGCCGATTTTATTCACAAACCATGGTGCAAAGAACATCACGATAGCATCAAGGAAAATCTGACCCGTGGTTAAATAACCGAAGACTTCTGCACCCCGGGCTTTACTCTCAAAGAAATGGCTGTAGTAGATAGCGAACTGCTGGTCATAGGTTTCATAGACCGCCCCGACGCCAATGACATAGAGGGCGAAGAACCAGAATTTTTTAATTTTTAACAACGAGACGGCATCGCGGAGGGTAACCGGCGACGTTTTGCCGGACAGCAGCCCCTGCTTTTGATGGGTGCTGATCTGCATTTTCCAGACAATCACCAGCAGGCAGACGCCTGCTGCGCTGGCCAGCCAGAAAATCATGTTCTGATCGATGCCGTAGAGCTTTCCTGCCGCAAAGGTGCCGATCGCGGCGCCGATGCCGCCGAACATCCGCGCCCGACCAAATTCGAAGCCGGAGGCGCGGCTGACCTTATCGATGTAGGCTTCGCAAATCCCGCAGCCTGCGCCGTAGGCCATGCCAATATAGAGGCCGCCAGCCAGCGCGCCGAGGAACACATTTATTTTTAACAGAGGCGCGAAGACATAGATCCAGTATGGAGCGAATAAGGTGATAATGATCGCCAGCATCCACATCAGATTCTTACGATACACCAGCTTATCCGATATAAAACCGAATAATGGCTGAACGCAGACGGCCACAATGGCAGTGAAAGAATAAACCAGACCGACGTCCGTGTAGTTAATACCGATGGTTTCCGTTAACCACAGTGATAAATAGGGGTAGCAGCATCCCCAGCCTATAAAGAAAAACAGGAAAAACAGACAGCTGATAAAGTAATTTTTATTCGACGTTATCATGGTAACCCTCGCTTCCTTTATTCAGGAATATGATCGTGTAGACGCGAGCAACGTTACCTTTTTGCGCACGGGGGAGTCATAAACGTTTCGCTATCGAGCAGTAATAATCTGCTATCGGCAGTGGGGCGTGAGCCGCTTCACATTCGGGCAATAAAAAGGGCGGATGATCATCCGCCCTTAAGAGAGAGAAAGGATTACGCTCAGGCGTTCTGGCTTTCCGCCGCTTCCGCCTGCTTGGGCACCAGCACCGTGGGCTTGTTATCGATGCGGGTCACCAGCAACTGGTCGATACGGTAGTTATCGATATCCACGACCTCGAACTTATAGCCGGAGAACTTCACCGCGTCGGTGCGTTTGGGGATTTTACGCAGCATAAACATCATAAAGCCGCCGATGGTCTCGTAGTTCCCGGACTGCGGAAACTCGTCGATATCCAGCACGCGCATCACGTCATCAATCGGCGTACCGCCATCGATTAGCCACGAGTTTTCATCGCGGGCGACGATCTGCTCTTCCAGCCCCTGGCCGACGAGGTCGCCCATCAGAGTTGTCATCACGTCGTTAAGGGTGATGATCCCGACCACCAGCGCATATTCATTCATGATCACCGCAAAGTCTTCCCCGGCGGTTTTGAAGCTTTCCAGCGCTTCGGACAGGGTCAGGGTATCCGGGACGATCAACGTGTTGCGGATCTGCACGCCGCCGGTCAGCACCAGGCTCTGGTTCGCCAGCACGCGGTTCAGCAGATCTTTTGAATCGACGTAGCCGATAATGTGGTCGATATCTTCATTACAGACGAGGAACTTCGAGTGCGGGTGTTCGGCCACTTTATTCTTCAGGCTCTGCTCGTCTTCATGCAAATCAAACCAAATGACGCTTTCACGCGGGGTCATGGAGGAAGGAACGGTGCGGGACTCCAGCTCAAAGACGTTCTCAATCAGCTCATGCTCCTGCTTGCGCAGCACCCCGGCCAGCGCGCCGGCTTCGACCACGGCATAGATATCGTCGGAGGTGATATCGTCTTTGCGCACCATCGGCAGTTTGAAGATGCGGAAGATCATGTTGGCCATGCCGTTAAACAACCACACCAGCGGGCGGAAGACTAACAGGCAGAAGCGCATCGGGTTGATGATGCGCAGGGCCACAGTTTCGGGCGCAATCATACCGATGCGTTTCGGAGTCAGGTCAGCAAACAGGATGAACAAGCTGGTGACCAGGGTAAAAGAGATGATGAAGCTCAGTTGCTCGGAGAGCTCCGGTGACAAATACCCGCTGAGCAGGCTATGAAACGCCGGGGAGAAGGCCGCGTCGCCCACGATACCGCCAAGAATGGCGACGGCGTTGAGGCCAATCTGCACGACGGTAAAGAAGGTGCCCGGGTTCTCCTGCATCTTCAGCACCCGCTGTGCGTTGACGTTGCCTTCATCGGCCAGCAGTTTCAGTTTGATTTTACGTGAGGCGGCCAGTGAGATTTCCGATATCGAAAAAAACGCACTGACGGCTATCAGACAGAGTATTACTAAAATACTGTTTAACATATCTTTTCTGACCGTTGAGGTCAGATCCTCGGAAGGGAAGTTGATAACTTAAATGTGGAATACATAAAAAACCGGTCCGAAGGCGCTGGACCGGCTGTCACACTGGGTAGTATAGCGTAAGGGAATGTAAAGCCGCCAGAGCGTTCATTAACCGCCTCGCTGTTGAGGCGGAAATCAGAATTACGCCTGAGGCGGCAGGCAGACGCCAATGCCGCCAATGCCACAATAGCCGTGCGGGTTCTTATACAGATACTGCTGGTGATCGTCCTCGGCATAGTAGAACGGTTTGGCGGTGGCGATCTCGGTGGTGATGTGACGGGTATCGTGCGCGTCGTTCATCGCCGCCTGGAAGCGCGCGAGGCTGGCCTTTGCCGCTGCCGTCTGTTCCGGCGTCAACGGATAGATCGCCGAACGGTACTGGGTGCCGAGGTCGTTACCCTGTCGCATGCCCTGCGCGGGGTCGTGATTTTCCCAGAACACCTGCAATAACTGCTCATAGCTGATGACCTGTGGATCGTAGACCACGCGCACCGCTTCCGCGTGACCGGTCTGGCCGCTGCACACTTCGCGATAGGTCGGATTGGGCGTATAGCCGCCAGTGTAGCCGGCGGCGGTGCTGTAAACCCCCGGCAATTGCCAGAACAGACGTTCAACTCCCCAGAAGCAGCCCATGGCGAACAGTGCCACTTCCATCCCCGCCGGGACGTTGGTCATCGAGTGGCCGTTAACTGCGTGGAGCGTCGCCACTGGCATCGGGGTATTGCGTCCAGGCAGCGCATCCGCCTGGGCGACAAGATGCGTTTTATCAAATAGACTCACGGTGGGCCTCTCAATACAGAAATCGTCGTTAAGGTTGTAACGAAGCGTGTCTTTTAACACAATAAATACGCGTAATACGTCTAGATTAATACATAAGAATTATTTGGGTTATTGCCACTTTTTCAACCCTAAGTTGTTAGGGTTTTGTTAAGCCGTGGAGCGGCGCCAGTGTTTCCTGTAGGGGGAAACAGGGATATTCAGGAGAAAATGTGCTAAAAATCCGCCAGTTATGTGTCACCAGCCTTTTGCTGGTCAGCGGGGTCGCCAGCGCAGCGAATGTGCGTTTGCAGGTTGAGGGATTATCCGGAGAGCTGGAGAAAAACGTTCGCGCCCAGCTTTCCACCATCCAGAGTGATGAGGTCACGCCGGATCGTCGCTTTCGCGCGCGCGTCGATGACGCCATTCGGGAAGGTCTGAAAGCGCTGGGATATTACGAGCCGACGATTGAATTTGATCTGCGTCCGCCGCCGAAAAGGGGCCGTCAGGTGCTGATCGCCAAAGTGACCCCGGGTGAGCCGGTGCGCATTGGCGGAACCGAGGTGATTCTGCGCGGCGGCGCCCGCACCGACAGCGACTATCTGGCGCTGTTGAAAACCCGCCCGGCCATCGGGACGGTGCTCAACCACGGCGATTACGACGGTTTCAAGAGCTCATTGACCCGCGTCGCCCTGCGCAAAGGCTACTTTGACAGCGAGTTCAATAAAAGCCAGCTTGGGGTCTCCCTCGACCGTCATCAGGCGTTCTGGGATATCGATTACGACAGCGGCGAACGCTATCGCTTTGGCCACGTCACCTTCTCCGGATCGCAAATTCGCGATGAATACCTGCAAAACCTCGTGCCGTTTAAAGAGGGCGACTACTACACCTCGCAGGACCTGGCCGAGTTAAACCGCCGCCTGGCGGCGACCGGGTGGTTCAGTTCGGTGGTGGTGGCGCCTGATTTTGCTAAGTCACGGAAAACCAAGGTGCTGCCTCTGCAGGGCGTTGTCTCGCCACGCAAAGAGAACACCGTGGAAACCGGGGTAGGGTTCTCCACAGACGTCGGTCCGCGGGTGAAAGCCACGTGGAAAAAACCGTGGATGAACTCCTATGGCCACAGCCTGACCTCCAGCGTCAGCCTCTCCGCCCCGGAGCAGCAGTTTGACTTCACCTATAAAGTCCCGCTGCTCAAGAGCCCGCTCGAGCAGTACTATCTGATGCAGGGCGGCTTTAAGCGTACCGATCTCAATGACACCCAGGCCGACTCCACCACCTTGGGGTTGTCGCGTTTCTGGGAGATGTCGAGCGGCTGGCAGCGGGCGATTAACCTGCGCTGGAGCCTGGACCACTTTACCCAGGCGAACGTCACCAACACCACCATGCTGATTTACCCGGGGGTCTCGGTGAACCGCACTCGCTCCCGCGGCGGCCTGATGCCTACCTGGGGCGATTCGCAGCGCTACTCGGTGGACTACTCCAACACCATGTGGGGCTCGGACATCAACTTTATCGTGATGCAGGCTCAGGACGTCTGGATCCGTACCCTCTATGACCGCCACCGCTTTGTGGTGCGCGGCAACCTGGGTTGGATCGAAGCGGACAACTTTGACAAGGTGCCGCCGGACCTGCGTTTTTTCGCCGGGGGCGATCGCAGTATTCGCGGCTATAAATACAAATCCATCTCGCCGAAGGACGATAACGGCAAGCTGATCGGGGCCTCGAAGCTGGCCACCGGCTCGCTGGAATATCAGTACAACGTCAGTGGCAAGTGGTGGGGCGCCGTGTTTGTCGATAGCGGCGAAGCGGTCAGCGATATTCGCGAGAGTGATTTCAAAACCGGCGCCGGGGTAGGCGTGCGCTGGCAGTCGCCGGTGGGGCCGATCAAGCTGGATATCGCCCGGCCAATCGGCGACAAAGAAGAGCATGGTTTACAGTTTTACATCGGTCTGGGGCCTGAATTATGAGTTTATGGAAGAAGATAAGCCTCGGCGTCTTAATCGTGTTGGTTCTCCTGCTGGGCACCGTCGGGTTCCTGGTGGGCACCACCACCGGCTTGCATCTGGTGTTCAAAGCGGCGGATCGCTGGGTGCCGGGGCTGGAAATCGGCAAAGTGACCGGCGGCTGGCGTGATTTAACCCTCGATAATGTCCGCTATGAGCAGCCCGGCGTGGCGGTGACCGCCGGCCAGTTTCATCTCAGCGTCAGGCTGCGCTGTCTGTGGGACAGCAGTCTGTGCGTAAACGACATCTCGCTGCGCGATATTTACGTCGCCGTCGATACGAAGAAGATGCCGCCCTCTGCGCCGGTCGAGGAAGAGGAGAGCGGGCCGCTGAATCTCTCCACCCCTTATCCGATCGCCCTCAGCCGCGTCGCGCTGCATAACATCAACGTCAAAATCGACGATACCGCGGTCTCCGTGCGCGATTTTTCCACCGGCCTGAACTGGCAGGAGAAAAACCTGACCCTGACGCCGACCTCGCTGCAGGGGCTGCTGATCGCTCTGCCGAAGGTGGCGAAAGTGGCGCAGGAGCAGGTGGTCGAGCCGAAAATCGACAACCCGCGGCCGCAGGAGAAACCGCTCGGCGAGACGATGACCGACCTCTTCTCGCAGCCGGTGCTGCCGGCGATGACCGATGTCCATCTGCCGCTTAACCTCAATATTCAGGCGTTCCGCGGCGAGCAGCTGCGCCTGACCGGCGATACCGATATCACCGTGTACAACCTGCTGCTGAAAGTCAGCAGTATCGACGGGCAGATGAAGCTCGACGCCCTCGACATCGACTCCGATCAGGGCAAGGTCAGCGCTTCGGGCAGCGCCCAGCTACAGGATAACTGGCCGGTAGACATCACCCTCGCCGGAACGCTGAACGTCGACCCGATGAAAGGGGAGAAGGTGCAGCTGAAGGTGGGCGGCGAGATACGTAAAACGCTTAAGGTCGGAGTGGACTTAAGCGGGCCGGTCGCGGCCACGCTGCGGGCGGACGCGCAGCTGGCGGAGGCCGGGCTGCCGCTCAATATGGAGCTGAAGAGTAAGCAGCTCGCCTGGCCGTTCAGCGGCGAGAAGCAGTTCCAGGCCGACGACGTCCAGCTGAAGTTCAGCGGCAAAATGACCGACTACGCGCTGGCCTTCTCCACCGCGGTGAAAGGCCAGTCGCTGCCGCCGGCGAAAATCGCCCTCAACGCCAAAGGCAATGAGCGGCAGATCAATCTCGACAAGCTGACGGTCAATGCCCAGGAAGGGAAAACCGAGCTGAAAGCGCTCCTCGACTGGCAGCAGGCGATCAGCTGGCGCGGCGAGCTGACCCTCGACGGCATCAACACCGCCAAAGAGGTGCCGGACTGGCCATCGAAGCTCAATGGCAGGATCAAGACCCAGGGCAGCCTGTACGGCGGCAGCTGGCAGATGTCGGTGCCGGAGCTGAAAATTACCGGCAACGTGAAACAGAACAAGGTGGATGTTTCGGGCTCGCTGCAGGGCAACAGCTATCTGCAGTGGAAAATCCCGGGGCTGCATCTGGCGTTAGGCCCGAACAGCGCCGATATCAAAGGCGAGCTGGGGGTGAAGGATCTGAATCTCGACGCCACCATCGATGCGCCGCACCTGGATAATGCGCTGCCGGGGCTCGGCGGGACGGCGAAGGGGCTGGTGAAAGTGCGCGGCACTGTCGATGCGCCGCAGCTGCTGGCGGACATCACCGCCCGGGCGCTGCGCTGGCAGGAGCTGACCATCGCCCAGGTCAACGTCAAAGGGGATGTGAAATCCACCGATCAGATTGGCGGCAACCTGGACGTACGGGTGGATCGCATCAGCCAGTCGGGGGTGAATATCAGCCTGGTGCAGCTCAATGCCAAAGGCACTGAGAAGCAGCATGAGCTGCGGCTGCGGGTGCAAGGCGATCCGGTTTCCGGCCAGCTGGCGCTGGCGGGCAGCTTCGATCGTCAGGCCGAGCGCTGGAGAGGCGCGCTAAGCGATACCCGCTTCCAGACGCCGGTGGGGCCGGTGGCGCTGACGCGCAGTATCGCGCTGGACTATCGCAACCAGGAGCAGAAAATCAGCATCGGGCCACACTGCTGGACCAACCCGAACGCCGAGCTCTGCGTGCCTGAGACCATTGACGCAGGCGCCAGCGGGAGGGCGCGGGTGAATCTCAACCGCTTCGACCTGGCGATGCTCAAGCCGTTTATGCCGGAGGCGACCCAGGCCAGCGGCGTCTTTACCGGTAATGCCGATGTCAGCTGGGACACCACCAAAGAGGGGCTGCCGCAGGGTAAAGTGACCCTCAGCGGGCGCAACGTCAAAGTGACCCAGGTGGTCAATGACGCCCCGCTGCCGGTGGCATTCGATACGCTGAACCTCAGCGCCGACCTGCATAACAATCGCGCGGAGCTGGGCTGGCTTATCCGCCTGACCAACAATGGCCAGCTGGATGGGCAGGTGCAGGTCACCGACCCGCAGGGGCGGCGTAACCTCGGCGGCAACGTCAATATCAGCAACTTCTCGCTGGCGATGATCAACCCGATTTTCGCCCGCGGTGAAAAGGCGGAGGGAAGGCTCAACGCCCGTCTGCGCCTGGGCGGCAACGTGAAGAGTCCGCAGCTGTTCGGCCAGATGCAGTTAAGCGGGGTGGATATCGACGGCAACTTTATGCCGTTTGATATGCAGCCGAGCCAGCTGGCGATGAACTTCAACGGCACGCGCTCGACCCTGCAGGGGACGGTGAACACCCGTCAGGGGCAAATCGCCCTCAGCGGCAACGCCGACTGGACGCAGATCGATAACTGGCGGGCGCAAATTGCGGCGAAAGGCAGCCGGGTGCGGATCACGGTGCCGCCGATGGTCCGTCTCGATGTATCGCCGGACGTGGTGTTTACCGCCACGCCAAGCCTGTTCAACCTCGATGGCAAGGTGGATGTGCCCTGGGCGCGGATCGTGGTCAACGAGGTGCCGGAGAGCGCGGTTGGCGTGTCTTCTGATGAAGTGATGCTCGACAAAAACCTCAAGCCGATTAATCAGCAGAGCGCCGGGATCCCGATCAACAGCAACCTGACGATCCACGTCGGCAACAACGTTCGTCTGGAAGCCTTCGGTCTGAAAGCGCGTCTGACCGGCGATCTGAAAGTGGCGCAGGACAAGCAGGGGCTGGGACTCAACGGGCAGATCAATATTCCGGACGGCCGCTTCCACGCCTATGGCCAGGATTTGATTGTGCGCAAAGGGGAACTGCTGTTCTCCGGTCCGCCGGATCAGCCATTGCTGAATATCGAAGCAATTCGTAACCCGGATGCCACCGAAGACGACGTGATCGCCGGCGTTCGCGTCACCGGCTCCGCCGATCAGCCGAAAGCGGAGATCTTCTCTGACCCGGTTATGTCCCAGCAGGAAGCGCTGTCTTATCTGCTGCGCGGCCAGGGTTTGAGCAGCGGACAGAGCGATAGCGCCGCGATGACCTCAATGCTTATTGGTATGGGGGTTGCACAAAGTGGTCAGGTTGTGGGTAAAATCGGCGAGACGTTTGGCGTAAGCAATTTGGCGTTGGACACCGAAGGGGTAGGCGACTCTTCCCAGGTGGTGGTCAGCGGCTATGTACTGCCGGGTCTGCAGGTAAAATACGGGGTCGGTATCTTCGATTCCCTGGCGACGCTGACTTTACGTTATCGCCTGATGCCTAAGCTATATGTGGAAGCGGTGTCTGGCATCGACCAGGCGCTCGATTTGCTCTATCAGTTTGAGTTTTAGCAATGCGAATATTTGTTTACGGCAGTTTACGACGCAAACAAGGCAACAGCCACTGGATGACCAACGCCCAGTGGCTGGGCGCTCATAGTGTCGACGATTATCAGCTGTACAGCCTGGGCCACTATCCAGGCGCGGTGCCCGGCGAAGGCACAGTACATGGTGAAGTTTATCGTATTGATGCATCGACGCTGGCCGAACTGGATGCGCTGCGCACCAAGGGGGGCGAGTATGCGCGCCACCTGATTCAGACGCCTTACGGCAGCGCATGGATGTATGTCTATCAACGTTCCGTTGAGGGTTGTACGTTGATAGCGAACGGCAACTGGTTGGATCGCGACCAGTATTAACCATGACAGCGCCACCTTCGGGTGGCGTTGTTTTTTTCTGCGCCTACCTCTTACCAGAGCGGAAGATAATCCTTCGCCAGCCACGCTGTGGAAGCCAGCGTCGTCAGCGCGAGGAATAATAATCGTCGTGTTGGGGTGCTAAACATTACATGACCTCCTCGAGCGTGGTAGGAGGGGCAGCCCCCCGCAGGTAACGCCGCATCGCCGATCGCAGCTTCAGCCAGTCAGCCACCCGGCGTGACAATAACCAGGCCGTTGGGCCTATCAGCTCCAGCACCGCCAGTACCCCACCAAAACAGAGTAACAATAAGGACAGCATGTCCAGCGAATCCTGAACCTGCCACCAGACGCGCCGGCCTGACTGAAGGGCGCTGACGAGTTCTACTCCGAGAAATAACAGATACATCACCAGCGCGAGGCCGTAAAACAGGTAATAGAGCAGCGACAGCTGTCGGCGTCCAGGATAGAGCGGATGGTTTTTTATATAAGCCGCGCCGTCGCTGGCATTGTATAGCGCATGGATCGCCCGGCTGTCGCGCTCGTATACGGCGAGGATGCGATCGCCGGTGGCAAGAAACGGCGGCTGACAACGGTAAAACACCGGATGCAGCGCGAAATTAGCGCAGCCTGCCTGCCACCAGAAGGCCAGCGGCAGGGAACCGCATTGTATCCCGAGGCCGTGATATTCGCGGGTTGGATTGCCTGCATACCACTTCTTAAAGTGGGCGTCGATGATGATGTCTGCCTGAGCGGCATAGCGTTCCGGCAGGGCTTGCGTAAAAGGCATTGCCGACTGGCGGAGGGCTTGCGTCGTGGCGGGTAGCGACTGGCAAAAGGAGACGTCGCGTCGGCGGGCCAGCGCCATCTTCGCCAGCAGATCGCGCATGGCGGGGTGCCGTTTTAGC
This sequence comes from Klebsiella sp. LY, assembly GCF_004010915.1. NCBI lineage: Bacteria > Pseudomonadati > Pseudomonadota > Gammaproteobacteria > Enterobacterales > Enterobacteriaceae > Klebsiella > Klebsiella sp. LY. The sequence goes on from NZ_CP022444.1 coordinate 2,990,846, forward strand.
GCCGGGTGGAACAGAAGCTCGTAGAGCCCGGTTAACAGCGCGATGAAGGCCAGTATCGCGATAATGCCGCAGCCGAACTTTCCCCATTCTGAGGCGCTCACCATGAGCGGGATAAGGGTGATGATGAGCGTCAGCAGGCTGATAAACAGCAGTGGCCGGGCCCAGCGCTTTACGTATTGACTGGGCTCAAGGAGCGTTTCGCCATCGCTGAGCCAGTGGATCCAGTAACTGCCGTTGTCCAGGCGGCGGGCGCCAAGATGCAGGGGCTGATTGATCTTCAGACGGTCAAAAAGCGAGGGGTCGTTAAAATAGCGTTTATCGGTATAAAAGACATGCTCGCCGGCGATAAGGCGCAGATACCCCTGTTTTTCAGAGGCGGCGGTCGTGAAGCCAGAAAAGTTAAGAGTGAAATAGCGAACGCTTTTCACGGGACACCCTCCATGGTGTTATCGCGGCAATCCGTGCCGCAATCAGGCAGGGGATGACCCTGCCTGAGACAGAATTACTTCTGCTTAGCGCGCTCGAAAGAGGCAACGATTTCGGCTTTCGCCGCTTCCGCGTTGTCCCAACCGTCGACTTTAACCCACTTGCCTTTTTCCAGATCTTTGTAGTGCTCAAAAAAGTGAGTGATCTGTGCTTTCAGCAGTTCCGGCAGGTCGTTCACATCATTGATGTGATCGTATTCTTTGCTCAGCTTGGTGTGCGGTACGGCAACCAGTTTCGCGTCTTCACCGGATTCGTCGGTCATCTTCAGAACGCCAACCGGACGGCAGCGGATCACAGAGCCCGGCTGCAGCGGGTACGGGGTCGGGACCAGCACGTCAACCGGGTCGCCGTCCAGGGACAGGGTGTGGTTGATGTAGCCGTAGTTGCACGGATAGAACATCGCTGTGGACATGAAACGGTCAACGAACAGTGCACCGCTCTCTTTGTCGACTTCGTATTTGATAGGATCTGCGTTCGCCGGGATCTCGATCACGACGTAGATGTCTTCCGGCAGATCTTTGCCCGCAGGTACGTTGAGTAAGCTCATGTCTGTTTCCTTTAAAATGTATGGCAAACAAGTGCTCGGTATTATAGCCAACTCACATCGAATGTCTTCGCTTCTTTTTCCCGATCTCGCCGCGGAGTGCTCTGAATTTTGCACGCCATAATGACATGAAAATCCATAAACATAGCCACATCATGAATAAATTTATGTAACCGTTTTCATTGCATGTGATTGATTTATCAAACTGCTTAAAAAAACGTCACAAACCGCCGCTGCCGCGCTCCCCGCGAAGCCTTATCCGCTCTCCGCTGGGCTATTGGGCTGTCATTAACATCTCATTTACTTTTTTGAAGTGTGATGTAACGCATTCAGTTACATCACCGATTGTCTATAGTTTGTCCGCAGGTGAGACTTTAACCAACAATAACCCTACGAGGATACCCTTATGTGGAAGCGCTTACTTCTTGTCACAGCAGTTTCCGCAGCTATGTCGTCTATGGCGATAGCTGCCCCGCTAACCGTAGGTTTTTCGCAGGTCGGTTCTGAATCCGGCTGGCGTGCGGCGGAAACCAGCGTCGCGAAAGAGGAAGCCGCCAAGCGCGGTATTACGCTGAAGATCGCTGATGGTCAGCAAAAACAGGAAAACCAGATCAAAGCGGTGCGCTCCTTTATCGCCCAGGGGGTTGACGCGATCTTCATTGCGCCGGTGGTGGCCACCGGCTGGGAGCCGGTGCTGAAAGAGGCGAAAGAGGCCAAGATACCGGTCTTCCTCCTCGACCGTTCCATTGATGTGAAAGATAAAGATCTCTACATGACCACCGTGACCGCCAACAACGTGCTGGAAGGCCAGCTGATTGGCGACTGGCTGGTGAAAACCGTCGACGGTAAGCCGTGTAACGTCGTTGAACTGCAGGGCACCGTCGGGGCCAGCGTGGCCATCGACCGTAAGAAAGGCTTCGCCGACGCTATCGCCAAAGCGTCGAATATCAAAATTATCCGCTCTCAGTCCGGCGACTTCACCCGCAGCAAAGGGAAAGAGGTCATGGAGAGCTTTATCAAGGCGGAGAATAACGGCAAAAACATCTGCATGGTATTCGCTCATAACGACGATATGGCCATCGGCGCCATCCAGGCCATTAAAGAAGCCGGTCTGAAGCCGGGCAAAGATATTCTCACCGGCTCCATCGACGGCGTGCCGGATATCTATAAAGCGATGATCGCCGGCGAAGCCAACGCCAGCGTCGAGCTGACGCCGAATATGGCCGGCCCGGCGTTTGATGCGCTGGAGAAATACAAAAAAGACGGCACCCTGCCGGAGAAGCTGACCATTACCAAATCGACGCTGTATCTGCCGGATACGGCGAAAGAAGAGTTAGAGAAGAAGAAAAATATGGGCTACTGAGTGGCTAGCCCCTCATCCCGGCCCTCTCCGCAAGCGGAGAGGGTAACAGGCAGCGTTCCAGTAACCCCGGCAAGCAGAGCGCGAACCGGGGCAACCTGACATCATTTGAAGGTGATATCGATTATGAGCGCCGAGGCACACCAGGAGATCCTTCGCACCGAAGGACTCAGTAAATTCTTCCCCGGCGTTAAGGCGCTGGATAACGTCAACTTTAGCCTGCGGCGCGGCGAAATCATGGCCCTGTTGGGCGAAAACGGCGCCGGAAAATCGACGCTGATCAAAGCGCTTACCGGCGTTTACCATGCCGATCGCGGCACCATCTGGCTGGAAGGCCAGGCCATTTCCCCGAAAAATACCGCCCATGCCCAGCAGCTGGGGATCGGCACCGTTTATCAGGAAGTGAACCTGCTGCCGAATATGTCGGTGGCGGACAACCTGTTTATCGGCCGTGAGCCGCGGCGGTTTGGCCTGCTGCGACGTAAAGAGATGGAGGCCAGGGCGACGGCGCTGATGGCCTCCTACGGCTTTTCCCTCGATGTGCGCGAGCCGCTGAACCGCTTTTCAGTGGCGATGCAGCAGATCGTCGCTATCTGTCGGGCTATCGACCTGTCGGCCAAGGTATTGATCCTCGACGAGCCCACCGCCAGCCTCGATACCCAGGAGGTGGAGATGCTGTTTACCCTGATGCGCCAGCTCAGGGATAACGGCGTCAGCCTGATCTTCGTCACCCATTTTCTCGACCAGGTCTATGCGGTCAGCGACCGCATTACCGTGCTGCGCAACGGCAGCTTCGTCGGCTGCCGCGAAACCCGCGAGCTGCCGCAGATTGAGCTGGTGAAAATGATGCTGGGCCGCGAACTGGACCACAACGCCCTGCAGCGGGCGGGCCGAACCCTGCTGAGCGATAAGCCGGTGGCGGCGTTCGAAGGCTACGGCAAGAAAGGCACCATCGCCCCGTTCGACCTGCAGGTCCGTCCGGGCGAAATTGTCGGCCTCGCCGGCCTGTTGGGTTCCGGACGCACTGAAACCGCCGAGGTGATCTTCGGCATTAAAACGGCGGACAGCGGGAAGGCATGGATCAAAGGCAAACCGCAAACCCTGCGCTCTCCGCATCAGGCCTCCTGCCTCGGGATCGGCTTCTGTCCGGAGGATCGCAAAACCGACGGCATTATCGCCGCCGCTTCGGTGCGGGAAAATATCGTCCTCGCCCTGCAGGCGCAGCGCGGCTGGCTGCGGCCGATACCCCGGCGTGAACAGAACGAGATCGCCGAGCGCTTTATTCGCCAGCTGGGGATCCGTACCCCCAGCGCGGAGCAGCCGATCGAGTTTCTCTCCGGCGGCAACCAGCAGAAGGTATTACTTTCTCGCTGGCTGCTGACCAAACCGCAGTTCCTGATCCTCGATGAACCGACCCGCGGCATTGACGTCGGCGCCCACGCGGAAATTATTCGCCTGATTGAAACCCTCTGCGCCGATGGTCTGGCGCTGCTGGTCATCTCCTCTGAACTGGAGGAGCTGGTGGGTTACGCCGATCGGGTCATTATCATGCGCGATCGCCGGCAGGTGGCCGAGATCCCGCTCGCCGAGCTCTCTGTACCGGCGATCATGAACGCTATTGCGGCATAAGGAGTAACTCATGATGCCTCGATCTCTTTCGCAAACCGGCCCGGAGAAGCGACGCTTCACCTGGCCGAAGGGCACCCCGCAGATCATTGCTCTGCTGCTGGTTCTGCTGGTCGACAGCCTGGTGGCGCCCCATTTTTATCAGGTGGTGCTCCAGGATGGCCGCCTGTTTGGCAGCCCAATCGATATTCTCAACCGCGCCGCTCCGGTGGCGCTGCTGGCCATCGGCATGACGCTGGTGATCGCCACCGGCGGAATCGACCTGTCGGTGGGGGCGGTGATGGCGATTGCCGGCGCGACGGCCGCCTCGATGACCGTCGCCGGACACAGCCTGGCGGTGGTGCTGCTGGCCTCGCTGGCGGCGGGCGCGCTGGCCGGGCTGTGGAACGGCATCCTCGTGGCGGTCCTTAAGATCCAGCCCTTTGTGGCGACGTTGATCCTGATGGTGGCCGGACGCGGGGTAGCGCAGTTGATCACCGCCGGGCAGATCGTCACCTTTGATTCCCCTGCGCTGGCGTGGCTTGGCAGCGGATCGTTTCTGCTGTTTCCGACGCCAGTGATCGTCGCCGCTGCTACGCTGCTGCTGTTCTGGCTGTTTACCCGTAAAACGGCGCTGGGCATGTTTATCGAAGCGGTGGGGATCAATATCCGCGCGGCGAAAAACGCCGGCGTTAATACCCGCATCGTGGTGATGCTGGCCTATGTCCTGAGCGGCGTCTGCGCGGCGATCGCCGGGATCATCGTGGCGGCGGACATTCGCGGCGCGGATGCCAATAACGCCGGGCTATGGCTGGAGCTGGACGCCATTCTGGCGGTGGTCATCGGCGGCGCTTCGCTGATGGGCGGGCGATTCAACCTGCTGCTGTCGGTGGTGGGGGCGCTGATTATCCAGGGCATGAACACCGGGATTTTGCTCTCCGGCTTCCCGCCGGAGCTCAACCAGGTGGTGAAAGCGGTGGTGGTGCTGTGCGTACTGATTGTCCAGTCGCCGCGCTTTATCGGTTTACTGAAAGGGGTACGCGGCCATGATAAAACGTAATTTACCGTTGATGATCACCCTCGCGGTGTTTGTGCTGGGCTATCTCTACTGCCTGACGCAATTCCCCGGCTTTGCCTCGACGCGGGTGATCTGCAATATCCTGACGGATAACGCCTTCCTCGGGATCATCGCCGTGGGCATGACCTTCGTGATCCTCTCCGGCGGGATCGATCTGTCTGTCGGGTCGGTGATCGCCTTTACCGGCGTCTTTCTCGCCAAAGCGATTGGCTTTTGGGGAATATCACCGCTGGTGGCGTTTCCGCTGGTGCTGGTGATGGGCTGCGCCTTCGGCGCGTTTATGGGGCTGCTGATTGACGCCCTGAAGATCCCGGCCTTTATCATCACCCTCGCCGGCATGTTCTTCCTGCGCGGCGTGAGCTATCTGGTGTCAGAGGAGTCGATTCCGATTAACCACCCGGTGTATGACACCCTGTCCGGGCTGGCATGGACCATTCCCGGCGGCGGACGCCTCAGCGCCATGGGGCTGCTGATGCTGCTGGTGGTGGTGGCCGGTATTTTTGTCGCCCACCGCACCCGCTTCGGCAATCAGGTGTATGCCATCGGCGGCAACGCGACGTCGGCGAATCTGATGGGGATTTCCACCCGCAGCGCCACAATCCGTATCTATATGCTCTCCACCGGGCTGGCGACGCTGGCCGGGATCGTCTTTTCCATTTATACCCAGGCGGGCTATGCGCTGGCGGGCGTCGGCGTGGAGCTGGACGCCATTGCCTCGGTGGTGATCGGCGGCACGCTGCTCAGCGGCGGCGTTGGCACCGTGCTGGGAACCCTGTTCGGGGTGGCGATCCAGGGGCTGATTCAGACCTACATCAACTTCGACGGCACCCTCAGCTCATGGTGGACGAAAATCGCCATCGGCATTTTGCTGTTTATCTTTATCGCGCTGCAGCGTGGGCTGACCGTGCTGTGGGAAAACCGGCAGAATGCGGCGGTGACGCGGGTGAGCGGGGCGGGGAGTCGCTAAGCGAGAGGCTCCTCCCGCAGGCGCGGGAGGAGCGGGCAGGGCGTTTAGGCGTCCGGGAACGACTTAATAAAGTTCTCGACGTCTTCCACCATGTGGTTGTTGCCGACGAAGAAGGAGCGGCGCTGGTGCAGGCTTTCCGGAACAATATCCAGAATACGCTCTTTACCATCGCTGGCCTTACCGCCCGCCTGTTCGGCAAGGAAGGCCATCGGGTTGCATTCATACAGCAGGCGCAGCTTACCATCCGGGTGGCTGGCGGTGCTTGGATAGAGGTAGATGCCGCCTTTCAGCAGGTTGCGGTGGAAGTCCGCCACCAGAGAGCCGATATAGCGTGAGGTATAAGGACGCTGAGTCGCTTTGTCCTCTTCCTGGCAGTACTTAATGTACTTCTTCACGCCCTGCGGGAATTTGATGTAGTTGCCTTCGTTAATGGAGTAGGTATTGCCCTTCTCCGGGAAGCGCATGCGCTCCTGGCACAGACAGAAGACGCCGAGGGACGGGTCATAGGTGAAGGCGTGGACGCCGCAGCCGGTGGTATACACCAGCATTGTCGAAGAGCCATAGACCACATAGCCCGCTGCCACCTGCTTGTTTCCCGGCTGCAGGAAATCTTCTTCTGTCACCGGCGTGCCAACAGGCGTCACACGGCGATAGATAGAGAAGATCGTACCGACAGAGACGTTAACGTCGATGTTAGAGGAGCCATCCAGAGGGTCCATCAGCACCACGTATTTGGCGTGTTCACACCCTTCGAAGACGACAATCTCATCTTCTTCTTCAGAGGCGATCCCGGCAACAATATCGCGTGCTCGCAGTGCGGCTTTTAATTTTTCATTAGCGAACAGATCGAGTTTTTGCTGAACCTCGCCCTGAACGTTTTCAGCACCGCTGGCACCCAGGATATCGACCAGACCGGCCTTGTTGATATCGCGGTGGATGATCTTGGCGCCCAGCTTTATTGCTGACAACAAAGCAGTCAGCTCACCGGTGGCGTGGGAGAACTCGTGCTGCTTTTCAACAATAAACTCACCTAACGTTTTCATAACTCGTTCCCTGCATTTTTATGTTGAGTAAAACGAACGCAACAATCTTAACAAAGAATCAAAAAAGTGCGCACTGGTGAATCGCGCCAGCAAAATACAGATTCGCCTGAAATGCATTTCGCCAGGGCCCGGGATATGGGTAAAATGTGCCCCGGATAAGAGAAGGAAATGACGAATGCGCATTCATATTTTAGGAATCTGTGGCACGTTTATGGGGGGCCTGGCCATGCTGGCGCGCTCCCTCGGTCATGAGGTAACGGGGTCGGATGCTAACGTCTATCCGCCGATGAGCACCCTGCTGGAAAACCAGGGGATTGATTTAATTCAGGGCTATGACCCCAGCCAGCTGGAGCCCCGGCCGGATCTGGTGATCATCGGTAACGCCATGACTCGCGGCAACCCGTGCGTTGAAGCGGTGCTGGAAAACAATATTCCCTATATGTCCGGCCCGCAGTGGCTGCACGACTTCGTGCTGCGCGATCGCTGGGTGCTGGCCGTCGCCGGGACCCATGGCAAAACCACCACCGCCGGCATGGCGACCTGGATCCTTGAAGCCTGCGGTTACCAGCCGGGCTTCGTTATTGGCGGCGTTCCGGGCAATTTCGACGTCTCTGCGCGCCTGGGCGACAGCCCGTTCTTCGTCATTGAAGCGGATGAATACGACTGCGCCTTCTTCGACAAGCGCTCCAAATTTGTTCACTACTGCCCGCGGACGCTGATCCTCAACAACCTTGAGTTCGACCACGCGGATATCTTTGACGACCTGAAGGCGATTCAGAAGCAGTTCCACCATCTGGTGCGCATCGTGCCAGGCAAAGGCAAAATTATCCTGCCGGAGAACGACATCAACCTGAAGCAGGTGATGGCGATGGGCTGCTGGAGCGAGCAGGAGCTGGTGGGCGAGCAGGGCCACTGGCAGGCGAAGAAGCTGAACGCCGACGCCTCGCAGTGGGAAGTGCTGTTTGACGGCGAAAAGGTCGGCGAGGTGAAGTGGGCGCTGGTCGGCGAACATAATATGCATAACGGCCTGATGGCCATTGCCGCGGCGCGTCACGTCGGGGTACTGCCGGCGGATGCCGCGAACGCGCTGGGCAGCTTTATCAACGCCCGCCGTCGTCTGGAGCTGCGCGGCGAAGCCAACGGCGTCACCGTGTATGACGATTTCGCTCATCATCCGACGGCGATCCTCGCCACGCTGCAGGCGCTGCGCGGCAAAGTGGGCGGCACCGCGCGCATTCTCGCCGTGCTGGAGCCGCGCTCTAATACCATGAAAATGGGCGTCTGCAAGGACGATCTGGCGCCGTCCCTTGGCCGCGCCGATGAAGTGTTCCTCCTGCAGCCGCAGCATATTCCATGGCAGGTAGCGGAAGTGGCGGAAGCCTGCGTCCAGCCGGCCCACTGGAGCGCCGACGTCGATACCCTGGCGGAGATGGTGGTCAAAACCGCCCATCCTGGCGACCATATCCTGGTGATGAGCAACGGCGGCTTCGGCGGCATTCATCAAAAGCTGCTGGATAAGCTGGCGCAAAAAGCGGCCGCGGCAGAGTAAGCCCGAGCGCCTCCGGTCACTGCCCTCCGCGTGAGGGCAGTTTTGTTTTTACCAACAGGGAGGGTGTGATGCTGACCTGCGAAAGCGTACTAACTACCGACTCGCCCCATTTCGCCATGCTGGACGCGCTCTACGCACGCGCCTTTCCGTGGCACGAGCAGCGCGAAAGCGAGGCCAAACTTCAGGCGCTGAGCCACCCGCACTACGCGCTGGAGGCGTGGTTCGATGAGAACGTATTTATCGGCCTCAGCGGCTGCTGGCTGTTTGCCGGCTACGGTTATGTCGAACATCTGGCGATCGACGATACGCTGCGCTCCCGTGGCTATGGTAAACAGCTGCTGGCGCAGATCCTGACGCGCGCCCCGCTGACTATTCTGGAAATCGATCCGCTCACCAGCGAGATCGCCCATAAACGACTGCGCTTTTATCAGTCGATGGGATTTCACGCTAACCCCTGGGCGCATCGTCATCCCACCTATCATCAGGGCATCGCGGATCATGAGCTGCTGGTGCTGAGCTATCCGCAGCCGATCGATGAGCGACAGTACCAGCAGTTTGCCCGGGATCTCGGGCACGAGGTGATGGGGCGGGAGTAGCCCGGCGCGGCGTACCGCTCCGGGCGTTCGGCTGGGGGTATTTTTACTCTTTGGCGATCGGCGTTTCGTTCTCCACCACTTTATTGTCGCCCTGAATCTGCGCGATCTTCTGCTCGACGGCGGCCACCTGGGCGCTGTCGTGCAGCAAGGTGTAGGTCAGATCAAACTGCGCGCTGGCGCCCGGCTGCAGCTGCTTCACGCGTTTTTGCTCGCGTTCAATGGTCACCGGATAGGCGTAGCTGGTCCCTGGCTCGATACCGGTGACGTAACCCTGTTTGACGGTGTCGGTGTTTTTCCACAGCGTCAGGACCGGCAGCTGGCGGGTGTCGAACTGAATAGAGGCGCCTTTATCGCCAGCCTTGTTGACCACGGCGGCCAGCGTCTGGTGATTTTCATCGGCCAGCGGCTGAATATTAAATACCATCTCGTCAAAGTCTTTGGTCGGTCCCTGATAGGTTTGCCAGGTTTTTAACCCGCTCTTGGCGTAATCATTGAACGGGCTGATGCTGGACATCGGGGCGAGGAAACGTGCGCCTTCTTCGAGGATCGGGGTACCGAAGTTGCTGTGGTAGATGATCTGATAATCATGCGGATAGTCGGCGTGATTGGTTAAGACATCGTGCAGGCTGAAGCTGTTGCTGCCCGGGATATAGCGCAGCTCGGTCATGGTCTGCAGATCGGCTTTTTTGAAGGTGCTCTCTTTCACCAGCCCGCGGACGCGAATTTCATACGGCGCGCTGTCGGCCACCTCAACCTCCACCAGGGAGGCCGGCGTGTTGCCGGCCTTGCCGTGCAGGGTATAAATTTGCCCGTCCGCGGTGACCGGATGGCCGGTCCACTCATAGCCGCAGCGGACCATCATCTCGTTGAACCCTTCCAGCCAGCCGAGTCCGTTGCGGCTCTCCAGGTTGATAAACGCCGGGTTAACAACCTCTTTGACCGGCGAATCCCAGCCCATCCGGCTGCCGAAGCCTTCCACTCGCAGCAAGTTCATGCCCCGCGTCGGGCTGAGGGTGATGGTCAGGCCGTCTTTACTGCGAATGGTGAGGATTTTGCTGCCTTCCTGCTTGCCGCCGTGCAGGACTTTTTGCTCAATGCTGAACGTATGGTCTTTCACCTTCAGCTGATCGCTGCTGATCTGCCAGTTTCCTTTATCCATGCCCTCTTCAGCACTCGTCAGCACCCATGTTTTTGCCGCGGCGGAGCCAGAAACCAGCAGAGCGATAGCCGTCAGAACCAATGTCTTTTTCATTTTTATTCCCTTTTGCTGAATCGATTGTGTCATTGACGTGTGAAATCTACCGGCATGGGGGTGATTAAAATGTGAAGCGCCTCACCTGGTGAGAAAGTGGCCGTTTTGAAGATGTTAAATGCGATAAGTGTCGTATTATTGTGCTAAGGCATGATTAATTATCACCACAAGATGTGATCTGCATTGCTTTTAGCTTTAACGATTCAGCGGTGGTGAGGCAATAAACAAAAGTATCGTTGTGCGGATTAGGGGGACTCAGGAGATGCAGCGGGAACCCCCTGCTGGCGCGATGTTGGCGTTGTAGCTGGGGAAGGTAGGCCGGATAAGGCGTAGCCGCCATCCGGTACAACGCCGGAAACGGCGCCGGATACAGTTTGCCCGGCGGCGCTGCGCTTGCGCGGGCCTACGGTGTTGAGCAAGCGTTTGATAAATCAGGTTAAGCAGCCTTTCGTAGGCCGGATAAGGCGTAGCCGCCATCCGGCACAACGCCGGAAACAGCGGAGTAGCCCGGATAAGGCGCAGCGCGCCGCCATCCGGGTGACTTGTGCGGCAAAAGCGGCGGGGATTAGCCTTCGTTTTCCGCCAGTTCGCGCAGATACTGGAAGATCAGGCGCGCGGATTTCGGCGGTTTGTTGCCTTCTTTCTCTTTCTTCGCATTGCGGATCAGGGAACGCAGCTGCTGACGGTCAGCATCTGGCCACAGGTTCAGCACTTCAGCTACGGCGTCATCCCCGTCGTCAATCAGTCGGTCACGAATCTGCTCCAGCTTGTGGAACAGCGCAACCTGCTGGTTGTGGCGGTTTTTTAGCTTATCCAGCGCCTGACGAATCGGATCGACATCGCGATTGCGCAGCATCTTACCGATAAGCTGCAGCTGGCGGCGGCGACCCTCTTTTTTGATTCGCTGGGCGAGTTCGATGGCGTCGCGCAGGTCAGTATCCAGCGGAATTTTATCCAGCGCGTTTTTCCCCAGGTCAACGAGTTCAGCGCCAAGACGCTTCAGTTCTTCAGCGTCGCGCTTAATTTCACTCTTACTGACCCAGATAATTTCATCGTCTTCATCCTCGATATCATCACCGGGAACGTCGTCGAGCCAGTCTTCGGGCTGCTTTGTCATCTCAGGCTCCTTAAAAAAAGAGGCTAATGTTACCAGTTAAGGCGCGCACTGAAAAACGGTTCTCTGTTAGACTTCAGTTAACTCCTTCTTACATTATGGCATTAGCAATGAAAGTGATCTCTCAAGTTGCCCAGCAACGTAAGACGCTGGAAGAGGCCGTGACCACGGCGCTGGAACTGGCGGCAGGTAAATCCGATGGCGCAGAAGTCTCCGTCAGCAAAACGACAGGCATCGGCGTCAGCACCCGCTATGGCGAAGTGGAGAATGTAGAATTCAATAGCGATGGGGCGTTAGGCATCACGGTTTACCACCAGAACCGCAAGGGCAGCGCCTCTTCCACCGATCTCAGCCCGGACGCCATCGCCCGTACCGTGCAGGCGGCGTTGGATATCGCACGCTATACCTCCCCGGACCCGTTTGCCGGTGTGGCCGATAAAGAGCTGCTGGCCTTTGACGCTCCGGATCTGGACCTGTTCCACCCGGCGGAGGTCTCCCCGGACGACGCCATTGAACTGGCCGCCCGCGCGGAGCAAGCGGCGCTGAAGGCCGATAAACGCATCACCAACACCGAAGGCGGCAGCTTTAACAGCCACTATGGCATCAAAGTGTTCGGCAACAGCCATGGCATGCTGCAAAGCTACTGCTCGACTCGCCATTCGCTCTCCAGCTGCGTCATTGCGGAAGATGACGGCGATATGGAACGCGACTACGCCTACACCATTGGCCGGGCAATCGAGGATCTGCAATCCCCGGAATGGGTCGGGGAAGAGTGCGCCCGCCGCACCCTGTCGCGCCTGGCGCCGCGTAAGCTGTCGACCATGAAGGCGCCGGTGATTTTCGCCAACGAAGTGGCGACCGGGCTGTTTGGCCACCTGGTCGGAGCGATTGCCGGTGGTTCGGTATACCGCAAATCCACCTTCCTGCTCGATTCGCTGGGCAAACAAATTTTGCCGGAGTGGCTGACCATTGAAGAGCATCCGCACCTGCTGAAAGGGCTGGCCTCCACGCCGTTCGACAGCGAAGGCGTGCGCACCGAGCGTCGCGATATCGTCAAAGATGGCGTACTGACCCAGTGGCTGCTGACCAACTACTCCGCCCGCAAGCTGGGGATGAAAAGCACCGGCCACGCCGGGGGCATCCATAACTGGCGCATTAACGGCCGCGGCCTGAGTTTTGCAAAGATGCTTAAAGAGATGGGCACCGGTCTTGTGGTTACCGAACTGATGGGGCAGGGTGTTAGTGGCGTCACCGGCGACTACTCACGCGGCGCATCCGGCTTCTGGGTAGAAAATGGCGAAATTCAATATCCTGTCAGTGAGATCACCATTGCAGGAAATCTGAAAGAAATGTGGCGTAATATCGTGACCATTGGCGATGATATTGAAACGCGCAGCAACATTCAGTGTGGTTCTGTGCTGCTGCCGGAGATGAAAATCGCCGGACAATAACACCTGTTTGCTTAAATAATAAAAAGGAAGTGAGCAATGCGTAAAAAACTGTTAGCGATGCTGGCTGTCTCTGCTTTTGCGCTCGGTTCAGCGTCGGCCTTCGCCGACCTGGGCGAAGACATGGACACTCTGGCAGAAAACCTGCAAGTGGTACAGAAAACCTCTGACGCCGGCGAGCTGAAAGCGGCGCTGAATAAGATGCGTACCGCCGCGGTTGATGCCCAGAAAGAGACCCCGCCGAAGCTGGAAGGCAAAGCGGCCGACAGCGCTGAGATGAAAGATTACCGTCACGGTCTGGATATTCTGATCGGCCAGATCGACGGCGCGCTGAAGCTGGCGAATGAAGGCAAGGTGAAAGAGGCGCAGGCCGCCGCGGAGGAGTTTAAAACCACCCGCAACACCTACCATAAGAAGTACCGCTAACTGTTCTTTTCGGGAGGCATCAGCCGATGTCTCCCGCCTGAAAACCTACCTGTATCACATTTTTCCCTTTTCTTTTTCCGCCCTTTCCGCAGCCGCGGGCGGCTCATTCGCGCGCATTGTTGTGATACGTCTCACGCCATAATTGCTGTTTTTTCATTTTTCCAGTGAATATGTGGTGTCGATCACGCCTGCCGTCTCCCTTTCCACTTCGAAGTGGAAAACAACTCGCTACAAACTCCCACCCCCCGGCGCTACTTTGATTCCCAGAGACATCAGCGGGGTATCAGAAGTGAATAACGGAGCGGTAATACACGACGTAGGGGAGCAGGCAGCGCAGACCGAACGCCTGGCTGACAAGATGCTGCAGCAGGTTTTTGCCCTGTTAAGCCGTCACGGCATCGTCCCTAACGACGTTCAGGAGCAAATGCTGACTTCCCACGTGCGGGCGATGGCCCACCGGTCAATCAGCGGCGAACCGCTGCCGGAAGTGGATGCCAGCCTGTTCGAAGAGATTTCACCAGATTCAATGACGTTGGCCCGCGAAGTGGTCGCGCAGTTCGGCAACCTGCCTGATGAAGAGGCCTGGCTGCTCTCCGTCCACTTCGAAGTCGCAAAAGAAAACCTGTAAGGAGCAAAACATGGAACAAATCACCGTAGTTATTGGCGACCGTCTGGGTAAAGGCCAAAAGGTCGCCGCAGGCGCAGAGAAAGCCGGCGCACGCGCAGTGGTCGTCCCTGGCGTTGCTGCCGACATGAAGCTTGGCGACATGATGAAAGCGGAAAACGCCACCTTCGGCATCTCTTTCTGCGGCAGCGGCGGCGCCGGCGCCATCACCGCCCAGACCAAATACGGCTACAAAGCGAAATACGGCATGCGTTCTGTTGAAGAGGGCGTCACCGCCATCAACGAAGGCTGCAACGTGCTGGGCTTCGGCTTTATGGATAAAGAAGAGCTGGGTGAGCGCCTGGTAGAAGCCTGGAAAAAGAAATACGGCGCATAAGTATGAAAGAGCAATTCACCACCACGGTGAGGGTTGCCGGCAAAGGCGAAAGCAAATCACGGGCCTTCGCCGATGCCCTGAACCATGTGCAGGCTGCGGTGATGAAAACCTCATCGCACATTCTGCTGCGTATTGAGCCACAGGACGTGACGGTTGTTCATGCGCGCGAAGCGGTACGAAAAGAGGCCTTCCTGTTTTTCTTTTTGCGCCGTGAACGACGGACCTACAGCGTGGAGCTGGACGTCACCGTCAACGTGACCGCCATCGATCTCGATAAAGTGGATTTCGTCACGCAAACCTGATTGTTAGCAAAGGGTCTGACTATGTTCCTGATAATTTTAATAAAATCGCTTATCATCGGCGGCCTGGTCGGCGTCGGCGTGGGCGCCGGAGCGGCACGCATGTTTCATGCCCCTACCACCCAGGGGATGGGGGCGTTTCGAACCCTGGGCGAGCTAAACTCCTGTGAGGGCGATCCGGCTTCCCACTTCTCCTTTGGCCTCGGTTTCTTCTTTAACGCCTGGGCCTCTTCCGTTGCAGCAGGCTCCTTCACCCAGGATGTTGACCACCGCATTATCCCCAACTGGGGCGCGGCGGCGCTGATGCTGAAAAATCGTAACGTCGGCGAAACGCTGCACGATCCGAAAAAAATGGCCATCTCCTGCGGCATCATCGGCATGATTGTCGTCGCCTTCCTCAACCTTACCGCCTCGTCCGTACCGGAAGCGCTGCAGGTGACCGCGGTTAAGGTACTGGTGCCGGCGGCAAACCTGCTGGTGAACACCGTGATGCCGGTGATCTTCTGGCTGGCGGCGATCGACGCCGGTAAAAAATCAGGCTTCTGGGCGACCATCTTCGGCGGCGCGGCGCAGCTGATTATGGGCAACGCCGTACCGGGGCTGGTGCTGGGTATTCTGATCGGCAAAGGCGTTGAAGAGAGCGGCTGGAACCGGGTCACCAAAGTGATGATGGTGGCCATTGTCGCCCTGTTCGTCCTCAGCGGCTTCTTCCGCGGCTTCGACATGAAGATGATCGAATCCTTCCATCTGACCGTGCCGAACTGGCTGGACATGATCCACAACTCACTCAGCGGCAAATAACGGGAGCCTGATAATGGAACAGAATAAAGGTTTTTGGTATGCCGACTGGTCGTTCCCGATCTTCGTTGGCCTGCTCTCCTCCGGCGTCTTCGCCGGGACCCACATGTACTACCTGTACGGCATCGGCGCCTTTAACGAAGTCGCCTTCGTGGCGATGCTGAAGTCGGGGATTGATACCGGCGTTTACGGCGCGGTGGCGGCGTTTGGCGCCAGCTTCCTGTTCGCCCGCATCATCGAAGGGTCGCTGGTGGGGATCCTCGATATCGGCGGCGCTATTCAGACCGGGATCGGTCTTGGCGTCCCGGCGCTGCTGCTCGGCGCGGGCTTTGTCTTCCCGGTGGCGAACTTCGCCGCCTCGCTGGCAACCGGCCTGATCCTCGGCCTGGCGGTGGGCTACATCATCATTCTGGCGCGTAAGTTCACCATCAACCAGAGCGACTCCACCTACGGCGCCGACGTGATGATGGGCGCAGGTAACGCCTCCGGCCGCTTCCTGGGGCCGTTGATTATCCTCAGCGCAATGACCGCCTCGATTCCTATCGGGATCGGCTCGCTGGTTGGCGCACTGCTGTTCTACATCTGGCAGAAACCGATCACCGGTGGCGCCATCCTCGGCGCGATGATCCTTGGCTCGATCTTCCCGGTGGCGATTAGCTAATCGCCCGATGGCGCTGCGCTTATCGGGCCTACAGGTCAGCGCGATGTGTAGGCCGGATAAGGCGGTACGCCGCCATCCGGCAACAGATTCACTCTTTCATCAGGAGATAGCTATGTTTGATTTACTCCTGCGCCGCGCGCGCCTCGTCGACGATACCCTGACTGATATCGCCATTCAGGACGGGAAAATCGCGGCGCTGGGCGAGATTAGCGCGCCCTCCCGTAAAACCATCGATCTGCAGGGCAACAGCTACGTCAGCGCCGGCTGGATTGACTCCCACGTTCACTGCTACCCAAATTCGCCGATATATCACGATGAGCCGGACAGCGTTGGCATCGCCACCGGCGTCACCACCGTGATTGATGCTGGCAGCACCGGCGCCGACGATGTGGACGACTTCTACCAGTTAACCCGCAAAGCGGTGACGGAAGTCTATGCCCTGCTCAATATCTCCCGCGTCGGGCTGATTGCCCAGAACGAACTGGCCAATTTGGCCAATATCGACGCCGAGGCGGTGAAGCAGGCGGTGCAGCGCCATCCCGACTTTATCGTCGGCCTGAAGGCGCGGATGAGCAGCAGCGTGGTGGGCGAAAACGGCATTACGCCGCTGGCGCGCGCCAAGACTATGCAGCAGGAAAACGGCGATCTGCCGCTGATGGTACACATCGGCAATAATCCGCCGAACCTCGATGAAATTGCCGAGCTGTTGAGTCGCGGCGACATCATTACCCACTGCTATAACGGCAAGCCGAACCGCATTCTGAATCCTGCCGGCGAACTGCGCAGTTCGATTACCCGCGCCCTGCACCGCGGCGTGCGCCTTGACGTCGGCCACGGTACCGCCAGCTTCAGCTTTGAAGTGGCGCGCCGGGCGATTGCGCTGGGCATTCTGCCGCACACCATCAGCTCGGATATTTACTGCCGCAACCGCATCGACGGCCCGGTACGTTCGCTGGCGCTGGTGATGTCGAAATTCCTCGCTATCGGCATGACCCTGCCGCAGGTGATTGACTGCGTGACCGTCAGCGCCGCCGAGGGGCTGCGCCTGTCGCGTAAAGGGCGGCTGGAAGTGGGTTTCGACGCCGATCTAACGCTATTTCGCCTGGAGCGCCAGCCAACGCTGCTGGTGGATGCCGAAAAAGAGAGCCTCCAGGCAGACAACATTCTGGTGCCGCTGGCCGCGATCCGCGCGGGCAAAGGCTATCTGACCGAACAAGGGAGCGCGGAACATGCCTTCGATTTTTGAAAAATACCTTTTAAAACAAGTAATTAACACTTCCGGCCGGATGACGGCGCTGGGCGTCTCCACGCCGCGCCCGGAAGTGGTGGAAGCCGCGATGGCCGGTATGAACCAGTACTTTGAAATGAAAGACCTGGTGAATAAGACCGGCGAGTACATCGCCAGGCTGCTGGACGTGGAAGGGGCGACCGTGGTCTCCTGCGCGTCGGCAGGGATTGCCCAGTCGGTGGCGGCGGTGCTGGTGAAAGACAGCGACTGGCTGCTGGAGAACCTGCACGTTACGCCGATAGAGAATAACGAAATCGTCCTGCCGAAGGGCCACAACGTCAACTTCGGCGCGCCGGTCGGCACCATGGTGGCGCTGGGCGGCGGTAAGCTGGTGGAAGCGGGCTACGCCAACGAATGCTCTGCCGAACAGCTGGCGGCGGCGATCACCCCGCGCACCGCGGCGATCCTCTACATCAAATCCCACCACTGCGTGCAGAAAAGCATGCTCAACGTCGCGCAGGCCGCGGAAGTAGCGCGTCAGCATCATTTACCGCTGATCGTCGACGCGGCGGCGGAGGAAGATCTGCAGTGCTACTACCGCATGGGCGCCGACCTGGTTATCTACAGCGGCGCGAAAGCGATTGAAGGGCCGACCAGCGGGCTGGTGATCGGCAAAACGCAGTACGTTGAGTGGGTTAAACGCCAGTCGATGGGCATTGGCCGGGCGATGAAAGTGGGTAAAGAGGGGATCCTCGGCCTGACCTGCGCCATTGAACACTACCTGACGGCGAGCAAAGAGAGCGGTGAGGAGATGGTGACGAAGATGACGCCGTTTATCGAACAGCTCAACACCCTCGACGGCGTTTCTGCCCGTGTGGTATGGGACAGCGCCGGCCGCGATATCGCCCGCGCCGAAATCAAATTCGACGAAGCGGTGACCGGCGTGAAGACCGGCGATCTGGTTAACGCGCTGAAGCAAGGCGAATACGCCATCTACTTCCGCGGCTATAAAGCGAATGAAGGCATTATCGAAGCCGATGTCCGCAGCGTTAACGCACAGCAGCTGGCGGTGGTCGCCCGTCGCATCGCGGAAGTTCTGCACAAGGAGAAACAAGCATGAAACTGACCCCAAACTTTTACCGTGACCGCGTGTGCCTGAACGTCCTGGCGGGCAGCAAAGACAACGCTCGGGAAATCTACGACGCGGCGGAAGGTCATGTCCTGGTCGGCGTGCTCTCCAAAAATTACCCGGACGTCGCCAGCGCGGTGGCCGATATGCGCGACTACGCGAAGCTGATTGATAACGCCCTCTCCGTCGGGCTGGGCGCGGGGGATCCGAATCAGTCGGCGATGGTGAGCGAGATTTCTCGCCAGGTGCAGCCGCAGCACGTCAACCAGGTCTTCACCGGCGTGGCCACCAGCCGCGCGCTGCTCGGGCAGAACGAGACGGTGGTCAACGGCCTGGTCTCGCCCACCGGCACCCCGGGGATGGTGAAGATCTCCACCGGCCCGCTGAGCAGCGGCGCGGCGGATGGGATTGTGCCGCTGGAAACCGCCATCGCGCTGTTAAAAGATATGGGCGGCAGCTCCATCAAATACTTCCCGATGGGCGGCCTGAAGCACCGCGACGAGTTCGAAGCAGTGGCCAAAGCCTGCGCCGCGCACGATTTCTGGCTGGAGCCGACCGGCGGTATCGATCTGGAAAACTACAGCGCGATCCTGAAGATCGCCCTCGATGCCGGGGTGAGCAAAATCATCCCGCATATCTACAGCTCGATTATCGATAAGGCCAGCGGCAACACCCGCCCGGCCGATGTTCGCCAGCTGCTGGAGATGACCAAAC
The DNA here is from genome assembly GCF_004010915.1 of Klebsiella sp. LY. NCBI lineage: Bacteria > Pseudomonadati > Pseudomonadota > Gammaproteobacteria > Enterobacterales > Enterobacteriaceae > Klebsiella > Klebsiella sp. LY. Next base: position 3,010,144 of record NZ_CP022444.1, read on the forward strand.
AGTTAGTGAAGTAGTGCCCTTGCCCCTCACCCATCAAAGGATGAGGGGCAACTGATCCCACCGAACCATCAAGGAGTTACCATGCCAACCGCTCGTCACCTGCTTGTTGCTTCACTGTCTTTGCTTGCCGCCGGCGCCGCCGCGCAAACCCACTACGCCTGGATTGGCACCTATAATCCCAATGGCGAAGGTCTGTACCGCTTTACCGTTGATGGCCACACCGGCGCGCTGCGGGACAAGGCGCTGGTGAGCTCGCTGGCGAATGTCGCGCAGCTGACCGTCTCGCGCGATGGCAAAACGCTATATGCCGCCAGCGAGGTGGAGAAAGGCGTGGTGCAGGCGTGGCGCATTGAGAAGAACGGTGAGCTGACCGCACTCAATCAGGTCGCCTCCGGCGGCGCCGGGCCGGTTTATCTCTCCCTGACGCCAAACGGTAAACAGCTGCTGGTGGCCAACTACGTCAGCGGCAGCATCGCCGTGCTACCGGTCAAAGAAGATGGTAGCCTGGGTGAGGCGGTGGACAGGCATCAGGATGAAGGCCCGGCAGGGGCCGAACGCCCGGCGGCGGCCGTCGAGGGCAGTTTCGCCATCAGCGATCACAATGGCCCGCACGCCCATATGATCGCCGCCGATCCCAGCGGAAAATACGTTTACTCTACCGATCTGGGGCTGGATCGGATCTATCAGTACCGGCTGGATAGCGCCAGCGGCAAGCTGACGCCGAACGATCCGCCATTTATCGCCGCTTCGTCGCCGGGCGCCGGCCCGCGCCACTTCGTCTTTACGCCAAAGGGCGACGGCCTGTGGCTGATTAACGAAGAAGCGTCGACGCTGACCTTCTATCATCTGGAGCAGCAAAGCGGTCTGCTGCGCGAAGGCAAAACCGTCTCCGCGCTGCCGAAAGAGTATAAGGGCACCAGCTTTGCCGCCGGTCTGGCGCTGAGCAACGACGGCAAACAGCTATACGTCGCCAACCGTCTGCATAACAGCATCGCCCACTTTACGGTGCAGGCCGATGGCCGCCTGAGCCACCAGGAGGATATCTGGACGCGCGGAGATTACCCCCGCACGCTGACCCTGGATACTCAGGGGCAGTGGCTGTACGTCATGAACCAGCGTAGCGATAATATTACCCGCTTCAGCGTGGCGCCGAAGGATGGCAAATTGACCTTTGTCTCAGACTACACGCCGGTCGGCAGCCCATCGCAGATGGTGATATCCGCCCAACCCTGAGCCGTAACCACAAGGAACTGACATGCGATTTCCCAACCAACGCTTAGCGCAACTCTTCACCCTGCTGCGGAATGAAACGCTGCCGCAGGATGAGCTGGCGCAACGCCTGTCGGTTTCCACCCGTACCGTGCGCGCCGATATTACCGCCCTGAATGCGCTACTGGCGCAGTATGGCGCGCAGTTTATCCTCAACCGCGGCAGCGGTTATCAGCTGAAAATTGATAACCCGGCGAGCTTTCAGACGCTGGAGGAGGCGTCGCCGAAGGCGCAGCATGTCCCGCGTACCGCCCAGGATCGCATCACGTTTCTGCTGGTGCGTTTTCTGACGTCGGCGTTCTCCATCAAGCTGGAAGACCTGGCGGATGAGTGGTTCGTCAGCCGCGCCACGCTGCAGAACGATATGGTCGAGGTGCGCGAGCGCTTCCAGCGCTATCAGCTCACCCTTGAAACCCGCCCGCGCCACGGTATGAAGCTGTTTGGCAGCGAGGTATCGGTTCGCGCCTGCCTCACCGACCTGCTGTGGGAGCTGGCCCAGCAGGGCGGTATCGCGCCGCCGATCGGCGCCGAGGCCTTTGCCGCGGAGGTGCCAGCGCTGCTGGAGCCCGTGCTGCAGGAGACGCTAACCCGGCACCATATTCGCCTCACCGACGTCGGCGAGCGCTTTATCTGCCTGTACGGGGCGGTGGTGGTGCGCCGCGTCAGCGAAGGCTACCCGCTGGCGGATTTCAGTGCTGAAGATGTGGCGCAGAACGTCCGTGATGCCGCGCGCGATCTGGCGGGCGAACTGCAGCGGCTGGCCGGTAAACCTTTATCGCCCGCGGAAGAAGAGTGGCTGTGCGTGCATATCGCTGCCCGTCAGGTACAGGACGTGGACCCGGAAACCATCAGCGCCGACGATGACGAAGCGCTGGTCAACTACATCCTGCGCTACATCAACAGCCAGTATAACTACAATCTGCTGGACGATGCCCAGCTGCACGCCGATCTGTTGACCCACATAAAGACCATGATCACCCGCGTACGCTACCAGATCATGATCCCCAATCCGCTGCTGGATAACATCAAACAGCACTACCCGATGGCCTGGGATATGACCCTCGCCGCGGTCTCCAGCTGGGGCAAATACACGCCTTATACCATTAGCGAAAACGAAATCGGTTTTCTGGTGCTGCATATCGGCGTCGGGCTGGAGCGCCACTACAACATCGGCTACCAGCGTCAGCCGCAGGTGCTGCTGGTGTGTGATACCAGCAATGCGATGGTGCGGATGATTGAGGCGATCCTGCAGCGCAAATATCCGCAGCTGGAGATCGCCGCCACTATTTCCCAGCGCGAGTACGAACAGCGGGACGCGATCGAGGAGGATTTTGTTATCTCCACGGTGCGGATCAGCGAAAAAGACAAGCCGGTAGTGACCATCGCGCCGTTCCCCACTGACTATCAACTGGATCAGATCGGCAAGCTGGTGCTGGTGGACCGCACCCGTCCGTGGATGCTGAATAAGTACTTCGATGCCGCCCATTTCCGGGTGATCGACACGCCGATGGATCAGCAAACGCTATTCGCCGAACTGTGTCAGCAGCTGCTGGAGGAAGGCTTCGTCGATGCGGAGTTTCATGCTTCGGTGGTGGAGCGTGAAGCGATCGTCAGCACCATGCTCGGCGACGGTATTGCGCTACCGCACTCCCTGGGTCTGCTGGCGAAAAAGACGGTGGTCTATACCGTTATCGCTCCGCAGGGCATCGCCTGGGGGGACGAAACCGCCCATATCATCTTCCTGCTCGCTATCAGCAAGCGCGAGTATGAAGAGGCGATGGCGATCTACGATATTTTCGTGACTTTCCTGCGCGAGCGCGCCATGAGCCGCCTCGCCACGACCCGCAGCTTCGATGAGTTTAAAACGGTGGCGATGGAATGCGTCAGTCGGTTTTGAGAGGCGTTTTCCAGATTCGAGTGTAATTCAAATGTAATGCTATAATGCATTACAAAATATCCCTTTCTGGAGGCATAATGGCCACGCTCAACGTTCGACTGGATGATAAACTCAAAAAAGAGGCTTATGCCGTGCTGGAGAAACTCGATATGACGCCAACGGAGGCGGTACGCCTGCTGTTTCAATACATTGCGGAAAATGGCCGCATGCCGGTGAAAAGTATGACCATCAGCGATGGCGAAGCGGCGTTGTTACGCACCGTTCGCGAGCGGCTGGAAAACCCACGGCCGGGGGTTAAGGTGAGTCTGGATGACCTATGAACTGGAGTTTGATCCACGAGCCTGGCGCGAATGGCAGCTTGGCGAGACGGTCAAAAAACAGTTCAAAAATAAGCTCCAGCAGATTGTGCAGAATCCGCGAATTGAGTCGGCCAGGCTGAGCGATTTGCCGGATTGCTACAAAATCAAGCTTAAGGCGTCAGGTTATCGGCTGGTGTATCAAGTACGAGATAGGGTGGTGGTGGTTTACGTTATTGCCATTGGCAAAAGAGAGAAAGCGGCCGTTTATCATCAGGCGAATAAACGGCTCTAAACGCTATCGCAAATGATGCACGACCTGGTTGCTGCTGCCGCGCCAGATCAGCGCCGGGTCTTTTAAATCCTGCACAAACTTACCGTCGACCAGCACGTTGATCAGGTTCACCACCTGCATCTGCGCCTCATTCAGCTCTTCCAGCTTATAGCCGGTCCAGACCCAGATATCTTTGCCGGGGCATTCGGCGCGCACGCGCTGAACCAGCTTTAAGATCTCCGCGACGTTCTGTGGATGCAGCGGATCGCCGCCGGAGAGCGAAATCCCCTGGCGCTTGATGCGGGTGTCGTTGAGGTCGGCGATGATGCGGTCGGCCATCTCGGTCGTGAAGGGCATGCCGGAATTCACCCTCCAGGTGCTTTTGTTGTAGCAGCCCGGGCACTCATGGACGCAGCCGGAGACAAACAGGGTGCAGCGGGTGCCGGGGCCGTTGACAATATCTACCGGGTAGTACTGATGGTAATTCATTGTTTCCTCTTCTCATTTGCCGCTGCAGCGGCGTTGGCTGCGCTCGCTCGCCCGGGTCACTTACTCCAGTAAGCTCCCCGGGACTTACTCGTTTGCCGCCTTGCTACAACGCCAACTGATTTGAGGAAACCCACCTGGCTGTCTGGGATCCCTTCGTTTGCCGCCTTGCTCTGACGTTATTTGCTTTGCGAAAACGGAGGAGTGCGGCCATTTCCCGGCGTCGCTGCGCTCGGCCGGGCTACGACTCACCAGGCAGTGGTAGCCCGGATAAGGCGCTGCGCGCCGCTATCCGGGAAAAGCGCATTGTTCTTTAACCGATCTGCCCATTGCCCAGGTGCTTCACGCGGCGCTTCACTTCTTCCTGCTTGCCGGCGTTGAACGGACGCGCGTCCGGGCTACCGAGGTAGCCGCACACCCGGCGGGTAACGGAAACGCGGGAGGCGTCGTGGTTACCGCATTTCGGGCAGGTAAAACCCTTGCTGGTGCACTCGAACTCGCCGGTGAAACCACACTCGTAGCATTCATCGATCGGCGTATTGGTTCCGTAATACGGCACATGCTGATAGCTGTAATCCCACACGTCCTCCAGCGCCTTCAGGTTGTGCTGGATGTTCGGGTATTCGCCGTAGCAAATGAAGCCCCCGTTGGCCAGCGGCGGATACGGCGCTTCAAAATCGATCTTGTCGTATGGGTTGACCTTCTTCTCCACGTCGAGGTGGAAGCTGTTGGTGTAGTAACCTTTGTCGGTTACCCCTTCCACCACGCCAAACTCGGCGGTATCGAGACGGCAGAAGCGATCGCACAGGTTTTCGCTCGGCGTGCTGTACAAGCTAAAGCCGTAGCCGGTCTCTTCCTTCCACAAATCGACGGCGTCGCGCAGGCGCTGGACGATGGCCACACCCTTCTCGCGCAGCGCCTCGCTGTCGTACATGTGCTGATTGCCGTACAGTGCATTGATGGTTTCATGGATACCGATATAGCCCAGCGAAATCGACGCCCGGCCGTTTTTGAAAATCTCGGAGACGTCGTCGTCGGCTTTCAGTCGCACGCCGCAGGCCCCTTCCATATAGAGGATCGGCGCCACGCGCGCTTTTACCCCTTCCAGGCGGGCAATACGGGTCATCAGCGCTTTGCGCGCCAGCTGCAGGCGCTCGTCCAGCAGCGCCCAGAAGGCGGCTTCGTCGCCTTTCGCTTCCAGGGCGATGCGCGGCAGGTTGAGGCTGATAACGCCGAGGTTATTGCGCCCATCGTGCACCTGCTCGCCGTTCTCGTTTTCCCACACCCCGAGGAAGCTGCGGCAGCCCATCGGCGTTTTAAACGACCCGGTAACCTTCACCACCTGGTCGTAGTTGAGGATATCCGGGTACATGCGCTTGCTGGCGCACTCCAGCGCCAGCTGTTTGATGTCGTAGTTCGGATCGCCGAACTTATGGTTCAGGCCGTCACGGATCGCGAACACCAGTTTCGGGAACACCGCGGTCTTACGGTTTTTACCGAGGCCGGCAATGCGGTTACGCAGAATCGACTGCTGGATCAGCCGCGATTCCCAGCTGGTGCCGAGGCCGAACCCGAAGGTGACGAACGGCGTCTGGCCGTTGGCGGTATGCAGCGTGTTAACCTCATACTCCAGCGACTGGAAGGCGTCGTAGCACTCTTTTTCGGTACGGGCGCGGGCATAGCCTTCGGCATCCGGGATCTGCCACTCTTCGGCGATTTTGCGATGCTTGTTAAAGCTTTCGCTGACGAACGGCGCCAGCACTTCATCGATGCGGTTAATGGTGGTGCCGCCGTAAATATGGCTGGCGACCTGGGCGATGATCTGCGCTGTTACCGCGGTGGCGGTAGAGATAGACTTCGGCGGCTCGATCTCCGCGTTGCCCATCTTAAAGCCCTGAGTCAGCATGCCTTTCAGGTCGATCAGCATGCAGTTAAACATGGGGAAGAAGGGCGAGTAATCGAGGTCATGATAGTGGATCATGCCGCGTTCGTGGGCCATCACCACATCGTGAGGCAGCAGGTGCTGCCGGGCGTAGTGCTTGGCGACGATACCGGCCAGCAGGTCGCGCTGGGTCGGGATGACTTTACTGTCCTTGTTGGCGTTTTCGTTGAGCAGCGCGGAGTTGGTCTGCTCGACGAGGCCGCGGATCTCCTGATTGAGGCGGCCGCGCTTCTCACGCTGGCTATCGCGGTCATGGCGATACTCAATATAGGCGCGCGCCAGCTGCTTATAGGGGCCGGACATCAGCTGGTTTTCCACCGCGGTCTGGATCTCATTGATGTCGACCTGGGCGCGGCCCTGCATTTGTTGGCTAACGACTTCTGCGACGGTGGCGCAATAGTCTGCGTCATCGACTCCCGCTGCTTTAGCTGCACGCAGAATCGCTTCCTGAATGCGCTCTGACTTGAACGGCACTTTACAGCCATCACGTTTCATCACATGCGGTGTCATGATCACTCCATATATAGAACAGGTTATCCACAGAGGCGGAGGTTATCCCGAAGGCGCTGCGCGCTACGGCTCGTGCTGTTTGCCTTCAGATCCGGCCCGTTTTATCCACATCTCATCACCGCCAGACATCGATAAGATATGGTGACATAATAGACGATTAATACAACATGTAGGGCCGGGACGCATTTTAAGTTCTATATGTAGTGATTTGCATCAAAGATGTTTGCGATTTTATTGACCCAGAACAAGGTAAAAAGGTGAGAGTACGGATGATGGGCGCTGGCGATAAATGTAAATTTATCTGGCTGGAAAATAAGCAAAAATGCCTGGCGTTCGCCTCCGGCGCCAGGCATGACATTCTCATCTCGGGAGGGCAGGGGATACCTTACGCCTGCAGCCACCATACCGCTTCGAACGGCCGCAGCGTCAGCCCGGTCGGGCGGGGCGTGGTCTCGGCATAGTTGCTGATAATCATCTTCCAGTCGCCTGGGGCCTCCTCTGGCTGCCAGGTCTGCAGGTCGCGGCTCAGGTTGGCGGCGACCACCAGCGTTTGCCCCTGCCACTGACGGCGATAGCACCACAGCGACGGATGCTCCGGCAGCAGATCCTCGTAATCGCCCCAGGTCAGCAGCGGCAGGGTTTTACGCAGCGTAATCAGCTGCTGATAGGCATAAAACACTGAATCGGGATCCGCCAGCGCCGCCTCGACGTTGATCTCCCGGTAGTTATCGCCAAGGCCGATCCACGGCTCACCGTCGCTAAAGCCACCGTTCTCGCCACTATGCCACGGCATCGGCGTGCGGCTGTTGTCGCGCGATTTGCTGGCAAGGATTGCCAGCAGTTCGTCCGGGCTTTGTCCCTGCGCCGCACGTTCGATAAACATATTGTGGCTCTCGACGTCGCGATAATCGCTGATGCTGTTGAAGTGCGGATTGGTCATACCGATCTCTTCGCCCTGATAAATATAGGGCGTGCCCTGCATGCCGTGCAGCACCATCGCCAGCATCTTCGCCGCCGGCACCCGGTACGCGCCTTCGTCGCCAAAGCGCGAGACGATGCGCGGCTGATCGTGGTTACACCAGAACAGCGCGTTCCATGCCCGGTTGTGCATCCCCTGCTGCCAGTGGCGGAACAGCGCCTTCAGCGCCACATAGTCCGGGCGGGCGAGGGTCCACTTCTCCCCTCCGGGATAATCGACTTTTAAATGGTGGAAGTTAAAGGTCATCGACAGCTCGCGGCCGTCAAGCGCGGCGTACTGCTGGCAGTGTTCCAGCGAGGTGGAAGACATCTCGCCGACGGTCATCAGGTTACGCGGGGTGAAGACATCGCGGCTCATCTCCTGCAGGAACTCATGCACCCGCGGGCCGTCGGTATAGAAGCGGCGGCCATCCCCGTCCAGATCGCAGGGAAAGGTCTGGTCTTTTGAGATCAGGTTGACCACGTCGAGGCGCAGACCGTCGACGCCGCGGTCAGCCCAGAATTCGCAGACCTTTTTCAGCTCGGCGCGCACCGCCGGATTCTCCCAGTTGAGATCCGCCTGCTCAATGGCGAACAGGTGCAGATAATACTGCCCGCTGTCGGCGTGCCACTGCCAGGCGTTGCCGCCAAACTTGGAGCGCCAGTTGTTCGGCAGGGCGTCCGGTTCGCCATCGCGCCAGATATAGAACTGACGGTAGGGGCTTTCCTTATTCAGCGACTGACGGAACCATTCGTGTTCGGTCGAGGTATGGTTCAGCACCATATCCAGCACGATGCGGATCCCGCGGGCCTTCGCCTCCGCCACCAGGGCGTCAAAGTCGGCCATCGTGCCGTAGGAGGGATCGATGGCGGTGTAGTTCGCCACGTCGTAGCCGTTATCCACCTGCGGAGAGACGTAGAACGGCGTCAGCCAGATGGCGTCTACCCCAAGCTTTTGCAGATAGTCGAGGCGGGAGGTGACGCCGCGCAGGTCGCCGGTACCGCTGCCGGTGGTATCCTGAAAACTCTTCGGATAGATTTGATAAATAACGCCGTTTTGCCACCAGTGGGGGAGTTGATTCATAGTACTTTCCTGCTGCAACGAGGGGCGCCAAAGGCGCCCCGAAAGAAGAAGTTAGACAATCTGCAAGGTGCCCTGACGGTACTTGCGCTGATACACCACGGTGGTGAGGATAATCGGCACCACCACCGCGATGGCCATCGCCATGGCGTACACCTGCCAGTAGGTTGGCTGGATGGAGAGGATCCCCGGCAGGCCGCCGACGCCGATGCCGTTCGCCAGCACGCCGTTCAGGCCGCACAGCAGGCCGGCGAGGCCGGAGCCGATCATTGCGCACAGCATCGGGAAGCGGTACTTCAGGTTGATACCGTACATTGCCGGCTCGGTGACCCCGAGATAGGCGGAGATCGCCGCCGGCACCGATATTTCACGTTCATTCTGCTTGCGGCTGGCGATGATGATGCCGACCACCGCCGACGCCTGGGCAATGTTGGACAGCGCAATCAGCGGCCACACCGGGGTACCGCCCATGCTCTGGATCATCTGCATATCGATGGCGAGGGTGGTCTGGTGGACGCCGGTTATCACCAGCGGCGCGTAGAGGAAGCCAAACAGCGCGGCGCCGATCGGCGCGAAGCTGCCGGTTAACAGATGGCGCACCGCGAAGGCCACGCCGTCGCCGATCAGGCGGCCGAACGGACCGATAATGGCGTGCGCGAGGAATACCGCCAGGATCAGCGAGCAGACCGGCACAATGACCAGGTAGAGGTAGTCCGGCACAATGCGCTTGAGGCGCGTCTCGATAAAGCCTAAGGTCAGGCCTGCCAGCAGGGCCGGGATCACCTGCGCCTGGTAGCCGACTTTAGCAATGGTAAACAGGCCGAAGTTCCACACCTCCGGCACCTGCTGGCCGAGGAGATAGGCATTCATCAGCTGCGGGGACACCAGGGTCACGCCAAGGACGATCCCGAGGATCGGCGTACCGCCCATCTTCTTCACCGCCGACCAGCAGATCCCCACCGGCAGATAGAAGAAGATCGCCTCGCCAATCAGCCACAGGAAGTCATAGATGGTTTTCAGCGACGGGTGCATCTGGGCCAGCGTCTGGCCGTTGCTCATAGGTAAGTCGCCGATGACGTTGCGGAAACCGAGGATCAGACCGCCGCTGATCAGCGCCGGCAGCAGTGGGAAGAAGATCTCGGCGAAGTGCGAGATCAGCTGTTCATGCCACTTCATATTTTGCCGCGCGGCCTGTTTGACCTGCTCTTTATCGGCGGAAGTCTGGCCAGTGGTCGCCAGCAGGGCTTTGTAGTAATCGCCCACCTCGGTGCCGATGACCACCTGGAACTGGCCGGCGTTAGTGAAGCATCCCTTCACCATGCGCAGCTGCTCAATCTCTTTTGGTCTGGCGATGGCCGGGTCGTTCAGCACAAAGCGCAAACGGGTAATACAGTGGCTGACGGTGGCGATATTGCCGCGCCCGCCCACCAGTTCGATCAGTTTATCGATGTCCTGCTGGTTTACTTTGCTCATGATGAAGCCTCAAAAACAGAGGGGGAGAGATGCCGTTTTTACCTTGAGGGCATCCTAACCGTTCCGCTTGATTTGCAAAATGGGAACGTTCCCGAAACCCGGCGACGATCACATAAATCGCCCGAACGAGATTAATTCAGGGCGGCGGGAATTACGATCTGGCGGGGATCAACGCTGCCGGCGATCTGCTCGATCAACTGCCGGGCGGCCCGGCGTCCGGACTCGGCATAGCCCGGATCGACGGTCAAGATTTCCGGGTGGAGAAACTTCATCAGCGGCGTGCTGCCGACGCTGGCGAGCTGCAGCGCATCGCGGCCCTGCTGCTGGAGGTACTTACTGGCGCCGAGGGCGAGGGTATCGGTGGCGCAGACCAGGGCGCTGGTCTCGGCCGTCAACACGCTGGCGACGGTGTCATACCCCTGCTTCATGCCCAGCCCCGGCAGGGCGGCGGTGGGCGTCAGACGATGCTTTTTACAGAAGGCGAGGTAGGCGAGATGGCGGCGTTCGCCGGTGGTGACGTCGCTGTGCGGTACGCCAAGGAAGCTGATGTGGCGATGTCCGCGTTCGTAGAGCCGCTGCATCAGCAGCGTGATGGCCCCCTCGTCGTCATAGCATACCGAGGCGAAGCCGGGGGCGTCGCGGGCCATCAGCACCAGGGTGTCGCGCCAGGGGGCGAGCATCGCCTCGTCGATGCCGGTAAAACCGAACAGTACCACGCCGTCAATATTACGCCGGGCGAGCATGCCGAGATGCTCCTCCACCAGCCCCGGGGAGAACTGACTCTCCATCATAATCGGGTCGTAACCCTGCTCATAAAAGGCGGGCAGCATGGTCTGCACGGCGAGGTTTTCCGACAGCGAATCGAGACGGGTGACGATAATCGCCACCACTTTATCGCTCTGGCCGCGCATGGCGCGGGCGGAGCGGGAGGGCGAGAAACCGTGCTGCTGCATCACCGCTTCGACGCGCTCGCGGGTCCGTTCGCTGACCCCGCTCTCGTTGTTGAGGACGCGGGATACCGTTGATTTCCCTACGCCGCTTAAGCGCGCGATATCTTTGATGGTCAGCCGGTTCTGCATGCGGAATTCTCGTCAGGGGGTAGAAGTGAGCATAATGCTACTCAACCAAACCGCAATGAGCAAAGTCTGGTTTACGTTCGGTTTAGTTGCGCGGGTTTATCATCGCCATTATTGCCACACAATCCTTAACGAGGGCGCTATAATCCGCGCCGTTTATATTCACTTACCGGAGATAGTTATGGACCCCGATCCCACTCCTCATCCTCGATGGAGCAACCTTTCTTTCCGGTAAGCCTGTTTAACACTGCTTTACCGGAAAGCGTAAAGCAGTGACGTCCTTGATGTCCCTGCCATAAAAATAACATGCCTGACAGGTAGGTTTTGCTACGCCCGTCGGCAACGCTGCGTTCGCTTACGCGAGCGCGGAGGGACTGTTTATGCTGAAAAATTATACCCGGCAGCTGTTCGCACAGCTTAGCCGCCATCTGCCACGCCGTTTAGTCCAGCGCGATCCGCTGCCGGACGCCCGCCATCTGGCGAGCGGCCCCATTCCTGAGTCGCTGGGCAAACAGTGCCTGGACGTGGCGGCGATGGACGACCAGGAGATCTGGCGCGCCTTTGACAGCCACCCAGAAGGGCTCAATGAAGGCGAAGTGGCGGCGAAAATCCTCAAACACGGTGACAACCAGATCCCGGCGCAGAAGCCCTCGCCGTGGTGGGTGCATCTGTGGACTTGCTACCGCAACCCGTTCAATCTGCTGTTGACGGTGCTCGGCATCGTCTCCTATTCCACCGAGGATCTGTTCGCCGCCGGGGTTATCGCCCTGATGGTGGGGATCTCGACGCTGCTCAACTTCATCCAGGAGGCGCGCTCGACCAAAGCGGCGGATGCGCTGAAGGCGATGGTGAGCAATACCGCCACCGTGCTGCGGGTGGTCAACGAGCAGGGGGAGAGCCGCTGGCTGGAATTGCCTATCGACCAGCTGGTGCCGGGCGACATCATCAGGCTGTCGGCGGGAGACATGATCCCGGCCGACCTGCGTATCCTGCAGGCGCGGGATCTGTTCGTCGCCCAGGCCTCGCTGACCGGCGAATCGCTGCCGGTGGAGAAAGTGGCCCGCAGCCGCGATCCGCTGCAGCAGAACCCGCTGGAGTGCGACACCCTGTGCTTTATGGGCACCAACGTGGTGAGCGGCTCGGCGCAGGCCATCGTCTTCGCCACCGGCGGCCACACCTGGTTTGGTCAACTGGCCGGCCGCGTCAGCGAGCAGGAGAGCGAGCCGAACGCCTTCCAGAAAGGCATCAGTCGGGTGAGCATGTTGCTGATCCGCTTTATGCTGGTGATGGCCCCGGTGGTGCTGCTGATCAATGGCTACACCAAAGGCGACTGGTGGGAGGCGGCGCTGTTCGCGCTGTCGGTGGCGGTTGGCCTGACGCCGGAGATGCTGCCGATGATCGTCACCTCGACGCTGGCGCGCGGGGCGGTGAAGCTGTCGAAGCAAAAGGTTATCGTGAAGCACCTCGACGCCATTCAGAATTTTGGCGCGATGGACATCCTCTGCACCGATAAAACCGGCACCCTGACCCAGGATAAAATCGTGCTGGAGAACCATACCGACGTCTCCGGCAAGGTCAGCGAGCGGGTACTGCATGCCGCCTGGCTCAACAGCCACTACCAGACCGGCCTGAAAAACCTGCTCGACACCGCGGTGCTGGAGGGCGTTGAGCTGGAAGCCGCCCGCGGGCTGGCGGCGCGCTGGCAGAAGGTAGATGAGATCCCCTTCGACTTCGAACGCCGCCGCATGTCGGTGGTGGTCAAAGAGCAGGACGACGCGCATCAGCTGATCTGCAAAGGGGCGCTGCAGGAGATCCTCAACGTCTCAACCCAGGTGCGCTACAACGGCGATATCGTGCCGCTTGACGACACCATGCTGCGCCGCATTCGCCGGGTGACCGACACCCTCAACCGGCAGGGGCTGCGGGTGGTGGCGGTGGCGACCAAATATCTGCCGGCCCGCGAAGGCGACTACCAGCGCGCCGATGAGTCGGACCTGATCCTGGAAGGCTACATCGCTTTCCTCGATCCGCCGAAAGAGACCACCGCTCCGGCGCTGAAAGCGTTAAAAGCCAGCGGCATCACGGTGAAGATCCTCACCGGCGACAGCGAGCTGGTGGCGGCCAAGGTGTGCCATGAAGTGGGGCTGGATGCCGGCGAAGTGGTGATTGGCAGCCAGATTGAAGCGATGAGCGACGACGAGCTGGCGGCGCTGGCGAAACGCACCACGCTCTTCGCCCGCCTGGCGCCGCTGCATAAGGAGCGTATCGTGACGCTGCTGAAACGCGAAGGCCACGTGGTGGGCTTTATGGGCGACGGCATCAACGACGCCCCGGCGCTGCGCGCGGCGGACATCGGCATCTCGGTCGACGGCGCGGTGGATATTGCCCGCGAGGCGGCGGATATCATTCTGCTGGAGAAGAGCCTGATGGTGCTGGAGGAGGGGGTGATCGAAGGACGCCGCACCTTCGCCAACATGCTTAAGTACATCAAAATGACCGCCAGCTCCAACTTCGGCAACGTCTTCAGCGTGCTGGTGGCCAGCGCCTTCCTGCCGTTTCTGCCGATGCTGCCGCTGCACCTGTTGATTCAAAACCTGCTGTACGATGTCTCCCAGGTGGCGATCCCGTTCGATAACGTCGATGATGAACAGATCCGCAAACCGCAGCGCTGGAACCCGGCCGATCTCGGGCGCTTTATGGTCTTCTTCGGCCCGATCAGCTCGATTTTCGATATCCTCACCTTCGGCCTGATGTGGTGGGTGTTCCACGCCAATACCGTGGAGATGCAGACCCTGTTCCAGTCCGGCTGGTTTATCGAGGGGCTGCTGTCGCAAACGCTGATTGTGCACATGATCCGCACCCGGCGCATTCCGTTCGTCCAGAGCCGCGCCGCCTGGCCGCTGTTCGCCATGACCCTGGTGGTGATGGCGGTGGGGATCGCGCTGCCGTTCTCGCCGCTGGCGGGCTATCTGCAGCTGCAGGCTCTGCCGCTGAGCTACTTCCCGTGGCTGGTGGCGATCCTGGCGGGCTATATGGTGCTGACCCAAACCGTCAAAGGCTTCTACAGCCGCCGCTACGGCTGGCAATGAGGGGAAGGTTTACGGATGACCCACGTAAAAAAGGCAGCCTGCGGGCTGCCTTTTTTCATGCCGAGGTTAGCGATCAGCGACGCACGGCGATGGCTTCGATCTCGATCTTCACATCTTTCGGCAGACGCGCCACTTCAACGCAGGAGCGCGCCGGGAAGGTGGCGTTGTGCTCGGTGAAGAATGCTTCGTAAGTGGCGTTAACGGTAGCGAAATCGTTGAGGTCTTTGACGAAAACGGTGGTCTTGACGATATCGCCGACGGTGAGGCCAGCGGCTTCAACGATCGCTTTCACGTTGTTCAGCGACTGGCGCGCCTGTGCGGACACGTCTTCCGGAACGCTGCCGGTTTTCGGGTCGACCGGGATTTGGCCAGAGGTGATGATCATGCTGCCGAGGTCAACGCCCTGAACGTATGGGCCAATTGCTGCTGGTGCATTTTCCGTCGCAATAGTTTTGCTCATGTTATCTCCAGATGAACTGAGTAATGTTACGCAAAATCATTCAGGTTGCCGCCAGGCGATAAGCGCTGTATCGCCGGCGCAGACGCCGCCTGAAGGACGAAGCGTAGGGTGGTAGCCATTATAGGGAGGCCTACCACCAATACCAACCGCATTTAGTTGGCCAGCACCACATAATGAGAAAACTCTTTTTCGCAGTATTTACATTTGAGTGCGATGTCATCAGCGCGCTTTTTCACTGCAAAACTGGAAGAAACCGGTTCGGCGTGGCTGATACAGTTGCTGTTCGGGCAGACCAGCACGCTGTCGATACGATCCGGCAGGCTCGGGCGGGATTTGCCCACCACTTCGTAATCATCAATGCGGTTTACCGTCGCCTGCGGGGCGTATAACGACAGCTGGTTAACCTGCTCGTCGGTCAGGAAGGTGTTCTCGATTTTAATCAAGTCTTTGCGGCCCATCTCGCCGGAGGGCAGGTTCAGGCCGATGGTGATGCGCTGGTCGGTTTCGGTCAGTTTGAACAGGGTGAGCAGCTTAAAGCCGACCTGCGCCGGGATGTGGTCGATCACGGTGCCGCGTTTGATCGCTTCTACCTGCAGTTTATTGTCGTGTGTCATCTCTCATTTCCCCCTTACAGAGCCAGCTCGCTATTCAGTACCAGTGCCAGTAACGCCTGGCGGGCGAAGATGCCGTTACCGGCCTGCTGGAAGTACCAGGCGTGCGGCGTTTTATCGACATCGGTGGTGATTTCGTCAATGCGCGGCAGCGGGTGCAGCACCTTCATGTTAGCGCGCGCCCCTTCAAGGTCGGCGGCGCGCAGGACGAACTGCGCTTTGACGTTGGCATATTCCGACGGATCCAGACGTTCTTTCTGCACGCGGGTCATGTACAGAATATCCACTTCCGCCATTACGTCGTCGATGGCGCTATGCAGGCTCCAGGCGATACCTTTTTCATCCAGCATATCGAGGATGTATTGCGGCATGGCCAGCGCGTCCGGGGCGATGAAGTAGAAGCGGTTGCCGCTGAACTTGGCCAGCGCCTGGGTCAGGGAGTGGACGGTACGGCCATACTTCAGATCGCCGACCATCGCCACGTTGAGGTTTTCGAGGCGGCCCTGGGTCTCCTGAATGGTGAACAGGTCGAGCAGGGTTTGGGTCGGGTGCTGGTTAGCGCCGTCGCCGGCGTTCAGTACCGGCACGCCGCCGGAGAATTCGGTCGCCAGACGGGCCGCGCCCTCCTGCGGATGACGCATCACGATGGCATCAACGTAGGTGCTGATGACGGAGATGGTATCCGCCAGCGTTTCCCCTTTTTTGCCCAGCGAAGTGTTGGCGCTGTCGGAAAAGCCGACCACGCTGGCCCCCAGGCGGTGCATCGAGGTTTCAAAAGAGAGGCGGGTGCGGGTCGAGGCTTCAAAGAAACAGCTGGCGATAACCTTATGCTTCAGCAGCTCGGGTTGTGGATTGGCTTTCAGCTTTGCCGCCGTCGCCAGCACCAGTTCGAGGTCTTCGCGGCTGAGATCGTTTATGGAAATGATATGTTTTTGATATAGCGGGTTAGCCATGCTTATCTCCTGACGCCTGGGCAAAAAAAAAGCCCCTTAAATAAGGGGCTTCGGGAATCCAATGAGCAACGGAAAGAAAAACGGCAGGCCAGCGTCTGCATTGAGACGCGCTAAGACAGAATGTCGTACGCAATTGGCCATGCTTCCTCCCGGCAAAACGACTGGCATTATACGCAGACCGTTATGACGATCAAGCGATTCATTCACAATCAGGTAATCGTTTGCCTGCAGAAAAGTGCGCCAGCGCAAAGAACCATGAAACTGTACTGGTATGGCAGCGGCGATGGGGGTATAAAACGCAAAAATGAAATGTTGTTTTATATTTGAGGTAAGCGATGATTATTGGCAATATCCACCATCTGCAGCCGTGGCTGCCGGCCGCGCTGCGCGAGGCTATCGAACACGTTATCGCCCATGTCAGCGAGGCGACGCCGCTGGGTAAACACGATATCGACGGCGACAACCTGTTTTATCTGATTTCCGAAGACACCACCGAGCCGCAGGCCGCACGCCGCGCGGAATATCATACCCGCTATCTCGATATCCAGATTGTGCTCCGCGGCAGCGAGGGGATGACCTTCAGCACCTTGCCGGCAGGAGAGCCGCAGACCGACTGGCTGGCGGAGAAAGACATCGCTTTCCTGGCGGAGGGGACGCAGGAGCAAACGGTGATCCTTAACGAAGGGGACTTTGTGGTGTTTTATCCCGGGGAAGTGCATAAACCGCTGTGCGCCGTGGGCGCGCCGGCGAAGGTGCGCAAAGCGGTGGTGAAGATGCTGATGGCGTAACGCAGCGCCCTGACGGGCGGTATCCCGGATACGCGCCGAGCGATCCGGGATTTGACGGCGAGCGAAGGACTATTTGCTCAGCGTCGCCACCATCACCGCTTTGATGGTGTGCATCCGGTTTTCCGCCTGGTCAAAGACCACGCTTGCCGCCGACTCAAACACCTCGTCAGTCACTTCCATGCCGCCGTGCAGGCCGTAATCGGCCGCCATCTGTTTGCCCAGCGTGGTCTGGTCGTCATGGAACGCCGGCAGGCAGTGGAGGAACTTGACCTGCGGATTGCCGGTCAGCGCCAGCATCGCGCTGTTAACCTGATAGTCGCGCAGCAGGGCGATACGTTCGGCCCATTTTTCCTTCGCCTCGCCCATTGAGACCCAGACGTCGGTATAGATAAAATCGGCGCCTTTCACCCCCGCGGCGATATCTTCCGTCAGGGTGATGTTGCCGCCCTGCTGTTTCGCCAGCGCGGTACAGGTTTCCACCAGCGCGGCCTCCGGCCAGCAGGCCGATGGCGCCACCAGGCGCAGCTCCAGACCTGTCAACGCGGCGGCTTCCAGCATCGAATTGCCCATGTTGTTGCGCGCGTCGCCGGCGTAGACCAGCGTCATCTGGTTAAAGGCTTTGCCCGGCAGATGCTCTTTCATGGTCAGCAGGTCCGCCAGCAGCTGGGTGGGGTGGAACTCGTTGGTGAGGCCGTTCCACACCGGCACGCCGGCGTATTGCGCCAGGGTCTCCACCACTTCCTGGCCGTGGCCGCGGTACTGAATGCCGTCGTACATCCGTCCGAGCACGCGGGCGGTGTCCTTGATCGACTCTTTATGGCCAATCTGGCTGCCGCTGGGCCCCAGGTAGGTCACGCGGGCGCCCTGATCGTATGCGGCAACTTCGAAAGAGCATCGTGTACGGGTTGAGTCTTTTTCGAAGATGAGCGCGATGTTTTTCCCTGCCAGTTTCTGGACTTCGATACCGTTTTTCTTATCGGCTTTCAGCTTTGCCGCCAGCTCGAGCAGAGCGGTGATTTCTGCAGGCGTAAAATCGAGTAACTTTAAAAAATGCTTCTGGTAAAACGCAGACATGGTTCCCTCACCTGGCATAGGCCACTAATTGAATTAAAATTCAATTTATATGTATGAATATTCATTTGCAAGTCTGTGATCGAAATCTTTCACTGAGAAGTGGAGGCAATGACGGCGGTATGTGACAATAGGGATAACTGCCGCACATTATGAGGAACGAGCCATGGCAAACCCGGAACACCTGGAAGAACAGCGTGAAGAGACGCGTCTGATTATCGAAGAGCTGCTGGAGGATGGCAGCGATCCGGACGCACTGTACACGATTGAGCATCACCTCTCTGCAGACGATTTCGAAACCCTGGAGAAAGTGGCGGTGGAAGCCTTTAAGCTGGGCTACGAAGTAACCGAGCCCGAAGAGCTGGAAGTGGAAGAGGGTGAAGTGGTCATCTGCTGCGATATTCTGAGCGAATGCGCCCTGAACGCAGAACTGATCGATGCCCAGGTGGAACAGCTGATGACGCTGGCAGAAAAATTTGACGTCGAGTATGACGGTTGGGGCACCTACTATGAGGACCCGAACGGCGAAGAAGACGGCGATGATGACGAAGATTTTGTCGATGAAGACGACGATGGCGTTCGTCACTAAGTCGCAGATGTTGTAGATGGATACGGCGGCGCCAGCCGCCGTATAGCAAGGAACTTCCATGGATTACCCGCAGATACTCTCCCCGATTATCAACTTCCTGCACTGCCCGACGCCGCAGGCGTGGATTGACGAAGCCCGCAAGCCGGAAAACCTGCCGCTGCTGCTGACCGACCATATGGTGTGCGAACTGAAAGCGGCGCAGAACGCCATGCTGCTGGTGCGTCGCTACGTCGCGGATAAAGCCGACGCCGATGAGCTTCTGGACTGCCTGAAGCCGTATGAAGACTTCACCTACCGCCGGGGGCCGGAGCCGGATTTTGTCGCTCTGCATAAGCGGATCAACAAAAGCGCCATGCCGCAGACCGACGACCCATGGGGCCGTCAGCTGCTGGACAGCATGATTTTGCTGATTAAAGAGGAGCTGCATCACTTCTGGCAAGTGCGGGAGATGATGCTGGCGCGCGATATCCCCTATGTCAAAATCACCGCCAGCAACTATGCCCGCGGCATGCGACGGGAGGTACGCTCACATGAGCCGGTGATGCTGATCGATAAGCTCATCTGCGGCGCCTATATCGAGGCCCGCTCCTGCGAGCGCTTTGCGGCGCTGGCGCCGTGGCTGGACGACGATCTGCAGAAGTTCTATCTGTCGCTGCTGCGCTCGGAAGCGCGTCACTATCAGGACTACCTGGATCTGGCGCAGAAGATTGCCGGAGAAGATATCAGCGAGCGGGTACGCCAGCTCGGCGAGGCGGAAGCGGCGCTGATCCTCCGTCCGGAGGCCGAGTTCCGCTTTCACAGCGGCGTGCCGGCGGCGGCGTAGCCCACGCTATTCGGCCCCTGTAGCCCCGGTAGCCACTAACACCGGCAGTTTCATTAGCCATGGGGAGAGAGATAGCGTTGAGAGCTTCAGCTCGCAATAGTACGGGCCGTAGGTTGGGTAAGGCGTTAGCCGCCACCCGACAAAAAAACGGCACCGCGAGCACGGGTAAGGTGCCAGCAGTGCCATCCGGGACATACCCCGGCTCGCGCTGCGCTTAGCCGGGCTACCGAACTGTCGCCCCGATAAGCGTAGCGCTACCGGGGACGCCTGCGATATCGAGGCGCTACAGCGTTTTCAACATCCGCACTTCGCAGTCCACGTGGCCGGTGCAGCCCAGCGGACCGTCAATATGTTCGAAGCCAAGATGCTCATATAAGCCGATCGCCTCCGTCAGGAAGGCGGTGGTTTCCAGATAGCAGCGTTTAAAGCCCTGCTCGCGGGCGTAGTCCAGCGCCAACAGCGCCAGCTTCTTCGCCAGCCCCTGGCCGCGGGCGCTGGTCATAAAATACATTTTCTGCAGCTCGCAGATATCCGGCTCGCTGCAGGCGAGCGGCGCGACGCCGCCGCCGCCCACCACTTCTCCCTCTTTCTCCACCACCCAGTAGGCGGAGCCCGGCTGGCTGTACAGCTCATACAGCTCATCGAGATTCGGGTCGGCGACCGTATAGCCTTTATCGGCGGTCAGGCCGTATTCAGCGGAGACCTGACGGATGACCCTGGCGATGGCGGGATTGTCTGCCGCCGTAATGCGACGCAGCAACGTCGCCGCGGGGACGCTCGTATTCATACAATGACTCATTACCCAAAAAAAACGAATGATGATGTTAATAACATCGCGGCAGGGGAGAGCGCAAGCGAGGATGTTTCATAAAAACGCCCCTTGCCGGGTGGCAAGGGGCGGGAGGGTTACAGCGCGGCGATCACCGCCTGCTGTTCAATCAGCTTCGCTTTCGCTTCCGCGTAGCCTTCCAGCTTCTCGCGCTCTTTGGCGATCACCGCTTCCGGCGCACGGGCCACAAAGCCTTCGTTGGCCAGCTTGCTTTCGATGCGGCCAATTTCACCTTCGATTTTCGCCACTTCTTTCGCCAGACGCGCCAGCTCATCTTCTTTGTTGATGAGGCCCGCCATCGGGATCAGCAGTTCGGCGCCGTCGACGATCTTGGTCACCGAGACCGGACCTTTATCCTCGGCAGGCAGCACGGTAATGCTTTCCAGACGCGCCAGATTCAGCAGGAAGCTGCGGTTGTCGTTCACGCGACGCTCGGCCTCTTTGCTGCAGCCGCGCAGCAGCAGTTCCAGCGGTTTGCCCGGAGCGATGTTCATTTCCGCACGGATGTTACGCACGGCGACGATCGCCTGCTTCAGCCATTCGGTGTCGGCCAGCGCCGCGTCGTCCACCTGAGAGGCATCGTACTGCGGGAACGGCTGCAGCATGATGGTGTCGGCGGTGATCCCGCAGATGACCTTCACGCGCTGCCAGATGGTCTCGGTGATGAACGGAATGATCGGATGCGCCAGGCGCAGCAGACCTTCCAGCACAGTCACCAGCGTATGGCGAGTGCCGCGCAGCTCCGCTTCGCTGCCGCCGTTCATGACCGGCTTGGTCAGTTCCAGGTACCAGTCGCAGAACTGGTTCCAGGTGAACTCATACAGGATGCCGGCGGCGATATCGAAGCGGAAGTTATCCAGCGCTTCGCGATACGCTTTGACGGTGTGGTTGAATTCCGCAAGGATCCAGCGGTCGGCCAGGGAGAGCACCATCTCGCCGCCGTTGAAGCCGCAATCCTGATCTTCGGTGTTCATCAGCACAAAGCGGCTGGCGTTCCACAGCTTGTTACAGAAGTTACGGTAACCTTCCAGACGCTTCATATCCCAGTTGATGTCGCGGCCGGTAGAGGCCAGCGCCGCCAGGGTGAAGCGCAGGGCGTCGGTGCCGTGCGGCTCGATGCCGTTCGGGAACTGTTTCTCGGTGCGCTTACGGATTTTCTCCGCCAGCTGCGGCTGCATCATGTTGCCGGTACGTTTCTCCAGCAGCTCCGGCAGGGTGATGCCGTCAACCATATCCAGCGGGTCAATAACGTTACCCTTGGATTTGGACATCTTCTGGCCTTCGTCATCGCGGATCAGACCAGTCATGTAGACGGTCTTAAACGGAACCTGCGGTTTACCGTTTTCATCTTTGATGAAGTGCATGGTCATCATGATCATGCGGGCGATCCAGAAGAAGATGATGTCGAAGCCGGACACCATCACGCTGGTTGGGTGGAACTGACGCAGGGCGTCGGTGTTTTCCGGCCAGCCGAGGGTGGAGAAGGTCCACAGCGCGGAGGAGAACCAGGTATCGAGAACGTCTTCGTCCTGACGCAGCGCAACGTCGGCGCTCAGGTTGTTTTCCTGACGCACTTCGTCTTCGCTACGGCCCACGTAGACGTTGCCGTCGTTGTCATACCATGCCGGAATGCGGTGACCCCACCACAGCTGACGGGAGATACACCAGTCCTGAATATCGCGCATCCAGGAGAAGTACATGTTTTCGTACTGCTTCGGCACGAACTGGATGTCGCCGTTTTCAACGGCTTCCACCGCCGGCTTGGCCAGCACGTCCGCGCGCACGTACCACTGGTCGGTCAGCATCGGTTCGATAACCACGCCGCCGCGGTCGCCGTAAGGGACGGTCAGGTCGTGCGGTTTGATCTCTTCCAGCAGGCCGAGGGCGTCAACCGCCGCAACGACGGCTTTACGCGCCGCGAAGCGTTCCAGTTTCTGGAACTCCGCCGGGATCTCGCTGGAGTAGACGTCAGATTCATTGCCTTTGGTGTCGTACACTTCCGCGCTTTCGCGGATGTCGCCGTCAAAGGTCAGGATGTTGATCATCGGCAGCTGGTGACGACGACCCACTTCGTAGTCGTTAAAGTCGTGCGCCGGGGTGATCTTCACGCAGCCGGTGCCTTTCTCCATGTCGGCGTGTTCGTCGCCCACGATCGGGATGCGGCGGTTTACCAGCGGCAGCACCACGAATTTGCCAATCAGATCTTTGTAGCGCGGATCTTCCGGGTTAACGGCCACGCCGGTATCGCCCAGCAGGGTTTCCGGACGGGTAGTGGCGACCACCAGGTAGTCTTTACCGTCAGCGGTTTTCGCGCCATCGGCCAGCGGGTAGCGGATGTGCCACATCGAACCTTTCGATTCGCGGTTTTCCACTTCGAGGTCGGAAATGGCGGTGCGCAGTTTCGGGTCCCAGTTAACCAGGCGTTTACCGCGGTAGATCAGATCTTCTTTGTACAGGCGAACAAACACTTCTTTCACGGCATTGGAAAGCCCCTCGTCCATGGTGAAGCGCTCGCGCTCCCAGTCCACGGAGTTGCCGAGACGGCGCATCTGACGGGTAATGGTGCCGCCGGATTCCGCTTTCCACTGCCAGATTTTGTCGATGAAGGCGTCGCGGCCGTAGTCGTGGCGGGTTTTCCCTTCTTCAGCGGCAATCTTACGCTCAACCACCATCTGGGTAGCGATACCCGCGTGGTCGGTCCCCGCCTGCCACAGGGTGTTTTTGCCCTGCATGCGCTGGTAGCGAATCATGGTATCCATGATGGTTTGCTGGAAGGCATGACCCATATGCAAACTGCCGGTGACGTTCGGCGGCGGGATCATGATGCAGAAGCTCTCCTGGCTTTCATCACCATTCGGTTTGAAATAGCCCTGCTTTTCCCAGTGCTCGTAAAGCGGCTGTTCGATATCTTGTGGGTTGTATGTCTTTTCCATTATTTCCAGGTTGCCGTGTTCAGGTTGAAACCAGCCATGCGGTACGCCTTATAGCGTTCGCGCGCCAGTTGTTTCAGATTTTCTTCGTAAGGGACAAAGTCTATCACTTCTGTGAAAGCGGTGGCAAAATCTGCAAAGTTAAGCCGCAGGCTGATCAGAATATCCCGCGGGCTGCTGTTGCGCTTTTGCGGCCAGGCAATCTCCACCGGCGCGCCGCCTCGCGGGCCTTCGCCCGCCAGATTGTGCGGCACAAAGCTCTCCGGCGGCCGCGACCACAGCGCCTCATCGAGACGAATCGCCTGCTGCTCATCTTCACAGGCGATCAGGACGCGCTTGCCGTTGCGCCAACGTTCTGCGGCAATGTCACACACCAGCTGCTCGACGGCGCTCAGGCCGTCGACGGTGTCTTCGTTGTCCAGAAGGTAGAACGTTGCATTCTTCATATATGGGGCTTCTTGTCGTGGATTTAAATGCAAAGCCGGGTGGCGCTACGCTTACCCGGCCTACAAACGGCATCTTTCCGTAGGCCCGGTAAGCGTAGCGCCACCGGGCATCAGACGGCAATCACTCTTCGCCGTTAAAACCCGCGCGATTGAGCAGGAACTGCGACAGCAGAGCGACCGGACGACCGGTGGCGCCTTTGGCTTTGCCGGAACGCCAGGCGGTGCCGGCGATGTCGAGGTGCGCCCAGTTGTACTTGCGGGTGAAGCGCGACAGGAAGCAGCCGGCGGTGATCGCGCCGCCAGGACGGCCGCCGATATTCGCCATATCGGCAAAGTTGGATTCCAGCTGGTCCTGGAACTCATCGGCCAGCGGCAGACGCCATGCGCGGTCGCCGGCCAGTTCGGAGGCGCCGATCAGCTCATGGGCCAGCGGGTTATGGTTCGACATCAGGCCGGTGATGTGATGGCCGAGGGCAATCACGCAGGCGCCGGTAAGCGTCGCCACATCGATAACCGCTTCCGGCTCGAAGCGTTCAACGTAGGTCAGCACATCGCACAGCACCAGACGGCCTTCGGCGTCGGTGTTCAGCACTTCCACCGTCTGTCCGGACATGGTGGTCAGAACATCGCCCGGGCGATACGCGCGACCGCCAGGCATGTTTTCACAGCCCGCCAGCACGCCGATCACGTTCAGCGGCAGCTGCAGCTCAGCAACCATCCGCATCACCCCGTACACCGCTGCGGCGCCGCACATGTCGTACTTCATCTCGTCCATGCCTTCAGCCGGCTTGATGGAGATGCCGCCGGAGTCGAAGGTCAGGCCTTTACCGACCAGCACGATAGGGCGCGCGTCTTCCGACGGGTTGCCTTTATACTCGATGACCGACATCAGCGACTCGTTCTGCGAACCGTTGCCGACGGCGAGGTAGGCGTTCATTCCTAGCTCGCGCATCTGCTGTTCGCCGATCACGCGGGTGATAACGTTTTTGCTATAGGTATCGGCCAGCTGGCGTGCCTGGGAGGCCAGATAGGCGGCGTTACAGATGTTCGGCGGCATGTTGCCGAGATCTTTCGCCGCTTTGATGCCGGCGGCGATCGCCAGCCCGTGCTGAATGGCGCGTTCGCCGCTGGTCAGCTCGCGACGGGTCGGCACGTTAAAGACCATTTTACGCAGCGGGCGACGCGGCTCGCTTTTGTTGGTCTTCAACTGGTCGAAGCTGTACAGCGTCTCTTTGGCGGTTTCAACGGCCTGGCGAACTTTCCAGTAGTTGTTACGGCCCTTGACGTGCAGCTCGGTCAGGAAGCAGACCGCCTCCATTGAACCGGTATCATTCAGGGTATTGATGGTTTTCTGGATGACCTGCTTGTACTGACGCTCATCCAGTTCGCGCTCTTTGCCGCAGCCAATCAGCAGAATGCGCTCAGACAGAATGTTTGGCACATGGTGCAGCAATAACGTCTGGCCAGGTTTGCCTTCCAGCTCGCCGCGACGCAGCAGGGCGCTGATGTAGCCGTCGCTGATTTTATCGAGTTGTTCGGCGATGGGGGAGAGGCGACGTGGTTCAAAGACGCCGACCACGATACAGGCGCTCCGCTGCTTCTCCGGGCTACCGCTTTTTACACTGAACTCCATGCACTATGCTCCTGAATCTTAAAGACAACAGTGGTGGCTACGGCTATACTCGTCGCCTTTCAAGTTGCAGATGCGCCGGCTGCGCCTGCTTACCCTGACGTGGCACATTGTGCGCGCCAGGGGCCACAGCCCTGCTGCCTTCTTACAACTCGAAATCCATTGAGTATATAATTGCAAGCTTTCGTAACTCATATCCGCTGTTGCGGTGACTTCGTGTTAATCTTAACGTTATTAAGGCCTGGGTTCGTCAGAAAAGATCCTGACATGCAGAACCGATGAGTCATTTAATCTTAGCGACGTTTTCGACGACCAAAGAGAATAAATGACGTTTAAGCCATGAAACAAGCAATTTTCCTGCACTAAAACGGGTTTTTACGGGCGTATTTATAGTGATAATCATAAGATATCTGGTTCGTGAGACGCTGAAAAGCCAGTTGGCGATCCTATTCATCCTGTTACTGATTTTCTTTTGTCAGAAATTAGTCAGGATCCTCGGCGCTGCGGTGGATGGCGATATCCCAACCAATCTGGTGCTCTCGCTGTTGGGGCTCGGCATCCCGGAGATGGCGCAGCTTATCCTGCCGTTAAGTCTGTTCCTTGGCCTGCTGATGACCCTCGGCAAGCTGTACACCGAAAGCGAAATTACGGTGATGCACGCCTGCGGCCTGAGTAAAGCCGTGCTGATCAAGGCGGCGATGATCCTCGCGCTGTTCACCGGCGCGGTGGCGGCGGTCAACGTGATGTGGGCGGGGCCGTGGTCGTCGCGCCATCAGGATGAAGTGCTGGCGGAAGCCAAGGCCAACCCCGGCATGGCCGCTCTGGCCCAGGGCCAGTTCCAGCAGGCCAGCGATGGTAACGCGGTGATGTTTATCGAGAGCGTGAACGGCAACCGCTTCCATGACGTCTTCCTTGCCCAGCTGCGTCCGAAAGGCAACGCGCGCCCCTCCGTGGTGGTGGCGGATTCCGGCGAGCTGTCGCAGCAGAAAGACGGTTCGCAGGTGGTGACCCTCAACAAGGGCACCCGCTTTGAAGGCACCGCGATGCTGCGCGATTTCCGCATTACCGATTTCAATAACTATCAGGCCATTATCGGCCACCAGGCGGTGACCTCCGATCCGGACGACACCGAACAGATGGATATGCGCACTCTGTGGCAGACCCACACCGACCGCGCGCGCGCCGAACTGCACTGGCGCTTCACGCTGGTGGCGACGGTCTTCATTATGGCGCTGATGGTGGTGCCCCTCAGCGTGGTGAACCCGCGCCAGGGCCGCGTGCTGTCGATGCTGCCGGCGATGCTGCTCTACCTGGTGTTCTTCCTGCTGCAGACCTCGATTAAGTCGAACGGCGGCAAAGGCAAAATGGACCCGGCTATCTGGATGTGGGCGATCAACCTGCTCTATTTTGCGCTGGCGGTGCTGTTAAACCTGTGGGACACGGTGCCGATGCGCCGCTTCCGCGCCCGTTTTAATAAAGGAGCGGCCTGATGCAGGCGTTTGGCGTACTTGACCGTTATATCGGTAAGACGATTTTCAACACCATCATGATGACGCTGTTCATGCTGGTGTCGCTCTCCGGCATTATCAAGTTTGTCGATCAGCTGAAAAAGTCCGGGCAGGGCAGTTACGACGCGCTGGGCGCCGGCCTCTATACCATCCTCAGCGTGCCGAAAGACATCCAGATCTTCTTCCCAATGGCGGCGCTGCTTGGCGCGCTGCTGGGGCTGGGGATGCTGGCCCAGCGCAGCGAGCTGGTGGTGATGCAGGCGTCCGGTTTCACCCGGCTGCAGGTGGCGCTGGCGGTGATGAAAACCGCTATCCCGCTGGTGCTGCTGACCATGGCGATCGGCGAGTGGGTGGCGCCGCAGGGCGAACAGATGGCGCGCAACTACCGCGCCCAGCAGATGTACGGCGGTTCGCTACTTTCCACCCAGCAGGGGCTGTGGGCGAAAGATGGCCATAACTTTGTCTATATCGAACGGGTGAAAGGTAACGATGAGCTGGGGGGCGTCAGCATTTATGCTTTCAACCCGGAGCGTCGTTTACAGTCGGTGCGCTATGCCGCCTCGGCAAAATTCGATAGCGAGAATAAAGTGTGGCGCCTGTCGCAGGTGGATGAATCCGATCTGACCGATCCGAAGCAGGTGACCGGGTCGCAGATGGTGAGCGGTACCTGGAAAACCAACCTGACGCCGGACAAGCTCGGCGTGGTTGCCCTGGATCCGGATGCGCTGTCGATCAGCGGGCTGCACAACTATGTGAAATACCTGAAATCCAGCGGTCAGGATCCGGGACGCTACCAGCTCAATATGTGGAGCAAAATCTTCCAGCCGCTGTCGGTGGCGGTGATGATGCTGATGGCGCTGTCGTTTATCTTTGGCCCGCTGCGTAGCGTGCCGATGGGCGTCCGGGTAGTGACGGGGATTAGCTTCGGCTTTATCTTCTACGTGCTGGATCAGATTTTCGGCCCGCTGACCCTGGTGTACGGCATACCGCCGATCATCGGCGCGCTGTTGCCAAGCGCCAGCTTCTTCCTGATAAGCCTCTGGCTGATGATGCGTAAGGCCTAGCGGGTAAGTTTGAAACCTAAGCCCCCTCATTGATGAGGGGGCTTTTTTTTAGCGCTTGCGTCCGCCCAGCAGGCTGCCCAGCATGCCGCGGACGATCTGATTGGTGACCTGGCGAACTGCGCTTTTCGCCGCGGTCTGCACGATACCGTCGCGTTTGCCGCCGCGCGGGCCGGTGCTGCCGAACAGGATATCTTTCAGGCCGCCGAGCAGCCCGTCGTCTTCTCCGCTCTGCTGACCCTTCGCCGGCGGAGCCGACTGCTGCTCGGTAGTGACCTGCACCCCTTGCTGCAGCATCTCGAAGGCCGACTCGCGGTCCACCTCCTCTTCATACTTGCCGTACAGCGGCGAGTGATTCAGCAGACCATTGCGCTCGTCATCGCTGACTGGCCCCATCCGCGAGCAGGGAGCGATAACCATCGCCCGCTCGACCACCGACGGACTGCCTTTCTCATCGAGGAAGGAGATCAGCGCCTCGCCGGTGCCCAGCTCCTGGATCGCCTGTTCGGTACTGAAGGCCGGGTTGGCGCGCATGGTCTGGGCGGCGGTTTTCACCGCTTTCTGATCCTTCGGCGTAAAGGCGCGCAGCGCGTGCTGCACACGGTTGCCCAACTGGCCGAGCACAGCGTCGGGAATATCCGCCGGGTTCTGCGAGACAAAATAGACGCCGACGCCCTTGGAGCGGATAAGACGGATCACCTGTTCGATTTTATCCAGCAGCACCTGCGGCGCATCGTTGAACAGCAGATGCGCCTCATCGAAGAAGAACACCAGTTTGGGCTTGTCGAGATCGCCCGCCTCCGGTAGGCGCTCGTACAGCTCGGAGAGCATCCACAGCAGGCTGGCGGCGTAGAGCTTCGGCATCTGGTAGAGCTTTTCAGCGCTGAGGATATTGATCACCCCTTTGCCACTGGCATCGACGCGCATCCAGTCGGCAATATCCAGCATCGGCTCGCCGAAGAAGTGCCCGGCGCCCTGTTGCTCCAGGGTCAACAGCCCGCGCTGGATGGCGCCGACCGAGGCGCTGCTGATATTGCCGTACTGATTCTGGAAAGATTTGGCGTTGTCGCCGATAAACTGGGTGATGGCGCGGAGGTCTTTGAAGTCGAGCAGCAGCAGGCCGCGGTCGTCCGCGATGCGGAAAATAATGTTCAGCACGCCGCTCTGCACCTCATTGAGATTGAGCAGGCGCGCCAGCAGCAGGGGGCCAAGATCGGAGACCGTCGCCCGCACCGGGTGGCCCTTTTCGCCAAAGATATCCCAGAGCACCACCGGGTTGGCGTGCGGCTCCCAGTCGCTGACGCCGATCTTCTCCAGCCGCGCCTGCAGTTTCTCTGAGCTCTGGCCCGCGGCGGCAATGCCGGTCAGATCGCCCTTGACGTCCGCCATAAATACCGGCACGCCAATCTCCGAAAACGACTCAGCCAGCTTTTGCAGGGTGACGGTTTTACCGGTGCCGGTCGCACCGGTGATCAGCCCATGGCGGTTGGCCATGGCGGGCAGCAAATAGAGCGTGTTATCCAGCGTGCGCGCAATCAACAGGGGTGAGCTCATGATCGATTCCTCCATTTATCCTGCGACGATTATAGGCAACCTCGTCGTCCGGCGTTGGGGAAATCGTCACGCGCCGCGCACGCTTTAGCGAGAGGCCTCAGGCGCAGTGGCGTTGGATAAGCGCGATGCTCTGCTCAATTTCGCGCTCGATATCCGCTTCGCTCCACTGCGCCAGCTCGGGAGCGAAGGGTTCAAAAGCGTATACCCCCTGATAGCCGCGGGCTTCCAGGGCCTTAACCTGCTCGCAGGTGCCGAGACGATCCTGCGGCGTCAGCATGATGCGCTCGGCATCGGTGAGCTGCTCGCGCGGACGGGTATCGTCCACTCCGGAAAGGTGGACCAGCCCGATGTCCGCCACTTCCACCTGGCTGAACTCGTCCGCCGCCTGCGGGTAGAGATGGTGATGGAAGGTGTCGATCAGCAGCTTAAACGGCACGCGCGCGTCATGGATCAGCGTCTGCGCCTGGTGCGCCGATCGCAGCGAGCTTTGCGGGAAGCCCAGCGGCTCCACCAGGCCGTGGATGCCGTAGAAGGCGAACAGCGGGGCCAGGTCGCGCAGGGCGCCCAGGGTGTCGCTGGCCGGCACCTCGCTGCCGTCGTTGAGCGGGCAGAGCACCAGCGATTTGGCGCCGATGGCCTGAGCCTCTTTCAGCAGCGACTCGGTCAGCTGCCGCACCTCTTCGCTACGGCGGTTAAAGGGATAGACCGCGTTAATCGTCAGGATCTCGATGTGATAACGCGCCGCCAGCTCGCGCACCTGCTGATGGCTTAAATCGTCGGTCACCTTCCCGCTGGGTAAATCGTTGCGCAGCTCGACTTTATTCAGGCCCAGACGGTTCACCAGACGGAAAAACGCTTCAATGCTGAGCGCTGGCGCGATTTTGCGGTTAATACAAAAACGTTGCATTGCGATGGCCATAGGACACTCCTGACGGAAGAGGGTTAGGTTCGTTCAATTGGCTAACAGTCAAAACGTTTATTCCAAAATAAGCAAGAATGAAAATGATGATTGTTTGAGCTGCCTCGCAAAATATTCCCGGCCGCCGCGGCGGGAGCGACCGGGACGGGGAGCCTGGCATCACGAGGCGGCGCGGCTCGATGGGGGAAGCGTGTAAGCGATGCGTGAGCGCAAAATGCGACTGTTATCACCAAAATGAAATTTCATTTCACAACAATGTTGAAATATAAATTTCATTTTACTACGGTTATAGCACAGCAGAATCAGCGACGGGCCGGTGTGCGCTGGCCCTCTTCACTATGAGGCGAGAACATGACGATCACAGGAAACTTTATTGGCGGGAAAACCGTTATCAGCAGCAGCAACGAAACGATGCCGGTGTACGATCCGGCGACGGGCAAAGCGGTGCGCGAAGTCACGGTATCGACCGCGCAGGAAGTCTCTGAGGCGATTCAGGTTGCTCGCGATGCGTTTGACAGCTGGTCCCGTACCACGCCGCTGCGCCGCGCCCGCGTGCTGTTCAACTTCAAAATGTTGCTGGAGCAGCACGTGGAAGAGCTGGCGGGGATCATCGTCAGCGAGCACGGCAAAGTGTGGTCGGATGCGCTGGGCGAGCTGACCCGCGGCATGGAAGTGGTCGAATTCGCCTGCGGGATCCCGCACCTGATTAAAGGTGAATACTCTTCTGACGTCGGCACCGGCGTCGACAGCTATTCGCTGATGCAGCCGCTGGGCGTGGTGGCCGGGATCACCCCGTTCAACTTCCCGGCGATGGTGCCGATGTGGATGTTCCCGCTGGCGCTGGCCTGCGGCAACAGCTTCGTCCTCAAACCGCCGGCGTTGGCGCCGACGGCCGCCGTGCGTCTGGCAGAGCTGCTGAAAGAGGCTGGTCTGCCGGACGGCGTGTTTAACGTCGTGCACTGCAGCAATGAAGATGCCGAGCAGCTGTACACTGACCCGCGCATTGCGGCAGTGAGCTTCGTTGGCTCCTCCGGCGTGGCGGAGTATATCTATAAGACCGCCAGCGCCCACGGCAAGCGCGTGCAGGCCTTTGGCGCCGCCAAAAACCACGCGATAGTGATGCCGGATGCCGATCTCGACGCCACCGTTAACGCCATTATGGGCGGCGCCTTCGGTTCCGCAGGCGAGCGCTGCATGGCGCTGCCGGTGGTGGTCGCGGTGGGAGATGAAACCGCCGACAAACTGATCGCCCGCCTGAAGCCGTTGGTGGAGGCGCTGAAAGTGGGCCCGGGCTGCATGCGCGGCCAGGAAGAGAACGAGATGGGGCCGGTGGTTTCTGATACTCACCAGAAAAAAGTCCTCGGCTATATTGATAAAGGCGAAAGCGAAGGGGCAAAACTGGTGGTCGATGGCCGCAAACTGCGCGTGCCGGGTTACGACGCGGGCTATTATGTCGGCGGCACCCTGTTCGATCACGTCACCCCGGAGATGACCATCTGGCGCGAAGAGATCTTTGGCCCGGTGCTGGGGATTGTGCGCGCGGCGGACTATGACAGCGCCCTCGAGCTGGTCAACAGCCACGAGTTTGGCAACGGCAGCGCCGTCTTCACCAGTAACGGCCACACCGCGCGTGAATTCGTCCACGACGTGCAGGCGGGGATGGTCGGGGTGAACGTGCCGGTCCCGGTGCCGATGGCGTTCCACAGCTTTGGCGGCTGGAAGCGCTCAGTGTTCGGGGCGCTGAACGTTCACGGGCCGGACGGCGTGCGCTTCTACACGCGCATGAAGACCGCCACCGTACGCTGGCCGGCAGGGCAGCAGACCGTATCTGAATTCAGCATGCCGACGTTAGGTTAATCGGCGAAGGAGAGCGCCATGTCGTTACTGGCTAAATCGCGAAAAGAGGGACAGATCCAGCATATTACGCCGCAAAGCGCCGGTTGGCGCTATATCGGCTTTGATGTCTGGATGTTGAAAAAAGGGCAGACCGTGACGCTGGAGAGCGGCGACCGCGAGCTGTGCCTGGTGCTGGTCGCCGGCCTGGCGTCGGTGAAAACGCAGCAGGCCGATTTCCCGAATCTCGGTAAACGGATGTCGCCGTTTGAACGCACCCCGCCGTGGTCGGTGTACGTGCCGCCGCAGGATCGGGTCGAGGTGACCGCCGATTCCGATCTGGAGCTGGCGGTGTGTAGCGCGCCGGGCAAAGGCAGCTTCCCGGCACGCCTTATTCGGCCGGAAGATGTCGGCGTCGAGCATCGTGGGAAAGGGCGCAACCAGCGTCGGGTGCATAATATTCTGCCGGACAGCGCCGAGGCGGATTGCCTGCTGGTGGTGGAAGTCTACACCGACGAAGGGGCCACCAGCTCGTGGCCGTCGCATAAGCACGATACCGCCCTGCCGGGCAAAGAAACGCAACTGGAAGAGACCTACTATCACCGTTTCGATCCGCCGCAGGGCTTTGCCTTCCAGCGGGTCTACACCGACGACCGTAGCCTGGACGCCTGCATGGCGCCCTATAACCACGATGTGGTGATGGTGCCGCGCGGTTACCATCCGGTGGCGGCGATTGCCGGTTACGACAGCTACTATCTGAACGTCATGGCCGGGCCGGACCGGAAATGGCTGTTCACCTGGGAAGATGACCACGCCTGGATCAACACGCCGGAGTATCCGCGTCACGACTGATGCGCGGTGCAGAAGCGGATAAAAAAGGCCGGTTAGCGATGCTAACCGGCCTTGTTGTTTGAGAGCAGCGGGTACATTTGTAGCGTAACGCTCCGCGGAATCCCACTCCCTGGCCCGGCAAGCGCAGCGTTGCCGGGGAGGACACCTCAGGCGCCATACCCGTCTTATGCCGGATGGCGCTACGCTTATCCGGCCTACAGGATCCTCTCCTGAGCCCATATACCCCACGCCCGGCAAGCGCAGCGCCGCCGGACAAGATATCAGACTCGATACCTGGGATGTTGTCGGGTGGCGGCTGTGCCTGGCCCGGCCTACAGGGTCCCTGCGACCTGTCCCTGATTTACCCACTTGCGCGACTGAAACTGCCGGTGCTGACGGCCTCAAAATCGCTGAGACGTTCCCGGAAGGCCGGGGCAGCCCGCATGGATGCGGGCTGAGGGCCGTGTTTTGCAGGGACGCTGCCTCGGCCCGACCCGAAGCCTGCAGGGATAAGTCGAAGGGACCGCGCAGCGGCGATTTTGCTGGCCGGAGCCCGGGGGTACAGGGGGCGGCGGCGACTGGCCGCCCCCTGTGCGCTCCCTGCACCATGCCAGGCATAACGCAGACGATTAACCGGGAGCGCAAATTTCGCTGAAGTTACACGTGATAAACGCATTGTCTGGCCGGGAAAGTTGCAAACCGATAACAGTCTCTACGGCGACCCGCAGGTGCACATATCCCAGGCCCGGCAAGCGCAGCGCCGCCGGGCAGGACACCTCCGGCGCCATACCTGCCTTTGTGCCGGATGGCGGCTTCGCCTTATCCGGCCTACCGGCGCCTCCCGCAGGCTTATACAACTCCGCCGGGCAACTAACGCCAGGCGGCTTATTTCACGCCTTCTGCTTGGCCTCAGACTCCTGACTGCTGTTCAGCGCCAGCGAGACCGCCAGCGTCTGGGCCAGGCACAGCGAAGCAACCTGCGAGCGGAAGCCATCCACCTGCGCTTCCCGCACCACAAAGCAGACATCGCTGAAGGCCGCCAGCGGGCTGACCTGGCTGTCGGTAATGGCGATCTGCCGCGCTTTGCGCTGCGCGCCCAGCTCCACCAGCTCGACCACTTCCCGGGCGTACGGCGAGAAGCTCACCGCCACCACCACGTCTTTCGGGCCGACCAGACTCAGTTGCTCGGTGAACATGCCGCCGAGGCCGTCGATCAGAAAGGCTTTGCGATCGAGGTGGCGCAGCGCATAGGTCAGATAGGAGGCGACGCTGAACGACCGGCGCAGGCCAATGACGTAGATATTTTCCGCCTCGCCCAGCAGGGCCACCGCGCGCTCCAGCTCATCGCTGGAGGTCTGCATCGCCAGCTGCTGCAGCGCCTGGTTGTTCACCATCGTGAACATATTGAGAATTTCCGTCGGCGTTTCCGGCGGGCTGGACTCATCGCTGGTGGTCTGGCGGAACAGACGGGCGCGCTCGGTATAGTTGGCGGTCTCTTCCATCAAATGTTGCTTGAACATCTGTTTCATTTCGTTAAAGCCGCTGAAGCCGAAGGCGTTGGCAAAACGAATCAACGTGGAAGGGGGAACGTCCGCCTGTTGCGCAATGGAGGCCACGGTATCGAAAGCCACGCTATTGCTGTTATCAAGGATATAGCGGGCGACCTGTTTCAGGCGTTTGCTTAACGTATCGTAGCGACGCCTGATTTCATCCTGCAGGATGGTCAGCTGTGTTGGGTTATTGGCCATAGAGTGCGCTCTGAGAAAATGGAAGGAATATGGCTTCCAGTGTACCAAATGAAGCGAATTTTTCATTTATTGCGACGAAATACGCGATTCATTTCACGAAGAAACAGAAAAACGCCCGCTCCGCAAGGTGACGGAGACGGGCGTCGGGGGATCAGCGGCGGGCTTCGCGCCAGTAGCCAATAAGCGTCAGGTAGTTGCGTTTCACTTCCTCTATCAGCGCCTCATCGCTGAGCTCACCCTGCATCCAGCGCCGCGACGGCTGGCCAAAGATAGTGCGCCCGACGGCGAAACCTTTGATCATCGGGTGTGCGGCCGCCTCGGCGAAACCGGCGCGCAGTTTGTCGGAAGGCGCGTCGAGGCCGAGGATCAGGATCCCGCGGCTCCACGGATCTTCGCGCTCGATAAGGGCGGTGATCTGCTGCCAGCTGGCGCTGGAGAGCGGCGGCAGCTTCCACCAGTCCGGCTTGATCCCCAGCTGATAGAAGTGTTCCAGCATGGTGTGGTAATGGCGCTCGTCTTTGTCCGGGCCATTTTCCGGCAGGATCACCTCCAGCAGCAATTCATGGCCTGACTTGTTACAGGCCTGCCACACCTCGAGCAGCAGGGCGTCCTGCTCTGCACGCAGCGCCGTCGGGTCATCCGGGTGATAGAAGACCAGACATTTGACGACATGCTCCAGCGGCCAGTCGATCAGCTGCGAGCCGATGTTGCCATGCTCCAGACGCAGCGGTCGCGAGCTGGGCAGTTCGATAGGGCGCCCGATCCACCAGCCCTTGCCGGTAATGGCGTTCAGCGCACGCTGGCCGTAGGTGCCGTCGGCCAGAATACCGCTGCGCTGGTCAAGGCCCGCCTCCTGCGCCGCCGCTTCGGCCGCGGCCAACAACAGCAGCTTGAGCTGCGGAATGCAGGCTTCATCGCGCCCGGCCTCCCGCGCCAGATCGGCCAGCTGTTTGCGATGGTCGAAGGCGAAAATGCACAGCTCCGGCCACTGCTGGCGGCGGCTGGTCACCCGGTGCAGGTGGTTGAGGCGCTCGTCGACGTCCGGGCGCGGCACCGATTCGGCGCGCTGCAGATAGTCATCGAGTTCGACTTTGGTCGGCATCGCCGGCGCACAGCCGTGGCGGGAGACCACCAGCGCCCCGCAGGCATTGGCATAACGGCAAGCCTGCTCCCAGCCCTCGTCGTTAAGCCAGCCGCGCAGCAGGCCAGACATAAAGGCATCTCCGGCGCCCAGCACGTTGAGCACCTCCACGCGCACGCCCTGCTGCAGCGGCACCTGGTCCCAGCTGTCCGGGATGTCGCCTTCCAGCACCACGCAGCCCATCGGCCCGCGCTTGCAGACGAGGGTGGCTTTGGTGGCATTGCGCACATTTTTGAGCGCGGTCAGGGTATCGGTGCTGCCCCCGGCAATATGAAACTCTTCTTCGGTTCCCACCACCAAATCGAACAGATGCAGCACTTCCTGCAGCTGGCTGGTGACCGGCCCGGACTCAATGAAACGGGTTTCTCCATCGCCGAGCGAGGTGAGTCCCCACAGCACCGGACGGTAATCGATATCCAGCGCGGTACGCAGGCCGTGACGGCGGGCGTACTCCAGCGCCTTCAGCACCGCGGCGCGGGTGTTGGCGTGCGACAGATGGGTGCCGGTCACCGCCAGCGCCCGGGAGGAGGCAATATACTCCTCGCTGATGTCGTCAGGCGTTAAGGCCATATCGGCGCAGTTATCGCGGTAGAAAATCAGAGGGAAAGTCTCCTGATCCTTTATCCCCAGCATCACCAGCGCGGTCAGGCGGGATTTGTCGGTAATCAGATACTCAGTATCCACCCCGGCGCCGTTAAGCGTTTCACGCAGGAAACGGCCGTTGTGTTCATCGCCAACGCGCGCCAGCATGGCCGATTTCAGCCCCTGAATCGCGGTGCCAAAGGCCACGTTGCCGGAGGAGCCGCCCAGATATTTCGAGAAACTGGCAACGTCTTCTAGCCGCGAACCGATCTGCTGGGCATAGAGGTCGACTGCCACCCGACCTATACAGATGACGTCGAGCCGCTTTACTGCTGCATTCATAGCTAGGATTTCCTTTTTGGTGTCTGCTGCCTGGAAGGGTCGGGATCCCGACGTTGACTCCGTGAACAGCCTGAGGGTTATTGGTTACCCTTAGTTTGAGAAATAAATATTTCATTTGCAAACTCGTTCGAAATTAAAAAACCAAAAGTGTGAGGGATCTACCACTCTGCCGCACTGAGCCTCGCGTGAGCGCGGATCGTCCCCACTGTTGACCCGGGAGAAAATGAAACGCCACACGACAGCCATTTACCTATGATTTTTAAGGGGATATTGTCGTGTGCTGCGGCAAAAAAGGGCCCGAAAACGTGTCAGGAATGTAAGTGAAACGTATGAAATGGGTAGAGAGTTTGATCCTTCTCGCAAAATGAAATATTTCTTCTGTATTTGTATTTAATGAAAAAAATGTTTGCCTATAATCCACAGGTATTCCAGTGACGTGAACGACGGCCCCGGCGGCATCGGCGCGACGCCACACACAAATACTGAACAATAAGGATTGTGCATCATGGGCAAACTGAGACTGACAACGGCGCAGGCGCTGGTGAAGTTCCTCGATAACCAGTACCTGGAAGTGGATGGCGTAGAGCTGAAGTTCGTGAAAGGCATTTTCGCGATATTCGGCCATGGCAACGTCCTGGGGCTGGGGCAGGCGCTGGAGCAGGACAGCGGCGACATGCGCGTCTATCAGGGGCGCAACGAGCAGGGGATGGCCCACGCGGCCACCGGTTTTGCCCGCCAGGCCTTGCGCCGGCAGATTATCGCCTGCACCTCCTCCATCGGTCCGGGGGCGGCCAACATGATCACCGCCGCCGGCACCGCCAGCGCCAACCGTATTCCGCTGCTGCTGCTGCCGGGCGATGTCTTCGCCACCCGCCAGCCGGACCCGGTGCTCCAGCAGATTGAACAGAGCTACGATCTCAGCATCAGCACCAATGACGCCTTCCGCGCGGTCAGCAAATACTGGGACCGCATTACCCGCCCGGAACAGCTGATGAGCGCCTGCATCAATGCCATGCGCGTCCTGACCGACCCGGCGGAAACCGGCGCGGTGACGCTGTGCCTGCCGCAGGACGTGCAGGGCGAAGCCTGGGACTACCCGGAATCCTTCTTTGCGCGCCGGGTGCACCGTCTCGACCGCCGCCCGGCCAGCGCCGCGCAGCTGGCGGACGCCGTGGCGGCCATCAAAGCCAGTCGTAAACCGCTGATCGTCTGCGGCGGCGGGGTGAAATACTCCGGCGCGGGCGAAGCGCTGTCCCGTTTCGCCGAGCGCTACGGGGTGCCCTTTGCCGAAACCCAGGCCGGGAAGGGGACGGTGGTCTCTTCTCACCCCCTGAACGTCGGCGGCGTCGGCGAGACGGGCTGTCTGGCGGCGAACCTGCTGGCGAAAGAGGCCGACCTGGTGATCGGCGTTGGCACCCGTTTCAGCGATTTTACCACCGCCTCGAAATGGATTTTCCAGCACCCGGAGGTGCGTTTCCTGAATATTAACGTCAGCAACTTCGACGCCTGGAAGCTGGACGGCATTGCCATGCTGGCGGACGCCCGGGAAGCGATGACCACCCTCGACGCGGCGCTGGCGGACAGCGGCTGGCAGGCCGGCTGGGGCGCGCAGATCGAGAGCGTGCAGAGCCGTCAGTTAAAAGAGACCCAGCGCGTCTACCAGGCGGTGTGGCAGGAAAAATCCTTTGTCCCGGAGATCGACGATCATCTCGATCGCGAATCGGTGTATCGCGAGTTCCGCCAGATCACCGACTCCACCCTGACCCAGAGCAGCGTCCTTGGGGTACTGAATGAAACGCTGCCGGCCGAGGCGGTGATCGTCGCGGCGGCGGGCAGCTTGCCCGGCGATCTGCAGCGCGTCTGGCGCAACCGCGCGGAAAACACCTACCACGTGGAGTACGGCTACTCCTGCATGGGATATGAGGTCAACGCCGCGCTGGGCGTGAAACTGGCGCAGCCGCAGAGCGAAGTCTACTCCCTGGTCGGCGATGGCTCGTTCATGATGCTCCACTCTGAACTGGTCACCTCTCTGCAGGAGCGGGCGAAGATCAACGTCGTGCTGTTCGACAACATGGCCAACGGCTGCATCAACAACCTGCAGATGGAGCACGGGATGGACAGCTTCGGCACCGAGTTCCGCTACCGCCAGCCGGAAACCGGCCAGCTGCAGGGCGGCCTGGTGCCGGTGGACTTCGCCACCATCGCCGCCGGCTACGGCTGCAAAACCTGGCGCGTCACCACCCTGGACGAACTGCGCCACGCGCTGGACGCCGCCCGTCGCGAAACGGTCAGCACCCTGATTGATATTAAAGTGCTGCCGAAGACCATGGTGCACAAATACGGCAGCTGGTGGAACGTTGGCGTCGCCCAGACGGCGCTCTCTGAGCGGATCCGCAAAGTTGCGCAAATGATTAATGAAAAGCGCGCCCAGGCGCGTGATTACTAAAACGAACATCCACTCTGAATCCTACAGACTTACGGAGAAAACCATTATGTCGCTCAAATTAGGTGTCATCGGCGCTGGCGCTATCGGTAAAGAACACATCCGTCGCTGCACCCAGGTTCTGCAGGGCGCCACCGTTGTGGCGGTGTCTGATATCAATGCCGACAACGCCCGCGCGGCGGTCGCGCTGCCGGGCGTGCAGGCGGAAGTCTACGCCGACGGCCACGACGTGATTAACGCCAGCGATGTCGATGCCATCCTGGTCACCTCCTGGGACCCGACCCACGAAGAGTACACCCTGGCCGCCATCGCCGCCGGTAAGCCAGTGTTCTGCGAAAAACCGCTGGCGATGACCGCGGAAGGCTGCCGCCGCATCGTCGATGCCGAAATGAAGGCCGGCCGTCGCCTGGTGCAGGTAGGTTTTATGCGCCCATACGACGAAGGCTATCTGGCGCTGAAAAAAGTGATCGACGATGGCGATATCGGCGCGCCGCTGATGCTGCGCTGCGCCCACCGCAACCAGTCGGTCGGCGAGAACTACACCACCGATATGGCGATCACCAACACCCTGATCCACGAGCTGGACGTGCTGCGCTGGCTGCTGAACGATGACTACCGTTCCGTGCAGGTGCGCTTCCCGCGCTCCACCTCGCACACCCATGCGCGCCTGAAAGATCCGCAGATCGTCTCCTTTGAAACCAAAAAAGGCACCCTGATCGACGTCGAAGTGTTCGTGAACTGCCAGTACGGGTATGACATCCAGTGCGAAGTGGTCGGCGAGACCGGGATTGCCCGTCTGCCGGAGCCGTCTGCCGTCCAGATGCGCAAGTCCGCCAGCCTGTCGACCGCCATTCTCACCGACTGGAAAGACCGCTTTATCAAAGCCTACGACGTCGAGCTGCAGGCCTTTATCAACGACGTCAAAGCCGGCCAGCTGCACGGCCCGTCGGCCTGGGACGGCTACGCGGCGTCGGTGGCGGCGGACGCCTGCATTAAAGCGCAGGGAACCAGCGAGCCGGTTGAAGTGACGCTGCCTGAGTGCCCGGCATTCTATAAACGTTAAGCACGTTTTGCTGACGGAACTTCTTTGCACAGGTAACGACGATGAAAATTGCCTTTGATGTGGATGTGATTAAGGACCTCGGGATCACCCGCATGGTCCATCAGGTAGCGGAGTGGGGCTACAAGTACATTGAACAGTCGCCGCACCCGCAGATTAACCCGTTCTACAAGCACCCGCGCGCCAGCCGGGAGATCATGGCGGAGTACAAGCAGGCGCTGCGCGATACCGGCCTTGAGCTGTCGTCGTTTATCTGCGTCTACCGCTGGTCCGGCCCGGACGAACTGCGCCGTCAGGCGGCGGTGAAAAACTGGAAACGGCTGGTGGAAATTGCGGTGGAGATGGGCGTTCAGGTGATCAACACCGAGTTCTCCGGCGATCCGAATCAGCCCGAAATCTGCGATGAAATGTTCTATCGCTCGATGGAAGAGCTGTTGCCGATTTTTGAGCGGGAAGGCATCCGCGTGGAGATCCAGGCGCATCCCTGGGATTTCTGCGAAGAGAACAATGAAACCGTCGATATCGTGAAGTCGTTCCGCAGCGATAACGTGAAGTACGTCTACAGCGTGCCGCACACCTTTTTCTACGACAAAGGCGTCGGCGACGTGGCGAGCATGCTGCGCTACGCCGGGAGCGATCTCTCCCATGTCCTGATTGCGGACACCCGCAATCATACGAAACATTGCCGCTATATCGTTAACCCGCCGGGCGTGGATGCCGTGGTGCACCAGCACGTAGGCGTCGGAGAAGGGGATGTGGATTTCGACGCGCTGTTCCGCACCCTGCGCGAAATGAAATTCGCCGAGCAGACCTTCAAGGTCGGCGGGGAGCCGATTGTCGCCACCTCGCTGTTTGGCTACCCGGAAAAAATGAAATACCAGGCAGTGGAAACCCGTGAACTCATTGAACGTGAATTGCTGCGCCGTTAAGGCGCAGCGGCAGGAGCCCTACTATGAACAAAGATAACGTCAAACTGGCTATCGCCCCGATCGGCTGGACTAACGATGATATGCCGGAACTCGGCAGCGAAAACACCTTCCAGCAGATCGTCAGCGAAATGGCGCTGGCCGGCTTTACCGGCAGCGAAGTCGGCAGCAAATATCCGCGCGACCCGGCGGTCCTCAAGCCGATGCTGGATATCCGCGGCATTCAGATCTGCAACGCCTGGTTCAGCACCTTTTTCGCCAACGGCCAGCGGGAAAAAACCATTGATGAATTCGTCAATCACATGAATTTCCTGCATGCGATGGGGGCGAAAGTGATTGGCTGCTCCGAGCAGAGCGGCAGCATCCAGGGGCTGGATAAACCGATCCTCGGCGATGCGAAGCCGTGCTTCAGCGACGAAGAGTGGCAGCGGGTAGCGGAAGGCTATAACACCCTCGGTCGCCTGGCGGCGGAGAAGGGGATGCAGGTCTGTCTGCACCACCACATGGGCACCGGCATCCAGACCACTGCGGAAATCGACAAGTTTATGTCGCTGGTGGACGAGCGCGTCTTCCTGCTGTTCGACACCGGCCACGCCTGGTATTCCGAAGGCGGCGAAGCGCCGATGCTGGCGATCCTCAAAAAGTATCTGCCGCGCATCAACCACGTTCACCTGAAAGACGTCCGTCCGCCGGTGATCGACCAGGTGCGCCGCGACGGCCTGTCGTTCCTCGACGGCGTGAAAAAAGGCACCTTCACCGTCCCGGGCGACGGGGTGATCGATTTCCGTCCGGTGTTCAAGCTGCTGGACGACTTTGGCTATAAAGGCTGGATGGTGGTGGAAGCCGAGCAGGATCCTGCTCTGGCCAATCCTTTCGAATACGCCGTCAAAGCGCGCAAATATATCCGCGAAACGGCAGGGATCTAATCGTTGTGACATTTTCAGGCCATACCGGGTATGGCCTGCTTTTTTTCCTTCCTCAACCGGACCCAGGGCTCAACCACGGCGCCGGACAGTTCCCTCTCCCGGGATTAGGGCTCAACCACAGCGCCGAACCGTCCCCTCTCCCTCAGGGAGAGGGCCAGGGTGAGGGTGAGGATGACGGGTAAAGCGTCACTTCACTTCCGCCAGCGCGGTCTTATCCACATAAGGTTTCATCAGCGCGTCGGCTTCCTTCTGCGCCGCCTGAACCGCCGCTTCCGGCGTCACTTTGGCATCGTTAACCACCGCCGCCAGCTGGTTCTCCATCGCCTTACGCACCGCTACGGTCTCCCAGGTGGAGTACCACGGATGGGCGTACTTAAGCTGCTCAAGGGCGATCGCCGCCCGCGGATCCTGCTGCAGATAGGCCTTCATCTCCGGCGTATCGTATGACGCCTTGCGCGGCGAGAAGTAGCCTGTAAAGCGGCTCCATGCGCCGTTCACGTCGGGGCTCACCAGATAGGTCAGGAACTGATACGCCGCTTTCTTCTGCGCATCGCTGATGCCTTTAAAGCTCACCAGGCTGGCGCCGCCGATCGGCACCGCGCGCTGCTCTTTGGCCGGCAGCATCGCCACCCCAAGCTCAAAGTCTTTGCTGTTCTCGCGCATAAAGCCCAGCGCGCCAGTGCTGAGCATCGCCATCCCGAGCTTACCGGAGAAGAACGCGGCGCTGATCTGCTTCGAGTTCAGCACCCCGGACGGCATCACCTTGTCCCTGTAAATCAGATCCTGCCAGAAGCGCAGGGCGCCGATGGCGGTCGGCGAGTTGTAATAGACCTCGCCCGGATAGTCTTCGTTAAAGTATTTCCCGCCGTTGGCGCGTACCAGCGCCGAGAAGATCCAGCCGCCGTAGTCGTCGTTGGTCGACGGCAGCATGATCCCCCACTGGCCTTTGCTCTCGTCGGTCAGCTTTTTGGCATCAGCCAGCAGCTCGGCCCAGGTCTGCGGCGGCTGTTTGATCCCGGCCCGATCGAACATCGTCTTGTTGTAGTAGAGGATCGGCGTCGAGTTATGGAACGGGATCGCATAGGTGGTGCCCATCACCTGGGCGTTCTTATGCATCGCGGGCCAGAATTCCTTTTGCAGAAAATCGCCAGCCTTTTGATCGCCATATTTAAACAGCTCGTCCATCGGCAGGATCTCATCCTTCAGCGCCAGATCGGTGGTGAAGTTGGCGGACATGATCACCAGCGCCGGCGGCTGGCCGGCCTTCTGCGCCGATTCGGCTTTGATCTTGGTGGTGTCGTAGTTGCCAGTGAAGATGCCGCGCACTTCGACATCCTGCTGCGAGTCGTTGAATTGCTTAATGACGCGGGTCATCTCCATGGTCAGCTTGCCGTCCACCGGCGCCGGGAACATGAAGTCTATTTTCTCTTTTGCCAGCGCCGCGCCGCTCAGGGCAAGACTGAGGCCAACCGCGACTACCGTAAGAGGTTTAAACATGATTACACTCCATCAGTAAATTATGCTGGGTCTCAGCATGAAAAAGATGCACATCGGCAGGCGAGAAGCCGACCAGTAGCGACTCGCCTTTCTCCGGCACCGTGCCGCGGTGGCGGCGGCTAAAGCGCAGGGTGCCGATCGGGGTGCTGACGTGGAGCAGGTAGTCGGCTCCCATCAGTTCTCGTTGCAGAACGGTGGCCGGGAGGCGCAGATGGCCCTCCTCCACGCGGTCGGTAATATGTTCCGGGCGAACGCCCAGCCAGACGCGGGTCTGATCCCGGTGGCGCGGCGGCAGCGGATAGCGCTGTTCTCCCAACAGTACTTCACCATTGGCGCAGGGCAGCGACAGCAGGTTCATCGCCGGCGAACCGATAAACCCGGCGACGAACAGGTTGGCCGGGTTGGCGTACAGATACTCCGGGCGCCCGACCTGCTGTACGTGGCCGCCGTTCATCACCACGATGCGGTCGGCCATC
Organism: Klebsiella sp. LY; assembly: GCF_004010915.1. NCBI lineage: Bacteria > Pseudomonadati > Pseudomonadota > Gammaproteobacteria > Enterobacterales > Enterobacteriaceae > Klebsiella > Klebsiella sp. LY. The sequence continues at coordinate 3,054,471 of NZ_CP022444.1, forward strand.
GACATCGCCTCGGTCTGATCGTGGGTCACATAGATCGTGCTGGTTTTCAGCTGCTGGTGGAGGGCCATAATGCTGTCGCGCACTTCGCTGCGCAGGCGGGCGTCGAGGTTGGAGAGCGGCTCGTCCATCAGGAACAGCCGCGGATTGCGCACGATCGCCCGGGCCATCGCCACCCGCTGGCGCTGGCCGCCGGAGAGCTTCGCCGGTTTGCGGTCGAGCAGCGCCTCCAGCTGCAGCATCTGCGCCACTTTATCCACCCGTGGCTGCCAGCTGCTTTTCTCTTCCTTGCGCACTTTCATGCCGAAGGTGATGTTGTCGCGCACCGACAGATGCGGAAACAGGGCATAGTTCTGGAAGATCATCGCGAAGTTGCGCTCGCGCGGCGTGGCGGCGGTGATGTTCTCATCATGCAGCCAGATTTGGCCTTCGCTGACCGGCTCCAGGCCGGCGAGCAGGCGCAGCAGGGTGCTTTTCCCGCAGCCCGACGGGCCGACCAGCACCACGAATTCACCTTCGTGAATATCCAGCGACAGGGCGCTGAGCGCCGGTTTGCCGTCGAAACGTTTACTGATGTTTTGCAGACTGAGCATGGCGGTTAGCGCTCTTCCGTTGGGCAACTGATGTTTTCGTCGTACAGCCAGGGGCCGGCGTAGTGGGCCAGCGAGTGCTGGTAGCTCACCCACTGCTCGCCGACCTGGCGGTGCATCAGGCATGAAGCCGGGGAGAGGTCGTAATAGGGCCGGGTGTCTTCGTGGCAGTACGGCACCTGATGGACGGTACCAGGGATAGTGGAGATCAGCGCCTGGCGATACTGGGTCATGGTCAGGCTGTGGTTATGGCCGCAGAAGATGCGCGTCAGCGACGGGAAACGCTCCACCAGCGCCAGCAGACGGTGGCCGTTTTCGCAGGCGATCGGGTCCATCTGCGCATTGCCCAGCGGCAGAGGCGGGTGGTGCATAAAGATGGTCGCCGGTTTGTCGCCGCCCTCGAACAGCTGGGCTTCCAGCCAGCCGATGGTCTCGTCGGTCAGCCAGCCCTTCGAGGTGCCGGCGCGGCTGGAATCGATAAACAGCAGGCGGGTGGCGAAGTCATCCACCGCATAGCGCATATTTTGCGGATCGTTGCCCAGCTGCGGGCACAGCGGGTGAAGATGCTCCAGAAAATGGGCTTTGTCGTCGTGGTTGCCGGGGATCAGATACAGCGGATAGTTCAGGCTGCCGAGGATCTGGCGGGCCATCTGATACTCCTCCGGGCGGCCGCAGTTGACGATATCCCCGCTCACCACCACCGCGTCCGGGCGCTCGCGCAGCGCGTTAAGCTGCGAGACCACGTCGGCGTTGGCGGCGTTGACGTCGATAAAGCCGTACAGCTTCTCGCCGCGGCTGCGGAAATGGGTATCGGAAATGTGCGCTAACAGCATGAATCACTCCTTATTTGATCCCGGAGAAGCCGAAGCTCCGCAGGAACTGTTTCTGAAAAAGGATGAACGCCAGCATCAGCGGCAGGCAGACCATCAGCGTCCCGGCGCCGATGGTGCCCCACTGGCCGCCGGATTCGGCGCCCATGGCGAAGGAGACCAGCCCGACGGTCAGCACCTGCTTATCGGGATCGTTGAGCATCATCAGCGGCCACAGGTACTCGTTCCAGTGGTAGGTAATGCTGACGGTGGCGAAGGCCAGCACCGACGGCCAGGACATCGGCAGCAGCACGCGGAACAACACCTGCCACCAGCGGCAGCCCTCCATCAGCGCCGCCTCCTCCAGCTCTTTCGGGATGGCGAGGAACGCCTGACGCATCAGGAACACGCCGAACGCCGAGGTGAAGTAGGGCATCATCACCCCGGTGAGGGTGTTGAGCAGGCCGAAGGTTTTCAGGGTCAGCATGTTCGGCACCATCATCACTACCGGCATGATCATCAGCTGCACCAGGAACAGGAGAAACAGCGTCTGCTTGCCGCGAAACTCGTGGCAGGCGAAGACGTACCCGGCGGTGGTGATGGTCAACAGCTGCACAAAGAAGGTGCCGAAGGTGAAGATAAGGGTGTTGGCGTACAGGCTCAGCCAGTCGGCGCTGTTCCAGGCGTCGCGGAAGTTATCGAGGGTCAGCGGCAGGCACGGCAGCAGCGAGGCCATATCTTCCCCGAAGGTGGTGGCGCTGAACGAGGTGGCCAGCATCCAGATAAACGGGCTGATCCACAGCAGCGCCAGGCAGCACATTAATACTGTGAGCGTAAAGGGCGACGAGCGGCGCAGGCGCAACCACAGTGGACGCGTAGCGGTGGGCGAGCGGACCAGCAGCGGCGAGATGTCAGCGCTCATAGTGGGCTCCTTTCTCCAGCAGTTTCAGGTTAATCAGCGAGAAGGCGAACAGCCCGGCCAGGGTCAGGAAGGTGGCGGCGGAGGCTTTACCGAGGTCGTGGGTATCCCAGGCGAGATTCTGGATGTAATAGAGCAGCACGGTGGTGGCGTTGTCCGGCCCGCCGCGGGTCATTACCGCCACGTGATCGATCTGGGTAATGGAGTAGATCAGCGCGGTGGTGATTACAAAGCTCAGCGTCGGGCGCAGCAGCGGCAGCGTCACTTTAAAAAATACCTGGGTGCGGGTGGCCCCTTCCATCAGCGCCGCTTCCCGCGTCGAGGCCGGAATGCTCTGCAGCCCGGCGAGGAAAAACAGCATGTAGTAGCCGGCGAACTTCCACACGCCAATCAGCGCCAGGGCCAGCAGCGCGCTGTTGCTGCGCCCCAGCCAGTTGTTGTTCATCGGCCCGAACAGCTTCGCCAGATAGTGGTCGAGCAGGCCGAGGCCGGGCATAAAGATAAACAGCCACAGCGCGGCGGCGCTGACCATCGGGATAATCATCGGGAAGAAGAAGGCGGTGCGCAGCCAGCGGTTGACGCGATGGTTCTCGCTCAGCGCCACCGCCAGCAGCAGGGCGAGGGTCACCCCGGGCACCACCGTCAGCAGGATATAGAGCAGGTTATTGCCCAGCGACTGCCAGAAGACGTTATCGGCAAACAGGCGGGCGAAGTTATCCAGCCCGACGTACTGTGCGCCGTCGCTGGCCATGCGGGTATCAAACAGGCTGTCATACACCGAACGCCCCAGCGGGAACCAGGTAAACAGCAGTAAAAACAGCAGGGAAGGCGACAGGATCAGCCAGGGAAGCCAGGTCTTTCTCATGGTGACGCGCATCTCGTTCAGCCATTTATCGAAGCCCGGATTGTGGGAAGCAATGACTACAGAGGCATGGCGGGGAGATGACGGTTTGATGAAGCGACGGGGAAAACGCCGGGCGAGCGGGCCGCCCGGCGGGAGAGAACCATCAGAAGTCGGCTTTCAGCACCGCGCGGTAGCGGGCTTTGCCTTCGCGAACGTGCTTCAGCGCTTCGTTAATTTGTGACATCGGGAACAGCTCGGTGGTCGGGGCCACTTTGCTGCGCCCGGCGAACTTCATCAGCGTGCGCAGTTCGGACGGGTTGCCGGTCGCCGAGCCGGAAATGCTGCGGTCGCCGCCGATAAGGGTAAAGGCCGGCACCGGGAACGGCTTCATCACCGCGCCGACGGTATGGAAGTTGCCGCCGTAAGCCAGGGCTTCGAAGTACGGCTGCCAGTCGAGGTCCACAGCCACGGTGTTGATGATCAGGTCAAACTGGCCGGCCAGCGCTTTTAAGGCTTCGGGATCGCGGCTGTTGACCACGCGATCGGCGCCCATCGCCAGCACTTCCTGCTCTTTGGCCGGGTTGGAGCTGAAGGCGGTCACTTCCGCGCCCATCGCCCGCAGCAGCTTAATGGCGATATGGCCGAGGCCGCCGATGCCGATCACCCCGACGCGGCTGGTGGCGGTGACGTGGTGGGTCAGCAGCGGTTTAAAGACGGTGATGCCGCCGCACAGCATCGGGCCGGCGGACGCCAGATCGATGCTCTCCGGCAGGGGGATCACCCACTGCCAGTCGGCGCGCAGCTTATTGGCGAAGCCGCCGCGGTTGAGAATGGTCGGCACCGAGCCTTCCAGACAGTTGATCTGGTTGCCGCTGATGCAGGCGTCGCAATGGCCGCAGCTGCGCGCCGTCCAGCCGATGCCGACCTTCTGGCCAATCTTCAGCCCTTTATCCTGCGCCGCGCTGCCCAGCGCCGCCACCCGGCCAATCACCTCGTGACCGGCCACCAGCGGGTAGCTCGACATCCCCCATTCGTTGTCGATCATCGACAGATCCGAATGGCAGATCCCGCAGTATTCCACTTCAACTTCAACATCTTCCGGCTGCAGCTCGCCGGCATCGTACTCCCACAGCGACAGATCGGCGCCCGCTTCTTTGGCGGCGTAGCTTTTAATGATGCTCATGTTTATTTCCTTGGGGTTGGCGTGATAACCCAGAAAGTGTAGAGCATGGTATTCCACGGCGCTTGGCAATCGGAGGGGTCGCGAAGCGGGCGGACCAGCCGCCCGTTAAGCTCAGCGGCTGGCCAGCGGCCACTGATTAAGGCGGATGCCGCGCTGCGGCGCGTTCTCGGCAAAATCATCCAGCACCGCCCGCACGTCCGGGTCCAGATAGCCGACGCTGTCGTGCTCGACGATCACCACACTCTTTTCCGGAATTTTCGCCAGCAGGGCCAGCAGATGCGGATTGTGCATAAAGGTCAGATTTTGCTGGATGCGCAGCACGTAGTGGTCATCGTAGCGCGCCAGCTGCAGCGAGTGGCGATGGCTGCGCCAGAGGCTGAACGCCATCTGGGTGGCAAGACCAATCCCGATCCCCGCCAGCATGCCGAAGGCGATAATCCCGCCGATGGTGGCGAGGAACGGGACGTACTGCGCCGCCCCCTGGCGGAACTGCTCGATGAACAGCCGCGGCGTCGCCAGCTTATAGCCGGTATACAGCAGCACGGCGGCGAGGCTGGCGAGCGGGATCAGGGTCAGCAGGCCGCTGAACCACAGGCCGCAGATCAGCAGCAGTACGCCGTGGATAAAGATCGACAGTTTGCTCTGCGCACCGTTGCTGACGTTCACCGAGCTGCGGACGATCACCGCGGTGATCGGCATCGCCCCCAGCACGCCGGAGAGCAGATTGCCCACGCCCTGGGCGACCATTTCGCGGTTCGGCGAAGGCGGCGGATTTTGCGGGCGCAGCTTTTTCAGCGCCTCCTGGCTGAGCAGGGTTTCGAGGCTGGCGACCAGCGCCAGGGTTACCGCCACCACCCACACCGACGGATTGCGCCACGCGCTCCATGCGGGAGACTCCAGCTCGCCCAGCAGATCGCCGAGGCTGCCGAACGCCGGCAGGGTAATACGCGGCAGAGCGGCCAGCTGCTGCGGCGCAAAATGGGTCAGCAGCAGGGTGGTCACGCAGCCGAGCAGGACGGCGATCAGCGGCCCGGGGATCCAGCGCAGGCTCTTCACCCGGCGGATAAGCGGCGAACCCCACAGCCAGAGCACCAGCAGGCCGCCCGCGGCCACGGCAATCGCAGTGACGGAGAAAGCGGCATTGCCCTGAACCACATCGGCAAGCCCGGTCTCTTCCGCCGTGCCGAGCGCGACAGGGATCTGCTGCATAATCAGCAGGATGCCGATCGCCGCCAGCATACCTTTGATGACGCTGGCGGGAACCAGCGAGATAAAGCGCCCGGCCCGCAGGATGCCGAACAGTAGCTGCAGCACGCCGGCCAGCACCAGCGCCATCAGGAAGACGGAGAAGGAACCCAGGGATTCAATGGCGGCGACGACGATGGTGACCAGTCCGGCGGCGGGGCCGCTGACGGCGAAGCGGGAGGGGCTGAGGGCGGTGACGACCAGGCCGCCGATGATGCCGGTCAGCAGGCCGACGAAGGGCGGTAAGCCGCTGGCCTGGGCGATGCCGAGGCACAGCGGCAGGGCGACAAGGAAGACGACGATGCCGGCGAGAGAGTCCTGACGAAGCGTGTTCATGGGGCGTGCTCCTGCGGTGAGAGGTGTTCGACGAGGGTGGTTAAATGGCCGGAAGCCAGATCGTAGACGCAGCCGTGCAGGCTGAGCGGCCGCCCGCTGGCGAGCACCGTCTGCACCGGCTCACTCTCCAGCAGACGGGCGAACTGGGCGCGAACGTTGGCTTCCACCAGGGCGTCCAGCGCATGGCGAGAGCGCTCCGAATCGGTGCTGGCGCTGGCGCCGGAGGAGGCCGCAACACCACATCCATCGGCGATCTGCACCATTTCATGATGCAGGGTGTGGCGCAGCTGGCCGATGCGGCGAGCCAGCGCCGAGGACTCCTGCGCCAGCGGCAGGGTGGGCAGAGAGAGCGCCGCCTGCACGCCGCCGCAGCCGTAGTGGCCGCAGAGCACCACCCGCTCCACCTCAAGGTAATGCAAAGCATACTGCAGGACGCTCATGACGTTGTCGTCGGCGGGGTCGAGCATGTTGGCGATATTACGGTGGACAAAGAGCTCGCCGGGCTGGCTGCCGGTGAGCACCTCGGCGGGAACGCGGCTGTCGGAGCAGCCGATCCACAGCGAGTGGGGCCGCTGCCCGTCGACCCATTTTTCGAAATAGTCCGGATCATGCTGACACTTCTGCAGCGCCCAGCTGCGGTTGCGGGCCAGCAAAGGTTTTAACGTCGTCACAAGTATTCTCCTGAGTTAATTCATCGAGTGAATATGTCCATCAAGACTCGTACAGCGACTAGTAAAAATAGTGTTTACCGGAACCCTTCACGCCTGAGGAAAATCCTGGAATAAACGGCAAAAAGAAAACTTTTCATTAATGTAAAGTTATAAAAATATTGATGAAATTAATACACAGCTGCGGGAACGGATGAATAACAAAAAGGTATTGGCTAAAACTTTCTGGAATATATAGGAATGATGGTGGGTGGGATTAGGGGGATATTTGGCGATTGGTGAGTGGATTTGTTTGGGGAGAGATGGATTGTGATGGGGATGCGGGCGAGAGTGATGTGAGAATAATTTGAGATGAATTTGAGTGGGATTTGGGAGTGCTGGGGGAGAAGGGGGAACGGCTGGCAAGTGGAGTTGGATTTGCGGGAGGGTGAGAGGAGGGGGCTGGTGGCAGTCGCGCTATGGAACGGCAGCAAAAGGTGACGCCGCGCAGGATAGCGCTGTTTTTTTCAACACTTAGCGCAATGACGGCACGCTGTCGCTTGCATGACCGCCGCCGACAGGTATAATCCAGAACGTTTCCGCATCCCCTTCAGTGCCGAAGTGGCGAAATCGGTAGACGCAGTTGATTCAAAATCAACCGTAGAAATACGTGCCGGTTCGAGTCCGGCCTTCGGCACCATCGGAACATCAATAGACGTCAACGGACGTCTTTTTTTGTGCCTGAAATCCAGTATCCGCAAGGTTTTCCTCGCTTTTTCACTCAACCTAAGTCAACCTGATTCAATCTACATCAACTTACTGATGCGGGTACAACTGCGGGTATATCGCGGTTCGATAATGTTTGTACCCACACAGAACCCTTGAAAGGATACTCATTATGGCTCTGAGTGATGTGAAGGTTCGTTCGGCAAAGCCTGAAGCAAAAGCCTATAAGCTGACTGATGGCGACGGCATGGTTTTGCTGGTTCACCCTAACGGCTCCAAATACTGGCGGCTACGTTATCGCTTCGGTGGCAAAGAGAAGATGCTGGCGCTGGGGAAATACCCTGAAGTGTCATTGGCGGATGCCCGGGCACGCCGGGATGAGGCCCGTAAGCTATTAGCTAACGGCGTCGACCCTAGTGAGAATAAGAAAGCTGTTAAGGTAGAACAAGAGCAGGAAGCGATAACGTTTGAAGTGGTTGCCCGAGAATGGCATGCCAGCAATCAGAAGTGGTCCGCATCGCATAGTGCTCGTGTATTGAAAAGCCTCGAAGACAATATATTTGCTTCAGTTGGGAAGCGAAATATAAAAGATATTGGTACTCGTGACTTACTGGTTCCAATTAAAGCAGTGGAAAAGTCAGGACGCCTTGAAGTGGCTGCGCGTCTTCAACAGCGAACAACGGCAATAATGCGCTTTGCAGTACAGAACGGCTTAATTGATTACAATCCTGCACAAGAGATCGCTGGTGCGATCGCAACAGCTAAACGAAAGCATCGCGCTGCGCTAGATCTCAACCGAATTCCTGAGTTACTCCATCGTATTGATAACTACACCGGCAGACCATTAACGCGGTTAGCTGTGGATTTGACGTTACTGGTTTTCGTCCGTTCGAGCGAGTTACGTTTTGCTCGCTGGACAGAAGTGGATTTTGAAACGGCTATGTGGACGATTCCGGGCGAGCGTGCACCGTTGGACGGTGTTAAACATTCGCAGCGTGGTTCAAAGATGCGGACTCCTCATCTTGTTCCTTTGTCGCGGCAAGCCTTAACTATTCTGGAAAAGATTAAAAGCATGAATGGGAATCGAGAGCTGATTTTCGTAGGCGATCACGATCCCCGTAAACCCATGAGTGAAGTGGTCAACAAAAACTGGCCACCGCGTTAGAGTTTTTCCAGTATCGGTTTTCTGATTCGTTTGGCGGTAACCCACCATTATATTCGTGCGGTCTTAGTGCGCTGTAATATCCAACGATATAGTCCGTTATTGCGTGAGCTGCATCGCTGAAGCTTACATAGCCCGTCGCCGGCACCCATTCGTTCTTCAGACTCCTGAAGAAGCGCTCCATTGGGCTGTTATCCCAGCAGTTTCCACGCCGACTCATACTCTGCCTGATCCGGTATCGCCACAGTAACTGCCGGAACTGCCTGCTCGTATAATGGCTGCCTTGATCGCTGTGGAACATCACCCCGACGGGCTTACCACGGGTTTCCCATGCCATTTCCAGTGCTTTCATGGTGAGCCTGCTGTCCGGCGAGAACGACATGGCCCAGCCCACTGGTTTTCTTGCGAACAGGTCGAGAACAACGGCGAGGTACGCCCAGCGCTTACCCGTCCAGATATAGGTCACATCACCGCACCACACCTGATTTGGTTCCGTTACGGCGAACTGTCGCTCAAGATGATTCGGGATAGCAACGTGCTCATGACCGCCACGCTTATACCGGTGAGTCGGCTGCTGGCAACTGACCAGCCCCAGCTCTTTCATGAGTCTGCCAGCAAGCCAGCGCCCCATCTGGTAACCTCTCTGGGTTGCCATTGTGGCGATGCTTCTTGCTCCGGCAGAGCCGTGGCTGATGCCATGCAGTTCAAGTACCTGACTGCGTAATACAGCCCGTCTGCCGTCTGGCTTTTCAGGACGGTTTTTCCAGTATTTGTAGCTGCTGCGATGAACCCCGAACACATGGCAGAGAGTGGCCACAGGATAACGCGCCCTGAGTTTCCCGATTATCGAGAACTGTTCAGGGAGTCTGACATCAAGAGCGCGGTAGCCTTTTTTAATATTTCATTTTCCATTTCAATACGTTGTAGCTTTTTCCTGAGCTCACGGATTTCAATTTGTTCCGGGGTAATGGGGGAGGCTTTTGGTGTTTTGCCCTGCCGTTCATCACGTAATTGTTTCACCCATCGCGTCATTGTGGAAAGGCCGACATCCATAGCGCTGGCTGCATCTGCCACGGTGTAGTTCTGGTCAACGACCAGTTGAGCGGATTCGCGTTTAAACTCTGCGCTGAAATTTCTTTTTTTCATTATGACACCTGTGTTGTTCTGAGGTGAGCATATCACCTCTGTTCAGGTGGCCAAATTCAGTAAACCACTTCACCGGTAAGAACATTAAGGACGTTTGCGGTCAGGATTGTTGCTCTGAGAGTAAACCCAATATCACGCCATCTCTTGCCCTTTGTGACCACGGTATATTCAGCTGAATCCAGACGCACCGTTTCATTCAGCGGGGAAGGGAACCTGACATAAATGCCGTTGAATCCAATATATTTCACTCCATCCGGACCATCCATCGGGAGTTCATGATGCAGATCACCAAAGCGAATCCTTTCACCATCCTCCGCACGGAATACCTCTAATTCAGCTAAAGCTCCAGAGCTGTTAAGTTTATTAAGTATTTCAAATTGCCTTGCAGTAGTAGTCTGGGGGTCAAAATAATATTTCAGGCTTGTCTTAAACGAGGCGCCAAAGTGGAGCTCCCCGCCTTCTTTTTCTGTAAAATTCACCTGCAGAAGCTCCATTCGACCATTCTTTCTGGCAATGTCTATCACACCAGGATCAAATCCACATGTTGTTACTAACACGCCGTTTGCATTGAGATCCTCCATGTTGAATCCCAACTGCCTGGCAATATTCATTTCTAACGTTGAGCTGTAATTTTTACATTCAACAAGGGTCAAATGATTGCCAAGTGGCGTGCTTAAGGTCATGGTGACATCAATCTGATGTCCTCCAATCTTCTGGTCATGCTTCACTTCATGATTAGGATACATTTTCATCAGAGTCTTACAGAGTCGCTGTGTAAAAATTTCATACTGCCTGTTCTTATTCATTTTTCTCTCTTATAAGCTCCGTAGGGTTATCCTGCTTAACGTAACTGATTTTCATCTGGTGCACTATGCCTCGTGCGCGTTAGGTGGGACCGCACTGATTTTACCGGAAACCTGTGCCGTGCAGGAAAACGAACAGATTGGACCGGGTGACCTCGGAATCTGGAAAGACTCACATAAGGTGGCTTTACTGATATTGGAGAGTGTTAATCTACGGGGAGCAAGTCAACCCGTATATCTAATTCATTAGCCTTCATCCAGTGCTCGCTTTAACCGATTGTCAGAGCTGACGTCTAAATTTTTGTCAGTTATATATCATCTTACTGAATATCCTTACCTTTCCCTTCAAAAAACCATCCATTCCGGGTGGTTTTTTTTCATTCAGAGGTCAGCATGAAGCATCCCTCGGGCTATGCCCTTATTCGCCGCCATCTGCGGCGTTATCCGCGCTCGTTGCGCCAGCATCTGTTGCAGGAGCTTAACCAGCTCGTCACGTATGAACCTGTGATTGGCATTATGGGGAAAACCGGCGTCGGCAAATCTTCGCTCTGCAACGCCCTGTTCCGCAGTGAGGTCTGTGCGGTCAATGCAGTGGAAGCCTGTACCCGACAGCCCCAGCGTGTCCGCCTGCGTTTCGGCAACCATTATCTTACGCTGGTCGATTTGCCCGGCGTGGGCGAGAGTCAGGCCCGTGACGGTGAATATCGTGAGCTGTACCGTGAACTGATGCCGCAGCTCGATATGGTGCTGTGGGTACTCAAAGCCGATGACCGGGCTTATGCGGTTGAAGAGCAGTTTTATCGGGACGTATTCGCGCAGTACTGCGGACTGCTGCCGCCGGTGTTGTGGGTACTCAATCAGGTGGACAAAACTGAACCTGCAGAGCAATGGAACTGGCCGTCCGCTCAGCCATCGGCACTGCAGGCTGAACGCATTATACAAAAGGTGCAGGCCGTCGCCCGGCAGTTAAACATCGCCGAAACCGATATTCTGCCTGTCTCGGTCCGGGGGCGTTACCGGCTGTCACGTCTGGTGGAGGCGATGATAACCCGGCTCCCAAAGCAGGCCCGCAGTCCGCTGGTTCCCCACCTGCAGACCAGCTATCGCACGGAAGCTGTCATCAGCACTGCCAGCAGCAGTTTCGGTGATGCCGTAGTGGACGTAATTGACCAGATCATTGATTTGGCTCCTTTACCGCAGATGGCCCGTAGTGCACTGCAGGCCGTCACCCATACCGTCGCCCGTGCGGCCCGTTCTCTCTGGGGATTTTTCTTTGGTTAATCGCCTGTCTGCCGCACAACCAGAATTGTTGTATCGATAAGTCATTTTGCTTAACGACGATCGATTTTGTCGATCGAACCGATCGGGTTTATTCATTATCCCCAATCAATTTCAGGTTATAGAATCCCTCAGGGTCTGCTCCATTTACTTTTTTATTCATTAGAAATCAATATGATGAATCGCAGGGAGATTCGCGTTTTCAGGGAGGCGTATGCCATTAACTCTTCTGTGGGTCGGACTGGCCCTGCTGCCGGGATTTATTGCGTCCGGTAACAGCCGTTCATTCCAGGGCTGGTTTATTCCTGGACTGATTATCGACCCGATACCTGCAGGCCTGGTGTACTGGTTATCGTCAGGGAGTGCACACGAAACCCCCTCTGCGACTTCCCGGAAAAGCGACCTGCTGGTTCATCACACTCATCATCTTTATGACCTGCCTGCTGTTCATTACCTCCACTCCTGGTGACATGGCGGGTTTCTGACAGGAATACTTCATGAAAAAAGTACTTTTAATTACAACGCTGGTAACTACTGCTCTGATGCCTGGTGCCTCTCAGGCTTCTGGCAACCGCGATGCGTGGGTCAGCGGCTATGCGCAGGGCACTGCGGAATACACCATTCTGGGTAAAGGGCAGTCACAGCTTTACCTGGCCTGCGACAGCTACGGTGACAAACCTGAAATGCTCATTTTTACTGATGAATCCGGGCGACAGGTCAGCACGGACAGTAATCAGCGCATCATGGTGAAAATTGACAGGGAAGAGGCCACTGACGTCAGTGAAACAGCAAGTCATGCAGGGGCGGATAATTTTGCCTGGATGTGGGACAAACTGCGTACAGGTAAACAGGTAACTGTCTCCGGCGATGGCGTGAAGCCTGCCACCTTTACCCTGAAAGGCGCGGGCAAAACTTTACCTGAATATAAAGATTCTTCCTGTGTGGCTGAGTTCGCACGCTGATATCGCTGAAGGAAAAATTGATGAAAAGTATATTACTCGCCGCATTACTCGGCCTGGGTTCGTATTCTGCTGTGGCAGCTGAAGCACCTTTTACAGTAAGTGCCGGCCCCAGCAATGCAGGAGCGCTTTACAGCAAGGTCTATATCACGTCCCGGTCAGATCCGGTGGTGGTAAAGAAAATTCTCGTTAACCGTGGCAACTGCCAGGATGCCGAAGCGATGCCCTGGAAACCTGTCAGACTGGGATTCGGTAATACCGTGGACCGGCTGTTCGTCGGTAAAGGGTTTATGTCGGCCTGCAGAATACTGGAAATTGCAGTAGATACTGACCATGGCTTATGGTCTTTTAATACCAGCCAGTAACACTTACTTTAGTTCCCCATTCATCAACGCCCTGCTCATCCGAGCGGGGCGTTTTCTTTTGTCTCTCAGAAAGGAAACTACCATGCGTTTAGCCAGCCGTTTTGGCGCGGTGAACCTGGTTCGCCGTGACCGCCCCCTGACCCGTGATGAACTGGCACACTATGTGCCAAGCGTGTTCAGCGAGGAAAAACATGAATCACGCTCAGACCGCTACACATACATTCCCACCATCACCCTGCTTGATAATCTGCAGCGGGAGGGCTTTCAGCCGTTCTTTGCCTGCCAGACCCGCGTGCGTAATCCCGATAAGCGCGAACACACGAAGCATATGCTGCGCCTGCGCCGTGAAGGCCAGATTACCGGCCAGCAGGTGCCGGAAATTATCCTCCTCAACAGCCATGACGGCTCCAGTTCATACCAGATGCTTCCCGGCCTGTTTCGCTTTGTCTGTCAGAACGGACTTGTCTGTGGCGAAACCTTTGGTGAGGTGCGTGTGCCGCATAAAGGCAACGTAGTGGAGAAGGTGACTGAAGGGGCTTACGAAGTGCTGGGCGTATTTGACCGGGTGGAGGAGAAGCGGGATGCCATGCAGTCGCTGATGCTGCCTCCACCAGCGCAGCAGGCGTTTGCCAGAGCCGCGCTGACATACCGTTTTGGGGAAGAGCATCAGCCGGTCGCAGAGTCACAAATTCTTGCGCCACGCCGCTGGCAGGATGAGAGCAATGACCTGTGGACCACGTACCAGCGCATTCAGGAAAACCTGATTAAAGGCGGTCTGTCCGGTAGAACGACCAAAGGCAAACGGGCCCATACCCGCGCAGTGAAAGGCATCGATGGGGATGTGAAGCTCAATCGTGCCCTTTGGGTCATGGCTGAAAACATGCTGGAGCTCGCATCATGACCGCGCAGAAAGAAAAGGGCCAGAGCCTGCTTCCGGCCGGACCTTTTACCCGCCAGCAGGCGGAGTACGTCACCGCGGCATACCAAAACATCTTCTTCGAGGATGACCAGGGAAGCCATTTTCGGCTGGTCCTGCGCGATGCGGATGGCCGGATGCTGTGGCGGGACTGGAACTTTGAACCGGAGGCCGGGACCGGGCTTAATGCGTACATCCGGGACTACGGCATCCTGCAGGGCCCTCTCAGCCGCCTGCCTTATTAACCACATTGCCACGCATTCATTTTTCCCCTGACCCGCCAGCCTGAACCGCTGGCTTTTCATTACCGGAGAAACCCATGACTGACACCACAAATGAACTCATCATTTCCGCCGCTGTTGTTGCCGACGAGCAGCGTATCCACTTCTGGCCGCAGCACTTTGGCAGCATCCCGCAATGGATAACACTTGAGCCCCAAATCTTCGCCTGGATGGACGGTCTGTGTTCCGATTATCACGGCGGCATCTGGACCTTTTATACGCTTAACAACGGGGGCGCGTTTATGGCCCCGGAGGCTGATGAAGACAACGAAGATAAATGGACGCTGTTTAACAGAATGAACGGTAACGGGGCTGGACTCACCCGCGAAGCTGCAGGGATAGTCGTTTGCCTGATGGCATACAGCCACCATGCCTGTCGTACCGCATGTGACGCGATGACTGAGCACTATTATCGCTTACGCGACTACGCGCTGAACCATCCGGAATGCAGCGCCATTATGTATCTCATTGACTGAGGAATGCCTGACATGAATACCGTATTATCCCCGGTGTCATCGCAGCCTGAACTCTTTCCGCTGACGGTTATGGCCCAGCATGGTTGTCTGCTCCCCGCGACATCTGGATTGACGCCCTATGCCCAACGGACCATCCGCCGCGCTATCAACCTGCTGGATAAATATCTTCGTCAGCCAGGCATATCATTTACCTCAAGTACGGCAGCCCGTGACTGGCTTCGGTTACAGCTGGCAGGACAAGAACGGGAAGTGTTTATGGTGCTCTATCTCGATAACCAGCATCGTTTACTGGAGAGTGAAACGCTATTTGCCGGTTCGATTAACCATGTTGAGGTCCATCCTCGAGAGGTAGTGAAGTCAGCGCTTCGCTTCAATGCAGCAGCTGTCGTGCTGGCGCATAACCATCCATCCGGCGACCCGGAGCCCAGCCAATGCGATCGCAACATTACCGGTAGGCTTAAAGAATCCCTGGCACTGGTTGATGTGAACACGCTTGATCATTTGGTCGTCGGTTCAGATGGCATTGTGTCGTTTGCGGAGCGAGGGTGGATATGAAAATCATCAGTAAACGCCAGGCAATGGCTTTGTACCGACAGCATCCAGGCTCCCGGCTGTTTCACTTCTGTACCGGCAAATATAAATGGTCTGGAAGTATCTGCCATTATGCTGGCCGGGAAGTTCAGGACATACGCGGTGTTTTGGCCGTGTTTGCTGAACGCCGTCAGGACCGCAATGGTCCCTATGTCATTCTTAGAAGTGTCACTCTCAATTAATCCTTCCCTTTAATCAGGAACAATAATGAACAATCACTCAGACCCCGGTACCAAACCGGAGAATCCCACCTGTCAGCAGTGGGAGCTTAAACGCGCTATTACACCCTGTTTTGGCGCTCGTCTGGTACAGGAAGGCAGTCGAGTGCATTTTCTCGCTGACCGAGCCGGGTTTAACGGTGCTTTCAGCGATGATGACACGCTGCACCTGGATCAAGCCTTTACGTTGATACTCAAGCAACTGGAGCTGATGCTCACCAGCGGAGAACTCTCTTCACGGCATCAGCACTGTGTCACGCTTTACCACAACGGACTCACCTGCGAAGCCGATACGCTTGGTAGTTGCGGCTACGTATACATCGCTGTTTATCCCACTCAACTTTAATTTCTTTCACGGGAGCCATCAATGAAGTTTCTACCTGCAACAACTCTGCGTGCAGCGAAGTCATGCCCGCCACCTGTCGCTATCTGGCAAATGTTACTTACTCATCTGCTATCGGCATAGTCTTTACCAAGTTGACTTTAAACGGAGACTTAGTGTCCGCTTTGTGCCAAGAGCGGATGTTAGTAAATCTGAACAGCATCAATTGGAGGGGAGCAGGTCAATATTTTTATGCTTGCTTCACCATCATCACCTGAGGTGTTTCGGAAGAAAATTATTTCAACTTAACTCTATGATATTAAGTTGATTTATTATTAGGAACGGTGATATAAATTATAGTAAGAGAGACAGGTTCTTCCTCTTACTTTTTGGTAAGGGCGGCTCTGATAAAGAACAGCGTTAGCTGTTGAGCTTCTGCTCACTGATCCTGCGGGATGTTCAATAAGTATTCAAATTTCCCTGTCTCTCGCCCCTTCTCATATGGAGATGTTCATGCTCAACAAGGTATGGTTTACCTATAAGGCACGGATTCAGGCACACCATCGGTTAGAATGGATGGATACGCATTCGCAATTTCTTCTTGTTTGGTACGCTATCTTAGGTGCCGCGTTAGCGGTTGTTGCAATCCGATACCCAACATTACTGGGTAAAAATACAGATATTTTTGGTGCAATTTTGTCAATTACATTGCTTGGTGTATCGCTGTCTGTCGCAAATCGGGATTTCCGCGGCAGAGCGTTAAATATGCGAAAAAATTATTTGGCATTGCAACATTTGTACAATGTCATAAGTACAAGAAATACCGTTCAACCAGAAGATATTGTTAAATATGACGAGTTAATGAATGATGTAGAAAATCACCAAGATATGGACGATAAGACGTTCCGGGTACGCAATTCATCGCAGTTGACGTCTCGGCACCCGAGGAAAAAGGAATATTTCCAAGTCTATTTTTTTACAGTGTTCAAGTATGTTGTTTTACTCATTTTCTATACTACCCCGGTTATAGTTGCGTGGTATCTCTATGAGTAGTGCTGTACGTAGTTTTAAGAGATGTTTTACAGTAAAAAATTTAAAGAAAATTTATTTCGAAAAAATTAAAGAATCGGGAGCTATTGGCATTGATCGAGTTAGACCAAATGGTTTTGAGAAAAATTATGCTACTGAATTGTCATTGATTGCCAGAAAAGTTACTGATGGAAGCTATAAATTTACTGCATATAAAGAAAAGTTAATATCGAAGGGGGCATATTCCTTTCCCCGGCAGATTTCTATTCCAACTGTTCGAGACCGAATCACACTTCGAGCTCTATGTGAGTCTCTCTCAGAAGTCTTTCCTGATGCAAAACTATCACTGCCGCAAGTAGTAATAGAGTCACTCAAAGATGCTATTGAATCTGGACAATATACCGAGTTTGCTAAAATTGATCTCAAAAATTTTTACCCTTCAATTCCTCACGAGTTAATTGAAAGCTCGATAAAAAGCAAGATCAGAAAAGTTGAGTTCAGAACGCTTATCAGTAATGCTATTTCAACTCCGACAGTCAGTGAGTCTGCAGGAAGTAAAGGTTCTGTGAAAAATAGAACCGGAGTGCCTCAAGGATTATCTATTTCCAATGTTCTGGCAGAAATTGCATTGCAAAAAATTGACAAAAAAATTAGCCTCATCCCAAAAATTTGGTATAAACGTTATGTAGACGACATCCTTATCCTTACCCAGTCTGGAAAATCTGCCGAAGTTGCTGATGGCATTATAGGTGCTCTGGAAAATATAGGCCTTACCCCACACCCCATTGGGGGGATTGATTCAAAATCAAAAGTGGGGGTACTAAGTGAGGCTTTTAATTTTCTAGGCTATGAGGTAAGCGCAAAAGGAATTGCAATCAAAAAAGATAGTATATTGCGTTTTGAATCATCACTTGCAAAAATATTTACTGCATATCGGCATGCATTAACTAAAGCAAAAAGTAAGAAAGATAAACAACGGGCAATAGCGTACTGTCAATGGAAGCTTAATTTACGCATTACTGGATGTGTGTTTGATGGAAAGCGTATGGGGTGGGTGGCTTACTTCTCTCAAATATCAAGTACAACCCAGCTCCGAACCGTTAATCATACTATAACAAAGTTGATAAAGCGGTTTGAAGTAAAAGATATTATCAAACCGAAATCACTAATTAAAACTTTCTATGAGTGGCACCGAGGGGATAAAAGTTCCCATAAATACATCCCAAACTTTGATGGCTTATCAGTCGAGCAACAAAGAGCGATAGTTTCTTTATGGGTTGGAACTGAAGAAGCAAGTAAGCTAAACAATGCGGCAGTGGTAAGAATGTTTAATCACAAGATCGCCTCGTCTGTCAAAGAGCTTGAACAGGACATCGCTGGTTTTTCATAGTGTTTAATATTAAATTTATTTGTCTCTGCTAAGGGGGAGAGTCTCTCCCCCTTATGTAAAACAAGACCATCACTTCTTAACATTCTGTAAGTTCTTTGGCTTTTTGATTTAGAAAGATAGTTTCATCCAACCTACTATCAATTATTGAAATGAGGCTATTTTCAGTTTTGGAGAGGTGGGATGATTATTGCTTTAGAATTTAATAGGATACTTCTGTCACTTTCTTCATGTCGAGACGTAAAGCCTCCTATTTTTTCCTCTAAAAAATTAAACCAATTATGTCCCAGATCATCTATAAACTCAACAAAGGAATTATCAGCTCGATCACTGTAGCTCGGAGCCCAAATTAATTGAGGTTCATTTGAACCATCGAGTTCTACATAGCGATTGAGGGTTATGTATAAAAAACAATCTATTGAGGAATAGGAATGAGTTAATGCATCACAAGCTAAGGCCTGAACTAAAAAAGGTGAAATACCAGTAAAACCATCATTGACAAAAAACAATACCCCGTTTGCATTAGGGACATGAAAATATTTTTTTGTTTCTTTGATTTGCTTGTTTGCTTTCTTTAAAATTCTAGTAATACTCGGACGAGCCAGTCTTATAAATTCAATCTTAAACCAATCGGGATAGTCATTTTCCCCTCCCATAAGAGAAGGTTTCCAATTTGGGCGTTCATTTAATAACCTTTCCATCATTTCGGTAAATTTTATTTTTGCATTTTCTTGGTTAAGGAATTCAGTCTCGATTTCCTTTAACTCTCCGATTATATTATTATTTTTAAACGAATAATCAGCATTTTCAAAGGATGGGTTTCCAGGTAATATGTCAGAAACAACACCCCCCCCATACTTACGGACAAACGAATGAAATGTTTTTTCAACAGGCAACGGGGAATGAGGACCAATATTCCAAAATTTTTCAGAGTTACTCATGTTAGCCTCATAATTAACTTCACCTAATACCTTACAAATTAAATCAACCTAAATTCACATTACTAAATAGTAATAGAATAGGTGTAATTGAGTCTTAATATAGCCTCTCACCGAATTGTGGTTATGTCAATAAATATTAATATTTTGAATTAAGTGTCACTATACCAAAAACCTACACCAGGATTTGTAGGTATTGATTGAAATAAATACAGCAGAAGAACCTTTTCTGGGTGCCTTCTAAAGTCCGCTTCTCGCTCATAGCTGACTACAAGTGCTTAGATTCTGCCCACCTTGTACCAGAAGCTGTCAATGTTAGTATTGTGATGTATCGATCAACGAGTGAAGGTTAGGAGAAATGATTGTAACCAGGGAAAGCATGAAAAAATGGATCATCGAGTGTCTTCAGGAACGGGGTGGTAGTGCTTGGCCACGTGAAGTCTCAAAGTATGTATGGGACAGCTACGAGGCTGAGCTAAGGGATTCCGGCGATATGTTGTATACGTGGCAATATGACATTCGTTGGGCCGCTCAGCAATTGAGAAACGAGGGTACTCTGAAACCAGTAAATAGACGCAGAGATTTGCCATGGGAACTGGCATAGTAAAGTAAGATTAATGTTAACGTTCATATCTCGGCTACATCTGACTTTGTTCTGAGTAGATACGAATTGATCCCTCTAAAGAAAGCGTTCCTGCCTGAACCTTGCTTTGACAGCCATATCGGTGTTCTACTGGTGTGGCTTTATACCCACTTTCAATGTCTACTTTTTGTACGGATTTTAACTCGTGGGTACAAGTGCGGGTATAATTACTTATTCCTAATTATAAACTACATTGATATCAGTCTATTGGGTGTGAAATTCGAGTCCGGCCTTCGCATCAATATCAAAACAACCAATAAATAAGTCCTTTAATCTAGCCACGACCAATCATTGATCAACCACGAAATCCTCTCCGAAACACATTCACAATCCTTAAACCCTACGCTCAACATTAAACCCCACACACCATCCTCCCTCATCCCCTGAACACCTCCCGCCGGTGCCATGCCACAAACCCCTCCTGCGGATAGCATGCTTTCCCCTGCGGCAAGGTAATCGGCTTACCATCAAAATCCCAGAACAGCCTGCCAACGATGCCCCCGCCGTTCACCGCCGGCGAAACCTGGATGCGCATATCCTCATCCAGACCAATGGATCCCTTATCAAAAGCCTTATGGTGAATCGCGCAGAGCGCCAGGCCGTTAGGGATTTCGCAGGGGCCGCCGTGTTGCTTCCATTTAATATGGGCCGCTTCCAGGGCGACGGAGGTATTATCATGGCGCATATTGAAGCCGCAGATCGCGCACTCATAGTTATAGGCGCGCAGCACCTGCTGGCGAAAATGCGGGTCGCGCTCTTTACGGATCTGCAGCAGATCAAACCCCATCTCTTCAGCCAGCTCTTCCTGAATACTCTCCGGGAAATGCGCCTCGAGGATCTGATGGGCGAGGGTATTGATCAGCTTCTTATTTCTGTTGAGTAGCGCAAAATGCGGCTCATCAAAGCCGCCGGCGACGTGGCAGAGCTCCAGCTCTTTGCCGGGCGGCTGTCGGCTGCCCTGGGTTGAACACTGTTCGCTGTTGTGCAGCTCCCAGAAGCCGTCGCCTTTCAGGCGCCAGAAGGGCATGTCCGGCCGGTACTGGCGGCGCTGCGGGCCAAAGCGTTCCAGCAGGCTATGCAGCTCATCGCGTATCTCTGAGGCGTAGTCGAACATCCGCGCATGGCCGCGCTGGTACTGTGAGAGGACGTACAGCAGCAGCAGTGGCTTATGCGGTGCACGCTGTTCGCCTTTGCGCCAGATGGTGATGTTCTCGATCGCGTGTTGCAGGGTCATGCTGGAGGGCATAGCGTGATATTGGCAGCTAAATAAATGCGATGATGCTCGCAAAATCCTTGCCGATCAACCTACCAGATGCGGCGATTCTACGTGGATCGCTATTTAATTATCACTGCTAGTTATTTGTTCGAAAAGCCCATAGCTTTCTATTTATACTCAAGCTTCGCGCCATCAGATAGCTATGTCTTATGAAAAAACTACCGGACCATTTATCCAGGGAATGCATCATCGCCGCCATTCGCGCTTATGATGCAGGCGTTGCGCATCAGTTTAAAAGCGCGCGTCTGTATGAGATCGAGTTTGAGGGGCGTCGGTATCCTTCAAAAGCCATCGCCGGGTTAGCGGCCACGTTTGCGACAGGAACGGAATTTACCCCGGCGGATTTCAGCGGGGGGATTAAATCCAAATGCGTGCGTCTGTTACTGGAGCAAGGATTTACGATCGCGTCGCAGGGCGCTGGCGATGACGAGGTTGCGCTTTTCCCCGATGAGGGACTGACGACCATGGAGTACGTGGAAGGGGCGGCGATGCAGGTGGTGGTCAATCGCTATGAGCGCGACCGTCAGGCTCGTCAGACGGCGCTTCGCCTGCATGGCTGCCGGTGTCAGGTATGCGGTCTGGATATGGCCAGCCGCTATGGCGATATCGGCCAGGGCTTTATCCATATCCACCATCTCATCCCGCTTTCCGGGATAAAGCAGGACTACCGTCTGAACCCAGAAACCGATCTGATCCCGGTATGTCCCAACTGCCATGCAATGCTGCACCGGCGAGATCCGCCGTTTACTCCAGAAGAGCTGAAGGCCCGGCTGCGCTCTGCTGACTGACATCCGACAGCGCTCGCTTTCATTACATCAAACACCCCACAAATCCCACGCTACCTCACCGGTAGCGTGGGCCCGCTCTCTCTTACTTATCCCGCGTCTCGCCAGCCTCCCAGCTGTAGCTGCCATCGGCCGCTAACCTATCGCCCAGCTCCTGATACTCGAACTGATAAAACTCAGCCTGGGTGCCGTACCCGGCGTAGTCTACCGCCGCCAGGCCGACGAACGCCCCGGTAAAGAACCCGCCGTAGCTCTGCAACACATAGTCATCGGACAGCACCGCGGCATCCAGCTGGACCGGGATCTCGGTGAACGTCACGCCATCGAAGCTGTATTCATAGCTGTAGGTCTGCTTGCGGACTTTGGTCCGGAACCAGACGTATTCGACGCCGTCCGGCACCTTGATGGCGTTATCTTTCAGGTACGATGTGTATTTCCCGCGGTTATTTTCGCCGACTTCGATGACCTTGCCGTTAATTTCATTCCAGGTCAGGAAGACAAAGCTCCAGTGGCGGTCGTTATAGTAATTCGTTAACCCGGCCATCTGCTGATAGCTGAAGGGCTCGAATTTCACCTTCACCGCGGCGTCAAAATAGAAGGCCTGCCAGCGGCGGGCAATCAGCGACAGGTCATGCGTATTGGCTAACGAACCCTGGCCGATTAAGGTTAATTTGCCGTTGCCGGTGGTGCCCATTTTGGCCGTAAACGGCACCCGCAGGGTATTCCAGTTCGGGTCGAGCGCTGGCGACGTAAAGTCATCCTGCTGGCTATTATCGCTGGGGCTTTCGGTGAAGATGGCGTCTTTCGGCCCTTCGACGAAGGTCTTCCCGCCGTGACCGCCTTCAATACGCGGCCAGCCTTCGTCGTCCCAGTACACTTTCTGGATCGAGGTTTCCCGGCCGAGGGTTGACCAGCCGCGCGGGTCGTAGATGGATTCCCCCGGGCGATTCCACGGGCGGGCGCAGAGCGAGGCGTAATACCATTCGCCTTCCGGAGTGGAGACCAGCGCGCCATGGCCCTGTTTCTGGATGTAGCTGTCCGGCGTGTCGACGTTGGTTAAGAACACGTCGCCCGGTTCGGTTTCGAAGCTGTCGGCCTCGAGGGTTTTCGACCGCGCCACCACCTCCTGGTGGGTAAACACGGTGCCGCCCTGGGCGGCAAACAGATAGTAGTAGCCGTTCAGTTTATAGAGGTGCGGCCCCTCGACCAGCGCCACGGCGGTGCCGCGGTAGATGGTGCGCGCGGTTTCCGGCATTAACTTCAGCGTGTTGGTATCCAGCTCCGTTAAGGTAATGCCATCGAAGGGGTGATGGTACTCCCGGTGATCCCAGGTTTGCTGAACGATATATTTCCGGCCATCGTCGTCATGGAACAGCGAGGCGTCAAACCCGACGCCGTTCAGCTTGATCGGGTCGCTCCACGGGCCCCGAATATCCTTTGCGGTGGTCAGATAGTTGGTCATGTCTTTAAAGGCGCCTTCGGTGACCTTCACATCGGTATACACCAACCAGAATTGCCCATCGGCCCAGGAGAGCGCCGGCGCCCAAATGCCGCCGGAGGAGGGGTTGCCCTTCATGTCCAGCAGGGTGGTGGTGGAGAGCGGCGAAGGCAGCAGGTTCCAGTTTTTCAGGTCTTTCGACTCATGTAAACGCACGCCCGGGAACCACTCAAACGTCGAGTTGGCAATATAGTACGTATCCTCGACGCGAATAATACTGGGGTCGGCATTAAAGCCGCGTAATATCGGGTTTTGAATAAGTGACATTTCATTACACCTTTTAAAATGGAAAGTGACGAATCGGTCTGATTTATAATTTTTTTAACTACACGCGGATCTCATCCAGCTGACGGTTGATGTCGGTAACATGTTTATCGGAGATCGGATAAACCTGCATGATCACCATCGAAATAGCGGCCAGCGCAATCGGGATCCACACCGCGGTCATAATGATCCCGTCGATGGCGCTGGCGCTCTGCACGGCGCCGCTTTCATTAAATCCATACACCGCCAGCAGCCACAGCGGGATCGCGCCGCCGATGGTGAAGCCGATCTTGAAGAAGAGTCCCATAATGGCATTGATAATGGCGGCATTGCGTTTGCCAGATTTTAATTCGCCATACGCGATGACTTCCGGTACCAGCGCCCACATAAAGCCGGTGGCGGAGGTTAAGCCCCACTGTTTAATAAAGGTGGCGATATAGGCCAGCCACAGGGCGTCGTGCATCCCTTCGCGGGACCAGACGTAGGTCAGCAGTTCGCCGACGATGAACATGGCGAGGAACAGATGGAAGAAGCCTTTTTTACCAAAGATTTTTTTCAGTTTCGGCCAGAAAATCGGGAAGGCGATGCCGGGAATAGACGCGACGAGACCCACCGCACCCATCCATTCGGAGTGGCCGACGACGTACTGGTTGAAGAAGCCGTTAACGGTGTTCATAAAGAACATGAAGGTAAAGGCCAGCATAAAGAACATGCCGAGAATAACCAGCGGGCGGTTATGTCTGAGCTCGTGGAAAAGGTCGGTGGTTTTGACGTTGGCGGTCTGCTCGGCGGTCGCGACAACGCGTTCTTTGGTGAATTTATAACAGATAAACAGGGCCACCGCGCCGATGATCATATAGATGGCGTACACGCCGAACCAGGCGTAGTTCGCCGACGGATCGGTATAGTTGCCCAGATTCAGCTCAAGGCCGAAAAAGCCGGTGTCTTTCAGGCTGCGATCTTTCGGCGCCGCCATCTGCACAAACATCGGGAACAGGGTATAGACCAGCAGGTTGGCGCTGTTGGCCAGCATCATACGGGTACTGGTCAGCTTATCGATCGATTCCGGGTCGCGGGTCAGCGACGCATTCAGCGAGCCATAGGGAATATTGACTAAGGAATAAACCAGGTCCAGCGCCAGATAAATAATAAAGGCGAAAGCCACCGAACCTTTCACTCCGGGGATGGGCGCGAACAGTAATGCCGACAGGATCACCAGCGGCACGCCGGCTCGTAAAAGCCAGGGGCGATATTTTCCTGCCTTCGAGGTTCGTTTATCCACGTAGGTTCCGACCATCGGATCCCAAAACACATTAATGATGCGGACAAAAAGAAAAATAAAGCCTGCCGTTGCCGTGCTGATGGTATTTACCGTCAGCATATGCAAAGCCAGAAAACCCCCAATGGTGCCGAAAACCAGGTTTTGCGCAAAGTCGCCCATGCCATAACCAATTCGTTCTCCGCGGGTTAATTTATGATATTCATCATGCCGACTGTGCATTATGTTTTTACTCATTCTAAGCAGACTCCGGTTTGTTTTGTGTAGGTGAAACACTTTCTGACACAGTTGACCTGGAAGAATCTATTACGTTTTTAAATTAAGTAATTATGTTTTTTTACTTCTGTGATCCTCGAAGCAAAGGCCTGTATCACCTGCGTTGAATCGTTATCCGCCGCTAATTTTCTGACAGATATGCAATGTGACAAAACCGGCATTTTAATTCGCTATGTTCACCTGAATTCCCCTGGAAGTGTACGCTATACGCGCGCGAAGCGAGATATTTAAAATAGTTTTATTTGCGAGATGGCTCACATTTGAGCATTTTCTCAATCGCTGAGTGAAATAACGTAATTGAGCAACCGACGATGAGAATACACGATGTGTCACAGTTGTTAATTTTCGGCTTCCTCAATTTCGGAGTTCATCATGCAAACTTATTTTGACCAGCTCGAACGCGTTCTTTTTGCCGGACCTAAAACCGATAATCCGCTGGCGTTTCGCCACTATAATCCGGATGAAATCGTGCTGGGAAAACGGATGGCAGATCATCTGCGTTTTGCCGCCTGTTATTGGCATAACTTCTGCTGGAATGGCGCGGATATGTTTGGCGCCGGCTCGTTTGAGCGTCCCTGGCAGGCCGCGGGCGATGCACTGGAAATGGCCAAACGCAAAGCGGACGTGGCGTTTGAATTTTTCTACAAGCTCAACGTGCCGTATTACTGCTTCCATGATGTCGACGTCTCGCCAGAAGGCGCGTCGCTGAAAGAGTATTTGCATAATTTCGCCGTGATGACCGAAGTGCTGGCGGAGAAACAGCAACAAACCGGCGTGAAACTGCTCTGGGGCACCGCCAACTGCTTTACCCACCCGCGCTACGGCGCCGGGGCGGCGACCAACCCCGATCCGGAGGTGTTTGCCTGGGCGGCCACGCAAGTGGTGACCGCCATGAACGCCACCCACCAGCTCGGCGGCGAAAACTATGTGCTGTGGGGCGGCCGCGAAGGTTACGAGTCGCTGTTGAATACCGATCTGCGCCAGGAGCGCGAGCAGATTGGCCGCTTCCTGCAGATGGTGGTGGAGCACAAGCATAAGATTGGCTTTGGCGGCACGCTGCTTATCGAGCCGAAACCGCAGGAGCCCACCAAGCATCAATACGATTACGATGTCGCGACGGTGTATGGCTTCCTGAAGCAGTTTGGTCTGGAAAATGAGATCAAGGTGAACATTGAAGCCAACCACGCCACCCTGGCGGGGCACTCTTTCCATCATGAAATCGCCAGCGCCATCGCGCTGGGCATTTTCGGCTCCGTTGACGCCAACCGCGGCGATGCGCAGCTCGGCTGGGATACCGATCAGTTCCCGAACAGCGTGGAAGAAAATACTCTGGTGATGTACGAGATCCTCAAAGCCGGGGGATTCACCACCGGCGGCCTGAACTTTGACGCCAAAGTTCGCCGGCAAAGCACCGACAAATACGACATGTTCTATGGCCATATTGGCGCCATGGACGTGATGGCGCTGTCCCTCAAGCTGGCCGCGCGCATGATTGAGGATGGCAAGCTCGATCGGGCTCTGGCAAAACGCTATGCCGGCTGGCAGGGCGAGCTGGGGCAACAAATTATGGCCGGCCGCATGTCGCTGGATAATATTGCCCGGTACGCTGAGCAGCATAATCTGAATCCGCAGCATCACAGCGGGCGTCAGGAATTACTCGAAAATCTCGTCAATACCTATATCTTTGGTTAAATTTGGCTAATATGCCCCTGCGGGGGCATATATTCCGCCATCTGCCCGCTGCCAGGAAATAGCGTTTATTGGTTCGTGTTGTATTTATGCTGTCTGCGCCGCAAGGCTATCTGTTTGACTGTCTATAGATGAACAATCCGCTGTGCGGATGGTTCTGCTATTGTGCCACCTGTTTAATATTAGTGAAGGAGGAAGAGTCGCGATAATTGTGTAATGCCTCTGTGACCGTACAAAATAAAAAATAACTTGTTCTGATGATAGCGACATATTCTGTCAGCTCAGAATAGGCTGGTTATTGTCTGAATAAAATTAACCTATATTGAGAAACTCATGACAATGATAAAAAAACTTCCATTAACCATGGCGGTTATCGCCGCGTTTTTTCCGCTTACCTCTGTAATGGCGCAAGAATTTACTCAGGAACAGATCGACGCCATCGTCGCCAAGGCCGTTGATAAAGCGCTGGCCGAACGCCAGGCGAAAATCGACGCCGCGGCCGACAAAAAGGTCGACGTGATCACCAACCCGCAGACCACCGCCGCCTCGCCGGATATGGCCATTCCGTTCGGCCTCAAGTTCAGCGGCTATGCCCGCTATGGCGCCCACTTCCAGACCGGCGACCAGAAATATGTCGGCGTCGACGGCTCCTATAACGGCGCCTCGGCGATCGGCCGCCTGGGCAACGAAAGCAACGGCGGCGAATTCCAGATCAGCAAGGCCTTCAAAAGCGCGCAGGGGGCTATCTGGGATCTTAACGTGATGTTCGACCACTGGAGCGACGAGGTTAACCTGAAGAAGGCCTACGTCGGCGTCACCAACGTGCTGGAATCCAACCCCAACGCCTATCTCTGGGCCGGCCGCGACTTCCACCAGCGTCCGCAACAGGGGATCAACGACTACTTCTGGATGAACCACGATGGCCAGGGCGCCGGGGTGAAGAACTTTGATATCGGCGGCGTGCAGTTCGACGTGGCGGCGGTGTCGCAGGTGAAATCCTGTAGCCCGGAAGTGATGGCCGACGAGACCAACCCGTCGCGCATCACCTGTACCGGCAGTTCCGACACCGGCGACAACGGCCACTACGCGCTGACCACCAAAACCCACAACATCAAGGCCGGGCCGATCGACGTCGAGGTGTACGCCAACTACGGCTTTGATTCAAAGGCGGTGGACAGCGACGCGCGCCTCGAAGCCTGGCAGGGCGGCCTGGTGCTGAGCCACACCAACGACAGCGGGGTGAACAAGGTGATCCTGCGCTACTCCGACAACTCGGATAACAGCGTCTACAACAAAACCGACGACCTGACCACGGTCTACGCCAGCTTCGAGGGCAGCCATAAGTTTACCCAGCAGGCGCAGGTGGAATATCTGCTGGCCTTCCACGACTACGACAACGGCAGGGACAACACCGACAACCGCAAGAACTACGGCGCCAACGTGCGGCCGATGTACTTCTGGAACGACGTGCACTCCACCTGGCTGGAAGCGGGCTACCAGCGCGTGGACTACGACCAGGGCGGGGATAACCACGGCTGGAAGCTGACGCTGTCGCAGAACATCGCCATCGGCATGGGGCCGGAGTTCCGTCCGATGCTGCGCTTCTACGTGACCGGCGGTCAGGTGGACAACGAGCATACCGCGAAGGTGAACGGCACCCAGGACCAGCAGCTGGATTCGCTGAACGTCGGCGGGATGTTTGAGGCGTGGTTCTGATGCGATAGCGTTGTTGAAGGAGCGTTCCCGGCTGGCGCTACGCTTAGCCGGGCTACGACTGGTGCGCTCCATTTATGCCGGATGGCGGCATACATGCCTTATCCGGCCTACGTTCCCTCACACAGGCTCACCCCCCCAGGCCCGCGCAAGCGCAGCACCGCCGGGCAGCTGGCCCATCCCCCCTCAGTTCACCGTCAGGCGCAGGGCCAGATCCTGCGGATAGGGGTCAAAATAGTTCTGCGCCTGCAGGTAGCGATCCGGATACTCGGCCAGATAGTGCTTAAGCAGCGTCAGCGGGGCGAGGATCGGCAGCAGCCCGGCGCGATAGTTGAGGATCACCTCCCGCAGCTCGCCGCGCTGGCGGCTGTTCAGCTGGTCGCGGAAATAACCCTGAATATGCATCAGTACGTTGGTGTGGTTTTTCCGCGAGGCGGGCCGCTTGAGGATCGCCATCAGCTTCTCACGGTAGACCTCGAAGAAAGCCTCCAGATCCTCCCATTCATGCAGCGAGGCGACGAACGGGCCGATCTCGCGGTAGCCCGCCTGGTGGTGAGCCAGCAGCTGCAGCTTGTAGCGGCTGTGAAAGGCCAGCAGGCCGTGGCGGGTCAGGCCGCGGGCGCGCAGGGCGTTGAGTTCATGCAGGGCGAAAACGCGCTCGACAAAGTTCTCCCGCAGCAGCGGATCGTGCAGCCGGCCATCCTCTTCCACCGGCAGCCACGGGTAGCGCGCCATCAGGGCGCCGGTAAACAGCCCCACGCCTTCCTTACGCCCGCGATTGCCTTTTTCGTCATACAGCCGCACGCGCTCCATCCCGCAGCTCGGCGATTTGGCGCAGACGATAAAGCCCGACAGCTCGCCCAGAGTTGCCAGATGGGCGTTGGCAAAATCGGCCATCTTCTCCGTCACATCCTCGTGCGGGGCGTGGCTGAAGCGCATGCGGATCTCCCCGACCGGAGTCTGCACCAGGCGGAGCGCCGGGCGGGGTACGGGCAGGCCGATCGCCATCTCCGGGCAGACGGGCTTAAACGCCACCCACTGCGCGAGCTCATCCATCACAAAGCCCATACGCTTATGCCCGCCGTCGAATCGCACGGCTGAGCCGGTTAAACATCCGCTGATCCCAATGACAGGTTGCGTGTTCATGGCGCTGTCCTCTCTTCTGCTGTGGTTCGGGTAAAGAAAAGGGTCACGGTGGCGACCGTAATGCCGAATTTCTTCATCTCGGTTTTGTTAAACAAATGGCTGCCGTCCTGCAGGTACATCCAGTCGTCAAAGTGCAGCAGCCACCGGCTGCCGCTGGCCTCGACGTTCATGCTGTAGCGCCAGTGAAAGGCATTGCCTGCCGCCTGGCCGCTGGCCACGCCTTCGATATCCCCGGCGGTGCCCTGATAACGGTTATCGCCGGTGCGGCGAATGCGCCACACCCGCTGCTGCTTCTCGCCATCGTCATAGACAAAGCGCTCATGGAGCGTCAGGGTATCGCCGACGACGTCGCCATCGATCGCTACATGGAAGCGGCGCAGCTGCTTGCCGCGGCGATCCTGCACCATCCCCCATGCTTCGGTTCGGCCCTGAAAATAGTGAAAGATGTCGAGGGCGGGCTGCTGCTGCCGGTATTCGGTGACCTCGGTACTGCAGCCGGCGAGCATCAGCATCAGCAGCGCCAGGCCAAGGGTCAGAATGCGTTTCATGGAGTACCTCCGATCAACTGCTGACGCAGTTCGGGATAAGTGGTGCGTGGATCGAGCCAGATGGCGAGAAAGCGGGTGCTGAACGCCGCCGACTGGCGCGGGCCGAGCGGGGTAAAGGCGGTCTGTGCGGCGCTGGCGCGGTACCAGAACTGCCCCTCGCCGCCGCGGACCACGAACGCCAGCTGGCTGCCCGGCGCGACGTCCGGCCAGATCCCCTGCAGCATGCGCAGCCAGGCTTCGCTGCGTGGCTCCTGCTGCAGAATACCCTGCGCCTGCCACTGGTCGCGGGTGGCGTCCACCAGCGCCTCGCGATCGATGTCGCGCCGGTAGGTGATGATCAGCGCCCGATCCTGCTGCGGGCCGTCATACCGACCATTGGGCGTGCGCAGCTGTGAGTGATAGACGGTGAACGGCCCCCAGGTGAGGGTCGCCTCGCCGACGCGGCGCCACGCCAGCCAGTCGGCGGCGTGGGCCGCCGGGGCGAGGGCGGTCAGCCATAGTAGTAACAGGGCGAATCTCATTTTTGCCTCCCCATCCCCAGATGGAACAGCAGCATGATCACCAGCCAGCCGCAGGCCATGGCGGCCACGGCAAGCGCCGTCGGCACCAGCAGGGTCATGGCTCCGAGGCGAGCGCCGATCAGGTAGGCCACCGGGCCGCCGAGGGTCGCCGCCGTAGCCAGCACCCAGCCGGGAAGCGTCGCGGCGCGGGTCATTCGGGTCCAGACGACGGCGAACATCAGCCACAGGGCCACCATCCACAGGGGCAGCAGGCTGTCGCCGGGAAAATCAATCAGCCCCGCCAGCGCCCAGCAGGCGTCAAGCCCGCAGCCCGCCGCGGCCAGCAGCAGGGCGGGCGGACGACTGGCCGCCGGCAACCGCAGCCAGGCGAAGATGGCCAGCGTCAGCCAGATCAGCAGGCCGCGCTCGCGCAACATCACCACCAGCGTCCAGTAAACATCGAACGCGAGGGCCATCAGCAAGTGCTGCGCCGGGCGTGTCATACCCGCTCCGCGGTGAGCTGCACCACGCTGATGGTGCGGGCGTTAAATCCGGCTTCGCAATAGCCGAAGTAGTAGAGCCACATCCGGCGGAAGCGCTCATCAAAGCCGAGCTTTTCAATATCCTGCCAGGCGTGGGTAAAACGCTGCCGCCAGTGCGCCAGGGTGCGGGCATAGTCCGGGCCCATGTCGAACAGGTTGCGCACCACAAAATCGGTATGGCGGGTCATCAGCTCGCTCATTGCCGTGATGCTGGGCAAAAAGCCGCCCGGGAAGATGTAGCGCTGGATAAAATCGACGCTTTTGCTGTAGTCGCGATAGCGCTGATCCTGAATGGTGATCGCCTGCAGGGCCATTCTGCCGCCCGGGCGCAGGCGCGCCTGGCAGGTGCGGAAGAAGGCCGGGAGGTAGCGCTGGCCCACCGCCTCAATCATCTCCACCGACACCAGTTTGTCGTACTCGCCGCGCAGATCGCGGTAGTCGCAGAGCAGCACCTCGACGCGATCCTGCAGCCCGGCGCGGGCCATGCGCTCGGTAGCCCAGCGGTGCTGCTCCCGGGAAAGGGTGGTAGTCGTGACCCGGCAACCGTAATGGCGGGCGGCGTATTCGGCCAGCGCCCCCCAGCCGGTGCCAATCTCCAGCAGATGATCGCCGGGGTTGAGCGCCAGCTGGTCGCACAGACGCGCCATCTTGGCCCGCTGGGCCTGGGTCAGATCCTGCTCGTCGTCGGTAAACAGCGCGCTGGAGTAGAGCAGGTCGTCATCCAGAAAGTGGGCATAAAATTCGTTGCCGAGGTCGTAATGGGCGGCAATGTTCTCCCGCGCCTGGGCGCGGGTGTTGCGTCGAGTCCAGTGGCGCAGGCGGGCGACAGGCTTACCCAGCAGACGAAAGCCGCGCTCCAGACGCCCCAGCACCTCGCCGTTGCGCGCGAGGATCTGCAACAGCGCCGTCAGCTGGTGGCTCTCCCAGTCGCCGTCCATCCAGGCCTCGGCCGCCGCGAGACTGCCGCCGGTTAGCAGACGCCAGTACACCTCCGGCGTGCAGACCCGCGCCTCAGCGCGCAGCGCGGCGGCGGGGTCGCCAAAATGAAAAGTCTGCGCCCCTTCGCGCACGGTGAGCGAGCCTTCGCGGAGGCCGCTCAACAGACGAAAGAGCAGCCAGCGCGCGAGCCGCACGTTGCGCGGCACATCGGGTTCAAGCGCAAAGACGGGATCGGTCATGAGCGTTCACTCCTGCTGACAGGATGGTTGTACAGCGGCACGCGCTTCAGCCACAGCCGCAGCGCCTGCCAGTAGATGGCGAGGACGGTTTTCAGGGTCATCATCGGCAGACGCAGCAGCAGCCCGCGAAGATTGGCGCGGGTTAACGGCACGCGGCTCAGGGCCAGCGTGGCGTCGAACACCTTGCTGGCCTGATGGTTTTCAATGTGCATGTGCAGCGTTTTGCCGGGCGCGTTGAAGCGCCAGTGATAGACCATGTCCATCGGGTTAAACGGCGAAACGTGAAAGGCTTTCTCCAGCGGGCGCGCCTGCTGGCCGTCCACCGCGTAATAATGACGCTCATTCCATGGCGTGTTGCGCACTTCGGCCAGCACCCAGCGCAGGGTGTCGGCTTCGTCATAGCAGTAGTAAAAGTTGACCGGATTAAAATGGAAGCCGAAGTAGCGCAGCTGGGTCAGAAGCATCACGCGGCCTGCCGGGCGGCAGCCGGTCAGGCTCTCCAGCCGGTTCAGCACCTGGGCCTTCAGCGGCGCGCCCAGCGGATAATCGGCGTCGTACCAGGCGGCGGCGGCCAGGCGGTTGCGACGGATGCCCGCCTCAGGCAGCCTGTCCAGTTCGTCGAGGTCAAGCCAGGCCATAAACAGGCGGTAGACGAAGTGGTGCGCCTTCGGCTGCAGGCGACGGTGGCGCAGGACGCCCTGATAGAGGCAGCTGTTCATTTCAGTTGTCCTCCGCCGCGGCGATGCCCTGCACCACGTCGAGCGCACTGCGCACCCCGTCCTCATGAAAGCCGTTGTACCAGTAGGCCCCGCA
The DNA here is from genome assembly GCF_004010915.1 of Klebsiella sp. LY. Lineage (NCBI taxonomy): Bacteria > Pseudomonadati > Pseudomonadota > Gammaproteobacteria > Enterobacterales > Enterobacteriaceae > Klebsiella > Klebsiella sp. LY. The sequence goes on from NZ_CP022444.1 coordinate 3,087,788, forward strand.
GTACCAGCTCCGCTGCTGGCCGTTAATCTCTTCGCGCCGCAGCTGGGCCGACCAGCTTTGCGGGTTAAACAGCGGATGCTCATAGACGAAGCGCTGCCAGACATAGCGATCGTCCACTGGCGCGTCCGGGTTCAGAGTGACGCAGAACAGGGGGGCGCCCGCAGGCAGCCCCTGGAGAATATTCATGTTGTAGGTGACGCAGGCCCGGGCCAGATCCCCGTCGCTCAGGCGATAGTTCCAGCTGGCCCAGGCGCGCTGACGCGCCGGCAGCCAGCGCGGATCGCTGTGCAGCACCACCTCGTTGCGCTGCCAGCCGATATCCCCCAGCACCTCACGCTCGGCGTCGGTGGGCGCCGCCAGCATCGCCAGCGCCTGCGCGGAGTGGCAGGCGAAGATCACCTGGTCAAAATGCGCCTCCCCGGACGCCAGCCGCAGGATAACTCCCGCCGGGTGGCGGTCCACCTGCTGCACCGGCGCGTTGAGCCGCAGGTTCAGGCGATCGCCGAGCCTGGCGAGCAGGGCGCGGACGTATTCCCGGGAACCGCCGGGCACCACGTACCATTGCGGACGATCGCGAATATCCAGCAGACCGTGGTTTTCAAAGAAGCGCAAAAACAGCGGTAGCGGGAAGCGGCGCATCTCCTGCAGCGACGACGACCAGATGGCCGCCCCCATCGGCAGGATATAGTGGCGGGCGAAGAAGGGGCTAAAACGGTGGCGGGAGAGGAAGTTCTCCAGCGTCGCGCCCGGATCCAGCGCCTCGGTCAGCGCCAGTTTTGCCAGTCGGTTGAAGCGGACGATCTCGCTCAGCAGCCCCCAGAAGGCCGGCTTCAGCAGATTGCGTCGCTGGGCGAAGAGCGAGGTCAGGCTGTGGCCGTTGTACTCCAGGCCGCTGGCCGGGTTGTGGACCGAGAAGCTCATCTGCGTTTTTTGCCCGTCGATCCCCAGCTCGCTGAGCAGGCCCATAAAGCGCGGATAGGTGCGATCGTTGTAGACGATAAATCCGGTATCGATGGCCCAGGTGCCCTGCGGCGTGGTGACATCCACGGTGGCGGTGTGGCCGCCCGGCGTGGCGCCCGCTTCGAACAGCGTCACCTGATGGTGTCCGGCCAGCCGCCAGGCGCAGGTCAGCCCGGCGATGCCGCTGCCGATGATGGCGATGTTCATGAGCGCACCATCCTGCGCAACAGCAGGCGCTGCATACCTGACGGCAGGCTGGCCAGCAGCCGCAGGGCCAGGCTGAAACCGGTGGGGAAGGCGATGTGGTTTTTTCCCTTCGCCAGGCCGTGGCGGATCGCCGCCACTGCCCGATCCACGCTCACCCGGCCGGGCATGGCAAAGTCGTTTTTGCGCGTCAGCGGGGTGTCGACGAAGCCTGGAGAGACCACCGTGACGGCGACCCCTTTCGGCTCCCAGTCAAGACGCAGGCTGTTGGCAAACCAGGTCAGCGCCGCCTTGGAGGCGCCATAGGCTTCCGCGCGCGGGAAGGGCAGCCAGTGCGCCATGGAGCTGACCAGCACCACCCGATCGCCAGCCTCCAGCTGCGTCTGCAGCGCCGCCAGGCAGTTCACCGGCCCAAGGAAGTTGGTGGCCATCACCCGCTCCACGAGGGCGGCATCCACCTGTCCGTGATCGAGGTATTCGCAGGTGCCGGCGCAGAGAATGATCAGGTCGGCAAAACAGCCCGTCAGCGCCTGGCGACAGGCGTCCCTGTCTGTCATATCGAACAGGCGCGCGCTGATGTTGGGGCTGAACTGCTGCAGCGCCGTCAGGCGCGACGCATCGCGCCCGCAGGCGATGACCAGGTGGCCATCCGCCGCGAAGGATTTCGCCAGGCCGGCGCCAATCCCGGAGCTGGCGCCGGTGATAAGCACCGTCATCATGAGCGCACCCTCCGTTTCACGCCGCGTACCGCCCAGCCCAGCAGGGGAAGATGCTCGTAGATCATCTCCCCGGCGTCGTAGTAGTCGCGTTGATGGAGAATCTGCTCCCCAGCGATGTCCACCACCGAGCAGCCCGGCAGGGCCAGCGTTTCTCCGCCGGCAATGCGCGGATGCGACCAGTGCATGGTCCAGGTCACGGCGAACCGCTGACCGTCGCAGAGCGGCGTGTCGATGGTGAACCGGCACTGCTCCACGTTGGCCAGCAGATGGGTAAAGTAGCGCTGGATGGCGAACAGCCCCTGGTGCTGACCAAAAGGATCGCTCAGCGTCGCGTCCGGATGGTACAGCGCGGCCAGCGCCGAGGGCGGCTGCGCATCCAGCCCGGCGTAGTACTCAACGAAACGACGAATCACGGACGGCGAGGTGCTCATGGATCACATCCTGGCTAAACACGGTGGCGTAATGGCATACTTAAAACTTACACAAATAAAATTATTTGTCCAAGTTTGTGGAAAAATATATTTTATTTGTGTTAAAAATCATCTGGTTATGATTGGTGTTTTAAAGGGTGAAAATCACGCGTGGCGCAAAGGACAAGCGTGCGCCCGCCGCGCCACCGGGCGCTGGCGGAACAGAGCGTGGAGGTAAGTGAAAACAGGGGGTTAGAGCGGGATCACCTCGAGGGAGACGACCTGCTGCTGCCAGAGTTCGATCTGCCTCTGACGAGCGGCGGAGAGTTTACCGCTGGTGACCAGCAGCCAGTTGCGCTGGGGAAAAATCTCCGGCGCCAGGGCGGCGGGAGGCACCGGCAGGACGTCGATGCGATGACCCTGGCCGGTACGCTTGAGCGCCTCAAGCCAGATTTCGCAGGCGTCGGTCAGGTGCCAGCCGGTGATCAGAAAGTTATCCCCGGGCGCCTTCTTATCGCCTTCGAGGCAAAACGAGGTGTAGGCGATGATGATGCCGTCGAGGATTTCGCGCAGGGTCATGATGGCCGGTACGTTGGCGGAGACCTGGCTGCGCAGCGGACGCAGCACCTCGGTCACCAGCTCCTGACGCGGATATTCGCGCCCGGCATCGTAGATAAGCTGGCGCAGGGACTCGATTTTTCCCTCTTTCAGCCGCTGCAGCATGGTCTCCTGCAGCGTCAGCCAGTTGTTAGTGCGCCGCGCGCCGGGGCGCGACAGCAGGGGCTTCACCTGGCTAACCGGCACCCCTTTTTTCACCCAGTCGAGGATCTTCAGCGCCTGCTGGACGTCGTCATCGCTGTACAGACGGTGTCCACCATCGGTGCGCAGCGGCTTAAGCAGGCCGTAGCGGCGCTGCCAGGCGCGAAGCGTGGTCGCATTTATCCCGCAAAGTCGGGCAAATTCGCCGATGGAGTAAGGCATGGAGGCCACCTGTTAACAAAGAATATTCTCAATATACTACGAATCACGTCGGCTGGCGTGAAGTGTAGCGGCTTTGCACTACACTTTCCCCCAACCGCGTAAATGAAAGGAGTTCTCATGAAGCTATGGCCTGTTGTCACTGGCGTCGCTATCGCGTTGACCCTCGTGGCCTGCAAATCGCCCACCCCGCCGAAGGGCGTACAGCCGATTAGCGGGTTTGACGCCAGTCGTTATCTCGGAAAATGGTATGAGGTCGCTCGCCTGGAGAATCGCTTCGAGCGAGGCCTGGAGCAGGTGACCGCCACCTACGGCGCCCGCAGCGACGGGGGGATCAGCGTCGTCAATCGCGGTTATGACCCGGTTAAAAAACGCTGGAATGAGAGCGACGGGAAAGCCTATTTCACCGGCGCCCCCACCACCGCGGCGCTGAAGGTGTCGTTCTTCGGGCCATTCTACGGCGGCTATAACGTGATCCGTCTGGACGACGACTACCAGTACGCGCTGGTCAGCGGCCCCAACCGCGACTATCTCTGGATCCTGTCGCGCACCCCCACCATTCCGGCGGCGGTGAAGCAGGATTACCTGAATACCGCGCGCGAGCTGGGCTTTGACGTCGATCGCCTGGTGTGGATCCGCCAGACGCCGCGCTAGCCTCGCCCCTTAGCGGCTGAGCAGGTGGGTATAAACCACGTACAGCCCGGCCAGCGCCGCCACGTTCAGCGCCACGCTGATGAAAAACCACGTCCGGAAGGGCTGCTTTTGCGTTTTATGACGAAAGCACTGCTGGCCGAGGATGGCCCCCGGCCAGCCTCCCACCAGGCCCAGCACCAGTAGCGTGGTTTCTGGCACCCGGCGCCAGGCTTTGCGTGCCGCCAGCTTGTCGGCGCCATAGATAAGCCATGTCAGAAGGCTGCTCAGTAAAAACCACATCGCCAGCGGGTAGGGCAGCAGGGCGCTGCCCACGGCGGTGAGCAGCAGCAGGGAATAACATACCAGGTTCAGATTCATAGGGACGTTCATGCCGGCCAGAAGAATGGCGCCACTATAGCCAATTTCCCGGACCGGCGTAAACGCGGCGGGCTATCGGCCGCGCTTGCCCCGATGCCGGGACAGCCACATCAGCTTATACGCCGCCGGAATAATAAACAGTGACAGCAGCGGGGCGGTGATCATTCCGCCAATCATCGGCGCGGCGATGCGGCTCATCACCTCCGACCCGGCGCCGGTGCCCCACAAAATCGGCAACAGGCCGGCGATAATCACCGCCACGGTCATCGCCTTCGGCCGCACGCGCAGCACCGCCCCCTGGTACAGCGCCTCGTCGAGCTTATCGACGCTGAAGGTACGCGGGTTCTCCAGCGATGGCTCGGCCTCGATGGCGTGGCGCAGGTACATCAGCATCACCACGCCAAACTCCGCGGCCACCCCGGCCAGGGCGATAAAGCCGGTGCCGGTGGCTACCGACAGATGGAACCCCATCCAGTAGAGAAACCAGATCCCGCCCACAAGGGCGAACGGCACGCTGGCGATGATCAGCAGCGCCTCGCCGACGCGGCGGAACGCCAGGTACAGCAGCACAAAGATAATCATCAGCGTCATCGGCACCATCAGCTTCAGCTTCTGATTGGCGCGCTCCAGCAGCTCGAACTGCCCGGAATACGACACGCTGATGCCCGGCTTCAGCTTCACCGCTTTACCGATGGCCTGCTGCAGATCGTGCACCACTGACACCATGTCACGGTCGCGGGCGTCGATGTAGATCCAGCTGGTGGGGCGGGCGTTCTCGGTCTTCAGCATCGATGGCCCGCTGACCACCTTCACCTCGGCGACGTCGCTGAGGACGATCTGCTGCTTCAGCGGGGTGAGAATCGGCAGCTGGCGCAGGGTCTGCGGGCTGTCGCGATAGCTCTGCGGGTAGCGGATGTTGATTGGATAGCGCTCGACGCCCTCCACCGTTTCGCCGACCATCGCCCCGCCGATAGCGGACGAGACGAACAGCTGCACGTCGCCGACGGTCATGCCGTAGCGGGCCGCCTTCTCACGCTGGATATCAATGTCGAGGTAGCGCCCGCCCACCAGCCGCTCGGCTAACGCTGACGTAACCCCCGGCACGCTGCGCGCCACCACCTCAATTTGCCCGGCGATGGCGTCGATATCGGCCAGGTTAGTGCCGGAAACCTTAATGCCAATCGGGCTCTTGATGCCGGTGGAGAGCATGTCGATGCGGTTGCGGATCGGCGGCACCCACAGGTTCGCCAGCCCCGGCAGGCGCACGGTCTTGTCCAGTTCGTCGACGATCTTCTCCATGCTCATCCCCGGCCGCCACTGATCCTGCGGCTTGAGCTGAATGGTGGTCTCTACCATCTCCAGCGGCGCGGAGTCGGTAGCGGTGTCTGCCTTACCCGTTTTGCCGAACACCCGCGCCACCTCCGGCACCGTCATGATCAGCTTGTCGGTCTTCTGCAGCATATCCGCCGCCTGCGAGGCGGAGATCCCCGGCAGCGTTGACGGCATATACAGCAGATCGCCCTCGTTGATCTGCGGCAGAAACTCGCCGCCGACCCGGTTAAGCGGCCAGACAACCGTCAGGATCGACAGGAGCGCGATCAGCAGGGTGGTCTTCGGCCAGTGCAGCACCTTCAGCAGCAGCGGATGATAAATGCGGATCAAAAAGCGGTTCAGCGGGTTGCTGCTCTCCGCCGGGATCCTGCCGCGGATCCAGAAGCCCATCAGGATCGGGATCACCATGATCGCCAGCAGCGCCGCCCCGGCCATCGACCAGGTTTTGGTGAAGGCCAGCGGGCCGAACAGTTTGCCCTCCTGGCCTTCGAGGGTGAAAATGGGGATAAACGACAGGGTGATGATCAGCAGGCTGATAAACAGCGCCGGGCCAACCTCCACCGAGGCGTCGGTAATGATTTTCCAGCGCCTGTCGTTACCGAGCTTCTCTCCCGGATGCTGATGCGCCCACTCCTCCAGCCGCTTGTGGGCGTTCTCAATCATCACGATGGCGGCATCGACCATCGCTCCCACCGCAATGGCGATCCCGCCCAGCGACATGATGTTGGCGTTGAGTCCCTGGAAATGCATCATGATAAAGGCGAAGCACAGGCCGAGCGGCAGGGAGATAATCGCCACCAGCGCCGAGCGCACGTGCCACAGGAACAGGGCGCAGACCAGGGCGACGACGATAAACTCTTCCAGCAGTTTGTGGCTGAGGTTGTCGATGGCGCGGTCGATAAGCTGGCTGCGGTCGTAGGTGGTGACGACTTCAACCCCTTCCGGCAGGCTGCTTTGCAGCGACGCCAGTTTTTCTTTGACCGCCGAGATCGCTTCCCGGGCGTTCTTGCCGGAGCGCAGGATCACCACCCCGCCGGCCACTTCGCCTTCGCCGTTCAGTTCGGCGATACCGCGGCGCATCTCCGGGCCGACCTGTACCCGCGCGACGTCGCCGAGATACACCGGCACGCCGTTGTCACCGGTTTTCAGCACAATGTTTTTGAAGTCGTCTAGGGTCTGCAGATAGCCGCTGGCGCGCACCATATATTCGGCTTCCGCCAGTTCGACCGAAGAGCCGCCCGCCTCCTGATTAGAGGCGTCCAGCGCCGATTTCACCTCGCCGAGGCTGATGCCGTACTGGGTCAGCTTCATCGGGTCGACGACAATCTGGTACTCCTTGACCACGCCGCCGACCGACGCCACTTCCGAGACGTTAGGAATGGTTTTCAGCTCATATTTTAAGAACCAGTCCTGCAGGGAGCGCAGTTCGGCGAGATCGTGCTTGCCGCTGCGGTCGACCAGCGCGTACTCGAAGACCCAGCCGACGCCGGTGGCATCCGGGCCCATTTCAGCGCTCACCCCGGCGGGCAGTTTGCCCTGTACCTGGTTGAGATACTCCAGCACCCGCGAGCGCGCCCAGTAAGGATCGGTGCCGTCTTCAAAAATCACATACACATAAGAGTCGCCAAACTGCGAGAAGCCGCGCACCGTTCTGGCGCCGGGCACCGACAGCATGGTGGTGGTTAGCGGCCAGGTGACCTGGTTTTCGACGATCTGCGGCGCCTGTCCCGGGTAGCTGGTTTTGACGATCACCTGTACGTCGGAGAGATCCGGCAGGGCGTCCACCGGCGTATGGACGATGGTCCAGGTTCCCCAGATGCTGAGGAACAGCGCCGCCATCATCACCAGGAAGCGGTTGGCCACCGAGCGGCGGATAATCCATTCAATCATGGTTCCTTTCCTCAGTGCGCGTGGGCGGCAGGGGCAACGGCATCCGGGGCCTGCGCGCGCATGCGCTCCAGCGCGCCGGCGATATTGGCTTCCGAGTCGATCAGGAACAGGCCGCTGGCGACCACTTTCTCGCCCTCCTGCAGCCCGCTGCGAATGGCCGTGACGCCATTGGATTCATGGAAGACCTGGACCCGCTTCGGCACGAAGCGGCCCTCGTTATCCACGGTAATCACTCGCTGCTCGCTGCCGCTGTCGATCAGCGCTTTGGAGGGGATCAGCAGCATCGGTTCGCTTTCACTGGTCAGCTGCAGATAGGCGTTCATCCCTGGCTTCAGCGCTTCATCCGGGTTGTTGACCTGCAGGCGCAGCTGCAGGGTGCGGGTGGCGCTATCGACGCTGGGGAGGATCGTCCATTTGCTGATGCGGAAGGTTTTGTCCGGCCAGGCGGGAACCTGAATACTGAACTGCGAGGCGTCTTTGATCAGCCAGGCGATGGACTCGGGGACCGCCACGCTGACCCACACCGGATCCATGCCCTGAATTTTCGCCACCACGTTATCTTTGGCGATGTTCATTCCGGCGCGCAGATCGAAGGCGGTGATCACCCCGTCGATGGGCGCCTTGAGGGTGAAACGGGTCTGGATCTTGCGCGTGGCTTTCAGGCGGCGGATATCGTCGTCCGGCATTCCGGCGAGACGCAGCCGCTCGAGGATCCCCTCGACCTGGGTGGCGGTGCCGCCGGTCTCCTGCAATAGCAGGTATTCGCTCTGCGCTTCCACCCAGTCCGGGATGGTCAGTTCCAGCAGCGGCGTACCTTGTTGCACTTTGTCGCCGACGGTCAGGGGATAGACTTTATTAATAAAGCCCGCCGCCCGCGCCTGCATAATCACGTACTGGTACTCGTTGTAGCTGATGTTGGCCGGGAAGGTCTGGGCGTAGCGCAGCGGCCCGCGGGTGACGGCGGCGGTTTTCACGCCAAGATTCTGGGTCTGCGTCGGGTCGATACGCACCCCCGGCGCCCCGGCGGCGGCACTCTCCTCATCGGCGTATTTCGGCACCAGGTCCATATCCATAAACGGCGATTTACCCGGTTTATCAAAGCGGGTGTTCGGGTACATCGGATCGTACCAGAACAGCACTTTACGTTGCTGCTCGGCCGTCGGGGCGGCTGCGGCAGCGTCGTGGGGCGCCGCAGTCCGGGTATACAGCGCTGCGGTGAGCGCGCCGCCGATCGCCATGCTGCCGAGGATCAGCGCCGTGTTTTTCAGTGTCAGGGATGCCATGTGTTGTCCATTCCGTCGTTGAGAGGCTTGCCGTCGCCGGGCCATTAGTGGGCGCGAATATCCTGCAGCAGCGACAGGTTGCCCTGCTGAACGAAGGTGAAGTCCACGCTGTCGCCGTCCTTCACATTGTTGAGCTGGGTCTGCGGGGTGATGGTGAAGCGCATGGTCATCGGCGGCCAGTTCACCGCCGGGATGGCTTCGTGGGCGATGGTGATTTTTTTGCTATCCATATCAATGGCTTTAATGACCCCTTTGCCGCTGATGCTTTGCGTCTGCGCGGCGGCGGGCTGTTCGTGCATCGCCATGCCGGCGTGCGGGTCGGCGGCCTGGACGGCGAACACCGCGCCAGAAATCAGAGTGAACAGGGCGACTTTAGACAGTGAATTCATGATCGGGACTCCTTGGGTTATTCCATCCAGCCGCCGCCGAGGGCGGTGAACAGGGTGATTTCATTTGCCTGACGGGAATAGTTGAGTTCCAGCAGGGTTTGTCGGGTGGTGAAAATATCGCGCTGGGCGCTCAGCACTTCGATGTAGCTGACCGCGCCGTGGCGATAGAGCGCGGTGGCGCGCTGCAGGGTGATATTCAGCGACGCGAGATAGCGCTCCTGTGCGGCAATTTGATCGGCCAGGCTCTGGCGCAGGGCCAGCGCGTCGGCTACCTCTTTAAAGGCGGACTGGATTTTTTGCTCGTAGTTGACCACCTGCTGCTGCTGGCGGATCTCCGCCAGATCGAGGTTGGCCTGATTGCGCCCGGCGTTGAAAATCGGTATGTCGATTTTGGGGATGAAGTTCCACATCGCGCTGCCGGCGTTAAACAGGCTGGCGAGCTCGCTGCTGCTACCGGAGAGCGAGCTGGTCAGGGTGATCGACGGAAAGAAGGCCGCCCGCGCGGCGCCGATGTTGGCGTTGGCCGCCCGCAGGCTGTGTTCGGCCTCTAAAATATCCGGCCGCTGCAGCAGGATCGCTGAGGAGAGCGACGGCGGCAGGGTAACGCCTTGCAGATCGACGGCGCTGCTGGCGCTATCGTCCGGCAGAGGTTGATAGCTGCCGAGCAACAGCTGCAGAGCGTTATTAGCCTGCGCCAACTGGCCCTGCCGTCTGGCGATATCGGCGCGGGTGCTCTCGATCATCCCCCGCGCCTGCTCCAGCGCCAGCACGGTAGTGCTCCCGGTCAGCAGCTGTTTTTCAACGAACGCGTAAGACTGCTGATAGTTTTGCAGGGTATCGTTGGCCACCTGCAGCTGCGCTGCCGCCAGCCGCTGGTTGAAGTAGCTTTGTGAAACGTTAGCAATCAACAGGATATGCACTGCGCGCCGGGCCTCTTCGCTGGCGAAGAAGTTCTCCCGGTCGGCCTCGCTAAGGTTTTTCAGCCGGCCAAAGAAGTCGAGGTCATAGCTGAGATTCAGGCCGGCAGCGTAATCGCTGCTGGTGGTGGTGTCGCCTTTAAGCTTGCCGCCGTAGGTGGTGCTGCCGTCACCGTTCAATTGCGGGTAGCGGTCAGCATCGGTCACCCGATACTGGGCACGGGCTTCCTGCACTTTCAGCGTCGCCATCCGCAGATCGCGGTTGTTGGTCAGCGCGGTGCCAATCAGGCTTTTCACCTGCGGGTCGACGAAAAAGGTGCGCCAGCCGGTCTCCTGATAGCCCGCGGTTGCGGTCACCAGCTTGTTCTGGCTGAGAGAGAACTGCTGCGGTACCGGCGCGGCGGGGCGCTGGTAGTCCGGAGCGAGCGAGACACAGCCGGTTAAGGCGAGTATCACGCTGAGGGTAAGACGTGTTATTGGGCGCATGGCGGCAGACGTTTTCGACGATTTATCCATGGCGGCTACTTTACGTAGCGGCCTCTGTTCAGGACGTGACAGGAAAATGACAAAGCTGTCATTTTCCTGATATTTCATTGCTATCCGGAGGCGCTCCTCTAAAATTGAATACCCGCACAGAACGCGCGTGAAGGAGCCTGCGGTGAAGATTTTGATTGTCGAAGATGAGAAGAAAACCGGGGAGTACCTGACCAAAGGGCTCACCGAGGCTGGCTTCGTCGTCGACCTGGCCGATAACGGCCTTAACGGCTATCACCTGGCGATGACCGGTGACTATGATCTGCTGATCCTCGACATCATGCTGCCGGACGTGAACGGCTGGGATATCGTGCGCATGCTGCGCGCCGCCGGGAAAGGCATGCCGATCCTGCTGCTTACCGCGTTGGGCACCATTGAGCATCGGGTGAAGGGGCTGGAGCTGGGCGCCGACGACTATCTGGTGAAGCCGTTCGCCTTTGCGGAACTGCTGGCGCGGGTGCGGACGCTGCTGCGCCGCGGAGCGGCGGTTATTGTCGAAAGCCAGTTTCAGGCGGCGGATCTCAGCGTCGATCTGGTCAGCCGTAAGGTGACGCGCGGCGCCACCCGCATCACCCTGACCAGCAAGGAGTTCACTCTGCTGGAGTTCTTCCTGCGCCATCAAGGCGAGGTGCTGCCGCGTTCGCTGATTGCCTCGCAGGTGTGGGATATGAATTTCGACAGCGATACCAACGCGATAGATGTGGCGGTGAAGCGGCTGCGCGCCAAAATCGATAACGACTTCGAGCCGAAGCTGATCCAGACCGTGCGCGGCGTCGGCTATATGCTTGAGGTGCCGGATGGCCGCTAAGCGCCCCTTTTCCCTGGCCACCCGGCTGAGCTTCTTTATTAGCCTCGCCACCATCATCGCCTTCTTTGCCTTCACCTGGATCATGATCCATTCGGTGAAGGCCCACTTTGAAGAGCGCGACGTTCACGATCTCAGGCAGCTCAGTACCACCCTGGAGACGGTCCTCGACCACGCTGACTACCCGCAGGCGCGGCGGCTGGAGATCGTGAAGAATATCATTGCGGGTTACGCCAACGTCTTTATCTGCCTGGACGATGGGCAGGGCAATATTCTGTTCCAGTCGCCCAACGGGCCGGATCTCAGCCATATGCTGAGTACGCCAGGCCTGGCGATGCAGCTGCGCGACGGGAATGTGATTTCATGGACCGACCCGCAGCCGCGGGCAATGGCGCACGATAATCAAATGGAGACCCGCGCCTGGCGGCTGATCATGCTGCCGCTGGGCAAGCAGGCGGACGGCAAACCGGCGTACCATCTGCTGATGGCCTTATCCATCGATTTTCACCTGCACTATATTAATGAGCTGAAAGCGAAGCTGATTTCCGCCGCGTCGATAATCAGCCTGCTGATCGTCGCCATCGTGCTGTTTGTGGTCTATCAGGGACATAAACCGATCCGCCAGATCAGCCGGCAGATCCAGAATATTACCTCGCGGGATCTCGACGTGCGCCTTGACCCGCAGGCGGTGCCTATCGAACTGGAGCGGCTCGCGCTCTCCTTTAACCACATGCTGGAGCGGATGGAGGATGTCTTTACCCGTCAGTCGAACTTCTCCGCCGATATCGCCCATGAGATCCGCACGCCGATCACCAACCTGGTGACGCAAACCGAAATCGCCTTAAGCCAGAGCCGCAGTCAGCAGGAGCTGGAAGAGGTGCTCTACTCCAATCTCGAAGAGTTCTCGCGTATGTCGCGGATGGTCAGCGATATGCTGTTCCTCGCCCAGGCCGATAACAACCAGCTGATCCCCGAACAGCGGGAACTGGATCTGGCTGAGGAAGTGCATAAGGTGTTTGAGTTTTTCGAGGCGTGGGCGGAAGAGAAGGCGGTGGCGCTGCGCTTTGTCGGTAGCCACTGCCGGGTGATTGGCGACCCGCTGATGCTGCGGCGGGCGATCAGCAATCTGCTGTCGAACGCGATCCGCTACACCCCGGCTGGCCAGGCGGTGACGCTCGCGCTGAGCGAAAGCGCGGAGACGGTCCGCCTGGTGGTGGAGAATCCCGGTACGCCGATTGCCGCCGAACATCTGCCGCGGCTGTTTGACCGTTTCTATCGCGTCGACCCCTCGCGCCAGCGCAAAGGGGAGGGCAGCGGCATCGGCCTGGCGATAGTGAAATCCATCGTCAGCGCCCACCACGGCAGCGTGGCTGCGCAGTCCGATCTGCGCTCGACGCGGTTTATTGTAGTGTTGCCGAAACAGGTGTAATAACGGCTGAAAGCCAGCGGGCAGCGCCAGGCGGCTGCCCGCAGTATCGCGACTCTCTTATTCTTCGAAGTACCAGTAGCCCTGATTAATCAGCCGCGTCAGTTCGCTCACGAACGCCGGATTCTGCAGGCCGCTGCCGAGCTCTTCCTGACCTAATGAGGTATAGCGGCACAGCGCATCCAGCGCTTCGGCATCGGTGGTGTCCAGCTGTTCGCTATGCACGAAGAAGCTGTCGCCGATATGCAGAACGCGCAGGCCGCTCAGGCGGGAGAGCTTTTCGCCGCCCAGCAGCGCATCGACCACTTCCTCTTCTTCATATGCCGGTTCCGTCGGCGCAATATCCAGCTCGTGACGCGGGGTGGTGACGAAACTGCCGAACCACTGTTTGAAGTCTTCCGGCTGGCGAATCATGTCGATCATCATGCCGCGTAGACGTTCGAGTTCATACTCTTCAACCCGGCCAGGATGCTCGCGGCAGGTGAGGTCCGGATCGCTGTAGTGCTCGCCGCCAAGATCGTTCTCCAGTACATAGTCGGCGAAGCTGCTGATCAGGTCGCGGCCGTTGGGCCCGCGGAAGCCGACGGAGTAGTTCAGCGCGGTTTCGTGGGTGATCCCATCGTGCGGGAATCCCGGTGGAATATAGAGGATATCGCCTGGCTGCAGATCTTCATCAATGATCGGCGGGAACGGGTCGACGTGCAGCAGTGCCGGATGCGGGCAGAACTGACGCATCGGCAGCTTATCCCCCACGCGCCAGCGGCGGCTGCCCATGCCCTGAATAATAAAGACGTCATATTGATCGATATGCGGCCCGACGCCGCCGCCGGGGACGGAGAAGGAGATCATCAGATCGTCCAGACGCCAGTCCGGCAGTACGCGGAACGGTCGCACCAGCTCGGCGGCCGGCATATGCCAGTGGTTTACCGCCTGGGCCAGCAGCGACCAGCCGGTCTCGCCCAGGCCGTCGAAATGTTCAAAAGGTCCATTGCTGGCCTGCCATTTACCGTTGGTCAGACTGACCAGCCGGCTGTCGACTTCCGGCTCCATGGCTAATCCGGCCAGCTCGTCCGGGGTAATCGGGTCGACGAAGTCCGGAAACGCGTTTTTTAAAACCACCGGCTGCTTTTGCCAGTATTTCTCTAAAAACTCGGGCCAGTTAATGTTGAGTTGATAAGCCATCGATTATTACCAGTAAGAAGAAACGGGCCTGATTATAGGAAGGGGGGCCGCGCGGGCGCTTTGTCGTGGGTCAAGAGTGGCGCTTAATTCACCATCGGCGCGATAATGGCGTTGGGTAAGAGAGAAAAATCACTTTTTTGCCAAAAAGCGTTCTTCGCGTTAACTACGCTGCAGGCCGCATGAACACTGGGATGGCGGCTTTAATGGTAGGAAGAGGAATAAGCGAAAAGTTCAAATAATGAGCGGTCGATAAGATTTTTCTATTTTAACCCTTGCTACTTCCGGCGAACTCCCTATAATGCGCTCCCACTGACACGGCGGATGTGAATCACTTCACACAAACAGCCGGTTCGGTTGAAGAGAAAAATCCTGAAAAACGGGTTGGCTCTGAAAGAGGAAAGCGTAATATACGCCACCTCGCGACAGAGCGCTAAAGCGCGTCGCAACTGCTCTTTAACAATTTATCAGACAATCTGTGTGGGCACTCAAAGTGACATGGATTCTTAATGTCTTCGGACAATAAATGAATACCAAGTCTCAAGAGTGAACACGTAATTCATTACGAAGTTTAATTCTTTGAGCATCAAACTTAAATTGAAGAGTTTGATCATGGCTCAGATTGAACGCTGGCGGCAGGCCTAACACATGCAAGTCGAGCGGTAGCACAGAGAGCTTGCTCTCGGGTGACGAGCGGCGGACGGGTGAGTAATGTCTGGGAAACTGCCTGATGGAGGGGGATAACTACTGGAAACGGTAGCTAATACCGCATAACGTCGCAAGACCAAAGTGGGGGACCTTCGGGCCTCATGCCATCAGATGTGCCCAGATGGGATTAGCTAGTAGGTGGGGTAACGGCTCACCTAGGCGACGATCCCTAGCTGGTCTGAGAGGATGACCAGCCACACTGGAACTGAGACACGGTCCAGACTCCTACGGGAGGCAGCAGTGGGGAATATTGCACAATGGGCGCAAGCCTGATGCAGCCATGCCGCGTGTATGAAGAAGGCCTTCGGGTTGTAAAGTACTTTCAGCGGGGAGGAAGGCGATAAGGTTAATAACCTTGTCGATTGACGTTACCCGCAGAAGAAGCACCGGCTAACTCCGTGCCAGCAGCCGCGGTAATACGGAGGGTGCAAGCGTTAATCGGAATTACTGGGCGTAAAGCGCACGCAGGCGGTCTGTCAAGTCGGATGTGAAATCCCCGGGCTCAACCTGGGAACTGCATTCGAAACTGGCAGGCTAGAGTCTTGTAGAGGGGGGTAGAATTCCAGGTGTAGCGGTGAAATGCGTAGAGATCTGGAGGAATACCGGTGGCGAAGGCGGCCCCCTGGACAAAGACTGACGCTCAGGTGCGAAAGCGTGGGGAGCAAACAGGATTAGATACCCTGGTAGTCCACGCCGTAAACGATGTCGATTTGGAGGTTGTGCCCTTGAGGCGTGGCTTCCGGAGCTAACGCGTTAAATCGACCGCCTGGGGAGTACGGCCGCAAGGTTAAAACTCAAATGAATTGACGGGGGCCCGCACAAGCGGTGGAGCATGTGGTTTAATTCGATGCAACGCGAAGAACCTTACCTGGTCTTGACATCCACAGAACTTGCCAGAGATGGCTTGGTGCCTTCGGGAACTGTGAGACAGGTGCTGCATGGCTGTCGTCAGCTCGTGTTGTGAAATGTTGGGTTAAGTCCCGCAACGAGCGCAACCCTTATCCTTTGTTGCCAGCGGTTAGGCCGGGAACTCAAAGGAGACTGCCAGTGATAAACTGGAGGAAGGTGGGGATGACGTCAAGTCATCATGGCCCTTACGACCAGGGCTACACACGTGCTACAATGGCATATACAAAGAGAAGCGACCTCGCGAGAGCAAGCGGACCTCATAAAGTATGTCGTAGTCCGGATTGGAGTCTGCAACTCGACTCCATGAAGTCGGAATCGCTAGTAATCGTAGATCAGAATGCTACGGTGAATACGTTCCCGGGCCTTGTACACACCGCCCGTCACACCATGGGAGTGGGTTGCAAAAGAAGTAGGTAGCTTAACCTTCGGGAGGGCGCTTACCACTTTGTGATTCATGACTGGGGTGAAGTCGTAACAAGGTAACCGTAGGGGAACCTGCGGTTGGATCACCTCCTTACCTTAAAGAACCTGCCTTTGTAGTGCTCACACAGATTGTCTGATGAAAGTAAAGAAGCAAGGCGTCTTGCGATTGAGACTTCAGTGTCCCCTTCGTCTAGAGGCCCAGGACACCGCCCTTTCACGGCGGTAACAGGGGTTCGAATCCCCTAGGGGACGCCACTTGCTGGTTCGTGAGTGAAAGACGCGTGCCGATATATCTCAAAACTCATCTTCGGGTGACGTTTGAGATATTTGCTCTTTAAAAATCTGGATCAAGCTGAAAATTGAAACGACACACAGTTAATGTGTGTTCGAGTCTCTCAAATTTTCGCGACACGAAGTGAAACATCTTCGGGTTGTGAGGTTAAGCGACTAAGCGTACACGGTGGATGCCCTGGCAGTCAGAGGCGATGAAGGACGTGCTAATCTGCGAAAAGCGTCGGTAAGGTGATATGAACCGTTATAACCGGCGATGTCCGAATGGGGAAACCCAGTGCAATTCGTTGCACTATCGTTAACTGAATACATAGGTTAACGAGGCGAACCGGGGGAACTGAAACATCTAAGTACCCCGAGGAAAAGAAATCAACCGAGATTCCCCCAGTAGCGGCGAGCGAACGGGGAGCAGCCCAGAGTCTGAATCAGCTTGTGTGTTAGTGGAACGGTCTGGAAAGTCCGACGGTACAGGGTGATAGTCCCGTACACCAAAATGCACAGGCTGTGAACTCGAAGAGTAGGGCGGGACACGTGGTATCCTGTCTGAATATGGGGGGACCATCCTCCAAGGCTAAATACTCCTGACTGACCGATAGTGAACCAGTACCGTGAGGGAAAGGCGAAAAGAACCCCGGCGAGGGGAGTGAAAAAGAACCTGAAACCGTGTACGTACAAGCAGTGGGAGCACCTTCGGGTGTGACTGCGTACCTTTTGTATAATGGGTCAGCGACTTATATTCTGTAGCAAGGTTAACCGTATAGGGGAGCCGCAGGGAAACCGAGTCTTAACTGGGCGTTAAGTTGCAGGGTATAGACCCGAAACCCGGTGATCTAGCCATGGGCAGGTTGAAGGTTGGGTAACACTAACTGGAGGACCGAACCGACTAATGTTGAAAAATTAGCGGATGACTTGTGGCTGGGGGTGAAAGGCCAATCAAACCGGGAGATAGCTGGTTCTCCCCGAAAGCTATTTAGGTAGCGCCTCGTGAACTCATCTTCGGGGGTAGAGCACTGTTTCGGCTAGGGGGTCATCCCGACTTACCAACCCGATGCAAACTACGAATACCGAAGAATGTTATCACGGGAGACACACGGCGGGTGCTAACGTCCGTCGTGAAGAGGGAAACAACCCAGACCGCCAGCTAAGGTCCCAAAGTCATGGTTAAGTGGGAAACGATGTGGGAAGGCACAGACAGCCAGGATGTTGGCTTAGAAGCAGCCATCATTTAAAGAAAGCGTAATAGCTCACTGGTCGAGTCGGCCTGCGCGGAAGATGTAACGGGGCTAAACCATGCACCGAAGCTGCGGCAGCGACACGATGTGTTGTTGGGTAGGGGAGCGTTCTGTAAGCCTGCGAAGGTGACCTGTGAGGGTTGCTGGAGGTATCAGAAGTGCGAATGCTGACATAAGTAACGATAAAGCGGGTGAAAAGCCCGCTCGCCGGAAGACCAAGGGTTCCTGTCCAACGTTAATCGGGGCAGGGTGAGTCGACCCCTAAGGCGAGGCCGAAAGGCGTAGTCGATGGGAAACAGGTTAATATTCCTGTACTTGGTGTTACTGCGAAGGGGGGACGGAGAAGGCTATGTTAGCCGGGCGACGGTTGTCCCGGTTTAAGCATGTAGGCTGATTATCCAGGCAAATCCGGATAATCAAGGCTGAGGTGTGATGACGAGGCACTACGGTGCTGAAGTAACAAATGCCCTGCTTCCAGGAAAAGCCTCTAAGCATCAGGTAACATCAAATCGTACCCCAAACCGACACAGGTGGTCAGGTAGAGAATACCAAGGCGCTTGAGAGAACTCGGGTGAAGGAACTAGGCAAAATGGTGCCGTAACTTCGGGAGAAGGCACGCTGGTGTGTAGGTGAAGTCCCTGCGGATGGAGCTGAGACCAGTCGAAGATACCAGCTGGCTGCAACTGTTTATTAAAAACACAGCACTGTGCAAACACGAAAGTGGACGTATACGGTGTGACGCCTGCCCGGTGCCGGAAGGTTAATTGATGGGGTTATCCGTAAGGAGAAGCTCTTGATCGAAGCCCCGGTAAACGGCGGCCGTAACTATAACGGTCCTAAGGTAGCGAAATTCCTTGTCGGGTAAGTTCCGACCTGCACGAATGGCGTAATGATGGCCAGGCTGTCTCCACCCGAGACTCAGTGAAATTGAACTCGCTGTGAAGATGCAGTGTACCCGCGGCAAGACGGAAAGACCCCGTGAACCTTTACTATAGCTTGACACTGAACATTGAGCCTTGATGTGTAGGATAGGTGGGAGGCTTTGAAGCGTGGACGCCAGTCTGCGTGGAGCCAACCTTGAAATACCACCCTTTAATGTTTGATGTTCTAACGTTGGCCCCTTATCGGGGTTGCGGACAGTGTCTGGTGGGTAGTTTGACTGGGGCGGTCTCCTCCCAAAGCGTAACGGAGGAGCACGAAGGTTAGCTAATCCTGGTCGGACATCAGGAGGTTAGTGCAATGGCATAAGCTAGCTTGACTGCGAGCGTGACGGCGCGAGCAGGTGCGAAAGCAGGTCATAGTGATCCGGTGGTTCTGAATGGAAGGGCCATCGCTCAACGGATAAAAGGTACTCCGGGGATAACAGGCTGATACCGCCCAAGAGTTCATATCGACGGCGGTGTTTGGCACCTCGATGTCGGCTCATCACATCCTGGGGCTGAAGTAGGTCCCAAGGGTATGGCTGTTCGCCATTTAAAGTGGTACGCGAGCTGGGTTTAGAACGTCGTGAGACAGTTCGGTCCCTATCTGCCGTGGGCGCTGGAGAATTGAGGGGGGCTGCTCCTAGTACGAGAGGACCGGAGTGGACGCATCACTGGTGTTCGGGTTGTCATGCCAATGGCACTGCCCGGTAGCTAAATGCGGAAGAGATAAGTGCTGAAAGCATCTAAGCACGAAACTTGCCCCGAGATGAGTTCTCCCTGAGACTTTAAGTCTCCTGAAGGAACGTTGAAGACGACGACGTTGATAGGCCGGGTGTGTAAGCGCAGCGATGCGTTGAGCTAACCGGTACTAATGAACCGTGAGGCTTAACCTTACAACGCCGAAGATGTTTTGGCGGATTTGAGAAGATTTTCAGCTGATACAGATTAGTCGATGCGTCCGCAGGGCGTGTTGATAAAACAGAATTTGCCTGGCGGCACTAGCGCGGTGGTCCCACCTGACCCCATGCCGAACTCAGAAGTGAAACGCCGTAGCGCCGATGGTAGTGTGGGGTCTCCCCATGTGAGAGTAGGGAACTGCCAGGCATCAAATAAAGCAGAAGGCTCAGTCGAAAGACTGGGCCTTTTGTTTTTGCGTTTTAACAAGAACCCCGTCCCGAAAGGTGCGGGGTTTTTTGCTGTGTGGGGTATGCCCCCCGGTGGCGCTGCGCTTACCGGGGCTACGGATCCTGAGCCACAAAACCTGGTGCGCAGCACCGTCTCCAGGCAGACCACTATGCCGGTTCGCTACTATCAGCAATAATTATCACATTAATAGGTTATCTTTACATTGCCCTTAGTAATACTATGGTTTATCTTCCCTGCGTGATGTACCAATGCATCGCTCTCCTGACGGAGAAAATATTAAGCAACTCGCTTATCTTTCATCCTGTTAACTGGTTAAACATTAAATGAAAAAACCGCTAATTGGGATTCTGATTTTCGCTTATGGATTAAGCTCACCTCTGTTTGCTGCCGAAACCGCCAACCTAACGCTTTCCGGACGGGTCGTGTCAGAAACCTGCAATACTGATATTGTGAATAAACAACCTCTGCAGCGCTGCGGAAAAAATACCTACCTCATTGCCTCGAAAAATATAGCGAATCACGCGCGTGGTGTGGTCACTCGTACAGTGAATTTATCCAATGATACGAGTCGAAAAATAATTATCAGCAGCTACGATTAAATACCTCTCTCTATTTCAGCGCTATTATATTGTTTTCTGCTAAATAATAGCGCTGCATCTTCTTCATATATATTAACGCGTTAGCGAAATTACGAAATTATTCCCACCGCTGAATACATCACTCCCATTTATGGCGACAATGGGTATGCTTCTCGCCGGTTTTTTGGTTTAATGAGCGATATCATTAACACTTTGTTAACTTGATCTGGTTTATATGACAGCAAATTTGATATACAAAGAGGGATGATTGCCTGTATGGATGCTGCCCGACGTACCTTGCGTTATCTGCTTTGGTTATCGGCTGGCAATATGAGAATAGAAATGAAAATCCTGCTTAACTGGTCGCCGTTGCGCCGGCTCTTCACTTACCTTCAGGAGCGCTTTACCTTT
This sequence comes from Klebsiella sp. LY, assembly GCF_004010915.1. Classification (NCBI taxonomy): domain Bacteria; kingdom Pseudomonadati; phylum Pseudomonadota; class Gammaproteobacteria; order Enterobacterales; family Enterobacteriaceae; genus Klebsiella; species Klebsiella sp. LY. The sequence continues at coordinate 3,108,446 of NZ_CP022444.1, forward strand.
CTGGTGCTGCTCTGCTGGCCAGCGATAATCTGGCTGTTCTGCCGGGTCGGCGTATGGCTTACGGATAACCTGTATGAACTGCTGGGGAAATCACCCGCCCAGTCCTTCACCGTCTATCTGCAGCCGTTTATGACCCCCGGCACGCTGCTGCGCATCTCCATCAGCTGGGTGGTGTTGCTGTTCATTCTCTTCAGCATGGCGATGGCCTTCACCTGGGGTCTGCGCCACTTTATGAACCGCCACAAATAAACCATGCGGGCCGCCGGGAGTCGACGGCCCTTCTTAAGTCCTTATGCCATTTGACCAATCGTTTTGCGAAAACGCAGCAGGGCGATAGTAAAGAACACCGCTCCGATAGCCAGCAAGGTTAAGAACTGCGGCCAGACGATACTGAAGCTGGCGCCGCGGTACAAAATCGCCTGCGCCAGACTGACGAAGTGGGTGGTCGGCATGGTCAACATGATATCCTGAACCAGCTGCGGCATACTTTCCCGCGGCGTGGAGCCGCCGGAGAGCATCTGCAGCGGCAGCAGCACCAGGATCATTAGCAGCCCCAACTGCGGCATTGAGCTGGCGAGGGTGCCCATAAAAATGCCGATCGAGGTAGTGGCGAACAGGCTGAGCGCCACCCCCAGCATAAACAGTAGAATCGACCCCTCAATGGGCACCTGCAACATCCCCTGTACCATCAGCACCAGCGACAAACCCGAGACCACTAGCACCACCAGCCCCATCGACCAGATCTTGGCCATCATGATCTCAAACGGCGTGACCGGCATCACCAGCAGATGCTCGATGGTACCGTGCTCGCGCTCGCGGATCAGCGCCGAGCCGGTGAGGACAATGGCCAGCATGGTGATGTTGTTGATGATCGCCATCACCGCGCCAAAGCGCTCCTGTTCCAGGTTAGGGTTAAAGCGCATTCTTATCGCCAGCTCTACCGGCAGCACGCTGTTGTCCCGATAGCGGGCAATGAAGCTGTTTACTTCGCCGCTAATAATATTCTGGATATAGCCGTTGCCGGTAAAGGCCTGGCTCATGCGCGTGGCGTCGACGTTGACCTGCACTTCCGGCTGGCGGCTGGCCAGCACATCGCGCTGGAAGTTAGGCGGAATATTGATGGCGAAAGTGTAGCGCCCGGCATCCAGGCCGGCGTCCATCTCATCGGCGGTAATCAGCTCCGGTTCGAGAAACCAGGGGCGGTAGAATGCGTTAATAATGCGTGAAGAGAGCTGCGACTTATCCATATCGGCAACCGCAATCGGCGCCAGGTGTAGCGAGCCGGGCATCACCGTGGCTGAGGAGTACACCGACACCGTAAAAGCAAACACGATCAACGCCAGCATCGCTTTATCACCCAGCAGGCTACGCAGCTCTTTGACGCCAAGATTATAAATATTGCGTAATCCGCGCATCACCCCTCCTGTTTCTTCAGCAGCAGCACGCTCAGCCCGAGCACCAGCGGCACTGCAATCAGTAGTGGAATAAAGGAGCCCCACAAATCGCTGAGATTCAGCGCCTTGGAGAAGGTGCCGCGGGCGATAGTCAGGAAGTGGCTGGTCGGGTAGATTTGCCCAATCCAGCGCCCGGGGCCTTCCAGCGACGCTACCGGATCGATCATCCCGGAGAACTGGGTCGCCGGGATTAGCGTAATGATGGCGGTGCCGAAAATAGCGGCGATTTGGCTCTTCATAAAGGTTGAGATCAGTAGTCCCAGTCCGGTGGCAATGGTGACGTACAGCAGCGCCGCCAGGCTTAGCGTCAGGAAGCTGCCCTTATGTGATACGCCAAAGACGAAGACCGACAGCGCACACAGCAGAAAAAAGTTAAACATTCCCAGCATGATGTAAGGCACCTGCTTGCCGAGCAGGAATTCGCTGCGGGTGGTCGGCGTCACGTACAGGTTGATGATCGACCCGAGCTCCTTCTCACGTACCACGCTCAGGGCGCTGAGCATCGCCGGGATCATCATCAGCAGCAGCGGGATCACCGCCGGGACGATGGCCGGGAGGCTCTTCACGTCCGGGTTATAGCGATAGCGGGTCTCGATGGAGATGAGCGAGGTCTCACGATTCGGGCTACTTTGCTGCCCGGCCATCTCCTGCAGCCAGGCGAGATGCATGGCCTGCACGTAGCCGCGCACCGTCTCCGCGCGGTTTGGCATTGCGCCATCCACCCAGACGCCGATTTGTACCGGCGTGCCGCGGGCGATATCGCGGCCAAAGTTCGGCGGGATCTCTATCGCCACCGCCAGTTCGCCGTCGCGCATCCGCCGGTCGAGCTCATCGTAACTGCGCAGCGGCGCCTGTTCGATGAAGTAGCGTGAGCCGGCGATATTCTGCGACCAGCCCTGACTGCTGAGGGTTTGATCGCGATCGAGTACCGCAAAGCGCAGATCCTCGACGTCCATGCTGATCCCATAGCCCATGATAAACATCAGGATCACCGTTCCCAGCAGCGCCAGCGTCGAACGTACCGGATCGCGGCGCAGCTCCAGCGCTTCGCGGCGGCTGTAGCTGAACAGCCGTTGCAGACTGAAGGCCTGGCGCGGGGCCGCGCGTTCTGGATGGGATGCTGCAGTAGGCGCAAGTTCCTCAGGAACTGCGGCGGTTGGCTGCGCCTCCTGGAGCCAGGCGATAAACGCCTCTTCGAGGCTGGCGGCACCGCGCTGTTCGACCAGCGCCTGCGGCGTATCGCTGGCCAGCACCTTGCCGGCGTGCATCAGCGAGATGCGGTCGCAGCGTTCCGCCTCATTCATAAAGTGGGTGGAGATAAAAATGGTCACCCGATCCTGACGCGCGAGGTCGACCATCAGCTGCCAGAACATATCCCGAGCCACTGGATCGACCCCGGAGGTGGGTTCGTCGAGGATCAGCATTTCCGGGCGATGGATGACCGCCACCGCCAGCGACAGGCGCTGACGGATGCCCAACGGCAGGGCGGTGGGCAGGGCGTCTTCCACCTCGCTGAGCATGAAGCGCTCGCTCATTTCCGCCACCCGACCGGGGATTTCGCCGTCCGGAATATGAAACAGGCGGGCGTGCAGTTCGAGGTTTTGCCGGACGGTCAGTTCGCTATAGAGCGAGAAGGCCTGCGACATATAGCCCACCCGCTGGCGGGTGGCGATATCCTTCGGATCGACCGGCTGGCCGAACAACCAGGCTTCGCCTTCGCTGGCGGGCAGCAGGCCGGTGAGCATCTTCATGGTGGTGGATTTGCCGCAGCCGTTGGAGCCGAGGAAGCCGAAGATTTCACCGCGCGCGATGCGGAAGTTAACGTGGTCGACGGCGACGAAGTCGCCAAAGCGCATGGTCAGCCCACGGGCTTCGATGGCGATCTCTTCCTCGCGGTCGTCGCGCGGCGGGATCACCACCGCCTTATGCGCCTGGCGCTGCGCTTCCGGCAGCAGGGCGATAAACGCCTGCTCCAGCGTCTGACTGCCGGTCTGCGCTTTCAGCTCCGCAGCGGTACCGGTCGCCAGCACCTCGCCGGCGTTCATCGCCACCAGCCAGTCAAAGCGCTCAGCCTCTTCCATATAGGCGGTGGCCACCAGCACGCTCATCTCCGGCTGGCGCTGACGAATGCTGTCGATAAGCTCCCAGAACTGCGCCCGGGAAAGCGGGTCGACGCCGGTGGTAGGTTCATCGAGGATCAGCAGCTGCGGGTCGTGGATAAGGGCGCAACATAAACCCAGCTTTTGCTTCATCCCGCCGGAGAGCTTACCCGCCGGGCGATCGCGAAACGGCGCCAGCCCGGTGCTCTGCAGCAGCTCGTGGATACGTGATTCGCGTTCGGCTTTATCATGGCCAAACAGGCGGGCGAAGAAGTCGACGTTTTCATACACCGAGAGGGTGTGATAGAGGTTTTTCCCCAGTCCCTGCGGCATCCAGGCAATCTTCGGGCACACCTCGCGGCGATGATGAACGTCGCGCATATCGCCGCCGAGCACCATCACATTACCCTGCTCAATGGCCCGCGCCCCGGCGATGAGAGAGAGCAGGCTCGATTTGCCGACGCCGTCCGGGCCAATCAGGCCGACCATGCGCCGCGCCGGGATCGCCAGGCTGATATCCCGCAGCGCCACGGTGGCGCCGAAGCGCTGGCCAACGTTGTCCAGCCGGGCAATGGGGGGCGAGGTATCCAGTGGCGTCAATATCATTGCGGCAACCTCACCGTCAGGTCTTCTGGCCAGGAGTGCTGGTTATCCAGCCGCACGTAAGCCATGCCGGGCAGGCCGGTTTTGACATACTCCAGGTGCTGCGCCAGCAGCTCCGGCGGGATGCGCGCTTTGACGCGGAACATCAGTTTGAGACGCTCGTCGCGGGTCTCCACCGTTTTCGGCGTAAACTGCGCGACGCTGGCAACAAAGCTGATATTGGCCGGGATCACCAGATCAGGGGCGGCATCAAGGATCAGCCGCGCTTCGCTGCCAAGCGCCAGCAGGCCCGCCTGTTCGGTGGGCAGAAAGAAAGTCATATAGACGTCGGCGAGATCGACCATGTTCAGCACCCGACCACCGGCGGCCAGCACTTCCCCCGGCTCGGCGACGCGATACTGAATACGGCCGTCGCGGGGCGCCTTCAGCTCGCTATCGTCAATATCGGCAAGGATCCGCCGCTCGGTCGCCTGGGCCGCTTCGACGCGGGTTTGCGCCTGAATAATGCTGGTGCGGGCGGCCTCGATGGCGGCGCGGGCGGCGGAGACCTGGGCTTTCGCCGACTCCAGCGCCGCGCGGGCGCTCTCTGCCGCGGCGCGATCGTCATCCAGCTGCTGGGCGGAGACGGCGCCGCGCTGCGACAGGGCATTCGAGCGGACGTGACGTTTCGCTGTGGAGTCGAGCTCCGCCTGACGCTGCTTCACAACCGCTTCGCTGGCGCGCATTTCACTTTGCCGCTGATCGAGCAAGGCTCTGGCGGCCAGGACCGCGCTTTCCGCTTCCTTGATTTGCGCGGCGGCTTCAAGACGCTGCTCGTTCAGTACACGGGTATCCATTCTCGCCAGCACCTCTCCCTGGCGCACGAACTGACCCTCTTTGACCAGAATGGTGTCGATACGCCCGGCGATTTTGCTGGCAATATCCACTTCGGTGGCTTCTATTCGTCCGTTGCTACTGGCAAACCCCTCCGGGAGGCCCGGCGGGCGCAGCAGCCACCATGCCGCGGCGGCGAGTACCACCAGTAAGCCGACAAAATACCCTGTCCAACGTTTCTTTATTTTGTCCATACGCGACTCGCTTGGTTCCCTGTGCTGAGTGATACGCGTGTCTCCTCCGGCGGGCGGAGCGTCCTCCTTGCGAAGGACGAATAAAGAGGGGAAGGGCCGCTGACGCAGCGCTCTACCGCGTCGATGCGCAGCCGAACGCTGTACTACTTATGTGGTCATCATCAGCGATCCTGGCCTTAATGAAACACGCATAGTGAGAGCTACCGTTAACGCGATAGTAACATCCGTGGCGGGCTTGTCCATACGAAAGGCAGGGTCTTGTCGACGTGTTAACAAAATATCCACTACCGGCAACATTTCATCACCTCAGAACAGCACCGGCAGCCCCAGACCACGTTTCACCTCATGCAGCGTCTGCTGCGTCAGCTGGTGGGCGCGCTCGCTGCCCTGGCGCAGCAGATCCAGCAGCATCCCTTTATCCTGAATAAAGGTGGCTCGCCGTTCGCGGATCGGCGCCAGTAGCGCCTGCAGGCAGGTCTCCAGTTCATTTTTACACTGGCGATCGCCCAGCCCGCCGCGCTGATAGTGGGCTTTCATCTCAGCCACCAGTGCTTTATCGCTATGGAAAGCGTCGAGATAGGTGAACACCACGTTGCCGTCGACATGCCCCGGATCGCTGACTCTCAGGTGTGTCGGGTCGGTATACATCGCGCTGACCGCGCGGTGAATCTCCTCTTCACTGGCCGATAACGTCAGCGTATTGCCCAGCGATTTCGTCATTTTGGCGTTGCCGTCGACGCCCGGCAGGCGGCTCACTTCGCTGAGGAGCGCCTTGCAGTGGCGCAGCACTGGCGCGCCGGTGAGGCTATTCATCTTATGGACGATCTCGTTGGTCTGCTCAATCATCGGTAGCTGATCGTCGCCCACTGGCACCAGCTCGGCCTTGAAGGCGGTGATATCGGCGGCCTGGCTAATCGGATAGGCAAGAAAGCCCACCGGCAGCGAACGGGCGAATCCTTTCTGGGCAATCTCATTCTTGACCGTCGGATTACGTTCCACGCGGGCGACGGTGACGATATTCATATACAGCGCGCTGAGCTCCGCCAGCGCGGGCAGGGCGGACTGCAGGCAGATCGTGGTGAGCCTGGGGTCAATGCCGACGGCCAGATAATCGGCCATCACTTCGAGGATATGGTGGCTAACTTTTTGCGGATTGCTGCCGTTGTCAGTGAGCCCTTGCAGGTCGGCGATCAGGATAAACTGCTGGTGGTCGTGCTGCAGCGCGACGCGCTGGCGCAGCGAGCCGACGTAATGGCCAAGATGTAGCTGGCCGGTGGGGCGGTCGCCGGTGAGAATGGTTTGCGGGTGATTCATCAGGAACTCCTTATCAGACTGTTCAGCCGAAAGACGTCCTGAAAACACCAAAGCCGCCTTCCGGCGGCTTTGAAAATGGAAACGTATATCGTGCCGCCTGTTATGCAGGCAGCCACCAACGGCGGGGATAGGTCACGATCGCGTTTCTGTTCATCTTTTTATCCTGCCACGAAACCATAGTGGGGTAAACCCTGTTTGGTAAAACGCCCGGCGGCGCTGCGCTGGCGCGGGCCTACGGACTGCCCGCACAGGCCGGGTAACAGGATAAAACGACCGCTGTTACATGGTCGAGAAGACGTTCATGATCACGCCGCCGGAGATAATCAGCGCCATGGCGATAATGGCCGCCAGGTCCGGTTTCTGCTTATAGAGGATCATGGAGCAGATGGTGACGCCGACGATACCGAAGCCGCACCACAGCGAGTAGGCCACGCCCACAGGGATGGTGCTCATTGCGCGGGTGAGGGCGAAGTAGCAGAGGCCGTAGGCGCAGACCACCAGCACCGAAGGGGCCAGTTTGCTGAAACCGTTGGTCTTTTTGATCATCGAGGTGCCGGTGATTTCGGAGCCGATAGACAGCGCCAGCCATAAAAATCCGAGATTAAACATAGGGGGTATTCCTTTCCTGTTAGTTAGCGATGTTCTTATCCATGGCGGCGGCTGGCGCGGCGGGCGCCGCCTCTTCGCTCGCTTCGGAACCCATTTTCGAGAACAGGTTCATGATAATGATGCCGCTGGCGATCACCGCCATGCCGATGATGGCGGCGGTATCCGGGTGCTGGCCGTAGAATGCCATTCCCAGCGTCGAGACCACCAGAATGCCGGTGCCGGACCAGGTGGCGTACGCCAGGCCGACCGGGATATCTTTCACCGCCCTTGAGAGCGAGTAATAGCAGGTGCAGTAAAGCGCAATCAGCAGCCCGAGCAGCAGCATTTTGCTGCCGCCTTCGCTGCTACCGAACATTTTTAACGTCGAGGTTGCCGAGGTTTCGGAGAGGATAACCAGCAGCATCCATAACCAGCATTTTGTTTTCGAAGACATCGTTAAGCTCCAGGTTTTTCGTTGGGTAAGGTCATATCTTTCTGTTTTTTAAGTAATCAATAGCCGCATCGGTCAGCTGAGCGCGCGGGGCCGCCGCCAGCGCCGGATTATTCACCACGTCTGTGACGGTAAGATAACGGCGCGGTTCGCTGCTGGCGGCGGCCGGCGCGGTGGGTGCGTCCAGCTTCGCCAGCAGCTCATTCATGGTGCCGAGGAAGACGCCGCAGGCTTCCAGACGAGCCAGCGTGGCCTGCAGATGCCCGGCATAGGCGCTGCCGGCCTGCGCGCCGCGCAGCTGGTTGAGCTCGCTGTGCGGATCGCAGTGGTAGCGCAGGGCCAGAACCGGAATACCCGCCAGCAGCGCCTCGTGCGCGCAGCGGGAAACCGGATTGCGCAGGGTGCCGTTCAGCAGATCAGAGGCTTGCGGATAATCGAGAAAAGGCAGCAGTACCCCCCGCCATGGCGCTGACGGCAGGGCATCCTGCCAGGCCGATGACGGGATAATCTCGCCCACCTCTCGCCAGGCGGCGGCGTCGGCGAGACCCTCCTCCAGCGCGAGGCGCAGCGGATAGCCGCTTCCCGCCAGGCGTTGGCGGATAGCTGCGCGGTAGCCGTCAGCGGCGGTCACCATCACCAGTACCGGCGGCCGCAGGCGCTGCAAAATCCGCGCAACTACACCTTCAATCTGTTCGTCGGTCATGGCGAGCCTCCGTTAGCCGATGAGCGTCACCTGCGCGCCGTTTTTTAACCCGGCGGCATTGGCTTCTTCGGTGTCGATGTGAAATTCCAGCGCGAAGTCATCGCGCACCCGCACCACCACTTCATCGAAAGTCAGCTGGCGCTCGCCGTTGCTGCGCACGCTGACCTTCTGGCCATTGCTGACGTTGAGCTGGCGCGCGTCCTGCGGCGACATATGAATATGCCGCCAGGCGCAGATCACCTGAGAATGGAGCTCAACGTGACCGGCGGGGCCAATCAGCAGCGCGCTACCGGCATTCTCCAGTTGCCCGGACTCACGAACTGGCGCTTGAATGCCGAGCGTGAAGCAGTCGGCGCGCGACACTTCCAGTTGCGATAGCGGGCGGGTCGGGCCGAGGACGCGAACGTTGGTCAGCGAGCCCTTCGGCCCGACGACGGTCACGCACTCCTGGGCGGCAAACTGCCCCGGCTGGCGCAGCGGTTTGAACGGCGTCAGGCTGTAGCCTTTACCGAACAATGCCTCGACGTCCTGTTGCGCGAGATGGACGTGGCGGTTGGAGATCCCCACCGGGATCGCCGGCGCCGTTGCGCTCAGGCGGGCGACGATTTTTTCGCGAAGCAAAGTGTCGATCATGACTTCTTCCCTTTCTTCAGCGCAGGGTGCTTATCTTCCGCTTCGTTCGGGATAGCGGGCGGAACGATGGGTTCCGGGGCGGTGATAACCACCGGTTCGTCCGTTTTTTCCTCGCGCGGAGGGTTGCCTTTGAGGTTGCTTAACGCTTCAACCACGCAACGCTCCGGACGGGCAATGACCAGCGACTTCACGGTGTGCTCGGCGCCGGCAACCGCCACGCCGCGTTCTATAGCGGTGTGGATGGCGCTGATTTCCCCTTCAAAGCAGACGCTCACCAGCCCGGAGCCTGGTTTGCGATAGCCAATGCAGGTCACTCCCGCGGCTTTACAGGCGGCGTCGACGGCCTGAATGGCGGCGACCCATCCTCGCGTTTCAATTACGCCTAAACTTTTCATGGTCGGCTCCTGTTAATGGCGGACTAAGCGAATATCAAAATCAAATTGCCGGAAGAAGGCTTCCAGCCGGTCCAGTTCATCCGGCGAATAAGACGGGTCCTGGCTAATCGGGTAGGGCATATCCAGGCGTTCGTACTTTTTGCGTCCCAGCTGGTGGTACGGCAGCATGTCGATACGGCGGATATTCCCGCGCTTCGCCAGCTTCTGTACGTAATCAATGGCGCCGGTAATGGCGTCGAATGAGTCGTTGTAGCCGCGAATGAGCGGCATACGCACAATGACGTTGGCGCCGGAATCCACCAGCCATTCGAGATTGCGGCGGATCCCTTCGTTGCCGATGCCGAGCATCGCCTTGTGGTGTTCGCTGTTAATCTGCTTAATGTCGAATAAGAAGGTGTCGGTGACCGGCGCGAGCTTCTGGTAGTTGGCAAGTGGGGTGGTGCCCTGGGTTTCGACGGCAGTGTTAATCATCATCTTTTTGCATTCGCTGAATAAGGCGACGGCAAAATCGGTCTGCAGGCTCATCTCGCCGCCGCCGATGGTGACGCCGCCGCCGGAGGAGATGTAGAAGTCGTAGTCCTGCATGATGATCTCCATCAGCTCGCTGAAGGTGACGTCCTTGCCCATAATGTCCAGCGCGTTCTGGGTGCAAATCTCTTCGCATTTGCGGCAGCCGATGCAGTCTTTATGGCGGTCGACGAAGTGCTTCATTTCGCCGTTCTCTTCCGCCCGATAATGAATACCCGCCGGACAGACGCTGACGCAGTCGCCGCAGTTAATGCATTTGTCGTGCGAGAACATCACCTGGAACTGGCTATTCAGCCCTTCCGGGTTGGCGCACCACGGGCAGCGAATGTTGCAGCCCTTAAAAAACACCAGCGTGCGAATGCCATCGCCGTCATAGATCGAATATTTCTGGATATTGAAAATTCGGCCCGTTAATTCTTGTTTTGCGATCACGCTTGCCTCCCGCTCCGTCCCGTTACGGGACGGAGAACTTCCGGTTATTTCTCAAATACAGCTCATTTAATTCTCTCTAAGAGAACTAGAACTTCTCAATCACCGTACGGCTGATGATCTCGTCCTGGACCTCTTTGCACAGCTCAACGAAGTAGGCGCTGTAGCCGGCGACGCGAACGATCAGGTCGCGGTATTTCTCCGGCTCCTGCTGCGCCTTCTTCAGCACTTCGTTATCGACATAGCTGAACTGCATCTGCCCATTGCCGAGAATCGAGGCGGTACGCAGCAAGGTAATCAGGCCATGGCGACCTTCCGGGGTATCCAGAAGCCCTTTGAGGAATTTGAAGTTGTGCACCATGCCGATGTTCATGGTTTCCACGTTCATCTTGCTGACCGACTTGATAATCGCCGTCGGGCCTTGCTTATCCGCGCCCTGGGTCGGGCTGATGCCATCGGAGAGTGGCATCCACGCCAGGCGGCCGTTCGGCGTGGCGTTGGTTAGCTCGCCGATGGGCGTGTTGTTGGAGATAGACAGGGTGCCGTGGCTGAGGGTCGAGTAGAGCATCTTGTACTTACGGCACTCTTTCTCGGTCCATTCGGTAATATCGAGCGCGTACTGGTCGACATAGTTATCGTCGTTACCGTATTTCGGCGCGTTCAGGCAGTCGCGGCGCAGCGCTTCGTAACCTTCAAAGTTGGCCAGCAGCGCATCGCGGATCTGCTCAAGGGTGTATTTCTTCTCTTCGAACACCAGCTTGCGGATCGCCGCCATCGAGTCGACGTAGGTCGCCAGACCGGAGAAAATCAGCCCCGGACCGTGGTTGACCATCGCGCCGCCGGCGGCGACATCTTTGCCGCTCTCCATGCAGCCTTCGACCAGCAGCGACATCAGCGGCTTCGGCGCCACATCGCGGTGGACGCGCTGGCTGATGACGGTGCCGATAGCCGACAGGCGCACGATATGGGCGATCTGCTGTTTCACCGCCGCGTCGAATGCTTCGAAGGTGCGCAGGTCGCGCAGGTCGCCGGTGTCCAGCCCCTGATAGCTATCGAACAGCACCATCCGCCCGCGGTTAAGCACGAACTCGATAGCGATAGGCCACTGGGTGTAGCCGGTGGAGGTCCACTGGTAGATGCGCCCGGATTTCTGCGGTTCAACGCAGCCCATCAGGCAGTAATCGCGGGCGTCTTCAAAATCGAAGCCTTTGCGCAGCATCATCTTGATGTGGGAGTCATCGAAGTGGCAGGCCGGGAAGCCCATTCCCGCTTTCACCACGTCGACGATTTTTTCCATGTATTTCTGCGGCGACTGGTTGTGGATACGGCAGGCCAGCGACGGCTGGTAAACCTTCACGAAGCGCACGGCGTCCATAATCAGATAGGTCAGATCGTTACAGGCATCGCCGCCGCTACGTTTCTGGCCGCCAACGGTGAGGTTGATAAACGGCTGATAACCCGCGAAATATTTCGCACCCAGTTCGCTCGACATCCACATCAGTTCGGCACATTTGATGATGAACGCCTGCAGCAGCTCCAGCGCGGTGTCGTGGGTCAAGCGGCCTTCGCGGATATCGGCTTCGAACATCGGATAGCAGTACTGGTCAACGCGTCCCAGCGACAGCCCGGTCTGGTTCTCTTCGATTTCAAACAGTGATTCGACGGTCCAGATACTCTGCAGCGCTTCCTGCAGGGTTTTCGGCGGATTGGCCGGCACGTTTTCGTTGACGTCGGCGATGGTCAGCAGCTCGGCGCGGCGCTGGGCGTTTTGCTCTTTAGCCGCCAGTTCGCGGGCATGGGCGGCGATGCGGCGAGCGTAGTTGACCACCCCTTCGCAGGTTTCAATCGCCGCTTTGTAGTAGTAAATGCGGTCGATATCTTCCGGATTTTCCATGCTCAGGCTGGCCAGATGCGCCTCGGCATCGGCTTTAATGCCGTTCATCCCTTTGGTGAACAGCAGCACGTCGTAGCCCGGGCAGGTATCGCCGCCGCCGTTAATCTGGTGATAGGAGAGGTCGCTGACGAAGGTCTCGCCGCTGAAGGCCCAGACGCCAGCCTCACGGTATTGCGCTTCGCAAATCTCATCCAGCGAACGGCCTTCCCAGAATGGGACGATCTCTTCGCGAATGGTTTTTTTATCCGCTTCGCTGATCTCAAACGGATCCTGCGGGCGGGTGCTCATGGTGTCGAGCTCGTCGCGCACCCAGCGCCAGGCGATATCCGGCGAGAAGGCGCCCGCGCGCGGCTTGCCGCACGGATGGCCGACGATCAGCTCATCGTCCTGAATCAGAATCGGCGCGGTTTCGCAGGCGTGGCGGAAGGCTTTCGCTCGCAGCAGAATGGTCGGCATGCCTGGGTTAGCTTTCACCACTTCGGTAAAGGCCAGCGCGCGATAGATAGAGACGCTCGGGCGTACCGTCAGATAGTGGTTACGCAGACGCTGCATACGCGGGGTTAACCCTTCCATCACCGGCGTGTCGGCGCAGGCGGCGAACGGCGCATGGCTGACCTGTTGTGCGCCGCTAAACAGACGCACCGGCAGATTCAACGCGCTGAGATTGCGCTGGGCGCTGATGAACATCGCCGAGAGTTCGTTCACCTCGGCATGGTCAAAAGCGGCGCCATGCAACATGGCGTCGAGCATCGGATAGCCGTCAATGGCGCAGGCGGCGCGGACTTCGCTCAGTTCCGCCAGCTTGAACCACAGGCACTCCACGAGCTCATACGCCTGCTGGGTATTCAGCGCGCCGCTGTTGATATCGCGCTGGAAGTAAGGCAGCAGCGCCTTGTCCGCCCCTTCCGGGTTGACTGCATAGCTGCCGTTATCCAGCTGGAGCGCCAGCTGGAACAGATAGAACGCCTGGCAGGCTTCTTTGAAATTACGCGCTGGATGGGCCGGCACGTGGTGGAGAATGGCTGCGCTATCGAGCAGCTCGGCTTTGCGATAAGCATTGGTCTCCGCCGCCGCCAGCTGCTCGGCGCTGTTGGCCAGATTTTGCGCCAGCGCCAGCAGGGCGTCGCAGGCGTAGATGGCGGCGCGGCAGCCGTTGACTTCATCCATACCGCTGCGGCTGACCGCGCTGCCGAGTGCGCGGGTTTTCTCTTCCAGCTGGTGCTTAATCGCCAGCACCCCTTTTTCGACCACCAGCCTGTAGTCCGGCGAATCCAGATCGCTGTTGAGGTTGAGGAACTGGAAAGCCGATGGGCGACGGGTCGCGTTTTCGTCATGGAAAATCGCCCCGTGCGGTTTACGGCTCTGGTTGCCGACAATGAGTTCGTCGGGGCTGATGGTCAGCGGCAGCTGGCGCATCAGTTCATAGAAACGGCGCGCCGGTTTAACGGCGGCGGGAACGCCCGCGATATCGCCATCCAGGGCGTTCAGCGTGGTGGCATGTTCAGTGCACAGCGTGCTTTTCTGGGCGAGTAAACGGTCTGCCAGCACTTTGACGCGCGGCGTTAAGCTGTAGTGTGCCATGGGTAAGGTTCTCCAAATCTTGTTATCAGTGGCCCTGAACGGCGTTGCCGGTCCATGCCCGGCGATAGAGTTCGGTCAGTGCGTGAGCATCCGGCGCGCGTGGGTTCGTCGGAGTACAGCTGTCGCGTAACGCCTGGCCAATCATCTCCGCCAGCCGTTGTTCAAACTCGTCTGCAAGGACGCCGGTATCGCGGATGCCGGCCGGCATGCTCATTTCGTCTTTAAGTGCCTGAATGGCGACCAGCAGGCTGGTGACGCCCTGGCGGGTAGTGGCCGCAGGTAGATCCAGCAGATGGGCTAGTCGGGCATATTTGCGGGCGGCATCGGTATCGCACAGCCCGTGATAATCAGCGTTCCAGGCGACGACGTGCGCCATCAGCAGGGCGTTGGCGCGGCCATGGGGCACGCGGAAGACGCCGCCGAGGGCGTGGGCCAGGCTGTGGGTTATCCCCAGCGACGCGTTGGTGAAGGCCATCCCCGCCATGCAGGAGGCGTTGTGCATCTTTTCGCGCGCCTGCAGGTTGTCGCCGCTGCGCCAGCAGGTCGGCAGATAGCGAAATACCTGCTGCACCACTTTCTCCGCCAGGGCGTCGGAAAAGTCGCTGGCGGCGCGGGAGACGTAGGCCTCAAGGGCGTGACACAGCACGTCCATGCCGGTGTCGGCGGTAATTGCCGGCGGCACCGAAGCCACCAGCGCCGGGTCCAGAATGGCGATATCCGGCAGCAATGACGCATCCACCAGCACCAGCTTTTCCGCGTTGGCTTTCACCACCGAAAAGGCGGTGACTTCCGAACCGGTACCGCTGGTGGTCGGGATGGCGACGAAGCACGGTCGGGGACGGTCGGCCAGCGGACGGGTTTGCGCCAGGGAGAAAATAACCGCTTTGGCGGCATCGATTACCGAACCGCCGCCGAGCGCGATAACCAGATCCGGGTAGTGGTTATCCATCAGCTTCATACCGCGCACCACGGTGGCGATATCCGGATCCGCCACCACGTCGTCCCACACCTGCCAGGCGATCCCGCGCTGGCGCAGCAGGGCGGTGACGCGCTCGGCGAGGCCAAACTTCACCATCGCTTGATCGGTCACCAGCAGCACGCTGCGGGCGGAAATTTCGTTCAGTACCGAGAGGGCGTCCTGACCGAAGCAAATCCGTGGTTTCAGTAAAAATTCACTCATTGGGCTATTCACTCCTGTTCGGCGTCCCGAAACACCTTCTCAACAATGGCGACCACCGACATCGCTTTGTAGCGGTCTTTATTGAGCGCGAAGTACTCTTCCGCCAGCACGATGTCGTGCATACCGGCGCCGACGTTATCGACGGCGACCCAGGTCTGGTCCTTCATCGGCTGCTGTTTGTCATCTAAGCGGGTGATCAACAGCAGGTTGCTGCCGCGCAGCTCATCGCATTTTTGCGTGGCGACAACATGGCCGGTCACCTTTGCGAGAATCATCGTTATATCGCCTTATATCAGTGCGTTACTTAGCAAGGCGCTCCAGCACCTGGCGGATAACGCGTTCCACGTTTTGTTCGTTGATTGCGCCTTCCGCATTCGCTGCGGCGCCTGGGCTGGCGAAGCGGTCATCGCTGCCTGCCGCGTGTGCTGGCGCAGCGCTGGCCGGAGCGTTGAAACGCACGTCATCAAGAATGCTGCGCTGCGGATCGCTCGCCGGCGTGACGATGGTCGGCTGTGGCTCAGGGCGGCTGCCCGGCGCGCGAAGCTCGTCAATCGACCGCACGCCATAGCCGACTTTGCGGATATTGAGCAGGTTCATCGGGCCGACGTTGTCGGAGCTGGAGCCGCCGCCGACCGCGCCGCAGCCGAGGGTCAGCGCCGGGGAGATATTGGTGGTGGCGCCGATGCCGCCGAGCGCCGCCGGGGTGTTGATCAGGATGCGGTTGACCGGTTTTTCGAGGCTGAACTGGCGGATGACGTCCTGGTTGCGGGTGTGGATCACCAGCGTATGGCCGAGCCCTTCATTAGTCAGCAGCTCTACCACGCGGTGGCAGGCGGCTTTCCAGTCCTCAGCCACGTACAGACCGAGTACCGGGCACAGTTTTTCGCGCGAGTAGGGGTTTTTCGGTGAGACGGTGGTCTGCTCGGCGATCAGCACTTTGGTGCTGGCCGGGACGCAGAAGCCGGCCATCTGGCTGAGGTACAACGCGGTTTTGCCAACCACTTTCGGGTTGATGGTGCCGTTCGGGCGCAGCAGCAGCGCCGCCATTTTCGCCGCTTCATCTTCATTCATGAAGTAAGCGCCCTGCGCTTCCAGCTCGCGGTGAACCTCATCGTAAATGCAGCCTTCGACGATGATCGACTGCTCGGAGGCGCAGATCACGCCATTATCGAAGGTTTTGCTGGTGATGATATCTTTCACCGCGTGGTGGATATCGGCGCTGCGTTCGATAAATGCCGGGCCGTTGCCCGGACCGCCGCTGATGGTCGGGGTGCCGGACGCGTAGGCCGCGCGCACCATGCCTTCGCCGCCGGTGGCGAGGATAAGCGAAACGTCTTTGCTGTGCATCAGCTCTGAGGTGGCTTCGAGGGTCAGCTGGGTGATGCCGTCGACGCTGCCCTCCGGCGCGCCGGCCGCTTCCGCCGCGCGTTTGACGATCTCAATCGCCTTCCAGCTGCACTGACGCGCGCCCGGATGCGGAGAGAAGATAATGGCGTTGCCCGCCTTGAGGGCGATCAGCGCTTTATAGATAACCGTAGAGGTTGGGTTAGTTGAGGGGACCAGCGCGCAAATCACGCCCAGCGGCACGCCCACGTCCATCACTTTTTTTACCGGGTCGTCATGAATGATGCCAACGGTCTTCATATCTTTGATGGCGTCGTAGACGCGCAGCGAGGCGAAGCGGTTTTTCAGCACTTTGTCCTGCCAGTTGCCAAAACCGGTCTCTTCCGCGGCCATTTTCGCCAGCGCTTCGGCGTGGTGCGCTGCTTCCTGGGCCACGTTTTTCACGATGGCGTCGATTTGCTGCTGCGAAAAGGTGGCCAGCATTGCCTGCGCTTTTTTGGCGTTGCGCACCAGTTCCCGGGCGTTCTGCCGGGACTGCAAATCGTTATCCAGTTCAATCATGAGTCTATCCTTCATCAGACGAAAAGAGTGGGGACGGGGCGTGCCCTGTCAGGTCATGCTTTGTGCTGCGCCGCGATTTTTTCGATGTCGTTATGGGGACGCGCGATGACGCGAGAGCTGACGACTTCGCCAATGCGTTTCGCCGCTTCCACGCCGGAGTCGACCGCCGCGTTGACCGCGCCGACGTCGCCTTTCACCATCGCGGTGACGAGGCCGGAGCCGACGTTTTCATAGCCGATCAGTTCGACGTTGGCGGCTTTGCACATCGCGTCCGCGGCTTCAATACAGGCCACCAGACCTTTGGTTTCGATAAGACCAAGCGCTTCTTTCATCAGGTTTCTCCGTTAGTCCGCAATTTTGTAATGCGAGACGATTTTGTTGATGTCGTTATGCGGACGGGCGATGACCAGCGAGGTCACCACTTCGCCAATGCGCTGGGCCGATTCAACGCCGGAATCCACCGCCGCTTTCACCGCGCCGACATCGCCTTTCACCATCGCGGTGACGAGGCCGGAACCGACGTTTTCATAGCCGATCAGTTCGACGTTGGCGGCTTTACACATCGCATCCGCTGCTTCAATGCAGGCCACCAGACCTTTGGTTTCAATCAGACCTAATGCATCACCCATTTGCGTTCTCCTGGCCTTCAGGCCTTGTGTTTAATGACGATTTTGTTGATGTCGTTATGCGGACGCGCGATGACCAGCGAGGTCACCACTTCGCCGATGCGCTGCGCCGATTCCACACCGGAATCCACCGCCGCTTTTACTGCGCCGACGTCGCCCTTCACCATCACGGTGACCAGGCCGGAGCCGACGTTTTCATAGCCGATCAGTTCGACGTTGGCGGCTTTACACATCGAGTCCGCTGCTTCAATACAGGCCACCAGACCTTTGGTTTCGATAAGCCCCAATGCATCACCCATCGTGATCTCCTCCAGAACAGGTTTTGTGATTCGGGAAAACCGTCCGCGTAACGGCATCAACACGCGGAAGCGGCGTTCGGGGTTCACTATAGGGAATGGGGAGATAAGTGAAATTTAAATCCGTGTAGATGAATATTTTAGGTTTTTACTCTGCTATTTAGCCTTATTTAGGCTTCTTTTTATATTTTCATTCTGTTTCATGCGTGAAGATTTTCATGATGATATGGCGTTTTTTTAAGCTATTTATCGGCGGGAGATGAATGTTAATAAGATGCTAATTACTTGCCAGCAATCGGTAATATAGCCACGTTATAATTGTGGGTATGCTCAAGTTCTCGCGTCGAAGCTAAACGCAAAACGTGCGCTTTTAGCATCGTGGAAAGAGGGGGCAATAATGGAGCGTGAGCGAGGGCGCATTTTCCTCGCAGTGGTACAGGGGGGACGGGTTAATTAAGCGTGCTGCCGGACTTCAGCGTGCAGATGTAGAGCGGTGAGTTGATAGAGCTCAGCAGGATAGCTTTGTCGTTAAGCTTTTGCGCATTGAGGAACAGGCCGTCGTGGCTGTCGGACATCTCGCGCATGAAATAGTCGAAGATGACATCCGGCGATTCATCGATGGACGAGGCGCTGGATTCCCATTTCTTGATGCGGTAGTGGCGCTCGGTCGCTGAGATGCGCTGGCTGGTGTAGCTGAATTTGACGTAACGCTGCAGGTAGAGCCAGCCGGCGGCAGAATCGGTATAGCCTTCCACTACCATCGACCCGTTGCCATTGGCGGCAAAATTAAAATGGATATTGCCGTTCACATTCTCTTTTTCCATGTTTTCAAAACGCATGATCGCTTTGGTGGAGCAGCTCATCACGCCGTCGTTGGCATCCGGCAGCAGGCGCCAGGCGCTAAACCCGGCGGCGGCGATAAACGCGAGGGCAGAGAGGGCGAAAAAGGTGCGGGGCGCGAGTCTCATTGCGGCTTCCAGGAGTAGTAAAAGTAGTTATCGCAATAGCTAAACGGGTTGTCTTCGTGCATCGCGCAGTGGGCGAGAAATACCCGGCCCAGGCCGTTGGTCTCCAGCCGGTCGCCATAGAAGAAAACAAAACGCTCCCCCGGCTTGCAGCTGAGCTTCAGCCGCTGACGCACCTCATCAAAATTCTTACTGTAGGCCGTCGCCGAGACCGAACGCAGCATTTCATCGCTGGCGAGCAGTTCGCACTGGCGGTGGTTCATCAGCGTCAGATTAATTGGCCGGGCGACGTGGGTTCCGGTAAACGTGAATGCCACCAGAAGCAGGGCGATGACCAGCAGGCAGCCGCCGGCCAGATACCAGCACATTCCGCGCGCATGTGGTGAAGCGGCAGGAGGTGTGGTTTCCCTTCCTGCCCCGGCGGGTTCGCCAGGCGGCGCGGCCGGGCTGGCGACATCGGCCAGCGCCGGCCCGGCGTCGAGCAGTTCGATGCTGAGATCCTGATTCAGCTGCAGCATGCCGCGCGACACGGTGACGATAATGTTATCGATATCGTAGTGGCGGAAAGTTTTGCGCAGCATGCTCAGATACTGGTTGAGGTTGCTATTGGAAGAAGTTAAGCCGTTATCGTCCCAGACTTTTTTCAACACTTCATCGCGACTGACCACGCCGGTATGGCGGAGAAAAAAATAGAGCAGCGCGCTGGCGGTGATGGATAGCTGGCTATCTGGTTCATCGTTGCCGGGCAGGGTTAGCGTGCCGTCTGTTGCATCATAAATGAGACGGGCATTGATGTTGTAGCGCATCGCGGCCTCACTCTATTCGCTTCATGCGGGAAGCGTCATTTTGGTCAGATCGTTCACCAGCGACTGGCGATGTTCGCTGCTCATGGTGCGCCCCTCGGTCAGCTCCGATAACCAGATACCGTCGGCGGCGTAGCGTACCAGGGTACCGGTTGGGCCGTTATCCAGCGCATCGCCTTGCGCCAGATGATCCAGCATCCAGTCGCGCCAGCATTTTCGCAGCACCGGTTCGTCCGGCATCGCCAGCGACAGCACCATCAGCTGACGGCTTTCGTGCGTGTCCGTCAACTGCGGATTGGACAGATAGTGCAAATAGGCCCGGGTAAAGCGTCCGTAAGCGATGTTATCGGCGGCCATCAGTTCGCTAATCGCCTTTTCCATAATCGCCAGCAGCCTGGCGAACAGAGCGAAAATCAGCGCCTGCTTATTGGGAAAATGGTGCAGGAGGCCGCCTTTGCTGACTCCAGCCTCGCGGGCGACAGCGTTCAGCGACAGGGCGGCGATACCGTCCCGGCCGGCAATCATCGCCGCCGATTCAAGCAGCTGACGGTGGAGACGGACGGGATCTTTTTTACGATGCTGGGCTTCCATGTTCATGGCCGGAATCATACCGACCAGACGGTATGATTATTTTTGATCGCTATCAATATGAGAGGCGGCTTCGCGCGACGGGATGCCGTTAATGCGTGGAGGCTCACAAATTGTCATATTAATGAAAGCGATAACCCGGAAGGGCTATCGCGTTGAGGTTTATTTCGTTGCCAGGTGCACCGCCAGGCCGCTTTGCCCCGGCGCCAGCTCCGGACGCAGCGTTAGCGACGGGATCAGATAGTCGCCATGATTTTGCCGGCGAAATGGAATGGGCTCGGTTTGCCACAGCGTGTCCAGCCGCTCGGCCAGCGTGGCACACTGGTCGGCGAACTGCGCGGCATCAGTTTTATCCGTGCGGTAAAACACCAGCGGCGGAAGCACCTCGAAGCCGGGATAGAACAGCATACCGTGCTGAATGGGGAACAGAATGTCGTCGATGGGGCCATTGATCCCGCGCGGTGAATAGTGTTCCGCCCAGCCGCCGGCGGTGACGATCAGCATCGCCCGCTTGCCGACGAAGGTGCCTTCCCCATAGCGATCGCCCCAGTGGCGGTCGCTGTGCTCGCCGACGCCATAGGCAAAGCCCCAGGCGTACACCCGGTCGATCCAGCCTTTCATGATCGCGGGCATCGAGAACCACCACAGCGGAAACTGAAAAATCACCGTATCGGCCCACAGCAGCTTTTCCTGCTCGGCGGCGATATCCGCGCTTTGAGTACCTTGGGCAAAGGCCTGTCTGGAGTCCAGGGTAGGACGCCAGAACTCGCCGACCGGCGGCGCGCCGCTGTCGTCGGCGTCATACCCGGCCTTCCAGCGCATGGCGTAGAGATCGGAGACCTGGACTTCATGACCGGCCTGCAGCAGATGACGGATGGCGAAATCTTTGAGTCCGCCATTGAGGGAGCGCGGTTCCGGATGGGCGTAAATCAGCAGTACTTTCATAACATCACCTCTGAAGTGGGAAGAGCTGCAGAGTATGAAAGCTGGCGCTATAGTAGAAATTAATTACTTCAATCCCAGGTATAGTTGTGATTAATTTACATCGTCTGGATCTCAATCTGCTGCGCACGCTCGACGTGCTGCTCAGTGAAAATAACGTTACCCGGGCGGCGCAGCGGCTGAATCTGTCGCAGCCGTCGGTCAGCATTCAACTCGCCAGGCTGCGGGAGATGTTTGCCGACCCGCTGCTGATGCCGGGCCCGCGCGGCATGCAGCCCACCGCCCGCGCCGATGAGCTTCGCCAGCCGCTGCGCGCTGCGTTAGCCGCGCTGGAGCAGGCGGTGGCGCCGGTAGCACCTTTTAATCCGGCCGCGGCGGCGGAGACCTGGCGGGTGGCGGCGACGGACTATATGGCTTCGGCGACCCTCATGCCGATGCTGGGCAGGCTACGCCTGGCCTCTCCCGGCAGTCGGCTGGCGGTATTCGAACTCCAGCCGGCGCGGCTGGAGCAGCAGGCGGCCAGCGATGAAGTGGATCTCTTTTTCCATACCCGCGAGGGCGCGCCGCCGGGGCTGCATCAGCGCCTGCTGTTTCGCGAGCGCTACGTGCTGGCGGGCCGGGCCGGGCATCCGGTGCTGCGGCAAGGGTTGAGCCTGGAAACGTTCTGTCAGCTGGAGCAAGCGATCGTCTCCCCGGACGGAGGCGGCTTCAGCGCGGCGACCGATACCGCGCTGGCGA
Organism: Klebsiella sp. LY; assembly: GCF_004010915.1. NCBI lineage: Bacteria > Pseudomonadati > Pseudomonadota > Gammaproteobacteria > Enterobacterales > Enterobacteriaceae > Klebsiella > Klebsiella sp. LY. The sequence continues at coordinate 3,130,228 of NZ_CP022444.1, forward strand.
ACCTTGGCCTGACGCGGCGGGTTGTCCTTTCCGTGCCACATTTCCTGTTTATGCTGGAGACCCTGCGCAATAGCGATCTGGTGGCGGTGCTGCCGGAGCGGCTGGTGCGCGGGCAGAGCGGGCTGGCAGTCGTCGAGCCGCCGCTGGCGGTCGCCGGCTTTGAGATGCTGATGCTATGGCACGAACGCTGGCACCGCGACCCGGCGCATCAATGGCTGCGCCAGTTCATTGTGAATTCACTGGAGGAACAGACATGCTGAGCGGACTGAATCACCTGACCCTGGCGGTCAGCCAGCTGGCGCCGAGCGTAGCGTTTTATCAGCAGCTGTTGGGCATGACGCTGCACGCCCGCTGGGACAGCGGCGCCTATCTCTCCTGCGGCGATCTGTGGCTGTGCCTGTCGCTGGATCCGCAGCGGCGTGTCACTCCGCCGGAGGAGAGCGACTACACCCATTATGCGTTTAGCATCAGCGAAGCGGATTTCGCCCGCTTCGCCGCTCGCCTTGAGGTTGCCGGCGTGGCGGTGTGGAAGTTGAACCGTAGCGAAGGCGCCTCGCACTATTTCCTCGACCCCGACGGCCACAAGCTGGAGCTGCACGTCGGCAGTCTCGCCCAGCGCCTGGCCGCCTGCCGCGAACAGCCGTATAAGGGGATGGTGTTTTTTGACCAGTGAAGCTGATTTGCGGACGCGAGGTAACCCGTCGCCCCGGTAAGCGCAGCGCCACCGGGGAGAACAGGCTAAACCTCACTCCATCGCCACCTTCACCGCTTCTCCCAGCTTCACCATCACCGCTTTATGTTTCTCGGTCGGCGGCAGGGCGCAGTTGATCCTGACGCAGTTGCGATACTTGCCCGCCGCGGAAAACAGCGACCCCGGCGCGACCTGGATCTTCAGCCGGCACAGCTGTTTGGCGACGCAGACCATATCCACCTGCTCCGGGAGCTCCACCCACAGCATAAAACCGCCTTTCGGCCGGGTGACGCAGATCCCGCAGGGGAAAAACTCCCGCAGCCAGCAGGTGTAGATCTCGATATTGCGCTGATAGATCTGCCGCATCCGCCGCACGTGGCGGTGATAATGGCCTTCGCGAATAAAGTTAAAGGCCGCCAGCTGTGTTGAAGGGACGTTAGTACCGCTGGCGGCGTACTTCATCTGTAGCAGCTTGTCGTAGTAGCGCCCGGGCGCTATCCAACCGATGCGCAGGCCGGGGGCGATGGTTTTGGTAAAGGAGCTGCAGAGCATCACCCGGCCGTCGATATCCCAGGAGTGAATCGTGCGCGGGCGCGGATATTCGGTAGCCAGCTCGCCGTAGATATCATCCTCGAAAATAACGATATCGTGGCGCTGGGCCAGGTTCAGCACCGCGCGCTTGCGGGCGTCCGGCATGATAAATCCCAGCGGGTTGTTGCAGTTCGGCACCAGGATCACCCCTTTGATCGGCCACTGATCCAGCGCCAACTCCAGGGCCTCGATGCTGATCCCGGTTTCCGGATCGGTGGGGATCTCAATCGTTTTTAATCCCAGTCCGCGCAGCATCTGCATGGTGCCGTAGTAGCAGGGGGATTCCACGGCGATGATGTCCCCTGGCTGGCACACCGACAGCAGGGCCAGCGACAGCGCGCTGTGGCAACCGCTGGTGAGCACCAGATCGTCGGCAGTCACCACCGATCCGCCGTCGAGCATCAGGCGGGCGATCTGCTCCCGCAGCTCGCGGCGCCCGGCCAATTCGTCATAGTTCAACACCTCAGTGAGGTTGTGCTGGATCGCCCGGCTCAGTTCGCGCCAGATGGGCTTCAGGCTTGGCTGCGTCACGTCCGGCGAGCCGCCGCCGAAGGGGATGATCGTTTTATCGTAGCGGGCGTCGAGCATGGTCAGCACCTGATCCCACTGGGTGATCTCCACCGGACGCTGCACCGGACGCGACATCGGCGGCACCGGCGGCTGGGCCTTGCGGGGGGCGACGAAATAGCCCGATCGCGGCTGCGGCACAATCATCTGCTGCTGCTCAAGCAGCTGATAGGCCTGCTGGACGGTGCTGATGCTGACGCCGTGCTCCTGGCTCAGGCTGCGCACCGACGGCAGCTTTTCGCCGTGGCGATACAGGCCCTGTTCAATGCGTTCGGCCAGCAGCGTCGCAAGATGTTGATAGCGGGTCATGCTGTATCCTTAATTGTCGCCATACAGATGGAATAACCAGTACAGATGGCAGGAAAAATTGCGGTCTGCTGTACGTTTTAGCCAATCTGTATGTTAAAGAAAAGTGTTTTGTGAATCTGTATTCCTTCCCCCCAAATCCGTGAAGATAAAGTCTCTGGCAAGGTGAGGAGGTAGAGGATGGAATTTCATGAGAACAGGGCAAGACAGCCATTTATCGGTTTCGTATTGCTGGCACGGTTTGTCAAAAAATGGTGGCTTCAGGAGCAAACGCGCAGAGCTTTGCAGAAAATGAGCGACGAACAGCTGAAAGATATCGGCCTGCGTCGGGATCAGATCAATTAAAAAGTGCTTTTTTTTCAGGCATCACTTCTTCTTTGCCCCGGTAAGCGCTGGCGATGCCGGGGAATCATTCACGAAATTTATCAATTGATGCGACGTGACCTTCCGTTTCTTGATACTTACCCTGATAAGTATTATTTTCTTCTCAACAATGAGAGGAAAAGCTGTGACTGAAGACGAACTGTTTGCCCGCCGCCCGCTGGGGATGCGGATGGCCATGGTGGTGCGCCAGTGGCGCGCGATTATTGACTCCGCTATCACCGATACGGGACTCACCCAGTCCAGCTGGACGGTGCTGATGCAACTGCATCAGTTGGGGGACAACGTCTCGGTCAGCGAACTGGCGGAGGTGCAGGGGATTGAACTGCCGCCGCTGACGCGCACCCTCTCATTACTGGAAAAGCAGGGCTATCTGTTGCGTTCCACATCGCCATATGACAAACGCATTCGCCTGCTGACGCTGACCGCCGAGGGGCGGGCTATTCTGGAAAAACTGAGCCGCGTGATCGAGACCTATCAGGAGCGCGTAACCCAGACCATCCCGGAAGCCGACCTCGTCACCTTCAGCGCCACGTTAAATCAAATCGCCTGCCGTTTGCGGAATATCCGCGAAGAAGATAACAAGATCTAACACACTATGATGACGCCTGAACAAAAATTTGCCCGCTGGGTACGGGTGAGTATTGCCGCTTTTCTGGGAATATTCGCCTGGTTTATCGTTGCCGATATCTGGATCCCGCTGACGCCGGACTCCACCGTCATGCGCGTGGTGACCCCGGTTTCGTCGCGGGTCTCCGGCTATGTCTCGCACGTCTACGTGCATAACAATAGCCAGGTGAAAAAGGGCGACCTGCTGTATGAGCTCGACCCGACGCCATTCATTAATAAAGTTGAAGCGGCACAGATCGCCCTTGAACAGGCGAAACTGAGCAACCAGCAGCTGGACGCGCAAATCGCCGCCGCCCGCGCCAACCTGCGCACCGCGCAGTACACCGCCCGTAACGATAAGGTCACGCTCGATCGCTATCAGCGCCTGAGCACCATGCAGAACGTCTCGCAGTCCGATCTCGACAAGGTGCGGACCACCTGGCAGACCAGCGAGCAGTCGGTCTCGGCGCTGAACGCGCAGATCCAGAACCTGCTGATCCAGCGCGGCGAGCGCGACGATAAGCGCAACGTCACCCTGCAGAAATACCGCAACGCGCTGGAGGAGGCGCAGCTGAACCTGGCCTGGACCAAAGTGCGTGCGGAAACTGACGGCATGGTCAGCAACCTGCAGCTTAACCCGGGGATCTACGCCACCGCGGCGACGGCCGTGCTGGCGCTGGTCAACAACAATACCGATATCGTCGCTGACTTCCGTGAGAAGAGCCTGCGCCACACCGCGGTAAACACCGATGCGGCGGTGGTTTTTGACGCCCTGCCGGGGGAAGTTTTCCCGGCGCACGTGACCAGCAGCGATGCCGGGATTCTGGCGGGGCAGGAGGCGGTTAACGGGCAGCTGTCGCAGCCGGAACAGTCCACCCGCTGGGTGCGTGATGCCCAGCGAATGCGCATTCACGTCGCGCTGGATCAGCCGCTGGCGAAACCGCTGCCGACCGGCGCCCGCGCCACGGTGCAGCTGTACAATAGCGAGGGACCTTTCGCCCGCACCTTCGCCGGCCTGCAGATCCATCTGGTGAGCTGGTTGCACTATGTCTATTAATACCCTGGCGCACGTCTTTACCCCGCACGGCAATATCGTCTACACGGCGAATGATTTTCGCCAGACGGTGCGTATCGCCGTGGCCGGGACCATTGCGCTCAGCATCTCCACCTTCTACGACGTGCAGTACGGCGTATTTTTTGTGGTGTATCCGCTGATGCTGATGTCGCTGGTGCCGGTGTTCAACCGCCACGTCGCCCGCCAGTTTGTGTTCAGCGCGGCGGTGAACTGCGTTGAAATGGTGCTGATTGTCGGTTATTTGTCGCAATGGCCGGTGATCATGACGCTGGTGGTGTTCGCCCTGTACGTGATGCGTTTTCGCTTTATGAGCCAGGGGCCGCTGTTTCTGCTGGGGTCGATGGGGGTGGTGTGTCAGAGCACGATGCTCAACTTTATGAGCTACCCGACCAGCAACTGGCACACCCTGATGTTCTCCAACATGGAAGCGTGCGTGCTGGCGGTGGCGCTGAGCGCGCTGCTGCATTACCTGATCCCGGACGTCGAACCGCGCAAGCCGCCGCCGCGCATTGAAAAAGACGCCGCCCGCATCCGCCACGAGTCGCTGCTCTCCGGCACGGTGGCGACGATCATCTTCGTGGTGTTTCAGATCTGCGATCTCAGCGACTCGCTGTCGGCGCTGATGGCCGGGATCCTGATCCTGTTCCCGATGCACTATCGCGGGGCGGTGATCAGCTCGATCTGGCGCGTGGCGGGGGTGGTGCTGGCCTGTCTCTATATTCTGGTGGTGCAGCTGATTATCTATGACTTCAGCAATCACATGATCCTGATGATGCCGCTGATTGGCCTCGGGCTGGCCTTTAGCGCCCGCCTGCACGTGATGGAGAAAGTGGGCGCCGGGGTGGGCTTCGCCAGCATTACCACCATCGGCATTATGTTTGGCCAAAACCTGCATCCCTATCAGGATCTGGTGTTCAGCGATCTGTACCGCATCACCTCGGTGACGGTCTCGCTGGTGGTCACGCTGACCCTGGTTTTTCTTATGCACCGTCTGCTGAACTGCTTTGCGGCGACGCGCTTTGTGGTAAGCGATTAACCTGCCGGTGGGAAGGTGGCGAGACAGCGCCACGCCTCCCCGTCCTGCTGATATAACGCCGCCGTCTGTTCCGGGACGATCCAGGCTCGCGCGTCGGCTTCCGTCCCCTCAAGCAGGATGCACAGCCCGCAGCCGCTGCGCAGCTGGCGGGGAATATCTTTGACCTCGAAGGTCATTCCCGCCGCCTGCAGGGCTTTGCGCGTTCGCACCACTCCCACCGTGGAATGAAATAAAAACAGAAACGTTGTCATCCGCGCCTCCGCTGGCGCTGGCCGATCAGCGCCGCGCCGATCGCCCCGGCGAACTGGGCGTCGGGATGGGTTGTCACCGCCATGCCGACATGGCTTTCCAGCATGCGGGCAAAGGCGGCGCAGTGGCTGACGCCGCCGGTAAACAGCAGCGGCCCCTGCGCTGATAAGCGGCCGATAAAGTTCGCGCTGCGCCGGGCCATGGCGTTAATCACCCCCGCCAGAATCGCCTCCGGCGCGACTCCCGCCGACCGCAGGCTGATGACTTCCGATTCGGCGAATACCGTACACATGCTGGTGATGGCATGCGGTTCCACGCCGTCGGTAATGGCGTCCAGCTGTTCGACGCTGGCGCCGAGGGTGCGTGAAATGACCTCCAGAAAGCGGCCGGTGCCGGCGGCGCATTTGTCATTCATCAGAAAGTCGCTGAGGTTGCCCCCGGCATCCAGCTGGATAACCTTGCTGTCCTGGCCGCCGATATCAATCACCGTGCGGGTGTCCGGTGCCAGCAGGCGGGCGCCGAGACCGTGACAGGAAATCTCCGTCACCTGTTTATTGGCGAAATCTACCAGCTGGCGACCATAGCCGGTGAGGGTTAAAAAGGGCGTTTCCGCGAGGCCAGCGCGCAGCGTCTCCCAGGCCTCATGGATGGCGTCGGCGGGGCGAAAGGGGGTCGGGCAGAGGAAACGACGCGTAACCACCCCGTCCGCGAGCAGGATGCCTTTCGTGGCAGTGGAGCCGGAATCAATACCAACCGTGTAGATCACGCGTGCTCCTTATAGCATTTCGATAAAGGCGGCGACGCGAGTGCTGAGCTGGCCGAGGTCCGCTGTCGAATAGTCGGTTTCTATCGCCATATAAGGAAGGTCGTGCTGCTGGCGGAGATGGCGTTTAATGGCCAGCGATTCCACGGCATAGGTATGGCAGGCCTGTAGAATGACGTCGATCACCCCGTCGGCCTGGTACTCCTCCACCATCTGGCTCAGCAGCTGCAGGCGCTGATGGTTAGGGGAAATACAGGAGCAGCCGATGGCGAGATATTTGTCGGTTAAGGCGTCGTAGACGTCGCCCTCTTCCGCCACGCAGCGCTCGGTGGCCTTCGCGCCGGTGCAGTTTTCATAGCCTACCACCCAGCCGCCGTTTTCTTCGATGGCGCGAACCACTTTCTCCGCCGCGCCGCCGATCGGGCAGCCGGTGATCAGAATGCGCGGGCGGGATGCCAGTCGTTTACCCTGCTGCCACTCCTGACGGATGCGCTCCGCCATGGCGTTGAGCTCGTCAATCAGCGCGGTTTTGTCGAAGCGGAAGGTGGCGCCGTACACCACTTTCAGGATGTCGCCGCCGCTGAGCGCCGGCGGATTGAGCTGCCCGAGACGATAAAAGTGGGCCAGCGCCCGGCGTTCACGGTTTTTCAGCACGATGGCTTCGCGCAGCGCCGCCTCGCTAATCGGCGCGCCAAACCGCGCCTCAATCACCTGCTGCAGGCGCAGGATCTCCGCTTTCCACAGCGCGCGGGAGGCCGCGTCGCTGGCGCTGTTCGGCAGCTGCATCACGTGGACCGCCTTGAACTCGGCCATGTACTCGTACATTTTCTTTTTGCCGTCGCAGGTGGTTTCCCCGACCACCAGGTCAGAGAAATAGAAGTAGGGGCATTTATCGGTTTTGCCGAAGCCGTAGCTGCTTTTGATTAACGGACAGAGATTGCGCGGCAGATCTTTTTCCGCTTCCTCGATGGTTTCATCGGAGGTAGAGCACAGCGAGACCACCACGGCCCCCGCCGCCATAGCGATCTCCTGAGGCATAAAGGTGCAGTAGGTACCCACCAGCGGCACGTTCTGCTCTTTAAGATCCATGACGGTGAGAAAGCCCTTCTGGCGAGCTTCCGAGAACTGGTCAAAAATAGCGGGTAGATCGGTGATAAGCGACATGGTTTTCCTTCCCCGTACACGGGAGATGCTGAAAGAGTCGCCATTATAACCCTGTTGTTTGTATGCTTTTATTGATCTCCTGCGTCTGCGCGCGGCGTTAATAGACCTTCTTTAAATCCATCTCTTCCTGGATCCGCTCGCTCCACGCCAGATGAGTGCGGATGGCCTCTTCGATACCGGCGTTGTAGAACAGCGGCCCCAGCTCCTGGGCGATAAAGTCGACAAAAAATTCAGCGTCAAACTGCTCCAGCTCGAGGTTAAACGTCTCTTCGCAGTACTTGCTGAGCCTGTCGCGCAGCAGGTCACGCTGCGCCGGGCTGAGTTCAATCTCACTCATGATGGGGCTTTCTCCGTAAAAGGGGTCACGACTGCCGGGCTTCAATGACCGCTTGCGCACACTGACGCTGGTGGCGTAACAGTCCGGCGAGGCAGCAGGCGGCGATGAGCCCGGCGGCCACCGCTAACAGGTGGTAGGGCAGTCTCCCGCCATGGAACCACAGCCAGCGCGCGCCTTCAATCGATAAGGCGCTGACGCTGAGGATCACGATATTCAGCGAAGCGGAGACCGTGCCTTTCGGCAGGTCGTTGGAAAAGAGGGTAAAGCGGAACAGCGTCGGGAAAATTAGCCCGATGCCGAAGGCGTAGAAGCAGGTGCCGAGCACCGACCACAGCCAGACGTGCGGCCATACCAGATTCCCAACGATCAGGATGGCCAGGCCGAGCATCTGTACCGGCACCGCGCTGAGGACAAAGCGCGGGCGGGTGGGATCTTTTACCCAGCGCGCCACCGACAGGTTGGCGATGATGACGGCGCTGAAGACCGGCACCTGGCTCCAGGCGAACTCGCTGGTGGTCAGCCCGCCGGCGTCCATTAAAATCACCGGCGATACCGCCACCCAGCTCATCAGTGGAATATAGCTCAGCGACAGCGTGGCGGCGCCGAGCAAAAAGATGCGGTTGCGAAAGACGTTGCGAAAATCGCGCAGCACGCCCAGGGGGCTGAACGGCACATCGCCCCGGCGCACCGTCTCCGGCATGGTCAACAGCAGCCCCAGCCAGGCCACCAGCCCCATGGCGGCGATAATGCCGAACAGCGCTTTCCAGTGGATAAAATGCATCAGCGCCGCGCCGGAGAGCGGGCCGACGATCGGTGCCACCAGCACGACGGAGGTGATCACCGCCATCAGCCTGATCGACCTTTTTTCCTCAAAGGCTTCCTGCACGGTGACGTAGCCGACGGTGGCAATAAAGCAGATGCTGGTGCCCTGCACGAAGCGGGCAATCAGGAACTGGGTCATGGAGGTGGTGAACAGCGTCGCCAGGCAGGCGAGGGTGAAAATGAGCGCGCCGGTGAGCAGTACCGGACGCCGTCCGATTCGGTCAGAGAGCGGCCCCAGCAGCCACTGCAGCGCCATGCCGCCGGCCATATACAGGCTTACCGAGGCTGGGGCCAGCGCCACATCGGCGTTAAAATCCCGCACCACGTGGAGGATCCCCGGCTGGATCAGGTCGGTGGTGAGATAGGCGGAAAAATCATACAGAATGAGCGCCGCCGGGAAGAACAGCGCGGCGGCGTGCCGGGTTAGCCAGTGTGTCATCCGGTGCATTATCTCGCCCTCCCTGTGGAATATTTATCAGCGCTATTGTTCAGATAGTATCATTGCTAACCAATATGCAGATGCAGCAGCGAGGGGATCTGCGAGAGCAGCCACAACAACAGGCCGATAGTTCCCCCCACCAGGGTGCCGTTGATGCGGATGAATTGCAGATCTTTACCGATGTTGAGCTCGATCTGCCGCGACATATCGCGGGCGTCCCAGCTCTTCACCGTGTCGCTGATATGTCGAGTGAGGAAGGCGGCGAACTCCGGCGCCACCCGATGCGCCGCCTGCTCCAGGTGTTCGTTGAGCGATTCGCGCAGAGCGTCGTCGCGGAGTAAGGTTTCACCGAACCACTGGCCGGCCTCGGCGATGCGCTGCTTGATACGCGAGTCGTCGCTGCTGATATCGTTTTTTACCCAGCCGCGCAGGTCGCCCCACACTTCGCCAAGATAGCGGTTGAAGGTCTCATCGTTTTTCAGCCAGGCTTTAATGTTATCGGCCTTCTGCGCCAGTTCCGGGTCGGATTTCAGGTTATCGATTAGCTTTTGCGTCGCGCGGTCAAAGGTCTGGCGGATCTGGTGGGTGCGATCGTGGGTGACTTCGTCCAGTAGGGTATTCACGGCGTCGGTGACCATCTCGGCGCTGTGCTCGCCGAGCCACTCGGTGGGTAAAAGCCTGGCCTTCAGCGGATGTTCGGTCTCCAGCCAGTGTACGATGCCGCGGGCGATAAAAGCGCGGGAGCTGTCGCGCTGCAGCAGGGCGATCAGCTGATTTATCAGCGAATCCAGCAGCTTTTGATGGCGGTTGTCGCGGGTCAGCCCCTCCAGCATCATGGCGCTGGTTTGCGTCAGGTCGACCTTATCGATCGCCTTATGCACCGCGCGCCGCAGCAGGCGCTGAATGCGGGCGTCATCGGTCAGTTCGAGAAAACCACTCATCACCTGCAGCAGGTGTTGGCCAACCCGCCGGGCGTTCTCAGGCTGGCTGAACCAGTTGCCGAGCATCAGCGCTGGTTGATAGCGGCGGATCAGCGCCACCAGCGACGGGGTATCGAGGAACTTCTCCTCAACGAAGCGGCCGAGGTTGTCGGCGATGCGATCTTTGTTGCGCGGGATAATCGCGGTATGGCGGGTGACAAAGGGCAGCGGAATACGGCGAAACAGGGCCACCACCGCAAACCAGTCGGCCAGCGCCCCGACCATCGCCGCTTCGGAAATGGCCTTCAGCGCGCTGACCCACGGCGTCGGCGGCAGCAGCAGGGTGGTAATAAATAGCGCGGCGGCGATCAGCAGCAGCGACAGCGCCAGCAGTTTGGCGCGTTTCAGTTCAGCGAGTTTTTCCATAAACTTAAGCATATAACCTGACGGCGAGGTCGTGCAAAAATCGCCAGATAATCCACAGACCGAACAACATCAGGATCGCTCCCGCCGCCCGCTCGACCCGCCAGACGATAGCGCTCAGGCGGCGCTGCACCTGCGGCAGCGCAATCGCGCTCACCAGCAGTAAATCCCAGAAGAACACCACGCTGACCATCCACAGTCCGCTCACCGTTTGCTGCAGCAGGGTGACCGCCGGCCCCAGCAGGGAAGTCATCAGCGCCAGATAAAACAGCGCATTCTTCGGGTTGAGCAGCGATGACCCCAGCCCCAGCAGTAGCTGCTTGCCGAACCCCGGACGCGATGCGCGAACGCTCTCTACCGCCATCGCCGCGGGACGGCTGCGAATCAGCAGGCTGCCAATCCACAGTAAGTAGCCCGCGCCCAACAGCTCGATGAGTAAAAACAGCAGCGGCGCCTGGCGCAGAAGTCCCCAGCCAACGATGGCCAGAACAATATACAGCGCATTGCCGGCGGCGATGCCGAGACACAGTCCGAGGCTGCCGCGGATCCGGTAGCGTACAGCGTAACCGACCAGCAGAAAAAAATCGGGGCCCGGGCTGAGCAGGGCGACAAAGTGGGACAGGGCTAACGCCGGGAAGGCGGCGGGGAAGAGAGTCGATAAGGTATGCATAGTGGCCTCGATAATGGTGCTGAGGCCACCCTACGCCAGATGGAAAATTACTTATTGTCGGAAATTGATCTGCTGTGCGCATACTGCCGCGGCGTGGCAGCGGTGTAGCTGACAAAGGTTTTATGGAAATGGCTCTGATCGGCAAAGCCGGCCTGATAGCCGACGTCGGCGATAGGGTCCCCGGCGCGTAAGCGCGTTTTCGCATATTCAATGCGCGCCATATTGATCAAGCTGGCGGGCGTCAGGCCGGTATCCTGTTTCACGGCGCGGATAACGGTCTCTTTACGTAGCGCGCTATCGTGGGCCAGCTTATCCAGCGATGGCGGCGCCGGCAGATCTGTCGCCAGGCGCTGAAACAGCAGGGCGCTGGCGTGATGTGGCGCCTGCGGCGCGGCGGCGCACAGCGGCAGCGCGTGCAGGAGCTGCGCCACCCGGGCTGGCAGTTGCTCAATGCGGCCGCGGCTCATCAGGGCGACAATCTGCTGGAAGCAGGCAAAGAGAGGGCTGTCGCGCAGCAGCGGCTGGGACGAAGCCATGCTGACGGTAGGGGGAATATCCGGACGCTGCGCATGGCACCATGCCGCCTCCAGGTACAGCATATGATAGCTGCGCGGCTGGTCACGCAGCGGATTACAGCTATGCGGCGCGTGCGGCGGGATCACGATCAGATCCCCGGGCTGCAGGAGATATTCCTGTCCATTGCACAGGCAGCGCGTTTCACCGTCGATAATCGCCCCCACCGAGAGCTGCGGGTGGCTGTGGCGCTTATAGGCCTGACGGCTGCGCCAGGTGCTGCGCAGCTCCAGCCACGGCAGGCGATCGTCTCGCCAGAAGGTTTGGGGAATATCTCGGGTATGGTTCACCGCATCGACCTTTGCTGAGGGGATAAATCGTTTATAGCATGCTGCGCCGAGGCTGTCGCCCGCCGAGATTTGCGTACCGCGTCGAAAAAGGATGTCGCGCTTGCAGTCCGGGGAAATATGTTTTCGTCGCGGAATGTAAAACTCCGGTTTCCGGGGTGCCAGAGTCATTCATGGGAGGTAGAGTCCCTGCAGGATAAGCAGGCAGGGATGAGCCGATGGCAAAGGGCACCACCTCGACGCCGCATGATGCGGTGTTTAAACAGTTTCTCACTCAGGCCGACATCGCCCGTGATTTCCTGGCGATCCATCTACCGCCTGCGCTGCGTCAGCGCTGCGACCTCGATACCTTACAGCTGGAGTCGGCAAGCTTTATCGAGGAGAGCCTGCGGGCCTGGTACTCCGATGTGCTGTGGTCACTCAAAACCGCGTCTGGCGAGGGCTACATTTATGTGGTTATCGAACATCAGAGCTCTCCGGATGCGCAGATGGCCTTCCGCCTGATGCGCTACGCCATCGCCGCGATGCAGCGCCATCTGGATAGCGGTCATACCAGACTGCCACTGGTGGTGCCGATGCTGTTCTATCACGGAGCGACCACGCCATACCCGTGGTCGCTCAACTGGCTGGACTGCTTTGCCGATCCACCGCTGGCGAGGGAGCTTTATGCCTCGCCCTTTCCGCTGGTGGATATCACGGTGATCCCCGACGATGAGATCGTTCGTCACCGGCGCGTGGCATTACTCGAGCTGATACAGAAGCATATTCGCCAGCGCGATTTAATGGGTATTGTTGAGCAGCTGACGACGATTTTACTTAGCGGTGACGCTAATGACAGGCAGATAAAAACGCTGTTTAATTATCTACTGCAGACTGGCAACGCGCGCCGCTTTGGCCGGTTTATCCAGGAAGTGGCGCAACGGGTTCCTCAGCACAGGGAGAGATTGATGACCATCGCCGAACGATTACAGGAAGTGTGGCGCAGAAAAGGCAAACGTGAAGGACAGCATGCCGAGGCGCTGCGCATTGCCCAGAGGATGCTGGCCGACGGCATTGCCCGCGAGACGGTGGTGAAAATCACCGGCCTGACCGCCGATGAGGTCGCCGCGCTGGCGCATTGATAACGCCGGGGCGGCCTGACGGTCGCCCCGGTTAGTCACCGTTATGGAATATTCCGGATATACCTAACTTTACCCGCATCGCCAGCCATCTCGACTACCCTTAATATCCTTAACGGCATTTTTGACTGCCTTAATAGCGATAACAAGGAGACATGCGATATGGCCTATCAGACGGTGAATCCTGCGAACAATCAGCTTATTAAAACGTACCCGGCGCACAGCGATGCGGACGTGGAGGCGGCGCTGCAGCAGGCGGATGCGCTCTATCATTCGGCCTGGGCGAAAGGCGATATTGAACCGCGCCTGGCGGTGCTGCATAAGCTGGCGGATCTGATCGACAGCCGGGTGGAAGATCTGGCGAAAATCGCCAGCCAGGAGATGGGGAAACTCATTAAGCAGAGCCGCGGCGAAGTGAAACTGTGCGCGCAAATCGCCCGCTATTACGCCGATAACGCCAAATCGATGCTGGCGCCGGTGAAGTATCCCTCCGAACTGGGTGAAGCCTGGGTTGAGCACCACCCCATCGGCGTCTTACTGGCGGTGGAGCCGTGGAACTTCCCCTATTACCAGCTGATGCGCGTCCTGGCGCCAAACCTGGCGGCCGGGAACCCGGTTATCGCCAAACACGCCAGCATCGTGCCGCACTGCGCGGAGACCTTTGCCCATCTGGTGCGCGAGGCCGGCGCACCGGAAGGGGCGTGGACCAACCTGTTTATCTCTCAGGATCAGGTGGCGAAGATTATCGCCGACGACCGTGTGCAGGGCGCGGCGCTGACCGGGTCGGAAAAAGCTGGCAGCGTGGTGGCGGCGCAGGCGGCGAAGCATATTAAGAAATCGACCCTGGAACTGGGCGGCAACGATGTGTTTGTGGTGCTCGACGATGCCGACCTCGATCGCGCGGTGAAAATCGGCGTCCAGGCGCGGCTGAATAACGCCGGCCAGGTGTGTACTGCCGCCAAGCGGTTTATTCTGCATGAGAGCATCGCTGAGTCGTTTCTGACGAAATTTAGCGAGGCGTTTCGCCAGGTAAAAATAGGCGATCCGCTGGATGAAGGCACCACGCTGGGGCCGCTCTCCTCTAAAGATGCGCTGGAAACCTTGAGCAAGCAGGTGGACGAGGCGGTCAAAAACGGCGCCACGCTGCATCTGGGCGGCAAAGCGGTGGCGCGGGAGGGCAACTTCTTTGAACCCACTATCCTGACCGGTATCACCCGTGACAACCCGGCGTACTTCGAAGAGTTCTTTGGCCCGGTGGCGCAGATCTACGTGGTGAAAAACGATGAGGAGGCGATTGCGCTTGCCAATGATTCTCACTATGGCCTGGGCGGCGCGGTGTTCAGTCAGGACATCGAACGCGCCAAACGGATGGCATCCGCCATTGAAACCGGGATGGTCTATATCAACTGGCTGACCGATACCGCGCCAGAACTGCCGTTTGGCGGCGTGAAGCGTTCCGGTTATGGCCGGGAGCTCTCCGATCTCGGGATCAAAGAGTTCGTGAACCAGAAGCTGGTGGTGGTGCGCCGCTAGGCCTGCCATAAAAAAACCTGCCATCTGGCAGGTTTTTTTATAATAGATTTATTGCACTTCGACTTTATCCCAGCCGCTTTTGAACATACAGCTGTCGACTAAGGTCTCCCGCTGATATTCATTCGCGTCTTCTACTGTATAACTTGTTTCAACATCCTGTTTCTTTTGTTTTTTGTCCGTTTTTTCTGAACTGGACCCGGTCACCACGTTATCCGGCGGGAGATCGACCAGGGCCTGCGCTTCACATTCGGTGAGCTTTTTATGCATCTCGGCATCGCTTAAACCCGGCTTCACCCAGGTATACTGAGTGCAGCCGGTCAGCAGCAACGCCAGGCTCAGCGCAGAGAGCGCGGCGAGACGTGATTTCATCAGAAGGTAACCCCGCCGCCTACGTAGGCGCCGTCAATCAGGGTGTGGTTTGGGCGGCCCTCTTTGCCGTCAACGCTCACGTGACGGTAACCCACCTTCAGGGTCAATGGACCAACCGGGGACCAGCTCACGCCGCCGTTCGCTTCAACATAGTTTTTCACGCTGTTGTTCAGGCCGTCGGGCGCGACATACCCTTCGCCAAATACGTGGATGCTGTCGGTCAGGGCCACGTTCACCCCGCCGCCGACCGGAAACGCGACGCCGTTATCGCCTTTTTTCGGTCCCAGATAGATAGCTTTCGCGCCAGCGTTGAGCATCACCGGGCCCACTTCCAGATTGTAACCCGCGCCAACGCCGCCGGTCTGGCTACCGTCATCGGTATTCTTCAGCCAGTGGCTTTCGGCATACAGGCCGGAAGAGGATTTACCCATTTCCATATTCAGGTTGGTAAAATTCTTACCTTGTTCAACGGTAAACCCCATTGCCATGGCGGAACCAGAGACCGCGGTCAGGGCAGCAACAATAAGGATGTTAAGCTTTTTCATGGTTTGCTCCTCGTCATTAAATTTGTCTGAGGGCACCTTAACAATCGATGTTTAACTCTGCAAATGTGACTTACGTCGATTTTTTATGCTGGTTTTGTCAGCGGTGTGTTTTGATAATGTTGTAAAGACGTTGGGTTACGGCGAGGTCAATCATGAAATTTGGTCTGTTTAGCAGAGGTTTAATGGGTGAGCTAAACAGAAACTGAACAGGGCGGGCATTAATTATTAAGGATCCTATTCATTTAGTTTCTTATTATTTCCAAAAGTGTTTCTACTGTTACTTATAAAAACGTTGATTTACATTTTTCGACGCGATGACGACGTTTTGTTCCTGTCTTTGACGATGTGCGGTGAGAGAAGGGGGCCTGCGCCTTAGCGCGCAGGCGGGTAGGTTAGCGTCGTAACCCGGCAAACGCCGCGCGAATCTCCTCTTCCGGCAACTGAATGCCGATAAACACCAGCGTGCTGTGCGGCGTTTCATCGCCCCACGGGCGATCCCAGTCGGCGCTGTAGAGGCGCTGCACGCCCTGGAACAGCAGCCGATTCGGCTCGCCGTCGATCCACAGCATCCCTTTATAGCGCATCAATTGATCGGCGAAGGAGAGCAGCAGGTTTTCCATTACCCGTGATACCTCGCTGATATCCACCGGGTAATCCATCTCAACCACGATTGATGACACGTCGTTTTGCTTCTCGGCCATAAAGTGGAAACGCGGTGTGCTGTTAACGACCTTCTCTTCCAGCATAAAGCCGCTGGTGTTAAACAGCTGGCTTAGATCGATATCGCCATGAATGACGGTATAAATCGGCGCCCGGGCATTGATGCGCGCCAGGCGTTCGCGCAGCTTTTCGGTATCGCCGGCTACATCAGTTTTGGTCAGCAAAATGCGGTCCGCGTAGCCCACCTGCGACTGGGCGATGGTGAACTGATCCATCTGCTGGTCGGCATGGACCGCATCCACCAGGGCGATCACGCCATCCAGCAGATAGCGCTCGCAAAGCACCTCATGGGAGAAAAAGGTTTGGATAATCGGCCCCGGGTCGGCCATGCCGGTGCACTCAATCACCAGCCGGTCAAACTCGATTTCGCCGCGATCGCGGCTGTCGAGAAGATCGAGCAGGGCGTCTTCCAGTTCGTTGGAGCGCGTACAGCAGATGCAGCCGTTGGTCAGGGTTTTGATCTGCGTGGCGCGGTCGCCGATCAGCTGATCGTCAACGGAGACTTCGCCAAATTCATTTTCAATCACGGCGATTTTGAAACCGTGCTGCTCATTCAGGATATGGCGCAGGAGGGTGGTTTTTCCTGCGCCGAGAAAACCGGTGAGTAGGGTGACTGCAATCGGTGCCATTATTGCCTCCATTAACAGCAGCGTACGCCGCCTTTGCCGTCGCCGCCGTAGCGGGCCTGCTGGCGTTCGCGGAAGAATTCTTCATAAGTCATGTACGGCTGATCCGGATGGTTGGTTTGCATATGGGCGACGTAGTTGTCGTAATCCGGAATGCCAATCAGCATTTTCGCCGCCTGACCGAGATATTTTTTAGCCTGACCTAAGTTACCAAACATTGTAAGTTCCAGATAACGAATAAAGCCGGATGGCGACTCGCGCCTTATCCGGCCTACGTTAATGCGCTTGTTTGTAGGCCGGATAAACGTAGCGCTATCCGGCATCAGAGTTAATGATGTGAAGAGGTCTTCACACCGCCTTCCGGTACCGGCACGTACGGGGTCTCTTTGTCGGTGCGCACCTTATTGTTGCGCACGTTGAGCCAGGTTTTGATGCCGTAGAAGATGATGCTGTACACCACCACCAGGAACAGGATACTCAGCCCGGCGTTGGTGTAGTTGTTGACCACGATATGATTCATGTTGGCAATCTGCTGCGCGGTCAGCTCGCCGCCGGCAGCAATCTTCTCTTTATACTGCTGAGCCATAAAGAAGAAGCCTTCCATCTGCGGGTTGGTGCTGAACAGCTTCAGGCCCAGCGCCCAGGTGGTGCACAGCAGCAGCCACGCAGCCGGGATCACGGTGACCCAGATATATTTGGTGCGCTGCATTTTGACCAGCACCACGGTGCCAAGCACCAGCGCCACGGCGGCCAGCATCTGGTTAGAGATACCGAACAGCGGCCACAGGCTCTTCACGCCGCCCAGCGGGTCGACCACGCCCTGATACAGCAGGTAGCCCCACAGCCCGACGCAGCCCGCGGTACCGATAATCCCGGCGACCAGCGAGTCGGTTTTTTTCAGGAACGGCACGAAGTTACCCAGCAGATCCTGCAGCATAAAGCGGCCTGCGCGGGTACCGGCATCCAGCGCGGTGAGGATAAACAGCGCTTCAAACAGGATACCAAAGTGGTACCAGAAGCCCATATCCGCCATCGGGATGATTTTATGGAACACGTGGGCGATACCGACGGCCAGCGTCGGCGCGCCGCCGGCGCGGTTCAGTACCGAAGGTTCGCCGATATCTTTCGCCGTCTGCAGGATCTGCTCAGGTGAAATCACGAAGCCCCAGGAGCTGACGGTCGCCGCCGCGTGGACGGTCACTTCTTTCAGCTGCGCGGCGATCATCGCCGCGTTTTCACCGCCCATTTCGTGCAGGTTCGGCATGACGATGCCAAGGCCCGCCGGCGGGGTGTTCATCGCGAAGTAGAGACCCGGTTCGATAATCGATGCCGCGACCAGCGCCATGATGGCCACGAAAGATTCCATCAGCATCGCGCCATAGCCGATAAAACGGGCATCGGTTTCGTTGGCCAGCAGCTTCGGCGTGGTGCCGGAGGCGATCAGCGCGTGGAAGCCGGAGACCGCGCCGCAGGCGATAGTGATAAACAGGAACGGGAACAGGGCGCCTTTCCACAGCGGGCCGGTGCCATCAATGTACTGGGTCACCGCCGGCATTTTCAGGTCCGGGTTGAGGATAACGATCCCCAGCGCCAGGCCGACGATAACGCCGATTTTCAGGAAAGTAGCCAGATAGTCACGCGGCGCCAGAATCAGCCATACCGGCAGCAGGGCGGAGATAAACGCGTAGCCAATCAGGGTAAAGGTGATGGTGGTGTCTTTAAAGGTCAGCGCCGGGCCCCAGTAGGGGTCGTGAGCAATAATGCCGCCGAACCAGATGGAGGCCACCAGCAGCACGATACCGATAACCGACACTTCACCCACGCGGCCAGGGCGCAGGAAGCGCATGTAGATCCCCATGAACAGCGCGATAGGTACCGTCGAGCAGACGGTAAAGACGCCCCACGGGCTCTCCGCCAGCGCTTTCACTACGATCAGCGCCAGTACCGCGAGGATGATGATCATAATCAGGAAGCAGCCAAACAGGGCGATAGAGCCCGGAACCGGCCCCATCTCCTGCTTGATCATCTCGCCCAGCGAGGCGCCGTTACGCCGCGAGGAGATAAACAGCACCATAAAGTCCTGTACTGCCCCCGCCAGCACCACGCCGGCCAGCAGCCAGAGGGTGCCAGGCAGATAGCCCATCTGCGCGGCAAGCACCGGGCCCACCAGCGGGCCGGCGCCGGCAATGGCGGCGAAGTGGTGGCCAAACAGCACGTAGCGGTTGGTCGGCACATAGTTCAGGCCATCGTTATTAATGACCGCCGGCGTCGAGCGCGTCGGGTCAAGCTTCATCACCTTCTGCGCGATATACAGGCTGTAATACCGGTAGGCGACGAGGTACACGGAAACCGACGCCACGACGATCCACAGGGCACTGACGTGCTCACCGCGGCGCAGGGCGACGACTGAGAGGCAAAATGCCCCGATGATTCCGAGAATCACCCAGGGTATGTGCTTGAGTAGTTTTTTGGTATCCATAGTAAAACCTGGCGTTAATTAGATGAATAATTGGCCGAAGCCGTCTGGTTTTAAGTAAGGGTTAATGGAGGTATTGATTAGCTAGGCTGGCTTCGATCTTGCCAGAACTACGCGCGCGTAAAGTTGGGTAAATCGGTGAGTGGTTGTATAGGGGGTTAAGCGGTTACTGGAGGGGGTAAGCGGTTGGCTACGAAGTGAACAGGGCTGGATTATGTGATTGTGATCACAGGAGATTGTGGCCTGCGACTCTGTTGGTTAACGCTCCTCCCCAACCGGGGAGGAGCAGGTGAGGCCATTACACCGCGACTTCCATGTCCATCATCACCGGGTGGAAACGGCGTTTAAAGTAAATCAGGCCGTGGCCTTGCGGGCTCAGGGTAATATTGCGGATCTCCACCAGATATACCAGGTGGGTACCGATGGTTTGCACCTGGCTAATCTCGCCTTCGAGACTGGCCAGCGAGCCCTTCAGCACCGGCTGCCCGAGCGCGCCGTGCTGCCAGCCGCTGAGGGCAAACCGCTCTTCCATCGTCACCCCGGTCATCCCGGCGAAATGACGGGCCATGATTTCCTGTTCGTGGTTCAGCACGTTGATGCACAACTTGCCGTTGCCCTGAAACACCGGGTTCATCGCGCTGTTGGCGTTGATACACACCATCACCGATGGCGGCGTATCCGTCACCGAGCACACCGCCGTGGCGGTAATCCCGCAGCGGCCGGCTTCGCCTGCGGTAGTGACCACATTCACCGCCGCCGACAGGCTGGCCATGGCATCGCGAAAACGCAGGCGTTGTTCATCTAATTGCATTATGACCTCCCGCTGCGAATTACTTCAGCAGCTTATCCAACATGTTGATATCAGCGTTATTGTGCAGATGCGGCACCGTCCAGCCGTTCTGGTCGTACTCGGACAGGCAGCGGTCGACCATCGCCATCATCTTGTCCATATTGCCGGAGCTCTGCGCCTGGCGCAGACACTGCAGGCGAATCTGATCCTGGCTACCGGAGTAGTTGATTTCATACAGCTCGTGGCGGCCGCCGAATTCGCTGCCGATGGCGTCCCACATCAGTTTGAGGATCTTGATGCGTTCAACGTGATCCATACCGTTGGAGCCGCGCACGTACTTCGCCAGATACTGGTCGATCTGCGGGTTGTTCAGATCGCGGGCGCTGGACGGCAGATAAATCAGGCCGCTGGTGACGTTGCGCTCGATGATGTTTTTGATCTTGGCGTAGGCCATCGGGGCCATCACGCGATAGGTCTGCAGCGCGGCGTGATCCGGCAGCCATGCGCCGTTGACCCACGGCGTCGCTTCCGAGCACATGGAATCGCTTAACGCCCAGAACATGTTGCGCCACGCCACAACTTCGCCAAGGTCGGCCTGCACGCCGCGGAATTCGAGGGTACCAGTACATTCCAGAGAACGCTTCAGCAGGGCGGTGATAAAGTCCAGTTTCACCGCCAGGCGCACGCAGGCCTGCAGCGGATACATGCGGGCGAAACCGCCCTCCATGGTCCAGCGACGGCAGCGGTCAAAGTCGCGGTAAATCAGCACGTTCTCCCAGGGGATCAGCACTTTATCCATGACCAAAATCGCGTCGTTCTCGTCGAAACGGCTGGAGAGCGGATAGTCGTACGGGGACCCGGTCGCGCCGGCGACCATCTCATAGGAGGCGCGGGAGATAAGCTTCACCCCTTCGGCATCCATCGGCGCGACGAACATCAGCGCGAAGTCCGGGTTCTCGCCCATCACCTGTGCGGAGCCGAAGCCGATCATGTTGTAGTGGGTCAGCGCCGAGTTGGTGGCGACCACTTTCGCGCCGCTGACGATGATCCCGGCATCGGTCTCTTTTTCCAGCTTGATGTAAACATCCTTCACTTCATCAGCCGGCTTGTGGCGGTCGATCGGCGGGTTGACGATCGCATGGTTAAAGTACAGGCCGGTTTCCTGAATGCGGGTGTACCAGTTGCGGGCGTTCTGCTCGAACTGGCCGTAAAACGCCGGGTTGGCGCCCAGCGCGCAGCCGAAGGCGGCTTTATAGTCCGGGGTGCGGCCCATCCAGCCGTAGCTTAGGCGTGACCACTCGGCGATGGCGTCGCGCTGCTGGCGCAGATCGTCGGCGCTTTTCGCCACGCGGAAGAATTTATGGGTGTAGCCGCCGCTGCCGGTATCGGTGCCCCAGCACAGGGAATCCTGCATCTCCGGTTTGTGCAGCGCATCGTACAGCTGAGCGACAGAAGCCGCGGCATTACGGAAGGCCGGGTGGGTGGTGACATCCTTCACGCGCTCGCCGTAGATATAAATTTCGCGGCCATCCTGCAGGCTTTTTAAATATTCTTCGCCAGTTAACGGGCGTTTCGCGTCGGCGCGGAAATCTTCAGGTTTCATAGGGGCCTCTTCAGTATTTATCGGAAAATAATGTTAAATATATGTTTTGTTTTTGTTGTTTAATTGAAGCGGTTATTGCGCTTGTCGTGAAGGGACGTTTGCGACAACGACGGGTACTTTTCAGGCGGGAGTGAATTTTGTGATCTCTGCAGCTTTTGCCGGCTGGCGCGGCGCTGACCCTACCTGTGGGCCATCGTCCTGCAGGCGCAGCGCCAGCGGGAACTTACGATACCGGTACTTTTTGCGCCCGGTAGCTGCTGGGCGAGCAGCCGACCTGGCGGCTAAAAAAGCGCGCAAAATAAGCGGGATCTTTAAACCCCAGCTGCCAGGCTATCTCATTAACCGCGCTATCGGAAAACAACAGCAGCCGCTTCGCCTCGCGTAGCTGGCGGTCGAATATCAGCCGCTTCGGCGAACGGTTGGCAAAGCGGCGACAGATATCGGTCAGCCGCGATTCGGTCAGGTGCAGCTCCCTGGCGTAATCCGGTACCGTCCAGTGCTGATGGTAGTGGCTGTCGATCATCTGGTTAAAGCGCTGGAATAGCTTCAGCTCGCCGCGCATGCCGCTGGCAGCGTGATCGTCGAGCTTTGCGTTACGCAATAGCAGGGTAAAGACCGCCTGCGCCAGCAGCGCCAGGGTATGCTCGCGCCCCGGCAACTGGGCGGTAGATTCCCGGCGAATCAGCTGCCAGTAGTGCGCCAGCGCCGCCAGCTCGTCGGGTTTATCCGCCAGCGACAGGCAGATCCCCGGCAGGCCGAAGGTCTCCCGCGTGCCGGGATAAAGCACCTCCAGCAGCGGCCAGATGAGTTCTTCGTGCACCGTCAACACGTGACCATCGCTATCGGACTCGGTAATAAAGGCGTGCGGCACCGAAGGCGGCGTTATCACAAACAGCGGCGCCTGCACCGAGTAGCGATGGTCATCAAGCTGCAGCTCAATCTGCCCGGTATCAAGAAAGTGCATCTGAAAATAGCGGTCGTGGCGATGCGCCTGCATGTCGCGGCCAAAAAAGGCCGCCATACGGGCAAACGACTGATAGTGCACCTCTTCGGTACCCAGGCTCTCGTCGTAATCTTTATTGATGTCGATGTTGGCGATGGAATGCTGACACATACCCGCTCCTTAGTGGCCTTTTTGCGCCGCTAAGCCCGGCGCGGCGGCGGCGTCCTCACGCTGGCTCATTGGAATGCGGGTGAGCACCAGCGCGCCGACGATCAGCAGTCCGGCGACAAACCACAGCCCGGAGCTAAAGCTGCCGGTGGTATCACGCAAAATGCCGATCAACAGCGGGCTGACGGCAGAGCCGACGTTGCCGATGGCGTTGATCACCGCCAGCGCCACCGCGCGCGACTGCAGGCTGATCACCCGATCCGGGGTGGTCCAGAAAATGGCCATCGCGGTAAAGGATCCCACCGAAGCCATAATAATGCCGATCAGCTGGATCAGGCTGTGGTGCGTTGCCGAAGCCAGCAGCCAACCCGCCGCGGCGAACAGGTAGGGCAGGATGGTATGCATCTTGCGCTCTTTGCGCCGGTCGGAGCGGCGACTCCACCAGATCATGCCGAAAATGGTGCAGAACTGCGGGATCGCCGCCAGCAGGCCAATCATGATGTTGCTACTGCCGGTGTTGAAGCTCTGCAGGATCTGCGGCGTCCAGATATTAATGGCGCTGAGGGTATTGGTCAGGCAGAAGTAGGCCAGGGTATACATCAGCACCGCTGGCGTCAGGACTTCGCGCAGCGTGGAACGCGGCGAAGCCGGGACGATCGCCGCATGTTCCCGTTCGCGATCGATCATCGCCTTCAGCGCCTGTTTCTCTTCGTTATCCAGCCAGTTGGCTTTATCCGGCGTGTCGTTGAGGAAGAACCAGGTGACGACGCCAAGCACCACCGATGGCAGGCCTTCCAGCAGAAACAGCCACTGCCAGCCCTTCAGGTTCCACAGGCCGTCGAGCGCCAGAATATAGCCGGAAAGTATCGAGCCGAGCATCATCGTCACCGGCATGGCGATCATAAAAAGGGCGTTGGCGCGGGCGCGATGGTAGGCCGGGAACCACCAGGTCAGATAGACGAGGATCCCTGGTAGGAAACCAGCCTCGGCGATGCCGACCAGCATGCGCAGGATGTACAGCGTATGCGGGCTGGTGGCGAACATGGTACAGGTCGAGGCGATCCCCCAGACCACCATGATCCCGGCGATCCAACGGCGCGCGCCAACTTTCGCCAGCATGATATTGCTGGGGATCCCGCACAGTACGTAGGTGACGTAGAACAGCGTCGCCGCCAGGCCGAACATGGTGGAGGTCAGACCGAGGTCTTTGCCCATCGTCAGGCCGGCGAAGCCGATATTAATGCGGTCCAAAAATGAGAAAACAAAGAGAACGAACAGGAAGGTGATCAGGCGGCGGAACAGCTTTTTGATCACCCGGTTTTCTACTTCAACGGATTTATTATCATTGTGTTGCAGGGTAGAGGTAGTCATGTTGCGCTCCACATTATCCGTTCAATAGACGGATTTATTGTTATCGGTTGTGGTCGTTGCGGTGTGGGTAAACCGGGCCGCCAGCGCTTCTGCGCCGCGGGCCAGCAGGGTGGTATCGACGCCGACGGCGACGAACAGCGCGCCCAGTTCGAGATAGCGCTTCGCCAGCTGTTCATTGGCCATCAGGATCCCCGGCGCTTTACCGGCCTGACGGATTTGCTGGATGGCATCTTCAATGGCGGCCTGTACTTCCGGGTGCTGCGGATTGCCGCCGTGACCCATATCGGCGCTGAGGTCCGCCGGGCCGATAAACACCCCGTCCACCCCGTCGACATCGAGGATCTGCGGCAGATTTTTCAGCGCTTCGCGGGTCTCAATCTGTACCAGGACGCACATGGCGTCGTTGGCCTGGTGGAGATAATCCGGCACGCGGTTCCAGCGCGAGGCGCGGGCCAGCGCGCTGCCGACGCCGCGCATGCCGGCGGGCGGGTAGCGGGTGGCTCTGACCGCCAGCCGCGCTTCGTCGGCGTTCTGCACCATCGGCACCAGCAGGGTTTGCGCGCCGATATCCAATAGCTGTTTGATCTGCACCGGGTCGTTCCACGATGGGCGGACCACCGGCTGGCTAGGGTAGGGCGCGATGGCCTGAAGCTGGGTCAGCACCGTTTGTACATTGTTGGGCGCATGTTCGCCGTCGATCAGCAGCCAGTCGAAGCCGGCGCCGGCCAGCAGTTCGGCGCTGTAGCTACTGCACAGCCCAAGCCACAGGCCGATTTGCGGACGCCCGGCCTTGAGCGCCGCTTTAAAAGCGTTGTTCATGTTGCTCTCCTCAGACAAAGCGGCAGCTGATGGCGCCCATATTGCCGTAGTCGACATGGAAGGTATCGCCCTTGCGTGCCGGTACCGGACGGGTAAAGGAGCCGCCGAGAATAATCTGCCCGGCTTCGAGCTGAACATCGTACGGCGCCAGCTTGTTGGCCAGCCAGGCCACGCCGTTGGCCGGGTGATTGAGCACCCCGGCGGCGACGCCGGTCTCCTCAATCACGCCGTTGCGGTACAGCAGGGCGGAGATCCAGCGCAGATCCAGCTCGTCGGGTTTAATCGGGCGGCCGCCGAGGATCACCCCGGCGTTGGCGGCGTTATCGGAAATGGTGTCGAACACTTTGCGCGGGCGCTGGGTTTCCGGATCGATGTTGTGGCAGCGGGCGTCAATAAGCTCCAGCGCCGGAATAACGAAGTCGGTGGCGTTGTAGACATCAAACAGCGTGCAGTTCGGGCCGCGCAGCGGTTTGGCCAGCACGAAGGCCAGCTCGACTTCGATACGCGGAACGATAAAGCGGTCGGTGGGGATATCGCTGCCGTCGTGGAAGAACATATCGTCAAGCAGCGCGCCGTAGTCCGGCTCGCTGATCTGCGAGCTGGCCTGCATGGCTTTTGAGGTCAGACCGATCTTGTGGCCTTTGAGTACGCGGCCTTCGGCGATCTTCATCTCGACCCACTCGCGCTGGACGGCGTAAGCGTCCTCAATGGTGATCGACGGATAATCCAGCGAGATCGCGCGGATCTGTTCACGCTGTTTTTCGGCCTGATTCAGCCGCTGGGCAATCAGGGTTCGGGTCTGTTTATCGAGCATAGTGATTCCTGTGGCATTGTATTGCCGGATGGCGCTTCGCTTATCCGGCCTACAAATTCATGGCCGTTGTAGGCCCGGTAAGCGCAGCGCCACCGGGCAATTTGCACATTATTTAAATAACGCGTGCACGTTGTTCTGTTTGTAGTTCAGCGTCGGGTCGAGCTCTTCCATGGCGAACGACAGCGCCAGGTAGCGACTCTCCATCAGCGCGGCAAAGTGGGATTTGATCAGCGCGAACAGCATATCTCCCACGTCCTGACGGCTCTCCAGGCTACGCCCGGAGCCGATCTTCAGCGTCATATGGACAAAGGCGTAATCCTGCTTACCGTCGGCCATCTGCCAGGTATCGAGCCAGTGGGCGCGGCTGCGGATCCCGCCGATCGGAAAGATGCCGGTGGCGGCCAGCGCCTCGTTGACTTTGGCGAACAGCCCGGGCAGATCGGCCTGCTCGCGGATGTTGTCGGTACATTCGGCGATAAAATGCGGCATGGGGCCCCCTTACGCCTGCGCCGGCAGCGGGAACACGGCGTTAACCTGGCCGGTGCCGGAGCTGGCGAACAGCTCGGTGATAAACTCCACCTTGCCGTCATATTTATCCCAGCCCAGCAGGCCGAGCAGCATCACCGTGTCGTGCATGTTGCCTTCGCCGTAGCAGTAGTCGGCGTACTCCGGCAGCATGGTGCAGAACTCTTTAAATTTGCCCTCGCGCCACAGCTTCACCACCCGCTCATCCATCTGATGATCGAACTCGCGGGTGTAGCTGTTCATCCCCTCTTCGGCGCGTTGATCGTCGATAAAGCGGTGCGACAGCGAGCCGCTGGCCAGCACCGCCACGGTGCCGTCATATTTCTCAATGGCTTTGAGGATCGCTTCGCCCAGCCTGCGGCTGTCGGCAAAGTCGTGAACGGTACAGAAGGCGGAAATAGACACCACTTTGAAATGCTTATCGCTGTTCATGTAGCGCATCGGCACCAGGGTGCCGTACTCCAGCTTCAGGCTCGGAATATTGTGCGCTTTGGCGCGTACCCCGAGCTTCACCGCCTCGTCGGCGATGAGCTGGCCCAGCTCCGGGTTGCCGTCGTAGTCGTAGGTCATGTCGCGAATAAAATGCGGCAGTTCGTTACTGGTGTAGACGCCCTGGAAATGGTCGGCGCAGTTGATGTGGTAGGCGCTGTTGACCAGCCAGTGGGTGTCGAACACGATGATGGTATCGACGCCCATTTCGCGGCAGCGATTGCCAATTTCTTTATGTCCGTCGATCGCGCCCTGGCGGCAGCCGTGGTTTTTCCCCGGCAGCTCAGACAGATACATCGACGGCACGTGAGTGATTTTTGCTGCTAACGCTAACTTACCCATATCAGACTCCCCATTTCGGGATCGGATGGTCGCCCATCGAGATGCAGACGTTTTTCATTTCGGCGAACACTTCAAAGCTGTACTCGCCGCCTTCGCGGCCGGTGCCGGAGGCCTTCACGCCGCCGAACGGCTGACGCAGGTCGCGCACGTTCTGGGTGTTGACGAACACCATCCCGGCTTCAATACCGCGCGCCAGACGCAGCACTTTGCTGACGTCCTGGGTCCAGATATACGACGCCAGGCCGTATTCCACATCGTTAGCCAGGCGCAGCCCTTCCGCTTCGTCTTTGAACGGCAGCAGGCAGGCGACCGGGCCAAAAATCTCTTCCTGCGCGACGCGCATGCGGTTGTCGACATCCGCCAGCACCGTCGGGCGAAGGAAGTTGCCGGCTTTCAGATGCGCCGGCAAGTCGAACGGCTTATCCGCGCCGCCGGCCAGCAGGGTGGCCCCCTCTTCGATGCCGAGGCGAATGTAACCGGACACTTTCTCCCAGTGCTGTTGGCTAATCAGCGCGCCGACCTGGGTATTCGGATCGGTCGGATCGCCCACGCGCAGGCGGTTGGCGCGCTCGGCGAAGCGCTTGACGAACTCCGGATAAATACTCTGCTGAATAAAGATGCGCGAGCCGGCGGTGCAGCGTTCGCCGTTGATCGAGAAGATGGTGAACAGCGCGGCGTCGAGCGCGCGCTCGATATCGGCATCTTCAAAAATCAGCACCGGCGATTTGCCGCCCAGCTCCATGGAGTACTTTTTCAGGCCGGCGTTTTTCATGATGTTGCGCCCGGTAGCGGTGCCGCCGGTGAAGGAGACGGCGCGCACATCATGATGGCGCACCAGCGCGTCGCCGGCGGTGGCGCCGTACCCCTGCACCACGTTCAGCACGCCGGCCGGGATCCCTGCCTCCAGCGCCAGCTCGCCCAGACGATCGGCGGTCAGCGGCGACAGCTCGGACATTTTCAGCACTGCGGTATTGCCTAAGGCCAGGCACGGCGCCACCTTCCAGGTGGCGGTCATAAACGGCACGTTCCACGGCGACACCAGCGCGCAGACGCCCACCGGCTGCACCAGGGTGTAGTTCAGCATCTTGTCGTCGACGGGGTAGGTTTTGCCGTTCATCTGCTGGCACACTTCGGCGAAAAATTCGAAGTTATGTGACGCCCGCGGGATCAGCACGTTTTTGGTCTGGTGGATCGGCAGGCCGGTATCGGCAGTTTCCATCGCCGCGATCTCCGGGACGTTCTGATCGATCAGATCCCCCAGGCGGCGCATCAGGCGGGCGCGCTCTTTCATCGCCAGGTTAGCCCACTTCGGGAAGGCCGCTTTCGCCGCCGCTACCGCCTGATGGACTTCACTTTCACCGCCGGCGGCGACTTCAGCCAGTACCTCGCCGGTGGCCGGGTTGGTGGTATGAAAATAGTCTGCGCCGGCAACGTTTTTACCGTTGATCCAATGGTTAATTTTTTTCATGACAGTGTCTCCTCATACGCTTGCTGGCTGATGATATGGTTGACCAGGCGGCCCACGCCCTCGACTTCAACGATCACCTCGTCGCCGGGCACCACGTCGGACAGCCCCTTCGGCGTGCCGGTGGCGATCATGTCGCCCGGTTGCAGGGTCATAAATTCGCTTAAGTAAGCGATGAGAAACGGGATGCTGAAGATCAGATCGGCGGTGGTGCCCTGCTGGCGCAGCTCGCCGTTGACCCAGGTGCGCAGCGCCAGATTATGCGGATCCGGGATCGCCTCTTTGCCGACGATCCACGGGCCGATCGGCGTCAGGGTGTCGCGGCTTTTCACCCGCAGGTTCGGCCGATAGTAGTTTTCCAGATAGTCGCGGATCGCGTAGTCGTTGCACACGGTATAGCCGGCGACATAGTCCATGGCCTCGGCTTCGCTGACGCGGCGGGCGGTTTTACCGATCACCACCACCAGTTCGGCTTCGTAGTGCATGTATTCGACGTTATCCGGGCGTACCGACTGCTGCTGGTGGCCAGTAAAGGTGTTTGGCGCTTTGATGAACACCAACGGCTCGGTTGGCGGCTTAAACTCCAGCTCGCTGGCGTGGTCGGCGTAATTCAGCCCCAGCGCGAACAGCGTGCCGTCGGCGGGCGGCAGCCAACGGAATTCACCTCCTTTTAATACCGTGCCATCGTCCAGGCGCACCTGGTCGCGTTCATCGACCAGCACGTCGCGTACCTGTCCCTGCCATTCAATGCGTGCCTGTTTCATGCCAGCTCTCCTTCTGCGACAACCGGGTTTTCCAGCGTCGGGAAACCGTCGGCGAGGATACGTACCCGGTCGCCGGGGCGCAGCGTGACGCGGGAGTGGGGCGTACCGATGAGGATCGCGTCGCCGGGATTGAGGGTGGCGAACTCGCTCAAGGCGCTCAGCAACTGCGCGGCGTTACGCTGCAGATCGCCGGTATGCCAGCTGTCCGCTTCGCGGCCGTTGATTTCGGTGATGATGGTCAGGTTATCGACGTTGCGCACCGGCGACAGCGCGCCGACGGGGCAGAAGCCATCGCGGCACTTGGCCTTGATCGCCGGGCGATAAAAACTCTCTTCCGGCAGGCTGACGTCGTTAGCCAGCGCGTAGCCGGCGATATAGTTCGCCGCCTCTTCTTCCGCCACCTTGCGCGCGGTTTTGCCGACAATCAGCGCCACGGTGGCGCCGCTTTGCACGGTTTCACCCGGCGGATAGGGGATCGCCTCGCCATCGCCAATCACGGTATTGCGCGGCTTGATAAACCAGACCGCGGTTTTCGGCGGCGTCTTGTAGGGGGCCTGTTGAAACGCCTCGCGCCAGGCGTCGAGCTGGCTGCGATGATTGAGCGCAACGGCGAAGATGGTACCTTTCATTCACCACTCCTCTGGGACTGATTTCGGTTTAAAGGGATTTCGTTAATATATTAATGATCATCTTTTATGCTTTGCGCTGAGGTTTAGCAACTGGAAGTGAATGTTTTGTGATCGGATTAACACAATATTTACACATCAATAACTTATTTGTTATTAATCAATGAGTTGAATTGTTTTCAGGGAAAGACTGGTACTTTTCAGGTGCAGAAACCGGTTGTACATGGCAGGATTAACGCTAATTATTAATTTGTTAATAAGTTTTAGATGAGGCCGTTGAGGGGAAACTATGCATGATTCATTAACCATTGCCTTGTTGCAGGCGCGTGAAGCGGCGATGGCCTACTTTCGACCGATCGTTAAACGACACAATCTCACCGAACAGCAGTGGCGGATCGTGCGGATCCTCGCCGAACGTCCGTCGATGGATTTTCACGATCTGGCTTTTCGCGCCTGTATCCTGCGCCCCAGTCTGACCGGTATTTTGACGCGTATGGAGCGGGATGGGCTGGTGCTGCGCCTGAAGCCGGTCAACGATCAGCGCAAGCTATACGTCTCGCTGACGCCTGCCGGAACCGCGCTGTACGAAAGCGCCCAGGCGGAGGTGGAAGAAACCTATCGCCTGCTGGAGGCTCAGTTCACCACGGAAAAGCTGCAGCAACTGACCTCGCTGCTGGAGGAGTTTATTGCGCTTGGCGTCCCTGCCGGGCGCGGTGATGAAGAAGAGTAGCGGTTACGGCTCGGCATTCAGTCTGGCGAGGGTAATAAGCGTTTCCGCGCGGGCGGGGGACAGCGGCTCTCTCGGCTGCGGCAGCGGCCAGCCATACAGCCAGCGGGCGCTGGCGGCGCAGGTGCGCCCCTGACAGGCGCCCATTCCGCAGCGCTGGGTCAGTTTGGCCTGCAGCCAGTCGTCGGCGGCAGCCACGTCGCCGCAGCGCACATCTTCGCAACGGCACAGCAGGCTCTCCGGCGTCGCCGCGTTTTTCAACGACTCCGCCAGCTGGAAGGTGCGGTTGATAGCCGCGGCGAAGCGCTGCCAGCGGGCGCGACGGGCAAATCGCGCCTGGGCCTGCTGGCTGGCACCGGCGGCGGCATACCCGGCGATTTCGCCCTCTACCAGCGCCAGCTCGCTCCCGCCGAAACCGGTGCACTCCCCGGCGGCGTAGACATCCGCGATGCTGGTCTCCTGCCAGCGGTTAACCTGGATCGCCTCCTGCGCCGTGGCGCAACCGAACAGCAGCCCCGTCTCGATATTGGGCACCAGTCCGTAGCCGATGGCCAGCCGATCGCAGGCGATAGTCCGCTCGACGCCGCGCTGGCGCAATGTCACGGCCTCCAGCCGCGTTGTGCCGTGGGCGCGGATCGCCTGGGCGCCGCTAAGATAGCCTTTCGGGGCCAGCGTCGCTAACTGGCGCAGCTTCTGCGGCCAGCGCCACAGCCCGCTGGCGAAGCGCAGCAGCGCCGGGAGCGCCGCTTGCTCAATGATATTCGTTACCTGGCCTCCGGCCTTATTCACCGTATCCGCCACCGCCAGCAGCAGCGGGCCGCTGCCGGCAATCACCACCTTTTCTCCTTTCAGCGACAGGCCCTGCTTGATCTGCGCCTGCAGGCCGCCCGCGCCGGTCACGCCGGGTAAGGTCCAGCCGGGAAAGGGCAGCGACAGCTCGCGCGCACCGCAGCAGAGGATCAGTTTCTGCCAGTCAACCACGCCCCCGCCGTCGGCGGTTTCAAACAGCACGCTGCGCGCGGAGGGGCGGGCAATCAGCCGCGCGCCGTTCACCATCCGGATGGCGGCAGACGCGGCGATGGCGTCGCGGTAGCGCCGGGCCAGGGCGGGCAGCGTCGTCTGCGGGCCGGCGCGCCAGATTTGCCCGCCGGGTGCGGGGTTATCGTCGAGAATAATGACCTGCTTATTGCAGGCGGCGGCAGAGAGCGCGGCCGCCATGCCGGCGGGGCCGGCGCCGAGGATTAAAATGTCACAGCGCAGCGTGTGCATAGCGGCTCCTTTCTATTTGCATGCCGGCCCGGCACAGGGTCTGGCAGGCCAGCACCCGCCGGCCGTCGACGGTGATCCGGCACTCCTGGCAGATCCCCATGCCGCAAAACGGCGCGCGGGGGTCGCCGTTAACCGCCTGGCGGGTGGTGGGATCGCCGGTCAACGCCAGCGCCGCCGCCACGCTGA
This sequence comes from Klebsiella sp. LY, assembly GCF_004010915.1. Taxonomy (NCBI): domain Bacteria; kingdom Pseudomonadati; phylum Pseudomonadota; class Gammaproteobacteria; order Enterobacterales; family Enterobacteriaceae; genus Klebsiella; species Klebsiella sp. LY. Next base: position 3,162,419 of record NZ_CP022444.1, read on the forward strand.
TCCCTTCCGGCACCGTCAGCGCTTCGCCATCGACGGTGATAGTGAGCGTGTTATTCATGCGATCGCCTCCTGATGATACAGACGGGTCGGGAGCCAGGCCTCAGGCGCCAGCGGGCAGCGTTCACCGAGGATCTGCGCCGCCAGCAGCTCAGCCGTCGCCGGGGCAGTGGTGACGCCCAGCCCTTCATGGCCCAGCGCCAGCCATACACCGCGGCGCGTGGGATGCGGGCCAATCAGCGGATTGCCATCCTGTGAGGCGGCGCGCAGGCCGCTCCAGCAGCGGATGATATTCAGCGTCGCCAGCGCCGGCACAAAATGGCGGGCGCGATCGAGCATCAGCCCCAGCAAGGGGAGATCCAGCTGGCGCTCGCGGTTATCAAACTGGCGCGACGAGCCAATCAGCAGCTGGCCGGTGGGCCGCGGCTGCAGGTTAAAGGCCACCGAGGTGCCGCCGCCGTGGGCGCTGGCGCCGTAACCCAGTTCAACCAGCTGGTGATGCACCCGCGGTCCGTAGCGATCGGTTATCGCCAGTTGGCCTTTTTTCGGCCGCAGCCAGTTTTCCGCTAACAGCGCGTTGGCTTCAAGTCCGCAGGCCACCACGATGGCCCGCGCCTGTAGCCGTTTGCCGCTGGCGAGCTGTACCTGTGGTTCGGTAATCGCCTGCGCGCTGTCGTGCAGGCAGGTGAGATGGTCTCCGGCATCGGCCACCAGCCAGCGGGCGACGTTCGGCGCGTAGACGATACCATCGCCGGGCACCCATAGCCCGCCGGCCAGCCCGCTGCGCAGCAGCGGTTCGCGCCCGGCGATCTGCTGCGGGGTCTGCAGCTCGCTGTGGACCTGATAGCCTGCCAGCCGCCGCTGTTTTTCGCCCGCGACGGCCATCTCTTCTTCGCTATCCGCCAGCCACAGCGTGCCGCAGCCGCGCCAGGCGCAAGCGTCGGGCATCCGCGGCGTGATGGCGCGCCAGCGCGCCAGCGACCACGCCGACAGCGCCAGTTCGGCGGGGTCGTCATCCATGCACACCAGATGGCCCATACCGGCCGCTGTCGCGCCGGGCTGACCGTCGTCGATAAGCGTCACGCTCTGCCCCCGCTTCGCCAGCTGCCACGCACAGGCGGCGCCGATGATCCCGGCGCCGATCACGATGACATCGCACGACTTCACGGGGCGATCCCCCAGCAAAAGGGATCGTCCGGGTTGAGGATCAACTGATTATCGCCGCACACCCAGGCTTCGCCGCGGATCGTGGGGATGATGCCCGCGGCGGCGCGCTGGTAGCTGGCGGTAAACTGGCTGCCGATGATGCTGGCCTGGCGCCAGATCGCTCCCGGCTGCAGTTTGCCATCCTGCGCCAGGCAGGCCAGCTTGGCGCTGGTGCCGGTGCCGCACGGCGAACGATCCCAGGCCTTTCCCGGACAGAGTACGAAGCTGCGGCTGTCGGCGGCATCGTCATCGGCGAACAGCTCGATATGATCGATAACGCCGCCGTCGTCGCCGCGGATCCCCGCGGCTTCCAGCCCCTCACGCACCGCCCAGGCGTAGTCGGTGAGCTGTGGGATGTGCTCCGGGGTAATGGCGAACGGGTGATCGTTGATCAGGAAAAACCAGTTGCCGCCCCAGGCAATATCGCCGACGACGGGGCCGAGCGCGGTCTCCACGCGGACCTGCTTTTTCCAGCGGCGGGCCGGGACGTTTTGCACCGATACGCTGCCATCGTCGTGCAACGTTGCGCTTACGTCGCCGACCGGGGTTTCAATCAGATGTACGCCTGGCTGGATACGGCCAAGCCACGCCAGCGAGGCGATAAGCCCGATGGTGCCGTGGCCGCACATATTCAGAAAACCGGCGTTGTTGAAGAAAATGACGCCAGCGGTGGCCGCCGCCGAGACCGGCTGGCACAGCAGCGCGCCGACCAGCACATCGTTGCCGCGCGGTTCGAGAATCACCGCCTGACGCCAGCGATCGAAGTCACGGGCGAAACGGTCGCGGCGCTGCGCCATGCTGCCGCCGCCGAGGTCGGGGAAGCCGTCAACGATCAGGCGGGTGGGTTCGCCGCCGGTGTGTGAATCAATGGCTCTCAGCGCAATAGGGGGGCGTGGCGCGGTCATTCTGCTCTCCGAAAGTTAACAACATGTTTCATCATGCTGGCGCAACCCGGGGCGGGCGGCTTGAGCACTTTCGGCAGAGATAATGACGAAATCGGCATAATCGTGCCGGGGTGATGTGCATACGTTGCATAGTTATTTCTTATTAATCATTTGGTTAATGGCGTGGTAAACCGAAAGTGGCGATTGCGCCAGTGGATAAACCAGGGGAAGGCGTAAAGCGGATCCAGGATCGCAAAACCGGCGGTTACCGCTTGAGGTGTTAACAGGAAGTGAATAAATATCCTTCGGTCACTTACCATGAGGAAGCCCTATGATCGGTGTTTCTGAAGCGGCGCCGCCGCGCGCTGTTAATCAACCGGAGCTGGCGGTCGATGAGCTGAGCCAGATCTGCGAAGGGCTGGCGCGCCAGCGGCCGGAGAATATGCCGGCGCTGCTCAATGCCCTGGCGCTGATCGCCCCCCTGCTCAATGCCATCCCCAACGTGGTCTTTTTTATCAAAGACCGCGAGGCGCGTTATCTGCTGGCGAACCTGACGCTGGCCCGCCGCTGCGGTTTCAAAACCGTCTCCTCGCTGCTGGGGAAAACCTCCGCCGACGTCTTTCCTTCCACGCTGGGGCAGGGGTACACCGAACAGGATCTTCGGGTATTACGGGAGGGCGTGACCCTGCGCGACCAGCTGGAAATGCATCTCTACAATGGCCGGGAACGAGGCTGGTGCCTGACGCAGAAGCTGGCGCTGCGCGATGTCCGCGGTCAGGTGATCGGCATGGCCGGGATCTCTCACGATCTGCAGGAGGCCCACGCCCGCCATCCGGCGTGGCAGCGGCTGGCGATCGTCGACGATCATATCCGGCGCCACTATCACCGGCCGATCGCCATGGAAGAGTTGACCGCCCTAAGCGGGATGTCGATTGCGCAGATCGAGCGCTACTGCAAGCGGATCTTTCATCTCACCCCGCGGCAGATGATCCACAAAGTGCGTCTGGAAAAAGCCACCGAACTGCTGGCCGGCGATACGCCGATTACCGATATCGCCTTGCAGTGCGGCTATACCGATCACAGCGCCTTCAGCCGCCAGTTCAAAGCGATGACCGGCTCGACGCCGCGCGATTTTCGCCTGACGCTGCAGGGATAACGGCTGGCTCACACTTTTGTCGACTGTGCTAATTTCGTCATCGGATTAAGGGAAAACCGACAAGCCGCCGGTTCCGCGACGCGTCAATCTGTCAGTGAATATTCACCAATCATTCACCTCGACTTAACAAAATGACGACAAGGAACCGAGCATGAGCAATAAAGCGATTCACTGGAGCGGCGTATTCCCGGCGGTTAGCACGCAGTTTCGTAGCGATTACTCCCTCGATTTAGACGCCACCCACGCGGTGATGAAAAACCTGGTCAAAGATGGCGTTTCCGGGCTGGTGGTGTGTGGCAGCGTCGGGGAGAACACCTCCCTGAGCACTGATGAAAAATTGCAGATTATCGAAGTGGCGAAAGATGCCGCCGGCGGCAAAATTCCGGTGATCGCCGGGGTGGCCGAGTTCACCACCGCCTTTGCCCAGAAGATGGCGAAAGAGGCGGAGCGCGTCGGCGTGGACGGGATCATGGTGATGCCGGCGCTGGTCTACTCCTCAAAACCGCATGAAACCGCCGCCCACTTCCGCAGCGTGGCCACCGCCACCGACCTGCCGATCATGGTCTACAACAACCCGCCGATATACAAAAACGACGTGACGCCGGACATTCTCGCCACCCTGACCGATTGCGACAACATCGTCTGCTTTAAAGACTCCTCCGGCGATACCCGCCGCTTTATCGACCTGCGTAACACCGTTGGCGATCGCTTCGTGCTGTTTGCCGGGCTGGATGACGTGGTGGTGGAAAGTATCGCCGTCGGCGCGGAAGGGTGGATCTCCGGAATGTCCAACGCCTTCCCGCGCGAAGGGGAAACGTTATTCCGTCTCGCCCGCCAACAGCGTTACGAAGAGGCGATGGCGCTGTACCGCTGGTTCATGCCGCTGCTGCATCTCGATGCGCGTCCGGATCTGGTGCAGTGCATCAAGCTGTGCGAAGAGCTACTCGGACGCGGCAGCGCCGTGACCCGTCCGCCGCGTCTGGCGCTGGAAGGGGAAACGCGCCAGCAGGTGGTGGCGATCGTGGAACAGGCGCTGGCGACTCGTCCAGCCCTGCCGGACGTCGGCCTCTGAACCCAGGAGTCAGTATGAATGCATCTCAGACCATGGCGGGACGGCAGTTTATTGCCGGCCGCCGCGTTGCCAGCGGCGAGGCGACGCTATTGAGCCTGCGGGCGGTGGATGGGGAAGCCACCGGCCATCGCTTTTATCCGGCTTCACGCGAGGAGGCCGCCCAGGCCGCGGAGGCGGCACAGCAGGCGTTTGCCGTTTATTCACAAACCACGCCGCAGCAGCGGGCGCGCTTTCTCTGCGCCATTGCCGATGAGCTGGACGCGCTGGGGGAAGCGTTTTTTGCACTAGCCGAACAGGAGACCGCGCTGCCGCTGGCGCGGCTGCAGGGCGAGCGGGCGCGCACCAGCGGCCAGCTGCGGATGTTTGCTGGCGTGATCCAGCGCGGGGATACCTTCGCCGCCCGTATTGATACTGCCTTAGCCGACCGTCAACCGCTGCCGCGCCCGGACCTGCGCCAGTATCAGCAGGCGTTAGGGCCGGTGGCAGTGTTTGGCGCCAGCAACTTTCCGCTGGCCTTTTCCACCGCTGGCGGCGATACCGCCTCGGCGCTGGCGGCGGGCTGCCCGGTGGTGGTGAAGGCCCATCCGGGCCATATGGCCACCGCCGAGCTGACCGCTGAAGCGATCGTCCGGGCGGTCGCGCGATGCGGGTTACCCGGCGGCGTCTTCAATATGATTTTCGGGACTGATATCGGCGCCGAATTAGTCCGCCATCCGGCGATTCAGGCCGTTGGCTTTACCGGCTCACTGGCCGGCGGTAAGGCGCTGTATCAACTGGCGCAGCAGCGTTCGCAGCCAATCCCGCTGTTTGCTGAAATGTCGGCGATTAACCCGCTGATTATTCTACCGCAGGCGCTGCAGACGCGGGCCGAGGCGCTGGCGAACGAGCTGGTGGCGTCATTCACCCTCGGCGGCGGCCAGTTCTGTACCCGTCCGGGGCTGATTCTGGCGCTGCGCGGCGCCGGGCTGGAACGCTTTAAGTCGGCGCTGTGCGCGGCGGTAGCGGGCTCTGCGCCGCAGGTGTTGCTCAATGCGCCGACTCTCCAGCACTACCGCCAGGGCGTGGCGGCCCTGGCGGCGCACCCGCGTATCGAGAGGCTGGCGAGCGGCCTCGCCGCCGGCGCCGGGCAGGCGCAAACCCAGCTGTGGCAGGCTCAGGTCGAGGATCTGCTGGCGCAGGATACGCTGCTGCAGACCGAAGTTTTCGGCCCGCTATCGTTGCTGGTGGAAGTGGACGACGCGGTCCAGCTACAGGCGGTGGTGAAAGCGCTGCAGGGACAGCTCACCGCGACGCTGCACGCGGAAGCGGACGACGGCCCGCTGGCGGCCAACCTGCTACCGCTGCTGTGCGAGAAGGCCGGACGGGTGCTGTTTAACGGTTATCCCACCGGCGTGGAAGTGTGCGATGCGATGGTCCACGGCGGCCCGTGGCCGGCGACGACCGATGCGCGCGGAACGTCGGTCGGCAGCCGGGCGATTGAGCGTTTTCTGCGCCCGGTCTGCCTGCAGAATGCGCCGGCCGCCCTGTTACCGCCGGCGCTGCAGGATGCGAACCCTTTGAACCTGCTGCGCCTGGTCAACGGCCAGTGGACCCGGGAAGCGATTTCCTCCTCTCATTGACGCAAGGGCATCACCATGACCATTCACACTACGCATAACAGTCAAACCCGCGTTGCTGAGTCGGGTAAGTTTAAAAAACAGCTGACCCTGACCGACCTCACCTTTATCGGCCTGGGCGCGATTTTCGGCTCGGGATGGTTATTCGCCGCCAGCCACGTCGCATCCATTGCCGGTCCGGCCGGGATCGCGTCGTGGGTGATCGGCGGCTTTGCGGTACTGCTGCTGGGGATTGTCTACTGTGAGCTGGGGGCGGCGCTGCCGCGCGCCGGCGGCATTATCCGCTACCCGGTCTTTTCCCACGGCGAGCTGATGGGCTATCTGCTGGGGTTCATCACCCTGATCGCCTTCTCCAGCCTGATCTCGATAGAAATCGTCGCCGCCCGGCAATACGCCGCGGCCTGGTTTCCGGTGCTGACCCAGCCGGGCTCCAGCTCGCCGACGCTGCTGGGGTGGGTAGTGCAGTTCCTGCTGCTCTGTTTCTTCTTTGCGCTGAATTACTACAGCGTCAAGACCTTCGCCCGCTCGAACAACTTCATCAGCGTGCTCAAGTTTCTGGTGCCGCTGCTGGTGGTGGTGACGCTGTTCGCCTTCTTTAAACCGGAGAACCTGCACGCGCAGGGCATTGCGCCGTTCGGTATGTCCGGGGTGGAAGCGGCGATCAGCGCCGGAGGGATTATCTTCGCCTATCTGGGACTGACGCCGATTATCTCGGTGGCCAGCGAAGTGCAAAAGCCGCAGCGGACTATCCCTATTGCGTTGATTTTATCAGTGGTGCTGTCAACGATTATCTACGTGCTGCTGCAGCTGGCGTTCCTTGGCAGTATCCCCACCGAGATGCTGACCGGCGGTTGGGCCGAGGTGAGCAAACAGTTCTCGCTGCCGTATCGCGATATCGCCATTACCCTCGGCATGGGCTGGCTGGCCTTTATGGTCATTAGCGATGCGATCATCTCCCCGAGCGGCACCGGCAATATCTACATGAACGCGACGCCGCGGGTGATCTACGGCTGGGCGAAGGCGGGCACCTTCTTTAAAGCCTTTACCCATATCGATAAAGCGTCCGGTATTCCGCGCCCGGCGCTGTGGCTGACCTTCGGGCTGTCGATTTTCTGGACGCTGCCATTCCCCTCATGGGAACAGTTAATTAGCGTGGTGTCGGCTGCCCTGGTGCTGAGCTACGCCATCGCCCCGGTGACCGCCGCCGGGCTGCGCCGCAACGCCCCGGATCTGCCGAGGCCGTTCCGCGTGCGCGCCTTCGCCATCATCGGCCCGGTGTCGTTTATGGTCTCGGCTCTGATCGTCTACTGGTCCGGCTGGAATACGCTCTCGTGGCTGCTGGGGCTGCAGATCGTGATGTTTGTGGTGTACGTGATGTGCAAAGGCAAGGTGCCGGAACATACCGTGAGCCTGGCGCAGCAGGTGAAGTCTTCGCTGTGGCTGATCGCTTTTTATGCGTTGATTATCCTCTTTTCCTGGCTGGGCAGCTTCGGCGGGCTTAATGTTATTGGTCACCCCTGGGATACGGTGCTGGTGGCGGCAATGTCGCTGGGGATTTATTACTGGGGCGCGCGCAGCTGTCTGCCGCAGGCTAATTTTAGCGGAGACGAAGAAGAGTAAAGGAGAACAGTATGGAGTCGGTAACTCTATCGTTACCAGAAGCTTATGACCTGGCGCTGGCGGTGCTCAGCGCCAATGGATTCAGCGCCGACCACGCGGCGGCCATCGCCCGTAACGTGGCTGCCGGGGAGCGCGACGGCTGCGCTTCCCACGGCCTGTGGCGGCTGTTGGGCATTGTCGATACCTTACGTAAAGGTAAGGTATCGCCTGATGCCGAGCCGCAGATCCACGACCAGGCGCCGGCGATTGTGCGGGCGGATGCAGGGGGCGCCTTTTCGCTGCTGGCCTACGAGCGCGCGCTGCCGCAGCTGCTGGAGAAAGCGCGGCACAGCGGCATTGCGGCGCTGGCGATTAACCGCTGCGTCCATTTTTCCGCGCTGTTTGCCGATATTGAGCCGTTGACCGAGGCAGGGCTGGTGGGGCTAGCCTGTACGCCAAGCCACGCCTGGGTCGCCCCGGCGGGCGGCACCCGTCCGCTGTTCGGCACCAACCCTATCGCCTTTGGCTGGCCGCGGCGGGACAAGCCGCCGTTTATTGTTGATATGGCGACCAGCGCCGCGGCGCGCGGCGAGATCCAGTTGCATCAGCGCGCCGGCAAAGCGCTACCGGAAGGGTGGGGAATCGACAGCCAGGGGCAGCCGACCACCGATGCCACAGAGGTGCTGAACGGCGCGATGTTAACCTTCGGCGGCCATAAGGGCTCGGCGCTGGCGGCAATGGTTGAGCTGCTGGCCGGGCCGCTTATCGGCGATATGACCAGCGCCGAATCGCTGGCGTGGGATAACGGCGCGGGCGGTTTACCCTACGGCGGAGAGCTGATTCTGGCGCTGGATCCGCAGCGCTTTCTCGGCGAGCAGGCACAAGAGCAGCTGGCGCGCGCCGAAACCCTGTTCAGCGGGATGCAGGAGCAAGGGGCACGGTTACCGGGCGAGCGGCGGTTCGCCTGTCGCCAGCAGAGTGAGCAGCAGGGAGTGGCTATCAGCCGCGCCTTATATGATGAGATTTGCGCCTTGCGGCCGTAGCAAAGCGCAGAGCGCGGCGGGGCCGAACATCAGAGCGCCAGGCGCATGGCGCAGCGCGTCTCCGGCGGCAGGCCGTGCCGGGTCTCCTGTTCTCTTTTCGCCGCCAGCCCGGCGGGCAGGGTCAGTTCATCGAGCATGGCGAATCCCAGACGGGTATAAAACGGCGCATTCCACGGCACGTCGCGGAAGGTGGTGAGGGTCACCGCCGGGTAAGCCATTTGCCGGGCGCCGTCGATAACCTGCTCCAGCAGCATCCGCCCGATGCCCTGATGCTGCCAGGCCTGGTGGACGGCGACTTCGACGATAAATAAGGCATCGTCGAGCGGTTCGGTCAGAATAAAGCCAATCGGCTGCCCGGCGGCTTCCGCCAGCAGGCTATGCTCGGTTTCCAGATAATCATGATGACGCGCAACGCTAATCACCTCGCTGTCCGCCAGCCAGGCGAGAGCGGGGATCTGACGAAAAGCCTGAGCGGCGGAACGTTCAATGGCCGGCAGAAGGGCGATATCACTCTCCTCGGTCAGGCGTAATCCGGCACCGGCAGTTATAGTGTTAGTTTTCATCACCTCAGCATAGCAGCCTTCGGGAGAAAAGTATGGAGCTGACCGCCGTTCCCGCCACGCAGTTCAGCAGCGTGCAGTTAACGGATATTCTTAACGCCTGTTTTGCAGACTATCTGGTACCGGTGACCCAGTCGGTGGAGGGATTTGTTCAGCGCTTTAGCGCCGAGGGGATGAGCCTGATCGATTCCCGCGTCTGGCTGGCCGGAGATGAACCGGCGGCGATCGCGATCGTCGCGCGTCGGGGGAATATGGCTCGCCTGGCGGCCTTTGCCCTGCGTCCGGCCTGGCGCGGCAAAGGTCTTGCACGGAAATTGATGCAGGAGCTGCTGATGCTTCTGCAGCAGCAGGAGATCGAGGCGGTTTCCCTGGAGGTGATCCGCGATAACCATGTGGCCGTCGCGCTGTATCAGTCGTTAGGCTTTACGCGGCGCTATGGGCTCTGCGGCTACCTGAGCGCAGAGCCTCAGGCTGCGGCGCCAGGCGTGTTACAGCCTTATCCCACCCTGGCGCTGCTTAGACGCGCCGTTGAGGAGAGTAACAGTCAGCTCCCCTGGCTGATGGATCCGCTTACCTTCGCCACCCTGCCATGCCGCGTCGTGACGCTGGAACAGCGCGCCTTCGCGGTACTGGGCACCTCGGGTTCACGGCCTGTACTGCAGTTTTTATGGGTTGAACCCGCCGCCCGTCGCCAGGGGCTGGCACGGGCGCTGCTGATGGCGCTGGCGCAGCAGTTCCCGGGTATCGGCACTTCGGTGACGGTCCCGGAAACCTTTACGCCGCTGTTTGCCACGGCGGGATATTCACCGCTATCGCTGCAGCAGTATGAAATGACGATGGAGTTGACCGCAGCAAAGTTCGCTTAAGCGGGAGTGTGCGCTGGGCCGCAAAAAACAGCACGGGGCGCCGATAAGCCTCTCTTTTGCCGCATCATATCTCTTCGTAATGGCGACGAGGGGGATGTAATGCGTAAAACGGAACTGTTGGCTTTTTTGCAAAATCAGACCGATTTTTTCGATCCGGATAACCTGAACGAAGTGTTCACCGCCAGCTGGCTGGCTCAGCGTTTCGCGATGCAAAGAAATACCGCCAGCCATTATCTCAATCAGCTGGTCGCCCAGGACGTGCTGGTGAAGATCAACACCCGGCCGGTCTATTTTCTGCATAAAAAAGCCTTCTGCCAACAGTTCTTCCCCCTTTCCCGCAGCGAGTACGCCAGCATGGCGGAGCTGCTCGCGGAGAGTGACCGCCAGCCGGAACAGGCGGACCATTTTTCGTTGCTGACTGGCCATGATGGCAGCCTGCGTAAACCGATTGAGCAGATGAAAACCGCGCTGTTTTATCCCAACGGCGGGCTACCGCTGCTTATCACCGGTGACAGCGGGACCGGTAAAAGCTATATGGCGGAGCTGATGCACGAGTTCGCGATCGCCCAGGGCCTGCTGGCGCCCGATGCGCCCTTCGTGAGCTTCAACTGCGCGCAGTATGCCAGTAATCCGGAGCTGCTGGCCGCCAACCTGTTCGGCTACGTCAAAGGCGCGTTTACCGGCGCGCAGAGCGATAAAGCCGGGGCGTTCGAGGCGGCAAACGGCGGGATGCTGTTTCTCGACGAGGTCCACCGCCTGGATGCTCAGGGGCAGGAGAAGCTGTTCACCTGGCTGGATCGCAAGGAGATCTACCGGGTGGGGGAGACCGCTCAAGGCCTGCCGATTTCGCTGCGGCTGGTGTTTGCCACCACCGAAGAGATTCACAGCACCTTTCTGACCACCTTTCTTCGTCGTATTCCGATCCTGGTCAGCTTGCCCGATCTTCAACACCGCAGCCGAGAGGAGAAGGAGGCGCTAACGCTGCAGTTTTTCTGGCAGGAGGCCCGGACGCTGGCCGCCCGGCTGCAGCTAACGCCGCGGCTTTTGCAGGTCCTGACGCAGTACGTTTATCGGGGCAACGTCGGCGAACTGAAGAATGTGGTGAAGTACGCCGTGGCATCAGCCTGGGCCAGGTCTCCGGGCAGCGAGATGCTGACCGTGACGCTGCACGATCTGCCGGAAACGATCATGGCGGCGACGCCGGCGCTCAGTGAAGCGATGGGTCAGCAGGAGCCGCTGCTAATCGAGCCGCAGACCAGCCTGGTCTGGCTGCTGCGGGCGCGCGACCCGATTCAGGGGCTGATCTATGACGTTCAGTGTCGGATTTTGGCGCTGCATGAAGCGGTGCTGAATAAAAAAACGGTCTGGGAAGAGGCGCAAAGAAGCATGGGGGAGGAGATTGAAACCCTCTTCGATCGGCTGATCTTTGATAACCAGGATGCCAGTAGCTCGCAGATGTTGCTGCTGATCGCCCATCAGGTGCGGGAGGAGTATTATCGCCTGGAAAAACGCTTCAATATCCAGTTTAACGGTAACTGTCTTTACGCCCTGAGCCACTACCTGATCCATCGATCCCGTCAGGCGCCGTCCACGATGAGCAATGAGAAAATCCGTCTGCTGGCGGATTTTCTGGCAAACAAATTCCCGCTGCTGTATCGCTTTTGCGAAGCGATCCTCGACGCGCTGGCGCTGAAGCTGGATATTGAGCCCCAACGTATTGACCTGCTGTTGCTGGTGCTGTGGTTCCAGAAAAATGGCGCTATTAGCCAGCAGCAGGTGACCCGGGCGATTATTCTCGCTCACGGTTACGCCACCGCCAGCAGCATTGCCAGCGTGGCGAACCGCTTGCTGAAAAGCCCGCTGTTTGAGTCATTCGACATGCCGCTCGACGTGACGCCGGAGGCTATCGCTAATCAGGTGATGGCCTACATTGAGCGCCACGCGCTGGCGTCAGGGCTGATCATTTTGGTCGATATGGGATCCCTGAACGCTATTCACAGCCATTTTAATCGTCGTCTGAACACGCCGGTGGCGATTATTAACAATGTCTCCACCGGCATGGCGATGTACGTCGGGGAGCGGATTTTGCACGGCGATATGCTGGAAGATATCGTCCGCGAGATCGGCGATGATCTGGCGGTTGAGCACCAGCTCTATTACCCGCAGACCGATAAACCGCGGGCGATTTTGACCACCTGCGCCACCGGACTGGGCGCGGCGGCGAACCTGTCGGCGCTGTTAAAAGCCAGCATCCCTGAAGCGCTTGGCATTGATATTGTGGCCTGTGATGTGGAGACCCTTGCCGATCCCGCGCGGCGGGAGCCGATGCTCAGCCGCTACGAGGTGCTGGCGATCGTCGGCACCCTCGATCCGCATCTTGCCGATCTCCCGTGGATCTCGCTGGATTCGCTGATTTCCGGCGAAGGAAGTCGCCCGCTGATGCGTATCTTCGGCGAACTGGCGACGGCGGAGCAGGTTAGCGAGATCAACAACCTGATCCTGAAAAACTTCTCGCTGCGGCGAGTGATTGAGTCGGTGACGATCCTTGATACCGCGAAGGTGATCAACCAGGTTGAGCAGTTTTTGCTGCGCTATGAGCATCTGGCCGGGTACGAGGTGCCCAACGAACGTAAGGTAGCGCTGTATGTGCACATCAGCTGTCTGATAGAGCGGTTAATTCGCCACGCTTCCCCAACCCATTATTCGGGAAGGCAGTGTCCGGAGCGCGAGCTGGCTACGCTGCGCGAGGCCTTTAGTGTCATAGAGAGCGGATATAGTGTCAAAATTCCCGTTGTCGAGCTCTATTACATTCACGACATCCTGACGCGGGAAACGGAATTTATTCAGGAAGATCAAGAGTTTTAACGCTTCTCCCCCTTTTATCCTTACGTTAGCCGACGCGCCACTGTTTCTGGCACGTCGGTTGCAATTAAGAAAGCAGTGGAATGCGCTTTCGAGGTAAGGATGAAACGACACTATATTTTTGCCAGCCACGGCACCTTTGCTAACGGTTTGTTGAACTCTGTGGAGCTGATCCTCGGTAAACAGCCGGATATTCATACTCTGTGCGCCTATGTAGAAGAGGAGGTCGATCTGACGCAGCAGGTGGAGGCGCTGCTGGCGCGTTTCCCGGCGCAGGATGAGCTGATAGTGATTACGGATATTTTCGCCGGTAGCGTCAATAATGAGTTTGTGCGTTTTTTATCGCGCCCGCACTTCCATTTATTATCTGGGTTAAATCTACCGTTAATTATTGACCTGCTTATTTCTGCAGCGGAAGAGAATACCGAAAAATTAATTTCTGAAGCATTAATCAACGCCAAAGAGAGCATTCAGTACTGCAATCAGAGTATTGCCGGGGCGATGACTATGGATAAAGACTTCTGAAATGAGGATGCATGATGATTACGTTATTAAGGGTTGACCATCGATTACTTCACGGCCAGGTAGCCTTTTCCTGGACCCAATATGTCGGTGCCGATTGTATTTTAATCGCCAACGACAGTGTCCCTGAGGATGAACTTCGGAAAACCACCATTAAGCTTGCTAAACCACCCTCGGTAAAGCTGGTGATTAAAAATATAAATGATTCTATTGAAGCGATAAAAAGCGGGGTTACCGATAAATATAATTTATTTATTGTTGTGGAATCGGTCAATGACGCCTGGCGTATTGCCAGCGCCGTTGAGGAAATAAAAAGTATTAATCTCGGTGGGATTAAGGCCAAAGAGGGCAGTAAAAATATTTCTAAGGCGATTAATTTACTGCCGGAGGAAATAGAGCAGTTGCAACAACTGGTGGGCAAAGGCGTCGAGGTGGAAATTCGCCAGGTCCCGAACGATCGCAAACAGCTTTTTACGGAATGCGTGTAATTCCGGAGGACAGATTATGGTAGAGGCTCTCTTACTGGGTCTGGTGGCGTTTATCGCGCAATCGGAATATGCCTTAGGGACGTCGCTGATTTCCCGGCCTATCGTCACCGGGCTGCTGACCGGTCTGGTGCTGGGGGATGTGCAGACCGGCGTCATCATGGGCGCGACGCTAGAGCTGGCGTTTATCGGCTCGTTCTCCGTTGGCGCCTCGATCCCGCCCGACGTGGTGACCGGCGGTATTCTCGGCGTGGCGTTCGCTATCACCTCCGGCGCGGGCACGGAAACGGCGCTGTTGCTCGGCCTGCCTATCGCCACCCTGACCCTGATCCTGAAAAACGTTTATCTGGGGATGTTCATTCCGTTGCTCAGCCAGAAAGCGGACGGCTATGCGGAACGGGCGGATACGCGCGGCATTGAGCGGATGCATTTGATCGCCGGATTCGGCCTGTCGCTAATGCTTGCCACGGTGGTGACCGTCTCATTCCTGGTGGGCAGCAACGCGGTGAAATCTCTGCTCGATGCGATCCCGGAATTTATCAAACACGGGCTTAGCGTAGCCACCGGGATCATTCCGGCTCTCGGCTTCGCGATGCTCGCCAGGTTGCTGATTAACAAGAAAGTGGCGCCGTACTTTTTCCTCGGCTTTGTATTGATGGCCTATTTGAAAATCCCGGTGACCGGTATCGCCATTCTCGGCGCCATCGTGGCGGTGGTGATGGTTAACGTCACCGCATTTAGCGCACCTCGTACCACGACAGAACAAGGAGTCAGCGATGACGACGAAGATGATTTCTGAAGAGACCCTGCAGCCGCAGGAGCAGGAAGAAACGCGAATTACGCCGCGTGATTTACGCCGGGTGTTCTGGCGCTCCTTCCAGATGGAGTTCTCGTGGAACTATGAGCGACAGATGAATCTCGCCTTTGTTTACGCGCTGATCCCGGTGCTGAAGAAGCTCTATCCGCGCAAAGAGGAGCTGGCCGGGGCGCTGAAACGCCATCTGGTGTTCTTCAATACCACGCCGCATATCGTCACCCTGCTGCTGGGAATCACCACGGCGATGGAGGAGAAAAATAGCCAGCAGAAAAATATGGATGCCAATGCCATTGATAACGTCAAAGCGTCGCTGATGGGGCCGCTGGCCGGGCTGGGTGATTCCTTCTTCTGGGGCACGCTGCGCCTGATCGCCACCGGTATCGGCACCAGCCTGGCGCTAAAAGGCAATATTCTCGGGCCAATCCTGTTTCTGCTGGTATTTAACGTGCCGCACATTCTGGCGCGCTGGTGCTTTACCCGCTGGGGCTACGTGCTGGGCACCGGCGTCCTGCAGCGGATCCAGAAGAGCGGAATGATGGAGAGCCTGACCTACGGGGCATCGATTATCGGCCTGATGGTGGTCGGGGCGATGACCGCCTCAATGATCGATATCACCATCCCTGTCTCCTTCGGGACCGGGGAAGCCAAAACCCAGGTGCAGGACATCATCAACGACATTCTGCCCTGCATGCTGCCGCTGGTGAGTTTCGGCATCGTCTACTGGCTGCTTGGGCGCAAGGTTAAACCGCTCTCTATTATCGGCGGAATGGCGCTGGTGGGCATTCTGGGTTCGTGGATCGGATTGTTTTAACGGGAGTGAGCTATGCGACCAACAATGATGACCTATATCAGCGAAGAGCCGGCCTGTCTGGCGCAGATCCTGCGCGACTACCGGCAAAAGCTGGCGGCGATTGAGACCTTTGCCCGCCAGCACCCGGTACGCCGAATTTTGCTGCTGGCGACCGGATCGTCGCTGAACGCCGCGCTGTGCGCGCGCTATTTCTTTGAACAACGCTTCGGCGTGCTGGTTGACATTAAAGAGCCGTACAACTTTACCCATTACGAAGCTATCGACCCGCATACCGATCTGGTGGTGGCGATTTCACAGAGCGGAAAAAGCGCGTCGACGCTGGAGGCGATGCGTAAGGTACAGGCCTCAGGACTGCCGGTATTTGCCCTGACCTCCGACCCGCAAAGCCCGACCGGGCGCGCCTGCGATGGCGTGCTGGATATCAATACCGGGATCGAGAGCGTAGGGTTTGTCACCCGCGGCTTTAGCGCGACAGTGCTCAATTTGCTGCTGATAGCGCTGATGATTGCCCGCAGCCAGGGGAAGGCCAGCGAAGCCGAGGAGCAGCACTATCTTGCCGAATTCCAGCGGCTGGCGGCGGCGATCCCGGAGGTTATCGCCCGCACTTCGCGCTTTATCGATCGGCATAGCGAAACGCTGCGGCGCGGCGAGCGCTTTGTCGCCACCGGCTATGGCGCGCTGGTTGGCGTGGCGAAAGAGTTCGAAACCAAATTTACCGAGACGGTGCGCGTGCCTTCCAGCGGCTTTGAGCTGGAAGCCTATATGCACGGCCCCTATCTGGAAGCCAATGCCCGCCATGTGATGCTGTTTATTGAAGATACGCCGGACGGGCGAACCCGGGCGCTGCGCGACTATATGGCGCCGTCCATTGCCCGGGCCTTTACCCTGACGCTGGGCGACGAAGAGGATGAACAAACGCTGGCGCTTAACTGCCCGTGCGAGCATCACCTGGCGCCGCTGTTGCTGATTGTCCCAGTGCAGATGCTCGCCTGGCATACCGCCGGGCTAAAAGGCATCGATCTGGCGATACGTATTTTCGACGATTTTGACCGCGTCTTAAAAAGTAAAATCTGATTATTCAGGAGAAAACTATGTTGGGTTTTAATCAGGACGAGTACCTGACCAGTGCTCGCGAGATCATTGCTGCGCGTAAACAGGCTGAAACCGTGGCCGACGCTATTTATGACAGCGGCTGCAGCGCATTATTTTTTGCCTCGGTTGGCGGTTCCCTGGCCCCGATGATGGCTATTAATGAGTTTGCCAAAGAATTAACCAGCGTACCGGTTTATCTTGAGCAGGCGGCGGAATTAATCCATCGCGGGCATAAAAAATTAAATAAAGAGGCGGTTGTCGTCACGCTCTCTAAATCCGGCGATACCAAAGAGTCGGTGGCCATTGCCGAATGGTGCAAGGCGCAGGGGATACGCGTTGTAGCCATTACCCGTCATGCCGATTCGCCATTGGCTGCCGCCGCCAGCTGGCATATTCCGATGTGCCATAAGAATGGCGTGGAATATGAGTATATGCTGCTGTACTGGTTATTCTTCCGCGTGATTTATCGTCACGGCGAGTTTGCTGAATATGAGCGTTTTGCCAGCCAGCTGGAATTGCTGCCGGAAAATCTGCTAGAGGCCAAGCGCCAGTTCGATCCGCAGGCGGATAAAATTGCCGCGCAATACCATAATAGCGACTACATGATGTGGATTGGCGGCGCGGAAATGTGGGGGGAAGTCTATCTGTTCTCGATGTGTATTCTCGAAGAGATGCAGTGGAAGCGGACGAAGTCGGTAAGCTCGGCTGAATTTTTCCACGGTACCCTGGAGCTGCTGGAAAAAGAGGTCCCGTTGTTTCTGGTGAAGGGCGAGGGGAAATGCCGGGCGCTGGACGAGCGCGTCGAACGCTTTGCCGAAAAGATAACTGACCATCTGGTGGTGATCGACCCACGCGACTATCCGCTGAACGGCATTGATGATGCGTTCCGCTGGATTATGGCGCCGTGCGTGGTGTCAACTCTGCTGGTGGACCGGCTGGCGGCCCACTTTGAGCACCATACCGGCCACGACCTGAATATCCGCCGTTATTACCGGCAGTTTGATTACTAAATCTTGCCCATGGCGGCCAGTCAGACTGGCCGCTCCGCTATTCTCCGAGGCGCTTCCCAGAAAATCATCGTCAAATCCAGCCGGGTAAAAACCGGTGGTAGAGTCCGGCTTTCCTTCTCTTTCAGGCAAGCGGATGGCCATGAAAAAACGGATGACCTCAACGCCGCATGATGCGGTGTTTAAACGATTTCTTCGCCACCCGGAGACAGCGAATGATTTCCTCATGCTCTATCTTCCCGAAGCGATCCGCCAGCGGTGCGATTTCGCTACCCTGAGGCTGCAATCGGCGAGTTTTATCGATGAGGATCTGCGCGCCTGGTATTCGGACGTGCTGTGGTCGGTGCGAACCACCTGCGGGGCGGGATATATTTACGTGGTGATAGAGCATCAGAGCTCGCCGGACAACCATATGGCTTTTCGTCTGATGCGCTATGCGATTGCCGCGATGCAGCGACACCTCGACGCCGGGCACAAAACGCTGCCGCTGGTGGTGCCGATGCTGTTTTATCACGGCGCAACCAGTCCCTATCCTTTTTCCCTCAACTGGCTGGATGAATTTGCCGACCCGCAGCTGGCGAAGAAGCTGTACGGCAATCAGTTTCCATTGATCGACGTCACGGTCATGCCGGACGATGAAATCGTGCAGCATCGGCGGGTCGCCCTGCTGGAGCTGATGCAAAAGCATATTCGCCAGCGCGATCTCAGCGACATAACGGAGTCGTTGGCGGCCGTGGTGATGCTGGGATACACTAGCCCCCGGCAGTTGAGAATGCTGTTTCACTATATGCTGCAGTACGGTAACACGGCCGAGCCGGGCGTGTTTCTCCGCCGGCTGGCCCGCCGTCTGCCACAGTATGAGGAGACATTGATGTCTATCGCGCAAAAGCTTAAGCAGGAAGGTCGGCATGAGGGCCGACAGGAAGGGCGCCTGGAAGGGCGCCTTGAGGGCTTACAGGAAGGGAGCCGGCGTGAGGCGCTGCGCATTGCCGGCAGCATGTTACAGAATGGCCTCGACAAAGAGACGGTACAGAAGATTACCGGACTGTCGGCTGACGAGCTCAAGCCGCTGTATTGCTAACACCCCGCCACCCAAACCGTTGCCCGGCGCCAAAACCCGCCGGGCAAGGTGGCTTTAACCTTCGCTTTTCACCACTTTGATCTCCACCATACCGATCCCCAGCTGACGCGGGGAGTGGCCGAGGATATTGCCCTCGTTGGTGGACTGCGGGTCCGGCGGAGTGATGGTCAGCGTGTTGCTGCGCGTCGGGTTGTCGAAATGCAGCGTCGTGGTGGTCACATCATTGACCAGAGTAAGCACTTGCTCACTTTGACCAACCCGCACCGGGATCGGCTTATTGGCATTGGGACCGTAGGCTTTGGCGGTGATCACCAGATCAAATTTCTCCGGCAGCGGCTCTTTATATTCAATCTTCACGTCGCTGCCCAGCTGGGCATTGGACCACCGACCCCAGGACTCGGGGCGCGAAATGCCGCTAAACTGTTTCACCTCTTCCGGCGCGCCGGCAACGTTAAACACGAAGCTGTCGGCCTTATAGCGAATATCGTTGTCGACAACTTTCAGCGTATCGACGTTGCCCTTATAGCGCTCCATATCGATAAGGGTGTCCCTGAAGGCGGTCTTGCCTTTCCACTGTGGCTTATCAACGTGCTGAACCTTCTGCTCACCCCCGAGCTGGCCCTGCGAGACGCACCAGTCGGTGGAGAGCGCCAGCTCAGGAGACCACAGCTGGCCCATTTTATAGCAGCGATCGACCCACACGAAATTATCCCGCGGTGCGAAATCGGCCAGCTGGAAGCGCAGCGGCGCCGAGTATTCGCTCTCCGGCAGCGGTTCAACGCGCTGATCCGACACCCGGAGCAGCAGCGGCAGACGGAAATGGCTGCCGGAGAAGGCGATCATGTTCTTCTGCGAGTCGATGGTGAAGTTTTTAATCTCTTTCGGGAAGTTCCACAGGCGGATCACGTCGGGTTTCCAGGCCAGGATCTTCTCTTTCATATTGATGAAAATACCGGAGAGCGACTGGCCAGAGAGACTGCTGCGCCCGAGGCCGATATAGTTATCGCCACCGAGAATATCCAGCACCGTCGCACCGTTATCCATGGTGTTGCGTTTCACTGCCAGGGTCTCCTGCTGCGGCCGATCGCCGCGCAGGACAAAGAACAAATTGCTGCGATCGTGCTTGTTGAGGTAATCCCAGGCGCTGTTCTTCATGGCCAGGTGGTCGGAAGAGACCACGATGACCGTGTTTTTGAAATAGGGAGAGGCTTTGATCTTCTCGATTAGCGCGGCGATATGTTCCTGGCTGCAGCTAACGGCGCTAAAGGAGAGGTTTTTCTTACCGTCCACGTCATAGCGTTTACGCTCGCAGGTGCGCGAAATAAAGCCGTCGGGATGGTGGGTGTCCACCGTCAGGGCGAACAGCGAAAAGCGTTTTCCGGACTGCGACAGCTCTTCGAATTTTTTCCACGTCTCCTCAAGTACCGTGTCGTCATAGAAGCCCCAGTCGTTGCGGTAGGCGGGATCCGCTACCGTGGTTTTGAGCTCTTCCGCCCCGAACAGGTGATCGAAGCCGTGGGACTTGAGAAAGACGTCTTTGCCAGCAAAGCGCAGGTTAGCTCCCTGCACAAAATAGTTTTCGTAACCGGAGTTTTTCAGGATATCGCCAAGGCAGATATTCTGCGGAAAGAAGCTGGATACGGAGGCCGAAGCGTTGCCTTCAAACGGCGCAAACAGCGGAATGCCGCACTGTGACGCGACCATGCCGGCGATGGTGTAATCGGTCCCCGGCAGCTGCATGGTATTGCTGAAATCAATGCCCTCATCTTTAATTCTGCCAAGCTCAGGGGTGAGGTTGGGGAACGCATCGTTATCAAAATAGGTGCGCTCAAGGCTTTCGCCATAGATATAGACCAGATTCAGCTGCGGATTGTCGATACGCTTCGACGGTTCTTTGTAGTACGCGGCAAAGTCCGGGTCTCCTTCCCGTGATTGCGATTTCACCAGCTCGCTGATTTGATGGAAGGCCGGGCTGGCGTCGACCGAGGCCAGCGCCAGCAGCAGCGCCGCCAGGCTGTAGCCGACGTGATGAGGATGATGCCGACGGCGGCGCAGCACCCACCCCAGGGCGCCAAAAACGGCAACCAGCGCGACGGCCACGCCGACGCCCGGCAGAATGTATTTGCCGATCCCGGCGCCGGTCAGGCTGTTGGTCAGAGTGTAGAGTACCGCGTCGTTGATGCCGTCGCCGGTAAAGTAGTCGCTGGCGTAGAGGGTGATATTCAGCACCACGAACAGGCCTAACACCGTGAGCGTGGCGGCAAACCACCAGGTGTTACGACCCGCTTTCCAGGCATAAAGCGCCACCGAAGCTAAAAATAAGGCGATGGATAACAACTCTGACACAGCTCATCCTCATTAACGCCAGTTATCGGCTGGCAGAACAGATTACTTTTCAAGCCACACTGTAATTGCAGCGCCATCTTGCTGCAATTCTAGCGTCATGAAAGTGTGCAGTTATTCAGAATTGGTTTAGAAGTTGCTTTTTTTGATCGGCGTCGCAGCCGGCGTGGCGGGGAAGCGCAAGGAGAAAAAGGAGAAAAAAGCCGTTTCAGGCCGCGCTGCCGTCGCGAAGGCGACAAACGCGGCATTAGCAGTACGTATCAGGAGAGGAAGTTAACGCCCTGTTTTAAGACCAGATCGCAGGCTTTGGTTTTCACCTGTTTCGCCAGCGAGCTGTTGCCAAGCGTATTCAGGTCCAGCTGCTGGCCGTTATTACTGTTGAGCAACCCCTGCAGGCCATCGAGATAGTTGGTGTCTTGTTTCTGTTTTTCCGGCGTGCTGAGTCCTAGTTTATCCAGCACCTGGTTTTTGACGTTATCGGCGCTGGTCACGGAGGCCAGCTTCTGTTGCGCGCAATATGACAAGATCCCGGCCGCATTATTCATGCTGCTGGCGGTCAGCGACTGGCTGCTGCCACTGAGCAGGCTGGTTAGCGAGGAGACGGACATGCCGCCGCTGCCAGCCTGGGTGCTGCCGCCGCTGAGCTGGCTGGCGGCGCTGTTGAGAGAATCCTGCCAGGAGGCAGCGTGGGCCCCGGAGAGGGTAAATGCGCTGAGGGTAAGCGCGGCAAGTAAGCCATTTTTTAACGATTTCATAGACGGACTCATAAGCGTGACTGAAGAATCACTTTAGTATAACGCCGCCGTTGTCCGGAAATCTCTTAATACTCCTTGCCGGTGACGCGGTGCCGGTAACTTTCCCAGTTGAAGATAACCCACAGGCTGTTGCCCAGGCGCATACGGTCCATCACCCGTTCGCCGAGCAGCTTATTCATCTCTTCCATATTACTGTTGGTTAGCATACCGGTAGGCCGTTTGGAGGAAGAGCGGCGGTCAACTATCTGATTGATAATGACCTTTTCATAGCGAGACTCCGTCTGCATACCAATTTCATCAATCACCAGAAGATCGACCTTGCTGAGATCGCTCAGTAATTGCTCTTCGCTCGTCTCCCGATTGCCGAAGGTATCTTTCATGGCTGACATAATATCAGCCACGGTGATAATTAAGACCGATTTCCCGCGCAGCAGCAGTTCGTTGCAGATAGCAGCCGCGAGGTGGTTTTTACCGGTGCCCGGTTTGCCGGAGAAGATAAAGCTGGCGATATTGCCATCAAACTCCTCCACGTACTGACGCGCCCGGGCGAGGGCGTTCATCTGCCCCTCGCACTCGACGCGATAGTTATCAAAGGAGCAGTTCTGATGCAGCGGGCGGATCCCCGAGCGGTTAAAGGTGCGCTGCATTTTCATCGCGCGGTTCTCCCGCTCCAGCGCTTCGGAACGCAGCTTGCCTTGCTCTTTTTGCCAGGCCAGCAGCTCTTCGCCGGTTTTAAACGCCGGTTCGATATGAGCCGGCATCATTTTCTGCAGGCGCTTCATCAGATCGCCAACGTTTTTCATGCTCATCCTCGGAAACCTCGCGGAATATGACTGTCGGGTTCGCTCACGCTGTTCACATCGCGCTTCGGCTGCCCGCCGTTGCTGGCGCGGCTGATTTGCACGCTGCGAGCCAGTTTCTGCTGCCACTGCACGTGGTGAAACACTTTACCTTCCGCTTGCCAGTAAGCGACGAAAGCGGCCAGCTCTTCCGGGGTGACCGGCTGGCTCAGGGCGATGCCCCACAGCGCGGCCAGACGCTGAAAGTCGGCGTCCGGCTGCCAGGCCGCATACATGGCAAATTTGCCCATCGGCACCGCAACGGGCGCCGCCGCGGGCTCGTCGAAAAACTGCGGGTCAAGCGCGATGTCGCTGCCGGGGCGCGCCAGCCTGGCTTCCAGTTCCAGCAGCTGCGCCAGCCGGTCTGGGGTCAGCGCATAGAACGCCGGGGCGTTGTTGGCAAAAACGGCGACAGTGCCGTCAGTCGATTTCGCCAGCAGCGCCGCGTGCTGCTGGAGGAACTCTTCCAGGCCGCTAAAATGGGAGGTTAAAATTCGCGAAGACATAACTCTATCTCAACTCTGAACTGCAAAGAGTGGGGTGATCTGCACATAGTAGCACAGAGCCCGTCGCGGAAGGAGCGTCGCGGCTTTACCGCGACGCCGGGATTAGACGCGAGGGCGCTTACGATACAGCCACAGACCGGGTATCGACAGGCCGATGGAGAGGGCGCCCACGATTGAAGAGGCCTTTAAAAAATTGCTCAGCAGCAAAATCATCATCTCTTCAGAATAGCCAAAATGACTGATTTTTACCGCGGAGATCATCGCAGTGTAAGCGGAAATACCGGGAAACATCGGGATCACGGCGGCAACGGTAAAAATCTTCGGATGCGCCAGATACCAGCGCGACCACTGGATGCCGATGCAACCCACCAGCAGGGCGGCGAGAAACGTGGCCCATTCAATGTTAAAACCGGCGCTCATCATGACCATGCGCGAACCGTGGCCGATGGCCCCCAGCAGCGCGCACCAGCGCAGGGCGCGCTGCGGGACATTAAAGACCATCGCAAACCCGACGGCAGGGATCGCCGCCAGCAGCATGTCTTCCGCCAGCGCGAAAATAAACGAAATTATGCCCATCCCCGCAGCCCCCATACGGTCATTGCCATCACTACGCCAATGCAGGTGGCAAGGGTTAACAGGCTGGCGATCGCCCAGCGGGCGAGGCCGGTATTAATATGCCCTTTAAACATATCGGCGACGGCGTTGATCAGCGGAAAGCCCGGGACCAGCAGCAGGACGCTGGCGGCCATGGCGATGGTCGGGGTGCTGGCAAAGGTAGGGAGGCGCAGCAGCAGCCCGGAGATCGTGGTGGCCACAAAGGCGGTGATGCAGAAGTTGATCTGCGGATGCATGGAACGGTGGGTCAGCACCTGGCGAATGTACATGGCCACCGTGCTGGCGCAGAAGCTGACCAGCGCTCCATCCCAGCCGCCGTTATTCAGTTTACAGAAACAAGCGCAGGAGAGGCCCACCATGATCACCAGCAACCAGCGGGGATAGCGCAGGGGCCTAATCTGCGCGAAGCGCTTCTCGACGTCGCGATAATCCAGCAGCTTATGCTCGGCGAGGATCACGATATGCTGCACTTCCGTCACCACATGCATATTAATGCCGCGGTCGACATTTTTACGCGTGGAGGTAAGACATTCGCCATTCTTAATGGTGGTCAGGACGATAGCGTTGGAGGAGATGGCGCTTTCGACGCTGTCCATCCCCAGCGCCAGCCCGAGACGCGTTGAAAGCTCTTCCACCAACGCGCTTTCGGCGCCGTGCTGTAACAAAAAAAGACCACACTGGATGCATAATCGTGTGATTGCCCGCTGCTGTGCCCGATCAACCTGCATATTTCCTCTGCTGTCCGCGACGCCTGGTATCTGCCGATACTTTAACCTGAAGCGCCTGGGCGGCTGAGGGGGGTGGGATCAAATAATGTGCAAAAATTTCCCGCCCGCCGGAGGGGCAGAATTTGAAGCTTCCCACACTTTTGCCAGTTTGGTGAAAAGTGCAATTTTTGTCGCCATTCATCCCTTCTTTTTCCCGTCTGACTTATCAAAAATGCAGGAAAGCACTTTTATTAAACAAAAAATATACAAATAATTAACCCTGCAAAAGTGAGACAATCCTATGAAAACACAGGTCGCGATTATTGGCGCTGGCCCTTCCGGACTGCTGCTGGGGCAGCTCCTGCACAACGCCGGCATCCACACGGTCATTCTTGAGCGTCAAACGCCGCAGTATGTGCTGGGGCGCATCCGCGCGGGAATTCTGGAAAGCGGTACCGTCGATCTGCTTCGCGAAGCGGGCGTGGCGCAGCGAATGGACGTCGAAGGCCTGGTGCATCATGGGGTGGAGTTTCTCTTTGACGGCCAGCGGGTGCCCGTCTCACTGAGCGAGCTGACCGACGGCAAGAGCGTGATGGTTTACGGCCAGACTGAAGTGACCCGCGACCTGATGGCTGCCCGGGCCGCCAGCGACGCGCCGATCGTGTACGGCGTGAGCGAAGTGACTATCCATGACGCGAAAAGCGACCGGCCGACGATCACCTATCTTAGCGAAGGTGAATTCTGCCGCCTGGAGTGTGACTTTATCGCCGGTTGCGACGGGTTCCATGGCGTGTCGCGGCAAAGTATTCCCGCTGACATCCTCAAAACTTACGAGAGCGTCTGGCCGTTCGGCTGGTTAGGCCTGTTGGCGGATACGCCGCCGGTCAATCCGGTGCTGATCTATGCGCATCATCAGCGGGGATTCGTTTTATGTAGTCAGCGCTCACTTACTCGCAGCCGCTACTATCTGCAGGTTCCGCTGAGCGATAAAGTGGAAGACTGGTCGGACGAACGCTTCTGGCAGGAGTTGAAATGCCGATTGCCGGCGGATCTGTCATCAAAGTTAGTGACTGGTCACTCACTTGAGAAAAGCATCGCTCCCTTGCGCAGCTTCGTCGTAGAGCCGATGCAATATGGGCGATTGTTTCTGGTGGGGGATGCCGCGCATATCGTACCGCCGACCGGCGCTAAAGGGTTGAACCTGGCGGCATCGGACGTGAACTATCTGTGGCGGATCCTTCGCGAATACTACCATCATGGCCGGAGCGATCTGCTCGCGACCTATTCGCGACTAGCGCTGGATCGGGTCTGGAAAGGGGAACGCTTTAGCTGGTTCATGACCCGCCTGCTGCACGATTTCCCGCAGCAGAGCGAATTCGACGCCAAAATGCAGGCGGCCGATCGCCGCTACTATCTGGGCTCGCGCGCCGGGCTGACCACCATCGCGGAAAACTACGTGGGCCTGCCCATGGAGCGCGTCGTCTGACTGAACAGGAGTAACTATGTCGCCCGTCCAAACTGTTCCGGTATTTAAGCTCTATGGCGAGGAGCGCGGCTGGCCGACGCCGGACCTGCTGCACTGCGAATCGATTTTGCAGCGCAGCAGCCTGTATCAGTGGCATATTCGCGTCCACCAGCACGCCGAAATGGTCCAGCTCCTCTATCTGCACAAAGGTCGGGCGGAGATCGAAATTGAAGGCACCACCGCGGTGATGACGGAATCCTGCATCCAGGTGGTGCCCGCCCTCTGCATTCATGGCTTTCATTTTTCACCCGGGACGCACGGATTTGTGCTCTCCCTGGCGCTGCCGCTGCTGAGCCGCTTTGAAAATCAGTTCGGCCGGCCGCTGGATGTGCTTAGCGTAGCGCAGTGTCTGCCGGTGGGGCGTTCCCGGGGGCGTATGCATACGCTGTTTTCAGCGCTTCGCGAGGAGTACAGTGCCGATCATGACGCACGGGAAATGATGCTTTATTCGCTGCTGGGGACGCTGCTGGTCTGGCTGAACCGGCAGTGCCGCCCCGCACCGCCCGCGGAAGACAAAGCGGAGCGAAAGCGCAGTATGATGCGTCATTTTTCCCGGTTTATTGAGAGCCACTACCGGCAGCATCTCCCGCTGGCGGAGTATGCGAAGTTGATTGGGCTGTCGGTCACGCATTTAAACTATTTATGTCGCGAGTTCTATGGCTGTAGCGCTCTCGGGGTACTGCATCAGCGACTGATGCTTGAGGCGCGGCGTAACCTGCAGTACACTCGCATGACGGTAACGCAACTCTCTGATTATTTGGGTTTTAGCGACGCCGCCTATTTTTCTCGCTTTTTCCGCCGCTACAGTGGCATGTCGCCTAAAGCATTTAGAGAAGCAATTAAAGAGAATGCTTCATAATTTTCAAGCCTGAAATTATTTTTGCTAAATAATAGTTTTATCTTTTCTAATTTATTAGCGCAGAGGCGTCTGTGCTAATATTCATCGCAAGTATACACAGGAATAATATTTACACGGTATGACCACGGTTCGGTCATTCAGTATATCGTGTACGCGGGCCATGAATATGTTTTTAATATTCATCCAGTAAATGGTATGGCGATCGAGTCACTCGCCGAACGTTTACGGGCAAGCGAAGGAACTTCGACAGGAAGCGGAGGTGTTATGTTACCAGGACAAGGTAAGTTTGGCGTCGTTATTAGTAAAATCCCCGTCATGCAGTCAGGGTTAAAGGTGATCTTCAATGAGAACCTCCCGGATTACGAACTCAGTTTTTGTCGCTCTCATGATGAGCTCACCCTTTTACAACTGCGGCGGGCGGTGCTGGTCGTTGCGGATATCTCCGGCGAGATTGCGCAACCCCGGGCCGTCTGCGAGCGTTATTACGCCCTCATGACCCAGTATCGTGATATTCACTGGGTTTTTATGGTCAGCGACAGCCTCTATCCATTAGCCGTTGAGCTATTAATTCGTCCCGAAAGCTCGCTCATTTCCGAGAGCGAGCCGGTAAACCGGCTGATTGAGGTGATTTGTGCCGGTAGCCGTGCGGCTGAGCAGATTAGCCGTACGCTGTTTACCGGGAATGAGGACAGCGATTTCGCAAGCTACCACTCTGCGGCGATGCTGACCCTGTCAGAGCGAAAAGTTCTGCGCCTTCTGGCGAAGGGATGGGGAATTAACCAGATCGCCGCGCTGTTGAAAAAGAGCAATAAGACGATCAGCGCGCAGAAAAATAGCGCAATGCGTCGCTTATCGCTACGCAGCAACGCTGAAATGTATGCCTGGATCAACAGCGCGCAGGGAATGCAAGAGCTGAATATCAATTCAGCTTACGGGGAGCAAATGGAATGGAAAAAAATAGCACAACCCGTCATGTCGCCATCGTAGAAAAATGTGTGATGACGGAAATGGCCTGGCGCTATATCTTTAGCCGTGAAGATAACAGCCAATACGGCATTCATTTTTTTAAAAATATCAATTTGCTCAGGGCGGTGGAAGCGTCGTTCCCATGGTCAGCAATGATCTTTTCACTTTCAGGGAGTCGTTCGTCCAGAGCCGAGAGCCTGCTTTTTCTTCACGAGATGGCGAGGATCCGACCGGAAGTCCAAACGATTATTCTGGCTAATAATGAAAGCGAAATGCGCCTGATCGGCCATTTAATGCCGTCCTGCCTGCACGGTATATTAAATAAATCTGCGCCGCGACGCGGGTTGCAGGAGCATTTATTACAGCTGCTGGATAATCATTCCCTCGCCGGCAAAGAGCATTTTTGCGGCAGAGAGGCATGCAACGATCCGCTAAGTCCGACGGAGCACGCTATTCTTCGGTATATGTCGTGGGGATATTCGCTTTCGGAAATTGCGGTGCAGCTGAACCGGAACATTAAAACCATCCGCGCGCATAAGTTCAACGCCATGACCAAGCTCGGGGTTCGCTCTGACATTGGTTTATTAAACGCGGCGGATATCTTGCTGCATTTACCGATAAACGGCCCGACCAGCGCCGTTAAACAGGTGGCATAACGCGGCTATATGCATACGTCTACCCATGTTGCGTCGGTGAGCTGCGCCATTCGTTCTGGTTCGATGCGAACGGCGCTGTGAATAGCCCCCGCTGCGGGTAGTACCTCCTGATAGTGCCTGAGCGAGACGTCACAGAAGACGTCCAGCGGATTTTCCAGACCAAACGGGCACACGCCGCCGACCGGATGGCCGGTCCAGGTCACCACCTCATCGCTGCTCAACATACGCGCTTTTGCGCCAAAGGTTTCTTTCAGCTTTTTATTATCCAGCCGCGCATCGCCCCTGGCGACGATCAGTACAATTTTATCTTTGATCTTGAGCGACAGCGTTTTGGCTATTTGTCCCGGCTCAACGTTGTGCGCGGCAGCGGCGAGCGCCACGGTGGCGGTACTCTGGTTTAACTCAATAATTTCGATATCGGGGGCGTGTTCGGCAAAGAACTGCCGTACAGACTGCAGACTCATTGGATTCTCCTGATTTAAGCCTGGTTAAATCTGTCACAAGCCTGGCGGAGTGTAAATATCGGCGCGGACAATCCAGATTCTTTCTATTTTGTCGATCTCCTTCACATTCACCGTAACCGGTTACTGTAACCGGTTGCGGTTATCTGCATTGAGATGAATACTGGAACAGTCACTTCTCCTTTTATTTATAACAAAAGAGCCGTGTATGAATCGTTGTGTTATGAGCAGTATAGCCGGTGATCCACCCGCGGCTTGCTGCATCAAAAAGCGGTCATCGTAACGGCAGGGTAATCGTTGTTGGGCCAGTATCAATAGCCTGTCAGGAGGGCTACTATGTCTGCTAACCATGCTGCGTTTAATTTGATATTTCGCTTTGTAGAAAATTACATAAGCCCCATAGCAGGGCGGATCTCATCGCAGCGTCACGTCATGGCTATCCGTGACGGTTTTATCTCCGCGATGCCGTTTATGATCGTCGGATCGTTTCTGCTGGTGTTTGCTTATCCTCCTTTTTCCCCGGATACCACCTGGGGTTTCGCCCGCGCCTGGCTGGATCTGGCAAAAGAGTTCGAGGGGCGCATTCTGACCCCCTTTGATATGACAATGGGGATCATGTCGATCTACATCTGCGCGGCAATCTCTTACAACCTCGGTAAGCACTACGAGAAATCCAATCAGCTCGATCCCTTTATGTGCGCGATGCTGTCGATCATGGCCTTTTTACTGATTGCCGCGCCGAAGACGAATGGCACGCTGCCGGTGGATAGCCTCGGCGGAACAGGGATCTTTACCGCCATTCTGGTGGCGATCTACTGTGTGGAGATGATGCGTTTTCTCAAGGCACATAACATCGGTATCCGTCTGCCGGATCAGGTCCCTCCGATGATCAAAAATTCCTTTGATCTGTTGATCCCGGTGCTGGTGGTTGTGCTAACGCTCTATCCGCTGAGCCTGTTTATTCAACACCATTTTGACATGCTGATCCCGCAGGCCATTATGGCGATTTTCAAACCGCTGGTTTCGGCGGCCGATTCCCTGCCGGCGATCCTGTTGGCGGTTCTCATCGGCCACCTGCTGTGGTTTGCCGGGATCCACGGTGCGGCGATCGTTTCCGGGATGCTGCAGATGTTCTGGCTGACCAACCTCGGTATGAACCAGCAGGCGCTGGCCCAGGGCGCACCTCTGCCGCATATCTTTATGGAGGCGTTCTGGACCTTCTTTATCGTGGTCGGAGGTTCTGGTGCCACCATGGGGCTGGTGTTCTGCTATCTGCGCAGTCGTTCAGCGCATTTGCGCTCCATTGGTCGTTTGAGCGTGGTGCCAAGCCTGTTTAACATTAACGAGCCGGTCATCTTTGGGACGCCTATTGTCATGAATCCGGTGTTCTTTATTCCGTTCCTGCTGGCGCCGATGGTGAATGCGGTACTGGCCTGGGCGGCAATGAAGCTGGATCTGATCGGCCGCGTCATCTCCGTGGTGCCGTGGACGGCGCCGGCGCCGATTGGCGGTGCCTGGGCGCTGGGCTGGGATTTCCGGGCGGCAATTCTGGTCATCGTTCTGGCCTGCGTGTCGGCGATTATCTACTTCCCGTTCTTTAAGGTGTATGAGAAACAGCTGCTTGCTCAGGAAGCGGAAGAGGCCGAACGGGCGGAACAGGAGAGTCAGCAGACCGCATAAATAGTGACCGGGCGGCCACAGGCTGCCCGTAGCTTATTGGGAACAGGGCGTTATTTTAACGTGCAGTCGCCGCACTGTTGGACGTCCGGCAGGCGATAGCGCTGACAGCAGGTGCGTCGGACTAACTGCCCTTCACGCAGCACGACCGTTCGCCATAGTGGGTTATCCTGACCATCGGCGAGTTGTTTTTCAAAGAAACAGTGCTGGCGCAGGGCGGCAAGCTGCTCATCCCCCAGCAGCGCGCGCATTTCCCCAAGATACCAGTTAATCAGATAGCCTGTATTGCTCCAGATAAGCTTGCCATTGATTTCGCCCGTCGCTTCCAGCGCCTCAATAACCGGCTGCAGGGTGCGCGTCACCAGGGCATCCATCCGCGACAGCGGTGACAGTCTCTCGATGCCGGCATCACTATGGACATCAATCCAGAAACAGGCCGCCCGGCCGCTTTCGTGAAATTCGACGTGGAAATGTTCCGGCGCCAGGCTGAGACCCTGTGGTTCATTGAGCAACGCCAACATCAGCGGCGGCACCAGCAGACCGATATACCATTGCGCCCAGAGCGAGAGCAGAGGTTTCTGTTCCCGTGTCAGCGTTGGCTGATGACGATAGATATGATCGGAATAAGTGGCCAACAGGGAGCGTAAGGCGGTGGGTTGCGACCACTCGGCGAGCGTCAACGCGTGACCTGGAGCGGATTCATCCAGGCGCAGGAAATCGAGCAGATGGGGGCACAGGGTGGCGATTTTTTCCCGAATACTCTCCGCCAGGGCGCGCTCAGCCGTCGGCAAAGGGGCCCGCCAGATAAGTTCATCGCTGAGAGGAAGGGAACGCCAGGCCATTCGATTTCCAGATACAAATCTAAATGATAATGATTCCTGATATTAGTTGTTTGCAGGCGGCATGGCAAGAATTTTGTCGGCGCCACGATGTCGCAGCGCGCGCGGGTTAACTGGCCAAAATAATGTTGCGGCCTTTATTTTTGGCTTCATAGAGTGCGCCATCGGCTCGCGCCAGCGCTTGCTCAATATTGTCATCAATGAGCGGCGTCAGACCAATACTGATGGTCACGTTGGTGGCGACGCTCTCATTAAACATATGCGGGATTTTCAGGTCATAGACCCGCTGTCGAATTCGTTCGGCAGCCTGCCAGGCCGTTTCTTCGCTGCTATTGGTCAGCAGCACCATAAACTCCTCTCCACCAAAGCGGGCGACAATATCGCGCGAGCGTACGGCGTTACGAATGGCAGCAGAGACGCGAATGAGCGCCTGATCGCCCATCATATGACCGTAGTGATCGTTATAGGCTTTGAAATGATCGATATCGAGGAGCAGCACGAAGTGGTTATCGCCGTCCAGCGCCAGCAGGGTATCGAGGCGATTCTGCAGTCCGCGGCGATTATACAAACCGGTCAGGGGATCCAGCATACTGAGATCGTTGAGGGTGTTGCGTTCCTGCATCAGTTTATCCATCAATCCTTGTGTAAAGGCATCGCTGCGCTTCTGGATAATATTTTGCAGGGTAATACCGGCAATAGGCAGCATAAAACAGTAAGTCATGCGCAACCATTGTTCTCCCTCCGCCATTATCAGGCAGGCAAGGAAAGTCGGTAAAGAGTGGAGGGTAAAGGCAGTGATATTATTGGAAAAAGCGATGGTGCCGATAAACAGAATGCTTAATAGGGCGATCACCAGATAGTTAAAATGCGGCGGTGTCAATAGCATCGCCTTTGTCACTACGTGCCATGCCCATAGCATGCCAAATAACAACGAGATAGCGGAAATATTTATTTTCGATTGCGGCCATTTCCAGTGCCAGAGTAGCAGCAACCCGCTGCAGGCCACGATCAGGGCGCAGGGCAGCGTGAAACGAACTACCGTAAATAGGGGGGTGACCAGCGACAGAGAGGAAGAAATGAAATTAAGCAGTAAAAAAAGCCGTAAGGAATATTGATATTTTTGTGCGTAATGTGCTCGCCAGGATTGTGCAGTCATATCGGAAGAATCATTATTAGTCGTTAAATTTCAAAATGATGAAAGCCAAAAATGAAGAGTCTGATAACAATTTGCAAAAAAAGGTTATTTGCAAAATAAGAAAAATATTTAATATATATCGATAATCCGCTTAATTTATCACCTTCATGAATGTATGTCATTACCGCGAACGTAAAGAATAAGGCACAGAGCACTTTGCAAATGACAAATGATAAAAATTATCATATGATATTGGTTATCATTATCGTTGTGAGAGGTAAAACCATGCTGCAGCGAGCATTAGGAAGCGGTTGGGCAGTCGTCGTTCCCGGCGCGCTGATTGTCGCTCTCGGGTATGCCGGGGTGTCGGCTGACGTATGGCGGACGCTGGTCGCGGTGGGCATGCTGATGTCCGCGGTGATGATATGGCATCGTCAACTGCGCCATTTTATCCTGCTGCCATCGTGCGTTGCATTGATTGGTGGGATAATGCTGATGATGGTGGATATCAAACTGAGAGGATAACGTCGGGAGAGGGAAGAATATTGGTGCGAGGGGGGGGACTTGAACCCCCACGTCCGTAAGGACACTAACACCTGAAGCTAGCGCGTCTACCAATTCCGCCACCTTCGCACAGTATTCTTTCTTTGGATATTGCCTCGTTGGTGCGAGGGGGGGGACTTGAACCCCCACGTCCGTAAGGACACTAACACCTGAAGCTAGCGCGTCTACCAATTCCGCCACCTTCGCCCAGTGCGAGCAATATCTTCGTGGATTATGGTGCGAGGGGGGGGACTTGAACCCCCACGTCCGTAAGGACACTAACACCTGAAGCTAGCGCGTCTACCAATTCCGCCACCTTCGCACAGTATTCTTTCTTTGGATATTGCCTCGTTGGTGCGAGGGGGGGGACTTGAACCCCCACGTCCGTAAGGACACTAACACCTGAAGCTAGCGCGTCTACCAATTCCGCCACCTTCGCCCAGTGCGAGCAATATCTTCGTGGATTATGGTGCGAGGGGGGGGACTTGAACCCCCACGTCCGTAAGGACACTAACACCTGAAGCTAGCGCGTCTACCAATTCCGCCACCTTCGCATACCATCGACACTATGAAAGTATCGTTACCACGGAGGCGCATTCTAGTGGTTTTCGGCGACACGTCAATAGTTAATTATGCAGGTTGTATCGATTGCTGCAAAAATGGGCGGATTTGCCCGCGGGAAGCGCCAGCGGCACCAGGAGCGGGCCGCCGGCGTGAAAAGACGATTATTTTTTCGCCTGACGGGTCATGATGGTGCGATAGACCTTAAAACGTCCGGTCTGGGCGATCACCTCATGGAAGCCGAACGTCTCATCCAGCACCTGCGGATACGGCAGGAAGGCGTTGGCGACAATGCGCAGCTCGCCGCCGCTGTTGAGATGGCGAACCGCGCCGCGGATCAGCGCCTGGGCAGCTTCGAGGCTGGTCTGCAGGCCGTCATGGAATGGCGGGTTGGAGATGATCATGTCGAAGCGACCATTGACCTCGGAGAAGACGTTGCTGGCAAACACATCGCCAGCCAGGCCGTTGGCGGCAAGCGTCGCGCGGCTGGCTTCAACCGCCGGGGCGCTGACGTCGCACAGGGTGAGGCGCACTTTCGGCGAATGGCTGGCCAGCGCGGCGGCCAGCACACCCGCGCCGCAGCCGACGTCCAGCACTTTCCCTTTGGTATGCGGCTCGAGGGTGGAGAGCAGCAGCTGGCTGCCGACGTCCAGACCGTCGCGGCTGAAGACGCCCGGTAGGGTTTTAATCATCAGATTATCCAGTGTGTATTCGCCCCAGAAAGCTTCGGCGTCGAAGGCGGGCTGCTTTTCCAGACGGCCATGATAGAGGCCACAGCGGCGAGCGCTATCCACTTTGTTTAATGGCGCGTATTCAGTCAGCATCTGCTCCGCGCTGCGGACGCCGCTGCGGTTTTCACCGACGACGAAAATGTCGCTTCCCACCGGCAGCAGAGAGAGCAGGTTCATCAGCTGGAACTGCGCCTCTGGTTTGTTCTTTGGCCAGTAGTAGATCAGGGTGTCGCACTCGGCGACGTCAGCCGCCTCAGCCACTAAGCTAAAACGGACGGTGTCACCCATCTGGCGGCTGAGGACCTGCCAGTGGTGGAACTGCTGGGTGTGGGCGCGGCTGGCCGCGGTATCCAGACGCGCAGGCAGGTCATCCTGCAGGTCACCGGCAAACAGAACGCGGGCGGACTCGAAATCATCACTGTGGCGCAGCAAGACTTCACTTGCCGGGGTAAAAGCGGACATGAAACACTCCTTCATTAAGACTGGCGCCGATTATAGTAGTTTGTTGGCGCAGATACGACGGATTTGCTATATTGCGCGCTTGTTTAACAGGAGTGTTTCGCTATGACATCCCGACGAGACTGGCAACTACAGCAGCTGGGCATTACCCAGTGGTCGCTGCGCCGACCGGGGGCGTTACAGGGCGAAATCGCTATCTCGCTTCCTGAACATATTCGTTTGGTGATGGTGGCGGAAACCCCGCCGTCGCTGACAGAGCCGCTGATTGGCGACGTATTGCGCGCGCTGGCCGTAACGCCAGATCAGGTCCTGCAGCTGACCCCGGAGCGGGTGGCGATGCTGCCGCAGGACAGCCGCTGTAACAGCTGGCGGTTGGGCACAGAGGCGTCGCTGCCGCTGGCGGGCGCCCAGGTGTCCACCCCCGCTTTTGATGAACTCCAGACCAGCGCGCCGGCTCGCAGGGCGCTCTGGCAACAAATCTGCGCACATGAACACGATTTCTATCCTCAGCACGGCTGATTTAACCCGAGCCTGGCAAATCGAAACCCGCGCCCACGCTTTCCCGTGGAGCGAACAGACCCTGGCCAGTAACCAGGGGGAACGCTATCGCAACTATCAGCTGTCGGTGGATGGCGAAATGGCGGCTTTCGCCATTACGCAAGTGGTGCTGGATGAGGCGACGCTGTTCAATATCGCTGTCGATCCCGCTTACCAGCGCCGTGGCCTGGGGCGAGCGCTGCTGGAACATGTCATTGATGAAGTCGAAAAGCTCGGCGTCGTCACGCTATGGCTGGAGGTGCGCGCCTCCAACGTTGCCGCCCTCGCGCTGTATGAAAGCTTAGGCTTCAATGAAGCGACGATTCGCCGCAACTACTACCCGACGGCCGACGGGCGCGAAGACGCCATTGTTATGGCTCTGCCAATCAGTATGTAAGACAAGGTGATACGATGAAATGGGACTGGATTTTCTTTGATGCCGATGAAACGCTGTTTACGTTTGATTCTTTCAGCGGCTTACAGCGGATGTTTCTCGACTACAGCGTGACCTTTACCGCCGAAGATTTTCAGGACTATCAGGCCGTGAATAAGCCGCTATGGGTGGATTACCAAAACGGCGCCATCACCTCGCTGCAGCTGCAGCACCAGCGTTTTGACAACTGGGCGCAACGTTTGAATGTGCCGCCGGGGGAGCTCAACGACGCGTTTATGAATGCGATGGCGGAAATCTGTGCGCCGCTGCCGGGTGCGGTCTCTCTGCTCAACGCGCTGCAGGGCAAGGTCAAAATGGGCATCATCACCAACGGCTTTACCTCGCTGCAGCAGACTCGTCTGGAGCGGACCGGTTTACGCGATCACTTTGATTTGCTAATTATTTCTGAAGAAGTGGGCGTCGCTAAACCGGACGCGCGCATTTTCGATTACGCGCTGGCGAAGGCGGGTAACCCACCGCGCTCGCGGGTGCTGATGGTCGGCGATACCGCCGAGTCGGATATTCGCGGCGGCGTGAACGCCGGACTGGCGACCTGCTGGCTCAATGCGCATCAGCGCGAGCTGCCGGCGGACCTCGAGCCGGACTGGACGGTGACCTCGTTAAGCGAACTGGAGCAGCTCCTGTGTAAACACTGATTGCCTCCCCCCCGTTGATGGGTAAAATAGCCGCAATTTTTCGTATTCCACATGCGTGGCCCATGGCCGCGTTTACTTAGAAGATTAATTATGACGTTGTCTCCTTATCTGCAAGAGGTGGCCAAACGCCGCACTTTTGCCATTATCTCTCACCCGGATGCCGGTAAGACCACCATCACCGAAAAGGTGCTGCTGTTCGGACAGGCGATTCAGACCGCCGGTACCGTAAAAGGCCGTGGCTCCAGCCAGCACGCGAAATCCGACTGGATGGAGATGGAAAAGCAGCGTGGTATCTCGATCACCACCTCGGTAATGCAGTTCCCGTATCATGACTGTCTGGTGAACCTGCTGGATACCCCGGGGCACGAAGACTTCTCCGAAGATACCTACCGTACCCTGACGGCGGTGGACTGCTGCCTGATGGTGATTGACGCGGCAAAAGGCGTCGAAGATCGGACCCGTAAGCTGATGGAAGTCACCCGTCTGCGCGATACGCCGATCCTCACTTTTATGAACAAACTCGACCGTGATATCCGCGATCCGATGGAGCTGCTGGATGAAGTCGAGAACGAGCTGAAAATTGGCTGCGCGCCGATTACCTGGCCTATCGGCTGCGGTAAGTTGTTCAAGGGCGTCTATCATCTCTACAAAGATGAAACCTACCTGTATCAGACCGGTAAAGGCCATACCATCCAGGAAGTGCGCATCGTGAAGGGGCTCAACAACCCGGATCTTGACGCGGCGGTGGGGGAAGATCTCGCGCAGCAGCTGCGTGACGAGCTGGAGCTGGTGCAGGGCGCGTCGAACGAGTTCGATAAAGATCTGTTCCTGGCCGGGGAAATCACCCCAGTGTTCTTCGGGACCGCGTTAGGTAACTTCGGCGTTGACCATATGCTGGATGGCCTGGTGGAGTGGGCGCCGGCGCCGATGCCGCGTAACACCGACACCCGTGAAGTCAACGCCACGGAAGAGAAGTTCACTGGCTTCGTGTTTAAAATTCAGGCCAATATGGACCCGAAACACCGCGACCGCGTGGCTTTCATGCGCGTGGTGTCCGGTAAATATGAGAAAGGCATGAAGCTGCGTCAGGTGCGCATCGGTAAAGACGTGGTGATCTCCGACGCGCTGACCTTTATGGCCGGCGACCGTTCACACGTCGAGGAAGCCTATCCTGGGGATATTATCGGCCTGCATAACCACGGCACCATTCAGATTGGCGATACCTTCACCCAGGGCGAGATGATGAAGTTCACCGGTATTCCGAACTTCGCACCGGAACTGTTCCGTCGTATTCGCCTGAAGGATCCGCTGAAGCAGAAACAGCTGCTGAAAGGGCTGGTTCAGCTCTCTGAAGAGGGCGCGGTGCAGGTCTTCCGTCCGATCGCCAATAACGATCTGATCGTCGGCGCCGTGGGGGTGCTGCAGTTTGACGTCGTCGTGGCGCGCCTGAAAAGCGAATACAACGTGGAAGCGATTTACGAATCGGTCAACGTGGCCACCGCGCGCTGGGTTGAATCCACTGACGTGAAGAAATTCGAAGAGTTCAAGCGCAAAAACGAAGTTCAGCTGGCACTGGATGGCGGCGATAACCTGACTTACATCGCTCCGACGATGGTCAACCTGAACCTGACGCAGGAGCGTTATCCTGACGTGGTGTTCCGCAAAACGCGCGAGCACTAATCCCTGACGAAGCGCGGCGCAGGCCGCGCTTTTTTCTTCTTCTGCCCGCGCTTCCTTCCTTCTGGAAAGTTCTTAAAACGCCGCTAATTCGTCTGTTTTTTATCCATATCCTCCGCAACCCCTTCGCCTGTCTACTATATTTAATTCGTGTTTTTAAAAATGCTGGCGTAATTCACTGCGATAAGACGCCAGCGCTGGTGAAAAAACGAGGACATCACGATGACCAGACTAAAGAATGCCAATATGTTGCTGGCGCTCTTCTTAGGCTTAGCCGCGTTGAACGCCTCGGCAGAGACGGAAAAAACAACGGTAGACAGTGCGAAGTCAGCTGCCAGCAATGCGGGAGAGGCGGTAGACAATTCGATTAATAAAGTCGGCGATTTTATGGACGACAGCACCATTACCGCGCGGGTAAAGGCGGCGCTGATCGACCATAAGGATATTAACTCCGGCGATATTTCGGTGAAAACGGAAAACAAAGTGGTCACCCTCAGCGGCGACGTCACCAGTGCTGAACAGAAAAGTCAGGCGCTGAGCGTGGCAAAAGCGGTCGAAGGCGTCTCTCAGGTTAACGACAAACTGACGGTGCAGCACAAATCGTCGAGCGAGACGGCGACGCTGAAAGGCTATGCCGGGGATACCGCTATTACCAGCGAAGTGAAAGCCAAGCTGCTGGCGGATGACATTGTCCCTTCGCGCAATGTGAAAGTAGAAACTAACGCCGGCGCCGTGCATCTGACCGGTACGGTGGCTTCCGCTGCGCAGGCTGAGCGCGCCGCAGAGATTGCGAAAGCGGTCTCCGGTGTAAAAAGCGTCCGCAACGATCTTAGCGTGAAGTAAATCGAGTTATTAACAAAAGTGTTGTCTGGCCAAGGTTGCCGAACGAATAGCAGCATCCACTGAGCGATGAGCTAGACAGAAAGGGTGCGCAAACCGCTGTTCACCGTCCATTATGGTAAGGAGAAAAGTATGTTTCGATGGGGAATTATTTTTCTGGTCATTGCATTAATTGCTGCGGCCCTGGGCTTCGGTGGTCTGGCGGGTACTGCCGCTGGCGCCGCGAAAATCGTCTTTGTCGTCGGGATTATCCTGTTCCTGGTGAGCCTGTTTACTGGACGCAGACGTCCTTAGGTGGCCCGCGATGCGGGCGATGCTGAAGCCTGAGCATTTTTACTGACACGTCGTCTTACACAAAGCCAGTCCTGCGGACTGGCTTTCGCGGTTTAAGCGGCGGGCAAATTGCGTTACCTTGTCAGGAGAAGACCAATCGAACAGGAAAGCAGGGTGGGGCAACGCATTCCCGTCACGCTGGGCAATATCGCCCCGCTGGCGGTTAAACCCTTCCGACCAGGCAAGCTGGCGCTGGTGTGTGAAGGCGGGGGACAGCGAGGGATTTTCACCGCCGGGGTTCTGGACGAATTCATGCGCGCCGGATTTAACCCCTTTGACCTGATGCTGGGGACCTCCGCGGGGGCGCAAAACCTCTCCGCCTACATGTGTAATCAGCAAGGCTATGCCCGCAAAGTCATCACCCGCTACACCACCTCACGCCAGTTTTTCGATCCGATGCGCTTTGTGCGCGGCGGCAACCTTATCGATCTCGACTGGCTGGTCGAGGCCACCTCGCAGCAGATGCCGCTGGCCATGAACTATGCTGAAACGCAGTTCGCGCAGGGAAAAGAGCTGTGGATGTGCGCCTGTCGCGGCGACGATTACTCCGCCAGCTATTTTTCACCAACGCCGCAAACCTGGCTGGATCTGATCCGCGCCTCCAGCGCCATCCCTGGATTTTATCGCAGCGGCGTATTGCTTGACGGCGTCAGCTACCTTGACGGCGGCGTCAGCGATGCGATCCCGGTTCAGGAGGCGGCCCGCCGCGGCGCTCAGACCATCGTGGTGATCCGCACCGTCCCCTCGCAGATGTTTTATACCCCGGAGTGGTTTAAGCGGATGGAGCGCTGGCTGGGGGAGAGCAGCCTGCAGCCGCTGGTCAATCTGGTGCATCACCACGAAACCACCTATCGCGCCATCCAGCAGTTCATCGAGAAACCGCCCGGTAAGCTGCGGATCTTCGAAATCTATCCCCAGCGGCCGCTGCGCAGCATGGCGCTTGGCAGCCGACTGCCGGCGCTGCTGGAGGACTACAAAACCGGACGCCAGTGCGGCCGTTATTTCCTGGCCACCGTGGGTAAACTGCTGGCCGACCGGCCGCCGCTGTTGCGCCACGCGCCGCGTGTTGCCCGGCCCTCGCCGGTGGTGGTGCCGCCGGTGCCGGTGGCCAATGAAGCGCCGCAGGCGACCATCATCGCTGCGCCGCAGGCCAATGACGCAAGCTTTAATCATGAGGATCTGGCGTGACGCACCGTTTTATCGATACCCACTGCCACTTCGATTTTCCCCCCTTCGCGGAAGATGAGGTCGCCAGCCTGGCGCGTGCGGCGCAGGCCGGCGTCGGACGAATTATCGTTCCGGCCATCTCCGCTGAGCGTTTTAGCCGCGTGCTGGCGCTGGCGGCGCAGCACGAGGCGCTGTATGCCGCGCTGGGCCTGCATCCGATTGTCATTGAGCAGCATACCGATGAGGGGCTGGCGCAACTGGAGGCGTCGCTTGCGCAGCGCCCGCCAAAACTGGTGGCGGTGGGGGAGATTGGTCTCGATCTCTATCGCGACGAGCCGCAGTTCGATCGTCAGCAGGCGCTGCTGGAAGCGCAGCTGCGTCTGGCGAAGCGTTACGATCTGCCGGTGATTCTTCACTCCCGACGCACCCACGATAAGCTGGCGATGCTGCTGAAAAAACATGCCCTGCCGCGTACTGGGGTGGTACATGGCTTCGCCGGCAGTCTGCAGCAGGCCGAGCGCTTTGTGCAGCTTGGCTATAAGATCGGCGTTGGCGGCACCATTACCTATCCCCGCGCCAGCAAAACCCGCGAGGTGATGGCGCGTCTGCCGCTTTCAGCCCTGCTGCTGGAGACCGATGCCCCGGATATGCCGCTCAATGGCTTTCAGGGACTGCCCAATCGCCCGGAGCAAGCTGCGCGGGTATTTGAGGCCCTGTGCGAACTGCGCCCTGAGCCTCCGGCAGCCATAGCCGAAGGGATAATGCGCAACACACTCGCCTTGTTTTCCTTACCCTCAGCCACTGTATGGTGATCGAATTCTCATAATTGTCCATCCATATCATTGATTTGCTTAAAATGTGTGAAGCCAGGCGGGCAGGATAGTTTCGGGCCGATATAATCACGCCGTTAGTGCTGGACTATCAAAACACAGGGAATCTGTATGCAAATCCTCATGGGACTTATCGGCATGGTGGCGCTGTTG
Organism: Klebsiella sp. LY; assembly: GCF_004010915.1. NCBI lineage: Bacteria > Pseudomonadati > Pseudomonadota > Gammaproteobacteria > Enterobacterales > Enterobacteriaceae > Klebsiella > Klebsiella sp. LY. The sequence continues at coordinate 3,203,898 of NZ_CP022444.1, forward strand.
GCCATTGCTGTGCTGCTCTCCAATAATCGAAAAGCCATTAACCTGCGTACCGTGCTCGGCGCCTGGATAATCCAGGTGGGTATCGGCGCGTTAATATTGTATGTACCGGCCGGGCGCTCGGCGCTGTTAGCGATGTCGAACGGCGTCGCCAGCGTTATTGCCTACGGCAATGAAGGGATTAGTTTCATCTTCGGCGGGCTGGTTTCCGATAAAATGTTCGAGGTGTTTGGCGGCGGCGGCTTCGTCTTTGCCCTGCGCGTGCTGCCGGTGATCGTTTTCTTCTCGTCGCTGATTGCCGTGCTTTACTACCTGGGCATTATGCAGCTGGTCATTCGCATTCTCGGCGGCGCGCTGCGGGCGGTTCTGAAGACCTCGCGTACCGAGTCGCTGTCGGCCACGGCGAACATCTTCGTTGGTCAGACCGAAGCGCCGCTGGTGGTGCGTCCTTATATCGCCACCATGACCCGCTCGGAGCTGTTTGCGGTCATGTGCGGCGGCCTGGCCTCGGTGGCGGGTTCCGTGCTGGCGGGCTATGCGCAGATGGGCGTTCCGCTGGAGTACCTGATTGCCGCGTCGTTTATGGCGGCGCCGGGTGGACTGCTGTTTGCCAAAATTATCGTACCGGAAACGGAGAAACCGGACGATAACCCAGCTCATGACCGCCAGAGCGCGGATGCGGATAAACCGGCCAACGTGCTGGACGCCGCCGCCTCCGGCGCCGCGTCTGGTATGCAGCTGGCGCTCAACGTCGGCGCAATGCTGCTGGCGTTTATTGCGCTGATCGCTCTGCTGAACGGCATTCTGTCCGGCGTCGGCGGCTGGTTTAACCATCCGGAGCTGTCGCTGCAGATGATCCTCGGCTGGGTCTTCTCACCGCTGGCGTGGGTGATCGGCGTGCCGTGGCACGAAGCGACGGTAGCGGGGTCGTTTATCGGCCAGAAGCTGATCATTAACGAGTTCGTGGCCTATATGAACTTTGGCGAGTATCTGAAGGCGGACGCTGAGGTGGCGGCGGCCGGGCTGCAGGTCATTTCAGATCACACCAAAGCCATTATCTCTTTCGCGCTATGCGGATTCGCCAATCTGTCATCGATCGCCATCCTGATTGGCGGCCTCGGGGGGATGGCACCCAACCGGCGTCAGGATATCGCCCAGCTTGGGCTGCGTGCGGTGGCGGCGGGGACGCTGTCTAACCTGATGAGCGCCACCATCGCCGGGGTTTTCCTCGCCCTCTAAACCTGTTACCTGAACCAGCGGCCGTCGCGTCGCTGGTTTTATTGAGTTTGTGAAAATTCCATCATTTCTGGTTTTCAGAAAAACCATTTACATTTCAAATGATAATCATTTTATCACCGGCAGTGCGGACAAAATGTGCGCCACGTTGTCGAGTGGCGCTGTTATTATGTGTTAGAATTGTCACATCCCCATTGGTTGCAGAGTTTTGATTATGCTTAAGAGGGGCGTGATGATAATTGTCGCGGTATGCACCGATGTTTCGTGATTAAAATCACATTACAGTAATGCAAATTAGTAAGTAGTTTTCATTAACTGTGATGAATGTCGAAGTGTAACAGCGAGTGAATGTTACAATAGTAACAGACTCGCAAGGTGAACAAACTATTGAACCGGCACTGCGCCGGCGGAGTATGAAATGACTGATTTAAAAGCAAGCAGCCTGCGCGCGTTAAAACTGATGGACCTGACCACCCTGAACGACGACGACACCAATGAGAAGGTGATTGCCCTGTGTCATCAGGCGAAAACCCCGGTGGGTAACACCGCGGCGGTCTGTATCTATCCGCGCTTCATCCCGATTGCCCGTAAGACGCTGAACGAGCAGGGAACGCCGGATATCCGCATCGCCACGGTCACCAACTTCCCGCACGGTAATGACGATATCGACATTGCTCTGGCGGAAACCCGCGCGGCGATCGCTTACGGTGCTGATGAAGTGGACGTGGTTTTCCCGTACCGCGCGCTGATTGCCGGTAACGAACAGGTCGGCTTCGAGCTGGTGAAAGCCTGTAAAGAGGCCTGCGCGGCGGCCAACGTGCTGCTGAAAGTGATCATCGAAACCGGTGAGCTGAAAGAAGAAGCGCTGATCCGTAAAGCGTCTGAAATCTCTATCAAAGCCGGGGCCGATTTCATCAAAACCTCGACCGGTAAAGTGCCGGTGAATGCCACGCCAGAAAGCGCGCGCATCATGATGGAAGTCATTCGTGATATGGGCGTTGAGAAAACCGTTGGCTTCAAACCGGCGGGCGGCGTGCGCAGCGCGGAAGATGCGCAGCAGTTCCTGGCGATCGCCGATGAGCTGTTTGGCGCCGACTGGGCCGATGCTCGTCACTACCGCTTTGGCGCCTCCAGCCTGCTGGCCAGCCTGTTGAAAGCCTTGGGTCACGGCGACGGCAAGAGCACCAGCAGCTACTGATTGTCAGACATTGCCGGATGAGGCTTCACTTATCCGGCCTACAGGATCGTAGGGCGGGTAAGCGTAGCGCCACCCGCCACCATTCACCCGATTCCTCATGGGGGTTACCGTGTTTCTCGCACAAGAAATTATTCGTAAAAAACGTGATGGTCAGGCATTAAGCGATGAAGAGATCCGCTTTTTCATCAACGGCATCCGCGACAATACTATCTCAGAAGGGCAGATCGCCGCGCTGGCGATGACCATCTTCTTCCATGATATGTCTATGCCGGAGCGCGTTTCGCTGACCATGGCGATGCGGGATTCCGGTACCGTTCTGGACTGGAAAAGCCTCAACCTTAACGGCCCCATCGTCGATAAACACTCCACCGGCGGCGTCGGGGATGTCACTTCGCTGATGCTGGGGCCGATGGTGGCCGCCTGCGGCGGCTATGTGCCGATGATTTCCGGCCGCGGCCTCGGCCATACCGGCGGTACCCTGGATAAACTGGAAGCCATCCCGGGCTTCGATATTTTCCCGGACGACAACCGCTTCCGCGAGATTATTAAAGATGTCGGCGTGGCGATTATCGGGCAGACCAGCTCCCTCGCTCCGGCGGACAAACGTTTCTATGCCACCCGCGATATTACCGCGACGGTGGACTCCATCCCGCTGATCACCGCCTCGATCCTTGCCAAAAAGCTGGCGGAAGGGCTGGATGCGCTGGTGATGGACGTTAAAGTCGGCAGCGGCGCGTTTATGCCGACTTATGAGCTTTCCGCCGCGCTGGCGGAAGCGATCGTCGGGGTCGCCAACGGCGCCGGCGTGCGCACCACCGCGCTGCTGACCGATATGAACCAGGTGCTGGCCTCCAGCGCCGGGAACGCCGTTGAAGTTCGCGAAGCGGTTCAGTTCCTGACCGGCGAATACCGCAACCCACGCCTGTTCGACGTGACGATGGCGCTGTGTGTGGAGATGCTGATTTCCGGCAATCTGGCGAAAGATGACGCCGAAGCCCGGGCGAAACTGCAGGCGGTGCTGGATAACGGTAAAGCAGCGGAAGTCTTTGGTCGCATGGTCGCGGCGCAGAAAGGACCGAGCGACTTTGTCGAGAATTATGATCATTATCTGCCGACGGCGATGCTGAGCAAAGCAGTCTATGCTGATACCGAAGGTTTTATCAGCGCGATGGACACTCGCGCGCTGGGCATGGCAGTGGTTTCTATGGGCGGCGGCCGCCGTCAGGCATCAGACACCATTGACTATAGCGTTGGCTTTACCGAGATGGCGCGTCTGGGTGACCGCGTGGACGGACAGCGTCCGCTGGCGGTGATCCATGCCAAAGACGAGAACAGCTGGCAGGAGGCCGCGAAAGCGGTCAAAGCGGCCATTAAACTGGACGATAAAGCTCCGGAAATTACACCGACAGTCTATCGCCGTATCACTGAATAGCGATATACTGATCTGATCGCTTTTTTGCAGCGCAAGATGTATGGAGAACAAGATGAAACGTGCATTTATCATGGTGCTGGACTCCTTTGGGATTGGCGCAACGGAAGACGCAGACCGCTTTGGCGACGTCGGCGCCGATACGCTGGGCCACATTGCGGAAGCCTGCGCCAAAGGCGAAGCTGACCACGGCCGCAAAGGCCCGCTGAATTTACCGAACCTGACCCGTCTGGGGCTGGTGAAAGCGCATGAAGGCTCCACCGGTAAAATTGCCGCCGGAATGGATGGCAATGCCGAAGTGATTGGCGCCTATGCCTGGGCGCATGAACTCTCTTCTGGTAAAGATACGCCGTCCGGCCACTGGGAAATCGCTGGCGTGCCGGTACTGTTTGACTGGGGCTACTTCAGCGATCACGAAAACAGCTTCCCGCAGGAGCTGCTGGATAAGCTGGTGAAACGCGCCAACCTGCCGGGCTACCTCGGCAATTGCCACTCTTCGGGGACGGTGATCCTCGATCAGCTCGGCGAAGAGCATATGAAAACCGGGAAACCGATTTTCTATACCTCCGCTGACTCCGTATTCCAGATCGCCTGTCATGAAGAGACCTTTGGCCTCGACAAACTGTATGAGCTGTGCGAAATCGCTCGTGAAGAGCTGACCGAAGGCGGCTACAACATTGGCCGCGTCATCGCCCGTCCGTTTATCGGCGATAAAGCCGGTAACTTCCAGCGTACTGGCAACCGTCACGATCTGGCGGTCGAACCGCCGGCGCCGACCGTGCTGCAGAAGCTGGTTGACGAGAAGAACGGCCACGTGGTGTCTGTCGGTAAGATAGCGGATATCTACGCCAACTGCGGCATCACCAAAAAAGTGAAAGCCACCGGGCTGGACGCGCTGTTCGACGCAACCATTAAAGAGATGAAGGAAGCTGGCGACGAGACTATCGTCTTCACCAACTTCGTCGACTTTGACTCCTCCTGGGGCCACCGTCGCGATGTCGCCGGCTACGCGGCGGGTCTGGAACTGTTCGACCGTCGTCTGCCGGAGCTGATGGAGCTGGTAGGGGAAGACGACATTCTGATCCTCACCGCCGACCACGGCTGCGACCCGACCTGGACCGGTACCGACCACACCCGCGAGCATATTCCGGTGCTGGTGTACGGCCCGAAAGTGAAACCAGGTTCGCTCGGTCACCGTGAAACCTTCGCGGATATCGGCCAGACTATCGCGAAATACTTTGGTACGTCTGACATGGAATATGGCAAAGCCATGTTCTGAGGTCATTGCCCGGTGGCGCACAGCGATCCGGGCCTACTATTTTGTAGGCCGGGTAAGGCGTAGCCGCCACCCGGCAAAAACAACAATATAAAAGGAACTGAAGATGGCAACTCCTCACATTAACGCAGAAATGGGCGATTTCGCTGACGTAGTTTTGATGCCGGGCGACCCGCTGCGCGCCAAGCACATTGCCGAAACCTTCCTCGAAGACGTGCGTGAAGTGAATAACGTGCGCGGCATGCTGGGCTTCACCGGCACCTATAAAGGCCGCAAAATCTCCGTAATGGGCCACGGGATGGGTATCCCGTCCTGCTCTATCTACACCAAAGAGCTGATCACCGATTTCGGCGTTAAGAAAATCATCCGCGTTGGCTCCTGCGGCGCAGTGCGCGAAGACGTCAAACTGCGCGACGTGGTGATCGGCATGGGCGCTTGCACCGACTCCAAAGTGAACCGTCTGCGTTTTAAAGACCATGACTTCGCGGCGATTGCCGATTTCGGCATGGTGCGTAACGCGGTAGACGCGGCGAAAGCGTTGGGCGTTGACGCGCGCGTCGGCAACATCTTCTCCGCAGACCTGTTCTATACCCCGGACCCGTCCATGTTCGACGTGATGGAAAAATACGGCATCCTGGGCGTGGAAATGGAAGCGGCGGGTATCTACGGCGTGGCGGCGGAGTTCGGGGCGAAAGCGCTGACCATCTGCACCGTGTCTGACCATATTCGTACCCACGAGCAGACCACTGCCGCGGAGCGTCAGACCACGTTCAACGACATGATTAAAATCGCGCTGGAATCGGTACTGCTGGGCGACCAGGAGTAAGCGTGGTATAGCCCGGTAGCGCTTTGTTTACCGGGCTTGAGTCAAATCTGTAGGCCGGATAAGGCGTAACCGCCATCCGGCTTTTTTTATCAGCGCACCGCGCCGGCAATCCATGCCGACAGTTCTTTCAGTTCCGCGTCTTGCTCCGGGAAATCGCCGACCAGCGCCTCACACTGCTGCTGCAAAACCTCAGCCCGATACTGACAGCCGACTAAGCGTGCCGCCAGCGCCTCCAGCGGCGCCGGATTCAGGCTATCGGTAAAGGCCTGCGCGCGGGTGATATGGCCTTTCTCAACGTCAAAATGCAGCTCGACGCCGCCCCAGGGGAAGCGCTCGTCCAGCAGGTGGGAAAAGGCGGGCGCCTGGCCGAAGTTCCATTCCCAGCTGCTCTGGCGAGCGAAAGTGTCGGCAAAGTTCGGCAGGTCCGGCGTGTTGTCCGGGGAGATCACCTCGGCGTCTACCCGTTCGCCGTAATGGCTGAAGAACGCCTCCTGGATCGCCTCGCAAACTTGCTGATGGGTAATGCCCGGCAGTAGCTCAACCAGATTCGCCACTCGCCCGCGCACCGAGGTAATGCCTTTAGCCTGCAGCTTTTTCTGGTCCGGGTTGAGGTAGTTGGCGAGACGGCTTAAATCGGCGTTGAGCAGCAGGGTGCCGTGGTGAAAACCGCGGTCCATGGTTTCACGATAGGCGGAGCCGGAGACTTTGCGGTCGCCGCTGTTGGTTTTGACCACCAGATCGTTGCGCCCGGAGGCTTCGGCGGTTACGCCGAGTGAATTGAGCGCCGCCAGCACAATAGCGGTGGAGACGGTTTTGTCGTACTCCGGTTTGCCAGCCATAAAGGTAAAGCAGGTATTGCCGAGGTCGTGGAACACCGCGCCGCCGCCGCTGCTGCGACGGGCCAGCCGCACATGATCTTCTTCCATTCGGCGGGTATTACACTCCTTCCACGGGTTCTGCGCGCGGCCGATGACCACGGTATCGGCATTGCGCCACAGGAACAGCACCCGCTGGGTGGCGGGCATCTGGCGGAAAATGCACTCCTCGACCGCCAGGTTGAACCACGGGTCGTAAGAGTCAGAAAGCAGGAGGCGCAGTGTGGACATTATAGATTTCCTTTCTTTTCATCGTCTTCATCCTCAACCGGCTTGTTGGCGGTGAGCAGGAAGGGCGATTGCTGCCAGCGGGTGCGTTTGCCCTGCAGCAGCGTGCGGGTCAGTACCACGCCGATGGCCAGGGACAGCAACAGCATCAGGCGTAAGATATTGGTGGTATTATCCACCTGCTTCGCCTCGGTCGCCAGAGTATGGGTATCGAGGGTCAGACGCAGATAGCCCAGCGGGCCATTTTTTCCCGGCACCGGTTCGACAATCTGCTGGTTGAAGTAGCCGCCGGCTTTCTTACCATCCAGCGCCAGCCGGTCGCGAACCTCGACGCTTTCGCCAGAGCGCGCCACCAGGTCGCCCTGTTCGTCATATACCCCGGCGTCAAGTACGCGGCTGTTGTGGGTGAGCTGCGTCAACAGCTGATGGATGCGCTTCTCGTCCGGCGTCTCGCTGCGCATCAGCGGCGCGAGATTCAGCACCACCTGCTGCGCCAGCGTGCGGGCCAGCTCTTCCAGCTGCGGATTGCGTTGTTTCTGACTGTTCTGACTGAACCACGAGGCGCCCTGCATCAGCGCGACGAGCAGGGCGAGACAGATAAGGACAATGACCGCACGATGCAGCCGGAATTTCAGTTTTGCGCGAACCATATTCCACCTTTGAAAATTTGCAGCTTAATGTTGCCAGAAGCGCTGGTTACAAGGTAGCCTCATGCGTTATTTTCCTCGCCTGAATGAAGAGATGTGGAGCCGTAATGCCTAACAGTTTGACCTGGTGCGACCTGCCTGAAGACGTTTCCCTGTGGCCTGGGTTGCCGCTTTCCCTGAGCGGTGACGAGGTCATGCCGCTGGATTATCACGCCGGGCGCAGCGGTTGGCTGCTGTACGGACGTGGGCTGGATAAACGCCGTCTGACGGCGTGGCAGCGCGAGCTGGGCGCCGCGTTAGTGATCGTCGCCTCCTGGGTGGTCGAGGATTACCAGGTGATCCGCCTGGCGGGCTCGCTTACCCCGCGAGCGACGCGACTGGCGCATGAGGCGGGGCTGGATGTCGCGCCATTGGGTAAAATCCCCCATCTGCGCACCCCAGGGCTGCTGGTGATGGATATGGACTCCACGGCGATCCAAATTGAATGCATCGATGAGATCGCGAAACTGGCCGGCACCGGCGAGCTGGTGTCGGAAGTGACCGAGCGGGCGATGCGTGGCGAGCTGGACTTCACCGCCAGCCTGCGCCAGCGCGTGGCGACGCTAAAAGACGCCGATGCCAACATTCTGCTGCAGGTTCGCGACGCGCTGCCGCTGATGCCGGGCCTGCCGCAGCTAGTGCTCAAGCTGGAAACGCTGGGCTGGAAGGTGGCGATCGCCTCCGGCGGCTTTACCTTCTTTGCGGAGTATCTGCGCGACAAACTGCATCTCGACGCGGTGTTCGCCAACGAACTGGAGATCCGCGACGGTAAGCTTACCGGCAACGTGCTCGGCGATATCGTCGATGCCAAATACAAAGCCAATACGCTGCGCAAGCTGGCGGAAAAGTATGAGATCCCAACGGCGCAGACCGTGGCCATCGGCGATGGCGCCAACGACCTGCCGATGATTAAGGCTGCCGGGCTTGGCATCGCGTATCATGCGAAGCCTAAAGTGAATGAACAGGCGGAAGTGACTATCCGCCACGCTGACCTGATGGGGGTATTCTGTATTCTCTCGGGCAGCATGAACCAAAAGTAAGAGGTAAACGTGGCGAAAGCTCCAAAACGCGCATTTGTCTGTAATGAATGTGGTGCGGATTATCCGCGGTGGCAGGGGCAATGCAGCGCCTGCCATGCCTGGAATACCATCACCGAGATGCGCATCGCCGCGTCGCCGCAGGTGGCGAGAAACGAGCGTTTGTCAGGCTACGCCGGTAACGCCGGCGTCTCGAAGGTGCAGAAGCTGTCAGACATCAGCCTGGAAGCGCTGCCGCGTTTCTCCACCGGGTTTAAAGAGTTCGATCGCGTACTCGGCGGCGGCGTGGTGCCGGGCAGCGCGATCCTGATTGGCGGCAACCCCGGCGCGGGGAAATCGACCCTGCTGCTGCAGACTTTGTGCAAGCTGGCGGAAGGGATGAAAACGCTGTATGTCACCGGGGAGGAGTCCCTTCAGCAGGTGGCGATGCGCGCCCATCGCCTTGGGCTGCCGACGGCGAACCTGAACATGCTCTCGGAAACCAGCATTGAGCAGATCTGTCAGATTGCCGATGAAGAAAAACCGCAGCTGATGGTGATCGACTCAATCCAGGTGATGCATATGGCCGACGTTCAGTCGTCGCCGGGCAGCGTCGCCCAGGTACGTGAAACGGCGGCCTATCTGACGCGCTTTGCCAAAACTCGCGGCGTGGCGATCGTTATGGTCGGCCACGTCACCAAAGACGGTTCGCTGGCCGGCCCGAAGGTGCTGGAGCACTGTATTGACTGCTCGGTGCTGCTGGACGGTGATGCCGACTCCCGTTTCCGCACTCTGCGCAGCCACAAAAACCGCTTTGGCGCGGTGAATGAGCTGGGCGTTTTCGCCATGACCGAGCAGGGGCTGCGCGAAGTCAGCAACCCGTCCGCTATCTTCCTCAGCCGGGGAGATGAAATCACCTCCGGCAGCTCGGTGATGGTGGTCTGGGAAGGGACCCGCCCGCTGCTGGTGGAGATCCAGGCGCTGGTGGATCACTCGATGATGTCCAACCCGCGCCGCGTGGCGGTGGGGCTGGAACAGAACCGTCTGGCGATCCTGCTGGCGGTGCTGCATCGCCACGGCGGCCTGCAGATGGCCGATCAGGATGTCTTCGTCAACGTGGTCGGCGGGGTGAAGGTCACGGAAACCAGCGCCGATCTGGCGCTGCTGCTGGCGATGGTCTCCAGCCTGCGCGATCGCCCGCTGCCGCAGGATCTGGTGGTCTTTGGCGAAGTGGGGCTGGCCGGCGAAATTCGCCCGGTGCCGAGCGGTCAGGAGCGTATCTCCGAAGCGGCGAAGCATGGCTTCCGCCGCGCCATCGTCCCGGCGGCCAATGTGCCGAAAAAAGTGCCGGAAGGCATGCAAATCTTTGGTGTGAAAAAGCTTTCAGACGCGCTAAGCGTTTTTGACGACTTATAATAAGTTAAAAGGAGATTAGCGATGTCGTCATTTGACTATTTAAAAAGCGCCATAAAGCAGAAAGGCTGTACCCTGCAGCAGGTGGCGGAAGCCAGCGGGATGACCAAGGGGTATCTCAGCCAGCTGTTGAACGCCAAAATCAAAAGCCCGAGCGCGCAGAAGCTTGAAGCGCTGCATCGCTTCCTCGGGCTGGAGTTTCCCCGCCGACAGAAAAGCGTCGGCGTGGTGTTTGGTAAGTTTTACCCGCTGCATACCGGGCACATCTATTTGATTCAACGCGCCTGTAGCCAGGTCGATGAGCTGCATATCATCATGGGTTATGACGATACCCGCGACCGCGAGCTGTTTGAAGAGAGCGCCATGTCGCAGCAGCCAACGGTGCCTGACCGCCTGCGCTGGCTGCTGCAGACCTTTAAATATCAGAAGAATATTCGCATCCATGCGTTCAATGAAGAGGGGATGGAGCCCTATCCGCACGGCTGGGATGTGTGGAGTCATGGGATCCGCGCTTTTATGAGCGAAAAAGGGATCGAGCCGAACCGGATCTATACCTCGGAAGAGGCCGATGCGCCGCAGTACCTTGAGCATCTGGGGATCGAGACGGTGCTTATCGATCCTAAGCGGACCTTTATGAATATTAGCGGCGGCCAGATCCGCGAGAACCCGTTCCGCTACTGGGAATATATTCCGACGGAAGTGAAACCGTTCTTTGTGCGGACGGTGGCGATCCTCGGCGGCGAGTCGAGCGGTAAATCAACGCTGGTCAATAAGCTCGCCAATATCTTCAATACTACCAGCGCCTGGGAATATGGCCGGGATTATGTCTTTTCGCATCTCGGCGGCGATGAGATGGCGCTCCAGTATTCTGATTACGATAAAATTGCCCTCGGGCATGCCCAGTATATTGATTTCGCAGTGAAATATGCCAACAAGGTGGCATTTATCGATACCGACTTCGTCAGCACTCAGGCGTTCTGTCTGAAGTACGAGGGGCGTGAGCACCCGTTCGTGCAGGCGCTGATTGATGAATACCGCTTTGACCTGGTGATTCTGCTGGAGAACAACACCCCGTGGGTGGCTGATGGGTTACGCAGTCTTGGGAGTTCCGTGGATCGTAAAGAGTTTCAGTCGCTGCTGGTGTCGCTGCTGAAAGAGAATGAGATCGAGTTCGTCCATGTTAAGGAGTCGGACTACGATACGCGCTTCCTGCGCTGCGTCGAGCTGGTGAAGCAGCTGATGGGGGAGCAGGGGTAGGTCCTCTGCGGGCTGATGCCCTCACCCCGGCCCTCTCCCGGTGGGAGAGGGAGCAAACCCTAAAAAAGGCAACTTGCGTTGCCTTTTTACTTTTACCTTGCCCTCACCCCGGCCCTCTCCCGGTGGGAGAGGGAGCAAACATTAAAAAAGGCAACTTGCGTTGCCTTTTTGCATTTTATTTTGAGATACGTTTGTACTTGATTCGCTTGGGCTCCAGCGCGTCGGCGCCGAGAGTGCGTTTCTTGTACTCTTCGTACTCGGTAAAGTTACCTTCGAAGAACTCCACCTTACCTTCATCCTGGTAATCCAGAATGTGGGTGGCAATACGGTCAAGGAACCAGCGGTCGTGCGAGATAACCATCGCGCAGCCCGGGAACTCCAGCAGGGCGTTTTCCAGCGCGCGCAGGGTTTCGATATCCAGGTCGTTGGTCGGTTCATCGAGCAGCAGGACGTTACCGCCGACCTGCAGCAGCTTCGCCAGGTGCAGACGACCGCGTTCACCGCCGGACAGCTCGCCAACGCGTTTGCCCTGGTCGACGCCTTTGAAGTTAAAGCGGCCCACGTAGGCGCGGCTCGGCATCTCGGTGTTGCCGATCTTCATGATATCCAGGCCGCCGGACACTTCTTCCCACACGGTTTTGCTGTTGTCCATCGCGTCGCGGAACTGATCGACGGAAGCCAGCTTAACGGTTTCACCCAGGGTGATGGTGCCGGAATCTGGCTGTTCCTGGCCAGACATCATGCGGAAGAGGGTGGATTTACCCGCGCCGTTCGGACCGATGATGCCGACGATAGCGCCTTTCGGTACCGAGAAGCTCAGATCGTCGATCAGCACGCGGTCGCCGTAGGATTTGCGCAGATGGCTGACTTCCAGAACTTTATCGCCCAGACGCGGGCCTGGCGGAATGAACAGTTCGTTGGTCTCGTTACGTTTCTGGTATTCAACGTTGTTAAGCTCTTCAAAGCGCGCCAGACGGGCTTTGCCCTTAGACTGACGGCCTTTCGCGCCCTGGCGAACCCACTCGAGCTCTTTCTCGATGGATTTGCGACGTGCGGCTTCCTGAGAAGCTTCCTGCGCCAGACGCTGATCTTTCTGCTCCAGCCAGGAGGAGTAGTTGCCTTCCCACGGAATACCTTCGCCGCGGTCAAGTTCGAGGATCCAGCCGGCGACGTTATCGAGGAAGTAACGGTCGTGGGTAATCGCCACCACGGTGCCTTCGAAGTCGTGCAGGAAGCGTTCCAGCCAGGCGACGGACTCGGCGTCGAGGTGGTTAGTCGGTTCGTCGAGCAGCAGCATATCCGGTTTTTCCAGCAGCAGGCGGCACAGCGCGACGCGGCGGCGTTCACCACCGGAAAGATTAGCGATTTTCGCATCCCAGTCCGGCAGGCGCAGGGCGTCGGCCGCGCGCTCCAGCTGCACGTTCAGGTTGTGGCCGTCGTGCGCCTGGATAATCTCTTCGAACTTGCCTTGCTGTGCGGCAAGCTTATCGAAGTCCGCATCCGGCTCGGCGTATTTGGCATAGACTTCGTCCAGACCCTTCAGCGCGTTAACCACTTCGGCGACCGCTTCTTCCACGGACTCGCGCACGGTGTGCTCCGGGTTGAGCTGCGGCTCCTGCGGCAGGTAGCCAATTTTAATGCCGGGCTGCGGACGCGCTTCACCTTCGATCTCGGTGTCGATACCGGCCATGATGCGCAGCAGGGTAGATTTACCGGCGCCGTTCAGACCGAGCACACCGATTTTCGCGCCAGGGAAAAAGCTGAGGGAGATATTTTTCAAAATATGACGTTTCGGCGGAACCACTTTGCCGACACGATGCATGGTATAAACGAATTGAGCCACGTTGGACTTCGCCTCTTTCTATTTTGATAGATAGTTCAAAGCCGAAGTGTAGCCTTTTTCGCGCGCTAATCCCAGCGAGGCGACAGGATTCACAGAAGCGTAAAAAAATGTTCAGGACATGGCGCGTTTAGCGTTGTCTGATTAGCATAAGTAAAGCCGCCTGCCGAACCGGCAGGGGCTTTTAAGCGGCACGATGCTGCGAAAATGCACCTGAAAGAGGAAGAGCTTGTGGAAAAAGCCAAAAAAATGGCGTGGCATCTTTTGGCTGCCAGCGTTGGTCTGTTGGCGTTGAGTCAGCTGGCGCATGCGGATTCACTGGATGAACAGCGCAGCCGCTACGCACAAATTAAGCAGGCGTGGGATAACCGGCAGATGGATGTGGTTGACCAGCTGATGCCCACGTTAAGCACCTATCCCCTGTATCCCTATTTGCAGTACCGGCAGATTACCGACGATCTGATGAACCAGCCGGCGCTGGTGGTGAAAAACTTTATTGACGCCAACCCGACGCTGCCCCCGGCGCGTTCATTACGTTCGCGTTTCGTGAATGAACTGGCCCGGCGCAGCGACTGGCGCGGCTTGCTGGCGTTTAGCCCCGATAAGCCGACCAGCACCGAGGCGCAGTGCAACTACTACTACGCCAAACTGAGCGTGGGTCAGTCGCAGGAGGCCTGGAGCGGAGCGAAAGCGCTCTGGCTGACGGGCAAGAACCAGCCCGGCGCCTGTGAACCGCTGTTCAGCGCCTGGCGCGACTCCGGCCAACAGGATCCGCTGGCCTATCTCGAACGGATCCGCCTGGCGATGAAGGCCGGCAATATTGGGTTGGTGAAATCGCTGGCCCAGCAGATGCCTGCCAACTACCAGAGCATCGCCAGCGCCGTGGTCGCCCTGGCTAACGATCCTAACAGCGTTCTGACCTTTGCCCGCACCACCGGGGCGACGGACTTTACCCGCCAGATGGCCGCCGTCGCTTTCGCCAGCGTCGCCCGTCAGGATGTGGAAAATGCCCGTTTGATGATCCCTTCGCTGGTGCAGGCCCAGCAGCTCAATGAGGATCAGACCCAGGAGCTACGCGATATTGTCGCCTGGCGCCTGATGGGGAACGATGTGACCGAAGAGCAGGCCATCTGGCGCGACGATGCGATTATGCGCTCGCAGTCCACGCCGCTGGTGGAGCGGCGGGTACGGATGGCGCTGGGGACGGGCGATCGCCATGGTCTGAATACCTGGCTGGCGCGCCTGCCGATGGAGGCGAAAGAGAAAGACGAATGGCGCTACTGGCAGGCGGATCTGTTGCTGGAGCGCGGCAGGGACGAGGAGGCGCAGGCGATCCTCCGGTCGTTGATGCAGCAGCGGGGTTTCTACCCGATGGTCGCTGCGCAGCGTCTCGGCGAGGAGTATACCTTCCGCATTGATAAAGCGATTGGCACGCTCGATCCGGCGCTGGCCTCCGGTCCGGAGATGGCCCGGGTGCGCGAGCTGATGTACTGGAATATGGATAACACCGCGCGCACTGAATGGGCGAACCTGGTCACCAGCCGTAGTAAATCCCAGCAGGCGCAGCTCGCGCGTTACGCTTTTGATCAACACTGGTGGGATCTGAGCGTGCAGGCGACGATCGCCGGAAAACTGTGGGATCAGCTGGAGGAGCGCTTCCCGCTGGCCTATAACGATCTGTTTGCCCGCTATATCAGCGGTAAAGATATTCCGCAGAGCTACGCGATGGCGATTGCCCGCCAGGAGAGCGCCTGGAACCCGAAAGTGCGCTCGCCGGTCGGCGCCAGCGGGCTGATGCAGATTATGCCGGGCACCGCGACGCATACCGTCAGCATGTTCAGCATTCCCGGCTACAGCGGCCCGTCGCAGCTGTTGGATCCGGAAACCAACATCAACATCGGCACCAGCTATCTGCAGTACGTTTACCAGCAGTTCGGTAATAACCGCATCTACGCCTCGGCGGCCTATAACGCCGGGCCGGGTCGGGTACGCACCTGGCAGGGGAACAGCGCCGGACGGATCGACGCCGTGGCGTTTGTCGAGAGTATTCCGTTCTCGGAAACACGCGGCTACGTGAAGAATGTCCTCTCCTATGACGCCTACTATCGCTACTTTATGGGTCAGCAGGATAAGCTCTTCAGCGATGCGGAGTGGCGGCAGCGTTACTGATCGCCGGGAAGTATGTTATGCTTTGTACTCGTTGATGAGTACATTCGACGGGCAGCGTAAGCTGCCCGTCTCAATATGGTGGCGCGATATGACCCAACAATCTCCCTATTCCGCGGCCGTTGCCGAACAACGTCATCAGGAGTGGCTGCGCTTTGTGGCGCTGCTACAGCAGGCCTATGCGCAGGATCTGCATCTACCGTTGCTGCAGCTCATGCTGACCCCTGATGAGCGTGAAGCGCTGGGGACTCGGGTGCGCATTATCGAAGAGCTGCTGCGCGGTGAGATGAGCCAGCGCGAGCTGAAAAATGAGCTCGGTGCCGGCATTGCGACCATTACCCGCGGGTCCAACAGCCTGAAGTCGGCACCGGTTGAGCTGCGCCAGTGGCTGGAGCAGACGCTGCTGGCTAGCGATAAATAGCGTTGTGGAACGGGCTTAACGCCAGCACGACCGCCTGATGGTAAACGCTGCTGCGGGTTAATTTGCCGCCGGTGAAAACCCCAATCGCTCCCTCTTTACGACCAATCTGATCGATGCCGGTATACTGCGACATGACCGGCCCGAGGGCTTCGCCAGCGCGAACCTGCTCAAGAATAACGTCAGGCAACGGCAGCGTGGCTGAGCGCGCTTCTCCGCGCTGGCTGGCGCTTTCGATGACCACCCAGCTAAAGGTACTGTCATCGTCAATTCCGGCTTCGATGGCGACCCAGAAATCGGCATGGGGCTGGGCAAGGCGCGCATTGGCGACGCGATTTCGTGCGCCAGCGCGCGTTTCCTCGCTGCCGAAGGGCTGTTCCGGCACGCCGCTCTCGACGGAGACGGACTCAATGTGGCAGGATCCTTCGCCGAAAATCTCGTCAAAAGCCTGCAGAATTGCCTGAATTTTGGCGGGATTAGTGGTCGCTGAGACAACATGGTGCATAATCAAAACAACTCAGAATAAACTAACGTCATCGCAGTATACTCTAAATCACCCCCAGGGCAGTCGGTAATGCCCGCAAGCGGTCGATAACGAGTTCAGAACGGAAAAAAAGCATGTTACAGGTATACCTTGTTCGCCACGGTGAAACGCAGTGGAACGCCGAGCGACGTATTCAGGGTCAGTCCGACAGCCCGCTGACCGCACACGGTGAGCGCCAGGCCTGGCAGGTTGGCGAGCGCGCCAGAACGCTGGGGATCACCCATATCATTACCAGCGATCTGGGGCGAACCCGTCGCACAGCAGAGATTATCGCCGAAGCCTGCGGCTGCAGCGTGATCGCTGATGCGCGCCTGCGCGAGCTGGATATGGGAGTGCTGGAGAAGCGCCATATTGACTCGCTCAGCGAAGAAGAAGAGGGCTGGCGCCGCCAGTTGGTCAACGGCACGCCGGATGGTCGCATTCCGCAGGGCGAATCGATGCAGGAGCTTAGCGAACGTATGCATGCGGCGCTGGCCGCCTGTTTGGAATTACCGGCCGGTAGTCGACCGCTGCTGGTGAGTCATGGTATCGCGCTGGGCTGCCTGGTGAGTACGATTTTAGGGCTGCCGGCATACGCAGAGCGTCGTCTGCGCCTGCGCAACTGCTCGATCTCGCGCGTCGATTATCAGCAAAGCCCGTGGCTGGCTTCCGGCTGGGTGGTGGAAACGGCGGGCGACGTCTCGCATCTTGACGCCCCCGCGATGGACGAGCTGCAGCGTTAACGGCGGATCGGGATCAGATACTCGCAGCGCAACTGAATCGGCGTGGCCTGATCCCGGCTTTCATCTTCAGGATAGAAGCGTTCAATATCCAGCCCCTTGCGACGCGTCAGGTTCAGCATCGGCATGCAGGTGCCGTAGACCGTCAGGATGAATTCCTGCAGGCCGGTACCCAGCCCTTCATACGTAAACATGACATACTCGCCGCCCTCCAGCGTCACCGGATGGGCGTTCTGCAGGTGGCCGTTAGCCATCTCCGGCGTCAGCGCGGTGGTATAGAACACTTCCTGCTCATCGTCTTTCTCCAGGCTCGGACGCGGTTCATGCAGCCCGTAGAGCACCGGGGGGATCGACGGCGAGTTGCCGAGGAAATCTCGCCAGAACTGGACCCGCATCTGGTTGCGGAAGTCGGAGATTTCCTCCAGCTTACAGGTATAGCTCTGAGTCACACCGAGCAGTTGAGTCGTGGGTAGGGCGACAAATTCATGTTTCGGCAGGGTAAACTCGCCAAGACGTAGCGGCGGACGCATACCGAACGAGCTCCAGTCCGGCGAGCGGCGGTAGAGAGCCGGCGTCAGCGAGAATTGCTTCTTGAACGCCCGGGTGAAGGTCTGCTGGGAGTCGAAACGGTACTGCAGCGCAATATCAAGGATTGGACGGGCGGTAAGGCGTAATGCGACAGCTGATTTCGACAACCGGCGCGCGCGAATATAGGCACCGATAGCGTGGCCGGTGACATCCTTAAACATTCGCTGCAGATGCCACTTGGAATAACCTGCCTTCGCCGCCACATTGTCCAGAGAAAGCGGCTGATCCAGGTGACCTTCCAGCCAGCTAAGGAGATCGCGAATAATCCCTGCTTGATCCATAAAATGTCCCCATCCTTAAACACAGGTGCCTGGTATTAAAGTAGCGGATAATAGCATTTTTTGATGTTTTAGCATTCAGTGTTTTTTTTGCTTTTAAATGCGGTAGGTCAGTGGATCTGAACGATAATTTTGTAAAGCTGTGATCTATAAACCTTTTCTGCTAAGTCCGTGATAATCACTTAGCTATATTTTTTAATAATGGTAACAATATGAAATACAAGAAGTTTGCGATGGGCCTGCTGTTGCTGGCCGGCTGTCAGATTGCTCAGGCGGAGCAGATTGGTTCTGTGGATACGGTCTTCAAATGGTTAGGACCGGATCACAAAATTGTCGTCGAAGCCTTTGACGATCCGGATGTCCAGAACGTGACCTGCTACATCAGCCGGGCGAAAACCGGCGGGATCAAAGGCGGCCTGGGGCTGGCGGAGGATACCTCCGACGCGGCCATCTCCTGCCAGCAGGTCGGGCCGATTGAGCTGACGGACAAAATCAAAAATGGCAAAAGCCAGGGCGACGTGGTGTTCCAGAAGCGCACCTCGTTAGTATTTAAAAAGCTACAGGTCGTTCGCTTCTATGATGCGAAACGCAATGCGCTGGTCTACCTGACCTATTCGGATAAAGTAGTTGATGGTTCGCCGAAGAACGCCATCAGCGCCGTGCCGATTATGCCCTGGAATAAATAAACGAGAGCGCGCATGCAGCAGCCACGGATTTGGTTAGTTGAGGATGAACAGAGTATCGCCGATACCCTGGTTTATATGCTCCAGCAGGAGGGCTTCCAGGTCACCGTCTTTGACCGCGGGTTACCCGCGCTGGAGGCGGCGGCGCATCAGGCGCCCGATGCCGCCATCCTCGACGTTGGCTTGCCGGATATCAGCGGCTTCGAGCTCTGTCGGCGCCTGCTGACGCGCTTTCCGGCGCTGCCGGTGCTGTTTCTCACGGCGCGGAGCGATGAGGTCGATAAGCTGCTGGGGCTGGAAATCGGCGCTGACGATTACATCGCCAAGCCGTTTTCGCCGCGTGAAGTTTGCGCGCGGGTGCGCAGCGTGCTGCGACGGCTGCAAAAATTTGCCGCGCCTTCGTCGGTAGTTCGCGTCGGCGAGTTTGTGCTTGACGAGCAGGCGGCGTCGATAAGCTGGTTCGGCCAGCCCCTGAACCTGACGCGCTATGAATTTCTGCTGTTGAAAACTTTGCTTCACGCGCCCGGTCGCGTTTTCTCCCGTCAGCAGCTGATGGAGCAGGTATGGAGCGATGCCTGGGAAAGCCTCGACCGCACCGTCGACACCCACATCAAAACCCTGCGCGCTAAACTGCGGGCCGTGAATCCTGATTTGTCGCCAATCAATACCCATCGCGGGATGGGCTACAGCCTGGGGCGCAGCTGATGCGCATCGGCATGCGCCTGCTGCTGGGCTATTTTCTTATCGTCGCGATCGCCGCGTGGTTTGTACTGTCGATCTTTGTCCAGGAAGTGAAGCCGGGCGTGCGCCGGGCGACGGAGGGGACCCTCAACGATACCGCCACCCTGCTGGCGGCGCTGGCGCGTGAGGACCTGCTGGCGGCAAACCCGCAGCAGGGCAGGCTGGCGCAGGCCTTTCAACAGCTCAACCAGCAGCGGCTAAACGCCAACATTGGCGGAATTAAAAAGGTGCGTAATGAGTACCGCGTCTATCTGACCGATGCCCGGGGCAAGGTCGTGTTTGACTCCAGTGGAGAGGCGACAGGGCAGGACTATTCACGCTGGAACGACGTCTGGCTCACCCTGCGCGGGCAGTATGGCGCGCGCAGTTCGCGCAGCGATCCGCATGATGAAGCCAGCTCGGTGATGTATATCGCCGCGCCGGTGATGGATAAGGGGCGGATTATCGGCGTGCTGAGCGTCGGTAAACCTAACCTGGCGATGACGCCGGTCATTAAGCGCAGCGAGCGGCGGATCCTCTGGGCCGGCGGCGCCCTGCTGGGCATTGCGCTGTTGATCGGCTGCGGCGTCGTCTGGTGGATTAATTTCTCTATCGGTAAGCTGGTGCGCTATGCGGACTCCGTGACCGCTGACCGCCCGCTGCCGTTGCCGGAGGTCGGCAGCAGCGAACTGCGTAAGCTGGCCCAGGCGCTGGAGAGCATGCGGGTGAAGCTCGAAGGCAAAAACGCCATCGAAAACTATGTCTATGACCTGACGCACGAGCTGAAAAGTCCGCTGGCGGCTATTCGCGGTGCGGCGGAGATTCTGCGCGAAGGGCCGCCGCCTGCGGTGGCGGCGCGGTTTACTGAGAATATCCTTGCGCAGAACACCCGCATGCAGCTGCTGGTGGAGCGGTTACTCCAGCAGGCGCGACTGGAAAGCCGGCTGGAGATAAAGCTACAGCCGGTGTCGATAGATGCGCTATACCAACGCCTGGCGGAGGAGCGCGACATCGCCCTGGCGGCGAAAGCCATTACTCTGCGCTGGCAGGCGAGTGGGATGCTGGTCAATGGCGATGGCGAACTGCTGGCCCAGGCGCTGGGTAATCTGCTCGACAACGCGATTGATTTTACCCCCCAGGGCGGCGAGATCGCCCTGGGGGTAGAGAAACGAAATGCAGAGGTGCAACTGAGCGTAACGGATAACGGATGCGGTATTCCGGACTATGCCCTGACGCGGATCTTTGAGCGGTTCTACTCGCTACCGCGTGAAGACGGCCACAAGAGCAGCGGCCTTGGGCTGGCCTTCGTTCGTGAAGTGGCGCGCCTGCATCATGGCGATATCCGTCTGCGCAATCGGCCCGAAGGCGGCGTGGTCGCTACGCTGAGACTTCACCGTCCCTTCACATAGCTTCAAATTCTCCCCACACAGCCGCCCTATGGTGAGGCCATCACGATAGGGAGAAAGCTATGTTGAAATCACCGTTATTCTGGAAAATCACCACGCTAATAGGCTGTATTGTGCTGTTATCTCTACCTTTAATGATGGTCAGGGAGCTCATCAATGAGCGGGCTGATTATCGCAGCGAGGTAGTGGACGCCATTGAGCAGAGCACCAGCGGTTCGCAAAAACTCGCCGGGCCGCTGATCGCTATTCCGGTAACCGAGACGCTGACCCGCAGGGAAAACCAAAAAGAGGTCGCCTATCAGCGTAGCTGGGTGTACTACTGGCTGCCGGAGTCGCTGGCGGTCACCGGCAAACAGACCGTGGAGTCGAGAAGGGTGGGCATCTACAGCGGGCAGGTATGGCATAACGCCCTGCAGATTAAGGCCACCTTCGATCCGCTGCGTCTGGCGTCGCTGCGAAAAACGCATATCACCCTGGGCCTGCCGCGGCTGGTGGTGAGCGTCGGCGATGCCCGCGGCATTGGCGCCATCCACGCCCCGAAGGTTAACGGCAGCGTATTAAGCGTGGAACCAGGGCTGGGGATCAGCGGCGATGGGGCGGGCATCCATATGCGGATGCCTGCGCTGGCGGAGGACAACAAGCCGCTTGAGATTGCTTTTTCGCTCGATCTGAACGGGACGGGCGCATTTTCACTGGCGCCGCTCGGGCGCAACAGCGAGCTGCAGCTGACCAGTAACTGGCCGCATCCCGGCTTTCTCGGCAGCTTCCTGCCAACGAAACGCGAAGTGAATGCTGCCGGCTATCGCGCCCACTGGCAAAGCAGCTGGTTCGCCAATGATATGGGCAGCTATTTCAAGGATGATATGGAGATCCCGTGGTCGCGCTTACCGGCGTTCAGTGCCGATGTCATGTCGCTTGCCGACCAGTACCAGCTAACCGATCGGGCGACAAAATATGCCATCCTGTTAATCGGGCTGACGTTTATGGCCTTTTTCGCTTTCGAGAGCCTGACCCATCGGCCCCTGCATCCGATGCAATATTTGCTGGTGGGCTTATCGCTGGTGCTGTTTTACCTGGTGCTGCTGGCGCTTTCGGAGCACATTGGCTTTACCGCCGCCTGGCTGGCCGCCAGTCTGTGCGGCGCGGTGATGAATGGGATCTACCTCCAGGCGGTGCTCAGGGGATGGCGCAACAGCCTGCTGTTTGTCGCCGCGCTGCTGCTGCTGGATGGGGTGATGTGGTTTCTGCTGCACTCCGAGGACAGCGCGCTGCTGTTGGGGACCGGTGTGCTGGTGCTGGCGCTGAGCATTCTGATGTTTTTGACCCGGCGAGTGGACTGGTATGCGTTATCGTTACCGAAAGGCAGTGCGCCTCCGCCGCCATCTGCCGATGACGACAAACTGCGCCTGTGGAAAGAGTGACGGCATAAAAAAACGGCGCCCTCGGGGCGCCGTTTTCACATCATAGCTGCGGAATAACTCGCATTATTCCTGCAGATCGCCACAGAAACGGTAACCTTCACCGTGAATGGTAGCGATGATTTCCGGAGTATCCGGAGTGGATTCGAAGTGTTTACGAATCCGACGAATGGTCACGTCAACGGTACGGTCATGCGGCTTCAGCTCGCGACCGGTCATTTTCTTCAGCAGCTCGGCACGAGACTGAATTTTGCCCGGGTTTTCGCAGAAGTGCAGCATCGCGCGGAATTCACTGCGCGGCAGCTTGTACTGTTCGCCGTTCGGGCTAACCAGGGAACGGCTGTTGATATCGAGTTCCCAGCCGTTGAACTTGTAGCTTTCCACGCTGCGACGCTCTTCGCTCACGGTACCGAGGTTCATGGTACGGGAGAGCAGGTTGCGCGCGCGGATAGTCAGTTCACGCGGGTTAAACGGTTTAGTGATATAGTCGTCAGCGCCGATTTCGAGGCCAAGGATCTTATCCACTTCGTTGTCGCGGCCGGTTAAGAACATCAGCGCGACGTCGGCCTGCTCGCGCAGCTCGCGCGCCAGCAGAAGACCATTTTTACCCGGCAGGTTGATATCCATGATCACCAGGTTGATATCATTTTCAGACAGGATCTGATGCATTTCCGCGCCATCGGTCGCTTCGAATACATCGTAACCTTCTGCTTCGAAAATACTTTTTAACGTGTTGCGTGTTACCAACTCGTCTTCAACGATAAGAATGTGCGGGGTCTGCATGTTTGCTACCTAAATTGCCAACTAAATCGAAACAGGAAGTACCAAAGTCCCTGACCTGCCTGGTGCATGTCGCAAATTAACATGCGCGGCGTAACATGACTAAAGTACGTAATTGCGTTCTTGATGCACTTTCCATCAACGTCAACAACATCATTAGCTTGGTCGTGGGTACTTTCCCTCTGGACCCGACGGTGTCAAAAACGGCTGACATCCTAACCATTTTAACAGCAACATAACAGGCTAAGAGAGGCCGAACACCCAATAAAACTACGCTTCGTTGACATATATCAAGTTCAATTGTAGCACGTTAACAGCCTTGTGAAATCATTGCATCGCCATGCTCTTTATAGTCACAATCTTTACCCGGCTCAACTAGTTGCGTGGATAAATTAATAAATACAGTGAATCCAATGTCTGGAACGATGCGTCAGATGAAATTTCATTGCTCATCATATGGATAAATGGGTTCTGTTAACATACTCCTTGTCATGGCCTCCTGAGAACAGTTTAGATTTTTTTATGGGTAAGAAAACGCAATTTTAGTGATTTTTGTTGCAAATTTGTAAATTTTCACCGCGTAAAATGGGGGGCTCCGCGCCTCAGACAACGCCTGAGAGAGAGAATGAAACCGCAATGCGTTTAACGATTATTTTGGTCGGTCCTGCCCGGGCCGAGAACGTCGGTGCCGCCGCCAGGGCGATGAAAACCATGGGATTTCGCGATCTGCGGATCGTGGACAGTGAAGCCCATCTGGCGCCGGCGGCACGCTGGGTGGCGCACGGCTCAGGCGACATCCTCGATGGCATCACCACCTATTCCACCCTTGCTGAGGCGCTGCACGACGTCGATTTTACCGTCGCCACCACCGCCCGCAGTCGCGCGCGGTTTCACTATTACGCCACGCCGCAGCAGTTGTTGCCGCTGCTGGAGGAGAAGGCGAACTGGATGACCCATACCGCGCTGGTATTTGGCCGTGAAGACGCCGGATTGACCAATGAGGAGCTGGCCCTGGCCGATGTGCTGACCGGCGTGCCGATGGTCGCGGATTATCCGTCGCTGAACCTCGGTCAGTCGGTGATGGTTTACTGCTATCAATTAGCATCGCTTATGCAACAATCGGCTCCCGCCGCTGCCGCGGCAGACCATCATCAGCTGCAGGCGTTGCGCCTCCGCACCATGGCCTTGCTTTCGCGTCTGGGCGTGGAGGACGATGCCAAACTGGCCGACTGGCTGTCGCAACGATTGGGGCTGCTGCAGCAGCGAGACACGGCAATGTTGCATCGTTTGCTGCATGATATTGAAAAAAACCTACCAGAATAAAGTTCTGTCATATTTTTTATTTATGGTTGCATGTACTGTTTTTGCGGGAGGTGTTCCGCCAATCTGGGTGTTTTTTCTTGTCGGGGTGGCGCAATACGTAAGCCGGCTGAAATAGGGTTAATTGAGAAATTCATTGACTTAAGACGGCAGATACTTTAACCAATATAGGCAGGACACACAGACAGATAAAAATACAGAGTACACAACATCCATGAATCGCATCGGCATGATTACCACCATTATCACCACCACCATTACCACAGGTAACGGTGCGGGCTGACGCGTACAGGAAACACAGAAAAAAGCCCGCACCTGAACAGTGCGGGCTTTTTTTTTGACAAGAGATCAAGGGGTAAGAACCATGCGAGTGTTGAAGTTCGGCGGTACATCAGTGGCAAATGCGGAACGGTTTCTGCGGGTTGCCGATATTCTGGAGAGTAATGCCAGGCAGGGGCAGGTAGCGACCGTCCTGTCTGCCCCGGCGAAGATCACTAACCATCTGGTAGCGATGATTGAAAAGACCATTGGCGGCCAGGATGCCCTCCCCAATATTGCCGACGCTGAACGCATTTTTGCCGAACTTCTTCAGGGCCTTGCCGACGCCCAGCCCGCTTTCCCGCTCGCCCAGTTGAAAGCCTTTGTTGAGCAGGAGTTTGCTCAGATTAAGCATGTCCTGCACGGTATTAGCCTGCTGGGTCAGTGCCCGGATAGCGTCAATGCCGCGCTGATCTGCCGAGGCGAAAAGCTCTCCATCGCCATCATGGCGGGTCTGCTGGAAGCCCGTGGTCATAAAGTCAGTGTCATTAACCCGGTGGAAAAACTGCTTGCCGTTGGTCACTACATGG
Source organism: Klebsiella sp. LY (assembly GCF_004010915.1). Taxonomy (NCBI): domain Bacteria; kingdom Pseudomonadati; phylum Pseudomonadota; class Gammaproteobacteria; order Enterobacterales; family Enterobacteriaceae; genus Klebsiella; species Klebsiella sp. LY. The sequence continues at coordinate 3,229,063 of NZ_CP022444.1, forward strand.
AGTCCACGGTCGATATCGCCGAATCCACCCGCCGCATCGCCGCCAGCCAGATCCCGGCAGACCATATGATCCTGATGGCCGGGTTTACCGCTGGCAATGAGAAGGGGGAGCTGGTGGTGCTGGGGCGCAACGGCTCCGACTATTCGGCTGCGGTGCTGGCCGCCTGCCTGCGCGCCGATTGCTGCGAAATCTGGACCGATGTCGACGGAGTGTACACTTGCGACCCGCGCCAGGTGCCGGATGCGCGTCTGCTGAAATCGATGTCTTATCAGGAGGCGATGGAGCTCTCCTATTTTGGCGCGAAAGTGCTGCACCCGCGCACCATCGCCCCTATCGCCCAATTCCAAATCCCATGTCTGATTAAAAATACTGGCAACCCGCAGGCGCCGGGAACGCTCATCGGCGCCAGCCGCGACGAGGACGATCTGCCGGTTAAAGGCATCTCTAACCTCAACAACATGGCGATGTTCAACGTTTCCGGGCCGGGGATGAAAGGCATGGTCGGCATGGCCGCCCGCGTCTTCGCCACCATGTCCCGCGCCGGCATCTCGGTAGTGCTGATCACCCAATCCTCCTCCGAGTACAGCATCAGTTTCTGCGTGCCGCAGAGCGACTGCGCGCGAGCCAAACGGGCGATGGAAGATGAGTTTTACCTCGAGCTGAAAGAGGGACTGCTGGAGCCGCTGGCCATTATGGAGCGTCTGGCTATTATCTCGGTGGTGGGCGACGGGATGCGCACCCTGCGCGGTATCTCGGCAAAGTTTTTTGCCGCGCTGGCTCGCGCCAATATCAATATCGTGGCGATTGCTCAGGGCTCCTCCGAGCGCTCCATTTCGGTGGTGGTTAGCAATGACGATGCTACCACCGGCGTGCGCGTGACCCATCAGATGCTGTTCAACACCGATCAGGTGATCGAAGTGTTCGTCATCGGCGTCGGCGGCGTCGGCGGCGCGCTGCTGGAGCAGATCAAACGCCAGCAGGGTTGGCTGAAGAGCAAACATATCGATCTGCGCGTTTGCGGCGTGGCCAACTCTCAGGCGCTGCTGACCAGCGTGCATGGTCTGAATCTGGAAAACTGGAGTGAAGCGCTGGCGGAGGCGAAAGAACCCTTTAATCTTGGTCGCCTGATCCGCCTGGTAAAAGAGTACCACCTGCTGAATCCGGTGATCGTCGACTGTACCTCCAGCCAGGCGGTCGCCGATCAGTACGCCGACTTCCTGCGCGAAGGATTCCATGTGGTCACGCCGAATAAAAAGGCCAATACCTCTTCACTGGATTACTATCATCAGCTGCGCCACGCGGCGAGCAGCTCGCGCCGCAAGTTCCTCTATGATACGAACGTTGGCGCTGGCCTGCCGGTGATTGAGAACCTGCAGAACCTGCTCAACGCCGGCGATGAACTGCGCCATTTCTCCGGGATCCTTTCCGGCTCCCTGTCGTTTATCTTCGGCAAGCTGGATGAGGGGGTGAGTTTCTCGGCGGCGACGGCAATGGCCCGTGAGATGGGGTATACCGAGCCGGATCCGCGCGACGATTTATCCGGGGTGGACGTCGCGCGTAAGCTGCTGATTCTGGCCCGTGAGACCGGACGTGAACTGGAACTGTCGGACATTATCGTCGAGTCGGCGCTGCCGGCGGACTTCGACGCCAGCGGTGATGTCGAGACCTTTATGGCCCGCCTGCCGTCGCTGGATGATGAGTTCGCCTCGCGGATTGCTAAGGCGCGCGATGAAGGTAAAGTCTTGCGCTATGTCGGTAACATCGAAGAGGATGGTACCTGCCGGGTGAAAATTGCCGCCGTTGACGGTAACGATCCGCTGTACAAAGTCAAAAATGGCGAGAACGCGCTGGCCTTTTACAGCCACTATTATCAGCCATTGCCGCTGGTGCTGCGCGGCTATGGTGCCGGGAACGACGTCACGGCGGCCGGCGTATTCGCCGACCTGCTGCGCACCCTTTCCTGGAAGTTAGGAGTTTAAGATGGTCAAAGTATATGCCCCGGCTTCCAGTGCCAATATGAGCGTCGGGTTTGATGTGTTGGGCGCGGCGGTCACGCCGGTCGATGGCACGCTGCTTGGCGACAACGTCACTGTCGAAGCGGCGGAGCAATTCAGCCTGCAGAATCTGGGACGCTTCGCCAGCAAACTGCCGACGGCGCCGCAGGAGAACATTGTTTACCAGTGCTGGGAAAGCTTTTGCCGGGAGATCGGTAAGACGGTGCCGGTGGCGATGACGCTGGAAAAAAACATGCCGATTGGTTCCGGGCTGGGTTCCAGCGCCTGCTCGGTGGTCGCCGCGCTGGTGGCGATGAACGAGTTTTGCGGTAAGCCGCTGAACGAGACGCGCATGCTGGCGCTGATGGGGGAGATGGAAGGGCGTATCTCCGGCAGCATTCACTACGACAACGTGGCGCCGTGCTATCTTGGCGGCATGCAGTTGATGATCGAAGAGAATGGGATTATCAGCCAGCAGGTGCCCGGGTTTGATGAGTGGCTGTGGGTGCTGGCCTATCCGGGGATTAAAGTCTCCACCGCCGAAGCGCGGGCGATTCTGCCGGCGCAGTACCGCCGTCAGGATTGTATCGCCCATGGTCGCCACCTCGCGGGCTTTATTCATGCCTGCTACACCCGCCAGCCGCAGCTGGCGGCAAAATTGATGAAAGATGTGATTGCCGAACCGTACCGAACCAAACTGCTGCCGGGCTTTAGCGAAGCGCGTCAGGCGGCCATGGAGATGGGCGCCCAGGCTTGCGGCATCTCCGGCTCTGGCCCAACGCTATTCGCGTTGTGCGATAAGCCGGACACCGCACAGCGCGTCGCCGACTGGCTTGGCGCGCACTATCTACAGAATCAGGAAGGCTTTGTTCATATTTGCCGGCTGGATACGGCGGGCGCACGCGTAGTGGGATAACCAATGAAACTGTATAACTTAAAAGATCACAATGAGCAGGTCAGCTTTGCGCAGGCCGTTACCCAGGGACTTGGCAAGCATCAGGGCCTGTTCTTTCCGCACGATCTGCCGGAATTCAGCCTGACTGAAATCGACGATATGCTGGCGCAGGACTTTGTCACCCGCAGCGCCAAAATTTTATCCGCCTTTATCGGCGATGAGATCCCGCAGGATGTCCTGCAGCAGCGGGTCCGCGCGGCGTTTGCGTTTCCGGCGCCGGTGAGCAAGGTTCAGGAGGATGTCGGCTGTCTGGAACTGTTCCATGGCCCCACGCTGGCGTTCAAGGATTTCGGCGGCCGCTTTATGGCGCAGATGCTGACCCACATTGCGGGCGACAAGCCGGTCACCATCCTCACCGCGACCTCTGGCGATACCGGGGCGGCGGTGGCGCATGCTTTCTATGGTCTGCCGAACGTTAAGGTGGTGATCCTCTATCCGCGCGGCAAGATCAGCCCGCTGCAGGAGAAGCTGTTCTGTACTCTCGGCGGCAACATCGAAACCGTGGCGATTGACGGCGACTTCGACGCCTGCCAGGCGCTGGTGAAGCAGGCGTTTGACGATGAAGAACTGAAGGCGACGCTGGGGCTGAACTCGGCTAACTCCATTAACATCAGCCGCCTGCTGGCGCAGATCTGCTACTACTTCGAAGCGGCGGCGCAGCTGCCGCAGGAAGCCCGCAATCAGCTGGTGATTTCTGTGCCGAGCGGCAACTTCGGCGATCTGACCGCCGGTCTGCTGGCGAAGTCGCTGGGTCTGCCGATCAAACGCTTTATCGCTGCCACCAACGCCAACGACACTGTTCCGCGCTATCTGCAGGGCGGCGAGTGGGCGCCAAAAGCCACCCAGGCGACGCTGTCCAACGCCATGGACGTCAGCCAGCCGAACAACTGGCCGCGTGTCGAAGAGCTGTTCCGCCGTAAAATCTGGCGTCTCAGCGAGCTGGGCTATGCCGCGGTCGATGATGAGACCACCAAAGCGGCAATGCGCGAGCTGAAGGCCATCGGCTACATCTCTGAGCCGCACGCGGCGATTGCCTGGCGCGCGCTGCGCGATCAGCTGCAGCCGGGAGAGTACGGTCTGTTCCTCGGTACTGCGCATCCGGCGAAGTTCAAAGAGAGCGTGGAGGAGATCCTGCAGGAGACCCTGCCGCTGCCGAAAGAGCTGGCCGACCGCGCCGACCTGCCGCTGCTGTCTCACAACCTGCCGGCGGATTTCGCCGCGCTGCGTAAGCTGATGATGGGCTAAATCCTTACCGTCCCCCTGTCGCCTCGAACGCCGCAGGGGGACGCTTACTTACTGCTCGTGGCGTTTAAACACCAGTTCGCCTTTCTCCGAAGCCTCCGCATCAAAGAAATAGCCTTCGCTATTAAAGGATTTCAGCTGCTCCGGCTGGGTTAAGCGATTTTCAATAATGTAGCGGCTCATCAGGCCACGGGCTTTCTTGGCATAGAAGCTGATCACTTTGAATTTGCCGTTCTTCTCATCGAGGAAGACCGGCTTGATCAGCTGGCCCTGCAATTTTTGCGTTTTCACCGATTTAAAATACTCATCGGAAGCCAGGTTGATGACGATATCGTCGCCCTGAGCCTGCAGCGCCTGATTCAGCTTCTCGGTAATGGTATCGCCCCAGAACTGGTACAGATCTTTACCGCGCGGGTTTTCCAGACGGATCCCCATCTCCAGGCGGTAGGGCTGCATCAGGTCCAGCGGGCGCAGCACGCCATACAGGCCGGAGAGCATGCGCAGGTGTCGCTGGGCGAAGTCAAAGTCGTCCTCAGTGAGCGTCTCTGCCTGCAGGCCGGTGTAGACATCGCCCTTAAAGGCGAGGATCGCCTGGCGGGCATTTTGCGGCGTAAAGTCAGGGTGCCAGTTGTGGAAACGGGTGGCGTTCAGATCCGCCAGCTTGTCGCTGATGCTCATCAGCTTGCCGATTTGCGGCGCGGTCAGCTGACGGGCGATGCTGATAAGCTCTTGAGAATACTCGAGGAGTTCGGGCTGGGTATAGCGAGTCGTTGCCAGCGGGCTTTGATAATCGAGCGTTTTAGCAGGTGAAATCAGAATCAGCATATCCAGTCCTTGCAGGTAATTTCGACGAATTTTAACAAAAAAAGTGCATGGTGGGATCGATAGCTGCGATTGCCGCGTTATTCACGCGGCAGTTCATTCCACGCGCCCGGGGCCAGCTGCTGGTGAATCTCGGGATAGCGCGATGCATCAAAAGTGGGCTGGATGCCCAGCTGGCGCTGACGCAGATAATCACTGGCGATAATTCGCACCGTCGGGGAGAGCAGCAGGATGGCCGTCAGGTTGGTCATCGCCATCAGCGCCATAATGATATCCGCGCTCTGCCAGACGACCGGCAGGCTAACCAGGGTCCCCAACAGCACCATCAGGACGGTGAGTATTCGCAGACCCCAGATATAACGCGGCTTATCCAGATGCAGAAAGATCAGATTATTTTCCGCATACACGTAGTTGGCCACGATAGAGCTAAAAGCGAACAGCAGCACGATGAGGGCGATAAAATCCGCTCCCCAGCCGCCGACCAGCACGCTCATCGCGTGTTGCAAGTCCTGAATACCATTGAGCGTATATTCATTGTCGGGCCGCGGCGCCAGCATGACGATAATCGCGCTGGCGGTACAGATCACGATGGTATCGATAAACACGCCTATCATCTGCACGATACCCTGCGCCGCCGGGTGCGGTGGCCATGAGGCGGCGGCTGCGGCGGCGTTAGGCGAAGAGCCCATCCCTGCTTCATTGGAGAACATGCCGCGCTGAAAGCCGCTGGTCAGCGCCTGGCTGATGGTGTAGCCCACCGCGCCGGCGGCGGCTTCCTGCCAGCCGAAGGCGCAGCGAAAGATGGTGGCGAAAATCGTCGGCAGAGCGGTGATATGCCACAGGCCGATAAGCAGACTGGTGGCGATCCATAGCAGCGCCATGATGGGCACTATCCACTGCATCAGGCGCGCCACGCCGCGTAAACCGCGGAGGATGGCCAGCAGAACGACAACCGCCAGCACGCCGCCGCTGACCGCCGCCGGCAGATCGAACGCATAGCGCAGGGCATGGGCCACGGAGTTAGCCTGCACGGTATTGAAGATAAAACCATAGGCCAGCAGCAGGAGGATCGAAAACAGCACGCCCATCCAGCGCATGCCGAGCCCGCGCGCCATATACCAGGCCGGGCCGCCGCGAAACTGGCCGCGGCTATCGCGTTCTTTATACAACTGGGCAAGGGAACATTCGGCGAAGCTGCTGGCCATGCCGAGCAGGGCGGAGACCCACATCCAGAATACCGCTCCTGGTCCGCCGGCGGCGATGGCCAGCGTGACGCCGGCAAGATTACCGCTGCCAACCCGGGCGGCAAGACTGGTACATAACGCCTGAAAAGAGGTTAAACCGCCCGGCTGCGGGTGCAGGCTTTTTTTCAGACTGCGGCTAAATTTGCGCACGTAACGGAACTGAATACCCCGGGTTTGCCAGCTAAACCAGATGCCGGCGCCCAGTAGCAGATAAATCATCACTGAGCCCCAGAGTATTTCATTGATAAATGAGAGAAAATCAGGCATTAAACATCCTCTTGTCCATGCCGGCACGCCAGTGTAAGCGTTACCAATTAAGTGACAATCCTTGCGCTTTCAGCAAATTAATCTGCATAGTTTATCACACTCTGCGCTCTTCTCTCGTCGGCGGTTGCGCTGACCCGGCAGCGTGTTATCATCTGGGCAGACCGGTTACATCCCCTTAACTGCTGTTTAAGAGAAATATATCATGACGGATAAATTAACTTCTCTGCGTCAGTACACCACTGTCGTCGCTGACACCGGAGATATTGCGGCAATGAAGCTGTATCAGCCTCAGGATGCCACCACCAACCCTTCCCTGATCCTCGGCGCGGCTCAGATCCCTGAGTACCGTAAGCTGATTGATGACGCTGTGGCCTGGGCTCGTAGCCAGAGCAGCGATCGCGCGCAGCAGATCCTTGATGCTTCCGATAAGCTGGCGGTGAACATCGGTCTCGAAATCCTGAAACTGATCCCGGGCCGTATCTCCACCGAAGTGGATGCACGTCTCTCCTACGACACCGAAGCGTCTATCGCCAAAGCTAAGCGCATCATCAAGCTGTATAACGACGCGGGCATCAGCAACGATCGTATTCTGATCAAGCTGGCTTCCACCTGGCAGGGCATTCGCGCCGCTGAGCAGCTGGAAAAAGAAGGCATCAACTGCAACCTGACCCTGCTGTTCTCCTTCGCTCAGGCTCGTGCTTGCGCCGAAGCGGGCGTCTTCCTGATTTCGCCGTTCGTTGGTCGTATCCTCGACTGGTACAAAGCCAACACCGACAAGAAAGAGTACGCGCCGGCAGAAGATCCGGGCGTGGTTTCCGTCAGCGAAATCTACGAGTACTACAAGCAGCACGGTTATGAAACCGTAGTGATGGGCGCTAGCTTCCGTAACGTTGGTGAAATTCTCGAACTGGCTGGCTGTGACCGCCTGACCATCGCGCCAGCGCTGCTGAAAGAGCTGTCCGAAAGCGAAGGGGCCGTTGAGCGTAAACTGGTGTACACCGGTGAAGTGAAAGCGCGTCCGGAGCGTATTACCGAATCTGAGTTCCTGTGGCAGCATAACCAGGATCCGATGGCGGTAGACAAACTGGCGGAAGGTATCCGTAAGTTTGCGATCGACCAGGAAAAACTGGAAAAAATGATCGGCGAACTGCTGTAATCCTGCAGGTGGCCGACGCCCGTCGGCCACATTACACTGTCTGTCCCGCCAGCAGCAGTGTATCATTTCGTTTAACGCTACAGTTTGAACGGAATAACCATGAATACCTTACGAATCGGCTTAGTTTCCATTTCCGATCGCGCCTCCAGCGGCGTCTATCAGGACAAAGGCATCCCGGCACTGGAAGAGTGGCTGGCGCGTGCCCTCACTACCCCTTTTGAACTGCAGACTCGCCTGATTCCGGATGAGCAGGTCATTATTGAGCAAACGCTGTGCGAACTGGTTGACGAGATGGGGTGCCACCTGGTGCTGACCACCGGCGGAACCGGCCCTGCGCGTCGCGATGTGACGCCCGACGCCACGCTGGCGATTGCCGATCGCGAGATGCCGGGCTTCGGCGAGCAAATGCGCCAGGTTAGCCTACACTTTGTGCCGACGGCGATCCTTTCCCGGCAGGTCGGGGTGATCCGCAAGCAGGCGCTGATCCTCAATCTACCCGGACAACCGAAAGCGATTCAGGAGACCCTGGAAGGGGTGAAAGATGCTGACGGCAACGTGCTGGTGCACGGTATTTTCGCAAGTGTACCTTATTGTGTACAGTTGCTGGAGGGGCCTTATGTGGAAACCGATGGCCGTGTGGTAGAAGCATTTCGTCCAAAAAGCGCCAGACGCGAAACTTTATCCTGAATTTGATGCATTTGTGACATAACCTGCATCGCTGATGGTGTGCCGTTTTATTTACGATATAGTGCTGTTTACTTTACACACTATAAAATACGCTGCACACCTCAGGATGAAATCGCGTTATGTCATATGCAAACCGACCGCTCAACCGCCAGGATTATAAAACGCTAACGCTGGCCGCCCTTGGCGGCGCGCTGGAGTTTTATGACTTTATCATCTTCGTTTTCTTCGCCGCCGTCGTCGGCGAGCTCTTCTTCCCCGCGGATATTCCGGAATGGCTGCGCCAGGTACAGACCTTTGGCATTTTCGCCGCCGGTTACCTGGCGCGTCCGCTGGGGGGGATCATCATGGCCCACTTTGGCGATCTGGTAGGGCGTAAAAAAATGTTTACCCTCAGCATTCTGCTGATGGCGGTGCCGACCCTGGCGATTGGTCTGCTGCCGACCTACAGCTCGGTGGGCATCGTCGCGCCGCTGCTGTTGCTGCTGATGCGTATTCTGCAGGGGGCGGCGATCGGCGGCGAGGTGCCTGGCGCCTGGGTGTTTGTCGCCGAGCATGTTCCGGAAAAACGCATTGGTATCGCCTGCGGCACGCTGACGGCCGGCCTGACCGTAGGCATCCTGCTGGGATCGGTGGTGGCGACGCTTATCAACACCAGCCTGACGCCGCAGGGGATCCACGACGGCGGCTGGCGGATCCCCTTCCTGCTGGGGGGCGTATTTGGCCTGGTGGCGATGTATCTGCGCCGCTGGCTGCAGGAGACGCCGATTTTCCTTGAGATGCAGCAGCGCAAAGCGCTGGCGCAGGAACTGCCGGTAAAGGCGGTCGTCCTCAAGCACCAGAAGGCGGTTGCGGTCTCTATGCTGCTGACCTGGCTGCTGTCGGCAGGCGTGGTGGTGGTGATCCTGATGTCGCCGGTCTGGCTGCAGAAACACTATGGCTTCGCCCCGGCGATGACCCTGCAGGCCAACAGCATTGCCACGATTATGTTGTGCATCGGCTGTCTGCTCGCCGGGCTGGCGGCGGACCGCTTCGGCGCCAGCCGCACCTTTATCGTCGGCAGCCTGCTGCTGGCGGTTGCCAGCTGGGCATTTTATCACCTGTCCGGCGCCAGCCCGCAGCGGCTGTTTCTGCTGTACGGTACGGTGGGACTCTGCGTGGGCGTGGTGGGGGCGGTGCCTTATGTCATGGTGCGGGCCTTCCCGGCGGAAGTGCGCTTCACCGGCATTTCCTTTTCCTACAATCTGTCGTACGCGATTTTTGGCGGCCTGACGCCGATTGCCGTCACGATGCTGATGGGGGTGTCGCCGATGGCCCCGGCCTGGTATGTTCTGGCCTTGTCGCTGATGGGCTTGGGATTAGGTATCTGGCTGCGTCAGGGGCTGACGGCGGCGAGGTTGCCGGAAGGGGAGCTGCAGCGCTAAGCAGGGTTTACCGATGATGACCAGCCGCCGCCCTGTCACAGGGCGGCGGCGGAAGATTAACGCGGTTCGCCGATCGGCAACACGGTGCGGCCGAACTGCTCGTTCAGCACTTCGCCCATCGCCAGGTAAATGGCGCTGGCGCCGCAGATCAGGCCGATCCAGCCGGCTACTTTCACGATGCCTTCGTTATCTACCAGATGCCCAATCGCCAGCAGCGCGAACAGCACCGTCAGGCTCAGGAACACGAACTGCAGCATACGTGCGGCTTTCAGCGTGCCGAAGAACATGAACAACGTAAAAATACCCCACAGGCCGAGATACATACCGAGGAAGTGCGCGTTCGGCGCATCAGCCAGGCCCATTTTCGGCATCAGAAGGATAGCAACCAGCGTCAGCCAGAAGCTGCCGTAGGAGGTAAAAGCGGTCAAGCCAAAGGTGTTGCCTTTTTTGTATTCCAGCAGGCCGGCAAAAATTTGCGCAATGCCACCGTAAAAAATGCCCATCGCCAGGATAGCTACATCGAATGCGAAGAGGCCGCTATTCGCCAGGTTAAGCAGAATAGTGGTCATGCCGAAGCCCATAAGGCCCAGCGGTGCCGGATTAGCCAACTTAGTGTTGCCCATAATTCCTCAAAATTATCATTAAAAGGGAAGCATTACCCCGCGACTTGGCGGCGGGGCGCGGCATAATAATGAGGCGCGTAAAGGCTGTCTATGATCTGGCGGGGTATTTTTCACCAATTTCAGTTGCGCCTGACGACGAGTGGAGCATTTGTCGTAAACAGGCAATTTGCAGGACCGCGGGGATGGTGACTCGATAAGCGCTGCCGCTCACCGCTTTCACGCTGTTCAGCGCGGCGCCAAGCGGCCCCCCCAGCCCGGCGCCGCGTACCAGGCCATGACCGATGACGCTCACGGCGGCGTGCGTGCGCAGGATGGCGGTTAACCGCTCATCCAGTAGCAGGGCAACGCCTTCACTCAGCTTGCGGCGTCTCAACAGATGGGGCAGCAGGCTTTCCAGCTCAAGACTCCGGCACTCCACCGCGGCGAGAAACTGCGTTTTTTGTTCCGCATCCAGCTTATTCCAGCTGTGCTGCAGAAAATGCGTCAACAACTGTTGCTCGATCTGCGGCGTCGTCATCTGTTTATCGACCTTTGCCTTCAGCCTCTTACACACATCCAGCAGGATGGCGCGATAAAATTTGCCATGGCGGCGCAGCGTATTGGCGATGCTGTCGCCGCCGAAATGCTGTAGCTCGCCGGCGATCAACTGCCAGTTGCGGCGATAGCGCTCCGGGTGGCCCTCCATAGACAGAAAGGTTTCGTTGCGCAGCAGCGTACTGGAGAGACGGGGTTTGCCATTTTCCCCGTGGGTCAGAATACGGGTAAACGCTTCCAGATGCGCCTCGCTGCACTCAGGCAGAAAGGCGAGATCGTCATCATCCAGATAATTAATACGCATAACGTTTTCTCTCGGGCAGGGGACGACGTTAGTCGTCGCCGATAATTTTCAGTGAGGCCATATCTGAGGAGTTGACCGTCTGGCCTGAGAAGGCGATTTTTTTCACACAGCGCTTGTTGTCGTTATCGCTGTTGAGGGTGATCCAGCCGGTGGTGTTGCCCTCTTTGATCCCGGCGGGCACGTTCAGCGTGTGGCTGGCGCCGTGGCTGGCCTTAAAGTAGACGGTTGCTCCGGAGAGCTGTATATCGCCGCGCTCGGCGCTGAGCTGAATACGTTTGACCACCCGGCAGACGGGGAGCTTCAGCGTCAGTTCGTTGGTCTCATTGCGCGGCATGGCGATCACGCCGAGGATCTTATGGTCGTTGGCGGCCGCCGAGGTGATAACTGACACGCTAAGGATAAGCCCCGCTGAAAGCCGGAATAGTGATTTCATTAATCTGTCCCCTGAATAAGTAAAGTGCGAGGGCGGGGATCTTATCACTGCGAAAACGGAGCTTTTAGCGCACAAGTATTGCGTTTTATGTCAATGATATTATGAATATATTTGGTTATTTTATTCGTTATTTATATAGATGTTTCGCCATCTTTTTTGCCGCCCGGCAATATCCTTTGCTGAGCCATCGGCGACAGGGGGCGAGGGCGTCGGCTGGTCCCCGGCAAAAAATTTTTCTACTTGCCCCTTGATGCCGGAGTGGGCGACCCCATCTTGTAGTCAACCGCAGTGAAGAACCTGAAAAAAAATGATGTCTGGGCAGTTGAAACCGCAGGTTTCGCCCTTATTACAGGTTCACAACCACATGTTGATCGAATTTTTAGTGGAGACGTTTAGATGGGTAAAATTATTGGTATCGACCTGGGTACTACCAACTCTTGTGTAGCGATTATGGATGGCACTACTGCACGCGTGCTGGAGAACGCCGAAGGCGATCGCACCACGCCTTCTATCATTGCCTATACCCAGGATGGTGAAACTCTGGTTGGTCAGCCGGCTAAACGTCAGGCAGTGACAAACCCGCAAAACACCCTGTTTGCGATTAAACGCCTGATTGGCCGCCGCTTCCAGGACGAAGAAGTTCAGCGTGACGTTTCTATCATGCCATACAAAATTGTTGCCGCAGACAATGGCGACGCATGGCTGGATGTGAAAGGCACCAAAACTGCACCGCCGCAGATCTCTGCTGAAGTGCTGAAAAAAATGAAGAAAACGGCTGAAGATTACCTGGGTGAACCGGTAACTGAAGCGGTTATCACCGTACCGGCTTACTTCAACGATGCGCAGCGTCAGGCCACCAAAGATGCTGGCCGTATCGCCGGTCTGGAAGTCAAACGTATCATCAACGAACCGACCGCGGCCGCGCTGGCGTACGGTCTGGATAAAGAAGTGGGCAACCGTACTATCGCGGTTTACGACCTCGGTGGTGGTACTTTCGATATCTCTATTATCGAAATCGACGAAGTGGATGGCGAAAAAACCTTCGAAGTACTGGCGACCAACGGTGACACCCACCTGGGCGGCGAAGACTTCGATACCCGTCTGATCAACTACCTCGTTGATGAATTTAAGAAAGATCAGGGCATTGACCTGCGCAACGACCCGCTGGCGATGCAGCGTCTGAAAGAAGCCGCTGAGAAAGCGAAGATTGAACTGTCTTCTGCTCAGCAGACCGACGTTAACCTGCCGTACATCACTGCAGATGCGACCGGTCCGAAACACATGAACATCAAAGTGACTCGCGCGAAACTGGAAAGCCTGGTAGAAGACCTGGTTAACCGTTCCATCGAGCCGCTGAAAGTAGCCCTGCAGGATGCTGGTCTGTCCGTTTCCGATATCAACGACGTGATCCTCGTTGGTGGTCAGACTCGTATGCCGATGGTGCAGAAGAAAGTGGCCGAGTTCTTTGGTAAAGAACCGCGTAAAGACGTTAACCCGGATGAAGCCGTGGCGATCGGTGCTGCCGTTCAGGGCGGTGTACTGACTGGTGATGTGAAAGACGTTCTGCTGCTCGACGTGACCCCGCTGTCGCTGGGTATCGAAACCATGGGCGGCGTGATGACTGCGCTGATCAGCAAAAACACCACCATCCCGACCAAGCACAGCCAGGTGTTCTCTACCGCTGAAGACAACCAGTCTGCGGTCACCATCCATGTGCTGCAGGGTGAGCGTAAACGCGCGTCTGATAACAAATCTCTGGGTCAGTTCAACCTGGATGGTATCAACCCGGCGCCGCGCGGCATGCCGCAGATCGAAGTGACCTTTGACATCGATGCTGACGGTATCCTGCACGTCTCCGCGAAAGACAAAAACAGCGGTAAAGAGCAGAAGATCACCATCAAAGCGTCTTCCGGTCTGAATGAAGAAGAAATTCAGAAAATGGTTCGCGAAGCGGAAGCTAACGCCGAATCTGACCGTAAGTTCGAAGAGCTGGTACAGACCCGCAACCAGGGCGACCATCTGCTGCACAGCACTCGCAAGCAGGTTGAAGAAGCAGGCGATAAACTGCCGGCTGACGACAAAACTGCCATTGAGTCTGCGCTGACCGCGCTGGAAACTTCGCTGAAAGGTGAAGACAAAGCGGACATCGAAGCGAAAATGCAGGCGCTGGCGCAGGCTTCCCAGAAGCTGATGGAAATCGCCCAGCAGCAGCATGCTCAGCAGCAGGCGGGTTCCGCTGACGCTCAGGCGAGCAACGCGAAAGACGACGATGTTGTCGACGCTGAGTTCGAAGAAGTGAAAGATAAAAAATAATCGCCCTTTGAACGGGTAAAACACTGGCACGGGCGAAGAGGTTTCCTCTCCGCCCGTGCACGCATGTTAAGGGGCTGAAAAACACCGATGGCAAAGCAAGATTACTACGAGATTTTAGGCGTCTCCAAAACAGCGGAAGAGCGTGAAATCAAAAAGGCTTATAAGCGCCTGGCCATGAAGTATCACCCGGACCGCAATCAGGGTGATAAAGAGGCCGAAGCCAAATTTAAAGAAATCAAAGAAGCGTATGAAATCCTGACTGATGCCCAGAAGCGTGCGGCCTACGATCAGTACGGCCACGCGGCCTTTGAGCAGGGCGGCATGGGCGGCGGCGGCGGTTTTGGCGGCGGTGCGGACTTCAGCGATATCTTTGGCGATGTTTTCGGCGATATCTTTGGCGGCGGACGTGGCCGGCAGCGCGCGGCGCGCGGCGCCGATCTCCGTTACAACATGGAGCTGACGCTGGAAGAAGCGGTACGTGGCGTCACCAAAGAGATCCGTATTCCGACGCTGGAAGAGTGCGACGTCTGCCACGGCAGCGGCGCCAAAGCTGGCAGCAAACCGCAAACCTGTCCGACCTGTCATGGCGCAGGCCAGGTCCAGATGCGTCAGGGCTTCTTTGCGGTACAGCAGACCTGTCCGCACTGTCAGGGACGCGGTACGCTGATTAAAGATCCGTGCAATAAATGTCATGGTCACGGCCGCGTTGAGAAGACCAAAACCCTGTCGGTTAAAATCCCGGCGGGCGTGGATACCGGAGACCGGATCCGTCTGGCGGGCGAAGGTGAAGCCGGCGAGCATGGCGCACCGGCAGGCGATCTGTACGTTCAGGTCCAGGTGAAGCAGCACGCTATCTTTGAGCGTGAAGGCAACAACCTGTACTGCGAAGTGCCGATCAACTTCACCATGGCTGCGCTGGGCGGCGAGATTGAGGTCCCGACGCTCGACGGCCGTGTCAATCTCAAGATTCCTGGCGAAACCCAGACCGGCAAACTGTTCCGCATGCGCGGCAAAGGCGTGAAATCCGTTCGCGGCGGCGCGCAGGGCGATCTGCTGTGCCGGGTGGTGGTGGAGACGCCGGTGGGGCTGAACGAGAAGCAGAAGCAGCTGCTGAAAGAGCTGCAGGAAAGCTTCGGCGGCCCGACCGGGGAAAACAACAGCCCGCGTTCGAAAAGCTTCTTCGACGGTGTGAAGAAGTTCTTCGACGATTTGACCCGCTAATTCCGCTTTCGCTGACTCCTGGCCCGGGCCTTTGCTGCCCGGGCTTTTTTTGTCTTATCGCTCCTCTTTGATTCGTAAAAATCGAATGTTTACTCAACTTAAATCTGATTTTTTCGAGTTATCAGTTTGTGTATTATGCTTTTATCGAGTTATTCACCAACAGGATGAAAGTAAAAGTGAAACATCTGCAACGATTCTTCAGTAGCGATGCTTCCGGCGGCATTGTCTTAATCATCGCCGCGGTGCTGGCGATGGTCATGGCCAATACCAGCGTGACCAGCGGTCTGTATCACTCCTTCCTTGATACGCCTGTACAGCTGCGGGTGGGGGCGCTGGAGATCAACAAGAATATGCTGCTTTGGATCAATGATGCTCTGATGGCGGTGTTCTTCTTGCTGATTGGCCTGGAGGTCAAACGCGAGCTGATTCAGGGCTCGCTGGCGAGTCGTCGTCAGGCGGTCTTTCCAGTGATTGCCGCGCTCGGCGGGATGATCGTCCCGGCGCTGGTCTATCTGGCCTTTAACGCTCAGGATCCTGTCGCCAGAGAGGGATGGGCGATCCCGGCAGCGACGGATATTGCCTTTGCCCTCGGCGTGCTGGCGCTGTTAGGCAGCCGCGTCCCGACGGCGCTAAAGATTTTCCTGATGGCGCTGGCGATCATTGATGACCTGGGGGCTATCGTGATTATCGCGCTGTTTTATACCCACGACCTGTCAATGCTCTCGCTGGGCGTGGCGGCGGCGGCGATTGCGGTGCTGGTGGCCCTGAATCTGAGCGGCGTGCGGCGCACTGGGATCTATATTCTGGTCGGCGCGGTGCTGTGGACGGCGGTGCTGAAGTCCGGCGTTCACGCGACGCTTGCCGGGGTCATCGTCGGCTTTATGATTCCGTTACAGGAAAAGCAGGGTAAATCCCCGGCCAAAGCGCTTGAGCATGTCCTGCACCCGTGGGTCGCGTTTATGATCCTACCGCTGTTTGCCTTTGCCAACGCGGGTGTCTCGTTGCAGGGGGTCACACTTGATGGACTGACGTCGCTGCTGCCTCTGGGCATCATGGCCGGCCTGTTTATCGGTAAGCCGCTGGGGATCAGCCTGTTCTGCTGGCTGGCCCTGAAGCTGAAGTGGGCCTCGCTGCCGGAGGGGACCACCTGCGGGCAGATTATGGCGGTGGGTATCCTGTGCGGGATTGGCTTTACGATGTCGATTTTTATCGCCAGTCTCGCCTTTGGCAACGTGGATCCCGCGTTGATCAACTGGGCCAAGCTTGGCATCTTGATCGGCTCAGTGTTATCGGCCGTCACCGGATACCTCATACTGCGTCAGCGCGCGACGGATACTCGCCTCGCGGTATAACCTTTCTGCGGAGGGCCTCTCCGGCCCTCCAGGACATTATCAGGGAGAGAAGCATGTCACATATCAACTACAACCATCTGTACTACTTCTGGCACGTCTATAAAGAAGGATCTGTCGTGGGCGCGGCGGAGGCGCTGTTTCTGACGCCGCAGACCATTACCGGGCAGATCAAAGCGCTGGAGGAGCGTCTGCAGGGTAAATTATTCAAGCGCAAGGGAAGAGGGCTGGAGCCGAGCGAGCTCGGGGAGTTGGTCTTCCGCTATGCCGACCGGATGTTTACCCTGAGCCAGGAGATGCTCGACATCGTCAACTATCGCAAAGAGTCTAATCTGCTGTTTGACGTCGGCGTGGCCGATGCGCTCTCGAAGCGGCTGGTCAGCGGCGTGCTGGATGCCGCCGTTGTCGAAAGCGAGCAGATTCATCTGCGCTGTTTTGAATCCACCCATGAGCTGCTGCTGGAGCAGTTGAGCCAGCATAAGCTCGATATGATTATCTCTGACTGCCCGATCGACTCGACGCAGCAGGAAGGGCTGTTTTCGGTGAAGATTGGCGAGTGTAGCGTCAGCTTCTGGTGTATGAACCCGGCGCCGACGAAGCCGTTCCCGGCTTGTCTCGAAGAGCGACGGCTGCTAATCCCCGGCCGACGATCGATGCTGGGACGTAAGCTGCTGAACTGGATTAATGTGCAGGGTCTGAAGGTGGAGATTCTCGGCGAGTTTGACGACGCGGCGCTCATGAAAGCCTTTGGCGCTGCGCATAATGCGATATTTGTCGCGCCGACGCTCTACGCGCATGATTTCTATCATGATGAATCGATTGTCGAAATTGGCCGCATGGATAGTGTGATGGAGGAGTATCACGCTATTTTCGCCGAACGGATGATTCAGCATCCGGCGGTACAGCGCATCTGCAATCGCGATTATTCGTCGCTGTTTACTGAACCGAGATAGCCGGAAAGCGTGGCTGGCGTGGCTCAGGTCGCGCCAGGGCGGGGAAGATGACAGGCATAAAAAAACCCGCTTTCGCGGGTTTTTTCACAAAGCGACAACAAGCAGCGATTAAGCCAGTTTGTTGATCTGAGCGGTCAGGTTAGCCTTATGACGCGCAGCTTTGTTTTTGTGGATCAGACCTTTAGCAGCCTGACGGTCCACGATCGGTTGCATTTCGTTAAATGCTTTTTGTGCAGCAGCTTTGTCGCCAGCTTCGATAGCTGCGTATACTTTCTTGATGAAAGTACGCATCATAGAGCGACGGCTAGCGTTGTGCTTGCGAGCCTTTTCAGACTGAACGGCGCGCTTCTTAGCTGATTTGATATTAGCCAAGGTCCAACTCCCAAATGTGTTCTATATGGACAATTCAAAGGCCGAGGAATATGCCCGTTTAGCCTTCTTTTGTCAATGGATTTGTGCAAATAAGCGCCGTTTAACACCACAGCGCTTCATTACGTAGTGATGGCGCAAGATTCTACCAGCTTGTTGCAGGCGAATACAGCTTTTCCACCATAAAAATCGCCGGGGGCGGGCGGTTTTCCCGCTTACCCGCGCTGAGTGAATGAATTCCTGAGAACTTTCGTTGCCGAGGAGCAATCGCTGGTTAACGTTGACAGTTGTACAAGGTATACTCGGACGATTTTCACTGTTTTGAGCCAGACATGAAGCTGATACGCGGCATACATAATCTCAGTCAGGCCCCGCACGGGTGCGTGCTGACCATTGGCAATTTTGACGGCGTGCATCGTGGGCATCAGGCGCTGCTGCAGCGATTGCGCGAAGAGGGCCGCCAGCGCGGTTTACCGGTGGTGGTGATGATTTTCGAACCCCAGCCGCTCGAGCTTTTTGCCGCCGATAAAGCCCCGGCGCGGTTGACCCGCCTGCGTGAAAAGCTGAGCTATCTGGCTGAAAGCGGGGTCGACTATGTGCTGTGCGTTCGCTTCGACCGCCGGTTCGCCGCGCTGACGGCGCAGGATTTTATCAGTGAACTGCTGGTGCGCCGCCTGGGCGTGCAGTTCCTTGCCGTCGGTGACGATTTCCGCTTTGGCGCTGGTCGCCAGGGGGATTTCTTGTTATTACAAAAGGCGGGGGCGGAATACGGCTTCGACGTCACCAGCACCCAAACCTTCTGCGAAGGCGGGGTACGGATCAGCAGCACGGCGGTGCGTCAGGCGCTGGCCGATGACGATCTTCTTCTTGCGGAGACGCTGCTCGGCCATCCGTTTAGCATTTCCGGACGCGTCGTGCATGGCGACGAACTGGGCCGTACCATAGGTTTTCCGACGGCGAACTTACCGCTGCGTCGTCAGGTTTCCCCGGTTAAAGGGGTCTATGCGGTAGAAGTGACAGGTCTGGGCGACAAACCGATCGCCGGTGTCGCCAATATTGGCACCCGTCCAACGGTAGCGGGCGTGCGTCAGCAGCTCGAAGTGCATCTGTTGGACGTTGTAATGGACCTCTACGGTCGCCATATCAATGTAGTACTGCGTAAAAAGATACGTAATGAGCAGCGGTTTGCGTCGCTGGACGAGCTGAAGGCGCAAATCGCACGTGATGAGTTAACGGCCCGCGAATTATTTGGGCTGACCAGCCAGGCCTGAGCCACTGGTGTTTATCAAACCGAAATACGGAACCGAGAATCTGATGAGTGACTATAAATCGACCCTGAATTTGCCGGAAACAGGGTTCCCTATGCGTGGCGACCTCGCCAAACGCGAACCGGGAATGCTGGCGCGTTGGACCGATGATGACCTGTACGGCATCATTCGTGCAGCCAAAAAAGGCAAAAAAACCTTCATTCTGCATGATGGCCCTCCTTATGCGAATGGCAGCATTCATATTGGTCACTCGGTAAACAAGATTCTGAAAGACATTATCGTTAAGTCCAAAGGACTGACGGGCTATGACTCGCCTTACGTTCCGGGCTGGGACTGCCACGGTCTGCCGATCGAGCTGAAAGTAGAGCAGGAATACGGCAAGCCGGGTGAGAAGTTCACCGCAGCAGAATTCCGCGCCAAGTGCCGCGAATATGCCGCCGAGCAGATCGACGGCCAGCGTAAAGACTTTATTCGCCTCGGCGTGCTGGGCGACTGGTCGCATCCGTACCTGACCATGGACTTCAAAACCGAAGCCAATATCATTCGCGCGCTGGGCAAAATCATCGGCAACGGCCATCTGCATAAAGGCGCCAAGCCGGTGCACTGGTGCGTAGACTGCCGTTCCGCGCTGGCGGAAGCGGAAGTGGAGTATTACGACAAGACTTCCCCATCCATCGACGTGGCGTTCCACGCGGTAGATAAAGCCGCGGTGCTGGCGAAATTCGGCGTCGCCGACGTCAACGGCCCGGTGTCGCTGGTTATCTGGACCACCACTCCGTGGACCCTGCCGGCTAACCGTGCCATCTCCCTGTCGCCGGAGTTCGACTATGCGCTGGTGCAGGTTGACGGTCAGGCGCTGATCCTGGCGAAAGACCTGGTCGAGAGCGTGATGAAGCGCGTTGGCGCGGCCGATTACACCATCCTGGCGGCGGTGAACGGCGCCGAGCTTGAACTGATGCGTTTCCAGCATCCGTTCCTGGATTTCGACGTGCCGGCGATCCTTGGCGACCACGTGACGCTGGATGCCGGTACCGGCGCGGTGCATACCGCCGGCGGCCACGGTCCGGACGACTACACGATCAGCCAGAAATACGGTCTGGAAATCGCTAACCCGGTTGGCCCGGACGGAGCTTATCTGCCAGGCACCTATCCGTCCCTGGACGGTATCAACGTCTTCAAAGCCAACGATATCATCGTTGAGATGCTGCGTGAGCGCGGCGCGCTGCTGCATGTGGAAAAAATGCAGCACAGCTATCCGTGCTGCTGGCGCCACAAGTCGCCGATCATCTTCCGCGCCACCCCGCAGTGGTTCGTGAGCATGGATCAGAAAGGTCTGCGCGCGCAGTCGCTGAAAGAGATCAAAGGCGTGCAGTGGATCCCGGACTGGGGCCAGGCGCGTATCGAATCGATGGTCGCCAACCGTCCTGACTGGTGTATCTCCCGTCAGCGTACCTGGGGCGTGCCGATGTCGCTGTTCGTGCATAAAGAAACCCACGAACTGCACCCGCGTACCCTTGAGTTGATGGAAGAAGTCGCGAAGCGTGTTGAAGTCGACGGCATCCAGGCGTGGTGGGATCTCGATTCCCGCGACATCCTTGGCGATGACGCTGACAGCTACGAGAAAGTGCCGGATACCCTCGACGTCTGGTTTGACTCCGGATCGACCCACTCTTCCGTGGTTGACGTGCGTCCGGAATTCGCCGGTCACGCCGCCGATATGTATCTGGAAGGCTCCGACCAGCATCGTGGCTGGTTCATGTCCTCGCTGATGATTTCCACGGCGATGAAAGGCAAAGCGCCATATCGTCAGGTACTGACCCACGGCTTCACCGTCGATGGTCAGGGGCGCAAAATGTCCAAGTCTATCGGCAACACCGTTAGCCCGCAGGACGTGATGAACAAGCTGGGCGCCGATATCCTGCGCCTGTGGGTGGCTTCCACCGACTACACCGGCGAAATGGCGGTCTCTGACGAGATCCTCAAACGCGCCGCGGACAGCTATCGTCGTATCCGTAACACCGCGCGCTTCCTGCTGGCGAACCTGAACGGTTTCGATCCGGCAAAAGACATGGTCAAACCGGAAGAGATGGTGGTGCTGGATCGCTGGGCGGTCGGCTGCGCGCAGGCGGCACAGGAAGATATCCTGAAAGCCTACGAGTCCTACGACTTCCACGAAGTGGTGCAGCGCCTGATGCGCTTCTGCTCTATTGAGATGGGCTCGTTCTACCTCGACATCATCAAAGATCGCCAGTACACCGCTAAGGCGGACAGCGTGGCGCGTCGCAGCTGCCAGACCGCGCTGTTCCACATCGTGGAAGCGCTGGTGCGCTGGATGGCGCCGATCATGTCCTTCACTGCGGACGAAATCTGGGGTTACCTGCCGGGCGAGCGTGAGAAATACGTCTTTACCGGCGAATGGTATCAGGGTCTCTTCGGCCTGGCCGACGACGAAGC
Source organism: Klebsiella sp. LY (assembly GCF_004010915.1). Taxonomy (NCBI): domain Bacteria; kingdom Pseudomonadati; phylum Pseudomonadota; class Gammaproteobacteria; order Enterobacterales; family Enterobacteriaceae; genus Klebsiella; species Klebsiella sp. LY. The sequence goes on from NZ_CP022444.1 coordinate 3,250,672, forward strand.
GATGAATGACGGCTTCTGGGATGAGCTGCTGAAAGTCCGCGGCGAAGTCAACAAAGTGATCGAGCAGGCGCGTGCGGATAAGAAAGTCGGTGGTTCGCTGGAAGCTGCGGTGACGCTGTATGCTGATGCCGACCTGGCCGCTAAGCTCAACGCACTGGGGGATGAATTGCGATTTGTCCTGTTGACCTCCGGGGCGAACGTCGCAGACTATGCGAGCGCATCTGCTGATGCGCAGCAGAGCGAACTGCTCAAAGGGCTGAAAGTCGCATTGAGTAAAGCTGAAGGTGAGAAATGCCCGCGCTGCTGGCATTACACCACCGATATCGGCAAGGTGGCGGAACACGCGGAAATCTGCGGACGCTGTGTGAGCAACGTCGCCGGTGACGGCGAGCAACGTAAATTCGCCTGATGAGTAAATCGATCTGTTCAACGGGGCTACGCTGGCTGTGGGTGGTCGTAGCCGTGCTGATTATCGATCTGGGCAGCAAATTCCTGATCCTCCAGAACTTCGCTCTGGGGGAGACGGTTCCGCTGTTCCCGTCGCTTAATCTGCATTATGCCCGCAACTATGGCGCGGCCTTTAGCTTCCTCGCCGACAGCGGCGGCTGGCAGCGCTGGTTCTTTTCCGGGATCGCGATCGGCATTTGCGTGGTGCTGACGGTGCTGATGTACCGTTCGAAGGCGACGCAAAAGCTGAACAATATTGCCTACGCCCTGATTATTGGCGGCGCGCTGGGCAACTTGTTCGATCGCCTGTGGCACGGCTTTGTGGTCGATATGATCGACTTCTACGTCGGCGACTGGCACTTCGCCACTTTCAACCTCGCCGATAGCGCTATCTGCATCGGCGCGGCGATGATTGTGCTGGAAGGCTTCCTGCCGAAACCGACCGCAAAAGAGCAGGTGTAAATGTTAATGCCGGGTGGCGCCACGCCTGCCCGGCCTACAGAATGTGTGGTCTCCCGTCGCCCGGTAAGCGTAGCGCCTCCGGGCAACAGGTGACCTAAAACAAGCGAGCAATTTGCATGTCTAAATCCGTACAGAGCAACAGCGCGGTTCTCGTTCACTTCACGCTGAAGCTGGACGATGGATCCACCGCCGAGTCCACCCGTAACAATGGCAAACCGGCGCTGTTTCGCCTCGGCGACACCTCCCTGTCTGAAGGGCTGGAGCAACAGCTTCTTGGTCTGAAAGAGGGCGAGAAAAAGGCCTTTTCGCTGGAGCCTGACGCCGCTTTTGGCGTCCCGAGCCCGGACCTGATTCAGTATTTCTCTCGCCGCGAGTTTATCGACGCCGGCGAGCCGGAGATCGGCGCGATTATGCTCTTTACCGCAATGGATGGCAGCGAAATGCCTGGCGTGATCCGCGAAGTGAACGGCGATTCCATCACCGTCGACTTCAACCATCCGCTGGCCGGGCGCACCGTTCATTTTGATATTGAAGTGCTGGAGATCGATCCGGCGCTGGAGGAGTAACATGCAGATCCTGTTGGCTAACCCGCGCGGCTTTTGCGCTGGCGTTGACCGCGCTATCAGCATTGTAGAAAACGCGCTGACGCTGTACGGCGCGCCGATTTATGTTCGTCATGAAGTGGTGCATAACCGCTATGTGGTGGATAGCCTGCGCAAGCGCGGCGCCATATTTATCGAACAGATCAGCGAAGTACCGGACGGCGCGATCCTGATTTTCTCCGCTCACGGCGTATCGCAGGCGGTACGGAATGAAGCGAAGAGCCGCGACCTGACGGTGTTCGACGCCACCTGTCCGCTGGTGACGAAAGTGCATATGGAAGTCGCCCGCGCCAGCCGCCGTGGCGAAGAGTCGATTCTGATCGGCCATGCCGGACACCCGGAAGTCGAAGGCACTATGGGGCAGTACAATAACCCGCAAGGGGGCATGTACCTGGTCGAGTCGCCGGAAGACGTTCTCAAGCTGGAAGTCAAAAACGACGCCCGGCTGTCGTTTATGACCCAGACCACCCTCTCGGTGGACGATACCTCTGATGTGATTGACGCGCTGCGCGCGCGTTTCCCGAAAATCGTCGGCCCGCGCAAAGACGACATTTGCTATGCCACCACTAACCGTCAGGAAGCGGTGCGCGCGCTGGCGGAGCAGGCTGACGTAGTGCTGGTGGTCGGTTCGAAAAACTCCTCCAACTCTAACCGCCTCGCCGAACTGGCGCAGCGGATGGGTAAGGCAGCCTACCTGATTGACGATGCCTCCGATATTCAGGAAGCCTGGGTCAAGGATGCGGCCTGCGTCGGCGTGACGGCGGGCGCATCGGCGCCGGATATTCTGGTGCAGAACGTTATCACCCGCCTGCAGGAGCTGGGCGGTGGCGAAGCGGTGCCGCTGGAAGGCCGAGAAGAGAATATCGTTTTTGAAGTGCCGAAAGAGCTGCGTGTGGATGTCCGTGAAGTAGAGTAAGTTCTTTCCGCCTGCAATATGAGAAGATGCCAGACTTAACGTCTGGCATTTTTTTTAGGGAGAAACCATGCGCTTACCGATCATTCTTGATACTGACCCGGGCATCGACGATGCTGCCGCCATTGCTGCGGCGCTGTTCGCTCCCGAGCTGGATCTGCAGCTAATGACCACCGTGGCGGGCAATGTCTCGGTGGAGAAGACGACCCGTAACGCGCTGCAGCTGCTGCACTTCTGGCATGCCGATGTGCCGCTGGCGCAGGGCGCTTCGATGCCGCTGGTGCGTCCCCTGCGCGATGCCGCTTCGGTGCATGGCGAATCCGGTATGGAAGGGTATGACTTTGTTGAGCATCAACGTCAACCGCTGGCGAAGCCGGCCTTCCAGGCGATCCGCGATGCATTGATGCACGCTGCCGAGCCGATCACTCTGGTGGCGATTGGCCCGCTGACCAATATTGCGCTGCTGCTGACCCAGTATCCGGAATGCGTATTCAACATTCGCCGGCTGGTGATCATGGGCGGCTCGGCGGGCCGCGGCAACTTTACGCCGAATGCCGAATTCAATATTGCCATCGACCCGGAAGCCGCCGCGAAAGTCTTCCACAGCGGGCTGGAGATTGTGATGTGCGGGCTGGACGTCACCAATCGGGCGCTGTTGACGGCGGATTATCTCGCAACCCTGCCGACGCTGAACCAGACCGGTAAAATGCTCCATGCGCTGTTTAGCCACTATCGCAGCGGCAGCATGAGCAGTGGTCTGCGAATGCACGATCTCTGCGCTATCGCATGGCTGGCCCGCCCGGAACTGTTCACTCTGCAGCCATGTTTTGTGGCGGTGGAGACGCAGGGCACCTGGACCGCCGGCACCACGGTGGTAGATATTGAAGGACGACTGGGTCAGCCGGCGAACGCCCAGGTGGCGCTGGATATCGATGTGGAAGGGTTTCAGCGCTGGGCGGCGGAGGTGATTGCCCTGGCGCCGTAATACCCACCCAATCTTCAAGGAGAGAAGCAATGACCTATGGACAGGCGTATTTGAGCGGCTGGAAAGAGACCTTTAATTTTAGCGGCCGGGCCAGCCGACAGCAGTTCTGGACGTTTTTTCTTATCAATCTACTGATCGCCAGCGCGCCGCTGGCCGTCTGGTGCCTGGCGACCCGCGTAGACCCTCGCTACGGCATCTTCAGTTTTGTGGTCATACCCTTTGCGGCGCTGTGGCTGCTGTTGATGGCGATCCCCCTGCTGGCAGTTGGCTGCCGGCGGATGCATGACATCGGTCGCTCCGGGATCTGGTTCGTGCTGGGGGTTATCATTCCGTGGTTTGCGGTTATTTCGCTGGCTCTGTGCTGCCTGCGTTCAGCGCCGGCACCGTCTCGCTGAGATAATCAATCATCGCCCGCATTCTGGCGGGCATATGCTTATCTCCCGCCCACAGCAGCCACAGATCGCCGGAATAGCTGCTGATAAATTCCCACTCGGGCAGCACCTGCACAATGTCGCCATTCGCCAGCGCCTCGCGGGCGGTGAACAGCGGCAGGCTGCCGATCCCCAGATGCTGCTTAACCGCGTCGAGGCGCACGGCGGTATGGTTGGCGGCGTACCGCCCGTATGTTTGCACCGTTTCGATTTTCCCTTCCCGACGGAACTTCCAGCGCGCGTCGGCGGGCGTTTCGCCAAGGCTGATGCAGCTGTGCGCCCGCAGTTCCTGCGGCGTGTGCGGCATACCGTGGCGCTGTAAATAGGCTTCAGTGGCGCAGATAACGTGCGTGACCGGCATCAGCGGTTTGCCATGCAGGCCGGGCGAGGGGGTATCGGTGATGCGTAGCGCCAGATCGATACCGTCATCGATAAAATCCAGAGGGCGATCTTCCAGCCGCAGGCAGACGTCCACGTGCGGGTAGCGGTGGAAAAACGCCATCATCAGCGGATGGATCACAAAGCGGCCGATGGCTTTCGGGACGCTGAGCGTCAGCTTTCCCTGGGCGACCGTTTGGCGACTGCCGGCGGAATCCATCGCCTGTCGCGCCGCTTCCAGCATCTGCTGGGCATGCTGGTAAACCGTTTCCCCGGCATCGCTCAGACGCAGCTTGCGAGTGGTACGCTGCAGCAGTTTGCAGCCCATCTCTCGCTCCAGCCGCGACACGCTACGGCTAACCGCGGAAGGGGTAATGCCGCTCTGGCGGGCGACGGCGGAGAAGCTGCCCTGGTCGACGATCTGTACGAAGAGGGCAAGGTCGGGCAGGAGGTTCAGATTCATTTGTGCCCCTGGAGCAAGAGTGCATTGGCGGATGATGGGATTATCGCTGTCGGTATTAATAATATACTGGGCGAACAGAGAGGAGAATCACTATGACTGAACGGGTTTATTACACCAGCGATGCTACCGACGGGCGCGCCCAGATCATCGCCTGCACTGCAGAAGCGGATGGCCGTTACGCCATCGAACTGGATCGGACGCTGTTTCACCCGCAAGGGGGCGGTCAACCGGCGGATTGCGGCTGGATTGCCGGACAGGCCGTTGAGACGGTGGTTGTGCGCGGCGACAGGGTGCTGCATATTCTGTCGCAACTGCTTCCCCTCGGTGAAGTGGAGATGAAAATTGATGCCTCCGCGAGACAGCTGCATGCTCGTCTGCATTCTGCCGGCCACCTGCTTGGCCTGGCGGGCGAACAGCTTGGCTGGCAACCGGTGAAAGCGCACCACTGGCCCGGCGAAGGGCGGATAACCTTTGCCAGCAGGAATAGCGCCGCGCTGCCGGACGCCAGTGCGCTACTGGCGCTAGTAAAGGCATGGCAGGCGCAGGATTTACCGCGTCAGGTGACGTTCGCTGACGGCATGCGCAAAGTGGGATTCGGCGAGCTGCCCGCCTATCCCTGCGGTGGCACCCACGTCGCCCGTCTGGCGGAGCTGGGCGACATTGTCATTAGTCAGATTAAGATGAAGAAGGGGCAGTTGGTGATCAGCTATTCCCTGACGTAAACGTTTCAGTTCTGCTCAGGGTAGGTCTGTTTGCCGCGATAAATACGCTCCGGTCGGCCAACCTTGCCGTAGCTGATTTCCGCTTCCAGAAAGTCGTTCTTCACTCCCTGTTCCAGATAACGGCGAGCGGTGGTTTTGCTGCTGCCAAGGATACGCGCCAGCGAGTCGGCGGTATGTACCACCGCCGGGTCGGCAAACAGCTGGAGTACGCGCTGAAAGGTGCTTTCATCGATCCCGCGTAGCGGTGCGCTGGCCGGTTCCGTCTGTTCCCGAGCCTGAATATTAAACAGCGCATCGACGTGGATCTGGCTGGCCTGTTCGCTGGAACGCAGCGAGCTGCGATAGCGGGCGAAGCGCTCCAGGGTGTGCTGCAGGCGCTGATAATGCACCGGCTTAATTAGATAGTCGAACACCCCCAGGCGCAGCGCTTCGCTGATGGTATCCATATGATTATCAGCGGTAATAAAGATGATCCGCCCCTTGTAATGGGTACTGACCGCATGGCGGATCAGATCGATACCTTTGCCATCAGGTAAGAAATTATCCAACAGGATCAGCTGCGGTTGATACAGTCTGAGTTGTTTCCTGGCGCTCTCGAGTTTATCCGCAATGCCAATGACGTCGAACTGGGGAAACTGTTTGATGTTATCCACCAGGATCTCCGCCAGCATAGGTTCGTCTTCAACGATAAGAGTGGTGATGCTATCCATGATGTTCATCTCGGGTCAGGGGAATATAAAGAGTAAAGATGGTGCCAAAGGGAAGGTTATTTTCGACGACGATGCTGCCGCCTGCCTGTTCCACGTAGCTGCGAACCAGCCAGAGTCCGATGCCATGATCTTTGCTGACGCTGCTGGTGACGCCGCGCTCGAAGATCCGATCGCGCAGCGTCTCGTCAATGCCGCATCCCTGATCGGCGACCTCGATAATCACCTCGTGGCCGTCGCTGTTGATCAGGCACTCTATCTGCTTTGAGCCCTGCGGCTGTTGCAGGCTGGCATTGTAGGCGTTATCAAGCAGATTCCCCACGATCGAGATCCATTCGTTGTGAGAAAGGGCGGTGGGTAATCTGTCGACGAAGCAGGCCGGATCGAAAACCAGTTCCAGACCGAGCTCTTTGGCGCGGTAATACTTGCCGATCAACAGCCCGGCCAGATGGTTATCCTGGAAATTCCGCGCGATAAAATCGATCACTTTCTGGTGGCTTTCCGACTGCTGTTGGATCAGATCCAGCGCATGATCGTAGCGTTTAAGAAACAGCAGGCCGGCGATGGTGGAGATCAGATTGCGATGCTCATGCTGCACGGCGCGCAGGTTATCGGCATACTGTTGCACCTGACTGAGCTGCAGGCTGAGGGTGTTGATATCGTCTTTACTACGAAAGCTGATCACCCAGCCCTGTGGCTCATTATTTAAGATCACCGCCATCCGGCTGGCGATCACTTTGATATGATTGAAGGTGACGATCTCGTCTTTTTTATTGGTCTGCGGCGCATCGTAGAAGAAAGCCTCCTGAGAAATAACGCTGCTGATCCCTTTACCGATAAGCGTCGGTTCCGGTTGGCTCAGGTTGAGCAGCCGGCGGGCAGTCTGATTAATCGCGGTGATCTTGTAACGGGAGTCGATGGCGATGAGCCCTTCGAACACGGATTCAAACAACACGCTTTGCTGGATCAACAGCTGCGACAGCTGTTGAGGTTCCATATTCAGCATCTGCTTTTTGATATGCAACGAGAAGCGGCGGGCGCAGTAGAGCAGGAGCAGTAACATGATCGCCATCGGGATCAGCAGCGAGCTTATCTGCAGGCTGAGCCAGTTCTCTAACTGTTCAATGGTATAGCCTACCGACACAATGCCAATCACCTTGCCGGTCTCGTCCTGAATCGGTGATTTACCGCGCAGCGAGGAGCCCAGCGAGCCTTTGCGCACTGACACGTAGCTTTTCGCGTTTAACAATGCTTCATCGCTATCGCCGCCCTCCATCGATTTGCCGATTTCATCAGGATTAACATGATAGAGGCGCTGGCCGTTGGCATCACCGACGGTGATATAGGTAGCGTCGGAGAACGAACGCATGGGATCGATAAGCGCTTTGATTCTGGCGAGATCGCGTTTCTGAACCGCTTCGACCAGCTCCGGCATCGCCGAAATCTGCATTGCCTGAATCAGCGCCCGCTGCCCGACCTGGTAATGCAGACGCTCTTCGGTAATGTCGGTCAGATACCATGACATCGCCAGCATAACGATCGTCGAGGTGAATAAGATCAGCAGGAAGATGCGATTCTGAAACGATCGCCTGGCAAACCAGTGGGTGATTTTTCGGGTATACATAGCGCCAATAGACATTAAATGATTAGTTTCCCCGTTTCGCGGCCCGAGAACCCGCAGATGGCGCACAGAACCGCTAATTTCAGAAAAGTGATCGATGGCAAGGGGGCGCTGTTAATCCTGACCCGGAGGCGAGGTAACGGCCACGCCTCCGGAGAGGATGCCGGCCTACATCGCCAGCACGTACTTGAGCATCACCCCGGCGGCGATCGCCGAGCCGATCACCCCGGCCACGTTCGGGCCCATGGCGTGCATCAGCAGGAAGTTCTGCCCGTCCGCTTCCAGACCCACCTTGTTCGACACCCGCGCCGCCATCGGCACCGCCGACACCCCGGCTGAACCGATCAGCGGGTTGATCGGGTTCTTACTGAACCTGTTCAGCAGCTTCGCCATCAGCACCCCGGCCGCGGTGCCCACGCAGAAGGCGATCACCCCCAGCAGCAGGATCCCCAGGGTCTGCGGCTGCAGGAACTTGTCCGCCACCAGCTTGGCTCCCACCGACAGCCCGAGGAAGATGGTCACGATGTTGATTAGCGCGTTCTGCACCGTGTCGCTCAGCCGCTCCACCACCCCGCTCTCGCGCATCAGGTTGCCGAAGCAGAACATCCCCAGCAGCGGCGCGGCGTCCGGCAGCAGGAGCGCCACCAGCAGCAACAGCACCGCCGGGAAGAGGATCTTCTCCCGCTTACTCACCGTACGCAGCTGCACCATGCGGATCTTCCGCTCCTTATTCGTGGTCAGCGCCTTCATGATCGGCGGCTGGATCAGCGGCACCAGCGCCATGTAGGAGTAGGCCGCCACCGCGATGGCCCCCAGCAGCTCCGGCGCCAGCTTGCCCGACAGGTAGATAGCCGTCGGGCCGTCGGCGCCGCCGATGATGCCGATGGCCGCCGCCTGCGGCAGGGTGAAGCTGATGATGCCGAAGTAGTTCAGCGTCAGCGCCCCGAGCACGGTGGCGAAGATACCGAACTGCGCCGCCGCCCCCAGCAGCAGGGTGCGCGGGTTGGCCAGCAGCGGGCCGAAATCGGTCATCGCCCCGACGCCCATGAAAATTACCAGCGGCGCGATGCCCGAGCCAATCGCCACCTTATAGAAGATGGCCAGCACCCCGGCGGAGTAGCCCATGTCCACCGCCAGGCTCTCCATCTGCCCCTGCACCGACGGCAGGGCCAGGGCCAGCGCGTCCTTAATGGCGTGGACGTCCGGCGCGCAGTGGAGCTTCGCGGCAATCACCGCCAGCTGCGCCGGGTCGTGGTGGGCCAGCAGGCTCTCCAGGGCGGTGAGCGCTAGCCCGGCCTCCGGAATATTGGAGAGCAGGCCGCCGAAGCCAATCGGCAGCAGCAGTAACGGCTCGAACTTCCTGGCAATCGCCAGCCAGAGCAGCAGCAGGCTGACCAGCAGCATCACCGCCTGGCCGAACCCCAGGTGCATCAGCCCCATCCCCTGAATCAGGGCGTTCAGACTTTCCATTTCCGCTCCTCGTCCTTACGCCAGGGTCATCAGGGTGTCGCCGACCGCCACCGCGTCGCCGGACTTCACCGCGATACCGCGCACGGTGCCGGCCTGCGCGGCGCGGATTTCGGTCTCCATCTTCATGGCTTCCAGAATCAGCAGCACCTCGCCTTCGGCCACCGCCTGGCCTTCCGCGGCCAGCACCTTCCAGATATTGCCCGCCAGCGGGGCGGTCACCGGGGTGCCGGCGCCGGCCGGGGCCGGGGCGGCAGCAGGCGTAGCGGCCACCGGCGCGGCGCTGAGCTGGCTGACGTCGCCGCCGTCGCTGACCTTCACCACAAAGGCCTTGCCTTCCACTTCCACGGTGTAGACGCCGGAGGCGGCTGGTTTCTCAGCCTTCGCGGCAGGTCTGGCTTCTTCCAGCTGCGGCAGCGGTTCAAAGGCTGCCGGATTGTGGCGGTTTTCGAGGAACTTGAGGCCTATTTGCGGGAACAGCGCCACGGTGAGCACGTCGTCGATGGCGTTTTCGGCAAGCGTGATGCCCTTCTCCTGCGCCTGGCGTCTGACGTCGGCTTCCAGCTGCGCCAGCTCCGGCTTCAGCAGGTCCGCCGGGCGGCAAGTGATGGCCTCTGCGCCCTCGAGTACCCGCGCCTGCAGGGCGGCGTTCACCGGCGCCGGAGTGTGGCCGTATTCACCTTTCAGAATGCCGGCGGTCTCCTTCGCGATGGTTTTGTAGCGCTCGCCGGTGAGGACGTTGAGCACCGCCTGGGTGCCGACAATCTGCGAGGTCGGGGTGACCAGCGGGATGAAACCGAGGTCCTCGCGCACGCGAGGGATTTCCGCCAGCACTTCATCCAGACGGTGGGCGGCGCTCTGTTGCTTCAGCTGGCCTTCGAGGTTGGTGAGCATCCCGCCCGGCACCTGGGCGACGAGGATACGGCTGTCGGTGCCTTTCAGCTGCCCTTCGAAGGCGTGGTACTTCTTACGCACCTCGCGGAAGTAGGCCGCGATGCTCTCCAGCTTGTGGATATTGAGGCCGGTGTCGTACGGCGTGCCGGCGAGGGTGGCCACCAGCGCTTCGGTTGCCGGATGGCCGTAGGTGGCGCTCATGGACGAAATCGCCGTATCCACGCCGTCGACCCCGGCTTCAATGGCCTTCAGCAGGGCCATCTCCGCCATGCCGGTGGTGGCGTGGCAGTGCAGGTGCAGGGTGACGTCGTAGCGTTTTTTGATTTCGCTGACCAGCTCAAAGGCGGCATGCGGCGTCAGAATGCCGGACATGTCCTTGATGGCGATGGAGTCGACGCCGGTCTCCAGCAGCTGTTCGGTGAGGTCGAGCCAGGTCTGCAGGATGTGCGCCGGGCTGGTGGTGTACGAAAGCGTGCCCTGGGCGTGGGCGCCGTGGCTGCGCACCGCCTGCAGGGCGGCCTGCATGTTGCGCGGGTCGTTCATGGCGTCGAAGACGCGGAAGACGTCCATGCCGTTTTTGACGGCGCGCTCCACGAAGCGCGCCACCACGTCATCGGCGTAGTGGCGGTAGCCGAGCAGGTTCTGGCCGCGGAGCAGCATCTGCAGCGGGGTTTTCGGCATCGCTTTTTTTAGCTCGCGCAGGCGGACCCACGGGTCCTCGCCGAGAAAGCGGATGCAGGCATCAAAGGTGGCCCCGCCCCAGCACTCGAGGGAGCGGTAGCCGACGTCGTCAAGCTGAGCGGCGACGGGGAGCATATCGTCGAGGCGCAGGCGGGTGGCGAACAGGGACTGGTGGGCGTCGCGCAGGACGACATCGGTAATGGCAACGGTCATGAATTCCTCCGTGAATTAAGGGTGCAAACGGCGATGGTGGTGAATGGCGGCGACAATCGCCGGCTTTAAGCGGGCGAAGTCGTCGGCGGGCGCGACGGCGGCCGGTGCCGGTTTTGACGCCGGAAGCGGCTCGGGAAACAGACGGTTAACGGCGAGGGACATCCCCTGGATGGCGAAGATGAGCAGCAGCAGGAACACCAGCACAAAGCCCATGCCGAGAAACATCAGGGTGAAGCCTTCGCCTAGCAGCGCAGCATCAGTCATGTATACCTCTCAAAATAGGGGCACGATGGCGCGCTGCCTGGCGACGTTTCTGGCATTCCCGGCTAAGGAGCAGGGTGGATTTCCCTCTGCCGCTCCCGGCATTGGACCCTGGCGATGCTAGTCGTCGTCCGTTCAACGGCGCCATCGTGCAAATGGGTTAAATCATCATGCCGAACACGATGCTGGCGATGACCAGCACAATACCGCCACCCAAACGGGAGGAGATTTGCGCATAAGAGATAAGGTTCATACGGTTACAGGCAGAGAGCACTTCCAGGTCACCGGAACCGCCGCGGTTGGCCATGCACAGACCCGCGGTGATCGCTGATTCAATCGGGAAGAAGCCAATCATCCAGCCGCCCAGGGCCGCGCCAACCACCGCGCCAACGACGATAACCGCGGCGATGACGACGTTAGCGAAGGTAATAGCGTTGATGATTTCCTGCAGGTCGGTGTAGCAGACGCCGACGCCGACCATCAGCACCCACAACAGCTGTTTGGAAAAGAAATCCGACAGGCGTTTGGCGCCAGCTTTGATTTCGGGTGTGCAGAGGCCAGAGGCGTTCAGCGCCGCGACGATCAGCACCATCCAGGCAAAATAGTGAATCGATACGCCGCCAATGCTGGGCAGGATTTTCTTCGCCATCACGTAGGCCAGCAGGAAGCAGGTGGTGGCCAGCACCATGCCGACGGCGGTTTCGCGATGAGTGATCTGGCCCGCTTTTTCGTCTTCTTCGACTTTAAACGAGGCTTTGCGCACCAGCTCGCCCTCGCCGCTCAGCCAGGTGTGTTTTTTACCGATGATATCGAGTACGGCGGCAAAGACGATGGCAAAGATATTGGCGATGGTCAGAATAGCGATAGCGGTTGAATAGTACTCTTCGCGAGACCGACCGGTAACGGAGTGATAAATTTCCGACAGCGGTACCGCGCCCGCGCCGTTGCCGCCGCCCATGATCGGCAGGACGTACAGCATCATAATGCGATCCATCGGGATGCCGAACACCAGGCCGATGACGATACCGAAAATCGACGCGCCGACAATGCCCATCAGAATGGTCGGGATGTAGCCGAGCAGCGATTTCAGCAGCAGACGACGGTTTACCGACAGGATCGCGCCGGTAATTAATACGGCGATGAATAAGTTAAGGAAGTTACTCTCATCCATGACGTTACTGATGGCATCGATCTCTTTCTGCGTGAAAATACCGGCATAAACGAAATATGCTGCCACCAGAAAGATCATCACTGGCGCACCACCGATATATTTGTTGAATATCGGCAGGCGTTTACCTATTTCGCCAAACAGGGCGCCGATAATAAACATAATGGCAAAGCCGCCAACCAGGTCGGTGGGTAACGCATTAAAGAAGTGGGAAAGTAATAGCGTAATTAACGCAAACGCATAAAGGGGTAACGGCATGCCGAAGATTTTAAATCCCAGCAGGTCGCTCACGCCTTTTTTCTCCGTCGCCGGAGCCTGGCTCATGTTAGTCATAAACGTTATCCTGTTTATCAATGAAGTAATAAGACCGGCGCATAGTAATAAATAGACTCAGTGTTAAGGTGTGATAACCTTCACTGAATACTCGTGTTTTTAATTAATTTAATTATTTTTATTATGCTGAATGAATTAACAACATAAAAACCATAAAGCCAATTAAGCGACGAGAAAAACTGTGATTTAAATACAAGAATCGATAGCCGAACGCTGGCGAAATACAGGTCGTTTTGGAATAACGAAGCGCTAAAAAATGACTCTGATATTAAAACGCGTTCAGCTACGGAAGGATAAATCGCGGCGAGAGGCGATTGACCTCTTTCTCCGTCAGCATCAGCTCTCATTAGAGGCTGATTGCGAAATGGCCATTATCGCCGAGTACCGGCAGCGGCTGGTCGGCTGCGGCGCCATCGCCGGCAACGTGCTGAAGTGCATCGCTATCGACCCCTCGCTGCAGGGGGAGGGGCTGAGCCTTAAGCTACTGACAGAATTACTCACCCTGGCTTACGAACTGGGGCGCAGCGAACTGTTTTTATTCACTAAGCCCTGTAACGCCGCGCTCTTTGCCGGCGCCGGCTTCTGGCCAATCGCGCAGGCCGGCGATCTCGCCGTGTTACTGGAAAATAGCCGCGAACGGCTGACCCGCTACTGCCGCCAGCTGGCGATGTACCGTCAGCCGGGACGCAAAATAGGCGCTATCGTGATGAACGCCAACCCGTTCACGCTCGGCCACCGCTGGCTGGTGGAGCAGGCGGCCCGTCAGTGCGACTGGCTACACCTGTTTGTGGTGAAAGAGGATGCCTCCCGTTTCACGTATCAGGATCGCTACACGCTAATCGAAAAAGGGATTGCCGGCATCGACAAGGTAACGCTGCATCCCGGTTCGGCATACCTCATCTCGCGGGCCACCTTCCCTGGCTACTTCCTCAAAGAACAGGGGGTGGTGGACGACTGCCACAACCAGATCGATCTCCAGCTGTTCCGCGAACATTTAGCCCCGGCGCTGAAGATAACCCATCGTTTTGTCGGCACCGAGCCGCTGTGTTCGCTGACCCGCCATTACAACCAGCGTATGAAAGCGTTGCTGGCAGCGCCGGGCGACGCGCCGCCTGTTGAGGTCGTTGAGCTGGCGCGGATCGAAAAAAACGGCGGGCCGATATCGGCTTCCAGGGTGCGCGAACTGTACCGGCAGCGCAACTGGCAGGCGGTGGCGGCGCTGGTGCCGCCGGGAACCCTCTCTTTTCTGATGCAACTGGCGGAAAGCGAACATCAAACCGCCTGATTTTTACGCCATAACAAAGGATTTGCCTCTATGGAAATGAAGATTGACGCCCTGGCCGGCACGCTGGAGTCCAGCGATGTGATGGTCAGGATTGGGCCGGCGACGCAGCCGGGCATTCAACTGGAGATCGACAGCATTGTGAAGCAGCAGTTTGGCGATGCGATTGAGCGAGTGGTCAGAGAAACCCTGATGCAGCTCGGCGTTAGCCAGGCCAACGTGGTGGTGGATGATAAAGGGGCGCTGGAGTGCGTTCTGCGCGCCCGAGTTCAGGCTGCGGCCCTGCGCGCGGCGCAACAGTCTCAATTGCAATGGAGCCAGCTATGAAACCACGTCGCAGTATGCTGTTTATCCCCGGCGCCAATGCCGCCATGTTAAGTACTTCATTCGTCTACGGCGCCGATGCGGTGATGTTCGACCTTGAAGATGCCGTTTCGCTGCGCGAGAAAGATACCGCTCGTCTGCTGGTGTATCAGGCGCTGCAGCACCCGCTGTATCAGGATATCGAAACGGTGGTGCGTATTAACCCGCTAAATACCCCGTTTGGACTGGCCGATCTGGAAGCCGTGGTTCGTGCGGGCGTGGATATGGTGCGCCTGCCGAAAACCGACAGCAAAGAAGATATCCATGAGCTGGAAGCTCACGTTGAGCTTATTGAGCGTGCGTGTGGCCGCGAAGTGGGCAGCACCAGGCTCATGGCGGCCATCGAGTCGGCGTTGGGGGTGGTAAACGCGGTCGAGATCGCCCGCGCCAGCCCGCGTCTGTCGGCCATCGCGCTGGCGGCTTTCGATTACGTGATGGATATGGGCACCTCCCGCGGCGACGGCACTGAGCTGTTCTATGCCCGCTGCGCCGTGCTACATGCTGCGCGGGTTGCCGGCATCGCCGCCTATGACGTGGTGTGGTCGGATATTAATAATGAAGAGGGATTTCTTGCGGAAGCGAATCTGGCGAAGAACCTCGGCTTCAACGGGAAATCACTGGTCAACCCGCGCCAGATCGAACTGCTGCACCAGGTCTATGCCCCGACGCGAAAAGAGGTCGACCATGCGCTGGAGGTGATTGCCGCGGCGGAAGAGGCAGAGTCGCGCGGTCTGGGCGTGGTGTCGCTGAACGGTAAGATGATCGATGGACCGATTATCGACCACGCGCGCAAAGTGGTGGCGCTTTCGGCTTCCGGTATTCGGGATTAAGGGGAATAAGATGAAAGAGACAGTAGCAATGCTTAATCAGCAGTACGTGATGCCGGAAGGATTGACCCCTTACAACGGCGTGACGGCGAAAAGTCCGTGGCTGGCTAGTGAGACGGAAAAGCGTCAGCGTAAAATCTGCGACTCGCTGGAAACGGCAATCCGTCGCTCCGGTCTGCAAAACGGCATGACCATCTCGTTCCACCACGCGTTTCGCGGCGGTGACAAAGTGGTCAATATGGTGGTGGCGAAGCTAGCGGAGATGGGATTTCGCGATCTGACCCTGGCGTCCAGTTCGCTGATCGACGCCCACTGGCCGCTGATTGAGCATATTAAAAACGGCGTGATCCGTCAGATCTACACCTCCGGTCTGCGCGGGAAGCTTGGCGAGGAGATCTCCGCCGGCCTGATGGAAAATCCGGTGCAGATCCACTCTCACGGTGGTCGCGTACAGCTGATCCAATGCGGTGAGCTGTCCATTGACGTGGCGTTCCTCGGCGTTCCCTGCTGCGATGAGTTTGGCAACGCCAACGGCTTTAGCGGTAAGTCGCGCTGCGGCTCGCTGGGCTACGCGCGCGTTGATGCGGAACATGCCAAATGCGTCGTGCTGTTGACCGAAGAGTGGGTGGACTACCCTAACTACCCGGCCAGTATCGCCCAGGATCAGGTGGATCTGATCGTTCAGGTGGACGAAGTGGGCGATCCGCAAAAAATCACCGCGGGCGCCATTCGTTTGACCAGCAACCCGCGCGAGCTGCTGATCGCCCGCCAGGCGGCGAAAGTGGTTGAACACTCCGGTTACTTTAAAGATGGTTTCTCGCTGCAGACCGGCACCGGCGGCGCCTCGCTGGCGGTGAGCCGCTTCCTGGAAGACAAAATGCGCCGCAACGGCATTACCGCCAGCTTCGGCCTTGGCGGCATCACCGGGACGATGGTCGACCTGCATGAGAAAGGGCTGATTAAAACGCTGCTCGACACCCAATCGTTCGATGGCGATGCGGCGCGCTCGCTGGCGCAGAACCCGAACCACGTCGAAATCTCTACCAATCAGTATGCCAGCCCGGGTTCCAAAGGGGCCTCCTGCGAGCGCTTAAACGTAGTGATGCTCAGCGCGCTGGAAATTGACACCGACTTTAACGTCAACGTGATGACCGGCTCCAACGGCGTGCTGCGCGGCGCGTCAGGCGGACATAGCGATACCGCCGCCGGCGCGGATCTGACCATCATTACCGCGCCGTTAGTTCGCGGCCGCATTCCCTGCGTCGTGGAAAAAGTGCTGACCCGCGTGACGCCGGGAGCCAGCGTGGATGTGCTGGTCACCGACCATGGCATTGCGGTAAACCCGGCGCGCCAGGACCTGATCGACAATTTACGCAACGCCGGTATTCCGCTGATGACCATTGAGGAACTGCAGCAGCGCGCGGAGCTACTGACGGGCAAACCGAAGGCGATCGAATTTACCGATCGGGTGGTGGCGGTAGTCCGCTATCGCGACGGTTCGGTCATCGATGTGATCCATCAGGTGAAAAACAGCGACTAAGCGCAGAGGGGAAAGGCTATGAGCGACGTGTTAATTCAACCTCCGCGTGTGCTACGCGGGAAACCACTGAGCGCCGAAGAGGTGGTCAGCGCGGTAGAGCGCGCGCTGTTGACCGAAGTTCGCCTGACCCCAAAGCCCGGGCTGGTGGATATTCGTAACGCTGGCGCGCACCGGGATATGGATCTGGCCTCGTTTGAGGCCAGTACCGCGGTGGTGGCGCCGTGGATGGAGAAGTTTTTTATCATGGGCCACGATACCGCGGCGGTCGCGCCGGAGCAGGTATTGATGATGCTGCGGCCGGTGGGAATGGCCTGCGAGAACGATATGCTGGAGGTCACCGGCGGGGTGAATACCCATCGTGGGGCGATCTTCGCTTTTGGCCTGCTCAGCGCGGCGGCGGGCAGGCTGGTTTCGAAAGGCGAGCCGATAGAACAGCACCGGCTTTGCGACCAGGTGGCGCGCTTCTGTCGCGGCATGGTTATGCAGGAATTATCCTCCGCCAGCGGGGAACGGCTGAGCAAAGGCGGGATTCATTTTCTGCGTTACGGTTTCTCCGGCGCCCGCGGCGAGGCGGAGAGCGGATTCCTGACCGTGCGTACCCAGGCGTTACCGGTCTTTAACCGCATGATGGAGGAGACTGGCGACAGCAATCTGGCGCTGCTGCAAACCCTGCTGCATCTGATGGCATGGAATGATGACACCAATCTGGTGTCTCGCGGCGGGCTGGCCGGGCTGAACTATGTCCAGCAGGAGGCGCAGCGGCTGCTGTGGCAGGGCGGCGTACTGGCTGACGGTGGCCTGGAGGCGCTGCGCCAGTTTGATGACGATCTGATTGCCCGCCATCTCAGCCCCGGCGGTAGCGCCGATCTGCTGGCGGTGACCTGGTTTTTATCCGCGTTTCCCGCCGGCGCGCTTTTCCCGCTGTAACCCTCTGCAACATGGCCTTCGCCCGCACCGTGCGGGCGGGGCATCATCATTCGCCATCCTGGTTATCACTGCGTAAACGAGGAATTGCGGCACAATCGTATAGTTTTTACTGATATCGTCCGCCGTTTGTCATAAATTTCTAATTATCGGCGTTTTTGAGTAGCGGCCCGCTGACGGGCTGGTTACTCTGAAAACAATTTACGTAATGTTAACAAAAGAGAATAGCTATGCATGATGCACAAATCCGCGTGGCCATCGCCGGCGCGGGCGGCCGGATGGGACGCCAGTTAATTCAGGCTGCGCTGCAGATGGATGGAGTGGCGCTGGGCGCGGCGCTGGAGCGCGAAGGGTCCAGCCTGGTGGGCAGCGACGCCGGCGAGCTGGCGGGCGCCGGCAAAGCGGGCGTCACGGTGCAGAGCAGCCTGACGGCGGTAAAAGATGATTTCGACGTGTTGATCGATTTTACCCGCCCGGAAGGCACGCTGAACCATCTGGCGTTTTGCCGCGACCACGGCAAAGGGATGGTCATCGGCACCACCGGTTTTGACGACGCCGGCAAGCAGGCGATTCGCGACGCCGCGCAGGAGATTGCCATTGTCTTCGCCGCGAACTTTAGCGTCGGCGTCAATGTCCTGTTAAAGCTGCTGGAGAAGGCGGCGAAGGTGATGGGCGACTACACCGACATCGAAATTATCGAAGCGCACCATCGGCATAAAGTGGATGCGCCGTCAGGCACCGCGCTGGCGATGGGCGAAGCGATCGCCGGAGCATTGAACAAAGATCTCAAGGACTGCGCGGTCTACAGCCGTGAAGGCCACACTGGCGAACGCGTCCCGGGCACCATTGGCTTCGCCACCGTCCGCGCGGGGGATATCGTCGGGGAGCATACGGCGATGTTTGCTGATATTGGCGAACGTATCGAGATCACCCATAAAGCCTCCAGTCGAATGACCTTTGCTAATGGCGCGGTTCGCTCTGCATTGTGGCTGAAAGGCAAGAAAAGCGGACTCTTTGATATGCGTGATGTGCTGGATCTGAATAGTTTATAACGATTATTACCCATCGTGATGTGGTTATTGCTATCAATAAGTTATTGATGCAAGGGGCAATATTTTGTTGCCCTTTTTTATTTTTGGCCGCTTTAGGTTGTTATTTTTCTGAATGGGCTATAAGTTAGGGTGTTGTTCGGTTTTTAAGTGAATGAAATGTAAATTTTGACCATCTGGTCCACTTTTTTGCCGTCCAGCGCCAGATTTTACACTCTTCGCCGTCCGCAAGCGTTTTCTCAGCCAGGTTTGTTGATCTTTTTGGCGTAAAAATCACATGTTATGCGCCAGTGGCGTAAAATGACATTAAAAATCTCCGCTTTAAGTTGACTTTTATCCGACATCTCTCCAGAATGCCGCCGTTTGCCAAAAATCTGCGGGCAACAGATTTGCATTGATTCAGATCGTGTTTATGAATTAATATGCAAATAAAGTGAGTGGATATTCTCTGGAGGATGTTTTGATTAAGTCAGCGCTATTGGTTCTGGAAGACGGAACCCAGTTTCACGGTCGGGCCATCGGGGCAACCGGCACGGCGGTTGGGGAAGTCGTTTTCAATACTTCAATGACCGGTTATCAAGAAATCCTCACTGATCCTTCCTATTCCCGCCAAATCGTCACTCTTACTTATCCTCATATTGGTAATGTCGGCACCAACGCCGCCGATGAAGAATCTTCTCAGGTACATGCTCAGGGTCTGGTTATTCGCGACCTGCCGCTGATTGCCAGCAACTTCCGCAGTACCGAAGACCTCTCTTCCTATCTGAAGCGCCATAACATCGTGGCGATTGCCGATATCGATACCCGCAAGCTGACGCGTCTGCTGCGTGAGAAAGGGGCGCAGAATGGCTGCATCATCGCGGGCGACAGCCCGGATGCCCAGCTGGCGCTGGAAAAAGCGAAAGCATTCCCGGGCCTGAACGGCATGGACCTGGCGAAGGAAGTGACCACCGCAGAAACCTACAGCTGGACGCAAGGCAGCTGGACCCTGGCGGGCGACCTGCCGGAAGCGAAAGCGGAAAGCGAGCTGCCGTTCCACGTCGTGGCGTATGACTTCGGCGCGAAACGCAACATCCTGCGCATGCTGGTTGACCGCGGCTGCCGCCTGACGGTGGTGCCGGCGAAGACGTCGGCGGCGGATGTGCTGGCGCTGAATCCGGACGGCATTTTCCTCTCCAACGGCCC
Source organism: Klebsiella sp. LY (assembly GCF_004010915.1). Classification (NCBI taxonomy): domain Bacteria; kingdom Pseudomonadati; phylum Pseudomonadota; class Gammaproteobacteria; order Enterobacterales; family Enterobacteriaceae; genus Klebsiella; species Klebsiella sp. LY. The sequence goes on from NZ_CP022444.1 coordinate 3,270,590, forward strand.
TGGCGACCCGGCGCCGTGTGATTACGCTATCGAGGCGATTGAAAAATTCCTCGAGACCGATATTCCGGTGTTCGGCATCTGCCTCGGCCATCAGCTGCTGGCGCTGGCGAGCGGCGCCAGGACCATTAAGATGAAGTTCGGCCACCACGGCGGCAACCACCCGGTGAAAGATATTGATAACAACGTGGTGATGATCACCGCCCAGAACCACGGCTTCGCCGTGGATGAGGCGACGCTGCCGGCCAACCTGCGCGTGACCCACAAGTCGCTGTTCGACGGCACCCTGCAGGGGATCCATCGCACCGACAAGCCGGCGTTCAGCTTCCAGGGGCACCCTGAAGCGAGCCCGGGGCCGCACGATGCCGCGCCGCTGTTCGACCACTTTATCGAGTTAATTGAGCAATACCGTCAGTCCGCGAAATAATCAGGAGTAAAAGAGCCATGCCAAAACGTACAGACATACAAAGTATCCTGATTCTGGGCGCGGGCCCGATTGTTATCGGTCAGGCGTGCGAGTTTGACTACTCCGGCGCCCAGGCCTGTAAAGCCCTGCGCGAAGAGGGCTACCGCGTTATCCTGGTGAACTCTAACCCAGCGACCATCATGACCGACCCGGAAATGGCCGATGCCACCTACATCGAGCCGATTCACTGGGAAGTGGTGCGCAAAATCATCGAAAAAGAGCGCCCGGACGCGGTGCTGCCGACCATGGGCGGCCAGACGGCGCTGAACTGCGCGCTGGAGCTGGAGCGTCAGGGAGTGCTGGCTGAATTCGGTGTGACCATGATTGGCGCCACCGCCGATGCGATTGACAAGGCCGAAGACCGTCGCCGTTTCGATATCGCGATGAAAAAAATCGGTCTCGACACCGCGCGTTCAGGTATCGCCCATACGATGGAAGAGGCGCTGGCGGTAGCGGCTGACGTCGGCTATCCGTGCATCATCCGTCCGTCGTTCACCATGGGTGGCACCGGCGGCGGCATCGCCTATAACCGCGAAGAGTTTGAAGAGATTTGTACCCGCGGCCTGGATCTCTCTCCTACCAACGAGCTGCTGATTGATGAATCGCTGATCGGCTGGAAAGAGTATGAGATGGAAGTGGTGCGCGATAAGAACGACAACTGCATCATCGTCTGCTCTATCGAAAACTTCGACGCCATGGGGATCCACACCGGTGATTCCATCACCGTTGCGCCGGCGCAGACCCTGACCGACAAAGAATACCAAATCATGCGTAACGCCTCGATGGCGGTGCTGCGTGAAATCGGCGTCGAAACCGGCGGCTCTAACGTTCAGTTCGCGGTCAACCCGAAAAACGGTCGCCTGATCGTTATTGAAATGAACCCGCGCGTTTCCCGCTCCTCGGCGCTGGCCTCCAAAGCCACCGGTTTCCCGATTGCCAAAGTGGCAGCCAAGCTGGCAGTAGGTTACACCCTCGACGAGCTGATGAACGACATCACCGGCGGCCGTACCCCGGCTTCCTTCGAGCCGTCCATCGACTACGTGGTCACTAAAATCCCACGCTTTAACTTCGAAAAATTCGCCGGCGCCAATGACCGTCTGACCACCCAGATGAAGTCCGTCGGCGAAGTGATGGCGATTGGCCGTACCCAGCAGGAATCCTTGCAGAAAGCGCTGCGCGGTCTGGAAGTGGGCGCCACCGGCTTCGATCCGAAAGTGAGCCTCGACGATCCGGAAGCGCTGACCAAAATCCGCCGCGAGCTGAAAGACGCCGGCGCTGAGCGTATCTGGTACATCGCCGACGCGTTCCGCGCGGGCCTCTCGGTTGACGGCGTCTTCAACCTGACCAACATCGACCGCTGGTTCCTGGTGCAGATTGAAGAGCTGGTCCGTCTGGAAGAGAAAGTGGCGGAAGTGGGCATCAACGGCCTCGACGCTGACTTCCTGCGCACCCTGAAACGTAAAGGCTTTGCCGATGCGCGTCTGGCGAAGCTGGCGGGCGTGCGGGAAGCGGAAATCCGTAAACTGCGCGACCAGTATGACCTGCACCCGGTCTACAAGCGCGTGGACACCTGCGCCGCGGAATTCGCCACCGATACCGCCTACATGTACTCCACCTATGAAGAAGAGTGCGAGTCCAACCCGTCCGTTGACCGCGATAAAATCATGGTCCTCGGCGGCGGCCCGAACCGTATCGGTCAGGGTATCGAATTTGACTACTGCTGCGTACACGCCTCGCTGGCGCTGCGCGAAGACGGTTACGAGACCATCATGGTCAACTGTAACCCGGAAACCGTCTCTACCGACTACGACACTTCCGACCGTCTGTACTTCGAGCCGGTTACCCTGGAAGACGTGCTGGAAATCGTGCGCATCGAGAAGCCAAAAGGCGTTATCGTGCAGTACGGCGGGCAGACTCCGCTGAAGCTGGCGCGCGCCCTGGAAGCCGCAGGCGTACCGGTTATCGGTACCAGCCCGGACGCTATCGACCGGGCGGAAGATCGTGAGCGCTTCCAGCACGCGGTTGACCGTCTGAAGCTGAAGCAGCCGGCGAACGCCACCGTTACCGCCATTGAGCAGGCGGTAGAGAAAGCGAAAGAGATTGGCTACCCGCTGGTGGTGCGTCCGTCTTACGTGCTCGGCGGTCGGGCGATGGAGATCGTCTATGACGAGCAGGATCTGCGCCGCTACTTCCAGACTGCGGTCAGCGTCTCCAACGACGCGCCAGTGCTGCTGGACCGCTTCCTCGACGACGCGATTGAAGTGGATGTCGATGCCATCTGCGATGGCGAAATGGTGCTGATTGGCGGCATCATGGAGCATATCGAACAGGCAGGCGTCCACTCCGGCGACTCCGCCTGTTCCCTGCCAGCCTATACCCTGAGCAAAGAGATTCAGGATGTGATGCGCGAGCAGGTGCAGAAGCTGGCCTTCGAGCTGCAGGTTCGCGGTCTGATGAACGTCCAGTTCGCGGTGAAAGATAACGAAGTCTATCTGATTGAAGTCAACCCGCGTGCGGCGCGCACCGTGCCGTTCGTCTCCAAAGCCACCGGCGTACCGCTGGCGAAAGTGGCGGCGCGCGTGATGGCCGGTAAGACGCTGGCGCAGCAGGGCGTGACCAAAGAGATCATCCCGCCGTACTACTCGGTGAAAGAGGTGGTCCTGCCGTTCAACAAATTCCCGGGCGTTGACCCGCTGTTAGGGCCAGAAATGCGTTCCACCGGGGAAGTGATGGGCGTTGGCCGTACCTTTGCCGAAGCGTTCGCCAAAGCGCAGCTGGGCAGCAACTCGACCATGAAGAAACAGGGTCGCGCGCTGCTCTCCGTCCGCGAAGGCGACAAAGAGCGTGTGGTCGACCTGGCAGCGAAGCTGCTGAAGTTTGGCTTCGAGCTGGATGCGACTCACGGCACGGCGATTGTGCTGGGCGAAGCGGGCATCAACCCGCGTCTGGTGAACAAGGTGCATGAAGGTCGTCCGCACATTCAGGACCGTATCAAGAATGGCGAATATACCTACATCATCAACACCACCGCAGGTCGTCAGGCGATTGAAGACTCCAAGCTGATTCGCCGCAGCGCGCTGCAGTACAAGGTGCACTATGACACCACCCTGAACGGCGGCTTTGCCACCGCGATGGCGCTGAACGCTGACGCCACCGACAAGGTGATTTCGGTTCAGGAAATGCACGCGCAAATCACCAAATAAGCGCTCCGGCCTGGCCGGATAGCAACACACCTGGGCTGACGACTTCGTCAGCCCATTTTTTTTGGCCGCGGCCATCTTCAGAGAGTTCTGCTTTTAACCCCCTGTCGGGTCAGGCTAACTATAGTTAGCACCATAACGATACCTATTGATGAAAAGACAGGAGGATACAATGCGGAACAATATTCTGGTGGCATCCGCACTGGCAGCGACGGCAATCATGTTCGTGGCCGGCTGCTCATCGAATCAGTCGATCAAAACCACCGACGGCAAGACCATTGTCACCAGCGGTAAACCGCAGGTGGATGATGATACCGGTCTGGTCTCTTACAAAAATGCCGAAACCGGACGCGTGGAGCAGATTAACCGCGATCAGGTGAAATCTATGGATGAGCTGGATAATTAAGGCCTGACGTTTGCCATTCAGGCGCGCGTTGTGTCCACCACCGCGACATAAATCACAGTTATCATTGTAAGCGGTTCATTTAACTGTCTACACTCTTGCTGATTACGACAAGAGCTAACGCAGGCCAATCAATGATTCTGATAATTTATGCGCATCCTTATCCGCAGCATTCGCATGCGAATAAGCGAATGCTTGAACAAGCAGGGACGCTTGAAGGCGTAGAGATACGCTCCCTCTATCAACTCTATCCCGACTTTAATATCGATGTCGCCGCCGAGCAGGCGGCGCTCGCCCGTGCCGATCTGGTTATCTGGCAGCACCCGATGCAGTGGTATAGCGTGCCGCCGCTGCTGAAGCTGTGGATGGACAAAGTGCTGTCGCACGGCTGGGCCTATGGCCATAACGGTATTGCGCTGCGCGGTAAATCGCTGATGTGGGCGGTGACCACCGGCGGCGGTGAAAGCCACTTTGATATCGGTTCGTTTCCCGGTTTCCCGGTGCTGGCGCAGCCGCTGCAGGCCACGGCGCTCTACTGCGGGATGAAATGGCTGCCGCCGTTCGCCATGCACTGCACCTTTATCTGCGATGACGAAACGCTGCAGGCGCAGGCCCGCCATTATCGTCAACGCTTAATCGACTGGCAGGAGGCACATCAAAATGGATAGCCATACGCTGATACAGGCGCTGATTTACCTGGGCGCCGCGGCGCTGATTGTGCCCATCGCCGTCCGCCTTGGGCTTGGGTCGGTGCTGGGCTATCTCATCGCCGGCTGTATTATTGGGCCGTGGGGGCTGCGGCTGGTGACCGACGCCGAGGCGATTCTGCACTTTGCCGAGATTGGCGTGGTGCTGATGCTGTTCGTCATTGGTCTGGAGCTGGATCCGCAGCGTCTGTGGAAGCTGCGCGCTTCGGTGTTTGGCGGCGGTGCGCTGCAGATGGTGGCCTGTGGGGTATTGATCGGCCTCTTCTGCATGCTGCTGGGGTTGCGTTGGCAGGTGGCCGAGCTGATCGGTATGACCCTGGCGCTCTCCTCAACCGCGATCGCCATGCAGGCGATGAATGAGCGCAATCTGACGGTATCGCAGATGGGGCGCAGCGCCTTCGCGGTGCTGCTGTTCCAGGATATCGCGGCGATCCCGCTGGTGGCGATGATCCCGCTGCTGGCGGCCAGCGGCGGCGCCACTTCGCTGATGGCTTTTGCCCTTTCCGCGCTGAAGGTGGCCGCAGCGCTGGCGCTGGTGGTGGTGCTGGGGCGCTATCTGACCCGTCCGCTGCTGCGCTTTGTCGCCCGTTCCGGTCTGCGCGAAGTATTCAGCGCCGTGGCCCTGTTCCTGGTCTTCGGCTTTGGGCTGTTGCTGGAGGAGGTGGGGCTGTCGATGGCGATGGGGGCGTTTCTCGCCGGGGTGTTGCTGGCCAGCTCCGAGTATCGCCATGCGCTGGAAAGCGATATTGAGCCGTTTAAAGGCCTGCTGCTGGGGCTGTTTTTTATCGGCGTCGGGATGTCGATTGATTTCGGCACCCTGGTCACCCATCCGCTGCGTATCGTGATTTTGCTGGTGGGTTTCCTGGCGATAAAAATGCTGATGCTGTGGCTTATCGCCAGGCCGCTTGGCGTGCCTCGCGCTCAGCGCCGCTGGTTTGCGGTGCTGCTGGGGCAGGGGAGTGAGTTCGCGTTTGTGGTCTTTGGCGCCGCGCGGATGGCGGAGGTGCTGGACGGCGAATGGGCAAAGGCGCTGACCCTGGCGGTGGCGCTGTCGATGGCGGCAACCCCCATTCTGCTGGTGCTGTTGACCCGTCTGGAGAAATCGTCCAGCGGCCAGGCGCGGGATGCGGACGAGATTGATGAAGAGCAGCCGCGGGTGATTGTCGCCGGCTTTGGCCGCTTCGGGCAGATCGCCGGGCGACTCCTGCTCTCCAGCGGGGTGAAGATGGTGATCCTCGATCACGACCCGGACCATGTCGATACCCTGCGCAAATTTGATATGAAGGTCTTCTACGGCGATGCCACCCGGGTCGATCTGCTGGAGTCGGCCGGCGCCGAAAAGGCGGAGGTACTGATCAATGCCATTGACGATCCGCATGTCAGCCTGGAGCTGGTGGCGAGGGTAAAAGAGCATTTTCCGCATCTGCAGATTATCTCCCGCGCCCGCGATGTCGATCACTATATCCAGCTGCGTCAGGCTGGCGTTGATGCCCCGGAGCGTGAAACCTTCGAGGCGGCACTGAAATCCGGCCGAATGACGCTGGAGGCGCTGGGGCTCGGCGCGTATGAAGCGCGCGAGCGGGCCGATCTGTTCCGTCGTTTCAACCTGCAGATGGTCGAAGAGATGGTGGCGATGGCGGAAAACGACGCGGCGTCGCGGGTGGCGGTCTTCAAGCGGACCAGCGATATGCTGACCGGCATCATCAACGAAGATCGTCATCATCTGTCGCTGGTGCAGCGGCACGGTTGGCAGGGGACGGAAGAGGGCAGGCACACCGGCGATATCGCCGATGAGCCGGAAAATAAGCCCTCCGCCTGACGCTAATCAGTAACATTCTGTTTTCGTTTGGATCCTGTTCTGGCGGCCCACGGTGTGAACGTGGGCTTGCCAGCAAATCAGAAAATTTTCTTATTCTTTACCCTCCGGCCAGTCGACGAAGTTGTACGCTTTCCGTATAGTGGCGACAATTTTTTGTACTCAGGAATGAATGAATGATCAGTCTGATTGCGGCGTTAGCGGTAGATCGCGTCATTGGTATGGAAAACGCCATGCCATGGAACCTGCCTGCCGATCTCGCCTGGTTCAAACGCAACACATTAAATAAGCCGGTAGTGATGGGGCGTCTGACCTGGGAATCCATTGGGCGCCCGTTGCCGGGGCGTAAAAATATCGTGATCAGCAGCAAGCCAGGCAGCGACGATCGCGTGCAGTGGGTCTCCTCCGTTGACGAAGCGATTGCCGCCTGCGGCGATGTGGAAGAGATCATGGTGATCGGCGGCGGTCGGGTGTATGAGCAGTTCCTGCCAAAGGCGCAGAAGCTCTATCTGACCCATATCGATGCGGAAGTGGAAGGCGATACCCATTTCCCGGATTACGATCCGGACCAGTGGGAATCGGTGTTCAGCGAGTTTCATGACGCCGACGCGCAGAACTCCCACAGCTACTGCTTTGAGATCCTCGAACGCCGTTAAGCGGGAAGGATAGCAATGAAAAACCCCGGTCGCGTCTGGCGTGACCGGGGTTTTCTTTGGCGTGAATTCAGCGCGGATGACGCTGCCACTACTTTTCTGCGCCATGTTACCCGTCGCGGGATGCGTCTTTCCAGAGTGCTGCCCGGCTGACAAATGGCACCTAAACGTAGGTCGGGTAAGGCGTTAGCCGCCACCCGACACAAAAGCGGCTCCGCGTCCGCAGTTCTTGCCCGGCAGCGCTGCGCTTGCGCGGGCCCGGGGGAGTGCGCCTGTTTCTTCAGGACGCGACGGCTTCGCCTTCGTCGAGGCTTTTCTGCCGGTTCGACGGCTGGGTAAAGTACTGCTTATCCTCCCAGCGCAGGCAGGTGAGTTCACCGCCCCAGCAGCAGCCGGTATCCAGCGCGTAAATGCCCTCCGGCGTACCGCGTCCCTCCAGCGACGCCCAGTGGCCAAAGGCAATGCTGTAGGCACTGCTGACCGGACCAGGAATGGCAAACCACGGCTTCAGCGGCGCCGGGGCGTCCTCGGGCGCTTCTTTCGAGTACATATCCAGCTGGCCGTTCGGGAAGCAGTAGCGCATGCGGGTAAAAGCGTTAGAGATAAAGCGCAGGCGCGCCAGGCCGCTCAGCTCGTTGCTCCAGTGATTCGGCATGTCGCCGTACATGGCATCGAGGAAGAAAGGGTAGGAGTCGCTGGAGAGCACCGCTTCAACATCGCGCGCGCACTGCTGGGCGGTCTCCAGATCCCACTGGGGGGTGATGCCGGCGTGGGCCATCACCAGCTTTTTCTCTTCGTCCACCTGGAGCAGCGGCTGACGACGCAGCCAGTTAAGCAGCTCATCGGCATCCGGCGCTTCCAGCAGTGATTTCAGACGATCCTTCGGCTTGTTGCGGCTGATGCCGGCGAAGACCGCCAGCAAGTGTAAATCGTGATTGCCCAGCACCAGTCGCACGCTGTCGCCCAGAGATTTGACATAGCGCAGAACCTCCAGCGACCCCGGGCCACGGGCTACCAGATCGCCGGTCAGCCACAGCGTATCGCTCCGCGGGTCGAATTCAACCTGCGCTAATAATGCGATCAGTTCATCGTAGCAACCGTGAACGTCGCCAATAAGGTATGTTGACATTGTTTTAATGAATGAGCGTTGGAACTGCGAGACGGAAAACAGGGATCTCGATACGGAACGGCGCGCCGTCGATATCGATCATCTCATAATGACCCTGCATGGTTCCCAGCGGCGTTTCAATGACCGCGCCGCTGGTATATTGATATTCACCGCCGGCGGGAATATGCGGTTGCTCGCCGACCACCCCTTCACCTTGAACTTCAGTCTCACGACCGTGGCCGTTAGTGATGAGCCAGTAGCGGCCAAGCAGCTGAACCTGACTCCGCCCCAGATTGCGAATGGTGACGGTATAAGCGAAGACGTAGCGCTCTTCTTCCGGAGAAGATTGCGATTCGATATAGACGCTTTGCACCTGGACGCAAACACGAGGCGAATTAATCATGGTTAGCTCTCCTTCGATGGCAGATTGTCAGACAGCCAGTTGGCCATCTGGCAGTACTGCGCCACGGAAATATTTTCTGCACGCATGGCCGGGTCGATGCCCAGCTCGGTCAGCACTTCCACACTGAACAGATTGCCGAGACTGTTGCGGATGGTCTTGCGGCGCTGGTTGAACGCTTCGGTGGTGATGCGGCTCAGCACCCGGATCTCTTTGACCGGATACGGCATCGTGCTGTGCGGCACCAGACGGACCACCGCGGAATCGACCTTAGGCGGCGGGGTGAACGCGCTCGGCGGCACTTCGAGTACCGGGATCACCTGGCAATAATATTGCGCCATCACGCTTAACCGACCATACGCCTTACTGTTCGGTCCGGCAACCAGACGATTCACCACTTCCTTCTGCAGCATAAAGTGCATATCGGCAATGGCATCAGTATAGCTGAACAGATGGAACATCAGCGGGGTCGAAATATTGTACGGCAGATTGCCGAAGACGCGCAGCGGCTGACCCATTTTCTCCGCCAGTTCGCCGAAGTTCATGGTCATCGCATCCTGCTGATAGATGGTCAGCTTCGGCCCGAGGAACGGATGCGTCTGCAGGCGTGCCGCCAGATCGCGGTCCAGCTCAATGACGGTCAACTGGTCAAGGCGTTCGCCGACCGGCTCGGTCAGCGCGGCGAGACCGGGGCCGATTTCAACCATCGCCTGGCCTTTCTGCGGATTAATCGCCGAGACGATGCTGTCGATCACAAACTGATCGTTAAGGAAGTTCTGCCCGAAGCGTTTACGGGCTAAATGGCCCTGATGGACTCGATTATTCATTGGATATTAACAATCATTTTGATGGCGAGATTAAGCGCCGTGATAAAACTGCCGACGTCCGCTGTTCCCTGGCCCGCTAATTCCAGTGCGGTGCCGTGGTCGACGGAGGTACGAATAAAAGGTAAACCGAGCGTAATGTTCACGCCGCGGCCAAAGCCCTGGTATTTTAGCACGGGCAGGCCCTGATCGTGGTACATCGCGAGTACTGCATCGGCATGGTCAAGGTATTTGGGCTGGAAAAGGGTGTCAGCTGGCAGCGGACCGCTGAGGTTCATCCCCTTCGCGCGCATCTCTTCCAGCACCGGAATGATGGTGTCTATCTCTTCCGTTCCCATATGACCGCCTTCGCCAGCATGCGGGTTAAGCCCGCAAACCAGCACGTGCGGCTGGGCAATACCAAATTTCGTGCGCAGGTCGTGATCGAGAATCGTGATGATCTCGCGCAGCAGGTCGGGCGTTATCGCCTCGCTGATGGCTTTCAACGGCAGATGGGTCGTCACCAGCGCCACCCGCAGCTCCTCGGTCGCCAGCATCATCACCACTTTGCTGGCCTGCGCGCGCTCTTCGAAGAACTCGGTATGACCGGTGAAGGCGATGCCGGCGTCGTTGATGTTGCCTTTGTGCACCGGGCCGGTCACTAACGCCGCGAATTCGCCGCTCAGGCAGCCGTCGCAGGCGCGCGCCAGCGTCTCGACCACGTAGGCGCCGTTCTGTACGTTCAGCACGCCGGGCTCCGCCGGGACGCTCAGCGGGACGTTAAGCAGCGTCAACGTACCGGCACGCTGCGGAACGGGCGGTTGCGCAGGATCGTATGGCAGGAGAGATAAAGGAAGACCGAGCCTTTGGGCTCGGTCAGTTAACTGGGCGCCGTCGGCGCAGATCACCAGCTCAACTGGCCAGTCGCGCTGGGCAAGCTGCACGACCAGGTCAGGGCCAATCCCGGCTGGTTCGCCGGGAGTGATAACAACTTTATGGGTTTCAGGCATCGATATTAGTTGCTCAGAATTTTAACATACGCACTGGCGCGCTGTTCCTGCATCCAGGTTGCCGCTTCTTCAGAGAATTTGCGGTTCATCAGCATACGGTAAGCACGATCTTTCTGCGCGGCGTCGGTTCTGTCGACCTGACGGCTATCCAGCAGTTCGATCAGGTGCCAGCCGAAGGAGGAGTGTACCGGTCCGCTGGTCTGCCCTTTGTTCAGACGCATCAGCGCATCGCGGAACGCCGGGTCGAAGATATCCGGCGTGGCCCAGCCTAAATCACCGCCCTGGTTCGCCGAGCCCGGATCTTCAGAATACGCTTTTGCCGCTTTAGCGAAGGTGGTTTTCCCGCTCTTAATGTCGGCGGCAATTTGCTCCAGCTTAGCCTGAGCCTGCGCATCGTTCATGATTGGCGATGGCTTCAACAGAATATGACGGGCATGTACTTCAGTGACGGAGATGTTCTGGGTCCCGCCGCGCAGATCGTTCACTTTCAGAATGTGGAAGCCGACGCCGGAACGGATCGGACCGACGATATCCCCTTTCTTCGCGGTGCTTAACGCCTGGGCGAAAATGCCCGGCAGCTCCTGGATACGACCCCAGCCCATCTGGCCGCCCTTCAGCGCCTGCTGGTCGGCGGAGTAGGTGATCGCCAGTTTACCGAAGTTGGCGCCGTTGCGCGCTTGCTCAACGATAGCATTCGCTTGCTCCTGGGCCGCGGCGACTTGATCGGAGGTCGGGTTCTCCGGCAGCGGGATCAGGATGTGGCTCAGGTTGAGCTCGGTGCTGGCGTCGTTCTGGTCGCCGATCTGTTTGGCCAGCGCTTCCACTTCCTGCGGCAGCACGGTGATGCGACGACGCACTTCATTGTTACGCACTTCCGAAATCAGCATCTCTTTACGGATCTGGTTACGGTAGGTGTTGTAGTTGATGCCTTCATAGGCCAGACGGCTGCGCATCTGATCCATGGTCATGTTGTTTTGTTTAGCGATGTTGGCGATGGCCTGATCGAGCTGGTCGTCAGAGACCTTCACGCCCATCTTCTGCCCCATCTGTAACACGATCTGGTCCATGATCAGTCTTTCGAGGATCTGATGGCGCAGGGTCGCGTCATCCGGCAGCTGTTGGCCAGCCTGACCAGCATTGAGCTTAACCGATTGCATCAAACCATCGACGTCGCTTTCCAGCACGACGCCATTATTGACGACGGCCGCTACTTTATCGACCACCTGGGGGGCAGCGAAACTGGTATTCGCGATCATGGCGATACCGAGAAGCAGCGTTTTCCAGTTCTTCATACTTTTTCCATTTCGATTAACCGCAAATGCGGATGATGTTGTAAACCAGCCGCATCACAGGGAGCTCTGGTACGGTAAAATGTTCGAACGCAGCATCTGCTGGGTGCCGAGGCCGTAGTTAGAGCTCAGACCGCGCAATTCGATATTGATTCCGAAGGTGTTGTCGTATTTGCTCTCGCCGCCGTTGTTGTTGCTATCCCAGCCGTTGACTTTACGTTCGTAGCCAAGACGGATGGCGTAGCAGCAGGAGTTATACTGGACACCCAACATCTGGTTTGCTGCTTTTCGGGTATTGGTATCGTAGTAGTAGGCACCGACCACGGACCAGCGATCGACGATCGGCCAGCTGGCGGTCATCCCCACCTGCGAGATACCCTCTTTATATTGCGCCGCGGTGGAATATGACGGCAGTGTGGCCTGAATATATTCCGGGCTGGCGTAACGATAGTTAAGCTGGACTAAGCGGTTTTCATCGCGACGGTATTCAATGGTGCCGTTACCGGTTGCGACGTTATCCAGACGCGTATCGTACTGGATCCCGCCGCGCAGACCCCAGTTATCGGCAATGCGCCAGTAGGTGTCGCCGGCCCATACCAGTGAACCCGTGGTGTCGTTGTTCTCCCAGTTGATGTTGTCATCACCGGTGCGTGACTCGGTGAAATAGTAGATTTGACCAACGGAAATGTTAAAACGTTCCACCGCGGCGGCGTCGTACACGCGCGAGGTGATACCGGTAGTGACCTGATTGGCCGACGCGATGCGGTCGAGACCGCTATAGGTACGGTCGCGGAACAGGCCGGAGTAGTCTGACTGCAACAGCGTGGAGTCGTAGCTGCCGATTTCACTCTGATCGCGGTACGGCACATACAGATACTGCATGCGTGGTTCCAGCGTTTGGGTGAATCCCTCCTGCAGGTCGCGCTCGAAGACCATTTTGCCGTCGACTTTAAACTGCGGCATCACGCGGCTAACGGACTCTTTGTAGTCCGTGCCGTTGGCGGCGTTGTACTTATCGAGGTTGCTCTGCTGGTAGTGGGTCGCCAGCAGCTTGGCTTCGGTATTCAGACTGCCCCAGCCGTTCGACAGCGGCAGGTTGATCGTCGGTTCGAAGTGAACGCGGGTCGCTTCCGGCATGTTGTTATTCGAGTTAACAAAATGGGCGACCTGGCCGTACAGATGGGTATCGAACGGACCGACATCGTTCTGGTAGTAGTTGATGTCGAGCTGCGGCTCAGCCGAGTAGGAATTGCTCGACTCCCGATCGAAGACCTGGAACTGCTTGGTTGAGACCGTGGCGTCAAAGTTCTGATTGACATACCCGGCGCTGAATTTCTGCGTCGCATAGCCGTCGGTACTGGAACCATACTTCGAGCTGAAATCGTTGAAGTAGTCAGGATCGCTGACCTTGGTGTAGTCAGCGTTCAGACGCCACACTTGATCGATAACCCCGGAGTGGTTCCAGTAGAACAGCCAGCGGCGGCTGTTGCTGTCGCTGGAGTGGTCATCTTCGTAGACTTTATCCGACGGCAGGTAGTCGAACTCCGTTAAGCCGCTGCCGAGCTGGGTCAGGTAGCGGAATTCGTTTTCCCACATCACGCCGCCGCGCTTGTTCATATAGTGCGGGGTGATGGTGGCATCGAAGTTTGGCGCGATGTTCCAGTAGTACGGCAGGGAGAACTCCACGCCGTTTTTGGTGCTGTATTTCGCGTTCGGGATCAGGAAGCCTGAACGACGCTTATCGCCCACCGGCAGCTGCAGGTAGGGGCTGTAGAAAATCGGCACGGAGCCAAGCTTGAAGCGGGCGTTCCAGATCTCGGCGACCTGCTCTTCGCGATCGTGGATAACTTCGCTGCCCACGACGCTCCAGGTGTCGGAGCCCGGCAGACAGGAGGTAAAGCTGCCGTTTTCCAGAATGGTATAGCGGTTTTCACCGCGCTGTTTCATCAGGTCAGCAGTACCGCGTCCCTGGCGTCCGACCATTTGATAATCGCCCTGCCAGACGTTGGTATCTTTGGTATTCAGATTCGACCAGGCTTTTGGTCCTTTGAGGATCACCTGGTTATCGTCGTAATGCACGTTGCCCAGCGCGTCCACCGTGCGCACCGGCTGCGCCTGGCCCGCGGCCTGCTGCTGATGCAGCTGAACTTCGTCGGCGCGGAGGCGGCTATTCCCCTGGTTGATATCGACGTTGCCGGTAAAGACGGCGTTGTCCGGGTAATTGCCCTTCGCATGATCGGCGTTAATCGTCACCGGCAGATCGCCAGGCCGCCCTTCCACGAGCGGACGATCAAAGCTTGGCACGCCAAGCATACATTGCGTTGCGAGATCGGCAGCGAGGCCTTGTTGGCTATACAAGGCGCTGGCAATCATCGTAGCCAGGAGGCTGGGAATACGTTTTTTCATACGTTGTATTTATTGTTCCATCATCTTGTGGCAGCGGCTTGCAAACGGTCAGAGCCTAACTTACTCAACTTTATCACGCTAGTGTTAATCCTGCCCGTTTCGAGCCCGAGCGTTAGGCACCCTGTTGAATGACGAGTATGATAAAGCAAATTATAGGCTATGTCCCACAATTGACCGAGGCGCGAGTGCCGGGTAACGTGCGGTCATATTCGTGCTTAACGGCGACAAACAGTTGGGGAGTCTATGCAGTATTTGGGTAAAGTGATTGGCGTGGCAGTAGCTTTGCTGATGGGCGGTGGGTTCTGGGGCGTGGTGCTCGGCTTCCTGGTCGGCCATATGTTTGACCGGGCGCGCAGCCGCCGGTTGAATCTCTTCGCCAATCAACAGGAGCGTCAGTCGCTCTTCTTTTCCACCACCTTTGAAGTGATGGGGCATCTGACCAAATCCAAGGGTCGCGTTACCGAGGCGGATATTCACGTCGCCAATGTGCTGATGGATCGCATGAATCTGCACGGCGCTTCGCGTACCGCGGCGCAGCAGGCGTTTCGCGACGGCAAAGCCGACAATTATCCGCTGCGCGAGAAGATGCGCCAGCTGCGCAGCGTCTGCTTTGGCCGCTTCGATCTGATTCGGATGTTTCTGGAAATTCAGCTGCAGGCGGCGTTCGCTGACGGCGAACTGCACCCTAACGAACGTGAAGTGCTGTTCGTCATCGCCGATGAGCTTGGCATCTCTCGCGCCCAGTTCGATCAATTCCTGCGAATGATGCAGGGCGGCGCCCAGTTTGGCGGCGGTTCGCAGCAGCAATCTTATGGTCAGCACGGCGGCAACGCCGGCTGGCAGCAGGCGCAGCGCGGGCCAACGCTGGAGGACGCCTGCAACGTGCTGGGGGTGAAACCGACTGACGACGCGGCGACGGTGAAGCGCGCCTATCGTAAGCTGATGAACGAGCACCATCCGGACAAGCTGGTGGCGAAAGGGCTGCCGCCGGAGATGATGGAGATGGCCAAACAGAAAGCCCAGGAGATCCAGAAGGCCTGGGAGCTGATCAAAGAACAGCGCGGCTTCTGAGTTTTTCAGCCCCTCGCCCGGCGAGAGGGGTTAGCGTTTGGCCTGTGCGCGGCGATACAGCCGCCGCGGATGGCCGATTTTTCCATACAGCATCTCCACCTCCAGAAACCCGGTCTCAACGCCGTGTTCAAGATAGCGGCGGGCGGTGGTTTTGCTGAGTCCGGCGGCGCTGACCACCTCATCAACGGAAAAGCAGTGCGCTTCCCGGCCGCTAAACAGACCCTGCACCAGCGCCAGCGTCTTCTCTTCAATCCCCTTGCTGCCACTATCTACGCGATAGTTCTTCGCCTGCAGTTGATAGAGGGAATCGACGTTCTGCTGATCGACGATTTTCCACTCCCGCTGCTGATCGTAGAACTGGATAAAACGCTCCAGCGACTGACTCAGCCGCTTCCATGATACCGGCTTAAGAATATAGTCGAAGGCGCCGTTGCGGATAGCCTGGCTGCAGGTTTCCATATCGCTGGCGGCGGTGATAAAGATCACCGAGCATTGGCTGGTCGCCAGCGCCGGATCGGTCATCAGCGTCACCCCTTTGCCGTCCGGCAAATAGTTATCCAGCAGTACCAGCTGCGGCGGGGTGGCGTGGAGCAACTGGCGGGCCTGGGCGAGGGAGGCCGCCATGCCCGCCAGCCGCAGACGCGGGTGTTTCTGCACAAGCTCGGCGTGCAGGCGCGCCAGCTCGCTCTCATCTTCAATGATTAGCACATCGACCAGGTCATGATGCATCGTGGGCCTCCGGGTGCGGACGGGCAGGTGCGTCGGCCGGGATAAACAGGGTGAAGATCGTTCCCCGCGGCGCATTATCGGCGACTTCGATGGTGCCGCCCGCCTGAGTGACATAATGTTCAATAAGATACAGACCAATGCCGTGATCGCCACGGGTTTTGGTGGTGACGCCGCGTTCAAAAATGCGCTCGCGGATATCGGGGCGGATGCCGACGCCGCGGTCGGCTACTTCGATAATCAGCTCCCGGGCGTTGAGCTGGATCAGGACTTCCACCGGCTCATGCGGAAGCTCGGCGCGCTGCGTGGCTTCGATGGCGTTATCCAGCAGGTTGCCGATGATGGAGATCAGCTCGGATTCCATCAGCGACGGCAGGGGACGGTCGATGCGGCAGGCCGGGTCGAAGCTCAGCGCCACGCCTTTTTCGCGGGCGCGGGTGGCTTTGCCGAGCAGCAGACCGCACAGCGTCGGCGAGTGGAAGTGCGAGGAGATAAAGTCCAATAGCTCCTGAGCATGTTCCGACTGGGCCTGAATATAGCGGATCGCTTCGTCATAATGGCCCATATGCAGCAGGCCGGAGAGGGTAGTCATCCGGTTGAGCTGCTCGTGGCGCATGATGCGCAGATTGTCGACATAGCGCTTCACCTGGCTCAGCTGGGCGGTGAGGGCATTGATTTCATTGCGGTCACGGAATGTGATCACCCAGCCCTGCAGGGTATTCTCCAGCATAATGCGTACCCGACTGGCGAGCACGGTCAACTGGTTGAAGCGGCACAGCTCATCGTGGGTGTCGCGCTCAAGCATGTCGCCGCTGGCGAAAAAGGGCTGCGGGGAAATCACGCTGTCAATCGACTGACCGCGCAGCTGACTGGCGGGCTGGCTGAGTCCCAGCAGGCTGCGGGCGGCATGGTTTATCACCTCAATGCGCCGCTGGCGATCGATGACGATCACCCCCTCAAAGATCGACTCCATCATCGCTTTTTGCTGTCGCACCAGCAGGCCTATCTCCCGCGGCTCGAGCGAAAAAATCTGCTTTTTGATGCTGCGGGTAAAGTACCAGGAGAAGATAAACAGGGCGATGAGCAGCAGAACGGCGGCGATAAAAATATTGATCACTTTGGTCAGGGTAATGCTGTCGAGATAGCTGGTGAGGTAGCCGACGGAGACAATGCCGATCACCCGCCCCTCGTCATCGACGATCGGCGTTTTGCTGCGCAGCGAGACCCCAAGTCCGCCTTTGCGAATGGTGGTAATGGATTTTCCCTCCAGTACCGCCTGGTTGTCGCCGCCAACCAGCCGCGTGCCGACCCACTCCGGATGGACCGAATGAAACAGATGCACCCCCTGGCGGTCGCCGATGACGATAAAGCTGGCGTCACTATGGGCGGCGATTTGCTGCATAAACGCCTGAATCGCCTGTGGGTCATGCCGGCTGACCTGCTGACGTAAATTTGGCATCAGGGCTATCTCTTCGGCCTGAATTTTGGCCCGGGCGCTCATTTCCTGATAAAGCTGGCGGCTGGCATCAAAGTAATAATAAATACCCAGTGCGATAAAGAGGACTGAGAAAAAAGCGACCAGCGAAATAAACAGCTTATATTGAAAAGATAATTTCATAGGTCCCAGACGACGTATTCACCATACCGGCACTCTATCATTTTTCTGTCACGTGACGTAAATGTTAAAGGAAAGTTGTGATCAGTGGCGCAGGCGCGGGCTGCCGCCAGCGGTTGCGGTGGATATAAGGCGTGATGGGAAATAAAAACCATAAAAACCATAAAAACCACGATAATAAATCAGAGATATATCACCCCTGCGCGGATCCGCGAATAGAAACCATAAAAACCATAGTGACCATTAAAACTTCTTTTTTAATTCGGGGAGCTTCACATTAACGACGCCGCTGTCCCTTTACGCTGAAAATGAATAATAACGACAGGGCTGAATTTATGAGCACGACAGACAATGCATTCTCTGCAACCCTTGAACCGATCAATACGCCGAAAACCACGCTCCGGCAGCGCTGGTGGCACATCATGGATAACTGGAAGGTAGGGATCGTCCCGCTGCCGCTGTTTTTGCTGGCCGGGGGGCTGATTGCCCTCGACTGCCTTGGCGGTAAACTGCCGAGCGATATCGTGGTGATGGTGGCCACTCTGGCTTTCTTTGGTTTCGCCTGCGGCGAGTTTGGTAAACGCCTGCCGGTGCTGGGGAAACTCGGCGCGGCGGCGATCTGCGCCACTTTTATTCCTTCCGCGCTGGTCCATTACGGCCTGCTGCCAGACGTGGTCGTGGAATCCACCACCAAATTCTATAAATCCACCAACATCCTCTATCTCTATATCTGCTGCATTATCGTCGGCAGCATCATGAGTATGAACCGCACCACCCTGATTCAGGGCTTCCTGAAGATCTTCTTCCCAATGCTGTGCGGCGAGGTGGTCGGCATGCTGGTGGGCATCGGCGTTGGCACGCTGCTGGGCATGGAGCCGTTTCAGGTGTTCTTCTTTATCGTGCTGCCGATCATGGCCGGCGGCGTGGGGGAAGGGGCGATCCCGCTGTCGATGGGCTATGCCGCGCTGATGCATATGGAGCAGGGGGTGGCCCTGGGCCGGGTGTTGCCGATGGTGATGCTCGGCAGCCTGACGGCGATCGTCATCTCCGGCTGCCTCAACCAGCTCGGCAAGCGCCTCCCGCATCTGACCGGCGAAGGGCAACTGATGCCGAACCGCAGCCATGAAACCCACAGCCTCGGCGAGAGTGAAGGCATGAGCGGTAAAACCGACGTCGGGACGCTGGCCTCCGGCGCGCTGCTGGCGGTTCTGCTGTATATGATGGGAATGCTCGGCCACAAACTGATTGGTCTGCCGGCGCCGGTGGGCATGCTGTTTCTCGCGGTGCTGTTAAAGCTGGCTAATGTGGTGTCTCCGCGCCTGCAGGAGGGATCGCAGATGGTGTATAAATTCTTCCGCACCGCGGTCACCTACCCGATCCTCTTTGCCGTCGGTGTGGCGATCACCCCGTGGCAGGAGCTGGTGAACGCCTTCACTTTCACTAACCTGCTGGTGATCGTCAGCACCGTCTCCGCGCTGGTGGCGACCGGTTTCCTGGTCGGTAAAAAGATAGGGATGCACCCGATCGATGTGGCGATTGTCTCCTGTTGCCAGAGCGGGCAGGGCGGCACCGGCGATGTGGCGATCCTGACCGCTGGTAACCGCATGAGCCTGATGCCGTTCGCGCAGATCGCTACCCGGATTGGCGGGGCGATAAATGTCTCTCTGGGGTTGCTGTTCCTCAGCCACTATCTGGCGTGATATAACGCTACGCTCAGCGATAAAACTGCTATTTTCCGCTACAGAACGCCGAAAATATCTGCGTTCTGTATCCTAAATGCTCCGCATTTAGCGTTACAATCAGCGCGCGATCGGCTATCGCAACCATCATTATGACAGTCCAGGCGCTGTCGCATTTATCATATGTAGGAGAGGAATTAATGTCAGTGGATACTCCCGCCCAGGCGGGCGTCAGCATCGACGCATTGCTGGCGGCGAAAGAGCAGCGTGCAGCCCGCCAGGCCGACTGGTTGGCCCATTATCAGCAGCCTGTTATTTCCCTGACCCTGGTGACCCCCGGGGCGGTGAAGGACAGCATTCGCTATCGCAACATGATGGGCGTAGCCCTCCAGGCCTGCGATCAGCTGCTTTGGAAGCACCGCTGGCAAACGCTGGATCGTCAGGTGCTGTGGCTGCCGACCGGGCCTGAAGCGCTGTGGTGCGTGGCGCATCCGGCCAGCGAAATCAAAGCGATGTGCAGTACGCTGGAGCAGAGCCATCCGCTGGGACGCTTGTGGGATATCGATGTGATCTGTCCGCAGAGCGGGCAGGTGGGACGCCAGTCGCTGGGCGAGTCGCAGCGCCGCTGCCTGCTGTGCGATGAGCCGGCGCACGCCTGCGCGCGTAGCCGTCGTCACGATACCGATCTCGTCGTTGCCCGCGTTGAGCAGATGATTGACGCGTGGTTTGCCCGCGATTAACGGGTTAGCATTCCCCGGCGGCAGAGCGCTGCCGGGGAGGTCCTAAAAGTCGAGCGGCGCGCGGAAGGTCATCGCGTTGCCGTAGGCGGGGTGGGTGATGGTGAGCGTCTCGGCGTGAAGCAGCAGGCGCGGGGCCATCGCCAGCGCCTCCGGCGTGGCGTAAAAGCGGTCGCCAAGGATCGGATGTCCCAGCGCCAGCATATGCACGCGCAGCTGGTGTGACCGTCCGGTAATTGGCTTCAGGCGCACGCGGGCGGTATTATCTTCCGCGTACTCCAGCACCTCATACTCGGTCTGCGCCGCTTTGCCGGTTTCATAACACACCTTCTGCTTTGGCCGGTTCGGCCAGTCGCAAATCAGCGGTAAATCCACCAGGCCCTCCGCCGGCTGCGGATGGCCCCAGACGCGGGCGATGTACTGCTTCTTCGGCTCGCGCTCGCGGAACTGGCGCTTCAGTTCGCGCTCCGCCGCCTTATTCAGCGCCACCACAATCACGCCGCTGGTGGCCATATCAAGGCGATGCACCGATTCGGCCTGCGGGAAGTCGCGCTGAATGCGCGTCATCACGCTGTCTTTATGCTCATCAAGACGACCCGGCACGGACAACAAGCCGCTCGGCTTGTTGACCACCATGATGTGCTCATCCTGATACAGGATCACCAGCCAGGGATCCTGCGGCGGATTGTAGTTTTCCATCGCCATTTCGCGTTCCGTTACTGGTGAGTGACGACGATCAGACGCAGCGCGTCCAGACGCCATCCGGCCTGTCCCAGCGCCTCCAGCACCTGCTGGCGGTTGCTTTCAATCGCCGCCAGTTCGTCGTCACGGATGTTCGGGTTGACCGCCTTCAGCGCTTCCAGACGGGAGAGCTCCGCCGTCAGCTTATCGTCGGCTTCACTACGCGCCGCGTCGATCAGCCCCTGCGCCGCCTTGGCGATCTGCGCTTCGCCCTGCTGCAGAATGGCATGAACGTCCTGCTGCACCGCGTTGACCAGCTTGCTGCCGGTGTGGCGATTGACCGCGCTCAGCTGGCGGTTGAAGCTTTCAAACTCCACCTGGCCGGCGAGGTTGTTGCCGTTTTTATCCAGCAGCATGCGAACCGGGGTCGCCGGCAGGAAGCGGTTGAGCTGCAGCTGCTTCGGCGCCTGCGCTTCGACCACGTAGATCAGCTCCAGCAGCAGAGTGCCGACCGGCAGCGCCTTGTTCTTCAGCAGGGAAATAGTACTGCTGCCGGTATCGCCGGAGAGGATCAGGTCGAGGCCGTTGCGGATCAGCGGGTGTTCCCAGGTGATGAACTGCGCGTCTTCACGGGACAGCGCCACGTCACGCTCGAAGGTGATGGTGCAACCGTCCTCCGGCAGGCCCGGGAAATCCGGCACCAGCATATGGTCGGAAGGGGTGAGGACGATCAGGTTTTCCCCGCGGTCGTCCTGGTTGATGCCGACGATATCGAACAGGTTCATCGAGAAGGCGATCAGGCTGGTGTCGTCATCCTGCTCTTCGATGCTCTCCGCCAGGGCCTGGGCTTTCTCGCCGCCGTTGGAGTGGATCTCCAGCAGACGGTCGCGGCCCTGCTCCAGCTGCGCCTTCAGGGCATCATGCTGTTGGCGGCAGGATTTGATCAGATCGTCAAAGCCGTCGGTGGATTCCGGCGCCGCAAGGTAGTTGATCAGCTCGTCATGGACGCTGTCGTAGACGGTCCGTCCGGTCGGGCAGGTATGTTCAAAGGCGTCGAGGCCTTCGTGATACCAGCGCACCAGCACCGACTGCGCGGTCTTTTCCAGGTACGGGACGTGGATCTGGATATCGTGCGCCTGGCCGATACGGTCGAGACGGCCGATACGCTGCTCCAGCAGATCCGGGTTAAACGGCAGATCGAACATCACCAGGTTGCTGGCAAACTGGAAGTTGCGTCCTTCGGAGCCGATCTCGGAGCACAGCAGCACCTGGGCGCCGGTGTCTTCTTCAGCAAACCACGCCGCGGCGCGGTCGCGTTCTATAATCGACATCCCTTCATGGAACACGGCGGCGCGGATACCTTCGCGCTCGCGCAGCACCTGCTCCAGCTGGAGCGCGGTGGCGGCTTTGGCACAAATCACCAGTACCTTCTGCGAGCGATGGCTGGTCAGGTAGCCCATCAGCCACTCGACGCGCGGGTCAAAGTTCCACCAGGTGCCGGTATCGCCTTCAAATTCCTGATAGATCTGCTCCGGGTAGAGCATGTCGCGCGCGCGCTCTTCCGCGGTTTTGCGGGCGCCCATGATGCCGGATACTTTGATGGCGGTCTGGTACTGGGTCGGCAGCGGCAGGCGAATGGTGTGCAGCTCGCGTTTCGGGAAACCTTTGACGCCGTTACGGGTGTTACGGAACAGCACGCGGCTGGTGCCGTGGCGGTCCATCAGCATCGAGACCAGCTCCTGGCGCGCGGCCTGAGCGTCTTCGCGATCGCTGTTGGCGGCCTGCAGCAGCGGCTCGATATCCTGCTCGCCGATTAGATCGCCGAGGGTATTGAGTTCGCTATCGCTTAGCTTGTTGCCCGCCAGCAGCAGAGCGACAGCGTCGGCCACCGGACGGTAGTTCTGCTGTTCTTCGACAAACTGCGCGAAATCGTGGAAGCGGTTCGGATCCAGCAGGCGCAGGCGCGCAAAGTGGCTCTCCATCCCCAGCTGTTCCGGCGTCGCGGTCAGCAGCAGAATGCCCGGCACGCGCTCGGCCAGCTGTTCAATGGCTTGATATTCGCGGCTCGGCGCCTCTTCGCTCCACACCAGGTGGTGCGCTTCATCGACCACCATCAGGTCCCACTCGGCGTCGCACAGGTGCTCCAGGCGCTGCTTGCTGCGGCGCACGAAGTCTAAAGAGCAGATCACCAGCTGTTCGGTTTCGAACGGGTTGTAGGCGTCATGCTGCGCTTCGGCGTAGCGCTCGTCATCAAACAGCGAGAAGCGCAGGTTGAAGCGGCGCAGCATCTCCACCAGCCACTGGTGCTGAAGGGTTTCCGGGACCACGATCAGTACGCGCTCGGCGGCGCCGGAGAGCAGCTGCTGGTGCAGGATCATCCCGGCTTCGATGGTTTTACCTAAGCCCACTTCATCGGCCAGCAGGACGCGTGGCGCGTGACGACGGCCCACGTCGTGGGCGATGTTCAGCTGATGCGGGATCAGGCTGGTGCGCTGGCCGCGCAGGCCGCTCCACGGCATGCGGTACTGCTCGCTCTGGAACTTGCGCGCGCGGTAGCGCAGGGCAAAGCGGTCCATGCGGTCGATTTGGCCGGCGAACAGACGGTCCTGCGGCTTGCTGAACACCAGTTTGCTGTCGAGCAGCACTTCACGCAGGGTGACGTTCGCTTCCTGGGTATCGAGGCGGGTGCCAGTGTAGGACAGCAGCCCGTTCTCTTCATGCACTTTGTCAACGTGGAGCTGCCAGCCTTCGTGGCTGGTAATGGTGTCGCCCGGGTTAAACATCACGCGAGTGATCGGGGAATCGTTGCGTGAGTACAGACGGTTTTCGCCGATGGCGGGGAAAAGGAGAGTGACCATGCGCGCATCCAGCGCTACCACCGTCCCTAATCCTAGTTCGCTCTCTGTGTCGCTAATCCAGCGTTGACCAAGTGTAAAAGGCATATATGTTCGGCTCTTTAGTTCTTTAATTGCAGGCAATAGTTGATCATCTCCATGGACAACCGGAGATGCGTCAAAATTGGGGCCAGGAATGGAAAGGGCGCTATATTACTGGATGGCAGAACGTTCGTCACGTCCTCCTCACGGTTCATTTTCAGGCTTCTGCGCCCGCGGAATGGGTGAGAAAAAATCAAAATAGCCCCAGCTGTCCTGTCACTATTGTAGCAAAGTCGTCGTTGACGAAGGGCAGGATCCCTTCCGCTACCGGCTGCAGCTGCTTTGACAAATAGTGGTCGTAATCGAGTGGCGACTGCTGATAATCCACCGGTTCCGGACCGCCGGTGGTCCATACGTATTTGATGGTGCCGCGTTGCTGATACTGCTGCGCCCGACCCCGCTTCAGGTTGTGCTCATCGGCAAGCCTCGCGGCGCGCACATGCGGCGGCACGTTGCGCTGATACTCCGCCAGCGGCCGACGCAGGCGTTTGCGATAAACCAGCTGCTCATCGAGCTCGCCGTTCATCAGCCTGGCGATAGTCTCCCGCACATAATCCTGATAGGGCTGGTTGCGGAAGATGCGCAGGTACAGCTCCTGCTGAAACTGCTGGGCCAGCGGCGTCCAGTCGGTGCGCACTGTTTCCAGACCCTTGAAAACCATGCGCTGGCCGTCGCCCTCCTGAATCATTCCGGCGTAACGCTTCTTGCTGCCGGTATCGGCGCCGCGGATCGTCGGCATCAAAAAGCGGCAGAAGTGGGTTTCGTATTCCAGCTCCAGGGCGCTGGTTAGCTGGCTTTTGCCAAGCTCCTGCGCCCACCAGGCGTTGACGTCGTTCACCAGCGTCCGGCCGATCTCCGCCGCCTGCGCTTCGCTGTGCGGGCGCTTAAGCCAGACGAAGGTGGAGTCGGTATCGCCGTAGATGACGTCATAACCATTGGCTTCAATTAACGCTTTAGTCTGACGCATGATCGCGTGGCCGCGCATGGTGATCGACGAGGCGAGACGTGGGTCGAAGAAGCGGCAGGCGCTGGTGCCCAGCACGCCGTAAAAAGCGTTCATGATGATCTTCAGCGCCTGGGAGAGCGGCTTATTGTGCTGGCGCTTGGCTTCATCGCGGCCGTGCCAGATCTGGCTGACAATCCCCGGCAGGCAGTGCTTGTCTCGCGAGAAGCGGGCGCCGAGGAAGCCCTCAATGCTGTGCTGGTCATCGGGCTGCGCCAGGCCCTCCACCAGGCCGACCGGATCGATTAAAAAGGTGCGAATGATCGACGGATACAGGCTCTTGTAGTCCAGCACCAGCACCGAGTCATACAGGCCGGGGCGGGAGTCCATCACATAGCCGCCGGGGCTCGCCTGGGGCGGCACGTCGCCGAGGTTCGGTGCCACGTAGCCCAGGCGGTGCATGCGCGGAAAATAGAGGTGGCTGAAGGCGGCGACCGAGCCGCCGTGGCGATCGGCGGGCAGGCCGTTGACCGTCGCCCGCTCGAGTAGAAACGGCATGATCTCCGTTTTGTGGAAGATCCGCGTCACCAGCTCGCAGTCCTGTAGGTTATAGATGGCCAGCGCCGGTTTATCTTCATGGAAGCGGCGATCGATCTCGTCCATCCGATCCCATGGGTTGTCGATGGCTTTGCCTTCGCCCAGCAGCTCGCGGGCCACTGCCTCCAGCGAAAAGGAGGAGAAATTCCAGAACGCCGATTTCAGCGCGTCGATGCCGTCAATAATCAGCCGGCCGTGGGCCTGGGCGAAGAAGACGCCGTTCTTAAAACCGTGCTCGCGCCACTCCAGCTCGCTGTTGCCGCGGCCGAGCCTTAGCGGGATGCGGTAGCGTTCGGCATGCTTTTGCAGGACGCGCAGATCGAACTGCACCACGTTCCAGCCGATCAGCACGTCGGGGTCGTGATCGGCAAACCAGGCGTTGAGCTTTTCCAGCAGCAGGGGGCGACTGACGACGTAGACCAGATCGAAATCGACGTCTGGCGGCGTTTCCGGTTCGGGGCCCAGCATGTAGACCACCCGCTGACCGCAACCTTGCAGGCCGATGCAGTACAGCTCGCCGTGGCGGCTGGTTTCGATATCCAGCGACACCCATTTCAGCGGCGGGCGATAGTCAGGATTGGGTTTCATGCGCGCGTTAACCAGCTGTGGGCCGCGCGTTTCGCCTTCCACCCACACCGGGGCGGTAATAAAGCGCTCCATCAGGTAGCGCTCCGGCGGACGGATATCGCCCTCATAGAGGGTGACGCCGCTGTCGCGGAGCATCTTCTCCAGACGCATCAGTTGACGATGGGCGCGGCAGTAGAGGCCGACAACCGGCTGGCGGTGGAAATCTTTCAGGGCCAGCGGGGCGAAGCGGAAGCCTTTCTCACCCTGCAGCAGTCGCTCAGCCTGCGCCCGCTGCGCTTCGGGGATAAAAGCGACGGACTCCTGCGGCGGCAGCGTGACCTGCAGCGGGCCGTCGTCGGTGGCCAGCCAGAAGGAAAGCTCGGTGCCTTGCGGAGTGTCCCGCCAGTGACGGGTGAGTAGAAAACCTGCTCGTGGCTGGGTCACGGGTGCTCTCGATGATAAAAAAACCAGACCTGATTATAGCCTGGTTTCTCACTGGGTGCTGGGATTTTATACAGGTATTCGGCGCTGGGGTGGCCCCGGATTTCGGCTTGCGCCTTATCCGGTCTGCCAGACGGTGCAGAGCCGTAGCCCTGCTAAACGCAGCGCGAGCAGGGTGATTATTGGCCGTAGTAGGCTTTGGCCCCATGCTTACGCAGATAGTGTTTATCCAGCAGCGTCTGCTGCATATCCGGCAGCTGCGGCGCCAGCTGGCGGCAGAAGATGCCCATATAGGCGATCTCTTCCAGCACGATGGCGTTATGCACCGCGTCTTCGGCGTTTTTACCCCACGCGAACGGGCCGTGGGAATGAACCAGCACGCCGGGCATCTGCGCCGGGTCGATCTCGCGCTGGCGGAAGGTTTCGACAATCACCTTGCCGGTTTCCCATTCGTATTCGCCGTTGATCTCCGCATCGGTCATCAGCCGGGTGCAGGGCACCGGACCGTAGAAATAGTCGGCGTGGGTGGTGCCGGTCGCCGGAATAGCTTGCCCGGCCTGCGCCCAGATGGTGGCGTGGCGCGAATGGGTATGCACAATGCCGCCCAGCGTCGGGAAGGCCTGATACAGCAGGCGATGGGTCGGGGTATCCGACGAGGGTTTCTTCTTACCCTCCACCACTTCGCCGCTCTCCAGACTGACCACCACCATATCGTCGGCGGTCATCACGCGGTAATCCACGCCGGAGGGTTTGATAACCAGAACGCCCTGGTCGCGGTCGACGGCGCTGACGTTGCCCCAGGTTAAGGTCACCAGATTATGCTGCGGCAGCGCTAAGTTGGCTTCCAGCACCTGGCGTTTAAGATCTTCTAACATAGTGTGCTCCGAATAGCAGGCGAGTCGGGTATCCCTCACCCCGACCCTCTCCTGGCGGGAGAGGGAGAAAGGCGGCATCGCGCCAGGCCGGTACCCTCTCCCCGGCGGGGAGAGGGGAGGGTGAGGGGGCGACCTCTTAGCGTTTTGAACCGTAATAGACTTCATTCCAGCGCAGCGCGTCTTTGAAGGCCGGCAGACGGGTGTCGTTGTCGATGACCGTCAGCTCGATATCATTCAGTTCGGCGAACTGGCGCATATCGTCGAGGTTCAGCGCATGGCTGAAGACGGTATGGTGCGCGCCGCCGGCGATGATCCAGGCTTCCGAAGCGGTACGCAGATCCGGCTGCGCTTTCCACAGGGCGTTAGCCACCGGCAGCTTCGGCAGGTCGTGCGGGGTCGGGACGGTTTCGATGGTATTGACCAGCAGACGGAAGCGGTCTCCCAGGTCGATCAGGCTGGCGACAATCGCCGGGCCGGTCTGAGTATTGAAGATCAGGCGCGCCGGATCCGCTTTGCCGCCGATGCCCAGCGGCTGGACGTCGAGGATCGGTTTCTCGGCGGTGGCGATCGTCGGGCACACTTCCAGCATGTGCGAGCCGAGCACCAGATCGTTGCCGTTGTCGAAGTGGTAGGTGTAATCCTCCATAAAGGAGGTGCCGCCCTGCAGACCAGTTGACATCACCTTCATGATGCGAAGCAGAGCGGCGGTTTTCCAGTCGCCCTCGCCGGCAAAGCCGTAGCCCTGCTGCATCAGGCGCTGTACGGCGAGCCCCGGGAGCTGTTTCAGGCCGTGGAGATCTTCAAAGGTGGTGGTAAAGGCGTGGAAACCGCCCTGTTCGAGGAAGCGTTTCATCCCCAGCTCAATGCGCGCGGCGTCCAGCACGTTTTGACGCTTGTCGCCGTGAACCTGCGCCGCCGGGGTCAGACGATAGCTGCTCTCGTATTCATCGACCAGGGCGCTGATATCGCCGTCGCTGACGCTGTTGACCACTTGCACCAGATCGCCGACCGCCCAGGTGTTCACTGAGAAGCCAAACTTGATCTGCGCCGCGACTTTATCGCCGTCGGTCACCGCCACTTCGCGCATGTTATCGCCGAAACGGCACACTTTCAGATGGCGAGTATCCTGTCTGGAGACCGCCTGGCGCATCCAGCCACCGATGCGCTGGTGGGCCTCTTTATCCTGCCAGTGGCCGGTCACCACGCTGTGCTGCTGGCGCATACGGGCGCCGATGAAGCCGAACTCGCGGCCGCCATGCGCGGTCTGGTTCAGGTTCATAAAGTCCATATCGATGCTGTCCCAGGGCAGCGCGGCATTGTACTGGGTATGGAACTGTAGCAGCGGCTTGTTGAGAATGGTCAGGCCGTTGATCCACATTTTTGCCGGCGAGAAGGTGTGCAGCCAGACCACTAACCCGGCGCATTTGTCATCGTAGTTAGCGTCGCGGCAGATGTGAGTGATTTCGTCCGGGGTGGTGCCCAGCGGCTTAAGGACCAGTTTGCACGGCAGTTTGGCTTCCGCATTCAGGCTGTTCACCACATGTTCGGCATGCTTCGTCACCTGGCGCAGGGCTTCCGGGCCGTACAGATGTTGGCTGCCAATAACGAACCATATTTCATAGTTATCAAAAATCGTCATTTTCGTATCCTTAATGGGTGAGCGCTGCCTGAGATTGCGGGGCTTTTTCCGCCTTTGCAGCCGAAGGGAGATAGTGTTGTTCGGCGCTGACCGACCACTGTTGGTAGCGCTGATAGAGTTGTTCGAAACGCTGTGCCTGCGCCGGGCGCGGCTGCAGGGTGGTTTCCACCTGGCTTGCCATCCGCTGCTGGGCGGCTGGAATATCCTCATAGACACCGGCGGCGACGGCGGCGAAGATAGCCGCCCCCAGCGCGCAGCACTGATCGGAGGCGACAATTTGCAGCGGACGGTTCAGCACGTCGCAGCAGGCCTGCATGATGACCTGGTTTTTCCGCGCGATACCGCCAAGCGCCATGACGTTGTTAACCGGGATCCCCTGCTCGGTGAAGCACTCCATAATGGCGCGGGCGCCGAAGGCGGTGGCGGCGATCAGACCGCCGAACAGCGCCGGCGCGTCGGTGGCCAGGTTAAGGTCGGTGATCACCCCTTTCAGGCGCTGGTTGGCATTCGGCGTGCGGCGGCCGTTGAACCAGTCAAGCACCACCGGCAGATGCTCCAGCGATGGATTGTTGGCCCAGGCTTCGGTGAGCGCCGGCAGTAACTGTTTTTGGCTGGCTTTGATTTGCTCCCGCAACGCTGGCTGCTGCTGGGCTAGCTGCTCCAGCGGCCAGCCGAGAATGCGACCGAACCAGGCGTAAATATCGCCGAAGGCGGACTGGCCTGCCTCCATACCGATAAAGTGCGGGACTACGCTGCCGTCGACCTGGCCGCAGATGCCTTTGACCGTGCGGTCGCCGACGCTCTCTTTATCGGCAATCAGAATGTCGCAGGTGGAGGTGCCGATGACTTTCACCAGCGCGTTAGGCTGCGCGCCGGCGCCCACGGCGCCCATATGGCAGTCGAAGGCGCCGCCGGAGATGGCCACGGTCTGCGACAGGCCCAGGCGCTGGGCCCACTCTGCGCTCAGCGTGCCGACCGGCACATCGGCCGTCCAGGTATCGGTGAACAGCGGCCAGGCCAGATGCTGGTTAATGATGGGATCAAGCTCATCGAAGAAGCTGGCCGGCGGCAGACCGCCCCAGCTCTCATGCCACAGCGATTTATGCCCGGCGCTGCAGCGGCCGCGGCGCAGATCCTGCGGACGGGTGGTGCCGGAGAGCAGGGCGGGTACCCAGTCGCAAAGCTCCACCCACGAGGCGGCTGCCTGGGCGACGGCGCTATCTTCCCGGGTGACGTGGAGGATTTTGGCCCAGAACCATTCGCTGGAGTAAATCCCGCCAATATAGCGCGAGTAATCCTCTTTGCCCGGCTGGTGGCACAGGCGGGTGATCGCCTCGGCTTCCTCGACCGCGGTGTGATCTTTCCACAGGACAAACATGGCGTTAGGGTTGTCAGCGAATTCTTCGCGCAGCGCCAGCACGTTGCCCTCGGCATCAACGGGTGCCGGGGTTGAGCCGGTGCTGTCGACGCCAATGCCCACGACGTCGGCGCGCTGTTCGGCGCTCAGGGAGGCAAGTACGCTTTTCAGCGCCGCTTCCATGGACTCGATGTAATCTCGCGGGTGGTGGCGGAACCGGTTGTTAGCGCCATCGCAATACTGTCCTTCCCGCCAGCGCGGATACCACTCCACGCTTGCCGCCAGTTCTGCGCCGGAGGCGCATTCCACCGCCAGGGCGCGGACTGAGTCACTACCAAAGTCGAGGCCAATCGCAATTGCCATCTTGTTACTCCATGCAGAAATCATTCATGCAGCAACAGTAGATATCCCCGGCAAAATCCGTCAGGCCGGATTCGCTAATCTTATGGATTATTTTGCTGTCACCTCGCAAAGTGTGACGCCGTGCAAATATTCGATGTGGACTTTCCTGCCGTATTTATAGACACTTTTGTTACCCGGCATATCACGGTGGAATGCACGCCGCTGGCGCTTTTTTCGCTTGCTGTGCGGCTTTTTAGCGAAATTCCCACTGCCGTCGCAGTCGTGACAGGGCCGAGAGCGATAAAATGATGAATATGGACAATTGGTGTCACTAATACCTTCGGGGAGAACCACGCGTATGGCCGAAACGCAAAACGATCCGCTGCTGCCGGGCTACTCTTTTAACGCTCATCTGGTCACCGGTCTGACGCCGATTGAGGCGCAGGGATACCTGGATTTTTTTATCGACCGCCCGCTGGGTATGAAAGGCTATATCCTCAACCTGACGATCCGCGGCGAGGGGGTGATCAACAACCACGGCGAGCAGTTTGTCTGCCGGCCGGGCGATATGCTGCTGTTCCCGCCGGGGGAGATCCATCACTACGGCCGCCATCCCGACGCCAGCGAGTGGTATCACCAGTGGGTCTACTTCCGCCCGCGCGCCTACTGGCACGAGTGGCTCAACTGGCCGACCATCTTCGCCCAGACCGGCTTTTTCCGTCCGGACGAACAGTGGCAGGCGCGCTTTGGCGAGCTGTTCGGCCAGATAGTCGATGCCGGACAGGGGGCGGGGCGCTATTCCGAACTGCTGGCGATTAATCTGCTGGAACAGCTCCTGCTGCGGCGGATGGAGGCGATCAACGAATCGCTGCATCCGCCGCTGGATAACCGGGTGCGCGACGCCTGCCAGTACATCAGCGACCATCTGGCGGACAGCCATTTTGATATCGCCAGCGTCGCCCAGCACGTCTGCCTGTCGCCCTCGCGTCTGTCGCACCTGTTCCGCCAGCAGTTAGGGATCAGCGTGCTCGGCTGGCGTGAAGACCAGCGCATCAGCCAGGCCAAACTGTTGCTGAGCACCACGCGGATGCCGATCGCCACCGTCGGGCGCAACGTCGGCTTTGAAGATCAGCTCTATTTTTCCCGCGTGTTCAAAAAATGCACCGGCGCCAGCCCGAGCGAATTCCGCGCGGGATGTGAATAAAAAGTAAAGAAAGTGAAATGATGACCCGCTTAAATGTCACAGCCAGTAAACTATTAAGACAATTGTTGGCTTGACGACGGCGCGATGGCTTCGGAGAATCCGGGCTTCGTTTTTTAACCGGGTACATTATGCAAGCATTGCTCGAACACTTTATTACCCAATCCACGGTCTACTCGTTGTTAGCCGTGATGCTGGTGGCCTTTCTCGAGTCGCTGGCGCTGGTGGGGCTTATTTTACCCGGAACGGTGATGATGGCCGGCCTTGGGGCGCTGATTGGCGGCGGTGAGGTTAATTTCTGGCAGGCGTGGCTGGCGGGGATCGTGGGCTGTCTGCTGGGAGACTGGATCTCATTCTGGCTCGGCTGGCGCTTTAAAAAGCCGCTGCACCGCTGGTCGTTCATGAAGAAAAACCGCGCCCTGCTGGAAAAAACCGAGCATGCGCTGCACCAGCACAGCATGATCACCATCCTGATTGGCCGCTTTGTCGGGCCGACGCGTCCGCTGGTGCCGATGGTTGCCGGGATGCTCGACCTGCCGGTGGCCAAATTCGTGCTCCCGAATATTATCGGCTGCCTGCTCTGGCCGCCGCTCTATTTCCTGCCGGGGATTCTCGCCGGCGCGGCGATTGATATTCCGGCCGATGAAAACAGCGCCAGCTTTAAATGGCTGCTGCTGGGGGCGGCGCTGCTGGCCTGGCTGGCGGGGTGGCTGTGCTGGCGGCTGTGGCGGAGCGCGAAAACGTCTGGCGATCGGCTGTCCCGCTGGCTGCCGCGCGGGCGTCTGCTGTGGCTGGCGCCGTGTATGGTCGCGCTGGCGGCAACGGCGTTAACATTTGTCTTCCGCCATCCGCTGATGCCGGTCTATCTGGCGATCCTGCACAAGGTTATCGCGCGCTGATCCCCATCAGATGCGAGGCGCTGCTGCGGCCGCTTAACAGTTCGGCGGTAGCGCCATCCCAGACAATGCGCCCTTCGGCGACCACAATCGAGCGCGGCGCGATGCGCGCGGCATCTTCCACGCTGTGCGAAACCATCAGCAGGGTGAGCTGCTGCTGTTCACAGACATCCGCCACCAGCGCCAGCATCTCCTGACGCAGCGCCGGGTCGAGCGCCGAGAAGGGTTCATCCAGCAGCAGCACCGGCTGCTGGCGCACCAGACAGCGGGCCAGCGCCGCGCGCTGCCGTTGACCGCCGGAGAGCGCTCCCGGCAGGCGGTCAAGCAGGGCATCAATTCCCATCTGGGCGGCAATCGCCGTGACTTTATGCTGCTGTTCGCGGCTCAGTTTCAGGCCAGGGTGGATCCCGAGGCTGATATTCTGCCGAATGGTCAGATGGTTAAACAGGTTATTCTCCTGGAACAGCATCGAGACCGGACGCTGCGCCGGCGGCGTCGCGTGATGCGTCTCGCCGTTAATCTGCAGGCTGCCGCTGGCGGGCGGCAGAAAACCGGCGATCAGATTCAGCAGGGTGCTCTTTCCGGCGCCGCTGGGGCCGAGCACCGCGATGCGCTCGCCGCGCGCGACGTCGAGAGTAAAGCGCATCGGCAGATGTTGGTACAGCCAGGTCACATCATTGAGTTTTAGCATCACGCCCCGGAAGTTTTTCAATCAGCGTAAATAGTAAGAAACAGAGCAGCAGCAGAAGCAGAGCGGTGACGGCGCCGTCCTGGCTGCGGTAGGCGCCTATCTGCTGGTAGAGATAGAAAGGCAGGGTGCGGAACGCCTCGTTGCCGAACAGCGCCACCACGCCGAAGTCGCCAATCGACAGCACGCAGGCGAAGGCTAACGCTTGGGCTAGGGGGCGCCGGAGCGCGCGAAGTTCGATGACCCGCAGTCGCGTCAGGCCTTCGATCCCCAGCGACTGGCACAGCATATTGTAGCGGACGGCAATGTCGCGCATCGGGTTTTCCAGCACTTTAAGCGCGTAGGGGATCGCCATCAGAGCGTTGGTAAAGATGACGATGCCGTCGGCGGACTCCGGCAGGCCGATGCTGTTATTGAGCAGCAGAAAGAAGCCGGTAGCCAGCACGATGCCCGGCATGGCAAGGATCAGCATGCCGCTCAGCTCCATCGCCTGCCCGGCCAGCGGCCGCTGGCGGGCGCGCAGCTCTCGACTGCTCCATAGCAGCATCATTGTCAGGGTCACGCTCAACAGCCCGGCGGCGATGGCGATGCGCAGGGAAGTCGTTAATGCCTGCCAGAGGGCGGGCTGCGCCAGCACGTCCAGCATATTGCGGTTGACCCCGTCGACGATGACCGCCAGCAGCGGCGGCAGCAGCAGCAGCAGGGCGGCGCCGATCAGCAACCCATCGCTCAGCCGGCTATGCAGGCGATCGTCAGGGTCACGCCAGCCGCGGACATGGCTGACGCCGATAGCCACCGCTTTACTGAGGCGCTGGCTGAGCAGCACCAGCCCGAGGCAGCAGAGCATCTGAATCAACGCCAGCATTGCCGCTCGCGCCGGATCGTAGTCAAAGCTCAGCGCCTGGTAGATAGCCAGCTCAATCGTGGTGGCCTTCGGGCCGCCGCCCAGCGACAGCACGGTGGCGAAGCTGGCAAAGCAGAGCATAAAAATCAGCGCGGCGACGGCGGGAATGTGCCGGCGCATCCATGGCCATTCGACGAGGCGGAAGAAGGCATAGCCGCGCATGCCAAGCTGGGCGGCAATTTGCCGCTGCTCGCCGGGAATGTTCTCCAGCGCCTGCAGCAGCAGGCGGGTGGCCATCGGCATATTGAAAAAGACGTGCGCCAACAGGATGCCCTGCAGGCCGTAAGGTGAGAAATCCCACTGCCAGCCGAAAGTGTGAAACAGCGATGCCAGCCAGCCCTGGCGGCCATAGACGCTGAGGATGCCGAACACCGCCACCAGCACCGGCAGGATCAGGGTCATCGCGCACAGGCGCAGCAGCAGCGTGCGGCCGGGGAAGCGACGCCGATAAAGCGCGCGGGCGAGAAAGATAGCCGGCCCCACCGAGAGCAGCGCTGACAGCGACGCCTGCCAGAAGGAGAAGCGCACCACATGCCAGAGGTAGCTATCGCTGAAGACCGTCCGCCAGCCCGCGCCGGGCGCGCTGAACCACAGCGCCAGAAACGCCGCCAGCGCGACGGCGCAGAGCAGCGTAGCGGCGAACAGGCCCGGCAGCAGCCCGCTCAGGTTTAGCGGCTGACGGCGCGTTGCCATGCGCTAATCCAGGTCTGACGCTCGCTGGCGACCTGCTGCGGGGTAAACGTCAGCGTGGTCTGCGGTTTTACCAGGCTTGCAAAACCGGCCGGCAGCGCGACCTGGGTCACCGGATACATCCAGTTGCCGGTGGGGATAGCGTTCTGGAAGCCGGGCGAGACCATGAATTTGAGGAATTTTTCCGCCAGTTCCGGCTGCTTGCTGGCGGCGGTGCGGGCGGCAACCTCGACCTGCAGATAGTGGCCTTCCGCGAAGTTCGCCGCCGCATAGTGGTCTTTCTTCTCTTCAATCATGTGGTAGGCCGGCGAGGTGGTGTAGCTCAAGACCAGGTCGCTTTCCCCTTTCAGGAACAGACCGTAGGCTTCGCTCCAGCCCTTGGTGACGGTAACGGTTTTCGCCGCCAGCTTCTGCCAGGCCTCGGGCGCTTTATCGCCATAGACCTTTTGCATCCACAGCAGCAGCCCCAGCCCCGGGGTGCTGGTGCGCGGATCTTCATAGATGACCCGCCATTTTTGCGGGCTCTCGACCAGCTCTTTCAGGCTCTTCGGCGGGTTGGCCAGTTTGTTTTTGTCATAGACGAAGGCGAAATAGCCGTAATCGTAGGGGACAAAGGTGTCGTTATCCCAGCCGCCCGGCACGCTGACCGCGCTGGCGGGTACGTTGCTTTTGGCAAACAGTTTACTCTGCGCCGCGGCTTCCAGCAGGTTGTTATCAAGGCCCAGCACGACGTCGGCCTTGCTGTTTTTGCCTTCCATGCGCAGGCGATTCAGTAGCGAAACGCCATCTTCCAGCGCGACGAACTTCAGCTCGCAGCCGCAGTCCGCTTCAAACGCTTTTTTGACCGCCGGGCCGGGGCCCCAGTCGGCAGAGAAGGAGTCATAGGTATAGACAGTGAGGACAGGCTTCGCCAGAGCGGGCATGGCGACCAGCGCCAGCAGCGGGAGTAATTTTTTCAACACTTTGCACCTCAGAAAAAAGGGGGGGCAAAGGATTTTGAGTGAGCCTCAAATCCCTTCGCCGGCGTTATCCGGATCAGGTTCGACGGGTATTTTCTCAGCCCATACGCTTCATCCTTCAAGCCGCATCTGCGTTAGCTTCGCGCGTTCACCCCAGTCACATAGTTATCTATGCTCCAGGGGATTCACCCGCTTGCTGCCTTGATGCAACTTGAATGATATTGCGTATGTTTATTAGCACCCCGTTGAGAACGGCCTTAGTGTAATGATTTTGTCAGATGACGGAAAGGCTTACGGCTCCGGCGGCGCAAACCATGCGGATTTAAAATCGAACCAGCCGAGGGTGTTCATCCGCACGCCGCGCATACTGCGCTGGCCCTGAATCATCAGCCAGTGATGGATCAGCGGCACGATATGCTGGCTGGCCAGCAGACGCTGACTCCAGGTGGCCGGATTAAACTCTCCCGCGCGCCAGCGGCTGGCGTCTTCCTGCCAGTCGATGGGGATGCAGCGCTGAATCAGCGGGACTTCGTACAGATAGGCGAATAGCGAGAATTCGATTGGCAAGGTGAAGTTAACGCTGTTGAGCCAGATATCGCTGACTACCTCGCCGCGATGCCAGGCATCGTACTCCAGCTCCTGGATCTCCAGCTTCACCTGATGCGCGGCCAGCAGGTCGCGCATGATCCCGCCGATCACCCGGTGTTCGACGTGATCGCGGTAATAGGTGAGGGTGACCGTCTCCAGCCCCGCCGGCTTGTCGCTGGCGTGATTGCTGGCGTGATGCCAGCGCGGCAGCAGGCCGTAGGCGGGAAACCAGTTGCCCTGGTAGTGTTCGCCCGCGTGGTAGAGCAGGTTCGCGGGCTGGAACAAATAGCTTAACCAGCGGCGCACCGCCTCGTTGGCGCCCAGCGGGCTTCGCGAGTCAAACAGCAGGTAGTAGCACCCCTCTTCCAGACGACTCTCCACCGCCTTTTCGCTTTCGGTATTGCCCTGCAGCGTCAGGCCGCCGTTGGGCTCTTCGCTAATTTCCGGTAGCACCCAGACGTTCACCTCATCGATCAGCGCCCGGTAGCCAAAATAGTCCTCAAAGGCGTGGATCTTGAGCTGGTTCTGATTGTTACGCACCACGGCATACGGGCCGGTGCCGACCGGCATCGAAGAAAAGTGGTTCATGGTCTGCCACTCCTGCGGCAGCACCATCGCTGGCACCTGGCCCAGCAGCCAGGGCAGCCAGCGGTCGGGCTGGCGCAGATGAATATCCAGGGTCCAGGCGGTGGGCGACTCGATGCGTTCGATATGCGAATAGAGCGGCAGGGCATTGCTGCGCTGCAGAGAAGCGATCACATCGCTCATCTCCAGCTCACGGCCATGGTGAAAATGGATGCCTGGTCGGAGGAAAAAGCGCCAGTGGGTGGGCGTCAACTGCTGCCAGTGGTGGGCAATATCAGCTTCCAGTTCCCCATTTTCCTCATTTACCCGCGTCAGCGCGCTGAATATTTGCCGGGCGATATGGGTTTCCGAACGTCGCAGCGCGCTGCCGGGCAGTAAATTCTTCATCGGCCGGTAGTAGAGCACGCGCAGGATGTGCCGCCCCTGGCGGAAGCTGCGCCCGAGATGCGAGACCAGCATCTGACGGACGGCGGCTTTATCGCCGACCAGCTGCACCAGCTGATCGATGCGATCCTGTTCAAGCAGATCTTCGGCACGCTGCTGCTGCAGGGCGAGGCCGGTATAGAGAAAGGTCAGCCGCGAGCGTTTTCCGCGGCCAGCCTCCGCCTCCCAGGTCAGCCAGCCGCGGGACTCCATCATATTAAGCAAGGTGCGCATGTGGCGGCGCGAGCAGCTCAGCATTTCCGCCAGTTCGTTGAGGGTGGTCTCCTGCGACTTGCCGTCGCAGCACTGCCATAGACGGATGAACTGTTGTTGCAGACGGCCGGAAGACATAAAAGGGGAACTCCTGCGCAAAACTCAGCAATTTATTACTCCCCATATTAAGCCAATAATGAATCCCGATGAAGCGAGGAGGTGAATATGATGAGGTCTACCGCAAAATCGTTCTACCAGCGCTACTTTTCTGCGACGCAGGAAGCGTCCTGGCTGGCCCGCCTGATGGCAGGACGACAGCAGGAAATCCTGGGAGAACTGATGCAGTGGGGAGTGACGTCAAAGACCTCTAATCATTGACTTGCAGACATCATGTGTGACTGAGTATTGGTGTTATACTCGTCGTTTTTCAAGCTGCAGGTGCGCTAGCCCGGGTCTATCGCTGTCGATGAGCCCTGGCCCTATGTTCTGGCCGCGTGAATCGCCCCTAAGGGACTCACCCTTTCAGAGCCATCGCAAGCGGTTAACCGTTTGCTCCTGCAATGTGAAATCCACAGAGTATAGAATCACCCGCCAGCAGAAAGCCTCTGCTGGCTTTTTTCGTTTACTTCGCGTGTGTTAAGGACATTCCATGCTGTGGTTGATGACGATGGGACGACGGCTAAACGGCGTCTATGCCGCCTTTATGCTGGTTGCTTTTATGATGGGCGTGGCGGGCGCATTGCAGGCCCCGACGTTGAGTTTGTTTCTCAGCCGCGAAGTGGGGGCGCAGCCGTTCTGGGTGGGCCTGTTCTACACCGTGAATGCGATAGCCGGGATCCTGGTGAGCCTGGCGCTGGCCAAGCGCTCCGATAGCCGCGGCGACCGGCGGCGGTTAATTATGTTCTGCTGTCTGATGGCGGTAGGCAATGCGCTGCTGTTTGCCTTCAACCGCCACTATCTGACGCTGATCACCTGTGGGGTGATGCTGGCATCCATCGCTAACGCCGCCATGCCTCAGCTCTTTGCCCTGGCGCGGGAATATGCCGACAGCTCGGCGCGGGAAGTGGTGATGTTCAGCTCGGTCATGCGTGCCCAGCTGTCTCTGGCGTGGGTGATTGGCCCGCCGCTGGCCTTTATGCTGGCGCTCAACTATGGCTTTACCACCATGTTCTCTATTGCGGCGGGCATCTTTGCGATCAGCCTGGCGCTGATTGCGGTCAAACTGCCCTCGGTTCCGCGCGTGGAACAGCCCTCGGAAGAGGCGGAGGCGCTGGCGCAGGCCGGCGGCTGGCAGGACAAGAATGTGCGGATGCTGTTTATCGCCTCCACCCTGATGTGGACCTGCAACACCATGTATATCATTGATATGCCGCTGTGGATCAGCAGCGATCTCGGGCTTCCCGACAGTCTGGCCGGGATCCTGATGGGCACCGCCGCCGGCCTGGAGATTCCGGCGATGATCCTCGCCGGCTACTACGTGAAGCGCTTTGGTAAACGTAAAATGATGGTAGCGGCGGTGGCGGCCGGTGTGCTGTTTTATCTGGGGCTGATCCTGTTTCATGCCCGAACGGCGCTGCTGGCCCTGCAGCTGTTCAACGCCATTTTTATCGGCATAATCGCCGGGATCGGCATGCTGTGGTTCCAGGATTTAATGCCGGGACGCGCGGGGGCGGCGACCACCCTGTTTACCAACAGTATTTCCACTGGCGTGATCCTCGCCGGCGTGATGCAGGGGGCGCTGTCGCAGAGCTATGGCCACGCCAGCGTCTACTGGACGATCGCCGCGATTTCGCTGGTGACGCTGTTTTTAACCAGCAAGGTGAAAGATATCTGACCGTCCTCTTCGCCCCGGCGTGCAATTCGCCGGGGCCGCCGTCTTTACTTCAGTTCGATTCGCTTGATGTCGCCGATGATAAAAATGTAGGCAATCACGCCGATCAGCGCCGTCAGGCCGACGTAGATCAGTGCGTAAAAGAAGTTACCCGTTGCGGAGATAATCACGCCAATTATCAGTGGGGCTATAATCGACGCCATATTAGCGCAGAAATTAAATATCCCGCCGGTCAGGCCTGCCATATTTTCCGGGGCAATATCAGAAATTAACGTCCAGCCCAGACCAACCATTCCCTGACCAAAAAATGCCACTGACATAATAATAATAACGGTGCTGTTGGCGCTCACCCAGTTCGCCGCAATAATACAGCTGGAGAGTAATAATCCGGAAATTATTGGTAACTTCCGACTGATATTGACGGAGCCGGTTCGCTTCAGCAGTCGGTCCGAGATCCAGCCGCCGAAGAGGATGCCGATGGCGGCGGCGAGAAACGGCCAGGTGGCGAAGAAGCCAACGTGCAGCCAGGGAAGATGGCGCTCGTTGGCCAGATAGCTGGGAAACCACGTCAGGAAAAACACCAGCGTGGTGTTGCCCGCAAACTGACCCAGACTGGCGCCGAGGATCTGGCGACAGCCCAGCAGGCGCCTGGCGTCACGCCAGTTAAATGGAACGTTCTGGATTTTATTGTTAATACCGTTTGCGCCGATATAATCCAGCTCCGCTTGATTAGCCGTGCGCGATTCATGGGGTTCGTGATAAAAACGCCACCACACCAAAGTAAATAAAATACCTAATCCTCCGGTGAGGAAAAAAAGCGTTCTCCAGCCGTGATGTTCGAGGATTAAAAATAACAGCGGTGAGAAGGCCGCCAGTCCTATATATTCACCAACCGTATATGTTGCCGTCGCCCGTGCGCGCTCATGCTGCGGGAACCAGGTGCTGACGATGCGGCTGTTGGCCGGGAAGCAGGGCGCTTCACTGACGCCAAGTCCCAGGCGCAGAAGCAGCAGAGATTTAAGCCCGAGGGTGAAACTTTGCAGCAGGGTAAACAGCGACCAGAAGAAAATTGACAGGGCATAGGTCAGTTTGTTGCCGAAGCGGTCTAAAAACATGCCGCCGGGGATCTGCGCCAGGGCATAGGTCCAGGCAAAGGCGGAGAAAATGATGCCCATCATCGCCGGATCGATATGAATTTCCTGGGTTAACTGTGGGGCAACGATACCGAGGATGGTGCGGTCGAGATAATTGATCATCGTTCCGACGGACAACAGCAGTAAAATAACTATCCGAACGTGGCTTCTTTTTTTCGTCCCTGATGAGGAAGTGAGGACTTCCTGAGAGTTTGACATACTCATAGCGAGTTCCTTTAAAGTTTAAAATATTTTTGCATATATTTGTATATGCAAAAATATCTCCGGGAACTATAGGTAGTATCTATGAATGGCAACGCTTTGTGGCACATTCATACGCTTCAGAAAATAATATTTGATACACCGCCGATATTTACCCGCTCATGCACATTATTGGTGGCTTGCATGGTATATTAGCATCAGTGGATTTATTCTTATATTATACGGGCAAAAATAATGAACCTAAAGCAACTTTATTATTTTAAACGTCTGTCTGAAACTGAACATTATACCGAAGCGGCCTCCAGTCTGTGCATCACCCAGCCTTCGCTAAGCCATGCGATATCAGAGCTGGAGAAGGAGTTAGGGGTCGCACTGTTCGCCAGACAGGGACGGAACGTTAAAATTACGCAAAACGGCAAGCGTTTTCTGCCGTATGTCGAAGATGCCCTGGCCTCACTGGAAAATGGCCGCACAGTTTTGCAAAAAAACGGCGCTGAAAATAAAGAAAACATTCGTATCGCCTTTATTTACACGATGGGCGAATATGTTGTTCCGCAGTTAATTAATAAATATTCTCTTTCACCTGAGTTTCACAATGTGACTTTTTCTTTTACTCAAGGGACCTCGCTGACGCTGTTGCAGGAGCTGAAAGCGGGAAAAGTCGATCTGGCGATCTGCTCTTATATTGCCGATGAGCCCGATATCGATTTTATTCCGGTTATTCAGCAGGAGCTGGTGGTGGTGACCGCCAGGGATCATCCGCTGGCCCGTCTGTATGAACATGAAGTCGACCTCGTGGAGACGATTCATTATCCCTATATCTATTTTTCAGAAAATAGCGGCTTACGTCCGTTTATCGATAATGTATTTATGCAGCAAAAGCTGGTGCCGGAGATTGCCTGCTACGTGGAAGAGGATACCGCGATGGCCGGGCTGGTCAGCATTGACTACGGGATCGCGATCATGCCGCGGATCTCGGCGCTCTCCCATTACAACGTCCATATCCTGAAGATTAAAAACACCCTCCCTCCGCGCTATATCTATCTGGCGACCATGAAAGACCGGGGACTTTCCCCGGCGCTGCAGTCGTTTAAAAATGTGGTCATCCACGACAGCCAGAAGATCTGTTAGCGAATAGCCCGGAGTGGTCCTCCGGGCTAAGGGGTTATCAGGAGAGAATATCCATCACTTCACGCAGCTTATTGATGGCTATCTGTCCCGGCGCGGAAGCTTGACCCACTGTACCGAAGGTCATGGCTGAGCCAAAAAGACGCCCGGTCACCCGGCTGACGCCGCCTGATTTTCCCATCGACATGGTGATCAGCGGGCGGGTGGCATACTTCTCTTTCATGGTCAGCGTGGCGGCGAGCAGGGTCAGAACGTCCTGCGGCGATTGCGGCATCACCGCGATCTTCGGCAGATCGGCACCCAGATCCTGCATGCGGCGCAGGCGATAGATGATATCTTCCTGGGCGGGGGTTTTATGAAAATCATGGTTACTCATGATCACTTTGACGCCCGCGGCATGCGCATCGTCAACCAGCGCGCGGATCTGCGCTTCATCATTGAACAGCTCGACATCGATGACATCAACCAGTCCACTGCGCGCCGCTTCGCGGTTGAGCGCGAAGTAGGCATCGTCGCTGAGCTCGGTCTCGCCGCCTTCTTTCTTGCTGCGGAAGGTGAACAGCAACGGCAGGGCTTTCAGCGCACCACGGATTTCCGCCAGCGCGGCCATCACCTGGGCCATCTCTCTGACCTGCGTAAAGTGATCAACGCGCCATTCGATGATATCGGCGCCGGCGTCGACCAGGCCGTGGGCGTTACCCAGTATTTCATCCAGCGTTTTGCCGATCAGCGGTACACAAATTAAGGTTTCCCCTTCCTGGAAGGTGATGTTCTTTACGGTAACTGCATTTGTCATGTAGGCATCCATTATTATTCGCGTTGAACCTCAGGCGGTGACTGCGGTGCGTGATACTTTTTGCGCCGCCCGAGCCTGCAGTTGACGATAGCCGATGTACAGGGCGATCACAAAGCCGATCACGGCGATCGCAAAATCAAACCACATAATGCTGGCAATACTGATCTGCGAAAGTTTGGCGGTGATCAGCGGGATCGTGAAGCTGGCGATACTGCCGGCGGTGTAGAAGATCCCGGTTGCCTTGCCTTTCCCGTTCGGGAAGCTCATCGCCATGATCGTCGCTCCCAGCTGTAGCACTCCGCCCGCGGCGGCAAAGCCGATGACAAAGGCGAAGCCGGTAACCATCATCGGCGTCGGGAACAGGCACACCAGCAGCAGCGAGACCATCGACAGGCCAGTATAGATGATCATGGCGACGGCAGAGCTGAACACCTCTTTGACGAAGGCAGCAGTCACGAAGACGCAGACCAACGACCCAACGGTATAGATGCTGAGCAGCTTAATCGCCGAGGCATAGGGCAGCCCGACCACGAACTGGCCGTACTGCGCCAGCCACTGGCTGACCAGATAGAACGTCGCCATGCCGATATAGCCGTACAGCGTGAAGATCATCATATCCAGTTTGTTGGCCTGCGGACGGGCGAACGTTTCCGCCTGTGGCTCAGGAGATTCCTCTTTTTTCGCTGCCTGGCTGTCAGGGAATGGCATTTTAAGCAGGTAAATCCCGCTCAGTACAAAGAGCGCCGCCGCAATCACGAACGACCAGCCGAACCATAGATTCGCCCAGATCAGGAAGCTGATAATGAACGGCAG
Source organism: Klebsiella sp. LY (assembly GCF_004010915.1). Lineage (NCBI taxonomy): Bacteria > Pseudomonadati > Pseudomonadota > Gammaproteobacteria > Enterobacterales > Enterobacteriaceae > Klebsiella > Klebsiella sp. LY. Next base: position 3,314,124 of record NZ_CP022444.1, read on the forward strand.
CAGGAACTGCCCGGCGGAAACGAAGGCTTTGATCAGCACGTTGGCCCGGCTGGCGGAGTGCGGGAAAGATTCCATCAGCGCCGGATAGGTGCCGGAGTCGAGGAAGCTGTTCGCCAAGCCCGCCATAATGCCGAAGACATAGGCCAGATAGATATTTTTGGTCAGCAGAATGCCGATAAAAAAGATCAGATAGCTGAGGATCCCCAGATAGATAAAGGGCTTACGACCAAAGCGATCCGACAGAAAGCCGGTCACGATGGTCGCTAACTTACCAATACCTAACGAGGAGATAACGATCGATACGCCGGCTTTATCTGTTCCCCACTGCTCCTGAAGATGAGCCATGTTGAGGGTGATCAGCAGCACCCCCATGCCATGAATCAGGTAGTTGAGGTACAGCCCTGCCGCGGTAGGGATGTATTTATTTTTCATCGCTTGCCCCTTAGAACAGGATGCTTTTGATGTAATCAACCGGCATCTGTTTACCCGTCCAGATTTCGAACGCGCGCGCGCCTTGCCACAGCATCATCCCGAGGCCGTTTAGCGTGCGGCAGCCTTTTTTCTCAGCCACTTCCAGCAGGTGGGTTTTGCGCGGGTTGTATACGACGTCGGAGACGATCAGATCCGGACGCAGAAAGCTGTCGTCCGGCAGCAGCATCTGGCCTTCGAACGGCTTCATGCCGACCCCGGTGGCATTGGTCAGGATCACGCTGCTATCGATTTCGGCACGCAGTTTGTCATGATCGTCAAGATCGAACAGATGGATCTCACAGCGCGTGTTGTTGCGGATCTTGGCGACCGTTTCTTCGGCGTTGGCGAAGAATTTATCGCGACGGTTGAAGATGGAGATCGCCTTCACGCCATCCAGTGCCGCCTGGACGCAGAGTGCGGTCGCCGCACCGCCGGCACCGAGCACGGTCATCTTCTTGCCAATGATATCGATACCCGCTTCGCTAAGGGCGCGCATATAGCCGGTGCCGTCGGTGATATGCCCGGTCAGGACGCCGTCGTCATTGACCACGGTATTCACCGCCCCGACCAGCTGCGCCGCCGGCGACAGCTTATCGAGATACTGGCAAATCTCGGTTTTGTTCGGCATAGAGACGTTAAAGCCGCGCAGCTTCAAAGCCCGGAAGCCCTGGACAACGTCTTTCAGCTCCTGATTACCGACTTCAAAAGCCAGGTAGACGTAGTCCAGCCCGAGATGGGCGAAAGCCTCGTTGTGCATGGTGGGCGACATGCTGTGGCGAATCGGGGTGGCTATCAGACCAATCAGCTCAGTGTGTCCAGTAATACGTTCTGCCATGACAAAAATCCTCAATAAGTTAGAAAGGGAATTCGTTGTGCTTCGCGGCTGCCCAGCGCACCCATGTCTTCGAGGGTGTCCAGCACGTTGCGGCCTTCGCGGATGCCGTCGATAATGCGTCGCGCCATCACGCTGTCGCCGATATTCATGATTTTGACGTTATTGGCATTGGCCCAGCGTTCGATCTCGTCGAGACCCGTCCGATTGGCGCGCATCCCCAGACAGACAAAGCCGTAGTCGAAGGGGATATCGAAGGTGTGCTGTGTATTTTTCACCTGGAAATGGTCGGCAGCCACCGCCATCAGTTGCGTATTCATGTGCTGTTCGACCTGGTGCTCGTCGAGCATGGTCAACATGGCATTCTTGGTAATGATGTCGAGATCGCGACCGGCGGCGTCCTGCATTTCGATTAAGACCGCCTGCGCGCCGCGAGCGGTAAAGTATTCGATGACGTCGAGGCCAACGGCGCCCGCGCCGACAACGGCGATGCGTTTGCCCTCGACATGGGTAAATTTCGCCAGATTGTCGATCATGCCGGTAATGGAGAAGACTTTGCCTTCCGCGGCGTCAATATTCTCCCGCAGTCCAGCAATGGGCGGCAGCAGGGGGGTTGAGCCGGTGGCATTGACGATCAGATGTGGACGCAGGGCGGAAACCGAGGCCACGTCTGCCCGTTTGCCGACCTGCAGCATCAGGTTGTCCAGCGCGGCGATGCGGTTTTTCATAAACTGCGGGAAATCCGCGATGCGTTTTTTCTCCGGCAGACGGGCGATATCGCTGGCGAGACCGCCGACGTGATTTTTCGCCTCCAGCAGCCAGGTGTGGCAGCCGACTTCCGCCGCGGTGCAGGCGGCCTCCATCCCGGCAGTGCCGGCGCCGATGACGACCACGTTCGTTTCGCGATTAACGCGTCGCGTTTTGTAGGCATCGCCGTGAATGATGTCCGGGTTAATTGAACAGCGCAGCGGACGCGAGCGGGCGATGCGATGGTCGGCGCAGCCGATGTTGCAGGAGATGCATTTGCGCATCACGCGCTCTTTACCGCTTTGCACCTTCTGGACCCACTCCGGCTCGGCAATCAGACCGCGACCAATGGCAATGAGATCGGCATCGCCGCTGGCGAGGATATCCTCGGCCACCTGCGGGGTACGGATATTGCCGGCGATGACCGTGGGCTTATGGAATTTATCGCGCACCGCGCGGGAGAGGTAACGCTTCCAGCCATCCTCCAGCGACATCTGGTCGATTTGCAGATTCAGGTTGTCGTTCTGCGCCGCCGAGACGTTGATGATATCGACCTTCTCCTGACAGAGCTCAAGGATGCGCAAGGAATCTTCGAGGGTATTGCCGCCTTTGAGGAAGTCGTCGGCGCTGATGCGCAGGCTGACCGGAAAACGTGGCCCGACGCAGGCGCGAACTTTATCGACAATCAGACCTAATATTCGAGTGCGGTTTTCGACGCTGCCGCCAAATTCATCGGTGCGTTTGTTAAATAACGGCGATAAAAACTGGCTAATTAAATAGGAGTGGCCGGCATGAATTTCGACGCAGTCAAAACCCGCGCGACGAACGCGCTCTGCGGCGTCCCCGAATTTTTCCACCGCGTGATAAATTTCCTCATGGGTCATTGGCCGCGGAATATTACCGTGCTTTTTCGAGGGCGTCGTCGAGGAGGAGAGCGGTGTCTGACCCTCGAGGCGGTAGGCATAAGCGGAAGCGCCAGCGTGATTTAACTGAATGGATACGCAGGCGCCGTGTTTATGCAGGGTCTCGGTTAATTTAAACAGCCGCGGGATATATTGATCGTTATCGATCCGCAGTTGGGTGGTGCCGTTGGAAGCGAAAGGGAAATCAATACAGATGTTTTCGATGGTGATAAGACCGGTGCCGCCTTTGGCCCGTAGTTCGTAGTATTCCAGCTGTTCCTGCGAGACCTCGCCATTGAGCGTAGCCATATTGGTGCCCATCGGGGGCATAATAATGCGGTTTTTTAGCGTCATGCCGTTGATGGTCAACGGACTGAAAAGGTGCGGATAGTGGCTCATCTCTTCTCTCCACAGGAGGCCGGGAGGCCGCTATGCGGGGGCCCGGGCGTGTCCTTAGTTAATATTTCTCTGTGGAAAAAGATAGCGAGGGGAAAAATTGAAAAATAATGTTTTTTTTTGCTGTGAGCTATAGGGGTTCTCTATGAGATTAACGCTTCTTTCACATTGTTATATTTTTATATTAAACACTCATACCTTATTTTTACTTGCAGTGAAGGGTTAATACATAAACCGCGCAGGTCAGGGGGAAGAAAGCGAAATCATTCGTCTTTATCGCGTGGGGCAGGCCAACGTCATGGGCTGACGTTCGAAGAATTAATATTGTTTTTTGTGCGTGAGATCTCAATTTTCTGCCGCAATAAATTAAAAAGCCCGGTCAAATGACCGGGCGCGAAGCTTAATTCATAAACGCCGGCAGCTTGTGCTCATAGTCGGAAATCGCCGCTTCATGTTGCAGCGTCAGGCCGATGCTATCCAGGCCATTAAGCATGCAGTGGCGACGGAAATCGTCGATCTTAAAGCTGTAGGTTTTATCCCCCGCTTTCACCACCTGCGCTTCCAGGTCCACTTCAAACGTAATGCCCGGGTTGGCCTGCACCAGTCTGAACAGCTCGTCGACCTGCTCATCGCTCAGCGTCACCGGCAGCAGCTGGTTGTTGAAGCTGTTGCCGTAGAAAATATCGGCAAAGCTTGGGGCGATAACGACTTTAAAACCGTAATCGGTCAGCGCCCACGGCGCATGCTCGCGGGAGGAGCCGCAGCCGAAGTTTTCCCGCGCCAGCAGGATAGAGGCGCCTTTGTACTCAGGAAAGTTCAGCACGAACTCCGGGTTCGGCTGTTGACCTTTATCATCGAGGAAGCGCCAGTCGTTGAACAGGTGCGCGCCAAAGCCGGTGCGGGTCACTTTCTGCAGAAACTGCTTGGGAATAATCGCGTCGGTATCGACGTTTGCAGCATCCAGCGGAACCACCAGGCCGGTATGTTGGGTAAATTTCTCTGCCATGATGGTCTCCTTACTTCAGATTACGGATATCGGCGAAATGGCCGGTCACAGCCGCCGCCGCGGCCATTGCCGGGCTCACCAGGTGCGTGCGTCCGCCGCGGCCCTGACGGCCTTCAAAATTACGGTTGCTGGTGGAGGCGCAGCGCTCGCCCGGGTTCAGGCGGTCGTTGTTCATCGCCAGACACATCGAGCAGCCCGGTAAGCGCCACTCAAAGCCGGCTTCGATAAAGATCTTATCCAGGCCTTCCGCTTCCGCTTGCGCTTTCACCGGACCGGAACCTGGTACCACCAACGCCTGGACGCCCGGTGCCACTTTACGCCCTTTGGCGATTTCCGCCGCGGCGCGCAAATCTTCGATACGCGAGTTGGTACAGGAGCCGATGAACACTTTATCGATAGCCACTTCCGTCAGCGGGATGCCGGATTTCAGTCCCATATAGGCCAGCGCTTTCTCAGCGCTGGCGCGTTCCACCGGGTCGCTGAATGACGCAGGATCGGGGATATTATCGGTGACCGAAATCACCTGGCCTGGGTTGGTGCCCCAGGTCACCTGCGGAGCAATCTCAGCCGCCTGCAGCGTCACCACGGTGTCAAATGTGGCGCCGTCGTCGGTTTTCAGGGTTTTCCAGTACGCCACCGCATCGTCAAAATCTTTGCCTTTCGGCGCGTGCAGACGGCCGCGTACGTAATTGAAGGTGGTTTCATCCGGCGCGACCAGGCCCGCTTTGGCGCCCATCTCGATCGCCATGTTGCACAGGGTCATGCGACCTTCCATGCTCAGATCGCGGATCGCTTCGCCGCAGAATTCCACCACGTGGCCGGTGCCGCCGGCGCTGCCGGTTTTACCAATGATCGCCAACACGATATCTTTGGCGGTGATGCCCGGCGCCGCTTTGCCTTGCACTTCGATTTTCATGGTTTTCGCACGACCCTGTTTCAGGGTCTGGGTCGCCAGCACATGTTCCACTTCGGAAGTGCCGATGCCGAAGGCCAGCGCGCCGAACGCGCCGTGGGTGGCGGTATGGGAGTCGCCGCATACAATGGTCATCCCCGGCAAGGTCACCCCTTGTTCCGGGCCCATTACGTGAACGATGCCCTGGTACGGGTGATTCAGGTCGTACAGCTCAACGCCGAACTCTTTACAGTTCTTAATCAGCTCCTGCATCTGAATGCGGGCCATCTCGCCGGACGCGTTAATGTCTTTGGTCTGCGTCGAGACGTTGTGATCCATAGTGGCGAAGGTTTTACCCGGCTGGCGCACCTGGCGGCCGTGGGCGCGCAGGCCGTCAAAGGCCTGCGGGGAGGTAACTTCATGCACCAGATGGCGGTCGATATACAACAGCGGGGTTTCGTTTTGCGCCTCATACACCACGTGCGCATCAAACAATTTTTCGTATAACGTCTTCGCCATGATTACACCCCTTCTGCGACATAGCGGGCAATGATATCGCCCATTTCATCAGTGCTGACCGCCGCCGTGCCGCGCGCTAAGTCGCCGGTACGAACCCCTTCCTCCAGAGCGCGGTTAATCGCGCTTTCAATTGCGCTCGCCGCCTCGTTAGCGTCAAGGCTATAGCGCAGCAGCAGCGCCAGGGAGAGGATCTGCGCGATCGGGTTAGCGATATTTTTGCCAGCGATATCCGGCGCCGAGCCGCCTGCAGGCTCGTACAGGCCGAAACCTTGTTCGTTAAGGCTGGCGGACGGCAGCATACCCATCGAGCCGGTGATCATTGCGCACTCGTCGGAGAGGATGTCGCCGAACAGGTTGGAGCACAGCAGCACGTCGAACTGAGACGGATCTTTAATCAGCTGCATGGTGGCGTTATCGATATACATATGCGCCAGCTCAACGTCCGGATACTCTTTGCCGATCTCACTGACGATTTCGCGCCACAGAATAGAGGACTGCAGAACGTTGGCTTTATCGATGGAGGTCACTTTGTGACGACGTTTACGGGCAGATTCAAAAGCGATGCGCGCGATACGTTCGATTTCAAAGCGGTGATACACCTCGGTATCAAAAGCTTTCTCATGCTGACCGCTGCCTTCGCGGCCTTTCGGCTGGCCGAAGTAGATGCCGCCGGTCAGTTCGCGAACGCAGAGAATGTCGAAGCCGTTGGCGGCGATGTCGGCGCGCAGCGGGCAGAACTCTTCCAGCCCCTGATACAGTTTGGCCGGGCGCAGGTTGCTGAACAGTTTGAAGTGTTTACGCAGCGGCAGCAGGGCGCCGCGCTCTGGCTGTTCTGCGGGCGGCAGGTGTTCCCACTTCGGGCCGCCAACGGAGCCGAACAGGATCGCGTCCGCCTGCTCGCATCCGGCGACCGTCGCCTGCGGCAGGGGAGTTCCCTGACGGTCGATGGCCGCGCCGCCGACGTCGTACTGGCTGGTGGTAATGTGCATGGCAAAACGTTGGCGCACGGCTTCCAGTACTTTCATCGCCTGGTTCATCACTTCCGGGCCAATGCCATCACCCGGCAAAACGGCAATATGGTAATTCTTCGACATTACACGGTTTCCTTATTGTTCTCTTTATTCTGAGCTTTGCGTTGCAATTCTTTTTCGACTTCGGCGGCGCGCCAGATGTTGTTCAGCACATGAACCATCGCTTTGGCTGACGACTCTACGATATCCGTTGCCAGACCAACGCCGTGGAAACGGCGGCCGTTGTAGTCAACGACGATATCCACCTGGCCCAGGGCGTCTTTGCCGTGGCCTTTCGCGCTTAAGCCATATTTCACTAATTCAATGTTGTAATTGGTGACGCGGTTAATCGCCTGGTAGATAGCATCGACCGGACCGTTGCCGTTGGCGGCTTCAGTTTTGATCTCATCCCCGCAGACCAGTTTGATCGAGGCGGTGGCGATATCGCTGGAGCCGGACTGAACGTTGAAGTAATCCAGGCGGAAATGCTCTGGCTCTTCCTGCTGCTTGTTGATAAAGGCCAGCGCTTCCAGATCGTAATCGAAGACCTGTCCTTTTTTGTCCGCCAGCTTCAGGAACGCGTCATACAGATGATCCAGGTTGTAATCGCTCTCCTGGTAGCCCATCTCTTCCATCCGGTGTTTCACCGCCGCGCGGCCGGAACGGGAGGTCAGGTTCAACTGCACCTGGTTCAGACCGATGGATTCCGGGGTCATGATCTCGTAGTTTTCGCGGTTCTTCAGCACGCCGTCCTGGTGGATACCGGAGGAGTGGGCGAAGGCGCCGGTGCCGACGATGGCTTTGTTCGCCGGGATCGGCATGTTGCAGATCTGGCTGACGGTCTGGCTGGTGCGCCAGATTTCATGGTGGTTGATATTGGTGTGCACGTTCATGATGTCTTTGCGCACTTTAATCGCCATGATGACCTCTTCCAGCGCGCAGTTGCCGGCGCGCTCGCCGATACCGTTCATCGCGCCTTCTACCTGGCGAGCTCCGGCGTGGACCGCGGCGAGGGCGTTGCCGACGGCAATGCCCAGGTCATCATGGGTGTGAACGGAGATAATGGCTTTGTCGATATTCGGTACGCGCTCATACAGGCCGCTGATAATGTTGGCGTACTCGAACGGCATGGTGTAGCCGACGGTATCCGGAATATTTATGGTGGTGGCGCCAGCGTTAATCGCTGCTTCCACGACGCGAGCCAGGTCAGCTATTGGCGTACGGCCGGCGTCTTCACAGGAGAATTCGACATCGTTAGTGTAATTGCGCGCCCGCTTCACCATATAAACCGCTCGCTCAATGACTTCATCCAGGGTGCTGCGCAGTTTGGTGGCGATATGCATCGGCGAGGTGGCGATGAAGGTGTGGATACGGAACGCTTCGGCCACCTTTAAGGATTCCGCCGCCACGTCGATATCTTTCTCAACGCAACGCGCCAGAGCGCATACGCGGCTGTTTTTGATGGTGCGCGCGATGGTCTGCACGGATTCAAAATCGCCCGGAGAAGAAACCGGGAAACCGACTTCCATCACGTCAACACCCATGCGCTCGAGGGCCAGAGCGATCTGCAGCTTCTCTTTGACACTCAGGCTTGCCTGTAACGCTTGTTCGCCATCACGTAAGGTCGTATCGAAAATAATGACTTGCTGGCTCATGGTTTGGATCCTTAGTCTGTGTCCTGGCGCCTTGTTGACGAGCATAAAAAAACCCGCGCCAAGGCGCGGGTTTTATAGTCTTGCTGGAAGATGACTTAACGCTGAACGTCGCCCAACAGCCTACCGCGCAAATGGCATGCGTTTAGTAGTAGTAGGCTGGTGATGCGAGTGGTGCGAATCATTGCGTCAAACTCCAGATGAAATCGTTATGCTTTTAGAGTTACTGGATAGCCGTTTCAAAGTCAACCCCTGGCATGGAAAAAGCGTTTTTGGTCCACGGCGTGAATTAGCTAATTGTGCTGATGTTTGCCCTTTTTTGCCGAAGATCCTTTTTTGGCCCTGCGGGAGCGCACTGGGATATGTTTCATTTGACAATGTACTTTGCATTAAAGGCTTCGCTCACGATGCGCCGCGAGCGAGGCGGCAAAAAATCGCTATCTAAATGAAAAGATTATATTTATTTTTCGTGTGAATATCTCCACCCCTTAGCGGCTCTTTTTTCAATGATAAATGGTTGTTAATTTTATGGGGTAGAAAATAAAATGCTTTATTATTGCTTAAGTTACAGTTAATCATTGGTGTTGTTTTTATTTTTCTGAATTATGGTTAAACTCATCATCATTAAGTAACTAGTATGGTTTGAGCAGTTCACCTACTCCGGCGGTACCGGATTTACACTGCCACTCATAGCCTTGATATATTCCTAAAATACACCTTTGCTATTTTGCAAATGTCATTAGCATGATAAATGATATTTTCGCCGCTAATCATAGCGGTTTAGTAAAGGGAATTCATCGTGACGGCGGAACTAGATATGTTAATTGAAAGTCCAGAATATAAATCAGCCCCCGGACAGGAAGTCGTAAAACCTCAACTACGGATGGTTGATCTCAATCTGCTTACCGTTTTTGATGCGGTTATGCAGGAACAGAATATTACCCGTGCCGCCCATACGCTCGGCATGTCTCAACCGGCGGTGAGCAACGCGGTTTCACGTCTGAAAGTGATGTTTAATGATGAACTGTTTGTGCGCTATGGCCGCGGTATTCAGCCGACGGCGCGGGCCTATCAGCTCTTTGGCTCAGTGCGCCAGGCGCTGCAGCTGGTGCAAAACGAATTGCCAGGCTCCGGTTTTGAACCACTGAGCAGTGAGCGTGTTTTCAATCTGTGCGTCTGTAGCCCGCTGGATAACATCCTGACGTCGGTGATATTTAATAAAGTCGCTGAAATCGCGCCCAATATTCATTTAGTCTTTAAATCAGCGCTTAATCAAAATACGGAACATCAGCTACGTTATCAGGAAACGGAATTTGTGATCGGTTATGAAGAGTTCCGTCGCCCTGAGTTTGCCTGTGTGCCGCTATTCAAAGATGAAATGGTTCTGGTGGCCAGTCGCAACCATCCGCGTATCTCCGGACCGGTGATGGAGGCTGATATTTATCGCGAGGAGCATGCCGCGGTGGCTCTCGATCGGTATGCCTCATTCAGTCTGCCGTGGTATGACACGGCCGATAAACAAGCGCGCATCGCATATCAAGGTAATGCGATGGTCAGCGTATTAAACGTGGTGTCACAAACACAGATGGTGGCCATTGCGCCGCGCTGGTTGGCAAATGAGTTTGCCGATAAGTTAGCGCTGCAAATATTACCTCTACCGCTGAAGGTGAATAGCCGGACCTGCTATCTCTCCTGGCACGAAGCGGCGGGTCGCGATAAAGGCCATCAGTGGATGGAAGAGCTGCTGGTGGATATTTGTCAGCGCTGAGCCGATGGCAATGATCATGAAAGGGGCTTCGGCTCCTTTTTTTATATGATTGAATTACAAGAATGCAGAATTTTATGCTGTTTACTCTTTCAGTTGCTCTCCTCCCGTTAACAAAAAATGGATCAATTCCTGCTATCGCGCCTTTTCTCCGAGTATTTACTATTCTCTTTTCTTATCTCTGAAGCATTCCACCATATTTTCCTCTCTCCGCTTGTTTTTCTTCTTATTCCACTTAGAAAGCCCCTGTCGTGGCGAATTGCCTGCCTGCTGGCGAGCAGTTATGGTAGTGGCATGCAGTCCATTCACCTCAGTGCGGAGGGGTACCCCTTCGCATCGTGCGAGCGCGCGGAAATTGAGTTCCGCTGTCGTAAAACAATAAGCCTGGAGGCAAACCATGGAGATGTTGTCAGGAGCCGAGATGGTCGTCCAATCGCTTGTCGATCAGGGCGTCAAGCAAGTATTCGGCTATCCCGGAGGCGCAGTCCTCGATATCTATGATGCGTTACATACCCTTGGCGGTATCGATCATGTGCTGGTTCGCCACGAGCAGGCGGCGGTGCATATGGCGGATGGTCTGGCGCGAGCGACCGGGGAGGTCGGTGTGGTGCTGGTGACCTCAGGGCCTGGGGCGACGAACGCCATCACCGGTATCGCGACGGCCTATATGGACTCTATCCCGCTGGTGATCCTCTCAGGGCAAGTGGCGACATCGCTTATCGGCTACGATGCCTTCCAGGAGTGCGACATGGTGGGGATTTCCCGACCGGTGGTGAAGCACAGTTTCCTGGTGAAGCAGACCGAAGATATTCCCGGCGTGCTGAAGAAAGCCTTCTGGTTAGCGGCCAGCGGTCGCCCCGGGCCGGTGGTGGTCGATCTGCCGAAGGATATACTCAATCCGGCGAAGAAACTGCCGTACGTCTGGCCAGACGCGGTCAGCATGCGCTCGTATAACCCGACGACCAGCGGCCATAAAGGCCAGATTAAACGCGCCCTGCAGACCCTGGTGGCGGCGAGCAAGCCGGTCGTCTACGTCGGCGGCGGGGCGATCAATGCGCAATGCGAACCACAGCTGCGCGAACTGGTGGAAAAGCTGAAGCTGCCGGTGGCCTCCTCCCTGATGGGGCTGGGCGCTTTCCCGGCGACGCACTCGCAGGCGTTGGGGATGCTGGGCATGCACGGCACCTATGAAGCCAACATGACCATGCACCATTCAGACGTGATTTTTGCCGTCGGCGTTCGCTTTGACGATCGGACCACCAATAACCTGGCCAAATACTGTCCGAACGCGACTGTGCTGCATATTGATATCGATCCGACCTCAATCTCGAAAACCGTGCCGGCAGATGTGCCGATCGTCGGCGATGCCCGGCTGGTGCTGGAACAGATGCTGGAGCTGCTGGAACAGGAAGAGGCGCAGCAGCCGCTGGACGATATTCGCGACTGGTGGCTACAGATTGAGCAGTGGCGCGCCCGCCATTGTCTGCGCTACGACGACCAGAGCGATAAGATCAAACCGCAGGCGGTGATTGAAACGATCTGGCGACTGACCCAGGGCGATGCCTATGTCACTTCCGATGTGGGTCAGCACCAGATGTTCGCCGCCCTTTATTACCCCTTCGACAAACCGCGGCGCTGGATTAACTCCGGTGGTCTCGGCACCATGGGCTTTGGCCTACCGGCAGCGCTGGGGGTCAAAATGGCTCTGCCGGACGAAATGGTCGTCTGCGTGACCGGTGACGGCAGTATCCAGATGAATATTCAGGAACTTTCTACCGCGCTGCAATATGAACTGCCGGTCCTGGTGCTTAACCTCAACAACCGCTATCTGGGGATGGTGAAGCAGTGGCAGGATATGCTCTATTCCGGGCGCCACTCGCAGTCCTATATGGAGTCGCTGCCGGACTTTGTGCGTCTGGCGGAAGCCTATGGCCACGTTGGCATCCGCATCAGTGAGCCACAGGAACTGGAGACGAAGCTTGCTGAAGCCCTGGAGCAGGTGCGACAGCGCCGGCTGGTGTTTGTCGATGTCACCGTCGACGGCAGTGAGCATGTGTACCCCATGCAGATCCGCGGCGGCGGCATGGATGAAATGTGGTTGAGCAAAACGGAGAGGACCTGATTATGCGCCGGATATTATCGGTATTACTGGAAAACGAATCGGGCGCATTGTCCCGCGTTATCGGCCTCTTTTCCCAGCGCGGCTATAATATAGAAAGCCTGACTGTCGCGCCGACAGACGATCCGACCCTCTCCAGGATGACCATCCAGACCGTGGGCGATGAAAAAGCGATCGAGCAGATTGAAAAGCAACTGCACAAGCTGGTGGATGTCCTGCGGGTCAGCGAACTGGGGCAGGGGGCTCATGTCGAACGTGAAATCATGCTGGTGAAGGTCCAGGCCAGCGGTTACGGCCGTGAAGAAGTGAAGCGCAACACCGAAATCTTTCGTGGACAGATTATCGACGTGACGCCTTCTATCTATACCGTCCAGCTCGCCGGCACCAGCGATAAGCTCGACGCCTTCCTGGCCTCGCTGCGCGATGTCGCTCGGATCGTGGAAGTGGCTCGCTCCGGCGTGGTCGGCCTGTCTCGTGGTGATAAAATCATGCGCTGAGGATCGGGAACTGATGCAAAAATAGCCCGGCAGCGACTGTCGGGCTTTTTTTTTGCGAAATCAGTAGGAACTGTAAGCGAAAGCGGTTGCTGCGCTAACTATTCTGCGCTTAGATGTTATAAAAAGGGTTCCATACCTGAATAATGGTTATGTTTGGCACTTCTTACCCAAGGGGCAATTGTGAAACTGGATGAAATCGCCCGGCTGGCCGGTGTTTCAAGAACCACCGCGAGCTATGTGATTAATGGCAAAGCGAAGCAGTACCGCGTAAGCGACAAGACGGTCGAAAAGGTGATGGCTGTCGTGCGAGAGCACAACTATCATCCGAATGCGGTCGCTGCTGGCCTGCGTGCAGGACGCACACGCTCTATCGGTCTGGTGATCCCGGATCTGGAAAACACCAGCTATACCCGCATTGCAAATTATCTGGAGCGGCAGGCGCGCCAGCGCGGCTATCAGCTGCTGATTGCCTGCTCGGAGGATCAGCCCGATAACGAAATGCGCTGTATCGAGCATCTGCTACAGCGCCAGGTGGACGCCATCATTGTTTCCACCTCGCTGCCGCCGGAGCACCCTTTCTACCAGCGCTGGGCTAACGATCCGTTTCCGATTGTCGCCCTCGACCGCGCCCTTGATCGCGAGCACTTCACCAGCGTCGTCGGCGCTGATCAGGATGACGCCGAGATGCTCGCCGCCGAGCTGCGGACTTTTCCAGGCGAAACGGTGCTTTATCTTGGCGCGCTGCCGGAACTGTCGGTGAGCTTCCTGCGCGAGCAAGGCTTCCGTAAAGCCTGGCAGGACGATCCGCGTGAGGTGCATTATCTCTATGCCAACAGCTATGAGCGAGAAGCGGCGGCCCAGCTATTTGAAAAATGGCTTGAAACTCATCCGATGCCGCAGGCGCTGTTTACCACCTCTTTCCCGCTGCTGCAGGGCGTCATGGATGTGACGCTGCGCCGTGAGGGTAAACTGCCTTCCGAGCTGGCGATCGCCACCTTCGGCGATAATGAGCTGCTCGATTTCCTGCAGTGTCCGGTACTGGCCGTGGCCCAGCGCCATCGCGATGTTGCTGAGCGGGTGCTCGAGATCGTCCTCGCTAGCCTCGATGAACCGCGCAAGCCGAAACCAGGCCTCAGCCGTATTCGTCGTAATCTTTATCGCCGCGGCAGCCTGAATCGCCGTTAAGGGCGCAATATCGTCAGCATCCAGGATTATTCCTGGCAGGCCTGCCAGAGAGCAGGCCGCTGGCGATAAATCAGGCAACTGACGTCCAGAATGCAAAACTGAATATATTTCAGACAAATCCCTAAACTTCTTTACGCGTTATTTTGTTTTATTCCCTGGCAATCGTTTTGTGACTCAAAACAGGACACAAAAAATGATGGTGCAGGCTTTAATTGTATTATTTTGTTACATTCACCAGGTTAATTGCTGAATTAACACCCATTTTGTTCGCCACTACCGTTCTCCCCTGCCTTATCCCGCGCCTGGTCCACCCCTCAGGCAGCAACAGGTACTGTTAACGGCCGGCATAATGGCCTAAAATGCCGCTCGCGTCGCAAACTGACACTTTATATTTTCCCGCCGAAGATATTTTGTTGTTTATAACTGTTACGAGTTTGTTGGTTATTTTCTTACACGTATTCATAACGTTAATTTGCCTCGCCTGTTGATGATTTTTTCATCAGGGCTAATGTCGGCTGTAAATAATGGGTTTTTGAGCTCCGTTGGCATTCGTGCTGGCTTGACAAGCTTTTCCTCCGCTCCGTAAACTCCTTCTGGTGGGAATTTGTGGGATAAAGTGGCGAAAAGGGGTGAGGCTGGCATGTTCCGTGGAGCAACGTTAGTCAATCTCGACAGCAAAGGCCGCCTGGCCGTGCCAACGCGCTATCGCGATGGGCTGATCGAGGACGCTGCCGGTCAATTGGTATGCACCATTGACATTCATCACCCGTGCCTGCTGCTTTATCCATTGCCTGAATGGGAAGTCATCGAGCAGAAATTGTCGCGTTTATCGAGCATGAATCCCGTTGAGCGGCGCGTACAGCGTTTGCTTCTGGGTCATGCCAGCGAATGTCAGATGGATAATGCTGGTCGCTTGCTGATTGCGCCGGTGTTACGGCAGCATGCCGGGCTGACAAAAGAAGTGATGCTGGTCGGGCAGTTTAATAAATTTGAACTGTGGGACGAAACGACCTGGTATCAACGGGTCAAGGAAGATATCGACGCTGAGCAGTCCGCGACCGGTGAACTGTCGGAGCGCCTGCAGGATTTGTCTTTATAAAAATGATGGAAAATTTTAAACACACTACGGTACTTCTGGATGAAGCCGTCAACGGCCTCAATATTCGTCCAGACGGTATCTATATTGATGGTACCTTTGGTCGCGGCGGTCACTCGCGCCTGATCCTCTCCCGGCTGGGAGCGGAAGGACGCTTGCTGGCAATCGATCGCGATCCACAGGCGATTGCCGTCGCGCAAACCATCGATGATCCCCGCTTTTCCATCGTACATGGTCCATTTTCACAGCTTGCTGATTATGTCGGCGAGCGCAATCTTACCGGTAAGATCGACGGCATTCTGCTCGATCTCGGCGTCTCTTCCCCACAGCTTGACGATGCGGAACGCGGTTTTTCCTTTATGCGCGACGGACCGCTGGATATGCGCATGGATCCGACGCGCGGTCAGTCTGCGGCCGAATGGTTGCAGACCGCTGAAGAAGCGGATATCGCCTGGGTGATTAAAACCTTCGGCGAAGAGCGTTTCGGCAAACGGATTGCCCGCGCGATCGTTGAACGTAATCGCATTGCACCGATGACTCGCACCAAAGAGCTGGCGGAGGTCATCGCCGCTGCTATGCCGGTAAAAGATAAGCACAAACATCCCGCGACCCGTACCTTCCAGGCGGTGCGCATTTGGGTAAACAGTGAACTGGAGGAGATAGAGCAGGCGCTAAAAAGCTCGCTCAGCGTGCTGGCCCCGGGTGGGCGGCTGTCGATCATTAGTTTTCATTCGCTGGAAGATCGCATTGTAAAGCGCTTTATGCGCGAGCAAAGCCGCGGTCCGCAGGTTCCGGCGGGAATACCGATGACCGAATCGCAGCTCAAAAAACTGGGCGGCCGTGAGTTACGAGCACTAGGCAAGTTGATGCCGGGCGAAGAAGAGGTGGCAGAGAATCCACGCGCCCGTAGTTCAGTGCTGCGTATTGCAGAGAGGACGAACGCATGATCGGCAGAGTGACAGAGGCCTTAAGCAAGGTTAAAGGGTCGATTGGAAGCAACGAGCGCCATGCTTTGCCTGGCGTGATCGGGGACGACCTTCTGCGGTTTGGGAAACTGCCACTCTGCCTGTTCATTTGCATCATTATTACGGCGATTACCGTGGTCACCACCGCGCACCACACGCGCCTGCTGACCGCGCAGCGTGAACAACTGGTTCTGGAACGCGACGCCCTGGACATTGAATGGCGCAACCTGATCCTCGAAGAGAACGCGCTCGGCGATCACAGTCGGGTTGAGCGGATCGCGACCGAGAAGTTGCAGATGCAGCACGTCGATCCATCCCAAGAAAATATCGTTGTACAGAAATAAGGATTATTGCGACGGATGAAAGCAGCGCCAAAAACGCCTAAAGCAAAACGTCAGGAAGAACAGGCCAACTTTATCAGTTGGCGTTTTGCGTTGCTGTGCGGCTGTATTCTACTGGCGCTGGCTTTTCTGCTGGGGCGGGTTGCCTGGCTACAGGTAGTCAGCCCGGACATGCTGGTGCGCCAGGGCGATATGCGTTCTCTGCGCGTACAGGAAGTATCCACCGCGCGCGGGATGATTACCGACCGCTCCGGTCGTCCGCTTGCGGTCAGCGTGCCGGTGAAGGCTATCTGGGCCGATCCAAAAGAACTTCATGATGCCGGCGGGGTAACCCTGGATACGCGCTGGAAGGCGCTGGCGGATGCCCTCAATATGCCGCTGGATCAGCTGGCGACGCGCATCAATACCAATCCGCGGATGCGTTTCATCTATCTGGCGCGTCAGGTTAACCCTGACATGGCCGACTACATCAAAAAACTGAAGCTGCCGGGCATTCATCTGCGTGAAGAATCCCGTCGTTACTACCCTTCCGGGGAAGTGACCGCCCACCTCATCGGCTTTACCAACGTCGACAGCCAGGGGATTGAAGGGGTCGAAAAGAGCTTTGATAAATGGCTTACCGGCCAGCCGGGCGAGCGTATCGTGCGTAAAGACCGCTATGGCCGGGTAATTGAAGACATCTCTTCCACCGACAGCCAGGCGGCGCACAACCTGGCGCTGAGCATCGACGAGCGTCTGCAGGCGCTGGTCTATCGTGAGCTGAACAACGCCGTGGCCTTTAACAAAGCCGAGTCCGGCAGCGCGGTGTTAGTGGACGTGAACACCGGCGAAGTGCTGGCGATGGCCAACAGCCCGTCCTACAACCCAAACAACTTTGCCGGCACGGCGAAAGACACCATGCGTAACCGCGCCATCACCGACGTGTTCGAACCGGGTTCGACGGTGAAGCCGATGGTGGTGATGACGGCGCTGCAGCGCGGTATCGTCAACGAAAATACCGTGCTCAATACCGTGCCTTATCGAATTAACGGCCACGAAATTAAAGACGTGGCGCGCTACAGCGAATTGACCCTGACCGGGGTACTACAGAAGTCGAGTAACGTCGGTGTTTCTAAGCTGGCGTTAGCGATGCCGTCCTCAGCGTTAGTAGATACTTACTCACGTTTTGGGCTTGGAAAGGCGACCAATTTGGGGTTGGTCGGAGAACGCAGTGGCTTATATCCTCAAAAACAACGGTGGTCTGACATAGAGAGGGCCACCTTTTCTTTCGGCTACGGGCTAATGGTAACCCCGTTACAGTTAGCGCGAGTCTACGCAACGATTGGCAGCTACGGCATCTATCGCCCGCTGTCGATTACCAAAGTTGATCCACCGGTTCCGGGCGAACGTGTCTTCCCGGAATCACTCGTTCGTACCGTCGTTCATATGATGGAAAGCGTGGCGCTGCCTGGCGGCGGCGGCGTGAAAGCGGCGATCAAAGGCTATCGCATCGCGATTAAAACCGGTACGGCGAAAAAAGTGGGGCCGGATGGCCGCTACATCAACAAATATATTGCTTACACCGCAGGCGTTGCGCCCGCCAGCCATCCGCGCTTTGCGCTGGTGGTGGTGATCAACGACCCGCAGGCAGGTAAATACTACGGTGGCGCCGTTTCCGCGCCGGTGTTCGGTGCCATCATGGGCGGTGTATTGCGCACCATGAACATCGAGCCGGATGCGCTGGCAACGGGCGAAAAAAGTGAATTTGTAATTAATCAAGGCGAGGGAACAGGTGGCAGATCGTAATTTGCGCGACCTTCTCGCTCCATGGGTGCCAAACGCACCGGAGCGCATTCTGCGAGAGATGACGCTGGACAGCCGGGTGGCTGCTTCCGGCGATCTCTTTATCGCGGTACAGGGTCATCAGGCGGACGGGCGTCGTTATATCCCGCAGGCGATAGCGCAAGGTGTGGCTGCCATTATTGCTGAAGCCCAGGGCGAAGCTAAAGACGGTGAGATCCGTGAAATGCACGGCGTGCCGGTTATCTACCTGAGCCAGCTTAACGAACGCTTATCGGCGCTGGCCGGGCGTTTTTATCATCAGCCGTCGCAGCAGCTGCGTCTGGTGGGCGTGACCGGTACCAACGGCAAAACCACCACCACCCAGCTTCTGGCGCAATGGGCGAAACTGCTCGGCGAAACCAGCGCGGTGATGGGGACCGTCGGCAACGGCCTGCTGGATAAAGTGGTGCCGAGCGAAAACACCACCGGTTCTGCGGTCGATGTTCAGCACGTGCTTTCCGGCCTGGTCGAGCAGGGGGCAACCTTCGGCGCGATGGAAGTCTCTTCCCACGGGCTGGTACAGCACCGCGTGGCGGCCCTGCAGTTTGCCGCCTCGGTATTTACCAACCTGAGCCGCGACCACCTCGACTACCATGGCGACATGGCGCACTACGAAGCGGCAAAATGGCTGCTGTACTCCACCCACCATTGCGGTCAGGCCATCGTCAACGCTGACGATGAAGTCGGTCGTCGCTGGCTGGCGAAGCTGCCGGACGCGGTGGCGGTGTCGATGGAAGATCATATCAATCCGAACTGCCACGGCCGCTGGCTGAAGGCCACCGCGGTTAACTATCACGACAGCGGTGCCACCATCCAGTTTGACTCCAGCTGGGGCAACGGTGAAATCGAAAGCCGCCTGATGGGCGCCTTTAACGTTAGCAACCTCCTGTTGGCGCTGGCCACGCTGCTGGCGCTGGGCTATCCGCTGGCCGATCTGCTGAAAACTGCGGCGCGTTTACAGCCGGTATGCGGCCGTATGGAAGTGTTCAGCGCGCCCGGTAAACCGGCGGTGGTGGTGGATTATGCCCATACCCCTGACGCACTGGAAAAAGCACTGCAGGCCGCGCGCCTGCACTGCAGCGGCAAGCTGTGGTGCGTCTTCGGCTGCGGCGGCGACCGTGACAAAGGCAAGCGTCCGCTGATGGGGGCGATTGCAGAAGAGTTCGCCGATATCGTGGTCGTCACTGACGACAACCCGCGTACCGAAGAACCGCGGGCGATTATCAACGATATTCTGGCCGGCATGCTCGATGCAGGTCATGCAAAAGTGATGGAAGGCCGTGCGGAAGCGGTGACCAACGCCGTGATGCAGGCGCAGGAGAACGACGTGGTGCTGGTGGCGGGTAAAGGCCATGAAGATTACCAGATCGTCGGTAACCGTCGTCTGGATTATTCCGACCGCGTCACCGTCGCGCGTCTGCTGGGAGCGGTAGCATGATTCGCTTTACGTTAAGCCAGCTCGCCGCGATCGCCCATGGCGAACGGCAGGGTAGCGATATCGCTATCGACGAGGTAACCACCGACACCCGTAAAGTCACAGCGGGCTGCCTGTTTGTGGCGCTAAAAGGCGAGCGTTTCGACGCCCATGATTTTGCCGAACAGGCGAAAGCGGCAGGCGCCGGCGCGCTGCTGGTGAGCCGTCCGCTGGCCTGCGATCTCCCGCAGGTGATCGTGAAAGATACCCGGCAGGCTTTCGGCGAGTTAGCCGCCTGGGTCCGTCAGCAGGTGCCGACCCGCGTCGTCGCCCTAACCGGCTCGTCCGGTAAAACCTCGGTCAAAGAGATGACCGCGGCGATCCTCAGCCAGTGCGGCAACACGCTGTATACCGCCGGCAACCTGAACAACGATATCGGCGTACCGATGACTCTGCTGCGTCTGACCAAAGAACATCAGTACGCGGTGATTGAGCTCGGCGCCAACCACCAGGGCGAAATCGCCTGGACCGTCAGCCTGACGCGTCCTGAAGCGGCGCTGGTCAACAACCTTGCCGCCGCGCACCTTGAAGGTTTCGGCTCGCTGGCGGGCGTGGCGAAGGCGAAGGGCGAAATCTATACCGGTCTGCCGGAAAACGGCATCGCCATTCTCAATGCCGACAACAACGACTGGCTGAACTGGCAGGCAGTGATTGGCGATCGCAAAGTGTGGCGCTTCTCACCGAATGCGGCCAACAGCGATTTCACTGCGACTAACGTGCAGATCACCAGCCACGGCACCGAATTTACGCTGCAGACTCCAACCGGTAACGTTGATGTACTGCTGCCGCTGCCGGGACGCCACAACATCGCTAACGCGCTGGCGGCGACCTCGCTGGCGATGGCGGTAGGCGCCGATCTGGCGGCGGTGAAAGCCGGTCTGGCGCAGCTGCAGGCCGTTCCGGGACGTCTGTTCCCGATCCGCCTGACCGAGAGCCAGCTGCTGCTGGATGACTCCTATAACGCTAACGTCGGTTCGATGACCGCAGCGGTGCAGGTCCTGTCAGAGATGCCGGGCTTCCGAACGATGGTGGTCGGCGATATGGCCGAACTTGGCGCGGAAAGCGCGGCTTGCCACCGTGAAGTCGGCGAAGCGGCGAAAGCGGCAGGCCTGGATCGCGTTCTCAGCGTCGGCGCCTTGAGCGCGGATATCAGCCACGCCAGCGGCGTGGGCGAACATTTTAACGATAAAGCCGCCGTGGTGGCTCGCCTGCGCGAGCTGCTGGCTGAGCATAAGATAATGACCATTTTAGTGAAGGGTTCACGTAGTGCCGCCATGGAAGAGGTAGTACGCGCATTACAGGAGACTGGGACATGTTAGTATGGCTGGCCGAACATTTGGTCAAATATTATTCCGGCTTTAACGTCTTTTCGTATCTGACGTTTCGCGCCATCGTCAGCCTGCTGACCGCGCTGTTCATCTCTCTGTGGATGGGCCCGCGCATGATCGCCCGTCTGCAAAAACTCTCCTTCGGCCAGGTGGTTCGTAACGACGGTCCGGAGTCTCATTTCAGTAAGCGCGGTACCCCGACCATGGGGGGGATCATGATCCTCACCGCGATCACCGTGTCGGTGCTGCTGTGGGCTTACCCGTCCAACCCGTACGTCTGGTGTGTGCTGACGGTGCTGATCGGCTACGGCATCATCGGCTTCGTTGATGACTACCGTAAAGTGGTGCGCAAAGACACCAAAGGCCTGATCGCCCGCTGGAAGTACTTCTGGATGTCGGTGATTGCCCTTGGGGTCGCCTTTGCCCTGTATCTGGCGGGGAAAGACACCCCGGCGACCGAGCTGGTGGTGCCGTTCTTTAAAGACGTCATGCCGCAGCTGGGGCTGTTCTATATCCTGCTGGCCTACTTCGTGATCGTCGGCACCGGCAACGCGGTTAACCTGACCGACGGTCTCGACGGCCTGGCGATCATGCCCACCGTCTTCGTCGCGGCGGGTTTTGCGCTGGTGGCGTGGGCGACCGGTAACATGAATTTCGCCAACTACCTGCACATTCCTTATCTGCGCCACGCCGGCGAACTGGTGATCGTCTGTACGGCGATCGTCGGCGCGGGGCTAGGCTTTCTGTGGTTTAACACCTACCCGGCGCAGGTCTTTATGGGCGACGTCGGTTCGCTGGCGCTCGGCGGCGCGCTGGGCATTATCGCCGTGCTGCTGCGTCAGGAATTCCTGCTGGTGATTATGGGCGGCGTTTTCGTGGTGGAGACCCTGTCGGTGATCCTGCAGGTTGGCTCCTTTAAGCTGCGCGGTCAGCGTATCTTCCGCATGGCGCCGATCCACCACCACTATGAACTGAAAGGCTGGCCGGAGCCGCGCGTTATCGTGCGCTTCTGGATTATTTCGCTGATGCTGGTGCTGATTGGCCTGGCGACGCTGAAGGTACGTTAATCATGGCAGATTATCAGGGTAAAAAAGTCGTCATTATTGGGCTGGGCATGACCGGCCTGTCATGCGTGGACTTTTTCATGGCGCGCGGCGTAACCCCGCGCGTGATGGACACCCGCGTCGCGCCTCCTGGGCTGGATAAATTGCCTGAATCGGTCGAATGCCATGTCGGTGGCCTCAATGATACCTGGCTGCTGGCGGCGGATCTGATTGTCGCCAGTCCTGGCATCGCGCTGGCCCATCCTTCGTTGAGCGCGGCGGCAGACGCTGGCGTAGAGATCGTTGGCGATATCGAACTGTTCTGCCGCGAAGCGCAGGCGCCGATCATCGCCATTACCGGCTCGAACGGCAAAAGCACCGTCACCACCCTGGTGGGCGAGATGGCGAAAGCGGCCGGGATTAACGTCGGCGTGGGCGGCAATATCGGCCTGCCGGCGCTGATGCTGCTGGATACCGATCGTGAGCTGTATGTTCTGGAGCTCTCCAGCTTCCAGCTGGAAACCACCTCCAGCCTGCAGGCGGTGGCGGCAACCATCCTCAACGTGACTGAGGACCATATGGACCGCTACCCGCTGGGGCTGCAGCAGTATCGCGCGGCGAAGCTGCGGATTTACGAGAATGCGAAGACCTGCGTGGTCAACGCGGACGATGCGCTCACCATGCCGGTACGCGGCGCGGACGATCGCTGCATCAGCTTTGGTATCGACGTCGGTGACTATCACCTTAACCGTCAGCAGGGCGAGACCTGGCTGCGCGTAAAAGGTGAGAAAGTCCTCAATGTGAAAGAGATGTCTATCACGGGCCAGCATAACTACAGCAACGCCCTGGCGGCGCTGGCGCTGGCCGATGCCGCGGGTCTGCCGCGTGCCAGCAGCCTGAAGGCGCTGACCACCTTTACCGGCCTGGCGCATCGCTTCCAGCTGGTGCTGGATCACAACGGCGTGCGCTGGATTAACGACTCGAAGGCAACCAACGTCGGCAGTACCGAGGCGGCGCTGAACGGCCTGCAGCTTGATGGCACGCTGTATCTGCTGCTGGGCGGCGACGGCAAGTCCGCTGATTTCACTCCGCTGAAGCGCTACCTTGGCGGCGATCGTATCCGTCTGTACTGCTTTGGTCGCGACGGCGCCGAGCTCGCCGAGCTGCGTCCTGAGGTGGCGGTACAAACTGAAACCATGGAGCAGGCGATGCGTCAGATAGCGCCCCTGGTGAAGGCGGGCGATATGGTTCTCCTGTCGCCAGCCTGCGCCAGCCTGGATCAGTTTAAGAACTTTGAACAACGGGGCGAGATGTTTGCCCGCCTGGCGAAGGAGTTAGGTTGATGCGTTTCTCTCTCCCACGCCTGAGAATGCCGCAGCTGAGCTTGCCTCGGTTGAGACTGCCGCGACTGCCGGGGATGTTTATCTTCGCCTGGCTGTTCGCCGCGCTGAAAGGCTGGGTGATGGGCTCGCGCCCAAAAGATAACGACAGTCTGGTGATGTATGACCGGATGCTGCTGTGGCTGACCTTCGGCCTGGCGGCGATCGGCTTTATTATGGTGACCTCGGCATCAATGCCGGTGGGACAGCGCCTGGCGAACGATCCTTTCCTCTTCGCCAAGCGTGACGGCCTGTACATTGTGCTGGCCTTTGTCCTCGCGCTGGTGACGCTGCGCCTGCCGATGGATTTCTGGCAGCGCCACAGTACCGCGATGCTGATCGCCTCGATCGTCATGCTGCTGATCGTGCTGGTGGTGGGTAGCTCGGTAAACGGCGCATCGCGCTGGATCGCCCTCGGTCCGCTGCGCATCCAGCCGGCGGAGTTCACCAAGCTGTCGCTGTTCTGCTACATCGCCAACTATCTGGTGCGCAAAGCCGACGAAGTGCGCAACAACCTGCGCGGCTTCTTAAAACCGATGGGCGTGATTTTCGTACTGGCCATCCTGCTGCTGGCGCAGCCTGACCTCGGTACGGTGGTGGTGCTGTTCGTCACCACGCTGGCGATGCTTTTCCTCGCCGGCGCCAAGCTGTGGCAGTTCATCGCTATTATCGGCATGGGCATATCGGCGGTGGTTCTGTTGATCCTCGCCGAACCGTACCGTATTCGCCGCGTGACCTCCTTCTGGAACCCGTGGGAAGACCCGTTCGGCAGCGGCTATCAGCTGACCCAGTCGCTGATGGCCTTTGGCCGCGGCGAGATGTGGGGGCAGGGACTCGGCAACTCGGTGCAAAAACTGGAGTATTTGCCGGAAGCGCACACTGACTTTATCTTCGCCATCATCGGCGAAGAACTCGGTTATATCGGTGTGGTACTGGCGCTTTTAATGGTATTCTTCGTCGCTTTCCGCGCCATGTCGATTGGCCGAAAAGCGCTGGAGATCGATCATCGCTTCTCCGGCTTCCTCGCCTGTGCGATTGGTATCTGGTTTAGCTTCCAGGCGTTAGTTAACGTCGGGGCGGCGGCGGGGATGCTGCCGACGAAAGGTTTGACGCTGCCGCTGATCAGTTATGGTGGTTCCAGTCTGCTGATTATGTCGACGGCCATCATGTTGTTGTTGCGAATTGATTATGAAACGCGTCTGGAAAAAGCCCAGGCGTTTACACGGGGTGTTCGATGAGCGGTCAGGAAAAGCGGTTGATGGTGATGGCGGGCGGTACCGGCGGGCATGTGTTCCCGGGACTGGCGGTCGCACACTATCTAATGGACCAGGGCTGGCAGGTTCGCTGGCTGGGTACCGCCGATCGTATGGAAGCGGATTTAGTGCCGAAAAACGGCATCGAGATTGATTTTATCCGTATCTCCGGCCTGCGTGGCAAAGGGATTAAAGCACAGCTGCTGGCGCCGGTGCGGATCTTCAACGCCTGGCGTCAGGCGCGGGCGATCATGAAGCGTTTCCAGCCGGACGTGGTGCTGGGTATGGGCGGCTATGTGTCCGGGCCTGGCGGCCTGGCGGCGTGGTCGCTGGGGATCCCGGTGGTCCTCCACGAACAAAACGGCATTGCCGGCCTGACCAACAAATGGCTGGCGAAGATTGCGAAGAAAGTGATGCAGGCGTTTCCCGGCGCCTTTCCGCATGCGGACGTCGTCGGGAATCCGGTGCGCACCGATGTGCTGGCGCTGCCGCTGCCGGGGCAACGTCTGGTAGGCCGTCAGGGGCCGATTCGCGTGCTGGTGGTCGGTGGCTCTCAGGGCGCGCGCGTCCTGAACCAGACCATGCCGCAGGTGGCGGCGAAGCTCGGCGATACGGTGACCATCTGGCATCAGAGCGGTAAAGGCGGCCAGCAAACCGTGCAGCAGGCCTATGCCGCCGCGGGGCAGCCGCAGCATAAAGTGACGGAATTTATTGATGATATGGCCGCGGCGTATGCCTGGGCAGATGTCGTGGTTTGCCGTTCCGGCGCGCTGACGGTTAGCGAAATCGCGGCCGCGGGCTTACCGGCGCTGTTTGTACCGTTCCAGCACAAAGATCGTCAGCAGTACTGGAATGCGCTGCCGCTGGAGAAAGCCGGCGCGGCGAAAATTCTCGAACAGCCGGCGTTCACGGTAGAGGCGGTAGCCTCTACTCTGGCGAGCTGGGATCGGGAAACCTTGCTGGACATGGCGGAACGAGCGCGTGGCGCTTCGATTCCGGACGCTACCGAGCGGGTAGCAGAAGAGGTCAGCGCCGTAGCTTTGGCGCGCTAATTGCGGTGATTTTCACCGCCCGAATACAGAAGTTGATGGCGTAAAGAATGAATACACAAGATTTGGCAAAACTGCGTTCCATAGTGCCCGAGATGCGTCGCGTCCGGCACATTCACTTTGTCGGCATCGGCGGTGCCGGTATGGGCGGTATTGCCGAAGTGTTGGCTAACGAAGGTTATCAGATCAGCGGCTCCGACCTGGCGCCGAATCCGGTAACCCAGCAGCTGTCGCAGCTTGGCGCCACCATTTATTTCAACCATCGCCCGGAAAACGTGCGCGATGCCAGCGTGGTCGTAGTTTCCAGCGCGATTTCCGCCGATAACCCGGAAATCGTCGCCGCGCACGAGGCGCGTATCCCGGTGATCCGTCGTGCGGAAATGCTGGCGGAGCTGATGCGCTTCCGTCACGGGATCGCCATTGCCGGGACCCATGGCAAAACCACCACCACCGCGATGGTATCCAGTATTTACGCCGAAGCCGGGCTGGACCCGACTTTCGTCAACGGCGGGTTGGTGAAAGCGGCGGGCGTCCATGCGCGCCTCGGCCATAGCCGTTACCTGATTGCGGAAGCGGATGAGAGCGATGCATCGTTCCTGCACCTGCAGCCGATGGTGGCCATTGTTACCAACATCGAAGCCGACCACATGGACACCTACCATGGCGATTTCGAGAATCTGAAGCAGACCTTTATTAACTTCCTGCACAACCTGCCGTTCTATGGACGCGCGGTGATGTGTGTGGATGACCCGGTGATCCGGGAACTGCTGCCGCGCGTCGGCCGGCAGATCACCACCTACGGTTTTAGCGACGACGCCGACGTCCGCGTAGAAGACTACCGTCAGGTTGGAGCGCAGGGGCATTTCCGCCTGGTGCGTCAGGATAAAGAACTGCTGCAGGTGACGCTCAATGCCCCGGGACGCCATAACGCGCTGAACGCGGCGGCGGCGGTCGCCGTGGCGACGGAAGAGGGGATTGACGATCAGGCGATCCTGCGCGCGCTGGAAAGCTTCCAGGGTACCGGCCGTCGTTTCGACTTCCTTGGCGAATATCCGCTGACGGAAGTCAACGGCAAAGCGGGCAGCGCGATGCTGATCGATGACTATGGCCACCACCCGACGGAAGTCGACGCCACTATCAAAGCGGCGCGTGCCGGCTGGCCGGATAAAAATCTGGTCATGGTATTCCAGCCGCACCGTTATACCCGTACTCGCGATCTGTACGATGATTTCGCCAACGTGCTGACCCAGGTCGATGCGCTGCTGATGCTCGATGTCTACCCGGCAGGCGAAGCGCCGATCCCGGGTGCCGATAGCCGCTCGCTGTGCCGTACAATCCGTGGTCGCGGTAAAGTTGACCCGATTCTGGTGTCCGACCCGACGCAGGCCGCGGCGATGCTGGCGTCGGTGCTGACCGGCAACGATTTAGTGCTGGTGCAGGGGGCCGGAAACATTGGAAAAATCGCCCGTCACCTGGCTGAAATCAAACTGATCCCGCAAAAAAC
Organism: Klebsiella sp. LY; assembly: GCF_004010915.1. Classification (NCBI taxonomy): domain Bacteria; kingdom Pseudomonadati; phylum Pseudomonadota; class Gammaproteobacteria; order Enterobacterales; family Enterobacteriaceae; genus Klebsiella; species Klebsiella sp. LY. The sequence goes on from NZ_CP022444.1 coordinate 3,341,370, forward strand.
GGAGGAGGAGCGCCATGGCTGATAAAATCGCGGTGCTTTTCGGTGGAACCTCCGCTGAACGTGAAGTGTCGCTGAATTCAGGCGCCGCGGTGCTGGCCGGGCTGCGTGAAGCCGGGGTGGATGCCCATCCGGTTGACCCGCGCGATGTCGATATTACCCAGTTGAAAAAGCTGGGCTTTAAGAAAGCGTTTATTGCCCTCCACGGCCGCGGCGGGGAAGATGGCACGCTGCAGGGGCTGCTGGATCTGATCCAGCTGCCTTATACCGGCAGCGGCGTGATGGCTTCGGCGATTTCAATGGATAAACTGCGCAGCAAATGGCTGTGGCAGGGGGCCGGATTACCGGTCGCGCCGTGGGTGGCGCTGACCCGCGCCCAGTTTAGCGCCGGATTGTCTGCTGATGTCGAACAGCAGATTGCGGCGCTGGGTCTGCCGCTCATCATCAAGCCCAGCCGCGAAGGCTCCAGCGTTGGGATGTCGAAAGTCAGCGAAAGCTGTGATTTAGCGAGTGCACTGGCGTTGGCTTTTCAGCATGATGATGAAGTTTTAGTCGAAAAATGGCTCAGTGGGCCGGAATTTACCGTCGCCATCGTCGGTGAAGAAATTTTACCGTCAATACGTATCCAGACGGCTGGAACCTTCTATGATTATGAGGCGAAGTATCTCTCTGATGAGACGCAATATTTCTGCCCAGGATTGGAGGATCCAGCGCGTGAGTCAGCCATTCAAAGCCTGGTGCTTAAAGCCTGGAATGTTCTGGGTTGCAAAGGTTGGGGCCGTATTGACGTCATGCTGGACAGCGATGGCCAGTTTTATCTGCTGGAAGCGAATACTTCCCCGGGCATGACCAGCCATAGCCTTGTACCGATGGCGGCGCGTCAGGCAGGAATGAGCTTCTCCCAGCTTGTTGTACGAATTCTGGACCTGGCGGGGTGATATGTCGCAGGCTGCGCTGAATACGCGGAACCATGAAGAGGACGTTTCTTCTTCGCGTCGGAGTAATGGAACGCGGCTGGCAGGGATCGTTTTCCTGCTGGCGGTGCTGTTTACCGTGCTGGTCAGCGGGTGGATGGTTCTTGGCTGGATGGAAGACGCGCAGCGTTTACCGCTGTCGAAGATGGTGGTGACCGGCGAGCGTCACTATACGCGCAATGATGACATCCGCCAGGCGATCCTGGCGCTGGGTTCGCCGGGCACCTTTATGACTCAGGATGTGAACATCATTCAGAGTCAGATTGAACGTCTGCCATGGATTAAGCAGGCGAGCGTCCGAAAGCAGTGGCCCGATGAATTGAAGATTCATCTGGTTGAATATGTGCCGATTGCACGCTGGAATGATCAACATATGGTGGATGCAGAAGGAAATGCCTTCAGCGTGCCGGCGGATCGCACCAGCAAACAGAATTTACCGATGTTATACGGCCCGGAAGGCAGCGAGAACGAAGTGCTGCAAGGGTACCGTGACATGGGGCAGGTGCTGGCAAAGGATAAATTCACGTTGAAAGTGGCGGCAATGACCGCCCGTCGTTCCTGGCAGTTGACGCTTAATAATGACATTAAGCTCAACCTTGGCCGTGGCGACACCATGAAACGGCTTCAGCGCTTTATGGAACTCTACCCGGTTCTTCAGCAGCAGGCGCAGACCGACGGCAAACGGATTAGCTACGTTGATTTGCGTTATGACTCGGGTGCGGCAGTGGGCTGGGTACCTGCTCCCGCAGAGGAAACTAATCAACAACAGAATCAGGCACAGGCAGAACAACAATGATCAAGGCGACGGACAGAAAACTGGTAGTTGGACTGGAGATTGGCACCGCCAAGGTGGCCGCTTTAGTAGGGGAAGTTCTGCCCGACGGCATGATTAATATCATCGGCGTGGGCAGTTGCCCATCGCGTGGTATGGATAAAGGCGGTGTGAACGACCTCGAGTCGGTGGTGAAATGCGTACAGCGCGCCATCGACCAGGCCGAACTGATGGCGGATTGCCAGATTTCATCAGTTTATTTGGCTCTTTCGGGTAAACATATAAGCTGTCAGAATGAAATCGGGATGGTACCGATTTCGGAAGAAGAAGTGACGCTGGACGACGTCGAAAACGTGGTCCATACCGCGAAGTCGGTTCGCGTCCGCGATGAGCATCGCGTCCTGCACGTGATTCCGCAGGAATACGCCATTGACTACCAGGAAGGGATTAAAAACCCGGTTGGGCTGTCCGGCGTGCGCATGCAGGCGAAGGTGCATCTGATTACCTGCCATAACGATATGGCGAAAAACATTGTTAAAGCGGTGGAACGTTGTGGTCTGAAAGTTGACCAACTTATTTTCGCCGGTTTAGCGGCCAGTTATTCCGTATTAACAGAAGACGAACGTGAGCTGGGCGTCTGCGTGGTGGATATTGGTGGTGGTACAATGGATATCGCCGTCTATACCGGCGGCGCGCTGCGTCACACCAAAGTGATCCCGTACGCGGGCAACGTGGTGACCAGCGATATCGCCTATGCCTTCGGGACGCCGCCGAGCGACGCCGAAGCCATCAAGGTTCGTCACGGTTGCGCATTGGGTTCCATCGTCGGTAAAGACGAAAACGTCGAAGTACCGAGCGTAGGCGGACGGCCGCCGCGTAGCCTGCAACGTCAGACGCTGGCTGAGGTGATTGAACCGCGCTATACCGAACTGCTTAATCTGGTCAATGAAGAGATCCTGCAGCTGCAGGAACAGCTCCGCCAGCAGGGGGTGAAACACCATCTGGCGGCGGGGATTGTGTTAACCGGCGGCGCGGCGCAAATTGAAGGTCTGGCGGCCTGTGCGCAGCGCGTGTTCCATACCCAGGTGCGCATTGGCGCGCCGCTGAACATCACCGGTTTAACGGACTATGCCCAGGAGCCGTATTATTCGACGGCGGTGGGGCTGCTGCACTACGGAAAAGAGTCACATCTGAGTGGTGAAGCGGAAGTCGAAAAACGCGTGACGGCGTCGGTGGGCTCGTGGATTAAGCGACTCAACAGCTGGCTGCGAAAAGAGTTTTAATTTTTTAAGAGAACGCAGACAATTAGCGTTCTCAGGCGACAGGCACAAGACGGAGAGAAACTATGTTTGAACCTATGGAACTGACCAACGACGCGGTGATTAAAGTCATCGGCGTCGGTGGCGGCGGCGGTAATGCCGTTGAACACATGGTGCGCGAGCGCATTGAGGGTGTTGAATTCTTCGCGGTGAACACCGATGCGCAGGCGCTGCGTAAAACGGCTGTTGGCCAGACTATCCAGATCGGTAGCGGTATTACCAAAGGTCTGGGCGCTGGCGCGAACCCGGAAGTCGGCCGTAATGCGGCGGACGAAGACCGTGAAGCGCTGCGTGCGGCCCTTGATGGCGCAGACATGGTGTTCATCGCGGCAGGCATGGGCGGCGGTACCGGTACCGGCGCGGCGCCTGTTGTTGCCGAAGTGGCTAAGGATCTGGGGATCCTCACCGTTGCGGTGGTCACTAAGCCGTTTAATTTTGAAGGTAAGAAGCGCATGGCGTTTGCTGAGCAGGGGATCACCGAGCTGTCCAAGCACGTTGACTCACTGATCACCATCCCAAACGACAAGCTGCTGAAAGTACTTGGCCGCGGTATTTCTCTGCTTGACGCGTTCGGCGCGGCAAACGACGTCCTCAAAGGCGCGGTGCAGGGTATCGCTGAACTGATCACCCGTCCGGGTCTGATGAACGTTGACTTCGCGGACGTCCGTACCGTGATGTCTGAAATGGGCTACGCGATGATGGGCTCCGGCGTGGCGAGCGGTGAAGACCGTGCGGAAGAAGCGGCTGAAATGGCCATCTCTTCTCCGCTGCTGGAAGATATCGACCTGTCCGGTGCGCGCGGCGTGCTGGTTAACATCACCGCGGGCTTCGACCTGCGTCTGGATGAGTTCGAAACCGTGGGTAACACTATCCGCGCATTTGCCTCGGATAACGCCACCGTGGTTATCGGTACCTCTCTGGACCCGGATATGAACGACGAACTGCGCGTCACCGTAGTGGCGACCGGTATCGGCATGGACAAGCGTCCGGAAATTACCCTGGTGACCAACAAACAGGTTCAGCAGCCGGTGATGGATCGCTACCAGCAGCACGGTATGTCCCCGCTGACGCAAGAGCAGAAGCCGGCGGCAAAAGTGGTGAACGACAATACGCCGCAAACCGCGAAAGAGCCGGATTATCTGGATATCCCAGCTTTCCTGCGTAAGCAAGCCGATTAAGAATCGACTGGAAGTTGGGCATCTGCGCTCTTTGTGCTAAACTGGCCTCCCGATAGTGGTGTACACTTCGGTTGGATAGGTAAATTGGCGAGATTATACGATGATCAAACAAAGGACTCTTAAACGTATCGTTCAGGCGACTGGTGTCGGTTTGCATACCGGCAAGAAAGTCACACTGACGTTACGCCCTGCGCCGGCAAATACCGGGGTCATCTATCGTCGCACCGACTTGAATCCACCGGTAGATTTTCCGGCTGATGCCAAATCTGTGCGTGATACCATGCTCTGTACTTGCCTGGTTAATGAGCATGACGTGCGGATTTCTACGGTTGAACACCTGAACGCCGCATTGGCTGGCCTGGGTATCGACAACATTATTGTTGAAGTCGATGCACCGGAAATCCCGATTATGGACGGCAGTGCGGCTCCGTTCGTTTATCTGTTGCTGGACGCCGGCATCGATGAACTGAACTGCGCCAAGAAATTTGTACGTATCAAAGAGACGGTTCGCGTCGAAGATGGCGACAAATGGGCTGAATTCAAACCGTACAATGGTTTTTCGCTGGACTTCACCATCGATTTTAACCATCCGGCGATTGATGCCAGCACCCAGCGCTATACGCTGAACTTCTCGGCCGATGCGTTCATGCGTCAGATTAGCCGTGCGCGTACCTTCGGTTTCATGCGCGATATCGAATATCTGCAGTCCCGTGGCCTGTGCCTGGGCGGCAGCTTCGATTGTGCCATCGTTGTTGACGATTATCGCGTACTGAACGAAGACGGTCTGCGCTTTGAAGACGAATTTGTTCGCCACAAAATGCTGGATGCGATCGGTGACCTGTTTATGTGTGGTCACAACATTATCGGCGCATTCACGGCGTACAAATCGGGTCACGCGTTGAACAACAAACTGCTGCAGGCTGTTCTGGCAAAACAGGAAGCCTGGGAGTATGTGACCTTCGAAGACGACGCAAAATTGCCAATGGCGTTCCGCGCACCGTCGATGGTTCTGGCGTAAGCCTGACCATTCAGTAAATTCGACTGGTAACCTGGTACTCTCTCCGACCAGGGAACCAGTCGTTTTTCTTTTATAGCCTCTTCCCGTTATTTTTCGCTGCGATCGCTGGGTAATAATTAGCGCGCGTTCGCTGCTTTATTAAGCGTTTTCCCCGGGCAACGGCCTTCATTCATGCTGCCTCAGCGCGCTATTAATGTTAGTATTTGAGCGCAAAATTATTTCTCCGGGTTGCTTTACCCCGTGGACATCAGGTTGTCCTGCGAAAAACGTCAATAAAGAGACAGCCTGAACGACGACGGGTATACCAAAGAAAGGTAATGAACGTGAGTGGATTGCTGACGCGCTGGCGACAGTTTGGCAGACGGTATTTTTGGCCGCATCTCCTGTTGGGGATGGTCGCGGCCAGCCTCGGCCTGCCTGCGCTAAGCAACGGCCATGCGACCGCGACGCCAGCAAAGGCGACCGCCAGCAACCACAACCCGAGTAAAGTTAATTTCTCCCAGCTGGCGCTGCTGGAGACGAATCGCCGGCCCAACTTTACCGTCGACTACTGGCATCAGCATGCCATTCGCACCGTTATTCGTCATCTCTCTTTCGCCATGGCGCCGCAGGCGTTGCCGGTGGCGGAAGAAGCGTCTCCGCTGCAGGCGCAGCATCTGGCGCTGCTCGACACGCTCAGCGCGCTGCTGACGCAGGACAGTACGCCGCCGGTAGTGATCCGCCAGGCGGCGTATATCCCTTCCTCATATTCTGCCTTCCGCGTCAGCGCCTGGATAAGCCAGGTAGCGGGGATCCGCGCAGGCCCTCAACGTCTCAGCTGAAAATAACCACGGACCATCCTATTTTTTGTGACTCCGCACCGCGGGGCGTTTGAGATTTTATTATGCTTATTAAAATGTTAACTAAGGTTTTCGGCAGCCGTAACGACCGTACGCTGCGTCGTATGCGCAAAGTCGTCAATATCATCAACGGTATGGAACCGGCGATGGAAAAACTCTCTGATGACGAGCTGAAAGCGAAAACCGCTGAATTCCGCGCGCGCCTGGAAAAAGGCGAAGTGCTGGAAAACCTGATCCCTGAAGCGTTCGCCGTCGTTCGCGAAGCCAGTAAGCGTGTGTTCGGCATGCGCCACTTCGACGTCCAGCTGCTGGGCGGTATGGTGCTTAACGATCGCTGCATCGCCGAGATGCGTACCGGTGAAGGTAAAACCCTGACCGCGACCCTGCCGGCCTACCTCAATGCGCTGACCGGCAAAGGCGTTCACGTGGTGACCGTCAACGACTATCTGGCGCAGCGTGACGCCGAAAATAACCGCCCGCTGTTTGAATTCCTGGGCATGACGGTTGGCATCAACATGTCCGGCCTGCCGGCGCCGGCGAAGCGTGAAGCCTACGCTGCCGATATCACCTATGGCACCAACAACGAATACGGCTTCGACTACCTGCGCGACAACATGGCCTTCAGCCCGGAAGAGCGCGTTCAGCGTAAACTGCACTATGCGCTGGTGGATGAGGTGGACTCCATCCTGATCGATGAGGCGCGTACGCCCCTGATCATTTCCGGCCCGGCGGAAGACAGCTCTGAAATGTACCGTAAGGTCAACAAGATCATTCCGCACCTGATCCGTCAGGAAAAAGAAGATTCGGACACCTTCACCGGCGAAGGCCACTTCTCGGTGGATGAAAAAGCGCGTCAGGTTAACCTGACCGAACGTGGTCTGGTGCTGATTGAAGAGCTGCTGGTACAGGAAGGCATTATGGATGAAGGTGAGTCCCTGTACTCCCCGACCAATATTATGCTGATGCACCACGTCACCGCCGCGCTGCGCGCCCATGCGCTGTTCACCCGCGACGTTGACTACATTGTTAAAGATGGCGAAGTTATCATCGTCGATGAGCACACTGGTCGTACAATGCAGGGCCGGCGCTGGTCCGATGGTCTGCACCAGGCCGTTGAGGCCAAAGAGGGCGTGGAGATCCAGAACGAGAACCAGACTCTGGCCTCTATCACCTTCCAGAACTATTTCCGTCTGTATGAGAAACTGGCGGGGATGACCGGTACCGCCGATACTGAAGCCTTTGAATTCAGCTCTATCTATAAGCTGGATACCGTGGTCGTGCCGACCAACCGTCCGATGATCCGTAAAGACATGGCGGATCTGGTCTATATGACCGAAGCGGAAAAAATTCAGGCGATTATCGAAGATATCAAAACCCGTACCGCAGCCGGTCAGCCGGTGTTGGTGGGGACAATCTCGATCGAAAAATCGGAAGTGGTTTCCCGTGAGCTGACCAAAGCCGGCATTAAGCACAACGTTCTGAACGCCAAGTTCCATGCCAGCGAAGCGGATATCGTCGCTCAGGCAGGCTATCCTTCCGCGGTGACCATCGCTACCAACATGGCGGGCCGTGGTACCGATATTATGCTCGGCGGTAGCTGGCAGGCGGAAGTCGCGGCGCTGGAAAATCCAACGCCTGAGCAGATTGAAAAAATCAAAGCCGACTGGCAGGTGCGCCACGATGCGGTACTGGCCGCAGGCGGCCTGCACATTATCGGTACCGAGCGTCATGAATCACGCCGTATCGATAACCAGCTGCGCGGCCGTGCCGGTCGTCAGGGGGATGCCGGTTCTTCCCGCTTCTACCTGTCGATGGAAGACGCCCTGATGCGTATCTTCGCCTCCGATCGCGTTTCCGGCATGATGCGTAAACTGGGGATGAAACCCGGCGAAGCCATTGAGCACCCGTGGGTCACCAAGGCTATCGCCAACGCGCAGCGTAAAGTTGAGAGCCGTAACTTCGATATTCGTAAGCAGTTGCTGGAATATGATGATGTGGCCAACGACCAGCGCCGGGCGATTTACACCCAGCGTAACGAACTGCTGGACGTGTCTGACGTCAGCGAAACCATCAACAGCATCCGCGAAGACGTGTTTAAGGCGACTATCGATGCCCATATTCCGCCGCAGTCGCTGGAGGAGATGTGGGATATCGAAGGCCTGCAGGAGCGTCTGAAAAACGACTTCGACCTCGACCTGCCAATCAAAGAGTGGCTGGATAAAGAGCCGGAGCTGCATGAAGAGACCCTGCGCGAACGTATTCTGCAGAGCGCGGTAGAGACCTACCAGCGTAAAGAGGAAGTGGTCGGCGCTGAAATGATGCGCCACTTCGAGAAAGGCGTGATGCTCCAGACTCTGGATTCACTGTGGAAAGAACATCTGGCGGCGATGGACTACCTGCGCCAGGGTATCCACCTGCGCGGCTATGCGCAGAAAGATCCGAAGCAGGAGTACAAGCGCGAATCGTTCTCTATGTTTGCCGCGATGCTGGAGTCACTGAAGTATGAAGTGATCAGCACCCTGAGCAAAGTGCAGGTGCGGATGCCGGAAGAAGTCGAGGCGATGGAGCAGCAACGTCGTGAAGAGGCCGAGCGCCTGGCGCAGATGCAGCAGCTCAGCCATCAGAGCGATGATGAAGCCGCTGCACAGGATCTGGCGGCACAAACCGGCGAACGTAAAGTGGGGCGTAACGATCCTTGCCCGTGCGGTTCCGGTAAAAAATACAAACAGTGCCATGGCCGTCTGAGCTAAGGGCTGATAAAAAAACAAAGGCGCAGAGTTCTGCGCCTTTTTTATGGAGCTGATTCAATGAAAAAACTGCAAATCGCCGTAGGGATAATTCGCAATCCAGAAGGCGACATCTTTATTACCCAGCGCGCCGCGGATGCCCATATGGCGAATAAGCTGGAGTTCCCGGGCGGGAAGATTGAATCTGATGAAACGCCGGAGCAGGCGTTGATCCGCGAGCTGCAGGAAGAGGTGGGAATTACGGCCACTACCTTTTCACTATTTGATAAGCTGGAGTATCAGTTCCCCGATCGCCACATTACGCTGTGGTTTTTCCTCGTGGAAAGTTGGGAAGGCGAGCCCTGGGGTAAAGAGGGGCAGCCGGGACAGTGGATGACGCGGCAGGCGCTGGATCCGGAAGCGTTTCCCCCGGCGAATGAACCGGTTATCCGCAAACTTATCGCCCAGGGCTGAACCCCAGGTTGGGAGGCTAACCCAACTGGCGTTGGGTTAGCGTGCCGTCAAATCAGGGCTGCTGTTCGCTCCAGTCATCGCTGTCGGAGAGATCGCCCGCGCTGGGGATGCGCTTCTCCTCTGCTGCCCATTCTCCCAAATCGATCAGCTGGCAGCGTTTGCTGCAAAATGGACGATAGGGGCTTTGTTCGCCCCATACCACGTTTTTGCCGCAGGTCGGACAATTGACGATAGTCTCTTCTGACATGTTATCTCCTTAACAGCAGGCCAGTTCAAAATCAAAGCGCTCCGGCACGATCCCATACTCACTGTCCAGCGGCAGGAAGCGGATGGCGAAACGGCTCTTATGGCCAGAGATCTGCGGATAAAGCTGGTGGGCCAGATCGAGACGCAGGCGCAGCAGATCGGCATCTTCGCCATTATCCTGATAAAAGCCATTGAGGCTGGTCTGTTTGCGAAACTGTCCGGAGTTACGAATCAGATCGAGGATCAGGCTCAGGGACTGGACCAATGGATCGAGGCTGGCAAGCCAGCTGGCCACCTGCTCGTCACGATGCGCCTGCGGCATATGGAGCCAGATATGCAGGGTCGGTAAATCGAAGCTGCAGCAGCCGCCAGGGATACTCAGGCGCTGGCGCACTAGCGCAATCAGGCGATCTTCACGCAGAAACTGACCAATGCGCGGCGCGGCCATCAGGGTGCTGGAAGACTGCTTGAGCTGCTGGCGCAGCGCGTTAATGCGCTCCTGATCGACTCCCGGCACTTCTGCCCAGGACTGGAGCTTACGCTGCTGGCGCTCCAGCTCTTTGACCAGATCGGTACGCACCTCGCCGCGCTCCAGGACATCCAGCAGATCGCCGGCGTTACGGAAAAAATGGAGCGCATCGGCATGGCTGGCAATCATCGGATGGAAAGCCATCTGCTGGATCAGAAATTCGATGCGCAGCCAGGTGCGCATTTTCTCATTAAGAGGATGTTCAAACAGAACGGGGGTATGCATTACGAGTTTTCCTGTGAGGCGGCCTGCAATGCCAGCGTTAAGTACTTTTCGTGCAGGCGGGCAACATCCGATGCCACTGCATCCGGCGTGCCAGTGTTTTCAATAACATCGTCCGCGACGGCCAGGCGCTGCTCGCGCGTGGCCTGGGCGGCAAGAATATGTTCAGCATGTTCGCGGCTGACCTTATCGCGCAGCATGGTGCGTTCGATTTGCGTCTCTTTTGGCACATCGACGACCAGTACGCGATCGGCCTGGCTGGACAGGCGGTTTTCGACCAGCAAAGGTACGACCCAGAGGAGATAAGGGGAGGTGGCGGCCTGCATCTGGCGGCGCGTTTCCTGCTGAATCAGCGGATGCAACAGCGCGTTGAGCCAGGCTTTTTCCTCCACCTGAGCAAAAATTTTTTCCCGCAGCAGACGGCGGTTTAGCGTGCCGTCGGGGGCAATCATCTGTGGCCCGAAGTGGCCGGCAATGGCCTGGAGCGCCGGGGTGCCGGGTTCGACCACCTGGCGGGCGATAACATCGGCATCGATAACCTTAATCCCGAGCTGCGCGAAGGCGTCGGCGACCGTACTTTTACCGCTGCCAATCCCGCCTGTTAACGCGACTGTGTACCCCATATCTTCTGACCCTGAAACGGATTGCTCGTATTTTTGGTATTCAGACAGCGAGGACGGGCAGTATGCCGGAGAGGCGACAGCGATCTTGTCGTGATGGCCCCGTGCCAGCCGGGAGCGCCGTCCGCTATTCTGTTTCTTTTAATCAAGCAAATCAAATGGTTAAAAATAATGCGCTGGCGGGTGGAGATATAAGCGCTTTTTTCTCCATTCACCAGGTAAATTTATACGATTGTAGCGTAAAAAAAGTGAAAATCGCAGTCTTGCGCGGGCCTGATTCGTGCGTATGATAACGTCACTGGAGTTGTGCTCTCACATTAATGCCATTAACCCCAGGAATTCGCACATGCGTATTGAAGAAGATCTGAAGCTTGGTTTCAAAGACGTTCTTATCCGCCCGAAACGCTCTACCCTCAAAAGCCGTTCTGATGTTGAGCTGGAACGTGAATTCACCTTTAAACATTCAGGCCTGACCTGGTCCGGTGTGCCGATTATTGCGGCTAACATGGACACCGTCGGCACCTTCAGCATGGCGAAAGCGCTGGCCACTTTTGGCATTCTGACGGCAGTACACAAGCACTACACCGCGGAAGAATGGCAGGCGTTTGTCCAGAGCGTATCCGCAGACGTTCTCAAGCATGTGATGGTTTCCACCGGTACTTCCGATGCGGATTTTGATAAAACGCAACAGATCATCTCTCAGAACCCACAGTTGAACTTTGTGTGCATTGACGTCGCCAATGGCTACTCTGAACACTTCGTCCAGTTTGTGGCGAAGGCGCGCGAAGCCTGGCCGCAAAAAACCATTATCGCCGGGAACGTGGTCACCGGTGAAATGTGTGAAGAGCTGATCCTCTCCGGCGCCGATATCGTCAAAGTTGGCATTGGCCCGGGCTCCGTCTGCACCACCCGCGTCAAAACCGGGGTCGGCTACCCGCAGCTCTCCGCCGTGATCGAGTGTGCTGATGCCGCACATGGCCTTGGCGGCCAGATCATCAGCGACGGCGGATGCACCATGCCGGGCGATGTGGCGAAAGCCTTCGGCGGCGGCGCTGATTTCGTGATGCTCGGCGGTATGCTGGCGGGCCACGAAGAGAGCGGCGGGACTGTGGTTGAAGAGAACGGTGAAAAATTCATGCTGTTTTACGGTATGAGCTCCGAATCGGCGATGACCCGCCATGTGGGCGGTGTCGCGAAATACCGCGCGGCGGAAGGGAAAACCGTTAAGCTGCCGCTGCGTGGCCCGGTGGACAATACCGCGCGCGACATTCTCGGCGGCCTGCGCTCTGCCTGCACTTACGTTGGCGCCTCGCGACTGAAAGAGCTGACCAAACGCACCACCTTTATCCGCGTTCAGGAACAAGAGAACCGGGTATTCAATAGCCTGTAACTGGCTGCGCTGGCGCCTGCGCGGTGCCAGCGTTGCTTATCCTCCCGCCCCGCCAATGGCATCGCCCAGATGAAAAACGGGCAAATACATCGCCACCACCAGGATCCCGACCAGCGAGCCGGTTATCACCAGCATCAGGGGTTCCAGATGCGCAGCCAGACTGTCGGCTCGCTGATGGGTCTGCTCACGATGATGATGCGCCAGGTTTTCCAGCATCTGATCCAGTGCCCCCGCGCTTTCCCCCGTGCGGATGAGCTGCAGACACAGCGGTGTAAAACCGCCGCAGCGGCTTAACGCCTGCCAGATCGGATCCCCCTGAACGATCAGCGCGCGGGCCTGCGCCAGGCGCTGGCGCCACAGCGGGCACGACAGGGTCTCTTCAACGCTTTGCAGCCCCTGCAGAAAGCTGATACCGGCGCTTTGGGTTAACGCCAGAACGGTGAATATCAGGCTCAGCTGTTGGCCGCCGATCAGGGGGCCGATGAGAGGGAGTGCGTTAAGCAGCTGCTGGCGACGCAGCAGCCAGTCGGCGCGCTGCCGGACCAGCTGGTTGAGCAGCAGCGGGCTCATCAGAAAGGCCAGCAGTAACGGCCAGCCGCGGCTCAGCATGTCCCCTGCCGCAATAACCATTCGCGTTAATAACGGCAGCGGCGTATTGAACGTCTGGTAGATGGCAGTGAATTCAGGAAGGACAAAATAAAGCATCCCCAGCACCACCAGCAGCGCCAGTGTGAGCACGATCAGCGGGTAGCGCAGCGCCTTCTTGACCTTGCCGGCGAGCCGCTGCTGCTCCTGCTGCTGGTTGGCCAGCTGCTGGCAGCAAATATCGAGCTTGCCCGTCAGTTCGCCAGTGCTAATCATCGCCAGATACAGTGGCGGAAAAGCCTGCGGCCACTGCGCCAGTGCGGCAGAGAAAGTCACGCCCTGGGCCAGTTCGCGGCCCAGCGCCTCAAGCAGCGCCTGCCACTGCCCATGCGGTTGCTGCTGCGCCAGAAGCGATAACCCTTCCGCCAACGGTAGCCCGGCCTGCAGCAGGGTTGCCAACTGGCGGATTGTTTCGCTGCTGTAGCGCGGGTGCCACAGGCTTTGCTTCACCGTACAGCGGCGTATAGCCAGCGGCAGGATGCGCTGCTGCTGGAGGTGATGCAGCACCTCCGGACGACTGGCTTGCCATAGCATCCCCTGACAAGGAGCGCCTTGCGCATCGACGCCTCGCCAGCGCCAGAGACGCTTAGTCGCCATGGGGGATCCCCAGCACCCGCACCACCTCTTCGAGGCTGGTCAAGCCCTGTTCGATAGCCTGACATCCGCTTTCGAAGAGCGTCATCATGCCCGCGGCTCGCGCCAGAGATTCGATCTCAATGGCGTTGAGCCCCTGGACTATCCCCTGACGTAGCCCCGGAGTGACAGGCAAGACCTCGAACAGCGCCAGCCTGCCGTGATACCCGTGATAACAGTGTTCGCAGCCCGCGGCCTGCCAGCGCGGCAGCGAGCGGGGCCACAGACTGTGCGGCAGGTCGGCGGCACTGCCGGCATTGCGCCGGCAGTGGGGGCACAGCTTGCGGACCAGACGCTGGGCGATAACCAGCGAGAGCGCAGAGGAGATCATCCAGCGGGCGATGCCCATTTGCTGCAGGCGGGTAAGGGTTTCGCTGGTGGAATTGGTGTGCAGAGTAGAGAGCACCAGATGACCCGTTTGGGCGGCTTTCAGCGCGATTTCAGCGGTTTCGGCATCGCGGATTTCACCCACCATCACAATATCCGGGTCCTGACGTAACAGGGCGCGCAGTACGCTATGAAAGGTCAGCCCGGCGCGCGGGTTGATTTGCGTCTGGTTCATCCCGGCGATGGGGATCTCCAGAGGATCCTCGACGCTACAGATGTTCACTTGCTCCCGGTTTCGCGCCTGCAGGGCGCTGTAGAGGGTTACCGTTTTCCCGCTTCCGGTTGGGCCAGTGACCAGCAGCAGCCCCTGCGGCTGATTCAGCGCCTGGCGGAAGGCCGCCAGCTGAGAGGATGAGAGGCCGAGCGCCTCCAGATCCAGCGCCTGGTCAACCTGATGCAGAAGGCGCAGGACAATTTTCTCGCCATAGCGGCAGGGCAGAGTGGCGATGCGAAAGGAGAGCTGCCGTCCGGCGAGGTTCAGCGCGAACTGACCATCCTGCGGCAAACGATGCTCGGCGATATCGAGACTGGCCATCACTTTGAGTCGTGCGATAACCGGCGCGGCCAGCTCGGGCGCCAGCAGCGGCAGGGCGTGTAGCACGCCATCGACACGCAGGCGGATCCGTAAGTGCGTTTCCGTGGGTTCGATATGAATATCGGAGGCCCGCTGACGCAGGGCCTGCTCGAGGATCTGATTGACCCGTTCGGCGATGTTTTCCGGGCCTGCATTTTGCGCCAGCAGCGCCTGCTTTTCCTGGACTTGCAGGCGCTTATCCATCTGCTCCTGGCTCCAGCATTCAATATCGATCCGTTTTTGCGTCGCGAAACGTAGCGCCTCCATTAGCTCCGTCGGCGGGGTATCGACCACCGCAATGGATATCGTCTGCTCATCGCTGTGCAGCAGCAGGGCGTGATGGCGACGACAGAGAGGGATCAGCTGTTCTGTTTTCATGTTGTCGCCCTCTCTTCACGCGGAAGACGTCTTCGCAGGCCTGCTGAAGCGCGCTGTTGTCGGTGATAGTGCATACCCGCTGCCAGCCGGTGACGCCCTCGGCGTTATCCCAGGTCGGGGTTAGGGTGACGCCCAGTCCGTTGAGACTTTCCTGGCCGGTGAGGGTAACGACCCCTTTTGCCACGCTCATGGCGGAGAGGTAGCGCGTGGTGGTTGGCGAGGGGATGCCATTGCTGCCGCCGTCGCATGTCGTCAGGCCGCCATGATCGAGCGCGCAAAGTTCAATTGCCGTCCGGTAGGGGACAAAGGTCTGCAGCAGATCGGTGAGGGCGGCTTTACGCAGGTAGTTCTGGTAGGCCGGGATGCCGATGGCGCTGAGAATGGCGATGATGCCGATGACCACCATCAGTTCAATCAGGGTAAAACCTCGTTGTTTATCCATAAGTCGCTCCTTGTTGTGACAGAAGCACTGTGACGGGATTCAGGGGGACAGGCGAGGAGACGAAAACGATCCGGGAAACCGGGTTCCAGGGTTTTTAGCGGGATTGCATGGTGAGCAAGAGCGGCTGCGAGTCGGGTCGCAAATTCAGGCCTTCACGCCGGAAACGTGAAGGCCCAATCTTCAGCGAAAACGCATCGACAGGTCGAGCGCCTGCACATGTTTGGTCAGGGCCCCGACGGAGATATAGTCGACCCCGGTGTCGGCAAATTCGCGGATGGTGTCAAAGGTGACGTTGCCGGAGACCTCGAGCGCCGCCTGGCCAGCGGTGATTTTCACCGCCTCGCGCATCAGGTCGGTGGTGAAGTTATCGAGCATAATGATATCGGCCCCGGCTTTTAACGCCTGCTCCAGCTCATCCAGCGTTTCCACTTCCACTTCCACCGGCACATCAGGATGCAGCCAGAACGCCTTTTCCACCGCCTGACGGATCGAGCCGGAGGCGATGATGTGGTTTTCTTTAATCAGGAAAGCGTCGAACAGCCCCAGGCGGTGGTTGGCGCCGCCGCCGCAGAGAACCGCGTATTTCAAAGCGGTACGCAGCCCTGGCAGCGTTTTGCGCGTATCCAGGAGTTGGGTTTTGGTGCCCGCCAGCAGGTCGACATAGCGGCGGACAACGCTGGCGACGCCGGAGAGGGTTTGTACAAAGTTCAGCGCCGTACGTTCGCCAGTGAGCAGAATGCGCGATGGGCCTTCCAGCTCGAACAGGGGTTGATCGGCTTTGACCGCATCGCCATCGGCGACGTGCCAGGTGATATTCACGTCGTCACCGGCGAGCTGAATGAAGACCTCTTCCACCCAGCGTTTACCACAGAAGACGCCATCTTCGCGGGTAATGACCACCGCATGGGAGCGTGCATCCTGCGGCAATAATTGTGCGCTAATATCGTTGCTGGCGTCGACTTCGCCGCCCAAATCTTCCCGCAGGGAATGTGCGACAGCATCGGTAATATCGAGATTAATACGTTCCAGCAGCACGTCACGGCGGCGGTCGGGGTTGTAACGACGAGGCGACATGATAAAGCTCCAGATAGATAAGATTCAGAAGTGGGAAACATGCTAACCTGAACGACGTTTCAGTACCATACACACTTCATCCTTTGGGCCGGCGTGTGGCCCGGAAGCATGAGTTCGCGAAAGGAGATCCCGCATGCAGTTGAACGAGGGATGGCTGGTCGGCGCGCGGCGGGTTCCCTCGCCGCACCATGACTGCCGTCCGGATGAAGAGGCCCCTTCCTTATTGGTGGTGCATAATATCAGCCTGCCGCCAGGTGAATTTGGTGGTCCATGGATTGACGCGCTGTTCACCGGCACCCTGGATCCTCACGCGCATCCTTTCTTTGCCGAGATCGCTCATCTGCGCGTTTCGGCGCATTGTCTGATTCGCCGTGATGGTGAAATCGTGCAGTATGTGCCTTTCGATAAGCGTGCATGGCATGCGGGTGTCTCCAGCTATCAGGGGCGTGAACGCTGCAATGACTTTTCCATCGGTATTGAGCTGGAAGGCACGGATACCCTGGCGTATACCGATGCGCAGTACCAGCAGCTGGCGGCGGTGACGGATCTGCTTATCACGATTTATCCTGCCATCGCCGCAAACATCACGGGCCATAGCGATATCGCGCCCGTTCGCAAGACGGACCCGGGACCGGCCTTTGACTGGAAAAAATTTCGTGCGCTGCTCAGCGCGCCGTCCGAAAAGGAGACCTCATGACGCTGTTTACTACGCTGCTGGTGCTTATCGCTGAACGCCTGTTTAAACTGGGCGAACACTGGCAGCTTGATCATCGGCTGGAGGTGGCGTTCCGCCGGATAAAACATTTCTCGTTGCCGGGAACGCTGCTGATGACCCTGGTCGCCGTCGCGGTGGTCTACATTATTCAGCGCTTGCTGCAGGGGCAGCTGTTCAACGTACCGCTGCTGGTGTTCTGGATTTTGCTAGGCCTGCTGTGCATCGGCGCCGGTAAGGTTCGGCTGCACTATCATGCCTATCTGAAAGCGGCGTCGCGCAATGACAGCCGCGCCTGCGATGCGATGGCCAGCGAGCTGACGTTGATACACGGCGTCCCCCCGGGCTGTGATGAGCGCGAGTACCTTAGCGAACTGCAAAATGCGCTGCTATGGATTAACTATCGTTACTACCTGGCGCCACTCTTCTGGTTTGTGGTCGGTGGGGCGTGGGGGCCGCTGACGCTTATCGCCTATAGCGTCCTGCGTGCCTGGCAGACGTGGCTGGCGCGTTACCAGACGCCGCATCATCGTTTGCAGTCCGGAATCGATGGTATCCTGCATATTGTGGACTGGCTGCCGGTGCGTCTGGTGGGGGTTGTCTATGCTCTGGTGGGGCATGGAGAGAAAGCGCTCCCGGCGTGGTTTGCATCGTTAGGCGACCGCCATTCGTCGCAGTATCAGGTATTGACCCGCCTGGCGCAGTATTCCCTGGCTCGTGAACCGCACGTGGATAAAGTGGCGACCCCGAAGGCCGCGGTGTCGATGGCCAAGAAAACCTCGCTGGTGGTGGTGGTGATCATGGCGCTGCTGACGATTTACGGCACCCTGGTGTAACGGCCTGCGCTCGTACTCTACCTGCCACGATACTCTCACATCTGGGGCGTTATTTGCCGGATGGCGTTGCGCTTATCCGGCCTGGAGACCCACACTGCGCAGGCCCGGCAAGCAACAGCGGCGCCGGGTTCTATATCAGACGCCGTACCTGGCATGTTGCCGGGCGGCGGTTTCGCCTGACCCGGCCTGGAGAACCCGCGCCAGCGGGCCGCATACCGAACCGCTACAGCGTATCCGCCGGCGGGATGCCGAAGTCGGGCATGCCGTCCTCTCTCCAGCTGACGAGTTTTAGCCGGGTATGACGATTGGGGTCATACAGCGGGTCGCCTTCAATCTCGGTGTAATTCCGCGCGTGGTAGACCAGCACATCTTCCCCCGCCGGCGTTTGGGTAAAACTATTATGGCCCGGGCCATACTGGCGGTTTTCATAGCTGGTCCGGAACACCGGCTGCGGGGCTTTATGCCAGTTTGCCGGCTGCAGCGGATCGGCCTGCCGGTCAATCCAGAGCAACCCCATGCAGTAGTTTTCGTCGGTGGCGCTGGCGGAATAGCTGATGAACAGCTTATCGCCATGCACCAGCACCGCGGGTCCTTCATTGACCTTAAATCCCCGACACTCCCAGTCGAACTCCGGCTTGCTCAGCATGACCGGCTTGCCTTTTAGCGTCCACGGGTTGGCCATTTCAGCGAGATACAGGTTTGAGTTGCCCTCGATATGCGGCGATTTTTGCGCCCACAGGTACCAGCGTTTGCCCTGATGGATAAAGGTGGTGGCATCGAGGGCGAAGGTATCGAAAGGCGTGACCACCTGGCCTTTTTCCTGCCAGCGGCCGGTCAGCGGATCGTGGTCGGCGCACTCGATCACGAACATACGATGCTGGAACATGCCCAGCGCATCCAGATCGTGGGTATGGGTGGCGGCAAAATAGATATACCACTTACCGTCTATCTCATGTAGCTCCGGCGCCCAAATCAGCTGGCTCATCGGCCCGCTTTGCGGTGCGCGCCAGACCACTACCGGCTCCGCATCGCGTAATCCTTCAAGGGTCGCCGCGCGCCGGATCTCCAGCCGGTCGTATTCCGGCACCGAGGCAATAAAGTAGTAGTGATTAAGGTGGCGCAGAATAAAGGGATCTGCGCGCTGTTCAATAAAGGGGTTGGGCCAGTTATTCATCAGGCTTTCCTTACGTGTTCACTGGTTTTCAGTTCCTGGTATTCATTCAGCTCGCTGTAGTTGCTGCGGCGCTTCTCTAAATCGCTCTGGATCTGGCGCATCAGGGTGCGGTCAACTTTCAGCAGGCGCACCACGCCGGCGGTGATCAGGTAGCCGACGCCGGGGATAACCGAGAACAACAGCACGATGCCGTTGAGGGCGGAGGCGCTTTGCGCTTTGGCGCCAGCGTCGTAGCCGTACCATGACAACAGGAATCCGACCATCGCCCCGGCGACCGCCAGGCCGACTTTGAGGAAGAACAGATTGCCGGAGAAGCTAATGCCGGTGATGCGCTTGCCGGTTTTCCACTCGCCGTAGTCGTCAACATCGGACATCAGCGACCAGTGCAGCGGGGAGGGAATTTGATGCAGGATGTTGAGCAGGAAGTAGAGCACCATAATCAGCGTGGTGGCGTGCGGATTAAAGAAATAGAAGGCGCAGGAGAAGATCGCCAGCACGATATTGGTCCAGAAGAAGACCTGCAGTTTGCACCAGCGGTCGGTGAGGACTTTTGCCAGCATGCTGCCAATCATCATCCCGACCACGCCGAGGCTGATAAACAGAGTGGCAAAATGGGTGCTTTGCCCCATTACCCAGGTGACGTAGTACATGGTGGCGGCCATGCGGATAAAGCCCGGACAGACGTTGCACAGCGTGAGCAACAGGATGCGTACCCACTGGTCATTTTTCCACACATCTTTGAGATCTTTTTTCAGTTCATCATTGGTCTGTACCGCCGGGTGGATGCGTTCGCGTACGGTAGCGAAGCAGAACAGGAACATACACATGCCGATGAAGGCCAGCACGGTCATCGCCATCTGATAGCCCTTCGCTTTATCGGCGCCGCCGAACCAGTCGGCCATTGGCAGCAGCGTTAATGACAGCAACAGCGTGGCGATACCCACCATCACGAAACGATAAGACTGGCAGGCAACGCGCTCTTTCGGATCGGCAGTCATCACCGTTCCCAGCGAGCAGTAGGGGATGTTAATCGCGGTATAGGTAATCGACAGCAGAAAGTAGGTGACAAACGCATAGATGACTTTGCTGTTATAGGTCCACTCAGGAGTGGTGAACATCAGGACGCTGAACAGGGCGTAGGGGAAAGCAATCCACAGCAGCCATGGACGAAAGCGGCCATATTTACTGCGGGTGCGGTCGGCGAGGGCGCCCATGATCGGGTCGGTCACCGCATCGATGACGCGCACCGACAGCAGCAGTACGCCCACCAGCGCCGGCGCCAGACCGAAAATATCGGTATAAAAATAGTTAACAAACAGCATGATGGCGCCAAAGATGATATTGCATCCGGCATCCCCCATCCCATAACCAATCTTTTCTTTTATTGAAAGTCTATTGTCTGCCATGTGCGGTCTCTCCGTTGCAGTATGGAGAGAATTATTGGCTGCTATCGAGAGAATTACGTTGCAGGAACGCGTTGACGATATGGATAAAAAAGCTATGGAGGGGAAAGTGTGAAGCAGATAACAATGCTCTGCGCCCGTCATTCAGGGAGGGGGCGCAGAGCAAAGAGAATTATTGATGAGATGTATTATTGTGCTTTTATGGTGGCGGCGGCTTTCTGTTTAAACAGATAGCCCACGCCCAGCACGGCGATCCATACCGGGATCAGCCAAACGGAAATCGCCATCCCCGGGGTCATCAGCATAATTACCAGCACCGCGGCCATAAACAGCAGGCACACCCAGTTACCCAGCGGGTAGAAGAGGGCGGGGAAGCGAGTGGTGACGCCCTGCTGCTGTTTGGCGCGACGGAATTTGATATGCGCGAGGCTGATCATCGCCCAGTTGATCACCAGGGCGGAGACTACCAGCGCCATCAGCAGGCCAAATGCGGATTCCGGCGCCAGGTAGTTGATCAGCACACACAGGGCGGTGACCACGGCGGAGACGAGAATGGTATTCACCGGCACGCCGCGTTTGTCGACGCTGAGCAGCGCTTTCGGTGCGTTCCCCTGCTGGGCAAGACCGAACAGCATACGGCTGTTGCAGTAGACGCAGCTGTTATACACCGACAGGGCCGCCGTCAGCACCACTACGTTGAGGGCGTTTGCCACCAGCGTATCGCCAAGCTCATGGAAAATCAGGACGAACGGACTGGTGTCCGCAGTCACACGCGTCCACGGCAGCAGCGAGAGCAGGACCGCCAGCGAGCCAACATAGAAGATCAGGATACGGTAGATAACCTGGTTAGTGGCTTTCGGGATGCTTTGCTCCGGGTTATCCGCTTCCGCCGCGGTGATACCCACCAGCTCCAGACCGCCGAAGGAGAACATGATGATCGCCATCATCATTACCAGCCCGGTAAAGCCGTGCGGCAGGAACCCGCCTTGATCCCAGAGGTTACGTACTGTCGCCTGCGGGCCGCCGTTACCGCTGAACAGCAGCCAGCCGCCGAACAAAATCATCGCCACAACGGCGACCACTTTGATAATGGCAAACCAGAACTCCATTTCCCCGAACACTTTCACGTTGGTCAGGTTAATGGCGTTGATGGCGATGAAGAAGACCGCCGCTGAGGCCCAGGTTGGGATTTCCGGCCACCAGAACTGGATATATTTGCCGACGGCAGTGAGTTCCGCCATGGCCACCAGGACATACAGCACCCAGTAGTTCCAGCCGGAGGCGAAGCCGGCAAAGCCGCCCCAGTATTTATAAGCAAAGTGGCTAAACGAACCGGCTACCGGCTCTTCCACCACCATTTCGCCCAGCTGACGCATGATCAGAAAGGCGATAAAACCGGCAATCGCGTAACCAAGAATGATACCCGGGCCGGCGGACTGAATGACGGACGCGCTCCCCAGAAACAGGCCGGTGCCGATAGCCCCGCCCAGCGCGATGAGCTGGATGTGGCGGTTTTTCAGGCCGCGCTTCAGCCGATCGCCGTGCTGTTGACCTTCCATATGAAACCTCGTGTGTGATTATTTTTTGTGTACGTCATCCGTCAGGTTGCTGCTTCACTGCTGTCCCTGCCAGAAAGCATAGCCAGCGAAAATTTGGGCGAAGTGGCCCACTTTTTACCTGAGTGATGGCGCGCACATATTGTTGTGTTTGTGTATGTAGCGACTTCCGTTTCTGTATTGTTTTGTTTACGGAAGGCGGTGCGGTAATTCAGAAAAAGGCCTTTCGTCTCAGGGAGAATAGTGGTAAGCGCGTTTGAATGCACCTGCTTTATGAAGGGATGATGACCATGTGTCTAAAAAGACATCAATAGACACATTCTGTATTATTCCGATGCATTGCTTCTTTGTGATTATTTATTCAATTGTATTGTCTTTATATTCATTTATTGGGTCGTTGAATCGGTTCAGATAGCGTAATTTTTCGTTTCCATTAAGTTAATGCTACCTCTTTATGAGTAAACGTAACATTTGTGCAAGGTTACATTTCTGAAATGTTATTTCTGTAAGGTTGTTAAAATGTCCGTCGTTTACTGATTTCAATCAAAACCTGTATGGACAGAAGGTGAATACTTTGTTACTTTAGCGCTACGAACTTTAAATTGGTAAGACCAATTGACTCCGGGCTAATGGCAGAGACAGGGAATATGGCCTACAGCAAAATCCGCCAACCAAAATTATCCGATGTGATAGAGCAGCAGCTGGAGTTTCTGATCCTTGAGGGGACCTTGCGCCCCGGTGAAAAACTCCCGCCTGAACGCGAACTGGCTAAACAGTTCGACGTTTCCCGCCCCTCGCTGCGTGAGGCGATTCAACGCCTCGAAGCCAAGGGCCTGTTGCTTCGTCGTCAGGGAGGTGGAACGTTTGTTCAGAGCCGCCTGTGGCAGAGCTTCAGCGATCCGCTGGTCGAGCTGCTGTCCGATCACCCTGAATCCCAATTCGATCTGCTTGAGACCCGTCACGCGCTGGAAGGCATTGCGGCTTATTACGCGGCGCTGCGCAGCAATGATGAAGATCGCGACCGTATCCGCGAGCTGCATCAGGCTATTGAGCGGGCTCAGCAGTCGGGCGATCTGGACGCTGAGTCCGGCGCCGTCGTCCAGTACCAAATCGCCGTCACCGAGGCGGCACACAATGTGGTTTTGCTCCATCTGCTAAGGTGTATGGAGCCGATGCTGGCGCAAAACGTGCGTCAGAACTTTGAATTGCTGTATGCCCGCCGGGAAATGCTCCCGTTGGTCAGCAACCATCGCACTCGCATTTTCGAGGCGATAATGGCCGGGGAGCCGGAGCAGGCGCGTGAGGCGTCGCACCGTCACCTGGCGTTCATTGAGGAAATTTTGCTGGACCGTAGCCGTGAGCAGAGTCGTAGAGAACGTTCGCTGCGTCGTTTACAGCAACGAAAGGACGAGAACTCCGGTTCTTAAGCGCCATTTTTAGAGCGCGGCAACTAAACGCAGAACCTGTCTTATTGAATTTTTGGTTGTTCAACGGTGAAGAACGAAGAGTTCAATGGGACAGGTTCCAGATTAATCAACGATTAGATAGATAAGGAATACCCCCCATGTCAGAACGTTTACCAAATGACGTGGATCCGATCGAAACTCGCGACTGGCTACAGGCGATCGAATCGGTCATCCGTGAAGAAGGTGTTGAGCGCGCTCAGTATCTTATTGACCAACTCCTTTCTGAAGCCCGCAAAGGCGGGGTGAAAGTGGCTGCTGGCGCATCGACCGGCGGTTACGTCAACACTATTGCCGTTGAAGATGAGCCGGAATATCCGGGTAATCTGGATCTGGAACGTCGTATCCGTTCTGCGATCCGCTGGAACGCCATCATGACCGTTCTGCGCGCATCGAAAAAAGATCTCGAACTGGGCGGCCACATGGCTTCTTTCCAGTCTTCCGCAACCTTCTACGAAGTGTGCTTCAACCACTTCTTCCGCGCACGCAATGAGCAGGATGGCGGCGACCTGGTGTACTTCCAGGGTCACATCTCTCCGGGCGTTTATGCGCGTGCGTTCCTGGAAGGTCGTCTGACTGAAGAGCAGATGAACAACTTCCGTCAGGAAGTTCACGGTAAAGGTCTGTCCTCTTATCCGCACCCGAAACTGATGCCGGAATTCTGGCAGTTCCCGACCGTTTCTATGGGCCTGGGCCCAATCGGGGCGATTTATCAGGCTAAATTCCTGAAATATCTGGAACACCGTGGTCTGAAAGACACCTCCAAACAAACCGTTTACGCGTTCCTGGGCGACGGTGAGATGGACGAGCCGGAATCTAAAGGCGCGATCACCATCGCGACCCGTGAGAAGCTCGACAACCTGGTGTTCGTTATCAACTGTAACCTGCAGCGTCTTGACGGTCCGGTCACCGGTAACGGCAAAATCATTAACGAACTGGAAGGCATCTTCGCGGGCGCTGGCTGGAACGTTATCAAGGTTATCTGGGGCGGTCGTTGGGATGAGCTGCTGCGTAAAGACACCAGCGGTAAGCTGATTCAGCTGATGGAAGAAACCGTTGACGGCGATTACCAGACCTTTAAATCCAAAGACGGCGCTTATGTGCGCGAGCACTTCTTCGGTAAATATCCGGAGACCGCTGCGCTGGTTGCCGACTGGACTGACGAGCAGATTTGGGCCCTGAACCGCGGTGGCCACGATCCGAAGAAAGTTTATGCTGCTCTGAAAAAAGCGCAGGAAACCAAAGGCAAAGCGACCGTTATCCTCGCCCATACCATCAAAGGTTACGGCATGGGTGACACTGCTGAAGGTAAGAACATCGCTCACCAGGTTAAGAAAATGAACATGGACGGCGTTCGCTACGTCCGCGATCGTTTCAACGTGCCGGTTGCCGATGCCGATCTGGAAAAACTGCCGTACGTCACCTTCCCGGAAGGTTCCGAAGAGCACACCTATCTGCACGCTCAGCGTCAGAAACTGCACGGCTATCTGCCGAGCCGTCAGCCGAACTTCACTGAGAAGCTGGAGCTGCCGACGCTGGAAGATTTCCGCCCGCTGCTGGAAGAGCAGAATAAAGAGATCTCTACCACTATCGCGTTCGTTCGTGCCCTGAACGTGATGCTGAAGAACAAATCCATCAAAGACCGCCTCGTGCCGATCATCGCCGACGAAGCGCGTACTTTCGGTATGGAAGGTCTGTTCCGTCAGATCGGTATCTACAGCCCGAACGGCCAGCAGTACACCCCGCAGGACCGTGAGCAGGTTGCATACTACAAAGAAGACGAGAAAGGTCAGATCCTGCAGGAAGGGATCAACGAGCTGGGCGCAGGCGCATCCTGGCTGGCTGCGGCGACCTCTTACAGCACCAACAACCTGCCGATGATCCCGTTCTACATCTACTACTCGATGTTCGGGTTCCAGCGTATCGGTGACCTGTGCTGGCAGGCTGGCGACCAGCAGGCTCGCGGCTTCCTGATTGGTGGTACTTCCGGTCGTACGACGCTGAACGGCGAAGGTCTGCAGCACGAAGATGGCCACAGCCATATTCAGTCTCTGACTATCCCGAACTGTATCTCTTACGATCCCTCCTACGCCTACGAAGTGGCGGTCATCATGCATGACGGCCTGGAGCGTATGTACGGTGAGAAACAAGAGAACGTTTACTACTACATCACTACCCTGAACGAAAACTACCACATGCCGGCCATGCCGGAAGGCGCCGAGGAAGGTATCCGCAAAGGTATCTACAAACTCGAAACCATCGAAGGTAGCAAAGGTAAAGTTCAGCTGCTGGGCTCCGGTTCTATCCTGCGTCACGTCCGTGAAGCAGCGCAGATCCTGGCGAAAGACTACGGCGTGGGCTCTGACGTGTACAGCGTCACCTCCTTCACCGAACTGGCGCGTGATGGCCAGGATTGCGAACGCTGGAACATGCTGCACCCGCTGGAAACACCGCGCGTGCCGTACATCGCTCAGGTGATGAACGACGCTCCGGCAGTGGCATCCACTGACTATATGAAACTGTTCGCCGAGCAGGTTCGTACCTACGTACCGGCTGACGATTACCGCGTACTGGGTACCGATGGCTTCGGTCGTTCCGACAGCCGTGAAAACCTGCGTCACCACTTCGAAGTCGATGCTTCCTATGTGGTCGTTGCAGCGCTGGGCGAACTGGCTAAACGTGGTGAAATCGATAAGAAAGTGGTTGCGGACGCAATTACCAAATTCAACATCGATGCAGAAAAAGTTAACCCGCGTCTGGCGTAAGAGGTAAAAGAATAATGGCTATCGAAATCAAAGTACCGGACATCGGGGCTGATGAAGTTGAAATCACCGAGATTCTGGTCAAAGTGGGCGACAAAGTTGAAGCTGAACAGTCGCTGATCACCGTAGAAGGCGATAAAGCCTCTATGGAAGTCCCGTCTCCGCAGGCTGGCGTCGTGAAAGAGATTAAAGTCTCCGTCGGCGATAAAACCGAGACTGGCAAACTGATTATGATTTTCGATTCCGCCGAGGGTGCAGCAGCCGCTGCACCTGCGCAGGAAGAGAAGAAAGAAGCCGCTCCGGCCGCCGCTGCTCCAGCAGCTGCCGCGGCAGAGAAAGAAGTGAACGTGCCGGACATCGGCGGTGACGAAGTTGAAGTCACTGAAATTCTGGTGAAAGTGGGCGATACCGTTGCGGCTGAGCAGTCTCTGATCACCGTCGAAGGCGATAAAGCCTCGATGGAAGTGCCGGCGCCGTTCGCGGGTACCGTGAAAGAGATCAAGATCAACACCGGCGATAAAGTCAAAACCGGCTCCCTGATCATGATCTTCGAAGTGGCGGGCGCTGCGCCTGCTGCCGCACCTGCTCAGGCTGCTGCTCCGGCGGCGGCTGCTCCAGCTGCGGCTGGCGGTGCGAAAGACGTTAACGTACCGGACATCGGCGGCGACGAAGTTGAAGTGACCGAAGTGATGGTAAAAGTCGGCGATAAAGTGGCTGCTGAGCAGTCCCTGATCACCGTCGAAGGCGACAAAGCGTCTATGGAAGTGCCGGCGCCGTTCGCGGGCACCGTCAAAGAGATCAAAATCAGCACCGGCGATAAAGTCAAAACCGGCTCCCTGATCATGGTCTTCGAAGTGGAAGGCGCTGCGCCTGCCGCCGCACCGGCTCAGGCGGCTGCGCCGGCACCGGCTGCAGCTCCGGCTCAGGCCGCTAAGCCTGCCGCGGCACCGGCTGCGAAAGCGGAAGGTAAAACCGAATTCGCTGAAAACGACGCTTACGTCCACGCCACTCCGCTGATTCGCCGTCTGGCGCGCGAGTTCGGCGTTAACCTGGCGAAAGTGAAAGGCACCGGCCGTAAAGGTCGTATCCTGCGCGAAGACGTTCAGGCTTACGTGAAAGACGCTGTTAAGCGTGCTGAAGCGGCGCCTGCTGCTGCCGCTGGCGGCGGTATCCCGGGCATGCTGCCATGGCCGAAGGTTGACTTCAGCAAGTTCGGTGAAATCGAAGAAGTGGAGCTGGGCCGTATCCAGAAAATCTCTGGTGCCAACCTGAGCCGTAACTGGGTCATGATCCCGCACGTTACGCACTTCGATAAAACCGATATCACCGATCTGGAAGCGTTCCGTAAGCAGCAGAACGCCGAAGCTGAGAAGCGTAAACTGGATGTGAAATTCACCCCGGTTGTCTTCATCATGAAAGCCGTGGCCGCTGCGCTTGAGCAGATGCCGCGCTTCAACAGCTCGCTCTCCGAAGATGGTCAGCGTCTGACGCTGAAGAAATACATCAACATCGGTGTGGCGGTGGATACCCCGAACGGTCTGGTGGTTCCGGTCTTTAAAGACGTGAACAAGAAGAGCATCACCGAGCTGTCTCGTGAACTGACCACCATCTCGAAGAAAGCGCGCGATGGCAAACTGACGGCGGGCGAAATGCAGGGCGGTTGCTTCACCATCTCCAGCATCGGCGGCCTGGGTACCACCCACTTCGCGCCGATTGTTAATGCAC
The DNA here is from genome assembly GCF_004010915.1 of Klebsiella sp. LY. Classification (NCBI taxonomy): domain Bacteria; kingdom Pseudomonadati; phylum Pseudomonadota; class Gammaproteobacteria; order Enterobacterales; family Enterobacteriaceae; genus Klebsiella; species Klebsiella sp. LY. The sequence goes on from NZ_CP022444.1 coordinate 3,369,438, forward strand.
CGGAAGTGGCCATCCTCGGCGTGTCTAAGTCCGCGATGGAGCCGGTATGGAATGGTAAAGAGTTCGTGCCGCGTCTGATGCTGCCGATTTCTCTGTCCTTCGACCACCGCGTCATCGACGGTGCTGATGGTGCCCGCTTCATTACCATCATCAACAACACCCTGAGCGACATTCGCCGCCTGGTGATGTAATTGAAAAAGCCGGCCTGACGGCCGGCTTTTTTCTGATAACCTCAGGCTGTTTGGGATTATCAGCAACAAAGGACAAAATCGTTTGCCGTTTGTTGTTTAAAAATTGTTAACAATTTTGTAAAATACACGCGGATAGAACGTCCCGGTGGACTTGGGCGTAAAAATAATAGCGTCAGACCCGCCGGATATAAATTACAGAGGTCATGATGAGTACTGAAATCAAAACTCAGGTCGTGGTACTTGGGGCAGGTCCTGCAGGCTACTCTGCAGCCTTCCGTTGCGCTGATTTAGGTCTGGAAACCGTCATCGTAGAACGTTACAGCACCCTCGGTGGGGTGTGCCTGAACGTGGGTTGTATCCCTTCTAAAGCGCTGCTGCACGTGGCAAAAGTTATCGAAGAAGCGAAAGCGCTGGCCGAACACGGCATCGTTTTCGGCGAACCGAAAACTGACATTGACAAGATCCGCACCTGGAAAGAAAAAGTCATCACTCAGCTGACCGGTGGTCTGGCTGGCATGGCCAAAGGGCGTAAAGTGAAGGTGGTTAACGGTCTGGGTAAATTCACCGGCGCTAACACCCTGGAAGTGGAAGGCGAAAACGGCAAAACCGTGATCAACTTCGACAACGCTATCATCGCGGCGGGCTCCCGTCCGATTCAACTGCCATTTATTCCGCATGAAGATCCGCGCGTATGGGACTCCACCGACGCCCTGGAGCTGAAATCTGTGCCGAAACGCATGCTGGTCATGGGCGGCGGTATCATCGGTCTGGAAATGGGTACCGTATACCATGCGCTGGGTTCAGAGATCGACGTGGTTGAAATGTTCGACCAGGTCATCCCGGCTGCCGATAAAGATGTGGTGAAAGTCTTCACCAAACGCATCAGCAAGAAATTCAACCTGATGCTGGAAACCAAAGTGACAGCCGTTGAAGCAAAAGAAGACGGTATTTATGTTTCCATGGAAGGCAAAAAAGCGCCGGCGGAAGCACAGCGTTACGACGCCGTGCTGGTGGCTATCGGCCGCGTACCGAACGGTAAAAACCTCGACGCAGGCAAAGCGGGCGTGGAAGTTGACGATCGTGGCTTCATCCGCGTTGACAAACAAATGCGCACCAACGTGCCGCACATCTTTGCTATCGGCGATATCGTCGGTCAGCCGATGCTGGCGCACAAAGGCGTCCACGAAGGTCACGTTGCCGCAGAAGTTATCTCCGGCCTGAAGCACTACTTCGATCCGAAAGTGATCCCATCGATCGCCTACACCGAGCCAGAAGTGGCATGGGTGGGTCTGACCGAGAAAGAAGCGAAAGAGAAAGGCATCAGCTACGAAACCGCCACCTTCCCGTGGGCTGCTTCCGGCCGTGCTATCGCTTCCGACTGCGCAGACGGCATGACCAAACTGATCTTCGACAAAGAGACCCACCGTGTTATCGGCGGCGCGATTGTCGGCACCAACGGCGGCGAGCTGCTGGGTGAGATCGGCCTGGCTATCGAGATGGGCTGTGACGCTGAAGACATCGCGCTGACTATCCACGCTCACCCGACTCTGCACGAGTCTGTTGGCCTGGCGGCAGAAGTATTCGAAGGCAGCATCACCGACCTGCCGAACGCCAAAGCGAAGAAAAAGTAACTTTTTCTTTCAGGCAAAAAGCATAAGCGGCTCCCGGAGCCGCTTTTTTTATGCCTGATGTTTAGAACTATGTCGCTATTCATAAACCGCTACACCTCATACATACCTTGTAAATAGTCACTCTGTAAACTTATAGGTAGTTAACGATATCAATGAGGTGTGTGATGAAACGCTTTTTAACCACAGCGCTGGTCGCAGCAGCGTGCTTATCCGGTGTCGCCTGCGCGGCTGACGCCACGATTCCGTGGGCGGATAACAGCGGTGGTACGGAAACGACCCATATTGCGGCGATGGGCCAGGATCTGAATGCTCAGCATCAGCAAGTGACCAAGACCAGTGAAGGAGTATGGGCGGCGAATTCCGGCAGCATCAGCGCTGACGAATCGGCATTGTCCAGTACAAAACCAGCCTTTGCCGGCGATCCGTCGCTGATGCCCCACCAGGGCTAAGTGAATGAAAACGCCCGGTTGCGTGTACGTAACCGGGCGTTTTTTATGGGTTGACCACCTGCCAGCCGGCGTCAGCGTCGGGGGCAAAGCGCGTTATCGCCTGGGCCTTTGCCGCGCTCTCTTCACCGAGATTGGCCTGATAAACGGTATCGTGCTGATCGATCATAAAGCTCATCACGCCGGTTTCCCCCCACGCCACCGGCCACGCCAGCAAGGCGACGCTCTGCTCATCTCTACCGGTGATAATGCGGAAGCGGTAGCCATGGTAGCCGCTGCCGGGAACCGTCGGGCTAAAGGCTGGCCCAAGCGGACTTGGCGCTTCGCCCGGCGAGGTGGGCCAGTACAGACCATCTTTTTTGCCTTCGCTACTGATGATTTTCTGCGCCCAGCGGTGGTTCAGTTGATAGTAATCCTGCTGGGCGTCAACGTAGGCATGCATGGCGGCTATCGCCGACAGTTCATTACGGCCGATAGCGCGGGTGAGGATCTCTTCTTCGCCAGCCGCCATATCAAAGCGCCAGCCCTGGGATGCTTTGACGATGGGGACTGGCAGCCGCCATGCTTCGCTACCGACGTCGAGCCAGGCTTTTTCACCCTGCTGCACAATCACATGTTTCACCTGCCAGTCGCGCTGGAAGCGGTCGACGGCAGTGGGGTCGATCCCGTCGGGGGGTAAAAAATGCTGCCAGTTATCGCCAAGCACTTCACTCAGCGCCGCGTCATTTTGCTGGCCGATCGCCTCGGCCAGCGCGCTTGCGGCCTGCTCGGGGGTGGCATACTGCTGCTGGGCGAAGGCGGCAAGCGGCGACAGCATTAACGTGAACAGGGCAATTGGTAATGGGTTTCTCATTCTGCTCATCCTCAGCGGCGGCGTAGTTCATGGTGTTCAGAAAGACGCTCTCTGGCGCCGTCGCGCTGCTCGCGGTTTACGCTGGAAAACTGACGACTCTGCCGTCCCCGTTCCTGCTGCGCTTGCCAGGAGGGGGCGCGGCTTTCGTTGCCGCTAAGGGCGCTGGCGCGCAGATGACTGACCGTCTGCTGACGCTGGGCTGGCGTGGCGGACTGGAGCTGCTGCCGGCGCTGTTGCTGCTGCGGTGTAGTATTCTGCTCGCGGCTCTTAATGGTTTCCCTACGCTGCTGTTGCTGCGGCGTCGGGTTTTTCAACTGCGCTTTCGCCGCGTCTCGACGCTGCTGGGTCGATGTCGGCTCGCTGTCGTAACCGCGGTAGTTGCTGCGCTGGGTGGCTTGTTTCAACTGCGCCGAGGCCGCCTGACGCTGGGCATCGCGCGAGGCGGTGTTTGCCGCCAGGTTGCCCGCCGTGGCGGTCGACGCGCTGCGCTGCTGAAGCTGGGTCATCGCCGCCTGGCGCTGCGCCTCACGATCGACCGGCGCATGCTGGGTCGCGCTCAGTCCGCCGGATACGTTGGTCTGATGAAAGCGCTGGGCGACGGTATTATTGGGGTATGGCACGTGACCGCGATAGGCGGGGTTGTGCTGCCAGTTTACGCGGTCGCCCGGCAGGTTTTGTCCGGTAATGCGGTTAAAGTTATTCACATTGATATTGATGTTATCGCCGTTATGCGAGTAATCGCCGCGGTGGTAGTCGTCATCGTGATGGTGGTGGTCATCATCATCATCCCAGTCGATGCTGCTGAACAGCGCCCAGGTGGTCGCCACGCCCAGGCTGTAACCGAAGCCTTTGACGAAGCTATCGGTAAACTGCTCCCCGGGAGGCGGCGGCAGATAGACCGGAGGATAGGCGCTGTTCGGCCAGGTACCATAGACGGTGGAGGGGTTGTAGTTGGGAACATAGACCACCTGTGGATCGGTCGGTTCTATTTTTATGACCTGCGTCGGTGCGGGCGCCATCGCGCTGGTCGTTGACGTTGTTACCGTGCTGCTTTTCGAGGTGGAGGCCGGCGCAGGCGCCGCTGCGGCGACAATCACTTTTTGCTGCGGCGTAGATTTCAGCGTCCCTGTCTGCTGGGCGATGGCACGCAGACGCTGCACCGAGTCCATCACATCATGCGGCTGGGCCAAAAACGCATTACCGAGATTTTCCACCCAGGGCGGATTCTCGCCCATCATCGCCAGCAGGGCCGGGAAAGCGACAAGCGATTTAACGCTGGGATCCCACGGCTGGCTGGCAACAGCCTGAACGGCGGCATCCCCTTTCATGGAGGGGTTATCCTGGGACCACTGCACGGCCTGCATGACGTTGTCCGGGTAGGTGGAGGCCATCAGCACCTGCGACAGCAGACTGTCCGGATAGAGCGCGATGGGGGCAACCCACTGATCAATCTGCGCCTGGGTGTAGGTGGTGGCTACCGGCTGCGCGGCGACTGGCTGTGTGGCTGGAGTGGGTGCCGGCGCAGCCTGCGCCGTCGGCTCCGTGACCGTCTCTGGAGTACGGCTTTGCACATAGAGTGTTCCCGCCGCCGCGAGTAAACCAGCGCTACAGAGCAGGGCGATAATATGGGGTTTGAATGGCAGTGACATAGAAGCTCCTGACCCAAAAAGTAACCCATCTCGCTAAAGTATCGGCGAAAACGGCGCGTTTGCTGAGTATAAGTAAGCGGTATGGCTTTTTATTGATGATTGTTGGGATCGGCCCATGGCGTTGTACGTGGAAAGGAATTTTTGTCGCGGGATTTGAACAGAAAGCCTGCAATATCCTGCCCTTAACGATTCAGCTAAATTTTAATGTTGCTTTTTTGTAAACAGATTAACACCTTTCAAAAATCCTGCTATGCTGCCGACGCGGTATCGGGCATTTACCCTACAAACTGCTGTCTCACAGGAGCGTGAAGAAAATCGCCCAGCCACTAAATCCTTCAAGATGCGTCAAGGCGGCAAACTGCCAATACCGAAGCAGATTGATTGAAGACGTGTAGGCCGCATTATGACAATGAGAAGCGAGGAGAACCGTCGTGCTAGAAGAATACCGTAAGCACGTAGCTGAGCGTGCCGCCATGGGGATTGTTGCCAAACCCTTAGATGCAACCCAAATGGCCGCGCTGGTAGAACTGCTGAAAAACCCGCCTGCGGGCGAAGAAGAATTCCTGTTAGACCTGCTGATTAATCGTGTGCCGCCGGGCGTTGACGAAGCCGCCTATGTTAAAGCTGGATTCCTTGCCGCGATCGCCAAAGGCGAAGCGTCCTCCCCCCTGGTTACCCCTGAAAAAGCCGTTGAACTGCTGGGCACCATGCAGGGCGGTTACAATATCCACCCGCTGATCGATGCCCTGGACGACGCGAAACTGGCGCCGATCGCCGCGAAAGCGCTGTCCCATACCCTGCTGATGTTCGATAACTTCTACGACGTGGAAGAGAAAGCGAAAGCAGGTAACGAGCACGCAAAACAGGTCATGCAATCCTGGGCCGACGCTGAGTGGTTCCTGAACCGCCCGCAGCTGGCAGAAAAAATCACCGTTACCGTTTTCAAGGTGACTGGCGAAACGAACACCGATGACCTGTCTCCGGCGCCGGATGCCTGGTCGCGTCCGGATATCCCGCTGCACGCCCTGGCGATGCTGAAAAACGCCCGCGAAGGCATTGAACCGGATCAGCCGGGCGTGGTTGGCCCGATCAAACAGATCGAAGCCCTGCAGCAGAAAGGCTACCCGCTGGCCTACGTTGGCGACGTGGTCGGGACCGGTTCTTCACGTAAATCGGCCACCAACTCGGTGCTGTGGTTTATGGGCGACGATATCCCGAACGTGCCGAACAAGCGTGGCGGCGGCCTGTGCCTTGGCGGCAAAATCGCGCCAATCTTCTTCAACACCATGGAAGATGCAGGCGCGCTGCCTATCGAAGTGGATGTGTCAAACCTGAACATGGGCGACGTTATTGACGTTTACCCGTTCAAAGGCGAAGTGCGTAACCACGAAACCAACGAACTGCTGGCCAGCTTCGAGCTGAAAACCGATGTGCTGATCGACGAAGTGCGCGCCGGCGGCCGTATCCCGCTGATCATTGGTCGCGGTTTGACTACCAAAGCGCGCGAAGCGCTGGGTCTGCCGCACAGCGATGTCTTCCGTCAGGCGAAAGACGTGGCGGAAAGCACCCGCGGCTTCTCTCTGGCGCAGAAAATGGTTGGCCGCGCCTGCGGCGTTGCCGGTATCCGTCCGGGCGCCTACTGCGAGCCGAAAATGACCTCCGTCGGTTCTCAGGACACCACCGGTCCAATGACCCGTGATGAACTGAAAGACCTGGCGTGCCTGGGCTTCTCCGCTGACCTGGTGATGCAGTCCTTCTGCCACACCGCAGCCTATCCGAAGCCGGTTGACGTCACCACGCACCATACTCTGCCGGACTTCATTATGAACCGCGGCGGCGTCTCACTGCGTCCGGGCGATGGCGTTATCCACTCCTGGCTGAACCGCATGCTGCTGCCGGATACCGTGGGTACCGGCGGCGACTCCCATACCCGTTTCCCCATCGGGATCTCCTTCCCGGCGGGCTCTGGTCTGGTGGCCTTCGCCGCCGCGACCGGCGTGATGCCGCTGGATATGCCGGAATCGGTGCTGGTGCGTTTCAAAGGTAAAATGCAGCCGGGGATTACGCTGCGCGACCTGGTTCACGCTATCCCGCTGTACGCCATCAAGCAGGGCCTGCTGACCGTTGAGAAGAAAGGTAAGAAAAACATCTTCTCTGGCCGCATCCTTGAGATTGAAGGCCTGCCGGATCTGAAAGTGGAGCAGGCGTTCGAGCTGACCGATGCCTCTGCTGAACGTTCTGCTGCAGGTTGCACCATCAAGCTGAACAAAGAGCCGATCGTTGAGTATCTGAACTCCAACATCGTCCTGCTGAAGTGGATGATTGCCGAAGGCTATGGCGATCGCCGCACTCTGGAGCGTCGTATTCAGGGTATGGAAAAATGGCTGGCGGATCCGCAGCTGCTGGAAGCCGATGCTGACGCGGAATACGCGGCAGTAATCGACATCGATTTGGCGGATATCAAAGAGCCGATCCTGTGCGCGCCGAACGATCCGGACGATGCCCGCCTGCTGTCTGATGTGCAGGGCGAGAAGATCGACGAAGTGTTCATCGGCTCCTGCATGACCAACATCGGCCACTTCCGTGCCGCCGGTAAGTTGCTGGACAGCCACAAAGGCCAGCTGCCGACTCGCCTGTGGGTGGCGCCGCCAACCCGTATGGACGCCGCGCAGCTGACCGAAGAAGGTTACTACAGCGTATTTGGTAAGAGCGGGGCGCGTATCGAAATCCCTGGCTGTTCCCTGTGTATGGGTAACCAGGCGCGCGTGGCCGACGGCGCGACGGTGGTTTCCACCTCTACCCGTAACTTCCCGAACCGTTTAGGTACCGGCGCTAACGTCTATCTGGCCTCTGCCGAACTGGCGGCGGTAGCTTCTCTGCTCGGTAAACTGCCGACGCCGGAAGAGTACCAGACCTTCGTGGCGCAGGTGGATAAGACAGCGGAAGATACCTATCGCTATCTGAACTTCAACCAGCTGGATCAGTACACTGAAAAAGCTGACGGCGTGATCTTCCAGACCGCGGTGTAAAACCATTCGGTCAGCCCAGCTGACCGTTTGGCTACAAACTCCTCAATGCCCGGTGAACATTGCATCACCGGGCATTTTTATTTCCAAACCTCCTGCCTGTTACGCTTTTTTTCTTTCGGTCTGCTGCGATAATTACTCCATGGGTACAGTGCAGCGGTGACGCATTGCCCTTGCAGAGGAAAAGACGATGGACTACGAATTTCTGCGCGATATTACCGGAGTGGTAAAGGTGCGAATGTCGATGGATCACGAGGCGATTGGCCACTGGTTCAACGAGGAGGTGAAAGACAATCTTGCTCTGCTTGACGAAGTGGAGCAGGCTGCGCGCACCGTGAAGGGCAGTGAACGTTCCTGGCAGCGTGCCGGACATGAATATACGCTGTGGCTGGATGGCGAAGAGGTGATGATCCGCGCCAATCAGCTGGAATTTTCCGGCGACGAAATCGAGGAGGGGATGAGCTACTACGACGAAGAAAGCCTCTCTCTGTGTGGTGTTGAGGATTTCCTGCAGGTGGTTGCCGCCTATCGTGAGTTTATGCAGCAGCGTTGATGACTCGTTGTGCGCCGGGCTGCGGAAAAGCGTAGCCCGGCTAAGCGTCGCGTGCGCAGGGCACATCTCCGGTCGCGACGAGTACCTTTCCCCGCTTCCCGCCGGCGCAGAACCCAGGCCCGGCGCGCAAAATCGCCGCCGGGCATTTGAGGCATTACACGGCAGGAATATTGCGGCCGTAGTAAATCTCGCGCATCTCTTTCCACAGCAGGTCGGTAATGACCTTGCGCTCTTCAGCGGTCAACTCTTCCGGTCGGGTATGGAACATGTAATGCTTAAGGTCGAACTCCTTAAGCAACATTTTGGTATGGAAGATATTTTCCTGATAAACGTTGACGTCGACCATGTCATACAGCGACTTCATATCGTCAGACATAAAGTTCTGAATTGAGTTGATTTCATGATCGATAAAATGCTTCATCCCATTGATGTCGCGGGTAAAGCCGCGCACGCGGTAGTCAATGGTCACAATGTCCGATTCCAGCTGGTGGATCAGATAGTTCAGCGCTTTGAGCGGTGAAATAACCCCGCAGGTAGAGACTTCGATATCGGCGCGGAAGGTGCACAGGCCGCCTTCCGGGTGGCTCTCCGGATAGGTATGCACGCAGATATGGCTTTTATCGAGATGGGCGACCACGGTTTCAGGCAGCGGGCCGGGGTGTTCGGTCTGGTCGATAAGCCGCGGGTCGACGGGCTCTTCGCTTACCAGAATGGTCACGCTGGCGCCCTGGGGTTCATAATCCTGGCGGGCGATATTCAGGATATTAGCGCCAATAATAGAGCAGGTTTCGCTCAGGATCTCTGTCAGGCGATTGGCATTATAAAGTTCGTCGATATAGGCGATGTAGCCGTCGCGCTCTTCTGCCGTTTTGGCGTAACAGATATCGTAGATACAAAAACTCAGGCTTTTGGTCAGGTTGTTAAAGCCGTGCAGCTTCAATTTTTTCAATTTAGTTCACCCCCTTATTTCGCTTCACGGTGCGGACAGAGCATCATGCAGATATTGTGGTAAGGCGAAGGCCGCCGTATGGATTGCCGGATTGTAGTAACGGCAGGTCAGGTTGGCTTTGTGAAAGCGCGCCTGAATGATTTCGCTGGAAAGATGGCGCAGCGCCTCGTTGTCGCTCGCCCAGGCAAAGGTCATGATCCCGCCGTAATAGGTCGGAATCGCCGCCTGGTAGAAGCTGACGTCGCGAAAATAGTGGCTCAGCTTACGATGACTGCCCACCGCTTCATCCTGCTGCAGGAAGCAGACGCCGTTCTGCGCAACGAAAATCCCTCCCGGATTCAGGCAGCGTTTGCAGCCTTCATAAAAAGCCGAGGTGAAGAGGCTTTCCCCAGGGCCAATAGGGTCGGTACAGTCCGAAATGATCACATCAAACGTTTGCGTCGTCTGGTTAACAAAATTGACGCCATCATCAATTACCAGCGTAAAGCGCGGATCGTCATAGGCGCCGGCGCTATGGTTGGGCAGGTGCTGGCGGCAGAATGAGACCACCCCGGCGTCGATTTCCACCATGGTGATGCTTTCGATGCTGCGATGACGAGAGACTTCGCGCAGCATCGCGCCATCGCCGCCGCCGATGATCAGGACATGCTTGGCGTTGCCGTGAGCCAGCAGCGGCACGTGGGTCATCATTTCGTGATAGATAAACTCATCGCGTTCGGTGGTCTGCACGACGCCATCCAGCGCCATTACCCGGCCAAAGGCGCGGTTGTCAAAGATGATCAGATCCTGATGATCGGTTTTTTCGTGGTACAGCACGTTATCAACGCTAAAGTACTGACCAAAATGGTCATGCAGCGTTTCATGCCACAGTGGATTATCGGCCACGGTGAGGCTCCTCCTTCGTTAACATCTGTTACACCCGTAAAACGAGTGCAACATCATAGACAACTATAGATGAGGATGCACGGCGGTTATTGCAGCAATGCGGCAGGAATAACAGCACCGCCCGGAGAGGGCGGTGGGGAGACAGGGCTATTTTGCCGGCGCGGGTTGGCTATCCACTATCCGCACGGAATAGACCATGGTGGCGCCTGGGGGGATCTTCGGTGGCAACCCTTTACTGCCATAGGCTTTGTCGGGCGGGACGACCAGCGTCACGGAGCCGTGGTTCTGCAGGCGCTTCAGCGGCCCGCGAAATACCGGGGGATAGGCATCCAGTTTCTGGGTAAGCGCCTGATCTTTCGTCTCCATATCATTGATCACCGTTCCGTCCGTCAGCATCTCTTTGATCACCACGGTCACCAGATCGTTGCCGCTAATTTTTCCTTTACCCGGGTAATCGATACGGCTGTAGACGCCCTCTTTGAAGACCACACCTTTTTTGCGCGCAAATGCCTGCTGGTATTTCTGACCGGCGCTGATGTTTTTCTGCTCGATTTTATTCAGGTTCTGGAAAACCTGCTGTGAAATGTCAAACAGCGCTTTGTTACGCTCCTGTTCGCCGAGGCGAAGCTGGCCGCTGAAGGCATCCTCGATGCCCTGCAGCACCAGGTCGGCGTCGACGTTAACCCCCTGAGTGCGACGAGTCGTGAGGACATTAAGCGCCTCTGTACCCATCGAGGCGCCGATGGCGTAAGCCTGCTGTTCACCTGGCGCGCTGAGTTTGGCGGCGGTTTTGCCGGTGGTATTTCTCGGCGGGACCGTCAGCTGCGTCCGCAGCAGCTGGATTTCATCCTCTTTCATCCGCAGCTGGGCGTTATCTTTGTCCGCCTGCAGGCGATAGGCCGCCACTATGGCCGCCATCTCGGGAGGCTCATCTTTTGCCGCCACGGCGGCATCGGCGCGGCTCGATGGCGCTTTTTCCACCGCGGCGAGCCGGTTAGCCAGCAACTGCTTATCGGCGTTAAGGGCTTTGACCTGGTCGAGGGCGGTCTGCTGCGTCTTCTCTGCCGCGGCGAGCCGGTTAGCCAGCGACTGCTTATCGGCGTTAAGGGCTTTAACCTGGTCGAGGGCGGTCTGCTGCGTCTTCTCTGCCGCGGCGAGCCGGTTAGCCAGCGACTGCTTATCGGCGTTAAGGGCTTTGACCTGGTCGAGGGCGGTCTGCTGCGTCTTCTCTGCCGCGGCGAGTCGGTTTGTCAGCGACTGCTTATCGGCGTTAAGGGCTTTGACTTGCTCGAGGGCGGTCTGCTGCGTCTTCTCTGCCGCGGCGAGCCGGTTTGTCAGCGACTGCTTATCGGCGTTAAGGGCTTTGACCTGGTCGAGAGCGGTCTGCTTCTCTTTTTCCATCACGGCCAGCCGGGTGGTTAACGACTGCTTGTCGGCGGCGAGGGCTTTTGCGTGGTCAGGAGCGGCCTGCTGCGCTTTTTCCATCGCAGCCAACCGGGTAGCGAGCGTCTGTTTATCCGTATTCAGAGCGGTGAGGATGGCGCTGAGCCGTTTATTTTCAGCTTCGGCTTGCTGAAGCTGTGACGTTAATTGTTGGATCTGCTGCAGCGCGGCGGCCTGACTTTGCTGCAGAATAGAATTCTGGGCTGTGCTTTCTTTTTTTATTAACGCCTCATTTTTCGCGGTGGCGGCGGTTAAGGCGACCTGTAATTCTTTTATTTTGTTATTTAATGCCGCTTGCTCATTCGCGATGGAGGTTTCGGTGGCCGGAGTGTTAGCAAGCTGTTTTTTTAATTGCTGAATAGTTTTATCTTTTTGCTCAATGGTCGCCTGCTGGCTGGCGATTCTTTTTTGCAATTGTGCGGTATTAGGCGTCTTTTTTTTATTATCCGCATTTTGACGACCGCCTGACGTTTGCTTTGCGGTTGCAGTATCGCTTTTTTCATGCGCCTGGGTTTGCTGCTGGGCGTAGTCAAGAAACGCCGGCGCGGCGCCGGCGAAGAACGGTGTTGAAAGCGCCAGCGCCGCGACGAGCATCAGCAGGGGCGCGTTGAGGGTCAGCGTGGCGGCTCTGTTCATGGCTGTTTGCTTTCACCCCGCTGTACCAGGCTATCGATCAGCGTTTTCTGGATATCGGCGCATAGTTTGATGGATTTAAACTGATACATGGAGTCAATGCCAAGCCGGGTGGGATCCGCCACTTTCTCGCGCACGCTGTTGTATTGTGATGCCGCACGCACTAAGGCATTGAAGTCATTGCTAAGTTTGGTTGCCTGCTGTGGGTTAACCTCTTTTAGCGAGTCCAGCGCCTGTCGGCAGGATTCAATACGCGCTTGTTCGCTAGCCGCGCGCTCCTGTTCTGCCTGCTGCTGTGACGTTAGCGGAGTGGTGAGCGGTTTTACCTGCTGGCGAGAGGCGGTATTGCTACAGCCGGCTAATAACATAGCGGCGAGTGGAATAATACGAAGAGTCAGCGAGATATTCACAATTTCAGTCCATGAAGTAGATATATTTTCAACGGATTCTAAAAGGCTGTTTTTTATTTTGCAATATATCATTAGGGATATTTTATTGTTTTTTTTCTGGAAAGGCTGTTAGTGCGGGTTTAATTTATTTATTGGATTTATGTATTGCGATATATATAAGGTTTATTTTATATAAAATAATAATGGTAAATATTAGAGGCGGGTGAGGAGGGGAAAAGCGCGGCGCGTTGCCGCCCGCGCGGGAAATTATTTGACGTAAGCCAGCAGGCTAAGTGAATCGCGGGCCAGCGCTTTACATTTTTTCGCCGTCGGAAGGTTAATGCCGCTGAGATCGCGATAGCTGTCTTCGCCAAGCGCTTTCATGTTGTAGCTGTCGTAGTTGCTCAGGTCCCACTGGTTCTGTTGGGCAAAGAACACCAGGGCGCGCCGGATCTGCGTGTTGGGCAGGTTCTGGTAGCCACAGTCGTTTTTCAGAAACACAAAAACCGCGGTTAAATCAGCCATGTCTTCCGCTTCGGATTCGCTGAGCGCGTAGCTGTTGGCGGAGAGAGTAAGCAGGCTGCCGAGTACCATTGTTCTGAAAAGCGTCTTCATTTTTTCTACCGTTAGATCACCGACGCTTCAAATTAGCATACTTCTTTACACAGCGCCGATCTTTATTCTCACTCTTCTGCTTGACCTTCCCGTTACGGTAGGGTTTAAGCTCAAATATTCGCCCGCAGAATAAAAGGATGTGAATATGCAACGTCGAGACTTCCTCAAACTGACCGCCGCGGTCAGCATGGCCAGCGCGTTACCGCTTTGGAGCCGTGCGGTCTTTGCAGCCAGTCGCCCGGCCCTGCCGGTACCGTCGCTGTTGACGGCCGATGCGCGCAACCGTATCGCGCTGACCATCCAGGCGGGCAAAACGCAGTTTGGCGCGATGAACGCCACCACCTGGGGGTATAACGGCTCGCTGCTGGGGCCCGCGCTGCAGCTGACGCAGGGGAAGACCATCACGGTGGACATTACTAACCAGCTGGCAGAAGAGACCACGCTGCACTGGCATGGTCTGGAGGTCCCGGGCGAGGTCGACGGGGGACCGCAGGGGGTTATCGCCCCGGGCTCCACTCGGACGGTGAGCTTCTCGCCAACGCAACGGGCGGCCACCTGCTGGTTTCACCCCCATCAGCACGGGACCACCGGTCGGCAGGTGGCGATGGGGCTGGCGGGGCTGGTGCTGATCGAGGATGAAGAGAGCGGACGCCTGCTGTTGCCGAAGCAGTGGGGAATCGATGATGTACCGGTTATCGTACAGGACAAGAAGTTTACCGCCGCTGGCGAAATTGATTATCAGCTGGATGTCATGAGCGCCGCCGTCGGCTGGTTTGGCGATACGCTGTTGACCAATGGCGCTCTCTATCCTGAACATGCCGCCCCGCGCGGCTGGCTACGTCTGCGCTTGCTGAACGGCTGTAATGCCCGTTCCCTCAATTTTGCGACCAGTGATAAGCGCCCGCTGTACGTGGTGGCCAGCGACGGCGGTCTGCTGGCGGAGCCGGTGAAGGTCAATGAACTGCCGGTCTTGATGGGGGAGCGTTTTGAGGTGCTGGTGGACACCAGCGACGGTAAACCTTTTGATCTGGTGACCCTGCCGGTGAGCCAGATGGGCATGGCCATTGCGCCTTTCGATAAACCACAGCCGGTACTGCGCGTCCAGCCGCTGGTTATTCCTGCCTCCGGTAAGCTGCTGGATACCCTGGCCGCTCTGCCGGCGCTACCGTCCCTGACGGGGCTGACGCAGCGTCAGCTCCAGCTGTCGATGGATCCGATGCTTGACAGGATGGGCATGCAGGCGCTGATGGAGAAATATGGCGATCAGGCGATGGCCGGAATGGATCACGGCATGATGGGGCACGGCGGGATGGGCGACATGGGGAGTATGCACCACGGCGACATGAGCAACATGAACCACGGGTCCGGCATGAATCATGGTATGTCGTCGGCTAAGGGGTTTGATTTCCATAACGCCAACCGCATCAACGGCAAAGCCTTCGACATGAATGTGCCGATGTTTGCCGCCGCCAGAGGAGAGTATGAACGCTGGGTCATCTCCGGCAAGGGCGACATGATGCTGCATCCGTTCCACATTCACGGCACCCAGTTCCGCATCCTTAGCGAAAACGGCAAGCCGCCAGCGGCGCATCGTAGCGGCTGGAAAGACACCGTTCGTGTGGAAGGGGACGTGAGTGAAGTATTAGTGAAGTTTGATCATCCGGCGCCGAAGGAGTTTGCCTATATGGCCCACTGCCACCTGCTGGAACATGAAGACACCGGGATGATGTTGGGGTTCACGGTTTAGGGCGGTATAGCCCTGGCGCGTGGAAATAGGGGATCAAGACAAAAAAAACGGCAACTTTCGTTGCCGTTTTGCGTTTTATTTCGCCTCATCCGGGAGCGCATAGGCGACGATATAATCGCCCATTTTTGTGCCGAACGAGCCGTGACCGCCGGCAGAGATGACAACATACTGTTTGCCATTCACTTCGTAAGTCATCGGAGTCGCCTGGCCGCCGGCTGGCAGACGGGCTTCCCACAGTTTCTCACCATTGCTCATATTGTACGCGCGCAGGTAGTTATCCGCGGTCGCGCCGATGAACAGGACGTTACCCGCCGTGGAGATTGGCCCACCCAGCATCGGCATACCCATGGTGAACGGCAGTTTAACCGGCATCGGGAACGGCAGGCTATCCTGCGGAGTACCGATACGTTTTTTCCATACCACTTCGTTGGTTTTTAGATCCAGCGCGGAGATATAGCCCCATGCCGGCTGTTTGCACGGCAGGCCGAACGGCGACAGGAACGGGTTCAGGGTGACGCCGTAAGGGACACCGTACTGCGGCTGCACGCCGGACTCGGTGCCTGAACCTTTCGCATCTTTCGGCGGTTCCATTGGGTTGCCCGGGCCGCGTGGGATCAGTTTAGAGACGAACGGCAGCGCCATTGGGTTGGCGATAGCCACCTGACGGTTCGGATCGACGGAGATGCCGCCCCATTCAAACATCCCCAGGTTACCCGGGAAGACGAGGGTACCCTGCTCAGACGGCGGGGTAAAGATACCTTCATAGCGCATCTGGTGGAAAATCACGCGGCACACCAGCTGGTCGAACATGGTGGCGCCCCACATGTCCGCGCCGGTCAGATCTTTCTTCGGACGGAAGCTCAGATCGGAGAAGGGCTGGGTTTTGGCCACATAATCGCCTTTGGCGGCGCCCTGCGGGACCGGTTTTTCCGGGGCCGGGACCACCAGCTCGCCGTTACGACGATCCAGCACGAAGATGTTGCCGGTTTTCGCCGGAGCATAGATGACCGGCACGGTTTTGCCATTGACTTCAATGTCAGCCAGCGTCGGCTGAGAAGGCATGTCCATATCCCACAGGTCGTGGTGGACGGTCTGGTAGCTCCAGGCCAGTTTACCGGTGGTGGCGTTCAGCGCGACAATCGAGCTGGCATAGCGCTCTTGCTCCGGCGTGCGGTTGCCGCCCCAGATATCCGGAGTGGTCACGCCCATCGGCAGATAGACCAGATCCAGTTTGGCGTCGTAGGCGGCAGGCGCCCAGGAGTTCGGTGAGTTGAGCGTGAAGTGATGCTCATCGCTTGGGATGGCGTTCGGATCTTTCGCGCCTGGATCGAAGGCCCACAGCAGTTTCCCGGTATTCACATCAAAACCGCGGATCACGCCTGACGGCTCACGGGTAGAGAAGTTATCGGTGACTGCGCCGGCAATCACGATGGTCTTATCGGTGATAATCGGCGGGGAAGTGGGTTCATACATGCCCGGCGTGGTCACTGGCATATTGGTCTGCAGGTTGAGAATACCTTTGTTGGCAAAGGTTTCGCACAGCTTACCGTTGTCGGCGTTTACTGCGAACAGGCGACCATCGTTCACCGGCAGGATAATGCGGCGCGGACAGTCGGCCACGACGTCAGCAGGGGCGTTATCCGCTTTCGCTTCGTGATACGAGACACCGCGGCAGGTGACGTGCTGGAATGACGGGTCGGCGTTCAGCTGCGGGTCAAAATGCCATTTCTCTTTACCGGTGGCGGCGTCAAGCGCGAACAGGCGCTGATGGGCGGTACACAGGAAGAGCGTGTCGCCGACTTTAATCGGTGTCACTTCGTTAGTGATTTCACCCGGATCGTTCGGCTGTTTCAGGTCGCCGGTGCGGAACACCCAGGCTTCCTTCAGGTTCTTCACGTTGTCGGCGTTAATCTGCTTCAGCGGGGAGAAGCGCTGACCTTCCTGGTTGCGGCCATAGGCCGGCCAGTCGCCGTCGGCAACGGTGGAGATCGGCGCGGCCGGGGTGGCGTCGGCGCTCAGGGTGCCGTTGATCTCCTGCGGGTCGTTAAAACCAGCCCAGGTCAGCATGCCGCCGCTGATCAGCAGGGCGACGACCAGCGCGCCTACGGCGCCAGCGGAAGGCACCGGCAGACGACGCCAGACAAAAGGCAGGATCAGCCAGATACCAAAGAAGACGAGGATGTCGCTACGCGGCGTCAGCGCCCAGAAGTCGAAGCCGACTTCCCAGACGCCCCAGATCATGGTCGCCAGCAGCAGTGCGGCGTACAGCCACAGCGCAGCGCGCTTGCCGCGCAGCAGCATCACGGTCACGCCCAGCATCACCAGACCGGCGATGGGGTAGTACCAGGAGCCGCCAAGCACGACCAGCCATGCTCCGCCGATTAAAAGATAGAGGCCGCAGAACGCTGCAAATAGCGCAGTCAGCGTCACCAGGAGCCTTGATTGTTGAGACTTTGTTTCAGCCATAGAAAGTTACTCATGTGTTTGTTAATTTTTTAACTGCAATTAATTATAGGATTTAACAAGTGTGATCGGAATCACAAATATGGCTTTATTAATCCCTGCACCGCAGATTTCTTTTTGCTGGTATACTGGATGGCTTGCCGGTCATCGTCGGGGCGAAAGCAGCGGCTTTGATGATTTATATTTAGAATCAAATGGTTAGTCTTATGAAACATACTGTAGAAGTGATGATCCCGGAATCCGAGATCAAAGCGCGCATCGCGGAACTGGGTCGTCAAATCAACGAACATTATCAGGACAGCGGCAGCGAAATGGTGCTGGTGGGGCTGCTGCGCGGCTCGTTTATGTTCATGGCCGACCTGTGCCGTGAAGTGCAGGTGCCGCATGAAGTCGATTTTATGACCGCCTCGAGCTACGGCAGCGGCATGTCCACCACCCGTGATGTGAAAATCCTCAAAGATCTGGACGAAGACATCCGTGGTAAAGACGTACTGATCGTGGAAGACATCATCGACTCCGGCAATACCCTGTCTAAAGTGCGTGAGATCCTCAGCCTGCGCGAGCCGAAGTCGCTGGCCATTTGTACGCTGCTGGATAAACCAAGCCGCCGTGAAGTGAATGTCCCGGTTGAGTTCGTCGGTTTCGCCATTCCGGACGAGTTCGTGGTGGGCTACGGTATCGACTACGCTCAGCGCTACCGCCATCTGCCGTATATCGGCAAAGTCACCCTGCTGGACGAGTAAGGGAATATTCCACTCAGGCGCGCGCCGCTCGCGCCTGAGCGGCTAAGTCTGAAGGCTATTTGTGGTTGATGTGCTTGATCTTGAGGTTGGAGATCCCGTGGCGATAGCGCTGTTCGAGGGTTTCCCGGCTCACGGCGGTCACATCCAGATCGCGCAGCAGTCCGTCGTGAATGCCGTATGCCCAGCCGTGGATGGTGACTTTCTGTCCGCGCTTCCACGCCGATTGCATAATCGTCGAATGTCCCAGGTTGTATACCTGCTCCATCACGTTCAGTTCACAAAGAGTATCCAGACGGCGCTCCTCCGGCATTTCCCCCAGCAGCGAGCTGTGTTTAAACCAGATATCGCGGATATGCAGCAGCCAGTTGTCGATGAGCCCCAGCTCCGGGTTCTCCACCGCCGCCTGCACGCCGCCGCAGCCGTAGTGGCCGCAGATAATGATGTGCTCAACTTCAAGGACATCGACGGCATACTGTACCACCGACAGGCAGTTGAGGTCGGTGTGGATCACCAGATTCGCCACGTTACGATGCACAAACAGTTCGCCTGGCTCCAGGCCGGTGAGTCGCTCAGCGGGAACGCGGCTGTCAGAACAGCCAATCCACAGGAAGCGCGGTTTCTGCGTTTGCGACAGTTTCTCAAAAAAGCCGGGGTCCTCTTCCACCAGCATTTTTGACCATAGTGCATTGTTGCTGATGAGTGTATCTATATCATTCATGGACGTTATCGGCCTGTAACCAAGTAAGTGCGTTGCGCTAATATAGGGTAAGCTCACCTTTTTTAAAACCATCTTAACCCGTGATACTTCAGGCTGCAGATGCGCTGGCCGCGCGAGTACAGCGCAAACGTCAGTCAGGCGGGTTAATGACGTGTCATGACACGAGAAGAGATATTTAATGACCATTGCTCTGGAATTAAAACAGCTCAAAAAAACCTACCCCGGCGGGGTTCAGGCACTGCGGGGAATCGACCTGCAGGTTGAAGCGGGGGATTTCTATGCCCTGCTGGGCCCGAACGGGGCGGGAAAATCCACGACGATCGGCATCATCAGCTCGCTGGTGAACAAAACCTCCGGTCAGGTCAATGTCTTTGGCTACGATCTGGAGAAAGATGTCGTCAACGCCAAGCGCCAGCTTGGCCTGGTGCCGCAGGAGTTTAACTTTAACCCGTTCGAGACCGTGCAGCAGATCGTCGTTAACCAGGCGGGCTACTACGGCGTTGAGCGTAAAGAAGCCATCGCCCGCAGCGAAAAGTACTTAAAACAGCTCGATCTGTGGGAAAAACGCAGTGAACGCGCGCGGATGCTCTCCGGCGGGATGAAGCGCCGCCTGATGATCGCTCGCGCGTTGATGCATGAGCCGAAGCTGCTGATCCTCGACGAGCCGACCGCCGGCGTCGATATCGAACTCCGCCGCTCGATGTGGGGCTTCCTCAAGGATCTCAACGATCGCGGAACCACCATTATTCTGACCACCCACTATCTCGAAGAGGCCGAAATGTTGTGCCGCAACATCGGCATCATCCAGCACGGTACCCTGGTGGAAAACACCTCGATGAAAGCGCTGCTGTCGAAGCTGAAGTCAGAGACCTTTATTCTCGACCTCGCGCCAAAAAGCCCGGTGCCGAAGCTCGAGGGCTACCAGTATCAGCTGGTCGATACCTCGACGCTGGAAGTGGAGGTCCTGCGCGAGCAGGGGATTAACAGCGTCTTCGCGCAGCTGAGCGCCCAGGGGGTGCAGGTACTGAGTATGCGTAACAAAGCCAACCGTCTGGAAGAGCTGTTTGTCACCCTGGTGCATGAGCGAAAAGGAGAGTCAGCATGATGCAGCTTTATTGGGTCGCGCTGAAAAGCATCTGGACCAAAGAGATCCACCGTTTTATGCGCATCTGGGTGCAGACGCTGGTGCCGCCGGTGATCACCATGACCCTGTACTTCGTGATTTTCGGCAACCTGATCGGCTCGCGCATCGGCGAGATGCATGGCTTTACCTATATGCAGTTTATCGTGCCGGGCCTGATCATGATGGCGGTGATCACCAACGCTTACGCCAACGTCGCCTCGTCGTTCTTCAGCGCCAAGTTTCAGCGCAACATTGAGGAGCTGCTGGTGGCACCGGTGCCGACGCACGTGATTATCGCCGGCTATGTGGGCGGCGGGGTGGCGCGCGGGCTGTGCGTGGGCATCCTGGTGACCGCGGTGTCGCTGTTCTTTGTGCCGTTCCAGGTTCACTCCTGGCTGTTTGTCGCCCTGACGCTGCTCCTTACCGCGGTGCTGTTCTCGCTGGCCGGGCTGCTGAACGCGGTGTTTGCCAAGACCTTCGATGACATCAGCCTGATCCCGACCTTTGTGCTGACGCCGCTGACCTATCTCGGCGGGGTGTTCTACTCGCTGACCCTGCTGCCGCCGTTCTGGCAGGGGCTGTCGCATCTGAACCCCATCGTCTACATGATCAGCGGTTTCCGCTTCGGCTTCCTCGGTATCAACGATGTGCCGCTGGTGACCACCTTTGCGGTGCTGGTGGTCTTCATCGTCGCCTTCTATCTCCTCTGCTGGTCGTTAATCCAGCGCGGCCGCGGCCTGCGTAGCTGATACTCATCACGGTTAGCGCTTCCGGACGCCAATACGCGAAGCGCTAACCGCTTATCTTTGACCGCCATCACCGATACGCCATCTTCCCCTTGCTACATTGTTGGCTGGCTAAGGAGGGAAGCATGCTTGGTTGGGTCATTACCTGCCACGATGAGCTGGCGCAGGAGATGCTGGATCGTCTTGAACAAAAATTTGGTCCACTGGCCCAGTGCCGGGCGGTCAATTACTGGCGCAATCTCAGCAGCAATATGTTGAGCCGGATGATGTGCGATGCGCTGCATGCCACCGACTCCGGGGACGGGGTCATTTTCCTTACCGACAGAACCGGCGCGGCGCCTTATCGGGCCGCGGCGCTGATGAGCCACAAACATACCCACTGCGAAGTGATCTCCGGCGTCAGCTATTCATTACTTGAGCGAATGTATCTGCTGCGGAATACGTTAAGCAGCGAGGCGTTTCGCCAGGCTATCGTCAGCGCGGGCGGTCCGATGGTGAGCAGCCTGTGGCATCAGCAGCAGAAGAACCCCCCGTTCCGGTTGCGTCATGATACCTTTGGAAATTAAGCAGCGGGACAGATGCCGCTTTTGTTACAATAACCGCCGTTGATGGTTTACCGGTTTGATGCGCATGCTTGCCCGATTTTTTACTCTGCTTCTTTTACTGACCTCACTCAGCGCCTCCGCCAGTCTGCTTAGCCAGCAGGGCAAGCCTGTGCGCTATATGCAAACCACCGAAGACGCGGTTATCTGGGCGCAGGTGGGGAACCATGTGGTCAGCGTCGGCAATGTGCGTGCCGGGCAAATCCTCGCGGTTGTCCCGACGGCGGCTGATTACTATGAGTTTCGCTTCGGCTTCGGCACCGGGTTTATTGACAAGGGCCATCTGGAGCCAGTGCAGGGTAAGCAGCGGGTGGAGGACCGTCTTGGGGATCTCAATAAGCCGCTGAGTAACCAGAATTTACTCACCTGGAAAGATACGCCGCTCTATGACGCTCCCTCTGTGAGCAGCGCGCCGTTCGGCACGCTGGCCAATAATCTGCGCTATCCGATCCTCAGCAAGCTGAAGGACCGGCTCAATCAGACCTGGTTTCAGATCCGCATTGGCGACCGGCTGGCGTGGGTCAGCAGTCTGGATGCGCAGGAGGATAACGGGATCCCCGTGCTGACCTATCACCATATTCTGCGTGACGAAGAGAACACCCGTTTCCGCCATACCTCGACCACCACCTCGGTACGCGCCTTTAATAACCAGATGACCTGGCTGCGGGATCAGGGTTATACCACGCTGACCCTCTATCAGCTGGAAGGCTACGTGCGCAATAAAATCAACCTTCCGGCGCGGGCAGTCGCCATCACCTTCGATGACGGCTTGAAATCGGTAAATCGCTACGCCTATCCGGTGCTGAAACAGTATGGCTTCCACGCCACCGCCTTTATTATTTCATCGCGTATTAAGCGTCATCCGCAGCAATGGGATCCGAAATCGCTGCAGTTCATGAGCATTTCTGAGCTCCGGCAGATCCAGGACGTCTTTGACATTCAGTCGCATACCCACTTTCTCCACCGGGTGGACGCCAGCCGGCGGCCGATCTTATTCAGCCGCAACTACCATAATATTCTGTTTGATTTTGCCCGCTCGCGCCGGGCGCTGAGCCAGTTTAATCCACATGTGCTCTACCTTTCCTATCCCTTCGGCGGGTATAACGCCACGGCGGTGCAGGCGGCGAATGACGCCGGGTTTCATATGGCGGTGACGACGGTGCGTGGGAAGGTGAAGCCGGGGGACAATCCGTTTCTGCTAAAGCGGTTATATATCTTACGCACGGATTCGCTGGAGACGATGTCGCGGCTGATCAGTAACCAGCCGCAGGGGTAAACTTCGGCGCTGCGCCTGAGCGCGGCGCCGTGGTCATCAGGCGACCTGCACCGGAATCGCTTTTGCCTGGCGCTTCATTTCGTTGTCGCCTTCGAAGTAGGCGATGTTGGGCTGCCAGCGGCGCGCCTCTTCGTCAGACATGGTGACGAAGCTGGCGATGATCAGGATATCGCCGACGCTGGCGCAGTGCGCGGCGGCGCCGTTAACGGAGATGATTCTGGAGCCCCGTTCGGCGGCAATGGCGTAGGTGGAGAAACGGTTGCCGTTGGTGACGTTCCAGAGGTGAATGGTTTCATTCTCCAGAATACCGGCCGCATCCAGGAAGTCCTGGTCAATGGCGCAGGAACCTTCATAGTGGAGGTCAGCCTGCGTCACTTTTACGCGGTGGAGCTTGCCCTGCAGCATATTACGCATCATAACTTCTACCCTATAACCTTAATGTAGCAGAGCGGACACGACGTCCGCCCTGAGAAAAGCCCGGGCAAGTATTGCCCGATTTTTACCCGCTGTCTACTGACCGAGCGTGACGATCTGGTTGTCGATCAGGCGGGCCTGACCGAGCCAGGCGGCCATCAGGATCACCGCGCGCTGGCTGGCGTCGGTCAGTTCAAGCAGGGTGTCGGCATCGCGGATCTGAATGTCGTCGGCGCGGAAACCTTTCTCGTTCAGCTCCTGTTCGGCGATAGCGATGATCTCGTCGAGCTGACGGTCGCCGGCGGCCAGTTTTTCCGCCACCGCGCTCAGCACTTTATACAGGCCGGGAGCGATTTTGCGCTGGTCGGTGGTCAGGTAGCCGTTACGCGAGCTTAGCGCCAGGCCATCCTTGGCGCGGACGATCGGCACGCCGATAATATCGATATCGTAGCCCATGTCGGCAACCATCTTGCGGATCAGCGCCAGCTGCTGGAAGTCTTTCTCGCCAAAGCAGGCGACGTCAGGCTGAACCAGGTTAAACAGCTTACTGACGATGGTCGATACGCCGCGGAAATGGCCCGGGCGGCTGGCGCCTTCCAGCATGGTGGACAGGCCGGGGACGTCGACGTAGGTCTGGCCTTCGGTGCCCTGCGGGTAGACTTCCGCCGGCGTCGGCGCGAAGACAAAATCGACATGACGCTTGTTCAGCTTTTCACAATCATCCTGTAGGGTGCGCGGGTAGCGCGCCAGGTCATCGGCGCGGTCAAACTGCATCGGATTGACGAAAATACTGACCACCACCACGTCCGCGCTGGCTTTGGCTTCATCAACCAGCTTCATATGACCATCATGCAGGTTGCCCATCGTCGGGACCAGCGCGATACGCTTGCCTTCCTGACGCAGACGGCGGATATGCTGACGCAGCAGCAGCACGGATTCTATAATCAGCACAACAAGACTCCTTAATGGAAACTGTGTTCTTCGCCCGGATAGACCCCGGATTCGACTTCGGCAATATACTGCCGCACCGCGGCGCGGATGTCGCCCGCCTCGGCAAGGAAATTCTTGGCAAATTTCGGAATGTGGCCGCCGGTAATGCCGAAAGCGTCATGCATCACCAGGATCTGCCCATCGGTGACGTTGCCCGCGCCGATGCCGATCACCGGAATGGTCAGGGCTTCGGTGATGCGTTTCGCCAGGGCGACCGGGACACACTCCAGCACCAGCAGTTGCGCGCCTGCCGCTTCCAGCGCTAACGCGTCTTCAAACAGGGTCTGCGCCGCATCGCCGCGTCCCTGCACTTTATAGCCACCGAAGACGTTCACCGACTGCGGCGTCAGGCCGAGATGGCCGCAAACCGGCACCGCGCGTTCCGCCAGCATCTTCACGGTCTCGGCCAGCCAGGCGCCGCCTTCGAGTTTGACCATATTGGCGCCAGCGCGCATCACGACGGCGGCATTTTCGAAGGCCTGCTCCGGCGTGGCGTAGGCCATAAACGGCAGGTCGGCGAGCAGCAGGCTGTTCGGCGCGCCGCGGCGGACGGCGCGGGTGTGATAGGCGATATCTTCTACGGTGACCGGCAGGGTGGAGTCGTGACCCTGCACCGTCATTCCCAGCGAGTCGCCCACCAGCAGCACATTAATGCCTTCATCGGCGAACAGCTTCGCGAAGCTATGGTCGTAGGCGGTAATGGTGGCAAAGCGCTTCTTTTCCTGTTTGCATTTCTGCAGCAGGGCAATGGTGGTCGGTTTCATAACATTTCCTGATGATGAAAGTCATATTAACCGGCATTCTAACAGCAGCATTCAGAGGGGCAATGATTTTGGGCAACCGATTACGACGATCGCCGCAAATGCTAAAAAAGGAGAGGGAATTACCAGATAGCGGGCTTTGCCGCGCCGAGATCATCCAGCACGGCGCGCAGCGCCATGCCGTCAGGAAAGTGGAGGTCCGGGGCGATCTCGAACAGCGGCCAGAGCATAAAGCCGCGGTTTCTCATATCGTAGTGCGGAACGGTCAGGCGCTCGCTGTTAATGAGCGCATCGCCAAACAGCATAATGTCGAGATCGAGGGTGCGCGGCCCCCAGCGTTCGGCTTTGCGCACCCGACCCTGCTGCAGCTCAATGCGCTGGGTGTGATCGAGCAGCGCCTCAGGGGACAGCGTGGTTTCCAGCGCGACGGCGGCGTTGAGATAGTCTGGCTGATCCTGCGGGCCCAGCGGCGGCGTGCGGTAGAACGAAGAGACGTTCACCACGCGGCTGTGCGGAATTTCGCCCAGGGCGTGGATAGCCGCCTGCACCTGCGCCAGTGGCGAAGCGAGGTTACTGCCGAGGGCGATATAGGCCAGGGTCATGCGTTACCCTGGCGTGGCGCGCGCTTGCGCGGACGGCGGTGGCGACGGCGTGGCGCCGGATCGTCCCCGAGGTCGTTGAGCATATCTTTTTGCGCCGGCGGCGCGGCGACCTGGAATTCGCCCCACCATTTGGTCAGACGCTGCAGTTCGCCGTTGTTTTCAGCGCCAGCGCGTAGCTCCAGCAGATCGTAGGCGGCGCGGAATTTCGGATGCTCCATCAGCTTCCAGGCGCGTTTGCCCTGGCGACGGGACATGCGCAGCTGCAGCTGCCAGATATCGCGGATCAGGGTGGTGATGCGCTTAGGGATCGCCAGCGTACGGCAGGCTTCGTCCAGTACGTCGTTCATCGCCAGGGCGAAGGCGTCATAGTACGCCAGACCGCTCTCCTGGGCGATTTTCTGCGCCGTCTCCAGCAGCGGATACCAGAACATCACTGCGAACAGGAAGGCCGGATTGACGCGCATGTCGTTACGAATGCGGGTATCGGTGTTCTTCAGCACCTGGTTGATGATCCGCTCCATCGGGCTATCGCCGCGCTCGGTAAAGTAGCGGGTGATGGTCGGGAACAGCGGCTGGAACAGGTTGTATTCCCGCAGCAGCAGGTAGGTCTGATAGCCATGCCCGGCCTGCAGCAGCTTGAGCACTTCTTCGAACAGGCGCGCCGGCGGCACGTCGTGGAGCAGGGCGGCCAGCCGCGGCAGCGGTTCGGCCGTTTCCGGACTGATGGTCATATCCAGCTTGGCGGCGAAGCGCACCGCGCGCAGCATGCGTACCGGATCCTCGCGATAGCGGGTTTCCGGATTGCCGATCAGGCGGATCACGCCGTCCTGCAGATCCTTCATGCCGCCGACGTAGTCGCGAACGGTAAAGTCCGCCACGCTGTAATAGAGGCTGTTGATGGTGAAGTCGCGACGCTGGGCGTCCTCTTCGATCGAGCCGAAGATATTATCACGCAGCAGCATGCCGTTCTGGCCCCGCTGGGAGGTGACGCGATCGGTAGTGTGTCCTTCGTGATGGCCACGGAAGGTAGCGACCTCAATGATTTCCGGCCCGAACATGACGTGCGCGAGGCGGAAACGGCGCCCGACCAGACGGCAGTTGCGGAACAGCTTACGCACCTGATCCGGCGTGGCGTTGGTCGTGACGTCAAAATCTTTTGGCTTTTTGCCAAGCAGCAGGTCGCGGACGCCGCCGCCGACCAGCCAGGACTCGTAGCCCGCCTTGTTGAGGCGGTACATGACCTTGAGGGCGTTTTCACTGATATCTTTGCGGGAAATAGCATGCTGCTCACGCGGGATCACCGTCATAGGCGTTGGTTCGACGGCGGCTTCTGCCTCGCGCTCCTCACGGCTTAGCACCTTACGGCAAAAATTAGCGACTCGGGTAAAAATGGTGCACCTCGTAGTGTCAGACGGACTTCAGATCAACTGTACAGTGTAAAAATAGCGGCTAATCATAGCTCAGCGGGAGCCATTTGAGAATGCTCGATTTTCGCCGGCTGCCAGTTGGCGACGGCCTGGGCGAGTAAATCATCGATGCTCAGGGCCTGCCACTCCCCGGCGATCTCCTGATTCAGAAAGCGGAGCGCCCGGACGATTTCGGGGCGCGGATCGCCTTCCGGCAGCGCCGGCGCGTGGTTTTGTTTAGAGAGCTTATTGCCGTCGGCATTGAGGGCCAGCGGCAGATGGAGGTAGTCCGGTGCCTGCCAGCCAAAATGCTGATACAGCGAAATCTGCCGCACCGTCGGCTCAATCAGATCGGCGCCGCGGACGATCTCGGTGATCCCCTGAAAGTGGTCATCGACCACCACCGCCAGGTTGTAGGCAAACAGTCCATCGCGACGGTGGATAATAAAATCTTCTCGCGCCAGCGGCTCGTTGGCGACCAGCGTGCCGCGCAGGCGGTCGGTGAACTGCAGAACCGGACGGGTCTGGCGCAGACGCAGCGCGGCGTTTTCCGCCCCCAGCCCAAGGTCGCGGCAGTGACCATCATAGATCCCGCCTACGGCGTGGATACGCGCGCGGGTGCAGGTGCAGTAGTAGCTCAGCCCTTGCTCGCTCAGCCAGGCCAGCGCCTCGCGGTAGGCTTCGTGCCGTTGCGACTGCCAGAGCACCTCGCCGTCCCAGTGCAGACCATAGTGGTCGAGCTGGCGCAGGATGGTGTCGGCGGCCCCGGTGACTTCGCGCGGCGGGTCGATATCTTCAATACGAACGCGCCAGATACCCTGGTTCGCGCGGGCCTGCAGGTAGCTGCCGAGCGCGGCGATCAGAGAGCCGAAGTGGAGTTCGCCGGAGGGGGAGGGAGCAAAGCGCCCTATATAGCGTGAGTCAGTCATGGTACGGACAACAGAACCAGGCGGGAGAGACTCCCGCCAGAGAGTGAGGCAGCAGGGGATTAGCCCGCCATCTGTTTTTCGCGAATTTCCGCCAGGGTTTTGCAGTCAATGCACAGATCCGCTGTCGGACGCGCTTCCAGACGGCGAATGCCGATCTCCACGCCGCAGGATTCGCAGTAGCCGAAGTCTTCGTCTTCAACTTTTTTCAGCGTTTTCTCGATCTTTTTGATCAGTTTACGTTCGCGGTCGCGGTTACGCAGCTCCAGGCTGAACTCTTCTTCCTGGGCGGCACGGTCTACCGGGTCCGGGAAGTTAGCAGCTTCATCCTGCATGTGCGATACGGTGCGATCCACTTCATCCCTGAGTTGATTACGCCATGCTTCAAGAATACGCTTGAAGTGCGCCAGCTGGGCTTCGTTCATATACTCTTCGCCCGGTTTCTCTTGGTACGGCTCCACCCCAGCGATGGCGAGAATACTCAGGGACGATGTTTTACGGTTTTGCCCTTCTTGCATGTTGCTTCTCCTTAACACGCACTATCGATCCCCATGTGGGGGAAAATCAGGCCGCTATAAATAGCAGATGCTTTTCCGGATAGCAATTATCTAAACGTTACACTTGACAACCCTGTGAAGAAAAGCGTATTCGCGCTTGCGACCCGAACACTATTTAGCCACTTATTTACCGGGGTTTAACACCACGGCGATCGGCTTATTCAGAGTCATCCTCGTCGTAGAAAGTTCCGCTTTCCAGGCGAGAATTTCCACCCCCTTGTCGCGGGCTTCTGTTAACAGCTGTGCGTATCTGGCATCAATATGATGCGCGGGAGAGAAACGGTCAATTGCCGAATGCAGGACGGCAAATAAAATCACCGCGCGGTCGCCATTTGCCGCGACGGCCATCAGCTCCCGCAGGTGCTTCTGTCCGCGCATAGTCACCGCATCAGGAAAATAACCGTATTCTTTCTCCGCCAACGTAACCGATTTCACTTCAATATAGCAGTTTTGGCGATCATCTGCCTGTAACATAATATCGATACGGCTATTCTCAGCGCCATATTTCACTTCGCTTTTCAGCTGGTTATAGCCTGAAAGTTCAGGGATTATTCCGGCGGAAATTGCTTCTTTCGCCAGCGTATTCGCGCGCAGCGTGTTGACGCAAATAACGGCGCCCTGCTGCGTTTCAGTTAATTCCCAGGTATGGGCATATTTGCGCTTCGCATTGTCAGAAGTGGAATACCAGACGGTGTCGCCCGGGACGGCGCAGCCGGTCATGGCACCGGTATTTGGGCAGTGGAGCGTCAATTCGCGGCCATCGGGGGTCACCACGTCGGCAAGAAAACGTTTGTAACGTTTAAGCAAAATGGCGGGTTGCAACGGCGGATCAAACTGCATCAATTTTCCTTATCAAACGGATAATGTTCCAGCGCCGTGTAGCGCGTGCGCCCGCGGCTAAAGCTGGATTCATAGAGCACGAACTCGTTCACCGGAAACGTCCAGCGAAAGCCGGGCGGCGGGATCGGCACCGCCTGACGGGCATCGCGCCACAGGGTAATGTGCGGATGAAACGGCTGCGGACTCTGATAGCAGCCGCTGCGCGCCGCCTGAGCGCGCAGCATACTGGCAAGCTGCAGCAGGCCGCGCGGTGGCTGACGGGTCCCGAGCCAGACCACCCGCGAACGCAGCCACTGTCCGGCATCGTCCAGCGTCAGGGTAAAGCCCGGCTGCTGGAGGCGGCCGGCGAGGGCAGACAGCGCCCGCTGTTTTTCCGCGCTCACCTCGCCGAGAAACGCCAGCGTCAGATGAAGGTTATCCGCCGCGACGGGCCTGCCGGCATCCTCAGGGAAGTGCGTTGCCCGCCACTGAACAATCTGTTTGCGGACGGCAGGCGGCAGTTCAATCGCAAAAAACAGCCTTTTCGGCTCAGACATGATAGAGACTCGGTAATGAATTAGGGGGATGCTACAATGCGAGCCCCTGAATGTTAACCCCCGGAGCCTTTTGTGTCCTCATTGCCGGTTGCCGCCGTCCTCCCAGAACTGTTATCCGCCCTGCAGCATGCGCCGCAGGTTTTGCTCAACGCGCCGACCGGCGCCGGGAAGTCGACCTGGCTGCCGCTGCAGATCCTCGCTGAGGGTAACATCGCGGGACGCATTATCCTGCTGGAGCCTAGGCGTCTGGCGGCGCGCAATGTCGCGCAGCGGCTGGCTGAACTGCTCGGCGAAAAGCCAGGGGAGACCGTGGGTTACCGCATGCGTGCCGAAACCTGCGTCGGGCCACAGACCCGCCTGGAGGTGGTCACGGAGGGGATCCTGACGCGCATGATCCAGCGCGATCCCGAGCTGACGGGCGTGGGGCTGGTGATCCTCGATGAGTTTCACGAGCGCAGCCTGCAGGCGGATCTGGCGCTGGCCCTGCTGCTTGATGTCCAGCAGGGGTTACGTGACGATCTCAAACTGCTCATCATGTCGGCGACCCTTGATAACGATCGCCTGCAGCGTCTGCTGCCTGAGGCGCCGGTGGTGGTCTCGGAGGGGCGCGCTTATCCGGTGGAGCGTCGCTTCAGCCCGCTCTCCGCGCACCAGCGTTTTGATGAGGCGGTGGCGATAGCGGCGGCGGAGCTCCTGCGGCATGAACAGGGATCGATGCTGCTGTTTCTGCCCGGCGTCGGCGAGATCCAGCGCGTTCAGGAACAGCTGACGGAGCGCGTGGCGGAGGATGTCATCCTCTGCCCGCTGTATGGCGCTTTGCCCCTAAGCGAGCAGCGCAAAGCGATCCTCCCGGCGCCGGCCGGGAAGCGCAAAGTGGTGCTGGCCACCAACATTGCTGAGACCAGTTTAACCATCGAGGGCATCCGCCTGGTGGTCGACACCGCCCAGGAGCGTGTTGCCCGCTTTGACCCGCGCACCGGCCTGACCCGGCTGGTGACGCAGCGCATCAGCCAGGCATCGATGACCCAGCGCGCCGGACGCGCCGGTCGTCTCTCCCCGGGGATCTGCCTGCATTTGCTCGGCAAAGAACAGGCCGAACGAGCGGCGGCGCAGAGCGAACCGGAGATCCTGCACAGCGATCTGTCGGCGCTGTTGCTGGAGCTGCTGCAGTGGGGTTGCCACGATCCGGCCGCGCTGGCCTGGCTGGATCAGCCGCCGGCGGTGAACCTGGCCGCCGCGCGCCGCCTGCTGGAGGCGCTCTCGGCGCTGGACGGCGAGCGGCTGTCGGCGTTTGGCCGCAAAATGGCCACCCTCGGCAACGAGCCCCGGCTGGCGGCGATGCTGGCCGCTGCGCAGACCGATGACGAGGTGGCGACGGCGGCCAGGCTGGCGGCGATCCTTGAGGAGCCGCCGCGCGGCGGGCTGGTGGATTTGGGCGCCGTCTTTTCCCGTCAGCAGGCCAACTGGCAGCAGCGGGCGCAGCAGCTGATGAAGCGTCTGGCCTGCCGCAGCGGCCAGCCCGACGCGGGACGAATGGCTGCGCTCCTGGCGTCGGCCTTCGCCGACCGCATCGCCCGCCGCCGCGGTCAGGAGGGACGCTATCAGCTGGCGAACGGTATGGGCGCGATGCTGGACGCCGACGACGCGCTGGGCCGCCATGAGTGGCTGATCGCTCCGCTGCTGCTGCAGGGCAGCGCCTCACCGGATGCCCGCATGCTGCTGGCTCTGCCGGTGGATATCGGCGAGCTGATCGCCGCCCGTCCCGAGCTGGCGCAGCGTTCCGACACGGTGGAGTGGGATGAAGCGCAGGGGACGCTGAAAGCCTGGCGGCGGACGGTGACGGGCCAGCTGGTGATTAAGACCCAGCCGCTGGCGAAGCCCTCTGAGGCGGAGCTGCATCAGGCGATGCTCAACGGGATTCGTGAGAAAGGCCTCGGTGTGCTCAACTGGACGCCAGAGGCCGAGCAGCTGCGGCTGCGGCTGCAGTGTGCGGCGCAATGGCTGCCGGAAGAGGCGTGGCCCGCGGTGGATGACGCTTCGCTGCTGGCCTCGCTGGAGGCATGGCTGCTGCCGCAGATGAACGGCGTTCACTCGCTGCGGGCGCTGAAGGCGCTGGATCTGCGGCAGGCGCTCCAGGACTGGCTGCCGTGGCCGCTGCGCCAGAAGCTGGATCGCGAGCTGCCGACGCACTATACCGTGCCGACCGGCAGCCGTCTGGCTATCCGTTACCATGCGGAGAACCCGCCGGCGCTGGCGGTGCGTATGCAGGAGATGTTCGGCGAGGCCACGACGCCGGTTATCGCCGAGGGGCGAGTGCCACTGGTGCTGGAGCTGCTGTCGCCCGCTCAGCGTCCGTTGCAGATCACGCGCGATCTCAGCGCCTTCTGGCAGGGGAGCTACCGTGAGGTACAGAAAGAGATGAAGGGACGCTATCCGAAACACGTCTGGCCGGACGATCCGGCCAACGCCGCCCCGACCCGGCGCAGCAAAAAATATTCGTAGCCCCAGGCGCCGGGCGGCATTCTGCCCGGCCAGTCGAACCACTCACGCTAGACCATCTGCTGCCAGAGAAAAACGCCCCCTCCCGCCAGCGCCAGCCAGGGGCCGAAGGCCAGCGGCTGCTGCAGCGACTGCCGGGTCCACAGGCGCTGCAGCAGGGTCCACGTCAGCCCGCTGGCCGAGGCGAACAACAGCACCTGCGGCAGAGCCTGCCAGCCGCACCAGGCGCCCAGCGCCGCCAGCAGCTTAAAATCGCCATAGCCCAGAGCCTCTTTGCCGGTCAGCAGGCGGAACAGCCAATAGACCGACCACAGTGCCAGATAACCAGCCATCGCCCCGGCGACCGCGTCCGGCAGCGCAATGTACACCTCGTTAAGATTAAACAGCAGTCCGGCCCACAGCAGGGGCAGGGTCAGGCGATCGGGCAGCAGCTGGGTCCGGGCATCAATCCGCGCCAGTATCAGCAGAAAGGAGAGCAGCACCAGGCCGCCCGCCAGCGCCAGTCCCGGTGCGAGCAGCGCCCCCGCGAGGATAAACAGCAGGCCGGTGGTCAGCTCGGTCAGCGGATAGCTCCACGAGATGCGCGCCTGACAGCAGCGGGCGCGACGGCCTAGCCAGAGGAAGCTGAGCAGCGGGATATTGTCCCGCCAGGCGATCGGCTGGCGACACTGCGGACAGGATGAGCCCGGCGTGCTGAGGGTTAGCGGCTCGTCGTCCGCGGTCTGGGCCAGCATGCGCGGCAGACGGTAGATCACCACGTTGTAAAAGCTGCCCAGCGCCAGGCCGAACAGCAGCAGAAAGCCATACCAGACAAGGGGGAAATGCAGCGATAATGCGGCTAATGTCGTCATTTTTGCTCCTTTAATCACCATTTTCCCTGCAGCTGCCACGGCGTCGGGCCCGGGTCGTTTTTGGCCATCGGGCGGGTGACCAGCAGCGCCAGCAGGGGCGGTATCCCCTGCCTGGGCTGTAGCGTACCGTGAAACAGATAGCGGCCATCGGGCGACAGGGTTCCCTGGCCGCTGAGGCTCAGCTGATGAGAATCCTGGCGGATGGCCAGCGCCACGGCGCCGGTCGTCTTACAGCTTAAGGTGCCACTGACCTGGGCTAACTCCAGGCTACCGACCGGAGAGTGCAGCCTGGCCTGACGCCACTGCGCGCGTCCGGCGGTGATTTGCTGACAGCGCCCCTCGCTGAAGTGCGCTTCGGCCAGGCTGAAAGTGACCTCTCCTTCGGCGCTGACGGGCATGGTCGGCGTTAGCCAGCGACCGAGCAGGCTGGCGGGGGCGGTGAGCCGTCCCTCCTGCAGGCGCAGATCGCGGATGCCCCACAGCCGGGCCTGACCCTCCACGCCGCGGGGATCGCTGAGCGCGATCTGCCAGCCAGCCAGGGTGAGTGACCACGTCAGCCGCTCAAGCCGTTCGCCGCGCCAGGAGACTGACTGCGCCGCGCCGCGCCAGATGCTGCCGCTGAGGTTGGCCACCTGTACCTCGGGCGGCAGCATCGGGACTAACAGACGCGCCGGGGCGGTGGCGGTCAACCACAGCAGATAGAGCGCCAGCAGTAGCCCAACCGCGAACCCGTTAGCTTTCATCGTCGCGCTCCAGCAGCAGATGGTTGACCGTGACCCAGCCCGGCCGCGACGGCTGTGCGGTTACGGATAGCGAGACCGCGTTGACGCCGCGCATCGCCGGGGCGTCCAGCCAGTCCATCAGCGCCTGAAAGGCGCAGGGCTGAAGGGTGACCTGAAGACGTTTTCCCTGCGGCTGCAGACGAACGACTTCCAGCCCGTGGCTCGCCGCCTCGCGCATCACCAGCGCGGTGAGCGCCTCTTTTGCCGCCGGCGCGGGCTGCTGGCTGAGCTGCTGCAGGCGCGGACCCTGCTGCGTCATCCAGCGCAGGCTGGCCTGTTCTTTCACCAGGGTTTGCCGCCACTGCGCCTCGCGGGCTCGCCAGGGCTGCCACAGCCCGTACCAGAGGGCGCACACCACCAGCAGCCCCGCGAGTCCGAGCAGCAGGCGCTGCTCCGACGGCGTGCGCTGCCGCCACCAGATAAACAGATTAGCCATCGTTTTCCTCCAGCGTCAGTTGTCCCTCAATGCCATCCGGTTTCGTGGTCATGTCGCCTGGCCGGACGCGAAACCGCGGCTGCGCCCGCTGGGTGAACTGCTCCAGCGCCCGGGAAGAGGCCGCGGCGATATCCAGCTGCAGACGGTTGCCCGCGGCATCCCAGCTCAGCGCCCGCAGGCGGATCCCCGGCGTTTCGCTGATGATGTTCTGCAACGCGCTGAGGCGGTCGACGAGGGGGGCATGCTGCGCCTGACGGGCGAGGGTTTGCAGATGCTGCTGCATCTGCAGTCGCGGGTTAATCACCTTTTTCTCCGTAGGAAACCAGCGATGATAGTAGGCCCGGCTGGCCTGCTGGGCCGCCTCGGCCTGGCGCGCCAGATCGCGATGATCCAGAACGCTATTCACCGCCGCCAGCAGCGCCAGGGCCAGCGCGGCATACCGAGCCGGACGCCAGCTCCCCTGCGCAGGCTGCCGACGGCGGATGGCAAACTCTCCCTGCAGCAGGCTGAGCTTCTGCGCCGCCGGTTGATTTGCGGCGAGGGAGAGCAGCGTCTGCGCAGGCTGCGCGCGCCACGCTCCCGGCGCCGCGGGCGGCGGCGAATAGCTGTCGATGACGTGCTCTTCCGCCTCGCCCCGCAGCAGCTCCGCCAGCCAGGAACTTTCCGCCGCCATGCCGCTCCATGGCTGGTGGCGGATCAGCCACTGCTCGTCCACCTGCACCGCGCTCCACGCCGGCGGTTGCCAGGGCAGGGCCAGCACATCGGGCGTCAACGCCAGGGGCCGTAGGGAGAGCGACTCGCAGCGCGCCAGCCAGTCGCGCATTTTTTGCCGCTGCACGGCGACGATCTCGCACTGGGCCTGCTGGCGGTGGAGCAGAGCAAAATGGGTGGCTTCCACATCGTCGGCCAGCTGCTCTTCCAACAGGAACGGGGCCACCTGCAGCGGCGGTTTACGCAGGCCTGCCGGCAGGCTGAGGGGGTGAAACGCGCAGTCGCTGGCCGGGATCAGCACCCAGGCCGGATAATGCGCCGCCAGCGCCGGGAAAGGGCTGGCGTCGTCAGCCGGCCACCGGCCGCGGGCTTCGTGATGCGGATCGCCGGGGGCGAAGAGTTGCCAGTGCAGCGGCGCCTGCCCGGGGGCGAAGCGCACGATCAGCATGGCCTGGGGGGAAGCGTTAAACTTATTCATCAACCACCATAGAAAGTCCGTATCGCCGCTGGACGACGGTAAAGGCGCGCCCCTCCTGTTGCAGGACGCTGTGCAGCTGAAAGCGAAGGTTGCCGGTCACCACGGTCAAGGCGGCGATAAAGCGTGTGCTGCGCACCGTCAGCCAGGGGCGGGCGAGCGTGGTATCGGTTTTCTGCAGCGTAGGCTGCGCGAGAAACGCGGCGACGCTGCTCCACCCGGTTCGCGGGCGGTTGTGCAACAGCTGTTGCGCCTCCTGCAGCGTCAGATCGCCGGGAAAGAGGGCCACCAGCAGGGCGGCCTGTGAGGGCCGCAGGGTGTTGACATTGACCTGCAGCGCGTCATCCGGCTGGACGCAGACGAAGGGGAGCAGGCGCTGATAGAGCGCGGCGTCCATACCGGCCAGCAGGCGCAGCTCGCTGACATCCTGCATCGGCTGGTTGGCGGCGAGATAGCTCGGGGTTTGCGCCATATAAACCTCGTCCTCCGCCCCGTTCAGTCGCGGCTGGCCGTCGCTGTCCGTCCAGTCGCCGAGGGCGGCGGCGATCTGGCTGGCGCGCAGCGGCGATTCGCCGAGCAGCGCCAGCAGCCGGACGAAGACGTCGGTCGGGTAGGGCGTTTCGCCGCTGGTCTCATCCGCGCGATGGTTGATGGCATTGAGGTTAAAGCAGGCGTGCCCGTCGCGGATCGTGGCGAGGATTTCGCCATCGTCGAGGGTAAAGCGGCGTCCCTCCTGCGCCCAGGTTTGCGCCAGGTTCGTTTGACTGGGCGAGTCCAGCGCGTCGCGTTGCAGCAGCGCGGCGGCCATGTTTTCCGCCGCCAGGGCGTACCATCTGGCCTGCAGATTATCGAGGGTCACGGCGGTGTGTTGATACATGACCGAGGTGCGTTCGGTCATGGCGCTGGCGAGGATCATCATCAGGGCGAGGATGAACAGCACCATCAGGAGCGCGACGCCGCGTTGCCGATTTTTCACTGGCCGCCCCCCGGGGTAAGTAAAAACAGGCGGGTTATCTCCCCGCTGTTCGCCAGGGTCAGGGTGATCTCCAGCCCCTGCGGCAGTTTTTGCGAGCGGTCCCAGGTCTCCTGCCAGCGCCCGTCGGCATAAAACCGCAGGCGAAACGCCGTCACCTCGCGCAGCAGCACCCGGACCGTCGGCTGGCTCCTGGTCAGCGGATCCTGCTGATCGAAGCTCAGCCGTTCAAGCTGCTGCTGGCGCAGGCGGTAGCTGACGTTCTGGATCTCCGAGCGCGGGAGGATCCCCAGCGGATTCGGCCAGCCGCTGCGGCTGAAGGCCAGCCCCCAGTCATCGCTCTGCAACTGAAAACGTCCGGCAAAGAAAAGCGTGTCGCTGTTTCTGGCGCGACGAGGAATGATGTGCGTGACATCGTCGGCTATCTGGCGAAAAGCGCGCTGGAGGGCGGCGATCTGCTGGCTCTTCTCGCGGGTGAGGCCATCGGCGCGGATGACGTTCTGCAGCACCATCACGGCGGCGGCGCTGAGGACGGCGAGGATAGCCAGCGCCAGCAGCGTTTCAATCAGGGTGAAACCGCGCATTTTCGTTATCATGGCGGCGTCACCCAGGTGCGCAGAGTCGCCAGCGGCGCGGGATCGCTTTTTTGCCGCCGGACCTCCACGTCCAGCGCCCGCAGCTGCGGCAGCGCGGTTTCCACCCCCTGCCAGCGGACGAACCAGCGCGTCCCGGCGGCCTCCACGGTGGTTTCAGACCAGCTGAGGGCAGGCCAGCGTTTCTCCAGCCGCAGCTGCACCAGCTGATTATCCGCCAGCCAGCTGGCGAGGATTTTCTCTTCCATACGCCCGAGCTGCCGCGTCTGCTGCAGGGTGGATTGCATCACCGCCAGGCCGGCGAGGGCGAAAATCACCAGCGCGACCATCACTTCGATAAGCGTCATTCCGCTCTCGCGTTTCATGGCTGCTCCCGCGCCGCCAGCGGCTGACTGTCGCCCTGGGCGTCGATGTTGATGCCCGTCGCGGCGTCAATCCGCAGCTGAAACGGGGTGACTTCGCCGCCGGGAAAGATGATCACGTCGGGCTGCTCGCCCGGCGTCCACGCCTGGCCGTTGGGAAAGCGCAGCGTCAGCCTGGCACGCGGGAGGGTTTCCACCGTGGTGGCGCGCCCGGCCTGCAGCGGAAGCCACTGCGCGTTGCCCCAGCGGTCGTCAGCCGCCGCCGGGGCGCCTTCGTCGGCAGGCTGCAGGCGCATAAACTGCCAGCGGTCAGGGTGGATAACGATCCCGAAGAGCTGGCCGGTTTGCTGCCCGCGCTCGCGGACAAAATCCAGCTGCGCCTGAAAGCGCGCCAGGATCTGCGTGGCCTCCTGGGTGCGGGCGGAGGGAAACGCCAGCAGCACCATGCTGGCGCTGACGCCGATCAGCAGCAGGACCAGCATCATTTCCAGGAGGGTGAAACCGCGCTGAGACACTATTTCTTCCCGAGGGTCCAGTTGCCGATGTCGTCATTGGTGTCGGGCATCCCGTCCGGGCCGACGCTGAAGACGTCGATGGCGCCATGCTGACCGGGGCTTAACAGCTGATACTCATTTCCCCATGGGTCCTGCGGCAGGCGGCGGATATAGCCACCTTCCGGGTAGTTGCGGGCATGCGGCTCGACGGCCGGGGCGGTCACCAGTGCCTGCAGACCCTGTTCGGTATTCGGGTAGCGGCTGTTGTCCAGCTTATACATGTCCAGCGCCCCCTCGAGCGCCACCAGATCGCTGACCACCTTCTGGCGGTCCGCTTTCTCCTTGTTGCCCATCAGGTTAGGTACCACCAGGCTGGCGAGGATACCGAGAATGACGATCACCACCATAATTTCCAGTAACGTGAAGCCGCGTTGCCGTTGCATAGTTTTCTCCATTAATACAGTCACATACTCATAAGGGTATTCAGTTGCAGGATCGGCTGCAGGATGGCCAGCACGATAAACAGCACCATGCCGGCCATGGTGACCACCAGCAGGGGTTCAAACAGGCTGAGGGACATCTGGATCTGCGCGCTCAGTTCCCGGTCCTGGTTCTCCGCCGCGCGCTCCAGCATGGCGGTCAGCTCACCGCTCTGTTCGCCGCTGGCGATCATGTAGCGCATCATCGGCGGAAACAGCGCCGTGGCCTCCAGCGCGCGATGCAGGCTGACGCCTTCGCGCACCGACTCGCTGGCGGTCTCCAGCTGGCTGCGCGCCCAGGCATTGCTGAGAACGCCCGCGCTGATGCGCATCGACAGCAGCAGCGGCACCGCGCTGGCGTTGAGAATGCTTAAGGTGCGGGCGTAGCGCGCGCTGTTGACGCTTCGCGTCACGCGGCCGATGACCGGCAGGCGCAGCAGCGCCCGGTCCCAGGCGAGCCGCCGGGCAGGCTGGCGCAGCAGATAGCGCAGCCCCAGCAGCGCCAGTAACGACAGCAGCACCAGCCAGGGGCCCGCGCTGCGCACCATGTCGCTCAGGCTCATCAGCAGCCGGGTAGAGAAGGGCAGAGCCTGTTTAAGATGGACAAACTGCTCGACGACTTTCGGCACCACGGTGGAGAGCAGAATGGCGATCACGCTGATGGCGACCAGCGTCAGCACGATGGGGTAGATCATCGCCTGCAGCAGGCGGGCGCGAAGCTGCTGGCGCTGCTCGGTATAGTCCGCCAGCCGATTCAGCACGCCGTCGAGATGGCCGGAGGTTTCGCCAGCCGCCACCATGGCGCAGAACAGGCCGTCGAAGCAGGCGGGATAGCCGCGCATCGCCTCCGCCAGCGAATGGCCTTCGAGCACTTTGCTCCGCACCCCGGCCATTAACGTTCTCAGCGGCGCCTTTTCGCACTGTTGGGCGACGGCATCGAGCGCTTTCTCCAGCGGAATGCCGGCGGCGACCAGGGTGGCCAGCTGGCGAGTGAGCAGGGCTAAATCACCGGCGCTGGTGCGCCGGGTAAGGAGCCCGCCGCGCCAAAGCCGGCTCGCCGGGTCGGCGGCGGCCACTTCCAGCGCCAGCCAGCCTTTGTCCCGCAGCAGCTGGCGGGCGTGGCGGGCGGAGTCGGCTTGTTGAACGCCGCGGCGGGTTTTGCCCTGCGCGTCCAGCGCCTGATAGCGAAACAGGGCCATCTCAGACGCTGTCCGCCGTTTGCTGTTCGGTGACCCGCATCACCTCCTCCCAGCTGGTGATCCCCGCCAGCGCTTTATCGCGCCCGGCATGGCGCAGGGTCTGCCAGGCCGGCCCCAGCTGCTGGATCAGGGTGATCTCATTTTCGCCGCGGTGGATGGCGGCGCGGACGCGGTCGTCGATCGGCAGCAGCTCGTGAATGCCGGTGCGTCCGCGATAGCCGGTGAAATTACACCGGGCGCAGCCTTTTGGCCGCCACAGCGGCGTGCCGGTCGGGACCGCCATCTGCCGGGCGGTGTCGGCATCCGCCTGCGTGGGCTGACGGCAGTGCGGGCACAGTTGGCGCACCAGCCGCTGCGACATCACTGCCAGCAGCGACGTGGAGAGTAAAAAAGGCTCCACGCCCATATCCTGCAGGCGGGAAATAGCGCCCAGCGCGCTGTTGGTGTGCAGAGTCGACAGCACCAGGTGGCCGGTGAGCGAGGCCTGAACGGCGATCTGCGCGGTTTCGCCATCGCGGATTTCGCCCACCAGCACCACGTCCGGATCCTGGCGCAGGATGGCGCGCAGGCCGCGGGCGAAGGTCATCTCGACTTTGGCGTTGACCTGGGTCTGGCCGATGCCCTCCAGCTCATATTCCACCGGATCTTCAATGGTCATGATGTTGCGCTCCCGGGCGTCGAGGCGGCTGAGGGCGGCGTAGAGCGTCGTGCTTTTCCCGGATCCGGTCGGCCCGGTGACCAGAATGATGCCGTGTGGCCGGGCGATCAGCGCGTCGACCTGGTCGAGCAGGGCGGGGGGCATGCCCAGCGTCAGCAGATCCAGGTTGACGCTGTTTTTGTCCAGCAGGCGCAGCACGACGCGTTCCCCATGGCTGGAGGGCAGGGTGGAGACGCGCACGTCTATCGCCCGCCCGCCGATGCGCAGCGCCATACGGCCATCCTGGGGAACCCGTTTTTCCGCAATGTCCAGGCTCGCCATCACCTTGATACGCGAAATTAACAGCGCGGCCAGCCGCCGCTGCGGGCGGAGAATTTCCCGCAGCACGCCGTCGACGCGAAAGCGGATCTGCAGATGGCGCTCATAGGTTTCGATATGGATATCGGAGGCTTTCTCTTTGA
Organism: Klebsiella sp. LY; assembly: GCF_004010915.1. Lineage (NCBI taxonomy): Bacteria > Pseudomonadati > Pseudomonadota > Gammaproteobacteria > Enterobacterales > Enterobacteriaceae > Klebsiella > Klebsiella sp. LY. The sequence goes on from NZ_CP022444.1 coordinate 3,410,124, forward strand.
TAGCCTCGGTGAGCATGGCGTTGATCAGACGGATAATCGGCGCATCGTCCTCGCTGTCGAGCAGATCGTCGGTATCCGGCAGCTCTTCGGCGAGGGTATAGAGGTCAAGCTCATTGCCGATGTCGGCCATCATCCGGTGCGCTTCCGCCGAGTCGCGCTGATAGCTGAGCACCAGCGCTTTCTCGAACGCGTCCGGCGCCAGACGGCTGACGCTCATCGGCCCGTCCGCCAGGCGGCGCGCTTCCAGCAGCGCCCGGGCGGCGGTGTCCGCGCGGCACAGCGCTTCGCAGCGTTCGCCGTCGCTCAGCAGCACCAGATGGTGCGCGCGGGCCCAGGCGAAGGGCAGCAGCGGACGGCGTTCGGCGGCTGGCGTCATAGGCGGCCTCCGAGGTTAAAAGCGTCAATGGCGGCGCTGACCTGGCGGAAGGCCTGGGTCTCCTGCTGCGGGTAGATGTGCAACAGATCGTTGCTGAGCGATGCTTCGCTGCTCTCTTTGCCCCGCTGTTTGGTTTGCGCATCGTTGAAGGCGGTGTACTGGCCGGAAGAGGCCTGGCGGTACTCATCGCGGTCGCGAATAATGGTCGGGCGGATAAACAGCATTAGGTTGCGCTTCGACACTTTCTTGCTGTCGGAGCGGAACAGCGCGCCGATCACCGGGATGTCGCCGAGCAGCGGCACTTTGTCGGCGGTATCGGTGACGCTTTTATCCAGCAGCCCGCCAACCACCACCGTTTCGCCGCTGCCGACCAGCACGGCGTTATTCACCGTCCGGGTATTAAAGGTCGCTCCGAGATCGCTGCTGGTGCTGGAGGCCGAATCGGCGACGCTCGATACTTCCTGCTCAATCTCCAGCAGCACGGCATCGCCTTCGTTAATCTGCGGCTTCACCTTCAGCTTAATGCCCACGGTTTTGCGCTCGACGGTATTAAAGATGTTGTCGCCGGAGGTGGTTTGCGAGCCGGTTAACACCGGGACTTCCTGGCCGACGTTGAAGGTGGCTTGCATATTGTCGAGGGTGACGATGCTGGGGGTGGCCAGAATATCGTTCTTGGTACTGCTGGAGAGGGCGGTCAGCAGCATCGCCCAGTTCCCCTGATAGAAACCGGCGGCGATACCGTTAAACGAGCCGAGGGCGCTGGCCAGCGAGCTGCTGATGGTGCCGTCTTTGTTGTACTGGTTGGCGCCGGCGATGACGCTGGATATCGGCAAACCGCTGTTGGTGAACTGGGTCATGCCGGCGTTTTTATTGGCCCACTGGATACCGAGATTGAGGCCGTCGGCATCCTGCACTTCGGCGATAATCGCCTCCACCAGCACCTGCGGGCGGCGGATATCCAGCTGGGCGATCACTCGCTCCAGATCGTTCATCACGTCCGGCGCGGCGGTGACGATCAGGGCGTTGGTCTGGCCGTGGGCTTTGATAATGATATTTTTATCGATCGCGGCCACCGGTTTGGCGCTTTGCTTATCGTTCTGCAACGAGCTGCTGATCCCGGTCAGTACCTCCACCAGATCGGCGGCTTTGGCGTACTTCAGGTAGATCACTTTGGTGTTGCCCTGCACCGCCTGCTGGCGGTCGAGCTGTTTGATCATGGCGATAATGCGCTGGCGCGAGTTTGGCTCGCCGCTCACCAGCACCGAGTTGGTACGCTCATCGGCCACCACGTTCGCCACCATCGATCCCGGCAGCGCCGATTTGCTGGTGTCTTTATTGAGTTCGGTAACCAGTTTGACCACCTCCGCGGCGGAGGCCCAGGAGAGAGGCACGGTCACCACGCTGCGATCCCCGGCGTTGTCGACGCGTTCGACAATAGTCAGCAGGCGTTTGATGACCGCCGCGCGGCCGGTCATCAGCAGGACGTTGGAGGGTTCATAATGGACCACGCTGCCGGCGCCAGCGTTATCGTTCAGCTGGCGGAGCAGCGGCGCGAGATCGCGGGCGGCGACGTTGGTCAGGGGCACCACCCGGGTGACGACCTCATCGCCTTCGCCCGGCGCGGCCTCGCTGGCGACCGGAACGGCCGAGGTCTTGGCGTCTTTAGCGCGGACCACCTTCAGCACGCCGTTATTCATATTAATCACGGCGAAGCCGTATACATCCAGCACGCTGAGGAAGAATTGATAATATTGCTCTTCATTGAGCATATCGTAACTGCGCACGGTGATAGTGCCGCGTACGCTGGGATCGATAATCACCGTTTTATTCAGGTTTTTGCTGACGGTATTGATAAATTCCTGGATATCGGTGCCTTTAAAACTGGCGGAAAATTCCTCCGCGGCGGCCGGGGAAAATAGCAGCGGGGTTAATATCAGCAGCGCAGGCAGCATTTTTCGCAGGCGTTTCATGGTTGGCAATTATTCATCCCCCAGGGCGAAAGCAATATCGTGTCGTTGGCCTTCCCGCTCAACGGTTAGCGTTATTTCGGTCATGTCGGCCAAATTCTGCAGCGCCTGTTGCGCTTGTTCCTGTTCGCGTAAATCGATGCCATTTAAGGCAATCGCCAAATCATTTGCCTGTAGGCCGGCCTGGCGAAACAGCGAGGGGTCTTTGCCAGGGTTAAGTCGATAGCCCTGCAGTTTGTCGCCGCTGAGTACCGGCGAAATCGTTAAATACGTGAGGATATTTTGCGGCTGCTCGCGGAGTCGCTTCATCAGGGGCGGACGGGGCGCGGCGGCGGGCGATGACGACGGCGCGCGGGTATCGTTAAATAATAAAATGGCCTCCTGGCGCCCCTGATAGTTGACGATGATCCGGTCTGGCAGGATGGCAGCGATCTGCGCATCGTACCCCGGGGTGGTATCGCCGACGCTAAGGCTAACCTGCTGATTTCCCTTTTCAATAATCGCGATGGATCGCGCCGGGTTGCTGCTGGCGAGCAGCCCGGCCAGACGTAGCTTCAGGCTGGAAACCGGCACCTGATTGAGGCTGGTGGCCACCGCTGGCGCGGGGGGGTTTTTAGCCGCCAGGCCAAACAGGGTAAATGCGGGCCGCACATTTTTAAATTCCGGATCTGCCGCCGGAGGCATGGTTAACGGCAGGGCGGAAATATCCTCAGGACTCACAGGGAATACCACCCGCCAGGTTAATTTCGCCAGCTGCGGAATGGCGGTTATTAATATGATGAGCGTCACAATTTGGGGTAATAATTTAATTATCCCTTTATTTATATTTGTTAACCCCATCACAGAAACTGGCATTTTAATTCCTTTGCTAATTTATTTTTCTGCACGCTGGCGTAATACCCTACCGAAACAGGTAGGTGATTATTGGCTTTTGAATGAATTATTGCCGGAGAGTGGCGATAAGCGTGGCGAATCATAATCAGTTTGCGGTTTGCGGTCGTCATTCCCTTTATTCATTTACTCCCCCGGCTTCCTACGCCCCCCTCTCATTTGTGGGGGATGATTGCGCCTGGGAAAGCAAAAATATCTAATTAGCGCGCTGTAAAGATATTCATCCTTTCTTACCTTTTATAATTTAATAAGCATATTAGGGACTATCGAATGCTCAGATATACCTGTCATGCCCTATTTATTGGATCGTTAGTATTATTGAGTGGCTGTGATAACAGCTCTTCCTCCTCTTCCTCTGGCTCACCTGGCGACCCAGGTAATCCCGGCACGCCCGACCCACAGGATGTCGTCGTCCGTTTACCGGACGTTGCCGTCCCTGGCGAAGCGGTACAGGCCTCTGCCAACCAGGCTGTCATTCATCTCGTCGATATCGCCGGCATCACCAGCAGCACGCCGGCCGACTATGCCAGCAAAAACCTCTATCTGTGGAATAACGAAACCTGCGATGCGCTGAGCGCGCCGGTGGCGGACTGGAATGATGTCAGCACCACGCCGACCGGCAGCGACAAATATGGCCCTTACTGGGTGATCCCGTTGACCAAAGAGAGCGGATGTATCAACGTTATCGTCCGCGATGGCACCAATAAGCTTATCGACAGCGACCTGCGCGTCTCTTTCAGCGATTTCACCGATCGGACGGTATCGGTCATCGCCGGCAACAGCGCGGTCTATGACTCCCGCGCCGACGCCTTCCGCGCCGCCTTTGGCGTGGCGCTGGCCGATGCGCATTGGGTCGATAAGACCACTCTGCTGTGGCCGGGCGGGGAAAATAAACCCATTGTGCGCCTCTATTACAGCCACAGCAGTAAGGTGGCTGCCGACAGTAACGGCGAATTTACCGATAAATATGTCAAGCTGACCCCCACCACCGTCAGCCAGCAGGTGAGCATGCGCTTCCCGCATCTCGCTAGCTATCCTGCCTTTAAGCTGCCGGATGACGTCAACGTCGATGAATTGCTGCAGGGCGAGACGGTGGCGATATCCGCCGAAAGCGACGGGATCCTGAGCTCCGCCACCCAGGTGCAGACCGCCGGCGTACTGGACGATACCTATGCCGCCGCCGCCGAGGCGCTGAGCTATGGCGCCCAGCTAACCGATAGCGGCGTGACCTTCCGCGTCTGGGCGCCCACGGCGCAGCAGGTCGAGCTGGTGATCTATAGCGCGGACAAGAAAGTGATAGCCAGTCACCCGATGACCCGCGACAGCGCCTCCGGCGCCTGGTCCTGGCAGGGAGGGAGCGACCTGAAAGGCGCGTTCTACCGCTACGCGATGACGGTCTACCACCCGCAGTCGCGTAAAGTCGAGCAGTACGAAGTGACCGATCCCTACGCCCATAGTTTGTCGACCAACTCGGAGTACAGCCAGGTGGTCGATCTGAACGACAGCGCGCTGAAGCCGGAAGGCTGGGACGGGCTGACGATGCCGCACGCGCAGAAAACCAAAGCCGACCTGGCGAAAATGACGATCCACGAATCGCATATTCGCGATCTCTCCGCCTGGGATCAAACCGTTCCTGCGGAGCTGCGCGGTAAGTATCTGGCGCTCACCGCCCAGGAGAGCAATATGGTCCAGCATCTGAAACAGCTGTCGGCCTCGGGCGTGACCCATATTGAGCTGCTGCCGGTCTTCGATCTGGCGACGGTCAATGAGTTCAGCGACAAAGTCGCTGATATTCAGCAGCCGTTCAGTCGCCTGTGCGAGGTCAACAGCGCGGTGAAGAGCAGCGAGTTCGCGGGCTATTGCGACAGCGGTTCGACGGTTGAAGAGGTGCTGACTCAGCTGAAGCAGAACGACAGCAAGGATAACCCGCAGGTGCAGGCGTTGAATACGCTGGTGGCGCTGACCGACTCCTATAACTGGGGCTACGATCCGTTCCACTACACGGTACCGGAAGGATCCTACGCCACCGATCCGGAAGGCACGGCGCGCATTAAAGAGTTCCGCACCATGATTCAGGCGATCAAGCAGGATCTGGGAATGAACGTCATTATGGACGTGGTGTACAACCACACCAACGCCGCCGGCCCGACCGACCGCACTTCGGTACTGGATAAGATCGTCCCCTGGTACTATCAGCGTCTGAACGAAACTACCGGCAGCGTGGAATCGGCTACCTGTTGCTCCGACTCGGCGCCAGAGCACCGGATGTTCGCCAAGCTTATCGCCGATTCACTGGCGGTATGGACCACCGATTATAAGATCGATGGCTTCCGCTTCGACCTGATGGGCTACCACCCGAAAGCGCAGATCCTCTCGGCCTGGGAACGCATTAAAGCGCTGAACCCGGATATCTACTTCTTTGGCGAAGGCTGGGATTCCAACCAGAGCGATCGCTTTGAAATTGCCTCGCAAATCAATCTCAAAGGCACCGGGATCGGCACGTTCTCCGATCGTCTGCGCGACGCCGTGCGCGGCGGCGGGCCGTTCGACTCCGGTGATGCATTGCGCCAGAACCAGGGCGTGGGCAGTGGGGCTGGCGTTCTGCCGAATGAGCTGACCACCCTGACCGACGATCAGGCGCGTCACCTCGCCGATCTGACCCGTCTCGGCATGGCCGGTAACCTTGCGGACTTCGTGCTGATCGACAAAGACGGCGCGGTGAAGAGAGGCAGCGAGATTGACTATAACGGCGCGCCAGGCGGCTACGCGGCTGATCCGACGGAAGTCGTGAACTATGTGTCAAAACACGATAACCAGACGCTGTGGGACATGATCAGCTATAAAGCCGCTCAGGAGGCAGATCTCGATACCCGCGTCCGGATGCAGGCGGTGTCGCTGGCGACGGTGATGCTCGGCCAGGGGATCGCCTTTGACCAGCAGGGCTCAGAGCTGCTGCGCTCTAAATCCTTTACCCGCGACTCGTATGATTCCGGCGACTGGTTTAACCGCGTGGACTACTCCCTGCAGGACAACAACTACAACGTCGGTATGCCGCGCAGCAGCGATGATGGCAGCAACTATGACATCATCGCCCGCGTGAAGGACTGGGTGGCCACCCCGGGCGAAGCCGAGCTCAAGCAGATGACCGCGTTTTATCAGGAGCTGACCGCGCTGCGTAAATCGTCGCCGCTGTTTACCCTCGGCGACGGCGCGACGGTGATGCAGCGCGTGGACTTCCGCAATACCGGCGCCGATCAGCAGACTGGTCTGCTGGTGATGACCATCGATGACGGGATGCAGGCTGGCGCCAGCCTGGACAGCCGCGTCGACGGCATCGTGGTAGCGATCAACGCTGCCCCGGAAAGCCGGACGCTGCAGGATTTCGCCGGCACATCGCTCCAGCTGAGCGCTATTCAGCAGGCGGCGGGCGACCGGTCGCTGGCCAGCGGCGTGCAGGTTGCCGCTGACGGCTCGGTCACGCTGCCGGCCTGGTCGGTTGCCGTCCTCGAATTGCCGCAGGGCGAATCGCAGGGCGCCGGCCTGCCGGTGAGCAGTAAATAAGGTGACGTGGGGCGCCCGTAAGGGCGCCTTCTCGTTATCGTGAGGGAACAGGAGACCGTTGTGATTGTTCGTGATGACAGTGAAAGAGGGATCCCCCCGCTGGTGGCGCATCAGCCGCCCACCACACTGGCGGACGCGCCGGTGGTCCGCGGCCGGATGGTGCAGATCCCTGGCTGGATTATCCCGCTGTACGCCGGATTATTTATCGCGCTCGGCTGGTTTGGCGGCGAGCAGTGGCGTCACCCGGCACCGCCGCAAACGCTGCCCTTGCCGGTGGCGCATGCGGCGCTTCTGCCGTTAACCGCTGCCGGAGAGGCCGCGCCAAAGACGCCGCCACCGGCGGCAAAAGCCAGCGCGCCCGCCGCGCCGGTGGTGGACAGCGATACGCTGCCGCCTCTGCGCTACAGCGCCCATGTCTACGCCTCGTTAGCGGAAAAGCGCAGCATTGTGTTAAACGGCAAAGCGTGGACCGAGGGCGATTCCCCGCTGCCCAATCTGGTGGTGGAGCAGATCCAGCAGGATGTGACGATCTTTAGCTTCAATGGCACGACCTTTACCCTCGCGGCGCTGGAGGACTGGCCCGGCGGGAAAATTGACGAGGAGCCGAAAGGCGAATAAGGAGCAAGCGCAATTCAATGCGCGTTGAAGATATTTTGCTTAGTCGCCGCGTAGGCTGGCAATAAAGGGAGCAAGCTGGCGATTAAATTGACTGCACTGTGTGGCTTCCGGGGTGCTGTCCTGTAAAAGCTGTTGGTAAAGCCGGTCGCTATTTTGACTTAACGTTGCCGGGTCAATATTTCCCCATCCGCGCGCTTTGCCGACATTCACCACCGCCCGATAAATAGTTTCATCGGCGGGCAGATCGCTACGATTACATTTATTCTTGAGATAGCGCGTTCCTGCCGCCACGGACGAGAGCTGCTCAAGCTGCGCCTGGCTACTGATGGCCGGACTGAGCGTTGAGGCGGGTTTCTGTTGGCAGCCAGAGAGTAAGGCCACCACGCAAAGCGGGAATATAAGTGGAATGCGCATAGTAGAGTAATCAAAATAATGAATCACTGGCCGCTAGTTTAACAAATATTTCCCTGGTGTCATCATAAAATATTATTCTACATAAATGTTAACAGCCTCTCATTTTTATTGGCAGAAACTCGATTCATCCCCTTTACTTCTCTCAATAATAAATGCTGTCGTCCAGGAAATATATTTTCAGTCTGAGGCGATGCCGCCGCATTTGGCATCAGGGCGAGCGTCATTTTTTATGTTATTAAAAAACATACTCTTTCCCATCTTGTTACGTAAGCACGAGGTAAAATGCTGGTTAAGAATGTCGCATTTTAGTGCTATCCTGTATGCCCTGAACATTACGTGCTATGTTCTGACTTATTCTGCCAGTGATGCGTTTAACACATTGATTTTATGGTGAATTTCTATTGTTAGTATCATGTGAAGCGAAGCAAAGCAACCCTTTGAAAGGTGGGCGGCGCGTTCTGCCCGCCAGCAGGTTGTCGTCCTGAGGATGAGCAGCCTGAACGTTAATTTGAGAGATTTCTTCTTCCTCTGAACGGAGGAAGTATTGAGAATCAGGCCTTTGCGCCTGAACGTTGCGGAGAAAAAGCATGGCGGGAGATGACCGCGAGCCTATCGGACGTAAGGGAAGACCCTCACGTCCGACAAAACAGAAAGTCACCCGTCGCCGGGTCCGGGAAGAGGACTACGACGACGAGTATGATGACGATGATTATGAGGATGAGAAACCGGTGCCGAGAAAAGCCAAAGGCAAAGGTGGCAAGCCTCGTCGTAAGCGCAGCTGGCTATGGCTGCTGGTCAAGCTGGGGATTGTCTTCGCGGTGCTGATTGCCGCCTATGGCGTCTACCTCGACCAGAAAATCCGCAGCCGCATCGACGGTAAAGTTTGGGAGCTGCCGGCTGCGGTCTATGGCCGGATGGTGAACCTTGAGCCGGACATGCAGATCAGCAAAAACGAGATGGTGCGTCTGCTGAACGCCACCCAGTATCGTCAGGTTAGCGCGATGACGCGTCCCGGCGAATATACGGTGCAGGCCAACAGCATCGAGATGATCCGCCGTCCGTTCGATTTCCCGGACAGTAAAGAAGGGCAGGTGCGCGCGCGTCTGACCTTCGACGGCGACCATCTGGAAACCATCGAGAATATGGATAACAACCGCCAGTTCGGTTTCTTCCGCCTCGATCCGCGGCTTATTACCATGCTGCAGTCGCCGAACGGCGAGCAGCGTCTGTTCGTGAAGCGCAGCGGCTTCCCTGACCTGCTGGTGGATACACTGTTGGCGACCGAAGACCGCCACTTCTACGAGCACGATGGCATCAGCCTCTATTCCATCGGCCGTGCGGTGCTGGCGAACCTGACGGCAGGCCGGACGGTGCAAGGGGCAAGTACCCTGACCCAGCAGTTGGTGAAAAACCTGTTCCTCTCCAGCGAGCGCTCCTACTGGCGTAAAGCCAACGAAGCGTACATGGCGCTGATCGTCGACGCCCGCTACAGCAAGGATCGCATCCTTGAGCTGTACATGAACGAGGTGTACCTCGGTCAGAGCGGCGATAACGAAATTCGCGGCTTCCCGCTGGCCAGCCTGTACTACTTTGGCCGTCCGGTGGAAGAGCTGAGCCTCGACCAGCAGGCGCTGCTGGTGGGGATGGTGAAAGGGGCCTCGGTGTATAACCCGTGGCGCAACCCGAAGCTGGCCCTTGAGCGACGCAATCTGGTGCTGCGTCTGCTGCAGCAGCAGCAGGTCATCGACCAGGAGCTGTACGACATGCTGAGCGCGCGTCCACTGGGCGTGCAGCCGCGCGGCGGGGTGATTTCACCACAGCCGGCGTTCATGCAGATGGTGCGTCAGGAGCTGCAGGCGAAGCTGGGCGATAAAGTAAAAGATCTCTCCGGCGTGAAGATCTTCACTACCTTCGACTCGGTGGCGCAGGATGCCGCGGAAAAAGCGGCTACTGAAGGGATCCCGGTACTGAAGAAACAGCGCAAGCTGGCAGATCTGGAAACCGCCATGGTGGTGGTGGACCGCTTTACCGGTGAAGTGCGAGCGATGGTCGGCGGCGCGGAGCCGCAGTTCGCCGGCTACAACCGCGCGATGCAGGCCCGCCGGTCGATTGGTTCTCTGGCCAAGCCGGCGACCTATCTGACCGCACTGAGCCAGCCGAATCAGTATCGCCTGAATACGTGGATCGCCGATGCGCCAGTGACCATTCGCCTGTCCAATGGCCAGACCTGGTCGCCGCAGAACGACGATCGTCGCTTCAGCGGCCAGGTGATGCTGGTAGATGCCCTGACTCGTTCGATGAACGTGCCGACGGTTAACCTCGGGATGGCGCTGGGCTTGCCGGCGGTGGTCGATACCTGGACCAAACTGGGGGCGCCGAAGAATCAGCTCAACGCCGTGCCGGCGATGCTGCTTGGCGCGCTGAACCTGACGCCGATTGAAGTGGCCCAGGCCTTCCAGACTATCGCCAGCGGCGGCAACCGTGCACCACTCTCCGCCCTGCGGTCAGTGATTGCGGAAGATGGCACGGTGCTGTATCAGAGCTACCCGCAGGCGGAGCGCGCGGTGCCTGCCCAGGCGGCCTACATGACGCTGTGGACCATGCAGCAGGTAGTGCAGCGCGGGACGGGGCGTCAGCTGGGGGCGAAGTATCCGGGCCTCCATCTGGCGGGGAAAACCGGGACCACCAACAATAACGTCGATACCTGGTTTGCCGGGATCGACGGTAGCCAGGTGACCATCACCTGGGTGGGTCGCGACAATAACCAGCCAACCAAACTGTACGGTGCCAGCGGTGCGATGTCGATTTATCAGCGTTATCTGGCGAACCAGACGCCAACGCCGCTGGTGCTGACGCCGCCCGAAGATGTGGTCGACATGGGCGTGGACAGCAACGGCAACTTCGTCTGCAGCGGCGGGATGCGTTCGCTGCCGGTGTGGACGACGCAGCCGGATGCGCTGTGCCGCCAGGGCGAGATGATGCAGCAGCAGCAGTTGCAGCAGCAGGAAGCGAACAACCCGTTCAATCAGTCCGGGCAGCAGCAGCCTCAGCAGCAACAGCAACAGCAACCGCAGCAACAGCCGCCGAAGCAGCAGGAGAAGAGCGACGGCGTCGCGGGCTGGATCAAGGATATGTTCGGCAGTAACTGATCTAAGCCTTAAGACCAGACCCCTTAAGACGAAAGTATTAAGGGGTTTTTTTATGCCTGTAAAAAAGTTAACGGCTCTTTAACTCCATAATAACTATCTGGTTATTAATTCAGCCTTCAACCCGCAGCGACAGGCATATCGCTTGCCTTGCCTTCGACGTTTCGCCTATTATATCGCCCGTCATAATAATAATTCTCGTTTACGTTATCATTCACTTTCATCAGAGATATACCCATGGCGCGTCCAAAAACTGCTCAGCCAAATCACTCGCTGCGTAAAGTCGCAGCTGTAGTAGCCACGGCGGTTAGCGGCATGTCTGTCTATGCACAGGCAGCAGAACAACCGAAGCAAGAAGAAACCATCACCGTCGTTGCCGCTCCGGCCGCCCAGGAAAGCGCCTGGGGACCGGCGCCGACCATCGCGGCGAAACGCTCCGCCACGGCGACGAAAACCGATACCCCGATTGAAAAAACGCCGCAGTCTGTGTCGGTGGTGACGCGCCAGGAGATGGAGATGCGCCAGCCGACGACGGTAAAAGAGGCGCTCTCCTATACGCCAAGCGTCTTCTCCACCCGCGGCAGTTCGACCACCTATGACGTGGTCACCATTCGCGGCTTGAAGTGGTTTACTGAATTTGGCCACCTGAACAGAGGTGATATGCTCACCTCAGAACAACACAGGTGTCATAATGAAAAAAAGAAATTTCAGCGCAGAGTTTAAACGCGAATCCGCTCAACTGGTCGTTGACCAGAACTACACCGTGGCAGATGCAGCCAGCGCTATGGATGTCGGCCTTTCCACAATGACGCGATGGGTGAAACAATTACGTGATGAACGGCAGGGCAAAACACCAAAAGCCTCCCCCATTACCCCGGAACAAATTGAAATCCGTGAGCTCAGGAAAAAGCTACAACGTATTGAAATGGAAAATGAAATATTAAAAAAGGCTACCGCGCTCTTGATGTCAGACTCCCTGAACAGTTCTCGATAATCGGGAAACTCAGGGCGCGTTATCCTGTGGCCACTCTCTGCCATGTGTTCGGGGTTCATCGCAGCAGCTACAAATACTGGAAAAACCGTCCTGAAAAGCCAGACGGCAGACGGGCTGTATTACGCAGTCAGGTACTTGAACTGCATGGCATCAGCCACGGCTCTGCCGGAGCAAGAAGCATCGCCACAATGGCAACCCAGAGAGGTTACCAGATGGGGCGCTGGCTTGCTGGCAGACTCATGAAAGAGCTGGGGCTGGTCAGTTGCCAGCAGCCGACTCACCGGTATAAGCGTGGCGGTCATGAGCACGTTGCTATCCCGAATCATCTTGAGCGACAGTTCGCCGTAACGGAACCAAATCAGGTGTGGTGCGGTGATGTGACCTATATCTGGACGGGTAAGCGCTGGGCGTACCTCGCCGTTGTTCTCGACCTGTTCGCAAGAAAACCAGTGGGCTGGGCCATGTCGTTCTCGCCGGACAGCAGGCTCACCATGAAAGCACTGGAAATGGCATGGGAAACCCGTGGTAAGCCCGTCGGGGTGATGTTCCACAGCGATCAAGGCAGCCATTATACGAGCAGGCAGTTCCGGCAGTTACTGTGGCGATACCGGATCAGGCAGAGTATGAGTCGGCGTGGAAACTGCTGGGATAACAGCCCAATGGAGCGCTTCTTCAGGAGTCTGAAGAACGAATGGGTGCCGGCGACGGGCTATGTAAGCTTCAGCGATGCAGCTCACGCAATAACGGACTATATCGTTGGATATTACAGCGCACTAAGACCGCACGAATATAATGGTGGGTTACCGCCAAACGAATCAGAAAACCGATACTGGAAAAACTCTAACGCGGTGGCCAGTTTTTGTTGACCACTTCAGCTTCACCACCTCGACGACCGTCAACACCAACCAGTATCTGGACGGCATGAAGCTGCAGGGGAATAACTACTCTGAAGTCTCCATGGATCCTTACTTCCTGGAGCGCGTGGAAGTGATGCGCGGGCCAACCTCGGTGCTGTACGGCAACAGCAACCCGGGCGGTATCGTCAGCATGGTCAGCAAACGCCCGACCACCGAGCCGCTGAAAGAAGTGCAGTTTAAGATGGGCACCGACAATCTGTGGCAGACCGGGTTTGACTTCAGCGACGCCATTGATGATGCCGGCGTCTGGTCTTACCGCCTGACCGGCCTGGGCCGCAGCCAGGATGCCCAGCAGCAGATGGCGAAATCGACCCGCTACGCGGTGGCGCCCTCCTTTAGCTGGCGTCCGGACGATAAAACCGACTTCACTTTCCTGAGCAACTTCCAGAATGACCCGGATGCGGGCTACTACGGCTGGCTGCCGCGTGAAGGCACCGTGGTGCCGTATTACGACGCCAATGGTAAGGCGCACAAGCTGCCAACCGATTTCAACGAAGGCGAGGCGGATAATAAAATCTCCCGCCGCCAGAAGATGGTGGGTTACAGCTTCTCCCATCAGTTCGATGACACCTTCACCGTGCGGCAGAACCTGCGCTATGCCGAGGTCGATACCCTGTATCGCTCGGTGTACGGCAATGGCTATGTCGCGCCGGGCTACATGAATCGCGCCTATGTGCGCTCCGACGAGCACCTGAACACCTTTACCGTCGATACCCAGCTGCAGTCTGATTTCGCCACCGGCGCGGTCAGCCATACGCTGCTGACCGGCGTGGACTACTCGCGGATGCGTAATGATGTGGATGCCGACTACGGGACGGCGGATCCTATCAGCATGAATAATCCGCAGTACGGCAACCCGAATATTCAGGTTACCTTCCCGTACGCGGTGCTCAACCGGATGGAACAGACCGGCCTGTACGCGCAGGATCAGATGGAGTGGGATAAGTGGGTCATGACCCTGGGCGGTCGTTACGACTACGCCACCACCTCAACGTTAACCCGCGCCACCAACAGCCTGGCGGAGAACCACGACCAGCAGTTCAGCTGGCGCGGCGGCATCAACTACCTGTTCGATAACGGTATCTCTCCGTACTTCAGCTACAGCGAATCGTTTGAACCGGTATCGGGCTCCAGCAGCAGCGGCAAGCCGTTCGATCCGTCGCGCGGTAAGCAGTATGAAGCCGGCGTGAAATATGTGCCGAAAGATATGCCGGTGGTGGTCACCGCGGCGGTCTATCAGCTGACCAAAGACAAGAACCTGACGGCGGATCCGGCTAACCAGGCGTTCAGCATCCAGACCGGCGAGATCCGCTCCCGCGGCCTTGAGCTGGAGGCGAAAGCGGCAGTTAACGCCAATATCAACCTGACCGCAGCCTACAGCTATACCGATGCGGAATACACTCACGATACGGTGTTCAACGGCAAACGTCCGGCGGAAGTGCCGCGTAATATGGCCTCCCTGTGGGCAGATTATACCTTCCACGAAACCGCGCTCAGCGGTCTGACGATTGGGGCCGGGGCGCGCTATATCGGTTCAACGGTCAGCTACTACAAAAATGACACCAGCACCGGTAAGAAAAATGATTCCTTTAGTGTGGCCGGTTATGCGCTGATGGATGCGACGGTGAAATACGATCTGGCGCGCTTTGGCCTGCCGGGATCGTCGGTCGGCGTCAACGTCAACAACCTGTTCGACCGCGAATATGTCTCCAGTTGCTACAGCGAATACGCTTGCTACTGGGGGGCCGGACGTCAGGTCGTCGCCACCGCCACCTTCCGTTTCTAACCACCTACGGGCGCGGTTCGCCGCGCCCTTTATCAGGTTATCGCTATGCAGGAACAGACTCCGCACGCAGAAACCACCTTCGCGTTGGATCGCGTCACTTTCCGTGTGCCTGGCCGCACGTTGCTCCATCCGCTCTCGCTCACCTTCCCGGCTGGAAAAGTCACAGGCCTGATCGGTCATAATGGCTCCGGCAAGTCGACGTTACTGAAAATGCTTGGCCGTCATCAGCCGCCTTCCGCAGGCGATGTGCTGCTGGACGGGCAGCCGCTGGAGAGCTGGGGCAGCAAAGCCTTTGCCCGCAAAGTGGCCTATCTGCCCCAGCAGCTGCCGCCGGCCGAGGGTATGACGGTGCGTGAGCTGGTGGCCATCGGCCGCTACCCGTGGCACGGCGCGCTGGGTCGCTTTGGCGCGGCGGACCGCGAGAAAGTGGAAGAGGCGATTGCGCTGGTGGGACTGAAGCCGCTCGCCCATCGCCTGGTGGACAGCCTCTCCGGCGGCGAACGCCAGCGGGCGTGGATCGCCATGCTGGTGGCGCAGGATAGCCGCTGTCTGCTGCTCGATGAACCCACCTCGGCGCTGGATATCGCCCATCAGGTTGATGTCCTCGCGCTGGTGCATCGTCTCAGTCAGCAGCGCGGCCTGACGGTGATCGCCGTCCTGCACGACATTAATATGGCGGCCCGCTACTGCGACTATCTGGTGGCCCTGCGCGGCGGAGAAATGATCGCCCAGGGGACGCCGGCGGAACTGATGCGCAGCGACACCCTGGAACAAATCTACGGCATCCCGATGGGGATCCTGCCGCACCCGGCCGGCGCGGCGCCGGTAAGCTTTGTCTATTGATGATGACCCCGACTCAGATAACCCGACGCCGCCTGCTGACCGCGATGGCGCTCTCGCCGCTGCTGTGGCAGATGCGCGGCGCGCAGGCGGCGAACGTTGACCCGCAGCGCGTGGTCGCCCTGGAGTGGCTGCCGGCGGAGCTGCTGCTGGCGCTGGGCGTCACGCCTTACGGCGTGGCCGATATCCCCAACTATCGCCTGTGGGTGAACGAACCCGCGCTGCCCGACTCGGTGATCGATGTCGGTTTGCGTACCGAACCCAATCTTGAACTGCTGACGCAGATGAAACCGTCATTTATCGTCTGGTCGGCAGGCTACGGCCCGTCGCCGGAGAAGCTGGCGCGTATCGCCCCCGGCCGCGGATTTACCTTCAGCGATGGCAAACGTCCGCTGGCGATGGCTCAGCGCTCGCTTCTGGAGATGGCTGACCTGCTGGGCAAAACACAACAGGCTCAGCACCACCTGGCGGAGTTTGAGGCGCTGATGGCGAGCCTGAAGCCGCGTTTTGCCGGGCGCGGCGACCGTCCGCTGTTGATGATCTCCCTGCTCGATCCGCGCCATGTACTGGTTTTTGGCGAAAACTGCCTGTTCCAGGAAGTGCTCGATCGCTTTGGCATCAAAAACGCCTGGCGCGGCGAAGCGGCGTTCTGGGGCAGCGTCAGCGTTGGCATCGACCGGCTGGCGGCGTTTAACGAGGCCGATGTGATCTGTTTCGATCATGGTAACGAGCGGGAGATGACCCAACTGCTGGCGACCCCGCTGTGGCAGGCGATGCCGTTCGTGCGCGCGGGGCGCTTCCAGCGCGTTCCGGCGGTGTGGTTCTATGGCGCGACGCTGTCGGCGATGCATTTTGCCCGCGTGCTGGCCGAGGCCCAGGGGAATCCGGCATGAATAGGCGTATTTCACCGTTAGCCATTATCCTGCTGGCCGGGCTGCTGGTTGCCGCCTTCGCGTTGAGCATCGTCAATCTCAATGTCGCCTTGCCCTATGCGCAATGGCGGCAGGCGCTGTGGCAGCCGGATAGCGATCGGATTGCCCAGATGCTGTTTCATTACAGCCTGCTGCCGCGGGTGGCCGTTTCACTGCTGGTGGGGGCCGGGCTGGGACTGGTCGGCGTACTGTTCCAGCAGGTGCTGCGCAATCCGCTGGCGGAGCCAACCACCCTTGGCGTCGCCACCGGCGCGCAGTTGGGGATCACAGTCACTACGCTGTGGGCCATCCCCGGCGTGCTGGCGTCGCAGTTTGCCGCGCTGGCCGGAGCCTGTCTGGTGGGAGCGCTGGTGTTTGGCGTCTCCTGGGGCAAGCGCCTGTCGCCGGTAACGCTGATCCTGGCGGGCCTGGTGGTCAGCCTCTACTGCGGGGCGCTTAACCAGCTGATGGTGATTTTCCATCACGACCAGCTGCAGAGTATGTTCTTGTGGAGCACCGGGACGCTGACGCAAACCGACTGGAGCGTGGCGCAGCGCCTGTGGCCGCAGCTGCTGGGCGGCGCAGTACTCACGCTGCTGCTGCTGCGTCCGCTGACCCTGATGGGGCTCGATGACGGAGTGGCGCGCAACCTTGGGCTGGCGTTGTCTCTGGCGCGCCTCGGCGCCCTGACGCTGGCGATCGTGATGAGCGCGCTGCTGGTCAACGCGGTCGGGATTATCGGCTTTATCGGCCTGTTCGCGCCGCTGCTGGCGAAAATGCTCGGCGCCCGTCGACTGCTGGCCCGGCTGCTGCTGGCGGCGCTGATCGGCGCGCTGCTCCTGTGGCTTTCAGATCAGGTGATCCTCTGGCTGAGCAGGGTATGGCGGGAAGTCTCCACCGGCTCGGTCACCGCCCTGATTGGCGCGCCGCTGCTGCTGTGGCTGCTGCCGCGGCTGCGCAGCATCAGCGCTCCGGTGATGAACGGCGGCGATAACGTGCAGCCTGAGCGCTATCACGTGCAAGGGTTTGTTCTCGGGGGCGTCGCGTTGCTGCTGCTGGCGGTGAGCGTGGCGCTGGCCTTTGGTCGCGATGCCCACGGTTGGCTGTGGGCTCACGGCGATCTGCTGGAGCAACTGCTGCCCTGGCGCTGGCCGCGAGTGCTGTCGGCGCTGTTCGCCGGGGTGATGCTGGCGGTCGCCGGCTGTATTATCCAGCGCCTGACCGGCAACCCGATGGCCAGTCCGGAAGTGCTGGGCATCAGCTCCGGCGCCGCCTTTGGCGTGGTGCTGATGCTGTTCTTCGTCCCTGGCGACGCCTTTGGCTGGCTGCTGCCGGCCGGGAGCCTTGGCGCGGCCGGCACCTTGCTGATCATTATGCTGGCCGCCGGGCGCGGCGGCTTTTCGCCGCATCGGATGCTGCTGGCGGGGATGGCGCTCAGTACCGCCTTCACCATGCTGCTGATGATGCTGCAGGCCAGCGGCGATCCGCGCATGGCGCAGATCCTGACGTGGATCTCAGGGTCGACCTACAGCGCGACGCCGGAGAGGGTGGTCCGCAGCGGCGCGGTGATGCTGCTCCTGCTGGCGCTGGCGCCGCTCTGTCGCCGTTGGCTGACCATCCTGCCGCTGGGCGGGGAGGCGGCGCGAGCGGTGGGCATGGCGCTGACCTCATCGCGGATTGTTCTGCTGCTGCTGGCGGCCTGCCTGACGGCGGCGGCGACGCTGACCATCGGCCCGCTGAGCTTCGTCGGGCTGATGGCGCCGCATATCGCACGGATGATGGGCTTCCGGCGCACGCTGCCGCATATGGTGATCTCCGGGCTGACTGGCGGGCTGCTGCTGGTCTTCGCCGACTGGTGTGGACGAATGATCATGTTTCCCTACCAGATCCCGGCGGGGCTGTTATCAACCTTTATCGGCGCGCCGTACTTTATCTATTTGCTGAGAAAGCAGAGCCGCTAACGCGTGGCGTTAGCGCGAAAGATCCCGGATAGCGGCGCGTTGCGCTTTATCCGGGCTACCGCACGGTGCCGTTTTTTTGTTGGGTAGCGGCTAACGCCTTACCCGACCTACGGTCCGTGCCATTGCGGGTTTGGTAGGCCGGGTAAGCGGAGCGTCACCCGGCATGCAGGGAGCTTACAGTTTGGCAAACACCCGACGCGCGGCGTCGATGGTATTGTCGATATCTTCTTCGCTGTGGGCCACGGACATAAAGCCAGCCTCAAATGCTGACGGCGCCAGGTACACGCCTTCCTCCAGCATCAGATGGAAGAAGCGCTTGAAGCGTTCGACATCGCACTTCACCACATCCTGATAGCAGGTGACAGTTTCGGCATCGGTAAAGAAGATGCCGAACATGCCGCCGACGTTATTGACCACCAGCGGGATCCCGGCGTCACGCGCCGCATCAAGCAGACCTTGCGCCAGCTGGTTGGTCAGCTCGGTGAGGGTTTCATGTACGCCCGGCTGCGCCACTTCGCTTAAGCAGGCGAAGCCGGCGGCCATGGCGATCGGGTTACCGGAGAGGGTACCGGCCTGATAAACCGGGCCGGTGGGGGCCAGAGCGTCCATCACCTCGCGACGGCCGCCGAAAGCGCCTACCGGCATCCCGCCGCCGATGATTTTCCCGAGACAGGTCAGATCCGGCTCCACGCCGTAATAAGCCTGCGCGCCCGCCAGCGCCACGCGGAAGCCGGTCATCACTTCGTCGATGATCAGCAGGGCGCCAAATTCGTCGCACAGCGCGCGCAGGCCCGGCAGGAACTCCGGCTGCGGCGGAATGCAGTTCATATTCCCGGCGACCGGCTCGACGATGATGCAGGCGATATCCTGTGGATATTGCTCGAACGCCGCGCGCACCGAGGCGAGGTCGTTATAGGTGCAGGTCAGGGTGTGTTTGGCGAAATCAGCCGGCACGCCCGGCGAGTTCGGCTGGCCGAGGGTCAGCGCGCCGGAACCGGCTTTCACCAGCAGGCAGTCGGCATGGCCGTGGTAGCAACCTTCGAACTTGATGATCTTGTCGCGGCCGGTGAAGCCGCGCGCCAGGCGAATCGCGCTCATGGTGGCTTCGGTACCGGAGTTCACCATCCGCACCATATCCATGGTCGGTACCAGCTCGGTCACTAGCGCCGCCATTTTCACTTCCATTTCGGTCGGCGCGCCAAAGCTCAGGCCGCGTGACGCCGCCTCGATCACCGCGTTGCGGATCGCCGGATGGTTGTGGCCCAGCACCATCGGACCCCACGAGCCGACATAATCGATATAGGCCTTTCCATCCACGTCATAGAGGTAAGCGCCATCCGCGCGTTCGATAAACAGCGGGGTGCCGCCGACGCCGGTAAAGGCGCGCACCGGCGAGTTAACGCCGCCGGGGATCAGTTCGCGCGCAGCATGGTACAGATTTTCAGATTTGCTCATGGCCAGGGTCCTGGTTCGTGAAAAATGTTTTATCGGCTATTCTAAGTTATTCCAGGATGGTTATGAAAGTTTTGCCCAATTGAAACAATGTGCCGCAAGGGCATTTTTTTGACGACGCAGCGCGCCGGGGCGGCTAAAATGCCTCTCTCTTCATTTGTATTACCAATAATTGATAACGGCATGAAAGCAGAAACTCCCTCTTTTGAAGCACATCAGTTCGTGCGGGTGCGTCGCGGCGATGCGGTGCGCCGCTTAATTCAGCGCGATAAAACGCCGCTGGCGGTGCTGTTTATGGCGGCGGTGGTCGGCACGCTGGCCGGGCTGGTGGGCGTGGCGTTTGAAAAGAGCGTGAACTGGGTGCAGAACCAGCGGATCGGCGCGCTGGCGCAGGTAGCGGACCATTGGTATCTGGTCTGGCCGCTGGCGTTTATCTTGTCGGCGCTGCTGGCGATGGTCGGCTATTTCCTCGTGCGCCGCTTTGCGCCGGAGGCTGGCGGATCGGGGATCCCGGAGATCGAAGGGGCGCTGGAGGAGCTGCGGCCGGTGCGCTGGTGGCGCGTGCTGCCGGTAAAATTCATCGGCGGCATGGGGACCCTGGGCGCCGGAATGGTGCTGGGACGCGAAGGGCCGATGGTGCAGCTTGGCGGCAACATTGGGCGCATGGTGTTGGATATTTTCCGCATGCGCAGTCCGGAAGCGCGGCACACGCTGCTGGCGACCGGCGCGGCATCGGGTCTCTCAGCGGCTTTTAACGCGCCGCTGGCTGGTATCCTGTTTATCATCGAAGAGATGCGCCCGCAGTTCCGCTACAACCTGATCTCCATTAAAGCGGTATTTACCGGCGTGATCATGTCGAGCATTGTGTTTCGCATTTTTAACGGCGAGGCGGCAATTATAGAGGTGGGCAAGCTGAGCAATGCCCCGGTGAACACTCTGTGGCTGTACCTGGTGCTGGGGATGCTGTTTGGCTGCTTCGGCCCGCTGTTTAATTTTCTGGTGCTGCGCACCCAGGATCTGTTCCAGCGCATTCACGGCGGCAACATCAAAAAATGGGTGTTAATGGGCGGGATCATCGGCGGGCTTTGCGGTCTGCTGGGGCTGATGCAGCCCTCCGCGGTGGGCGGTGGCTTTAACCTGATCCCCATCGCCGCCGCCGGTAACTTCTCCGTCGGTTTGCTGCTGTTTATCTTTATTGCCCGCGTGGTGACCACGCTGATCTGCTTCTCCTCCGGCGCGCCGGGGGGCATCTTCGCCCCGATGCTGGCGCTCGGCACGCTGCTGGGCACGGCGTTCGGCATGGCGGCTATTCCGCTGTTTCCGTCCTACCATCTCGATGCCGGCACCTTCGCTATCGCCGGCATGGGCGCGCTGCTCGCCGCCTCGGTGCGCGCGCCGCTGACCGGGATTGTGCTGGTGCTGGAGATGACCGATAACTATCAGCTCATTTTGCCAATGATTATTACCTGCCTTGGCGCAACACTACTGGCGCAATTCCTCGGCGGTAAGCCTTTGTATTCGACCATTCTGCAACGTACTCTGGCGAAGCAGGAGGCCGAGCAGGCGGCAAAAGCGCAGCAGGCGCCCCGGGAGAATACTTGAACGATTTACCAGGGTATTAGATAATGGCTCAAAAGGCCCGGTTATTCTTTAACCGGCCGGAAGTATCAATGGGAGCAAAAAATGAGTGATGACGTAGCGTTGCCGCTGGAGTTTACCGAAGCCGCAGCCAATAAAGTAAAACACCTGATTGCGGATGAAGATAATCCGAACCTGAAACTGCGCGTGTATATTACCGGCGGCGGTTGCAGCGGTTTCCAGTATGGCTTCACCTTCGACGATCAGGTGAACGAAGGGGATATGACCATTGAGAAACAGGGTGTCGGCCTGGTGGTTGACCCGATGAGCCTGCAGTATCTGGTCGGCGGCTCTGTCGACTATACCGAAGGGCTGGAAGGTTCGCGCTTTATCGTGACCAACCCGAACGCGAAAAGCACCTGCGGCTGCGGATCCTCGTTCAGCGTATAAAGCGAGTGCGACCGGGCGTCTTCCCCTTCTGCGAGAGGGCGCCAACGTTAAAAACGGTAACCTCAGGTTACCGTTTTGCTTTTATGACCGTCCGTTATCGTCCAGCGCAAACGTCGGCAGCTTCAGGTGCCAGCGGATCGCCGCCAGACGAATCACCAGGGTCACCACCATCCCCATCATCGCCGAATTCTCCAGCGGGAGATGAAAGGTGTCGTGCGCGGTGGCGTGGACAATGCCGCCCACAATACAGGCGGTGGCGTAGATCTCGGTGCGCAGAATCATAGGAATTTCGCGCGCCAGCACGTCGCGGATTATCCCGCCGCCAACGCCGGTCACCACGCCCATGCACACCGCGACCAGCGGGCCGCTGCCGGCGAGAAACGCTTTATTCACCCCGATGCCGACAAACACCGCCAGACCGACGGCATCAAGAACGGGCAGGATCCATTTCGGCAGCCGGCGCGGCTGGCGGACCAGCAGGATGGTCAGCATGCTGGTGACCATCGCCACCACCAGATCGGTGGGATCTTTGACCCAGAATACCGGGCCATTCGCCAGCGCCATATCGCGGATGGTACCGCCGCCCACGGCCGTCACCACGCCTAACACCAGCACGCCGAATGGGTCCATACGCAACTTCCCCGCCAGCAGAACGCCGGAGATCGCGAAGACAGCTGTGCCAATAATATCCAGCCAATAGACAAGCATTGTAGATTCCCACTGAACATCCGGTATGCCGGATGGTTATTTTACCTGGTCGAGCGCCGCACAAAGTTGTTTGGCGGCGAGGATAATACGTGGGCTTGCGCGTTCAAACCAGTCGCTGTGTAACGCAATCAACGAAATGGTGAGCTGATGTTGCCAAAAGCGCTGCGCTTCGGCGATGCGGCTGGCGTCGCCGGTCACCACAATCGCCTGCGGCTGACGGGCCAGCACCTGTTCGCGGCTCACCTGCGGCCAGGGAACGCGGCTGGCGGCAAAGATATTCTCGCCGCCGCACAGCCTCAGCACTTGATCCTGAATTGAGCCGGGGCCGCTGGTGAATAGCGGTGCGGAACCGAACTGCAGGAAGACGCGTTTCTTCGGCGCGCTGGCATAGCGCGCTTTCAGCGCATCGTATTCCTGCTGCATCGCCTGCGCTGCCTGCTGTGCTTTTTCCGGCTGTGGACTCCACTGCGCCAGCTGACGCAGGGTGGCGATGATCTCTTCGATGGTCGAAGTCTGCACCCAGAGGACGTGGATCCCCAGCGACTGCAGCTGGTTAACCTGACGTTCGGCATTGCCCCCGCGCCAGGCCAGCACCAGGTCTGGCTTGAGCGCTACGATGCGCTCCAGGTTCATTCCCTGCCAGCTGGCAACCTGCTCAATCGTTTTGGCCTGCGGCGGATAATCGGAATAGCTGCTGACGCCGACCGGCGTGATCCCGGCGGCAAAGGCCAGTTCGGTATTGGCGGGGGAGAGGGTGATCACCCGCGGCGCGGCCAGCAGCCACGCCGGGGCGAGTAACAGCAGCGCGGCAAGCGCGAAGGAGAGCGACTTAGCCACGTGCCAGGTTCTGTACCAGATTCTCCACCATCAGGGTGGACTGTCTGGCGGCGACCGCAAGGAACTCCTCAAAGCTGAGGTGAGACTGCTGGTCGGCCACATCGGAGATGGCGCGAACCACCACGAAAGGAACCTTAAAGTTATGGCAGACGTGAGCGATGGCGGTCGCTTCCATTTCCACAGCGATCGCCTGCGGGAAATTATGGCGGATCTTCGCCAGACCGACAGAGCCGTTAATGAAGGCATCACCGCTGACGATCAGGCCGCGAACGGCATTGAGATCTAACGCGTTAATGCAGCTCTCCGCCGCGGCCACCAGTTTTTCGTCCGCTTTAAAGCCGGCCGGACAGCCAGGCAACTGGCCGTACTCATAGCCGAAGGCGGTGACGTCGGCGTCGTGGTAGCGCGCTTCATCGGAGACGACGATATCGCCGACCTTCAGCGTCGGCGCCAGGCCGCCGGCAGAGCCGGTATTAATGATCACGTCAGGCTGGCAGCGCTCCAGCAGCAGGGTCGCGCCCATCGCCGCGGCCACTTTCCCGATACCAGACTTCAGCAGCGCGACGTCAACGCCGTGAAGTTGGCCGGTATAGATTTCGCTCCCGCCAATAGTGATAGTCTGGCGGTTTTCGATTTTGTCGCGCAGAAGGGTAACTTCCTCTTCCATAGCGCCAATAATGCCAATTTTCATAGATTTACTCGCGATGTGTCAGGTTTAGTTGCATAGTCTATCATGCGCTTAAGGGGAAGCGTATTGCTCGCGCGGGAGAGGCTATGGCAAAGATTGATTTTCGCAACAAGATAAACTGGCGTCGACGCTTCCGTTCGCCGCCGCGTGTCGAGACGGAGCGCGACATCCTGCGGATCTTCGAAAGCGATCGGGGACGGATCGTCAACTCGCCGGCAATCCGTCGCTTACAGCAAAAAACTCAGGTCTTCCCGCTGGAGCGCAACGCGGCGGTGCGTACCCGCCTGACCCACTCGCTGGAGGTGCAGCAGGTGGGACGCTATATCGCCAAAGAGGTGCTGAGCCGGCTGAAAGAGCTGAGGCTGCTGGAAGAGTATGGCCTGGAAGAGCTGACCGGGCCATTCGAGAGCGTGGTGGAGATGGCCTGCCTGATGCACGATATCGGCAATCCCCCGTTTGGCCATTTTGGCGAGGCGGCGATTAACGACTGGTTCCGCCAGCGTCTGGCGCCCGGCGATGCGCTCGGGCAGCCGCTGACCGACGATCGCTGTGAAGTGCAGGCATTACGCTTGCATGAAGGGGAAACGTCGCTTAACGCGCTGCGCCGCAAAGTGCGCCAGGATCTCTGCAGCTTTGAGGGCAACGCCCAGGGCATTCGTCTGGTCCATACGCTGATGCGCATGAATCTGACCTGGGCGCAGGTCGGCTGTATTCTGAAATATACTCGGCCGGCGTGGTGGTCCGAGGCGACGCCAGCCAGCCACAGCTATTTAATGAAAAAGCCTGGCTACTATTTAGCCGAAGAGGAGTATGTGGCGCGCCTGCGTAAAGAACTGGATCTGGCGCCTTACAATCGGTTCCCATTAACCTGGATTATGGAAGCCGCGGATGACATCTCATATTGCGTCGCGGATCTCGAGGACGCGGTGGAAAAACGTATTTTCAGCGCTGAGCAGCTTTATCAGCATCTTTACGACGCCTGGGGCAGCCATGAAAAAGGATCGTTATTCTCACAGGTAGTGGAAAATGCCTGGGAGAAATCACGAGCCAATTCCCTGAAACAGAGCGCGGAAGATCAGTTTTTTATGTATTTGCGGGTGAACACGCTGAATAAGCTGGTGCCCTACGCGGCGCGCCGATTTATTGACAACCTGCCGGCCATCTTTACGGGCGACTTTAATCATGCGCTGCTCGAGGACGACAGCGATTGCAGTCAGCTGCTGGAGCTTTATAAAAATGTGGCGATGAAACAGGTGTTTAGCCATCCGGATGTCGAGCAGCTGGAATTGCAGGGCTACCGGGTGATCAGTGGCCTGCTGGATATCTATCAGCCGCTGCTGAAATTATCGCTCGAGGATTTCAGCGAATTAGTGGCGCAGGAGCGGGTACGGCGTTTACCCATTGCCTCCCGGCTGTATCAGAAACTATCAACCCGCCACCGGCTGGCCTATGTGGAAGCGGTAAATAAGCTGGCGCGCACGGCGCCTGAATTTGCGCTGATGGAATACTATTATCGCTGCCGTCTGATTCAGGATTATATCAGCGGGATGACGGATTTGTATGCGTGGGATGAATATCGGCGGCTAATGGCGGTGGAATAAGCTGGAGTTTTGTAAAGATGGACAATAAATTTTTACTTTTTCCAGAAACTTAATTCCGGAACTTAGCGCTATAAAATGACTCTGATAGTCACGTACACAGCAACTTTCGTTTTCTGATATTGAGATTGAAACTGATGAAAAAAACCACGTTAGCAATGAGTGCACTGGCTCTGAGTTTAGGTCTGGCGTTGTCCCCGCTCTCTGCGAGCGCGGCAGAAACGGCATCTTCGGCCACTAATGCACAGCAGATGCCAAGCCTGGCCCCGATGCTGGAGAAGGTGATGCCGTCGGTGGTGAGCATTAACGTTGAAGGTAGCACCACCGTTAATACCCCACGGATGCCACGTAACTTCCAGCAGTTCTTTGGCGATAACTCGCCGTTCTGCCAGGACGGTTCTCCTTTCCAGAGTTCGCCGTTTTGCCAGGGCGGCGGACAGGGCGGTCAGCCTGACGGCGGCCAGCAGCAGAAATTTATGGCGCTGGGCTCCGGCGTGATCATTGATGCGGCCAAGGGGTATGTGGTGACCAACAACCACGTCGTGGACAACGCCACCACAATTAAGGTTCAACTGAGCGATGGCCGTAAGTTTGATGCCAAAGTGGTTGGCAAAGATCCGCGCTCTGATATCGCGCTGATTCAGATTCAGGATCCGAAAAACCTGACGGCGATTAAGCTCGCCGACTCTGACGCGCTGCGCGTTGGCGACTACACCGTGGCTATCGGTAACCCGTTCGGTCTGGGCGAAACCGTGACCTCCGGGATTGTTTCCGCGCTGGGTCGTAGCGGCCTGAACGTGGAAAACTACGAAAACTTTATCCAGACCGATGCGGCGATTAACCGCGGGAACTCCGGCGGCGCCCTGGTGAACCTCAACGGCGAGCTGATCGGCATCAACACCGCCATTCTGGCGCCGGACGGCGGCAACATCGGTATCGGTTTTGCTATCCCAAGCAACATGGTGAAAAACCTGACCGAGCAGATGGTGAAATATGGCCAGGTGAAACGCGGCGAGCTCGGCATCATGGGGACCGAACTGAACTCTGAGCTGGCGAAAGCGATGAAAGTCGACGCCCAGCGCGGCGCCTTTGTCAGCCAGGTGATGCCAGGTTCGGCGGCCGCGAAAGCGGGCATTAAAGCCGGCGACGTGATCACCTCTCTCAACGGGAAGGCGATCAGCAGCTTCGCCGCGCTGCGTGCCCAGGTCGGCACCATGCCTATCGGCAGCAAAGTTGAGCTTGGTCTGCTGCGCGACGGCAAACCGGTGACCGTGACCGTCGAACTGCAGCAGAGCAACCAGACCCAGGTTGACTCCAGCACCATCTTCAACGGGATTGAAGGGGCGGAAATGAGCAACAAGGGTCAGGACAAAGGTGTGGTGGTCAATAATGTGAAAGCCGGTACCCCGGCGGCGCAGATTGGCCTCAAGAAAGGCGACGTCATCGTCGGGGCGAACCAGCAGCCGGTGAAAAACATCGCCGATCTGCGGAAAATCTTCGACGCCAAACCGTCCGTGCTGGCGCTGAACATTCAGCGCGGCGACGCCTCTATCTATCTGCTGTTGCAGTAACAGTCAGCGCTCGCTCTCCAGCCCCTTCCCTCGCCGAGGGCAGGGGCTTTTTTTCGTTCTGTGACCGCTTCCACAACTCCACATATCTCACCCGGGCTTCGGGCATATGCACAATGCAGCAGAGCAACGACTCTTTTATGCTGGTGCCCTGCAAAGGGGAGGATTACATGGCTGGCTGGCATCTTGATACCAAAATGGCGCAGGATATTGTGGCGCGGACGATGCGCATCATCGATACCAACATCAACGTGATGGATGCCCGCGGGCGGATTATCGGCAGCGGCGATCGGGAAAGGATTGGTGAATTGCACGAAGGCGCGCTGCTGGTGCTTTCCCAGGGGCGGGTGGTGGATATCGACGATGCGGTGGCTCGCCATCTCCACGGGGTGCGCCAGGGCATTAACCTGCCGCTGCGCCTGGAGGGGGAGATTGTCGGGGTGATCGGCCTGACCGGCGAGCCGGAGTCGCTGCGAAAATATGGCGAGCTGGTGTGCATGACGGCTGAGATGATGCTTGAGCAGTCGCGACTGATGCATCTCCTGGCGCAGGACAGCCGTCTGCGCGAAGAGCTGGTGATGAACCTGATTCAGGCGGAAGAGCATACCCCGGCGCTGAACGAATGGGCGCAGCGTTTAGGAATTGATCTGAATCAGCCGCGCGTAGTGGCGATGATTGAGGTGGACAGCGGCCAGCTCGGCGTGGACAGCGCGATGGCAGAGCTACAGCAGCTGCAGAACGCGCTGACCACCCCCGATCGCAATAATCTGGTGGCCATTGTCTCGCTCACGGAAATGGTGGTGTTGAAACCGGCGCTGAACAGCTTTGGCCGCTGGGACGCAGACGATCACGTCCGCCGCGTCGAGCAGCTTATCGCCAGGATGAAAGAGAATGGGCAGCTCCGCTTCCGCGTGGCGCTGGGCAACTTCTTCACCGGTCCCGGGAGTATCGCCCGCTCTTACCGTACCGCACGCACGACGATGATGGTGGGCAAGCAGCGGATGCCGGAGAGCCGCTGCTACTTCTATCAGGATCTGATGCTGCCGGTGCTGCTTGACAGCCTGCGCGGCGGCTGGCAGGCCAATGAGCTGGCCCGTCCGCTGGCGCGTCTCAAGGCGATGGACAACAACGGGCTGCTGCGGCGAACGCTGCAGGCGTGGTTTCGCCATAACGTGCAGCCCCTGGCGACGTCAAAGGCGCTGTTTATTCATCGCAATACCCTGGAGTACCGGTTGAATCGTATCTCGGAGCTGACGGGGCTGGATCTTGGCAGCTTTGACGACCGGCTGCTGCTGTATATTGCGCTGCAGCTGGATGAACAACGCTAAGGCGTGGAGGTAAAAAAATGCCGGGTAGCGACTCGCCATACCCGGCCTTGGACGATGCATGCTGTCGGTAGCGGCTTGATACCGCCAGCCCGGTCAGGCGACGCGCCGCCGGGGATGCGCTTACTTACGGGTGAGCTTTTCCAGATCGGCTTCGATTTCGCTGATCTTATTGGTGACCACACTTTCCAGATGGCGTAAATCGTCGAGGATTTTACGCTTGAGATCGATTTCAGTGCGATCGCGCTGGCAGATCTGATCCAGCTCATCGATAACGTAGCGCAGGTTCGGGCTGATCTCCTGGACCTCTTTGTAGCCCTGGCCGACGCCGTCGGCGACGACGGTTTTGCGCTGACGCGGATATTTGAACTTCACGCTCTTGGCGAAGAATTCGCCTTTGTCTTTCTGAAAGTAAATTTTCAGAATGTCGTTGTTAGCTTCCTGCCGCAGGCTATAGCGATCGATCTCATCAGGGTTGGTAATGCCAAGACTTTTCAGATTGTCGTACATAACGGTACCTTTGATAGCATCATAACCATTGAATAATTAACGAAAAAATCCATTTTCGCCAGCATCAAATATAAAAAAAGCGGGATATCTCCCGCTTTTTATTTGCTTTAGTCGATGGTGCGCAGCAGTTCGTTAATGCCGACCTTGCCGCGGGTTTTGGCATCGACTTTCTTCACGATCACCGCGCAGTACAGGCTGTATTTACCATCTTTCGACGGCAGGTTGCCTGATACCACTACCGAGCCGGCCGGCACGCGGCCGTAGAAGACTTCGCCGGTTTCGCGATCGTAGATTTTGGTGCTCTGACCGAGGTAAACGCCCATGGAGATCACGGAGCCTTCTTCGACAATCACCCCTTCAACCACTTCAGAGCGCGCGCCGATGAAGCAGTTATCTTCGATGATGGTCGGGTTCGCCTGCAGCGGCTCCAGTACGCCACCAATGCCGACGCCGCCGGACAGGTGAACGTTTTTACCGATCTGCGCGCAGGAGCCGACGGTGGCCCAGGTGTCAACCATGGTGCCTTCGTCAACGTAGGCGCCGATGTTCACATAGGACGGCATCAGCACGGTGTTGCGGGCGATGAACGCGCCCTGACGAACCGCTGCCGGCGGCACCACGCGGAAACCTTCTTTCTGGAAACGCGCTTCGTCATAGTCAGCGAATTTCATCGGGACTTTATCGAAGTAGCGGCTTTCCGCACCATCGATAACCTGGTTATCGTTAATACGGAAAGAGAGCAGTACCGCCTTCTTCAGCCACTGATGCGTCACCCACTGACCGTCGATCTTCTCAGCGACGCGCAGCGCGCCGGAATCCAGAAGGGCGATAACCTGGTTAACCGCTTCGCGGGTCACGGTATCCACATTAGCCGGCGTGATGTCGGCGCGACGCTCGAAAGCGGACTCAATAACGTTCTGTAACTGCTGCATTGTTTCTTTCCATTCACTAAAAAAAATACGTCACCCTTTATCGTTTGGATTGAGGGCCGCTGTCAACCGTTGTTGCACTTCTTGTTGCAGCTCATTATTAAGGGCACGCCGGTCGGCGGTAGCGATTATAAATAAATCTTCTACTCGCTCACCAATTGTCGTAATTCGCGCCCCGTGAAGCGAAATTCCGAGGTCGGCGAATACCTGACCGACACGGGCGAGCAGCCCGGGCTGGTCAAGGGCTATCAGCTCGAGAAACGATTTCCGATCGGTATGGGTCGGCAGGAAATTTACCTCGGTGTCCACCGAGAAATGACGCAGTTTTGCCGCCTGACGACGGGGCGCCGGGGGTTCCCAACTGCGCTGCGTGATGGTCTGTTCCAGACCCTGGCGGATCGCTTCGTGGCGATCGGCGGACAGCGGACTGCCGTCGGGTTCGAGGACAATAAAGGTGTCCATCGCCATACCGTCGCGGGTGGTGAAGATCTGCGCATCGTGGACGCTGAGGTTGCGACGGTCCAGTTCGCCACACACCGCGGCGAACAGGTAAGGGCGATCCGGGCTCCAGATAAAAATCTCCGTTCCGCCGCGGGTGGCCTGCGAGCTCAGGAGGATCATCGGCTTATTCAGATCGTGGCGCAGCAGGTTGCGGGCGTGCCAGGCGAGCTGCGTCGGCGTATGTCGCACGAAATAGTTGGCGCGGCAGCGGTTCCAGATCTGATGCAGCGCCTCTTCATTAATATTGTCCATCCGCAGCAGGGCCAGCGCCTGCAATTGATGGTGACGCACGCGTTCGCGCATGTCCGGGGTGCTTTGCATGCCGCGACGCAGCTGTTTTTCAGTGGCGAAATAGAGTTCGCGCAGCAGGCTCTGCTTCCAGCTGTTCCACAGGGTTTCGTTGGTGGCGCAGATATCGGCGACGGTCAGACACACCAGATAGCGCAGGCGATTTTCCGTTTGCACCTCCTCGGCGAACTGCTTAATCACCTCCGGATCCTGAATATCGCGCCGCTGGGCGGTGACCGACATCAGCAAGTGGTGACGCACCAGCCAGGCGACCAGCTGCGTTTCCCGGGAGTTCAGCCCGTGCAGCTCGGCAAACTTCAGCACATCCTGTGCGCCGAGGATCGAGTGGTCGCCGCCGCGCCCTTTGGCGATATCGTGGAACAGGGCAGCGATTAAAATCAGCTCCGGGTGCGTTAAGCGCGGCCATAGCTCCACGCACAGCGGGTGGCGGCTACGAGTCTCTTCTTTAGCAAAACTCTCCAGCTTGAGCATCACGCGGATGGTGTGTTCATCGACGGTATAGGCGTGAAACAGGTCGAACTGCATCTGGCCGACGATATGGGACCACTGCGGCATATAGGCCCACAGCACGCTGTGACGATGCATCGGCAGCAGTCCGCGACTCACTGCCCCCTGATGGCGCAGCATGCTGAGAAAGAGCGTGCGCGCCTCCGGGATATAGCACAGCGGCTGGGTCAGATGGCGGCGGGCGTGGCGCAGATGGCGCAACGTCGTGGAGTAGATGCCGGTGATGGTGCTGTTGCGCACCATAATATAAAACATGCGCAGAATGGCCTGCGGCTCGCGAATAAACAGCGTATCGTCACGCAGATCGATCAGCGTGCCGCGCAGCTGGAAGTCATCATCGATCGGGCGCGGTTTTTCATCCTCGGTCAGCGCAAGGATGGCCTCTTCAAACAGCTGCAGCAGCATCTGGTTCAGCTCGCTCACCCGGCGGGTGACGCGGAAGAAGTCCTTCATCATATGCTCAATCGGCTGGTTGCCGTCGCCTTCATAGCCGAGCCGGCGGGCGACGCTGAGCTGGCGGTCGAAAAGCAGGCGGTTGTCATAGCGAGTGAGTTCGAGATGCAGCGCGAAGCGGATACGCCACAGTTGATGCAGACACTCGTTGAGCTCATTGCGCTCGGCTTCGGTCAGAAAACCGAAGCCGACCATCTCATCCATTGAGGTGGCGCCGAAATGGCGGCGAGCCACCCACTGTAGCGTATGGATATCGCGCAGGCCGCCGGGACTGCTTTTCACGTCCGGCTCGAGGTTATAGCTGGTGCCGTGATAACGCTGATGACGGACGTTCTGCTCTTCGACCTTGGCGGCGAAGAACTTTTCTGATGGCCAGAAGCCGTCGCTAAAAATATGTTTTTGCAGCTCAAGGAACAGCGCGACATCGCCGATCAGCAGGCGCGATTCGATTAAGTTCGTGGCGACGGTGAGATCTGAAAGCCCTTCCAGTAAACACTCTTCGAGAGTGCGTACGCTATGGCCTACCTCCAGTTTGACGTCCCACAGCAGCGTCAGCAGTTCGCCGACCTTTTGCGCCTGGTCGTCCGGCAGCTTTTTGCGGCTGAGGATCAGCAGATCGACGTCAGAAAGCGGATGCAGCTCGCCGCGGCCATAGCCGCCGACGGCCACCAGCGCCAGGTCGCAGACGGATTCGAATCCACTGGCGATCCACAACCGCTGCAGCAGCTGGTCGATAAATTCGGTGCGCGCCGCAATGAGCAGCTCCGCGGCGATACCGGCGTCAAACGCCTCGCCCAGCCAGTGCTGAAAGGTATCGATGTGCGCCTTTATTGCAGCACAGTTCAGATCGCCCTGCGGCCAGCTCACCGGATGTTCCGGCGGGATGGGCAGAAGAGGGGAGGCTGTGTCAGGTAATGAGTTGCTCATCGCGTCACCATAAGAAAAAACTATCTAATAAAAAAGCCGGCGGGCGCCGGCTTTTCATCATTCATCGTGCGAGATTATCGCCGGGATGGTGTCATCCTTACGTAGCGTCAGAATTTCGCAGCCGTTGTCTGTCACCACAATAGTATGCTCATACTGTGCAGACAAGCTCCGGTCTTTAGTTTTCACCGTCCAGCCGTCTTTCATGCTGCGGATCTCTTTTTTACCGGCGTTGACCATCGGCTCGATGGTAAAGGTCATGCCTGGTTTGAGCACGACGTTGGTTTCCGGCGAGTCGTAGTGCAGCACCTGCGGCTCTTCATGGAAGCCGCGGCCGATGCCATGACCGCAGTATTCGCGAACCACGGAGAATCCTTCCGCTTCCACATATTTCTGGATCGCCGCGCCGATGGTGCGCAGATTGATGCCCGGCTTAACCATCTTCAGCGCCAGGTACAGGCTTTCCTGAGTGATGCGGCACAGGCGCTCGCCGAGAATCGTCGGTTTGCCGACGATAAACATTTTGGAGGTATCGCCATGGAAATCATCTTTAATGACGGTCACGTCGATATTCACGATATCGCCATCTTTCAGCAGTTTGCCGTCGTCAGGGATACCGTGACAGACCACTTCGTTGACCGAAATGCAGACGGATTTCGGATAGCCGTGATAGCCGAGACAGGCGGAAATGGCCTTCTGCTCGTTAACGATATAGTCGTTACAGATACGGTCCAGTTCGCCAGTGCTGACGCCCGGCTTAACCCAGGGTTCGATCATTTCCAGCACTTCAGCGGCCAGGCGACCGGCAACGCGCATTTTTTCAATATCTTCAGATGTCTTAATAGAGATAGCCATGGAGTATGTCCAGCAGTGTCGATATTTTCGACAATAATAGAGTAAGTCCTGTCAATGGTAACAGTCCGGGCAGGCTGGTGCCAAACTGAGAATCATTAACAGCACGCGACGTCAACAAGAGTTGGTGTCTGGGTGGATTTTGTGGTATAAAGCGCGCCGGACTTCCGATCCATCTCAGATACACAGGATGGACGGGAGCGACAAATCTCACTTTGTGTAACAACACACACGTATCGGCACATATTCCGGGGTGCCCTTTGGGGTCGGTAATATGGGATACGTGGAGGCATAACCCCAATTTAATCTATAGAGGTTTTAAACATGGCAACTGTTTCCATGCGCGACATGCTCAAGGCTGGTGTTCACTTCGGTCACCAGACCCGTTACTGGAACCCGAAAATGAAGCCGTTCATCTTCGGTGCGCGTAACAAAGTTCACATCATCAACCTTGAGAAAACCGTACCGATGTTCAACGACGCTCTGGCTGAACTGAACAAGATCGCTGCTCGTAAAGGTAAAATCCTTTTCGTTGGTACTAAGCGCGCTGCAAGCGAAGCGGTAAAAGACGCTGCTCTGAGCTGCGACCAGTTCTTCGTGAACCATCGCTGGCTGGGCGGTATGCTGACTAACTGGAAAACCGTTCGTCAGTCCATCAAACGTCTGAAAGACCTGGAAACTCAGTCCCAGGACGGTACTTTCGACAAGCTGACCAAGAAAGAAGCGCTGATGCGTACTCGTGAGCTGGACAAGCTGGAAAACAGCCTGGGCGGTATCAAAGACATGGGCGGCCTGCCGGACGCACTGTTCGTAATCGACGCTGACCACGAGCACATCGCTATCAAAGAAGCAAACAACCTGGGCATCCCGGTATTTGCTATCGTTGATACCAACTCTGATCCGGACGGCGTAGACTTCGTTATCCCGGGTAACGACGATGCAATCCGCGCAGTAAGCCTGTACCTGGGCGCTGTTGCTGCTACCGTTCGTGAAGGTCGCTCTCAGGACCTGGCTTCTCAGGCGGAAGAAAGCTTCGTAGAAGCTGAATAATAAGGTTTAAGCCCTTATTAGTACCGTGTATGAATAGGGGCCCATTATCGGCCCCTTTTTTCAATTTACGCTGTTTGGCCGTTGGCCGGGCAGTATCCACATCTCCCGAGGATTTTAGAATGGCTGAAATTACCGCTTCCCTGGTAAAAGAGCTGCGCGAACGTACTGGCGCAGGCATGATGGATTGCAAAAAAGCGCTGACTGAAGCGAATGGCGACATCGAGCTGGCAATCGAAAACATGCGTAAATCCGGCGCGATCAAAGCGGCGAAGAAAGCAGGCAACGTGGCTGCTGACGGCGTGATCAAAACCAAAATCGAAGGCAACTACGGTTACATTCTGGAAGT
This sequence comes from Klebsiella sp. LY, assembly GCF_004010915.1. Taxonomy (NCBI): domain Bacteria; kingdom Pseudomonadati; phylum Pseudomonadota; class Gammaproteobacteria; order Enterobacterales; family Enterobacteriaceae; genus Klebsiella; species Klebsiella sp. LY. The sequence goes on from NZ_CP022444.1 coordinate 3,445,091, forward strand.
TAACTGCCAGACTGACTTCGTTGCTAAAGATGGTGGTTTCCAGGCATTTGCTGACAAAGTACTGGACGCCGCTGTTGCGGGTAAAATCTCCGACGTTGAAGTTCTGAAAGCGCAGTTCGAAGAAGAACGTGTTGCCCTGGTTGCTAAAATCGGTGAGAACATCAACATCCGTCGTATCGCTGTTCTGGAAGGCGACGTTCTGGGCAGCTACCAGCACGGTGCGCGCATCGGCGTTCTGGTTGCCGCTAAAGGCGCTGACGAAGAGCTGGTTAAGCAGCTGGCAATGCACGTTGCTGCAAGCAAGCCGGAATTCGTTAAGCCGGAAGACGTGTCTGCTGAAGTGGTAGAGAAAGAGTACCAGGTTCAGCTGGACATCGCGATGCAGTCCGGTAAGCCGAAAGAAATCGCAGAGAAAATGGTTGAAGGCCGCATGAAGAAATTCACCGGCGAAGTTTCTCTGACTGGTCAGCCTTTCGTCATGGAGCCGAGCAAATCTGTTGGTCAGCTGCTGAAAGAGCACAACGCTGACGTGACTGGCTTCATCCGCTTTGAAGTGGGCGAAGGCATCGAGAAAGTTGAGACTGACTTTGCAGCAGAAGTTGCTGCGATGTCCAAGCAGTCTTAATTTTTACAAGGAGCCGCCTGAGGGCGGCTTCTTTTTGCGCCCATTTTGTAAATTCAGCCAACTGCTTATAGTGACCGCGCTGAAATGCGACATACAATGTCGCCGGAATTCTCACATCTCATTCGTTGACAGTCTCAGGAAAGAAACATGGCTACCAATGCAAAACCCGTCTACAAACGTATTCTGCTGAAATTAAGTGGCGAAGCGCTGCAGGGCTCAGAAGGCTTCGGTATTGATGCAAGCATACTTGACCGCATGGCTCAGGAGATCAAAGAGCTGGTTGAGCTGGGTATTCAGGTTGGCGTAGTAATTGGTGGCGGTAACCTGTTCCGTGGTGCTGGTCTGGCGAAAGCGGGTATGAACCGCGTTGTGGGCGACCACATGGGCATGCTGGCAACGGTCATGAATGGCCTCGCGATGCGCGATGCGCTCCACCGCGCCTATGTGAACGCTCGTCTGATGTCCGCCATTCCGCTGAACGGTGTGTGCGACAACTACAGCTGGGCAGAGGCGATCAGCCTGCTGCGCAACAACCGCGTGGTGATCCTTTCCGCGGGTACCGGCAACCCGTTCTTTACCACCGATTCCGCAGCCTGCCTGCGCGGTATTGAAATTGAAGCCGATGTGGTGCTGAAAGCCACCAAGGTTGACGGCGTATTCACCGCTGATCCGGCCAAAGATCCTTCCGCCACGATGTACGATCAGCTGACCTACAGCGAAGTGCTGGAAAAAGAGCTGAAAGTGATGGATCTGGCGGCCTTTACCCTGGCGCGTGACCATAAATTGCCGATTCGCGTCTTCAACATGAACAAACCTGGCGCCCTGCGTCGCGTGGTGATGGGCGAAAAAGAAGGCACATTGATCACGGAATAATTCCCGTCAGCGCCAAATCCGGGTAATATTCCGCTTTACTTTCGCGGGGATATTACCCGGTGATTTTCATTAAATCTGACTATACTTAGCTCATTTTCCGACGGGTGCCCCGTCTGGTCTGACTGAGACAAGCTTTCAAGGATTCGTAACGTGATTAGCGATATCAGAAAAGATGCTGAAATCCGCATGGAAAAATGCGTCGAAGCATTCAAAAACCAAATCAGCAAAATTCGCACGGGTCGTGCTTCTCCGAGCCTGCTGGACGGGATTGTTGTTGAATACTACGGTACGCCGACCCCGCTGCGCCAGCTGGCCAGCGTCACCGTCGAAGACTCCCGTACCCTGAAAATCAACGTCTTTGACCGTTCTATGTCCGCGGCCGTTGAAAAAGCGATCATGGCGTCCGACCTCGGTCTGAACCCAAGCTCTGCCGGCAGCGATATTCGTGTTCCGTTGCCGCCGCTGACCGAAGAGCGTCGTAAAGATCTGACCAAGATCGTGCGTGGTGAAGCTGAGCAGGCGCGTGTTGCCGTACGTAACGTTCGCCGCGACGCCAACGACAAAGTCAAAGCGCTGCTGAAAGAGAAAGAGATCAGCGAAGATGACGATCGCCGTTCTCAGGACGACGTGCAGAAAATGACTGACGCCGCCATCAAGAAAGTTGACGCGGCGCTGGCAGACAAAGAAGCAGAACTGATGCAGTTCTGATGCTCTGCCCTTACTCGGGCCTGACAGCGTCTGGTCTGAGTAAAATCCGAAACGCCGTACAGAAGACTGTACGCTCAATTCTCGGGATTGCGTTGCGACCGCTGGCCTTGTAGCCTTTAGCGCTAAGTTGAAGGCCTAATGCCGCCGTCTTATCCCTGATAATTGCTGCGTAGGGGCTTGCTGGCGGCGTTTTGCTTTTTATTCTGTTTCCACTCTTCTGGACGTCTCATGAAGCAATTAACCGTTCTCGGTTCGACCGGCTCCATTGGCTGTAGCACGCTGGACGTGGTGCGCCATAATCCCGGTCGCTTTTCCGTCGCCGCGCTGGTCGCGGGGAAAAACGTTGACCGTATGGTTGAACAATGCCTTGAATTTACCCCCCGTTACGCCGTGATGGACGATGCGCAAAGCGCTGAGCGATTGCGCACCCGTCTGCAGGAACATGGCTGCCGTACCGAGGTGCTGAGCGGCCAGCAGGCGGCGGCAGAGGTCGCAGCGCTGGAGGAGGTCGATCAGGTGATGGCGGCTATCGTCGGCGCGGCGGGGCTGGTGCCGACGCTGGCGGCGATCCGCGCCGGGAAAACGGTGTTGTTAGCGAATAAAGAGTCGCTGGTGACCTGCGGTCGCTTGTTCATGGAGGCGGTTCAACGGTCGGGGGCGCGATTGCTGCCGGTCGATAGCGAACATAACGCGATTTTTCAGAGTATGCCGGAGACAATTCAGCAGCATCTGGGATACGCTGACCTGGCGCAGAATGGCGTTTCATCCATCCTGCTGACCGGCTCGGGCGGGCCTTTCCGTGATACAGCGGTAGCTGAACTGGCGGCGATGACGCCGGATCAGGCCTGCCGTCATCCTAACTGGTCGATGGGACGCAAGATCTCCGTTGACTCCGCTACGATGATGAACAAAGGCCTGGAATATATTGAAGCGCGTTGGCTGTTTAACGCCTCGGCCCGGCAGATGGAGGTCCTTATCCATCCGCAGTCGGTGATCCACTCGATGGTTCGCTATCAGGACGGCAGCGTGCTGGCGCAGCTTGGAGAGCCGGATATGCGCACGCCGATCGCCCATACCATGGGCTGGCCGCAACGGCTTAACTCCGGCGCTAAGCCGCTGGACTTCTGCCAGCTGAGCAATCTGAGCTTCTCCGCGCCAGACTATACGCGGTATCCGTGCCTGAAGCTGGCGATGGAGGCGTTTGACGTCGGCCAGGCGGCGACCACCACGCTGAATGCGGCCAATGAAGAGTCGGTTGCCGCGTTTCTGCATGGCGATATCCGCTTTACCGATATTGCGGCGGTTAACCAGACTGTGCTGGATAAGATGAACCTGCAGGAGCCGCAAAGCATTGATGACGTTCTGGTTATCGACGCTGAGGCCCGCGCGGTTGCTCATCAACAGCTGAAACGGTTGGTCACCCAGGCGTAACGCGGTGATATTTGTGGGCGCAAAGCTTCAGTGATATAGTCTGCGCCACCCGATCGTTGCATTTTGTTGTTAAAGATTACGGTGGCCGTGGCAAAACACGGCTTTTTTGCGTAAAGCTTTTGGTTGTTCTCTGCGATTGGCTGCAGCCCCGGCACCGGATAAAAATGCGTATCCAGCGCGGCCCGGTGGCCTCTGTTTGGTGGCTAGTTAATCCTTATTATGGACTTAAAACGCGTGATGTTGTCTGCTAATCAAACTGTCAGCGAAATATCGCCCACACATGGCTGCCGTCATGTCGCCATTATTATGGATGGCAACGGCCGTTGGGCGAAACGGCAAGGTAAAATTCGCGCTTTCGGGCACAAGGCCGGTGCGAAATCCGTGCGTCGCGCGGTCTCTTTCGCGGCGAATAATGGGATTGAGGCGTTAACGTTATACGCGTTCAGCAGCGAAAACTGGAACCGTCCGGCTCAGGAAGTCAGTGCGCTGATGGAGCTGTTCGTCTGGGCGCTGGATAGCGAAGTCAAAAGCCTGCACCGACACAATGTGCGTTTGCGGATTATTGGCGACACCACGCGCTTCAATGCGCGCCTGCAGGAGCGTATCCGCAAAGCGGAAGCGCTGACCGCGAACAATACCGGCTTAACGCTGAATATTGCGGCCAATTACGGCGGTCGCTGGGATATTACCCAGGGCGTTCGTTTGCTGGCGAAACAGGTACAGGACGGGACGCTGCTGCCTGAGCAGATCACGGAAGACATGCTGAGTCAGCAGGTCTGCATGCATGAACTGGCTCCCGTAGATTTAGTTATTAGGACCGGGGGAGAGCACCGAATAAGTAATTTTCTGATTTGGCAAATTGCCTATGCCGAACTTTACTTTACGGATGTTCTTTGGCCCGATTTTGCTGAACAGGACTTTGAAGGTGCACTCCATGCCTTTGTTAATCGAGAGCGTCGTTTCGGCGGCACTGAGCCGGGTGGCAGTCATGCCTGATGGGGGTCACTTTTGCTGAAGTATCGCCTGATATCTGCTTTCGTCTTAATCCCCGTCGTCATTGCGGCGCTGTTTTTATTGCCGCCTATGGGGTTTGCTATCGTGACCCTGGTGGTCTGTATGCTCGCCGCATGGGAGTGGGGGCAACTGAGTGGTTTCACCTCGACGTCGCAGCGGGTCTGGCTGGCGGTGTTGTGCGGCCTTCTGCTGGCGGCGATGCTGTTTCTGCTGCCGGAATACCATTATGACGTTCATCAACCGATGGTTGAAGGCTCGCTGTGGGCCTCTTTCGTCTGGTGGATCGTCGCGCTGCTGCTGGTGCTCTCTTATCCGGCGTCGGCGGCATTCTGGCGTCACTCTAAAGTGCTGCGCCTCATCTTCGGTATCCTGACCATTGTCCCGTTTTTCTGGGGCATGCTGGCGCTACGCGCCTGGCACTATACCGATAACCATTACAGCGGTGCGCTGTGGCTCCTGTACGTGATGATTCTGGTCTGGGGCGCGGATTCCGGCGCCTATATGTTTGGTAAAATGTTTGGCAAGCACAAGCTGGCGCCGAAGGTTTCGCCGGGAAAAACCTGGCAGGGCTTTTTTGGCGGTTTGCTGACCGCGGCGGTGATCTCCTGGGCCTACGGGGTGTGGGCCCATCTTGACGTTACGCCAACGGTGCTGCTGGTCTGTTCGGTAGTAGCCGCCCTGGCTTCGGTGCTGGGCGATCTGACGGAAAGTATGTTTAAGCGCGAGGCCGGCATTAAGGACAGCGGGCACTTGATTCCCGGACACGGCGGTATTCTCGATCGTATCGACAGCCTGACGGCGGCGGTGCCGGTCTTCGCCTGTCTGCTACTGTTGGTCTTCAGGACGATTTGACGGAAGGTGATATGCTGAGCGTGCTCTGGAATCTGGCAGCTTTTATCATTGCGCTTGGCGTACTGATTACGGTGCATGAGTTTGGCCATTTTTGGGTAGCGCGTCGCTGCGGTATCCGGGTTGAGCGTTTTTCTATCGGCTTCGGCAAAGCGTTGTGGCGGCGGATGGATAAGCAGGGTACGGAGTTCGTCATTGCCCTGATCCCGCTGGGCGGCTACGTCAAGATGCTGGATGAGCGTGTTGAAGCGGTGGCGCCGGAGATGCGCCACTACGCGTTCAATAATAAAACCGTCGGCCAGCGCGCGGCGGTCATTGCCGCCGGTCCCATCGCTAACTTCCTTTTCGCTATCTTTGCCTACTGGCTGGTCTTCATCATCGGCGTTCCTGGGGTCCGTCCGGTAGTGGGTGAAATAACGCCCAATTCGGTTGCCGCGCAAGCACAAATTGCAAAAGGAACGGAACTTAAAGCGATAGATGGTATCGAAACGCCTGATTGGGATGCGGTGCGTCTGCAGCTGGTGGCCAAAATCGGCAACCCGCAAACAATACTTACCGTCGCCCCTTTCGGGACTAATCAGCGCCAGGATAAAATCGTCGATCTGCGGCACTGGGCGTTTGAGCCAGACAAGCAAGATCCCGTCACGTCGCTGGGGATCCAGCCGCGCAGCGCGCAGATTGATACGGTGCTGGCGGAGGTCCAGGCGGGCTCGGCAGCGCAGAAAGCAGGTTTGCAAGCGGGCGACCGGATCGTTAAAGTCGATGGTCAACCGTTAACGCAGTGGATGACGTTTGTTAATCTGGTGCGCGATAATCCGGGCAAAGCGCTGGCGCTGGAGATTGAACGGCAGGGGAGTGCGCTGCCGTTAACCCTGACGCCGGATGCAAAAACGGTGAAAGGTAAGGCAGAAGGGTTCGCAGGGGTGGTGCCAAAGGTCATCCCGCTGCCTGAAGAATACAAGACAGTACGTCAGTACGGACCGTTTGCCGCCATCGCTGAAGCCACGGATAAAACCTGGCAGCTGATGTCACTGACGGTCAGGATGCTGGGTAAATTGATAACCGGTGATGTCAAACTGAACAACCTCAGTGGGCCGATCTCTATCGCTCAGGGGGCTGGAATGTCAGCGGAGTTTGGGTTGATTTATTATCTGATGTTCCTTGCGCTGATTAGCGTGAACCTCGGAATCATCAACCTGTTCCCACTACCCGTACTGGATGGGGGACATCTGCTGTTTTTGGCGATTGAAAAGCTGAAGGGCGGGCCGGTATCCGAGCGAGTTCAAGACTTTAGTTATCGCATTGGCTCAATACTGCTGGTGCTGTTAATGGGGCTTGCACTTTTCAATGATTTCTCTCGGTTATAAGAGAGTTTGTTAGGAAGAACGCATAATAACGATGGCGATGAAAAAGTTGCTCATAGCGTCGCTGCTGTTTAGCAGCGCGACTGTATACGGTGCTGAAGGGTTCGTGGTGAAGGACATTCATTTCGAAGGCTTGCAGCGTGTCGCTGTTGGTGCGGCCCTCCTCAGTATGCCAGTGCGTCCTGGCGATACGGTGACCGACGATGATATCAGTAACACTATTCGCGCGCTGTTTGCCACTGGCAACTTCGAGGACGTCCGCGTCCTGCGCGATGGTGATACCCTGCTGGTGCAGGTGAAAGAGCGTCCGACGATCGCCAGCATCACCTTCTCCGGCAACAAGTCGGTGAAAGATGACATGCTCAAGCAGAACCTTGAGGCCTCTGGCGTTCGGGTGGGCGAGTCGCTTGACCGCACGACCATCGCGGATATCGAGAAGGGCCTCGAGGATTTCTACTACAGCGTCGGTAAATACAGCGCCAGCGTCAAAGCGGTCGTTACCCCGCTGCCGCGTAACCGTGTCGACCTGAAACTGGTCTTCCAGGAAGGCGTCTCCGCTAAAATTCAGCAGATCAACATCGTCGGCAACCATGCGTTTTCGACTGATGAGCTGATCTCCCACTTCCAGCTGCGCGATGAAGTGCCGTGGTGGAACGTGGTCGGCGACCGTAAATACCAGAAGCAGAAACTGGCGGGCGACCTTGAAACCCTGCGCAGCTACTACCTGGATCGCGGCTATGCCCGTTTCAACATCGATTCTACCCAGGTCAGCCTGACGCCGGATAAGAAAGGGATCTACATCACCGTCAACATCACCGAAGGCGATCAGTACAAGTTTTCCGGGGTGCAGGTGACGGGCAACCTCGCCGGCCATTCCGCGGAAATCGAAGCGCTGACCAAAGTCGAGCCGGGTGAACTGTATAACGGCGCGAAAGTGACCAAGATGGAAAACGACATCAAGAAACTGTTGGGTCGTTATGGTTACGCCTACCCGCGCGTACAGTCGCAGCCGGAGATCAACGACAGCGATAAAACCGTTAAGCTGCACGTCAACGTCGACGCGGGCAACCGCTATTACGTGCGTAAAATTCGCTTCGAAGGCAATGACACCTCCAAAGACGCCGTTCTGCGCCGCGAAATGCGCCAGATGGAAGGCGCGTGGCTGGGCAGCGACCTCGTCGATCAGGGTAAAGACCGTCTCAACCGTTTAGGCTTCTTCGAAACGGTCGATACCGATACCCAGCGCGTACCAGGCAGTCCGGACCAGGTCGACGTAGTCTACAAGGTGAAAGAGCGTAACACCGGTAGCTTCAACTTCGGTATCGGTTACGGTACCGAGAGCGGCGTCAGCTTCCAGGCGGGCGTTCAGCAGGATAACTGGTTAGGTACTGGCTATGCTGTCGGGATCAACGGCACCAAAAACGACTACCAGACCTATACCGAGCTGTCGGTGACCAACCCGTACTTCACCGTAGACGGTGTGAGCCTCGGCGGTCGTATCTTCTATAATGACTTTGACGCGAACGATGCGGATCTGTCTGACTATACCAACAAAAGCTATGGTACAGACGTCACGCTGGGCTTCCCGGTCAACGAATACAACACGCTGCGCGCGGGCGTCGGGTATGTGCATAACTCCCTGTCCAATATGCAGCCGCAGGTGGCGATGTGGCGTTACCTGAACTCGATGGGCCAGTATCCGGACAACACCAACGACCGGAACTCGTTCAGTGCGAATGACTTCACCTTCAACTACGGTTGGACCTATAACAAGCTTGACCGCGGCTTCTTCCCAACCGAAGGTTCGCGCGTCAACCTGAACGGTAAAGTGACCATTCCGGGTTCGGACAACGAATACTACAAAGCGACGTTGGATACCGCCACCTATGTGCCGATCGACAACGATCATGAATGGGTGGTGCTGGGTCGTACCCGCTTTGGCTATGGCGATGGTATCGGCGGCAAAGAGATGCCGTTCTATGAGAACTTCTATGCAGGTGGCTCCAGCACCGTGCGTGGCTTCCAGTCGAACACCATTGGTCCGAAGGCGGTGTACTTCCCGTCGAGCAGCCGTCATGATGGCGACAGCGGCTATACCAACGACTGTAAGAGCACCGAATCCGCACCGTGTAAATCCGATGATGCGGTGGGCGGTAACGCCATGGCGGTGGCCAGCCTGGAGCTGATTACCCCGACGCCGTTTATTAGTGACAAATATGCGAACTCGGTCCGGACTTCCTTCTTCTGGGATATGGGTACCGTATGGGATACTCACTGGGATTCGAACGCGTACGCTGGATATCCGGATTACAGCGATCCGAGCAACATCCGTATGTCTGCGGGTATTGCCGTGCAGTGGATGTCGCCGTTGGGGCCGTTGGTCTTCTCCTACGCCCAACCGTTCAAAAAGTACGATGGAGACAAAGCCGAACAGTTCCAGTTTAACATTGGTAAAACCTGGTAATTGTTGGCGGCAACGGAATGCAAGTGCAGTATAGCGCTGACCGTAGGCGATAACGCGTTTATCGCCTCGCCACGCAAATAACGGTACCCCTGGGTACTCATGGGATGGTAAGGAGTTTATTGTGAAAAAGTGGTTATTAGCTGCAGGTCTGGGTTTGGCAATGGTAACTTCCGCTCAGGCGGCAGATAAAATTGCCCTGGTGAACATGAACAGCCTGTTCCAACAGGTTGCCCAGAAAACTGGCGTTTCCAACACGCTGGAAAACGAGTTCAAAGGCCGCGCTAGCGAACTGCAGCGTATGGAAGGCGACCTGCAGTCTAAAATGCAGCGTCTGCAGTCCATGAAGCCGGGCGCCGATCGTACCAAACTGGAAAAAGACGTGATGGCTCAGCGCCAGACCTTCTCCCAGAAAGCGCAGGCGTTTGAACAGGATCGCGCTCGTCGTTCCAACGAAGAGCGTGGCAAACTGGTGACCCGTATCCAGACTGCCGTACAGAGCGTAGCGAAAGATCAGAGCATCGATCTGGTGGTTGACGCGAATGCCGTTGCATACAACAGCAGCGATGTAAAAGACATCACCGCTGATGTGCTGAAACAGGTTAAATAAGTAATGCCTTCAATTCGACTGGCTGATCTCGCGCAGCAGTTGGATGCAGAATTACACGGTGATGGCGATATCGTCATCACCGGCGTTGCGTCCATGCAGAGCGCGAAAACGGGCCAAATCACTTTCATGGTCAACCCTAAGTACCGTGAGCACCTGGCCGCTTGCCAGGCTTCTGCCGTTGTGATGACGCAGGATGATTTGCCTTTTGCCCATAGCGCCGCGCTGGTAGTGCGTAATCCCTACCTGACCTATGCGCGCATGGCTCAAATTCTGGATACCACGCCGCAGCCGGCACAGGATATCGCGCCGAGCGCGGTTATCGATCCGACGGCGAAGCTGGGTAGCAACGTTGCCATCGGCGCCAACGCCGTTATCGAATCCGGGGTAGTGCTGGGTGATAACGTGGTCATCGGCGCAGGCTGCTTCGTTGGGAAAAATACGAAAATAGGTGCCGGCTCGCGTCTGTGGGCCAATGTGACCGTTTACCATGAGATTGAGATCGGCGAGAATTGCCTGATCCAGTCCAGCACGGTGATCGGCGCGGATGGCTTCGGCTACGCCAACGATCGCGGCAACTGGGTGAAGATCCCGCAGCTGGGTCGCGTCATTATTGGCGATCGCGTGGAGATCGGCGCCTGCACCACAATTGACCGCGGCGCGCTGGACGATACCGTGATTGGCAACGGCGTTATCATCGATAACCAGTGCCAGATTGCACATAACGTGGTGATTGGCGACAATACCGCGGTTGCCGGCGGCGTTATCATGGCAGGCAGCCTGAAAATCGGCCGCTACTGCATGATTGGCGGCGCCAGCGTGATTAACGGCCATATGGAAATCTGCGATAAGGTCACCGTCACGGGGATGGGGATGGTGATGCGTCCTATCAGCGAACCTGGCGTATACTCCTCCGGTATTCCGCTGCAGCCGAACAAGGCGTGGCGTAAAACCGCTGCGCTGGTGATGAATATTGACGAGATGAGCAAGCGCCTGAAAGCGATTGAGCGCAAGGTTAATCAACAAGACTAATTCATCATTTGGTCACATGACATTTCCGGCCTGTTGCATTCGCTAAAAGATTGCCGCAGGCCGTGTTATTATTGCCTTTTAGTACATTTAGACAGGAAGAGTATTTTGACTACTGACACTCATACTCTGCACATTGAAGAGATTCTGGAACTTCTGCCTCACCGTTACCCGTTCCTGCTGGTAGATCGCGTGCTGGATTTTGAAGAAGGTCGTTTTCTGCGCGCAGTAAAAAATGTTTCTGTAAACGAGCCGTTTTTCCAGGGGCATTTCCCTGGTAAGCCGATTTTGCCGGGCGTCCTGATTCTGGAAGCAATGGCGCAGGCCACCGGGATTCTGGCATTCAAAAGCGTTGGAAAACTGGAACCAGGCGAGCTGTATTACTTCGCGGGCATCGATGAAGCACGTTTCAAACGCCCGGTAGTACCAGGCGATCAGATGATTATGGAAGTCACTTTCGAGAAAACCCGCCGCGGCCTGACCCGTTTCAAAGGCGTTGCGCTGGTTGACGGTAAAGTGGTTTGCGAAGCGACGATGATGTGTGCGCGTAGCCGGGAGGCCTGATACGTGATTGATAAAACCGCTTTTGTTCATCCTACCGCCATTGTAGAAGAAGGCGCCGTGATTGGCGCTAACGTCCACATTGGTCCGTTTTGTATTGTTGGCGCCAACGTCGAAATCGGCGAAGGCACCGTACTGAAGTCTCACGTTGTCGTTAATGGCCACACCAAAATCGGCCGTGACAATGAGATCTATCAGTTCGCTTCCATCGGCGAAGTTAACCAGGATCTGAAATATGCTGGCGAACCGACCCGGGTGGAAATTGGCGATCGCAACCGCATTCGCGAAAGCGTCACCATTCATCGCGGCACAGTACAGGGCGGTGGATTAACAAAGGTGGGCAACGATAACCTGCTGATGATCAACGCCCACGTGGCGCACGATTGTACGCTTGGCGATCGCTGCATTCTGGCCAATAACGCGACGCTCGCGGGCCATGTTTCGCTGGATGATTATGTCATTATCGGCGGCATGACCGCGGTGCACCAGTTCTGCGTCATTGGCTCACATGTTATGGTTGGCGGCTGCTCCGGCGTGGCGCAGGACGTTCCGCCGTTCGTGATTGCCCAGGGCAACCATGCGACGCCATTCGGCGTCAATATCGAAGGCCTGAAACGCCGCGGCTTCAGCCGGGAAGCGATTACCGCGATCCGCAACGCGTATAAACTGCTGTACCGCAGCGGCAAGACGCTGGAAGAAGCCAAGCCGGAGATCGCCGAACTGGCGACTCAGCATCCTGAAGTCCAGCCGTTTGTCGATTTCTTCGCCCGCTCTACCCGCGGCTTGATTCGTTAATGACTGAACAGCGTCCCCTGACGATTGCCCTGGTCGCCGGAGAAACCTCCGGCGATATTCTTGGCGCCGGCCTCATCCGCGCCCTCAAAGCACGCATCCCGAATGCGCGCTTTGTCGGCGTGGCGGGACCGCTGATGCAGGCGGAAGGGTGTGAAGCCTGGTACGAAATGGAAGAGCTGGCGGTGATGGGTATTGTTGAAGTGCTCGGTCGCCTGCGTCGCTTACTCCATATTCGCGCCGATTTGACCCGCCGCTTCGGCGAGCTGCGTCCCGACGTCTTCGTCGGCATCGACGCCCCTGATTTCAATATTACCCTCGAAGGGAATCTGAAAAAGCAGGGCATCAAAACCATTCACTACGTCAGCCCGTCGGTCTGGGCCTGGCGACAAAAACGCGTTTTCAAAATCGGCAGATCCACCGATCTGGTGCTGGCCTTTCTGCCTTTCGAAAAAGCGTTTTATGACAAATTTAACGTTCCCTGCCGTTTTATCGGCCATACCATGGCGGATGCGATGCCGCTGGATCCTGACAAAGGCGCAGCGCGCGATCGGTTAGGGATCCCGCACGACGTGCGTTGCCTGGCGCTGTTGCCCGGCAGCCGCGGCGCAGAAGTCGAAATGCTCAGCGCGGACTTTCTGAAAACCGCTCAGCTTCTGCGGGCTAGCTATCCCGATCTGCAGGTGGTGGTGCCGCTGGTTAATGCCAAACGGCGGGAGCAGTTTGAGCGAATTAAAGCTGAAACGGCGCCGGATATGATCGTCCATATGCTGGACGGTCAGGCGCGCGATGCGATGATCGCCAGCGACGCCGCGCTGCTGGCCTCCGGGACGGCGGCGCTGGAGTGTATGCTGGCGAAATGCCCGATGGTGGTTGGCTATCGCATGAAGCCGTTCACCTTCTGGCTGGCGAAGCGGTTGGTTAAAACCGACTACGTCTCGTTGCCGAACCTGCTGGCCGGGCGCGAGCTGGTTAAAGAGCTGCTGCAGGATGAGTGCGAGCCGCAGGCGCTGGCTGCCGCTCTGCAGCCGCTGCTGGCCGATGGCAAAACCAGTCATGAGATGCATGAGACATTCCGCGCGCTGCATCAGCAGATCCGCTGCAACGCCGATGAGCAGGCGGCGGATGCCGTACTGGAGTTAGCAAAACAATGATGGAGTTCGTCTATCCGCATACCCATCTGGTTGCCGGCGTCGATGAGGTCGGGCGTGGCCCCCTGGTTGGCGCGGTGGTGACCGCGGCGGTGATCCTCGATCCGGCGAAGCCGATTGTGGGTCTGAATGATTCCAAAAAACTCAGCGAGAAGCGTCGTCTGGCGCTGTTCGATGAGATTAAAGAGAAAGCGCTGTGCTGGAGCCTGGGACGCGCCGAGCCGCACGAAATCGATGAGCTGAATATCCTGCATGCCACTATGCTGGCGATGCAGCGCGCCGTCGCCGGCCTGAGCATTGTACCCGAGTTTGTTCTGATCGATGGCAACCGCTGCCCATCGCTACCGATGCCCTCCCTGGCAGTAGTCAAAGGCGACAGCCGGGTGGCAGAAATCAGCGCAGCGTCTATTCTGGCAAAAGTCACTCGTGACGCCGAAATGGCCACGCTGGACCTCGCATTTCCCCACTACGGATTTGCCCAGCATAAAGGCTATCCCACCGCTGTTCACCTGCAGAAGCTGCAGGAACACGGCGCAACAGAGCATCACCGGCGCAGTTTTGGCCCGGTGAAGCGTGCCCTGGGCCTGGCGTCCAACTAAGTCACCGGGATCTAAAGATGGCTGAACCACGTTTCGTACACCTGCGGGTGCACAGCGACTATTCCATGATCGATGGGCTGGCAAAGACCGGGCCGCTGGTCAAGAAGGCGGCCTCGCTTGGCATGCCAGCGCTGGCGATCACTGATTTCACCAATCTCTGTGGGCTGGTGAAGTTCTACGGGACGGGACACGGCGCGGGGATTAAGCCGATCGTCGGCGCCGATTTCCACGTGCAGTGCGACCTGCTCGGCGACGAATTTACCGAGCTGACCGTGCTGGCGGCGAATAACACCGGCTATCAGAACCTGACTCTGCTGATTTCCCGCGCCTATCAGCGCGGCTACGGCGCCCTGGGGCCGTGGATCGATCGCGACTGGCTGGTGGAACATCAGGAAGGGCTGATTCTGCTCTCCGGCGGCCGTAAAGGCGACGTCGGCGTCAGCCTGATCCGCGGCAACATGCCGCTGGTTGAGCAGTGCGTCGCCTTCTATGAAGAGCATTTCCCGGATCGCTATTTTCTGGAGCTGATCCGCACCGGTCGTCAGGATGAAGAGAGTTATCTTCATGCCGCCGTGGCGCTGGCGGAAGCGCGTGGTCTGCCGGTGGTGGCGACCAACGATGTCCGCTTCCTCGATACTGGCGATTTTGACGCCCATGAAATCCGCGTCGCTATTCACGACGGCTTCACCCTCGACGACCCGAAACGGCCGCGCAACTACTCGCCGCAGCAATATATGCGCAGCGAGGAAGAGATGTGCGAGCTGTTCGCCGATATTCCGGAAGCGCTGGCAAACAGCGTTGAAATTGCCAAGCGCTGCAACGTCACCGTGCGGCTTGGCGAATATTTCCTGCCGCAGTTCCCGACCGGCGATATGACCACGGAAGATTTCCTGGTGATGAAATCGAAAGAGGGTCTGGAGGAGCGGCTGGAATTCCTCTTCCCGGATCCGGAAGTGCGCGCGAAGCGCCGGCCGGAATACGACGAGCGTCTGGATATCGAGCTGCAGGTGATCAACCAGATGGGTTTCCCCGGCTACTTCCTGATCGTGATGGAGTTTATCCAGTGGTCGAAGGATAACGGCGTGCCGGTCGGCCCGGGCCGCGGTTCCGGCGCCGGCTCGCTGGTGGCCTACGCGCTGAAGATCACCGATCTCGACCCGCTGGAATTCGACCTGCTGTTCGAACGTTTCCTCAACCCGGAACGTGTCTCGATGCCCGACTTCGACGTCGACTTCTGTATGGAGAAACGCGACCAGGTTATCGAGCACGTGGCGGATATGTATGGCCGCGACGCGGTATCGCAGATCATCACCTTCGGTACCATGGCGGCGAAGGCGGTCATCCGCGACGTGGGCCGCGTGCTGGGTCACCCGTACGGCTTTGTCGACCGCATCTCCAAGCTGGTGCCGCCCGATCCGGGCATGACGCTGGCGAAAGCCTTCGAGGCCGAGCCGCAACTGCCGGAGATCTACGAGGCGGACGAAGAAGTGAAAGCGCTGATCGACATGGCGCGTAAGCTGGAAGGGGTGACGCGAAACGCCGGTAAGCATGCGGGCGGCGTGGTTATCGCACCGACCAAGATCACCGACTTCGCCCCGCTGTATTGCGATGAGCAGGGGCTGCATCCGGTTACCCAGTTTGACAAGAACGACGTGGAATACGCCGGGCTGGTGAAATTCGACTTCCTCGGTCTGCGTACGCTCACTATCATTAACTGGGCGCTGGAGATGATTAATAAGCGCCGTGAGAAGAACGGCGAAGGGCCGCTGGATATCGCCGCCATCCCGCTGGATGACAAGAAAAGCTTCGACATGCTGCAGCGCTCGGAAACCACTGCGGTCTTCCAGCTTGAATCGCGCGGCATGAAAGATCTGATTAAACGCCTGCAGCCGGACTGCTTCGAAGATATGATCGCTCTGGTGGCCCTGTTCCGCCCGGGCCCGCTGCAGTCGGGGATGGTAGATAACTTTATCGACCGTAAGCACGGCCGAGAAGAGATCTCGTATCCGGACGTGCAGTGGCAGCATGAAAGCCTGAAACCGGTGCTGGAGCCGACCTACGGCATCATCCTGTATCAGGAACAGGTCATGCAGATTGCCCAGGTGCTGTCCGGGTATACCCTCGGCGGCGCGGATATGCTGCGTCGCGCGATGGGTAAGAAAAAGCCGGAGGAGATGGCTAAGCAGCGTTCTATCTTTGAGGATGGGGCGAAGAAAAACGGCATTGACGGCGAACTGGCGATGAAAATCTTTGACCTGGTGGAGAAATTCGCCGGTTACGGGTTTAACAAATCGCACTCCGCCGCGTACGCGCTGGTTTCTTACCAGACGCTATGGCTTAAGGCGCACTATCCGGCTGAGTTTATGGCGGCGGTAATGACCGCCGATATGGACAACACCGAGAAGGTCGTTGGCCTGGTGGACGAGTGCTGGCGGATGGGGCTGAAAATTTTGCCGCCGGATATTAACTCCGGCCTGTACCATTTCCACGTCAACGACGACGGCGAGATCGTCTACGGTATCGGCGCCATCAAGGGCGTCGGCGAAGGGCCGATCGAAGCGATCATTGAGGCGCGCAACAACGGCGGTTATTTCCGCGAGCTGTTCGACCTCTGCGCGCGGACCGATATTAAAAAGCTCAACCGTCGCGTGCTGGAAAAGCTGATTATGTCCGGGGCGTTCGATCGTCTCGGTCCGCACCGTGCGGCGCTGATGAATTCGCTGGGCGATGCGCTGAAAGCCGCCGACCAGCACGCCAAAGCCGAGGCCATCGGCCAGGCTGATATGTTCGGCGTACTGGCGGAAGAGCCTGAGCAGATTGAACAGTCCTACGCCAGCTGCCAGCCGTGGCCTGAGCAGGTGGTGCTGGATGGTGAAAGGGAGACCCTGGGGTTGTACCTGACCGGGCACCCGATTAACCAGTATCTGAAAGAGATTGAGCGCTACGTCGGCGGCGTGAGGCTCAAAGACATGCATCCGACCGATCGTGGAAAAGTGACCACGGCGGCGGGGCTGGTGATTGCGGCGCGGGTAATGGTCACCAAGCGCGGCAATCGTATCGGCATCTGTACCCTGGATGACCGTTCCGGGCGGCTGGAAGTGATGTTATTCACCGACGCGCTGGATAAATATCAGCAGTTGCTGGAAAAAGACCGCATACTTATCGTCAGCGGACAGGTCAGCTTTGATGACTTTAGCGGGGGGCTTAAAATGACCGCCCGTGAAGTCATGGACATTGACGAAGCCCGGGAAAAATATGCTCGCGGGCTTGCTATCTCGCTGACGGACAGGCAAATTGATGACCAGCTTTTAAACCGACTCCGTCAGTCTCTGGAACCCCACCGTTCGGGAACCATTCCAGTGCACCTCTACTATCAGAGGGCGGATGCACGCGCGCGGTTGCGTTTCGGCGCAACATGGCGCGTCTCTCCGAGCGATCGTTTACTCAACGATCTGCGTGGCCTTATCGGCTCGGAGCAGGTGGAACTGGAGTTTGACTAATACAGGAATACTATGAGTCTGAATTTCCTAGATTTTGAACAGCCGATTGCAGAGCTGGAAGCGAAAATCGATTCCCTGACTGCGGTAAGCCGTCAGGATGAGAAACTGGATATTAACATCGATGAAGAAGTGCATCGTCTGCGCGAGAAAAGCGTAGAGCTGACGCGCAAAATCTTCTCCGATCTCGGTGCATGGCAGGTTGCGCAACTGGCGCGCCACCCGCGCCGTCCTTACACCCTGGATTATGTCCGCCTGGCGTTCGACGAGTTTGACGAACTGGCCGGTGACCGTGCCTACGCTGACGATAAAGCGATTGTCGGCGGTATCGCGCGTCTTGATGGTCGTCCGGTGATGATCATTGGCCATCAGAAAGGTCGCGAAACCAAAGAAAAAATTCGTCGCAACTTTGGTATGCCGGCCCCGGAAGGCTACCGCAAAGCGCTGCGCCTGATGGAGATGGCTGAGCGGTTTAAAATGCCGATCATCACCTTCATCGACACCCCGGGCGCCTACCCGGGCGTTGGCGCGGAAGAGCGCGGCCAGTCGGAAGCGATCGCTCGCAATCTGCGTGAAATGTCGCGTCTGAGCGTGCCGGTGATCTGCACCGTGATCGGCGAAGGCGGCTCCGGCGGCGCGCTGGCTATCGGCGTGGGCGACAAGGTCAACATGCTGCAGTACAGCACCTATTCGGTGATTTCGCCGGAAGGCTGTGCCTCCATTCTGTGGAAGAGCGCGGATAAAGCGCCGCTGGCTGCGGAAGCGATGGGCATTATTGCCCCGCGTCTGAAAGAGCTGAAGCTGATCGATTCTATCGTTCCGGAACCGCTGGGCGGCGCCCACCGCAACCCGGAAGCGATGGCGGCAAACCTGAAAGCGCAGCTGCTGGCGGACCTGGCCGATCTCGATCTTCTCAGCGAAGAAGAGCTGCTTAACCGCCGCTATCAACGTCTGATGAGCTACGGTTACGCTTAACTTTTTCGTCAGGACTAAACACTAAGGGCCGGATTTTCCGGCCCTTTTTTTATGTGCGATGCGCCCGGGGGATTGCTATGATGCTTGACTTAGGTGAATACCAGGAGGAAAGCGTGAATATCATCGCCATCATGGGGCCTCACGGCGTCTACCACAAAGACGAGCCGATCAAAGAACTGGAAGCGGCGCTGCAGCGCCAGGGCTTCCAGACCATCTGGCCGCAAAACAGCGCCGACCTGCTGCAGTTTATCGAGCACAACCCGCGCATCTGCGGGGTGATCTTCGACTGGGATGAATACAGCGTCGATCTGTGCAGCGATATCAATCAGCTCAATGAATACCTTCCCCTGTACGCCTTTATTAACGCCCACTCGACGATGGATGTCAGCAGTCAGGATCTGCGCATGACGCTGTGGTTCTTCGAATATGCGCTGGGACTCTCCGAAGAGATCGCCACCCGCATCGGGCAGTATACCCGCGAGTACCTGGACAATATCACCCCGCCGTTTACCCGCGCGCTGTTTAACTATGTGCAGGAGGGTAAATATACCTTTTGTACGCCGGGTCATATGGGCGGCAGCGCCTATCAGAAAAGCCCAGTGGGCTGCCTGTTCTATGACTTTTTTGGCGGGAATACGCTGAAGGCGGATGTCTCGATTTCGGTCACCGAGCTGGGCTCCCTGCTGGATCATACCGGCCCGCATCTGGAGGCGGAGGAGTATATCGCTCGCGCCTTTGGCGCCGAGCAAAGCTATATGGTGACCAACGGTACCTCAACGTCCAATAAAATTGTCGGCATGTACTCGGCGCCCGCCGGCAGCACGCTGCTGATTGACCGTAACTGTCACAAATCGCTGGCCCACCTGCTGATGATGAGCGATGTGGTTCCCCTGTGGCTGAAGCCGACCCGCAACGCGCTGGGGATCCTCGGCGGTATCCCCCGGCGCGAGTTTACCCGCGACAGTATTCAGCAGAAAGTGCGCGACACGGGCGGGGCGCAGTGGCCCGTGCATGCGGTGATCACCAACTCCACCTACGATGGCCTGCTCTACAACACCACCTGGCTTAAAGAGACGCTCGACGTCCCGTCGATCCATTTCGATTCCGCCTGGGTGCCGTATACCCATTTCCATCCGATATATCAGGGGAAAAGCGGCATGAGCGGTGAGCGGATCCCCGGTAAAGTCATCTTCGAGACGCAGTCGACGCATAAGATGCTGGCCGCGCTGTCGCAGGCCTCGTTGATCCACATTAAGGGCAACTATGATGAAGAGACCTTTAATGAAGCCTTTATGATGCATACCTCTACATCGCCGAGCTACCCCATCGTCGCGTCGATTGAGACCGCGGCGGCGATGCTGCGCGGTAACTCCGGTAAGCGCCTGATCCAGCGCTCCATTGAGCGGGCGCTGGACTTCCGTAAAGAGGTGCAGCGACTGCGCGAAGAGTCGGACGGCTGGTTCTTTGATATCTGGCAGCCGGAAGCGGTGGATAAAGCCGAGTGCTGGCCGGTGGCACCGGGCGAAGACTGGCACGGTTTCAAAGATGCCGATGCGGATCATATGTATCTCGATCCGGTGAAGGTCACCATTCTGACGCCGGGCATGGACGAGCAGGGGAATATGGATGAAGAGGGGATCCCGGCGGCGCTGGTGGCGAAGTTCCTCGACGAGCGGGGCGTGGTGGTGGAGAAAACGGGCCCCTACAACCTGCTGTTCCTCTTTAGCATCGGTATCGATAAAACCCGGGCGATGGGGCTGCTGCGCGGCCTGACCGAGTTTAAGCGTGCCTACGATCTCAATCTGCGGGTGAAGAATATGCTGCCGGATCTGTACGCCGAAGATCCCGACTTCTACCGCAATATGCGGATCCAGGATCTGGCGCAGGGGATCCACCGCTTGATCCGCCAGCACCAGCTGCCGCAGCTGATGCTCAGCGCCTTTGACGTCCTGCCGGAAATGAAAATGACGCCGCATCATGCCTGGCAGCGCCAGATTAAAGGTGAGGTGGAAACCATTGAACTGGAGAACCTGGTGGGCCGGATTTCGGCCAACATGATCCTCCCTTATCCGCCGGGGGTACCGCTGCTGATGCCAGGAGAGATGATCACGGAGGAGAGCCGGGCGGTGCTCGACTTCCTGCTGATGCTCTGCTCCATAGGACGTCATTACCCGGGGTTTGAGACCGATATTCACGGCGCGAAGCGCGATGAGGACGGCGTTTATCGGGTACGAGTCTTAAAAAATGACGAAAGGCTTGCGCGTTAACGGCGCGCACGAGTAACGTGGCTGGCTTAACAGAAGGAGTTTGACCATGCTGGGTTTGAAACGGGTTCACCATATTGCCATCATTGCGACCGACTACGCCCGCAGTAAAGCGTTCTATTGCGATACTCTGGGGTTTACGTTGCAAAGTGAGTTTTATCGCGCCGAGCGTGACTCCTGGAAAGGCGATCTGGCGCTCAACGGCGAGTATGTGATTGAGTTGTTCTCGTTCCCGTTTCCGCCGGCCCGCCCCAGTCGTCCGGAAGCCTGCGGGCTGCGTCATCTGGCCTTTAGCGTGGATGATATCGACGCTGCGGTAGCGCATTTGACTGCGCATGGCGTGGAGTGCGAAGCGATTCGCGTCGATCCCTTTACCGGTAAACGCTTTACCTTCTTTAGCGATCCGGACGACCTGCCGCTGGAAATATATCAGCAGTAAACCTTGCCAGCGCGACCCTGGCCCGGTAACGTGCCGGGCTATCACTTCTCGGTATGTTTGTGGTTATGACGGCTGACATTGCGCATACGCTTCATCCCCATCGCCAGCTGCTGGTGGCCTTCAGCGGCGGTCTGGACTCGACGGTTCTTCTGCATCAGCTGGTGCTGCTGCGGGAACAGGATCCCTCGCTGACGCTGCGGGCGGTGCATGTTCACCACGGCCTTAGCGCCCACGCAGACGACTGGGTGGCGCACTGTCGGCAGATTTGCCAGCAGTGGCAGGTGCCGTTGGTGGTGCATCGCGTGACGTTAGCCCGGGGCGGCCTGGGCGTCGAGGCCCATGCCCGTGCGGCGCGCTATCAGGCCTTTCAGGATACGCTCAATGCCGGCGAGGTGTTAGTGACCGCCCAGCACCAGGATGACCAGTGCGAAACGCTGTTGCTGGCGTTAAAACGCGGCAGCGGTCCTACTGGTCTGTCGGCGATGGCGCCATCCTCTGCCTTTGCCGACAGCCGACTACTGCGTCCTCTCCTCAATGAAACCCGCGAATCGCTACGCCAGTGGGCGCTCGCCCATCAGTTGTCGTGGATTGAAGATGAGAGTAATCAGGACGATACCTATGACCGCAACTTTCTGCGCCTGCGGGTGATCCCGCTGCTGCGCGAGCGCTGGCCGCACTTTAGCGAGGCCGTCGCCCGCAGCGCCAGCCTGTGCGCCGAGCAGGAGCAACTGCTGGACGAGATACTGGCGGCGGAGCTCGCGTCGCTGGTGGCCGAAGACGGGTCGCTGGCTATCGCACCACTGACGTCGATGAGTTCTCCCCGCCGCGCGGCGCTGCTGCGTCGCTGGCTCGCCGGGCAGCGGGCGCCGATGCCTGCCCGCGAGGTGCCGGAGCGCCTCTGGCACGAGGTGGCGCTGGCGCGGGAAGATGCCAGCCCCTGCCTGCGGTTGGGGGAATTTACCGTCCGTCGTTTTCAGCAGCGCTTGTACTGGGTGAGATATGTACCCGGGCAGGCGGATAGCGTCCAGCACTGGCCCGACTGGCGCCAGCCGCTGCGGCTGGCGGACGGTCTCGGCGAGCTGATGCTGCAGCCGGGCGGCAGGCTGCGCCCGCCCTCGGCGGATGAGCCGATCACCGTCCGCTTTCGCGCCAGCGGCAATCTGCATATCGTCGGGCGTCATGGCGGCCGTAAGCTAAAGAAGATCTGGCAGGAGCTGGGCGTTGCTCCGTGGCGACGAGACACCACGCCGCTGCTGTTTTACGGTGAAACGCCGATTGCCGCAGCGGACAATCTGTTTGTGACCCACGAAGGTGAAGTCAAAGACGGGGAAGGGGTCAGTCTGACATGGAGGAAAACGGGCGATTAAGCCCGTTTTGATTCAGGATTCGCTCACCACCACGGTGCCGATTTCCGGGTGACTGAAGCTGGCGATTTTATCCAGGCGCAGCTCGCGGACGTTGCCGGCGAGTTCGACCACCAGATACTCGATATTTTTACGCGAGATTAGATCGCTGGCCTTCGCCTGCAGCTGTTCGCCATCCTTCAGCGCCAGCGTCAGCACCAGGTGATGCTGGCAGGCCAGCTCCAGGTTGTCGTAATCATCGCAGTTAATGGGTTGATAAGTATCATTCATTGACATAATCGCTCACCAGTAAGTTTGCTGCCGCATAAGCGGCCTTTTCCCTGACTGACTCCGAAAGGGCCTCATCCGCCGCAATCTCATTCAATACTTTCAACACGCAACCCAGCGCATCCGGGATATACCCTAAGTCTCCGCTGGCTATTTCCGCATACCGCTTGCGTATTAACTCACAATAGTGGTCCACATGCCCTCCTGTCAGCGTTCTGACTCAACCGTGGGATGCAAGTTTAAGCCTACGAAGATAAACTCTGTTTAGCAAGGGAACTATATCATAGTCATTTAAGCAATTTCAGCAGGATGAAACAGGTTGCTGCGATTGCTGACAGCCTTTTGCCGCCAGTTTCGCTACAATGTACGCCATTTTTTTTCAGGAGTTTATTCATGGCGCTGAAAGCGACGATATATAAAGCCGCGGTGAATGTAGCCGATCTGGATCGCAACCAGTTTCTGGATGCTAACCTGACGCTGGCGCAGCACCCGTCGGAAACCCAGGAGCGCATGATGCTGCGCCTGCTGGCGTGGATCAAATATGCCGATGAACGGCTGCAGTTTACGCGCGGCCTCTCGTCAGACGACGAGCCGGAGCTGTGGCTGCTTAACGATCATCTCGGGGTTGATCTGTGGATCGAGATGGGGCTGCCGGACGAAAAACGTATCAAGAAAGCCTGCTCGCGGGCGCAGGCGGTGGCGTTGTTCGCCTATAACAGCCGGGCGGCTGAAATCTGGTGGCAGCAAAATCAGAACAAGCTTGCGGCGTACCCGAAGCTGACCATCTGGTATCTTGATGATGCCCAGCTGGCGCAGCTTAGCGCTTTTGCCGACCGTACGATGACGCTGCAGGCCACGTTGCAGGAGGGGAGCATCTGGTTATCCGATGCTCAGAATAATCTGGAAATTCAGCTTACCGCCTGGCAAGCGCCGGCATGATTACTATCAGCCGCAGTGTGGCCATTGCTGATAACGAGATCACGCTGGAAGGTATTCGCGCCCAGGGGGCCGGGGGCCAGCACGTGAACAAAGCGTCGACCGCGATCCATCTGCGCTTCGATATTAAAGCCTCGAGCCTGCCGGCGTTTTACAAAGAGCGCCTGCTTGCCGCCAGCCATCACTTAATTTCTGCTGACGGTGTGGTTATCATTAAGGCTCAGGAATATCGCAGTCAGGATATGAACCGAGAAGCGGCGATCGCCCGGCTGGTGGCCCTTATCAAAGAATTAACCGCAGTGCAAAAAAGTCGCCGGGAGACGCGACCGACTCGGGCATCCAAAGAGCGACGCCTTGCTTCTAAGGCGCAAAAGTCCTCGGTCAAGGCGCTGCGTGGAAAAGTTCGCCAGTGAAGGCGTCGGCGAACGGGTGGAATGGATCATAAGGAAAGTAGAGTGAAGAAAATCATATTCTCCGTGATAGCGGCCTGTTCGCTGTTCGCGCTGTTTGGTTGTAACCATCGCGCCGAAAATGACACGGTTCAGCCGCCAGCGATGGAAGAGCTCAAACCGATGCAGCAAAGCTGGCGTGGGGTGCTGCCCTGCGCGGATTGCGAAGGCATCGACACCTCGCTGTTCCTGGAAAAAGACGGTACCTGGGTGATGAATGAGCACTACCAGGGCGCTGGTCGTAAACCATCTTCCTTTGCCTCTTACGGCACCTGGGCGCGTACAGCGGATAAGCTGGTACTGACCAACAGCAAGGGCGAAAAATCGTACTTTCGCGCGAAGGGCGACAAGCTGGAGATGCTCGACCGCAACGGGAGTCCCATTCAGTCTCCTCTCAACTATACCCTGGAGCCGGTGAAGGCCAGCCTGCCGACCACCCCGATGGCGATGCGTGGCATGTACTTCTATATGGCCGATGCGGCAACCTTTACTGATTGCGCGACCGGTAAACGCGTCGCGGTGGCGAACAATGCCCAGCTTGAGCGGGATTATGCCGCTGCCCGCGGCAATGATTCACGTCCGGTTCTGCTGGTGGTGGAAGGGCACTTTACCCTCGAGGCGAACCCGGATACCGGCGAAATGATGAAAACGCTGATGACGGATCAGGCCGGCAAATTTATTCCAGGGAAAGACTGCGGACACTGATTGTCCGGCTCCTGCCCGGGGAATGGGCAGGAGATACGCCTCAGCGGTAGCCGGCCAGCGGACTTCGTTCATGGTGGTTTTACCGTCCCCCTTTTCCACCAACCATAGCGCACGAATCATGAGCCTCATGACGGGTGGGAAAGGGCAAATCGTTCTTTTACTCCGCACCGGCCTTCGGTTTGTTCACCAGATACAGCGCGACGTGGCTCACGGAAGAGGGACTGAAGGCGCGGATCCCAAACGAAGTGACGCCGAGGCTGGAGAAGAAGAGCAGGTCGCCGGAACGTAGGTCGCTTTCGGCGATTTCGCGCAGTCCGCTGCCGGCAATCGAGCTTTGGCGCTGGAGGGGGACCGCCCATGGCAGTGAGCGGCTATCGGTCGCGGATGCGGAAGGGGCGTTGCGGCCGACGTCTACAGTGCAGGCGGTAGGCAGGAGCAGGGTGGAGGTCAGCAGCCCGCTGCTGAGAAGAGGTGCAGTCATGGGTACAGTCCTTGTAAAAAAAAGGCCCTGACATCCGTTCAGGGCCCTGGTTGGGTGATTAGCCTTTTATCGCTTTAACCAGATATTCCACAATATCCCCGGTCTTAATCAGCTGCTTCTCACCGTTGCGACGATACTTGTATTCGATATCGTCATTGTCGAGGTTACGATCGCCCAGCACGATGGTGTGCGGGATACCGATCAGCTCCATATCGGCGAACATCACGCCCGGACGTTCTTTACGATCGTCCATCAGCACTTCAATACCCTGGGCGCTCAGCTCGGCGTACAGTTTCTCCGCCAGCTCCTGCACACGGTAAGATTTGTGCATGTTCATCGGCAGGATCGCCACCTGGAACGGCGCAATCGCATCCGGCCAGACGATACCGCGATCGTCAAAGTTCTGCTCAATCGCCGCCGCCACTACGCGAGTGACCCCGATACCATAGCAACCCATCGTCAGGATCTGGTTGCGGCCATCTTCGCCCTGGACCGCGGCTTTCATCGCCTCGGAGTACTTCGTCCCCAGCTGGAAGATATGACCCACTTCGATACCGCGCTTGATAAGCAGGGTACCTTTGCCGTCCGGGCTCGGATCGCCGGCGACGACGTTACGGATGTCCGCGACTTCCGGCGTGGCGACATCGCGGTCCCAGTTGATGCCGAAGTAGTGTTTGCCATCGATGTTGGCGCCGGCGGCGAAATCGCTCATCACCGCCACAGTACGGTCGATAATCACCGGCACCGGCAGGTTCACCGGACCCAGGGAGCCAGGACCGGCTTTCACCAGAGCGCGGATCTCTTCTTCGGTGGCGAAGGTCAGCGGGCTGGCGACCTGCGGCAGTTTTTCGGCTTTCACTTCGTTCAGCTCGTGATCGCCGCGCACCAGCAGGGCAACCAGCGGGGAAGCGCTATCTTCAACCGCTTTCACCAGCAGGGTTTTCACGGTTTTTTCGATCGGCAGGTTGAACTGCTCAACCAGCTCGGCGATGGTTTTGGCGTTCGGCGTGTCGACCAGGGTCATCTCCTGGGTGGCGGCCGCGCGCGGCGTTTTCGGCGCAACGGCTTCCGCAAACTCGATGTTTGCCGCGTAGTCGGAGCTGTCGGAGAAGATCACATCGTCTTCGCCGCTCTGCGCCAGCACCTGGAATTCATGAGAGGCGCTGCCGCCGATAGAACCGGTATCAGCCTGTACCGCGCGGAAGTCCAGCCCCATGCGGCTGAAGATTTTACTGTAAGCGGCGTACATCGCATCGTAGGTTTCCTGCAGCGATTCCTGCGAAGTATGGAAAGAGTACGCATCTTTCATCAGGAATTCGCGGGAGCGCATCACGCCGAAACGCGGACGCACTTCGTCGCGGAATTTGGTCTGGATCTGATAGAAGTTCAGCGGCAGCTGCTTATAGGAGTTCAGCTCGTTGCGGATCAGGTCGGTGATGACCTCTTCGTGGGTTGGACCGAGGACGAACGGACGATCGCCACGATCGGCAATGCGCAGCAGTTCCGGGCCGTACTGCTCCCAGCGACCGCTCTCCTGCCATAGTTCAGATGGCTGAACGACCGGCATTAACACCTCGATCGCACCGGCGTTGTTCATCTCTTCACGCACGATGTTTTCGACTTTTTTCAGGACGCGCACGCCGGTCGGCAGCCAGGTGTATAACCCGGAGGCCAGCTTGCGGATCATCCCGGCGCGCAGCATCAGCTGGTGGCTGATTACCTCGGCGTCGGCAGGTGTCTCCTTCAGAGTGGAGAGCAGATATTGGCTAGTACGCATGTTGTAACGGTTCCAGTTAAACGAGCGGAACAGGCTGGTTGCCCAGCCTGAAACAAAAAAAGTGGTTTAGTTTACCAGTGTGGCAAAGATGCCAAAAGAGAGGAAAATAAAATTAGCGCGCTTCGAGAGCAAAGACTTCAAAACCGGCGGCAGTCACCCGCCAGCGGACGTTGAAATCCAGCAGCCAGACGGCGTAATTTTTACCTGCCTCTTCTTCCTTACGGTAGGCCGGACGCGGATCCTGCGCCAGCACCTCTCGGATAAACGCCTTCAGATGCGGATAACGCTTCTCCAGATGCAAAAGCTGCGTTTCGACCTCGGCGGTAAAACTGACGACCTGATCCGCCTGCGGTGCCTGTTGCGCGTAGCTGGCGTGCGCGTTGGGCAGCGCTTCGGCAAACGGCAGATAGGGTTTGATGTCGACCACCGGCGTACCGTCGACGAGATCGAGGCTGCCGAGCTCCAGTATCACCTGCTCTTTCTGACAGCGAACGCCCTTCAGCTCAACCAGCGACATGCCAATGGGATTGGGGCGAAACGTGGAGCGGGTGGCGAAGACGCCCATACGCGCGTTGCCCCCGAGACGGGGAGGGCGCACCGTCGGACGCCAGCCGCCTTCCATGGTCTGATGAAACACAAACAAGATCCACAGATGGCTGAAGCTTTCCAGACCACGCACGGCGTCGGCCTGGTTGTAGGGCGCGATCAGATGGAGTTCTCCGCCGCCGTGCTTGACCAGACCCGGCTGGCGAGGCACGGCAAACTTCTCTTTATACGGCGAGCGGATAACGCCTATCTGCGCGAACTGAAATGCACTCATTGCGCCGATACGTTAAGCGCCGAGCCCAGACAAACCGCCTGACGGTAGCAGCCTGGGGTACCGCTGGTCACTTCGCAGCGGTGCAGCAGGACAGCATTGGCTTTCATTCGTGCGGCATTAATCTGCAGGCGCTTGCGGGCGGTAGGGATATTCGGCGGAGAATCCTGATTCGAAGCCTGGCAGGACTCGCCAGACACTTCACCCAGATCGCGGAACGGTTTACCTACCAGCTCTGACGCATCGGTATAAATCCGTACTGGCGCCGGACGGGTTGCGCGTGGTTTGGTCGGCTCCGATTTAACCGGAGGAGTTGCAGTGCTTTGAACAGGCTCGACGGGAGATCTGCTTAGCATGGAACAACCGCTTAACATGAGTGCTATCAAACAGACCGGTAAAGCACGCATAATATTTCCTCAATGAATAAAAAACAGGGCGTTATTGAATCAGGTGCTTGCATAAATGACAAGACGGGCGTGAAGCCCGTCCTGAATGATATTACGGTGAGAAAAGATTACCAGCCTTTCACTGCGCCGCCGTTAAAGATCTTGTTTGCTGCTTCGTAAACTTCATCGCTCTGGTAAGCCTGAACGAATTTTTTCACATTCTCAGCATCTTTATTGTCTTCACGCGCCACGATCAGGTTCACGTACGGCGACTCTTTCCCTTCAACAAAGATGCCGTCTTTCGCCGGGGTCAGGCCAATCTGGCTGGCGTAAGTGGTGTTGATAACGGCCAGCGCAATCTGCGCGTCGTCGAGAGAACGCGGCAGCTGCGGTGCTTCCAGTTCAACAATCTTCAGGTTTTTCGGGTTCTCGACGATATCCAGCGAGGTCGGCAGCAGGCCAACGCCGTCTTTCAGTTTGATCAGGCCCACCTGCTGCAGCAGCAGCAGAGAACGACCGAGGTTGGTCGGATCGTTAGGGACGGCGATCTGCGAGCCCGGCTGCAGTTCGTCCAGAGATTTGATTTTCTTCGAGTAACCCGCGATCGGGTAGACGAAGGTGTTGCCGACAGCCACCAGCTTGTAGCCGCGGTCTTTAATCTGCTGGTCGAGGTACGGTTTATGCTGGAAGGCGTTGACGTCGATATCACCTTTGCTCAGCGCTTCGTTCGGCAGAACGTAATCGTTGAAGGTCACCAGCTCAACGTCAAGGCCATACTTCTCTTTTGCCACTTTCTGCGCGACTTCAGCGACCTGCTGCTCCGCCCCGACGATAACGCCGACTTTAATATGATTCGGATCTTTTTCATCCTGACCGCAACCCACCAGCGCCAGAGAACCGATTAACGCACCAACTGCCGCAAAGGTTTTGAAATTAAAGGCCATGTTATTTCCTTCCTGTAAGAATGAGTGTTGTCTGCCAATAACGTTATTTATGAGTCACAGCCCGGACGATGCGATCGCCAGAGAATTGAATTAAATAAACCAGAATAACCAGCAATACCAGTACGGTATTCATCACGGTGGCGTTGTAGCCGATATAGCCATACTGATAACCAATCTGCCCCAAACCGCCGGCGCCCACCGCGCCGCCCATGGCGGAATAGCCCACCAGGGTGATAAGAGTGATAGTGGCGGCGTTGACCAGACCCGGCAGCGCTTCAGGCAGCAGGACCTTACGCACGATCTGCAGCGGCGTAGCGCCCATTGCCCGGGAGGCTTCAATAAGGCCTGTCGGGATCTCCAGCAGCGCGTTCTCCACCATGCGAGCGATAAACGGCGCGGCGCCCACTGTCAACGGCACGATCGCCGCCTGCAGGCCGATTGAGGTGCCGACGATCACGCGGGTAAACGGGATCATCCAGACCAACAGGATAATGAACGGGATGGAGCGGAAAATGTTCACCAGCGCCGACAGCGTCCGGTACAGTTTAGCATTGGCGACGATTTGCCCCGGACGGGTCACGTACAGCAGCACGCCCACCGGCAGACCAAGGACAAAACCGAAGAAGCCGGAGACAAAGGTCATTGCCAGCGTTTCCCATACGCCGCGCAACAGCAGCCACATCATTGCCTCAGACATAACCCAATACCTCTACTTTTACATGATGTTCCTGCAGCCAGGCGATAGCCGCCTGAGTGTCTTCCTGTGTACCGTGCATTTCAGTCAGCATGATGCCGAACTTCACCCCGCCGGCATAATCCATCTGCGCGCTAATAATGTTGTTATTCACGTTGAAGCGACGCGCGGTTTCAGAAAGCAGCGGCGCATCGACGGAGTGGCCGGTAAATTCCATGCGCAGCATTGGTACGCTATCCGCTGTAGCGGTAGGTTTCAGGCGCGCCTGGTAGTCATCCGGAATATCCAGGTGCAGGGTCGACTGAATAAACTGCTGGGCCAGCGGCGTCTTCGGATGGGAGAAGACTTCGCTCACCGTGTCCTGCTCAATCAACTGGCCGTTGCTAATCACTGCCACGCAGTCGCAAATGCGTTTCACCACATCCATTTCGTGGGTGATCAGCAGGATGGTCAGTCCCAGACGACGGTTAATGTCTTTCAGCAGTTCGAGAATGGAACGGGTGGTGGCCGGATCCAGGGCGCTGGTGGCTTCATCACACAGCAGTACCTTGGGGTTACTGGCCAGCGCGCGGGCAATGGCGACACGCTGTTTCTGACCGCCGGAGAGATTAGCCGGATAGCTGTCGTGCTTATCACCCAGGCCGACAAGATCCAGCAGTTCCGTCACGCGGCGTTTGATTTCTGCCTGTGGCGTGTTATCCAGCTCCAGAGGTAACGCCACGTTGCCGAAAACGGTGCGGGATGCCAGCAGGTTAAAATGCTGGAAAATCATGCCAATCTGACGGCGAGCGCGGGTTAGCTCTTTTTCCGACAGCGCAGTCAGCTCCTGACCGTCAACCTGTACGCTGCCCTCGGTCGGGCGCTCCAGCAGGTTAACGCAGCGAATCAGCGTACTTTTACCGGCGCCGGAGGCACCGATGACGCCGTAAATCTGTCCGGCAGGGACATGCAGGCTGACGTTATTCAGCGCCTGAATGCTGCGATTCCCCTGCTGGAACACTTTGGTGATATTGGAAAGTTTAATCATCAGTTATTTATTATCGTTTAGCCGTTTGCCGTGGCATTTTCTTCTGCCGTATCCAGGCGATGCCTGGCAATGAAATGGATGTTAAGGCATCCAGACGTCTAAATCAATCTGACTCTTTATAATGAGCACTTTCTTGCATGCGGAAACATGCGATACTAACGGCACTAGCCTTTTTCAGGAGCAAACCGGTGGCAAAGTCAGTACCCGCAATTTTTCTCGACCGTGACGGCACTATTAATGTCGATCATGGCTACGTCCACGAAATCGACAATTTTGAATTTATCGATGGCGTCATTGACGCAATGCGCGAACTAAAAGAGATGGGCTACGCGCTGGTGCTGGTCACTAACCAGTCCGGTATTGCTCGCGGTAAATTTACCGAAGCTCAGTTTGAAACGCTGACCGAATGGATGGACTGGTCTCTGGCAGACCGTGGCGTCGATCTGGACGGTATCTATTATTGCCCGCATCACCCGCAGGGTGCGGTTGAGGAGTACCGTCAGACCTGTGATTGCCGTAAACCGCATCCGGGGATGCTGATCTCAGCTCGCGATTATCTGCATATCGATATGGCCGCTTCCTATATGGTAGGGGACAAACTGGAAGATATGCAGGCTGCAGCGGCTGCTGATGTCGGTACTAAAGTGCTGGTACGTACCGGTAAGCCTGTTACTGAAGAAGCGGAAAAAGCCGCGGACTGGGTGCTAAATAGCCTGACAGAGCTGCCGGCGGCGATTAAAAAGCAGCAAAAATAAGCGTTACGTATAAAAGATGAGCGGTTGAAATAAAATTGTATTTTTCCGCTTGTCATTCCCGGCGGGCTCCCTATAATGCGCCTCCATCGACACGGCGGATGTGAATCACTTCACACAAACAGCCAGTTCGGTTGAAGAGAAAAATCCTGAAAAACGGGTTGACTCTGAAAGAGGAAAGCGTAATATACGCCACCTCGCGACAGAGCGCTAAAGCGCGTCGCAACTGCTCTTTAACAATTTATCAGACAATCTGTGTGGGCACTCAAAGTGACATGGATTCTTAATGTCTTCGGACAATAAATGAATACCAAGTCTCAAGAGTGAACACGTAATTCATTACGAAGTTTAATTCTTTGAGCATCAAACTTAAATTGAAGAGTTTGATCATGGCTCAGATTGAACGCTGGCGGCAGGCCTAACACATGCAAGTCGAGCGGTAGCACAGAGAGCTTGCTCTCGGGTGACGAGCGGCGGACGGGTGAGTAATGTCTGGGAAACTGCCTGATGGAGGGGGATAACTACTGGAAACGGTAGCTAATACCGCATAACGTCGCAAGACCAAAGTGGGGGACCTTCGGGCCTCATGCCATCAGATGTGCCCAGATGGGATTAGCTAGTAGGTGGGGTAATGGCTCACCTAGGCGACGATCCCTAGCTGGTCTGAGAGGATGACCAGCCACACTGGAACTGAGACACGGTCCAGACTCCTACGGGAGGCAGCAGTGGGGAATATTGCACAATGGGCGCAAGCCTGATGCAGCCATGCCGCGTGTATGAAGAAGGCCTTCGGGTTGTAAAGTACTTTCAGCGGGGAGGAAGGCGATAAGGTTAATAACCTTGTCGATTGACGTTACCCGCAGAAGAAGCACCGGCTAACTCCGTGCCAGCAGCCGCGGTAATACGGAGGGTGCAAGCGTTAATCG
This sequence comes from Klebsiella sp. LY, assembly GCF_004010915.1. NCBI lineage: Bacteria > Pseudomonadati > Pseudomonadota > Gammaproteobacteria > Enterobacterales > Enterobacteriaceae > Klebsiella > Klebsiella sp. LY. The sequence continues at coordinate 3,477,855 of NZ_CP022444.1, forward strand.
GAATTACTGGGCGTAAAGCGCACGCAGGCGGTCTGTCAAGTCGGATGTGAAATCCCCGGGCTCAACCTGGGAACTGCATTCGAAACTGGCAGGCTAGAGTCTTGTAGAGGGGGGTAGAATTCCAGGTGTAGCGGTGAAATGCGTAGAGATCTGGAGGAATACCGGTGGCGAAGGCGGCCCCCTGGACAAAGACTGACGCTCAGGTGCGAAAGCGTGGGGAGCAAACAGGATTAGATACCCTGGTAGTCCACGCCGTAAACGATGTCGATTTGGAGGTTGTGCCCTTGAGGCGTGGCTTCCGGAGCTAACGCGTTAAATCGACCGCCTGGGGAGTACGGCCGCAAGGTTAAAACTCAAATGAATTGACGGGGGCCCGCACAAGCGGTGGAGCATGTGGTTTAATTCGATGCAACGCGAAGAACCTTACCTGGTCTTGACATCCACAGAACTTAGCAGAGATGCTTTGGTGCCTTCGGGAACTGTGAGACAGGTGCTGCATGGCTGTCGTCAGCTCGTGTTGTGAAATGTTGGGTTAAGTCCCGCAACGAGCGCAACCCTTATCCTTTGTTGCCAGCGGTTCGGCCGGGAACTCAAAGGAGACTGCCAGTGATAAACTGGAGGAAGGTGGGGATGACGTCAAGTCATCATGGCCCTTACGACCAGGGCTACACACGTGCTACAATGGCATATACAAAGAGAAGCGACCTCGCGAGAGCAAGCGGACCTCATAAAGTATGTCGTAGTCCGGATTGGAGTCTGCAACTCGACTCCATGAAGTCGGAATCGCTAGTAATCGTAGATCAGAATGCTACGGTGAATACGTTCCCGGGCCTTGTACACACCGCCCGTCACACCATGGGAGTGGGTTGCAAAAGAAGTAGGTAGCTTAACCTTCGGGAGGGCGCTTACCACTTTGTGATTCATGACTGGGGTGAAGTCGTAACAAGGTAACCGTAGGGGAACCTGCGGTTGGATCACCTCCTTACCTTAAAGAACCTGCCTTTGCAGTGCTCACACAGATTGTCTGATGAAATAGAGCAGTAAATAATCTCTGCAGGCTTGTAGCTCAGGTGGTTAGAGCGCACCCCTGATAAGGGTGAGGTCGGTGGTTCAAGTCCACTCAGGCCTACCAAATTTTCCCTGAATACTGCGTTGTGGCAAAGCTCGCATACTTCAGTATGCTTCGCTTCACCACGCCTTGTCTCAGGAAAAATTACCGGTACAGAGATAACACCGATGGGGCTATAGCTCAGCTGGGAGAGCGCCTGCTTTGCACGCAGGAGGTCTGCGGTTCGATCCCGCATAGCTCCACCATCTTTACTGCGAATACAAGAAAACTTCAGAGTGAACCTGAAAAGGTGCACTGCGAAGTTTTGCTCTTTAAAAATCTGGATCAAGCTGAAAATTGAAACGACACACATGTTATGTGTGTTCGAGTCTCTCAAATTTTCGCGACGCGATGATGTTTTACGAAACATCTTCGGGTTGTGAGGTTAAGCGACTAAGCGTACACGGTGGATGCCCTGGCAGTCAGAGGCGATGAAGGACGTGCTAATCTGCGAAAAGCGTCGGTAAGGTGATATGAACCGTTATAACCGGCGATGTCCGAATGGGGAAACCCAGTGCAATTCGTTGCACTATCGTTAACTGAATACATAGGTTAACGAGGCGAACCGGGGGAACTGAAACATCTAAGTACCCCGAGGAAAAGAAATCAACCGAGATTCCCCCAGTAGCGGCGAGCGAACGGGGAGCAGCCCAGAGTCTGAATCAGCTTGTGTGTTAGTGGAACGGTCTGGAAAGTCCGACGGTACAGGGTGATAGTCCCGTACACCAAAATGCACAGGCTGTGAACTCGAAGAGTAGGGCGGGACACGTGGTATCCTGTCTGAATATGGGGGGACCATCCTCCAAGGCTAAATACTCCTGACTGACCGATAGTGAACCAGTACCGTGAGGGAAAGGCGAAAAGAACCCCGGCGAGGGGAGTGAAAAAGAACCTGAAACCGTGTACGTACAAGCAGTGGGAGCACCTTCGGGTGTGACTGCGTACCTTTTGTATAATGGGTCAGCGACTTATATTCTGTAGCAAGGTTAACCGTATAGGGGAGCCGCAGGGAAACCGAGTCTTAACTGGGCGTTAAGTTGCAGGGTATAGACCCGAAACCCGGTGATCTAGCCATGGGCAGGTTGAAGGTTGGGTAACACTAACTGGAGGACCGAACCGACTAATGTTGAAAAATTAGCGGATGACTTGTGGCTGGGGGTGAAAGGCCAATCAAACCGGGAGATAGCTGGTTCTCCCCGAAAGCTATTTAGGTAGCGCCTCGTGAACTCATCTTCGGGGGTAGAGCACTGTTTCGGCTAGGGGGTCATCCCGACTTACCAACCCGATGCAAACTACGAATACCGAAGAATGTTATCACGGGAGACACACGGCGGGTGCTAACGTCCGTCGTGAAGAGGGAAACAACCCAGACCGCCAGCTAAGGTCCCAAAGTCATGGTTAAGTGGGAAACGATGTGGGAAGGCACAGACAGCCAGGATGTTGGCTTAGAAGCAGCCATCATTTAAAGAAAGCGTAATAGCTCACTGGTCGAGTCGGCCTGCGCGGAAGATGTAACGGGGCTAAACCATGCACCGAAGCTGCGGCAGCGACACGATGTGTTGTTGGGTAGGGGAGCGTTCTGTAAGCCTGCGAAGGTGGCCTGTGAGGGCTGCTGGAGGTATCAGAAGTGCGAATGCTGACATAAGTAACGATAAAGCGGGTGAAAAGCCCGCTCGCCGGAAGACCAAGGGTTCCTGTCCAACGTTAATCGGGGCAGGGTGAGTCGACCCCTAAGGCGAGGCCGAAAGGCGTAGTCGATGGGAAACAGGTTAATATTCCTGTACTTGGTGTTACTGCGAAGGGGGGACGGAGAAGGCTATGTTAGCCGGGCGACGGTTGTCCTGGTTTAAGCATGTAGGCTGGTTATCCAGGCAAATCCGGATAATCAAGGCTGAGGTGTGATGACGAGGCACTACGGTGCTGAAGTAACAAATGCCCTGCTTCCAGGAAAAGCCTCTAAGCATCAGGTAACATCAAATCGTACCCCAAACCGACACAGGTGGTCAGGTAGAGAATACCAAGGCGCTTGAGAGAACTCGGGTGAAGGAACTAGGCAAAATGGTGCCGTAACTTCGGGAGAAGGCACGCTGGTGTGTAGGTGAAGTCCCTGCGGATGGAGCTGAGACCAGTCGAAGATACCAGCTGGCTGCAACTGTTTATTAAAAACACAGCACTGTGCAAACACGAAAGTGGACGTATACGGTGTGACGCCTGCCCGGTGCCGGAAGGTTAATTGATGGGGTTATCCGTAAGGAGAAGCTCTTGATCGAAGCCCCGGTAAACGGCGGCCGTAACTATAACGGTCCTAAGGTAGCGAAATTCCTTGTCGGGTAAGTTCCGACCTGCACGAATGGCGTAATGATGGCCAGGCTGTCTCCACCCGAGACTCAGTGAAATTGAACTCGCTGTGAAGATGCAGTGTACCCGCGGCAAGACGGAAAGACCCCGTGAACCTTTACTATAGCTTGACACTGAACATTGAGCCTTGATGTGTAGGATAGGTGGGAGGCTTTGAAGCGTGGACGCCAGTCTGCGTGGAGCCAACCTTGAAATACCACCCTTTAATGTTTGATGTTCTAACGTTGGCCCCTTACCGGGGTTGCGGACAGTGTCTGGTGGGTAGTTTGACTGGGGCGGTCTCCTCCCAAAGCGTAACGGAGGAGCACGAAGGTTAGCTAATCCTGGTCGGACATCAGGAGGTTAGTGCAATGGCATAAGCTAGCTTGACTGCGAGCGTGACGGCGCGAGCAGGTGCGAAAGCAGGTCATAGTGATCCGGTGGTTCTGAATGGAAGGGCCATCGCTCAACGGATAAAAGGTACTCCGGGGATAACAGGCTGATACCGCCCAAGAGTTCATATCGACGGCGGTGTTTGGCACCTCGATGTCGGCTCATCACATCCTGGGGCTGAAGTAGGTCCCAAGGGTATGGCTGTTCGCCATTTAAAGTGGTACGCGAGCTGGGTTTAGAACGTCGTGAGACAGTTCGGTCCCTATCTGCCGTGGGCGCTGGAGAATTGAGGGGGGCTGCTCCTAGTACGAGAGGACCGGAGTGGACGCATCACTGGTGTTCGGGTTGTCATGCCAATGGCACTGCCCGGTAGCTAAATGCGGAAGAGATAAGTGCTGAAAGCATCTAAGCACGAAACTTGCCCCGAGATGAGTTCTCCCTGAGACTTTAAGTCTCCTGAAGGAACGTTAAAGACGATGACGTTGATAGGCCGGGTGTGTAAGCGCAGCGATGCGTTGAGCTAACCGGTACTAATGAACCGTGAGGCTTAACCTTACAACGCCGAAGATGTTTTGGCGGATTTGAGAAGATTTTCAGCTTAGATTCAGAGTTGAGTACGCAATAATTTGCGCAGCAGCAAGGCGACCAGCGAAGGAAAGGAAGGAGCATACTGAAGTATGTGACTGACTTTACGAGCGCAGGCAACGCAGCTGATGCGATAAAGAATTGCGTGCTGAGCACAAAGAATTTGCCTGGCGGCACTAGCGCGGTGGTCCCACCTGACCCCATGCCGAACTCAGAAGTGAAACGCCGTAGCGCCGATGGTAGTGTGGGGTCTCCCCATGTGAGAGTAGGGAACTGCCAGGCATCAAATTGCAGTAAGCCGGGGTGACAACCGGTGGTCATAAAGCGAAAAAATTCGGTGGAGCGGTAGTTCAGTCGGTTAGAATACCTGCCTGTCACGCAGGGGGTCGCGGGTTCGAGTCCCGTCCGTTCCGCCACTTAATAAGAGCCCTGAGCATTTGCTCAGGGCTTTTTTGTTTCATCTGTTCCCGATTATTGCTAAACCAGCAAAAATCCTCTGCATTAATCGCTCTTTTTCCCCTCCACACCATCCGCCATAATTTCATCCGTTAACCGAAATGAACAAATAACGAGGAAAAACATGGCAATTCCTGCATTTGGTCTTGGCACCTTCCGTCTGAAAGATGATGTTGTTATCGCATCCGTAAAAACCGCGCTGGAGCTGGGCTATTGTACTATCGACACCGCGCAAATCTATGACAACGAAGGCGCGGTGGGTCAGGCTATCGCTGAGAGCGGCGTGCCGCGTGATGAGTTGTTCATCACGACCAAAATCTGGATCGAGAACCTGAGCAAAGACAAACTCATCGCCAGCCTGCAAGAGAGCCTGCAGAAGCTGCGCACTGACTATGTTGATCTGACGCTGATCCACTGGCCGTCACCGAACGATGCGGTGGCTGTTGAAGAGTTTATGGCCGCTCTGATGGAAGCGAAGACGCTCGGCCTGACCCGTCAGATCGGTATCTCCAACTTCACTATTCCACTGATGGAGCGCGCGATTGCCGCCGTTGGCGCTGAAAACATTGCTACCAATCAGATTGAGCTCTCGCCGTATCTGCAAAACCGTAAAGTCGTCGATTGGGCGCGTGAGCACGGTATCCATATCACCTCTTACATGACCCTGGCCTACGGTAAGGCACTGAAAGATGAGGTGATTGCCCGTATCGCGGCGAAACATAATGCGACTCCGGCGCAGGTTATCCTGGCATGGGCGATGGGCGAGGGGTACGCGGTAATCCCGTCCTCGACGAAGCGTGAGAACCTGGCCAGCAACCTGAAGGCGTTGGATCTGCAGCTGGATGATGAAGATCGCCAGGCGATCGCTGCGCTGGATTGCAACGATCGGCTGGTGAGCCCGGAAGGTCTGGCGCCGCAGTGGGATTAATCTCCCGCTTCCGGCATGCCTATCAGAGAGTACTACGACAGCTCCTTCGGGAGCTGTTTTACGTGTTCGCTTAGAAAATCAATAAACGCCCTGATACGTGTACTGACGGCTCTGTCGCTGTAGTACACCGCACTGAAGGGCATCTCCACCGGCAAGCGTTTGTCGGCCAGTAGTTCAACAAACTCCCCGCTGGCTATCTCTTTATCCACCATATAATCCGACAGACAGGCAATACCGTTGCCGGTCAGACACAGTTGTTTGAGGGTTTCCCCACTGTTTGATGACACCGCCGCCTCAATCTCTAACAACTGACCATCGCAACAGGAGACTGGCCAGGTGTTCAGAGAGACGGGTTCAGTGAAGCCCAGACACTGATGTTGTTTCAGATCTGACGGATGCTGCGGCACACCGTAGCGCGAGACATACGCTGGCGAGGCGACGATCTTACGATAGCTGGTGAACAGCGGTCGGGCGCGCAGGCTGGAATCCGTTAAGGTTCCGGCCCGTATCGCTACATCCACTTTCCGTTCAATCAGGTTAATAAACGTCTCTGAAGAGACGAGCGACAGCGTCATTTCCGGGTAACGCTCGCGAAACGGCTTCACCAGCGGCATGAGAAAATGCAGCATCACCGGCGTCGCGGCATCCACCCGCAGCAAGCCCCGCGGCGTCGTGCGCGTTTCCAGCAGGTCATTTTCTGCCGCCGCCATCTCCTGCAATACCACCTGCATCCGCCGAAAATAGCGCTCGCCTTCCTCTGTCAGACTGAGCTGGCGGGTGGTCCGATTAAGCAGGCTGACACCAAGCTTTGATTCGAGCTTTTTGACTGCCCGGCTGACGGCAGAGTTGGCCTGACCCAGCTGTTCGGCTGCCCGGCTGAAACTCCCGCTTTCCACTACCGCCACAAAGATGGCGATCTCCTCGGATGTGGCTCTCATTATTGCACCTGTAGCAAAACTCTATTGATACTTTGATAGTTTTTGTTATTTATACAACCCTTCATACTACGTGTCATCTTAATCCTGATGCTACGGAGTAAATTATGCCACTGGCGCTATTTGCCTTAACCATCGGTGCCTTTGCAATTGGCACCACTGAATTCGTGATTGTCGGCCTGGTCCCGACGATTGCCCAACAACTTTCTATCTCTCTACCTTCTGCGGGACTGCTGGTCTCTATCTACGCGCTGGGCGTGGCGATCGGCGCCCCGGTGCTGACGGCATTAACCGGGCGTATGCCGCGTAAACAGCTGCTGCTGGCGTTGATGGTCCTGTTTACGGCGGGTAATGTGCTGGCCTGGCAGGCTCCAGGCTATGAAACGCTGATCCTGGCGCGCCTGCTGACCGGCCTGGCGCACGGCGTGTTCTTTTCTATCGGCTCGACAATCGCCACCAGCCTGGTGGCAAAAGAGAAAGCAGCCTCGGCTATCGCCATTATGTTCGGCGGCCTGACGGTCGCGCTGGTGACCGGCGTTCCCTTTGGCACCTTTATTGGCCAGCATTTCGGCTGGCGTGAAACCTTCCTCGCGGTATCGATTCTGGGTGTAATTGCGCTTGTCAGCAGTCTGATTCTGGTGCCGAATAATATTCCGGGCCGCGCCAGCGCCAGCCTGCGCGATCAGCTGAAAGTCTTAACCCATCCGCGCCTGCTGATGATCTATGCCATTACCGCGCTGGGCTATGGCGGCGTGTTTACCGCTTTTACCTTCCTTGCGCCGATGATGCAGGAGCTGGCCGGCTTCAGCCCCTCAGCGGTGAGCTGGATCCTGCTGGGTTATGGCGTCTCGGTGGCTATCGGCAACGTATGGGGCGGCAAACTGGCCGATAAGCATGGCGCCGTCTCCGCGCTGAAGTTTATCTTCGCCGCTCTGGTTGTGCTGCTGCTGGTGTTCCAGCTGACCGCCAGCGTTCACTATGCCGCGCTGGCAACGGTGCTGGTGATGGGCGTTTTCGCCTTCGGCAACGTGCCGGGTCTACAGGTCTATGTGGTGCAAAAAGCCGAACAGTATACGCCTGGCGCCGTCGACGTCGCTTCCGGTCTCAATATTGCCGCCTTCAATATTGGTATTGCGCTGGGATCGATCGTCGGTGGGCAGACAGTTGAACGATATGGTCTGGCGCAGACGCCGTGGATTGGCGCGGTGATTGTGCTGGTCGCTTTGCTGTTGGTGGTCCTGAGCGGGCGTTTAGATAAATTGCCGCGCCGTTCGGCAGCGCTTTCTCCCGAAGGCTAAGGGTTTCTCGCAAATTGCATTGAAAGTGTATGGGAAAATCCCTATAACAGAAGAACCAGTCGTCGTCGGGCTGGTTTCTGTTATCGAGGATTAATGCCCAAATTGCGAAAGAACACCTACGCCATGCGCTATGTCGCCGGACAACCTGCGGAGAGAATATTGCCTCCGGGGGCGTTTGCGGGCGTGAGTCCGGTTTATCCCGCCGGCACGCCGTTAAGCAGCGATGAGAAGATCCGCGTGCTGGTGTGGAATATCTTCAAACAGCAGCGAGCAGAGTGGCAGTCGGTCCTTAAGAATTTTGGCAAAGACGCGCATTTGGTCCTGTTACAGGAGGCGCAGACGACGCCGGAGCTGGTCAGGTTCGCGACCACCAACTATCTGGCCGCCGATCAGGTGCCTGCGCTGGTGCTGCCCCAGCATCCTTCCGGCGTGATGACGCTGGCTTCCGCTCATCCTATCTATTGCTGCCCATTGCGCGAGCGTGAACCTATTTTGCGTCTGCCTAAATCAGCATTAGTGACTGTCTATCCGCTGCCCGATGCGCGGTTGTTAATGGTGGTCAATATCCATGCCGTCAATTTCAGCCTTGGCGTCGACGTCTACAGCAAACAGCTGCTGCCGATTGGCGATCAGATTGCCCATCACAGCGGGCCGGTGATCATGGCCGGCGACTTCAATGCCTGGAGCCGCCCGCGGATGAACGCCCTGTACCGCTTTGCACGCGAGATGTCGCTGCGTGAAGTTCGTTTCTCTGACGACCAGCGCCGCCGCGCGTTTGGTCGCCCGCTCGATTTTGTGTTCTACCGTGGGTTAAGCGTGCACGATGCTTCCGTGCTGGTAACCCGCGCCTCCGACCACAACCCGCTACTAGTCGAATTCAGTCCCGGCAAGCCTGATTAATTTAAGGTTGGTCAGGCCTGCCATGGGGCAGGCCTGCGCATGCATGGTGCTGCCTTTTATTACTCAAAAAACCGTAAGGACAAGACAACATGACAACACGCTCTCACCATGACAACGTTGAAAAGCAGTTCAGCTCCCAGGCCAGCGCCTATCTGACCAGCGCCGTACACGCCTCTGGTCGCGATCTGCAGCGGCTGGCGGAACGTCTGGCTGATTTTCCGCAGGCGAAAGTGCTGGATATGGGCTGCGGGGCAGGGCACGCCAGCTTTACCGCGGCGGGACAGGTTGCCGAGGTGACCGCCTATGATTTATCGAGCCAGATGCTGGAGGTCGTTGCCGCCGCGGCACAGGAAAAAGGTTTTAGCAATATCGTGACCCAGCAGGGGTATGCCGAAACGCTGCCGTTCGCTGATGCCAGCTTTGATATCGTTATCAGCCGCTATTCCGCGCACCACTGGCATGATGTCGGCCAGGCGCTGCGTGAGGTGAAACGTGTTCTCAAGCCGGGCGGGGTGATGATCGTGATGGACGTGATGTCGCCGGGTCATCCGGTGCGTGATGTCTGGTTGCAGACCGTGGAAGCCCTGCGCGATACCTCGCACGTGCGTAATTATTCCAGCGGCGAGTGGCTGACGCTGGCGACGGAGGCGGGGCTGGTGATTAATCGGCTGTTGACCGATCGCCTGCCGCTGGAATTCAGTTCGTGGGTGGCGCGGATGCGTACCCCTGAGCCGCTGGTGGAGGCGATTCGTTTATACCAGCAGAGCGCCTCGGCGGAGGTGAAAGCCTACTTTGAGTTACAGCAGGATGGTTCCTTTACCAGCGATACCATCATGTTTGAAGCGCATAAAGCGGTTTAATACGGACAACAAAAAAGGCACCGGGGGAAGTCGGTGCCTTTTTATCGAACCCTGACGTATCAGGACTCTGGTCGATCGCTGTTTTTCACAAACAGGGTTAGCTGATCGCCAGGCCGCAGATTGTCGGTATCGCTGTTCCAGCGCATGACGTCGCGAATATTAACGCCATGACGTTTGGCGATGCTCGACAGCGAGTCACCTTTGCGAACGCGATAGGTGATGCTATCGCTGTTGTTCGCCAGGCGCTGTGCGCTGCTACCTGCGCCGACAACCAGACTCTGCCCGACTTTTAACCCTGAACCGCGCAGATTGTTCCACTGCTGCAAATCCCGGGTCGTGACGCCGAGACGGGAAGCAATCCCGGAAATCGTGTCGCCAGAGCGTACCTTATAGCTACGGCTGGTCAGCGGCGTATTGTCCGCGAGCTGCGTCGGCTGCACGGCGGCAATGTCGCCAGAGGCCAGCGATTCACGCAGCTGAGCGGCGTGCTTCTGCGGCACCATGACATACTTTGGCCCGCTAGCGCCCAGCGTTGACCCCTTTACGCCGGCGTTGAAGGTCTTCAGCTTGCTGACCGGCATACCGGCCATATCCGCGAGCTGAGAAATCTCAACCGGACTGTCGAGGCGAACGCGCGCCAGCGCACGGCTTTCATCAGCCGTAGGCAACTTTACGCCGTAACGTTTGCTGTTTTTGAGGATGTCGCTCAATGCCAGCATTTTCGGTACGTAGACTTTCGTTTCATGCGGCAGAGACAGCGACCAGAAATCGGTGGGTTTGCCACGCGAACGGTTCGCTTTCACTGCCTTCATGACCCGACCTTCGCCGCTGTTATATGCCGCGACCGTTAACAACCAGTCGCCGTCGAACATTTTGTTCAGACGTTGCATCATGTCCAGCGCCGCGGTTGTCGATGCGACAACATCACGACGCGCATCGTAACTGCGGGTCTGTTTTAAACCATAATTGCGCCCTGTGCTCGGAATGATCTGCCAGATGCCTGCGGCATTGGCGCCAGACGTCGCGTGTGGGTCAAAAGCGCTCTCCACTATGGGTAGTAATACCAGTTCCATTGGCATGTTACGTTTCTTAACCTGCCCGGCTATCCAGTACATATACGGCTCTGCCCGTAAAGTTACATCGTGGAGATAGCTCTTATTTCTCAAGTACTTCTGTTTTTGCTCGCGAATCCGGGGGTTATCCGGTATTCCCATCTTTAGCTCGTCGCCTATGGAAGTCCACAGATCCTGGTCTTGCGCGTAGAAGGTTCCATCATCTAACCAGCGCGCTTGACTTGTGAACTTGCCTGCTTCCCCTTGACCAGCCGCAGAAAGGCTCTGTGCTCGCTGTTCGACGGTGCCATCGTGCTTAGACGCCTGGCACCCCACCAGCAGGACAGAGGCGAATAATATCGCTCGTGCCTTCATGTGTGTGTCAATAGTTGCTTAAAAGACGACCAAGGATAACGGCGAAGTTAGCCGATGACAAGAATTAAATGTCAGAATTCGTCTTTCTTTGACCTTAACCACGCAAATCGCGCCACAGAGTGTTGCAATTTTGTTTCTTTGTTAATTTTATCAATTAAATCAACATCATTTACGCGTAAAAATAAATTTATACGCCGCTCGTTTTTCAGAATTACGGGTAGTGTTTTTTGTTTTTTTGCACGTAACTCATTAACTTTATGATAGTAATCGTTTATGTCCCTATCATCAGGCAGGATACTTAACGCAAACTTCATATTCGCTAACGTATATTCATGTGCGCAACATATAATGGTTTCTGCAGGAAGGGCGTTAATTTTCATAAATGATTGATACATTTGCTCTGCGGTGCCTTCGAACAGCCTTCCGCAGCCGCCGGAGAACATTGTGTCGCCGCAAAACAGATAAGGTTCGCTGTAGTAACAGATATGTCCTAATGTGTGACCTGGCGTGGAGAAAATGGAAAAATCGTGACCCAGAATTGACAACCGATCGCCATCGTCTACTACCTGAGTAACCCCCTTATCCTGGGTTTCTGCCGGCCCGTAAACCACCAGAGAGGGGAATTTTTCACGTAATTGTTTTACGCCGCCGACGTGATCCTGATGGTGATGGGTCAGTAAAATGGCCTCGGGCTGCCACTGGTTTTCCTCGATTGCCGCCAGAACCGGCGCGGCCTCGCCCGGATCAACGATGATGCAGCGGCCGTGATTCTCAATGAGAACCCAGATGTAGTTGTCCTGAAACGCGGGAATACTGATAAGATTCATAAATTACCTCTAAAGCGTAGCGGAAGGTGGCAATGAAGCCGGCAAGGATACCTCATACAGTGACAGCGCCTGAGCATTGGTCCAGTATGCCGTGGGGCGAATACTATCGCGAAACGCTTGAACAGCAGATGAAGCCATGGCTGGCTAAATTATATGGCTTTCATCTGCTTAAGATTGGCAATCTGAGCGCGGAAATCAATACCGAAGCTTGCGCCATCTCGCACCAGGTGAATGTCTCGCTGGCGGGAAACCCAATGCAGGTCCGGGCCGACCCGCTGCATTTGCCCTTTGCCGAAAAGTCCGTCGACGCCTGCCTGCTGGCGCATACCCTGCCGTGGTGCAGCGATCCGCATCGCCTGCTGCGGGAGGCCGATCGCGTCCTGATCGATGATGGCTGGATGATCCTGACCGGGTTTAATCCGGTGAGCCTGATGGGGTTGCGTAAACTGGTGCCGGTCCTGCGCAAAGGCACGCCGTACAACAGCCGTATGTTTACGCTGATGCGCCAGCTGGACTGGCTGTCGCTGCTCAACTTTGAAGTGCTGCATTATGGGCGTTATCAGGTTTTACCCTGGTCGCGGCATGGCGGCAAACTGCTGAGCACCCATCTGCCAGCGCTGGGCTGTTTGCAATTGATTGTCGCCCGCAAACGGACCATTCCGCTGACGCTCAATCCGATGAAATCCGGTAAAGCGAAAACCCAGCTGCGGCCGGCAGTCGGCGCCACCCGGCAGTGGCGCAAGGGGCAGAATTAGCTCTCCGGCTGGTAGCCGATGTCGTCCTGAGTGGGATGGGAGGCCGCCGCGCGGGCCAGCTCGTCGCAGCGTTCGTTTTCTGGATGGCCGGCGTGGCCCTTCACCCACTCCCATTTGATCTTATGCTGGCCAAGCGCGGCGTCCAGCCGCTGCCAGAGGTCGACATTCTTTACCGGTTTTTTCTCTGCCGTTTTCCAGCCGCGCTTTTTCCAGTTGTGGATCCACTGGGTGATCCCCTGGCGGACATACTGGCTGTCGGTGCTGAGCACCACCTCACAATGCTCTTTTAACGCCTCGAGAGCGACGATCGCCGCCATCAGTTCCATGCGGTTATTGGTGGTCAGACGGTAGCCGGCGCTAAAGGTTTTTTCGTGCTGGCGGTAGCGCATGATGGCGCCGTAACCGCCGGGTCCTGGATTTCCCAGGCAAGAGCCGTCGGTGAAAATTTCTACCTGTTTGAGCATCTCTGGTAGACTTCCTGTAATTGAAATCGATTTGTAAACGATAAGTCTGACATAAATGACCGCTATGAGCACTGCAATTACGCGCCAGATTGTTCTCGATACCGAAACCACCGGTATGAACCAGATCGGGGCGCACTACGAAGGACACAAGATCATTGAGATCGGCGCGGTGGAGGTGATCAACCGCCGCCTGACCGGTAACAATTTCCACGTCTATCTGAAGCCCGATCGGCTGGTGGATCCGGAGGCGTTCGGCGTGCACGGGATCGCCGATGAATTCCTGCTGGATAAACCCACCTTTGCCGATGTGGCTGATGAGTTTATGGATTACATCCGCGGCGCGGAGCTGGTGATCCATAACGCCTCGTTCGATATCGGCTTTATGGATTATGAGTTCGGTAAGCTGAACCGCGGCATCGGAAAAACCGAGACCTTTTGTAAAATCACCGACAGTCTGGCACTGGCGCGGAAAATGTTCCCCGGCAAGCGCAACAGTTTGGATGCGTTATGTTCGCGTTACGAAATAGATAACAGCAAGCGCACGCTGCACGGGGCATTACTCGATGCCCAGATCCTTGCCGATGTCTATTTGATGATGACCGGCGGCCAGACGTCGATGGCGTTCTCTATGGAAGGCGAAAGCCAGCAGCAGGCGGGAGAGATGGGCATTCAGCGCGTCGTCCGCGCCGCCAGCCAGTTACGGGTAGTTTATGCCTCTGATGAAGAACTGGTGAACCATGAATCCCGCCTCGATCTGGTACAAAAGAAAGGCGGAAGCTGCCTGTGGCGTGCCTGATAACCACTAAAATGGATTAAAAGTAGGCGGTTGGGCGATTTTTGCAGCAAACGATTCAAAACGGTAGAAAAAGCGTTGACGGGGTAGAGGGGAATCCGTAATATTCGCCTCGTTCCCAACGGAACAACAACGCGGAGCGGTAGTTCAGTCGGTTAGAATACCTGCCTGTCACGCAGGGGGTCGCGGGTTCGAGTCCCGTCCGTTCCGCCACTATTCAGAAAGCCTGAATCAGCAATGATTCAGGCTTTCGTCGTTTTCGTCGCCGAATTTCAGCGCGCCTCTTGTTCCTCCTGCATACACTGCATGAATACCCGCATCGCAGGACTGATTGCTTTCCCGGCGTGATGGGCGCAGAGCGCATGGATCGTCAGCGGCGTCTCGCTGAACGGCAGCTCGACCAGCGTCCCGCGTTTGAGTTCCTCCTCTACCGCAAAGCGCGGCAGGAAGCTCACCCCAAGATTGCCCGCCACGCACTGTTTGATGCTTTCAATGCTCCACAGTTCGATGGTGTTCTCCATGGTAATGCCGCGCTGGCGCAGGGTACTTTCAAAAATCTGCCGGAACACGCACTGGGGCTCGTTGATGATAAAGCTCAATGGGATATGCTGCCGCGGGCGCAGGAAGTCGACTGGCGCCTGATCGACTGACGCGACCAGCGCCAGCGGCTGCGGGCCAAGTTCCATCATGGTGAGTGCATCATCGTTGCCAACCCGGTAAAACACCCCCAAGTCGACTTCGTCAGCGAGCAGCGCATCACGGATGCTGTAGCAATTGAGCGACTGCAGTGACAGGCGGACCTTCGGGGCGCGTTGCTTAAAACGCTGCAGCACCGGCGGCATTTTGTACGCCAGCAGGGTTTCACCAGTGGCGACGCGAAGTTCGCCGCCGGGTTCATCGTCCTGGCGCGCCGCCTGGCGAATCGACGCCATCACTTTGGTCAGATCGTAGACGTGCGGCAGGACATTCTTACCCGCGGCGGTGAGACACATCCGCCGGCCAATTTTCTCAAACAGCGGGATAGCAAGCTCCTGCTCAAGCTGCTGGATATGAAAGGTTACGGTGGACTGGGTGCAGCACAGTTTCTGCGAGGCGCGCAGAAAGGATCCTTCTTCGACAACCGTTTTGAAGGTGATAAAGCGTCGCAGATCCATATTTCCTCTTTATATCGACATTCTCGAATTCAGAATGAAAAAACATTCATTTTTTTAAATTATCAGCTTCGGGTACTGTCTGCCAGTCAAGAGGAGAAAACACGTGACACCTACCCTGATTAGCGCCTTTTTAACTTACACCCTGATCACCGCCCTGACGCCCGGGCCGAATAATATTCTGGCGCTGAGCAGCGTCACCGCGCACGGCTTTCGACGGAGCATGCGGGTTCTGGCCGGCATGAGCCTGGGGTTTGTGATCATCATGCTGATTTGTGCCGGGCTGACGTTCACTCTCGTTACCCTGGATGAGGGGATAACCTCCCTGCTACGCTGGGTCGGCGCGGGGTATATCCTGTGGCTGGCCTGGCACATTGCGCGCAGCGACCCGGCCAGCGGTGGGCAGGAGGAGCGGCCTGTCAGCTTCTGGGCCAGCCTGGGGCTGCAGTTTGTGAATGTAAAAATTATCCTGTACGGCATCACGGCCCTGTCGACCTTTGTTCTGCCGGTGACTCGCGAGCCATTCTGGCTGGTGATGATAAGCCTGTTGCTATCAGTAATAGGCGTTGCCGGCAATCTTTGCTGGGCGCTGGCCGGTCATCTGTTTCAGCCGGTGTTCGAACGCCATGGAAGAGGGTTAAATCTGCTGCTGGCGCTGCTGCTGGTCTGGTGCGCGGTACGAATGTTTATGGAATGAATTAAGGGAGCGTAACGCTCCCCTGCGGTTATTTATCCTGCGGCAGGGCGGGTTGCCCTTCATTTACCCAGGTCATGAAGATCCGATAACCGATGGCCAGCAGGGTGGCGCCGAGGAACATACCGAGAATGCCGTTAGAGGCCATTCCACCGAGGGCGCCCAGCAGCACCACCGTCATTGGCGCATCGACTCCGCGCCCCAGCAGCAGAGGTTTGAGGACGTTATCGGCCATACCGGCGACGATCAGCAGGATGGTGTAGAAGATATCCATTCCGGTACTGTGGGTGCCGAGACTCCACATCAGTGCGATGGCCGGGGCCGTCACCAGGATCACCGGCACCTGTGCAATGCCGAGGATCAGGGCAAGTATAAAGAAGATCCCGACGGCGGGAATGCTGGCCATCAGCATGATCACACCGACCAGCAGCGCCTGGATCAATGCCACCCCGATGACGCCCTGGGCGACCGCGCGGATGGTGCTGGTACACAGGCGGGTGAGGGTCACGCCTTTATTTTCATCGGTAATACGGATGGCAATACGCTGGGCGCTGATGGCGCCCGCGGCGCCCCAGGCCATCATAATGCCCGAGACGATAAACGAAATAATAAAGCCAATCAGTCCGCCGCCCATGCTGGCTAATATGCTGAGGAACTGTTTGGCAATATCGCCGATTTGCGAACGGTAATTGTTGAGCAGTCCCGGGAGATCCACGGAAGCCCGCATCCACAGGGCGCTAAGCCGCTCGCCAACGATCGGTAAAGAGGCAATTCGTGAAGAGGGCGGGGGAATGGTAAAGCTCTGGCTACCCATCTTGTCAATCATGGCGCTGGCGCTTTCCGCCAGCGAGGTGATCATTAGCACCGTGGGGATAACAATCAGTAAAATACCTAACAGCACCAGCACCACCGACGCCAGTCCCTGTTTTCCCGCTAACAGTCTGGCAAAATACTGATGTAAAGGATAGAGCGCCACGGCCAGAATCAACGCCCAGAGCATCATATTGACGAAGGGAGAAAAGACGGTAAAACAGAATGAGGCCAGCGCCAGAATAAGACCGAACCGAATAAACATATCGAGAAAGCGGGTGACCAGCCGTTTTTCTATTAACTGAAGATTATTATTATCCATTTTCCATTACGCTCATTAAATATTCATACGCCAACGCTCAGCCGGGTTCAACAAAACAAGCTGGCAATAGAAAACTCATGATTTACAAAGCAGAAGTGAATTGAAAATGATCTCCGCCCGTTTGGTTGTGGGGTCTTTTAATGAGTGTAGAACAGAAATGAAAGGCGCCCTGTAAATATTCTGTTGGGCGCTGCAAGAGGAAATTCCGCTTTCTTTTCCCGCAGAAGGGGGGAAGAAAGCGGAGGGGGATTAATCCAGAGTAAAAGGATCGGCATCGCGCCAGGCGGGGAATTTTTCACGATATTCCTGCAGGGCGCTCAGCGACAGTTCGGCGTCAAGACGAGTGGCCTGATGCGGATCGGCGGTGGCGACAATCTCCCCCTGGGGACTGATAACCCGGCTATCACCGCGGTAATGATGACCGTTGCCGTCGGTGCCGACCCGGTTACAGCCGGCGACGTAGGCCTGGTTCTCAATCGCGCGGGCGACCAGCAGCGACTGCCAGTGCAGCGAGCGCGGCGCCGGCCAGTTCGCCACATACAGCGCCAGATCATAATCGTTAAGGTTACGCGACCATACCGGGAAGCGCAGGTCGTAACAGACCAGCGGCAGGATCCGCCATCCGCGCCATTCAAAGACCACGCGCTTGTCCCCGGCCTCATAGTGATGGTGTTCATCCGCCATACGAAACAGGTGCCGTTTATCATAATGATGAACCGTGCCGTCAGGCTCGACCAGCAGGAAGCGGTTAACGGCCCCGCGCTCAGTTTGCAGCGCGGCGCTGCCGGCGATCAACGCCTGGGTTTGCGCCGCCCGGGCATGCATCCACGCCACCACCTCGGCCTCGGGTAAAGACTGTTTTGCCGCTTCCATCGCAAAGCCGGTGGTAAACATCTCAGGTAAAACAATGATATCGCGCCCGACAATCCCTTCCAGTTGGCGATCAAAATGGCGCAGGTTAGCAGGGCCGTCCATCCAGACCAGCGGTTGTTGCAACAGCGTAATTTTCAGGCCAGGCACAATGGTCAACTCCATTCTCATGAGGGGGTTAGGTTAACTGTAACACCTTATCAGCCTCGCGGCGGTCAGCGGAATATTTTGTTAAAAAAATGCTACTGACAGAAGCCACGGAGGAGGGGGGGACGAAAAAAAGGCGGGGAAAATTCCCCGCCCGGCCTGTGATGTGGTGATTGTTTTATTATGCGGCTTCAACGTTGCGAACTTTTTCCGGCAGCTTTACCGGCTTTGTCGCCAGCTCCTCTGGCGCAAAGTCGTCGACGTTAATGCTGCGCAAGCGACTGTGCTCTGCGCGGGTCAGAATAGCGGCTTCTTCCTGATTAATTAAGCCTTTCGCCAGGGCATGGGTGGCCAGTTCGTCGAGACGGGTGAACGGCAGATTTTTACCCAGCTCTTTACAGATACGCTGGTGGATAGGATCGGCCGCCATCACTTCCAGCAGCGCCTCTTCCAGCAGGCCGACCGGGTTATGCTCGCTCGGCGTCAGGTACTGACCGCGACCGATGCGGGAGCGGGTGGCGCTGGGCACCTGCAGAATTTTAGCGACTTTATGGTCCAGCTTATCCGACGGCGCATGATGATGACGACCGGTCGGGAAGATGACCAGCTGCATTGCGCCAGCCACCAGACGGTTGGGGAAGTTTTTCAGCAGATCGTCGATGGCCTGCTCGGCCTGATGCAGCGCATCCTGCACCCCCCAGTGAACCAGCGGCAGATCGGCTTCGTTGCGTCCTTCATCGTCATAGCGTTTCAGCACCGCCGAGGCCAGGTACAGCTGGCTTAACACATCCCCCAGACGCGCGGAGATACGTTCGCGACGCTTGAGACTGCCCCCCAGCACCGCCATCGAGACGTCTGACAGCAGCGCCAGGTTCGCGCTCAGGCGGTTCATTTGCTGATAGTAGCGGCGGGTGACGTCGCGGGTCGGCGCGCTGCTGGTGCGTCCGCCGGTCAGGCCCAACCAGAAACTCCGTACTTTGTTGCTGCCGACATGGCCGATATGTTTGAACAGCAGCTTGTCATAGGCGTTCAGGTCGTTGTTCTGCGCGGCGGCCATCTCCTCCAGCACGTACGGATGGCAGCGGATCGCACCCTGACCGAAGATCATCATGCTGCGGGTCAGAATGTTCGCCCCTTCCACGGTGATGGCGATAGGCGCGCCCTGATAGGCCCGGGCGAGGAAGTTGCCTTCGCCCAGCATAATGCCTTTCCCGCCGGTAATATCCATTGCGTCGATAATGGAGCGCTGGCCGCGGTGGGTGCAGTGATATTTCACGATCGCGGAGAGCACCGCCGGTTTCTCGCCGCGCATAATGCCGTAGGTGATAAGCGACGCCGCAGCGTCCATTACATAAGCATTACCGGCAATGCGCGCCAGCGCCTCTTCAATCCCTTCCATTTTACCGATCGAGATTTTGAACTGGCGGCGAATATGGGCGTAAGCCCCGGTCGCCATAGCCACCGATTTCAGGCCGCCGGTGGAGTTGGACGGCAGAGTAATACCGCGTCCCACCGACAGACATTCAACCAGCATGCGCCAGCCCTGACCGGCCATCCCCGGCCCACCAATGATGTAATCGATCGGCACGAAGATATCTTTGCCGCGGGTTGGGCCGTTCTGGAAAGGGACGTTAAGCGGGAAGTGACGACGGCCAATTTCCACGCCCGGGGTGGAGGTCGGGATCAGCGCGCAGGTGATGCCCAGCTCTTCTTCTCCCCCCAGCAGACGATCTGGGTCAGAAAGTTTAAACGCCAGTCCCAGCACGGTGGCGATAGGCGCCAGCGTAATGTAGCGTTTGTTCCATGTCAGGCGCATACCCAGCACCTGCTGGCCCTGCCAGTCACCCATGCAGACCACGCCGGTATCCGGAATGGCGCCGGCGTCAGAGCCCGCTTCCGGGCTAGTGAGAGCGAAGCAGGGGATCTCCTGCCCGCGCGCCAGACGCGGCAGATAATGGTTTTTCTGCTCTTCGGTACCGTAATGCTGCAGCAGCTCGCCCGGCCCCAGTGAGTTCGGGACGCCGACGGTGATCGCCAGAATGCCGGAGACGCCAGAGAGCTTCTGCAGCACCCGCGACTGGGCATAAGCGGAGAATTCAAGCCCGCCATACTCTTTCTTAATGATCATCGCGAAGAAGCGATGCTCTTTCAGATACGCCCACAGCTCCGGCGGCAGATCGGCCATTTCGTGGGTGATGGCGAAGTCGTTGGCCATCCGGCAGGCTTCTTCCACCGGGCCGTCGAGGAAGGCTTGCTCTTCGGCGGTCAGACGCGGCTGCGGATAGTTATGCAGCTTGTGCCAGTCAGGGTTGCCGCGAAACAGATCCCCTTCCCACCAGGTGGTCCCGGCGTCGATGGCTTCTTTTTCAGTACGCGACATCGGCGGCATCACCTTGCGGAAAGCGCGAAACGCCGGTGCGGAAATCATGGATTTACGCATAGGCGCAAAGTTAAACGGCAACAGAATGATCGCCAGCGGCAGCAGCAGCCAGATATTCCACAGACCGGCCGCGCCGAGCGCTGCGGTCCAGGCGAGCAAGATCACGCTGCTGAGCAGCAGGCTGACCCGGTGATAGAAGAGCGCACCGAGTAAAACAACGGTTGCAACAATACTCAAAATCATCATAGAGAAATGCTCCCTGTGCTTGTAGGAGGTCTGACCACTTGTGATGTATTGGTTGTAGTGCATGCTTTTTTATTTAGCAATGTGTTTACAAAATAATTACAACCTTGCTCACATTGTTGTATGCAAAAGCGGCACATAAAATCAAAAGGGCGGGGGATAACGCTGCCTGCTGCTTCTCGCTTCGGCGGCTATCCGGTACACTGCCAGGGTTATTCCACTCATACTGAAGGATTATCCTCATGTACCAGGATCTTATTCGTAACGAACTGAACGAAGCCGCGGAAACGCTGGCTAACTTTCTGCAGGACGAAGCCAATATCCATGCTATCCAGCGTGCCGCTGTCCTGCTGGCGGATAGCTTTAAGGCGGGTGGTAAAGTGCTGTCCTGCGGTAACGGCGGTTCCCATTGCGATGCGATGCATTTTGCGGAAGAGCTGACCGGACGTTATCGCGAAAACCGCCCGGGTTATCCGGCCATTGCGATCTCCGACGTCAGCCATCTCTCCTGTGTGAGCAATGATTTTGGCTATGAGTATGTATTCTCCCGCTACGTTGAATCCGTCGGCCGCGCGGGCGATGTGCTGCTTGGCATCTCCACCTCCGGCAACTCCGGCAACGTTATCAAGGCCATTGAAGCCGCCCGGGCGCAGGGGATGAAAGTGATCACCCTGACCGGTAAAGACGGCGGTAAAATGGCCGGTAGCGCCGATGTTGAAATTCGCGTGCCGCACTTTGGCTACGCCGACCGCATTCAGGAGATCCACATCAAAGTGATCCATATCCTGATTATGCTGATCGAAAAAGAGATGGCGAAAGGCTAACAGGCAGGTGAGTGTGTACTGTTGACGGCGGCCTCGCTTTGGCGCCGTCGTGATTTGTGATGGTGAGGTGATCTATGTGCGAACTGCTCGGGATGAGCGCCAATGTGCCAACAGATATCTGTTTTAGCTTTACCGGGCTGGTACAGCGCGGAGGCGGGACGGGGCCGCATAAAGACGGCTGGGGCATCACCTTCTATGAAGGCAAAGGCTGTCGCACATTCAAAGATCCGCAGCCGAGCTTTCAGTCGCCGATCGCGAAACTGGTCCAGGATTACCCGATTAAGTCCTGTTCCGTCGTCGCGCATATCCGTCAGGCCAACCGCGGGATGGTGGCCCTGGAGAATACGCATCCGTTCACCCGCGAGCTGTGGGGGCGCAACTGGACCTACGCGCACAACGGGCAGCTCAAAGGCTATAAATCGCTGAAAACCGGCAATTTCCACCCGGTAGGTGAAACCGACAGTGAAAAGGCCTTCTGCTGGCTGCTGCACCGCTTAACCGAGCGCTACCCGCGTACGCCGGGCAATATGCTGGGCGTATTTAAGTATATCGCCACCCTGGCGGGGGAGCTGCGTGAGAAAGGGGTGTTCAACATGCTGCTATCGGACGGACGCTATGTGATGGCGTTCTGCTCGACCAACCTGCACTGGATCACCCGGCGGGCGCCGTTCGGCGTGGCAAAACTGCTGGACCAGGATGTGGAGATCGACTTTCAACGCGAGACCACACCCAACGATGTGGTCACGGTTATCGCCACGCAGCCGCTGACGGCCAATGAGACCTGGCATAAGATCATGCCAGGCGAGTGGGCGTTATTTTGTCTCGGGGAGCGTATAGTTTGAGGCCAGCTGCGGCTGGACAACCTCGTGGCTGAGCGGCTTGCTCACCACATAGCGGCCGTCGGTCACTGATACGACCGGCGGTTTGTGGGTCTGCTGGAAATAATCATAGCCAGGCTTCAGCTGTTTCCAGAAATCCGCATAGTAGGAGTATTTGTGGCGTTCCATATTGGCGTTGGTCATGCGGAACGGATAGATACTCACCTGCACGCTTGGCTGACCGAAGACTAAGGCGCCGGTCACGAACTGGAAGATCTCATCGATCCCGCTGTCGGTCATGGCGTAGCAGCCGACTGATACGCAGTCGCCGTGGATCATCAGGTATTTCCCTTCATAACCATGGGCGCGATCGTAGGCGTTCGGGAAGCCGATATTAATCGCTTTATAGAAGCGACTGTCGGGTTTGAGCTGGCTGCGGGTGACGTTATAGAACCCTTCCGGGCTCTTGAAATCGCCCTGGCGCTGTTTCGGGCCCAGGCCACCGGAGTAGTTGCAGATCCGATAGCTGTCGAGGAGCTGGTAGGTCTCACCCATTTTGACGTAAAGGTCGAGCATGCGCTCTTCTTTAAAGATCTCAATGTAAACCGGTGAACCCATTAATTGCTGCTTATATTCTTTGCTAACCGGCGTCGTCGGGCTGTTGCTGCTGAGCAGCCCGGCAAATGACACGCACGGCAGCAGAAGCATCGCAATAAATAATGCGATTTTGCGCATACTGCTTGTTCCTTGATAAAACAAAATAGCCACATTGCCAGGACGGCAAGAGAGACCCGAAATCAGAGTTTTCTGGATTTAGAGCGCTCACATTAGCATCACGGCATTTTTTCGCAAGGGCGACGTGGCGGCGTTTACAATTCCGCCTCACTTTATACCCTGACGCCGACGAAAACACAGTGAGAACTTTGCGCAATAGCTCGCATTTTAGAAGCACTTATCGCCCCTTGCGCTACAGCCGCCGCTCACGAAATGTTACACTTGCGCCGGTTCATCACCAGAGTAAGAAAGGATGCTTCTCTTCCGTCCTGAGCGCTACTGGCGCCGTTTTGACCTTTCTTCTCTACCATTCTGTCAATAAGCTGGCCCCGGCCTGCGTCGGGGTTGAGGTTACGGATACCTGCTAACGATATGATTAAAATCACGAAAGGGCTGGATTTGCCCATAGCTGGCATGCCATTACAGCAGATTTCTTCCGCGCCAGCGGTGAAGCGCGTCGCGCTACTCGGAGAAGAGTACGTCGGCATGCGTCCCGCCATGGCGGTCAAAGAAGGCGATCGGGTCAAAAAAGGTCAGATCCTGTTCGAAGATAAAAAGATCCCCGGCGTCTGCTTTACCGCCCCGGCGAGCGGGGTCGTCAGCGCGATCCACCGCGGTGAACGGCGCGTGTTGCAGTCGGTGGTGATTGATATCGAGGGCAATGACGCGGTGGCGTTTACCCGTTACGCCGCGGACGCGCTGGCTGAACTGCCGCGCGACACCGTGCAGCAGCAGCTGTTGGCGTCGGGCCTGTGGACGGCGCTGCGCACCCGGCCATTCAGTAAAACGCCGCGCCCGGGCAGCGTGCCGGCTGCTATCTTTGTTAACGCCATGGATACCAATCCGCTGGCGGCGGAGCCGCAGCCGATTATTCTGGCCGAACGGGCCGCTTTCGACGCCGGCCTTACCGTGCTGACGCGTCTGACCGACGGGAAAGTCCACGTCTGCCAGCCCAGCGGCGGTAAGCTCGGCGGTCATCCAGCTGGCCAGGTCTGTTTTAACCAGTTCACCGGGCCGCACCCGGCGGGGCTGCCGGGAACGCATATTCACTTTCTGGAGCCGGTGAGCCTGAATAAGCAGGTCTGGCACCTCAATTATCAGGACGCGATCGCCATTGGTAAGCTTTTCCTTGAAGGTGAGCTGAACTGCGAGCGGGTGATTGCGCTCGGCGGCCCGCAGGTGAAGTCGCCGCGGCTGGTCAAAACGACGCTGGGCGCCAGTCTGGACGATCTGCTGGCGGGCGAGCTGGAGGAGGGGGAAAACCGCGTCATTTCCGGCTCGGTACTTAGCGGTACCCGCGCCCACGGCCCCCACGCCTTCCTCGGGCGTTTCCATCTGCAGGTGAGCGTGGTTCGCGAAGGTCGGGAAAAAGAGCTGTTTGGCTGGGTGATGCCGGGCAAAGAGAAGTTCTCGATTACCCGCACTACGCTAGGCCATTTCTTCAAGCGCAAGCGCTTTCATTTCTCCACCGATACCCACGGCGGCGAGCGGGCGATGGTGCCGATCGGCAACTACGAACGGGTGATGCCGCTGGATATCCTGCCGACTATACTGCTGCGCGATCTGCTGGCCGGGGACACCGACAGCGCTCAGGCGCTGGGCTGTCTGGAGCTGGATGAAGAAGATCTGGCGCTCTGCACCTACGTCTGCCCCGGGAAATATGAATATGGCCCGGCGCTGCGCAGCGTATTAACCCGGATTGAGCAGGAAGGATAAGAGATGGGCTTAAAGCATCTGATTGAAAAACTTGAGCCGCATTTCACGCACGGCGGCAAGCTGGAAAAATATTACCCGCTGTATGAGGCGGCGGCGACCATCTTCTACACTCCAGGCCAGGTCACCCGCGGCGCGGCGCACGTGCGTGACGCCATCGACCTCAAGCGGATGATGATCCTCGTGTGGTTTGCCGTATTCCCGGCGATGTTCTGGGGGATGTACAACGTCGGGCTACAGACCATTCCGGCGCTACATAAGCTTTACGGCGCCGAACAGCTGCAGCAGGTCATTGCCAACAACTGGCACTATAGCGTTGCCCAGTGGTTAGGGGTGAGCTTCAGCGCCGACGCCGGCTGGCTGAGCATGATGACCTTAGGCGCGGTCTTCTTCCTGCCTATCTATATCACCGTCTTTATCGTCGGCGGCTTCTGGGAAGTGCTGTTCGCTATCGTGCGCAAACATGAGATCAACGAAGGCTTCTTTGTCACCTCGATTCTGTTTGCGCTGATCGTCCCGCCCACGCTGCCGCTATGGCAGGCGGCGCTGGGGATCTCCTTCGGGGTGGTGATCGCTAAGGAGATTTTCGGCGGCACCGGGCGCAACTTCCTCAACCCGGCGCTGGCGGGGCGCGCGTTCCTGTTCTTCGCCTATCCGGCGCAGATCTCCGGCGACCTGGTGTGGACGGCGGCGGACGGTTTCTCCGGCGCGACGCCGCTCTCCCAGTGGGCCAGCGGCGGCGGTGAAGCGCTGGTTAACGTCGCTACAGGCATCCCGGTGAGCTGGATGGACGCCTTCCTCGGCAATATTCCGGGCTCGATTGGCGAAGTTTCAACGCTGATGATCCTGATCGGCGGCGCGATCATTCTCTTTGGCCGCGTCGCGTCCTGGCGCATCGTCGCCGGGGTAATGATCGGCATGATCGCCACCGCCACCCTGTTTAACGTTATCGGCTCCGACACCAACCCGATGTTCGCTATGCCATGGTACTGGCATCTGGTGCTCGGCGGCTTTGCTTTCGGCATGATGTTTATGGCGACGGACCCGGTATCCGCCTCGTTTACTGATAAAGGGAAATGGAGTTACGGCGTGCTGATCGGCGTGATGTGCGTGCTGATCCGCGTGGTGAACCCGGCTTATCCGGAAGGGATGATGCTGGCGATCCTCTTCGCCAACCTCTTCGCACCGCTGTTCGACTACCTGGTGGTGCAGGCCAATATTAAGCGGAGGAAGTCGCGTGGCTGAGAAGAAAAGTAACGATAGCATCGGCAAAACGCTGCTGGTGGTGCTGGTGCTTTGTCTGGTCTGCTCCATTGTAGTAGCGGGCTCGGCCGTGGGGCTGAAATCCCGCCAGCAGGCGCAACGGGCGCTGGATAAGCAGCGTAATATCCTGGCGGTGTCCGGCCTGATGCAGCCCGGTATGGATGCGGATGCGGTAGCGGACACCTTCGCGGCGCGCATTTCGCCGCGACTGGTGAATCTGGCGACCGGTGAGTTGCTGGAGAAAGACCCGGCAAAATTCAATCAGGCCCAGGCGCTGAAGGATCCGCAACAGAGTATGGCGCTGGACGCCAGCCAGGATCCGGCCGGGATAAAACGCCGCAGCAATCTGGCGGAAATCTACCTGGTGCGTGACGCGCAGCAGAGGATTGAGCAGGTGGTGTTGCCCATTTATGGCAATGGCCTGTGGTCGATGATGTACGCCTTCGTAGCGCTGGACGTCGATGGCCGCACGGTGAAAGGCATTACCTACTATGACCAGGGGGAGACTCCGGGGCTGGGCGGCGAAGTGGAGAACCCGAACTGGCGCCAGCAGTTTGTCGGCAAGCAGGTGCTGGATGACAACGGCATGCCGGCGCTGAGAGTGGTCAAAGGCGGCGCGCGCGCTGGTGACCTGCATGCGGTTGATGGCTTATCGGGCGCCACGCTGACGTCAAATGGCGTACAGCACAGCTTTGATTTCTGGATGGGTGAACTGGGCTTTGGTCCGTTCCTGAAAAAGGTGCGTGAAGGAGGGCTGAACAATGGCTGAACAGAGCGATATGAAAGAGGTGAAGCGCGTGCTGGTGGGCCCGCTCATCGCCAATAACCCCATCGCCCTGCAGGTGCTGGGCGTCTGCTCCGCGTTGGCGGTCACCACTAAACTGGAAACCGCCTTCGTGATGACCATTGCGGTAACCCTGGTGACGGCGTTCTCCAGCATGTTTATCTCGATGATCCGCCACCACATTCCCAACAGCGTGCGCATCATCGTGCAGATGGCGATCATCGCCTCGCTGGTTATCGTGGTGGATCAGCTACTGCGGGCTTTCGCCTATGAGACCTCTAAGCAGCTGTCGGTGTTCGTCGGGCTTATCATCACTAACTGTATCGTGATGGGCCGCGCCGAAGCCTATGCCATGAAGTCGCCACCGCTGGCGAGCTTTATGGACGGTATTGGCAACGGTCTCGGCTATGGCGCGATCCTGATTATCGTCGGCTTCCTGCGCGAGCTTATCGGCAGCGGCAAGCTGTTCGGTATCACGGTGCTGGAGACGGTGCAGAACGGCGGCTGGTATCAGCCGAACGGCCTGTTCCTGCTGGCGCCGAGCGCGTTCTTCATTATCGGTTTGCTGATCTGGGCCCTGCGTAGCTGGAAGCCTGAACAGCAGGAAAAGGAGTAATCGATGATGGCTCATTACATTAGCCTGTTTGTCCGCGCGGTGTTCGTTGAGAACATGGCGCTGGCCTTCTTCCTCGGGATGTGTACCTTCCTCGCGGTGTCGAAAAAGGTCTCCACCGCCTTCGGCCTCGGCGTTGCGGTGACGGTGGTGCTGGGTCTTGCCGTACCGATCAACAACCTGGTGTATAACCTGGTGCTGCGCGACGGCGCGCTGGTGGAAGGGGTGGACCTCAGCTTCCTGAACTTCATCACCTTTATCGGGGTGATCGCCGCGCTGGTGCAGATCCTCGAGATGATCCTCGATAAGTACTTCCCGGCGCTATACAACGCGCTGGGGATCTTCCTGCCGCTGATTGCAGTTAACTGCGCGATTTTTGGCGGTGTGTCGTTCATGGTGCAGCGTGATTACAACTTCCCGGAATCCATCGTCTACGGCTTCGGCTCCGGTATCGGCTGGATGCTGGCGATCGTGGCGATGGCGGGGATCCGCGAAAAGATGAAGTACGCCAATGTGCCTGCCGGCTTGCGCGGGTTAGGGATCACCTTTATTACCACCGGGTTGATGGCGCTGGGCTTTATGTCCTTCTCAGGCGTGCAGCTATAAGGGCGAATAAGTATGGAAATTATTCTTGGCGTCGTGATGTTCACGCTGATTGTGCTGGTGCTGTCGGGGCTTATCCTGGCAGCGCGCTCAAAGCTGGTGAACGCGGGCGACGTGGTTATTGAGATCAATAACGAAGCGGATAAGCAGATCCGCACCCCGGCGGGGGATAAGCTGCTGAACACGCTGTCGAGCAACGGGATTTTTGTCTCCTCCGCCTGCGGCGGCGGCGGCTCCTGCGGCCAGTGTCGGGTGACTATCAAAGAGGGCGGCGGCGATATCCTGCCGACCGAGCTTTCGCATATTACCAAACGTGAAGCAAAAGCCGGCTGCCGTCTGGCTTGCCAGGTCGCGGTGAAGCAGAACATGAAGATTGAGCTACCGGAGGAAATCTTCGGTGTGAAAAAATGGGAGTGTGAAGTTATCTCCAATGATAACAAAGCCACTTTCATTAAAGAGCTCAAGCTGCGGATCCCGGAGGGGGAGGTGGTGCCGTTCCGCGCGGGGGGCTATATTCAGATCGAATGCCCGCCGCATAAAGTGGCCTATGCTGACTTCGATGTTCCGGATGAATACCGCTCGGACTGGGACAAGTTCAACCTGTTCCGCTACGTCTCTGAGGTGAAAGAGCCGACCCTGCGCGCCTACTCGATGGCTAACTATCCGGAAGAGAAGGGCATCATTATGCTCAACGTGCGCATTGCGACGCCGCCGCCGAAGGTGCCGGATGCCCCGCCGGGGATCATGTCGTCCTATATCTGGTCGCTGAAGCCGGGCGATAAGGTGACGATTTCCGGGCCGTTCGGCGAGTTCTTTGCCAAAGAAACCGACGCTGAGATGGTGTTTATCGGCGGCGGCGCCGGGATGGCGCCGATGCGTTCGCATATTTTCGACCAGCTCAAGCGCCTGCACAGCACACGCAAAATCAGCTTCTGGTACGGAGCGCGCTCGCTGCGTGAGATGTTCTACGATGATGAGTTTGAACAGCTGGCGCGGGATAACCCGAATTTTACCTTCCACGTCGCGCTCTCCGATCCGCTGCCGGAAGATAACTGGACGGGGCATACCGGCTTTATCCATAACGTTCTGTACGAGAACTATCTGCGCGATCACCCGGCGCCGGAAGACTGCGAGTTCTACATGTGCGGGCCGCCGGTAATGAATGCCGCGGTGATTAAGATGCTGAAGGACCTGGGCGTCGAGGACGAGAATATTCTGCTCGACGACTTTGGAGGCTGACGATGCTGACGGTGTTTGTCGCAACCTTTGTGATTTTTGCGTTGGTGATCCTCGGGATGTCGCTGGGCTACCTGGTGAAGCGCAAGAGCATTCAGGGCAGCTGCGGGGGGATCTCCTCGCTGGGGCTGGAGAAAGTCTGCGACTGTCCTGAGCCCTGCGACGCGCGTAAGAAACGTCTCGCCCGCGAGGCGCAGCGCCAGCAGCGGCGTATTTTGTAATCTTTGGCCATTTTGGCCCGGAGGCGCTGCGCTTGCCGGGCCTGCTGCTTCGGTTTTGTAGGCCGGGTCAGGCGCAGCCGCCACCCGGCAACAACATGCCAGCAACGTGAGGCCGCTTTCGCGGCCTTTTTTATCCCTTTGCGCTCTTACTGCCAGCTTTTCGCCTGCGCCGGGGAATCAACCATCACGCCGTCAGCGCCCAGCGCCTTCGCCGTGCGGTAATCTTCCGCACTGTTGATGCCGAAGAAGATAATGTGCGCTTTGCCCTGCGAGCGGAAGCAATCCATCGCCTCTTTATCCCAGGTGAGCGTCGCCGGGGAGATCCCTTCTCCAAGGGTGAATTTCTCCACCACCTCTACCTTGCGCTTCAGCTCCAGCCCATACCACTGTTCGCCTTCGCGCTGGCTGGCAGGTTGGCACTGATGGCTGAGCGAAATACTGGCGAGCCTGGTGCGGGTTTCGCTACGGGTGACGAAGCGGGGAATAGCCGGTGGCAGCGCGGCGATATAGCGGTCTTCGGTGGAATAGACCCGTACGCGATTGAGGCTGTGCGTGGCTTTTAACACCGCAAGCAGGCGCTCGCCCATCACGGTCGGGTCGGCATCAGGAGATTTAATGTCGATGTAGAAGAACGTGTGCGGCCATTGCTGCAAAACGGCTTGCAGCGTGGGAATGGTGGCCTGCTTGCCGCGCCAGGGGTGGCTGTCATCACCCCATTTCCAGCCGGCATCGACTTTCGCCATCTCGGCGGCGGTCAAACTGGAAACTTTGCCCTCGCTATTGGTCAATGCGGAAAGATCGCTTGACCGGTAGAGCACCGGCACGCCGTCGCGGCTTAACTGCACGGTGACCCAGATGGCCTCAGCGTTATTCTCCAGCGCCAGCTTGATCGCTGGCAGGGTATTTTCCGGCGCATCGCCGGTGCCGCCGCGGTGGGCAATCAGCTGTGGGGCTGCCCAGGCGCCGGCGGTGGCCAGCAGGCAAAGTGCGGTAAGTATTTTCTTCATGATTACACCTTCCAGATTCATTGGTTAACTTTATGAAAATAAACATAATTCATTGCATTTTTATGTTTTGACCGCTTTTTTAGCCGATGAAATAAAAAAAGCATCAAATTCGCAGCGAGTTTTGCTATGCTGTATGGGTATACAGTGTTGAGTCTGACGATGCGTAAAATTATCCATGTCGATATGGACTGTTTCTTTGCGGCGGTGGAGATGCGCGACAACCCGGCGTTGCGCGATATCCCCCTCGCAATAGGCGGCAGTCGGGTACAGCGTGGCGTGATTAGTACCGCGAACTATCCTGCGCGCAAGTTTGGCGTGCGCAGCGCTATGCCGACGGCGACAGCGCTCAAGCTGTGCCCGCATCTCACACTGCTTCCCGGCCGCTTCGATGCCTACAAAGAAGCCTCGAACCATATCCGCGAAATTTTCTCCCGCTACACCTCGCGCATTGAGCCGCTGTCGCTGGATGAAGCCTATCTTGACGTCAGCGACAGCGTGCATTGTCACGGGTCGGCCACCCTGATAGCCCAGGAGATCCGCGAAACCATTGAACGGGAGCTGCGCCTCACCGCCTCGGCGGGGGTCGCGCCGGTAAAGTTTCTTGCCAAAATCGCCTCTGACATGAATAAACCCAACGGCCAGTTCGTTATCGCTCCCCATCAGGTGGCTGAGTTTGTGCGGGCGCTGCCGCTGGCGAAAATACCCGGCGTCGGGAAGGTATCGGCAGCGAAGCTGGAAAATATGGGCCTGCGTACCTGTGGCGATGTGCAGAACAGCGATCTGGCCATGCTGCTTAAGCGCTTCGGTAAATTTGGCCGTATTTTGTGGGAGCGCAGCCACGGGATTGATGAGCGGGAAATCCATAACGACCGTCAGCGCAAGTCGGTGGGCGTGGAGCGCACCCTGGCGGAAGATATTCACGAATGGCCGGAGTGCGAAGCGATAATCGAAAACCTCTACCCGGAGCTGGAGCGCCGGCTGGCGAAGGTTAAACCGGACCTGCTGATCGCCCGTCAGGGGATTAAACTGAAATTCAATGACTTCCAGCTGACCACCCAGGAGCACGTCTGGCCGCGGCTGAACAAAGCGGATCTGATTGCCACCGCGCACAAGGCCTGGGATGAGCGCCGTGGCGGACGTGGCGTGCGTCTGGTTGGGCTCCACGTAACGCTGCTCGATCCGCAGCTGGAAAGGCAGCTTTTATTAGGGATTTAACCATGCACATTCGCCCTTACCACGACAGCGATTTACCACTGCTCTGCCAGATCTTTCTGCGCGCGGTGCGGGAAACGGCCAGCCGGGACTATACCCCGGCGCAGATTGCGGCCTGGGCGCAGGTGGATGAGACGCGATGGCGGCAAAAGCTGGCTGATTCAATCGGGCTGGTGGCGGAAGTAGAGCATCAACCGGTTGGCTTTATCACCGCCATCGGGACGCATATCGATTTACTCTTCGTCTCGCCGGATCATGGCCGGCAGGGTATCGGCGGCGCGCTTATCGAGGCGCTCTGCGCTCAGTATCCTGCGCAAATCCTGACGGTGGACGCCAGCATTACGGCAAAACCCTGTTTTACAGCCCATGGCTTTAAGGTGGTGGCTGAGCAGCGGGTAGCGGCGCGCGGAGAGTGGTTTATTAACTACCGGATGGAAAACGCGGGTTGCTAAGGTGAGGCGGGTGAAAAACCGGCGGCGGACTGCCGCCGGTGGTGGTGCTTATTTAGCCGGAATGGCTTTCAGCAGCTCGGTCAGCAGCGTCCAGTACTGGCCGACGCTTTCGATATGTACCTGCTCATCCGGAGAGTGCGGACCGGTAATGGTCGGCCCGATGGAGACCATGTCCATTTCCGGATACGGTTTTTTGAACAGGCCGCATTCCAGACCGGCGTGGATGATCTGGATGTTCGGCGTCTTGTTGAACAGACGCTGATAGGTCTCGCGCACCAGGTGCATCACCGGCGAATTGGCGTCCGGTTGCCAGCCAGGGTAAGCGCCTTTGGCTTCGGTTTTCGCCCCCGCCAGCTTACCCAGAGAATCCAGCATGCTGACCACGTAGTCTTTGCCGCTGTCGATCAGCGAGCGGATCAGGCAGTGGATCTGTACGTTGTCATCGGTCATGGTGACGACGCCGACGTTCAGCGAAGTTTCCACTACGCCTTTCGCCACGTCAGAGTTGCGGATAACCCCGTTCGGCGTGGCGTTCAGCAGGCGGATGAAACCGTCGCGGGAAGCCTGAGTCAGCGCCGCTTTGTCGTTATCGACCGCTTCAAGGAGCACCACCAGGTTCTTCTCTTTGGCCTCCAGCTCGTTTTTCAGCAGCGCCTGGTAAGTATTCACCAGCGCTTTCAGCGCATCGGCTTTATCCGCGGCGACGGCGACAGTAGCGTAAGCTTCACGCGGGATGGCGTTGCGCAACGTGCCGCCGTTGAAATCGACCAGACGCAGATCCAGCTCATCGGCGTGGCCGGCGAGGAAGCGCGACAGCAGCTTGTTGGCGTTACCCAGACCAAGGTGAATATCACCGCCGGAGTGGCCGCCTTTCAGCCCTTTTAAGGTGACTTTAAAGCTCTGGAACCCGGCCGGAATCGCTTCGCGGGTCAGCGCCAGGTTAGAGGTGAAATCGATCCCGCCGGCGCAACCCATGTAGATTTCGCCTTCTTCTTCGGAGTCGGTGTTGATCAGGATATCGGCCTGCAGCCAGTTGGCCTGCAGACCGAAGGCACCGTCCATGCCGGCTTCTTCGGTCATGGTCAGCAGCACTTCCAGCGGGCCGTGAGCGACGCTGTCGTCGGCCAGTACCGCCAGCGCGGACGCCATCCCGATACCGTTGTCCGCGCCCAGCGTGGTGCCGCGCGCTTTCACCCATTCGCCGTCAATGTACGGCTGAATCGGATCTTTGGCGAAGTCGTGGACGGTGTCGTTATTTTTCTGCGGCACCATATCGAGGTGCGCCTGCAGCGCTACCGGCTTACGGTTTTCCATACCGGCAGTCGCGCCTTTACGAATCAGAATGTTGCCAACCTGGTCGCGTTCCGCGTGTAAGCCTTTTTCTTTTGCCCAACCCATAATGTGCTCGGCGAGCTGTTCTTCGTGATAGGACGGGTGCGGGATGGAGCAAATCTTGGCAAAAATATCCCAAAGCGGCTGCGGGGATAGTTGAGACAGTTCAGACACGGTAAGTCTCCTTACAGACTCCTGCATACAGCGGTTGCAGGACGAGGGTTAGCGTTAAAATACACAACAAGCCCGGGCTTGCGCGATGGGGTTGAGAATACCACTTTCCACCGCCGCAGGTAGTGTAAACAACGCAAAAAGCGTTGCGCAAACCGCTTAACACTGGTTTTTAGTGCGTCAGATCTCTATAATCTCGCGCAACCATTTTCCCCCTCGAACATTATTTAAGCCGTATTACACAGGCTGGGACACTTCACATGAGCGAAAAATACGTCGTCACCTGGGACATGTTGCAGATTCACGCCCGCAAACTGGCCAGCCGTCTGCTGCCGGTTGAGCAATGGAAAGGCATTATTGCCGTTAGCCGCGGCGGACTGGTACCGGGAGCGTTACTGGCGCGTGAACTGGGCATTCGTCATGTTGATACCGTATGCATCTCCAGCTACGACCATGATAACCAGCGCGAGCTGAAAGTGCTGAAACGTGCGGAAGGCGATGGCGAAGGCTTTATCGTTATCGACGATCTGGTGGATACCGGCGGGACCGCTGTGGCGATCCGCGAAATGTATCCCAAAGCGCACTTTGTCACCATTTTCGCCAAACCGGCAGGCCGTCCGCTGGTGGATGATTACGTGGTTGATATTCCGCAGGATACCTGGATTGAACAGCCGTGGGATATGGGCGTGGTGTTTGTACCGCCTATCGCAGGTCGTTAATTCTTCAGGACAGTGCTATTTACCACGCCCGGCTTGCCGGGCGTGGTTTTTTTTATCCTTTAGCAGGTTACAATATCCGGAGTGGCACTACGACGGAGACTGCACATGTCACAGGCTAACCTTAGCGAAACGCTGTTTAAACCTCGCTTCAAACATCCCGAAACCTCTACGCTGGTGCGCCGGTTTTCTGCCGGAAAACCCCAGGCGATGCAGTCAGCGCTGAGCGGCAATCACGTCGATCACTGGTACCGTCTGATCAATCGCTTAATGTGGATCTGGCGCGGCGTAACCCCGCAGGAGATCCTCGATGTGCAAGCGCGCATTGTGATGAGCGAGGCCGAACGAACCGATCCCGAGCTGTTCGATACCGTTATCGGCTATCGCGGCGGCAACTGGATTTTTGAGTGGGCGAAAGAAGCCATGCAGTGGCAGCAAAAGGCCGGGCAGGAAGCCGATCCTTTGCTGAGCGGCCGCCACTGGCTGCATGCTTCGAACCTGTACAGCATTGCCGCTTATCCGCATATCAAAGGCGATGAGCTGGCGGAACAGGCGCAGGCTTTAGCCAACCGGGCGTATGAAGAGGCCGCCCAGCGACTGCCTGGCGCCCTGCGCGAGCTGGAGTTTACTATCCCTGGCGGCTCGCCGATAACCGGCTTTTTGCATATGCCGAAAGGCGAGGGGCCGTTTCCGACGGTGCTGATGTGCGGGGGGCTGGACTCGCTGCAGACCGATTATTACAACCTGTATGAAAACTACTTCTCACCGCTCGGCATTGCCATGCTGACCATTGATATGCCCTCCATCGGCTTCTCATCAAAATGGACGCTGAATCAGGACACCAGCCTGCTGCATCAGCACGCGCTGCGCCATCTGGAAAATGTGCCGTGGATTGACCATACCCGGGTCGCCGCCTTCGGCTTCCGCTTTGGCGCCAATATCGCGGTGCGTCTCGGTTACCTGGAGCCGCAGCGGCTGAAGGCCGTAGCCTGTCTGGGGCCGGTGGTCCACGGTCTGCTGGTGGATCCCCTGCATCAGGGGCGCGTGCCGGAGATGTACCTCGACGTGCTGGCCTCGCGGCTGGGCATGCATGACGCATCCGATGAAGCGCTGCGCGTGGAGCTCAATCGCTATTCGCTCAAAACCCAGGGACTGCTGGGGCGCCGTTGCCCGACGCCGATGCTCTCCGGCTTCTGGAAGGATGATCCGTTCAGCCCTGAAGAGGAGTCGCGGTTAATCACCTCGTCATCTGCCGATGGCAAACTGCTGGAGATCCCGTTTAACCCGGTGTATCGCAATTTTGATCACGCATTGCGACAGATCGCCCGCTGGATCAATCATAGATTTGGTTAATTTATTGCTAAATTCTATTGGTTTGGTAAAACAGTTGCATCACTAAAGGAGATCGCAATGACGTTACCGAGTGGACACCTGAAAAGTAAGTTGATCAAGAAATTCACGGCGCTAGGGCCTTACATTCGCGAAGAGCAGTGCCATGACAACCGTTTCTTTTTCGATTGCCTGGCAGTTTGCGTCAATGTTAAGCCCGCGCCGGAGAAGCGTGAATTCTGGGGCTGGTGGATGGAAATGGAAGCACAAGAGTCACGTTTCACCTATAGCTACCAGTTTGGTCTGTTCAATAAAGAAGGGTCTTGGCAGGCGGTCGATATTGACGACCCGGAAGTGAGCGACAGACTGGAAAAAACGCTGCGCGAGTTTCACGAGCGCGCGGCAGCGCTGCTGACCACCTTTAATCTGAAGCTGGAACCGGCCGACGATTTCAGCGAGCCGGTTCGTCTGCGGGCCTGATTGATCTACGGATACGATTTCTCCACGCCCGTGCGGCGTGGAGGAGCGTGACGAAGACGTTGCCGGCATCCCCGTACTTTCTACCCCGCCGCCTGACTCACACTACCTGCGGCTGCAGCTTGCCGGCCATCGCCTGCTGAATAATCGGGATCGGAGTCAGTAAGTGCTCGCGCATCAGCGCGCTGGCCTGTTCAGCGTCGCGCGCCAGAATAGCGTCCACCAGAGTCTGATGCTGGACATGCTTATCTTCCAGCATCTCCACCGACAGCACAGTGGTGCGCAGCCAGATGAAGCGGTAGCGGGCCGCCAGGTCGAACAGCCGTTCGCGCATCTGCAGCAGATACTGCGAACCGCAGCCGGCGACGATGGCGGTGTGAAATGCCTGATGGCGCTGGTCCCATTCATCGAGTAAGTGCTCACTCGCTTCGCACGACTCCAGCTTGTTGAGCAGATGGGCGCGGGCCAGCAGCTCGGCTTCCCACTCATCGCCGCCGCGCTCAATGGCGAGGCGCACCAGCATGGCTTCCATGTTGGCGCGCGCGTCGAAGATATCGAGAAGCTCCTGTTCCGACATGGGCGCTACCCGATAGCCTTTCTGATTGACCACCGTCACCAGCCGCTCGGCCACCAGCTGCGAAAGCGCCTCGCGCAGCGGACCGACCCCCAGGGCATAGCGCGAGGTCAACAGGCTCATCCGCAGCTTCTCATCGGGTTGGTAGACCCCGCGGATGATGTCGTTTTTTAACCAACGGTACCCGTCAATGGCCGTCGCCTGGGAAATGGCGGTCATGTTCTTACTCCTGAAGACTCTTCCCGGCGGGCGCCGGGAAGAGGGTTAACGCGTATTTTGCAGCGGCAGTTTTTGCCACAATACCAGCTTTTTCCAGCGCGACATAATCGGTACCGTACAAATAATTCCCAATGCTAACAGGCCGGTAGAGATCACCTCCAGCTGCTGCGCCGGACGGAACAGCATCACCACCAACACGAAGGTGATAAAGGCGATCACCAGCCAGGTCAGATACGGATAGAGCCACATTCTGAGACGGATCTCGCCGCCTTGCGCCTGAAGGATTTTGCGCATCCGCAGTTGCGAAACGGCGATCACCAGATAGACCAGCAGGGCGATGGCGCCGGAGCTGTCGATGAGGAATTTAAACACCTTGGCAGGCGCGTAGTAGTTCACCACCACGGTGAGGAATGCCGCGCCGGTGGAGAGCAGCACCGCCACGTACGGCGTTTTGCTGCGGTTGGTCCGCCCCATGATGGCCGGCGCATCGCCGCGGCGGCTCAGGGAGTAGAGCATCCGCGAAGCGGTATACAGCGCCGAGTTCAGACAGCTGGTGACCGACAGGAGGATCACGCCGTCCATAATCAGCTTGGCATAGGGAATATGCAGCAGCTCGAGCACCGAGCGGTAGGAGCCGATGCTCTTCAGCCCCGGCATATTCCACGGGATGAGGGCGACGACGATAAAGATCGAGCACAGATAAAAAATAGAGATACGCCAGATCACCGAGTTGGTGGCGCGCACGATATGTTTATCCGGAGTATCTGATTCGGCGGCGGCAATGGTGACAATCTCCGCGCCCATAAACGAGAACATGGTGATCAGCATCGCGCTGAGCACCGCGCCGAAGCCGTTGGGCATAAAGCCGCCGTGATCCCACAGCCGCGAAATGCCGCTCACCTCGGCATAGGGATAAAAACCGGTAATGGCGACCGCGCCCAGGACGATAAACGCCAGAATAGCGACCACTTTGCACAGCGCCAGCCAGAACTCGAATTCGCCGTAGTTTTTGACGCTCAGCAGGTTACTGCCGGTGAGGGCGAGGGTGATGACCAGGGAGAACAACCACACCGGGACGCCCGGCACCCATGAATGCAAAATAATCGCCGCGATATTGGCTTCCAGCGGAATAACCAGGACCCAAAACCACCAGTACAGCCAGCCGATGGTATACCCCGCCCAGCGGCCGATGGCTTTATCAGCATAGGTGGAAAAGGAGCCGGTATCCGGCGTGGCGACCGCCATTTCGGCCAGCATACGCATAATCATCACCACCAGCAGCCCGGCAAACAGATAGGCCAGCAGCACCGCCGGGCCCGCCTCGGCAATGGCGACGCTGGATCCGACAAATAAACTCGCGCCGATCACCCCGGCGATAGATAACATTGTGACGTGGCGCGACTTCAGTCCCGCCCCTAAATCCTGTGATTGCGACAGTTGCCCCATCATTTACCCTCTCGAAGTGTGTCACCTGGGAGAGCGCCCCGACATTCCCGCGCCGGGGCACGCGTATTATTGTTGTTTTGCAGGTCTCGTCTTCATTCCCTTACTAACGTACTTCGTGTCCGCATATCTGTTGTTTTATGCCTGTTTCGCCTCGGTAAAGCAGTCGGCGATGATCTTCAGCCCCTGCTCGATCTGCGCCTCTTCGATGGTCAGTGGCACCAGGATGCGCAGTACGTTGTAGTACGGCCCGCAGGAGAGCAGGATCAGGCCTTTGTCGCGCGCGCGGGCGACGATATCCGCCGTGAGTCTTGCATTCGGTCTGCTGTGGTCGCCTTCTTCAAACAGCTCGATGGCGATCATCGCTCCCAGACCGCGGACATCGCCGATCTCCGGATGATCTTCAGCGATCGCCAGCAGGCCCTGGCGCAGGGTATCGCCGAGCTGGTTGGCTTTTTCCAGCAGGTTTTCCTGCTCGAAAATCTGCAATACCGCCAGGGCGGCGGTGCAGGCGATGGGGTTGCCAGCGTAGGTGCCGCCCAGTCCGCCGGGGGCGATGGCGTCCATCACTTCCGCGCGGCCGGTGACGCCCGCCAGCGGGAAACCGCCGGCGATGGATTTGGCGAAGGTGGTGATATCCGCCGCGACGCCCATCTGCTCCATGGCGAACAGGGTACCGGTGCGGCCCGCGCCGCTCTGAACCTCATCGGCGATGAGCATAATGCCGTGCTCGTCGCACAGGGCGCGCAGGCGCTGCATAAAGGCCGGGGAGGCGGCATAGAATCCGCCTTCACCCTGCACCGGCTCGATAATGATGGCGGCGATATCTTCCGGCGCGGCATCGTTTTTGAAGATGCGATGGATGCTGGCGATCGCCTCGTCATCGCTGACGCCGTGCAGCGCGCACGGGTAGAGGGCGCGATAGACGTGGCCCGGCATTAAGCCCATACCGGCGGAGTAAGGATTCACTTTACCGGTCAGCGACAGGGTGTAGTGGGTACGGCCGTGATAGGCGCCGGTGAAGGCGATAGCGCCGCTGCGCCCGGTTGCCGCGCGGGCGATCTTCACCGCGTTCTCCACCGCTTCCGACCCGGTGGTGACCAGCAGGGTTTTCTTGGCGAAATCACCTGGCACCTTCTGGTTCATCTTTTCGCACAGCGCCAGGTAGGGCTCGTAGGCCAGCACCTGGAAGCAGGTATGGGACAGCTTTTTCAGCTGGTCCTCCACGGCGGCGACAATCTGCGGATGCAGGTGGCCGGTATTGAGCACCGCGATACCGCCGGCAAAATCGAGATATTCCCGCCCTTCGACGTCCCACACCCGGCAGTTCTCCGCGCGCTCGGCGAAGATAGGATGGATCTGGCCGACGCCGCGCGGGACCGCGTCGCTGCGACGCGCCATTAATGCTTTATTGCTGTTCATCCGACACTCCTGTTAAAGGCCAATACACATGTATTTGATTTCTAAGTAGTCTTCGATACCGTACTTCGACCCTTCGCGGCCGAGGCCGGAGGCCTTGACGCCGCCGAACGGGGCGACTTCGGTGGAGATAATGCCGGTATTGATGCCGATGATGCCGTACTCCAGCGCTTCGCCGACGCGGAACACGCGGCTCAGATCGCGGGCGTAGAAATAGGCGGCGAGGCCGAACTCGGTATCGTTGGCCTGGGCAATGACGTCGGCTTCATCTTTAAAGCGGAACAGCGGGGCCAGCGGGCCGAAGGTCTCCTCTTTCGCCACTTTGGCGCTGTCGGGAACGTTGACCAGGATGGTCGGCTGGAAGAAGTTGCCGCCCAGGGCGTGCGGTTTGCCGCCGGTGACCACCTTCGCGCCTTTGGCGATGGCGTCGGCAATGTGTTCTTCAACTTTGGCGACGGCTTTCTCGTCGATCAGCGGGCCGGTGGTGACCCCGTCCTGCAGGCCGTCGCCAATGCGCAGTTTTTCCACCGCCTGCTGCAGCTTCTCGGCGAAACGGTCATATACCCCATCCTGGACGTACAGGCGGTTGGCGCAAACGCAGGTCTGCCCGGCGTTGCGGAACTTCGACGCCAGCGCCCCCTCGACGGCTTTGTCGAGGTCGGCATCGTCGAAGACGATAAACGGCGCGTTGCCGCCCAGCTCCAGGGAGACTTTTTTGATGTCTTTCGCGCACTGCTCCATCAGCTGGCGGCCAATCTCGGTCGAGCCGGTAAAGGAGAGCTTGCGCACCAGCGGGTTACTGGTCAGTTCGCCGCCGACCGCGCCGGCTGAGCCGGTGACGACGTTGAACACCCCGGCGGGGATCCCGGCGCGATTGGCCAGTTCGGCCAGCGCCAGCGCGGAAAACGGCGTCTGGCTGGCCGGTTTCAGGACCATGGTGCAGCCCGCAGCCAGCGCCGGGCCCGCTTTGCGGGTGATCATCGCCGCCGGGAAGTTCCACGGGGTGATGGCGGCGGTAACGCCGATGGGCTGCTTAATCACCAGCAGGCGCTTGTCGGCCTGGTGGCCAGGAATGGTGTCGCCGTAAATGCGCTTACCTTCTTCGGCGAACCACTCAATAAAGGAGGCGGCGTAGCTGATTTCACCTTTGGCTTCCGCCAGCGGTTTCCCCTGCTCGAGGGTCATCAGACGAGCGAGATCGTCCTGATTCTCCATCATAAGATCGAACCAGCGGCGCAGAATGTTCGCCCGCTCTTTGGCGGTGAGGGCACGCCAGGCGGGAAGGGCGCGGTTAGCGGCCTCGATCGCTTGTCGGGTTTCGTCGGCGCCCATTTTCGGCACGCTGCCGAGCTGCTCGCCGTTGGCCGGGTTGGTCACCGCAATCACGTCGCCGTTGGGCGCATCGCGCCACTGACCATCAATCAGCGCCTGCTGGCGAAACAGAGTCATATCGTTGAGTTGCATAATCGCTTCCTGTCTTCAGGGGGTTAACGGGTAAAAGCGGCGTGTAGTGTCTCCACGCTACGTGCCGCACGCAGCGTGCGTCCGGGATTGCTCTGGCTGGCCAGCAGGGTCTGCACCTTGCTGACGATATGCGCGCCGATCGGGATAGCCGACGTCGCCGCCGGCGACGGCGCGTTACAGGTGTGAATGGAACGCGCGGTGGTGACAAAGAGAAAATCGTCGATCAGTTTGCCCTGCGGCGACACCGCCTGCGCCCGCACGCCGGCCGGCCACGGGCGTAAATCGCTGAGCGTCAGGCTCGGGCAGTATTTCTGCACCAGCCGCAGATAGCCGCTTCTGCACAGCGAATTCTTCATTTCGCCCAGTCCGGAGCGCAGGTTGTTTTGCAGCACCCGGCGGATGCCGGGCGAGGTGAGGATCTCCAGGGTATCGGCCAGCGAGATATCACGCTTGCGATAGCCTTCGCGCTTCAGGGCCAGCACGGCGTTGGGGCCGACGGTGACGCTGCCGTCGATCATGCGGGTCAGGTGGACGCCGAGGAACGGCATCGCCGGATCGGGGATCGGATAGATCAGATGGTTGACGATCTGATTGTGCTGCGGGGCAAGCTGGAAATACTCCCCGCGGAACGGGCAGATGATAAACCCGGGATCGACGCCGAGCATTTTCACCAGCCGATCGGCCATCAGCCCGGAGCAGGTAATCAGCGTCGAGGCCTCATACTCACCGCCCTGACGGGTACGGATCACCACGCCGCTGGCGTGTTCTTTCAGGGCGCTGACTTCGGCGTTGTAGACAATGGCGCCGCCTTTCGATTCGAAGTTCTTCGCCATCGCCGCCGCCACGTCGCGGTAGCTGACGATGCCGCTGGAAGGGACGAAGATCCCGCCGAGCCCGCTGATGTTCGGTTCGCGCTCGCGCAGCTCCCCGGCGCTCAGCCATTCCCGCTGCAGGCCGTTGGCGGCGGTGCGATCCCACAGGGCGCGCATCCGCTCCATCTCCAGCGGCGAGGTGGCGACCAGCATCTTGCCGCAGACGTCATAGCGGATGCCGTTCTGCTCGCAAAAGGCCTTGGTAGCGCGGTTGCCGGCGAGGCAAAACTGCGCCTTGAGGCTGCCGGGGGTGTAATACACCCCGGCGTGGATCACGCCGCTGTTGTGGCCGGTCTGATGGCAGGCCGGGCCGGACTCTTTTTCCAGCAGCGCAATGCGGGCGTCCGGGTAAATCTCAATTAACTGCATGGCGGTCGACATGCCGATGATGCCGCCGCCGATAATCACGAAATCATACATCCGCTCAATTCCTTCGCCTGAAAACCCTTATTGATGAGTCTGGTAATGATTCGTGGAATACGCAAAGTAGCCGCGCTGGCGCATCAGCTCGCGGCGCAGGTCCGGGTGCGGCGTAAAACGGTCGCGGCCGTGCAGCCAGAACAGGTTGTTAATCAACAGAAATTTGCCTACCGGCACCGGTATAGAAAGAATGTTTTTGCTGGTCTCCAGCGCGTCGGAGAGGCGGCTCAGCCAGGTGCCTTCTTCGAAATCTTTCGGCTGGACGAACTGGTCGATATAGCGCATCACCGGGCGACCCAGCTGGTCGACGTCGAACACCGGGTGGAAAACATCTTTGCTGACGTTTTTGCTCGGCGGCGCGGCCCAGCGCATCGGGCGGCGGGCGAGCGGGTCGCGGAAGAATTCGTCGAGGTGCTCCCAGTCGTCGAGATGCAGCAGCAGGGAATTGCCGCCCTGCATGTTCTGCTCGTCGATCTTCATCATCAGCACGTAGTCGGTTTGCTCTTCGACGTAGGTACCGTCGTTGTGCAGCTCCATCACCCGGTGCGGCTGGCGCAGGTAGCTGTCGGAATTATCGACGTTTTTCACCACGAAGCGGGCGTAATACTGGCCGCTCATGGCGTCGAAGTTGGAACGGCCAATCAGGTGGGCGACGGCGGTGGCCAGCTTGACCATCTCTTCGGCCTGGCTGACGTTATCGATCCCTTCGCCGTTGATCAGCAGCGCGCCTTCCGCGCGATCGAGCAATGTTTTGATCAGCAGCGGCTGCAGCTGGTTGCCGCACAGATCGTCGAGGATCTTGCCCACCTGGAAGCGTAAGAAAGATTTGTACTCCAGCGCCTGCACCGGCCACTGCGCGACCTGCTGCAGAAACTGGGTGGTGGTGTCCGCGGAAAAGGTGAGCTCCAGCAGGCGCGGCGACTGGGCGGAAGGGGAGACGGTAAAGCCAGGGTATTGCTGGGCTAACGGCGCGGGTGTCGGTTTTACTGCGGTCAGGGCGTTCATCAGGATCGTTCCTCGCTGTAAGGTCAGGGTGATGTTCATTTCGTAGCCATAAATTAAAAATATCTACATTTTTATAAAATGCGTACGAAATGGCCTTTTTGTTTCCATTTTGTGATCTGACAACAATTATTTAACAATGCGGGAGGGGGATAAGGTGGTGGTGAAAGTTGAGGAGCAGAGCGAGCGGCGGATAGCGCAAAAAATGGGGGGTAGGCTGACGGGAAATCGTAATACCGGTCACAGTTTTTAATCTGCACAATACCCTTACCAGATGAAGGTGTTAATATTCAGCCGGTAAATACCTTTCAATGCTCACCGAGGCTTCGATGCTGGAGAATGTCATTATCAGATA
This sequence comes from Klebsiella sp. LY, assembly GCF_004010915.1. Lineage (NCBI taxonomy): Bacteria > Pseudomonadati > Pseudomonadota > Gammaproteobacteria > Enterobacterales > Enterobacteriaceae > Klebsiella > Klebsiella sp. LY. The sequence continues at coordinate 3,521,851 of NZ_CP022444.1, forward strand.
ATCAGCTTCCCGACCTGCCCAGGCCGGACTGATTATCGCTGCGCTTAAACCTTACGCACACACCTGCGGGTGTAGGCATGTTTTCGCACATGATAATGAACAGGTTTCAGTATGAATTTATCCCGTCAGGAACAACGGACCTTACACGTACTCGCCAAAGGTGGCCGTATTGCGCACGTCCGCGATACCTCCGGCCGCATTACCGCCGTCGAATGCTACACCCGGGAAGGGCTGTTGCTGAGCGACTGTACCCTCGCGGTCTTCAAAAAGCTCAAAACCAAAAAGCTGATTAAGTCGGTGAATGGCCAGCCGTACCGGATCAACACCACCGGTTTGAATAACGTTCGCGCACAGGCGGACAACCGCTGATACAGCGACCCGGGCAGGGTCGCTGCCCGGGCGTATGGCTCTCAAGGAGAAACACCCATGATCGATATCCCTCGCATTTTTACTATCAGTGAAAGCGAACACCGTATTCATAACCCTTTTACCCCGGAAAAGTACGCCACGCTGGGACGGGCGCTGCGAATGGCGCCGGGCACCACCATTCTTGACCTCGGCAGCGGTTCCGGCGAGATGCTCTGTAGCTGGGCGCGCGATCATCAGATCGTCGGCACCGGGGTGGACATGAGTCTGCTATTCAGTCAGCAGGCGGCCGCCCGGGCAGAAGCGCTCGGGGTGAGCGACCGGGTGACCTTCATACACCAGGATGCCAGCGGGTATGTCGCCAGTCAGCCGTGCGATATTGCCGCCTGCGTGGGGGCAACGTGGATCGGCGGCGGAGTGGCAGGCACGATTGCGCTACTGAAGCAGAGTCTTAACCCAGGCGGCATGCTGCTTATCGGCGAGCCATGGTGGCGCAAACGCCCCGCCACGGCGGAAGAAGCGGTTGCCTGCGGCGCGCAGTCACCCGATGACTTCCTGACGCTGCCGGCGCTGGTCGCTCACTTTGGCGAACTGGGCTATGACGTGGTGGAGATGGTGCTGGCCGACCAGGAGGGCTGGGATCGTTATGAAGCGGCGAAATGGCTGACGATGCGCCGCTGGCTGGAGGCCAATCCGCACGATGACTTCGCGCCGGAGGTTCGCCAGCAGTTGACCACTGCGCCGCTACACCACGTCACCTGGACCCGGGAATATCTCGGCTGGGGCGTGTTTGTCCTGATGGCGCGTTAACCGGTATGTCGGTAGCGTCAGGAGGCGCTACCGACCATTTTCAGACCTTCAGCTCGTCGTAGCTGACCATGACGTGCTGGCGAAAGGCGGGCCGTGCGGTTAGCCGTGCATAATACGCCGCAAGGTGGGGGAGGGGACGACGGGTGATATCGATGGCAAAGTAGCGGTACAGCACATGACCAAACTGGATATCGGCCAGGGTGACGGTATCGCCCACCAGATAGCGACTGCCGGCGAGACGTGCCTCGGCAATCGCCAGCTTTTGCTCCAGGGCCGTCACCGCCGCGGCGATGGCCTGCGGATCCCGCTCGGCGGCGGGCGTGCGCACCACGCGCCAGAACACCGGCGCCGTAAAGCCGAGGGCGATATTCTGCTTTGACCACTCGGCCCAGCGATCAACCTCAGTACGAGCCAGCAGTTCGCCCGGCCAGAAGGCGTCGTCGGCGTAGCGACTGGCTAAATAGCGAAGGATCGCGCCGGTTTCCCACAGCGGCGGATTTTCGTCATCCTGCAGCACTGGCACCGTACGATTGGGATTGAGCTGATAAAACGCCTCGCTGTCGGTACCGCCATAGCGATGCCCCACGTCGAACCGGAGATAGTCCAACCCAAGCTCGCCAACACACCACATCAGCGCCTGCACGTTAGAGGAGGTTTTTCGGCCCCAGATGGTCAACATCGGGATCTCCAGAGAATAATGAAAGAAGGAGCATAGCAGGTTGGGTTGAAAACGTGAGGGGGCACAAAAGAAATGAACCACCTCGCCGCGCAGGGGGCGGACGCGCTGGTCAGATGTTCAAACCAGGGGCGTAGCTGAGCCAGCTATTCAGTACACAGTATAAGAGGAAGAAACAGAGGGCAGCAGTTTGCCCTCTGTTTACTTGTGTGGTCTTGTACTAAGGTGTGGCGCTAAAAAACTCGCCAAACTTGACGGCCAGCCAGCCGACAGGCGTCGTGGCGCCGCCGACGATATTGGTGATCTCGGCCATCCCTTCCGGCACTGGAATATGCGAGTTCACCGCCGCCTGAGTGTATTCTTGCGAAATGTCCGTCCCGACATACAGGATGCAGGTCACGATCAGGGTTCCGGTTATGAACATGCGGAACATATTTCGTTTACAGAACGGCGTGACCATTGCCAGCAGGAACATTAATGAAGCCAGATCGACAAAGGGCAGTACGCGGTTGCCGGGCAGAATGATAGACAGCACCACAGCCATAGGGATTAACAGCAGACCGGTCGCCAGTACCGAAGGTTCACCGATCAGTAACGCCGTATCCATCCCGATGTAAAAATCGCGCCCCGGGAATTTAGCCTTCAGTTTTGCTTCAGCGGCATCACGGACAATCAACAATCCCTGCACCAGAATTTCAATCATTTTAGGCAGTAGCAGCATGGCGGCTGAAACCTTAATGGCCAGTGAAACGGCAGCAGAAACGTCATATCCCGCCAGGAAGGCCAACAGCAGTCCCAGCACAAATCCCAGGGTAAGAGGCTCGCCAAAAACGCCGAATTTTTTATTAATACTTTCCGGATCGAAATTGATTTTATTGATAAGCGGGATCTTATCAATGATGTAATTACAGGCAATGCCAAACGGCACGTAAGCTATACAGGTAAGATGTGGGAATGATATCCCTTTAAGATTATAGTTTTTTTGTAAATATGGAGCCGTTAAATCTGCCGCCAATAGCGTCAACACAAAAATAGCGAATGTAATACCGACCGAAAGCCAGTAATTTCCCGTTCCGGCATAGACCACAGACCCCATGATCAGGAAAATCCAGTAGTTAAAAATATCGATATTCACCGTTTTGGTTAATTTCAACAGAAGCATAGCCAGGTTGATGACGATAAAGCCCACCACGACGGGCAGCATCAGCGGCGAACCCCAGCCAATGGTCGATGCGGTAGGCCAACCGGTATCAACGACCGTTAACTGCAGGCCGATACGCTCAACCATCGCCTGCGATGCGGGGCCCAGATTTGTCAGCAGCAGGCCAATCACCAGCCCCACCCCTTCAAAACCAATGCCTACCAGCATTCCTGCTTTAAATGCCGTACCGATTTTAACGCCAAAGCAAAGCGCGATAATAAAGAATATTACTGGCATCATTACTGATGCCCCCAGACTAATAATGCTGTTGATAATATCCATAATGATTCCTTAAAAGGCGGGCGAATTGGGCACGAGTTAACCCGTGCCCATTGGGCCCTGTTAATACCTTTAATGGTTCTTTTAGTATTTAACTGAGTTTCTTTAAAAGGATCTCAGCGAAGAGTTTGGGCGAATTACTGAATGCGTCAATGGTACTCCCGGCAATATGCGGCGTAATAGTCACGTTATTCAGTGTATAGAATGCACTGTCGTCAGGGAGTGGCTCGTCATCAAAGGTATCAAGCGCGGCGCCCATGATTTGCCCGGATCTGAGCGCATCAACCATCTCTTTTTCATTGATTAACCCGGAGCGTGCCGTGTTAACAATGATGGCACTGCGCTTCATTAGCGCGAAATGGTGTGCATTAATCAGATTTTCGGTTTCCGGCGTCAGGCGAGCATGTAACGAGATAACGTCGGCGCGTTGTACCAGTTCGTCCAGAGAATCGACTTTCTCATAACGTTCATGGTCTGCAACGTACTTATCGTAAAAGATAATCTCCGTGCCAAAGCCACTGAGAAATCCCGCGACCAGTTGGGCAATATGACCGAGGCCAACCAGCCCCACGACTTTTCCGCCAAGCTCCGGGATCGCCTGATGGTTCGGACTGTCTTTACGCCAGTATTTGTCACGCAGGGCATCGTGTGAACGGGCGATATTGCGCATTTCCGTCAGGATCATGCCGACCGTGAATTCGGCGACGCTGCGAGCGTTACGCCCCGGTGTGTTTATCACCTCAACGCCCCGGGCGTTCGCCACCTGAAGATTCACGTTTTCCACGCCACCGCGGAGCACGCCTACATATTTCAGCTTTGGTAGTTTATCGAACACCGCAGTATTGACGGGGGCAAACTGAGTGATCAGGATGTCAATATCATCCGTTCCCTGAAGCAGCGCTTCCGGTAAGGCCACGGCTTCTGCTCCTTCCTGTTCAACCCGCAGATTATCTTCCTGAAGTTTCTCAACGGAGTCATGTGACCACTCGCGTATTTCTACTTCAATTCCCTTATCCCTGAGCGCTTTCAGTCCTGATTCCATCATCGCTGCATTGATAAACAGATCGGCAATTGCCAGACATTTCATAATGATTCTCCCTAGATTAACGCATCAACATACCGCCGGTAACGTCCAGAGTTGCTCCCGTCATATAGCTGGTCTTAGGAGAAACCATGAAGACTCCGATGTCGGCAATTTCTTGCGGCTGGGCCACGCGGCCCACCGGAATACGACTGACGTAATAGTCAGGGTTTTGCTCAATGTTCTTACGGATCATCGCAGTATCCATGATCCCGACGGCGATATTGTTCACATTGATTTTTTGTTTGGCGACTTCCCGCGCCAGAGAGATAGCAAAGGCGACCAGGCCGGCCTTACTTGCCGCGTAGTGCGCATGTCCCGTCGTGGAGCCGTGGAACGCGGCCTGCGAGGTAATATTCAGAATGCTGCCCATCTGGTCATGCTGCAGGCAGTGATTTACAAACAGCTGGCTGATATGGAAGATGGCTTTCAGATTGACATTCATCACCAGATCCCAGTCCTGCGGGCTGATCTCGGTGACGTAGCCGCTCAGCCAGATCCCGGCGTTATTCACCAGAATGTCGGCTTTGCCCAGTCTGTCGATACAGGTGGCAAACAGATTTTCCCGGCTCTGCTCGTCAGAGAGATCGGTTTTGACCGCAATGATCTCTACGTTCGCGCTGGCCTTCACCGTTTCGATCAGCCGTTCGGGATGCTCTTCCTCACGCATATAGGTAAAGCAGATATTGACGCCTTCTTTGGCGAGAGAAAGAACAAACTCTTTCCCCAGGCCGGTTGCGCCGCCTGTCACGATGGCCGTACGATTCGTTAAATTCAGATCCATTTTTTCCTCACTTAGTGCGCGATGTAGTTGCTGCAGCTTTTCCACGGCGACTGCATTTCTGATAACAGGTTTTTATAAAGCTGGTATTTGGTCTGGTAGACCCGGTGGTTTTCCGGATTAGGGGAGACGGTGCGTGAGACATGGACCATGTCGTTTGAGGCCGCAAATACCTCTGCAAACCAGCCCACCATAACGGCGGCGGTCATCGCGGTACCCAGGGTCCCGTGCTCTTTGACGTCAACGATTTCCAGCGTGGCCTGGAAGATATCGGCGAATATCTGCAGCCAGACCGGGGAGTTCGTGACGCCGCCAGCAATACGAATAGTGCGGCTTAACTTTGGGTTAATATTGCGTAAGCGCTCGGTGTGGTAGAGATGGCTGAAGGCCACGCCCTCATAAATCGCCCGCAGAAAATGGGCTTTTTTATGGAAGCTGTTGACACCGATAAAGCCGGCCGAGGCGTCGGGAATGGTGTTAGAGCCAAACACGAACGGAAAGAACAGCAGGTGACTTTCATCCGGCGTCGTTGATGAAACCAGCTTATTGCACAGGTCATAGACCGACGATCCTTGTTCGGCGGAGGTTTTCCGATCGCTCTCCATAAAGTTGTTAATAAACCACTCCAGGTTGCTCGCGGAGGTGGGGCTGGCCTCGGTGATGAGCCATTTACCCTCAATGGGATAAATGGAGGTCATAAACAGATCTTTATCAATAACCGGGTGGTCGGTAACGTATTCGTTTATGCTCCAGGTGCCGGTGACGATCGCCATCTTATCGAGACTGTTGATCCCCGAGGCAATGGAAGAGGCCGAGATATCAAACACCCCGCCAGAAACCGGCGTACCTGCGCATAAACCGGTCAGACGGGCCACGTCGTCAGTGATTTTTCCGCAGCATTCCGTTGAGCGTTTGATGGGGGGCAATTTGTCCCGCAGTTCATCAAGTCCCCACCATGCCAGTAGTTCATCGTCATACTGGCAGTCACGTACGTTGATCAGGTTGGTGCCTGAGATATCGGTCAGCTCAAGAAAAGCCTCTCCGGTCAGGTAAAAACGGATCAGGTCCTTGACCATAAAAATATAACGCGCTTTTTGCAGCGTCTCGGGCTCGAACTCCTTCAGCCATGCCAACAAGGCGACAGGTTGTCCGGCCCAGATGGACTGCATTGTTTTTGGCAAAATGTCGGTAAGGAATTCTGGCGAGCGTTGCCATCTCTCAACGTACTCTTTTGCCCGGCTGTCGGTGGATATAATGCCGTTACGCACCGGGTGACCTTCTTCGTCAACCAGATACAGACCGTTACCATGACCGGTGACGGCCACTCCTTTTATCTGGCTGGCATCGATACCTGATTGCGCAATCGCTTTTTTAATCACTTCAACATTCGCGGTCCACAGCTCATCGATACTGCGCTCTGTGTGGAATTCCCGGGGTGTCAGCATCTGCGTGGATTTTGAGGCGATGGCGAGCACCTGTCCTTTACGGTCATAGATGGCTGCCTTGGTGACGGTTCCACCATTGTCGATGCCCATGACGTATTCATCTTTCATTCGCGTGGACTCCTTATTGGTTACCATAAGCCGGGCTCGCTGGTGGTTATCCCTTTAAATCCGGCATGGAATATTTTATCTACAAGGTATTTGCGCTTAACAAAGCCTCCGGCGATGAATACCACATCAAAGCCTTTCAAATTTCGGCTAATCAACTCCAGACACTGGCAGGCATATTCAGCAGGTAAGATTTCAATTGCGTCCGGTGGACTGTGTTTAACAATATCGAGCGACTGATCAAGCGATCGCGAATCGATAAGTAAAACCCGATATACGGTCAGCAATCCCTCTTTTTTGGCGTAGCGTAGCGCGGAGAGATTGGAAGAAATAACACCATCAACCTTGTAATAATTTTTCAGTAGATTGATCCCCGCCTGATCCGGTTTGAAACCACCCAGTAATTCAAGATGAACGAGGACCTTCTTACCGCTTTGATGGCATTTGCCAATCAGCGACTGCAGATTGCCGATATTCGCTTCGGATAGCAGCACATATTCTGACTGGCAGGATAATGCTTTCTCAAAGTATTTATACTTCCTGATGGAAGGGATGATGGTGTTATTTAAAATCATATTAATTTCCGATGTTATTTAGCCATGTAGAGGCTGTATGCATCTTCCGCTGTTGCGTTTTCATGGATGATGGCATTCAGACCTGCTACCACTTTCGCCGGCTGCGGATCCTGGGTAATGTTTCGTCCCACAGCCACGCCTTTCGCACCCATCTGCATACAGTGCTGAACAAATTTGAAGTAACCATCGATGCCGGTTTTTGGCCCCCCTAAGGCAAGCACCGGCACGCCAGCAGCTTCAACGATCAGTCGGTCCTCTGGTGAACCGGTAAAACGCGTTTTGATGACGTCCGCGCCCAGCTCCACCGCTGCGCGGGCCGATGCAGCGATGATCGCCGGATTGTTAGAGTCATCGCTGGTGACGGGATAACCATACGGGAGCGATTCGACAATCAGCGGTACGTTCCAGCGATCCGCTGCCTGCGCGAGCTGCATCGCCATAATGTGGGTTTTTTCTTCATTGAAGGCGCCGGGGAAGGTCATGCAGACCACGCCCTCGGCAGCGACTTTAAGCGCATCTTCGACGGAAAAAACGGGGGTAGTATCGGGAACGGTATTGTCAAAGATACTGACCGTGCTGTCGACGCGTAACACAACGGGAACGCTGTTCAGCGCTTCACGATAATTCTTCAACATGCCGTACGTGACGAGCGCGCAATCCAGGCCGTGTTCCACCAGAGCAGGGAGCTGATTTATCGTATTATCAATACCATTTGTTTTCGTGGAAAAATAGTAGCCATCCAGCGCTAAGGTCACGGATTTACCATCTTTTGCGAATATTCTTGAGAGACGACGTTCTTTAGACATTTATTTACTCCTGAGATAAAAAACAAAAAAAAGCCCTCAGAGACTCGCGTCTCTGAGGGCTTTCTGTTCACATACCCTTTTGATAATGGTTCGGGAATCCAAAGCATTATCAATGCAATTTTTTAGCAAAGTGAGAAAGGTTTAACTTTTGTTTAAATTAAATCTATTCTCTTGCGTGATTAAATAACTAACACACGCGATAACTTATTGTCCAGTTGGTATCGTTGAAATGAGAGATTCATCACATCAATATGTTGTATTCCATGAGAAGTGCCGGGTTAAATACAGAAACAGAACCTTTAAAAACCAGGCAATAACGCATCTGGTCAAGGGTGAGAACGCCAGGCGTTTATTTCATCCGCATGAAGATCGCATCCATGCATGCCTATGCCTGCAGGTCGTCATCTACAACGCGCATTTATTCCTGTCCGGATGGCGTACAAAAACGCTATAGCAATGTTGTCGGCATGGCGATCTGTCCCTACTGATTTCATCCTGCCGCCCGGGCAAATTACTCATCCGCTTTGTGCGCCCAGGCAGGCATCGCCGTCAGATAACGTTTTGCCCGTTTCCGTGATTCCGCTACGCCCACCTTTTGCCAGGAGTCGAGAAAAGCCGCCAGACCGGATACGGCCTCTTCCCAGGATTTCAGATTACCGTCGCTGTCGCTGCAATACGCGCAATATTTATCGCTGGTCCCTTGCGCATCAGGTGCGGACATCGGCATTCCGCAGGCCTGGCAAAAACTTTCGTGCTGTGTCATAGATCGCCCCTCCTGTCGTTTGGTTGTCTACTAAACATACAGAATTTACGCATGGCGCTTAGCGTTTCAGATCAATAGATCCTGCCGTAACCGTTGTTGGGGATCTTCTGCCGGGGAGTGCGGGAGGGATAACGGGAACTTACTCCGTATCGCACAGCTATCGCCTCCCTTATTTTTTATTGATGCAACGGTTGATCGCAGGCCGCGAGTATGGATTCATGCATCGCTTCGGAAAGTGTCGGATGCGCAAAGATCATCGACAGGAGACTTTCGTCTGTGGCCTCCAGGTGACGGGCGATGCCAAAGCCCTGGATCTGTTCCGTGACCTGTGCGCCAACCATATGCGCGCCCAGCAACTCGCCGGTTTCAGCATCGAAAATCGTCTTCACAAAACCCTCTGTCTCGCCGCTGGCCAGCGCCTTACCATTGCTCTGATAAGAGAACTTACCGATCCTGACGGGCCGTCCCCTGGCCAGAGCCGTCGATTCCGTCAGGCCCAGACTGGCAACCTGAGGCCGGGCATAAGTGCAACCGGGTACATAGTCGCGATCAAGCGGATGGGCGCCTTCGACACCGGCCAGGGTTTCAACGCAGATCACGCCTTCGTGGCTGGCCTTGTGCGCCAGACACGGCGGGCCGGCTACATCGCCGATGGCATAAAGCCCGAATACGTTAGTGCGACAAGCCGCGTCCGTCTTGATAAAACCGTGGTCTAACTCAACGCCCAGCGTTTCCAGCCCCAGATCTTCAATATTCGGCTGTACGCCGACCGCCAGCAGCACACGTTCGACATCCTGGGAATATTCGCCGCCGGTGTTTTTCAGTGTGCAGCGCACCCCGGTATCGGTGAGCTGTACTTGCGTCACCAGGGTCTGGGTATGGACCTGAATACCGCGTTTTTCGAATGACTTACGCACTGCTGCAGACACCTCGGCATCTTCCACTGGCAAAATCTGCGAAGCTAGCTCGACCAGCGTCACTTTACAGCCCAGATCGTTATAAAGGCTGGCGAACTCGACGCCAATCGCCCCTGAACCGATGATTAAGAGCGACTTGGGTAATAGCTTAGGCCGCAGCGCCTCGAAATAGGTCCAGATATATTCGCCATCTGGCGTGATGCCTGGTAATGCGCGTGGCCGGGCGCCGGTTGCCAGGATCACGTGATCGGCCCGGTAATCGCGCGCTTCACCGCGTGCATCCTCGACCGTGATTTGCCCCTTGCCGCGCAGCCGCGCGGTGCCATCAATGACCTGCACGCCATTTTTCTTCAACAGGTACGCAACCCCTGCGGTGAGCTGTTGCGATACGTTACGGCTAAATTGCACCAGTTTTTGCAGATCGACGTTCACCTCGCCCACGCTGATGCCCAGCTGACTGGCATGGGTGATAGTGTGCGCAACCTCAGCGCCATGCAGCAGCGCCTTGGTTGGAATGCATCCCCAGTTCAGGCAGATGCCGCCCAGATGCTGTTTTTCCACTAATGCGGTACGAAGCCCTAGCTGACCGGCACGGATGGCGGCAACGTATCCCCCAGGACCACCGCCGATGATCAGCACATCGTATTTATCGTGCATAGCTCGTCTCCTGGATAAACATCAAGGTCGGGATTTCAATCAGTCGCTTGAGTTCCCGGAGAAAAGCCGCACCTGCCGCGCCATCGATGACCCGGTGATCGCAGGATAGCGATACCGTCATTTGCTGGCGCGCGACGATTTGCCCGTCGCGTACTACCGCCCGGAGCTCGCCGGCGCCAATGGCGAGGATTGCGCTTTGCGGTGGATTGATGATGGCGTCAAACTGCCGGACGCCGAGCATTCCCAGATTTGACACGCTAAAGGTCCCGCCCTGGAACTCTTCCGGCTTCAGCGTGCCCGCTTTGGCTCTGGTCACCAGCGAGTGAATTTCGTTCGATATGTCGCTAATCGATTTCCGGTTCGCCGAGCGAACAATAGGGGTAATTAGCCCGGCAGGCAGCGCAACGGCCACCGAAATGTCGGCATCCGCAAAGCGGCGGATACTTTGTGTCGCTTCATCAAACTGGATGTTGACGTCAGGCACGGCCACCAAAGCCAGGGCGCAGGCCTTCACCAACAGGTCATTAACCGAAATCTTGACGCCGGGTACTTCGCGGTTAATGTCCTGACGTAACGCTAACAGTCGTTCCAGATCGAGATCGACGTTCAAACGGAAGTGGGGAGACTGTTGCTTGGACGTTTGCAGGCGAGAAGCGATAGCCCGCCGCATACCGGACATCGGGATGCTCTCAAAGGGTGCCGGGGCACTCTCCTGCACAGGGCTGGTCTGCGGGTGCTCGTCGAGTAACAACGCCGCGGCCAGCACATCATCGCGACTCACTCGACCGCGTGAACCGCTGCTTCGGCAGTCATGTAAGTTGATACCCAGTTTGCCGGCCAGACGGCGCGCCAGCGGGGTGGCCGATACCTGGCTGTCATCGGCATGCGAGCGGGGCGCTTTGCTGCGACGAACGGGAGGCGTCGGAGAGGCCAGACGACCGCCGGCGGCAACGATCGCGCTTTCCAGATCAGAAACAGAGATACGATCCCCGCGCCCGCTGCCGCGGACTTTTTTCAGGTCGACACCCCAGCGGGCAGAGAGTCGTAACGCATGGGGCGTGGCATTAACCTGAGTCACATCGGTCACGCCTTGCAGACTAACGGGGATATCGGTCTGCCCAACAGGGGGCTCGGGGCTGTTGGATGGCGGGGAAACAACGGAAGCTGGCTTAGCGCCTGCCTGTGCCGCTACGCCCGGCGCGGCAGACTCCGGGCCAGGGGCTGCGGGTTTCGCCGAAGCCAGGCTGGCAGCAAATTCGTCCAGTTCAGCATCGCTGACCGACGCGTCAGCCGCCAGGGCCAGCACGGCGCCTACCTGAAGCGTCTCACCCTCGCGGGCGATTATCCGACGTAACGTACCGGCAAAGGGTGCCTCCAGCACATTAACGATTTTACTGGTTTCAATCTCACAGATTTCCTGCCCTGGGGTGAAGCTGTCACCCTCCTGGATTGCCCACCGAGCGAGCAAGCCTTCCTCCATGGAAAGCCCCCACTTTGGCATTTCAAGCGTCTTGATTTCGCTCATCGGTTAATCCTCCAGCACTTGACGGACGGCGGCTTCGATACGTTCTACGCCAGGGATCCAGAGTTTTTCGAGAGCAGGGGAGAACGGGACCGGCGTGTGTGGCGGCGTCACCAGCAGAACGGGCGCTTTGAGGAAATGGAATGCCTGGGACGCAATCAGCGCTGCGACATCATGAGCAAAACCGAAGCGTGCCGCGGATTCGTCGACAATCACGACCCGCCCCGTGGAAGCCACCGATTCCAGAATCCCTTCCTCATCCAGCGGCGAAATGGTTCGCGGGTCGACCACCTCGACCGAGATCCCCTCTTTGGCCAGCTTGTCCGCCACCTGGTTGGCTTTATGCACCATTGCCGACAGCGCAATGATGGTGACGTCCTCTCCTTCGCGGGTATAGTTGGCTACACCTAGCGGGATGGTATAGCTCTCGTCCGGTACCTCGCCCTTGAGGTCGTACAGCATTTTATGCTCGCAGAATACCACCGGGTCGTCGTCGCGAATGGACTGGATTAACAGACCCTTGACGTCATAAGGCGTCGAGGGCACCACCACCTTCAGCCCTGGGGTGGTGGCAAAGATATTATAGGGTGACTGTGAATGCTGGGCCGCGGCGGAAAACCCCGCGCCGATCATACCTCGCATCACCAGCGGGGCCCTGGCTTTGCCACCAAACATGTAGCGGAACTTAGCCGCCTGGTTGTACAGCGCATCGTGACTCACGCCAAAAAAATCCATGAACATCAATTCCGCGACCGGCCGCAGACCCGTCGCTGCGGCGCCGGCCGCCATACCGATAATGGCCGACTCGGTAATGGGCGTGTCGATCACCCGATCGGAGCCGAACTGCGTCCACAGCCCTTTAGTGACCCCAAGCACACCGCCAAAGGCTTCTATCTTCGCCTCTTCGGGCGCATTTCCGCCATGACCGCCACGTAAGTCTTCACCGATCAGCACCACGCGTTCATCGCGTTCCATTTCCTGGGCCAGGGCTTCCTTGACCGCTTCACGATAAGTTTTAATCGCCATAGTTATCACCCTCAGTATGAGACATAAACGTCTGTCAGCAGGTCTTCCGGAGCCGGATAGGCAGCGGCGCGGGCCTTCAATACCGCATCGTTGACCAGGCCTTCTACTTCCTCGTCAATCGCCGTCAGTTCTTCCTGGGTGATATGCTGCTTGACCTTAGCGGTGAAAATCTTCAGCGGATCATGTTGTTCACGCAGGCGTTGCACTTCACCTTCCGCGCGGTATAGCGCGGGATCGCCCTCAAAATGACCATGCCAGCGGAAGGCTTTGGCCTCAATGACGCTTGGGCCACCGCCTTCTCGCGCACGCTTGACCGCCTCTGAGGTTGCCTCATAAACGGCAAAGAAATCGGTGCCATCAACGGTCACTGCCGGCAGGCCGAAGCCAGCGGCGCGTCGGGCGATATCACGCCCACCCACGGCGTAGTCGTGACCGGTCCCTTCGCCGTAACCGTTGTTCTCGAAAATAAAGACGGCTGGAAGCTGGAGCACGACGGCCATATTGATGGCTTCAAAGACCAGGCCCTGATTAGAACCCCCATCGCCCGTAAAAGAGACACCGACGTTGCCGGTTTTTAGCGTCTTTGCCGTTAGCGCGGCGCCGATGGCCAGGGGAGGGGCTCCCCCAACGATAGCGTTCGCCCCCAGCATTCCTTTCGACAGATCGGCAATGTGCATCGACCCGCCCTTACCGCGACATAACCCGCTGTCCTTACCGAATATTTCGGCCATCATGCCGTGAATGTCGCAACCTTTAGCAATACAGTGGCCATGTCCACGGTGTGTTGAACCAATGAAATCTGCGCTCGTTAAATTTTCGCAGACCCCCACCGCGATGGCTTCCTCGCCGGTGTAAAGGTGAATGAAGCCCGGAATATCACCGCTGGTATTTTCCTGATGCAACCGCTCTTCAAAGGTCCTGATCTCCCGCATCTTGCGGTAAGCCTGCAATAACGCCTGTTTGCTGAGCATCGTTTAATTCTCCTCAATAAAGGTCACTCAGGCGGGGCCAACAGACAGGGCGGATAACCCTGGCCACACCCATGCAATGAATCTACGAGCGGTTAAAGGGAGTGCGAAGCCACCTTCATGGGGGGGGTAGGTGGGGGTTTTCATGCTTGAGGTCAAACTTTCTAAATTTTGTGTAGTAATAAAGTTTGGCTGTCCCATGTCATCCCGGGGGCTGGCGTACAATTGAAAAAAAACAAAGCGAGTAGATAACCACGGATGAAGCCATCGGATTTAGAAAGTCGCCAATCACCCTCACTGGTCTCCGGGCCATTGCGGCTGACGCGAGGCTTGCCGCTAATCCTGACCAAATTCGTCCCGCCTCGCTCCTCGATACAATTGCTGGAGCGCCCCCGGCTGCTTCAGCTTCTCAGTCCCGTTCAGCAGTGCCGGCTGGGCGTCGTCTGCGCCGGCGCTGGATTTGGCAAAACCACTCTGTTGGCGCAATGGCATCAGCAGATGGTCGCCCAGGGCGAACGTATCGCCTGGCTGAGCCTCGATGAGGATGATGATGACGTATGGCAGTTTATTCCTTATCTGCTGCAAGCATTGCGTCCACTCTATGCTGACTGGGACGCCGATTTCTGGCGTGACATGGAAGAACAGAAGCTCTCCAGCTCCGAGCAACTGCTGGCCGGGCTCATTAACCAGCTACACTACTGCCCGCATGACGTGTACCTGATTATCGACGACTTCCACGTGATTAACGATCGTGGGGTCTATGAAGCGCTGGGGTATTTAATCAAGCATGCGCCTGCCGCCTTGCATCTGATCATTGGCAGCCGTTTCCACCCGAATCTTGCGCTGAGCCAGCTGCAGGCCCAGGACCAACTGGTGGAGATCTATGATCGAGACCTGCAATTCACGCTCGAAGAAACAAAACACTATTTTAGCCGTACGGTTGCGCTACCCCTCAGCAACCACCATGCACAGCGGCTACAGTCCGTGACAGAGGGCTGGATCGCAGGGATGAAGATCGCTTCATTGTCGGCAGAATTACAGCATGATCCCGAGCATCTGTTGCGCAATATGCATGGAGGAACACGGTCCATTGCCCGCTATCTGAAAGAGGTGGTACTGGACCCGCTGCCGGAAGAGGTTCTCGATTTCCTGGTGAAAACGTCCTTCCTCAGCCGGTTAAATGCCGAACTATGCAATGCAGTGACAGGACGAGATGACAGTCAAGCAATGCTGGCATGGATTGAGCGACACAACCTTTTTTTGTCAGCCCTTGACGAACAAGGCTACTGGTTTCGCTACCACCCTCTGTTGCAGGAAAATCTTCGGACCATGCTGCAGCAGAACAACGCTATTGATCGCAAACAGCTACATGAATTAGCCAGTCATTGGTTCGTCGAACAGAAGCTGTGGTCTGAGGCGGTACGCCATGCGCTCAGCGCAGGCAAGCCGGTGCATAGCCCCGTGCAGGATGGCGCAAGCGCTCAGTCACTGGCGGAAGAAGGGGATATCGATACCCTGATCTCATGGATGCATCATTTACCGCCCAGCACCGATCCTTCGCGCATTGACCTGCAAATTAACCTGGCCTGGGCACTGGCGCATTATTTCCACTTTGATGAGTCGAGGCAGCTGCTTGATAACCTCGATCAGATGGTACTTCATCATCGTGAGGATTTAACTCGCAGCACCTGGTGTAAATTGCGCGTTGTGCGGGCAATTTGCGAAGCCTTTGCGGAAAACATCCCGGAGAGTCTGGCTATTGTTCAGCCGTTGCTGGCCGAAGTGCCCTGCGGTGACACCTGGGTTGATGGTCTGATATGCAATATTCTCAGCTATTGCCATGTTGTTAACCAGCGCTATCACGACGCGCTGGAGGTTCAACAGCATATGCCCTCTCCGGAAAGTCCTTTAGATAATCTGTTTGTCTCGGTTTATCGCGCGTTTATCATTGCCCAGTGCCATCTTTGTCAGGGCGATCTGGGAAAAGCCGGGTGGTATGCAGAGAAAACGTTGCGCCAGGCTGAATGTTATACCGGTACCCAGTCGACCAGTGGCGCGACGCTGGCGCCGCTGCTGGCGGAGATAGCCTATGAATGTCAGAGGGGGGACTCGCCCGAGCATCTGTTAGCCGATCGGCTCGAATTCATCGACCGATTCAGTCCACCCGACGCGCTGAGTCGTTGCTATACCTATCTCGCGCGTCAGGCCCTGGACGGCGATATGCCGTATGAGGCCGAGCGATTGCTGGAGCATGCGCAGCGTCTTGCGGTGTCTCGCGGCTGGCAACGGCTCCAGGCCATGATGTTAGCCGAGCAGGTGAGGGTGCGACTGCAGAGCGGCAATTTCACAGGCGCAGAGCAACTGCAGCGACAGCTTGAACAAATGGCCGCCAGCTTCAGAATGGATGCCGAACATCCCTGCCAACGCGCTATGGTTATGTCTGCATCCCTTAGCCGCAGCCGGCTTCTTCTCGCCAGAGGCCTGGCGCCGCAAGCCTGCATTCTACTGGCTGAGATGGTCTCCGATCAGGAAAGCCGGGGGGACAGGTTAACCGCAGCGCGTCTGCGTACGCTCTGGTCATTAGCCTTGTGGCACAGCGGCAAAACTGCGGCAGCGCGCACGACATTTCAGCCTGTCGTGCAGCTGGCTGAACAACAGCATCTCAAAGGCCTCTTTCTTGACGCTGGCGATACATTGCAACCTTTGCTTATCGGTATGAACGATTCCTCTTCGGCTTGTACAGAGGAAGGGATAGTCCATGAACCCTGGGCCGGCAAGCGCGCGCCTGCAGATGGAACACCGTTTAATAGTGGAAGCCCCGATATTCATGGGGAACTCAGCGAGCGAGAGTTGCAGATATTACAACTGATCGCTGAAGGTCAGATGAACAAAGAAATCGCTCGCTCCCTCGCTATTTCTGCCGAGACGGTCAAATGGCATATCAAAAACATCTACGCGAAGCTTAAAGTGAATAGTCGCACTCAAGCGATGAGCCGGGCGCTGGAGATGAAATTACTGGATTAACGGTTTGAACAGGGAGGGCTGGGCACAAAATATTATTCAAACGAGCCACTTTCTTAACGGGCTATGAGCCATGGATAAGTGAGGTACTTGTAAGTCCATGGGGAGCTCTCTGAACAGTGATGGCAGTTTTGATGCCCAGGCTCAGCGATATGAACATTGGTTTTAAGGAGGCGACGCCAGGGGAAAGTCATCACAGTGAGGCTTTAGGCGAGTGTTTTCTGTAACGTTTTGATTGAGGTGGTGCCGATAATAGGAACAATTCACAAATGGAAACACATTGCTTTATAACAATAATATTAAAACACAACATATAAGGCACCCCAAAAGGTGCCCTCCAAATCCATCTTTACACTAAGCCGTTTTGCAAATTGGATGTCCTGAATAAGCTGGAATGAACCTTTTGCTACACTAAAGATCTCTCATAAGTGCCAAACACATAACCCTTTCCCAATGATTGACAAATGCCGCATTGTCTATAACTGTCTGAAATATAATTTGCTTCGATGTTTCTTTATCCAATGTTATTTTAAGCAATCCATCATATTGAGATAATAAAGTACCAAGTCTTGCGCTTGCTTCCTTCGAATATCTTAACGACAGATTAAAATCATTAAAATGCTTTATGACTCGCTCTTTTTGA
Organism: Klebsiella sp. LY; assembly: GCF_004010915.1. Lineage (NCBI taxonomy): Bacteria > Pseudomonadati > Pseudomonadota > Gammaproteobacteria > Enterobacterales > Enterobacteriaceae > Klebsiella > Klebsiella sp. LY. The sequence goes on from NZ_CP022444.1 coordinate 3,539,493, forward strand.
TTTGCGTCCCATTCAACAGGAGGAGAAACAAAATATTCAATTACCCCAGGTTCACCTTGGGCACCCGCTAAGTATCGCGCAAAAATCCATTGAACATTAAAATAGCGATCATTATCTAAATAAGGATGAAGTATTTGCTCACCAGCTGACGTGGCAAAATCTTCTCCCTTACCATCCATATTACAATCCCGACAGGATGGAACAAGATTCATCGGTGCAATGGCAAACTGTGGAAAATATGCCTTTGGTAAGTAATGGTCTAGGTTCCTTGGACGCCCTATTCCACCACAAAACGGACATCTTTCATTAGCTGAAGCCATAAGTACATCATAAATTTCTCTTGCTGGCTTCGTCATTCCGACCAAATAAAGTGTATATAATTTTATGAAATCAGATTTTTTCAAACCTTTTAATATTACAGGATCTGCAACATCATCCATTTTGATAGGTTGAATTGTGAAAAGCTCTTCAGTTAATGCTGAATTTTCATAAGAACTTACTTGTAACTCCAAATCAGTTGAAGCTTTATGAACTTTTTCTAGTAAATCATTATTCCCAGTAATTCCATTACAACATAGAGTTAATGCATTACCATAAGTAAATATTGGTCTTTTAAGTTTAAACACTAGTTGCCCCCCTATCCCGGTGGATCACTAAAGCTTTTAATAGTGCCCTTGCTTCAACCCCAAGCTGACCTTTATATTCATTAATTATATCTTGATAAGATTGACCTGATTCAACAGATTTTGTTAATAAATCATGAAAACCCGACTTCACTACTTCTAGACCAAAAACTTCTCTCGTTAAAACCCCAACATTTTCACCAAACGTTTCTATATCTGGTCTACGCACCACTGTTACTAATCGAGAACGATTGAGCTTCCAAACACAACTTCTAGGCACTTCCTGAAGGACTACTGGTGAATGTGTTGCGATGAGAGCTACGCCATTGCGGTCAAGTAACAAATCTGATAGCGCTCGAATAAAAGCTGAAAGCAATGGAGGGTGTAGATGGCTTTCAGGTTCATCGATTAGAACTAATGTTTTTTCCTCTACAGTAGCAACTAATCGTGTGATGGTTAATAGAACAATAGCATGTCCTGAACTCATTTTCTTTATTAGCTTTCGAGCATTATTAACTAAATCTGCACCGGTAAACCGCACAAGATCTTTAAGATCCATACTTTCAAAATTCTCATCAGATTCAAGGGTATCAATAGCGCTTACCCACCTCTTTTTTTTAGGGCCTTGGCTAAAACATTGCTTTAATGCTTGAATAAAATCTTCATGAATATCATTAAGCCCCTTAAGAACTTCACCTGCTTTTTTTAAACCTATATAGAAGTAACATGTTCCCATTGAAGGATCATCTTGTTCAGTCGGGGGTTCGAAAGGATCAAAAGCACTGAAAGAGACTGAAACTAAACTACTAAAATAATCTTTTCCGATTGGACTTTCAGAAAAACCCTCAACATCATAAAATTTTGAATTTGAATGTCCTCTGCTGGTAACTGCCTCAATCATTCCATTTAGAAGGGTTGTTTTACCGACTCCATTCCTACCTATTATCGCATGAATATTTGTACTGGGTTTTTCATCTATTTCAACTTTAAACATTAACTCAATGCCTGAAATTTTTTCCGTAGCAGGCCTCATGAATTTAAATTCAAAGTTTGTTAATGGATTCTTTCCTTCAATAACCCTAGTAAACTGACCTTTGATAACTGACAAACTAACATCTCTAAGAAGAGATGTTTTAAAAACAGCTTCGGTCTCAGCTAATGCCATGGCCTCTGATGAATAAGCTATATCCTTTAATGATTCAAGAATTTTATTTTTTATAGAATCGGAAAGATTAAATATTTTTTGATAATATTCCACGTCTTGACCAACTGAAAAATATCCATTTGGTAAAGCCTGAAATGCATGCCCTAGGGTTGTATGTGTTGGCTTTCCAATAACTTGACCTTGAAATCCAATTTTTACATTTCCAATTTCATGCAAATTTCCTGATTCATCATGTAAAGACAAATAAAACATTGTTATGAAAGAGTAATCATCCCAGCGATCAACATGTAGATAAGCTGTGTTTACCCCTGAATAAGGGATTCTTTGCTCTCGAGGGATGATTAAAATGTTCATAAAATGCTCGATTATCCTGCATGAGTATAGTAAACATCATTATGTCCATAGAGTATTAAATCTCCATACTTTTATTCATTTTTGCAGTTGGGTTGGCAAAATCAATTGTTCTCTTTGTAAGTGATTCTAATTGACAAAAAAACCATTAACCCTCTGTTTTAACTATGATTATAATTTACTGATACATAAGGAGATTTTTTGGTTTATCTCAAATATAAGCTTTCACAATGAAGCAACTGTAACTTAGGGTGGGTACACTCAAGAATCCCCGATGGCGCTGGTAGGGAGCTACAACTTTTGACAACTCACTTCCATCACCAACTAGCTGGCTGACAGGCTGACGTCGCGTTGATTGGTACATGATAATGTCTGCATTTGGCACGAAGCAGACAAGATAATTGGGCTGAATCTCCGCTATGAGCGTGAAGCGGAAGTTGGCACTTTTGTGGGGCAGTCCAACTATAGGGCAGGATCGTCTACCGGGGCGGGGTCAGTCCAGCCACCTAAAAGGATGACTACCAAAACAGTGGCAATTCATATCGTTTACTTTGAGATGAATCACTTGAATGACCAAGGTTTTTTCATTACCAGTGTTCATCACATGGCTATGAATAGTAGAATCCAAGCAGACATTAACGCTTAGAAAAGTTGAGCTCATGAGATTCCACCCTGAAGGGCCTTCCATACCCGATATCCTCTTAGAACGCTGTGATACAGGTCGAGTTGTATTTCTCTGTGGTGCTGGGGTTTCATTACCTTCAGGGATGCCAAGCTTTGTAGAGCTTACCCGGCATGTAATTGAATACTTTGATCCACCACACGATTCAGAAATCATGGCCGCATTTCGCCCATGGCTGCACGACCAATCTTCGGCAAATGTCCCTCTCGACCAAATTTTCAACCTCCTACATCTGGAATATGGCAAGGATGAGGTGAATTCTTTGGTATCAAAGCGTCTGGGGACTGCAAGAACTGATATAGAGATTGGACGTGAGCATGCCCTGATTAAAAGAATTTCCTCAAATCAGAGTGGTGTCCCACAGATTGTCACAACGAACTTTGACCGACTGTTCGAGGATAACCAAGCGCAAGATAATCTAACTCGATATGTGCCGCCAGCTTTCCCAAATCTGAATTTCGGTTCGACAATTGAGGGAATAACATATCTTCACGGCCGCCTGGTCGACGAAAATGCTGTAAACCATCCTTATGTGCTGAGCAGTGCAGACTTTGGACGAGCATATCTTTCAGAAGGATGGGCGACCAATTTTATTAAGCTTCTTCTGGAACGATACATCGTTGTTTTGGTCGGTTATCAGGCAGAAGACCCACCAGTTAAATACCTCCTTCAGGGTCTCAATCATGATGGCCAATATGATCGTTCCAGACTTTATGCATTTGATCGCGGCCTTGCCGAGGATATCGAAGCCAAATGGCGTGACAGAGGAGTTACAGCCATAGCCTATTCCGATCATCCAGCTCTTTGGAAGACTTTGGAAGCATGGGCTGAGCGAGCAGATGATCCACGTCGATGGCGAGCGTCTATTATCGCTAAAAGCCAGCAAGATCCTAAAGTTCTAGCGCCGTATGAACGTGGTCAACTTGCCCATATACTTCGCACTACACAAGGTGCGAAATTGTTTTCTGAAGCTGTTCCTATTCCTCATCCAGAGTGGATTTGTGTGATGGATGCAAATATTCGGTCAGCCAAACAGAAGAAAAGATACTACACGATTGATGACAATGATGCAGAGACCTTCGATCCGCAAGAAGCTTATGGACTTGATGACGATCTGCAAGATATCTCTGACGATGAACGTAAGCGTGGAGTGAATAACGATAATCTCCTTGAATGGCGCGACGAAGATGATAATCCGTCAGATTACCATCGTTTGGCTGGATGTTTTGAGGCAATGCCGAAACGATTGAGTCATCTAATGGCCTGGCTATGCAAATCTCTAGACAGCCCCGTGATGGCTTGGTGGGCTATCAGAAAAATCAGCATTCATCCCCTACTACTACAAAATATTGAACGCAACATTGAGTATTCAACATCAATCCACAAACGCTCTCGTCAACTGTGGAGCTTAATTCTCGAACATCATAGAGATCCTCGCAATCGTCGTTATGACGTTGATTGGTACGACTTAAAAGCTCGAATTACAAACCAAGGCTGGACAGCTGGTGTATTACGAGATTTTCGTAGGGTAATGGCACCCCGATTGGAAATGAAATCGCCATATGGATTGGGTGAAGTCAGACCACCAAGTGGCTCCTGGGAGGAACTCCAGTTCAGCGAATTAGGCCAATTTGAAGTTGTGTTTACCGAAAGACATGATGACGATTTAGACATACCTGACAAGGTATTACTACCAGTATTTAGCGTTTTAGAAGAGCAAATAATAATTGCCTCCGGAATGTTAGAGGAAATTGATACGTACTACTTTCCAAGCCCAAGTTGTTATCCAGAACGTGCGGTTGAAGGTGAAGAACATTTCTCGAAAGGTGCGGAGATATTGACATGGTTTGTCCACCTTTTTGACCGAGTTGCTATGAAGTGGCCAGAATTAGCTAACGCACATGTAACAACTTGGCCAGTAAAGGAGCCATTTTTCTTCCGAAAGCTTAGACTTTATGCATTCAGTAAAACAGACGTCTTTGAGGCTAACCGTGTTGTTGAAGAGATTTTATCCTTGGATCAAGATGAATTTTGGGACACAAATGTTACCCGCGAACTTCTTTTTCTGCTCACTGATCGTTGGGAAGAATTCTCGCAAGAAAATCAGAATCGAATTATAGAGCATATTTTAACCGGTCCGAACCATTCACTTTCTTTTCCTGAGGAAGAAATTCCAAAAAAAAGGGAGATACTGGCAGCTAGATACGCTCGCTATCTCGAACTAAACGGCTGTAAAATGACCACTATTCATCGTGACCAACTAACTGCGATGATTAAAAGAATTCCTGACTGGAATGATGGCTGGGCTAGATCTGTTGTCATCAATTGGGGTTCACGGACAGGTTGGGTTCGTACAGACGAAAAGCCAGATATAATCTTAGATCTTCCAGCAAACGAAATAATCCCAAAAGTAAAAGAGATACTTAAACGAGAAGATGACAGCTTTACTAGTAGGCAGCCCTTTGTCGGATTGATAAAAGAAAACCCGCGTAAGGCTTTGTCTGCACTCGCTATTGCAGGGAGAGGCGGTGATTACCCTAAGGAATTTTGGTCGCCAATGATAAGTGAGTTACCTAAAGATCTTAAACCAAGGGTGAGACGAGTATTCCTGAACCGAATTATGCGGTTGCCAGTTACAGCTTTGATCGAGTTACGACATACATTAAGTAACTGGCTTGAACAAAATTTAGTTGCGACTCTTGAATTTGATGAGGATCTCGGGTGGGCAGTTTACGATCATGTCATAGCAGGCATACTGAGTGGTGGGGCCAGTGCAATACGGGGTAGTTTCGAAGAAGTTATCCGGAATGGAGAAGTTGTAATACAGTCTCGGCGCACGTTCAGTCATGCAATCAATGGTCCTGTCGGTAAATGTACTCAAGCGCTTTTTCAAGCAATGCCAAGTGAAGAGAAAAAAGCTGGTTCGCTTATTCCTTACTCTATTAAGTCTCGTATTGAACGTCTTTTTACTGCACCAGGAGAAGGAGCGGACCACGCTATAGCTATAACTTCTCGCAATCTAAATCGGCTAATGTTTGTTGATCCTGCATGGGTAAAGGAATGGCTTATACCCATTTTGGATTTAAAACATCCTGCAGCAGAACCAGCATGGAATGGTTATCTTCAGTGCAATGCTATGCCTTCAATTGCAGTAGCTGAACTTATTAAACCAACTTTTCTTAACCTTATCCCTTGGATCGAATCTCTTTCTTGGGAAAAAGATTATTCAGTTCGAGCTTCGCAATGGCTTGGCTTAATGAGAATGTTTCACCCTGATGAGCCCTCCAGTCCTTCCAGGAATGAAATGCGCTCCATATTACGAGCATTATCTGACGAGGCTCGAAATCGTTTTATTTCCTGGTTAGGATTGGTCGGGCAGAAAAACGAGAGTGGCTGGGTTAAGTATGTGATCCCATTAATCAGAGAGGACTGGCCCAAAGAACGCCAATACAGAACCACGAGCTCTGTAAAAGCATGGGTTGGTTTACTTGACGATACTGGCGATAAGTTTCCGGAGGTTTACGATTCAGTAAAAACATACTTAGTACCAATTGAGACAATTGATCATTTGTTCTACAGATTCACTCGGGAGCTCGGTGGTAAAGGAGCAATTGCAACTATTTTTCCAGAAACCACACTTGATTTAATGGACAAAATAACACCACAGATATTCACGCGTACATCAGGAGAGCTGCAGAAGATTCTTGAGCTAATTGAAGATACAGATATAAGTCTGACCAAGGATTCACGGTACTTACGGCTTATTGCACTGGTTGAGAAAAATTAGCATTTATGGTTTTTTACCGTTGTTGATTACTCAGCAACGCTTTTCGACATGCCGTAGCGCTTACTGCCTGTTCTTGACTAAGATGAGAAGCAGGCGTTAAAGTTTGGTTAAAGGAAAACCTCTAACCATTCCTTCTTTTAGAAATAATTTTTGGAGTATTATTGAAATTGCTCAAATATACCATGCAACCCAATAAATTTTATTTTTAGTGCAGGATCATGCCTTAGAATAGTCTCAAGTGAGTTCCGCTCATAAATTATTGATTGTGCTTGTATTGAGCCGTTCCATGATGGCAAAAGCAATAAAGCAGATGTTTCCAAATCAATACCCCACCAATCGTTAACATAGCAATTTAAAAAATCAACAAGAGCCTTAATCGCAATAAAAGCATCTTTTTCAGTATATATTTCAGGATCGAGGGATATACCTGATATATTACTTTTAGCTTGTTCGGAATTAATATTAGACTGGTGTTGATAAGCAACTTTTCCTTCACCCGGTTTAGTTTGTATTGTATCGGTGAAAATTTTAATCTTGGGATGTACCAATGCATTTCGTTGTGCTATTAATTCTTTTATTATTTGTGTTTGAGTGGCTCCGCGAGGTAAAGATATGTCTTTATGCCATTGGAGAGTATAGTCAAATTTATCAAGTGAAGAGAACCTGTCAATTTGATCTTTTAACTTTTGCGTTATTTCTATAGAAGATAAAAATGAGTTAGCTGCAGCCTCAATAGCGTAGTTAATTGAAAGTACACTTGATTTGGCAAGTGTTTTTTTGATGTATGATTCTTTTGTTGCAATTGATAATTCATAAAGAGTTATTGCATCAGAAAAAAGCTCAAAAAAGCTGTTCTTGGTTATTTCAACTTTTCTTTTCACACGTAGCCCTCTGCATAAAAAATAAAATCATATAGACAAAATACAATTCCATATAATCTTTATATTCTACTAATTGTTGATATAAATGGCTATCGAGAATAAGAACTGGGTTTAGGGAAACCACCTCTGACGACGACAACAACAATTGCAACTTGAGATTGACCTGTTGGATGAGTGAATACTTCAATATCATCCTCTATGACTCCCACCGGCGCTGATTTTGACGTTGATTCCAGAACAACCAAAATACCGATACGCTTACCTAATCCAATGGCATAAGCTGCTGTTTGATCGAAATATTTTTGAAAATCCTTGGGGAAAAGAACTTTATTATTTTCAACTTTTAGTTCTATCGGAATGTCTTTAAATGTAAGATCCGTTATCCCGCCAGCAGCCTCTGGATGGCCTTGTAAGTTCTCGCCAATCTCATTCCTACTTCTAAGCATTTCGGCTATTTTACGCTGAAATTTTTGCTCTGATGTGCCAGCAATAAATAAACTAGCTTTAAGAGCTTGTGCTGCAACATTTCCTAAGCCGCCAAGTATAACCATTGTATTAGCAATGTCATCTGAGTGTAATCCAGGGAAAGCTCTTAATATGTTACGAATTTTTATAAGATGCCTATCGACGCTTGAAAATCCAGTTAATGGAGCTTGAGCGGAATCACTCCCTTCAAGTAGTAAGCGCCTATGTCCTACGATAGCAATATTTTGGCAATTACTTAAATTGTCAAACTCGGCAGCATATAGGAATTCGTAAGGTCTCGACCCAAATGAATTTGCCACTTCCAAGACGACACGACCGATCCCTTCAGTGTGAAGGGGCCTTCCCCCTCTGGTTTCTCAAATCTAAAATCAGGCAACCAGTCTCGCTCACGAGCATCAATTGTCACTGGCTTTAATGAGAGGAAATTTGCACTTTTTGGCCAATTTGAAACCCTGACCTCTATGTTAAGGTCATAAGCTGTACCCGGCTTAAGATAATTCCATTGCTGAGCTGGTTCCCCATCAATATCAAACTTTAGAAATGCAACTGTTGATTCTTGTATTTTATTCTCTTTTGCCCCTTTACTAGATATCCCTTGCCTAATCCCCTCAATATTTTTATCGCGAAGATTTGCGAATAAGAGTAGAGGCAATGACCAGCTTGTTAACTGGTCTTGTATTTGTTTTAATGAATCTAATTTACTGATTGAACGGACTTGCTCTATAAATTCATTAAATTGTTTGTTCTCCGAGAGACTCGTCGTCATTTCGATCTCTGATGCTTTTAATTGTGCTGAATTTAAAAACCTTTGAGCATCAGTCTCAGCATTACGTATAGCATGTTTCCACTCAGCTAGAGATACAAATATAGTCATTGCTATGCAATATGCACGATATTGATCCTCAACGTATCCCTGACCGAGCTCATCGAGCGTTTCATTGAGCTTTTGACACGCTTCTTTAAGTTTCACCAAGTCATTCGGAATGGACTTGAGTGCACCATCCAACGCTGCTGCAATCTCAACTCTCGGAGAAAAAGCTTGGCGGAAAATCTCGAAATTTAGCTCGTTCTTCATATTCTTTCTCCAACTCAGCCGTAAGGCCCTTCCATTTTTCAATTAAGTCATTATAGGGTTCGCAAACACTTATGGCATGTTCAATACTAGCTGCTTCTGTAACTAAAGCAGCCTTAAGTTTCCATTGCGTATTTCTTTCATCATTTGGAATTTCTTCCAGTAGTTCCTTTAAACAAACATTTGCAGTTACGTTATCACCACACTTGCTTAACGCAGCCACGTACACTAATGCTTCAATAAATTGTTGAGGTTTAAATGGTTTCAGAGCATTAAATGCTTTTTGGAGATCGTCTTTAGAATTTCGAAGCTCATCATATGGCGCTCTTAATATCACTGAGATGCAGTCATCAATAGAAATACTGCGAGTATACTTATCCTGAATTGCTTTGAGTGCGACTTTGACAAAACCGGGAATATCATCAAAATGGAAACGCAATCGATTAATAGCATCATAAAGTGCACTTCCTTCTAAGATTAATAATATATTAGAAAGAAGCAATCCTATTTTTCCCTTTCTCTCTTCATCTGATAAGCAAAGAGAAGAAAATACGTCAATGCATTCTACAATGAAATTATCTTTTTTATCTTGTTGAGTATAATAGCAAATTAGATTCCACAGCCGGGATCTCACAAGTCCCCGTTTCTCCTCAGGAAAAGATCTACGGCTCAAAGCGCGAACAGCATACTGATGCACCATAACATATTGATCTAATAGCAAGACTGAATATGCTTCGAAGAATAAATCTGGGAAATTCTTCACTAAATCATAGGGAACATTTTCCCACGCTTGTACGGCACGTGCTCGAATCAATGTACTCTCATCCATAAGAGCACGATACCAATCAGAGAGCACTAGTGTTAGGCTGTCAATACCAGTTAATAACTTAGAAACATGGGCAATCATGTTCCCACGCATTTGAGTTTGTTCTTCTGGTAAGCTTCTATAGAGCTGAAGAAAATCATCGATTCCTTCACTCCCTCTAGATTTAGCTCCAATCGCAGCCCATTCAATCAATGCACCCTGTAAGCCATCAATAGCATTACGCTTATTACTTTTATCTAAATGATCTAGAAAACTCTCATTTATTTCTATGATTTTTTCTTTATTCAACGCATCAAATTTCTCGCTTAGCGTTGCAGCCGCTCCGATCAAATCGTCAAAATTATCAACTGCAAGCTCAGTAAATTCGTCCCAAGAGTGCCTAAAGAATTGTCCTGCATCATCCATGCTATCCTCTGGATTTTCCACTGCAGCCCAGAGTAAACGTCTAAAAGCTATTTTTTGCGTCTTTCCTATTTTACTTTTTTTTCTATAGTTATTTCGCAGTACAGATCTGTAAGCTCTATTGGCCTCATGTCTCCCAATATCATCTTTGTCAGCAAGATAGGATTGAATAACTTTATCGCTTTCATCGGGAAATCTATCTAAGCATTTCGTAGCAGCCTCCCGAAGAAAGAAAAGAATGCTGCTATCTCTCCGTTCCTCCGGGAGTAGAGTCCGTCGACGCATCAGCTTAGCAAATATACTTCTAATATGTCTTAGAAGCAGCTCATCATCATCCGATGCAATAATTATCTCAATAGCAAATTGAAATTTTCCCTGGTGAGTATCTTTTATGTATTCATCAACAACATCACAGATATCAGCTTGTCTTTTTTTAAAAAGTGACTGAATGGGGCCTTTATTAAGTACTTTTCGCTTAAATGTACCAATCATCATTCCAGGAGGAGATTCAACAGCCATTCTAACAAAGTGGTAAAGGACTTTTAAGAAATCATCTCCAGATAGATTCTCTGCTTCCAAGAGTATTGCTTCTATAGCAGGTGGACAATATTCGAAGTTGTTTATTAAATATACTGAAATTGCCAGTTTTTCCGCTTGTGATAATTCAGTTCTTATTAAAGCTTTTGCTACTGGCATTGAATATGGTAATTTCTCATGTAACACTGCAGGCAACAAGTGTTCAATTATTTTACTTGTAAATGTCTCAGGTGCCAGATTAGCAAGTTGTTCCAAACGGGGATCGTTGTTCTCTATATCTTCTTGATCGAGTTCATCAAGCAAATCAAGCACAAACGTTTCTTCTAGAGTAAGTGAAAGACGTAATACTGCTCGTTCTTGTTGTCTATTGAGCTGCTTCTGCTTTCTCTGCCTTTCTTCTTCTTTGCGAGCCAAATTTCGTTCTTCGGCAGATTTTTCTCTTGGGCCTACAAACTCTAAAATATTGGGAAATCCCACCGGAACCCGTTGATTACAATGTTTACAGTTCTGTTTATAGAAGCTGTAAACCGAGTCTTCCAGAAGCCAGCTAAGCATTGAACTTTGCTTAACAAATTTGCATTGAACTCCCATGTGACCAATGGGTAACCCTGTTTCAGCCTCAATCATGCTTCTCCCCTCTGATCGAATGAATTCAGAGTGAGAACACCAGTTACTAAGTAGGTGTACAGCACGGAGATTTCGTTGACCAGCTTCGATTGCCTCTTCAAATCTTTTTTTATCTTCAAAATCATCCATTTAGATAACCCTTTATAAGGAATATGTACTCATCTAAAATGCTGTAACCGGATTATTATACCTAAAACAATGAATGCTGTGTATTATGAAATGTGATATAAGTCAATTAGTTACATATAAAAACCAACTCACATCCAAAGGGGTAGTATTTCGAGGTTTGTAGCATCATTAAATGTGAACTTATTTATCGCCCCCTCAAGTTAACCAATAAATAAGTTATAATTTACATATTCTTCTGGGATTTAGAAACCTTATATCTAATAGTTGAGGAAGCTAATAATCAACTTGAGTGTGATTCATAAAAAAATAATTATTCACAGCCCCTCCATTATGGAGGAGCAATAATTGTATATATAGTTTTCCTGTATTCCTAACGATCCAGTTAGGCTTAGAGAAATCTAATTATGAAGCACTCCTGAGAGCACCCCTTCCAACTTTATCAATATAATCCGCATACCACTGCATCATCTCTCTTCGCCCTTCCAGATACAACGCATGGTTATACGTCCCACGAATAGCATTCTTATCAACGTGAGCCAGCTGGGTTTCAATCCCTGCCGTATTGAACCCTTCCTCATGCAAAATCGTACTCATCGTGTGGCGGAAACCATGCCCCGTTACCTTCCCCGTATATCCAATCCGCTTGAACACCTGATTTATACTCGCTTCGCTCATCGTTTTGCGGGGATCATTTCGCCCTGGGAATACCAGTGGATATTGCCCAGTCATCCCTTTGAGCTGTTGTACGATCTCTAGTGCTTGGGTAGAGAGGGGGACAAGGTGAGGCCGTTTCATCTTCATCGGTCGGCAGGAATTTCCCACACCGCTTTCTCAAGATCAAACTCATTCCAGAAAGCACCTCGAAGCTCGCCGGTATAGGATCAGCAAACGTGCTGCAAGAACAACTAACGGGCTTCCTGTGTAGCCTGCGAGGGCTTTAAAGAAGTCTGGTAACTCCTCAACAGTAAGGAAGGGATAATGCTTTGATTCATGCCCTGACATCGCACTGGTTAGATCTGCAGCAGGATTGTATTCCGCGCGTCCAGTAACGATGGCGTAACGAAAAACTTCACTGCAGCGCTGGCGAACCTTCTTAGCCTTCTCTGTCGCGCCACGGCTTTCCATTCGACGCAGCACATTAAGCAGAACCAGCGGTTTGATTTCATTCACCGGCTGCTGGCCGATATAGGGAAAAATATCTTTATTGAAAGCTTCGATAATGTCGGAGGCATAACCTTCTGACCATCGGTTCACCTTTGTTCCGTGCCATTCAAGCGCCACAGCCTGAAACGTATTATTGAGCTGCACATCCCGAACCAGCTTTTCTTATTTCTTGGCAAACGATGGATCAATACCCTCGGCCAGCTTTTTCTTAGCTTCATTGCGCACTGCCCTCGCTTGTGCAAGGGAAACTGCCGGATAGACCCCAAAAGCCATACGCTTCTCTTTTCCATTGAAGCGATATTTCATCCGCCAGTATCGGGAACCAGAGGGAACAACTTCAAGATACAAACCAGCACTATCTGCCAGCTTATAGGCTTTCTCTCTGGGTTTAGCTGCATCTACCTGTCGAGCATTAAGCTTCATTGGGGGCATCTCCCTGGACCGAACACAGAACGCCCCCACTTATGCCCCCAACAGGTGCTTGATTTCGGTTGAATCAAGTTGATAACGGAAGATAAGAACCGGGCTACAAAGCGCAGTATTCTTGGGTTTAATTGATTTCGGTTTACTTGGGAAGAGTTTGAAATGGTGCCGATAATAGGAGTCGAACCTACGACCTTCGATTCCAATAACTTACTTCATAAGTTATTGATTCTTCGAACCGAATGCGCTGCTCATTAAAGGCAAAACTGACACAACTGATCACAGTTGCCCCTGAATAATAGATCGGGGGAAAGATGAAATACAAGCCTAATGCGTATCTTGTTAAAGAAAACTCTTCGGTGTACTCCGTCAAGGTCACCATACCGCATTATATGCGTTCCCTTTTTGGGAATCGAACAGCCTTCATGCGTACAACTGGCACGACAGATATTAGGGAAGCCCGAATCATTCGGGACAGAATCATGCACGAATTTTTCACTCTGCGTGAGCAACTCAAGCCTAAGCCGCAAGGAAATTGCGTTGAGCGCGTCCTGAAGGAACTACGCTCAATCCACCAGTATGTAAACCAGAATGCGGGAATAGACTTCGCAACGGCTCGTGTTTGTCCTTCACTTGTCCAGTTACGTGATGAATTTATTGTTCAGCACAACGACAGGCGTAAGCTGTCTACGCTCAGCAAGTACATTAAAGCGGTTGAAGTCTTTACGGCTCATTTCCGATGCAAGGATTTTCGCTTGCACGACATCAACAGAACAATGGTGACTGATTGGCTCGACATGGCAAAACAAGAGAAAGCTAGTCAAACGCTGGCTAATTACCTTGGTTGTCTGTCCCAGCTTGTGACACTGGCTCAAAACCGTTATCACGACGCGCCAAAAGAGAATGTTTTTACAGGCCATAAACTGGACGTGCGCCATGATCGGGAAAGCTACGAACCCTTTAGCGGTGACGAACTGGCTAAAGTGTATGCGATGCTTGATGAAGAGATGAAAGCCGTTGCGATAGTGGGAATGTATAGCGGTATGCGTCTTAACGAAATCTGCTCTCTGCAAATCAGCAATATCAAAACCGTTGAGGGGGTATGGTGTTTCGAGGTGACGGAAGGTAAGACACGCAATGCGGCTCGCTTGGTTCCAATTCATAGCCGATTGACGACACTCGTTAAAGACCTCGTCCAGAACAACCACAATGGCTTCTTATTCTACCATGCCAGCATCACAGAACGTGCAGATGGCAAGCGCTCAACGTGGCATACGCAGCGATTTACACGGGCTAAGCGTATAGCTTTAGGAGAGCAGGGGACAGAGCGTAAGGTGTTTCATAGTCTCCGGGGAATGTTCGTCAGCCAACTTGATCGGCATGGTGTACCAGAAGACAGGATCGCCCTAATCGTGGGCCATGAGCGAGGCAAAACGGAGAGTTTCAGAACGTACAGCAAGGGCGCGGGGATGATGGAGCTATCAAAATACGTTGAGTTGGTGAGTTATAAATCGTTAGATATCAATTAAGTAAAAACGAAGAGGCCTTACAATCACGTAAGGCCTCTTCGTTTGAAAATGTATAGCCACGCAATCAGCGATTAGTTTTTATCTTCGAGTTTTGAACGCACCCAACTACCTTGATTTTTCATCTTTTCTGGGGTTTTTTTACCCTTAGGCAAAAACATAAGGTCATGATAAATCATAGCCTCAATAACCGCTTTCTCATACCGATCTGGGTCTACCGTTGCCCCTTGAAAGGTCACAATAACTAAAGGGTCTGGGCTACTATCGCTTAATAAACGAGCATGGTATAGCCCAGTGTAGTGCGGAGAGGATCCCGGGGTTTTGTTTGAATCTTTAGCCAAAGGATATACAGCGCGGTCACCATGAACTGCGCTATCATAAATCTCAATGTACCCGTTTTTCTCCCATTCCGTTTGGAGATCTAACAAGTCGTCATCGTAGGATTCTTGCGTTTCCTCATCATAACCAAACTTTATGCTTGTTGAAGCAAATTTCTCAGCCACCTCAACTTTGGAGATGTAAATGCATTTCCCTTTATCCGATGTACTGTTGGACAACTTGATAACCTTCCTCGGTTAAATCTTTACGGCGGAGAGCCTGCAACTGCGCTTTGCGGGCTTCTCTCGAGCCAGTCAAATGAACACTACCACTTGTACGGGCGGCATTCAAAATCTCAACAATCTCTTTTTGTGTTGGAGAGTATTTCATAGGGAACCTCCAGTTAATCTACGCCAATAGTATAAAGCATAACCACTACAAAGAAAAATCTTTAAAAAAACCGGACGGCTTCCCGTCCGGTTAGTTAATCATTCTTTTTCTTTTCTCGCTCAGGTAGTACCTGATAGCGCTGTCGAATCCATGCGTATGGATGCGGTCAAG
Source organism: Klebsiella sp. LY (assembly GCF_004010915.1). Classification (NCBI taxonomy): domain Bacteria; kingdom Pseudomonadati; phylum Pseudomonadota; class Gammaproteobacteria; order Enterobacterales; family Enterobacteriaceae; genus Klebsiella; species Klebsiella sp. LY. The sequence continues at coordinate 3,555,053 of NZ_CP022444.1, forward strand.
TAGGCTGGAACGACTACACTCAAGCCGACGCGCCAGCGCTGACATGTTGATAATCGCATCATCGCCCTTGCCATCTAGAATCCACTGCATAAGCGGCATGTTGCCAGTACCGATCAAAGCTAATTTCATGTTGTGTATCTCCTCTTCTTTGCCTCCAGCACCGAAGGTGTCTCGCAATAGCGAGAGTGCTTCGCACCATTAGCCTCGCCAGCAGCGGGGGCAATGCGCCCCCAAAATCGGCTGTCTTACGCTGCGTCGTCCATAGTGACCTTCAGAACGAAGTCTGGACGCATTGGGATCTGAATCTGTGATAACTCACTGACCACCTCATAGTTCATGAACTTATCACGCAGAACGTAATGGTAAGACGGATAAACCGGACCATTAGCAACTTCTGCGTGGCGTGAGGCTGGCGTGCAGTAGGTCATATAAGGTGAAAGGTCGCCTTCAACAACATTGGAGAACGTCGCCAGCATGTAGCCTTCACCATCTGCAATGCCGTATAACGGATCGTCAACTTGAACTACAGTTACGCGCCCAATGTTGTATCGATCATATGCACCCAAAGTGTCAGGGAAAATGATGGCGCGGGAAGTTGCTCCAAATAATGCAGCCTGATATGCGGTTGGGTTACCTTGAATGGCGGTGAAAAGACTCGGACTCGCTAGCAGATAAACCTGCTTGATGCTGGAAGACCAGCCACCCAGATTTTTCTTCAGCAACGTGACAGCGTTCTGCATCTCAGTAATGACGTTGGCACTGGTGCCAGTTTTCACCACAGCAGACGGCTGGTTAATACCCCAGAACTGGTCCCAGTGAATGGTTGGGCCTTCGCGTAAATGCGTGGCTTCAGTCACGTTATGCAGAAGACTCTGCGCCATTGCATATTCAACGTCACGGCGGGTTTGCAGGTAGTGCTTCAGGGTATGATTAGCAACTACATCTTCAGCGGTCATCTGGCGATTTGTCCCTGGTGCCCTTTTGCCCTGCCAATCCTGGCTGGTGATGGTTGAGCTGTAGACATGTAACGGCGCGGTGATAGTCACGTTAGCCGCTTTAGGGAAGTTGATAGCGCTCATTTCAGAACCATAACGGGCAACTGATTTAGTCACTTCACGCTGCACATCTTCCAAAGTGTCGAGTGCGATGATTTGTGTATCACTCGGACGGCTGGTAAAGATCCCCAGACTGGACAGAAGGAACCCCTCACCACTCGGCTTGACGAATTGCCCAGAAAGGTTTGTAAAATCACTTAATTTCATATTGTTATCTCTCCTTGATTAGATAGCGGTGTTTGCGTCAGCAATGCGGTTGCCTTGCTTAACAAGGGCGGCGTAAGCAGCATCTTTTGCAGCAGCCGCTACAACCAGACCCGCCGGGTTGAAAACACATTGGGTATCACTGATAACGAGGCTACGTGCCTCACCTGCGATTTGGTTTTGCAGTGCAACAGCACAGTTATCAGCATCGGCTGCAACATATGCCGCGCCAGTGGTCGGGTTAATCACATCACCACAAGTCACGTCAGCAGCCAGATCGAGGATAACTTCTCGTTTGTGGAAAATCGGACTATCGGTATAAACCAATACATCCTGTGGGGTTTTGCTTTCATATTCGAATGCCATTTTGTATCTCCATACAGTTAAATAGCCTGATATACAGGTAGTTATCGTTATTCGGCAGATTTGCCGGGATTTGGTACAGGTGTAAAAGAGGCCGCCCAGGGGCGACCTTTTTCGCTTCGTGTTCCACGCAGAAAAAACACCCGGAAGCAGGAGCGCCTGCCCCGGTGGTAGAGAAATAAACAGCGTTTATTATTTTTCTGATGGAGAGATTAAGAAGAAGGGAGCACGGCTAACGCCAATTGATGGGCAAGGAGTCTCAAACGCACCGCGCTCGTGCCAGTTTTCGTCTGGCGATGACGGCCTGCGAGGAGGCAGGGCTTTGGCTAATCCCGTCGAGGTGATACCACGGCAGTATTATTTTGTTTCAGTCGGGGTTTGTTGTCCGGCTGAACGAATAAGCGGCTGGCTGGTGCAAAGAGGCTCGTGCAAAGCGTTTCGGAGACCAGCTGCCTGAGAGGTGACACGTAACAATTGGCAGTAGTACGCAGACTCTTTCGAATCTATTAATCACATCTTTTTATTATTTTATCATTAAACCGTTAAATTCGCCATCAATTTAATTGACATCTTGGTTTATTTGTGATTCAAAATAAAAGATTATATCTAACCAGCACCGCTACGTGCTGGTTAGATAATATGTGAATAGCGGTCTGGGTCTGAGGCTACAACCTCGCGGCATTTAACGCGAGCACGTTCGAGAGCGCCCTCATCTATAATGTGAGGTGTAAACGTTCCGGCATTAACCGGGACGGATTTGAGCACTTCTAACTCGGTAGGGGGGTTGCCTTCGGCAAATCTCCCTCGGAGATATTCAGGATGTTGATCCAGAAAGTTATCGGTGACGCCCTTCAGATTATCCCGTGCCTTTTGAAGTTCGTATTCCTCCGGTGTCATGCCATGCATCGCGGCGCACAGAGCATTTCGAATGCTGTTCAGTGTCATTTTTATATTTCCTGTAGAGGTTCAGGCCGTCACGGAGGCATAGGAAAACAGCCATCGACAACGGTAGGCTTGGTAAAATTTCAAATAGGTTCAAAACTGTGCTATCAGGCCGTGCTTTCAGGCAGTAGTTGCCAACCCAGTGTTGACTCGTTGGACCGGATTGATCTGGATAGCCTTATATCTGCTGGTAGACTTTCTTTTGCAGACGCGTTGGTATTCGATTAGTAAGGGGTCGCCTTCATGAGGTAAACGCTGCTCAATAGCGGATTCAGCAACGCCATTCTGCCGGAGGGACATCACCACAGTATATAGATGTAGTCCTCCTAGCACATCACAGATATCAGCGAGTGATTCACCTTGATGAAACATCGTTAGGGCTAGTTTTGCATCTTGAAAGGAATTGCGGTTGGCAAATCGCCTGCATTTCGGATTGTAGGAATTATTATATAAATCAATAACTTTTTCTATCGGCAGGCGCAGCAAAAGTGCTGTTTTCTGGGGGCTATACCCGGCGATGAGCATGGTTTTGCATTTTTTTATTACGTCGCTATCTCGTGCACGATTTTTGAACAGTCTGGTTAAGTCGGGGAGTTGTTCTTCCTGGTCAGCCTGGCGGTTGTTGGTAGTCTGGCAATCGCCAGTTGCTTGCGTACACAATTGTCCTCCGTATTATTAGTATGGGATCTCATTAAACATTTCATCCAGGTTCATCGCATCATCATTGGCAGGTACATCAGCATCGACAGGAATATCCACAACAGGTACGCCGTCGGGTTTTCCAACAGCAGGCGCGGCAGATTCCACAACAGGTTTTTGCTCATTCTTACCGCTCTCTTCGGTTTTTGGCTGATGATTTTTTACGTTCCTACGTCCCTGAGATGCATAAAGGCGTTTAAGCGCCTCTTCATGGTCGTATGACGGCTTGCCGTTCAACAATTTCGGATAGCTGAAAATCAAGTTGTGTTGCTGGCTGACTACTGACCGCACCGTGTAAGAGTGGCTCTTCTGGCTCTCATCAATGATAAGTAGACCAAGTGCTTGAAGAACTTTCAGCCACTTGCTAAGAGTTTTTGGCGTGCATTTACATTTAGTCGCAATATCCCGCTGATCTTCATAGAAATTCTTACCATCAGCACGGTAACTGTTATATTGGTCAAGCATGTAGGTATGAATCTTTTCAAGTTTGTCCTCAATGTTGAAACATTCACCAGTTGCTTTAATTGTGATGGTTTCTGCAAAGAAAAGGAGGCGATCTTCTTCAATCCATAGCTCTGGCTTATTTTGCGATGCTCTGCTGTTCATTATGTTCTCCATTAATATTCCCCAAGGCGGGTAAAGGTTCACCGTTATCAAAAAGATGGGCGGCGATTTCTAGCACTTCGCGTGCAAGGTTTGGAACAGTTGTTCCCCGGCGCTTCGCTTCTTCTAAAAGTCCGGCGTATACGTGCTGTTGAATCTTCAAATTCATATCAAGTTTCCTCCGAATGCATAAAAGTTATCGATCCTGCTTTCGCGGGGAGCGATCAGGATTAGGCGGCCCTATGGCCTGCTTTAATCATATGGTCTGCCGTATTTGCGGCGATTTGTTAGCTCGGCATTGCTGCCAGCGGGTAGAGCTAAGGCGGGTTAAGCTGGGGTTGTCATATCCGGGGTAGTTCGTCCGGTCAAGCTCTCAAGTTCACTACCACATTCAATCATCCTGAGAATCAAAACTTGCTCATCAGCCAGACCGAAGCCTTTGGAGAAGTAGAACTCTTTCCAGGCACTAATAACAGGCTTGATGATTTCCATAACATCACGACCTTTTGCCAACTCTGCTGAGTATGGTTGCAAAATATCACGGATGATTTTTGCATCTTTCGCTTGCTGACGCAGGCGTTTGATGATGTTCATTGCTTCGCGAGTAGCTGGATAGCGCCGATCGGCAACTCTGGAGCCGCCAACGTGAAGTGGTCAACAAAAACTGGCCACCGCGTTAGAGTTTTTCCAGTATCGGTTTTCTGATTCGTTTGGCGGTAACCCACCATTATATTCGTGCGGTCTTAGTGCGCTGTAATATCCAACGATATAGTCCGTTATTGCGTGAGCTGCATCGCTGAAGCTTACATAGCCCGTCGCCGGCACCCATTCGTTCTTCAGACTCCTGAAGAAGCGCTCCATTGGGCTGTTATCCCAGCAGTTTCCACGCCGACTCATACTCTGCCTGATCCGGTATCGCCACAGTAACTGCCGGAACTGCCTGCTCGTATAATGGCTGCCTTGATCGCTGTGGAACATCACCCCGACGGGCTTACCACGGGTTTCCCATGCCATTTCCAGTGCTTTCATGGTGAGCCTGCTGTCCGGCGAGAACGACATGGCCCAGCCCACTGGTTTTCTTGCGAACAGGTCGAGAACAACGGCGAGGTACGCCCAGCGCTTACCCGTCCAGATATAGGTCACATCACCGCACCACACCTGATTTGGTTCCGTTACGGCGAACTGTCGCTCAAGATGATTCGGGATAGCAACGTGCTCATGACCGCCACGCTTATACCGGTGAGTCGGCTGCTGGCAACTGACCAGCCCCAGCTCTTTCATGAGTCTGCCAGCAAGCCAGCGCCCCATCTGGTAACCTCTCTGGGTTGCCATTGTGGCGATGCTTCTTGCTCCGGCAGAGCCGTGGCTGATGCCATGCAGTTCAAGTACCTGACTGCGTAATACAGCCCGTCTGCCGTCTGGCTTTTCAGGACGGTTTTTCCAGTATTTGTAGCTGCTGCGATGAACCCCGAACACATGGCAGAGAGTGGCCACAGGATAACGCGCCCTGAGTTTCCCGATTATCGAGAACTGTTCAGGGAGTCTGACATCAAGAGCGCGGTAGCCTTTTTTAATATTTCATTTTCCATTTCAATACGTTGTAGCTTTTTCCTGAGCTCACGGATTTCAATTTGTTCCGGGGTAATGGGGGAGGCTTTTGGTGTTTTGCCCTGCCGTTCATCACGTAATTGTTTCACCCATCGCGTCATTGTGGAAAGGCCGACATCCATAGCGCTGGCTGCATCTGCCACGGTGTAGTTCTGGTCAACGACCAGTTGAGCGGATTCGCGTTTAAACTCTGCGCTGAAATTTCTTTTTTTCATTATGACACCTGTGTTGTTCTGAGGTGAGCATATCACCTCTGTTCAGGTGGCCAAATTCAGTAAACCACTTCAACGCGAGTTCTGAAACTTCTCAGATTTACTAAAGAGGTGATCTTGTTGTCGATTGCAGAAACAATCTCAGATGCGGTAGCGTTCGAGAAGTCGAACAGGACTGGTTTTGCCATTTAGTCTCCTAGGTCAATTAATATTAGTTTCTTACTTTATTATTATATTATGTCATAAATCACACTTTTTTTCAAGTTTTTTATTGCATCATGGATAAAATTGTGCTATCCAATTTTGGGCTGGACCGCATAGTCCCATAAAGCAACATACAATGTCATTAGCAATTCGTGCTGAATTTAATTATATGTATTGCATTCTTATTTTAGATGGGAAATAATTCAGGGTTACACAAATCGCCCCTGACGCACTCTAAGCGATTCCAAGCCGTAGGCAGTACCTATGGGTTACCTCTACCGTTTAAATGCCGTGTAGCGTGTCTGATGCGCTCTGTGAACCTCCTGTGAAGTCTGAGGGGGGAGCGCCGCCCTCCAAGGGGGGAGTTACGTCGCGTTTAAAGCTCCTGGCTTCATCGAAGCCGTTCACATTGACTGACGCGCTTGCGCTTGTCTTCCACACATATCTGAAGTGGCAGAGCCATTCAGAGCGATAAGACATCACTCCTTAACACCAACTAGTGAACACCAGTTCACCCTGCCTTTGACCTTAAGGTTTTAAAGATCTTAATGGTTTTTATTTGATCTTAATGTGTTGATCTTATTGGTGTGTAACCGTTACCGATGACCCATCTGTAACCATTACCGATGAAAACTTCTTTTCATATGTATTCGTTACCGATGACTTCTGACTGGTACTTCCTGCCGTAACTGAGTAACCTCGTTCAATCAGTGAACAAAAGGAAACATTATGGAATTCATCCAAGGCAAAGACTGCTTTAACGAGATGGCAACTGGAATCTTGGTGAAACTGTTTGCGGACTATCCGGCTTACTCTTCTTTCGAATTTTCAGACTTCGGCTGGAAGCCCAGAGGAGACAGAACTCAGATTGACCTGCTTTGCAACACACTCCAGGCTCTCAGCGATATGGGTTATATCGAAATAATCTCTTCAACCGATATGGACAGCGCCGCCAAGTTAACACCTCGTGGTTTGAATTTACTTCAACAGCAGGCTCCAGGCGTAGGCGATACTGTGATCAACATTCTGAAAGGTGCAGCAGGTGAAACCCGGACAGCGCTCATCGGTGCCATCATCGGTCGGATTTTCGGCGGGAAATAATTGAGCTTAAATACCTGTTAATTGCGGTTAATTGATAGAAAATCCTGTCTGTTGTCGCTGGCTCGCCTGTGGGATTTGGTGATCGTTATATCGAGATGTGCGCAACACATCCAGCACAGACGCGGCTTCGTTAAATCTGTCACCCAGTCGGGTGTTAAACCAGTTTACCGATCCGCCCTTCAATACCGAAAAAATTAATTTTCTTCGAAAAAACAATTGAAAACCCTCCATTCCTGGGCCTGTGAGAGCCTCTCAGCGGGGCGCTGTGATATGGGTGAGGCAGTCACGATTGTGTGGAGATAACGCCGCTACGGGCTTCTGGTGAAACGTAGGAGGGATTGGTGGTGGTGCTCGCGCTGGTGTGGATTTCAGGCAATAAAAAACCCCGCTAAGTGGCGAGGTCAGAGAGACAAGGGGCGTAAAGTTAAATCATTTCAGACGATAGAAAGTAGCCTTGCTGATACCCAACTCCTTTTGAATATCCTTTGGTGGTAAACCGGAGCTAATTAGCTCCTGAACCTGTTCTGGCGTCACTTTGTTAGGTCTACCGCAGTGAACCCCCTCAGACTGAGCACGTTTAATGCCAGCGGTTCTACGCTCTGCGATCAAATCCTTTTCCAGTGAAGCCAGTCCAGCCATCATGGTTAACATCAATTTACCCACAGGTGTTGATAGGTCGAAGCCTTCACGCAAGCTGATAACCTTCACACCTTTAGCCCGTAAAGTCTCAACCGTGGATAATACGTCGATAGTGTTACGGCCTAAGCGGTCTATACCAACCACAATTAAGGTATCACCTTCACGAATGTAAGCCAGAAGGTCACCGAACCCTTTACGCTCTGCCGCCTTCACACTACCGCTTGTGGCTTCATCGCAGTACCACTTGCTAACCTGGTAACCTGCATCAGCAATCTGCTGCTTCTGGTTCTCTACTGTCTGCTCGTTGGTAGACACACGCACATATCCGATGATTGATGTCATGGTAATTTCCCTGTCTCAAAAGTAAGTCTCATTAATATAACTGTCTCAAAACCTAAAATCAAACTTTTAAGACATCATCAGGGCGCATTCTTCTGTTAAGTAAAATAGTCTCAAAAGGAAGTCCTTTTAAGACTGCATAGTAAAGGTTATGCAGCCAGCCTAATGAACCAGGATACCGGGGGCCGGGCCACTAACCCCATCGATATTTCGTAAAGATCCGTAAAGATAGTTGACGGTAGGATCTGTCCGTTAGACACCACAGATGATGTGAAACAGATATTTTTCGGCAGAACATCAGAAGAGGGGGGTGCTTGTTTACATTTTTCTCGTGGGGGGACAGGTGGGTTTCAGGATGTGGCGTGAGCCACACGCCGAAACCTACACTTCATCAAGGTTTCAGCAATCACAGGAGCGCAATTATATACGCTCCTGAAGTGAATCAAAATGATAAAAGGAACTAACGCCCCTTTTTGGTAGAAAAATGATGTTCAATATCTTCACGAAGTTCTTCAGCAGACTTGAAGTCCCGCTCCACTTCTCCATTGTGCGATTTGTATACGCCAGTTTCTTCATTAGCGTACGCTTGGTAATCATCCCCCAGTTGAACAAGGTGATCCTCAAGTAAATTTTCCGGGTTCTTAAAGAGAGGGTCATCACAAAAATCAATCGAAACTTCAATCACTTCTTGCTTGTTATTTTCAACGAGTAAATTTGTGGCATCACACAGAACCTCCAAAACTCGACTGGTACCGCCAAACGTTTCAAGCCCCGCAACTAACGTATTTGAATCAATACCGTCTAGCACTTTCTCATCTTCATTGTATGACATAGTTCTGACCTCGTGATGTGTGACGTTTTATCAAAATAAAACCCACATTACATTAGTGGTAACACTTTTGTGATGCAAGAGTCGATCTCTACCGCCATTGTGATTCGAAGAAAAACTAAGCAGACATTGCCATTTTCGCCTATTTGATTATCAAACGATTCTCGTCATCAAAAGGTGCGATATAGACTAAATTAAACATGTCCCCATTAGATGTCCTAACAGTCAGTTTTTCCCAATCAACAATCGCATGGTCTGGAAGGTTGGGAGTAATCCATGCGCTTTGATATGTTCGATTGCCTTTTAATGTAAAATTACCTTTGGCGGTTAATTCTTGAGCAGGCCCTGCAAGAGGATTCAACTCATACCACCATACCCCTCCATCATTTCTTAAATGTCCATATAGTGGGTTTCCATCAGCATCTTGAATTTGATAAAAATCCTTTAAATCACTCATGTTTCTAACCTACCCCTATTTTTTATTGTCGACGGCAGTAATACCACTGGTCCATTATGATAGATTCTTTACTTAAGCTCAGTTGAGGTGGATGTAACGAGATGTTCCCAAGGTAAATCCTCATTGGCAGGCATCCCAGACAGTGTTCTTGCGTATGACTCAGCCTCGGCATAACTCCCGAAATTTTGGCTGGCGAGACATTCTGAGGAATACGACATAACTACGCTCCACCCTGCATCTCTTTCATAAATAGAGATAATCTTTCCGTCACTTTTCTTCATCTCTTGCATTACTCGTCCCATGACTCCCCCAGTTGAAAGCTTTTTGTTTAGTATATGGAATGTACCATTCATATTATCAATCAAATTCTTTCGAAAGCCAGATTTTAGATAATAGCAGCCATTTAGCGCCGTGATGGGACACCATAAAAGCGCTGTAGGCGCATCATTGGGGGAGGCAGGAACACCAATCGAGACGATCAGTAAGATGCTGAACCACAGCAGCCCAGCAGTCACTATGACGTATCTTGATATTACCCAGGACGAAGTGAACCAGACCTATCAGATGGTGATCTAGGTTCCTCACAGATAATGCGAGACAATTGTTAACTATATGTTGCATATCTCCGCAAAACAGGACTGAGGTCAGCCCCTCCGCTTATGGTGATTGCGCGGCATGAAGCCGCTTAGTTAGTACAAACGATGAAGAAATCAGCATTCGATCAAATTTACATATTTTTTTCAATCTTGTTGAAATCTTCTCCAGGCCTTATGCGACGTGGGCTTGCGAATTATTACCCTTCCGCAACCTCAATTTAACGTCAAAATCAACCCTTGTACTCAAAAGATTCCTTAATAAAATATTGCTTATGTAGTAGGTAGTCATGAGTATTCCACTACATGTAGTACCCTTGCCTAAATTGTAGGCATAAAAAAACCGGGTCCATTTTCACAAACCCGGTCTCTGAAGCATGACCGCCATGAGTTTGCAGACTCATAACGATTGTTAGCCTCATCATCATTTTTGACGACTTGATTGTGCCTGGCTTGGTTGGTCATGTAAACCCTGAAGTTAATGTTGATAAAGGACAAATACATGCCAATTTGCAAACAAGCACACCGTTATAACTCTATTTTCATCAGCTTACCTCATGATCAAGGTGGTGATGGTCGCCACAAATGTTGTGGTTGTGCCTATGATCAGGGGTATCGCGCTGGTCTAGCTCGTACAGGTCAACCTTGGGTTGATTTGGCGGCTCTTCCTGATAGTCAGGCAGGGACTGTGCGTCATAAAAGCCCACAGGCTGCTTTTGCTGAAGGGTATCGTAACGGTGTGAATGATTCTTATCTTCAGGTTATTTAGATTAGAGGAGGCTAAAGCCTCCTCATTTCATTAACTTTTATTTATGAAACCTTCTATATACCATCTGAGGAAATCATTATGTTTGATATTCTTATATCTCATATTGAACAATGGAGTACATTCATAAGTGCAGTCGCAGCAGTATTAACAGCCGTAGCTACATTTTTCCTTTGGCGCGTAACAAAATTACTTGCGAGAGAGACTACCCGAATGGTTGAAGCCTCATCACAGCCAAATATCGTTGTGACTCTTGAACCTAATGCTTGGTCTGTATATTATTTTGATATTAATGTAGCAAATACAGGTAATGCACCAGCTTACAACATCGAAGTTAATTTTGACCCACCTTTGACCAATGCAGAACACAGAGAAGCCAGACAGCACTCTATACCATTCAGAAAAATTAGCATATTGAAGAATGGTCAGGTTTTATCTAGTAACCTCTGTGATTACAATCAGATAAAAGGAAAGACCTATACTGTAACAATCAGTTGGTCAAAGAAAGCCAACTCGTCTGAAAGAGAGGTCAACCAATACGAATATGACATGACCTCATTTGAGGGAGTTACTTATTTAGGTGCACGAAACCCACTGACGCAAATAGCGGACCAGATTAAAAAAATTAGAGATGACTGGAGACCTATTACACAAGGGTCTAAAAAAATTAAAACAGATAACTATAGTTCAAGTGATAGAGAAAAAGAAAGAATAGCATATGACGAGTGGTGTAAAAATGCTCTAGAAGAAAGAGAGAAAAGAAAAGTGAGAAAGTTATAATTAGATAGGACTAATATGCCCTATTTACATAAAGACTAAGCTGAATTGGCTTTTGCACAGGACTCTTTAACTCAATCCAACCCGGATACTTCATGGCATGAATTATTGCATTTAAGCGGCGCTGCTTTGTTCATAGCTCAAAATCCTCCAGTATTTTGACAATAGTAGCCATTTAGCGCCGTGATGGGACACTATAGCAAGCGCCGATAGGCGCATCATCATGGTATGTCAGTTAACCGTTCTCTTATCGAGTACCGTTCGTTTATGGCACGGTGAACACCACGAGAGAGCCAGCCCCTTTCCCGGACTGGTTAGGATTCCCATCATTTGCTCGTTTATCCGTGGCGTGTCATCACGACAGGCTGTTACGGGACACCGCGCTAAGTGTGGAACGGTTAAAAGTTGCGGGATTGATTAAAGACGTTGGCAGCGTCATCAGCTTCGAGTTGATAGCGGTTCATGTGGACTGTTATCCGGTTCGATAATAAGCAGGTTACAACCCTGTGATAAAAATTATCGAATGAACCAATGGTTCACCGAGCATCGGCCCCGTTCACGCTTTATACCTGTTCGAGCTTTACAACTACAGGCCGCTACGTGCTAACATCCCTGAATAGCCACTGTTAACCATAGCGGCAACTGTTGGTCAAATAATCCCTTAAAAGAAGATCGTAACTTGAGAGAGAAATATTCTTTAAGTTATTGTTTTTAATGGATTTTGTTGTGTGAGTGCCGATAATAGGAGTCGAACCTACGACCTTCGCATTACGAATGCGCTGCTCTACCAACTGAGCTATATCGGCCCTGCAAGAGGTGTTCACGAGCGTGAATCACGAGGCAAAAGGTTAGAACTTAGCGGGCGATGCGTCAATAGTCAGTGGAATCAACTGCCTATTTTTACATCGCCCGTTCTCATTTACGCACGAATAGTATCGTCGCCGAAACCAATCCACTTATAGGTGGTTAACGCTTCCAGCCCCATCGGGCCGCGGGCGTGCAGCTTCTGAGTGCTGACCGCCACTTCCGCGCCGAGGCCGAACTGGCCGCCGTCGGTGAAGCGCGTGGAGGCGTTCACATAGACCGCGGAAGAGTCCACTTCATTGATAAAGCGGTTGGCGTTACGCAGGGTGCGGGTCAGGATGGCGTCGGAGTGCTGGGTGCCATGTTCGCGGATATGGGCGATAGCCTCATCCATATCAGCCACCACTTTGACGTTCAGATCCAGCGACAGATACTCGTCGTCATACTGCTCCGCCTTCACCGGCTCGACCTTCGCCGGGCCGTTCTGCAGCGCGGGCAGGGCGGAAGGGGCGGCATGCAGGGTGACGCCGCTCTCGGCCATCTGCTTGCTCAACGCCGGCAGGAAGGTGTCGGCGATGTTGCGGTGCACCAGCAGCGTTTCCACGGTATTGCAGGTGCTCGGCCGCTGGGTTTTGGCGTTGACGATGATCTTCAGCGCGGGGGCGATCTCGGCGGTTTCATCAACGAAGATATGGCATACGCCAATCCCGCCGGTGATCACCGGGATCGTTGACTGCTCGCGGCACAGCTTGTGCAGGCCCGCGCCGCCGCGGGGGATCAGCATATCGATGTATTTATCCATCTTCAGCATTTCGCCCACCAGCGCGCGATCCGGGCTCTCAATGGCCTGTACCGCGGCGGCCGGCAGACCGCACTCCTGCAGCGCCTGCTGGATCACCTTCACCGTGGCGGCGTTGGTGCGCCAGGTCTCTTTCCCGCCGCGCAGGATCGCCGCGTTGCCGGTTTTCAGACACAGGGAGGCGACGTCGACCGTCACGTTGGGACGCGCTTCATAAATCACGCCAATCACCCCCAGCGGGACGCGGCGACGTTCAATACGCAGACCGCTGTCCAGCAGCCCGCCGTCGATCACCTGGCCGACCGGATCGGCCAGATTGCACACCTGGCGCACATCGCTGGCGATGCCGCTCAGGCGCGCCGGGGTCAGCGCGAGGCGATCAAGCATCGCTTCACTCAGGCCATTGGCGCGAGCTTCGGCTAAATCTTCCGCGTTGGCGCGCAGAATATCGTCGGTCTGCGCTTCCAGATAATCGGCGATCTTTTCCAGTACCTGGTTCTTTTCCCGGCTGGAGAGTAACGCCAGCTGCCAGGAGGCCGCTTTGGCGGCAATGCCCATTTGTTCCAGCATTTTCAGCTCCTTAACGGATGATCATATCATCGCGGTGGACGGCCACCGGGCCGTATTCGTAGCCCAGAATGGCATCGATTTGCTGCGAGTGCTGGCCGGCGATAAGGCGCAGCGCATCGCTGTTGTAGCGGCTGACGCCGTGAGCGATATCGCGTCCTTCGCTATTGCGGATGCGGATCACTTCGCCGCGGGAGAAGTTGCCGCTGACGATTTTGATGCCTTTTGGCAACAGCGAGCTGCCTCTTTCGAGGATCGCCTGAGTCGCGCCCGCATCGACGGTCAGTTCACCGGCCGGCGGGGCGCCGAAGATCCAGCGCTTACGGTTCTCCAGCGGAGACTCCTGAGCGTGGAAGCAGGTGCCTACTGGCAGGCCTTCCATCGCATGGCCGATGACGTCCGGGCGGTTGCCGGCGGCGATAATGGTATCAATCCCCGCGCGGCAGGCGACGTCCGCGGCCTGCAGCTTGGTGCCCATGCCGCCGGTGCCGAGTCCGGAGACGCTGTCGCCGGCGATGGCGCGCAGCGCGTCGTCGATGCCGTAAACGTCTTTAATCAGCTCCGCCTGCGGGTTGCTACGCGGGTCGGCGGTGAACAGGCCTGGCTGGTCGGTTAACAGCAGCAGCTTATCTGCCCCGGCGAGGATCGCGGCCAGCGCGGAGAGATTGTCGTTATCGCCCACTTTGATTTCCGCGGTGGCGACGGCGTCGTTTTCGTTAATGACCGGGACGATGCTGTTATCCAGCAGCGCGCGCAGAGTGTCGCGGGCGTTGAGGAACCGTTCTCTGTCTTCCATGTCGGCGCGGGTCAGCAGCATCTGGCCAACGTGAATGCCATAGATAGAAAACAGCTGTTCCCACAGCTGGATAAGACGGCTTTGTCCCACCGCCGCCAGCAGCTGCTTGGAGGCGATGGTGGCGGGCAGTTCCGGGTAACCAAGGTGCTCGCGCCCGGCGGCAATGGCCCCGGAGGTCACGATGACAATACGGTGTCCCATGGCGTGCAGCTGTGCGCACTGGCGCACGAGCTCGACGATATGGGCGCGGTTCAGGCGACGGGACCCGCCTGTTAAAACACTGGTGCCCAGTTTTACCACCAGCGTCTGGCTTTCACTCATGATTCTCTGCCGTTCAAAAGGAATATCGATATCGAGCTGATGTTGTAGCAGGAGTCGGCCCGCTTGCCAACACCCGGGGCGGCGGGCGCGCCATTTTATTGCGCGGGATCGGGCATTCTGGAGAGGGAATGTGACAAAAATATGTCAGATACATTTAAATACCCTTTTTTATAAAAAGTTCCATCTTGTCATAAATATTTAATATCCCGGCGTTAAAAAACCTCCAGTTTTTGATGGGCGAGCGCCCGCAATTGAATAGCGCGTATAAATAAATCACCAGGACTGAATAATGAAAAAGAGTACTCTGGCATTAATGATGATGGGCTTTGTGGCTTCAACAGCGACGCAGGCAGCGGAAGTTTATAATAAGAACGCGAACAAGCTGGATGTGTACGGCAAGATCAAAGCCATGCACTACTTCAGCGATTATGACAGCAAAGATGGCGATCAGACTTACGTGCGTTTCGGTATTAAAGGCGAAACGCAGATTAACGAAGACCTGACCGGCTATGGCCGTTGGGAATCTGAATTCTCGGGTAACAAAACCGAGAGCGACTCCAGCCAGAAGACTCGTCTGGCGTTCGCTGGGGTGAAGCTGAAGAACTACGGTTCTTTCGACTACGGCCGTAACCTTGGCGCCCTGTACGACGTGGAAGCCTGGACCGATATGTTCCCGGAATTCGGCGGCGATTCCTCTGCTCAGACCGATAACTTTATGACCAAGCGCGCCAGCGGTCTGGCGACCTACCGCAACACCGACTTCTTCGGTCTGGTGGATGGCCTGGATATGACCCTGCAGTACCAGGGTAAAAACGAAGGCCGTGAAGCGAAGAAACAGAACGGCGACGGCGTCGGCACCTCGTTAAGCTATGACTTCGGCGGCAGCGACTTCGCCGTCAGCGCAGCCTACACCAGCTCCGACCGTACCAACGATCAGAACCTTCTGGCCCGCGGCCAGGGTTCGAAAGCGGAAGCCTGGGCGACCGGCCTGAAATATGACGCCAACAATATCTACCTGGCGACCATGTATTCTGAAACCCGCAAAATGACCCCGATCAGCGGCGGTTTTGCCAACAAAGCGCAGAACTTTGAAGCGGTGGCCCAGTATCAGTTCGACTTCGGTCTGCGTCCGTCCCTCGGCTATGTGCTGTCGAAAGGGAAGGATATCGAAGGGGTGGGGAGCGAAGATCTGGTTAACTACATTGACGTGGGCCTGACCTACTACTTCAACAAAAACATGAACGCCTTCGTGGATTACAAAATCAACCAGCTGAAAAGCGATAACAAACTCGGCATCAACGATGACGACATCGTCGCGCTGGGCATGACCTACCAGTTCTGATCAACTTCAGAACCACCCGCCGCAGCCCTGGCTGCGGCTTTTTTTTTAGCGGCGATTCTTCGCCAGATGCAGGGTGTCGCTGTTCATGGTGATCTGCGCGTTATACTCCTTCGGCAGACGACGCGCCTGGTAGAACGCCGACTCCCAGTAAGGGTTGTCCAGCGAAGAACGCATCACGCCCTGGCTGCTCGAGGCGTGAAGGAAATTATGATCGGTATCGTAAAAGCCAACGTGCATCCCGGCCCGGGTGCGGAAGAACACCAGATCGCCGGGACGTAAATCGCGCTTATTGACCCGCACGCCCATGTGCAGTAGCTCGCGGGTGGTGATCCGCTCCATCGGCAGGTTAAAGCGATCCTTCAGCGTGCGCCAGACGAAACCCGAGCAGTCGACGCCGCTTTGTTCAGTACCGCCCCATTCATAGGGGGTTCCCTGCCAGGTGTGCATCTGATCATGCAGGGCCGCCACCACCGGGATCAGATCGTCCGATCCGCCGTCAATGGTCATATCCGCATGAGATTTTGTGTTCTTTGCCTGTTTCGGTGAGGAGGAGCATCCTGCCAACAGCAAAAAAGGAATTAAAAAGAGAGCATGCGTCAGTTTTGGCTTCATATCGTTATTTTCGAAGTAGCAAGCAGACTGCTTTGTTTTATAGCCGATTAAAAAGAACGGCTGAATAAGCCGAGGCCGCCTTTACGTTTATTTACGATTAAAAATAAACAACCAGCCGAGAGATCACCCATAAAAGGCAGTTGTCACTTCCGAACGGCCTGTGCCAGGATTCTGATTAAACATTTCACGAGGCATTCCATGACGCATAACGCCATCGCCACCGAGACTTTACCCGGCGCCGCTTTCGACGCGGGGTGGATGACGTCTGCGCCTCATCATTGCTTCGCCACGCTCTGCCCACCGCCTCCCCCTCCAGACCGGGTTGTTTTCGGCGCTTAACGCCGTCTTTCCAGGCGCTTACCTGCCGGTATGACGCTTGATACCTTGTGTTTGACGTTCGGGAGCATGCTATGCACGTTCGCTATTCTCTGCTCGCCTCGCAGGCGACAACGGCCACCTTTGTGCTGCTGTGGGGCAGCGCGGCCATTTTCACCCGCTGGGGACTGGACAATGCCTCGCCGATGGCGCTGCTGGTCTTTCGTTTTCTGATTGCCCTGGTCGCGCTGGCGCCGCTGGCCATCGTCCGTCGGCGCTGGCTGCCCGCGCCGGGCACTCGCCTGCAGACCGCGGCCACCGGCCTGATGCTGATTGGCGGCTATTCGGTCTGTTACTTCGAGGCGATGGCCAACGGCGTGACGCCGGGACTTATCGCCACCATGATGGGGATCCAGCCCATCCTCACGCTTTGCGTGGTGGAGCGCCGCCTGCAGGGGCGGCGGCTGCTGGGGCTGCTGCTTGCCCTGGCGGGGCTGGTGCTGCTGGTATGGCGCAGCCTGGCGGCGTCGCCCATGGCGATGGCGGGGATCCTGTTTGCGCTGGCGGCTTTGCTGCTGATGACCTTTGGCGCGCTGTGGCAAAAGCGCAGCCGCCAGTCGCCGGCGGATGTCCTGCCGCTGCAGTATGCCGTGAGTCTGGGGCTGTGCCTGTTGATCGCCCCGGTCAGCGGCTTCCGGTTTACCGTTAACGTCGGGTTGATTATTCCGGTGCTGTTTCTCGGGCTGCTGATTTCGGTGGTCGCCCAGCTGCTGCTGTATCGTCTGCTGAGCGCGGGAAATATTGTCAATGTCACCAGCCTCTTTTATCTGGTGCCGGCGATCACGGCGCTGCTGGATTATCTGCTGCTGGGCAACCGGCTGCCGGCGGCGGCGATGGTCGGTATGGTGGCGATCGTCGGCGGGATCGTATTGGTGTTCCGCACCGGCAAGGTCCGCGCCGGCTGACGACGAGCCGGGCGCTGCGGCGTCCGGTTCATTTTCCTGTCATCTTTTTTACGCATGCTCCCGGCAGCTTATTTTGACCAGTAAGGGAAAGTACCATGGGCAACACGCTGACGATTTTTGATCTCGATAACACCCTGATACAGGGCGATAGCAGTACGGTCTGGAGCCAGTTTATGGTTCGCGAAGGGCTGGCGACGCAGCAGGGGTATCTTGCCCGCGAGGCGCGGCTAATGGCGGATTATGACCGGGGAGAGATGAATATCGCCGATTATGTGGCCCTGATCCAGGCGCCGCTGGCCGGAATACCGAAATCGGACGTTGACGCGCTGGTGGCCCGCTGCGTCCGCGAGGCGATCCTGCCCCGGGTCTATCCGCAGGCGTGGGAGCTCATTCGTCGTCTGCGGGCCGAGGGGGAGCAGATGCTGATTATCTCCGCCTCGGTTAGCCTGCTGGTGCAGGCGGTGGCCGCCGCGCTGGAGATCGATCAGGCGCTGGGCATTGACGTGGAGATGGTCGACGGCGGCTACAGCGGTGAAATCGACGGGATCCCCAGCTATCAGCAGGGGAAGGTGGCGCGTCTGGCGCAGTGGCGCGAGGCGCATCCGCAGTATGACGGCGAGGTGACGTTCTATACCGATTCCATTAACGATCTGCCGCTGTGCCTGCATGCGGATCGTGTGCGGCTGGTCAATCCCTGTCCGCAGCTGCAGGCGGCCGGTGCCGGATACGGCTGGCCGGTGCTGAGCTGGCGGCTGGAATAGCGGAGCGGATAAATGTTTCTTCGGGTTCAGTCGTTCCAGGCCGGATAAGGCGTGTGCCGCCATTCGGCATACAGGCGGCTCCGTGCCGGCGGTCATTGCCCGGCGGCGCTGCGCTTGCGCGGGCCTACGGGGTGTGAGCCTGTGAGAGGGCCCTGTAGGCCGGGTAAGGCGCAGCCGCCACCCGGCGAAATATCGGCGCAACCGGAAATGTCCCTGCTCGCGCTGCGTTTAGCAGGGCTACAACTTCTATTTTAATGCCGGGCAGATTGCGCTCCCGGTTAGTTCTTCTGCGTTATGTCACTTACGGCGCCGGGAGCGCACAGGGGGCGGCCAGTCGCCGCCGCCCCCTGTACCCCCGGGCTCCGGCCAGCAACATCGCCACTGCGTGGTGCCTTCGACTTATCCCTGCAGGCTTCGGGTCGGGCCGAGGCAGCGTCCCTGCAAAACACGGCCCTCAGCCCGCATCCATGCGGGCTGCCCCGGCCTTCCGGGAACGTCTCAGCGATGTTGAGGCCGCCAGCACCGGCAGTTTCAGTCGCGCAAGTGGGTAAATTAATGACTGGTTGCTCGGGCCGTAGGCCGGGTAAGGCGCAGCCGCCACCCGGCATAAAAGCAGCGCCGTGCCTGATGCCCTCGCCCGGCGGCGCTGCGCTTGCGCGGGCCTACGGCGTGTGAACCTGTGAGAGGATCCTGTAGGCCGGGTAAGGCGTAGCCGCCACCCGGCACAAAGGTGCGCTAGCGTTCGTCCTGATACAGCGGCACCACGGCGCCGCCGATATAGCGACGGCGCAGCCAGGCGGAGAGGGTGTCCATGATCATCACCACCGCCACCAGCAGCAGGGTGATAAACATCACCACATCCCAGTTCCACAGGCGCATATTCTCGGCATAGATAAGCCCAATACCGCCGGCGCCGACGAAGCCCAGCACCGCCGCGGAGCGGGTGTTGGATTCAATCTGATACAGGCTCAACGCGAGGAAGGTCGGGAACGACTGGGTAAAAATGCCAAAGCGATGCTTTTGCAGGCCATTCGCGCCCACGGCGGTCAGTCCGCGCCCGGGGGAGCGGTCCACCGCTTCATGGCCTTCCGCGTACAGCCGTCCCAGCAGGCCGGTGTCCTGCATGATGATCGCCAGCACCCCGGCCAGCGGCCCGAGGCCTACCGCGCGCACGAATATCAGCCCCCAGATAGCCATGTCGATACCGCGCAGCACATCAAACAGGCGGCGCATCAGCAGGGCGAGGGTCCCCAGCACCACGCCGCGCATGATGTTGCGGGCGGCGAAGAAGGAAAGCAGCAGCGCCAGCACCGTGGCGGTGAGTGTCCCGGCGAAGACGATAGCCAGGGTGATGCCGATTTGCGTGAAGTAATAGCCGAACGGCCAGTTCCAGAAGTCGTGCCAGACGAACATCCGCGCCAGATAGCGGCCAATCTGCTGTAGGCCGGTGGTCAGCTGTTCGCCGCTGATGCCGAACTGCAGAAAAAACCAGACGTAATAGAGCAGGCAGGCCAGCGCCACCAGCCCGACGTAGCGCAGGTAGCGCCCCTGGACCTGATAGAGCTGCTTATGCTGCCGCCGGCTGGCGGCGAGATCCGGTTGCATGTGCCAGACGCTCATTTCTTACCCTCCAGTACCCACAGGCGCAGACGACCGGACAGCATGTCCAGCGCCGACACCACCAGAATGATCAGCAGCAGGGTGATGCTCACCTGATCGTAGCGGTCGAGCTTGATGTTGGTCATCAGCTCCTGGCCGATGCCGCCCGCGCCCACCAGCCCGAGAATGGTCGACGAGCGGAAGTTGATTTCAAGCCGCATAAAGCCATAGGAGAGAAACAGAGGTTTCACCTGAGGCCACAGAGCGAAGCGAATTTTCTGCAGCGGGGATGCGCCGCAGGCCGCCAGGCCGCGTACCGGTTTGTTTTGCGCGCTTTCCACCGCCTCGTAGAACAGTTTGGTCAGGCTGCCGACGGTATGCAGCATCAGCGCCAGAAAGCCCGGAATCGCGCCGATGCCGAACGCCATCACAAAGATCACCGCCCACGCCAGCTCGGGCATGGTACGCAAAAACGCCACCAGCACGCGAATGGCAAAGCGCACCGGCGCCGGGGACCAGGCGTTATTGGCGGCAAGAAACGCGAAAACCGTGGCAATGGCGACGGCCACCAGGGTTGAGGCCAGCGCCAGCTGCAGAGTTTCCCAGATCAGCGGCAGCTGGATCGGCAGGCGATAGCCCCACCAGGCCAGCGAGCCTTTGGTCTGCACGTCGGCGAACAGGTTGCCGGCGCTCAGGGGCGGAATGGTTTCTGCCATATAGTCAAAGAAATGGGGGAGCGAGTGCCAGATAGTCAGCAGATTAAATTCCGCGGCGCTGCCGGCGGCAAAATAGAGCGCCAGCAGCAGCAGCGACCAGCAGACGGCATCGCGCTTTTGCCGCGAGCGTACCTGCTGGTAATAGTGTTCAAATTCGGTGTGGGTCGTCTTCATGCGTCGGGGATCTTCAACGTAGCGCCGCCGCTTACCCTGGGGCAAGCAGGCGGCGTTGAGGCAGGATTAACGCGCGCTCACCAGCTCGCGTTTCATATCAATAATCTGCTGGAAGTCAGCCACGCTGCCCGGGCCGATGTGCTGAGTACCGCCCATCGCTTTGATAAAGCAGGCGTGATCCTCAGTATCCAGTTTTTTCACCGCCGCCACGACCTTCGCTTTAAAGTCTGCTGGCAGCGCATTGCTCACCAGGATCGGGCCGTTCGGGATCAGCGGCGATTGCCAGATAATACGGATCTGCTTCATCAGATCCGGATGATCCATGCGAATCAGGCGGTTGAACGCGCCGGTGGTGTAGCCGGTGTTGTAATCGCCCACCATCGAGGCCCAGGTGACCGCGCCCGCGAACTGGCCATTCAGCACGCCGAGGATGTCCTGCTCGTGGCCACCGGAGAAGGTGACGCTGGAGAAGGTGTTGTTGTATTTGTTGTCGGCGTTACCGCCAAATTTTTCTTTAAACGCATGGTTAGGGATCAGATACCCGGAAGTGGAGTCCGGGTCGGCGAAGCCGAAGGCTTTGCCTTTTAAATCGTCCAGCTTTTTATACGGGGAGTCAGCTTTGACAATCACCACCGAGTGGTAGCCGCGAGACTGATCTTTGTCGTCCACGGCGATACCGACGATATCCACCGCTTTGGGGTTATTAAGATAAACCGAGGCGTAAGAGGAGGGAGACATGCTCAGCACCACGTCGACTTTCCCTCCCAGCAGACCCTGGATCACCCCGGAATAGTCGGAAGAGTTGCGCAGTTTGGTGTCCACGTTCAGCTCTTTATCGAGGAAGGCCTTCACGCACTGGTTATCGCCGATTTGCTGGGTGGCGTTCTGTCCGCCGAGAATGCCCAGATTCAGCTCTTTCGGCTGCGCCGCCGCTGCCTGCCATGCCATCATCATGCCCGCGACCATTGCGGATAAACGAACTGCGCCAGTCATAGATTTTTTCATTATGTTGCCCGTGTGAGTGAAATTAATGCAATTGGCTAACTTCATCGCCGTACAGCCGCTGCAGCACATCCTGCGTCAGCCGGGAGGGGTGATCGTCAAAAATAAGCTGACCGCTGGCGACGCCGATAACCCGGGTGCAGTAGGTCTTCACCAGCTCTACCGAATGCAGGTTTACCATCACGCTGATGCCCTGCTCGCTAATTTCGCGCAACACATCCATGATGCGCTGGGTGTTTTTCGGATCCAGCGAGGCGACAGGCTCGTCGGCCAGCAGGATCCCGGGGTTCTGCATCAGCGCCCGGCAGATCGCCACCCGCTGCATCTGCCCGCCGGAGAGGTTCTCCGCCCGCTGCAGCGCGTGCGGCAGCATGTTCATCCACTCAAGCAGCGCAATGGCGCGCGCCCGGTCGGCTTCAGGAAAGATTTTAAACAGCGATTTCAGGGTTGAAGTCTGGCTGAGGCGGCCCAGCAGGACGTTGGTGAGCACATCGAGACGGGGCACCAGGCAGAAGTCCTGAAAAATCATTCCGCAGTGGCTGCGCCAGGCATTGAGCGCGCGCCCTTTCAGCCGGGAGACATCGTGCGGGGTACCGACTTCCGGGTAGCTAAGAATTTCGCCGCCGCTGGCGCTGTGGGTGCCGTTGAGGACATGCAGGAGCGTCGATTTACCGGCGCCGGAGCGGCCTATGATGCCAACCATTTCGCCAGCGTGCAGATCAAAGCTGATGCCGTCCAGCACCTTGTGCTGGGCTTGATAAGCTTTACTCAGATTACGCACGCTTAAGACCTTCCGCTGCCGGCCGGCATTGAGTTCGGTGAACGGCTGGAAATCAGTTTCGGCCACCGCGGCAAGAGAGCTGTTCATAAGAGTGTCCAGGTTCGTCATTAACTGGCCACTATTAATAGGTCTTTATGTGAAATTTCGATGACGGTATTGCGAACAAACCGTGAACAGGCGGGAAAGGGCGGCGGTGAGCGGTTCACCGTGCGCGGTACGCTGGCGAAGCGCCGAAAAGCGGCTATGCTTTCGGGAACGCGGAGGCTGGCGTCCCCGTGCGGCAGGAACCCATCGGCAAAACTCGTTTTATCTTGCTAATGAGGTCTGTTTAATCGAATAGATAATGCTTCTGCCTTTGTTTAGCATTCATCATTCCGCAAAATTAACATATATATAACTATTTTGTGCGGCATGTTAATCTATTTATGAGTCTTATGCATTGGTGAATCATCCTGGTTATTGCTGATTTTTAGACTTATATTCTTTATTTTTGAATAAATTTGGTTTATTTGACAACTGCATTCTGCCCTTCATTAAGAATATTCCTAACATAATAGGGTGAAGAT
The DNA here is from genome assembly GCF_004010915.1 of Klebsiella sp. LY. Lineage (NCBI taxonomy): Bacteria > Pseudomonadati > Pseudomonadota > Gammaproteobacteria > Enterobacterales > Enterobacteriaceae > Klebsiella > Klebsiella sp. LY. The sequence continues at coordinate 3,578,564 of NZ_CP022444.1, forward strand.
CCTGGGTAATATAAAATTCAGCTAAGAATTGAGGGTTATATTGCTAATAACCTTATGAAAATAAATACCTTTTTCTTGCGCTCAAAAATGAGATATTTTCAGTTTTTGTAAATATTGACCTGGGCGCGAAATTCATTGCCTTCCCGCATGTTGACACTCCATAGGAAAAAACTTAAATTCAACGCCAAGCAGAAAATAATTATAGTTTAACCCCGCTTATTCAATATTGATAAGTAATGCGTGTCTTATTTAATGGCGATTTACTAAAGGAATCGAATACGCCAGTAAACTTTATAGGCCTGGCAAGCAGTGACGTTTTAAAAATGATTACTTCAAGGACTATGAGGTTAAAAACTATATGGAATATAAAAGCTGTTCCGATAAGTATATTTGGTCTGCCGATGACTCCTACTTCTATAAAGGATTGTCCGAACTGATTGTAGATATCGACGAATTAATTTATCTGTCGCTAGAGAAAATCAGAAAAGATTTCGTGTTTATCAATCTCAATACGGCTTCGTTAAACGAGTTTATCAGGCGCGACAGCGAATGGCTATCCGCGGTAAAGGGGAAACAGGTCGTATTAATTGCGGCCAGGAAGTCAGAAGCCTTAGCGAATTACTGGTATTACAATAGCGATATTCGCGGCGTGGTATATGTTGGCCTGAGTCGCGATATTCGAAAAGAGCTGGCCTATGTGATTAATGGCAGGTTTCTCCGTAAAGATATTAAGAAAGATAAAATTACAGACCGGGAAATGAAAATTATCCGCATGACCGCCCAGGGCATGCAGCCGAAATCGATCGCCAGAATTGAAAATTGTAGCGTGAAGACAGTATATACCCATCGGCGCAATGCCGAGGCCAAGCTGTATTCCAAAATATACAAATTAGTTCAGTAACACCCAGGTAAGTTAATTTTTGAATGGTTCACCGGGACATCATGTCCTTAATTCAACTCAGGAAGAAAAAGCGATGAAAAAAAAGGTTCTGGCAATAGCTCTGGTAACGGCGTTTACCGGTATGGGCGTGGCGCAGGCTGCTGACGTAACGGCTCAGGCTGTAGCGACCTGGTCTGCGACCGCCAAAAAAGACACCACCAGCAAGCTGGTGGTCACCCCGCTCGGCAGCCTGGCGTTCCAGTATGCCGAAGGCGTGAAAGGTTTTAACTCACAGAAAGGTCTGTTTGACGTGGCGATTGAGGGTGACGCAACGGCGACCGCCTTTAAGCTGACCTCGCGTCTTATCACCAACACCTTAACCCAGCTGGATACCTCCGGCTCCACGCTGAGCGTGGGCGTGGATTATAACGGCGCAGCGGTGGAAAAAACCGGTGATACCGTGATGATCGATACCGCCAACAACGTTCTGGGCGGCAACCTCAGCGCGCTGGCTAACGGCTACAACGCCAGCGGCCGTACCACCGCGCAGGATGGTTTCACCTTCTCGATCATCAGCGGCACCACCGACGGCACCACCGCCGTGACCGATTACAGCACCCTGCCGGAAGGGATCTGGAGCGGCGACGTCAGCGTACAGTTCGACGCCACCTGGACCAGCTGATCCTTGTGATGCGCCAGCAGGGGGGCTCCCCCTGCTTTTTTCACGGACGGAATTGTTATGAAAAAGCACCTTCTGGCCCTCGGGCTGCTGCTTGCCGGAGTATCGCCGGCGCAGGCGCTGGATGTCGGCGATATCTCATCGTTTATGAACAGCGGCAGCAGCACACTGAGCAAAACGATCAAGAACAGCACCGACAGCGGCCGCCTGATCAATATCCATCTCGAAAGGCTCTCTTCCCCGCTGGACGACGGACAGGTTATCCCGATGGATAAACCGGATGAGGTGCTGCTCACTCCCGCCAGCCTGCTGCTACCCGCCCAGGCCAGCGATGTGATCCGCTTCTTCTACAAAGGCCCGGCGGATAACAAAGAGCGCTACTACCGCATTGTCTGGTTCGACCAGGCGCTCAGCGATGCCCAGCGCGATAACGCCACCCGCAGCGCGGTGGCCACCGCTTCCGCTCGCATCGGCACCATCCTGGTGGTGGCGCCCCGGCAGGTGAACTACCGCTTTCAGTACGCCAACGGCTCCCTGACCAACACCGGGAATGCGACGCTGCGGATCCTCGCCTACGGCCCCTGCCTGAAGGCCGCCGACGGTAAGGAGTGCAAAGAGAACTACTACCTGATGCCGGGTAAATCACGCCGTTTTACGCGCGTGGACACGGCGGATAAAAAAGGACGGGTTGCGCTTTGGCAGGGTGAGCAGTTTGTTCCCGTGAAATAGACAGCTGTGCAGATGGATAACGACGATGCCTCTACAACGGATTTCCCCAGGACTGAAAACGCGGCTTGCCTTCGGCATGTTTTTTTTGTTCATTCAGCCCGACGCCAGTGCGGCGGCCCCAGGCGCGCAGCAGATTGGCGGGGTGATTATTCCGCAGGCCTTCAGCCAGGCGCTGCAGGACGGCATGAGCGTTCCTCTTTATATTCATCTTGCCGGCAGCCAGGACACCCGGGACGATCAGCGGATCGGCAGCGCCTTTATCTGGCTGGACGGCGGCCAGCTGCGCGTTCGGCAGATCCGCCTGGAGGACAATGAGGGTAACGCCAGCGTCAGTGAACAGACCCGACAGCAGCTGATCGGCCTCGCCAACGCCCCGTTCAGCGAGGCGCTCACCATTACTCTGACCGACAGCGCGCAGCTGGATCTCAGCCTGCGTCAGCTGCTGCTGCAGCTGGTGGTCAAGCGCGAGGCGCTGGGCACTGTGCTGCGCTCGCGCAGCGAAGACATCGGCCAGTCGAGCGTCAACGCCCTGAGCAGCAACCTGAGCTATAACCTCGGCGTCTATAACAACCAGATGCGCAACGGCGGAAGCAACACCTCCAGCTACCTGTCGCTGAACAACGTCACGGCGCTGCGTGAGCATCACGTGGTGCTCGACGGCTCGCTGTACGGCATCGGCAGTGGTCAGCAGGACAGTGAATTATATAAAGCCATGTATGAACGCGATTTCGCCGGCCACCGCTTTGCCGGCGGGATGCTTGACACCTGGAACCTGCAGTCTCTGGGACCGATGACCGCTATTTCGGCGGGCAAGATTTACGGCCTTTCCTGGGGGAACCAGGCCAGCTCCACCGTCTTCGACAACAGCCAGTCCGCCACGCCGGTGATTGCCTTTTTACCGGCGGCGGGCGAGGTGCATCTCACCCGCGACGGCCGGTTGCTGAGCGTCCAGAACTTCGCCATGGGCAACCATGAAGTGGATACCCGCGGCCTGCCGTACGGTATTTACGACGTGGAAGTGGAGGTGATCGTCAACGGGCGGGTGGTCAGCAAACGCACCCAGCGGGTCAATAAGCTGTTCAGCCGGGGACGCGGCGCCGGCGCGCCGCTGGCGTGGCAGGTATGGGGCGGCAGTTTTCATATGGATCGCTGGTCGGAGAGCGGAAAAAAGACCCGACCGGCGAAAGAGAGCTGGCTGGCGGGCCTCTCGGCCTCCGGGTCGCTCAGCACCCTGAGCTGGGCGGCAACGGGCTATGGCTACGACAACCAGGCGGTGGGAGAAACTCGCCTGACGCTGCCGCTGGGCGAGGCGATCAACGTTAACCTGCAAAACATGCTGGCCAGCGACAGCTCGTGGAGCAGCGTCGGCAGCATCAGCGCCACGTTGCCGGGGGGCTTTAGTTCAGTGTGGGTCAACCAGGAGAGAACCCACATTGGCGATCAATTGCGGCGCAGCGATGCCGATAACCGGGCGATCGGCGGCACCCTCAACCTGAACGCGCTGTGGTCGAAGCTGGGGACGTTCAGCGTGAGCTACAACGATGATCGCCGCTACAACAGCCATTACTACACCGCGGATTACTATCAGACGGTCTACAGCGGCGCCTTTGGCTCGCTCGGCCTGCGGGCGGGGATCCAGCGCTATAACAATGGCGACAGCAGCGCCAACACCGGGAAATATATCGCCCTCGATCTGTCGCTGCCGCTGGGCAACTGGTTCAGCGCCGGGATGACCCATCAGAACGGCTACACCATGGCTAACCTCTCAGCGCGTAAACAGTTTGATGAAGGCACCATTCGCACCATCGGCGCCAATCTGTCGCGGGCCATCTCCGGCGATACCGGGGATGACAAAACCCTCAGCGGCGGGGCGTATGCCCAGTTCGACGCCCGCTACGCCAGCGGCACGCTGAACGTCAACAGCGCAGCGGACGGCTACGTCAACACCAACCTCACCGCCAGCGGCAGCGTCGGCTGGCAGGGCAAAAATATCGCCGCCAGCGGACGAACCGACGGCAACGCCGGGGTGATCTTCAACACCGGGCTGGAGGACGATGGTCAAATCAGCGCCAGGGTCAACGGGCGGATCTTCCCGCTCAGCGGTAAGCGTAACTATCTGCCGCTCTCCCCTTATGGCCGCTATGAGGTGGAGCTGCAGAACAGCAAAAACTCGCTCGACAGTTACGACATCGTCAGCGGGCGCAAGAGTCATCTGACTCTCTATCCCGGCAACGTGGCGGTGATTGAGCCAGAGGTGAAGCAGATGGTCACCGTCTCCGGTCGTATTCGGGCGGAAGACGGCACGCTGCTGGCGAATGCGCGGATTAACAACCATATCGGCCGTACCCGCACCGATGAAAACGGCGAGTTTGTTATGGATGTGGATAAGAAATACCCCACGATCGATTTCAGCTACGGCGGCAATAAAACCTGCGAAGTGGCGCTGGAGCTCAGCCAGGCGCGCGGCGCCGTGTGGGTGGGGGATGTGGTTTGCAGCGGCCTCTCGTCGTGGGCGGCGGTGCAGCAGACAGGAGAAGAGAATGAAAGTTAACCCATTAATCGCCCTGGCGATCCTCGCGCTGCTCTGGCCGGCGGCTGCGCTCAGGGCGGCGGTGACCAAGACCACCTGGTCGGATGCGCCGGCGCGCGAGTTTGTGTTTGTGGAAAACAACTCCGACGACAACTTTTTCGTCACTCCTGGCGGGGCGCTGGATCCGCGCATGACCGGCGCCAACCGCTGGACCGGCTTAAAATACACCGGCTCCGGCACCATCTATCAGCAGAGTCTCGGCTATATCGATAACGGCTACAACACCGGGCTCAATGCCAACTGGAAGTTTGATATGTGGCTGGAAAACTCGCCGGTTTCGCACCCCTTAACCGGCCTGCGCTGCATCAACTGGTACGCCGGGTGCGATATGGCCACCAGCCTGATCCTGCCGCAGACCACTGACGCCAGCGGGTTCTATGGCGCGACGGTGACCAGCGGCGGCGCGAAGTGGATGCACGGTATGATGTCGGACGCGTTTTATCAGTATCTGCAACAGATGCCGGTCGGCGGCAGCTTTACGATGACCATCAATGCCTGTCAGACCTCGGTGAACTACGACGCCAGCAGCGGCGCGCGCTGTAAGGATCAGGCTTCCGGCAACTGGTATGTGCGCAACGTAACCCACACCAAAGCCGCGAACCTGCGGTTGATTAACACCCACTCGCTGGCGGAGGTGTTTATCAACAGCGATGGCGTGCCAACCCTTGGGGAAGGGAACGCCGACTGCCGGACGCAGACCATTGGCAGCCGTTCAGGATTAAGCTGTAAGATGGTCAATTATACCTTGCAGACCAATGGGTTAAGCAATACGTCGATCCATATTTTCCCAGCGATCGCCAACTCGTCGCTGGCCTCGGCCGTCGGGGCGTATGATATGCAGTTCAGCCTCAACGGCAGCTCATGGAAGCCGGTGAGCAATACCGCCTATTACTACACCTTCAACGAGATGAAGAGCTCAGATGCGATCTATGTGTTCTTCTCCAGCAACTTCTTTAAGCAGATGGTGAATCTCGGGATCAGCGATATCAATACCAAGGATCTGTTCAACTTTCGCTTCCAGAACACCACCTCGCCGGAGTCAGGCTGGTATGAGTTTTCCACCTCCAATACGCTGATTATCAAGCCCCGTGATTTCAGCATCAGCATTATCTCTGACGAATATACCTCGGCGCCGTCGCGGGAGGGGTATGTCGGCAGCGGTGAACCGGCGCTCGATTTCGGCTACATCGTCACCACCAGCGGTAAAACGGCCGCCGACGAAGTGCTGATCAAAGTGACCGGACCGGCGCAGGTGATTGGTGGGCGCTCCTACTGTCTCTTCAGCTCCGATGACGGTACGGCGAAAGTGCCGTTCCCGGCGACGCTCTCTTTTATCACCCGCAGCGGCGCGACGCAGACCTACGACGCCGGGTGCGATGACAGCTGGCGGGATATGACCGATGCGCTGTGGCTGACCACGCCGTGGACCGATATCTCCGGCGAAGTGGGGCAGATGGATAAGACCACGGTGAAATTTTCGATTCCGATGGATAACGCCATTTCGCTGCGGACGGTAGACGATAACGGCTGGTTTGGCGAAGTCAGCGCTTCAGGAGAGATTCATGTCCAGGCGACGTGGCGCAACATTAACTAAGGCCCTGCTGACGCTGAGCTGCCTGCTGGCGGCGCCGCTGGCGCAGGCGATCTCGGTCGGCAATCTGACCTTTTCCCTGCCGGCTGAAGCGGATTTCGCCAGCAAACGGGTGGTCAATAACAATAAAAGCGCGCGGCTGTACCGGATCACCGTCAGCGCCATCGACCGCCCTGGCGGCAGCGAAGTGCGCTCCCGGCCGGTGGATGGCGAACTGCTGTTCGCCCCCCGCCAGCTGGCGCTGCAGGCCGGGGAGAGCGAATATTTCAAATTTTATTATCATGGGCCGCGGGATAACCGCGAGCGCTACTATCGGGTCTCGTTTCGTGAAATTCCCACCCGTAACCTGACGAGGCGCAGCCCGACCGGCGGCGAAGTCAGCATGGAGCCGGTGGTGGTGATGGATACCATTCTGGTGGTGCGCCCGCGGCAGGTACAGTTTAAATGGTCTTTCGATAAGGCGGCCGGGACGGTGAGCAACACCGGCAATACCTGGTTTAAGCTGCTGATTAAACCCGGGTGCGATTCGACCGAAGAGGAGGGCGACGCGTGGTATCTGCGTCCCGGGGACGTAGTTCGCCAGCCGGCGCTGCGCCAGCCGGGGAACCACTATCTGGTCTATAACGACAAATTTATTAAAATCAGCGATACCTGTCCGCTGAAGCCCCGTCCCGCGGAGTGAGCCTTATCCGGCGGTCGCGCGGCGGGTAAAGCGCCGGCTGGCCAGCAGGCTCAGACCGCAGCACAGCAGGTAGTACACCGCGCCGGTGAAGACGAAGATCGCCAGGGGATAGATTTGCACCCGGTTGTTGACCTGGCCGGCCACGGTGGTCAGCTCCGGGACGTTGACGATAAACGCCAGCGAAGTGTCCTTCAGCAGGCCGATAAAGATCCCCACCAGCGACGGCTGAACGTTGCGCAGCGCCTGCGGGAGCAGCACCAGGCGCAGCGTTTGCCCGGGGGCGAACCCCTGGGTCAGCGCCGCCTCATACTGTCCTTTCGGCAGCGACTGCAGCCCGGCCAGCACCGAATGCATCACCGAGGCGGCGGTAAACCACGCCAGCGCCAGGGTCACGGTCACCGCGCCGGGCAGATCGCCGCCGGTCAGCATCGGCAGCAGATACCACAGCCAGAAGATGACAAATATCAGCGGGATGCCGCGGATAATTTCCGCCCACAGGAACAGCAGACGTCGCGTCAGCCCGCCGTAGCGCCAGGCCAGCCCCGCCAGCGCAATGCCTCCCGGCAGCGCCAGCAGGGTGGCGCCGATGGCCATCAGCAGGGTCAGGGCCACGCCGCCGGGCTGGCCCTCCGCCAGCCGGCCCCACAGCAGGTAATCAAGGTTATCGGCGATCACCGCCAGATTAGCGTTCATGTTGGGCGCTCCGTTGCAGTTTTCTTCCCGGGCCGAGACGCGTTAGCGCCACGCCCATCGCCACCCCCAGCGCCAGATACAGCGCGGTGCCGACGGCAAACGCCTCCAGGGCGTGCGCGTTATAGCTCTCAATCTGCCGCACCTGATAAGTCAGTTCCGCAAAGCCGATGCCGCTGGCCAGCGATGAGAGTTTCATCAGGTTGAGATACTGGCCGACAATCGGCTGCCAGGCGTTGGCCAGTCCCTGCGGCAGGAGGATAAAGCGCAGCTCCTGCCATGGGGTAAAGCCCTGCGACAGCGCGGCTTCCCGCTGCCCGTGGCTGACGGCGCGCAGTCCGGAGGCGATCTCTTCCACCAGAAAGGCAGAGGTAAAGACCCCCAGCCCCCACATCGAGCAGAGGAACTCCGGCGTCAGCCACCAGACGTTGCCCGGCAGAATGGACCAGGCGTGCTCGTCGTTTACCACGTCCTTCACCGCCAGCGGCAGCAGGTTCCAGGCGGCAAAGTACCAGAACAGCAGCTGGACCAGCAGCGGAGTATTGCGAAACAGCGAGACCCACGCGGCCACCAGCCCGCGCCCCACGCGGCCGCCGCCGAGACGCAGGGCCAGCAGCAGGACCGCCAGCGCAGTGGCGAGCAGGATCCCGGCGACGCTGACCCAGACGGTGGTGAGAAAACCAGAGATAATCCATTGCAACGGCTGTCCGCTCAGGACGCCGTGCCAGTCAAGCATCGGCGTCACTCGAGGCTCTCCTGGTGCAGCGGATCCAGCACCTTCTGCAGAAAACGCCGCGCGCGGGCATGCTGCGGATGGGCGAAAAACTCAGCCGGCGGGGCGACCTCGAGAATGTCGCCGCCGTCGATAAACACCACCCGGTCGGCAATTTCGCGGGCAAACTGCATCTCGTGGGTCACCACCAGCATGGTGATCCCACTGTGGGCGAGGTTTTTCATCACCTGCAGCACTTCGCCGATCATCTCCGGGTCGAGGGCCGAGGTGGGCTCGTCGAACAGGATAATCTGCGGCGAGGAGGCCAGAGCGCGGGCGATGGCCACCCGCTGCTGCTGGCCGCCGGAGAGCTGCGCCGGCATCTGCTGCGCTTTCTCCTCCAGCCCGACCTGGCGCAGCAGCGCAAGCGCTCGCTCCTGAGCCGCGCTTTTTCCCCAGCCGTGGACGCGCTCCAGCGCCAGCGTGATGTTCTCCTGCGCCGTCAGGTGGGCGTAAAGGTTGAACTGCTGGAAGACAAAGCCGACGCGGCTACGCAGCTGGCGCAAGGCGCTGCCGCTCAGCCGGCTGGTGGGTTTACCGTCGATCAGGATCTCGCCGCCGCTTAAGGATTCGAGCTGGTTGATCAAGCGGATCAGCGTCGATTTTCCCGATCCGGAAGGACCGAGGATCGCCACCACTTCGCCGGGCTCGACCTGCAGGTTGATAGCGTTAAGCACCTGATGATCGCCGAAGCGCTTGGCTACCTCACGAAACGTTATGCTGGCGCGCTGCAGACGTGAAAAATCCGCGGCCGGGGCCGCGGAGTGGGAGAATAAACCCGAGAACATATTATTTCGCTTCTATGGTAAAGGCGCGCGGCTGCGGCGTTTTAGTGGCAGGGCCAAACCAGACATCGTAAATTTTCGCGGCTTCGCCGGTTTTCTCCAGCTTCACCAGCTCATCGTTGACGGCCTTCAGCAGGGCCGGTTCGCCTTTCTTCACGCCCACGCCAATCTCTTCTTTGCTGAGCAGGTCGGGCAGAATTTTAAACTTGGCTTTATCCGGCGCTTCCGCCAACAGACCGGCAAGGATAGTGCTGTCCTGGGTGATGGCCTGGACGTTGCCGTTGCGCAGGGCGGTCAGGGCCAGCGGAATATCGTCATAGGAGATGACGCGAGCCTGCGGGAAACGCTGGTGCAGGGCCTGTTCGCCGGTGGTGCCTTTCACCGCGCCGATGCGCGCTTTGCTGTACTCATCAAGCTTATCCGGAGAACCGGCCGGCACGAGGAACTGCTGGCCGGTGACGAAATACGGCGTTGAGAAATCAATAACCTGGGCCCGCTCCGGGGTGATGGTAATGTCGGCGACGATCAGGTCGGCTTTGCCGGACTGCAGCAGCGGAATACGGTTGGCCGGGTTAGTGGCCACCAGCTCGAGTTTGACGCCGAGCGCTTTCGCCAGCGCCTGGGCAAAGTCGACGTCGTAGCCGACGATATGGTGGGTTTTGGCGTCTACGGAGCCGAACGGCGGGTTGGCGTCAAAGGTGGCGACTTTCACGACGCCGGCGGCTTTGATGTCAGCCAGCTGGTCGGCCTGCGCCTGCGAGGCGAGCAGCAGCATACCCAGCGCCAGTGCGATTTTTGTGGTTTTGTTGCGCATAGTTTTTCCCCTGAATCCCTGTTTTGTTTTGTGGACATCACGCTCCCACAAATTCCCCGTCGGCGGCAAAGAAGAAAAAATTCTTATCTATAACCAAAAAGAACTTAACAAACTTATGGGTATTCTTTATGCGCCGCTGGCGTTTTCCCGGTGCGACAACGACCGCCGAACGGTTCCCTCTCCCTCAGGGAGAGGGTTAGGGTGAGGGGAAAAGGACCGGGGGTAATATGCGCCAGCCAGGATTGCAAATTCGGAATTAATATTTCCCGCGCCCGGCCAACTGTGGTTGAAATAGACCCAGGCGATACGCTTCCCGACAGAGGAGAAAACGAAAGTGGCATTGTGGCAACGGTTAACGGGCTGGCTGGCTTTTTTGTCCAACGGTGAAGCCGGACAGCAAGATACCCAACGCGTCATGGAGGCGATCCTGCCGGTGGCCAGCCTTTACGGCGTGGACATTGGCAACGTGGAAACCCGGTGGTTCCGTCATGATAAGACATACTGAGCGACGCAGGACGCGAGAAGCCTACTGGAACGAGGTGTGCTTTGTGTAGCAAGAGACTGCCTGAGGTTGCGGCCTCGCAGGAGGCGCCGCCGCAGCCCAGGCAGTTTTGACCATGCCTATCCCCCCAGATACATCCGCTTAATTTCCGGATTAGTCAGCATCTCCCGCGCCGCGCCTGACAAGGTGATCCGGCCATTCTCCAGGACATACGCCCGATCGGCGATCGCCAGCGCGGCCGTCGCATTCTGCTCCACCAGCAGCACCGTCATATTCTCTTCGCGCAGTTGCTTAATGATGCCGAACAGCTCGCCGACAATTTTCGGCGCCAGTCCGAGGCTCGGTTCATCCAGCATCAATAACACCGGCTCGCTCATCAGCGCCCGGGCGATGGCCAGCATCTGCTGCTCGCCGCCGCTCATGGTGCCTGCCATCTGATGGCGCCGCTCCTTGAGCCGTGGAAAGAGGGCGTACATGCGATCGCGCAGGCGGGTGTAGCCGGCGAGATTATTGTAAGCGCCCATGCGCAGGTTCTCTTCGATGGTCAGGTTGGTAAAGACCCGGCGTCCCTCCGGCACCAGCGCCAGCCCGCGGCGCACGATCTGGTGGGTCTGGCTGCGCGAGATATCGTCGTTAAGGAAGCTGACGCGCCCGCTGGAGCGCACCAGGTTGACGATCCCGTTCAGGGTGGAGGTTTTACCGGCGCCATTGCTACCGATCAGGGTGACGATCTCCCGGTCATAGACGTCGATATCGACGCCCTTCAGCCCCTGGATCACGCCGTAAAAAACCTTCAGTTCCCGGGCGTTAAGCATAATTGGCTTCTCCCAGATAAGCGGAAATGACGTCCGGATGCTGGATCGCCTCGGCCATCAGGCCGCTGAACAATGGCTTACCATACTCCAGGACCATCACCCGTTCGCACAGGCGGTTGACGAAGGGCATATCGTGCTCGATTAACAGGACGCTGAGCTGATAGTCATGGCGCATGCGGAAGATCAGCTCCGCCAGATCCTCGGTCTCCTTTGGGTTCATCCCGGCAGCCGGCTCATCGAGCAGCAGCAGCTTCGGCGCGGTGGCCAGCGCGCGGGCGATCTCCACTTTGCGCTGGTTGCCATAGCTCAGGTTCGTGGCCTGCATATGGGCGAAGTGGGCGATGCCGATATCCTCCAGAATGGCCATCGCTTTGGCCTTCGCCGCCCGCTCGGCCGGAAAGTAGCGGCCAATGTGCAGGGCCGCCTCCAGCAGCGAATAGCGGCTGGCCCGGTCGAGCCCGACCATCACATTCTCCAGCACCGTCATAGAGTTAAACAGCCGGATATTCTGGAAGGTGCGGGCGATCCCGGCGTTCACCACCTGGTTGGGCTTCAGCCCCTTCAGCGAGGCGCCCGCGAGGGTGACGCTGCCGCTGGTGGGCTTATAGTTGGCGGTGATGACGTTAAACAGGGTGGTCTTGCCCGCGCCGTTCGGGCCGATAAGGCCAAAGATCTCCGCCTCGTCAACATGGAAGCTGACGTTGTCGATGGCCCGCAGGCCGCCAAACTGCATGGTGACGTCCTGCACCTGCAGGATGATTTTATTTTCCGCCATAGCCGCCGCTCCTTCTTCCGGTCTGCCAAATCTCTTTTTTCCCCAGCAGCCCTTCGCGGGCGAAGAGCATGATAATCAGCAGCAGCAGGGAGAAGACCACCATTCTCAGGCCCGGATAGGCGCCGAGATCGTGACCGAAGAACTGCAGCGGCTGGTCGAGAAAGCGCAGCCACTCGCCGCTGCCGACCACCAGCACGGTGCCGAGCAGGGCGCCGGTGGTGCTGCCGAGTCCGCCGAGGACGATAATAATCAGCAGCTGGAAGGTGAGCATAAAGTCGAACAGCCCCGGGGAGATGGTGGTCAGCAGGGAAGCCAGCAGACCGCCGCCGATCCCTTCGAAGAAGGCGCTGGTGGCGAAGGCGCAGGTTTTAATGCGGAAGGTGTTGACCCCCATGGCGATCGCCGCATCTTCGTCGTCGCGAATAGCTTTCATCATCCGACCATACTTCGACCACACCAGCTGAAGGATCATGCCGGTGGCCAGCAGGGCGAACAGCCCGCACCAGAACAGAAGATGCGGCTGCTGCGGAATATCGTTCAGCCCGATGGCGCCGTTGGTGATTTGCGGGTTGTTAATGGCGAGGATCTTGATGATAAACCCGAAGCCGAGGGTGACGATGGCCAGGTAGTCGCCCCGCACCCGGAAGACCGGTACGGCGAGGCACACCGCCAGCGCCGCCGCGCACAGGCCGCTTATCAGCAGGGCGGGGAGGAAACCCGCGTGCAGGCTGAGGATCCACGGGCTGGGGGCGGCCATTTCAAACATGTCTACCTTGCTGTCGCTGGAGAGGATCAGCAGGGCGGTGACGTAGGCGCCCACCGCCACGAAGCCGTTCGGCTCCAGCGACAGCTGGCCGGTCACGCCGTTGATCAGGTTGTAGCTGACCGCGAGGATCATAAAGATAAAAATGGTGCTGATGACGCGAACAATGTAGTCATTGAAAACCACGTTGATTCCGGCCAACAGCGCGATACAGATGACAATAATGGCCAGGTTGCGCAGCTGCGCCCCGGCGGTCGTCGTCGCGTTGAGCATCAGAAACGGCTCCTTTCCAGACGTTCGTCGCCCATAATGCCGACCGGGCGGAACAAGAGGACCAGAATCAAGAACAGGAAGGCGAAAGCATCTTTATAGCCGCCCAGTTCGGGGACGATCGCCACCGCGACCACTTCGGTAAAACCGAGGATAAAGCCGCCCAGCACCGCGCCGGTGACGCTGCCGATCCCGCCGAGCACGGCGGCGGCAAAGGCCTTCAGGCCGATAAGCACGCCCATCAGGGGATCGATCGTTGGGTAGCTGATGGAGTAGAACACGCCGCCGAGCGCCGCGAGGCTACTGCCGAGGGCGAAGACCAGGGAGATGATCCGGTTGGCGTCAATGCCCATCAGGCGCACGGTGTTGACGTCAAAGGCCACCGCGCGGATCGCCATCCCATAGCGGGTGCGGTACAGCAGCCAGAGGATCGCCAGCAGCAGCAGGACGGTGATCAGCGGCACAATCCACGCCACGTTGGTAATGATGACGCTGCCAAAGGCTCGGGTCTGGTTGAAAAAGTCCGGGGCGGAGAAGAAGCGCGAGCTGCCGCCGAACAGCACGTTAAACAGGTTTTCGAGGAAGAAGCTGACGCCGATGGCGGTGATCAGCATGGAGATTTTCGAGGCCTGACGCAGCGGACGATAGGCGACCCGGTCAATTAGCATACCAAACAGGCCGCACAGCCCGAGGGTCAGGAAAACGGCTACCCCGAAGGGTAGCCCAACCGAAGAAAATAAAAACAGCGTACTAAACGCGCCGACCATCATCACGTCCGCATGGGCGAAGTTGATCAGCCGCAGCACGCCATAAACCATCGTATAACCGATGGCAATCAGGGCGTACATGCCCCCAAGACTCATTCCATTGACCACTTGCTGGAGAAAAATGGCGCCGTCCATTTTGTAGCCTCGTCACAACTTAAGGGTTAACCACGGTACGAAACGCCAGCTTGCCATCTTTCACTTCGTTGATGACCGCGCTGCGAATGGCATCGCCGTTCTGTAAGGTCAGCGTGCCGGTCACGCCCTGGAAATCTTTGGTGGCGCGGATTTTTTCATTTACGCAGACCCGATCGTGGGGATCGCTGCACTGGTTCATGGCGTTGACGATGACGTTATAGGCATCCGCCGCCATTGCGCCCCAGGTATGGGTCGGCTGCTGGTATTTGGCTTCCCAGGCTTTGATGAAGGTTTCCCCCGCCGGGGTCTGCTCTTTGGCGTTCGGCGAGTAATAATCGGTGGTCATATAGCCGTTGACCGCGTCTTTACCGACATCGAAGAAGACCTGATCCGCGGCCAGTCCATCGCCGCCCACCACCGGTTTGTTGAGCCCCAGCTGTTTAGACTGCACGGCAATCAGCGCCCCTTCGGTGTAGTAGATCGGCATGTAAATCATGTCGACATTCTTCGCCTTGACGCTCGCCAGCTGGGCTTTAAAGTCCTTGCTGCCGCCCGGGGCCTGGACCTCGATGGGAATGGTGCCGCCGTTTTTCAGGAACTGGGTGCGGAACGCTTTCGCCAGGCCGACGGAGTAATCGTTGCTGCTGTCAAACACGATGGCGGCGGTTTTGGCTTTCAGATCGCGGGAGGCCAGATTGGCCCCGACCACCCCCTGGAAGCTGTCCGAGAAGCAGACCCGGCTGACGTAGGGATGGTTGCGGGTGACGCGGTCGTTGGTGGCGGTGGAGGAGACCAGCGGCGTTTTGCTGTCATCGGCGATCTTGGTCATCGCCAGGGTGTTGGAGGAGGTGACTTCCCCGATAACGGCATCCACTTTATCGCTGGAGACCAGGCGCTGCATGGCGTTGGCCGCTTCGACTTTGTCGCTTTTATCATCGATAACGATAAGCTTGATGGTATCGCCATTTTTTAACGTCGGGGTGATGGCCTGAATAATGTCCAGACCTTTCTGCGACGGCTGGCCATAGCCGCTGAGGGCGCCGCTCAGGGGTAATACCACCCCGATTTTAATTTCCGCTGCCTGCGCGCTGCTGGCGCCGACCAGCGCGGCAACCAGCGTGGCCATTAAAGACGCTTTCCCGGAAAACGATTTCATGGGTATTTCTCCGTCGGTCGATTATTTATCTTTAACCATCAATGACTGCATAACATTGAGGAATAATGCGCCAGCTTATCCGGCAAATTATTGGCTGTTATGTTGAATAGATAACGAGATATATACCCTAAATAATTCGAGTCGCATGAAGGCGGCAAGTGAGCGAGTCCCCAGGCGCTTACAGAAGTAAGTGACTGACAGCCAACGCCCATGCAACTTGAAGTATGACGGGTATTTTTAATGCGCTGAATTACCTTACAACGTCCGTTTCGTTTTTACTCATGCAATATTCTTATTACCTGCAGGCAAGGGCATAAGGCTGGCGACCACACGGTTTTTGATACGGTGAACGCATTTTGCCGGGTGGCGACAGGCGCCTTCACCGGCCTGAAAACAGGCAATATACCGGTTAAACGGTTTTCGTCGGCCCGCGCAAGCGAAGCGCCGCCGGGAAATTTCAGCGTGCACCCGAATATAATATTCAGGTGCGCCCGGTCATATTAACAATGTATTCTGCTGCTCACGTGACTTATTATTTTAAAGGGGGCAATGGTTTTATTTTCCCATGCAGCGCCGGATTATCGCTTTCATCTTTCAGGCGCACTCCGGTAAGCCGTCGTAAAAAAGCCTGCTCCAGCAGCCAGGCCAGTTTAAAGGCGGCGGCGTCATGGCTCAGCCCTTCCGGGCGAATATTGGAGATACAGTTGCGCTCCGACTCCAGCCGCTGCCGATGCGGCTGCCAGGTGAGGTAGACGCCGAGGCTGTCCGGTGAGGAGAGACCCGGTCGTTCGCCAATCAGGATCGCCACCGCGCGGGCTTTCAGGGTTTCGCCAATATCATCCCCCAGCGCCACCCGTGACTGATGGGCCAGCACCACCGGCGCCAGGCCGATACCCAGCGTCTGCAGATAGGGCAGCAGGGCGCGGATCAACGGCACCGCCTGGCGCTCTACCGCCCATGAAGAGAGGCCGTCGCCGATCACCAGCAGCAGGTCGGCGGGGCGGACGCCGCTGGCGGCGAGGTCGGCGCGGCTTTCGTCGGCAAGCTGCCTTCCGAGATCCGGACGCCGCAGATAGGTGTGACGGTCCGGCGCGGCGCTGTGCACCGTCAGAGCGTCGAGGCCGAGCGCCGCCAGCGGCGCCACCAGCTGCTGGCTGGCGAACGGCTGATGAATAGCATCCCGCGCTCTGGCGTGGGCCAGACCAAAGTTGAGGACTTCGCGGGTCGGCAGGCTGGCGCCGCTGCGCCCCAGGGCAATCCGCGCATCGGTAAATTCACGCAGCGGGTTCCAGGCGTCGGGACGGTTCATACGGAGGCTCCTTGCGGCAGGACGGACAACAGTGGATGACGGGCGTCGGTGAGCCGCAGCGCGCCGTGCGGATCGATAATCTGCATCTTCGCCAGCCAGTCGGCGAACTCCGGGGCATGCTTTAAGCCCAGCAGACGACGGGCGTACAGCGCGTCATGGAACGAGGTGCTCTGGTAATTGAGCATGATATCGTCCGCTCCGGGCACGCCGATCAGGAAGGTGAGCCCGGCGGCGCACAGCAGGGTCAGCAGGGTGTCCATATCATCCTGATCCGCTTCCGCGTGGTTGGTATAGCAGACGTCGCAGCCGATCGGCAGGCCCATCAGCTTGCCGCAGAAGTGATCTTCCAGCCCGGCGCGAATAATCTGCTTGCCGTCGTAGAGATACTCCGGACCGATAAAGCCGACCACCGTATTGACCAGCAGCGGTTCAAAGTGGCGGGCGACGGCGTAGGCCCGCGCCTCGCAGGTCTGTTGGTCGACGCCGTGGTGGGCGTTGGCCGACAGGCAGCTCCCCTGGCCGGTCTCAAAATACATCACATTGTTGCCGAGGGTACCGCGACCGAGGCTGAGGGCCGCTTCGCGGGCCTCCTGCAGCATGGCAAGATTGATGCCGAAGCCGCTGTTGGCCGCTTCGGTTCCCGCCACCGACTGAAACACCAGATCCACCGGCGCGCCGCGCTCAATCAGCTGCAGCGTATTGGTGACGTGGGTCAAAATGCAGGACTGGGTGGGAATGGCGAAGCGCTGGATAATATCGTCCAGCATCACGTTCAACTGCGCCAGCACCGGTAAGCTGTCGCTGGCCGGGTTGATGCCGATCACCGCGTCCCCGGCGCCGTACAGCAGCCCGTCGAGCATACTGGCGGCAATGCCTTTCAGGTCATCGGTGGGATGGTTGGGCTGCAGGCGCACGCTGAGGTGGCCGGGCAGGCCGATGGTGTTGCGAAAGCGCGTCACCACCTGACATTTGCTGGCGGCGAGGATCAGATCCTGATTGCGCATCAGCTTGCTTACCGCCGCCGCCATCTCCGGGGTGATAGCGCGGGCGACCCGCTGCAGCGTGGCGGTATCGGTGGCATCGTCCAGCAGCCAGTCGCGGAAATCGCCGACCGTCAGGTGACGCAGGGCGGCAAAGCCCTGCGCATCGTGGGTGTCGATGATCAGGCGGGTCACTTCGTCCTGCTCGTAAGGGATAAGCGGATTGTCGAGGATGTCGGTCAGCGGCACCTCGGCGAGGGTCATTTTCGCCGCCATCCGCTCTTCGGCTGAGTGGGCGATAACCCCCGCCAGGGCGTCGCCGGAGCGGGCCGGCGACGCTTTCGCCATCAGCGTTTTCAGACTATCAAAGCGCCATACCTGGCCCGATAGCGTGGTTTTATACATGCCGCCTCCTCAGGAGACCGTTCGCAGTTGAGGATCCACTGGCGCCCGTTCACGGGCCGCTGCGGTTTTGCGGAACCACAGGTAGCCGCCGAGCATCATCGCCGCGAAAATCAGCGCCAGCAGCAGGTTATACCAAACCATCGCCACCAGGCAGAGCACCGCCATGCCGAGGGCAAAGGCCGGCGCCAGCGGGTAGAGCGGCGCGCGGAACGGACGGATCAGCTTCGGCTCGCTACGGCGCAGTTTGAACAGCGCCGCCATGGAAGTGATATACATAACAATAGCCCCAAATACCGACATGGTGACGATGCAGGCGGTTAGCGGCATGCCGCTGATGGTGATCAGCGAGTCGGAGAAAATCGCGGCGATGCCCACCACGCCGCCGGCGAGGATCGCCAGATGCGGAGTGCGGGTGCGGCGATTGAGGGTGGCCAGACCGGCGGGCAGATAGCCGGCGCGGGCGAGGGAGTAGATCTGCCGCGAGTAGCCCATAATGATGCCGTGGAAGGAGGCGACGAGGCCAAACAGCCCCAGCCACACCAGCATATGCAGCCAGCCGCTGCCGTTGCCCACGACCGTCTTCATCGCCTGGGGCAGCGGATCGTTAATATTGGACAGCGCGCGCCAGTCGCCGACGCCGCCGGCGAAGACCATCACCCCAATCGCTAGCACCGTCAGCGTCAGAATGCCGCCGCCCAGGGCGCGGGGAATGGTGCGCTGCGGATCTTTGGCCTCTTCGGCGGCCATGGAAGCCCCCTCAATGGCGAGGAAGAACCAGATAGCGAACGGAATGGCGGCGAACATCCCCGGCAGCGCCAGGCCGCTAAAGCTTTCCGCGCCCGCCCAGCCGTTAGTGGTGAAATGGCTCCAGGAGAAGCCGGGGGCGACTACGCCCATAAACACCAGCAGCTCGAAGATGGCCAGCAGGGTGACGATCAGCTCGAAGGTGGCGGCGATGCCGACGCCGAGGATATTGAGCGTCATAAAGATCACGTAGGCGCCGCAGGCGACCCATTTCGGATCCAGCGCCGGAAACTGCACGTTGAGGTAGGCGCCGATGGCCATGGCGATGGCCGGCGGGGCGAAGACGAATTCAATCAGAGTGGCAAAACCGGCGATAAAGCCGCCGGTGGGCCCGAAGGCGCGGTAGGCATAGGCGAAAGGGCCGCCAGCGTGCGGGATGGCGGTGGTCAGCTCGGTAAAGCTGAAAATAAAGGCGCAGTACATGGCGGCGACCGCGAGGGCGACGACCATAAACCCCATCGTGCCCGCCTGCGACCAGCCGTAGCTCCAGCCGAAGTACTCCCCGGATATCACCAGTCCGACGGCGATCCCCCATAAACGAAAACTGCCGAGCGTTCTTTTTAAGGTGGTGGTGTGCTCTGTCATACGTGTTGCCTCGCCAGATAGAAAGGTTCTGAACGACAGGCTGCAAAGAGAGTGCCAGAACGTTGTCCGTCGCGATGAGGCGCCAGTTCGGGGAGCGCCGGTCGGCGCTGCGCAAAAATGGGGCAGGCTGCACGCTGTCGGCGCGCGACCTGGTGCAGCGGCTTTGCTTTTTCAGCGGCGGCACGGTATAACACTTCTTCTTTTGGATGTTTAGATGTCTATACGTTTATACGCATCATGACCCGGGCAAGCGGGCTGGCGTGAGAAAATAAAATGCAAAGCACAACACAACAACAAGGTGGGCAACTGAAGCGCACCATGAAAACGCGTCATCTGATCATGCTGTCGCTCGGCGGCGTGATTGGCACCGGCCTGTTCTTTAATACCGGCTATATCATCTCCACCACCGGCGCGGCCGGGACGCTGCTGGCGTATCTGATTGGCGCCCTGGTGGTCTGGCTGGTGATGCAGTGCCTCGGCGAACTGTCGGTAGCGATGCCGGAGACCGGCGCTTTCCACGTTTACGCGGCGCGTTACCTTGGCCCGGCGACGGGCTATACCGTGGCGTGGCTCTACTGGCTGACGTGGACGGTGGCGCTGGGTTCGAGCTTTACCGCCGCCGGCTTCTGTATGCAGTACTGGTTCCCGCAGGTGCCGGTCTGGATCTGGTGCGTGGTGTTCTGCGCGGTGATCTTCGGCCTTAACATCATTTCGACCCGCTTCTTCGCCGAAGGCGAGTTCTGGTTCTCGCTGGTGAAAGTGATCACCATCATCGCGTTTATTATTCTCGGCGGCGCGGCCATTTTCGGCATCATTCCGATGCAGGATGGCTCCCCGGCGCCGGGCCTGCGCAATATCACCGCCGAAGGCTGGTTCCCGCACGGCGGCCTGCCGATCCTGATGACCATGGTGGCGGTGAACTTCGCCTTCTCCGGGACGGAGCTTATCGGCATTGCCGCCGGGGAGACGGAAAACCCGCATAAGGTTATTCCGGTCGCCATCCGCACCACCATCGCCCGGCTGATTATTTTCTTTATCGGCACCGTATTTGTGCTGGCGGCGCTGATCCCGATGCAGCAGGCGGGGGTGGAGAAAAGCCCCTTCGTGCTGGTGTTTGAAAAGGTGGGTATCCCTTACGCGGCGGATATTTTCAACTTCGTGATCCTGACGGCGATCCTCTCGGCGGCCAACTCCGGCCTGTACGCTTCCGGGCGGATGCTCTGGTCGCTGTCGAACGAGAAGACGCTGCCGGCCTGCTTTGCCAAAGTCAATAAACGGGGCGTGCCGGTGACCGCGCTGTCGGTGAGTATGCTGGGCGGCGTGCTGGCGCTGTTCTCCAGCGTGCTGGCGCCCGACACGGTGTTTGTGGCGCTGTCGGCGATCTCCGGTTTTGCGGTGGTGGCGGTGTGGTTGAGCATCTGCGCCTCGCACTTTATGTTCCGCCGCCGCCATCTGCAGCAGGGTAAGGCGCTGAGCGACCTGCAATATCGCGCCCCCTGGTATCCAGTGGTGCCGATTCTGGGCTTTGTGCTGTGCCTGGTGGCCTGCGTGGGCCTTGCTTTTGACCCGAGCCAGAGAATTGCGCTGTGGTGCGGGATCCCCTTTGTGGCCCTGTGCTATGGTGCCTGGTATCTTACTCGTTCACGGAAAATGACTCAGGAGCCCCAACATGTCGCAGACTAATCCGTTTACCGCCCTGCTTGCCGCCCAGCCTTTCGTGCTGCTGGACGGCGCTATGGCCACCGAGCTGGAGGCCCGCGGCTGCGATCTGGCTGACAGCCTGTGGTCGGCGAAAGTGCTGCTGGAGAACCCGCAGCTGATCCGCGATGTGCATCTCGACTACTTTCGCGCCGGGGCGCAGGTGGCGATCACCGCCAGCTATCAGGCCACCCCGGCGGGTTTTGCCGCACGCGGGCTGGATGACGCGCAGTCCCGGGCGCTGATCGGCAAAAGCGTCGAGCTGGCGCGCAAAGCGCGCGAGGCGTACCTCGCCGAGAACCCGCAGGCCGGCACGCTGCTGGTCGCCGGTTCGGTGGGGCCGTATGGCGCGTTTCTTGCCGACGGCTCGGAGTATCGCGGCGATTATCAGCGCAGCGCGGCAGAGTTCCAGGCCTTCCACCGGCCGCGCGTCGAAGCGCTGCTGGATGCGGGCGCCGACCTGCTGGCCTGTGAAACCCTGCCGTCATTCGCCGAGATCCAGGCCCTGGCGGCCCTGCTGCAGGAGTATCCCCGCGCTCGCGCCTGGTACTCCTTCACACTGCGCGACGCCGAACATCTCAGCGACGGCACGCCGCTGCGCGAGGTGATGGCCGCCCTGGCGGATAACCCGCAGGTGGTGGCGGTGGGGATCAACTGTATCGCGCTGGAAAATACGCCCGCGGCGCTGGCGCATTTGCACAGCCTGACGGCGCTGCCGCTGGTGGTCTATCCTAACTCCGGCGAGCATTATGATGCGGTGAGCAAGACCTGGCATCATCATGGCGAAGCCTGCGCCAGCCTGGCGGATTATCTGCCGCAGTGGCTGGCGGCCGGGGCGAAGCTGATCGGCGGCTGCTGCCGCACCACGCCGAAGGATATTGCTGAGCTTAACGCGAAGCGCTGAGTTTTTTGCCGGGTGGCGCTGCGCTTACCCGGCCTACATATTGCGCGAACCGGAGGCCGGGCAAGGCGCAGCCGCCACCCGGCGCCAACCATCTGCCACCAACCAATCGCTCAAAATCAACTATCCTTTCCCGCTTTTGTTCTAAAAACGATTCGCTATTAGCCAGAATTTTTAATTACTTCATCTCCATCCTGATGCCGGAAATACTGCACCTATAACAACTCAGGGGAAGCAGACATTATGGCATTCACATCGCGAATTACTCTTCTGGCGGCGCTGGCCGTCGCCGCCTTCCAGGCGCAGGCGGTCAACGTGACCGTGGCGTATCAAACCTCCGCTGAGCCGGCGAAAGTCGCCCAGGCGGACAACACCTTCGCCAAAACCAGCGGGGCGACCGTCGACTGGCGGAAATTTGACAGCGGCGCCAGCGTGGTGCGGGCTCTGGCCTCCGGCGATGTGCAGATCGGCAATATCGGCTCCAGCCCGCTGGCGGTGGCCGCCAGCCAGCAGGTGCCGATTGAAGTGTTCCTGCTTGCCTCAAAGCTCGGCAACTCCGAAGCGCTGGTGGTGAAGAAAAGCATCACCAAACCGGAAGATCTGATCGGCAAGCGCATCGCCGTGCCGTTTATCTCCACCACCCACTATAGCCTGCTGTCGGCGCTCAAACACTGGGGCATCAAGCCGGGCCAGGTGCAGATTATTAACCTGCAGCCGCCGGCGATTATCGCCGCCTGGCAGCGCGGGGATATCGATGGCGCTTACGTCTGGGCGCCAGCGGTTAATGAACTGGAAAAAGAGGGCAAGGTGCTGACCGATTCCGCGCAGGTTGGGGAGTGGGGCGCGCCGACCCTCGACGTCTGGGTGGTCCGTAAGGACTTCGCCGAGCAGCATCCGGAGATTGTCAAAGCGTTCGCTAAAAGCGCCATCGACGCCCAGCAGCCCTACATCGCCAACCCGGAGGCATGGCTGAAACAGCCGGACAACATCAGCAAGCTGGCGCGCCTGAGCGGGGTGCCGGAAGCCGATGTCCCGGGGCTGGTGAAGGGCAATACCTATCTCACCGCCGCTGAGCAGGCGCAGGCGCTGAACGGGCCGGTCAATCAGGCCATCGTGGATACCGCGCGCTTCCTGAAAGAGCAGGGCAAAGTGCCTGCGGCGGGAACCGATTATCGTCAGTACGTGACTGACCGCTTTGTGAAGTAAAGGAGGCGGCGATGCTGCAAATCTCGCATCTTTCCGCCGACTACGGCGGTAAACCGGCGCTGGCGGATATCAACCTGACGCTGGAGAGTGGGGAGCTGTTGGTGGTGCTGGGGCCCTCGGGCTGCGGTAAAACTACCCTGCTGAACCTGATTGCCGGATTCGTGCCCTATCAGCACGGCAGCATCACTCTCGAAGGTCAGCGGGTGACCGGGCCGGGCGCAGAGCGCGGCGTGGTCTTCCAGAACGAAGGTCTGCTGCCGTGGCGCAATGTGCAGGATAACGTGGCGCTGGGTCTGCAGCTGGCGGGCGTGGATAAAGCGCAGCGCCGGCAAGCGGCGGCGCAGATGCTGAAGAAGGTGGGTCTCGAAGGGGCGGAAAAACGCTTTATCTGGCAGCTGTCCGGCGGTCAACGCCAGCGGGTGGGCATCGCCCGGGCGCTGGCGGCGAATCCGCAGCTGTTGCTGCTGGATGAGCCCTTCGGCGCGCTTGACGCCTTTACCCGCGAGCAGATGCAGACATTGCTGCTGAAACTGTGGCATGAGACCGGCAAACAGGTGCTGCTGATCACTCATGACATTGAAGAGGCCATCTTTATGGCCACCGAGCTGGTGCTGCTGTCGCCGGGGCCGGGACGGGTGGTGGAGCGGCTGCCGCTTGATTTCAGCCGTCGCTTTGTCGCGGGCGAATCCTGCCGCAGCATCAAATCCGACCCGCGCTTTATTGAACAGCGGGAATACATTTTGAGCCGGGTGTTTGACCAACGGGAGGCTTTCTCATGAGCGTGGTACTGAACGACAAACCGCGTCAGTCGACGCTGAAATGGCGCTGGCCGCTCTCCCGTCAGCTTACCCTCAGCGTGGCGACCCTGGCGGTGCTGCTGGCCGTCTGGTGGGCGGTCGCGGCGCTGCAGCTGATTAGCCCGCTGTTTCTGCCGCCGCCAGGACAGGTGTTGCAGAAGCTTATCACCATCGCCGGGCCGCAGGGCTTTATGGATGCGACGCTCTGGCAGCACCTGGCGGCGAGCCTGACGCGGATCGTTATCGCGCTGCTGGCGGCGGTGCTGCTCGGCGTACCGGTGGGGATCGCCATGGGGCTCAACTCAACGGTGCGCGGGATCCTCGATCCGCTGATCGAGCTTTATCGTCCGGTGCCGCCGCTGGCCTACTTACCGCTGATGGTGATCTGGTTTGGCATTGGTGAAACGTCAAAGATCCTGCTGATCTACCTGGCGATTTTCGCCCCGGTAGCGATGTCGGCGCTGGCGGGGGTGAAAAGCGCGCAGCAGGTGCGGATTCGCGCCGCCCGTTCGCTGGGCGCCAGCCGGGCGCAGGTGCTGTGGCTGGTGATCCTGCCCGGCGCGCTGCCGGAGATCCTCACCGGGCTGCGCATTGGTCTCGGGGTGGGCTGGTCAACGCTGGTGGCCGCAGAGCTGATCGCCGCCACCCGTGGGTTAGGGTTTATGGTGCAGTCCGCCGGCGAGTTTCTCGCCACCGATGTGGTGCTGGCGGGGATCGCAGTCATTGCCATTATCGCCTTTTTACTGGAACTGGGGCTGCGCGCGCTGCAGCGCCGCCTGACGCCCTGGCATGGAGAAGTACAATGAGTGAACGTCTGAGCATTACCCCGCTGGGGCCGTATATTGGCGCGCTGGTGACCGGGGCGGATTTAACCCGTCCGCTGAGCGACAACCAGTTTGAGCAGCTGTATCACGCGGTGCTGCGTCATCAGGTGGTATTCCTGCGCGAACAGAATATCACCCCGGCGCAACAGCGCGACCTGGCGCTGCGGTTTGGTGACCTGCATATTCATCCGGTCTACCCTCACGCCCCTGGCGTGGAAGAGATTATCGTCCTCGATACCCACAACGATAATCCGCCGGATAATGACAACTGGCATACCGATGTCACCTTTATCGACACGCCGCCCGCCGGCGCCATTCTGGCGGCGAAAGAGCTGCCGGCGACCGGCGGGGATACTCTGTGGACCAGCGGCATTGCCGCCTGGGAAGCGCTGTCAGAACCCTTCCGGCAGCTGCTGAGCGGCCTGCATGCGGAACACGATTTCCGTAAATCGTTCCAGGAGTATAAGTACAACCACACGGAAGCCGAGCATCGGCGCTGGCAGGAGGCGGTGGCGAAGCATCCACCCCTGCTGCACCCGGTGGTGCGTACCCACCCGGTGACCGGCAAGCAGGCGCTGTTCGTTAATGAAGGCTTTACCACGCGGATTGTCGACGTGACCGAGAAAGAGAGCGCGGCGCTGCTGAGCTTCCTGTTTGCCCATATCACCAAACCGGAGTTTCAGGTGCGCTGGCGCTGGCAGCCGAACGATGTCGCTATCTGGGATAACCGGGTGACGCAGCATTACGCCAATGCCGACTATCTGCCGCAGCGGCGCATTATGCACCGGGCGACGATTCTCGGCGATAAGCCGTATTTCCGGGCGTCGTAGCCGCGGTTAATGTTGCCTGCAGAACTACCCCTGCCATCCGCCACCCTGGCCGGATGGCAGGATAAACCGGCTATCCGGCCTGCAAAGCTAAATGCGCGCCAATATAGCGCTGATAGCGGTTCGCTTTCAGATAGGTCAAATCCACCAGCACCAGACCATCCACGCAGTTATTGAAATCCGGATCGCTGCCGAAATCGATAAACTGCACGCCGCCCGGCTCGCACACTTCCGAGTACTGCTTATACAGCGGCGGGATCGCGCAGCCGAGGTTGCCGAGCAGGGACTTCAGCCGGGCCAGGTCGTCGTTGTAATCCTCCCCGCCAAACTGCGCCAGCACATCGGGCAGCGACGCCGGATAAGGGCGACGGGACTCCGCCAGCGGGTGCGTGGCCGGGAACCACAGCCGGTAGAACGCCACCAGCAGATCGCGAGCGGCGGGCGGCAGCCCACCAGAAATCGATACCGGGCCAAACAGATAGCGATAGTGCGGGTAGCGCGCCATATAAGCGCCGATGCCGGACCACAGGTAGTCCAGCCCGCGTCGACCCCAGTAGCGCGGTTGGATAAAGCTGCGCCCCAGCTCAATGCCGTGCTGCAGGATGTCGTCCATTCGCCCGTCGTAGTGGAACAGACTGGAGCTGTAGATCCCCTCCAGGCCGCGCTTTGCCAGCTGTATGGCCGTCGGCATAAAGCGGTAAGCGCCGACGATCTCGAGGTCTTCTTCATCCCACAGGATCAGATGCAAATAGTCGTCATCATACCCGTCGATATCCCGCCGTTTGCCGCTGCCTTCGCCAACCGCGCGGAAGGCGATTTCCCGCAGGCGTCCCAGCTCGCGCAGCAGCGGCGCCTCCTCCTGACCGTTGCGCTGCCAGAGGTAAATCACTTTGCCATCGGCGGTGCGGCCCAGGCATTCGGCCTTGTGCAGTTCGCGTTTGAGCCGCGCCCGATCTTCCGGGCGGGCGATGGCGCTTTCAGTTTTGAACTGCCCAGGCAGCCCTTTGCGCAGCTGTTCAAGGTGCTGATAGCAGCGGCCGGTAAGTTCGCGAGCGCTGGACTGGGCATCGAACCAGCTCGACCAGGGGATCTGCTGGCCGATACGCACCGGCAAGCTGCTGTTGCGCCGGCGAAACATCTGCTGCATCAGCAGGAGCAGCGGCAGGTTGTCGGAGACCAGGGTGCTGGCGTAAAACAGGGCGCTGTTGTGGGCATGAATCCACGCCGGCAGCAGCGGGGCGCGATATTTCGCCGCCAGCTTAATAAAGCCCGAGTGCCATTTTTTATCGCGGATGCCGCGACGGGTAAGGCGAGAGACTTCCCCCGCCGGGAAGAAGATCAGCACCCCACCGGCCTGTAGCTGCTGGTCCATCTGCTGCAGCGCTGTTTTAGCGGTGCGGCCATGAATATTATCCACCGGGATAAACAGCGAGCTCAGGGGCTCAAGGTGGGTGAGCATGCGGTTGGTGACCACTTTGACGTCGCGTCGCACGCGGGATACCGCATACAGGAGCGCCAGGCCGTCGAGGGTGCCGGTGGGGTGGTTGGCGATAATGACCAGCGGGCCATATTCGGGGATTTGTTCGAGATCGTGCGCCGGGATGGCGCAGCGGATATTGAGGTATTCCAGCACCTGTTCGACCGTATCAAGCCCCTTCAGGTGGCGGTGACGGTCGGCAAATTGTTGAAACTCTTCCTCATAAAATAGCTTTTTTAACAGTTTCTTTTGCCAGGGTGCGGGCCTCGCCTGAGGCCACAGGTCATCGAGTACGTTGTCGAGACTAAACATAGTGGCTCCTCCTCCGTCCTGCCCAGACAGTAGAAGGTAGAGATGTCGTTCAGATTACAGTTGGGTGAAGATTCGGTCGCAGCAAGCGAGGTTTCCCGGATAGCGGCTAACGCCTCATCCGGGCTACGGTTGGCGCCGATTTGTAGCCCCGGTAAGCGTCAGCGCCACCGGGGAGAGGCTATCGGCGTTCACCGCAGCTAAGATCAAAGCTATCGCCAGCCCAATTTGGGGGATATAGCCCGCGCTGGACATCGCGATGAAAGGTTGAAAATGGCCAATCGATCACTCGGGTGACCCAGCCATGCTTAAGTGGATTGATATGGATGTAATCAACGTGTCGGCGGTAATCATCTTCATCGCGTATGGCATGCTCCCAAAAGCGCGGTTGCCAGAGGGGGTGTCGTTTTAACGTTCTGGTAAAACAGCCTTTGATATCTCTCCAGCGTGAAGAAAAATCGTCATCATTATGAGGTAGTGTCCAGATGCAATGCAGATGTTCAGGCAACACCACCCAGGCATCAATAATAAAGGGGCGATGTTGTTTAACTACGGCGACAGAGTAGCGCAATAATTCTATGTTTTCAGTTAGGTGCATGCTTCTACGGTCTTTAAGGTTAACGGTGAAGAACCAGGTTCCCCCTTTAATGTAATAACGTCGATAAGCCACCACAGGATCTCCTGGAATTCGGTATTTATGATGTGGTTTAACACGTTAAAAGGCGAAATCCGGTACGCCAAGAAGAACGCGCAGAAGATGGAAAGCGGCGTGCAGCTACAGATATTGTTTAGCGCCTGTCCCCGGATAGCGGCGCAAGCGCCTTATCCGGGCTACGGTGTGGTGGTCGCGATAAATACAGCGCACCGGAGATGAGGTTTGGTAGCCCCGGTAAGCGTCAGCGCCACCGGGGAGAGGGAGGCTTAACGGAGGATGTTTTTCTCGGCCAGGTCGAGGGCGAAATAGCTGAAGATCAGATCGGCGCCCGCGCGTTTGATAGCGCCGAGGCTTTCCAGAACCACTTTCTCTTCATCGATAGCGCCCGCCTGGGCGGCGAATTTGATCATCGCGTACTCCCCGCTGACCTGATACGCGCCGAGCGGCAGATCGCTGCGCTCGCGGATATCGCGCAGAATATCCAGGTAGGCGCCCGCCGGTTTCACCATCAGGCAGTCGGCGCCCTGGGCTTCATCGAGCAGCGACTCGCGAATGGCTTCCCGGCGGTTCATCGGGCTCATCTGATAGGTTTTACGATCGCCCTTCAGCGCGGTACCGGCCGCTTCGCGGAACGGGCCGTAGAAGGAAGAGGCGAACTTGGTCGAATAGGACATGATCGCCGTATTGGTGAAGCCGGCGGCGTCCAGCGAGCGGCGAATCGCCTGCACCTGACCATCCATCGCGGCGGAAGGGGCGATGAAATCCGCGCCGGCGGCGGCAGCGACAACGGCCTGTTTGCCGAGGTTTTCCAGGGTCGCGTCGTTATCCACCCCGTGGTCGCACAGCACGCCACAGTGGCCGTGGGAGGTGTATTCGCAGAAGCAGGTATCGGACATGACGATCATCTCCGGCACCGTGGACTTACAGATCCGCGACATACGCGCCACCAGACCATTTTCATTCCAGGTATCGCTGCCGGTGGCATCGGTGTGATGAGAAATACCAAAGGTCATCACCGAGCGAATGCCGGCATTGGCGATGCGTTCGATCTCGCGCGCCAGATATTTTTCCGGAATGCGCATCACCCCGGGCATGGCCTCGATCGCTTTGTAATCATCAATTTCTTCTTCAACAAAGATCGGCAACACCAGGTCGTTCAAACTCAGTGTTGTCTCTTCAAACAGGGCGCGCAGCGCAGCGGATTGACGCAGGCGGCGGGGGCGAGTGATTAAATCTGTCATGGTTTGCCTGATTTTGTGAAATGAAAGAGGGTAGTGTAACTGAAATGGCAGCGGGATGTTTCGCCAAAACGATCGTTATGTCGCATCGGCGAAACCTCCCCCGGGCTTACTGACTGGCCGTCTGCATGTTGGGCTGCATGCCGCTCAGCTCGCTGACCAGATCGTTGATGCCATCGCTCATATTGTTGAAACGGGTTAACGGCGAGCGGGTCACTACCACAAAAGCGCCGACGTTAGCCTGCGGATTCATCGCCATATAGGTGATAAACCCGCCGCCGCCGCCGGTTTTCTGAATAATCCCCGGATGGCCATTCTTCGGCTTCATATACACCCAGCCAAGCCCCAGCGCGTCGGCGCGGCCAGGCACGTCCATACCGATCACCCGAGTCAGCTGGTTACGCTGATAAATCAGCGTCTGCATCCGGTCGGCCTGCTGGCTGCGGGTATAGAAATCGGATGACAGGAACTGCTGCATCCAGCGCATCATATCCCCCGGCGTCGAGTAGACGCCGCCGCTGCCGATCGCCGCCAGAGTGTTGTTACACGGGCTGGCGCCTTTCTCCGGGATCATCAGCCGCTGGCACTGATCCGGCGATGGGGTAAAAGTAGTGTCCTTCATCCCCAGCGGCCGGGTGATCTGCTCTTCAAACAGCTGCGGATAAGGTTTGCCGGCGGCGGTGGAGAGCGCGTCCGCCAGTAAATCGAAGGCAAGGTTGGAGTAGGCCGCTTGCGAGCCGGGCGCGGTCTTCAGGGTGGCGGTTGAGAGCCAGTTCCAGCGCTGCTGGCGGGTTGGCCAGACAAACACCGGACGATGAGCGGCGCCGCCAGGCTGTTCGCGCGGCAGGGCGCTGGTATGGGTCGCGAGATTCACCAGAGTGATTGGTTTTCCCTGCCAGTCAGGCACTCGGGCGCCCGGCGGAGCGTATTTGCTCAGCGGATCGTTGAGTTTCACCACCCCCTGGTCGAGCAGCTTCACCAGCATCTCGCTGGTCATCAGTTTGCTGAGGGAGGCGATACGGATCACCGAGTCGAGCTGCGGGTGCTGATTATTCCCCGGGCGGGTTTCGCCAAAGCTGCGAAACACACGCTGATTGCCATCGATCACCACCAGCGCCATGCCGGTGGCGCCGCTGCCGTAGTAGATATGATTGGCGTAACGATCGACCACATCCGAGGCGAAAACCGGGTCAACGGTAGGCTGTGCGGCCTGCGCCGAGGTCCACGACGCCGCGCACAGCGCAGCAAAAATGAGCAAACTACGTTTCAACGGAGATCATCCATTAAATAAATAAAAAAGAAGAGGGTATTTATACTACGAAGTGGCGCAGAACAAAGCGGGATTCACGACATTCCTGCAGGAAAAAGGTAACGGTGCGTAAAAAAGACTTTTTTACGCTTTCGGATACCGGCTTTTTTCGCCGGCGCGTATGATGACCGTTTGGCTGAAGGTTTGCGGGAGAAAACAATGGCGGCTCAACGGGTAGTGATGGTCGTGGATATGCAAAACGGCGTGTTCGCCACGCCGCGTCTGGCGCGCGAGCGCTGCGTCGCGCAAATTAATCGTCTGGTGCGCGCGGCGGATAAAGTGATTTTTATTCAGCATGATGAGGCCGGCGGCCTCGAAGCCGGCAGCGAAGGCTTCGCCCTGCTCCCTGAGCTGGAACAGCCGGCCGGCGCGCTGTATGTCACCAAAACCGCCTGCGACGCCTTCTACCACACCTCGCTGGAGCAGGTGCTGCGGGAACACGACATTCAGCAGTTCGTCATCTGCGGTTGCGCCACCGACTACTGCCTCGACACCACCATTAAAAACGGCGCCAGCCGCGGGTACGGCATTGTTATCGCGGAAGATGCCCACACCACCGCCAACCGCCCCGCCGCGCAGGCCGCGACGCTGATCGCCCACTACAATGAGGTGTGGCGTACGCTGACCGTTCCTGGCAATCCTTTACAGGTGAAACCCACAGAAACAATTCTGCACGCCTGGCAGCAGAACTAAGCTGTTGATATCCGGTCTTATCATCCGTCTTCCCCGCGAGAGCGCTTTCACGCGGCGGCCGACGTATGCGTCGTATACAGCAATAGCAGAACGATAAGAAGTTAGCAGGAGACAATGATGTTTAAATCTTTTTTCCCCAAACCGGGGCCGTTTTTTATTTCTGCCTTTATCTGGTCGCTGCTGGCGGTGATCTTTTGGCAGGCGGGCGGCGGCGACTGGCTGCTGCGGGTCACCGGGGCATCGAAGGATGTGGCGATCAGCGCGGCGCGCTTCTGGTCGCTCAACTATCTGGTGTTCTACGCTTACTATCTGTTTTGCGTCGGCGTGTTTGCGCTGTTCTGGTTTGTCTACTGCCCGCATCGCTGGCAGTACTGGTCGATTCTCGGCACGTCGCTCATCATCTTCGTCACCTGGTTTCTGGTGGAAGTGGGGGTGGCGATCAACGCCTGGTATGCGCCGTTCTATGATCTGATCCAGAGCGCGCTGGCCACCCCGCATAAGGTCAGTATCAACCAGTTTTATCATGAGATCGGCATCTTTCTCGGCATCGCGCTCATCGCGGTGATCATCGGCGTGATGAACAACTTTTTCGTCAGCCACTACGTCTTCCGCTGGCGCACGGCGATGAACGAACACTACATGGCCCACTGGCAGCATCTGCGCCATATCGAAGGCGCCGCGCAGCGTGTGCAGGAAGATACCATGCGCTTTGCCTCCACCCTGGAAGATATGGGCGTGAGCTTTATCAACGCGGTGATGACCCTGATCGCCTTCCTGCCGGTGCTGGTGACGCTCTCCGAACACGTTCCCGACCTGCCCATCGTCGGTCACTTGCCGTATGGCCTGGTGATTGCCGCGATCGTCTGGTCGCTGATGGGGACCGGCCTGCTGGCGGTGGTGGGGATTAAGCTGCCGGGTCTGGAATTTAAAAACCAGCGCGTGGAAGCGGCCTATCGTAAAGAGCTGGTCTACGGCGAGGACGATGAAACCCGCGCCACGCCGCCGACGGTGCGCGAGCTGTTCAGCGCGGTGCGTCGCAACTATTTCCGTCTCTATTTTCACTATATGTACTTCAATATCGCCCGCATTCTCTATCTGCAGGTGGATAACGTTTTCGGCCTTTTCCTGCTGTTTCCGTCGATCGTTGCCGGTACGATTACCCTCGGGCTGATGACGCAAATTACCAACGTTTTCGGCCAGGTGCGCGGTTCGTTCCAGTACCTGATCAGCTCGTGGACGACGCTGGTGGAACTGATGTCCATCTACAAACGTCTGCGCAGCTTTGAGCGCGAACTGGACGGCAAGTCGCTGCAGGAAGCGATCCCGACATTACGTTAATCAAGACAAGGAAGCAGGATGGCCGCACGTTTATCGCGCATTATACCCGGTTCATTGACGCTGCTGGCGGCCGTGGTGCTCAGCGCCTGTACCAGCCAGCAGGCGCCGGTGCTGAAAGAGGGCGAGAAGCCCGTTGACGTGGCGTCGGTGGTGCGGCAGAAAATGCCCGCCAGCGTCAAGGATCGGGAGGCCTGGGCGCAAGCCATCGCCACCGCCTTTGACAGCCAGAAGCTGGCGCCGACGGAAGAGAACGTCTGCTCGGTGCTGGCGGTCGCGCAGCAGGAGTCCAATTATCAGTCCGATCCGGTGGTGCCGGGGCTGAATAAAATCGCCTGGCAGGAGATCGACCGCCGGGCGGAAAAAATGCACATTCCGCTGTTTCTGGTCCATACCGCGCTGAAGATCACCTCGCCAAACGGCAAAAGCTACAGCGACCGTCTGGACAACGTGAAGACGGAAAAGCAGCTGAGCGCTATTTTTGATGACTTTATCGGGATGGTGCCGATGGGGCAGAAGCTGTTCGGCTCCCTGAACCCGGTGCACACCGGCGGCCCAATGCAGGTCAGCATCGCCTTTGCTGAGCAGCATACCTCCGGCTACCCGTGGAAAATGAACGGTACGGTGCGCCAGGAGGTCTTCAGCCTGCGCGGCGGCCTGTGGTTTGGCACCTATCATCTGCTGAACTACCCGGCCAGCTACAGCGTGCCGTTGTACCGTTTTGCCGACTTTAACGCCGGCTGGTATGCCAGCCGTAACGCCGCCTTCCAGAACGCGGTGGTGAAAGCCAGCGGGGTGAAACTGGCGCTCGACGGCGACCTTATCCGCTATGACAGCGACGAGCCGGGCAGCACCGAGCTGGCGGTACGTCGCCTGGCGGGCCAGCTGGGGATGAGCGACAGCGAGATCCACAGCCAGCTGAAAAAGGGCGACAGCCTGGCGTTTGAGAAGACCGACCTCTATCAACAGGTTTTCCGTCTCGCTGATAAAAAAGCGGGCAAAACCCTGCCGCGGGAGATGTTGCCGGGGATCCAGCTTGAGAGTCCGAAAATCACCCGTAATCTGACGACGGCGTGGTTTGCGAAACGGGTCGATGAGCGGCGGGCAAGCTGTATGGCGCGGCGTTAACGGCGCCGACGCCAGCGTACAATGATCGCCAGCAGCCCGATGAACGCGCAGCCGACCAGGAAAGGGATCAGGCCAAAGAGGGTGCCAACGGCGAGACTGATGTCGACCTGCGGACGGCTGGCGTCCTGGGCCTGCATCAGGCGCTCAAACACCCCCGGGGCGTGGATCAGCATGCTGAGCATCTGCGCGCCGGCCCAGCAGCAGATCAGCACGAACAGCCCGTAGGCGACATGGCTGCCGGTCAGCGCCCCTCTCTTTTTATTTCCCAAAAGCGATTTTGAAAAACTGAATTCAGCCATAGGCCCTCCCACCTCTGTACTGCTGGTTTTTTCTCCAGCTCTATGGCAGGTATTCTGGCAGTGCGACGCCGTCGCCAGTATCAGATTGCTGGTAATTGCCCTCCAGGAATAATCCTGTTTTCGCCGTTGTGTTAACCGCGCCACAGGAAGGGAAAAGGGAGACCGGCGTCGCAATCCAGCAACATTCTCCATATCGCTACAGACCGCCGCGGGCGGCTATGCGAAGATGCGTTTTTTGCTGTTGGAGGCCGCATGAAGCTCACTGATAAAATTCGCCGCGACTGGCACTACTACGCGGTGGCGCTGGGGTTAATTTTTATTCTTAATGGCGTGGTGGGGCTGCTGGGGTTTGAGACGCAGGGCTGGCAATCCTACGCCGTCGGTCTGGTCACCTGGGTGATAAGCTTCTGGATTGCGGGCTTTGTGATCCGCCGCCGCCCGGCAGAAGAGGCCTGAGGCCGCCGCTGCCAGGCGGGGTAAAACGCGTTTTAGTTCATGGAGGTTTTCAGCGCCCGGTCCGCGGCATGGCGCTCCAGCGCCAGCTCAATCAGGCGGGTGATCAGACTGGTGTAATCGAGGCCGCTGGCCTGCCACAGCTTCGGATACATACTGATATTGGTGAAGCCCGGCAGGGTGTTGATCTCGTTGATCACCACCTCGTTGTCGGCGGTGAGGAAGACGTCGACGCGGGCCATGCCGCTGCAGCCCAGGGTCTGGTAAGCCTGCACCGCGATAGCGCGGATCTTGTCGTTGATCTCCGGGGCGATAGCGGCCGGGACCACCACCTGCGCGCCCTGGTCGTCGATATACTTGGTGTCGTAAGCGTAAAACTCGCTGTTGAGGACAATTTCACCGCAGGTGCTGGCCTGCGGATGGTCGTTACCCAGCACCGCACACTCAATTTCCCGCCCTTTAATACCTTGCTCCACCACCACTTTATGGTCAAATTCAAAGGCCAGGGCCACCGCCTGATGGTACTGCTCTTCGTTTTTAACTTTGCTGACGCCAACCGACGATCCCTGGTTGGCCGGCTTAACGAACAGCGGCAGGCCCAGCTTCGCTTCGACATCGGCAAAGCTGAACTGCGCGCGGTTGGCGCGGGTCAGGGTGATAAACGGCGCAACCGCGAGACCGGCGTCGCGCAGCAGGCGTTTGGTCACATCTTTGTCCATACAGGCCGCAGAGCCCAGCACATCGGATCCGACGAAAGGCAGATTGGCCATGCGCAGCATCCCCTGCAGGGAACCGTCTTCGCCCAGCGTGCCGTGGACGATGGGGAAAATTACATCGATGGCCGCCAGCGGCTGGCCGCTTTCGGCGTTAATCAGTTGCTGCGCCTCGCGGCCCGGGATCTGCGCCAGGGTCACCGTTGAAGGGCGCAGGGCGATGCGGGCAGGATCCTGAGCGTTGAGCAGGTAGTTGCCGGCGTCGTTGATGTGCCATAGCCCCTGTTTATCAATCCCTAACAGAACCACATCGAAGCGTGATTTATCAATCGCTTCCACGATATTCTTCGCTGACTGCAGCGACACTTCATGCTCTGCCGACTTACCGCCAAAAACGATCCCAACCCTCATCTTTGCCATTTCAACTTCCATCCAGATTACATCAAAGGGCATAACATACCATGTGAAACCGCCGCCTGCCTGCCATAATATTTACCTGATCAATTGACGGGAGCGGGCGTGAGAGGAAAGACGCTGCTGGTGCTGGCCGGGCTGCTCGGCGCGGGCCTTGTGGGATATCGCTATCTGCCGCCACACCTGAATCCGCTGGCGCCGCTGGCCCTTGACGATCCCCCGGGCTGGCTGACGTCGTTCAAGCTGCGCAGCCTGACGGCCGACCAGTGCGCCTCCCTGCTGGCGGAGGCCAACCGCCGGCGGCTCATCGCCAGCCAGCCGGTGGCCGACAGCGAGGGCGCCTGCCCGCTGCGTAACGTGGTGCGGGTGGCTAATTTTGGCTCGGTGCAGTTGAGCAGTAGTTTCCTCGCCAGCTGCCCGCTGGCGCTCAGCAGCGCGCTGTACGTCGAGCAACAGGCGAAGCCGCTAACCCGTCAGCTGATGGCCAGCGATCTGCGCCAGATCGATCATCTCGGCAGCTTCGCCTGCCGCAATATCTACCATCGGGAACAGGCGCGGCGTAGTGAACACGCGACGGCGGATGCCCTTGATGTTAGCGGCTTCCGCCTGACGGACGGCAGACGCATCAGCGTCCTGCAGGGCTGGCGCAGCGATCGCTCTCACCCCTGGCTGGCGGCGCTGTTAAGCAACAGCTGCCCTTACTTCGGCAACGCCCTGGGGCCGGAGTACAACGCGGCGCACGCCAACCATTTTCACTTTGGGATGCGCGGGCAGGGCTTCTGCTTTTGAGCATAAAGCCCTGTGAGCAGCCTGAATGACCAGAAAATGCTTCGTCAGCCTCTCATGCGCAGTCATAAAACACCAAACTCACCGCCAGCGCATCTATGGTAGTACACCAGTGCAATGAAATTGCTAAGCTAGGTAATAATTGGCAAATCATTAATGAATACGCGTAGTTATGGAATCCTGGAAGGTTAATCTTATCTCTGTCTGGTTTGGTTGCTTTTTTACCGGCCTGGCGATCAGTCAAATTCTCCCCTTTTTACCGCTCTACGTCTCCCAGCTGGGCGTCACCTCGCATGAAGCGCTGTCGATGTGGTCGGGGCTGACCTTCAGCGTCACCTTCCTCGTCTCGGCGATCGTCTCGCCGATGTGGGGGAGCCTGGCGGACCGCAAAGGTCGCAAGCTGATGCTGCTGCGCGCCTCGCTGGGAATGGCGATCGCCATTTTACTGCAGGCCTTCGCCACTAATGTCTGGCAGCTGTTTATCCTGCGGGCGATCATGGGCTTAACCTCCGGTTATATCCCTAACGCCATGGCGCTGGTGGCCTCCCAGGTGCCGCGCGAGCGCAGCGGCTGGGCGCTGAGCACCCTGTCGACGGCGCAAATCAGCGGCGTGATCGGCGGGCCGCTGCTGGGCGGCTTCCTGGCGGACCACGTCGGGCTGCGAATGGTCTTTTTTATTACGGCGATCCTGCTGACCATCAGTTTTCTGGTGACCCTGTTTCTGATTAAAGAGGGCGTTCGCCCGCAGGTCAGCAAAAGCGATCGTCTCACCGGGAAACAGGTCTTTGCCTCCTTGCCCTATCCGGGGCTGGTAATCAGCCTCTTTTTCACCACTCTGGTGATCCAGTTGTGCAACGGCTCAATCGGCCCGATTCTGGCGCTGTTTATCAAGTCGATGGCGCCGGACAGCAACAATATCGCTTTTCTGGCCGGGATGATCGCCGCGGTGCCCGGGGTGTCGGCGCTGATCTCTGCGCCACGTCTGGGTAAGCTTGGAGACCGCATCGGCACCTCGCGGATCCTGCTGGCGACGCTCTGCTGCGCGGTGGTGATGTTCTTCGCCATGTCCTTTGTCACCACCCCGCTGCAATTAGGTACGCTGCGTTTTCTGCTCGGCTTTGCCGATGGCGCGATGCTTCCGGCGGTGCAGACCCTGCTGCTGAAATACAGCAGCGACAGCGTCACCGGGCGCATCTTTGGCTATAACCAGTCGTTTATGTATCTTGGCAACGTCGCCGGGCCGCTAATTGGCGCTTCCGTATCAGCGATGGCCGGCTTCCGCTGGGTGTTTATTGCTACCGCCATTATCGTTTTCATTAACCTCTGGCAACTGGCATGGATGCTGCGCCGTACCCGCCGGGCGAATGCCTGAACCTCTGCTGACGGTATTTAACGCAATACCGTCAGCGTTATTCAACGTCGGTCGATTTACCATTACTTTTTGTTATCGCCATTGCGTGAGCGCTATTCCATTTTATTATTTCCGACGTCATTTAGTTATAAACAGACCCGGTTGTGATTAAACAATACTATTTATAGTGGTATTTTGTTGTGGTAAAACGTTTCGCTGTATATTGGGTGTTGCGACGATTCTTATTTTAAGTAATTCTGGGGTCCGTCATCAGGTATGACATCTCAATCGAAAAACAGGCCTCGCATAAGGAACTGGTGCTATGAAGAATCTCATTGCTGAGTTACTGGTTAAACTGGCGCAAAAAGAAGAAGAAGCAAAGGAACTGACGGTGCAGGTTGAAGCGCTGGAGATCGTGGTCACCGCATTATTGCGCCATATGGAGCATGATGCCCAGCAGGCATTGATTCAGGATATTGAGCAGGCGATAGACCAGGTGACGCCTTGTCCGCCGGTCAACGACCAGGATGCCATCCTGCTGCAGCAATATCTAAAGAAGCTGTTGCGGCATCCTCGTAGCTAATCTTTGCGACGCGACAAGGATGCCGTCATTTTTCTGTCATCTCCCTTTTATAAAGTCTCCCACGTTTTGTTTTTTTAAGTATTTTTTACATGGAGATGACAAAAGTGAAATTAAGCGCCCTGTTTATTGCCCTGCTGCCTCTGCTGGGCTCGCCGGTTATTCATGCGGAAACCACGACCGCGCCGGTTCTGGAAAATCGCGCTGCCCAGGGAGATATCACCACTCCCGGCGGCGCGCGTCGTTTAACGGGCGATCAAACCGAAGCGCTGCGCGCCTCGATAATCAATAAGCCGGCCAAAAACATTATCTTGCTGATTGGCGATGGGATGGGCGATTCTGAAATTACCGCTGCGCGAAATTATGCGGAAGGGGCGGGCGGTTTCTTTAAAGGCATTGACGCCCTGCCGTTAACCGGGCAGTACACGCACTATTCGCTGGATAAAAAAACCGGTAAACCGGACTACGTCACCGACTCGGCGGCCTCCGCCACCGCCTGGACCACCGGCGTGAAGACCTATAACGGCGCGCTGGGCGTCGATATTCATGAGAACGCGCATCAGACCATCCTCGAACTGGCGAAAGCGGCGGGACTGGCCACCGGCAACGTTTCCACCGCCGAGCTGCAGGACGCTACCCCCGCGGCGCTGGTGGCGCATGTGACATCGCGTAAATGCTACGGCCCTACGGTTACCAGCGAAAAATGCCCCAGCAATGCGCTGGAGAAAGGGGGCAAAGGCTCCATTACCGAACAGCTGCTGAACGCCCGGCCGGATGTCACCCTGGGCGGCGGCGCGAAGACTTTTGCCGAAACGGCGACGGCGGGCGAGTGGCAGGGCAAAACCCTGCGTGAGCAGGCGGAAGCGCGCGGCTACCAGATTGTGACCGACGCGGCCTCTCTTGCCGCCGCGACGGAAGCCAGCCAGGATAAACCGCTGCTGGGACTCTTCGCCGACGGCAATATGCCGGTACGCTGGGAAGGGCCCAAGGCGTCTTATCACGGTAATATCGATAAGCCGCCGGTAACCTGTACCCCAAACCCGAAACGCGACGCCTCGGTGCCGACGCTGGCGCAGATGACGGAGAAAGCGATTGACCTGCTGAGCCGCCACGAGAAAGGCTTCTTCCTGCAGGTGGAAGGTGCCTCCATCGATAAGCAGGATCATGCGGCGAATCCGTGCGGCCAGATCGGCGAAACGGTTGATCTCGACGAGGCGGTGCAGAAGGCGCTGGAATTTGCCAAAAAAGACGGCAATACCCTGGTGATCGTCACCGCCGACCATGCGCACGCCAGCCAGATCATCCCGGCGGATAGCAAAGCCCCGGGCCTGACTCAGGCTCTGAATACTCACGATGGCGCAGTGATGGTCATGAGCTACGGCAACTCAGAGGAAGAGTCGATGGAGCACACCGGCACCCAGCTGCGCATTGCGGCCTACGGTCCGCATGCGGCTAACGTCGTCGGCCTGACCGATCAGACCGACCTCTTCTCAACTATGAAAGCTGCCCTGAGTCTGAAATAAGTCGCTGCCGGTGGCGAAATCGCGTCACCGGCTGGTTTTTTTTCTATCTGCGTCCAGACTTACAACGATCCACTCACAGAAGGATGGTGCGATGAAAATAACCTTACTGATGACCCTACTGTTTGGCTTGATCTTTATCAGCGCGGTTGGCGCGGCAGAAAAAACGCCCACTCCTCAGCAGCAAAGGATGACGGACTGCAATCAGCAAGCGTCAGCCAAAACGCTGAAAGGGGAGGAGCGCAAAACCTTTATGAGTCAGTGCCTCAAAAAAGAGACCACGACCTCGCAAGGAAAGCCCCTCACGCCCCAACAGCAGAAGATGAGCGACTGCAACAAAGCGGCTTCGGCAAAATCACTGAAGGGCGATGAACGCAGTACCTTCATGAGTAGCTGCCTGAAGAAAGCCTGAAAAAAAGGGAGCGCACGCGCTCCCTTGTTCTTTGACCTCTCAGGGCTTGCAGCCCGCCAGCTCAGCTTCAGGAGCGGCTCAGTTTCTCTGATTTTTCCATGCACTGGCTGATGGCTTCGATCACCGCGGAGCGGAAGCCTTTTTCTTCCAGCACGCGCACGGCTTCGATGGTGGTCCCGCCAGGAGAGCAGACCATATCTTTCAGCGCTCCCGGATGCTCACCGCTCTCCAGCACCATTTTGGCAGAGCCCATCACCGCCTGCGCGGCGAATTTGTAGGCCTGGGCGCGCGGCATCCCGCCGAGAACGGCGGCATCGGCCATCGCTTCGATAAACATAAAGACATAGGCTGGCGCCGAACCGCTCACACCCACCACCGGATGGATCATCGGCTCGGCAATTTGCTCCGCCTGGCCAAAGCAGCGGAAAATGGTCAACACTTCAGCCACATCTTCGCTGCTCACCAGCGCGTTTGGCGTAACGGAGGTCATGCCGGCGTTAACCAGCGACGGGGTATTGGGCATCGCGCGAATAATTTTGCGATCGTGGCCGAGCGCGCGCGCCAGCTGGTCAAGCGTGACGCCGGCGGCGATGGAGACCACCAGCGACTCTTTATTCAGGCTGGAGGCGATATCGCCCAGCACTTTGGTCATGATCCCCGGCTTCACCGCGCCGAAGACGATATCGGCAATTTGCGCCACTTCCTGGGCGCTATCGGCGGCGTTGATGCCGTACTGGTCGCGCAGAGCCGCAACCTTGTCCGGCGACGGGGTGTAGACCCAAATTTGTCCCGGCTGTACCTGGCCGCTGGCGATCAGTCCACCCAGAATGGCCTTACCCATATTGCCGCAGCCGATAAAGCCAATTTTCTTATCCATCACCATTCCCCTCTGCTTTTTTCGTTACGATCTGATTAGCTTATCATCCTGGCGCTTTCATGGGGGAGAAAAGCAGGTAACATTGGCGACACTTATTGCAGGTAACAGGAGCTGGCATGGCCATTTGGGTGGATGCAGACGCGTGTCCGAACGTGATTAAAGAGATATTGTTCCGCGCGGCAGAGCGGACCCAGACGCCGCTGACGCTGGT
Source organism: Klebsiella sp. LY (assembly GCF_004010915.1). Classification (NCBI taxonomy): domain Bacteria; kingdom Pseudomonadati; phylum Pseudomonadota; class Gammaproteobacteria; order Enterobacterales; family Enterobacteriaceae; genus Klebsiella; species Klebsiella sp. LY. Next base: position 3,620,055 of record NZ_CP022444.1, read on the forward strand.
GGCGAACCAGCCGCTGCGCGTACCGCCGTCGCGTTTCATCCGCACCCTGCGGGTTGAGCAGGGTTTTGACGTGGCGGATAACGAAATCGTCCGTCAGTGCGCGGCGGGGGATTTAGTGATCACCGCCGATATTCCGCTGGCGGCGGAGGTGCTGGCGAAGGGCGGGGCGGCGCTCAATCCGCGCGGAGAGCGCTACAGCGAAGCGACGATCCGCGAGCGGTTGACGATGCGGGATTTTATGGAGACATTACGGGCCAGCGGCGTTCAGACCGGCGGCCCGGATAGTTTATCGCAGCGCGATCGGCAACAGTTTGCCGCCGAGCTGGAGAAGTGGTTGCTGGCGGTTAAACGTCAGCAGGGTTAAACCCAACTGTCGTCATCGCTGCCAATATCATCATCGCCAAAGCCGGCGTCGAAGTCGTCGTTCCAGGTGTTGTCGGCAAGGAACTGATCGTCTCCCTGACGGAACGGATCGTCACCCGCGGCGGCGTCCTGTGCGGCGGGGGCGTCAGCATCAGGCTGCGGCTTCTCTTCGATGATATTCACAATCTCCTGCGGGTGCGAGCCGCTGAACATACTGGTCAGCATATTGCCCAGCACCACCCCGCCCGCTACGCCTGCGGCCGTTTGCAGCGCGCCCGCCATAAAGCCGCCGCCGCGTGCGGCAGCCTGCGGGGCATAGCTCTGCTGCTGCTGTGGGGCATACTGCGGCTGTGAGCTGGCCTGCGGGCGACCGTATTGCTCCGCGCCCGGGATCGGGTCAGAACCGCGTGACGAGCCGCCGCCGCCAAACAGGCCGGAGAGGAAACCGCCGCTGCTGGGCTTCGCCGTCTGCAGCTGGCTGACCTGGCTCTCCAGCGCCTGGATGCGATCGTTGAGCTGTTTAATCGCGGCTTCCTGGATAAGGATGGTTTGCGCCATATAGTAGGGGGCCGCCGGCTGCGCGCTCACGTGTTGGGCAATCCGCTCCTCGGCGCTGGCATCGCGCGATGCACTGTGCGCCTCAGCCTCTTTCAGCCGGGAAAACAGTCCATCAATAAGGCGTTGTTCTTCAGATTGCATGTTACATTCCTCTGTCACACTGTCGAATAGGCATCAGGGTGCGTCTGAAACACGATGTTGTAAATATGTTGCTTCGTAAAGCTATGCATAAATGTGTTACCGTTTACGCCAGCAGTGGATAAAAAATAACGCCAGGCAGAAAAGTAAAGCTGGTTAAACACCAAATGCAATGATAAGTTTACATTAAGAGCCCTTTGTCTCACTGCGGTGATGGGGTGTAAAGAAGTTTTGTAACGTTTTCTTTACGACTACGTTGCGGAACAGACAGCGATAATACGTTCTTTCGTTTTCCTTTTTTTGCGACAGACGGAACCAGGGGGTCTTCGGTTATGACACAGCCAATCTTTCTCATCGGGCCACGCGGCTGCGGTAAAACCACCGTCGGCCATGCGCTGGCGCGAGCGCGACATTTTCAGTTCTCCGATACCGATCATCGGCTGCAGGCCCATGAGCAGCGGACGGTGGCGGAGATCGTGCAGGCGGAAGGGTGGGCGCGCTTTCGCGAGCTGGAGACCCTGTCGCTGAAGGCCGTGACCCTGCCGAATACGGTGATCGCCACCGGCGGCGGCATCATCCTCGCGGAATGTAACCGTCAGTTTATGCGGGAGAACGGCGTGGTGATTTATCTTCAGGCGTCGGTGTCGGCGCTGATTGACCGTCTGGAAGCCTACCCGAAAGCCGAACAACGGCCGACGCTCACCGGGAAACCGGTGCGTGAGGAAGTGGGCGAGGTGCTGTCGCAGCGTGAAGCGTTATACCGTGATGCTGCCCATCATATTGTCGATGCTACAGCCTCCCCGGATCGGGTGGTGGAGCAAATTATGACCATGCTGTGCGGCGCGACGGCAGCTCCGGTAAGTTAAGAATTTACTTACATTAAGGCGGCGAGGGGCGCCTATACTTGATAGTTCTGATACCGGAAGAAGGAAGAACTATGCCAAACAGACCCCCATATCCGAGAGAAGCGCGCGTGGTTGCGGTAGAGAAAGGTCCTCAGGGTCAGACGGTGACCTGGTATCAACTCCGCGCGGACTATCCTGAGCCCGATTCGCTAATCAGCGAACATCCTACCGAGCAGGAAGCCGTGGATGCCAAGCGGCGTTATGAAGATCCCGACAAGTCTTAACCCCTGAGCCCGGATTGCCTGTCCTGCGGGCAATATCGGGCGTATCTCACATTTTTTATTTATCAGTCGTACTAATGAATTTCTAACACACGGATTTTTCAGGCACGCCGCCGCTGCCCGGCAATCTTTACATTCAACCGCGGCGTGGAGCTGCTACGCTTCTCGACGGTTGATTTTTACTCACCAGGGGGGCGAATGCTGTGTGTGGTAAGCCTGTGTTGAAGCAGTGGTAGTGAAAAGGTACATGATATGAGTAGTGCAACGATGGCAATTTTGACCATCGGCGTTGTGCCGCTGGCGGGAGTATTACCGCTCCTGACCGAACATATCAGGGAAGAACAGATCGCTCACATCAGCCTGCTGGGCGAGATGACGCGTGACGACGTGATGGCAGAGTACGCCGTGGGTGACGGCGAACAGGGTCTGTTGACCTTGCTCAGCGATAACCAGCTGGTGATGGTGTCGCGACAAAAAATTGAACGTGATGTTCGCAGCGTGATCGCCATGCTGGATCGACAGCATTTTGATGTGATCCTGCTGCTCAGCTCCGAACAGCTGACCGGTTTTACCACCCACCACGCGATCCTCCTCGAGCCGCAGCGGATCATTCCGCCGCTTGTGGCGTCGATCGTCGATGGGCACCAGGTCGGGGTGATCGTGCCGGTGGAAGAGATCATGCCCATGCAGCGACAAAAGTGGCATTCACTGGAGAAGTCACCGTACTACGCGTTGGCCAACCCGTTTACCGGTAGCGACAGTGAGCTGTTAACCGCCGGTAAAGCGCTGCTGGAGCAGGGGGCCGACGTGCTGGTCCTCGACTGTCTCGGTTACTATCAGCATCATCGCGATGTGTTACAAAAAGCCCTTGATGTCCCGGTTTTGCTGTCGAATGTGCTGGTTTCCCGACTGGCGGCAGAACTATTAGTCTAATGTGTTAATTTCACGTGACAGGGGCAAGGAGCGCCCCCTATATTGAGCCTTTCAACGACGATCAGAAGGGCTTGTTTATGCTTCAAAGCAATGAATACTTTGACGGAAAAGTGAAATCCATTGGCTTCACCAGCAGCAGTACCGGTCGCGCCAGCGTTGGCGTGATGGCGGAAGGAGAATACACCTTTGGTACGGCGCAGCCGGAAGAGATGACGGTGGTCAGCGGGGCGCTGAATGTCCTGCTGCCGGGTGAGACTGAGTGGAAAGTTTACGCCGCCGGCGAAGCCTTCAATGTGCCAGGCAACAGCGAATTCCATCTGCAGGTGGCTGAGCCAACCTCCTATCTGTGCCGCTATCTGTAAGTCAGCGTAACGCCCGGCGCTTGCCGCCGGGTTGTATTTTTTTCCTGTCAGGCAGGAAAGAAAGCGGCGCTTAGCGCTGCGCTTCGCCGCCGAGCCCTTCCACCAGGCTTTGGATCAGGGCAGCCAGTTCGCCGGTCATTAAGATAAAGTCGGCGTCAAAGCGCTGGGCGAAATCTTCCCGATCGATATCTTCGTTTTGGTCGCGTAATTCATCGCAGAACTTGAGGCGCTTAATTGACGCGTCGTCGCAGATCACAAACTGAATACGCTGCTGCCAGTCCAGCGCCAGCTTGGTGACGACCTTCCCGGCCTCAATGTGCACAGCGATTTCGTCGCTGACCAGATCCTGCTTCTTGGCGCGGATCACGCCGCCATCTTCCAGCATCGCTTTCAGCTCGGCTTCGTCCAGCAGCTGGAAGCCCTGCGCTACGGTGCCGGAGCGGACCCACTCGGTCAGCGTCAGCTCGATCGGATTCTCCAGGGTCAGCGGCACCACCGGCAGCGAGCCGAGGGTTTTACGCAGCAGGGCCAGGGTATCTTCCGCTTTTTTCGCGCTGGCGCAGTCCACCATGATCAGGCCGTTGACGGTGTCGATCCACATCATCGTCTGGCTGAAGCGGCTGAAGGCGCGCGGCAGCAGCGAGTGCAGCACTTCATCTTTCAGGGAATCTTTCTCAGTCTTCTTCAGCTTGCGCCCCTGATCGGCTTCGAGCTTCTGGATCTTCGCCTCCAGCGCCTGCTTGATCACCGGCGACGGCAGGATCTTTTCTTCTTTACGCGCGCAGATAATGATCTGGCCGTTCGCCGTATGCGTCAGCGCGTCGCTGTGCGATCCCATCGGCGATACCCAACCGGTTTTCGCCATATCCTGGCTGCCACAAGGGGTAAATGTCAGCTCGGCCAGCTGTTTTTCCATCTCCTCGGCGCGCAATTCGATATCGCGGCTGAGACGGTAAACCATTAAATTTTTGAACCACAGCATGATAATTTCCACGGCTTTGTCGTTAAATCAGGCGGGCATGATAGCGAATTGTCGCTATGCTTGCATTGTTAATCGGGGTGAGGAGCTGAGCGTGCGTATTGGTATTGATTTAGGTGGTACAAAAACCGAAGTGATAGCCCTGAGCGACCAGGGAGAGCAGCTGTTTCGCCATCGGTTACCCACGCCGCGGGAGGATTACCGGCAAACCATCGAGACTATCGCTACCCTGGTGGCGATGGCCGAGCAGGCGACCGGACAGCGTGGCACCGTGGGGATGGGGATCCCGGGCTCGATTTCGCCCTATACCGGGGTAGTGAAAAACGCCAACTCGACCTGGCTCAACGGCCAGCCCTTTGACAAGGACCTCAGCCTGCGCCTTGACCGCGAAGTTCGGCTGGCTAACGACGCCAACTGTCTGGCGGTGTCGGAAGCGGTGGACGGCGCGGCGGCGGGGGCGCAAACGGTGTTCGCGGTGATTATCGGCACCGGCTGCGGCGCGGGCGTAGCGCTCAACGGGCGGGCGCATATCGGCGGCAACGGTAACGCCGGCGAGTGGGGACATAACCCATTGCCGTGGATGAACGACGATGAGCTGCGCTACCGTGCGGAAGTGCCTTGCTACTGCGGTAAACAGGGGTGTATCGAAACCTTTATCTCCGGCACCGGCTTTGCCACTGACTATCAGCGGCTGAGCGGCAAGGGGTTAAGCGGCAGCGAGATTATGCGCCTGGTGGGTGAAGGTGACGAAAAAGCCGAACTGGCGCTGAGCCGCTATGAACAGCGGCTGGCGAAATCGCTCGCCCACGTGGTGAACATCCTCGATCCGGACGTCATCGTGCTGGGCGGCGGGATGAGCAACGTCGAGCGGCTGTATCAGACGGTGCCGGACCTGGTGAAACAGTGGGTCTTCGGCGGCGAGTGTGAAACGCCGATCCGTAAAGCGATGCACGGCGACTCCAGCGGAGTACGCGGCGCGGCATGGCTGTGGCCGCTGCAGGGGACCTGAACCACTCCCTCTCACCCCGGCCCTCTCCAGGAGGGAGAGGGGGAAAGGCGGCGTCGGTGGTTGGGGGTGTGGCAGGAACCCCCGGTCTCTTGCGGGGAGAGGGGTAATCGCAACAGCGTACGAAACGGAAAACCAGCGCCGGACGGTTCCCTCTCCCCCCGGAGAGGGTTAGGGTGAGGGAACATCGCAATGACTCAGACCTCACTCCACCGCAAACGCTCTATCCAGCCGACTGTAGCCCAGACCATTTATCTTCTTCACTTTGATCTGCACCGGAATGCGTTCTTTCATCGCCTCCACGTGGCTGATCACCCCGATAATCTTGCCGCTGGCGTTGAGCGCATCCAGCGCGTCCAGCGCCGTGTCCAGCGTTTCGCTGTCGAGGGTGCCGAAGCCTTCATCAAGAAACAGAGAGTCAATCCGCGTCTTATGGCTCACCAGGTCTGACAGCGCCAGGGCCAGCGCCAGGCTGACGAGGAAACTTTCGCCGCCGGAGAGGGTGCGGGTGTCGCGCACGGCGTCGGCCTGCCAGGTATCGACCACCTCCAGCTCCAGCGCTTCGCTGGCTTTGCGCTGCAGCAGATAGCGCCCGTGCAGGCGGTTAAGCTGCTGGTTTGCCAGCCAGACCAGATTATCCAGCGTCAGCCCCTGGGCGAATTTGCGGAACCGATCGCCGGTGCTGGAGCCGATCAGCGAGTTGAGATAGCCCCAGTCATCCGCCAGCTGCGCCGCCTCTGCAATCTGCCGCCCCAGCGCCTGCTGATGCTGACGGCTCTCTGCGTCCTGCCTGAGCTGCTGACGGATCTCGCCCTGGCGGGTGGTGTTGTCCCGCAGCCGCTGGGCCAGGTCGTGCAGCTGAGTTTGCAGGGCGGGGATGTCCGCGTCCGTCCCTTGCGGACGCAGCGCCAGGTGCGCCTGCTGCTGCCGGGTCGCCTGCTCGCAGAGCGCCGTCGCCTGCTGAAGCTGCTGCTCCAGCGTCTGTTTTAACTGCGTTAGCCGCTGGGCGGTCTCGTCGTCCAGCAGCGCGGCGAGGAACGCCTGCCGATCGTTAAAGCGGCTGGCGGCCAGGGCGGCGGTAAATTGCGCCTGCGACTGGTCCAGGCGCGCCTTCTCTTCGGTCTCCAGCTGCTGCTGAGCGACAAGCTGGCTGTGCAGCGCCAGGCACTCTTCGTGGATCGCGCGCCAGTTGTCGGGGATCGCCGGTTCCGCTTCAGCTTCAGCCTCTGCCTCGTCGCTGGCTGGCAGCGTCTCGAGCAGCGGCTGCAGGGCGGCAATCTGCTCCTGAATGGCGCCATGCCGGGTCTGTTGCGCCTGCCACTGGGCAAATTCGCTTTCGCGAGCGTTCAGCCAGGCGGATTCTGTCCCTTCTTCCGGTAGGGTCAGCGTCAGGGCCTGCAGGGCGCTCTCCAGCCCCTGGCGCGTGGCCGTCAGCTGCTGCAGAGCCTGGCGCTCCAGCGCCTCCTGATCGTTGAGCTGGCTCTGCAGCATCAGGCGCTGGCTGAGCTGGTAGAGCTGCTGCTCGTAGCGCTCCTGCTCCTGGATCCAGTCGTTTATCTCTTGCGCAATATCCCGCGTGACCTGCAGAGAGGCGCAGGTTTCCTGCCACGCTTTAGTGAGCGCTTGCTCTTCCTCAGCGAGCCGCCCGGCCGCTTCGGTCTCACGCTGGAGCTGCTGCGTCAGGGCGTTGACCTGCCCGAGGATCAGCAGACCTTCTTCTTTTAGCGCGGCGACCTCTTTTTCCAGCGCATCGCGGCGGCGCTGATTATCCGTGACTGTTAGCGAAGCGTATTGCTCAATCGCCGGATGTTCACAGGAGCCGCACAGCGGGCAGGGCTTACCCGCCTCAAGCCGGGCGCGGTAATCTTCCAGATCTTTAATCGTTTCTTCCCGCTGGCAGAGCGCTTTCAGGTCGAGATAGTGCTGGTTTTTGTCTTTGTACTGCGCCCGGCGTTGCGCCAGGGTAGCGTTGAGTTTTGCCTGCTCCGCCTGCGCCTGCTGTACGCTTTCGGCGTTCTGGCGCAGACGCTTGCGCAGCAGCTGATGCTGTTCATGCAGGGAGAGCAGCCGCTGGCGCAGCGGTCGCGACTGGGTTTGCTGCGCTATCGCCGCCGCAACGTCATCGGCGCTCAGCGACAGAGGACTGGCCGGCAGCGCGGTCAGCTTCTGGCGCAGCGCGGCCAGGCGGCTGGTCTGGGCCGTCAGCTGCTGTTTATCCCGCGTTAGCTGCGAAAATTGCGCCCGCCAGCCGGCAATCTCCTGGCCCCACAAGCGGAATCGCTCATGGGCCGCCAGCCACTGCGCCAGATCGGTCAGTTCAGCCTGCCGCTGCTGCTGAGCGTGCAGGGCGCTGCGGCGGATGCGCGCGCGCAGCGTCGTGCTGGCAAGTAAGCGAGCATTTACTTCATTGATTCGCTGGCGGGTTTGCTCCAGGCCTGCCGCGTGCTCCTGCTGGCGCTCCCACAGGGGGCGCAGCTGGGCGGCGGGCTGGGCCAGCTCAAGCTTCGCCAGCGCCGGCGCGGCGTCGGCCAGCGCCTGGCGGGCCTGCTCCTGGCCGCTGACCGCCTGCTGCTGCTGCTGCGCCAGCTCGTCGCGGCGCGTTAGCCACTGGAGCTGCCGCTGCTGGTTTTGCTGCTGCGCCAGCAGGGCTTTCTCTTCGTCAGTAAGCACCTGCAAACTTTCCTGCAGCGCCTGCTGCTGGGCCTCCGTCAGCAGTACGATGCCCGCCGCCTGGGCTTCGAACTTCTCCAGCGTATGGCGAGCGGTTTTGTGCTGCTCATAGACCATCGCCGAAATCTGACCGTAGATTTCCGTGCCTGTCAGCTCCTCCAGCAGCTCCGCGCGATCGCTCGGCTTCGCGTTCAGGAAGGCGGCAAATTGTCCCTGGGAGAGCAGCATCGAGCGGGTGAAGCGGCCATAGTCGAGGCCGGTGAGCGTCGCGGTTTGCTCCAGCTTATCCGAGACCTTATCGGCGAGGATTTTGCCGTCGGCGCAGCGCGCCAGCTCGACGCGGGGCGCCTGCAGGTTGCCATCCGGCTGGTTACGCGCCCGGTTCTGGCTCCAGAAGGCGCGGTAGGCGATGCCCTTCACTTCAAACTCCACCTCCGCCAGACACTCGGCGGTATCGCGGGTCATCAGGTCGTTTTGCGACTGGGAGACTTTATTCAGGCGCGGCGTTTCGTGGTAAAGCGCGAGGCAAATGGCGTCGAGCAGGGTGGTTTTCCCGGCGCCGGTGGCGCCGGTAATGGCGAACAGGCCGTTGCTGGCGAACGGCTCGGCGGTAAAGTCTATCTTCCATTCCCCTTTCAGGGAGTTAAGGTTTTTCAGACGCAGACTGAGGATTTTCATGCGTTTTCGTCCTCCGCGGTGAGCGTATGCAGCGTATGGGCGAACAGCTCGTGCAGCCGGGCGCGCTTCTCATCGTCAATCTCGGTCAGCGCCAGCCGGCGCTCGAACACCTCTTCCACCTTCAGTTCGCTGAGGGTCTCCCGCTGGGCGTTGAGCAGTATTTTCTCGCGCTGCTCGCGGCTGCGGCGCACCAGCAATACTTCCACCGGCAGATCCTCCGTCAGCGCCTGAATTTGACGCTGAATATCGTGCAGGTACTCCTCGGTGGTGATTTCGATATCCAGCCACACCGGCGGGTCCTGTTCAACGCCGCGCCACTGCTCCAGCTGGGCGGTGATGGCGGCCAGATCGCCTTTGATGACCGCCAGCGGCTGGGTGACGGGCACCTCGAGGGTTTCCACGGCGCTGAGTCGCCCATCGCTAAAGCTCACCAGATGCACCGATTTCGCTTTGCCGGTTTCATCAAAGCTCAGCGGCAGCGGCGAGCCGCTGTAGCGGATGTGCTCGCAGCCGCCGACCACCTGCGCCCGGTGAATATGGCCCAGCGCAATGTAGTCGGCAGGGGGGAAGTGCTGCGCCGGGAAGGCATCCAGCGTGCCGATATAAATGTCGCGAACGGCATCGCTTTTGCTGGCGCCGACGGTGGTCAGATGGCCGCTGGCAATGACGGGCAGCGGGCGATCGCCGCGCAGCGCGCAGGCCTGCTGATACTGTTCCTGATAATAGTCGCTGATGGCGTGCAGCAGCTGCTGCTGTTTTTCCCGACCGGAGTGGCCGGCCTGGCTGATGACCAGCTCGCGCGGGCGTAAAAACGGCACCGGGCAGAAGATAGCCCCAGGGGTGCCGTCGCGCCGCGGCAGCTCAATGGGCGGGCAGCCGGCGTTCGCCACGACGGTGGTGTGTAAAAAGGCGAGGATATCGCGGGATTCATTGAGCATCGCCACCGAATCGTGGTTGCCCGCCAGCACCACCAGGCGACAGCCGGTCTGCTGCAACTGGACGACAAAGCGGTTATACAGTTCGCGAGCGTAGCTCGGCGGCGATCCGGTATCAAAAATATCGCCGGCCACGATGATGGCGTCGACTTCATGCTCCTGCGCGCGGGCCAGCAGCCAGCTCAGGAAGGCGTCATGTTCGGCCGCACGGCTTTTGCTGTAAAAATTCTGGCCCAGGTGCCAGTCGGAGGTGTGAAGGATGCGCATAAATCTTCCCTAGCGAAAAAAGCATGAGCGGCAGTATATCATTTGTCGGAGAGGGGTAAGTCCGCGTCATGCTTCAAAATACCCGATCATCAGACGGTCATTTTTTTCATAAATCTGTCACAAAAGTGACGCATAATGACGCCGCACTTCTATACTGATGGCTAAAAAACACAGGGTAAATAATGGCGAGAAGAATTCTGGTCGTTGAAGATGAAGCTCCAATCCGCGAAATGGTCTGCTTTGTTCTGGAGCAAAATGGCTTTCAGCCTGTCGAAGCGGAAGATTATGACAGCGCGGTGAATCAACTCAATGAACCCTGGCCTGATTTGATTCTCCTTGACTGGATGCTGCCGGGCGGTTCGGGGCTGCAGTTTATTAAGCTGCTCAAGCGCGAGGCGATGACCCGTGATATTCCGGTGGTGATGCTGACCGCGCGCGGAGAAGAAGAGGATCGCGTTCGCGGCCTGGAGACCGGGGCGGACGACTACATTACCAAGCCTTTCTCACCGAAGGAGCTGGTGGCGAGAATCAAAGCGGTGATGCGCCGTATTTCGCCGATGGCGGTGGAAGAGGTGATTGAAATGCAGGGGCTGAGCCTCGATCCCTCATCGCACCGGGTGATGACCGGCGAAAGTCCGCTGGACATGGGGCCAACGGAATTTAAATTATTGCATTTCTTTATGACCCATCCGGAGCGGGTGTACAGCCGCGAGCAGCTGCTGAACCACGTTTGGGGAACCAACGTCTATGTGGAAGACCGCACGGTGGACGTCCATATTCGTCGCCTGCGCAAAGCGCTGGAACACAGTGGCCATGATCGGATGGTGCAAACGGTTCGCGGCACGGGGTATCGTTTCTCCGCCCGTTTCTGAATTTTGACAGGAGTGTGACCCGTGCTGGAACGGCTGTCATGGAAAAGGCTGGCGCTGGAGCTCTTTTTAGCGTGTATTCCGGCCCTGATTCTGGGGGCGTTTGTGGGTCATTTGCCGTGGTTTTTACTGGCGGCAGTGACCGGTTTGCTGATCTGGCATTTCTGGAATTTGATGCGCCTGTCGTGGTGGCTGTGGGTGGACCGGAGCATGACCCCTCCGCCCGGCCGCGGCAGCTGGGAGCCGCTGCTGTATGGTCTGCACCAGATGCAGATGCGTAATAAAAAGCGTCGACGTGAGCTGGGAAGCCTGATTAAACGCTTCCGCAGTGGAGCGGAATCGTTGCCGGACGCGGTGGTCCTGACCACGGAGGAGGGAGCCATTTTCTGGTGTAATGGCCTGGCGCAGCAGATTTTAAACCTGCGCTGGCCGGACGACAGTGGGCAAAACATTCTTAACCTTCTGCGCTATCCTGAATTCGCCACCTACCTGAAACAGCGTGATTTTTCAAAACCGCTCAATCTGGTGCTGAATAATGCCCGTCATCTGGAAATTCGCGTGATGCCCTACAGCGACAAGCAGTGGCTAATGGTGGCGCGCGACGTGACGCAGATGCATCAACTGGAAGGGGCGCGGCGTAACTTCTTCGCTAACGTCAGCCATGAGCTGCGCACCCCGCTGACGGTGCTGCAGGGCTATCTGGAGATGATGCAGGAGCAGGTGCTGGAAGGGGCGACCCGTGAAAAGGCCCTGCACACCATGCGTGAGCAAACCCAGCGTATGGAGGGGCTGGTGAAGCAGCTGCTCACGCTGTCGCGTATTGAAGCCGCGCCGGCGCTGGCGATGAATGACCGCATCGACGTGCCGATGATGCTGCGGGTGGTGGAGCGCGAGGCGCAGACCCTCAGCCAGGATAAGCAGACGCTGTTTTTTACCGTCGATGAGCAGCTCAAGGTGCTGGGCAACGAAGAGCAGCTGCGCAGCGCCATTTCTAACCTGGTTTATAACGCGGTGAACCACACCCCGCCGGGCACTGAAATTCGCGTCAGCTGGCAGCGAACGCCGCAGGGGGCGCTGTTCAGCGTCGAAGATAATGGGCCAGGCATTGCGCCGGAGCATATTCCCCGTCTGACCGAGCGTTTCTATCGGGTGGATAAAGCCCGCTCCCGGCAAACGGGGGGCAGCGGCCTGGGGCTGGCGATTGTCAAACACGCGGTCAACCATCATGACAGCCGACTGGAAATAGAAAGTACGGTGGGCAAGGGAACCCGTTTTAGCTTCCTGCTCCCGGAACGATTAATTGCCAGAAACGACACCTGAGCGGCGCACTGTCAGCTTATCTTGCCAATGACCAGCTTCGGCTGGTCATTTTCATTGGCAGTCATTTTCCCCTCGCCTATTTAATGAACGTGCGCTGCTTTTTTGTTCGCATGATAAGCCACGGGTTTTCCATCAATATGGTAAATGATTCTGGTGTGAAAAGGATAACCAGCATAATCATCTGCTTTTGCGATCGTGCCTTGCTTTAAAACGTTATAAGCGTTTAAATTGCGCCTGCGCAGTCGATGACAGACTGCTTTTGCGTGGTAATACCAAAAACAATTCTTTCCCACGCCGCTTCGGGAGCATATCTCGCTGAGTTTACCGGCAATCGCCGCTGTATCGTCCCTGAGAGGGTAGCGCGGTATTTTTCCATTTTTTTACAACACCACATCCACAGGCAGTAATGAATTTATGACCCATCAGTTAAAATCTCGCGACATCATAGCGTTGGGCTTTATGACCTTCGCGTTGTTCGTTGGCGCAGGCAATATTATTTTCCCTCCGATGGTTGGCTTACAGGCGGGCGAGCACGTCTGGACGGCGGCGATCGGCTTCCTGATCACTGCGGTGGGTCTGCCGGTGCTGACGGTGGTGGCGCTGGCGAAAGTCGGCGGAGGCGTTGAAAGCCTGAGCACCCCGATTGGTAAAGTGGCGGGTATCCTGCTGGCGGTGGTGTGTTATCTCGCGGTAGGACCGCTGTTCGCGACCCCGCGCACCGCGACCGTCTCTTTTGAGGTCGGGATTGCGCCGCTGACCGGCGACGGCCCGCTGCCGCTGCTGATCTACAGCGTTATCTACTTCGCGCTGGTGATCCTGGTCTCACTCTATCCGGGCAAACTGCTGGATACGGTGGGAAATTTCCTTGCGCCGCTGAAAATTATCGCCCTGATTGTGCTGGCGGTCGCCGCGGTTGTCTGGCCGGCGGGCCCGATCAGCGACGCGATGGAAGCGTATCGTACCGCGCCATTCTCCAATGGCTTCGTCAACGGCTACCTGACCATGGACACCCTCGGCGCGATGGTGTTCGGGATCGTGATTGTCAATGCCGCACGCTCCCGCGGCGTCAGCGAAGCGCGTTTGTTGACCCGCTACACCGTCTGGGCGGGCCTGATGGCAGGCGTCGGTCTGACCCTGCTGTATCTGGCGCTGTTCCGTCTGGGCTCTGATAGCGCCACCCTCGTGGACCAGTCCGCTAACGGCGCGGCAATCCTCCACGCTTACGTGCAGCATACCTTCGGCGGGGCGGGCAGCTTCCTGCTGGCGGCGCTGATCTTCATCGCCTGCCTGGTGACGGCGGTGGGTCTGACCTGCGCCTGCGCTGAGTTCTTTGCCCAGTATCTGCCGTTCTCCTATCGCACGCTGGTCTTCATCCTCGGCCTGTTCTCGATGGCGGTCTCCAACCTTGGTCTGAGCCACCTGATTCAGGTGTCGATTCCGGTGTTGACCGCTATCTATCCGCCGTGTATCGCACTGGTTGTATTAAGCTTTACCCGCAGTTGGTGGCATAATTCGTCACGTGTTATCGCGCCGGCCATGTTTATCAGTCTGATGTTTGGTATCATTGACGGGATTAAGTCATCGGCGTTTGCCGCTATCCTGCCGGCCTGGACCGCGCGTCTGCCGCTGGCGGAGCAAGGTCTGGCCTGGCTGATGCCGACCGCCGTGATGGCAATCCTCGCGGTGATCTGGGACCGTGCCGCCGGACGTCAGGTGACCTCCAGCGCGCACTAACCGGCGTTGAAGACAAGCGTTTAACCACGGGACTTCGGGTTCCGTGGTTTTTTATTTTTTGTGTTAAACGGCATTGAAAAACCACGATGGAAAGTAGTAACAAGCTTAAGCGCGGGCTAAGCACCCGGCACATCCGCTTTATGGCCCTGGGTTCCGCCATCGGCACCGGGCTTTTTTACGGTTCAGCCGACGCGATTAAAATGGCCGGACCCAGCGTACTGTTGGCCTACATTATCGGCGGCGTCGCGGCATATATCATTATGCGCGCGCTCGGTGAGATGTCGGTGCATAACCCTTCCGCCAGCTCATTCTCTCGCTATGCTCAGGAAAACCTCGGCGGACTGGCGGGCTATATCACCGGCTGGACCTACTGCTTTGAAATCCTGATCGTCGCCATCGCCGACGTCACCGCCTTCGGTATCTACATGGGCGTCTGGTTCCCGACGGTGCCGCACTGGATCTGGGTGCTCAGCGTGGTGCTCATCATCTGCGCCGTCAACCTGATGAGCGTCAAGGTGTTTGGCGAGCTGGAGTTCTGGTTCTCGTTCTTCAAAGTGGCCACCATCATCATTATGATCCTCGCCGGGTTCGGCATCATTATCTGGGGGATCGGCAACGGCGGCCAGCCGACGGGCATTCATAACCTCTGGAGCAACGGCGGCTTCTTCAGCAACGGTTGGCTGGGAATGGTGATGTCGCTGCAGATGGTGATGTTCGCCTACGGCGGTATCGAAATCATCGGTATTACCGCCGGTGAGGCGAAAGATCCGGAGAAATCCATTCCACGCGCTATCAACTCGGTGCCGATGCGCATTCTGGTGTTCTATGTCGGCACGCTGTTTGTCATTATGTCTATCTATCCGTGGAACCAGGTGGGTACCGACGGCAGCCCCTTTGTCCTGACCTTCCAGCATCTGGGCATTACCTTTGCGGCCAGCATTCTTAACTTCGTGGTCCTGACGGCCTCGCTGTCGGCGATTAACTCCGACGTGTTCGGCGTGGGCCGTATGCTGCACGGCATGGCCGAGCAGGGGAGCGCGCCGAAGGTGTTCGCCAAAACCTCGCGTCGCGGTATTCCGTGGGTGACGGTGATGGTGATGACCATTGCGCTGCTGTTTGCGGTATACCTCAATTACATCATGCCGGAAAACGTCTTCCTGGTGATCGCCTCGCTGGCCACCTTCGCCACCGTGTGGGTGTGGATTATGATCCTGCTGTCGCAGATTGCCTTCCGCCGCCGTCTGTCGCCGGAGGAGGTCAAAGCCCTGAAATTCAAAGTTCCCGGTGGGGTGGCGACCACGGTTGTCGGCCTGCTGTTCCTGGCGTTTATTATCGCCCTGATCGGCTATCATCCGGACACCCGCATCTCGCTGTACGTCGGTATGGCGTGGATTGCGCTGCTGCTGCTGGGCTGGGTCTTTAAGACCCGTCGTGAGCGCCGCCTGGCGCAGGCGCAGTAATCAACATCGCCCCGGTCAGCATCGCGCGACCGGGGCGGCTTGCCGACCCGCGTCCTCCCCCGTTATCCTCCCCCAAAAAATCCTGTGACGATGAGTTCTGCGCCTGACGGCTATGGCAAGGTGTGCCCATTCTGCACAATGAGGATTCACGATGTTGAAGGCATGGCACCTTCCGGTTGCACCCTTTATCAAGGTGCAACAGGACCGACTGTTTATTACCCTGTGGTTGAGCGGTGAGTCGCTGCCGCAGCGGATCACGCTGCGCGCGGAAGAAGATAACGAAGAGCTGTCGCTGCCGATGCAGCGCCTCCGCCAGGCGCCGAGGCCGGGTGTGGTGGCATGGCGCGGCGAAATCTCTCTCGCCAACGGTCAGCCGCGCCGCCGCTACAGCTTTAAGCTACTGTGGGCCGACCATCAGCGCTGGTTTACGCCGCAGGGCTTCAGCCGTTTCCCGCCGGCCAGGCTGGAGCAGTTCGCCGTCGACCTGCCGGACGCCGGCCCGCAGTGGGTGGCCGATCAGGTTTTCTACCAGATTTTCCCCGATCGCTTTGCCCGCAGCGCTGCGCGTGACGCCGAACAGGATGCGGTCTATTACCATCACGCGGCGGGACGGGAGATTGTGCGCAAGGCGTGGGACGAACCGCTTACCGGCGAGGCGGGCGGGTCGACGTTCTACGGCGGGGATCTCGACGGCATCAGCGAAAAACTGCCTTACCTGAAGCAGCTCGGTGTCACCGCCCTGTATCTGAACCCGGTCTTCGCCGCCCCCAGCGTGCATAAATACGACACCGAGGATTATCGGCGCGTCGATCCGCAGTTTGGCGGCGACGCGGCGCTGCTCCGCTTGCGCCACAACACCCAGCGGGCGGGGATGCGCATGATCCTCGACGGCGTGTTCAACCATACCGGCGATTCCCATCCCTGGTTCGATCGCCACCAGCAGGGCAGCGGCGGCGCCGGCCACCATCCGGACTCCCCGTGGCGCGACTGGTTTACCTTCTCCGGGGAGGGGCAGGCGCACAACTGGCTGGGCTATGCCAGTCTGCCGAAGCTCGACTATCGGTCGACCAGCCTGGTCAACGAGATCTATGCCGGCGAGGACAGCATCGTACGCCACTGGCTGAAGGCGCCGTGGAGTATGGACGGCTGGCGTCTGGACGTGGTGCATATGCTCGGCGAAGGCGGCGGGGCGCGGAATAACCTGCGGCATATCGCCGGCATCACCCTGGCGGCGAAACAAACGCAGCCGGAAGCCTTTGTCTTTGGCGAACATTTTGGCGACGCGCGCCAGTGGCTGCAGGCGGATGCTGAAGATGCGGCAATGAACTACCGCGGCTTCACCTTCCCGATCTGGGGATTCCTCGCCAATACCGATATCTCTTACGATCCGCAGAAGATAGACGCCCAGACCTGTATGGCGTGGATGGATAATTATCGCGCCGGGCTGTCGCATCAGCAGCAGCTGCGGATGTTCAACCAGCTCGACAGCCATGATACGGCGCGTTTTAAATCTCTCCTTGGCAAAGACGTAGCGCGTCTGCCGCTGGCGGTGGTGTGGCTGTTCAGCTGGCCCGGAGTACCGTGTATCTACTACGGCGATGAGGTGGGCGTAGATGGCAATAACGATCCGTTCTGCCGCAAACCGTTCCCGTGGGATCCGGCGCTGCAGGATACCCAGCTGCTGGCGCTGTATCAGCGAATGGCGAAACTACGTAAAGCCCACCAGGCGCTGCGCTACGGCGGCTGCCAGGTGATTTACGCCGAGGATAACGTGGTGGTGTTTGTCCGCGTCTACAAACAGCAGCGGGTACTGGTGGCGATTAACCGCGGCGAAGCCTGCGAAGTGGTTATCGAGGATTCGCCGCTGTTGGACGTGGGAGCCTGGACGCTGCAGGAGGGCGCCGGCGCCTTCCATGACGGGGTACTGACGCTCCCGGCTATCTCCGCCTGCGTCTGGTCCGGTCGTTAACGATAGAGCTGGCTCAGCAGGTCGTCGCGGAGGAGCGCCTCCCGCCACCAGCGCTGAGCCAGTCCGTCATTCCCGCTGCGCCAGGCCATGTAGGTGATATCTTTTTCCCGCCAGCCGGCGACGCTTTTCTCCACCAGACAGCCTTTTTCCAGCCACGGGCGGGCGATATGACGCGGCAGAAAGCCGCAGCCCAGCCCGGCGCACAGCAGTTCGACTTTGCTGGCGAAATCATCGACGCCGATTTGCGGCTGTTCATCAAGCAGATTGCTGTTCAGCGGATGGCAATAGCGGGCGCTGTCGCGGATCACCACCGCCCGGTGCTGGCTGAGCTGCTTATTGCTGAGCGGCGTTTCCGCTCCGGCCAGCGGGTGGGCCGGGGCGACCACGAAAATGTTATCCAGCGCGCCGAGGGTTTGCCATGACCACTCGGCAGAGGTGGGCGGCTCATTGATGGCGCCGAGGATAATATCCGCGCCATGGTGGGTCAGCTCTTCCCATGAACCGGCGAGGGTGTGATGACTGAAGTTCAGCCGGGTCTGCGGGTTTTGCGCGTAGAACTCGGCGATCAGCGGCAGCAGGGCCGAAAAGGGAAACGAGGCGTCGAGGGCGATCGCCAGCTCTCGCTCCCAGCCCGCGCTCAGCTGCTGGGCCTGCTTTTCCAGATCTCTGGCGGCGCTTAAAAGCTGTCGCCCCTTCTCCAGCATCAGCCGCCCGGTATCAGTAAATTTTGCCCGATGGCCGGAACGATCCAACAAGACGATCTCCAGATCGCTCTCCAGCTTCTGGATCATATAGCTCAGAGCGGCGGGGGTTTTATAAAGCGACTCTGCGGCGGTGGCGAAGGATCCGTGTCGGTCCAGCGCATCAAGGATCATCAGAACATCAAAGTTTACGCGCATCAGGAGTTTCCATTCATTAATTTCCCCTTGTTGTACCTAAGCGCAATAATCAATGCCAGTGAATAAATCAGAACAGTTTGCCGTAAAATTTTGATGAACGCTGGCATGAGTAAATACTAACCGCTGACAAAATATAAACCACAAAAAAACTTTAATAACTTGTTAGAAATAACTGGCTATACTCACCATGCTTTATCAGTCAGGATCTACACGACGCATTAACCATCATGTCATCTTTTTAACTAATTGATTAAGAAGGTATTTAATGTCTATTCGTGAACTGCTCGATCCCACTAATTCCGCCCTTATCTTTATTGATCATCAGCCACAGATGTCATTCGGCGTGGCGAATATCGATCGCCAGACCCTCAAAAATAACACCGTGGCGCTGGCTAAAGCCGGCAAAATTTTTAATGTACCGGTGATTTACACTTCCGTAGAGACCAAAAGCTTCAGCGGTTATATTTGGCCGGAATTATTGGCCGTGCATCCTGACGTCAAGCCGATTGAGCGTACTTCAATGAACTCCTGGGAAGACGATGCCTTCGTTGCGGCGGTGAAAGCGACCGGCCGTAAAAAGCTGGTGATCTCCGCTCTGTGGACCGAAGTTTGCCTGACGTTTCCGGCGCTGATGGCCCTGGAGGCGGGCTACGAAGTGTATGTGGTCACCGATACCTCCGGCGGTACCTCTGTCGACGCCCATGAGCGCTCCATTGACCGGATGGTGCAGGCGGGCGCGGTGCCGGTGACCTGGCAGCAGGTGCTGCTGGAGTACCAGCGCGACTGGTCGCGCAAAGCGACTTACGATGCGGTGATGGACCTGGTGCGCGAACACAGCGGCGCCTACGGGATGGGCGTGGATTACGCTTATACCATGGTGCATGGCGCGCCAGAGCGTAAAGCTTAAATACACTTCACCCTTCAGGCTGCCTCTTTGTTAGCTGGGTTTGCCCGCCCCGGTCACTGACTGATGTCAGCTCCCGGGACGTGCCGGCTTGCCGCCTCGACGCAGCATGAATGACGTTGTGTATGGTCATCTATGGCTAATGGCGAGAATCATCCTGCCATTCCCCTGAAGCAAGGAATCTTTATGGCGCAGCAAAAATCGGTGACCCTTGTCATCAGCCATCTGCTCGATCCGCAACACGGCCAGCGCTACGAAGAGTGGCTCGGCAAAATCATGCCCATCGCGGCTGAGTTTCCCGGCCATCTCGGGGCGAATGTGATCCGGCCCGCCGCAGGGCAGAATCTGTGGAGCGTGATTATCCGCTTCGACACCCTGGAGCATCTCTATGCCTGGACGCAGTCGGAAACCCGTCGTCAGCTGGTGGCGGAAATTGCCCCGCTGCTGACGGAGGGCGATCGGACGGAGGTGCGGACCGAACCGGCCTTCTGGTTTACCCCGCCGGTGGCGAATGTGCGCCAGCCGCGGCGCTGGAAACAGTTTCTGATCACCCTGCTGGTGATTTTCCCCAGCACCAACCTGGTGCCGACGGTGACCGGCATGCTGTTGCCGACGCTTAAGGGGAGCCTGCTGCTGCACCTGATCAATGATGCCTGCGTGGTTGCGCTGGTGGTCTGGTTCTGGATGCCCATCGTGACCCGCCTGTTTGCTGGCTGGTTGAAGAAAAACTGAGTCAGCCTCCCCAAGGAGTGTGTTATGTCGCAAACTGCCACACTGATTCTGACCCACGGCCAGATTCATACCCTCGATCGTGCGAATCCGCTGGCGGAAGCCGTGGCCATCGCCGACGGAAAAATTGTTGCCACCGGAAGCCACGATCGGATCATGAGCTTTGCCGCCGAGGGAACGCAGATCGTCGATCTCAAAGGGCATACGGTGATCCCGGGCCTCAACGATTCTCACCTGCATCTGATCCGCGGAGGGTTGAACTACAACCTTGAGCTCCGCTGGGAGGGCGTGCCCTCGCTGGCCGATGCCCTGCGAATGCTTAAGGATCAGGCGGATCGCACACCGTCGCCGCAGTGGGTGCGGGTGGTCGGCGGCTGGAGCGAATTCCAGTTCGCCGAACGACGGATGCCGACCCTGGAAGAGCTAAACGACGCGGCGCCCGATACGCCAGTGTTTGTGCTACATCTCTACGATCGCGCACTGCTGAACCGCGCGGCGCTGAAAGCCGTGGGGTATAGCAAAGAGACGCCGGATCCGGTGGGCGGAGAGATCGTCCGCGATAGCCACGGCAACCCGACCGGGATGCTGATTGCCAAACCAAACGCCATGATCCTCTACGCCACCCTGGCCAAAGGGCCGAAGCTGCCGCTGGATCTGCAGGTGAACTCCACCCGTCAGTTTATGCGCGAGCTGAACCGACTGGGGCTGACCAGCGCCATCGACGCCGGGGGCGGTTTCCAGAACTACCCGGAAGATTACGAAATTATCGAGCAGCTGCACGCAAAAGATCAGATGACCGTGCGCATCGCCTACAACCTGTTTACCCAGCGACCGAAGCAGGAGCTGGAGGACTTCGAGCGCTGGACCGATATGCTGAAGCCGGGGCAGGGAACCGATTTCTATCGCGCCAACGGCGCCGGCGAGATGTTGGTGTTTTCGGCGGCGGATTTTGAAGATTTCCTGCAGCCGCGGCCGGATTTGCCGCAAGGCATGGAAGATGAGCTGGAGCGGGTGGTGCGCCATCTGGTAGAACATCGCTGGCCGTTCCGCCTGCATGCCACCTACGACGAGTCCATCAGCCGGATGCTGGACGTGTTTGAGAAGGTGAACCGTGACATTCCGTTTAATGGCCTGCACTGGTTCTTCGATCATGCCGAGACCATTACCGAGCGCAACATTGAGCGGGTGAAGGCGCTGGGGGGCGGCATTGCGGTGCAGCACCGGATGGCCTTCCAGGGCGAATATTTTGTCGATCGCTACGGCAAAGAGGCGGTG
Organism: Klebsiella sp. LY; assembly: GCF_004010915.1. Classification (NCBI taxonomy): domain Bacteria; kingdom Pseudomonadati; phylum Pseudomonadota; class Gammaproteobacteria; order Enterobacterales; family Enterobacteriaceae; genus Klebsiella; species Klebsiella sp. LY. The sequence goes on from NZ_CP022444.1 coordinate 3,641,229, forward strand.
AAACATACGCCGCCGGTAGCGAAAATGCTGGAGCTGGACGTACCGGTAGGGTTAGGGACCGATGCCACCCGCGTCGCCAGCTATAATCCGTGGACCGCGCTGTACTGGCTGGTCTCCGGGCGCACCGTTGGCGGGATGGCGATGTATGACGACAACAACCGCCTGCCGCGCGATGTCGCGCTGGAGCTGTGGACGGCGGGCAGCGCCTGGTTCTCCAGCGAGCAGGGTAAAAAGGGCCGTCTGGCCGCCGGTCAGCTTGCCGATCTGGTGGTGCTGTCGAAGGACTATTTCAGCGTCGCGGAAGAGGAGATCAAAGGCATTGAGTCGGTGCTGACGGTGGTTGATGGCAAAGTGGTGTACGCCGCCGGTCACTTCTCGCCGCTGGCGCCGCCGCCGATCCCGGTGCTGCCGGAGTGGTCGCCGGTGGTGAAGGTCCCGGGCCATTACCGTTCCGCTCCGCCAGCGGCGGCCAAAATTGGCGCCATAGTGCAGATGCACCAGTGCTGCGGTAGCTGCGGTGTCCACGGCCATCAGCATGATATCGCGCGAAAATCGTCGATCCCGGTCTCCGACGAGCAGGCCTTCTGGGGCGTGCTGGGTTGCTCCTGCTTTGCCTTCTGATGCCTGACGCCTCCGCCCCGGTTGCTAAGGGGCGGAGGTCTCAGCCACCTTTCACGCATCAATAGCGCTGCTGTGAGCCAAAAAGCGCCATGCGGCGGGCAATCATTTCGCGTACTGGCTGCAGTCCCTGGGCGATCACTTTCCGCGGATCGTTCACATCGTGCCCGGTATCGGCAGCAAAGATCGCCTTCACCTGCTGGCACCAGGCGTACATATTTTCGGTATTAACGTTAATCTTGGCGGTGCCGCAGGCAATCGCCCGGCGCATATCCTCATCGGCAATACCGGTGCCGCCATGCAGCACCAGCGGAATCTTCACCCGCTCGGCAATGGCTTTCATCTCGGTAAATCCCAGTCGGGCTTTGCCTTTATACAGGCCATGGGTGGAGCCCAGCGCGGCGGCGAGGCAATCCACCTGGGTTTCTGTCACCAGGGTGTAGCACTCCTCGGGATCGGCGTAGATGACTTCGGAATTGACAATGCCGTCTTCACTGCCGGCGATAGTCCCCAGTTCGGCCTCAACAGAGATACCTTTGCTGTGCGCCAGCGTCACCAGATGGCGAGTAATAGCCAGGTTTTCCCTGAACGGCAGATGCGAGCCATCAAACATAATGGAACTGAAGCCGGCGGCGATCGCCGCTTCGCAGGCCTCCCGGGAGGTGCCATGATCCAGATGCAGCGCCACCGGAACATCAATATGCAAATACTCCATGGCGTTAACTACGATGTCATGAATACATTTTAACCCGAGCATATGCTTAACCGTGCCGCCGGACACGCCCAAAATAACCGGTGAGCGGCACTGCTGGGCGGTGCTTAATACGGCGCCGACCCATTCCAGATTATTAATGTTGAACTGACCGACGGCGTAGCCGTCCCGCAGGGCATGCTGAAGCATGTCCTTCATCGACACTAACATATTCACCTCTTGATATTTATTAAATGCAGTTATTCTTCAAAATATTGCTTTAAGTTTCTCTCGTAGTTATTTAACGAGTGGTGGACGACCGCCAGGTCCGGCATAGATTCCCGTACCCCTTTTTTCTCAATAGAAATGGCGGCGGTCAGGCTGGCAAATAAAATAATATTATCTATGTGCCATGAGTAGTGGACGCCATAGGTGAAGGCACCGTGAAATACATCTCCGGCTCCGGTGGTATCAACGGCATTGCACAGCCAGGAAGGAACGATCTGCAGCATACCGCTTTTTAAAAAAGCGCAGCCTTTTTCGCCAAGGGTAATAAATGCTTCACCGCGGCAAATTTTATTCAGCTCAATCAGCGCCGCTTTAATTTCTGCTTCGGTGCTCAGCGAGCGATAGCTCATATAATCGCGGGCAAAATGTTCGCTCACTACAAAATAGTCGGTCCAGGCTGCGAGTTTTATATTGCTGGCGCGCAGTGACCCGCCGTCCATCACCACTCTGGCGTTCGGCAGTTTCTTAATTAAATATTCACTGATTTCCGGCTCATGGCCGTCAATTAAAATGGTGACCGGCTCCTCGGCGGCAATCAGTCGTTCGGCGAGGTCGTCCAGTTTGAGCTTTTGATCGTAGGTCAGGGAAGGCGGTGTCTGCATCTTGCGGGTAATAATCGTCCGCGAACCCGTTAAGCGATTGACCAGCACCGAGGCCAGCGGGGTGATCATGTCATCGGAGAAAACCACCTGGCTGGTATCCACCCCCGCTTCGGCAAACTCATCGATAATGCGCTGACCGTAAAGGTCCTGATGCAGATGGCCGATGTAATAGACCTCCTCACCCCATAATCCCAGCAGCCATGCCGCATTGGCCGCCGGGCCGCCGCCGCTTTCTATAAAATCATGACAAAAGTTTTTGGTATTCTCCTGGGGCCATTCATTGAGAAAGAAAAACTGATCGAAACAGGCAAATCCAATGGACAAAATAGCCATAACCACTCCTGATTATTTGTCAGCGGCGGGAAGCGTGACCTTCCCGCAGGGAAAAATGACCTCGCTTATTCATTTTTCTGCTTGGCAGTAAGCTCCTCATAGCTGAGCGTGTTGCCCACTACCCGTACCTGACGGAAGCAGAAAGGCACCAGCAGCGCGACGAGCAGCGCCAGACAAATCAGGTAGATAGTGACCTGGCCAAACTGGGTGAACGCGTTACCAATAATGATGCCCCACACTGCGAAGTCGAAATCGGCGAAGGTGCTGTTTTCAAACCCGAGGTTGCCGAGCGCCGGCAGCAGCATCGCCGGCAGGAAGGCGAGGAAGATCCCGCCGATAAACGCGGCGATGATACACCCGCGCTTACCGCCCAGCTTGTCGGCAAAGACCCCGGAGGTGCCGCCGCAGAAGAAGTGCGGCACCATGCCGGGAATAATCAGCGCCATGCCCAGTCCGCCGAGCATGAGCATCCCGACCAGACCGCCCACAAAGGAGCTGATGAATCCCACCACCACCGCGGTGGGGCTAAAGGTGAAGAACACCGCGCAGTCAACGGCCGGGATGGAGTCCGGGATCAGTTTCTGGCTGATGCCCTGGAATGCCGGCACCAGATCGCCGAGGATCAACCGCACGCCGTTGTAGACAATGGCTACGCCAACGGCGAACTGCAGACCGGTCAGCACGGAGAAGATCAGCATATTCTGGTCGGTGATGGTGCTCAGGTACGCCGACCCGGCGACAGCGCTGCAGATGAAGTAGATAACAAACATCACGATACCGGTGGTGACGGTGGTATCGCGCAGAAAACCCCATTTTTCTGAGATTTCGGTATCGGCGAAGGAGTTTGCCGGATTGCCGGTCCGGCTGGCGATCCACGCCGAGAGGTAGTAGCCCAGGGAGCCGAAATGGCCCATGGCGATCCCGCCGTCTTCGGTTACCTGCCTGGTGTAACGCTGGCCAATGGCCGGGGAAATGGCCGACCATGAGCCCAACAGGAATCCGCCGATCAGGATCAACATCCAGCCCTGGAACTCCGCCGCCTGCAGGACGGCGGAGAACAGGCAGGCGAGAAAGAACGAATGATGGCCGGTGAGAAAGATATATTTATATTTGGTGCAGCGGGCTATGATCAGGTTGAAAATAAAGCCCAACAGCAAAATACTCATGGTTTCCACGCCCAGCATTTTCTGGGCGACGGAGACAATGGCTTAATTGTTAGGAATAACGCCGCGGATATTAAATCCAGCTTCGATAATACCGCCCAGCGGGTTGAGATTGGCAACGATAACGCCTGCGCCAGCGCTCAGCATCAAATAGCCTAAAATCGGCTTTAATGTGCCGGTAAGGAGTTTGTTGCCGGGGGAGCGCAGCGCCACTAAGCCAACGAAGGCGATAAGCCCCATTAAAAAAGCGGGTTGACTGAATATTTCCGTTAAGAAACTAAGAATAGCCTGCATGGTCGTTCCCTCTATGCTGATTAAGAGTGAGTCGCAGCAATTTTCATCAGCGCGTCGGTAATATCCTCGGCGATTTTTGCTTTATGGACGTAGCTGCGAATAATGGCGACATGACAGTGGGCCGGAAATTGATTTGCCAGTTCTTTGATCGTGACGTAAAGGTCGGCTTTTTCCCCGACGGCGTTAGCAAAATCGACCGAAGCGACGTCCGCTTTGATACCTAATTCTTCACAGATCTTCTTCACATTATTCGCAGCCATCAATGAACTGCCAATACCGTTACCACAAACCGTTCTGATAACTAACATAATGACTACTCCATTTGTTTTTGGATGAAATGTAAGACTGAATTCACGTCATTTTCCTGCTGAAGAAAAGTCACGATATCTGACTCGATCAGCGAGGCAATCAGTTGGATCATTTTGATATGACTGTCAGCATCGGCGCCGGCGATCGCGATGACGACGGTAACCGGATCGAACTCATCGTGGCCGAAGGTCACTGGTGTGGCGGTGGTGACAAGCGAAAATCCGGTCTGCAATGCCCCTTTTTCCGGGCGGGCGTGCGGCATGGCAATCCCGTCATCTATCACGATGGCGGCGCCAAAATCCTCGTATACTGTCAGCATCTCGTTGACATATTCGGCGCTGCAAATCTGGCGCCTGGCGAGTAATGAACCCGCCAGTTCGATGGCCTCCTCCGCATGGGAAATATTCTGCTTCAGGGCGATTAACGTCGGGTCAAAAATAATATCCATTCTCTTCTCCTGAACGTATTCCTGTTCCTGAGTAAAATCATGACCAAATACATTGATAAAAATGATGGATGAGATCACATCCGCGGTTTTAAATATTGATGGCGATCACATCGACGGCAAAGTGCTGGCTGAAAATCATATAATTAATTTATTTGTTTTTCAGACTGTTATGAAGTGGTTGAGATTTAACGCTGAAATTTGACAGAGAAAAAATGAGAGGCAGAGCGAAATTTTTCAGCAGAAGTGTATTGCTGGTCACAAATATCAGCGGGTCATTTTCTTAAATTTTGACGCCGCTAACAAAAAAGGCCCGCTTGAGCGGGCCTTTTATAAAAACGGGTGCCGATTACAGGCTGGAGACGTTTTCGGTCAGGTATTTTGCCACGCCTTCCGGAGAGGCAGCCATACCTTCTTTTCCTTTTTCCCACTGCGCCGGGCAGACTTCGCCGTGCTCTTCGTGGAACTGCAGCGCGTCAACCATGCGCAGCATTTCGTCGATGTTACGGCCCAGCGGCAGGTCGTTAACCACCTGGTGGCGAACCACGCCGTTGGCGTCGATCAGGAAGGAGCCGCGCAGCGCTACGCCTTCGTCCGGATGCTCGATACCGTAAGCTTTCTGGATTTCACGTTTGATGTCGGCAACCATCGCGTATTTAACCGGGCCGATACCGCCCTGGTCTACCGGGGTATTACGCCATGCGTTGTGCACGAACTCGGAGTCGAAGGAAACGCCAACCACTTCCACGCCGCGTTTCTGGAATTCTTCGTAACGTTTGTCGAACGCGATCAGCTCAGACGGGCAAACGAAGGTGAAGTCCATCGGCCAGAAGAACAGAACGGTAGGTTTACCGTTGGTGTGCTGTTTGAAATTGAATTTCTCAACGATCTCACCATTACCCAGCACAGCGGCTGCAGTAAAATCCGGCGCTTGACGAGTGACCAGAACCATTTGATTCTCCTGTAATTACTAAGGTTATTTGGAACGCAACGCGGGCAAGTATAGAGCCTGTCCGCCAATAACACAAAGAGGCGCTGACAATCGTTCAGCCAGCTTTTACCTATCAATGTCGCAGCGATTACAGCTGTTTGTTTTTCGCCTGACGCATCATCTGCGGATAAAAGCGCCAGAACTGCCCCTCCAGCCGGTCGTAGTGGGTATCCAGATCCTGCCAGGAGTCGCGCAGCGCCTCGAGACGCGGGCGGCGGCTGGCCATGCCATTGAGCACGCGCTGAATAAAATCCATCTCCTGATAGCGCTCCAGCCAGCGCTCCGACCACAGGTATTGATTGAGATTGACGAAGCGGGGCGGCGAGTCGGGCAGGATCGGCACGATCTGCCGCTCGGCGTAGCGCACGAACTCGTCCAGCGGCAGGTCAGGGGAGAGTTGCGCCCAGTGCTGCGACAGGAAATGATCCCACATGACGTCGAGGGTGATGGGGGCGACGCGGCGGGTCTGCGGGCGAAACCACTCCCGCGCCTCTTTGACTTCCGCCAGGTTGTCAGTCAGCACGTCAATTCGCCGATGCATATAGATGCCATCGACGATCGTCGCCGGATAGTCGCCCTGCGGGTTGCCGCGCACAAAGTCGGCCATCAGATTGCCGGGCAGCGAACTGTCGGCGAGATGGGCCAGGTGCAGGTGGGCGAGAAAATTCATAGCGACGACATCCTTTAAATACTTTATGGCGAGCAGAGTGAGCGGTGTAGCGCTGCGCGTCGCCCTGAACGGCAGCCCCGGTGCCCGAATGGCGTGCTGTCTGGCCGCGCGCGGCCCTCTGCCACCGGTGATGCATTCGGCTGCCGCATGGCGGCATTCGGAATGATTTGGAATATAGATTATGTCATTCGTCCGGAGGGGTAAAGGTTGCAGGCAGAACGCCCCGGCACTAGACTACCCGCCTCTTTATTCAGTCTGAGTTACCGTCATGCGCGTTACCGATTTTGCTTTTGAACTACCCGAATCTCTGATCGCCCACTATCCGATGCCTGAGCGCAGCAGCTGCCGCTTACTTTCCCTGGACGGGCCGACGGGCGCGCTGACGCATGGCACCTTCACCGACATCCTCGATAAGCTCAATCCTGGCGATCTGCTGGTGTTTAACAACACCCGGGTGATCCCGGCGCGTCTGTTCGGTCGTAAGGCCAGCGGCGGCAAGATCGAAGTGCTGGTGGAGCGGATGCTGGATGATAAGCGCATCCTCGCCCATATTCGCGCCTCGAAAGCGCCGAAGCCGGGCGCCGAGCTGCTGCTGGGCGACGACGAGAGCATTCAGGCCACCATGCTGGCGCGTCACGGCGCGCTGTTTGAAGTGGAATTTAACGACGAGCGCCCGGTGCTGGAGATCCTTAACGGGATTGGCCATATGCCGCTGCCGCCCTACATTGACCGCCCGGATGAAGACGCTGACCGCGAGCTCTATCAAACCGTCTACGGCACCAGGCCGGGCGCGGTAGCCGCCCCGACCGCTGGTCTGCACTTCGACGAACCGCTGCTGGATAAACTGCGCGCCAAAGGCGTTGAGATGGCGTTTGTCACCCTGCACGTGGGCGCGGGTACCTTCCAGCCGGTGCGCGTCGACAGCATTGAAGAGCACACCATGCACTCTGAATATGCGGAAGTGCCGCAGGAGGTAGTCGATGCGGTGCTGGCGGCGAAGGCGCGCGGCAATCGCGTGATCGCGGTGGGCACCACCTCGGTACGCTCGCTGGAGAGCGCGGCGCAGGCGGCGAAAGACGCCCTGATTGCGCCGTTCTTCGACGATACGCAGATTTTCATCTATCCGGGTTATCAGTACCAGGTGATCGATGCGCTGGTAACCAACTTCCATCTCCCTGAATCCACACTGATTATGTTGGTGTCGGCGTTTGCGGGTTATCAGCACACCATGAACGCCTATAAGGTAGCGGTGGAGCAGAAATATCGCTTTTTTAGCTACGGGGATGCGATGTTTATCACGTACAATCCGCAGGCTATTTCTGAGCGTCCCTGAAGAGGCCGGCCCGCCGGCTTTTTGGACGCCATGACGCATTTTTTTAGCCACGGAATCATTCCGTGGCGAGTATGAAAACGTCGGACTGTTTTTCTGACGCAGGAGCAAGCATGAAATTTGAACTGGATACCACCGACGGTCGCGCCCGCCGCGGTCGCCTGGTGTTTGAGCGCGGCGTGGTGGAAACACCGGCCTTTATGCCCGTTGGCACCTACGGCACCGTCAAAGGGATGACGCCGGAAGAGGTGGAAGCCACCGGCGCGCAGATTATTCTCGGCAACACCTTCCACCTGTGGCTGCGCCCGGGTCAGGAGATCATGAAGCTGCACGGCGATCTGCACGATTTTATGCAGTGGAAAGGACCGATCCTGACCGACTCCGGCGGCTTCCAGGTGTTCAGCCTTGGCGATATCCGTAAGATCACCGAGCAGGGCGTGCATTTCCGCAACCCAATCAATGGCGATCCGATTTTCCTCGATCCGGAAAAATCCATGGAGATTCAGTACGATCTCGGCTCTGATATCGTGATGATCTTCGACGAATGTACGCCGTATCCAGCGGACTGGGATTACGCCAAGCGCTCAATGGAGATGTCTCTGCGCTGGGCGAAGCGCAGCCGTGACCGTTTCGATAGCCTTGGCAATAAAAATGCGCTGTTCGGCATCATTCAGGGCAGCGTTTACGAAGATTTACGTGATATCTCGGTGAAAGGTCTGGTAGAGATTGGCTTTGATGGCTACGCTGTCGGCGGTTTGGCGGTCGGCGAGCCGAAGGAAGACATGCACCGTATTCTGGAGCACGTCTGCCCGCAGATCCCGGCCGATAAACCACGATACCTGATGGGCGTCGGGAAGCCGGAAGATCTGGTGGAAGGGGTACGTCGCGGTATCGATATGTTCGACTGCGTCATGCCGACGCGCAACGCGCGTAACGGCCACCTGTTCGTCACCGACGGCGTGGTGAAAATCCGTAACGCGAAGCACAAAAGCGATACCGCGCCGCTGGACGCCGAGTGTGATTGCTATACATGTCGCAATTATTCACGCGCTTACTTGCATCACCTTGACCGTTGCAACGAAATATTGGGCGCGCGTCTCAATACCATTCATAACCTGCGCTACTATCAGCGTTTAATGGCTGGTTTACGCAAGGCTATCGAAGAGGGTAAATTAGAGAGCTTCGTGACCGATTTTTACCAACGTCAGGGGCGCACCGTGCCTCCTTTGAACGTTGATTAATTTTAATAATGAGGGAATTTCAATGAGCTTTTTTATTTCTGATGCGGTAGCGGCAACGGGTGCACCGGCGCAGGGCAGCCCGATGTCTCTGATTCTGATGCTGGTGGTGTTCGGTCTGATTTTTTACTTCATGATCCTGCGTCCACAGCAGAAGCGCACCAAGGAACATAAGAACCTGATGAACTCTATCGCCAAAGGTGATGAAGTGCTGACCAACGGCGGTCTGGTCGGTCGCGTGACCAAAGTAGCGGAAACTGGCTACATTGCTATCGCGCTGAACGATACCACTGAAGTGGTTATCAAACGTGACTTCGTTGCTGCCGTTCTGCCGAAAGGCACCATGAAGGCGCTGTAATCTAACTTTTCCCAAAGGGAACTGCCGTGTTAAACCGTTATCCTTTGTGGAAGTATGTCATGCTGGTCGTCGTCATTGTCGTCGGCCTGATCTATGCGCTTCCCAACCTGTATGGTGAGGATCCGGCTGTTCAAATCACTGGCGCGCGCGGCGTCGCCGCCAGTGAGCAAACGCTGATCCAGGTCCAGAAAACTTTACAAGAAGAAAAAATTACCGCGAAGTCTGTGGCACTGGAAGAGGGCGCTATTCTTGCGCGCTTCGACACCACTGATACCCAGCTGCGCGCGCGTGAAGCGCTGCTTACCGTGCTGGGTGACAAATACGTCGTGGCGCTAAACCTTGCTCCGGCAACCCCACGCTGGCTGGCGGCACTCTATGCCGAACCGATGAAGCTGGGTCTTGATCTGCGCGGCGGCGTGCACTTCCTGATGGAAGTCGACATGGACACCGCGTTAGGCAAACTGCAGGAACAGAACATCGACAGCCTGCGCAGCGAGCTGCGCGACAAAGGCATTCCTTACGCGACCGTGCGCAAGGAAGACAACTACGGTCTGAGCATCGTCTTCCGCGACAGCGCGGCGCGCGACCAGGCTATCTCTTATCTCAGCCCTCGCCATCGCGATCTGGTGATCTCCTCTCAGGGTGACAACAGCCTGAAAGCGGTGATGACCGATGAGCGCCTGAAAGAAGCCCGTGAGTACGCGGTTCAGCAGAACATTAACATTCTGCGTAACCGTGTGAACCAGCTAGGCGTCGCCGAACCGCTGGTTCAGCGTCAGGGCGCTGACCGCATCGTCGTTGAGCTGCCGGGTATCCAGGATACCGCGCGGGCGAAGGAGATCCTTGGCGCGACCGCGACCCTCGAGTTCCGTCTGGTCAATACCAACGTTGACCAGTCCGCCGCCGCCTCTGGCCGCGTACCGGGCGACTCGGAAGTGAAGCAGACGCGTGAAGGCCAGCCGGTGGTGCTGTACAAGCGGGTGATCCTGACCGGTGACCATATCACCGACTCGACCTCCAGCATGGATGAGTACAACCAGCCGCAGGTCAACATCTCGCTGGACAGCGCGGGCGGTAACATCATGTCCAACTTCACCAAGGACAATATCGGCAAGCCGATGGCGACCCTGTTCGTGGAGTATAAAGACAGCGGTAAGAAAGACGCCAACGGTCGGGCTATCCTGGCGAAAGAGGAAGAGGTGATTAACATCGCCAACATCCAGTCGCGTCTGGGTAACAGCTTCCGTATTACCGGTATCAGCAACCCGAACGAAGCGCGCCAGCTGTCGCTGCTGCTGCGTGCCGGCGCGTTGATTGCGCCGATTCAGATCGTCGAAGAGCGGACTATCGGCCCAACCCTTGGTATGCAGAACATCAAGCAGGGTCTGGAAGCCTGTCTGGCCGGCCTGGTGGTCTCCATCCTGTTCATGATCCTCTTCTATAAGAAGTTCGGTCTGATTGCGACCTCGGCGCTGATTGCCAACCTGGTGCTGATTGTCGGCATTATGTCCCTCATCCCGGGGGCGACGCTGACCATGCCGGGCATCGCGGGTATCGTGTTAACCCTTGCGGTGGCGGTCGATGCTAACGTTCTGATCAACGAGCGCATCAAAGAAGAGTTGAGCAACGGGCGTACCGTTCAGCAGGCGATTGACGAAGGTTATCGCGGCGCGTTCAGCTCGATCTTCGACGCCAACGTGACGACGCTTATCAAAGTGATCATCCTGTACGCGGTCGGTACCGGTGCCATTAAAGGGTTTGCGATTACTACCGGTATCGGTATCGCGACCTCAATGTTTACCGCTATCGTCGGCACCCGTGCCATCGTGAACCTGCTGTACGGCGGCAAGCGCGTTAAAAAGCTGTCTATCTGAGGAGTGCGTTGTGGCACAGGAATATACTGTTGAACAATTGAACCACGGCCGTAAAGTCTGGGACTTTATGCGCTGGGACTACTGGGCCTTCGGCATTTCAGGTTTTCTGCTGATTGTGTCGATCGCCATCATCGGCGTCCGCGGCTTTAACTGGGGTCTCGATTTCACCGGCGGTACGGTGATCGAAATTACCCTTGAGAAGCCGGTCGATCTCGACCAGATGCGCGATTCCCTGCAAAAAGCGGGCTTTGAAGAGCCGCAGGTGCAGAACTTTGGCAGCAGCCGCGACATCATGGTACGTATGCCGCCGGTGCATGACGCCAACGGCAGCCAGGAGCTGGGCAGTAAGGTCGTGACGGTGATTAACGAATCGACCAGCCAGAACGCGGCGGTGAAGCGCATTGAGTTTGTCGGCCCGAGCGTCGGTGCGGACCTTGCGCAAACCGGCGCCCTGGCGCTGATTGCCGCGCTGGTCTGTATCCTGATCTACGTCGGCTTCCGCTTCGAATGGCGTCTGGCGGCGGGGGTGGTTATCGCCCTGGCGCACGACGTGGTGATCACCATGGGCGTGCTGTCGCTGTTCCATATCGAAATCGACCTGACCATTGTGGCCTCGTTGATGTCGGTTATCGGCTACTCGCTGAACGACAGTATCGTGGTATCGGACCGTATCCGTGAAAACTTCCGTAAGATCCGCCGCGGTACGCCGTACGAGATCTTCAACGTGTCGTTGACCCAGACGCTGCACCGTACCTTGATCACCTCCGGGACCACCCTGATGGTGATCCTGATGCTGTTCCTGTTCGGCGGCCCGATTCTGGAAGGCTTCTCGCTGACCATGCTGATCGGTGTTTCCATCGGTACGGCTTCTTCTATCTACGTCGCCTCCGCGCTGGCGTTGAAGCTGGGCATGAAGCGCGAGCATCTGCTGCAGCAGAAGGTGGAAAAAGAAGGGGCGGACCAGCCGTCAATTCTGCCGTAATACGGTTCAGTTGAAATAAAGCAATCCCGGCCCAGGCGGCCGGGATTTTTTTTGCCCGCGACAAAACCTGCTGACAGTATGCTGTCAGGAGCCCTCCCATACACTCCTTTTGAACTCAATAACGAGCAGGAGGAAGTATGAATAACGTGATTAACTGGTTTGAAATTCCGGTCGCCGATATGGATCGCGCCGTCGCGTTTTATGAGCCGGTGATGCAGGTGACGCTGCGTCGCGAAACCATGGACTGCGCCGAGCTGGCGGTGTTCCCGCATCAGGACCCGGCCCCCGGCGGCGCGCTGGCCAAATTTGAGGGTATCGCGCCTTCAGCGCAGGGCGCTATTATTTACCTGCATACAGACCATCTTGCCGCCACACTCGACCGCGTCGCCTCGGCGGGTGGGGCGTGTGTTTTCGGGCCGCTGACGCTGCCGAATAATATTGGCACCATCGCGCTGTTTACTGACAGCGAGGGCAACCGCGTCGGCCTGCATCAACCGGCTTAACCTGAACTTTTTGTGAAGTGAAACATGACCCGACGCGCCGACCGTTTATTTCAGATTGTGCAGATCCTGCGCGGCAGGCGGCTCACCACCGCCTCGCTGCTGGCGGAGCGGCTGGGCGTGTCGGAGCGCACCGTGTATCGCGATATTCGCGATCTCTCCCTCTCCGGCGTGCCGGTGGAGGGGGAGGCGGGTAGCGGCTACCGGCTGCTGGCGGGCTACGATCTGCCGCCGCTAATGCTGACCACCAAAGAATCCGAAGCGCTGATCGCCGCGATCCGGCTGCTGAAAACCTGGGGCGGCGAGGCGCTGTCGCAATCGCTGGAATCCGCACAGGAGAAGATGCTGGCGATCCTGCCGGAGGCGCGCCGACGCCAGGCGGAGCAGACCCGCCTGTTTGCCCCCGATCTCGGCGCCCATCGCTATGCCAAAACCTTCTTTGACATCATTCATCAGGCGGTCTCCGGCCAGCAGGTGCTGGCGTTGCGCTATCAGGATGAGTCCGGTCGGGTGACCGAGCGCGACGTGCTGCCGCTGGGGCTGTTTTTCTGGGGGGAGCGCTGGCTGCTGGTAGCCTGGTGTGAGCTGCGCAATGATTATCGCAACTTTCGCCTCGACCGCTGTCTGGCGGTCAGGGCGACCGAGCGTCGATTCAGCGAGTGCGCCGACCGCTCGTTAAATGATTTTCTGCGCAAGGTTCGGTGCGACGTGTGGGAGAAATAAAAACGCCCGGATGGCCCGGGCGTTGTCTTGCCGTTTCAGCAATTAGAAGTTGTAACCAACCACGAAGTAACCACCCCAGCCGGTTGAGCGGACGCTGAAATCGCCATCGCCGAAGTTCAGCTTGGCATCGTCAGCCCACTGGCCGCCGTTATGGAAGTAACGGGCCACTACCGAGTAGTGCCAGTGCGCGTAGTTCAGCGCCAGGATGTGGCTGGAGGCGATGGAGTTGCTGGTGCGCGCGTGCTTCCCGTTCAGATCGTAGAAGTTGTCATCGCCGAGGTCAGAACCCCAGTCGAAGTTGGTGAAGCCGATGTAGCTCAGCGAACCGCCCCACAGGTCGGTCAGCGGCACAAAGTATTTCACTTTGAAGCGGTAGCCGTCCCACTCGTTCTCATTGGACGCGCCGTAGTTCTGCCACTGGTATTTGGCGTAGACGTTCAACGACAGGCTCATCGGCAGGCCGGTGTCGATATCGGTACCCAGACCCATATACCAGGTGCTCTGCTCCTGGGAATCATTGCGGCCCATATCGTAGATATAGTTGTTCGCGAAATACCACTCTTTGAACGGCCCGAAGCTCAGATCGGTGTTGGTCAGCTTGTCGATAGAGAAGCGCGGTTCGATCTCCATAAACAGCGGAGAACCGTTGTTCCAGATACCTTTTGCCGTGCTATTGCCGCCGAAGAACACCGGAGCATCGATATAGCCGTAAAAATCAAACCAGTCTTTTTTGGCGAACGCTTCGTATTCCAGATAGGTATCGTTACGGATCTGCGGTCCGAAACGGGTGTGGTAGCTCCCTACCACGTTAACACTCTGGTGCCACCAGTCAGACAGATACTGCGGTTTGTCGTTTTCTGCCGCGCCCGCGGTAAAAGAAGTGGAGAGCGCCACAACCGCACCCGCTGCCAGTAATGTTTTTTTCATAGTAATGCCACTGTTTAAATTGAGCCTGAAGGCGTTAAAAGAAGTGCCGAAGCGTTTCTAAATATTTCGTCTTTCTGTGGAGGTCTATTATAGGAATCATTGCTCACAAAAATACGTGTTGTTTCACATAACCAGAACATGCGTAATCGATTGCGTTCACGATTCTATGCATTTCTTGACAAAATGCTACTGAAAATCGCGATGCAGAACGATTTCTAATGAACTCTTGTGAAAAGTTGTAAGTGGAGAAGAATGACGGGGCAGGATGTCGCCGGGCAGGGGAAAGCCCGGCGCAAAGGCTTACTGTGCGGCGGCGGGCTGGATATCGTGGACGCGAATAAAACCGACTTTGTCCGGCGTTACGTTCAGGCGCAGCGGGATGTTGACATCGCTGGGTGCGAGGATGCTGGCCGGGGCGCTGATCAACTGATCCTGAACATTCACTTCCTGATAGCTGTGGGTAGTGCCGGTGATCTGTCCGGAGGCGACGGTGGCGGTAAAGGCCGGCAGCGGATCGTTGGATTCGCCCTGAATACGTAACGTCAGGCGTGATCCGTCGCCATCCGGCGTAATGCTCGCCACCGACATGCGCAGGGTGCCGATCTGGCTCTCCAGCCGCGCCGGGGTTTTCGCCTCCGGCAGCAAATAGACGCCGCGGGTAGATTTCGCGTTCAGCGCGTTTTGCTGGGTAATTTTGATCGTTTGCTGATTGAGCTGGGTCATCTCCTGGCTCAGGGTGCTCACGCTCTGGTGCATCTGGCGGATTTCGCTTTGCTGGGCGCAGGCGGTAAGGGTAAACAGGCTGCCCGCGATGGCGAGTTTCAGGTAACGTCTTGTCATGGTCAGGATTCCGTTTGCAGAGGATGCTTAATGGTAGCCAAACCGCCTGTCTCTCCCATAGATCCTTTGTCTCAAAAGCTCTTTCTTTGTAGTCAGGTCACTTCGCGGTAAACTACCCTTCAGTTTAACTACCTGTCAGGACGCGCTATGCATTGCCCTTTCTGTTTCGCCGTGGATACCAAAGTGATTGACTCTCGTCTGGTGGGGGAAGGCTCTTCCGTGCGTCGCCGTCGGCAGTGTCTGGTCTGTAATGAGCGCTTTACCACCTTCGAAGTGGCGGAGCTGGTGATGCCCCGGGTGGTGAAGAGTAACGATGTGCGTGAACCCTTCAACGAAGACAAGCTGCGCAGTGGGATGCTGAAAGCGCTGGAGAAACGTCCGGTCAGCGCCGATGACGTCGAAATGGCGGTCAACCATATCAAAACCCATCTGCGCGGCACCGGCGAGCGCGAAGTGGCCAGCAAAATGATCGGCAATCTGGTGATGGAACAGCTGAAAAAACTGGATAAAGTCGCCTATATTCGCTTCGCGTCGGTCTATCGCAGCTTCGAAGATATCAAAGAATTCGGCGAAGAGATCGCCCGCTTACAGGACTAAGCCATGCAGGACGAAATGTACATGGCGCGTGCGCTTAAGCTCGCCGCCCGCGGTCGCTTTACCACCCATCCTAACCCTAACGTTGGCTGTGTCATTGTAAAAGACGGCGAGATCGTCGGCGAAGGGTTCCACTATCGCGCCGGCGAGCCGCACGCCGAAGTGCACGCCCTGCGGATGGCGGGGGAACAGGCGCGAGGCGCCACCGCCTATGTCACCCTTGAGCCCTGCAGCCACCACGGCCGTACGCCGCCGTGCTGCGATGCGCTGATTGCCGCCGGCATCAGCCGCGTGGTCGCCGCGATGCAGGATCCGAACCCGCAGGTGGCGGGGCGCGGCTTGTACCGTCTGCAGCAGGCCGGTATTGAAGTCAGCCACGGGCTGATGATGAACGAGGCGGAAGCGCTGAACAAGGGCTTCCTGAAGCGGATGCGCACCGGTTTTCCCTGGGTGCAGCTCAAGCTGGGTGCTTCGCTGGACGGCCGCACGGCGATGGCCAGCGGCGAAAGCCAGTGGATCACCTCCCCGCAGGCGCGACGCGACGTGCAGCGTCTGCGCGCACAGAGCCATGCCATTCTGACCAGCAGCGCCACCGTACTGGCGGACGATCCGGCGCTGACCGTGCGCTGGCAGGAGCTGAGCGCCGATACCCAGGCGCTGTATCCCCAAGAGAATTTGCGCCAGCCGCTGCGCGTCGTGATCGACAGTCAGAACCGCGTCACGCCTGAGCATCGTATTGTGCAGCAGGCGGGGGAAACGCTGTTTGCCCGCCTGGGCGCCGATGAGCGCCAGTGGCCGGACAGCGTGCGCACGCTGCTGGTTCCGGAACATAACGGCCATCTCGATCTGGTGCTGCTGATGATGCTGCTTGGCAAACAGCAGATCAACAGCGTCTGGGTGGAGGCGGGGGCCACGCTTGCCGGGGCGCTGCTGCAGGCGGGGCTGGTCGACGAGCTTATCGTCTATATTGCGCCTAAACTGTTAGGCAATGCGGCGCGTGGATTATGCGCGCTGCCGGGGCTTGAAGAACTGAGCCAGGCGCCCCATTTTAAATTCAATGAGATACGTCAGGTTGGCCCGGATGTCTGCCTGCATTTAACCACTGCGTGAGGCTTTCCTGATTATTAGGAAGCAGCGCTCAGAATAATATGATAAAATCCGCCCCCCTTGCGGGGCACATGAACCCGAAGGAAGAGTATGAACATTATTGAAGCTAACGTTGCTACCCCGGACGCTCGCGTCGCCATCACCATTGCGCGTTTCAACAACTTTATCAATGACAGCCTGCTGGAAGGTGCGATTGACGCCCTGAAACGCATTGGTCAGGTAAAAGATGAAAACATCACCGTTGTTTGGGTTCCAGGCGCGTATGAGCTGCCGCTGGCGGCTGGCGCACTGGCGAAAACCGGTAAATATGACGCGGTGATCGCGCTGGGTACGGTGATTCGCGGCGGTACCGCCCACTTTGAATATGTGGCAGGCGGTGCCAGCAATGGCCTGGCGCACGTCGCTCAGGACAGCGAAATCCCGGTAGCCTTTGGTGTTCTGACCACTGAAAGTATTGAACAAGCCATTGAGCGCGCTGGCACCAAAGCCGGTAACAAAGGCGCAGAAGCTGCGCTGACCGCGCTGGAAATGATTAACGTATTGAAAGCCATCAAGGCCTGATTTTTGTAAGGGGAATTCCGTGAAACCTGCTGCTCGTCGCCGCGCCCGTGAGTGTGCCGTTCAGGCGCTCTACTCCTGGCAGTTGTCCCAGAACGACATCGCTGATGTCGAATACCAGTTCCTGGCGGAACAGGACGTAAAAGATGTTGATGTTCTGTATTTCCGCGAACTGCTGTCCGGAGTGGCGACTAACAGCGCGTACCTCGACGGCCTGATGAAGCCCTACCTGTCCCGTCAGCTGGAAGAGCTGGGTCAGGTGGAAAAAGCGGTGCTGCGTATCGCGCTGTTTGAGCTGTCCAAACGCGATGACGTACCGTATAAAGTGGCCATCAATGAAGCTATCGAACTGGCGAAAACCTTCGGCGCTGAAGATAGCCACAAGTTCGTCAACGGTGTGCTGGACAAAGCGGCTCCGGTAATTCGTCCCCACAAGAAGTAAACTGCAGGCCGGGTTTTGCGAGGGTCGTCTCGCAACCCGGCCTTATTTATTATTTTGCTGAGGCATAACGTATGGCATGTGGCGAATTCTCCCTGATTGCCCGTTATTTTGATCGCGTTAAAAGCGCTCGTCTTGATGTCGAGACCGGTATCGGCGACGACTGCGCTCTCCTGAATATTCCCGAGAAAAAAACGCTGGCAATCAGCACCGACACTCTGGTGGCGGGCAATCACTTCTTACCCGATATCGACCCGGCCGACCTCGCCTATAAAGCCCTGGCGGTGAACCTGAGCGACCTCGCAGCGATGGGCGCGGAGCCGGCGTGGCTCACCCTGGCGCTGACCTTGCCGGAGGTGGATGAAGCCTGGCTGGAAGCCTTCAGCGACAGCCTGTTTGTCCAGCTTGACTACTACGATATGCAGCTGATTGGCGGCGACACCACCCGTGGCCCGCTCGCCATGACCCTGGGTATCCACGGCTTTGTGCCGCCTGGGCGCGCCATGAAGCGTTCAGGTGCGAAGCCGGGAGACTGGATCTATGTCACCGGTACCCCGGGGGACAGCGCCGCCGGCCTGGCGCTGTTGCAGAACCGGCTGACGGTGGATACGCCGACTGACGCCGACTATTTGCTGGCCCGTCACCTGCGTCCGATGCCCCGCGTGCTGCAGGGCCAGGCGCTGCGCGACCTGGCGACGTCGGCGATCGATCTCTCCGACGGCCTGATCTCCGATCTGGGTCATATTCTCAAAGCCAGCGGCTGCGGCGCGCGTATCGAGCTTGATGCCATGCCGTACTCTGACGCGATGCTACGCCAGGTTGATTCTGAGCAGGCGCTGCGCTGGGCGCTCGCCGGTGGCGAAGACTACGAGATGTGCTTTACCGTACCGGAACTGAACCGTGGGGCGCTGGACGTGGCCCTTGGCCATCTTGGCGCGCGTTTTACCTGTATCGGACAGATTGCGCCGGAGAGCGAAGGTCTGCAGTTTATCCGCGACGGTAAGCCGGTCACGCTTGATTTAAAGGGATACGATCACTTTGCGTAGTCGAGACGAGGCGCTTAGCCGCCTGAGTATGCGTAATCCATGGCATCTGCTGGCGACCGGCTTTGGCAGCGGCTTAAGCCCGGTGGTGCCGGGCACGATGGGGTCGCTGGCGGCGATCCCGTTCTGGTATCTGATGACTTTTCTCCCCTGGCAGCTCTACTCGCTGGTGGTGATGATGAGCATCTGTATCGGGGTCTATCTGTGCCATCGCACGGCCAAAGATATGGGCACCCATGACCACGGCAGCATCGTCTGGGACGAGTTCGTCGGGATGTGGATCACCCTGATGGCGCTGCCGACCCTGGACTGGCAGTGGGTGGCCGCCGGCTTCGTCATTTTCCGTATCTTCGATATGTGGAAACCGTGGCCGATTCGCTGGTTTGACCGTAATATTCACGGCGGAATGGGGATCATGGTGGATGATATCGTCGCCGGCGTGATCTCCGCCGGCGTGCTGTATGTTATTGGCCATCACTGGCCCATCGGTCTGCTTTGACCGCTTCTCCCCGGCAGCGCCATGCTGTCGGGGAAACCACGCCCGTCACTTAAATCCCACCACCGGATGCGGCTGATAGGGCGCCTCCAGTTTGTCGATCTGTTCCGGAGATAGCGTCAAATCCACCGCCTGCAACAGGTCATCGAGCTGTTCCTGACGCGACGGACCGATAATTGGCGCGGCGACGCCGGGCTTGCTTAACAGCCAGGCGAGGGCGACCTGCGCGCGACTGGCGTCGAGCTCTTCCGCCACGTCCGCGAGATTCCCGGCGATCTGCGCGTCGTTCTCTTCGCTGGTGCTGTAAAGCGATTTGCCGAACTCATCCGAGACCAGCCGGGCGGTGGTCTCACCCCATGGGCGGGTCAGCCTGCCGCGCGCCAGCGGGCTCCACGGGATCACCGCCACGCCGTTACGCTGGCACAGGGGCAGCATCTCATTCTCTTCTTCCCGGTAAATCAGGTTGTAGTGATCCTGCATGGTGACGAAGCGCGCCCAGCCGTTCTGCTGCTGAAGCGCCAGCGCCTGGGCAAACTGCCGGGCATGCATGGACGAGGCGCCGATATAGCGCGCTTTGCCGGCTTTCACCACCTCGTCCAGCGCTTCGAGCGTCTCTTCAATCGGGGTGCTGTAGTCCCAGCGGTGGATCTGCAACAGGTCGACATAGTCCATACCGAGACGGCGCAGGCTGTCGTCGATAGAGCGCAGGATCTGCGCCCGGGAAAGCCCTTCCGCCAGATCGCCGACCTGGTGATAGACCTTGGTGGCGACAACCACCTCGTCGCGGCGGGCAAAGTCGCGCAGAGCGCGGCCGACGATCTCTTCGCTACTGCCGTCGGAGTAGCTGTTTGCGGTATCGAAGAAGTTGATGCCGCCTTCAATGGCGTGCTGGATGAGCGGGCGACTGCTCTCTTCCGGAAGCGTCCAGGCGTGTCTGCCGCGGTCCGGCTCGCCGAAGGTCATGCAGCCGAGGCAGAGTCGGGAAACACGTAAGGCAGTATCGCCGAGGGGGATATAGTGCATGGTGCGCTCCTGCTATTCATCAAGGGTATCCCTTAAGCATAGCAGGAGCGGGAGGGGCGATTATGCCAGCCAGTCGAGGATTTTGGCTTCAATACCGGCGGCATCGAGGCCGAGGTCGGCGCGGATCTCTTCCTGAGTGCCCTGCGGAATAAAGACGTCCGGCAGGCCAATATTGAGCACCGGTACCGCCCGGCGATGGGCCATCAGCACTTCATTCACGCCGCTGCCGGCGCCGCCCATAATGGCGTTCTCTTCCAGCGTCACCAGAACGTCGTGCTCGCCTGCCAGCTGCAGGATCAGCGCGGTATCCAGCGGCTTCACAAAGCGCATGTCCACCAGGGTGGCGTTGAGTTTGTCCGCCACCGCTGCGGCCTCCGGCAGCAGGGTGCCGAAGTTGAGGATCGCTACCTTTTCGCCCTGGCGTTTCACTACCCCTTTGCCGATCGGCAGCGATGCCAGCGGCTCCAGCGTCGCGCCGGTGCCGCTGCCGCGCGGATAGCGCACCGCGCAGGGTCCGTCGCTGTAGTGGTAGCCGGTGTACAGCATCTGGCGGCATTCATTTTCATCGCTCGGCGTCATCACCACCATATCCGGAATACAGCGCAGGAAGGAGAGATCGAACGCCCCCTGATGCGTCTGGCCGTCTGCGCCGACAATCCCGGCGCGGTCGATGGCAAACAGCACCGGCAGCTTCTGAATAGCCACATCGTGGATCACCTGATCGTAGGCTCGCTGCAGGAAGGTGGAGTAGATAGCCACCACTGGTTTGTAGTCGCCAATCGCCAGTCCGGCGGCGAAGGTGACTGCATGCTGCTCGGCGATGGCGACATCAAAGTACTGATCGGGGAATTTCTTCGAAAATTCCACCATCCCTGAACCTTCGCGCATCGCCGGGGTGATGGCCATCAGCTTGCTGTCTTTGGCCGCCGTTTCGCACAGCCAGTCGCCGAAGATTTTCGAATAGGAAGGGAGACCGCCGCTGCTTTTGGGCAGTACGCCGCTGGTATGGTCGAACTTTGGCACCGCGTGGAAAGTGATCGGGTCTTTCTCGGCGGGCTCATAGCCGCGGCCTTTTTTGGTCATAATATGCAGGAACTGCGGGCCCTTCAGGTCGCGCATGTTCTTCAGGGTGCTGACCAGACCGAGCACATCGTGGCCATCCACCGGGCCGATGTAGTTAAAGCCCAGCTCTTCAAACAGCGTCCCAGGCACCACCATGCCTTTGATATGCTCTTCGGTCCGCTTAAGCAGCTCTTTAATCGGCGGTACGCCGGAAAAGACCTTTTTGCCGCCTTCGCGCAGGGTGGAGTAGAGCTTACCGGAGAGCAGCTGCGCCAGATGATTATTCAGCGCCCCGACGTTCTCGGAGATCGACATTTCATTGTCATTCAGCACCACCAGCAGGTCGGGTTTGATATCCCCGGCGTGGTTCATCGCCTCAAACGCCATGCCGGCGGTAATCGCCCCGTCGCCAATCACGCACACCGCGCGCCGCTGTTTATCCTCTTTCGCGGCGGCGATAGCCACCCCGATGCCAGCGGAAATGGAGGTGGAGGAGTGACCGACGCTCAGCACGTCGTACTCGCTTTCACCGCGCCACGGGAAGGGGTGCAGGCCGCCTTTCTGGCGAATGGTGCCGATTTTGTCGCGGCGGCCGGTCAGAATTTTATGCGGGTAGGCCTGGTGACCGACGTCCCAGATCAGGCGATCGAAGGGCGTGTTATAGACGTAGTGCAGCGCCACGGTCAGTTCCACCGTGCCGAGGCCAGAGGCAAAGTGACCGCTGGAGCGGCTGACGCTGTCCAACAGGTAGCGCCGCAGCTCATCACACAGCTTCGGCAGGCTCTCTTTTGGCAACAGGCGCAACTCCTGGGTGGAATCTACCAGCGCCAGGGTCGGGTATTTGGCAATATCAAAACTCATCAGAGACTCATTTATTGTTTATTTATCGCGCTGAATAATGTAATTCGCGAGCGCTTCCAGTGCCGAAGTATCCAGAGATTGTGCGGCCAGTTCATCTAACGAACGGCGGGCATCAGCGATCAGGTCGTGCGCTTTCTTCCGGGCTTGCTCAAGACCCAGGAGGGCGGGATAGGTGCTTTTACCCAATTGCTGGTCGGCACCCTGACGTTTGCCAAGGGTCGCAGTATCCCCTACCACGTCGAGAATGTCATCCTGGACCTGGAAGGCCAGGCCGATATTTTCCGCATAGCGATCCAGCGCGGGCAGGGCGGCACGCCCGCGCTCGCCGGCGCTCAGCGCCCCCATGCGGACGGCGGCGCGGATTAGCGCGCCCGTTTTGTGGCGGTGGATACGTTCCAGCGCCTGCAG
This sequence comes from Klebsiella sp. LY, assembly GCF_004010915.1. Classification (NCBI taxonomy): domain Bacteria; kingdom Pseudomonadati; phylum Pseudomonadota; class Gammaproteobacteria; order Enterobacterales; family Enterobacteriaceae; genus Klebsiella; species Klebsiella sp. LY. Next base: position 3,663,996 of record NZ_CP022444.1, read on the forward strand.
ATTCACCTGCTGTCCTTCCGCCTGTAGATCCAGCGCCTGGCCGCCGCACATGCCCGCCACGCCGCTGGCCTGCGCCAGTTCGGAAACCATCGCCAGACGATCCCGGTCAGGGACGTCCGTCATCGGCGCATCACTGAGTATAGAGAACGCCAGCGTTTGCAGGGCATCTCCCGCAAGAATTGCGTTGGCTTCGCCAAATTTAATATGGCAGGTCGGCAGTCCGCGACGCAGATCGTCATCATCCATCGCCGGCAAATCATCATGCATCAGAGAATAAGCATGAATGCATTCGACCGCGGCGGCAGGGGCATCCAGCGTGGTGCGGCTCACGCCGAACATCTCGCCGGTAGCGTAGACAAGGAAGGGACGCAGGCGTTTACCGCCTAAGAGTGCGCCATAATGCATCGCTTCCACCAGCGGAGTGTTCTGAAAGGGCTGCGGCGCGATAAAACGGCGCAGCGCCTCGTTAGCCTGTTCCACACAGGCCTGCAATTGTTGCGGGAAATCCATTTATTCAGCGTCCGGCGTAAAAGGCGTGGTCGGGGAATCTTCACTATCCGCCAGCAGGATCTGCACGCGCTGTTCGGCCTGCTGCAGCTGGCTTTGCCCCTGGCGGGCCAGCTGGACCCCGCGCTCAAATTCGCTGAGCGCTTCTTCTAACGGCAAATCGCCGCTTTCCAGACGGTTTACGATCTGCTCCAGTTCGCCCAGTGCAGTTTCAAAGCTGGCCGGGGCCTCATTTTTCTTTGGCATAGTGAATATAGACTCTTGTTATTTCGCGACGGCAATACCGGGTATGGTAACGAAGTCACGCGTGTAAGCAAATAACGCGCAATGGTGATATACTCCGCGCCCAGGATGCAGGCACCGGTGTGCGCTGCTTTACAACTTTTGCTTAAAGCCCCGTCGGGCTTGCCAACGAACTATTGTCGCCATGAAGTTTATCATTAAATTGTTCCCGGAAATCACCATCAAAAGCCAATCTGTGCGGTTGCGCTTCATTAAAATCTTAACCGGGAACATTCGTAACGTTCTCAAAAACTATGACGAGACGCTGGCCGTCGTTCGCCATTGGGATCATATCGAAGTTCGCGCGAAAGATGAAAATCAGCGCCCGGCTATTCGCGATGCGCTGACCCGTATTCCCGGCATCCACCATATTCTGGAAGTCGAAGACGTACCGTTCACCTCGCTGCACGATATTTTTGAGCAGACGCTGCCGCTGTGGCGCGAGGCGCTGGAAGGCAAAACCTTCTGCGTGCGGGTGAAGCGTCGCGGCAAACATGAATTCACCTCAATTGAGGTGGAGCGCTACGTCGGCGGCGGCCTGAATCAGCATATTGAAACGGCGCGCGTGAAGCTGACCGACCCGGACGTTACCGTCAATCTTGAGATTGAAAACGATCGCCTGCTGCTGGTGAAAGGCCGCTATGAAGGTATCGGCGGTTTCCCGATCGGCACGCAGGAAGATGTGCTGTCGCTGATTTCCGGCGGCTTTGACTCCGGCGTCTCCAGCTACATGCTGATGCGCCGCGGCTGCCGCGTGCACTACTGCTTCTTTAACCTTGGCGGCGCCGCCCATGAGATTGGCGTCCGCCAGGTCGCGCATTACCTGTGGAACCGCTTCGGCAGCTCTCACCGCGTTCGCTTTGTGGCGATTAACTTTGAGCCGGTGGTCGGCGAAATCCTTGAAAAAGTGGATGACGGCCAGATGGGCGTGGTGCTCAAGCGCATGATGGTCCGCGCCGCGTCAAAAGTCGCGGAACGCTACGGCGTGCAGGCGCTGGTCACCGGCGAAGCGCTGGGCCAGGTCTCCAGTCAGACTCTCACCAACCTGCGCCTGATCGACAACGTCTCCGATACCCTGATCCTGCGTCCGCTGATTTCGCACGATAAAGAGCACATCATCGACCTGGCCCGCGAGATCGGTACGGAAGATTTCGCCCGCACGATGCCGGAGTACTGCGGCGTGATCTCCAAGAGCCCGACCGTGAAGGCGGTGAAGGCGAAGATTGAAGCGGAAGAAGAACACTTCGATTTCAGCATCCTCGATAAAGTGGTGGAAGAGGCGAGCAATATCGATATCCGCGAAATCGCCCAGCAGACGGAAGAGACGGTGGTGGAAGTGGAAACCGTGAACGGCTTTGGCGCCAACGACGCGATCCTCGACATTCGCTCCATCGACGAGCAGGAAGACAAGCCGCTTAAGGTCGAGGGGGTTGAAGTTGTTTCTCTGCCGTTCTACAAGCTGAGCACCAAGTTTGGCGATCTCGATCAGAGTAAAACCTGGCTGCTGTGGTGCGAACGCGGAGTGATGAGCCGTCTGCAGGCGCTTTATTTGCGCGAGCAGGGCTTCAGCAACGTGAAAGTTTATCGCCCGTAACAGGTTGTTATGATGCAAAAGGCCTTCCTTGATGGAAGGCCTTTTTACTATTGGCTGGGGAGTGTATTAGCGCAGGGTCAGCGCCAGGTCATTGAGTTGATCGATGACAATATTCCAGCCCTCGAAAAATCCCATCTGCTCATGCTGCTCGCGGGTTTCATCATCGGCATGCAGCACCGTAGCCGTATAGCGACACCCGCCCTGTTCATCGGCAAAAGTGATGATGGCCGTCATCGCGAAGGGGGAAACGGCGGGGCGATAATCCGCCGTCAGCATCGAGGTCATGACGATTTTTTGTTGCGGGATAACCTCAAGAAAACAGCCGGGGTTATCGCTGCGTTCACCGTCAGGGCCGTGCATCACGGTGTGAAAGGCCCCGCCGGCGCGAAAATCAAAGGTCAGAACCTCGGTTTGCCGGGGCTTCGGGCACCACCAGGTTCGGAGTAATGCCGGGTCGGCCCACGCGCGCCACAGGGCTGCGGCGGGCGCGCTGAGCAGGCGGCTGATAACAAGATCGCGAGAATCGGTTGCGCTACGGGACATGCTACGACTCCTCAGGAAAAGGGGGAGCCAGTCCGCGGCGCGGACCGGCTATCAGGCTTCGTAGTAATTATAGATGCCGGCGGCCATCACCAACTGTGAGGCGACCTCATACGCTTTCTCGCGCCCCACCAGCAGATCGATCATTTTCAGGGCGAAATCAATCGATGTCCCTGGACCCTGGCTGGTTAACAGATTCACCCGCGGATCCCAGACCACCCGCTTATCCTGCCACTGATCGGCGGGGATCTGCGCCTTCAGCGCTGGAAAACCGGTCATGTTGCCGATCGGGAACAGATGATGAGGTACCAGCACGGTCGCCGGAGCGGCGCAGATAGCGGCCACAATGCGCCCAGAGAGATGAAACTGGCGGACGGTTTCCACCAACAGCGGGCTGTCGCGAAAGCACTCCGCTCCCTTGAGGCCGCCCGGGAGGACGATAATATCGAAATCGCCATCGGCCACCTCGACCAGAGGAGCATCCGCCAGCAGCTTGACGCCGCGCGAGCAGACGATGGTCAGGCCGCCGTCGCTGGCGACGCTGGCGGTGGTCACCTTCACCCCGCCGCGGACCAGCAGGTCGATAGTGGTGACCGCTTCGGTCTCTTCGCTACCAGGGGCGAGGCAAATCAGTGCCGACGCGCTCATATTCATTCTCCTTACGCTTGACCAGTTCAAATAAGCGGGCGTTTTCCGGTACGGCAACGCCGTGGGCGCGGGCGCGGTTGAGCAGAAAACCGGTGATATAGTCGATCTCCGTGTGCCGCTGGGCGCGAACGTCCTGCAGCATGGATGAGATATTTTCTGCCGTACTTTCAATCACCTGTTCGACATAAAATAGCAGGTTTTCCGCCGAGGTATGAATACCTTCGCGCTCCATCACTGCCGCCACCTCGCGACAAATGGCCGCAACTTCCTGCGGATAGTCGCGCAGATCGCCATTTTTACACCCTTTTATCGCGGTCAGGGGGTTAATCACGCAGTTAACCGCGAGTTTGCGCCAGGTGGCCGAGAAAATATTGTTGTGCCAGGCGACATCCGGCAGCACGTTCTGCAGCACTTCAGCGAGGTAGCTGTAGTCCTGTTCGTAGCTTTTCGCCGGCCCGATATGCGTGGTGCCCTGGGCGACGTGGATGATGACATTCCCGTCCCGGCGAGCAGCCTGGGTGGTGGAGGCCAGCAGCAACGGCTGTTTCACGCTGCGCAGCTCCTCGACGGTTCCCATGCCGTTATGCACCAGCACAATCGGCGTGGTGTCCGGCAGGATCGCGGCCAGGTGCTTCACCGCGTTTGAAACCTGCCAGGCTTTTAAAGTGACAATCAGCAGCTCGCTGCTGGCAAGAAAATCGGGATCGTTGGCCGTCAGCGACTCGTTGAACACCGAGCCGTCGGTTTCAATGACGTTGACGCTACAGAATGGCTGCGGCACGCGCAGCCAGCCCTGGACTTCATGTCCCTGTTTGCACAACGCGGTCAGCCATAGTTGTCCCAGTGCACCGCATCCCAGTACGGTTACTTTCATTGTTCCTCCTCATCTGCCGCTACCCCAGGCGCTGATGACTAAAGTCTATCTCGTCGCTTTTCGCATCGTCGCACGGAAAGGGGGTTTCGGCGTCGTCGGGCAGCATGGGGAAAATAGCGCGAGCGTTGCGTAATCAGCTAAGCTTCCGGGATAACAAGTTGAGTTATGCCGCGTTGTAGGTATTATGCAACGCAAAAGAAACGGAAGGAGAGGAAAAGATGCCATCTTTCGATATTGTCTCTGAAGTTGATCTTCAGGAAGCCCGTAACGCGGTAGACAACGCGAGCCGCGAAGTCGAGTCGCGTTTTGATTTTCGTGGCGTTGAAGCCACGTTTGAATTAAACGACGCCAACAAGACCATTAAAGTGCTGAGCGAGTCTGACTTCCAGGTGAACCAGCTGCTGGATATCCTGCGCGCCAAGCTGCTCAAGCGCGGCATTGAAGGCACCTCCCTCGACGTGCCGGAAGATATCGTACACAGCGGTAAAACCTGGTTTGTTGAAGCGAAGCTGAAGCAGGGCATTGAAAGCGCGGTGCAGAAGAAGATCGTTAAACTGATCAAAGACAGCAAGCTGAAAGTGCAGGCCCAGATTCAGGGCGAAGAGATCCGCGTGACCGGTAAGTCCCGCGACGATCTGCAGTCGGTGATGGCGCTGGTGCGCGGTGGCGATCTGGGACAACCGTTCCAGTTCAAAAACTTCCGCGACTAAGGCGGCCGACAGACAGCAAAAAGCGGGGAATTCCCCGCTTTTTTTATACCCCTTTGATGAGCTGCTCTATCTCAAAGCGGTTGGTGACTTTGCTGTCGATTTTGATATACACCGAACGCTCCTCGGGCACCACCAGCGCCTGATGAACCCCGCTGGCATTCAGCAGACGCGCCTGCAGCGCGCTGTCGACCACCACGCCGTCCGGTACCTCTACCCGCAGGCTGCTGACGTAGGGCGGCTCGCTCATGGTGCTGGCCACCAGCAGCCACAGCATCGCCAGCAGGGCGCCCAGCAGAAACACGGTCTGCGAATCAAAGAAACCATCGACCCAACCGCCAAGGGCGCCGCCAATCGCCACCCCGAGGAACTGGCTGGTGGAGTAGACGCCCATCGCGGTGCCTTTGTAGCCCGCCGGCGACTCTTTGCTAATCAACGACGGCAGCAGCGCTTCCAGCAGGTTAAACGCCAGGAAGAAGAGCTGAACGCCCGCCACCAGTTCCCAGAAGTAGCCTCCTGCGCCCCAGAGGACAATCTCCGCAATCAGCAGGATGGCGACGCAGAGCAAAAAGACGCGCTTCATCTTACGCTTCACTTCGGCGTAGATGATAAACGGCACCACCGAGATGAAGGAGATAACCATGGTGACCAGGTAAATCTTCCAGTGCTCGGCGGCCGGGAAGCCGGCGGCCTCCAGCTGTCCGGGCAGCGCGACAAAAGTGGACATCAGCATGATGTGCAGGCACATGATGCCAAAGTTGAGCTTCAACAGGCGCGGCTCCGCCAGCACCTTGCTAAAGCAGCCCTTCACCATCCCGGATTCGCGGTTAAGCACGTGGTTCTGGCTGTTGGGAACCACCCACAGGGTGAGCAGAATGCCGACGGTCGCCAGGATGGCGATCATCCAGAACAGGGCGTGCAGACCCAGCTGATGGGTAATAATCGGCCCCAGCACCATGGCGATAGCGAAAGTGACGCCGAAGCTGACGCCAATAAACGCCATCGCTTTAGTGCGGTTCTGTTCGCGGGTGAGATCGGAGAGCAGGGCCATGACCGCGGCGGCGATGGCGCCGGAGCCCTGAAGGGCACGGCCAAGAATGATGCCCCAGATGGAGTCGGTGAGCGCGGCGATGACGCTGCCGAGCACGAAAATAAGCAGGCCGCCGACGATCAACGGCTTACGGCCAATACGGTCAGATAACAGTCCGAAGGGGATCTGGAACACCGCCTGCGCCAGACCGTAGATGCCGATCGCCAGGCCAATCAGCGCTTCACTGGCGCCCTGCAATGCCATGCCATACGTGGCCAGAACCGGCAGGACCATAAACATGCCAAGCATGCGCAGGGAGAATACCGTCCCCAAACCCCAGGTCGCGCGCAGTTCCCCTGGCGTCATTTTGTTATCGTTCATTACCACCTCAATATAAAAACTGCGCCTAGTGTAGCGGCGGGGGGTAAGAAGCGTAAATAAATGTTTGTTTAACAGATATTACGGGGCTGTTGCGCGATGCGGCAAGTTGGTAAAAATCAATAAACCAGTGGAGGAGGACTCCACTGGCGAGGGGGAAAATTAAGGTAAAGTAAAGTCAACCCACTGGCTGCCGGCATCAGCCGATTTGACGCATTGCTCGACCCAATAGACGCCGTGCAGACCGGCTTCGACGTCCGGATACCAGAAGTCTTGCAGGAAGGCGCGATCGTCACGGTCCGTAGCGTCAATCGCCTGCGCATAGCGGCGATAGAGGTTGGCCCAGGCTTCAAACAGCCCTTCCGGATGACCGCCGCCGATGCGATCGTCCGCCAGCGCGTTTGCGCTCAGGTAGGGCATCCCGCGTTCCAGAATGCGCGCCGGCTCGCCCTGCACCTCATAGCTGAGCTGGTTAGGATGCTCATCCCACCATTCGATACTCGCTTTTTCGCCGACGATGCGTACTTTTTGCGAGTGCATGGCGCCGCTGTTCACCGCGCTGGTCCACATCGAGCCAACCGCGCCGTTGTCATATTCCATCAGGACAAAGGCGTTATCTTCCAGCGGCGCGCGAGAGGGAACAAAGCTCTGGCGGGAGCACATCAGCCGTTTGATATTGAGCTGTGGCGCCATGGTTTCGGCGACAAACAGCGGATGGGTGGCCAAATCTCCCAGCACATAGCTGGGCCCGGCGAACTTCGGCGTCACGCGCCAGCGGGTGGATTCTGCCTGCAGCTCGACGGCCTGGTTATGAAAGCCGTGGGCGAACTGCATATTGACGATGCGGATCTCGCCGAGCAGTCCATCGGCAATCATCTGCCGCGCCTGCTGGATCATCTGATAGCCGGCATAGCCGTAGGTGACGCCGACGATTTTGTTCTGTTTTTTACTCAGGTCCACCAGTTCGCGCGCCTCTTCGGCGGTAAAACAGAGGGGCTTTTCACAGATGACATGGAGGCCCGCTTCCAGCGCCGCTTTGGTGATGGCGAAATGGGTATTATTCGGGGTGGTGACCGAGACGACCTCGATGCCGTCAGGGCGCTGCGCCTCTTCACGAAACAGGGTCTGGTAGTCGGCGTAGCAGCGCTCCGGCGCGATGCCCAGTTGCTCACCGAACGCGCGCCCGCGCTCGGCATCGACGTCAAGCGCGCCGGCCAGTAGGGTGTAAACATTGTCACGCAGCGCCGCACAGCGGTGGCTGTAGCCGATCTGGCTGGTTCCCCCGCCGCCGACCATGCCCCAACGCAGGGAACGGGATAAGGGTTTCAGACCGTTTAACATGGTGCTCTCCTTTTTGAAATCATTCGCACTCTGAGGCGCTCAATGCCGACGCCTGCGGCAACGCGCATCCGGATAGACTGACCTAAACTTAAGGAAATGTTTGTTCTGTTTCAATTGTATTGTGGAATTTATTTTTCATATATGCGAAGGGGATCGAATAAGCAGAAGTTTATTTTCCGCTGGGTTGAAAAGGAGAGGGGAATCAACGGCGACGGGTACAGGCCGGAATGTGGCGGAATGCTTTTCGTTACAGAGCAAGATGAAATAAATTTTCTTTTTAACCTCAACGTGCGGTGCAATCCGCAGATTGCACCGGAGGAAGACGACGACATTACGCTCCGCGCACAGATGCGGGGGCTGGCGAAGCGGCGGGAGGATTACCGGCCGCAAAGATACCCTTCGCCGCCAGGCCTGCGACGGTGAGGGCTGCCGGGATGCCGAGGATCAAAAAGACGCTTTCGAAGGGCAGGTTGAGCGCCATCATCTCAGCGCCAGCAAAGGCGCTGAGGATCGCGCCGATCCGCCCGACGCCGTGCATCCAGCTGGATCCCGTCGCTCGCGCCTGCGTGGGGTAGTAACGGGCGGAGAGGGCGTTCATGCCGGTATTGGCGCCGTTCAGGCAGGCGCCGCTGATAAACGCCAGCATACAGAGCAGGGCAAAGCTGCCCGCCGCGTAGCCCATCGCCATGGTAAACAGGCCGCCGACGGCGTAGATCATCCCCAGCGCGCGATGGGGATTGATGCGGTCCATCAGCCAGCCGGCAAACAGCGAGCCGAGGGTACCTCCCGCCTGGTAGATGGCCGTCATGACGGCCGCCTGGCTGACGGTAAGCCCGACCTCCTTAACCAGCGTTGGCAGCCAGCTGCCGAGAATATAGACGAGGAACAGCCCCATAAAGTAGACCAGCCATAGCATCAGCGAGCCAAAGCCATACTGGCGGGAGAGCACAATGCGCATCGCATTCCCGGCCGCCGGCTGCGCCGGCAGGATAAACGTCACGTTGTCGCTGATTTGTCCGGGATAAAGACGATTGAGGATGGCGCGAATGCGCGCCGCGGGCGCTTGTTTGATCACCAGAAAACGAACCGATTCCGGCAGCCGCCAGATAAGCAGGGGGGCAAACAGCAGCGGCAGAATGCCGCCGAGCGCCATCAGCGAGTGCCAGCCAAACTGCGGGATCAGCCATGACGCGGTAAATCCTCCGGCCGCCGCGCCGAAGGTGAAGCCGCAGAAGATGACGGTAATAATAAATGAGCGCTGGCGTTCCGGAGCGTATTCCGACACCAGCGTCCCGATGTTCGGCATCGCGGCGCCCAGTCCGAGGCCGGTCATAAAGCGGAAGAACATCATCTGCTCAATGTTGTGCGAGAAGGCGGTGGCGATGGTCCAGAAGCCGAAGAAGAAGACGCTGTTGATGATGATCTTCTTGCGTCCCAGCCAGTCGGCGAGCGGGCCAGAGAAAATCGCGCCCAGCGCGAGGCCGATCAGCGCGGCGCTAATCACCAGGCCCAACTGGTGGTTGCTTACCCCCCACTCCAGCTTCAGCGTCGGGGCGATAAAGCCCATGATCGCGATATCAAACCCATCAAGAGCGATAACGCAAAAGCCGAGAAAAATAATCTGCTTTTGAAAGCGGCTCAGAGGATTACGGTTAATTAACTCTCTGACATCCAGGCGTTGAGTCTGTGTCATAGCGTATTCCTTATGCGCAGGAGCGCAGGTAGGGCTGCGCGGCATTGAACAGTAATTGCGCCCGCTGGAGGGGCGGCAGGGCGCCCTGCTCACCGTCCAGCGGCACTTCGAGGGAGACCGGTAGCGTTGCCGGCAGTGCCGCCATCAGACCGTGCAGATCCAGACCGCCTTCCCCAGGCACGTTGCGCGCTGAGCGGGCCTGGCGGATGAGCTCCTGCTCGCTTTCCGGCCGCTGCGCCGCGCCATCGCAGAGTTGCATATAGTTCAGATGATGCGCGGGCAGGCTGGAGAGGGCGGCGAGCGATTCCCCCGCGCGCCAGAAATGAAGGGCGTCCACCAGGATGCCGATATCTTCCCGCCCGCTGGCGGCGATCAGCGCCTGCGCATCGGCGATCGTGCGCAGCTGGGTCCAGGGCATCGGCTCAAGGTTCATGGTCAGGCCAAATGAGCGACCGGCTGCGGCGAGAGTGGCCAGGTTGTCGGCGCTGCGCTGCAGGTTGTCGTCATTCCCGGCGACTAACACCTGTCCGGCGCCAAGCCGCGCGGCGGTCTCCATAAAGCGCTGCAGCCGATCGTCGAGGGTAAACCCCGGGCTGAGGCGGACGATCTCCACGTCCGAGACGCGGATGCCGGTTTCCATCAGCGCGACCAGGGTCGCGCGGACGGCGGGGGTATCGCCCAGCATGTCGTAGTCCGGGTCGGCGGGTGTGGCGGGCAGCAGCCGCAGTCCCACGTGGGTAAAACCGGTTCTGGCCGCTATCCGCACCTGTTCGGGGGGAGGGACATCGAGCAGGCTCAGCGCGGCGAGCGATAGGGTACGCATGTTCATAAAGGGCTCCGGTACAGTTGCAGGTGAAGTTAGCCAGGGGTATTGCCGTCCCTGGTTTTTATTGCTTTGTTTTTATTGTGTTTGCCGCCAGATTTTTGCCCACCAGGTAGCCGAAGGTCATAGCCGGCCCGAGGGTGATCCCTCCGCTGGGGTAATAGCCGCGCATCACGCTCGACATGTCGTTGCCGATGGCGAACAGGCCCGGTATCGGCTGCTGCTGCCCATCCAACACCCGAGCGTGCTCGTCGGTTTGTAACCCGCTAAAGGTGCCCAGCGAGCCGGGCAGAATGCGCACCGCGTAGAACGGCCCTTCGCGCAGCGGTCCGAGCGTCACCTGATGGTCACCCTGCGCGCGGTTATAGGCCGATGCGCCGCGGTGAAAATCGATGTCTTCACCGGTGCTGGCAAAATGGTTAAAGCGTGCAACGGTTTCCGCCAGCGCATCGGTATCGATGGCGCACCGCTTCGCCAGCTCGGCAAGGGTGTTTCCTCGCCGCAGATAGCCGGTACGCAGCCAGGCGGTAGGGGAGAATGGAAAGGGCCTGGCGTGGCCCAGGCCATAGCGGCGCAGCGCGCGCCGATCGGCCAGCAGCCAGGCCTGCGGCGTGTCGCCCGCGGGCGTCGCCGCCAGCAGGGCGGCGATAAAGTCGTGATAGGAGTCGGCCTCGTTAACAAAGCGTTTGCCGTTAGGCAGGACGGCGATCACCCCGGGCTTGGCGCGTTCCACCAGATGGGGAAACATCAGCTGCTGGCCGCTGGCGAGGGTGACGCGGGACACCGGCGCCCAGGCCAGCGGGTGGCGCAGGCGGGTATCGAACTGGCCGCCGGCGGATTCGCCAAGGCGGATCCCCTCGCCCTGATTGTCAGGCGGCGCGGCGGAGAAATGGCCGTAACCCTCCGCGGCATGAGGCACCACCTGCGCCAGGCGCTGCCGATCGTGGGGAAAACCGCCGCAGGCCAGCACCACGGCGCCCGCTTCGACGAGTATCTCCCCGCCGTCGCTACGCAGCACTGCACCGGACACTCCCTGCGGACCCTGCAGCAGTCTGACCGCCGGGGCGTTGAGCTGAAAGCGCACCCCGGCGTCGAGGGCGGATCGCAGCAGACGGGCGACCAGCGCATTGCCATTGACCAGATGCAGCCCTCGTCCGGCGCGCAGCCGCTGCCAGCCGTGGCGCAGCAGGCGGCGGGCGGCATACAGCGCAGAGCGCGGCGAGCGGGTAGCGTTGAAAAAATGCGCCATGTCCGCGCCGCCGGCGATGCCCATCCCGGCAAGACTGATGGTCTCCAGCGGCGGGCGCAGTCGGTGGAGCCAGTCGCCGAGCAGGCGGCCATCGTAGGGCTGAGCGGTGACCGACCGCCCACCGTTCGCCGCGCCCGGCGACGCGTGAAAGTCCGGCATGGTGCTGCCCGACAGAAACTTCACCGCCGTCCGTTGATGAAAAAAATCCACCATTTCCGGTCCGTAATGCAGGAAGGTCTGCAGCCGTTCGTCGGCGGCTTCTCCCCCCATCTCATGCTGCAGATAGGTCAGCGGGGCATCGGCCGCTTCGTCGATGCCCTCCGCTCGCGCCAGCGGGTTGCGGGGGATCCACAGCCAGCCGCCGGACCAGGCGCTGGTCCCGCCGAGCACTGACGCTTTCTCCGCCACCATGACGCTGGCGCCGTGCACTGCCGCGGTGACCGCGGCAGAGAGTCCCGCCGCGCCGGATCCGACCACCAGCACATCCACCTTCACAGGCCCGCTCATGATGGACTCCTTATTGCAATGGTGAAAAAGCGGTGGGGCGCATCAGCACCGATTCGAGGCGCTCCACGGCGGCCAGTTCGCGGTTTTTCCGCGAGAAGGTCTGCCAGCGCTCGTCCTGGGCCATCCGTGCGCGGCGTACCAGGCGATCGTCCAGGCTTTCGTAAGCCCAGATGTGCACTACCTGATTGACCACGCCGATCTCGGTAAAAAAGAAGCCGATCAGTTTGCCAAGATGGTCAGTTTGCACCGCCAGGGCATCGCTTTGGTACAGCGCCAGCCAGTCGGCCATTTTCAGCGGATTGATGGTGTAGGTGCGTTTTTCGTAGATCATGATGTTTTCCTGATTAGTGGGTGGCGGGTTGCGCCAGATGGCAGGCGGCGAGGTAGCCAAACGTCAGCCCCGGGCCAAGGGTGATGCCGGGACCCGGGTAGGTGCCGGCCATCAGCGAATCCATGTCGTTTCCCACCGCGTACAGACCCGCAATGGGGTTGCCTTCAGCGTTGACGACCTGGGCATCGGCGGTGGTGACCAGACCTCGAGAAGTCCCCAGATCGCCGGTATAGAGTTTGATGGCATAGAACGGCGCGCTGAGCAGGGGAGCGTTGCAGGCGTCAGGATGACGGCCCGGATCGCCCATCGCCCGGTTATAGCTGTTGCCGCCTTTGGCAAACTCACGGTCCACACCCTGCGCGGCGTCACGATTGTAGCGGGCGACCGTCTCGCTCAGGGCGTGGGCATCCAGCCCAAGCTGCTGCGCCAGCGCGGCCAGGGTATCGGCTCTATGCAGATAGCCAGCGGCGATCAGGGCGTCATTGTTCACCGGCGCCGGGCGCGCCAGCCCGAGGCCGTAACGCTTCATCGCCTGCGCGTCGCACAGTAAAAAGCAGGGGGCATTCTCCGCTGCACGCTGCATCGCGCTGGCAAAATGGTGATAGGAGCTGGACTCGTTAACGAAGCGTACCGCTTGCTGATTGACGGCAATCACGCCCGGCTTGGCCCGGTCGGTCACCAGGTGGGGGAAGCGCTCCTCGCTACCGTCGGCCCGGGTCAGCACCGATACCGGCGCCCAGAAAAAGTTGGACGCGCGATCGGCTCCCTCGCGAGCGTTAAGTGCCGCCGCAAGACGCAGCGCAGCGCCATCATTGGCTGGCGGCGACATGGTGAAGTGCTCTCGGGTGTGAGGCCGATAGCGCGCCGCCAGCGCGCCAGCGGCAAAGCCGCCTGCGGCTAGCACCACCCCACGGCGGGCGTGTAGCGTCTCTTTTTGCCCCTGATAGTCAATCTCTACCCCGGTGACCGCGCCTTGCGATTCGCACAGCGCCAGCACATTGACATTCAGCCGAAGGCTCATGCCTTTACGCAGCGCCGTGGTCGCCATGCGGGCAATCAGCGCATTGCCCATCGCCAGGCGGGTGCCGCGAGGATATTTCACCCGGTCGCGGGCGTAGCGCAGCAGCAGCCGGGTGCAATGGGCCAGGGAGCGCAGCGAGCGACGCATATCGAGAAAATGTTGAATGTCGACGCGGTTGACCATCATCCCGCCAAACAGCAGCATCCCCGGCGGAGGCGAGCGCAGGTCGCGAAACGCGTCCCCCAGTTCACGGCCGTCATACTCGACCACCTCCAGCGCCCGACCGACGTCGACGGCGCCGGGCTCATCCGGATAGTAATCGGGTGAGAGCGGGCGCAGGCTATATTTCACCGCCCCCTCGCGCTCCAGAAAGGAGAGGGCCTCTCGCCCGGCGCGGACAAACGCCTCGGCGATATCTTCGCGGTAGTGGGCCTCGCCGATAATGGTTCGTAGATAGGTTTTGATCGCTTCGGCGCTACCGCTTTTGCCCTCGGCGCGCGCCTGGTCGGTATCGTGCAGCCACACGGCGCCGCCGGAGATGGCCGAGGTGCCGCCGAACTCACCGGCTTTCTCCAGCATCAGCACCGACAGCCCTTTGCAGCTGGCGGTGACCGCGGCGGCAAAGCCAGCGGCGCCACTGCCGATGACGATCACATCCCAGCTTTTCATGCCGCCGCTCCCTGCGCCGACGGGATGGCGCCGATAAACTGGCCCATCAGCGTCATCTGCGCCAGCGCCATTTCCGGCCCAGTCTGTACCCGGCAGCCGCGGGCGGCGGCGAAGGTGAGCAACGGCGTCATCACCGGGGCGGTGACAACGTCGGCCACGTGGGTGGCGCTGTCGAGCGTCTCCAGCAGCGCCTGGGGTAGGGGCAGTGCATCAAACCCGGCCATGCCGGCCGGCGAGCCGTTGATCAGCAGATCGACACCGTGCAGGCTGTCCGGCAGCGTGCTCAGTTGCACCGCCGGAAAGGCCTCGGTCAGAAGATCGTGCAGGCGTTGCCGGGTGGCCGGGTTTTGATCGTACAGAGCCAGTTGGCGGATCCCCGCCTCGCACAATCCCCAGGCGATGGCGCTGCCGACGCCGCCGCAACCGGAGAGCAGCGCCTGCTTACCTGCCGGCTGAAAACCCTGTGCCTCGGCGGCAAGCTGAAATCCGACGCCGTCCAGCATATCGCCCTGTAACCGGCCATCCGCCAGCTTGCGGATCACATTGATGGCGTTGAGTCGGCGAGCGCGCGGCGTAAGCTCGTCGACCAGCGCGGCGGCGCGTTGTTTATGCGGTACCGTCACCAGCACGCCGCTCATGTTCTGCCAGCCGCGCAGGGCGTTGAGGTAGGCGGCCACCGCGTCCGGGACGATATCCACCGGGATCATGACGCTGTCCATGTGCTGTTCGGCAAAGTAGCGGTTGAAGTTATCCGGTGATTTCACCTGGGCGATCGGATGACCAATCACGGCGACAACCTGGGTAGTTCCACTGACCATTTCAAACCTCATTTGTTAAATGAATGTTGTGAAAGTATTTCAGCGGAAGCTGGGAGCGACAACGCAGAATTCGGACATGTTGGTTGTTAATCGCACCATCGCTGCGATAATCGCAGGAAATCGATAATGATGTTGCAAAAATGTGAGCGAATATGCAAAACACCATTCATCCACGCGATCTGATCGTCGGTTTACAAAAAGGGTTGGCGTTGATCCAGCTTTTTTCCAAAAACTGCCCAAAGCTCACTGTTGCCCAGGCGGCGAAAATGAGCGGTCTGACGCAAAGCGCGGCACGACGTTTTTTGTTGACGCTGCTGCATGATCGTTATTTGCAAACCGATGGGCGCTATTACTGGCTTACCCCGAAGACCCTGCGGCTTGGCCAGGCCTATGTTGATTCGGCGCAGTTTCCACGCATGGTGCGACCGATTGTCGAATACATCGCCAGCCGGACCGAAGAGCACGCCTCGGTGGGGGTGGTGGATGAAGATGAGCTGGTCTATATCGCCCGCAGCCGGCATACGCCGTTTAACTCCACGTCGGTTCGGTTAGGGGAGCGGGTGCCCATCTTCTGTACCGCCGGGGGGCGATTATGGCTGGCTTCGCTGCCGGAAGCAGAGTGTGAAGCGGTTCTGCAGCGCATTACCCGGGAACAACGCACGCCCTATACGGTGACCGACGTCGCGCCGCTGATGGAGAAAATCGCTCAGGTGCGGCGTCAGGGATACGCCACCATTGAACAGGAGTTTGAGATTGGCATGCTGGTGCTGGCGGTACCGTTAACCGACAGGGAAGGAACCTGGTGGGGAGCGCTAAGTCTGACCAGCCATCAATCGCGGACCTCGCTGGAAGCGTTATGCCGTGATCATCTCGATCTGCTCTACAGCGCGCAGGCGATGCTGGTGGGGTAAACAGGGCAGCCGATGCGCTGCCCTCGGCAAGATGTCGCTTAGGCTGATGCTTTGTTCAGGAAACTGCTCCAGTCGCTGGCGGCGTTATCGACAAAGGTGTTCCAGCTGTTGCCGGCGGTATTGACGAAGCTTCCCCAGTTATCCTTACCGGCGGTCACAAAGGTTTCCCAATTTGACTGACCGGTCAGGAAGGAACCAAACGCCATTGTGCTGTCGCAGACGAACGAGGCGAATGCGTTGCCAGAGGTGAGGACAAATGAGGTGAAACCGATGCCCGAGTTGGCGACGAAGCTGGCGAAGCCGCTGGCCGCGCCGAACAGGTTAAAGCCGCCGGAGATGTAGTCCATTTCGTTCAGTGTTAACTCTTTCATTGCAATTCCTTGTATTGAATATTTCCAAAACGGGCGTAAGCCCGAGGCGAAAGGTAGCACCGTAGAGCTGAACGGGGCGAGCGACGTCGAGCTGGTATAAGCTCATTTTTTCCTCATTTATTAGCGGGTAGCTACGAAAACGGTGTGGGGGAGGGGAGGGAAGTATGAATTGAGAAAGGAAAAAGACATGAAACAGAAAAGAAAAAGCCCCGTAAAAACGGGGCTTTATATCATACTGGAGCGGGTGATTATCTCACATAAGCCAGCAGACTATGTGAATCCGGCACCATAAAGTCAACGGACATCATCACGGACAGCGCAGTGATGGCGACGATGGAAAAGACGAAGAGCTTACGCGCCCAGACTTTATCATCTGCCACTTTGTAGCCGCGCAGCGCCATGCCTAGCCACCAGACGCTGACTGCTGCCGCTACGACCAGGTATTTGTACCCGGCATAGCCCCCCAGCGAGAGCATCAGGGTCGCAACGGCAAAGGCGACGATGTACAGCGTAATATGGTTTTTGGCGACCGATATACCTTTCACTACCGGCAGCACCGGAATATTCGCCGCCTGATAATCCTTGAAGCGGAAAATCGCGATGGCGTAGGAGTGAGGCATCTGCCACAGGCTAAAGATAGCCAACAGGATAGCCGCACCGCTGTCGAAATCACCGGTCACTGCGCAGTAGCCAATCACCGGCGGCGCTGCGCCGGAGAGTGAGCCAATCAGCGTGCCATAGACGGAGTGGCGTTTCATGTACAGGCTGTAGACGCCGACATAAACCACGAACCCCATCACCCCCAGCCAGCAGGCCAGCGGATTTGCGCCGAACCACAGCAGCATAAAGCCAGCAATACCCAGCAAGGTGGCGTACACCAGCGAAGCTTCTGGCGAGATCAGCCCTTTGACCAGCACCCGGTTTTTCGTCCGTTCCATCTTACGATCGATGTCCCGGTCGATGTAGTTGTTGAATACACAACCCGAGGCGACCACCAGGGATACTCCAAGGAGCGTCCAGACGAACAGCGGATAGTCGATGTGGCCTTTGGAGGCCAGCAGGAAACCGCCGATCACGGAGATCAGGTTGCCAAAAATAATGCCTGGTTTCGTAACTTGCAGGTATTGCTTAAACATACTCGCCGCTCTTAGTGCATCATCATGTTGTAGTTCAGGTTCCACATAATCCAGATGGAGCCGACAACCACGATCGCAATGATGATTACGGTGAAGATAAATGCGGTCAGGTTCCAGCCTTCATCGGACTTGCTGTTCATATGCAGGAAGTACACGAGGTGTACCACGATCTGCACCACAGCGGTCACCAGAATGGTGCCAAGGATAACCGCATGCGAGGCGGAGCCACTCATCACCATGGCGAACGGAATGACCGTCAGGATGATGGACAGGATAAATCCTGTCATGTAGCTCTTCATGCTGCCGTGAGAAGCGCCGCTATGATCGGTAGAATGACTCATTACATCGCCCCCATCAGATAGACAACCGAGAACACGCAGATCCACACCACGTCCAGGAAGTGCCAGAACAGGCTCAGGCACAGGATACGGGTGCGGTTAGTGCTGGTCAGGCCACGACGTGAAACCTGGAACATCAGCACCGCCATCCAGATAAGACCGGAGGTCACGTGCAGACCGTGGGTGCCGACCAGCGCGAAGAACGCGGACAGGAAGCCACTACGATCCGGACCAAAGCCTTCCATGATCAGGTGATGGAATTCATAGATTTCCATCCCGATAAATCCGGCGCCAAACAACCAGGTCAACGCCAGCCAGGAAACCACCTGGCTCTTGTTGTTTTTGTACATGGCGATAGCCGCCATGCCGTAGGTGATGGAGCTGAACAGCAGCAGTGCGGTTTCAACCAGAACGAACGGCAGTTCGAAAATATCTTTGCCAGTTGGTCCGCCGGCTGTGCCGTTCACCAGAACGGCATAGGTAGCAAACAGCGTAGCGAAGATAATGCAGTCGCTCATCAGGTAGATCCAGAAACCGAATACCTTCATCGGTCCTGTATCATGGTGCCCGTGTTCATGCGCGTGGGCAGTATGCGCAAGAGTATCAGTTGCCATTTTTCAGCCCTGCTTTGTTAATCTCATCGAAATGCTGTTTTTCCAGTTTTTCGACTTCTGCAACCGGTACGTAGTAATCCACGTCCTCGTCAAAGCTCTTAATAATCCAGGTCGCTACGATGCCGATGAAGCTGGCGATCGCCATCCACCAGATATGCCAGATCATGGCGAAACCAAATACCGTCGCGAAGGCGGCAATGACGATGCCGGCGCCGCTGTTCTTCGGCATATGAATTTCTTCATAGTGAGCAGGCTGTTTGTACGCTTCACCTTTCTCTTTCATTTCCCAGAAGGCGTCACGCTCGTGAACCTGAGGAACGATAGCGAAGTTGTAGAACGGCGGTGGAGAAGAGGTTGCCCACTCCAGCGTACGGCCACCCCATGGGTCACCGGTCAGGTCACGGTTCTGATCGCGGTCGCGAATAGAGACGTAGAACTGAATCAGCTGGCACAGGATACCGCAGGCGATCAGCGCCGCACCGCAAGCTGCAACAACCAGCATCGGGTGGAACTGCGGATCGATCTGCTGGCTCAGACGACGGGTCATCCCCATGAAGCCCAGCACGTACAGCGGCATAAACGCCACGAAGAAGCCGATGATCCAGAACCAGAAAGCGCGTTTGCCCCAGGTTTCGTTCAGGGTGAAGCCAAAGGCTTTCGGCCACCAGTAGGTCAGACCGGCGAAGCAACCGAACACCACACCGCCGATGATAACGTTATGGAAGTGCGCGATCAGGAACAGGCTGTTGTGCAGAACGAAGTCCGCGCCCGGTACCGCCAGCAGCACACCGGTCATCCCACCGACGGAGAAGGTGACGATAAAGCCGATAGTCCACATCATCGCCGAGTTGAAGACGATGCGGCCCTGATACATGGTGAACAGCCAGTTGAAGATCTTAACCCCGGTCGGGATCGCGATAATCATGGTGGTAATACCGAAGAAGGCGTTTACGTTCGCGCCAGCACCCATGGTGAAGAAGTGGTGCAGCCAAACGATGAACGACAGAACGGTAATACAGACGGTTGCCCACACCAGAGAGGTGTAACCGAACAGACGCTTACGCGAGAAGGTCGCGGCGATTTCGGAGAAGACCCCGAACACCGGCAGAACCAGGATGTACACTTCCGGGTGACCCCAGGCCCAAATCAGGTTGATGTACATCATCATGTTGCCACCCATATCGTTGGTAAAGAAATGGGTGCCCAGGTAACGATCCAGGGTCAGCAGCGCGATGGTGACGGTCAGAATTGGGAAAGAGGCGATAATCAGGATGTTAGCGCACAGAGATGCCCAGGAGAATACCGGCATCTTGAACATGGTCATGCCCGGGGCGCGCATCTTGATAATGGTCACGAAGAAGTTAATACCGGTCAGGGTAGTACCGATACCGGAGAGCTGCAGCGCCCAAATCCAGTAGTCGACCCCTACGCCAGGACTGTATTCAATTCCCGACAGCGGCGGATAAGCCAGCCAACCGGTCTGCGCGAACTCACCGACGCCCAGAGACAGGTTAACCAGAATCACGCCCACAACGGTGAACCAGAAGCTCAGGTTGTTGAGGAACGGGAAGGCTACGTCGCGTGCGCCGAGCTGAAGCGGAACTACCAGGTTCATCAGACCGATAACGAACGGCATCGCCACGAAGAAGATCATGATAACGCCGTGGGCGGTAAAGATCTGATCGTAGTGATGAGGCGGCAGGAAGCCTGCTTCCCCGGCCGAGGCCAGCACCTGCTGGCTACGCATCATGATGGCGTCAGCAAAGCCACGCAGCAGCATGACGATTGCCACGATAACGTACATGATACCGAGACGTTTGTGGTCGACAGAGGTCAGCCACTCGTTCCATAGGTAGGACCACTTACCGAAGTAAGTGATGGCTGCCAGAAGCGCCAGTCCCCCAATGATAATCGCAGCCACCGTTACCACGATAATAGGTTCGTGGTAGGGCACTGCATCCAGTGTAAGTTTTCCGAACATCGTTTTCTTCCTCGGCCCCTTAGTGAGCGGTTTCCGCGTGGCTCATGTCCATGCCTTCCATCCCGTCGTGAGCGGCATGCTCGCCTTCAGGTTGGGACATGTTCATGCTCTCGTGAGACATGAATTTGTTCACAACATCTTTGAACAGATCCGGTTTCACGTTAGAGAAGTATTCCACTTTGTTGTATTCGCTAGGCACAGCCACTTTCTCGAACGCGGCCATAGAGTCCATGGCGTTCGGAGACTGTTTCGCTTTTTCAACCCACTGATCGAAAGTTGCACGATCCGGGGTAGCAATCGCTTTGAACTTCATACCAGAGAAGCCCGGGCCACTGTAGCTAGCGGAGATACCGTCATAAGTACCAGCTTCGTCAGCAATGAGGTGCAGCTGAGTCTGCATCCCGGCCATTGCGTAGATCTGGCTGCCTAAGCGCGGAATAAAGAACGAGTTCATCACCGAGTTAGAGGTCACTTTGAAGTGTACCGGTACGTTCGCCGGGAAGGCGATTTCGTTAACGGTAGCAATACCCTGTTCCGGATAGATAAAGAACCATTTCCAGTCCATCGATACGACTTCGATGGTGATTGGTTTCTCGTCATGGACAAGCGGTTTGCTTGGCTCCAGTGCGTGAGTGGTTTTCCAGGTCAGAACGGCCAGGAACAGGATGATCAGAATAGGTACCGTCCAGACCACAGCTTCCACTTTATTGGAGTGTGACCAGTTCGGGCTATACTTCGCATCTTTATTGCTCGCGCGATACTTCCAGGCAAATCCTACTGCCATCAAGACGGCCGGAATAACGACAATCATCATCAGGCCGAAGGCCGTCAGAATCAAAGAGCGTTGCTCCAGTCCAATCTGTCCTTTTGGGTCAAGGAGTGCAGAATCACAACCACTGAGTAATACAGTACCTGCGATTAATGACATCCATCCCAAACTTTTATTGTATTTCCTGAGTCTCATTGAACGACCTCAATTCCACGGGATCTGGTGGCGTTTAAAGTGTATGGGCATTTTACGGTAAGGTTGCATTACTGTAAACATGATTGGATCTCTGTCAGTTCTGTGTTAGCGGCTTCTGCTTGGTTTGTCACATATGTTACGTAGTGTTACGTAATCGCTTGCAAAGCCTGATTTTCGTGGGATCGATAACGAAAGAGATAAGAAAAGGTGTACTTAGCGGCGAATGGGCATAACCACCCAAAAATTAGAACAATTGTTTAACATTTAATTATCAAATAAAAGACATTGTGGAAACGTGAAATAAAAACGGCGTAGCTGAATCGGTTAAATTATTTAAAGAATCGAATGAAAACTGTCAATAATTTCCAGAAAACAAAAACGCACAAAACAACAAATAGCGCGGCGGGCAATATAAAAGCGTTAATAAGCCGTTATAATTACGTTTCGTAATTACAACGGCTAATAATGATGCAGCGTCCTTAAATCAGGTGGGTTTTACGCAGCGCCAGGTAGTCGAGCAGGCCGCCGAACAAAATACCGCCAACGGCGGTCAGCGCGGCAACTTCCAGCAGGCCGGACAGGAAGCTGAACGACGTATAATCCAGCGCGTTGAGGATCAGCAGACCCAGCCATACCGCCAGCAGCAGGCAGCCCAGCGTCAGGATCCCCAGCGCCAGCGCATAGGCCTGCGGATATTCGCTACGCGGCATAAAGCTTGCCGTGCGTTGGGTATGCTCGAGCGTTTGTCGGCACAGCAGCAGCAGCGCGATCCCCGGCACCGCCGCGACCACGGAGAAGAGATAGAAGGCGGACCAGCCGTGGGCCTCGACAAACCAGCCGGCAATCGGCCCGACGTACACGCGGCCAACCGCGGACAGCGCCGAGAGCAGCGCGAACTGGGTGGCGGAGAACGACTTGTTGCACAGCGTCATCAGCAGCGCCACAAACGCCGCCGTCCCCATTCCCCCGCACAGATTTTCAAAGAATACCGCGGTCGCCATGGAATAGAGGTGCTTATCGGTAATCGACAGCAGCCAGTAGCCGGCGTTGGAAACCCCCTGCAGCAGACCGAAGATCAGCAGCGCCCGGAACAGCGTCAATCGCTGCATCAGGACGCCGCCGTACAGGGCGCCAAGAATGGTGGCGAACAGGCCTAAGGTTTTGTTCACCATTCCCACCTCGCCGGCGTCAAAACCGACGCCGCGGATGAGAAAGGTGGTGGTCAGACTCATGGCAAACGCATCGCCAAGCTTATAAAGAACGATGAGCAGCAGAATCAGCCAGGCGTTGTTACGGCCGAAAAAATCGCGCAGCGGTTCAGCTACCGCCTGCTCCAGCGACCGGGGAACCGGGATAACGTCGCTTGGCTCGGGCGCCAGCAGCGTGGCGATGATGCAGGGCACCAGCAGCGCCGCCATCAGCCAGTACATGCCCTGCCAGCCGAGATAGCGGTCGGCGATCCACAGGGCCAGACCACCGGAGACCAGCATCCCGAGGCGATAGCCCAGCACACTGATCGCGGCGCCAGCGCCGCGCTCTTCCGCTGGCAGAACGTCGGTTTTCCAGGCGTCAAAAACAATATCCTGCGACGCCGAACAGAAGGCGATCACTACCGCCAGCGCCGCCATCCAGCGCAGCTGGGAGGCAGGTTCGAGAAAACCCATCGCCGCGATGGCCAGCAGAAGCAGGACCTGGGTGGTCACCAACCAGCCGCGACGGCGCCCGAGAAACGGCGGCGTGTAGCGGTCCATCAGCGGGGACCAGAGGAATTTAAAGACATAGGCCTGGCCGACAAGCGAGAAAAAACCGATCGTTTTCAGATCGATGTTTTCCACCGTCATCCAGGCCTGCAGGGTACCGGAGGTGAGGGCCAGCGGCAGACCGGAGGCGAAGCCGAGGATCAGCAAAATCGCTGATTTAGGCTGCTGAAAAATGCGTAAGTAGTGACTGGACATAGCATAAAGCACGAACCCGGCGGAGGCCGGGTTCGTGGGGGCATTAACGCGCGTTTTGCTTGATGAAATCGTGGATGCTGGTGTCCTGCGCCATATCGGCGATGGTATCAGTCAGGACGCTGTTGACGGCATCAGCGATGTTTTTGTTCGAGGCCTGGAAGGCACCTTCTACCGAGTAGCTGGCGCGGTAGTTTTTGGTCATCTTCGTGCCGTTTGCCGCGGTGGCGATGATGGCGATATCGGCTTTGGTGGCGATGTTGTAGCGCACGTTGCCCTGGGAGACGTCAGCGTAGAGTTTGTTGACGATGATCTGCAGATCGACTGCGCCGTTCGGGCCAATCATGTAGCCGCGCGCGGTCATTTGTTTCTCCAGCACTTCCTGCAGCAGGAAGCGCAGATCGCGGGAGGCGGTAAGGGTGACCTGTTGGTTGTCGCGCGTCACTTTCGCCAGCGCCTGGTCCGGACGCTGGTCGGCGCCGTTGATGCTGACGGTCACGCCCATCAGGCTAGGATCCTGCTGCGGCAGCGTGATTTTCGGCGATACTTCAATGGTGGTCGGCGGCGTGGCGCATCCTGCCAGCATAAACATGGCGACCAACGGGAAAAGGATCTTCTTAAGCATGTTCAGGTCTCAACGCATGGTGTTGTTATAAGGAAAATTACCGCCATCATAGCATTGCCAACGGCAAGGGGAAGTGGCAACGCGTGTAAATCCATCGCCCTGGCGGTTTTCTGAGCGTCCCGCCACGGTTAATCGCTCTTTCCCCGGCGGATCTGGCGACCAGAGCCAGTAAACGTGATACTTTTGAATGAAAATATCAGAACAATGCTAATTTTTTGTTGTTTTCTCCTAATGGAAGCGGTAAAAGCGGCTAACATTTAAATGGAGTGGCGGCATCTCAGCGTTGTCGGAGGAGAAAATTCATGATGATACGTGAACAGATCGAAGCAAAACTTAGAGCAGCGTTCGACCCGATGTATCTCGAAGTCGTGGATGAAAGTTATCGTCACAACGTCCCTGCGGGCTCTGAAAGTCATTTTAAAGTGGTGTTAGTGAGCGATCGCTTCACTGGCGAGCGTTTCCTAAATCGCCACCGTATGATCTACGGCACGCTAACCGAGGAGCTGTCGAATACGGTGCACGCCCTGGCGCTACACACCTACACGATTAAAGAATGGGAAGCGCTACAGGATACGGTTTTCGCCTCGCCGCCGTGCCGCGGCGCGGGGAGCATCGCCTAGAAATCCCATTTGCAACCGCTGGCGCTTTTCCAGTATGTTGCTTGCAGATTTAGCAAAAACGGCCTACGGGCCGTTTTGTTTTGCCTGGAAAATGCGCAAACTCAGCGCTTTTGCGGACAAAATTGAGCGGGAAATGTGAAAAATGCCGCAGCACCAGGCGACAACCGTTCTCGACTCACAAAAGTGATGCCGCTATAATGCCGCGTCTTATATATGAATGTCTTCGGGATGATTCTGACGACAGGGAATGTGTTTCTGATTTGAAGAGGGCATCCCGGTTCTGCGAAGCCACCTACACGCGCTTCCAGAGTTGACCGAGCACTGTGATTTTTTTGAGGTAACAAGATGCAAGTTTCAGTTGAAACCACTCAGGGCCTTGGGCGCCGTGTAACGATTACTATCGCCGCTGACAGCATCGAGAATGCTGTCAAAAGCGAGCTGGTCAACGTAGCGAAAAAAGTTCGCATTGACGGCTTCCGTAAAGGCAAAGTGCCGATGAATGTTGTTGCTCAGCGCTATGGCGCTTCCGTTCGTCAGGACGTGCTGGGCGACCTGATGAGCCGTCATTTCGTTGACGCGATCATCAAAGAAAAAATCAATCCGGCCGGCGCGCCGAACTACGTTCCGGGCGAATACAAACTGGGTGAAGACTTCACCTACGCGGTAGAGTTCGAAGTGTATCCGGAAGTTGAACTGCAGGGTCTGGAAGCGATCGAAGTAGAAAAACCGGTTGTTGAAGTGACCGACGCTGACGTTGACACCATGCTGGAAACCCTGCGCAAGCAGCAGGCAACCTGGAAAGAAAAAGAAGGCGCGGTTGACGCTGAAGATCGCGTAACCATCGACTTCACCGGTTCCGTAGATGGTGAAGAGTTCGAAGGCGGCAAAGCTTCTGACTTCGTACTGGCGATGGGCCAGGGTCGCATGATCCCGGGCTTCGAAGACGGTATCAAAGGCCACAAAGCGGGTGACGAGTTCACCATCGACGTGACCTTCCCGGAAGAATACCACGCAGAAAACCTGAAAGGTAAAGCGGCTAAGTTCGTTATCAACCTGAAGAAAGTTGAAGAACGTGAACTGCCGGAGCTGACCGAAGAATTCATCAAACGTTTCGGCGTGGAAGATGGTTCCGTCGCTGGCCTGCGCGCTGAAGTGCGTAAAAACATGGAACGCGAGCTGAAAGGCGCTGTGCGTAACCGCGTGAAGTCTCAGGCTATCGAAGGTCTGGTTAAAGCTAACGACATCGACGTTCCGGCAGCTCTGATCGACAGCGAAATCGACGTGCTGCGTCGCCAGGCAGCTCAGCGTTTCGGTGGCAACGAGAAACAGGCTCTGGAACTGCCGCGCGAACTGTTCGAAGAGCAGGCTAAACGCCGCGTAGTGGTTGGCCTGCTGCTGGGCGAAGTGATTCGCACCAACGAGCTGAAAGCTGACGAAGAGCGCGTGAAAGGCCTGATCGAAGAGATGGCTTCTGCTTACGAAGATCCGTCAGAAGTGGTTGAGTTCTACAGCAAGAACAAAGAGCTGATGGACAACATGCGCAACGTGGCGCTGGAAGAGCAGGCTGTTGAAGCCGTGCTGGCGAAAGCCAAAGTGTCTGAAAAAGCCACTTCCTTCAACGAACTGATGAACCAGCAGGCGTAATTTCGCCGCGATTGTTCAAGGTTCGGGCAAAAACCCGTTGCCGAAAGGCGGCGGGTTTTTTTTTAGCTAATGATAGCCTCAGGCACGGTGCTAAAACGCATTTACCATGATAGCGTTACAGCAAAAGCTTGTTATGCTTGAAATATGGCAACGCCATCCCCATTACCGAGGGAGGCAACTGCATCCGCAATCGCACGCGTGTTGAAGAGGCGGTGACGCGTTCAGCGGATAGAAACTGTGGCTGATAATCCGTCCGTAAGGTTACAATCAGTGCAGCAGGTATTTTAAAATTACTCCAGGAGACGGAAATGTCATACAGTGGCGAACGAGACAACTTTGCACCCCATATGGCCCTGGTGCCGATGGTCATTGAACAGACCTCACGCGGTGAACGTTCTTTTGATATCTACTCCCGTCTGCTTAAGGAACGCGTCATTTTTCTGACCGGCCAGGTCGAAGACCACATGGCAAATCTGATCGTGGCGCAGATGCTGTTTCTGGAAGCGGAAAACCCGGAAAAAGACATTTACCTGTACATTAACTCTCCGGGCGGGGTGATCACCGCCGGGATGTCGATTTATGACACCATGCAGTTCATCAAGCCGGACGTCAGCACCATCTGTATGGGCCAGGCCGCGTCCATGGGCGCGTTCCTGCTGACCGCCGGGGCGAAGGGCAAGCGTTTCTGCCTGCCGAACTCCCGCGTGATGATCCACCAGCCGCTGGGCGGCTATCAGGGGCAGGCGACGGATATTGAGATCCACGCCCGTGAAATCCTGAAGGTGAAAGGACGCATGAATGAGCTGATGGCGCATCATACCGGCCAGTCTCTTGAGCAGATTGAGCGTGACACCGAGCGTGACCGCTTCCTGTCTGCTGCGGAAGCCGTGGAGTACGGACTGGTCGACTCTATTTTGACCCATCGTAATTGATGCCCTGGGCGTAAGGGTGCCGCTTTACGCTTCATCCTTCTCGCCACGTTTGCTGAGCGGTTGGCATTTTTCCGGACGCTTGCCGGGCAGGCAGGCGGCCGGTCGCTTCGCTACCGCCGCGATGTAGCGCGAAGGATTTTGTGTATATACTAATGAAGGGCGGCACAACGCTATATGGCGGCTTGCGCCTGAGAATGGCATTTGCGTCGTCGTGTGCGGCACAAAGAACTTAAAAAGAGGTTTGGACTCATGACAGATAAACGCAAAGATGGATCGGGCAAATTGTTGTATTGCTCTTTTTGCGGCAAAAGCCAGCATGAAGTGCGTAAGCTGATCGCCGGGCCATCCGTGTATATCTGCGACGAATGCGTTGATTTATGTAACGACATCATTCGCGAAGAGATTAAAGAAGTTGCGCCGCACCGCGAGCGCAGCGCGCTGCCGACGCCGCACGAGATTCGCCACCACCTTGATGACTACGTCATCGGTCAGGAACAGGCGAAAAAAGTGTTGGCGGTCGCGGTATACAACCACTACAAACGTCTGCGCAATGGCGATACCAGCAATGGCGTAGAGCTGGGTAAAAGTAACATCCTGCTGATCGGGCCGACCGGCTCCGGTAAAACGCTGCTGGCGGAAACGCTGGCGCGCCTGCTGGATGTGCCGTTTACCATGGCGGACGCCACCACCCTGACCGAAGCCGGTTATGTGGGTGAGGACGTAGAAAATATCATTCAGAAACTGCTGCAGAAGTGCGATTACGACGTGCAGAAAGCGCAGCGCGGCATCGTCTATATCGACGAAATCGACAAAATTTCGCGTAAGTCCGATAACCCGTCGATTACTCGCGATGTCTCCGGCGAAGGCGTGCAACAGGCGCTGCTGAAGCTTATCGAAGGCACCGTCGCCGCCGTTCCACCGCAGGGCGGGCGTAAACACCCGCAGCAGGAGTTCCTGCAGGTTGATACCTCCAAGATCCTGTTTATCTGCGGCGGCGCGTTTGCCGGTCTGGACAAAGTGATTTCCCACCGTGTGGAAACCGGCTCCGGCATTGGTTTTGGCGCGACGGTTAAAGCGAAGTCCGACAAAGCGAGCGAAGGCGAGCTGCTGGCCCAGGTCGAGCCGGAAGATCTGATCAAGTTTGGTTTGATTCCGGAATTCATCGGCCGTCTGCCGGTCGTGGCGACCCTGAACGAGCTGAGCGAAGAAGCGCTGATCCAGATCCTGAAAGAGCCGAAAAACGCCCTGACCAAGCAGTATCAGGCGCTGTTTAGCCTTGAAGGCGCAGAGCTTGAATTCCGCGACGAAGCGCTGGATGCCATCGCCAAGAAAGCGATGGCGCGTAAAACCGGCGCCCGTGGCCTGCGTTCCATTGTGGAAGCGGCGCTGCTGGACACCATGTATGATCTGCCTTCGATGGAAGATGTCGAAAAAGTGGTCATTGATGAGTCGGTTATCGCCGGTCAGAGCAAACCGCTGCTGATCTACGGCAAACCGGAAGCGCAGCAGGCATCTGGCGAATAATTAGCCATTTCACTCAAGCAGTTAACAAAAAGGGGGGATTTTATCTCCCCTTTTATTTTTCCTGCATTCCCGCCGTTGAATGTGTGGAATACATCCCCATATACTGGATTACATATTAACGACGATGCAGTGGAGTGTGGCGTCGTCGGCTACCTGGCGGACTTTAAACTAAGAGAGAGCTCTATGAATCCTGAGCGTTCTGAACGCATTGAAATCCCCGTATTGCCGTTGCGCGATGTGGTGGTTTATCCGCACATGGTCATACCCCTGTTCGTAGGGCGGGAAAAATCTATCCGTTGCCTCGAAGCGGCCATGGACCATGATAAAAAAATCATGCTGGTTGCGCAGAAAGAAGCGTCGACGGATGAGCCGGGTGTAAACGATCTTTTCACCGTTGGAACCGTGGCGTCTATTTTGCAGATGCTGAAGCTGCCAGACGGCACCGTGAAGGTGCTGGTCGAAGGGCTACAGCGTGCACGCATTTCTGCGCTGTCTGATAATGGCGAGCATTTCTCGGCGAAAGCGGAGTATCTCGACTCGCCGGCGATTGACGAACGTGAGCAGGAAGTGCTGGTTCGTACCGCTATCAGCCAGTTTGAAGGCTATATCAAGCTGAATAAGAAGATTCCACCGGAAGTGCTGACGTCGCTGAACAGCATCGACGATGCGGCGCGCCTGGCGGATACCATCGCGGCGCATATGCCGCTGAAGCTGGCGGACAAGCAGTCCGTGCTTGAGATGTCCGACGTCAACGAACGTCTGGAATATCTGATGGCGATGATGGAATCGGAAATCGATCTGCTGCAGGTTGAGAAGCGCATTCGCAACCGCGTCAAAAAGCAGATGGAGAAATCCCAGCGCGAGTACTATCTGAACGAGCAAATGAAAGCGATTCAGAAAGAACTCGGCGAGATGGACGACGCCCCGGACGAAAACGAAGCGCTGAAGCGCAAGATCGACGCGGCGAAAATGCCGAAAGAGGCGAAAGAGAAAACCGAAGCGGAACTGCAGAAGCTGAAGATGATGTCGCCGATGTCTGCGGAAGCGACCGTCGTGCGTGGCTACATCGACTGGATGGTGCAGGTGCCGTGGAATGCGCGCAGTAAGGTCAAGAAAGACCTGCGTCAGGCCCAGGAGATCCTCGATACCGATCACTATGGTCTGGAGCGCGTGAAGGACCGCATCCTTGAGTATCTCGCGGTGCAGAGCCGGGTGAACAAAATCAAGGGGCCGATCCTCTGCCTGGTGGGACCGCCGGGGGTAGGTAAAACCTCGCTGGGGCAATCTATCGCCAAAGCGACTGGCCGGAAATACGTCCGCATGGCGCTGGGCGGCGTGCGCGATGAAGCGGAAATTCGCGGTCATCGTCGAACCTATATTGGCTCGATGCCGGGCAAACTGATCCAGAAAATGGCGAAAGTGGGGGTAAAAAACCCGCTGTTCCTGCTGGATGAGATTGACAAAATGTCTTCCGACATGCGCGGCGACCCGGCTTCTGCGTTGCTTGAGGTGCTGGATCCGGAACAGAACGTGGCCTTTAACGACCACTATCTGGAAGTGGATTACGATCTCAGCGACGTGATGTTCGTGGCGACTTCCAACTCCATGAACATTCCGGCGCCGCTGCTGGACCGTATGGAAGTGATTCGCCTCTCGGGTTACACCGAGGATGAAAAACTGAACATCGCCAAGCGTCACCTGCTGCCGAAGCAGATCGAACGCAACGCGCTGAAGAAAGGCGAACTGACCGTCGACGACAGCGCCATTATCGGCATTATTCGTTACTACACCCGTGAAGCGGGCGTTCGTAGCCTGGAGCGTGAAATCTCCAAGCTGTGCCGTAAGGCCGTTAAGCAGCTGTTGCTGGATAAATCGCTGAAACACATCGAAATTAATGGTGAGAATCTGCATGATTATCTCGGCGTGCAGCGCTTCGACTATGGCCGCGCCGATAGCGAGAACCGCGTCGGTCAGGTGACCGGTCTGGCGTGGACGGAAGTGGGCGGCGATCTGCTGACCATCGAAACCGCCTGCGTACCGGGCAAAGGCAAACTGACCTACACCGGATCGCTGGGCGAGGTGATGCAGGAGTCGATTCAGGCTGCGCTGACCGTGGTACGTTCGCGGGCGGACAAGCTGGGGATTAACGCCGACTTTTACGAGAAGCGTGATATTCACGTCCACGTACCGGAAGGGGCGACGCCGAAGGACGGTCCGAGCGCGGGGATTGCCATGTGTACGGCGCTGGTCTCCTGCCTGACCGGCAACCCGGTACGCGCCGATGTGGCGATGACCGGGGAAATTACGCTGCGTGGTCAGGTGCTGCCGATCGGCGGTCTGAAGGAAAAACTGCTGGCGGCGCATCGCGGCGGTATTAAGACTGTTCTGATTCCTGATGAGAACAAACGCGACCTTGAAGAAATTCCGGATAACGTTATCGCTGATTTGGATATCCATCCGGTGAAACGAATCGAGGAAGTTCTGACACTTGCGCTGCAAAACGAACCGTTTGGCATGCAGGTTGTGACCGCGAAATAGTGATTCTGCGCAAATTGCGCTAATAAAAATAGGGCTGGTAAGTCATTTCGGACTTGCCAGCCTTTTTTTGTGTAGCTAACTTAGATCGCTGGCAGGGGGGTCATCGACAACTGCTGTTGTAAGGGCATGACAGTCCTGATATAACTGCTGCGCGGTCGCACTATGAAGGACTCTGGTGCGATATAAATTATAAAGAGAGGAAGAGAACAGTGAATAAATCTCAACTGATTGACAAAATTGCTGCGGGTGCGGACATTTCTAAAGCTGCAGCTGGACGTGCGTTAGATGCTTTAATCGCTTCTGTTACTGAATCTCTGCAGGCTGGGGATGACGTTGCGCTGGTAGGTTTCGGTACCTTTGCTGTTAAAGAACGTGCCGCCCGTACTGGTCGCAACCCACAAACAGGTAAAGAAATTACTATCGCTGCCGCAAAAGTGCCGGGCTTCCGTGCTGGTAAAGCGCTGAAAGACGCGGTGAACTGATCGGCTTTCCCGTCAGGGAATGTGACGAAGTACAAGGGCGCATCGTGAGATGTGCCTTTTTTATTGCCTTTTCAGACCACTTTATGTGTGTTTATCGCCACTTGTGGGCTGACAATCACCCTGTTTTCTTGTCAAAATACGTCCTCACGCGCGGCGGCCATCACGTGCTATGCTGCGCGAGCTAAAGTCATCTACAGCGGAGCGTTGTTACACCATGATGGACAACCTACGCACGGCCGCCAACAGCGTCGTGCTCAAGATTATTTTCGGTATCATTATCGTCTCGTTCATTTTGACCGGGGTGAGTGGTTACCTGATTGGCGGTGGCAAAAACTATGCCGCAAAAGTGAATGGCCAGGAGATTGGCCGTGGGCAGTTTGAAAACGCCGTCGCCAGCGAACGTAACCGTATGCAGCAGCAGCTTGGCGACCAGTTCTCCGAGCTGGCGGCGAACGAAAACTACATGAAAACCATGCGCCAGCAGGTGCTGAACCGCCTGATTGACGAGTCGCTTCTGGATCAGTATGCCCGCGAGCTGGGCCTCAGCATCAGCGATGAGCAGGTGAAGCAGGCGATCTTCCAGACGCAGGCGTTCCAGACGAACGGTAAGTTCGACAACCAGCGTTTCAGCGGTATTGTCGCCCAGATGGGGATGACCACCGATCAGTACGCCCAGGCGCTGCGTAACCAGCTGACCACGCAGCAGCTGATTAACGCCATTGCGGGTACCGACTTCATGCTGCCCGGCGAGTCCGATCAGCTGGCGGCGCTGGTGTCTCAGCAGCGTGTCGTTCGCGAAGCGACCATCAACGTCAACGCCCTGGCGGCAAAACAGACCGCCAGCGATGAGGAAATCAACGCTTTCTGGCAGCAGAATCAGGCCCGTTTTATGGCGCCGGAGCAGTTCCGCGTAAGCTACATCAAGATGGATGCCGCCAGCATGCAGGAAAACGCCTCTGACGAAGAAATTCAGTCGTGGTATGACCAGCACAAAGATCAGTTCACTCAGCCGCAGCGTAATCGCTACAGCGTGATTCAGACTAAAACTGAAGCTGATGCGAAAGCGGTACTGGCCGAGCTGCAAAAAGGCGCCGATTTCGCCACGCTGGCAAAAGAAAAATCGACCGATATTATCTCTGCCCGCAACGGCGGCGATATGGGGTGGATGGAAGATGCTTCTACCGTGCCTGAGCTGAAAGACGCCGGCCTGAAAGAGAAAGGCCAGCTCTCCGGGGTGATCAAATCCTCGGTTGGCTTCCTGGTGGCCCGTCTGGACGACGTCCAGCCGGCTCAAGTCAAGCCGCTGGCTGACGTGCGCAATGACATTGCGGCGAAAGTGAAGCAGGAGAAAGCGCTGGATGCTTACTATGCGCTGCAGCAGAAGGTGAGCGATGCGGCCAGCAACGATAATGAATCGCTGGCGGGCGCGGCGCAGGTCGCCGGACTGCAGGTGGTGGAAACCGGCTGGTTTGGCCGCGATAACCTGCCGGAAGAGCTGAACTTTAAACCGGTCGCTGACGCTATCTTCAACGGCGGTCTGGTCGGTGTGAACGGCGCGCCGGGCAGCAACTCCGACATCATTACCGTTGACGGCGATCGAGCCTTTGTTCTGCGTATCAGCGAGCACAAAGCCGAGGCGGTGAAACCGCTGGCCGAAGTGAAGGCACAGGTCAGCGATATCGTTAAGCACAATAAAGCGGAACAGCAGGCGAAGCGGGATGCCGATAAGCTGCTGGCGGCGCTGAAAGACGGCAAAGGCGATGAGGCGATGAAGGCGGCTGGCCTGAGCTTTGGCGCACCGCAGACGCTTTCCCGTACCGGCCAGGATCCGCTGAGCCAGCTGGCATTTACTCTGCCGCTGCCGCAGCAGGGCAAACCGGTCTATGGCGTTGGCAGCAACATGCAAGGCGATGTGGTGCTGGTGGCGCTCGATGAAGTGAAAGCAGGCAGCATGCCGGAAGAGCAGAAGAAGGCTATGGTTCAGGGGATTACCCAGAACAATGCCCAAATCGCTTTCGAAGCGCTGATGAGCAACCTGCGCAAGGCGGCGAAAATTAAGCTGGGCGACAGCATCGACCAGCAGCAGTAATTTCGCGTCATTTCGCAAAAATACGCAACACCATGTAATCCTCAAGGGCCGCTTTCGCGGCCCTTTCCATTTCTGTGATTTGCCTTTTGTCGGCCATCCGCACTGACGCTATCGTAGCCTTGCTGTCTATACACAAGGAGATATCAGCATGAAATATGGAATAAAAGCACTGATGGCCGCGGGCGTTCTGGTTTTCGCGGTAGGCGCACAGGGCGCGCTGGCTGCCCCCGCCAGCGGCAAAGCGGCGGTAACCAAAGAGCATGTCCAGGCGTCCTCTTCGGCGAAGGCGAAAGCGGAGCCCGGCGAGGCCAACAACGGGGCGACCAAAGTCAGCATTAACCACGCCAGCGCCGAACAGCTGGCGCAGGCTCTGAATGGCGTGGGGTTGAAAAAAGCCCAGGCGATTGTCAGCTACCGTGAGGAGTACGGACCGTTCAAAACCCTTGATGATCTGAAGCAGGTCCCGGGGATGGGCAGCGCGCTGGTGGAGCGGAATTTATCCCATCTGACGCTGTAAATTTTTTGCCAGCGCTTGCACAGCGGTGATTTTTTGCCAGGATAAAGAGGTTGCATCAAGTGGTGTGACCTCTTACCTCATAAACAACAATAACAGAAAGGCATTGATGCTATGCAGACACAAATTAAAGTTCGCGGCTATCATCTGGACGTCTACCAGCATGTGAATAACGCACGCTACCTGGAGTTCCTTGAGGAGGCCCGCTGGGATGGTCTGGAAAAGAGTCCGGCATTTCAGTGGATGACCGAGAAAAACATCGCCTTCGTGGTGGTGAACATTAATATTAACTACCGCCGTCCGGCGGTCCTGGGCGATG
The DNA here is from genome assembly GCF_004010915.1 of Klebsiella sp. LY. Classification (NCBI taxonomy): domain Bacteria; kingdom Pseudomonadati; phylum Pseudomonadota; class Gammaproteobacteria; order Enterobacterales; family Enterobacteriaceae; genus Klebsiella; species Klebsiella sp. LY. The sequence goes on from NZ_CP022444.1 coordinate 3,698,562, forward strand.
TGCTGACAGTGAGCAGCAAACTGGAGCAACTCAACGGCAAAAGCGGCACGCTCAGCCAGGTGGTCACTCTCAACCCCAACGGCGAGGTGGTGGCCGATGCGCTGATTACCTTCGTCTGTATCGATTTGAAAACCCAGAAGGCGCTGCCGCTGGAAGGGGAACTGCGTGAGAAACTCGACCAGATGAACTTGCGCTGACAACCGTCGCGTGCGTGCGTGCCGGGCGGTGGCGCACCTCGACCCACGGAAGGTGATGAACCCCTTGCCCCGGTAAGCGTAGCGCTACCGGGGAAGTTGAACTGAAGCTTTTGGAAGATACCTCTGCGGAGGCTATGCCTGTATCAGCCCGGTTTTTTGCTTCATCACCGCCATTACCCCGACTTTATCGGCCAGATACTGGTTAAGCCCGTTAGCGCGCAGGTTGCAGGAGGCGCACTGGCCGCAGCCATCGCCCTTAATGCCGTTGTAGCAGGTAAGGGTTTCCCGGCGCACCAGATCTAACTGACCCCAGTAGTCGGCCAGCGCCCAGGTCTCGGCTTTGTTCAGCCACATCAGCGGTGTTTCAAAGCGTATGTCTTTCGCCATTCCAAGGCTGACGGCGTGGTGCAGCGCTTTGACAAACTCATCGCGGCAGTCCGGGTAGCCGGAGAAGTCGGTCTCGCACACGCCGGTGATGATAGCTTCGGCTTTTACCTGATAGGCGTAGATGGCCGTCAGGGTTAAAAACAGAATATTGCGCCCCGGGACAAAAGTATTGGGAATGCCCTCGGCATTAGGCTGATAGTCCGGTACCGGAATGTTATCGCGGGTCAGGCTGCTGACCGCCAGTTCATTGAGCAGGGTAACGTCCAGCACTTTATGCGCGACGGCGCCAAGTTTCAGGGCGAGTTCGCGCGCAACGTCGATTTCCGCGCGGTGGCGTTGGCCATAATCAAAAGTGACGCAATGCACTTCATCATACTGTTGCAGAGCCTGCACCAGACAGGTGGTTGAATCTTGTCCTCCGCTGAAGACAACTACGGCGCGTTTCATGGCAATTCCTGACTAAATGAGTAAAGGCGATATGGTAGCGCCAGACGCCCGCCACCACCAGCTCTGTCACGTCGACGCCGGCAGCCAGGCGCTGGCGAAGTCGAACCAGCCGCGGGCGTTGAGGCGCAAGCCATTGACTCCCGGCGGGGCGCTGATCCGATAGTTATATTTAAACAGCGGCGTCATGATGGCGTCTTCCATCAGGCTGTTAAATACGTTGCGCAGCGCATCGTTGCGGCTGCGGGCTTCCGGCTGCGCCTGTACCGCGTCTAATGTCGCCTGCAGATGGGCATATTGCGCCCCGGTCAGCAAATTGGGCCACAGCATATCGCAGCGCAGCCACTGCTCCAGGGCATACTCCGGCGCTTCGCCGATCAGGCGGTCGCCCATCATCAGGTCGGCCTGCCCCAGATGTTGGCAGCCTTCCCAGTTTTTGGCGTCATGGAACAGCAGCGTCAGCTCGCAGCCGAGCACAGCCAGCCGCTGTCTCAGCTGTTCGGCCATGGCGTGGAGTTCGACCGGCAGATGGTAGAGCAGCGTGAGCCTGGCCGGCAGCGGCACCGCGCTGTTTTCCGGCCCCTGCGGGATGGACCATCCCGGCAACACCTCATGGCTTGGCGTAATCAGATCCTCGTCGAGCGGCAGCGTGTCCAGCAACGACGAGCGGTGAATTATCGATACCAGCCGCTGGGCCTGCGCTTTGCTAAGCCGAGGGCTGTGACGCAGGGTCAGATAGCAGAAGCCAAGACTGATGCTATTGCTGACCTGGCGCAGGTTATGCAGCTCTTCGCGATCGCCAATAGTGATCTGCACCGGGTGGCGGCAGCTGGTCCCGAGATCGCGATCGAAGAGCTGGGGGGTGATCCAGTACTCCACCGCCTGGATCAGCGGATGCCGCAGGTGGTAGCGGGGATGGTTCTCCAGGCGGACGAGTTCCGGACTAAACCGCTTCAGGCGGAACGGTCCGCAGCCGATGGCCGGATCGTCAGGATGGGCCAGCACGCTGCAATAGCTGGCGAGGCGGAACGGCAGCCAGTAGTCAGGACGATGCAGCGTGATGGTCAGGCACTGGGCGTGAGTGACATCGATGCGGCTGATGCTGGCGAAGAGGGTCCGCAAGGCGGGCAGATCCAGCAGCAGCAGTAAGCGCTGCCGCAGCTGTGCGGTTTCCACCGCATCGCCGTTGTGCCAGCACAGCGTGGAGCGGATATAAAACTGCCAGCGCAGGCCGTCAGGGGAGACCTGCCAGTGGTGCGCCAGATCGCCGATCGGCATATTGTCACCTTCGTCGAAGCGCGTCAGCCCGGCATAGATCTGCCCGGCCAGATGCTGCTCGGCGCGTCCGGGCAGAAAGCCGGGACGCAGCGGCTCCAGCGGGCGATAGTAGGGAATACGCAGCGTCGGGGTATTGTTTTGCCATTGACCGCCCAGAAAGGGGTGGAGCAGGGCTTTCAGCTCCACCGGGGCCAGCTGCGCCAGCTCCAGCGCGTTTTGCTGCTGACCTTTATGCAGCGCCTGCTCCATCATCTCATTGCGCAGACGTTCCGGCGTTTTGTAAAAAGAGAGCAAGCCGCGCTTGCCGCGCCCGGAGCTGGCCTGCCAGCTTAACCATCCAGCTTCCTGCGCCTGACGCAGTAGGGTACGGACGTGGCGTTCGCTGCAAAAACAGCGTTCCGCCAGCTCGCCGACGGTGACCTGCTGCGGCGCCCCGGCAGAGGGCTGCCACAGCCGCTGGTACTGGTTTAAACGGTGTAAGAGTCGCATAAGCGCTGTCGCCCACCGGGCCGCAATAAACCCGGAACAATTTATATTATCTATTCACTATTACTTCCGTATATCCCAGGTGATACTGCAACACAAGCGAAGCCCATCACACATCGGGGAAAACACCATGGCAAAACTGGCAGCATTTGATATGGACGGCACCTTGCTGATGCCGGACCATCGTCTCGGAGAAAAGACGCTCACCGCGCTGAAACGGCTGCGGGAACGCGATATCACCCTGACGTTCGCCACCGGCCGCCATGCGCTGGAGATGCACCATGTGATGGGTGAATTTTCCCTGGACGCATTTCTGATCACGGGCAACGGGACGCGCATCCACTCTTTGGAAGGGGAGGAGCTGTACCGTCAGGATCTCAATCCCGAGGTAGCGGAAGACGTGCTGCATAGTCGATGGGATACCCGGGCCAGCATGCACGTGTTTAATGACGGCGGTTGGTTCACCGGCCAGGCAAGACCTGAGCTGCTGAAGGCGCATGTCTTCAGCGGGTTTCGCTATCAACTGTGCGATCCGAAACGTATGTCGGCGCATCATGTCACCAAGATCTGCTTCTGCGGCGATCATGACGATCTGCGCCGCCTGCGGATCCAACTGAATGAGGCGCTGGGCCAGCGCGCGTTTCTCTGCTTCTCGGCGATGGACTGTCTGGAAGTGCTGCCGGTTGGCTGCAATAAAGGCGCGGCGCTGGCGAGGCTGAGCCAGCACCTGGGACTCTCCCTACAGGAGTGCATGGCCTTCGGCGATGCGATGAACGATCGCGAGATGCTTCGCAGCGTCGGGCGGGGGTTCATCATGGGCAACGCGATGCCGCAGCTGAAAGCCGAGCTGCCGCATCTCCCGGTTATTGGCGACTGCCGGCATCAGGCGGTCTCCCATTTTTTAACGCATTGGCTGGATAATCCTGATCTTCCTTATTCCCCCGAATAGAGAGACCCTTCCAGCAAGCCAGATAGCATTCTATCTGGCTTTTTTTATGTTCTGCCGACCAGCCGGGCGATCTCCGCCTGCCAGGGTGCGATATCGCCGATGTTGGCCGCCACCCACTGCGGGTTGTAATAGCTTTCCAGATAACGCTCGCCGCTGTCGCACAGCAGGGTGACGAGGGAACCCGTGCGTCCTTCCTCGCGCATCCGCGCGGCCAGCTGCAGCACGCCCCACATGTTGGTCCCGGTCGAGGCGCCGACTTTTCGCCCAAGCTGCGTTTCCAGCCACAGAGCAGTGGCCACGCTCGCCGCATCCGGCACGCGCAGCATCTCATCGACAACATCGGGAATAAACGATGGCTCGACGCGCGGGCGGCCGATGCCTTCAATTTTGCTGCCGATCGGGCTGCGCAGGCTGGCGTCGCGGGTCTGCCAGTAATCGAGGAATACTGAATTTTGCGGGTCGACAACCATCAGCTGCGTCTCGTAACCCTGGCTACGAATATAGCGGCCAATGGTCGCCGAGGTCCCCCCGGTGCCGGCGCTCATCACGATCCACGACGGCTGCGGGTGCGGCTCATGGCTCATCTGGCGGAAAATACTGTCGGCGATATTGTTATTGCCGCGCCAGTCGGTGGCCCGCTCGGCGAAGGTAAACTGATCCATATAGTGGCCGTTCAGTTCACGCGCCAGCGTTTCGGAAGCCGCGTAGATTTCGCAGGCGCTCTGCACAAAATGGCAGCGTCCGCCGTAGAACTCGATCTGTTCGATTTTTCGTCTGGCGGTGCAGGAGGGCATCACGGCGATAAACGGCAGCCCCAGCAGGCGGGCGAAATAGGCTTCAGAAACTGCGGTCGAACCCGAAGACGATTCGATAATCGTGGTGCCTTCTTTGATCCAGCCGTTGCACAGGCCATAGAGAAACAGCGACCGCGCCAGACGATGTTTGAGGCTACCGGTCGGATGCGTACTTTCATCCTTCAGATAAATCGGGATCCCCGGAAAACCAGGCAACGCCAGGCGAATCAGGTGTGTTTCGGCGGAACGCTGATAGTCGGCGTTAATTTCACTAATGGCGTGTTTTACCCAGGCGCTATTCATCTCGGATTCCTGTTTGTCATTTTGTGCCCAGCTTAGCGGATTGTGCGGGAAAAATTGTTGCTATTTGACCTTTCAATTACAATTGCGGGAGTAAATTATTCTCTCTGGTGGCCTTATGTTAGATAAAATTGACCGTAAGCTGCTGGCGCTGCTGCAGGAAGATTGCACCCTCTCTTTGCAGGCGCTGGCCGATGCCGTTAATCTGACCACGACCCCTTGCTGGAAACGCCTGAAACGACTCGAGGATGAGGGTATTCTCCGCGGGCGCGTCGCCTTACTGGATGCGGAAAAGGTGGGGCTGGGGCTGACGGCGTTTGTCCTAATCAAGACCCAGCATCACAGCAGCGACTGGTATTGCCATTTTGTGAGCGAAGTGACGCAGATGGCTGAAGTGCTCGGCTTCTGGCGGATGGCGGGGGAGTATGACTATCTGCTGCGGGTGCAGGTGGCCGATATGAAGCGCTATGACGACTTTTATAAACGGTTGGTGAACAGCGTGCCGGGGCTGTCGGATGTCACTTCGAGTTTTGCCATGGAACAGATAAAATACACCACCGCCTTGCCTGTCGAATAACGGTATTGCGCCGTAACCCATAACAAATCAGGATCTTACTGCTTGCGATTATTTGCACAACTCAGCTGGTATTTCCGCCGGGAGTGGCGCCGCTATCTTGGCGCAATTGCCCTGCTGGCCATTATTGCCGTCCTGCAGCTTGTTCCGCCGAAGGTGGTGGGCATTGTGGTCGACGGCGTGACGCAACAACATTACACCGCGGAGAAGGTGTGGATGTGGATCGGCGCGCTGGTGCTGATCGCGGTGATGGTCTACCTGCTGCGCTATGTCTGGCGCGTGCTGCTGTTCGGCGCCTCTTACCAGCTGGCGGTCGAACTGCGGGAAGACTTTTACCGGCAGCTGAGCCGCCAGCATCCGGCGTTCTATTTGCGCCATCGCACCGGGGATCTGATCGCCCGCGCCACCAACGACGTGGACCGGGTGGTGTTTGCCGCCGGTGAAGGGGTGTTAACCCTGGTGGATTCCCTGGTGATGGGCTGTGCGGTGTTGATTGTGATGTCGACGCAGATTAGCTGGCAGCTCACCCTGCTGGCGCTGCTGCCGATGCCGCTGATGGCCCTGGCGATCAAACGCAACGGCGATGCCCTTCACGAACGTTTTCGCGTCGCCCAGGCGGCCTTTTCCAGCCTCAACGATCGCACGCAGGAGAGCCTGACCAGCATCCGCATGATTAAGGCGTTCGGGCTGGAGGATCGCCAGTCGGCGCAGTTTGCCGCCGATGCGGCCGATACCGGAGCGAAAAATATGCGCGTGGCGCGAATTGACGCGCGCTTCGACCCTACCATCTATATCGCCATCGGGGCGGCGAACCTGCTGGCCATCGGCGGCGGCAGCTGGATGGTTATCCACGGCAGCCTGACGCTGGGGCAGCTGACCAGCTTCGTGATGTACCTTGGCCTGATGATCTGGCCGATGCTGGCGCTGGCGTGGATGTTTAACATCGTGGAGCGCGGTAGCGCGGCCTATGGTCGTATCCGCACCCTGCTCGAAGAGGCGCCGGCGGTGGACGACGGGACCGAGACGGTGCCGGCAGGCCGCGGCGTCCTGCAGGTCGCTATCCGCGATTTCATCTATCCGCAGGCGAGCAAACCTTCACTGGAACAGGTTAATTTTACCCTTCAGCCGGGGCAAATGTTGGGCATCTGCGGGCCGACGGGCGCCGGCAAAAGCACCATTCTGGCCCTGCTGCAGCGCCATTTTGACGTCACCAGCGGCGAGATCCGCTTTCACGATCTGCCGCTACCGCGTCTGCAGCTCGACAGCTGGCGCGAACGGCTGGCGGTGGTCAATCAGACGCCGTTTTTATTCTCCGATACCGTCGCCAATAATATCGCGTTGGGAAAACCGGACGCGACGCCGGAACAGATTGAGCGGGTGGCGCGGCTGGCCAGCGTGCATGACGACATTCTGCGTCTGCCCCAGGGGTACGATACCGAAGTGGGCGAGCGCGGCGTGATGCTCTCCGGCGGCCAGAAACAGCGTATCTCTATTGCCCGCGCCCTGCTGCTGGAGGCCGAAATTCTGATCCTGGATGATGCCTTATCGGCGGTGGATGGCCGTACGGAGCACCAGATCCTGCACAACCTGCGCCAATGGGGAGAGGGGAGGACGGTGATCATCAGCGCCCACCGGCTGTCGGCGCTGACCGAGGCCAGTGAAATTCTGGTGCTGCAGCATGGGCATGTCGCCCAGCGCGGCCGCCATGAGGCGCTGGCCGTGCAGCCAGGCTGGTATCGCGACATGTATCGCTATCAGCAGCTGGAGGCCGCGCTCGACGAGGTTCCCCAGGAGCAAGAGGAGGTCCTGGATGCGTAGCTTTACCGAACTCTGGCCGACGCTTAAACGCCTGCTGGCCTATGGTTCACCGTGGCGTAAGCCGCTGGCCATCGCGGTGGCGATGATGTGGATCGCGGCGGCGGCGGAAGTGAGCGGTCCGCTGCTTATCAGCTATTTCATCGACAATATGGTGGCGAAACATACTCTGCCGCTGAAGCTGGTGGCAGGCCTGGCGGCAGCATATATCGGTCTGCAGCTGCTGGCGGCGTTACTGCACTATAGCCAGTCGCTGCTGTTTAACCGCGCCGCGGTTGGCGTGGTCCAGCAGTTACGCAGCGATGTGATGGATGCCGCCCTGCATCAGCCGCTCAGCGAGTTTGATACTCAGCCGGTCGGGCAGCTTATCTCCCGGGTAACCAACGATACGGAAGTCATTCGCGACCTGTACGTGACGGTAGTGGCGACGGTGCTGCGTAGCGCGGCGCTGATCGGCGCGATGCTGGTGGCGATGTTTAGCCTCGACTGGCGGATGGCGCTGGTGGCGATCGCGATTTTCCCGGCGGTGCTGATCGTGATGATCATTTATCAGCGCTATAGCACGCCGATCGTGCGCCGGGTACGCGCCTGGCTTGCCGACATCAACGATGGCTTTAACGAAGTGATCAACGGCATGGGGGTCATTCAGCAGTTCCGCCAGCAGGCGCGTTTTGGCGAACGGATGCGTGAGGCCAGCTACGCCCACTACCTGGCGCGGATGCAGACGCTACGCCTCGACGGTTTTCTGCTGCGTCCGCTGCTGAGTCTTTTTTCCTCGCTGGTGCTGTGCGGGCTGCTGATGCTGTTCGGCTTTAGCGCGGCGGGCACGATTGAGGTCGGGGTCCTGTATGCGTTTATCAGCTATCTCGGACGCCTTAACGAGCCGCTCATTGAGCTGACCACCCAGCAGTCAATGCTGCAGCAGGCGGTGGTCGCTGGCGAACGCGTTTTCGAGCTAATGGATCGTCCGCGCCAGGCGTGGGGCGCCGATGATGCGCCGCTGAGCAGCGGTCGAGTGGAAATCGACCATCTCTCCTTCGCCTACCGCGGCGATCGTCTGGTCCTCCAGGATATCACGCTGGATATCCCTTCCCGCAGCTTTGTGGCGCTGGTCGGGCATACCGGCAGCGGGAAGAGTACCCTCGCCAGTCTGATGATGGGCTATTACCCGTTAACCCACGGGGAGATCCGCATCGATGGCCGGCCGCTCGCTTCTCTTAGCCACAGCGCGTTGCGTCGGGGCATCGCGATGGTGCAACAGGATCCGGTGGTGCTGGCGGATACCTTCTACGCCAACGTCGCGCTGGGCCGGGACATCAGCGAAACCCAGGTCTGGGAAGCGCTGGAGGCGGTGCAGCTGGCGGCGGTGGCGCGCAGCATGAGCGACGGCCTGTACACCCAACTGGGCGAGCAGGGCAATAATCTCTCCGTCGGACAGAAGCAACTGCTGGCGCTGGCGCGCGTGCTGGTGGACACCCCGCAGGTACTGATTCTGGATGAGGCGACGGCAAACATCGACTCCGGTACCGAGCAGGCGATCCAGCAGGCGCTGGCGAAGGTTCGCCAGCATACCACCCTGGTGGTTATCGCCCATCGGCTGTCGACCATCGTCGAGGCGGATACCATTCTGGTTCTGCATCGTGGTCAGGCCGTCGAGCGGGGCAACCACCAGCAGCTGCTGGCGGCGAAAGGCCGCTACTGGCAGATGTATCAGCTACAGCTGGCTGGTGAAGAGCTGGCGGCCAGCGCCAGAGAAGAGTCGCTCAGCGCCTGATGCACCACCAGCAGGCAGCGAAGGCTGGGCGGCCTGTCGTGGTGCAAAAACGTTACATCAAATGCACCGCTGTGGTGCATTTTTGCCCGTTAAATGCCTTTACGCCGGCTAATGCCTGACCTCTCGCCTGTTTTTTGCCATCAAAGGGCCGCTCAGCGGCCTTTTTTCATTTCTGGCATAGCCCTTGCTTTATATCCATCGTGTTAGCTGCGGCCATTACCGAATACTGACTGGAGGGGACTTATGAAGCTGGTTACCGTGGTAATCAAACCATTCAAACTGGAAGACGTGCGTGAAGCCTTGTCTTCCATCGGCATTCAGGGCCTGACGGTCACTGAAGTCAAAGGATTTGGCCGTCAGAAAGGACATGCGGAGCTCTACCGCGGCGCCGAGTATAGCGTCAACTTTCTGCCAAAAGTGAAGATTGATGTGGCGATCGCCGACGATCAGCTGGATGAAGTTATCGATGTCATCAGCAAAGCGGCTTACACCGGAAAAATTGGCGACGGCAAAATTTTTGTCGCTGAATTGCAGCGCGTCATTCGCATCCGTACCGGCGAAGCTGACGAAGCGGCACTGTAATTTCCAGACCACACAGTGATGGGGAACGAAACAATGAAAATGGCAACAATGAAATCGGGTCTGGGGGCATTAGCCCTTCTTCCGGGGCTGGCGATGGCCGCGCCTGCGGTGGCGGACAAAGCCGATAACGCGTTTATGATGATTTGCACCGCGCTGGTTCTGTTTATGACTATCCCGGGGATTGCGCTGTTTTACGGCGGCCTGATCCGCGGTAAGAACGTTCTTTCCATGCTGACGCAGGTGATTGTCACCTTTGGCCTGGTCTGCGTACTGTGGGTCATTTATGGTTATACTCTGGCCTTCGGCACCGGCGGCAGCTTCTTCGGCAGCTTTGACTGGGTGATGCTGAAAAATATTGAACTGAAAGCGCTGATGGGCACCTTCTATCAGTATATCCACGTCGCCTTCCAGGGCTCGTTCGCCTGCATCACCGTCGGGCTGATCGTCGGGGCGCTGGCTGAACGTATCCGTTTCTCCGCCGTGCTGATTTTCGTGGTGGTGTGGATGACGCTCTCCTACGTGCCGATTGCGCATATGGTCTGGGGCGGCGGTCTGCTGGCGACGCATGGCGCGCTGGATTTCGCCGGCGGCACCGTTGTGCACATCAACGCCGCGGTCGCCGGGCTGGTGGGCGCGTATATGATGGGCAAACGCGTGGGCTTCGGCAAAGAAGCGTTCAAACCGCATAACCTGCCGATGGTGTTCACCGGCACCGCTATCCTCTACGTGGGTTGGTTCGGTTTCAACGCCGGGTCTGCCAGCGCAGCGAATGAAATCGCGGCCCTGGCGTTCGTTAACACCGTCGTGGCGACCGCCGCTGCTATCCTGGCGTGGACCTTTGGCGAATGGGCTCTGCGCGGCAAACCTTCACTGCTGGGCGCCTGCTCCGGGGCAATTGCCGGTCTGGTTGGCGTTACGCCGGCGTGTGGTTATATCGGTGTCGGCGGCGCGCTGATCGTCGGTATCGCCTCTGGCCTGGCGGGTATCTGGGGCGTGACTGCGCTGAAACGCTGGCTGCGTGTGGATGACCCTTGCGACGTCTTCGGCGTTCACGGCGTCTGCGGCATCGTCGGCTGTATTCTGACCGGTATCTTCGCGGCGACTTCTCTGGGCGGCGTCGGTTATGCGGAAGGCGTCACCATGGGCCATCAGCTGCTGGTGCAACTGGAAAGTATCGGCATTACCGTGGTCTGGTCCGGCGTCGTCGCTTTTATCGGCTACAAAGTAGCGGATATGACCGTAGGGCTACGCGTGCCGGAAGAGCAGGAGCGCGAAGGGCTGGACGTCAACAGCCATGGCGAAAACGCTTACAACGCCTGACAGAAAACCCTTCTCCATGTAGCAAAAAGCCTCCCGTAGGGGAGGCTTTTTTTATGCGTTGCGGTTGCGCATCACCCCTTCCTGCACCGTTGAGGCAACCAGCGTGCCATCCTGGGTGTAGAACTCGCCGCGGACGAAGCCGCGGGCGCTGGAGGCCGAGGTGCTTTCGACGCTGTACAGCAGCCACTCATTGATATTAAACGGCCGATGGAACCACATCGAGTGATCGATAGTAGCGACCTGCATGCCGGGCTCAAGGAAACCAACGCCGTGCGGCTGCAGCGCCACCGGCAGGAAGTTAAAGTCCGAGGCATAGCCCAGCAGATACTGATGAATGCGCAGATCGTCGGGAACGGCGCCGTTGGCGCGCAGCCACACCTGACGCACCGGCTCGGCGATATGGCCTTTCATCGGGTTATGAAACTCCACCGGGCGGATCTCCAGCGGCTTATCGCAGAGGAATTTGTCTTTCACCTGCGGCGGCAGGAGATGCGCCAGCTTGCGGGCAATGTCGGTTTCCGAAGGCAGCCCATCAGGGGAGGGGGCGGCCGGCATCGCTTTCTGATGTTCATAGCCGTGCTCTGGCGCCTGGAAGGAGGCGGTCATATAGAAGATCGGCTTCCCGTTCTGGATGGCGGCGACCCGGCGGGCGCTAAAGCTGTTGCCGTCGCGCAGCACCTCCACATCGTAGACGATCGGTTTTTGACTGTCGCCGGGGCGCAGAAAGTAGCTGTGAAACGAATGCACCAGACGTTCAACGGGCACGGTCTCTTTTGCCGCATACAGCGCCTGGCCCACCACCTGGCCGCCAAAAACCTGGCGCAATCCCAGGTCTTCGCTCTGTCCACGGAACAACCCTTCCTCAATTTTTTCCAAATCTAATAATGCCAGCAGGTTAGAGAGTGCCTGACTCATACTTTTCCTCAGTTAACAATGGCGGCGCCGCGCGCGTAATGTGGCAAAGTATAACCTGGAATCGCAAGTGGTCCGATGGGTGTAATAATCTGAATAACAACCGGTCAACAGGAAGAAATCTGCGATCTGTGCCACACTTATTGACGACACGAAAGTTCCTGCCGGCGAAGCGGCGGAACATCCTCCTGGGTATTAAGGGATGATAAGGAGAACATCATGAAATTTGCCTATATGTTTAGTGCCTTAGCCGTCGCCGCGACGCTGACCGCCTGTGCTAATCACCACTCGAACAATTCTTCGACGCAGGCGGCTGCACCCGACCCTTACGGTATTGCGACGCTGAGCGTGGCGCAGCAGCAGCCGAGCGTCACGGGGACGATTAATATCCGCCAGAGAATCGCTTTGCCGCCGGATGCGGTGCTGACGGTGACCCTGTCGGATGCTTCTCTGGCCGATGCGCCAGCCCGCGTATTGTCGCAAAAAGCGGTGCGTACCGAAGGCAAGCAGGCGCCATTCAACTTTGCACTGCCTTACAACCCGGCAGATATTCAACCGAACGCCCGCATTCTGTTGAGCGCAGCGATTACGGTTAACGGCCAGCTGATGTTCATTACCGATACCGTGCAGACGGTGATCAACCAGGGGGGCACCCATGCCGACCTGACGCTGGTTCCGGTTCAGCAGACCGCCGTGCCTGTCGCACAGTAAGCTCGCTAAGCCCCCGAATGGGGGCTTTTTTTTGGTCTTCAGTAAACCCAGCGATAGCGCTGGAGATCGATATGGCCGCCGCCGGAGACCTGCACCCCTTCGGCCAGCAGCGCCTGACGCTGCCGCTGCAGATCGGGGCCGGTGAGGGAGATATCGCCATGGCGATTGACCACCCGATGCCAGGGCAGAGTGGACCCTTCCGGCAGACGCTTCAGCACACCGCCCACCTGGCGCGCCGCGCGCGGCGAACCGGCCAGCCTGGCGACATCGCCATAGGTCGTGACATACCCTTCCGGTATCGACGCCACAATGTGCCAGACACGTTGGGGAAATGTATCGTGCGGATCCATATTCAGTCCTGTTACCCGAAAAACGCCAGCATAAGCGCTGATCTTCAGGCTGTACAGCCTGCCCGATCAGGCGGGCTGTTCGACGGTGAACGTCAGAGCGAGGCCGAGGATCTGCATGCCATGGACATTGTCGGAAGGTGAACTGGCGATGAGGCTCTCAAGGAATTTTAACCGCTGCGAGGTCGCGTTGATGATCAGCTTCGCGCGCAGGCCCGGCATGGTCAGCGACGAGATGGGGTATACCACCCGACCGCTGATGTAGACCGGTAGCTTGCGCAGTTCCACCTGGCGCAGGACGCCGACGGTGGAATAGAGCAGCGCCAGCGGCGTGACCGCCCGCACCGGCGCCTGACTGATGGTCACGAAGTCGAGCATTTTTTCAGGGCGCAGATAATTCACCCCCTGAAAGGCGATGGTCATCCCTTCAATGGCGGGTAAAGGCAGAGTGATGGTCTGTGGTGATGAGTCAGTCATTCGATTACCGTCGAGACAAGGTGCTGATGATAAAAGGGGACGCAAGATGGCTAAGTATGGTGGATATCCCGACTGTGTGCTGAGCGCGCGCTCGCAATCTCACAGGTTGAGCGTGAGTGACTGGTTTTATTCGCATTATTGCGCAATAAACCAGCAGGCAGTCGGGGCGTGCTTGCAATTCACCAGGTCAGCAGGGATAATGCGCCAGCGCGTTGGGTAACAACGCTCTCAATGGGGGCTCTGTTGGTTCTCCCGCAACGCTACTCTGTTTACCAGGTCAGGTCCGGAAGGAAGCAGCCAGAGCAGACGACGTGTGTGCCGGGATGTAGCTGGCAGGGCCCCCACCCATTTCGGCCTTCGTAATTTTCCCCTTGTATTTGTGCGGTCTTCTCTGCTGGCCAGAATTTATTCCTAATACAGATCACATATTATTTTTAGTTGCTAAAACACCCTCTACTTATTCCATAATATTTACTTGTCATAAATCTGAAATGCTACTGAAATATTAATGTCATTTGCGTGTCATAAATAAAGCGCATCTTATTGGTGGGAATTTGTTGCCAGATCCATGCTATAAAATATATCTCTGGATCAGCATGTTAACTTCGTGTATTAATTATGATGATTTTATTGCACGGGAAGCGTAGCTATGACCACAGTGGTTTTGAATGTAAAAATTGACGCTGAGTTAAAAGAGAAGTTGCGTCATTATGCGGAAGTGAATAACGAGAACCTGGGTACGGCAACGGAAAAGCTGCTGCAGCTGGCTTTTCAGCTGGAGGCGTCAGCAGATGAGGCGGGGGTGACGGAAGAGGACATTGACAGCCAGCATACCGAAGAGGAAGCGACGCCATTAACCCCTAAAGAAATCAAAGCATTAAGAAAACTTCTGAAGAAGAAAAAATGAAACAACAATTCTCTACAGCCAGTAACTACAGCGAAGCCTGCGATATGTTGCGCTCAGGATACGTGAAACACGTTCGCCTGAACTGGAATATCGGTAGTGATGAGTTCTTTCGCATTGCCTCCGACTGGTGTGACACCGGCGCTAAAATTAAAAAAGATGAAGATGGCTTTATTATTTCCTTGAAAGGGTTTCCTATTCCGCGCCAGCATTAATGAAATAGCCTTATTTCCGTCACCGGGTTGCCATAACCAGATGGCAGGATACCCAGGCAATTTTATAAAAACATCTCATATACCTCATGGATGACGGACTTTTGACGGGCTGAAGCCAGCCCGTCGATATTTTCTTATATTATTTTCCGCAAACGCGTACTTTCCCGCTGTTCTGCAAGGCTGTGCCACAATGGTTGTAGCGTGGAGAAGGCCTGGCGCAATGCTTCATCCGGCAGCGTAAACGGCAGACGTAAATAGCGATCGAACGCGCCCTCCAGACCAAACCGCGTGCCGGTGCCGATATGGATCCCCTGGCTTTCCGCACGTGCAGAGAACAAAGTGGCTAGCATGTCAGGGAGTTCCACCCAAAAAGAGAGCCCGCCTTCCGGTGGCGTAAAGCGCCAGCGGGGAAAATACTCTTTCATCAGCTCTTCGCACATGTCCCGGCGCGCCTTCAGCATCTCCCGTCGCGGCGGCAGCAGCGTGGCGGCGTTTGCCAGCAGCCAGCTGCAGGCCAGCTGCTCCAGCAGCGGCGTACCCAAGTCCAGAGAGTCGCGGGCCTGAATAAGCGAGGCGATCGTCCGCGTGCTGGCGCGGATCCAGCCGATGCGCAGTCCCCCCCAGAAACTTTTCCCGGCCGAACCGATGGTGATCACCGCGGCGTCGGGATTAAAGCAGGCCAGCGGCGGCGGGGGCGGGGCGTTATACCAGAGGTCGACCATGGTCTCATCGATCACCAGCGTTGTTCGCGTCCTGGCCGCGATGTCCGCGACCCGCTGGCGGGTGAGGGCATCCATACAGCGCCCGGTGGGGTTGTGAAAATCCGGCATCAGCCATGCCAGACGCGGCGCGGTCTGCGCAATGATCGCCGCGAATCCATCGCAGTCCCACCCCTGCTGTGGGAGTGCGACCCCAATGGGCCGGCAGGAGGCGCCCTGAATGGCGCTGATGGCCATTGGATAGGTCGGGGCATCAATGACCACCCGGTCACCGGGGCCGGTGAACAGACGCAGGATCAGCGCGAAGGCGCTGAGCGCGCCGTTGACCACCATCACTTCATCGGGCCGCGTCGGCAGGCCACGTTCGCTGTAGCGCCGGGCAATCGCTTCCCGTAGCACCGGGAGCCCCTGCTGATCGTAACCGGTCTGGGCGAGATAGGGCGGCAACAGGGTCATGGCATGCTGGAAGGCCTGATGGACCTCCGGACCGGCGCTGAGGGCGGCGGTGGAGAGATTGATCGTCGAGGGGGTCGCAGAGGGCGGCGGCAGGTCGGCAGGGCGTTCCGGCAAAACAATGCGCGACCCGCTCCCCTGGCGGCTTTGGATAAATCCCTCCTCCCGCAGCTGGCCGAGGGCGCTGGCGATGGTCGTCCGGCTGACGTTGAGGGCCGCCGCCAGCTCGCGCTCGCCGGGCAGGCGCGTCTGTAGCGTCAGACGGCCATCGAGGATCAGCAGGCGGAGCGCTTCCGCCAGCTGGCGCCATAGCGGTGTGCGAGAACTGGACTCCTGCCAGTTGCCGAGCAGGCGTACCAGGGACTGTGTTCCAAAGCGTCGGGCTGACATAGCGATCCACTTTTCCAAAACTGGCCATTAATTATCAGTCCATTTTTGCTGATGATGAGGGCATTCGCAATGATGTTGAGGAAAAAATATGCTTCGTCGCCTGCTGCAGTTATATATCGGTCTGGTGCTCTACGGCGTGTCCACGGCGCTCTTCGTGCATGCTAATCTCGGCGCCGATCCGTGGGACGTCTTTCATCTTGGAGTGGCTAAACAGCTGGGGATCAGTTTCGGGACCGTGATTATTCTGACCGGCGCCGCGGTGCTGCTGCTATGGATCCCGATCCGGCAGATGCCGGGGCTCGGCACGGTGAGCAATGTGATCGTGCTGGGGCTGGCGGCGGACGCCACGCTGGCCGTCCTGCCGCCGCTGGAATCGCTGGTGGCGCGCAGTGCGCTGCTGGTGGTGGCGATTGTGCTGAACGCGATCGCCACCGGGATGTACATTGGCGCGGGGTTTGGCCCGGGTCCGCGCGATGGCCTGATGACCGGGCTGCACGCTCGCACCGGCTGGTCATTGCGCGGTATCCGGACGGCGATCGAGCTTTCCGTGCTGCTGATTGGCTGTCTGCTGGGGGGGAAGTTTGGCGTCGGAACCGTCATTTACGCGCTGTCGATTGGACCGCTTATCCAGCTGTGCCTGCCGTGGTTCAGTCAGCCCGTCAACCGCAACGCGGTCAGCCCTCCCCGGGAAATAGTCTCCTGAATTAACCCATCGCCCTCTTCATCACGGAGAGGGCCTTTCATCGCTTACAGGCCGCTCAGGCCATGAAGCATCATGTAGATCCCCACCACAATAATCAGTAAGCCTGAGAACCAGGGTGCCTTGCGCGAGAGGTCGTTAAGCCACGGCCAGCGGCGGGTGGCATGTTTCATGCTCAGGGCGGCGATAGCCCCTGAAGCCACCAGCGTCAGCGCCAGACCGACGCTAAAGCCCAGCACCAGCGTGGCGCCCAGCGAGAATTTCTTCAGCTGTAAACAGATAAGCAGCACGGTAATGGACGCCGGGCAGGGGATCAGCCCGCCGGTCAGGCCAAACAGCACGATCTGCCCGGTCGTCACCTGACGGCCATCAAAGCGCCGGTTGATCTCCTGGGCATGGGCCCGCTGATGCGCGTCCTGCCACTCCTCCGCCACCAGCGGCGCGGCGGATGAGGACGCATGGTGATGGTCATGGTGGTGATCATGTTCGTGGTGATGATCATGTTCGTGGTGGTGCTCATGTTCATGGTGGTGCTCATGTTCATGGTGGTGATCATGGTGCGTGTGGGGCTGCGATTCGCGCCAGGTGCGCCAGAGCATCCAGCAGGCAATCAGCACAATGACAATCCCTGAGACCAGCTGAAACCAGGGTTCAGAGGTTTGGGCGTTCCAGCCGCGGCCAAACCACAGACCGGCCATGGCGATCAGCCAGACCACCGCCGTATGCGAAACCGTGGCCGCCAGCCCCAGCAGTACCGCCTGTTTTAAGGTTCCTCGCACCGCCACGATAAAGGCGGCCATCATTGTTTTTGAGTGCCCGGGTTCGAGGCCGTGCAGCGCGCCGAGCAGTATTGCGCTGGGAATAAACAGCCAGGCATTGCCCTGCTGCAGAAGGGAAGTGAAATCGTTCATATCGGGATCCTTGCCAAAAGTGCCTTTATCCTACTCCCCCCCAGTAGTAAAATACTACCCCCCAGTAGATAAGGCGGCTAATAAAAAGGATCATGGTATGCTGGCAGGCGTTGCTGACCACGCAGGTCGGTAATCCCGGACAGAAAAAAACGGTGGATCGCGTAATGTCACACACAGTGAGAGACAAAAAGAAGTTACTGACCCGGCTGAAGAAAATTCAGGGGCAGAGTACCGCATTAGAGAAAATGCTTAATCGCGAGCATGAGTGCGCTGAGGTGCTACAGCAGCTGGCGGCGATCCGCGGCGCGGTCAATGGCATGATGCTGCAGGTTATCCAGGGACATCTCACCGACCATGTGGTGAAAGAGCCAGACGAGACGCAGCGTGAGGCGGATCTGGAGACGGTGATGCAGGTGATTAAATCCTATCTGAAGTAGCCTCCGGCAGAGGGCGGCGAAGAGGCCGCGCCCGCTGACCTTCTGCGCAGGCCGCCTGCCGCTTAATGCGCATGGAGGTTCTCTTCCGCCCACAGAATAAACGACTCTTTTGGCAGCGCTTTGCTGTACAGCCAGCCCTGGGCGTACTGAACGCCATGCTGTCTCAGCCAGTCGCGCTGGCTTACGGTTTCCACCCCTTCGGCGACGGTGGCCAAATTGAGCGCCTTGGCCATTTCAATAATGTGCGGCGTCAGCGGCCGGTACTCGAGCGTATCGACAAAGGATTTATCGATTTTCAGCGTGTCGACGTCCAGCTTCTGCAGATAGCTCAGGCTGGAGTAGCCGGTACCGAAATCGTCAATCGAAATGCGGTGCCCGGCCTCGCGGTAGTGTGCGATCACCGGCATGGTGGTCTCCGGGTCAACAAACCCGCGCTCGGTGATCTCAAGGATAATCTGTTCCGCGGCGATCCCCCAGTGCTGCAGCTGATCGTGTAATAGCTTGGGTAGGGTGGGAGAGCGTAAGTCATCCACCGACAGGTTGATGGAGATATGCACTTCCGGCCGCTGCCTCAGCCAGGGACCCAGGTCGGCAAAAATTTTCCTGACGATATCTTCCGTCAGCTGGGTGATCAGTCCGGTTTGCTCGGCCAGGGGAATGAAGATATCCGGCGATAAAAAGGTGCCGTCGGGTTGCTGCCAGCGCGCCAGCGCTTCGGCCCCGGCGATTTTTCCGTCCTGCAATGAAATAATCGGCTGATAGTGAACCTGAATCGCCTGGGAATTGAGGGCGTCCAGCATACTGTTGCGCGGTGAACGCAGGTGTCTCAGCAGGCGCAGCAGCAGCCAGGTGGCAAGCAGGCTGGTGAAGATGCCGACAGGGAGCCAGAAGATCAGCTGCTGGCGAATACGCTGCTGTAGCGGCAGCGTGGATGACCAGGTCACAATGCCGGATCCCAGCTCGGGAATGCGCTGGATCCGGTAGACCGTATTATCCAGGGTCAGCATATTCAGGTGCGGATCTTTAATCCGTTGCCAGACCTTCGCCGGCAGCGGCTGGCTGCTGATCACCATTTTCAGATGGTCCAAACCAAACAGCATGGTATGGATCTTCTCCTCGCTGGCGGGCACCACATCAATGAAGGAGATGGGATCGATCATTACCATATGCTGCCGGCTGGCCATGGCCGTCATCTGGTGATTAAGGCCAAGATCGTTAATCGAGGTCAGCCAGGTGCGATAGCCGTCGGGGGCAATGTGGTCCGGTGGCGGGAAGGTCACCGCAACGCTATGGTCTTCCAGGGAGGAGCATTGCGGTACGGAATCTTCCAGCCAGAGCACTTCCTGCACGTAGCGATGGGTATAGGCGATCCGGCGGAGGGCGAGCAGATGCTCCGGGCTACAGGAGGCGGCAGAGTGTGAGTCGGCCTCCCTCAGTGCTTCCCGGGCCTGATCGGCGACCTGCAGCGTGCGGACGACAATACGGTTGGAATAATCATCCAGCTCACGATAGAACTGCATTTTGGCCTGCCGCGCCGCCTGCCAGATGCTGAGCGAGATAGGCAGGATGATGGCCAGTATCAGCACTCCTGTAAACAGCGCCATCAGATGCCGGGTCCTCATGCCTGTATCCTTATCGTTCGCCGGGTGTCATCAGTATATGCGAAAGATAAACCGGGCGCAGCGGGAGAAATCGCGCTGCGCGGGGAAAAAAAACCGGCATCACAATAGCCTGCGATGCCGGGTGAGAAGGATGATTCCGATGCAGCAGAATAAAAATGAGGGTGTGAATGCCGGGCAGGATGTATTCCGGCATTCAGTCGCAGCATACGCTGCGCAGATGACAGCAATATGTTGGCTTAGTGCGCATCCGGCGCCGTGATATCGGCGCTGATGCGCAGATCGTTCTCATCAAACACCATGCAGAAGCGGTCATCGAAGGCCAGATTAATCTTCTGCCACGGGCGGAAAAGGACGTCGCCGGGCAGCAGAACCTTGACGTTATCGTGACCGTAGCACTGGCCGAACAGGTAGGTATTGTTGCCCAGACGCTCCACCACTTCACATTGAAACTCCACCACGGTACCGGTGGAGACTTCCGGCGTGAGGTGCTCTGGCCGGATCCCCAGCGTGACTGCGGCGCCGGGCTTCAGCGGTTGGGTGGCAACGTTCAGGGTGAGCTGTTGGTCCTGGGCGAGTGTGACCGTTAAGCGCTCTGCCTGCCAGTCGCTGACGGTGGCCGGCAAAAAGTTCATCTTTGGCGAGCCGATAAAACCGGCGACGAATTTGTTGACCGGATTGTAGTACAGCGCCATCGGCGAACCCATTTGTTCGACCTTCCCGTAGTTCATGACTACGATTTTATCGGCAAGCGTCATCGCCTCCACCTGATCGTGCGTGACATACACCATGGTGGTCTTCAGCTCCTGGTGCAGGCGGGCAATATGCAGGCGCATATCGACGCGCAGCTCCGCATCGAGGTTAGAAAGCGGCTCATCGAACATAAACACCCGGGGATTACGCACGATAGCGCGGCCAATGGCCACACGCTGCCGCTGGCCGCCGGAGAGTTGCTTCGGTTTACGATCCAGCAGGTGAGAGAGCTGCAGCGTTTTGGCCACCATTTCCACCTGGCGACGGATCTCCGCTTTCGGCACTTTATTCACTTTCAGCCCATAGCCCATATTCTCCGCCACCGTCATGTGCGGATAGAGCGCATAGGACTGAAAAACCATCGCCACGCCGCGGCGGGCGGGGACCACATCGTTCATCACCTCATCGCCAATCAGCACTTCCCCGTCACTGACCTCTTCCAGCCCGGCAATCATACGTAACAGCGTCGATTTTCCACAGCCGGAAGGGCCGACGAAGACCGCAAACTCGCCATCTTCAATATCGAGATTGACCTGGTGCAGCGTCACCGTGCTGCCGAACCTTTTGGTGACATTCCTCAGTCGTATATTGGACATCCACATTCCCCGAAGTGAGTAGCCGTTGTTTGCCGTTGGCGTGTCGTTGATTTGAGTGTGTTTGTATTACGTGTAACAAATCAGCGTGACAATATTCAACAGCGCTAAAATCATGTCCTGACTATAACTTCCGCGGTTTTTGCGCCATACAGCGGCGTTTCATTTCTGCAAGGATGATCACACAACTGGCAGCTTATGGTAGTTTTATCCCCAATCAAAGCGTAGCGTGTAACAAAAGCGAACCAGAGTCTGCTTTCTATGTAACACGGCAGTTTGAAATGATTTTTTTTCTAACTGGCAGACGTAAGTCAAATAAAAAACCATTAAATTGTTATACCTTCACATGAGGTTGATAATGAAAAAGAACACGCTTGCTGCACTGATCCTTACCACCCTCGCGGCGGGGCAACTTACCAGCCTGCAGGCGCATGCCGCCGGGCAGCTCAACGTTTGGGAAGACATTAAAAAATCCACTGGCATCAAAACCGCGGTCAGCGATTTTGAGAAGCAGTACAACGTGAAGGTCAATCTGCAGGAGATGCCTTATGCCCAGCAGCTGGAAAAGCTGCGCCTCGATGGCCCGGCGGGCATTGGGCCGGACGTGCTGGTGATCCCGAATGACCAGCTCGGCGGCGCCGTCGTTCAGGGACTTCTCTCGCCGCTCAACGTTGAGCAGGCGAAACAGGATGCCTTTACGCCAGCCTCTATCAACGCCTTCCGCATGGACAACGCGCTGTATGGGATCCCGAAAGCGGTGGAAACCCTGGTGCTTATCTACAACAAGGACCTGATCGACAAGCCGCTGGACAGTCTGCAGGCCTGGCTGGACTACTCGAAGACCCAGCGCGAGCAGAACAAATACGGCCTGCTGGCCAAGTTTGATCAGATCTACTACAGCTGGGGGGCGATTGGCCCGATGGGCGGCTATATCTTCGCGAAGAACGACGGCGGCGGTTTTAATCCGCAGCAGGTGGGGCTCAATACGCCCGGCGCCGTGGAAGCCGTGACCTTCCTGAAAAAATTCTATGCCGAGAAGGCCTTCCCCGCAGGAATCCTCGGCGATAACGGGCTGAACGCCATTGATTCGCTGTTTACCGAGAAAAAAGCGGCGGCGGTGATCAACGGCCCCTGGGCCTTCCAGCCGTATGAAGCCGCCGGTATCAACTATGGCGTGGTGCCGCTGCCGACCCTGCCGGACGGCAAGCCAATGAGCTCCTTCCTCGGCGTTAAGGGCTACGTGGTATCGACCTGGAGTAAAGACAAGGCGCTGGCGCAACAGTTTATCGAGTTCATCAACCAGCCGCAGTATGTAAAAGCCCGCTATGTCGCCACCGGCGAAATCCCGCCGCTGAAGGCGATGATTGACGACCCGGTGATTAAAAATGACGAAAAGGCCAGCGCCGTCGCCGTTCAGTCGGCTCGGGCGATGGCTATGCCGGGCATTCCGGAGATGGGGGAAGTGTGGGGGCCGGCCAATGCCGCGCTTGAACTGAGCCTCACCGGCAAGCAGGCGCCGCAGGCCGCGCTCGATAATGCGGTGAAACAGATCAAGATGCAGATTGAAGCGATGCAGGCCAGCAATCAGTAATTTACCGTCACGTGAAGTCACCGAGCGGGAGGGGGACCTCCCGTTTGTAGAAGGAGTCGAGTGTGAGCATCCATTCCAGCGAAAATTTTAGCGACGCGCGCGGGCCCGGGCGCCATGCGTGGTGCGGCCTGTTGCTGGCAATCGTGCCGGGTTTCGGCCAGTTTTATCATCGCCAGTGGCTGAAGGGGCTGGTCTTCCTGGTGCTGCTGAGCAGCTTTTTGGGTATTTTTTACGATTTCCTGCGCGAGGGGCTGTGGGGGCTCTATACCCTGGGTGAAGAGGTGCCCCGGGATAACTCTATCTTCCTGTTAGCGGAGGGGATTATCAGCGTGCTGATCGTCGCTTTTGGCGTGCTGATCTATTTTCTCTCGCTGCGGGACGCGTGGCTGAACGGCAAAAAACGCGATGAAGGGGTCGCGCTGAACAGCGTGCGTAAGCAGTACCAGATGCTGCTGAGCGACGGCTTCCCGTACCTGATGATCACCCCGGGCTTTATTCTGCTGGTCTTTGTGGTGATCTTTCCCATTCTGTTTGGTTTTGCCATCGCCTTCACCAACTACAACCTGTACCACACGCCGCCGGCGAAGCTGGTGGACTGGGTGGGGCTGAAAAACTTCGTCAATATTTTCACCCTCTCCATCTGGCGCTCCACCTTCCTGGATGTGCTGCAGTGGACCGTGGTGTGGACGCTGCTGGCGACCACCCTGCAGTGTACGGTGGGCGTGCTGTTGGCGATTCTGGTGAACCAAAAAGATCTGCGCTTTAAGCCGCTGATCCGCACCATCTTTATTTTGCCGTGGGCGGTGCCGGGGTTTGTCACTATCCTCGTCTTTGCCGGGATGTTCAATGACTCCTTCGGGGTGATTAACAACGCGATCCTGTCATTCTTCGGCATCAGCCCGAAGGCATGGCTAACCGATCCGTTCTGGACCAAAACCGCGCTGATCATGATGCAGACCTGGCTTGGCTTTCCGTTTGTCTTTGCCATGACCACCGGCGTGCTGCAGGCGATCCCGGACGATCTGTATGAAGCGGCGACGATGGACGGCGCCAGCGCCTTTACCCGCCTGCGCACCATCACCCTGCCGCTGGTGCTGTACGCGATCGCGCCGATCATCATCACCCAGTACACCTTCAACTTTAATAATTTCAACATTATTTATCTGTTTAACAACGGCGGCCCTGCGGTGGCGGGATCTAACGCCGGCGGGACGGATATTCTGGTGTCGTGGATCTATAAGCTGACGATGTCCTCGTCGCAGTACGCCATCGCGGCGACCATCACTATCCTGCTGTCGATCTTCGTCGTCGGCCTGGCGCTGTGGCAGTTCCGCGCCACCAAATCCTTCAAAAATGACGACATGGCGTAAGGGAAGCAACATGGCTCAATCACCCAGTATTAAACGCGAAAAGTGGATCCGACTCTCTCTCACCTGGCTGGTGGTTATCCTGGTCTCGGTGGTGATTATCTACCCGCTGGTCTGGACCGTCGGGGCGTCGCTGAACGCCGGCAATAGCCTGCTCAGTACCTCGATCATTCCGGAAAACCTGTCGTTCCAGCACTATGCCGATCTGTTCAATGGCAATGTGAATTACCTCACCTGGTACTGGAACTCGATGAAAATCAGCTTTCTGACCATGGTGCTGACCCTGATTAGCGTCAGCTTTACCGCTTACGCCTTCTCCCGCTTCCGCTTTAAAGGGCGGCAAAACGGGCTGATGCTGTTCCTGCTGCTGCAGATGATCCCGCAGTTTTCCGCGCTGATTGCCATCTTTGTGCTGTCGCAACTGCTTGGCCTGATAAACAGCCATCTGGCGCTGGTGCTGATCTACGTCGGGGGAATGATCCCGATGAACACCTGGCTGATGAAGGGGTATCTCGACGCGATCCCTAAAGATCTGGATGAGTCCGCCCGCATGGACGGCGCCAGTAGCTTTCGCATCTTTATTGAGATCATCATGCCGTTGTCGAGGCCGATCCTCGCGGTGGTGGCGCTGTTCTCCTTCACCGGCCCGCTGGGGGATTTCATCCTCTCCAGCACCATCCTGCGTACCCCGGATAAATACACGCTGCCTATCGGTCTGTATAACCTGGTGGCACAAAAAATGGGGGCCAGCTACACCACCTACGCGGCGGGGGCGGTGCTGATTGCCGTGCCGGTCGCGATCCTCTATCTGGCGTTACAAAAATACTTCGTCTCCGGCCTGACCTCGGGCAGTACTAAAGGATAAGCACATGAAAAGATTTACACCCGCATGGCTTGCGGTTTGTCTGGCATGCAGTTTTTCCCTCCCTTCGCTGGCAGCGGACGCGCTTGAAACCCGCGCCTTTCAGGGTATGCCGGCGGACTTTATTAAAGGCGCGGATATCTCCACGCTGCTGGATGCCGAAAAGCACGGGGCAATTTTCTACGACCAGAATAACCAGCGTAAGGATCCGATCGCCATTCTGAAAGAGAACGGCGTCAACTATGTTCGCCTCCGCCTGTGGGTGGATCCGCAATCGGCAAGCGGCGAGGGCTATGGCGGCGGGAATAACGATCTGGCCACTACTCTGGCGCTGGCGAAACGGGCGAAAGCCCAGGGAATGAAGCTGCTGCTCGACTTCCATTACAGCGATTTTTGGACCGATCCCGGCAAGCAGTTCAAACCCAAGGCCTGGGAAAAGATGGATTATCCGCAGCTGAAAACGGCGATTCATGACTATACCCGGGATACCATCGCCCGCTTTAAGCAGGCGGGCGTCCTGCCGGATATGGTGCAGATCGGCAATGAGATCAACGGCGGTATGCTGTGGCCGGAAGGGAAAAGCTGGGGGCAGGGGGGCGGCGAGTTCGACCGGCTGGCCGGGCTGCTGAACGCGGCCATTGATGGTCTGAAGGCGAATCTGCGCAATGGCGAGCAGGTGAAAATCATGCTGCATCTGGCTGAAGGGACCAAGAACGATACCTTCCGCTGGTGGTTTGACGAAATAGAGAAACGTCATGTGCCCTATGACGTGATTGGTTTGTCGATGTACACCTACTGGAACGGGCCGATCAGCGCCCTGAAGGCCAATATGGATGACATCAGCAAACGCTATAACAAAGATGTCATTGTCGTCGAGGCGGCCTATGCCTATACCCTGGCTAACTGCGATAACGCGGAAAACAGTTTTCAGGCCAAAGAGGAAAAGGACGGAGGCTATCCCGCCACCGTGCAGGGGCAATATCGCTATATTCACGATCTGATGCAGGCCGTAATAGATGTTCCTGACCAGCGCGGCAAAGGTATTTTTTACTGGGAGCCGACGTGGATTGCCGTGCCGGGAAATACCTGGGCCACCCCGGCGGGGATGAAATATATCCATGACGAATGGAAAGAGGGTAATGCGCGGGAAAATCAGGCGCTATTTGACTGCCAGGGAAAAGTACTGCCGTCGGTAAAAGTATTTAATTAATTATTTGTCGTTCTTTTCAGGAAGTTTATTATGAATAAATTTGCACCTTTACATCCAAAGGTTAATACGCTGCTGCATGGCGCGGATTATAATCCGGAACAATGGGAGAATGACCCCGACATTATTGATAAAGACATTGCCATGATGCAGCAGGCAAAATGCAATGTGATGTCGGTGGGCATATTTAGCTGGGCGAAACTTGAGCCGCGCGAAGGGGTATTTGATTTCGCCTGGCTGGATACTATTCTCGATAAACTGTATGCCGCCGGCATTCATGTATTTCTGGCCACGCCGAGCGGCGCGCGTCCGGCGTGGATGTCTCAACGCTATCCGCAGGTTCTGCGGGTGGGGCGCGATCGGGTGCCGGCCCTGCACGGCGGCCGTCACAACCACTGTATGTCATCGCCGATCTATCGTGAGAAGACCCTGAAAATCAATAGCCTGCTGGCGGATCGCTATTCTGCGCACCCGGCGGTGCTGGGCTGGCATATTTCCAATGAATATGGCGGCGAATGCCATTGCGATCTCTGCCAGGCCCGCTTTCGCGGCTGGCTGAAGGCGCGGTATCAGACCCTGGAGAACCTCAACCAGGCCTGGTGGAGCACCTTCTGGAGCCATACCTATAGCGACTGGTCGCAGATTGAATCGCCTGCGCCGCAGGGCGAAACGTCGATCCACGGTCTCAACCTTGACTGGCATCGCTTTAACACCGCTCAGGTGACCGATTTCTGCCGCCATGAAATCGCCCCGCTGAAGGCGGCGAATGCCGCCCTGCCGGTGACCACCAACTTTATGGAGTATTTCTACGATTACGACTACTGGCAGCTGGCGGAGGTGCTGGACTTTATCTCGTGGGACAGCTATCCGATGTGGCACCGCGATAAAGACGAAACCGCGCTGGCCTGCTACACCGCGATGTATCACGACATGATGCGCAGCCTGAAGGGCGGCCAGCCGTTTGTGCTGATGGAGTCCACGCCGGGCGCGACTAACTGGCAGCCGACCAGCAAACTGAAGAAACCGGGCATGCATATTCTCTCCTCGCTGCAGGCGGTGGCGCATGGCGCCGACTCGGTGCAGTATTTCCAGTGGCGGAAAAGTCGCGGTTCGGTTGAGAAATTTCACGGCGCGGTGGTCGACCATGTCGGGCACATCGATACCCGTATTGGCCGTGAAGTCAGCAAACTCGGTGAGATACTGAGCAAGCTACCGGAGGTCCGGGGCTGTCGCACCGAGGCTAAAGTGGCGATTATCTTCGACCAGCAGAACCGCTGGGCGCTTGATGACGCCCAGGGACCGCGCAATCTGGGTATGGAGTATGAGAAGACGGTCAATGAGCACTACCGTCCGTTCTGGGAGCAGGGCATCGCCGTCGATGTGATTGACGCCGACGCTGATTTAACGCCGTACCGGCTGGTCATTGCCCCGATGTTATACATGGTGCGCGACGGCTTTGCCGCGCGGGCGGAGGCGTTTGTCGCCAGCGGCGGCCATCTGGTGACCACTTACTGGACCGGCATCGTCAACGAATCCGATCTCTGCTATCTCGGCGGCTTCCCGGGCCCGCTGCGCAATCTGCTGGGCATCTGGGCGGAAGAGATCGACTGCCTGAATGACGGCGAGTTTAATCTGGTGCAGGGCCTGGCCGGGAATCAGTGCGGTCTGCAGGGCCCGTATCAGGTGCGCCATCTCTGTGAACTGATCCATACCGAAAGCGCGCAGACGCTGGCCACCTACCGGGATGATTTTTATGCCGGAAGGCCAGCGGTGACGGTGAACGGCTTCGGGAAAGGTAAAGCCTGGCATGTGGCCTCCCGCAACGATTTGGCCTTCCAGCGCGACTTCTTTGCCGCCCTGAGCAAGGAGCTGGCGCTACCGCGGGCGATCGCGGCGGATTTACCGCCCGGCGTGGTGGCTACTGCGCGCACCGACGGTGAGAGCACGTTTGTCTTCCTGCAGAACTACAGCGCGCAAAGCCATACCTTGAGCCTGCCGTCAGGGTATCGGGATTGCCTGACCGACGCGGCGGTGTCGGACCCGCTGACCCTGTCAGCATGGGATTGCCGTATTCTCCGTCGCCACGCCTAATCCTTTTTTCTCCACGCCTGCTCTGCCGAGCAGGCTTTTTTGTATCTATTACCCTGGAGTTTATGATGGTGAGTTTAAAATCTTTCCTGCACTATTTCTCTCCTGCACGTCCGGCACAGCCGTTAAGCGAAGCGGAAAAACAGCAAATCGAGGCGTTGGTTCAGGCCTTCGGCGGTGAAGCGAATATTACCCAAGTGGACGCCTGTATTACCCGTCTACGGGTAACGGTTCGTCATCTGGCAGCCGTGGACTCGGACGCATTACAGCAGCAGGGCGCGCTGGGTGTCATTATTCTTGGCCAGCAGGTTCATGCTATTTTCGGTAAGCAGTCCGATGCGCTACGTCAATTGCTGGATGACCATTTTGCCGCGCGGAAATAAATAAAACGGGATAACCTGAAAACAGGTTATCCCGAAAATAAGACAAAGACAGCAGTGGCAATAATGATTACCGGAGGGAAATTAATGACCTTACAGTTGGAGATATCAATAACGTATTTGTCTTACCAGCGCGATATTACCACCAGGCTTCAACCTGTACGCCGAAATTCCAGGTATTATTCGCCGTCTGGTCTTCAAACGGTTTACCATCTTCGGAATCATTCAGATACGACGCGAAAATACGTAATTCCGGGCGTGACATAAAGTCCGGCCCGTCCGCCAGGCCCAGCGCAATGGTATATTTCTCACCGGCCTGTTTGTAGCTGGTGCCATTGTTATAGCTGTCTTTCTGATAGAAACCGCCGACTTCGCCAATCAGGCGCACGTAGTCGGTGAACTGATACTGCCCGCGGGCGACCAGCGACAGCATCCGCGTTTTATCGGTATAGTCGGTAATGTCATCCGCCGAGCCCCAGGTCAGAACGTGGTTGATGGAGAACTTCTCGGTAATGGGGATCAGACCGGTGTTAATCACGCGATAGCCGGTGGCGTCGTTCACGTAGTTCCACATATCGTACCAGCCGCCGCCCTGGGAGACCATGTTCTGCGCCAGACCTTTGTTGGCATACTGCAGCACGGTTTTGTTATAGCCGCCCAGCATATCCTGACTGATTTCACCGGTCAGCATCACGCCATTTTCGGCATCGTACAGTCCGCCGTAGCTGTCCTGTTTTTTAGTGGTGTTCGGCATGGCGTAGTCGATGCCGAATTCGGTCCACGACCCGGACCACGGCTTCCATCCCGCGTAGCGTAAATCGATATAGTTGATATTGACGTTGCTGTCGCCATCGACGCGATAGTCAACGTCGTTGGCATCGCCGCGGATCCACGCCAGCGAGACGGCGCCCGGGCCAAGGGTGTAGTTTTCCACCCCGGCCCCGGAGCCGGAAATGTTCCAGTATTTAGTATCGATGATGTGCAGGTCGTGACGCTGGTAGTAACGTTTGCCGCCCCAGATCACCGCATTCGGATCGCCCGGGATCAGCCCTTTGATCTGCAGGTTCAGCTGACGTAAGCCGAACTGCGCGTCATCGTTCAGCGTGGTTTCATTATCGTTAGAGCCATCGGAGACCATGCTGACCATGCTGTCGAGATAGAAACTGACATCATCTTTTTTGTAGACCTCGGAGCCTAGCTCCAGCTCGCCATAGGTATCCGATTCGTTCCCCAACCGGCCCAGCTTGTTCTTTTGCCATTCCGCTTCGCTACCGTCGCCGGAGACCCCAACCCCGGCACGCAAATAGCCATGAAAATCAACGGTCGGGATCGCAGCGGTAGCCGCAAAGGCGGAAGGGGCGATTAGCGCAGCGGCTAATGCTGTGGAAAGGACGCGCAGTGTCGTATTCATCTCTATCCTCTTATTGTTTTGTATTACGTTCACATAACTGATGTCATAAAATGCCTAAATGTAACTTCAGGCAAATGAGATATGATTATTGTGTGACTAAGTGCAAATAATAACGCTGGTTTTTGTTGTGATGAGTGAAGTGTTTCACAATTAACCTGGTTGTGAACGTAATACTTTTTGTGGTGTAATTTTGCGATGAGAGGTAGCGGTGAGCGTTTTTTCAAATGGCCCCTGTTACAATCATGGGATAACAACATAAGGAACCGGACCATGAAGTCTAAAAGCGCTACTCTGGAAGACGTCGCTCGTCATGCGGGCGTCTCTTACCAGACCGTGTCCAGGGTACTCAACAAATCTGCCAATGTATCCGAAGCGACGCGCCGCAAGGTGGAGAAATCGATAGAGGCTCTGCGCTATGTGCCAAACCGGCTGGCGCAGCAGCTGGTGGGGAAGGAGAGCCAGACGGTCGGACTGGTGACGATTTCGCTGGCCTGGCATGCCCCCTCCCAGGTGGCGGCGGCGGTAAAACGCTATGCTAATCTGGAAGGTTACCAGGTCCTGATTTCAATGATTGATGAGAGCGTCAACCAAAGCATCCAGGATTCCATCAATGAGCTGAAGTCTCAGCGGGTGGATAAGGTCATTATCAACGTGCCGCTGGAGACCGAACAGGCGCAGAAAATCGCCGCTGACAATGATGATATCGTCTGCCTGTTTCTCGACGTTGATCCCTACAGCTCCGTGTTTAACGTTTCGTTTAACCCGGCGGACGGCACCCGGGCCAGCGTCAAATATCTCTATGAGATGGGGCATCGGGAGATTGCGTTGCTGGCAGGCCCGGACAGCTCCGTATCGGCGAAACTGCGGCTGAAAAGCTGGCTCGAGACCCTGGATGGCTACGGTCTGAAGCCGGTGACCGTCCTGCGCGGCAACTGGGATGCGCAGAGCGGCTACGCCGGCGCGCTGCAGATGCTGCGGGAAACGCCTAATTTCAGCGCCGTGCTGGTGGGCAATGACCAGATGGCGCTGGGGGTGCTCAGCGCCTTCCATCAGCATCAGGTGGCGGTGCCGGGAGAGAAGTCGGTGATTGGCTATGACGATACCTACGAAAGCTCCTTTTTCTATCCGGCATTGAGTACGGTCTCGCTGGACCTCGACCTGCAGGGGAAAGAGGCGGTGCGGCGGATCCTCGCCAGTACCAGCGGTGCGGCGCATACCTCATCCATCCTGCCGGCGCGCCTGGTGATTCGCCATTCCAGCGGCGCCAGAGTCGAGCAGGGGAAAGATCTGCAGGCTATCGCGGAGCAACTTCGCGCTATCGCCCACCGTCTGGCGCCCTGAAGCCAAAGGCGAGGAAACTCGCCTCTTTGTTATTACCCCTGATATGACCATGGTTGATCTTTGTCGTGGAACGGCGTACCTTAATTGTTATGTTATAACATAATGACGAGGTCATGATGAAAGCCCATATCCATCCTCCCTATCGCACGGTGGTGTTTCACGACACCAGCGCCAATGAATATTTTAAAGTTGGCTCAACCATCCGCACCGAACGCGTGATTGAGCTCGACGGTGAGACGTATCCGTATGTGACGATCGACGTCTCCTCGAAATCGCATCCCTACTACACCGGCAAACAAAAAACGTTCGCCAGCGAGGGTAGCGCGGCCCGTTTCCGCCAGCGCTTTGGCGGCTTCATTGATGCAAAAAGGAAGGCATGATGCAGGTCGTTAACTCATTACGCAGCGCCAAACAGCGCCACCCGGATTGCCAGCTGGTCAAACGCAAAGGGCGGCTGTACGTGATCTGCAAGAGCAACCCCCGCTTCAAAGCAGTGCAGGGGCGCAAAAAACGTCGTTAACGGAAGCTTTCCAGGGGACGGCGCTGCTGGCCGTCGGCGGTAAAATTGTCGGCGGCCAGCCATTGGCGCATGGCGCTATCCAGCTGCGGCCATTCGCCATCAATCACTGAAAACCAGTCCGTGTCCCGGTTGTGTCCTTTGCTCACCAGTGCCTGACGAAAACGTCCTTCGTACTGAAATCCCAGTCGCCTTGCCGCACGGCCTGACGGCGTATTGAGGCTATTGCATTTCCATTCATAGCGACGGTAGCCGAGCGTCTCGAACACATACTGCATCAACAGCCAGTGCGCTTCGGTGGCCATAGCCGTTCGGCTTAGCAGCGGAGAGAAATGGACATGCCCCACCTCGACCACGCCATGGGTGGCATCGATGCGCATTAACGCCAGCGAGCCGACCGCCGTTCCACGCTGCTGGTCAACGACGGCGAAATGGATCGGATCGGCCAGCGTCGCAACCTGCGCCACCCAGGCGCTAAATTCAGCCAGGCTGGTTTCCGGTTCGCGCAGCAGCCACGTCCAGCTGCGGGCGTCGGGCGCCAGCTGATGGGCAGCAAACAGATCGCTGGCGTGGGCGAGGGTGAGTGGTTCGAGCCGACAGCGGCTGCCCTGAAGTATCTGCCGGGTCGGCCAGGGGCGGGGTTGCCAGTCGGGCAGCGCGGCGCCGAGCGCCTGTCCAAACTGATTGCATTCACACATTGCGGTTTCCTTATTGGGGATGTACAGGCAGCGTACGCGCTGGCTGGTTCCATAAAAAGTGCCATTAGAGTATGTTTTTATGGATCCACGAGGAGGCGACATGAATATACCGGACGATGCGTTTTATGGGTTGGTGACGCAGGGGATGCGGCAGCGAACGGACGAAACCCTGCAGCGTGCCCTTTACCACACTTTGCGCCATGCCATCCTGCAGGGAACCCTGGCGGCCAGCTGCCGTTTGCCAGGATCGCGCGTGATTGCCGGTCGACTGCATCTGTCGCGTAATACGGTGAATGCCGCACTGGAGCAGCTGACGCTGGAGGGATACCTGACGCGAAGCCGTCAGGGGACGCAGGTGGTGCCGCTCGCCGCTAGCGGTCGGCAGGAGGTAATCGCGCCACCCGTTGTGCTGTCTGAGCGGCTGCAGGGGCTGCCAGCCGCTATGCGCCGTGACTCGCCGGCGCTGCCGTTTACGCCTGGCATGCCGGCGGTGAACTATTTCCCGCTGCCGCTGTGGCGGCGGTTAATCGATAAGGCATTGCGCGACGAAGGCAGCACGCTGCTGGGCTACGGTGAGGCCGCGGGCGATCCCCAACTGCGGGAGGCTATCGCCCGCCATCTGGCGCTCTCCCGGGGCATCCGGTGCGATATCCGGCAGATCGTCATCACCGAGGGGGCGCTGGAAGGGGTCAACTTATGCGCCTCGCTGTTGACCAACCCGGGCGACAGCGTGTGGCTGGAAGAGCCGGGGTACCTGGGCGCCAGGAGTGGTTTCCAGCGAGCGGGGCTGCGGGTCTGTGGGATGGCCGTCGATGGTGAAGGGATGTGTATTGCCAACGGCGTGGCAGAGCCACCCCGGCTGATTTTCACCTCTCCCTCTCATCAGTATCCCCTTGGGAGCGTCATGAGCGCCGCGCGGCGTCTGGCGCTGGTGGAGTATGCCCATCGGCACGGCGCGTGGATTGTGGAGGATGACTACGACAGCGAGTTTCGCCACAGCGGAGAGCCGATCCCGGCGATGCTGGGGATGGTCCCGGATGCCCCGGTGGTCTATCTCGGCACCTTCAGCAAAACCCTGTTTCCGGCGCTGCGTATCGGTTTTATGGTCATGCCGTCCGCGCTGGCGGATGCCGCTCAGGAGGCCATTGGCGCGCTGCTGCGCGGCGGGCACCGCGCTGAACAGCGTGCGCTGGCCAGCTTTATCGAGATGGGACACTATGCGCGTCATCTGGCAGCGATGCGTCGTCTGTACCGCAAACGTCAGCAACAGCTGCGCGAGGCGCTGGCACAAGAGATTACCGTGCCGTGCGAAGTCCTCGGTGGGGAAGGGGGACTCCATCTGACGTTGGCCATAGAGGGGATCGACGATCAAACGATTGCGCAGCAGGCGCGTCAGTTTCAGCTGGCGCCCGCTGCGCTAAGTCATTTCTATCTCGACCCGCGGCGGGGGCGGAGCGGGCTGGTGCTGGGGTATGGCAATACTTCGGCTTCCCGCTATCCGCTGGCGCTGCGGACGCTGAATCGTCTTATTGCGCAGTACCGGCGCGGGTCAGCGTAAAGACATCGTAAAAGGAGAGTTCGCCTTTGGTGTCGACCATTTTTTTAAGCTGTGCCTTCTGCTCGCTATCGACGTCCGGCGACTGCAGGATACGGTCGATCAGCTGTTGGGGGACAAAGCGGGTGTTGTACCATTCGCCGTTGTAACACACGCGAAAGTCGAGGACATCGATATCTTCGTAACGATAGCGTGGATAGACGTCAAAGAAGAAAAAAGCGTTGAACAGGATGAACAGCACCACCAACAACCAGACCGAATCCACCAGCGTTTCAGAGCGCAGCATGACCACCAGCGTCGCCAGAAACGCAGCATACATGGCAACAAACAGGCCCGGATGGTTGCGGATGAAACTGATGCTAAAACGCGGGCGATTATCGCGTTTTTCCTGCACGTTAAGTTCGTCAATGGTGTGAGTCAGCAGGCGTTGTATTTCTGTCATCTTGGTCCCCGAATTCTGCAATAAGCCCGCCCCGTGCGCCCGATGGATCAGGTGCGGCAGGCTCAGCCTGAAGGTTATTTTATGTTGCAGTATTCTGCGGAGAAAGTAACAGATCAGTTACAGAAAAGCATAACAGTTACGCATTCGGCGGCGGAAGGCGCTTGATGATCTGCGCCGGGTTGCCGCCGACAACGGTACTGGCGGGAACGTCTTTAGTGACCACCGCTCCGGAGGCGATGACCGCATTATCGCCAATGGTCACCCCGGGATTGATCACCGCCCGACCACCAATCCACACATTGTGGCCAATGGTCACCGGTTTGCCATATTCCTGGCCGCTGTTTCGGGCCTCAGCATCCAGCGGATGGGTGGCGGTATAGATATGGACGCCCGGCGCCAGCATGCAGTTATCGCCAATATGGATAGGGCAGACGTCCAGCATCACACAGTCGAAATTGGCGTAAAAACCGGCGCCGAGAAAGATATTGTAGCCGTAGTCGCAGCGAAAGCTTGGCTCGATATACGCATCGCCAGCGCGACCGAACAGCTCGGCCAGAATATGCTGACGTTCTTCCTGGGCATTCGGGGCGGAATGATTATAACGGTGCAGCAGCTGTCTGGCGCGCAGGCGATCGGCGCGAAGCGTTGGGTCGCCAGATAAATAGAGCTCACCGGCGATCATTTTGCGTTTTTCTTCACTCATTGGTCTTCCTTATACCTGACGTTAGAGGGTCGCAACAGTATAAAAAAGAAACCGGTTACAAGTTTGCTGTTGGCTGAATGCTGTGATGACTATCACAAAGATGTCCTGCTGAGGCTGGCGATTACCATCCGGTCAGCAGACCGCGTCGGGCGCACTAATTAGCGGATAAATTTCCAGACAGACGTCGGGATTTTATCGTACAGCTTATTCATAGTCAGTTCAGCCAGACGATGATCGGCGGCTGAGTAAAATACCGCCAGCTCATTATCAGAAAGTTCATATTTGTTTTTTTCAATGACGCGCTCCAGCGTGTCAATTGTCTGGCAACGACGTAAGCGCATCAAATAGTCTGTTTTAGTTAATGGCTTATCAGACATAATTCCACCTTTTGATTGTAATAATCCTAACACGAAAGACTGGCCGGATTTTCCCGGCTGGCGTTGACAAAACAACGAAATAACCGATTACCGGATTTTTTCCACTTTTGCAAATCCGTAGAGTTAATGCCGTAGTTACTGAACAACGTAAATGTGTCGTCCAGATATTCGTCAACCTGAGCGATCAGCTTATTATCCTCAGCGTACTTAATTTTATAATTAAGGGCGAATGTGGCAATGTGCTCGATCAGTTCATTTAACTGGAGATTGACAGCCGATGTCGGGTCGTTGACCCAGCCATGGTTGCTCTCTTCCAGGTTTGCAAGGCAGTCATGATACAGCGTTTCGCAGAGAAAGCGTAGTTGTGCGATATCATGTCTTTTTGGCGAGTATTCGTCCATAACGCATCCCCTTTTGAGTGGTTTAAACGACGACTAACAAACACCGTTGTGGGATGAACACGACTAACTGACCTGACACTAACTGAGTAATCCTGCTGATTTAACTATAATCCACTCTCCAGGAGATTTCATCGTGCTATTACGAAAAATTACAATTATCAGAGAGAAATTATCTTAAAAATAGACGAATTAATTTCTGCGGCCCGGGCGCGCAGCCTGAAAAATAGAGATGTCTTATCAATCATTGGTTTAAGACAGGCAGTCGTCGCGTTCAGAAACCGCCGGCCGTGAATGATGATATTAGGATTATTCCTGGTAAATGAGCGTAAGAAGATCCTAAGGGCTAAACAGCGCGATAGATATAGTCTGCAACACATCAATAGATATTAAATGCAGCGCGAAAAATAAACAATGGCAATATGTGCCCTGTCGGTAATGAACAAAAAAAGGGCCGCGGTGGCGGCCCTTTGTTCAGTAGTGCAGATTAATGATGCTCAACCTGATGGCTGTGCTCAATATCTTCCGTTTTCTTACTAAAGCGGCGACGAACCACCACAAAGAACACCGGCACGAAGAAGATAGCCAGGATCGTCGCGGTCACCATCCCGCCCATTACGCCTGTACCGACGGCGTTCTGCGCACCGGAGCCAGCACCGGAGCTGATAACCAGCGGCATAACCCCAAGGATAAACGCCAGAGAGGTCATCAGGATCGGACGCAGACGCATACGCACCGCTTCAAGCGTCGCCTCAATCAGCCCTTTGCCCTCTTTCTCCATCAGGTCTTTGGCGAATTCAACGATCAGTATCGCGTTCTTCGCCGACAGGCCGATGGTGGTCAACAGGCCAACCTGGAAGTAAACGTCATTGGTTAAACCGCGGAGGGTGGCGGCTAACAGCGCGCCGACCACACCTAACGGTACGACCAGCATGACCGAGAACGGAATCGACCAGCTCTCATACAGCGCTGCCAGACACAGGAAGACGACAATCAGCGAGATGGCATACAGGGCAGGGGCCTGGTTACCGGACAGCCGCTCCTGATAAGACATCCCGGTCCAGTCGTAGCCGATACCCGACGGCAGTTTACCCGCCAGCTCTTCCATCAGGCTCATCGCCTCACCGGTACTCTTGCCTGGCGCTGCCTGGCCAAGAATTTCCATCGATGGCAGACCGTTGTAGCGTTCCAGACGCGGCGAACCGTATTCCCAACGCGAGGTGGAGAAGGCGGAGAATGGCACCATCTGGCCATCACTGCCGCGAACATACCACTTGCCGATGTCTTCCGGCAGCATACGGTATTTCGCTTCGGACATGATGTACACTTTCTTCACGCGGCCGCGGTCGATAAAGTCGTTGACATAGCTTCCGCCCCAGGCAGCGCCCAGCGTGGTGTTAATGTCGCTGATGGAGACGCCCAGCGCCTGGGCTTTTTCCTGATCGATATCGACTTTGAACTGCGGTGTATCTTCCAGACCGTTAGGACGCACGCCGGTCAGCACGTCAGGATGCTGCGCCACCATACCAAACAGCTGATTACGTGCCTGGGTCAGTTTTTCGTGTCCCAGGCCGCCCTGATCAATCAGCTGGAAGTCAAAGCCGGTCGCGGTACCCAGTTCAACGATAGCCGGCAGGTTAAAGGCGAAGACCATCGCGTCTTTAATCTGCGAGAAGTAGCCCATCGCCCGACCGGTGATCGCTTCAACTTTGTTTTCGTCGCCCGGACGTTGGCTCCAGTCTTTCAGCGAGACGAACGCGATACCGGTGTTCTGGCCGCGGCCGGCGAAGCCGAAGCCGTTAACCGCAAACACGGATTCCACGTTGTCCTTCTCTTTGGTGAGATAGTAATTCGTCATCTCATCCAGCACTTTCTGCGTGCGCTCCTGGGTGGCGCCGGCAGGCAGCTGGGCCATACTCAGGAATACCCCCTGGTCTTCGTCCGGCAGGAACGAGCTCGGCAGACGAACGAACAGCCACGCCATGCCCACCACGATGATCAGATACAGCACCAGATAGCGACCGGTGCTGCGCAGAATGTTGCCTACGCTGTCGGTGTAATGGTGCGTGCTCTTATCGAACATGCGGTTAAACCAGCCGAAGAAACCGGTGGTCGCGCCGTGGCTGCCTTTCTGGATAGGCTTCAGCATCGTGGCGCACAGCGCCGGCGTCAGGATCAGCGCGACCAGTACCGATAGCGCCATCGCGGAAACGATGGTGATGGAGAACTGGCGATAGATGGCGCCGGTTGAACCGCCGAAGAATGCCATCGGGATAAATACCGCCGACAGCACCATGGCGATACCTACCAGCGCGCCCTGAATCTGCCCCATCGATTTACGCGTCGCTTCTTTCGGCGGCAGGCCTTCTTCGGCCATGACGCGCTCGACGTTCTCGACCACCACGATGGCGTCATCCACCAGCAGGCCGATGGCGAGCACCATCCCGAACATCGTCAGGGTGTTTATCGAGAAGCCAAACGCCGCCAGCACCGCGAAGGTCCCTAACAGGACCACCGGCACCGCGATGGTCGGGATCAGCGTGGCGCGGAAGTTCTGCAGGAACAGATACATCACCAGGAAGACCAGGATGATCGCTTCCACCAGCGTTTTAACCACTTCGTGAATAGAGATTTTCACGAACGGGGTGGTGTCATACGGGTAAACGATTTTCATCCCCGACGGGAAAAACGGCTCCATCTTCGCCAGTTCAGCGCGGATCGCGTTGGCGGTATCCAGCGCGTTCGCGCCGGTAGCCAGTTTAATACCCAGACCGGACGCTGGCTGGCCGTTATACTTCGCCACCACGTCATAGCTTTCGCCACCCAGCTCAATTTTGGCGACATCACGCAGACGAACCTGGGAACCATCCTGGTTCACCTTCAGCAGGATGTTGCCAAACTCTTCCGTATTGGTCAGACGCGTCTGTGCGACGATAGACGCGTTGAGCTGCTGGCCTTTCACCGGCGGCGTACCGCCTAACTGACCAGCGGCTACCTGGGCGTTCTGCGCTTTCAGAGCGCTGATCACGTCCACCGGCGTGAGCTGGAAGTTATTCAGTTTATTCGGATCCATCCAGATACGCATCGCGTACTGGGAACCGAAAAGCTGAACGTCGCCGACGCCGCTGGTACGGCTGATCGGGTCCTTCATGTTGGCCGCCACGTAGTCCGAAATATCGTCCTGGTTCATGGTGCCGTTGGTGTTAATAACGCCGACAACCATCAGGAAGCTGCTGGACGCTTTCTCAACGCTGATCCCTTGCTGCTGTACTTCTTGCGGCAGCAGAGGGGTGGCCAGGGCCAGCTTGTTCTGAACCTGAACCTGGGCGATGTCCGGATCGGTACCGGATTCGAAGGTCAGGGTGATGGTCGCCGTACCGGTGGAGTCGCCATTCGAGGACATGTACATCAGGTGATCGATACCGTTCATATTCTGTTCGATAACCTGAGTCACGGTGTTCTGCACGGTTTCGGCGTCAGCACCGGGGTACATGGCGGTAATGGAAATTGCTGGCGGCGCAATCGTCGGATATTGCGCCACCGGCAATTTGAGGATCGATAATCCCCCAGCCAGCATGATGATGATGGCGATCACCCATGCAAATATGGGGCGATCGATAAAGAAATTAGGCATGTCTTAACGGCTCCTGTTTAAGTTAAGACTTGGTTTGTTCTGATGGCGCGTTGCCTGCGGCTTGCTGTTTATCATCAGAAGCTACTTCCTGCGCTTTTACCTGCACGCCTGGTTTGATTTTTTGCAGGCCAGTGACGATAACGCGATCGCCGGATTTCAGACCGTCAGTGACCAGCCATTTATCGCCAATCGCTTGAGAAGCAGTGACCTGGCGGACTTCGACCTTATCGCCTTCACCCACTACCATGACGCTGGCATCGCCGCGCGGCGTACGGGTGACACCCTGTTGCGGCACCAGCAGGGCGTCAGGGTTAACCCCTTCTTCCAGACGGGCACGGACAAACATCCCCGGTAGCAGGGTGTGATCCGGGTTAGGGAAAATAGCGCGCAGCGTGATAGAGCCGGTGGTCTGATCGACGGTGACATCCGAGAATTCCAGCGTGCCAGCCTGCGGATACTTAAGACCGTCGTTAGTCACCAGCTCCACTTTCGCTTTCCCGTTTTCCTGTTTCAGACGGCCATCGGCCAGCTCCTGTTTCAGGCGCAGGAAATCATTGCTCGACTGGGTGACGTCGACATAGATCGGATCCAACTGCTGAACGGTTGCCAGGGCGGTTGTTTGACCATTTTGCACCAGCGCCCCTTCGGTCACTGCGGATTTACCAATGCGACCGCTAATCGGCGAGGTGACTTTGGTGTAGGCCAGATTGATGCGCGCGGTTTCAACGGCTGCTTTCGCCGCGACCACGGCCGCATTGCTCTGCTGCGCCGTCGCGACGGCGGTATCGTAGTCTTGTTGACTGATATATTTAGTGCCTAACAGTTTCTGATAACGCTTGACCGTCAGTTGATCCATGTTTGCCGCCGCCTGGGCTTTTGCCAGGTCGCCTTTGGCGCTGTCATAGCTGGCCTGATAGGTGGCTGGATCGATCTGATACAGGGAAACGCCGGCCTGGATATCGCTACCTTCCACGAAGTTACGTTTTAAAATAATGCCACTGACCTGAGGACGAACTTCCGCAATGCGATAGGCGCTGGTGCGGCCTGGCAGTTCGGTGGTTATTTGTAGAGGTGCGGATTTGAGCGTCACAATACCGACTTCCGGCATGTGCTGGGCTCCTTGTTGAGCCGGTTTATCGTCACATCCTGTTAGCGCTAAGCTGCCTGAGAGCATCAGAACGACCGCCAGAGGCGTTAACCCTCTGTTTTTGTTCATATGTAAACCTCGAGTGTCCAATTTCAAAATGTTCAGTGGCTCAAACAACCACAAACCCACTACAGTCTTTCTATTATGGTCGTGCTATGGTACATACATTCACAAATGTATGTAAACGTAACCTCTGTAAAGTCATTAACCTATGGCACGAAAAACCAAACAACAGGCACGTGAAACCCGGCAACTGATTCTGGATGTTGCTCTGCGTCTGTTTTCGCAGCAAGGCGTATCATCTACCTCGTTGGCAACAATTGCAAAAGCTGCGGGTGTAACGAGGGGGGCTATCTACTGGCATTTCAAGAATAAATCAGATTTATTCAACGAAATTTGGGAGCTGTCAGACGCCAGTATTAGCGATCTCGAAATTGAGTATCGGGCAAAATTCCCCAACGATCCACTCTCAGTTATCAGGGAGATATTAGTCTATGTTCTTGAAGCGACAGTGACAGAAGAGCGTCGTCGGTTGATGATGGAGATTATCTTCCATAAGTGCGAATTCGTCGGAGAAATGACCGTAGTGCAGCAGGCCCAGCGGCAGCTCTCCCTGGCGAGCTACGAGCGTATCGAGCAAACCTTAAAAGAGTGTATCGCGGCGAAGCTGTTGCCTGCCAATTTACTCACCCGGCGAGCGGCGATTTTAATGCGCAGCTACCTTTCAGGCCTGATGGAGAACTGGCTGTTTGCTCCCGACTCGTTCGACCTGCATGCGGAAGCGCGTGACTACGTCGCCATCCTGCTGGAGATGTATCAATTCTGCCCCACGCTTCGCGGCCCGGAGAGCCTGCCAGCTTAACGAAGCGTGCGGATGAGCGTGAATTTTTAGCGTGGTCCGCCGCTATTCGCCAGCGATGAGAAGTGCTATTCTGCGCGCTTGCGACGACCCCCGGTATTCTCCGGCATTTGCATTCATTCATATTAACTATGCTGCACACGATCTCCAGGCAACGCGCCACGTTCATCTTTACCATTATGCTGCTCTGTTTTATTGGCCTTTTCAGTCCAGTTCAGGGCCGCGCCGCAGACCTCCCTGACCGGGCGGAGGTACAGAGTCAGCTCAACACATTAAACAAGCAAAAGGAACTGACTCCGCAGGATAAACTGGTCCAGCAGGATTTGACCCAGACCCTGGAAACGCTGGATAAAATCGATCGCATCAAGAGCGAGACGACGCAGCTCCGCCAGCAGGTCGAGCAAGCCCCGGCGAAGCTGCGCCAGGCGGTGGATAACCTTAACAACCTGAGCGATGTCCCGAACGACGACGCGACGCGCAAGACGCTGAGCACGCTCTCCCTGCGTCAGCTGGAATCACGCGTCACCCAAACGCTGGACGATCTGCAGAATGCGCAAAACGATCTGGCAACCTACAACAGCCAGCTGGTTTCCCTGCAAACGCAGCCGGAACGGGTGCAAAATGCGATGTACAACGCCTCCCAGCAGCTGCAGCAGATCCGTAATCGTCTGAATGGCACCTCGGTGGGCGATGAGACTCTGCGTCCGACCCAGCAGGTGTTGCTGCAGGCCCAGCAGGCGTTGCTCAACGCGCAGATCGAGCAGCAGCGTAAGAGCCTCGAAGGCAACACTATCCTGCAGGATACCCTGCAGAAGCAGCGTGACTATGTAACCGCCTGGAGCAACCGGCTGGAGCATCAGCTGCAGCTGCTGCAGGAGGCGGTGAACAGCAAGCGGCTGACGCTGACTGAGAAAACCGCCCAGGAGGCGGTCACGCCGGATGAAACCACGCGTATTCAGGCCAACCCGCTGGTCAAGCAGGAGCTGGATGTTAACCACCAGTTGAGCGAGAAGCTGATCCAGGCGACGGAGAATGGCAACCAGCTGGTGCAGCGCAATATCCAGGTAAAGAACTGGCTCGACCGCGCCCTGCAGTCTGAGCGGGATATTAAAGAGCAAATTTCCGTGCTCAAGGGCAGCCTCCTGCTGTCGCGCATTCTTTATCAGCAGCAGCAGACGCTGCCGTCGGCGGATGAGCTGCAGGATATGACTAATCGCATAGCCGACCTGCGGCTCGAACAGTTTGAAGTTAACCAGCAGCGCGACGCCCTGTTCCAGAGCGATGCCTATGTCGCTAAGCTGGAAGAGGGGCACAGCGCTGAAGTAACCGATGAAGTGCACGCCGCGCTGCTGGAAGTGATCGACATGCGTCGCGAGCTGCTTGACCAGTTCAATAAACAGCTGGGGAACCAGCTGATGATGGCCATCAACCTGCAGATCAATCAGCAGCAGCTGATGAGCGTCTCCAGCAGCCTGAAAGAAATCCTGACCCAGCAAATTTTCTGGGTGAACAGCAATAAACCGATGGACTGGGAGTGGATTAAGGCCTTCCCGGAAGCGCTGAAAGGTCAGTTTAAGGCGATGAAAATCACCGTGAACTGGGAAAAAGCGTGGCCGGCGGTATTTATCGCTTTCCTCGCCGGATTACCGCTGCTGCTAATTGCCGGCCTGATCCGCTGGCGTTTGCAGTGGCTCAAGGATTATCAGGCGAAGCTGGCTTCTCAGGTAGGCCAACTACGCAATGATACCCAACTGCATACGCCGAAGGCGATCTTTATCGACCTGATCCGCGCCTTACCGGTGGTGCTGGTGATTCTGGCGATTGGCCTGATCTTACTCACCATGCAGTTAAATATCAGCGGACTGCTGTGGGCGTACAGTAAAAAACTGGCGATGTTCTGGCTGGTGTTTGGCCTGTGCTGGAAAGTGCTGGAAAAGAACGGCGTGGCGGTCAGCCACTTTAATATGCCGGCGCAGTTGACCAGCCACTGGCGGCGGCAGATTGTCCGCGTCAGCCTGGCGCTGCTGCCGCTGAATTTCTGGTCGGTGATTTCCGAGCTGTCGCCGCTGAACCTGATGGACGATGTGCTGGGGCAGCTGGTGATTTTCTTCAACTTACTGCTGATCGCGGTGCTGGTCTGGCCGATGTGCCGGGAAAGCTGGCGCGATAAAGAGTCGCACAGCCTGCGCCTGCTGACGATCACGGTGCTGTCTATCGTTCCGGTGGCCCTGATGGTGCTGACGGCGACCGGCTACTTCTACACCACGCTGCGCCTGGCGGGACGCTGGATCGAGACGGTTTATCTGGTAATGATCTGGAACCTGCTGTACCAGACCGTGCTGCGTGGCCTGAGCGTGGCGGCGCGGCGTATCGCCTGGCGCCGGGCGCTGGCGCGCCGTCAGCATCTGGTGAAGGAGGGCGCGGAAGGCGCTGAGCCGCAGGAGGAGCCGACTATCGCTCTCGAACAGGTTAACCAGCAGACGTTGCGCATCACCATGCTGGTGATGATCGCGCTGTTCGCGGTCATGTTCTGGGCGATTTGGTCGGATTTGATCACCGTTTTCGCC
This sequence comes from Klebsiella sp. LY, assembly GCF_004010915.1. Taxonomy (NCBI): domain Bacteria; kingdom Pseudomonadati; phylum Pseudomonadota; class Gammaproteobacteria; order Enterobacterales; family Enterobacteriaceae; genus Klebsiella; species Klebsiella sp. LY. The sequence goes on from NZ_CP022444.1 coordinate 3,742,747, forward strand.
TATCTCGACAGCATCACCCTCTGGCATTACAACGGCACCGAGGCGGGGGCCAGCGTGGTGCGCAGCGTGACGATGGGCAGCCTGCTGTTTGCCATTGTGGCGTCGATGGTTGCCTGGGCGCTAATCCGCAACCTGCCGGGGCTGCTGGAGGTGCTGGTCCTGTCGCGGCTCAATATGCGTCAGGGGACTTCCTACGCCATCACCACCATTCTTAACTATGCGATTATCGCCATTGGGGCGATGACGGTATTCGGGTCGCTGGGCGTCTCCTGGGACAAACTGCAATGGCTGGCGGCCGCGCTGTCGGTTGGTTTGGGTTTTGGTCTGCAGGAGATCTTCGGTAACTTTGTCTCCGGCCTGATTATTCTGTTCGAACGTCCGGTGCGCATCGGGGATACGGTGACTATCGGCACCTTCTCCGGTACGGTAAGCAAAATCCGTATTCGCGCCACCACCATTACCGACTTCGATCGCAAAGAGGTGATCATCCCGAACAAGGCGTTCGTTACCGAGCGCTTGATCAACTGGTCGCTCTCCGACACCGTGACCCGCGTGGTAATCCGCCTCGGCGTCGCCTACGGTTCCGACCTGGATAAGGTGAAGGAGGTGCTGCTGAAGGTGGCGCACGATCATCCGAAAGTGATGCAGGAGCCAGCGCCGGCGGTCTTCTTCACCACCTTCGGCCCCAGTACGCTGGATCATGAACTACGTCTGTATGTCCGTGAACTGCGCGATCGCAGCTACACGGTGGATGAGCTCAACCGCGCCATCGACCGTCTGTGCCGGGAGAATGACATCAACATTGCCTTTAACCAGCTGGAAGTCCATCTGCGAAATGAAAAGGGTGATGAAGTCACGGAAGTGAAGCGGGATGGAAAGGGCGACGATTTAGCACCCTCCGTCGCGTCTTAACTGAAGAGGGGCGGCGCAACGCCGCCCCTGCTGCATCAGGGCGCCAGCGCGGCGAGCTCCTCGTCGCTAAGCCCGGTGAGTTCCCGCACGATTTGTCTTTCGAGGCCGCGCGCCAGCATTCTGGCGGCGATGCTGCGAGTGGCGGCTTCTCGACCTTCCTGCTCGCCCTCCTGCTGCCCCTGTTTACGGCCTTTCTCTTCCAGCCATTCGGCAATGGTCATCATCAGCTCCTTATGCCTGGGCGACTGCGCCGCCAGCGCGCGGATCAGCGCCCCCGGATGTTCCGTTGTACCCGCCTGCAACATATAGCGCAGCAGCGTATTCAACTGCGCTTCTGTCAGATAGCCTTGCGTCATCAGCGCAATCAGCGGCACCTGCAGCTCGGCCAGATCGCGATGGCGGATATGCTTTTGCAACAGCTCCAGCATGGCCATCCGCCGATGACGGACGATCTGATTATCTGGCATAACGGTGAGGTCCACCAGCGGAAAATCACCGCTATAGAGCGCCTTCGCCAGCGCCGGTTCGGCGAATAGCTGTTGCCAGTTGCGGGGCCAGGGCCAGGGGGTGACCTTGCCGTGATAAAACAGAATCGGCACCACCAGCGGCAGCGTATCGTGGCCAGCGTCCAGATGACGCTGCATGGCGGCCAGCGCGTAGCGCAGCAGTCTAAACGCCATCAGCTTGTCCGGGGTACTCTGGTGCTCAATCAGCGCGTAAACATAGCCCGGTCCGTGGCGGGTGCGCAGTGAGTAAAGGATATCGGAATAGCTGGCGCGCAGGTCCTCTTCAACAAAGCTACCGGAGACCAGCTGCAGCGAATCCAGCTCGCAGATTGCCAGAAACGGCGCGGGCAGATACAGCTGCAGGAAATCCTTCGCCACCGCCTGATGCATCAGCATCTGGCGAAAAACCGCATCGTACGGGGTTTGACTGACCTTTTCCATCAATATTGCCTCCATCGGCGTCATGCGCAGAGGACCACTCTGCCAGCACTCCGCCGTGGGCAACATCTTACTTCTGCGGCGTTTGCGAGGCGCTTTCCGCGTTTTTTAACTTGTTTGCATAATCCCGCCTGACAATTTCCAGCGCGTCCAGCACGGTTTGCGCCGGGATCTGATGTGATTCCAGCAACATGATTAAATCGACGGCCAGTTTGACCTCATCGGGGGCATTTTCCAGCGACATCGGACTCTCCTGTTAGCGCGTCAGCCGCGCCAGTACGTTTTCAATCTTATCCAGCGCCTGTCGGCAGCGCGCCAGCCGTCCACTGTAGACCTCGACTTCCCTGGCCAGCCGCTGCTGCTCGTCGAGGCTGGTAGCCTGCGTCAGCTGGCGCTGGCGTTGGTCGCGCATCGCCAGCAGGCGGCGCTCATACTCCTGATGCTGTAGGCGACGGCGCTGCCAGCGGCTCAGCGTTGGCGAGGCATGGTCCCAACTGCGCAGCGACCAGGTGGCGGTTTCGCGACGCAGCGCAGCGATTTGCGCCGCCAGACGCTCGGCGATCCAGGCTACCTGCGGCAACTGCTGGCGCTCGACGGCCTGGCGGAGCTGGTGAAAGTTGTGTTGGGCTTCCGCCAGATAGGCCTGCATCAGCGTGCTGCGGGTGTGGAAGAGCTGGCGGTCAAAGCGCGGGCTGAGGGTCGCGTGCTCCGCCAGCGGCGCCACCTGCGCGGCCAGCTCGCTGAGCTGATTGTTCAGCGTTTGTAAAAGTTGAGCTGTTTTCACCAACCCCCTCCATTCTCCATCAGCCAACTGTGCTACAGTAGCCGTATCTGTTTGATAACGATTCGCATTATGCCACCTGTTATTTTAACCATTATCGGCTGGCTGGCGGTAGCGCTGGGTACGCTGGGCGTCTTCTTACCGTTGCTGCCGACGACGCCGTTTATTCTGCTTGCTGCCTGGTGCTTTGCCCGCTCATCGCCGCGCTTTCACCAGTGGCTGCTGTATCGCTCATGGTTCGGCGGCTATCTTCGCCACTGGCAACAGTACCGCGCCATGCCTCGCGGCGCCAAACCGCGCGCCATTGCCATGATCGTGGCGACTTTTGCTATTTCGCTGTGGCTGGTTAAGCTTACGTGGGTGCGCATCATGCTGTTGGTCATTCTGGCCTGTCTGCTGATCTTTATGTGGCGCATTCCGGTGGTTGACGCAAAGCAACAAAAGCACTGATGCGCAATAATGCCTGTTGCAATTGTTGCTGACAGCCAGTAAATTCTGGCGTTTTCGAGCGCGGGTAAGCCTGGTCAAAGGTTAAACAAATGTTTCTTTGGCCCCTTTTGCACGCCCGTGGGTAACACCGTTTCAATCAGGCATACACTTATGACCGCAACTGCACAGCAGCTTGAATATCTGAAGAACAGCATCCAGAGTATCGAGGATTATCCAAAACCGGGCATTCTTTTCCGCGATGTCACCAGTTTACTGGAAGACCCGAAAGCTTACGCGCTCAGCATTGAACTGCTGACCGAGCGCTACAAAGACGCGGGAATTACCAAAGTGGTAGGGACTGAGGCGCGTGGCTTCCTTTTCGGCGCACCGGTTGCGCTGGCGCTGGGCGTGGGCTTTGTTCCGGTACGCAAGCCGCGTAAGTTGCCGCGTGAAACCATCGCTGAGAGCTATGAGCTGGAATACGGCACCGATCAGCTGGAGATCCACGTTGACGCCATCAAACCGGGCGACAAAGTGCTGGTGGTGGACGATCTGCTGGCGACCGGCGGAACCATCGACGCGACGGTCAAACTGATCCGCCGTCTCGGCGGCGAAGTGCAGGATGCCGCTTTCATTATCAATCTCTTCGATCTGGGCGGCGAACAGCGCCTGGAGAAGCTGGGGATCCACTGCTTCAGTCTGGTGCCGTTCCCGGGCCACTAAGCAAATCCCTCCACATAGCCTCGCCGATCGGGCGGGGCTGTGATAGCATGACCCCTTCGTGATTTCACCTTCCAGCGTTTCAGAGCCAGCCCATGAGTTATCAGGTCTTAGCCCGTAAATGGCGCCCACAAACCTTTGCTGACGTCGTCGGCCAGGAACATGTGCTGACCGCACTGGCGAACGGCTTGTCGTTAGGGCGCATTCATCACGCTTATCTCTTTTCCGGTACCCGCGGAGTCGGTAAGACCTCCATCGCCCGCCTGCTGGCGAAAGGGTTAAACTGTGAAACCGGCATCACCGCCACCCCCTGCGGCGTGTGCGATAACTGCCGGGAAATTGAACAGGGGCGCTTTGTCGATCTGATTGAGATTGACGCCGCCTCACGCACCAAAGTCGAAGATACCCGCGACCTGCTGGATAACGTCCAGTACGCGCCGGCCCGGGGCCGCTTCAAGGTCTATCTCATCGACGAAGTTCATATGCTGTCGCGCCACAGCTTCAATGCGTTATTAAAAACGCTGGAGGAGCCGCCGGCGCACGTCAAATTCCTGCTGGCGACGACGGATCCGCAGAAGCTGCCGGTGACGATCTTATCCCGCTGCCTGCAGTTCCACCTGAAGGCGCTGGACGTTGAACAGATCCGCCATCAGCTGGAGCATATTCTTGGCGAAGAGCAGATTGCCTTCGAGCCCCGCGCGCTGCAGCTGTTGTCGCGCGCCGCCGACGGCAGCCTGCGCGATGCCTTAAGCCTGACCGATCAGGCTATTGCCAGTGGAGAAGGGCAACTGACGGCGGCGTCGGTGAGCACCATGCTCGGCACCCTCGATGACGATCAGGCACTGTCGTTGATTGAAGCCCTGGTCGCCGCCGATGGCGAGCGAGTCATGGCGGGCGTCAATGACGCCGCCGCGCGCGGCGTTGAATGGGAGGCGCTGCTGGTGGAGATGCAGAGCCTGCTGCACCGCATCGCCATGGTTCAGCTGTCCCCTTCGGCGCTGGGCACCGACATGGCCGCGGTCGAAGTGCGGATGCGCGAACTGGCGCGCACCGTACCGCCGAGCGACGTTCAGCTCTACTACCAAACGCTGCTGATTGGCCGCAAAGAGCTACCCTATGCCCCGGACCGGCGGATGGGCGTCGAAATGACGCTGCTGCGCGCCCTGGCGTTTCATCCGCGTAAGCCGCTGCCGGAGCCCGAGGTGCAGCCGGCGCAGGCCGCCGCGCCCGCGCCGCGCCAGCCGGTTTCCCCCGCAGCGCCGCCGCCACAGCCGCCGCAGAGTTTGCCGCCGACCACCAGCCAGGTGCTGGCGGCCCGCAGCCACCTGCAGCGCAGCCAGGGAGCAACCACCCCAAAAAAGAGTGAACCGGCAGCCGCTTCCCGCGCGCGGCCGGTGAATAACGCTGCGCTGGAGCGACTGAGTTCGATTACCGAGCGCGTCCAGGCTCGTCCGGCCGCGGCGGCGCTGGAGCAGGCCCCGGCGAAGAAAGAGGCTTATCGCTGGAAGGCGACGACGGTGGTTGAAGAGACCAAAGTCGAAGTCGCCACGCCTAAAGCGCTGAAAAAAGCGCTGGAGCATGAAAAAACGCCTGAGCTGGCGGCCAAGCTTGCCGTTGAAGCGGTCGAGCGCGACAGCTGGGCGGCGGAAGTGAGCCAGTTGGCAGTACCGAAGCTGGTCGAGCAGGTAGCGCTCAACGCGTGGAAAGAGCAGGAGGGCAATCGCGTCTGTCTGCATCTGCGCTCCAGCCAGCGCCACCTCAATTCCGCCGGCGCACAGCAAAAGCTGGCTGAAGCGCTGGGGGTGTTGTACGGTACGCCCGTTGAATTGACCATCGTGGAAGACGATAATCCCGCGATGCGCACGCCGCTGGAGTGGCGGCAGGCTATTTATGAAGAGAAGCTCGCGCAGGCGCGCGAAGCGATTATTGCGGATAATAACATTCAGACCCTGCGTCGTTTCTTTGACGCCGATCTGGATGAAGAGAGTATTCGCCCCATTTGACTGCAAGTTTGACTTGCAGTCAGTACCTTTAATGATGACTGACTGAGAGAGAAGCCTATGTTTGGTGGAAAAGGCGGCCTGGGTAACCTGATGAAGCAGGCCCAGCAGATGCAAGAAAAAATGCAGAAGATGCAGGAAGAGATCGCTCAGCTGGAAGTGACCGGCGAATCCGGCGCGGGTCTGGTGAAAGTGACCATTAACGGCGCGCACAACTGCCGCCGCGTGGAGATCGACCCAAGCCTGCTGGAAGATGACAAAGAGATGCTGGAAGATCTGGTGGCTGCCGCGTTCAACGACGCTGCGCGCCGTATCGAAGAGACTCAGAAAGAGAAGATGGCTTCCGTCTCTGCCGGTATGCAGCTGCCGCCAGGCTTCAAGATGCCGTTCTGATGCAAACCAGCCCGCTGTTAACTCAGCTTATGGAAGCACTGCGCTGTCTGCCGGGCGTCGGCCCGAAGTCGGCGCAGCGCATGGCGTTTACCCTGCTGCAGCGCGATCGCAGCGGCGGGATGCGTCTGGCGCAGGCGCTGACGCGCGCGATGTCGGAGATCGGCCACTGTGCCGATTGCCGCACCTTCACCGAGCAGGAGGTGTGCAATATCTGCAGCAACCCGCGTCGCCAGGAAAACGGCCAGATCTGCGTGGTGGAGAGTCCGGCGGACATCTACGCCATTGAGCAGACCGGGCAGTATTCCGGCCGCTACTTCGTGCTGATGGGGCACCTGTCGCCGCTCGACGGCATCGGGCCTGATGACATCGGGCTCGATCGCCTGGAGCAACGGCTGGAGGCGGAGTCGATCACCGAGGTGATCCTTGCCACCAACCCGACCGTTGAGGGCGAGGCGACAGCCAACTATATCGCGGAGCTGTGCGCGCAGTATGGCGTCGACGCCAGCCGAATCGCCCACGGCGTGCCGGTGGGCGGCGAGCTGGAGATGGTCGACGGCACCACGCTGTCCCACTCGCTGGCCGGTCGCCACAAGATTACTTTCTGAACAAATGGAGGCGGCTATCGCCGCCTCCGCTTGAAAAATTTCCCCGCTGTCCCCATCTCCCACTCAACGGTTTTTTACCCATTTAAAATGGCATTGTTGAGGTTGAATCAGATGAAAGGACAAGAAACTCGTGGTTTTCAGTCAGAAGTAAAACAGCTTCTGCACCTGATGATCCATTCCCTCTATTCCAACAAAGAAATCTTTCTGCGTGAGCTGATTTCCAACGCCTCTGATGCGGCCGATAAGCTGCGTTTCCGCGCGCTGTCGCAGCCGGATTTGTATGAGGGAGACGGCGAGCTGCGCGTGCGGGTTTCGTTTGATAAAGACAACCGTACCCTGACCATTGCCGATAACGGTATCGGTATGAACCGGGAAGAGGTTATCGACCATCTCGGCACCATCGCCAAATCCGGCACCAAAGCGTTCCTCGAATCGATGGGTTCCGACCAGGCAAAAGATAGCCAGCTGATTGGCCAGTTCGGTGTCGGCTTCTATTCGGCCTTCATCGTGGCGGATAAAGTGACCGTCCGTACCCGTGCGGCAGGCGATAAACCTGAGAACGGCGTGTTCTGGGAATCCGCCGGCGAAGGGGAATATACCGTGGCTGACATCACCAAAGCCGATCGCGGGACCGAAATCACCCTGCATCTGCGCGAAGGTGAGGACGATTTCCTCAACGACTGGCGCGTGCGCTCCATCATCAGCAAGTATTCCGACCATATCGCGCTGCCGGTTGAGATTGAGAAACGGGAAGAGAAAGACGGCGAAACCGTTATCAGTTGGGAAAAAATCAACAAGGCGCAGGCCCTGTGGACTCGCAGCAAGTCTGAAGTTAACGACGACGAATACAAAGAATTCTACAAGCACATTGCCCATGACTACAGCGACCCGCTGACCTGGAGCCACAACCGCGTGGAAGGTAAGCAGGAGTACACCAGCCTGCTGTATATCCCGTCGCAGGCGCCGTGGGATATGTGGAACCGCGATCATAAACACGGCCTGAAGCTGTACGTCCAGCGTGTGTTCATCATGGACGACGCCGAGCAGTTTATGCCGAACTACCTGCGCTTCGTACGCGGCCTGATAGACTCCAACGATCTGCCGTTGAACGTCTCCCGTGAAATTCTGCAGGACAGCAGCGTGACCCGCAACCTGCGCACCGCGCTGACCAAACGCGCGCTGCAGATGCTGGATAAGCTGGCGAAAGACGACGCCGAAAAATATCAGACCTTCTGGAAACAGTTCGGCCTGGTGCTGAAAGAGGGGCCGGCGGAAGATCCGAGCAACCAGGAGGCGATCGCCAAACTGCTGCGCTTCGCGACCACCCATACTGATTCCTCCGCGCAGACCGTGTCGCTGGAAGAGTACGTCTCACGCATGAAAGAAGGTCAGGAGAAGATCTACTACATCACTGCCGACAGCTATGCGGCGGCGAAGAGCAGCCCGCACCTCGAGCTGCTGCGTAAGAAAGGGATCGAAGTGCTGCTGCTCTCCGATCGCATCGACGAGTGGATGATGAGCTACCTGACCGAGTTCGACGGCAAAGCGTTCCAGTCTGTCGCTAAAGCCGACGAGTCGCTGGACAAGCTGGCGGATGAAGTGGACGAGTCCACCAAAGAAGCCGAAAAAGCGCTGGAGCCGTTCGTTGAGCGTGTGAAAAACCTGCTTGGCGACCGGGTCAAAGAGGTGCGTCTGACCCATCGTCTGACCGATACCCCGGCGATTGTCACCACCGATGCCGACGAGATGAGCACCCAGATGGCGAAGCTTTTCGCGGCTGCGGGCCAGGCGGCGCCGGAAGTGAAATACATCTTCGAACTGAACCCGGCGCATCAGCTGGTGAAACGCGCAGCCGATACCCAGGATGACGCGCAGTTCGGCGAATGGGTGGAACTGCTGCTGGATCAGGCGCTGCTGGCCGAGCGCGGCACGCTGGAAGATCCGAACCAGTTTATCCGCCGTATGAACCAGCTGCTGGCTTCCTGACGCGAACCTGAACGAGTAGCCCGGCCGAGCGACGCGACGCCGGGAACGGGATAAATGCCCCGTCTGAGCGATTTGCTCAGACGGGGCATTTCACATTGGATTGCATAAAATATCTCACCATTAACCGTTTCAGCCGCACCGCCTTCCTTGAGCCATCGCCGTTCTGGTGGTATGGTTTAGCGTTTTTGAAAAATTGAATCGACTTTTGAGGGGATTTTCGTAATGCGTATTATTCTGCTTGGCGCTCCGGGCGCGGGTAAAGGAACTCAGGCTCAGTTCATCATGGAGAAATACGGTATTCCGCAAATCTCCACCGGCGATATGCTGCGCGCTGCGGTAAAATCCGGCTCTGAGCTCGGTAAGCAGGCGAAAGACATCATGGACGCCGGCAAGCTGGTGACCGATGAGCTGGTTATCGCGCTGGTTAAAGAGCGTATCGCCCAGGAAGATTGCCGTAACGGCTTCCTGCTGGACGGTTTCCCGCGCACTATTCCGCAGGCTGACGCCATGAAAGAAGCGGGCATTACCGTTGATTACGTGCTGGAATTCGACGTGCCGGACGAACTGATTGTCGACCGTATCGTTGGCCGTCGCGTTCACGCGGCATCCGGTCGCGTATACCACATCAAATTCAATCCGCCGAAGGTGGAAGGCAAAGACGACGTGACCGGCGAAGAGCTGACCACCCGTAAAGACGACCAGGAAGAGACCGTGCGTAAGCGTCTGGTGGAATATCATCAGATGACGGCGCCGCTGATCGGCTACTACACCAAAGAAGCGCAGGCGGGCAACACCAAATACGCCAAAGTCGACGGCACCAAAGCGGTGGCTGACGTGCGCGCCGAACTGGAAAAAATCCTCGGCTGATAAAGCCTTTTCTCATCCTGCTGCGGCAGGATGAGAACTCCTCTCATTCCTACCTTTTGCTATGATTGGTTCCGTTTAGCGCCATTTCAGCTACAATTGGCTGCGATTCAAATGGTTAAGAGGCGGTAATGCATCAGACGAAAACAGGTATCTTGCTGGCCAATTTAGGCACTCCCGATGCGCCCACCCCCGGTGCGGTGAAGCGTTATCTGCGACAATTCCTCAGCGACAAACGGGTGGTGGATACGTCTCGTCTGCTATGGTGGCCGCTGCTGCGCGGCGTCATACTGCCGATTCGCTCTCCCCGCGTGGCTAAACTCTATCAGTCCGTCTGGATGGAAGAGGGGTCGCCGCTGATGGTATACAGCCGTCGCCAGCAGCAGGCGCTGGCTGCCAGACTGCCGGATACCCCGGTGGCGCTGGGCATGAGCTATGGAACGCCGTCGCTGGCCAGCGCGGTGGATGATTTACTGGCGCAAGGGGTGGGGCACATCGTGGTGCTGCCGCTGTATCCGCAATATTCCTGCTCGACGGTGGCTGCCGTCTGGGATGAGCTGGCGCGGATCCTCGCGAAAAAACGTGCCATTCCCGGTATCTCGTTTATTCGCGATTACGCCGGGCACCCGGACTATATCCATGCTCTGGCGGCCAGCGTGCGCGCCTCGTTTGCCGTTCATGGGGAACCGGATCTGCTGCTGCTTTCCTATCATGGGATCCCGCAGCGCTATGCCAACCAGGGAGATGATTATCCTCAGCGCTGTCGTGATACCACGCGGGAACTGGTCTCCGCGCTGGGGCTGCCACCGGAGCGGGTGATGATGACCTTCCAGTCGCGCTTTGGGCGGGAACCCTGGCTGACGCCGTACACCGATGAGACGCTGAAGATGCTCGGCGAGAAAGGGACGAAGCATATTCAGGTGCTGTGCCCGGGCTTTGCCGCCGACTGTCTCGAAACGCTGGAAGAGATCGCCGTCCAGAACCGGGAAATCTTCCTCGAAGCGGGTGGCAAGCAATATGAATACATTCCGGCGCTTAACGCGGACGCCGCGCATATTGAGATGATGGTCAACCTGACGGCGCCTTATCGCTGATCGCGCGCAGGGCGGGGAATATGCTACTATTTCCCGCTTGTTCCCTGTTATTTAAGCGCCACTATGAAATTTCCCGGTAAACGCAAGTCCAAACACTATTTTCCCGTTAACGCCCGCGACCCGCTGCTGCAGCAAATTCAGCCGGAGAATGAATCCAGCGTCTCCTGGGTGGTGGGTATTGACCAGACGCTGGTGGATATCGAAGCGAAAGTGGATGAGGCGTTTATCGTGCGCTACGGCCTGAGCGCGGGCCACTCTCTGGTGATTGAAGATGATGTCGCCGAGGCGCTGTACCAGGAGCTGGTGCGCAATAATCTTATTACTCATCAGTTTGCCGGCGGCACGATCGGCAATACCATGCACAACTACTCGGTGCTGGCGGACGATCGCTCGGTGCTGCTTGGCGTCATGTGCAGTAATATCGAAATCGGCGGCTATGCCTATCGCTACCTGTGCAATACCTCCAGCCGTACCGATCTGAACTATCTGCAGGGCGTTGACGGCGCCATTGGCCGCTGCTTCACCCTGATCGGCGATAGCGGCGAGCGCACCTTCGCCATTAGCCCGGGTCATATGAACAAGCTGCGCCCGGAAAGCATTCCGGAAGCGGTGATCGCTGGCGCCTCGGCGCTGGTGCTGACCTCCTACCTGGTACGCTGCAAGCCGGGCGAGCCGATGCCGGACGCGACGATGAAAGCCATCGAGTATGCCAAAAAGCATGATGTGCCGGTGGTGTTAACTCTTGGTACCAAATACGTGATTGCCGATAACCCGGCGTGGTGGCAGCAGTTCCTGCAGGATCATGTCTCGATTCTGGCGATGAATGAAGAGGAAGGGGAAGCGCTGACCGGTTTTGCCGATCCGCTGTCGGCGGCGGACAAAGCGCTGGACTGGGTCGACCTGGTGCTGTGCACCGCCGGACCGGCGGGGCTATATATGGCGGGCTTCACCGAAGAAGAGGCGAAGCGTAAAACCCAGCATCCGCTGCTGCCGGGGGCGATCCCGGAATTTAACCAGTTTGAATTCAGTCGCGCGATGCGTCACCAGGACTGCGTCAATCCGCTGCGCATTTATTCGCACATCGCGCCGTATATGGGCGGCCCGGAGAAGATCATGAACACCAACGGCGCAGGCGACGGCGCGCTGGCGGCGCTGCTGCATGACATCACCGCCAATAACTACCATCGCAATAACGTACCCAACTCCAGCAAACACAAATGCAAATGGCTGACCTACTCCTCGCTGGCGCAGGTGTGTAAATATGCCAACCGCGTGAGCTATCAGGTGCTGAACCAGCACTCGCCGCGTTTAACCCGCGGCCTGCCGGAACGTGAGGACAGCCTGGAAGAGGCGTACTGGGATCGATAAGCGAGTCCCTCTCCCGACGGGAGAGGGCTGTACATCAGCCAGTGACCACTTCACCGGCGGGTGGCGTTTCCAGAAGCTGCAGCATGGCGCGGGCAATTTCCCGCTCGCCCATCACCACCTGATTGGCCCCACGGTCGATAATGTAATCCACTTCATCATCGTAATGGGCGCGGGCGATAATCTCGATATTCGGACATTTTTCCCGTGCGGAGGCGACAATCTCGCCGGCCTCATAGCCGTTGGGAATGGTCAGCAGCAGCCAGCGAGCGCAGTCGAGATGCGCCAGCTCCATGATCTCTTCATTGGCGGCATTGCCCAGCACCGCGCTGATCCCGCGCTCGCGTAGCTCATCCACGCGGGTGCGCGAGGTTTCAACCACCACCAGCGGGATCCCCTGGGCCATCAGCTTCTCGCCCAGCAGGCTGCCGACGCGGCCGAAGCCGACCAGCAGCGCGTGGTTGCAGATATCGACCGGCACCTGCTTCTCGTCTTCCAGCACCTCTTCCAGGGTCTGCTCGTCGAGGGTTTCGGTTTTATCGAGATATTTCTCCAGCAGGGTAAACAGCACCGGGTTGAGCATAATCGAGATGATCGCCCCGGCCAGCACCAGGTTTTGCCCGGCCTGCGGCAGCAGGTTAAGCGCCATCCCCAGGCCGGCGAGAATAAAGGCAAATTCACCAATCTGCGCCAGGCTGGCGGCAATCGTCAGTGCGGTACGCGGCGAGTGGCCAAACATACGCACGAGGAAAAAGGCGGCTGCGGATTTACCAAAGATAATGATCGCCAGCGTCGCCAGCACCGCCAGCGGCTGCTGGACCAGCACCATTGGGTCAAACAGCATGCCGACGGAGACAAAGAACAGCACCGCGAAGGCGTCGCGCAGCGGCAGGGTGTCATGGGCGGCGCGGTGGCTCAGCTCGGATTCATTAAGCACCATGCCGGCAAAGAAGGCGCCGAGGGCGAAGGAGACATCAAACAGCTCCACGGCGCCGAAGGCGATGCCCAGCGCCAGGGCCAGCACCGACAGGGTGAACAGCTCGCGCGAGCCGGTGGCCGCGCTGCGGGACATGATCCACGGCACCAGCCGACGGCCGACCAGCATCATGATGGCGATAAAGGCCACCACTTTGCCAATGGTGATCCCGAGGTCGAGGGCGAGGGAAGCGAAGCCAACGTTGCCTTTCTCCGCCATACCGGCCACTGCTGGCAGCAGGACCAGCGTCAGGACCATCACCAGGTCTTCCACAATCAGCCAGCCGATGGCGATCTGCCCGCGCTGACTGTCAATCAGCTGTCGTTCCTCCAGGGCGCGCAGCAGCACCACGGTACTGGCGGTGGAGAGACACAGGCCAAAGACGATGCCGGTCATCAGCGACCAGCCAAGGGCGGCGGAGAGCGCCATACCCAACAGCGTCGCCACAGCTATCTGGGCGATGGCCCCGGGAATGGCGATCGACTTTACCGCCATCAGATCCTTGAGGGAAAAATGCAGCCCGACGCCGAACATCAGCAGGATCACGCCGAGTTCCGCCAGTTCCGGAGCCAGTTTGGTGTCAGCAACAAAGCCAGGGGTGAAAGGTCCGGCCAGCACGCCCGCTAAGAGATATCCCACCAGAGGAGAAATACGTAGCTTATTGGCAATCATGCCGAGAATAAAGGCGAGCACGAGGCCGCCGACAATGGTGGTGATTAGCGGTGTTGCGTGGTGCATTCCGTCTCCTTTCCAGTGGTGAATCGGTCCATTTTGCTACCCTGTCCGCGTAATAGTTTATGACAAAAACGTTCACTTTGTTTATGAATAATTCTTGAATTGTGCAAAAAAATGCAATTAGTGGATGAAAAGGCACAGAAGGGAAAATCGAGGGAGGAATGCGCGCATCAGGCCGATGGCGCAAGGGGTAACGGCGGCCAACGTTACACTTTGGCCGCCGGATAATCAGGCTTTTTGCCGGTTATCAGGAAGAAATATCGTCAGGAATCCCAGCAGCGGCAGGAAGGCGCAGATTTTATACACCAGGTCGATACTGGTATGGTCCGCCAGCAGGCCCAGCACCGCGGCGCCAAGGCCGCCCATGCCAAAGGCGAAGCCGAAAAACAGACCAGAAACCATACCGATACGTCCCGGCAGCAGCTCCTGGGCATAGACCAGGATAGCGGAGAAGGCCGAGGCGAGGATAAAACCAATGATCACCGTTAAAATCCCGGTCCATTCAAGGCTGGCATAGGGTAAAACAAGGGTGAAGGGCGCCACGCCGAGGATAGAGCCCCAAATAACATATTTTCGCCCAATCTTATCGCCAACGGGCCCGCCAATCACCGTCCCGGCGGCCACCGCGAACAGGAAGGCAAACAGATGCAGCTGGGCATTTTGCACCGATAAGCCGAATTTATGCATCAGATAAAACGTGTAATAGCTGCTGATGCTCGCCATATAGAAATATTTCGAGAAAATCAGCATCAGCAGAATACCTACCGCCAGAATCACCTTATTGCGCGGCAGCGGATTGACGATCGCCGGCTTCGGTTTGCCCTTATTCATCCGGTGCTGTGCGGCGTACCAGCGGCTGATTTGCGACAGCACGACGATAGCCAGCAGGGCGGCCAGTACGAACCAGGCGACGTTGCCTTTACCATACGGGGCGATGATCACCGCCGCCAGCAGCGGACCAAGCGAACTGCCGAAGTTGCCGCCGACCTGGAACAGCGACTGGGCCAGGCCGTGACGGCCGCCGGAGGCCATCCGCGCTACGCGGGACGATTCCGGATGGAAAACTGAGGAGCCGGTACCCACCAGCGCGGCGGCCAGCAGCACCATACCGAAGCTACCGGCCAGCGCCAGGAGGATCAAACCGCAGAGGGTAAAGCACATGCCCACCGGCAGCGACCACGGCATCGATCGTTTATCGGTAATATAGCCAATCACCGGTTGGAACAGCGATGAGGTGAGCTGGAAGGTGAGAGTGATCATCCCGATCTGCACAAAGGTAAGGGAGAACTCGGCCTGCAGCAGCGGGTAGATCGCGAGAATGAGCGACTGGATCATATCGTTAAGCAAATGGGACAGGCTGATCGCGCCTAAGATGCCAAACGAGGTGCGCGCTTTTTGCGGCGGCGCAGCGGGGCCGGACACGGGTTGAGCGGTCTGATTGATTGCCATAGGTTCACGTCACTTTTTTATATAGCTTTCGTTATTTGTACGCCATGCGACTGCCCTGATTTTCCCGGCTACTGCATGGGAAATATGACGAACGGGCTAACGCACTGCCATACAACGCGAAGGCGTATAGAGGATGCAGGTGGAATTATTATCCAACTAACATACCTGCTGACAAGGTTTGAAGGAAGTCGCAATTCTGAAAACATATTTGTCAATGCGACTAACTCGCTATACTTTCGGCACTTGGGATTAAGTCAGGGAGTGAAGCATGCATTGTTTAAAACACAGCGTGGCGCTGGCGTTATTCGCCGCGTTATCGCTGGGCAGCCTGTCCGCGCAGGCCTATGAGCAGGATAAAACCTATAAAATTACCATCCTGCACACCAACGATCACCACGGCCATTTCTGGCGCAATGACTACGGCGAATATGGCCTGGCGGCGCAGAAAACGTTGGTGGACGGTATTCGTAAAGAGGTGGCGGCTGAAGGCGGTAGCGTTCTGCTGCTGTCCGGCGGGGATATCAATACCGGGGTGCCGGAGTCTGATTTACAGGATGCAGAGCCCGATTTTCGCGGCATGAACCTGATCGGCTACGACGCGATGGCGGTGGGGAACCACGAGTTTGATAATCCGCTGAGCGTGCTGCGCCAGCAGGAAAAGTGGGCGAAGTTCCCGTTCCTGTCGGCCAATATTTATCAGAAAAGCACCGGCGAACGGCTGTTCAAACCCTGGGCGCTGTTTAAGCGCGGCGGGTTAAAAATCGCGGTGATTGGCTTAACCACTGACGATACGGCCAAGATTGGCAATCCAGAATATTTCACCGATATCGAATTCCGCAAACCGGCGGAAGAGGCGAAGCTGGTGATCCAGGAGCTGCAGCAGAATGAAAAGCCGGACGTGATCCTGGCCACCACCCATATGGGCCACTATGACAACGGCAACCACGGCTCTAACGCGCCGGGGGATGTCGAGATGGCGCGGAGTTTACCCGCGGGCTCGCTGGCGATGATCGTCGGCGGTCACTCGCAGGATCCGGTGTGCATGGCGTCGGAAAATAAAAAGCAGGTCGACTATGTGCCAGGGACGCCGTGCGCCCCGGATCGTCAGAACGGCATCTGGATCGTCCAGGCGCATGAGTGGGGCAAATACGTCGGCCGCGCCGATTTTGAGTTCCGCAACGGCGAGATGAAGCTGGTGCACTATCAGCTGATCCCGGTCAACCTGAAGAAAAAAGTGACTTACGATAACGGCCAAAGCGAGCGGGTGCTGTATACGCCGCAGATCGCGGAGAACCCGCAGATGATGTCGCTGCTGACGCCGTTCCAGAACAAAGGTAAGGCGCAACTGCAGGTCAAGATCGGCAGCGTGAATGGTCATCTGGAGGGCGATCGCAGTAAAGTGCGTTTCGTGCAGACCAACATGGGCCACCTGCTGCTGGCGGCGCAGATGGCGCGCAGTAATGCGGATTTCGCGGTGATGAGCGGCGGCGGGATCCGCGACTCCATTGAGGCGGGCGATATCACCTACAAGGATGTGATGAAGGTCCAGCCGTTTGGCAATGTGCTGACCTATGTCGATATGAGCGGCAAGGAGGTGGTGGATTACCTGACCGCCGTCGCGCAGATGAAGCCAGATTCCGGCGCCTATCCGCAGTTTGCCAACGTCAGCTTTGTGGCCAAAGACGGCAAGTTGAACGATCTGAAAATCAAAGGCGAACCGGTGGATCCGTCGAAGACCTATCGGATGGCGACGCTGAGCTTTAACGCCACCGGCGGCGATGGTTACCCGAACATCGCCGATAAACCTGGGTATGTGAATACCGGCTTTATCGATGCCGAAGTGCTGAAAGAGTATATCGAGAAGAACTCGCCGCTGGATGCCGCCGCCTATGAGCCGAAAGGCGAGGTGAGCTGGCAGTAAGCCTGGGTTTCGGGTGAGCTATTTCCACGGTGGCGCTACGCTTACCGTGGCTATGAGTTGGGGGGCCCGGATAAGGCGCGTGCGCCGTTATCCGGGATAGTGTTATCAATCGCGGCGGGCGATATCGGCGAACTTCGCATCCAGAAGCTGCGCCAGATCGCTGGCCGCCAGCTCAATATCCAGCCCGCGTTTGCCGCCGGAAATATAGATAGTGGCAAATTCCTGCGCCGGGGCGTCAATCACCGTCGGCAGGCGCTTCTTCTGCCCCAGCGGACTGATACCGCCCACCAGATAGCCGGTGATACGCTGCGCCACCATCGGGTCGGCCATGTCGACTTTCTTGGCGCCCAGCGCTTTCGCCACTTTCTTCAAATCCAGTTGCCCGGCGACCGGGGTGACGGCGACCGCCAGATGCTTCATATCGCCATTAACGGCGACCAGCAGGGTCTTGTAAACCTGATCGGCATTGAGGCCGAGCTTGCGCACCACTTCATCACCGAAGTTGGTCTCATTGGGATCGTGATCGTAACTGTGGATCTGAAAGGGAATTTTGTTTTTTTCGAGTAATTTAACGGCGGGAGTCATAGCTATCCTTCTTACCAACCGGTTTTGCGTGACGTCAGAATACGCCCGCAGGTTGTCTAAAAAATAGTACCATCTTGCGCAATAGTGTTGGCAGTGATGGTCACTTTGAGCGACAATCAGACGATCCGGGATACAAATCCCGGGATAATAATAATGATGAAATTCCTCTTTGACGGGCCAATAGCAATATTGGCCATTTTTTTATGTCAGCATATCCGGCAGATTCCCTTCGCCATACAGATGCAGCGCGCCGACGGCGACCACGTAGCGCCCCGGCGGCAAGGCCAGCAGCGTCTCGCGCCAGGCGAGATTGCGCTGATGCATCAGCACATCATATAAAGACTGGCTGAAGGTCGTCGGCAGCGATACCGCACCGCGCGACGGCGGTTGCTCCAGCCACCAGCCGATCATGACCTGCAGTAAACGGGCGTTGGTGCGCCAGTGGGTCAGCGTATCTTCCAGCAGCGCCATTCCGCCATCGGGCAGGTCGCGCAGCAGCGCGATCTGGCTGTCGGCGCCTTCCAGCTCCATCACCGCTATGTTGCTCTCGCGGGCTGCCATCAGCAACTGATAATCGATACCGTAATCCGGCCGCAGCCCCAGCTTCTGCGCCTGGGTGGCCTGCAGAACCATCGCCACCTGCCACAGCGGCTGGCTGTCGAACAGCTCGACCGACAGGCCCAGCTCGCCGGCTCGCGCTTGTAGCTCGCTCAGCTGCGCGCCGCTCAGGCGCTCCGCCAGCGGCGGATAAGCGGGGAGATTGCTAAACGGGGTTTCATTGCCGCTGATATCGGCCTCGACGATTAACGCATCGGCCTGGCGTATTTTTTTCAGCAGTTTCGCTGGCGGCGGCGCCATGTCGCGGGTGCCCATATGGATGCTGCCGACGAGGTGCAGATAGCGTTTGCCGGGCAGGACGATATCCATCGCAGGCCAGGAATAAGACGAGCCGACGGCGGCTCGCCACAGCATTTTTATCCGGTTTAACAGGCCCATACGCGCTCCGAAGTGTGAGGCATTCATGCTAGCGCATATGGTGATACACGTCACCCTTCCGGCGGGCTTTTCTTGCCCCGGAAAAAAAGCGGGCGCCGATCCTGTCAGCGTCCGCTTTCCTGCAACAGCGTTTACTCTTTTGGTTTAAAGCGCAACAGGCGGTTAGCGTTACTCACCACGGTGATCGACGACAGCGCCATCGCCGCGCCGGCGACCACCGGATTGAGCAGCGTGCCGGTCAACGGCCAGAGGATCCCGGCGGCAATCGGGATGCCCAGCGAGTTGTAGACAAAGGCCCCCAGCAGGTTCTGCTTCATATTGCGTAAGGTCGCCTTCGAAATCGCCAGCGCATCGGCCACGCCGTGAAGGCTATGGCGCATCAGGGTGATCGCCGCGGTTTCAATAGCGACATCGCTGCCGCCGCCCATGGCGATACCGACATCCGCCTGCGCCAGCGCCGGGGCATCGTTAATCCCATCGCCAACCATCGCCACTTTGTGCCCCTGGCTCTGCAGACGCTTAATGGCGTCGGCTTTACCGTCCGGCAGCACGCCGGCAATCACTTCATCAATGCCGGCTTCTTTGGCGATGGCATTCGCGGTAGTGGGGTTATCCCCGGTGAGCATCACCAGGCGGTAGCCCTGACGATGCAGGCGCGCCAGGGCGTCGACGCTGTCTTCGCGCAGCGGGTCACGGATGGCGAACAGCGCGGCCGCCTGACCATCCACCGCCAGCAGCACCGGCGTAGCGCCGCGCGAGGCCTGCGCCATCATCTCGCTTTCTATATCGCTGGTGGCGATATGCTGCTCGTTGAGCAGCGCCTGGTTGCCGAGCAGCAGGCGATGACCTTCCGCCTCACCGCTGACACCAAGGCCGCGCAGGGTGCGGAAGCCGCTCACTTCCGGCAACGGGCTGTCTCCGGCTTTATCGAGGATCGCTCGCGCCAGCGGATGGCTTGAGCCCTGCTCGAGCGCGGCGGCAAGACGCAGCGCGGTAATCTCATCAACGCCAGTGAAAGTTTTCACCGCCACCACCTGCGGCTTGCCTTCGGTCAGGGTGCCGGTTTTATCGAACACCAGGGTGTCGAGTTCACTGGCGCGCTGCAGCGCATCGGCGTCGCGCACCAGTACGCCGTATTCCGCCGCCCGGCCAACGCCGGAAATGATCGACATTGGCGTCGCCAGCCCTAAGGCGCACGGACAGGCGATAATCAGCACCGTGGTGGCGATCACCAGGGTATAGACGATCTGCGGCGCCGGGCCGAAGAAGTACCAGATCGCCGCGCTAATCAGCGCAATGGCGACCACCGCCGGGACAAACACCGCGGAGATTTTATCCGCCAGCTGGCCGATCTCCGGCTTGCTGCTCTGCGCCTGGCGCACCATGCGGATAATACGTGCCAGCGTGGTCTGGCTGCCGACGGCGCTGGCGGTGAACAGCACGCTGCCGTCCTGCACCACGGTGCCGGCGTGAATGGCATCGCCATCGCCTTTTTGCTGTGGTACCGGTTCGCCGGTGAGCATCGCTTCATCAAACCAGGCTTCGCCCTGGCTTATCACGCCGTCAACCGGAACGCGATCGCCAGTGGTCAGGCGCAGCGTCATGCCGGCCTGAACTTCAGCGAGCGGCAGATCCTTTTCTCCCTCAGGGGTCACCACGCGGGCTGAAGGCGGCGTCAGGTCGAGCAGTTTTTCCAGCGCTTTTGAGGAGCGCTGGCGGGCGCGGGCCTCCAGCATATGGCCGAGGTTAATCAGGCCGATAATCATTGCGCTGGCTTCGTAATAGAGATGGCGGGCTTCCATCGGGAACCACTGTGGCCACAGGTTGACGCTCATCGAGTACAGCCAGGCGACGCCGGTACCGAGCGCCACCAGCGTATCCATGGTGGCGGTGCCGTTTTTCAGGCTTTTCCACGCGCTGCGGTAGAAGTGCCCGCCGGCGAAGACCATCACCGCAAGGGTGACGAGGCCGATGACCAGCCACAGCGAACGGTTGTCGTCGCTGACCATCATGTTATCGCCGATCATGCCCCAGACCATCACCGGCACGCCGACCAGCAGAGCGACAATCGCCTGCCAGCGAAAACGTTTCATGGTGGCGATGGCGGTTTCCTGCTGACGTTCGCGGCGTTCCAGATCGTCCTCGATCGCCTCCGCGCCGTAGCCCGCTTTCTCCACCGCCTGCACTAATTCTGCGGCGGACGCACTGCCCATCACCAGCGCCGTGCGTTCCGCCAGGTTAACCCGCGCCTGTGAGACGCCCGGCACCGCGGCAAGCGCGTTCTGTACCCGGGAGACGCAGCTGGCGCAGCTCATGCCGTTGATCAGCAGCTGTTGACTGTCATCTTCGTCATGGGCTGCCGGAAGCTCAGGAGTGGCCGCTGTCAGTGCTTCCGACGGGATTGATGATTCTGCCAGCGGTTTAGCCTTTGGGTGGCTGAGCTCCGCGCCGTATCCGGCTTGTTTAACGGTTTCAATCAGCGCTTGTGCGCTGGCGCTGCCCGTCACATGGGCTTCAGTGAGGGTGACTTCCGCTTGCTCAACGTCAGGACGCTGCTCCAGACTCTCTTTCACGCGTTTGACGCAGTGGCCGCAGGAGAGGCCATCCAGCGTCAGGTCGATAGTGTTAGACATAAATAACTCCTGAATAATTTTCCGGTCAACGATTGACCAGAACCACTCTTTCATCGAGTATTAAGAAGGTTAAACCTTCCAGCAAGGGGAAGGTCAAGGAGAAAAAATGAATATCAGCGATGTGGCGAAAAAAACCGGCTTAACCAGCAAAGCGATTCGTTTTTACGAAGAAAAGGGGCTGGTGACGCCGCCGTTGCGCAGCGAAAACGGCTACCGCACCTACGGTCAGCAGCATCTCGATGAGCTGACGCTGCTGCGCCAGGCGCGGCAGGTGGGGTTTAATCTGGAAGAGTGCCGCGAGCTGGTGGCGTTATTCAACGACCCGTCACGCCACAGCGCCGATGTGAAAAAACGCACGCTGGAGAAAGTGGCGGATATTGAGAACCACATCCGCGAGCTGCAAAATATGCGCGCGCACCTGCTGGCGCTGGCCGAATCCTGTCCCGGCGACGACAGCGCGGAGTGCCCGATTATCGATAATCTTTCCGGCTGCTGTCATCGCAAGGCGCAGGCTTAACGAACGACGGGTCTGATCCGTAGCGTAATCCCTTCCACGGCGACCACTTCGACTTGACTGCCTGGGGCGAGGTCCTCGTCAGCCATCACCGGCCATGAGCTGTCGCCCACGCGCACGTGGCCGCGGCCGTTTACCAGCGGGGCATCCAGCGTCAAACGGCGGCCTATCAGCTGCTGCCCGCGCTGGTTGAGTTGAGCATCGGCAGGACGCTGCAGTTTGACGCGCTTACGCAGCCACTTCGACCACAGCCACGCCGCCAGCAGAGTGAGGACGGCAAACAGCGTGCCTTGCCATTCCCAGCTCAGCGGCAGGAGCCAGGTCAGGGCGCCGGTCACCACGCCGGCGACGCCGCTCCACAGCAGGTATCCGCTGCCGCCCAGCATCTCGGCCGCCAGCAGCAGCCCGCCGAGGCTTAGCCAGAACAGATGAGGGTGGGCGAGGATCATGTCGATCATGATTTTTTCCGATCGCCAGCGCCTTCTTTGATCAGCTCGCTGATCCCGGCGATCGATCCCATCAGGCTGCTGGCATCCAGCGGCATCAGCACCACTTTACTGTTGTTGGCGGCGCCAATCTGCTGCAGCGCATCGGTGTATTTCTGCGCCACGAAGTAGTTGATCGCCTGAATATCGCCTGAGGCGATCGCTGAGGAGACCATCTGGGTGGCGCGGGCTTCCGCTTCAGCGGAACGCTCGCGGGCCTCCGCCTGCAGGAAGGCGGACTGCCGCTCGCCCTCCGCCTTGAGGATCTGCGACTGCTTTTCCCCTTCCGCTTTCAGAATTTCCGCCTGACGCACCCCTTCGGCCTCAAGGATATAGGCGCGTTTGGTACGTTCGGCTTTCATCTGGGCGTTCATCGAGGCGATAAGCTCCGCCGGTGGGCGAACGTCGCGAATTTCGACGCGGGTGATTTTCACCCCCCACGGGTTGGTGGCGTCGTCAACGATATGCAGTAGGCGGGTGTTAATGCTGTCGCGCTGGGAGAGCATTTCATCCAGCTCCATCGAGCCGAGCACGGTACGAATGTTGGTCATCGTCAGGTTGACGATCGCCTGCTCAAGATTGCTGACCTCGTAGGCGGCCTTTGGCGCGTCAACCACCTGAATAAAGCAAACGGCGTCGATGGTGACGTTGGCGTTATCTCTGGAGATAACCTCCTGTGAGGGGATGTCGAGCACCTGCTCCATCATGTTCACTTTGCGGCCGATGCGGTCCATAAACGGCACGACTAAGCTTAATCCCGGCTGCAGCGTCTGGGTAAAACGCCCGAAGCGCTCCACCGTCCACTGGTAGCCCTGCGGGACGATTTTCACCGCCGCGGCCACAATGACCAGCGCGACGAAAATAAGGATAGGAATAAAAATCAGCATCAAAAACCTCCTGTCTTGTTGCCTGGTGAAGCGCTACAAAGAAATAGCGCGTGTTTAAACTGAGTATATCTTTCTCCACCACCGGGAGAAAGGAAAGTGCGGTAAACTAGCGGTGTTTCAGAAAATAATCAGGAAGCCTCATGAAGGAAAATAACGCGCTTTTGCGTCTCGAGGGTGTGGGATTTAAGACCGACGACGCAGTTATTTTACACAATATCAATCTTGAGCTCAGACCCGGGGAATTTAAGTTGATTACCGGGCCTTCCGGCTGCGGGAAAAGCACCTTGCTGAAAATTATCGCCTCGCTGCTCAGTCCGACCTCCGGACGGCTGTTTTTCGACAATGCCGATGTCGCGACGCTGTCGCCGGAAAGGTATCGCCAGCAGGTCTCTTACTGTGCGCAGACGCCGGCGCTGTTCGGGGATTCGGTTTACGATAACCTGATTTTTCCGTGGCAGATCCGCAATAAACAACCGGATCCGCAGGCGCTGGTGGCCGACCTGCAGCGCTTTGGTCTTGGCGAAAATATGCTGGAAAAATCGATTAATGAACTGTCCGGCGGGGAAAAGCAGCGCGTCTCGCTGATCCGCAATTTACAATTTCTGCCGCGCGTGCTGCTGCTGGACGAAATTACCAGCGCGCTGGATGACAGTAATAAACAGAATGTGAATGACATTATTCATGGCTATGCGACGGAAAAGCAGGTCGCTGTTCTGTGGGTCACCCACGATCGCAACGAAATTTCGCATGCCGATGAAGTGATTACCTTGCAGCCTGCCGGCGGAAACATGCAGGAGGTGCGGCATGAACGGGCATAACATTACGAACGAATCGCTGGCGCTGTCGATGGTGCTGGTGCTGATCGCTATTCTGGTGAGCTATCGGGAAAAGCTGGCGCTGGAAAAAGATATTCTCTGGAGCATCTGCCGGGCGATCGTGCAGCTGATTATCGTCGGCTATGTATTGAAATATATCTTTAACGTCAATCATGCGGTTCTGACGCTGTTGATGGTGCTGTTTATCTGCTTTAACGCGGCGTGGAATGCCAAAAAGCGCAGCAAGTATATCGATAAGGCTTTTGTCTCGTCATTTATCGCCATCACCACCGGCGCCGGGCTGACGCTGGCGGTGCTGGTGTTCTCTGGCTCGATAGCCTTTGTCCCGATGCAGGTGATCCCGATTGCCGGGATGGTGGCCGGGAACGCCATGGTAGCGGTGGGACTGTGCTACAACAATATGGGCCAGCGCTTCAGCAGCGAGCAGCAGCAGATTCAGGAGAAGCTGAGCCTCGGCGCGACGCCGAAAATGGCCTCGGCGCGGCTGATTCGCGACAGCATTCGCGCGTCATTGATACCCACCGTCGATTCAGCGAAAACGGTCGGCCTGGTGAGCTTGCCAGGGATGATGTCGGGGCTAATTTTTGCCGGTATTGACCCGGTAAAGGCGATTAAGTACCAGATCATGGTGACCTTTATGCTGCTGTCGACCGCCAGTCTGTCGACGATTATCGCCGGCTATCTGACCTACCGGAAGTTCTTCAACGCCCGCCATCAGCTGGTGGTGACGCAGCTGAAAAAGCGCCCGTGAACGATCCCGGGTTGCGGCGTTCACGCCTCACCCGGGCGACTAAGGCTAGGTTCCGCATCGTTCGCGTAGCCCGGATAAGCGCAGCGCTATCCGGGGCTGGCAACGGATTAGTACAGCAGCGAATAGAGCTGACGGCGGTATTTGGCGGCCAGCGCATCGCCGGTACCGAGGGCGGCGAGGATCTCCTGCAGCATCTTGCGCGCCTGGCCGTCGCCAGCGCCTAAATCCTTCTGCAGATGGCTGAACAGCAGCGCCAGCGCTTCTTCGTTACGCCCGACCTGATGCAGCTGTAGCGCCAGCTGGGAGGCCAGCTGCGCGTCCTCCGGATTCTGTTCCACCTGCTGCTGCAGCTGCTGGATTTCCGGCGTGTCGGCGGCCTGTTTGAGCAGCTCAATCTGCGCCACCAGACCCTGATAGTGGGTATCCTGATCCTGCAGCGGAATAGTCTTCAGTACATTTTCCGCTTCATCGGAACGGTGCAGAGCAATCAGCGTTTCCGCCAACAGCAGGCCAATCTGGCTGTCCTGATTCGACAGCTGCCAGGCCTCCTTCAGCAGCGGCAGGGCATCGGCGTATTTTTCTTCCTGCATCAGGGCCAGGGCCTGCTGCGCTTTCAGCTCCTCTTCGCGGGGCAGGACTTTATCCAGCAGGGCGCGGATCGCTTCTTCCGGCTGCGGGCCTTCAAAACCGTCCACTGGTTGGCCGTTCTGGAACAGATAAACCGTAGGGATGGCGCGCAGACCAAACTGTGAAGCGAGCATTTGCTCGGCGTCGCAATCGACCTTTGCCAGCGTAAACTGGCCGTTGTATTGAGCGGCCAGGCGCTCAAGAACCGGGGTCAGCTGTTCGCAGTGCTGGCTGCGGGCAGACCAGAAGTAAAACAGCACCGGGACGTTCATGGACTGCTGTAGCGTCTGCTGCAGGTTCGCTTCGCTAATGTTGACAATATTCTGTTCGGACATGGGCATTTCTCGTTAGTCGATTTCTGTTTTACATGGGGGCGGCATGCCGCGCTTCAACTCAGCCGTGGATAATTTTGTCCATCGCGCGGTCTGGCAGCAGGCGTTTGAGCAGCGCCACCGCGTGGGTGACCAGGGTGACCGGGTAGCGCAGCTTCGGCTTATCGCTGATAAAAGCGTGGCGCACTTTTTCCACTACCGCCTCCGGCCCGAGGGTAAAACGGGCGGCGATGCCCGGGTTTTCAACGGGCTTGTCGCTTTGCGTCTGGTTGACGTTATCGGTAAAGCGGGTGCGGATCGGGCCCGGCTCAATCAGGCTGACCTTGATACCGCTGTGACGCAGCTCCATGCGCAGTGCGTCGGACCATGCCTCGAGGGCGTATTTACTGGCGGCGTAGGCGCCGCGGCCGGGGCTGGCGATAAGCCCCATCACCGACGAGGTCATCACGATGCGACCTTCGCCGTGCGGCGTCATCGCTGGCAGCAGCAGCATGGTGAGCTGATGGACGCCGAAAAAGTTAGCGGAAAACTGCTGTTCCATCTGCTGGCGGCTGATGGTGTTCAGCGGGCCATAGACGCCGTATCCGGCGTTATTGAACAGGCCGTAGAGACGATTATCGGTCAGCGCAAGCACCTCCGCCGCCGCGCGCTCCACGCTCTGCGGGTCGTCCAGATCGAGCAAAATACCGGTTAGCCCCAGCTCCTGCATCCGCGCCACGTCCTCTGCCTTGCGGCAGGCCGCCAGCACGCGAAAGCCCTGGCGGGTTAAATCCAGTGCGCTTTCCAGACCAATTCCACTGGAACAGCCTGTCACTAAAACCGTTTTTTGCATAACTTTACCTGTCAGCGACCCCTGGCGTTCAGGAGTCATGATTAACTAAGGGAGCCAGCCGGTTCGCCATCCACTCGGCGATAAACGGCTGCGCGTCGCGATTCGGGTGAATGCCGTCGTCCTGCATCCACTGGGGTTTCAGATACACCTCCTCCATAAAAAAGGGCAGGAGAGGAATAGCGAACTCTTTGGCCAGGGCCGGGTAAATCGCGCCGAAGGCTTCATTATAGCGGCGGCCATAGTTCGCCGGCAGGTGAATTTGCATCAGCAGCGGCTCGGCGTTGGCCGCTTTGATATCCTTAATAATGGTGCGCAGCGTCTGCTCGGTCTGCTGCGGCGGAAAGCCGCGTAGCCCGTCATTGCCGCCGAGCTCAACCAGCACCCAGCGCGGCTGATGCTGTTTAAGCAGCGCAGGCAGACGAGCCAGCCCTTGCTGGGAGGTATCGCCGCTGATGCTGGCGTTCACCACTGGCGTTTTCGCCTGCCACTTCTCATTGAGCAGCGCAGGCCACGCGGCGTTAGCCGCCATCCGATAGCCAGCGCTCAGGCTGTCGCCGAGGATCAGCAGCGTATCCGCCGCCATCGCGCGGCAGGTAAACAGGAACAAAAACAGGAAAGGCACATGCCAGCGGAAAACATACTTGAAGTTCATCATCTTAAGAAGTCCGTCGGTCAGGGGGAGCATCAGCTCTCCATCCTTACCGGAGTTGAGCTGGTTGTCAAACCGCGGCAGACCATCGCCCTGATCGGCGAGTCGGGCTCCGGTAAATCGACCCTGTTGGCGATCCTCGCCGGCCTGGACGATGGCAGCAGTGGGG
Organism: Klebsiella sp. LY; assembly: GCF_004010915.1. Taxonomy (NCBI): domain Bacteria; kingdom Pseudomonadati; phylum Pseudomonadota; class Gammaproteobacteria; order Enterobacterales; family Enterobacteriaceae; genus Klebsiella; species Klebsiella sp. LY. Next base: position 3,770,217 of record NZ_CP022444.1, read on the forward strand.
AAGTATCGATGCTGGGCAAACCGCTGCATCGGATGGATGAGGAGGCGCGGGCGGCGCTGCGGGCGCAGCACGTCGGTTTTGTCTTTCAGTCGTTTATGCTGATCCCGACGCTCAACGCCCTGGAGAACGTCGAGCTGCCGGCGCTGCTGCGTGGCGCCAGCGATAGCCAGAGCCGGGGCGATGCCCGCGCGCTACTTGAGCAGCTGGGGCTTGGCAAACGCCTGCACCACCTGCCGGCACAGCTCTCCGGCGGTGAACAGCAGCGGGTCGCGCTGGCCCGGGCCTTCAATGGTCGTCCGGCCATTCTGTTCGCCGATGAGCCCACCGGCAACCTCGATCGCCAGACCGGGGATAAAATTGCCGATCTGCTGTTCTCGCTTAATCGCGAACACGGCACCACCCTGATCCTCGTCACTCACGATCCGCTGCTGGCGGCGCGCTGCGACCGTCGTCTGCGCCTGGTGGATGGCCAGCTGCGGGAGGAAGCATGATCGCCCGCTGGTTCTGGCGCGAATGGCGCTCGCCGTCGCTGCTGATCGTCTGGCTGGCGTTAAGCCTCGCCGTGGCCTGCGTGCTGGCCCTGGGGTCGATAAGCGATCGGATGGAGAAAGGCCTCAGCCAGCAAAGCCGTGAGTTTATGGCAGGCGACCGCACGCTGCGCAGTTCGCGCGAGGTGCCCGCTGAGTGGATCGCGCATGCGCGCCAGTCAGGGCTGAGCGTCAGCGAACAGCTGAGCTTCGCCACCATGACCTTTGCGGGCGATACGCCGCAGCTGGCGGACGTCAAGGCGGTGGATGACCGCTATCCGCTGTATGGCACTCTCGAGACGCAGCCGCCGGGGCTGAAGCCCCAGGCGGGCAGCGTGCTGCTGGCGCCAAGGTTGATGGCGCTGCTGAACCTGAAAACCGGCGATACGATTGACGTTGGCGACGCCACGCTGCGCATTGCCGGGGAAGTGATTCAGGAGCCGGATGCGGGGTTCAACCCCTTCCAGATGGCGCCGCGGCTGATGATGAATATGGCCGACGTGGCAAAGACCGGCGCCGTGCAGCCCGGGAGTCGCGTCGCATGGCGCTATAAGTTCGCCGGCGACGCTGAACAGCTGGCCAATTATGAGCAGTGGCTGCTGCCGAAACTCGGCCCGGAGCATCGCTGGATTGGTCTTGACCAGGACGACAGCGCGCTGGGCAAATCCCTCGAACGCTCGCAGCAATTCCTGTTGTTATCCGCGCTGCTGACGCTGCTGCTGGCCGTCGCGGCGGTGGCCGTGGCGATGGGCCACTACTGCCGCAGCCGCTACGATCTGGTCGCCATACTCAAGACGCTGGGCGCCGGACGGGCGCAGCTGCGCAAGCTGATTGTCGGCCAATGGCTGCTGCTGTTGACTCTGTCGCTGATAACCGGCGGGGCAGCAGGGCTAGCGCTGGAGCGTCTGCTGCTGCTGGTGCTCAAACCGGTTCTGCCCGCCGCGCTCCCGCCGGCCAGCGGCTGGCCGTGGCTGTGGGCGGTGGGCGCGACCGGCGTGATTTCCCTGCTGGTGGGCCTGCGCCCCTATCGGCTGCTGCTGGCGACCCTGCCGCTGCGGGTGCTGCGCCAGGACGTGGTGGCTAACGTCTGGCCGCTGAAAATCTGGATCCCGACGGTCAGCGCCGTGGTGGTGGGCCTGCTGGCGTGGCTGATGGGCGGCAGCCCCCTGCTGTGGTCGGTGCTGGCCGGGGCGGTGGTGCTGGCGCTGCTGTGCGGCCTGGTGGGCTGGGGATTGCTGTGGCTGCTCAAACGCCTGACGCTCAGCGCCTTGCCGCTGCGTCTGGCGGTGAACCGCCTGCTGCGCCAGCCGTGGTCGACCCTCAGCCAGCTGGCGGCGTTTTCCCTGTCGTTTATGCTGCTGGCGCTCCTGCTGGTGCTGCGCGGCGATCTGCTCGACCGCTGGCAGCAGCAGCTGCCCCCGGAGAGCCCAAACTACTTCCTGATCAATATCGCCCCTGAGCAGATAATGCCGGTGAAGACTTTCCTCGCCGAACACCAGACGCGGGCGGCGGAATTTTATCCGATCGTCCGGGCTCGTCTGACGCAGATCAACGGCCACTCCACGGACGGGAACAAAGACGAAGCGCTGAATCGCGAGCTTAATCTCACCTGGAGCGAACAGCGTCCGGATCATAATCCGCTGGTGGCCGGCAGCTGGCCGCCGAAGTCGGGCGAGGTATCGATTGAGGAGGGGCTGGCGCAGCGGCTGGGGGTGAAGATCGGCGATACGGTGACCTTTACCGGCGATACTCAGGACTTCAGCGCGAAGGTGAGCAGCGTGCGCAAAGTCGACTGGGAGAGCCTGCGGCCCAACTTCTTCTTTATTTTCCCCTCCGGGGCGCTGGACGGGCAGCCGCAGAGCTGGCTCACCAGCTTCCGCTGGGATAACGGTCCCGCGATGTTGACCCAGTTGAACCGCGAGTTTCCCACCGTTAGCCTGTTGGATATCGGCGCCATCCTGCGTCAGGTCGGCCAGGTGCTCTCCCAGGTCAGCCGGGCGCTGGAGGTGATGGTGGGCCTGGTCACGGCCTGCGGCGTGCTGCTGTTGCTGGCGCAGGTCCAGGTCGGTATGCGCCAGCGTCATCAGGAGCTGGTGGTCTGGCGCACGCTGGGGGCCGGAAAATCGCTGCTGCGCGCCACGCTGTGGGCGGAGTTTGCCCTGCTGGGGCTGGTTTCCGGCCTGGTGGCGGCGATAGGCGCGGAAGTGGCGCTGGCGATGCTGCAGACGAAAGTCTTTGATTTCCCCTGGACGCCGGACTGGCGGCTGTGGGTGATGCTGCCGCTGACGGGGGCGGTGTTGTTATCCCTGTGCGGCGGCGGGCTGGGGCTGCGTTTGTTAAAAGGGAAAGCGTTGTTCCGTCAGTTTAGCCAGTAAGATTATTGCATTTTGATGATGCGCCGCCGTTTTTGGCGGCGCTTTTATTTTAAGCGCACAAATTGATAACTCTTTGATTTTTAAGCGCACAAAACATTAAAAAACCGACAACACGCTGTACTGATTCGCGGTTAATATTCAGCTGGTAAATATAAGGTTGCTTATTAATCAAGGGAAAACTATGGCACATAAAATAAAAGCGCTGGCGATCTCGATCGGCGCAACACTGGTGTTCACTTCATTTGCTTCTCACGCGGAGATCACGCTGCTGAAACAAGATCCGCAGGCGGGCGATCCGTTAAGCCGGCTTAACTTTACCGTCGGCGGGAGTATTCGTCCGCAATTCAACATGATGACCGGCGATGGCGATAAAGGCTCCTATAAGCGTAACGGTTTCGACGGCGGCACCCGTTTCCGCTTCGCGGCGGATTACTACCTGTTCGATGATATTAGCTGGATCAGCTACTACGAACTGGGGGTGAACATTCCGGCGCTGTTCGACTGGGATAATCACTACGCGGAAGGGGCGAACAATACTACCCGCCGCATGCTGTATACCGGCCTGAAAAGCGATACCTGGGGGACGTTAACCTACGGTCAGCAAAACAGTATTTACTATGATGTGGTGGGGGTGAAAACCGATATCTGGGACTACGACATGATCGGCCAGGCCCCGGGCAACGGCATTAACGGCGATTACGATGGTTCTTATCGTTCACGTAATATGCTGAAATATAAGAAAACCGTTGGCGATGTCGATCTTTACGGCTCTTATCTGTTCGAAGACAGCGAATACCTGCCGGGTAACGGTCTGCGCTATAAACGTAAAGGCGGCGGTTCTGTTGGCGCGGACTACCACATCATGAAGGATCTGACCTGGGGGACCGCATGGAACTACACCCGCGCCGAAATGCGCGACCCGTCAAGCGCCGACAGCAAAACCTATGACCAGAACATCGTCGGTACCGCGCTGAGCTGGACCCCGGATAACTGGACCTTCTCCTTCGGCGGCGGCTGGTATCAGAACTTCCTCACCACCAAAAAAACCGATGTGCATAATTACTTCGCCGGCGACGCCTGGGGGATTGAATATTTTGCGGGCTATAAATTCCCGATCAATCAATACGCTGTTAAATCTATTCAGCCGTACTTTATGGGCGACCGTCTGCAGTACGTGAATGGCCGCAACTACCAGCGTATCGATAACGGTCTGGGGATTAGCTTCCAGCTGGATTACGGTTTCCGCGTTGACTACGAGCACGTGTTTACCTCCAGCACCGACAATCTGGGCGATATGAACCTGGTGCGTCTGCGCTACGACTTCTAAGCGGTCACATCTCCCCGGTCGCGATGCGCTCACCGGGGCTACAAATCGTGCCGACCGGTAGCCCGGCTAAGGCGTTTACGCCGCAAGCCGGGACAATCGAGCATGCGATTACTTCGCCAGCCAGGCGGCGACCTCCTGCCAGCTGCCGCGAAAAATAATCTTCCCGGCTTTTTTCCCCAACTGATAGCGATACATCGGGTCGTAGTATTCTTCCAGTAGCGGCACCAGCCAGGCGAAGTGCGCCTCGGTGCTGGCGGTGCGCTGCTGCTGCGCCAGCGCCTCATCGAGGCGTTCAGTGAGCTGGGCAAAACGCTGCAGCCCCAGGCGACGGCGGATGGCAAACAGGCCGTGATGCAGATACTCGCCGTATGCCTGCCAGCCTTTCTCTTCGCCATACGCGGCGATAAAGTCGCGATACATGCGATCGAAATACTCCTCGCGCAGCCGTTCGAGGCGAACGTCAAACGGATCTTCCACCACCGCCAGCGGCGATTGCGCCATGCGGATGCGCAGGCACTCCGGCAGATGGTTGGCGCCGATCATATGGCCTTCATCTTCCAGCACCCAGCGCGTCTGCTGTTCGGCTTTTTTGAGCAGGCTGACCGCCAGGTGGTTTTCAAAGGTGGCTTGCGGATGCTGCGGCTGTAGCGTGCGGCCAAACGAAGAGCCGCGGTGGTGGGCATGGCCCTCCAAATCGATACCGTCCGGTCGCGAGCAAACCAGCTGGGTTTTGCCGTTGCCGGTGCAGCCGCCAATCAGCACGATCGGCCGCTGTACCAGCGCGTCGGTAGCCTGGATCGCCGCCTGGCGCAGCGCTTTATAGCCGCCGACGATCAGGGGGTAATCCACGCCAGCTTCTTTCAGCCACTGCTGGACAATATGCGAGCGCTGGCCGCCGCGGGCGCAGCACAGGTAACCGTGCGGGTAACGGGCGCATGCTTCCAGCCATGCCCGGATCCGGCTGGCGCGCAGATCGCCCTGAACCAGCTTATGGCCGAGCGCCAGCGCCGCTTCCGGCCCCTGGCGCTTATAGCAGGTGCCGACTGCGGCGCGCTCTTCATCATTCATCAGCGGCAGGTTGATCGCCGCCGGCATCGCGCTTTGGCTAAACTCCACCGGGGCGCGTACGTCAATCAGTGGCGTATCGCTGGCGAGAATGGCGCGATAATCCGTCCCATTGGTCATGGGGTATCCTCTGAAGTCAAAACAGAAATGGGCTTTACAGCAAGGGGGGGATTGTACGCGCCTCAAGGTGTGCCGGGGAAGGGGATAGATCAAATCCCCGGCACGAAGAGTTTAGCTGAGCTGCGATTGCGCCCAGAACAGACCGCTGGTGTACTCCGCTGGCAGCAGCGGCTTGATCGCTTCCAGCGTCGCGCTCAGACGGTCAGTATCGCTGTCGGTCAGGTTCAGGTGGCCGACTTTACGACCCGGGCGCACCTCTTTATCGTACCAGTGCAGGTGGACCAGCGGCAGCTTCAGCCAGTCGTAATTGAGATCGGTGCCGATCAGGTTGATCATTACCGACGGGCTGTTAACCACTGGCGGCGGCAGCGGCAGGCCGGTAATCGCTCGCAGATGCAGCTCAAACTGGCTGATGGAGGCGCCATTTTGCGTCCAGTGGCCGCTGTTGTGCACGCGCGGCGCCAGCTCGTTGATCAGCAGTCCCTCGGCAGTGACGAAGCACTCCATCGCCATCACACCGACGTAGTTCAGCTCGTTCATGATCGCCGTCAGCATGCTTTCCGCTTGCTCCTGCTGGCGGACATTGGCCTGCGGGAAGGCGACGCTGGCGCGCAGAATACCGTCCTGATGCAGGTTGCGGGTCAGCGGGTAGAAGACGGTGCTGCCGTCATGGGCGCGGGCACCCACCAGCGACACTTCGCCGGAGAAGTTAATCCCCTGCTCGACGATGCACTCGCCGTAGTTATCGGCCGGTAGCTGATCGATCTCGTTTTCCCGCAGACGCCACTGGCCGCGGCCGTCGTAACCGCCAACGCGACGCTTAACGATCGCCAGTTCGCCAAGGCGGGCAAACACCGCCGGCCACTCGCTTTTATCCGCCAGCAGCTGCCACGGGGCAGTGGCGAGACCAAGCTTGTCAAACAGCTGCTTTTGCGTCAGGCGATCGGCGATAATCGGGAAGACGTCGCGGTTGACGAACGCCGGGTGGCGGGCCAGCTCGCGGGTGAGGGCGGTTTCCGGCCAGCGTTCAATTTCTGCCGTGATGACGCTCTGCTGGAATGGCACCGCTTCCGGATCGGCTTCCAGCCCCACCGGCCAGACGGCAATACCCAGCGGCTCGCCGGCCTGGCGCAGCATACGGCCTAACTGGCCGTTGCCGAGTACGCATACCTGTTTCATGCCGCACCCCGCGGGTCCGGGTTATCCAGCACTTCATCGGTTTGCGCCTGGCGCCAGGCGCTCAGGCGCTGGTGGAGTTCAGCATCATGCTGGGCGAGGATCTGCGCGGCGAGCAGACCGGCGTTCGCGGCGCCGGCTTTGCCGATGGCCAGTGTGCCGACCGGAATACCGCGCGGCATCTGAACAATGGAGTAAAGACTGTCGACACCGCTTAAGGCTGCGCTCTGAACCGGTACGCCGAGCACTGGCACCAGGGTTTTCGCCGCAATCATGCCCGGCAGATGCGCCGCGCCGCCTGCCCCAGCAATAATCACCTGATAGCCATTGCTTTCGGCGCTTTCAGCGAAGCTGAACAGCTTATCGGGCGTGCGATGGGCGGAGACCACTTCGACATGGTACGGAACGTTCAGGGCATCAAGAATTTCTGCGGTAAATTGCATGGTAGCCCAGTCGCTTTTGGACCCCATCACGATGGCGATACGCGCCGAATTATTGCGGGAAGACATGCGTCTTAAAACTCCTGTGGGTGTGTTTCACACTGCTTTAGAGGCCACAGAGAATAGCATGAACTGCCGGCAAGGAAAACGGTTGCGTGTGCATGGTTAGCCGTCTTTTGTCTCACTCTGCGATGACGACGATCGCGGCTTAATGGCCTTGATCTCATTCATGCAACAAGTGATAAGCAGTACTAACCCCCAGGGGAGCATCAGGGTGCCCATCATCAGTAAATAGATTTGTACCAGTCGGCTCTCGTGAGGGCGGGTACAGAGCAAATAAATGGCATAGAAATAAATAGCCCACGCCAGCATCGCACACCAGACAAACGTCAGCGTGTTGCCGAGAGCGATGCCGATTAAGGCGATATAACTTATCCCTAACGGATTGAGGATCGCGATGATCATTCCCCAGATCAGCGGCTGGCTCCACTTTTTCCTGCTCATGCTCGTTCCTTGAGAGTGATGTTGTGGAAGACTAGCATGCGCAATGCCGGCAGGAGCATACCTCCGTCCAGGCAAGAGGGGATTTCAGAATTGTGCTCGCGCAGGAATTAGAACGGGAAATGGATCAGTTCGACGTCGTCCGGCGTCACCTTCACCATCGAACCTTCGCTGTGCCAGGCGCCGAGTACCACGCGCCATGCGGGCTGGCCGTTGGCCTGCAGGTCATGGACCGCCGGGCGATGGGTATGGCCGTGGATCAGCCACTGCACGTGATGCCGCTCCATGGCGTTAACCACCGCCTGTGGATTCACATCCATAATTTCCATTGATTTGCTGCTGTTGGCGGCTTTGCTGTCGGCGCGCATGCGGGCGGCGATGCGGCGGCGGACAAACAGCGGCAGAGCCAGGAACAGACGCTGGATCCACGGGGTGTGGACTTTCGCGCGAAACGCCAGATAGCCTTGGTCATCGGTGCACAGCGTGTCGCCATGCATAATCAAGACGTCACGGCCATAGAGGTCCAGTCGCTCTTCTTCGGCGAGCAGGATCATCCCGCTCTGACGGGCGAAGCGCTGGCCGACGAGAAAATCGCGGTTGCCGTGAATGAAGTAGCAGGGCACGCCGGCGTCGACGACGGCTTTGATTGCCGTAGCGATTTGCTGATGCAACGGGTTGGGATCGTCATCGCCGATCCACGCCTCAAACAGATCGCCAAGGATATACAGGGCGTCCGCCTGACGGGCTTCCCCCTGTAAAAAACGCAGAAAACCGGCGGTGATCGCCGGTTCTTCTGTTTGCAGGTGCAAATCTGCAATAAAAAGTGTCGCCACGAATTACTCGCTGACGGTGACGCTTTTGATAATCACATCGTCTTTCGGCACATCCTGGTGCATGCCGCTGCGGCCGGTGGCAACCGCTTTGATTTTGTCAACCACGTCCATGCCTTCAACCACTTCCGCGAAGACGCAGTAGCCCCAGCCCTGCAGACTTTCGCCGGAGAAGTTCAGGAAGTCGTTGTCAACCACGTTGATGAAGAACTGCGCGGTGGCAGAGTGCGGCGCCTGAGTACGGGCCATCGCCAGCGTGCCGCGGGTGTTTTTCAGACCGTTGTTTGCTTCGTTCTGAATCGGAGATTTGGTCGCTTTTTGTTTCATGCCAGGTTCAAAACCGCCGCCCTGAATCATGAAGCCGTTGATAACACGGTGGAAAATGGTGTTGTCGTAGAAACCTTCGCGGCAGTAGTCCAGGAAGTTTTTAACTGTTTCCGGCGCTTTGTCGTCAAACGTTTTGATTACGATATCGCCATGATTGGTGTGGAAAGTAACCATTTTTGCATCCTGTTCCGATGAGTGTGGTGCCAGCACCCGGTGTCGGGTGAGATATAGGGGGGTGTTATAGCATAACCGCGGGGGTCGATGCACCTTGCAATGTGTGCTGCGTCCTGTCTGAATTATGGGTATTATAGAGGCTTCATCACCCACACACGTCTACACGGAATCTTCGATGTTAAAAATTTTTAATACACTGACGCGCCAGAAAGAGGAATTTAAACCTATCCATGCCGGGGAAGTCGGCATGTACGTGTGTGGTATTACCGTTTACGATCTCTGTCACATCGGCCATGGGCGTACCTTCGTCTCCTTTGACGTTGTGGCGCGTTATCTGCGTTTTCTCGGCTATAAGCTGAAGTACGTGCGCAATATCACCGATATCGACGACAAAATCATTAAGCGCGCTAATGAAAACGGCGAAAGCTTTGTCGCGCTGGTCGATCGGATGATCGCCGAAATGCACAAGGATTTTGACGCCCTGAATATTTTGCGTCCCGACAGCGAGCCGCGCGCGACGCATCATATTGCGGAGATCATCGAGATTACCGAGCAACTGATCGCCAAAGGCCATGCCTATGTGGCGGATAACGGCGACGTAATGTTCGATGTGCCGACAGACCCGAACTACGGTTTGCTGTCGCGTCAGGATCTCGATCAGCTGCAGGCGGGGGCGCGCGTCGACGTGGTTGACGTCAAGCGTAATCCGATGGACTTCGTCCTGTGGAAGATGTCGAAAGAGGGCGAGCCAAGCTGGCCGTCGCCGTGGGGCGCAGGCCGTCCGGGATGGCATATCGAGTGCTCGGCGATGAACTGCAAACAGCTGGGCAACCATTTTGACATTCACGGCGGCGGTTCCGATCTGATGTTCCCGCATCACGAAAACGAAATCGCTCAGTCCACCTGCGCCCATGACGGCGAGTACGTTAACTACTGGATGCACTCCGGCATGGTGATGGTCGACCGCGAGAAGATGTCGAAATCGCTGGGCAACTTCTTTACCGTCCGCGACGTGCTGAAGTATTACGATGCCGAGACCATTCGCTACTTCCTGATGTCCGGCCACTATCGCAGCCAGCTGAACTATAGCGAAGAGAACCTCAAGCAGGCGCGTTCGGCGCTGGAGCGTCTGTATACTGCGCTGCGCGGTACCGACAAATCCGTCGATGCGGCGGGCGGCGAAGCCTTCGAAGCACGCTTTATCGAGGCGATGGACGATGACTTCAACACCCCGGAAGCCTACTCGGTGCTGTTCGATATGGCTCGCGAAGTGAACCGTCTGAAAACCGAGGACGCGGCCGCGGCGAACGCCATGGCGGCCCACCTGCGTAAGCTTGCGTCGGTGCTGGGGCTGCTGGAGCAGGAGCCGGACGCCTTCCTGCAGAGCGGTGCGCAGGCTGACGACGCGGAAGTGGCGGAAATTGAATCGCTTATCCAGCAGCGTCTGGACGCGCGTAAAGCGAAAGACTGGGCGGCGGCGGATGCGGCGCGCGATCGTCTTAACGAGATGGGTATCGTGCTGGAAGATGGCCCGCAGGGCACCACCTGGCGCCGGAAGTAAGCCATAAAAAAACGCCCGCTTAAGCGGGCGTTTTCCTTTTCGCGGTCAGGCCGTGACGGTCACGCTCTGGCCTTCAAAGCTCACTGTCTGACCGGCGACGATTTTGCAGCGTTTGCGAGTTTCCACCGCACCGTCGACTTTTACCAGCCCGTCGGCGATGGCGATCTTCGCCTGGGCGCCGCTTTCGCTCCAGCCTTCGAGTTTCAGCAGATCGCACAGCTCAACGTGCGGGTGTTTTCCTAAGGAAAATGTCGCCATCTCAGGCCTCCTCAACGTCGTGGTACTCTTCGCACGCCTGCAGCGTGTTCTGAATCAGAGTGGCGACGGTCATCGGGCCAACGCCGCCGGGAACCGGGGTGATGTAGGAGGCGCGTTCAGCGGCATCTTCATACACCACGTCGCCGACCACTTTGCCGCTTTCCAGACGGTTAATGCCGACATCGACCACAATCGCCCCTTCTTTGATCCATTCGCCAGGAATAAAGCCCGGTTTACCCACCGCGACGATCAGCAGGTCGGCGTTTTCGACATGATGGCGCAGGTTTTTGGTAAAGCGGTGGGTGACGGTGGTGGTGCAGCCGGCCAGCAGCAGCTCCATGCTCATTGGGCGGCCAACGATATTGGAGGCGCCAATGACCACCGCATTCAGGCCGTAGGTGTCGATATTGTAGCGTTCCAGCAGCGTCACGATACCGCGTGGGGTGCACGGACGCAGGCGCGGCGCCCGCTGGCACAGGCGGCCAACGTTGTAAGGATGGAAGCCGTCAACGTCTTTATCCGGCGCGATGCGCTCAAGAACTTTGACGTTATCTATCCCTGCAGGCAGGGGCAGCTGAACCAGAATACCGTCGATGGTCTTATCGGCATTCAGGGTGTCGATAAGCTCCAGCAGCTCGGCTTCGCTGGTGGTTTCCGGGAGATCGTAAGAGCGGGAGACGAAGCCCACTTCTTCACATGCTTTGCGCTTGCTGCCGACATAAATCTGCGAGGCCGGGTTGCTGCCGACCAGCACGACGGCCAGCCCAGGGGCGCGTTTTCCGGCCGCAACGCGAGCCTTCACTTTTTCCGCAACCTCAGAGCGTACCTGCTGCGCAATCGTTTTACCGTCAATAATTTTTGCTGCCATCAGAGAGAGGATTCCATCTGTATCTTTACGAAAGGGGGATGAGGATATTTTGTCAGAAGCCGGCCTCGCTGTCAGTCCTCGTTTGCTGTTTTATCCTGTCTGAGGCTAATTTAGCCTGTTATGACCCTGGTTATTACATGGTTATAGGTGCGTTGCGCCTGGCTACTGAGTCGATTTACGCGCGCATTAGGCCCGGCGGTATGCTTCTTGTACAGTTGGTGGAGGATATTTCGCCAGCGTCGTATAAGCCCCGCAGTTTCCTGGCAAAATGGATTGACTCAACCGACGTGGACCGTATAATTCCAGGCGTTTCACTCCGCGAAGCACTCGCTTCTCAGGGCGCCCTTAGCTCAGCTGGATAGAGCAACGGCCTTCTAAGCCGTAGGTCACAGGTTCGAATCCTGTAGGGCGTGCCATTAATAATCAATCACTTATCAACTTCCTCCAGTCGCTGATTTTTCCTTGTGGGACATATTTGGGACACCTTCTGCAAAAATCGAGTCAATTTGACGTGCGTGCTCAGTTAAATGGTTAGGTGCCAGGTGAGCATATCGACGGACCATTTCGATGCTTTCCCAACCACCCATTTCCTGAAGTACAGAAAGCGGAACGCCAGACTGAATTAACCAGCTTGCCCAGGTGTGTCTCAGGTCATGGAAACGGAAATCCTCAATTCCTGCCCGTTTGCATGCCGAGTTCCACGCCCGATTGTCATCAACGCGCATCTTCCTTACAGATGGGGTTAATGAGCGATCCGGGCGATGCCATGCTTTAGTATGGACGAACACCCATTTATGATGGTTCCCTATCTGATCGCGCAGAACCTTACAGGCAGTATCATTAAGCGCTACGCCAATAGCGCGGTTTGATTTGCTGTCCTCAGGGTTAACCCAGGCAACCCGACGCTGCATGTCGATTTGCTGCCATTCCAGATTGATGATGTTCGACCTTCTGAGGCCGGTCGCCAGCGCAAACTTAACGACCGACTTCAGCGGCTCCGGACATTCATCAATCAGCCTTTTCGCCTCTTCATGCTCTAGCCACCGAACGCGCTTATTTCTCACTGACGGTATCTTGATGACTGGCGCTTTCTCCAGCCATTTCCAGTCTCGCTCAGCTGCGCGCAGGATAGCTTTCATCAGCGCCAGGTGCTTAGCCTTTGTCGATGTAGTGACAGGCTTTGGCTCAAACACTGGGATCTCCTTACCCTTCCTCTTTGCCGCTTCAACTCTTTTCTGCCAGGTCTCCCTTGCTTTCCTGTTCTGCATCCTGCTAACCGCAGCATAAATCTTTGCCTCGGTAATATCCTTTAGCGTCACGCCTTCGAAATGCTCAAGCCAGAATCCCATCCGGCCTTTATCGGTATCGAGCGATTTCTTGTCTGCTTTCTCTTCCAGCCAGCGGAGGCATGCTTCTTCAAAAGTCACTTCAGGAAAGTCGCCGAGCCTGTCTACTCGCCAGAGTTCGGCCTTTCTTTTATCGTGCAACTCCTGAGCTTGCCGCTTGTCCGCTGTCCCAAGAGATTCCTTAATTCGCTTCCCGCCCGGGAGCGAGTACGAGGCGTACCATATTTCACCTCTGCGGAAGATGGACATTTTCGATCCTCTTTATGTGCATCACCCGCGCTCACTCCGACAGTATGCAGTGGCGAGTTTAGTGCTGCAATGCATGCCTGTCTGGTTGTGAGGTATGGTGACTTTGGTTTACTTGGGTCTTTTCTGGTTGCGATAAGCCTGCCTGATCGTATCCAGTTAGTGGCTGTAGGACGTGATATCTGCAGAAACTCACAGGCTTCGGCCAGAGTAAGGCTATGTGATTCCATCCATCACCTCCGATGCTTACCGCGTAATTCCTCTTCTTCCTGACAGTCAGCGCAGCGCTGACAGCCCGCCACCAGTTCCCGGCGCCGCTCGGGTATCTCTTCCCCGCAGTCGCGGCAGTGAGTAGCCGAGACCGCCGCATGGTTGATGCGCATGTTCTGGATGGTCATTTCAAGCCGGCGCTCTGCCAGCTCGTTGGCCTGATCGATGATTTCTGCGCTCATGCTGCACGCTCCAGTTCTGCGAGCCCGCCACGTACCGCGTCAATGATGCGTTCGAGATATTGATAATTGTGGTTTGGCACTGCCGGCCATTTTGCATACCACGGATCATCACCAAGCAGACCAGGCAACTTATTACCGATGCGACAATCGCAGCAGCTTTCCTTCACATCCTCAGCGTTTTCTGCCTCCACCCACATATCCCTGGCCTCCTCAGCATCGATTTCCTGCTGACGCCGGAGTTTGATGATTTCACCCTTTACAAATTCAAGGTTGGCGTCGTTATCATCATCAACTGTGCTTTGCAGTTGCGGGTCGAAATAGCCGATAAGGTAGTCATTGCTGACACGCTTAATGAACTCCTGAACGTTGTCTCCGCCCATAGCAAACCAGGCACCGGTCCACGCCTTTCCGAAGCAGGTTACAGTGATGCACCCCTTTCCTGGCTCGTAGTTTTCAATCACCACCCTGACAGGGTCGAGGCGTTCAACATCGGAAATGGTAAATGCCAGAACATCGCTTTTTTCTACCTTCATGATTCCACTCCATACCGGCCATTCATGCGGCCAATAACACTGACAAATTTCACCAGGCTGACACCCATCGGCTTTACCTTCTCGTAGTGCTTGCGAAGGATGGGGGGGCATACAGCGTTCCACTTCGGTTTAGGCTTTACGCTCATCGCTTTTGTTATCTCTTCTGCGCAGCGACGAGCCTGGGCGCGGAGAGCGTTTTCTTTTTCTTCTGGCGTCATGCGACCCCCATATAAGCGCGAATGAAAGCCGCAGCTGCCTGTGCGTTTATGGCGTTGCCGTAACCCTTCAGGCGGCCGACGCGGTTGCTGCTTGCCACTCTTGCCACCCCGGGCTCGACTCGTCCCAGGCGTGCGGCAGCCCCATCAACCAGCGGGAATGTGCCGGGTTCAACTGGACGCCATTTTCCATCTCGACAAAAGAGCCAGTCCGCATCTCGCCAAAAACCGTTAACCTCAAGGGGCCGCAGGTGTAAGCCTGGCGCGGCAGCTGGTCCAGTCGATCTTTCCCGTCCCGCTGCGCCGTCATTCCCGACGAATCCTTCCAGTCGCGTGACGTTGGAGTTACCCAACCCGTCAGTAGAACGGTTCCCGGTAATTTCAGGCAGACTTTCGGAGTACCGTCCGGGTTCTTTCCGCTGTAGCAATGGGTCGACCCCGTCGCGTCGTTCGCGAGCGGAGTTTGCCAGCCAGATAATTTCACCGCTCCGGACAGGTTCTGCAGTCCGCGCTTCGTTTCTGGCTGTGGATTCGTATTGCAGGTTGGCGTCGGCCACCCAGTAGGCCCGCTCTCGTTCGTTCGGCGACCCGACACCCGCAGCCGGGAACGGCGTAAGCCCGAAGGCGTAGCCCATTCTTTCCACGTCATTTTGTACAAGGTCGAACCATGGATCCGCACGACCTCCTGCAACTTGCTCGCCAGCGATGCGCTGAGGTCGGCACTGCTTGATAAGCCAGCCAAAGGCAGGCCACAAATGTCTCTCGTCACCAAACCCAGCGCCTTTGCCAGTCGAGGAGAAAGGCTGGCATGGGCAACTTCCTGTCCAAATCGGTCTGTTATCCGGCCATCCGGCCAGACGCAGAGCATATGACCATCCACCAATCCCGGCGAAAAAGTGGCACTGGGTAAATCCTCTGAGGTCGTCAGGTGTGACATCTTCAATACTCCGTTCGTCAACTTCGCCCGGGGCGATATGCCCGGCGGCTATGAGGTTACGCAGCCACTGCGCCGCGAATGGGTCGATCTCGTTGTAGTAAGCTGTCGCGCTCATGCTGCCTCCGTCTTCACAACGTCGATGGCGCAGCCAGGGATCAGCTCAACGGAAGCGGTGGCGCACTGGTTGCCCCAGTGGCTCCAGCCTGGCGCTGCGCTGCGGCTGAATAACTCAATCCGCGTCACGTCGCCGTAGAGCAGCTCCAGGCGGTGGCGAACTTCCCACGGCTTCTCGCTGTGCGCGCCGAGTGGGCTGTAGACCACCTGCTTAATTCCGGCGTGCTTGCGTTCCAGCCCGGCACCGCGGGTGGCGATAAGAACGTCTTCGGTATTGGCGCGGGTATGATTGCCACCGTTCATGCGTGTCTCGGCATTCAGCAGGTCGAGGAAGTCGTAAAAGTCGGAGATCTCTCCCTCTGCCAGAGCCTTGGTAATGCGCAACTCGGCCAGCTGATTCAACTTCACCCAGGTGAAGCCCTTCATTGTGCGCACCGTAAAGCCCCAGGCTTCGGCCAGCTCGATCGCCTCCTGGTTGTGGGTGCCGGTGTACCACATCGCCAACACGGCGTTATCCGCGGCGAGCTCCCACACCGGGAGCCGCTTCATATCGAGCAAGCTCATGGTGGGGTAGTGGTCGACGGCGGCGCCGTTGCTGATCTGGTTCCCGTAAGACCAGGCCGGGTCGGCATAGATAAGTGAGTAGCGGTTCATAGGACTGACTCCATTTCATCGATATAGAGGCCAGATGCGATAAGCCGGCGGCGCCGGGCCGCTTTATCAATACATTTCTGGCGGTTGCCAGAGGCGGCCTGAGCTATCGAGCGCTTAGTGAACAGGCGAGTTTTACCCTGCGGGGTAATGACCTTTGGCCTTGTGATCAGGTCAAAGGTGCGATCGCAGATGCCGTCCTCGTTAAGCCAGGTTTCCGATGCGATCAGCTGTGCAATGCGGCCTTCTCCCTTGGTTATGCCGTTCGCAACGCGGTTAAACTCGACAAGCGTCACGCCGAACTTCTCCGCTATTTCGCTGCCGGTAACAGGACGTCCGCGCGTCTGAATCATCCAGATCACGCGCTCGCGAAGGCCGGAGAATTTCCCTGCTTTGCCTGGCCTGCGGTAAAATGGGGTGCGTTTCATTTCCACTGCTCCCCGAAGGTAAAGCCGATCTCCGCCAGCGATTCGTCCATCTTGCTGATGAACTCCGGCACCATTTCGTTGAAGTCGGACATGTATTTTTCGTCGCGCTCAACAACAACATGGTGAATACCTTCTCGCTTCATGCGAGGGTCGTAATTCGCGAAGTACCAGGCATCCTTCCCGGTTACCCACATGCTGAATTGCACCTGGGCCATGTAGGCGGATTTGATAGCCTCGAAGCCGCCAAGCCGGAACTTCATGAAGTCCCTAGAGGTAAAAGGGCACTTCAGCTCAAGGCCGCGGCCATCACTGCACAGGCCGTCTGGTGAGCAGGCAGTGCGCATACCTTCGTCACGGAAAAGGATCGGCGACTCGGTTACCTGCACGTCGGTGGTGAACTCAAACAGGGTGCGAGCGTCGGACTCATACTGTTTCCCCCAGGCCAGCGCCTTGGCGTTAACTTCCGGCGCCGCGCCGGTGCAAACCTCTGCGAGCAGCGTGTGGAAATAAGACATTTTCATGTCAGTCCACTTGGTGCCTGATCTCGGCTTCGAAATGACGTTATGGACTTCCGAGGCGGTGATCACGCCCAGGCGTAAGCGGTGCCAGGATTCATCACCCTGCTCAACGCGGGTAACGTCAATGCCAGTGCGTGCAAGGATAATTTCTGGTGTCATGCTGCCACCTGCGCTTTTTTCTGGAGGAAGCTAAAGCCTTTCTGCGCTTCTTCTTCGGTGAGCTGTGACGCCTGGAAAATGTCACGCTTGAAGATGTTGCTGCACAGAGGCAGGAAGTCCTGATCCCAGTCCTTATTCAGGGACGTCAGAAGGTCGGTAATTGCCTGCAACGTTTCCTCACTGGCCACCAGGGGGAGCGCCTCTGTCGTGGTTCGCGGAGTTACGTCACGCGCATCAACTTCCAGTGTTTTACCTTCCATCTCTTCGGCAGTGGGCTGCTGGCCAATTTCAGGCCACGCCTTACGCAGAGCCTGAGCCTCGGCACACTTCGCCAACTGGCCGTAAGGGCGCTTTTTCCACATTGCGTTTGGCGCGGTAGTGTCGCGGCCGGCGGTGGCATAGTTCTCAACCCAGTATTCTTTCGCGCTGAATTCGACGATCTCCCCGCTCGGCATGCGCTTGCTGACTGTGTATTTGCACCATTGAGGTACGGTCACTTCAATACCGGTAAGCGTCAGAGTGACGTCCGGGCCGAACTCTGGTTCTTTTGCGCCAGCGTAATCACCGGAGCGATCGGCCTGAATCCGATAAAGCCCGATGCCAGGCATAACCACATCGCGCCACTCGCTTTTACCCGACTTCGAGTCCTTAACGCTCATCGGCACCAGATGAACGGGCTTCAGAAGCGGATCGAGGTTTCTGGCCCGGCAGTAGTCCAGCGCCATCATCACCGACTCATCCTTGGCACCAGGATAAATACTGTTCTTGAGGGCGCTCCAGGTAGCGCCGTCAATGCCTCGCTCAGCAAGAGAGCTGGCTGTAATCACAAGTTCGTTAGCCATTGCTATTCCCCAAAGTTAAAACGGGCAGCCGGTGCGGTGATCCCAGTCGTATTCCGCCTGGGCGTAAGCTACTGCCGAGATGAGATCGTTATATGCCTCGCCAGCTGCATCGCTGCGGAGGCCTTCGTATGGGCTTTTGTCCATCGGCACAGAGAAGCGGAACAGGCCTGACGGCTCTTTCGGCAGCGCGTCGATAATTTCCTGCGCCCGATCGTCAACCCACTTTTGCTTCTCTTCGGTGAGCGACTGTTCAGCCCATTTCCGTTCTTCGATAGCGTCGTATGCGCGGTATGCGTTCATAAGCACCTCAGTAACTGATACCGGTATGAGGAATGCGGCCGTCTTTAACCGCGGTGAGTACCTCGATAGCCTGATCCCTGGTAAGGCTGGTATTGGCCAGAAGAGCTTTGACGATTTCAGTGCCTACAGCCTTGCGGTGCTTAACGTCGGCTTCGCGGCGCGCCTGCTCATCTGCTTTACGTTTCTCCTCAGCCAGGCGGGCCTGTTCGCGCTGCTCTGCCTCGCGGCGGATGCGATCGGCTTCTTCCTGTGCTTTGCGGCGCTCTGCTTCAACAGCAGCCTGCTTTTCGCGCTCCGCACGCTCAGCTGCTTCTCGCTGTTCACGTTCGGCTCGCTCTTTGGCCAAAATCGCTTCACGCTCCCTGGCGGCTGCGGCGTCAATTTCACGCTGCGCTTGTTCTGCTGCTTCACGCTTCGCTTTCTCTTCGGCCTGGCGCTTAATCTCTTCTTCGCGGGCAATGCGCTGGCGTTCGGCTTCTGCATTCTTCTCGGCCTGATCACGGTCGAAAGCGTCATTCATCAGCAGGGCCATTTCATGGTCAGACTCAATACGAGCAGCCAGCTGACGATCGAACTCTTCATTCATGACCAGCGCTTCGACGTGAAGGGCGTTCATGGTTTCTTCTGCCTTAATGCGTTCCTGCTCGGCTTCCCATTCGGTCAACGGCTTACGTGTCGCATCGCGCAGCTCGTCACATGCGTCAACGAACCGCTTAATTTCCGCCTCAGCAGGGCGCACAGCCTCTTTAAGGCGCTTCAGGTACTCGCGGCCCGGCTTTTCGATTGCCGTCTTACTGCGTGATACCTGCGCCGCCAGAGAAGCGACACGGTCACGACCTTTCTTGGTAGTCAGGTCCGGAACCTCGTTCACGGCCTGGCGAATCTGCTCCAGGTACGCGTCAAGACCGCCAGCCCGGTACAGGGTCGGCGCCTGTTCTGGTTTTATTTCGATGACGGTTAAATCCATTATTTCGCTCATGGTTTCCCCTGAAATTTGGTTGTAAGAATCCCGGCACCGTAATGGCTGCCTGATAGCTCGGTTAAATTCATGCGCCGATATGCGCGGTTAATGCGTCCCGGCTGGAACCAGGTTCGGTTCGATATTGCGTGAAGCGTATGGCCGGCGGATGTGGCGCAGATTGCCCTGCGGCTCATGCCAGTAGCTGCCGTCGCGATAGTCGAAGCTGACCAGCCAGGCGGCGCCGGTGCGGCGATTGCGCATCATCACGGCGCGTCCGCTGTTAGGAATTGAGTTATCCATTGAGCACCCCCGTTACGTGAAGAATTTTGATAATCAACGCTGTCCAGATAACGCCGCAGATCAGCAGGCAGTAAATCAGTGAACGAATGCCTTGTTTGCTCATTTGCCACCCCAGCATGCGAAGCTAAAAAAGAGGACTGCAACCAAAAACGGAACGACCTTTAACCAAAAATTACGCCATGCAGGCTTGTCTTCTTCGCGGATCATCTCTTCACCTTTGCCTTATCGCGGCTAACGGAGCGTTGTTACCTATTCCCGGCGCCAACGTTGTTGTTTGGATGGATTGAATATACAAAATACAATCTATCTTGTAAACACATAAAATTGTATTTTGTTGTATTTGGCAATCAAGTGGTTGTTTTTGTTGTTTTAATATTTGTTATTTGGCGTTTTTTCGTGAGGTATGTTGTGTCGCGGGCGAAAAAAAAGCCCGACATCGGGCTCTGCAGTAGTGGTGGCGGTTATTTTTGCAGGATTTTTATTGCTGAAGGATTGAGCATAGAAGGGGGGAGGCTGCGAAGATGATAAAGGTAAGTCATATAACACCCGCAATCCCTTGGGAGCGATATGTCATTGAGAAAACCATCAGCCCCAGGCTTTATCAATTTTTTCTTTATCGCCCATGATCCCTTAATTACATAGATCCTCCCATCTCGTTCTTCATGCTCTTTGCAGCCTCTTGATTTCCATACAGCTGCAAGGGCATTGTTATCAATTGCATAATTATGGTCAGCTGCATTCAGTAGCGTTTTCGCATTATTAACCGAAGAGTCAATGTTTAATGGCTCATACTGTTTCAACTTCTTTTTCGCAGACTGTTTTTTATGCCGGAAAAGAATAAATAGGCAACAAAAAACTGCTGAAAAGGCACCCAGCAAAAAAGATAAAATACTCATTATTACAATACCTTAAAGGTTAAAGTAAAACTGAATACCAAAAAACTCGCCCTATGATTTCAACGTCCTGCTCCATCGCCTCTTCGTCCTCTCGGTTGAAGCTGCGGATCACAAGAATTCCACCTGGTTTGCGGTATAGCTGCTTTATCCGCTTTAGCTTTTCATCTCCGGCCCCTGGTTGCGCAATAGCATATAGTTTTCCATCAATAATCCGTTTGTTATTGGTGTCAACTGCAACCGTTGTTCCATCAGGAATAACTGGCTCCATGCTGTCTCCAGTAGCTGGGAAGCAGATAACGCCAGAACCATCGCTGTTGGCACCAACTCTTCGCAGAGTAGCTTTGGAGAATCTCAACTTAAAGCCATTGTGATCATCACTTTGAATGCGCCCATTTCCGCAGGCAAATTCGATATCTTTCAAAAATGGCACTTCTACTTCACCCTCACTTAGCGGGGTATTTTTGTCCCATGAGTCGACCTGGGACCATTCTTTCTCGGGAGGGATCTCACTGGTCATTTCATGCTCACCAGTTAACAGCCAGCTAACTGAGCACTTTAAAGCTGCTGCTAGCTCTGGCAAGTATCTTGGGCGCTTCGTTCTTCCGTCTTCGAGTTGCTGTATGGCCTGCTGAGAGGTTTTAGCTAGTGAAGCCAGCTCTGCCTGCGTCAATGATAGCTCCGCACGCCTAAGTTTTACTCTGTCCGCAATATTCATATCCACCTCATAAACCGATCCCTCATGCTTACAAGAAACAAGGTATTTGACAAACAAGTTTGTTTGACAATAAAATACAAATAACCTTGTAAAGGAGGCATCATGGAAACTCTTTCTGACCGCGTTAAAAAACGCCGCAGTGAACTTAATTTGACCCAGGCTGGTCTTGCTGAGCTTTCTGGAACAAAACAACAGACTATTCAGCAAGTTGAATCCGGATTAACAAAACGCCCACGCAAGCTCATTGAGCTAGCTACTGCCCTTCAGTGCGAGCCACGCTGGCTTCTTTTTGGAGAGCAAGGGACTAAAACTAATGCCGCCTAACCGGCGGCCTTTCAATCAACACCAGAGGAAGTATCACAAATGGAGAACGCAATTAAACGCAATAAGGACAACGCACGTCGCATCGAGACATGGCTGCTGAATCGCATCTCTCTCATGGGAGGGAAAAAAGTGGCCATGGCTGTAGGCGTCAATGAGTCGCAGGTTACGCGCTGGAAATCATCTTGGGTGCCGAAAATGGCGATGTTACTGGCGGTTCTTGAGTGGGGCGTGGTCGATGATGACATGGCCCGGCTGGCAAAGGAGGTGGCAAGTCTTCTCAAAAAAGAGATGGCCCCAAAGTGCTCGAAACACTTTGAGGCCTGATGCGAATTAACTGAACAAATTCACAGGAGTAATTATGCCTAAGAGCAACAGATTTTACCAGGCACAAACACACAAAAATGTTACCCGCGATCGCTTCATTCGCTCGGTTAACCCGGTGGTTGGCATGAAAATGCGCGCCATCCTGGAAGAGCTGAAACGGAAGGAGGAAGGCCGTGAGTAACGTTCTCCGCATATCCGATTTTAGAGGGTCTCAGAAGCCCATGGAGAAACCTCAGCCATCAGGGCAGGGGTTGGTATTCCTGCACCGTAAAGTAAGAGAGCTGCCGTTCTACAAGAGCGACAGTGAGGCCGTCCATTTGTGGATCCATCTCATCATGGAAGTGAATTCAGCTGACGGTATGGTCACCACGGAGTTTGGCGAATACCCAGTTTCCCGCGGTCAGGTGATCACCGGGCGACATGCCTTGTCGAAAGACACGGGAATAGCACCTGACAGGGTTAAGTACCTGCTGAACAAGTTCGCGAAAATGGGCATGATCACCACTCTTGCAAACAAGAAATTTACCCTCTTAACCGTCACCAAATACGACGACTATCAGCAATTTTTTGTGCCAACAGAATGCCAACAGAATGCCAACGCAAACCCAGTAACCACGCTGCGTACAGGCGAGGTTGTGCCAACAGAATGCCAACAGAGTGCCACAAACAATATATTAAATAATATCTCTTCTACTGACGTAGAAGAGAGTGCATCAGCATCGCAAAAATCAGAACCAAAAAAACCGTCTCTCAGCTGTGAGCAGGTTGTTGAGGTTTACCACCGGGTTCTGCCAGAAGCTCAAGGTATCAGGATCCTCACTGACAAGCGCCGTAACCTGATCCGCTCGTTCTGGCAGAAGGCCAACAAAATTACCCGTCAGCTTGATGGCCACAGCTTTACCCTGGCCGACTGGGAGTCTTACCTGAGCTACATCGCCAGTAACTGCCGCTGGATGCTTGAGAATCGCCCTGATCAGCGCACCGGGAAAACTTGGCGCCGCAAGTCGCTGGAATACTTCCTGAATGTCGATGTCTACGCCAAAACGCGCGAGGGGGCCTGTGATGACCTCTGATTTCATGACACCTCCGCACAGCATTGAAGCAGAGCAGAGCGTGCTGGGCGGGCTCCTGCTGGACGACGACACCAGCGAGCGTACTCAGAAGGTGCTTTCGATCCTCAAGCCGGAATCTTTCTACTCGCGCCAGCACCAGGTCATTTTCGCTGAAATGCGCCAGATGTACCGCGACCATAAGCCGGTCGATCTGCTGACCCTGTTTGATGCTCTGGAAAGCAAGGGGCTGACAGAGACCGTTGGGGGCTTTGCATACCTGGCTGAAATGTCGAAGAACACGCCAAGCGCGGCCAACATCGTGGCTTATGCAATGCGCGTTCGTGAGACGGCGATGGAGCGTTACGGCATCGAGAAAACAACGAAGGCGATCGAGTTGCTGTACTCCCGCAACGGGATGACGGCAGAGCAGAAATTCGATGCTATTCAGGGGCTGTTCACTGAGATAACCGAGCACGTAAAAACCGGCCGGCGGACAGGGCTTCGCACGTTCTACGACGCTGTCACTGACTGGTCAGCAGAATTCGACGAAAGGCTCAAGCCGGATGGTCGTTCCCGCGGGTTGTCGACCGGGATCCGCTCTCTGGATGAGCTTCTCGGTGTGAAACGCATTGTGCGTGGCAGCCTGTTCGTTATCGGCGCTCGCCCGAAAATGGGTAAAACCACGCTCTACACCCAGATGGGGATCAACTGCGCGACGGTCGAGAACGAGCCTGCCCTTATGTTTTCCCTGGAAATGCCGGAGGGGCAGATGGTCGAGAAAATCACCGCCCAGAAAAGTCGGATCTCGCCAAACCTGTTTTACCCGGACATGACGAAGGATGACTACGGCTATCGCGGGGACTGGAACAGCGATCTGCAAAAGGCCACCGGTGTAATGGGCGCGCTTATTGAAACCAACAATCTCCTGATTGATGACACCCCGGGCATTTCACTGGCGCATGTCATGGCTGAGTCTCGCCGCGTCAAGCGCGAACGCGGCAAGGTCGGGATGATCCTCGTTGACTACCTGACGCTGATGACTGCCGATAAGGCAGAGCGTAATGACCTGGCTTACGGGCTGATCACCAAAGGCCTCAAGACCCTGGCTAAGGAGCTGGATTGCGTCGTCGTTCTCCTGACTCAGCTTAACCGTGAGCTTGAGAAGCGAACCAATAAGCGCCCCTTGCCGAGCGACTCCAGAGACACCGGGCAGATTGAACAGGACTGCGATTACTGGCTGGCCATATACCGGGAGGGCGCCTACGACGAGAACGCAAACCAGAGCGACACAGAACTCCTCCTGCGCCTTAACCGGCATGGTGAGACTGGGGTTGTCTACTGCGAGCAGCGTCACGGGGCAATTTATGACTGCGATCAGGAGGCTGCCAGTCAGCGCCGTCGCGATAAAGAGCAAAAACCAACCAAGCGGGGTGGATTTTGATGACAGGCAAAGACGCAATTCTGAACTACCTGAAAACGCATAAAACCTGTAGCTCGCCAGATGTAGCCGCGGCTTCCGGGATGACGCATACCTGCATCAACCAGGCTGCAAATATCCTGGCAAAGCAGGGGGTGCTGGTAGCTGAAGCTCGGGTGTGGCGGACGGTTTACTACCGGCTGGCCACTGAAGAAGAAATTTCAGGCAGAAAGAGCACAAACCAGATTTTCAACGAGTGTCGGCAAAGCCCGGCGATGAAGCGGGTACTGGCTGTTTACGGGAGAACATCAGCATGACTATCACACTACAGGCAGTAAACGAGCTCATCGCCTCCCTGGAGAGCGCAGGAGAGCTGTCGATCAAAGAGACAAAGGTTATGGCGCTGGCGAAAGCGTTTAAGCAGCTGGCTGCGGAGAATGTGGGGCTGAAGGCAGGGCGCAAGTTTTTCATGTACAGCGATGATGCAGGGTTTGAGAAGTACCAGACTCGCGAAGAGGCAATCAAAGCAGCTGAAGAGATGATTGATGATTATCGCGGGGATGCTGGCGATGGATGGCCGGAGGAGGCAGGAACAACCTGCTGGGGCGTGATTATCCAACAGGCCACTGAGTGTGATTACGAAAAGCCGTCAGCTGAAAACGGGTGGCTTGGCTCGTGCGATTACAGATTGCTGCCTGAAACCCCCGCCACCGATCGCATCGTAGCCGGGATTAAGGCTGATGGGGTGGAGGAGTTTGTTGAAAAATGCCGTGAGAAATCTAAGCAGGCCATTTCTTCTGATATCAGGGACAACTGGTGGCTTGCCAGTGAGCACGCTGATGACTTCGCCAAGCAGCTGCGCGAGGGGGACGGCAAATGAGCAATCGCATCCCTAATTTCGGCTGGAACCGCCTGAAACTGGCAACGCTCACCTATGAGCAACTGGCGGAGCTTGAGGAGCAGGTTAAGGCCGAGCATGCCTGCAAAAACGGCATTCACCTCTTCGACAAAGCCGGCCAGCGCAAACTCGATGCCCTTAGCTGGGCCGTATACAACAAGCAGAAGGCGGAGCGAGCAGCATGACTGATATCACCGAAATGGCGCGGCGAGTCGAACACATAATTTCAGATATGAAGCTGAAACACGGCGATAAAGATACGTATGCGCCAGTCATGAAATGGGATGAATTCCTCGCGCTGGTAGAGGCGCTGGAGAAGGCGCAGAAGCGGATTTCTCAGCTGGAGTCCCGCACTGTGAAGCTGCCAGAGCCATTCAAGTTGGCTAAATCATCGAGCGGATTAACTTACTACTACGCCGACGAGGTCGATGCAGCGCTTACCGCCGCTGGCATCAAGTGGGAGGCTGAGTGATGGGAATAACTGAAGGATTTTGCGCCGATTTGTATTGCGACTGTGATGGTTGTCAGTCAGGGAAAATCTATCCGCAGGGGCAGGCTGATTTTATTGGCCGGAATATGACCGACATTTCTCAGCAGGCGCGCAAAGCTGGCTGGCGCATCAGCAAAGACCGTCAGCGCTGCTATGCGCCAGGCCACAAAATTTCACGGGGAGCCAACCAATGACCAAATCAACCATAACCAGAGAGCGCCTGGAAGAAATTGTCAGCGACCCAATGATTAATCAGGGTAGCGAGTTTGCGATGATGGCCCGCATGGCGCTGGCCGCAATGGAAAGCGAGGCAGACTGCAAGGAGAGAAAACTATTCTGTATCAACCGATACAGCCAGGATGAGAAAGGTAATCTCCGTCTCTGCTGGTACCGAGGGTGCGCCGCTCTATCGCCACGCGCAGCCGGTAGTAGATATCGAGCCAGTGGCAGAAGTTTTATCTAACCGCCCAGGCAATGACACGTCGACAATTGACAGGGCGCTTCCTGTTGGCACTCAGCTCTATCGCCACGCGCAGCCGGTGGCGGACAGCGAGCCGGATCGCAATCCTGTGCTGGCGTATGCCGACAGTTATCGTGATATGGCGAAACAAGGCGTCGAGTCAGTACCAATTTGGAGCGTCATTACCGACCTCGAGCGAAACATAGCGCCGCTCTATCGCCACGTGCAGCCAGCGCCGGTAGTGCCGGAGGAAAAACCAATTCCAAATACACTGAGCATGTACGCCGTGGATGCAGTAGCAGCCATCGCTGAGGTGAAGGGCTGGAACGCCTGCCGCGCCGCCATGCTCGAACGACAACTTGTCGACCGTGTCGATGAGAAGTCGCTAACCAGCATCAATCCCGCGCCAGATCTGGTTTCCTTGCAAAAAAAAGCTGAGTCGATAATCGGCAACTATACGGGAATTCCGGATGGTTACGTGATGGTTCCTGTCGAGCCGAACGGCGACATGCTAGCGGCGGCTCAAGATGCATACGGCGAAACTGATGGCGATATCGCAAGCACACTCCGCGCCGCGATGCTCAGCGGAGGTAAGCCATGAAAGACAAGCTGCTGCTACTCAGAAATCAGCTGAAGATGGGGCATAGAATATCATTCGCTGAAGCAATGCTCCTGCAGAGAGCTATCGACATTCTTGTGAATAAGGCTGGCAACCCTCCGGCGCAATCAGATTGCTGCCTGGCGCAAAACCACGTTTCTCCGGAGCAAGGCGGCGACACTCCAGCGCAAAGGCATGGATGGATTCCGTTAAGCGAGCAGATGCCACCAAGTCGTCATGAGGTTTTGGTCGGGCGTTGGTGGGGAGAGAAGCCGCGGTGGTGTTGCAAATGGGCAACGTATATCCCTGGCCACCCTGATGCGCAGGGTAGTGGCTGGTTGATTCCCGGCGCGTCATGGACGCCAACTCACTGGATGCCGCTGCCGGCCGCACCGCAGGAGCCAAAACCATGACTGAGGGAATGCGACAGCACCGCGCTTTCGTGCTGACTTGTTTGCTGGTAATAGCTCAGCGCAGAACGGCGCAGGAGATAACGAATGGAAAATAAACCAGAGTGGCAGCAGCAGGCTGAGAAACTTGCTGAGCTGTACGGAACAAGCTTCGTGATATTCAGGAATGGAAAGGAGCCTGAGTGTGTCGATCCCACGAAAGTGGCGCTTTCATTTGTTGCCGAAAGCAAAAGGCGCTTTGACGAGACAAGAGAGGCCATGCGGCAGGAACACGAGATGGCATCATCCAGGCTGACCAAGCATCGCTTTATTCCGAAATAAGGTTGATAGTGGTATATAATCCCCTCCACAGCAGAGGGGATTTTTCTTATGTCGAAGTGGAACATTGCAGCCAAATCGAAAGACGAGCAGGACAAGGTCAACGTCGACCTCGCGGCGTCCGGTGTCGCGTACAAAGAGCGGCTTAACCAGCCGGTAGTCGCCGAAGTGGTAGCCAGAGAGCAGCCAGAACACCTGCGCGAGTATTTCATGGAGCGCGTCCGCTACTACCGCGAGCAGAGCGTCCAGCTCCCCCGCGCATCCGATCCGCGCTATCTCGAAATGGCAGAGCAGAACGCCAAGAAATAGCGATTTTCTCGTATATGCTCATTTTGCTTTTATCCCCGTGACGGGCGATAATTACCTGGTCAGCCTGAGCAACTGACACGATTATCCGGCGCCAAGTGGGGACACATGGCGCACAAAACCTTACAGCAATCCCTGTCACCGATGACGAAGGCCACCGGCGATTTTCTGCATTCAGCGTTTGGCCTCTGCGGAGGTGAAGCGTGAGCATCCAAAAAGATGGCATCCGCCTTCATAAATCTAATTTCTCCGCCATAGGGCAACAGATTCAGCCAATGCTGGAATCTGGTGACTGCTATCGGCTGATCCTAAAGCCTTGGCGAGACAAGCGATCCATTCCGCAAAATTCTCTTATGTGGATGTGGAACAGCGATGTGGCAACTGCAGTAAACCAACATTCGACTGAAAAACTTAACGAGGAAGACCTACACGAGTTCCTGAAGGACATGTTCTGCCCTGCCAAGCCAGTAACGGTTTTTGGTGAAACCAAGATGGTGAAGTCCACCAAGCTCCTCGACACCGAAGAGATGACCTTTTACCTGCGCCGCATTGAAGTCTGGTGCGCAGAAAGAGGTATCAAACTACGCATTCCTGCTAATTCCGAATACCACGAAAAAGGACATGATCATGTTTGACGATGAGGTATGGAAAGAAACGGCTGTTTCTCGTGATTATGAGGTTTCTTCGGAGGGGAGATTCAGATCGGTTGATCGTGTCATTGAAACCATTGGCGGCTATTCAAAAGGATTATCAGGGATGCCGATCAAGCCTTTTAAGGTGCAGCCGACAGGGTATCTCCAGGTAAAAATCTGCGGGAAAAAATATTTAGCCCATCGGCTGGTTGCGCTGGCATTTTGTGAAGGGTTCGCAAATGGCCTCGTGGTAAACCACAAAAATGGAGATCGAGCAGATAACAGAGCTGAAAACCTTGAGTGGGTAACTAGCTCAGAAAATATCAAACACGCCTATAGAGAGCTGGGCGTAATACCGGAACAGCTAGGGAAATATGGCGAAGACAATAACGCAAGTAAGGTAGTTATAGCCACCTGCAAAATCACCGGAAAAGAAATCAGATATGGCGCTGCAATGGACGCCGTTCGAGACGGTTTTGATAGTAGCTGCATTAGCCGTTGCTGCAACGGGAAGTCAGTAAGCCACAAAGGATATTACTGGCGCTTTGAGGAGTCTTCGCATGCACAGTCTGCTCGCTAAGGTCATGGATCGCGGCATCTTCCGCGTACCGGCGCGCCGCAAGCGCAAGGTCGAGGTTAAGCCTTCCGATATACCGACCCTGAAGGACTACACCGCCCGCCTGGTCGATAAGAAGTGGCTCCGCCTGAGAGCAAGGAGTCCACATGCTTAAACGTGCTCAGCGCCGTTGCAAAATCTGCCGGGCCAAATTCACCCCAACATTCGAAAACCATCGTTGGTGCTGCCCTGAGCATGGTGCTGAATTTGCCATGCAGGAACTTGAGAAGAAGCGCGAAAAGCAGGCTCAGGCGAAAGAGAAGAAAGAGCGCGCAGCCTGGAGAAAGCGCAAAGCAGCGGTGAAACCGCTCCGGCACTGGGAAGATATGACTCAGCGTGTCGTTAACGACTATATCCGCGAGCGTGACCACGATCTGCCGTGCATCAGTTGCGGCACGTTCGACACTGTTCAGTGGGAGGCCGGTCATTACCGATCCCGCGGGAAAGCGTCTCACCTGCGCTACAACGAGGACAACATTCACAAGCAGTGCCATCACTGCAACGTGCAAATGTCAGGTAACCAGCAGCAGTACCGCATCGGCCTGGTAGAGAAAATCGGCGCTGAGCGCGTCGAGGCGCTCGAAAACAACAACACCCCTCACCGATACACCATCGAAGAACTGGAAGGCATCAGGCGCCATTACAGCGCGCTACGCCGTGCGCTCATAAAACAACGGGAGGCCGCATGAGCAAAATCCAATACCCAATGTCCACTGCCGCAGTTTTTGATGACGTGGTTTATCCCATCCACCTGAACGGGGCGCATCAGATAGAGAGCGAGGCTATGGGCGCGATCAGATGGTTCTGCCGGTGGAACAACGAGGAGATGGCCGTCGTTAAGGCGCATGTGCTGTTTAGCTGCTGGGGCCTTTACCTGACGTATGACCAACTTATGGCGGAGGCCAAATGAGCCGTGACGTTATCGAACGCATCCGCGACCGCTGGCAAAAGCTCCGCCTCTGCCGGCACCGCGGCACTGTACTGGTTGACTACCGCATACTGAGAAATTTCGTTCGCATCTATCAGACCCTGGGAGAGACAGCATGAAACTGGAATTAACCAACGAACAGCACCAGTGGATAGATCAGTGGCTCCAGCTTTGGGGCGCGTGGTGCCAGACAGGGAAGATAGACAAGGCGATGATAAATATGATTGCCAAGTTCATGGCCACCGTTGAGCCACAAGCACCATCAAGGCCTGTGTGCAGCGATGATGATGGGATGCTGATTGATGCCGTTATCCGGCATTATTTGAAAAACGTAGATGAGAACGCATGGAAGGTAATTTTTGCCTATTACGTCTGTAACTCAAGCGAGATAAGGATCGCTTCATGGCAGCATGCTGTGAGCAAACCTCGCCTGATGAAGACCCGTGCCGGAAACCAGTATAAGCACCCGAGCATTTCAACCATCCGCCGGGAAGTTAAGCAGGTTATCAACGCGGCACTCTTTTGCCTGTACCAGCCGCTGCAAAATGCGTTTAACGATCGCGAAAGCGTGAGGAAAATTGCAAAAAATAGTCATAACGTGCTTGCATTTCAATGAACAAATGAGCAATATATTTAGTGTAGGTTGCCGTATTTGCGTTTGACCTATCAGAACACCGAGCCTCGCCATCGTGCGGGGCTTTTTTGTATCTGCAATCCGGTCAGGGCTCTTGGGTAGAGACGTGCTGCACGACACGTTGAAACCCTACACGCGCAGAGCCCTGAACCAGATTGCTGGTTTAGCTCAGCAGGTAGAGCGCCTGCCTTGTAAGCAGGATGTCGGCGGTACGATTCCGTCAACCAGCACCAGATAATGGCCTGGCCTGATGACGGGCTCATAATCCAATCCATCAGGGCGTTGTTGGCGCAACGCAACAGGCCGCCAGATATGGAGCACGGGCATTATCGCCTAAAATAAGTCCTCCCCCGGTGCCAGATTGATCGCCTGGCCGTTGCTCCACGAAACGGAGCCCATAACAGGTAAGGGCATTGTAAGTAGCATATCTGGGAAATGCGGCTTATGCAGATGCGGTTCGATTCCGCCGCAGTGCTCTTTCCGTTGTGGTGAATGCGTAGGCTGATACGTTAGAGACGGCACCCCTTGATGAGGACAGCGCTATCTCTGGAGAATAGTCTTGGGTACGTGTATGCCAGAGAAAGCCGGAGATCAGCACCGGCCACCACCACCTCATCCCTCTACCTTGGGACCATTACGGCTACCGCGCCGTCGCTTTTACCCTTGGTATTTCTTCCCGCCTTGAGCGGGTTTTTTATTTTCAGGGTCGCGGGAATCACCCTCGACGCTTTGTTGGTAAATCAGCCCGACGGCCCTGAACCTTTTACTGACTACAGATAGCACCCCGAACATTATCGGAGGTGGAGACTATGAAAATGCCTGACAAAATCTTTTCGGCGGCCTCGTACTGCTCGTCAGGCGGCCTGATATGCACCGGGCTGGCAAGGACCTATGACTGGTTTCATGGTCTTGACTGGAATTTTATTGCCCTGGCCAGCGGCGTGATAATCGGTGTAGCGACTTACCTGACCAATCTCTACTTTAAGCGCCGCTGGACGAAGATGTATCAGCAGTCCCTCGATCGTGGTTATGGTGGCCCGCCACCGCAGGATGAATAGCGATGGCTAACCTGAAAACGAAACTCAGTGCGGCCATGCTGGCGCTTATCGCTGCTGGCGCATCAGCTCCCGTTCTCATGGATCAGTTCCTGAATGAGAAAGAGGGCAATAGCCTCACGTCATACCGCGATGGCTCCGGCATCTGGACGATATGTCGTGGAGCAACCCGGGTAGACGGAAGGCCTGTAACGCAGGGGATGAAGTTAACCCAGGCTAAATGCGACCAAGTTAATGCCGTCGAGCGCAATAAAGCGCTGGCATGGGTTGATCAGAATGTGCGGGTTCATCTTACGCCTCCTCAAAAGGTCGGAATTGCCAGTTTCTGCCCCTATAATATCGGGCCAGGTAAATGCTTTCCTTCCACTTTCTACCGCAAGCTGAATGCCGGTGACCGGAAAGGCGCCTGCGCTGAAATTCGCAGGTGGATTTTTGATGGCGGAAAAGATTGCCGCGTGCGTTCCAACAATTGTTACGGCCAGGTCTCTCGTCGTGATCAGGAAAGCGCACTGGCATGTTGGGGGATAGATGAATGAGCCGGTTAACCGCCATTATCAGCGCGATTGTGATCTGCCTGGTTGTTTGCCTTGGGTGGCTGGCAATGCATTACCACAATGCTGCTGCTGAGCAGAAAACCAGAGCCGATAGCGCTGAGCAGCAGGTAAACGCAGCACAGGCGATCACCTCCAACGTTCTGACCACCATGACCATCTTCAACACCATCGTCGAGGCCAATCAGCATGCAAAAGAGCAGATCGCACTGGACGCATCGGGAGCCTCGGCTGATATCCGGGTTGCTGTTGCGAATGATGATTGCACTAATCGCCCTGTGCCTGCTGGCGCAGTTAAGCGG
Organism: Klebsiella sp. LY; assembly: GCF_004010915.1. Taxonomy (NCBI): domain Bacteria; kingdom Pseudomonadati; phylum Pseudomonadota; class Gammaproteobacteria; order Enterobacterales; family Enterobacteriaceae; genus Klebsiella; species Klebsiella sp. LY. The sequence goes on from NZ_CP022444.1 coordinate 3,802,694, forward strand.
CTGCAGCAATACGCGAACGGTCTACGTCAAAGTGCCGGTGGTCCCGTTACCAGCCAGCCTGACGGCTGACACCCCGCAACCGGAAATCCCTGACAACCTGACGTGGGGCCAGAGCCTTGATTTAAATGTCAGTCTGCTATCAGCGCTTGGGCAGTGCAACCGTGATAAGGCTGACATCAGGCAAGCAGAGAAGAAAAGAGCCTCGCAATAGCGGGGCTTTTTATTGCGCTTCGCATGCGCATTTCGAAGAGAGACTTTCAGTCGTGAGCCTGGGCAAGCCGTTCACTCTTGGCGGCTTTGCCATGCGACAGGCTCACATCTAAAAGGAAAAAATATGAAAGGTGAAATCCACGATCACGCCTGCATAAACTGCTTTACCGATAAAGGTCCATGCCTTGGCGAATGCAACGTTTATGACGAAAACCGGAATCTCGCTGCAGGAATAATGCAGGAATATTTCCCGAACGGCGGAAGGGACTGGGATCAAATCCTGAGCCTATTCGATGCCATTTCCGCAGGGAAAATTCCGGGGGTACAAGCTAAGGCAATGCAGTCAAAATCATCCTCCTTTGAAGACGTAGTGAAGCCGGTAATCAAATGGCTTAACGAAAACGCCAACCCTCATACATCAGTGAGCATCGACGCAACCAGTGCTCAACTGCTTACTGGTGAAATCGGCATTCACACGGAAGAGTTCATTAAGGACTGATCGGGCATTACAGAGCCACTTCAAGAGGTGGCTCGATAATGTCACAACGAGGTAAGGACTATGGCAAAACCGGACTGGGGAGCACTGCAACACCAGTTCCTCGCCGAGCATGCCAAAACAGGAATATCCCCGAAAGACTGGTGCGCAGCGCAGGGACTGAATTACTCATCTGCGAAACGCTATATCAAAGTAACGACTTACGGTGCGAATTCGCAAAAAAAAAGTGCGAATAAATCTGCGAATTCGCAGAAGGAGAAAGGCGGGGCCAATAAAAACGGGAGGGTGAAAAAAAACCAGCCCGACACAGGCGCCCGCTCAAAATCTCCAGAAACGAAACCGATACGCGGATCACGCACCGCACCGCCGACGAACGCTTTCCAGCATGGCAACCAGAATGCATTAAAGCACGGTGGCTACGGCCGGCGGATGCTGCTCTCTGACGCTATCACTGAAGATGCCCAGATGCTCACGCTCGACGATGAGCTTTTCTGGCTGCGTGCGGCGAGCCTGACAGCGGCAGAGAATATCGGGCGCTGGCATACAGAGCTGGAGACGGCAGACAGCGAGCGGGCCAAAGATCTGCACGACCTTATCTCTCAGGCGCAGAAGGCTATGCATCGCAACACTGCGCGCATTGAGTCGCTGGAGTACACCAAAGCGGCGATTATCAAGCAGCGCGTTGATGCCGCTTACCGCGAAGCCGCGACCGAAAAGGTTGAACTCGAAATCGATGTGCTGAAAGACGGTGACAAGGATAACGCGATCGTCGTGCATAACTCGCTGCCAATCCCTGGAAGATAAATCATGGCCGACATTTACCTACCCACGCTACACAACGGGCAGTTAACGGTCTGGTCTGACTCCTGGGATCACCAGTTGAATGCGGTTCGCTGTGGTCGACGCTGGGGGAAAACCTTCATGCTGTCGAGCGCTGCGGTGACCTACGCAACGTCGCAGTTCCGGCGCCCGGGCATGGACATCGAGCTGGGCGGGCGGGTCGGTATCTTCACTGCCGAGTATCGCCAGTACCAGGAGATCTACGACAAGCTGGAAGAAATCCTTCTGCCGCTGAAAAAGAGCTTCAGCCGGCAGGAAAAGCGCCTGCTGCTGAAGAATGGCGGTAAGATTGACTTCTGGGTCACCAACGACAACAAACTGGCCGGTCGTGGTCGTGAATATGAAATTATCCTGATCGATGAGGCGGCGTTTACCAAGTCGCCTGAAATGCTGAAGGAAATCTGGCCGAAGTCGATTAAGCCGACGCTACTGACGACAAAAGGCCGGGCCTACGTATTCTCAACGCCTGACGGTGTGGACGAAGAAAACTTCTTTTATGCCATCTGCCATAACAAAGACCTCGGCTTCCATGAGCATCATGCTCCGACGTCATCAAACCCCTTCGTTCCTCCCGAGGAGCTGGAGAAAGAGCGACAGAACAACGACCCTCGCGTTTTCCGGCAGGAGTTCCTGGCCGAGTTCGTCGACTGGTCCGCTGCGTCGCTGTTCGACGTCCGCAAATGGTTTGAGGGTGAAAACCAGGATCAACCTGTCGATTACCCTGCGATGTGTCAGGCCGTCTTCGCTGTCATGGATACCGCCGTTAAGGGCGGAACAGAGCACGACGGCACGGCGGTGGTTTACTACGCCGTCGACACCAGGCCCGGCATTCAGCGCCTGACCATTCTCGACTGGGATGTGGTGCAGATCGATGGCGCGCTGCTGGAAGAGTGGATTCCGTCCGTTTTCGCCCGGCTGAATGAGCTATCCGGCCAGTGCGTCGCTGTAAATGGCAGCCTCGGCGTTTTCATCGAAGACGCCAGTATGGGCAGCATCCTCCTGCAGAAAGGCGAAAGCCTGGGATGGCCGGTCAACAAAATTGAATCCGCTCTGACCAGCAAAGGGAAGGATGAGCGCGCCATTATGGCCTCTGGGTATCACTACCGCGGGCTGGCGAAAATATCCCGATACGCCTACGAGAAGACAGCCGTCTTCAAAGGCGAAACAGCAAACCATCTGCATAAGCAGGTATCCCGATTCCACCTTGCCGATAAGAAAGCGCACAAGCGCGCCGACGACTTGCTCGACTGCTATACCTACGGGCTGATCATCGCGTTCGGTAGCGGCGACGCACTCTAGCGAGAAAACCAATGAACGAAGATGATATCGCAATCGGCAGTTGCTCGCCGGAGCTGATCACGCTCCTGGACAGCGATGATATTCAGCCGGGTATGTCGGCTGGCTATCAGACCTGCAAAACGATTTACCTCTTCCACCCGTTGGGCGGGAAAATGGTGGATCGCCCGATCAAGATGGCGATGAACGAATCGCGCACCGTTCACATTTCGCAGGCGTATGGCATTGAGCAGCGTCTTCGCGATGCATTTGAGCGGGAGTGGAAAGCGCTGGGCGCCGATAAGCACATCGCTAATGCGGCGCGCATCTCTCGCATTTACGGTGTTTCGGCGATCGCAATGCTGGTTGATAACCAGGAGTCGTCCTCAGCGGTGGACTACCGCACGCTGTATAAGCACAACGTGACATTCAACATTCTCGACCCGCTGAATACCGCGGGGAGCATCGTTCTGAACCAGGATCCTAACGCGCAAGACTTCCAGAGGGTCGACGGGATCAGAGTGGCGGGCAAGCCGTATCACAAATCCCGCTGCGTTGTGCAGCAGAACGAGGACCCGATTTATCTGGCCTATAACTCTGCGGCCTTTGGCTTTACCGGTCGCAGCGTTTACCAGCGCGCACTGTTTCCGCTGAAATCCTTCATCCAGACCATGCGCACTGACGACATGGTTTCCGTGAAGGGTGGCTTGCTGGTAACGAAGATTCAGGGCCCGAGCTCAGTCGTCAACAACATGATGCAAAAGCTCAGCGGCATCAAACGAATGATGCTGAAGCGAGGAAAGACAGGCGAAGTCCTGCAGATCGGCGCAAATGACAGCATCGAATCCATCGACCTGAGCAACCTGGAAAAGCCGCTCGACTCCTCCCGCAATCACATTCTGGAGAACATCGCGGCGGCAGCTGACATGCCGGCTATCATTCTGAACTCGGAAACATTCGCCCAGGGCTTCGGCGAGGGCACGGAAGACGCGCGTTCGGTTGCGGTCTACATCGACAACATTCGCGAATGGCTTGAGCCGCTGTATGACTATTTCATCCGCATTTGCCAGTACCGCGCCTGGAGCATTGAGTTCTTCCAGTCGCTGCGTGCTGACTTCCCAGATCTGAAAAACACCTACAGCCTGTATTTCTCATCGTGGATTAACAACTTCGAATATCGCTGGCCGTCATCCCTGAAAGAGCCGGAAAGCGAAAAAGTGAAGGTCGACGAAATCCGGTTTAAGGCGATCGTCAGCATGCTGGAAGTGCTGCTTCCGCAGGTCAACACGGATGATGAAAACCGCTCTCTGCTTATCGAGTGGGCGCAAACCAACGCGAACGCTAACGAAAGCCTGTTCCCGCAGCGTCTCGATCTCGATATCGAATCGTTAAAGGCTAACCGACCTCAGCAGCCGCAGGGAGAAGATCCCGGTGGCGGGATGATGCTATGAAGACTTTCACGCGCACCGTACGTGAGGCGGTGAAGTTCTTTCTGCGCAATGGCTACACCTCGCGGCAGGAGCTGGAGCAATGGCAGGCCATTATCCGACAGGCAGCCGAAAGCGAAACTGATGACGACTACATGAGTATGGTGTCGGATCGGTTGCGTAAGACCTATGACCTGCAGGTGAGCAAGGCTGGAGCGCTGGAGCGCCACAAGGGGCTTTCACGCTTCACGCTGAAATACATGGAGCCGAAGCTACGCAGCGAGTTGGACCGCCGCATCCTGGCCAGCGCTGACCTGATAAAGCTGAATCGCACCGCGGCGATTAACAAAACCGTTCAGCGTTTCAGTGGTTGGGCAACCAGCATCCCGGTGCAGGATTATGTCGGTGGCGGCCTGTCTGCGTCGTCGCGAAGTGGCATTGTGGCAAACGCCCAGCACATTCAGAAGAGTGCTGAGCAGGTGGACTACGAAGCGCGCCGCGTGATGATTGACCAGAGCCATAAGCTGATCGCCAATATCGACAACATCATCGCGACGGGCAATAACGCGATTGCTGCCGAATGGCATAGCCACTGGCGCCAGCCAGGGTATGACTACCGGGAAGATCACAAGGAGAGGGACAAGCTGGTCTATCTCATCCGCGGAAACTGGGCGCAGAAAAATGGCTATGTCAAAGCTGGCCCTGCCGGCTATCTCGACGAAATCACACAGCCTGGCGAAGAGGTTTTCTGTCGGTGCTACGTCACCTATCTCTACAACCTCCGCAGCATTCCCGAGAACATGCTGACCCAGAAGGGCAGCAAGTTCCTGGAGTCCATGAAAGCAGCATAGGAGCATTAAAACGTGGCTATTTTTGGCAGCGGGATAATGTTCCGTCAGGGGAAGTTCGTCTTCCTGATCCAGCGCTCGGATGATGGCACATGGTGCCAGCCGGGCGGGACGATAGAGCCGGGAGAGTTAGCCATAGACGCCGCACGGCGCGAGGTGCTGGAGGAAACAGGCTATCAGTACGATGGCCCGCTGACGCCGCACAGCGTACATGGTGACTACCTGACCTACCGCGCCGACGTGCCGGAGCAGTTCGAAGCGAAGATAAACGACGAATCGCTGGCCGCCGGATGGTTCCATATTGACGATCTGCCAAAGCCGCTTCATCAGCCATTCGCTGAAATGCTGGCGCAGCAGGCGCTCAATGAAACCGACGTGGCCGCGCTCATCGCTGACGGAACGCTCAGCAGCCCGCAATATTTTTACAACATGTGGATGTTCGCCATCCGGGTGACCGGAACAGGGGTTACCTGGCGATCTGCAGATCAGGAGATGACGTTCCGTAACCCGGACGACTATCTCACCCCTGAATTTCTCCAGCGGGTAGCTGGCGTACCGCTTATCTGGCTTCACCCCGAAAAAAGAACACTTGATAGCGACGAGTTCTCAAAGCGCGTTATTGGCACCCTGACAAATGCCTGGGTTGCCGATAAGGGCGAAGTGTGGGCCGTTGCGCGTGTGTACGACGCCGAAGCTGCTGAAATTATGGCAACAAGGCAATTAAGCACCTCGCCAACTGTGAAGTTCTCAGAGGTTGCTCAATCAATCATTGTCGACGGTCAGCCTCTACTGGTGGAGCCATCCCCCGAGCTGCTCGACCACGTTGCAATTTGTGAACAGGGCGTGTGGGACAAGCTCCTTGCCCCTACCGGTGTTAAATCTGATTCCATTCCTGAAGAGGCTGAAAAGATGGACGAGGAAAAAATCGTAGCGCTGATTAATAAGGCGATCGATGCGCGTTTGGCTAAGGCCGACGAAGAGAAGGAAGCGAAAGCCAAGGCTGACGCCGAAGAGGCCGCCAAGAAAGAGAAGGCGGACGCAGAAGACAAAGAAGCGGAAGAGGCGAAAGCTAAAGCCGACGCGGAAGAGAAAGCCGCTAAGGAAAAAGCTGATGCTGAAGCCAAAGAAAAGGCAGATGCCGAAGAGGCTGAGAAAATGGCAAAAGAAAAAGCCGACTCTCAAATCCGCCAGGAAATTGCTGAGCTTCGCTCCCGCATTCCTACCGAACTGAGCGACGAAGAGCGCAACGAAGTTGCTGAAGCGCAGGTGAAAGCTGATAGCGTCTTCTCCAGCTTTGGCAAGCGCGCCCCGATCCCGCTGTCCGGTGAAAAACCGATGGCGTATCGCCGCCGGCTGATGATTCAACTGCAGGAGCATTCGCCGGACTACAAAGCCGTCGATCTCTCTGCCATCGCTGACTCTCAACTGCTGAGCACTGCCGAAAAGCATATCTACGCTGATGCGCAGAAGGCGGCCAGCCTGTCAGTTGGTCCGGGCATGTTGCGCGAGATTAAGCGCAAGGATGCTACTGGTCGCGAGATCAGCACCTTTGAAGGCGATCCCGCCGTCACCTGGGCGCCGTTCCAGTCTGGCAAGCGTCAGGTCACCAGTTTTAACAACCAGGCTTAACGGGAGCTCTGAAGCATGGCTAATTTATCTCTTAACCCGATGGCGACCACGAATGCCGCTGGTTCCTTCGGTGTGCAGTCTGATGGCTTCATTCAGGGCGTTGCTCTGGATGATCCGGCAAACCGCTTTAACCTGGCGTCCGGCACTGTCGCCGCCACCGAAACCAAACCGCTCTGGGGCGGCCTGCCGGTTGCCGAGTTGCTTCCCGGCGTGAACTCCAGCCCTCGCGGGTCGACTATTCGTCGCGCTGTGTCACTGGCTGAGCTCGAAGGCTTCACCGTCTTCAACCAGGCCCACAACGGGCTTACCACTCCGCAATCACCGGTTCCGCTGTATGCGTCCGGCATGAGCGTTTCATTCTATCGCCTTGGCTCCAACATGCGCGTTCCGCTGAAAGCTTCAGCGCAGGTGGTCGCGCTGGGAACCGCTGGCGCATCAGTGAAAACGCCGCTGGCGTGGGACTTCGTCAATAACCAGGTCACCACCGCAGCCGCGGCGGCTTTTGCCGGTGCTGACATTGCCACCACTGCCGTGACCTATTCGAACGGCGTGGCCACCGCCACCACCGCCTCTGCGCATGGACTGACCGCTGGCCAGTACGTGAAGATCAGCGGCGTAGCTCCGGCGGCCTATAACGGCACCGTCGTTGTGCTGACCGTGGGCGGTGCGACAACCTTCACCTATGCGCCTGCCAGCGCGCCGGGCGGTTCCGCAACCACGCAGGGCAATATCGGTGCTGTGGCTCAGGCAGACATCACCCTGCCGGTGAAAGTTATCTCCATCGAGAGCGGGAACTCGAAAACTGTCAGCTATGACAGCGCTACGGGCTTCCTTACCTGGAACAACACCGACAGCTGCGCGCTGGTCTTACTTTAATCGGGAGCTTTAAATGGCTGCAATTACCCCCAGCTACACCATCGTCAACCCGTCGTATATTGCGCCGGAGTTGATCATTGGTTACCAGCAGGCGTCCGGTGCGTTCGAAACCATCGCCAGCGGTAACCCGCAGGTCCGCCTTGGCGTGGGCGACCAGTACGTTTATATGCGCCGCCTGGATATCCGCACCCAGGTGACCTCAAGCCAGTCCGGCAACGCCAACCAGCTGCCGAGCGTGGCACTCGAGGCGCGCATGATCTCCACCCCAACCTATCTGTTCCGCTGCCGTGGTATCTACGATCACCACGACACCGCGGCGGCCGGTAACTGGAACGTGGCTCTGCCAGAAGCTCAGCGTCTCGGCATGCGTCAGGGAATCTTCCAGCAGTTGCGTTCTGCGCTGCTGTACGGCATGAACCCGGCAGGCGGCGAAGGTCTGCTGAACACCGCAGGCGCGACCACCGAAACCCTGCCGGCGGACAGCAGCGGCAATACCACTGTGCTGACCTATGACCACGGACAGATGGCGGTCTATCTGCTGGGCCACGTGCAGGCCGCGCTGACCCGCACCATGCAACTTGGTCGCCAGCAGCGTGTCGTTATCCTCGGGCCGCAGCGCGTGCTGGGCGCGATGGAGATTCAGCAGATCGTTCAGCTGACCTCTTATCAGCGTCCTGGTGGTGGTACTGATACCGTCGCCGGTACAATGAAAGAGGTGCTCCGCGGCGCGAATGTCCAGGTTGACTGGGTATACGACGACACGCTGATCGGCGCCGGTGCCGGTGGTACTGACGCGGTGGTTATCACCATCCCTGAAGTGGAAGTGCCGATGGTCAATTCCACCGTGAACACCAACGAATTCGCCAAACTGAGCCCGTCTCTGGCGGCGAATGCCCTGATGTTCACCGACATGGCGGCACCGATGGAAATCCCGACGCCAATCCCCGGGGGCGCTATCGACGTGCTGTCAGAAATGCGCTCTACGGCTGGCTGGGCAGTCCGTCCGGAAGCTATCACCATCCTGTCGATGGCATACAGCTCCTAAAACGCGAAATTGAGAAGTGCTTAAGCCTCTGCATGGTTCGCTGTGCAGGGGCTTTTTTACGAGGGTAAACAATGAAACTGTACATCGCCAACACTACCAAGCAGCGCCACATCTTCACTTTCCGCCAGCTGGAAACCGGGCGCCTCCGCCAGATCCCCATTGAGCACGGTTCTCAGATGCAGGTTCTGGATGGTTCGACCGAAGAAGTCGAAGCGGTTATTCAGCATCATCAGGTTTACGGCTTGGTTGACTCAACCAAAATCGACCAGAGCCAGGCATTTGTCGGTCTGTGCTACAGCATCAACAAACCCGTTTCCGCCAGCGTTATTGAGAAAACCATTCGCGATAACGATGGCCATCTGACCCGCGGCGCTCATAACCGCCGGCAGGCATCCGTCGCTGCGCTGGATAACACACTGCGCGAAAGCGGTATCGGCTACGAGGGTGACATGGAATTCAGCGCAGAGCAGGCCAAGGGGCGCGATGACCATTCTGACGATCCGACCATCAACGAAAAAATTGTCACGCCGAAAGCCGGGAGCAAGAAGAAATGACCACCAGTCTGTCGGGATTTATCGAATTCGTTCGATCTGATATGGGCATCACCCCCGACCAGGTTCCCGACGACTCGCCGTCTTTTTCTCTCGCCTATGGCGGCGCCGTTGAATGGGTAAACCCGGACATCGCGTGCGTTATGCCGAACATGTACAGCATCGCCGTTTATAACCTTGGGGCGTCGTTTCTCATCAATTACGGGGCAGAGGCTGTGTTCGCCAATTTCCGTAGCCAGTATGGGCTGAATGACTTCAAGGCCGGGGTTATCACGGGAGCCGGGGATAACTCTACCAGCGCACAGCGCCTGGTCCCTGACTTCTTCAAAGACCTGTCGCTGGCAGACCTGCAGATGCTCCAGGACCCGTGGGGCCGTCGCTACCTGATGATCGCTCAGCAGTTCGGGAGCCTGTGGGGTCTGACATGATCACCTTTCATCTGGGCGTTATCGATATCCCCTACGAGGACGAGGACACCACGACGGGGAGCGTAGCGGAAGAGCTGGAAGCAAGGTATCAGATTATGCAGACGTTCTTTGACCGCTACGGGAACGACATCGCTGATCTGATGAGCAAAGACCTGGCCGCAGCGTTTGAAAACATGTTCGCCGGCGCGCCGCCGGCAAAAGACCCGCTCGCTGAGTCAATGTCCAAAGTTCACGATCTCTTTGTCGGCTTCCTCGATAACACCGAGATGAACGGCCTCCCTGGAGTACCAACGCGCCGCGCGCTTGAGGGCATCTCGAAGCGCTTTAAAGGCAAAAAGGGGCCGCCGCGTCCTTCCTTCATTGACACAGGAACCTATCAGGCAGCTATGCGCGCCTGGGTAAGCGGGGTGCTGAATGCCTTCCCTGAGTGAGTTACAGAACGCCAAAACCGAGCTTAACGCTACCCTGACGCAGGGGCTGGATGATCTGAGTCGGTTCCAGGTGGTGACGTTCACGAAGTACATCAGAAAGGTGCTTCCGCTCGATGGCTTCGTGTTCTGGGTGAAAGCCTCGGTTCTGTCTGACGATCCGAACAATGAGCCGGATACGGTGGATGTGAAGGGCTATTTGCACCTGACGACAGAAACCATTCAGGACGACGAGCAGCTGTACGATCGCAACGTGGTGACGTTCACCGCGCAGGCGGACATCGACCCGTTTAACGACATCGGGTCAGAGGTGCTGTATATCGGCGAGTTTTTTGGCGTGCAGTTCTCGTTCTCCCGGCGTACCGGGCTGAATGAACCGGCGAACCTGTACCACTACACCGGAGAGGCTATTTTCCCGCACATGCGGTCGCAGATCGTCAACTCTGCGGATGACATAGACCTCTCTGATGTAGTGGTGTCGAGCTCGTTGCCGATCTGGCTGGCCCTGAATCAGTACATGCCGATGTTCCCGGCTATGCTCTCAACGCAGAACCTTTCACCGCCGTATGCAACGGTGAAATGCAGTAACACGTCACCGATAGCCGGCGCGTTCTATCTGGACGAGAAGCAAAACCAGTATCAGCTGGTATCGGAAGATGTGACGCTTTCGGTCACCGGCCTGCGTAACGCCAGCATTGAAGACTTTGTGCGGTATGTGCAGGACTACACGACCGGCGATGACCCGGAGATGGGGATCATGAATATTCCCGTCGTGCAGGATGAGCGAGTCACTCAGAACGAGCTCAACATCATCGCCATGCGTAAGACCATCAAATTCAAAATCAATTATTACCAGCAACGGATGCGTAACTTAGCGCGCCAGCTGATCACGTCTGCAATTCCGTCCATTGACCCGGAGAAATAAGTAAATGGCAATTGTTAATATTAACGTGTCGGTGACGAATCCGCCGAAGCCCTCGCAGTTGTTAAAGTCCGGGGCGATGATTTCTATGGGCGGCACGACGCTGAATGCCGGTGAATATCAGCTGCTGACCAGTGAAACCGACCTGGCCGACATCCTCGCACCGGCAAAGACTATCTCAACGCTCGCCTGGGCTACTGGCGTGGTAACCGTCACGCTGGCGGCCGCTCATGGCTGGACTAACGGATCACAGGTCCCGGTGATCATCTCCGGCGCGACTCCGGCGGGATACAATGGCGCATATACCGCCACGGTGACAGGTGCCAATACCTTCACCTATCCGCTGACGACCAACCCCGGCACCGCAACGGCAATGGGTACGGTAAAAACGGTAGTACAGACCGAAATTTCCCAGATGAATACCTCGTTCTGGGCCCAGGGGAAAACGCGGGCAGTTTATGTGCTGGAGCTTGGTGCTGTGTCCATGGAGGCAGCTGTCGCAGCACTGACAACCTTCATTGCTGAAGACGTCTCCCTGGGTAACACCTACCAGAAGTTTTTCTCCTATCTGGTGCCGCGCGAATGGGATTCGGTCGATGAATTTAAAACCCTGACCAGCCTCTATACCTCGCCGGGCAGCCTGGTTTACTTCTTTGTCACCTCGACGATCGCTACCTATGAAGCGTGGACTGCGACGAAAAACAAAACTGTCTTTGCCGGCGTCGAGGCTCCTGATATTCCGGCGAGCGAGTTTTCCATGGCCGGCCCGTTCCAGTCATCCCTGGCAAACGACCCGGGGTCGAGCAACATGGTGCCGCCGATGTCGTACCGCTTTATGTACGGCCTGACTGAGTACCCGCTGGAAGGCAACAGCGCGCTGCTGAAATCGCTGCAGGACAGCAACATCAACTACATCGGCACCGGCGCCGAAGGTGGTCTCAGTAACAAAGTGCTGTTCACCGGCCGCATGCTAGACGGTAACCCGTTCAACTACTGGTATTCGGTGGCGTGGACGGCGATCAACCTTGAGCTCGACCTGGCGAATGAAATCATCAACGGCTCCAACACGACCGTTAACCCGCTGTACTACGAGCAGAAGGGCATTGACCGCCTGCAGCGTCGTGCTCTGAAAACCTTGCGTAATGGCATCAGCTACGGGCTGATCCTCGGTCGCGTCATTGACACGCAACTGACGCAGGAAGATTTCAACACCGAGTATGACAAAGGCACTTACGCCGGCAACGCCGTGATCAACGCCGTGCCGTTCAGTAACTACAACAGCCTGAACCCCTCCGATTACCAGGAAGGCAAATATAACGGGCTGAGCGCCGTCATGACGCCGCGCCGCGGCTTCGAATCCATCACGTTTAACGTGAACGTAACGAACTTTGTAGGGGCGTAAAAAATGGCGAACCCATTAGTATCGCAGGGCTTTCTTAACCGCGTACGCGGGGCTATTTCTGTCACGGAAATTCCTGCGTTGAATGTTTCGGCATCTTATTTGGCAAAAGATGGTATCAGTATGCGGCCTGACGGCCCGGCTACCGACATCATCCCTACGCAGACCGGCACCGTCGGCAGTCAGGTGCCTTATCAGCAAGTAACGCTGACCGTGCATCTTCTGAAAACTCAGGGGCTGGGCGAAAGCTACCGGCAGCGTTTTTTAACCGATACATCGCTGGGTGAAATCGTGGTGACGCCGGATGCAACGACGTTCGGCAATACCACGCTGCTCAACTGCTACCTGGTCAACTTTAACGAGGTGACTGTAAACGGGATGGACCCGGCCTTTGTGGTAACTATCGGCGGCTATATGGTCACCAATGACAACATGTGGGCGTAATGCATGAAAATCGACAAGAAACTGAATCTGGTCACCAACATTACCCGAGATGACGGCTCGACCGTATACCTGCATGTGACGCCGTTCCCCTATGAGGTGGTGGAAGAGCACTGCATCCTGCTGGGAAATCTGTTCACCAAATTCATCTCGCAGGTGGGTGGTCTTGGCGCCGCCAGAATCGCCGCGATGATGCTGAGGCAGAGCCTGAAAGCGGAAATCGATAACGGTCGGACAGGCCCGAACATCGTTGATGAAATTCAGCGACTGACGGTCGTTATCCATAACGTCGGCGGCCAGTGGAAAACCACGCCTCTTGAGGTGGCATTCAAGCAGGGGATTATCGACCCTGATGAGTATCGCGAGGTCGAAGGCGAAGTGGTTTTTTTTATGGTTTCCTCTGCTATTCAGAAGGCAAACCTGATCGCGCCGACAGTGGGAACGGTGATCAAAATGTACGATGGGCAATTAACCTCATCGAGCGTTACGGCGTTCCGCGATTCGTTGCAGACGTCGAGGCCGGATACCGATACCCCGACCCAGAATGCCCAGCCGGAAACGTCATTTATACCCTCTTAGACTGGGCGTCTAATGAGGGATTCTGGCAGGTGATAAGGGAGATCACCGGCGAGGAGTATGCCAGCCCGGCGCAGTACCGGCAGCGCTACCTTCTCGCCGCGCTCAAAGAAAGAGGTTTCTTCAATGGTAGCTAAGTCGATCGTCGACATTGACGTAAATGACGACAAGTTTGTCGCGTTTATGGAAAGGTTTCGCGAGTACCAGAGCGCGCTGGATGATTTACCGGAAGCCTGGCGGGTAGCTGCCGTTGGTATTGGCGAAAGCAGCAAGCAGACCGAAAAGGCCAAAGGTGAGGCGAAGGGGTTAGGCGCGGAGTTTAATGCCGTGGCCGAGGCCATCCTGACCATTAACAGCGGTATCGATCGGCTCAATGCCAACCTGGAAGACTCGAATAAAAAGCAGGACGAATTCAACAAAAAAGCCGGGCAAGGTCAGGGATTTATTAATCAGGCAAAAAAGGATGCCAAAGAACTTGCTGGACACATCAAGGAAGCGACGGCCAGCCTTCTGTCCTGGGGTGGTATTGTCGGGATATTTACCGGCGTCCTGGGCGTTGGCGGCCTGTTTGGCATCAACCGTCTGGCGGCCACCACCGGCGCCCAGCGGTTTACCTCTCTCGGGCTCGGGACGAGCATCGGTGCGCTGGATTCTACCGCCATAAACTACCAGAAAGCGCTGGGTAACCCGGCGGGGACGCTGGGCGCTATCCGCGATTCGCAAATGGACCTGTCGAAGCGCTGGACGTTTCAGGCGATGGGGATTAACAATCCCGACCAGGACCCGGCCAAACTGCTCCCGCAGATGATTCGTAATGCGCGCGATATCTTCGTACAGAACGGAAGCACGCTGCAGGGCGCACAGGCGCACGGCCTGACAAACTTCTTTACGCTGGACGACCTGAACCGCTTCAAAAACATGAGCGATGAAGAGATCACCGCCATGGAGAAGCGCGCGCAGCAGGATGCGCGCATGTTGCAAATTACCGACCAGCAGGCTCGCCAGTGGCAGGATTTTAACGTCCAGCTCGACTACAGCAGCCAGAGCATCAGGAACACGTTTGTGCGCGGACTCGGTCCGCTCACGCCGCAGCTGAGCAAGCTGTCTGATGCGCTGGCAGGCGCGATCGATACCGTCCTGAAATCCCCCGAACTCGGCAAGTGGATTGACGCGCTGGCCGGTGGCATTGAGCGGTTCGGTAACTACCTGGCTTCGCCGACGTTCAAAAGCGACGTTGAGTCGTTTATGTCGGGCGTTGAGCGGCTTGGGCGCGTCATCATGAAAGTGCTCGGCTGGCTCGATGGCGGATCGTCGGCGATGGACGATATCAAGTCCGGCTCCTCACTCCTGAATAATGACGTCCAGACCGATGCCGGCGGAAACCACTTCGTAAAAGGCGGTCTCAGCGATCCGAACACGCCAGCATTTTCGAAATGGCTGACTCGCCACCTCTACAGCTGGAGCGGAACGGCGCCGAAGGAGTATGACCAGTATTTCCTTGATGCAGCCAATAAGTACAACGTCGACCCGCGCTGGCTTAAAGCCATTACCGCGGGGGAATCCTCTTGGGACCAAAATGCTGTCAGCAAGGCGGGAGCCAAAGGGTTAATGCAGGTGATGCCCGGCAACTTCCTGCCGGGAGAGAATCCATTTGACCCGCGGGACAACATCATGGCTGGGGCCCGAGTTTTCTCCTGGGCGATGCAGAGCGCGAATGGCGATCTCGACGAGGCACTGCGTTATTACAACGGCGGAAGCCGCCGCGGCAGTGCTGAAAACAGGGCTTATCCCGGCAGGATCAGGGAAAAGTATGCTGAGATGTATGGCGCACCGAAGAACAATGATGCTACCGGCGTCAATAGTTTTGAGATTGCTAAAAACACCTCGAAAACTAACCAGCTCCTGCAGCAAATCGTCGATAACCACGGTAATAGCGGTAGGGAGATCGTCGTTTACAACAACACGGGTGGGAACGCCATTGTCTCCGGCGCCCTTCTTAGCGGAGTGCGATAGATATGGGATTCACTCGCGAACTGTATAAGCTGGGTTTTGAAGTCTCTCCGGTGATTCTGTGCAACGGGATTGCGCAGAGCATCCCCGGCGGAATGCTGCCCATTGTAGCTTTGACGCAGAGCGCGAGCTTTGTCACAGGGCTTTTGGGCGGCGCATTCAACCTTACTGACCTCGATAAATATTTTTGCCACTGGAAGCCGGTTCAGGGTGGGACGATGGTCGATTACGACATCGCCAAATACCCGTTTGCTAACCAGACCGTTGCCGCTAACGCGCTACTTGCTCAGCCTTTGCGCATTGCGTTGATGATGGATGCCCCGGTGAATGAAAATACTGGGGCGATGACGAAATTCGTGACTCTCAGTGCGCTGCAAGCTGTTCTGCAGGCGCATGCAAACCTTGGCGGAACCTATATCGTCGCTACGCCAGCGCTGTTTTATAGCGGCTGTATATTGCGTACGGTTAAGGACATGACCAGTTTTAATGAGGCTGTGCCTCAGCGATCCTGGTTATGGGATTTTGAGCAGCCGCTGGTATCTGAAACAGGCGCCGAGCAGGCGGTTAACAGTTTCCTGAGCAAAATCGATGGAGGAACCCGGCAAACGGATGCGTCATGGACAAACACTGTCGCAGCCCTCGGGAATACCTCTCTCGGCGGCACCGTGTCAGGCGCCGCGAATGACATAGTAGGCCTCATCGGTAAGCTGAGCGGGGAGTTTGGCCTATGACGACGGATACCTACACGTTTACCGGCAATGAAAGAGAGAGCGTAGCTTTTACTCCGACGCTGGATGGAACGGTTTATAACTGCCAGGTGAAGTGGAATATAGCGGCGCAACGCTGGTACATCCTGATCACCGACAATTCCGGCAACACCATGCTGAACACTCCCGCGGTGGGCTCTACCAATGGAACCGGCATAAACCTGCTAGCTGGCGTTTTCTCCGGAACAACCATGATCTGGCGGGAGCAAAACGGCGTAATTGAGGTGACCAGCTAATGAGGTATTACGATTTCCAGATTTTTGACCATGACGGAAAACTTTATCGTCAGTACAAAAGCCTTGATGCCTATGGAAATTATAACCCTGGATGCCTGATGGTGGAGTTTGACATTCAGCGATATGGAATGTCCACGCCTATAGGGTCAAGTCTCGTAAGGGTGTATGGCGTCAGCATTAAAGAAATGCAGCAGGCAGAGCAAAACATGTTCGGCATGACCATTAAGGGATTTGTCGGTATGTCGAAAGGTTTGCCACTGGCCAAATCCTCCCAGAGCGGAATGATTCTTGAAGGTATCATTCAGCAGCCATTCGGTAACTGGCAAGGAATCGATCTATCTCTGGACATGATTATTACGGCTGGGGCTGGATCAGTAGATCAGCCAGTGAACATTACAATGCCGTGGATAAAGGGGCAAAAGCTGTCTGTTGCGCTATTTTTTGCGCTTCAACGTGCCTTCCCTGGGCATAAAATAAATATCAACATCAGCGACTTGCTGGTTCTGAACTACGATTCCCCGATTTACTGCTCGACCATGCAGCAGCTTGCATCGAACCTTAAAAACCTGAGCCGTAGCATTATCCGTGATGAGAATTATCTCGGCGTGGAAATGGCCATGTTCCCGGGGAAAGAGATCAGAGTATGGGATAGCGCCGCTACTGAGAAAAAGAAAACCCCCATTCAGCTCGAGTTTACCGATCTCGTCGGACAGCCGGTGTGGATTGAATACAACCGGGTGATGATCACCTGCGTAATGAGGGCGGATATTCAGGTTGGTGACTACGTGAGGATGCCTGCCGGTGCAATGGCGGTAACGCAGGCCTCATCATATTCTCAGTATCGCAGTAAAAGCGCCTTTTCCGGCGTGTTCGCTGTGCAGACCTGCAGATGTGTAGGAAACAGCAGGCAGCCAGACGCTGCGAGTTGGGTAACCATCTATGAGGCGTATGTGACGCAGGAGGCCTGATTGTGACTATTAGTCAGCGTCTTAACTTCGCCAAGAGTATGAACAATTTCGCTGAGGTGAAAATTGCCGAAGCAATGGAGCTGGTCGGGAAGGTATTGCCTGCAACTGTCGTCAGCCAGTCAGGGAAAATGATCACTGTCTCGTTCAGCCTGACGAATATCCCATTTACCTTGCCACAGGTAACCATTCCTCTTTTTGGTCCGGAGTACGTGCGCTATCCAATGCAGCCAGGAGATCGGGGTATTGTGATCCCTGCTGATACCTATATCGGCGGAATGAGCGGCCTGGGTGGCGGCGTTGCCGATCTGACTCAGCCGATGAACCTCAGCGCACTGGTTTATCTGCCGATCAGCAATACCGAGTGGCAGGATGTCGACGGACAGGTGGTGACGGTATACGGGCCGGAGGGTGTAACGCTGCGCGACAGCGGCAGCAATACTACTTTTCTCCTGAAGCCTGGCAGCATTGCTATTTCCACACCTGACAGCTTCACCGTCACCGTTGGCGGGACAGTTTTCTCACTGACGGGTAGCAAATGGAGCCTTTCAGGCCAGGCTGGTCACCTGCAGGATTCAGTGGCCAGTACCAGCCCTGCAATCATGCACGCCGGGTGGCAGTCGCTTCTGACCTGGCTTAACAGCCATGAACATTCAAACGGCAACGATGGAAATGATACCGGGGGGCCGACTTCAACGTTTAACGGGAGTATCACCGAGTGAGAACCTATGGCCGAAACTCTGAGGGGAAGTGGGTCCTGGTGGAAACCGACGAAAATGGGTTTAATGACTCGGTGTATTTAACCACCCTGATCCAGAATCTGAAACTGGCGCCGCAGGAGTCACCATTTTATGCGAACAACGGAATACCGGCCGCCGGGTCGGTGATCCAGCAAATCCTGCCGACGTATTACGTAAACCGTATTCAAAAACAGTTCAGCCAGTATTTTTCCTCGCTGCAGATTGCACTGATCAGCGACGACCCGCCTGTTTATAACATCTCGGCAATCACAAACGCAGGTTCAAAAATAATTACACAGGTGGCCGTATGAGCGATTTACCAGTCAGCTATACGTCAGCGGGCCCGGTTCCTCTGACGGCGGAAGAGCTACGAGCACAGCTCGTTTCCCAGGCCATTGCGCTATCTCCGGGACTCACAACTGATTTGCCTGGCTCTCTGATTGAAGACGTGGCCAGTACCGATGTTGGCGCGCTCATCGTTTGTGATCAGGCAAGGGTTGACCTGATTAACTCAGTGGGGCCGCTAAAGGCTAACCTCGCCATGCTGGAGCTTCTCGCACAGCAGGCAGGTATCCCGGGCCAGAAAACAGCTGGCACTACCACGGTACCGATTCAGTTTTCCGGCCCGGCTGGGTTTGTCATCCCACAAGGTTTTATTGTTTCTGATGGCACACATACGTATTCCGTTAGTGATGCGACGATAATCTCCTCGTCCGGTGTGTCTGCCAGTGTGTCATGCGAAGGAACGGAGACCGGTACTTGGGCAGTACCGGCAAATACGGTTAACCAGATAATCACCAGTCTTCCTTCTGACGTCACCATTACCTGCACCAACCCGATCGCCGGCACTCCTGGTGCTGACCCGGAAACGAATTATCAGTTTCGTGATCGAGTATGGCAGGCTCAGATGGCCACAGTTCAGGGATATCCTGGATTTATCCGGCAACATCTCACCAGCCTTGATAACGTGCAGGCGCGCCTGGTTTCTGTCATTCAGGACGGGGATAAGTGGATAGTCATGTGCGCAGGCGGTGATATTTACGATATTGCTGGCGCGCTCTATAAGTCTGCGGGGGATATCAGCCGGCTGAAAGGGTGTTCACTGAACGTAACGGGGATCACGAATGCAAATCCTGGCGTCGTCAGCACAGACCTGACTCATGGCTACACTGACGGCCAGGTTATCCGGATCACTGGCGTTACCGGGATGACGGGCATTAATGACGTTCCTCTGGCCGTGACGGTACTGTCTCCTCACACTTTTTCCATCGGGATTGACACCACTTCATCCGGAACTTGGGGAGGCGGCGGCGAGGTGACGCCGAACGTCAGAAACAATACCGTGACGGTGAATGATTGGCCTGATAACTACGTGATCCCGTTCGTGACGCCATTGCTGCAGCGGATCACTGTGACGTATCAGTGGGGGACCGAAAGTGTTAACTACCTGACTGATGCGACGGTCGCCTCTCTGGTCTCGGCTCCTACGATTCAGTATGTGAACGGCATATTCGCCGGGAAACCGCTGAACGTTAACAACCTGAAAGACGCATTCTTACAGGCGATTAACTCGACAATCGACATGGGGCTGATCAGCACTTTAAACGTCGTGGTCACCATCAATGGTGTGATAACGCCACCGGATTCCGGGACGAATATCATCAGCGGCGATAAGTTCAGTTATTTTTATATCGCGTCGGATGGCGTGATCGTAACAGGGGCGTAGCATGCTGGACGATATCATCCGGTCGTATATGTATACGCAATATAACGACGATGACAATCTGCGAGCGTTTTTTACTGCGTATAACTCGATGGCGCAGGGCATTTATGACTGGATGGTTAATGCCAACCTGCCGATTTTCATCGGTGACTACAATACCGGTGACCAGCTCCGGTGGATTGCCCATGGCATTTATGGCGTGTTGCCGCCGGTGATTTCCAGCAGCGAACAGCAGGAGATAGGCCCATATAACACCTTCGAATTTAACCAGCTGGCATTCAATGAGTACCGGGTGATTGACCAGTCGAACCAGGTTGTTGTCTCCGATGACCTTTTTAAGCGGATCATGACCTGGAATTTTTACAAAGGTGACGGTTTCTATTTCTCCATTCCATGGATAAAGCGGCGTATTCTGCGGTTCCTGTTGGGAGTGAATGGCACTGACATCATCAATGACCAGCGGTGGAGTATATCGATCCAGTTTGTGGATGGCGGTATCGTGATATCCATCTATAAGGGGCGGCGTAGGTTCACGCGCAGCGCCATCTACAACGCATCGGCCTATAACTCCAGGAAGTACAACCAGAAGGACACGGCCTTTGTGATCACCGAGGATTTCGAGTTCGCCATTTTCTTCAAGCAGGCCATGGATAGCGGCCTGCTGCACATGCCGTTTTATCAGTCAATTAGCGTTGAAATAATTGATTGATTTTTTATCCCACTACTAATAAATTTATTTGAATTTATTTGATGGGGCATGGCTATGAAATTATTTCCTGTAGTGCTGTTTTTATGTTTTCTTTCATCTGGTTGCATGACTTCATCCGAGTATCATAAATACTTAATTGATAGGATTGATGAAGGAGAAAACCAAAAGGCTGCCAAAATATTAAAAGAAAATGAGGAACACCAAGGTGGTGAATTCTTATGTAAAACATTTGGCTCAGAATTTAAAGGCCTGAAACCAAATTCGATAGTTAAAGTAACTGATGAAGTTGTTAGATTTAAAGTGTATGAACAAAACAACTTGGTATTTACAAGTCCAGAACTTTCCATAAATACCATAACAAAAGATAGAACGGCATCATTAGAAGATGAAAATATTACTGCAAGTGTTTTCGTCGGTTACAGGGAAGATAGCGTAGGGTACCGGTATGAAGTTAACTTTGAAAGCAAAATAAAAGACGGGTCTTTATATAAGGTTGTTTACGGAACGGCACATCAAATATTAACCCCAGTCTATGCAGGTAACATCACTTTAAGTGAATGTAGAAAAATATAGAGCCTTTAATTTCACACTAACCCGCTTCGGCGGGTTTTTTTATGCCTAAATCCGGAGGAGACATGGCACTAACCCTTTTGGCTACAAACAACGCAGAAAGCACGCTGGCTTCTGCTATCAGCGCAATCGACACGTCGCTGATCGTTAGCGCTGGAACTGGTGCCGAGTTCCCTGATGCTGTGGCAGGCGAGAGCTACTTTAAACTCACGCTCACCGATGCCGCCACTGGCTCACAGGTTGAGATCGTGAACGTGACAGCTAAGGCTGGGGACATCTTCACGATTGAACGTGCGCAAGAAGGAACGCTGGCGCGTGCGTGGGCGGCCAATGATATGGTTGCCAACATGATGACGGCGGATACGCTGAACATCATCGCTCAATATTCCCAGCAGGCAGCTGCATCAGCAGCACTGGCTGAAGAGTATGCAGATAACGCTTCTGAGTATGCGCTGAACAAGTTCACTTTCTATAAAACACCGAGCGATCCGGACGGCACAATTGCAGGGCTCGCTGCTACAACCAACGGACAGTCGTTTCGTGTAGCGGAAGGTCCGGAAGCGACAGCGGCATTCAAAACCTACGAGAACCAGGATGGCGTGGCTGTGCTGCAGGCTTCTCAGCCGGGAACGGCAGCTATAACCGGGACCATCCGCGAATTTCCGACGCTGGATGCGGCGCAGGCCGACGCTGACGCAGGGAATATACAGCCAGGAGCGAAATGCTGGGTGACAAGCGCGGATGATAGCTCTCTTGCAAATGAATATATAAACAACTCCGGAACTTTGCAGCCTACAGGAGTAATCTCTCCTTCTTCAAAAACAATAGATAATAAAATTAATGAACGCCTCGTCCCAGGTGAATACAGGCCTGGTTATTTCCCGGCCTTCTTTGACAGGAATAGTATGGTGCCAGCATGGTTTGATGGCGGCAAATTTGATGTGGCCGGACTGGGCCCAAATGTTACACGGGTTGTTTCTGAAATTCCAAACGAATGGGCCCAGAAGTTTATCCCGCAAGGAGACTTTTCACCTTATTACTTTCCTTTTTTATATGACCAGCAAGGGAAAGTATATGCGTGGTTTCATGGTGGGCTATTCGATGCTCCAGGTCTTGGCCCGGTATTGCAGGAATATGTAAAAAACCTTGTATCTGGTGGAGAAGTTGATGCGGTTCGTTCCTTCATCGAAGGGGACCAGTACAAGTTCTTTTTCAAAAATAGCCGTATTTTTGCAGGCCAGTCTACAAGCCTAAACATTGCTTTCACCGGCGATTCGTGGACAGAGAAAAACACCATTCCTCAGTCTTTAATTAATATTCTTGGTGGTACATACAAAGACCCTGGGTGGATAAGTTGCTCAGACAGAACTGATGGTGTCATGTCCGGGATATCACCCGTTACAGCCACCAACTTTACAAAATATGATGGTGGGAGCAATAACACGAACATTCCGCCGTATGGCTGCGGGCCTGATGGAAACGGGTACTATAACAACAACACTGTTGGTTCTCTCGTCTGGACCGGCGTGACCGTAACAAATCTATCAGTATTTTATTATGACGGGTCTGGAACGTTCACTATCACCATCGACAGTAATACACCCATAACAATCACGGGAGGGAATACAGGAACTGCCAAGAAGTATGATTTCAGCGGACTTAGCGCGACAGCACATACGGTGACGATCCAAAGTACCGGTACCGGTGTTGTTTCTATCCTTGGAATGTACGGTAAAAATAACTCTATTGCATCTGGGCTTACCGTATCAAGGATGGGCAACGGAGCATCTATAGCGAGCGATTATTTCAACTTTTCATCATGGATACAGCCAGTAGCGCAATATCTGGACATTGATCTGCTGTTTATTATTCTCGGGACAAATGACTTCAGACTGAGCCAGGGTGTCGCTGAGTACAAGTCAGGAATAGTTGAGATTATCTCGAAATACCGTAGTGCAACGCCAGATATTTGCATCTGCCTAATGTCACCCGCGCAATGCAACGCCACAGGTACGCCAGCATTGTCAGAGTACGATAAAACAATGAGGGAAATAGCTGTAGAGCAAAATGTTAATTTTATTAGTGGGTATCAACTATTTCCAAAGGTTTATAACAGTGTTGGGGGGGCGTGGGCTGACGGCCTCCATCTAAGTCCTCTTGGCGCGTACGTACTGACGAGAGCAATTAAAAAAGAATTTTTTATCGGGAGTTGATAATGCCTATTTCCGCCATTTATATTGATGCAGTTCTTCCTGTGATAGCAGGAATGAAAACTCTTTCTGATTTTGATGTTTCGAACTGGTTTATTGGTCTGCCAACCACAGGGGCAACACCGTATGCCGGGTTCTATTTCGGGGACCCGGTAACAGATATTACTTACGATTCATACGATCAAAATAACCCGGCGGTGATTAACGGGGCAGTGAATAACACTGGCGGGTTTATTACCGTTAATCCTAGTAACTATCTGGATACAAGGAAGAAAGCAACACTTAGTGTTACCATTTGCGGCGTGGTAAAAAGGAATGCCGCAGCTGGACTGAACGCTCATATGATTGCCGATTATGCAGGGAGCGGCTCTACGGGCAGCGGATTTTCTATAGGCTTTGATACTACCGGCCGGTTGTTCTGTGTAGCTCAAAATACCGGGAAGTCTGCGGTGTATGCTTATGCAGATTTTCCTTCATCAATAGCCTCAGGAAGTCTGTTTGCATTTGTGGCTACCGTTAACCAAGGGGTGGTAGCGATTGATATTTTCAACGCCGCAACATCTTCGTTGGTATCTGCAACATCTACCCTACCAGGCACCAGAGTTGCCGGAACAAACAACGTACTGATGGGCAGAAAGACGGATAACAACGTTGAAACATCCAGCAAGTATATTAAGTCAACATTGCTGATGAACGGCACTTTAACTTCTGCGGAAAAAATATCTGTCTCTCAATTTTTACTGGCGATGCAATAACTGGCTATGCTCTCAGATGTTTGACGCATAAGAAGAATTGCAACTTACCACCATCAGTAAGCTCCACCATTATCGTGTTAGTGCCATCTGAAACTTCAGCCCATCCATGTGACTGTAGGGCCTCGTAGTTGATCACAGACTTGCTGAGCTTGAGGCCCAGGCCATCTGATTTACGTAGTATTCTACGAATAAGGGTGTCACGTTTTGTACTCATTTTGGTGGCGAAGTGTCTTGGCAGGTTCATTATTGCCGCATTGATATCAATTAGTTGTATAAAAAGCAATTTAATGGTCAGCCGCAAGACTAAACAAAGTCATCATCAGGTATTGATCCGGCCCTCAAATGAAACTACTGTATATAAAAACAGTATTCATCGGAGGGCAGATCATGCTTCGACAGTCAGACATCGCCGCGGCTTTCCGCGAGTCCATTTTGCGCAGTTCCAAGGGGTTCCAGTACCTTCACACTCGCGACTTCGTTACCGCGCTGCGCCGGCGTGGCATTCACTTTACCGAGGTGGAGGCTAACTCCTGGATCGCACGAGAGCAGTCTTATTTCATCGATAAAACGGCAGAGCATAGTGAAAACCGCCTGTGGATGATGACCAATATGGGGAGGGTCCTGTAATGGGCTTTCCATCACCCGCGACGGACTACACAGAACAGCGATTAACGGTTAACTCGATCTGCAATGTCGGGCCAAATACGCGCCTCTTCGAGCGATCAGGCGGTTACGTTGTGCTGGATATCTCCCTGAAGCCATCACAAGGCAGTCAGGTTCTGATCCAGCACGGAGGCGGGACAGAGCTTGCCACGCTGAGAGGAAGGTCGCTGATTACCGAAGATGGCGAAGCGATCGAGGGCGAAGCCCTGGACGATGTTACGGTCATCGGGGTCGTGACATTTACTATCTGCGATGTTCGTTCTGATAATTCTATTATTTAACTGGGGTATATATGGCGCTGAAGCTATTAGCCAATAATAACGCAAAGAGTGTGCTCGCTGCGGGTATTAGCGCGTCCGCTACCGTTATTACCGTGGGTACTGGAGCGGGGTCTTTATTCCCTTCCCCTGTATCTGGGCAGAGTTATTTCAAATTAACGATAACCGACGCGGCCACGAAAACAATTTCTGAAATTATGCACGTTACGTCAGTATCTGGTGACGTGATGACAGTAATTCGTGGTCAGGAAGGAACTACGGCGCGCGTATGGTCAACGAATGACATTGTCGCGAATTTAATGACCGCTGGGTCATTATTATCTTTCCTGCAGATCAGTAATAACCTGTCAGAAATTAAAGATGCCGGTGAGGATGCGGTAAATGAAGCCCGTTATAACCTCGGAATATCTGATTCCTCTGGTTTTGTCGGGCGTTCACTTGGTGCACCAAAATCTTTTTATGCTAATGGAACCTATACGCGCTCACCGCTGGCCCGTTTTGCAAAAGTAACGTTGGTCGGAGGCGGCGGCGGCGGTGGCGGCTGCCAGGCATCTAATAACACCGAAACCTTTTCCGGTGCTGGCGGCGGCGCGGGCGCGACCATTATCGTATGGGTTGACTTATCTGCTGCCAGTTCATATGCGATTACTGTCGGAAAAGGTGGTGTGGGAGGCGTTGGCGCAGTAAGTGGTGCAGATGGTGGGGCCACCTCGTTTGCCAGCCTGTTCTCAGCTCCTGGCGGGAAAGGCGGCGTGAAGTCAGGCGTGTCCAATACCGCCGGCGGCGCCGGAGGTACGGCGGCGGCCGGAGGCATCAGGATCAACGGTGGCACTGGGTCAGATGGCCAGACAGGCAAGAGCCTTTTGACGGGTAACGGTGGGGCGTCGTATTTTGGCGGCGGTGGCCGGGCAGGGGCTCAGGCCGGTATTGCTGGCGCTGCTCCTGGCTCCGGCGGTGGTGGCGCGTATGACCTTGGGTTTACCAGCACGGCTTATACCGGCGGCGCGGGCGCGGATGGCATCCTGATCGTGGAAGAATTCGCGTAATGGGGCTGGGTGAGACGGTTTTGGGACAATCATAGCTTCTTAACCGTTTTCATCTCTTTCTAACTTTTCGCATCATGGGACGTGTGAGCGCAGGAATGACGCGGTAAGTATATGAATTAGCGTATAGTTCTAGGAACTTCTAAGCCGTAGGTCACAGGTTCGAATCCTGTAGGGCGTGCCATACTCACTTCTCTTAGCGACCTCTAAAGTCTACTCAACCCAGTATATACGCGGCATTTTCAAATATTCCATTACCTCAATGTCTTCTATGATTCATTGAAATCCACATTCATGTGGAGGGAGATTCCTATTCAATGAAAGGAGATACCCCAGGTGAAGCTCGCAGCCCGCCAGGTCGATATATCTAAAACTAAGAACAAACCCTATAAACTGTATGATGTCGGTGGCCTTTAGCACCGTTTGATGCGCGTGAGTTGGAATGCATTATTGTCAGCCAACGACACGTAACAGCAGGGGCACTTCATTACCCGCATCATGTTTTCAGACCGATAATCAGCGAGCGCTAAGCATGGCGGCTGTGGTAGGATACCGTTGCTGTCAGGAGCCCTCCTCAAAAATATTAAGGCTTGGGTAATATATGAATGCTCGTTCGTTATATTGAAGGAACAGGAGCCTGATTTCACATGTCAGATATTGAACTTGAAAGATTTAAGGCAATGCTTCGTGATGAGTCTATTAATGACCTGCTAACCGCGCTTGCGTACAAGATTCCTTTGTACAGATTAGACCCATTAATCATCAGGGGGCGAACAGAGCACATCACAAATGCGGAATTAATCGAGTCGTTTGACCGATTATATCAGGCCGGAATTTTGATGACTGGTGAGAATGGTCAAGTAGTGAAGGGGCCTAAATGGGTTGAACCAGAGTTCGTGAAAATGGAGAAATACTTTCCGCATCCGCGGTAATAGCAACATCCAGATTACCCGAAAATAGGTTCATGGCACGACGTAACCGACTAACTCGAACACCTTTGCAGCTATGTACTTTTATCCTCTAGTTTCCGCTATCAATCCTGGATAGCACTCAGGGGTTTATTAAGTGATAACTCATCTGCAAAGATGTGCATGCTGTCGATGACTTGGCATTCATTGAGTTGGCGCCTGGCGGAGCGTTAAACGGATTCATCAGTAGTTGATCGCCTGGTCTACCTATTGCAAGACAACGTTTAGCCTCGCCCTGCTTTTTGCAGTGATACTTACACTATCGCTGGCTTCTGAAGGGCGTCGGACATAACGCAAATTATGCATGGTTCGTTACTCTGAATTATTTATAATAGTCGCGCATTACGTTGAATATCCGCAGGCTATATACCTGGTAGACTCCTCACTGGAGCGGGGCCCGTACTCACATTTTGCGGGCAGGGTAATACACCTTAAATATTTGAAGGGATAGGATACTTCAGCTCGATTTGCGGCGCATCGCTTAGCCGCCGGCCAGATTTTGCCATCAGGTATCCGGCGATTTCTTCAGGCGTTAAATCGACATGAAGCATGTCTTTATCCTGAAACCATTCATTAGGCCAGTAGATGAGGTCGGATGGATTGGCATCAAAGTTTTTCTCAAGCAGTCCCAGCGCGTAGCTTTGTTCAGATTCCTTACCTTCGGCCTGACACACAAACTGGATGATCTGAATCAGCTCATCCCAGGATAAATCCGCCACGTATTTTTCTTGATTAAACGCCATCCGGGTGAAGTCTTTTGCACTGGTCCAGGAAGAGAAATCCCGGAAATCAGAGAATGCATACGGGTTAATAACCTGGCTATTCCAGTCATTTATCAACATTTTCACCCCGGCATCCTCTTCCTTAGCCCCGTTATCAATTTGCGCCAGTATCTCTTCGGCCATGTCCGCTAGCTGTTTCAGTTTCTGGCGGTTTACTTTGGCTGGTTGCAGACGTTCGGGTAATGGCATCAGATTATTCCTTGTAAAATTGAGCGCATCAGTGACAAACTATGCTCCCATCCTGGTCAAACATTTATCCAAAGTCTATATACAATCAATCCCTCTTCTGACAACGAGCGTCTAACGGTATAAATATCAGCGGTGGGTCCCGGACGTTCGTTACCCGCCATCCGGAAAAAATCTACTTTTCAAGATGAAAAGTGGCTTCGCAAACCATATCTGTTAGCCGACTTCTCTGCGCAGGAGGCCGCTTGCGGCCTGTTTCAGAGTACACCCAGTTGTACCGTTCCCCGCCAAATAACCGCAATCTGATAACAAAAAGTTTAATTTTTTTCCCCGCCGCCCTGACTATAGTTAGGGCACTTTCACTTGCCCAAAAGGTCACGATTATGAAATTAGTTATCGCCTCCGTAATTTCCCTTCTCAGCTTCAGCGCGCTGGCGGCGCCAGAGGGCACGCTCAGCGTACACATTCTTAATCAGCAAACCGGGCTCCCTTCGCCGGGTGTGCAGATTGATCTGGATAAGCAGCAAGGGGAGAGCTGGCAGCATATCGCCACCGGCAAAACGGATGCCGATGGGCGGATTAAATCGCTCTATCCGCAGGCGGAAAATATGGAGCCGGGGGTTTATAAAGTGACGTTTAAAACCGGTGACTATTTTAAAAGCCAAAACATGAATACGTTCTTCCCGGTGATTCCTGTTATTTTCAATGTCACAAAGCAAAATCAAAAACTGCATATCCCGCTGCTGCTCAGTCAGTACGGATACTCTACCTACCGCGGCAGCTGATGACCCAAGCCGCTATCCAGCCAACGCCTGCGCGTCTCCCGCAGGCGTCACCCTTTCCCCGCACAACGACCTCCACGCCTAACGCCCGGTCTCTTCCTCTTTTACGTGTTAATGGCCTCGCCGGACATCGCTGGCAGGGTGGGAAATCCTCAGATACGCAGACCGTGAGGAAAGGTCAATACCAGGGATAAATCTCTGGCGGGCCGGAAAGCGCTGCGCCTACACCGGCAGGAGGCTCATCATCAGCCAGGCGATGGCGATGCAGATAAGCGTCATCGACAGCACAAAATTCATGGTAGCTCCTCTTCATCCTTTCTGTACTCAGCGTAAATTTTGACAGCGCTGATCGCCTTTATCCTTGGCGATTTGTGCCGCTATCCGACGATGGGGTGGGGAAAGATGGCCTGTTTCCCCGGGAAGGCCAGCAAAATATCCTCTTTGTCAGAGTTATAGTGATGACATCAATGAATAAGCTGCATCACATTGGTTATGTTGGTCTTTCCGCCTGAAGAATGACTTCAGGTCGCTGATAAGCTGCTGGGGGAACTGACAGGATGAGCACCACACCGTTAACGCTTTCTATTGCCGGGCAACCGACGCCCATCACCCTGCCGCAGGTGCCGGGAACCCGGGGCCATGTGGGAGTCGACATACGCGAGCTGAATCACTCCGGATTCTGCAGCTACGACCCTGGCTTTGCCAACACCGCCGGATGCCAGTCGGCGATCTCGTGGATCGATACGGAAAACAACGTGCTGCTGCACCGAGGCTATCCGGTGGATCAGCTGGCTCGCCAGTGTGATTTTCTCGAGGTGGCGTACATCATGCTGCGGGGCGACGCGCCGGATGAGGCCAGCTATCAAACGTTTCGCGAGACCATCACCCGCCATACCCTGGTGCACGAGCAGATAGCCCGCATGTGCAGCGGCTTTCGCCGCGATTCGCACCCGATGGCGCTGATGTGTGCTCTGGTGGGGGCGCTGGCGGCGTTCTATCATGATGTTCTGGACGTGGAAAATCCGCAGCACCGGGCGCTGGCCGCCACGCGGCTGCTGTCGAAAATGCCCACTATCGCCGCCATGAGCTACAAGTACACCATTGAACAACCCGCCGCCTATCCGCGCAACGATCTCTCCTATGCCGGAAATTTCCTGCAGATGCTGTTTGCTATCCCGGCCGAAAAGTACGTCCTCAATCCGGTTATCGAGCAGGCGATGAACCAGATCCTGGTCCTGCATGCCGATCACGGGCAGTGCGCCTCCACCACCACGGTGCGCGCGGCGGGCTCCTCCGGAGCGAACTTATTCGCCTGCGTCGCCGCCGGGCTGGCATCATTATGGGGACCGATGCACGGCGGGGCCAATGAATCGAGCATGCGAATGCTGGAGGAGATTGAAAGCGTCGATCAGGTTCCGGCGTTTCTGCGTCAGGCAAAGCGCGACCCGCAGGCATTTCGCCGCCTCGGTTTTGGCAACTCACGCTACCGTCACCGTGACCCGCGCGCCGATATCCTGCGTGAAACCAGCCATCGGGTCCTGGCGGAGGTAGGCATGTCTGACCGTCTGCTGCAGGTGGCGATGGCCCTTGAGGACGTGGCGCTGACCGATCCCTACTTTGTGGACAATGGCCTGTCGCCGAGCGTGGATTTTTATACCGCGGTGATCCTCAAGGCGATGAATCTGCCTTCGTCGATGTTTGCGGTGGTCACCGCGGTCGGCCGGACGGTCGGCTGGGTGGCGCACTGGAACGAGATGCACCAGGCGCCGCTGACCATCTACCGGCCACGGCAGATTTACGTTGGCGAGGAGTATCGGGATTACGTCTCCCGACGCGGCGAGCGGTCAACGGGCCCGCAGTGACAGCGGGTGAGGTGAACGCCAGCGCGACCTTCGTGGTGACCTATAACTGATCGGCCTGACGGCGCGGCGCCGTCAGGCATGCGCCAGTAAAGGAAACATCAACTTCCTGTCTTTAAACAAGTTTTCCTTCTGGTCATAGACAAAGAGGATATCTTCTCCTTCAATCTTCTCGTACTCGCCGAGCCGGTCTTCATTGGGGGTAAAGCCGAGGATAGCCTGGTAAACATAGTCATCGGCCAGCTCGTTGACCAGCGTCGACAGGCTTTTGCCCGCATCGCAGAACAGGTCAAAGCAGATCAGCACCGGACCGTTTTGCATGGCGATAACCACCGCCTCATTTTTTGCCGAATAGTAAACGAAATGCTTCATAAAGGCTGAGCAGTAAAACATCAGCAGGCCAAAGTTGTGCTCCACCCGCAGCGGTGAGAACGGGTTGGATTTTTCATAGTAATGGCGGAGCAGGGCGACATCGTCAGCGCTGTCCATATCCAGTTTGCGAAAATCACCGGCGCGCGGAGCGACCGGCATAATATATTGATGCTCTTCGCTGCGGGTGAAACCAAATTTGGGGTAAAAATCCACCGTGGTGGGATTGGCAAATAAAAAGAAGGCGTCCGCCTCCTGCTGCCAGTCCTGCAGAATATGGTGGATAAGCTGGCCGGCTAATCCCTTATTGCGGTGGTCCGGTTCGGTCATCACGGTACCAATCTGAATATACCGCCGGGGCTCGCCCTGCCAGCGCAGATCGATGATGTTGGCCGAGGCGTTAGCGATAATTTTATTACGTTCGACAAAGGCGTAGGGGATATAGGCGTCGGTCCAGTAACCTTGCTGATACCACTCTTCAAAAGACAGGTCGAAAGTCTTAACGGCAAGGTCAATGAAGCTTTTTCTTAATATGTTATTTTCTCTGACTTGCTT
This sequence comes from Klebsiella sp. LY, assembly GCF_004010915.1. Classification (NCBI taxonomy): domain Bacteria; kingdom Pseudomonadati; phylum Pseudomonadota; class Gammaproteobacteria; order Enterobacterales; family Enterobacteriaceae; genus Klebsiella; species Klebsiella sp. LY. The sequence continues at coordinate 3,834,255 of NZ_CP022444.1, forward strand.
CACTAATTGATAATTCATTGTCATAGTTCCTTCTCACTATGGCTTCTGAAAGCGACGACGTCGGCAAAGGCACTTGCGTCGAATGAGCGCTGTAAACGTAGCATATCTGGGAAAAGGATCCGCAATGTCGATGCTTAACCTTTGCCCGAGTCACAAATAACCGCATGAAGGCGTCACAAATGACGTTGAACATCCCGCCGCGCAGCACGTTATCTCCGTGCTGCAGAGCAACCAAGGGGCCAATGCAACAGGCGATGAGAAAATATGCTGTTTGTTTTTTGGGCAACCAGTCGCGCTGTAGAGGTCTGGTTTATTTTTTTATGCGTAAAAAAGGAAGTTTTACGCGATGTGGCTAATAATAGAGTAGCCGCAATCGCAAGACTGAAATTAGTGATTGAACAACGTATAATATCGTGCTTTGTGTCTTAGTGTTACCGCACGAATTGGAAAAATACAACCGGCAGGATCCGCTACTTTATTTCGCGGTTTTTGCTCAGCTATTATTGAGTGAATTAACAGGATTACTATGTCAAATTTACCCAAATTTTCCCGCGCGCTGTTGCACCCGCGTTACTGGCTGTTATGGCTGGGAATTGGCCTCTTATGGCTGCTGGTGCAATTACCGTATCCGGTGATCTACCGACTGGGCACTGCGCTCGGGCGGCTGGCAATGCGGGTGATGAAAAGCCGCGCACGGATTGCCAGACGTAATCTCGAACTCTGCTTTCCCGCGATGAGCGTCGCCGAGCGTGAGGCACTGCTGGTGAAAAACTTTGAATCGCTGGGCATGGGGCTGATGGAGACCGGCATGGCCTGGTTCTGGCCGACGCACCGGGTGGCGCGCTGGACCGAGACCAGCGGCGTAAACGAGGTGGTCGAACTTCTGGAACAAAAGCAGGGCATCTTACTGATCGGTATCCATTTTCTGACCCTCGAAATGGGGGCGAGAATGTATGGCATGTTTACCCCGGGGATCGGCGTCTACCGGCCCAATGATAACCCGCTGATTGACTGGCTGCAGACCTGGGGACGCTTGCGCTCGAACAAGACCATGCTGGATCGAAAAAATCTGAAAGGCATGGTCAGGGCGCTGAAAGAGGGAGAGATCCTCTGGTACGCGCCGGATCATGATTACGGGCCGGCCAGCAGCGTTTTTGCGCCGCTGTTTGCTGTCGAGCAGGCGGCGACCACTACCGGCACCTGGATGCTGGCGAAGATGTCCGGGGCGACGATTGTGCCGTTTGTTCCGCGACGCAAGCCTAACGGTATGGGATATGAGCTGATCTCCCTGACGCCGGAGCGCACGCCGCCGCTGGCCAGCGCCGAGGTTACCGCGGCGTGGATGAACCAGATTATCGAACAGTGCATCCTGATGGCGCCTGAACAATATATGTGGCTGCACCGGCGCTTTAAGACCCGCCCGGAAGGGGTGCCGCCACGTTACTGAACGCTGCGGCCAAAAAATCAGCGCACCGGTAGCACGCTTATTAAATCGCCGTCTATACTGAAAGAGCCTGATCTAAGGCCCATTCCAAGGAGATTGCAGGATGAAAAAAGTGATAGTCGCGTTAGCCCTTTCCGCCGTTGCGTTTGGCGCGTCCGCCGCGCAGTTGATCACCAAAGAAGAAGCTAAACACTTTAAACTGACCAAGGTCGGACCGATCTCGGTGGGGCCGTCAGGTGGGCAGTTCTCTTCACCTTCCGATCTGCACGATCAGCTCTCCAAGCTGGCCGATGAGAAAGGCGGAAAGTACTACGTGATTACTGCTGCGCGTGAGCATGGTCCTAACTTTGAAGCCACAGCGGAAGTGTATAAATAATCGATTCTTCCGCGTGCCATAACGGCACGCCACTGACTGAGCCTGGAGCGCATTACGCCTCCGGGCTTATTTTTTTCCGCTGCCCACGTTCCGACGGCTAAGCGGAAGCGAAAACGTTTTTTATCGCTATATATGAATTTGATGATCACGATGTTAATGAAATATTGCTTTTTATTGTCGCTAAAAGGCGAATTCCAACCTAATGCCTGAGGGAGTGACCCCTGGCAAAAATAGGTAGGACAAATGTGTTATCATCGCGCCTTTCCCTTTTTGTCTGGGGCTTTCTTGTATGCTACAACCTGTTGTTCGCGTCGGTGAATGGCTGGTAACCCCCTCTGTAAACCAAATCAGCAGGAAGGGGCGCCAGCTTACCCTTGAACCGCGTTTAATCGACCTTCTGGTCTTTTTCGCTCGCCATCCGGGGGAAGTGCTTAGTCGGGACGAGCTTATCGAAAACGTCTGGACCCGGAACGTTGTGACCAGCCACGTCGTCACGCAGAGTATTTCTGAACTGCGCAAGTCGCTCAAAGACGGCGACGACGTTAGCCTTGAGTACATCGCGACGGTACCCAAACGGGGGTATAAGCTCACGGTGCCGGTGATCTGGTGCACCGAAGAAGGGGAGGAACTCGCCCCACAGATGGAGGCGCTGACGCCTTCGCCTTCGGTCGCCGCGACCGCGCCGCCGGCTGCCGGTGCGCCGCCCGATGCGCCCGTCTCCGCCGCCGATCCCGCCGTGCCAGCTCCCGCTCCGACAGTGGCCAGCGCGCCGTCAGTGCGTAAACGGCTCACCACCGCCCTGGTGTGGGGACTGTTCCTGTTGGCGCTGGGCACCTGCGTGGCGCTGGTGGCGCTGTCGAGCATGGAATCGCGGCCGCCGGTCAACAAGGCGCGCCTGTTGCTTAATCCGCGCGATATCGATATCCACCTGGTGAATGGTAACTCCTGCACCAACTGGTCGTCGCAGCACTCCTACGCGGTCGGCCTGGCCAGCCTGATCACCACCTCGCTGAACACCTTCTCGACCTTTATGGTGCATGACAAAACGGACTACAACATCAATGAGCCGAGCAGTTCCGGTAAAACGCTAACCATTGAGTTCGTCAATCAGCGCCACTACCGGGCGCAGCAGTGCTTTATGTCGGTACAGTTGGTGGATAATGCCGACAGCTCGACGATGCTCGATAAGCGCTACTTTGTGACCAATGACAACCAGCTCACCATCCAGAACGATTTGATGAACAGCCTGTCGGATGCCCTGACGCAGCCGTGGCCGGCGCGGATGCAGGCGATGCTCAGGCAGTATCAACCCTCGCAAAGCGTGGCGTTAACCTATTTCTACCAGTCGCATCAGCTGTTAATGAAGGGCGATGTTGACTCATTAAGCAAGGCCAGCAGCCTGCTGGATGACGTGATTAAACGGGCGCCTGATTTTATTTATGCGTATGCCGAAAAGACGCTGGTGGATGTATTACGCCATTCGCAACAGCCGCTGGATGATAAACAGCTGGCAGCCCTCTACAGCGAAGTTGAGCGGGTAGGGGAGATGCCAGGTATTAAAGACATGGCGATTTATTATCAAATAAAAGCGGTGGATTTGCTGGGGAAGGGCAAAGTCGATGAAGCGAATACCGCGATTAACAGTGCGATCGATTTAGAGATGTCGTGGCTGAATTATGTGCTGTTAGGCAAAGTCTATGAGATGAAAGGTGAGAACCGGCTGGCAGCAGATTCTTACATTACGGCGTTTAATTTACGCCCCGGGGGAGACACATTGTACTGGATTGAAAACGGGGTTTTCCAGACGTCGGTCAACCGGGTGGTTCCGTATCTCGATAATTTCCTCTCTTCAGAATAAGTAAACCCTCATCGTGTACAAGGTTTTGGGCATGATGAGGTTAAATTTATGTTTCTCATGAAGCCTCTTGTTGTTATTTGTATTTAGCATTCAGTAGGCTTTAAATAACAGTTCGGCAACACACTGCATCTGGTTTAAGTGCATGTAAAACAACAATGTTTATCTTTTTATGACACCCTGTTGTCATGTTTATATGTTAAGCGAAAAAGGTCAAAATATCATTTGTCTGATGTTTGTTGTTATTTCACTTTATCTTTAGGACTTATCTCGTACAAATCAGTAATCTTGTTGGCAGTTGGTCGGGTCAATTAATGGTTCTGTATCATGATCTGTACCTCCCAAATAAACTTAGGAGAAAAACAACCATGAGTTCTGCCAAGAAGATCGGGCTATTTGCCTGTACCGGTGTTGTCGCCGGTAATATGATGGGGAGCGGTATTGCATTATTACCTGCGAACCTGGCCAGCATCGGTGGTATTGCCATTTGGGGCTGGGTGATTTCAATTATTGGTGCGATGTCTCTGGCTTATGTTTATGCCCGACTGGCCACTAAAAACCCGCAGCAGGGTGGCCCAATTGCTTACGCAGGGGAAATATCTCCGGCATTCGGTTTCCAGACCGGTGTGCTTTATTATCATGCAAACTGGATTGGTAACCTGGCTATCGGGATTACCGCGGTTTCTTATCTGTCTACGTTCTTCCCCATTTTAAATAACCCGGTGCCAGCAGGGATTGCCTGTATTGCCATCGTGTGGATCTTTACTTTCGTTAATATGCTCGGCGGGACCTGGGTCAGCCGTCTGACCACCATTGGTCTGGTGCTGGTGCTTATTCCAGTGGTGATGACCGCGGTCGTCGGCTGGCACTGGTTTGATGTCGCTACCTATCAGGCGAACTGGAACACCTCCAGCTCCACCGATAGCCACGCGGTCATTAAAAGTATCCTGCTCTGCCTGTGGGCCTTCGTTGGCGTAGAATCCGCCGCCGTGAGTACCGGGATGGTGAAAAACCCGAAACGTACCGTACCGCTGGCTACCATGCTGGGTACTGCGATGGCCGGTATCGTCTATATCGCCGCGACTCAGGTTATCGCCGGTATGTATCCTGCTTCTCAGATGGCCGCGTCGGGTGCGCCGTTCGCGATTAGCGCCTCTACTATTCTCGGCGGCTGGGCTGCGCCGATGGTATCCGCTTTCACCGCCTTTGCCTGCCTGACTTCTCTGGGCTCGTGGATGATGCTGGTTGGCCAGGCCGGTGTCCGCGCCGCCAACGACGGCAACTTCCCGAAAGTGTATGGCGAAGTTGATAGCAACGGTATCCCGAAAAAAGGCCTGCTGCTGGCCGCAGTGAAAATGACCGCGCTGATGGTGCTGATTACCCTGATGAACTCCGCCGGTGGTAAAGCCTCTGACCTGTTCGGCGAACTGACCGGTATCGCGGTACTGCTGACCATGCTGCCTTACTTCTACTCCTGTGTTGACCTGATTCGTTTTGAAGGCATCAACATCCGTAACTTTGTCAGCCTGATTTGTTCGGTACTGGGTTGCGTGTTCTGCTTCATCGCGCTGATGGGCGCAAGCTCCTTCGAACTGGCCGGCACCTTTATCGTTAGCCTGATTATCCTGATGTTCTACGGTCGCAAAATGCACCAGCGCCAGAACAACACATCGGATAGCAACAGCCCCGCTAACGCGCACTAATCAGTAACCCTTTTTCCTGAGGCTCCTTCCATCACCTGTCATAGCGCGACGGGAGGGGCTTTCTACATCTGGAGATTTGACTATGAACGTTATTGCAATCATGAATCACATGGGGGTTTACTTCAAAGAAGAACCCATCCGTGAACTGCATCGTGCTCTCGAACGCCTGGACTTCCGCATTGTCTACCCGAACGACCGTGACGACTTATTAAAACTGATCGAAAACAACTCTCGTCTGTGCGGCGTGATCTTCGACTGGGATAAATACAATCTCGAGCTGTGCGAAGAAATCAGCAAAATGAACGAGTACATGCCGCTGTATGCGTTCGCTAACACCTACTCCACGCTGGACGTTAGCCTGAACGATCTGCGCATGCAGGTTCGCTTCTTCGAATATGCGCTGGGCGCTGCGGAAGATATCGCGAACAAAATCAAACAGAACACTGACGAATATATCGACACCATTCTGCCGCCGCTGACCAAAGCGCTGTTCAAATATGTGCGTGAAGGCAAATACACCTTCTGTACCCCGGGCCACATGGGCGGTACCGCCTTCCAGAAAAGCCCGGTAGGCAGCATCTTCTACGATTTCTTTGGCTCCAACACCATGAAATCCGATATCTCGATTTCGGTTTCTGAACTGGGTTCCCTGCTGGACCACAGCGGCCCGCACAAAGAAGCGGAAGAGTATATCGCTCGCGTCTTTAACGCAGAACGCAGCTACATGGTGACCAACGGTACCTCTACCGCCAACAAAATCGTCGGTATGTACTCCGCGCCGGCCGGCAGCACCGTGCTGATTGACCGTAACTGCCACAAATCGCTGACTCACCTGATGATGATGAGCGACATTACGCCGATCTACTTCCGTCCGACCCGTAACGCCTACGGTATCCTCGGCGGTATTCCGCAGAGCGAATTTCAGCACGCGACTATCGCCAAGCGTGTGAAAGAGACGCCGAACGCGACCTGGCCGGTACACGCGGTGATCACCAACTCGACTTACGATGGTCTGCTGTACAACACTGACTTCATCAAGAAAACCCTGGATGTGAAATCCATCCACTTTGACTCCGCGTGGGTGCCTTACACCAACTTCTCGCCGATCTATGAAGGCAAATGCGGGATGAGCGGCGGCCGCGTCGAAGGGAAAGTGATTTACGAAACCCAGTCCACGCACAAACTGCTGGCGGCGTTCTCTCAGGCGTCGATGATCCACGTGAAAGGCGACGTTAACGAAGAGACCTTTAACGAAGCCTACATGATGCACACCACCACCTCCCCGCACTACGGGATCGTGGCGTCCACCGAAACCGCGGCAGCGATGATGAAAGGCAACGCCGGTAAGCGCCTGATCGACGGCTCTATCGAACGTTCCATCAAGTTCCGTAAAGAGATCAAACGTCTGAAAGGCGAGTCTGACGGCTGGTTCTTCGACGTATGGCAGCCGGAACATATCGACGGCCCTGAATGCTGGCCGCTGCGCTCTGACAGCGCATGGCACGGTTTCAAAAACATCGATAACGAACACATGTACCTCGACCCGATCAAAGTCACGCTGCTGACCCCGGGGATGAAGAAAGACGGCACCATGGATGACTTCGGTATTCCGGCAAGCATCGTGGCGAAATATCTCGACGAACACGGCATCGTGGTGGAGAAAACCGGTCCGTACAACCTGCTGTTCCTGTTCAGCATCGGTATCGACAAAACCAAAGCGCTGAGCCTGCTGCGTGCGCTGACCGACTTCAAACGCGCGTTCGACCTGAACCTGCGGGTGAAAAACATGCTGCCGTCGCTGTACCGTGAAGATCCTGAATTCTATGAGAACATGCGTATTCAGGACCTGGCGCAGAACATTCACAAACTGATTGAGCACCACAACCTGCCGGATCTGATGTTCCGCGCCTTCGAAGTGCTGCCATCGATGGTGATGACCCCGTATGCCGCGTTCCAGAAAGAGCTGCACGGTCAGACGGAAGAAGTGTACCTCGAAGAGATGGTCGGCCGCGTCAACGCCAACATGATCCTGCCGTATCCTCCGGGAGTGCCGCTGGTGATGCCGGGTGAAATGATCACCGAAGAGAGCCGTCCGGTGCTGGAGTTCCTGCAGATGCTGTGCGAAATCGGCGCCCACTACCCGGGCTTCGAAACCGATATCCACGGCGCCTATCGTCAGGCGGATGGTCGTTACACCGTTAAAGTGCTGAAAGAAGAGAATAACAAGTAATAGACGCACACCAGGGAAGTGGCTTGCCACTTCCCTTTTTCACGCTGCAAGGAGAACACATGAAAACACCCTCACAGCCGCGCGCGATTTACTACATCGTTGCGATCCAGATCTGGGAGTACTTCAGCTTTTACGGCATGCGCGCCTTACTCATCCTCTACCTCACCCACCAGCTTGGCTTCGACGACAGCCACGCCATCAGCCTGTTCAGCGCTTACGCATCTCTGGTTTACGTTACCCCTATTCTCGGCGGCTGGCTTGCCGACCGCCTGCTTGGCAACCGCACGGCGGTGATTGCCGGGGCGCTGTTGATGACTCTCGGCCACGTGGTGCTGGGCGTTGAGTCGACCTCCGCATGGAGCCTGTACGTCGCGCTGGCGATCATTATCTGCGGCTATGGCCTGTTCAAATCCAATATCAGCTGCCTGCTTGGCGAACTCTACGCCCACGACGATCCGCGTCGCGACGGCGGCTTTTCGCTGCTGTACGCCGCCGGCAATGTCGGCTCCATCGCCGCGCCCATCGCCTGCGGGCTGGCGGCCCAGTGGTACGGCTGGCATATCGGCTTCGCCCTGGCGGGAATCGGTATGTTCATCGGACTGATGATTTTCTTAAGCGGCAGCCGCCATTTCCGGCATACCCGCGGCGTCGATAAACCGGCGCTGCGGGCGGTGAAATTCGTGCTGCCGACCTGGGGTTGGCTGCTGGTGATGCTGTGCCTTGCGCCGGTGTTCTTCACATTGCTACTGCAAAACAACTGGTCCGGCTATCTGCTGGCGATCGTCTGCTTGTTTGCCGCCCAGATGGTGGCGCGGATCATGATCAAAGCGCCCGAGCATCGTCGCGCGCTATGGCAGATCGTCCTGCTGATGCTTGCCGGGACGCTGTTCTGGGTGCTGGCTCAGCAAGGCGGGAGCTCGATTAGCCTGTTTATCGACCACTTTGTTAACCGCCGCCTGCTGAACTGGGAGGTGCCGACGGCGCTGTTCCAGTCGGTTAATGCGGTGGCGGTGATGGCGGCCGGCGTGGTACTGGCGTGGCTGATGCGCCCGGAAGGCAGCGTACGTTCGGTGTTGCGCGTCTGGTTGAAATTCGCTTTCGGCCTGCTGCTGATGGGCGGCGGCTTTATGCTGCTGGCGCTTAATGCCCGCCACGGCGCCGCTGACGGTCAGGCTTCGATGGGCATGATGGTCGCCGGGCTGGCGATGATGGGCTTTGCCGAACTGTTTATCGACCCGGTGGCGATGGCGCAAATCACCCGCCTGAACATGCCCGGCGTCACCGGGGTGTTGACCGGGATCTACATGCTGGCCACCGGCGCGGTGGCCAACTGGCTGGCGGGCGTGGTCGCCCAGCAGACCACCGAATCGCAAATCAGCGATACGGCGATTGCCGCCTATCAGCATTTTTTCTCGCAGATGGGCGAATGGACCCTCGGCTGCGTGGCGGTGATGGTGATTATCGCCTTTGCCGCAGCCTGTAGCGTCGGCAAACGCCGCGCGGCGGCTGGCGAACTTCCCGGCGGCGGCGCCTGATGCGCGTCCCGGCGGGCTATCGGCCAGCGCGATTTATCGCCCCGGTAAGCGCAGCGCGACCGGGGGTATCCCATCAACAGCGGAGCGCAAAGCCGCTCCTTGCACAGCGTAGTGAACAGGAGGAGGATATTCTGGCAGGCGCGGAGGCCAACGATAAAAAATACCGTTAGTGAAGGCATAGCTGAGTGAGATCAGCTTGAAGTGAAGCCAGATTCGTTACTCTTGTTCTTCGGTGTAAAGCCGGAGACAGGCCGCGCGGAAGGGTGACCTGGTTCAATTTATCGAAGCTAGTTTGAAAGCAAGGTTATGAGGAACCCATATGTCTGAACAACAAGCACAAGGTGCCGATGAGGCCATTGACCTTAATAATGAACTGAAAACTCGTCGCGAAAAACTGGCTGCGCTGCGTGAGCAGGGCGTAGCTTTCCCCAACGATTTCCGTCGCGATCATACCTCTGACCAATTGCACGCTGAATTCGATGCGAAGGATAACGATGAACTCGCTTCCCTGAACGTTGAAGTTGCGGTGGCCGGCCGGATGATGACCCGCCGCGTGATGGGCAAAGCCTCCTTCGTCACCCTCCAGGACGTCGGCGGCCGTATCCAGCTGTACGTGGCCCGCGATGACCTGCCGGAAGGCGTCTACAACGAACAGTTTAAGAAATGGGATCTCGGCGACATCATCGCCGCCCGCGGCAAGCTGTTCAAAACGCAAACCGGCGAACTCTCCATCCACTGCACCGAGCTGCGCCTGCTGACCAAAGCCCTGCGCCCGCTGCCGGATAAATTCCACGGCCTGCAGGATCAGGAAGTCCGCTATCGCCAGCGCTATCTGGATCTGATCGCTAACGAAGAGTCGCGCCATACGTTCCGCATCCGCTCGCAGATCCTCGCGACCATGCGTCAGTTCATGGTGGCCCGCGGCTTTATGGAAGTGGAAACCCCGATGATGCAGGTGATCCCTGGCGGCGCGTCCGCCCGTCCGTTTATCACTCATCACAACGCGCTCGATCTCGATATGTACCTGCGCATCGCGCCGGAACTGTATCTGAAACGTCTGGTGGTCGGCGGTTTCGAACGCGTGTTTGAAATCAACCGTAACTTCCGCAACGAAGGGATCTCGGTACGTCATAACCCAGAGTTCACCATGATGGAACTGTACATGGCGTACGCGGACTACAAAGACCTGATCGAACTGACCGAGTCGCTGTTCCGCACCCTGGCGCAGACGGTGCTGGGCAAAACCGAGGTGCCGTATGGCGACCAGGTGTTTGACTTCGGCAAGCCGTTTGAAAAACTGACCATGCGCGAGGCGATCAAAAAACATCGTCCGGAAACCAACATGGCGGATCTGGATAACTTCGACGCGGCGAAAGCGCTGGCGGAATCTCTCGGCATTCAGGTAGAGAAAAGCTGGGGTCTGGGGCGCATTGTCACCGAAATCTTCGATGAAGTGGCGGAAGCGCACCTCATCCAGCCGACCTTTATCACTGAATATCCAGCGGAAGTTTCCCCGCTGGCGCGCCGCAACGACGTGAACCCGGAAATCACCGACCGCTTCGAGTTCTTCATCGGCGGCCGCGAAATCGGTAACGGTTTCAGCGAGCTGAACGATGCGGAAGATCAGGCGCAGCGTTTCCAGGATCAGGTCAACGCCAAAGCGGCGGGCGATGACGAAGCGATGTTCTATGACGAAGACTACGTCACCGCGCTGGAGTACGGCCTGCCGCCGACCGCCGGTCTGGGCATCGGTATCGACCGCATGGTGATGCTGTTTACCAACAGCCATACCATCCGCGACGTAATCCTCTTCCCGGCCATGCGTCCGCAGAAGTAATCTGTTGCACTCCCTCCCGGCCCGCGCCGGGAGGTCTCCCCGCATGAGTCACATCACATTGCTTGCCTGGCCGGACGAACCGGTCACCGCAGTCTATCGGCATGGTGTGCCCACGCCGGGGAGCAGGGAGTTTACTCTATTTTTTGCAACGTGCCGCGCTGGCTGCCGTTTGTCCAGTTGCCGTTAAAGGCGTCGTTGAGAGTAAAGGTTGAGTTTTTCACCCGGAAAGTCAGCTTACCCTGGCTCGCTTTCGCGTCCTCCACCAGATGACCATGAGTTTTCACCGTTTTAGCGGTGACGGTAATCTCATCAATTTTATCGCCATATTCAGTATAAACATACCAGGTGCCCAGCCAGGGGCCGAAGCCGCTGCTGGCCTGCTGCGCGGCGGCGGCATTCTCGGCTTTGGTTTTATGAATATCGCAGGTGGTCCCGTCGGTCATCTGCGTACAGCCGGAGCGTTCAAGCTGCTCCCGGTATTTCGCGCTAATGGCGTGGGCCGGCGCGGCGGCGACCAGCGCCAGGGTGAGGGTGGTGAAAAGCCAGGTCTTATTCATCTTATTGTTTCTCATAGCGATAGCGGCGCGCATTGTCAAAAAGGTTGATACACATTGGTGTATTCTCCGGGGGCGTCAGAATAAATATAACCGCAGCCATTCCTGACAAATAATGAGCAGAAAGGCGAAGGGTTATTTATTTGTAAAAACATCATTACCCTGATTTTATTTATCACCGTATCTTCCCGCTGCTTGTCATATTATTGCAGAGAGAATGTTAAGTAATTGATGTTTTAAAAGCGATTATTTGTCACTTACGCAAATAACAGCAGGCCAGGCCTGGGCGCAGGGCTAAAGCCCGCGCTGGTGCGGTATTGAGTTTTTTCATATTGCTATCATCATATTTCGAATGAAAGGGATAACCTCTGAAACGGGTTATTAAGCCAGTAATTTTTATCTGCAAAATAAGCCTGCGGCAAGCATTATTTCCATTAATTTTCCAGGGCTACTGGCGACAACGGATATTCCGCCCGCGGCAATGATGGATTTCCATCATTTCTCCGTTTTCATCGCTGGTCGTCGCCTGCTTATAGTGACGGCACACCAGACGACTGGCTGAAAAGGAGATAAACATGGCGACAGAGCACCTGCAGTGGGGCATTAGCCCCCTGTGCTGGACCAACGATGTGCTGGAGGATTTAGGCGGCGATATCCCTCTCGACACCTGTCTGCGCGAGGCGCGGGAGGCGGGATTTCAGGGCATTGAGTTAGGGCGCAAGTTTCCCCGCCAGGCGGAGACGCTGGGGCCTCTGCTGGCGGCGGCTGACCTGCGGCTGGCGTCCGGCTGGTACAGCGGCTTACTGGCTGACCGCAGCGTGGAAGCGGAGCTGGAGGCGGTGCGGGGCCACGCGCAGCTCCTGCAGCAGCTCGCCGCCAGGGTCATGGTCTATGGCGAGTGCGGGCAGCTGCCCGGTGAAACGCCGCTTGATGAGCCGATCTCGCTCTCACCGCCGTTAAGCCGCGTCAGTCTGACGGTGTATTGCCATAAGCTGAATACCTTTGCCGACCTGCTGCTGCGGGACTACGGTCTGCGGCTGGCCTATCACCATCACCTGATGATGCTGGTGGAGCACGACGACGAGCTGGAGCGGTTTCTGTCACAGACCCATGACAACGTCGGGCTGGCGTTTGATACCGGACACGCCTTCGTCGCCGGGGTCGATATCCCGCGCGTGCTGGAAAAATATGGTCACCGTATCCGCCATCTGCATCTGAAAGACGTCCGTCCGCAGGTGCTGGGGCGCCTGTATCGCGAAAACCTGAGCTTTAACGAGGCGGTGCGCGCCGGGCTGTTTACCATCCCAGGCGACGGCTGCATCGACTATGCGCCGATCCTCGACTTTGCCCGCGACAGCGACTACCGCGGCTGGCTGATTATCGAAGCCGAGCAGGACCCGGCGATGGCGCCGCCGTTGGCCACCGCCCGCCGCGCCTTCGCCTGGCTGGCGCACCATTTCTCGTCCCCTTCATCATCAGAGGAGCACGCATCATGAGCGCGCGGTTAAATATTGGTCTCATCGGCTCCGGTTTTATGGGCCAGGCGCACGCCGACGCTTACCGTCGCGCGGCCATGTTCTATCCCGATCTGCCGAAGCGCCCCTATCTTTACGCGCTGGCGGATCAGGATCAGGCGCTGGCCGAACGTCATGCGGTGAAGCTGGGGGCGGAGAAGGCTTACGGTGACTGGCGCGAACTGGTGAACGATCCGCTGGTGGACGTGGTGGATATTACCTCGCCGAACCATCTGCACTACACGATGGCGATGGCGGCGATCGCGGCGGGTAAACATGTCTATTGCGAGAAGCCGCTGGCGGTTAACGAGCAGCAGGCGCAGGAGATGGCGCAGGCGGCCCGGCGCGCGGGGGTGAAGACCATGGTGGCCTTTAACAACATCAAAACCCCGGCGGCGCTGCTGGCAAAGCAGATTATCGCCCGGGGCGATATTGGCGAACCGGTGCGCTTTCGCGGCACCTTTGATCAGGGGTTTTATAACGACCCGAACCTGCCCTGGTCCTGGCGCTGCTCGAAAACCCTCGGCGGCAGCGGGGCGCTTGGCGACCTCGGCGCCCATACCCTGTCCGTCGCCCAGTTTTTGATGGGCGGGATCCGTGAAGTGACCGCCAGCGCGCAAACCTGTCTGCGCCAGCGTCCGGTACCGCAGACCGATGCCGGGTATGCCAGCCGGGTCGCGGCCGATGCCGAGTGGCGGGAAGTGGAAAATGACGATCAGGTTCAGTGTCTGGTCAATTTCGACAGCGGCGCCGCGGGGGTGATTGAGGCCTCGCGCATCGCCGCCGGGCGCATCTTCGGCGTGTTCTGGGAGGTCTCCGGCACCGAAGGCACGCTGTATATGGACGGGGAGCGCTTTAACGAACTGCAGGTCTATCGCTTCCGCGATGACAAACACGACCGCGGCTTTAAAACGCTGTATGCCGGGAGCCAGATCCCGGCCTATGCCGGCTTCTTCGGCTTCGATTTTGGCGGCGGCGGGCTGGGCTATTTTGACGTCAAGGTGATTGAAGTGCATGACCTGGTGCAGGGGATTTGCGGGGACGACGACTGCTATCCCAGCTTTGAATTTGGTTTACAGAATCAGCGCGTGCTGTCGGCGATTGAAGCCTCAATGGTCAGCCGTCGCTGGGTTAACGTGGTTAAGGATTAAGGAGCCGTTATGTTTCCCTCACAATTACCGACCCCGCGCCGCCCGGCGGCGCAGAGCATTCCCTCCCTGCGCTGGGGCATCATCGGTCCAGGCTGGATCGCCGAGCGCTTTGTGCACTCATTGAAAACCCAGAGCCGGCAGCAGGTGGTGGCCGTTGCCTCCCGCAGCCAGGCGAAGGCCGACCGGGTAGCTGCGGAATGGGGGATCCCCCAGGCTTACGGCCATGTGGCGGAGATGCTGGCGCGTCCGGATATTGATGCGGTGTATATTGCGACGCCGCACAACCATCACTTTCCCGACGGCATGCAGGCGCTGAAGGCGGGCAAACACGTGCTGATTGAGAAGCCCTTCGCGCTCAACCTTGGCGAAGGACGTGAACTGCAGGCCGAAGCCGCCCGCCAGGGAAAACTGGCGCTGGAGGCGATGTGGTGCGATTACGCGCCGAAGTATGATGTGATCCGCCAGCTGCTGGAGGATGGGGTACTCGGCGACCTGCATACCCTGCTGGCCGATCACGGCGAGTATTTTACTACCGACCACCGCATCTTTAATGCCGACCTTGCCGGCGGGCCGATGATGGACCTCGGCAGCTATCTGACCTCGTTTGCGCTAATGGTGGGCGGCATGCCGCAGGAGATTGTCGCCCGCGGCAGCGCGACGGCAGAGGGGCTTAACGGCCAGACGTCGATGCTGTTCAGCTGGCGGAACGGGATGCAGGGGCTGTTAAACACGACGTTGTTCAGCAACACGCCGGGCGGGGCAGTGGTGGCCGGACGCCAGGCGACCCTGACGATCGACGGTCAGTTTTACGCCCCCGGCGGGTTCACCCTCGCCGCCAGCCAGGGCGGGCAGGCGCTGCGCTGGGAAGAGCCGCGCAATCGCTACGACCAGCTGTTCTGGCAGGCGGAGCATTTTGCCTGGTGCATCGGTCAGGGGCTGCGGGACTCGCCGCTGCGGCCGCTCAGTCAGGTGCTGCAGAATCTGCAGGTGATGGATGAGGTGCGGCGCCAGGTGGGCGCGGTGTTTAACGAAGAACGCTAAGGGGCCGGCCGGGCTTTGGTTTGCAGGCCGCACGAGCGTGTCCGCCATTGCCCGGCACCGGGACGCGCACGGTGCCTGCCGTCCTTGCCCGGCGGCGCGGCGCTTGCGCGGGCCTGGGGTATCTATGCAACCGTTTGATATTAAAGCAGATTAATGCCTGTGTTATGTAGGCCGGGCAAGGCGTTGCCGCCGCCCGGCATAAAGGCAGGTTCAGAGCCTGATAGCTGGTGCCACGCAACCCCTCATCGACAGTCGTCGACGGCGACAAACTGGCCGCGCTGCAGAGACTGAACGGCCGCTTCGGCAATCGCCTGCGCCTGCAGGCCGTCCACCAGGCCGGGCAGGTCGGCCACGGTTTCGCCATTCAGAGCGCGGATAAAGGCGTCAAGATGCTGGTAATAAGATCCTTGCACCCGGCTGAACCAGTCCGGCCACAGGCCTGGCTCAATGCGCTGATTGCCGCGCCACAGGGTAGGGCCCACCGGCGACTGGCTGCCGGACTCCAGCGCGCCCTCTGCGCCCAGCAGGGTGATCCGTTCATCATACCCGTGGCCGGTGCGGCGGGTGTTGTCCAGCTGCGCCAGCGCGCCGCCGCGCATCTGCATCATCAGGATGGAGGTGTCAACATCGCCAAATTCGGCGATTTCCGGCAGGGCCAGCGCCGCGCCCATCGCCGCCACGGTATGCACTTCATCGCCGGTGAGAAAGCGCAGAAGGTCGAAGAAGTGAATCGCCTGATCGCGCATCTGACCGCCGGAGCTGCGCAGATAGTCGAGCGGCGGCATGCTGGAGGCGCGGCAGACCATCTGCACCAGCTCCACCCGACCGATCGCGCCCTGCTCCAGCTGGCGGCGGAGCTGCTGATGGCTGCTGTCGAAGCGCCGGTTAAAGCCGACGGTGACCGGCACGTTCAGGGGAAGCACCCGCTCCACCACCTCGCGGGCGCGCGCCAGGGAGAGGTCGATCGGTTTTTCGCAATAGACTGCCTTGCCCGCCCGGGCGGCGGCTTCCAGCAGTTCGGCATGCGACGGGGTCGAGCTGGCGATCAGCACAGCGTCGATGGCGTCGCTACGGAGAGCCTCGCTCACCGTCACCGCCCGGGCGCCATAGCGGGCGGCCAGCGCCTGGGCGCGCTCCGGCGCGACATCGGCTACCATCGTCAACTCGCTCCCGTCATGACGGGCGAGGCTGGCGGCATGAACCTGACCGATAAAACCACTGCCTACCAGGGCAAAACGTTTGCAATTCATTATTTTTCTCCAGAATGGCGAAGGGACGGTGCCACCATAATCGGTTTGCTAAACTCACTGACACTGCCGTTTTGATGTATTTCCATCATTGAAGAGAGGGGCGATGAAAAACATGTCACTGGCGATGCTGGCCAGACAGATTGGCGTCGGCGTGGCCACTGTGGACCGGGTGCTGAACGAACGCGGCGGCGTATCGCCGCAGACCACGCGCAAAGTGCTGCAGGCGGCGCGGGAGGCGGGGCTGAAGCGGATCCTGCCGGAGGAGCACCGCTTTCCGTGGCAGATTGAGCTCTTTCTCAGCAGCAATGACTCGTTCTTTTTTCCGCAGCTGGCGCAGGATTTCGCCGCCGTCGCGGATAGCCTCGGCTATCGCCGTCTGACCCTGCACCGCACCTTTGTCCCGGAGTCGCAGCCGGCGACCCTGGCCCGGCGCATTATGCGCAGCTGCCAGCAGCGTCAGGGGATCATCGTCTTCGGCAATGACCACCCTGTGGTGCATGACGCGCTGCGCCGCTGCCGGGAAGCGGGCGTCCCCGTCATCACCCTGGCGACGGATCTGCCCGGCGCCGACCGGCTCTGCCACGTCGGGATCAATCAGCTGCAGGCTGGCCGCACCGCGGGGTTAATGATGGGGAGAATGACGCCGCGGCCCGGGGAGGTGCTGATGGTGAGCGGCCGGGAGGATTACAGCGCGCATCGCCTGCGCATCCAGGGGTTCCGCGAGGTGCTGAGCCAGCGCTTTCCCCACCTGCAGCTAAATGAGGTGCTGGCGGGCGAGGAGCGGCGGGAGCAGATCACCCGCCTGCTGGAGCAGGCCCTGTGCCGCAGCCGGCATATTGTCGGGATCTATAACACCGGGCTTGGCAATACTCAGATAGCCGAGGCGCTGGCTCGCCACCGCCGCGAAAGCGACGTCTGCTGGATCACCCATGAGCGCTACAATACCACCCGCAAGCAGCTGGCCCGGGGCAGCCTGGCGTTAACGCTCGATCAGAACACCCGCCAGCACGCCCAGCTGGCGATCGACCTGATGCTGCGCCATCTGGAGTCCGGCTATCAGCCGCAAACCTATGCCGACGGGAAAGTCGACTTTATCCTCTACAGCGCCGAGAACGTGGACTAAGGCGTGCGGCGCCTCCCTTCCTGACAACACGGATTTCCCCGGCGGGTAAATGTCAACCCCACCGGGGGCGATCGCTTTAAAGCGTTGTCTGCCTCTCATTTTTCGCTCATTTATGCAGCAATGTTAGATGTCTGTCAAAATTCTGTTACCGCATAGTTTTAAAATTTTCATTTCAGTTATTTACTTATAAAAGTTTCAAATGTCTTGTTAATGAAATAAATGGTCTGGAATTCACGGTGTGGCATAAATGGACTGATGTTTCAAAAAAGTGATGATAAAACAGTCATTATTTGTGATTCCGATCACGGCGAAATGCGGAAAACCCCGCAGCGCCGTCGCCGTCACAACAGACATTTGTCGCAACCTGATTGAAATTAATTTTTCATTTTGTTTCATTCACCGGCGTACCTACAAAATCAAGGATCAACTATGAATATTAAGAAAACGATTGTTGCCTCTTTGTTAGCCTGCATGCTGCCTGCGGTGGTTATGGCAAAAGATGTCTCCATTGGCGTCTCGATGGCGCTGTTTGACGATAACTTCCTGACGATCCTGCGTACCTCGATGCAAAAAGAGATGAAAAAAGATGGGGTGAAATCGCAGATCGAGGACGCGAAAGGGGATGTCTCCCAGCAGCTGCAGCAGGTGCAGAACTTTATAGGCCAGGGGGTGGACGCCATTATCGTTAACCCGGTGGATACCAATGCGGTGAAACCGATCATGGATCAGGCCACCAAGGCCGGGATCCCGCTGGTATTTGTGAACCGTCGCCCGCAGGCGGAGCTGACCGACAAGATGGCCTATGTGGGGTCGGACTCGATTCTCGCCGGCCGTCTGCAGATGGAAGCGCTGGCGAAAGCGATGAACGGCAAGGGCAATGTGGCGATCCTGCTCGGCGACCTGGCGAATGAATCTACTCGCGACCGCACCAAAGGGGTGGAAGAGGTCGTCGCCAAATACCCGAACATCAAAATCGTGCAGAAGCAGACCGCGAAATTCACCCGCAATGACGCCGTGGACGTGGTCAGCAACTGGATGACCAGCGGCGAGGATATCCAGGCCATCGCCTCCAACAACGATGAAATGGCGATCGGCGCCCTGCAGGCGCTGGGTAAAAACCCGAACCATATTCTCATCGCCGGCGTGGATGGCACCCCGGATGCGCTGCAGATGCTGAAGAGCGGCAAGATGATCGCCACCATCTTCCAGGATGCGAAAGGCCAGGGCGAGGGCGCCGTAGACGCGGCCATCAAGCTGGCGAACGGTGAGAAAGTGGAGAAAATCATCGACGTGCCGTATCAGCTGATCACCAAAGAGAACATGGCTGAATTTACCAATCGTAATCAGAAATAATCCTGGCCAACCCGCTGTACGGAGGTGGATGTATGAACGCTTTTGCTCTTGAAGCCGAAGGTATCAGTAAGTTCTTCCCCGGCGTGAAGGCGCTCGATAATGTCTCATTACGCGTGCGCCCGGGAACGGTGCACGCCCTGATGGGTGAGAACGGCGCCGGTAAATCCACGCTGATGAAGTGCCTGATCGGTATCTATCGCCCGGATAAAGGATCGATTCGCGTGAAAGGTGAGCCGGTTGAGTTTACCGACACCATGGATGCGCTGCGCTCGGGGATATCGATGATCCACCAGGAGCTGAATCTGGTGCCGCATATGACGGTGGCGGAGAATATCTGGCTGGGGCGCGAGCCGATGAAGTACGGCTTTGTCGACCACGGCCAGCTGACCCGCCAGACCCAGGCGCTGCTGGATAAGCTGAATATTCGCTTAACCGCCGACCGGCTGGTGGGCGACCTGAGCATCGCCGCCCAGCAGATGGTGGAGATTGCCAAAGCGGTCTCATGGAACGCGGATATTGTGATCATGGATGAGCCCACTTCGGCGCTGACCGAAGGCGAGGTAGCTCACCTGTTCACCATCATCCGCGACCTGCGGGCCCAGGGCAAAGCGATCATCTATATCAGCCATAAAATGGATGAGATCTTCGCTATCACCGATGAGATCAGCGTCTTTCGCGATGGGACCTGGGTGGGGAGCAAAAACACCACCGAATTTACCCGCCAGTCGCTGATTACCCAGATGGTGGGCCGCGAATTAACCCAGCTGTTCCCGAAATTTAATAACACCATCGGCGAAGAGGTGCTGACGGTACGCAATCTGACGCGCCAGGGCGTGTTCCATGATGTCAGCTTTACCGTGCGTCGCGGCGAGATCCTCGGCGTGGCCGGGCTGGTGGGCGCCGGGCGCAGCGAGGTGATGGAAAGCCTGTTTGGCATGGAACGCTTCGACAGCGGCGAAGTGCTGATCGACGGGGCGCCGGTGACCATTGATTCCCCCTCCGTGGCGATTGAAAAGGGAATGGCGTTATTAACCGAAGACCGTAAAAAGTCGGGCCTGTTTCTGGTGCTGTCGGTGCTGGAAAATATGAGTATCGTCAAAATGCCGGAATATATCGGCAAGAGCGGTTTTGTCCAGCACGTGAAAATGGCCGAAGACTGCATGGAGCAAATCCGTCGGCTCAATATTAAAACGCCGACGATGGATCAAATTATTAATAACCTCAGCGGGGGGAATCAGCAAAAAGTTCTGATTGCGCGCTGGCTGTTAGCGCAACCGAAAATCTTAATTCTCGATGAGCCGACCCGCGGCATCGACGTCGGGGCGAAGGCGGAAATTTATCATCTTATCAGTGAACTGGCGAACCGGGGGGTGGCGGTCATTATGGTCTCCTCTGAGCTGCCGGAAATCCTTGGCATGAGTGACCGGGTCATGGTGATGCATGAAGGCCGTATCACCGGCATCCTGGAAAAAGACGAAGCCGACCAGGAAACCATTTTGTCGTTGGCATCCCATTGAGGCACAGAGAATGAGTAATATGAAATTAACGGCGGCTCCGGCCAGCGAGGGTTCCTCCTTCTTCGCTAATTTGCGGCATAAAATGCCGAAAGATACCGGCATCTTTGTGGTGATGCTGGTGATTGCCCTGACCTTTGAAATCGCCGGCTGGTATGTTCGCGACCAGTCGTTCCTGCTCAATACCAACCGCCTGGTGCTGATTGTGCTGCAGGTGGCGATCATCGGCATCATCGCCGTCGGCGTCACCCAGGTGATCATCACCACCGGGATTGACCTCTCCTCCGGCTCGGTTATCGCCCTCGCGGCGGTGGTGGCGGCGAGCCTGGCGCAAACCTCCGACAGCCTGTCGCCAATGTTCCCGGCGCTGGTCAACCTGCCGGCGGTGATCCCGATTTGCGCGGGGATCGGCGTCGGCCTGCTGTGTGGGCTGACCAACGGTTTCCTGGTGACGCGAACCGGCATCCCGCCATTTATCGCCACCCTCGGGATGATGGTCTCGGCGCGCGGTCTGGCGCAGTATTACACCCAGGGCAATCCGATAAGCTTCCTCTCCGACAGTTTTACGGCGATAGGCCAGGGGGCGATGCCGGTGATCATCTTCTTCGTGATTGCCGCAGTGTTTCACATTGCGCTGAAGCATACCCGGTATGGCAAATATGTGTATGCCATCGGCGGCAACATGACCTCGGCCAAAGTGTCCGGCATCAACGTGAATAAATACCTGGTGATCGTCTACACCATCGCCGGGGCGCTCTCCGGGCTGGCTGGGGTAGTGCTGGCGGCGCGCGTCAGCAGTGGCCAGTCCAGCATGGGGATGTCCTACGAGCTGGACGCGATTGCCGCGGCGGTGATCGGCGGCAGCAGCTTAATGGGCGGGGTGGGGCGCATTACTGGCACCCTGATTGGCGCGATGATCCTTGGCCTGATCAAGAGCGGCTTTACCTTTGTCGGCGTCGATGCCTACGTGCAGGATATTATTAAAGGGATCATTATCGTCGCGGCGGTGACCATCGACATGCGCCGCAACCGGAAAAAACGCTAATCTTATCAACTGGCGGCAACGGCGAAGCGCGTCGTTGCCGCCAGCCCTGTCCAGAAATAAACAAAATACGTCCCGCCAGGCGCCGGCTGTCTATTTTTCCCGCGCTGCGCATCCTGTACAGTTTCGCGACTTTTGTTGTCCATTCGCCAGGGGGCCACGCCTTGCCCCCTGTTTCTGGAGTCGTATGAATACACCATCCTTAATCAAATCCTCGCCGCTCTCGCGACCGGGGAGAAAGGGCATTATCGTCAGCCTGCTGGCGGGACTGGCGATCCTGATCCTCAGTCGGGGCGTGAACCTGCCGGCCAGAGAGGTTTACCGTGAGATGCATACCCGGCAGCTGGAGGAGGATGCGCGGTGGGTGGCGGAACGCCTTGAACAGCGGATGAACACCCCCGCTCCGCAGCGGGAAGCGACCTGGCCGCTGGCGGTGATGCGCGCCGATCTGCATACCCTGGCCCGGCAGCGGCATTATCGGCTACTGCTGGTGAATGGCGACGGGCATCTGCTGGCGGCATCGCATGCGTTGCCGGCCAGCGTGCTGGCCCAGGTGCAGGCACAATTCCCGCGGGAGATGCAGCCGCCGCTGTTCGGCAGCCATTACCAGACCATTCAGCCCTTCGCCCCGCATCAGCGGATGTTAAGCCGGGCGCTGAACGGCAATGCCGGCCTGGCGGGCTGGAATCTCGTGATGCTGGCGCCGGACGGCGGATTGCCCTCGCTGCTGATGGCTTACCGCTGGCAGGTAACAATTGGCCTCGGCGTGGTGCTCGCCAGCGTGCTGCTGACGCTGAGGCAGGCGGCGCGCGCCCGGCGAAAACGCTAATCGCCGCCGGCGCCGTCAGGCATGGCGAAACTGCAGGGTAGCGGGCAGATAGCGCTGGAGCGGCTCCGGCGCCTGGCCGTCGATCAACTGGCTGAGCAGATCGTAGCAGTGCCAGGCCAGCTGGCGATTATCCTGCTGCACGGTATCAATGCGCAGGGAAAGTGAATCGTACAGATAGTGATCGTCGAAGCTGGCGAGATGAATATTGGAGTCCAACAGATGGTGCTGGCTCATATAGCGCAGGACCCCTTCCAGCAGGCCGCAGGCCGCGGTGAACAGCGCCTTCGGCGGCCGTCCCAGCCGCGCGCAGAGCGCGGCGAACATCTCGTAGCCGGAGCTGGGGTGATAGTTGCCGTTGATCACCCATTCGGGACGCAGCGTAACCCCCGCCTGAGCCAGGCCCTGGGTGAATCCCGCCAGCCGGTCGCGCGAAGGCGATAGCCGCGGCTGGCCGCCGAGAAACCAGAACTCGTCCGCATGCTGAGGGGCGATGCGGGAGATCAGTTCGGCCGTTGGGGTGACCGAGTCAGTCATCACCAGCGGCAGGGCGCTGTCGCTGGGGGAGCGGTCAAACAGCACCACCGGCAGCTGTTCGCTGAGCTTCAGGTAGTCGGCATCGCTGTGCATGCACGAGGCGACGATCAGGCCGTCGACCTGGCGGGCAATCATGTTATTGACCACCACGCTCTCCTGGCCGGGGTTTTCGTCGGTGCAGGAGATAAGCAGCTGCACGCCGGCTTCCCGGCAGAGCGTCTCAAGCTCATGGGAGAAAACGGCAAACCCGTAGTTGGTGATTTCCGGCACCACCAGGCCAATGGTATGGCTGCGGTTATCACGCAGCGAGCGCGCGTGAATGCTCGGCTGATAGTGCTGCTCGCGGGCGATCGCCAGCACGCGCTCGCGCGTCTCCTGCGCCACGCGCAGCTCTTTGCCACGACCGTTGAGTACCAGGCTGGCGGTCGCTTTGGAGACGCCCGCCAGTTCGGCGATATCTTTGATAGTTACGCGTTTGGTTTTCATCAGCACCCGGGAGCCTGAAAGCAAAACGCTTATTCTACCATGCATGGCCGCAGCAGCCAGCGGCAGAATGCCACCGGCGTCGCACCGCTGAAGATGAGCTGCCCCGGATAGCCCGGGAAGAAGCGGCTGCTCATTACCCCTTCGCCATCGTTGATGAAAATTTCCACACTGGAGCGGTCGATAAAGATCTGCAGCCGCCGCGCCTCGCCGCGCCAGTAGCGGTGATGCATCTCCGCCGTCTGCAGGCCGCGGCGCGACAGGCGCAGGCCGTCGCGGTTGACGGTGAGCTGCAGGGCGCCGGCAAAATCCAGCCCCAGCGTGCTGTTGGAGGCGATGTCAAAGGCCAGCTCCATCGGGGCGAGGGGCAGAGTCTGCCCGCGCCAGCCCTGGGCTTCCCCGCGCAGGGCGGTCAGTTCGCGCAGCGGACGCTGATACAGGGCACCCGACTGCCACTCCAGTTCGCGCACGCAGGTCATCTGGTGGATCCATCCCTGCGCGCGTGTGGGCTGATGCATCTCTTCCCCGTCCGGGACGCCCATCCAGCCGACCAGCAGGCGGCGGCCATCTTCGGCCAGCATGGTCTGCGGCGCGTAGAACTCAAATCCGCTGTCCAGCTCGTGCAGCGGGCCATGGTCGAAGGCGCCGCGTTCGGCGTCGAAACGGCCTGCCATCCACACCGCAGGATAGGTATTGAGAAAACGCTGAGCTTCGCGGGCCAGCCCCTGCGGGCAGCAGATCAGCAGGTGGGTGTCCGCCAGCGGAAACAGGTCCGGGCACTCCCACATGTAGCCACCGTTCGCCAGGCCGTTAACGTCATGCCCGGCTATCTCGCCCACCAGGCGCCAATCCCGCAGGTCGCTGGCGGTAAACAGCAGCACTTTGCCGCGCTGTTGCACATCCTGCGCCCCGAGGACCATGTACCAGCGCCCGTCCTGGCGCCACACCTTAGGGTCGCGTACATGGCCGGTATAGCCTTCCGGCAGCGGCAGTACCGGCCCCAGCTTGCTGAAGGTGCCATCGGCATTTTCCGTCGCCAGACATTGCCAGGCGGTGCGCCCGCCGTCGGGGAACTTCACGTTGCCGGTGTAGCACAGGGTCAGGGTACCCTCGAACTCGACTGCGCTGCCGGAGTAGCAGCCGTTGCGGTCATACTCTTCATCCGGCATCAGGGCGATAGGTTCATGCCGCCAGTGCAGCAGGTCGGCTGAGCTCCAGTGTCCCCAGCACTTATAGGTGTGGTCGCAGGCGAGCGGGTTCCACTGATAAAACAGGTGATAACGCCCGGCGACCTGGCAAAAGCCGTTGGGATCGTTCAGCAGTCCGCTGACCGGCGCCAGATGCCATTGCGGGTAATGGTCGTCGGCCAGCGCCTGCGGCTGGCCCTGCATAACGGCCTGCAGGATCGCAGGCAGGCGTGACGGTAATGACATTATTCAGCGTCCGTTTTGTATTTCAGCGTCAGAGAGAGCGCGAATGCCACGGCGAAGGCGATCGCCATCCCGATAATGTAGTTCAGCAGCGAACTGGCCTGCACGATGGCCATTCCCGGGATCGCCGTCAGGCCCACCGCGGTCATGTAGACGTGCATCGACACCACCCAGGCGCCGCCGGCGGCACCGCCCACCAGTGCGGCGATGAACGGTTTCACAAAGCGCAGGTTAATCCCGAAGATCGCCGCCTCGGTGATCCCCAGCATCGCCGAAAACGCCGACGGCAAGGTAATGGCTTTGATTTTGGCATCTTTGGTTTTAAACCACACGGCAAAGCAGGCGCCGCCCTGAGCGACGTTGGCCATCGCCCAGATAGGCAGCAGGAAGTTGACGCCGATTGACGGATTGCCGAGCAGACCCGCCTCAATGGCATGGAAGCTGTGATGGATACCGGTAATGACGATCACCGAATAGAGGCCGCCGAACAGCAGGCCCGCCAGCCAGCCGGCATGGCTGATAAGCGTGCTGAGGATAAACGAAATGCCGTCGCCGAGCGCGCGCCCGGCCGGGCCGATCAGCAGTAGGGCGATAAAGCCAGAGATAATCACCGTCAGGAACGGCGTGAGGATCAGATCCAGCGCGTCAGGAATAACGCGGCGCAGCCGTTTTTCGACAAGGCTCATAAACCACACCGCCAGAAGCACCGGGAAGACCGTACCCTGATAGCCGATCATCGCCACTTCGATGCCGAAGAAATTCATGGTGTGGAAGCCGGCGGCGACGCCCCAGGCGTTGGTCAACGCCGGGTGGGTGAGGATCCCGCCGAGGGTCGCGCCCAGATAAGGGTTGCCGCCAAATTCGCGGGCGGCGGTAAAGCCGATCAGGATCGGCAGAATAATAAACGCCGCCGAGCTGCACATATCCAGCATGATATAGATAGCGTTGCCCGGGTCGACCCAGCCGTAGGTTTTCACCATCCCCAGCAGGCCCATCAGCAGGCCGGAGGCGACGATGGCGGGAATAATCGGCACAAAGATGTTGGACAGCAGGCGGGCAATGCGCTGGAACGGGTTCAGCTTTTTCGCCGCCAGGTCGGCGGCTTCGGATTTGCTCGATTCGCTGATACCCGCCGCCTGGATAAAGGCAGCATAGACTTTATTGACCACCCCGGTGCCGAAGATGATCTGCATCTGTCCGGCATTACGAAAGCAGCCTTTCACGCCGTCGATTTTGCCAATCGCCTGCTGGTCGGCGAGCGCGTCGTCGACCAGCACCAGCCGCAGCCGGGTGGCGCAGTGCGCGGCGCTGGCGATATTTTCCTTGCCGCCCAGCAGGGGAAGCAGTGAGCGGGAAATCTGTTCAAAATCCATAGTACCCTCTGAATGCATGATGATATGGCGTGGGCGGCGCCGGCCATGGCTGGCACCGCGAACCTTATATTTATGTTTTACTTACCCTGTCGCCCGGGTTCACGTCAGAACCAGGTCTCCATTTGCATACCGAACGACCATTCGCCGCCCGATTTGAACCCGTTGCTGCCTAACGCGTCGTCGTTGGCGTAGTTATCCAGCTTTTTGCTCCAGTCCATCCACGATGTATAAAAGCGGATCTCCGGGCGCGAGAAGAAGTCGCCGATGCTGCCGACCTTGAAGGTCGGGGCGAAGGTCAGCTTGTAGAAGCTGCCATTGACCGCATGGCGATCGTTGTAGCCTTCAGGCTGCAGATCCATGTACTGATAGCTGCCCTCCCAGGCGAGGGCGAAGTTCTGCGTCACTTCCTGAATCAGACGCAGGTTGAGAGTGGCCCACTGATAGCTGTCGCCATCGACATAGCGATCTTTACTGCTCTGCGCCAGCACGGCCGGGGCAATAAACCAGCGATCGCTCAGCGGGGTGGTGCCGTAGCTGGCGAAACGCCAGGTGTTGGCTCCCGGACGCAGCGCGCCGTCGGAGCCGATGCCTTTGACCTCGGCGCCCAGGCCGTGACCGTACAGCAGGGCCGTTTTGCTGGTCCCGTCGCGCAGGCCATAGAAGCTCTCATTGTGCAGACCCAGCAGGGCATGAACCCCGGTGTTAGCGGCATCGCCTTTCACCAGATTGCCGTTTGCGTCCTGGCGGTCGTCATTATCTTTCGCCCGCATCCCGCTGACCATCATCTGCACCGGGCCGGCAAAGTTATTCATGCTGACGATATAGTTCTGCACGCTGTTGCTGCTGTCGGCGATATCGCCAAAGTTGCGGCCGTATAACGAGAAGTTGCTGCGCAGGCTGTCGTTCCACTTCACGTCGTAGATCCCGCCGCCGGTCCCGGCGAGGAACACCACATCCGAGTCAATCCAGTGGATATCGAAGTTGTCGCGGTCAAAGCGCTTCCCGGCCCACAGGGTCGAGCCTTTGAACGGACCCTCGAAGGTCGGCAGGTTGCCCAGCTCGACGAACGCCTGGCGCACGTTCAGGTCGCTGCTGCTCGCCGTCCAGTCGTTATAGGTGGTTTGCCCATCGGCCACCATCACTTTGAACCGGGTGGTCGCCCCGTTGTCCAGGGTCTGCTTATGTTCGAGGTTCATTTCCACATAGGTATCGGCCTGGTTGCCCAGACGACCAATGGCGCCGCCGGTTTCCCCGGCGGGGGTCATATAGGCCCCGGATTTCGTGCTGGCGGCGGAGTCGTTCATGATCACCCCGGAGCGGGCGTAGCCGTGGAACTCAAAGCCGCCGGGCCGTTCGGCTTTTTCTTCCAGTTGGGTGGTGCGTTTGGCCACCTGCTGGGTGGTGGCCTGGGTTTGTTGCTGCTGCTGGGTTAGCTGCTGAACTTTCTGCTCCGCCGAGGCGGCGCGGCTTTCGGCAGTGCTGGCGCGAGTCTCGGCATCCTGCAGACGTTTTTCCAGGGCGGCGAGACGCGCTTCAATGCTGTTCAGGTCTGTCTGCCCATGGGCGGCGGCGGCGCCGGTTAGCAAAGCAATAAGAATGGCTAACTTCCGTTTTTTATACATGTTGGTGACATCCAAAGGTAAATCAGTGAGTGTGCTAACGTTTGCTAAACCGGTTTAGTTAATATGGTAAACATGTCGGTAATGCGGTGAAAATAAAAATTGCTAAACCGGTTTAAGAATTGTGATGTCGCCAGCAAAGTGGGCCGTTAGCCGGCCCAACGGGATCACAGCGAGCGCTGAAGATCGTCCCTGTAGGGCAGGGCGGTCATGGCGCCTTTGGCGGTGGTGGCCAGCGCGCCGCAGGTTTGCGCCAGCGTGAGGTCGGGAGCCAGGGCGGCGAGGTTGTCAGGGATACCATGGGCGGCGAGTCCGGCGAGCAGCCCGGCGACAAAGGCATCGCCGGCGCCGGTAGTATCGACGGCGACCACCGGGCGGGCAGGGAAGTGGCTAACCTGCCCGCGCAGCGCGGCCTGCACCCCCGCTTTGCCCTGGGTCACCAGCAACAGCGTCGGCTGGTAGCGGGCGTTCAGCCGGGCGATGCCGCTGACGATGTCGTCGCTGCCGCTGATAAAAGCCAGCTCCTCTTCCGAGAGTTTTATGGCGTCGGCGAGGGCCAGCGCCCGGTCGAGACAGTCGCGCAGTTCCTGCGGATCCTGCCACAGGTCGCTGCGGATATTGGGGTCGAAGCTGACATAGCCCCCGGCGCGCTTTATCGCCTCCATCGCCGCGAATGCCGTGCTGCGGCTCGGCTCCGCGCTGAGAGCGATAGAGCAAACGTGCAGCCACTGACCGGCGGCAAACGGCGGAAGATCCTCAGGCGCAAGAAACAGGTCGGCGCTCGGACGGACCATAAAGGTAAAGGTGCGCTCCCCGTGGCGATCGAGATCGACCACCACCGTGGAGGTGCGCTGCGCCGCATCGAGGCGCATATAGTTCACATCCACCTTCTCCTGCGCCAGGGTGTGACGCATAAAGCGGCCGAAGGGATCGTCGCCGACGCGGCCGATAAACCCGCTATCGCCGCCGAGCCGCGCCACGCCGACCGCGACGTTGGCCGGCGCGCCGCCGGGGCATTGCAGCAGGCGGCCCTCTCCGTCGGGCAGGAGATCGACGACCGCATCGCCGAGTACCCAGATTTTACCATTCATAGGACTAGTTCCTCTTAGCTAAACTTTGTTAAACCGTTTTAGCTAATTAAAGCACAGCCTGGCAGCAAGCGGAACGATTGGCGGACGAAAGGGCGGGGCGAGGGTGAAAAATGTGAGCCAGGCGGAATATTTCGCCACTCCAGATCTGGACTTTTCCTTCCTGACCCGCTTAGGTATAGTTCCACAGGCCGCGGTTAGCCCCGCCGCGGTGATAAAAGGTGAAGGAGTGCGTAGCGCGATGAACCCCAGTTTTGGCGATATTTACGATCGGTACCAGAAGCTGACGCTGACCACGCACCTGCCGGCGGTGATCGCCTGCAGTGAAACCCTGAGCCTGAGTAAAGACCAGCCGTTTCTGCCGCAGCCGGGCTATCTCTATTTTTTGCTGCAGGGGCAAATGACGCTGGCCTTTGGTGACGAGCAGAACCTGATCGGGATTGTTATCGCGCATATGCCGTTAGGGTTGCTGGAACATTATTGTCCGTCGGTGGCGCTTTATTATCAGTGTCTGGGCGAATGCCAGCTGGCGAAAATATCTGCCAACGATTTTGAACGGATATTCTTTCATTCGTCGCCGGGCTATATGCAAGAGCTGACCACGATCCTGGCCTATATGGGTATATTTGCCCTTGATGCCCACTATGAACGCGGCAGCCAGACTAGCTTTCAGACTATTAAGTCGATGCTGTCGCGCTATTTATATCGCGGTGAAATCGATGGTGGGCAACATGAAAGTCTGTCGGCATTTATTATTAAACGAACCAATCTCTCGCGCAGCTATGTTTATCAGGTGCTGGCCGCCCTGCGCGAGGGGGGATATATCACGGTGAAAAAAGGCAAACTGATTTCCATCGACCGCTCTATTCCTGAGAAATTCTGATTCAGATTCGTCGGCTCCCCGACATAACGTCGCTAAAATCCGCCCGGGGAAAGCGCTAAGCGCGCGTTTTCTCCCGGCCCTGCTACGCCTGAATCTGGCCGTTTTATTTATTTAACCTTGCACTCTGGAGTTATTTTATGACCCTGGACTATGTGGCGCTGGCGATTCTGATCGCCGTGGCCTTAATACTTTTTTATGGCGTGATTGTTATTCACGATATTCCTTATGAAATCGCCAAAGAGCGGCGCCATCCTCATCAGGATGCGATTCATTATGCCGGCTGGGTCAGCTTATTTACCCTGCATGCCCTGTGGCCCTTGTTGTGGATCTGGGCGACGCTGTGGCGCGAAGATCGCGGATGGGGGATGCGCCGCATCGCCGACGACCAGCAGGTGCTGCATCAGCGTCTGGAAACGGTGGTCCAGCGGCTGGAGCAGGTGCAGCGCGAAGTGGACCTTCTGAAAGCGAAGGAGGCAAAATAATGGAAACGTTAATGTTGCTGACCTACGCCGCGCTATGCATCGTGGTGTTTAAAGTCTTCCGCATCCCGCTCAATAAGTGGACCGTGCCGACGGCGGTGCTCGGCGGTATCGCCCTGATTGGCGCGGTGATTTTCGGGATGAATTACAACTTCCCCTATACCGACGTCGGTAATCAGGTGTTTCGCACCGTACCGATTGTGTCGCAGGTGCGCGGTCGGGTGCAGAGCGTACCGGTGAGGCCTAACCAGAGGCTGCATAAGGGCGATGTGCTGTTTACTCTCGACCCGACGCCGTTCCAGGCAAAGGTGGACGATCTGCAGGCGCAGATTAAAGCGGCCAGCCAGGATGCGCTCTCCCTCAACGCCGCGTTAAGCCAGGCGGAGGCCGAGCTGAGCAGAGCGGTGGCTCAGCGCGACCAGTCGCGGCGGGAGTATGCCCGCTTTCGGGAGGGGCATGCCCAGGGCGCCTTCTCCGATCAAATGGTCGATACCCGTCTGCAGACGTGGAAAGCCGATGAAGCCAGCGTCAGCGCGGCTCAGGCGAAAGTGGTTCAGGCGCGTAACGCGCTGGACTCGGTGGTGAAGGGCAAAAATACCACCGTGGCCTCCCTGCTGGCGCAGCTGCAGAAGGCGCAGTTTCAGCTGGATAACACCGTCGTCCGCGCCCCGGAAGACGGCTATGTTAGCACCGTCGGCTTACGCCCTGGCACCATGTCCACCGCGCTGGGAATGCTGCCGCTGATGACCTTTGTGCCGGTGGAGGGCGACGCCTCGCGGGAGTATGTCGCGGCATTTCGCCAGAACGCCCTGCAGCGTCTGTACAAAGGCGAGCCCGCGGAGCTGATGTTTCCGGCCATCCCGGGCACCGTCTTCCGCGGGGAAGTGGCCGATGTGCTGCCGGCGATTGGCGAGAGTCAGTTTCAGGGCCAGGGCAAACTGCTGACCACGGACGCGCTCAATACCCATGGCCGGGCGCTGGTGGTGCTGAAGGTGACCGATCCACGTTTTGCCGAATACGCCCTGCCGCAGGGTGCTACCCTCGAGGCGGCGGTCTACTCAGATCACCTGAAAGAGCTGTCGCTGATCAGGAAGATCCTGATCCGCATGAAGAGCTGGGAAAATTACATCTATCTCGATCACTAAGCCGGCGGGCGCGGGGAGGACCAACCATCCCCGCGCCGCGGTCAGGCCTCGCGGTCCACCAGCCCGTCAATAATCACCTGCCGCACCCCCTGCGAACAGGGTTCAATACGGCCGCGCACGCCATAGACGGCCGCCAGGGTCTCAGGGGTGATGACCGTGGCCGGGGTGCCGTCGCCGAGCAGCTGGCCCGCTTTGAGCATCAGCACGTGGTCGGCGTGACGCAGGGCAATATTGATGTCGTGCACCACCACCAGAGTCACGATGTTGCGCCGCCGGGTCTCCCGGCGCACCAGATCCATCACGTGAAACTGGTAGTTGAGGTCAAGCGCGCTGAGCGGTTCATCGAGTAGTAGCAGGCGCGGCTGGCGAATCAGCGACTGGGCGAGACCCACCAACTGTTTTTGCCCGCCGGAGAGCTGATCGAGGTAGCTCATCGCCAGGTGGGCAATTCCCAGCTGTCGCAGCAGCGCCATCACCTCTTCCTGCTGCTGGGCGCTGTGGCGTCCCCCGGCGGCGCGCTGGGCCACGATAATCGACTCCAGCACATGCAGATGCACGCCGGCGGGCAGCGTCTGCGGAAGATAGACCACCTGTTCTGCGCGACGTGAGAACGGCTGCGTCAGCAGATTTTCTCCCTCCAGGCGCAGCTCGCCGCGGCAGGGGCCCAGCCCCGCCATCGCTCGCATTAACGTCGATTTACCGCTGCCGTTTGGCCCCAGCAGCGCAGTGATTTTCCCCCGCGGCAGATGGGGAACCGTCAGGTTCTCGATCACCTTGCGTCTGGGGTAGCCAGCGCTGAAGTGAGACAGCGACAGCCCGGATAACGTCTGGTCGCTCATACTTGCCCCCGGTGACGTAAAATAATGCTCAAAAAGAACGGGACCCCTACCAGGGAAGTGACGATCCCCACCGGAATAATGGCCCCCGGTATCAGGTTCTTCGAGGCGATGGAGGCCAGGGAGAGCACCAGGGCGCCGATCAGCGCGCTGGCGGGCAGGTAAAAGCGATGATCTTCGCCGAAGAGCATCCGCGCAATATGCGGCGCCACCAGGCCGATAAAGCCGATTGGCCCGACAAAGGCCACCGAAAGCGCCGACAGAATGCTGATCCGCAGCAGCGTGGTCAGGCGCAGACGGCGAACGTTAATGCCAAAGCTGATGGCCCGGTCCTCGCCCAGCCTTAGGGCGGTCAGCGCCCACGCGCTGCGCAGCGACAGGGGCATCACCAGCGCCAGGGCGACCAGCAGGATGGCGACTTTGCTCCAGGAGGCGCGGTCGATGCTGCCCATGGTCCAGAACACCAGCCCCTGCAGAGTGTCTTCATTAGCAATGAACTGCAGCATCGAGACCAGGGCGTTAAAGGTAAAGACCAGCGCGATGCCGAACAGAATGACGCCGGAGGTAGCCACCTGGGTCCAGCGGGTAATGCCATCCAGCAGCAGGGCCGCCAGCAGGGCGAAGATAAAGGCGTTGGCCGAGATAAACCACTGGCCGGGAATACCGGGCAGACCAATACCCAGCACAATCGCCAGCGCGGCGCCAAACGCCGCAGCCGAGGAGACGCCCAGGGTAAACGGGCTGGCCAGCGGGTTATTGAGGATGGTCTGCATTTCGGCACCAGCCAGTCCCAGCGCCAGACCGACGATAATCGCCATCACCGCATAGGGTAGGCGGATATCCCAGACGATGGCGCGAATGCCCGGATCGGCGCTGGCCGGATCGGTTAACGTCTGCCACAGGCTCTGCAGCGGCAGTCCGGAAGGGCCGAGCATAAAATCGAACAGCAGTGAAGCGACAATCAACAGCGCCAGCAGCAGCAACAGCAGCAGGCGGCGACGCACGATATGGCGATAATGATCCATCACGCCAGAAGTCCCGGCGGGCAGCTCGTCGAGCACGGAGTCGGAGGTTAAACGCATGCCGGATTACTCGCTCTGCTGCCAGGAAAAGACGAACGGCTGGTCCGGCAGGTCGGTGAAGTGACGCACGATATAATGGTAAGTCTCATCGGGGTTGAGATCGCGGAAGGCCTGCGGATAGATATCTTTCGCCAGATATTCCATGCCGACAA
The DNA here is from genome assembly GCF_004010915.1 of Klebsiella sp. LY. NCBI lineage: Bacteria > Pseudomonadati > Pseudomonadota > Gammaproteobacteria > Enterobacterales > Enterobacteriaceae > Klebsiella > Klebsiella sp. LY. The sequence continues at coordinate 3,867,710 of NZ_CP022444.1, forward strand.
TATTCCACGGATGGTTATAGAAGTGGTGATAGACGCCATAGGCCCGCTTTTCCTGCACCGCCGGGATCTGGCTGACCCCCGGTCGCGCCAGCAGCGTCTGCGCCTGGGCTTTCACCGCCTCCGGCTTAACCTCATAGCCGAGGGGCAGCACCTGGCTGTTTCCGCGCTTCGAGCCGGTCATTATCCAGGCGTCGGGCTTCATGCTGATGATTTTCTCCAGCGAGACGAACCCGGAGGCGCCCGGCAGCAGCTGCGAACCGATATTGTTCGCCCCGACCGCCTCCACCAGCCCGCCCCAGCCGCTGTGGCCGTGAGTAAAGCAGCAGGCGTCGCTGTTGCCGGCCAGCGCTTCCACGAAGACGTTGGCCTTCGGCGTGATGGTCGCGGTTTTCTGGCGAATCGACTGCAGCTGCTGACGATAGTAATCGGTAAAGGCTTTGGCCTGGCTCTCGCGGTTGAGGACTTTGCCCAGCAGGTCGATGCTGGGAGCGGTATCTTTCGCCGGGTCGATCTCATAGTCGACAAACAGCACCGGAACGTGCAGGGCGCTGAGCTTGTCGATGACGCCGCTCTCCATCAGCGCTGGCCTGGCGCGCAGCTGGGCGATCATCAGATCCGGCTGGCGGGCGATGACGCTTTCAAGATCGACATTCCCCTTGTCGCTGAAGCCCATGTCAAGGATCGTGGCCGACTGCGGCCACGTCGTTTTCAGCATCTGCCAGGTGGCAACGTCCTGCTTTTTCGCCAGATTATTCCATGCCACCAGCCGCTTAAATGGATTGTCCCGGTCCAGCAGGGCGAGGGTCATAATGTCGCGGCCATCCTGCAAAATAATACGCTGCGGCTCTTTAGCCAGGGTGACCTGCCGGCCGTCGAGGTCAGTAACCGTCAGAGGATATTGGGTTGCATAGCTGAAGAAGGGAGTCGCGATCAGCGCAGTAAGCAACAGCGATCTTACTGATTTTCTTGCCATAAAATGAGTTCCGTTTGCCAATTTATAAATATAATGATTCTGAGAATTATTCTCGAGTAAACGTCAACGGCAAGTATATCAAGCGCAAATTTCACGAAATGTAACAAACATGTTGGAAATTATGCCAACGCCGACAGGGCGCACAGCGTCAGCATTTTCTGCCATGGTTGCTGGTCGAAGACGTTTTTCAGGCTAATTCCTAATGTCATCCCCGGTTCGTTGTGCCATCCTGAATACGACTCATAACACGACACGTGAGAGAGGATATTATGAAAAAAGCAATGATTGCGTTATCGGCTATTCTGGTTGCGGCTCCGGTTTTTGCTGCGACAACACATGCAACAGATGATACCGTCGCGGCGGCCAATGCCAATGCCAACACCGCTAAAGAGAAGCTGCACCAGGCCCAGCACGAGGGCGAAGAGCAGCAGCTGAAGGCGAAACATGCGGCCGAAGGCAAACAGGATAGCGTCGGCAGCCAGGTGAGCGAAGGCGCGCAGAAGACCTGGAACAAGACCAAAGAAGGGACTGAGAAAGGTTGGGATAAGACCAAAGAGGTCAGCGAAAAAGGCTGGAACGCCACCAAATCCGGCGCAGAAAAGGGCTGGGATAAAACCAAAACCGGCGCTGAAGAGTTAAAAAATAAAGTGACTGAGTAAGTCCTGATATCAGTCTGAATAAAGGTCGCGAGAGCGGCCTTTTTTATTGCTCGTACTCCCCCATAATGCCTTCCCCGACAGCAGAAACCCCAGATGCCAGGAATCGTCCTGGTTAAGCGGATACTCACTCTTTCTTCACATTTTCCCGTTACAAAGAACTTCAATCAGGAGGTGTACGATGAAAAAGATGATTTCTCTGGCGGTAATATTATCCACTGTGCTGAGCGTCCAGGCCTTTGCCGATGGCCCAAACGACGGCCATCGTCCGGGGCAGCCAACGGTGTGGCAGAACGGTTCGGATCATCATGGGCATGCGCCGCAGGGCGGACCTGACGCGCATCGTCAGGGTGACCATGACCTGCGTGGCCCGGATCGTGACGGGCATGACAAGCGCGATCAGGCACGGCATGAGCAGGACCATTTCGCCTGGCGCGGTAACGATTTCCGCAAAGGCCACCCGGCTCCGGCGCCGTTCCGTGGCGATGAGTATCGCGTCCGTGACTGGAGCGACCGCGGCCTGCCGCCCCCGCCGGAGGGCCATCACTGGTCCTATATCGACGGTAACTATGTGCTGATCGCCGCGGCGACCGGGATCATCACCTCGATTCTGGTGAGCGGCGCCCTCGGCCACTAAATGCACGTCTCCCAACGCCGGGCAGGGAACACCTGACCCGGCGATGGATCACCGCCGGGGCTACGGGTTCAGTTCGTCATCCGGCCAGTATTTATAGCCATTGACCATCGCCTGGGCGGCCAGCCCCTTGTCGGTGATTTCATAGACGTTCACTTTTGACGGCAGCGAGGAGGTGTCCTTCGCTACGCCGTTCGCGGAGGCGGCGATCGGCGCGATGCCTTTGTCATCATATTTCGCCGCGGCGTTCGCATCGGCGCCGACCATATATCCCTGGCGGATAAAGGTCTCCAGGGCCGCTTTATCATGGAAAACCAGCACCGTGCGTTGCTGTTTAATCCCCATCCCCAGGCCGGCGCCGCCCTGGGCCATTTTCATATAGGTGTCCTTCCCGGTGGCCTTATCCCGCACCACGCCGTAGCCGCTGCCAAATCCGAACAGCAGGATCTTGCTGCTGTTGTTGGCGAAGACCGCATAACCCTTCGCATGCTGAATATCGCTGCGGGCCTCGGGCTGCAGGGTGTAAAGTTTATTGAGGGTTTCGTTGCGCATCTTCTGAATACTGGCCCGCTGCTGGCTGGCGGTATCCCCCTGCGCGCTGCAGCCCGCCAGCGCGGTCATGGCGACGAGGAAAAGCGTCTGTAATCTCATAGAAGTCTTTTTATTTAAATCTGAATACGGCCGGAAATAGTAGGGTAAATAACGGTTAATCCTCCATGAAATAAACATTTATTTTTAAATTTCACCGTTTCGAATGCTTTTTACACTGCCGCGAACGCATTATTAAATAAGATGCCGTCATTTCCGATATTAGAAATCCTGCTTGCATAAAGTTTTCACCACGCTACCGTGTTAAGTCCTTACGATATTTCCCGGAGAGCGGCATGAGTGATTATGTAATTCCAGAAATTAAAGCGACGGAAGCGGAAATGATTTCTCTGCGTCATTATTTACATGCCAATCCGGAATTAAGTCTGGAAGAGTTTAATACCAGCGAACTGGTCGCCAGCAAGCTGACCGAGTGGGGCTATCAGGTGACGCGCGGCCTCGGCAAGACCGGGGTGGTCGGCAGCCTGAGCAAAGGCGATTCGCCGCGCACCATCGGCCTGCGCGCCGATATGGACGCACTGCCGATCGAGGAAACCACCGGTTTACCCTGGGCCAGTACGGTATCGGGGAAAATGCACGCCTGCGGTCATGACGGCCATACCACCATTCTGCTGGCAGCGGCGAAATACATCGCCTCGCCGGCCTGTCAGTTCAATGGCACGGTGCATCTGATTTTTCAGCCGGCGGAAGAGGCTATCGGCGGCGCCGATTTAATGATTAAAGACGGCCTGTTTGAGCAGTTCCCCTGCGAACGCATTTTCGGTCTGCACAACATGCCGGGGTTGCCGGTGGGCAAGCTGGGCTTCTATGCCGGCAACTTTATGGCCTCGGCGGACACCGTCAAAATCACCCTTACCGGCTACGGCGGCCACGGCGCCCATCCGGAGCGCACCGTCGACCCGATCGTCGCCGGCGCGGCGCTGGTGATGGCCCTGCAGAGCATCGTGGCGCGCAACGTGCCGCCGGGCGAAACGGCGGTGGTCAGCGTCGGCACCTTCCAGGCCGGTATCGCCTCCAACGTCATTCCGGAGAGCGCGGTGATGGAGCTCAGCGTGCGGGCGATGAAGCCGGAAATCCGCGACCTGCTGATCAAACGTATTCACGAGCTCAGCGAATTTACCGCTAAAAGCTATGGCGCCAGCAGCGCGGTGGAGGTTTACGACTCCTACCCGGTATTAACCAACAGCCCTGAAGAGACTGACTTCGCCCGGGCGCTGGCTCTGGAGGTGTTTGGCCGCGAAGGGGTGCTGGAGTCGGTCTCGCCGATGAACGCCAGCGAGGATTTCGCTTTTATGCTGCGCGAACGTCCGGGCTGCTACTTCCTGCTGGGCAACGGCGAGAAGGGGGAGAAAGGCGGCTGCATGGTGCATAACCCCGGCTACGACTTCAACGATGACATTATCACCACCGGCGCGACGCTGTTCGCCCGTCTGGTGGAAAAGCACTGCCGTTAACCTCTGGAGAAGAACTGGAATGAAAAAATCACTACTGCTATGGCTGGCGTTAATGGCGTCGACGTCGGCGCTGGCCGAAGGGGGAAAGGCGATCCGCTTTGGCGTCGACCCGACCTTCGCGCCGTTTGAATGGAAGGATCCGCAGGGCAAGCTGGCGGGGTTTGATATCGATTTAGGCAACGCCATTTGCCAGCAGCTGCAGGCGAAATGCGTGTGGGTGGAAAGCAATTTCGACGGCATTATCCCGGCGCTGAAGGCGCGGAAATTCGACGCCATCCTTTCCGGGATGTACATGACCGAGAAGCGTAAAGCGCAGATTGCCTTTAGCGACAAGCTGTATAACGGGCCAGTGTTCCTCGTGGCGCGTAAAAATACCCTGAAAGGCAATACGCCGGACCAGCTGAAGGGCAAAACCATTGGCGTCGAGCAGGGCTCGGCGCAGGAGACTTACGTTAATCAGCACTGGCGTCCGCAGGGGATCAACATTGTGGCCTACCAGGGGGCCGATAGCGTGGTGCGCGATCTGGAGTCCGGGCGCATCGACGGCGCGGTACTCTCCGGCATGATGGCCGACTACAGCTTCCTGCAGCAGCCGCAGGGTAAGGAATTCGCCTTTGTCGGCAGCCATCTGCAGGATGATACGCTGTTTGGCGCCGGGGCGGCTATCGGCTTACGTAAAGACGATGAGGCGCTGCGTCAGGAAATAAACGGCGCGATTGCGAAGATCCTTGCCGACGGCACCTATAAAAAATTAGCCAGCAAATATTTTAGCTTTGATGTTTATTCCGGGACATAATGTCTGAGTGTACCCGCGGGCATGGATCGCCCGCCGTAAGATTCCTTTTCTGATTATCCAATCGACCTCCTCTCCTGACCATTGTGGTTACCTGAGGGAAGCAGAATATAAGCTAAGGAGTACTCGGCATGATGACACGTCCCTTGGGCAAAACCGGATTTTCCATCGCCCCGTTAGTGTTTGGCGGTAACGTCTTTGGCTGGACCATTGATGAAAAAACCAGTTTTGCCCTTCTTGATGCTTTTGTTGACCACGGCTTTGACACTATCGATACGGCGGATGTTTATTCCCGCTGGGCAGAGGGCAACCAGGGCGGCGAATCCGAAACCATTATTGGCCGCTGGCTGCAGGCGCGCCCCGGCATGCGCGATAAAGTCAAAATTTTCACCAAAGTCGGCTCCGATCTCGGCCTTCCAGGCCATAAGGGACTCAGCAAAGCCTGGATCCAGCAGGCGGTAGACGACTCCCTGCGCCGCCTCAATACCGACTATATCGATCTCTACTTTTCCCACTGGCCGGATCCGCAAACCCCGGTAGCGGAAACGCTGGAGGCTTTCCACAGCCTGCAACAGGCGGGGAAAATTCGCGCGATGGGGGCCTCTAACCTCGATGCAATGCAGCTGGCGGGGGCGCTGGAGGTAGCGCGCAAGGGCGGCTTGCCTGCCTGGCAGGTGCTGCAGCCGGAATATAACCTCTACCACCGCTCCGCGTTTGAAGGCGCGCTGTGCGATCTCTGCGTCAGCCGCGATATCGGGGTGGTGACCTACTACAGCCTGGCCTCGGGATTCTTAACCGGTAAGTACCGTCAGCCGTCGGACCTGGCGCAGAGCCAGCGCGGAGGAGGGATTGGTAAGTACCTGAATCCGCGCGGGATGCGGATTATCGATACCCTGGTGGCGGTCGCGGATGAGCAGGGGGCGAAGCCGGCGGAAGTGGCCCTCGCGTGGCTGATCGGCCGCGAAGGGGTGACCGCGCCGATCGCCAGCGCCACCAGCGTGGCCCAGGTGGAAAGTTTTGCCCGCGCGGCGGCGCTGAGCCTGAGCGCGGAGCAGGTGGCGCGACTGGATAGCGCCAGCGCCTAAGTCACGCCCTCTTCCCGGCGGGGAGAGGGTGGACAAATGGCGCAGACCGCAGGTCGGGTAAGGCGCCAACCGCCACCCGGCGAAATAACGGCACAATCGTCAATTTCCCTGTTTGCAATGCGCCTGGCAGGGCTACAACTTCTATGTGATTTCCGGACAGATTGCGCTCCCGATATGTCTTCTGCGCTATGTCTCTTATGGCGCTGGGAGCGCACAGGGGGCGGCCAGTCGCCGCCGCCCCCTGTACCCCCGGGCTCCGGCCAGCAAAATCGCCGCTGCGCGGTACCTTCGACTTTTCCCTGCAGGCTTCGGGTCGGGCCGAGGCAGCGTCCCTGCAAAACACGGCCCTCAGCCCGCATCCATGCGGGCTGCCCCGGCCTTCCGGGAACGTCTCAGCGATTTTGAGGCCGTCAGCACCGGCAGTTTCAGTCGTGCAAGTGGGTAAATCAAGGACAGGTCGCACGAACCCTGTAGGCCGGGTCAGGCGCAGCCGCCACCCGGCATAAAGCGGCTCCGTACCCGCTGTCATCGCCCGGCGGCGCTGCGCTTGCCGGGCCTACGATGTATCAGCCTGTGAGAGGACCCTGTAGGCCGGGTCAGGCGCAGCCGCCACCCGGCAACATGACGGGCAGGGGGCCTGAAAGCGTGCCCGGCGGCGGCCCTTTATTCCTGATGGCGGGTGAGGTTGAGGATCTTCGCGCTGGCGCCGACCGGGAAATTGCTGAGGGCGCCGAAGTCGCTGCCCTGATAGCCCATGATCTTGCCGTCGGTGCGCATCTGCTGAAGATCGATCAGGATCACCCCCAGCGTGGGAATGATTTTCTCCCGCCAGACGAACAAATAGAGATCCTCAGCCACCTGCACATAGTGGCAGCGATCGACATCCGCCAGCCCCTTTTCCACGCCGTCCAGACATTGCCAGGCGTAAAAATTATCGTTGAGATAGATGTGCTCATAGCGCTCAGTCGGGCTGTAGGTGTACTGATTGCGCATGCCGACCAGCGCATCGGTAAAGCCCGGCAGCGGCCCCGGCTGCGCATCCAGGCGGGCGAAGACAAAGCGCGTTTCTACCGCGGTCAGCGGCAGGCCTCGCTCCACCCGGCTGAAAGCGTCCAGCCGCGCGGCGGCTTCGTCCGGCAGCTGGCCGTAGACCAGGGTGGCGTTGCGCTGCGTCAGGTTGCATACCGCGCTGACGCTGGCGTTATCCCGCTCCGGGTCAAGGAAGTCGATAAACAGAATATCCGGGCGCAGGGCGGTCGCCCGCCAGGGGGCGCGCTTGCCGTTCCAGCTTAGCGTCTGCTCATCTTCGATGATCAGCTGCTGCGGCTCACTTCCGGCGACATAAAAGGTAAAGCGCTCGCCTGCGGGCAGGCTGGCGGTGGCGAGTAAATTACCGTGTGGCGCAAAACCATCGGCCAGCGCGCCGACCTGGATAAATACGGCTTCTGAAGTCATAGGGGCTCCTGAACAGAGTAGGGCGTTAGGCAAACGCCAGAGTGGGAACATCGACGATACTGGCGCCGCCGTCGGCGACCAGCGTGGCGCCGCTGATGATGGCGGCCTGCGGCGAACAGAGAAACTGACAAGCCTCGGCTATCTCCTCGGGGCTGGCGGGGCGGCGCAGCGGAACGTCGCGACAGACTCGCTGATAAGCCTCAGTCAACGATAGCCCTTCCGCCTGCATCAGCGGGAGCATCTCTTCATCCGCCATCGGCGTGGTGACCCAGCCGGGGCAGACGGCGTTGGCGCGCACCCCCTGGGGACCGTAATCGCGGGCGACGGAGCGCATCAGGCCGATTAAGGCGTGTTTGGCGGTGACGTAGCCGCAGGCCTGCGGACCGGCGGCCAGCGAGGCGATGGAGGCAACAAACAGCACGTTGCCACGGCGGGTAATCAGCGAGGGCAGGCAGGCGCGAACGCTGGCGAAGGCGCTGGTGAGATTGCCGTCCAGCGCCTCGCGCCACTGGCGGTCGCTGGTCTCGGCGGCGGGGCTGTTGCCCATCCCGCCGGCGCTGCAGATGAGGACATCAACACCGCCGCTCTGGTCGAGAATGGCCGGCAACAGCCGCTGGCGCCACACCTCGCCGTCGGCGGCATCGCCCATCAGCGCCGTGGCGCCGGTCTCATCGGCGACAGCCTGCAGCGGCGCCTCGCGCCGTCCGGTAATAAACACGCGGTCGCCCGCGGCGCGCATCAGCCGCGCGCAGGCGGCGCCAATTCCGGTTCCGCCGCCGGTGATCACCACGACTCTCGCCATTCGCTCTCTCCTGTAATGGGGTTTCCGATTACCTTAAAAAGCGCGTCAGCTCCCGGCTATCGCCCGGAAGAACGATAGCCGCGGGGTTAATGGATCTCGCTCACCGGGATCGCCTGCGGCGCCGGAACCGGCTTCATGGTGGCGGGATCGACCGCCAGATAGCGTCCGGTTTTGCTGTCAATACCGACGTAATCGATCATCTTGCCCTGCGCCCAGGTGACCATGGTGCGTCTGGCGAACGCCTCGTAGGCCTCGCTCATCGCTTTGACCCGATCGGGATGTTGGGCCGCGACGTCATGGGTCTCCAGCGGGTCGTCGTGCAGATTAAACAGCTGCCACGGCGCGTCACCGGCGGTGAGGCCCCGCGGCACCAGCCGCCGCAGCTTCCATTCACCATCGACCCACGCCGCCTGATGGTGCAGCTCAACGCCGTATTTCCCGCGCGGCGGCGCCTGTACTTCGCCGGTGAGATAGCGCTTAAAGCTGACGCCGATCATCGGCAACACCGGCTTCTTCGCCAGCGATTTGTTCGGATCGATACCGGCGAATTCATACAGGGTCGGCGCTACGTCGTACACCGCCATCGTCGAGGCGTCGATGTGACCGTGGCGGGTGATCCCGGGACCGGCGATCATAAAGTCGGTGTTAATCCCGCCCTGGGCGCTGGTGGTCTTATGGTAGTTGGCGTAGGGGGCGTTGCTGACGTTGGCCCAGTGGGGGCCGTAGGAGACAAACGAGCCTTTGCGGCCGATGTTGTCATAGCGGTTATCGAACTGCTTCCAGAATTCCGGGGTAGATTCGTAATAAAAACCCTGCGCCGGGTTGGCGCCGTTATCGGTTAAAAAGACCAGTAGGGTATTTTTATCGCGCCCGGTGTGTTTCAGCGTCTCCATCAGGGTGCCGATCTGCGCGTCCATATTGGCGATCATCGCCGCATACACCTGCATCACTTTCGCCGTATATTTCTGCTGCTCTGGCGTTAGCGCCTCCCACTCTTTATCCAGCTCCAGATGCGGCAGCGGGGTATCGTCATGGATAATTCCCAGCGCTTTCAGGCGGGCGATGCGCTGGCGATAGACCTCGGCGTAACCCTGCTCATACTGGCCTTTGAAGCGCTTAATCCACTCGTCCGGCGCCTGCAGGGGATCATGAGGGGCGGTGAAGGCCAGCCAGGCGAAGACCGGCTGTTCCTTCGGCGTCGCTTTAATCCAGCTGTTCATCTGCCGGGCGTAGGCTTCGCTGGAGTAAAAATCATCCGGTAGGGAGACGCGCTCGCCGTCGCGGGTGTAGTAGGTGTGGAAGGCTTCAACGGTCCCCAGGGGTATCGCGTCGTTAAAGTGGCTGGTGCCGCCGCCCATAAAGGCGAAGGCGTGATTAAAGCCGCGATCTTTCGGCGTGGCGCCGGGAACAAAACCGAGGTGCCACTTGCCGGCCATCAGGGTGTTATAGCCAGCGTCTTTAAAGCGCTCGGCCATGGTGGTGACGCGGTCGGTCAGCCGCAGCTCGTAGCCCTCCTTGCCAATGGTGCTGTCGTACCACCACATACCGCCCATCCCGGCCTGCTGGTTGCTGTTACCGGTGAGCAGCATCGAACGCGCCGGGGCCGACATCGGCGAGGTGTAATACTGGCTCATGCGCATCCCCTGCTCGGCCATCGCCTGCAGGTTGGGGGTGGGGATTTCGCCGCCGAAGGGGCTGATGTCAGAGTAGCCCATATCATCGGCGATAATCACGATGACGTTCGGACGCTCTTGCTGGGCGGCGTGCGCGCCACCGGCGAGGATCACACTGACCGCCGCGGCCATGGCTGTTTTATTCACAACGGATTCTCCTGTTTCTGCGGGTATCACTTTCAGAGCAATGGGCTACGCCGGATGCGCGGCCCCGACAAACGCGGCCCGCCAGGCTTGTAGCCCTTGAAGGTCGCGGGAAAAAGGGCGCACGGGCGCCAGAATTTCGCTAAAGAAGCGGTAGTAGCCGCCGCAGAGGCGGTTGTTGCCCGCGGCGTTCAGATGCGCCGGGCAGCCGCCCTGGCAGACCATTTTGACCGCGCAGGTCTGGCATTCGCGGCGCAGGCTTTTCTGCTGACCGAAAGGCAGCTGCACCGAGGCGTCAACCGCGTGCGCCAGCGTCATGTCGTCAAGGCGGCCCAGCCGATGTTCGGCGTTGATCAGATGGTCGCAGGCGTAGAGCTCTCCGTCGGGCTCCATCACCAGATTGCTGCCGCAGCGGGCGCTGTGCACGCAGCTGCCGCTGGTGTGAGTGAAGTACTGCGCCCACGCCTGCTCGATATTGATGACGAACACCCGCCCCTTGTCGCAGCGCTTCTGCCACTGCCGCCAGATGCCGACCATAAAACGCCCCCAGTTATCGGCACTCAGCTGATAGCCCTCGCGCAACGCTGCGCCTTCGCTCATCAGCGGCTGAAACTGTAGATAGCGCGCGCCGAGGCTGACCAGCCGGTCATAAATCGCCGCCGCGTGGGCCGCCATCTCGTTATGCACCACCACCAGCAGGTTAAAATCCACCTGATGCTGGTGGAGAAAGCCGATGCCGCGCAGTGCCGCCGGCCAGCTGGCCCGGCCGCGTTTATCCGGACGATGCTGGTCCTGTAGCGCTTCGCTGCCTTCGAGGCTCAAGCCGATAATAAAGCGATGCTCGCGGAACAGCCGGCACCAGGCGTCGTTGATCAGCGTGCCATTGGTCTGCAGACTGTTGCTGATGGTGACGCCGTCGGGGGCATAACGCGCCTGCAGGGCGAGCGCTTTTTTGTAAAAGCTCAGGCCGGCCAGCAGCGGCTCACCGCCCTGCCAGACAAAGTTGATTTCCCGCGCGCCGACGGGCTGGGCCGCGATGTAGCGGCGGATAAACTGCTCCAGCCGCGCCTCGTCCATCTTGTTGACCGGCGTTTCATCCTGGGGGTAATAGCAGTAGCGGCAGGCGAGATTGCAGGCGGGGCCAATCGGCTTCATCAGAATATGAAACGGCACCGGCGAGCGCGGCTCAGCGGCCAGCGGAATTTGCTGCTGGCGCAGGGCGGCGATATTCAGCATCGGCTTATCCTCGGTTAATGACCGGCGCTGTTGCTATTATTTTGGCAACAGCGGGTCAGGCGTAATCACATGATTAAGCCGCGGCGAAAATTAATGGCATCCTGTTAAGGGTATAAGTGAAAAAAAACAGAAATCCATCGTTCTTAAGGATGAGAGAGACGCGTCCGGGATAGGGTTTTTTTATCACCAGAGGCAGGTACGCCGGGTATTAATCTTTTTTGTTTATGTTTTAACGCCGCTATCGTAAGGCATGGCGAGTGTGTTTTTTAAATGCTTTATATAACAATGCATTGCTGAAAATTTTGTAACGGCTATCACATTGTTAATATGTTAATGATTGTGTTACTTAAATGTGAAATGTATGCTTCAATTATCGGTAGTCATCCATGTGTCATGCACCATCATCTCGACGGGGAGGCCCTATCATGTCTGCTTTGTTAAAAGCCAGCCGTAATGATGCGATAATAGCCCGTTGTTTACAGACTATTTCTCAGTTAATTCCACTGACTTCAGCGGTGTTTTATCGAGTAAATAACCGGTTAAAACCCGAAAACTATATATTGCATAATATTTCCGATAATACGCACCAACAATATCTGGAAAACTTCCAGCCGCTGGATCCGCATTTACCGGCGCACTTTAGCCACCAGAACACCACCGTGGCGGCGATGACGCCGCGGCTCTGCGATCGCAACCGGCATTATTATCATGAATTTATGTTGCCGAATAACGTGCGTGACATGACCGAGATCTTCATCCGCCGCGAGCGGCGGATCATCGCCGGTATCTCGCTGATGCGCGACGTGCCTTTCTCCAGCGAAGAGCGTCATCGGGCCCAGGCGGTGCTGCCGCTGGTGGAGCTGGCGATCCGCGACTGCCTGCAGGAAGAAGATGACCTGCCCGCTATCCTGACCGCCAAAGAGCGGGAAATCGTCGGCATGGTGCGCGAAGGGGCCAGTAATAAGCTGATTGCCCGCCAGCTGGATATCTCGCTCTCGACGGTGAAAACGCACCTGCGCAATATCTTCGCCAAGACCGAAGTGGTCAATCGTACCGAACTGGTTTCCCGAACCTGGATGCCGGCTGCTCAGCGTACGCTGCATCTGTGATCTGACTTTCACATCCCGCGCGCGCCGTGGCAACACGGCGTTTTCCTGATGCCTGTGGGTATCACTCCCTGGAGGATCCTCCGGGGGGAGGCTTTTTTGACCGGAGCACGCCCTACGATGTCGAGTACACCTGTCACTGATAATGCGCTTTCCCGGCCCGCCGGGCTGGTGGTGTCCCTGCGTTTGCTGGCGGCGATTGTGATTTTTGCCGCTATTGCGCCGGGTATTCTGATGACCGCGCCGGCGGTAGCGGCGCAGCTGGCCAGCGAATGGCAGCTAAAACCCGGGCAGGTAGGCTGGCTGTTCTCAGCGGAGCTGGGGGCGATGAGCCTGGCGACGCTCCCGGCGTGGTGGTGGATGAGTCGCCTCGACTGGCGGCGGGTCGCCCTGATGGCCGGGGCGGTGTTTCTGACCGCCAACCTCGCCTCGGCGGTGGTCACCCAGTATGAGACGCTGCTGGCGGCGCGCTTTATCGCCTCACTGGCGGGCGGCACGCTGATGATTCTGTGCATCAGCTGCGCGGCGGGAACGCCGAACCCGTCGCGGGTCTACGCCTTTTGGGTGCTCGGGCAACTGCTGTTGGGGATGCTTGGCCTGCTGGCGCTGCCCGGCCTGTTCGCGACCTTTGGCCTGAAGGTGGTGTATCTGATCCTCGCCGCCATCATGCTCTGCTGCCTGCCGCTTGTGTCCGCTTTCCCGCCGCGCTTTCAACCGCTCTCTGCCTCCCGCCAGCAGCCGTCGACGGCGCTGTGGCGTCAGGCGCTGGCGGTGCTGGCGGTGCTCACTTTCTATATCAGCCTCAGCGCAGTGTGGACCTTTATCGGCACCATCGGCAGCACGGCGGGGCTGAGCCCGACGCAGGTGGGGCTGGTGCTGGCGGCGGCGACGGTTTGCGGCATTATCGGCGCCGGCGGCGCGGCCCTGCGCGGCACCCGGCGCGCCGATCGCTTACCGGTGTGGCTGGGCTACGGGCTGCTGATCGTCAGCGTCGGGCTGCTGGTTGGCCAGCCGCTGCTGGCGCGCTACGCCATCGCGGCGCTGCTGTTTAAGTTCACCTGGACCTTCGTGCTGCCCTTTATTCTCGCCCGCGTCGCCGGGCTCGATAACAGCGGTCGGCTGATGAACAGCATCAATCTGGTGATCGGCGGCGGCATGGCGGCAGGCCCGGCGCTCGCGGGGGCCTTACTGCAACGCTTCGCCAGCGCCGACCCGCTGCTGGCGGCGGCAGGCGTCTGCGCGCTGCTGTCACTGATTTTAATTGTGGCGGCTTCCGCCGCCGGGAAGGGTTAGCCCACGGGAGGATAGAGTGAAAAGAAAAACCGGTTTCTTCTTTGATGAACGTTGTTTCTGGCACAGTACCGGGCTGCACGCAGTGACGCTGCCGGTGGGCGGGTGGGTACAGCCACCCGCCGGCGGCGGTCATGCCGAATCGCCGGAGACCAAACGGCGGATGAAAAACCTGATGGATGTCTCCGGGCTGACGCCGCAGCTGGCGCTGCGCAGCGCGGCGCCGGCGAGCCTTGCGGACCTGCGGCGGATCCATCCCGACAGTTATCTGGAGCGCTTCAAGGCGATAAGCGATAACGGCGGCGGCATGCTCGGCAAAGAGGCGCCGCTGGGGCCGGGCAGTTATGAAATCGCCTGTCTTTCCGCCGGGCTGGCCTGCGCGGCGGTGGAAGCGGTGCTGAAGGGAGAACTGGATAACGCCTATTCGCTGTCGCGTCCGCCCGGACACCACTGCCTGCCGGACCAGTCGATGGGCTTCTGTTTTCTCGCCAATATCCCCATTGCCGTGGAGCGAGCGAAAGCGCTGCTCGGGCTCGGCAAGGTGGCGATCATTGACTGGGACGTTCATCACGGCAACGGCACCCAGCATATCTACCTGCAGCGCGATGACGTGCTGACTATCTCCTTGCATCAGGACGGCTGCTTCCCGCCGGGCTACTCTGGCGAGGAGGATCGCGGCGTGGGGGCGGGGGAGGGTTACAACATCAATATTCCGCTGCTGGCCGGCGCGGGGGATGACAGCTGGCGCTATGCGCTGGAAACCATCGTTATTCCGGCGCTGGCGCGCTTTGAGCCGGAGCTGATTATCATCGCCTGCGGCTATGATGCCAACGCCATGGATCCGCTGGCGCGCATGCAGCTGCACAGCGACAGCTTCCGGGCGATGACTGAACAGGTCCAGCAGGCGGCGGATCGCCTGTGCGGCGGGAAACTGGTGATGGTGCACGAAGGCGGCTACGCCGAATCCTACGTGCCGTTCTGCGGCCTGGCGGTGATGGAGGCTCTGAGCGGCATCCGCACCGAGGTCCAGGATCCGCTGCGGGAATTTATTCAACAACAACAGCCGAGGGCGGAGTTTGCGCAGTTCCAGAGGCGGGCTCTCGATCGGCTGGCGCAGCAGTTTGGCCTGCTATAAAACGCCTCAGCTTCCCCGCGGTGATGGCGGGGAAGTCAATGCTTTCTCTTCTACGATTTCACCGCGCATCCACTGACTTACTGCCTGATCGATCATCGCCAGCACGCTGAGCAGCAGCATCCGCTGCTGCGCTTCCAGCCGCAGATAACGGCGCAGCGGCGGCATTTTACAGACCACTTCGCTGGCGGCCCAGGGTTCAATGCTGCAGCGCCAGCCGCGACCGTCAAAGGTCAGCGAAAAGCGGCGGTAGTCCAGCTCGCTTAAGGTCTGCTGGAGATTAGGGAAACCATTGAGATAGCCGGCGAGTGCCTCGCTGCCTTTGCCGCCGATAAAGCGGATCGGCTGGCGTTTCCACCAGCCGGATTGATGGGCGTGAATGTTACCGCGTACGGGCCGGGTCACCGGCCCCTCGACGACAAACTCGCAGCTGTGAATGCTGGCCATAAACAGCCGCTTCTGACGCACGCTGAAGGTCACGGCGGTGGCGTTGTTCAAGCGCAGCAGCGCGCTGCGCTCGCTCAGCTTTTCGCAGGGCCAGCCGGCCAGATCGCGCTGCACCGCGTTCATTAACGGCGTTTCAAACCAGGGGACGGAGGACATCTGGCGTCATCTCCCCGCGGGTCTGTTTTTCGTAGTTGTTGATGGCGCGCTCCACTACCTCTTCCACCACCAGCGGCTTGAACGGATTGACGCGCTGCACGCACACCGTCCAGAACAGGGCGTAGGCGGCGGTCAGGCCGAGCATAATGCCGAACGGCACCAGCACCTGGCGACTGTCCATCCCCGGCGGGGTGATATTGACGATAGCGATGATAATGCCGACGCTGGAGATAATCTGCGGCAGTGGGAACCACGGCGAGCGGTAGGCGCGCGGCAGGTCCGGGCGGCGAATGCGCAGCATCACCACCGACAGCGTCACCAGCAGATAGGCGACGCCCCAGGCGCAGACCGCGGCGAGGATCAGCGGCACGATGCGGTCCAGATCGCCGTTCAGATACCAGGCGTGCAGGCAGGGGATCGCCACCCCGATGGCGATGGCGATTACCGGCGTTTTAAAGCGCGGATGCAGCCAGGTCAGGAAGCGGGGCAGCGCGCCGTCCAGCGCCATACCGTAGATAATGCGCGGCACGGCGGCCATCAGCGTATTGATGGTGGCGCAGCCCGCCAGCAGCAGCCCGACCCCCAGCCAGTACTGGCCGGCGTGGCCCATCACCCGCTCGGCGAAGGCCGGGATCGCCATCGGCGTATCCAGCAGATGGACGTTGTTGGCCGCGTCGAGCACGGTATTCTCCACCTGGCGGTTGATCGCCGCACCGTAGATAAACATGCAGCTGGCGACCCCCAGCAGGCCCAGCGCCATCGCCCGCGGTATGGTGCGGTGGGCCTGTTTGATCTCCGGCGCCATCGGCGTCACCAGTTCGCAACCGACGAACATAAACATCGCCATGCCGATATAGCCGAACAGGCCGTTGATATCGCTAACGTTCAGCGGCGTGCCGAACCAGCCGGAAAGATGAGTCACCGGCGCCATAAAAATGCCGCACAGGCCGAAAATGGTCAGCGTGGTCCACATGCCGAAGGTCAGCACCACTTCGACCTTGCCGAAGATTTCCACGCCGATGGCGTTCAGCAGGCCGAAAATCACCACCATGCCGACGCCCACCATCCAGGTGTTTTGGTGAGCGGCCATCTGGGCGTTGATCGATTCGAAGTTCACCAGCGCCATAATGCCCGCCAGGATCGTCTCCGCCGTCCCGGCGAAAATATGGACGATCAGATAGGCGCACAGCGCGCCGGTGATAGCGAAAAAGCGGCCCATGCCGCAGGAGATATAGTCGTACACCGAACCGGTGGTGGGAATGAGCGTCGCCGCCTCGGCAAAGGTGGTGACCTGCGCCTGCATCATAATAAAGGCCAGCAGCACCGCCAGCGCGAAGGTATCGCCGCCCATGCCGAAGCCGCTGGTCACCGTCAGGATCACCGGGCTGGCCATAATCAGCCCGACGGAGCTGGCGAGGGTGGTCGGGAAGCCGACGACGCCGCGCTCAAGATGGCTGGCAAGTCTGTTACTAAACATAGTCAACCTCTGCACAATAATGGGGTAGGGCAGGGAATAGCCAGCGCCACTCCCGGATAGTCATAATTTAGGCGGGCATCCTGCTCAACGAATATCGTCCGGAAGGTGGAGGGTGGCGCATGATTCTGTGACGCAGTCCATGAATGTGAGGGTGGATAAACAAGATGACCCCGAAAACCGGGGCCATCCGTCTTGCCACGTTGCGCCTGTTTCTGCCGGGTGGCGGCTGCGCCTTACCCGGCCTACGATCCGCGCGGCCTGCCTTTAATTTATTCACCATGCTGACTGAAACTGCCGGTGTTGGCGGCCTCAAAACCCCCGGTGGCGCTGCCGCTTACCGGGGCTACAGCGCTGTGCGATTTGGTAGCCCGGAGAAGGCGCAATGCGTCGCCTCCGGGTCCCCCCTGCGCCGCCGGGCAGTATCAGCGCGTTAGCGCGTCTCGACGTTCGCCAGGTAGTGCTTCACAAAGCGCGGCGTCAGGATTTTCCACTCCACTTCGGTGCCCTGTTTAACAAACCAGCTATCGCCTGGCGCAAAGCGCTGCGGTTCACCGCCGGCGACGGTCAACTCCACTTCGCCTTCCAGCACGGTGGCGTGTTCGGTAAACGGATAGGTCATGGTAAAGCTCCCTTCAGTGGACGAAAACAGTCCGCAGGTAAAGGCATCCTGCGGCTCGCCGTAGATCATCGCCCCGGCCACCTGCGGGTCGCCGGCGGTCGGCGTCGCGCCGAGCAGGCTGACGCTGCCGATTGGCTGCAGGTCGGGCACCGGGTGTTTAAGTTTAAAAGCGTGCATAGCGTTCTCCTGGTTAACTCCGGCCTTTCCAGAAACCGGCGGTTTGATGCATCAATTTTCCGGCGGTGACCAGCAGCAGGCGCAGGCTGTCACGGCCGTGGATGGTCGCGTGGGGGATGCTGCTCAGCAGACGATAGCGGTCTGAACCGCCGTTGATCCCTTCGGCGAGGATTTTGCACACGATGTGCGATGGGGTGACGCCGAAGCCGGAGTACCCCTGGACGTAAAAGACGTTGTTGTGATCGCGTAGCGTGCCGATCTGCGGGAACAGGTTGGCGCTACAGGCCATTGGCCCTCCCCAGGCGAAATCGATCTTCACATCCTTCAAATAGGGGAAGACCTCCGCCAGCAGGGTGCGGTTCCAGGCGGCGAAATCGTTCGGCGTATACTCCACAAAGCGGGTGGCGCTGCCGAACAGCAGGCGGTTTTCCCGGGTGACGCGGTAGTAGTTAATCACCGGGCGAATATCGCTGAAGGCGCCGCGCAGCGGGCTGATGCGCTCGATCAATTCATCGGAGAGCGGCTCGGTCGATACCTGATAGGAGTAGGTGACCAGCGTTTTGTTGTAGATCTCCGGCTCCATATTGTTGAGGAAGCTGTCGCAGGCCCACAGCAGTTTGGCGGCTTTGACGCTGCCCATCGCGGTACGTACCCGCACCTGTTTGCCGTAATTCACCTCCACCACCGGCGAGGATTCGAAGATCTTCACTCCCAGCGAATGGGCGGCCTGCGCCGAGCCGAGGAGCATATTGAGCGAATGGATCTGGCCGCCGCCCATATGTTTCAGCGCGCCGCAGTAGACCTCGGAGCCCACCACCTGCTGCACCTCTTTCCCGGTATACAGCTCGATCTCTTCATCCGGGGTGGCAGCCTTAAACTCCTTCTCCCACTGGCGCAGCGTTTTCAGTTGCCGCTGGTTATAAGCGAGATAGCCATAGCCGGGGACGAAATCGGCGTCGATATTATATTTGCGGATGCGTTCGCGAATGATGCCCGCGCCAAGGTTGGCGATTTTAAACAGCGTTTCCAGCCCTTCTTTGCCGACGTGCTTTTTCACCGCTTCGATGTCGTGACCGATACCGGCCATCACCTGGCCGCCGTTGCGCCCGGTGCCGCCATAGCCGAGATGGCGCGCTTCCAGCACCACCACGTTGGTGATGCCCTGTTCCGCCAGCTCAAGGGCGGTGTTAATACCGGAGAAGCCGCCGCCGATAATCACCACGTCGGCTTCAATATCTTCCCGCAGCGCCGGAAAATGGAGGTGGTATTTCTTCGTCGCGCCGTAGTAGTTCAGCGCATCGATTTTGATGTTCATCGCGTTACCCTGTGGTCTTGCCTCGCTCAAGTGCCTCATCACAGCACGCCGCGCGGGCGTTGAATATCGTCCGGAAGAATGACGTTCTTTAGAACGATAGGCGGCGGCGGGAAGCCGTGCTGTGATGGGCCAACGTTGCTGAAAAAACGGGTACTGACGATGAGCGAGATAACCTTACTGGCGGAAGTGACCGCCTTTTTACGCCAGCCGCACGGGCAGTTTATCGCCGGTGAGCGAGAGGCGGGCCGCGGCGCGCCGTTTGCGGTGATCAACCCGGCCACCGGGCGGGCGATCGCCGAGGTCACCGCGGCGGATAGCGACCAGGCGGATCGCGCGGTAGAGAGTGCCCGCCAGGCGTTTAATCAGTGGCGCGAAATGCCGACGCTGGCGCGCGGAACCTTGCTGCTGAAGCTGGCGGATGCCCTGGCTGAGCATCGCGAAGCGCTGGCGCAGCTGGAAAGTCTCTGCTCCGGCAAGACCATCACGCTGGCGCGCATGCTCGAGCTGGATCAATCGGTCGCTTTCCTGCGCTACTTCGCCGGCTGGGCGGGGAAAGTCACCGGCGAAACCCTGAATGTGTCGCTGCCGTCGATGGCCGGGGAGAAATATACCGCCTTCACTCGCCGTCAGCCGCTGGGGGTAGTGGTGGGCATCGTGCCGTGGAACTTCTCCATCATGATTGCCGTCTGGAAGCTGGCGGCGGCCCTGGTCTGCGGCTGCACCATTGTTCTCAAGCCGAGCGAGTATACGCCGCTGACGCTGCTGCGCGTGGCGGAGCTGGCAAAAGCGGTGGGTATTCCGGACGGGGTGATTAACGTGGTCAACGGCGCCGGCGGCGAGATTGCTCAGCGGCTGATTACCCACCCGGCCTGCGCCAAGGTGAGCTTCACCGGCTCGGTGGCCACTGGCGAGAAAGTCCAGCAGTCGGCCAGTGCGTCAGGTAAACGGGTGACCCTTGAGCTGGGGGGCAAAAACGCCGCGCTGTTCCTGGATGATCTGACGCCGGAGGCGATGGTCAACGGCATTCTGGAAGCCGGCTACCTGAATCAGGGGCAGATTTGCGCCGCCGCGGAGCGCTTTTATCTGCCGCAGGGTAAACTGGATGCGGTGCTGGCGCTGCTGAAAGATAAGCTCAGCGCCTTCGCGCCGGGATCGCCGCTGGATGAGCGCACGCTGATGGGGCCGCTGGCCAACCGCCAGCAGTATGACAAAGTGTTGCGGCTCATTCAGACCGCGCGCGACGAGGGCGATACCATCGTCTGCGGCGGCGAAGCCCTGCCGGGGGAGGGCTATTTCCTGCAGCCGACGGCGGTCAAAGTGCGCAGCGAAGAGAGCACCCTGATGCGCGAGGAGACCTTCGGCCCGGTGTGCAGTTTTATCGGTTATCACAGTGAAGACGAGGCGCTGGCGCGGATCAATGCCTCGCCGTATGGCCTGGCGGCCAGCGTCTGGTCGGATAATATTCGCCTGGCGCTGCGCTACTCGGAGGCGATTGAGGCCGGCATCGTGTGGGTCAATATGCATACCTTCCTCGACCCGGCGGTACCGTTCGGCGGCATGAAGGGCTCGGGCATCGGGCGCGAATTCGGCAGCGCGTTTATCGATGACTACACGGAGCTGAAGTCGGTGATGGTGCGCTATTAAGTTTTGTCGGTGGAGGTAGCCTTAACCGGGCTTCAGGCGTCTGCGTAGGCCCGGTAAGCGCAGCGCCTCCGGGCAAGGACAGCGGATGGACAGCCGCGAATGTGCCAGGCGACGACGGCGCCTTGCACGGCCTGAGTCCGTGCAAGCGAAGGTTAATGTCGCCGCCGCCATAACCCCTCGCAACTTGCGACAATCCCCCCTAAGTGATAAAAGGTGCCCCTTCGCAAAAACACACAGGGGAACGACGTGAAAGACGCGTCAACGTCGTCGGATGCCGTAGAAGAGAGCGGCCCGACGCTTCATCGCGGTTTACAGAACCGACACATTCAACTTATCGCCCTTGGCGGCGCGATTGGCACCGGCCTGTTTCTCGGCATTGGTCCCGCTATCCAGATGGCCGGTCCGGCGGTATTACTGGGCTACGCCGTCGCCGGGATTGTCGCTTTTCTGATCATGCGCCAGCTGGGCGAAATGGTGGTGGAAGAGCCGGTATCCGGCTCCTTTGCCCACTTTGCCTACAAATACTGGGGCCCGTTCGCCGGCTTCCTTTCCGGCTGGAACTACTGGGTGATGTTCGTGCTGGTGGGAATGGCGGAGCTGACCGCCGCCGGGATCTACATGCAGTACTGGCTGCCCGACGTCCCGACCTGGATCTGGGCGGCGGCCTTCTTCCTCATTATTAACGCCGTCAATCTCGTCAACGTACGCCTGTATGGCGAAGCGGAGTTCTGGTTTGCGCTGATAAAAGTGCTGGCGATTATCGGCATGATTGCCTTTGGCCTGTGGATGCTGTTTGGCGGCCACGGCGGCAGCAAAGCCGGATTCGATAATCTGTGGAAACACGGCGGCTTCCTCGCCACCGGCTGGCACGGTCTTATCCTGTCGCTGGCGGTGATCATGTTCTCCTTCGGCGGGCTGGAGCTTATCGGCATCACCGCCGCTGAAGCGCAAAACCCGGAAAAGAGCATTCCAAAAGCGGTCAACCAGGTGGTTTATCGTATCCTGCTGTTCTATATCGGTTCGCTGGTGGTGCTGCTGGCGCTCTACCCGTGGGTGGAGATCAAATCCGACAGTAGCCCGTTCGTGATGATTTTCCATCATCTCGACAGCAACCTGGTGGCCTCCGCGCTGAACTTCGTCATTCTGGTGGCCTCGCTGTCGGTGTATAACAGCGGCGTGTACTCCAACAGCCGGATGTTGTTCGGCCTGTCGGTGCAGGGCAATGCGCCGACGTTCCTCGCCCGCGTCAGCAAGCGCGGCGTGCCGGTGAACTCTCTGCTGCTCTCGGGGATTATCACCTCGCTGGTGGTGGTGCTGAACTACCTGCTGCCGCATGAAGCGCTGGGACTGCTGATGGCCCTGGTGGTGGCGACGCTGCTGCTGAACTGGATCATGATCTGTATGGCGCACCTGAAGTTCCGCGCCGCCCAGCGCCGCAAAGGGCGTGAATCGAAGTTTAAAGCGCTGCTGGCGCCCGCCAGCAACTACTTCTGCATTGCTTTCCTTGGGCTGATTCTGGCGCTGATGTGCACTATCGACGGGATGCGCCTGTCGGCGATCCTGCTGCCGGTGTGGATCCTGTTCCTGTTTATCGCCTTCAAACTGCTGCGCCGCCCGGCGTAAGCGAGATGCCCCGCCGTCCGGCGGGGCTGCCTGGCTTTTTATTGTGATCCTCTTCGCAGGTGGGGCATTTGCCTGGCGATCTTCTTTTTGTAATCGATTACTTTTGTTTGGAGCGATTTTGTAATCGATTACTTTTCTGAGGGCGAGCAACATGGTCACAACAACAGAAGGTCGGGAAAGTGTCCGCGTGAGCCACCGTTTTCTGGTGCCGCGGCTGTCGTTAATGATGTTTATGCAGTTCTTTATCTGGGGCAGCTGGTCGGTGACCCTGGGGCTGGTGATGACCCGCTATGAGATGTCATTGCTGATCGGCGATGCGTTCTCCGCCGGGCCGATCGCCTCCATCCTGTCCCCCTTTGTGCTAGGGATGCTGGTGGATCGCTTTTTCGCCTCGCAGAAGGTGATGGCGGTGATGCACCTGGCCGGGGCGGCGATCCTGTGGTTTGTCCCCCAGGCGCTGGTGGCGCAGAATGGCGCGCTGCTGATTGGCCTGCTGTTCGGCTATACGCTGTGCTATATGCCGACCCTGGCGCTGACCAACAATATCGCCTTCCACAGCCTGGCTAACGTCGATAAAACCTTTCCGGTGGTCCGCGTGTTCGGCACCATCGGCTGGATTATCGCTGGGATCTGCATCGGGGTGACCGGCATCTCTGACACCACCGGCATCTTCACCGTGGCGGCGCTCTGTTCGGTGGCGCTGGCGATCTACAGCCTGACGCTGCCCCACACCCCGGCGCCGGCCAAAGGCATGCCGGTTCAGTTTCGCGATCTGCTGTGCGCGGACGCCTTCGCGCTGCTGAAAACCCGCCATTTCCTGATTTTCTCCCTCTGCGCCACCTTAATTTCCGTGCCGTTAGGCACCTATTACGCCTATACCGCGTCGTATCTGGCGGATGCCGGCGTTAAGGATGTCAGCACCGCGATGTCCTTCGGCCAGATGTCAGAGATCGTCTTTATGCTGGTGATCCCGCTGCTGTTCCGTCGCCTCGGGGTGAAATACATGCTGCTTATCGGCATGGCGGCGTGGTTTGTTCGCTATGCCTTTTTCGCCCTCGGGGTCAGCGAAGAGGGGCGCTTCCTGCTCTATCTGGGTATTTTGCTGCACGGCGTGTGCTATGACTTTTTCTTTGTCGTCGGCTTTATCTACACCGACCGCGTGGCGGGCGAGAAGGTCAAAGGCCAGGCGCAGAGCATGATTGTGATGTTCACCTACGGGATCGGCATGCTGCTGGGCTCGCAGATCTCCGGCGCGCTGTATAACCATCTGGTGGCCGGCCAGAGCGTGCCGCAGGCCTGGGTGACCTTCTGGTGGATCCCGGCGGTGGCCGCCGCGGTTATCGCGCTGATTTTCCTTTTCTCTTTCCAGTACAACGAGAAAGAGCCGCACTAATTTTACAGGAGGGGGTATGAAAACGATCAAGGGACCGGGCATTTTTCTGGCGCAGTTTATCGGCCCGCAGGCGCCGTTCAACACCCTGGCGGGGATGGCGCAGTGGGCCGCCGGCCTGGGGTACAAGGCATTGCAGATCCCCTGCAACCACCCGGCGATTTTCGATGTCGAGCGGGCGGCGGCGAGCCAGACCTACTGCGACGAGGTCCGCGGTACCCTGGCGGAGCATGGGCTGGTCATCAGCGAGCTGTCCACTCATCTTGAAGGACAGCTGGTGGCGGTGCATCCGGCGTATGACGCGGCGTTTGACGCCTTCGCCCCGGCGGCGCTGCACGGCGATCCGCAGGCGCGCCAGCGCTGGGCGGTGGAGAAAGTGCGCCAGGCGGCGGTGGCCTCCGGCCGCCTGGGGCTGCAGGCGCATGCGACCTTTTCCGGGGCGCTGGCATGGCCCTTTTTTTATCCGTGGCCGCCGCATAATCAGTCGCTTCTGGATGAGGCCTTTGCCGAGCTGGCCCGGCGCTGGCGGCCGCTGCTGGACCTCTTCGACGAGCAGGGGGTCGATGTCTGCTATGAGATCCACCCCGGCGAAGACCTGCACGATGGCGTGACCTTTGAGCGTTTTCTCGCGCGGGTGGATAACCATCCGCGCTGCAATATGCTCTATGACCCGAGCCACCTGCATCTGCAGCAAATGGATTACCTGACCTATATCGATATCTATCATGCGCGTATTAAGGCGTTTCACGTCAAGGACGCCGAATTTCGCCGCAACGGGCGCAATGGCGTCTACGGCGGCTATCAGCCCTGGCAGCAGCGGGCTGGCCGTTTCCGCTCTCCCGGCGACGGGCAGATCGACTTCAAAGGGGTGTTCAGTAAGCTGACCGAATATGATTTTGACGGCTGGGCGGTGCTGGAGTGGGAGTGCTGCCTGAAGGATGCCGAGACCGGCGCGCGCGAGGGCAGCGAGTTTATTCGTCGCCATATCATTCCCGTTGCCGGACGGGCCTTCGATGACTTTGCCGCCGGTGGGAGGGAATAACATGATTCAGGTCGCGATTATTGGGGCTGGGTTTATTGGCCCGGCGCATCTGGAGGCGCTGCGGCGGCTGGGGGATATCGAGGTGGTGGCGCTGTGCGACAGCAGCCTTGAGGCGGCGCAGCGCAAGGCGCAAGCGTTGAATATTGCCCATGCCTACGACAGCGTGGAAGCGCTGCTGACCCATCCGGGGCTACAGGTGGTGCATAACTGTACGCCGAACCATCTGCATGCCCAGATTAACCGGCAGATCCTCGCCGCCGGGCTGCACGTCTTCTCCGAAAAACCGCTGTGTATGACGGCGGAGGAGGCGCGGGAGCTGGTGGCGCTTGCCGCCCGGGCCGGCGTGGTGCATGGCGTCAGCTTCGTCTATCGCCAGTTCGCCATGGTCCAGCAGGCGGCGGCGATGATCCGCCATGGCGAGGTCGGCAGAATCTTCGCGGCGCACGGCAGCTATTTACAGGACTGGATGTTGCTGGAGACCGACTACAACTGGCGGGTTGATTCGGCGCAGGGCGGCGCATCGCGGACGGTGGCTGACATCGGCTCCCACTGGTGCGATACCGTGCAGTTTATGACCGGTCGGCGGATTGTCGAGGTGATGGCGGATCTGTCTATCGTCTGGCCGACGCGTAAAGCGCCGGTCAATGGCCAAGCGACCTTCAGCGCCGTTCACGAGGCGCAGGGATATGAAACCCGGCCTGTCGATACTGAGGACTTTGGCACGGTACTGTTGCGTTTTGACGATGGTAGCAAAGGCAGCTTTATGGTCTCTCAGGTGAGCGCCGGGCGGAAAAACCGTCTGGCGGTGGAGGTTAACGGCAGCCGCTGTTCTCTGGCCTGGGATCAGGAAGTGCCCCAGCGGCTGTGGATCGGCCACCGCGAGCAGCCGGATCGGCGGCTCAGCGACGACCCCAGCCTGCTGCGGCCGGAGATCGCTGACAGCGCCCATTACCCCGGCGGCCATATTGAGGGCTGGCCGGACGCCTTTAAGAATATGATGGGGCATTTTTATCAGGCGGTGCGCGCCGGGAAGATGCCGGAGGCCGGGGCCCGGCGCTTCGCCGCTTTCGACGACGGCGCCGATGTGATGTACATCATCGAGGCGATCGTCAAAAGCCATCAGCAGCAGCGCTGGGTGAGCGTCGAACGCTGAGGGCGGGGGAGCGAAGGATTATTTCACCCCAAGATAGCCGTCGAGATAGGCACCGGAGAGTTCGTTGCCGAACAGGACGGCATCTTTATTTTCCATTGCATTATCCCATTTGTCGCTGGCGTTGCCGGTAAAGGCGTGCTCGGTGCGGGTGCCCTGCGCCGCCTGCTGTTTGATGGCCTCCGCGGTGCGGCGGGCGTCGCTTTCGTTCATGCCAGCGGCTTTATCCTGCTGGCCGCGGGCGTACATCGCCGTGAAGGTCGGCAGGTTTAAACGGTAATTTTCCTGACGGTTGACGGTGAAGTTGCCGCCGACAAAATCGGAGCGGTGGGCGACGAACGCGTAGGCGTGGCGTTCCGGTGACGATTTTGACGAGGTGCAGCCGGTGATCGTTGCCAGGGCACAGCTGAGGGCGAGAATCGTGGTGGAGAGCCTCATGGGGATATCATCCTTAATCATAAAAGCACAAATGGGGCGCAGGCGGTCTGTTGCGCCTCCTGCGCTAATGAGAATATGAAACGGCAAAAGGATGCGCGTTATCGGGGCGGGAGAGAAGCCCTGATTATTAATAGTGTCCCGAGACGCCGTCTCACTGAGCCACGCTTTCGCGCCAGGCTGGCAGGCCAACCAGAGCTCATTTATGATAGCCTGCAGGATCCACCTCTATCGCAGGAAGTGCAGGGTTTATGTCTATTCAGAAAATTGCTCGTCTGGCCGGCGTCTCGGTGGCCACGGTGTCGCGGGTGCTGAACAACAGCGATACGGTAAAAGCCAAAAACCGTGAGCGCGTGCTGCAGGCGATCAAAGAGAGCAACTATCAGCCGAACCTGCTGGCGCGTCAGCTGCGAACCGCCCGCAGCAATATGATCCTGGTGATGGTCTCCAATATCGCTAACCCTTTTTGCGCCGAGGTGGTGAAAGGGATAGAAGAAGAGGCGGAGAAGAACGGCTACCGCATTTTGCTGTGTAATTCCGGGTCGGATCTGGCCCGCTCGACCTCGGGCCTGCAGCTGCTCTCCGGCAAAATGGTCGACGGCATTATTACCATGAACGCGCTCTCCAGCCTGCCGGAACTGACCACCATGATTGGCGATGCGCCCTGGGTGCAGTGTGCGGAGTATGCCGATACCGGCAGCATCTCCTGCGTCGGGATTAACGACGTCGAGGCGGCTCAGGGGGCGGTGTCCCGGCTGGCCGACGGCGGCCGCCGTCGCATCGCGCTCATTAATCACGACCTCAGCTATCGCTACGCCCGCCTGCGCGAGCGCGGCTATAAAAGCGTGCTGCACGTGCACGGTCTGGCGTATCAGCAGGTGACCTACGCGCAGGATCTTAGCGCGGCGGCCGGTAAACGGGCGATGGAGCAGCTGCTGTCGCAAGACGAGAAGCCTGACGCGGTGTTTGCCGTTTCGGACTCCCTTGCCGCCGGGGCGCTACGGGCGATTGACCAGGCTGGACTGCGGGTGCCGGAGGATATCGCGGTGATCGGCTTCGACGGCACCGAGCTGGCGGAAGTGGTCTCCCCGCAGCTGACCACCGTTGAACAGCCCTCCCGGGCGATCGGCCGCACGGCGGTGGATCTGTTAATGAAACGCATCGACGATCCCGACGCTGCCGTTGAGCGGGTGATGATGGACTGGCGCGTGATAGCCCGCGCCAGCGCCTGAGTTCAGCGGGAGAAGGCGCCCGCCAGCGCGCGAATGTCGTTGCCGGTGGGCGTCTGATGAATGCGTAAGCCAAACTCCTCCACCACGGCGAAGACATGGTCGAAAATATCCGCCTGGATCCCCTCATACTCCGCCCACACCACGGTGTTGGTGAAGCAATAGATCTCGATCGGCAAGCCGTTGGCATCCGGCGCCAGCTGGCGCACCATCAGGGTCATATCCTGGCGGATGCGTGGATGATGACGTAAATACTCCTGCAGATAGGCACGGAAGGTGCCGACATTGGTCATTCGCCGCTCATTGAGAACCGACTGTTCCCCGGCATACTGCTGGTTCCAGGCGCTAATTTCCTCGTGGCGCGAATCCATATAGGGTTTAAGCAACTTCGCCCGGATCAAGCGCTGCTGCTCCTGTTCATCGAGGAAATGAATGCTGGTGGTGTCGATGTTGAGGCTGCGCTTAATGCGGCGGCCGCCGGAGGCCGACATGCCGCTCCAGTTTTTAAACGAGTCGGAGACCAGCGACCAGGTCGGAATGGTGGTGATGGTATTATCCCAGTTACGTACCTTGACCGTAGTGAGGCCGATATCGATCACCGCGCCGTCGGCGCCGTACTTCGGCATCTCCAGCCAGTCGCCAAGCTTGAGCATATCGTTGGCCGAGAGCTGGATACCGGCCACCAGGCCAAGGATCGGATCTTTAAATACCAGCATGAGCACCGCGGCCATGGCGCCGAGCCCGCTAATCAGGATCGCTGGCGACTGGCCTATCAGCAGGGAAATAATCAGGATGCCGATAATAATCGCCGTCACCAGCTTAATTCCCTGGAATATCCCCTTCAGCGGTAGCTGAGAGGCGGCGGGAAATTTCTGCGCCAGCTTTAAGATCACATCCAGCAGCGAGAAGAAGGACAGCATGGCATATATCATCACCCATAGCTGAGCCACGGTGGTTAATATTTCTGCGGCCTCGCTGCCTTTTTGCAGCCACAGCACCGCCTGCACGTTGACGATGATCCCCTGCAGGGTAAAGGCCAGTCGGTGAAAGAGTTTATTCTGCGTGATGATTTGCAGCCACAGATGGCTGCTGGCCAATGCCCGTTTTTCAAAAGCGCGCAGCACCACTTTATGCAATATCAGATGCACGACGACGGCGGTGAACAAGATAATGCCGAAGATAATCATCAGCGAGCGGGTGGGAGTTATTTCGATTCCTAAGGCGGCAATTTGCGATATTAATTCCTGCATAACGTCTCCTGAATATCCAGCGGGTATGATGACCGCTGGATGACGATTATGCAAATCACCGCCGCCGGTATTACGACGCTACCGTCGCCGGCTGTCGGTTGAGATGATGACGCAGCCACAGCGCGATGGCCCCCAGCAACAGCATCATAGCCACCTCGACCAGCAGAAAATCAATCAGCGCCTGCGGATAGTTTCCGCCGCCGCGACGGGCCAGCGCCAGGAACAGCGAGCCGAGGATAGCCGGCCCAAGGCCGAGAGTCGCCTGCTGCAGGGTACTGAGGATGGCGCTCCCGGCCCCGGCGTCGCTGGCGCTGATATCGCGCATGCCAATCCGGTAAAAGCTGTTGACGATCAGCGCCTGGCCGTAGCCGATCAGCGCCGTGGCGGGGACCAGCGTCAGGGCGGTGGTGGCGATCCCGAAGCGGGAGAAGGTGGCGCACAGCAGCAGTAGACCGGCGATCTGCACCGCCAGACCGGTCAGCAGGATCCGCCCCATGCTGTAGCGGGCGATAAGCCGCGGGGCATACAGCGCCGAAATAAAATAGGCCACGCCGAGGGCGATAAAGCTATTGCCGGACTGCCACGGCGCCATCCCCAGCCCCTCCTGCATGGTCAGCGCCATGCAGAACATAAAGCCGGACCAGGCGCTGAAAAACAGCAGGGCGATGGCCATCCCGAAGCGGATGCTGGTCAACTGCAGCAGACGCGGCGGCAGCAGGGGATGATCGCCGCGCTGCTGCTGGCGCAGGGCGCTCTGACGCATGGCGAACAGCAGCGGCAGGACCGCCACCAGCATCAGCTGCAGCCACAGCGGCCAGCGCAGCTCCGGACCGAGGGCCATCGGGAACAGCAGGCAGCAGAGGATCAGCGCGAGGTACAGCGTGCCCTGCCAGTCAATCCGCGACGGCGTCTCGCGACGGGTTTCCGGCACATAGCGGCGGCTCAGAGCCAGCACCAGCAGGCAGATCGGCACATTGATAAAAAAGGCGTTGCGCCAGCCCAGCCCGGCGATGTCCGCCGACACCAGCCAGCCGCCGCCCATCTGACCGACGATAAAGGCGATCCCGCCGATCCCGCCGTACAGGCTGATGGCCCGGGCGTGGGCGGGGCCTTTGAGGGTGACGTGCAGGGTGGCGAGGATCTGCGGCACAATCAGCGCCGCCCCGGCGCCCTGCAGGGTGCGGGCCGCCAGCAGGGCGCCGATGCTGTTCGCCATCCCGCACAGCAGGGAAGCGATGCCAAAGAGGGCGACGCCCCACATAAACAGGCGCCGGCGGCCATAGTTATCGCCAAGCTTACTGCCCATCGCCAGGCAGACGGCAAAGGCGACACCGTAGAGCGCGACGATAAGTTCCAGCTGCGTGGCGCTGGCCGCCAGGGTATGGGTGATGGCGTCCAGCGCCACATTGGTGATCGAGGTATCAATAAGCGGCAGCATCTGGCCGCCCAGCAGCAGCAACAGACCGGCGCGGCCGGGTGAAACAGCAGACGTTTTCATGGGAATCTCCATTGCGTCATTCAGCAGACCGACGTAGCATTACCGATAAATTAAACGGGTACCAGTTCCTGTCTATACTGGTACTGGAACTACCATGCTGGAGGGGTGATGACCACGATGCCGCAACGGGAGTCGACGTTCGCCGTGCCGGACGATCGGCGCAAACAGCTGGGGGCGTTTCTGCGCGCCCGCCGTGAAAGCCTCGATCCGCAGCGCCTGGGGTTACCCCGGGTGGGCCGCCGACGCACGCCGGGTCTGCGCCGGGAAGAGGTGGCGATGCTCGCCGACGTCGGCGTTACCTGGTACACCTGGCTGGAGCAGGGGCGGGAGGTGAATCCGTCGGAGGCAGTGCTGGTGGGGGTGGCGAATGCCCTGCAGTGCAGTCCGCTGGAGACCCGGCATCTGTTCGTGCTCGCCGGGCTGACCCCGCCGGAAGCCACCCAGGTGACGGCGTGCGAAGGCATCAGCCCCGGCACCCGTCGCATGCTGGACAGCCTGATGCCGCAGCCGGCCAGCATTCAAAAACCGAACTTTGATATTGTGGCCTGGAACGACAGCTTCTGCCGCCTGATGGGTGTCGATTTCGCCACCCTTGCGGAAGAAGATCGCAACTGCATTTATCTGTATCTGACCCATGAGACCTGGCGCAGCCGGATTGAAAATCGCGATGTGCTGCCGACTTTTGTCTCCTATTTCCGCGCCGCGATGGCCGAGCACCGTGGCGATCCGGCATGGGAAAACAAACTGGCGCGCTTTTTCGCCGCCTCGTCGGAGTTTGAAGCGCTGTGGCATCAGCGCTACGAGGTGCGCGGCGTGGAAAACCAGATTAAACATTTTAACCACCCGCAGCTCGGGCGATTCAGCCTGCAGCAGATGTACTGGTATTCGGCGCCGCGCAATGGTTCGCGTCTGCTGGTCTACCTGCCGATGGACGAGGCGGGCGAGCAGGCGCTGGCGTGGCTGGACCAACATTCATGACAAGGACTCAGATGGTTGAGAATGTGCCATCTTCGGGTATTGCCCGGCCGGGCTGCTGGACGGTTCCCTCTCCCTCCGGGAGAGGGCCAGGGTGAGGGAAAGCACTGCAGGGAAGTCTTTTATGTTATCTGCGACTTCAGCGCACATTGCGCTCCCGGTTAGTCTTCTGCGTTATATCTCTCATGACGCAGGGAGCGCACAGGGGGCGGCCAGTCGCCGCCGCCCCCTGTACCCCCGGGCTCCGGCCAGCAAAATCGCCACTGCGTGGTGCCTTCGACTTATCCCTGCAGGCTTCGGGTCGGGCCGAGGCAGCGTCCATGCAAAACACGGCCCTCAGCCCGCATCCATGCGGGCTGCCCCGGCCTGCCGGGAACGTCTCAGCGATGTTGAGGCCGCCAGCACCGGCAGTTTCAGCAGCCCCAGGACCCGCGGTGATTTGGGTTTGTAGGCCGGGTAAGGCGTACGCCGCCACCCGGCAAAAAGGCGAGCATATTAGCGAAAACAGGTTTGTCATCAGTCTCAAGGAATGCCTATGAACGTAACCCGAAAAGAGCAGCGCATTATTCAGCGCGCGCTGAACGCCTGGCAGGCCAGCGGGGAGTTAACCCCGTCGGACAGTCAGCGGCTGGCGCACACGCTGTGCGTCTCCCCCTTCGACTGGCGGCGCCTGAGCCGCTATGCCTTCTGGACCGCGCTGGCCTGCGTGCTGATTGCTCTGGGCAGTCTGTTTGCCGACAGCGAACTGGTGGCGTGGCTGCTGAGCCTGTTCAGCCACTCGGCGCTGACGCGGATCCTGCTGCCTGCACTGCTGGCAGTCGCCTGCTACGGCTGGGGTTTTCGCCGCCAGCAGCGGGAGACGCAGTGGCACTACAGCACCGAGGCGATTTTGTTTCTGGGCGTCGTCTTTACCGCGGTGGCGCTATGGCAGTTGGGTGAACGGCTGGATAACGGCAGCGGCCATATCGCGCCGCTGTTTCTGGCCGGATGCATGATTTACGGCGCTATCGGCTATGTTGCCCGCTCCGGGCTGGTGTGGCTTTTTTTTCTGCTGGCGCTGGGTAACTGGTTTGGCGCAGAAACCGGCTACGTCTCGGGGTGGGGCGCCTACTGGCTGGGCATGAACTACCCGATTCGCTTCGTCCTGTTCGGCGGCGCGCTGCTGGCGCTCTGCTACGGCGCGCAGTCCCTGCTTCGCCAGCGGCAGCTGTTTACCGTCAGCAAGGCGATGGGCCTCACGTATCTGTTTATTGCGCTGTGGATCCTGTCGATTTTCGGCAATTACGACGCTGACAGCTGGTACAACGTAAGCCAGGCGCGACTCCTGCCGTGGGGGCTGCTGTTTGCCGCGGCGGCCGGCGTCTGCATTTTTATCAGTCTGAAAACCGATGACGCAATGCTGCGCGGCTTTGGGTTAACCTTCCTGGCGATCAATCTCTATACCCGCTTCTTTGAGTTTTTCTGGAACGGGATGCACAAGGTGCTGTTTTTCCTGATCCTTGCCGTCTCGCTGGCGGTGATTGGCC
Organism: Klebsiella sp. LY; assembly: GCF_004010915.1. NCBI lineage: Bacteria > Pseudomonadati > Pseudomonadota > Gammaproteobacteria > Enterobacterales > Enterobacteriaceae > Klebsiella > Klebsiella sp. LY. The sequence continues at coordinate 3,900,705 of NZ_CP022444.1, forward strand.
GCTATGCCGAGCGCATCTGGCACGCGGGTGAAGGGCGGGGGAAGAACAACTAATCTCGTTTTGAGCATGCTCACCACTCAGGCCGCGCTAAGTCGCGGCTTTTTTTCGTCCCTGATTCCAGTTTTAGCGCATTTTTCTGCGATTGGCTGCAAATGAGCATAGGCTTGCCGGGTATCTCAAAGATTAGCCTTTAAGGCAATTTATCTTCTATGCTAACATTCAGAGGAAGGGAGTCTGATGTTCAGAATGGTTGTGCATGTGGACGTTAAAAAGGAGTTGCAGGCGCTTCCGGCTATTGTCCAGGCGAAGATGATCAGGCAATTAGACAAGTTACGCCAAAATCCCACCGCGCTGAGAGAACCTGATAGTAAACCGCTTGGACAAGGGCTATTTGAAATTCGAGCGTTAGGTTCGGTACAGGGGCGGGGGATCTACGTTTTTCAGCAAAACAAAACGCTCTTTCTGCTACGTGTTTTTGTCAAGAAAACGCAAAAAACCCCGTTATCGGAAATTCGCCTGGCGCTGAAGCGATTAGAGGAGATGCGCAATGAGTAAAAAGATCATTGACTGGGATACGTTAAAAACAGAACTGCTTAGCCAGCCTGAGGTTCAGGCTGCGTTCGATGCGCAAGAACGTCAGCACCGATTACGTACTATGCTGGCACAATGGCGCGAGCAGGCGGGGCTGACCCGAGCCCAGGTTGCGCAGAGGATGGGGGTGAGTGCGCCAACGGTCTCCAGAATGGAAGCCAATATCACCCGCACCAGCCTGGATACCTTAACGCGATACGCGTTAGCGTGCGGTATAAAGCACCCGCAAGTTTTACTTTACTAAATTAACGCGCCCGGCGGCGCTGCGAGGTGTAAGCCTGTAAGAGGATCCCGTATGCCGGGTCAGGCGCAGCCGCCACCAGGCATAAAATCGGCTCCGAGCCCGTTGTCATCGCCCGGCGGCGCTGCGTTTGCGCGGGCCTACGGCAAAGGGTAACTATCTGATATATGGATGGTTATGTAGGCCGGTTAAGGCCTGGCCGCCATCCGGCACTGACAAGCGGCACCAGAGGCGCCCGGTTAAAGGCGCCCGTGGAGAGATTAAATCTCGGTAATGGTCGTCGACTGCGGCAGACGCGACTTCGGCAGGGTAGCGTTGAAATCTTCCACGCTATGGTGGCCAACCGGGACCACCACCAGGCTGGTGTAGCCCTTGGCTTTCAGGTCAAATTCCTCATCGAGGATCGCAAAATCAACCCCTTCGATCGGCACGGCGTCGAGGCCCATCGCCGCTACGCCCAGCAGGAAATTGCCGACGTTGAGATACACCTGCTTCGCCATCCACTGATCGTCATCTTTCAGCTCTTTGCGGTGCATATCGGCAAAGAAGGTGCGACCCTTGTGGTTAGCGGCTTTTGCGTCAGGAGTGGCGAAACGGCCATCGGCCTCTTCCTGATCCACGACGCGCTGCAGCCAGGCGTCGTCCATCGCGGTTTTCGCGCAGAACACCACCACGTGCGAGGCGTCAAGAATTTTACGTTCGTTGAACACGTAGGTACCGCTGGCGGCTTTCGCCACGCGGGCTTTGCCTTCATCGGTGCTGGCAACGATAAAGTGCCACGGCTGGGAGTTGGTGCTTGACGGGCTGTACTGCAGCAGCGTTTTCAGCTGTTCCGCTTCCCCGGCAGTCAGCTTTTTCGTGGCGTCAAAGGCCTTGGTGGAATAGCGCTTCAAAGCGACCGATACGATATCCATAACTCTTCCTCACAGTTTACAGCACCTTACCGGTGCGTTCAGGAGAGGAAGAGTACAGCGAAGATCGCAAAATGATAAGGGTGAAAAATGCGATAACACTTATCGCGTTTGGCTGAAAATCAGCGCGGACGCAGGCGCTGCTGCGCCTTTTTGCTCAGCTTGTTCACCACCTGGTGCCACGAATCGTCAATCAGCTCGGCCAGCAGATCCTCGCTGATGTCGTCGCCCGGCACCACCGTGATCCAGTGTTTCTTGTTCATATGGTAGCCGGGTTCGATACTGCGATAAATTTCCTGATTGAGCAGCGACTTCTGCGGCTCGGCCTTCAGGTTGACCAGCGCCCGCCCGCGAATGGTCATGGTGATCATAAAGATGCGGCCGTCGACCTTAAACACATCGTACTCCGGCCCAAAGGGCCAGCAATGTTCGGTAAACGGGTAGGTCAGGGCGATACGGTGAGCGCAGGGATGCAGTGTTTCCGGCGTCATTAGGCGTCCGCCTCATGCAGGGCGTTCCACATGGCTTCAAAACCGAGGGCGATAATCTCCCGGGCGCGCTGCGGATCGTGGCTGGCGAATTCGATGGTGGTTTCCGCCAGCGACAAAAACAGGGCGTCGCCAAAGGCGCGATACGCCTCGCTGAGGAATATCTCTTTCACCGACAGCTGGCACATTTCGTTGAGCTCCGGAAAGCTCTCTTTCACCTGGCGGCGGGTTTCGTCAGTGATGCGCTCGCTGAGCGCCATACGGCGGATCGCCTTGTGCTCCATCGGGTTGCGCACGCCCCAGTCGATATAGCTGTTCCAGATATTGCGCGCATTCTCTTTCGGGCGCTTCTCGTCCGGATCCAGCCCGGCGATCATGGTGCGCACCAGGCGCAGCTTAATGGCGAGGTACAGTTCGTTGAGCAACTCATCCTTGGTAGCGAAATAGCGAAACAGCGTCCCCTCGGCCACACCGGCGCTGCGGGCGATGGCCGACGTCGAGGCGGCGATGCCGGACTGGGCGAAAGCCGCGGTGGCAGCTTCCAGTAACGCTTGCTTTTTATCTTCACTCTTTGGACGAGCCACTACTTTTTTCCTCACGCAGGTTTAAACAAACCGCCGATCTTTGCACGTCTGACCTGGTTGCTGCAACGGCGGAACGCAAAAACTGAAAATCGTCTTGACGACTTTCATCACATTCCTAATAATGAGTGCGTACTCACTCATAATCAAGTTATATCATAAAGCCTCCGGGATGGGGGCTTTTGTCTGGTCAGGATATGAACCGTGTCACTTTCAGCGTGGTCGCCATCATGTTACTCGCAGCAGCAACGACATTGCCGTTTGTCCTCAATGCCGGTTTTGGTAAGGCGCCGCAGGGGGCACAGCTTAGCCAGGTGGAAGCGTCCCCCCACTACCGGGATGGCCAGTTCCATAACCAGCTGCCCACGCCGGGGTTCACCGGGCAAAAAAATATGCTGGCGGCATGGTGGGATTTCCTGATGACTAAACGGGAAAACGCCCGTCCCGCGCAGCCGCTGCCGCTGGTGAAGACCGATCTGGCGACGCTGCCCCTCGGGCAGGACGTGATGGTCTGGCTCGGCCACTCCTCCTGGTATCTGCAGCTGGCGGGAAAACGCATCCTGATCGACCCGGTGTTCAGCGATTACGCGGCGCCGTTCTCCTTTATTAATAAAGCTTTCCCCGGCGACTATCCGTGGCGGGCGGAAGGGATGCCGGAGATCGATCTGCTGATCATCTCCCACGATCATTACGACCATCTGGATTACGCCACCATCCGCGCTCTGCTGCCGAAAATTAAGCGGGTCATTACGCCGCTGGGGGTTGGCTCGCACCTGCGTTACTGGGGGATGGACGGGGCGCTGATTACCGAAGCGGACTGGCAGCAGGCGATTCCGGTTAACGACGAGCTCACCGTCCACGTCCTGCCGGCGCGGCACTTTTCCGGCCGTGGGCTGAAGCGCAACCAGACGCTGTGGGCCAGTTTTCTGTTCGTTACCCCGCAGCAAAAGATTTATTACAGCGGCGACAGCGGCTATGGGCCGCACTTTAAAGCGATAGGCGATGAATTTGGTCCGGTCGATCTGGCGATCATGGAGAACGGGCAGTATGACCAGGACTGGAAATATATTCACATGATGCCGGATGAAACAGCTCAGGCCGCCGACGACCTGCGCGCTCGCGCGGTGCTGCCTGGGCATGCAGGACGATTCGTTTTGGCGAAACACAGCTGGGATGAACCGTATCAACGGCTGGCGGCTGCCAGCGAAGGAAGGGCCTGGCGTCTGCTGACGCCTGTGCAGGGCGAGCCGGTGTGGGTCGCCGATAAGACGCAATCATTTAACGCCTGGTGGCGCTAAGCGCCAGTGCAGTATCAGAGGAGAGAGCATATGACGATTTCCGCTCAGGTGATTGATACTATCGTCGAGTGGATTGATGACAACCTGCATCAACCGCTGCGTATTGATGATATCGCTCGCCATGCCGGGTATTCGAAATGGCATCTGCAACGGCTGTTTTTACAGTATAAAGGGGAGAGCCTGGGGCGCTATATTCGCGAAAGGAAGCTGCTGCTGGCCGCCCGCGATCTGCGTGACACCGATCAGCGGGTCTACGATATCTGCCTGAAGTATGGCTTCGATTCGCAACAGACCTTTACCCGCGTCTTCACCCGGACCTTCAATCTGCCGCCGGGCGCCTACCGTAAAGAGAACCACAGTCGCGCCCACTGAGGCGCGCCCTTCCTGGTTTAGCGTTCGAGCGAAAACCAGCGACGCCACACCCAGCGCAGCACCAGATACTCAATGGCGCCCAGTGCTAAGAACCACAAACAAAACAACACCGTATAAAGCTGGTTGAGATCCATCATATGGAATGTCTCAACCAGCTTTTGCGCCAGCGTCAGGCCCAGCGACGGCGCGGGCAACAGCAGACAGGAGAGCAGAGCCAGGAGCAGGATCCCGGCGGCGGAGAGGAGCGTTTCCAGCGGATGTTTCATGTCATGTTAATCATCAGTTAAAAAACATATTGTCCGGCAAAATAATCCCTAACGCAATATGCTTTGTATTTTACTCGCCTTAATGCGCTTCTGTTTAATATTATGGCCTGCCTTTTATTCCCATGTTAATTAATCTGAAATAATTTGTAATTAAATTAAAATCAGTCTCCTGTAAATTACTGTCATTATTATGCCAGCGCTTTTACAAAACTATAAGTGCTATATCCCACCAGCGTGGCAGCGATGATGGCCAGCAAGATGTACAGCGCCAGACGGCGTCCGCGGTAGATTCCAAACATATTTAACCTCGTTTAGTTTTGGTTTATTAATATTCTGTAATAGTTGTCTCGTGGAATTAACTTACCACATATTTTTTATTTTGCGAAAAATTTAGGCTTGTATTGGTTCACATTTTTATCGGCTTTTTCGCCACCTTTTACTGCATTGGCCAGGAATGATTTCAGGCTTTCCGACTCACGGAATTTATAAGGAAAATGTAATTTGACCAAGATGAATAACCCAAAGTTTACGACGCCCTCGGGCGACACCGCGCCACGGCAGGTCTGGCAGCAGACCGTTGACGCAGTGCTGGCGCAGACCAAAAGCCAGGCCGCTGGGTTAAGTTCCGCAGACGCCGCCGAGCGCCTGAATAGCTGTGGGCCGAACGCGCTGCCGGAAAAGAAAGGGAAACCGGCCTGGCTGCGCTTTCTTGCCCACTTTAACGACGTACTGATTTACGTGCTGCTGGCCGCCGCGGCGCTGACCGCCATCATGGGGCACTGGGTCGATACCCTGGTGATCCTCGGCGTGACGGTGATTAACGCCCTGATCGGCCATATCCAGGAGAGCAACGCCGAAAAGTCCCTGCAGGGGATCCGCAACATGCTCTCCAGCGATGCCCGCGTCCAGCGTAACGGCAAACATGAGACTATCCCGACGCGCGACCTGGTTCCGGGAGATATCGTTATCCTGCGCGCCGGCGACCGCGTGCCGGCGGACATGCGGCTGATTGAAACGCACAACCTGCGGGTGGAAGAGGCGATCCTCACCGGCGAGTCGACGGTGGTGGATAAAATCACCGACGCGCTGGAAGGCGACCTGCCGTTGGGCGACCGGGTGAACATGGTCTTCTCCGGGACCACCGTCAGCGCCGGCGGCGGCGTCGGCGTGGTGACCGCCACCGGCGCGCAGACCGAACTCGGCCACATTAACCAGATGATGGCGGGCATTGAGAAGCACCGCACCCCGCTGCTGGTGCAAATGGATAAGCTCGGCAAAGCGATTTTCGTCATTATCCTCGCCATGATGGTGGCGCTGTTTATCTTCAGCCTCGCGCTGCGGGATATCCCGATGGGCGAGCTGCTGCTGTCGCTGATTAGCCTGGCGGTGGCCGCGGTACCGGAGGGGCTGCCGGCGATCATTTCAATTATTCTGTCGCTCGGCGTGCAGACGATGGCGCGCAAGCGGGCGATTATTCGTAAGCTGCCGACCGTGGAAACCCTCGGCGCCATGACCGTGGTTTGCTCGGATAAAACCGGCACCCTGACAATGAACGAAATGACCGTCAAGGCGATCATCACCGCCGACTGCTGCTACCGGGTGGAAGGCGACAGCTATGAGCCGCAGGGGCGGATCTTCCTTGAGGGGAGCGATGAGCCCGTGCAGGTTCAGCCGGGTACCGTGCTGGAGACCTGGCTGCGCACCATCGACCTGTGCAACGACAGCCAGCTTATCCAGGATGAGCGCGGCCTGTGGGGGATCACCGGCGGGCCAACCGAAGGGGCGCTGAAGGTGCTGGCGGCGAAAGCGCAGCTCCCGGCGGTGGAGGCCCGTCTGGTGGCCAAGATCCCCTTTGACTCGCAGTACAAATATATGTCCACACTGCAGCACATCGATGGCGATGCCCGGGTGTTAATCACCGGTGCGCCGGACGTCATCTTCGGCATGTGCCGTGAGCAGATGAGCCGCCAGGGCGCGGTGCCGTTCGAGGCGCAGTACTGGGAAGAGGAGATGGCGCGCTTCGCCCGTCAGGGACTGCGCATGGTGGCGGCGGCCTGTAAGCCGGCCAGCCTTGATGCCACCACGTTGAACCATGAGGATCTGCAGGAGGGACTGATTTTCCTCGGCATAGCCGGGATGATGGATCCGCCGCGTCCGGAAGCCATTGACGCTATCCACGCCTGCCAGACCGCCGGCATCCGCGTGAAGATGATCACCGGCGACCACCCGCAGACGGCGATGAGCATCGGCCAGATGCTGGGGATCACCAACAGCAGCCAGGCCATGACCGGCTACCAGCTGGAGCACATGGACGATGCGGCGCTGGCGAAGGCGGCGGTGGAGTACGACATCTTTGCCCGCACCAGTCCGGAGCATAAGCTGCGCCTGGTGAAAGCCCTGCAGGATAACGGCGAAGTGGTCGGCATGACCGGCGACGGCGTCAACGACGCGCCGGCGCTGCGCCAGGCCGACGTGGGTATCGCGATGGGTATCAAAGGTACCGAAGTCACCAAAGAGGCGGCTGACATGGTGTTGACCGATGATAACTTCGCCACCATCGCCAGCTCGGTAAAAGAGGGGCGCCGGGTCTATGACAACCTGAAGAAGACCATCCTCTTCATCATGCCGACCAACCTGGCGCAGGGGCTGCTGATCATCATCGCCCTGCTGGCGGGGAACATGATTCCGCTGACCCCGGTGCTGATCCTGTGGATGAACATGGCGACGTCGGCGACGCTCTCCTTCGGCCTGGCCTTTGAGGCCGCGGAGCGCAACGTGATGAACCGCCCGCCGCGTAAAACCGGCCAGCACGTGATGGATGGTTTCGCCGTGTGGCGGGTGGCTTTTGTCGGGTCTATGATTGCTATTGCCGCCTTTATCCTTGAGGCCTGGCTGGCGCCGCGCGGCCACAGTCCGGAGTTTATCCGCACCGTGCTGCTGCAGATGCTGGTGACGGCGCAGTGGGTCTACATGATCAACTGCCGCAGCAGCGACAGCTTCTCCCTGAGCATGGGCCTGCTGCGCAACAAAGGCATCTGGCTGGTGACCGGTGTCCTGCTGCTGATGCAGCTGGTGATTATCTATGTCCCGCTGATGCAGAACATGTTTGGCACGGAAGCGCTGCCGCTGCGCTACTGGTTTGTCACCCTGGTCATCGGCATCGCCATGTTCCTGGTGGTGGAAATCGAGAAGCGTCTGACGCGCCGGTTCCGCAAAACGGCCTGATCGATCTCGCGCGCCTCGCCGCAGGCGCGCGTTACTGTCGCAAGGATCCCCTATGATTAAAACCTTCCGCTTTGCGCTGCTGGCTAGCGCCCTGGCCAGCAGCGCCCTGACGGCCACCGCCGCGCCGGCGGTGCCGGTCCGTGTCGCCACAGCCGAACTGGCTCCTCATGCTGAAGAACGCGCCATCCCCGGACGGGTCGAGGCAATCCGCGCCGTCGACATTCGCGCGCGCACCGAAGGGGTGATTGTTCAGCGCCACTTCCAGGACGGGCAGTATGTGACCGAGGGCGACCTGCTGTTTACCCTCGACGACGCACAGCCCCGCGCGGCGCTGGCCCTGGCGCAGGCCGAGCTGAAAAGCGCAGAGGCCTCATTACGCCAGTCGCAACAGCTGCTCACTCGCTACGAGCGACTCATCAACAACCACTCCATCAGCCGCAACGACGTCGACACAGCCCGGATGCAGCGCGACGTCGCCGCCGCCGCCGTGCAGCAGGCGAAAGCCCGCGTCGAGGCCCAGCAGATTGTGCTCAGTTATACCCGGATTGCGGCGCCGGTGACCGGACGGGTGGGCCACAGCGCCTTTCACGTCGGGACGCTGATTAACCCATCCAGCGGAGTGCTGGTGGACATTGTGCAGCTGGATCCGGTGCGGGTGTCGTTCGCCCTCGACGAAGCCGCGTTTTTCAGCAAAACCGGCCAGCATGCCGACATCCACGCTCTGAAGCAGGCGTGGCTGGCGCAGATTGACGTGGATGGCAAACGGCGCGATGGGGTGTTGACCTCCATCGATAACCGGATTGATGCCCGCACCGGCAGCGTGGCGGTGCGGGCGGAGTTCGCCAATCCGCAGCACCGTCTGCTGCCGGGGGGCAGCGTAACAATCCTGTTCCGTCCGCAGGAGCTGCAGTCACGGGTGATGATCCCGGCCGCCGCCGTGCAGCAGGATCCGCAGGGCTTTTTCAGCTGGGTGCTGAAGCCGGACCATACCGCCGGGCAGCGTCGTCTGACCCTCGCCGGGCAGCAGGGGCAGCAGTTTGCGGTTGAGAAAGGGCTGCAGGCGGGCGAGCAGGTGATCACCGACGGCGCGCAGCGTTTACGCGAAGGCGCCGCGGTACAGGTGCTGAACTAAGTAAGGAGAAGGGATGCTGACCTTTTTTATCCGTCGTCCGCGATTTGCCATGGTGATCGCGCTGCTGCTGACCTTTGTCGGCGCGGTGTCGCTGAAGCTGATCCCGGTGGAGCAGTACCCGGCGATCACGCCTCCGGTGGTGAACGTTACCGCCAGCTGGCCAGGCGCCAGCGCGTCAGACGTGGCGGAGGCTATCGCCGCCCCGCTGGAGACCCAGCTCAACGGCGTCGATCATATGCTGTATATGGAGTCCACCAGCTCGGATGAGGGAACGTACCGCCTGAGTATTACCTTCGCGGCGGGCACCGATGCCGACCTGGCGGCGATCGACGTGCAAAACCGGGTGTCGCAGGCGCTGGCGCAGCTCCCGGCGGAGGTGCAGCAGAATGGGGTCCAGGTACGCAAGCGCGCCAGCAACCTGCTGATGGGGGTAAGCCTTTATTCGCCGCTGGGCACGCTGTCGCCGCTGTTTGTCAGTAACTACGCCAGCACCCAGGTACGCGAGGCGCTGGCGCGCCTGCCCGGCGTCGGCGAGGTGCAGATGTTTGGCGCCCGGGATTACAGTATGCGCATCTGGCTGCGTCCGGACCGCATGAACGCCCTCAACATCACCACGGATGACGTTGCCCAGGCGCTGCGCGAGCAGAATGTGCAGGGCGCGGCGGGGCAGGTGGGCACCCCGCCGGTATTCAACGGTCAGCAGCAGACGCTGACCATCAACGGGCTGGGGCGTCTGAACGAGGCGGCCAGCTTTGGCGAGATTATCCTCCGCCGCGGCGCGCAGGGGCAGCTGGTTCGCCTCGCTGACGTGGCGACCATTGAGCTGGGCGCCCGCAGCTACAGCTCCGGCGCGCAGCTGAACGGTAAAGCCTCGGCCTATCTGGGTATCTACCCGACGCCCACCGCCAATGCCCTGCAGGTCGCCAGCGCAGTGCGCGCTGAGCTTAACCGCCTGCACACCCGCTTTCCGGCGGATCTCACCTGGGAGGTGAAGTTCGATACCACCCGCTTTGTGGCGGCGACGATCAAAGAGATCGGCGTCTCGCTGGCGCTGACCCTGCTGGCGGTGGTCGTGGTGGTGTCGCTGTTCCTGCAGAGCTGGCGGGCGACGCTGATCGTAGTGCTGGCAATCCCTGTGTCACTGATCGGCACCTTTGCGGTGCTCTATCTGCTGGGCTACAGCGCCAACACCCTCAGCCTGTTCGCGATCATTCTCGCCCTGACGATGGTGGTGGATGACGCCATTGTGGTGGTGGAGAATGTGGAAACCAAAATGGCGGAAGGGCTGGATCGCCTGCAGGCCACCGCCCAGGCGCTGCGGCAGATCGCCGGGCCGGTGATCGCTACGACCTTGGTGCTGCTGGCGGTGTTTGTGCCGGTGGCGCTGCTCCCGGGGATCGTCGGCGAGCTGTATCGGCAGTTTGCCGTGACGCTCTCCACCGCGGTGGCCCTGTCGAGCCTGGTGGCGTTAACCCTGACCCCGGCCCTCTGCGCGCTGCTGCTGCGCCCGCGTCCCGCCCGGCCGGCGGCGGTGTGGCGGGCGTTTAACCGTCTCCTCGACGGCACCCGCGACGGCTATGGCCGGCTGGTTGGCTGGATGAACCGCCGCCCCTGGCTGGCGCTGGCGGCGACGGTCGCGGCGGGCGCGCTGGTGGCGTTCAGCTTTAGCTCAATGCCGAAAGGCTTCCTGCCGCAGGAAGATCAGGGTTACCTGTTTGCCAGCGTGCAGCTGCCGGAGGCGGCGTCGCTGGAGCGTACCGAAGCGGTGATGGCCCAGGCGCGCAAGCTGCTGATGGCTAACCCGGCGGTGGAGGATGTGATTCAGGTGTCCGGCTTCAACATTCTCAACGGCACCAGCGCCGCTAACGGCGGGTTTATCTCGGTGATGCTCAAGGACTGGCATCAGCGGCCGCCGCTGGATACGGTGATGGCGGATATCCAGCGCCAGCTGCTGTCGCTGCCGGAGGCGACGATCATGACCTTCGCGCCGCCGACCCTGCCGGGCCTGGGCAATGCCTCGGGATTTGACCTGCGCATCCTGGCGCAGGCCGGTCAGTCGTCGGCGGAGCTGGAGCAGGTGACGCGGGAGATCCTTCAACTGGCGAACCAGCATCCGCAGCTGAGCCGGGTGTTTACCACCTGGAGCAGCAACGTGCCGCAGCTGACCCTGACGGTCGACCGCGATCGGGCGGCGCTGCTGGATGTGCCGGTGGCGCAGATCTTCAGCAGCCTGCAGACGGCGTTCGGTGGCACGCGCGCCGGCGATTTCAGCCTTAACAACCGTGTCTATCATGTGGTGATGCAAAATGAGATGCAGTGGCGCGAGCGGGCTGAGCAGATTAGCGAGCTGTACGTCCGCAGCCGCGACGGCGAGCGGGTGCGGCTGAGCAATCTGGTCACCATTACGCCGACGGTGGGGGCGCCGTTTATTCAGCAGTACAACCAGTTCCCGTCCGTGTCGGTGAGCGGTTCAGCGGCCGAGGGGGTCAGCAGCCGTACGGCGATGGCGGCCATGGAGCAGATTCTGCAGGCCCATCTGCCTCCGGGGTATGACTACGCCTGGAGCGGCATCTCCTGGCAGGAGCAGCAGACCGGCAATCAGGCGGTGTGGATCGTGCTGGCGGCGGTGGCGATGGCGTGGCTGTTCCTGGTGGCGCAGTATGAGAGCTGGACGCTGCCGGCGAGCGTCATGCTTTCGGTGCTGTTCGCCATCGGCGGAGCGCTGCTCTGGCTGTGGACGGCGGGCTATGCCAACGATGTGTATGTCCAGATAGGACTGGTGCTGCTGATCGCCCTGGCGGCGAAGAATGCGATTCTGATCGTTGAGTTTGCCCGCAGCCGGCGCGAAGAGGGATTGTCGATAGTCGACGCCGCGCGCGAGGGCGCCACCCGCCGCTTCCGCGCGGTGATGATGACCGCGGTGTCGTTTATTATCGGCATCATGCCGATGATGCTCGCCACCGGCGCCGGGGCGCAGAGCCGGCGGATCATCGGCACCACGGTGTTCAGCGGAATGCTGGTGGCGACGATGGTTGGCATCCTGTTTATTCCTTCGCTGTATGTGCTGTTTCAGCGTATGCGCGAGTGGGCGCATCGGCGGGGGTAAGCGCGGCGCTACCGGTCGGTAACGGGGATACTCCAGGCTGCAACGACTACCGGGCGGTCCCCTCTCCCTTTGGGAGAGGGGTAGGGTGAGGGTGGGTTTTGCGTTCACGTTGCGTTTGGGCGTGAGCCCCGCCTTATCTGCCGACCTCCGGTTAGCCGATTTCAGCGGGAATCGGCCCTGCTGCACGCCCGTAGATTTCAGGGGCCATATCATAGCGAACAGACTCTGTAGGCCCGGTAAGCGCAGCGCCACCGGGCAAGGACATCGGGCACGGCGGCAATACCTTGCCCGGCCTGCCGTTAATTTATTCACTCTCCTGGCTGGAATGGCCGCCCCCAAACGCGCCCGCTATTTCCTCTCCACCGTTATCATGGTCACGAACGGATGATATTGCCACGGCACGCTGCCGCCTTTGCGGTACATCTTCGACAGGGTGCCGTCGAGATAAAGCATCTGCCGCACCCCAAGCTTTGACTGCGCATAGCAGGCAAAATCATAGAAGTTGGTCTCGCGATCGCTGAGCATAAACACCACCCGGCCTTGCTTATCGATGCCAACCCCGTTGCGCAGTTTGCGCGAGCTGGCGGAGGGCTTCAGCCGCCAGTTGATGACGCCATTCTCAATCAGCATCGGGCCGGACTGCACCGCATAGCGGATGGCGGGAGAGCGTTTGTACGCCGGCAGCGGCACGATTTTCGCCCGGCCGTTCTCCACCAGGAATACGCCGCCGGGGCGGATAAAGAAGTTCCCGCCGCCGGCGGAGCGGTTTACCGGCGTCAGGCGTTTGCCGTCTTCGATATACAGCCCCAGCGGCGCGTAGGCCTTATCGTAAATGCCGCCGTTCATCGCCATCTGCACCCGGCCATCGCCATCGATACCCGCCAGCAGCGAACGCAGGGAACCCCAGGCTTTACCGTGCCGATCCTGCCAGTACATTGCAATGCGCTCTTTCTGCGCATCCACCCGATAGCTCTGCAGGGTTAGCGTCGGGTCGGTGAGGGTACAGGCGGCGCTGGCGACGGCGGCCAGGGGCAGCAGCGCCAGGGGGAGCAGGCAGCGTAATAACATGGGCAATCCTTTCTATGGTCTGCGCCGAGTATACCCGCCTCGCTGTCTTATGCCGCCCAAATCTCACAGTGTTTTTGCACCAGCCCGGAAAGCGAACCGCCGTTGGCGATAAACTCGCGCATCTGCTGCGCCTCGCTGTGCGGCGATTTCGCCTGGCGAACCACCGCCTCCAGCGCCGCCGTCGCCTTCAGCTGATGGGCGAAAGGAGCCAGCCGGTCGGCGAGCTGCAGGATCTCCTGGCGGATGCTGCGCTGCTCCCCGCTGCGCACGTCGGTAAGGGTCCCGTCCAGCCCGTAGCGGCAGGCCTGATAGCGATTAAAAGGATACAGCAGATAATCGTCAGGCTGGTGCTTAAAAGGACGCTCCGTCAACAGCCAGCAGGCCAGGGTCTGTATAAAGCCGGCGATATGGATCGCCTGGGCGAGGGTCAGGGGAGTGTCCATCACCCGCACCTCGACGGTCCCAAACTGCGGGCTGGGGCGAATATCCCAGTGCAGATCCTTCATGCTGTCGATCATGCTGGTGTAGCTCAGCTGGCGGAACAGGCGACGAAACCCCTGCCAGTCGGCCACCCACGGCATCGGACCGTTGTCGGGATAGGAGGAGAAGCGGTTGAGGCGCGAACAGGCGAAGCGGCTGTCGGTGCTGTCGAACCACGGCGAGGCGGCGTTGAGGGCGATGAAGTGCGGCACAAAGCGCGACAAGCCGTGCAGCAGATAGATGGCGTCGTCGCCGCTCTGGCAGCCGACGTGCACATGCTGGCCAAAGACCGTCGCCTGCTGCGCCAGATAGCCAAAATGCTCGACGGTTTTGACATAGCGCGGATTGTCGCTGATCTGCTGGCGCTGCCAGGCATGAAAGGGGTGGGAACCCCCGCCGCAGATCTGCAGATGATGATGCAGCGCCGCGCGCTGGACCGCCTGCTGGATGGCGCTGAGCTGGATTTGCGCATGGCTGATGTCGCGGCACACCCCGGTGGCGATCTCCAGCATGCTCTCGGTGATATCGTGCTTGGCTTCTCCCACGGTCAGCTCATGCTGGACGTCGGCAATCAGCGTCGAGGCATCCTGGCTGAGGTCGTAACCCGGCGGGTTCACCACCTGCAGCTCCAGTTCGATACCGAGGGTAAAAGGATCGGAGCGGTGAAAATCGGCTAAAGGCATAGTCTCTCCCGGTCGATGTGTTCCCTGAAGTATAGAAGGGATTGATCCCGACGGAGAATACGCCGCGGCGGAGGACGGGGATGAATAAAAAAGTGACGCAGAGTGATTATTTGAAATTTGCCATATAGCGACTGGTGCAATTCTGCAACATATTTCCCGCTGGCGGTGCGACGGAATAAGGTGCAATTATTTTCCCATAATTATCATGGTGATAATATAAGTCCTTCTTATTTTATCGGTCGGTTTCGGCCTATTTCCGCCCGCGCAAGAGCTGGTACGCATTTTGCCTGTTAATTCGTGACACTTTATTTAACAGGGATCATGTGATGCACAAAACAACGTTATTTTCGCGTGCCGGTCGTCTCGCCGTGGCGGTGAGCGGCGCACTGGCCCTGGCGGGCGCCGCCTTACCTGCCAACGCCTCCACGCTGCGGATCGCCATGACCGCCGCGGATATTCCGTTAACCCTCGGCCAGCCGGATCAGGGCTATGAGGGCAACCGCTTTACCGGCATCCCGCTGTATGACGCGCTGGTGGAGTGGGATCTGTCGCAAGGTGAAAAGCCCAGCGGTCTGGTGCCGGGGCTGGCGACCGAGTGGCACATCGATCCGCAGAACACCAGCCGCTGGATTTTCACCCTGCGTCCGGGGGTGAAGTTTCATGATGGGACGGAGGTGAACGCCGACGCCATCGTCTGGAACGTGGATAAGGTGCTCAATAAAGCAGCGCCGCAGTACGCCCCGGGGCAGATCGGCAACACCCTGTCGCGGATGCCGACCCTCACCGGCGCGGAGAAAATTGACGACCACACTGTGGCGCTGACCACCTCGGAACCGGACGCGCTGCTGCCGTACAACATCACCAACCTGTTTATTGTCTCGCCCACGGCGTGGCAGAAGCAGTATGACGCGGTGCCGGCCAGCGCGGGGGATAGCGCCGCGCGCAGCAAACAGGCGTGGACCGTCTTCGCCGCCCATGCGGTGGGCAGCGGCCCGTTCAAACTGGAGAAGCTGGTGCCGCGGCAGCAGCTGATCCTCGCGAAAAACCCCGACTACTGGAACAAAGATCGCATTCCCCGGGTGGATAAGGTGGTGCTGATCCCTTTGCCGGAGGCCAACGCCCGCACCGCGGCGCTGCTGTCGAAGCAGGTGGACTGGATTGAAGCCCCGGCGCCGGACGCCATCGATCAGATCAAGTCTCAGGGTTTTCACCTTTACGCCAACACCCAGCCGCACCTGTGGCCCTGGCAGTTCTCCTTTGAAAAAGGATCGCCGTGGCAGGACATTCGGGTGCGCAAAGCGGCCAACCTGTGTCTGAACCGCGCCGAGCTGAAGAGCTACCTCGGCGGCTACATGACCGAGGCCACCGGGGTCTACGAGGCCGACAGCCCGTGGCATGGCAAACCCACCTTCCAGATCAAATATGACCCGGACGCCGCCCGTCAACTGATGACCGAGGCTGGATACAGCGCCGGCAAGCCGCTGCACGTCACGGTGGCCACCTCGGCCTCCGGCTCCGGGCAGATGCAGCCCTTGCCGATGAACGAGTATATCCAGCAGAGCCTGAAGAGCTGCTTCTTCAATGTGGATATTAAAGTGGTGGAATGGAACACCCTGTTCACCAACTGGCGCCTGGGCGCCCGGGATCCCTCGGCAAAAGGGATCGACGCGATCAACGTCAGCGCCGCAGTCAATGATCCCTATTTTGGCCTGATCCGCTTCTCGACCGCCAAAGCGTTTCCGCCGGTGGCGACCAACTGGGGCTACTTCGCCACCCCAGAGACGGAAAAACTCGCCGCCGCCGTCAAGCACGCCTTTACCCCGGAAGCGATGAATAAAGCCGCCGGCGATCTGCACGCCGCGCTGGTGGATCAGGTGCCGTTCCTGTTTGTCGCCCACGACGTCGGGCCGCGCGCGATTTCGCCCGCGGTGACCGGAGTGGTGCAACCGCAGAGCTGGTTTATCGACCTCAGCCTGGTGAGCAAAAAAGAGTAATCGCGAAAGGGGCAACCGATGATCAATACGCTGCTATACCGCATTCTGCTGGCTATCCCCACCATGCTTGGGGTGGCGGTGATCTGTTTCATGCTGGTGCAGATCGCGCCGGGCGACCCGCTGGTGTCGGTGATGCCGCCGGACGCCTCGGAGGCGCTGCGCCAGACGCTGATGCAGGCCTACGGCTTTGATAAGCCGCTGCCTCTGCAGTTTATCCACTGGCTGTGGCGGGCACTGCACGGCGACCTCGGTATGTCGGTCGCCACCGGCCGCCCGGTGATAGACGAGGTGATGACCGCAGTGGCTTACTCCCTGCGCCTGGCGCTGCTGGCGACGGCGATCGGCTTCGTCCTCGGCAGCCTGTTTGGCTTTGTCGCCGGCTATTTTCGCAACAGCGTCATTGACCGTCTGGCCTCGGTGTTGTCGGTGTTTGGCGTCAGCGTGCCGCATTACTGGCTGGGGATGCTGTTGGTGATCCTCTGCAGCGTCAAGTTCGCGCTGCTGCCGGCCACCGGCGGCGGGCCGATAGGCGAGGTGGGCTGGCAATGGGACTGGGCGCACCTGCAGTTCATGCTGCTGCCGGCCATCACGCTGTCGGTGATCCCGACCGGGATTATCGCCCGCACCGTGCGCTCGCAGGTAGCCGATATCCTCAGCCAGGAGTTTATCGTTGGCCTGCGCGCCCGCGGCCTTAACGAATCGCGCATCTTTGTCCACGTCATGAAAAATGCCGCGCCAACCGCGCTGGCGGTGATGGGGCTGCAGGTGGGCTATCTGATGGGCGGCTCGATCCTCGTGGAGACCGTCTTCTCCTGGCCGGGGACCGGGCTGCTGCTCAACACCGCCATCTTTCAGCGCGACTTGCCCCTGCTGCAGGGCACTATCTGGGTGCTGGCGCTGTTTTTCGTGTTGCTCAACCTGTTGGTGGATATTCTGCAGGCCACCCTCGACCCGCGCATTAAGAGGAGCTGACCATGGTGGATACGGCAACGACGAAAGCGGTCCCGGCCGCGCCGGCCAACGCTTCCCGGCAAGGTTACTGGCGCGGCGTGCTGCGCCGCTTACTGCGCGATCCCGGCGGCGTGGTGGTGGGGGTAGTGATCCTGCTGCTGCTGGCCCTGGCGCTGTTAGGGCCATGGCTTATCGTCAAAGACCCCTATCAAACGTCAATGTTCCTGCGCCTGAAGCCCATCGGCAGCGACGGCTTCCCGCTGGGCTCTGATGAGCTGGGGCGCGACATGCTGTCGCGACTGATTCTCGGCACCCGGCTGTCGCTGTTTATGGGGATTGTCCCGGTGGTGTTCGCCTTTTTTATCGGCGGCGCCATCGGGATCATCGCCGGCTACATGGGCGGCAAAATCAATACCGTGATTATGCGCACCGTGGATGTGTTCTATGCCTTTCCCTCGGTCCTGCTGGCGATTGCGCTGTCGGGGGCGCTGGGGGCGGGCATCGACAATGCGCTGCTGTCGCTGACCCTGGTGTTTGTCCCGCAGGTGGCGCGGATTGCCGAGAGCGTGACCGCCCAGGTACGGCATATGGACTATATCGACGCCGCCCGGGCCACCGGCGCCAGCGCATTGACCATTATCCGCGTCCAGGTGCTGGGTAACGTGCTCGGGCCGATCTTCGTCTTCTCCACCGGGCTGATTTCGGTGTGCATGATCCTCGCCTCCGGCCTGTCGTTTCTCGGCCTCGGCGTGCGGCCGCCGGAGCCCGAGTGGGGGCTGATGCTCAATACCCTGCGCACGGCAATCTATACCCAGCCGTGGGTGGCCGCCCTGCCGGGCCTGATGATTTTTATCACCTCCATTTCGTTCAATATCCTCGCGGACCGCCTGCGTGCGGCAATGGCGATTAAGGAGTAAGCGATGCAACCCTTTATCAATATCGATCTCGGCGGGCCGGCGCAGCCGCTGCTGAAGGTCAATCACCTGCTGAAGTACTTCCGCGGCGGCAAAGGCCGGGAGGTGGTCCAGGCGGTGGACGATATCAGCTTCACGGTGATGAAAGGTGAAACCCTGGGGGTGGTCGGCGAGTCGGGCTGCGGCAAATCGACCACCGCCCGACTGCTGATGCAGCTGCTCACCCAGGACAGCGGCGAACTGATCTTCGACGGGCTGGAGGTTGGCTCGTCGCGTCTGCCCATGAAAGCCTACCGTCGCCAGGTGCAGATGGTTTTCCAGGATAGCTATGCCTCGCTCAATCCGCGCATGACCATGGAGGAGAGTATCGCCTTCGGCCAGCGCGTCCACGGCGTCAGCGCCAGAGAGGCCAGCGAATACGCCCGCTATCTGCTGGCGCACGTCGGCCTTGAACCGGCGCGCTTTGCCGACCGCTACCCGCATGCGCTCTCCGGCGGCCAGCGGCAGCGGGTGAATATCGCCCGCGCGCTGGCGATGAAGCCGCGGCTGGTCATTCTTGATGAGGCGGTGTCGGCACTGGATAAATCGGTGGAAGCTCAGGTGCTGCAGCTGCTGCAGGAGCTAAAACGCACCCTCGAGCTGACCTATGTGTTTATCAGCCACGATCTGCACGTGGTTCGCTGGCTGTCGGATCGGATCCTCGTTATGTACCTTGGCGAAGTGGTAGAGATCGGCCCGGCGGAGCAGCTGTTTACCGCCTCCGCCCACCCCTATACCCGGGCGCTGTTAAGCTCCATGCCCTCCATGGACCCGGAACACCGCACCCTGACCTCGCCGCTGAGCGGCGATCCCCCCAGCCCCATCGCGCCGCCGAGCGGCTGTCGCTTTCACACCCGCTGCCCGCATGCGAAGGCGGTCTGCGCCGAAGTGAAACCGCGGCTGGAGGCGGTCGGGGAGGGGCACCAGAGCGCCTGCCTGATGGCGCAGCCGGCCTCGCTCTGGCATCAGAGCATCCCCCTTAAGGAGGTCAGCCATGTCGGATAACGCCTTTGTCCATGTGCGCGACCTGCGGGTCGTCTTTCGCCGCGACGGGCAGACCATCAACGCGGTCAACGGGGTCTCCTTTGACGTACAAAAGGGGGAGGTGATGGCGCTGATTGGCGAGTCGGGTTCCGGCAAGAGCGTGACCCTGCGGGCGCTGATGCGCCTGCACCCGCCGGGGAGCAGTGAGCTCTCCGGCACCCTGCGGGTGGGTGACGACGCGGTGCTGACGATGAGCGCCAGCCAGCTGCGGCGCTACCGCGGCGGGCGCTGCGCGATGATTTTTCAGGAGCCGCTACTGGCCTTCGACCCGGTCTACACCGTTGGGCAGCAGATTATTGAAGGGCTGCGTCGCCACGAAGGGCTGTCGCGCCAGGCGGCCCGGGACAGGGCACTGGAGGCCCTGCGCCAGGTGCGCATTCCCAGCCCCGAGCGGCGGCTGGACGCTTACCCGCACGAGATGTCCGGCGGGATGCGCCAGCGGGCGATGATCGCCCTCGCGCTCTCCTGTAACCCGCAGCTGCTGCTGGCGGATGAGCCGACCACCGCCCTCGACGCCACGGTGCAAATCCAGATCCTGATCCTGCTGCGCGAGCAGCAAAAGCAGCGCGGGCTGTCGATCGTGTTTGTGACCCACGACATCGGCGCCGCGGTGGAGATCGCCGACCGGGTGGCGGTGATGTACGCCGGGCGGATCGTCGAGGAGGCTTCTATGAGTGAGATCCTGCGCCACCCACGCCATCCTTATACCCGGGTGCTGCTGGGCAGCCGGCCGAAAGAGGGGCTTAAGAAAGGCGATGCCCTGCACTGCATTCCCGGCGCGCCGCCGGATCTGGCGCGCTTGCCGCCCGGCTGCGCCTTTGCCGAGCGCTGCCCGCACCGTCGCCCGGTCTGCGAGCAGAGCCTGCCGCCGACGGAATCCGTCGCGGAGCGCCATGCGGTGAGTTGCCACCGCTGGCGCGAGCTGGCGATTGACGCCAACGCGCAGGCCCTGGCCGTCTGACCGGCGGCAACACACCACGATGAAGACCAGGCGCTGATGCCTTTTTTCCCACCGCCGGTTGCGCTGGCGGCGACCTTGATGTCAGGAGACCACCATGAGCTGTGATGTACTTTTTACCCCCGCCACCGACACCACCGGCTGGCGCATCAATGGCGACCGCCTGTGGGCGTCGTTAATGGATCTCGCGCAGATCGGCGCCACGCCGAAGGGCGGCTGCCGCCGTCTGACCCTCACCGACCTCGACCGTCAGGGGCGGGATCGGGTGATTGGCTGGGCGCGGGAGGCCGGGATGAGCGTCACCATCGATAAAATCGGCAATGTGTTTATGCGTCGGGAAGGGCGCAACCCCAGCCTGCCGCCCATCGTCTCCGGCAGCCATATCGACACCCAGCCCACCGGCGGCAAATTTGACGGCAACTACGGCGTGCTGGCGGCGCTGGAGGTGGTGCGCACGCTCAACGATCTGCAGATTGCCACCGAGGCGCCGATTGAGGTGGTGTTCTGGACCAACGAAGAGGGGTCGCGCTTTGTGCCGGTGATGATGGGCTCCGGGGTCTTTGCCGGGGTCTTCCCGCTGGAGGAGACCTGGGCCGTCACGGATAAAGAGGGCGTCAGCGTCGGCGAGGCGCTGGCGCAGATCGGCTATATCGGCGAGCAGACCCCGGGAGAGCATCCCGTCGGCGCCTATTTTGAGGCGCACATTGAGCAGGGGCCGATTCTCGAAGATGAAGCGAAAACCATCGGTATCGTGCAGGGCGTGCTGGGGATCCGCTGGTACGACTGCGTGGTGACCGGTCAGGCGTCGCATGCCGGGCCCACGCCGATGCGCCTGCGTCAGGATGCCATGCAGGTGGCGACCCGCATTATGCAGGAGGTGGTAGCCATTGCCGGACGCAGCGAAGAGGGACGCGGCACCGTCGGCAGCGTGCAGGTGTGGCCCAACAGCCGCAACGTGGTGCCCGGAGAGGTCACCTTCTCCATTGATATGCGCAATCTCAGCGATGCGCTGGTGGATGAAATGGATCGCCAGCTGCGGGCGTTTATCGCGGAGGTTGAGCGGGAAAGCGGTCTGCAGGTGGCCCTGAAGCAGGTGAGCCACTATCCGGCGGCGCCCTTCGATGGCGAATGCCAGCAGGCCATTGCCGATGCCGCGCAGCGGCTGGGCTACCCGGCGCGGCCGATCGTCTCCGGCGCCGGGCATGACGCAGTGTATATGAGCTACCTGGCGCCGACCGGGATGATTTTTATCCCCTGCAAGGATGGGATCAGCCATAACGAAATGGAGTATGCCTCGCCGGAGCACGTCGCCGCCGGCGCCAACGTGCTGCTGCAGGTGATGCTCCAGTACGCGCGGCCGCTGTAGGCGGTCGCCCTCCCCGGCGGGGCGACCTGTTTCCAGCCGTTTGTCATGCGGTAGCCCGGGTCAGCGGTTACGCCGCCGAAACCCGGGACGGCGGATGTAGGGGCGGTCAATCACTGCTCCTGCTCTCTGCGCTAACCCGCCGGCGGCCACATTTGCGCGAGCCCATTACGCACAGCACCACGCCGAGGGTAACCGCCAGCATCAAGGGGCTGACGGTTTCGTGCAACAGCGCCGCCGACAGGCCAAGCCCGAAGAACGGCTGCAATAGCTGGAGCTGGCCGACGGCGGCGATCCCGCCCGCGGCCAGCCCTTTGTACCAGAAGATAAAACCGATCAGCATACTGAAGAGCGACACATAGCCGAGCGCGGTCCAGGAGGAGGCCGATATGGCATGCCAGGACGCAGGCTGAACCATCAGCGAGGCGGGGAGCATCAACGGCAGGGCAATCATCAGCGCCCAGCAGATCACCTGCCAGCCGCCGAGCTCCCGCGTCAGCTTCGCCCCTTCCGCATAGCCGAGGCCGCAGGCGATAACCGCCGCAAGCATCAGCAGATCGCCGCTGAGCGACGTCGCCGCACTTTGCGTCAGGGAGAATCCCATCACCAGCAGACTGCCCAGCAGCGAAAAGATCCAGAAAGCGCGCTGCGGACGCTCGCCGCCGCGCAGCACGCCAAAAATAGCGGTCATCAGCGGCAGCAGACCAATAAACACAATCGAATGCGCCGAGGTGATGCGCTGCAGGGCCAGCGCCGTGAGCAGGGGAAAGCCGATCACCACCCCTGATGAGATGATGATCAGGGGGACAAGCTGCACCAGGCGCGGGCGTTTCTGGCGAAAGCCGACCAGCAAGGCGATGGCAAGCAGCCCGGCGATGGAGGCGCGCAGAAAGGTCAATAACAACGGATCCATATCCTGCACCGCCAGCCGCGTCGCGGGCAGGGAACCGCTAAAAATAATCACCCCCAGTAAACCATGAAACCATCCGGACCAGGGGCCGGGCGCCGATTTATCCAATATTGAATCTACCACGTTAACCTCGCGTTATCTGATTGGGCTGCGCCCGCTTGAGCATCGTCAGTGGCGATGGTAATGTGGCCAATCTGATACAATCAAATTATTGTCATAGATACATTTCACGATGAAAGCTCGATACAAAGCCGTTGTCGACCGATACGCGCAGGCGATCCGCAGCGGGCAGCTGCCCGCCGGCAGCCGTCTGCCAACGCACCGTACCCTTGCCGCCAATGAACGCCTCTCGCTGGCCACCGCCACCCGCGTCTACCGTGAACTGGAAGAGATGGGGCTGGTTAGCGGCGAAACCGGCCGCGGCACCTTCGTGCGCGACCTCGCGCTGCCGCCGGGGCACGGGGTCGATCAGCAGGTGGTGGCCGCTGACGTCGTGGATCTTAACTTCAACTACCCTTCGCTGCCGGCGCAGGGCGATGCGCTGCGCGAGGCGCTCAGGCAGCTGGCGATAGCGGGCGATATTGATTCGCATCTGCGCTATCAGCCTCACGCCGGGCGGCTCGCCGAGCGGGACATTATCGCCCGCCATTTGACCTGCCGACACTTTGCGCCGGCCGCGGAAAATGTCCTGATCGTTAACGGCGCACAGCACGGGCTGGCGGTGACCGTTATGGGGCTGTTACGTCCGGGCGATGTGGTGGCGGTTGATGCTCTGACCTATTCGGGCTTCAAGGTGCTGGCGGCGCTCTATCATCTGGAGCTGGCGGCCATCCCCTGTGGGGCCGAGGGGCCGGACCTGCAGGCGCTTCATGCGCTGTGCCAGCAGCGGCGAGTGCGGGCGGTGTATACCATGCCGACGCTGCACAATCCGCTGGGCTGGGTGCTCAACGCCGGGCAGCGGCAGGCGCTGGCCGACCTCGCGCGCCAGCACGATCTGCTGATTATTGAAGATGCGGCTTACGCCAGGCTGGTGAGCCGCCCGCCGCCGCCGGTGGTCAGCTATGCGCCGGAAAGAACGGTGTATGTCACCGGATTTTCGAAAAATATCGCCACCGGGCTGCGCGTGGGGGTGGTGATTTCTCCGCCGCGCTATCGGCCGGAGATTGAGCGCGCCATCCGGGCCACGACGTGGAATACGCCGACGCTGATAAGTTCGCTGATCTGCGCCTGGATTGAAGATGGCACGGTGGCCCGCTTTGAAACACAGAAACGCCAGGATGCGCGACAGCGGCAGCAGGTGGCCCGCGAGGTGCTTTGTGGGCTTCCCGTTGTCAGTCATCCCGATTCGTACTTCGTCTGGCTGCCTCTGGGGGAAGAGAGCCGGGCCGATCGGCTGGCGAACGCGCTGATGGAACGGCGTATTTCGGTGTCGACCGCCGAGCCGTTCTGCGTCTCCGCCACGATTCCACAGGCGCTGCGCGTTGCGCTCGGATCGGTGCCTTTCGACAGTCTGCGCCCGGCGCTGCTCAGCGTGCGCGATGCCGTTGAGTACGAACAATTTCGCTAACCCATCTGCTCCAGCTGGCCGCGCAGGACCTCCACCCCCTGGGCGATGGCGTCGGGGTTAATGGCGTGGAAACCCATGCGAAAGTAGTTATCCGGCGGCGCGGCGCTGAGAAAATGGCGCGCCCCGGGCTCAATCAGCACGCCGGCGTGGGCGGCGCGCCAGGTGAGCTGCTGGGTGTTGATCTGCGCCGGTGTCTGCAGCCAGAAGGCGTTAGCGTGTTCGCTCCCCGCCAGCGCGCGGCACGACGGCAGATAGCGCTGCAGGGCGGCGTGCAGGCGCTCCCAGCGCTGGGCGGAGTCGTAGTGGTAGCGCCGCAGATGGGTTTCATAATGGCCCTGGGCGAGGAAATGGGCCATCTGGTACTGAATGTTGGTCGGCGGATGGCGATAGACCAACCGGCGCAGGGCGCGCGCCTCGTCGATCAGGTCCGGGTCGGCGACCATAAACCCCAGCCGCAGCCCCGGCGACAGCGCCTTTGACAGGCTGCTGACATACACCACCCGGCCGCTGCGATCGCTGGCCTTCAGCGCCGGCAGCGGGTTTTGGGTAAAGTTACTCTCCGAGTCATAATCATCTTCAATGATCACCGCGTCATGGCGGGCGGCATGCTCCAGCAGCTGGCGGCGGCGCGCGCTGCTCATCGCCACACCGGTGGGCACCTGGTGGCCGGGGGTGACATAGTAGTAATCGCAGGGACGCTCATTAAGCACGATCCCCTCTTCATCCACCGGGTGCGGCGCTACCTCGGCGTCGGCGAGCAGAAAGGTGTTGATGGCTTCGCGAAAGCAGGGGTTTTCGACGCCAATGCGGGTGGTGGAAGAGAGCAGCAGCCGTGTCAGCAGGTAGAGGGCGTTTTGCGAACCCAGGGTGATGAGAATTTCGTCCGGGGCGGCGACAATGCCGCGCTTGGGCAGCACCCGGGTGCGGATCTGCTCGATGAGCATCGGCACATCCTGGTCAATATGGTCGATGACCCACGCCGGGTCGCGCACCCCGCCGTGCAGCCAGTTCGCCGCCGAGCGCCAGGTGGCCAGCGGGAACTGCCGGGTATCGGGCTGGCCGTAGATAAACGGGTAGCGGTAGTGCATCCAGCCCGCCGGTTTGAGGATCGACTCCTGCTGGCTGGGGGTCATCTGCAGCCGGTCGCCCCAGCGTGGTGCAGCCGCTTCGCGCTGCGGTGCACTCTCGACCGCGGGCGGCGAAGCATCGTGATAGTCGGGGTGCAGGTAGTAACCACTTCGCGGGCGGCTAATCAGGTAGCCCTCGTTGACCAGGCTTTCGAACACCAGGGCGGTGGTGTTGCGCGAGACGCGCAGCTGGCTGGCCAGCTGGCGGCAGGAGGGGAGCGGGGTGTCGGCGGCGAAGATCCCGCTGAGAATGGCATTCACCAGCGTCTCTCGCACCTGTTCCTGCAAACCGCGGCCAGGCTCAAAATCAACGTGTAACAGGTGACGGATCATACGGGGCTCCTCTGGCAATAACGCATCGCGACCACCCGCTAAGCTCAGCAAATTCCATACCACCCTTCCGCCATCTGACACAGCGATGCGGCCCATCTGGCTCTATACGGAATTGCAAAACGCTCCCACATTAAAAACGCATTCAGCCGCCGCGGACCGGAACCTCCCGGCCTCTATTTTGCATAAACCTTTTCGCGTTCTGGAATGAACCCGTCTGGCCAATCCATCAGGGGTGAAATAATGAAAAAATCATTGGCATCAATATGTCTGAGCGCTGTATTAACGGTTGCTTTTTCTTATCACGCCGTCGCGGCCGATCTGCCGGAAATAGAAAAATCCGGCACCCTGAAAGTGGCGACGGAAGATGATTATGCGCCGTTTAACTTTATGAATAATGGCCAGGCCGATGGCTTTAACAAAGATATGCTTGAGGAGTTACGTAAATACGCCAAATTTCATGTCGACCAGAGCATATTACCGTGGACCGGATTATTAGCGGCTGTCTCCACCGGACAATACGATATGGCCTTAACCGGGGCGGTTATTACCGATGAGCGGCTGAAAGTCTTTGATTTCACCCCACCATGGGCCTCCGCGCAGCACTATTTCGTCAAACGCGCTGGCGATACCTCGCTAAATACCATTGCCGATCTCAGCGGCAAAAAAGTGGGCGTGCAGGCAGGCAGCGCGCTGCTGGCGCGTTTGCCGGAGCTGAAGGCGATGCTGGAGCAGACCGGCGGCAAGCTGGGACCGGTGGTGGAGTACCCCTCCTATCCGGAAGCCTACGCCGACCTGGCGAATAAGCGGCTGGATTACGTGATTAACGTGGTTATCTCGGTAAACGACCTGGCGAAAGCCAAACCGAAGGTCTTCGCCAAAGGGCTGGCCGTCTCCGGACCGGGCTATATGGCGTGGCCGATCCCGAAAAACTCGCCGCAGCTGCTGGCCTATATGACCAAGTTTATGAACCACATGAAGGAGACCGGCAAGCTCGCCGAGCTGCAGAAAAAATGGTTCGGCGAAACCTATGACAACCTGCCCACCGAGGCGATCACCAGCCCGGAACAATTTCATAAGCTTGCCGGTCTGTAATGTTCCGCGGCGGGCGACCGCCGCCTGTTGCTGAGAAGGAGGGCCTCATGGATGCAATTTCCTGGCAGTTATTAATCGAAGGCGCATGGACGACCCTCTGGATTTCGGCCATCGCTATCGCCTTCGGGGTGGTGGCGGGGCTGCTGATCGCCCTGGTGCGGATGCTGCGTCTGCCGGTTATCGACCAGCTGCTGGTGGTCTATATCAGCCTGGCCCGCGCGACGCCGCTGGTGACGCTGGTGCTGTTTCTGTTTCTTTCGCTGCCCACGATGGGTATTAACCTCGACAAGAACGTGGCCGCGATTGTGGCGCTGACGCTTAACACGTCGGCGTTTAACGCTGAGATCTGGCGCAACGCCTTCCGCACCTTTCCGCGCGAACAGCGGGAGGCGGCGGAGTCGGTGGGAATGCGCCGCTGGACCTACTTCCGCTACATCATGCTGCCGCAGATGTGGATCGAGAGCCTGCCGGCGCTGGTCAATGAGATGTCGTTTTTGATCAAAGGTAGCCCGGCGATCGCCGTGATTGGCGTGGTGGATCTTACCCGGGTGACCAACCGTATCTCCTCGGTCACCTACGAGCCGCTGTCGCCGATCCTCGCCGCCGGCCTGCTGTATGTGGCGATCATCGGCTGTTTGTTGAAGCTGCAGGGGATCGCGGAACGGAAAGCCAGGCGCCTGGCGCGCTAGCAACGGGAGGTATTATGAATCAGTGGGGCGTTATCTGGTCGGTACGCGATAGCTTTATTGCCGGGTTATTCGCGACCCTCGAACTGTTTATTACCGCCGCCCTGGCGGCCCTTATTATCGGTATTGCGCTGTGCTATTTGAGTGAATATCAAAAGAAAGTCCTTAACCGGGTTATCATTGGCTTTGTCAGCCTGATGCGCGCGATCCCTTTTTTGATCCTCGCCTATCTGCTGTATTACGGACTGCCGCAGCTCGGTATTAGCATGGAGCCGTGGACCGCCGGTTTATTGGCCCTGATTATTTATCATGGCGCCTACTTCTTTGAAATATTGCGCAGCCAGCGGCGGGTATTTTCCGGCGGGTATATTGAAGCGGCGATTGCTCAGGGCTTTTCTCGCTATGCCATTTTTCGGTGGATTATTTTACCCAATATCGTCTCTTCCGCCTTACCGCTGATCGGCAATCAGCTGATTATCTGCCTGAAGGACACCGCTTTCCTGAGCATTATTACCGTTCAGGAGATCACCGCCGCCGCCAACAGCGTCCAGGCGACCTATTTTATTCCGTTTAACGCCTTTATCGTCGCCATTGGGCTTTACTGGGCGATCAGCATTCTGCTGGAGCTGCTGATTAAGCGCCTGACCGCCTGGGGAGCCAAACGAGGAATGAGCCATGCCTGAGTCTATTGCCGTAAGCGTCAAAAACGTCTCCAAGCAGTTCGATAATGTGGAAGTCCTGCGGGATATTAACCTGACGGTGGAGAAGGGGACCGTGGTGAGTATTCTCGGCTCGTCCGGGTCGGGAAAATCCACCCTGCTGCGCTGTATGAACTGGCTGGAACAGCCGGACCGCGGTGAAATTCATATCGGCGGTCAGCGGCTGGGGATTGATGAACAGCGCGGCCGGGCGATGTCGCACCGCCAGCTGGCCAAAATCCGCGAGCGGGTGGGGATGGTGTTTCAGAGTTTTAACCTGTGGCCGCATCTGACCGTGCAGCAGAACGTCAGCGAGGCGCTGCTGCGCGTTAAGGGCATGAAGCGGGACGAGGCGAAGGCCATGGCTATGCGGCAGCTGGAGAAAGTCGGCATGGCGCACAAAGCCGATGTCTACCCGATCACCCTCTCCGGCGGGCAGAAGCAGCGGGTGGCGATCGCCCGTTCGCTGGCGATGTCGCCAGAAGTCATCCTATTCGATGAACCGACCTCGGCGCTGGATCCGGAGCTGGTGAACGAGGTGTTAGGAGTGATGAAAGCCCTTGCCGCCGAGGGCTACACCATGGTGGTGGTGACCCACGAGATGGATTTTGCCCGCCAGGTGTCCAATGAGGTGGTGTTTCTGGAGAAGGGGCTGCTGATTGAGAAGGCGCCGCCGGAGAAGTTCTTCACGCAACCTGACTCCGAACGCGTCAGGCAGTTTCTGCAAAGCAGCCGCTAGACCGGCCTGTCCCCCCTGCCGGCAACGCGGCAGGGGAAGCGTCGGGCTTCTCTTAATCCCGATCGATGGCGAACGGCTGCCACGCCTGACGCACCGGCATCACCTCTACCCGGTTAATGTTCATATGCGCCGGCAGCGTGGCGATATAAAACATCTGCTCGGCGATATCGCGCGCGCTCAGCGGCGTGGTGCCGCGATAGAGTTTATCCGATGCCGCCTGGTCGCCCTTAGTGCGCACCAGGGTAAATTCGGTCTCGGCAATCCCCGGCGCCAGATCGGTGACTCGCACGCCGGTGCCAAGCAGATCGCAGCGCAGGTTATAGCTGAACTGTTTCACGAAGGCCTTGCTGGCGCCATAGACATGGCTGCCGGGATAGGGCCACTGTCCGGCGATCGAGCCGATATTGATAATGCTCGCTCCGGCGCCATGGCGAATCAGCGTCGGCAGCAGGGCGTGGGTGACCGTCACCAGACCGGTGACATTGGTGTCGATCATCGTTTTCCAGTCCTCCAGCGCCACCTCCTGCGCCGGCAGCGGCGACAGCGCCAGCCCGGCGTTGTTGATCAGGGTGGTGACATCGGCGAAATCGGCGGGCAGCGACGCCACGGCGGCAGCCACTGCCTCGCTGTCACGAACGTCAAGCTCAATAATATGCACCGGCACCTTAGCGGCGAGGCTGTCCTGCAAGGCCTTCAGTCGCGGATAGCGGCGCCCGCTCAACACCAGCGACCAGCCCGCGTCGGCAAACACCTGCGCTGCCGCTTCGCCAAAACCCGAGGTCGCCCCGGTGATAAACACTACGT
The DNA here is from genome assembly GCF_004010915.1 of Klebsiella sp. LY. NCBI lineage: Bacteria > Pseudomonadati > Pseudomonadota > Gammaproteobacteria > Enterobacterales > Enterobacteriaceae > Klebsiella > Klebsiella sp. LY. The sequence continues at coordinate 3,930,366 of NZ_CP022444.1, forward strand.
TGCTCGTTGCCATCTCATTCTCCTGTACGGTTGTCCCTTCACTATAAAAACGCCGGACGGCAAGGCACAGGGCCAGACGACGGGCGGGGATGTGACACCGTGTCACATCGTTTTGCGCGCACTGGCTCTATCCGATTTGCGCGGCCGCGGCCAATGATGAAGCCAACCACTACGACATGAGAGAGGGCAGGGTATGAAGCTGGCAATTCACAACGAGGTCGCGGTAAGCAATGACGAAGTTCGGCAATTGGATCGCGCCTATGTGTTTCATTCATGGTCGATGCAGGGCAATCTCAACCCGCTGGTCATCGCCGGGGCGCAAGGCTGCGAGCTATGGGATTACGAGGGGAATACCTGGCTCGATTTCAGCAGCCAGCTGGTGAACGTCAACATAGGCTATCAACATCCCCGGGTGCTGGCGGCCATGAAGGCGCAGCTGGAGACCCTGGTCACCATCGCGCCCGCCACCGCCAACCTTGCCCGCGGCGAAGCGGCGAAGCGCATCGTCGACCTGGCGCCGGCGGGCTTCAGCAAGGTGTTCTTCACCAACGCCGGGGCGGATGCCAATGAGAACGCGATTCGCATGGCGCGGCTCTATACCGGGCGCGACAAGGTGCTCTCGGCTTATCGTTCCTACCATGGCAACACCGGCAGCGCGATCGCCGCCACCGGCGACTGGCGCCGGGTGCCGAATGAGTTCTCCCGCGGCCATGTGCACTTCTTCAACCCCTACCTTTACCGCAGCGAGTTCAACTCCGCGACTGAGGAAGAGGAGTGCCAGCGCGCGCTGGCGCATCTGCGGCGGATAATTGAATGCGAGGGGCCGACGGCCATCGCGGCGATCCTGCTGGAGTCCATCCCCGGCACCGCCGGGATCCTCGTGCCGCCGGCAGGCTATATGCAGGGCGTGCGCGCTCTGGCCGACGAGTTTGGCATCGTGCTGATCCTCGATGAGGTGATGGCCGGCTTTGGCCGCACCGGCAGCTGGTTCGCCTTCGAACAGGATGGCGTGGTGCCGGATCTGGTGACCTTTGCCAAGGGGGTTAACGCCGGCTACGTGCCGGCGGGCGGGGTGCTGATTAGTGAGCCGATTGCCCGCTACTTTGATGACCACTTCTTTGCCGGGGGGCTGACCTACTCCGGCCATCCGCTGGCGATGGCGGCGATTGTCGCCACCATCGACGCGATGAAAGAGGAGAAGGTGGTTGAGAACGCGGCCTATATCGGCAACGAGGTGCTGCGACCCGGCCTCGAGGCGCTGGCGGAGAAGCACGCCATTATCGGCGAGGTGCGCGGTCGCGGCCTGTTCCAGGCGCTGGAGCTAGTAAGCAGCCGTAAACAAAAAACGCCGTTGACCGCCGCCGACATGGCCGCGATCAAAGGGGCCTTAACCGAGGCCGGACTGCTGGCCTTTGTGGTGGAAAACCGCATTCACGTGGTGCCGCCGTGCACCATTACTGCTGAGCAGGTGGCGCAGGGGCTGGCGATTTTTGATGCGGTATTCGCCCGCTTTGCCAGCCTGGCGAAGTAGGGGAGGGGGCCGTATACTGTTGCCCGGCGGCGCTGCGCTTGCACGGGCCTACGGGGTGTGAGCCTGTGTGTGGATCCTGTAGGCCGGGTAAGGCGCAGCCGCCACCCGGCGAAATAACGTCACAACTGAATATTTCCCTGTTCGCGCTGCGTCTGGCAGGGCTACAGCTTCTGTGTTAATTCCGGGCAGATTGCGCTCCCAATATTTCTTCTGCGTTATGTCATTCATGGCGCAAGGAGCGCACAGGGGGCGGCCAGTCGCCGCCGCCCCCTGTACCCCCGGCCTTCCGGGAACGTCTCAGCGATTTTGAGGCCGCCAGCACCGGCAGTTTCAGTCGCCGCAAGTGGGTAAATTAACGGCAGGTCGCACGAATCGTAGGTCGGGTAAGCGAAGCGCCACCCGACAAAACAACCGCGCATCCGCTGACTTCACCTCATTCGGTGTTCTCCGTTGACCAGCGCGTCGCGATCGAAAAAGCGCTGGATCACGCCCTCCGCCATAAACGCTGCCCGATCGGACATATGGGCGATGACGTCGGCATCATGGCTGACCAGCAGATAGGTCATGCCGTGCTCCTGTTTCAGGCGGTTAAGCAGATTGAGGATTTCCGCCTGTACCGACATATCCAGTGCCGAGGTCGGCTCATCCAGCAGCAGGAGCTGCGGGCGCAGCAGCAGGGCGCGGGCAATGGCCACGCGCTGCCGTTGACCACCGGAGAGCTGATGCGGATAGCGGCGCGCGGCGTCGGCGGCCAGACCCACCTGCTCAAGGGCGGTGGTCACCCGCGAGGCAACGTCGCGGATGCCGTGGATCTGCAGCGGCTCCGCCAGGGTGCGCCACAGGGTATGGTTGGGATGCAGCGAAGCATACGGATCCTGAAACACCATCTGCACGTTGCGCCGCAGCTCGCCCTGAAAGCGGGCGCCCGGCGTAATGGCCTGGCCGAGCAGATCCACGCTGCCGCGCCATTCGCGCTGTAATCCGGCGAGCACGCGCAAAATCGTCGATTTACCGCAGCCCGAGGCGCCGATCAGGCTGAAGGTTTCCCCGGCGTCGACACGGAAACTGGCGGCGGAGACCGCCGTCTTCGCGCCGAATGTTACCTGTAAATCCTGAAGATTAACGATCGCCATGGGCCGTCTCCGTAAAGTCCTGAGTTCTGTCGAGGGTCGGCAGTATCTGGCCGTAAGTATGCGCATTCGGCCGGCAGGTCCACAGGGTGCGGGTATAAGGGTGCGTCGCCGTCGGTAGCGCTCGCGCTGGCATCTCGTCGACCTGTCTCCCCTGGTACATCACCAGCACGCGATCGCAATGCGCGGCCACTAACGGCAGATCGTGGCTGATCAGTAACATGGCCATCTGCCGCTGCGCGCACTGCTCCACCAGCAGCTCGAGGATCTGGTTGCGCAGGCGGGCGTCAAGGGCTGAGGTCGGCTCGTCGGCTATCAGCACCTTCGGGTTATTGAGCAGCGCGAGGGCGATCATTACCCGCTGCCCCATCCCGCCGGAGAGTTCGCCGGGATAGCGGCTGAGGACCGGGAGATCCAGACCGACGGCGGCGATAGCGTCTTTGACCGCCTCGGCGCGCCCGCGGCGGCTGAGACGCTGATGCAGGGTTAACGCCTCTTCCAGCTGCGTCTGAATGGATTGCACTGGATTCAGCGCATAGCGCGGGTCCTGCAGCACCATAGCGATATCGTTGCCGCGCAGCTCGCGCCAGCCGCGGGCGCTAAGGGTCAGCACATCACGCCCCAGCACCTCCAGCCGTTCGGCGCTCACTATCCCGGGCTTGCGCACCAGGCCCATCAGCGCCCGGGCGGTCATGGATTTGCCGGAGCCGGATTCGCCCACCAGCGCCAGCCGCTCGTTGCCGAGGGTGAAGCTGACGTTGTCCACCACCCGGGCGGTGGGGTAGTCGACAGCGAGTCCCTGCACGGTCAGTCGGATGTCAGTCATGTTGCGGCTCCAGAATATCGCGCAGGCCATCGCCCAGCAGGTTAAACGCCAGGCTGGCGAGCAGGATCGCCGCGCCGGGGATGGCAGCGATCCACCACTGGTCGAAAATCACCTGCATCCCGTCGGCAATCATCGCTCCCCACTCCGCCATCGGCGGGCGAGCGCCAAGGCCGAGAAAGCCGAGCCCGGCGGCGGCGAGAATAATACCCGCCAGATCGAGCGCCAGCCGGACAATTGCCGACGGCAGACATAGCGGCAGAATATGGCCGACCAGCAGCCGCCCGCCGCGGATGCCCAGCATCTCCGCCGCGGCGAGATAGTCGCTATGGCGCAGGCGCTGAATTTCGCTGCGCGCCTGACGGGCGTAGGCCGGCCAGGTAGTCAGGGCTAACGCCAGCGCGCCGTTGACCAGCCCCGGGCCGAGCATCGCCACGAACGCGAAGGCGAGGATCAACCGCGGCATCGACATCACCACGTCGGTAAACCGCATCAGTATTCGCTCCAGCCACCCGCCATAGTAGCCGGAGAGGATACCCACCAGCAGCCCGACGGGCAGGGTAATGGCGGTTACCAGCGCCACCAGACCCAGCGCCGGACGTGCGCCGTAGAGCAGGCGCGACAGCAGGTCACGGCCGTAGCTGTCGGTGCCGAGCCAGTGCCCCGCGCCAGGTCCCTGCAGACGGGCGGCGGCATCCTGCCAGTTGGGATCGTGCGGCGCCAGCCACGGGGCGAACAGCGCGGTCAGCACCAGCAGGATCACCAGGGCCAGGCCGCTGAAGGCGGCGGGTGATCGGCGCAGACGGCGTAAAAACAGATAAGTCGGCATCAGCGCACCCTCGGGTCGGTTAACCGCACCAGCAGGTCGGTCAGGTTATTGATCAGCACAAAACTCACGCCAATCAGCAGCGTGCCGCCCATGATCGCCGTGGTATCCCCGGCGAACAGCGCGGTGGTGAGGTAGCGGCCGATCCCCGGCCACGAGAAGACGGTTTCGGTGAGCACCGCCCCTTCGAGCATCGAGGTCCAGGCGAGGGCGGTCACCGTCAGCAGAGTGCCGCGGATATTGGGCAGGACGTGGCGCAGCAGAATTGTCATCTCACCAGCCCCTTTGGCCCGCGCCAGCAGAATGTACTCTTTGTTCATCTCGCTCAGGCAGGCGGAGCGGGTCAGGCGGGTGATGCTGGCCAGCGAGTAATAGGCCAGCACCAGCACCGGCAGCAGCAGATGGCCGATGGCATTTTTAAACGCCGCCATATCGCCGGAGAGCCAGGTGTCGATCAGCGCAAAACCGCTGCGCGGCTCGACGGTGTACTGATAAATATCGTCGAGGCGACCTGGGCCCGGCGCCCACTGTAGCCGGGCGTAAAACAGGGCCAGCATCAGCAGGCCGAGCCAGAAAATGGGCACCGAGTTGCCCAACAGGGTAAAGGTGCGCACCGCCAAATCCCACGGCGAACCGGCGTAACGGGCGCACAGCACCCCGGCGACGATGCCCAGTACCGCGCCGACGATCAGCGCCAGGGTCGCCAGCTCAAGGGTTGCCGGAAAGACCGCCAGCAGGTCATGGAGCACCGGCTGGCCGGTGGCGCTGGCGATGCCAAGATCGCCATGGGACAGGTTGACCAGGTAGTGCCAGAACTGCACCGGCAGCGGTTGGTCGAGACCCAACTGATGACGAACCTGGTCGTAAGTCGACTGACTGGCATGGTCGCCGACGATCTGCAGCACGCGGTCGACCGGCGACAGCGCGGAGAGCGCGAAGGTGACCAGCAGCAGCCCGAACAGCGTCAGCAGCAGGGTAAACAGCCCCTGCAGCAGGTGGGTAAGATGAGTGGAAAACGATGGCATGGAAAATGGAAATTCCTGGTATATCAACATGGTTCCCGGCGGCGCGACGCCCACCGGACCCGGGTGGCGAAACGGTCATCCGGGCAGGGCGAGGCCGCCATGCCCGGTGACATAACCCGCTTACTTGGTGACGTTATCGTACCAGACCATATCGGCGTTCAGCCCCTGCTGATAGCCCTTCACGTTGTCGCGCACCACGATCTGGGTTTTCCCCTGGTCAATAAAGACGTATGGCGAATGCTGCAGCAGGGTTTCCTGCATCGTTTTGTACAGGTCGAGGCGTTTCGCCGGGTCCGGCTCCGCCACCGCGGCGAGGGTGACTTTATTCAGCTCAGGGATCTGCCAGCCGTTGAGCCCGGCCACGGTGCTGGATTTACCATCGTTCCATGCAAAGGCGCTGGCGTTGGAATGGGCATCAAAGTAGTCCGGGATCCACAGGCGGATCGCCGCCTGATGCTGCTTCGCGCGCACCCGGGCATAGACCTGGCTGCCGGCGGCGGGTAGCAGATCCACCTTCACCCCGCCCTGGGCAAAGCTGGCCTGCAGCGACTGGGCGATGGTGATAAACGGCGGTTTGTTCTCCACGTCGAGGGTGAAGTGGGCATCCTTAATGCCCGCTTTATCGAGGATAGCCTTAGCTTTTTGCGGGTTGAAGGTGAAAGGATTGGTCTCCAGCGCCCCCGGCAGTCCGGCCGGCAGGAAGCTTTGATGAATAAAGTACTGTCCTTTCAGCAGATTTTTGGTGATGCCTTCATAATCGACCAGCCAGCGCGCCGCCTCCCAGAAGGCCGGATTATTCAGCAGCGGGTTGGCGCTGTTGGCGGTATTAAACACCAGGTAGTTTTGCTCGGCGGACGGGATGCTCAGCACCTTCACGCCGGGTTTATCCTGCAGGGCGGCTATCTGGTCAGCGCCGAGGTCGCGGGCCACGTCGGCATCCCCCTGCTGGATCAGCAGGCGGCGGGAAGCCGGGTCGGGGACGTTTTTAATAATAATGCTTTTGATCTTTGGCGCGCCGGTGGGGGAGCTGGCGTTGGCCTCCAGCACGATGGCCTGATGCGGCTGGTAGACGCGCATTTTATAGGCCCCGCTGCCCGCCGAGTGCATCTTCAGCCAGTCGTTGCCGAAGTCGTTATTTTTCGCGTTCGGCGCCACCTGTTTTTCATCAACGATGGAGGCGATGGGGGTGGAGAGAATATTCAGCGCCACCGCCGGGCTGACGTCGGCGGTCCAGTGCAGCGTCAGGGTATGATCGTCAACTTTTTTCAGCTGGCTGGCGATGTTGTCCGGCTGCCAGCCGAGCACGTTGAGAATAAACGCTGGCGATTTATTCAGCGTCACCGCGCGGGTGTATGAGAAAATCACATCTTCCGGGCGCAGCGGATTACCGGAGGCGAATTTGGCATCCGACTTCAGTTTAATGGTCAGGGTTTTCGCCGCCGGATCGGCCTGCCAGCTTTCGGCGAGAATCGGTACGATTTTTTCAGGGTTGTTGCGGTCCGGCTGCACCAGACGCTGGTAGAGGCTGGGGACCGTCTGAATGCTGGAGAGTTCGTTCGCTTCCGCCGGGTCGAGGCTGACGATATCGTCGAGACCCTGGGCGACTACCAGCGTGTTGGGCGGCGTGGCGGCATGCGCGGCGGTGGAGAGCGCCGTCAGTACCAGTAAAGGCAACAGTTTTTTGGTCATGTGCAATCCCTGAAAAATGGTTATTTTAATTTTTTATGCCTCGCTACGTTAGGCCGCTTGCGAAAAGGCGTAAAGTCAAAATAAGGATATCCTTATGCTAAAAACGCATAATCAAGAACGACAGGTTATTGCCGGTCGCGCAGAAGCGCCTTTCTCCGCTGCGGGCTTCTTGCTATAACGCATTGTCTATTGCGAGGAGGTGGGTGTGCCGGAAATCAATGAGTTTGGCCAGCAGGTGAACGACCTTGTCCCAGGCTGGCAGGGGGCGCGAGTCCTGCGACGGACGGCGTTAAATGGCCGTTTTTGTCGACTGGAGCCGCTGGACGTTGACCGTCATGCGGCGGATCTGTTTGCCGCCTATGCGCTCGGTGACAACAGCGACTGGACGTGGCTGGCGTCTACGCGGCCGGAGAGCGTGGCGGCGACCGCCCACTGGATCGCGGGCAAGGTGAATGATGATGCCCTGGTGCCGTATGCGGTGATTGACCTCCATAGCGAGCAGGCGGTGGGCATCGTCAGCTATATGGCGATCGAACGGGAAATGGGCACGGTTGAGATCGGCCATGTCACCTGGTCGCGACGGATGAAAAACACCCCGCTGGGTACCGAAGCGGTCTGGCTGCTGCTGAAGAACGGCTTTGACCATGGCTATCGTCGGCTGGAGTGGAAATGCGATTCGATGAATGTCGCCTCGCGCCGCGCCGCCGAACGGCTGGGCTTTAGCTGGGAAGGACGTCTGCGGCAGAGGCTGGTGCGTAAAGGGCGGACGCGCGACAGCGATATGCTGTCCATCATCGACGGCGAGTGGCCTGCGCGCGATGCGGCGCTGCGGGCGTGGCTGGCGGCGGAAAACTTTACTGCCGACGGGCAGCAGATCAAACGCCTGGAGGCGTTTCGCTAACTCTGCAAAGTGAATGGGCAGAGCGCATCACGCCAGCTCTGCCCATACAAAGGCTATTTCTCGATCATCTGAATAATTTGATCCCGGTTAATGGCATGTTCATTTCCCGCGATATCCTCATAGGTGATTAACCCAGTATCGTCATCGACCTCCGGTTTTCCGTGGGTGATAATCATCTCACCATTTTTTTTCTCTAATACATAATCGCTGGAACACCCCGCAACGGTGAACGTTAATAATGCCAAACCGAATACTGCAACGAACTTTTTCATTGTGCTACCTGTTGTAAAAAAGCCACGGTGGGCCGCAGAATATGACAGACTAACCAGTTATCGAAAGTGGGTCATAATTAACACCGAATAAAGTATTAACATGGCGACTAACGTAATAACCACTATACGACGTTCAAGGGGCGTGGCCTTTTTCTTAGATTCATCATCTGGTTTTGTTAACATAATATTCTCTCTGTTAGCCCTGTCAGTGCTCCCGATTCCGACACCGGCAGAGGTGAGTTCTCGGCAATATTGTCGGGATGAACGACTTGCTAGTTGTTATTTAATACCCAGAGTTAAAGTAACGATTCCAGTGATAACCATTCAAAGACCCGTTCAGGCATTTTTGGCTAACACAACATTAAAAATCTCATTTTTATGGCTGAAGCTGGCTATGCCTGCCGCAGACTCTGTTGCGCAGGCAGCACGCTTATTATCTTTTCGCACGTAACGGATAAAAAATGCCTGTTGTTATCAATGCTCCGGGGCTGGAAACGGCAAACCCCGGATGACGTTATTAAATGATTCTCACCAAAATATTAAAGAGGCCTATTTAAGATGATGAGAATCACAATTCGCCATTAAGCTAATATAATTTTGCAAATAAACTATAGATTCGTTGGTTTACAAAATAAAGGTACCTTCAATAACCAGACAGGCTTCGCCTGAGAGTTCAACACGTCCGTTATCTTTGATGTGGCAGAAGAGTTCTCCCTTACGGTTGCCACCTTGCTGGGCATGAAGCGTTTTTTTCGCCAGTTTCTCACTCCACAGCGGCGCCAGAAAAGTATGTGCCGAACCGGTGACCGGATCTTCGTTGACTCCCACCTGCGGACCGAACCAGCGAGAACGAAAATCGAAGGTCCGTGATGCGGCGGTGACCACCACGCCACGGGTGTTGAAGGCATTCAAGGCGTTAAAGTCGGGTTTAAGCGCGTCCAACAGCGCTTCGTCATCAATGACGACAATAATATCGGAGGCTTGCCAGGTTTCACCTGCGTCTTCAGCCAGTCCCAGCGCCTTGAACAATCCTTGCGGCGCGGCGATGGGTGACGGAACAACCAGCGGAAAATCCAGGGTATATTTTCCGTCATGCATCGTGACGTCCAGCGCGCCGCTGCGGGTGAAAAAACGCACCCGATCGCGCGCTTGTTGATTGAGCAGCACGCTGGCCGCAGCCAGCGTGGCATGACCGCAGAGATCGACCTCGACGGCTGGGGTAAACCATCGCAATCCGAAACCGTCAGGCTGCCTGACAACAAAGGCCGTTTCCGACAGGTTGTTTTCCGTCGCAATGCGCTGCAGCACGCTATCTTCAGGCCACGCCTCCAGCAAACAAACCGCGGCGGGATTGCCGGTAAAGGGGCCTTTTGAGAAAGCATCGACCTGATAAAAGCGAATGCGCTGCTGTGAATTATTTTTCATTCATCACCTCAAGGTCATTATAAACCGTATATCGTGTTACCCCCAGGGCCTGAGCCGCCTGCTGCACGCCCCCGCGCATTTTAAAAATACCTTTCGTATGCATTTCAGCGACAATTTTCAAACGCTGCGCTTTTTGTATTTTTTTACCCGGCACTGAATATTTATCAATGATTTCCTGGATTGACTGATCGATCAATCCGCCTAAATTAAGATCGACCGCCTCTGCGGCCTCCGCCGGCGATGGCAGCAGCGCGTCAAGGCTCTTGCGTATTTGCTCAAAAGGCGAGGGGTCGACATTAATACAGAAGGCGATAAGCGGATATCCCTCTTCGCTGTAATAAATTGTCGATGCGCTATTGAGCGTTTTCCCTGAAGCGGTGACGGTTTTATAATCGCTTATGGTTCTCGGCTTGTTGTTATTCGTCTTCTGCAGAAGCAGCGCAAAACCGGTATCTTTTTCCGGACCGGCTAATAAATGATCGCCATTACCCCTGCCGCTAACATGACCGTTAATAATTTTGATAATGGAATGTTCTGGGGTAGTGAGATTATGCAACACCACCTCCTGATTCGCTGATAACGTTCCCGCCATGGCGTCCATGGCTGCTTCAAGCGGCCCGGCGATCTGTGCAACCTGCTGTGTGTACTCTGATGTCATGGATGATCCTCTGCTGGAATCGTGGTCAGGAAGCGACCCCGGAACGCTATTTTACCATGGGAGATTCGCTGACAGGATTAAGTTATACGCACAATGTTTAATTATCAACAAAAAGTTGAATTTTTAGCGCTGGCAGCGTAAATTCCGCTGCGCAAAGCGTCAGCGCTCATGTCGGGTGCGTCTTTATGTTATGGAAATATAATGAGAATTTTTGGCTTGATAGTCATTGCCGTTCTGCTGGTGGCCTGCGGAGTCATTCACCCCTTCGGCGACAAAACCATCTATCAGACTTATTCGGTACCCGATCGGCTGGGGCTGCACTGGCGCTATGACTGCATACGCAGCGCCCTGAAGCCGCAAGGCTATGAGGTTGAGCGCATCATCCCCGAGCAGAATGCGCCAAACTTCTTTGATATTTCGCAGCACGGCACACGAGTCGCCCAGATCGATATGTATCAGGTGGCTGGGGCGAGGGCGATAAGTATCACCCTGATATCCGGTGCAAAACAGGTGAATGCTGCTATCGATAGCATTATTCAGCCGTGCCTTGATCGCTAAGGGATGCTGGAAAGGTGAGGAGTGTCCTTTCCGCACGGGAAAGGACAAGCGTGGCCTAAACGGTTAGCGGCGAACCGGCGCGTCGCCAGCGACATAATACGCCGCGGTGCTGCGCGGCAGCGGCTGGCGGCCGCGAATGGCGTCAGCCATCTTCTCGCCGATCATAATGGTGGTGGCGTTCAGGTTGCCGGTGATGATCTGCGGCATAATCGACGCATCGATCACCCGCACGCCTTCCAGACCGTGGACCCGGCCTTCGCCGTCGACCACCGCCATCTCGTCGTAACCCATCTTACAGGTCCCGCATGGGTGGAATGCGGTCTCGGCGTGGTTGCGCACAAACTCATCCAGCTCGGCATCGCTCTGGCAGTCAATACCCGGGCTGATTTCGCGGCCGCGATACTTATCCAGCGCCGGCTGGTTCATGATCTCCCGGGTGATGCGAATGGCGTCGCGGAACTCCTGCCAGTCCTGCTCATGGGACATATAGTTAAACAGGATCGCCGGGTGGGCGTGCGGGTCGCGCGACTTCAGGCGCACGTGGCCGCGGCTCGGAGAACGCATCGAACCGACGTGGCACTGGAAGCCATGCTCTTTTACCGCGTTGGAGCCATTGTAGTTAATCGCTACCGGCAGGAAGTGGTACTGAATGTTCGGCCAGGCGAACTCGGCGCGGCTGCGGATAAAACCGCCCGCTTCGAACTGGTTGCTGGCACCGATCCCGGTGCCGCCGAACAGCCACTCGGCGCCGATCTTCGGCTGGTTCCACCACTGCAGCGCCGGGTAGAGCGACACCGGCTCTTTGCATTCATATTGCAGATACATCTCCAGATGGTCCTGCAGGTTCTCACCCACGCCGGGCAGATCGTGCACCACCGGGATATCGAACTGCCTGAGCAGCTCGGGATTGCCGACGCCGGAGCGCTGCAGGATCTGCGGCGAGGCAATCGCCCCGGCGCACAGCAGTACCTCTTTGTTGGCCGTCGCTTTTGACGGGATAGTGCTTTCCCCCTCCAGCCACTCGACGCCCACCGCGCGCTTGCCGGCAAAAATAATATGATCGGTCAGCGCATGGGTGCGGATGGTCAGGTTGGGGCGACCGCGCGCCTGGTCGAGATAGCCGCGGGCGGTGCTGGCGCGACGGCCCTGCGGCGTCACGGTGCGGTCCATCGGACCAAAGCCTTCCTGTTGGTAACCGTTAAGATCGTCGGTGCGCGGATAACCCGCCTGCACCCCGGCTTCAACCATCGCCTCGAAGAGCGGATTATTGCCCGGCTTCGGCGTGGTGACGCTCACCGGGCCATCGCCACCGTGGTAGTCGTTGGGCCCGATATCACGGGTTTCCGCTTTCCGGTAGTAGGGCAGGCAGTCGAGATAGCTCCAGTGTTCCAGCCCTGGCGCGGCGGCCCAGTTATCGAGGTCCAGGGCGTTGCCGCGTATGTAGCACATGCCGTTGATCAGCGACGAGCCGCCGAGCCCTTTGCCGCGTCCGCACTCCATGCGGCGATTGTTCATGTACGGCTCAGGTTCGGTCTCGTAGGCCCAGTTGTAGCGCTTGCCCTGCAGCGGATAAGCCAGCGCGGCGGGCATCTGGGTGCGGAAATCGAACCGGTAGTCCGGGCCGCCGGCTTCCAGCAGCAGGACGGTGGTGTTTGGATCTTCAGTCAGTCGTGTCGCCAGAACGTTGCCGGCGGAGCCGGCGCCAATAATGATGTAGTCAAATTGCAAAAAAACCTCCCGGTTAAAATATGGACTGGAATTTACCCATCTCAACCTGGATGGACTTCACCTGGGTGTAACTCTGCAGGGTCATCACGCCGTTCTCGCGGCCAATGCCGGAGTGCTTATAGCCGCCGACCGGCATCTCCGCCGGGGATTCCCCCCAGGTGTTGATCCAGCAGATACCCGCTTCGAGCTGATGAATGGCGCTGTGGGCGCGGTTCAGGTCGGCCGTGACGATACCCGCCGCCAGACCGTAGTCGGTATCGTTGGCGCGGCGGATCGCTTCTTCATCGGTGTCATAGGTGAGGATGGACATCACCGGGCCGAAGATCTCCTCGCGCACGATGGTCATCTTATCGCTGCAGTCGGTAAACACGGTCGGGGCCACCCACGCGCCGTTGTCAAAGCCTTCGCCCTTCAGCACGTCGCCGCCGCACAGCAGGTTCGCGCCTTCTGCTTTGCCTTTGGCGATGTAGCGCAGCACATTGTCACGGTGCGGGAAGCTGACCAGCGGGCCAAAGTTGGTGCGTTCATCGAACAGATCGCCCGCACGGATGCGGCCCACGCGCTCAACGATTTTCTGCTCAAACGCCGCCTTAACCTTCGCGGGGACGAACACCCGGGTGCCGTTGGTGCACACCTGTCCGGAGCTGAAGAAGTTGGCCATCATGGCGATGTCGGCGGCGAGATCGAGATCCGCATCGTCGAAAATAATCAGCGGCGATTTGCCGCCCAGCTCCATCGTCACCTCTTTCAGGGACGAGCCCGCCGCGTTGGCCATCACCTTTTTGCCGCTGGCGACGCCGCCGGTAAAGGAGACTTTAGCGATACCCGGATGCTCGGTCAGGTACTGGCCGGTCTCCGCGCCTACACCCGGCAGGACGTTAAACACGCCGTCCGGCAGACCCGCTTCGGTATAGATTTCGGCAAGTTTCAGGGCGGTGAGCGGGGTCACTTCGCTCGGCTTGAAGATCATCGCATTGCCGGCGGCCAGCGCCGGGGCGGATTTCCACAGGGCGATCTGGATCGGGTAGTTCCATGCGCCAATCCCGGCCACCACACCCAGCGGTTCGCGGCGGGTGTAGACGAACGACGTCTCGCGCAGGGGGATCTGACTGCCTTCCAGCGCCGGGATCAGCCCCGCGTAATACTCCAGCACGTCCGCGCCGGTGACGATATCCACGGTTGAGGTTTCGGAATACGCTTTACCGGTGTCGAGGGTTTCCAGCTTTGCCAGCTCGTCGTTCCGTTCGCGCAGGATATCGACGGCGCGACGCAGAATGCGCGAGCGTTCCATGGCGGTCATCGCCGCCCAGATTTTTTGCCCGTGCCGCGCGCTCTCGACGGCGCGGTCGACATCCTCACGTCCGGCAGCCTGCACGCTTGCCAGGACTTCACCGTTGGCCGGGTTGATGGTCTCGAAGGTGCGACCGCTGGTGGCGGATGTATAACCACCATGGATATAAAGCTGCTGTTCTGCCATTCGGGACATAAATTCTCCTCGGTTATTCGGTCGGTAAATGCTGGCTGATGAAGTGGCTGGTCAGCGACTGCGCCAGCGTCTTATCCAGCGGTTTGCCGCTCAGGGCGGCGCGCAGCCACAGGCCGTCTATCAGCGCCGCCAGCCCGTAGCCGGCCTCCTGGGCCTGCTGGCGCGGCAGCTCCCGGCGGAACTCGTACACCAGGTTCGACAGCAGGCGGCGGCTGCTCACCTGCTGCAGGCGGTAGAGCATCGGCTGGTGCATGCTGCTGGCCCAGAAGGCCAGCCAGGCCTTCATCGCCGCGCTGCTGATCTGCGTCTCATCAAAGTTGCCGCCGACTATCGCCTGCAGGCGCTCTCCGGCGCTGCCGTCCGGCAGAGCGTGCAGACGGTTGAGCACCGCGTCGCGTAGCTGGCTGGTGATGTCGCGCATGGTCGCCTCCAGCAGACCATTTTTGTCTTTGAAATAGTGACTGATGATCCCCGTCGACACGCCCGCCCGCCGGGCGATCTGCGCGATGGTCGCGTCGTGCATTCCGACTTCATTTATTGCGTCCAGCGTGGCGTCGATCAGTTGCCTGCGCCGGATTGGCTGCATCCCCAGTTTGGGCATTTTTGCCACTCCATTCATCAGCGTTGGTTAACTATTAAAGCGGTTTTTGATTGGACGTTCAATATAAAATGTGTCTTAATTGTTACGTGATTGAATTTTAATAGTTACAAAAACAGTGGGGATACTGGATGACAGATCTTTCGCAAACCAGAGAAAAGGACAAAATCAATCCGGTGGTTTTTTACACTTCTGCCGGACTGATTTTGTTGTTTTCCCTGATGACGATCTTTTTTCGCGATTTTTCTGCCGAGTGGATTGGGCGCACCCTGGGCTGGGTGTCGAAAACCTTCGGCTGGTACTATCTGCTGGCGGCGACGCTGTATATCGTCTTCGTCGTCTGCATTGCCTGCTCGCGCTTCGGATCGGTGAAGCTCGGGCCGGAGCAGTCCAAGCCCGAGTTCAGCTTGCTGAGCTGGGCGGCGATGCTGTTCGCCGCCGGGATAGGCATCGACCTGATGTTCTTCTCCGTGGCCGAGCCGGTGACGCAATATATGCAGCCGCCGGAAGGGGCGGGGCAGACCATCGAGGCGGCGCGCCAGGCGATGGTCTGGACCCTGTTTCACTATGGCTTAACCGGCTGGTCGATGTATGCCCTGATGGGCATGGCGCTGGGATACTTTAGCTATCGTTATAATTTGCCGCTGACCATCCGCTCGGCGCTGTACCCGATTTTCGGCAAACGGATCAATGGGCCCATCGGCCACAGCGTCGATATCGCGGCGGTGATCGGCACCATCTTCGGCATCGCCACCACCCTCGGCATTGGCGTGGTGCAGCTCAACTACGGTCTGAGCGTGCTGTTCGATATTCCGGACTCGCTGGCGGCGAAAGCGGCCCTGATTGCGCTGTCGGTGATCATCGCCACCATCTCGGTCACCTCCGGGGTGGACAAGGGCATCCGCGTGCTCTCTGAACTGAACGTCGCCCTCGCGCTGGGGCTGATCCTGTTCGTGCTGTTCATGGGCGATACCTCCTTCCTGCTCAATGCGTTAGTGCTCAACGTCGGCGACTACGTCAACCGCTTTATGGGCATGACCCTGAACAGCTTCGCCTTCGACCGCCCGGTAGAGTGGATGAACAACTGGACGCTCTTTTTCTGGGCGTGGTGGGTGGCCTGGTCGCCGTTCGTTGGCCTGTTCCTGGCGCGCATTTCGCGCGGGCGCACCATCCGCCAGTTTGTGATGGGCACCCTGATCATTCCGTTCACCTTTACCCTGCTGTGGCTGTCGGTGTTCGGCAACAGTGCGCTGTATGAGATCATCCACGGCGACGCGGCCTTTGCCGAGGAGGCGATGCTCCACCCGGAGCGCGGCTTCTATAGCCTGCTGGCGCAGTATCCGGCGTTTACCTTTAGCGCCTCGGTGGCGACCATTACCGGTCTGCTGTTCTACGTCACCTCCGCCGACTCCGGCGCGCTGGTGCTGGGGAATTTCACCTCGAAGCTGAAGGACATTAACAGCGACGCCCCGAACTGGCTGCGCATCTTCTGGTCGGTAGCTATCGGCCTGCTAACCCTCGGGATGCTGATGACCAACGGCATCTCGGCGCTGCAGAACACCACGGTGATCATGGGGCTGCCGTTCAGCTTTGTGATTTTCTTCGTGATGGCCGGACTGTATAAATCCCTGAAAGTGGAAGATTACCGCCGGGTCAGCGCCAGCCGCGACACCGCCCCGCGCCCGATGGGCTTGCAGGACCGGCTGAGCTGGAAGAAGCGCCTGTCGCGGCTGATGAATTACCCGGGCACGCGCTATACCAAACAGATGATGGAGACGGTGTGCTACCCGGCGATGGAGGAAGTGGCCCAGGAGCTGCGGCTGCGCGGCGCCGCGGTGGAACTGAAGAGCCTGCCGCCGGAAGAGGGTGAGAACCTTGGCCACCTCGACCTGCTGGTGCACATGGGCGACGAGCAGAACTTTATCTACAAGATCTGGCCGCAGCAGTACTCGGTGCCGGGCTTTACCTATCGGGCGCGCAGCGGGAAATCCACCTATTACCGGCTGGAGACCTTCCTGCTGGAGGGCAGCCAGGGTAACGACCTGATGGACTACAGCAAAGAGCAGGTGATCACCGATATTCTCGACCAGTACGAGCGGCACCTGAACTTTATCCATTTGCACAGGGAAGCGCCGGGGAACAGCGTGATGTTCCCGGATGGCTAGCCAGGGAGCCCCCGTCGGCGAAAGACTGACGGGGGCGACGGGCGGTTACTGGTAGTTAAAGGCGTCCGGATGGTTGTCGAGGCTACCGCTGAGGGCGGCAAACAGCACGGTTTTGCCATCGATGGACAGGGCGTCGCTGACGTTAAGCCAGGTCAGCTTCTCCTGGTCGGTTTTTTCATCGACCACCGAGTAAACGCCTGACATCTGTTTGCTTTTCTCCGACCAGATCACCGCGATACGCTCGTGGCCGCAGTCGTGGGGTTTGCAGGCGCTTAACACCTGCCAGGATTCGCTGCCCAGCTTCACCGTCTGCGCCGGCGAACCGGTGCCGCCGGTGGTCACCCAGGCGGGCAGCTGATGGCCTTTGACCATCTGGTTAAACGACGCCCGGGTGGCGCTATCGTGGGCCAGACTGTTCAGCGTGACGTCGCCTTGCGCCATAACGCTGGCGGAGGCGGCTAAGGCGATAATAGCGGTAAGCGTTTTAAACATGTTTCCTCCTGGACTTATTCCGTCCTGATAACAAGCCTCTTTATAGTGAGCGTAGATAATGATTAATGCAAACTTTGACATATATCCCGTGAATGATTAGCGGCGGTGCGCGCATGGACGTTACGCTAAGCGATATGCCATGATGCGGATTGATTAACTTTTTCCAATATATGCCCTTGTGATAAAGCAGTTAGCGAAATGGCATAGTTATTCAGGCGATAAAGCATGGCGTATGTGAATCATCTACTGACGTTTATTGAGAGTAATCCGGCGCTGGCGGTGGGATTTAACCTTATTCTGCTGCTGCTCTCCGGCATATTTGCCCACCTTTTATGCAAGTTCTTGCTGATTAAAGTGGTGCGTAAGGTCTTCTTTGGTAGCCATAAACAGGACGTGCCGCTGGAGAAGGATCGACGCATCGCCGAAAAGCTGTCCAATTTCATTCCGGTTATTATCGTCTATTACGTTCTGCAGTTTATGCCGGCGATGCCGGCATCGCTGGTGACGGCGATTAATACCGTCTGCGGGATCTTGTTTTTTATTTTTATGTCGGTGTTTTTCAACGAGATGCTGGATATTGTTAACAGCTCTTATCTGCGAAAAACCAAACGTAAAAATCATTCCATTAAGGGCTATATCCAGATAGGCAAAATCTTAGTTCACATCCTGGCGGCGATTATGATCCTCGCCGTGATGTCGAATAAATCGCCGATTATTATTATCTCCAGTTTGGGGGCGGTGGCGGCGGTGCTGATGATCGTGTTCCAGCATACCCTGCTGTCGCTGGTGGCGAACGTTCAGCTGTCGTCCAACGACGTGCTCCAGCTGGGGGACTGGATTGAAATGCCTGACAAGAACCTCAGCGGCGAGGTGACGGATATCGCGCTGCACACCATTACCATCCGCAACTGGGACAATACCATCTCCCGTATTCCTACCAAGAATTTCCTCACCGAGACCTATACCAACTGGCAGGCGATGTTCTCCTCCGGGGCGCGGCGGATCATGCGCAGTATCGCCATCGATCAGCACTCGGTGCGTTTTCTCGACCAGGAGATGCTCTCCTCGATGCTGGCCATCCGCGGGGTGAATGAGCCTTTGACCACGTTGCTTGACGGCCGGGATCCCGGCGGCGTGGCGGACCGCTGGTTTGTCGATAACGGCCTGACCAACCTGACTCTGTTTCGCCACTACCTGATGCACTATCTCGCCGAGCGGCCGGATATTATTAAGGAGATGTACATTGTGGCGAGAACGCTGAAACCGTCGCCGTCGGGTATCCCACTGGAGATTTACTGCTTCACCTCCTCGACGCTGTGGAAAGACTACGAAAACACCCAGTCGGCGATATTTGAGTACATTACCGCGGTGGCCGGGCAGTTCTCACTGCGACTTTATCAGTATCCCGCCGGGCACGATTTCTGGCGTCTCTCCCAGGAGCACGCCGCCCGGGCGGGCCTGCCGCCATCGGCCGAAGGCTAAGCGCTGATCTGCTGGCGCCAGAGGGCGATCTCCTCTTCCAGCCAGGCGATGAACCGGGCGATTTCCGGCCGGTTCTCCGCCTGCGGGGAGACGGTCAGCCAGTAGTGCCAGGGGTAGGGGACGGTGACGGCGGTGAGCTGCACCAGCTCGCCGCGGGCTATGGCTCCCGCCACCAGCGAGCGCCGCTCCAGCGCCACGCCGGCCCCCAGGCGAACCGCCTCCAGCACCAGGTTGGAGTCGTTCAGGCGCAGGCCCGCGGGGACGATGGTCTTTTCCAGCCCCGCCTGGCTGCACCAGGCGTGCCACGACTCCATGGAAAAAACGATATCGCTGGCGGCGATCGCCTGCGGGGTGGTCGGCAGGTCGCCGCCGCGATAGTGCGGCGCGGCCACCACCAGCTGTTCATCGGCAAACAGATGCCGGCTTTCCATCCCCTCCCAGTCGCCTTGCCCCATGCGAATGGCCAGATCGATACCCTCCTGCTGCAGGTTGACTACCGCCAGACTGGTCAGCAGGCGCACCGCGATCTGCGGATGTCGCGCCTGAAAGCGCGCCAGCCGCGGCAGCAGCCAGTGGCAGCCAAAGGAGGGGAGGGTCGCCAGGGTCAGTTCCATCGTGCGGGGTTTGATCTGCACCATCCGCGTGGCGTCGGCGATGTGCTGTAACGCCTCGCGGATTTGCAGGGCATAGAGCCGCCCCTCTTCCGTGATGCGCACCCCGCGGCCGTGGCGGACAAACAGTGAGACGCCGACCAGGGCTTCCAGCTGTTTGATGTGCTGGCTGACCGCCGAATGGGTCACGCTCATTTCGTGGGCGGCCTGCGTCACGCTGCCGAGGCGCGCCACCGCCTCAAAGCTGCGCAGGATGGCGACAGGGGGAAAATCTGCCATGGTGATCTCTCTGGTCAAGGAGTCGATACGTTAACGTTACTACCGGGTTAGCGGGTTTTATAGCCGCTACGAACAGGCTGTCGAGGGGATGCAGGCTGTCTCAGTCGGTATAGCACAGGGGAGACCGGCGGACTACCCCGTGGCGCCAGTTTGTTAGTTTTCCTAACCATTGCGGTAAGCATCCCCTGATATTCGCGGGGTGGGTTTTCCAGTAAGGTAAGCCAGCAACCCCTTTATCGCAGGCAGGAGTGACGATGAAACTCATTGGTATGATGGATTCACCTTATGTAAGACGCGTGGCGGTTTCTCTGGCGCTCTATGGCGTGGAATTCGAGAGCCTGCCGCTATCGGTCTTTAGCGGCTTTGACGAATTCTCCCGTATTAACCCGGTGGTCAAGGCGCCGACGGTGGTCCTCGATAACGGGACGCAGCTGATGGACTCCACGCTGATCCTCCACTATTTCGAAACGGTCAATCCCGCCGGGCGCCGGCTGCTTCCCGCGCATCCCGAGGCGCTGGCCCGCGACCTGCACCTGCTGGGGGTGATCCTCGCCGCCAGTGAAAAAGCGGTCCAGCATGTTTATGAGCACCGTCTGCGACCGGAAGAGAAGCAGCATCAGCCGTGGATAGCCCGGGTGACCGGTCAGCTGCTCGCCGCCTGTCGGGAATGGGACGCCCGGCTGGCAGACCGCATTGCCGCCGCGCAGCCGGACCAGGTGTTGGTCACCAGCACGGTGGTCTGGTCCTTTATTCAGTTGATGATCCCGACGGTGGTGCCGGCAGCGGCGTTTCCGCATATCCGCGCGCTGGCGGAGAAAGGAGAGGCACTGCCGGCATTTCAACAGTATCCGCTGAGTTAACGGCGGGGATGGCGAGGGGCGCCGCAGCGTGGCGCCCTGAAGCAGGAGAGGCTCACCAGCAGACAAACCCGCCGTCGACCACCAGGTCTACGCCGGTGCAGAACGAGGCGGCGTCGCTGGCGAGGAACAGCGCCGGGCCGGCCATCTCTTCCACCTTCGCCATCCGCTGCATCGGCGTCTGGCTTTCAAACTCGCGGGTTTGGTGCACCATCTCCGGGCGGGTATTCATCGGCGTGGCGGTATATCCCGGGCTGATGGAATTGACGCGGATCCCTTTGGCCACCCACTCCATCGCCAGGCTTTTCGACAGATGGATCACGCCGGCTTTGGAGCAGTTGTAATGCGCCTGGTCGAGGCCGCGGTTAACGATAATCCCCGACATCGAGGCGATATTGATAATTGACCCGCCGCCGGACTCCAGCATCAGCTCCGCTTCCGCTTTGCAGGAATTCCACACCCCGGTGAGATTGATATCGATCACCCGCTGCCATTGCTCGCTCTCCATCTCCAGCGCCGGATTGGCGTTGGCGATCCCGGCGGCGTTGACGGCGATGTCGAGGCGGCCAAAGCGGCTTTTGGCCAGCGCGACGGCGGCGCGCAGGTCGGCCAGCTGGCGGACATCGCCGGTGTAGGCGCAGGCCTGGCCACCAATGGATTCAATATGACTGACCGTTTCCGTCAGCCCACCGTCGTCGCGAAGATCAAAACAGACCACCCGCGCGCCGGCGCTGGCGAGACTGCAGGCGATGGTCTGGCCAATGCCGCTGCCGGCGCCGGTGACAAAGGCGACGCGATCCCGCAGGCTAAACAGCTGTTGTGCAAAGTCTTTACCGATCATAATGATTATTCTCTTCAATATATAGTGTCGAACGTCGGGGGCCTGTTTCCCGGATAGCGGCGCAGCGCGCCTTATCCGGGCTACTTTCGGCGGTGTTACGTAGCCCCGGTAAGCGAAGCGCCACCGGGGGCCGTCCCGGGGGGCGCCAATGCGGGACGCCTTATTCAGGCGATGGGGCCCGCTAACCTGCGGGGATTACGACATAATCAAACCGCCATCGATGTTAATGGTCTGTCCGGTGAGATAGCGGGCGTCGTCGGAGGCGAGAAAGGCCACCAGGCCGGCGACGTCTTCCGGCTTGCCGGCGCGCTTCATCGGAATGCCCTCGACCCACTCCGCCATCAGCTCGCCTTTGCCGTAGCGCTTCTGCTCGGTGCTGAGAATTTCGCCCCACACGCGGTCGTTGTAATCCCACATTTCGCTTTCAATAATGCCCGGGCAGAAGGCGTTGACGGTGATATTCCACGGCGCCAGCTCATGAGCCAGGCTTTGGGTAATGCCGATCACGCCCATCTTGCTGGCGGCATAGTGCGGGGTATAGATGAAGCCCTGGCGCCCCTGACCGGATGAGGTGTTGATCAGGCTGCCGTGATTCTGTTTCACCATATATTTGGCCGCCTCGCGGCAGCACAGCCAGACGCCGGTGGTGTTGACCGCCAGCACTTTTTCGAAATCGGCTTTTGGCATCCGGTCGTAGTAATCGATGGTGATCACCCCGGCGTTCTGAATCGAGACGTCAATGGTGCCGAAGCGGGCGGCGGCCTGCTCATACAGCCCCTGCACCTGCGCTTCGTCGGTCACATCGACCTGCAGCGATAAAATGTCCGCCTGATAGCGCTGACGCAGGGTTTCGGCGGTCTCATGAACCCGTTCGGCGTTGGAAACCATTACCAGGTTCGCGCCGTCGCGGGCGAAGCGCTCGGCAATACCCGCGCCGATGCCGCGGCAGGCGCCGGTGATCACCACCGTTTTGTTCTGGAAATCTCGTTGCATATGTTGTTCCCTTTCGCTGAGCCGGGCACCAGGCCCGGCGGAAGATGTGAATCGTTGCCGGTTAGCTGGAGGTGGCGCCGTTGGGGGGGATGGCGGCCAGTTTCTCCTCGTGGCGGCGCATCAGGATGACCTTGCTCTGCAACTTCTGCTGGAACTGGTCGACGACCACGGCGGTGACGATCACCACGCCTTTAATCACCATTTGCCAGAAATCGCTGACGCCCATCATCACCATGCCGTCGGCAAGGAAGACGATGACGAAGGCGCCGATAATCGAGCCGGTTACCCGACCACGGCCGCCGGCCAGCGCAGTGCCGCCGAGCACGGTGGCGCCGATGGCGTCCATCTCAAACATGTTGCCGGTCATCGGGTGCGCAGTTTGCAGCTGCGATGCGACGATCAGGCCGACAAAGGCCGCGCACAGGCCGGAGAAGGCATAGACGAATATTTTCGCTTTCACAATCGGCACGCCGGCGAGGCGGGCGGCGGACTCGTTGCCGCCGATGGCGTAGATGTAGCGGCCAAGCGGCGTTTTGGTGGTCAGCCAGTAGCCCAGCACGAGGAAGCCGATCATCAGCCAGATGGGCAGATAGACGCCGAGCAGGGTGCCGGAGCCGAGGGTGGCGAAACCGGTGTTGCCCAGCGCTTCCATGCCGTTGAGATTCGGGTAGGTGCTCCCGTCGTTAAACAGCAGCGCGGAGCCGCGGGCGACGTACATCATGCCTAAGGTGCAGATAAACGGCGCCACGCCGAAGCGGGTGATCACCGCACCGTTCACCAGACCGACCAGCACGCCGAAGATCGCCACGCAGAGGATCACTTCCGGGACGTTAAAGAAGAGGATGTCGCCGTTCCACAGCGGCAGGCCGTTGGTCAGCAGCGCGCCTGCCACCATGCCGCAGATCCCCGCCACCGCGCCGACGGACAAATCAATGCCGCCGGTGAGAATGACCAGCGTCATGCCGATGGCCAGCAGACCGGTGATCGCCACGTGCTGGGTCATGATCAGCAGGTTAGAGGCGGTCAGGAAGTTGGGTACCATCACGCTGAAGAATGCGATCACCAGCAGCAGGGCGATAAAGGTGCGGGCCTTCAGCAGGTACATATAAATCATATATTTCTGGTTCATGATAGATTCCAGCCTGATTAATCTTGAGGTGTTGAAGCCGCGATTAACTGTTCGCGGGTCACCGCATGGCGCGGTAGATCGGCGGTAATGCGGCCATCGGCCATCACCAGGATGCGGTCGGCCAGGGCCATCACCTCATCCAGTTCAGAAGATGAAAACATCACCGCCAGCCCCTGCTGGGCCATTTTGCCGATCAGGTGATAGACGTCGGTTTTCGCACCGACGTCGATGCCGCGCGTCGGTTCGTCGAGGAACACCACCTGCGGCTGGGTCATCAGCGCTTTACCCAGCACCACTTTTTGTTGATTGCCGCCGCTCAGCGAGGTGATGGGCAAATTGGCGTCGCTGACCTTGATCGCTAGCTGCTGGATCATCGCTTTCACGCAGGTCTCTTCTTTTTGCGGATTCAACCAGCGCCAGGCGCGGCGAAAACCCTGCAGGCTGAAATCAGAGAGCGTCATGTTGGCCTGAATCGACATCATCTGCACCACGCCTTCGCCCTGGCGGTCCTCCGGCACCAGCGCCAGCCCTTTTTTCAGACGCTGCTGAAAGCGTGCTTTGCCGATGCTTTCGCCATTGAGGTGCACCTCGCCGCGCTGGCAGGGCATCAGGCCCACCAGGCCTTTGAACAGCTCGGTGCGTCCGGCCCCCAGCAGGCCGTAAATACCGATCACTTCGCCTTTGCTGAGGGTGAAGGTGACGTCATTGAGCTTGTAGCCGCCGCTGGGATGCAGCGCGGTCAGTCCCTTGACGTCAAGCACCGCGTTGCCTTTTGGCGCCGGTTGATAATCGAAATGTTTTTTCTTATCGCCGACCATCTGCTCGATGATCCACGGCACGCTGGCGTCGCTGACGTGACGCTCGCTGATAAAGCGGCCGTCGCGGAAAATGGTGATGTGGTCGCCGATCTCCATCAGCTCTTCGAGGCGATGCGAGATATAGATAATGGTCACGCCGCGGCGCTTAAGCTGCGCGATCACCTTGAACAGCACTTTCACCTCAGACTGGCTCAGCGCCGAGGTGGGTTCGTCCATGATCAGCACCCGGGTGTCTTTCGACAGCGCGCGGGCAATCTCGACTAATTGCTGGTGGCCGATACCGAGTTCGCCCAGCGGGGTGTAGGGATCGACATCCAGCTCCAGTCGCTCCAGCAGCGATTTGGCCAGCGCGTACTGATATTTTTCGTTGATGCGTCCTTTCTGAAAGAATTCATTTGCCATGAAGATGTTGTCCATCACATTCATATTGGGAAATAAATTCAGTTCCTGGAAAATAATGCTGATGCCGAATTTCTCTGCCTGATGGGTAGAGTTTAAAGTCACCGCCTCGCCATCGAGAATAATTTGCCCGGAGGAGGGTGTTTCCACACCGGCAAGCATTTTCATCATGGTGGATTTACCCGCACCATTTTCTCCGATCAGCACGTTGACCTTATTTCGATAGACCCGGTAATTGACATTATCCAGGGCGGTCACGCCGGGATAGACGCGCGACAGGCCGCGAGTTTCGATAATCACTTCAGACTCAACGGGCTGGGGAGCGACGAGATCGTGCGGCGCCATATTATTGCCCCCCCGCGTGAACGATTTTCGCCGGGGTAATTTCCGGGAGGGTTGGCGGAATATCCCACGCCGAGAAGACGCCGTACACGTCCACGCTGTCGCCGGTTTTGACGTTGGCTGTCTGAATCATTTTGACCGCCTGGCTGTTGATATTCTTGCTGTACTCGCCGAACAGCACCTGGTCGTTAAAGTCCTGATAGCTGGCGCCGCTGTAGCCATCGCGCAGCTGGGTGCCGCGCAGGGTGGGGCCAATTTGCACCGTCACATTGCCGACGCTGGCGTCGGACAGGGTCATCTTGCCGCTGCGCGAGGCGGTATCGAGCTTGCTGACAGTACCTGAAACTTTGACGTAGAAGATGCAGGGGTTTTCGTCCTGCGCGCGGTAGCCAAGGGCTTTGCAGGCGCTATCGATGTCTTTTGCCGCCTTGAGCGCGCTCATCAGTTCCGCCGCCGGGCGCGCTTTCGCCACCACCTGGGGTACGATGCTCTGCTGCCAGGTTTTATCCATGTTCGCCATATGCGGGTTAGGCGGCGATTTCAGATCTGCCAGCTCCTGCTGCGAGACGATGCGACAGCCCCCAAGCGCCAGTACGGCTAGCGTCAGACAGGTTTTCTTAAACATAATGCTCTCCTCTGCGCCCCCGCGGGGGCGCAACCACCCGAACTCAGGACTTAATGTTGAAATCCTGGACTTTATCGGCGTTATCCTGGGTAATCAGAATGCCGCGGAACATCACGCGCTGTTTGGCCGGCTTTTCGCCTTTTTGCAGGTAATTATCCAGATCGGTGACGCCCTGAGCGGCGATGGCCTGCGCTTGCAGCATCACGGTCGCCTGCAGGGTGCCGGCTTTCACGGCGTCGCGCTCATCGTTGCTGCCGTCGATGCCGACGACGATCACATCGCTACGGTTGGCCGCTTTCAGCGCTGCAATCGCGCCGAGGGCGACCGGCCCGTTGCCGCAGATCACGCCTTTCACGTCCGGGTGAGCCTGCAGAATGCTGTCCATGATGCGCTTGCCGTCGATCAGGGTGCCTTTGGCATCCTGTTTCGCCACGCTGACCATATCCGGATACTGGTCAATGACCTGATGGAAAGATTTAGAACGGGTGACGCAGTTATTATCGGCGAGGTTGCAGGTCAGCTCGGCGTATTTGCCTTTCTCCGCCATCTTCTCGACAAAGACGTTGGCGACCTCGGAGCCGGCCTGGAAGTTATTGTGGGTAATTTGTTCCAGCGCCACATCATCAACCGGAATTTCACGGTTAATTAAGACCACCGGAATGCCGGCTTTTTTGGCCTTTTCAATGGCGGCGACGCTGGCGGTGGAGTCGGCGTTATCAAGAATAATGCCCTGCACCTTTTTACCAATGGCGGTGTCGATAAGCTCATTCTGCTTTTTGACATCTTCGCCATGGGACAGCACGGTGGTTTTATAGCCGAGCGCCTGGGCTTTTTCGCTGGCGCCTTTGGCTTCCGAGGCGTAATACGGGTTATCCAGCGAGTTGACCATGATCATAATGGTGCCTTTCTCCGCGGCGTGCGCGGCAAAGGAGAAGGCGGTCAGGGTAGCAGCGGTTAAAAGGGTTATACGTAATTTCATGACTCTGTTCCTGTATTTTTATATTCGAACAAATGAGCCCCTGAGCGGGCAGGCTTTTACGGTCTGAAATTTCCCCTGATGTATTCGGGGATAGCGATATCGTTATGGGCCGGGTTTCTCCTGTGATAAGTGAATGCGTGTCGTCGCGCAGTCTGGCGGTCAGGCTGGCGAGTCCGGTTTCCATAATGTTCGGTCGACCGCATGGCGCCACTCCTGCCAGCGCGTTTGTAAGCGCTGGTGGCGGGCCATGTCGGGCTGAAAGGCGCTGTGTTTGGTTAAGAAGGCCTGCAGGTCGGCGGTCGACCCGGGATGGAGCGCTTTGCGCGCCAGCAACGCCGCGCCGATAGCGGACAGCTCCGGCACGTCGCTGCGCATCACCGGGCAGCCGAGCAGATCGGCCTGGTATTGCATCAGCCAGTCATTGTTGGTCGGCCCGCCGTCCACCATAAGCGCCGTCAGGGTGAACTCCTCATGCTGACGCATCGCCACCACCACGTCGGCAATCTGATAGGTGATGGACTCCAGCGCCGCGCGGATCAGATGCGCGCGTTTCACCCCGCGACTCAGACCGCAGATCACGCCGCGGGCGCTATCGTCCCACCAGGGGGCGCCGAGACCGGTCAGCGCCGGCACGAAGTACACCCCGAGGGTCGAGTCGACGGAGGCGGGAAGGGTGTTCAGCTCATGGGCCAGCTCGGCGGCAGAGAGCTCGCTCAGACCGGTGCTGTCCGCCATCCAGGCGACGGCATCGCCGGTGTGGGGAATATTACCTTCCAGCCCCCACACCAGCTGATCGCCATCGTGCCAGGCGACAGTGGTCGCCAGCGCCTCGATATCGCACTGCGCCGATTTGACCGGCGCCATCACCGATGAGCCGGTGCCGTAGGTGGCTTTCACGCAGCCCGCTTCGCCGAGCGCGTGGCCGAACAGCGCCGCGTGGGAGTCGCCGATCATCGACATAATGGGAATACCGTCTGGAATAGCGGCCAGCCCTTTGGTATGGCCGAAGAGGCCGCTCGACGGTTTAATTTCCGGCAACGCCGCGCGCGGAATACCGAATAGCGCTAGCATCTCGTCGTCCCACTCGCCGCGGTGCAGATTCAACAACTGGGTGCGGGCGGCATTGGAGTAGTCGCAGCAGAAGGCTTCTCCGGCGGTCAGATTCCACAGCAGCCAGCTGTCGATAGTGCCGAGGCAAATCTCGCCGCGTTCGGCGCGCAGGCGGCCATCGGCAGTCGCATCCAGCAGCCAGCGCATTTTGGAGGCCGAGAATAGCGGGGCGATCGGCAGGCCGGTGGCCTGTTTAATACGCTGTTCCTGACGATCGTGACGCAGCGTGTCGCAGAACGCGGCGCTGCGGGTGCATTGCCAGGTAATGGCTGCGTTAATCGGTTCGCCGCTGTCGCGATACCAGCCGATGGCGGTTTCCCGCTGGTTGCTGATGGCCAGCGCGGCGACGTTTTCCGCGCCGACGTGGGCCACCGCGCTGGCGATCACCGCCAGCGAGGCGGCCACCAGCGCCTCGCCGGACTGCTCCACCCAGCCGTCGCGCGGCGTTTGGAGCGCCAGCGGCTGCGAGAATTTGACGATAACCTTGCCCCGGCTATCCAGCACCACCGCTTTGGCGTTGGTGGTGCCTTCATCCAGGGCGATGATGAACTCTTTTGCTGTCGCCTGCATCGTGCTCTCCTCGGTCACCCGGTGTCCTGGAACAGCGGAGACGGGATATCTTCCACCGTCTCATGCGTTTACGCAGGCCATGATGTGACATTTCGTTATCATCTTCTTAATCACTGAATATATATTCGATAGTGATTATTTATTTGATACCTTAAGCCACAAACCCGGTGACGGGCTACCGGAAAAATCATCAATTGTGCTGGCAATCACATTTCGCCGATCGGCGAAAGCGGTGGCAGGCGGCTGGAGTGGTAGATTAACTCATTGAATTTCAATGCATTAACAGGGCAAGCCCTGAGGCTAAAAAAGCGCGTCAGGGCGGCAGAGAGGAAAAACAGCGCGGCAGGTTAGTCGCTGACCAGCATGCGGGCGGTAGGATAATCGGTGATTAAAACGTCAATGTAGCCGCCGGTGAGGGCGCCTTTGATGGCCGCGACTTTGTCAGTGCCGCCGGCCAGCGCGACCACGTTCGGGCATTTTTTGACCTTCTCCAGCGCCATGCCGATCACCGGATCTTCATCATCGCGTAACACCGGATGGCCGTTTTTGTCGTAGTAGTGCAGGCAGATATCGCCCACCGCGCCGCGCGCCGCCAGCACCTGCAGCATATCTTCGTGATAGTAGTTCCCGGAGGTTTTCAGCAGCTGGGAGGGTTCGAGAATGCCGATGCCGACGATGGCGATATCCACCTCGTCAAAGCGCGACACTACGTCCGCGACGTCCTTGCTGGCCAGCAGCCGGTTGCGCTCCTCCATGGATCCTTCGATGCTCTGTGACGGCAGCAGCCAGGCGTCGCAGTTCAGGCGCTGGGCGAGGGTCTGGGTAAGAATCGTCGCCTGCACGTTACCGTTGGGCCCGACGCCGCCGAGCAGCTGGATCACGCCGCTGGCCTTCAGGTTCTGCGCATGAACTTCATCGACCATCGCGCGAATGGTTGAGCTCCAGGAGGAGACGCCAATCAGATCTTTTGGCCGCAGACGGGTTTCCAGGTAGTGGGCGGCGGCGGAGCCAATCGCCCGCTTAATGGTGTGATCGCTGGCCTCTTCCTCGGTATCCACCACCACCGCCTGCTTAAGACCGTAGCGATCCTCAAGCCCTTTTTCGAGCTTCAGAAAAATGTTTGACGGCTGTACGACGCTGATTTTGACGACGCCCTCTTTCTGGCAGCGGGTAATGGCGCGGGAGACAAATGACTGTGAGAGCGAGAGAAGTTGGGCGATATCAGACTGCTTTCGTCCTTCCAGGTAGTAAAGCGTGGCAATCTTAACCAATAGCCGTTGTTCATCCTGCTTAGCCATATTAATCCTCGAAAATCATTTATCGCCTGTGTTCAGGCGCTTAGCGGCAGCCATTTTATTTAGGGTATAGAGGCTTCTATCATACGCGAAAAAAAATCACACTTAAGTGTGACAGGCATCTAACTTTTGCCAATCCTCAAAATCGACTATGGACAAAAACAAAACAGCCAGGTCATAATCGAATAAAGAATCATAATTGAATATATATTCAAGGCGATTTCAAGTCAACGTGTTTCTCCGGGCTAAGTCCGGAGCGGGAGGCAGAATGTTCCTGAGTAGGGCGCTGTGGCAGAAGGCTTACCACCCGGCATAGGGATATCTGGTTTTTTTAGTTCTTGCTGGAATAAATATTCCATGCTGAAAATAAATTCAGAGGTGTGAAATGAATCCCTACAGATTTGATATTCAGACGCTGGAGCGTAAAGCCCGCGCGGTGCGGCGCCACATTGTGCGCTTAAACGCCAATAGTCCGGCCGGCGGCCACACCGGGGCCGACCTCTCGCAGGTCGAATTGTTAACCGCACTCTATTTCCGCGTTCTCAACGTCGCGCCGGATCGGCTCGACGACCCGCAGCGCGATATCTATATCCAGTCGAAAGGCCACGCGGTGGGCTGCTACTACTGCGTCCTGGCGGAGGCTGGCTTCTTCCCGGTCGAGTGGCTGGAGACCTACCAGCATGCTAATTCTCATCTCCCGGGCCACCCGGTGCGGCAGAAAACGCCGGGTATTGAGCTGAACACCGGCGCGCTGGGCCACGGTTTGCCTGTTGCGGTGGGGCTGGCGCTGGCCGCGAAGAAAAGCAACAGCACCCGCCGCATTTTTTTGATCACTGGCGACGGCGAACTGGCGGAAGGCAGCAACTGGGAAGCCGCCCTGGCAGCGGCGCATTACGGTCTGGATAACCTGGTCATTATTAATGATAAGAACAATCTCCAGCTGGCCGGGCCGACGCGCGAAATCATGAATACCGATCCGCTGGCCGACAAATGGCGCGCCTTCGGCATGGCGGTCAGCGAATGCCAGGGGAACGACATGGCCTCGGTGGTCGCAGCCATCGAGGGGCTGCAGCAGAAGGGTAAACCAAACGTCATTATTGCCAACACCACGAAAGGCGCGGGGATCTCCTTTATCCAGGGGCGCCCGGAGTGGCACCACCGGGTGCCGAAAGGTGAAGAGATCGCTCTGGCGCTGGAGGAACTGAAAGATGAGTAATGCAGAACACCTGGCTAACGTCATGGTCGAGGCCTTTATCGCCGCCGTGGAAAGCGGTGTCGATCTGGTGCCGGTGGTGGCCGACTCCACGTCGACGGCCAAAATCGCCCCCTTTATTAAGCAGTTTCCCGGCCGGCTGGTGAACGTCGGCATCGCTGAGCAGAGTATGGTCGGCACCGCCGCTGGTCTGGCGCTGGGCGGCAAAGTGGCGGTGACCTGTAACGCCGCGCCGTTTCTCATTTCGCGGGCCAATGAGCAAATCAAAGTGGATGTCTGTTACAACAACACCAACGTGAAGCTGTTTGGCCTTAACGCCGGGGCCAGCTACGGTCCGCTGGCCAGCACCCACCATGCGATTGACGATCTGGCGGTGATGCGCGGCTTCGGCAATATCCAGATCTTCGCCCCCTCCACGCCGCGCGAATGTCGGCAGATTATCGACTATGCCCTTGCTTATCAGGGCCCGGTCTATATTCGCCTCGATGGCAAGGCGCTGCCGGAGCTGCTTGACGAGTCGTATCGCTTTGTTCCCGGCGCCGTGCTGACCCTGCGCGAAGGCGAGGACGTCGCGCTGGTGGCCACCGGTTCGACGGTGCATGAGGTGGTGGAGGCAGCGCAGCAGCTTGCCGATCTCGACGTTCAGGCGAAAGTGGTCAGCGTGCCGTCGATCCGCCCCTGCGATACCGCGGCGCTGCTGGCGGCGCTTCGGCCGTGCGACTCGGTGATCACCGTGGAAGAGCATAACGTCAACGGCGGTCTGGGCAGCCTGGTGGCGGAGGTGCTGGCGGAAGCCGGCGTGGGCATGACTCTACAGCGCTTGGGGATCCCGGACGGGGAGTACGCCGCCGCCGCCGATCGCGGCTGGATGCGCCAGTACCACGGGTTTGATGCCGCCGCCATCGTCGCCCGGGTGCAAAACAGGGGCTGATGGCCTGAACGCCCGTCGCGTGAAGCGCGCGGGCGTTTACTGCTGCAATGCGCAAAGCGTGATGACCTGCTCCTCCGACGCGGTCCAGTGCAGCGGATAGCATTGCCCCGCAAACCGCAGCGCTACGGTGCTTGCCGTTACCTCCACGATCTGAAAGTCGTCGAACCCCAGCGCGCGCTGGCTTGCCGTCGGCGTCGCCTTAAACCCACTCTCTTTCGCCGAAAACGCCAGCGTCAGCGCCAGCGGGAAGGGCAGGCCGCTGTGTAACAGCACCTTTTTTTCCACCTCGTTGATAATGCTGCTCTCCAGCTCCGCCGCCAGCGGTGGCGTAAACTGGCGCTCGATATCGACGCCCACCGGCCGGTCAGTCACTACCGCCAGCGCGCGCTGGCCGCAGTGGCTGATGCTGCCGAACCAGGGCGCGGGCCACAGCGGCTGGCGCCGATCGCCGATGGCGGGAGGCTGTTTTTCCCCTACCTCGCGCAGGGCGTACACCGCGGCGATGCGCCCGGCCAGGTGCTCCGCCTGCCGCTTGCGGCCCCAGCCGCTCAGGCTGGCGTGGTAGGGCAGCCACAACAGATCTTCAGGCTGGAAAGTCGCCGGGTCGAAATCGATCTGCTGCAGCGTATAGCCGGCCAGCGGCAGGGTGGCGTGATGGATGCGCATAGGGCAAGAATACCGTGGTTGTCCCCGCCCTTTATCCTGCAAGGGCGGGGCAGGGAGAACCCGCTATCAGAAGTGGGTGTTGACGCTCAGGTACCAGGTGCGGCCCGATTCGTTGTAGGTCTCGGCGCCGGCGCCGTACATCGTGCCGGTGGCACCCCCAGTGGTCTGGGCGTTGCCCGCGCGCCAGTGGCGCTTGTCGAAGACGTTATCCACGCCGCCGGTCAGACTAACGTATTTGGTGACGTCCCAGGTCGCGCTCAGGCCGAGGATGCTGTAGGGGCTGACCTCGTTCTTCTCGCTGCCGGTAACCGGTTGACCCTTATAGTTGTACTTCTTCGGCTCCTGTTTGCCGTACCAGGTAAAGGTCGATTGCAGCGAAACATCATCGCGTACCTGCCAGCTCAGCGTGGAGTTTAGCGTGTATTCCGGGATAATCGACAGACGATCGCCGGTCTCTTTGTTCTTACTCTGCAGCATATAGGTGATGTTGTTGGTCCAGTTGACGGTCTCGCTCACCGGGACGTTGAGCGTGCCTTCCAGGCCTTCCACTACCGCTTTCGGCACGTTTTCCCACTGGTAGAGATCGGTACCTTTACCGTTTTGATAGACCGGAGCATAGCCTGCCTCAATCTTGTTGCGGTAATCGTTGCGGAACCAGGTCACGCCCGCCAGCCAGCCGTCGCGTTTAAACTCAAGGCCAATCTCTTTGTTGATGCTGGTCTCGGCTTTTAAATCTTCATTCCCCTGCAGATAGCAGCCGTCTTTGCTGGCGTAGCAGCCCTGGCCTTTGCTGTAGAGAATGTAGTTCGGGTTGGTCTGATACAGGCTCGGCGCTTTATAGGCGCGGGCGATGCCCATCTTCAGCGTGAAGTCGTCCCACAGCCCTTGGGACAGGTTAAGGGACGGACTCCAGTTGTTGCCGACGATGCTGTGGTGATCGAAACGCAGCGCCGGGGTCAGCATGGTGGTGTCGGTCAGCTCCATGTTGTTCTCAGCGAACAGGGAGAAGATCTCCGCCTGCGAGTACGGGCTGCGGCCGGTGCTGTCGTAGCCCGGAATTTCTCCTCCCGACAGCGCCTGGGTATTGGAGGCATTATCCTTCATCCGCTGCTGGTTCCACTCGCTGCCCAGCGTCAGGTTCTGATTAACCAGATAGTCGAACGGGATGCTGACTTCGCTGTGCAGCATCACATCCGCCAGATCGATATCGGTGAACTGGTTGCTGTTGAAGATCCCCTCGGTACCCCCGGCCAGACCTTCGCCTTTGCGCGAGTTGCGGGTGCGTTCGTACTGCGCCCAGTTGCTGGTGGTCACGCCGTTGTCCCAGGCGCCGTTCCAGGTGACCGAGTAGGTGTTGCGGTACAAACGGTTGGTCTCTTTGCCGTAGTTCTCTTTCACCAGGTCGTTGGAGTTGGTGTTCTGAGTGTCGCCGGCATAGAGGTTCCCCTGGCGGCTGTAGCCGGCCTCAAACTCCAGCGACTGCATCGGGGCGAATTCCCAGCGCACCAGACCATCGATGTTTTTATTTTTTACCCCTTCGCGCCCGGCCGGCAGGGTGTCGGCATAGATCCCGGTGCGTTCGGACTGATGACCCTGGTTGATGTCCCAGGCGTCGGCCTGCGTTTTGTCGAGGTTACCGAACAGGCGGAAGCTGAAATCGCCGCCCAGCGGGCCGCTGAGGCTGAAGTTGGTGCGCTTGGTGGAGCCTTCGTCTTTGTGCTCCGGGGCGTTCATATAGGTGTTCCAGGAGCCGTGCCACTCATCGCCGGTTTTTTTGGTGATGATATTCACCACGCCGCCGGCGGCGCCGTTACCGTAGCGGGCGGCGGCCGGGCCGCGAATCACTTCGATGCGTTCGATCATCTCCGGCGGCACCCAGCTGGTGTCGCCGCGGGTGTCGCGCTCGCCGCGCCAGCCGAGACGCACAGAGTTGCGGCTGGTGACCGGCTTGCCGTCGATCAGGATCAGGGTGTTTTCCGGGCCCATGCCGCGGATATCAATCTGGCGGTTATTGCCGCGCTGGCCGCTGGTGGAGTTGCCGGTCAGGTTGACCCCCGGCATGGTGCGAATGATCTCCGAGACGTCGCGCGCCGGCGGACGCTTGCGGATCTCATCGGCGGTGATGGTGGAGACGCCCGGCGCCTGCAGGTTCTGCTCGGCGGCGGTGACCACCATGGTCTCTTCCGCGGCGCTGTTTTTATCGTCGGTGGCGGTTTCCGCTGCGCTTAACGGAAAAGCAACCCCGTAAATTCCCAGATTGACCAGCAAGGCCAGGGATTTGATCCTGTTATTCATTGTTATTCCTGCTTTTTTGTCGCCACGTTCCCCAAACGCCCCTTCCCACCGGGAGGGGAGGCGGCATAAATGTTGCCGGAAGAGGGCAAAGGCACTCCGTCGCTAGCTGAATAAGCTCTCTTCGACATGTGTTGTGAAAGACGCGCTTCCCACGGCGCGCTAATACGCTATTGCAAATGCAAATAGTTATCAATAATATTATCAATAAAGAATGACAATTAATTAAAAAAGTCACGCGATACATAGGGTTAATGACAGAATGTTAACGACAGGAAGCGAGGAGTGGTGGCGAACCCTGCAGGGTCCGCAGTCCCGGGCGGTGGATGACGCCATCGAGGTGACGTTCTGGTGGCGGGATCCGGCAGGGGATGAAACGCGTTCTCCGCGCCGTCGGGTATGGCTCTATATCACCGGCGTGACCGACCACCATCAGAATGCGCGGCCGCAATCGCTGCAACGTCTGCCCGGGACTGACGCCTGGTGCTGGCGAACCACGCTGTCGCCGACCTGGCGCGGCAGCTACTGCTTTATTCCCTCCGACCGTGACGATGATTTTTCCCCTGAGGTGTTCAGCGCTGATAAGCCGGACCGCGCGCTGCTGCGCGAAGGCTGGCGCAAACTGCTGCCGCGGGCGATAGCCGATCCGCTGAACCCGCACAGCTGGCGGGGTGGACGCGGCCATGGGGTCTCGGCTCTGGAGATGCCGCAGGCGCCGGCGCAGCCCGGCTGGGACCAGCTTAATGCAGCGCATTCTCCCGCTCGTTGCCTTGAGTGGCGCAGCGCGCGTCTGGGCAACCATCGCCGGGTCTGGATCTACACCCCCGGCGAGGCCGTCGATCCGCAAACACGGCCGCTGGCGATCCTGCTTGACGGCCAGTTCTGGGCCGAAAGCATGCCGGTGTGGTCGCCGCTGGCCGCGCTGACCCGCGAGGGGAAACTGCCGCCGGCGGTCTACCTGCTGATCGACGCGATCGATAACCAGCGCCGCGGGGTTGAGCTGCCCTGTCATCGCGATTTCTGGCTGGCGGTGCAGGAGGAGCTTCTGCCCCTGGTCCGCGGCCATGCCCCGTTCAGCGACCGCCCGGATCGGACGGTGGTGGCCGGGCAAAGCTTCGGCGGCCTGGCGGCGATGTTCGCCGCCCTCAACTGGCCGCAGCGCTTTGGCTGCGTGCTCAGCCAGTCAGGCTCCTACTGGTGGCCGCATCGCGATGGCCGCGGGGAGGGCTTTATCGGCGAACGTCTGCGCCAGGGCGAGGCGTCCGCGGCCGGGCTGCGCATCTGGCTGGAGGCGGGTCAGCGTGAACCGATTATTTTTCGCGCCAACCAGGCGCTGCTGGCGCAACTCACCACCACGCAGCAGACAATTTTCTGGCGTCAGGTTGACGGCGGGCATGATGCGCTCTGCTGGCGAGGCGGGCTGACGGCAGGGCTTATCCAGCTCTGGCAGCCTCTGCTGTCGCCCCCTTAGCACAGCGCTTTACGACAGGAGTTTGATATGCAATTCAGTAACCCCTTCGACAATCCGCAAGGGCAGTTTTACATTCTGCGCAATGATCAGCAGCAGTACAGCCTGTGGCCGGGGCACTGCGCGCTGCCTGCCGGATGGACGGTAGTGTGCCCTCCGCAGTCGGTTGAGGCGTGCAACGCCTGGCTGGCGGCTAACTGGCCGACACTGACCCCCGCTCATCATGCGGCATAAGGAGCTGACCATGACCACTCGTTTACCGCTGGTTGCCGCGCAGCCGGGGATCTGGATGGCCGAGCGCCTCTCCACTCTGCCTGGCGCCTGGAGCGTGGCCCACTATGTTGAACTGCGCGGCGCGCTCGACCCCGCGCTGCTGGGTAAGGCGATTGTCGCCGGTCTGCAGCAGGCAGACACCCTCAGCCTGCGCTTTGAGGAACAGGAGGGGGAAGTCTGGCAGTGGGTAGCGGCGGAGCGCACCTTTGCCGAACCGCCCATCATTGACCTGCGTACGACGCCGGATCCGCATCGTGCCGCCACGGAGCGGATGCAGGCAGATCTGGCGCAGGATCTGCGCGTCGACGGCGGTAACCCGCTGGTGTGCCATCAGCTGCTGCGCGTCGGCGACGACCGCTGGTACTGGTATCAGCGTTATCACCATTTGCTGGTGGATGGCTTTAGCTTCCCGGCGATAACCCGGCAGATCGCCGCCATCTACCGCGCCTGGCAGCGCGGGGAAGCCACTCCTGAGTCGCCTTTCACCTCCTTCGCCGAGGTGGTGGACGAGTACCAGCGCTACGCCGGCAGCGAGGCCTGGCAGCGGGATAAAGCTTTCTGGCAGGCCCAGCGTCAGGCGTTACCGGCTCCCGCCTCACTCTCTGCCGCGCCGCTGGGCGGACGCGCCGCCGGGAGCGATATCTGGCGGATGAAGCTGGAGATGAACGCCGACGCCTTCCGCCGCCTGGCCAGCCATGTGCCGCAGTGTCAGCCCGCTGATCTGGCGCTGGCGCTCACCACGCTGTGGCTGGGCCGCCTGTGCAACCGGATGGACTACGCGGCGGGCTTTATCTTTATGCGCCGGATGGGATCAGCGGCGCTGACCTCGACGGGGCCGGTGCTCAATGTC
The DNA here is from genome assembly GCF_004010915.1 of Klebsiella sp. LY. Lineage (NCBI taxonomy): Bacteria > Pseudomonadati > Pseudomonadota > Gammaproteobacteria > Enterobacterales > Enterobacteriaceae > Klebsiella > Klebsiella sp. LY. The sequence continues at coordinate 3,967,696 of NZ_CP022444.1, forward strand.
CTGCCTCTGGCGGTGCATATTGACGCCCAGGAGACGCTGGCGGACCTGGCGATGCGCCTCGCCGCTCAGCTGAAAAAGATGCGCCGCCATCAGCGCTATGACGCCGAGCAGATCGTCCGCGACAGCGGCAAAGCGGCAGGGGACGAACCGCTGTTTGGCCCGGTGCTGAACGTCAAAGTCTTTGATTACCAACTGGATATCGACGGCGTCGAGGCGGTGACCCATACTCTCGCCACCGGCCCGGTCAACGATCTTGAGCTGGCGCTGTTCCCCGATGAGACCGGCGGCCTGTCGCTGGAGATCCTCGCCAACAAGGCCCGGTATGATGAAGCCGAGCTGCGTCGCCACATGGCGCGACTGACCGCGCTGCTGGCGCAGTTTGCCGCCGATCCGACGCTGCGCTGCGGCGACGCGGAGATGCTCTCCGCCGACGAGCTGACCCGCCTGGCGGCGGTCAACGATACCGCTATGCCGCTGCCTGCCACCACCCTCAGCGCGCTGGTGGCCGACCAGGCGCGGAAGACTCCTGATGCCCCAGCGCTGGCGGATGCAAACTGGCAGTTCAGCTATCGCGAGATGCGTCAGCAGGTGGTGGCGCTCGCGCAGCTGCTGCGTCAACGCGGCGTGAAGCCGGGCGACAGCGTGGCGGTGGCCCTGCCGCGCTCGGTGTTCCTGACCCTGGCGCTGCACGGCATTGTCGAAGCGGGGGCCGCCTGGCTGCCGCTGGACACCGGCTACCCGGACGACCGTCTGCGGATGATGCTGGAAGACGCCCGGCCGTCGCTGCTGATCGCCTCGGAGGATCAGCTGGCCCGCTTCAGCGATATCCCCGGGCTGGAGAGCCTCTGCTACCAGCAGCCGCTGGCCGTTGCGGATGACGCGCCGCTGGTGCTGTCAAAACCGGACCATACCGCCTACATCATCTTTACATCGGGCTCCACCGGACGGCCGAAAGGGGTGATGGTCGGCCAGACCGCCATCGTCAACCGCCTGCTGTGGATGCAGGATCGCTATCCGTTATCTGCCGACGACGTGGTGGCGCAGAAAACGCCGTGCAGTTTTGACGTTTCGGTGTGGGAGTTCTGGTGGCCGTTTATCGCCGGCGCGCGGCTGGTGATGGCCGAGCCGGAGGCGCACCGCGACCCGCAGGCGATGCAGCAGTTCTTCGCCCACTACGGCGTGACCACCACCCACTTTGTGCCGTCGATGCTGGCGGCGTTTGTCGCCTCGCTGGATGCCGACAGCGTCGCCGCCTGCCGCACGCTGCGGCGGGTATTCTGCAGCGGCGAAGCGCTGCCGACGGACTTGTGCCGCGAGTGGGAGCGCTTGACCGGCGCGCCGCTGCATAACCTGTACGGCCCGACGGAAGCGGCGGTGGACGTCAGCTGGTATCCGGCCTGCGGGCCTGAGCTGGCGGCGGTGACCGGCAGCAGCGTGCCGATTGGCTGGCCGGTATGGAACACCGGGCTGCGCATTCTGGATGCCGCGATGCGCCCGGTGCCGCCGGGGGGGGCGGGGGATCTTTATCTCACCGGCATTCAGCTGGCGCAGGGCTACCTGGGGCGTCCGGACCTCACCGCCAGCCGCTTTATCGCCGACCCGTTTGCCCCCGGCGAGCGGATGTATCGTACCGGCGACGTGGCGCGCTGGCTGGCGAACGGCGCGGTGGAGTATCTTGGCCGCAGCGACGATCAGCTGAAGATCCGCGGGCAGCGCATCGAGCTTGGCGAGATTGACCGGGCGATGTCGGCCCTGCCGGACGTGGCGCAGGCGGTGAGTCACGCCTGCGTCTTCAACCAGGCGGCGGCGACCGGCGGCGATGCCCGGCAGCTGGTGGGCTATCTGGTCTCTGACTCCGGCCTGCCGCTGGATACCGCGGCGCTGAAAGCGCGGCTGGCGGAACAGCTGCCGCCGCATATGGTGCCGGTGGTGCTGATGCAGCTCGCTGACCTACCGCTCAGCGCTAATGGCAAACTGGATCGCAAAGCGCTGCCGCTGCCGACCCTCGGCGGCGAGCGCAGCGGCCGGCCGCCGGAGCCCGGCATGGAAACTCTTGTCGCCGCCGCCTTCAGTCAGCTGCTGGGCTGCGAGGTGAATGATATCGACGCTGATTTCTTTGCCCTCGGCGGCCATTCGCTGCTGGCGATGCGCCTGGCGGCACAGCTTAGCCGCCAGCTGGCGCGACAGGTGACCCCGGGGCAGGTGATGGTGGCCTCGACAGTGGGCAAACTGAGCGCGCTGCTGGCGGCCGATCTCAGCGATGAGCAGGCTCAGCGCCTGGGACTGGATACGCTTCTGCCGCTGCGCGAGAGCGACGGTCCGACGCTGTTCTGCTTCCATCCGGCCTCCGGCTTCGCCTGGCAGTTCAGCGTGCTGGCGCGCTATCTCAGCCCGCGCTGGTCAATTACCGGTATTCAGTCGCCGCGCCCGCAAGGGCCGATGGCCAGCGCCGCCAGCCTCGACGAGGTCTGCGAGCATCATCTGCAAACGCTGTTGGCGCAGCAGCCGCACGGCCCTTATTACCTGTTCGGGTATTCGCTGGGCGGCACCTTAGCCCAGGGCATTGCCGCCCGCTTGCGCCAGCGCGGCGAAGCGGTGGCCTTCCTCGGCCTGCTGGATACCTGGCCGCCGGAGACGCAAAACTGGGCGGAGAAAGAGGCTAACGGGCTGGATCCGGCTGTGCTGGCGGAGATTGCCCGCGAGCGCGAAACGTTTCTTGCCGCCCAGCAGGGGCAAGCCTCCGGCGAGCTGTTCTGCGCCATCGAAGCCAACTATGCCGATGCGGTACGGCTGTTAACCACCGCGCACAGCGCGAAGTTTGACGGCAAGGCGACGCTGTTCGTGGCGGAGAAGACGCGGCAGGCGGGGATGGATCCGCAGGTTGTATGGGGCCCATGGGTGGGCGAGCTGGAGGTGTTCAGCCAGAACTGCGCCCACGTCGACATTATCTCCCCGCAGGCCTTTGAAGCCATCGGTCCGGTGGTCAAGGAGATTCTGGGATAACGGTTGAGTTCGGGCTACAGCAGGTAGCCCGACTCAGGGTAGCGCAAGCCGGGGAAAGGGAGAATTACCGGCGGCCCAGCGGCACCACCAGCGGCGTATGCGCCACCGGATCCTCAATGATCGTGCAGCGCAGGCCGTAAATCCGTTCAATCAGTTCCGCCGTGACGATTTCCTTCGGCGCCCCCTCGGCGACGATCTTGCCGTCGCGCAGGGCGATCAGGTGGGTAGCGTAGCGGCAGGCCTGGTTAAGATCGTGCAGCACCGCCGCCAGGGTATAGCCCTTCTCGCGATTCAGCTCGCTCAACAGCTCCAGCAGGTCGATCTGATGGCTGATGTCCAGCCAGGTGGTCGGCTCATCCAGCAGCATAATCGCCGTTTCCTGGGCCAGCACCATCGCAATCCACGCCCGCTGCCGCTGGCCGCCGGAGAGCGTATCGACGCTCTGCAGCGCCAGATCGCTGATCCCGGTCGCTCGCATCGCCTTGTTCACCGCCTCTTCATCTTCTTTGCGCCAGCGGGTAAACAGCGGCTGGTGCGGATAGCGCCCGCGGGCCACCAGCTCCTGCACCGTGATATCGCCAGGGGTGGTGGCATTCTGCGCCAGCAGCCCGATGCGGCGGGCAACCTCTTTACTGGCGTACTGCTGGATCTGCGCGCCGTCGAGCCAGACGTGGCCGCTGGCGGGCGTCATCAGGCGACTGAGGGTGCGCAATAGCGTCGACTTGCCGCAGCCGTTGGGGCCGATAATGGCGGTGAAGTGACCGTCAGGGATGGTCACGTTCAGCGACTCGGCGATAGTCTTGTTCCCGTAGGCCAGGGTTAACTGCTCGCCGCGCAAACGGGAGGGGACAGCACTCATTTTTTGCGGGACTCCTGAATCAACAATGCAATAAGGTAAATACCGCCGAGGCTGACGGTTAACACGCCAACCGGCAGCTGCCACGGCATAAACAGCCGTTGGGCGCCGTAATCGGCCAGCGCCAGCAGCAGCGCGCCGCACAGGGCAGACTGGGTTAATCCCCAGCGGGCCGTGCCGCTCAGGCGGCGGGCGATATGCGGCGCCACCAGCGCGATAAATGAGATTGGCCCGGCCAGCGCCGTCGAGGCGGCGGTGAGCACTACTGCCACCAGCATCAGCAGCAGGCGCGAGCGTTCGACCTGCACCCCCAGCGCGCAGGCGGTATCGTCGCCCATCTCCAGCAGCCGCATCCGGCGAACCAGCAGGGCGCTGCCCACCAGCATCAACAGGATCAGCGGCGCTGACGGCCAGGTTTTACCCCACGTCAGGCCATTAAGCGATCCGGCGTTCCACAGGCCCGCAGAAAGGGCGGTCTCCAGCGAGGCGCGCAGCAGCAGCCAGGTGTTGAATGCCACCAGCATGGCGCGCACGCCGATGCCGATAATGATCAGGCGGAAGGTTTCGATCCCGTTGCGCCAGGCCAGCAGCCAGACCACCAGCGAGGTCAGCACCCCGCCGGCCATCGCCGCCAGGGCGATCGCCGTCAGGTTCTGGCCGAAGAGCACCATCGCCACCAGCACGCCGCTCCAGGCGCCGGTGTTAAAGCCCATCACGTCCGGGCTGCCGAGCGGGTTACGGGTCAGCGACTGGAAAATGGCGCCGCTGACGCCGAGCGCGGCGCCGATGAGCAGCGCCATTAACACCCGCGGCAGCCGCCATTCGTTTACCACCATCGCGACGTTGCGCGGCGCGTCGCCGAACAGCGCCGAGAACACCTGGTCAATCGTTAGCGGCACCGGGCCTTGCGCCAGCCCGAGCAGGGAAATCAGCAGGCTGGCGGCCATTAGCAGCAGACAGCTGGCTATCAGGCGGCGGGACGGAGCAATCACAGGCCACCTCCCCGCGGCTGGCGGCGCACCAGCCAGATCAGCACCGGCGCGCCGAGAAAGGCGCTCACCACCGATACCCGCAGTTCGCCGGGCACCAGCAGGCGGCCAATCACGTCGGCAAACAGCAGCAGCGCCGGGGTGGCGAGCAGGGTGACCGGCAGCGACCAGCGATGATCGGCCCCCACCAGCCAGCGCGCCATATGCGGCATCATCAGACCGATAAAGGCGATAGGGCCGACGACGGCGGTGGCGCTGCCGCACAGGACGGTGATAACGATCAGGCCGATCAGCTGGGTGCGGGCGACGCGGCTGCCGAGGGCGGTGGCGGTATCGTTGCCGAGGCTCAGGCTGTTAAGCGCCCGGCTCAGCAGCAGGGCGGCGATCCCCGCCACCACCACCGGCAGCAGGACAATTTTCAGCGTCTGCAGGGTGCGGATATCCAGCGAACCGGCCTGCCAGAAGCGCAGCTGATCGTAGACGTCGGGGTTGAGCAGGGCGATGCCGTTGGACAGCCCTTCCAGCACCGCCGCAAGGGCGACCCCGGCGAGGGTGAGGCGCACCGGGCTCAGCTGGCCGCCGCCCTGGCTGCCGGTGAAGGCCACCAGCAGCGAGGCGCAGAGCGCGCCGCAAAACGCCAGCAGCAGCTGCTCCTGTGGAGAGGTGATCCCGAACAGCGCCGCGCCGAGGACGATGGCGAAGCTGGCGCCGGAGTTGACCCCCAGCAGGCCGGGGTCGGCCAGCGGGTTACGGGTGAGCGTCTGCATCAGCGCGCCGGCGAGACCGAGTGCGATGCCCGCCAGCAGACCGGCCAGGGTGCGCGGCAGGCGCGCATCCAGCACGATGGTGCAGTCGGCGCTTTGACAGGTTCCGCTAAAGGCGGTGAATACCGTGCCGATCGGCAACGATTTGGCGCCGATGGTCAGGCTAAGCGCGGCGGCTAAGGCGAGTAGTAGCAACAATCCGGGCACGGCGACAGAGCGTACCGCGGTCGTAGAAAACGACATAACTGACATCCCTGATATGATAATGATAGTAATTATCGTTATCGATTTTATTCAGCTATGGTAGCATGACCCACAGGAAAAAGGGTATTAAAAATAACGACAAGGCGCTGTAATGAACCGACAATCCTGGCTGCTTAACCTCAGCCTGCTGAAAACTCACCCGGCGTTTCGCGCCGTTTTTATCGCTCGCTTTATCTCTATTCTGTCGCTTGGTCTGCTGGGCGTGGCCATCCCGGTGCAGATCCAGATGATGACCCATTCGACCTGGCAGGTCGGGTTGTCGGTGACCTTGACCGGCGCGTCGATGTTTATTGGCCTGATGGTGGGGGGCGTACTGGCTGACCGCTATGAGCGCAAACGCCTGATCCTGCTGGCGCGCGGCACCTGCGGCGTGGGCTTTGTCGGCCTGTGTCTGAACGCCCTGCTGCCGGAGCCGTCGCTGGCGGCGATTTATCTGCTGGGGATCTGGGACGGTTTCTTCGCCTCTTTAGGCGTGACCGCGCTGCTGGCGGCGACCCCGGCACTGGTAGGGCGGGAAAATCTGATGCAGGCCGGGGCCATCACTATGCTGACGGTGCGCCTGGGCTCGGTGATTTCGCCCATGATCGGCGGCCTGCTGCTGGCCTCCGGCGGCGTGGCGTGGAACTTCGGCCTGGCGGCGGCGGGGACGTTTATCACCACCTTAACCCTGCTGCGTCTGCCGCAGCTGCCGCCGCCTCCGCAGCCGCGTGAGCATCCGCTGCGTGCCCTGCTGGCGGGGCTGACCTTCCTCTGTCAGAGCCCGCTTATCGGCGGGATTGCGCTGCTCGGCGGCCTGCTGACCATGGCCAGCGCGGTGCGGGTGCTCTATCCGGCGCTGGCCGGGAGCTGGCAGATGTCGGCCGGACAGATTGGCCTGCTGTACGCCGCGATTCCGCTCGGCGCGGCGCTGGGGGCGTTGACCAGCGGCCAGCTGGCCCAGACCGTGCGGCCGGGCGCGCTGATGCTGGCGACGACGGTGTGCTCCTTTGTCGCCATTGCGCTGTTCAGCCTGATGCCGCACTGGGCGTTGGGTGCGCTGTGCCTGGCGCTGTTTGGCTGGCTGAGCGCTATTAGCTCGCTGCTGCAGTACACCCTGATCCAGACCCAGACGCCGGAACATATGCTCGGGCGGATTAACGGTCTGTGGACCGCCCAGAACGTTACCGGCGACGCCATCGGCGCGGCGCTGCTCGGCGGGTTAGGGGCGGTGATGACGCCGGTCGCTTCCGCCAGCGCCAGCGGCTGGGCGCTGGCCCTCGTCGGCGTGCTGCTGGTGGGGCTGCTACGCGAGCTGCGCCGCTTCCAGCGCCCGGAAATCGTCAAAGAAAGTTAAGTAGGGGGCGATTGCCCGGTGGCGGCTGCGCCTTACCGGGCCTGGGGGCGCGGGCATTGTAGGCCGGGCAAGCGCAGCGCCGCCCGGCAAAGCGTTCAGGCTGGGTTCCCGTCCTGATGGCACAGCCCGCGTTAGCCGAACAGGCTGGAGAGACGCTGGAGCACCAGCAGGGCGCTGTAGTAGTCAAGACGGAAGGTCTCGGTGCCCAGCGGGTAGACGCGTTTCCCTTCGACCGCCGGGAGATGCGCCAGCAGCGGATTGGCGTAGATGGCATCGACATCTTTCTGGTCGCCAGCGAACAGGAACAGGCTCTGGCCGTTCAGTCCGGCCGCCAGGTTCTCCCCGCCCAGCTGCACGATATCGTGGCGTTTGCCCTGGCTGTGGCTGGCGGGCAGGCCGCCTGGCAGCGTCGCCAGACTAAAGCCCAACTGCTGGAGCATCTGCCCCTGGGCCGATTCCGGCGTCCAGATATTGGCGCTGTGCGCGGCCGCGGTATAGACGAGGGCGGTGACCGGCTGCGGCGGCAGCTTCATTTTTTCTTTTAACGAAACGAGCTGTTTATTGAAGTCGGCGATGCGCGCGCTGGCCTGCTGCTCATGGCCGGTGATCTGCCCCAGCTGGGTGAGCAGCGTTTGCCAGCTTTTATCGTCATAGTTGATGACCAGCGTCGGGGCGATCGTTTTGAGCTGATCGTACAGCGGCAGGGCGGAGTCGCCGCCGGTGGCGCTCACCAGGATCAGATCCGGCATCTGGGCGGCCACCGCTTCCGCGCTCGGTTCGCCGATATACAACCGCGCCAGCTTGCGGGCTTTGGCGACCTCGCTCCACTGGCGCAGAAAGCCCTGGCTATCGGCCACGCGGTTGTTCGGGGTGGTGGCGCCGCTGGCGACCACCGGCGCGTCGATCGCCAGCAGCGAGCCGGTGAGGGTCACGCTGGTGGAGACAATGCGCAACGGCTGGCTCGGCAGGGTGTGTGTCCCGTAGCTGTCGGTGACCTGGCGCGGCCAGTCCGCCGCCTGGGCTGAGGTAATTCCTAAAAACAACAGCATGCCGGTCAGCGCACCGCGGCGGCAAAAAGAAGAGAAGTTCACGTCATCGCATCCTGATTCGAAGGGTAATAAATGCGTCTCATTTTCAACTTTGCGTTGACAGGATGCAAGCCAAAGTGGCGGCGCGATGACGTAACGCGGTTGACATGGCGGGCAATACCTTTTAGGTTAGCCAACCAAAATACAAATGATAATTATTCGTAATATATTTATCGTTTTTGGAGGATGATATGGAAACGTCACTGGCTGAGGATGTACAGAAACCTACCCGGACCTTGTCGCCGGACAGCTTCTTCTTTATGTCGCCGTACCGCAGTTTTAGCACCTCAGGCTGCTTCCGCCGCCTCTCAGCGCCCGCTGTCGGCGGCGATGCGCTGAACGGCGAGTTCCAGCAGCAGATGGCCGCCGCCTTTGCCGAGGCCCGGGCGGCGGGGATCCGCAAGCCGGTGATGGTCGGGGCCATCCCGTTCGACACCTGTCAGCCTTCCGAGCTTTATATCCCCGAGCGCTGGGAAGCGTTCTCGCGACCGGAAAAACAGCGTTCCGCCCGCTATGCCGCGCCGCTGGAGGCGATGGCGGTGGTGGAGCGCCGGGAGATCCCGGAGCAGGACGCGTTTCTAGCCATGGTTGAACGCGCCGCCGCGCTGACCGCCACCCCGGAAGTCGACAAAGTGGTGCTATCACGACTAATCGATATCACTACCCGCGATCCTGTCGATAGCGGCGCCCTGATGGAGCGCCTGATCGCTCAGAACCCCGCCAGCTTTAACTTCCATGTGCCGCTCGCCGACGGCGGCGTGCTGCTGGGCGCCAGCCCGGAGCTACTGCTGCGTAAAGAAGGGGCGCACTTCAGCTCACTGCCGCTGGCCGGCTCCGCCCGCCGCCAGCCTGACGATGTGCTGGACCGCGAAGCGGGCAACAGGCTGCTGGCGTCCGGCAAAGATCGCCATGAGCACGAGCTGGTGACCCAGGCGATGAAGAGCGTGCTGGGCCCGCGCAGCAGCCAGCTGTCGCTGCCGTCATCGCCGCAGCTGATCACCACCCCGACGCTCTGGCATCTGGCGACGCCGATCGAAGGCACGGCGCTGGCGGAAGAAAACGCCATGTCGTTGGCCTGCCTGCTGCACCCGACTCCGGCGCTGAGCGGCTTCCCGCACCAGGCGGCGAAGCGCCTGATTGCCGAACTGGAACCCTTCGACCGTCAGCTGTTCGGCGGCATCGTCGGCTGGTGTGACGATGAAGGCAACGGCGAATGGGTGGTGACCATCCGCTGCGCGCGTCTGCAGCAGCGTACGCTGCGCCTGTTTGCCGGCGCGGGCATTGTTCCGGCCTCCTCGCCGCTGGGCGAATGGCGCGAAACCGGCGTCAAACTGACCACCATGCTTAACGTATTTGGCTTGAATTAAGAGGCAAGGATGATTGCATTTACCCGTTGGCCGGATGAGTTCGCGGCCCGCTATCGTCAAAAAGGCTACTGGCAGGATCTGCCGTTAACCAATCTGATCACCCGTCACGCAGAAAACGACGCCGTGGCGATTATCGATGGCGATCGACACATTAGCTACCGCCAGTTTAACCAGCGGGTGGACAACCTTGCCTGCTCTCTGCAGCGTCAGGGACTGAAGCGCGGAGAAACCGCGCTGGTGCAACTGGGCAACGTCGCCGAGTTTTACATCACCTTCTTCGCGCTGCTGCGCATCGGCGTCGCGCCGGTGAACGCGTTGTTCAGCCACCAGCGCAGCGAGCTTAACGCCTACGCCGCGCAGATTAAGCCGGCGCTGCTGATCGCCGACCGCGAGCACGCGCTGTTTGCCGACGATAGCTTCCTCCATGCGTTTATTGCTGAACATGCTTCCCTGCGCGTGGCGCTGCTGCGTAACGACGGCGGCGAACGCAATCTGGCGACGGAGATTAACCGCCCGGCGGATAACTTTATCGCCAACCCAACCCCTGCCGACGAAGTGGCCTTTTTCCAGCTCTCCGGCGGCAGCACCGGGACGCCGAAGCTGATCCCGCGTACCCATAACGATTACGACTACAGTATCCGCCGCAGCAACGAGATCTGCGGGATTAACGCTGAGACACGCTACCTCAACGCGCTGCCGGCGGCGCATAACTATGCGATGAGTTCCCCCGGTTCGCTCGGCGTTTTCCTCGCCGGCGGGCGGGTGATCCTCGCCGCCGACCCGAGCGCCACCCTCTGTTTCCCGCTGATTGAAAAACATCAGGTCAACGTCGCTTCGCTGGTGCCGCCGGCGGTCAGCCTGTGGCTGCAGGCCATTCATGAATGGGGCGGCAACGCGCAACTGCAATCGCTGCAGCTATTGCAGGTCGGCGGCGCGCGCCTGTCGGCGACCCTCGCCGCGCGCATCCCGGCGGAAATCGGCTGCCAGCTGCAGCAGGTGTTCGGCATGGCGGAGGGGCTGGTGAATTACACCCGCCTTAACGACAGCCCTGAGCGGATCATCCATACCCAGGGCTGCCCGATGTGCCCGGACGATGAAGTGTGGGTGGCAGATGCCGAGGGCAACCCGCTGCCACGCGGCGAAGTGGGCCGTCTGATGACCCGCGGGCCCTACACCTTCCGCGGCTACTACAACAGCCCGCAGCATAACGCGGAGGCCTTCGACGCCGAGGGTTTCTACTGCTCCGGCGATCTGATTTCGATCGATGAAGACGGGTATATCACCGTTCAGGGCCGGGAAAAAGATCAGATCAACCGCGGCGGCGAGAAGATCGCCGCCGAAGAGATCGAAAACCTGCTGCTGCGCCATGAGGCGGTGATCCACGCCGCGCTGGTCAGCATTGAAGACAATCTGCTGGGCGAGAAGAGCTGCGCTTACCTCGTGGTGACCTCGCCGCTGCGCGCCGTCGCGGTGCGCCGCTTCCTGCGCGAGCAGGGGGTGGCTGAATTTAAACTGCCGGACCGCGTGGAGTGCGTAGCCGCTCTGCCGCTGACGCCGGTGGGCAAAGTCGATAAGAAACAATTACGTCAGTGGCTGGCCGAAGGCAAGCTGGGCTGAAGGAGAACAGAAAATGGCAATCCCTAAATTACAGGCTTACGCGCTGCCGGAAGCCAGCGATATTCCGGCGAACAAAGTCAGCTGGGCCTTTGAACCTTCCCGCGCCGCGCTGCTGATCCATGATATGCAGGAATACTTTCTCAATTTCTGGGGCGAAAACAGCGCGATGATGGAGACAGTGGTGGCCAATATCGCCGCCCTGCGCGACTTCTGCAAACAGAACGGTATTCCGGTGTACTACACCGCCCAGCCGAAAGAGCAGAGCGATGAAGACCGCGCCCTGCTGAATGATATGTGGGGGCCGGGGCTGACCCGTTCGCCGGAGCAGCAGCAGGTGATTGCCGCCCTGGCGCCGGACGAAGACGACACCGTGCTGGTGAAATGGCGCTACAGCGCGTTTCATCGCTCGCCGCTTGAAGAGATGCTGAAAGAGAGCGGCCGCGACCAGCTGATCATCACCGGCGTTTACGCCCATATCGGCTGCATGACCACCGCCACCGACGCCTTTATGCGCGATATCAAACCGTTCTTTGTCGCCGACGCGCTGGCGGACTTCAGCCGCGAAGAGCACCTGATGGCACTGAAATACGTCGCCGGCCGTTCCGGCCGCGTGGTGATGACCGAAGAGCTGTTGCCGCTGCCGGCCAGCAAAGCGGCGCTGCGCGCGCTGATCCTGCCGCTGCTCGACGAATCCGACGAACCGCTGGATGATGAAAACCTAATCGACTACGGTCTGGATTCGGTGCGGATGATGGCCCTCGCCGCCCGCTGGCGCAAAGTGCACGGCGATATCGACTTCGTGATGCTGGCGAAAAACCCGACCATCGACGCCTGGTGGGCGCTGCTTTCCCGCGAGGTGCAATAATGGCGGCGCTGGATTTTCGCGGCCAGACCGTGTGGGTGACCGGCGCCGGTAAAGGCATTGGCTATGCCACCGCGCTGGCTTTTGTGGAGGCCGGGGCCAACGTCACCGGTTTCGACCTCGCCTTTGACGGCGAACGCTACCCGTTTGCCACCGAAACGCTGGACATCGCCGATGCCGACCGGGTACGCGAAGTGTGCAGCCGCCTGTTGGCGAACACCGAGCGATTAGACGTGCTGGTGAACGCCGCCGGGATCCTGCGCATGGGCGCCACCGACCAGCTGAGCGCGGAAGAGTGGCGGCAGACCTTCGCGGTCAACGTCGGCGGGGCGTTTAATCTGTTTCAGCAGACGATGGCCCAGTTCCGTCGCCAGCGGGGCGGGGCCATCGTCACCGTCGCTTCCGATGCCGCGCATACGCCGCGTATCGGCATGAGCGCCTATGGCGCCTCGAAAGCGGCGCTGAAAAGCCTGGCGCTAACCGTCGGCCTTGAGCTGGCGGGCAGCGGGGTGCGCTGTAATCTGGTGTCGCCGGGCTCTACCGATACCGATATGCAGCGCACGCTGTGGGTCAGCGACGATGCGGAGCAGCAGCGCATCCGCGGTTTCGGCGAGCAGTTTAAGCTCGGCATCCCGCTGGGTAAGATTGCCCGCCCACAGGAGATCGCCAATACCATTTTGTTCCTCGCCTCTTCTCACGCCAGCCATATCACCCTGCAGGATATCGTGGTAGACGGCGGCTCGACGCTGGGGGCGTAAATGACCTGGAAACGAGCGCTCACGCTGGCGGCGCTGAACGCCAGTAGCGAAAACACCCTGGTGGCGCATCTGGGGATCGTCTACACCCGGCTGGAGGCGGGGCTGCTGGAGGCGGAAATGCCGGTGGATGCCCGCACCCATCAGCCGTTTGGCCTGCTGCACGGTGGGGCCTCAGCGGCGCTGGCGGAGACGCTGGGGTCGATGGCCGGCTGGCTGATGACCGAAGAGGGGCAGTGCGTGGTGGGCACCGAGCTGAACGCCACCCATCACCGGGCGGTCTCCAGCGGGAAAGTGCGCGGCGAGTGCCGCCCGCTGCATCTTGGCCGGCAGAGCCAAAGCTGGGAGATTGTGGTGTATGACGAGAAGGGGCGGCGCTGCTGCACCTGTCGTCTGGGCACTGCGGTGCTGGGCTAAGGAGCCGCTATTGCCCCGGCTCGCGCTACGCTTAGCCGGGTTACGGATCGGCGCAATGGGTAGCCCGGATAAGGCGCAATGCGCCGCCATCCGAGAATTTCCCTGCTCGCGCTGCGCTTAGCAGGGCTACAGTTTCTGGGCTAAGAAGCCATTGTTTCCTCGGCTTGCGCTAGGCTTAGCCGGGCTACGAATCTGTAGGTCGGGTAAGGCGTTAGCCGCCACCCGACAAAAAAACGGCAACGTTCACGGTAATCCTTTCATTCATTTTCCAGCCTTAAGTGATCTCGCTAGCAATGTGAGACAAATCTCTGTGGGTGGACGGCATCTGCGCTGTTTCGATGTTGTTAAATTCTGCGTTGTGATCTAGAAACAAAATGTAACATCCTGATTACCCTACCGGTGGACCACAACAATGAATAATTCAGGGAAATACCTTATCTGGGCACTGCTCTCCGTGATCGGAGCCTTTGCCCTCGGCTACATTGCTTTAAACCGGGGTGAGCAGATCAACGCGCTGTGGATTGTCGTCGCGGCAGTCTGCGTTTATCTGATCGCGTATCGTTTTTACGGCCTGTATATCGCCAAAACCGTGCTCGGCGTCGATTCGACGCGCATGACGCCCGCGGTGCGGCATAACGATGGCCTCGACTATGTCCCGACTGACAAAAAAGTGCTGTTCGGACACCATTTTGCCGCCATCGCCGGCGCGGGGCCGCTGGTGGGCCCGGTGCTTGCCGCGCAGATGGGCTATCTGCCGGGGATGATCTGGATCCTCGCCGGCGTGGTGCTGGCCGGGGCGGTGCAGGACTTTATGGTGCTGTTCGTCTCCACCCGCCGCGACGGCCGTTCGCTGGGCGAACTGGTGAAAGAGGAGATGGGGGCGACCGCCGGGGTGATTGCCCTGGTGGCGACCTTTATGATCATGGTGATCATCCTCGCGGTGCTGGCGATGATCGTGGTGAAAGCGCTGACCCACAGCCCGTGGGGAACCTATACCGTGGCCTTTACCATTCCGCTGGCGCTGTTTATGGGGATCTATATTCGCTATCTGCGCCCGGGGCGCATTGGCGAAGTGTCGGTGATTGGCCTGATATTCCTGGTGTTCGCCATTATCTCCGGCGGCTGGGTAGCGGAAAGCCCGACCTGGGCGCCGTTCTTTGACTTTACCGGCGTCCAGCTCACCTGGATGCTGGTGGGCTATGGCTTTGTCGCCGCGGTGCTGCCGGTCTGGCTGCTGCTGGCCCCGCGCGACTACCTCTCCACCTTCCTCAAAATCGGCACTATCGTCGGTCTGGCGATCGGCATTCTGATTATGCGTCCGACCCTGACCATGCCGGCGCTGACCAAATTTATTGACGGTACTGGCCCGGTATGGACTGGCAACCTGTTCCCGTTCCTGTTTATCACTATCGCTTGCGGCGCGGTGTCGGGCTTCCACGCCCTGATTGCCTCCGGTACCACGCCGAAGATGCTGGCGAATGAAAATCAGGCCTGCTTTATCGGCTACGGCGGCATGCTGATGGAATCCTTCGTGGCGATTATGGCGCTGGTCGCCGCCTGTATCATTGACCCGGGCGTCTACTTCGCGATGAACAGCCCGATGGCGGTGCTGGCGCCGGCGGGAACCACCGATGTGGTGGCGTCGGCGGCGCAGGTGGTGAGCGGTTGGGGCTTTGCGATTACCCCGGAAACGTTGACGCATATCGCTAATGAGGTGGGCGAGCAGTCCATCATCTCCCGCGCCGGCGGGGCGCCTACGCTGGCGGTGGGCATGGCCTACATTCTCCACGGCGCGCTGGGCGGGCTGATGGACGTCTCGTTCTGGTACCACTTTGCCATTCTGTTTGAAGCGCTGTTTATCCTGACGGCGGTGGATGCCGGCACCCGTGCGGCGCGCTTTATGCTGCAGGATCTGCTGGGTGTGATCTCCCCGAACCTGAAGCGTACTGATTCGTTACCGGCTAACCTGCTGGCGACGGCGCTGTGCGTGCTGGCGTGGGGCTACTTCCTGCATCAGGGGGTGGTCGATCCGCTGGGCGGTATTAACACCCTGTGGCCGCTGTTCGGTATCGCCAACCAGATGCTGGCGGGGATGGCGCTGATGCTCTGCGCAGTGGTGCTGTTCAAGATGAAACGTCAGCGCTATGCGTGGGTGGCGCTGGTGCCGACGGCCTGGCTGCTGATCTGTACCCTCACCGCCGGCTGGCAGAAAGCCTTCAGCCCGGACAATAAAGTGGGCTTCCTGGCGATTGCCAACAAGTTCCAGGCGATGATCGACAGCGGCAAAATTCCGGCGCAGTACACCGAGTCGCAGCTGTCGCAGCTGGTGTTTAACAACCGTCTCGATGCCGGGCTGACCATCTTCTTTATGATCGTGGTGGTGGTGCTGGCGCTGTTCTCGATTAAAACCGCGCTGGCGGCGCTGAAGGAGAATAAACCGACGGCGAAAGAGACACCCTATGAGCCAATGCCTGAAAACCTGGACGCGATGGTGACCCAGGCGAAAGGGGCGCATTAACCTGTGTGCCGGGTGGCGGCTTCGCCTTACCCGGCCTGTCTTTCTGATCCTCCCTCTCCCTTTGGCAGAGGCTCGGGGTGAGGGAAACAAAAGAGAAATGACTTATGTTTGACACCCTTTCCAAAGCAGGTAAGTACCTGGGCCAGGCCGCCAAAATGATGATCGGCGTGCCGGATTACGACAACTACGTCGAGCACATGCGCGTCAACCATCCGGATCAGACGCCAATGACCTGGGAAGAATTTTTCCGCGAACGCCAGGACGCTCGCTACGGCGGCAAGGGCGGGGCGAAGTGCTGTTAACCCTCTTTCGGCAGATAGAGGCTGATCTGCTCCTGCTTACAGCCGTAGAGCGCCGCCAGCTTTTCGCGGGTGCGCTTCTGCGGCCGGGAGTCCAGCGCTTCCAGCTGTGACACGGCGGACTGGCTGATGCCCAGTTTGTCGGCCACCTCCTGCTGGGATAACCCACGCAGGATACGCCACGCGGCCTGCAGGCTGACGTTCTCGCTATGCATGATGTCGCACACTTCACCCGGTAAACCTACGTTATCGTAGATATCTGATTCGTAAGGGATGTCTTCCCAGTCGTTTTCATCATCGTCATCATACTCAAGCATGGCTAAACGCATGCGAAAATATTCACCGTAGGGAATGACAACATACTGTTTTTTTCCTTCTTCATCCTTGATGAACTGAATAGTCATATTCCGTATGCTCCTCATGAAGGTAGGTGGTGGTTGTCCGGCGTTTTACCGCCACTACGTAACAGGTATCACCCGGCGGGTCTCCGAAGGTGTAAATGACCCTGTAATCACCTAATCGCAACCTGTAGTGGTTTTCGGGAGAAGATAATTTCTTGATATCCGCGACAGGTGATGTTTTATCATCCATCTTCTCCAGCCTGAATTTAATGCGGTTCTGATATCGCGTATCGATTTTAGAAAATTGCTTCTCTGCTGTTTTTGACCAGACAATCTTCATCCGTACCTCCACTGTACACCCACACAGAATATAAGGACATAATAAGACTATTAGATAAATTCCGAATTTCTAATGGGTTACTGTAGAGCGGAGAAAAACCGGGAGAAAGCGGCAAAACGGGAACCGTCGAGGGTGCTCGGGAAGGCCTCTGCCGGACGACAGAGGCTTGCAGGAAATGTGCGATCAGGCGTTCAAACCACCGTCCACATCGAGACCGGTGCCGGAGATCTGCCCGGCGGCCGGGCTGGCGAGGAAGGTGACCGCCGCGGCGATGTCTTCCGGCTGGCCGTAGTGGCCTAACGCAATAAGTTGACGCTGAGCATCGGCCTGCTCGCCGTCTTCCGGGTTCATATCGCTGTTGGTCGGGCCGGGATGGACGAGGTTAACGGTGATACCGCGGGGGCCTAAATCGCGCGCCAGGCCGCGGGTCAGGGAGTTGAGAGCGGACTTGGTCATTGAGTAAACCGCGATGCCCGGCTGCGCCACGCGGTTAGCCAGACAGCTGCCGATGTTGATGATGCGGCCGCCGTCGGACATATGCACCAGCGCCTCCTGGATAGCGATAACCACCCCACGAATATTGACGTTAATAAGCGCGTCAATGTCCGCCAGCGTCATGGACTCCAGCGGGCCGCCGCGCGCGATCCCGGCGTTGTTGACCAGAATATCCAGCCCGCCGAGGGACCGCGCCGCATGGGTCACAGCATCCTGTATCGCCTGCGCGCTGGCGCTGTCGGCCTGCACCGCTTCACCGTGCCTACCCAGCGCCTTTATTTCCTCGGCGACCGCCTGGGCTTTATCGGCCGATTTTTCATACGTTATAACCACATCTGCGCCGGCGCGCGCCAGCGACAGCGCGATAGCGCGCCCCAATCCACGGCTGGCGCCGGTAACCAGCGCCTTCTTACATGTTAAATCGATCTGCATGATGACCTCGTTGCGAGAGTGGTGAGCATCATCATTAGGTATAGACGGTCGGGGTGATTAACGGCTGAAGTATTCCACCTCCTCAAACGCCGCGCGCAGAACCCCAGGGGTTAAGGTCACCGGTAAATAATGAATCGACTCGCCCGGGCGCAGGGTATGAGCAATGACCCGGTCAAGCTCTGCGCGGTTATTGATATCAACCTCCAGCGCCGCCAGCGTCGCCGGCAGGTTAAAGCGCTGCCAGGCCTGCACCAGCTGCGCCAATACCTCATCCTGACCGAGCAGGGCGCTTTGCACCAGAATGCCGTAGGCCACCTTGGTGCCATGGAGGAATTTATCCGTCTGCGGCAGCACCGTCAGCCCGTTGTGCACCGCATGGGCGGCGGCGACCCGGGTGTAGCGTTCCCCCAGCCCGCCAACCATCCCGCCGCCAGCGATAACTGCATCCACCACATCGCGAAACGCCTGGGTCAGCTCGCCGCGGCGCTGGTCCGCCAGCGCCGTTTCGCTGCTGTCCAGCAGCACGTCGCGGATCGCCAGCGCGCCGTTAATCCCCAGCCGCACGGTGAGCGGCAGAGCCTCTGGCTGCGGCGCCAGTACCACGGCCTCATACCATTTGGCTAAGGTGTCGCCAATGCCCGCCAGCAGGTACTCCGCCGGGGCGTTGAGAATGATGCGCGGCTCGACCAGCACCAGGAAATTCGCGTCATCGAACATCTCAAAATTCAGCGCCTGTCCGGCGTCGCTGTACCACACCGACAGCGGCGTCCACGCCGCGCAGGTGGCGGCGATGGTCGGGATGGCCACCAGCGGAACCCCCAGGCGGCGGGCCAGCACTTTCGCGCTGTCGAGCAGCGCGCCGCCGCCGACGCCAATCACTACCGCCCGATCGTCACCTGAGGCCTGCACCAGACCCGCCACGTCGCGTTCGCTGCAGTGGCCGGTAAAGCGGATCTTTTTCGCTTCCGGCAGGTGGAAGGCCGCCGGCAGAAAAGGCTCGGCGCCGGCCAGGGCGCGCTCGCCATAGACCCACACCGCCCGCGACAGCTGGTCGGCGTTAAAAAAATCGCTTAGCCGCTCAAGGCTGCCAGAATGGGAGAAATAGTTGGCCGGGCCGGGCACGACGCGGATATCGCTGTTGCTCATGGGTGCTGTCCTTATTGGTGTTGGGCTAACCTGATGTTATGTCTGGACATCCAGATGGCTAATATTATTTCGTTGTATCTTATGCTTTTTACGCAGTTGTCAGCCAGCGGCGGCTATGAAAAATTCGTTAAATCAGAAGATTAATTGCCGCACGGGAGCAGTGATGGGCGCGAATCGCCTTGAGATGCATAACATTAGCCTGGCCTTCTCCGGCTTTCAGGCGCTGAACAAGGTGGCCTTCACCCTTTATGGCGGGTCGGTGCATGCCCTGACCGGCGCCAACGGCGCGGGTAAGTCGACGCTGATGGCCGTGTTGTGCGGCACCCACGCCCACTATGAAGGCGAGGTGACGATCAACAACCAGCCGGTCACCATTCGTTCGCCGCGGGATGCCAAACAGCTGGGGATCCACCTGGTGCA
Source organism: Klebsiella sp. LY (assembly GCF_004010915.1). Taxonomy (NCBI): domain Bacteria; kingdom Pseudomonadati; phylum Pseudomonadota; class Gammaproteobacteria; order Enterobacterales; family Enterobacteriaceae; genus Klebsiella; species Klebsiella sp. LY. Next base: position 3,987,002 of record NZ_CP022444.1, read on the forward strand.
GCAGGAGGTGGACGTGGCGCTGGTGCCTGGCCTGAGCATTGCCGAAAACATCATGCTGGACAGGCTGGCTGAGCCGGGGACGACCTTCCGCTGGGCGCGGGTTCGGCAGCTGGCGCGCGAGGCGCTGGCGCAGCTGGACGTGGCGCTGGACGTCAGGCGCTCTATTGATAGCTGCACCCTTGCTGAAAAACAGCAGATCCTGCTGGCCCGCGCCCTGTCGCACCATTGCCGCTTTTTGATTCTGGATGAACCCACCGCGCCGCTGGATCAGCATGAAAGCGAACGCCTGTTTGCGGTGGTGCGCCGTCTGCAGCAGCAGGGGATCGGGGTGGTGTTTATTTCGCACCGTATTCACGAGCTGAAGGCGATCTGCGACACCCTGACGGTGCTGCGTGACGGGCGGTTGATTGAGAGCGGCCCGATGGCGCCGCTGAGCGGGGAACAGATTGTCGAAAAGATGCTGGGCCACGAGCTGAGCGATATCTTCCCGCCGCCGCGACCGCCGCACGGTGAAGAAGTGCTGCTGCAGGTAGAAGGGCTGCACGATGAGGCGCTGCTGCAGGATATCTCGCTGCGCCTGCGCAAGGGGGAAATTCTTGGTATCGCTGGGCTGGCCGGCGCGGGCAAAACTGAGCTGTGCAAAGCGCTGTTCGGCGCCAGCAAAAGCCGGGTACAGCGCGGCGAGCTGAACGGCCAGCCGTGGCGGCCGCGCGATCCGGCCGATTCGGTAGGGCGCGGCCTGGCGCTGGTCCCGGAGGAGCGGCGCAAAGAGGGCATTTTCATCGAAGAGCCGATCGCGATGAACCTGGCGGTCAGCGCCGATAACCACTTTTCGCGCTGGAGCCTGTTCGGCCATCGGCAGGCCTGGCGCTGGGCGGAGGAGGTGATTGCCCGCCTTGGCGTGCGCGCCACCGGTCCCGGTCAGACGCTGCGCCGTCTGTCCGGCGGCAATCAGCAGAAAGTGGCCATTGGCAAATGGCTGCGCAGTCATGCCAATGTTTTGATTTTTGACGAACCGACCAAAGGTGTCGATGTGAAAGCGAAAACCGATCTGTTCATGCTGATCGATGGTCTGGCACGGGAAGGCAAAGGGGTGATTTATGCCTCGGGTGAATTCGCCGAGCTGGTCGGTTTATGCGACCGCATCTGCGTACTGTGGGACGGACGGATCGTGGCGGAGATCCCCGGCGCGGAAGCCCGGGAAGAGACACTGCTTTATTATTCAACCGGAGGAGCGGCAGCGTGAGCAAGGCCCTGGCAGTGAACGCGACGGTATCGGGCCGTCAGCGATTTTTTGATTTTCTCTATAAGTGGGGCATGTTGCTGACCGTGGTGCTGCTGGTGGCGGTCTTTGGCCTCGCCTCGGACAATTTCCTTGACCCGTTCAACATCATCAACATTCTGCGCTCGATTGCCATCGTGACGGTGATTGCCATTGGGGTGTCGATTTCCCTCACCATCGGCGGCTTCGATCTGTCCGTCGGATCGACGGCATCGCTGGCCAACGCCCTGGTGATCTCCCTGTTCGTCTGGCATGGCCTGGGGACCACCGAAGCAATCCTGATCACCCTCGTGCTCTGCACTCTGGTAGGACTGTTTAACGCCTTTCTGATCGTGGTGCTGCGCATCCCCGACATGCTCGCCACCCTGGCCAGCCTGTTTGTGATTCAGGGGGTGGCGATGACCTATAGCTACGGCGGGTCGATTACCGAAAACATGGTGCTGCCGAGCGGCGAGATGGCGGAAGGCACCATCCCGGCGGCGTTTGGCGCGCTGGGCCAGGTGCCGACAATCGTCATCATCATGCTGGTGGTAACGCTGGTCGCCCAGCTGGCGCTGTCGTTCACCACCCACGGCCGGCGGATGTACGCCATCGGCGGCAACCCGGAGGCGGCGCGGCTCTCCGGCCTGCGGATCACGCGTTATAAAGTGGCGGCGTATGTGATTGCTTCGCTGCTGGCCGGGCTGGGCGGCATTCTGCTGGCCTCGCGCATCGGATCCTCGCAGGTTAATGCCGGCGGCGGCTATCTGATGGACGCGGTGGCGGCGGCCTGGATCGGCTTTTCGCTGGCCGGTTCCGGGAAACCGAACGCCCTGGGGACGCTGGTGGGGGCGGTGATCCTCGGCGTGCTCTCCAACGGCCTGGTGATGCTCTCGGTGCCGTATTACGCGATGGACATTATTAAAGGGCTGGTACTGGCTGGCGCGCTGGCACTGACCTATTTTCAGCGCCGTACTTAACATTTTACAGGGTAAACCGCATGAAAAAGATCGCACTCTCTCTCATTACGCTGGGTCTGCTGCAGTCGACGGCGGCGCTGGCCACCGCCCCGACGCCGGTGCCGGCGGCCATTGCCGAACACAACGGCCCGATCCGCATTGCCGTGATCCGCAACCTGGGGTCTGACGATAACACCACCCAGTTTGTCGCCGGGGCGCTGCAGGAAGGCAAAAAGCTCGGTTTCAAAATCAGCACCTTCCTGAGCAACGGCGATGACGCCAAGTTCCAGGACTTCGTCAACCAGGCGATCAGCCAGAAATATGACGGCATTATTCTCTCCCAGGGGCGTGACCCCTATTCGACGGCCCTGGTGAAGAAGGCGGTGGACGCCGGGATTAAAGTGGCGGTGTTCGATACTGCGGTGAGCGGTGAGATCCCGGGAGTGACGGTCAGCCAGCAGGATGACGCCTCACTGACCGAGCTCTCCTTTGGCCAGCTGGTGAAAGACTTCAACGGCAAGGCCAACATCGTCAAGCTGTGGGTGGCGGGCTTCCCGCCGATGGAGCGCCGTCAGGCGGCTTACCAGACACTGCTGAAGCAAAATCCGGGAATTAAAGAGCTGGAGTCGATCGGCGCCGTTTCATCCGATGTGCAGGGCGACACCGCTAACAAGGTGGGGGCGATCCTCGCCAAGTATCCGAAAGGGAAAATCGACGCTATCTGGGGCACCTGGGATGCCTTTAGCCAGGGGGCCTATAAAGCGCTGAAAGAGAACGGCCGCACCGAGATCAAACTCTACAGCATTGATATTTCCAACCAGGATCTGCAGCTGATGCGCGAAGCCGGCAGCCCGTGGAAGGTGAGCGTGGCGGTGGATCCGAAGCTTATCGGCGCGACCAACGTGCGGCTGATCGCTAATAAGATCGCCGGCGAGCCGACGCCAGCCACCTACGACTTCAAGGCGGCGGCAATCCCGCAGGCGCTACTGGCGGCCCAGCCGGGGGCGGTGAACGTGGCCTCGCTGGGGAAAATCATTCCGGGCTGGGGCCAGACGGAAGACTTTATCGCCCCGTGGTTCGCGACGCTGGAAGCGAAAAACAAATAAAACGAAGCCAGGTGGCGGTGGGGCGGTCTGGTGCCCTCACCCCGGCCCTCTCCCGCAGGGAGAGGGGGAACACCAACTGCACCCGTAGGCCCGGTAAGCGTAGCGCCACCGGGCGTAAGGAATCCACTATGTCAGCATTACCTTCCCCCGAATACAGCCGCAATATGCGGCTGATTGGCCATAGCGACCAGGGCGGTCGTCCGGACGGCGTGCAACTGATGGTGCACCGCGGATTCGCCTATATCGGCCATATGGTGTCGCAGGGTTTTTCCGTGGTCGATGTTCGCGATCCGACCCGGCCCACTACGGTCAACTATATTGCCGCGCCGTCGGGCACCTGGAACGTGCACCTCCAGGCGCATGACGATCTGCTGCTGGTGATCAACGCCCGGGACCTGTTTGCCGACGCCCGTTTTGCCGATGAGAAGGTGTACTACACCCGATCGGTGGGTGACACAGTCAGCGATGTGCAGGACAAAGGCTGGAGCGCCGGGCTGCGCGTGTTTGATATCTCCACGCCGGATAAGCCGCGTGAAATTGGCTTTCTGTCGCTTAATGGCATCGGTATTCACCGCATCTGGTACGTCGGCGGCCGCTGGGCGTATGTGTCCGCGCTGATCGACGGTTTTACCGACTACATCTTCCTGACCATCGATCTGGCCGATCCGCGTAAACCGCAGGTTGCCGGGCGCTGGTGGCTGCCGGGGATGCACCAGGCAGGCGGCGAAACACCGGACTGGCCGCAGGGCAAACGCTACGCGCTGCACCACGCCATTATTGCCGGGGATACCGCCTACGGCAGCTGGCGCGACGGCGGCCTGACGCTGCTGGACGTCAAAGACCGAACTCAGCCGACGCTGATTAGCCATCGCAACTGGAGCCCGCCGTTTGGCGGCGGAACGCATACCGCGCTGCCGCTGCCGGATCGCGATCTGCTGGTGGTACTGGATGAAGCGGTGCTCGACAACCAGGAGGACGGCGAGAAGCTGATCTGGCTGTTTGATATCCGCGAGCCGGCGAACCCGGTGAGTATCTCGACTTTCCCACAGCCGGATGAAATCGACTATGTGGCGAAAGGGGCGCATTTTGGCCCGCACAATCTGCATGAGAACCGGCCGGGGAGCTTTGTCAGCTCAACGCTTATCTTCGCCACGTATCAGAATGCCGGCGTGCGGGCGTACGACATTTCTAATCCTTATCGCCCGGTGGAGACCGGGGCGCTGGTGCCGGCTGCTCCTGAGAGAATGATGGATACCCGTCCCGGCCGCCCGCGGGTAATTCAGTCCTGCGATGTGTTTGTCGATGCCCAGGGAATTATCTACAGCACCGATTACAACGGCGGGCTGTCGGTGATTGAGTATCTGGGGTGAGGGCAAGGTCAACGCAAAATTGTGCCCGCATTTCTGCCGGGTGGCGGCTTTCGCCTTACCCGGCCTACGAAAGACTGCAACATCAAATCGTTATGCGGTTATCTGTAGGCCCGCGCAAGCGTAGCGCCGCCGGGCAATCCCTGAAGATTGCACTTTTTTAGGGCTTGCTCCCTCTCCCTGTGGGAGAGGGTTGGGGTGAGGAAAAACAGGCCGCACTCAGCTGTACTGGCGCACTCGCGCCAGCAGCTCGTCGACGCTGTCGATACGCTCGGCCAGCACGATCAGCGCTCTGCCGAGGGTAATGGCGTGGCGCAGGCACTCATGACGCATGGCGTCGTCCTGGATAGTGTCGATATCCGCGACGTGCGACAGTCCGACGCTGCGGCGGATCAGTTCGCTGCCGCAGAAGCCGACCGCGTCCGCCCACACCTTTTTCAGAAAGGCGGAGGCATAGCCGGGGTAAGCCAGCGCCGCGTCGCGGGTTTTCTCCGCCGCCAGCGCCTGGAAGCGCTCGGCAAAGGTGGTCCACAGTTGGTGGATGTCGTTCAGCCGCTGCTCGCGCGCGGCGGCGGCATCGCGAATGCCGAGCTGGCCCGGCAGGCCGCAGTAGTTCAGCAGCAGGTTGCCGATGGCGGTGCCGATATCGAAGCCGATGGGGCCGAAGTAGCCGAACTCAGCGTCGATGGCCTTCAGGCTGCCTTCGGCAACGAAGATCGACCCGCTGTGGATATCGCCGTGCAGCAGCGCTTCCGCATGAGCAAAGAAACGGTGCTTCAGCGCCGCCACCGCCAGCTTAAGCTGGGCGTCGTCGCGCAGGGCGGCGACATCGGCCTCCAGCTCCGCCGGGTAGTTATTGCGCTCGTGGATCTGATACGGGTCGTTAAAGAACAGATCCTCGGTGATCTCGCACATCGCCGGGTTAATAAACTGCGCTACCTGCGCTTTTTTCTCGTGGGGATGAAGATAGAAATCGCTGGTGTGAAACAGCACCTGCGCCAGATAGTCGCCAAGCTGACGGGCCGCCTGAGGGTAGTAGACGTTAGCGATAAGCTCCCCGCGCCAGATGCGGTGGTCGGAAAGATCTTCCATCACCATCACGGCCAGCTCGGGATCAAAGTGATGGATTTTTACCGTGTGCTGCGGGCTGTGCTGATAGTGGGCGACCAGGGTCTGCGCTTCGAGACGGGCGCGGTCGAGGGTCAGCGGCCAGGATTCGCCGACGCAGCGCACGTAGGGCAGGGCCTGTTTGACGATCGCCCGGCTGACGCCCTGGCGATCGAACACTTTAAACACCAGATTGAGGTTGCCATCGCCCACTTCCTGCGCGCTGACCAGCTCAGATGGGTTGTCGATGCCGGCGAACTGCTGCGCGTAAGCCACGGCGTCATGGGCGGTGAAGGTATGGTATTGCGACATTGCCTCGATCCTCGAATTCTGATTAAGCCGTTCAGACGTCTATACTTCTGGATTCCATCCTGACACAATGTGATACAACAACGCAACAGGGATTTAACGACATGCAGACATTACAGACCACCAGCCTGCGGGTGAGTGAAAATCAGCTTTTTATTCTCGACCAGCAGGCCTTGCCGCAGGAAAAACGCTGGCTGGCGGCGGATAACGTTGCGCTGCTGGTGGACCATATTCACGCCCTGCGGGTGCGCGGCGCGCCGTTGATTGGCCTGTCCGCCAGCCTGCTGCTGGCCCTGCTGGCCCAGCGCGGCCTGAGCCGGGATGAACTCCAGCTGGCGCTGGAGACGCTGCGCGCGGCGCGGCCGACGGCGGTCAACCTGATGAATAATCTGGATCGCATGAAGCAGGCGCTGGCCCGGGCGGATTACCCGCAGGCGCTGGAAGCGGAAGCCTTGCGTCTGGTCGAAGAAGATAAACAGCTGTGCGACCGCATCGCTGAGGCGGGCAGTGCGCTGGTGAAGCCCGACAGTCGACTGCTGACCCACTGCAACACTGGTGGCCTGGCGACCGCCGGGGTAGGTACCGCCCTGGGGGTCATTGCGCTGGCGCATCAGCAGGGAAAAGTGGCCAGCGTGTGGGTCGATGAAACCCGGCCGCTGCTGCAGGGCGGTCGTTTAACCGCCTGGGAGCTGGGCGAGCTGGGCGTGCCCTATCAGCTGATCGCCGATTCAATGGCCGCCAGCCTGATGGCGCAAGGGAAGGTGGATGCGGTGTGGGTCGGCGCCGACCGCATCGCTGCCAACGGCGACGTGGCGAATAAAATCGGCACCTATTCCCTGGCGGTATTGGCCCATTACCACCAGATCCCGTTTTACGTCGCTGCGCCGCAGACGACCCTTGACCGCCATTGCCCGAACGGGGCGGCCATTCCCATTGAGCAGCGCGCCGCGGCCGAAGTGACCGGAGTGGCGGGCAGCTTTGGCGCGGTACAGTGGGCGCCGACCGGGGCCGCCGTGTACAATCCGGCGTTCGATGTCACGCCTGCTGGGCTGATAAGCGGCTGGGTGCTGGACAGCGGGGTGGTCACCCCGGCGCAGGTCTCCGCCGGGGCGTTTGCGCCGGATAACGGATAACGGACGCCGTGCCGGGCCTGGAAAAAACGGCTTTCCCGGGCCCGGCAAACGCCGCTACGGCAGGACCATCGCTACCGTCGGGGCGGAGGGCCGATCGATACGCTGACCCAGCGCGGTGATGGCCGCCTGGAAGGGGCACAGCGTACCGACGTCGGTCTGACGGCAGCCCGGCTGACGCCACTCCTGACGCAGCATCGGGTGCTGCGCGTCCGGCGTCTGCAGACGACGCAGGTCGTCGAGGCCTTGCGCCTGGAAATAGACCCGCAGATAGCGTTCCCCGCTCTTCGCGTCGCGCCAGCGCTCCAGCACCAGGCTACTGCCCGGCGGGATATTCCCCCGGCTGTAGCCCGGCAGCTGCCAGCTAAAGTTCATCAGCGTGCGCACCATGGCGATGTTGGTGTCATGCGCCACCAGCAGCAGCCAGCGTACGTTCGGACTCGCCTCTGGTTTGACGCCGTCGAGCATGGCGTTGAGCAGCACCGACCCGCGTTTTTGCGCGGTATACAGCACGTCGTTACTCAGATCGTAGTTTTCCGTTAACAGCGGCAGCAGGGCCGTGATCTGACTGGCCTGGGCGATCTTGCCCCACGCCAGCTGGCTGAGAGGCAGGTTTTCACTCCAGCCGAGACGCAGCGTTTCCACCATATTGGCCATCACGCTCAGTCCGCTAATGGTGGTCTTCCCGCTTTTGCTCTGCTCGACCTGCCATGGGGTATCGAAGATCGGGCAGGGCTTATCGGCCTGGCAAACCGCCTGTTTCAATAGCTGGATAGTCGGCGCCAGCGCCTGCCGACGCTGCGCCAGATCCCCGGCCTTCTCTTTCACCGCCGCCAGCTGGCGGGCGGGGTCGGTTTGCGTGGCGGCGAACTTGTCGGTCTGAAACAGCGGATCGGCATCCCCGTTGACGTAATGGATAGCGACGCCACAGCCGGGGAAGGCGCCATCCACCAGCGCCTGGGCGGTCGCCCGCGTCCGCTGCAGCGGGCTGGCGCGCACGTAAATCGACTCCGCCGTCGGGCATCCCGCCTGCAGCAGGCCGAGCTGGCGATAGTGCTGGCCTTCCTCACGCCCTTTGTTGACCACGGCGGCATAGCCATGACCGGTGAGCTCGCCGTCATGGGTGGTCCACTCGGTCCATGGGCGTCCGGTGGCGGCCTCGATGGCTTCCCGGTTGCCGGCCGTCGGCGGACGAATGCCGTGGCGGCTAAGCTCCACCACTTTCTCCAGCTGCCAGTCTGCGGCGGCGGCTGAGTGCAGCGCCAGCAGCGGCAGCGCGCAGGCGATAAACAGGCGTAACAGCCCCTGATGTCTTGCAGGCATCATATCTTCTTCCTTAATTCGTTAATCGGTTATGAGGAGAACGAGGTCTGCCGTTCGACGGCATGGCGCCGGGCGACGATGGCGGCAGTGGTAAAACAGAGTAGCGCGGAACCCAGACCGGTACCCACCCAGAACAGCGCCAACGTGCTGAAATCATACAGCGTTTTGCCGTTCTCAAGGATAGCTGTTTTATCAATAATGATCCCGGTGAGAAACTCGCCCAGGCCGGCGCCGGCGTAGCTGGCGATGCCGATGGTGCCGAGCGCGGCCCCCGCCGCTTTGCGCGAGGAGATATCGACGGCGATCAGCCCGCCGAGGAAGCAGGTCAGAGCGCCAATGGTGGCCCCGAAGATAATCATCGCCAGAATATCAGTGTAATAATTGTGCGGCGACCAGAGCATCAGGGCGAAGCCGGCGGTGTTCAGCAGGCTGATAAAGCCGGCCATCACGCTGCGGTTGCGCGGGAAAAAGCGGTCGGAGAGCATGCCGGCAATGATGGTCCCGGCGATGCCGGCGACGGCGTTGACGCCAATAATCCCGGACGCCTCCAGCGTGGAATAGGCTTTATCCTGCTCGAGGAAGAAGATCCCCCAGGAGTTGACGGCGTAGCGGTCGATGTACATAAAGGCGGAGGCGAGGGCGAGGGTCCACAGCGCCGGGTTGCGCAGCGCCAGCAACTGGTTTTTAAACACCGAGCCGCGGGCTTCGACCTCCTCCTGCGGTTCATCGCGGATGACGTTGATGGACGGGAAGCCGCTGCTCTGCGGCGAATCGTGCATGAACAGCACCAACAGCACCACGCCGGCGGCGCCGAGCGCGGCGGTGGACAGGTAGCCCATCTGCCAGCCAAACCCGGCGATCACCGCGGCGATCACCATATAGGTGACGGCCTCGCCGATATTATGCGCCGTCGACCAGATGCCATAGAAGGTGCCGCGCTCTTTAACGCCGTACCAGCGCGCCAGCGAGACCGCGCAGGGGCCGACGCCCATCGACTGCGCCCAGCCGTTGATCCCCCAGAAGATGGCCAGCAGCAGGGCGTTGGTGGTCATCCCCATCATCAGGTTCATCCCGGCGCTGAGCAATAAACCGAGGCTCATATAGCGCACCACGTTGGCGTGATCGGCGATAAAGCCATTGACCAGCTTGCCGATGGCGTAGCTGAAGAACAGAGTGGAGCCGATCATGCCGAGCTCCGTCGGGGTGATCCCCAACTCCACCAGCGCGCTTTTGGCGACGGTGAAGGATAACCGGCAGACGTAAAAGGTGACGTAAGCCAGGGTCATGGCGATAAAGGTTTGCCAGCGCACCCGGCGAAAACGCTGTTCATCAAACGCGGCGCCCGCTTTCGGCGGCGACGCCCGGAAAAAAGCGATAATTCCAGACATAGGTGGTTCTCCGCAGGTCGGAGGCCTGACTGATTGATGTGGTTCGTCCGTGAATGAAGTTATCGTTACTGTGTAGAGTACATAATCAGAAATAGCCTGACCCGTAAGGGTTAATGTAATGGTTGTGGGATCATCTTTTTCAGCTGCGGGTAGAGCGTTGAGCTGGCCAGCAGCAGCGGGTTGCCGCGCTGGATCCCCTCCTGCGCCAGAAAATCGTTGCTGGCGCCGCCCGCTTCGCGCATCAGCACCAGCCCCGGCAGGGCGTCCCACGGGTTCATGTGCGGCTCGTAGTATCCAATCAACCGGCCTGCCGCCGCCCAGGCGCTCATCAGCGCGCCGGAGCCGTTGCGGATAAACATGCCGCCGTCGCTGAGCAGCGCCTGCAGAAACGGCAGAAAGTCCGCCGGGGTGACGCGATGCGAGGTGCCGACGCCCATCACTCCCTCCCTGACCGTCGCCGCGGGGTGCGGACGGATCGGGGCGTCATTGAGCCAGGCGCCATGACCCCGCAGGGCGTGAAACAGCTCGCGATGGTTGGGGTCGTAGACCACGCCGATGACCGGTTCGCCGTCGGCGACGATCGCCAGCGACAGGCACCAGGTGTGCAGGCCGTTGAGGAAACAGCTGGTGCCATCGATGGGGTCGACCACCCACAGCACTTGCGCGTCGGGCAGGCGGGCGCCGCTCTCTTCGCCGAGAAAGCCATCCTCCGGAAACGCGCTCTGAATACGCTGTTTCACAAAGGCCTCCACCCGCTTATCGGCCACGCTGACCACGTCCTGCAGGTCGTCGCCTTTATGGTCGACGGTCAGCGCTTCGCGTTGCTGATAGTATTCAAACGCCAGCTCAGCCCCTGCTTTCGCCAGCTCGCAGGCCAGGCGGTAGCGGGCCTGTAGCGCTTCTGATTCCTGAGATTGCATATTGACTCCCTATTTTGCACACGTGTGCATTTTGCGTGAAAAAAACAGCCCCGAAGGGCCGAATGAGTGTGGCCGGGTTTCGCAGAAGATTCTGTGATCGCTCCAGCATAAAATGATTTTTTCATTTCGCACTTTGACGAATAATTAATTTCACCGGCACTTCGCGATGGCGCGAGGGCAGGCTGAAGCGGGCGATCCGCGTCATTAACAGATCCACCGCGTGGTGGGCCAGCAGGGCGGTATTCTGCTGAATGGTGGTAAGCTGGTAGGGTTGCCAGTCCGCCTGCGGGATATCGTCAAAGCCGACGATGGCCGGCAGCGGGGCAGCGGCGTCCCGCAGGCCGTCCTGGGCGCCCAGCGCCAGCATATCGGTAGCGCAAAACAGCGCTTGCACCCCGGGGTTTTCAGCAACGATTTCTCTGGCAGCCTGGTAGCCAGCCTGATAGCCGCCGCCGTCGCAGAAGCGGCTGGTCACCGTCATGCCCGACGTCTGCGCGATGAAAGCGTCATAACGCTGGCGGGTGCTGAAGTTCTCGCGATTTTCGCCTATAAAGCCAACCTGCCGCCAGCCTCGACGACTGAACAAGTCCGCCACCAGCTTCGCCCCCTGGGCGTTATCGCTGCACACCCGGTCGCAGCCGGCGAGATCCGCATGACGGTTGATCAGGGTGACGGGGATCTTGCGCTCCAGATACTCTTCCGCCAGCGATAGCGGCGGCGCGCCGGAGGTGATGATCACCCCGGCGACGTGGTAGCTCAGCAGCTGCTTAAGCGAAGGGGCGAGCTGCTGCGGATCGTCAGCGTTCATCAGCAGCGGCATAAAGCCGTTGAGCGCCAGCTGATGGACCAGCGGCGCCAGCAGTTTGCTGCGAAACGGATTGTCGAAACCGGCGGTGACGATGCCGATAAAATTACTGCTGCCGGTGATCATCGTCCGGGCGATGATATTCACCTGATAGCCCAGAGCTTCCGCGGCGTTCAGCACCTTCTGCCGGGTCTTCTCCGACACCGAGGCGCCGGGGGTGAAGGTGCGGGAGACCGCCGAGCGCGAGACCCCGGCCAGTCTGGCCACGTCCTCGGCCTTAATCCATTTTTTATCGCTCATCGTCGTTTCGCGCCGTCTGTTTTCCAGGAAGCCAACGCCCGGACGGGCGTCGGTCACGCACACTGCCTGAAAAGGTATCACAGAAAGGCGCCGACGCGCAGCGCCTTGCGCCTTATGCCGGATAGCGGATGTGCTCCACCTCACGCTGCAAAATCACCTTGCCGTGGCGAATGGAGGTCAGCACCCGCGCCTGGCGGCGGACGGCCTCGTAGTCGTTTTCCGCATCGAGGATCAACAGGTTAGCCGGGCGGCCTTCGGCGAGGCCGTAGTTATCGCCCAGACAAAGCGCCCGGGCGCTGTTGTCGGTGACGAAGTCGAGACAGCGCTGTAGATCGTCATAGCCGAGCATATGGCAGATGTGCAGTCCGGCATCCAGAATGCGCAGGATATTGCCATTCCCCAGCGGATACCACGGATCCTGAATCGAGTCCTGAGCAAAGCAGACGTTGATGCCGGCGCGATCCAGCTCCGCCACCCGGGTGACGCCGCGCCGTTTCGGCCAGCTGTCAAACCGGCCCTGCAGATGAATGCTTTCGGTCGGGCAGGAGATAAAGTTGATCCCCGAGGCTTTCAGCAGGCGAAACAGCTTCGAACAGTAGGTGTTATCATAAGAGCCCATCGCGCAGGTGTGGCTGGCGGTGACCTGCGCCCCCATACCGCGCACCCGGGCCTCTTCCGCCAGCACTTCGAGGAAACGCGACTGCGGATCGTCGATTTCATCGCAGTGGACATCCACCAGGCGGCCGTAGCGCTGGGCGAGGTCCATCAAAAACATCACCGAGCTGACCCCTTTGTCGCGGGTATTCTCATAGTGCGGAATGCCGCCCACCACGTCGGCGCCCATCTCGATGGCGCGCGTCATCAGCTCCCGGCCGTTGGGATACGATTCGATCCCCTCCTGCGGAAAGGCGACAATCTGTAGATCGATGAGATCGGCGGCCTCTTGTTTCACCGCCAGCAGCGCCTGCAGGGCCGCCAGCGACGGGTCGGTGACATCCACATGGGTCCGGACGTGCTGAACGCCGAAATCGCGCAGCATGCCGATGGTTTTCAGCGCCCGCTGGCGGGTGTCCTCCGGGGTAATGCTCGCTTTGCGCTGGCTCCAGCGGGTGATGCCTTCAAACAGGGTGCCGCTGCGGTTCCACTCCGGCTCGCCCGCGGTTAGGGTGGCGTCAAGATGGATATGCGGCTCGACGAAGGGCGGGATCGCCAGCCGACCCTGGGCGTCGATATCCCCGGTGTCGGCGGTCCGCATCGCGGTTTGGGCGGTCATGCCGCGAATGATGCCGTCCTGCAGCTCAAGGGTAAACAGCGCCTCCTGGCGGCGCAGGCGGGCGTTAACAATTTTCATGGTTGGTCCTGTAAATGGTTTTGCGATAAACGCCAGATCACCAGCGCGACCGAGGCGTTGAGATGAAACTGAGGGTGGCTGACCGGGTAGCCGGTCAGTTTTTCAATACGCTGGATGCGCTGATGCAGGGTGTTGCGATGGAGACCCAGCCGGTCGGCGGCTCGCACAACGTTGCCGTTCTCCTGCAGCAGCGTCTCGAGGGTCTCCAGCAGCAGCCACGGCGCTTTACGGCCCGGCTCGATCAGGCAGCCGAGGGTGTCGTGCATAAAATCGTTGAGCAGCGCCGGGTCGCTGACCGCGGACAGCAGTTTGATAAACCCCAACTGCTGATAGTCGCTGATGCGCTGGGTCGGCCGCAGGGTTTCGCACAGATCCAGCGCCTGGCGCGCCTGCGACAACGCCCGCGGGTAGCCCTGCAGCTGCCTGACCGGTGCCGAGAGGCCGCAGAGCAGTGACAAACGCTCTTCCCCCTCCGCCAGCGTCTGCAGCCACTGCTGCAGCCACTTTTTCTGCTGAAAGTCTTCCCCCTCCTCATCCGGCAGCAGGAAAAGGAACATGTTGCTGCGTTCCAGAAGCGGGAAGGGGTTGCCCTGCTGGTTGAGCTGCTGCTGCAGTTGCTGGCGCACGCTGCGGTGGGCCTGCTGCAGCCAGGCTTCGGCCTGTTCGGGCGGGTACTGGCGAAACAGGCGGGACAGTCCCTCCAGGCGCAGCGCCGCCAGCCGCAGCGGGCGGGTAAAATCGAGCTGCTGGTGGAGGGCGCGCTGGTGAAGCATCTGCAGGTCCGGATAGTCGCCGGTGACCAGCTGCATCAGGATGTCGCGCTGCGACTGAAGGGCGTTTTCGCTGCGGACCAGCGCGGTGCCGACCCGCTCGGTGACAATCACCATCTTCAGCAGGTAGGGCTGCTCGATCAGCGGAATGCCCAGCTCGTCGGCGAGGGCGATCAGCGTGGCGGGAATGGCGTGGATATAGGCCTCGCCGGTGAGGATCACCATCCCGGCGATGCCGCGCTGTTTGCCCTCCATCAGCAGCTGGATCAGGTTGGCTTCATCCCGGGGATGGTTGATGCCGGTGATAAAGACCAGCTCGCCGCCCATGATCCACTCGGCGATATGCTCATTTTCCGCCACGTAGTACCAGCGTACCGCCCGCTGCAGCCCTTGCTTTCCCGCCCGCAAACGCAGGGCGGAGAGTCCCTCAAGGGCCAGCAGTTCGCTGACCGTCAGGCTCATGGCTCTTGCTCCGCGACGGCGGCAGGCTGACGTTTGCTGACCATGGTCAGGGCGATATAAACCAGCGCGGAGACGGTGATCCCCACCAGCGGCGCGATCCACGGTGACAGATAAGCCACCACCGCGCCGGCGGCGTAGGCGCCGAGTCCCAGCCAGTTAAAACGCGGCAGGCGGGCGTTCTGCAGCAAGGGATAGCGCCCGCCGCGGGCGAACCAGTAGTCGGCGAGAATCACCCCGCCAATGGGCGGGATAATGCTGCCCAGCAGCACAAGGAACGGGATCAGCATTTCGTACATTCCGCCAATGGCCAGCACAATGCCCACCCCGGCGGCGGCGAGGGTCAGCGTGCGGCGACGTTCGCTGCGCAGCAGATGGCAGGCGGCGGCGGAGACGTTATAGATGGTGGGGCCCTGGATGGTCAGCAGGTTGAGACACAGCATGATCACCGCGGCGACTGACAGCCCCTGCAGGATCAGCACTTCGACGATATCGGCCTGTTGATAAACGATGGCGCACCAGGCGCCGGCGACGATCATCAGCCCGTTGCCGATGAGGAAGCTGCCCATGCTGGCGAGAATGGCGGTCCGGCTGGAGTTGGCCAGCCGGGTCCAGTTTGTCGCCTGGGTGGCGCCGCTGGCGAAAGTGCCAAAGACCATGGTGATGGCCGCCGACCAGGTCATGGTGTCGCTCGGCGCAATGCGGGTCATCGCCTGCCAGCCGCCGGCGTGGTGCAGCGCCAGATACATGGAGACCACCAGCAGCACGAACATCAGCGGCACCGACAGGCGCGACAGCGCGTCCAGCCCCTTGTAGCCCACCAGCGCGGTGACGCAGAACAGAATGCCAAACAGCACCATCAGCGGCTGGGTCAGCGCCTCGGGCAGGGCGAGGATCTTCACCAGCGAGATAGCGACCGTGGCGGTCCCCCAGGCGTACCAGCCCAGCTCGGCAAAGCCAAGGATAAAATCGGCCAGCTTGCTGCCGATCTCCCCGAAGCAGAACCGGCCCATCAGCACCGTATTCAGGCCGCTGCGCGCGGCAATCCAGCCCAGCGATGCGGCATAGAGAGCCAGCAAGGCGTTGCCGATGACGGCTATCCACAGCAGATTGACGATGGAAAAGGAGACGCCGAGTTTGCCGCCGGCAAACATCGTGCCGGTGAAAAAGGTAAAGCTGAATAACACCATGGCGATGGAAAATACGCCTTTGCGTCCGGCGGTGGGCGCTTCGACGAGGGGAAAATCATTGCTGTTTGACATCCTGGAACCTCTGGCTGGGTTAGATGGGCGGTGATAGCCGGAAGTAGCAAGAGATGTGCCAGGAAAAACCGGGCATGAGGAATAGCGCATAGTGTGCAATGTGCACGGTTATTGAGGGGTTCAGGAGGAGTAATGCCATTTTAGTGTGCATCCTGCCATGTTTTGCACCAGTCCGGGGCAGAGGAGGGCGGCGACGGCATGCCTGGCGCAGAAGGAGAATTTCAGCCAGCACAATCCGCCAGCGTTGTGGCGCCAGGCAGCAGGGGATCGTAGCGGATTCACTGCGGTTGGTTAAATTGCTGTGAATAAAGGTTATTTAATATGCATTTATGATATAACCATTTGTCTTATGTGTGTTTCCTGAAATATTGTTCCCTCCGGTTAGCGGTGTTAGTATCGGATAAATAGCCATTTAGACGGCTAAACAAATCATCGCTAACCTAAGGAACTGCTATGTGGCAAGAAAGACTCGCGCAACTGGTCACCACCTGTCATTGGATCGGCGCGAAAGGCTGGGCGCCGGCGACCGGCGGCAATATGTCGGTGCGTCAGGATGATACCTGGTGCTGGCTAAGCGAGTCGGGCCGCGATAAAGGCAGCCTGACGACCGAGGATTTTCTGCAGGTGGAGATCGCCACCAATCAGGCCCCTTCCGGACGGAAACCGTCGGCGGAGACCGGCCTGCACACCCTGGTCTACCGCCTGTTCCCGGAGGCCAACGTGGTGCTGCATGTGCATACCGTCAATGCCACCGTGCTGTCGCGCATCGAAAAAAGCGACACGCTGGCGCTGCAGGGGTATGAAATGCAGAAAACCCTCAGCGGGCAGCACAGCCATCTCGATACCGTTCCGGTTGCCATCTTCGATAACGATCAGGATATTGACGCCCTGGCGGCGCGGATTGCCGATTATGCGCAAACCCGCCCGCTGCGTTACAGCTTTCTGCTGCGCGGACATGGCCTGACCTGCTGGGGGAAAGATATTCAGGAGGCCCGCCGGCAACTGGAGGGGCTGGAGTTCCTGTTCGAGTGCGAGCTGATGCGCCGCCGCTACGAGCCCT
Organism: Klebsiella sp. LY; assembly: GCF_004010915.1. Lineage (NCBI taxonomy): Bacteria > Pseudomonadati > Pseudomonadota > Gammaproteobacteria > Enterobacterales > Enterobacteriaceae > Klebsiella > Klebsiella sp. LY. The sequence goes on from NZ_CP022444.1 coordinate 4,003,879, forward strand.
GAGCCGGAGCAGGTATGGATTTTTATCTTGGTATCGATATCGGCACCTCCCGGGTGAAAGCGGTGCTGTTTGATCAGCATTTCACCGCGCGCGCCAGCGCTGCGGAAAACACCTCCCCCCGCCTGTCGGCCAATGGCTACGCGGAACAGGATATGACCCAGCTGTGGCATTCGGTGCTGGCTATTCTGCGCCAGATTGCCCGCCACCCGGCGCTGCAGGAGGGGCGGCTGCGGGCCATCGGCCTCGCCGGGCAAGGGGAGGGGGTCTGGCTCAGCGATGCGCAGGGCGAACCGGTAGGGCCGGGGATCCTGTGGAGCGATACCCGCAGCCACGAGCTGATGAGCGAACTGCTGCGCCGGCCCGGTTTTGACCGCCGCTATTTCGCCGATACCGGCACCCACCTGCAGCCCTGCAATACCAGCCTGCAGCTGTACTGGCTGAAACAGTATCAGCCGGAGCGGCTGGCGGCCGCGCGCTATCTGTTTTTCGCCAAGGACTGGATCCGCTTTCGCCTGACCGGCGTGGCGGCGCTGGAGCTGACGGACGCCAGCAGCTCATTACTCAATCAGCAGAGCGGCAGCTGGTCCTCGGTGGTGATGAACGAGATGGGGCTGGACGAACTGCTGCCGCTGTTTCCCCCTCTGCTGGCCCCGGACGCTCCGGCCGGTACGCTGAGCGACGCGGTGGCGGCGCTGACCGGACTGCCCGCCGCGACGCCAGTGGCCGCCGGGGCGCTGGATGTCTGTAGCGCCGCGCTGGGCTGCGGCGCGGTCAACGAAGGGGATATCTACACGATCCTCGGCACCACCTGCTGTACCGGAATCGTTTGCCGCGGTCCGCAGACGGTGAACGAGGCGACGCGCTTCGTCACTCACACCGAAGCCGGGCAGGTGATCTCGCTGTTTCCGATGCAGGCCGGTACGCCAAACATTGACTGGCTGCAGCAGCATATTTCGCTGGACGCCGATCTGGGTCGGCTGGAGCAGGCGATCGCGGAGGTGGAGCCAGGCAGCGGCGGCGTCTTCTGGCAGCCGTATCTCAATGGCGAACGCGCGCCGTTTTACAGCCCTGATGCGCGGGCCGGCTTTATCGGCATTAGCCCGCATACCACCCGCGCCGAACTACAGCGCGCGGTGTTTGAAGGCCTGGCCTTCGCCATTGTCGATGCGCTGCAGGGTTATCCCCAGGGCGGCGAGCTGTATCTGACCGGCGGCGGCGCAGCCTCGGCCACCTGGCTGCAGATTATCGCCGACTGTACCGGGCGCACGGTGGTCTCCAGCGCCTTTAATGAACTAAGCGCGCGCGGTGCGGCGATTCTGGCGGCCCGCAGCGTCGCGGCGCTGGCCGAGACGCCTCCGCTGGCGCAGACCCGCTATCAGCCGCGCCCTCAGGCGCATGCCCGCTACGCGGCGCTGTATCCCGTTTATCGCCTGCTGCGTGAGCAGATGCTGCCGGTATGGCAGGCCAGGCAGGCCGCTCTTCAACGTCTTTCTCAGGAAGTACAACCATGAAAATCGTTTTTACCGCCGAGCATGCTGGCGACCTTAGCGCCTTCCACCAGCTGGGTGAGCTGCTGGTGGAGGGGTGGGCGCTGGGCAAACCAAAACTCAGCGCCGGTCAGCTGATTGAGCTGGCCCACGACGCTGAGGTGCTGGTGACCAGCTATGATGAGGTGACGGATGCGGTGATGGCCGCCTGTCCGCGCCTGCAGGTTATCGCCTGTACCCGCGCGAATCCGGTGAATATTGATACCCAGGCCGCGCAGGCGCGCGGCATCCGGGTACTCTACACCCCGGGGCGCAATGCCGATGCCGCCGCGGAGCTGACGCTTGGCCTGATGCTCAGCCTGGCGCGCCATATTCCGCAATCCCATGCGGCGCTGAAGCGGGGGGAATTCACGCAGGCTGACAATGCCGCCGCCGCCACCCAGCAGGGGCTGCGCCGGGATGTGGTCTGGGACGTGAGTCCGGAAAGCCCCTATGAAGTGTTTAAGGGCAGTGAACTGCGCAATAAAACGCTGGGCCTGGTGGGGTATGGCAACATTGGCCGCCGGGTGGCGCGTATCGCCCGGGCGTTCGGTATGGCGGTGCGGGTGGTGGATCCGTTCGTCGCCGCAGAGGATATCAATGAGCCAGGGCTACAGAAAACCACCCTGCAGGCGCTGTTCCGTGAGGCGGATATCGTCAGCCTGCATCTGAGCAGCGGGCCGCACAGCGACGGGCTGGTGAATGCGGCGCTGCTAAACAGCATGAAGCCTGGCGCGCTGCTGATCAATACCTCCCGCGCGGCGGTGGTCGACGAAGCGGCGCTGATTGAGGCTCTGCGTCACGGCCCGTTGGGCGGCGCGGCGCTGGACGTGTATCATCGCGAACCGCTGTGGCGCGATCACCCTTTTGTCACCGAGTTCGATAACGTGATTATCACGCCGCATATCGCCGGGGCCACCCGGGAGAGTATCGCCAAACACACGGCGATGATTGCCGCCGATCTTCAGCGCTATGTCGCCGGGGAGCCGCTGCTGTACCAGTGGCGTTAAGCCGCTTGCGCCGCCGCGTCCTGCAGCGGCGTGGGTCCAACGTCAGGGGCGATGGGCCGCCATAAAAGCCTGGGTCTGTTCCCAGTCTACCACCCCGGCATCCGAGCCCATCCCGGTCGCCACCAGCGCGGCCACCGCCGAGGCGACGTCGCATGCCGCTTTCACGCTGAGCCCGCGCGCCATCGCGGCAATAAACCCGCCGCAGTAGCTGTCGCCGCAGCCGGTGGTATCCACCGCCTCGACGGGCCACGGCGCAATATGCTCCAGCGCGCCATCGCGGCCGATAAGCCAGGAGCCGTTCTCGCCGTCTTTCAGAATGCAGGTGCCCACGCCCAGCGCAAAGAAGAAGCGGGCGATGGCCTCCGGCTGCGTCTCCCCGGAGAGAAAGGCGGCTTCCTCCAGCGAAGGCATAAAATAATCCACCGACGGCAGCAGGGGCCGCAGCAGTTCCAGGGTGTGTTCATTCGGCGCGATAAGGTCAAAGCTGGTGGTGATTCCACGCGCTTTGGCCGCCTGCAGCAGCCGTGCGCTCTGTCCCTGGTCCATTGCCGCCAGCAGTCCGCTCCCGCCGTGATGCAGGAAGCGACAGTCAAGGACGGCGTCAAATTCCGCTTCACTGACGAACAGGGCGTCAGACGCGCCCCGGCAGTGCAGGGCCGGACGTTCGCCGTTGGGGCGAATCGGCAGGATCGTCGCCGAGGTCTCCTTCAGCGCGGTGCGCTGGATAAGCGAGCAGTCAATGCCCAGCCGGGCATAGCTGGCGAGGATAAAGTCGGCCTTTTCATCTTCGCCCAGGCAGGCCACCGCCGCGGTGCGGATCCCGAGCTTCGCGGCGTTAATATTAGCCCCCGCGGCGGTGCCGGCGGGGTTGAGGCGAATTTGCTCAATAAAAGCGACGCCACCGCGCGGCGGGATCGCCACCACCGGGCGCCCGGCGATATCCAGAATAGTCAGGCCGACAAATACGGCGTCAAAGGTTGCCATCGTTCTCCCGTTTAGCGATGCGTTTGGCGCAGACGCGCCTGCCAGAAGGATAGGGCGAGGGCCACCACCAGAATCACGCCGACCAGCGCGTCCTTCACCAGATAATTGAGGCCCATCAGGTTCAGACCATTATCAATAATGGCGAGGAACAGCACGCCGCCGAGGGTGCCGGCGATGCTAACCCGGCCCAGACGGTTAAAGGCGGTACCGATAAACACCGCCGCAATGGCGTCCATCAGGTAAGACTGCCCGGCCAGCGGGGTAAATTGCCGCAGGTTGGCGGAGAGGATCACCCCGCCGACGGCGCAGAGGGCTGAGGCGGCCACCAGCACGCCGAGCATGGTCAGGCGATCGCGGATCCCGGCGATGCGCGCCGCTTCGCTGTTCTGACCGATGGCGCGGATATATTTGCCCCACAGGGTGCGCTCGGTCACCAGCCAGGCCGCCAGCCACAGCGCCAGCACGATCGCTACCGGCGTGGGGATCCCGCCAAGGTTACCCACCGCCAGGTCGTGATACTCGGGAGCCATTCGCCGATAGGCTATCGCGCCGCCGCCATCGGTATAGATACGTTCGGCGCTGCTGGCGATAAACCACGTGCCGAGGGTGGCGAGGAAGGGGCGGATCCGGCAGATGAGGATCAGAAAGGCATTGAGCAGGCCAATCAGCACCCCGCCGAGCAGGGCGCAGCCCACCGCCGCCTGCCACGGCAGATGCCAGGTTTTCAGGGCGACGAGGGCGAAGGCGGCGCCGAAATCGAGCGCGACGCCCACCGACAGGTCAATCGCCCCGGCGCTGACAATCAGGGTCATCGCCATCGCCACAATCAGCAGGATCGCGCTGCCCTGCAGCAGGTTGGCCCAGTTATCCACGGTTAAAAATACTGGATTCGCCCAGCCGAACAGGGCGATGGCCAGCAGGGTGATGATGCCGAATCCGGCCCGCGACAGCCAGGCCAGCGGGCTGCTGGCCGTCTGTTCTGCAGGAGCTGGAGTTTTCAGGGTGATTTGGCTCATGCCTCGCCTCCTTTGTGTCTGACCGCCGAGGCCGCCAGTACCACCAGGATCAGGCCGCCTTTAATGGCGCCCATCCAGAAGATATTGACCCCCAGCAGGCCGAGCCCGTTAGAGAGGGCGTTAACCAGAATCGCCCCCAGCAGCGCGCCCCAGATGGTGACTACCCGACGGCGGGAGAAGGCGGCGCCGATAAAGGTCGCGAGCACGGTTTCCAGCAGCAGCGGCGTGGCCGTTCCGCTGGAGCTGCCGGAGCCCTGGCTGAGCAGCGGCAGAATAGCCAGCCCGGCGGCGATGCCGGCTAACAGCCAGACCTGCAGGGTTAAGCGGCGCACGTTCAGGCCGCTCATTTGCGCCATATCGCGATTGCCGCCCACCGCCTGCACATGCTGACCGAAGCGGGAGTGATGGAGCAGGAACTGGAACAGGATAAATACCCCCAGCAGATAGACCAGCGGCCAGGGCAGGCCGAGGAGGCTGTTATCGCGAAAGGCGACCATCAGCGGATCGCTGACCGCGATGCGCCGCTGGCCGGTCAGCAGGTCCGTCAGGCCGGTAAACGCCACGGAGGTCGAGAGGGTAGCCAGCAGCGGCGGCAGGCCGGCCGCCAGCACCAGGAAGCCGTTGATCGCCCCGCAGAGCAGGCAAACCGCCGCCAGCAGCGCCAGCAGCAGGAGATACGGCGTCTGCCATTCGGCCAGCCCGAGGCTCAGCAGCGCGACGCCGAGCACCGCCGTCGCCGGCAGGGAGAGGTCGATGCCGCCGGAAACCACGTCATCTCCGCCAACGGCGATGACGCAGACCAGGCCGAAACAGAGGATCGCCAGCGGAACGCTCTGGACCAGCATCAGGCTGATATTTTGCCAGCTGAGGAAGTAGGGCGACTGCACGCTCAGCCACACCAGCAGCGCCAGAAACAGGATCAGGGGGAATTTTTCAACAAGCGTCGCCAGGCCCGGACGGCCGCGACGCTGGATAGCGGTACTCATGGTGAAGGCTCCTGTCCGCCGTTGATCGCCACCAGCAGGGCGTCGAGGGTCAGCCCGCGGGTGGGCAGATTCGCCGCCAGCGCACCGCGCCAGAGGACGAGGATCCGGTCGCATAGTCCGAGCAGTTCGGTGGCGTCGCTGGAGGAGACCAGCACCGCCCGCCCTTTATCGGCCAGCTGGCGCGTACGTTGATAAATATCGCGGCGGGCGCCGATATCAACCCCGAGGGTGGGTTCATCGAGAATAAACAGCCGGGCATCGGTGCCGAGCCAGCGGGCGAGGATCGCTTTTTGCTGGTTGCCGCCGCTCATGTAGCGTACCGGCAGCGCCGGGCGACCCGGGCGGATCGCCAGCTGTTCTATCCAGTCGCGCGCTTTCCTCTCGGCGATCCCCCGCCGCTCCCAGCCAAAGGTGGCGGTCTCCGGCAGCGAGGCGAGATTAATATTGTCGGCGGTGGTGAAGGACAGGATCAGCCCCTGATGGCGGCGGTCGCGCGGGACCAGCGCCATTCCGGCGCGGATCGCCTGCTTTGGCGTACGGATTCGTCGCGGCAGGCCGTCGAGATGGATAGTGCCGCGCTCCGCCGGACGCAAGCCGTAGAGTAAGTCCACCAGCACATCGCGCCCGGCGCCGAGCAGGCCGGCGACGCCGACGATCTCCCCCGGGTGAATATCAAAAGAGAGATCCTGCAGCTGCCGTCCGTCGCTCAGCTGGCGCACCGAGAGCAGCGGAGCCTCCCCGTTGTCTGCCGCCGGGCGCTGGCGCGGAGTATACAGCTGGTCGATTTCCCGGCCGACCATCATGGCGATCAGCGCCTCGGTATTCTGCAGCAGGTCGCGGTCGGGATAACCGACCACTTCCCCGTTGCGCAGCACAGTGCCACGGTCGCAGAGGCTGGCTATCTCATTGAGATAGTGGGAAATATACAGAATGGCAATGCCCTGGTCGCGCAGGCGCAGGATGGCGGAGGTGACCAGACTGGCCTCCTGGGCCTCGAGGGGGGCGGTGGGCTCGTCGAACACCACAAGCCGCGCCGCGCCGTCGATCAGCGCGCGGGCAATCTGCACCAGCTTGCGCTCGGCCAGGCTCAGGTCTCGCACCAGACGTTCGGGGTCGATCGCCAACTGCCAGTTTTGCTGGAAAAATTGCGCCGTGGCGGCCTTCATCCGTCGGCGATCCAGCGCCCCCCAGCGGGTGCGATACTCCTGGCCCAGAAACACCGATTCCGCGACGGTAAAGTGCGGGATCAGGTTGAGCTCCTGGTGGATAACGCGGATGCCGGCGGCTTCGATGGCTGCCGGGTTGCCGAGGGGCAGCGGGCGACCGTCGAGGGTCGCGCTGCCGCTGTCGGCCTGATAAACGCCGGCGAGGATCTTGATCAGCGTCGATTTACCGGCGCCGTTCTCGCCAATCAGGCCATGAATCTCCCCCGGATTGAGGCGCAGGGTAACCGCATTAAGCGCCATTACGCTGGCAAAACGTTTGCCGATCTGGTCCATGACCAGACCCGCGGCGGGGCGCTCCCCGCCAGGGTGTTGATTTATCACTGCAGTTCGCCGTATCCCAACTGTTTATACACCGCTTTCGCTTCCTGCGGACCTTTCACCGGTATCACCGGGATAAAGGTTTGCACCGGCAGTTTCTGACCGGCAAAGTAGCGGGCCACGTTGTCGGCGGAGGTCTGGCCGATCAGATGCGGCTGCTGCGCGACGTTGGCCACGAAGGGGCTGCCGGGCTCCGCCATGATCTCCAGCGTTTCCGGACCGGCGTCGATGGCCGTCACTTTCACGTCCTTATCACGACCAGTCTCTTCCAGCGCCTGGACGATACCGATGGCCGGTTGGTCCCAGCAGGCGACATGGATGGCGTCCAGTTTGCCTTTCGGATACTGGCTGAGTAATTCGAGGGTTTTCTTCCGCGCGTCTTCCGGCGAGTTGGCGAACTGTTCCGCGAGCTCGGGCTGGATAATATGAATACCCGGGTAATCCTTAAGGACATATTTCCACTGATCGTAACGAATTCCGCAAATACGCAGCGCGCTGGAGAACGCGTTAAATACGGCCACATTACCTTTACCGCCTAATTCGTCCGCCATGTAGCGACCGATGGTGGAGCCCAGAGTGTAGTTATCGGAGGTGGTATTATTGACCGAATATTGTGAAACATGATCCACGGTGAATACCGGGATACCAGCATCACGTAATGCTTTAAATTTGGGTTCGACGGCGCTGTCGCCGAGAATACTAATTACCGCATCCACCTTGCGTGACAGTAAAATATCGTGATTATTGGCATGAACCTGATTATCCCGGCCGCCATCGACGCCAATGACTTTGCCTCCCAGTTTCTCCACTTCCTCTGTCGCGCCTTTAAAAGCTTCGCGATCCCAGAAATGCTGGGTGCCTACTACGGCAACGCCAATGGTTTTTCCCTGTAAGGAGAGGGCGTCCGCGGCAGTGACGCTCAGCGAGGCAAGGGAAAGCAGTCCCAGCGCGGCAGGCAATAATTTTCTCTTCTGCGACATTGTTATTATGATCCTGTGATGAAGGTGGTTGCGGACCGGTAGCATGACAAGAAGCACCTCGCCACCTCAAATACAAAATAAGTCTAAGTTATGCCGGCAATGTTATATCGCGGAAACGCCAGAGAAAAAGTTTATTTTGTCATGAAGAACCTGAAAATATTTCATGATGGCGGATAGGCCTTTTTATTTTGTGGTTTTATTTTTGGCTTATTCCGTGTTTATTTAGCAGATAAAGACAATTTTCTGTTTATTATGAGTGTATGGGAAATACGGCATCTACAGAGAAAAAGAGAAGATTGCGCGGGCTAAAGCTTTTTTTAGCAGCGCAATGTCTGGCCGGGTAAGCAATATTACCGCATTTCCCCGCTTTATTTTAACGAACCTGAGGCTGAGAAGAACGCGGGCGCTATGAAGAAACAGCATAATTATACGGTGATGCACTGGGGAACCTGGCAGGTGGAGAGCCGCGAGGGCGAGATCGTGGCGGTTAAGCCGGTGCCCTGGGATAAAAGCCCTTCACGCATCGGTCAGTCGCTCCCCGACGCGGTGACCAGCCAAACGCGCATTCGTCGCCCGGCGGTACGCGCCGGCTATCTGCAGCACGGGCCGGCGTCACGAGAAGGGCGAGGCAAGGAGCCCTTTGTTGAAGTCAGCTGGGAGGTGGCCCTGGACCTGGTGGCTCGCGAGCTGCGCTCGGTCAAGGCGCGCTGCGGCAATGAGGCGATTTACGGCGGCTCCTACGGCTGGGCCAGCGCCGGGCGCTTTCACCATGCGCAGAGCCAGCTGCACCGCTTTCTTAAGGGCTTTGGCGGGTATACCGCCAGCACCAATACCTATAGCAGCGCCGCGGGCGAGCGTATTCTGCCGCATATCCTTGGGCCGCTGAGCCCGCTGCATCGTCAGCATACCCATTTTTCCGAGCTGGCGCGGGAGTGTCAGCTGTTTGTCGCGATTGGCGGCCTGCCGCTGCGCAATGCCCAGGTCAACGGCGGCGGCGCCAATGACCATATGTTGCCGTACTGGCTGGATAAGATGCAGGCCAACGGCACGCGGTTTATTAATATCAGTCCGGTGCGCAATGACCTCAGCGCGGTGCCCGACGCCGAGTGGCTGGCCATTCGGCCGGGCACCGATACCGCACTGCTGCTGGCGCTGAGCTATGTGCTGATCGCTGAGTCCCTCTACGACCAGGCGTTTATCGCCAGCCATACCGTCGGGTTTGCCCCTTACCGCGCGTATCTGTTGGGCGAGCATGACGGCATAGCGAAAACACCGGCGTGGGCGGCGGCAATTACCGGCCTTGACGCCCAGCGCATCGCCGAGCTGGCGCGGGAGATGGCCCGCCACCGGACGATGGTGAATATCTCCTGGTCCATCCAGCGCGCCCGTCAGGGGGAGCAGGCCTACTGGGCGACGGTGGCCCTGACCGCGCTGCTGGGACAGATCGGCACGCCGGGCGGCGGCCTCGGGTTTGGCTATGCCTGTACCAACCTGGCGGGGGCGGTGCGAAAAGCGTTTTCCGGCCCGCGCTTGCCCGCCGGCGAAAATGCGGTGGACAGCGTTATCCCGGTGGCGCGGCTGTCCGATATGATGCTGCACCCGGGAGAATCCTATGAGTTCGACGGTCAGCTGCTGCATTATCCCGACATCCGTCTGGTCTACTGGGCGGGAGGCAATGCGTTTCACCATCACCAGGATATTAACCGACTGTGCGAGGCCTGGCGCCGTCCGGAGACGGTGGTGGTGCATGAGCAGTACTGGACCGCGCAGGCCAAATTCTCTGACATCGTCCTGCCGGCTACCACCTCGCTGGAGCGAGAGGATATCGGCAGCGGCGGTCATGACGGATTTATGATTGCCATGAGCGCGCAGATCCCGCCGGTGGGCGAGGCGCGTGATGATTACGCTATTTTCCGCGATCTTGCCGGGCGGCTGGGCTTCGGAGAACTGTTCAGCGAGGGGCGGGACGCCGGGCAGTGGCTGCGCCATCTCTATGAGGAGTCAAGGCCGCGGGCGCAGGAGGAGGGCATTGCGCTGCCCTCGTTCGAGGATTTCTGGCAGCAAGGGGTGCTGGAGTACAGTGCGCCGGAGCGGCCGCAGGTCTTTCTCGCCGATTTTCGCGCCGATCCGCAGCGCTATCCGCTTTCCACGCCCTCCGGCAAGATTGAACTCTTTTCCTCTACCGTCGCCGGGTTTGGCTATCGCGAATGCCCTGGCCATCCCTGGTGGGATGAGGAAGAGGCTGCCCGGCAACGACTGGAGGCGGCGCGCTGGCCGCTTCATCTGCTCTCCAGTCAGCCACGCGCCCGCCTGCACAGCCAGTATGATCACGGCAGCGTCAGTCGGGCGACGAAAATTCAGGGACGCGAGCCGCTGTGGATGCATCCGCGGGACGCGCAGGCAAGAGACATCCACGAAGGCAGCGTGGTGAAGGTGTATAACGACCGCGGGGCGATTCTGGCGGGCGTGCATTTGAGTGAACAGATTTTGCCGGGGGTGGTACAGATGTCCACCGGCGCCTGGTATGACCCTCTGGATCCGAATGAAAAAGGAACCCTCGATAAGCACGGTAATCCCAACGTGTTAACCGCGGATCGCGGCAGTTCGCGCCTGGGGCAGGGCTGTAGCGCCCAGAGTTGTTGGGTGGAAATCGCCCCGTGGCGAGAGGAACTGCCGCCGATCACCGCCTTTGACCCGCCGAAGTTTATTGCGGTTTAAGCGTGGGAGGATCGCCGGCGGCGGGGCGGGTAGCCCGGAGAAGGCGCAGTATGCGCCGCCTCCGGGAAAGCGCGGTCCAGGCAGTTTAAGGCTCCTGACCAGGCGGTAATGGATGACAGGACGACGTTACGCCAGCCGTGGGTAGGCGCTGGCGATATCGTCGCCGGTAAACTGGGCGATCCAGCCTTCCGGGTTATCAAAAATGCGAATGGCGGTGAAGTTCGGTTCTGATCCCATATCAAACCAGTGCGGAGTGTGGGCAGGAACCGAAATCAGATCGTTCTTTTCGCACAGCACCTGGAACACCTCGTCGCCAATGTGCAGGCAGAACAGACCGGCGCCCTCGACAAAAAACCTGACCTCGTCTTCGCCATGGGTGTGCTCATTCAGGAATTTTTCCCGCAGCGCCTCTTTCTGCGGGTTATCGGCGCGCAGGCTGATGACGTCCCAGCTCTGATAGCCCTTTTCGGCGACCAGTTTGTCAATCGCATGCTGATAGGCGGCAATCACCGTTTCTGCGCTGGGGTCTGCGCCGAGGTCGCGGTCGGCCTGCCAGCGTTCGAAACGGACGCCTTTGGCGTTAAGCTGCTCCTGAATCGCTTTGGCGTCGGTGCTGTGCCAGACCGGCGTTTGCGGATCGGTCACAGAAAATAGGGTTAATGCGCTCATGCTGGGATCTGCTCCGGATGAATGTCGTCAAAACGCTGAACCTGAGGGTGGTGGCTTGCCGGGTCGCGATCGCCGCGTACCAACTGGACAGTGCGCAACCCCGCGGCTTCGGCGGCGTCGAGTTCCTGATGGATATCCGACAGGAACAGGATGGCCCCGGGGGCGTGGCCCAGGTGTTCAGCAATGTTGCGGTAGGACTGCGCTTCGCGTTTAGCGCCTACCAGGGTATCGAAATAGCCCGTAAACAGATGAGTAATATCACCTTCATCGCTGTAGCCAAATAACAATTTCTGCGCTGCCACGGAGCCAGAAGAATATACATACAAATCAATGCCCTGTGCTTTCCACTTCTCCAGCGCCGGCAGCACGTCCGGGTAGAGATGGCCGGTAAAGTCGCCGTTGAGGTAGCCATCGCGCCAGATGATCCCCTGGAGTGCCTTCAGCGCAGTGGATTTACGGTCTTCGTCCATAAAGGCGAAGAGGGTAGCAATTAGGTCGGCGGTGCTGGCGGCGGGGGAGTCTGTCTCTCGGCGCAAGTTGTCGAGAATCGTTCTCACCGGCTCAGCGTGCTGTTGAGCGGTCACAAAGCCGGCCAGTCGTTCGCGGGCGTAGGGGAACAGCACGTTATGCACGAAGCGGATATCGCTGGTAGTGCCTTCGATGTCGGTCACGATGGCGCGGATCATGGTTTCTCCAGAGTGGGCGTAGCGTGGAATAACATTAGCATTTAGACGTCTAAGCGTCTTGATTGCCAAATATTAACATCGTGTTATAGTGGCTTCAACAACAGCATTACAATCGGTAAAACAAGAATGAGCAATAACCCGTTGATTCCAGAGAGTAAACTCCCGGCGCTCGGTACCACCATTTTTACCCAGATGAGCGCCCTGGCCCAGCAGCATCAGGCCATCAACCTGTCTCAGGGCTTTCCCGATTTTGACGGCCCGCGCTATCTTCAGGAGCGTCTGGCGTACCACGTGGCGCAGGGGGCGAACCAGTATGCCCCGATGACCGGCGTGCCGGCGCTGCGCGAGGCGATCGCTGACAAGACGGCGGAGCTGTATGGATATCGACCCGACGTCAACAGCGATATCACGGTCACCGCCGGGGCGACGGAGGCCCTGTACGCGGCGATCACCGCCCTGGTGCGCCGTGGGGATGAGGTGGTCTGTTTCGATCCCAGCTACGACAGCTATGCCCCCGCGGTGGCGCTGGCCGGCGGCGAATTACGCCGTATTGCGCTCCAGCCGCCGCATTTTCGCGTCGACTGGCAGCAGTTTGCCGCGACGCTGAGCGACAAAACCCGGCTGGTGATCCTCAATACCCCGCACAACCCCTCGGCCACGGTCTGGCAACGCGAGGATTTTGCCGCCCTGTGGCAGGCGATAGCCGAACGTGAGATCTATGTTCTCAGCGACGAGGTCTATGAGCATATCAACTTTGCCGAAGACGGCCACGCCAGCGTGCTGGCGCATCCGCAGCTGCGCGAGCGGGCGGTGGCAGTCTCTTCGTTTGGCAAAACCTTTCATATGACCGGCTGGAAGGTTGGCTACTGCGTGGCCCCGGCGGCCATCAGCGCGGAGTTGCGTAAGGTTCATCAGTATCTGACCTTCTCGGTGAATACCCCGGCGCAGCTGGCGATCGCCGATATGCTGCGCGAGGCGCCAGAGCACTATCTCGAGCTGCCGGCGTTTTATCGTGAACGCCGCGATCTGTTTATTGAGGCGCTGCGCCCCAGCCGGCTGAAACTCCTGCCATGTGAGGGCACCTACTTCCTGCTGGCGGACTACAGCGCCCTCTCCGATCTTGACGACGTGAGCTTCTGCCGCTGGCTGACGACAGAGGTTGGGGTGGCGGCGATCCCGCTCTCCGTCTTCTGCGCCGACCCGTTCCCGCACAAGCTGATCCGTTTGTGCTTCGCTAAACAACCGGAGACCCTGCTGGCCGCGGCGGCGCGTTTGTGCCAGCTATAGTTATTTAATGGTCCATGCCTGAGAGAACTGGCGGCCGGCGAACATTTCCGTCAGGCCGCTGATTTGCTTCAGACGCAGTACCTCATCGGCATCCATCCCCAACTCTTTGCCGATCTTTTGCGGTGTCCAGCCGAGCCGGGTCAGCTCGCGCACAATCTCCGACATGGCGTGGATTTGGTGACGTCCCCGCGCCCGGTTGTGGCGTATGGTTGCCGCCATCAGCCCATCGCGGGAGGCGGTTTCATTCGGCAGACAGGTCACCGGCAGATAGCCATGCAGGGCATTTTTCAATGACGCTTTGCTGCAGGCCAGTTCATGACGGTGAAAACCATCGACAATGGTATACGCCTGCGGACCCTGGCGGATGACCACCACCGGCTGGGTAAAGCCATCGGCTTCCAGCGAGGTCTGCAGCAGACGTTTTTCCGGCGGCGCCACGTTGTTCGGATTGTAGTCATTGGGGGCGACCTGCTCCTGTTTGACCCACAGCACGCAGTCAACCGGCTGGGAGCGGAAGGGGCTGCGCTGGTGGAGCACATGGCGAAACGCGTTGATAGCCTCGATGCGCGCTTCATCATCCAGCGTTTGCAGGAAAGCGTCCAGCGCCTGCGTTAGTTGTTGTTGCATAATATCCCCCATTGTTGACGATGTTTTTCCATACGTTTTCGGTAGCGCTGATAGTGACTGCTTTTGGTCGGACTGAACGAGAGCTGACGGCACCAGTAGTCGTTATTGAGCAGCACTTTGCAGACTCGTCGCCAGGAGGGGATATCCTTTGTGCCAATGTCCCCGGGCTGGGTGTCGGGAATATCTTCCATCCCTTTTTTCTGATACCAGCGCAGGTAGACGGCGATTTTATTGCGATAGTGCTCGGCGGTGGTTTCCGGCATGCTGTCGAGCAGGAAAAGAGCATAGCTTTTCCATGTCAAATGGTCGGGTTTGTCGATTTTTCGGTGACCGTAGAACTGATTGTCATGCCCGGCATAGACGCCGCCGCTGTGCGCGCCGCTGACCCGCTGACACATCGCGGCCCAGCGTTCCGGCTCCAGCACATGGTACAGCCACAGCCCCTGGCGCTGCTCCGGACCGAAGGGTTCGCAGATGCGCATGTAGCGCAGCGGCACCCCGGCCTGATACATCAGATCGTACAGCGGGTTATAGGGCTGGCCGCTTCTGGCAAACCAGGTCCAGATATCGGCGGTTTTCCAGTCATAGAGCGGGTAGATGTACCAGGCGTGTCCCCCCGGCGCCGAGGTGGTCCACGGTTTATCGTCAGCGAAGCGTTGTTTGCGCTGGGAAGAGATGGTCATAAAGCGATTCAGCGACTCATCAGCCCGAATGCCCACCAGCACGGCGGCGGGCCGCCGCTGGGAAAACCACTCGGCAAAATGGCTGACGAAAGCCTCAAAGCTCATTCCGGGTTGGTAGAAGGGGAAATAATCCGGGTGGGCGATCGCCCCTGGCGGCGGCTGGCGGACCCAGCGGGTTCCGGGCTCCCAGCATTGCCATTGCGGCTTATACTGCGTCAGGGCATTTTGGGTCGTGAGCGGCAGGGCGACCCAGTAAAAGGTGTCGATGACATCCTGATACAGGGCGCGCAGTTTTTCACAGTGGGCGATGGTGCAAGAGAACTGTGCTTCCCAGTCAATAAACAGTACGCTGATTTTCTTACCCTGTAACCGAGCTGCCTGCGCGGTTAAATGCAGCATAACGGTGGAGTCTTTTCCGCCAGAGAAAGAGACGCAAACGCGTGAAAAATTATCCAGAACCCATTGGATCCGCTGCTCCGTCGCCTGCAGCACCGACTCCGGTAAGGGATATTTAATAAACGACATGACCATTAATCCTTTAATACGAGATATTCCCATTTGGTCAGTATAAACGATGAGGGCCGGGAGTTTAATGGTCGTTTTTTTATTCGGACAATGTGGGGTAAATAGTGGATATGTTATCCATTGTTATTAATTTGTGGTTGTGATGCTACTCTATCATCCATTAGAATGCTGATTAATTCAGATAAGAAATGATTCTGCGAAGATGAATGATGGTGGTTAATGTATATTGTGATATCCGGGAAGAGATTGTCTATATTAATGACGTGAAGCTGCATAGTGGGTGAAATAAAATCAAATAAATAGGAAGGAACGAAGCCAATTAAGTCGGTTTTACTGATCATATTAAGAATGGTCATAAACGAGTCACTGCGAAAGGCGATATTGTTCGGGTTCAGCCACGGCATGCTGCTCTGCTGAACGCGCTGAATCACGGGATCGTTGGTGATGTAGTGGGTAAAAAACTCCTGCGCCAGCGCTTCAACCGATGTGAGTTCCTCACGCCGCGGATGGTCCCTCCGGCACAACGCCAGCGTCTGCACCGTCTTATAGGGCTGACAAATAGTAGCGCGGTTGTTGATGGGCATTCGGGTGAATACCAGATCCGCCTGGCGATACGCCAGCAACTCCTCCGCCGATTCCGTGGTGGTCAGGTTATGGTGCTCAATCTGTAAATTAGCCTGATGACAGAGCTGGTTAATCATAAAATGGCTGTTTACTGAACAGAACAGCGGCGGGCCATATATCACAATACGCTTTCGCAGTTCGGTGCGTTTATTGAGATTGATTGTTTTTTCCAGTTGTTCAAGGTTTTGTTGCAGATGATAATGAAGATTGACGGAGGCGGTGGTGGGCGTCATGCCTTTCCCGACCCGAACAAATAGCGGATCATTTAATTGTTGGCGCAGACGCTGCAATGACTGACTCACCGCCGACGGGGTGATAAATAACGTCGCCGCCGCTTTGCTGATGCTTAAATGTTGATATATACACTCAAAAATAACCAATAGGTTTAAATCGAACTTTTTCAGGTCGTAAAGATTTGCCATTAATGCAGCCCTGTGTATTATCAGTGCGAATTGAAATATTCATAATAAGAATGTTGAATGGCTTAATATGCGTGGTGTGAATTTATTTTTGGCCAGTAATATTAAGCTTTGCTTAATATATCTTATTGTCGATAGCGGCGCCAGCGGTGGTTGTTGTCTGGCGCCACTCCACAATAAGATTATTTCTTTTCACCCATCATAATTTGTAGCTTCTCTTTATCCGGCAGGCCGACCACCTGCTGCAGCATATTGTCCTTATTCATATAATAAATGGCTGGCGTGACGTTGGCCCCCAGATCGTCCATCAGCTGCTGATTGACGTTGAGCATTTTCATTTTCTCGGGCGGGATAGCCTTTGGGATCGTCAGGGCCATTTTGCCGTTCGATTGCTCGTAATCATGCCAGGTTTTCGCCGGATCTTTACTGGCGAGAATCGCTGCGGCAGTGACCGGGCTCTCCGGCTTGATCACGCCCACCAGCAGGGTGCGGATCTGCACTTTACCGGCGTCCACCCAGGGACGGGACTGCTGCCAGAACTGTTTGCAGTAAGGGCAGAAGGGATCGGCAAAGACATACAGCACGATGGGGGCGTCTTTGTTGCCATCCTGCAGCCAGTGGGCGCTGGCCATCTTCTTCCACATCTCTTGTCCCGCCGGCGTGTAGAGTTCTTTTTGAAACAACTGCTCGCTGAGGTTGTTGCCGTTCTCGTCATACATATAGCCGGAAATGGCATGTTTGCCGTCTGGCGTGAGGTAGATGGCGACGCCCATATCCTGGTATTTACCCAGCCAGCCTTTCATTCCCCCCGGCGCGTCAAAGGGTTTGATGATAGTAATGCCTTGTTTTTCAATAGCTTTTATCGGGGCGGGTAGTTCTTCCGCATAGCTGCAAAAAGGCAAAAGGCTGAGCAACAGCAGACGTTTTAACATGAGTATTCCTTGTAAAATCAGCAGGAAAGGAAGAAAGATTGCCAAACCTATTACAGTTATAGGCAGGATCAGCAGAACGACGGATTGCCCTTTCCTGGCGTGGGTGATGTAATCCTGGATGCTGTTACATTAAGGTAATGTAGAGCGCAACACATAGCCAGTCTGACTGGCGCTGAACCTACCTTCGGGTATTTCAGGTAACGGGGCCGCCTGAAAAGGTGGCCTTTTTACTTTTGTCGCGGCAAATGATGCGAAAAACAGCGAACAGCGCTGAACGCGTCGCCAGGTTCACAAAGTTGTCTTGTTCCGGTTGTTAGATAACGCTTATTGATTCGATAATGTAAACGCATTGGTCGGGTCAGGAAAAATTCGTTAACTTAGACCTCAACGAAAACACGGAGGAAGTATAGATGTCCTTAATTAACACCAAAATCAAACCGTTCAAAAACCAGGCATTCAAAAATGGTGAATTCATCGAAGTCACCGAGAAAGACACCGAAGGCCGCTGGAGCGTCTTCTTCTTCTATCCGGCTGACTTCACCTTCGTCTGCCCGACCGAACTGGGCGACGTGGCTGACCATTACGAAGAACTGCAGAAGCTGGGCGTAGACGTTTACTCTGTTTCTACCGATACCCACTTCACCCACAAAGCGTGGCACAGCAGCTCTGAAACCATCGCGAAAATCAAATACGCGATGATTGGCGACCCGACTGGCGCCCTGACCCGTAACTTCGACAACATGCGTGAAGATGAAGGTCTGGCTGACCGCGCCACCTTCGTGGTTGACCCGCAGGGTATCATCCAGGCAATCGAAGTTACCGCTGAAGGTATCGGCCGTGATGCGTCTGACCTGCTGCGTAAAATCAAAGCGGCGCAGTATGTTGCTTCCCACCCAGGCGAAGTGTGCCCGGCGAAATGGAAAGAAGGCGAAGCGACGCTGGCTCCATCTCTGGACCTGGTCGGTAAAATCTAAATTTCCGTCGCCTTTCACGCTATAGCGGCGTTGGCGTTGCCTGCTCACCCCGGTCACTTACAGGTGTAAGCTCCCGGGGATTCTCAGGCTAGCCGCCTTGCTCTGGCGCGAAATGCTTAGGAAATTGCGTAGATTATCAGGGCGCTTTGGCGCCCATTTTATTCCAACACCATGATGCAAGCGCATTCAGGCAGCCTGACAAGGCCGCTTGCATGATGATGTTTTAAGCCCAGGAGATAACAATGCTCGACACCAACATGAAAACCCAGCTCAAGGCCTATCTTGAGAAGCTGACTAAGCCTGTTGAGCTGATTGCCACGCTGGATGACAGCGCTAAATCGGCAGAAATCAGGGAACTGCTGGCTGAAATTGCTGAACTGTCAGACAAAGTCACCTTTAAAGAAGACAACACGCTGGCGGTACGCAAGCCATCGTTCCTGATTACTAACCCAGGTTCCGACCAGGGCCCACGCTTTGCGGGCTCCCCGCTGGGCCACGAGTTTACCTCGCTGGTGCTGGCGCTGCTGTGGACCGGCGGTCATCCGTCGAAAGAGGCCCAGTCTCTGCTGGAGCAGATCCGCGATATCGATGGCGACTTTGAGTTTGAAACCTACTACTCGCTCTCCTGCCATAACTGCCCGGACGTGGTCCAGGCGCTGAACCTGATGGCGGTGCTCAACCCGCGTATCAAACATACGGCGATTGACGGCGGGACGTTCCAGAATGAGATCACCGAGCGCAACGTGATGGGCGTGCCGGCGGTGTTCATGAACGGCCAGGAGTTTGGTCAGGGACGGATGACGCTGACGGAAATCGTCGCCAAAGTGGATACCGGTGCGGAAAAACGCGCAGCGGAAGAGCTGAATCAGCGTGACGCTTACGATGTGCTGATCGTCGGTTCCGGCCCGTCCGGCGCGGCGGCCGCGGTTTACTCTGCGCGTAAAGGGATTCGTACCGGCCTGATGGGCGAACGCTTCGGCGGCCAGGTGCTGGATACCGTGGATATCGAAAACTACATTTCGGTGCCGAAAACCGAAGGCCAGAAGCTGGCCGGGGCCCTGAAAGCGCACGTTAGCGACTATAACGTCGATGTGATCGACTCCCAGAGCGCGACCAAACTGACGCCGGCGGCGACAGAGGGCGGCCTGCACCAGATCGAAACCGCCTCCGGCGCGGTGCTGAAGGCGCGCAGCGTCATCATTGCCACCGGGGCGAAATGGCGCAATATGAACGTGCCAGGCGAAGATCAGTATCGCACCAAGGGCGTAACCTACTGCCCACACTGCGACGGTCCGCTGTTTAAGGGCAAACGCGTGGCGGTAATTGGCGGCGGTAACTCCGGCGTGGAAGCGGCTATCGACCTGGCGGGCGTCGTGGAGCACGTGACCCTGCTGGAATTCGCACCGGAGATGAAGGCCGACCAGGTGCTGCAGGATAAAGTCCGCAGTCTGAAGAATGTCGATATCATTCTCAATGCGCAGACTACGGAAGTGAAAGGCGACGGCAGTAAGGTCACCGGTCTGCAGTACCGTGACCGGGTGAGCGGCGATGAGCATCATGTCGCGCTGGCGGGGATTTTCGTGCAGATCGGCCTGCTGCCTAACACCACCTGGCTGGAAGGCGCGGTTGAGCGTAACCGTATGGGTGAGATCATCATCGATGCGAAGTGCGAAACCAACGTCAAAGGCGTATTCGCCGCCGGTGACTGCACCACTGTGCCGTACAAGCAGATTATTATCGCGGCAGGGGAGGGGGCGAAAGCGTCGCTGAGCGCCTTTGACTACCTGATCCGCACGAAAACCGCATAACAAGTCAGACAATAGACCTGCATAACCAAGAGGCTACCCTGGGGTAGCCTCTTTTTTATGCTCTTTTTCCTCACCCTTACCTGACGACCATCACCGGGATATGGGCATGACGGATGACGCTCGAGGCGTTGGATCCCAGCAAGTGGGTACTGATGGAGGGATTGCGTGAGCCAATCACCACCACGTCGGCGTTTATTTCACTGGCCAGTTCGTTGACCATGTCGCGCACGCTGCCGAAACGCACATGCAGCTTGATACGTGAGGGGGCAATGCTGAAATGGCTGACCATGGTCTGCAGGCGGGTTTCCGCCTCATGCTGCAGATGCTCCTCAAAACGCCGCAGGTCGGCGGTAAACCGGCTCATGGTGAAGCTCGCTGAACCGGGTAATACGTGGAGCAGATGGATCACCCCGTCCTGCTGGGCCAGAAACTCCGCGTGCCGGACGGCTTTATCGCTCAGCGCCATCTCAAAGACATCAACCGGCATAATGATAGTCTTATACATATGCAATCCTCCTTGTTCGTTTGCGTCTATATCAACATATTATATGCGGATATTGTGTCATTCAGGTCGCAAAACTGTCAGTCAGGCAGGCGCAAAGCGTAAAAAAAGGTTAGCGGGGGGAAGACAGCAGAAAGAGGATGTGTGGACATCCTCTGAATAAAGCGCGATACGCCTCAGGCAGCGGAGATTAGCGGTGGAATTCGCCAGCGGCTTCCGGCTGGTACAGCAGCGCCAGCACTTCCAGGTGCGTTGACGCCCCGCCCGGCAGCTCCCAGTGAATGGTGCTGCCGACCTTAAGGCCGAGCAGAGCGGCGCCCACCGGCGCGAGGACCGAGAGCTGGCTGGCGCTGTCGGTCACCTGCGACGGAAACACCAGCGTCCGCACGCGCTCTTCGCCGCTGGTTAAATCGCGGAATTTAACCGTACTGTTCATGGTGACGACATCGTGCGGCATCGCTTCCGGCGCCAGCATTTGCGCGCGGTCGAGCTCGTCGTTCAGGGCATCGGCAACCGGCGAGCTGGCGAAAGCTGGCTGCTCCAGCAGCCTGTCGATACGTTCGGCATCCAGTTCGTTAATGATGATTGCGGGTCTGGTCATTGCATACTCCATGTTATCCAGGAACCTGTCCGTAAAAGAAAACCCTCGCCGAAAAAGGCAAGGGTTAAGGTTCTCCCATCATACTGAGAGTTGCCGGCAGTTTGAAGTGATGAAACGCACAATCAGCGCGCAACGCCCCCCCGGCGAACGACGTTTTCTGGTCAGCACGCGGCGTCGCGCTAGTGGCCAACCTTATCGAGGATAAACTGCGCGCCGCAGTTACCTGGGTGAGGCTGAGGCAGAAAGGCGGAGGTGGCCAGCGGGGCATTGATGGTCGCGGCGTTGAGCGAGATTTGCATCTCGGTCAAATAGGCCGGATTACCGTTACAGGTTAATTTAAACGCCTTCACGCTCTGCGGACCCCAGGCGCGGGCCACAGCGGCGTCGAAGTCGGCGCGGCTAACGGTTTGGCCATAGTGTTTGGCAAGGAAATCGCCCACCGGGCTGCGCTTAATCTCTCCATTCAGGCGCACCATGGTGCCAAAATAGCTGTCGGGATCGAAGCCGAAGCAGACGCCATGTTTGGCGTATTCGTAACGTTCGAGGCAGGAGGTGCCGCCCGCGCCCGGCATCACGCTATTCAGTTTGTTGGCCATCTCCAGCGACAACCCGGTCTCCGCCGCCTGACATTTGCGGTTCGCTTTCACCTCCGGCATGTCGGGCACCGGGCGCGTGGCGCAGCCGTAGCGCATCCAGCGTCGTTCATCCACTCCGCGCGCGGCAATGGACTTTGGCAGCCCGGGCCACAGGCCATGCACGGTCAGAAAATCGGCTTTATTCGCGGTTTCCTGCTGCAGGCGACACTCTTCCGGTTCGTTGCGGTTACGGTCATACATGCTCTGACAGAATCCGGTTTGCCAGGAGAGGGCCAGGACATAGCGGTCAAAATCAGCGTATCGCGTCGCGGTGAGCGGTTCAGCGCCGGCCTGAGTGGCGGTAAGCACAAGGGCAAGCGCGGCGAATTCCTTCCTGAACATGTTTATTCCTGATTGTGGATGGCAAAAGATAACGGGGAGTTATTAAAGCATAAAAAAGGCGCCTGCTGGCGCCTTTTCACGTGGTTAGACCATTAGTGGACCGCGCTGCCGGGGACGAGGAGCTCGGTCGCGACGATCACCACCAGCAGGCCAACCATCACCGGCACCGAGGTGCGTTTGACCACTTCGAACGGGGAAATCTTCGCCATCCCGGCGACGGCCACCACCACGCCAGAGACTGGCGATATTGTGCGGCCAAGGTTTGAAGCCTGCAGCATCGGGATCGACAGATAGGCCGGATTGATACCGGAGGAGTGCGCCAGCTTGGGGATCATCTCGACAAAGGCGTAGAACGGGGCATTGCCGGAGCCGGTGGTCATCGCCGCCAGCATGGTCAGGATCACCAGCACCAGCATCAGAATAATACTGGCCGAGCCGAAGGAGGTGGCGATGGAGATCAGACCATTGATGAAGCCGATGGTGCTTAATCCCTGAGCAAAAACGCCGGCGGCGACCAGCAGCATCACCACGCCGGCGAAGGCGTCAGCCATCCCGCGGTAGGCGACTTCCAGTCCGCTGAAGACGTTTTTGGTGTTGAACCCGCGCAGGAATTCGAGGATCGCCGCCAGCAGCATGCAGCCGACGAGGATGGTAATAATGTGCAGTTCCGGTCCCCATTTGCCATCGAAGATCAGCACGCCAATAATCGGCGTAAACGGCAGGATGGCGTACAGCGCCGGAGCGTTGGTGGTGATCTCGTTGACGTCGAGCATTTCGTGGGAAATGTTCTCTTTTTTATCCAGGTAGCGCTGCCAGAAGAAGTGGGCGATCGCCATGCAGATGATAGCGGCGATGGAGATCGGCAGCGTGGTCTTAAAGGCAAAGTCGATCAGCGGCATTTCGGCCGCTTTGGCCGCCAGCACGACGTCGCCCGAGGTGGGCGAAAGGATAATCGCCGCCGGCGAGGCGCAGATGGCCGCCGCCGCCCCGCGGCTGATACCGACGTTTACCATCACCGGGAACAGGGTCGCCATCAGCAGCACGCCGAGGCCGGTCGCGGAGGAGACGGCCAGTGACATCAGGCAGGCGACAAAGTAGGCGGCAATCATCAGCAGATAGGGCGAATTGATATAGCGCAATGGCTTTGAGGCTAATTTCACCACCATATCATTGGCGCCAATATGAGTCATATAGGTGGCGAAGCCGCACAGCATCATGATCATCATACCCAGATCGCCGCCACGGCTCATGAGGAGAATCTTAATGTATTCAATAATGTCAGTGGCGGAGTAACCGGTGCCCGCGGTATTGCCTGGTAAGACTTTATGTCCCAGCAGGGCGCTGACGATCAATAAGATTAAGCCCCCGACGAACAGCACCCCGGTGGCTGAGTAGCCTTTGATGATATAGCGGGCGACGCCCACAATGACCACGATCCCGATCAGGATCTCAATAAACGTCAGCATTTATTACCCCTAAGCCCAAAGAATATGTAGTGAAAAAGCGTCACACCAAATTTTAATGTGCGAATGTGCCGAAAAAACGGACGAAACTCGCTGATGCAAATCAATAAAGCGACAAGAACTACGCGTCCCCGTTACGCCTGGATATAATCACCAGATGGATAGTTAAGTGGTTCTGATGGTCAGCGGGAGAAAATCAGGAGTTTGCCTTATTTCGTTCAACCTGTATTGAGACTATCTTTGCTATTTTAGGTGGCTTTTAAATGAAAGTGGTAATAGAAAAGTGTTGATGTTACGTCGTTTTTCATTGTTTTCTCTTGGTTTTTTAGGATGGTTATTGGTGTCCGGAAACGCCAGCGCGTCGTTTTCATCGACCCTTAGCGAAGGTTACCATACCTTAAGTAATAACGTTGCGCAGACCTGGAACGAGCCAGAGCACTATGATCTGTACGTTCCAGCCATCACCTGGCACGCGCGCTTTGCCTACGATAAGGAAAAGACGGATAAGTATAACGAACGTCCGTGGGGGGCCGGTTTCGGCGTCTCCCGCTGGGATGAGAAAGGGAACTGGCACGGCCTGTACCTGATGGCGTTTAAAGACTCTTTCAATAAGTGGGAGCCCATTGGCGGCTACGGCTGGGAGAAAACCTGGCGCCCGCTGACGGATCAGAACTTCCGCCTCGGTCTCGGCTATACCCTTGGGGTGACGGCGCGCGATAACTGGAACTACATTCCGATTCCGGTGATCTTGCCATTAGCTTCAATAGGTTACGGTCCGGCAACGTTCCAGATGACCTACATTCCCGGCACCTACAATAACGGTAACGTTTACTTCGCCTGGGCTCGCATACAGTTTTAATTCGCTAAGTCTTAGCAATAAATGAGATAAGTGACGCGTCTTGTGGAAAAACAAGGACTAAAGCGTTACCCACTAAAAAAGATAGCGACTTTTATCACTTTTTAGCAAAGTTGCACTGGACAAAAGGTACCACAATTGGTGTACTGATACCCGACACAGCATTAGTGTCGATTTTTCATATAAAGGTAATTTTGATGTCTAAGATTAAAGGTAACGTTAAGTGGTTTAATGAGTCCAAAGGATTCGGTTTCATTACTCCGGAAGATGGCAGCAAAGATGTATTCGTACACTTCTCTGCAATCCAGTCCAACGGTTTCAAAACTCTGGCTGAAGGTCAGCGCGTAGAGTTCGAAATCACTAACGGTGCCAAAGGCCCTTCTGCTGCAAACGTAATCGCTCTGTAAGCAACGCGTCAGTAGAATATAAAAACCCGCTAAACAGCGGGTTTTTTTTTGCCTGTTGATTACGCCTTTAGCGGCTGGCGGCCTGCGAGAAGAGCCAGAAGGCGACAGCCGTCATGGCAAACGAGCCCAGCAAGTTCACCGCGACGTTGAGGAGCGCCCAGCTCACTCGCCCCTGCTGCAGAAGAAACACCACTTCCGCAGAGAAGGTGGAGAAGGTGGTCAACCCGCCGCAGAAACCCGTGGTGATCAGCAGTTTCCACATCGGGTCAATGCCGGTCAGTCTATTAAACCACGCCAGCCCGGCGCCGATCACAAAGGCGCCTAACAGGTTGGCAGTCAGCGTCCCAATCGGGATAGCATGGTGCACAGGATTGAGCTTCATGCCGAGCCACCAGCGCAAAACGCTGCCGGTGCCGCCGCCAATAAAAACGGCGCAAAGAAGTTGAAACACGGTCGTTTCCTGCTATTTGATGTAAGAGAGTGTCAAGTGTAGCGCGCAACGGGCGCAATTGGCTATTCATAACCTGACGGGAGAAAAACATGCGGGTAGCGGCAGGGCAGTTTATCGTCACGCCAGTTTGGCGGACGAATGCGCAAACTTGTGTGGCGATGATGCAGCAGGCGGCGCGTGAAGGGGCGGCGCTGCTGGTGCTGCCGGAGGCGTTGCTGGCACGTGATGACAACGACCCGGATCTGTCGGTGAAATCGGCCCAAACGCTGGATGGGGCGTTTTTGCAGCTGCTGCAGGCCGAGAGCGCGCGTAACGGCCTGACGACGATCCTGACGCTGCATGTGCCGTCGGGGGAGGGAAGAGCAACCAACACGCTGGTGGTATTGCGTGAAGGGAAGGTTATTGCCCATTATCACAAACTTCATTTATACGACGCCTTCGCAATGCAGGAGTCCCGGCGGGTGGATCCCGGCAGGCAAATTCCCCCGGTGATTGAGGTGGCGGGATTTCGCGTTGGCCTGATGACCTGTTACGATCTGCGTTTTCCGGAACTGGCGCTTTCGCTGGCGCTGAACGGTGCGCAGCTGCTGGTGCTGCCCACCGCATGGGTGAAAGGGCCGCAAAAAGAGCATCACTGGGCGACGCTGCTGGCGGCGCGCGCGCTGGACACGACCTGCTACGTCGTGGCGGCAGGCGAATGCGGGACGCGTAATATCGGGCAGAGCCGCATCGTCGATCCGCTGGGAACCACCGTGGCGGGCGCGGGGAGCGAGCCGCAGCTGATCTATGCCGATATTTCCGCAGACTACCTTACGCGGGTTCGCGAGCGTTTGCCGGTGCTGCAGAACCGACGGTTTGCGCCACCGCAATTATTGTGACGTTTTTTTAAACAAGGCTTGATTCACCTTGTTACAGATTGCTATTGTGTCCGCGCGCCAAATACCCGTATTGTTTATCCCAATAATTCGCTGTGCACGTCAGGACGGACACCCCAGCGCTCACTCCCGGAGGGGAGGCCTCGGGCTGAATCACGCGGCCCGCGCACAGGTGGATTACAATATGACGGATAAATACGTGTATGATGGCGTATTCGCAGCTTGTATAGAGAAGAAGGTTAGCTATGGGTGAGATTAGTATTACCAAACTGCTGGTAGTCGCAGCACTGATTATCTTAGTGTTTGGTACCAAGAAATTACGTACGCTGGGCGGCGACCTGGGTTCGGCTATCAAGGGCTTTAAAAAGGCCATGAACGAAGATGATGATAGCGCGAAGAAAACCACCGCTGAAGACGAAGTACCGGCGCAGAAGCTCTCTCATAAAGAGTAATTCTCCGGCTGCGTCCCCTGGCGGGATGAGGAAGGTTCGGCGAAGAGGCCGCGACGTTTACGTTGCGGCCTTTGTCGTTTTTATCGACGCCGCGCAGGAAAGATGCAACTAATTGTTACGGGAAGGCGAAGCGGAGAGCGCCGCTGCGCCGGGAAGTGACGCAGCGGGAGAAGCGGCAGGTTATTTAACTTCCATCCCTTTAGCCTGCAGGTCGGCATGATAGGAAGAGCGAACGAAGGGGCCGCAGGCGGCGTGGGTGAAGCCCATCGCCATGGCTTCTGCTTTCATCTCTTCAAACTCTTCCGGACTAACGTAACGCTGCACTGGCAGGTGGTGACGGCTCGGCTGCAGATACTGGCCTAACGTCAGCATGGTGACGCCATGACGGCGCAGGTCGCGCATAACTTCGATGATCTCGTCGTTGGTTTCGCCCAGACCCACCATCAGACCGGATTTTGTCGGGATCTCCGGGTGCGCTTCTTTAAAACGCTCCAGCAGCTTCAGCGACCAGTTATAATCCGCGCCCGGACGCACCTGACGATAGAGGCGCGGTACGTTTTCGAGGTTGTGGTTGAAGACGTCCGGCGGGGTCACCGTCAGAATCTCCAGGGCGCGATCCATGCGGCCGCGGAAATCCGGGACCAGCGTTTCGATTTTAATCGTCGGGTTTTTCTCGCGAATGGCGCTGATGCAGTCGGCAAAATGCTGTGCGCCGCCATCGCGCAGGTCGTCACGGTCCACCGAGGTGACCACCACGTAGCGCAGCCCCATATCGGCGATAGTTTGCGCCAGCTTCTGTGGCTCGTTCGCATCTGGCGCGACCGGGCGGCCATGCGCGACGTCGCAGAATGGGCAACGGCGGGTACAGATCGCGCCGAGGATCATAAAGGTCGCGGTACCGTGGTTGAAGCATTCTGCAAGGTTCGGGCAGGAGGCCTCTTCGCATACGGAGTGCAGGCCGTTCTTACGCATCGCTGCTTTGATTCCCTGGATACGGGACGAGTCTGCCGGAAGTTTGATTTTCATCCATTCCGGTTTTCTGAGCAGAGCTTCACGCTCAGTTGCCACGTTCTTCACCGGGATAAGGGCCATTTTATCGGCGTCGCGGTACTTAACACCGCGTTCCATCACAATGGGTTTACTCATAGCGTGCGTGTTCCAGTTGCGAGTCACGAAGGAAAGCGAATTAATTCAATGAAATGTTGCAATTATCAACTATTTTTGAATCAAGAGCAGGCAGTATACCATTGAAAAGGGGCAGAAAGCAGCCTGCCTGCCCGGCAAATTGTAAAATAGTTGTTGTTTTATCCTTTTCCCTTCCGTGCGCTACGCCTTAAACGCCTGGATCACGGTCTCAATGATCTCTTTCAGCAATGGCTCTTTCCCGCTCTGCTTATTGAAGTGCAGCGCAACATCAATCTGTTCTTCCCGCAGGGAGGGAACATCCAGGGTTTGCAGAGGCCAGAGACGGGATACCATGGCGAACAGGCGCTCGGTGGTTAGCCCCAGCATATCGCTCTCGGCGATCATTGCCGCCTGGGTCAGCAGGTTGAAGGTGCTGAAACCGCAGCGGCGCTCGCCCATCTCCTCCTGCAGTCGACGATGCAGCGTAGGGTAGCGCTGGCCTTCAGGCAGCAGCAGCGCAAACTCGTATTGCGCGAGGGCGGATTCATCTTGTGGACCGTCCAGCGCAGGATGCCCAGCGCGGCAGTACATCTGCACCCGATCCTGATACAGCACGTGATGGCTTAGCGCCTGACCGCTGTGCAGATGGGTGTCGATTAACAGATCCACCTGGCGCTGGTCGAGCTGCCGCGCGGCGTCGGTAAGGGCGATGTTGTGCAGCAGGATCTGCGGAAAGGCCGGCTTCAGCGCGCTGGCCAGGCAAGGCATCAGCAGCGCCCCCATGGCTGGCGTAGTGGCGATAGTGATCACCCGCTGCTGGTCCGGGCTGCCGGTGATATCCAGCGCGCTAAGGAAAGCCTCCATACCGCGGCTGATGTACTGGTGAAGGTGGGTGGCATAGGCAGTGGGCGTCACGCCCTGGCCTTTGCGGATAAACAGCGGATCGGGGAACAGCGCCCGCAGTTTGTTAATTGACTGGCTAATGGCCGACGGCGTGATATTGAGTATCTTCGCGGCATTGACGATACCTTTGTGTACATACACGGCTTCGAAGATGGTCAACAGATTGAGGTCAATATTACGCAGGATGCGAAACATCTGACGGTCGTAACGTTCGTCCTGTCTGTCAGGAGATTCTGACGGCGGCGTATTCTCTGGCACGCGATGAGTCCGGTTGGGAATGATAGGCCAAGTATAGCGGCCCGCGGCGTTGCCGTGCGTGACAATTGATTGCAAAAATAATGTGTTACTTGTTCAGCCCCCCGCCGTAAGCGGGGCGCTGATCTGCCGCTTAACCCTGAGGCAGGTATTCGTGCGGGGGATGGTTCAACAGCGCCAGCAGATTGGCGACCAGCCGCGGAGCGACAGTCTCCGGGGTGGCTTCCGGTAGCCACTGACGCATTTGCGTCATCTCCATACCGGCATAGCCGCAGGGGTTGATACGCAGAAACGGCGTCAGATCCATCGCGATATTGAGCGCCAGGCCGTGGAAAGAGCAGCCTTTACGGATCCGCAATCCCAGAGAGCAGATTTTGCGATCGCCGACGTAGACGCCAGGGGCATCGGCGCGGGGGTGCGACTCAATCCCATATTCGGTAAGGGTATTGACGACCGTTTGCTCCAGCAGCGTCACCAGTTCACGCACCCCCAGCTTGCGGCGCTTGAGGTTCAACAGGACGTACATTACCTGCTGTCCCGGGCCGTGATAGGTTACCTGGCCGCCGCGATCGCTTTGGATCACCGGAATATCACCGGGCACCAGCAGGTGTTCCGCTTTGCCGGCCTGACCCTGGGTGAAGACCGGGTGATGTTCTACCAGCCAGATCTCATCGAGGGTATCTTCATCACGGGCGTCGGTAAATTCATGCATCGCCTGCGAGACGGGTTCGTAAGGTTGCAGGCCAAGCTGCCGGATTAGAATTTTATTGTGCTGCAAAACAACATCTCCGCCGGGAAGAGAGAATTCAGGTCGGGGAGTATATCACAGCCGTGTGAAAGGGAATGAGAAGACCCGGCACGGCGGCCGGGTCAGGGAAAGGGTTACAGCACCATCCGAACGATATCGATATTGCCTAACTCTTCGTACAGCGTTTCCACTTGTTCAATGTGGGTGGCGTTGATGGTGATGGAGACCGAGTGGTAGTTACCTTTGCTGCTCGGTTTTACTGACGGCGAGTAATCACCAGGCGCATGGCGCTGTACCACTTCCACCACCTGATCAACCAGCTCAGGCAACGCCTGCCCCATTACTTTGTAAGTAAATGGCGTAGGGAATTCAAGCAGTTCGTTAAGTTTGGTTTTCATGTCAGCTCCGGTGTTACGACAAAATAATAACTCCCACCAAGGGCGGGAGTTATCAGGTTACTTGGATGAATAGTATATGGGGATGGAAATCACACTTTCAAGCGTTCGATTTTTAACCAAACCAGTGGTGGAACATTAATTTAATGTAATCAATAATTTTACCGAAGAAATTACCTTCCGGAATTTCCTGCAGCACCACCAGCGGGCGCTGGTCAATGGTTTTACCATCCAGCTGGAAGTTAATGGTGCCGACGACCTGGTTTTTCTGCAGCGGGGCATGCAGCTCAGTGTTATTCAGCACGTAGCTGGCTTTCAGATCTTTCATCCGGCCGCGCGGGATGGTCAGGTAGACGTCTTTATCCACCCCCAGCGAAGCGCGATCGCTGTCGCCGAACCAGGCTGGTTCGGATGCAAACTCTTTGCCGGCTTTAATCGGGTTGACGGTTTCGAAGAAGCGGAAGCCCCAGGTCAGTAGTTTTTTGCTTTCCGACTCACGCCCTTTGAACGTCCGGCCGCCCATTACCGCCGAGATCAGACGCATCTGGCCTTCGGTGGCGGAAGCGACGAGGTTGTAGCCTGCTTTGTCGGTGTGGCCGGTTTTGATGCCGTCGACGTTCAGGCTGTTATCCCACAGCAGGCCATTACGGTTCAGCTGGCGGATGCCGTTGAAAGTGAACTCTTTCTCACGATAGATCGAGTATTCGTTCGGCACATCGCGGATCAGCGCCTGGCCAATCAGCGCCATGTCGCGCGCCGAGCTGTACTGGCCGTCAGCGTCGAGGCCGTGAACGGTCTGGAAATGGGTGTTTTTCAGGCCGAGGGCGTTGACGTAGTTGTTCATCAGGCTGACGAAGGCATCCTGGCTGCCGGCGACATAGTCGGCCATCGCCACGCAGGCATCGTTACCGGACTGCAGGTTGATACCGCGGATCAGCTGGGAAACCGGCACCTGCATCCCCGGCTTGAGGAACATCAGGGAAGAGCCTTTGAATACCGGGTTGCCGGTGGCCCAGGCGTCGTTGCCGACGGTGACCAGATCGGACTCTCTGAATTTGCCCGCTTTCATCGCCTGACCAATAACATAGCTGGTCATCATTTTGGTCAGACTGGCCGGGTCGCGGCGGGAGTCGGCGTTGTTTTCAGCCAGCACCTTGCCAGAATTGTAATCGATAAGGATCCAGGATTCGGCGTCAATCTGCGGGGCGCCTGGGATCATCGTTTTGATATTCAGGTCATCGGCGCGGGCAGCGGAGGAGAGCGCTGCAACGGAGAGCGCCGTGATGAGTAAACGAGCGGTGAAAGAGGTCTTCATGGTCAGAACAACGGCATCCGTGATGGAGTTAAAAAAAGTGCCTTACTATAGCAAATGCTCTGCGGGCCAGCATCCGACATTGCGCATGAGTTTGTTAATGACTTTTACATGCGCAAGGTGAACGGGCTGCCCGCGGCCTTTAGTTGGCGCGAGTAATAAAGGACTGCAGCTGCGCTTCGCTTTGCAGGCGCTGCTGAACGGCGCTGGCCTGCGCCTTGTCGGCAAATGGTCCCAGCTGAATACGCCACACCGCGCCGTTTTGCATGACCCGGCCTGGCACAGAGAACTGCTGGCTCAGACGCTGCTGATACTGCTGCGCCCGCGCCTGGTCGCTCACTGCGCCCACCTGGACGACAAAGTTACCGCTGGCGCTGGAGGTGGCGGAAGAGGAAGCGGCAACGGCGCCGGCGGCTGCGGCCGCTGCGGGCGCGACGCTACCCTGGATGGAGCCGGGGGCGGTCACCGGCGCTGCTGGCGTGGCGCCGGCGGCAGGTGCGGTCGCGGTGGCGGCCGCGGGTTCGCTGCTCTCCAGCACGCCGCTGTTCAGCGGCGTCGGGGCGCCGAGGAAACCGCCGCTGTTCACCGGAGCGCCAACGCTATCTTCCGGCTTCAGCGTGCTGTTGCTGATCGGGCGAACGTCAGTGGGCGCAGGCTGGTTCATGCCAGCAGCGTCACCGCCGTCCAGATTCGGACGGGCGGGCAGAGCGTAAGTCTGTTTGGCGACGGTGGTACAAGCCATTCCCGGGCCGGAAAGCGAACCGTCAGGCGCGACGATGATGGGGTCGATACGCACTTTGGTGTTGTTCGAGGTGTTCAGGCGGTCGGCGGACGCGCGCGAGAGCGAGATAACCCGATCGTTGCCGTAGGGACCGCGATCGTTAATCCGCACGACGATCATGCGCCCGTTGGCGAGGTTGGTGATCCGCGCATAGCTCGGGATCGGCAGCGTCGGGTGCGCCGCGGTCAACTGCGTCGGGTCGAAGGTTTCACCGCTGGCGGTCAGGTTGCTGTTGGGTTCCGCGTCATAGATCGCCGCGAAACCGGCCTGAGTAAAGTTTGCCGGATCCTGGACGATTTTGTAGCGCTTACCGTCGCGCTCATAATCCTGATTCGCCGTCGCGTTCGGCGTTTCATACTGCGGATCGGCGCCGCTGATCTCAACCGTCGGGCCATTACAGACGGCCGGCTGTGGAGTACTGACCGTCTTTTGTTGCACGTCATCACTCGAACATGCCGCCAGCAGCCCCGCTGCTATGCAGATCCCCAGCCATTGCTTACGCATTGCGAACCCCTTTAAACGCTTTTCGACAACATTTTTCTGTGGGTATGGATCGACATCACGATACCAAACCCGGCCATCAATACGATCAGGGCGGAGCCCCCGTAGCTCACCAGCGGCAACGGTACGCCCACCACCGGTAAAATACCACTCACCATACCAATATTTACGAAGACATAAACGAATAAAATCAACATTAAACCACCGGCCATGACCCGGCCAAAGGTGGTCTGCGCCTGGGCGGCGATCCACAGTCCGCGCATGATCAGCAGAATATAGAGCGCCAGCAGGATCAGCACGCCAATCAGGCCCAGCTCTTCGGCGAGAACGGCGAAGATAAAGTCGGTATGGCGTTCCGGCAGGAACTCCAGCTGCGACTGGGTGCCGTGCAGCCAGCCTTTGCCGCGCAGACCGCCAGAGCCAATGGCAATTTTAGACTGAATAATATGATACCCCGCGCCCAGCGGGTCGGTTTCCGGATCGAGCAGCATCATCACGCGCTGGCGCTGATAGTCGTGCATCAGGAAGAACCACAAAATCGGGATAAAGGCGGCGACCAGCACCACCGCAATGCCGATCAGTCGCCAGCTGAGGCCGGAGAGGAACAGCACAAACAGACCGGAGAGGGCAATCAGGATCGAGGTCCCGAGGTCAGGCTGCGCCGCTACCAGCAGCGTCGGCAGAAAGATCAGCACCAGGGCAATACCGGTGTTCTTCAGCGAAGGGGGGCAGACGTCGCGGTTAATAAAGCGCGCCACCATCAGCGGCACGGCAATTTTTGCAATCTCCGACGGCTGAAAGCGGACGATACCGAGATCCAGCCAGCGCTGCGCCCCTTTGGAGATGGCGCCGAAGGCGTCGACGGCCACCAGCAGAATAATACAAAAAATATAGAGGTAGGGCGCCCAGCCTTCATAGACCCGCGGCGGGATCTGCGCCATGACGATCATGATCACCACGCCCATGGCGATCTGGCCGATTTTACGCTCCATCATGCCGACGTCCTGACCGCTGGCGCTCCAGATAACCAGCGCGCTGTAGGTCAGCAGCGCCAGCAGGATCAGCACCATGGTGGGGTCAAGATGGATCTTATCCCACAGCGATTTTTTGTTCGGATTATCCGTCATTATTGATCCTCCCCTGCGGTCACCGCCGGGTTTTCGCTTGGTAGCGTGGTGTTGTTATCGCCCAGCATGATGTGATCGAGGATTTGGCGCATAATCGTACCGACCGCCGGGCCGGCACCACCGTTTTCCAGGATCATCGCCACGGCAACCTGCGGGTTGTTATAAGGCGCAAACGCCGTCATCAGTTTATGGTCACGCAGACGCTCAGAGATTCGGTGCGCGTTATAGGTTTCGTTGGCCTTCAGGCCAAACACCTGGGCGGTACCGGACTTGGCCGCGATTTTATACGGCGCGCTGGCGAAATACTTGTGCGCGGTGCCGTTGCCGCGGTTGGCCACGCCGAACATGCCGTCTTTGGCGATTTCCCAGTAGCCGGAATGAATGTCGCCTACCGGCGGCTCATGAGGCTGGACCCACGGAACGGGCTTGCCGTCTTCCACGGTGCTTTGCAGCAGGTGCGGCACTTTCACCACCCCGTCGTTAATCAGGATCATCAGCGCTTTGTTCATCTGGATCGGCGTGGCAGTCCAGTAACCCTGGCCGATGCCCACCGGAATGGTGTCCCCCTGGTACCAGGGTTTCTTAAAGCGTTTGAGCTTCCATTCGCGGGTCGGCATGTTGCCCGAGCGCTCTTCGGCAAGGTCGATACCGGTATAGTGGCCGTAGCCAAACTTGCTCATCCACTCCGCGAGGCGATCGATGCCCATGTCATAGGCGACCTGATAGAAATAGGTATCCGCGGACTCCTCAAGCGCTTTGGTGACGTTCAGGTGGCCGTGGCCCCATTTTTTCCAGTCACGATAGCGTTTTTCCGAGCCGGGCAACTGCCACCAGCCCGGGTCAAACAGGCTGGTATTGCGGGTGATCACCCCCGCGCTCAGCGCCGAGACGGCGACGTACGGTTTGACCGTCGATGCCGGCGGATAGACCCCTTGCGTCGCACGGTTGACCAGCGGCGTGTTCGGATCGTTGAGCAGGCCGGAGTAATCTTTACTGGAGATGCCGTCGACGAACAGGTTCGGGTCGTAGCTCGGCGTCGAAACCAGCGCCAGAATGGCGCCGGTACGCGGGTCGGTGACCACCACTGCGGCGCGGCTACCAGCCAGCAGCGTTTCGATATACTGCTGCAGCTTGAGGTCGAGGGTGAGGTAGATGTCGCGTCCGGCCTGCGGCGGCACCTCTTTGAGCTGACGAATCACGCGGCCGCGGTTGTTCACTTCAACCTCCTCGTAGCCGGTCTGACCGTGCAGGACGTCCTCGTAATAACGCTCAATACCCAGCTTACCGATGTCGTGGGTCGAGGCGTAGTTGGCCAGTTTGCCCTCTTTATCGAGGCGGTCGACGTCTTTATCGTTAATTTTCGAAACGTAGCCGATGACGTGCGTCAGCGCCGAGTTATAGGGATAGTAACGGCGCTTGTAGCCTTTGACTTCCACGCCGGGAAAGCGGTACTGGTTGACGGCAAAGCGGGCCACCTGCACTTCGCTGAGGTTGACCTTTACCGGAATCGAGGTAAAGCGATGGGAGCGGGCGCGCTCCTTTTTGAAGCCGGCGATATCATCGTCGGTTAAATCGACGACGTCGCGTAGCGCATCCAGCGTTTGCTGCACGTTATCGACTTTCTCCGGCATCATCTCCAGCTGATAAATGGTGCGGTTAAGCGCCAGCGGAGTGCCGTTACGATCGTAAATAATGCCGCGGCTCGGCGGGATCGGCACCAGCTTGATGCGGTTTTCGTTCGAACGCGTCTGATAGTCGTCGAAGCGAACGATTTGCACATTGTACAGGTTGGCGATCAGAACGCCGGTAAGCAGCAAAATCCCCAAAAAAGCGACCAGCGCCCGGCGCACGAACAGCGAGGATTCAGCCGTATAGTCGCGGAAAGAATTCTGTAATTTCATTCGCTGCTCAGTCTACCCTGATCATCATTACTCACGGTGGTACGGATGGTTGGTGGTAATGCTCCACGCCCGATACAGGCTCTCGGCCACCAGTACGCGCACCAGCGGGTGAGGTAAGGTGAGGGTGGAGAGCGACCAACTCTGTTCCGCCGCTGCTTTACAGGCTGGAGAGAGGCCTTCCGGGCCGCCGACCAGCAAACTGACGTCGCGCCCGTCCTGTTTCCAGCGTTCCAGTTCGCGCGCCAGCTGCGGCGTATCCCATGGTTTACCCGGAATATCCAGGGTCACGATGCGGTTTTTACCGGCAGCGGCTAACATCATCTCGCCCTCTTTTTCGAGGATGCGCTTGATATCAGCGTTCTTGCCGCGCTTACCGGCTGGGATCTCCACCAGTTCGAACGGCATATCTTTGGGAAAACGGCGCAGATACTCGCTAAAGCCGGTCTGTACCCAGTCCGGCATTTTGGTGCCAACGGCCACCAGCTGCAACTTCACGCATTAACTCCAGAGTTTTTCCAGCTCGTACAAACGACGGCTCTCTTCCTGCATGACGTGAACCATCACGTCGCCGAGGTCGACGACGATCCAGTCGGCGGCGGCTTCCCCTTCAACGCCCAGCGGCAGCATGCCGGCGGCGCGGGATTCCTGAACCACGTGGTCGGCGATGGACATCACATGACGCGTGGAGGTGCCGGTGCAGATAATCATGCAATCGGTGATGCTGGATTTGCCATGTACATCAATGGCAACGATGTCCTGACCTTTCAGGTCATCAATTTTGTCGATAACAAAATCCTGGAGTGCTTTACCCTGCAAGTGTTCCCCCTGGGTGCGTGAAGATTGATAATCATAAAGAGCCTGACAGTATACCTGAACTGATGAAAAAGTCGGGTGAAATGTCTGTCGGCAGGCGTTCGCGGCGGGGTATCATCCCATCCCTCGCCGAGGATTGCATCGCCATTTTTGTAAAACAATTTTCTGCAAAGCGGCTTTGGCGGATGCTGCCTGGCAGCGGAGAATAGCAGCCTGCTCTGGCCTGTCAATGGTTCGGCGGGAATTCTTCTTCCGACTGCCAGACGGCCTGGCTATTTAATACCCGCAGGGTGGTGAAATCGTGGCGGATTTCGAGCAGGCTCCAGGCGCCATGGGCTATCGGAAAGTGCCACATCGCCGCGGCGGGCATCTGCAACAGCAGGGCGGTCAGCAGGCTCAGAACGCCCTGATGGCCGACGATCAGCAGATGGTCAAGATGGCGGCAGTCGGTCAGTGTGGGGATAAACTCGCTGACGCGGCGGGCAAAACGCTGAAAGCTTTCGCCGTTAGTAGGGGCCGCGTGCTGCCAGTCAGCACACCACGCGGCATAGTTTTGCGCATCTTCTCGTTGAAGGTCGCGATGATGACGCATCTCCCAGTCGCCGAAAAACATCTCATTGAGCGCGGCATGGCATTCGCGCGGGATAGCGCGATCGCCAAGCAGCAGATCGGCCGTTGTCCCGGTCCGCGCCAGCTCGCTACAGAAGACTTTATCGAAAGGCACCGCGCGCAGCCGTTCGCCGAGCGCTCGCGCCTGAGCGACGCCTCGCGGCGTCAGGGGCGTTGGGGCATGGCCGCTGTATAATCCGGCAACGTTGGCTTCGGTTTCGCCATGGCGAACTAACCATAATTTCATGAACAGGCTCTGACGGGCGATGGAGAGGTGGCGTTACCATAGCGCTTTTTTCGCGTCAGGCCCAGCGCGGGGTCAGCAATAGAGACCCTGCTCGCGGATGTAGTCCAGCACCGCGGCCGGCAGCATCTCGGCGCAGGACTCGCCGCGCTCGAGGCGCTGGCGAATGATCGTCGCCGAAATATCGAACCACGGTGTCTCAGCCAGGTAGATCACGCCGGAAGGGCGGCGATGCAGAGATTCCACATCGTGGGTTAAATGGCGATCCAGCCAGCGCTGATCGGCCTCATGGGCCATGGTCAGTGGGTAACCCGGCCGGCGGCAGACAATCAGGTGGACATTGTCGAGGATGGTTTCATAGCGGTGCCAGGTGGGAAAGGTGAGCAGCGAATCCTGGCCAATGATAAACGCCAGCGGCTTGTGCGGCCCCTGCTCCTGGCGCCACTCCTGCAGCGTTTGCGCTGTCCAGGAGGGGGTATCGCGCCGCAGTTCGCGTTCATCGAGCGTGAACAGCGGCTTATCGGCAATCGCCAGCTTCAGCATGTGCACGCGCTGGGCGCTGGTGGCTTCCGGCTGGGGACGGTGCGGCGGGACGTTATTAGGCATGATGATGACCTTGCTCAGGCCAATCTGATTCGCCAGGATCTCGACCGGCTTGAGGTGACCATAATGCACCGGATCGAAGGTGCCGCCATAGATTGCCTGTAAGTGAGTCATATCAACCATCAATAAAAACGTCCGCCAGGGCTTTGTGGCAGAGCAACAACGAAAGACTTTCCAGTTCGGGCCAGACGTCGTACCCGTAATCCTGTTTAAAGGTCAGTTCCGCGCGGGTCAGAAGAGTCACCGCCTGGCGAAGCTGTTCGCCGCTCAGTCGGGCGAGGGCATCGCTGAGCAGCTGACGGCGGTTTTGCCAGACCCGATGTTTATCAAACAGCGAACGCAGCGGCGTCTGTGCCGACTGGCGCTTGAGGGTCACCAGCAGCAGCAGCTCCCGCTGTAGCGTACGCAGCAGGATCGCCGGCTCGCAGCCTTCAAGACGGAGCTGCTGCAGGACGTGCAGCACGCGCTTACTTTTGCCTGCCAGTAGGGCATCGACCCAATGGTAAGGGGTAAAGTGCGCGGCATCGTTCACCGCCTGCTCAACGCGGGGCAGCGTCAGCTTACCGTCCGGCCAGAGTAGCGCCAGACGCTCCAGCGCCTGCGCCAGCGCCAGCAGATTGCCTTCGTAACAGTAGCACAGCAGCTGGCTGGCCGCGTCGTCGAGCTGCAGCTGATGCTGTTTGGCCCGGGCGGCAAGCCAGCGCGGCAGCTGCGCGTATTCCGGCGTCTGGCAGCTGACCTGGACGGCGCGCTGCGCCAGCGCGGTGAGCCACGCGGCATTCTCCTGGGCTTTGGTCAACTTACTGCCGCGAACTATCAGCAGCAGGTCGTCGTGCAGCAGACCGACCAGCGTCGCCAGCTGTTCGTTGATCGCCGCGTTGGGGCCATTCTCTGGCAGGATTAGCAACAGGGTTTGCCGGCTGGCAAACAGGCTCATCGCCTGGCTTAAGGCGAAAAGCGCCTGCCAGTCGGTGCTGTTGTCGATAGAAAAGGTATGGTGTTCGGTAAAGCCTTGTGCGGCAGCGGCTTCGCGAATAGCGTCCTGGCTTTCCTGCAATAGCAAAGGATCGTTGCCAAGCAGCAGATAGGCCGCGCGCAGCCCTTCAGTGAGCTGCGCGCGGAGCTGTTCCGGGTACAACCGAATCATCATTGACCCAGCGTGGTGGAGACGCGGTTACCCGAGGACGCCGGCGCGGTGCTGCCCGCGACCGGTTTTTCTTCCTGCTGGGTGGCTTCAACATCCGCTACCTGAACGCTTGGTAGTTTACGAATCAGCTGTTCCGCCGCTTTATCGTACATTTCCTGGATAATCATATCCTGCTCGGCGTCTTTGGCTAACGCCGCCTGCGGGTTATCAAAGAACGAACGATAGACCTTAGTGGTTATCGGATAGATATCGTGACCCGGGATCAGAACGCTGGCATGGACGGTCATGACCATCTGATATTCCGCCGTACGACCGTCCTGGAACACCGAGGCCGTATCTTTCTGAATCGACGAACCATCGAGGCGCAGAGAAGGGACATCTTTACGCAGCGTGCTGGCGTCGATCAGTTCCACGCCGTTAAGACGCAGCTGATTGCGCACCGCGCGGCTTAATGGGCCATTCGGATCGCTCGACTGGAAAATCATGGTTTTCATGGTGGTGGGCACCTTGGTAGTGCTACGCAGATGCCAGCCACAGCCGGCGGTGGCAAGCACCGCCAGAGATAACAACATTGTTACCAGATATCGCACGCTTCCTCCCGCGCTTAGCCAACGACCAGATTGAGCAGTTTACCCGGGACGTAAATCACTTTACGCACGGTTTTGCCGTCGAGATATTTCGCCACCAGATGCTCCTGGCCGGCGCGCTCGCGGACCTGCTCTTCAGTTGCGTCTACCGCAACGGTAATTTTACCACGAACTTTGCCGTTGACCTGGACGACGACGAGGGTGCTGTCTTCCACCATCGCGCTTTCATCCGCCACCGGCCACGGCGCGTTGTCGATATCACCTTCGCCGTTCAGCTCACGCCACAGGGTGAAGCTGACGTGCGGGGTGAACGGGTTGAGCATACGCACTACCGCCAGCAGGGCTTCCTGCATCAGGGCGCGATCCTGCTCATCTTCTTGCGGCGCTTTCGCCAGCTTGTTCATCAGCTCCATGATCGCCGCGATGGCGGTGTTGAAGGTCTGACGACGGCCGATGTCATCGGTCACTTTGGCGATAGTTTTGTGGATATCGCGACGCAGCGCTTTCTGATCTTCACTCAGCGCCGCCACGTTCAGGGCCGCAACGTCCCCTTTGGTGGTGTGTTCGTAGACCAGCTTCCAGACGCGTTTCAGGAAACGGTTCGCCCCTTCGACGCCAGATTCCTGCCACTCGAGGGTCATATCCGCCGGGGATGCGAACATCATGAACAGACGGACAGTATCCGCGCCGTAGCGCTCAACCATGACCTGCGGATCGATGCCGTTGTTTTTCGACTTGGACATCTTGCTCATGCCGGTGTACACCAGCTCGTGACCCGCCGCGTCTTTCGCTTTCACGATGCGGCCTTTTTCGTCACGTTCGACGATGGCGTCAACCGGGGAGACCCAGTTACGTTCGCCGTTTTCGCCTACGTAGTAGAAGGCGTCAGCCAGCACCATGCCCTGGCACAGCAGCTGTTTCGCCGGCTCATCGGAGTTGACCATCCCCGCGTCGCGCATCAGCTTGTGGAAGAAGCGGAAGTAGAGCAGGTGCATGATCGCGTGTTCGATGCCGCCGATGTAGATATCGACCGGCAGCCAGTAGTTGGCCGCTTGCGAATCCAGCATCCCTTCCTGATACTGCGGGCAGGTGTAGCGCGCATAGTACCAGGAGGATTCCATAAAGGTGTCAAAGGTGTCGGTTTCGCGCAGCGCCGGCTGGCCGTTAACCGTGGTTTTGGCCCATTCAGGATCGGCTTTGATCGGGCTGGTAATACCGTCCATGACTACGTCTTCCGGCAGGATCACCGGCAGCTGATCTTCCGGGGTCGGCAGCACGGTGCCGTCTTCCAGGGTAACCATCGGGATCGGCGCGCCCCAGTAGCGCTGACGGGATACGCCCCAGTCACGCAGGCGGTAGTTAATTTTACGCTCACCTACGCCCATGGCAGCCAGTTTGTCGGCAATAGCGTTGAAGCCCGCTTCATAATCGAGCCCGCTGAATTCGCCGGAGTTAAACAGGACGCCTTTCTCGGTCAGCGCCTGCTGGGAAAGATCCGGCTCGGAGCCGTCGGCGGCGAGGATCACCGGCTTGATGTTCAGCCCATATTTGCTGGCGAACTCGTAGTCGCGCTGGTCGTGGCCCGGAACTGCCATCACCGCGCCGGTGCCGTACTCCATCAGCACAAAGTTAGCCGCCCATACCGGAATTTCTTCACCGGTCAGCGGGTGGATAGCTTTAAAGCCGGTATCGACGCCTTTTTTCTCCATCGTCGCCATGTCGGCTTCCGCCACTTTGGTGTTGCGGCATTCGTCGATGAAGGTGGCCAGCGCCGGATTGTTCGCCGCAGCCTGCTGCGCCAGCGGGTGACCCGCAGCGACCGCCAGGTAGGTACAGCCCATAAAGGTGTCCGGGCGGGTGGTATAGACGGTCAGCTTGTCGGCGTAGTTGTTGACGTCAAAGGAGATTTCCACCCCTTCAGAACGGCCGATCCAGTTGCGCTGCATGGTCTTCACGGTGTCCGGCCAGTGGTCCAGCTTATCCAGATCGTTCAGCAGCTCATCGGCGTAGGCGGTGATTTTAATAAACCACTGCGGGATCTCTTTACGCTCGACTTTGGTGTCGCAGCGCCAGCAGCAGCCGTCGATAACCTGCTCGTTGGCCAGCACGGTCTGGTCGTTCGGGCACCAGTTCACTGCGGAGGTTTTTTTGTACACCAGGCCTTTTTTATACAGCTCAGTGAAGAACTTCTGCTCCCAGCGGTAGTATTCCGGGGTGCAGGTTGCCAGCTCGCGGCTCCAGTCATAGCCGAAGCCCAGCATTTTGAGCTGGTTTTTCATGTAGGCGATGTTGTCGTAGGTCCACGGCGCTGGCGCGGTGTTGTTTTTTACCGCCGCCCCTTCCGCCGGCAGACCGAACGCATCCCAGCCAATTGGCTGCAGGACGTTTTTACCCAGCATGCGCTGATAGCGGGCAATCACGTCGCCGATGGTGTAGTTACGCACGTGACCCATGTGTAGTCGACCAGAAGGATAAGGAAGCATCGACAGGCAGTAATACTTCTCTTTGCTCTCGTCTTCAGTTACTTCAAATGTACGATTTTCGTCCCAGTGAAGCTGGACTTTCGATTCTATCTCTTCCGGGCGGTATTGCTCTTGCATGGCAGCCAGTGGTCCTGTTTTCAATACAGCTACAAAATGTAGCCAATGGATGTGTTATTTCAGATCGGCATAGCATAGCCCAAACGCCAACGTCAAAACAGCTTTTCGCACATCAACATCGGCAAAAGCTGGGCAGATTATTTCGCGAGTCTGTGGCTTGTCAGACACAGCGGGAGAGGAATAAGGTCTATTATCAGAAGACGTTAACCACACCGGAGGCGAAATGATGAACAAGGTTGCTCAATATTACCGTGAACTGGTCTCCTCGCTCAGCGAACGGCTCCGCCATGGAGAACGCGATATTGACGCGCTGGTGACGCAGGCACGCGATAAAATTGTCCGCGCCGGCGATCTGACGCAGAGCGAGATTGAGTCGGTGATAGCCGCGGTCAAGCGCGATCTTGAGGAGTTTGCCCGCAGCTACGAAGAGAGTCATGAAGACGAGAGCGACAGCGTGTTTATGCGGGTGATCAAAGAGAGCCTGTGGCAGGAGCTGGCCGATATCACTGACAAAACCCAGCTTGAGTGGCGGGAGGTTTTTCAGGATCTGAATCACCACGGCGTATACCACAGCGGCGAAGTGGTCGGTTTAGGCAACCTGGTGTGTGAGAAGTGTCACTATCACCTGGCGGTGTATACCCCGGATGTGCTACCGCGCTGTCCGAAATGCGGCCACGATCAGTTCCAGCGCCGGCCATTTGAACCCTGATGCATCCGGCCCGGTGCGTATTAATAGCATCGGGCCTGATTAAAAACGACCTATCATTGCATTAACGAGATAGATAAACGTCTTCCCTGTGATTGTAAAATATCTCAGCTGTCTCTTTTACCCCTGATCACTTCGCGCTTCATATAATCATTATGAGCGAGCAGAGCACTCGTCCTCAGCATGAATGCGGCTTGATGATTACTATCTCGTGATAGATCTTTCCGCGCGAATGGAAAGCGTGTGCCAGCATGGTGCGCCATAATAAAATGACTACCGGCGATGCGCTGACATCAGCGCATCGCCTGCTCTTACCGCTTGGTCGTGATTTCAGCTTGTTTAAACTGCTGATGACCGCCCATCTCGGAAACATAGTTGTGCGCGGAGTTCAGCACCAGTTTGTTAGTGGAGATAGAACCAACATTACAAGTTGAAAGCTTCAGGAAACCACAGCGATAGCCGCCATTATAGACTTTAT
Source organism: Klebsiella sp. LY (assembly GCF_004010915.1). NCBI lineage: Bacteria > Pseudomonadati > Pseudomonadota > Gammaproteobacteria > Enterobacterales > Enterobacteriaceae > Klebsiella > Klebsiella sp. LY. The sequence goes on from NZ_CP022444.1 coordinate 4,047,296, forward strand.
TAGCGATAATCGTCAGATTCTCTCCTGCCTGAAGAGTGCCGTAGTTGGTGATATCGGCAAAATTTTTCGTATCCAAGGTGAGATCTTTGGCTGCGATGATTTGGCCTTCATTTTTCATACCATAATAAGCGATGATATTCGCATCGACACTATCAATAGTTGCCTTATTGTGAACGTTATTACTCTCAATCTGTACGGATTTTCCGTAAACGTAGTTGTTATTTTTGAACTGGACGCTTTTAACCGTCATAGAGTTTCCGCGGCTTTGTTGAATAAATAAGATTTCGTGCGAACGACCCTGTAGCTGGCTGGATTTTCAGGCAATACGCGGCTTTGTTGAATAAATCAGATTTCGGGTAAGTCTCCCCCGTAGCGGGTTGTGTTTTCAGGCAATACGCACGCTTTCAGGCATACCTGCTTTCGTCATTTTGTTCAGCGCTCGTACCAGGGCCATAGCCTCCGCAACCTGACCATCGTAGTCACGCAGCGTCAGTGAACCCCCGAACAGCTGTTTTACCCGGTACATCGCCGTTTCCGCTATCGAGCGACGGTTGTAATCTGTTGTCCATTTCCACCGTGCATTGCTTCCGCTCAGCCGCTGATTAGCAACGGCACGGTTACGGTCTGCATATTCACCGGGCCAGTAACCCGCACCTTTTCGGGGAGGGATAAGCGCGCTGATTTTCTTACGCCGCAGTTCATCGTGACAGAGCCGGGTGTCGTAAGCCCCGTCTGCCGCGGCTGCCCTGATTTTTCTGTGAGTCTGCCGGATAAGACCCGGGAAGGCTTCTGAGTCCGTGACGTTATTCAGCGACAGGTCTGCACAGATGATTTCATGTGTGTTGCTGTCAACTGCCAGATGCAACTTTCGCCATATACGACGGCGTTCTTTGCCGTGTTTTTTGACTTTCCATTCGCCTTCACCAAAGACCTTCAGCCCGGTGGAATCAATCACCAGATGCGCGATTTCACCTCGGGTGAACGTTTTGAAACTGACATTAACCGACTTTGCCCGCTTACTGACACTGGTGTAATCCGGGCAGCGCAACGGAACATTCATCAGTGTAAAAATGGAATCAATAAAACCCTGTGCAGCCCGCAGGGTCAGCCTGAACACGCGTTTAATGACCAGAACGGTGGTGATGGCGAGATCAGAATAGCGCTGAGGTCTTCCCCGTGATGAAGGCGTTGCCGACTCATACCAGGCCTGAATAGCTTCATCATCCAGCCAGAAAGTTATGGAGCCACGGTTGATGAGGGCTTTATTGTAGGTGGGCCAGTTGGTGATTTTGAACTTTTGCTTTGCCACGGAACGGTCTGCGTTGTCGGGAAGATGCGTGATCTGATCCTTCAACTCAGCAAAAGTTCGATTTATTCAACAAAGCCAGTTTCCGCTAACAAGGTTACCGTCCTGGATGATATCGCCATTAGTGATAAGCGATATATCGATACCAGAAATTCGCCCTGTATTATGGATGTTGCCTGAACTGACGTTGCTATCCTTTGCCGACACGATAGCCAGATTAGTGTAGCCCCAAAGGTTACCGGTGACGGTGAGATTATCGCCGCTAAACTTGACGTTGGTGATTTCGCCCCACATTGTACCGCCGTTGTTGATATTGTGGGCAGAAATATTTAACTGGCCATCGGCGTTAATCGTTGAACCATAGGTGGTATTGATATCGCCGAGGGTGGTTAAGGTTAATGCCTTGGTGCCATTAATTCTGCCGGTATTGACGAGGTTGCCGGCGGCGCTCACGTTAAGCGTTTTGTCACTGGTAATCGTGCCTTCATTGGTCAATGTGTTCAGAGTGGTGACCTGAGTGGCGAGGGCGCTGCTGTTAATGCTGCCCTTATTTTTCATCTCACCTGCTGAGACGATTTGCGTCGCGATGCCTTTCCCAGTGATAGCGCCTTCATTAATCAGTGAACCGTTGCTGGTCATGGTGAGAAGGGTGTTTGCAGCCATCGTGCCTTTATTCCGGACGCCGAAACCCAGATTATTACCAGTCATGGTGATACTGTTGGCCTTGATTCCGCCTAGTTGGCTAATATCAATGCTGTATTCCGGATATAATATTTGTTTGGCTGTGGCTGCTTTTCCAAGGCTGGTCATCTTTCCGGTTTTGTTATCAAACGTTAAGTTGCCCGCGCCCACCATAGCGTTGGCTGCCGTCATTGTGCCGTTAATCGCGATGGCGTCGGCCAGCAAGGCTGCATAGCTGTTAGACGCGTTCATACCTTTATCGTCAATGGTGATCTTACCCTGCGTGACCGTATAGCTATCAATCGCGCCAGTATCGCTCAGATTGACCTGGCCTGTCGTCAGCACTGCTTTGTTAGTATTAATAAAACTGCACCCGGAGCAGGTGATGCCGTTAGGGTTGGCGATAACGACATCGGCTTTTTGTCCGTTAACTTCGATAAAGCCCTGCAGATTACTCATTTTATTGGAGGTGACTTCATTTAAAATAACGGAAGCGCTGCCGTTGGTCAGATTATTATTCTTAGCGATATTACCGTGAGTGCTGTGGTTCACGTCGCTGGCGCTGTTGTTTAAAATAGTGCCGTTAGGGCCGACGTTGAATTCGCGATATAAGTTATGCGAGACGCCAGCGGCATTAGGAGCTTCGATATCAATAACATTTGCCCCTGATCTATGCGTATAGCTTGACGGATCGGCATAAACAACGGATGAACTTAGCGCTGCAGCCAGCGCAACATATGAAACCTTGAATTTAAACATGTAATTTATTCCTTTAAATAGTAAAAAATGAATCAGTAAATTGCAGTAATGCGCCGATGAAAACTAATACCTCCACTGTAATGAAAAGCCCAGGTTCATGGCATCGCTATGAAAGTCATCAGGTTTACTGATGGGCGTGCCGATAAAAAAATCATATTGCGTAGACGCTATTTCTCCGCGGACGCCGCCGACTGCGCCTGAAAGGCTTTTTCCCTGCCTGGCGCGCTCGGTACCAATGATCCTGCCGAAGTCAAGGCCAAGATATACCTGCTGGTCGGGGGTGGGAATATTCCAGCTAAAATCATTGCGCCAGTACCAGCCTTGATTGGCCGAAAGCGTATTTTCACCGTCAAAGCCGCGAACCGTCCAGCGATTGCCGATATTAAACTGGTTGTCCGAAGATAATCTATCCGGGCTGAACTGGGCATGGAAACGCGGCATCCAGCTAAACTTATCGCCGGTTGCGGCAAACTGCATCAAGGCCTGTATATCGGCGTGAACAATGCGCGATTGATGGCTATATAAACCGCCTTTTTCCTCGGGGGTGGGGACGGAGCTCAGCCACGGCAGGCTGCGCTGAACGCCCAGGCTTGCGTCGATAATTTTCCTGTTGAAATAGTGCTGATGGCGCACGGTAAATTCCCAGACAGGATTTTGTTTACGCATCACATACAACTCATCGCCGCCAAAGAAATAGTGCGAACTGCTCTTCGCTATGCGCAGATCGGCGGTCGTTTTTTGTTGTCGGGTATGCGAAAGCAGGCGGCTAAGGGTCGCGCTGTAATAACGGTTTTTACTTTTATAGTCGATGCTTGACCATCTTCCTTTAAACAGCTGGCGGTACTGGCTGTAGGAGCCGTACAGGCTCAATGACCAGTAACCAAAAGGCACGGAGTAGTAAAGGTTGCCGTTATGGTTGCCGTCGTTGTGCTGGTTGAATTCAACGTCGCCGCCTGCCGAGATGGAAAGAATATCGTTCAATGAAGATAAATCGTAAAGGTATAGCGCGCCGCCACCCTGATAGCGACCGCTGGCGCGGCTGCCTGCGTCATCAAGCCAGGCGCCAACCTGCCACTGTTTATCCATTACCCGGGCGATTTCAATATCACTTTCGCCAATGTGTTCCCCGGGCCGCAGCTTCATATGGGCGCTGGCGCCAGGCAGGCGCTGTAGGTTAGCCATCCCTTGTTCAAGATCGCTGAGGCGCAGGATTTTACCGGTATGGGTGGGCATGGAGGTCCACAGGTTCGTCACGGCACTATTTGGCGCAAAATCAATATGCCCCGTTTTGCCATAAGTCAGCGTTATTTTGAGAATGCCCCCTTCTAGTGACTGAGAAGGGATATCGATCAGGGAAGTAATATACCCTTGTGTTATCAGTTCATTTTGTAGGGCGTTCGTCAGCAGGCGAATCCCTTCTATTCCGAGGCAATGGCCGGGCGCCTGGGCAGCGATCTTCCCGAGGAGGGCGGTGGTTTTTGCGTTGTCCTCGGAGGCAATATCAACTTTCGTGATGTACCGACAGGTCGCTTCCTCGGGAAATATCAAGGTTTGCGTTTTCGCATAGGTGCGAGAAGATTGGTATTGCTGCTGATGGGGCATTAATGCGCTTTCACGGGCTTTATCCTGTTCTACCTGGTTTACCGTGGCGGAGTCAATACCCGCCCGCGCGGTAAAGCAGGTGAGCAAATTTAAACACAAAATAATGGCCAGTCCGTTAGTGTTAGTCCGCATGAAGCAATATCCGTTTGTTTCATTGAGTAAGATTATAATTAATGGTTGTGCACGGCATGAAATAGCCTGCGCGGCGTATAGCAAGTCAATTGAAATATTATTTTCAAGAAATTTAAACTCACGGGGATTATTACAAGATGCCGTATGCTAACGATGACGTGGCGGTTAATCTATTCTACGGCCCCTGAATTCTTTGTGAAATTTTTACTTCACGTTGTGAAGCTGTCGCTTTGAGATGAAGCAATTGAAAAGGGGAGGGGCTGACAGGCGCGCACGGTGATATCGTGCGCGCCGCAGAAGTTAGTGCAGAATTTTGGCGAGGAAATCTTTAGCGCGATCGGATTGTGGATTGGCGAAGAAGGCCTCTTTATCGGCATCTTCGACTATCTTTCCTTCATCCATAAAGATCACCCGGTTGGCCACCTTACGGGCGAAGCCCATTTCATGGGTCACTACCATCATGGTCATCCCTTCGTTGGCCAGTTCCACCATGACGTCCAGTACCTCGTTGATCATCTCCGGGTCGAGCGCTGAGGTGGGCTCATCAAACAGCATAGCGATCGGGTCCATACACAGGGCTCGGGCAATGGCCACGCGCTGCTGCTGGCCACCGGAGAGCTGCGCCGGATATTTTTCCGCGTGCGCCGCCAGGCCAACGCGCTCCAGCAGCTTGAGACCCTTCTTGCGCGACGACGCTTTGTCACGATTGAGAACCTTAACCTGCGCCAGCGTCAGGTTGTCGATAATCGACAGGTGCGGGAACAGTTCAAAATGCTGAAACACCATTCCGACATGCGAGCGCAGTTTGGCAAGATTGGTCTTTTTATCGTTAACCACGGTGCCATCGACGATAATCTGCCCCTGCTGCACCGGCTCAAGGCCGTTTACGGTTTTAATCAGCGTGGATTTACCGGAGCCTGACGGCCCGCAGACCACCACGACTTCGCCTTTTTTCACTTCCGTGGAGCAATCGGTCAGCACCTGAAAGTGACCATACCATTTTGAAACGTTTTTCAGGGTAATCATTACACAGTCCTTTTCTTCAACCAGCTGACCAACAGCGAGGCGCTGAGGCTAATCACAAAATAGACGCCGCCCGCGAACAGGATCATTTCGACCTGGGTCCCGTCACGCTCGCCAATCGTGGAGGCGGTACGGAAGAAGTCGGCGAGGCTCAATACATACACCAGCGAGGTATCCTGGAACAGGACGATCCCCTGGGTTAACAGCAGCGGCACCATGGCGCGGAAGGCCTGCGGCAGGATCACCAGCCGCATCGACTGCCAGTGGGTCATTCCCAGCGCCAGCGCGGCGCTTGACTGGCCGCGGGAGATGCTCTGGATACCGGCGCGGATAATCTCTGAATAGTAGGCGGCCTCGAACATCGAAAAGGCCACCATCGCCGAGATCAGGCGAATATCCGTTTTCGGCGACAGTCCCAGCACGTTCTGCAGGAAGCCCGGGACAATCAGGTAGAACCACAGCAGAACCATCACCAGCGGGATAGAACGGAACACGTTAACGTAGGATTTAGCAAACCAGGCCAGCGGCAGAAAGCTGGACAGGCGCATGACCGCCAGCAGGGTGCCCCAGACGATGCCGACCACGATGGCGATCACCGTAATCTTCAGGGTGATCACCAGCCCTGCCAGCAGGTAGGGCATGGAGGGAACGATCGAACTCCAGTCAAAATCGTACATTATTTGCCTCCCATATTGCCAGGCAGGCGAACCTTACGCTCGACCACATACATAATCAGCATAATCACCGCGTTGATGAAAACATAGGCCAGGGTGATGGCGGTAAAAGACTCCCAGGCATGAGCGGAGTAGTCCAGCAGTTTGCCCGCCTGCGCGGCCATATCGGCCAGACCGATGGTGGAGGCGATGGCCGAGTTTTTCACCAGGTTCATCATCTCCGAGGTCATCGGCGGCACGATAACGCGATAGGCGTTCGGCAGCAGCACGTAGCGGTAGGTTTGCGGCAGGGTCAACCCCATCGCCAGACCGGCGTTCTTTTGCCCGCGCGGCAGCGACTGGATAGCGGCGCGTACCTGCTCGCAGACGCGAGCGGCGGTAAACAGCCCCAGGCACAGCATGGAGGAGACAAAGAACTGAATGTTTGGGTCCAGCTCCGATTTAAACCACATGCCGATATTTTCCGGCAGGAATTCCGGCACCACCAGGTACCAGGTAAAGAACTGCACGATCAGCGGCACGTTGCGAAACAGTTCGACATAGCAGGTGCCAATGCCCGAGAGGAAGCGATTGGGGACCGTGCGTAAAATGCCGAACAGCGAGCCGACGAGAAAAGCGATGATCCAGGCCGAGATGGAGAGGGCGACGGTGATCTGAAAACCGCTCCACAGCCAGCCCAGGTAGGTAGTGTTGCCGAAGGGGGCCTGTTGCAGGAATATCCCCCAGTTCCAGTCTATTGACATACATGACTCCTGGAAAAAAAAGGGTAGCCATTGCTACCCTCGAAGACGGTTGTCCAGCTTGTTTCGGTATTCGCGGCGGCTGGGGAACGACCAGCCGCCGTATAGTCTGTCCGTGCTGTGACAATCATCGGGAGGGCAGGATATCCCGCCCCTGGTTGTTATAATTAGTTCAGTGCTTTGTCATTAGGTGATTTGAACAGCGCTTTCATGTCGTCCGACAGCTCGAAGTTCAGGTTAAGATTTTTTGGCGGAATCGGGTTTTTGAACCATTTGTCGAACCACTTCGCCGCTTCGCCAGAGGTCTGGGCCTGGGCAACGGTTTCATCGACCAATGCCTTGAAGGTCGGATCGTCCTTACGCAGCATGCAGCCATAGGCTTCTTTCGACTGCGCGGTGCCGACGATTTCCCAGTTATCCGGTTTCTTCGCCTTGGCGCGTTCGCCGGCCAGCAAAGCGTCATCCATCATAAAGGCCACCGCGCGTCCGCTTTCCAGAGTACGGAAAGAGTCGCCATGATCTTTGGCGCTGATGATGCGCATATTCATTTTTTTCTCATCGTTCAGCTTATGCAGCAGGATCTCAGAGGTGGTCCCGGAGGTGACGACGACCGCTTTATCCTTCAGGTCCGGGAAATCTTTGATCGGGCCGCCTTTCTTCACCAGCAGACGGGTGCCGACGACGAAGATAGTATCGGAGAAGGCCGCCTGTTTCTGGCGCTCGAGGTTGTTGGTGGTAGAGCCGCACTCGAAATCAAAGGTGCCATTCTGCAGCAGCGGAATACGATTCTGCGAGGTGACCGGGATCAGTTTGACCTGCAGATCGGGTTTGTTCAGTTTTTTCTTGATGGCATCGACGATGGCGTTGGAGTAGTCCTGAGAGTAACCCACAACCTTCTGTTGGTTATCGTAGTAAGAGAAAGGGACGGAAGATTCGCGATGGCCGACAACGATAACGCCATTTTTCGCGATCTTATCCAGAGTGCTCTGGCCAGCCGCCGGGGCAGCATCTTCCGCCTGCGCCAGACCAGCGGTCATTCCCATTACCAGCATTGCCGTGGCCAGTTTACGTAATTGCATATCCAACTCCTTATCCGCAGCGTCACCGACGCTATTGATACCCATTGTGATTGTGTGTGTTGTTATTAGGGGCACGCATCCACGTGCCGCATTTGTATGTGTTTGTTAGCATTTAGTTTGGCTTAATGTAAATATTTTGCTGCTTTATTGTTTATTTTTGCGAAGCGCTCCGCACCAATGGGAGGCAAATATCTTCCATTGCACCAAAATAGCGCGACCACCGATCGTTTATGGTGCAACCCGGTTGCACTGGGCCGGAGGACGGCGCTACCCGATTAAATAAAGCAATGACTGTGCCAGGGTGGCAAATGACGGGAAGAAAAAAGCCGGCGACGGGCGTCGCCGGTAGAGAACTTATCGGCGACGCTGACGCAGGCTCATCAGCAGCGCACCGAAGCCGAGCAGCGCCGTCAGCGCCCACAGCGGCCAGTTGCCAGTGCGAGCGTAAGGGGTCATGCCGCTGGTGGGCGTCACGGTGGTGGTCAACACCTCACGGGTAAACTGCGGGATCATCTTCTGGATCTCGCCGCGCGGGCCGATCACGGCGGTAATGCCGTTGTTGGTACTGCGCAGCAGGGGGCGGGCCAGCTCCAGGGCGCGCATCCGCGCCATCTGGAAGTGTTGCCACGGGCCGATGGACTTGCCGAACCAGGCGTCGTTAGAGATGGTCAGCAGGAAGTCGGTATCCGGACGGAAGTTATCCCGCACCTGTTCCCCGAGGATGATCTCGTAGCAGATGGCCGCGGTCAGCTTCAGGTTATGCGCCATCAGCTGCGGCTGCACGTAGGGACCGCGGCTGAAGGAGGACATCGGCAGGTCGAAGAATGGCGCCAGCGGACGCAGAATCGACTCCAGCGGTACAAACTCGCCGAACGGCACCAGATGGTTCTTGTTGTAGCGGTTGGTCGAGTCGTAGCGGTACGGGTTATCTTTGCCGAGGGTAATGATGGTGTTGTAGGTGTCGTAGCGATTCTGCTTATTAAGACGCGCGTCGACGATGCCGGTGATCAGCGAGCTGTCTTTTGCGCGCAGCAGATCGTCCATCATGCTGAGGAACTGCTGCTGGTTGATCTCCAGATCCGGGATCGCCGATTCAGGCCAGATAATCAGCTGCGAGTGGCCGATATGCGGCTGGGTCAGCGCCAGGTAGGTTTTCAGGGTATTAACCAGCTGTTTCTCGTCCCACTTCATGGCCTGCGGGATATCGCCTTGCACCAGCGAGACCTGCGTCGCGCGCTCCGGCAGCAGCTGATACCACTGGATATAGCGCAGCGGGAACGGCAGGGCGAACAGCACCGCGGCGATCACCAGCGGCTTCCCGTTGCGCTGCACGAGGGCCAGAGCCAGCAGGCCGCTAACCATCATCAGCAGGAAGTTGATCGCCTCAACCCCCATCACCGGCGCCAGGCCTTTCAGCGGGCCGTCGATCTGGCTATAGCCGAACTGCAGCCACGGAAAGCCGGTCAGCACCCAACCGCGCAGGAACTCGGTGATCTGCCAGACGACGGGGGCGGCGATCGCCACCCGTAGCCAGCTGGTTTTGGGCCACAGCCGGGCGAGCAGGCCGGCAAACAGGCCGGTGTAGAGCGACAGATAGGCCGCCAGCAAAACGACGAGGAAGACGTTAACCGGACCCGGCATACCGCCAAACTGCGCGATACTGACATAAACCCAGTTGATTCCCGTGCCGAACAGGCCAAGTCCCCAGAAATAGCCGATGCCGGCGCTTTGCAGCGGGCGGCGGTTGAGGGTTAACGCCTGCAGACCGACCAGTGAAATAATCGCTGCGGGCCAGAAGTCGTAAGGTGAAAAAGCCAGCGTTCCGCTGGCTCCGAATAGCAGCGCCAGCAGCAGACGTACGCGCTGGCGTTCAAGAAGAGAGGCAAATACCATTTAGGCTAATCGTCCCGTAAATTAACGCCTGTTGCCACAGGCTATGCTGTTTGCCAGCCGGGGAGGGGACAACCGAGTATCGCCACGGTCTGTCTCCCGGCTGGCCGTGACCTTCAGCGCCGCCGCTTACTCTTCCAGCTTCGGCTGGGGAGCATCATCCGGCAGCTTAACATGCACCTGAATGATACGACGACTATCTGCCATTGCTACCTTGAATTGGTAACCATCAATGTCGATAGATTCGCCGCGAGCCGGCAGGTGGCCAAAGGCCTGCATTACCAGCCCGCCAATGGTATCCACTTCTTCATCGCTGAAGTGCGTGTCGAAGGCGTCGTTGAAGTCTTCGATGGAGGCCAGGGCGCGTACCGTCCAGGTATGGCGGCTCAGCTGGCGGAAATCGATATCTTCTTCTTCGTCGTACTCGTCTTCAATTTCCCCGACGATGAGCTCAAGGATATCCTCGATGGTCACCAGACCGGAGACGCCGCCGAATTCGTCAATAACGATCGCCATATGGTAGCGCTGTGAGCGAAACTCTTTCAGCATGCGGTCGACCCGCTTGCTTTCCGGAACGACAACCGCCGGCCGTAACACTTTTTCCATGCTGAAGGCTTCGGCGTCGCTGCGCATAAACGGCAGCAGATCCTTGGCCATCAGAATCCCTTCGATGTGATCTTTATCTTCACTGATGACCGGGAAGCGCGAGTGAGCGGATTCGATGATGACATCGAGGCACTCGTCCAGCGTCTGATTGCGTTTCAGGGTAATCATTTGTGAACGGGGGATCATAATGTCGCGGACCCGCTGGTCGGCGATATCCATTACCCCTTCGAGCATGTCACGCGTATCTTCATCGATAAGATCGTTCTGCCCGGAATCACGGATCAGCGCCAGCAGTTCATCGCGGTTTTTCGGTTCCCCGTGAAAGAGCTGGCTGAGTAACAGGGAGAAAAATCCCTTTTTGCTGTTTACTGTGTCACTACTGTGTGAATTGTCGTCGCTCATGGCGTCGTTTGGGTTCTCATGTTGATTTAATGTCGCTCGTCGCGCGTAAACTCAGCGCCGGACGGCATGGGTTGCCTGACGTTCAGGCGGGTAAAATGCATGAACAGCGGCCGGATGAGGCGCAAGCGCCACGATCCGGCAGGGGGCTATTCAGCAATCTTCTCGGAAATGTACGGGTCCTCATAGCCCAGAGCAAGCATTATCTCTGTTTCGAGGCCTTCCATCTCTTCCGCTTCGTCATCTTCGATGTGATCGTAGCCCAGCAGATGCAGGCTGCCGTGCACCACCATATGCGCCCAGTGCGCCTCCAGCGGTTTCCCTTGCTCGCTGGCTTCCTGCTCCACCACCTGACGGCAAATGATCAGATCGCCGAGCAGCGGCATTTCAATCCCCGGCGGCGCTTCAAACGGGAAAGAGAGGACGTTGGTCGGCTTATCCTTGCCGCGATAGGTCAGGTTCAGCTCATGGCTTTCTGCAACGTCGACCAGACGAATCGTTAACTCTGACTCCTCCTGAAACGGCGGAATGACGGCGTCGACCCAGCGTTGAAAAAGGGCTTCGTCCGGCAGGCCGCTGGTCTCTTCGCAGGCCAGTTGTAAATCGAGGATCACCTGACTCATTTTTGCTCCTGTTCCTGGGCTTCGCGTTTGCGCTCGGCGGCCAGTTCTGCTTTACGTTTTTGGTCTGCGGCTTCCCATGCCTCATAGGCGTTCACGATGCGGGCGACCACCGGATGGCGGACCACGTCTTCGCTATGGAAGAAGTTAAAGCTGATCTCATCGACTTCCCCCAGCACTTCGATGGCGTGGCGCAGACCGGATTTGGTGCTGCGCGGCAGGTCAATCTGCGTGATATCGCCGGTGATCACCGCCTTGGAGTTAAAGCCGATGCGGGTCAGGAACATTTTCATCTGCTCGATGGTGGTGTTCTGGCTTTCATCAAGAATGATAAAGGCGTCATTCAGCGTCCGTCCGCGCATATAGGCCAGCGGGGCCACTTCGATGACGTTACGCTCAATCAGCTTTTCCACCTTCTCGAAGCCGAGCATCTCGAACAGCGCGTCGTACAGCGGGCGCAGATACGGGTCGACCTTCTGGCTCAGATCGCCGGGCAGGAAGCCGAGCTTTTCACCCGCTTCGACGGCCGGACGGGTCAGCAGAATGCGGCGGATCTCCTGACGCTCCAGCGCATCAACCGCCGCCGCCACCGCCAGATAGGTTTTCCCGGTACCCGCCGGACCCACGCCGAAGGTGATGTCGTGATCGAGGATATTGGCGATGTACTGCGCCTGGTTCGGCGTACGCGGTTTGATCACCCCGCGCTTGGTCTTGATATTGACGGCTTTTCCGTACTCCGGCACGCTCTCGGCGCTTTGCTCAAGCACGCGCGCCTCTTTGATCGCCAGATGGATCTGCTCTGGTTCAATATCCTGAATCTGACCGCGCATCGGCGCCGTGTCGACATACAGGCTGCGCAGAATATCGGCGGCGGCGTGTACGCACAGGGCGCGTCCGGTCAGCTTAAAGTGATTGTCGCGGCGGTTAATCTCAATGCCTAACCGACGCTCCAGCTGTTTGATGTTGTCGTCAAACGGGCCGCACAGGGCTAACAGGCGTGCGTTATCCGCTGGCTCCAGGGTAATTTCACGAGTGTCTATGTTCAAACTGTTCCTCTTTACGCAGGTGGCCGGACGCGGCGCGTGGCCGGCTAATCAGGAAATTATTTACGTCACAGGAAAATGGCGCAAGCATTGCTGTAGATATAGGGACGGAGAGAGGAATTACAAGGCCTGCCGGAACCGACAGGCCTGAAGGGATCACGGCTGATAGATACCCACGCCAAGATCGTTCTCTTTACGGGTGCGGGCAATCACTGATTCGGGTGATTCAGCGATACGCAGACCTATCTCCGCTTCGGTGCGCACGATTTTGCCGCGCAGCGAGTTGGTGTAAACATCGACGATTTCGACATCGACAAACTTGCCGACGAGGTCCGGGGTGCCTTCGAAATTGACCACCCGGTTGTTCTCCGTACGTCCGGAGAGCTCCATGATGTTCTTGCGCGACGTGCCTTCCACCAGGATACGCTGTACTGTGCCGAGCATGCGACGGCTCCAGGCCATCGCCTGTTGGTTGATGCGCTCCTGCAGAATATACAGACGCTGTTTCTTGTCGGCATCCGGCACGTCGTCGACCATATCGGCCGCCGGGGTGCCCGGACGGGCGGAGAAGATAAAGCTGTAGCTCATATCGAAATTGACGTCGGCGATAAGCTTCATCGTCTTTTCGAAATCTTCCGTGGTTTCGCCGGGGAAGCCGACGATAAAGTCTGAGCTTATCTGAATATCCGGACGCGCTTCACGCAGCTTACGAATAATCGCTTTATACTCCAGCGCGGTATGGGTCCGTCCCATCAGGTTCAGCACGCGGTCGGAACCGCTCTGCACCGGCAAGTGCAGGAAGCTCACTAGCTCCGGCGTATCGCGATAGACGTCGATGATGTCGTCGGTAAATTCGATCGGATGGCTGGTGGTGAAGCGAATGCGGTCGATGCCGTCGATAGCGGCCACCAGGCGCAGCAGATCGGCAAAGCTGCCGGTGGTGCCGTCGTAGTTCTCACCGCGCCAGGCGTTCACGTTCTGGCCCAGCAGGTTGACTTCACGCACGCCCTGCGCCGCCAGTTGGGCGATTTCAAACAGGATATCGTCGCACGGGCGGCTGACTTCTTCACCGCGGGTGTAGGGCACCACGCAGTAGGTGCAGTATTTGTTGCAGCCTTCCATAATCGAGACAAAGGCGGTCGGGCCTTCGGCGCGCGGTTCTGGCAGGCGATCGAATTTTTCAATTTCCGGGAAGCTGATATCAACCACCGGGCTGCGGTTGCCGCGCACAGAGTTAATCATCTCCGGCAGGCGGTGCAGGGTTTGCGGCCCGAAAATAATATCGACATAGTGCGCGCGCTGACGAATATGGTCGCCTTCCTGGGAGGCCACGCAGCCGCCAACGCCAATAATCAGGTCCGGGTTCTTCTCTTTCAGCAGCTTCCAGCGTCCAAGCTGATGGAAAACTTTTTCCTGGGCCTTCTCACGAATTGAGCAGGTATTGAGCAACAGCACATCTGCTTCTTCCGCCACTTCGGTCAGTTGATACCCATGTGTCGCATCCAGCAGATCGGCCATCTTTGATGAATCATACTCGTTCATCTGACAGCCCCAGGTTTTAATATGGAGTTTTTTTGTCATTGACTTGCTCATGCTCAGTAATAGATATCCAAAACGCGGGGATATATACAGGGTGAATTTCGCATTCCAGGGCGCGTATTGTAATGCTTTGGTCGCCCCCTGACCAGTGCGAGCGTTATCACCGCAAGAGGGCGAAAAATCCGGTAAACTTAACGGATTCTGCTTTAAGGATAATAGCCATGACAATTCACGCAACAGATGTCGCCATCGTGGGCGGCGGCATGGTCGGCGGCGCCCTGGCGTTGGGGCTGGCGCAACAGGGATTTACCGTGACGGTGCTTGAGAAAACGGCGCCTCCGGCTTTCGATCCGGCATCCGTCCCGGATGTGCGGATCTCGGCGATCAGCGCGGCCTCGGTCGGCCTGCTGAAAAGCCTTGACGTCTGGGATGCCGTGCGGGCGATGCGCGTCCACGCTTACCGTCGTCTGGAGACCTGGGAGTGGGAGAGCGCGCACGTCGCCTTTGACGCCGCAGAGCTCAAGCTCCCAGAGCTGGGCTATATGGTTGAGAACAAGGTCCTGCAGTGGGGCCTGTGGCAAGCGCTGGCGGCGCACGAAGGGGTTACCCTCCGCGTTGGCGGCGAACTGGAGGCGATGCAGCGCGGCGAGGCGCAGACGGCGCTGCGTTTACGCGAGGGGGAGACGATCCACGCCCGGCTGGTTATCGGCGCCGACGGCGCCAGCTCTCAGGTGCGGGAGATGGCCGGCATCGGCGTGCATGCCTGGCAATATCAGCAGTCCTGTATGCTCATCAGCGTCCAATGCGCCGACGATCCCGGCGACAGCACCTGGCAGCAGTTTACCCCCAGCGGACCGCGCGCCTTCCTGCCGCTGTTCGACAACTGGGCCTCGCTGGTGTGGTATGACGCCCCGGCGCGGATCCGTCAGCTACAGGGCATGTCCATGCCCCAGCTTCAGCAGGAGATCGCCCGCCATTTCCCGGCGCGTCTCGGACGGGTGACGCCGCAGGCGGCCGGCGCCTTCCCGCTCACCCGGCGTCATGCGCTGCAGTATGTTCAGCCCGGTCTGGCGCTGGTGGGCGATGCGGCGCACACCATTCATCCACTGGCGGGGCAGGGGGTTAACCTTGGCTATCGCGATGTCGACGCCCTGCTGGAGATCCTGGCGCAAGCGCGCGGCCGAGGCGAAGAGTGGGCCAGCCTGCCGGTGCTCAAGCGCTACCAGGCGCGGCGGCGGGCGGATAATTTTATTATGCAGTCGGGGATGGATCTGTTTTACGCCGGATTCAGCAATGACCTGGCGCCGGTGCGGATGCTGCGTAATATTGGCCTGATGGCGGCCGAACGCGCCGGGGTGCTGAAGCGTCAGGCGCTGAAGTATGCGTTAGGCTTGTAACTCCGGCTTCCCGGGCAGGGGCGTAGTGGAAAGCGCCTGCCCGGCAGTCAGTAACGCGCCAGGATGGCTATACGCCAATAGCAAAAAAGCCCACCGAGGTGGGCTTTTTTGCATTTAAGTGGCTGGGGTACGAGGATTCGAACCTCGGAATGCCGGAATCAGAATCCGGTGCCTTACCGCTTGGCGATACCCCAATTGTCTGTTGCGCCTGACCGTCACTATCCCGGTTTAAGAGCAACAGTGCGTTCATTGCTGAACGACTTTTTAATTTGGCTGGGGTACGAGGATTCGAACCTCGGAATGCCGGAATCAGAATCCGGTGCCTTACCGCTTGGCGATACCCCAACAAATTGTTTGCGGATTTATCGATGTGTATCGATACGTCCCGAATATGGTGGCTACGACGGGATTCGAACCTGTGACCCCATCATTATGAGTGATGTGCTCTAACCAGCTGAGCTACGTAGCCAAATTGTCTTACTGTTTCTTCGATGGCTGGGGTACCTGGATTCGAACCAGGGAATGCCGGTATCAAAAACCGGTGCCTTACCGCTTGGCGATACCCCAATACCGTCGCGGTGACCCGCAAATATCGAAGAAATATGGCTGGGGTACCTGGATTCGAACCAGGGAATGCCGGTATCAAAAACCGGTGCCTTACCGCTTGGCGATACCCCATCCGTACAACGCTGACTGGTGAATGGTGCGGGAGGCGAGACTTGAACTCGCACACCTTGCGGCGCCAGAACCTAAATCTGGTGCGTCTACCAATTTCGCCACTCCCGCAAAAAAAGATGGTGGCTACGACGGGATTCGAACCTGTGACCCCATCATTATGAGTGATGTGCTCTAACCAGCTGAGCTACGTAGCCATCTTTTTTTCGCGTAACCTTATCGGCGTTGCGGGGCGCATTATGCGTATTGGGCCTGCGAGCGTCAACCTCTTTTTCAAGGAAAATCGTTGTAATGTGACTGTTTGGTTAGGTTGCGAACAGCTCGCTGCAATAATCGGCAATTATTGGTTATTTATCGTTTTTCAGCGGCATAATTCCCGCAAAAAGAAAACGGACCCCGGAGGGTCCGTTTCGCGTTTCAACGCCTGTCAGGGCTTATTTATAGGCCGACTGGTGGACGCCTACCGCGCGGCCTGACGGATCGTTCATGGTTTTGAATGCTTCATCCCACTCAATGGCTTTAGCAGAAGAGCAGGCCACCGACGGACCGCCAGGAACACACTCCGCCGCGCTTGGCAGCGGGAACAGCTCTTCGAAGATCTCGCGGTACAGATAGCCTTCTTTGGAGGTCGGCGTGTTGTACGGGAAGCGGAAGCTTGCGGTTTCCAGCTGCTGGTCGCTGATCTGTTTCGCGGCCACTTCTTTCAGCGTATCGATCCAGCTGTAGCCGACGCCGTCAGAGAACTGCTCTTTCTGCCGCCAGGCAACGCTGGCCGGCAGATAGGATTCAAAGCATTCGCGCAGCACGTGTTTTTCCATTTTGCCGTTGCCGCACATCTTATCCTGCGGGTTGATGCGCATCGCCACGTCGAGGAACTTCTTGTCAAGGAACGGCACGCGGGCTTCCACGCCCCAGGCGGACATCGCTTTGTTGGCGCGGGCGCAGTCAAACATATGCAGCGCCTGCAGCTTACGTACCGTCTCTTCGTGCAATTCTTTGGCGTTCGGCGCCTTATGGAAGTAGAGGTAGCCGCCGAACACTTCGTCCGAGCCTTCGCCGGAAAGCACCATTTTGATGCCCATGGCTTTAATTTTCCGCGACATCAGGTACATCGGCGTCGAAGCGCGAATAGTGGTCACATCGTAGGTTTCGATGTGATAGATAACGTCGCGGATCGCATCCAGCCCTTCCTGGACGGTAAAGTGAATTTCATGGTGCACGGTGCCGAGGTGGTTAGCCACTTCCTGCGCCGCTTTCAGGTCAGGAGAGCCTTCCAGACCGACCGCGAAGGAGTGCAGCTGCGGCCACCAGGCTTCGCTACGCTCCTGATCTTCAACGCGACGGGCGGCAAATTTCTTGGTGATGGCGGAGATGACCGAAGAATCAAGGCCGCCGGAGAGCAGCACGCCGTAGGGGACGTCGGACATCAGATGGCTTTTCACCGACTCTTCCAGTGCCTGGCGCAGCTCGTTCTTATCGGTAACGTTGTCTTTTACCGCGTCGTAATTGAACCAGTCGCGCTGATAGTACTGGCGAATTTCACCGTCTTTGCTCCACAGGTAGCTACCCGCCGGGAACTCTTTAATGGTGCGGCACACCGGCACCAGGGCTTTCATTTCGGAAGCGACATAGAAGTTGCCGTGTTCATCATGCCCCATATACAGCGGGATAATGCCGATATGGTCGCGGCCAATTAAGTACGCGTCTTTTTCGCTGTCGTACAGGGCGAAGGCGAACATCCCCTGCAGGTCGTCGAGGAACGCCGGGCCTTTTTCCTGATACAGCGCGAGGATCACTTCGCAGTCGGAGCCGGTCTGGAACTGATAGCGGTCGCCATATTCCGCGCGCAGCGCCTGATGGTTGTAGATTTCGCCGTTAACGGCCAGCGCATGGGTTTTTTCGGCGTTGTACAGCGGCTGAGCGCCGGCGTTGACATCGACAATCGACAGGCGCTCGTGCGCCAGAATCGCTTTGTCGCTGGCATACACGCCAGACCAGTCCGGACCGCGATGGCGCATCAGGCGGGAAAGCTCCAGCGCCTTTTTACGCAGCTCGCCTGCGTCAGTTTTAATATCCAGTACGCCAAAAATAGAACACATAGCCTTCTCCATTACCCTGTCGTGTTTGATGTTGTGCTGGCTTCGTCTCGTGGCGAAGCCTGAGTGCGTGCTTAAGAAAATGCCGTAAAGGGGGAGCAGGCGCAAGGGTTTTACGGCTGGAAAAAGAAAAAACGCAACTGCGATTGTTGAATAGTAAAAAAAGAGTATCTTTTGAACGGCTTCATTGAAGAATACGCAATTTTAAGCCGTTTTTATTAGATATGGTACTTTTGGCAGGCGTCAAAAATGAACAACCACGTCCTGAGACGTGGCTGACATTAGAAAATATCGATTTCCGCGACGGAGGGGTAGATCCACGACGGGCGGAACGGCATGCTGTCGATGTCGTCGAGGGTCGAGACTCCGGAGAGCACCAAAATGGTCTCCAGCCCCGCCTGGAAGCCAGCCAGAATGTCGGTGCGCAGATTGTCGCCGACAATCACCGTCTGTTCGGAGTGGGCCTGCATTTTGTTCAGCGCTGAGCGGATGATCCACGGGCTGGGTTTACCGACGTAAAACGGCTTACGGCCGGAGATCTTCTCGATCCCGGCGCACAGGGCGCCGCAGGCCGGGTAGAAGCCGCGACCGTGAGTATCCGGGTTAGTGGCAATGAAGCGGGCGCCATTGGCGACAAAGAAGGCCGCCTTATGCATCATCTCCCAGTTAAAGGAGCGGGTTTCCCCGACGATGACAAAATCCGGGTTGACGTCGGTAATGGTAAAGCCGGCTTTGTACAGCTCGTGGATCAGCGCCCCTTCACCCACCACATAGGCTTTCTTACCTTCCTGGCGGCGCAGAAAATCGGCCGTCGCCATCGCCGAGGTGTAGAAGGCGCTATCCGGAACCTCAATCCCGGCGGTGGCGAAACGGTTCGCCAGATCTTGGCCGGTTTGCGACGGGTAGTTGGTCAGCATCACCAGCGGCATGCCTTTCTCGAGGATGCGCTTGATAAACTCGGCAGCGCCGGGAACGGCGACGTTATCGTGCATCAGCACACCGTCAATATCACAAATTATGTTTTGAATGGTCATGGTGGGTCCAGAATCATTATCAAAGACGAAACTATACGCGTCATTGATGAGGTTTCACACCTCTGACGGGCGATGCCCGCCAACGACAGAGCGACGCGCTTATCAATAAAGGGGGGCGGTTAGCTCTCAAGCAAGCGCTGCAGCAGCGTGCCATTGAGCATGGCGCGTTTGACCAGCGCGAAGGCGCCAATCGCTGAGCGATGATCGAGGGTGGAGCGCACCACCGGCAGGTTCTTACGAAACGCCTTCAGCGCCTGGGCGTTAATGCAGCCCTCAATGGCCGGGAGCAGCACTTTCTCGGCTTCCACAATTTCGCCGGCGATGACGATTTTTTGTGGATTGAACAGGTTGATGGCGATGGCGATCGTTTTTCCGAGGTGACGCCCTACGTACTCGACCACTTCGCAGGCCAGGGCATCGCCTTTGTTGGCCGCTTTGCAGATGGTTTTGATCGTGCAGTCATCGAGGGTCAGACGGCTCTGATAGCCCTGCTCCAGCAGGTGGCGAACGCGATGTTCGATGGCGGCATTAGCCGCGACGGTCTCCAGACAGCCAAAGTTGCCGCAGTGGCAGCGCTCGCCCAGCGGGTCGACCTGAATATGGCCGATTTCGCCGACGTTGCCGTTACGGCCGATAAAAATGCGTCCGTTGGAGATGATCCCTGCCCCGGTGCCGCGGTGCACGCGCACCAGAATGGAGTCTTCGCAATCCTGGCTTGCGCCAAAATAGTGCTCGGCCAGCGCCAGGCTGCGGATATCGTGTCCGACAAAGCAGGTAACGTTGAAGCGTTTTTCCAGCGCCCCGACCAGGCCCCAGTTTTCCACCGCAATGTGCGGCATATAGCGGATCACCCCGCTTTCCGGATCCACCAGCCCCGGCAGGATCACCGAGATGGCGATCAGCTCGCGAATTTTGCGCTGACAGTTTTCAATAAAAGTGGCGATGATATTCAGCAGGGCGTGTTCCAGCGTTTCCTGGGTGCGCTCGGGCAGCGGGAAATGCTCCTCTTCCAGGGTCTTGCTGCTTAAATCATAGAGGGTGAGAGTGGCGTCATAGCGGCCAAGGCGCACGCCAATGGCGTTGAAGTTGCGCGTCTCCGCAATGATGGAGATGGCGCGGCGCCCCCCGGTGGAGGCCTGCTGATCGACTTCTTTGATCAGGCCGCGCTCAATAAGCTGACGCGTGATTTTGGTCACGCTGGCAGGGGCAAGCTGGCTTTGTTCCGCGATCTGAATGCGCGAGATAGGCCCATGCTGGTCAATCAGGCGGTACACGGCCGCGCTGTTCAGTTGTTTTACGAGGTCAACGTTACCAATTTGAGCTTGTCCGCCTGCTGTCATACTTTTACTTACTCAGTGACGACCTCGTTACCATTAACGATGGTCTTGGTGATTTTATAATCGCGTGTAAAGGCGGTCAGGTTAGCGACCATACCCGGCGCAATACTGCCGAGCTGCTTGTCCACACCAATGGCGCGCGCGGGATAGAGCGTCGCCATGCGCAATACTTCGTCCAGCGCCACACCGCAATGCTCAACCAGATTACGCACCCCTTCAATCATGGTCAGGGAAGATCCGCTGAGGGTGCCGTTTTCATCTACGCACAGCCCGTTGCGGTAGTATATTGTTTTCCCGGCAAAAATGAACTGGTCAATATTCGCCCCCGCCGGCGCGGTGGCGTCGGTGACCAGGCACAGTTTGTCGCCTTTCAGGCGCTTGGCGTTGCGCACGTTGGCGTAATCGACGTGCATCCCGTCGACAATAATACCGCAGTAGACATCCGGCTCGTCAAAAATCGCCCCGGCCAGACCCGGTTCGCGGCCAGTAATGTACGGCATTGCATTATACAGGTGGGTGGCGAAGGTAATGCCTGCGCGGAAGCCCACTTTCGCCTCTTTCAGCGTGGCGTTGGAGTGGCCCGCGGAGACGACGATCCCGGCGGCGACCAGTTTGCGGATCACTTCCGGCTCAACGCGCTCAGGGGCGAGGGTCACTTTGGTGATCACATCGGCGTTGTCGCACAGGAAATCGACCAGCGCCGCGTCCGGTTTACGCACATAGTCCGGGTTGTGGGTGCCTTTCTTGACGATATTCAGCCACGGTCCTTCAAGATGCAGACCCAGCGCCTGGTTCGGGTGCTTTTGCAGGTATTCGCGCATCACGCGCACGCCTTGCTTCATCAGATCGTCGCTGGAGGTAATCAGCGTCGGCAGGAAGCTGGTGCAGCCTGAGCGTTCGTTGGCCTTCTGCATGATCTCCAGCGTGTCGACAGTGACCGCGTCAGGGCTGTCGTTAAACTGCACGCCGCCGCAGCCGTTGAGCTGGACGTCGATAAAACCGGGGGCGAGGATGGCGCCGTTGACTGAGCGCTGCTCGATGTCAGACGGCAAATCTGCCAGCGGACAAAGACGTTCGATAAGGCCATTAGCGATAACAACCGCATGGTCATCAAGAATTTCATGACCGGTATAAACCCGGCCCTGGGTTAATGCATACATTACGACCCCCGGTATATACGCCTCATCAGGCCCGGGTACGTTCGTTTGCCGCCGGCATGATGATGCATACAAAGAAAAAGATGGTCCCGCGCAAATCGCGGGACACGACTACATTACAGACCTTTAATATTTTCAGCTTCTAATTCGTTGAAATATTTCAGTGTCTTCACTTTCAGCTCCATGGTAGACGGTTCGTCACAGACGATCACCGCCTTCGGATGCAGCTGCAGACAGGTAATGGTCCACATGTGGTTGACGTTACCTTCTACCGCCGCCTGCAGCGCCAGCGCTTTCTGATGGCCCAGCACCAGAATCATTACCTCTTCTGCATCCAGCAGGGTGCCCACGCCGACGGTTAGCGCATATTTCGGCACCAGATCCACGTCGCCGTCGAAGAAGCGGGAGTTCGCCACGCGGGTTTCATGGGTCAGGGTCTTAATACGGGTACGAGACGCCAGAGAGGAGGCCGGTTCGTTAAACGCGATGTGACCATCGTTGCCCACGCCGCCCATGAACAAGTGGATTTTACCGTAGGAACGAATTTTTTCTTCATAGCGACGGCATTCCGCATCGATGTCCGGCGCGTTACCATTCAGCAAGTTGATATTTTCTGCCGGAATATCAACGTGGTCAAAGAAATTACGGTGCATGAAGCTATGATAGCTTTCCGGATGCTCTTTCGGCAGGCCAACGTATTCATCCATGTTGAAGGTGACGACGTGTTTGAAGCTAACCTGGCCTGCTTTATGCATTTCAACCAGCGCCTTGTAGGCGGTGAGTGGGGTGCCGCCGGTCGGCAGTCCCAGGACGAACGGACGGTCCGCGGTTGGTTTAAATGCATTAATGCGGTTAACGATATGGCGGGCAGCCCATTTACCGACCTGCTCAGCGGTTACCAGGGGGATCAGTCTCATTCTTCACCTCTATAGTTAAAGTAGATTCTGGCGGATTGGCGCCAGCACTCTGAGGAGAGTATTGCAGCAACTGCGCCGACCGGGGTCAATCCGTGTTGATTTTTTGAATGATAAAATAAGTTTTCGATGTTAGCCAGTGTAAGGGAGGGGGGAATACGATATTTGGTGATAATTATCACAAAAAATACCCGTTTAATTTGCGATACGAATTAATTTTTCACACACTTTGCCGGTAAGTGATAAAACCGACCTTGTTACACAATAAAAAAGTGGCTTTGAAAATGAGCCTCATCGGGGTCTCATAGGGGGAATAAGATGAATATTTTAGGTTTCTTTCAGCGGCTGGGTAGGGCGTTACAGCTCCCTATCGCAGTGCTGCCGGTCGCAGCATTGCTGCTGCGTTTCGGGCAACCAGACCTGTTGAATGTACCCTTCATCGCGCAAGCGGGTGGGGCTATCTTCGACAACCTGGCGCTGATCTTTGCTATCGGTGTGGCGTCAAGCTGGTCCAAGGATAACGCCGGTTCTGCGGCGCTGGCCGGGGCAGTAGGTTATTTCGTGATGACCAAAGCGATGGTCACCATCAATCCGGAAATTAACATGGGCGTACTGGCCGGTATCATTACCGGTCTGGTAGCAGGGGCGGTGTACAACCGCTGGGCCGGCATCAAGCTGCCGGACTTCCTGAGCTTCTTTGGCGGCAAACGCTTCGTGCCGATCGCCACCGGCTTCTTCTGTCTGATTCTCGCGGCGATCTTCGGCTACGTCTGGCCGCCGGTGCAGCACGCTATCCATGCGGGCGGCGAGTGGATCGTTTCCGCAGGGGCACTGGGTTCCGGTATCTTCGGTTTTATCAACCGTCTGCTGATCCCGACCGGCCTGCATCAGGTGCTGAACACCATCGCCTGGTTCCAGATTGGTGAGTTTACTAACGCCGCAGGCGCCGTGTTCCACGGCGACATCAACCGCTTCTACGCCGGCGACGGCACCGCGGGGATGTTCATGTCCGGCTTCTTCCCAATCATGATGTTTGGTCTGCCGGGCGCGGCGCTGGCGATGTATCTGGCCGCTCCGAAAGCGCGTCGTCCAATGGTGGGCGGTATGCTGCTGTCTGTTGCCATCACCGCGTTCCTGACCGGGGTAACCGAGCCGCTGGAATTCCTGTTCATGTTCCTGGCTCCGCTGCTGTACCTCCTGCACGCGGTACTGACCGGTATCAGCCTGTTCATCGCAACGGCGCTGGGCATTCATGCAGGCTTCTCCTTCTCCGCCGGCGCCATTGACTACGTGCTGATGTACAGCCTGCCGGCCGCCAGCAAAAACGTCTGGATGCTGCTGGTGATGGGCGTGGTCTTCTTCTTCGTCTACTTCCTGCTGTTCAGCGCGGTGATCCGCATGTTCAACCTGAAAACACCGGGTCGTGAAGACAAAGCCGCTGACGTGGTAACGGAAGAAGCCAACAGCAACACTGAAGAAGGCCTGACCCAGCTGGCGACCAGCTATATCGCCGCGGTGGGCGGAACGGACAACCTGAAAGCGATTGACGCCTGTATCACCCGTCTGCGTCTGACCGTGGGCGATTCGGCGAAAGTGAACGACGCCGCCTGTAAACGTCTCGGCGCATCCGGGGTGGTGAAACTGAATAAGCAAACCATCCAGGTTATCGTCGGCGCGAAGGCAGAGTCTATCGGCGATGAGATGAAAAAAGTGGTTACCCGCGGCCCGGTAGCGGCAGCGGCAACCGCACCGGCTGGCAACGTCGCCACCGCAGCGCCAGCGGCTAAACCGCAGGCGGTAGCGAACGCGAAGACCGTTGAGTCGCTGGTTTCGCCGATTACCGGTGACGTGGTGGCCCTCGAGCAGGTGCCGGACGAAGCCTTCGCCAGCAAAGCCGTCGGCGACGGTATCGCGGTGAAACCGACCAGCAACATCGTGGTGGCCCCGGCCGCCGGTACCGTGGTGAAAATTTTCAACACTAACCACGCGTTCTGCCTCGAAACCAACAACGGTGCGGAAATCGTCGTCCACATGGGTATCGACACCGTGGCGCTGGAAGGCAAGGGCTTCAAACGTCTGGTTGAAGAGGGCACGGACGTGAAGGCGGGCGAGCCGATTCTGGAAATGGATCTGGACTTCCTCAACGCCAACGCGCGCTCGATGATTAGCCCGGTAGTCTGCAGCAATAGCGATGACTACAGCGCGCTGGTGATACTGGCGAGCGGTAAGGTCGTAGCCGGCCAGACGCCGCTGTATGAGATTAAAGGCAAGTAAGGCTCCTGAGTCGAGTTTATGCCTCAGCGGCGAAGGGAAACCTTCGCCGCTTTTTTTTCCAGCAATCGGCCCCATAATCCTCTTCTGATACCTATTTTACGTAACTAATAGTTGTCACTACGCCCTGCTTGTAAGATCATGTGCCGTTATACGTTGTTTACGCTTTGAGGAACCCGTGATGAGTGAGGCAGAAGCCCGCCCGACTAACTTTATCCGTCAGATCATTGATGAAGATCTGGCTACCGGTAAGCACACCACCGTTCACACCCGCTTCCCGCCGGAGCCGAACGGTTATCTGCACATTGGCCATGCGAAATCCATCTGCCTGAACTTCGGCATCGCCCAGGATTATCAGGGCCAATGCAACCTGCGTTTCGATGACACCAACCCGGTGAAAGAAGATATCGAATACGTGGAGTCGATTAAAAACGACGTGCAGTGGTTAGGTTTCCACTGGTCCGGGGACGTTTGCTACTCGTCTGATTACTTTGATCAGCTGCATCAGTATGCGGTTGAGCTGATTAACAAAGGCCTGGCCTACGTTGATGAACTCTCTCCTGATGAGATCCGCGAATACCGCGGCACCCTGAAAGCGCCGGGTAAAAACAGCCCGTATCGCGACCGCAGCGTGGAAGAAAACCTGGCGCTGTTCGAAAAAATGCGCAGCGGCGGCTTCGAAGAGGGCAAGGCCTGCCTGCGCGCGAAGATCGATATGGCGTCGCCGTTCATCGTGATGCGCGATCCGGTGCTGTACCGCATTAAGTTCGCTGAGCATCATCAGACCGGCAACAAGTGGTGCATCTACCCGATGTACGACTTCACCCACTGCATCAGCGATGCGCTGGAAGGCATTACCCACTCGCTGTGTACCCTGGAGTTCCAGGACAACCGTCGTCTGTACGACTGGGTGCTGGACAACATCAGCATCCCGGTTCACCCGCGCCAGTACGAATTCTCGCGCCTGAATCTCGAATACACCGTGATGTCCAAGCGTAAGCTGAACCAGCTGGTGACTGAGAAGCACGTGGAAGGCTGGGACGATCCGCGGATGCCGACCATCTCCGGTCTGCGTCGTCGCGGCTACACCGCCGAATCCATCCGCGAATTCTGCAAGCGTATCGGCGTGACCAAGCAGGACAACACCATTGAGATGGCGTCGCTGGAGTCCTGCATTCGCGAAGATCTCAACGAAAACGCGCCGCGCGCGATGGCGGTGATCGATCCGGTGAAACTGGTTATCGAGAACTACCCGCAGGGCGAAAGCGAAATGGTGGCGATGCCGAACCATCCGAACAAGCCGGAGATGGGCAGCCGCGAAGTGCCGTTCAGCGCGGAAATCTGGATCGACCGCGCGGACTTCCGTGAAGAAGCCAACAAGCAGTACAAGCGTCTGGTGCTGGGCAAAGAAGTACGTCTGCGCAACGCCTACGTCATCAAAGCGGAACGCGTGGAGAAAGATGCCGAAGGCAATATCACTACTATCTTCTGCACCTACGATGCCGACACCCTGAGCAAAGATCCGGCTGACGGCCGCAAGGTCAAAGGCGTGATCCACTGGGTGAGCGCGGCGCATGCGCTGCCGGTAGAGATCCGTCTCTACGATCGCCTGTTCAGCGTACCAAACCCGGGCGCAGCGGAGGATTTCCTCGCGGTGATCAATCCGGAATCGCTGGTGATCAAACAGGGTTACGCGGAGCCGAGCCTGGCGCAGGCGGAAGCCGGTAAAGCTTACCAGTTTGAGCGTGAAGGTTACTTCTGCCTCGACAGCCGCTATGCAACCGCAACCAGTCTGGTGTTTAACCGCACCGTCGGTCTGCGCGATACCTGGGCGAAAGCGGGCGAATAACATTTTCCCTACCGTCAAAGCGCCGCACTCTGCGGCGCTTTTTTTGTTTCAGAATCAGCCAATTACTCTTTTTATTTTCGCGAAGCGAATTAATTCTGTTTCGCTCCGGAAATAAATAACGCTTCTGATATTTCCTGTCTCATATAAAAAACCAATGTAATCGCTTTCAGTCTTCGAATTTTTCCCTGATTTAGCAATGACTTCCATGACAAAATCATCAGAGATAAGACTGTAACAAAACGACATAAATTATGTGCGCTTTGTCATAATCTTAAGCTTTGCCTCACGAAAAACATTGATAATTCGCGTCACGAAAAATAGTCTATCTACAGTGGTTTCGCGGCCTTTTTCGCCGCCCCACATTTTTCAGTTTTATTTATTTTTTTAGCGAATGACCCCTGGTCTTCGCCTTTTAAAACGTCAAAGAGGATATGCACATGCGTACGTTTAGTGGCAAACGTAGTACGCTGGCGCTGGCTATTGCCGCCGTCACCGCGATGTCGGGCTGGGTTGTGATTCCGCAGGCCAGCGCAGCAGGCTTTATCGATGATTCTACTTTAACCGGCGGTATCTATTACTGGCAGCGTGAGCGTGACCGTAAAGATGTGACCGACGGCGACAAATACAAAACCAACCTTTCCCACTCCACCTGGAACGCCAACCTGGACTTCCAGTCCGGCTATGCCGCCGATATGTTTGGCCTTGATATTGCGGCGTTTACCGCGATTGAAATGGCGGAGAACGGCGACAGCGGCCACCCGAACGAAATCGCCTTCTCGTCGCGCAACAAAGCCTATGACGAAGACTACTCCGGCGATAAGAGCGGCATCAGCCTGTATAAAGCCGCCGCGAAATTCAAATACGGTCCGGCGTGGGCGCGCGCGGGCTACATCCAGCCAACCGGTCAGACCCTGCTGGCGCCGCACTGGAGCTTCATGCCGGGGACCTATCAGGGGGCGGAAGCCGGGGCCAACTTCGACTATGGCACCGCGGGCGCGTTAAGTTTCTCCTACATGTGGACGAACGAGTATAAAGCGCCATGGCATATCGAAATGGATGATTTCTACCAGAACGATAAGAAGACCAAAGTTGATTATCTTCACTCCATCGGCGCCAAATATGATTTCAAAAACGACCTGGTGCTGGAGGCGGCATTTGGTCAGGCTCAGGGCTATATCGATCAGTACTTTGCTAAAGCCAGCTACAAATTTGACGTCGCCGGCGCGCCGTTGAGCACCAGCTACCAGTTCTACGGCACTCGCGATAAGGTCAGCAACGGCGGGGTCAACGACATCTATGACGGCACCGCATGGCTGCAGGCGTTAACCTTTGGCTATAAAGTAGCGGATGTGCTGGATCTGCGTCTGGAAGGGACCTGGGTGAAGGCCGATGGCCAGCAGGGCTACTTCCTGCAGCGTATGACCCCGACCTACGCCTCCTCCAACGGTCGTCTCGATATCTGGTGGGATAACCGCTCCGACTTCAACGCCAACGGTGAAAAAGCGGTCTTCTTCGGCGCGATGTATGACATGAAAAACTGGGATATGCCGGGCTGGGCGTTTGGCGCGTCTTATGTGTACGCCTGGGATGCGAAGCCTGGCAGAATGGCTTCTCCGGATGCGTACTATGACCCTGACTATCGCCTGAAAGAGTCGGCCTATAGCCTCGATGCCATGTATACCGTGCAGGAAGGCCGGGCGAAGGGCACGCTGTTTAAACTGCACTTTACCCAGTACGACAACCATTCCGATATTCCGAGCTGGAGCGGCGGCTACGGCAATATCTTCCAGGATGAGCGCGACGTGAAGTTCATGGTTATCGCCCCGTTCACCATTTTCTGATGCCTGCGCGGCGGGCGTGAGCCTGCCGCACCTCTGGGAGAACGACTATGAAAAAAATGCTGCTTATTGCCATAATGGCATCGGCTCTGGTGGCCTGCACCACGTCCCCGGCCCCGAAAGAAGACACCAAACTGAAAGATGCCTATAGCGCCTGTATTAATACGGCGGAAGGCAATCCGGACAAGATTGAAGCCTGCCAGAGCGTACTGAATGTCCTGAAAGAGGATAAACAGCACCAGCAGTTTGCTAACCAGGAGAGCGTCCGGGTGCTGGATTACCAACAGTGTATCCAGGCTACCCGCACCGGCAACGATCAGGCGGTAAAAGCGCGCTGCGACCAGATCTGGAAAGAGATCCGCAGCAATAATTCGACCCATTAAGCCAGACGGCAGCGGCAAACGGGCGGAGCATATCTCCGCCCGTTTGCTTTTTTAGCGCTGACTCTCCGCCGGCTGATAGCCGCGACTCAGGCGCACAAACAGCAGCGCGGTGGCGATGAACCCGCACAGCGCAGCGCACATTAGCCACCATCCCGGCGCGCTTTTATCGCCGGTAAGCTCGACCAGGGCAGTGGAGATAGCCGGCGTCAGGCCGCCGAAGATGGCGGTGGCGAGGCTGAAGGCAAGCGAAAAGCCCACGGTGCGGACATAAACCGGCATCACTTCGGTGAGCGCCGCCACCATCGCGCCGTTATACATGCCAAAGAAGAACGAGAACCACAGCAGGACCAGCGTCATGCGGGTGAAATCCGGCGCGGCGGTGAGCCAGTGCATCACCGGCCAGGTGGTGAGCAGCGCCAGCACGGTGATCCCCATCAGCACCGGGCGACGACCGATCCGGTCAGAGATGGCTCCGCCAATCGGCAACCAGATAAAGTTGGAGATGCCCACCAGCATGGTTACCAGCAGACTGTCGCGGGCGCTGAGGTGCAGCACCGCTCTGCCGTAGGTGGGCGTATAGACGGTAATAAAGTAAAACGTGGTGGTGGTCATCGCCACCAGCAGGGTCCCCGCGGTAATAATGCGCCAGTTCCTGGCGATGGTGGTCAGGATCTCTTTGGTATCCGGGCGATGTTTACGCTGCAGGAATTCCTCGGTTTCCTGCAGTGAGCGGCGCAGCACGAAAATCAGCGGAATGATCAGGCAGCCAATAAAGAAGGGGATGCGCCAGCCCCAGGCGGCGATCTCCTCATGTTCCAGCGTGGCGTTCAGCGCATAGCCGATCAGCGCCGCCATGATGATAGCCACCTGCTGGCTGGCGGACTGCCAGCTGGTATAGAAGCCTTTATTGCCCGGCGTGGCGATTTCAGAGAGATAGACCGACACTCCGCCAAGCTCGACGCCCGCCGAGAACCCCTGCAGCAGACGGCCCACTAACACGAGGATCGGCGCCAGCACACCGATAGTCTGATAGCCAGGGACCAGGGCGATGAGTAGCGTCCCGCAGCCCATGATCGCCAGGGTGACCATCAGCCCTTTGCGGCGACCGATTCTGTCGATATAGGCGCCGAGCACCACCGCGCCGATGGGACGCATCAGGAAGCCCGAGCCAAATACCGCAAAGGTGAGCATCAGCGCCGCGAACTCGCTCTCCGCCGGAAAGAAGGTGCGGGCGATATAGGTGGCGTAAAAGCCAAACAGGAAGAAGTCGAACTGTTCGAGAAAATTACCGCTGGTCACGCGGAGGATAGCGCCGACGGTGCCGGCGCGGGTGGGTTGTTGGGTCATAGGGGGTGCTCTCCATTGTCTTTATCTTGTTGTTATCGGGTGCAGAGGGGGGTAAGTCAGTCGCCGGCGACGCCCACCTGTTTTCCGCGGCGTTTCTCAATCGCCCACTTGAGTAACGCCGCACAGCGATAAAATCCGTGGGCAAATTTTCCATACGGCAGGGTTAAGAACAGGGCCATCACCACCCCGAGGTGGATGGCGAGCAGGATGCCCATCCACGAGGTATCCCGCCCCGCCAGCAGCGCCAGGCCAGTGAAGCTGGTCAGCAGCAGCAGCAGAATAAATCCGCGATCCATCGGCTTCTGCCGCGCGTCGCCGTGCAGCGGCGAGCGGCGCAGGTTCAGCCACAGCAGGCCCGCCGGGCCGACCAGCAGGCCGATGCCGCCGAGGGTGCCGAGCAGCACCGGCAGGCTGAAGAACGGGTAGGGGGCTTCCCGGCCGGCGATATAGTGATAGCACGTGGCCACCACGGTGGCGGCGAAGCAGAGCATAAAACCGTAGAAGGTGCAGTGGTGGAATCGGCGGCGCAGCAGGGTGAAGGCGTCATCGGCTTCGTTGCAGCCTTTCCCGTGCCCGCCGTCGAGATATTTCAGCGTCAGCGCGTCATGGGATGCCTTCGCGATATCAATCGGTTGCGGCTGGCCAGGGGAGATCTCGCGCCAGAAGCGGATCACCCCGGTCATCAGTAAGCCAATCGCCAGCACAAAGACCGAGCCAAACATCCACGCCAGCAGGTTATGGGGGAATATCTGGTAGAAGTCGCCCGCCAGCGGCGGATGAAGCAGCGAGCCTTTGAGCCCCATCGCCAGCAGCAGAAAGATAATCAGGCCGCCGACCAGCGCCAGCACGGTGGTCATGCCGGCCCGGCGGTACAGGCTGCCAAAGGCGGCGGGCTGGGCGTAGTGTTGATAGGCCTCGAGCCGGACTTCGGCCATCGCCTTCGGCACGTTAATGGCAAACTCGTGCGGTGGTGCGTACTGGCAGGCGTGCAGGCAAGCGCCGCAGTTATGGCACAGGTTAGCCAGATAGTTGATATCCGCCTTGCCAAAGGCCAGGCGCTGGGTCATCGCCGGGAAGACGGCGCAAAACCCTTCGCAGTAGCGGCAGGCGTTACACACCTGCATCACCCGTTCGACTTCCGCTTCCGGTTCGGTGATGATCTGCGCGTCAATGATCAGCTTTTCAAGCGACTTCATGGTGTTTCTCCTGCTGCGCCGCCCGGGCGGCTTGCTGGCCGGCGATACGGCCGAAGGTGGTGCCGATCGACATCCCAACGCCGGCGGTGTAGCCCTTGCCCAGCACGTTGCCAGCCATCATTTCCCCGGCGACGAAGAGATTACGGCTGGGTTGACCGGCGAAATGGACGGCGGCGGTGTCGTCGACGTATAGCCCGAGGTAGGTGAAGGTGATCCCCGGACGCAGGGCGTAGCCGTAGTAAGGCGGCGTATCGATGGGGCGCGCCCAGTGAGTTTTCGCCGGCGTGAGGCCAGAGGTCGCGCAGTTATCCAGGCGGGTGTGATCGAACTGGCCCGGCGCGCAGGCGGCATTATAGTCGGCGATGGTTTGCGCTAAACGTTCGCCGTCAAGCCCCAGCTGGCGGGCCAGTTCCGCGATGGTATTGGCCTGAGCGCCGGGAAAGACCGGGGGCATAAAGTGGCCGATGGCTTTGCTGTCGATGATCGAGTAGCCGATCTGGCCGGGCTGGTGGGCGACCAGTCGGCCCCAGATGGCGTAGCGTTTAGGCCAGAAATCTTCCCCTTCATCATAAAAGCGCACGGCATCGCGGTTGACCACCACCCCCAGCGAAACGCAGTCGACGCGGGTGCAGATCCCGCCGTCATAGAGCGGCGCCCGGGCGTCAATGGCGACGCAGTGGGACTGAGAAGGATCGCCGATGATATCGGCCCCAGCGTCGATCATAAACTTGAGCAGCACCCCCTGGTTGAAGCGCGTGCCGCGGATGAGAAAGTTATCGGCGGGCCATTCGCCGCGGTCATTTTGCCCCCAGGCCTCGCGCAGCCACTCGCGGTTGGATTCAAATCCGCCGGCGGCGAGAACGCAGCTTTTCGCGACAATCCGTTCCTCGCCCGCCAGCGCGGCGACAAATTCACCGTTGCGCAGCTCCAGGGCCTGCACCGGCGTGTTGTAGCGGATCTGCACCCCCATCTGCTCTGCGCTGCGGTAATAGGCATTGACCAGCGCTTTGCCGCCGCCCATAAAAAAGGCGTTGGTGCGGGCCACGTGCAGGGCGCCGGAGAGCGGCGGCTGAAAGTTAACCCCGTGCTGGCGCATCCAGTCCCGGCACTGGGATGAGGTGCGGATCACCAGCCGGGCCAGCGCTTCGTTGGTGTTCCCTTCGGTGACGCGCAGCAGATCCTGCCAGTACTCCTCTTCCGGGTAGCTGTCGACCAGCACATCCTGTGGCGCATCGTGCATACAGCGCAGGTTACGCGTGTGCTGCGAGTTGCCGCCTCGCCACTCCCGCGGCGCCGCCTCCAGCAGCAGCACCGAGGCGCCGGCTTCCCGGGCGGTTAAGGCGGCGCATAGCGCGGCATTGCCGCCGCCAATGACCAGTACATCCACCATTATCGGTTCCCTTGTAATTTAATTAATTGTTAAATTTGTAATGGGAATGTAGGCGGTAACGGCGGCAGGGCGCTATGGCGTAGCGCTAAAGAGGGGTTTAGTTAACGTAAAGGGTAGCACCTGGCCAGCGATCGGACTCCACCAGCTGGCGCATGACTTTGCTCAGTATTACCCTTGCCGCAAGGCCTGCCGGGGTGAGCTCATCATCCGACAGGCTGACCAGAAAGTTGGGACGGCTGAGGACCGGATTAGCGATGCCGATCACCCTCAGCGCCTGATGGTCGAGATGGGAAATGGCGGCCCCGGGCTGCAGGGTAGCGCCCAGCCCGCTGCGCACGGCCTGCATCAGCAGGGCCAGACCGTCAATGTCCGCCACCACCTCAACGCTGAGGTTGTGCTGCTGGCAAACCGCCTCCAGCCTGCCGCGCAGGCCGTGGCCCTGGCTTGGCATAATCAGCGGCAGGGTGGTGAGCTGGTCAGGGGATACAGGATCATCCGGCAGCGAGGCCAACAGCGCATGGGTGCCAATCAGGAACAGGCGCTCTTCGAGCACCGGTCTGGCGCTCCAGCGCAGGATCTTCTCCTGCTGGAAGACGATGGCTAAATCCAGCTGGCGGGTGTTGATCATCCGCTCCAGATTCCCGGAGAGGCTTTCCACCAGGTGCAGGCGGACGTCGGGGTAGCTCTCGCGCATCGCGTTGATGAACGGAACGCCCAGAACGGAGGCGGTGCTTGGAGCCATGCCGACGCTGACGTGGCCCGACAGCCGCGCCTCGCGGGCGGCGAGGATGGCATCATCGGCATGACGCAGCGCCAGCTGCGCCTGTGAGTAGAAAGCAAGGCCCGCGCTGGTGGGCGTCACGCCGCGGGAGGTCCGCTGCAGGAGGCGAATGGCCAGCTCATTTTCCAGACGCGCGATCTGCTGGCTGAGCGCCGAGACGCCGATATTCAGATCGAGCGCGGCGCGGCCCATGCTGCCGGTTTCAACAATGCGCGCAAAATAGCGTAGCTGGCGAAGTTCCATATCAACTCTCCGGACAAAGCGGGGACTCGCGAGGGGCGCCGCCGGGACGTGAGCGGGAAGCGCGGCAGAAGCGCCCATAAAAAAGCCAACCGACTGGTTGGCTTTTCAGAGCAGGCGAAGCGGGGAATTACTTTTCCACCGCGTCGTGGGCGTGTTCGTCCTCGCGGCAATCACCTTCCGCACAGTGGCCGTACAGATACAGACTGTGGTTGGTCAGGCGGATGCCGTGACGGGAAGCGATTTCACGCTGGCGCGCTTCGATAGAGTCATCACTGAATTCGATCACTTTGCCGCAGTCGAGGCAGATCAGGTGATCGTGGTGATGCTGCTGAGTCAGTTCGAAAACGGATTTACCGCCTTCAAAATTATGACGAGTCACGATACCGGCGTCATCAAACTGGTTGAGGACGCGGTAAACGGTCGCCAGACCAATCTCTTCGCCCATGTCGATCAGGCGTTTATATAAGTCTTCCGCACTGACATGATGGTTATCCGGTTCCTGCAGCACTTCAAGGATTTTCAGTCGAGGAAGTGTGACTTTCAGGCCAGCCTTCTTTAATGCGGTATTGTTGTCAGTCATGCGGAATCTGTCCTGTTGCTAAACGATCTACTTCCTTCAACGGAAGTCATACAGAAATTAACCCGACGTAATGCGTCTCATTATAGAACTGCCACTGGTAAATGAAAACTGCAAGTATCGGGCCTGGTTTGCTGTCAAAAACGAGGCACCAGCTACAAACTGCGTCACGTGCCTCGTAGAATCAGAGGACATTGTACAGATATGTGATTAAAAGTTAAAAACTTGTAGCTATTAGTTTGATTGCTTTTGTCTATTAATGCGACGCAACTCAATGATTGCGCCGCTTAATCATCAGGCGTTTTTGATTTCTTCGAGGTGCAGCTCTTCGGCCACCTGCTTCACCCACTTCTCAACGCGCTCGTTGGTCAGCTCCGGCTGGCGGTCTTCATCAATGGCGAGGCCGACGAAGTGGTCGTCATCCGCCAGGCCTTTAGAGGCCTCGAAGTGATAGCCGGCAGTCGGCCAGTGGCCAACGATGGTCGCGCCGCGTGGCTCAATGATGTCGCGGATGGTGCCCAGCGCATCGCAGAAGTACTCTGCGTAGTCTTCCTGGTCGCCGCAGCCGAACAGCGCCACCAGTTTGCCGTTAAAGTCGATCTCTTCCAGCGTCGGGAAGAAGTCGTCCCAGTCACACTGCGCTTCACCGTAGTACCAGGTCGGGATGCCGAGCAGCAGGATGTCGTGGGCTTCCAGATCTTCTTTGCTGCTTTTGGCAATGTCGTGAACATCAGCAACATCTTTACCAAGCTGCTTTTGAATCATTTTTGCAATATTTTCGGTGTTGCCGGTGTCGCTGCCAAAAAAGATGCCGATGATTGCCATGAGTAAAATAACCTCTTGAAACTTAAATGATGTGGTAGGGACGCGATGCCCACAGATAACGGCAATCATAGCAGAACAGGCAAGGGCGCGGAAACAGCAATCACGCCCGACTGCACACTCTGCTACATGAATGCGGATTTTTCGCGGAAAGTTAGAGTTTTCCCTGGCTGCGCAGGGCGGTTAATTGCGTCATCAGCATCTCTTCAATGAGATCGCTGCGGCTCATATTACGCGCTTCCGCCAGTTCGTTAAGCGCATCGACCGCGTCGGCGTTGAGCTTTAGCTCCACGCGCTTCAGCCCGCGCACTTTATCGCGTTTCAGCTGATTACGTTTGTTGATGCGCAGTTGTTCATCGCGCGACAGCGGATTGGTTTTCGGTCTTCCCGGGCGACGCTCGTTTGCGAACAAATCTAATGTCGTACGGTCCGTTTGTTCTTTTGCCATGATTCTGAGTGACTTCGGGGAAACAAGCTGCCGGGCTCTAGCCGGCGCAGATAGCGCGCCATCATACATCAGGCGAACGGCTGCGCCAACGACCGCGGGCATTCTGCGGCGCGGTCGGGCATATTTTAGCCAATCAGGCGGCTATGCTCGTCAGATAGCGGCGGATCGCGCGCAACACCGCCTCGGGTTTCTCGGCATGGACCCAATGTCCGGCGCCGGCAATGACGTGGGCCCGAGCCTGCGGGAACTGGGCCAGCAGCGCGTCGCGGTAGGCGTCGGTCACATAGGGGGAGTTGCCGCCGGGAATAAACTGCGTTGGGTGCGGCCAGGCCGGGATGGTTTCCCAGCCGACGATATGCGGGTACTGGTCCCACAGCACTGGGACGTTGAAGCGCCAGTCGCCGTCGACGAAAGATTTCAGCAGGAACTGAATCACGCCCTCTTCCTGCAGATGCTCGCGCATCACCTGCGCCGCCTGCTGGCGAGTGCTGGCGGCGGATACGCTGACGGCGCGAATAGCGGCGAAGATCTCATCATGGCGGCGAACGTGATAATCCACCGGCGCGATATCAATAGCCACCAGACCGCTGATGCGCTCCGGGGCCAGGGCGGTCAACGCCATCACCGCTTTGCCGCCCATCGAATGGCCGATAAAGGTGGCCCGTTCGATCTGATGCGCGTCGAGCGTGTCGAGCAGATCCTGCGCCATCGCGGGGTAGGTCATCTCTGGCGACCGCGGCGACAAACCGTGGTTGCGCATATCGACCTGCAGAATATCGTGGTCGGCGATCAGGTCGCGGGCGAGGATGCCCAGGTTGTCCAGGCTGCCAAACAGACCATGGACCAGCACGATCGGGGAGTGGTTGTGCGGATTCTGTGCAGATTGCGCTCGGCTATTTAATTTCATGGCAAAGTTCTTTTTTTCGCTCCGTCGGGTTAGGGTATTATGTTGGACATTCTGCCATCCGGCTGCAAGACCCAGAAGTTTTCTGAGTTTTACCGCCATCCTGGTTTGACGCTATCCGCGGTTGGGATTTGTACTTATAATCCCAACGATTTGTATTCAGAAAAGATATCGCACTGGATTAAGATGAAAACAATTGAAGTTGATGATGAACTCTACCGCTATATTGCCAGCCACACTCTGCATATCGGCGAGAGCGCATCCGACATTTTACGGCGTATGCTGAAATTTTCCGCCGTTTCCCAACCGGCTACACCGGTCAGCAAAGCCGCGCCGACGCTGGCGCCCACGCCTGCCGCTGAGGTGAAACCCGCTAACCCGGTGAAAGATAAAGTCCGCGCCATGCGCGAGATGCTGTTATCTGATGAATACGCCGAGCAGAAGCGCGCGGTGAACCGTTTTATGCTGGTGTTGACCACCCTCTATTCCCTGGACAGTAAAGCATTTGCCGAGGCCACTGAGTCTCTGCACGGCCGCACGCGCGTTTACTTCGCGGAAGATGCGCGTACGCTGCTGAAAAGCGGTAATCAGACCAAACCGAAACAGGTTCCTGGTACACCGTGGTGGGTGATCACCAATACCAATACCGGCCGTAAATGCAGCATGATTGAGCACATCATGCAGTCGATGCAGTTCCCTGCGGAGCTGATTGAAAAGGTTTGCGGCACGATCTAGCTTTTTAACATTTGCACCAGAAGGATCAGGCAATGGCAATCGATAAACGTGCGGGGCAGCCTGCGCAACAGAGTGATTTGATTAACGTCGCCCAACTGACTGCTCAGTACTACGTGCTGAAGCCTGAAGTCGGTAATGCGGAGCATGCGGTCAAATTCGGCACCTCCGGCCATCGCGGCAGCGCGGCGCGTCACAACTTCAACGAACCGCATATCCTGGCCATCGCCCAGGCTATTGCGGAAGATCGTGCGAAGAACGGGATCACCGGTCCGTGCTATGTCGGTAAAGATACCCACGCCCTGTCCGAGCCGGCGTTTATTTCGGTGCTGGAAGTGTTAACCGCCAACGGCGTTGACGTTATCGTTCAGGAAAACAACGGATTCACCCCGACGCCGGCGGTCTCCAACGCGATTCTGGTGCATAACAAAAAAGGCGGTCCGCTGGCGGACGGCATTGTGATCACCCCGTCACACAACCCGCCGGAAGATGGCGGTATCAAGTACAACCCGCCAAACGGCGGTCCGGCTGATACCAACGTCACCAAAGTGGTGGAAAACCGTGCCAACGAACTGCTGGCCGCTGGCCTGCAGGGTGTGAAACGCATTTCTCTGGACGCGGCGCTGGCTTCCGGCCACGTCAAAGAGCAGGATCTGGTGCAGCCGTTCATTGAAGGCCTGGCGGACATCGTCGACATGGCGGCGATCCAGAAAGCGGGCCTGACGCTGGGCGTCGATCCGCTGGGCGGTTCCGGTATCGAATACTGGAAGCGCATTGGCGAGCACTACAAGCTCAATCTGACCATTGTGAACGACCAGGTGGACCAGACCTTCCGCTTTATGCACCTCGATAAAGACGGCGCCATCCGCATGGACTGCTCCTCGGAATGTGCGATGGCGGGCCTGCTGGCGCTGCGCGATAAGTTCGATCTGGCATTTGCCAATGACCCGGATTACGACCGTCACGGGATTGTCACCCCTGCCGGGCTGATGAATCCGAACCACTACCTGGCGGTGGCGATTAACTACCTGTTCCAGCATCGTCCGCAGTGGGGTAAAGAGGTAGCGGTCGGTAAAACCCTGGTCTCCTCGGCGATGATTGACCGCGTGGTGAACGATCTGGGCCGCAAGCTGGTGGAAGTGCCGGTGGGCTTTAAGTGGTTCGTTGACGGCCTGTTCGACGGCAGCTTCGGCTTCGGCGGCGAAGAGAGCGCCGGGGCCTCCTTCCTGCGCTTCGACGGCACGCCGTGGTCCACCGATAAAGACGGCATCATCATGTGCCTGCTGGCGGCGGAAATCACCGCAGTGACCGGGAAAAACCCGCAGGAGCACTATAACGAGCTGGCGGAACGCTTCGGCGCGCCGAGCTACAACCGTCTGCAGGCTTCCGCGACCTCCGCGCAGAAAGCGGCGCTGTCTAAGCTGTCGCCGGAAATGGTCAGTGCTGACACCCTGGCGGGGGATCCAATCACCGCTCGTCTGACCGCGGCGCCGGGCAACGGGGCGGCGATTGGCGGCCTGAAAGTGATGACCGACAACGGCTGGTTTGCGGCACGCCCGTCAGGCACCGAAGACGCCTACAAGATCTACTGCGAAAGCTTCCTCGGCGAAGAACATCGCAAGCTGATTGAAAAAGAAGCGGTAGAGATTGTCAGTGAAGTGCTGAAGAACGCTTAACGGCGCACGATCATCAGGCCCCTTGCGGGCCTGATTTTTTTCGCAAGGATAGCGATGAAAATACAACGGAAGTCCCTGTTTTTGTTCTGGGCGTGGATGGATCTCTTTTTCGTCCTGCAATTCTTATGGTGGAATATTGCCCACCGCCGACTCCCTTTTTACGACGACCTGCTGGCTTATCTCCAGCTGCTGCACACCTGGGGCTCTGCGGCGGTCTGGCTCTATCCGCTAAATGTGCTGCTGATTATCAGCATCCCGTTGTCGATGATCCTCTTTTTCCGTCAGAGCCGCTATGGGCTGTGGCTGGCCTGGGGGCAGGCGCCGCTCAGGCTGGTGTTTATGCAGCCTTCGCTTTCTTTGGGTCTGTGGCTGATTCAGGCCGCCGGCGTCAGGCATTTAGCGATCCTGGCAGGCTTCCTGCTGCTCTCTGAAGGGCTGAAAATCACCAGCCTCTGGTACTGCAGAGGCGGGGCTCAGGGCATAAAGCGATAGCCAATCCCGGTTTCGGTCAGCAGATGCTGAGGGCGCGCCGGATCGGCCTCCAGCTTTTGCCGCAGGTGACCCATATAGATCCGCAGATAATGGCTGTGCTCCACGGCGTTAGGGCCCCACACTTGATTCAGCAGCTGGCGCTGGGTAAGCACTTTGCCGGGATTATTCAATAGCGCCGCCAGCAGGCGAAACTCGATGGGCGTCAGGTGGATCTCTTCGCTGCCGCGCAGGATGCGGCGGGCGGGGATATTGACCTCCAGGTCGGCGAAGCGCACCACCGGCTCGTCGGCCTGCGCCGCGCCGTGGCGACGCAGCGCGACGCGCAGGCGGGCCTGCAGCTCGCCGATGCCAAAGGGTTTACTTAAGTAGTCATCGGCGCCGGCATCCAGGGCGGCAATTTTGTCATGCTCTTCGCTACGCGCTGACAGGACGATAATCGGCATCTGACTCCACTGGCGCAGGTCGCGAATAAAATCAATGCCGTCACCATCCGGCAGGCCGAGATCGAGGATCGCGAGGTCGGGCTTACGGGTGGCGGCTTCGATCAGCCCGCGCTGCAGGGTTTCCGCTTCAAATACGCGCATGCCGTCGGCTTCCAGCGCGGTGCGCAGAAAGCGACGGATAGCGTGTTCGTCTTCGATAATCAGAACGTTAATCACAATTCCTCAGATAGCTCTTCCAGTTCAGGGGGCGTTTCTCCCGGCAGTGTAACACGGAATGAGGCGCCGCCCTCTGGCCGGTTGCAGGCGGAGATGGTCCCGCCGTGGACGTCGACGATGGCCTGACAGATGGCAAGGCCCAGCCCGACGCCGGGGATCGCCGATTCTTTGTTGCCGCGGGCGAATTTATCAAAGATAGCCTGTTCCTGGCCCGCCGGGATCCCTGGACCATTATCCCATACTTCCAGCGACAGCTGCCGGGCGTCCGCTTCGGCGCGAATACCGATGTCCGCCCGGGCGCCGGCATACTTATGGGCATTCTCCAGCAGATTAATCAGCACCCGCTCGAACAGCGGCCCGTCAACATGCACCAGCTGCAGCGGATCGGGTAAATCCAGTTGAACGTGCTGGCCGCCGAGGCTCGGTTCGAGCATGCGCAGCGCGCTGCCGACCACCTCCTCCAGCGTCAG
Organism: Klebsiella sp. LY; assembly: GCF_004010915.1. Taxonomy (NCBI): domain Bacteria; kingdom Pseudomonadati; phylum Pseudomonadota; class Gammaproteobacteria; order Enterobacterales; family Enterobacteriaceae; genus Klebsiella; species Klebsiella sp. LY. The sequence continues at coordinate 4,088,077 of NZ_CP022444.1, forward strand.
CCACTCCTTGTGCAGGTTAAAGCCGCCGGACTGGATCCGCGCCATATCCAGCAGGTTGTTCACCAGCCGGGTGGTGTTGAGCACATGCTGGCGGATTTCGTTGGCCTGCGGGGCATGCTTCGAGCCCTCGCTGGCCAGATCGAGGGTCAGGATTTCCGCCTGGCCAAACAGCACGGTCAGCGGGGTACGCAGATCGTGCGACAGGGCGGCGAGCAGCGAATTACGCAGGCTTTCGCGCTCGCTGGTCAGTCGGGCCTGCTCTTCGCTGGCGGTCAGGGTGAGACGCTCCAGGGCGCTGGCCACCAACAGGGTGAAGGTCTCCAGCAGCCGCTGCTGCTCCGGGATCATCAGCTGGCGCAGATTCGCCGGCTCCACCACCAGCAGGCCCCAGGTGCGGGCGGCGCTCTTCAGGGGCAGGATCTGATACGGCACGCCGGGCAGGGTATCGGTGCCGGCGCCGGCGGGTTGACCCTTATCAAAGCTCCAGCGGGCGATGGCGTCATCCCACGGCGTCAGCCCGGGCTGGTGGGTTAAGGGCAACAGTTTCCCCTGGGCGTCCGGGAGCAGCAGCTGGCTGCGGGCCTGAAAGGTGGAGGCGATAAACCGCTCGCTGGTGGTGGCGATATCCTGCTGGCTGCGACCCACCGCCAGCGCTTTGGACATCTCATACAGATGGCGGGTACGCCGCTCGCGGTAGCGCGCCACCCGCGCCTGGTAGCGCACGCCGGCGGTGAGGTTACCGATAAGCAGGCCCACGGTGAGCATCACGCCGAAGGTGAGCAGATACTGGACATCGGACACCGCCAGCGTGCCGCGCGGGGCGACAAAAAAGAGATCGAAGCTGATAACGTTGATCACCGTCGCCAGGACCGACGGCCAGCGGCCGTAGAGCAGGGCGATGATCACCACTCCTAACAGATAGAGCATCACCAGGTTGGCGGCTTCGAAGGCCATCAGCCACTGCATGGCCACCAGGGTAATGATGGCGCATAGCGCCACCGCCACCGCGCAGCCCTGCAGCTGTAGCCGCCATTTCTCCAGCGCCGGACGGCTGTCGCTGGCGCGCGCCTGAAGGGGGAAGGGCTTTTCATCCAGAGCGATGACCACCAGATCGAGGTCCGGCGCGTGGCGAGCCAGACGGTCGGCAAAACCGCTACGATCCCACCAGCGGCGCTTGCTCTGGCGGCCGATGACAATTTTCCCAAGGTTGTGTTCGCGGGCGTAATGGAGAACCGCTTTCTCTTCTGACGGGTCGGAGAGGGTGGCGGTTTCGGCGCCCAGCTCCTGGGCCAGACGCAGCGCGGCGAGGATGGCCCGTCGCCGGGCTTCCGGCAGGCGGTGCAGGGAAGGCGTTTCGACATACACCGCATGCCAGACGCTGCCCAGACGGGCGGCGAGGCGGGCGGCGGTACGCACCAGCTTTTCGCTGCCGGTGTTGTGCCCGATACAGAGCAGGATCGCGTCGCGGGTGTGCCAGACTTTCTCCTGGCCCTGGCGGTCGCGCCAGGCGCGCATCTGCTCATCGACGCGATCGGCGGTGCGGCGCAGGGCCAGTTCACGCAGCGCAATCAGGTTCCCTTTGCGGAAAAAGTTCTCGATAGCGCGCTCGGCCTGGCCACCGATATAGACTTTGCCCTCATTGAGCCGCTGGCGCAGATCGTCAGGGGGCAGATCCACCAGCACCACGTCGTCCGCGGCGTCAAAGAAGGGATCGGGGACGGTCTCTCGCACCTGCACGCCGGTGATCCCGCTGACGACGTCATTCAGGCTTTCCAGATGCTGGACGTTAACGGTGGTGAAGACGTCAATCCCGGCCTCGAGCAGTTCGTCCACATCCTGCCAGCGCTTCGGATGGCGGGAGCCGGGGGCATTACTGTGCGCCAGCTCATCCACCAGAATCAGCGCCGGACGGCGGGCGAGGGCGGCGTCGAGATCGAACTCATACACGTAGCGCCCGCGGTGGGCGAGCCGCCGCGGCGGCAGGGTGCTCAGGCCCTGCAGCATCGCGGCGGTCTCTTTCCGGCCGTGGGTCTCCGCCACGCCAATCAGAATATCCAACCCCTGCGCCCGGAGCCGCTGCGCTTCCGCCAGCATCGCCCAGGTTTTCCCCACCCCGGCGCAGGCGCCGAAGAACACTTTTAGTTTGCCGCGATGCGGGGCGGCGGTGTGCTGCAGCAGGCGGTCAGGGTCCGGACGCAGCGGCTCGTCACTCATTTACTTATCCTTCAGGGCATCCAGCGCCATATTGAGTTGCAGTATATTGACCACCGGCTGGCCAAGGAAGCTCAGCAGCGGCTTTTGTGTGGCCTGGTTAACCAGCGCAGTCACCTGGTCGACGCTCAGCTGGCGCGCTTTGGCCACCCGCGGCGCCTGCCACAGCGCGGCGGCCGGGGTCAGGTTGTTATCGAGACCGCTCGCCGAGGTGGTGACCAGTTCGACCGGCACACGCGGGTCGGCATCCGGGTTTGCGGCGCGCAGGGCCTGCACCCGCTCGCTCACCGCCTTATCCAGCGCCGGGTTGCTGGCGGCGAGGTTGCTGCCGCCAGAGGCCATCGGGTTATCCGCTGTCTCCGCGGTGGCTGACGGGCGACCCTGGAAATAGCCTGCGGCGGTAAAGTTCTGGCCAATCAGCGCCGAGCCGCGCACCTCGCCGTTCATGCGGATCAGCGAGCCGTTGGCCTGTGAGTTAAACCACCACTGCCCCAGGCTGGTGGTCAGCAGAGGATAAACGCCGCCGGTGAGCAGGGTTAACAGAATAAATAGCACAAGTGCTGGACGAATCAATGACATAGTTTGTTCCTCACACCAGACCGCTCAGGGTCAGCAGCAGGTCGATGGCTTTAATACCGATAAAAGGCACCAGCAGACCGCCGAGGCCGTAGATCCACAGATTGCGGCGCAGCATCGCCGAGGCGGAGAGCGGGCGATAGCTCACCCCTTTCAGGGCCAGCGGGATCAGGAAGACGATGATCAGCGCGTTGAAGATAACGGCGCTGAGGATCGCCGACGATGGCGAATGCAGGCCCATCACGTTCAGCATGGCCAGCTGGGGATAGACCGCGGCAAACGCCGCCGGAATAATGGCGAAATATTTCGCCACGTCGTTGGCAATACTGAAGGTGGTCAGCGAGCCGCGCGTCATCAGCATCTGTTTGCCGATATGGACCACCTCAATCAGCTTGGTGGGGTTGGAATCCAGGTCGACCATGTTGCCCGCCTCTTTCGCCGCCTGGGTGCCTGAGTTCATGGCTACCGCCACGTCGGCCTGCGCCAGCGCGGGCGCGTCGTTGGTGCCGTCACCGGTCATCGCCACCAGCCGACCTTCCGACTGATACTGGCGGATCAGCGCCAGCTTGGCTTCCGGCGTCGCTTCGGCGAGGAAATCGTCGACGCCGGCCTCGGCGGCGATCGCCGCAGCGGTCAGGCGGTTATCGCCGGTGATCATCACCGTTTTAATGCCCATTTTGCGCAGCTGGGCGAAACGTTCTTTGATGCCGCCTTTGACGATATCTTTGAGTGAAATAATCCCCAGCACCTTTTCCCCTTCGGCGACCACCAGCGGCGTGGCCCCCTGGCGGGCGACCTCTTCCACCTGCTTCTCGACATCGGCAGGGAAGTAGCCACCGTTGGCCTCTACGTGGCGGCGAATGGCGTCCACCGACCCTTTGCGGATCATGCGCTGATCGATATTGATGCCGCTCATCCGCGTTTGCGCGGTAAAGGGGACAAAGGTGGCGTGCAGCGACTGCAGATCGCGTTCGCGCAGGTTAAAGCGCTGTTTCGCCAGCACCACGATGCTGCGTCCCTCAGGGGTTTCGTCCGCCAGCGAGGAGAGCTGGGCGGCATCGGCGAGGGTTCGCTCTTCCACACCGCGCGCCGGCAGGAAAGCGGAGGCCTGGCGGTTGCCGAGCGTAATGGTCCCAGTTTTATCCAGCAACAGCACATCAACGTCGCCTGCCGCTTCCACCGCGCGGCCGCTGGTGGCGATCACGTTGGCGCCCAGCATACGGCTCATCCCGGCGACGCCGATGGCCGACAGCAGACCGCCGATGGTGGTCGGGATCAGGCACACCAGCAGCGCCACCAGTACGGTGACGCTGACCGCATTGCCGCTCCACGCCGAGAATGGCCAGATGGTGGCGGTGGCCAGCAGGAACACCAGCGTCAGGGCGATCAGCAGGATCGTCAGGGCGATTTCGTTCGGCGTTTTACGGCGCTGGGCGCCTTCCACCATGGCGATCATCCGGTCGAGGAAGGTTTCTCCCGGGTTAACGCTGCAACGGATCACCAGCCAGTCGGAGAGGATGCGCGTCCCGCCGGTCACCGAGGCGAAATCACCGCCGGATTCGCGGATCACCGGAGCAGACTCGCCGGTAATGGCGCTTTCATCCACCGAGGCGCCGCCTTCGATGACTTCACCATCGCAGGGGATAATATCCCCGGCTTCCACCAGCACCACGTCGCCTTTGCGCAGGTCTTCCGCCGGCACGTGGTCGACCGTCGCGTCATGCTGCGGGGCGCGCAGCTTACGGGCGAAGGCCGTTTTTTTCACCCCTTTCAGGCTATTGGCCTGGGCTTTGCTGCGGCCTTCCGCCATCGCTTCGGCAAAGTTGGCGAACAGCACGGTAAACCATAGCCAGATACTGATGGCGGCGGTAAAAGTGGCGCTGCCGGTCAGGGCGCCGCCAGCCATGGCGATGGCCAGCAGAGTGGTTAACAGGCTGCCCACCCAGACGATAAACATCACCGGATTGCGCCACTGCACCATCGGGCTGAGTTTTTTCACGGCATCCAGCAGCGCCTGGCGCACCAGCGTCGGCTCCAGCAGGGCTAATTGTTTGCGACTCATAACAGGGTGCTCCGCATCGCTCAAAGTAAGGAAAAGTGTTCGGCCAGCGGGCCAAGCGCCAGCGCAGGAATAAAGGTCAGGGCGCCAACCAGCAGCACGGTGCCGATCAGCAGACCGATAAACAGGGCGTCGTGGGTGGCCAGGGTGCCGGGGCTGGCCGGTTGAATTTTCTTCGCCACCAGCGAGCCGGCGATAGCCATCACCGGAATGATGACGGCGAAGCGTCCAGCCAGCATGCAGAACGCCAGCAGCAGGTTCCAGAATGGCGTCGCCGCGCCCAGGCCGGCGAAGGCGCTGCCGTTGTTATTGGCCGCCGAAGTGACGGCGTACAGCACTTCGCTAAAGCCGTGCGGTCCGGGGTTGAACATCCCGGCGCGGCCAGCCTCGGTCATCATCGCCAGCGCCGTGCCGAGCAGCACCAGCGTCGGGGTGACCAGAATGGCCAGGGCGATCATTTTCATTTCCCGGACATCGATTTTCTTTCCGAGGTACTCCGGGGTGCGGCCGACCATCAGGCCGGCGATAAACACCGCCAGCATAACGAACAGCAGCATGCCATAAAGACCCGAGCCGACGCCGCCGAACACCACTTCGCCAATCTGCATCAGCCACATCGGCACCATCCCGCCCAGCGCGGTGAAGGAGTCATGCATGGCGTTGACCGCGCCGCAGGAGGCGGCGGTGGTGATCACCGCGAACAGACTGCTGGCGAGAATACCGAAGCGGCTCTCTTTACCTTCCATATTCAGGCTGCTGTCGGCGCCCAGCGTCATCAGGTGCGGGTTGCCGCGGGTTTCCGCCCACATCACCACGGCGACGCAGAGGATAAAGATCAGCGTCATCGCCCACAGGATGGCGCGCCCCTGGCGGCGATCGCTCACCACCTCGCCGAAGGCGAAGCACAGCGCCGCCGGGATCAGGAAGATGGCCAGCATCTGCACGAGATTGGTCAGCGCCGTCGGGTTTTCAAACGGATGGGCGGAGTTGGCGTTAAAGAAACCGCCGCCGTTGGTGCCCAGCAGCTTAATCGCTTCCTGTGAGGCGACGGGCCCCATCGGCAGCAGCTGGTGCGCCCCTTCGAGGGTGGTAAAGGGCTGGTAGGCCTGCAGGTTCTGCGGCACGCCCTGCTGAATAAAGAACAGGGCCACCAGCAGAGAGAGCGGCAGCAGCAGCCACAGGGTAATGCGCGTCAGGTCGACCCAGGCATTGCCGAGGGTGGACATTTTCTGCCGGGCGAAGGCGCGGGTCAGGGCGAAGACCACGGCGATGCCGGTAGCGGCGGAGAGGAAATTCTGCACCGTCAGCCCCACCATCTGGCTGAGATAGCTCATGGTGCTTTCGCCGGCGTAGGCCTGCCAGTTCGTATTGCTGACAAAGCTGACCGCGGTATTGAGCGCCAGATCCCACGTCAGCCCCGGCAGGTGCTGCGGGTTAAACGGCAGCACGCCCTGCAGCATCAGCAGGGCAAACAGCGCCAGGCCGCCGAGGGCGTTGAACAGCAGGAGCGCCAGCAAATACTGCAGCCAGCCCATCTCTTCGGCCCGGATTCCGGCCACGCGCCACAGGACGCGCTCGACCCCGGCCAGGCCGGGAAGCGGGATGTCATTCACCATTCTTGCCAGACACATCCCCAGCGGGCGCGCCAGCACCAGCAAAACCAGCAGATAGCTGGCTAATAATAAAAATCCCTGGGCAGCCATCAGAATGCCTCCGCATGTATCAAGGCATAAACCAGATAAGCCAGTAACAGGAACACCAGCCCAACGCCAGTGAGTACGCCTGCAGTCACAATCCACCTCCGGGTGTGTTTTTGATTTACCTGGAGGATAGAAATTACGACGCAAAGATTTCGCAAAAATCCGCGGGCGCGGTGTAAAAAAAGTATAAAAATGACAAAGGCACAATTTAACTGATGGTTAGTATTAATTTAACTTTTTCGTAACTAATTTACGTAGCGAATGTAAATTAAGTATAAATACGTGCTTTTTAGTGGTCGGATGAGTAGTAAAATTACAACCAGAGCGGTATTATTTTGCTCAGACAAACATGATTAATTTTACCGGCGCTGCTTGCCGGCCTGACAAAGGGGAGAGAAATGATGGCGTTGTACAAAGCTTATCCTGCTCATATTATTTTGCTGCGTCGTGCTTTCGCCGTCGTGGCTGGCGTCGCGGCGCTGCCGGTGATGCTGTTCTGGAAGGATCGCGCCCGCTATTACAGCTGGCTGCACCGTGTATGGTCGAAAACCAGCGAGCAGCCGGTGTGGATGGCGCAGGCGGAAAAAGCCGCGCACGACTTCTACTAATTCGCCCTGCTGCGAGGAAAACCACTAACCGCCGGTTGCCCCCGGCGGTTTTTTTTCGCCGCTTGTCTACACTCGTTTTCAGGCGCCGCAGCGGAATTGGCAGGTGCTTATTTTGCCGGGGCGCGCTATTTTTGCCGGCTTAGATCATAAGATGAGTTTTGCTGACGGAGAGTGAGGAGTGATATGGCCACCCATCTGGTCTGGTTACGCACGGATTTACGCATTCATGATAACCTGGCGCTGGCCGCCGCCTGCCGCGATCCGCAGGCGCAGGTGCTGGCGCTGTATATTGCCACCCCGGGGCAGTGGCGCGAACATCACCTGGCGCCGCGGCAGGCCGCTTTTATCGCCAGCCATTTGCACAGTCTGCACACCGCGCTGGCGGAGCGGGGCATACCGCTGTGGGTAGAAGAGGCGGACGATTTTAGCGCCAGCGTCGAGCGGCTGGCCCATTTCTGCCAGCAGCACCAGGTCAGTCACCTGTTCTACAACTATCAGTACGAATTCAATGAACGCCAGCGCGATGCCGCCGTTGAGAGCTCCTTGAGCGAAGTGATTTGCCAGGGATTTGACGACAGCGTCCTGTTGCCGCCCGGCAGCGTACTGACCGGCGGCGGCGAAATGTATAAAGTCTTCACCCCGTTTAAGAACGCGTTTATTCGCCGGCTGCGGGAAGGATTGCCGGCGTGCGTGGCCGCGCCAAAGCCGCGCCAGGCGCCCGCTCGCCTGGCGCCGCCGGTGCCGGAGCTTAACTATCCGCAAACGCCGTTCGATGGGCTGCTGTTTGCCGCGGATGAAAAAACGGCGCTGGCGCGGCTGCGCGCGTTTTGTCAGCAACCGGCGGCGGATTATGAGGGGCAGCGCGACTTCCCGGCCGTGGAAGGGACCAGTCGCCTGTCGCCCTGCCTGGCCATCGGGGTGCTGTCGCCGCGCCAGTGCCTGCATCGGCTGCTGACGGAACACCCCGCCGCACTGGATGGCGGGGCAGGCGCCACCTGGCTTAATGAGCTGATCTGGCGCGAGTTTTACCGTCATCTGATGGTCTACTATCCGAAACTCTGTAAAGGTCGGCCGTTTGTCGCCTGGACCGATAAAGTCGCCTGGCGCGAAGAGGATGGCGCCCTGCAGGCCTGGCAGCGCGGGGAGACCGGCTTTCCGATAGTCGATGCCGCCATGCGCCAGCTTAACGCCACCGGCTGGATGCATAACCGGTTGCGCATGATTGTCGCCAGCTTCCTGACCAAAGATCTGCGCCTCGACTGGCGGGCAGGGGAGCGCTATTTCATGAGCCAGCTGATTGACGGCGACCTGGCGGCGAACAACGGCGGCTGGCAATGGGCGGCTTCGACGGGCACCGACGCCGCGCCCTATTTCCGCATATTTAATCCCACCACCCAGGGCGAGAAGTTTGATAAGCAGGGGGTGTTTATACGTCGCTGGCTGCCGGAGCTGGCAAAGGTGCCGGAGAAGGCGCTGCATCAGCCGTGGGTGTGGGCGGATAAACAGGGGGTGACGCTGGATTATCCGCGCCCGATAGTCGATCACAAGCAGGCGCGGCAGGAGACGCTGGCGGCCTGGGAGGCCGCCAGAAAGGGGATTATTCCACCGCCAGACTGCGGGTCCTGACCTTCAGCGAGTGATACAGCCAGATAACCAGCACTACGCCGACGCAGGCCAGCGCGCCCCAGGTGATCTGGCTGAAGACGTTGATGTAGGCGTCAATGGAATAGTTCACCGCCCCGGCGACGTCGAATGACGCCTGCGAGGTCTGGTCGGCGATAACGCCGGCCAGATAGTTGGCGATGGCCCCGGAGAGCAGCATATAGATGCCGGTCAGCACCCCGGTCACTCCCGGGATCTCAATGCGGGTGATTTGCGACATCGCGACCGGGTCGATAAACAGTTCGGCAAAACCCATCACCGCCAGCCCCAGCACCATCAGCGGCATGGACGACTGGCCATAGGCCGCCGACCAGCGGGCGCTGAGGGTCAAAATGCAGAACCCGGCGCTCATCAGGCCCAGACCGAGGGCAAATTTCCCCCAGATGCGCACGGTGCGGTTACCGCCGACGCTCTCTTTCACCAGCCACGCCAGCACCATGCCGCAGAGCATCACCGCAAAGGCGTTGATCGACTGGAACATAGCGGTAGGGACTTCGTAGCTCATGATATGGCGGTTAACGAAGCGGTCAATATACAGGCTGATGGAGCTGCCGCCCTGTTGGGCGAAGGCCCAGAACAGCAGGCTGAAGGCGGTCAGGACGACGATCAGGCGCAGATCCTTGCGCTGTTTATCGGTCTCGGCACGCAGGTAGATCCGCGCCAGCACCGCGAGGCCAATGGCCGTGGCCACCATCAGGGCATACACCGACCACTCCTGCCAGAACAGCACGGCAATCAGCAGCGGCGCGATGACCAGCAGCACCAGCAGCCAGCCCCAGTTCGGCAGCAGGAAGCGGCGGGCGCACAGCGCCTGGCGGTTCACACCGGCGGTATGCTGGAAATGACGGTTGCCGCAGAGGAAGATCACCAGTCCCGCCACCATGCCGATGGCCGCCAGGGCAAAGCCCATCGCCCAGCTATACTCCTCCTGAACGTAGCCGCAGGCGATGGGCGCGATGATCGAGCCGATATTGCCCGCGGCATACATCAGCGAGAAGCCGCCATCGCGACGCGGATCGGCGGGTTCGTACAGTTCGCCCAGCAGACAGCTGACGTTGGATTTAAACAACCCGTAGCCGCAGACGATGATCGCCAGCGACAGGTAGAGGAAGGCCGGGGCGGTTTCGCTGGCCCCGAGCACCAGATGGCCAATGGCCATCAGCAGCGCGCCGAGCATGACCGCCATCCGGTTGCCTAACAGCTTATCGGCCAGATAGCCGCCGAGGATCGGCGTCACATAGACCAGCGAACAGTAGGCGCTGAACAGGGCGTAAGCGTGGTTATCATCATATTTGAGCTGATTGGTGAGATAGAGGATCAGCAGGGCGCGCATGCCGTAGAAGCTAAAATATTCCCAGATTTGCAGCGCCACGACGTAGTAAATCGCCCGCGGTTGCGATGATGTTGTCTTCATGAGAAGTGTGTTTCCTGGCCTAAAGCGAAAGTCGATCGTTCTGCATGAATAGCGTTTAATTAGTCATATTCATGGCTTGAGGGGCTTTCTGATTATTTAATATGCTTTATTAGTGCATAAATATACACGAATGCGCGGCGGGGTGAATAGACAAATTGCGCTATTCGGTAAAAAGTCATCGTCAGTGTCGGAGGCGGACTATCGACGACCCGAATAGATCTGGTTATGTTATGCCTTTGTATACCCTGATTATCTGCTGGAGTGGCGATGAAAAATAGCGAACTGGAACAACTGATAAACGACAAGCTCAATAGTGCAGCCATCAGTGACTTCGCCCCTAACGGTCTGCAGGTGGAGGGGCGCGACACGGTGCACAAGATCGTCACCGGAGTGACGGCCAGCCAGGCGCTGCTGGATGAGGCCGTTCGTCTTCAGGCGGATGCGGTGATTGTCCATCACGGCTATTTCTGGAAAAACGAATCGCCAGTGATCCGCGGTATGAAGCGCCGGCGCCTGAAAACCCTGCTGGCCAATGATATCAATCTCTACGGCTGGCACCTGCCGCTGGATGCCCATCCCGAGCTGGGCAATAACGCGCAACTGGCGCATCTGCTGGGGATTAACGTGCTGGGGGAAATCGAACCGCTGGTGCCCTGGGGCGAACTGTCGATGCCGGTTTCCGGCCTTGAACTGGCCTCATGGATTGAAGCGCGGCTGGGGCGTAAGCCGCTGTGGTGCGGCGATACCGGGCCGGACACCGTCAGCCGCGTCGCCTGGTGTACCGGCGGCGGCCAGAGCTTTATCGACGCCGCGGCGCGCTTTGGCGTGGACGCGTTTATCACCGGCGAGGTGTCGGAACAAACCATCCATTCCGCCCGCGAGCAGGGCCTGCATTTTTATGCCGCCGGCCACCACGCCACCGAGCGGGGCGGTATTCGCGCCCTCAGCGAATGGCTGACGGAAACCACTGACCTGGACGTCACCTTTATTGATATTCCCAACCCTGCCTGACGGGAGAGAGAAAAGTGCAGCGAGCGCGTTGTTATCTGTTAGGAGAAACGGCCGTCGTGCTGGAGCTGGAGCCGCCGGTCACCCTTGAGAGCCAGCAGCGGATCTGGGGCTTAGCCCAGCGTCTGGCGAACCATGAGGAAGTGATTGACGCCATTCCCGGCATGAACAATATCACTGTGGTGCTCCGCCGCCCGCAGGAGGTGGCGTGGGAGGCGATAGATCGTCTGCAGCGCTGGTGGGAGGAGAGCCTCGCGATCGAGCCGGAGTCGCGCTCGCTGACCATTCCGGTCGTCTACGGCGGCGAGGCCGGACCGGATCTCGGGGTGGTGGCGCAGCACAGCGGCCTCAGTGAAAAGCAGGTCGTGGAGCTGCACGCCTCGGTGGAGTATCTGGTCTGGTTTATTGGTTTTCAGCCGGGATTTCCCTACCTGGGCGGGTTGCCAGCGGCGCTGGCGACGCCGCGTCGCGCCGAACCGCGCGTGCACGTCCCGGCCGGGTCGGTGGGTATCGGCGGCGCGCAAACCGGGATCTATCCGCTGGCGACGCCCGGCGGCTGGCAGCTGCTGGGGCGGACCTCGCTAACGCTGTTCGACCCGTCGCGGAAGGAGCCTGCGCTGCTGCGCGTGGGCGATAAAATTCGCTTTGTGCCGCAAAAGGAGGGGGTATGTTGACTCTGATCCGCGCCGGCCTGTACACCTCGGTACAGGACGGTGGACGAGAAGGCCTGCGCCAGTCTGGCATCAGCCGCTGCGGCGCTCTGGATTATCCCTCGCTGGTGATTGCCAATCTGCTGGTTGGCAACGAGGCGAATGCCGCCGGGCTGGAGATTACCCTCGGCCAGGTGGAGATCGAATTTGCCCGCAGCGGCTGGTTTGCGCTGACCGGCGCCGCCTGCGAAGCGACGCTGGACGGTAAAGCGGTCTGGGTGGGCTGGCGCACCGCCTACCGGCCCGGGCAGCGGCTGGTGCTGAAAACGCCGCAGCATGGCATTCGCAGCTATCTGGCGGTGGCGGGCGGGATTGCGGTACCCGAGGTCCTTGGCTCGCGCTGCACGGATCTCAAGGCGGGGATTGGCGGTCTGGAAGGACGCCGCCTGCAGGACGGCGACAAGCTGAAGCTTGGGAAAGCCGCCCGCCGCTTCACCACCCCGCGCGGCGTCAAGCAGCTGCCGCTGGGCAACCGCATTCGTGCGCTGCCCGGGCCGGAGTACCACGAATTTGACGCGGCCTCGCAGGCGTCATTCTGGCGCGCCCCCTGGAAGCTCAGTCCGCAGAGTAACCGCATGGGGTACCGCCTGCAGGGGCAGCCGCTGAAACGCACCACCGATCGCGAAATGCTGTCGCACGGCCTGCTGCCGGGCGTGGTGCAGGTGCCGCACAACGGCCAGCCCATTGTGCTGATGAACGACGCGCAAACCACCGGCGGCTATCCGCGGATCGCCTGCATCATCGATGCCGATATGTACCAGCTGGCGCAGATCCCGCTCGGGCAGCCGATCCATTTCGTGGCCTGCTCGCTGGAGGAGGCGCTGAAGGCGCGGGCCGATCGTCAGCGTTATCTTGAACAACTGGCGTGGAGACTCCACGATGATGATTGATCTCAATGCCGATCTCGGGGAAGGCGGGGCGAACGATAGCGCGCTGCTCCAGCTGGTGTCGTCGGCGAATATCGCCTGTGGTTTTCACGCCGGCGACGCCGGGCTGATGGTGCAGAGCGTGCGCGAGGCGCTGAAGTACGGCGTGGCGGTGGGCGCCCATCCGGGATATCCCGACCGGGAAAATTTTGGCCGCACGGCGATGGATCTGCCGCCGGAAACGGTCTATGCCCAGACGCTGTATCAGATTGGCGCTCTGGCGGCGATCGTTCAGGCTCAGGGCGGCGAGTTGCAGCACGTAAAGCCGCACGGCATGCTCTACAACCAGGCGGCCAAATCGCCGCCGCTGGCCGACGCGATCGCCCGCGCGGTCCGCGATGTTAACCCGCAGCTGGTGCTGGTGGGTCTGGCGGGCAGCGAACTGATCCGCGCTGGGCAACGCTATGGCTTGACGACGCGTCAGGAGGTGTTTGCCGATCGCGGTTATCTGGCCGACGGCAGCCTGGTGCCGCGCACCGAGCCTGGCGCGCTGATTGACAGCGAAGAGCAGGCCCTGGCGCAAACCCTCGAAATGGTGCAACACCACCGGGTGCGTAGCGTCAGCGGCGAATGGGCGAACGTGGTGGCGCAGACGGTATGTCTGCATGGCGATGGTTCGCATGCCCTCGAATTTGCCCGCCGTTTGCGGGCGGCGTTCGCCGGGCGCCATATTATGGTCAGCGCTCAGCCAGAGGCTGAGATATGACAATCTGAAGGACCGCGAAGGAGAAGACGATGGCGGGCGTATTACTCACCGGTTTTGAACCCTTTGACGGCGAGACGGTGAACCCTTCCTGGGAAGTGGTGCAGCAGCTTGACGGTACAATGATTGCTGGTCAGCCGGTGATTGCCAGGCAGCTTCCCTGCGTGTTTGGCGAGGCGCTGTCGGCGCTGGACGCGGCGATTGAAGACCTGCAGCCGAAGCTGGTTATCGCGGTGGGACAGGCCGGCGGCCGGGTCGATATCAGCGTCGAACGTGTGGCGATTAACGTCGATGATGCGCGTATCCCCGATAACAAAGGCCAGCAACCCATCGACACGCCGATCGTCGACGGCGGGCCGGCCGCGTGGTTCAGCACCTTGCCGATCAAAGCGATCGTCAGCGCGCTGCGCGATCGCGGGATCCCGGCCTCGGTGTCGCAAACCGCCGGCACCTTCGTCTGCAATCACGTCATGTACGGTCTGCTGCACAAGCTGCAGGGACAGAATGAGGTAAGGGGCGGGTTTATCCATATTCCATGGCTACCGGCGCAGGCGGCGGCCCATCCCGGCGAGCCGAGTATGGCGACCGCCACCGTGCGGGAAGCGCTGGAGGCGGCCATAGCCGTAGCCCTGCACCAGCCGGTGGATAGTAAACTGGGCGGCGGCGCCACCCACTAACAGAAGGATGACAGTATGCCGGAAGGTCCGGAGATCCGCCGCGCGGCGGATACACTGGAGGCAGCAATCAAAGACGAACCCTTAACCGACGTCTGGTTCGCTTTTCCCCGGTTGCAACCCTATCAAACCGAACTGATTGGTCAGCGGGTTACCCATATCGACACCCGGGGCAAGGCCCTTCTAACCCGCTTCTCCGGCGGCCTGACCCTGTACAGCCATAATCAGCTGTACGGCGTCTGGCGCGTGGTTGAGGCCGGCGAACCGCCTGACTCTAACCGGGTGCTGCGCGTCAGGCTACAGACGGCCAGCAAGGCGATTTTGCTCTACAGCGCGTCGGACATTGAGATGCTCACGGCGGAGCAGGAGGCCAACCATCCGTTCTTGCTGCGCGTCGGTCCAGACGTGCTGGATATGACGTTAACCGCGGAGCAGGTGAAAGCGCGACTGCTGTCGGCCAAATTCCGCAATCGTCAGTTTTCCGGCCTGCTGCTGGATCAGGCTTTTCTTGCCGGTCTGGGTAACTATCTGCGGGTGGAAATCCTCTGGCAGGTGGGGCTGACCGGGGGGCATAAGGCCTCGAAGCTTAATGAAACACAGCTGGATGCGCTGGCGCACGCGCTACTCGATATCCCACGGCTTTCTTATCGCACTCGCGGCCAGCCCGATAACAACAAGCACCACGGCGCGCTGTTCCGCTTTAAGGTCTTCCATCGCGATGGGGAAAAGTGCGAGCGCTGCGGGGGCGTGATTGAGAAGACCATGCTCTCATCGCGGCCGTTTTACTGGTGTCCGCACTGCCAGCATTAAGCCGGCAGCAGGCAGTGTCAGCGCCAGGCTTCATCGTCAGGCATAAAAAACGCGCCTGCAGGCGCGTTTTTATCATCCGGACAGCGAGATTAACGCTTGATGTCGGACTGGAAGTCGCGTTTGGCGTAGCCGGTGTACAGCTGACGCGGACGGGCGATCTTCATGCCGTCGCTGTGCATTTCGTTCCAGTGCGCAATCCAGCCCACGGTACGCGCCATGGCGAAGATAACGGTAAACATGGAGGACGGAATACCCATCGCTTTCAGGATGATACCGGAGTAGAAGTCGACGTTCGGGTAGAGCTTCTTCTCGATGAAGTACGGGTCGTTCAGCGCGATATGCTCCAGCTCCATTGCCACCTGCAGCAGGTCGTCTTTGGTGCCCAGCTCTTTCAGCACTTCATGGCAGGTTTCACGCATCACGGTGGCGCGCGGGTCGTAGTTTTTGTAAACACGATGGCCGAAGCCCATCAGGCGGAAAGAGTCATTCTTGTCTTTCGCACGACGAACAAATTCCGGAATGTGTTCAACGGAGCTGATCTCTTCCAGCATTTTCAGCGCCGCTTCGTTGGCGCCGCCGTGCGCCGGTCCCCACAGAGAGGCGATGCCGGCTGCGATACAGGCGAACGGGTTAGCGCCGGAAGAGCCCGCGGTACGTACCGTCGAGGTCGAGGCGTTCTGCTCGTGATCGGCGTGCAGGATCAGAATACGGTCCATGGCGCGCTCGAGCACCGGATTGACTTCGTACTCTTCGCACGGCGTGGCGAACATCATGCGCAGGAAGTTGCCGGCGTAGGAGAGGTCGTTGCGCGGATAAACAAACGGCTGGCCGATAGAATACTTGTAACACATAGCTGCCATGGTCGGCATTTTGGACAGCAGGCGATAGGCGGCGATTTCACGGTGACGCGGGTTATTCACGTCGAGGGAGTCGTGATAGAACGCCGCCAGGGCGCCGGTGATCCCGCACATAACGGCCATCGGGTGAGAATCGCGACGGAACGCATGGAACAGACGGGTGATCTGCTCATGGATCATGGTGTGACGGGTCACGGTGGTTTTGAATTCGTCATATTCGGCCTGGGTTGGTTTTTCACCGTTCAGCAGAATGTAACAAACTTCAAGATAGTTTGATTCGGTCGCTAACTGGTCGATCGGGAAGCCGCGGTGCAGCAGGATCCCCTCGTCACCATCGATAAACGTAATTTTAGATTCACAGGAAGCGGTAGATGTGAAACCTGGGTCAAAGGTAAATACGCCTTTTGAACCAAGACTACGAATATCAATAACATCCTGACCGAGCGTG
The DNA here is from genome assembly GCF_004010915.1 of Klebsiella sp. LY. Classification (NCBI taxonomy): domain Bacteria; kingdom Pseudomonadati; phylum Pseudomonadota; class Gammaproteobacteria; order Enterobacterales; family Enterobacteriaceae; genus Klebsiella; species Klebsiella sp. LY. The sequence goes on from NZ_CP022444.1 coordinate 4,104,443, forward strand.
CCTTTTAGCACATCCAGTTCAATAGCAGTGTCACCACCCAGGGTGATTTTTGCTTTAGCATCAGACATTTATGGTCTCCTTAGCGCCTTTATTGCTTAAGACTGCCGGGTGGTGGATTTGCTTTCGGCCCGCGCCCGTATACGTTACCAGTTTGTTATGTTGCACACAGCTCTGCGTCAGCGAAAAGGGCAGGGTACAGAGCAACGGCGCTTGATGGCACGTTCTTCAGGGCTGCGGTGAAACAACAGCAAATCAGCGTTTTAGCAGTCCGAATATTAAAACCTGTATACCACTAATAACTGTCCTGATTACATCGGTCAATACTGACACACTGTTACATAACTTATTCTCAGGTGAAAGAGTGACCCCATAACTTTTGAGCATTATTGCATTTAACTGGTAATGGTTGTAACAAGAATGTTTAATATTTGTCAAATCAGGTGATTAAAAATTAAAAAAATGTTGTTATCGTGACCTTGATCACTGTTCCGGAGAAAACCCAACAAACTATATGTAGGTTAATTGTAATGATTTTGTGAACGGCCTATACTGCGGCCAGGTCTCCGGAACACCCTGCAATCCCGAGCCACCCAGCGTTGTTTAGTGATGTTTTAATGCCTGAAAAGACGTTTTAACATGACTTCTGGTTATAGAAAGGACGCTGTCTGACCCGCAAGCAGACCGGAGGAAGGAAACAATAAGAACAGCATGTGGGCGTTATTCATGGTAAGAAATGTGAAAAAACAAAGACCTGTCAATCTGGATCTACAAACGATACGGTTCCCAATCACGGCGATAGCGTCCATTCTCCATCGCGTTTCCGGTGTCATCACCTTCGTGGCGGTCGGAATTCTGCTTTGGCTGCTGGGCACCAGCCTCTCCTCCCCTGAAGGTTTTCTGACGGCGGCCTCGATCATGGATAGCTTCTTTGTGAAGTTCATCATGTGGGGCATTCTCACCGCGCTGGCCTATCACGTCGTTGTCGGTATCCGCCATCTGATGATGGACTTTGGTTACCTGGACGAAACCCTCGAAGCAGGGAAACGTTCCGCCAAGATTTCTTTTGTTATTACTGTCGTGCTTTCACTTCTCGCAGGAGTCCTCGTATGGTAAGCAACGCCTCAGCACTGGGACGCAACGGCGTACATGACTTTATTCTGGTCCGTGCTACCGCCATCGTTCTGACCCTCTACATCATCTACATGGTTGGCTTCTTCGCTACCACCGGTGAGATCTCATGGGAAGTGTGGACCGGATTCTTTGCCTCCGGCTTCACTAAAGTCTTCACTCTGCTGGCTCTCGTTTCCATTCTTATCCATGCCTGGATCGGGATGTGGCAGGTGTTAACGGACTACGTTAAACCACTGGCTCTGCGCCTGGTTCTGCAGCTGGCTATCGTTGTGGCGCTGGTGGCTTACGTTCTTTATGGATTTGTTGTGGTGTGGGGTGTGTAATGAAATTGCCAGTCAGAGAGTTTGATGCTGTTGTCATCGGTGCCGGCGGCGCAGGTATGCGCGCGGCGCTGCAAATTTCCCAGAGCGGACAGACCTGTGCGCTGCTCTCTAAAGTCTTCCCGACCCGTTCCCATACCGTGTCAGCGCAGGGGGGTATCACCGTCGCGCTCGGTAACTCCCATGAAGATAACTGGGAATGGCATATGTACGACACCGTAAAAGGGTCGGACTATATCGGTGACCAGGACGCCATCGAATATATGTGTAAGACCGGCCCGGAAGCGATTCTCGAGCTGGAGCACATGGGCCTGCCGTTCTCCCGTCTTGACGACGGCCGTATTTATCAGCGCCCGTTCGGCGGCCAGTCGAAGAACTTCGGCGGCGAGCAGGCGGCGCGCACCGCGGCGGCGGCTGACCGTACCGGCCACGCCCTGCTGCACACCCTGTACCAGCAGAACCTCAAAAACCACACCACTATTTTCTCCGAATGGTATGCCCTCGATCTGGTGAAAAACCAGGACGGCGCGGTGGTGGGTTGTACCGCCCTGTGCATCGAGACCGGCGAAGTGGTCTACTTTAAAGCCCGCGCCACCGTGCTGGCGACCGGCGGCGCAGGCCGTATCTATCAGTCCACCACCAACGCCCACATCAACACCGGTGACGGCGTCGGGATGGCCATTCGTGCCGGCGTGCCGGTGCAGGATATGGAAATGTGGCAGTTCCACCCGACCGGCATCGCCGGGGCAGGGGTTCTGGTCACCGAAGGTTGCCGCGGCGAAGGCGGTTATCTGCTCAATAAACACGGCGAACGCTTTATGGAGCGTTATGCCCCGAACGCCAAAGACCTGGCGGGTCGTGACGTGGTGGCGCGTTCCATCATGATCGAAATCCGCGAAGGTCGCGGCTGCGATGGCCCGTGGGGCCCGCACGCGAAATTGAAGTTGGATCACCTGGGTAAAGAGGTTCTGGAATCTCGTCTGCCGGGTATCCTCGAGCTGTCCCGTACCTTTGCTCACGTCGATCCGGTGAAAGAGCCGATCCCGGTTATCCCAACCTGCCACTACATGATGGGCGGTATTCCGACCAAAGTGACCGGCCAGGCGCTGACCGTCAATGAGAAGGGCGAAGACGTGGTGATCCCGGGCCTGTTCGCGGTAGGCGAAATCGCCTGCGTATCGGTCCACGGCGCTAACCGTCTTGGCGGCAACTCGCTGCTCGACCTGGTGGTCTTCGGCCGCGCGGCGGGCCTGCATCTGCAGGAATCCATCGCCGAGCAGGGCACGCTGCGCGACGCCAGCGAATCCGATATCGAAGGCTCGCTGGACCGCCTCAACCGCTGGAACAACACCCGTTCCGGTGAAGATCCGGTGGCAATCCGCAAAGCGCTGCAGGAATGTATGCAGCATAACTTCTCGGTGTTCCGCGAAGGCGATGCGATGCACAAGGGTCTGGAACAGCTGAAAGTGATCCGCGAGCGCCTGAAAAACGCCCGTCTCGACGATACCTCCAGCGAGTTCAACACCCAGCGCGTTGAGTGCCTGGAGCTGGATAACCTGATGGAAACCGCGTACGCGACCGCCGTATCCGCTAACTTCCGTACCGAGAGCCGTGGCGCCCACAGCCGCTTCGACTTCCCGGATCGTGATGATGAAAACTGGCTGTGCCATTCCCTGTATCTGCCAGAGTCGGAATCCATGACGCGTCGTAGCGTCAACATGGAACCGAAACTGCGTCCGGCATTCCCGCCGAAGATTCGTACTTACTAATGCGGAGACAGGAAAATGAAACTCGAGTTTTCAATTTATCGCTATAACCCGGATGTTGATGACGCTCCGCACATGCAGGATTACACCCTCGAAGCGGAAGAAGGTCGTGACATGATGCTGCTGGATGCGCTGATCCAGCTGAAAGAAAAAGATCCGTCGCTGTCGTTCCGCCGCTCCTGCCGTGAAGGGGTTTGTGGTTCCGATGGCCTGAATATGAACGGGAAAAACGGTCTGGCGTGCATCACGCCGATCTCCGCGCTGAATCAGCCGGGCAAGAAGATTGTTATCCGTCCGCTGCCAGGATTACCTGTTATTCGTGATTTGGTGGTGGACATGGGGCAATTCTATGCACAATATGAGAAGATTAAGCCTTACTTGTTGAATAATGGGCAAAATCCTCCGGCTCGCGAGCATCTGCAGATGCCTGAGCAGCGTGAGAAACTCGATGGTCTGTACGAGTGTATTCTCTGCGCATGTTGTTCGACTTCGTGCCCGTCGTTCTGGTGGAACCCGGATAAGTTCATTGGTCCGGCTGGCCTGTTGGCCGCGTATCGCTTCCTGATCGACAGTCGCGATACCGAAACCAGCGAGCGTCTGGACGGCCTGAGCGATGCTTTCAGCGTATTCCGCTGTCACAGCATTATGAACTGCGTCAGTGTGTGTCCGAAGGGGCTGAACCCGACGCGCGCCATCGGCCATATTAAGTCGATGCTGCTGCAGCGCAGCGCGTAAGAAACCCGGTGTATCCCGGATGGCGCTACCGCTTATCCGGGCTACCAAAAGCAGTAACCCCGGTAGCGTTTGTGCTACCGGGAAATGAATACCCTAAATAATTCGAGTTACAGGACAACGTACATGTAACTTGAAGTATGAAGGGATAGCAGGAAATCTTTAAAAACCGCCACAAGATGTACCAGTAATCAAGGCGTTCAGTGCGAGGTAAGGCGGCAACTGAACGCATCCCCGGGAGCATAGCGAACTATGTGACCGGGGTAAGTGAAGGCAGCTAACGCAACCGCAGCCTGAACGCCGAAGATTAATGGCAGTTTTTAAAGGTTCCTTAGCGGATAGAAACCACAACTCGTCCGCAACAAGTGAACCCCGGCACGTGCACTCGGTGTGCGTGGTAGTTTCTACGGCGAAATAAGCATATGAATGCTTAAGGGATCACGATGCAGAACGGCGCAATGAAAGCCTGGCTGGACTCTTCTTACCTCTCTGGTTCGAACCAGAGCTGGATAGAACAGCTCTATGAAGACTTCTTAACCGATCCTGACTCTGTTGACGCCAACTGGCGTTCAATGTTCCAGCAGTTACCTGGCACCGGAGTTAAACCGGATCAATTTCATTCCAAAACGCGTGATTATTTCCGTCGACTGGCGAAGGATGCCTCACGTTACACTTCTTCGATTTCCGACCCAGACACCAATGTGAAGCAGGTTAAAGTCCTGCAGCTCATCAACGCATACCGTTTCCGTGGCCACCAGCATGCGAATCTCGATCCGCTGGGGCTGTGGAAGCAAGAGAGAGTGGCGGATCTCGATCCGGCCTACCACGATCTGACCGAGGCCGATTTCCAGGAAAGCTATAACGTAGGTTCATTTGCCATCGGTAAAGACACGATGAAGCTGGGCGAGTTGATTGCCGCCCTCAAGCAAACCTACTGCGGCTCCATCGGCGCGGAATACATGCATATCACCTCTACCGAAGAAAAACGCTGGATCCAGCAGCGCATTGAATCGGTAGCTGGCAAAGCGAGCTTTACCGCGGAAGAGAAAAAACGCTTCCTCAGCGAACTGACCGCCGCGGAAGGCCTGGAGCGCTACCTCGGCGCCAAATTCCCGGGGGCGAAGCGCTTCTCGCTGGAGGGTGGCGATGCCCTGATCCCGATGCTCAAAGAGATGATCCGCCATGCGGGCAAGAGCGGCACCCGCGAAGTGGTGCTGGGCATGGCGCACCGCGGTCGTCTCAACGTGCTGGTCAACGTGCTGGGTAAAAAACCGCAGGATCTGTTCGACGAGTTCGCCGGCAAACATAAAGAACATCTCGGTACCGGCGATGTGAAGTACCACATGGGCTTCTCATCCGATATGGAAACCGAAGGCGGTCTGGTGCACCTGGCGCTGGCGTTTAACCCGTCGCACCTCGAGATCGTCAGCCCGGTGGTTATCGGTTCCGTACGCGCCCGTCTGGATCGTCTGGACGAGCCGAGCAGCAACAAGGTTCTGCCGATCACTATCCACGGCGACGCCGCCGTCACCGGTCAGGGCGTGGTTCAGGAAACCCTGAACATGTCGAAAGCCCGCGGTTACGAAGTGGGCGGTACCGTGCGCATCGTTATCAACAACCAGGTGGGCTTCACGACCTCTAACCCGCTGGATGCGCGTTCGACCCCGTATTGCACCGACATCGGTAAAATGGTGCAGGCGCCGATTTTCCACGTCAATGCCGACGATCCGGAAGCGGTCGCGTTCGTCACTCGTCTGGCGCTGGATTTCCGCAATACCTTCAAACGCGATGTTTTCATCGATCTGGTGTGCTACCGCCGTCACGGCCATAACGAAGCCGATGAGCCGAGCGCAACTCAGCCGCTGATGTATCAGAAGATCAAAAAGCACCCGACCCCGCGCAAAATCTATGCTGACAAGCTGGAGCAGGAGAAGGTGGCGACTCTGGAAGACGCGACCGAGCAGGTTAACCTCTACCGCGATGCGCTGGATGCCGGCGAATGCGTGGTGCAGGAATGGCGTCCGATGAACATGCACTCCTTTACCTGGTCGCCGTACCTCAATCATGAGTGGGACGAGAGCTATCCGGATAAAGTGGAGCCGAAGCGTCTGAAGGAGCTGGCGAAACGCATCAGCACGGTGCCGGAAGGTATCGAAATGCAGTCCCGCGTAGCGAAAATTTACGCCGACCGCCAGGCGATGGCGGCAGGTGAGAAGCTGTTCGACTGGGGCGGCGCCGAAAACCTGGCCTACGCCACGCTGGTTGACGAAGGTATTCCGGTGCGTCTGTCCGGGGAAGACTCCGGTCGCGGCACCTTCTTCCATCGTCATGCGGTGATCCATAACCAGACCAATGGTTCAACTTACACCCCGCTGCAGCATGTCCATAACGGTCAGGGCCAGTTCCGCGTTTGGGACTCGGTGCTGTCTGAAGAAGCCGTACTGGCGTTTGAATATGGTTACGCCACCGCTGAGCCGCGCACCCTGACCATCTGGGAAGCGCAGTTTGGCGACTTCGCCAACGGCGCTCAGGTGGTGATCGACCAGTTCATCTCCTCCGGTGAGCAGAAGTGGGGCCGGATGTGCGGCCTGGTGATGCTCCTGCCGCACGGCTATGAAGGCCAGGGTCCGGAGCACTCCTCCGCGCGTCTGGAGCGTTATCTGCAGCTGTGCGCTGAGCAGAACATGCAGGTCTGCGTACCGTCCACACCGGCGCAGGTGTACCACATGCTGCGTCGTCAGGCGCTGCGCGGTATGCGTCGTCCGCTGGTGGTGATGTCGCCGAAGTCGCTGCTGCGTCATCCGCTGGCAGTCTCCAGCATGGATGAGCTGGCGAACGGCACTTTCCTGCCGGCCATCGGTGAAATCGATCAACTTGATCCGCAGGCTGTGAAGCGCGTTGTGCTGTGCTCTGGTAAGGTTTACTACGACCTGCTGGAACAGCGCCGCAAAAACGAGCAAAAAGATGTCGCTATCGTTCGTATCGAGCAGCTCTATCCGTTCCCGCATCAGGCGGTGCAGGAAGCGCTGAAAGCGTATGCGCACGTGCATGATTTTGTCTGGTGCCAGGAAGAGCCGCTCAACCAGGGCGCATGGTACTGCAGCCAGCATCACTTCCGTGAAGTGATTCCGTTTGGGGCCTCTCTGCGTTATGCAGGCCGCCCGGCCTCCGCCTCTCCGGCGGTAGGGTATATGTCCGTTCACCAGAAACAGCAACAAGATCTGGTCAATGACGCGCTGAACGTCGATTAATTAAAGGATACACAATGAGTAGCGTAGATATTCTGGTTCCCGACCTGCCTGAGTCCGTAGCTGACGCAACCGTCGCCACCTGGCACAAAAAACCGGGCGACGCGGTCGTCCGTGACGAAGTCCTGGTCGAAATCGAAACTGACAAAGTGGTACTGGAAGTACCGGCATCAGCGGACGGCATTCTGGATGCAGTGCTGGAAGACGAGGGCGCTACCGTCCTGTCTCGCCAGATCCTTGGCCGCCTGCGCGAAGGTAACAGCGCAGGTAAAGAAAGCAGCGAAAAAGCCGATGCGAAGGCGTCCACGCCGGCGCAGCGTCAGCAGGCTTCTCTGGAAGAGCAGAACAACGACGCGCTGAGCCCGGCGATCCGTCGTCTGCTGGCTGAACACAACCTCGACGCAGCGGCCATCAAAGGCACTGGCGTCGGCGGCCGTCTGACCCGCGAAGACGTTGAGAAACATCTGGCGAAAGCCCCGGCGCCGGCAGAAGCCAAAGCGCCAGCCTCCGCCGCGGCAGTCGCGCCGGCGCCGCAGCTGGGCAATCGTTCTGAAAAACGCGTCCCGATGACCCGCCTGCGTAAACGCGTGGCCGAGCGTCTGCTGGAAGCGAAAAACTCCACCGCCATGCTGACCACGTTCAACGAAGTCAACATGAAGCCAATCATGGATCTGCGTAAGCAGTACGGTGAGGCGTTCGAAAAACGTCATGGCATCCGCCTGGGCTTTATGTCCTTCTACGTGAAAGCGGTAGTGGAAGCGCTGAAACGCTATCCGGAAGTGAACGCCTCCATCGATGGCGACGACGTGGTGTACCACAACTACTTCGACGTCAGCATGGCCGTATCCACCCCGCGCGGCCTGGTCACCCCGGTTCTGCGTGACGTCGACCTGCTGGGCATGGCGGATATCGAAAAGAATATTAAAGAGCTGGCAGTGAAAGGCCGCGACGGCAAGCTGACCGTAGATGACCTGACCGGCGGTAACTTCACCATCACCAACGGCGGCGTGTTCGGCTCCCTGATGTCCACGCCGATCATCAACCCACCGCAGAGCGCCATCCTGGGTATGCATGCCATTAAAGACCGCCCGATGGCGGTGAATGGCAAGGTAGAGATCCTGCCGATGATGTACCTGGCGCTCTCCTACGATCACCGTCTGATCGACGGACGTGAGTCGGTAGGCTTCCTGGTGGCGATTAAAGAGCTGCTGGAAGATCCGACCCGTCTGCTGCTGGACGTGTAGTCAGCAAGCGTATTACCTACCGTAGGCCGGATAACACGCGTTAGCGCCGTTATCAGGCCTACAGGTTTAAAGATAATTACACCCTGAAGGATGGACTGAACACATGAACTTACATGAATATCAGGCAAAACAACTTTTTGCCCGCTATGGCTTACCGGCGCCGGTGGGTTATGCCTGTACTACTCCGCGTGAAGCAGAAGAAGCCGCTTCAAAAATCGGCGCGGGTCCGTGGGTAGTGAAATGTCAGGTTCACGCTGGTGGCCGCGGCAAAGCGGGCGGTGTGAAAGTGGTGAAGAGCAAAGAAGAGATCCGCGCATTTGCCGAGCACTGGCTGGGCAAACGTCTGGTGACCTATCAAACAGATGCGAACGGCCAGCCGGTTAACCAGATCCTGGTTGAAGCGGCGACCGATATTGACAAAGAGCTGTACCTGGGCGCGGTCGTTGACCGTAGTTCCCGTCGCGTGGTGTTCATGGCCTCTACTGAAGGCGGCGTGGAAATCGAAAAAGTGGCGGAAGAGACCCCGCACCTGATCCACAAGATCGCCATCGATCCGCTGGCTGGCCCGATGCCTTACCAGGGCCGTGAACTGGCGTTCAAACTGGGCCTGGAAGGTAAGCAGGTTCAGCAGTTCACTAAGATTTTCATGGGCCTGGCGACCATTTTCCTGGAGCGCGACCTCGCGCTGATCGAAATTAACCCGCTGGTGATCACCAAGCAGGGCGACCTGATCTGCCTGGACGGCAAACTGGGCGCTGACGGCAACGCGCTGTTCCGCCAGCCGGATCTGCGCGAAATGCGCGACCAGTCTCAGGAAGATCCGCGTGAAGCGCAGGCGGCGCAGTGGGAACTGAACTACGTCGCGCTGGACGGCAACATTGGTTGCATGGTTAACGGCGCGGGCCTGGCGATGGGTACCATGGACATCGTTAAACTGCACGGCGGCGAACCGGCTAACTTCCTCGACGTGGGCGGCGGCGCCACCAAAGAGCGCGTCACCGAAGCGTTCAAAATCATCCTCTCTGATGACAACGTGAAAGCGGTGCTGGTTAACATCTTCGGCGGTATCGTACGCTGCGACCTGATCGCTGACGGTATCATCGGTGCGGTAGCGGAAGTTGGGGTTAACGTTCCGGTGGTGGTTCGTCTGGAAGGTAACAACGCCGAACTGGGCGCGAAAAAACTGGCTGACAGCGGCCTGAATATTATTGCAGCGAAAAGTCTGACGGACGCAGCACAGCAGGTTGTTGCCGCAGTGGAGGGGAAATAATGTCAGTTTTAATTAATAAAGATACCAAGGTTATCTGCCAGGGCTTCACCGGTAGCCAGGGGACCTTCCACTCTGAACAAGCGATCGCTTACGGTACGCAAATGGTTGGCGGCGTGACGCCAGGCAAAGGCGGCACCACGCACCTGGGCCTGCCGGTGTTCAACACCGTGCGCGAAGCCGTTGAAGCGACCGGCGCTACCGCGACCGTGATCTACGTTCCGGCGCCGTTCTGCAAAGATTCCATTCTGGAAGCGATTGACGCGGGCATTAAGCTTATCATCACCATCACCGAAGGTATCCCGACCCTGGATATGCTGACTGTGAAAGTGAAACTGGACGAAGCGGGCGTGCGCATGATCGGCCCGAACTGCCCAGGCGTGATCACCCCGGGCGAATGCAAAATCGGCATCATGCCGGGTCACATTCACAAACCGGGTAAAGTGGGCATCGTTTCCCGTTCCGGTACCCTGACCTATGAAGCGGTTAAGCAGACCACCGACTACGGCTTCGGCCAGTCTACCTGCGTCGGTATCGGCGGCGACCCGATCCCGGGCTCTAACTTCATCGATATCCTGAAGCTGTTCCAGGAAGACCCGCAGACCGAAGCGATCGTCATGATCGGTGAGATCGGCGGCAGCGCGGAAGAAGAAGCGGCTGCCTACATCAAAGAGCACGTGACCAAGCCGGTTGTCGGCTACATCGCGGGCGTGACCGCGCCGAAAGGCAAGCGTATGGGCCATGCGGGCGCCATCATCGCTGGCGGTAAAGGTACTGCTGATGAGAAATTCGCAGCCCTGGAAGCAGCCGGTGTGAAAACCGTTCGCAGCCTGGCCGATATCGGCGAAGCGCTGAAAGCGATCATCAAGTAAACCCTCTCTGCTTGTCCGCAAGCAGAAATCTGTCCGATTTCGACATGGTTGGCCACCGTCAGGTGGCCTTTTTTTTGGCCGTTATCCGCTTCTCCCGAAAGCCGCTGAGCCAGCAAACCCCGCGTTTGGCGAAAACCTTATCTATCATATTGATTTTAAGAATTATTTCATAAATATTCTCGACGTGCGGTTGTCGGAAAGGAAAATATGCCCTGGCCGTACCGGAGGGAAGCAAAACAGACACTAAAAAAAGAGTGGGGGAGGGGATAAGAAAACAGGAAAAAATACTGTGAGCGGTCTAGCATTAATCGGATCGGCTCTTTTTTTTCTTTTTTTTCCTGCGGCGTTAAATAATATTACCTATGATTCTCATCTCTCCCTTTTTAGTAACCAATCAAAGTATACTTTAAACACAGTATTAACATTAAGTTTACCAATATTCTTTATTGGGCTACATAATTAACACGTAGAGTAAAAATTGATTTATATCAATACTTAATGCTTGGAAAAATCCTTCAAAAAACGTTAAATTGTCTCAAGTCAAATTGGCCTAAACTGGCCATCTTCGCTATATATTGATCACCGTCGAAAAATGTAAAACTGGAACAATAAAAACATATTTATTGTAAGGTTATTGCGGCGTAATATATTGGGGAATCAATTGGGTTTTTCGTTAACGTATTTGTAACCTTGTCCTGGCGTGGTTTCACTTTCGGTTGAAACCCGCTCCGGGCGGGCGACAAATAAAAATTTGTATTGGGGCATGCGTATGAGCCAGAGCTTCTCGGTTCATTTTCGGAGTCTTCATGCGATGAGCAAGGAGTCATGATGTTAGATATAGTCGAACTGTCGCGCTTACAGTTTGCCTTGACCGCGATGTACCACTTCCTGTTTGTGCCACTGACGCTCGGTATGGCGTTCCTGCTGGCCATTATGGAAACGGTCTACGTCCTTTCCGGCAAACAGATTTATAAAGATATGACCAAATTCTGGGGCAAGTTGTTTGGTATCAACTTCGCGCTGGGTGTGGCGACCGGTCTGACCATGGAGTTCCAGTTCGGGACTAACTGGTCGTATTACTCACACTACGTGGGGGATATCTTCGGTGCGCCGCTGGCCATTGAAGGTCTGATGGCCTTCTTCCTCGAATCCACCTTTGTAGGTCTGTTCTTCTTCGGTTGGGATCGTCTGGGTAAAGTTCAGCACATGGCCGTCACCTGGCTGGTCGCACTGGGCTCCAACCTCTCCGCGCTGTGGATCCTCGTCGCAAACGGCTGGATGCAGAACCCTATCGCATCGGACTTCAACTTTGAAACCATGCGTATGGAGATGGTTAGCTTCTCCGAACTGGTGCTCAACCCGGTTGCTCAGGTGAAATTCGTTCACACCGTGGCGTCTGGCTATGTCACCGGTGCGATGTTCATCCTGGCTATCAGCTCCTGGTACATGCTGAAAGGCCGTGACTTTGCCTTTGCTAAGCGCTCCTTCGCCATCGCAGCCAGCTTCGGTATGGCAGCGATCCTCTCCGTTATTGTGCTGGGTGACGAATCTGGTTACGAAATGGGCGACGTGCAGAAAACCAAACTGGCGGCTATCGAAGCAGAGTGGGAAACCCAGCCTGCGCCGGCGGCCTTTACCCTGTTTGGTATTCCCGATCAGAATGCGCAAACCAACCACTTCGCCATCCAGATCCCTTACGCGCTGGGCATCATTGCCACCCGCTCGGTGGATAAGCCGGTTATCGGTCTGAAGGATCTGATGGTTCAGCACGAAGAGCGTATCCGTAACGGCATGAAGGCCTATGCGCTGCTGGAGCAACTGCGCGCCGGTTCCACCGACCAGGCCGTTCGCGACCAGTTCAATAACGTGAAGAAAGATCTTGGCTATGGTCTGCTGCTGAAACGCTATACCCCGAACGTCGCTGACGCCACGGAAGAGCAGATCGCCAAAGCGACCAAAGACTCTATTCCAAGCGTCGCACCGCTGTACTTCGCCTTCCGTATCATGGTGGCGTGCGGCATCCTGATGCTGTTGATTATCGGCGCCTCCTTCTGGAGCGTGATCCGTAACCGTATCGGCGAGAAAAAATGGCTGCTGCGCGCCGCGTTCTATGGCTTGCCGCTGCCATGGATTGCCGTGGAGTCGGGCTGGTTTGTTGCCGAATACGGCCGTCAGCCGTGGGCGATTGGTGAAGTCCTGCCGACGGCGGTGGCCAACTCGTCGCTGACCGCGGGCGATCTGATCTTCTCTATGTTGCTGATCTGCGGCCTGTACACGCTGTTCCTGGTGGCTGAACTGTTCCTGATGTTCAAGTTTGCCCGCAAAGGACCTAGCAGCCTGAAAACCGGCCGCTATCACTTTGAACAGTCCTCTGCGGCTATTCAGTCGGCACGCTAAGACAGGAGTCGTCAAATGATCGATTATGAAGTATTGCGTTTTATCTGGTGGCTGCTGATTGGCATCCTGCTGATTGGCTTCGCCGTCGCCGACGGGTTCGACATGGGGGTGGGCATGCTCACCCGCTTCCTCGGCCGTAACGACACCGAGCGTCGGATTATGATCAACGCCATCGCCCCGCACTGGGACGGTAACCAGGTGTGGCTGATCACCGCCGGCGGCGCGCTGTTCGCTGCCTGGCCGATGGTCTACGCCGCGGCGTTCTCCGGTTTCTATGTGGCGATGATTCTGGTGCTGGCCTCGTTGTTCTTCCGTCCGGTCGGTTTCGACTACCGTTCCAAGATCGAGGACACCCGCTGGCGCAACATGTGGGACTGGGGCATCTTCATCGGCAGCTTCGTGCCGCCGCTGGTGATTGGCGTGGCCTTCGGCAACCTGCTGCAGGGCGTGCCGTTCCATGTCGACGAATACCTGCGTCTCTTCTATACCGGTAATTTCTTCCAGCTGCTGAACCCGTTTGGTCTGCTGGCCGGTATCGTCAGCGTGGCGATGATCCTGACCCAGGGCGCGACCTACCTGCAGATGCGTACCGTAGGCGAACTGCACCTGCGCACCCGCACCGTCTCCACGGTGGCGGCGCTGGTGACGCTGGTCTGCTTCGCGCTGGCGGGCGTGTGGGTCTACTACGGTATCGACGGCTATGTGGTGAAATCGGTGATTGACCATACCGGCCCGTCTAATCCGCTGACCAAAGAAGTGGTGCGTGAAGCTGGCGCGTGGATGGTGAACTTTAACAATATACCAGCGCTGTGGGCGATCCCTGCCCTGGGCGTGGTGCTGCCGCTGCTGACCGTCGTTTCGACCAAAGCGGATAAAGGCGCCTGGGCATTCCTGTTCTCCTCGCTGACCCTGGCCTGCATCATTCTGACTGCCGGTATCGCGATGTTCCCGTTCATCATGCCGTCCAGCACTATGCTGAACGCCAGCCTGACGATGTGGGACGCGACCTCCAGCCAGCGGACGCTGAATCTGATGACCTACGTGGCGATTGTATTCGTGCCGATCATTCTGGGCTACACCAGCTGGTGTTACTGGAAAATGTTTGGCCGCATCACGCGCGAAGACATCGAAAAGAACACCCACTCGCTGTACTAAGGTAAGGAGCTATATATGTGGTACTTCGCATGGATTTTGGGAACGCTTCTTGCCTGTGCCTTTGGGGTGATTACCGCGCTGGCGCTTGAGCACGTGGAAGCCACCAAAGCCGGGAAGAAAGAAGAAATCTGATGAAATTTATCGCTACTCTGTACGCGATAATGGACAAGCGCCCGCTCCGGGCGCTTTCCTTATTGATGGCGCTGCTGCTGGCAGGCTGCATCTTCTGGGATCCGTCGCGCTTTGCCGCGAAGACCAGCGAGCTGGAAATCTGGCATGGTTTCTTGCTGATGTGGGCAGTTTGCAGCGGCGTTATTCACGGCGTGGGCTTCCGCCCGCGTGCCGTTCACTGGCAGGGGATTTTTTGTCCGCTTATCGCTGATATCGTGCTCGCTTTAGGTCTCTTCTTTTTCTTCTTTTGAATAAGAGATCTCTGTTAATGCTATGGGCTTGCATAAGCCCATAAAAATTTACGCCCCGTTTACTTTCCCCCATTCCAAACCACCTTTCCCGCGCGTATAGTAGCGAAGTTTGAAAGCTCTAACCTTTTTTTGCATTACCGGGATGTAAAGTGAATACAACGCTGTTTCGATGGCCGGTTCGGGTCTACTACGAAGATACCGACGCCGGTGGTGTGGTTTACCACGCCAGTTACGTCGCTTTTTATGAAAGAGCACGCACAGAGATGCTGCGCCACCATCACTTTAGTCAACAGGTTCTGTTGGCTGAACGCGTTGCCTTCGTGGTTCGCAAAATGACGCTGGAGTATTTTGCCCCCGCCAGACTCGACGACATGCTCGAAGTCCAGACGGAAATTACCTCGATGCGCGGCACCTCTTTGGTTTTCACGCAGCGAATCGTCAACGCCGAGAATACAGTGTTAAACGAAGCTGAGGTTCTCATTGTGTGCGTTGATCCACTCTTAATGAAGCCACGTGCGCTTCCCAAGTCTATTGTCGCGGAGTTTAAGCAGTGACTGACATGAATATCCTTGATTTGTTCCTGAAGGCGAGCCTTCTGGTTAAACTTATCATGTTGATTTTGATTGGTTTTTCTATCGCTTCCTGGGCTATCATTATTCAGAGAACGCGTATCCTTAACTCGGCCGCGCGCGAAGCTGAAGCGTTCGAGGACAAATTCTGGTCCGGGATTGAACTGTCCCGTTTGTATCAGGAAAGCCAGGGGCGTCGCGATAATCTGACCGGTTCGGAGCAGATCTTCTACAGCGGCTTCAAAGAGTTTGCGCGCTTGCATCGGGCCAACAGCCATGCGCCGGAGGCGATCGTCGAAGGGGCATCGCGCGCGATGCGTATTTCGATGAACCGCGAGCTGGAAACGCTGGAGACCCATATTCCGTTCCTCGGCACCGTAGGCTCCATCAGCCCGTATATCGGTCTGTTCGGTACCGTTTGGGGGATCATGCACGCCTTTATCGCTCTTGGCGCGGTGAAGCAGGCCACCCTGCAGATGGTGGCGCCGGGTATCGCCGAAGCGCTGATCGCCACTGCGATCGGTCTGTTCGCTGCTATCCCGGCGGTCATGGCGTATAACCGCCTGAACCAGCGCGTGAACAAGCTTGAACTGAATTACGACAACTTCATGGAAGAGTTCACCGCCATTCTGCACCGTCAGGCTTTTACCACCAGCGAAAGCAATAAGGGGTAAGCCATGGCCAGAGCACGTGGACGCGGACGTCGCGAACTGAAGTCCGAGATCAACATCGTTCCGCTGCTGGATGTCCTGCTGGTGCTGTTGCTGATCTTTATGGCAACGGCGCCGATCATTACGCAGAGCGTGGAAGTCGATCTGCCGGACGCCACGGAATCGCAAGCGGTGAAAAGCAATGACGATCCGCCGGTGATTGTGGAAGTCTCCGGGGTAGGGCAGTACAGCGTGAAAGTGGGGCAGGAGACGCTGTCCCAGCTGCCGCCGGAGCAGGTGATTGCCGAAGCGAAGCGTCGTCTTGAAGCCAATGAGAAAACGGTATTCCTGATCGGCGGTGCGAAAGACGTCCCTTACGATGAAATTATTAAAGCGCTGAACCTGTTGCATAGTGCAGGGGTTAAATCGGTCGGCTTGATGACCAAACCTATTTAATCGCTTCAGGTAGGTGCGTCCGCGCGGCGTTCGGCGGCGAGTATCGCTCGCCGTCGGTGCGCATCGCGGGTACAGGCGAACAGTTTTTGGGAACCGATAGTGTCAAAGGCAACCGAACAAAACGACAAGCTTAAACGAGCGATCATCATTTCAGTCGCGCTGCACATCATACTGATCGCGCTGCTGATCTGGAGTTCGTTTGACGAGCATCTTGATGCCTCTGCCGGCGGCGGCGGGGGATCGTCGATTGATGCCGTCATGGTCGATCCGGGGGCGGTGGTAAATAACTATAACCGTCAGCAACAGCAGCAGGCCAGCGCACGTCGCGCCGCTGAACAGCGCGAAAAACAGGCGCAGCAGCAGGCGGAAGAGTTACGTGAGAAGCAGGCGGCGGAACAGGAACGGCTGAAACAGCTCGAACAGGAGCGGCTGCAGGCGCAGGAAGCGGCGAAAGAAGCGAAGGAACAACAGAAGCAGGCTGAGGAAGCCGCAGCCAAGGCTGCCGCGGCGGCGAAAGCCAAAGCGGATGCGCAGGCTAAAGAAGCGCAGGAAGCAGCGGCCAAAGCGGCCGCCGAGGCGAAAGCGAAGGCGGATGCCCAGGCGAAAGCGGCTGAACTGGCGGCAGCGAAAGCGGCTGCTGACGCGAAGAAACAGGCCGAAGCCGCCGCCGCGAAAGCAGCGGCCGATGCGAAGAAACAGGCGGAAGCCGAAGCGGCGAAAGCCGCGGCAGAGGCGCAGAAGAAAGCAGAAGCGGCAGCGGCGAAGAAAGCGCAACAGGAAGCGGAGAAGAAGGCCCAGCAGGAAGCGGCTAAACAGGCAGCGGCTGAAAAAGCGGCTGCAGAAAAAGCCGCCGAAAAAGCAGCTGAGAAAGCGGCCGCGCAAAAAGCGGCCGCGGAGAAGGCCGCCGCCGAGAAAGCCGCCGCAGCTGAAAAAGCAGCGGCAGCCAAAGCGGCAGCTGCTGAGAAGGCGGCGGCTGATAAAGCGGCCAAAGCGGCAGCAGCAAAAGCCGCGGCAGCGAAGAAAGCGGCTGCAGCGAAAGAAGCGGACGGCGTTGACGACCTGCTCGGCGATCTGAGCTCTGGTAAGAATGCGCCGAAAGGTAGCACCAGCGGTAGCACAGGTGGCTCTTCACCTGCTAAAGGAAGTAAACCGGGGCAGGGCGGTGCATCTCAGGCGGAGATTGCCAGCTATATTTCGCAGGTGCAGGCCGCGATTAAAGGACATCTCTATGACTGGGATACGTACAAGGGTAAAGTATGTACGTTGCGCGTAAACCTGGCTCAGGATGGAACGTTGTTGAGTGTGAAATCGGAAGGCGGCGATCCGGCTTTCTGCCAGCAAATGCTGGCGGCTACCAGTCGGATGAGCAAATTCCCTAAACCGCCGTCGCAGGCTGTTTATGAAACGTTCAAAAATGCGCCACTGGACTTCAAACCTTAAGCGCTTTTTCTCCCCGCGTTAGCGGGGGGAAAGAAAATAGGGCGGTCATGGGTTTTGGTAGTTTTGTGTATTTGAGTTTGTTAACATTCTGCTAAATTATCGTGGGCTTTCCGCCCGGATAAGGGAGATATGATGAAGCAGGCATTACGAGTAGCATTTGGTTTTTTAATGCTGTGGGCGGCGGTGCTGCACGCAGAAGTACGTATCGAGATCACCCAGGGGGTGGACTCGGCGCGCCCCATCGGCGTGGTACCGTTCCAGTGGGCCGGCCAGGGCGCTGCGCCGGAAGATGTTGGCGGTATCGTGGCAGCTGACCTGCGCAACAGCGGTAAATTCAACCCGCTGGATCGCTCGCGTCTGCCGCAGCAGCCGACCAGTCCCCAGGAAGTGCAGCCTGCAGCCTGGTCTGCGCTGGGTATTGACGCCGTGGTCGTCGGTCAGGTGACGTCAAACCCGGATGGTTCTTATCAGGTCGCGTATCAGCTGGTGGATACCGGCGGTGCGCCGGGCACAACGCTGGCGCAAGGCTCTTTCAAAGTCACTAAGCAGTACCTGCGCTATGCAGCGCACACTGCCAGCGATGCGGTATTTGAAAAGCTGACTGGTATTAAAGGCGCCTTCCGTACCCGTATCGCCTACGTGGTGCAGACCAACGGCGGTCAGTTCCCGTATGAGCTGCGTGTCTCCGATTATGATGGCTACAACCAGTTCGTGGTTCACCGCTCCTCCCAGCCGCTGATGTCCCCGGCCTGGTCTCCGGACGGTTCAAAACTGGCTTACGTAACCTTCGAAAGCGGTCGTTCTGCGCTGGTGGTGCAGACCCTGGCGAACGGCGCAGTGCGTCAGATTGCCTCCTTCCCGCAGCACAACGGCGCGCCGGCGTTCTCGCCGGATGGCTCTAAACTGGCTTTCGCGCTGTCGAAAACCGGTAGCCTGAACCTGTACGTGATGGATCTGGGCTCGGGTCAGATTCGTCAGGTGACCAACGGTCGCAGCAACAACACCGAACCAAGCTGGTTCCCGGACAGCCAGAACCTGGCCTTCACCTCTGATCAGGCAGGTCGTCCGCAGGTGTATAAAGTCAATATTAATGGCGGCACGCCGCAGCGTATCACCTGGGAAGGTTCGCAGAACCAGGACGCTGACGTGAGCGCGGATGGTAAAACGATGGTAATGGTCAGCTCGGCCGGCGGCCAGCAGCACATTGCCAAACAAGATCTGGAAGCGGGTGGTGTACAGGTTCTGTCATCAACGTTTTTAGACGAAACGCCAAGTCTGGCACCTAACGGCACTATGGTAATCTACAGCTCTTCTCAGGGGATGGGATCCGTGCTGAATCTGGTTTCTACAGATGGGCGTTTCAAAGCGCGTCTTCCGGCAACTGATGGACAGGTAAAATCACCTGCCTGGTCGCCGTATCTGTGATAATAAATAATTGATTATTAAAGGAATCAAAGAAATGCAACTGAACAAAGTGCTGAAAGGGCTGATGATCGCTCTGCCGGTTATGGCAATCGCGGCATGTTCTTCTAACAAGAACGCCAGCAACGACCAGAGCGGTGAAGGCATGCTGGGTGCCGGCACTGGTATGGACGCTAACGGTAACGGCGGCAACATGTCTTCTGAAGAGCAAGCTCGTCTGCAGATGCAGCAGCTGCAGCAGAACAACATCGTTTACTTCGATCTGGACAAGTACGATATCCGTTCTGACTTCGCTGCCATGCTGGACGCGCACGCTAACTTCCTGCGCAGCAACCCGTCCTACAAAGTGACTGTAGAAGGTCACGCGGATGAGCGCGGTACGCCGGAATACAACATCGCGCTGGGTGAGCGTCGTGCTAACGCCGTTAAGATGTATCTGCAGGGCAAAGGTGTTTCTGCCGATCAGATCTCCATCGTTTCTTACGGTAAAGAAAAACCAGCAGTACTGGGTCATGACGAAGCGGCATATGCCAAAAACCGTCGCGCCGTACTGGTTTACTAAGAGAATTGCATGAGCAGTAACTTCAGACATCATTTATTGAGTCTGTCGTTACTGGTTGGCATAGCGGCCCCCTGGGCCGCTTTTGCTCAGGCGCCAATCAGTAGTGTCGGCTCAGGCTCGGTCGAAGACCGTGTCACTCAACTTGAGCGTATTTCCAATGCTCACAGCCAGCTTTTAACCCAACTCCAGCAACAACTCTCTGATAACCAGACTGACATTGATTCTCTCCGTGGTCAGATCCAGGAGAACCAGTATCAGCTGAATCAGATCGTTGAGCGTCAAAAGCAGATTCTGCTGCAGATTGACGGGCTGACGAGCGGGGGTGGCGCAGCAGCGGCTGGCGCCCAGACGTCGTCTTCCGGCGATCAGAGCGCGGCTGCTACCAGCGCAGCGCCAGCGGCCTCTTCAGGCGCTCCGGCGATGACCGGCGATGCGAACACCGATTACAATGCGGCCATTGCCCTGGTGAAGGATGCTTCACGCCAGGATGACGCCATGGCGGCGTTCCAGAACTTCGTTAAAAAGTACCCGGATTCGACTTATCAGCCGAACGCCAACTATTGGCTCGGACAGTTGAACTACAATAAGGGGAAAAAAGACGATGCGGCGTTTTACTTCGCCTCGGTGGTGAAGAACTACCCGAAATCGCCAAAAGCGCCAGACGCCATGTTTAAGGTCGGCGTGATCATGCAGGACAAAGGTGATACCGCGAAAGCGAAAGCGGTTTACCAGCAGGTGATCAACAAATTCCCCGGCACCGACGGTGCGAAACAAGCGCAAAAACGACTTAATGCCCTTGGTTGATTACGGCATGACCAGAAATCGCATCATTTCTGGTCTTGTCGCCTGAATCGCCAGCAGTTAAGTGATCTTTATCGAAATTTTAGTTGCGCTGAATTCTGAAATCAGTAATATATGCCGCCGTTGCCAAGGGATATCAAACAAGCCCAAAGCGACGCCAGAGTGGGTCGTTAGCTCAGTTGGTAGAGCAGTTGACTTTTAATCAATTGGTCGCAGGTTCGAATCCTGCACGACCCACCAATCGTTCTGGTGGAACGCGATAGTAAAACGTGAAGGATAACGTTGCGACAGCAACGGCCCATAGGGCGAGGCAAAGCCGAGTCATCCTGCACGACCCACCAATTAGCAGTATCCAGCGTAGTATCGGGTGATTAGCTCAGCTGGGAGAGCACCTCCCTTACAAGGAGGGGGTCGGCGGTTCGATCCCGTCATCACCCACCACCGGGTCGTTAGCTCAGTTGGTAGAGCAGTTGACTTTTAATCAATTGGTCGCAGGTTCGAATCCTGCACGACCCACCATTATAATGATGGGGTCGGTGGAGGCAGTATCAGTAGTATCCAGCGCAGTTTCGGGTGATTAGCTCAGCTGGGAGAGCACCTCCCTTACAAGGAGGGGGTCGGCGGTTCGATCCCGTCATCACCCACCACTCGGGTCGTTAGCTCAGTTGGTAGAGCAGTTGACTTTTAATCAATTGGTCGCAGGTTCGAATCCTGCACGACCCACCAATTTCAGCATTTAACTCAGATGTTGAACGTGAAGGATAACGTTGCGTCAGCAACGGCCCGTAGGGCGAGGTGAAGCCGAGTCATCCTGCACGACCCACCAATTTTAATATTGGTGTCGAGTGAAATTATTCAGGTAGTACCAGAGCGGGTCGTTAGCTCAGTTGGTAGAGCAGTTGACTTTTAATCAATTGGTCGCAGGTTCGAATCCTGCACGACCCACCAATCTTTAATGATGGTAACTGGTAGAAAAGTGAAGGATAACGTTGCGTCAGCAACGGCGCCGAAGGGCGAGGCGAAGC
Source organism: Klebsiella sp. LY (assembly GCF_004010915.1). Lineage (NCBI taxonomy): Bacteria > Pseudomonadati > Pseudomonadota > Gammaproteobacteria > Enterobacterales > Enterobacteriaceae > Klebsiella > Klebsiella sp. LY. The sequence goes on from NZ_CP022444.1 coordinate 4,125,922, forward strand.
CGAGTCATCCTGCACGACCCACCATCCTGAATGATTACAGTAGCAAAATCCCGCGAGGGGTCGTTAGCTCAGTTGGTAGAGCAGTTGACTTTTAATCAATTGGTCGCAGGTTCGAATCCTGCACGACCCACCAATGTAAAAAGGCGCCCTAAAGGCGCCTTTTTGCTATGCGTTGAACTCAACGATTCGAACCTGCGGCAGGTTCGGGTCTCACGTAGTGAGACAACGGAGCCGCTTGCGGCGACGGCCCGAAGGGCGAGGCGAAGCCGAGTCATCCTGCACGACCCACCAATGTAAAAAGGCGCCCTAAAGGCGCCTTTTTGCTATGCGTCATTCTCCACAATCCTACTTCAGCATGACCCCCTGCCGCCGCTTACCGTGACGCCATAAGGCACGAACCGGTAGCCCGGGAAGATGCGTAGCATCGTCCCCGGGGAATAGGTGCTCATGTACAAAATTCATCACGACTTTTTGCTCGTAATCCGCTATCTTGTTTAGCATATAAAACACCATGACCGTGTTAAGGCGCAGACAGGCCATAGTGACGGTCTTAGAGTTAAGCCAGTAAAACGAGATTGCATGATGAGCGTAATGTTTGATCCTGAAACGGCGATTTATCCCTTCCCACCGAAACCGCAGCCGCTGACCGTCGACGAAAAGCAGTTTTACCGCGAGAAAATCAAGCGTCTGCTGCGCGAGCGCGATGCCGTGATGGTGGCGCATTACTACACCGATCCTGAAATTCAACAACTGGCGGAAGAGACCGGCGGCTGTATAGCCGACTCGCTGGAGATGGCGCGCTTTGGCGCCCGCCATTCGGCCTCCACGCTGCTGGTCGCCGGGGTGCGTTTTATGGGGGAAACCGCCAAAATCCTTAGCCCGGAAAAGACCATTCTGATGCCGACCCTGAACGCCGAGTGTTCGCTGGATCTGGGCTGTCCGATTGAGGAATTCAACGCCTTCTGCGACGCCCATCCCGATCGCACCGTGGTAGTCTATGCCAATACGTCCGCCGCGGTGAAGGCTCGCGCCGACTGGGTGGTGACCTCCAGCATCGCCGTGGAACTCATTGACCATCTGGATAGTCTTGGTCAAAAGATCCTCTGGGCGCCGGACCGCCATCTTGGCCGCTATGTTCAGCGTCAGACCGGCGCAGACGTGATCTGCTGGCAGGGGGCGTGCATCGTGCACGATGAGTTTAAAACCCAGGCACTGACGCGTATGAAGGCCCTCTATCCTGAAGCTGCTGTACTGGTCCATCCCGAGTCGCCGCAGGCAATCGTCGAGATGGCCGATGCCGTAGGTTCCACCAGTCAGCTGATCGCGGCGGCGAAAAGCCTGCCCCAGCGCCAGCTGATCGTGGCGACCGATCGCGGTATCTTTTATAAAATGCAGCAGGCGGTGCCGGAGAAAACGCTGCTGGAAGCGCCCACCGCTGGTGAAGGGGCGACCTGCCGCAGCTGCGCGCATTGTCCGTGGATGGCGATGAACGGCCTGAAAGCCATTGCCGAGGGGCTCGAGCAGGGCGGCGCTGAACATGAAATCCACGTCGACGAAGCGCTGCGGACCGGCGCATTAATTCCCCTTAACCGGATGCTGGATTTTGCGGCTACACTACGGGGATAACCTATTGCCGCGTCATCTGACGCTGAGAGGATAAAATGGATTTTTTTAGCACGCAGAATATTTTAGTACATATACCCATCGGCGCCGGGGGGTACGATCTCTCCTGGATAGAGGCCGTGGGGACCATCGCCGGGCTGCTGTGTATCTGGCTGGCGAGCCTGGAGAAGATCAGCAACTATGCATTCGGTCTGGTCAACGTCACGCTGTTCGCCATCATCTTCTTTCAGATCCAGCTGTACGCCAGCCTGTTGCTGCAGCTGTTCTTCTTTGCCGCTAACGTTTATGGCTGGTATGCCTGGTCGCGGCAAAGCAGCAATCATGAGGCTGAGCTGCAGATCCGCTGGCTACCGCGCAGTAAAGCCCTGGGCTGGCTGGCGGCCTGCGTGGTGGCGATCGGCTTGCTGACCCTGTTTATCAATCCGTTTTTTGCCTTCCTGACGCGAATCGCGGTCAGCCTGATGCAAGCGCTTGGTTTGCAGGTCACGATGCCGGAACTGCAGCCGGATGCCTTCCCGTTCTGGGACTCCTGTATGACGGTGCTGTCGGTAGTGGCGATGATCTTAATGACCCGCAAATACGTTGAGAACTGGCTGCTGTGGGTCATCGTCAACGTCATAAGCGTGGTGATTTTTGCCCGTCAGGGCGTCTATGCTATGTCGCTGGAATATCTCTTGCTGACGTTCATTGCGCTGAACGGCAGCCGAATGTGGATAAACAGCGCGCGTGAGCGAGGTTCTCACGCGTTTTCTGGCTAATGATGGTGGTGATGATCGTACCCGGCGTGCATCGTGTTGAGATGGCACTCCGGGCCGCTGCAGGGCTGGTACTCCATCTGCACCGTGGCATGCTCAATTTCATATTTATGTTCCAGGAAATGCAGGATGCGGTTGAGTAACGCATCATGATCGTGCGGCGGGACCACCTGCACATGCAGCGTCATCACCGGTTTTTCCCCCACCAGCCAGACGTGAACGTGGTGAACATCGCGCACCTCCGGGATAGAGCGGCGGATATCCCGCTGTAGGGCCGCCACATCCAGCGAACGCGGTGCGCCTTCCAGCAGCTCATTCAGACTCTCCTTCAGCAGCCGCCATGCGCTACGTAGCACCAGGCAGGAAACCAGCACGGAAAGGATCGGATCGACAGGCGTCCAGCCGGTGGTGAGGATCACCACGGCGGCCACAATCGCGCCAACCGAACCCAGCAGATCGCCGAGCACGTGTAGCGCCGCGGCGCGCACGTTGAGATTCCGCTCTTCGCTGCCACGATGTAGGATCCAAAACGCCAGCACGTTGGCTAGCAGACCGGCGACTGCAATGACCATCATCGTCACCCCGGCAACCGGCTGCGGATGCTGGAAGCGCTGAATGGCCTCCCAGACAATCAGCATGGTGATCACCACCAGAGCAATGGCATTGAGAAACGCCGCCAGGGTGGTCAAACGCAGCCAGCCAAAAGTATGGCGGGCGTTCGGGGGACGGCTGGCGAAGCGAACCGCCAGCAGCGCAAACAGCAGGGCGGCGGAGTCGGTGAGCATATGGCCGGCATCCGCCAGCAGGGCCAGCGAGCCGGAGATCGCGCCGCCGATGGCTTCTATCAGCATAAAACCGGCGGTGACGATGAACGCCCAAAGTAGCCGGCGAGCGTTGCCGTTATCCGGAGCCTGGGCAGGGGAGTGCGAATGCGAATGCGCCATGGTGTCGTCCCTTGATAGTTATCATTATCACGCTATGACAGCATAAACAGAGAACGATAACAAACAGAGAAAAGGCGAGCCCAGCTCGCCTTTTCTCTGTTTGCACTCACCGCATCAATTACTGGGTGGTGCCGTCGGTTTTGCTGTTGTCATGGTTCATGCTGTCGCCGTTGTCCAGTTTCTTACCGGTATCCGGACAGCGGCCGTCTTTACACATCGAGTTTTTATGTACCTCATCGCTCGACATATTGTCCTGGCTCATCGTCGAGCCGTCAGGATGAAGCATGGTGCCGCCAGAGCCAGAGTTAATTTGGCTATTATCCACGTTATTCGGCGCCACGTTTTCACGGGCATCCGGCGCCACCTGGCCGGCATCAGCGGAAGAGTTGGCCTGGCCATTGTTGGACTGGGCGCCGGTGTCTGCCGCCAGGGCCGCGCCGCTGGCAAGACTTAAGGTGGCGGTGAGCAAAAGGGTCGTCAGTTTTTTCATGTTCATCGGATACTCCTGTTGGGTCGGGAAGCGGTAAAAAACGCCTCCAGCGGTAAGTGTGCCAGGGATCTGACTCGCTATGGTTTAAGACTCCGCAGACGATCGCAGTGTCACTATATAATCCTGAAACGTAAGACTTAATTAGCTTTAACAGTTAAATATTGTAGTTCATGAGCCTGGGTTCGCTACTTTATGGCGTATTTTTGCCTATTTCCAGGATTATTCCATCACTACTGTAAAATCACGTTTACACTATTTCAGCGAAGAGATAGATTGGAGGGATTGCATTTCATTGAATAAGTATGGCAACGCTGGAAAGAAGATGAATTATCAGAACGACGATTTACGCATTAAAGAGATCAACGAATTATTACCTCCCGTTGCGCTCCTGGAAAAATTCCCTGCTACCGAAAATGCTGCAAACACCGTTGCACATGCTCGCAAAGCGATCCACCAGATCCTCAAAGGCGATGATGACCGCCTGCTGGTGGTGATTGGGCCTTGTTCTATTCACGACCCGGCGGCGGCGAAAGAGTACGCTTCCCGTCTGCTGACCCTGCGCGAGGCGTTGAAGGGCGAGCTCGAGATCGTCATGCGCGTCTATTTTGAGAAACCGCGAACCACCGTCGGCTGGAAAGGGCTTATCAACGATCCCCATATGGATAACAGCTTCCGCATCAACGACGGGTTGCGCATTGCGCGCAAACTGCTGCTGGACATTAACGACAGCGGTCTGCCGGCGGCGGGGGAATTCCTCGATATGATCACCCCGCAGTATGTCGCCGATCTGATGAGCTGGGGCGCCATTGGGGCGCGTACCACCGAATCTCAGGTTCACCGCGAGCTCGCCTCGGGGCTCTCCTGCCCGGTGGGCTTTAAGAATGGTACCGATGGCACCATCAAGGTGGCTATCGACGCGATTAACGCCGCCGGCGCGCCGCACTGTTTCCTGTCGGTCACCAAGTGGGGCCACTCCGCTATCGTTAATACCAGCGGCAACGGCGACTGCCATATTATTCTGCGCGGCGGCAAAGAGCCGAACTACAGCGCGAAGCACGTGGCGGAAGTGAAAATCGGTTTGGCGAAAGCGGGTCTTCCGGCCCAGGTAATGATCGACTTCAGCCATGCCAACTCCAGCAAGCAGTTCAAGAAGCAGATGGAAGTGGGCGCCGACGTATGCCAGCAGATTGCCGGCGGCGAGCGCGCCATTATGGGCGTGATGATTGAAAGCCATCTGGTGGAAGGCAACCAGAGCCTCGAGAGCGGTGAACCGCTGACCTACGGCAAGAGCGTCACCGACGCCTGCATCGGCTGGGAGGATACCGAAACGATCCTGCGTCAGCTGGCGGAAGCAGTGAAAACCCGTCGCGGCTAAGCTACTCTGCGTTAGCGCAGGTCATAAAAAAAGCGTGGAGATTTCCACGCTTTTTTGTTTTGACCGGGGAAATTACTTCGCTTTACCCTGGTTGGCGACGGCAGCCGCTTTCGCCGCGATCTCTTCCGCATTGCCCAGATAGTAATGTTTGATCGGCTTGAAGTTTTCATCGAACTCATACACCAGCGGTACGCCGGTCGGGATGTTCAGTTCGAGGATCTCGTCTTCGCCCATGTTGTCGAGGTATTTCACCAGCGCGCGCAGGGAGTTACCGTGAGCGGCGATGATCACGCGCTCACCGCTTTTCAGGCGCGGCAGAATGGTTTCGTTCCAGTAAGGCACGACGCGGTCGATGGTCAGCGCCAGGCTTTCAGTGGTCGGCAGTTCGGCGTCGGTCAGTTTTGCATAGCGCGGGTCGTGGCCCGGGTAGCGCTCGTCGTCTTTGGTCAGCTCCGGCGGAGTGACAGCGAAGCCACGACGCCACTGTTTAACCTGCTCGTCACCGTATTTCTCAGCGGTTTCCGCTTTGTTCAGGCCCTGCAGCGCGCCGTAATGACGCTCGTTCAGCTTCCAGGATTTCTCAACCGGCAGCCAGGCCTGATCCAGTTCGTCCAGTACATTCCACAGGGTATGGATGGCACGTTTCAGCACGGAGGTATAAGCAAAATCAAAGCTGAAGCCTTCAGCCTTCAGCAGTTTACCTGCCGCTTTCGCTTCGCTAACGCCTTTCTCGGACAGATCAACGTCGTACCAACCGGTGAAGCGGTTTTCGTTGTTCCACTGGCTTTCGCCATGACGAACCAGTACCAGCTTAGTTACAGCCATTCTCTTACTCCTCTCTACACGCCATCCCTCGCGCCGCGAACGGTGCGCTGAATATGTTGGTGTATGTGTTATTGATTGATAACTATTCTCATTATATTGCCGTGATTTGGCTCACGGCAATGCTTATCCCTAACCATAGCGAAAATAGTGGCTCAGTGTAAGGTGCTTGTAAAACACAGGTTATTTTTTTGCCCTTTGGTGACGGAAAATAGAGCAGGTTGCTGAAAAAAGAGGCGCCAGAGAGGAGGGCGGGGACGAAAAGCAGCGCCCCCGGCGGAGGGCGCTGGCGATTATCGGGCGATAAACTGATATTCCGTCAGGCTGACGTACTCCTGGCCCGGACGTAACACACAGTCCGGCTGCGGCCATTCCGGATGATTCGGCGAATCCGGGAGGAATTCGCTTTCCAGCGCCAGCCCCTGCCAGTCGGCGTAGGGCTCTGTCGTCTGCGACGGGGTGCCGCCGAGATAGTTGCCGGAGTAAAACTGCAGCGCCGGAGCGGAGGTATAGACCGTCATCTGCAGCTTACCGTCCTGCGACCAGACCTGCGCCGCAGGCTGACTGGCGTCGCCTCCGGCGTCCAGCAGGAAGGCATGATCGTATCCTTTCACCTTTTGCTGATCGGCGTCGGCGAGGAAGTCGGCGGCGATGGTTTTCGGCTGGCGGAAATCAAAGCTGGTGTTAGCAACATCTTTGAGTTCACCACCCGGGATACCGTCGCTTTCCACCGGCAGATACCTCTGGGCGAGGATCTGCAACTGGTGCTGGCGCACGTCGCGCTGTTCACCGTCGAGGTTGAAATAGACGTGATTGGTCATGTTCACCGGGCAGGGTTTATCCACGGTGGCGCGATAGGTAATCGCGATGCGGTTATCGTCGGTCAGACGATAGTGCGCGGTGGCCTGCAGCGTGCCGGGAAAGCCTTGATCGCCATCGGGCGAGGTCAGGGCGAAGAGCACTTCCTGCTCGTCGGCGCGGACGATGCGCCAGCGACGTTTATCAAACCCTTCGGGGCCGCCGTGGAGCTGGTGGCCCGCGTCGTTTGACGGCGTGACGTTGACGAGCTGGCCGTCAAGCGGGAAGCGGCTATTGCCGATGCGGTTGGCGTAGCGGCCTACCGAGGCGCCAAGAAACGCGGCCTGGCGGGCATAGTCCTCCAGCTTCGCGCAGCCCAGCAGCGGGCGGCGCAGGCTGCCATCGGCCAGCGGCACCTCGGCGCTGAGCAGCGTTGCGCCCCAGTCCGCCACGGTGACGGTCATCCCCGCCTTATTGCGCAGGGTTACCTGCTGCCATGGCTGGCCGTCCGGCGCCAGCGCGGTGGTTTGCGTTACCATTGGCCAGCCCCCTGTGACGGTTTGCAGACATAGAACGTCTCTTTAATTCCGGTTTTCGCTTCATACTCGTTGGCAACGGCCTGCTGCACGGTATCGACCAGATCTTCCGGGACCAGCGCTACCACGCAGCCGCCAAAGCCGCCGCCGGTCATGCGCACGCCGCCTTTATCGCCGATTGTCGCCTTGACGATCTCCACCAGGGTGTCGATCTGCGGGACGGTGATCTCGAAATCATCGCGCATCGAGGCGTGGGATTCGGCCATCAGCTCGCCCATCTGCTTCAGGTCGCCTTTTTCAAGGGCGCTGGCGGCTTCTACGGTGCGGGCATTCTCCGTCAGCACATGGCGTACCCGCTTCGCGACGACCGGATCCAGCTCATGGGCGACGGCGTTGAATTGCTCAAGGGTGACATCGCGCAGAGCGGGCTGCTGGAAGAAGCGCGCGCCGGTCTCGCACTGTTCACGACGGGTGTTGTACTCGCTGCCGACGAGGGTGCGCTTAAAGTTGCTGTTGATGATGACCACCGCCACGCCTTTCGGCATCGAGACGGCTTTGGTGCCCAGAGAACGGCAGTCGATCAGCAGCGCATGGTCTTTTTTGCCCAGCGCCGAAATCAGCTGATCCATGATGCCGCAGTTGCAGCCGACGAACTGGTTTTCCGCCTCCTGGCCGTTGAGGGCGATTTGCGCGCCATCCAGCGGCAGATGATAGAGCTGCTGGAACACGGTGCCGACGGCGACTTCCAGCGAGGCTGAGGAGCTTAACCCCGCACCCTGCGGCACATTGCCGCTGATCACCAGATCCGCGCCGCCGAAGTGGCTGTTCCGCTGCTGCAGATGCTTCACCACGCCGCGGACATAGTTCGACCACTGCTGGCTGTCGTGGCTGATAATCGGCGCGTCGAGAGAGAATTCATCGCTCTGATTGTCGTAATCGGCGGCAATCACCCGCACGGTACGATCGTCGCGCGGCGCACAGCTGATCACCGTCTGGTAGTCGATAGCGCAGGGCAGCACAAAGCCGTCGTTGTAATCGGTATGCTCGCCGATCAGGTTGACGCGGCCTGGCGCCTGAATGACATGGCTGGCCGGGTAACCGAAGGCCTCAGCAAACAGGGTTTGGGTTTTCTCTTTCAGACTCATCATTACACTCCGGATTCACGAAAATGGACGTCGCTGACGGCGCGCAGTCGTTCGGCAGCTTGCTCGGCGGTCAGATCGCGCTGCGTTTCGGCCAGCATTTCGTAGCCAACCATAAACTTGCGGACCGTCGCGGATCGCAGCAGCGGCGGATAAAAGTGGGCGTGGAGCTGCCAGTGGTTATGGTTTTCGTCGTTAAACGGCGCGCCGTGCCAGCCCATGGAGTAGGGGAATGAGCACTGGAACAGGTTGTCGTAACGGCTGGTCAGCTTTTTCAACGCCAGCGCCAGATCGCTGCGCTGGGCGTCGGTTAAATCGGTAATACGCTGCACGGGCGCTTTCGGCAGCAGCAGCGTTTCAAACGGCCACGCGGCCCAGTAGGGCACGACCGCCAGCCAGTGCTCGGTGTCGACCACGGTGCGGCTGCCGTCGGCCAGTTCGCGCCGGGCATAGTCCAGCAGCATTGGCTGGCCCTGGCTGGCGTAATATTCTTTCTGCAGACGGTCTTCCCGTTCCGCTTCATTGGGCAGGAAGCTGTTGGCCCACACCTGACCATGCGGGTGCGGGTTGGAGCAGCCCATCGCTGCCCCTTTATTTTCAAAGACCTGTACCCACGGATAGCTTTTTCCAAGGTCCGCGGTCTGTTCCTGCCACGCTTTAACCACGCCTTCCAGCGCTTCAAGGCTCAGCTCCGGCAGCGTTTTGCTGTGGTCTGGCGAGAAGCAGATCACCCGACTGGTGCCGCGCGCGCTCTGGCAGCGCATCAGCGGATCGTCACTCTCCGGGGCGTCCGGGGTGTCGGTCATCAGGGCCGCAAAGTCGTTGGTAAACACGTAGGTACCGGTGTAATTCGGATTCGTGTCGCCGGTGACCCGGGTGTTGCCCGGGCACAGGAAACAGTCCGGATCGTGGGCCGGCAAGGTCTGTTTTGCCGGCGTTTCCTGCGCCCCCTGCCAGGGGCGCTTGGCGCGATGCGGAGAAACCAGAATCCACTGCCCGGTTAACGGGTTATAACGACGATGCGGATGGTCAACGGGGTTAAATACGCTCATGAAGGTTCCTTAGTCTGGATAACCCTGCGGATGGCGGGACTGCCAGTGCCAGGTGTCCTGCGCCATTTCGTCCAGGTTGCGCGTCACGCGCCAGTTCAGCTCGCGGTCGGCCTTGGCGGCATCCGCCCAGTAGGCCGGGAGGTCGCCATCGCGGCGCGGCGCGAAATGGTAGTTAATGGGTTTGCCGCAGGCTTTGCTGAAAGCATTGACCACGTCGAGCACGCTGCTGCCGACGCCGGCGCCAAGGTTGTAGATATGGACCCCGGCTTTGTCAGCCAGTTTTTCCATGGCCGCGACGTGACCGTCAGCGAGGTCCATCACGTGGATATAATCGCGCACGCCGGTGCCATCTTCGGTCGGGTAGTCGTTACCAAACACGGCCAGCGATTCACGACGACCAACGGCGACCTGGGCGATGTAGGGCATCAGGTTATTCGGGATCCCCTGCGGGTCTTCCCCCATGTCGCCCGACGGGTGGGCGCCGACCGGGTTGAAGTAGCGCAGCAGGGCAATGCTCCACTCCGGCTGGGCTTTCTGCAGGTCGGTCAGGATCTGCTCCACCATCAGTTTGCTTTTACCGTAGGGGCTTTGCGGGGTGCCGGTCGGGAAGCTTTCGACATACGGGATTTTCGGCTGGTCGCCGTAGACGGTGGCGGAGGAGCTAAAGATGAAGTTCTTCACGCCCGCGGCGCGCATGGCGGAGACTAATTTCAGTGTGCCGGTGACGTTATTGTCGTAATATTCCAGCGGTTTGGCGACGGACTCCCCGACGGCCTTCAGCCCGGCGAAGTGGATCACCGCTTCAATGGCGTGGTCGTGGAGGATCTCGGTCATCAGCGCTTCATTACGAATATCGCCTTCAATAAAGGTGGCTTTTTTGCCGCCGAGACGCTCAATCACCGGCAGTACGCTGCGCTTGCTGTTGCAGAGATTGTCGAGGATCACCACCTCATGCCCCTGCAGCAGCAGTTGAACGCAGGTATGACTTCCAATGTAACCGCTACCACCTGTAACCAGAACTTTCATGATTCGCTCCATTCGGCTTATCGTGTATGAGGAAGATAGCATATCAAAGAAGTGAAAAGTGTGACACAGAACAAGTTAGTGGAATCGTTTACACTTGAGGGTGAAACGACATCATTTAATTTATTTTGTTTTATATACAATTGGTTATATGAGGTTGGCGCTATTTTTCTGAAAAATACCAGGGATCTTTCGATCCCCGGCAGGAGGCGTCAGGCCACGGGGCCGAGCTGATAAGTGTAACCGTCTCCACTGGGAACGAATACCAGGCGATGGGTAATACAGTCCGGGGCATCTTCCGCATGGTGCGAGACAAACAGCAGCTGCGTGGCGCCTTCGCCAATCAGGACGTCGACAAAGCGGCGTACCAGCTGGCGATTGAGGGGATCCAGCCCCTGCAGCGGTTCATCGAGGATCAGCAGGGTTGGATGCTTGACCAGCGCGCGAACGATAAGCGCCAGCCGCTGCTGGCCCCACGACAGGCTCTGAAACGGCGCGTCGGCGGTGCGCTTATCGATGCCGAGAATATCCAGCCATTGCTGCACCAGCTTATGCTGTTTATCGGACACCGCCTGATAAATGCCGATCGAGTCAAAATAGCCCGACAGAATAACGTTGCGGACGTTGGTGCTGACCCGGTAGTCCAGATGCAGGCTGCTGCTGACGTAGCCGATATGCTTTTTAATATCCCAGATGGTCTCGCCGCTGCCGCGGCGGCGGCCAAAGAGGGTGAGATCGTTGCTGTAGCCCTGCGGATGATCGCCGGTGATAAGGCTCAGCAGCGTGGATTTACCGGCGCCGTTGGGGCCGACGATCTGCCAGTGTTCGCCCGGGCTCACGGTCCATGAGAGGTGGTTGATGACCGGACGATCGTTGTAGGAGACCACGCCGTCATTGAGCACGATACGCGGCGCCGAGTCTGCCAGCGCACGACGGGCTGGTGGTACATCTGGCTCAGGCAAGGTGATGCCGTCCAGTTTTTCACTGTGCGCCAGCTGAGCGACCAGCGCCTGCTGCAGAAGAGCGCGCTTCTCGCCGGTCTCGCTGAGGAGGCAATCAGCCAGCACGCCGGCGTATTGCACAAACTCCGGGATCTCATCGAAGCGGTTGAGCACCAGCACCAGGGTGAGGCCGGCGCGATGCAGGTCGGCCAGCAGCGCGGCCAGCTGCTGGCGGGAGTTGACGTCGAGGCCGTCGAAAGGCTCGTCGAGGATCAGCAGCTGCGGATCGCTCATCAGGGCCTGGCACAGCAGGGTCTTACGCGTTTCGCCAGTGGACAGATACTTAAAGCGGCGGTCCAACAGGGCGCTGATGGCAAACTGTTCGGCAAGCTGCGCGCAGCGGGCAGGATCTTTCACCTCGTCCTGAATAATCTCCGCAGTGGTGCGGCCGGTATCTTCTTCTCCGGGGCTAAGCAGGTCGGTGTTATTGCGCTGCCACTCGTCGCTGACCAGCTTCTGCAGCTGTTCGAAGGAGAGGCGGGTTACGCGGGAGAAGTGGCTTTCGCGCTGGCCGCTGAGCAGGGTCAGGTCGCCGGCCAGGGCTCGCGCGAGGGCGGATTTGCCGCTGCCGTTGCTGCCGACGAACGCCCAGCTTTCACCCGCCGCCACGCTCAGGTGGTCTATTTTTAAGGTTTTTGTATCGCTCAGGCGAAACGTGCCTTGCGAAATTTGCAATGATGACATGATGTATCCCATTTTTTGCAGCGATGTGCATCAGGGATACGACTTCAGGCGCGTAATGTCAATGGGGTCAGCATAACGTAGCGAGAATGATGCGATCGGCGTTGAAGTAAGCGATCGCCTCCGTCCCTTCCGCCAGGCCAGACGTCTGCGCCTGTGGCAGAGTGGCGCACAGGGTCTGGCCGTCCGCGAGGGTCATCAGCACTTCGCACTGCCCGGAGCCGCATTCGATATGGCTGATACGACCCGACAGCTGGTTCTCGGCCTGGCGGGCCACCGCCGGGTCGAGGGTGATGCCGACCCAGGGCGCTTTCAACAGAACCAGCACCTCCTGGCCCTCATCGAGCCCCAGCTTTTCAGCGCTCTGGGCGGTAATGGCGACGTTCAGGCGGGTTTGCCCGTCGGCCAGCAGCACCTCGACGTGCTGCTGCACCTGCTGGCGATCGCGGCCGGTAATGGTGCCGAACCACTGGTTGCGGGCGCTGGTCTGCAGGGAAAAGCGCGAGATGGCCGCCAGCAGGCTGTCCAGTGGCAGGGCGTCGTCATCGCTGAGGACATCAAACGCTTTCTGCTGGATCTGCGCCAGCAGATCGTACAGTTGGATCAGACGCTGCCCGTAGCGGGTCAGCACCGCGCCGCCGCCGCCTTTGCCGCCGGTGGCGCGATCCACCAGCGGCTGTTCGCTGAGCTGGTTCATCTCGTTGATGGCATCCCACGCGCTTTTATAGCTGATACCCGCGTGCTTCGCCCCCTGGCTTATCGAACCGGTCTGGTCAATCTGTTTGAGCAGGGCGATCCGCCGGGGGTCGGCAAACAGGCGCTGCTGTAGCTTAAGGGTGAGAAGAATTTCGGCCTGCATAATCGTTTCCTGACAAAAAAGCGTATTGTGACCGATAGTCACCCAGTTGCAAAACCTCTCTGCGCGGTTTGTCATTAACCACCGCACAAATGGGGCGTGTTTTTTCGGCTGAAACCGTTACAATCAGGGAATCATACTATCTGGAGTGAACCATGTTAGAGCTTTTGAAAAGTCTGGTTTTTGCGGTCATCATGGTACCGGTGGTGATGGCGGTCATCCTGGGATTGATTTACGGTCTTGGCGAAGTGTTCAACCTCTTCTCCGGCGTAGGCCACAAAGATCGCAGCCAGCAAAATCATTGATTTCCCGGCGCCCGGTTTAACCGGGCGCTGTGCTATTTCCCTCCTGTATCATTTCCCTTCGTTTTATTGTCCTGTGTCACTATAAAAATGCTCTGCATATCGTTATATTGTCGAATACATAACGCATTGACAGGAGATTCAGATGGCAGGTTCTTGGTTACGCGGGGTTATCGGGGTATCACTCACGCTGTGCGTCGCGGGTCAGGCGCTGGCGGCAGAGGGGAAAGTGACCGTTTTCGCCGCCGCATCGTTAACCAACGCGATGCAGGATATCGCCCAGGCGTATAAGAAAGAGAAAAACGTCGAGGTCGTCTCGTCGTTTGCCTCGTCGTCGACGCTGGCGCGGCAGATTGAAGCAGGCGCCCCGGCGGATCTGTTTATCTCCGCCGATCAAAAGTGGATGGACTACGCGGCTGACAAAAAGGCCATCGATCCGGCGACCCGCGCCACCCTGCTTGGCAACAGCCTGGTGGTGGTGGCGCCGAAAGCCAGCGCGCAGGGTGCGATTACCATTGATGAGAAAACCGACTGGACCAGCCTGCTGAAAGGGGGCCGTCTGGCGGTGGGCGATCCGCAGCACGTTCCGGCAGGGATCTACGCCAAAGAAGCGCTGCAGAAACTGGGCGCCTGGGAGACCCTGTCGCCGAAGCTTGCGCCGGCGGAAGACGTGCGCGGCGCGCTGGCGCTGGTGGAGCGTAGCGAAGCGCCGTTGGGCATCGTCTACGGATCGGATGCTGTGGCCAGCAAAGGGGTGAAAGTGGTGGGCACCTTCCCGGAGGCGTCGCATCAGAAAGTCGAATACCCGCTGGCGATTGTCGATGGCCATCGCAATGCGGCCGTGAGCGCTTTCTATGACTACCTGAAAGGGCCGGAAGCGTCCGCGATTTTCCAACGTTACGGATTTACCACCCGCTGATGTTTCTGAGCGAACCCGAATGGCAGGCGGTGCTGCTGAGCCTGAAAGTCTCCTCCCTGGCGGTGGCCTTGAGCCTGCCCTTTGGCATCTTTTTTTCCTGGCTGCTGGTCAGGCGCACCTTCCCCGGCAAGGCGCTGCTCGACAGCCTTCTCCATCTGCCGCTGGTGCTGCCGCCGGTGGTGGTGGGATATCTGCTGCTGGTGGCCATGGGGCGGCGCGGGTTTATTGGCAGCTGGCTGTATGACTGGTTCGGCATCAGCTTTGCCTTCAGCTGGCGCGGGGCGGTGCTGGCGGCGGCGGTGATGTCTTTCCCGCTGATGGTGCGCGCCATCCGCCTGGCGCTGGAGGGGGTGGACATCAAACTGGAGCAGGCGGCGAGAACCCTCGGGGCCAACCGCTGGCGGGTATTTTTCACCATTACGCTGCCGCTGACTCTGCCGGGAATTATTGTTGGCACGGTGCTGGCCTTCGCCCGCTCGTTAGGGGAATTTGGCGCGACCATCACCTTCGTCTCCAATATTCCCGGCGAAACGCGTACCCTGCCTTCGGCGATGTACACCCTGATCCAGACTCCGGGCGGGGAGGGGGCGGCGGCTCGTCTGTGCCTCATCGCTATCGGCCTGGCGCTGGTCTCGCTCTTGATATCAGAATGGCTGGCCCGCGTGAGCCGCCAGCGTATAGGAGGATAATGATGCTGGAGCTGGACTTTACCCAGACCCTCGGCAGCCACTGTCTGCAGATCCGTGAAACGCTGCCCAGCAGCGGGATCACCGCCATCTTTGGCGTCTCCGGCGCCGGGAAAACGTCGTTGATCAACGCTATCAGCGGCCTGACCCGGCCGCAGGCGGGGCGGATCGTGCTCAACGGCAGGGTGCTGAACGACACCGCGCAGCGTATCTGCCTGGCGCCGGAGCAGCGGCGGATCGGCTATGTCTTTCAGGATGCGCGCCTGTTTCCCCACTATAAAGTGCGCGGCAATCTACAGTACGGCATGGCGAAATCCATGGTCAGCCAGTTCGATAAGCTGGTGGAGCTGCTGGGGATCGCTCCCTTGCTGGATCGCCTGCCTGGCCGGTTATCCGGCGGCGAAAAGCAGCGTGTAGCCATCGGCCGCGCTTTGCTGACCGCGCCGGAGCTGCTGCTGCTGGACGAGCCGCTGGCCTCGCTGGATATTCCGCGCAAACGCGAACTGTTGCCCTATTTGCAGCGACTGGCGCAGGAGATCCATATTCCGATGCTTTACGTCAGCCACTCGCTGGACGAGATCCAGCATCTGGCCGATCGCGTGCTGGTGCTGGAGGCCGGTAAGGTGAAGGCTTTCGGTCCGCTGGAGGAGGTCTGGAGCAGCAGCGTGATGCACCCCTGGCTGCCGGCGGAACAGCAGAGTACGATCCTCAGCGCCACCATCGCCGCGCAGCATCCGCAGTACGCGATGACCGCGCTGACGCTGGGGGATCAAATGCTGTGGGTCAACCGGCTCGAACGTCCCGCAGGTGATACCGCGCGGATCCGCATTCAGGCGTCGGATGTTTCGCTGGTGCTGGCCCAGCCGTCCGCCACCAGCATCCGCAACATCTTGCGCGCCGAGGTGGTTCAGTGTCTGGAGGTCAACGGACAGATCGAGGTTCAGCTCAGGGTGAGCGGCCATCCTCTGTGGGCTCGAATCAGCCCGTGGGCGCGGGATGACCTGGCGATAGCGCCAGGCCAGCAGGTGTTTGCCCAGATCAAAAGCGTGTCGATCGCCGCCTGATCACAGCAGCTGACGGTAGATAAACTCGGCGATGCTGGCGGACTCATTGTCGCCGATGACCACGTTGGCGCGGGCTTTGACCTCGTCCACCGCATTGCCCATCGCCACCCCGGTGCCTGCTGCTTCCAGCATACTCAGATCGTTGTAGTTATCGCCGAAGGCCACCACATTCTGCATCGACAGCCCCTGGTCAGCGACCCACTGCGCCAGGCGTTTGCCTTTGCTGTTGCCGGCGCGGGCAATATCCACCTGGTCGTGCCACGACCATTCGCACGCCAGGCCCAGCGTCTCGCCGACCTCCTGCGCAAAGCGCTGCAGACGGGGAATGTCATCGTCGGTGAGGGCGAATTTCCATACCGCTTTGACCTCGCGGACCGCCTGCGCCAGCGAGTCGACCTGGCTGAAGACCGGGCGCTGATCCTCCGGTAGCGCCTGCGCCCAGTTGCGGGTGCGGATCACATGCCCGGTGGGCTGTTCGTAAAGCATCGCGTCATCCACATAGGCCAGACCGTGGATCTGCTGTTCGGCGAGCATGGCGGTGAGGCTTACCGCGTGTTCCACCGACATAGGATCGGCCGCCAAAACCTTTTTTGCGTGATAATCATACAAATAAGTGCCATTACAACAAATTGCAGGTGTATCGAGGGCCAGTGCCTGATAAAAAGGATGAATAGCGACGTGATGACGTCCGGTAACGACGATCACCTGGTAGCCCGCCTCTCTGGCGCGGGCCAGCGCTTCCAGCGAAGCGGGCAGGATGGTTTTTTTGCTGGTAAGCAGGGTGCCGTCTAAATCCAGGGCAATCACGCGTGTTGTCATGTGTTATTTCCGGTTGATGTTGAAAATTACCTGGCCATGATGGTACACCGCCGTGGCGTCAGGACCAATTTTTCCACATCTGCCGTGAATGTCTGTATGCCCTTTGTGCCGCCTTCCGTCGGTAATTCGGTCGGCGATGCGAGTATCATGGGCGGATGTCTTATAATTTTCAGGGTGCTGTTATCCTGAAAATGAAAAATCCACGTGCAGTGAGGGAAGGAGTAGTCATGAAACAAACCGTTTATACCGCCAGCCCGGAAAGCCAACAAATCCACGTCTGGAGTCTTGAAGCGGACGGCAAACTGACGCTGGTGCAGGTGGTTGATGCCCCGGGTCAGGTCCAGCCGATGGTGGTCAGTCCCAATAAGGAGTATCTGTACGTTGGCGTTCGTCCGGAGTTTCGCGTGTTAGCTTATCGCATCACGCCGGATAACGGGGCGTTGACCTTTGCGGGAGAAGCGGCGCTGCCGGGCAGCCCGACCC
Organism: Klebsiella sp. LY; assembly: GCF_004010915.1. Classification (NCBI taxonomy): domain Bacteria; kingdom Pseudomonadati; phylum Pseudomonadota; class Gammaproteobacteria; order Enterobacterales; family Enterobacteriaceae; genus Klebsiella; species Klebsiella sp. LY. The sequence continues at coordinate 4,143,293 of NZ_CP022444.1, forward strand.
ACATTTCTACCGATCATCATGGCCGCTTTGTCTTCAGCGCCTCCTACAATCAGGGCTGCGTCAGCGTGACCCCGCTGCAGGATGGCCTGCCGGCTGAAACTATCACCGTGGTGGAAGGGCTGGAAGGCTGCCACTCGGCCAATATCTCCCCGGACAACCGTACCCTGTGGGTGCCGGCGCTGAAGCAGGATCGCATCTGCCTGTTTACCCTCAGCGAAGATGGTTTCCTCTCCGCCCAGGAGCCAGCGGAAGTCACCACCGTCGAGGGGGCGGGTCCGCGCCACATGGTGTTCCATCCGAACCAGCAGTATGGTTACTGCGTCAATGAGCTGAACAGCTCAATTGACGTTTGGGAGCTGAAAGACCCGAATGGCAACATCGAATGTGTACAAACTCTGGATATGATGCCGCCTGATTTCACCGGCGTGCGCTGGGCGGCGGATATTCATATCACTCCGGACGGGCGTCATTTGTACGCCTGCGATCGTACCGCCAGCATCATCACGGTGTTCAGCGTGTCGGAAGATGGTAGCGTGCTGGCGGTGGAAGGCTATCAGCCGACCGAGACCCAGCCGCGCGGCTTCAATCTCGATCACAGCGGTAAGTATCTGATTGCCGCCGGGCAGAAGTCGCACCATATCGCGGTGTACGAAATTACCGGCGAGCAGGGGCTGCTGCAGGAGAAAGGCCGCTATGCGGTCGGGCAGGGACCGATGTGGGTGGTGGTCAACGCTCACTGATCCGTCAGGCGGTAAAAGAAAAAACCTCGCGTGAGCGAGGTTTTTTTGATCAGAGCGGACAGGCTCTGTAGGGAAGGTGTTGCCCTGGTAGACCTGAAGCGTGATGGCTTTAGATATCGTCCATGGTGTAGCCGACGACAATCTCCAGCGTTTTACGGATCACGTCTGCGGTCACCACGTCATCGGTGCTTTCCAGCGCCTGAATCAACCATAAAATAATGGCCTTATTGTTCAGGTGACCCTCGGACTGGAGAATACTGTTGATGGCCAGCGACATCACGGCGGACTCATCAACCAGCTTATCACCGGCGTTACGGAAATAGTCGGAGAGCGCGGTGTCCTGCAGTCCTGCGTAAATATCGGGTTGCTGATGCATAGTCTGTCTCATCACATTCTCACTCTGTGTTATTCACCATGGTTGGGAGACTCAGTGGATCTTTTTACCTTCCAGCGCCATGGCGCTTTGTGTCGGCGAACCTCGGGTTTCCCAACGGCCATTGATTTTCTTTACCTGCAAAGGCGCTTGCTTGCGCTGACGGGCAAGCTTCGCGCAAATTTCTTCGATCACAGCAGCGATGAGCTTTCTTCGCTGTCGGTCTGACTCTGTCGCCTGCATCAACCGAAGTCGCACCAGCAGGGTCGGAGTGGTAATCGGGCGATTCGTTTTCAGAAGCGCGAGCACCGCCTCGCCGATGATCTCATCGGTGATTTCCTCAGTTTCACTGCTATTCATAACCGTCTCTCTGCATGCCACTCTCTCCCTGAATCTGCGAACGGGCATTCAGGTCAGCAGCAGGTTTGTGGAAGCGATCGCCCCTCATCTGCTACTGCGGCGCAACAGGCGACGATCGATGACGTTATTCCTGACCGGCAAACAGCAGACCAATTAAGGTCTGATAGTGACTCTCTTCCTCTGGGGCACGGGCGCGGTCGAGGCGGCTCAACAGTTTGGTGCACAGCGCTTTGCGGTTGAGATTACGCCCTTCGTTGAGAATATCCATCACAATCTGACCCAGCGTTTCCTGCTGGGAAGGTAACGATGCTTTGTTGAAATACTGGGCAATTGCGTTCGCTGTATCTGGAATGTAACCATTCTGCTGCATATGTGCTCCTTTCATTTCATTCATCTGTTAACTGCTATTAAACTTATACAATATTTACTAACCTGTACACACAAAGTTGCACAGAAATGATTAAAAACGTGTTAACGTTTTGATTTATAATCGGTTAATTTTTTATGTTTGGTGTGTTTCTGGCTTGTGAAGGTAGGGTTTAGCGTTGCATGTTGTACAAGAAAAGAAAAATGAAAAAGCCTTGCACAAAAAAGGGATTTTTAGTGTATCTTTTTTGTTAAGACAAAACGTAGTTTTACAAGACGATTAGCCTGATAACTGCTACTGTGAATGCTTACCCTCCCATCTGGAATCACTATGCTAACCACCATCATTTATCGCAGCCATATCTGCGACAATGTCTCATTCAAATCGATCGAGGCCATGGTCGCCAGGGCAAACGAAAGAAATGGGCAGGCGGACGTCACCGGTATTTTACTTTTTAACGGGACGCATTTTTTTCAACTCATTGAGGGGCCTGAAGAAAAGGTTCGGGATATTTATCAGCATATTTGCCGCGATCCCCGCCACTATAACCTGGTGGAGCTTCTGTGCGACTATGCGCCGTCCCGCCGTTTCGGTAATGTCGGCATGGAACTGTTTGATTTACGCGAACATGATCGCGAGGAAGTGCTGCAGACGGTGATGGACCGCGGGACCTCAAAATATCAGCTCACCTATGACGACCGGGCACTGCAATTTTTCCGTACCTTCGTCGAATCAACGGAAAAAGCGAACTATTTTGAGATTCCTTCCGCTGACAGCTGGGTATTCATCCCCGATCAGAATACTTTCTATCCTGATACCCCGATAATTGATAATAAGGAAAGCTGGTCCTTTGCCTTCCAGCCGATCGTCGACCCTTTCGCCTGCGAAATTATTTCGTGGGAAGCGCTGTTACGCACACCGGACGGCCAGTCGCCTGGCGCCTATTTTGCCGGGCTTTCCGGGGACGACATTTATCTCGCCGATCTGCACAGTAAACGGGTGGCGCTGTCGCTGGCGGGGAAATTAGGCTTACGCAATAAGGCGTTAAGTATTAATCTACTGCCGATGACGCTGGTTAAAGCGCCGAACGCGGTGGGTTTCCTGCTCGATCAAATTCAGCGGAATGATCTTATTCCTGAGCAGATTATTGTCGAGTTTACCGAGCGGGAAGTGATTTCGCGGATGGATGATTTTACCGATGCGGTGCGAAAGCTAAAGGGGGCGGGCATCAATCTCGCCATCGACCACTTCGGCGCCGGGTTTGCCGGGCTGTCACTGCTGGCGCAATACCAGCCCGACAGAATTAAAATCGACCATGAGCTGATCCGCAATATCCACCAGGATGGGCCGCGCCAGTCGATTGTACAGGCGATTATCAAATGCTGTTTTTCACTGGAGATTGCGGTCTCAGCCGTCGGCGTTGAGCGCGCTGAAGAGTGGATGTGGCTGGAATCAGCCGGTATTTCGCAGTTTCAAGGGAATTTGTTCGCCAGCGCGCGTCTGGGAGGCTTGCCCGCCGTCGCCTGGCCAGAGAAAAAATGATCCATCTCGAAATCAGCTAATTATTTTTTCATCTTTTTCCCAAGCGCTGTGAGCCACAACCTGATATCTTTATCTGTACAAGAAAATAGAGTTGTACAGGATGCCTGAATTCGTTAGTTTAGGTATTAAAGTATCAGATTGATGTGAGGCTGCTATGGCGTTTTACAGTATCGGTGAGGTAGCCGAACGTTGCGGAATCAATCCGGTCACACTGCGCGCCTGGCAGCGTCGTTACGGTCTACTGAAACCGCAGCGTAGCGAAGGTGGGCATCGACAATTTGATGAAGAAGATATCCTGCGCATTGAAGAGATCAAGCGCTGGATAGAGCGCGGTGTATCAGTAGGGAAAGTTAAAGCGCTGCTGGAGGATAACCTGCCGGCGGCGCGCGACGAATCCGCGCATCTTCAGGAAGAGATGATGTCCATTCTGCGTTATATGCAGCCTGCCAGAATCCGTGCCAAATTAATGGCGCTAAGCCATCAACACCCCGTCGACACGCTCATCGACAGCCTGTTAGTGCCGGTACGTCAGCGTCTGAAGCTCGATCAGAATACCTCGCTGGTGATTAGCAGTATGCTGGATGGTCTGTTGATTGACTGCGTGGCGCTGTTTCTTGCCGAAGCGCGTAAGAAGAACGGCAGGGAGACGCTGCTGGTGGGCTGGAGCAATGAGGACAGGACCCGTCTGTGGCTGGAAGCATGGCGTCTTTCCCAGCGTGGCTGGCACGTCAACGTCCTCGCCGAACCGCTGGAGTCGCCGCGGCCCGAGCTGTTTCCCGGCCAGCATATCTTCGTCTGGACCGGACGCGCTGCCACCCCTCTGCAGGAAGAGCTGCTCAGCCACTGGCAAGAGCAGGGCTTCAGCATCCATTTTCACGGTAATAATTAATCGCCCCGATCCGCAAAGCAGACCGGGGCTAACGCGCCGGGTTACAGGTGGATCTGGCTCCAGGATTTAAAGGTTTCGCTGCGGCTGATATTAAAAAAATCGGTCCTACCGCTACAGCCGAGCTTTTTAATCAGATTCAGCCGGATCTGATAAATGGTTTTAATATGCAGATTCAGCGACCGGCCAATGCTGGCGACCGCTTCGCCATTGCTGATAAGTTGAATCACTTTCTTTTCCCGCTCGGTAAACTGCACCGAGGCGCCCGGCGCCGGGTGGGTTTTATAGTAGCGGGTGGGCTGGTGCAGAAATATCTTTAACTCTTCCGGCGTTGAATTGGCCGGTAAGCGCAGCATAGGCAGTTCACTCAGAAAATTAAGATCGTTGCCTTCGGTTAACAGAATAAATAACGTATCCCGACGGTTATAGTTGTGCTGCAGTACTGCGAAATAATTGTCGCTGGTAAAGAAAACATGTTTTTTGCGAAAGTAAGATGCCGGCAGACTATTCAGGATCAGCGACATCCCGTAGAGAAGAAAACGATTATCAAACCACAGATCGTAATGTTCAGTACGATAGCAGGTATTATGGTGTGACATTTTATTTGCCTCAGTTAGCCGATAGAGACCCAGGCGTGCCGGCACCGCGGGGGTGAGCCTGCTGCCAGCTCCGCGGGGTTAATTAATGATGAGGTTTGCTGGACAGCATATCCAGCGCCTGCAAATAGAGGTCGGAAAGTATTTCATTACTTTCCGTTTGCAGGCGATGCTGGATTTCCGTAATCATCCGCTCATTATTTATCGTTCTGTGCTGCTTAATGAGCGTATTTTCAATATTCTTCATCAGGGCCGAATTGAAGACAAACTCTGCTGGAATGGTATTTTTAATATGCATAGCTCGAACTCTCCCACGTATAACGCAAACTGACAATAAAAGTCGCTACGTACCATTGGTACGCGCTAAGTCACGAACAGGAAATGCAAAACCAGGAACCACCGCCTGACTTGCCGCGCCACCGTTAAACATCCCCGCTTCGTTGCGCAACAAGCAGTTAACACTCCAAAACTATAGACGGTGATTCTGCTATGTACAACTTTTTTCAGGACTATATGTACAACGGAACGACTTATTTTTGTATTTTGTATTAATTGATTGATTTTAAAGAATTTTGTTGTTTGCATTACTTGTACATAAAATCCGGTTTGTGCAAGATACCTTTGTAAAACTGGCGGGAAGAGGCTGACGATAATGAGAAGGTGATGTTTTGACCGGCGTGCTGGATGAAATAGCGCCGACGCAGGAAGGGGTACACAGCAACTCTGTCGTCGACAGGTGGCTTTCTTCCGCGTCGGACGCTGATCATAACGAAAAGCAGGTGAGGTTTTGTCTTTTTTTTGCACAATTAGGTAAAGGGAAACACATCGGTCATTTCGTTGTCGGTTTGCTCAGTTTGTTGGCGGATAAGGGGTGTGCTACGCTTTTTAATACCGATGTGGCGGTTCGGCATCGTTATCTTTCCCCCATTTCCCTCTCGGGCTTTTCCCCTTGTCCCGACGGATAAATATGGCAGAAGCTATCTGTCCATGGACAGGCCTTGAAGACTGAGGAGGGAAAATGCGCGGTAGAACCGTAATGCTCCTGGCCGGGTTAGCGACTCTCGCGCAGGCGAAAGAGATTAACCTCTATTCGATGAATACCGGTTCCTATGTTTACCATTTGACCAATAACCATGGGCAATATACTGAGAATTTCGAAAACCACTTTTTCTCAGTGGAACGTAAATTCTCAGAAGACTCGAAATACAGTCTGCTGATTGGCACTATGAATAATAGCTTCGACGATCGCTGCCTGGCGCTGGGCGTGAGAAGAGACTGGTACCACAACGGCAGCGGATGGACCTTCAAAGGCATTTACGGCTATACCGGCGAATTCTTCTTCGACGCCTTCGAGCATTGCGGCGATCATGGCTCCTATAAAGATTTTAAGGATGCCACCGGGATCGGCTTTTCACCTTATATTTACCATGCCATCCAGTACAACTTTACCGACTATTTCGCTCTTGAGAGTGGCATCATTATTCCCAGCGTGTTTGTGATCAGCATTCAGTGGAGCTTCCGCTAAATCGCCGCGTTGTCGGTTACAGGGTTATCACCTTCTTGAGCAGCGTACTGGAGAGCGCGGCAAGGGAAATGAGCACCGACAGGACAAACGTTAGCGCAATCACTCCCAGCTTGGTGGCTAACGAGTGTATAGGGATCAGCATCACCAGCAGGTGAAAAACGGAGTAGTGCAGAATATAGACCCCGGTCATCGCTTTGCTAACCGTCGCCAGCACCGCCTCCTTCAGCTCGCGGTTCTTTTTAAACTGCACGGCGTTAGCGGCGATCACCAGCAGGACGATCAGAATATAAATCTGCGACCCCGTGAGAATGAACGCATTGCGATCGGCTTTAAACAGCGCGAAGAAAAAGTGGCGCTCATAAAACCAGGTAAATAAATAGACAAAGGGCAGGGCGATAATCGACCCTTTAATGACCCGCGGGTCGCGTATCCACTCCGTGACTCGCGGATCGTTAAACAACTGCCCGGTTAAATAAAAAAGTAGCCATGTCCACAGACGATACTGCGGCGCCAGACTGAAAAGATGTCTTTCCGGATAGAGCACTGAGAGCAGGTCGTAACCATAAGAGCAGCACAGCAGCGTCAGGACCACGGTGAAAAACAGGCCGCGCCGCTGACTGAGCCAGGCAATCAGGGGATGGAAGGTATAGATGACGATCAGGGCGAAAATAAACCAGGGCTGGATCAGGTAGCCGCGCTGATAAGGCTCCCAGACATAATAGACCGTCATCCAAAACAGAAAGACGATCACCACGCTTTTAATTTTGCCAATTTGCCAGTTGGCGTCGTGGCGCGTCTGCGCATCAAGATAGCCGGCTACCACAAAAAACAGCGGCGTGGCGATGGTCGAGACGAAGGTCAGCAGCCCGAGGATCCAGTGATAGTCATAATCAAAGCGATCCCAGGTGTTATAGATGGTGAAAAAAGTCACCGCTGTCATACAGCCGAGTGTCTTAATAATGCTCAGACCGGTACTGTTCATCGTTGATGCGTCATATCCTTATGGTGAAAGCAGGCGTAAATCACCGGCAGAACCAGCAGCGTCAGCACGGTGGCGAAGGCCAGACCGAACATAATCACCACCGCCATACTCTGGAAAAAAACATCGCGCAGCAGCGGGGCAAGGCCAAGCACGGTGGTGAAGGCGGTCAGCAGGATTGGCCGCAGACGGGATGTTGCCGCATCAATGATCGCTTGTCGTTGATCTTTCTCTTGTTTTTGTTGCTCTATCTCTTCCACCAGCACAATGCCGTTGCGGATCAGCATGCCGCTGAGGCTGAGAAGGCCGATTAAAGCCATAAAGCCGAAGGGGATGCCAGTCAGCAAAAAGCCGGGCGTGACGCCGATCAGCGCCAGCGGGACGGTCAGCCAGATGGCGACGGCGTTTTTTAGCGAACTGAACATCAGCACCGTAATGATAAACATCACCAGATAGCCAAGCGGTAGGGTCGTGAACAGCCCTTGCTGCGCCTCACTGGAATTCTCCGCATCGCCGCCCCATTCGATACGGTAGCCATGCGGCAGCGTCAATGCGTCAATGCGCGGTTTCACCCGGGCGAGAATATCACCCGAGGTTTGGCCGCTTTGCGGACTGGGGTCGGTCTGGACCGTCAGCACCCGGGTGCGATCCCGGCGGAGAATCAATGGATCTTCCCACTCCAGTGAGAAGCCATGGATGACGTTACTCAACGGGATATACTGCTGGCGGCTCTGGCTCCAGACCAGCACGTTATTCAGGTGGTTGGCATCCTGTCGCTCCGTTGCCGGCGGCCGGACGATCACCGGCAGCAGATCGGCGCCCTCGCGATATAACCCGGCGCGACTGCCGGAGAAATTCATCTCCAGCGCATGATCAATGTCCTGTTTATCCACCCCCAGCTCGCGCCCCAGCGCCGGGGAGTACTGTGGGCGGATCACCTTGCTGCGGTTCTGCCAGTCGTTACGCACGCTGTCGGTGGCCGGATCTTCGGCGAGAATATCGCTCACCTGACTGGCCAGCGCGCGCAGCGTATCCGGGTCAGGGCCCTTAATGCGCACTTCAATTGCGCTATCCCCGGAGGGGCCGAACATAATGCGTTTAGTGCTGGCGTTCACCTGCGGGTAGTTTCTGGCGATCCAGGCTTCCACGTGGCGGGTGACGGGGGCGATGCCGCGCTGGTCGTCCATCCGCACCATAATTTGCGCGTAGTTGCTGTACTGCCGCTGGCCGCTGTAGGTAAGAATAAAACGCATACTGCCCTGGCCAATGGTGGCGACGGTGGTGACTACCCCCGGCTGGCCGGCGATCGACCGCTCAATATCGCGGGTCATCTGCTCGGTGGCGTTAATATCGGTACCGTAGGGGAGCCACAGGTCGACAAAGAAAATGGGCGTATTCGATGACGGAAAGAAATTCTGCCGAACGAAGGTGAAGCCCCAGATAGCCGCGGCCAGCAGGGCGCCCATCAGCACCAGGGTCACGGTCTTTTGCTGCAGCAGTATTCGCAGCGTCTGCTGATAGCCGCGATAAAAGCGGCCGCGGTATGGATCGGCTTTTTCCGCCGACGCGGCGGCCGACGGGGCGTGTTTAAACAACCACCACTTAATGAGTACCGGCGTGATGGTCAGGGCGGAGAACCAGCTTAGCATCAGCGAGATCAGCAGCACCTGGAACAGGGATTTGCAATACTCCCCGGTGGAGTCCTGCGAGAGGCCAATCGGCGCGAAGGCGAGGATGGCGATGATCGTGGCGCCGAGCAGCGGCAGGGCGGAGCGGCGGATCACATAGTTAATGGCGCCCAGCAGCGGCGAACCTTGCTGGCGGGCGATCAGCACCCCTTCGACAATGACGATGGCATTGTCCACCAGCATACTCAGGGCGATGATCAGCGCCCCGAGGGAGATCCGCTGTAACTCTATCCCCCAGATATACATGATAAGCAGGGTGCCGAGAACGTTGAGCGCCAGCGACAGAGCGATAATGATCCCGCTGCGTACCCCCATGAACACCAGCAGCACGCCGACCACGATCGCCAGGGCCATCAGGAAGTTGGTAATAAAGCCATTGACCGAGTGGGCGACCTCTGCCGCTTGATCGTAAAAAATGGCGATGTCGATCCCCGCCGGTTTGTCGGCGGCCATCTGCTGGAGGCGGGCTTCAAGGGCGTGCCCGACGTCAATGACGTTGACGCCAGGAATAAAAGAGACCCCCATGGTCACCGCCTGGCGGCCGTTGGCATGATAGGTACTGGACGGCGAGTCGGTCAGCCCGCGCGACAGTGTGGCAATATCCCGCAGTCGGGTGGTGGCGCTGGCGCCGTGAGGGCTGACCAGCAGATCCCCCAGCTCATCGATGCTCTGAAACTCCCCGGTGGGGTGAAGGCGGATCGATTCGCTGCCAACGCGGATCTCTCCGGCGCTGGACACCACGTTGAGCCGGGTCAGGATAGCGGCGAGCTGGTTGAGCGTGATCCCGCGCGCCGCCATCTTCGCCAGCGAGATATCAACATTGATCTGTTGCGGAATGACGCCGCCGATAGCGACTTTACCGACCCCAGGAACCAGCACCAGCTCCCGACGCAGCTGTTCGGCATAGCGCACCAGTTCGGGGTTGGTAAAACTGTCGCCCGAGATGGCGAAGAAAAAGCCAAACACATCGCCAAAGTCGTCATTGACGAAGGGGGTCACGACGCCAGGCGGGAAAAGTCGGCTGGCGTCACCGACGCGGCGACGTAGCTCATCCCAGATTTGCGGCAGCTCGCTGGAATGGTACTGCGAAGCGATATTCACCGTAATTTGCGATAAGCCATTTGAGGAGATGGAGCTGACGTTATCCAGTGAGGGAAGCTGCTGAATCGCATTTTCCAGCGGCAGGGTCACCTCCTCCTCCACCTGCTGAGCGGACGCGCCAGGGTAGTGGGTGACGATCACCGCCGTTTTAATGGTGAAGGCCGGATCTTCCAGACGGCCGATATTGAGCAGGGCGAACAGACCCCCCACCCCCAACAGCAGAATGGCTAACCAGACGCGGGTCGGGTTATTAATAAACTGACGGGAAATGTCCATTTATAATCCTCGTTCACGCGTCCAGATCCGCACCGGCTGCCCGGCATGCAGCTCGCTCACGCCCGCCGCGACCACCTGCTCACCCGCGTGGAGACCGTCGGTGATAGTCACTCCCTGCGCGGTCACCTCGCCGACGGTGACTTTGCGCTCTTCAAGAAACCGATGCGCATTGTCGCCTTTCACCACCCAGACGATGGGTTCATTCTTCGGCCGGTTATCCGGGTTAAACACCGCCTCCACTGGCACCACGAGGGTTTCCTTTCCGGCGCTGGCCGGTAAATTGCCAAGGTTGACCGTCACGGTGCCGCTAACCCCGCCGACGGTGGGAAAATCATCCGGCCGCGGCATGGTTAAAATGATCTGCCAGGTGAGGGTGCTGTTATCGCTGCTGCCGGTATGCTCTTTGTATTCCGCCGTAAATTCGCGGCCCGGCAGGGTATTGATCCTGACGACGGGACGGTAGGCGGTATTACGGATATCCAGGGAGGTGAACAGATTTTCGGGAATGCTGAAGACTACATCCAGCAGGTCGGTCCGCGTCAGGGTGATCACCGGCTGGCCGGCGGCGACCACCTGATGGTTGCGGATATGCACGCCGGCGGCAATCCCGCCGAAGGGCGCGGTGAGGCTCATTTGCGCCAGCTCTTCACGGGCGATTTTTAAGGCCGCGTTGGCGGCATCGCGATTGGCGCGCTGCACGTCCATTTCCGCCTGGGAGATGGCCTGACGTCCCGCCAGGGTCTGGAAGCGGTCGAACTGACGCTGGGCGAGGGTGGCCGCCGTTTGTCGCTCATTGACCCGCTGTTGGGCCTCGCGGGCATTCAGGCGCGCCAGCGTTTGTCCCTGAGCGATGGTCGCCCCCTGGCGAATATCCAGCGATTCCACCTGGCCCCCCCGCTTAAACGACAGCTCGGTGGAGTCGCCAGACTCGATACGTGCCGGAAACGTTCGCTGCTGGGTATTGCCCACGGCGGTCACCTGCGCCACCTTGACCATGCGCGGGGCGGACTCGACGGACGGCGATTTCTGATCGCAAGCGGTTGCCAATAAAATAACAACCGGGATGAGAGAAAAATAACGGTTCACAGTATTCCCCTCAGATTCAGGATTTATTTTACATTTTTATTACGCGGCGCACGCTTATTCGGCGAGGGCGGCGACAACCAGATAGGTGAATAGTCCCACCAGCGTGCAGGCGACAATGGCCAGCGCGACAAAGAATCCCAGACGTAACAGGCTATAACCAAACATGATTTTCTCCCTTAACACCCACCCGAACCGCGAATGTCATTTAATTCGGCCCTCGCTGTGACCACTGGACATTCGGAGCGGCACTCCTGCTTGTAATCAGCATAGTCGGAGAAAAGGTGAAGTGTTAAAAAAGTGAATACCCCGAGCGTTGGCGGCATCGTTGGGGAAAGGGCAGGAGATTCGCAGGTGATAAGAGCTTTTTATAATATTTTTCAGTCTATTAATCCGTCATTTTCTAATGTTAATTTTCCTGTGCTACGTTTAATAACATCTATTCCGCTCGCCGCTTCTGTTGTTGAGATTTCGTTCCTCCCCAAGTATGGGGTTATTCATCACTACGCATTGTATTGGTAATAAAAGGATTATCTCATGTATAAAAATATCGTTGTTCCCGTTGACGTTTTTGATGCAGGCCTGGCCGACAAAGCGCTCTCTCATGCAAAATTCCTTGCCCAACATTCTGCCGGGCAAATTCATCTTGTCCATGTCATTCCGGCATTCTCTCCGGTGTTAACGCGTGGATTTATCTCTGATGCCCGAAAGATGGAAGACCATTTGATTACTACCGCTAAGGAAAAACTGACCGAGCTGGTCAAAAAAAATGGCCTGGCGGAAGACGCCAGCCATCTTTATGTGCGCAGTGGCAATGTTCGCGATCAAGTGATCGCCCTGGCCGATGAGCTAAAAGCGGACGTAGTGATTGTCGGTTCACGCAATCCGGGGATCCAGACTCACCTGCTGGGCTCGGAAGCGGCCAATATCGTGCGCTATGCCCATGTACCGGTTTTCGTTGTGCGCTGATGACGGCGGGATGTCGTTCTGACTTCCGCTTCATAAATCGAGGGAGAGAGTATGAATACAGATAAACCGGGGGCGCCCTACTATCAGCGCTCCGTCGAGGAGACGCTCGCCAGCGTGCAGAGTTCGCCGGACGGGATTAGCGGAACAGAGGCGGCCACGCGCCTGCAGCAGTATGGCGAAAACGCCCTGCCGCAGAAGCCGGGTAAACCCGCCTGGCTGCGTTTTATTGTGCATTTTAACGATGTGCTGATCTACGTCCTGCTGGCGGCGGCGCTGCTCAAGGCGGTAATGGGCCACTGGATCGACATGTCAGTGATCCTCGCGGTGGCGGTGGTCAATGCGCTGATCGGCTTCATTCAGGAGAGTAATGCGGAAAAATCGCTGCAAAGTATCCGTAATATGCTCTCCAGCGAGGCGGTGGTGATCCGCCAGGGCAACCATGAAACCATCCCCACCACCTCGCTGGTGCCCGGCGATATCGTGGTGATCCGCGCCGGCGACCGAATCCCCGCCGATTTACGGGTGATTGAGGCGCACAACCTGCGGGTGGAAGAGGCGATCCTCACCGGCGAGTCGACGGTGGTGGAAAAAACCACCGAGCCGCTAAGCGGTGATTTGCCGCTCGGCGATCGCAGCAACCTGGTGTTTTCCGGGACCACCGTCAGCTCAGGGGCGGGGAAAGGGATCGTGGTGGCCACCGGCGGCGATACCGAGCTGGGCCACATCAACCAGATGATGGCGGGCATTGAGAAACATCGCACGCCGCTGCTGGTGCAGATGGATAAGCTGGGCAAAGCCATTTTTATCCTCATTCTGGTGATGATGGCGGCGCTGTTCGTCTTTAGCCTGCTGTTCCGCGATATGCCGGTCTCCGAACTGATGCTGTCGTTAATTAGCCTCGCGGTGGCGTCGGTCCCGGAAGGGTTGCCGGCGATTATCTCCATTATTCTGTCGCTTGGCGTGCAGGCGATGGCCCGTCAGAAAGCGATTATCCGCAAGCTGCCGACGGTGGAAACCCTCGGTGCGATGACCGTTATCTGCTCGGATAAAACCGGGACCCTGACCATGAACGAAATGACGGTGAAGGCGGTGATCACCGCGGACAGCGTCTATCGGGTGGAAGGGGACAGCTATGAGCCGGTCGGTAAAATCCATGCCATCGACGACCCGACGCCGATCGCCGTGGCGCCAGGATCGCTTCTTGAGCGCTATCTGCGCACCATCGATCTGTGTAACGACAGCCAGCTTATCAAAGAGGAAGGCGGGCTGTGGAAAATTACCGGCGGCCCCACCGAGGGGGCATTGAAGGTGCTGGCGGCGAAGATAACCCTGGCGCCGCAGCCCAGCGAGCTGCGTAGTAAAATTCCTTTTGATTCGCAATATAAATACATGTCGACGCTTTACCGGCTGGGCGAAGAGGAGGTGGTGCTGGTCACCGGCGCGCCTGACGTTCTGTTCCGCCTGTGCCAGTATCAGCAGAGCGACAACGGACTGCAGCCGCTGGATCTCCCGTACTGGGAAAGCAAAATTGAAGAGTACGCCCGGGAGGGGCTGCGCATGGTGGCCGCGGCCTGGAAGCCGGCTGCCGCAGGCCAGACCGAGCTGACCCATCAGGATCTGCAGCAGGGGGTCATTTTATTAGGGGTTGCCGGGATGATGGATCCGCCACGTCCGGAAGCGATTACGGCGATTGCCGACTGCCTGCAGGCCGGGATCCGCGTGAAGATGATCACCGGCGACCATCCGCAAACGGCGATGAGCATCGGCAAAATGTTGGGGATTGGCAATGCGGGTAACGCCATCACCGGGCGCGAGCTGGAGGTAATGGACGACGCGCAGCTGAGCGTCGCCGCGCAGCAGTTCGATATCTTCGCCCGCACCAGCCCGGAAGATAAGTTCCGTCTGGTGCAGGCTCTGCAGAGCAAGAAAGAGATTGTCGGCATGACCGGAGACGGGGTGAACGATGCCCCGGCGCTGAAGCAGGCTGACGTCGGCGTGGCGATGGGGATCAAGGGAACCGAAGTCACCAAGGAAGCCGCCGATATGGTGTTGACCGACGACAACTTCGCCACCATCGCCAGCGCGGTCCGCGAGGGGCGCCGGGTGTATGACAATCTCAAGAAAACCATTCTTTTTGTCATGCCGACCAACCTTGCGCAGGGTTTACTGATCGTGATCGCGCTGCTGGCAGGCAACGTGCTGCCGCTGACGCCGGTGCTGATCCTGTGGATGAACATGGCCACCTCCGCCACGCTGTCGTTTGGTCTGGCGTTTGAAGCCGGTGAGAAAAATATTATGCGGCGGCCGCCGCGCGACCCGAAAATTCACGTCATGGACGGGTTTGCCATCTGGCGCGTGGCGTTTGTGGGGTCGATGATTGCGGTCAGCGCCTTTATTCTCGAAGCCTGGCTGCAGCCGCGCGGCTATTCGCCGGAGTTTATCCGTACCGTGCTGTTGCAGACCCTGGTCACCGCCCAGTGGTTCTATATGCTGAACTGCCGCGTCTCGGATGGTTTCTCGTTAACCAAAGGTCTGCTGGCTAACAAGGGGATCTGGATCGTCAGCGGCGTGCTGCTGGTGCTGCAGCTGCTGATTATCTATGCGCCGTTTATGCAGATGCTGTTTGGCACCACCGGGCTGCCGTTCCGCTACTGGGTGATCACCTTTATCATCGGCTTCGCCATGTTCCTGATCGTGGAACTGGAAAAACCGCTGACCCGCAAATGGCGAACCGCCTGACGGCGTGAAGCGCTGAACGAAAAAGGAAAGAGGGGGCATCGCCCCCTCTTTTATTATGCTTCACGCTTGTTGCGCTTTACTGTTTCGGCTCGGCGACCACGCTGCTTCCCACGCCGCGGTTGTTATATTCCCACATGCGGTTGAAGCTGTTGTCGTTGAGGTTGCGCTGCAGATTGCCTTTGTCATCCGCGCTGCCGGTGTTGCCGCTGAACGGACGGCCGGAGCCTACCGCTGCCGCCCACGGCTGGGCGATGTTAAAGCCTTCATTGATGGCGCTGTCGCGGATCACGACCTGACCGTTGCTGTTGCCGTCAACATCCAGCGCGCGGCCGAGCTGCGCGACGTTATCCCCGGAGGCGGTGAAGCGGCTGTTAGTCGCCAGGAAGCCGTAGGTTACGCTTTTCAGCGTTGCCGGGGCGAAAACGTAGGCTTCTTTCTGCGTACGGGAGTTCACCACGCGGAAGTCGGTGTTATCAAACACCACGGCGCCACGGCCAGAAACGATATCCACGTCGCCTTCAATATAGCTGTTGGTTACCAGGGTGCGAGTCTGACGGTTGTCCTGCAGACGGTTCTGCACGCCGCTGTTGGTCACGAAGAAGGTGTTCTGGCGGCCAAGAATGTTCACCTTATCGATCTGCACCTGGTCGCCATCGCTGCGCAGGGCAACGGCCTGGTGGGTACCGGCATCGACGCTGTCGCCAAGGTTGTTGGCGATGGTCAGGTTCTGCAGCTGCAGGCCGTTATTCTGCGACCAGAAGACCGCGGAGCACATCACGCCGACGGTGGCAGTGGATTTGCTCTGGCAGCTGTCGAACATATACCACGCCGGTTTGCCCGGCATGTATTTGCCACCCGGATTGACCAGACGACGCCAGGTGTTGCGATCCATTTCAGAATCAATGGCTTCGCTGATTTTTACGTCAATCGGTTTATCGCCGGTACCATACAGAGTCAGGGCGCCCGGCGCCGCCGGAACGTAGACGGTGCCCGGGTATTCGCCCGGCATGATGGCGATAAACAGGCGACGGTTAGAGTGGCGGGCAATTGCCGCATCCACCGCTGCCTGGACGGTGGTATGGGTCACGCCCTGGGTTCCCGCCGGGCCGACGATAAAGTCAGGTTGCGCCGGCAGGCTGATGGCGGACGGCGTCCAGGCCGCGGCATTGGGGTTCAGCGACTGGAAATAGGCCGCCGGGGTAAAGTTTTTCGCTTCATCGGCGTTCAGAATGGGACGCGCGGTGGTGCCCGGTGCAGTCTGCGTTGAGGGCTGTTGATCGGCAGGCGTCGAGCTACAGGCGGACAGCGTCACGCCGAAGGCCAGCGCCAGCGCCAGACGGGAAACGGAATATGTGTTCATGTTGCTCCGGGCAAAATTAAGCGTAGTGAAATACCCCGGCTGAGACGCCAGGGTATAAGTCCTTTAAAACCTGCTGTTTTATACTAACTTGAACGAAACGGGAAGATGCGGGCTGAAAAACTTACCTTCTTTACGCAATGAACGCTGTTCCGGGACGGTCCCTAGTCACAAATAAATAACATTTAGTCGCGCTTTTGTTGACATTCCCGGCGTTATGAAAATAAATGTCTATACAACCCATGACAAGTTAAGCGCTATGACTGAAGCTACCTCCGAATTCGTTATCTGGCGAAACGCCCGTCTCGCCACCTTGAACCCCGACCACGCTCAACCATACGGTCTGCTGGAGCGCCACGCGCTGCTGGTCCGCGACGGTCGCATTGCGGCGATCGTCGCCGAAGATGACCTTCCCAGCGGGCGCAGGATCGATCTCGAAGGCCGGCTGGTCACGCCGGGATTAATCGACTGCCACACCCATCTCGTCTTCGGCGGCAGCCGGGCCCAGGAGTGGGAGCAGCGTCTGAACGGCGTCTCCTATCAGACCATCAGCGCCAGCGGCGGGGGGATTAATGCCACCGTGCGCGCCACCCGCGACAGCAGCGAAGCCGAGCTGCTGGCGCTGGCCCAGCCGCGGCTGGCCCGCCTGCTGCGTGAAGGGGTGACCACTCTGGAGATCAAATCCGGCTACGGTCTCGATCTGCAAAACGAGCGCAAAATGCTGCGGGTCGCCCGCCAGCTGGCCGACGACAATGGCGTCGAGCTTTCGGCGACGCTGCTCTCTGCCCACGCCACGCCGCCGGAATATCAAGGCGACGCCGACGGCTATATTACGCTGGTCTGCGAGACGATCCTGCCGACGCTGTGGCGGGAGGGGCTGTTTGAAAGCGTCGACGTCTTCTGCGAAAACGTCGGTTTCAGCCCGCAGCAAACCGAGCGGGTGTTTCAGGCGGCGCAGGCGCTAGGCATTCCGGTTAAAGGTCACGTTGAGCAGCTCTCCTCGCTGGGCGGCGCGCAGCTGGTGAGCCGTTATCACGGACTGTCCGCCGACCATATCGAATATCTGACGGAAGAGGGGGTGGCGGCGATGCGCGAGAGCGGCACCGTGGCGGCCCTGCTGCCCGGCGCGTTCTACTTCCTCAATGAAACCCGCAAACCGCCGGTGGAACTGTTGCGCAAGTTCCAGGTGCCGATGGCGGTGGCGACGGATTTCAACCCCGGCACCAGCCCCTTCGCCAGCCTGCATCTGGCGATGAACATGGCCTGCGTCAAATTTGGCCTGACGCCGGAAGAGGCGTGGGCCGGCGTGACGCGCCATGCCGCGCGGGCGCTGGGGCGGCAGAACAGCCACGGCCAGCTGGCGGCGGGCTTTGTGGCGAACTTTGCCATCTGGGATGCCGAGCATCCGGTCGAGATGGTGTATGAGCCGGGGCGCAGTCCGCTCTGGCAGCGTGTGGTACGAGGAGAACGACAATGATGCTGTGGCAAGCTACCCCCGCTAACCTTTGGCAAGGTCGCGACGACAGCGCGGAAGCGCCGAATGCGCTGCGTCTGTTCCAGACCATTCCCCGCGCCGAACGCTTCGCGCCGCAGGAGATGCCCGGCGATATCGCGCTGCTCGGCTTCGCCTGTGACGAAGGCGTCCGGCGCAACAAAGGGCGTACCGGAGCGGCTGACGGCCCGGCGACCCTACGCCGGGCGCTGGCCAATATGGCCAGCCATCAGGGCCACGACCGCTGCGTGGATATGGGCACGATTAGCGTCGAAGGCGACCAGCTGGAAGCCGCGCATCAGGCGCTGCGCGAGGCGGTGACCGCCTGCCAGCGCGCCGGCAAACGCACGCTGGTACTGGGCGGCGGCCACGAGACCGCCTTCGGTCACGGCGCCGGGATACTGGATGCCTTCCCCGGCGAAAAAGTGGGCATTATTAACCTCGATGCGCATCTGGATCTGCGCTTTGCCGAGTGCGCCAGCTCCGGGACGCCGTTCCGCCAGCTGGCGCTGGAGTGTGACGCGCAGCAGCGCGGTTTTCACTATACCTGCATCGGGGTCAGTCGGGCGGCCAACACCCAGGCGCTCTGGGAGGAAGCGGCGCGGCGCGAGGTGGCTATTGTGGAGGATCTACAGGTATTAGAGGCCTTCGAAACCCGGGTGCAGGCGGAGCTTGAGCGCAATATCGCGCAATTCGACCGTCTGTATCTGACTATCGATCTCGACGTGCTGCCGGCGCGCGAAATGCCGGCGGTATCCGCGCCGGCGGCGCTGGGCGTGCCGCTGGCGACCCTGCTGCGTATCGTAGAGCCGTTGTGCCGCAGCGGTAAGCTGCAGGCGGTGGATCTGGTGGAGTTCAACCCGCAGTTTGACATTGACGGTCAGGGCGCCCGCGCGGCGGCCCGTCTGGCATGGCAAATCGCCCATTGGTGGCAGTAGCCATTCCGGTATATTCTGGGTGTTTCGCCGCCCATTTTGCAAAAGGAAAGCCAGGCTATGTTTTCACAGCAACCCCGTTCCGCGCCCGCGCCTTTTTATGAGAAGGTGAAGCAGGCTATCGGTGAAAAAATTCACAGCGGCGTCTGGCGACCGCATGACCGTATCCCTTCGGAAGCGGAGCTGGTGGCCCAGTTCGGCTTCAGCCGGATGACCATCAACCGCGCGCTGCGCGAGCTAACGGATGAAGGCCTGCTGGTCAGGTTGCAAGGGGTGGGGACCTTTGTCGCCGAACCGAAAGGGCAGTCGGCGCTGTTTGAGGTGCGCAGCATTGCCGAAGAAATTCTTGCCCGTCACCATCAGCACCGCTGCGAGGTGCTGCTGCTGGAGGAGACCCGGGCGGATCATATTCAGGCGACGGCGCTCAGCGTAGCGGAAGGCACCCGCATCTTTCACTCGCTGATGGTGCATTACGAAAACGAGGTGCCGGTACAAATCGAAGATCGCTGCGTCAATGCCGCGGTGGTGCCGAACTATCTCCAGCAGGATTATACCGCCACCACGCCCCATGATTATCTGTCGCTGATCGCCCCGTTAACCGAAGGTGAACATATTGTTGAAGCGGTGCAGGCCACGGCGGAAGAGTGCGCGCTGCTGCATATTCACGCCCACGATCCCTGCCTGCTGATCCGTCGCCGCACCTGGTCGACAACCCACATCGTTTCCCACGCGCGCCTGCTGTTCCCCGGCAGCCGTTATCGTCTGCAGGGCCGCTTTGGCTCCTGATCCACTCTGGCGTCAGCAAAACGTGATTGCTGACGCAATATAACAAAATTGTATCATTTCTGTTAAATCCTGGCTTGCGCATGCTTGTATAGACAAGTATATGTATCTACGTAAACAACGTTCATTGTCAGGAGAAACCCCGATGTCGCAAAGCAAATATCGCCAGCTGGACGTCCGTGCGCCAAGAGGCACGACGCTGACCGCGAAGAGCTGGTTGACCGAAGCCCCGCTGCGTATGTTAATGAATAACCTCGATCCCGATGTCGCCGAAAACCCGCACGAGCTGGTGGTCTATGGCGGTATTGGTCGCGCAGCGCGCAACTGGGAATGCTATGACGCTATCGTGAAGGCGCTGAAGAACCTGGAAAGCGACGAAACCCTGCTGGTCCAGTCCGGCAAGCCGGTGGGCGTTTTCAAAACCCATGAAAACTCGCCGCGCGTGCTGATCGCTAACTCCAACCTGGTCCCGCACTGGGCGACCTGGGAACACTTCAACGAGCTGGATGCCAAAGGGCTGGCGATGTACGGCCAGATGACCGCTGGCAGCTGGATCTACATTGGCAGCCAGGGCATCGTGCAGGGCACCTACGAAACCTTCGTCGAAGCCGGTCGTCAGCACTATCAGGGCAGCCTGAAAGGCCGCTGGGTGCTAACCGCCGGGCTGGGCGGCATGGGCGGCGCGCAGCCGCTGGCCGCGACGCTGGCCGGGGCCTGCTCGCTGAACATTGAATGCCAGCAGAGCCGCATCGATTTCCGTCTGCGCACCCGCTATGTGGACGAACAAGCTACTTCTCTGGATGACGCCCTGGCGCGCATCAAGAAATACACTGCCGAAGGTCGCGCTATCTCCATCGCCCTGTGCGGCAACGCCGCGGAGATCGTGCCGGAGCTGGTGAAACGCGGCGTGCGCCCGGATATGGTCACCGACCAGACCAGCGCCCACGACCCGCTGCACGGCTATCTGCCGAAAGGCTGGAGCTGGGAAGAGTATCAGCAGAAAGCCGAATCCGATCCGCAGGGCACCATTCTGGCGGCGAAACGCTCGATGGCCGACCACGTGCAGGCGATGCTGGCCTTCCATGAGATGGGGGTCCCGACCTTCGACTACGGTAACAACATTCGCCAGATGGCTCAGGAAGTGGGCGTCAGCAACGCCTTTGATTTCCCGGGCTTCGTGCCGGCCTATATCCGCCCCCTGTTCTGTCGGGGTATCGGACCGTTCCGCTGGGTAGCGCTCTCCGGCGATCCGCAGGATATCTACAAAACCGACGCCAAAGTGAAAGAGATCATTAAGGATGATAAGCATCTGCACCACTGGCTGGATATGGCGCGCGAGCGCATCAGCTTCCAGGGGCTGCCGGCGCGTATCTGCTGGGTCGGTCTGGAATGGCGGCAGAAGCTGGGCCTGGCGTTTAACGAAATGGTGCGCAGCGGCGAAGTCTCCGCGCCGATCGTCATTGGCCGCGATCACCTTGACTCCGGCTCCGTCGCCAGCCCAAACCGCGAAACCGAAGCGATGCGCGACGGCTCTGACGCGGTCTCCGACTGGCCGCTGCTCAACGCCCTGCTCAACACCGCCAGCGGCGCGACCTGGGTGTCGCTGCACCACGGCGGCGGGGTAGGCATGGGCTTCTCGCAACACTCCGGGATGGTTATCGTCTGCGATGGCACCGATGAAGCGGCGGCGCGTATCGCCCGCGTCCTGCACAACGACCCGGCCACCGGTGTGATGCGTCATGCCGACGCGGGGTACGAGATTGCCATTGAATGCGCAGCAGAACAGGGTCTCAATCTTCCGATGGTCGCGGCAACGCAGGGGAACGCGAAATGAAATCTTTAACTCTGATCCCGGGTCAACTCAGCCTGTCGCAGCTCCGCGACATCTACAGCCACCCGGTGAATATTACCCTCGACAGCGGCGCGTTTGCCGCCATCGATGAGAGCGTGGCCTGCGTCAACGCCATCCTTGCCGAAGGGCGGACCGCCTACGGCATTAACACTGGTTTTGGCCTGCTGGCGCAGACCCGGATCTCGACGGAAGATCTGGAGAACCTGCAGCGTTCGCTGGTGCTGTCCCATGCGGCGGGCGTTGGCGAGCCGCTGGACGATGACCTGGCGCGCCTGATTATGGTGCTGAAGATTAACAGCCTGTCCCGCGGTTTCTCCGGGATCCGCCTGAGCGTGATCCAGGCGCTGATTGGCCTGGTGAATGCCGGCGTGACGCCGTGGATCCCGGCGAAAGGTTCCGTCGGCGCCTCCGGCGACCTCGCGCCGCTGGCGCATATGTCGCTGACCCTGCTTGGCGAAGGCAAAGCGCGGGTACGCGGCGGCGAATGGCTGCCGGCCACCGAAGCGCTGCGTCAGGTTGGGCTGGAGCCGATTACCCTGGCGGCGAAAGAGGGGCTGGCGCTACTCAACGGCACCCAGGCCTCGACCGCTTTTGCCCTGCGCGGTTTGTTCGAAGCCGAAGATCTGTTCGCCTCCGCGGTCGTTTGCGGGGCGTTAACCACCGAAGCGGCGCTGGGTTCTCGTCGTCCGTTCGATGCGCGTATTCATGAGGTACGCGGCCAGCGCGGGCAGATTGATGCGGCGGCGCTGTATCGCCATCTGCTGACCGACGATAGCGCGATCTCGCAGTCGCACCATAACTGCAGCAAGGTGCAGGACCCGTACTCCCTGCGCTGTCAGCCGCAGGTGATGGGCGCCTGCCTGACCCAGATCCGCCAGGCGGCGGAAGTGCTGCTGGCCGAAGCCAACGCGGTCTCTGATAACCCGCTGGTCTTTGCCGCTGAAAATGACGTCATCTCCGGCGGTAACTTCCACGCCGAGCCGGTGGCGATGGCCGCGGATAATATCGCGCTGGCGATCGCCGAAATCGGCTCGCTCTCCGAGCGCCGCATCGCGCTGATGATGGACAGCCATATGTCGCAGCTGCCGCCGTTCCTCGTGAAAAACGGCGGGGTGAACTCCGGGTTTATGATTGCCCAGGTCACGGCGGCGGCGCTGGCCAGTGAAAACAAAGCGCTATCGCACCCGCACAGCGTCGACAGCCTGCCGACCTCCGCCAACCAGGAAGACCACGTCTCGATGGCGCCGGCGGCCGGTCGCCGCCTGTGGGCGATGGCCGAGAACACCCGCGGCGTATTGGCCGTTGAGTGGCTGGCGGCGGCGCAGGGGCTGGATATGCGCGAAGGGCTGACCACCAGCCCACTGCTGGAAGAAGCGCGTCATCTGCTGCGCGAACGTGTCCCTCATTATACGCAGGATCGCTACTTCGCCCCGGATATCGATAATGCCATTGCACTTCTGGCGGCCCGTCACCTGACGCGTCTGCTGCCTGCCGTACTGCCAGGCCTGCACTAATCACCGTTGTTCTCTGTACCCGCGTCGGGGGAAGTCATTCCCCCGACCGCCCTACATCGCATATTTGTCGTCATATAAAAAAACCAGGACACCTGTATATGCAACAACAACACAAGCCACATCTGCTGCGCGGGCTCAATGCCCGACACATTCGATTTATTGCGCTCGGCTCCGCTATCGGCACCGGGCTGTTCTATGGCTCGGCCTCCGCCATCAAGGCGGCGGGCCCGGCGGTGCTGCTGGCCTATCTGATTGGCGGCGCGGCGGTGTTTATCGTCATGCGCGCGCTGGGCGAGATGGCGGTGCGCAACCCGGTTTCCGGCTCCTTCGGCAGCTACGCCCGCCAGTATCTCGGGCCGCTGGCCGGGTTTATTACCGGCTGGACCTATACTTTTGAAATGGTGATCGTCGCCCTGGCCGACGTCACCGCCTTCGGCATCTATATGGGATTGTGGTATCCCGATGTCCCGCGCTGGATCTGGATCCTCAGCATCATCTTCTTTATCGGCGCCATGAACCTGTGCAACGTGCGGGTGTTCGGCGAGATGGAGTTCTGGCTGTCGCTGGTGAAGGTGGTGGCGATTATCGCCATGATGCTGGCGGGCGCCGGGATCATCTTCTTTGGCTTCGGCCATAGCTTCCCGGCTACCGGTCTGGAAAATCTGTGGAGCCACGGCGGCTTTGCTCCTAACGGCTGGCAGGGCGTTATCGCTTCGCTTGGCATCGTGATGTTCGCTTTCGGCGGGGTGGAGATTATCGGCGTCACCGCCGCGGAAGCGAAAGATCCGAAAAAGGTCATCCCGCAGGCCATCAATACCATTCCGCTGCGTATTATCCTGTTCTACGTCTGCACCCTGGCGGTGCTGATGGCGATTTTCCCGTGGAACAGCTTTGGCGAGCAGGGGAGTCCGTTTGTGCTGATTTTCGACGGTCTGGGGATCCCGGCGGCGGCGACAATCCTTAACATCATCGTGATCAGCGCCAGCATTTCGGCAATTAACAGCGATATCTTCGGCGCCGGGCGCATGATGTACGGCATGTCGAAAGAGGGGCTGGCGCCGAAAAGCTTCCAGCGCATCGCCAGCAACGGCGTCCCCTGGATGACGGTGGTGGTCATGGGCGGCGCGCTGCTGGCGGCGGTGGTGCTGAACTATCTGATCCCCGAGCAGGTCTTTGTGCTGATTGCTTCGCTGGCGGCATTCGCCACGGTGTGGGTGTGGCTGATGATCCTGCTGTCCCATTTCGCCATGCGCCGTAGTTTGTCTGCCGAAGAGCGCAGCCAGATTGCCTTCCCCGTCCCGTTCTGGCCAGTTGCGCCGCTGTTGACGCTGCTGTTTATGGGGCTGGTTATCGCGGTGCTGGGGATGTTTGCTGAGACGCGGATGGCGCTGATTGCCGGCCTGGTCTGGCTCGGGCTGCTGACGGTGGTGTGGTACGCGCGGGTGCGTAAAACGGCGCTGCAGGTAGCCACTGAACAGTAAGGCCAATTTCCCCGGTGGCGCTGCGCTTACCGGGGCTACAAATGGCACGGACCGTAGGCCGGGCAAGGCGTCAGCCGCCGCCCGGCATAAAAGCGGCTCCGTGCCCGCGGCAATCGCCCGGCGGCGCTGCGCTTGCGTGGGCCTGGGGGTATTGTAGGTCGGGTAAGCGCAGCGCCACCCGAAAAACAAATGGCGCCGCAAGTAGCCCGGATAAGGCGACAGCCGCTATCCGGGGGGAGATTAACTGAACAGGGCGGTGATGGAGGCGCTGGCGAGGGAATGGAAATGGACGTTAAAGCCGACCATTGCGCCGCTGGCCTCGGCATCCACTTCAATTTTCTCGACGTCCAGGGCGTGGACGGTAAAGATATAGCGGTGGGTTTCGCCCTTCGGCGGGGCTGCGCCGCCGTATCCCGCCTTGCCAAAATCGGTGCGGGTCTGAACGGCCTCTTCCGGCAGCTCCGCCTGACCGGAACCGGCCCCCTGGGGCAGGACGCGGGTATCCGCAGGCAGGTTAGCCACCACCCAGTGCCACCAGCCGGAGCCGGTCGGCGCATCCGGATCGTAGCAGGTCACCACAAAGCTTTTGGTTCCCGCGGGCACATCATCCCACATCAGATGCGGCGAAATATTGTCGCCATCGTAGCCCATGCCGTTGAAGACGTGACGATTAGGCAGCTTACCGCCGTCCTGGAGATCGTGACTGATCAGTTTCATGCTTCATCCTCATTGATAATGCGCTGATTAACCTGGAAGTGTAGCCTGCACCACGACGCAATTCCGCTATTTATTCGCTAAAAAATGTTTCGTCCTGCACCGCCAGGTTAACGGCGCGGGTCAGGCGGGACAGCTGTTCAGGCGCGATGATGTACGGCGGCATCAAATAGATCAGGCGGCCAAACGGGCGGATCCACACCCCCTGCTCGACGAAAAAGCGCTGCAGGGCAGCCATATTGACCGGGCGACGGCTTTCAACCACGCCAATAGCGCCCAGCACGCGGACATCGGCGACCAGGGCGGATCCCCGCGCCGGCGCCAGCTCGGCCAGCAGCTGGGCTTCAATCGCCGCCACCTGCCGCTGCCATTCGCCGCTCTCCAGCAGGCGCAGGCTTTCGCTGGCCACCGCGCAGGCCAGCGGGTTGCCCATAAAGGTCGGGCCGTGCATAAAGCAGCCAGCTTCACCGTTGCTGATGGTTTCCGCCACCTCGCGGGTGGTCAGCGCGGCGGAGAGGGTCATGGTGCCGCCGGTCAGCGCCTTGCCCAGACACAATATGTCGGCGGTAATCCCGGCGTGTTCACAGGCGAACAGCTTGCCGGTGCGGCCAAAGCCGGTGGCAATCTCATCGGCGATCAGCAGTATCCCTTCCCGGTCGCACATTTTACGCACCCGCTTCAGCCACTCCGGATGGTACATCCGCATCCCGCCCGCGCCCTGTACGATCGGTTCGAGGATCACCGCGGCGATGTCGTGACGGTGCGCGGCCATCAGGCGGGCAAAGGGCACTATATCCATTTCATCCCACTCGCCGTCAAAGCGGCTCTGCGGCGCGGGGGCGAACAGGTTATCCGGCAGATAGCCCTGCCACAGGCTGTGCATCGAGTTCTGCGGATCGCAGACCGACATCGCGCCGAAGGTATCGCCGTGATAGCCATTGCGGAAGGTCAGGAAACGTCGACGCGATTGGCCTTTCGCCTGCCAGTACTGCAGGGCCATTTTCATCGCCACCTCAACCGCCACCGAACCGGAATCAGCGAGGAAAACGCACTCCAGCGATTCCGGAGTCATTGTCACCAGCTGGCGGCACAGGGCCACCGCCGAGGGGTGAGTGATCCCGCCGAACATGACGTGCGACATCTGGTCGATTTGCGCTTTCATCGCCGCATTAAGACGCGGGTGATTGTAGCCGTGGATTGCCGCCCACCAGGAGGACATACCGTCAACCAGTTGTTCGCCGCCGGCGAGGGACAGCTCGCAACCGTGGGCGGAAACCACCGGGTAGACCGGCAGGGGGGAAGTCATAGAGGTGTAGGGGTGCCAGATGTGGCGCCGATCGAAGGCGAGATCGTCCAGGGTCATAAGCGACTTGTAAACCATTTTGAAAACATTTAGGTTTACGAGTATAAACCGAACCGTAAATTAACAAAACCCTTTGGAGAAGCCAATGGCTCACCACGTACGTTGGACAATGTCGCAAGTAACTGAATTATTTAATAAACCGCTCATCGATCTGTTATTCGAAGCGCAGCAAATCCACCGGCAACACTTTGATCCGCGCCAGGTGCAGGTCAGCACCCTGCTGTCGATCAAAACCGGCGCCTGCCCGGAAGATTGTAAATATTGTCCGCAGAGCGCGCGCTATAAAACCGGGCTCGAAACCGAGCGCCTGATGGAAGTCGAGCAGGTGCTGGAATCAGCGCGTCAGGCGAAAAACGCCGGCTCGACCCGCTTCTGCATGGGCGCGGCGTGGAAAAACCCCAATGACCGCGATATGCCGTATCTGGAGCAGATGGTGAAAGGGGTGAAGGCCCTGGGGCTGGAGTCGTGCATGACGCTTGGCACTCTGACAGACAGCCAGGCGCAGCGCCTGGCCGAGGCGGGCCTCGATTACTACAACCACAACCTCGATACCTCGCCGGAATTTTACGGCAACATCATCACCACCCGCACCTACCAGGAGCGCCTGGATACCCTGGACAAAGTGCGTGACGCCGGGATCAAAGTCTGCTCCGGCGGTATCGTCGGGCTGGGGGAGACCGTGAAAGACCGCGCCGGCCTGCTGCTGCAGTTGGCTAACCTGCCCACGCCGCCGGAAAGCGTACCGATCAACATGTTGGTGAAGGTCAAAGGTACGCCGCTGGCGGATAACGACGATGTCGACGCTTTCGATTTTATTCGCACTATCGCCATCGCGCGCATCATGATGCCCACCTCTTACGTGCGTCTCTCCGCCGGCCGCGAGCAGATGAACGAGCAGACCCAGGCGATGTGCTTTATGGCCGGGGCGAACTCGATTTTCTATGGCTGCAAACTGCTGACGACGCCTAATCCGGAAGAAGATAAAGACCTGCAACTGTTCCGCAAGCTGGGGATCAACCCGCAGCAGACGGCGGTGCTGGAAGGTGATAATGAGCAGCAGCAGCGTCTGGAGCAGGCCTTACTCACCCCGGACACTGAGGAATACTACAACGCGGCGGTGCTATGACCTGGCGGCAGCGAATCGATCGGGCGCTGGACGAGCGACGGGCGGCGGATGCTCTTCGCCGCCGCCTGCCGGTGACGCACGGCGCCGGGCGCTGGCTGGCGCGGGAAGGGGAGCGCTGGCTTAACTTCTCCAGTAATGACTATCTTGGCCTGAGCCAGCATCCGGCGATTATCGCCGCCTGGCAGCAGGGGGCGGAACGTTATGGCGTCGGTTCCGGCGGTTCGGGACACGTAAGCGGCTATAACGAGGCCCACCGCGCGCTGGAAGAGGAACTTGCCGACTGGCTGGGCTATCCGCGCGCATTGCTGTTTATCTCCGGCTTTGCCGCCAATCAGGCGCTGATCGCCGCCCTGGCGGATAAAGAGGATCGGATCGTGGCCGACCGCCTGAGCCACGCCTCCCTGCTGGAGGCGGCAAGCCTCAGCCCGGCGCAGCTACGCCGTTTCGCTCACAACGATCCGCAGCAGCTCGCGCAACTGCTGGCTAAGCCGCTGGCGGGCGAACAATTGGCGGTCACTGAAGGCATTTTCAGCATGGATGGCGACAGCGCGCCGCTGGCGGCCATTCACGCCGCGGCGCAGGCAGCAGGGGCATTGTTGCTGGTGGATGACGCCCACGGCGTCGGCGTGGTCGGCGACGAAGGACGCGGGAGCTGCGCCGCACAGGCGGTGCGCCCTGAGCTGCTGGTGGTTACCTTCGGCAAGGCCTTCGGCGTCAGCGGCGCGGCGGTGCTGTGCGACGAAGCAATGGCCGATTATCTGCTGCAGTTTGCCCGTCATTTGATCTACAGCACCGCGATGCCGCCCGCCCAGGCGGTGGCGCTGAGCGCCGCCCTGCGGATCATTCGCAGCAATGAAGGACAGCAGCGTCGCGACATCCTGGCCGCCCGCATCCGTCAGTTCCGTGAGGGGATGGGCGAGGTGTCGCTGGGGTTGACCGACTCCGTCAGCGCGATCCAGCCGCTGATCGTCGGCGATAACGGCCGGGCGCTGAGCCTGGCCGCACGTCTGCGCGACGCGGGCTGCTGGACGACGGCGATCCGTCCACCGACGGTGCCGGTCGGCAGCGCTCGTCTGCGCCTGACCCTGACCGCCGCCCATCAGGCTGAGGACATTAACCGTTTACTGGAGGTGCTGCATGGCCACGGTGAATAAGCAGGCGGTGGCCGCGGCGTTTGGCCGGGCGGCCGGCGGCTATTCGCAACATGATGAACTGCAGCGGCGCAGCGCGGAATTGCTGCTGCGCCAGCTGGCGCGTCGCGATTTTCCCCGGGTGCTGGATGCTGGCTGCGGCCCCGGCGGCATGAGCCGCCGCTGGCGTGAGGCGGGCAGCGTGGTGACCGCGCTGGATCTCTCCCCCGGGATGCTGGCAGAGGCGCAGCGTAACGACGCCGCCCAGTATTACCTGCTGGGCGACATTGAGGCGCTGCCGCTGCCGGACGCCTGCGTCGATCTGGCGTGGAGCAATCTGGCGGTGCAGTGGTGCGACGATCTGCGCGCCGCCCTTGGCGAGCTGTACCGGGTGGTGCGCCCCGGCGGCAGGGTGGCGTTTAGCACGCTGCTGGCCGACTCGCTGCCGGAGCTCAATCAGGCGTGGCAGGCCATCGACGACCGGCCGCATGCCAACCGTTTTCTCAGCGAAGCGGCGGTGCGCGCGGCGCTGAGCGGCCTGCGGGCGTCCGGCGAGGTGCATCAGATTAGCCTGCCGTTCGCCGACGCGCTGAGCGCCATGCGATCGCTGAAGGGCATCGGCGCCACCCATTTGCACCAGGGGCGGGCATCGGCCCCGCTTGGTCGCGGCAAACTGCGCGAGCTACAGCTGGCCTGGCCGCAGCGGCAGGGCGTCTGCCCGCTGACGTATTCTCTTTTTACAGGAGTCATTGAGCGTGACTAAACGTTTTTTTGTCACCGGGACCGATACTGAAGTCGGGAAAACCATCGCCAGCAGCGCCCTGCTGCAGGCGGCGAATCAGCTGGGTTTTCACACCGCTGGCTACAAGCCGGTGGCTTCCGGCAGCGAGCTTACCGCCGCAGGGCTGCGTAATGAAGACGCGCTGGCGCTGCAGCGTCATAGCCGGGTCGCGCTGCGCTATGAACAGGTTAACCCGTATACCTTCGCCGAGCCGACCTCACCGCACATCATCAGCGCCGACGAAGGGCGGCCGATCGCCGCGGCGAGGCTCTCCAGCGGGCTGCGCGAGTTAGAACGCCTCGCCGACTGGGTGCTGGTGGAAGGGGCCGGCGGCTGGTTTACGCCGCTGTCGGAAACCCTGACCTTTGCCGACTGGGCGCAGGCGGAGCAGCTGCCGGTGATTCTGGTGGTGGGCGTCAAGCTCGGCTGCATCAATCACGCGATGCTTACCGCCCAGGCGGTACGCCAGGCAGGGCTGCCGCTCGCGGGGTGGATCGCCAATGACGTGCAGCCGCCGGGCAAGCGCCACGCCGAGTATCTGGCGACGCTGAAAAACCGGCTGGCCGCGCCGTTCCTCGGCGAAATACCGTGGCTTGCCGATATCGCGCAGCGCGACGATCTCGGCCAGCATCTGGATCTCAGGGCGCTGGATCCGGCGTCATCCACTGCGCCAGCAGCGGTTCATCCAGCGCCATAATATCTCCTTCGGCGACGTTACGGCCCCGGTGCAAAACACAGAAACGATCCGCCACCCGGCGGATAAAGGGCAGGTGCTGCTCGGCGAGCAGCACCGTCAGGCCGATATCGCGATTCAACCGCAGCAGCAGATCCGCCAGCTTTTGCAGACAGCGCGGCCCTCTGCCGCGCGAGGGTTCATCAAGGATCAGCAGCCGAGGCTGGACAATCAGCGCCCTGGCCAGCGCCAGTTGGTACTGATCGTCGTCGCTCAGCGAGGCGCCTTTGCGCTGCCGTAGGGCATAGAGTTCGGGAAAATGCTCATAGATTTCGCCGCCGCTGGCGTTAGCCCCGGGTTTCCCGGCCGCGAGGGCAATATGCAGATTCTCTTCCACGCTGAGCTGCGAAAAGATGCGTTTATCCTGCGGCACATAGCCGATACCGATGGCGCTGCGCGACTGGGCCGACAGGGGGGTGAGATCCTGCGGCGGGGCGCCAATGTCATGCCAGGTCATCCGGCCGCTGGCCACCGGCAGGTGCCCGGCAATGCAGTTAACCAGGGTGGTTTTTCCCATGCCCTCGCGTCCCAGTACGCCAATGCACTCCCCCGGGCGTAGTTCAAGATCGACATTCCACAGCGAATGCTGGTTGCCGTAAAAGTGATTTACTGCCTGTAAATTCAACATGGACGTTTTCTCCTTATCCTGGCGTCAGGGCGACAGAAAGATGCTGCAAAACTCTTGCCAGGAAAAAGAACGCTCGGAAAAAAACGCTAAATGCCGATACCATCAGGCACAGCCAGCGCCTGGGGTGCACTTTTCCGGTGCCCGACGCTAAAGGGTGGTGCAAAAAGCAGCAAAAATCGAGCGGCTTTAAGCGGATAGTTATCAAAAATAGTTCGATAAAAATTTTTCGCCACGTGATTAAGGCCGCCAGACGATTTGCGCCGGGCGGCGGCGGTCTTGGGCTGCAGACAGTTATCCACTATTCCTGTGGATAACCTTGTGTATTAGAGTTAGAAAACCTGCGGTAAGCTAGAGCGTACGCGGCTTGCGGCTGAATTGGCGCGAAAGGCGTCTTTTCTTTAAAAGCATTAAATATCAGCTTGTTAGATAAAATCAATGGGTGTAAGAAAAGCGTCATCTGCTGCCATAAAACTTTCACCCGTCCGCTTGACAAATGTTAAAAGGTAAAAATTTCTGGGGATAACCCTGACGGCCGGAGGATTATTCCGCCCGGCGCGCGTTTTATACCCTGCTTACCGGCAAAAAAGACCATATTGTGGCGCTATCATAAGCACGCACTGTTTAAATATCCAGTATAATTTATTGGCAAAAAACGGCCCGGGGGGTAGAATTAAACACCGGCCGCTAAATCTTTTTCAGGTTCTGATTGATGAGTAAATCGTTTGTTCTGCATTCCGCCTTTCGCCCCTCCGGAGACCAACCGGAAGCCATCCGCCGCCTGGAAGAGGGGCTGGAGGATGGGCTCGCGCATCAAACGCTGCTGGGGGTCACCGGCTCCGGTAAGACCTTTACCATCGCCAACGTGATTGCCGATCTGCAGCGGCCGACGATGGTGCTGGCGCCAAACAAAACTCTGGCGGCCCAGCTCTACGGCGAGATGAAAGAGTTTTTCCCGGAGAATGCCGTCGAGTATTTCGTCTCCTACTACGATTACTATCAGCCGGAAGCCTATGTCCCCAGCTCAGATACCTTCATTGAGAAAGATGCCTCGGTAAACGAACATATCGAGCAGATGCGCCTGTCGGCCACCAAAGCGCTGCTTGAGCGGCGCGATGTGGTGGTGGTGGCCTCGGTCTCGGCTATTTACGGCCTCGGCGACCCGGACCTGTATCTGAAAATGATGTTGCATCTGACGGTGGGGATGCTGATTGACCAGCGGGCGATCCTGCGCCGCCTGGCGGAACTGCAGTATACCCGCAACGATCAGGCCTTCCAGCGCGGCACCTTCCGGGTGCGCGGCGAGGTGATCGACGTCTTCCCGGCGGAATCGGACGATATCGCCCTGCGCATTGAGCTGTTTGACGAAGAAGTTGAGCGCCTGTCGCTGTTCGACCCGCTCACCGGCCATGTGGAATCGACGGTGCCGCGCTACACCATTTATCCCAAGACCCACTACGTGACGCCGCGGGAGCGCATTGTCCAGGCGATGGAAGAGATTAAGCTGGAACTGGCGGAGCGGCGCAAGGTGCTGCTGGCCAACAACAAGCTGCTGGAAGAGCAGCGCTTAACCCAGCGCACCCAGTTCGACCTCGAAATGATGAACGAGCTGGGCTACTGCTCGGGCATTGAAAACTACTCGCGCTTCCTCTCCGGGCGCGGCCCCGGCGAGCCGCCGCCCACCCTGTTCGACTACCTGCCGGCAGACGGCCTGCTGGTGATTGACGAATCTCACGTCACGGTGCCGCAGATCGGCGGTATGTACCGCGGCGACCGGGCGCGCAAAGAGACGCTGGTGGAGTACGGCTTCCGCCTGCCGTCGGCGCTGGATAACCGGCCGATGAAGTTTGAAGAATTCGAAGCGCTAGCGCCGCAAACCATCTACGTGTCGGCCACCCCCGGCGCCTACGAGCTGGATAAATCCGGCGGCGAGGTGGTGGATCAGGTGGTGCGGCCGACCGGTCTGCTGGATCCGATCATCGAAGTGCGGCCGGTGGCGACCCAGGTCGACGATCTGCTGTCGGAGATCCGCCTGCGCACGGCCATCAACGAGCGCGTGCTGGTCACCACCCTCACCAAGCGGATGGCGGAAGACTTAACCGAGTACCTTGAGGAGCACGGCGAGCGGGTGCGCTATCTGCACTCGGATATCGACACCGTCGAACGTATGGAGATTATCCGCGACCTGCGTCTTGGCGAGTTTGACGTGCTGGTGGGGATCAACCTGCTGCGTGAGGGGCTGGATATGCCGGAGGTGTCGCTGGTGGCGATCCTGGATGCGGACAAAGAGGGCTTCCTGCGCTCCGAACGCTCGCTGATCCAGACCATCGGCCGCGCGGCGCGCAACGTCAACGGCAAGGCTATCCTGTACGGCGATAAGATCACCCCCTCGATGGCGAAAGCCATCGGCGAGACAGAGCGTCGACGGGAGAAACAGCAGCGCTATAACGAAGAGCACGGCATTGTGCCGCAGGGGCTCAACAAGAAAGTGGTGGATATCCTGCAGCTGGGCCAGAGCCTGGCGAAAACCAAAGCCAAAGGGCGCGGTAAAGCGAAGGCCGTCGAGCCTGCCGGGCTCAGCGGCGTGGATATGACGCCAAAAGCGCTGCAGCAGAAAATCCACGAGCTGGAAGGGCAGATGATGCAGCACGCGCAAAACCTCGAGTTCGAAGAGGCGGCGCAAATTCGCGACCAGCTGCATCAGCTGCGCGAACTGTTTATCGCCGCCTCCTGAGTCCCGGCGTGTACTGCCGGGAGGTGGACGTGCGGGAAGCAGACAAGGCGTGGCCCTTATCGCCCTGTTCCGCAGCCAGATAACCATTCGCGGTGAAGAAAAAAGGCCGCAAAGCGGCCTTCTTAATGTTTGCTTAATCTCGCCAGGCGACACTATCCTCAACCTGATGAGGATAGCGCCCATGCAAAAAATCAACTTCCGTGAATATCTGGCGGTCGCCACCGCCCTGGTCATTATTGTTGCCTTCTTCCATCAGTGGGTGCTGACGTTCTGACCCCCGCGCCGCGGGAATAACACCCACGCGCGGACCCCTGGCCCCGGCTGGCGGTTATGTAAAAAGAACTGGGCGTCATGCAGCTGAGCGATGCGCGTGACGATGCTCAGTCCTAGCCCTATACCGCCGTAGCGACTGTCCATGCGCACGAAGGCCTTACTGAGTTCGCCGCTTTTCGCCTCATCAATCCCCGGTCCTTCATCTTCCACTGCCATCACCGGCATCAGACCCGCTTTCACCGACACGCGGATCGTCGACCCTTGCGGGCTGTAGCGATGGGCATTCTCCACCAGATTGCGCAGAATGACGCGGATGAGCGTCGCGTCGCCAGAGACGACGGCCTCGCTTTCGACATCCGTCAGCAGCAGCCGTTGTTGGCGCTCGGCCAGCATGGTCTCCAGCTCATCCTGCAGCGGTTTGACCACGTCATCCAGCAGCAGCACCTGCTGATAGCTGCCGGCGGAAAAGGACTGACCGACGCGCGCCAGCTGCAGCAGCTGCGAAATGCTGGTGGTCATCTGGTCGAGCCGCTGGATCAGCGGGTCGACGCCCATGCCGTGCACTTTCGCCAGCAGCTCAAGGTGCAGCCGCAGCCCGGCCAGCGGGGTGCGCAGCTCGTGCGCCACGTCGGCGGTAAACAGCCGTTCGCGATCGAGAGTCAGATTGAGGCGGGAAACCAGCTGATTCAGGGCGGTGGTCACCGCCGTCACCTCGGGCACCGATTCGCTGAGCACGATGGGGGTGAGGTTGTCCGGGGTACGACTCTCCAGCTCGCTTTGCAGACGTGACAGCGGGCGGGTGATTTTGCGTACCGCCAGCATGCTGATATACAGCGCCAGACCTACGATCAGCAGGCTCGGCACCAGCAGGCTGGCGACCGCTTCCCGAACCTCATGCTCCACATGCTTTTGGTTGTTGTGCCCTTCGATGGCGCTGGCCACCAGCAGCTGGATCTGCTCTTTGCTCTCATGCCATAGCCAGAAGACGCTGATCAGCTGGCAGACCACCAGAATGGCGCCGATGGTCAACAGCAGCCGGTGACGCATGGTCCAGTTTTCGGTTGCAAACAGAGCCATGGTCTATTCCGTATCGATGTGGTTAGCCAGCATATAGCCGAAGCCCCTGACGGTGCGGATCCGCGATTTGCCAATCTTATCGCGCAGGTTATGGATATGCACTTCCAGGGTATTGGTCGCTGGCTCATTGTCCCAGCTGTAGATATCGTTGTAGAGGATCTCGCGATGTACCGGGCTGCCGGCTTTCATCATCAGCCGCGACAGCAGGGCATACTCCTTCGGCGTCAGATCCAGCGCCGTCTCACCGAGCCACACCTGGCGGCGGGTGACGTTGAGGCGCAGATCGCCGACGCTGATTTCGTTATCGCCCTGATTATTATGCCGACGGAGCAGGGCGCGAATGCGCGCGTTTAGCTCTTCCAGGGCAAAGGGTTTCACAAGATAGTCATCCGCGCCGGTGTCGAGACCGCTAATGCGATCCTCAAGGGTATCGCGGGCGGTGAGGATCAGCACCGGCTGGGTCATTTTCTCCCGCCGCATACGGGCGAGAAAATGTAGGCCGTCTTCGTCCGGCAGGCCGAGGTCGAGTACGATCAGGCTGTAGTGATTGCTGGCCAGCGACAGCGCTGCTTCGTGCGCCGTGGAGACGCCGTCGCACACGTATCCTTCACTTTGCATCGCCAGTATCAACCCCTGCAACAGCAGCGCATCGTCTTCAATGACTAAGATTTTCATCAACCAGCCTCTCTACATGGCGTTAAAATATCATCTGCCGCCTGGTACTCGTGGGTGCTGACGCCGAGCAGGCCGAGCAGGGTGGAGAACAGATTATCTTGTGAATAATCCTTCGTCTTAGCCTGTTGTTGCAAACACTGGCTGGAAACACCGTAACGTTGCTGGTAATCCGGCGACAGCCACAGCAGCATGGGCACGTGCTTTTGCGTATCCGGCGCAATGGAGTACGGCAGACCATGCAAATAGACGCCATTTTCGCCCAGCGATTCGCCGTGGTCGGACAAATAAACCAGGCTAGTGGTGAATTTGTCCTGTTTAGATTGCAGTAGTTTTATCGCTTTATCAACGACATAGTCGACATACAGAATGGTGTTATCGTAGGTATTGGTCAACTGTTGTTGCGTACAACTTTGGATTTCATTGGTATCGCAGGTTGGGGTGAATTTTTTGAATTCAGCCGGATAGCGATTGTAATAGGTTGGGCCGTGGCTGCCGATGGTATGCAGTACGATAATGCCATCCTGTTGCAGGTTATCGATATAGCTGTCGAGATTATGGAACAGCACGTCGTCGTAGCACTCGCCGTCGATGCACTGTCCGGTTAGCTTCAGATCGGTCACGTTCTGATGCGGTACCCGATCGCAGGCCCCCTTGCAGCCGCCATCGTTGTCGTTCCACAGCACCTGG
This sequence comes from Klebsiella sp. LY, assembly GCF_004010915.1. Taxonomy (NCBI): domain Bacteria; kingdom Pseudomonadati; phylum Pseudomonadota; class Gammaproteobacteria; order Enterobacterales; family Enterobacteriaceae; genus Klebsiella; species Klebsiella sp. LY. Next base: position 4,179,849 of record NZ_CP022444.1, read on the forward strand.
ATGCCGGCGCGCTGCAGAATATCCAGGACGCCTTCCTGGTGATGGGCCAGCTCTTCGTCATAGCGCGCGCGCGGCATATTGGAGAACATGCAGGGCACGGAAACCGCAGTTGCTGTGCCGCAGGAGGTGGTTTTCGGGAAGTACACCACGTTGTCCTGTTGCAGGCGCGGGTTAGTCTCCCGATCGTAGCCGCCCAGTGAGAAGTTATCCGCTCGCGAAGTCTCGCCGAGCACCACAATCGTCAGGTTCTTACGGGGACCGTTATGCATCACCGGTTTCTGCGTGGCATCTTCGCCAATCTTCACCAGCGGCAGGTTGTCCATGCGATGGTGCGCATACCAGGAGTTCAGCGCCACAATGCTGTTGGAGGGGCTCAGGGATTTCACCAGCTCTTTGTTGTTACGGAACACCGAGGCGTAATCTTTGTAGAACAGCGCGGCCACCAGAATTATCAGTAGTGCCGAAACGGCGATATTGAGCAGACGCATCGCCGCGCCGCGCCAGAAAGAGGCAGGTTTACGAACTTTAATCCACCAGGCCACCAGAACCATCAACAGGCCGGAAACTCCAAGCACGATGACCATTTTCGTCGACAACAGAGCGAAGCTTTCCGCCGGGGTGGTATCGAAGATATTGGCGATCATCGAACGGTCAATCACCACGCCGAAGGACCAGATAAAGTACTGAGCCGAAGCGCTGAGTAGAATAAAAAGGCTAATCACCAGCCGGTCCAGCTTCAGGAACGAGGCGAGGGTGGTGAGGATATTCATCACGCAAATGGCCACGATTGGCATACTGAGGAATACCAGCCAGTTATGCAGGCTATTTACCGGCAGTAGCGGGAAAACCTGGCGATAAAAAGCCAGGTTGAGAAAGATACCGATATAGCAAGCAAAGAGAATCAGATACGTTGTGCGGCTGAGAACGGGCCGACGCAGAGGCAATAAAGACATAACACCTACCTACAGAAAGAGATATGGGTATAATGCCAGCTCTGTTTTAAGACAACCTTAAGATTTTAAGGTGCGCCGAAAGCCGATCCTCCGGCGCGCAGGATCAGCCCGGCAGCTGGAGCGCTTTCTCCAGCGCCCCTCGCAGCAGCGCCCGGTCATGGCGATAGGGAACGTCGCTGGCTTCCAGCGGCGTCTGAATTACCAGCCGGTTGTCGATGCCGCTGATATCGGCTTTTGGGCCGGCGATGACCGCATCCACCACCCGCTTGCCCACATAGCGCTCCATAATCGCGATGCGCTCCGCCAGCGACAGCCTCGCGGCCGGGCTGTGCTCTTTGCCGAGGTTATCGATAAACACCATCGGCGCCGGAGTGCGACGCAGCGCCTGGGCCATCTCGTCAAGCAGCAGGATTGGCAGCAGGCTGGTATAGAAACTGCCCGGGCCGATAAGGATCAGATCGGCTTCGGCGATGGCCTCCACCGCCTCACGGGTGGCCGGTACCGGCGGGGTGAGCATCAGCTCCTGCGGCACGCTTTCGAGCTGATCGATATTGACTTCACCGTAAACTTCATGGCCTTCATGATCGAGCGCCATCAAATCCACCGGTTGTTCCGACATCGGAATAAGAAAAGCGTCCACTTTGAGCAGGTTTCTGATCAAATTGATCGCTTCCAACGGCCGCACGCTGAGGTGATCCAGCGCCTTTAACATCAGATTTCCCAGGTTATGGCCGGAAAGCTCGCCATTGCCGCTAAAACGGTACTCAAACATCGCCGACGCCACGCTCGGCTCGGCGATTAACTGATTGATGCAGTTGCGCATATCGCCCCAGGCAATGCCGCCTTCCGAGCGGCGGATCCGCCCGGTGGATCCCCCGTTGTCGGTGGTGGTCACAATGCCAGTCAGCCGTGAGCCCAGCGAGGAGAGGGAGGACATTACCCGACCCAGACCATGCCCGCCGCCGAGCGCCACCACCCGATCCAGGTCAGCGAATGTACGATTGCGCATAGAAATTCCTTATTTCACATAAACGGCCACACACTACCCGATCTACCCCTAAAAGACGATGGGAGGAGCCCGACAAACTGACCGATATCAAGGCAAAAAGATGATTTATGGCTATTCTGTAGCGAAAATGCACGAAGGTAGCGATATATACAAGAATATATAGCGAAATCGCAAATGGCGAAACCGTCTGGAACGCGCTACTATCGGCATAACCTGTTAACACTCTAGCCTCTTCGCCTGTGTCAAAAGATATGGCGGTTTGGCCGCGACGCCGCCGGTTGTCGCCAGGGCGTGGGAAGAAATGACCGCGTCTCCCGTATTTGGAAAGGTGTATATGGCCTCACAGCTTACCGATGCATTCGCGCGTAAGTTTTATTACCTACGTCTGTCGATTACCGATGTGTGCAATTTCCGTTGCACCTACTGCCTGCCGGATGGCTACAAGCCCGGCGCCGTCAATAACAACGGCTTTCTTAGCGTAGACGAAGTGCGCCGGGTCACGCGCGCTTTCTCCGCGCTGGGCACTGAAAAAGTTCGCCTCACCGGTGGGGAACCCTCCCTGCGCCGTGACTTCACCGAGATCATCGCCGCCGTGCGTGAAAACCCGGCGATCCGTCAGATTGCCGTCACCACTAACGGTTATCGCCTGGCGCGCGATGTCGAACGCTGGCGCGATGCCGGGCTGACGGCGATCAACGTCAGCGTCGATAGCCTCGACGCCCGCCAGTTCCATGCCATCACCGGCCAGGATAAATTCCACCAGGTGATGGACGGGATTGACGCCGCCTTCGCCGCGGGCTTTGACAAGGTGAAGGTGAATACCGTACTGATGCGCGATGTTAATCATCACCAGCTTGATACCTTCCTCGCCTGGATCCAGCCGCGTCGTATTCAGCTGCGTTTTATTGAGCTGATGGAAACCGGCGAGGGCAGCGACCTGTTCCGCCGTCACCATCTCTCCGGCATGGTGTTGCGCGACGAGCTGCTGCGTCGCGGCTGGATCCACCAGATCCGCCAGCGCAGCGATGGTCCGGCGCAGGTCTTTTGTCATCCGGACTACGCCGGCGAGATCGGCCTCATCATGCCGTACGAAAAAGACTTCTGCGCCACCTGCAACCGTCTGCGCGTCTCCTCCGTCGGCAAATTGCACCTGTGCCTGTTTGGCGAAGGCGGCGTCGACCTGCGCGACCTGATGGCCGATGATCGGCAGCAGGCCGCGCTGGAAGCGCGGATCGCCGAAGCCTTAACCCATAAAAAGCAGACCCATTTCCTGCATCAGGGCAACACCGGTATTACGCAGAACCTGTCCTATATTGGCGGATAATCGTTTTCGAAAGGAGCATTCAGATGAGCCAGGCTAGCGCTGAGTTTATTCCGACCCGTATTGCTATTCTTACCGTTTCCAGTCGTCGCGGCGAAGCGGACGACACTTCCGGCCACTTGCTGCGTGAGGCGGCGCAGGAGGCGGGGCACCATGTCGTCGATAAGGCGATAGTCAAAGAGAACCGCTACGCCATCCGCGCCCAGGTATCGGTGTGGATCGCCAGCGATGAGGTACAGGTGGTGCTGATCACCGGCGGGACCGGGTTCACCGAAGGGGACCAGGCGCCGGAAGCGCTGCTGCCGCTGTTTGACCGTGAGGTGGAAGGTTTTGGCGAAGTGTTCCGCATGCTGTCGTTCGAAGAGATCGGCACCTCGACGCTGCAGTCCCGGGCCGTGGCCGGCGTCGCTAACCACACGCTGATCTTCGCTATGCCGGGCTCGACGAAAGCCTGCCGCACGGCGTGGGACAACATCATTGCCCCGCAGCTGGATGCCCGCACCCGTCCTTGTAATTTTATTCCTCACCTGAAGAAATAATGTATGTCACAACTGACCCATATTAACGCCGCGGGCGAAGCCCATATGGTGGATGTCTCCGGCAAAGCGGAAACGGTACGCGAAGCGCGCGCCGAGGCTTATGTCGAGATGCAGGCGACAACCCTGGCGATGATTATCGACGGCAGCCATCATAAAGGCGACGTTTTCGCCACGGCGAGGATCGCCGGGATCCAGGCGGCCAAGCGCACCTGGGAGCTGATCCCGCTGTGCCATCCGCTGATGCTCAGCAAAGTGGAAGTCAATTTGCAGGCGCAGCCGGAACATAACCGGGTGCGCATCGAATCGCTCTGCCGCCTGACCGGCAAAACCGGCGTCGAGATGGAAGCCCTTACCGCCGCCTCGGTTGCCGCGCTGACCATTTACGATATGTGCAAGGCGGTGCAGAAGGATATGGTGATAGGCCCGGTGCGCCTGCTGGCGAAAAGCGGCGGCAAGTCCGGCGATTTTAAGGTGGACGAACGCCATGATTAAGGTTCTGTTTTTTGCCCAGGTGCGCGAGCTGGTGGGGACTGATTCGCTGACTCTCGACGCCAGCGAGCTGGCCACCGTTGAGGCTGTGCGTCAGCAGCTTGCCGCTCGCGGCGATCGCTGGGCGCTGGCCCTGGAGGAGGGCAAGCTGCTGGCGGCGGTTAACCAGACGCTGACCGCCTTTGACCATTCTGTCGCCAGCGGGGATGAAGTGGCGTTCTTCCCACCGGTCACCGGAGGCTGACATGACGCAAACTCGTATCGTCGTTAGCCCGGCGCGCTTTAGCGTTGGCGAGGAGTATCTCTGGCTGGCCGAACGCGACGAAGACGGCGCGGTGGTTACCTTCACCGGCAAAGTGCGTAATCACAACCTCGGCGACAGCGTGAAAGCGCTGACTCTCGAGCACTATCCGGGGATGACCGAGAAATCGCTGGCGGAGATTGTCGACCAGGCGCGCGAGCGCTGGCCGCTGGGCCGGGTGACCATTATCCATCGCATCGGCGAAATGTGGCCGGGGGAAGAGATTGTGTTTGTCGGCGTCACCAGCGCCCACCGCGGCAGCGCCTTCGCCGCCGGCGAGTTTATGATGGACTACCTGAAAACCCGCGCGCCGTTCTGGAAACGCGAGGCGACACCGGAGGGCGAGCGCTGGGTCGATGCCCGCGACAGCGATCGTCAGGCGGCAGAGCGCTGGTAGTGTGATACGCTTACAGAGTGAAACTTTGTTAATCAGGAGAGAGTCATGGACAGATATCCGCGTTCCGATTCAATAGTGCAGGGCCGCAGCGGCCTGCAGACTTATATGGCGCAGGTGTACGGCTGGATGACGGTCGGCCTGCTGCTGACGGCGTTTATCGCGTGGTTTGCGGCGAATACTCCGGCGGTGATGATGTTCGTCTTTTCGAGCAAAATCACCTTTTTCGGGCTGATCATCGCCCAGCTGGCGCTGGTGTTTGTGCTGTCGGGGATGGTGCAGCGGCTGAGCGCCGGGATGGCGACCACCCTGTTTATGCTCTATTCGGCGCTCACCGGATTGACGCTGTCGAGCATTTTTATCGCCTACACCTACTCCTCCATTGCCAGCACCTTTGTGGTCACCGGCGGGATGTTCGGGGCGATGAGTCTGTACGGCTACACCACCAAGCGCGATCTGAGCGGCTTCGGCAGCATGCTGTTTATGGGGCTGATTGGCATCGTGTTGGCGTCGCTGGTTAACCTGTGGCTGAAGAGCGAGGCGCTGATGTGGGCCGTGACCTACATCGGGGTGGTGCTGTTTGTCGGCCTGACCGCCTACGACACCCAGAAGCTGAAAAACATCGGCGAGCAGATTGATACCCGCGACAGTGCCAATCTGCGTAAATACTCGATCCTCGGCGCCTTAACGCTGTATCTGGATTTCATCAACCTGTTCCTGATGCTGTTGCGTATTATGGGCAACCGCCGCTAACCTCTTTATATCAAAAGGTTGCATCCCCTACCGCCCGGCAAGCGCAGCGCCGCCGGGCGAGACGTCAGGCGCGGTACCCGTGGTATTGCCGGGTGGCGGCTGCGCCTTACCCGGCCTACAGGCTCCTCTCGCAGGCTCAGACCCCGTTGGTCCGCGCAAGCGCAGCGCCGCCGGGCGAGACGTCAGGCACGGTACCCGTGATATTGCCGGGTGGCGGCTGCGCCTTACCCGGCCTACAGGATCCTTTCACAGGCTCAGACCCAGTAGGTCCGCGCAAGCGCAGCGCCGCCGGGCGATTTCATTCGCGGGCCAGCTTGCGCTGGTTCTTTTGCCGCAACTTTTTCGCCCGACTCTCCAGCAGCAAATAGGCCACCGTCGCTAGCAGCAGCGGCAGGAAATAATAGAGCGCGCGCCAGGCGAGGAGAGCGGCGATGATCGCTCCCTTCGAAATCTCTTCCCCGGAGAGCATGGCGATGAACACCGCCTCCAGCACGCCAATCCCGGCCGGAATGTGGATAATCACCCCGGCGATACTGCTCACCAGCAGTACCCCCAATACAAGGAAATAGTTAATCTCGCTGCCCAACAGCAGCCAGATGATCGCCCCCATCGCCATCCAGTTCGCCGCCGAGACCCCCATCTGCAGCAGCGCGAATCGCCAGGAGGGCAGCACCAGCCGCTGACCTTTGATCGTCAGATGACGGCGTTTGGCGAAGGCGCAGCCAAACAGATAGCACAGCGTGAGAAACAGCATCACTCCGCCGATAATGCGCAGAGTGGTCTGACTGATGTACCAGTGCGGCGGCAGCTTCACCAGATCCGCTGTAAATATCACCCCACCGAGCAGGATATAGCCCAGCCAGTTGGTGGTGATGCTTAATGAAAAAATACGGGTGATGGTGCCGCCGTTGAGCCCCAGCCGCGAGTACAACCGGTAGCGCATGCCGATGCCGCCGACCCAGGTGCTGAGGGTCAGGTTGAAGGCATAGCAGATAAACGACACCAGCATCACCTGGCGTTTCGCCAGCTTATGCCCACAATAGGCCCGGCCAAGCAGATCGTAGCAGCCGTAGATCAGATAGCTGACGATGACCAGCGCAATGGCGCTGAACAAGGCCAGCCGATCATAGCCGCGGATCACCTTCCATACTTCCTGCCAGTCGACCTTCTGCGCGTAAATCACCAGCAGGACGATCACGGCGATAAAAAAGAGTACGGTCAGCACTCTTTTTGCCATCCGCCAGCGAGGGTGCGATTTGCTCATAGTGGATTATCCCTGGTAGGTGACTCGACGCGATCCTGAGTTTCAATCTCCGGCTGCACCGGCGGGCTGACCCTGGCCAGCCGCGGAGTATGGGCCGGCAGCCAGCCGACCCACGCCGGAAAGTGGCGCAGAAAGTGGAAGGCCATCACGCTCACCCCCAGCCGCCACCAGTTGCGTTTCGGCAGCATCGTTTTATCGATCCGCTGACAATCCCGGGCGATAAGCCCGTTAAGATTATCGCGCAGCGTCTGGTTAAACACCCGGTCGTGGATGATCAGATTGGCTTCCAGATTCAACGACAGGCTGAGCGGATCGAGGTTGCTCGACCCGACGGTGGCCCAGTGGTCGTCCGCGAGGGCGACTTTGCCATGCAGCGGACGGCGGCGATATTCGTAGATCTGCACGCCGCCTTTGACGAGGTAGTGGTAGAGCAGGTGGGCGCCGAACTTCACAATCGGAATATCCGGTTCGCCCTGGACGATCAGCTTCACCCGCACCCCGCGCCGCGCGGCATTGCGCATCGCATGCAACAGACGGTAGCCGGGGAAAAAATAGGCGTTCGCGATTATCACCTCCCGGCGGGCGCTGGTCAGCATCTTCAGGTAGTGGCGTTCGATATCGTCGCGGTGATCCTGGTTATCGCGCCAGACGAACAGCGCCTGCGCCTCGCCGGGGGTCTGGTTGATCTCCGGCTGATGGCGACGACGGCGCCACCAGCGGCGGGCGGTTTCGCTGTTGGGCAGATTCTCCAGTTCGAACTGCAGAATATCGAGCACCACCGGCCCTTCGACCTGCACCGTGTAATCCTGTTTGGCCTCCGGGCCATAGTCGCTCATATGTTCGGCGGAGTAGTTGATGCCGCCGACAAAGGCGGTGGTGTCGTCGATCACCACGATTTTACGGTGCATGCGACGGAACAGGTTGGTACGCATTCCCATCAGCTTAGGGCGCGGGTCGTAATAGCGGAAAATCACCCCCGCGGCGGTCAGTTCACCGACAAACTCATCGCTAAGATCCGGCGAGCCGTAGCCGTCAAGCAGCACTTCCACCTGGATGCCGCGGCGGGCTGCCTTCAGCAGAACCGCGTGCAGCCGCCAGCCGACCTCATCTTCAAACCAGATAAAGGATTCGAGGATCACCCGCCGGCTGGCGCGACCGATGGCCGCAAACAGCGCCGGGTAATACTGGTCGCCGTTCTCCAGTAGCGTAATGCGGTTGCCTTCCTGCCAACGACATTTCACAAATGAATCTCCACGCTAAGGGGTGCATGATCGGACAGATGCCGCCACTGTTTGAGGGCCAGCGCCTTCGGGCGGCTGGCGTGGGCGTTCTTGACGTAAATGCGATCGAGGCGCAGCAGCGGAAAACTGACCGGAAAGGTGCGCGCCGGCCGTCCGCGGGCGCGGGTAAAGATCTCTTCCAGCCCTGCCTGGACCTTTAACGGCTGGTTAGCCTGCTGACGCCAGTCGTTAAAATCTCCGGCCACCACCACCGGCTCGCCGGCGGGCAGGGTATTGACCCACTCCGCCAGCATCGCCAGCTGCGCCTGCCGCTGGTCGGCACGCAGTCCGAGATGGACGCAAATGACGTGAATCGTAACGCCGCTCTGCGGCGGTACGATGCGGCAGTACAGCAGGCCGCGTTTCTCCCCGTTGCCGACCGAGATATCGCGATTTTCATAGTATTCAATCGGGAAGCGCGACAGCACGGCATTCCCGTGGTGACCTTCCGGATAGACCGCGTTGCGCCCATAGGCGTAGTCGCTCCACATAGTGTCGGCAAGAAATTCGTAATGGGTCTTATCTGGCCAGTTTTCGATATGCAGCGGGTGAACTTCGTGAGCGCCCATCACTTCCTGCAGGCAAACTATGTCAGCGCTGACGCTGCGAACGGCTTCGCGCAGCTCGGGCAAAATAAAACGCCGATTAAACGCCGTAAAGCCTTTATGGGTGTTAATTGTCAGCACGTTCAACGAAAATCCCGACGTTGGCTCAGCCATAATTCTCCAGTAAATGTCACTTTCCTGAATAAAATAGTGTAGTAGACGTCACAAAAAGATGCGGTGATACGGAATTTTCCGTAAAGTGCGGTACTCTGAGTAGCAGAGAAAAATCCTTCAGGAGAGAAGCCATGAAGTGGCAACAACGTGTACGCGTCGCAACAGGTCTTAGTTGCTGGCAGATTATGTTGCATCTACTGGTCGTGGCAGTGCTGGTGATGGGATGGATGAGCGGCGCGCTGGTGCGCGTCGGATTAGGGCTGTGCGTCCTCTACAGCGTCACGCTGCTGGCGATGCTGTTTCTGCAGCGTCACCATGAGGCGCGCTGGCGCGATGTGGGAGACTTCCTTGAGGAGCTCACCACCACCTGGTACTTCGGCGCCGCCATGATAGCGCTGTGGTTGCTGTCGCGCGTGCTGCACAACAACCTGCTGCTGGCCCTCGCCGGGCTGGTGATACTGGCAGGCCCGGCGGTGGTCTCGCTGCTGGCGAAAGATAAAAAATTACGCAATCTTTCTTCGGAACATCGCATACGCCGCTGAGCCGGTGGTGGCCGCTATGACCAGTAGCGGCCACAAACTTCCCCACACAATCTCCAGACTCGCATCCTTCAAATAAATTTGCTTGGTGATATCGGTAAAGTGGCGGATCGGGTTTATCCACGTCAGATCCTGCAGCCACTGCGGCATGTTTTCCACCGGTGAAACATAGCCGGAGAGAAGAATCGCCGGCATCATAAAGACGAACACGCCAATAAACGCCTGCTGTTGCGTTGAACATAGCGATGAGATCAATAAGCCAAATCCCACCAGCGACAGACCGTAAATCACCATGGTGAAATAGAACAGCAGCAGCGAGCCGGCAAAAGGGATCTGATAGGCCCAGATACCAATCGCCAGCACGATAGTCGCCTGCAGGGTGGCGACGATCAGCGCCGGTACCGCTTTACCGACAAAGATTTGCCAGGTGGCGAGGGGCGAGACCAGCAGCTGATCGAGGGTGCCCTGCTCGCGCTCGCGGGCCACCGACAGCGAGGTGACGATCATCACTCCGATGGTGGTGATCATGGCGATGAGCGACGGCACCACGAACCATTTGTAGTCGAGATTCGGGTTATACCAGTTGCGCACCACCAGTTCGCTGTTGTTCGGCTTCGCTTTGTCCTCCAGCAGTTCCTGCTGATAATTTTTCACGACCTGTTGCAGATAGTTGGCGGCGATTTGCGCGCTGTTGGAGTTGCGCCCGTCGAGCAGGAGCTGCAGCGGGGCGGTTTGATAGTTGTCGAGGTTGCGAGAGAAATCCGCCGGGAAGCGCACCACCAGCAGGGCTTTTTGTTCATCGATGGTCGGCTGGATCGCCTGCGGGCTTTTCAGCAGCAGAACGTGGGTAAAGGCTTTGGCGCGGGCGAAGCGCTGAGTGAGTTCCACCGCGTGGCGACCGCTGTCTTCGTTGTAGATGGCGATGGTGGCGTTGGTCACCTCCAGCGTCGCGGCAAAGGGAAACAGCAGCACCTGAATCAGCACCGGCATGATTAAAATTGCCCGCGTCTGTGGTTCGCGCAGCAGCGACTGCAGCTCTTTGCGAATCAATGTCCATAAACGGTGAAACATAATAGCTCCTTTGGCCCATTCAACAACGCCGGGCGGCACTGCGTTTGCCCGGCCTGGGAGGATCGGCGAACCGTATAATCGATGTTGGTTAAACCGTAGGCCCGGTCAGCACAGCGCCACCGGGCAAAACCTAATCCAGACGCCGCTTGGTTTTCAACCATGTCAGACCGATAAACATCACCGCCGAAGCAATCAAAAACAGCACATTCACCAGCAGTACCACCGGAATATTGCCCGCCAGAAACAGGCTTTGCAGGGTGTTGACGAAATAGCGCGCCGGGATCACGTAGGTCACGGCGCGGATCACCGCCGGCATACTATCTATCTGGAAAATAAACCCGGACAGCATAATCGACGGTAAAAACGCGGCGTTCAGCGCCACCTGCGCGGCGTTAAACTGGTTGCGGGTAATGGTTGAGATAAGCAGCCCCATCCCCAGGGTGCTGAGCAAAAACAGACTGGTGATGACAAACAGGATCGGCAGCGAACCGCGATAGGGCACGCCGAGAATAAATACTGACACCAGCATACACAGCAGCATCGCCAGCATGCCGAGGAAGTAGTAGGGAATGAGCTTGCACAGCAGCAGTTCGGCGCGGGTGATCTCCGTCGACAGTAGCGCCTCCATGGTGCCGCGCTCCCATTCCCGCGCCACCACCAGCGAGGTCAGTATCGCGCCGACTACGGTCATGATAATGGTGATCGCCCCGGGGATAATAAAGTGCTGGCTGATAGCCGCCGGGTTAAACCAGTAGCGCATCTGCACGTCGATCAGCGGTTCAAAGGTCTCGCCGCGATCTTCCGCCCGCTGCTGCTGCCAGATCTGCCAGATCCCCTCCACGTAGCCCTGGGCGAAGTTAGCGGTATTGGGCTCGCTGCCGTCGGTGATGAGCTGGAGCGGCGCGCTGGCGCCGGGGCGGGCCATCTGGCGGTCGAAGTCCACCGGAATGACCACCATGGCGCGGATGCGACCGGCCTGCATCAGCTGAATTAACTGCTGGCGATTATCGCTGACGGTGGCGTCGATGTAGGGTGAGCCGGTCATGGTATGGACGAAATCCAGCGCCTCTTCGCTCTGCTGCTCCAGCAGAACCCCCACCCGCAGCTTGCTGGAGTCGAGGTTAATGCCGTAGCCGAAGATAAACAGCAGCAATAGCGGGATCACCACCGCAATCAGCCAGCTGCTGGGATCGCGGACGATCTGCCGGGTCTCTTTCATGCACAGGGCGCGGACCCGTCGCCAGGAGAGAAGGTTACTGCTCATGGCCATTCTCCTTATCCCAACGGTTAATCAGGGTAATAAACGCCTGCTCCATGGTCGGGTCCGTCTGGTTGTCATCCGCCGCCTGGGCCTTCAGCGCGTCCGGGGTGCCGCTGGCGATAAGCTTGCCGTGATAGACCAGCCCAATGCGGTCGCAATACTCCGCCTCATCCATAAAGTGAGTGGTGACCATCACCGTCACCCCTTTATCCACCATGCTGTTGATATGCAACCAGAATTCGCGACGAGTGAGGGGATCGACCCCGGAGGTGGGTTCGTCGAGAAACAGAATGTCTGGCTCATGCATCAGCGAGCAGGCCAACGCCAGCCGCTGCTTATAGCCGAGCGGCAGCTCGTCGGCGGCGTGGCGGGCAATGCTGTTCAGACCGAAGGCATCGCTCATGCGGGCGATTTTGTCATTTTGCGCCCGACCGCGCAGGCCGTAGACGCCGGAGAAAAAGCGCAGGTTCTGCTCGACGCTGAGGTTGCCGTACAGCGAAAATTTTTGCGCCATATAGCCCAGATGCTGACGCGCCTTGCCGGAGCTGACCTTAAGATCCATCCCCAGCACCAGCGCTTTGCCGGAGGTGGGCACCAGCAGGCCGCACATCATTTTGAAGGTGGTGGATTTACCGGCGCCGTTGGGGCCGAGCAGGCCGAAGATCTCGCCGCGCTTGACCTGGAAATCGACGTGGTCGGTGGCGGCGAAATCGCCAAATTTTTTCGTCAGCGACTGCGCCTCAATCACCGTTTCGTCTTTACTGCCGTCAACGCGATGGATAATCGCCCCCAGCGGCGATTCGGCGGTGCCGGCGCCGCCAAGCAGGTCGATAAAGGCGTCTTCAAAGCGCGGCGCGGTGTCGGCCACCTGCAGCGGCGGCATATCGTCATGTTCCTGAACCTCATCGATGCGGGCCTCCTTTTTCAGGATCAGACGCACCGATTTGCCCTGAATCACGCCGTCGCTAACCTGCGGCAGCTTCAGCGCCCGCTGCAGCAGGCGGCGGTTGTTCTCCTGCGGGCTGGAGACCAGAAAGCTGCGCCCGGCCATGGTTTGCGTCAGGGCCGTCGGCTCTCCTTGATAAAGCAATTTGCCTTCGTTCATCAGCAGCACATCGCGACACTGCTCGGCTTCATCGAGATAAGAGGTGCTCCACAGGATCAACATGCCGTCGCCGGCCAGCTCGTGCACCATCTGCCATAGCTCGCGGCGGGAGATCGGGTCGACGCCGACGCCGGGTTCATCCAGCAGCAGCACCTTCGGGTCACCCACAAGGGTACAGGCGAGCCCCAGTTTTTGCTTCATACCGCCGGAGAGCTTGCCCGCCAGCCGTTCGGTGAACGGGCCAAGGGCGGTAAAATCCAGCAGGCGGTCGAAAATTTTCTTCCGTGCCTCGCCGGTGACGCTGCGCAGGTCGGCGTACAGGGTCAGGTTTTCCATCACCGTCAGATCTTCATACAGGCCGAACTTCTGCGGCATATAGCCGAGCACCGCGTGCAGAGCGCTGTCGTCTTTTAGCGGATCAAAGCCGATCACCCTGGCGCTGCCCTCATCAGGCTTGAGCAACCCGGCGAGCATCCGCATCAGGGTGGTTTTCCCTGCGCCGTCGGGGCCTACCAGCCCGGTGACGTAGCCGGCGCGGATCGTACAGGTCAGCGGCGCCACCGCTGGCCTGTCCATCCCGGAGAAACGGCGGCTCAGGCCGTTTAAGGCGATGACGGCCTCACTCATGTCCGTTCCCGTGGTTAAAGGAGACGGTCACCGGCATCCCCTGGCGCAGGGCGCCGTCGGCATCGGTCACCACAATACGCAGACGATAAACGAGGTCGGTACGCAGATCCGGCGTTTCAACGGTCTTCGGCGTGAACTCAGCGCTTGGCGAGACAAAGCCGATTTTGCCGTGATAGGGCTTATCCGGCCGGCTGTCGGTATAGAGCAGCACCTCTTGTCCCGGCTGCGCCTGGCCGAGGTTTTTCTCATCAACGTAGGCCCGGACCCATACCGGATGAGTTAATGACAGCGTCAGCACCGTGCTGCCGGCGTTGAGCATGGTGCCGGGCTCGACGGCGCGGGTCATCAGCGTGCCGTCGGAAGGGGCGGTCAGCACCGTATCGTGCAGGTCCAGTTTGGCCTGCGCCAGCGCCGCCTGCGCCTGTTCGAGGCTGGCTTTGGCCTGGGCTATCTCCTGCGGACGGTTGCCGGCGCGGTATTGACGCAGTTTATCCTGCGCTGACTTCAGCGTTGCCTGCGCTTGGTCGCGCGAGGAGCGGGCGTTCTCCAGATCGTTGGCGGAAATGGCGCTGCTGGCGCGTAAACCCAGCTGGCGCTGATAAAAGTTTTGCGCGTAGTCGTAAGCGGCCTGCGCCTGATTTACCGCCGCCGCGGCCTGGGCAATCTCTTCCGAGCGGTAGCCGGCCATCATCAGGTCATACTGCGCCTGGGCGGTGGAGACGTTGGCCTGCGCCTGCAGCAGGGCGTTTTCATAGGGAGCTCGGTCAAGCGCGCCGAGGGTTTGCCCGGCGCGGATGCTGTCGCCTTCGTCGACGGTCAGCGAGGCCAGCCTGCCGCCGACGCGGAAGCTCATATTGACGGTGCGGATATCGACATTGCCATACAGGGTCAGCGGCTGCTGCCGGCTGCTCTGGTACCACCACCAGCCGCCGCCCAGCGCGGCGAGAAGAATCACGATCAGCAGAATGACGACGACGGGTTTTTTCATCAGCCCAAACTCCTTTGCGATAACCCATGCAGGATGAAATCGATATGACAGGTAATGACCTCAAAAATCTGTGCGGTTTTTTGCGCGTCAAACTGCGTCCAGCCGGTGCGCAGCAGGATAGTTTCACGCCCGAGACGGAAAGCGAGCACCTCGCCCAGCAGGGCGTGGGTATGAAGGATCATTTGCGTATCACCGGCATCGCGGCCGGTCCAGGCGGCGATTAGCCGGGTGAGATAGTGGTGCAGGGGGGCGATCACCTGCTGGTGGATCAGATGGTACGCGGCGGTGGGCGCCAACTGTTCCCGGGAAATAAATTTGCTCAAGTTGACCGTATCCTCCTGGGTCAGCAGCAGGATCATGTTATGGCAGGCGCTGAGGATAAGGGCGCGGATCGCCTGGCGATCCGGCGACTCTCCGGCGAGCAGGGCCTCCGCCGCTTCGGCGTGCGGGCGAAAATTGTCACCGATAAAATCGGCGATCCACTGGCCGCAGGCGAGATACAGGTCGTCTTTCGAGCCAAAATAGTAGGTGATAGCGGCGATATTCTGCCCGGCCTGGGCGGCGATGTCGCGGGTGGTGGCGTGCTGGCCGTACTCGCCAAACTGGGCGATAGCGGCCGCGATAAGCTGACTTTTTGCCTGTTCGCCTTTACTGGTCATCGCGCTCTTAAAAATTAATCAATCGATTGATTAACTTTAGGCGTCGACTGGCGCTTTGTCCACCCGCCAGGGCTAAATATGAAAGCCGTCTTCCTCTAGCTCCCCGGCGACCCAGGCGAAGAAGCGCTGGACCTTCTCCTTCTGTTCATTAGCGTGGGGAAGGACGAAGTGGTGCGCGCCGACCGGCATGCTCCGCTTGTCGGCAAACACCGGCGTCAGCTGCCCCTGGCGCACATGGCCGCCGGCCAGCAGATTGCTTTCCAGGATCACCCCCATCCCCATCCGGGCCGCCTCGATGCTCATGTACGACCGGTCGAAATTAAAGATAAAGTTTTTGTGCCAGCCGCGGACCTTGTGCCACGACAGCCAGTTGCTCCAGTTAATTAAGGTGCTGTCGGAATGGATCAGATCGCAGGCCAGCAGATCTTCCGGGGCGCGAACCGCATGGCGGGTTAAATAAGAGGCGGCGCTGTAGGGCAGGACGCACTCATTTTTAATGGTTCTGACCAGCAGCGTCGGCCACTGCGACAGCCCGTGGCGAATATCGATATCAATATTATCCCGGGAAAACTGAATGCTTTCGTAAGAGCAGGTGAGGCTGATTTTCAGCTCCGGCCAGGCCTGACGGAATTTATCCAGCCGCGGCATTAGCCACAGCAGGCCGAAGCTCGGCGCCGAGTGAATGCGTAAATAATCCTGATGAATATCGTTGATCACCTGGCTGGTGGCCTGGCCAATCATATTCAGCGCTCCGGAGACCTCTTTGAGATATTTTTCTCCCACCGCGGTTAACATCACGCCTTTGCTGCTGCGGGAGAACAGTTTTTTTCCCAGCAAGTGCTCCAGACTGGCTATCTGATGGCTGACCGCCGAGGCGGTAATGTTGAGATTCTCTGCCGCCAGGTTGAGGCTGCCGGTCGCGGCGACTTCAATAAAAGCCTGGATATTGCGTAAAGAGGGCATCGGCAGATTTTTATTGGGCAGTGGTTGACTCATGGCGGCATCCTGCGCGGGGCGCGAATAAAAGAAAATGGCGAACAGCGTGGCGCAGCCGTGATGAACAGCCCAGGGAAAAGCGAAAAAACCATTTTAATTTGTGATGGGCTTAACAATTTATCTCGTTAAAAGCACGCCTCTCAGTAAACGCTAAAAATTTGCGGGGAGTCACTAACTCAATTTTTCTCAATCATAATTGAGCTTTTTTGAATACCGTTTCATTTTTGGGTTGTTATATTCCCCTCACAGGCCTGATCACAAACTGCGATGCGCTTGGATCGCAATAATAAAACACCTAACCACCTGTTTCGCTGTGCAAAAAGACATGTCTCTCTTGTTGCGCCGGGGCGCGTGAAACGCGGCGACCCAGACGGCAACCTACGGCGAAGTGGATGAGGTATAAGATGAGGAAACCCTATGTCACGTATAGATACGCTGGTCTGTACTGACGCCAGGAAAACAAAATATCGTTTTGTGGTTTTGACGATGATTTTCCTGGTGTATGCCATCAATTACGCCGACAGAACGAATATCGGCGCGGTACTGCCTTTCATCATTGATGAATTTCATATCAATAATTTTGAGGCCGGAGCGATTGCCAGTATGTTTTTCCTCGGCTATGCGGTCAGCCAGATCCCGGCCGGCTTTTTCATCGCCAGACGCGGCACCCGGGGGCTGGTTTCACTATCCATTTTCGGCTTCTCCGCCTTTACCTGGCTGATGGGCACGGTGAGCTCCGTGTTTGGCCTGAAGCTGGTGCGGCTGGGCTTGGGGCTGAGCGAAGGTCCCTGCCCGGTGGGGCTGGCGTCGACGATAAATAACTGGTTTCCGCCGAAAGAGAAAGCCACAGCAACCGGCGTTTACATCGCGGCGACCATGTTTGCGCCGATTATCGTGCCGCCGCTGGCGGTGTGGATTGCGGTGACCTGGGGCTGGCGGTGGGTCTTTTTCTCCTTTGCCATTCCCGGGATCGTGGCGGCGATAGCGTGGTACCTGTTGGTCAAGTCAAAGCCCGCGGAGAGCGGATTTGTATCTCAAAGCGAACTGGCAGAGATCAACGCCGGGCGCGACAGCCATCATAACGACGGTGTACGCGAAAATATATTAATCGCCGATCGCTTCACCTGGCTGGATAAAATTATTCGGGTGAAAAAAATGGCGCCTGTGAATACGGCGAAGGGCTTATTTACCTCAAAAAATATTCTCGGAGACTGCCTGGCCTATTTTATGATGGTCAGCGTGTTATATGGGTTATTAACCTGGATTCCGCTGTATTTAGTGAAAGAGCGCGGTTTCGATGTGATGAGTATGGGCTTCGTGGCCAGTATGCCGTGCATTGGCGGCTTTATTGGCGCGATTGGCGGCGGATGGATTTCGGATAAATTATTAGGCCGCCGGCGTAAACCAACCATGATATTCACAGCGGTATCAACCGTAGTCATGATGTTAATTATGCTAAATATACCGGCAAGCACCCTGGCGGTCTGTATTGGTTTATTCTTTGTCGGTTTCTGTTTGAATATCGGCTGGCCGGCTTTTACCGCCTACGGTATGGCGGTTTCGGATACGAAAACTTATCCCATTGCCTCTTCTATTATAAATAGCGGCGGTAACCTCGGCGGATTTGTAGCGCCGATGGTGGCCGGTTTCTTACTGGATAAGACGGGGAGCTTTAATTCTGTATTTACCTATTTTGGTATCTGCGCCGCATTGGGTTTGGTGGTGATTCTTTTCCTCGATGAGCCACAATAACGAAAATAGATCCTGTTAATTAATATGACGTAATGTCATGGAGTAAAACTATGTTATTAAAAGATAAAGTCGCCATTATTACTGGCGCGGCCTCCGCACGCGGTTTGGGTTTTGCGACTGCGAAATTATTCGCCGAAAACGGCGCGAAAGTGGTCATTATCGACCTCAATGGCGAAGCCAGTAAAACCGCCGCGGCGGCACTGGGCGAAGGCCATCTCGGCCTGGCGGCGAACGTCGCCGACGAAGTGCAGGTGCAGGCGGCCATCGAACAGATTTTGGCGAAATACGGCCGGGTCGATGTGCTGGTCAATAACGCCGGGATCACCCAGCCGCTGAAGCTGATGGACATCAAGCGCGCCAACTATGACGCGGTGCTCGATGTCAGCCTGCGCGGCACGCTGCTGATGTCGCAGGCGGTGATCCCCACGATGCGGGCGCAAAAATCCGGCAGCATCGTCTGCATCTCGTCCGTTTCCGCCCAGCGCGGCGGCGGTATCTTCGGCGGTCCGCACTATAGCGCGGCAAAAGCCGGCGTGCTCGGCCTGGCGCGAGCGATGGCGCGCGAACTTGGCCCGGATAACGTCCGCGTTAACTGCATTACCCCAGGGCTGATTCAGACCGACATCACCGCCGGCAAGCTGACGGACGAGATGACGGCCAATATTCTTGCCGGCATTCCGATGAACCGCCTCGGCGACGCGGTGGACATCGCCCGCGCCGCGCTGTTCCTCGGCAGCGACCTCTCTTCCTACTCCACCGGTATCACCCTGGATGTTAACGGCGGCATGTTAATTCACTAAGCGAGGCACAGAGATGAAGATCACCGAATCACAAAAAGTCGCTGCGGCGGCGTGGCGTATCCGCCGCTACGCCCTGCAAATGGGGGAAGTGCAGGGGCAGGGCTATATTGGCCAGGCGCTGGGGTATGCCGATGTGCTGGCTACCGCCTTCAGCCACGCCATGACCTATCGCCCGGAAGATCCTGAGTGGGAGGGGCGCGATCGGTTCCTGCTTTCTCATGGCCATTACGCTATCGCTTATTATGCCGCGCTGTTGGAGGCGGGCATTATTCCGGAAGCGGAACTGGAAACCTACGGCTCCGACGACAGCCGCCTGCCGATGTCCGGCATGGCGACCTACACGCCGGGGATGGAGATGTCCGGCGGCTCGCTGGGGCAGGGGCTGTCTATCGCCGTCGGCATGGCGCTCGGGCTGCGGCAGAAACAGAGCACAGCCTGGGTCTACAACTCGATGTCCGATGGGGAGCTGGACGAAGGTTCGACCTGGGAAGCGGCGATGTCGGCGGCTCACTATGGCCTGACCAATCTGATTAACCTTGTCGACGTCAACAAACAGCAGGCCGACGGCGATTCACGCAAGATCCTCGGCTTTGAGCCGCTGCAGGATAAATGGGCCGCCTTCGGCTGGTACGTACAGCGCGTAGACGGTAACGATCTGCCGGCGGTGATGGCCGCCTTTGACAACGCGAAAAGTTATTCCGGCAACCAGCCGCGGGTCATTTTATGCGACACGCTGATGGGCAAAGGGGTGCCGTTCCTCGAAACCCGCGATAAGAACCATTTTATTCGCGTCGATGCCGACGAATGGCAAAAAGCGATTGCGGTGCTGGACGCTAACAAACCGGAAGGAGTGCTGTAATGAGCCAGAGTAAACCCCGTTTAAAAACGTCGGCGATGATTGCTTCGATTGCCGATGAAGGCCAGGCGACCGTCTCTGCGCCCTTTGGCGTCGCGCTGTCGAAACTGGCGGCGCAGCGCCCTGAAATCGTCGGTATGACCGCGGACCTGTCAAAATATACTGACCTGCATATTTTCGCCCAGGCCTTCCCGGATCGTTTTTTCCAGATGGGAATGGCGGAGCAGCTGCTGATGGCGGCGGCGGGAGGCATGGCGAAGGAGGGATTTATTCCCTTCGCCACCACCTATGCCGCCTTTGCGACCCGTCGCGCCTATGATTTTATTCATCAGGTGATCGCTGAAGAACATCTGAACGTCAAGATCTGCGCGGCGCTGCCGGGCCTGACGACCGGCTATGGCCCCAGCCATCAGGCCACCGAAGATCTGGCGATCATGCGCGGTATCCCCGGCATGGTCATCGTCGATCCCTGCGATGCGCTGGAGATTGAGCAGGCGGTACCGGCCATTGCCGATCACCAGGGGCCGGTGTATATGCGTCTGCTGCGCGGGAAGGTGCCGCTGGTGCTGGATAAATACGACTATCAGTTCGAACTGGGCAAAGCGAAGCTGCTGGAGGACGGCAACGACGTGCTGATTATCTCCTCCGGGCTGATGACCATGCGCGCCCTGGAGGCGGTTGAAAAGCTGCGGGCCGATAATATCAGCGTGGCGGTCCTGCACGTGCCGACCATCAAACCGCTGGATGAAAAAGCGATTATTGAACAGGCGTCGAAGCCGGGTCGGCTGGTGGTCACCGCCGAAAACCACACCGCTGTCGGCGGGTTAGGGGAGGCTGTGGCCGCCCTGCTGATGCGCAAGGGGGTTCGCTGCGAGATGGATACCGTTGGTCTGCCTGACGCGTTTCTGTTGGCCGGCGCGCTGCCGACCCTCCACGATCGCTACGGCATCTCCACCGCGAAGATCGTCGAAAAGATTAAGTATCGTCTGCGTTAACCGCGCTGCGGCGACGCGCCTGGCCGCTGAGCGCTCTCAGCGGCCTTCTTCCTCCCGCCAGCCAGGCGCGGCATTCTTTTACAGATTTTATGCGGCCTGTCACAAAATCTGCTAGACTGCGCCCCTTCATGGCATTGTGGTTTTTGCCATCTCTTATCGCAATAATCTCCCTGAAAACTACGCCCTTCACCGGGCCGGGGCGGTTCGGAGTTGTTATGTCTTTTGATTCCCTTGGCCTGAATCCCGATATCCTGCGCGCTGTCGCTGAGCAGGGCTACGTTGATCCGACCCCTATCCAGCAGCAGGCGATCCCGGCGGTACTGCAGGGCCGCGACCTGATGGCCAGCGCCCAGACCGGCACCGGTAAAACGGCGGGCTTTACTCTGCCGCTGCTGCAGCGCCTGATCCAGAACGAGCCGCACGCGAAGGGCCGTCGTCCGGTGCGCGCGCTGATCCTGACCCCGACCCGCGAGCTGGCGGCGCAGGTGGGCGAGAACGTGCGGGATTACAGCAAATATCTGAATATTCGCTCGCTGGTGGTGTTCGGCGGCGTGAGTATCAACCCGCAGATGATGAAGCTGCGCGGCGGCGTCGATATCCTCGTCGCCACCCCGGGCCGTCTGCTGGACCTCGAACATCAGAACGCCGTCAGCCTCGATAAAGTGGAAATCCTCGTACTGGATGAGGCGGACCGCATGCTGGATATGGGCTTTATCCATGACATCCGCCGCGTACTGGCTAAACTGCCGCCGCGTCGGCAGAACCTGCTGTTCTCGGCGACCTTCTCCGACGAGATCAAAGGCCTGGCGGAGAAACTGCTGCACAACCCGCTGGAAGTGGAAGTGGCGCGTCGCAACACCGCCTCCGAGCAGATCACCCAGCACGTCCATTTTGTTGATAAGAACCGCAAGCGCGAACTGCTGTCGCAGCTTATCGGCGAAGGCAACTGGCAGCAGGTGCTGGTCTTTACCCGCACCAAGCATGGCGCCAACCACCTCGCGGAGCAGCTCAACAAAGACGGCATCCGCAGCGCGGCGATCCATGGCAACAAGAGCCAGGGGGCGCGTACCCGCGCGCTGGCCGACTTTAAATCCGGCGGCATTCGCGTGCTGGTGGCGACCGATATCGCCGCCCGCGGACTGGATATCGAAGAGCTGCCGCACGTGGTGAACTACGAGCTGCCGAACGTGCCGGAAGATTATGTCCACCGTATTGGGCGTACCGGTCGCGCGGCGGCCACCGGCGAAGCCTTGTCGCTGGTGTGCGTCGATGAGCACAAGCTGCTGCGCGATATCGAGCGCCTGCTGAAAAAAGAGATTCCGCGCATCGCGATTGCCGGCTATGAGCCGGACCCGTCGATTAAAGCCGAACCTATCCAGAACGGTCGCCAGCAGCGCGGCGGCGGTCGTGGTCAGGGGCAGGGACGCGGCGGCCAGGGGCAGGGGCGCAGCGGACAGCCGCGCAGCCAGAGCAGCGCCCCGCGTCGCCAGGACGGCGAGGCGCCGAAAGCGCGCACTCAGGACGGCAAACCGCCGCGCCGCCGTCGCCCGCGTAAGCCGGCTGGCGAATAACAGGCTGATGCCCGGGCCGCGATAACGCGGTTAAGCACGGCTCAGGCCCGTCTGTCCGCTACGCGGCGGCGGGCCTTTTTCTTTCCATTACACTATTTGTCGAGCACGCTTCCACACACAGCAGAAAGCAATACCTCCGGACGGGTAAAAATGGCACAATAGTGGCTGTTTATACAGTATTCAGGTTTTCTCATGGCTTTGACCGCTGCGCTGAAAGCGCAAATCGCCGCCTGGTATAAGGCGCTTCAGGAACAGATCCCAGACTTTATTCCCCGCCCCCCGCAGCGGCAGATGATCGCTGATGTGGCGAAAACCCTCGCCGGGGATGAGGGCAGGCATCTGGCTATCGAAGCGCCGACCGGCGTCGGTAAAACGCTGTCATACCTTATCCCTGGCATTGCCATCGCCCGTGAGGAACAAAAAACGCTGGTGGTCAGCACCGCCAACGTCGCCCTGCAGGATCAAATCTACAGTAAAGACCTGCCGCTGCTGCGCAAGATTATCCCCGACCTGCGCTTCACCGCCGCCTTTGGTCGCGGACGCTACGTCTGCCCGCGCAACCTGGCGGCGCTGGCCAGCACCGAGCCGACGCAGCAGGATCTGCTGGCTTTCCTCGACGACGATCTCACCCCGAACAACCAGGCGGAGCAGAAACTGTGCGCGACGCTGAAGCAGGACCTTGACAGCTATCGCTGGGACGGCCTGCGCGACCATACCGACAAACCCATCGACGATGGACTATGGAGCCGGCTGAGCACCGATAAGGCCAGCTGCCTGAACCGCAACTGCCACTATTATCGCGAGTGTCCGTTCTTTGTGGCGCGGCGGGAAATTCAGGAGGCGGAAGTGGTGGTAGCCAACCATGCGCTGGTGATGGCGGCGATGGAGAGCGAGGCGGTGCTGCCGGAGCCGAAAAACCTGCTGCTGGTCCTTGATGAAGGCCATCATCTGCCGGACGTCGCCCGCGACGCGTTGGAGATGAGCGCCGAGATCACCGCCCCCTGGTTTCGCCTGCAGCTGGATCTGTTTTGCAAGCTGGTGGCTACCTGCATGGAGCAGTTCCGCCCGAAAACCACGCCGCCGCTGGCCAATCCGGAGCGGCTCGCCGGCCATTGCGAAGAGCTGTTCGAGCTGATTGCGTCGTTGAATAATATTCTCAATCTCTACATGCCCGCCGGTCAGGAAGCGGAGCATCGCTTCCCGATGGGCGAACTGCCGCAGGAGGTGATGGAGATCTGCCAGCGGCTGGCGAAGCTCACCGAGACGCTGCGCGGGCTGGCGGAGCTGTTTCTTAACGATCTCAGCGAAAAGACCGGCAGCCATGACGTGGTGCGTCTGCATCGGGTACTGCTGCAGATGAACCGCGCCCTCGGCATGTTTGAAAGCCAAAGCAAGCTGTGGCGTCTGGCGTCGCTGGCGCAGTCCTCTGGCGCGCCGGTGACCAAATGGGCGACGCGGGTAGTGCGAGACGGCCAGATCCACGTCTGGTTCCACTGCGTCGGCATCCGCGTCAGCGATCAGCTTGAGCGGCTGCTGTGGCGCAGCGTGCCGCATATCGTGGTGACGTCAGCGACGCTGCGCTCTCTTAACAGCTTCTCGCGCCTGCAGGAGATGAGCGGCCTGAAGGAAAAAGCGGGTGACCGCTTCGTGGCGCTGGATTCGCCGTTCAACCACGTGGAGCAGGGGAAAATTATTATTCCTCAAATGCGCTATGAACCGTTGATAGATAACGAAGAGCAGCACATTGCCGAGATGGCGGCCTATTTTCGCCAGCAGGTGGAGAGCAAGAAGCATCTCGGGATGCTGGTGCTGTTTGCCAGTGGGCGAGCGATGAATCGCTTCCTGGAGCATGTGACCGACCTGCGTCTGATGCTGCTGGTGCAGGGCGACCAGCCGCGCTACCGGCTGGTGGAGCTGCATCGCAAACGGGTGGAAAGCGGCGAGCGCAGCGTGCTGGTGGGCCTGCAGTCCTTTGCCGAAGGTCTCGATTTAAAAGGCGATCTGTTAAGCCAGGTACATATCCATAAAATCGCCTTTCCGCCCATCGACAGCCCGGTAGTGATCACCGAAGGCGAATGGCTGAAAAGCCTCAATCGTTATCCCTTCGAGGTACAGAGTTTGCCCAGCGCCTCCTTTAATCTTATTCAGCAGGTGGGGCGTTTGATCCGTAGCCATCACTGCTGGGGAGAGGTGGTGATTTACGATAAGCGTCTGTTGACCAAAAACTACGGCGCGCGTCTACTGAACGCGTTACCTGTTTTTCCCATTGAGCAGCCGGGCGTTCCGGAGGTTATAGTAAAACGGAAAGCAAAACAGACAGCAAAACAGACAGGCCGCAAACGTCGCTGACGACGGCGCGTTGCACCAGGGGGAGCCATGGAGTACAGCAAAATTATAAAAGAGGTGGGCCGCGGTAAGAATCATGCCCGCGACCTGGATGAAGAGACCGCCCGTGCGCTCTACGCGCGGATGCTGAACGGCGAGGTGCCGGAGCTGGAGCTGGGAGGAATATTAATCGCCCTGCGCATCAAAGGCGAAGGCGAAGCGGAGATGAAAGGCTTTTACGCCGCGATGCAGCAGCATACGCTGCGCCTGACCCCGCCGGCAGGCAAGCCGATGCCGATCGTTATCCCCAGCTACAATGGCGCGCGCAAGCAGGCGAACCTGACGCCGCTGCTGGCGATGCTCCTGCATAAGCTGGGGTTTCCGGTCGTGGTTCACGGCGTCAGTCACGATCCGACCCGGGTGCTGACCGAGACCATTTTTACCCTGCTGGACATTCCGGCTACCCGGCATGCCGGTCAGGCGCAGGCGCAGCTGGAGGGGCATGAACCGGTGTATATCCCGGTGGGCGCCTTCTGCCCGCCGCTGGAGAAACAGCTGGCGATGCGCTGGCGGATGGGCGTACGCAACAGCGCCCATACGCTGGCCAAACTGGCCACGCCGTTTGGCGAAGGGGAGGCGCTACGCCTCTCCAGCGTGTCGCATCCGGAATATGTTCCCCGGGTGGCGGGCTTCTTTCGCGAGACCGGTGGCCGCGCGCTGCTGATGCACGGTACCGAAGGCGAAGTGTACGCCAACCCGCAGCGCTGCCCGCAGATCAGCCTGATTGATGACCAGGGCGTGCGGGTGCTGTGCGACCGCCAGACCGAGGCGGCGGCGGAAGTTATTCTGCCGGCCTCGAAAGATCCCGAAGTGACCGCGCGCTGGATCGAGCGCTGCGTCGCCGGCGTCGAACCGGTACCCCACTCGCTGAAGATCCAGCTCGCCTGCTGTCTGCTGGCCTGCGGCGAGGTCTCAACCCTGGAGCAGGGTCTCAGCCGCGTCAACGACTGCTGGTGAGCGGATCGGCAGGATAAAAAAAAGCCCGTCCGGTGGCTCGGACGGGCAAGGCAAGGGTATTAAAGGTCTTTTCAGGGTTAATTCAGTGGCTTACAGGGTTGAGTTGCGATTATTTATAGATAACCGCGGTACCGCTCAGTTTGTTGTTGGTGTTAGCGGAAGTGATGCTATAGCCGGTTGCGCCAGCGGCTTCGGCTTTAGCAGCCAGTTTCGCTTCCAGACCATCTAACGTGGTTGCGCCTTGCGCAGACACCACACCGATCTTATTCATGTTTTCAGCCTGAGCGGGGGTAACCGGCTCGGCGGCAAAGGCGCCGAAGGAAAGGGCGGTCAGTGCGATGGCAGCGGCAGCATATTTGATGTTTTTCATAGTTAATCTCTCGCAGGTTGTTCTGTTCAGGGGACGATGTTCCGTCGATGTGATAAGTATCACGCTTTTTTGCGGGAGATAAAATCGAAGGAAATTCACAGTCTTCATCGATTTTTTTGAATGACTAATAATTTACTGATTATTAATAAATTATTTCTGATTCTTTTCGTCTGATGGCGGAGCGAGGGAGACCGGCACGCTTAAGGGCACATATTGCGACATTTATCGCCAAAAAGTGTGCGCGAAAAGATAATGCGAAAAGCTGTCATGAACGGTAAAGGAAAGTCAGCGTAGCTGGCTATCCTTGGAACCACGGCGATTATATCCTGAAAATGTATTGTTATGTAAATCTTTCTCCTGTTGGCACTTCACGCAGTATCTGACGCCAGGAATAGCCTGTCGGCGAGCCTCCGGAATCGGTTCTCCGCATTCATCACAAAATTTGTTGCTTTCGCCGCGTGGAAGCTCGCGGCGGGCGCGAGCCACCGCATCGTCAATGGTGCTGTCGATCTGATCCTGAACGGCGCCGTCGCCTGCCCAACCTGATGCCATCGTCTGCCTCCTGTAAAAGGTTATTGATAAATTATAGCTGAACCGTACAGCCGGTTACCGCTGCTGGCGGCATTGACCCGCCAGGCTATCGCCCCACGGCGGTGGGCCTTATCCGCGAGGGCAGCAACCAGGTCGTCAAGGGTAGGGGCGCCGGAGGCGGAGACGGTGCCGACAGGGCGCAGTGGCCCGTCATAGGGCAGTTCAGGTGTCAGCGGCAGGGAAGAGGCCGCATTGGCCTGAGCGGCAAGCGCAGCGGCAAACAGCAGCGAGGTGATTTTCATCAGCATATCCTCATAAACAGCATGGGACATAGCTTAAGTGTAGGCCTTTCCAGACCGCGCAGCAGGGAATTTTTTATGCAAAAACAAGGCGTTTTGCATGCTACCGGCGCAGGGTAGCGATACTCTGGCCGGTAAATTATTTAGCGGGCGTCCGGGCGGATCATGTCAAAACGCAGGCTGTCATCAATACTGTAATAGGCGCTCGGACCTCCGGCGCGCAGGATCGGCTGAGCGCGGGCGGTTTGATAGATGCCGTTATCCAGCAGTGATTCATCGATATGCACGGCGACCACTTCGCCGAGCACCAGCCATGTATCGACAAGATTGCCGTCGGCGGTGGCGAGCTGAATACATTGCGACAGGCGGCACTCAAAGTTCACCGGGCTCTCCGCCACCCGGGGGGCCTTGACCAGGCGGCTGGCGGCGGCGGTGAGCCCGGCGCGCACGAATTCATCCTCATGGTGCGGGATCGAGGCGGAGGTTTCGTTCATCGCTTCGGCCAGCGGGCGCGTCGCCAGGTTCCAGACGAACTCCTTCGTTTCGACGATATTTCGCACGCTGTCTTTCCAGCCGCTGCTGGCGAAACCAATGATCGGCGGACGATAGTTAAAGCAGTTAAAAAAGCTGTATGGCGCCAGATTATGCTGGCCCTCGGCGTCCTGCGAGGCGATCCAGCCTATCGGGCGAGGCCCGATTATCGCGTTCAGCGGGTCATGCGGCAGGCCGTGGCCCTGCGAAGGTTGATAAAAGTACATGCTGCACCTGTCACGGATAAAGGAGATATCCAGACTCCCTTATTTACCGCGCCGCCGTCAACGGGTATCTTACGCGGCTGTTCAAAGGAGATTGTCATGAAAGCCCAGAAACCGGGGTTACACCCGCGTAACCGCCACCATCAACGCTACGACCTGCCCGCGCTCTGCCAGGCTCATCCTGACCTGCAGGGATACATTACGCTCAATCCGCGGGGTGAGCAGACCATTGATTTTGCCAATCCGCAGGCGGTTAAGGCGTTGAATAAAGCGCTGCTGGCGCATTTCTACGCGGTCAAACACTGGGACATTCCTGACGGTTTTCTCTGTCCGCCGGTGCCCGGGCGGGCCGATTATATTCATCATCTGGCGGATCTGCTGGCCGGGGACAGCGGCGAAGTGCCGAAGCAAGCCACGATCCTCGATATTGGCACCGGCGCCAACCTCATCTATCCCCTGATCGGCGTTCACGAATATGGCTGGCGCTTTACCGGCAGCGAAATCAGCCCGGAAGCCTTCGCCAGCGCGCAGGCGATTGTTAATGGCAACCCGGGATTGACCCGGCAGATCCGTCTGCGTCGGCAAAAAGAGAGCCAGGCCATCTTCCACGGCGTGATCCACAAAAACGAGACCTATGACGCCACCCTGTGCAATCCGCCGTTCCATGACTCCGCAGAGAGCGCCCGGGCGGGCGGCGAGCGCAAGCGCCGCAATCTCGGACTCGGCGCCGACAGCGGGCTTAACTTTGGCGGTCAGCAGCAGGAGCTGTGGTGCGAGGGGGGCGAAGTGGCCTTTATCTCGCAGATGATCCGCGAAAGTCAGGCCTTCGCCCGCCAGGTGAAATGGTTTACCTCGCTGGTGTCGCGCGGCGACAATCTGCCGCCGCTCTACCGCCTGCTGACCGAGGTCGGGGCAGTGAAAGTGGTGAAAAAAGAGATGGCCCAGGGGCAAAAGCAGAGCCGCTTTATCGCCTGGAGCTTTATGGACGACGCCAAACGCCGCCGTCCGTTCTAACTACTCCACGGCCGGGCTGTCGGCGCCCGGCATCGGCAATTGCTGCCAGGTCTGTACCGGGGCGCGAACCCCGGCGCGGTCGAAGTGCTTTTTCACCTGGGTATCAAGGGCAAAGCGCACCGTCCACTGCTTCAGCGGCAAGGTGGTGAAGCTGACGCGCAGCGTAAAGGCGGTATTGCTCAACCCCACCAGCCCGGCGAACGACGGTTCGCCAATGATCAGGCCGCGGATCTCCTCCTGGGCCAGCAGATCGTCCACTGCCGCCTTCAGCGCCTGGCTGGCTTTATCCAGATCCTCATGGCGATCGACGTCATAGTTAGCCACCACCGAGCCAATGCCGCGCACGAAGTTGGCAAAGGTGGTGATCGAGGACCAGGGAATAATGTGATAGGCGCCGGTATCCTGGCGCACCCCCACTGAGCGAATCGACATCCGTTCCACCGTGCCGGTCAAAGGCCCGATGGTGACCAGGTCGCCGGTATTCATCCCGTTCTCAAACTGGATAAAAATGCCGGTGATAATGTCTTTAACCAGGGTTTGCGCGCCGAACGAGATGGCCAGCCCTAACGCCCCGGCGCCCGCTAGCAGCGGCGCGATATTAACCCCAATCTCCGAGAGCAAAATCATCACCGTGATGGTGCTGATCACCACCGCCAGCGCGTTGCGAAACAGGGTTAGCAGCGTACGGGCCCGCGCGCTGGGCAGCGGACGGCCATGGATATCCGAGGCCAGACGGTTTTCGATCAGGCTGGCCAACACCGTCCAGCCGATAGCGGAGAAGAAGAGGATAAGAGCGATACGGATCAGCACATCCACCGTTTTTTGCCCGGCATCGTTGTGCAGCCATTCGCGGAAGTCAAACAGCCCCCAGGCGCTCAGGAGCAGCATAATGGCGACACAGACGGTGAGAATGCGCGCTGCCTTCAGCGAGGCGGAGATCCAGCCGTTCAGCCGCTTTTGCAGCTCAGGATAGTTGCGCTGGGTGGCAGGGGAGAGAGTGATGGTTTTGGCTATCCAGCGCGACAGGATGCCGGACACCAGCGCCGCGCCGCCGATAATCGCCAGGCTGCGCAGGGTGGCGCCCATCATAAATTTCAGGCTGTTGCCTGGGTCGAACAGGGAAAAGAAGAAGAGCACCACAAAGTAGGCGCAGGCCAGCCAGTGCCAGATCAGGGCGAAGGCGCGGATAAACAGGCTAAAAAAGGAGAGCGAGCGGTCAGCCAGATGGATCAGCCCCTGCGTAATCACCGCTTTGTTATGAAAAATCAGATACAGCGCCCACAGCGTAATGCACAGCATGATGATGACGTTAGCCAGCGCGCCGACCTGAACATTCACCTGGTTAGAGATAATCGGCACCGCGACGATCAGGCCGTAGCCGATCAGGCTGCTGAGGGCGCTCAGGCGCAGACTCCAGTAGGAGGCGGCCTCGTCGCTGAGGTTAAAGGGCCTGAGCGCTGGAATGCGCGGGCAGAAAATGAGCCGCAGGATAGCTTTAAAGAACTCGATCAGCGCGAAGGCGTTGAGGAAAAGGCTCTGCTGAAAGGCGATAGTGGGGTTGTTGCCATCCAGACGATCGCTCAACAGCTGACCGACAAACAGGGTCAGCGCCAGCAGCAGCAGATCGATAATAAACGCCCCGGCGATGGTCAACGGCAGCTGGAGCCAGTTTCCGCGATCGCGGTTTTTATGCCGTCCCCATTCGCCCATTTTACGATACAGCGGCAGCGCCGCGAGGCGTACCAGCCACCAGAAGGCAAACACCAGCCCGGCCAGCAGTAAAAAATGCCAGGCGGCGCTGGTAAAGGTTTGTGGATTAAAGGGCTTATGCGGCGAGCCGGTAATATTGCGCCACAGCTGGGAAAAGCGCGATGAGAGCTCATCGCCATATTCCCGGCTGATCTGCGTGACGTTCTCCAGCACGGTGGTCTCTTCTTTCACCGCTGGCGGCGTCAGCGTCGGGGTGCTGTCGGGCGGCGGCGTGGCGGCCGCTTTACGCAGCTGGTCAATGAGCTCCTGGCGGGCGGCGTCGTTGGCCAGCACGTCGGCCAGCGCGGCATAGGCCGCTCTTTTCTGTTCTACATCGGGTTCGCTGGCGCTGGTTTTATCGGCGTTAGCGGTCGGCACGCCGGGCAGGGCGGCGGCGGAAAGCGGGGCAGTAAACAGCGCAGCGAGCAAAAGCAGGATCCACGGCATGGGCACCTCCGTTGCAACGTAAACGGGTAAGTATAGAAGCCGCTGGCGGAAGGGGAGGGAAGAGGAATCTGGAAAGCGGCTCTCTCCGCGAGGGAGAGAGCCGTTGTGGGTCAGGCGACGTGCTGCAGGAATTCGCGCAGACGCGGGCTTGGCGGGTTGTTCACCAACTCCTGTGGATTGCCGTCTTCGGCAATTCGTCCTTTGTCGATAAAGATCAGTCGCGAGGCCACTTTTTCGGCAAAGCCGATTTCGTGGGTCACAATCACCATCGTCATACCCTCTTCCGCCAGATCCTGCATCACCTTGAGCACTTCATGGCGCAGTTCCGGGTCGAGCGCGGAGGTGGGCTCATCAAACAGCATCATCTTCGGCTTCACCGCCAGCGCGCGGGCGATGGCCACACGCTGCTGCTGGCCGCCGGAGAGTTCAGACGGATAGTGATGCGCGCGCTCAGCCAGACCGACTTTCGCCAGCAGATCTTTCGCCAGCTTCTCCGCTGCCTGTTTGCTGGCGCCGCGTACCCGCAGCGGGCCAAACATCACGTTTTCCAGCGCCGTCAGGTGCGGGAACAGGTAAAACTGCTGGAACACCATTCCTGCTTCCTGACGAATCAGACGTTCGTCCACCTTTGGATCGTTGACCTTCAGGCCATCGACAATCAGATCGCCGCTGGTGATCTCTTCCAGTTTATTGATACAGCGCAGCATCGTCGATTTACCGGAGCCGGACGGGCCGATGATGACCACCACTTCACCCTGATTGATTTTCAGAGAGATATCGTGCAGCACCTGGGTTGGGCCAAAGTGCTTGGAGACGTTTTTAAATTCAATCACAGGATTTTCATCCTTCTTTCAAGACGACGCAGAATAAAGCTCAGGACCAGGGTGATGATCAGGTAGATCACGGCAACGGCGCTCCAGATTTCCAGCGCGCGGAAGTTGCCGGCGATGATCTCCTGTCCCTGACGGGTCAGTTCGGCGACGCCGATGACGATGAACAGCGAGGTATCCTTGATGCTGATGATCCACTGGTTGCCCAGCGGCGGCAGCATGCGGCGCAGCGCCAGCGGCAGGATCACGTGGCGAATGGTTTCGCGACGCGACAGGCCGAGCGCCAGGCCCGCTTCGCGGAAGCCTTTATGAATGGAGAGCACCGCGCCGCGGGTAATTTCCGCGATATAGGCGCCCGAGTTAATCATGATGGTCACTACCGCCGCGGAGAAGGGGTCAATGCGCAGATCGCTAAAGGCCATCGGCAGCGCAAAGTAGATGAACATAACCTGCACCACAATCGGGGTGCCGCGAATGATTTCAATAAACACCAGCGCGATGTGGTTGGCGATCCAGCCGCCGAAGCAGCGGGCGAAACCGGCCACCAGACCGATGATCAGGCCGCCGGCCAGGCCGAGGACGGAAATCCACAGCGTCATTTTGGCGCCTTCCAGCAAAATCGGAATGGCGGGCCAGATGGCACTCCAGTCAAACTGCATAATACGTTCCTGTTACCGTGTCGAGAGCAGAGGAAAGCCTCCGCCAAAATACGGTCTTCCGCAGCGTCTGTGCCGGAAGACCGTTGTGATGTCGCCGGGCCTGCGCCCGGCGAAGGACATTTTTATTATTTTGGTTCAGTGCCGAACCATTTTTTATAAATTTCGTTGTAGGTGCCGTTCTCGCGCAGCGTTTTCAGCGCACCGTTCACTTTCTCACGCAGCTCGTCGCTGCCTTTCGGGAAGGCGATACCGTAGTTTTGCGCTTCCAGTGATTCACCTACCGCTTTGAATTTGCCGTTGCCCGCAGTTTTGATGAAGTAGAGGATGTTCGGCGTATCGTGCAGGACGGCATCCGCGCGGCCGGTACCCAGCTCCATATAGGCGTTATCGATGTTCGGGAACTGACGCAGATCTTTGGTTTTGATATTAGCTTTCGCGTAGTCAACGGAGCCGGTGCCGCTCTTCACCGCGACCACTTTGCCGTTCAGATCTTTCACATCTTTGATGTCGTTATTATTGGCGTTGACCATCACCAGCAGGCCGCTTTTGTAGTAGCCGTCAGAGAAGTCGATGGCTTTTTTACGCTCGTCGGTAATGGTGATCCCCGCCAACGCCAGATCGATATTTTTGGTTTGCAGCGCCGGGATAATGCCGCTGAAGTCCATCGGCTTCAGGGTGTAGTCGAGCTTCAGCTCTTTGGCGATGGCCGCCCACAGGTCAACGTCAAAACCCACATACTTATCGCCTTGCTTAAATTCGAACGGGACGAACGCCGTATCGGTGGCGACAACCAGGGTCTTATTGGCGGCATGGGAAGAAACCGCAAAAGCCAGGGTCAGTGCAGCCAGTGAAACTTTAAATACAGACTTCATAGCATTTCCTTTTATATCCACGGGACGATCCCCTGCGAGAACGACTAGCCTAATGAAAAAATCGTGCCACTTTTACAACCTGTTGTTTTTAAACAAACGAAGCGGTAGCCGCTGCACAATATCGATCATTTCAGGCAAAGAGTGCACCATAACGGGGCGTTATTTTGGTGCATCCTGTGGTCGCTGAATAACGAGCCCATTTTTAGCGCAAACCCTGATGGGAAAACAATCTCGGTGTAACGATTGTGTGAGGTGATTATTACAATTGTTTTACTTTTGTGCGCATTTTCATCAATTTGACGCCCTGAAATGGTGCAAGGGCAGCGGGTGAGGGAAAGGCGGAGGGGAAAAACAGCAAGGGTTGGGATGGGAAAGCAAAGGCGCCGTCGACCGCGCTGCGGCCGACGGCAAAGCCTTACTCGATGTTCGCTTCAATAAACCACAGGAATTTATCCAGGTCGCGGGAAGCGGCGGTGAAGATATCTGCGGTATCTTCGTCTTTGGCTTCACCGATCGCTTTGCGCACATCGTTCGCCACTACCGCGTAACGGTCCGCCAGCGCTTTCAGGTGATCCTGAACATGATGGATATCCAGCGGATAGCTCTGCAGCGGGGTTTTGCTGTTGATCACCTGAGTGGTGCCCAGGGCGACGCCGCCCAGCTGTACGGCGCGCTCCGCCATGGTATCCAGATGCTCAGTGAGCGCGGTACGGAAGCCATCCAGCATCTCGTGCACGGCGATAAAGTTCGCACCGCGCATATTCCAGTGTGCCTGTTTGGTGATAAGGGACAGGTCAATGAACTGGATCACCTGGCGATTCAACAGCTCAATGGTCGCTTTCTTTTCGCTGTCAGCGACATCGTTGCGGGTATAGACCAGATTAGATGCTTTTGATTTAACCAGTTTAGCGGTACTCATCGTTTCATATCCTCTTGATATTGATGCTCGTCACACTTCAAAGCTGAATGATGTGGAGCGTTGTCCCAGGTAACTTCGGGACTAAGTATAGCAAGGGTTTTAAAGTATGAGGCATCGGCAGGCCATATTACTCCGATAGCGTAAAGTGGTTGGCTATTTGAAAAAGCAAGCTAAGTCAGAAGGTTAGCGGAGGCTGGCGGGCCCGTAACTCGCGCGGGCCGCCGCCGTAACAGAATGTTAATTGATATCGACTTGCTTAATTTTGCTCTGCCGCTGCATGGTCAGCGTGGCGCCCATTGAGGCGATGATAATAGCGCCCAGCGCCAGGGTCTGGGAGAGATTCAGGGTTTCGCCGAGGAAGACCATACCGGACAGGGCGGCTAGCGCCGGCTCGAGGCTCATCAGCGTGCCGAAGGTGCGCGTCGGCAGGCGCGTCAGGGCCATCATCTCCAGGGAGTAGGGGAGTGCAGTGGAGAGAATGGCAATCCCCAGCCCCAGGGGCAGCAGCGACCATTGCCACAGCGTATCGGTAGCTTGCGCCATGCCTAACGGGACAAAGACCAGCGAGGCGATAAGCGACCCCATCGCCACCGTGGCTGGACCATGCTCCTCGCCCGCGCGCTGGCCGGTCAGAATATAGACCGCCCAACAGGCTCCGGCGCCGAGAGCGAACAGGGCGCCGGTTAAATCTACCTGCGCCACGTTCTGGCCCAGCGGCAGGAGATACCACAGCCCGAGGATCGCCAGCGCCACCCAGACAAAATCCAGCGGGCGGCGCGAGCCGAAAAGCGCCACCGCCAGCGGGCCGGTAAACTCGAGGGCTACCGCCACGCCGAGCGGAATACGCTGCAGGGATAAATAAAACAGATAGTTCATCGCCCCGAGCGCCAGGCCGTACAGCAGCAGCGGCACGCGCTGGGCCGGAGAGAAACGCAGCCGCCAGGGCTTGAACACCACCACCAGGATCAGCGTCCCGAGCGCCAGGCGCAGGGCGGTAACCCCCGGGGCGCCGACCACCGGGAACAGCGATTTGGCGAGCGATGCGCCGCTCTGAATCGAGGTCATAGCGATTAAAATCACCACTATTGGCAACCATGCCGCCGCTTTTCGGGATGGACCGGGCATCCTTTCTCCTGTCAGTTTTTGTCAAAAGGGGTAAAAGTTCCAGTGTACTGGAATTAGCTGCTGACGGTTGAGCTAATGTTGAAAAAAACAGGGGCAAAAACAGTACAATGGCGAACGTTGCTGAGAAATTCACCAGGTGATTAGGATTAATCTGGATGCTTGCGAATTTCTTAATGAGCGTTAAACTGTAAGTTAACGCCAAAAACTGTTGTTTTCCATATTGTTATAGAAATATGGAAACTTTTGGTTACATGAAAAAGTATGTTAGACAATGTAAACTCCAAAGAGTTTCCCAAAAGTTTTTGATATATTTAAGGCTTAGGACTTATTAGAAACACATTTGAGGTGGTTATGAATAAAATTGCACGTCTTTCAGCACTGGCCGTTGTTCTGGCTGCATCCGTAGGTACCACTGCATTTGCTGCAACTTCTACTGTAACCGGCGGTTACGCGCAGAGCGACATGCAGGGTAAAGCGAACAAAGCTGGCGGTTTCAACCTGAAATACCGTTACGAGCAAGATAACAACCCGCTGGGTGTTATCGGTTCCTTCACCTACACCGAGAAGGATAACAACAGCAACGGTACTTATAACAAAGGTCAGTACTACGGCATCACCGCAGGTCCGGCTTACCGTCTGAACGACTGGGCAAGCATCTACGGCGTAGTGGGTGTTGGTTACGGTAAATTCCAGAACAACAACTTCCCTAATAAATCCGATATGAGCGACTACGGTTTCTCCTACGGTGCTGGTCTGCAGTTCAACCCGATCGAAAACGTTGCCCTGGACTTCTCCTACGAGCAGTCTCGTATTCGTAACGTTGACGTCGGCACCTGGATTGCTGGCGTGGGTTACCGCTTCTAATCACTCCGGTGATATAAAAAATCCGCCTTCCGGGGCGGATTTTTTTTGCCTGGCGATCGCCAGCCCGGCCGGTTGGCCGGCGCTGATCGCGTCGTTTTAGTTGATGGTGAACTCATCGCTGCCGAGGTGTGAATAGTCTACCTTCTGCAGCTGGAAGTTGGTGATATACACCGGGCCGGCCTTCTGCTCAGAGATAAACCGATAGCGCGGGGCGATTTCCGCCGCCTTGATTCCGGTCCATTGCGAGAAGAAGCTGAGGAAATCATTCGCCGAGCGCTGCGCCTTAATCACTTTATGCGCTTTGTCATCGCTGGAGAGCACCATAAACGGCACCTGGAAGTTCTGCTGGAACTTATCGTCGTGCGCCAGATACTGCACCTCTTTGCCTCGCTCCTTGAACGCCAGGCCATGATCGGAAAAGTAGGTCAGGGAAAAGGTGGCACCGGAATTTTGCAACTGACTGTAGAGCTTAGCCAGCAGGGTATCGGTTTGCGTCATGCTGTAGAGATAGCAGGAGGTCTCTTTCGACTGGACGAAAACCGTGTATTTGCCTTTGGTCCGGTCGCAGGCCTGCGGGTGCGAGCCCATCAGGTGCAGAACAATCAGCTGCGGCTGGGTGCGCTGGGTGGAGAGCACCTGCTCGGTCAACTTGAGTAACTGCTCGTCCTGGGTGTTTTTATTGGCTTCGAAATCGCCGTTTTTCAGGAACTGCACTTCATCCGCCCGTTTGGCGATACTGGCGATAGCGGTGTCGTACTCGCCGATCTGTCCCTGATTGGAGAACCACCAGGTCTGGAAACCGGCGCGGTTGGCGAGGGTGACAAAGTTATCCTGAAACTGCGGTTTGCCATCGACCACCCGGTTAAGCGTCAGGCCGAGGGATTTTTGCGTCGAGCCGCTGGCGGCGACGTAGTTGTTAAACAGATACCCGTTCACCGAACTGGCAAACGGCGTGTTATCCCAGTGGCCGCCGAAGGCGCCGAGGGCGTCGCGGCGGGCGCTTTCACCGATCACCACCACATAGAGATGGTACTTCGGCTTCACCGCCAGCACGTGCCAGCTGTCTTTCATGCCGGCCAGCTGCGCCATCCGCGCCTGCTCGTCCAGCACCTCGTTATTATTCACCACCACGTCTTTGACAAAACGGAAGGCCGGGTAACCGGTATCGATCACCTTGAATACCCCGCCCCAGGCGAGATTTTGCACCGGCTGGAGAAAAAAGATCCCGATGCTGAACAGCAGGCCCAGGGTCTCCATTTTTCCCCAGCGGGTCTGCTCGACGATCCTGCGGCGGACCGCAATGATCCCCAGCGCGAAGATAAATACCGCCAGCAGATAGTTGTACCACGGGAAGATAGTGAGAATTTCCGTGGACTCTTCCACGTTGGTGGCGTGCAGCGCCAGCAGGGTGTTGAAGTTGGGCGCGCCGTAAGCCTGGCCAAACGGGTAGTAGAGGGCCGCCAGTAGAGAATAGGCGCCGACCACCCCTTTCTGCACGCGCGGAAAGGCGCGCCACAGAAGATGTAACACGCAGGTAAATGCCACGGTATAGAGCAGGCTAAATTCATAGCCCAGCGCCAGGTTAATCAACAGCGATTGTAAAAAGTAGAATCCTGTCCATGGGTTCAGTGCCAGTCGGCGGGCGACCAGCGTATCTTTCAGGGTGGTGACATTCATAGTAAACAATCAAAAAGAGGCCATGCGCATCCCCTGGCGTCAAGGGGTAAAACCTGCTGGACAGTGCGTGAAGAGGGTCTCTGCGAGCCGCGAATGTGGCAGGGCTGTGCAAAGATAGGGCTTGTAAATGGTAAGGTCAACCAGACATAACAGATTGTTTTGCGAGGGCGCTTACAAAACTTGAAAAAAGGTGGGGGGAACGGGATAAACCGGTCAGTTTAGCGGCGGATGATGACAGAAAAATGAAGCGGCGTACCGCGACGCCTCCTCAGGAATGGGGTTTGTCCTGCTGCGGTTTACCGTTGATCATCTCGCACAGCATACCGAGCAGCATTAAGCGTACTTTAAAGGGGGAATGACTAAACACGTTTAAGCACCTCTTGAATTCGTTCATCTGCTCTCCTCCTGCCTGTTCGCTCCATCATTCCCTGATGGATGTTTGCATTATATACAGATATAGCACAGGCTATATTTTATAGCTATGGCTAAAACGTTAAATTTTTGTGCTCTTGGCGCAATCCATTACAATGTGGATCTTTTTATATGATGCTTGACGCGTCACACGAATGAGGAAGCACAATGAACCGTCGCGCAGGTAAGCCAATAACAAAAAAAGTGACGCAGTTGGTAAATGTTGAAGAGCACGTTGAAGGATTCCGCCAGGTGCGGGAAGCGCATCGGCGCGAGCTGATTGACGACTATGTTGAACTGATTTCCGATCTCATCCGCGAGGTGGGCGAGGCGCGTCAGGTGGATATGGCCGCCCGGCTGGGGGTCTCGCAGCCCACCGTCGCCAAGATGCTCAAACGGCTGGCCAGCGTCGGCCTTATCGAACAGATCCCGTGGCGCGGCATATTCTTAACGGCGGAGGGTGAGAAGCTGGCCCAGGAGAGCCGCGAGCGCCATCAAATCGTGGAGAACTTCCTGCTGGCTATCGGCGTCAGCCCGGAGATTGCCCGCCGCGATGCGGAGGGAATGGAGCATCACGTGAGCGAGGAGACGCTGGCGATGTTCCTGAAATTTACCCAAACACAGGGATCTCAGGAAGCATGACTCTTCCCTTCGTCCAGTCGCTGCTGCGCGACCGTTTTCTCCATCTGCTGCTGATTATCGCCTGCGTACTCAGCGTGATGGTGCCGTTTGTCCCGGCAAGCTGGCCGGCGGCCATTGACTGGCATACTATCATCACCCTCAGCGGCCTGATGCTGTTGACCAAGGGGATTGAACTGAGCGGTTATTTTGACGTGCTGGGGCGTAAAATGGCCCGCCGCTTTGTCACCGAACGCCAGCTGGCTATGTTTATGGTGCTGGCGGCGGCGCTGCTATCCACCTTCCTCACCAACGACGTCGCGCTGTTTATCGTGGTGCCCCTGACCCTGACGCTGAAGAAGTGGTGCGCCATCCCGGTGAACCGGCTGATTATTTTCGAAGCGCTGGCGGTGAACGCCGGGTCGCTGCTGACGCCGATCGGCAACCCGCAGAATATCTTACTGTGGGGACGCTCCGGTCTCTCTTTCCCTGGATTCATCGGCCAGATGCTACCGCTGGCGGCGGCAATGATGCTGACCCTGCTGGCGCTGTGCTGGTTCTGTTTCCCGGCAAACCGGCTCAACTACCAGAGTAGCGATAAGGCGCCATCGTGGCAGCCAAAGCTGGTCTGGAGCTGTCTGGGATTGTATCTGGTGTTCCTGACCGCGCTGGAGATGAATCAGGCGCTGTGGGGGCTGGCGCTGGTGCTGCTGGGCTTCCTGATACTGGCCCGGGCGGTGATCGTCCATGTGGACTGGTCGCTGCTGCTGGTGTTTATGGTGATGTTTATCGACGTCCATCTGCTGACTCAGCTTCCGGCGCTGCACCAGGTGCTGAGCGGGGTCGGGACGCTCTCCGGCGGTGGACTGTGGCTGACCGCCATCGGCCTGTCGCAGGTGATCAGCAATGTGCCCTCGACCATTCTGCTGCTCAACTATGTCCCGCCGTCGATCCTGCTCGCCTGGGCGGTTAACGTGGGCGGCTTTGGTCTGCTGCCGGGCTCGCTGGCCAATATCATCGCGCTGCGCATGGCAGGCGATCGGCGGATCTGGTGGCGTTTCCATCTCTACTCCATTCCCATGCTGCTGTGGGCGGCCCTTACCGGCTATTGGCTCTTCAAACTCTGCGCCTGATTTCCGCAGCGGTACGCCGCCCTCCACGCCGTTCGACAGGATCGCCCCTCGGGGCGATCTTTTTTTTGCCCGGCTCACAGAAAACGATCCCTGGCTTTGCGCATCGGTTCGTTTTTCGGTATATGACTAGTCATGAAATTTAAATGACTAGTCATATACCGAGGCGCAGGATGAAGAACAGACTACCGGCAGATTTCTTATGGGGTAATTCCGTCTCCAGCATGCAGACGGAGGGGGCGTGGAACGAGGGCGGCAAGGGGATGTCGGTGTACGATATCCGGCAACCGGCGGAATTCGCTTCCGACTGGAAGGTGGCGACCGACTCCTATCATCGCTATCGGGAAGATTTCGATCTGATGCAGGATCTGGGCATGAACTGCTACCGTTTTCAGATCGCCTGGAGCCGGGTGTGTCCTGAGGGAGACGGCGAATTTAATGAAGAGGGCATCGCCTTCTACCATCAGTTTATTGATGAACTGATCGCCCGCGGCATCGAGCCGATGATCTGCCTGTACCACTTCGACATGCCGCTCTCGCTGGCGGAGCGCTACAACGGATTCACCGACCGCCGGGTGATGGACGCCTTTATTCGCTATGGCCAGAAGATGATCGCCTGCTATGGCGACAAGGTGAAATACTGGCTCACCTTTAATGAACAGAATCTGTACCATTCGCCGGAAGCGTTTCTGATTTCCGGCTACCTGCAGGGGGAGAAGACCCTGCGCGAGCTGTATCTGATCCAGCATCATGTGATGATGGCGCACGTCCATCTGACCGATCACCTGCATCAGACAAAGCCGCAGTGTCTGATGGGCGGAATGCTGGCCCACGCCCTGGTTTATCCGGCGACCTGCAAACCGCGCGATATCCTGTGCGCCCAGCAGCTGGACGAGTTTTTAAACCAGAACCTGCTGCGGGCTTACGCCGGGGAGGGCTACAGCCCGGAAGTGATGCATTTTGTCGCCGCTGAAGGGTTCGATGATATCTATCGTCCTGAGGATCTGGCGCTGATGGCGACGGTGAAGGTCGATTATCTGGCGTTCAGCTATTACGCCAGCCGGACGCTGAACAGCGACACCATCCCGGCGGGAACGGCGGTTAACAACTATATGCTGTTTGGCAATCAGGATAACCCGTTCCTGAAAGCGACAGAATGGAACTGGCAGATCGATCCGCTGGGCTTCCGGACCATCATCACCCGCTATTATAACGACTGGCGCCTGCCGGTGTTCCCGATTGAAAACGGCATCGGGGTGATTGAGTCGTGGGACGGTGAACATCCGGTTGCCGACGATTACCGCATCGCCTACCATCGCGACCATATCAACGCCATGAAAGCGGCCATGTTTGAGGATGGGGCGCAGGTGATCGGCTATCTCGGTTGGGGATTAATCGATATCCTGAGCTCGCAGGGTGATATGCGTAAGCGCTACGGCGTGGTCTACGTCAATCGCGAGAACCATGACCTCAAGGATCTGCGGCGGGTGCCGAAGAAGAGCTATGCGTGGCTGAAGCAGGTGATCCACAGCAACGGCGACGTGATGTAACGGTGTTCTGGCGGTCAGGTCAAGTATGCTGCCCGCCAGCCACTCACTGAATGAATAAGGACCGGGAATGACGGCGAAGTATCTGCAAATTGCGCGGGAAATAAAAAAACGCATCATCAGCCAGCAGTATCCTGCCAGCGCGCCGCTACCCGACCAGTTTGCGCTGGCGGCGGAGTTCAACACCAGCCGGATGACCATCCAGCAGGCGATGCGCCAGTTAATCGTCGAAGGGCTTATCTATACTCGCAAAGGGCAGGGCACCTTTGTGCGGAAAAATTTCCTTCAGCTGTCGCAGTGGGAGCTGCCCGGCAGCGACTATTTCGGCGCCACCAAAACCTGGGAACATCTTGGCGAGGTGCAAAGCGAAGTGGTGCGCTTCGAGGTGCGTTTTCCCACTGAGAAGGAGCAGAGTTCGCTGCTGATCGACGCCGATGCCCCGGTATATGACTTTGTCCGCCTGCGGCTGCTCAACGGCGAGCCGGTGTCGCTGGATTTGACGGTCATGCCGGTGGGGCTGGTGCCGGGGTTAACCAAAAGCCATCTGGAGGGGTCGGTGTTTCGCTACGTGCAGGAGACGCAGGGGCTGAAGCTGATGGGATCTTACCGCGTGGTGCGGGCGATGAAGCCGGACGAACTGGATAAACAGCATCTTCACTGCGAGGCCACCGATCCGGTGCTGGAGGTGGAACAGGTTATCTATCTGGAAGACGGCACGCCGCTGGAGTACGCCCACTGCCACTATCGCTACGACCACGGCGGGATTATTCTGGTGAATAACGGCTAGACCGGGGGACCCTGCCGGCGCAGCGCTCAGCAGGGCCACGGTGTTGTCAGGTTTAGCCAGCCGCAGCCAGGGACAATACAGATAAAAAAACGGCGGGCCTGATGCCCGCCGTTTTTCTTGTCATGCAGAACTTAGTTCAGACGCACCGGCATACCGGAGCGGTTCTGGATAGCCTGCTCAACCACGCTCTGATCGACATCAGACTGGCTGGTGATCGCCTGTACCGGTTGAGTCAGGGTGATCGGCACGATCTCGCCGCCCTGGAACTGGGCTTCGGTGGTCGACAGCGGGTTGTGAACCTCGATGTAACGGCTGCCGTCCGGCTCGGTGGTGGCTTTTACCGGCTCATCGATAAACTGCACGCGGGTGCCGACCGGCACGTTCTCAAACAGGAATTTGATGTCATCGTTGCGCAGACGCACGCAGCCGTGGCTCACGCGCAGGCCGATACCGAAGTTAGCGTTGGTACCGTGGATGGCGTACAGGCGGCCGATATACAGCGCGTACAGACCCATCGGGTTATCCGGACCGGCCGGTACGACGGCAGGCAGCGGGTTGCCGGCGGCAGCGTATTCCGCATGCATCTTGGCGGTCGGCGTCCAGGTCGGACCGGCCTTCTTACGTTCGACTTTGGTGGTCCAGTTGATTGGCGTATCTTTACCCAACTGGCCGATGCCGATCGGCAGAACGATCACGGTATTGGTGCCTTTCGGGTAGTAGTACAGACGCATTTCCGCGCTGTTGATGATGATCCCTTCATGCACGGTATCCGGCAGGATCAGCTGCTGAGGGATGTTCAGGACGCTACCGCCCTTCGGCAGATAGGTATCCACCCCCGGGTTGGCTTCCAGCATGTTGGAAAGCCCCATCTGATATTTGGCCGCGAAGTATTCCAGCGGCTGCTTGTTATCATCCGGAATGGTGATGACCTGGTTCTGACCAACCAAACGGCTGCCATCGGTTGGCAAAGGATAGGTGACAGCAGACGCTGTATTGCAAAAGCCTACGATGGCGAAGGCTGCCGCTAAGAGTGTAGATAATTTCATAGTTTTTAATGTCGTGTGCGAAATCAACGCCACACAGGCCTTTGTTAATGATTGAGACAGTAGATGGGAGCGCATTATATGTGCATTCCGCTGAACAGGTAAATCAGATGTGTACGAAATCACATTTTTTTCCCTGTCGCCTCGGCTGCCGCGCCCTGGCGTTCGGGGCGACAGGGGTTAGTCTTCCAGCAGCCGGGCCTGCAGCGCGACGCGGGCCGGGGCGGTGAGCTGATACTCTTCCGCCAGCCAGGCGTCGACATTGCCATAGCGCTGCTGAATGGCCGACAGCGCGGCGGCGAGATAGGACTCTTTCACCGTCAGGATGTCCGCCAGGCTCTGGCGCCCCTGGGCCGTCAGGTCGTTGCCGAGCATCTCCAGCATCCAGGCCTCCACCTGCGTCAGCATGCCATGGGTGAGGAGATACTCCTCCATCACCGTCTCGCTGTCGCATCCGACGGCGAACAGGGTTAACGCGCAGCCGACGCCGGTGCGATCTTTTCCGACCGCGCAGTGTTGCAGCAAGGCGCCGTCGAAAGGGGTCGTCAGCCACGCGGCGAGCTGGCGATAGGCCGGGTTGTTAAACGGCAGCTGGCGATAGAGTTGCAGCATAAACTGCTCGCCGTTCAGCGCATTAAGGGTGGCGGCATTCAGCTCGGTGACCTTCGCATTGACCTCGCCGAGCGGCGGATTGGCCGGCGCGTTGAGATAGTGGGTGAGCGGGCTCAGTTTGTCCGGGGTGCGCTGCACTTCACCGGGGTCGCGGTAGTCGAGCACCCGGCTGAGCGGCAGGGTATCCAGGTGGTTGAGATCCTCAGCCGTTAGCCGGTTTAGCGCGCCGGAGCGCAGCAGCTTGCCGCTGCGTACCCGGCGTCCGTCGGCGGTGCGCTGGCCGCCCAGGTCGCGAAAATTGATGCCGCCCTGCAGGGATAAAAAGGCCGGATGTCGCGGTAGGCTGGTGGTCATGGGACTCCTCATCATCACGTACAGAATAACGGTTTGCGCGCAGGTCTCTGGCGCATCTGACAAAGACCATAGCACAAGCGCCGCGGCGGAATTTACCGCAGACCGTGAAAAGTGCGTCATTTACTGGCATAATGTCTGCTGTATCACACCCCTCATACTCTTTTTTCAGGATATCCCCGTGCTAGTATCCAGCAACGTTACCATGCAGTTTGGCAGTAAGCCGCTGTTCGAAAATATCTCCGTTAAATTTGGCGGCGGCAACCGTTATGGTCTGATCGGCGCCAACGGCAGCGGTAAATCGACCTTTATGAAGATCCTCGGCGGCGATCTCGAACCGACGCTGGGCAACGTTTCTCTCGACCCGAACGAGCGCATCGGTAAGCTGCGTCAGGATCAGTTCGCCTTTGAAGCGTTCACCGTGCTGGATACGGTGATCATGGGCCACAGCG
The DNA here is from genome assembly GCF_004010915.1 of Klebsiella sp. LY. Taxonomy (NCBI): domain Bacteria; kingdom Pseudomonadati; phylum Pseudomonadota; class Gammaproteobacteria; order Enterobacterales; family Enterobacteriaceae; genus Klebsiella; species Klebsiella sp. LY. The sequence goes on from NZ_CP022444.1 coordinate 4,224,495, forward strand.
AGCTGTGGGAAGTGAAGCAGGAGCGCGATCGCATCTACGCCTTCGCTGAGATGAGCGAAGAAGATGGCTATAAAGTGGCCGATCTGGAAGTTAAATATGGCGAAATGGACGGCTACTCTGCTGAAGCGCGCGCGGGCGAACTGCTGCTGGGCGTGGGCATTCCGGTTGAACAACATTACGGCCCGATGAGCGAAGTCGCCCCGGGCTGGAAGCTGCGCGTCCTGTTGGCGCAGGCGCTGTTCTCTAACCCGGACATTCTGTTGCTCGACGAACCGACCAACAACCTGGACATCGACACCATTCGCTGGCTGGAGCAGACGCTGAACGACCGCGACAGCACGATGATTATCATCTCGCACGACCGTCACTTCCTGAACATGGTCTGTACGCACATGGCGGATCTGGACTACGGCGAGCTGCGCGTCTATCCGGGCAACTACGACGAATACATGACGGCGGCCACCCAGGCGCGTGAGCGTCTGCTGGCGGACAACGCCAAGAAAAAAGCGCAGATTGCCGACCTGCAGTCCTTCGTTAGCCGCTTCAGCGCCAACGCCTCTAAATCGCGTCAGGCCACCTCGCGCGCGCGTCAGATTGACAAGATCAAGCTGGAAGAGGTTAAAGCCTCCAGCCGTCAGAACCCGTTTATCCGCTTCGAGCAGGACAAGAAACTGTTCCGTAACGCGCTGGAAGTGGAAGCCCTCACCAAAGGCTTTGAAGAAGGTCCGCTGTTCAAAAACGTCAACCTGCTGCTGGAAGTGGGCGAGAAGATTGCCATTCTGGGCGCCAACGGCGTGGGTAAATCCACGATGCTGAAAACCCTGGTGGGCGAACTGCAGCCCGATAACGGCACCGTGAAATGGTCTGAAAACGCGCAACTTGGCTACTACGCGCAGGATCATGAATACGAGTTCGAAAACGACCTGACGGTCTTCGAGTGGATGAGCCAGTGGAAACAGGAAGGCGACGACGAGCAGGCGGTGCGCAGTATCCTTGGTCGACTGCTGTTTAGCCAGGATGACATCAAGAAGCCGGCGAAAGTACTGTCCGGTGGTGAGAAGGGGCGGATGCTGTTTGGTAAGCTGATGATGCAGAAGCCAAACATCCTGATCATGGACGAACCGACCAACCACCTGGATATGGAATCCATCGAATCGCTGAACATGGCGCTGGAGATGTATCAGGGTACCCTGATATTCGTCTCCCATGACCGTGAGTTCGTCAGCTCGCTGGCCACCCGCGTGCTGGAGATTACCCCGGAACGGGTGATCGACTTCAGCGGCAACTACGAAGACTACCTGCGCAGCAAAGGTATCGAGTAATCCCTCTTCGTTACCCGGGTAGCGGCTACGCCTTACCCGGGCTACGCCTGGCATGGGATCTGTAGGCCCGTGCAAGCGTAGCGCCGCCGGGCAATAACCGCGGGTAAAGAGCCACTTTCGCGCCGGATGGCGGCTGCGCCTTATCCGGCCTACGGTCGGTGCTATTGTGAGCTTAAGAGCCCTATCTTGTACCCATGGTTACCGAAACTGTCCGTTACCGGGCTACCAAACCGCACAGTGCTGTAGCCCCGGTAAGCGGTAGCGCCACCGTGGATTTTGAGGCCACCAGTTTGTAGCCCGGATTAGCGTAGCGCAATCCGGGAACATCATTAAATCCAGGCCGGGCAAGGCGTAAGCCGCCGCCCGGCATATCGCTTAGCGCCTCCACTCCGTTCCTTCAACGCCATTCACCAGCAGTTTGCGTTTTTCTCCCGCCGGTAATGACAGCTTCAGCGCTTTCCACGCCGGGCGATAGTTGCCGCGGGCGTTGACCTTCAGGTTGATGGTGCTGCTGTCGCACGCCATTTCCCACTCCAGCCATAGCGCATCGCCCTGTTTATAGCCCCAGCTTTCGCCGTCATCCTCAAACAGCAGACCCGAAGAGGTCCCGACGCCTTTCAGCGGGAACAGCTGCAGTTCGCGACGATCGTCCTGTTGCGCCGCAACATGACGGATGCGCTCGCTGAGCGGCAATCCGGCCCCGGCGCGGACCAGCAGCGGCAGCTTTTCCAGCGGCGCGTCGAGGGTGACCCACTGGCCGCCGGCGAACCATTGGTGGCTGTAGAAATCATACCAGCCGGCCTGATTATCCGGCAGCCACACCTCACGCTGACGGGCGCCAGGCTCGACCACGCTGGCCACCAGCAGGTCGCGCCCCAGCAGGAAGTCATCGCATTCGGCGAAGGTCTGCGCGTCGTGTTGATGATCGAGGAAGGTCGGGCGCAACATCGGCTCGTCGTCAGCATGCGCCTGCCACAGCAGGGTATACAGATAGGGCAGCAGGCGGTAGCGCAGCTCAATCGCGGAACGAATGGCCGGGGTAACGGCCGGATACATCCAGGCTTCGTTGACCGTCTGGTCGTCATTCCATGAGTGAATGGTAAAGCGCGGGTGCATCACGCCGTTTTGTACCCAGCGCACAAACAGCTCCGGCTCCGGTTTATCGCCGGAGAAACCGCCGACGTCGTGGCCGACGTTAAACAGCCCGGAAAGGCTCATGCCCAGCCCCATGCGGATGTTATAGCGCAGCGTATCCCAGTTGGTGCGGTTATCGCCGCTCCAGGTCTGGACGTAGCGCTGCATCCCGGCGCAGCCGGAACGAGAGATGAGATACGGGCGCTTTTCCGGCGCAAAGCGCTGCTGGGCTTCCATCGAGGCGCGCATCATCAGCAGCGGCATCACCGGGCGAATATGCTTGATGGCGATTTCGCGGCCAAAGCCGTAGCAGCGCGCTTCGCCGTCCCACACCTCATACTCGTTATTATCGTTCCAGGTCGAGTCTATGCCCATCTCCAGCAGCTGGCTGGTGACCCCTTCCTGCCACCAGGCCACGGTTTGCGGATTGGTGAAGTCGAGGTGCGATCCTTCATCGTCCCAGAAGCTGGAGCGCTCCGGAGCGTCGGTTTGCGAATCGCGAACGAAAAGGCCGCGCTCCGCCACCTCGCCATAGCGCGGATGGTCCTGCAGCAGGCAGGGTTTGATATTGGCGGCCAGCTTCAGCCCGGCGTCGTGAAACGACTGACTCATCACTTTTGGCTGCGGCACCTTGTCGTAGTTCCAGTTAAAGACGTAGCGCTTGCCGTTAATCGAGGTATAGCCGGATGAGAGCTGGAACGAATCGCACGGAATAGCGTGCTCATCGCACAGGCGGATGAAGTTCATCAGCTGATTTTGCGCATCCGGCGCGTCGGTGTAGTGCATGGTCGAGCCGCTGTAGCCGAGGCTCCATTTTGGCCCGAACAGGGTTTTACCGGTCAGACGTACAAAGGCTTTGGTGACATCCAGCACCTGTTTACCGGTGAACAGGTAGTAATCGATATCGCCGGCTTCCGCCTGCCAGCGGCGGTAGGCGGTGTGGTAGTTGTCGATTTCGTTACCCAAATCCAGCCAGCAGCTGCTCAGGTTGTCGTAAAACAGACCATAGCTGACGTCGCTGCGCTGGGTGATGGTGAACGGAATATGTTTATACAGCGGGTCGGTGCTGGCGGCGTTGTAGCCCATGGCGTCGAGGTTGCGCATCTCATAACGCTTACCGGTGCGCTGCAGATCGCCGGCCTTTTCGCCCAGACCATAGAAACGCTCGTCTTTCCGGCGGCTCAGATAGTGGGCGACGCCGTCGCCGTGGGCATTGGCCAGATAGGCGCTGGTGGGGCGGTCGTTAGCAAGCTGCTGCCATTCCCCGGCGTCGTCGCGATAGCTCCACTCCAGCCACAGCGGCTGATGGACGGTGACGCGCAGCTGGCGGGTGGCGATGGTCAGCGTATCGGCCTCCTGTGTCAGCTGCCAGGCCGGGAGACTAAAACCGCTTAGGTCATCCCGGGCGCGGCCTTCCCACGGCACATCCTGCTGCGGAGCGATACTCCAGGTGCGATCCAGCGCCAGCTGGCCCTGGCGTTTCAGCAGCACGCGGAATAAATTCTCTTCCAGTACGTACAGGCACAGGGTGTGCTGGCCATCGACCGTCAGTTCAACGTGATGCTCCAGCTGTTGATGTAAACTCCAGTGTTTCAACGTTTTCATATCTTACATCCACTCTCAGGCGCGTTTAGCGCGACGTTCAGCAATAAATGCCACCAGGAAAACGGCGCCAATCAGGTCAAAGAACCCCATGGCGATGAACAGCGGGTTGAAGCCAATTTTGTCGGCGGTCACCCCGATTAATAACGAAAACAGGAAGCTGGCGATCCACGCCGCGGATCCGCGCATACCGTTTACCGTCGCCATTTGTCCCTTGTCGAACGACTCCACCACCAGCGCGCTGAGCATGCAGGAGATGATCTGATGTCCGAAGCCGCCAATGGAGATCAGGACGATGGTGATATAGGGATCGCGAGTGATAGCGACGAGGGCCAGGGAGATCATCAGAAATGCGCCGGTCACCGAGCTGGCGATCACTGAGTTGACTCGCGTACAGCCGAACCAGCGAACGTACAGGCGGGTGAGGTAGCCGCTGACCACGCTGCCGAGGTCGGCGGCGAGGAAAGGCAGCCAGGCGAACATGGCGATCTGCTTGAGATCCATGCCGTGCTCTTTGGCCAGGTACAGCGGTACCCAGAAGCTCAGCACCGCCCAGGCGGGCTCGGCCATAAACGCGGGAATGGCGATCCCGTAGAAACGTTTATTCTTCGAGACGGTTTTGAGTGCGGTAAAGAAGGGCTGTTTCACCGGCGGCGCTTCGTTATCCTGCTTGATGTACTCCAGCTCGCTTTTGCTGAGGTTGGGGTGCTTTTCCGGGTTCTGATAGAAGGCCCACCACAGCACCACCCACAGCAGGGCCAGCGCGCCGGTAAACATAAACGCCCCCTGCCAGCCGAAGGAAGCGTGGGCGAAGTAGATGATCGGCGGGGCGAGCATTGCGCCGATAGAGAACCCGACGCCAGCCCAGCCGGCGGCGATTGGCCGTTCAGACTTCGGGAACCACTCGCCGATGGTCTTGGCGTTGGCCGGGGTGGCGGCCGCCTCGGCCCCGCCCATAAAGAAGCGCAATATCGCCAGGTGCAGCCAGCTGCCGGCCCCGGCGTGGGCGATACAGGCCAGCGCCCACAAGGTGGCGCAGATCATAAACCCGAGCTTCAGGCCGATGACGTCGATAAGCCAGCCACAGAGCGGCTGGAAAATCGTGTAAGCCAGCTGAAACGCGCCGACGATCCAGGAATATTGTTCGGTGGTAATGCCGAGCGTCGCTTTCAGTTCCGGGGCGATAATCCCCAGCGAGTTGCGTGTGATGTAGTTGACGGTGACGCCAAGTAAAAACAGGACCAGCACCCACCAGCGCAGGTTTTTTACCACCCGGCGCGTTTTGCTGACCGCGATATCATTGTTGAGGCCTTGACTCATAGCACACTCCACATGACGTTAGTAGGGGGAAAGTGACGACCTCAATCCTTGAGTGGCCACGTAGTGTTATTAACTATTTGAATAGTCTATTTTTTTTATCTCAACATCATTGGTATAACTAGTATGGGAGATGTTGGACCAATTCAGGCTAAGGGAGAAAAAACGGCGGGCAAAGTGCTATTTATGCAAGTTTTTTCATGAAATGACCGGGATCTCAAATTTTGCGCTGTCATTTGCTTACAGGGAGCGCTTTGGCGATTATGAAAATTCTTTCATTTTCCAATCGGAGCTGGATCACAAAATGGATAAAAAGCTGCGCGTCGCCGAAATCGCTGCCCGCACTGGGCTGTCGGCCAGTACCGTTTCGCGCGTCCTGGCCGGAAAGGCGAATACCAGCGACAAGGCGCGCCGGGCGGTGCTGGAGTGCGCCCGCGAGCTGGGGGTCATGCAGGGGCTGGCCGCCGGGCGTCTGCTGCTCAATAATCTGCTGGTGTTTGCCCCGCAGCGCGCCTTCGATGAGCGGTCGGATATCTTCTACTACCGGGTGATCCAGAGCATCAATAACGCGCTGGCGGCGCATGAAGTGCGCCTGCGCTACTGCGCGCTGGACGAAAACGACAGCGACGCCAATCTGTTTCTTGCCCGCATGAACGAAGCGGAAACCCAGGCCGCGGTGCTGCTGGGGATCGACGATCCGCATATTCATGGCCTGGCGGCGGATCTGGGTAAACCCTGCGTCTTGATCAACTGTCGGGATGAAGGGATGCGGTTGCCGTCCATTGCCCCCGATCATCGTTTGATTGGCCAGTGCGCCGCCCGCTATCTGTTTGATATGGGGCATCGGGTGGTGATGAACGTCATGTGTTTGCGCCGCTATACCATGGAGCTGCGGCTGGGGGGGATCGAGGAGGCGTGGCGCGCGCGCAATTTGCGCTTTACCGCCAGCCGGGATCTCATCAGCGTCGCCAACTTTAGCGCCAGAGAGACCGAAGAGCAGGTGGGGGCCTGGCTTGATGGCTTACAGGGCAGGCCGTTGCCCACCGCCTTCCTGGTGGGCGGCGATTTCATGGCCGCCGGCACGGTCAGCGCATTGCAAAAGCGCGGCCTGCGGGTGCCGCAGGATGTCTCGGTGATGAGCATCGACGGGTTTAATCTGGCGGCGATCCAGGAGGTGCCGCTGACCGCGGTGCATGTGCCGCGGGATGAACTGGGCAGCGAGGCGGTGCATCTCCTGCAGCAGCGCCTGCTGCGCCCGGAGGCGCCGCACGGTTCGCTGCTGCTGCACGGCACGCTGGTGGTGCGCGATTCGGTACGGCGGATCCGGCCGGGCAAAGGCCATACCGCCGTGGAGCCGCAGGGGCTGTATGACGATTAAACCGGGATACCCAGCGCCCGCTTGCCGTGGATGTTCAGATCTTCCAGAGTGAAGCGCCCCTGCCAGCTGGCCTCATAGTCCTCGCGCGGGAAATCCCCCGGCGAGGCCCCTTTTTCCAGAGCAATTTTCACTTTCTGCGCGTAGGCGAGGTTCTTTTCGCACATCGGCGCTGCCGGAATGTACATCACATTGCCCCAGCCCTGCTGATTTTCCACCGGCGCCACCGAGTGAATGACGTCGCAATGCCACCAGACGGAATCGCCAGCGTTCAGCGCCGGAATCGAACTGAGGGCTTTGATCAGCAGCGGGTGCCACTGCTCAGAGATCGGCAGTACTCTGCCCGGCGCGACGCCGCACAGCTCATCTTCCGGCACATCGTCAAGCAGTGGGCGCAGTAGAACATAAGCCATCGCCTCGGGGATCGGCACCACGTGCAGTAGCCCCTGACCCGGGATCATGTCCGATAGCGCGGTCCAGCCCTGGAAGGTGCGGAACACTGAGCATTTGGTGGTGTTGTCGACGGTGTACTCTTCCACTTCAGTACGGTGCGCGGCGTCCCACGGATCGTAAGCGTCGACATGACCGTTAAACACGTTGGCGAAGACCTGCTGGTAGGCGGGGAGCAGCCAGCGCTCCAGCGCACCGGAATCGGTATGCGCGCCCAGCCCCTTCGAGGTGGTTCCCGGCGGACGGCGGCGAATGCGGTCAGGGTAAATGACGCTGACGTCCGGATCGAACCAGCGCTTGCCGTCCTGCTCAAAGCGCCACAGGCGGTTGAGGAAGGACTGCGCCGCCGCCATTTCATCGCTCTGGCGGGCCTGCATTTGCGAGGGCGACCAGTAGATGGGATAGATTTCCGGCCGCGAAGCCTCAAGCGTACCGAAGAAGCTGTCGCCTGGCCCTTTATAGACCTCGTCGAAATGGTTCAGATCCAGATATTCCAGCATCGCGGTATCCCAGGCCAGCGCCTGTTCGCGCGGAAAGTGGCCTTTGATCACCGCGCAGCCCCGACGCTTAATGGCCGCGCGCTGGGCATCGCTCACGGTTCCCTCGGCGATATCGCGGAACGGAATGGTTGGCCAGACCTCCTGGCCTGCGGCTTTCAGCGTCTCAATTTCCTGCAGGCGCTCGCTGATGCGCGCTGAGAGCTTATCGAACACCGCCTGGACGTCGCCGATTTGCGCCCGCAGCGCCTGCTTCATCTGGCGAATCGCCGCTTTGTGGTCGGCGGGGAGTGTTTCGTGGGTCGGGAGAGCAGCCATAATAACCTCGCTGTATCTTTCATTCGAAAGTATTAAATCTTACAAACGTTAATTTAAGTTAAAATGGAGTTAATGCAAGTTTAAAATCTTGCTGCGGCGCACAAAATGGACAAGCCGGGGCGTGCAGCCCCGGAGAGAGGTCAATCGTTGAAGGGAGCGCTGTTATCGAGGACGGCCTGAATGACGTTCAGCGCGCCGTCATGGTTATTATCGTCGGTCGCGTATCCGGCGATAGCCTTAATGCTGTCGGCGGCGTTACCCATGGCGAAAGCGTATTTCACCAGCTTCAGCATTTCGGCGTCGTTGCCGCTGTCGCCGATGGCCACGCACTGCTGCGGCGACAGGTTCCAGCGCTTGAGCAGGCGGCTGATGCCGTTGGCTTTATGCAGGCCGGGAATAATCAAATCGACAAAGCCAAAGCCGCTGGTGACCGGCTTCATAATGCCGTCGAGCGACACGTGCAGTTTATCGATCAGCTGCGGGATCTCACTGTCCGGCAGGTTCAGAGAGAATTTGAACAGCGTATCGTCGATGGCGTGATAGTCGCTTACCCGCTGCAGACGGTGGTAGTGCTTTGACATCAGGTCGACGAAGGCATCCGGGGCGTTATCGCTGACGTAAGCGCTCTGCAGGCCGCAGGCGACGAAGTTCAGCTGCGGATCTTTGAGTAATTCGCCAATCACCACCTGCGATTCGTGGTGGGTCAGTTCGCCGTGGAACAGCTGCTTACCATGCGCAAAGACCAGTGCGCCGTTTTCGGCGACGAATGAGATCTGCTCGCGGATCTCCGGGAAGAAGGAGATCAGCTGATAGTACTGGTTGCCGCTGGCGACAACGAATTCAATGCCGCGCTGCTGCAGCTGGGCGAATTGCGCCAGAAACCGTGCGCGATCGTAGGTTTTGGCGTCATTGAGAAAAGTTCCGTCCATATCGGTGACGATAACTTTAACGGTCATAAGGGGGTGCTCCTGGCTTAACTTCGACCAGTAACATTCTAATTACAATGTGATGGGGAGCACAAATTTATTTCGAATGAAAGTTCATGCATTCAGAAAATGCCGGGAGGCGGCGTTGCCTTTCCCGGCCTGCAGGACAGGGAAGGCCCGCTAAGCGTCGCGCCAGCGGGCCTGAGGGGTTACAGCGTATGCTCGGTACGGGCGATGATATCGTCCTGGGTATCCGGCGACAGGGCGGTAAAGAACGCCGAGTACCCGGCGACGCGCACCACCAAATCGCGGTACTGGTCGGGGTGTTTCTTCGCCTCCAGCAGCGTGTCGCGCGAGACAATGTTGTACTGGATATGCCAGCCTTTATGCACCTCGAAGAAGGTGCGCAGCAGCACCATCAGCTTCTGCTTATCGGACTCGTTCTCCAGGGTGGACGGATTCAGCTTCTGATTAAGCAGCACGCCGCCGAGGATCGCCCCGGTGGGCAGTTTACCCACCGAACTGATGACCGCCGTCGGCCCCAGATGGTCGGTTCCGGAGGCCGGGCTGGCCCCTTCCGCCAGCGGGGTGTGCGCTTTACGGCCATCCGGCGTCGCCATGGTCTGCGCGCCGAACGGCACGTTGGCGGAGATAGACGACGTGCCGGCGTAATAGTTGCCGCCGATCGGGCCGCGGCCATAGCGCGGGTTGTGATACTGCTTCAGCTCGTCGATATAGGTCTGGTAGGCCCGCGCCAGCAATGCGTCCACGCTGTCATCATCGTTACCGTACTTCGGCGCGCCGTTGATCAACCGCTGGCGCAGCTGCTCGTGGGTCAGGCCGTCGAAATCTTCCGCCAGCGCCTTCGCCAGCTCCTGCTGGTCGATAACGCCCTGATCGAAGACCAGCTTTTTCACCGCCGCCAGGCTGTTGCCGAGGTTGGCGATGCCCACCTGCAGACCGGACACCCAGTCATATTTCGCGCCGCCTTGCTTGATACTCTTCGCCCGTTCGATGCAGTCGTCCACCAGCGCCGAACAGAGAATATCGTGGACGTTCTCTTCCAGCATGGTATCGACCACGTACTCAATCTCAATCGACTTACGGGTGTAGTAGCGGATCTGGCGGTCCCAGTCGGCCAGTACCTCGTCGAAGTTAGCGAAGTTGCCTTTCGACAGGGCGTGCTCCTGCGGCAGAAACACCTGGCCGCTGGTGGCATCGCGGCCGCCTTCCAGCGTCGCCAGCATCACCCGCGCGAAGTTGATAAAGCTCATGCCGGTGCAGCGATAGCCCCATTTGCCGCCGACCGCGGTTTCGATACAGCCGATGGCCGCATAATCGTAGGCGTCCTGCGGCTCAATACCCAGCTTGATAAATTCCGGGATCACGATTTCGTCGTTATTAAACGCTGGCATACCGAAGCCGCAGCGGATCACCTGGACGCAGGCGTCGAGGAAATCGTTGCTCATTCCGGCGTGGTAGCGCACGCTGAGGTTCGGCTGGGTCGAACGCAGACGACCGCAGGATTCCAGGATGGCATACGACAGCGGGTTGACCGCGTCCTGCGGCTGGCCATCCACCAGGTTCTGGCCGCCGATGGTGACGTTCTGATACAGCGGGCTGCCGGCCGAGGCCTTGGAGTGCGAGCCGGAGCGGATCTTGTTAACCTCCAGCAGCTTCAGCCAGCAGCTGTGCAGCAGCTCAATGGCCTGTTCGCGATCCAACGATTGCTGCAGCTCAACGTCGCGGCGGTAGTACGGATAGAGGTACTGGTCCATGCGGCCAAACGAGACCGAGTGGCCATTGGATTCAATCTGCAGGATCAGCTGAATGAAGTAGCACAGCTGCAGCGCCTGCCAGAAGGTCTTCGGCGGCGCATGGGCGATGATGTCGCAGTTTTCGGCAATCGTCAGCAGCTCCTCGCGGCGTGCGTCACGGGATTCTGCCGTCGCCATCTCGCGCGCCAGCGCGGCGAAGCGTTTGCTGTGGTCGCTGACCGCCGCCAGCACTATATCAATCGCTTTCAGGAACTGTTCGCCGTGCAGGTCTTCCAGCACCGTCAGATTGATGCGCGACCGGCGTTCGGCGACTTTTGCACGCAGGCCGTCCAGGCCTTTCTCCAGCAGCAGCGGGTAGTTGACCGCCAGGTGGGCGTCGCCGGAGGTCATATTGCCCTCTGCCTTAATAATGCCGGTGGCGAGCAGCGCTTTCTGCTCATCGGTAAACATGCCGTAGCAGCGGTCCTGTACGGTCTGGCCGCGCCACCACGGGCACACTTCATGCAGCACGCGCTTGTTCTCTTCGCTGACCGCGAAGCCGGCGCCGGGGCGGTCGGCGAGATCGTCGATCTCTTTCTCGATCCAGCTGACAGTGTATTCCGGGAAGATCGGCGCGGCGCGCACTTCGCTGGCCTGGTTGCCGACGATCAGCTCATCGTGCTTGATCCAGATGGTGCGCTCGGCAAGGTGATGCGCCAGCGCCAGGGCACGACGCACCGGGATTGGCTTATCAAGATGCTGCTGATACATCTCGGTGTAGTGGCGGGCGCGTTCGGTACAGACCGGTGGCTTGACAATATGCACCAGCGCCATTTTATGGGCCTGGATGCGGGCGCTGAGGGTGTTGAGTTTCAGAGTCGTCATAAGGTTATCCTCGTAAGATCGCCGTTAGCCCCTTGCTCCGCGCATAATCCTGCGCAAAGGCGAGCAGCTCGGGAGCATCCAGCGGTTTATCCGGTGCGGTGTAGGGCTGACTGAGTAACTGGTATTTATTCATTCCCAGCGTGTGGTAGGGCAGGAAATGGATTTCGCTGACCCGCAGGCGGTCGGCGGCAAAATCAGTGATGGCGGTGATGTCGGCTTCGCTGGCGTTGAATCCCTGGATTAACGGCACGCGAATGATCATGTTTTTCCCCGCCTGCGCCAGACGCTGCAGGTTGTCCAGCACCCGGCGGGCGCTGCCGTCGGTCCACTGCCGGAAAACGGCCTCGTCGACATGCTTCAGGTCGGCGAGAAACAGGTCGACGAAGGGTAAAGCCGGTTCAATGTATTTCCAGGGGACGTGCAGGCAGGTTTCCACAGCAGTATGGATCCCTGCCTGATGGCTGGCCTCGAACAGCGCCCGCGCCAGGCCCGGATTCATAAAGGGTTCGCCGCCGGAAAGGGTGATGCCGCCGCCGCTGCGATCGTAAAAGGGTTTATCGCGCAGCACCGTCGCCATGATCTCCTCGACGCTCTTCTCTTCGCCGCACACCGTGAGCGCGGTGGTGGGGCAGCAGTCGCGCAGCGCGGCGATATGGCTGTCGTTAACGTGTTGCCGGTGAATGATCAGGCCATCGAGGGTGCGGGTGATAACCGCCGGCGCCGCCTGCTGGCACAGCTCGCAGCCGGCAAGGCACAGGCGCGGGTCATACAGCAGGTCTTCGCTGCGGGCGCGGCTCTCCGGATTCTGGCACCAGCGGCAGCCCAGCGAGCAGCCTTTCAGGAAGACGACGGTGCGGATCCCTGGGCCGTCATGGGTGGAATAGCGCTGGATATTGAAGATCATGGCTTACCCTCTTGTTTGCGTATGAATATAAAAACACTTTCGAATGAAAGTTATATTGACGCAAATCAACAAGCGGGATGGGGATAAGTCAGAGGGGAGAAAATAACGAGAGCGGTCACAAAACCACCGGCGACTCTCGTCGCCGGTAGGGGGGTTAGTGCGAGCCGCATACCTCGCACTGCGGGTGGCGCATCAGCTTCATTTCACGAAACTGGCAGGTCATGGCGTCGTACATCACGATTTTTCCGCTGGCAGGGGTGCCGTAGCCGGTCAGCAGCTTAATGGCCTCCATCGCCTGCAGGGAACCGATAGTGCCCACCAGCGGGGCCATCACGCCGGCTTCGACGCAGGTGAGGGCATTTTCGCCAAACAGGCGGCTCAGGCAGCGGTAGCAGGGTTCGCCCTGCTGATAGGTGAAGACGCTGATCTGCCCCTCCATGCGGATCGCCGCCCCGGAAACCAGCGGGGTTTGGTGGCGGAAGCAGCCGGCGTTGAGCTGGTTACGGATGGCGACGTTGTCGGTGCAGTCGAGCACCAGATCGTGCCCGGCAATCTGCGCCGCCAGCGCCGGTTCATCCAGTAAGGCATTGAGCGGCACCAGATGAACGTGCGGATTAATGCGCGCCAGCGCCTCGCGGGCGGAATTCACCTTAGGCTGGCCGAGGGTGGCATCGCTGTGCAGCGTCTGGCGCTGCAGATTGGAGAGCGAGACGGTGTCGAAATCGAGCAGGGTGAGCTGCCCCACCCCGGCGGCGGCCAGATACTGCGCGGCGGCGCAGCCAAGCCCGCCGAGGCCGACCACCAGCACCCGAGCGGCCTTTAGCCGCTCCTGGCCGTCAAAATCAAAACCGCGCAAAACAATCTGCCGGTTATAGCGCAGCATCTCTTCATCGCTCAGCTCCACGGCCATTACAGCCCCCCAAACAGATGGCTAAACGGTTCGACCTCGACCCATTCGCCCGCTTCAACGTGGCCGCGCTCGCGCTCCAGCACGATAAAGCAGTTGCCGAGGCTGAAGGAACTAAATATGTGCGAGCCCTGATGGCCGGTGGTGGTCACCACCAGCTCGCCGTCCGGGTTGCGCTGCAGAATACCGCGTTGAAAATCGAGGCGGCCCGGCGACTTTTTCAGTCGTGTGGCGGCGCGTACCCGCAGGCGAGTTGCCTGAAGCGGGCCGTACTTGCCCGAGAGCTTCGCCAGCAGCGGCTGCACCAGCTGACAGAAGGTGACGGTGGCGGAAACCGGGTTGCCCGGCAGGCCGCAGAACCAGCTGCTGCTGAGCTTGCCGAAGGCGAAGGGTTTGCCCGGCTTGATCGCCAGCTTCCAGAAGCCGATCTCCCCCAGCTCTTCAAGAATGGTTTTGGTGTAGTCGGCTTCGCCCACCGAGACGCCCCCGGAGCTGATGACCACGTCGGCCTGCTGGTCGGCGGCGATAAAGGCCTCACGCAGTTGCGCCGGATCGTCAGGAATAATGCCGAGGTTAATGACCTCGCAGCCCAGCTGTTCGAGCATCAGATGCACCGCCAGGCGGTTGGTATCGTAAATCTGGCCGTCGCCGAGCGGTTGACCCGGCAGTTGCAGCTCATCGCCGGTCGAGAAGACCGCGACGCGAACCTTGCGCACCACCTCGACGTCGGCAATGCCCAGCGAGGCCAGCACCGGCAGCTCGGCTACCGTCAGCGGCGTTCCCGCCGGGAAGACCACCGCGCCATGGGCGATATCTTCTCCGCGGCGGCGAATATGCTGCCCGGCTTTCACCGGCGCGGTAAAGCGCACGCCGGCGTCGGTCTGTTCAGTCTCTTCCTGCATGACTACCGCGTCGCAGCCTGCAGGCACCGGCGCGCCGGTCATAATGCGGATACAGGTGCCGGTGGGCCAGGCGTCGTGAAACGGCTGGCCGGCGAAGGCCTTCCCGGCGACCGGCAGGGCCGCGCCGTCGCGAAGGTCGCTCAACCGGACGGCATAGCCATCCATCGCCGCGTTATCAAAGCCGGGGACATCCAGCGGGGAGATAATGTCATGGGCGGTAACGCGCGCGAAGGCCTGCAACAGCGGTACAGTTTCCGTGGCGCTCAGCGGCGTAATACGATCGAGCATCTGGGTGAGGGCTGTGTCGAGCGGCATCAGTCCGGCGGTAAAATCCATGGGTCACTCCTGCGGGCAAAACGGCGAAAACGCCTATTATGGCAGAAAAGCGGCGCGGGCTGTATGCCACCTGGGTACGAGGCTTTACATCGCCCGCCGCTCTTTCTATATTCAAAAATTGTATAAGACATTCAGCAATATAATGATATCAATACCCTTATTCCTGACGTGACCGGCGCCGCGACGCGCTACGACAGGGCGGGGGCTATCCACTTCATCGTTAAGGACTGGCGAAATGGGCAAGGCGGTTATAGCAATTCACGGCGGCGCAGGGGCGATTTCTCGCGCGCAGATGACGCCGGAGCGGGAGCGGGAGTACGTGGCGGCGCTGTCGGCTATCGTCGAAAGCGGACAGAAAATGTTGGCTGCGGGCGCCAGTGCGCTGGATGCCGTGACCGAGGCCGTCCGTCTGCTGGAGGAGTGTCCGCTGTTTAACGCCGGGATCGGCTCGGTATTTACCCACGATCAAACCCACGAACTGGACTCCTGCGTGATGGACGGCTACAGCCTGCAGGCGGGGGCGGTGGCCGGGGTCAAACATTTACGTAATCCGGTGCTGGCGGCGCGTCTGGTGCTGGAGAAGAGCCCGCACGTGCTGCTGATCGGTGAGGGGGCGGAAAATTTCGCCTTCTCCCACGGAATGGCGCGCGTCGATAACGATCTCTTTTCCACCCCCGAGCGCCTGCTGCAGCTGCAGGAGGCGAAAGCGGGTGGGGAGATCATCCTTGACCACCATGCCGCTCCGCTCGACGAACGCCAGAAAATGGGCACCGTCGGGGCGGTGGCGCTCGATCTGGCCGGCAATCTGGCGGCGGCGACCTCCACCGGCGGCATGACCAACAAACTGCCCGGACGCGTTGGCGACAGCCCGCTGCCGGGCGCGGGGTGCTACGCCAACAACGCCAGCGTGGCGGTCTCCTGCACCGGCACCGGCGAAGTCTTTATGCGTACTCTGGCGGCCTACGATATCGCCGCCCTGATGGAGTACGGTCAGCTCAGTCTCTATTCTGCCTGCGAGCGGGTGGTGATGGAGAAGCTGCCGGCCCTCGGCGGCAGCGGCGGACTGATTGCCGTCGATCGCGAAGGCAACGTCGTTTTACCGTTTAACAGCGAAGGCATGTACCGCGCCTGGTGCTATGCCGGCGATACGCCGACCATTGGCATTTATCGCGAATAGAACAAGGGAGAGGGAGAGTGCCGCAAACTCACGAAACGGATACCTGCGAAGTACTGGTGGTGCGCAACCTGAACGTGGCGTTTCGCCAGCAGGATGCGCCAGAGGTGCAGGCCGTGCGTCAGCTTTCCTTCAGCCTGCGCCGCGGCGAGACGCTGGCGATTGTCGGGGAGTCTGGTTCGGGAAAATCGGTCACCGCTCTGGCGCTGATGCGTCTGCTTGACGCCGCCAGCAGCGAGGTGAGCAGCGAGGGGCTGTGGCTGCGACGGCGCAACCGGCAGGTGATCGCGCTCAATGAGCAATCGGAGGCCGAAATGCGCCGGGTACGCGGCGCGGACCTGGCGATGATTTTTCAGGAGCCGATGACTTCGCTGAACCCGGTGTTCACCATCGGCGAGCAGATCGCCGAATCCCTGCGTCTGCACCAGGGGCTGGGGCGCGAAGAGGCGCTGCGCGCGGCAAAAAAGATGCTCGACCAGGTGCGTATTCCCCAGGCGGAAGAGATGCTCTCACGCTATCCGCACCAGCTCTCCGGCGGCATGCGCCAGCGGGTGATGATCGCCATGGCGCTCTCCTGTCGGCCGGCGGTGCTGATTGCCGACGAGCCGACCACGGCGCTGGATGTCACCATCCAGGCGCAAATTTTGCAACTTATCGCCGTCCTGCAAAAGGAGATGGCGATGGGGGTAATCTTTATCACCCATGACATGGGGGTGGTGGCCGATATCGCCGATCGGGTGCTGGTCATGTATCGCGGCGAGGCGGTGGAGACCGGCAGCGTCGAGGAGATTTTCCGTTCACCGCAGCACCCTTATACGCAGTCGCTGCTGGCGGCGGTCCCCCGGCTGGGGGAGATGCGCGGTCGGGATCTGCCGCGCCGCTTTCCGCTGCCGGGGCAGCCGCTGGCGGAGACAGAAACGCCAGACACGGTGGTGGCGGGGGAGCCGATTCTGCAGGTGCGCGATCTGGTGGCCCGTTTCCCGGTGCGCGGCGGGCTGCTCAATCGCGTGACGCGCGAAGTGCATGCGGTGGAGAAGGTGAGTTTTGATCTCTGGCCGGGAGAGACCCTCTCTCTGGTGGGGGAGTCCGGCTGCGGCAAGTCGACCACCGGCCGGGCGCTGCTGAGGCTGGTTGAGACCCAGGGCGGCACCATTACCTTCGACGGTCAGCGGATCGATACCCTCTCCGGCAGCAAGCTGCAGTCCCTGCGGCGCAATATTCAGTTTATTTTTCAGGATCCTTACGCCTCGCTCGATCCGCGCCAGACGGTCGGCGATTCGATTATGGAGCCGCTGCGGGTGCATGGCCTGCTGGACAGGGAGGCGGCGCGCGAGCGGGTCGCCTGGCTGCTGAAGCGCGTGGGGCTGCAGCCGGAGCATGCCTGGCGCTACCCCCACGCCTTTTCCGGCGGCCAGCGGCAGCGGATCTGCATTGCCCGCGCGCTGGCACTGAATCCGAAGGTGGTGATTGCCGATGAGTCGGTGTCGGCCCTGGATGTCTCCATTCGTGCGCAGATTATCAATCTGATGCTCGACCTGCAGCGCGAGATGGGCATCGCGTTTCTGTTTATTTCCCATGATATGGCGGTGGTGGAGCGCATCAGCCACCGCGTGGCGGTGATGTATCGCGGCCGGATTGTCGAAATCGGCCCGCGCCGCGCAGTGTTTGAAAACCCGCAGCACCCCTATACCCGTAAGCTCATGGCCGCCGTACCGGTGGCCGACCCGGCCTACCGTCATCCGCAGCGGGTCCTGCTGTCTGATGACGTCCCGGGCAATATCTATAAGCGGGGCGAGGAGATCGCCAGCCCGCCATTGCAGCAAGTTGGGCCGGGCCACTTCGTCGCCCGCGACGCCGCCGACGTGCTGGGCAGAACATAACAACACATAACGCACCTTTTCAGGAGAACACGATGACACAACCTGTTTCACGCAAATGGTGGCTGGCGCTGAGTATCGCGGCGGCCCTGGCGAGCGCCCCCGCTTTTGCCGCCAAAGATGTGGTGGTGGCGGTCGGGTCTAACTTCACGACGCTCGACCCCTATGATGCCAACGATACTCTGTCGCAGGCGGTGGCGAAGTCCTTTTATCAAGGCCTGTTCGGCCTTGATAAAGAGATGAAGCTGCAAAATGTCCTTGCCGAGAGCTACACCGTGTCGCCGGATGGCCTGGTGTACACCATCAAGCTGCACAGCGGGGTGAAATTCCAGGATGGCACCGACTTTAACGCCGAGGCGGTCAAGGCTAACCTCGACCGCGCCAGCAACCCGGAAAACCATCTCAAGCGCTATAACCTGTATAAAAATATCGCCAGCACCGAGGCGGTTGATCCGACCACGGTGAAAATCACCCTTAAACAGCCGTTCTCGGCGTTTATTAATATTCTCGCCCATCCGGCGACAGCGATGATTTCGCCGACGGCGCTGAAAAAATATGGCAAGGATATCGGCTTCCACCCGGTGGGCACCGGGCCGTATAAGCTCGATACCTGGAACCAGACCGACTTCGTGAAGGTCAGCAAGTTCGATGGCTACTGGCAGCCGGGGCTGCCGAAGCTGGATTCCATTACCTGGCGACCGGTGGTCGATAACAATACCCGGGCGGCGATGCTGCAGACCGGCGAGGCGCAGTTTGCCTTCCCGATCCCCTACGAGCAGGCGCCGCTGCTGGCGAAAAACAGCAAACTGGAGCTGGTGGCCAGTCCGTCGATCATGCAGCGTTACATCAGCATGAACGTGACGCAGAAACCGTTCGATAATCCGAAGGTGCGCGAAGCGATCAACTACGCCATCAACCGCCAGGCGCTGGTCAAGGTGGCGTTTGCCGGCTATGCCACCCCGGCGACCGGCGTGGTGCCGCCATCGATTGCCTACGCTCAGAGCTACCCCGCGTGGCCTTACGATCCGGCGAAAGCGCGCCAGCTGCTAAAAGAGGCCGGCTACCCCAACGGGTTTAGCACTACGCTGTGGTCGTCACATAACCACAGCACCGCGCAGAAAGTGCTGCAGTTTACCCAGCAGCAGTTGGCACAGGTGGGCATAAAGGCGCAGGTGACGGCGATGGACGCCGGTCAGCGGGCGGCGGAAGTGGAAGGTAAAGGGCAGAAAGAGAGCGGGGTACGGATGTTCTATACCGGCTGGTCCGCCTCCACTGGCGAAGCCGACTGGGCGCTGTCGCCGCTGTTTGCTTCCCAAAACTGGCCGCCGACCCTGTTCAACACCGCTTTTTACAGCAACCCGCAGGTGGATAGCGCGCTGAGCGAGGCGCTGAAAACCACCGATCCGCAAGAGAAAACCAAACTCTACAAAGCGGCGCAGGATATTATCTGGAAAGAGTCGCCGTGGGTGCCGCTGGTGGTGGAGAAACTGGTCTCCGCCCACAGCAAGAACCTCACCGGCTTTTATATCCAGCCGGACACCGGCTTCAGCTTCGAACAGGCAGATTTAACACCGTGAAGGTCGAGATGATGCCCTCCGGCGCTAGTGGGCGGAGGGCGGTTTTTCCGCGGGGCGGGTTGTGGAGGTACGATGCTCAACTATGTGATTAAGCGCCTGCTGGGGCTGATCCCCACCCTGCTAATCGTCGCGGTGCTGGTGTTTCTCTTCGTCCATATGCTGCCCGGCGACCCGGCGCGGCTGATTGCCGGACCAGAGGCCGATGCCCAGGTGGTGGCGATGGTGCGCCAGCAGCTGGGGCTTGACCAGCCGCTGCACGTCCAGTTCTGGCACTACATCACCAACGTGCTGCGCGGCGATTTTGGCATGTCCATGGCCTCGCGGCGTCCCGTTGCCAGTGAGATAGCCAGCCGCTTTATGCCCACCCTGTGGCTGACGCTGGCCAGCATGAGCTGGGCGGTGCTGTTTGGCATGGCGGCGGGGATCGCGGCGGCGGTGTGGCGCAATCGCTGGCCTGACCGTCTGGGAATGGCGCTGGCGGTGAGCGGTATTTCGTTTCCGGCCTTTGCCCTCGGCATGCTGCTGATGCAGGTGTTTTCGGTTGAGCTGGGCTGGCTGCCGACGGTGGGCGCCGACAGCTGGCGGCACTATATTTTGCCGTCGCTGACCCTCGGCGCGGCGGTGGCGGCGGTGATGGCGCGCTTTACCCGCGCGTCGTTCGTCGATGTGCTGCATGAAGACTATATGCGTACCGCCCGGGCGAAAGGGGTGAGCGAAACGCGGGTGGTGCTCAAGCATGGTCTGCGCAATGCGATGATCCCGGTGGTCACCATGATGGGGCTGCAGTTCGGTTTCCTGCTCGGCGGCTCGATCGTCGTGGAGAAGGTCTTCAACTGGCCCGGGCTGGGGCGACTGCTGGTCGATTCGGTAGAAATGCGCGATTACCCGGTGATTCAGGCGGAAGTGCTGCTCTTTTCGCTGGAGTTTATTCTTATCAATTTAGTGGTGGATGTGCTGTACGCGGCCATAAACCCGGCTATCAGGTATAAGTAAGGTGCGATTGCTTAACTGGAGAAGGCAGGCGGCGCTGAACGCCATGCCGGGCATCAGGCCCGGCGAAATCCATACCCCCTGGCATGAGTTCTGGCGGCGCTTTCGGCGTCAGCCGGTGGCCATGGGCGCCGGTATTTTCGTGCTGTTGCTGATTGCGGTGGCCATCGTCGCCCCATGGATAGCGCCGTACGATGCGGAAAATTATTTCGACTACGACCGGCTTAACGAGGGGCCTTCGCTGGTGCACTGGTTCGGTGTCGACTCTTTGGGGCGCGATATTTTCAGCCGGGTGCTGGTGGGGGCGCAGATCTCGCTGGCCGCCGGGGTGCTGGCGGTGCTGATTGGTGCGGCCATCGGCACGGTGCTTGGGCTGCTGGCCGGCTACTATGAGGGCTGGTGGGACCGGCTGATTATGCGTCTGTGCGACGTGCTGTTCGCCTTTCCGGGGATCCTGCTGGCGATCGCGGTGGTCGCCGTCATGGGCAGCGGGATGGCCAACGTGATTATCGCCGTGGCGATCTTCTCGATCCCGGCGTTCGCCCGGCTGGTGCGGGGCAACACTCTGGTATTAAAGCAGCAGACCTTTATTGAATCGGCGCGCAGCATTGGCGCCAGCGATGCCACCATCCTCTTCCACCACATCCTGCCGGGGACGGTGTCGTCGATCGTGGTTTATTTCACCATGCGCATTGGGGTATCGATTATTTCGGCGGCCAGTCTGTCGTTTCTCGGTCTCGGCGCGCAGCCGCCCACGCCAGAGTGGGGCGCGATGCTCAACGAGGCGCGGGCGGATATGGTGATGTCCCCGCACGTGGCGCTGTTTCCGGCGGTGGCGATTTTCGTGACCGTGCTGGCGTTTAATCTGCTGGGGGATGGCCTGCGCGATGCGCTGGATCCGAAGTTAAAGGGGTAGGGGACGTCGGGTGACGGTCTGGCGCACGACGGGGGGATAAGCTGCATCGGTTGCCACTTTCTCTGCCCGGGAAAAGCGTTTATCACGTGTGGCGTCAGCGCACATTGCGCTCCCGGTTAATTTTCTGCGTTATGTCTGGCTTGGCGCAGGGAGCGCACAGGGGGCGGCCAGTCGCCGCCGCCCCCTGTACCCCCGGGCTCCGGCCAGCAACATCGCCACTTCGTGGTGCCTTCGACTTATCCCTGCAGGCTGCGGGTCGGGCCGAGGCAGCGTCCGTGCAAAACATGGCCCTCAGCCCGCATCCATGCGGGCTGCCCCGGCCTTCCGGGAACGTCTCAGCGATGTTGAGGCCGCCAGCACCGGCAGTTTCAGCGGCCCCATGTCCGGCGGCGATTCACATATTGGGACTGGACCCCGTAGGCCGGGTAAGCGTAGCGCCACCCGGCAAAATAACGGCGCAACAGGGTTGCCTGGAAGGTCATCAACGCTTGCCCGGCGGCGCTGCGCTTGCGGGGGCCTGGGGGGGGAGCCTACGGGAGGACTCCGTAGGCTGGGGAATGCACTAAGCCGCTATCCGGGAAGCTGGACTAGACCCGGGTTCCCCACAGGTCGTATTCGTCGGCGTGCTCGACTTTCACCCGCACCACGTCGCCCGGCTTAACGCGGGTTTCGCCGTTCAGGTAGACCGCGCCGTCGATTTCCGGGGCGTCGGCCATGCTGCGGCCAATGGCGCCTTCTTCATCAACTTCATCCACCAGCACCAGGATTTCGCGACCCACTTTTTCCTGCAGACGCTCGGCAGAGATCTGCTGCTGCAGCTGCATAAAGCGGTTCCAGCGCTCCTCTTTCACCTCTTCCGGCACCTGATCCGCCAGCTCATTGGCGGTGGCGCCTTCAACCGGGCTGTACTTGAAGCAGCCGACGCGGTCGAGACGCGCCTCTTTCAGGAAGTCGAGCAGCATCTGGAAATCTTCTTCCGTTTCCCCCGGGAAGCCCACGATAAAGGTGGAGCGCAGGGTCAGATCCGGGCAGATTTCACGCCACTGCTTGATGCGCGCCAGCTGACGGTCAGCGGAACCTGGACGCTTCATCAGCTTCAGGATGCGCGGGCTGGCGTGCTGCAGCGGAATATCGAGGTACGGCAGAATTTTGCCTTCTGCCATCAGCGGGATCACATCGTCAACGTGCGGGTACGGGTAGACATAGTGCAGGCGCACCCAGATGCCGAGCTTCGCCAGCTCTTCGCACAGGCTGACCATGCTGGTCTTCACCGGCATACCGTTGTGGAAACCGGTGCGGTGCTTGACGTCGACGCCGTAGGCGGAGGTGTCCTGCGAAATCACCAGCAGCTCTTTCACGCCAGCGTCAGCGAGGCGTTTGGCTTCCGCCAGCACTTCGCCAATCGGACGGCTCACCAGGTCGCCGCGCATGGACGGAATAATGCAGAAGGTGCAGCGATGGTTGCAGCCTTCAGAAATTTTTAAGTAGGCGTAGTGGCGCGGCGTCAGCTTAACGCCCTGTTCCGGCACCAGGCTCAGGAACGGGTTGTGCTTCGGCTTTGGCGTATAGTGGTGGACGTGCTCCAGCACCTGCTCATAGCTGTGCGGACCGGTGATCTCCAGCACCTTCGGGTGCACTTCACGGATCTGATCCTCTTTTGCGCCGAGACAGCCGGTGACGATCACCTTGCCGTTCTCTTTCAACGCTTCGCCGATCGCTTCCAGCGATTCCTGCACAGCGCTGTCGATAAAGCCGCAGGTATTAACGATCACCATATCGGCGTTGTCGTAGGTAGGGACGACGTCATAACCTTCGGTGCGCAGTTCGGTCAGGATACGCTCTGAGTCCACGAGGTTTTTCGGGCAGCCCAGGGAGACGAAGCCGATTTTCGGCTGGTGCGTGACATTGCTCATAGCTTAAAAAGTGTTCAATTATTGGAATGGTCAGGGCAGGAATTCTACAGATCTTTGCGAAAAAGAGTATAGCTCCGTCACGGTTAATGGTGAAAAAGCGCACCCAGCCCTGCCTTTCATGCCCCTGCCGCTAAAGCGGATCCCGCACGCCCCGGAGCAGAGGGGCGGGAAACGCTTCCGGCAAGCCGTGCGCGCAGGCGGCGATTCACGCCCGGCGTTGCTGCCGGGCAGAGACTTATTGCGCCGGGGTGACGGCTCCGGAGGGGGCGGCGCCGGGCTTTTTCGGCTCGCGCTTATCCTGCAGCGTGAAGACAGAGATCAAAGTAAAGAGCCCGGCGATGCCGCCGAGGATCAGATAGGTGTCGGCGAAGCCAATGGTATCGTACAGATAGCCAGCCAGCGGGGAGTAAATGGCGGTGGCGATCGAGGCGACAAACAGCACCAGTAAATAGACTGTCGAAGAGAGCTTGTGGTCGAAGTTGGCGGCGATGAATTTAAAGACCGACACCAGAATTAACGGTTTCTCCAGGGCATGCATCATTTTTACTGCGCCAATCCACACCGGTCCGAGAGGCACCGCCGAACCAACAATACGTACCGACATGATCAGCCCGGCAATGATCAGCGCCCACTTGGCGCCGGTCCGGTTAACAAACCACGGCATCAGGCATAAGAACAGCGTTTCGCCGCACACCTGAATGGAGGCGAGGATCCCATACCAGCGGTTGCCTTCCTCCGGCGTCGGGAACTGTTGCGAGAAGTACTGGGCAAACTGCTGATCGTAGGTGTCATAAATTTGCGTGACGAACAGGGTAAAGAGCAGCAGCATCCAGAACTGACCGTTCTTCGCCAGCTCGAGGGCATGGGAGACCTTCAGCGATTCGCTTCGCGCTACATCGGCGTCGGTTAATTCGATTTTGGTCAGCATAAAGCAGACGGCGGCGATGACGATGGCGAGGCTGGCGAGCCAGAAGGCCAGATTGGGATTGCTGTCGATATATTTACCGACGATCCAGGCCGCTGCCGCCCAGCCTAACGAGCCCCACATCCGCACCCGACCGTATTCGAACTGGTAGCGGCGGGAAATCTTATCGATATAAGAGTCGATCACCCCGCAGCCGGAGTTAAAGATGATCCCCAGATAGATCCCCCCCAGCAGCGCGCCAATCCAGAAGCTGTGCATCAGCAGCGGCGCGTAAACGTAGATAAAGAAGGGGCCTACCGGCAGGAGCAGGGTCACCAGCAGCCAGATAAGCCGTTTTTTCAGGCCGAACTTGTCGGAAATAAAGCCGAAGAAAGGCTGCATCAGCAGGGCGATAAAGGCGTTTACCGAGTAGAGCAGGCCGGTTTTCGTGGCGCTGATGCCAAGATGCTGGGTGGTCCAAATGACAAAGAAAGCCATGGTCGACGACCAGGCGAACAGGTAGAGGAAATCGAATAGACTCAACAGAAGGTAGTTTCTTTTACCGGGCGTCATGGTTCAGTTCCTTGCAAACGGGCAGAGAGATTATCAGCGAACCGCGGCCGCGGTCGCTGTTTTTATTAAATGTTATACGTATTACAGTAATGATTTGTTATGGCATTCTGTCTTACGATCGTGCAATAGCGTCTGCGATATAATGTGATCATTGCAGCACTATTTTGGCCACTTAATGGCGATTATGGCGATTTTGTTTCTTTGCGAAATTAAATGTGATCGTGTGACATTATTTTTGTTGTAGACCTGACAAAGCGGCAAGGTTGTCAAATTGTAAAGGGTGTTAAAGTCTTGGGAATAATTGACCTGGCGCATCATTTTGTACAAAAAATAACCGTATTATGGATAGGGTAAAGGACGACAGAGGAGGAACCGTGATGACCGTTGACAGACTATACCGCCACCTTTTGCAGAAGCTCATTAACGCCAATATCGATATTGACGCCTATCTGCAGCTGCGGAAGGCCAAAGGCTACATGTCAGTCAGCGAAAATGACCATCTGCGTGAAAACTTGTTTGAGCTTTGCCGTGAAATGCGTGCCCAGGCGCCGCGCCTGCAGCATGTCATTTCACCGGAGGAAAAGGATGCCCTTCGTTTGGCCGGCGAGTCCGTCGCCGCCGCTGCAGTATGCCTGATGAGCGGGCATCATGATTGTCCGCTGTACATCGCTGTTAACGTAGAGAAGCTAGAACGCTGTCTGACAGGATTGACTTCAAATATTCATAAATTGAATAAATTGTCGCCAATTCCTCATGCCTGATCGGCTGAAACCCAGGGGAAGTGGATGCTTCCCCTGTTAAAGGTTATGTAAAAATCCCCGCGCAAATTTCCCCGCTGGCTACCCTTTAGCGCAGAGCTGACGAAAGGAGAATGCCATGCGTCCGATCCCGCTGCTGTTGCTATTGAGCGCCCTGTCGCTGCCGGCCCTGAGCCAGGCCGCGGCGCGGGTGGAGGTATTGCAGAACCGGCTGGCCCATCCGTGGAGCCTGGCATTTCTCCCCGGCGACCAGGGCATGTTGATCACCCTGCGTGGCGGCGAGCTCAAGCGCTGGCAACCGGGTAAAGGCCTGTCGGCGCCGATAGCCGGCGTGCCGCAGGTGTGGGCCAACGGCCAGGGGGGCTTACTGGACGTGGCGCTGGCCCCGGATTTCGCGCAGTCGCGGCGGGTGTGGCTAAGCTATGCGGAAAGCGACGCCAGCGGCAAAGCGGGCACCGCGGTGGGCTACGGGCAGTTGAGCCAGGATGCCACCCAACTGACGAATTTCACCGTGGTGTTTCGCCAGCAGCCGAAACTCTCCGTCGGCAATCATTTTGGCGGCCGGCTGGTGTTTGACGGCAAAGGGCATCTCTTTATTGGCCTCGGGGAGAACAATCAGCGTCCCACCGCTCAGGATCTCGACAAGCTGCAGGGAAAAGTGGTCCGCCTGACGGAGAACGGGGGTGTGCCGCCGGATAATCCCTTTGTTGGCCGGGCCGACGTGAGGCCGGAGATCTGGGCCTACGGCATCCGCAACCCGCAGGGAATGGCGATAAATCCGTGGAGCGGGGCGCTGTGGCTGAACGAGCACGGCCCGCGCGGCGGGGATGAAATTAATATCCCGCAGGCGGGAAAAAACTACGGCTGGCCGCTGGCGACGCACGGCATTAACTACAGCGGCCTGCCCATTCCGGAGGCCAGGGGCAAAACGGTTCCGGGAACCGAGCCTCCCCTGTATGTCTGGCCGGTCTCGCCCGGGGTAAGCGGGATGGCCTTCTACGCGGCGCAGACCTTTCCCCAGTGGCAACATAAGCTGTTTATCGGCGCGCTGAAGGAGACGTCGCTGATTGTTCTGGCGGTGGACGGCAATCAGGTCCGCGAGGAGGGGCGCCTGCTGGAGGCGCGCGGGAAACGCATCCGCGACGTTCGCGTGGGACCCGACGGCTATCTGTATGTGTTAACCGACGAGTCTAACGGCGAGCTATTGCGGCTGAGTCCGGAGAAGTAGCGTCAGGTGACCGGGATCTGCACCACTTCGCGCCAGGCGGGACGCTGGCTAATCTGCTGATACCAGCGCTGCAGATGGGGCCGCGGTTGCCAGCTGTCGAGGATCGACAACAGGTTGTAGACGAAGGGGGCGACGGCAATATCGCCAAGGCCGAACTGCTCGCCAGAGAGCCACGGCATTTTGGCCAGTTCGTCATCCAGCATGGCGAATAGCGCTTCGCAGGCGCTGATCCCCGCGGCGATCGCCGCCGGGTCGCGTTGCTCCGGCGGCGTCCTCACCAGGCCCATTAACACCGGGCGATGAGCGGGAGAGAGGGTGCCGTTGGACCAGTCCATCCACTTTTCGCCTTGCGCGCGCTGCGCCGGCGCGGCCAGCCACAGACGGTCAACGCCATACTGGGCGGCAAGGTAGCGAATAATCGTATTTGATTCCCACAACACCACCCCGGTGGCATCGTCCTTTAACAGCGGCACCAGCCCGTTGGGGTTCATCGCCAGATATTCCGGGTCATGATTGAGACCAAACTCCAGCCCGGCGAGGATCTGCTCATACGGCAGATCCAGCTCCTCCAGCACCCAGCGCACTTTCTTCACGTTGGTCGAATTATTACGTCCCCACAGTGTAATCATTT
This sequence comes from Klebsiella sp. LY, assembly GCF_004010915.1. Classification (NCBI taxonomy): domain Bacteria; kingdom Pseudomonadati; phylum Pseudomonadota; class Gammaproteobacteria; order Enterobacterales; family Enterobacteriaceae; genus Klebsiella; species Klebsiella sp. LY. The sequence goes on from NZ_CP022444.1 coordinate 4,251,668, forward strand.
TCGCTCCTGAGTTTGTTTCACTGCCGTTGCAGCGCGATCGGCGATCATGTTGGGATAAAGTTAATATTTAGGCAATCACGATCAAAAAAATTGTTCTGATTAAAGCACGGCGGCATGTTATTGCGTAAACTTTAAAAACTTTACCAACTCGCTGTTTCTTTAAGGTCATTTGTACGCTTTACTCACCGGTTGCTGCGGCGCGGTCAGAGTGGCGCGGCATATTTTGTTTGGAAAGGATACTTGGGTGGCTCTTATGATGCATGACGCTTTTTCCCTTCGCGGCCTCGCGGCAGGTTGCGCGCTGTTATTTCTTGTCGCACCTGCGGTGCAGGCTGCAGAACAACTCCCCGACGCCCCTTCGATTGACGCTCGCGCCTGGATCCTGATGGACTACGCCAGCGGGAAGGTGCTGAGCGAAGGCAATGCCGATGAAAAACTCGACCCGGCCAGTCTGACGAAGATCATGACCAGCTACGTGGTGGGGCAGGCGATAAAAGCGGGAAAAATTAAACTGACCGATATGGTGACCGTCGGGCGCGATGCCTGGGCGACCGGCAACCCGGCGCTGCGCGGCTCATCGGTGATGTTCCTCAAGCCCGGCATGCAGGTTTCCGTGGAAGATCTGAACAAAGGGGTCATCATTCAGTCCGGTAACGACGCCAGCATTGCCATTGCGGACTACGTGGCGGGCAGCCAGGACGCTTTCGTCAGCCTGATGAACGGCTACGCCAAAAAAATGGGGCTGACCAACACCACCTTTATGACCGTTCACGGCCTTGATGCGCCGGGACAGTTCAGTACCGCTCGCGATATGGCGTTGTTGACCAAAGCGATGATCCACGATGTACCGGAAGAGTACGCGGTACATAAAGAGAAAGAGTTCACCTTTAATAAAATTCGTCAGCCAAACCGTAACCGTCTGCTGTGGAGCACCAACCTCAACGCCGATGGCGTGAAAACCGGGACCACCGCCGGGGCCGGCTATAACCTGGTTTCTTCGGCCACGCAGGGCGATATGCGTCTGATTGCCGTGGTGCTGGGGACCAAAACCGACCGCATTCGTTTTAACGAGTCAGAAAAACTGCTGACCTGGGGCTTCCGCTTCTATGAAACCGTGACGCCGATTAAACCGGATGCCACCTTCGTCACTCAGCGCGTGTGGTTTGGCGACAGCAGCGAAGCGAAACTGGGGGCTGGCGAAGCGGGCTCTATCACCCTGCCGAAGGGGCAGTTGAAAAACCTGAAAGCCAGCTACACCTTAAACCAGCCGCAGCTTACCGCGCCGCTGGAGAAGGGGCAGGTGGTCGGGACTATCGACTTTAAGCTGAATGATAAAACCATCGAGCAGCGCCCGCTGATCGTCATGGAGCCGGTGAAAGAGGGCGGTTTCTTCAGCCGAATGATCGACTTCGTACTGATGAAATTGCACGGCTGGTTCGGCAGCTGGTTCTCCTGATGTCATGACCGCGCCCGGCGGGGCGCGGTCCGTTCATGTTCAGTACAGCAGCGAAATCTGCTGCGCCTTCGCCAGCGCGACCAGCTCGTCATCCGGGCAGATGTCGCTGGCGATCACATCAAACTTCGCTAACGCCCCCATGCGCGCCGGACGCACTTTGCCAAACTTGCTGTGGTCTACCACCAGCACGTGGTAGCGCGCGTGTCGCATCGCCCAGTGCTTGACCGGCAGTTCCTCCAGGTTATAGCAGGTTGCCCCTTGCTCGCAGTCAATGCCCGCCGCCGAGTAAAAGGCGATGTCAGGGCTCAGATGGCTGAGGGTATCCTCAAGGCTCAGCGGCATAAAAATCGCGTTGCTGGCATGAAATTCCCCACCGCACAGGACCGCGCGGCACTGGGGCTTTTCCTGCAGGGCCAGAAAGGTGTTCAGGGAGTAGCAGACGCCGGTGAAGGGCAGGGCGTCGTCAATGGCGTCGATGATCCACGGGGTGGTGGTCCCGCAGTCGAAGAAGGCCATCTGATGGGCCTCCAGCAGCGCGGCCGCATGGCGGGCGGCACGGCGTTTTTCTTCGACCAGCCGGGTTTTTTGGTCGCTGAGCAGGTAATGGGTGGCGCTGCGCGGCTCCAGCACAATGTATCCGCCGAGCAGCACGACCGGACCGCTGTGGCCGTTGAGGTCGCGACGAATGGTCATTTCCGACACCCCGAGCAGGGAGGCCGCTTCTTTCAGATGCAGCTTATCGCTGCGCTTGAGTGCCTGAATGAGCTGACTGATGCGTTCGTCACGGCGAGTTTCCATATTCCCTCTGCGCTAAAATCGCCCTGCGGAGGCAGGGCGTTAGCGGGATTTTACCTGTCGCTTGCGGGTTAGTCACGCGGTCGCCGCCGCGACGGTCGGCGTTTAGCCGCGCACCCAGCCTTTGCGGATCGGCAGGGAGAAGCAGAGGCGATAGAGGCGCTGCAGCTGACGGTACAGCGCCGAGCCGACAGTATGCCAGATTAGCGCCGCGCCAAGGCAGCCGCACATCCCGGCCAGCAGGCCGCCGACCATGTCCAGCGGCCAGTGGACGCCGAGATAGACGCGGGACCACGCGATGGCGGCGGCAAGGGCCATCAGCAGGGCGCCGGACCAGACGCGGTGCCAGAACAGGAAGGCCAGGGCAAAGGTAAAGCTGACGGTGCCGTGGTCGCTGGGGAAGGAATCGTCCGCCGCGTGGTGCAGGAAGTTATAGCCCACGCCAGCGACAAACGGCCGATCGTGCGGATAGAGGTGGCCGATCGCCCATGAGACGGTCAGGCTGATGCTCAGCGCCAGCATCAGCTTAAACACCATCTGCCGCTGGGCAGGCCCCCACAGCCACAAGGTCACCACCAGCAGGGGCACGATCAGAATTAGATCTTTAGCGATGAAAATCGCCACCTCAATGGCCCACTGCGGCGAGGCCGGGGTCGCGTTGAGCAGGGCGAACAGCGCGTAGTTAATATTTTCCAGCATAGACTTCCAGGCTCGTTGGTCCGATAGCAAATAAGCCGCTTACCCTAAATAAAAGCGGTGCGGAGATAAAGCAGTATTGTCTTAAATATCAGGTTGTTAAGAAATGTCGCCTTCTGAGGTGCGGCGCTAACTCCCTGAAAAGCGTCAGTATATCCTTTGTCACATGGCTGAAACATAAACGGAATATATACGCAGAGTGAATTGCTAAGACGAGCCCTGACGCTGGCGCGCAACTCGCAATATTGTGCGGTGTCACCCACAATTCACTATCTCCGCGCCGGGAGTTTCATTACACTTTGCGCGATTTTTGATAGATAAGAGATTTCATGCAAAATTATTCGCTTTCAGGTCGCCGCCTCGGAAGGCAGGCGCTGCTGTTCCCGCTATGTCTGGTGCTGTACGAGTTTTCCACCTATATCGGCAACGATATGATCCAGCCGGGTATGCTGGCCGTGGTTCAGGAGTTTCAGGTGGGCAACGAGTGGGTTCCCACCTCGATGACCGCTTATCTGGCCGGCGGCATGTTTCTACAGTGGCTGCTGGGGCCGCTGTCGGACCGTATTGGCCGCCGTCCGGTGATGTTGACCGGGGTGGTGTGGTTTATCGTCACCTGCCTGGCGACGTTGCTGGCGCAGACCATTGAACAGTTCACCCTGCTGCGCTTCCTGCAGGGGATCAGCCTGTGTTTTATCGGCGCGGTCGGCTACGCGGCGATCCAGGAGTCCTTTGAGGAGGCGGTGTGTATTAAAATCACCGCCCTGATGGCCAACGTGGCGCTGATTGCCCCGCTGCTGGGGCCGCTGGTGGGCGCCGCCTGGGTGCATATCCTGCCGTGGGAGATGATGTTCGTGCTGTTCGCCGTGCTGGCGGCTATCTCGTTTGTCGGCCTGCAGCGGGCGATGCCGGAAACCGCGACGCGACTGGGTGAAAAGCTGTCGGTCAAAGAGCTGGGCCGCGACTATCGGCTGGTGCTAAAGAACCTGCGCTTCGTCGCCGGCGCGCTGGCTACCGGCTTTGTCAGCCTGCCGCTGCTGGCGTGGATCGCCCAGTCGCCGGTGATTATTATCAGCGGCGAACAGGCGACAAGCTATGAGTATGGCATGCTGCAGGTGCCGATTTTCGGCGCGCTGATTGCCGGCAACCTGGTGCTGGCGCGCCTGACTTCGCGCCGTACCGTGCGCTCGCTGATTATCATGGGCGGCTGGCCGATCGTGTTTGGCCTGCTCCTCTCCGCGGCGGCGACGGTGGTCTCTTCCCACGCCTATCTGTGGATGACCGCCGGTCTGAGCTTCTACGCCTTCGGGATTGGCCTGGCGAACGCCGGCCTGGTGCGCTTAACCCTGTTCGCCAGCGAGATGAGCAAAGGCACGGTTTCGGCGGCGATGGGGATGCTGCAGATGCTGATCTTCACCGTCGGCATCGAGCTCAGCAAACATGCTTACGAGCTCGGCGGCAACGGGCTGTTCAGCCTGTTTAACCTGTTGGGCGGGGTACTGTGGCTGGGGCTGATGATCTACTTCCTGAAAGATAAAAGCGTCGGCAATTCGCAGCAGGGATAACCGGTTGAAAACCCGGATGCGCTCGCATCCGGGTCTTATCAGGCGAATGGCGCTTCGCGATCCAATACCTTATCGATAATCTGCAGAACACCCTCTTCGTTATTGTGCGGCGCGTGATAGCGGGCGACGGCTTTGACGTCTTCCCGGGCGTTGGCCATGGCGAAGCCAAATCCGGCGTGCTGCAGCATTTCGATATCGTTGCCGCTGTCGCCGAACGCCACCACCTCGTGATCTTCAATACCCCAGCGCTGCTGCAAAATACGCAGGCCGTTGGCTTTGTGCACCCCCGGGATAATTAAATCGATGCTACCGTAGCCGGTGGCTACGGCTGTCACCATGTCCCCCAACGCCGCGTGCAGCTTCGGCTGAATTTCCGGGATCAGGCGGTCCGGCACGTTGAGACCAAATTTGAGGATGGTGTCATCGAGATGGTTAAAATCATCCACCAGTTCAAGGCGGTGATAATACTTCGCCGCCACCGTCTTCAGCGCGTCGTTGTAGCGGTTGAGGGTGTAGGCGCTGCGCTTCCCGCAGGCGATGATTTCGATATTCGGCAGCGTCTGCAGATGGTCGACCACGGCGTTGAAATGGTGAACCGGCAGCTGGCAGTTGAAGACGTCTTCATTGTCGCTCACCACCCAGCCGCCGTTTTCCGCCACGAAGGCGATCTGGTGGGCGATCTCCGGGAAGAAGGAGATCAGCTGGTAGTACTGGTTGCCGCTGGCGACCACGAAGCGAATGTTTTGCTCGCGCATTCGCTGATACTGGGCGAGGAAGCGCGGCCGGTTGTAAGTTTTGGCATCGCTTAAAAAGGTGCCGTCCATATCCACCGCAATCAGTTTGATGCTCATTAGCTGTTCTCCATAACGGGTTCAGACTGTGGCTTAGCCACCGCGCGGGCGACCAGCGCTGCCACCATCACCAGGCCCAGCACCACCATCATGGCGCTGCGCAGGCCGAAATGCTCGCCGAGGAAGCCCAGCAGCGGCGGCCCGACGAGGAAAGCAAGATACCCGGTAATCGCCACCACGCTGACGCGCTTAGGGGCATCCGGACCGGTATCGCTGGCGGCGGAGATGGTCAACGGGAAGCCGAGCGAGGCGCCAATGCCCCACAGCAGCACCGAAATGCCCGCCACCCAGGGGTTGTCGACGAAGATAATCAGGCCAATGCCCAGAGCGCCCATCACCGCGCTGCCACGAACCACCGTCACCCGGCTGTAGCGATCGATAAACCAGCCGCCGGTAAAGCGGCCCAGCGTCATGCCGAGGGTGAAGCCGGCATAGATCAGCGAGCCGGAGGTGGGGCTAAAGCCGTGGCCGTCCACCATCAGCAGCGGCAGCCAGTCATTGGCTGAGCCTTCGGCGAAGGCCATCGCCAGGACGATGACCCCGATAAGCAGCAGCTGCGCATCGCGCCATACCGGCAGACCTTTCGCCTCGCCGTGGGCGGCTTCGGCGGCATTTTTACCGGTACCCTCCGGAATGGCGCGGATAGCAATGGCGATGGGCAGGATGGCTACCAGCGCGGCCGCCAGGATATGCGGGGCGGCGGGAAGGCCGAACCCGGTCACCGCCATGCCCACCCCGGCGCCGAACAAGGTGCCAAAGCTGTAGAAGCCGTGCATCATCGGCAGCACCGTTTTATTCATCTCCCGCTCAACCGCCGCGCCTTCGACGTTAATGGCGACCTCTGCCGAGCCAAAGCTGGCGCCAAAGATGGCCAGACCGAAGGCGAACAGCGGGGCGGAGGCAAGCCACAGCGCCAGGCTGAGCACCAGCATGCCGAGTACGGCGAAGGACATGGTGGTGCGGATGACCTTGCGGGTGCCGAAACGCTTCACCAGCCACGCCGAGCAGAGAATACCGCTCATCGACCCCACCGACAGGCCAAACAGCACGACGCCCATCTCTGCGGTAGAAAGCGCCAGCAGATCGCGGATCGCCGGCGTGCGGGTGGCCCAGGAGGCCATTAACAAGCCGGGGATGAAAAAGAACATAAACAGCGCCCACAGTCGAAGCTGGAGCGCTCTGCGCGAAGATTGCGTCGTCATCCGTAAACGCCTTAAAGGAGAAGAGTGAAGACAACAGTAGCAAGCATGTGTACATTTGTACATAAACCGGAAGAGGAAAATCATGGCCCGTAGACCGAACGATCCGCAGCGCCGCGAGCGCATCCTGCAGGCGACGCTGGACACCATCGCGGCGCACGGCGTCCATGCGGTGACGCACCGTAAAATCGCCACCTGCGCGAATGTGCCGCTGGGGTCGCTGACCTACTATTTCAGCGGCATCGAGGCGCTGATCGCGGAGGCGTTCAGCCTGTTTACCGCCGAGATGTCTGCGCAGTATCAGCAAAGCTTCGCCGGGGTAGCGAACCGGCAACAAGCCTGCGATGCCATCGCGGAGCTGATCTTCAGCGCCCAGGTGACCACGGCGCGCAATATGGAGCTGATGTACCAGCTGTATGCGTTCTGTAGCAGCCAGCCAGCGCTGAAGGCGGTGATGCAGAACTGGATGCGGCGCAGCCAGCAGACGCTGGAGCAGTGGTTTGCCCCCGACACCGCCCGCGGCCTCGACGCCTTTATTGAAGGGATGACCCTGCACTTTGTCACCGACCGCGCGCCGCTGTCGAAGGCGGCGATCCGCATGATGGTCGGGCAGCTGGCGGGGGAGAGGGCGCAGGAAGAGGAGTGCTGAGGCGTCGTTTCACCCGGAATGGCTAAACGCAGGCAACAAAAAACCCATCAACCTTGAACCGAAGTGGCGGGGTTGATGGGCTCCACAAAATGGGGACATCAAAGAAAAGCAGTGGCATTACTTATGACTGATGCCCTGAGAAAAAGTTCTGCCTGTGGCGGCTTTTTTCGCAAAAAATTTATTGTAGCCCCGGCCAGATGATCACGATGAGCGTCCCGGCGAGGGTGAGCAGCACGTTGGCGATGGCGTAGGTGCCCGCATAGCCGAGCGCCGGAATGTTGCTGCGCGCGGTATCGCTAATGATCTCCATCGCCGGGGCGCAGGTGCGCGCCCCCATCATGGCGCCGAACAGCATCGCCCGGTTCATGCGCAGCACATAGGCGCCAAACAGGAAGCAGATCACCACCGGCACCAGGCTAACGATAAGCCCTGCCGCCAGCATCTGGCCGCCGACGGCGCCCAGCCCGTTATTGATCCCGGCCCCGGCGCTGAGCCCGACCCCGGCCATAAACACCATCAGGCCAAACTCTTTCACCATGTTCAGCGCCCCCTGCGGGATATAGCCGAAGGTTGGGTGGTTGGCGCGCAGGAAGCCAAGCATGATGCCGGCGAACAGCAGGCCGGCGGCGTTGCCGATGCCGAAGCTGAAGGAGCTGAACTGGAAGGTGATCATGCCGATCATCAGGCCGACGATAAAGAAGGCGCAGAAGGCCAGCAGGTCGGTCACCTGGCTGTGAATGGAGATAAAGCCGATGCGGTCGGCTACGGTCTTCACGCGGCGGGCGTCGCCGCTGACCTGCAGCACGTCGCCTTTGTTCAGCACCACGTTGTCGTCGATAGGCATCTCGATCTGGCTGCGAATAACCCGGTTTAAGAAGCAGCCGTGGTCGGTGAGCTTGAGCTGCGCCAGGCGGCGGCCGACGGCGTTGTGGTTTTTGACCACAATCTCTTCGGTGACGATGCGCATGTCGAGCAGATCGCGGTCGAACACCTCTTTACCGTTGCGGAAGCTCGGGTCGAGGCGAGCGTGCGCGTCCGGGTAGCCCACCAGCGCAATATCGTCGCCCATCTGCAGCACCGCGTCGCCGTCCGGGTTGGCCAGAATGCCGTTGCGGCGGATGCGTTCGATATAGCAGCCGGTCTGGCGATAAATGCCCAGCTCGCGCAGATTTTTGCCATCCGCCCACGCCACCAGCTCCGGGCCGACGCGATAGGCGCGGATCACCGGCAGGTAAACTTTACGTTTGGAATCGGTATCGAGGCCGCGCTCGCGGGCGATTTGCTGGGCGCTGGTCTGCAGATCCTGATGCTGCAGCTTGGGCATATAGCGGGCGCCGACGATGAGGCTCACCAGACCAACCAGGTAGGTCAGGGCATAGCCGAGGCTCAGATGGTCAAGCGACTGCGCCAGCTGATCGCTGGGCAGGCCGAAATGGCGCAGAGTGTCACCCGCGCCCACCAGCACCGGGGTGGAGGTCATCGCCCCCGCCAGCATACCGGCGGTGAGCCCGATATCCCAGCCGAACACTTTACCCAACACCATGGCGATCAGCATCGCGCTGCCGACCATCACCAGCGCCAGCATCAGATAGTTTTTCCCGTCACGGAAAAAAATCGAAAAAAAGTTAGGACCGGCTTCCACGCCGACGCAAAAAATAAACAGCATAAAGCCGAGATTAAGGGCATCGGTGTTAATCGCGAAATGCTGCTGACCTAATAATAGAGAAACGACTAAAACGCCAATGGAATTACCAAGTTGTACTGAGCCGAGACGCAGTTTTCCCAGGCATAGTCCTAATGCAAGTACAACGAATAATAACAGGATGTAATTCCCGTTTAACAAATCTGCGACGTTTATATTCACGAAAGCCAACTTCTCGTTTACTAGTAAGTTGTTGAAGGAAATGGTTATTTGGTCTAAGGTTGCTCAGGCGTTCGCGTTGTCGCGAACCTATTCTGGCACCCTGTTATAACCAGCAAAAATATACCCGCTAGTTTAATCCTTCCTGGATGCGGCGGCTAGTGACAATCGTTTTCAGGCTGGCAGGGGAGTTATTGGCATGGATTGCCGAAATGCTTTATCTGACTGGGCGACGTGGACGTGAGTTAGAGGCAACATCAGGAGGATACGGTGAAATCTGAGCGTAGTTGGGCCGGCATTATCTGTGGCTTCGTTCTGTTCATTGTGGTGTGCTTATCGTTGTTGTTACATATGAAAGGGGCCTTTCGCGCCAGCGGCAACCCGGAGCTGGGCCTGCTCTTCTTTTTGCTGCCAGGAGCGGCGGCGAGCTGTCTCTCTCCCGGTCGTCGGGTGCTGCGTCCTTTGCTCGGCGCGATGCTGGCGGCGCCGGTCTGTATGGTGACGATGCGGCTGTTTTTCGTCACGCACCGGACGTTCTGGCAGGAGATGGCGTGGGTACTGAGCGCGGTGTTCTGGTGTGCGCTGGGGGCGTTGTGCTTTTTGTTTATCTGCGCCTGGCTTGATACCTGGCGCAGTCATTCATCGAGCAAATAAATTTACTCAGGCAAACAGGCCAAGGTTCTCTTTCGCCCAGGCTTCGAAATCGGTGCAACCGCCGATGTGTTTCTGGTCGACGAAAATCTGCGGTACGGTTTCAACCGGTTTGCCGACGGTTTTTTCCAGGTCAGCTTTGCTGATGCCTTCGGCGTGAATATCCACGTAACGGTAGTTAAAATCATCACGCTCGTTGGTCAGTTTTTCGGCCAGCTCTTTGGCGCGAACACAGTAAGGGCAGCCTGGACGACCAAAAATAACAGTAAACATTGCTTCTCTCCTTAAACCTCAGCCGGATGGCGAATGGCGCTTATGATGCCTGCATTGGTCGGTGAGGGAAAGCAGGTTCTGCCTTTTGCTTCGATGGTTTACGGCTATGTTTGATAAATGTCTTACTATCAAAACCCGTATACTGACCCGGCGGCGCGGCGGCATTGGCTGGCGCGTTGCGTTTATCAACCGGAGAGGCGTGATGCGAAAATTTGCCCCGTTGCCGAAAAGCATTCTGCTGGTTGAGATCCTCGGGATGGGGCTGTTAACCCTTGCCTGGCTCTCACTTAACCAGTATGTCCAGCTGCCTGCGCCCATTGCCAGCCCGACCGCGGCGCTGGTGATGCTCTTTGTCGGGATCGTGCTGATGATCCCCGCCGCCATCGTCGTGATGTGGCGGATGGCGCAGATCGTGGCCCCGCAGTTAACCCACTCTCCTGAGCCTGAATCCTTGTCTGACAGAGAAAAACGAAATGACGCCGACCATTGAGCTGCTGCGCAGCCACCGTTCTATCCGCCACTTCACCGATGCGCCCGTGAGCGACGAACAGCGCGCGGCGATTATCGCCAGCGCGCAAGCGGCATCTACCTCGAGTTTTTTACAGTGCACCTCCATCATCCGTATTACTGACCCGGCCCTGCGTGAACGTCTGGTCCCGCTGACCGGCGGCCAGCAGCATGTCGCCCAGGCGGCGGAGTTTTGGGTGTTCTGCGCCGACTTTAATCGCCACCTGCAGATCTGCCCGCAGGCGGAGCTGGGGCTGGCGGAACAGCTGCTGATCGGCGTTGTCGATACGGCGCTGCTGGCGCAGAACGCGCTGACCGCCGCCGAGTCCCTCGGGCTGGGCGGCGTCTATATCGGCGGGTTGCGCAACAGCATCGAGGCGGTGACCGAGCTGCTGGAGCTGCCAAAGCACGTCCTGCCGCTGTTCGGCCTTTGCCTTGGCTGGCCGGCGGATAACCCGGACATCAAGCCGCGGATGCCGGCCGCCATGCTGGTGCATGAGAACCGCTATCAGCCGCTGGATAACGCGCTGCTGGCGGAGTATGACGACCAGTTGGCGCACTATTATCTGTCGCGCGGCAGCAACGCCCGCCGCGATACCTGGAGCGATCATATCCGTCGCACTATCGTGAAAGAGAGTCGTCCGTTTATTCTCGACTATCTGCATAAGCAGGGGTGGGCAACGCGCTGATTACGTGTACACTGCTGCTCCGGCCAGGCGGTATCCACCGCTGGCGGCAGGAAAGGTGAAAATGTGTTCGATAGCTGAGGCCCGCCAGAGCGGGTCTTTTTGCAGAGGTGCAGGATGAAAATTGCCATATTATCCCGGGATGGAACGCTTTATTCATGTCGACGCCTGCGCGAAGCGGCGCAACAGCGCGGGCATCAGGTCGAGATCCTCGATCCGCTTTCCTGTTATATGAACGTCAGTCCGGTGGCCTCGTCGATCCACTACAAAGGTCGCCAGCTGCCGCACTTTGATGCGGTGATCCCGCGCATTGGCTCAGCGATCACTTACTATGGCACCGCGGCCCTGCGACAGTTTGAGCTCCTGGGAAGCTATCCGCTGAACGAATCGGTCGCTATTACCCGCGCTCGCGATAAGCTTCGCTCGCTGCAGCTGCTGGCGCGCCAGGGCATCGATCTGCCGCTGACCGGCATCGCTCACTCCCCCGATGACACCAGCGATCTGATCGCCATGGTCGGCGGCGCGCCGCTGGTGGTGAAGCTGGTGGAGGGCACCCAGGGGATCGGCGTGGTGCTGGCGGAGACCCGTCAGGCGGCGGAGAGCGTGATAGACGCCTTTCGCGGGCTGAACGCCCACATCCTGGTGCAGGAGTACATTGCCGAGGCGAAAGGCTGCGATATTCGCTGCCTGGTGGTCGGCAATGAGGTAGTGGCGGCGATCGAACGGCGGGCGAAAGAGGGCGATTTTCGCTCTAACCTGCACCGCGGCGGCATGGCCTCGGTGGCGCAGATTAGCGACGAGGAGCGGGCCATCGCCATCAAGGCGACGCAAACCCTGGGGCTGGACGTCGCCGGTGTCGATATTTTACGCGCCACCCGCGGGCCGCTGGTGATGGAGGTAAATGCCTCGCCCGGGCTGGAAGGGGTGGAAACCACCTCCGGTGTGGACATCGCCAGCAGGATGATCGCCTGGATCGAGCGCCAGGCGACACCGGAATTCTGTTTGAAAATAGGCGGCTAACCGCCGGATGCAAGACTGTCATGGTATGCGGCGCTTTTTTTGCGTAAGCTATGGCGTCGTTTTTCCACTGTAAGAGGTCACAGGCACTATGGATTCACTGGTCGTTCCGGGTCTGGATACGCTACGTCGCTGGCTGGATGAGATCGGCATCAGCTTTTTTGAGTGCGATTCCTGCCAGGCATTGCACCTGCCGCATATGCAGAATTTCGACGGTATTTTTGATGCCAAAATTGACCTGGTGGACAACGTGGTGCTCTTTTCCGCCCTGGCGGAGGTGAAGCCGACAGCTCTGTTGGCGCTGTCAGCGGATCTCTCGGCCATCAACGCCAGCTCGTTAACCGTGAAGGCGTTTATCGACATTCAGGACGATAATTTGCCCAAGCTGGTGGTCTGCCAGTCGCTGTCTATCGGTCCTGGGGTGACCATGGAGCAGTTCGCCTGGTTCTTCCGCCAAAGCGAGGAGCAGATCTCGATGGTGATCCTCGAAGCCGGCGCCAATCAGCTGCTGTACAAAGGCGAAGAAGAAGAGCCGGCCGCGGAAAACGTGCAATACCATTTTCTTCACTAAACCTGCCTAAAATTAGCGCAGCCACTACCGCAGCGGCTGCGTATTACCCGCTTTTATTCTGTATTTAACCTTCCTTTAAAGCATTATTCACCGCCATTCAGGCCGTTTTGGCTTATCACGTAGACCGTTACTGCATAAAAATTTGATAAAAGGCGTTTTTTTACCTGGGCTATAGCCTCTTATTCTGGCTACAGTTATTCTGGCGATGCTTCCAGTTGCGAGCAACCACTCCGGGAGAGATCCGCTCTCCTTTTCTCAGGCAATGAAAAAATATGCATGATTTTTGCATGCGTAGAAATGCGTATATTTGAGCCCGTAAGTTAACGGGCGTTGAGAAGGAAAAGAGATATGACCGCCTTTGGTAAAAAATGGTTAACAGGTCTGGTTACGGGTGCGCTGATGGCCGTCTCTGCCGGTTCGCTCGCCGCCGAACAAAAAACCCTGCATGTCTATAACTGGTCTGATTATATTGCGCCGGACACTGTGGCCAATTTCGAAAAAGAGACCGGGATTAAAGTCGTGTATGACGTTTTTGATTCCAATGAAGTGCTGGAAGGCAAATTAATGGCCGGCAGCACCGGTTTCGATCTGGTGGTGCCGTCGGCAAGCTTCCTTGAGCGCCAGCTGGCGGCGGGGGTGTTCCAGCCGCTGGATAAGAGCAAGCTGCCCAACTGGAAGAACCTTGATCCCGAAGTGCTGAAGCTGGTCGCCAAGCATGACCCGGATAATAAATACGCTATGCCTTACCTGTGGGCGACGACGGGCATTGGCTATAACGTGGATAAAGTGAAAGCCGTCCTCGGCAAAGATGCGCCGGTGGACAGCTGGGATCTGGTGCTGAAGCCGGAGAATCTTGAAAAACTGAAAAGCTGCGGCGTCTCCTTCCTCGACGCGCCGGAAGAGATTTTCGCCACTGTGCTGAACTACCTTGGCAAGGATCCGAACAGCAGCAAAGCGAATGATTACACCGGTCCGGCTACCGATCTGCTGCTGAAGCTGCGGCCGAACATCCGCTACTTCCACTCTTCGCAATATATTAACGACCTCGCCAATGGCGACATCTGCGTGGCGATCGGCTGGGCAGGGGACGTCTGGCAGGCGGCAAACCGTGCGAAAGAGGCCAAGAACGGCGTCAACGTCTCTTACTTTATTCCGAAAGAGGGCGCGCTGGCGTTCTTTGACGTCTTTGCCATGCCGGCCGACGCCAAAAATAAAGATGAGGCCTATCAGTTCCTTAACTATCTGATGCGCCCGGATGTGATCGCCAAAATCAGCGACCAGGTGTTCTACGCTAACGGCAACAAGGCTTCCACGCCGCTGGTCAGCGAGACTATCCGTAACAACCCGGCGATTTATCCGCCAGCGGATGTGTTCGCCAAACTGTTCACGCTGAAGGTGCAGGATCCGAAGATCGACCGCGTGCGTACCCGCGCGTGGACCAAAGTGAAGAGCGGTAAATAAACTCTGACGGCCCGGTAAGCGGGCCGAATCAGAACGGCACTCGCCGGGAAATGGCAGCGCGCCCGGCGAGCAGAAGCACCAGGATGGTGCACATGCACTGTTAAGCACGAAGTATGGCACCGGACCATATGGTGATCGTTTTTTTGCCGGAGAGCACCCGATTGAACGACGTAATGCCCCGCCCACAGGCGAAAGCCCCCAAAGCGCTGACCCCGCTGCTGGAAATCCGTAACTTAACCAAGTCGTTTGACGGCCAGCATGCTGTCGACGATGTCAGTCTCACTATTTACAAAGGCGAAATTTTTGCTCTGCTGGGCGCATCAGGCTGCGGGAAATCGACCCTGCTGCGCATGCTGGCGGGCTTTGAGCAACCGACCGCCGGACAGATTATGCTCGACGGCGTGGATCTGGCGCGCGTGCCGCCCTATCAGCGGCCTATCAATATGATGTTCCAGTCCTACGCCCTGTTTCCCCATATGACCGTTGAGCAGAATATCGCCTTCGGCCTGAAACAGGATCGTCTGCCGAAGGCGGAAATCACCGCCCGGGTGCAGGAGATGCTGGCTCTGGTGCACATGCAGGAGTTCGCTAAACGTAAGCCGCACCAGCTCTCTGGCGGCCAGCGCCAGCGTGTCGCGCTGGCGCGCAGTCTGGCGAAACGACCTAAGCTGCTGCTGCTCGACGAACCGATGGGGGCGCTGGATAAAAAGCTGCGCGATCGCATGCAGCTGGAGGTGGTGGATATTCTTGAGCGCGTTGGCGTGACCTGCGTGATGGTGACCCACGATCAGGAAGAGGCCATGACCATGGCGGGCCGTATCGCCATCATGAACCGCGGCAAGTTTGTGCAGATTGGCGAACCGGAAGAGATTTACGAACACCCGACCACCCGCTACAGCGCCGAGTTCATCGGCTCGGTGAACGTCTTTGAAGGACTGGTGAAAGAGCGCCTCGAAGATGGCCTGGTGCTGAGCTCGCCGGGCCTGATGCATCCGCTGAAGGTTGACCCCGACGCCTCGGTGGTGGACAACGTGCCGGTATGGGTGGCGCTGCGTCCGGAGAAGATCATGCTGTGCGATGAGCCGCCGGCGGATGGCTACAATTTTGCCGTCGGCGAGGTGATTCATATCGCCTATCTGGGGGATCTCTCTATCTATCATGTGCGCCTGCAAAGCGGGCAGATGATCAGCGCCCAGCTGCAGAATGAGCACCGCCATCGGAAAGGGACGCCCACCTGGGGTGACGAGGTGCGTTTATGCTGGGATGCGGACAGCTGCGTTGTACTGACGGTGTAAGGAGAGGGCGATGAGTACCGTTGAATCCCCGTCAGGGGCGAAAAAACCGGGCGGCTTCGCGCTGTGGGTGGCGCGCCTGCAGATGGCGCATGGCCGCAAGCTGGTGATCGCGCTGCCCTATCTGTGGCTGATCCTGTTGTTTATGCTGCCGTTCCTGATCGTGTTCAAGATAAGTCTTGCCGAGATGGCGCGGGCGATCCCTCCCTACACCGATCTGATGGAGTGGGCGGATGGTCAGCTGACGCTGACCCTTAACTTTGCCAACTTCCTGCAGCTGACCGACGATCCGCTCTATTTCGAGGCTTATCTGCAGTCGCTGCAGGTGGCGGGCATCTCGACGCTCTGCTGCCTGCTGCTGGGCTATCCGCTGGCCTGGGCGGTGGCGCACAGCAAGCCATCGACGCGCAATATTCTGCTGCTGCTGGTGATCCTTCCGTCGTGGACGTCGTTTTTGATCCGCGTCTATGCCTGGATGGGGCTGTTGAAGAGCAACGGGGTGTTGAATAACTTCCTGCTGTGGCTAGGGGTTATCGATCAGCCGCTGGAGATCCTGCACACCAACCTGGCGGTTTATATCGGTATCGTCTACGCCTATCTGCCGTTTATGGTGCTGCCTATCTACACCGCGCTGACCCGCATCGACTATTCGTTGGTGGAGGCCTCGCTGGACCTCGGCGCCCGGCCCCTGAAGACCTTCTTTCAGGTGATCGTTCCGCTCACCAAAGGGGGGATTATCGCTGGCTCCATGCTGGTGTTTATCCCGGCGGTGGGGGAGTTCGTGATCCCGGAGCTGCTGGGCGGGCCGGACAGCATTATGATTGGCCGCGTGCTGTGGCAGGAGTTCTTTAACAACCGCGACTGGCCGGTCGCCTCGGCGGTGGCGATTGTCATGCTGCTGTTGCTGATTGTGCCGATCATGTGGTTCCACAAGCACCAGCAAAAACAGATGGGGGAGCAGGGATGAACGACTTGCCTGTAGTACGCTCGCCGTGGCGCATTCTGATCCTCGTGCTCGGGTTCACCTTCCTTTATGCCCCGATGCTGATGCTGGTGATCTACTCGTTCAACAGCTCAAAGCTGGTGACGGTCTGGGCCGGGTGGTCGACGCGCTGGTATAGCGAACTGTTCCACGATGACGCGATGATGAGCGCGGTGGGGCTGAGCTTGACTATCGCCGCCTGCGCGGCGACGGCGGCGGCGATCCTGGGCACCATCGCCGCGGTGGTGATGGTGCGCTTTGGGCGTTTTCGCGGCTCCAACGGCTTCGCGTTTATGATCACCGCGCCGCTGGTCATGCCGGACGTGATCACCGGGCTCTCGCTGCTGCTGCTGTTCGTGGCGCTGGGTCACGCCATCGGCTGGCCGTCGGATCGCGGGATGTTGACCATCTGGCTGGCGCACGTCACCTTCTGTACCGCCTACGTGGCGGTGGTGATCTCCTCGCGCCTGCGTGAGCTGGACCACTCGATCGAAGAGGCGGCGATGGATCTGGGCGCCGCGCCGCTGAAGGTCTTCTTCGTCATCACGCTGCCGATGATTATGCCGGCGGTGATCTCCGGCTGGCTGCTGGCCTTCACGCTGTCGCTGGATGACCTGGTGATCGCCAGCTTTGTCTCCGGTCCCGGGGCCACGACCTTGCCGATGCTGGTCTTCTCCAGCGTGCGCATGGGGGTCAACCCGGAGATCAACGCCCTGGCGACGCTCATCCTCGGCGTGGTCGGTATTGTTGGTTTTATCGCCTGGTATTTGATGGCCCGCGCAGAAAAGCAGCGAGTGCGCGATATCCAGCGTGCAAGACAAGGCTGAACCACCTAAAATCGGTACAGCAGCCTCCGGTCGGCGCCACCCTGTGGCGCCGTTTTCATGGAAGACATTACGTTGGGATTGTTTACGAAAACTCGCTCATCGCATGCCCGCCTTAACGTCCCTGCGCTGGTGCAGGTGGCGGCCTTTGCGATTATTTTGATTCGCGGTTTGGATCTGCTGATGATCCTCAATCTGTTGGGCCTGCAGGGGCTGAACGAATTCATACACCGTAGCGTCCAGACCTGGAACCTGACGCTGGTCTTCCTCGGCAGCCTGGCGCTGGTGTTTATCGAAATCTGGTGCGCCTTCTCGCTGGTGAAAGGGCGCAACTGGGCGCGCTGGGTCTATCTGCTGACGCAGATGATAGCCGCCGGCTACCTGTGGGCGGCGTCGCTGGGTTACGGGTATCCGGAGTTGTTCAGCATTCCCGGCGAATCCAAACGGGAGATCTTCCACTCGCTGGTGATGCAAAAACTGCCGGATCTGCTGGTCCTGACGCTGCTGTTTGTGCCTGCGAACTGCCGCCGGTTTTTCCGCCTGCAATAACGGTGATACAATCCCCGCCCCTGGAATTTTGAAGGTCAATTATGCATTGCGCACTCTACGACGCCGGCCGCTGCCGCTCCTGTCAATGGCTGGAACGGTCGGTTCCGCAACAGCTCGCCGATAAAATGGCCGACCTGCGCACGCTGCTGGCAGCGATCCCCGTCGCCGACTGGGGCGAGCCGGTCAGCGGGCCGGAGGCGGCATTCCGTAACAAGGCCAAAATGGTGGTCAGCGGCAGCGTTGAGCGTCCGCTGCTGGGGATGCTGCACCGCGACGGCACCCCGGTGGATCTCACCGACTGCCCGCTCTATCCCGCCGAGTTTGCGCCGGTGTTTGCCGTCCTGAAGCCCTTTATCGCCCGCGCCGGGTTAACCCCCTACAACGTCGCGCGCAAGCGCGGGGAGCTGAAATATCTGCTGCTAACCGCCAGCCAGCAAGGGGAGATGATGCTGCGCTTCGTGCTGCGCTCAGAGGCCAAGTTGGCCCAGCTGCGCGCCGCGCTGCCCTGGTTACAGGCACAGTTGCCGCAGCTTAAGGTGATCACGGCGAATATCCAGCCAGTGCATATGGCTATTATGGAAGGCGAGCAGGAGATCTTCTTCACTGAACAGCAGGCGCTGGGGGAGGTCTTTAATGAGGTGCCGCTGTGGATCCGTCCGCAAAGCTTCTTTCAAACTAACCCGACGGTAGCCAGCCGGCTGTACGCCACCGCCCGCGACTGGGTGCGCGCGCTGCCGGTCCAGCATATGTGGGATCTGTTTTGCGGCGTCGGGGGTTTTGGCCTGCACTGCGCGACGCCGGCGATGCGCCTGACCGGTATAGAGATTGCCCCGGAGGCGATCGCCTGCGCCAGGCAGTCTGCCGCGCAGCTGGGGCTCAGCAATCTGCATTTTCAGGCGCTGGACTCCACGCAGTTCGCCACGCATGAAGCGGATATCCCGCAGCTGGTGCTGGTCAACCCGCCGCGTCGCGGCATTGGCGCCGAACTGTGCGACTATTTAAGCCGCATGGCGCCGCCCTATATTATCTATTCCAGCTGTAACGCCCGCACCATGGCGACCGACATTGCTCTTCTTAGCGGCTATCGCGTCGAGCGGGTCCAGCTATTTGATATGTTCCCCCACACCGCCCACTATGAAGTGCTGACCCTGCTGGTCCGCGAAGTTTAAACAAAATGTGAAGGCTTTGCGTCGCAGAGATCGGGTAAGCTTGACGCAGCATGTTTTGTTATTGGTGGGGGGAATCTAATGGCCAAAACCATTCTGCTGGTGGAAGATGATGAGGATATTGCCACGCTGCTGCGGCTCAATCTTCAGGATGAGGGCTATCAGATTGTGCATGAGGCCGACGGCGGCCAGGCTCTCGCCCGGCTGGAAACGCGGGTCTGGGATGCGGTGATCCTCGATTTGATGCTGCCCGGCGTCGATGGCCTGGAGATCTGCCGGCGTATCCGCCAGATGACCCGCTATCTGCCGGTGATCATCATCAGCGCTCGCACCAGCGAAATGCACCGCGTGCTGGGCCTGGAGATGGGCGCCGACGACTATCTGGCGAAACCCTTTTCGTTGCTGGAGCTTATCGCCCGCGTTAAAGCGTTGTTTCGTCGCCAGGAGGCGATGGGGCAGAACCTGTTGATGGACGCCGGGCGCCTGTCCTGCCATGGTCTGAGCATCGACCCGCTGTCTCGCGAAGTGAGGCTGCGCGGCGAGTTGGTGGACCTCACGCCGCGCGAATTCGAGCTGCTGTATTACTTTGCCCGCCATCCCGGGGAGGTGTTTTCGCGGCTGGCGCTGCTGGAGCAGGTCTGGGGATATCAGCACGAGGGCTATGAGCACACGGTCAATACCCATATCAACCGCCTGCGCAGCAAAATCGAACGTGACCCGGCCGAGCCGGACATCATTCTGACCGTCTGGGGCAAAGGCTATAAGTTCGCCCCGGTGACGCAAGAGGCCGCCCCGTGATCCGCCGCCTGAGCCTCAGCCAGCGGCTGGCGCTGGTGGTGGTCTCCCTGCTGATACTGTGCGCGGCGGCGGTGTGCGTCGTTCAGTTACATAGCAGCGCGCAGTATGGCAACGCCATGGTGCAGCGCCTCTCCGCCGGGCTGGCTCAGCAAATTGTGGCCCGCGAACCGCTGCTGGACGCCCACGGCGAGGTCAACCGGCAAACCCTGAAGTCGCTGTTTGACCGTCTGATGACCTTTAATCCCAGCGTGGAGCTCTATCTGCTGTCGCCGGATGGCGACCTGTTGGCCGATGCGGCGCCGCCGGGACATATCCAACGCCAGCGGATCGACATGGCGCCGGTGCAGGTTTTTCTCACCGGCAGTACGTCGCCGGTGTATGGCGACGATCCCCGCAGCCTTGACGGGCGAAAAGTCTTCAGCGCCGCCCCGCTGCGCGTCGACGGCCAGCTGCGCGGTTACCTGTATATCATTTTGCAGGGGGAGACCTTTAATCAGCTGGCGGCCGACGCCTGGCAAAAAACGCTGTGGAGCATTGTTCTGTGGACCCTGCTGCTGGTGACTCTGTTTGGCCTGCTGGCGGGAGGCCTGGCATGGTTCTGGGTGACCCGGCCGGTCCGCCAGCTCACCGCCCAGGTGGCGGCGAACGATCGGGACAGCATCAGTGCCATCAAAACCCTGGCGGCCCGCACGCCGGAGCCCCATCCCGGTAACGAGGTGGCGGTGCTCGAAAATCGCTTTATTGACCTTGCCCGGCAGATAGCCGGTCAGTGGGATCGGCTGGCCGACAGCGACCGCCAGCGCCGCGAATTTGTGGCCAATATTTCCCACGATTTACGTACGCCGCTCACCTCGCTGCTGGGGTATCTGGAAACGCTGACCCTGAAGGACGAACGGCTGACCGCCGAGGAGCGCAGGCAGTATCTCACCATCGCCCTGCGCCAGGGCAACAAAGTGCGCCATCTTTCGCAGCAGCTGTTTGAGCTGGCGCGACTGGAGCACGGGGGCATTAAGCCGCAGCGCGAGCGTTTCGCGATGGGGGAGCTGATTTCCGACGTGGCGCAGAAGTTTGAATTAACCGCCCGCACGCGCGAGGTGAACCTGCAAATTGATGTGCCGGGGCCGCTGCCGCTGGTTAACGCCGATGTGTCGATGATTGAGAGGGTGGTGACCAATCTGCTCGACAACGCCATGCGGCATACTCCCGTCGGCGGGGAGATTCGTCTGGCGGTCTGGCAGGAGAATCAACAGATCCAGGTCGAAGTGGCTGACAACGGAACGGGCGTCGATGCCGCGCTGCGCGACGATCTGTTCCAGCGGCCGTCGGCGTTGTCTGCCCAGGCGTCGCGGGAGGATCGAGGCGGGTTAGGGCTGCTGATTGTGAAACGAATGCTGGAGCTGCACGGGGGCGGGATCAGGCTGGTGGAGTCGGTAAGCGGGGCGCGGTTCAGGTTCTTCGTGCCACTTTGAGAAATTGCCGGGTGGCGGCTACGCCTTACCCGGCTACGGGGAAAGTGTAGGCCGGGTCAGCGCAGCGCCACCCGGCAAAAAAGTTACTCCGGGAACCACTGGTTGCTGATTTTCTGGTAGGTACCGTCGGCTTTAATCGCCTTCAGCGCCGCGTTCAGTTTCTCCAGCAGCGCCTTGTTATCCGGGCGCACGGCAATCCCAAGGCCGGTGCCGAAGTATTGCGGGTCGGTCACTTTCGGCGTGGCTGCCCCCAGCTGCGGGTTGGTTTTCAGCCACTCGTTGACCACCGCCGTGTCGCCGAACACGCCGTCGATACGGCCATTTTTCAGATCGATAATCGCGTTCTGGTAGCTGTCATAGGCGACGGTCTTCACCTCAGGATGTTTATCCTGCAGATATTTCTGGTGGGTGGTGCCGTTTTCCATGCCGATCCGTTTGCCTTTCAAATCATCGAACGAGTGGAATGCGTCTTTTTTGGCGATCACCAGCGCGGAGTTGGCGTAGTACGGGTCGGTGAAGGCGACCTGCTTGCTGCGCTCCGGCGTAATATCCATTCCGGAAATCACCGCGTCATACTTCTTAAACTTCAGCGCCGGGATCAGGCTGTCAAACGCGTGGTTGGTAAAGGTGCATTCTGCCTGCATTTGTTTGCACAGCGCATGGGCCAGATCGATATCAAAGCCGACAATCTGGTTATTAGCGTCCATCGATTCAAACGGCGGATAGGTCGCGGACACGCCGAAGCTGATTTTCTCCGCGGCGGCGGCGCCGAAGGTGAACGTGGTGAGCAGTGCAGCCAGAACTAACTTTTTCATCGTGGAACTCCCGTCTGTCAATCTTATGATTATTCGCCGTGTCTGCGGCATAGGGTGACAATGCCATTAAATGAATTTGTATGCAATAAAAATGATTAAGTATTTTATTTGATATAAAAAAAGACGGACAGGTATTAGACTTGTCCGTCTTGTTGTTCACTTATTATGCAAAATACGCCAGGCGCTAATTACGCCGCTCGAAGGCTAGCGCTTTGCGCTCCACCAGCCGCATCAGCAGCGTCAGCAGCCCGTTGACGATGAGATAGATAATCCCGGCGGCGCCGAACACCATCACGTCGTAGGTCCGTCCGTACAGCAGCTGGCCGTGGCCCATCACTTCCATCAGGGTGATGGTGTAGGCCAGAGAGGTACTCTTAAAGACCAGCACCACTTCGTTGGAATAGGACGACAGCGCGCGCTTAAAGGCATACGGCAGCAGGATCGCCAGGGTATCCTTTTTACTCATCCCCAGCGCGCTGCACGACTGCCATTGCCCGTCGGGGATCGCCCGGATGGCGCCATAAAACAGCTGGGTGGTATAGGCGGCGCTGTTGAGCGACAGGGCGATCAGGGCGCACAGCCACGGCTCGGAGATAAGGTGCCAGAGCCAGGGATATTCCTGTAGCGAAGGAAACTGTCCTGGGCCGTAGTAGATCAGGAAGATCTGCACCAGCAGCGGCGTACCGGTAAACAGGGTGATGTAGCCGCGCACTATCCACACCAGCCCCGGCGTCTTCAGCGTCAGGATAATGGTAAAGATCAGCGACAGGATCAGCGCCACGATAATCGACGCCACGGTCAGCGTCAGGCTGGTATGCAGTCCTTTCAGCAGTTCGGGTAAGTAGTCGAGCATCAGCCTGGTCTCCGTTCGAAGCGCGTCGCACGCTGGTCAATCCGCTTAAGGATGTATTGACTCAACAGGGTGATGACGAGATAGATTGCCGCGGCAATGATATACCAGTTAAAGGGCTCCTGAGTGCGGGTGGCGATGCTTTTAGTCTGCAGCATCAGATCGTTGACGCTGATAAGGCTCACCAGCGCGGTGTCCTTTAGCAGCACCAGCCACTGGTTGCCGAGACCGGGCAGCGCATGGCGCCACATCTGAGGCATCACCAGGCGGAAGAAAATGGCCGCTTTCGACAGCCCGAGCGCCTGGCCGGACTCCCACTGACCCTGCGGAACGGCTTTCAGCGCGCCGCGCAGCGTTTGCGAGGCGTAGGCGGCATACAGCAGCGACAAGGCGATCGCCCCGCAGAGGAACGGACTGACGTCAAAGTTCTCAATCTGCATCTGCACCGGGATCTGGATGAACCCGAGCGGGATGGTAAAACCGTCAGAGAGCGTCAGCAGCAGCTGGGACGAGCCAAAATAGATAAACAGCACCACCA
Source organism: Klebsiella sp. LY (assembly GCF_004010915.1). NCBI lineage: Bacteria > Pseudomonadati > Pseudomonadota > Gammaproteobacteria > Enterobacterales > Enterobacteriaceae > Klebsiella > Klebsiella sp. LY. The sequence goes on from NZ_CP022444.1 coordinate 4,275,186, forward strand.
TAATTTCAGGTAGTCCGCGCAGGATGGTCACAATGCCGGTTGCAAGCCAGGCTACCGGGCGCCATTTCACTGACTCCAGTACCGCGAAGAGCATCGCCAGGACGAGGCCGATGGCGAGCGCGCAAACGGCAAGGCCGACGGTCATCCCGGCGGCGCTTGCTAATGGAAAAATTTCGTTCATTCAGTCTTACTTCTGGAACCATTTGTTATAGATGGTCTGGTAAGTGCCGTCTTTCTTCACTTTTTCCAGCGCAGCGTTAAATTTCTGCTGCAGGTCGGTGTTGCCCTGACGCACGGCAATGCCCAGCCCGGTGCCGAAATAGGCTTTGTCGGTCACTTTATCGCCCACGGCCGCCAGCTTCGGATTGCTCTTCAGCCATTCGGTGACCACGGCGGTATCACCAAAGACCGCGTCAATACGACCGTTCTGCAGATCCAGCTTCGCATTCTGGTAGCTGTCGTAAGGGACGGTAGTGATTTCCGGATGTTTATCGGTGATAAATTTCTGGTGCGTGGTACCGTTCTGTACGCCCACTTTTTTGCCCTTCAGCTGATCAATGCTGGTGAACTTGCCCTGCTGACCGACGAACAGCGCCGAGTTGTCATAATACGGGGTGGAGAACAGTACCTGCTTTTCACGCTCAGGCGTGATGTCCATCCCGGCCATGACCGCGTCGAAACGGCGGAATTTCAGCCCCGGGATCAGGCTGTCAAAGGCCTGGTTGGTGAAGGTACAGGTGGCATCGATCTCTTTACACAGCGCGTTAGCCAGATCCACATCGAAACCGACGATCTGGTTGTTGGCGTCCACCAGCTCAAACGGAGGGTAGGAGGCCTCGGTGGCGAAACGAATGGTCTGCGCGGCGGAAGCGGAGAGGCTCATGCCTGCGAGCAGGGCGGCAATCAGTACTTTTTTCATCGTCATTTCCCCGAAAAACATCAATGTGAAAGATAGTTTTTAAACGCGTCAGTTTGCGGATGCGTGAAGCAGGAGGCATCCCCTTGCTCGACGACATGGCCATTTTCCATATACACCACCCGGCTGGCCGTCTTGCGCGCCACTTCAACTTCATGGGTGACGATAACCTGGGTGATGCCGGTTTCAGCCAGCTCGCGGATGATGCTAACGATCTGGGCGGTGATTTCCGGGTCGAGCGCCGCGGTAGGCTCATCGAACAGCAGAACCTGCGGCTCCATCATGAGCGCGCGGGCGATCGCCACACGCTGCTGCTGGCCGCCGGATAAATGCAGCGGGTAACGATCGCTGTAGGGCTTCAGACGCAGGCGCTCCAGCAGCTTCTCGGCGCGAGCCAGCGCCTGATCCTTGCTTAACCCCAGTACGCGACAGGGGGCTTCGATCAGGTTCTGCTGTACCGTCAGGTGCGGCCACAGGTTGTACTGCTGAAAAACCATGCCGACGTTCTGCCGCAGTTCGCGAATCGCTTTATCGGACGGCGCTCTGGTGAAGTCGAAATGGTTACCGGCGATGGTTAACGAACCGGAACGCGGCATCTCCAGCAGGTTGAGTACGCGCAGCAGCGAGCTCTTCCCGGCACCGCTGGGGCCGAGCAGCACCAGCGTTTCCCCCTGCGGGCAATCCAGCGTGATGTCGAACAGCGCCTGGTGCGCGCCGTAGAAGCAATTAATGCCGTTTAGTTTAATACTCATCTGGGCAGTCTGATACGAATAGCTATTGAGGCCGCAAATAGTACCTTTGGCAGAATAGTTATGCAATATTTATGCGTTAAAAGTTAAATCTAAACCACGTTTAGCTTTAAAGTTAGCACAAAATATTGCCTGGTGGGTGAGGGGGGCGTAAATGTCGGCATTCTCGGGGCGAATACCGACATTTTACCGGGGTTATCGTTTCAGCGGCGTCGCTTCAACTCCCGAACTAGCGTTTCTCCAGACTCTGTCGCAACGTTCCGGCCGGCGCGTGGCTGTTGTTGCCGAGATAGCGAACGTCATCGACGGCCCAGCACTGGCCTTCCTGGATCATCAGCACTTCGTCTTTCCAGTTCTGGGTTCCCTCTTTCAGCTCCACGCGCAGCGGAATGTTGCGCGCATCGCGATTAGGGATGGTTGAGGCGCTGGCGACGACGGCGCTGTCCGCGGGGGTGCTGCTGCTGGAGAACGGGTTAGCCTGCAGCAGCTTGCTGTTGGCGGGATCCTGACGGGCGTCATTGAGTAACTTCGCCAGGCCGTCGCTGAGATAGGGGCGCAGCGCCGCCGGATCCTGAGTACGGTTCTGGATCTGAATGTCATAGAATTTTTGCGCTACGTCGTCAGGGCCGCCTTCGACACAAGGGCCGCTGCGGGTGCCATTATCTTTATAGGCCGGGGTGACGGTCGTACAGGCGCTGAGCGCCAGCGCGCAAGGGAGAAGTGCTGCAAGAAGTTTGTAGCGCATGATGATTTCCTTATAAGCGAACTACGTTTTCAGTTTCCGTTAAAGCATAGCGTATAGCGTGCGGATTGTACTTGACGCAAAGAGCTAAGACCTTGATGTGGCTACAGCCTTAGGGCTGGAAATCAGCAGGGGGATGACGGCGGTTTTCAGGCAGAAAAAATCACGGCGGGATAAAAATAAATTATGGCTTTGCATAAACAAGAAACACTACCCCGGAAACAGGGTAGTGTTTCTTGAGAGATAAGATTAGTTATTTCTTCTTATAGATATTAGCGGAAATGTGCAGTTTTTTATCCGTGTTCCCGGAAGAGAGCACGATAACATCCGCGCCTTTTTCATCAGCTTTTTTAATCAGCTCTTCACGAGCATCGCTCGGTGCGGTCTGGCCGGTAGAAGAAATGGTGCCGATCTTGGTGTATTGCGTATGGACCTTATCAAAATCTTCTTTCGATAAAATCTCAGCGGAGAAGGCGTTCGCCGTTAAAAACAATGCCGCACCTGCCACTAAAGCTGCATATTTCATATTTTTAGACTCCATTGTTTATCTTGCTATCATCATGCTCTTGTTTTAACTCACCAATGAGCGATTTCAGATTGTACTAACACTGCTTTTTTTTCAAGCAAAATACTGCAATTTTATGACGGCTAGTTAACTCTTTTTTAAAGAAAAGATGACAGAATTCGCATTGATAATGCTTGCTTTTTTTGGCCGTTTACACATCGTGAACGGAGCATACCAATTTCTACTGACATTAGCTGAAAATCAGCTTAAGAGGCCGGGGCAGGGGAGACAGCGCGCGGACAGACATTCCCGGAAACATAGTTTATCATATAGACAAGCAGGGGCTGCGCCTATGGTCATGCAGGTCACCAGGGAGATAAGATGTTAACAAATAAGCGAGAGCGCGCCCGGCAGCAGCGAACCGCGTTGTGGGCCACCAGAGATGATGTCCAGCGCCATGCGCTATCAATGAGTCTGCCCTGGCTGGCTTTTGTCAATATTGCGTTTGCGTTAATGATTTTCTCCCGCAACTTTATTTTTACCTATTTTGATAAGAAGCTCCTGACTCACCAGGCGGTTATTCCTTATATCGAAATAGCGCTGATTGCGGTTATTATTATTTCGGCCATTTTAGTGATTATTGCCGTCACGCCGCGTCTGGCGCAGGGGCGTTATACGCTGAATATCATCACCGCGCTGCTGCTGGTGCTCAGCCTGTGCTGGTCCCTGAGTAATTACTGTTTTATCTTTTTCTGGGCTTTGCCCTTCGCCTGGCCGCTGCTTGTTATATTGGTGACCACTGGCCTCACTGCGTTGTATCACCATTGGCCGGGCATTATCGCTTTTATGCTGCCGCTATGGGGGACGGCCTTGCTAGCGGGAATTCAGATCCACTATCACGCTGAAATTCGCTTTTTGATCCTGTGGGCCATCTTTACGGCGATTTTGCTGTATGGACGACGTATTCTCCAGCGCTGGTACGATGAAGCCTGGGATACGCATCAGGAAAATATGCAGCTTATTCAGCGGCTGGAAAGTATTGCCAACCAGGATGCATTAACCGGGACCGCTAACCGCCGGGCGCTGAATGCGTATCTGGCGGAGATCTGGCAGCAAAACACGCCGTTGTCGCTGATGATGATCGATGTCGATTACTTTAAACGCTATAACGATCGCTATGGTCATCAGGCTGGTGACGAGTGCTTATCTTCTGTCGCGCAGGTGCTGAAAATGGCGGTCCGGGCCGAAGATGATCTGGTGGCTCGCTATGGCGGCGAGGAATTTGTGGTGGCGTTGCCAAGGGTTCCCCTGGTGCATGCCACCGCGATTGCCGAGCGCATTCAGCAGAAAATTCACGAGGCGGCGCTCCCTCATGAGGCATCAGAGGTGGCGTCGGTGGTGACCGTCAGTATCGGGATCGTCGATTCCGATGGCACGGTCCCGATGGAGACGCTGATCGCCCGGGCGGACAGTGCGCTGTACCAGGCGAAAAATAAAGGACGTAATCAATGGTCTTATTAACCCGGAGACGCTGCCGGGCAAGGGAGAAGGGATGAAACGGATTGCCTATGTACTCCTGTTGGCGCTACTGCTGGCCGGCTGCGCGGGGGAAAAAGGCATCATCGATCGCGACGGATATCAGCTGGACACTCGCCATCCGGCGCAGGCGGCCTATCCGCGCATAAAAGTGCTGGTTATCCACTATACCGCAGATAATTTTGATGTCTCCCTGGCAACCCTGACTGATAAAGAGGTCAGCTCCCACTATTTAATTCCTGAACAGCCGCCGCGCCACCATCATAAACCGCGGATCTGGCAGCTGGTGCCGGAAGAGGATCTGGCCTGGCACGCCGGGGTGAGCTACTGGCGCGGCAGCACGCGCATCAACGATACTTCCATTGGTATTGAACTGGAAAACCGCGGCTGGCAGAAGACCGCGGGGGGTAAAAGCTTTACCCCCTTTCACCCGGAGCAGATCGCGGCCCTGATCCCGCTGGCGCGCGATATTATCACCCGCTACCACATCGCGCCGCAGAACGTGGTAGCCCATGCCGATATCGCCCCGCAGCGCAAAGACGATCCGGGACCGTTGTTCCCCTGGCAACAGCTGGCGCAGCAGGGGATTGGCGCCTGGCCGGACGAGCAGCGGGTGGCTTTCTATCTGAACGGGCGCCCGGCCAGTGAGCCAGTGGACCCTGAGGTAGTACTGGATTTGCTGGCGCGCTACGGCTATCAGGTCACGCCGGAGATGACTCCCGCGCAGAAAAAACGAGTGATTACCGCCTTCCAGATGCACTTCCGCCCCCAGCGCTGGGATGGCGTAGCAGATGCGCAAACCGAAGCGATAGCCGAGGCGCTGTTAGAAAAGTATGATCAGGGTTAGCGGTGAAGTTTACCGTGGTCGCGCAGCCAGGCGGCGGTACGCACAATCCCGTCGTCCAGCGTCACCACCGGCTGATAACCCAGCTCATCCTGCGCGCGAGTGATATCGAGCGTAAAATCAAAATTCAGTTTCGAGACGCCGTAGTGGGTAAAGGCTGGCTCTTTGGACGTTTTATCGCCAAAACGCTCCATGCTGCGGGCGATAATATCCAGCATCGGGTAGGGGACTGAGCGGATCCGGCATTTGATGCCCAGCTCGTCGATCAGTTTCTGCACGATACTGCGCAGGGTGCGCGGTTCGCCGTTGCTGATATTCCACGCGCGGGCGGAGGGAAGATGATCGCACGCCGGCTGGCTCGCCAGCCACATCGCGTGGACGGCATTTTCATAATAGGTCATATCGACCAGCGCGCTGCCGCCCCGCGGCAACAGGACGCTGCCATAGTGCTGCATCATTTGCGCCAGCCGGGGAATAAAGACTTTATCGTGCGGCCCGAACAGGCTCTGCGGGCGCAAAATGGTAAAACGGGTGTGCGGGTTGGCCTGCGCCAGCAGGTTGATCACCTCTTCGCTGGCCGCCTTGCTGCGGGCAAACTCGTTGGCGAAGCGGTGCGGGCGGAAATCTTCCTGAATATCGCGATGGTGGTGATAATCAAAATAGAGCGAGGGCGAAGAGATATGAACGAAATTGCGTACGCCCCATGCTACAGACCACTCGCCGAGGCGACGGGTGGCGCGGACGTTAGCGAGATCGAAAGCCTGCTGCGTGCCCCAGGGCGAGGTAAAGCTTGAGCAGTGCCACAGGGTATCGATACCGGCGAGCATCACTTTAGCCTGCGAAGAGACCAGCTCGGTTAAATCCGCCGGGATGAATTCCGCCCCCATTTTGCTCAGAAGCTTACCCATCGCTTCGTTGCGCCCGGTCGCTCGCACGCTGATGCCCTTGTTGCGCAGATATTCCACTGCGTTGCGGCCTAATCCGCTGGTCGCACCGGTAACCAGTACCTTCATATCACTCTACTGTCCCAGAAAAGAATTTCGTGCGCATTTTTCCGTGATTCTCCCGACTATGCAATGAGAATCATGAAAGAATAATGCTTATCCTTCGACTCTGCCTGAGATTTGTTCGGCCAACCGGGCGATGCGTTGCGCCATACCGCGGAAAATAAACAGGTGCGCCGGGATCATCAGCAGCCAGTAGACCAGGCCCGGCATACCGTGCGGGTGCCACCAGGCGCGGACGTCCAGTTCACGACGATCGCCTTTATCGTTAATGGTAAAGCTTAACCGGCCCAGCCCCGGCGCTTTCATGCCGAACAGCAGAGTGAGCTGTTTTTCTTCCTCCACAATAATCACCTTCCAGCTGTCGACCGTATCGCCGGTCTGCAGATAGTCGCGCTGCGGTCGCCCTTTGGCCAGCCGGTGGCCGACCAGCAGATCCATCGCGCCGCGGATTTTCCACAGCAGATTGCCGAAAAAATATCCCTCTTTACCGCCGATTTGGTTAACAACCTGCCACAGGGCTTTGCGGCTCGCCGGAGTGGCGACGGTGCAGCCTGCCTGTTTCGGATAGTAGCCATACTCCGGTCGCCAGCGGGCGAAAGCCTGGGCGTCGTAGCCCCAGTCGCTGGAGTTTACCAGCTGCTCTTCTTCTTTCAGGGTGCGGCGAACCGCCTGATCGAAGGGGATCAGCGTTTGCGGGATCAGCGCCCGCAGCGTCCGGTCATCGGCGATCAGATCGTGCTTCAACCCCTGAATCAGCGCTTTGGCGATGGTCGGCGGCACCGAGGTGATGACATTGAGGAACCACACTGAGATCCAGCGCGTCGGCAGGGGAATCGGAATAAGCGGGCGGTGTTTGCCGCTGACGGCCATAAAGCGAATGAATTGCTGCTGGTAGCTTAACACCTCCGGACCGGCGGCTTCGAAGACGCGGTGCGCGTCGGAAGGATGATTCAGCAGCTCAACGAGGTCAACGAGCAGATTTTCCAGCGCGACAGGGGTGGTACGCGAACGCACCCAGCGCGGAGGAGTCAGCACCGGCAGGTTATAGACCATGTCGCGCATCACCTCGAAGGCGGCGGAGCCGGCGCCGACGATAATCCCGGCCCGCAGCTCGGTGACCGGCACGCCCGACTCGCGCAGGAGATCGCCGGTGACCTGACGCGCGCGCAGATGGTCGGACTGCTCCTGCGCTGGAGCCTGCAGCGAGCTGAGAAAGATAATCTGACGCACTGGCGTCTGGCGCAGGGCATCGCGAACATGCGTCGCCACCCGACGCTCATGGGCGATAAAATCGCCGCCTTCGCCCATGCCGTGTACCAGATAGTAAAGGGTATCGATACCTGTGAGCAGCGCAGGCAGAGCCTGCGGCTGATTGAGATCGACGGACCGGCAGGTGACGCCGGGCAAAGCGAGTTTTTGCAGTCGGTCGGTATGGCGCGCCGCCGCCAGCACCGGATAACCCCGGGCGCTTAATTCGCGGACTAAATGCTGACCAATATAGCCGCTGGCGCCGAGCACCAGAACAGATTGCGACACGCCTGACTCCTTAGCGTTGTAAAAAGGCCTGCCAGTGGGTGACCACCTCGCTCAACTGCTGACGGTCGACATCCAGGTGAGTGACCAGACGGACGACTGGCGAAGCGTTGATCAGCACGCCGCGCGCCTGCATAAACTCGCCGAGCGCCCGGGCCTGCTCATCACCGACGCGAACGAACAGCATGTTGGTATCGTGACGAGTAACGTCGGCGCCGATGGCGCGCAGCTGATCCGCCATCCACGCGGCGTTATCATGATCCTCCTGCAGGCGCTGGACATTATTTTTCAGTGCGTACAGCCCGGCGGCGGCCAGAATGCCCGCCTGGCGCATCCCGCCGCCGACCATTTTCCGCCAGCGAACGGCGCGACGAATGTACGCCTCACTACCGACCAGCAGCGAGCCTACCGGGGCGCCAAGCCCCTTTGACAGGCAGATGGTGAAGGAGTCGCAGTATTGGGCGATATCGCGTAACTCGCAGCCGTAGGCCACCACGGCGTTAAAGATGCGCGCGCCGTCGACGTGCAGCGCCAGATTGCGCTGGCGGGTAAACGCCCAGGCTTCCTGCAGATAGTCGCGCGGCAGCACCTTACCGTTATGGGTGTTTTCCAGACTCAGCAGGCGGGTCGGGGCAAAATGGATATCGTCAGGTTTGATTTTCGCTGCGACTTTATCCAGCGGCAGCGAACCGTCCGCCGCGGCGTCAATCGGCTGCGGCTGAATACTGCCGAGAACCGCCGCCCCGCCGGCTTCGTACAGATAGTTATGCGCCCCCTGGCCGACGATATACTCTTCGCCGCGCTGGCAATGGCTGAGCAGGCCGACGAGGTTGGCCTGGGTGCCGGTGGGCAGAAACAGCGCCGCCTCTTTGCCGGCCAGGTCGGCGGCGTAGCGCTGAAGTTCATTGACGGTAGGGTCGTCGCCATACACATCGTCCCCGACCGGGGCGGCCATCATGGCTTCCAGCATGGCGCGCCCGGGGCGGGTAACGGTATCACTGCGCAGATCGATCACGGCTATTCCTTGTTCTGGTTCAGAGTATTGCTTCTGTTTTACCTGAGCCAGTTGGTTTTCGCCAGTTCGATGACTTCATCGCCGCGCCCGCTGATGATCGCCCGCAGCATATACAGGCTAAAGCCTTTAGCTTGCTCCAGCTTGATCTGCGGCGGGATCGCCAGCTCCTCTTTGGCGACCACGACGTCGACCAGCACCGGACCGTCGGTGCGGAACGCGGTCTGCAGCGCTTCATCCACCTCGGAGGCTTTCTCAACGCGAATACCTTTAATCCCGCAGGCTTCGGCGATGCGGGCGAAGTTGGTGTCGTGTAGCTCCGTGCCGTCGGTGAGATAGCCCCCGGCCTTCATCTCCATCGCCACGAAACCCAGCACGCTGTTGTTAAAGATGATAATTTTCACCGGCAGCTTCATCTGCGCCAGCGACAGAAAATCCCCCATCAGCATGCTAAACCCGCCGTCGCCGCACATGGCCACCACCTGACGCTCCGGCGCGGTGGCCTTGGCGCCAATGGCCTGCGGCATGGCGTTGGCCATGGAGCCGTGATTGAATGAACCCAGCAGGCGGCGTTTGCCGTTCATCTTGAGATAGCGTGCCGCCCAGACGGTCGGGGTGCCGACATCGCAGGTGAAAATGGCGTCTTCATCGGCAAAATGGCTGATCTGCTGCGCCAGATATTGCGGGTGGATCGCCTTCTCGCTGGGCTTCGCCAGATCGTCGAGTCCTTTTCGCGCGTCGCGATAGTGCTCCAGCGCCTTATCGAGGAAGCGGCGATCGGTTTTCTCTTCCAGCAGCGGCAGCAGCGCCTTCAGCGTTGATTTAATGTCGCCCACCAGCGCCATATCGACCTTACTGTGCGCGCCGATGCTGCCGGGGTTAATGTCGATCTGAATAATTTTGGCGTCGGTCGGATAGAAGGCGCGATAGGGGAACTGGGTGCCGAGCAGGATCAGGGTGTCGGCATTCATCATGGTGTGGAAGCCAGAAGAGAAGCCAATCAGCCCGGTCATGCCCACATCATACGGGTTGTCATACTCCACATGCTCTTTACCGCGCAACGCATGGACGATGGGAGCTTTAATTTTCGCCGCGAACTCCACCAGCTCCTGGTGGGCGCCGGCGCAACCGCTGCCGCACATGAGCGCGATATTGCTGGAGTAGCGGATCAGCTGGGCCAGCTTGCGCAGCTCTTCTTCCGCCGGGGTGACCGTCGGCAACGGCGCATGATACCACTGGCTGCTGGCGCTCTCCGGGGCCGCCTTCAGCGCCACGTCGCCGGGCAGCACCACCACCGAAACGCCGCGGTTGATCACCGCCTTGCGCATCGCCACCGCCAGCACCTGCGGGATCTGCTCCGGGGTGGAGACCAGCTCGCAGTAGTGGCTGCATTCGCGGAACAGCTCCTGGGGATGGGTCTCCTGGAAATAGCCGCTGCCAATCTCGCTGGATGGAATGTGGGCGGCAATCGCCAGCACCGGGACATGGTTGCGGTGACAGTCAAACAGACCGTTGATCAGATGCAGGTTACCCGGTCCGCAGGAACCAGCGCAGACCGCCAGTTCGCCGGTCAGTTGCGCCTCCGCGCCGGCGGCGAAAGCGGCAACCTCTTCGTGCCGGGTGGCCATCCAGTCGATGGTGCCCATGCGGTTCAGGCTATCGCTCAATCCATTGAGGGAATCGCCGGTGACGCCCCAGATACGTTTCACGCCGGCCTGTTCCAGCATTTTGGCAATGTATGCGGCCACGGTTTGTTTCATGATCTCCATCTCCTTTTTTTGATAACGCCTTCAAGCTTAGATGAAACTGCAGCTTACGTTGCCGATTGCCCTCAATTTTTTGCTGGTTTTATTGCTGAAGCATTGGGCATACTCTGGGATCTCACAGGGTGTAAAACAGGAAGCACATCAAATGGTTAAGGGATTGTTAAACGCAGTAAACAGAACGCTGTCGCATGAAGACGCCGGTAAACTCTTGTTACGACTCGCCGTCGGCGGGTTAATGCTGTTTCACGGTTTGCACAAGCTGCTGGATGGCGTGGACGGCATTAGCGGGATGCTGGCGGCGAAGGGGTTGCCGGGGTTTATCGCCTACGGTGTGCTGGCGGGGGAAGTGGTCGCCCCCTGTTTGTTGATTGTCGGCATCCTGACGCGCCCTGCGGCGCTGGTGTTGGCTTTCACCATGCTGGTGGCGTGGCTGATGGTCGGTCTCGGCAAGACATTTGCGCTTGATGCGGTGGGGGCGTGGGCGATCGAGAATCTGGTCTATTTCTTTGTTGGCGCGCTGGCGATTGCGCTTTTGGGCGCCGGGCGTTACTCGCTGGCCGGTCAGTCGGTTTGGCGGTAAAAATGCCTCATTAGTCCTGGGGCGTAAAGTCGATACTGTTGTCGGTTTGCCGCTTTTCAGTCCGGGAAAGCGTTTATCTCATGTCGCCTGAGAGTTTATTGTCGCCAGGGGTTTTCCCGGAGGCGGCGCATTGCGCCTTCTCCGGGCTACCAAATCGCACAGCGCTGTAGCCCCGGTAAGCGGTAGCGCCACCGGGGATTTTGACCTCAGGCGAGAACCAGATCGCTCTGCGGGCGACAGGAGCAGGCCAGCACATAGCCGTCGGCGATTTCATCTTCGGTCAGCGTCATGGTGCTGGTGACGCTATACTCCCCGGAAACGACTCTGGTTTTGCAGCAGCCGCAGACGCCGGCGCGGCAGGCGACGGTCACCGGCACCTGATTGCTCTCCAGCGCCTCGAGCAGGGTGGTGCCCACCGGCGCGTAAAACTCTCTCGCCGGCTGCAGTTTGGTGAATTTCAGCCCGCTGGTGGCGGCCTCTGCCACCGGTGTGAAGAACTTCTCCTTAAAGAAGCGGGTGACACCCAGGGCGGCCACCTCCTGCTCAACCTTCTCCATATACGGCGCTGGCCCGCAGGTCATCACGGTGCGGCTGGCGATATCCGGCACGCTCTGCAGTAGCTCCAGGGTCAGACGGCCGGCGACAAAACCGTGCGTTGCGTTGTGCTCCGCCACCAGGATAACCGGATAGTCGCGCCACTCCTCGGCAAAGATCACATCCTCCGGCGAACGAACGCTATAGATCACTTGCACGTCTGCCAGCGGGCGGTACTTCGCCAGCCAGCGGCGCATCGACATTATCGGCGTCACCCCGCAGCCGGCGGCCAGCAGCAGGAATTTATCTTCCGCCTTATCGTCGCAGATAAACTCGCCCATCGCATCGGACAGCCAAAGATAATCGCCGCGTTTGACCTCGTGGGTTAACCATTGTGAACCCGCGCCCTCGTTAATGCGGCGAACGGTCAGCGTAATATACTCGCTGACCCCCGGCGTGGAGGAGAGGGTGTAGGCGCGCAGCGTTTCCGCGGAATCACGCACGCTGACCAGGGCGTACTGCCCGGCGCGATACGGATAGTAATCGTGGCACAGCAGCGAAAGGGTCCACACGTCCGGGGTTTCCTGGTGAATGTGGTGAACCTGCATCCGCCACGGGCATTGCGAAGTTGGCATGGTCATCAGGGACTCCTTACGCGCTCAGCAGCTGCTGCATATCTTGTTCCACGGTGGTCACGGAACGCAGACCAAACTTCTCATTGAGGACAGCCAGCAGATCCGTAGTGAAGAAGCCCGGCGCCGTCGGGCCGGTGACGATATTTTTCACGCCGAGAGACAGCAGCGTCAGCAGGATGACAATCGCTTTCTGTTCGAACCAGGAGAGCACCAGCGACAGCGGCAGATCGTTGACGCCGCAGCCCAGTTTTTCCGCCAGCGTGACCGCCAGAATAATCGCCGAATAGGCATCATTACACTGACCAGCGTCGACCAGACGCGGCAGGCCTTCGATATCGCCGAAATCCAGCTTGTTGAAGCGGTATTTACCGCAGGCCAGCGTCAGGATCAGGCAGTCATCCGGCACGCTGGTGGCAAAATCGGTGAAATAGTTACGTTCCCCGCGCGCGCCGTCACAGCCGCCGACGAGGAAGATATGGCGCAGTTTTTCACGGCTGACCAGATCGATCAACGTATCCGCCGCGCCGAGCAGGGTCTGACGGCCAAAGCCGACGGTGATCAGATGCGGGATTTCGCTGTACGGGAAGCCCGCCATCTGCTGCGCCTGGGCAATGACCGGGGAGAAGTCTTCGCCTTCCAGGTGGTTCACGCCCGGCCAGCCGACGATGCTGCGAGTCCAGATGCGATCGTCGTAAGCGCCGACGGTGGGATCGATGATGCAGTTAGAGGTCATCACGATGGGGCCTGGGAAGCGGGCGAATTCCACCTGCTGGTTTTGCCAGCCGCTGCCGTAGTTGCCGATCAGATGTTTGAATTTACGCAGCTCCGGATAGCCGTGCGCCGGCAGCATTTCGCCGTGGGTATAGACATTGACGCCGGTGCCTTCCGTCTGCTCCAGCAGGTTATAGAGATCTTTCAGGTCGTGGCCAGAGATCAGGATACATTTACCTGCGGTGGTTTTTACGTTGACCTGAGTCGGCGTTGGGTGGCCATATTTGGTGGTTTCGCCGGCGTCAAGGATGCTCATCACTTTGAAGTTCATCTGGCCGATTTCCATCGAACATTCGAGCAGCGCATTCATATCCGCAGGCCAGGTGCCCAGCCACGCCATGATCTTGTGGTACTGGGCGTAAATGGCGTTGTCGTACTGGCCGAGCACGTGGGCGTGTTCCATATAGGCCGCCGCACCCTTCAGACCATACAGGCACAGCAGGCGCAGGCCGAGGATATTCTCGCCGATAGCGGCTTTATCTTTATTCGGGGCATAGTCTGCCGCCTGACGCTGCAGGTCACCCAGATCGTCGCCGACCAGCTGCAGGTCGGCCACCGGGCTGTCAACTTTGGCGCTGGCATCAAGGTCCAGGCACTGCGCTTTCAGCGCCTCACGCAGGGCAATCGCCTGACGGGCATAGCCGACGATGCGCGGAGAATCGAAATTGACGTTAGTTAGCGTAGAGAAGAAGGCGCGGGGGGCGAAGCTGTCGACCTCATGATCGATAATGCCATATTCGCGGGCCTTAAGCGCCCAGGCGGAGAGGCCTTGCAGTGACGCAATCAGCAGATCCTGTAGATCGGAGGTTTCCGCTGTTTTACCGCACATCCCCTGCGCGTAAGAGCAGCCGTTGCCGGCCGGGGTACGAATGGTTTGTTCACATTGCACACAAAACATGGTCACACCTTTAAAGTTATATTTGATATACATGTTTAAGGTTATGCCCGAGCGCGTGAGGAGAAAAGGTATTTCTGATACAACTTAAAGGGAGATTGATTTAGCGCAAAATTGGCGGCAGGAAGTCTGCCGCCAGCGCCTACTCAGGCGGCAAAAAAGGCGATCAGGATCGGGACCAGCAGGCTCAGCAGAAAACCGTGTACGATGGCGGCAGGGACGATCTCCACGCCGCCGGAACGCTGCAGCACCGGTAAGGTGAAGTCCATGGAGGTGGCGCCGCACAGCCCCAGCGCCGTGGAGCGGCTTCGGCGAATCAGGCCCGGAATTAACATGATGGCCAGCAGCTCGCGGCACAGGTCGTTGAAGAACGCCGCGCTGCCGATTACCGGGCCAAAGGATTCGGTCAGTAAAATACCGGAGAGTGAATACCAGCCGAAGCCGCTGGCCATCGCCAGACCGGTCTTTAGCGGCAAATCCAGAATAAAGGCGTTGAGGATGCCGCCGAGTAATGAACTGATCGTGACCACCACGGCGACGATCATTCCCCGGCGGTTAAGGACTATTTGTCGCAGACTCATTCCATTATTGCGTAATTGAATACCGACGAGGAACAGGAGAAAGATCAGCGTATATTCGCTGGCTTCGGTGGCGTGTTGTAAAAAAGGCAGGCCGGTCAGGCCAAGCAAAAAACCGAGGACCACCACCCCGCACAGCTGGAGTGATTCCAGGGCCATGGCCAGGCGCGAGGGTAATTTCTCCTGACGATGCAGACTGCGCCAGGGCATTTTTCTTTCCAGCCACAGCAGAGCGGTAATATTACACAGTAAAATGATGACCACGCTCACCGCGGCGTAATGCAATATCGCCAGCAGATTGCTGGCCAGATTGTCGAGAAACGCCAGGCTGATACCCATAAAAAAGAGGATCACATAGACAATCCAGCTCAGCATCCGGTGAATCAGTTTTAGCGCAGAGGAGTGACGAAGAGGCAGTAAATAGCCGACGACCAGCGGCAACAGAATGATGAACAGTCCCGAGAACATGAACGATGCAGCCCTTGCATGATGAGAATAGCGCTCATGACACTACCCAAATAGCCGGGCCGAGTAAAGCTGTCGCCAGAAAGAAAAAGCCCGGAGACCCGGGCTTAGAAAGGATTAATCGCGTTTTTCCAGCAGAGTGCGGTACAGCACGCCGCCAAGGATCCCGCCGACGATCGGCATGACCCAGAACAGCCACAGCTGCTGCAGCGCCCAACCGCCCTGGAAAATCGCCACCGCGGTGCTGCGCGCCGGGTTGACGGAAGTGTTGGTGACCGGAATGCTGATTAAATGGATGAGAGTCAGCGCCAGGCCGATAGCGATCGGCGCGAAGCCCGCCGGCGCGTGTTTGTCGGTCGCGCCATGGATAACCAGCAGGAAGCCGCAGGTCAGTACGATTTCAATAACGATAGCCGACAGCATAGAGAAGCCGCCCGGGGAGTGTTCGCCATAGCCGTTTGAGGCAAAGCCGCTGGCGGCGGCATCAAATCCGGCTTTACCGCTGGCCACCACGTACAGCACCGCGGCGGCAATAATTCCGCCGACCACCTGGGCGATAATATAGCCAATGACCTCTTTCGCCGGGAAACGACCACCGGCCCACAGGCCTAAGGTTACCGCCGGGTTGAAATGACCGCCGGAAATATGGCCAACCGCATACGCCATGGTTAATACGGTTAAACCAAATGCCAGCGCCACGCCGGCAAAACCGATACCCAACTCGGGAAATGCTGCGGCAAGTACGGCGCTACCGCAGCCGCCAAATACAAGCCAGAAGGTGCCGAAGCATTCGGCTGCTAATTTTCTGAACATAACCACCTCAATTTAAATGTATACGCGCACGAGCGGACCGTGCCGGTCTTTATTTATCGTGATAAGGGACGACGATAAAAATAAAGCGGCGTTATTCTAGAGATAATCGCCATCCCAGAGCCAGTTAAATATATTGATATTATTTGATTTAGGGCAAGGTGAAGGGATTGCGTTTGCCAGTTTAACTCTTCCTATATCCATCCAAGATTATCAATAGTGTAGAACATAACGTCTGAAATAAAACTATTTTGTTTGATGAATAATCAATAGCCGTTAATAGACGATAAGTGCGTAATTTTATGAATATATTTAATCTCCTGAATAGGATGCGCAGAGGTGATTAAGCGGAGTGTCATCTTGCCGCCGCCCTCGCTATACTGTTGATTACTGAAGGAGAGTGGTGGTGTAGCGGAGGGGATATGCTTCTTGAGCGCGTAGAAATCGTCGGTTTTCGCGGTATCAATCGTCTGTCGTTGATGCTGGAGCAAAATAACGTCCTGATCGGGGAGAACGCGTGGGGGAAGTCCAGTCTGCTTGATGCGCTGACCCTGCTTTTGTCGCCAGAGTTCGATCTTTATCACTTTGTCCGCGATGACTTCTGGTTCCCCGCGGGCGACATCCAGGGGCGCGAGCACCATTTGCATATTATTCTGACCTTTCGTGAAACCGAGCCGGGGCGCCATCGGGTGCGGCGTTTCCGTCCGCTTCAGCGCTGTTGGGTGCCCTGTGATGATGGCTATCACCGGGTGTTCTACCGCCTGGAAGGCGAACTCGCCGATGACGACAGCGTGATGACCCTGCGCAGTTTTATCGATGGCGAAGGCGAAGCGCTGGTGCTGGAGGATATCGATGAGCTGGCCAGACACCTGGTGCGTTTGATGCCGGTGCTGCGCCTGCGCGACGCGCGCTTTATGCGGCGCATTCATAACGGAACGGTACCGCACTCGCCGCAGATTGAGATCACCGCCCGCCAGCTGGATTTTCTGTCCCGCGAACTGGTCAGCCACCCGCAAAATTTATCCGACGGTCAGATCCGTCAGGGGTTGTCGGCCATGGTGCAGCTGCTGGAGCATTACTTTGCCGAGCAAAGCAGCGCCCAGACGCGACATCGCCTGATGCGTCGACGTTCCCATGATGAGCAGCGTAGCTGGCGTTACCTGGATATTATCAACCGCATGATCGACAAGCCCGGCGGGCGCAGCCATCGGGTGATCCTGCTGGGGCTATTTGCTACCCTGCTGCAGGCGAAAGGGACGGTGCGCCTCGATCGCGACGCGCGGCCGCTGCTGTTGATTGAGGATCCCGAGACCCGCCTGCACCCGATCATGCTCTCCGTCGCCTGGCATCTGCTGAATTTGCTGCCGTTGCAGCGTATGACCACCACCAACTCCGGAGAGCTGCTGTCCCTGACGCCGGTGGAGCAGGTTTGTCGGCTGGTGCGTGAATCGTCGCGGGTGTCGGCATGGCGGCTGGGGCCGGGCGGAATGAATGCCGAAGAGAGTCGACGCATTGCCTTTCACATCCGCTTCAATCGCGCCTCATCGCTCTTCGCCCGCTGTTGGCTGCTGGTGGAGGGGGAGACGGAAACCTGGGTTATCAACGAGCTGGCCCGCCAGTGCGGCCATCATTTTGATGCTGAAGGGGTGAAAGTGATTGAATTCGCCCAGTCGGGCCTGAAGCCATTGATCAAATTCGCCCGCCGGATGGGGATCCAGTGGCACGTGCTGGTGGATGGCGATGAGGCAGGGAAAAAATATGCCGCGACCGTACGCGGTCTGCTGAATAACGATCGCGAGCTGGAGCGCGACCATCTGACCGCTCTGCCGGCGCTGGATATGGAACACTTTATGTATCGTCAGGGATTTGATGACGTTTACCACCGGGTGGCGCAGATCCCGGATAATGTGCCCATGAATATGCGGCGGGTGATCACCAAGGCCATCCATCGCTCGTCCAAGCCGGACCTGGCGATTGAGGTGGCAATGGAAGCCGGCCGCCGTGGGGTGGACGCTGTGCCGACGCTGCTGAAAAAAATGTTCTCGCGGGTACTGTGGCTGGCCCGCGGTCGCGCTGATTAATCTCTTCGCCGTCGGGAATTTCGGCGGCGCAAAGCTCTCCGGCAGCTAAACAAAACATCATTGGCGCGAAAAATGGGTGTCCTGTTGCCGACGGGTTTCGATAGAATCACCGCCTGGAGCGGCAGGGAAACAGCAGGAATCGGAATATGAAAGTGAAGGGAAAACGCAGGACCGTCTGGTGGCTGTTGGCGATCGTTGTGCTGGGTCTGGCTGTCTGGGGATGGCGGATCCTCAATGCGCCGCTACCGCACTACCAGACGCTGGTGGTGCGCAAAGGCGATCTCCAGCAGAGCGTGCTGGCCACCGGCAAGCTGGATGCCCTGCGAAAAGTTGACGTCGGCGCCCAGGTCAGCGGACAGCTGAAGACGCTGCACGTGAATATCGGCGATAAGGTCAAAAAGGACCAACTGCTGGGGGTTATCGATCCTGAGCAGGCGCAAAACCAGATCAAAGAGGTGGAGGCGACGTTGATGGAGCTGCGCGCCCAGCTCAATCAGGCGCGCGCGGAGAGTAAGCTGGCGCAGGTGACCCTGGCCCGTCAGCAGCAGCTGGCGCAGCGCCAGCTGGTCTCGCGACAAGACCTCGATACCGCGGCCACCGACCTGGCGGTGAAACAGGCGCAAATCGGCACCATTGAAGCGCAAATTAAGCGCAACCAGGCAACGCTCGACACGGCGAAGACCAACCTCGACTACACGCGGATCCTGGCGCCGATGGCTGGTGAAGTGACGCAAATTACTACCCTGCAGGGACAGACGGTGATCGCTGCCCAGCAGGCGCCGAACATTCTGACCCTGGCGGACCTCAGCACCATGCTGGTGAAAGCGCAGGTCTCCGAAGCGGATGTCATCCACCTCAGACCGGGACAAAAGGCGTGGTTTACCGTGCTGGGCGACCCGCTAACTCGCTATGAAGGCAAGCTGAAGGACATTCTGCCGACGCCGGAAAAAGTCAACGACGCCATCTTCTATTATGCCCGCTTCGAGGTCCCGAACCCGCAGGGAATTCTGCGCCTCGACATGACCGCGCAGGTGCATATCCAACTGGCCGAGGTGAAGAACGTGATCACCATCCCGCTGAGCGCCCTGGGTGATGCGGTCGGTGATAACCGCTACCACGTCCGGCTGTTGCGTACCGGCGAGGTCAAAGAGCGTGAGATTGTCATTGGCGCGCGCAATGATACCGACGTCGCGGTGGTGCAGGGACTTGAAGAGGGGGATGAGGTGATCGTCGGCGAGAGCGCGAGCGGGGCGGCAAAATGACGGCCCTGCTCGAGCTGCGTGATATTCGTCGCAGCTATCCTTCCGGCGACGGCAGCGTTGAGGTCCTCAAGGGGATCACCCTCAGTATCCATGCCGGGGAGATGGTGGCGATCGTCGGGGCCTCCGGCTCGGGTAAATCAACGCTGATGAACATCCTTGGCTGCCTCGACAAACCCACCAGCGGCACCTATCGGGTGGCGGGAACCGATATTGCGCAGCTGGATGGCGATGCGCTGGCCCGTCTGCGGCGGGAGCACTTTGGTTTTATCTTTCAACGCTATCACCTGCTGTCGCATCTGACCGCCGCGCAGAACGTCGAAGTACCGGCGGTGTATGCCGGTAGTGAACGGCGGGCACGCCTGGCGCGCGCGCATGAGCTGCTGGCGCGCCTGGGGCTTGGCGATCGCGCCAACTATCAGCCGTCGCAGCTGTCCGGCGGCCAACAGCAGCGGGTCAGTATCGCCCGCGCCCTGATGAACGGTGGGGAAGTGATCCTCGCCGATGAGCCCACCGGCGCGCTGGACAGCCATTCCGGCGAAGAGGTGATGGCGATCCTGCACCAGCTGAAAGCGCAGGGGCACACGGTCATCATTGTCACTCACGATCCGCAGGTCGCCGCTCAGGCGGAGCGGATCGTCGAGATCCGCGATGGCGAAATCGTCCGCAACCCGCCCGCCAGCCGCCAGGGCGGCGGACTGCGCGCCCGTCCGCAGGCGGAGCCTTCGGCGTGGCGTCAGTTTACCAGCGGCTTTCGCGAAGCGCTGGTGATGGCCTGGAGAGCGATGGCGGCGAATAAAATGCGTACCCTGCTGACCATGCTCGGCATTATTATCGGTATTGCCTCGGTGGTGTCGATCGTGGTGGTGGGGGATGCCGCCAAGCAGATGGTGCTGGCAGATATTCGCGCCATCGGCACCAATACCATTGATGTGTATCCTGGTAAGGATTTTGGCGACGACGACCCGCGCTATCAGCAGGCGCTGAAGTATGACGATTTGCTGGCGATCCAGAAGCAGCCGTGGGTGCGCTCCGCCACGCCGGCGGTTTCAAAAAGCCTGCGCCTGCGCGCCAACAATATTGACGTTGCCGCCAGTGCGGAGGGGGTCGGTCCACAGTATTTTAATGTCTACGGCATGACCTTTAGCGAAGGCAATACCTTTAATGAACTGCAGCTCAACAGCCGGGCTCAGGTGGTGGTGCTCGACAGCAATACCCGTCGCCAGCTGTTTCCCAATAAAGCGAAAGTGGTGGGCGAGGTGATCCTGGTGGGTAATATGCCGGCCACGGTGATTGGCGTTGCGGATGAAAAGCAGTCGATGTTCGGCAGCAGCAAAATTCTCCGCGTCTGGTTGCCCTACACCACCATGGCGGGAAGAGTAATGGGCCAGTCGTGGCTGAACTCCATCACTGTGCGCGTTCATGAAGGCTACGACAGTGAAACCGCAGAGAAACAGCTGCTGCGTCTGCTGGAGCTGCGGCATGGTAAAAAAGATGTCTTCACCTGGAATATGGACAGCGTCTTGAAAACCGCCGAAAGGACCACACATACCTTACAGCTGTTCCTGACATTGGTGGCGGTGATTGCCCTGGTGGTCGGCGGGATTGGCGTAATGAATATTATGCTGGTGTCGGTGACCGAACGGACGCGGGAGATCGGCATCCGCATGGCGGTTGGCGCGCGGGCCAGCGATGTGCTGCAGCAGTTTCTCATCGAGGCGGTGCTGGTTTGCCTGGTCGGCGGTGCGCTGGGGGTGACGTTGTCGCTGATGATCGCGTTTATTCTGCAACTGTTTCTCCCGGGCTGGGAGATCGGTTTTTCGCCGCTGGCGCTGGTGACGGCGTTTCTCTGTTCGACGTTAACCGGGGTGCTGTTTGGCTGGCTGCCGGCGCGCAATGCGGCGCGGCTCGATCCGGTGGATGCCCTGGCGCGGGAGTAGTCGGGATGAGAAATAAAAATGCCAGTCAGAAGGACTGGCATTTTATTAGCAGGATGTACACAATGAAGCAAAAGAGTTATGCAGCCGTTTCCGCTTCCACAGGGACGATCACGCTGGCGTGGTTGCCTTTTGGCCCCTGGTGAACATCAAACCGAACGGCTTGTCCGGCTTTTAGCGTTCTGTAACCATCCATCTGGATGGTGGAGTAATGGGCGAAAATGTCTTCGCCGCCGCCCTCAGGGCAGATAAAACCGAACCCTTTGGCATTGTTGAACCACTTAACAGTACCCATTTCCATACTTCGACATCCTTCGTAAATCTTTATTAGTAAGATGGAATGAACCGGTGGTGGAGTGACGAGTTGTTCAATTGCTCGCCAACTCTCGCCACTACAATTTAGAGAAATACGAAAACGCGTCAAGCGATTGAGGAGGGGGAACGGCGAAAAATGCGTCAAAATTTGAAGCAGTTAACGCTATTGCCGGGGAATGTGACAGCCGTCGCGGATAGAAGCGATAGATGATAGTTATCTATGATCTGTTGTAGATTTGTGATGAGCATAACCTCTGGTCATCGACAGGCCTCCGCCTGTTGGCAACAGCAACCGATGATGAACACTGACGATGAGTAAGAGAGATTGGCTGGACTTCGAGCACCTGGTTGACGACGAAGTTCGTGATGCGATTAAACCGCCATCTATGTATAAAGTGATATTGGTCAATGATGACTACACTCCAATGGAGTTTGTTATTGACGTGTTACAAAAATTCTTTTCTTATGATGTTGAACGTGCAACGCAACTGATGCTCACGGTTCACTATGAAGGTAAGGCGATTTGTGGCGTGTTTACCGCGGAAGTGGCGGAGACCAAAGTCGCTATGGTGAATCAGTACGCGAGGGAGAACGAGCATCCATTGCTGTGTACGCTGGAAAAAGCCTGAATTCAGGCATGAAAATTGGGGGAGGTGCCTATGCTCAATCAAGAACTGGAACTCAGTTTAAATATGGCTTTCGCCAGAGCGCGCGAGCACCGTCATGAGTTTATGACCGTCGAGCACTTGCTGCTGGCTCTGCTAAGCAACCCCTCGGCCCGTGAGGCCCTGGAAGCGTGTTCAGTGGACCTGGTGGCATTGCGTCAGGAACTTGAAGCCTTCATCGAACAAACCACACCCGTCCTGCCAGCCACGGAAGAAGAGCGCGACACCCAGCCGACGCTGAGCTTCCAGCGTGTGCTGCAGCGCGCCGTTTTCCACGTGCAATCTTCTGGCCGCAGCGAAGTGACCGGCGCCAACGTGCTGGTGGCCATTTTCAGCGAGCAGGAGTCGCAGGCCGCCTACCTGCTGCGTAAACATGAAGTGAGCCGACTCGATGTGGTGAACTTCATTTCTCATGGTACACGCAAAGATGAGCCGAGCCAGTCTTCCGATAACAGCGGAAGCCAGCCTGGCAATGAAGAGCAAGCCGGCGGGGAGGAACGTATGGAAAACTTCACCACCAACCTCAATCAGCTTGCTCGCGTTGGCGGCATCGATCCCCTGATCGGCCGTGAAAAAGAGCTGGAGCGTGCCATTCAGGTCCTGTGCCGTCGGCGTAAAAATAACCCGCTGCTGGTGGGGGAATCCGGCGTCGGTAAAACCGCCATCGCCGAAGGCCTTGCCTGGCGTATTGTGCAGGGCGATGTGCCGGAAGTCATGGCTGACTGCACCATCTACTCGCTTGATATTGGTTCTCTGCTGGCCGGGACGAAATACCGTGGCGATTTTGAAAAACGCTTTAAAGCGTTGCTGAAACAGCTGGAGCAGGATACCAACAGCATCCTGTTCATTGATGAGATCCACACCATCATCGGTGCGGGAGCGGCGTCTGGCGGCCAGGTCGATGCGGCTAACCTGATCAAACCGCTGCTTTCCAGCGGCAAGATCCGGGTGATTGGCTCCACCACTTACCAGGAGTTCAGCAACATCTTTGAAAAAGATCGTGCGCTGGCCCGCCGTTTCCAGAAAATCGATATTACCGAACCGTCGGTGGAAGAGACCGTCCAGATTATCAACGGCCTGAAGCCGAAGTACGAAGCGCACCACGATGTGCGTTATACCGCCAAGGCGGTGCGTGCGGCGGTTGAGCTGGCGGTGAAATACATTAACGATCGCCATCTGCCGGATAAGGCGATTGACGTAATTGACGAGGCGGGGGCGCGGGCGCGCTTAATGCCGGTCAGCAAGCGTAAGAAAACGGTCAATGTGGCGGATATCGAGTCCGTGGTGGCGCGCATTGCGCGGATCCCTGAGAAGAGCGTCTCCCGCAGCGATCGCGATACGCTGAAAAACCTTGGCGATCGACTGAAAATGTTGGTCTTTGGTCAGGATAAGGCCATCGAGGCGCTGACGGAAGCCATCAAGATGGCGCGCGCCGGGCTGGGCCATGAGCACAAGCCGGTGGGTTCATTCCTGTTCGCCGGGCCGACCGGGGTGGGGAAAACCGAAGTGACCGTGCAGCTGGCGAAGGCGCTGGGTATTGAGCTGCTGCGTTTTGATATGTCCGAATATATGGAACGTCATACCGTCAGTCGTTTAATCGGGGCGCCTCCGGGCTACGTCGGCTTCGACCAGGGCGGGCTGCTGACCGATGCGGTGATTAAACATCCGCATGCGGTGCTGCTGCTCGATGAGATCGAAAAAGCGCATCCGGACGTGTTCAACCTGCTGCTGCAGGTGATGGACAACGGCACGCTGACCGATAACAACGGACGTAAAGCGGACTTCCGCAACGTGGTGCTGGTGATGACTACCAACGCCGGGGTGCGGGAAACCGAGCGTAAATCGATTGGCCTTATCCAGCAGGACAACAGTCCGGACGCAATGGATGAGATCAAGAAGATCTTTACGCCGGAGTTCCGTAACCGTCTCGACAACATCATCTGGTTCGATCACCTCTCCACCACGGTGATCCATCAGGTTGTCGACAAGTTTATCGTCGAGCTGCAGGTTCAGCTGGATCAGAAAGGCGTCTCCCTGGAAGTCAGCCAGGAAGCGCGCGACTGGCTGGCGGAAAAAGGCTACGACCGGGCAATGGGGGCACGTCCAATGGGACGCGTCATTCAGGACAACCTGAAAAAACCGCTGGCGAACGAGCTGCTGTTTGGCTCGCTGGTCGACGGCGGGCAGGTGACGGTCTCTCTTGACAGCGCGAAAAATACGCTGACCTACGGCTTCCAGAGCGCGCCGAAGCACAAACCGGAAGCCGCCCATTAAGGCGATATCTTCAATGTAAAAAACCGGCCAGGGGCCGGTTTTTTTTTGCCTGCTGGCGGTAGAAATGAAAAGACCGGGAATTATCCCGGCCTTCAGCATCTGACGCCTTAAGGGCGAAAACAATCAGCGACTACGGAAGACAATGCGGCCTTTGCTCAGGTCGTACGGGGTCAGCTCAACAGTCACTTTGTCGCCCGTCAGAATGCGAATGTAGTTTTTACGCATTTTACCGGAGATATGCGCGGTTACCACGTGACCGTTTTCCAGTTCTACGCGGAACATAGTGTTAGGCAACGTTTCAAGTACGGTGCCCTGCATTTCAATATTGTCTTCTTTGGCCATCTAGTCCTCTGGGGTATCACTACCGTAGTTTTGAACCGGCAAGATAATGCCGAAGTTCATCATGTAAGTAAAGTTTTACGTGTCTACCCTGAATCATTCACCTTGCCGCAAGGCGCGCAGTCAGCACGCCGGCAATGGAAATATGACGGGTATGAATCGCCGAAGTAGTTTTGGCGCATTGCCCGGGACACACACGGCCATGCCGCGTGACAGGCGCAAACGTAAAGGGGAGTGACAGAACGATGGGCGTTATCTGACTCTTATTATTCCCAAACGGCGGCGGGGCAACAGGCAGAAGCTACTCTACCGCGCAATTATACCATCCTGACGCAAAATGTGCTGAAAACATTTTATTGTCCGCCCGGAAATAGCACCCGCGGTACCCAAAATCGCTCGGGCAGACGGTAGCCGCGTAATACTGACAGATAGTCCAGATAATCGCGGCGGGGAATATCCACCGCGCCTAATGATGCGGTATGGTTGTTCAGCACCTGACAGTCAATTAATTTACCGCCGCTCTGCGCAAAGTCCTGGCAAAATACCAGCAGCGCGGTTTTGGAGGCATTTTCCGCCCGGCTGAACATCGACTCGCCGCAAAACAGCGCCCCCTGTGCCACGCCGTACATTCCCCCCACCAGAGTATTCTCCTGCCAGACTTCAATGGAGTGGGCATGCCCCAGTTCATGCAGCTGGTGGTAGGCGCGAACGATGCTGCTGGTTATCCAGGTGCCTTCGTCACGATCGCTGGCGCAGCCCTCTATCACCTCGCCAAAGGCGTGATTGAGCGTGACGCGGTAGGGCGAACGCTGATGAAAGCGCTTCATGCTGCGGCTGAGATGGAACTGTTCCGGCCAGAGCACCGCGCGGGGATCGGGCGACCACCAGAGGATCGGGTCGCCGGGGGAAAACCAGGGAAAAATACCACGCTGATAGGCCATCAGCAGGCGCGCGGGGCTCAGATCGCCGCCGAGCGCCAGCAGGCCGTTAGGTTCACGCAGGGCGCCTTCCGGAGAAGGGAAGGCGATAGAATGCCGGGAGAGCTGAACCAGACGCATTTTAACCTCAATACGCATCAGCAAAAATTAGATAATAGCCTACAGACGCTGTTTAAACTGGAAGTACCGGCCCTGTTTAGCGAGCAGCTCCGCGTGACTACCTTGCTCAATTATCTGGCCGTTGTCCATGACTATTATCTGATTAAAACGCGCCAGGCCTCGCAGGCGGTGGGTGACCATCAGCACGGTTTTCTCGCGTAAGACTTCCGCCAGCAGATGCAGGATCTGGCTTTCGGTGGCCGCATCCAGACCTTCTGTCGGTTCGTCCAGCAGCATCAGCGGCGCATCGTGGAGCAGCGCGCGGGCAATGGCCAGCCGGCGCAGTTCGCCGCCGGAAAGCTGGCGTCCGCCTTCGCCCAGCCAGCCGTTGAGTCCGCCATCTTCCAGCAGTTTTTCCAGGCCTACCTTCTCAAGGGTGGCGCAGAGCAGAGTGTCATCAGCCTCAGGCGCCGCCAGCAGCAGGTTGTCGCGCAGGGTGGCGCTGAACAGGTGCACGCGCTGCGGTACCACGCTCATTGACTGCCGCAGGGTGGCTTCGCTGAGCCCGGACAGCGGCTGATCGTTGAGCAATATTTCACCCTGTGTCGGATCCCATGCGCGGGTGAGTAACTGCAACAGCGTCGACTTTCCGCAGCCGGTTCGGCCAAGAATAGCAATATGTTCCCCGGCGGCAATCTGCAGGGAGATGTTCTCCAGAGCGGGGGAGGGCTGCTGCGGGTAGCGGAAGGTGACCTGCCTGAAATCTAAGGCCACCTGCGCAGGCTTGCAGGCCTCGCCCTCGACGAAGGAGACTTCCGGCTGCTGGTCAGTGATCTGCGAGATCCGCAGCGCGGAGGCGATCACCTGACCTAAATGCTGGAAAGCGCCGGTGACGGGCGCCAGGGCTTCGAAAGCCGCCAGGGCGCAGAAGACGAACAGGGCGATCAGCGCCCCGGGCTGACTGTTGCCGCCGACGCCATCTGAGGCCAGCCAGAGCATGGCCACCACGGCGATACCGCCGATCAACAGCATCAGCGCCTGCGAAAGCGCGGTCAGCTCGGCCTGGCGACGCTGCGCCTCCTGCCAACTGAGCTCGGTCTTTTCCATTTGCGCGCGATAGCGGTCGCTGGCGTTAAACACCATCAGCTCCGCCTGGCCCTGCAGCCAGGCGGTAAGCTGTTGCCGATACTGGCCGCGCAGCTGGGTCATACTCTCTCCGGCCGGTTTACCGGCGCGATAGAACAGCGGCGGCATAACCAGCAGGGTCACCAGCATGATACCGCCGAGCGTTAGCGCGAGGGTGACATCGAGCAGGCTTAATCCGCAGGTCACCACCACAATCACCACCAGCGCGCCGACCAGCGGCGAAATGACCCGCAGGTAGAGATGATCCAGGGTGTCGACGTCGGCTACCACGCGGTTGAGCAGTTCACCCTGGCGAAAGCGCGCCAGCCCCGCCGGAGAGAGGGGGAGTAGTTTGCTGAAGGTGAAGACGCGCAGGTGCTGTAGCACGCGGAAGGTGGCGTCGTGGCTGACCAGACGCTCGAAGTAGCGTCCGGCGGTCCGGATAATCGCTGCGCCGCGGACGCCCGCGGCGGGCAGCATATAGTTAAAACTGTAGATCCCGGCGACGCCCACCACCGCAGAGGCGGAGAGAAACCAGCCGGAGAGCGTCAGCAGGCCGATACTGGCCAGCAGGGTCACAATAGCCAGTACGATGCCGAGCAGCAGCATCCATTTGTGGCGTTTGTACAGTGCCAGATAGGGTAAGAGCGCGCGCATTTAAATCTCCTCCTGACGATGGGCCAGCAGCGCCGAGAAGACTCCGCCGGCGCGGGCCAGCGTGGCGTAGTCGCCTTGTTCGATAATCTGTCCGTCCTGCATAACCCAGACGGCATCCCAGTCCGCCAGTCCCTCAAGCTGATGGGTAACCAGCAGCGTGGTTTGCTGGGTGGAGGCGTGGGTCAATGCCTGCATGACCCGTTGTTCGCTATGGGCGTCGAGGCTGGCGGCGGGTTCATCCAGCAGCAGCAGGCGGCACGGCACCAACAGCGCGCGGGCGACCGCGATACGCTGCGCCTGGCCGACCGACAGACGGCCCGCCTGATCGCCCACGGCGGTATGGATCCCATCCGGCAGCAGAGCGATAAACTCGCTCACCCATGCCTTGTCCAGCGCCAGTCGAAGCTGGGCATCGCTGGCTTCCGGCCACGCCAGCAGCACATTTTCCCGCAGCGTGGCGGCAGGAAGCTGGGGATTCTGCCCCACCCAGCTTAACAGGCGACGCCAGCGATCGGCGTCCAGCTCGCGCAGCTCCACGCCATTGACCTTCAGCGAACCCTCATAGGGCAAAAAGCCGAGCAGGGTGTTCAGCAGTGAACTTTTCCCTGAGCCGCTCTGCCCCACCAGCACCACCCGCGCGCCTGCAGGCAGTGAAAAGGTCAGCGGCCCGGCGAGGACTTTCCCTTCGGGAGATTTGATCAGCAGATCGCGCGCTTCCACGCCAATCAGATCGTTGTCATTTAAGGTTTTTTCGCCACGCTCCACCTGGGTCAGCGGGGTTTCCATAAACGTTTTCAGACTGTCCGCAGCGCCGACGGCCTGGGCTTTAGCATGATAGAAGGTGCCCAGGTCACGTAATGGCTGGAAAAACTCCGGGGCGAGGATCAGCGTCAGGAAGCCCGCCATCAGCGTGACGCCCGCGCCATAGTGGCCGAAGTTAAGCTCGCCAAGGTATGAGAAGCCGAAATAAACCGCTACCAGCGCAATGGAGAGCGAGGTGAAAAATTCCAGTACCCCGGAGGAGAGGAACGCCAGGCGCAGGACTTCCATGGTGCGTTGGCGAAAATCCTGCGAGGCGTCGCGAATATTATCCGTTTCGGCCTGGCCGCGGTGAAAAATACGCAGGGTTTCCATGCCACGCAGGCGGTCGAGGAAGTGGCCGCTGAGGCGGGCCAGCGCCTGGAAATTACGCCGGTTGGCATCGGCGGCGCCCATCCCAACCAGGGCCATGAACAGGGGGATCAGCGGCGCAGTGCCGAGGAGGATCAGCGCGGCGGCCCAGTTTATCGGGAAAATAGTGATAACGATCAGCAGCGGCACGCAGGCCGCCAGCGTCATTTGCGGCAGGTAGCGGGCATAATAATCGTGCATATCATCGATCTGCTCGAGGATAAGCGTTGCCCAACTGCCGGCCGGTTTGCCCTGGATCCACGCCGGGCCCGCCTGCTGGAGGCGGTCGAGCACCTGGCGGCGAATTTCATAGCGAATATGCTGCCCGGCCTGAAAGCCGACCCGTTCACGCAGCCAGACCACCCAGGCGCGCAGCACAAAGGTCAGCACCAGCAGGGTTAGCGGCAGCAGCAGGGCGGTCGCAGGAATATTCTCCATCACCATCCGATGCAGGATCCGCGCCAGGAACCAGGCCTGCGCCACGATCAGCAGACCGCTCGCCACGCCAAGGAGGCGGGAAATCATCAACCAGCGACGGGAGATAATGCTTTGCTGTTTTAACCAGCGGGTTAACTCTTGTTGACGGGTTTTATTCATTGCGCGCTTTGCAGGTGTCGTTATCGGAATATTGGGCACGGCAATGTTACATCGCGGCAAAAATAAAGGCGACTTTTCGTCGCCTTCTTTACCTTTGTTACTGACTTGTAAAGATTATTTGCAGGCGTCAGCCAGACCGTCGAGGTAACGTTCAGCGTCCAGCGCTGCCATGCAGCCGGTGCCGGCGGAGGTGATAGCCTGACGATAAATATGGTCCATGACATCGCCGGCGGCGAACACGCCCGGGATGCTGGTCTGGGTCGCATTGCCATGGATACCGGACTGCACTTTGATGTAGCCGTTCTCCAGCTCCAGCTGACCTTCAAAGATGGCGGTGTTCGGGCTGTGGCCGATGGCGACAAACAGACCGGCTACTTCCAGGGACTCGACGTTGTCGCTGTTTTTGGTATCGCGCAGACGCAGGCCGCTGACGCCCATCTGGTCGCCGGTCACCTCTTCGAGGGTGCGATCGGTATGCAGCACGATGTTGCCGCTTGCCACTTTGTCCATCAGGCGTTTGATGAGGATTTTTTCCGCACGGAAGGAATCGCGACGGTGGATAAGGTGTACCTCAGAGGCGATGTTTGACAGATACAGAGCCTCTTCAACCGCGGTGTTGCCGCCGCCGATCACCGCCACTTTCTGGTTGCGATAGAAGAATCCGTCACAGGTGGCGCAGGCGGAAACGCCGCGGCCCTTGAAGGCCTCTTCGGAAGGCAGGCCCAGGTAACGGGCGGAAGCGCCGGTGGCGATAATCAACGCGTCACAGGTGTATTCGCCGCTGTCGCCGGTCAGACGGAACGGCCGGTCTTGCAGATCGACGCGGCTGATATGGTCGAAAATAATCTCGGTTTCAAATTTCGCGGCATGCTCGTGCATGCGCTCCATCAGCAGCGGACCGGTCAAATCGTTCGGATCGCCTGGCCAGTTTTCCACTTCCGTCGTGGTGGTCAGCTGACCGCCTTTTTCCATCCCGGTGATCAGCACCGGCTGCAGGTTGGCGCGTGCGGCATAGACCGCCGCGGTGTATCCCGCAGGTCCAGAACCAAGGATAAGCAGTTTACTGTGTTTGGCTGTGCCCATGAGATCCCCATAATAATTGGCATACATTGGGCTGGGATTGTAGGGAATTTGTTGTCGTAAAAAAAGAGCGCAGCGATTTTGTTAACGATGTGTGCAATAGAAGCGGCCGATGAATTGGCGATTTTCCCGGCAAGGAATATAACTATTTCTACTGTTGGCGGGACAATTATAAGACGAAAAAATGAGAATCAACCAGGGTAGATGATGAATATCTGGCATCTTGTACTAAAAATCGATGTTTTGCTTTGACAATCCCCTGTGCTTTTGCGAAAACATTCAAGGAAGAAGAAAAGCAGTATTTGGCGTGCGGCGAATTTTCATGCACGCAAATGCCATTTTTATCCGGGTTAACGAAATCTACGCATGGTGTGGACAGACGCCATGCGTGATGTCGGTGACTGCCGTCAGGCAACGGGCTTCTCACGTACCCCTGGGTTACCCAATGTCGTACGGGTAATAACAGGATGGGCTCTGGCAGTGAAGGCACAGAGCCGGAACAGGAGTAGGGAAGGAATACAGAGAGACAATAATAATGGTAGATAGCAAGAAGCGCCCTGGCAAAGATCTCGACCGCATTGATCGTAACATCCTGAATGAATTGCAAAAAGATGGGCGAATTTCTAACGTCGAGCTTTCTAAACGGGTGGGACTTTCTCCGACGCCTTGCCTTGAGCGTGTGCGTCGTCTTGAAAGACAGGGTTTTATTCAGGGCTATACGGCGCTGCTCAACCCGCATTATCTGGATGCATCACTTCTGGTATTTGTTGAGATTACTCTGAATCGTGGCGCACCGGATGTGTTTGAGCAATTTAACGCCGCAGTGCAAAAACTTGAAGAAATTCAAGAGTGTCATCTGGTTTCCGGTGATTTCGACTATCTGTTGAAAACCCGCGTACCGGATATGTCAGCGTATCGTAAATTACTGGGCGAGACCTTGCTGCGCCTGCCGGGCGTTAACGACACCCGTACCTATGTGGTAATGGAAGAAGTCAAGCAAAGTAATCGTCTGGTTATTAAGACGCGCTAACACGGAACAGGTGCAAACTCGACGTAGTTTGATTACACTCCTGTTAATCCATACAGCAACAGTGCCGGGGAGACCCGGCGCTGTTGTCCGTTTTAGCAGCAGGCAGGAAACAGCCTGATACCTGGAGAGCCTTTCTTGAGCCAGGAATACACCGAAGACAAAGAAGTCAAACTTACCAAACTCAGCAGCGGGCGCCGACTCCTCGAGGCGATGCTCATCCTTTGCTCCCTCTTCGCCATCTGGCTGATGGCGGCATTACTGAGCTTTAACCCCTCGGACCCAAGCTGGTCGCAAACGGCATGGCATGAGCCTATCCATAATTTAGGCGGCGCCCCCGGCGCGTGGCTTGCCGATACCCTCTTTTTCATTTTTGGCGTCATGGCCTACACCATCCCGGTGATCATCATCGGCGGATGCTGGTTTGCCTGGCGGCATCAGGAAAATGACGAATATATTGATTATTTCGCCGTTTCTCTGCGCCTCATCGGTGCGTTAGCCCTGATCCTGACCTCCTGCGGTCTGGCGGCGATTAACGCCGATGATATCTGGTACTTCGCCTCTGGCGGGGTGATTGGCAGCCTGCTGAGCACCACCCTGCAACCGCTGCTGCACAGCAGCGGCGGCACCATCGCGCTGTTGTGCATCTGGGCGTCCGGCCTGACGCTGTTTACCGGCTGGTCGTGGGTCAGCATTGCGGAAAAACTGGGCGGCGGCATCCTGTCCGTGCTCACCTTTGCCAGCAATCGTACCCGTCGGGATGATACCTGGGTCGATGAAGGCGAATACGAAGACGACGATGAAGAGTACGACGACGAAGAGGCGGCAACCCCCCAGGAGTCGCGTCGCGCCCGTATCTTGCGCAGCGCACTGGCGCGGCGTAAACGTCTCGCTGAGAAGTTTACCAACCCCATGGGGCGTAAAACCGACGCGGCGCTTTTCTCCGGCAAACGGATGGATGACGGGGAAGAGGCAGTGCAGTACAGCGCCAGCGGTGCGCCTGTTGCCGCCGACGATGTACTGTTTTCCGGCGCCAGCGCCGCGCGTCCCGCAGAGAATGATGTGTTGTTCTCCGGCGCCAGCGCCGCGCGCCCGGGCGATTTCGACCCTTACGATCCGTTGCTGAACGGCCAGAGTATCGCTGAGCCGGTGGGCGCAGCGGCGGCGGCCACTGCCGCGCCGCAGCCGTGGGCCGAATCACCGGCTGGTCATCAGGGCGCTGCGCCGGTTTATCAGCCGGAAGCTGGTTACCCGCCGCAGCCCTACCAGCCAGAGCCGGCACCGTATCAGCAGCCTGCTTATGCTCCTCATGCCGGTCAGCCGGCACCGCAGGCGTATCAGCCTGAGCCAGTGCAGTATCAGCAGCCGGTTTACGATCCGTATGCCGGTCAGCCGGCTCCGCAGGGGTATCAACCCGAGCCTGCGCCGTATCAGCAGCCGACTTACGATCCGCATGCCGGTCAGCCGGCTCCGCAGGGGTATCAACCCGAGCCTGTGCCGTATCAGCAGCCGGTTTACGATCCGCATGCCGGTCAGCCGGCACCGCAGGCGTATCAGCCTGAGCCTGCGCCGTATCAGCAGCCGGTTTACGATCCGCATGCCGTCCAGCCTGCGCCGCAGGGGTATCAGCCCGAGCCGGCGCCGTATCAGCAGCCGGTTTACGATCCACATGTTGCTCAGCCTGCGCCGCAGGGGTATCAGCCAGAGCCGGCGCCGTATCAGCAGCCGGTTTACGATCCACATGTTGCTCAGCCTGCGCCGCAGGGCTATCAACCCGAGCCTGCACCGTATCAGCAGCCGGCTTACGATCCGCATGCCGGTCAGCCTGCGCCGCAGGCGTATCAGCCTGAGCCCGCGCCGGTACCTGCCGCGCAGCCAGAGCCTGAGGTCGTGCAGGAAGAAGTGAAACGTCCGCCGCTCTATTATTTCGAGGAAGTGGAAGAGAAGCGGGCGCGCGAACGCGAGCTGCTGGCTTCCTGGTATCAGCCTATTCCGGAGCCGGAAAGTCCGATCGCCACCAAACCGCTGACGCCGCCCGCCTCGCCGTCCAAACCGCCCGTGGAGTCAACCGTAGTTTCTGCGGTGGCGGCAGGAGTGCATCAGGCAACGGCTGCCAGCGGCGGCGCAGCCGCTGCGAAGACGGCGACCGCCGCGGCCGCGGCGACAGCGCCATTGTTCAGCCCGGCCTCCAGCGGACCGCGGGTCCAGGTGAAAGAGGGCATTGGTCCAAAACTACCGCGGCCAAATCGCGTTCGCGTCCCGACGCGTCGGGAACTGGCCTCCTACGGCATCAAGCTACCGTCGCAGCGGGAAGCTGAACAGCGCGCGCGGCAGGCCGAGCGCGACCCCCATTATGATGATGAGCTGCTCTCGGATGAGGAAGCGGATGCTATGGAGCAGGATGAGCTGGCTCGCCAGTTCGCCGCCACTCAACAGCAGCGCTATGGCCATCGCTGGGAAGACGATAACGCGACTGATGACGATGACGCCGATGCCGCGGCGGAAGCGGAGCTGGCGCGCCAGTTTGCCGCCACCCAGCAGCAGCGCTACGCCTCCGAGCAGCCGCCGGGCGCTAATCCGTTCTCGCCGGCGGATTATGAATTCTCGCCGATGAAAACGCTGGTCAATGAGGGTCCGAGCGAGCCGCTGTTTACGCCGACACCGGAAGTACAGCCGCAGCAGCCAGCCCAGCACTATCAACAACCGGCCGCCGCTCCGCAGCAGGGTTATCAACCTGCGCAGCACCAGCCGGTACACCCTCAGCCAGTGCCGCAGCAGCCCGTGCAGCAGCAACAGCCGGTTGCCCCGCAGGGGCACCAGCCTGCCGCGCCTGCGCCGCAGGAGAGCCTGATCCACCCGCTGCTGATGCGCAATGGCGATAGTCGACCGCTGCAAAAGCCGACAACGCCGCTGCCGTCGCTGGATCTGCTCACGCCGCCGCCCAGTGAAGTCGAGCCGGTCGATACCTTTGCTCTTGAGCAGATGGCACGACTGGTGGAAGCGCGACTCGCCGATTTCCGCATTAAAGCGGATGTGGTGAACTACTCGCCGGGGCCGGTGATCACCCGTTTCGAACTGAATCTGGCGCCTGGCGTCAAAGCGGCGCGAATCTCTAACCTGTCACGGGATCTGGCGCGTTCGCTGTCCACGGTCGCCGTGCGCGTGGTGGAAGTGATCCCGGGTAAACCGTATGTCGGGCTTGAGCTGCCGAATAAAAAGCGCCAGACCGTCTACCTGCGTGAAGTGCTC
Source organism: Klebsiella sp. LY (assembly GCF_004010915.1). Taxonomy (NCBI): domain Bacteria; kingdom Pseudomonadati; phylum Pseudomonadota; class Gammaproteobacteria; order Enterobacterales; family Enterobacteriaceae; genus Klebsiella; species Klebsiella sp. LY. The sequence continues at coordinate 4,309,876 of NZ_CP022444.1, forward strand.
GACAACAGCAAGTTCCGTGATAACCCGTCGCCGCTGACCGTGGTGCTGGGTAAAGACATCGCCGGCGATCCGGTGGTGGCCGATCTGGCGAAAATGCCGCACCTGCTGGTGGCCGGTACCACCGGTTCCGGTAAGTCAGTCGGCGTCAACGCCATGATCCTCAGCATGCTCTACAAAGCGCAGCCGGAAGATGTGCGTTTCATTATGATCGACCCGAAAATGCTCGAGCTGTCGGTCTACGAAGGTATTCCGCATCTGCTGACGGAAGTGGTCACCGACATGAAAGACGCCGCCAATGCGCTGCGCTGGAGCGTCAACGAGATGGAGCGTCGCTACAAGCTAATGTCGGCGCTGGGCGTACGTAATCTGGCGGGCTATAACGAGAAGATTGCTGAAGCGGCACGCATGGGCCGTCCGATCCCGGATCCATACTGGAAGCCAGGCGACAGTATGGACGCCGTGCACCCGGTACTGGAAAAGCTACCGTACATAGTGGTGCTGGTGGACGAATTCGCCGACCTGATGATGACCGTCGGTAAGAAGGTGGAAGAGCTGATCGCTCGCCTGGCGCAGAAAGCGCGTGCGGCGGGGATCCACCTGGTGCTGGCGACGCAGCGTCCGTCGGTGGATGTCATTACCGGTCTGATTAAGGCCAACATTCCGACGCGTATCGCCTTTACCGTGTCGAGTAAAATTGACTCGCGTACCATTCTCGATCAGGGCGGTGCGGAATCGCTGCTCGGGATGGGGGATATGCTCTACTCCGGGCCGAACTCCACCACGCCGGTGCGCGTCCATGGGGCGTTTGTTCGCGACCAGGAAGTCCACGCTGTGGTTCAGGACTGGAAAGCCCGCGGTCGTCCGCAGTATGTTGACGGCATTACCTCCGACAGCGAAAGCGAAGGCGGCGGCGGTGGTTTCGACGGCGGTGAAGAGCTGGATCCGCTGTTCGATCAGGCGGTCAGCTTTGTGACCGAGAAGCGTAAAGCGTCGATTTCCGGGGTGCAGCGCCAGTTCCGCATTGGCTATAACCGTGCCGCGCGTATCATCGAACAGATGGAAGCGCAGGGCATTGTCAGCGAGCAGGGCCATAACGGTAACCGCGAAGTACTGGCGCCGCCGCCCTTTGAATGAGTGCAAAGTTGGGTAAATAAGCGCAAAATCAGCCAATTCTTCTGTCCCGCCGCCGTCGGCGGTCCTACATTAGGGGCAGAAGAGGCTCCCGCGTCGGGAGTGACGCACATTAAGGAAGAACAATGAAAAAACTCGCAATCACCTGTGCATTACTGTCTGGTATGGTCGTCAGCCAGGTCTGGGCAGATGCGGCCAGTGACTTAAAAAGCCGTCTTGATAAAGTGAGCAGCTTCCATGCCAGCTTCACGCAAAAAGTCACCGACGGCAGCGGCAACGCCGTGCAGGACGGACAGGGCGACCTGTGGGTAAAACGCCCGAATCTGTTTAACTGGCATATGACCCAGCCGGATGAGAGCGTCCTCGTTTCGGATGGTAAAACCCTGTGGTTCTATAACCCGTTCGTCGAGCAGGCCACGGCGACCTGGCTGAAAGATGCCACCAGCAACACGCCGTTTATGCTGATTGCCCGCAACCAGTCCAGCGACTGGCAGCAGTACAATATCAAACAAAACGGCGATGATTTTGTGCTGACGCCGAAAAGCGGCAGCGGCAACCTGAAGCAGTTCACGATCAACGTTGGTCGGGACGGCACCATCCATCAGTTCAGCGCCGTCGAGCAGGACGATCAGCGCAGCAGCTATCAGCTGAAATCGCAGCAGAACGGCGCCGTCGACGCATCTAAGTTCACCTTTACGCCGCCGAAAGGGGTGACGGTGGACGATCAACGTAAGTAGAGGCGAAAGTGAGCAATCTGTCGCTCGATTTTTCCGACAACGCGTTTCAACCTCTGGCCGCTCGCATGCGGCCAGAAAATTTAGCGCAGTATATTGGCCAGCAGCACCTGCTGGCGCCGGGCAAACCCCTGCCGCGGGCGATCGAAGCCGGGCACCTGCATTCGATGATCCTCTGGGGGCCGCCGGGTACCGGCAAGACTACCCTGGCGGAAGTTATCGCCCGTTATGCCAGCGCCGATGTCGAAAGGATCTCGGCGGTGACCTCCGGGGTGAAAGAGATCCGCGAGGCCATTGAGCGCGCGCGGCAGAATCGCAACGCCGGCCGACGAACGATTCTGTTTGTTGACGAAGTGCATCGCTTCAATAAAAGCCAGCAGGATGCCTTTCTGCCGCATATTGAAGATGGCACTATCACTTTTATTGGCGCGACCACCGAAAACCCTTCCTTTGAGCTTAACTCAGCGCTGCTCTCCCGCGCCCGCGTCTATTTACTGAAATCGCTCACTACCGACGATATCGAGCGGGTGCTTGACCAGGCGATGAACGATAAAACCCGCGGCTACGGCGGCCAGGATATCGTTTTGCCGGATGAGACCCGCAGGGCCATCGCCGAACTGGTAAACGGCGACGCGCGGCGGGCGCTGAATACCCTGGAAATGATGGCCGATATGGCCGAGAGCGATGATGCGGGCAAGCGGGTGCTGAAGGCTGAACTGCTGACCGAGATCGCCGGCGAGCGCAGCGCGCGCTTTGATAATAAAGGCGACCGTTTCTACGATTTGATTTCCGCCCTGCATAAGTCGGTGCGCGGTAGCGCGCCGGACGCGGCGCTTTACTGGTACGCGCGGATCATCACCGCCGGAGGCGATCCGCTGTATGTTGCCCGCCGTTGTCTGGCGATTGCCTCGGAAGACGTCGGCAACGCCGACCCGCGGGCGATGCAGGTGGCCATATCGGCGTGGGACTGCTTCACCCGCGTCGGGCCGGCGGAAGGCGAACGGGCGATAGCCCAGGCTATTGTCTATCTGGCCTGCGCGCCGAAGAGCAATGCGGTCTACACCGCCTTTAAAGCGGCGCTGGCCGATGCGCGAGACCGTCCGGACTATGACGTTCCGGTGCATCTGCGCAATGCGCCGACGAAGCTGATGAAAGAGATGGGCTACGGGCAGGAGTATCGCTACGCTCATGACGAACCTAACGCCTACGCCGCCGGCGAGCAGTACTTCCCGCAGGAAATGGCGCAAACGCGCTATTATCACCCGACAAACCGGGGGCTTGAGGGCAAAATTGGCGAAAAGCTCGCCTGGCTCGCTGAACAGGATCAAAATAGCCCGATAAAACGCTACCGCTAATTGAGGCGTTGCGGTAAGGTTATTACACTATTTCCGTGGCCGTAGCCTGCGGCCACTTTTCTTTTTTTAATTCGATAAGCACAGGATAAGCATGCTCGATCCCAATCTGCTGCGTACCGAGCCAGACGCAGTCGCAGAAAAACTGGCACGCCGGGGCTTTAAGCTGGATGTAGATAAACTTCGCGCGCTTGAAGAGCGTCGTAAAGTTCTGCAGGTGCAAACGGAAAACCTGCAGGCGGAGCGCAACTCCCGATCGAAATCCATTGGCCAGGCGAAAGCGCGCGGGGAAGACATCGAGCCATTACGCCTGGAAGTGAACAAACTCGGCGAACAGCTGGATGCCGCAAAATCCGAGCTTGAAGCGCTGCTGGCGGAAATCCGCGATATCGCGCTGGCGATCCCGAATATTCCTCACGATGACGTGCCGGTTGGCCGTGACGAAAACGACAACGTTGAAGTCAGCCGCTGGGGCACGCCGCGCCAGTTCGATTTTGACGTGCGCGATCACGTGACGCTGGGTGAAATGCACGGCGGGCTGGATTTTGCCGCCGCCGTTAAGCTCACCGGTTCGCGCTTCGTGGTGATGAAAGGCCAGCTGGCCCGTCTGCACCGCGCCCTGGCGCAGTTCATGCTGGATCTGCACACTGAACAGCATGGCTATAGCGAAAACTATGTCCCGTACCTGGTAAACCAGGACACCCTGTATGGCACCGGCCAGCTGCCGAAATTCGCCGGCGACCTGTTCCATACTCGTCCGCTGGAAGAAGAGGCTGACAGCAGCAACTACGCGCTGATCCCGACGGCGGAAGTGCCGCTGACCAACCTGGTGCGTGATGAAATTATCGATGAAGACGATCTGCCGATCAAAATGACCGCCCATACGCCGTGCTTCCGTTCCGAAGCGGGTTCTTATGGTCGCGACACCCGCGGTCTGATCCGTATGCACCAGTTCGATAAAGTTGAGATGGTGCAGATTGTCCGTCCGGAAGACTCCATGGCGGCGCTGGAAGAGATGACCGGCCACGCCGAGAAAGTGCTGCAGCTGCTGGGCCTGCCGTACCGTAAGGTCGCACTGTGCACCGGCGATATGGGCTTCAGCGCCTGCAAAACCTATGACCTCGAAGTGTGGGTCCCGGCGCAGAACACCTACCGTGAGATCTCTTCCTGCTCTAACGTCTGGGATTTCCAGGCGCGTCGTATGCAGGCTCGCTGCCGCAGCAAGTCCGACAAGAAGACCCGTCTCGTTCATACCCTGAATGGTTCTGGCCTGGCGGTTGGTCGTACGCTGGTGGCGCTGATGGAAAACTATCAGCAGGCCGATGGCCGTATCGAGATCCCGGAAATCCTGCGCCCGTATATGCGCGGCCTCGAATATATCGGTTAATTTTTACCATCTCCCTTAAAAGCGCCTGCGGGCGCTTTTTTTACACCCTTATTGATACCGGGCAATAATCCCTTCCGCGAATGCAGTGATACTCCCTTTGGATTAAATCAGCATAAAAAACCAATAATATTTCAAAGCGTTATATATATGACTATATAGCGCTTATCAGTTTATTGTGAGCAACCAAAGCGAGTATCCATGAAAATTAAAGCCCCCGATGCTTTACTGGCTGCTGAGGTAAGCCGCCGTGGTCTGATGAAAACCACGGCAATAGGCGGCCTGGCGCTGGCCAGCAACGCACTAACGTTACCCTTTTCCCGTATGGCCCATGCCGCCGACACGCCAGCCCCGGCCAGTGAGAAGGTGGTCTGGAGCGCATGCACCGTCAACTGCGGTAGCCGCTGCCCGCTGCGCATGCACGTGGTGGATGGCGCGATTAAATACGTTGAAACCGATAATACCGGTGACGATAACTATGACGGCCTGCATCAGGTGCGCGCCTGCCTGCGCGGACGTTCTATGCGCCGCCGGGTTTATAACCCCGATCGGCTGAAATATCCCATGAAGCGCGTAGGTAAACGCGGTGAGGGTAAATTCGAGCAAATCAGCTGGGAAGAGGCTTTCGATATCATCGCCAGCACGACGCAGCGGCTGATTAAAGATTACGGCAACGAGTCCATCTATCTGAACTACGGCACCGGCACGCTGGGTGGCACGCTGACCCGCTCCTGGCCGCCGGGGAAAACCCTGATTGCCCGTTTGATGAACTGCTGCGGCGGGTATCTCAATCATTACGGCGACTATTCATCCGCGCAGATTGCTGCCGGGTTGAATTACACTTACGGCGGTTGGGCAGATGGCAACAGCCCGTCGGATATTGAAAACAGCCAGCTGGTAGTGCTGTTCGGCAACAACCCCGGGGAAACGCGGATGAGCGGCGGCGGGGTGACCTACTACCTTGAGCAGGCGCGCCAGAAATCCAATGCCCGGATGATCATTATCGATCCGCGCTATACCGACACCGGCGCCGGACGCGAAGATGAATGGATCCCGATTCGCCCCGGCACCGATGCGGCGCTGGTATCGGGTCTGGCGTGGGTGATGATCACCGAGAATCTGGTCGATCAGCCGTTCCTCGATAAATACTGCGTGGGATACGACGAGAAAACGCTGCCCGCCGGTGCGCCAGCCAATGGTCATTACAAAGCTTACATTCTTGGCGAGGGCACTGACGGTATCGCCAAAACGCCGGAGTGGGCCTCGACGATTACCGGTATTCCGCGTGAACGCATTGTTAAACTGGCGCGCGAAATTGCCACCGCTAAACCGGCCTATATCAGCCAGGGCTGGGGGCCGCAGCGTCATGCCAACGGCGAAATCGCCACCCGGGCTATCGCGATGCTCGCCATTCTGACCGGTAACGTCGGGATCAACGGCGGCAATAGCGGCGCGCGCGAGGGCTCCTACAGCCTGCCGTTTGAACGTATGCCGACGCTGGAGAATCCTGTTCAGACCAGCATCTCGATGTTTATGTGGACCGATGCGATTGAGCGTGGTCCGGAAATGACCGCCCTGCGCGATGGGGTGCGTGGCAAAGATAAGCTCGATGTGCCGATCAAAATGATCTGGAATTATGCGGGCAACTGCCTGATCAACCAGCACTCTGAGATCAACCGCACCCACGAAATCCTGCAGGACGATAAGAAGTGCGAGATGATTGTGGTCATCGACTGTCATATGACCTCGTCAGCGAAATACGCCGATATTCTGCTGCCGGACTGCACCGCCTCTGAGCAGATGGATTTCGCGCTAGATGCCTCCTGCGGCAACATGTCCTACGTCATCTTTGCCGACCAGGCCATTAAGCCGCGTTTCGAATGTAAAACCATCTATGAGATGACCAGCGAGCTGGCGAAGCGCCTTGGCGTCGAGGAGAAATTTACCGAAGGCCGTACCCAGGAAGGCTGGATGCGCTATCTGTATGAGCAGTCGCGCAAAGCGATTCCCGACCTGCCGGATTTCGACACCTTCCGTCAGCAGGGCATCTATAAGCAGCGCGATCCGCAAGGTCATCATGTGGCCTACAAAGCCTTCCGTGAGGATCCGCAGGCTAATCCGCTGACCACGCCTTCGGGCAAGATCGAAATTTACTCGCAGGATCTGGCGAAAATCGCCGCCACCTGGGAGCTGCCGGAAGGGGATGTTATCGATCCGCTGCCGATCTACACCCCGGGTTTCGAAAACTACAACGATCCGCTGACAGCGAAATACCCGCTACAGCTCACCGGCTTCCACTATAAATCTCGCGTCCACTCGACCTACGGCAACGTCGATGTACTGAAGGCCGCCTGCCGGCAGGAGATGTGGATTAACCCGATCGATGCCCGCCAGCGCGGCATTGCCAACGGCGATCGCATTCGTATCTTCAACGACCGTGGGGAAGTGCATATCGAAGCGAAGGTGACGCCGCGCATGATGCCGGGCGTCGTCGCGCTGGGGGAAGGGGCCTGGTATAACCCGGATGCCGCGCGCGTGGATCAGGCGGGCAGCATTAACGTACTGACCACCCAGCGCCCCTCGCCACTGGCGAAGGGAAACCCGTCGCATACCAACCTCGTCCAGGTTGAGAAGCTGTAAGGAGTAACCGATGACAACTCAGTATGGATTTTTTATTGATTCCGCCCGTTGCACCGGTTGCAAGACCTGCGAACTGGCCTGTAAGGACTACAAAAATTTGACCCCGGAGGTCAGCTTCCGCCGCATCTATGAATATGCCGGCGGCGACTGGCAGGAGGATAACGGCGTCTGGAATCAGAACGTGTTCGCCTATTACCTCTCCATCGCCTGTAACCACTGCGAAGATCCAGCCTGCACCAAAGTCTGCCCGAGCGGTGCGATGCACAAGCGCGAAGACGGTTTTGTGGTGGTCAACGAAGAGGTCTGCATTGGCTGCCGTTACTGCCATATGGCCTGTCCGTACGGCGCGCCGCAGTATAACGCCGATAAAGGCCATATGACTAAGTGCGACGGCTGCCACGAGCGCGTCGCCGAAGGGAAAAAGCCGATCTGCGTCGAGTCCTGCCCGTTGCGGGCGCTCGATTTCGGGCCGATTGCCGAACTGCGCGCTAAGCACGGCCAGCTGGCGGCGGTGGCGCCGCTGCCTTCGGCGCACTTTACCCGGCCGAGCATCGTGATCAAACCTAACGCCAATGCCCGGCCGTGTGGCGATACCACTGGTTACCTGGCGAACCCGAAGGAGGTGTGAGATGGGAAACGGATGGCATGAATGGCCGCTGATGATCTTTACGGTCTTCGGCCAGTGCGTCGCGGGCGGCTTCATCGTCCTGGCGCTGACGCTGATGACGGGTAAGCTTCCCCGTGAGCAGGAGCAGCGCGTGGTGGGCAGCATGTTCGGCCTGTGGGTATTGATGGGGATCGGGTTTATCGCCTCGACAATGCACCTCGGTTCGCCGCTGCGGGCCTTTAACTCGCTCAATCGCGTGGGGGCCTCGTCGCTGAGTAATGAGATAGCCAGCGGGGCGATCTTCTTCGCCATTGGCGGGATTGGCTGGCTGCTGGCCGTGTGCAAAAAGCTGCCTGCCGGACTGCGTAGCCTGTGGCTGGTAGCGACCATGGCGCTGGGGGTGATCTTCGTCTGGATGATGGTGCGGGTCTATAACACCATCGACACGGTGCCGACCTGGTATACCGTCTGGACGCCGCTGAGCTTCTTCCTGACACTGTTTATCGGCGGCCCGCTGCTGGGCTATCTGCTGCTGCGCGTCGCAGGCGTCGACGGTTGGGCGATGCGCCTGCTGCCGGTGGTCACTTTGCTGGCGCTGCTGGCGAGTATTGTGGTGGTCCTGATGCAGGGGAGTGAACTCGCCACTATCCGCAGCTCAATTCAGCAGGCCTCCGCCCTGGTGCCGGATTATGGGCTGCTTATGGCCTGGCGCGTGGTGCTGCTGGCGCTGGCCCTGGCCTGCTGGTGCGTACCGCAGATTCGCGGCCGCAAGCCGGCGCTCTCGCTGCTCGGCCTGGCGTTTGTTCTTGTGCTGGCGGGAGAGATGATTGGCCGCGGCGTATTCTATGGTCTGCATATGACCGTCGGGATGGCTATCGCCAGTTAATCAGCGTCATCATGCCGGCGCAGGCGTGCCGGCATGATGAAAACGTGCTGTTGATAGATGAAATTTTTCGACTGAAATTAACGCCGGGATTTATTAATAAATTAAGAAAAACAATAGCGTATTATTTGTTGCCTCACCTTTCCCCCTTCTGTGGATAAAAAACTTCTATCGTGCCCTGCAAAACCGCATCAGGCCTGATTTCAGGTGGATTGACAATGTTTTTAGCGGTGGCATGATGCGCTCGCGATCTGAACATTCCTCACGGTTTTTACCCATGACCATCTACACCCGGCCAGTGCAAATGCTGCTCTGTGGCCTGCTTTTACTGACCCTGGCGATAGCGGTGCTGAATACGCTCGTCCCGCTGTGGCTCGCCCATGAAAATATGCCAACCTGGCAGGTCGGCATGGTGGGGTCATCTTATTTTACCGGCAACCTGGCCGGTACGTTGCTTGCCGGCTGGGTGATCAAGCGCCTGGGGTTTAACCGCAGCTATTATCTCGCGTCGTTAATCTTTGCCGTCGGCTGCGTAGGGCTGGGGATCACCGTGGGCTTCTGGACGTGGCTGAGCTGGCGGTTTATCGCCGGCGTAGGCTGCGCGATGATTTGGGTGGTAGTGGAAAGCGCGCTGGTCTGCAGCGGCACTTCTCGCAGCCGCGGTCGTCTGCTGGCGGCGTACATGATGGTTTATTACGTTGGTACCGTACTCGGCCAACTGATGGTCAGTAAACTACCCACTGATTTAATGAGCGTCCTGCCGTGGGTGACGGGCCTGGCGCTGGCGGCGATCCTGCCGCTGCTGTTTACCCGCATTATGGGGCAGGCCGAAGAGCCGCATGAAACGGTACGGATCTGGCCGATGCTTAAGCTGCGCCAGGCGCGCCACGGGGTCAATGGCTGTATTATCTCGGGGATTGTCCTCGGTTCGCTGTATGGCCTGATGCCGCTGTGGCTGAACCATCAGGGCGTCAGCGACGCCGGCATTGGCTTCTGGATGGCGGTGATGGTGAGCGCGGGGATCCTCGGCCAATGGCCGGTAGGGCGGCTGGCAGACCGCTACGGTCGCCTGCTGGTGCTGCGGGTGCAGGTTTTTGTGGTGATTCTGGGATGTCTGGCGATGCTCAGCCAGGCGGCAATGGCGCCGGCGCTGTTTGTGCTTGGGGCATCCGGTTTCACGCTGTATCCGGTGGCGATGGCCTGGGCCTGTGAGAAAGTGGAGCACCATCAGCTGGTGGCGATGAACCAGGCGCTGCTGATGAGCTATACCATCGGCAGCCTGCTGGGCCCGACGCTGACGGCGATGCTGATGCAGAACTTCTCGGATAACCTGCTGTTTATCATGATCGCCAGCGTGTCGTTTATCTATCTGCTGACCCTGCTGCGCAAAGCCGGGCATCATCCAACGCCGGTGGCGCACGCCTGATCCTGTAACGCGCAGCGCATGCTGCGCGTCATCCGCTTCAATTACCTAAGCTTGCTGCTGCACAGCCAACCTGCCGCTTTGCATGAGAAACGGCTGGACGGACACGGCTTCCCACGCCGTTGCAGGCCGGCATAGGTGCTTCACCGGCCCGGGTGGGATTAGTACATCACTTTATGACCATACTGCTCAAGGATGCCTTTTACCCGCTCCATGGTCTCTTTCTTCGGCGGATGGACGCCGTCCAGCTTGTATTCTTCGCCCATCGCTACCCATTTGTGTTTGCCCAGCTCATGGTATGGCAGCAGCTCGATTTTTTCGACATTGCCCATATCGCGGGTAAATTCACCCAGGCGGTGCGCGGAGTCATCATCGTCTGACCAGCCCGGAACCACCACGTAGCGGATCCAGACATTGATATTCTTCTTCGCCAGATACTGGGCGAATTCCAGCGTACGATGGTTAGAGACGCCGACCAGGTTCTGGTGAATCTCATCATTCATCTGCTTGAGATCCAGCATCACCAGGTCTGTTACCTCCAGCAGTTCGTCGATAACCGGATCGTAGCGACGGACAAAGCCGTTGGTATCGAGACAGGTATGAATACCTTCTTTCTTACAGGCGCGGAACCAGTCGCGAACAAACTCCGCCTGCAGGATCGCCTCACCGCCCGATGCGGTGACGCCGCCGCCGGAAGCATTCATAAAGTGACGATAGGTCACCACCTCTTTCATGAGCTCTTCAACGGTGATTTCTTTGCCGCCGTGGGTATCCCATGTATCACGGTTATGGCAGTACAGGCAACGCATCAGGCAGCCCTGGAAAAAGGTAATAAAGCGGATGCCCGGGCCATCAACGGTGCCACAGGATTCAAAGGAGTGAATGCGACCAATAACTGACATTGCGGTGTTTTCTCCAGATGTGGCCCATCCGGGGCCGTGTTGGTGCACAGCTCAGCGGCTGTGTCGAGTCTGTTTTGACAGATACCCAAAGTATAGATAACTGGCAAAGCAGGCTAGGGCGGGGATTGCTTGTTAAAAAGGCCCCACTGATGTGGGGCCTTTATTGTACGCTTTTTCAGTCAGACAGGGAATTACATGGTCTGAGTGAAGGTACGGGTAATAACGTCCTGCTGCTGTTCTTTAGTCAGGGAGTTAAAACGTACAGCGTAGCCAGATACGCGGATGGTCAGCTGCGGATATTTTTCCGGATTTTCCATCGCGTCGAGCAGCATTTCGCGGTTCATCACGTTCACGTTCAGGTGCTGACCACCTTCGATGGACGCTTCGTGGTGGAAGTAACCATCCATCAGACCCGCCAGGTTGGTCTTACGAACTTCGTCATCTTTACCCAGTGCGTTCGGTACGATAGAGAAGGTGTAAGAGATACCATCTTTCGCGTAAGCAAACGGCAGTTTCGCTACGGAGGTCAGAGAGGCAACAGCGCCTTTCTGGTCACGACCGTGCATCGGGTTAGCACCTGGTCCGAACGGCGCGCCAGCGCGACGACCGTCTGGGGTGTTACCGGTTTTCTTACCATATACCACGTTAGAGGTGATGGTCAGAACAGACTGAGTCGGAATCGCGTTGCGGTAGGTGTGCAGTTTCTGAATTTTCTTCATGAAACGTTCAACCAGGTCAACGGCCATGTCATCGACGCGAGCATCGTTGTTACCAAACTGCGGATATTCGCCTTCGATTTCGAAGTCAACAGCCAGACCGTCTTCGTCACGAATCGGTTTAACTTTCGCATATTTGATAGCAGACAGGGAGTCAGCAGCAACGGACAGACCCGCGATACCACACGCCATGGTGCGGATAACGTCACGGTCGTGCAGCGCCATCAGAGAGGCTTCGTAGCTGTACTTGTCGTGCATGTAGTGGATGATGTTCAGCGCAGTGACGTACTGTTTAGCCAGCCAGTCCATGAAGTGATCCATGCGCTCCATGACTTCGTCGAAGTTCAGGACGTCGCCTTTGATCGGTTCAGATTTCGGACCCACCTGCATTTTCAGTTTTTCATCCACACCGCCGTTGATAGCGTACAGCATGGTTTTCGCGAGGTTGGCGCGAGCACCGAAGAACTGCATTTGCTTACCAACAACCATCGGGCTTACGCAGCATGCGATAGCGTAGTCGTCGTTATTGAAGTCCGGACGCATCAGGTCATCGTTCTCATACTGCAGAGAAGAGGTATCGATGGACACTTTAGCCGCGAATTTCTTGAAGCTCAGCGGCAGTTTTTCAGACCACAGGATAGTGATGTTCGGCTCCGGAGACGGCCCCATGGTGTACAGGGTGTTCAGGAAGCGGAAGCTGTTTTTGGTCACCAGAGTACGGCCGTCAACGCCCATACCGCCGATGGATTCCGTTGCCCAAATCGGGTCGCCGGAGAACAGTTCATCGTATTCCGGGGTACGCAGGAAGCGAACCATACGCAGTTTCATGACCAGGTGGTCAACCATTTCCTGCGCGTCTTGCTCGGTGATTTTACCCGCCTGCAGGTCACGTTCGATGTAGATATCCAGGAAGCTGGAGGTACGACCGAAGGACATTGCCGCGCCGTTCTGAGATTTCACGGCAGCCAGGTAACCGAAGTAGGTCCACTGGATAGCTTCCTGAGCGGTGGTTGCCGGACCGGAGATGTCGTAGCCATATTTAGCCGCCATCTCTTTGATCTGGCCCAGCGCACGGTGCTGTTCAGCAATTTCTTCACGCAGACGGATGGTCGCTTCCAGATCTTCGCCGCTTTCCAGTTTCGCTTGCAGAGAGTTGAACTGGGCGAATTTGTCTTTCATCAGGAAGTCGATACCGTACAGCGCAACGCGACGGTAGTCACCGATGATACGACCACGGCCGTAAGCATCCGGCAGACCGGTCAGTACGCCGGATTTACGGCAGCGCAGGATGTCCGGAGTATAGACGTCGAAAACGCCCTGGTTGTGAGTTTTACGGTACTCGGTGAAGATTTTTTTCAGCATCGGGTCCAGTTCGCGATTGTACGCTTTGCAGGAACCTTCAACCATTTTAATACCACCAAACGGGATGATCGCACGTTTCAGCGGCGCTTCGGTCTGCAGACCAACGATTTTTTCCAGACCTTTCTCGATATAGCCTGCGTCGTGAGAGGTGATGGTGGAAGCCAGGGCAGTGTCAAAATCAACAGGCGCGTGAGTGCGGTTTTCCTGTTTTACACCTTCCATTACGGTGTCCCACAGCTTGGTGGTCGCTTCAGTCGCGCCAGCCAGGAAGGATTCGTCGCCTTCATATGGGGTGTAGTTTTTCTGAATAAAGTCACGGACGTTGACTTCATTCTGCCAGTCACCTTTCGCAAAACCTTCCCAGGCTGTGGCTAACTTTTCATTAAGCTCGGACATGTAACACCTACCTTCTTAAGTGGATTTTTTATTTACTGCCTGAAACAACCCTTAGTGATGGTCGTTGCCACGCAGGTAAATGACCCAGTATGTCAACCCGACCAGCAGACCCCCGCCGATAATGTTCCCGATAGTTACCGGAATCAGGTTATCAGTGATGAAGTTCATAACGGTCAAGTGAGAGAAACTTTCCGGAGTCGAACCGATTGCGGTCCAGAATTCCGGGCTTGCAAAGTTGCGGATTACGATACCCATCGGGATCATAAACATGTTGGCGATGCTGTGCTCAAAGCCGCTGGCAACGAACATCGCTACCGGCAGGACCATGATCATCGCTTTATCCATCAGGCTACGACCGGAATAGCTCATCCATACGGCGAGACAAACCATCAGGTTAGCGAGGATACCCAGGCTCACGGCCTCCACAAAAGTATGGTGCATTTTGTGGTCAGCGGTCTGCAGGACATTAAGCCCCCAACCGCCGTTGGCAGTCATATATTCGCCTGATAACCACATCAGCAGCACAAACAGCAGTGCGCCCACCAGGTTACCAAAATAGACGTTGAGCCAGTTTTTTGCCAGTTGCCCCCAGGTAATTCGACCGCTGGCTTTCGCCACCACGATCAATACCGTAGAGGTAAAGAGGTCAGCGCCGCAGATAACGCACAGAATCAGACCCAGGGAAAAACAGACCCCACCGATAAGCTTGGCAATCCCATAAGGCATCGCGGCAGTGCCGGTGGTCGCGGTGATATAGAATACGAAAGCGATGGAGATGAAAACGCCAGCGGTGATCGCCAGATAAAAGGTCTTCATCGGATGCTTCGTTGCTTTATAGACACCTGCTTCTTCGGCGACTTTCGCCATCGCGGCAGGGAGCAAAAGATCAAAAGGGTTGTCAGCTTTCACACTAACTCTCTCTTTATATAAGTTGGCGGTGAGATACTAACAAAGCATTATAGAAGGGAAATTGATATAGATCATATCTCACCGGAACTATATGCCTTTTTAGTGTGTGGTTTTTGTGATTTATTGAATTAACTGATTGAATATTATGAGGAAAATAAATTTTAAAATTTATAAATTATGTTGAATTTTTTCGTTTTCACGCCATTTATTGAGTTAATTAATATGGAGTATTTTATTTAAAATTAACGAATGGTAAATGTTATAAGCGCGTTATTTACTATTAATTAACTTTACAACTACAAACTATAGTGGCCACCTCGTCAGGTGAAATCAACGGAGCCACATTGGGCTCCGTTGTTGGCAACGACGATGGCGCGCTTAGGGCTTATTTTGCCCAGAACGCCGCCTTCGCCCGCTGCAGTTTTTCATAAGCCTTCAGTAGCGACTGATGGGCCGGGAAGGCCTGCAGATCGCTGTCGACAGCCTGGAGGCCATAGAACGGCGCTTCCCCGCTCAGCGCCGCGCTGGCGGCTTCGACCGCCTCGGCGCCGTACATACGGATGAAGGCGTTCAGGTATTGCAGCGGCTGACGCTCCTCTTCCTGGCTCAGCAGCAGCAGGGTCTGCAGGCAGCGATAGTAGTTAGCACGTTCGGCGCTGAAGACCGAAGCGTTGAATTCCATGGTCCACTCGGTCCAGACCAGCGCCTGCTCCAGATCGCCGCCGGCCAGGGCCAGCATGGCTTTCAGCTCCCCGACGCGCAGGGTATACCAGCCGTTGTCTTTGCCGGTGGCGAGGCCCAGCAGTTCGCGAACGCGGGTGAAATCATCCAGACCCTCATCGTCCATCTGCTCGATCAGCGCCAGGTAATCTTCTTTTTCCCACTCGCTGCCCGGCAGGGACAGAATGGTGTCGCGCAGATGAGCGCCCATGCTGTTGTTCGCCAGCCACAGATCTTCCGCTGGGTAAATATCCGACATCCCCGGGACGATGATACGGCAGGCGTAAACGCCCAGGTGCTCGTAGTCGGCGATATATACTTCTTTATCTTCGGCCTTGAAGATGGCCATCAGGGTGGCGAACTCTTCTTCTGTGGTGCCGGAGAAGCTCCAGTCCACGAACGGATAGTCGGCATCCTGCTTGAACATATCCCAGGAAATCAGGCCGCTGGAGTCGATAAAGTGGGTTTCGAGGTTAGCGTGCTCGGCGACTTCTTCATCGTCGAAGGTCGGCGGCGTGAAGACGTCGAGATCTTTCAGGCTACGGCCCTGCAGCAGTTCGGTGACCGTACGCTCCAGCGCCACGCCGAAGTCCGGGTGGGCGCCGAAAGAGGCGAAGCAGGTGCCGTTTGCCGGGTTAAACAGCACGACGCAGATAACCGGATACTTGCCGCCCAGCGAGCCATCATAGGCAAAGATCGGGAAACCTTCGGCTTCCAGTTTGGCGATCGACTCCACGACGCCCGGATAGCGCGCCATGACCTCCGCCGGGATCTCCGGCAGGCTGATGCTTTCGGCGATGATGCGATTTTTGATGTGGCGCTCAAAGACTTCGGACAGGCCCTGCACGCGAGCTTCATTACGGGTGTTGCCGGCGGACATGCCGTTGGAGACATACAGGTTGCCGACGATATTCATAGGAATATAGACCGTTTCGCCGTCGGACTGGCGGGTAAAGGGCAGGCCGCACACGCCGCGCTCATCATTACCGGATTGCAGATCCACCAGCATGCTGGCCGTCAGCTGATCGTCCGGATCGTAGAACGCGCGCAGACGAGCATCCAGCAGGCCTTCCGGGACCTCGTCGTCTTCGGTCAGCGGGAACCACTTTTCGTTCGGGTAGTGAACGAACGGGCCATTAGCGATAGTGTCGCCTAACCAGAAGTCAGCGAAAAAATAGTTGGTGGACAGGCGCTCGAAATATTCGCCCAGCGCGGAGGCGAGGGCTGCCTTTTTGGTGGCGCCTTTACCATTAGTAAAGCACAGCGCGCATTCCTTATCGCGAATGTGAACGGACCACACGTGCGGCACCGGGTTCAGCCACGAGGCCTCTTCGATATCAAATCCGAGGTCGAGCAATTTTTGCTGGAAGCGAGCGATGGAATCTTCCAGGGCGGCATCTTTGCCGGGAATAAACGTTTGGGTCATGGCGATCACTTTTGTCGTACGGAAAGCGCGCAATGATACGGCTTTTATCTGACAGGTGCTATCTCCATCATCTGGCTATGCTTAGAGACATCTTTTAATGCTCAGGGAGATGATAATGAAAGCCTTTGACTGGCAGCGGATGGCGCTCGATAAAGTGCCGGTGGAATTTCTCGGCGAGGTGGCGCTGCGCAGCCTCTACACCTTCGTTCTGGTCTTTATTTTCCTCAAAATTACCGGACGGCGCGGCGTGCGGCAGATGTCGCTGTTTGAGGTGCTGATTATTTTGACCCTCGGTTCGGCGGCGGGGGACGTGGCGTTTTATGACGATGTCCCGCTGTTGCCGGTGCTGGTGGTCTTCGTCACGCTGGCGCTGCTTTATCGCGGCATCATGTGGCTGATGGGGCATAGCGAAAAGCTGGAGGATCTGCTGGAGGGGAAACCTATCGTGGTGGTGGAGGAGGGGCAGTTGGCCTGGGAGAAACTGCATGCGGAAAATATGACCGAATTCGAATTTTTTATGGAGCTGCGGGTCAACAGCGTCGAGCAGCTCGGCCAGGTGCGGCTGGCGATCCTTGAAACCAACGGCCAGATCAGCGTGTTTTATTATCCCGATGACGAGGTGAGGGCCGGGTTGTCGATCCTCCCGACGCACTGCACCACGCGCTATACCACTATTCCTCAGGAAGGGATCTACGCCTGCGTACGCTGCAGCATCGTGATGGCGATGCAGGCGGGAGAAAAGCGAATATGTCCCCGCTGCGCAAATGCAGAATGGTCGAAGGCCAGCCGGGCGAAACGGCTCACCTGACAGCAAATATGTCGGTTTTATTACGTCAAGCCGATAGATTCTGTTGTGTGACGGCCGCCGCGTTTTGCCGTCGGCGAGTTTTAGCCATTGCGGACCGTGTCACTGAATGATAAAACCGATAGCCACAGGAATAACTTATGCCCGCGGCGGTTCGCGGGCAAAACAACATAGCAACGTGGTGAGGGGAAATGGCTCAGGTCTATAACTTCAGTTCGGGCCCGGCAATGCTGCCGGCGGAAGTACTCAAACTGGCTCAGCAGGAACTGTGCGACTGGCACGGTCTGGGTACGTCGGTCATGGAAATCAGTCACCGTGGTAAGGAGTTCATCCAGGTGGCAGAAGAGGCAGAACAGGACTTCCGTTCTCTGCTGAACATCCCTTCCAACTATAAAGTGTTGTTCTGCCATGGCGGCGGCCGCGGCCAGTTCGCCGGGATCCCGCTGAACATCCTCGGCGATAAAAACGTCGCTGACTATGTGGACGCCGGCTACTGGGCGGCCAGCGCGGTCAAAGAGGCGAAGAAATACTGCACGCCTAACGTCATCGACGCGAAAATCACCGTCGACGGCAAGCGCGCGGTCAAGCCAATGAGCGAGTGGCAGCTGACGCCGGGCGCGGCGTATCTGCACTACTGCCCGAACGAAACCATTGACGGTATCGCGATTGACGATACGCCGAACTTCGGCGACGACGTCATCGTGACCGCCGATTTCTCCTCCACTATTCTGTCTCGCGAAATTGACGTCAACCGCTACGGCGTGATCTACGCTGGCGCGCAGAAGAATATCGGCCCGGCAGGGTTGACGCTGGTTATCGTGCGTGAAGATCTGCTGGGTAAAGCCAGCGTGGCCTGCCCGTCAATCCTCGACTACACCGTGTTAAGCGAGAATGACTCGATGTTTAACACGCCGCCGACGTTCGCCTGGTATCTGGCCGGTCTGGTGTTTAAGTGGCTGAAACAGCAGGGCGGCGTCGCCGCGATGGACAAGATCAACCAGCAGAAAGCCGAACTGCTGTATGGCGTGATCGATAACAGCGGCTTCTATCGTAACGATGTGGCGCAAGCCAACCGCTCCCGCATGAACGTGCCGTTCCAGCTGGCGGACAGCGCGCTGGATAAACTGTTCCTTGAAGAGTCGTTTGCCGCCGGGCTGCACGCGCTGAAGGGCCACCGGGTGGTGGGCGGCATGCGTGCCTCCATCTACAACGCGATGCCGCTGGACGGCGTGAAGGCGTTAACCGATTTTATGCTGGACTTTGAACGCCGCCACGGTTAATCGCCCGTTCCTTTCTTCCTCCCCGCGGCCTGTCTGCGGGGTTTTTATTCTGTTTGTTTGAGAGTGAAGTTTGATGGAATCCCTGACGTTACAACCCATCGCACGCGTAGAGGGCACCGTGAACCTGCCAGGTTCGAAAAGCGTCTCCAACCGCGCGCTGCTGCTGGCCGCCCTGGCCCGCGGCACGACGGTGCTGACCAACCTGCTGGACAGCGACGATGTGCGCCATATGCTGAATGCCCTGAGTGCGCTGGGGGTTCAATACACCCTGTCTGCTGACCGTACCCGCTGTGAAGTGACCGGCAACGGCGGCCCGCTGCATGCCGCAGCGGCTCTGGAGCTGTTCCTCGGCAACGCCGGTACCGCGATGCGCCCGCTGGCGGCAGCTCTGTGCCTTGGCAGCAACGATATCGTGCTGACCGGCGAGCCGCGAATGA
The DNA here is from genome assembly GCF_004010915.1 of Klebsiella sp. LY. Taxonomy (NCBI): domain Bacteria; kingdom Pseudomonadati; phylum Pseudomonadota; class Gammaproteobacteria; order Enterobacterales; family Enterobacteriaceae; genus Klebsiella; species Klebsiella sp. LY. Next base: position 4,328,983 of record NZ_CP022444.1, read on the forward strand.
AAGAGCGCCCGATTGGCCATCTGGTGGATGCCCTGCGTCAGGGCGGCGCTCAGATCGACTATCTGGAGCAGGACAATTATCCGCCGCTGCGCCTGCGCGGGGGGGTCCAGGGGGGTAACGTCGACGTTGACGGCAGCGTCTCCAGCCAGTTCCTGACCGCGCTGCTGATGGCCGCGCCGCTGGCGCCGCAGGATACCGTAATTGCCATTAAGGGCGATCTGGTGTCGAAACCCTATATCGACATCACCCTGCACCTGATGAAAACCTTCGGGGTTGAGGTGGACAACCAGTCTTATCAGCGCTTTGTGGTGCGCGGCAAGCAACAGTATCAGTCACCGGGGGATTACCTGGTGGAAGGGGATGCTTCATCGGCCTCGTATTTCCTCGCCGCTGGCGCCATTAAGGGCGGCACGGTGAAGGTCACCGGTATTGGCCGCGGCAGCGTACAGGGCGACATTCGTTTCGCCGACGTACTGGAAAAAATGGGCGCCACCGTCACCTGGGGCGACGATTTCATCGCCTGCACCCGTGGCGAGCTCAAGGCTATCGATATGGATATGAACCATATTCCGGACGCCGCGATGACCATCGCCACCGCCGCGCTGTTCGCGCAAGGCACTACCACGCTGCGCAATATCTACAACTGGCGGGTCAAGGAGACGGACCGTCTGTTCGCCATGGCGACAGAACTGCGTAAAGTAGGCGCCGAGGTGGAAGAGGGTGAAGATTATATTCGCATCACCCCGCCGGCGACGCTGAAGTTTGCTGAAATCGGCACCTATAACGACCACCGGATGGCGATGTGCTTCTCGCTGGTGGCGCTGTCTGATACGCCGGTGACTATCCTTGATCCCAAATGTACGGCGAAAACGTTCCCCGACTATTTTGAGCAACTGGCGCGGATCAGTACCCTCGCCTGAGTAAAACTTTGTCATCCCGCGGGCTGATGTCCTGTCAGCCCGCTATAATTGCGCAAAACTTCTGCTTTTCATTTCCTGTAGTCCGTAATTTACAAGCAATGCTCACTTTCCGGCGTATTGATGCGTATAATGCGCGGCGTTTATATTCCATGCGCCTTGCTGAAGGAGAAAAAGATGACGGCGAATATTCCGGTAATCACCATTGATGGGCCTGGCGGTGCGGGTAAAGGTACGTTGTGCAAGGCAATGGCGGAAGCGCTGGGCTGGCATCTGTTAGATTCAGGCGCGATCTACCGCGTTCTGGCGCTGGCGGCGCTGCATCATCATGTTGACGTGGAGTCCGAAGAGGCGCTGGTGCCCCTGGCTGCCCATCTTGACGTGCGCTTTATTTCTACTGACGGCAACCTGGAAGTGGTGCTGGAAGGGGAAGATGTCAGCGGCGAAATTCGCACCCAGGAGGTCGCGAACGCCGCCTCCAAGGTGGCGGCTTTCCCTCGCGTTCGCGAAGCGCTGCTGCGCCGCCAGCGCGCCTTTCGTGAACTGCCGGGGCTTATCGCCGACGGGCGAGATATGGGCACGGTGGTTTTCCCGGACGCGCCGGTGAAAATTTTCCTCGATGCCTCGGCCGATGAGCGAGCGCATCGCCGCATGCGGCAGTTGCAGGAAAAGGGCTTTGATGTTAACTTTGAACGTCTTTTGTCCGAGATAAAAGAGCGTGACGATCGCGATAGAAATCGCGCCGTGGCGCCGCTTGTCCCGGCTGCCGATGCATTAGTTCTCGATTCAACCGAACTAAACATTGAGCAAGTGATTGAAAAAGCGCTACAATATGCGCGCGAAAAATTGGCCGTTGCGTAAGCCTTAACCGGTAACGCGCCGAAGCCTCCGAATTATAGCAGTACCCCCGCGGCAATGGATGGTCAGCGGGTATGTGAAACAACCCCATCCGGCACGGAGCCAGGTGGACGTTAATATTAACCTGAAGATTAAACATGACTGAATCTTTTGCTCAACTGTTTGAAGAATCCTTAAAAGAAATCGAAACCCGCCCGGGTTCCATCGTTCGTGGTGTTGTTGTTGCTATCGACAAAGACGTAGTACTGGTTGACGCCGGTCTGAAATCTGAGTCCGCCATCCCGGCTGAGCAGTTCAAAAACGCCCAGGGCGAGCTGGAAATCCAGGTTGGTGACGAAGTTGACGTTGCTCTGGATGCAGTAGAAGACGGCTTCGGTGAAACTCTGCTGTCCCGTGAGAAAGCTAAACGTCACGAAGCTTGGATCACGCTGGAAAAAGCTTACGAAGACGCTGAAACTGTTACCGGTGTTATCAACGGCAAAGTTAAAGGTGGCTTCACTGTTGAGCTGAACGGTATTCGTGCGTTCCTGCCGGGTTCCCTGGTAGACGTTCGTCCGGTGCGCGACACGCTGCACCTGGAAGGCAAAGAGCTTGAGTTCAAAGTCATCAAGCTGGACCAGAAGCGTAACAACGTTGTTGTTTCTCGTCGTGCCGTTATCGAATCCGAAAACAGCGCAGAGCGCGATCAGCTGCTGGAAAACCTGCAGGAAGGCATGGAAGTCAAAGGTATCGTTAAGAACCTCACTGACTACGGTGCATTCGTTGATCTGGGCGGCGTTGACGGCCTGCTGCACATCACCGATATGGCCTGGAAACGCGTTAAGCATCCGAGCGAAATCGTAAACGTTGGCGACGAAATCACTGTTAAAGTGCTGAAGTTCGACCGCGAGCGTACCCGTGTATCCCTGGGCCTGAAACAGCTGGGCGAAGATCCGTGGGTAGCTATCGCTAAACGTTATCCGGAAGGTACCAAACTGACCGGTCGCGTGACCAACCTGACCGACTACGGCTGCTTCGTTGAAATCGAAGAAGGCGTTGAAGGCCTGGTTCACGTTTCCGAAATGGATTGGACCAACAAAAACATCCACCCGTCCAAAGTTGTTAACGTTGGCGACGTAGTGGAAGTGATGGTTCTGGATATCGACGAAGAACGTCGTCGTATCTCCCTGGGTCTGAAGCAGTGCAAATCTAACCCATGGCAGCAGTTCGCGGAAACCCACAACAAGGGCGACCGTGTTGAAGGTAAAATCAAGTCTATCACTGACTTCGGTATCTTCATCGGCCTGGACGGCGGCATCGACGGCCTGGTTCACCTGTCCGACATCTCCTGGAACGTTGCAGGCGAAGAAGCAGTTCGTGAATACAAAAAAGGCGACGAAATCGCAGCAGTTGTTCTGCAGGTTGACGCAGAGCGTGAGCGTATCTCCCTGGGCGTTAAACAGCTGGCGGAAGATCCGTTCAACAACTACGTTGCTCTGAACAAGAAAGGCGCTATCGTTGTTGGTAAAGTCACTGCAGTTGACGCGAAAGGCGCAACCGTAGAACTGGCTGACGGCGTAGAAGGTTACCTGCGTGCTTCTGAAGCATCCCGTGACCGCGTTGAAGACGCAACTCTGGTTCTGAGCGTTGGCGACGAAGTTGAAGCGAAATTCACTGGCGTGGATCGTAAGAACCGCGTAGTGAGCCTGTCTGTACGTGCGAAAGACGAAGCGGAAGAAAAAGACGCTATCGCTACCGTGAACAAGCAGGAAGACGCGAACTTCTCCAACAACGCCATGGCTGAAGCGTTCAAAGCAGCGAAAGGCGAGTAATCTTTGTCATTCAGGTAATAACAACCTGAATAGTGACGAGTTTACTTGACAGATTGCAGGATTCGTCCTGTAATCAAGCACAAAGGGCGGCTACGGCCGCCCTTGTTTAAGCTGTTAGCTAATTTTTGCCTTGAAGGAAACCGGAGGAATAATGACCAAGTCAGAATTGATTGAAAGACTTGCCAGCCAGCAATCTCACATTCCGGCGAAAGCGGTGGAAGATGCTGTTAAAGAAATGCTGGAACATATGGCCTCAACGCTTGCTCAAGGTGAGCGCATTGAAATCCGCGGTTTCGGCAGCTTCTCTCTGCACTATCGTGCACCTCGCACCGGACGTAACCCGAAAACTGGTGATAAAGTCGAACTGGAAGGTAAGTACGTTCCGCACTTTAAGCCCGGGAAAGAATTACGTGACCGCGCCAATATTTATGAAGGTTGAGTTGCACGACGTGCAACCGGCCTGACGATAAAAGCACCTTCGGGTGCTTTTTTTGTGCCCGCCATTTACGTCCCGCTTCGCAAAAAAAAAGCACCTGACTGTAAGCGTGACGATTGTCTGGAACGCTGCACGCGCGTCTGAATTCAGCCCGAGGACGTCAGCTTCGCTTTGCGTAACACTGCCCGCTCACAGGGAGGTGTTTATGCGTCTACCATGGCTTGCCGGATGCGCCATCATCGCGATACTGCCGCTACTCTGGCTACCCGCGTTGCCGGGCCCGGGCATTCTGGCGTTCGCCGGCGTACTGGCGCTGTTGCTGACCCGTCTGCGCGGGACGGTCATCGCCGTTGTGGCGATGACGCTTCTGCTGATGGTCTGGGGAGTATTGAGCGCATATCAGGCGCTGTGGCCAACGCAGCACCTCACCGGCGCCGCCCGGCAGGCGGAAGTGTTCCTCCACGAGACGGATGGCCAGACTCTGCACCGCGGACAGATTGTGCGCCTGGCGGACCGCTTCCTGTTCCCCCCGGTTGGCGTGACGTTATACGGGGAACTTGCACCAGCCCCCGTCTGTGCGGGGCAGCGCTGGATGATGACGCTGCGCCTGCGGCCGGTGCATGGGCAGCTCAATGACGGAGGCTTCGACAGCCAGCGCTATGCGCTGGCCCAGCATCGGCCGCTGAGCGGGGGGATCGTCGCCGCTTCCGCGTTGGATACCCGCTGCAGTCTGCGCGCCCGCTACCTGGCGTCGCTGACCCGGCGATTGCAGACTTATCCCTGGCATCCGGTGATGCTGGGCCTGGGGATGGGGGAGCGGCTGGCGCTGCCGGCGGAGGTCAAAGTCCTGATGCAGAACACAGGCACCTCCCACCTGATGGCTATCTCCGGTTTGCATATTGCCCTTGCGGCTTCCCTGATTGTGCTCCTGCTGCGCGGTTTACAGTCCCTTTTCCCGGGGCGCTGGATCGGCTGGCGGCTACCGCTGCTGGCCGGGCTGGCGGGCGCCGTCGGCTATGCCTGGCTGACCGGTATGCAGCCACCGGCCCTGCGCACTTGCGTAGGGCTTGCAGTCTGTTGTGCTTTACGTTTGTCGGGTCAACGCTGGACGGCGTGGCAGGTGTGGCTCTGCTGTCTGGGGGCGATTCTGGTTGCCGATCCGCTGGCGGTGTTGTCGCAAAGCCTGTGGCTATCCGCCTTCGCGGTGGCGGGGCTGATCTTCTGGTTCCAGTGGTTACCGCTGCCTGACAGTCGCTGGCGCTGGCCGTGGAAAGCGCTGTTCGCCCTCGTGCATTTGCAGGCTGGCGTGACGCTGCTGCTGATGCCGCTGCAGCTGCTGCTCTTCCATGGCATAAGCCTGACGTCGATGGCCGCTAATTTGCTGGCGGTACCGTTAGTGACCCTGCTGGCGGTGCCGCTCATTCTCGCCGGAATGCTCCTGCATCTCACTGGACCGGAGGTGGTGGCGTCGCTGATCTGGCTGGCAGCCGATCGCGTGCTGGCGGTGTTGTTCTGGGGGTTACGACGTTTACCGGACGGCTGGCTGACGCTGGATGCCCGCTGGCCCTGGATCAGTAGCCTGCCGTGGCTGCTGGTGATGGCCTGGCGTTTTCAGAGCTGGCGGTATACTCCGGCGCTGTGTCTGAGTGTGCTGTTTTTGCTGGTGCGGCCATTCAGCCGGCAACCGCCCGCGGATCAATGGCGGGTGACGATGCTGGATGTCGGGCAGGGGCTGGCGATGGTGATCGAACGTCACGGCAAGGCGTTATTGTACGATACCGGGCCGGCATGGCCGCAGGGCGACAGCGGTCGACAGGTGATTATCCCTTGGCTGCGCTGGCACCATCTGCAGCTGCAGGGGATTATGCTGAGCCACGAGCATCTTGACCATCGCGGCGGCCTCGAATCCGTGCTGCAGGCTTGGCCGCAGGCGTGGGTGCGCAGCCCTTTAGGCTGGGCGCATCATCTGCCGTGCCATCGCGGCGAACGCTGGCAGTGGCAGGGACTCACTTTCCAGGCGCTGTGGCCGCTGCCGGGCAGCGCGGCAAAGGGAAACAATCACTCCTGCGTGGTGCGAATCGATGACGGTCGCTCCAGCATCCTGCTGACCGGCGATATCGAACGTCAGGCGGAGCAGGCGATGATCAGCCGCTACTGGCAGCATCTGGCGTCTACACTTATCCAGGTTCCCCATCACGGCAGCAACACCTCCTCCAGCGAACTGCTGGTCCGGTGGGTGGATGGCGCGGCCGCGCTGGTTTCCGCTTCGCGCTACAATGCGTGGCGGATGCCCTCGCACAAGGTCGTTCAGCGCTATCGCCAGCGGGGGTATCGCTGGTTCGCCACGCCGCAGCAGGGGCAGATAACGGTGGTTTTTTCTGCAGAAGGGTGGCAAATCCATAGCTTACGGGATCAAGTTTTACCTCGTTGGTATCATCAGTGGTTTGGCGCGCCCGCCGATAACGGGTAGAATATGCGGCTATTTCAACACAAGCTGGTTTATTGAATGCAGAACGATAAAGATCTCTCCACGTGGCAGACCTTCCGCCGACTTTGGCCGATTATTGCACCGTTTAAAGCCGGGCTAATCGTAGCGGCGGTGGCGTTAGTGCTTAACGCGGGCAGTGACACCTTCATGTTATCGCTTCTTAAACCGTTATTGGATGATGGTTTTGGTAAAACGGATCGCTCAGTGCTGCTATGGATGCCGCTGGTGGTTATCGGGCTGATGGTGCTGCGTGGGATCACCAGCTACATCTCGAGCTATTGTATCTCCTGGGTTTCCGGCAAAGTGGTAATGACCATGCGTCGTCGCCTGTTCGGCCACATGATGGGCATGCCGGTGGCTTTCTTTGACAAGCAGTCTACCGGGACGCTGCTGTCACGTATCACCTATGATTCTGAACAGGTCGCTTCCTCCTCTTCCAGCGCGCTGATCACCGTGGTCCGCGAAGGGGCATCGATTATCGGCCTGTTCGTGATGATGTTCTATTACAGCTGGCAGCTGTCGTTGATCCTAATTGTACTGGCGCCGATCGTGTCGGTAGCAATCCGCGTGGTCTCCAAGCGTTTTCGCAATATCAGTAAGAATATGCAGAACACGATGGGGCAGGTCACCACCAGCGCTGAGCAGATGCTGAAAGGGCACAAAGAGGTGCTGATGTTTGGCGGCCAGGAAGTGGAAACCAAACGTTTTGATAAGGTCAGCAATAAAATGCGCCTGCAGGGGATGAAAATGGTTTCCGCCTCGTCTATCTCCGACCCGATCATTCAGCTTATCGCTTCCCTGGCGCTGGCCTTTGTCCTGTATGCCGCCAGCTTCCCGAGCGTGATGGACACCCTGACCGCTGGGACCATTACCGTGGTCTTCTCCTCCATGATTGCGCTGATGCGTCCGCTGAAGTCGCTGACCAACGTCAATGCCCAGTTCCAGCGCGGGATGGCGGCATGCCAGACGCTGTTTGCGATCCTCGATTCCGAGCAGGAGAAAGACGAAGGTACCCGCGTCATTGAGCGGGCGAAAGGCAATCTCAAGTTCGAGAACGTCACCTTTACCTATCCGGGTCGCGAAGTGGCCGCGCTGCGCAATATCAATCTCGATATCCCGGAAGGGAAAACCGTGGCGCTGGTGGGACGTTCCGGTTCGGGTAAATCGACCATCGCCAGCCTGATCACGCGCTTCTACGATGTCGACGATGGGCAGATCCTGCTGGATGGCCATGACTTGCGCGAGTACAAGCTGAGCTCGCTGCGCGACCAGGTAGCGCTGGTTTCACAGAACGTGCACCTGTTCAATGATACCGTCGCCAATAACATTGCCTATGCCCGTACTGAAGAGTACAGCCGCGAGCAGATTGAAGAGGCTGCGCGAATGGCCTACGCCATGGACTTCATCAACAAGATGGACAATGGCCTGGATACCATCATCGGCGAAAATGGCGTGATGCTGTCCGGCGGCCAGCGCCAGCGTATTGCTATCGCCCGTGCGCTACTGCGTAACAGCCCGATCCTGATCCTCGATGAAGCCACCTCGGCGCTGGATACCGAGTCCGAGCGTGCGATTCAGGCGGCGCTGGATGAGCTGCAGAAAAACCGCACCTCGCTGGTTATTGCCCACCGTCTGTCAACCATTGAGCAGGCTGATGAGATTGTGGTGGTTGAAGACGGGCGGATCGTGGAGCGCGGAACGCACCACGACCTGCTGGAGCATAAAGGCGTATACGCCCAACTGCATAAGATGCAATTCGGCGAATGATCGCGCGCATCTGGTCCGGTGAGTCGCCGCTGTGGCGCCTGCTGCTGCCGCTCTCCTGGCTGTATGGCCTGGTGAGCGCGTTGATTCGCCTCAGCTATCAGCTGGGGTGGAAAAAAGCCTGGCACGCGCCGGTGCCGGTGGTGGTGGTCGGTAACCTGACCGCCGGCGGCAACGGTAAAACGCCGGTGGTGATCTGGCTGGTGGAGCAACTGCAGCAGCGCGGCATTCGCGTTGGGGTGGTCTCTCGCGGCTACGGCGGTAAAGCCGAACGCTACCCGCTGGTATTAACTGACCGGACCAGTACGGCGCAGGCAGGCGATGAACCGGTGCTCATCCATCAGCGCACCGGCGCGCCGGTGGCGGTCTCTCCGCTGCGCAGCGACGCGGTGAAAGCGCTGCTCAGCGCGCACGAGCTGCAGATTATCGTCACCGACGATGGGTTGCAGCACTATAAGCTGGCGCGGGACCGGGAAATTGTCGTCATCGACGGCGTGCGCCGCTTTGGCAACGGCTGGTGGCTGCCTGCCGGGCCGATGCGTGAGCGGGCATCGCGCTTGCAAAGCGTTGATGCGATTATCGTCAACGGCGGCGTGGCGCGTCCGGGAGAGATCCCGATGCAGCTGCGTCCCGGGATGGCGGTCAACCTGCTTACCGGCGAACGTCGCGATGTCTCTACCTTCACTAACGTAGTGGCAATGGCCGGCATCGGCCATCCGCCGCGCTTTTTCGCCACCCTCGAAAGCTGTGGTGTCCAGCCGGTCAAAACCGTGGCGCTGGCGGACCATCAGGCGCTGAGCCAGGCCGATGTCGCCGCTCTGGTAACCGCCGGGCAGACGCTGCTGATGACCGAGAAAGACGCCGTGAAATGTCGCGATTTCGCCGCTGCGAACTGGTGGTATTTACCGGTCGACGCCATAATGGCCGATGAACGCGCACAGCGGTTGCTTGCGGACTTAGCGACGTTGGCGCAACGTTAACCGACGCGCCGGCTTTGCTCGCCGCTGTGCTGGAATTCCTGACGGAGAACCTGCATGTCGGTATTGCAACTATCGCTTAATGAGGCGCGCCACCTCCATCTCGCGGCGCAGGGGTTATTAAAAAAGCCCCGGCGTCGCGCTCGCCCGAATGACATCCTTTCCACCATCCAGCAGATGTCGCTGCTGCAAATCGATACCATCAACGTGGTGGCCCGCAGCCCCTACCTGGTGTTGTTCAGCCGCCTCGGCAGCTATCCGCAGCACTGGCTGGATGAGTCATTACGCAGCGGCGAGCTGATGGAATACTGGGCGCATGAAGCCTGTTTTCTGCCGCGCAGCGATTTCGCCCTTGTGCGCCACCGAATGTTGAACCCCGACAAGATGGGCTGGAAATATCATCGCGCGTGGATGGAAGAGCATGCCGGAAGTATTGCAGAGCTGCTGGAGCATATCGGACAAAACGGACCGGTTCGCTCGGCGGATTTTGCCCACCCACGCAAAGGCGCCAGCGGCTGGTGGGAGTGGAAACCGCATAAGCGCCACCTGGAAGGGCTGTTTACCGCCGGTGAAGTGATGGTGGTGGAGCGGCGAAACTTTCACCGCGTGTATGATTTAACCCGGCGGGTGATGCCGCACTGGGACGACGAGCGCGATGCGCTGTCCCGCGATGCTGCGGAGGCCATCATGCTGCGCAACAGCGCCCGCAGCCTCGGCATCTTTCGCCCCCAGTGGCTGGCGGATTACTATCGTTTACGTCAGCCGGCGCTACCGGGTTTGCTGGCGGCCTGGCAGGAAGAGGGCCTGGTTGTGCCAGTCGACGTGGAAGCGCTTGGCGAGATGTGGCTGCATCGCGACGCGCTGGCGCAGCTGGAGTCCGCGCCCGGCGGTAAACTTACCGCCAGCCATAGCGCCGTGCTCTCGCCTTTCGACCCGGTGGTCTGGGATCGGAAGCGCGCTGAGCAACTGTTCAACTTCAGCTATCGCCTGGAGTGCTATACCCCGGCGCCGAAGCGTCAGTATGGCTACTTCGTACTGCCTCTGCTGCACCAGGGGAAACTGGTCGGGCGGATGGACAGTAAAATACATCGCAAAAGCCGGGAGCTGGAGATCTTCGCCCTGTGGCTGGAGGATGAGGTGAAGATCACCCGTGGTCTGGAGCAGGGGCTGCGCCGGGCGATCAACGACTTCGCACGCTGGCAATCGGCAGACCGGATCCTGTGTCGACGCCTGCCGGAAGGGCTGTTTGTCGGCCAGGAGCGAGGATGGGAAATCGATGCCGATTGATCCCGGCGCCGACCTTCCTGTGTTATGCTGCTGAGAAATCTATCCGGTCCATCAGGAGGAAACATGGATCACCGTTTACTTGAAATCATCGCCTGCCCGGTCTGTAACGGTAAGCTGTATTACAGTCAGGATAAGCAAGAACTTATTTGCAAACTTGATAGTCTGGCGTTTCCACTGCGCGACGGTATCCCTGTGCTGCTGGAGACAGAAGCGCGTCCGCTGGCGGTAGAAGAGAGTCACTCATGAGTTTCGTGGTCATTATTCCTGCGCGTTTCGCCTCCACGCGCCTGCCGGGAAAACCACTGCAGGACATTAACGGCAAGCCGATGATTGTCCATGTGCTGGAGCGCGCCCGCGAATCCGGCGCGGATCGCATTATTGTCGCCACCGATCACGAAGAGGTCGCCCGGGCGGTTGAAGCCGCCGGCGGCGAGGTCTGCATGACCCGCGCCGACCATCAATCCGGCACCGAACGGCTGGCGGAGGTGGTGGAGAAGTGCGCGTTCAGCGATGACACCATCATCGTCAATATCCAGGGCGATGAGCCGATGATCCCCCCGGCTATCGTCCGCCAGGTGGCGGAGAATCTGGCTGCCAGCACCAGCGGAATGGCGACGCTGGCGGTACCGATCCACGATGCGGAAGAGGCGTTTAATCCAAATGCGGTCAAAGTGGTGATGGATGCGCAGGGCTATGCGCTCTATTTCTCCCGCGCCACCATTCCCTGGGATCGCGATCGCTTTGCCCACTCCCGCGACGCCATTGGTGATTCTCTGCTGCGCCACATCGGCATCTATGGCTATCGCGCCGGCTTTATTCGCCGCTATGTCAGCTGGGCGCCAAGCCCGCTGGAGCAGATAGAAATGCTCGAGCAGCTGCGGGTGCTGTGGTATGGCGAGAAGATCCATGTCGCCGTGGCGGCCGAAGTGCCCGGCACCGGCGTCGATACCCCTGAAGATCTGGCGCGCGTCCGCGCTGAACTGCGTTAGTCCTCTGTCCCCTCCTTGCAGGAGGGGATATCCCCACCGGTTTTATGCTTTTTTTGCCCATTTTTGATCTTATCCGATGACAACCCAGGTGCGGGCGCTCATTATGAAATCAGTAGTGTTCATAGGGGTAATCGACAATGGAACAGTTGCGAACCGAACTGAGTCACCTGCTTGGCGAAAAGCTGAGCCGGGTGGAGTGTGTCAGTGAAAAAGCCGCTACGGCGCTGTGGTCCCTGTATGACGCGCAGGGAAATCCGATGCCGCTGCTGGCGCGAAGTTTCACCACCCCCGGCGTGGCGCGGCAGCTGGCCTGGAAGATCTCCACTCTGGCGCGCAGCGGTACGGTGCGCATGCCGGTGGTCTATGGCGTGATGACGCATGAAGAGCATCCCGGGCCGGACGTGCTGCTGCTTGAGCGTCTGCGCGGCGTCCCGGTGGAGGCGCCCACCCGCACCCCGGCGCGCTGGGAGCAGCTGCAGGAGCAGATCGTCGAGGCGCTGCTGGCCTGGCATCGTCAGGACAGCGGCGGCTGCGTGGGGATGGTCGATAATACCCAGGACAATCTGTGGCCGAACTGGTACCGGCAGCGGGTGGCGATGTTGTGGAGCACCCTGAACCTGTATCAGGACACCGGTCTGACCATGCAGGATAAGCGGGTTTTGTTCCGCTCCCGCGAGTGTCTGCCGGAGCTGTTCCGCGATTTCAATGATAATGCCGTACTGGTGCACGGCAATTTCACCCTGCGCAGCATGCTGAAAGATCCGCGCAGCGATCAGCTGCTGGCGATGGTTGGTCCGGGGATGATGCTGTGGGCGCCGCGGGAGTACGAACTGTTCCGTCTCGCGGAGGGGGGCCAGGCCGAGCAGCTGCTATGGCGTTATCTGCAGCAGGCGCCGGTCTCCGAGGCCTTTGTCTGGCGGCGCTGGCTTTATCTGCTGTGGGATGAGGTGGATAACCTGGTCAATACCGGGCGCTTTGACCGCGCCCGTTTCGACCTCGCCGCAAAATCACTCCTGCCCTGGCTCGCCTGAGCTGCCTTTCAGCCATTGCCAGACGCGACCAAGCGTTTCATAGCCGACCCGGTCGCTGTGCATCAGCCACACCGGTGAAGGAATGACCCGCTCCCACGGATTGAGCGGTGATGTGACCGCCATCTGATTAGCCGGCGCGGGCAGCGGATCCAGACCGGCATGGCGAAAGAAGATCATCGCCCGCGGAAGATGCGACGCCGAGGTGACCAGCAGGAAGGGGGCGTCGCCGATAGCGCCCTTCACCGCCAGCGCTTCCTCTTCCGTATCTTTCGGCTTATCGAGCACGATGATATCGCTGCGCGGTACGCCGAGGCTCTCCGCCACTCTCGCCCCGGCCTCCGCCGTGCTGACGGGGTTGGTTTTTGCCGCCGCGCCGGTAAAGATCATTTTCGATCCCGGATTCTCCTGCCACAGGCGAATGCCCTCCGTCAGGCGCGGCAGGCTGTTGCTGATAAGGTTAGAGCTAGGCGCCCACTCCGGGTTCCAGGTATAGCCGCCGCCCAGCACCACCACGTAGCTCACCGGCTGCTCGCCGCGCCAGGTGGGATAGCGATCTTCTATCGGTTTAAGCAGGCTGTCTGCCACGGGCTGCAGGCTCAGCAGCGTCAGCAGCAGCCAGCCGAGGCTCACGCAAAACTTCCCGGTACGTTGAAAGCGGCTGAACCATAACAGGGCGATCCCGATACCGATCAGCAACAGCAGGGCAGGAAGCGGTAGCAGCAGACCGCCGACGATCTTTTTTAGCGTGAAAAGCATGCCAGATGGTTCCTTTTTTAACCATATAACCAAAGTTATGTTCGGATCTTATAACAGATCGCTTCATTCTCGGCGTGGGTATGACAAAATAGCGGTTTTGTGTTGGCTTGTGGAGTCGCCCGTGCAGGATCGCAATTTCGATGACATTGCTGAAAAGTTTTCGCGCAATATTTACGGCACCACAAAAGGCCAGCTGCGCCAGGCGATCCTCTGGCAGGATCTGGAGCCGCTGCTGGCGCAGCTGGGGCCGGGGCCGCTGAGGGTACTGGATGCCGGCGGCGGCGAAGGGCAAACGGCCATTAAAGTGGCGCAACTGGGCCATCACGTGACGCTGTGCGATCTCTCCGCTGAAATGGTGGCCCGCGCCCGCCAGGCTGCTGTCGATAAAGGTGTGATCGACAACATGCATTTTGTACAATGCGCGGCTCAGGATATTGCGCAGCACTTGGAAAGCCCGGTCGATCTGGTACTGTTTCATGCGGTGCTGGAGTGGGTGGCGGAGCCCCAGGCGGTGCTGCGTACCCTGTGGTCGACGCTGCGTCCTGGCGGCGGCTTGTCGTTGATGTTCTACAATGCTAACGGCCTGCTGATGCACAATATGGTTGCCGGTAATTTCGATTACGTACAACTGGGCATGCCAAAAAAGAAAAAACGCACGCTGTCGCCGGACTATCCGCGTGAGCCGCAGCAGGTTTATCACTGGCTGGAAGAGATTGGCTGGCAGATTGTCAGCAAAACCGGCGTGCGAGTGTTTCATGATTATCTGCGTGAAAAACGCCAACAGCATGACAGCTATGCGGCGCTGCTGGAGCTGGAGACGCGCTACTGTCGTCAGGAGCCGTACCTCAGCCTGGGCCGTTATATTCATGTCACCGCGCTTAAGAGCCAGGCTCATAGCCGCAGATGCAAGGATAAAGTATGAGTGAATTTTCCCAGACAGTCCCCGAACTGGTTGCCTGGGCCAGGAAAAATGATTTTTCTATCTCGCTGCCGGTCGACAGACTCTCTTTCCTGCTGGCGATCGCCACCCTGAATGGCGAACGGCTGGAAGGGGAAATGAGCGAGGGAGAACTGGTGGATGCGTTCCGCCACGTGAGTGATGCGTTTGAGCAGACCAGCGAAACCATCAGCCAGCGCGCCAATAACGCCATCAACGATTTGGTGCGCCAGCGTCTGCTGAACCGCTTTACCAGCGAAATTACCGAAGGCAATGCAATCTATCGTCTGACGCCGTTGGGGATCGGGATCACCGATTATTATATCCGGCAGCGCGAATTTTCGACGCTGCGTCTCTCGATGCAGTTGTCGATCGTCGCCGGCGAGCTGAAGCGCGCGGCGGATGCTGCGGAAGAGGGCGGCGATGAGTTTCACTGGCATCGCAACGTTTTTGCCCCGCTGAAGTATTCGGTAGCGGAAATTTTCGACAGCATCGACCTGACGCAGCGCATCATGGATGAGCAGCAGCAGCTGGTGAAAGACGATATCGCGCAGCTGTTGAACAAAGACTGGCGCGCGGCGATTTCCAGCTGTGAACTGTTGCTGTCGGAAACCTCCGGCACCCTGCGTGAACTGCAGGATACGCTGGATGCGGCGGGGGATAAGCTGCAGGCGAATCTGTTGCGCATTCAGGATTCGACCATGGCGCGCGATGATCTCCATTTTGTCGACCGGCTGGTGTTCGACCTGCAAAGCAAGCTGGACCGCATCGTCAGCTGGGGCCAACAGGCGATTGACCTGTGGATCGGCTATGACCGCCACGTGCACAAGTTTATCCGTACCGCTATCGATATGGATAAGAACCGCGTCTTCGCCCAGCGTCTGCGCCAGTCGGTACAGACCTATTTTGATGAGCCGTGGGCGCTGACTTACGCCAACGCCGACCGTCTGCTGGATATGCGCGACGAGGAGATGGCCCTGCGCGATGAAGAGGTCACCGGCGAGCTACCGGCGGACCTCGAATTTGAAGAGTTTAACGAAATTCGCGAGCAGCTGGCGGCGCTGATCGAAGCGCAGCTGGCGGTCTATAAAGAGAAAGGAATACCGCTGGATCTCGGCCTGGTGGCGCGGGAGTTCCTGGCGCAGTATCCGCGCGGGCGTCACTTCGACGTGGCGCGGATCGTCGTGGATCAGGCGGTACAGCTGGGCGTCGCCCAGGCAGATTTCACCGGACTGCCAGCCAAATGGCAGCCGATTAATGATTACGGAGCCAAGGTACAGGCGCATGTCATTGACAAATATTGAACAAGTGATGCCGGTTAAGTTGGCGCAGGCGTTAGCCAATCCGTTATTTCCGGCGCTGGACAGCGCCTTGCGCGCGGGCCGACATATCGGCCTCGACGAGCTGGATAATCACGCATTTTTGATGGACTTCCAGGATTATCTGGAAGAGTTTTACGCTCGCTATAACGTCGAGCTGATCCGCGCGCCGGAGGGGTTTTTCTACCTGCGCCCGCGTTCCACAACCCTGATTTCACGCTCGGTGCTGTCCGAACTGGATATGATGGTGGGCAAAATTCTTTGCTATCTCTATCTCAGCCCGGAGCGCCTGGCAAACGAAGGAATTTTCACCCAGCAGGAGCTGTATGACGAGCTGCTGACCCTGGCGGATGAATCCAGGCTGCTGAAGCTGGTCAACAACCGTTCCACCGGTTCGGATCTGGACCGTCAGAAGCTGCAGGAAAAAATGCGCGCGTCGCTAAACCGCCTGCGCCGTCTGGGGATGGTGTGGTTTATGGGCCACGACAGCAGTAAGTTCCGCATTACCGAATCGGTATTCCGCTTTGGCGCCGATGTACGCGCCGGCGACGACCCGCGCGAGGCGCAGCGCCGCCTGATCCGCGACGGGGAAGCGATGGCCCTGGAAAATCACCTGCAGCTCAATGATGAGAATGAAGAGAACCAGCCGGATAGCGGGGAGGAAGAGTAATGATTGAACGCGGTAAGTTTCGCTCGCTGACGCTGGTTAACTGGAACGGCTTCTTTGCCCGGACCTTTGATCTTGATGAACTGGTCACCACCCTCTCCGGGGGGAACGGCGCCGGTAAGTCGACGACCATGGCGGCCTTCGTCACGGCGCTGATCCCCGATTTAACCCTGCTGCACTTCCGTAACACCACCGAAGCGGGGGCCACCAGCGGCTCACGCGATAAAGGCCTGCACGGTAAGCTGCGCGCCGGAGTCTGTTACTCAGTGCTCGACGTTATCAACTCCCGCCATCAGCGCGTGGTAGTCGGCGTGCGCCTGCAGCAGGTTGCCGGGCGCGATCGCAAAGTCGATATCAAGCCTTTCGCCATTCAGGGGCTGCCCACCTCTATCCTGCCGACCCAGCTGCTAACCGAAACGCTGAACGATCGCCAGGCGCGCGTAGTCAGTCTCAATGAGCTGAAAGACAAGCTCGAGGCGATGGAAGGGGTCCAGTTTAAGCAGTTCAACTCGATCACCGAGTATCATTCGCTGATGTTCGATCTGGGCGTGGTGGCGCGCCGTCTGCGTTCCGCCTCCGATCGAAGTAAATATTATCGCCTGATCGAGGCCTCGCTGTACGGCGGGATCTCCAGCACCATTACCCGCTCGCTGCGCGACTACCTGTTGCCGGAAAACAGCGGCGTGCGTAAGGCATTCCAGGATATGGAAGCGGCGCTGCGGGAAAACCGCATGACTCTCGAGGCGATCCGCGTCACCCAGTCCGATCGCGATCTGTTCAAACATCTGATTAGCGAAGCCACCAACTACGTGGCGGCGGACTATATGCGTCACGCCAACGAGCGGCGTATTCATCTTGATAAGGCGCTGGAGTATCGTCGCGATCTCTTTACCTCGCGTTCGCAACTGGCGGCGGAGCAGTATAAGCACGTCGACATGGCGCGCGAGCTGCAGGAGCATAACGGCGCAGAAGGCGATCTGGAAGCGGATTACCAGGCCGCCAGCGATCACCTGAACCTGGTGCAGACCGCGCTGCGTCAGCAGGAAAAAATCGAGCGCTACGAAGCGGATCTTGACGAGCTGCAGATCCGTCTGGAAGAGCAGAACGAAGTGGTGGCGGAAGCCATCGATCGCCAGGAAGAGAACGAAGCCCGCGCCGAGGCCGCCGAGCTGGAAGTGGATGAGCTGAAAAACCAGCTCGCCGACTATCAGCAGGCGCTTGACGTGCAGCAGACCCGAGCCATTCAGTATCACCAGGCGCTGCAGGCGCTGGAGCGCGCGAAGGCGCTGTGCCATCTGCCGGACCTGACGCCGGAGAGCGCCGACGAGTGGCTGGAAACCTTCCAGGCGAAAGAGCAGGAAGCGACGGAGAAAATGCTGTCGCTGGAACAGAAAATGAGCGTGGCGCAAACCGCGCACAGCCAGTTTGAACAGGCCTACCAGCTGGTGGCGGCGATTAACGGCCCGCTGGCGCGCAATGAAGCCTGGGACGTGGCGCGCGAATTGCTGCGCGACGGCGTGAACCAGCGCCACCAGGCCGAGCAGGCGCAGGGGCTGCGCAGCCGCCTCAACGAGCTGGAGCAGCGCCTGCGCGAGCAGCAGGACGCCGAGCGCCAGCTGGCTGAGTTCTGCAAACGCCAGGGCAAACGCTACGATATCGACGATCTGGAAACGCTGCATCAGGAGCTGGAAGCGCGCATCGCTTCGCTGGCCGACAGCGTTTCTAACGCTCAGGAACAGCGCATGACCCTGCGCCAGGAGCTGGAGCAGCTGCAGTCGCGCACTCAGACGCTGATGCGCCGGGCGCCAGTCTGGCTGGCGGCGCAGAACAGCCTTAACCAGCTGTGCGAGCAGAGCGGCGAGCAGTTTGAATCCGGCCAGGAGGTTACCGAATACCTGCAGCAGCTGCTGGAGCGCGAGCGCGAAGCTATCGTTGAACGTGACGAGGTCGGCGCCCGCAAGCGCGCCATCGACGAAGAAATCGAGCGTCTCAGCCAGCCGGGCGGTTCGGAGGATCCGCGCCTCAACGCGCTGGCGGAACGGTTCGGCGGCGTTCTGCTGTCCGAGATCTACGATGATGTTAGCCTTGACGATGCGCCGTACTTCTCCGCGCTGTACGGTCCGTCGCGCCATGCCATCGTGGTGCCGGATCTGTCGCAGGTTGCCGAGCAGCTTGAAGGGCTGGAAGATTGTCCCGAAGATCTCTATCTGATCGAAGGCGATCCGCAGTCCTTTGACGATAGCGTATTCAGCGTGGACGAGCTGGAAAAAGCGGTGGTGGTGAAGATTGCCGACCGCCAGTGGCGTTATTCGCGCTTCCCGTCGCTGCCGCTGTTTGGCCGCGCCGCGCGTGAAAACCGCATTGAAACCCTGCATGCCGAGCGTGAATCGCTGTCCGAGCGTTTTGCGACCCTGTCGTTTGACGTGCAGAAAACGCAGCGTTTGCATCAGGCTTTTAGCCGCTTCATCGGCAGCCATCTGGCGGTGGCCTTCGAGGACGATCCGGAAGAAGAGATCCGCAAACTCAACAGCCGCCGCGGCGAGCTGGAGCGCGCGCTGAGCGCCCATGAAAGCGATAACCAACAGAACCGCGTGCAGTATGAGCAGGCGAAAGAGGGCGTGTCGGCGCTTAACCGCCTGCTGCCGCGCCTGAATCTGCTGGCGGATGATACGCTGGCCGACCGCGTGAACGAGATCCAGGAACGTCTGGATGAAGCGCAGGAGGCCGCGCGCTTTATTCAGCAGCACGGCAATCAGCTGGCGAAGCTGGAGCCTATTGTTTCGGTGCTGCAGAGCGATCCGGAGCAGTTTGAGCAGCTGAAAGAAGATTACGCCTATGCGCAGCAGACCCAGCGCGATGCGCGCCAGCAGGCTTTTGCCCTGGCGGAAGTCGTCCAGCGCCGGGCCCACTTCAGCTACTCCGATTCGGCGGAAATGCTCAGCGGCAACAGCGATCTCAACGAGAAGCTGCGCCAGCGTCTGGAGCAGGCGGAAACCGAACGCAGCCGCGCGCGCGACGCGATGCGTGCCCATGCGGCGCAGCTTAGCCAGTACAATCAGGTGCTGGCCTCGCTGAAGAGCTCGTATGACACCAAGAAAGAGCTGCTTAACGATCTGTATAAAGAGCTGCAGGACATTGGCGTACGCGCCGATGCCGGCGCGGAAGAGCGGGCCCGTGCGCGTCGCGATGAGCTGCACATGCAGCTGAGCAATAACCGCTCCCGTCGCAATCAGCTGGAGAAAGCATTGACCTTCTGCGAAGCGGAAATGGACAACCTGACCCGCAAACTGCGCAAGTTAGAGCGCGATTATTGCGAAATGCGCGAGCAGGTGGTGACCGCCAAGGCAGGCTGGTGCGCGGTGATGCGCCTGGTGAAAGACAACGGCGTCGAGCGTCGTCTGCACCGCCGCGAGCTGGCCTATCTTTCCGCCGACGAGCTGCGCTCCATGTCGGATAAGGCGCTCGGTGCGCTGCGTCTGGCTGTCGCTGATAACGAACATCTGCGCGACGTGCTGCGTATCTCGGAAGATCCGAAGCGTCCGGAGCGCAAAATTCAGTTCTTCGTTGCCGTCTACCAGCATCTGCGCGAGCGTATCCGCCAGGATATTATCCGCACCGATGATCCGGTGGAAGCGATCGAGCAGATGGAGATTGAGCTCAGCCGCCTGACCGAAGAGCTAACAAACCGCGAACAGAAGCTGGCCATCAGCTCCCGCAGCGTGGCCAACATTATTCGCAAAACCATTCAGCGCGAGCAGAATCGTATCCGGATGCTCAATCAGGGATTGCAGAGCGTCTCCTTCGGCCAGGTCAACAGCGTGCGTCTGAACGTCAATGTGCGTGAGACCCATTCGATGCTGCTCGATGTGCTCTCCGAGCAGCATGAACAGCATCAGGATCTCTTCAACAGCAACCGCCTGACCTTCTCGGAAGCGCTGGCTAAGCTCTATCAGCGCCTGAATCCCCAGATCGACATGGGGCAGCGCACGCCGCAAACCATCGGTGAAGAGCTGCTCGACTACCGCAACTATCTGGAGATGGAAGTGGAGGTTAACCGCGGCTCCGACGGCTGGCTGCGCGCGGAGTCCGGCGCGCTGTCCACCGGGGAAGCGATCGGTACCGGGATGTCGATTCTGGTGATGGTCGTCCAGAGCTGGGAAGATGAATCCCGCCGTCTGCGCGGCAAGGATATCTCGCCTTGCCGTCTGCTATTCCTCGATGAAGCGGCGCGTCTCGATGCCCGCTCCATCGCCACGCTGTTCGAGCTGTGCGAACGTCTGGAGATGCAGCTGATTATCGCGGCGCCGGAGAACATCAGTCCGGAGAAAGGCACCACCTATAAACTGGTGCGTAAAGTGTTCAATAATCACGAACACGTCCACGTGGTGGGGCTGCGCGGGTTTGCCGCGCCGCTGCCGGAAGCGCTGCCGGGAACGGCCGACGCCTCCTGAGGCTGCGGCAACATTCTGGCGGTTAAGCGGTGAAGAGGGCAACGTTAAGTTGCCCTTTTTTTCTATCCAGCCCGGTATGCCAGGGTGGTATAATCTTTAAACTTCTTTACATTAGGTAAGGCAAAAGCCTTTTCGTCTTTATATACTGAAAAAGAGCCCCAATTTTGTGGGCTGCAATGTGTGACAACAGGGGGCAAGGGATGTTGCTAAAGAAACGGTATGGTCGTCCATTGTCAGCGCTCAGCCTGAGCCTGGCACTGGCATTTGCTCCGCTGTTCAATGTCCAGGCCGAAGAGCCTGAAGTCGTACCCGGCGACAGTTCCGCGACGCCCGCTGAGGTCTCTGTCGCGCTGGCGCAAAGCGATGGGCAATCGCCGGCGGTCGCGAAGCTGGCCGGTGAGCAGCCGCTGTCGATGGCGACGGCGGCAAACAGTCGCGCCCAGATCGAGGCGCTGTTGCCGGCAGGGTATAAACCCGTCTTTATGAATCCGCTGGTGTCGCTGTACGCCGCCAGGGATATGAAACCGATGTGGGAAAACCGCGAGGCGGTGCAGGCGTTCCAGCAGCAGCTGGCGGAGATCGCCATCGCCGGTTTTCAGCCGCAGTTTACCACCTGGGTCAGTCTGCTGACCGATCCCGCCGTCAGCGGTATGGCGCGCGATGTGGTGCTGTCGGACGCCATGATGGGCTATCTGCACTTTATCAGCGGCATCCCCACCCAGGGGACCCGCTGGTTGTACAGTTCAACGCCGTACAAGATGGCGACCCCGCCGCTGTCGGTGATTAACCAGTGGCAGCTGGCGCTGGACAATGGCTCCCTGCCGGCGTTTATCGCCGGCCTGGCGCCGCATCATCCGCAGTATGAAGCCATGCATCAGTCGCTGCTGGCGCTGGTGGCTGATTCTCGCCCGTGGCCGCAGATGACCGGCAGCGGCTCGCTGCGCCCCGGCGAATGGAGCAATGATATCGGTGCCCTGCGCGAGATCCTCCAGCGTACCGGGATGCTGGACAATACCGCCAATATCGTTCTGCCTGGCGATGTGGTGAGCCCGTCGGCGAAGAAAAAGAGCAAACCCGCGGCGCGCGGCGTGTACGATCGCCAGCTGGTGGAGGGGGTTAAGCGCTTCCAGGCGATGCAGGGGCTGGGGGCGGATGGCGTCATCGGCCAGTCGACTCGCGACTGGCTCAACGTCTCTTCCGCGCAGCGCGCAGGGGTGCTGGCCCTGAACATTCAGCGTTTACGCTTACTGCCGGGCAAACTATCCACCGGCATTATGGTCAATATTCCGGCGTTCTCGCTGGTCTATTACCAGGACGGCAGCCAGGTGCTGGCCTCGCGGGTGATTGTGGGGCGTCCAGACCGCAAAACGCCAATGATGAGCAGCGCGCTGAATAACGTGGTGGTCAATCCGCCGTGGAACGTGCCGCCAACCCTGGCGCGCAAAGATATCCTGCCGAAGGTGCGTAACAATCCAGGCTATCTGGAGCAGCATGGCTACACCGTGATGCGCGGCTGGAACAGTAAAGAGACCATCGATCCTTATCGGGTTGACTGGTCGACCATCACCGAGAACAACTTACCGTTCCGCTTCCAGCAGGCGCCCGGGGCGCGTAACTCGCTCGGACGCTACAAGTTCAATATGCCGAGCTCCGATGCCATCTACCTGCACGATACGCCGAACCATAATCTGTTCCAGAAGGATGTTCGTGCGCTCAGTTCCGGCTGTGTGAGGGTGAATAAGGCTTCGGAGCTGGCCAATATGCTGCTGCAGGATGCGGGCTGGAATGACTCGCGTATTTCTGATGCCCTGAAGCAAGGGGACACGCGCTATGTCAATATTCGGCAAAATATACCGGTGAATTTATATTACTTAACGGCGTTTGTGGACGCTGATGGACGTACACAATATCGAACAGATATTTACAATTACGATATCACCGCGCGATCCAGCGCACAAATTCTGACGAAAGCTGAACAATTAATCAGGTAAATGAAGTAGTTCAATGGATTTTGTTGTCCTAGCACTGGGTAAAAAAGGGCGCTGCTCCTCTGCAGCGCCCGATTTTCCTGGGGTGAGGCTGCCTTGACGTTGGCAATAATGCCCGGTAAGGTGCCTTTCGTGCGCCAGAAGTGCATATACATATCATTCCGCTCAATGCGTGGCGCGGTCAGCGCGAACGCTCTCTTTTGCCGGGCTGCATCACGGCTGTGGCGAGCGATGGCGTGCTGAGGTTCAGCATCGCGCAAGGCGGAAAAAGTATATAACGATTCATTGACTGTAGACCTGATTATCATGGACAAATTTGACGCTAATCGCCGCAGATTGCTGGCGTTGGGTGGTGCTGCGCTGGGTGCTGCCGCCATTCTCCCTGCGCCGGCATTTGCCACCCTCTCGACCCCCCGTCCGCGTATTTTGACGCTGAATAACCTGCATACTGGTGAATCACTCAAGGCGGAGTTTTTCGATGGCAGAGGCTATATTCAGGATGAATTAGCAAGACTTAACCATTTTTTCCGTGATTACCGCGCGAATAAAATTAAGTCCATCGATCCAAATCTGTTCGATCATCTTTATCGGTTGCAGGGACTACTTGGCACCAACAAACCTGTCCAGCTTATCTCTGGCTATCGTTCCCTCGATACCAATGATGAGCTTCGCGCACGAAGCCGTGGTGTAGCAAAACACAGCTATCACACCAAGGGGCAGGCAATGGATTTCCATATTGAAGGTATTTCGTTAAGCAATATTCGCAAAGCGGCGTTATCTATGCGCGCAGGTGGTGTAGGATATTACCCACGTAGTAACTTTGTGCATATTGATACCGGTCCCGTAAGGCACTGGTAACGAAAGGAGCGTCATGAACTATCGTATTATTCCGGTTACCGCGTTCGCGCAGAACTGTTCTCTTATCTGGTGCGAACAAACCCGGCTGGCGGCGCTGGTCGATCCTGGCGGCGATGCTGAACGTATCAAAGCGGTGGTGACGGAGGCTGGCGTCACGCTGATGCAGATTCTGCTGACGCATGGCCACCTCGATCACGTCGGCGCCGCTGCGGAACTGGCGGAGCATTATGGCGTGCCGGTTATTGGTCCGGAAAAAGAAGATGAGTTCTGGCTGGAAGGCTTACCGGCGCAAAGCCGGATGTTCGGCCTGGAGGATTGCCAGCCGCTGCGTCCGGATCGCTGGCTCAATGAAGGCGATGTGGTTAATGTAGGGAATGTGGCGCTGCGGGTGCTGCACTGCCCAGGTCATACGCCGGGTCATGTGGTCTTCTTTGATGACGCTTCCCGACTGCTTATTTCCGGGGATGTGATTTTCAAAGGCGGAGTGGGGCGCAGTGATTTTCCACGCGGCGACCATGGGCAGCTGATCGCTGCCATTAAGGATAAGCTGTTGCCGTTGGGCGATGACGTGACCTTTATTCCCGGCCATGGTCCGCTGTCGACGCTGGGTGAGGAACGCCGCAACAACCCGTTCCTGCAGGATGAGATGCCGGTCTGGTAACCCACCTGACGCGAACATAAAAAAGGCCGCATTCGCGGCCTTTTTCTTGATATCGAATAATATTGCTTACAGCACGGCGACGATGGCTTCGCACAGCGGCGCCATGTTGTCAGGCGTCATGCCGGCCACGTTGATACGGCCGGACGCGACCGCATAGATGGCGAACTCTTCACGCAGACGCAGCACCTGCTCTTTCGTCAGGCCGCTGAACGAGAACATACCGTTCTGTTTGCTGATAAAGCTGAAGTCGCGGCTCGCGCCTTTTTCCTGCAGGGTATTGACGAACAGCAGTCGCATGCGCTGAATGCGCTGGCGCATATCGGTCAGCTCCTGCTCCCAGATCGCCCGCAGCGCATCGTTGCTCAGAATGGTCGCCACCACGGACGCGCCGTGCGCAGGCGGGTTGGAGTAGTTAGCGCGGATCACCGACTTCATCTGGCTGAATGCGCGGTCTACAGTCTCCTGATCGGCGGCGACCAGAGTGCAGGCGCCGACGCGCTCGTTGTACAGGCCAAAGTTTTTCGAGTAGGAGCTGGCGACCAGCAGCTCTTTATGCAGAGCAGCAAAGGCGCGCAACCCTTCAGCATCTTCTTCCAGGCCGCGGGCGAAGCCCTGATAGGCGAAATCGAACAGCGGCAGCCAGCCTTTCTCGACCGACAGCTGCGCCAGCGTCTGCCACTGATCGAGCGTGGGATCGATACCGGTCGGGTTGTGGCAGCAGCCGTGGAACAGTACCACGTCGCCTGCCTGGGCTTCGTTCAGGCTGGCAAGCAGACCATCAAAGTCCAGCGCGTGGTTAGCCGCGTCGTAGTAGGCATATTCACGCACTTCCAGCCCGGCGGAGGTAAACACACTCTTATGGTTTGGCCAGCTCGGGTTGCTTACCCACACGCGTTTCACGTCGGTGTTTTTGGCGAGGAAGTCTGCGGCGACGCGCAGTGCACCGGTACCGCCCGGGGTCTGCGCGGTGCGGGCGCGTTTATCGGCGATAATCGCATTGCCTTTACCGAACAGCAGCTCCTGGGTGCAGCGACCAAATTCAGGAATACCATCGATGCCCAGATAGTTTTTAGTCGTTTCATTTTCCAGCAGGTACTGCTCTGCTTTTTTGACGCTGGTCAGAACGGGGGTTTTACCAGTTTCATCCTTGTAAACACCAATTCCGAGGTTAATCTTTTCAGGGCGGTCATCGGCACGAAACAGATCGGCCAGACCTAAAATCGGGTCGGCTGGGGCGGCGGTAATGTTCTCAAACATGACGAGGTTCCATTGTGATTACTGAAGGGAAATCCGCTATCAGGTTAACGGGAGAACAACGAATTGCCAACCGTTTGCGACAAAAAGCGCGAAGGTTTTCGAAAGATACGATCTTTGCCTCACGAATAGAGAAAAGCAGGACCGAAGTCCTGCTCTGAAGGCATATCACGAAGGGGTGTACTGCAAATTAGAACTGGTAAACGATACCCACGGCCGCCTGGTCGTCGGTCGCTACGCCAGCTTCACGCGTATAAGCGTTGTCGTCCAGTTGGTTGAACTTGTACGCCGCATAGACGTTCATGTTCTTGTTGAAGTAGTACCAGGTACCCACTTCGACGTATTTAACCAGATCCGCATCGCCGCCGGAGAAGCCGCCGCGCGCCTGCAGGTCTTTGCCTTTGGTCTGTACGTAGCCTATGGACGGACGCAGGCCGAAGTCGAACTGATACTGTACAACGGCTTCGAAGTTCTGGGTTTTGCCAGCGAAGTAGTTACCCTGGTTTTCCGGGGTCATGTTGTAAGTCTGGGAGTACATGACGGCCGCGTAAACGTTGTTGGCGTCATATTTTGCAGAGGTTGCCCAGGCTTCGGCTTTGTCGCCATTGCCGTCAGCTTTCTGATCTACGCTACGGTTGGAACCGGAGTAGCCAGCAGACAGCGCAATACCGTTGTCGAACGCGTAGGTCGCCGCGGTGCTGAAGCCGTCGCCATTCTGCTTGTGAATCGAACGGTCGTGGTCGTTTTTACCCTGGAACTGCAGCGCGAAGCTCAGGCCGTCAACCAGACCGAAGAAGTCAGAGTTACGGTAGGTTGCCACGCCGTTGGTACGGCCGGTCATGTAGTTGTCGGTGTAGTTCCAGCCGTCGCCGCCCCATTCAACCAGCATATCGGTTGCTGCTTCGACGTCGTAGATTGCGCCGTAGTTACGGCCGTAGTCGAATGAACCATACTCGCCCGCTTTCAGACCTGCGAACGCCAGACGGGTTTTGGTCGGCTGGGAACCTTCAACATTGGAGGCGTCCATGTTGTATTCCCACTGACCGTAGCCGGTCAGCTGATCGTTGATCTGAGTTTCGCCTTTCAGGCCGATACGGGCGTAGGTGGTATCGTCGCTGCTGGTCTTGCCATTGGTGGTCCAGACGTGCTCGCCGACCATTTTTCCGTAGAAGTCCAGTTTGTTGCCGTTTTTGTTATAGATTTCTGCAGCGTTAGCTGCACCGGCTACCAGCAGGGCAGGGATCACCACTGCCAGAATATTGCGCTTCATCATTATTTATTACCCTCATTAATATTTTTTATATGAACACGTGCCACTGCCGTCAATAAGTTCTGTCAATAAAAACTTACAGAACCATTGATGAGAGTTTGGTGTCTGAAGGCATCTTTCCATCCGCGACAACGTTTCGCTAGCCGGAAAATGCTACTAATATCTCATATTAGTAACAAAACGAAAAAAAATGTAACTAAATATGTATTTCTGGGAACTTTGTGAACTTAATCAAAATTCCGTTCCACATGGTGAGGTAATTCCCCCTTCCATATCTATCTATATGAAATATTTATGATTAATTTGGATAAAGGTAAATTTGCTCATTTTATGTGTTGAATTAGCCTTCTTTTTACTCAGCCTTTGTCTTGGCAAGACGTGCGGCGCATGGTTAAAAGATGAGCAAATTTATCAGGGGTTTTGCTCTGTTATGAACAAAAAGTGCGATCTGTATCACCAGGATGCACCGAAACAGTGCGTAACATAAATGTGAATTCGAGGCCTTGATGTTTAAGTTTGTTGAATTTTGATAACAGTAATTGACATAAAAAAAGGCCAGCTTGCGCTGGCCTTTCAGGTTTATGTCAGAAAAATTTAGAATGTCGCGTTGCGCGGGGTCCGCGGGAACGGAATGACATCGCGGACGTTCTGCACGCCGGTCACGTAGGCGATCAGACGCTCGAAGCCCAGGCCAAAGCCGGAGTGTGGAACGGTGCCATAGCGGCGCAGATCGCGATACCACCAGTAGTCTTCTTTATTCAGGCCCATCTCGGCCATACGCGCGTCAAGCACGTCGAGGCGCTCTTCACGTTGGGAACCACCGATGATCTCGCCAATACCCGGCGCCAGGACGTCCATTGCCGCGACGGTTTTACCGTCTTCGTTAAGGCGCATGTAGAACGCCTTAATATCTTTCGGGTAGTTTTTCACCACCACCGGCGCTTTGAAGTGTTCTTCAGCCAGGTAACGTTCGTGCTCGGAGGAGAGATCCACGCCCCAGTACACCGGGTTCTCGAATTGCTTGCCGCAGTTTTCCAGAATGGTGACGGCGTCGGTATAATCCACCTGCGCAAAATCAGCGGTGATAAAGCGCTGCAGACGGTCGATAGCGTCTTTATCAACGCGCTCGGCGAAGAACTGCATGTCGTCCGCGCGCTCTTCCAGTACCGCTTTAAAGACGTACTTGAGCATCGCTTCCGCCAGGCCGGCAACATCGTTCAGATTGGCGAAGGCCACTTCCGGCTCCAGCATCCAGAACTCCGCCAGGTGGCGGCTGGTGTTGGAGTTTTCCGCGCGGAAGGTCGGGCCGAAGGTGTAAATCTTCGACAGCGCGCAGGCATAGGTCTCGCCGTTCAGCTGGCCGGAAACGGTCAGGAACGACTCTTTACCGAAGAAGTCTTTGTCGAAATCGACTTTGCCCTGATCGTTACGCGGCAGGTTTTCCAGATCCAGCGTCGACACGCGGAACATTTCGCCAGCGCCTTCGGTATCGGAGGCGGTGATCAGCGGGGTGGAGACCCAGAAGAAGCCCTGCTCATCAAAGAAGCGATGCAGCGCCTGCGCCAGGGTGTGACGCACGCGGGCAACCGCGCCGATCAGGTTGGTGCGCGGACGCAGGTGGGCCACTTCACGCAGATACTCGATGCTGTGGCGCTTGGCCGCCATCGGGTAAGTGTCCGGGTCTTCCACCCAGCCGGTCACTTCCACGTTGGTCGCCTGGATCTCAAAGCTCTGACCCTGGCCCTGGGAAGCCACGACTTTACCGGTGACAATCACCGAGCAACCGGTGGTCAGACGCAGCACTTCCTGATTGTAATTGGGCAGAGAATTATTAATAACGGCCTGTACAGGATCAAAGCAGGAACCGTCATAGACGGCGAGGAATGAAAAGCCAGCTTTTGAATCTCGGCGGGTACGCACCCATCCGCGGACCGTGACTTCGCTGTCAACGGCAACGCGGCCCTGGAGTACGTCGGCTACAGGCACAACGCTCATAATAATCTCTCTATATAGTCCAATAAAAAAGTCTCTTCCCCCTACAGCGGGGGGATATCTATGTTACCTGTCATCTTCCATCAGACAAGTAGATTTCGCATCATAAGCGGATAATTCGGCAATAAATAATAAAGAAAAAGGAGCCTGAAAGGCTCCTTAAGAAAATTAGCTCGCTTTTTTAATCGGCGGCAGGTCAAACGCCTCGCGCAGGGCGCGGACGAAGGCCTTATCGTGGCAGATGGTTTTCCCCGGGCTGTCGGAGAGTTTCGCCACCGGCTTGCCGTTACATTCCACCAGCTTAATCACGATATTGAGCGGTTTAACCTGCGGCAGATCGCAGGTTAAACGGGTGCCGATCCCAAAGCTCAGCTTCACCCGCGAGGCGAAGTGGCGATACAGGTCGACGGCTTTCGCCAGATCGAGATTATCGGAGAAGACCAGCACTTTGCTCAGCGGATCGATGCCCAGCTTCTGGTAATGGGCGATGGCTTTTTCACCCCATTCCACCGGGTCGCCGGAGTCGTGGCGCAAACCCTGATAGCGGGTGGCGAACTCCGGACCGAAATCGCGCAGGAACGCATCCATGGTGATGCAGTCGGTCAGCGCGATGCCCAGCTGGTCAGGATACTCTTCCAGCCAGGCGGCGAGGGCCGCCCGCTGGCTGCTGGCCAGGTTCGGGCTGATCTGCTGATGAGCCTGGAACCACTCATGGGCCTGGGTGCCCATCGGGGTTAAGTTGAGACGGCGCGCCAGATCGTAGTTGCTGGTGCCAACAAACCATGGCTCCTGCTGCAGGCGTTGCACAATGGCTTCCTGCACCTCGCGTGAAAAACGACGGCGGGTGCCGAAATCCATCAGGCGGAAGGCGCTCATATCGAGGTCAGCGGTCATGGTGGCGAAGTCGCCTAGCTTATGTTCAAGCGCGTTTAGCGCTTGTTCCACGCCCGTCTCGGGTGAACGGTAGCGATGGACCAGCTCGCTTATCACCGCCAGCAGCGGGACTTCCCACATGATGGCTTCCCGCCACGGGCCGGTGAGGCGAATGTTCAGCTTGCCGTTGTCATTGGTGACCGTGACCTGGCGTGGGTCATAGCGAAAATCGCGCAGCCAGTCGAGGTAATCCTGGCGAAAAAAAGGAAGGGTGGACAGCCAGCGATATTCATCATCCCGCAGCCTCAGGTCGCGCATGGACTCCACCTGCTCGCGGATCGCGTCGGCATAGATGCCGAGCAGGTCGTCTCCGCGGCAGCGAAACTCCGCCGCCACATGTACATCGCCGTAGCGGTGGAAGACAGCCTGCTGCATGTGCAGCTTGTAGGCATCCGTATCAAGCAGCGAGTGCAGTACAGGAGAAGTGAATTGTGTCATGGTGCGCAGTAGCATCCTCTCACTGGAGCGTTCCATCGAAACCAACGCGGAAAAAGGAGGCGGAGTATACCTTTATTACCCGGCTCTGTCCCGCGATGGCGAGCAATGGCGACGCTGACGGTCATTTGCGAGGCCTAGTTTAATATATTGAACATGGATCACACCACAAGCTTTGCGTCGGGTCGAGGGCATTTCGTGCCGCGAGTGTTAACAAAATGTAGCGATTTCCGTGTTTCACGTTGAAAAGATGAAGATTCTGCATAGCGCGATTGACACAACGGGAATAGACTGGGACGACACTTTACCGAAGATGCGAAAGGTTTTTTATGACACAACAGCCCCAAGCCAAATACCGCCACGACTATCGTGCGCCGGAGTATCTGATTAGCGATATCGATTTGACCTTTGACCTGGATGCCGCAAAAACCGTTGTTACGGCCGAGAGCAAGGTCTCCCGCCACGCGGCAGCGTCTGATGTGCCATTGCGCCTGGACGGCGAAGATCTGACTCTGATTTCGCTGCAGGTGAACGGACAGCCGTGGAGCGACTATAAAGAAGAAAACAATCAGCTGGTGATCGGCGGCCTGCCGGAGCATTTCACCCTGACCATCGTCAATGAGATCAGCCCGGCGGCGAACACCGCGCTGGAAGGCCTGTATCAGTCAGGCGAAGCGCTGTGCACCCAGTGTGAAGCGGAAGGTTTCCGCCACATCACCTGGTATCTGGACCGTCCGGACGTGCTGGCGCGCTTTACCACCAAAATTATCGCCGATAAAGCCAAATATCCGTTCCTGCTCTCCAACGGCAACCGTATGGCGGAAGGGGAACTGGAGAACGGTCGTCACTGGGTACAGTGGCAGGACCCATTCCCGAAACCGTGCTACCTGTTTGCGCTGGTGGCCGGTGATTTCGACGTCCTGCGCGACACTTTTACCACCCGCTCCGGGCGTGAAGTGGCGCTGGAGCTGTACGTCGATCGCGGCAATCTCGACCGCGCGCCGTGGGCGATGACGTCGCTGAAAAACTCCATGAAATGGGATGAGGAGCGCTTTGGCCTCGAGTATGACCTCGACATCTATATGATTGTCGCCGTCGACTTCTTTAATATGGGTGCCATGGAGAACAAAGGACTCAACGTCTTTAACTCCAAATATGTCCTGGCGCGGACCGATACCGCCACCGATAAAGACTACCTTGATATTGAGCGGGTAATTGGTCATGAGTATTTCCATAACTGGACCGGCAACCGCGTTACCTGCCGCGACTGGTTCCAGCTAAGCCTGAAAGAGGGGCTGACCGTGTTCCGCGATCAGGAGTTCAGCTCCGACCTCGGCTCGCGGGCGGTGAACCGCATCAACAACGTGCGCACTATGCGCGGGCTGCAGTTTGCCGAAGACGCCAGCCCGATGGCGCACCCGATCCGCCCGGATATGGTTATCGAGATGAACAACTTCTACACCCTGACGGTCTACGAAAAGGGCGCCGAAGTGATCCGCATGCTGCACACTCTGCTGGGTGAAGAAAACTTCCAGAAAGGGATGCAGCTCTATTTTGAACGTCATGACGGCAGCGCCGCCACCTGCGACGATTTCGTCCAGGCGATGGAAGATGCCTCGAACGTCGATCTGTCGCACTTCCGCCGCTGGTACAGCCAGTCCGGTACGCCGATTGTCACCGTCCATGACGACTATAATCCGGAGACCGAGCAGTATACGTTGACCATCAGCCAGCGTACGCCGCCGACCGCCGAGCAGGCCGAGAAGCAGCCGCTGCATATCCCGTTTGCCATCGAGCTGTACGATAACGAAGGTAAGGTGATCCCCCTGCAGAAGGGCGGCCATCCGCTGCACCCGGTGCTTAATGTGACTCAGGCTGAGCAGACCTTCGTCTTTGATAATGTCTATTTCCAGCCGGTACCGGCCCTGCTGTGCGAGTTTTCAGCACCGGTGAAACTGGAATACAAGTGGAGCGATCAGCAGCTCACCTTCCTGATGCGCCATGCGCGGAATGATTTCTCGCGCTGGGATGCGGCGCAGAGTCTGCTGGCGACCTACATCAAGCTGAACGTTAACCGTCATCAGCAGGGACAGCCGCTGTCGCTGCCGGTGCACGTGGCGGACGCCTTCCGCGCGATTCTGCTCGACGAGAAGATTGACCCGGCGCTGGCCGCCGAGATCTTAACCCTGCCGTCGGCCAACGAAATCGCCGAGATGTTCGCCATTATCGATCCTATCGCCATCGCCACTGTGCGCGAGGCGCTCACCCGCACCCTGGCGAACGAGCTGGCGGACGAATTCCTCGCGGTATATAACGCCAATAAGCTCGACAGCTACCGGGTGGAGCATGCCGATATCGGTAAGCGCGCCCTGCGCAATACCTGCCTGCGCTATCTGGCATTCGCAGAACCGACGCTGGGCGATAAGCTGGTGGCGGCGCAGTATCACCAGGCGGATAACATGACCGACGCGCTGGCCGCGCTGTCGGCGGCGGTTGCCGCTGAGCTGCCGTGCCGCGATGCGCTGATGCAGGAGTATGACGACAAATGGCATCAGGACGGCCTGGTGATGGACAAGTGGTTTATCCTGCAGTCCACCAGCCCGGCGGCCAATGTGGTCGAAACGGTACGCGGTCTGCTGAACCATCGTTCGTTCAGCATGAGCAACCCGAACCGCGTGCGGTCGCTCATCGGCGCTTTCGCCAGCAGCAACCCGGCGGCGTTCCATGCGGAAGACGGCAGCGGCTACCAGTTCCTGGTGGAGATGCTGACCGAGCTTAACCAGCGCAACCCGCAGGTCGCATCGCGACTGATTGAGCCGTTGATTCGCCTGAAGCGTTACGATGAGAAACGCCAGGCGCTGATGCGCGCCGCGCTGGAGCAGCTGAAGGGTCTGAAGGATCTCTCAGGCGATCTGTACGAGAAAATCAGTAAGGCGCTGGCGTAACCGTGGCGTAAACCCGGATTGCGGCGCACATTGCGCCCTGTCCGGGTTACCTGGTGCCGCGGTGATGTTGTCGGGTGGCGCGATGCTTACCCGGTCTGGAATACGCGGCAGATTTGTCGTTGGTCGCCCGGCTGAGCAAAGCGCGAGCCGGGGACATGTCGGATGACGATATGCCCCCGTTCTGACAGCAGACCGTTACTCCGGTCAGCCATGACTAAATAAACGCGGCACGCTCTCGCTCTTGCCGCGCTTCATCACCCGATCCAGTACCTCCGCCTCCAGCTCGGCCAGCTTCGCCGAACCGGTGCGCCGCGGTCGCGGAATATCCACGTTCAAATCGAGACCGATCTTCTTCTCTTCAATTAACAGCACCCGGTCGGCCATCGCCACCGCTTCGCTGACGTCGTGGGTCACCAGCAGGACCGTAAAGCCATGCTCCTGCCACAGGGAGACGATCAGCTCCTGCATCTCCAGACGGGTGAGGGCGTCCAGCGCCCCCAGCGGCTCGTCCAGCAATAGCAGGCGCGGGCGATGGATCAGGGCGCGGGCCAGCGCAACGCGCTGCTTTTGCCCGCCCGACAGCGCCGCCGGCCACTCCTGCGCGCGGCTCTCGAGTCCGACGCTGGCCAGTGCCTGCAGGGCGGCTTCGCGCCAGGCGCCTTTTAACCCCAGCCCCACGTTATCAATCACCGTTTTCCACGGCAGCAGGCGTGCATCCTGAAACATCATCCGGGTGTCGTCCTGGATCGCCGCCAGCGGCGTTGCGCCCGCCAGCAGCTCGCCGGCGTTCGGGTTTTCCAGGCCCGCCAGCAGGCGCAGCAGGGTACTTTTGCCGCCGCCGCTGCGGCCCACCACCGCCACAAACTGGCCGCTGGGGATATGCAGATCCAGCTCGTTAAGAATGGTGTTGTCGCCATAGCGTTTAGTCACCCCGTTCAGCAGCAGCGGGATACCTGGGTTTAGACGGGCAGTGTTCATGCGTTCGCCTCCTGAAGATGATACGCCGGGTTCCAGCGCAGCCAGAGCCGCTCCAGAAGCTGGGCGCTGACGTCGGCCAGTTTGCCAAGAATGGCGTAGAGAATGATGGCGACCACCACCACGTCGGTTTGCAGAAATTCACGCGCATTCATCGCCAGGTAGCCGATACCGGCGTTCGCCGAGATGGTTTCGGCGACAATAAGCGTCAGCCACATCAGACCGAGGGCGAAACGCACGCCGACCATAATCGAGGGTAGGGCGCCGGGCAAAATCACGTGACGGAAAAGAGCAAAGCCGGATAAACCATAGCTGCGCGCCATCTCCACCAGTCCACGGTCGATATTGCGGATCCCGTGCCAGGTGTTGATATAGATCGGGAACAGGGTGCCCAGCGATACGAGGAAGATCTTGGCGGTCTCATCGATGCCGAACCACAAGATCACCAGCGGGATCAGCGCCAGATGCGGCACATTGCGCAGCATCTGGATCGACGTGTCCAGCAGGCGCTCGCCCCAGCGTGACAGACCGCTGATCAGGCCTAGCACCAGCCCTATGGAGCCGCCGATGGCGAAGCCGACCAGCGCCCGCCACGAGCTAATGGCCAGATGCTGCCACAGCTCACCGCTGGCCGAGAGGGTCCAGAACGCTTTCAATACGCCCTCCGGCGAGGGCAGCACCCGCGTCGACAGCCAGCCGACGGACGAGGCCAGCTGCCAGACAATGACCGTTCCCACCGGCAGCAGCCAGGGGGCGAGGCGTAATAACAGGGGATGGGTTGATTTTGCCATCACGACCTCCTCAGCTCTGCGCCACTTTACGCGGGATAAACTCGTTAGCGACGGCTTCTCCCTGCAGGCGCAGGCTTTGCGGCTGCGGGACAGACGGCACCGCGATGTCGAGCAGCGGGAACAGCAGTTCGCCGACCCGATACGCCTCTTCCAGATGCGGATAACCGGAGAAGATAAAGCTATCGATACCCAGCGCGGCGTACTCATTGATCCGTTCGGCCACGGTGGCGGCATCGCCCACCAGCGCGGTCCCGGCGCCGCCGCGCGCTAAACCGACGCCAGCCCACAGGTTGGGGCTGATTTCCAGCTTATCGCGTCGGCCATTGTGCAGGGCCGCCATCCGCTGCTGGCCGACGGAGTCGGTTCTGGCGAAGGCTGCCTGGGCGCGGGCGATAGTCTCATCATCAAGATGAGAGATAAGGCTGTCCGCTGCCTGCCAGGCTTCCTCATTGGTTTCCCGCACGATCACATGCAGGCGGATGCCGAAACGCACCCGGCGACCGTGCCGGGCGGCTTTCTCCCGCACCTGAGCAATTTTCTCTGCCACCTGGGCCGGTGGTTCCCCCCAGGTAAGATAGAGATCGACCTGCTCAGCGGCCAGATCCTGCGCCACCTCAGACGAGCCGCCGAAATAGAGCGGCGGACGCGGCTGCTGGAGCGGCGGAAACAGCAGTTTAGCGTCGCGAACGCGCTGATGCTTACCGTTAAAGGTGACAGTTTCCCCTTCCATCAGCTTGCGCCAGATGTGGGTAAATTCAGCCGAGGCCTCATAGCGCTCGGTGTGGTCGAGGAAGACACCGTCGCCAGCCAGCTCGGCGGGATCGCTGCCGGTGACCAGATTGAACAGCGCCCGGCCGTTTGACAGTCGGTCCAGGGTCGCCGCCTGGCGCGCGGCCACCGTCGGCGACACCACGCTTGGCCTGAGGGCGACAAGAAATTTCAGCCGCTGCGTTACCGGGATCATCGAGGCCGCAACCAGCCAGGCATCTTCACATGAGCGCCCGGTCGGGATCAGCACGCCGGTGAACCCCAGCCGATCCGCCGTCTGCGCGATTTGCTGCAGATAGCCATAATCGACCGAACGGGCTCCCTCTTCGGTACCCAGATAACGACCATCACCATGGGTCGGTAAAAACCAGAACATATTCAGACTCATGATTTCGCTCCTTGTGCGGCGGCGGGCTGCCAGATGCGGGCCCGGATATCTACTTTTTTCGGCACCAGCTTGTTCTCATAGAACAGGTCGGCCGTCTGCTGCTGGCGAGCGGCGGTTTCGGCGCTCACCGGGGTAACCGAGGTGGGGGGACGATGGTCCAGGTAGCTGGCGATCACCGCCTCCGGTAACCCCATCGTTTTCGCCAGCAGCGTAATGCTTTGCGCGCGCTGGCTATGGGTCAGGGCATCGGCCTGCGTAAAGGTATCGAGTACACCCTCAATAAAGGCGCCATTGCGTTCAGCGTAAGGGCGGGAAGCGAGATAGAAGGATCCTGTCTGTTTCAGGTCGGTTCCGTCGGTTAGCACCCGGGCGCCGCCCTGCAGCAGCGCGGCGGAGTAATACGGATCCCAGATCGCCCAGGCGTCGACATTGCCCTGCTGGAAGGCGGCGCGCGCATCGGCGGGGGCGAGATAGACCGGCTGAATGTCGCTAAACTTCAAACCTGCCAGCTGCAGGGCGCGCAGCAGCAGATTGTGGGAGCTGGAGCCTTTCTGAAAAGCGACCTTTTTTCCTTTCAGCTCAGCAACGTTATGAATCGGGCTGCCCTGCGCCACCAGAATCACTTCCGCTTTGGGCTTGGGCGGTTCCGAACCGATATACACCAGATCGGCGCCCGCCGCCTGCGCAAAGATAGGCGGAATGTCGCCAGTGCTGCCGATATCGATGCTGCCAACGTTCAGCGCCTCCAGCATCTGCGGACCGGCCGGGAATTCTATCCACGAGATATGGGTCTTTGGGTAGCGCTGCTCCAGCAGCTGATGGCTTTTCGCCAGCACCATGCTGACGCTGCCTTTCTGATAACCGATGCGCAGGGCGTCAGGCGCCGCCGGGGCGGCGTGGCCCAGGGTGGAAAAGAGCAGCAGTCCGCCGAGGGTCAGAGCGCGGAGAGGATTAAGCATGTTCCACCCCACGCAGAGACGTTAATGACGGCGCGCGGCTGCTGGGGCGGTGCAGCGCCTGCCAGAAGGTCTCGAGGGCTTCATCGAGGCGCCGCTGCAGGTTCGGGGTAAACTGCGGCTTGTGCTGGTAATCGGTCACCTGGCTGTCGTCGGCGAAGACGCCGTGGAGGATCTCCTGAGCCTTGAGGGCATTCAGCACCGGCTTCAGGGCGTAGTCCACCGCCAGCATGTGGGCGATGGTGCCGCCGGTGGCCAGCGGCAGTACGATTTTGCCCTCCAGCGCCCGCTCAGGAAGCAGGTCGAGCAGCGTTTTCAGGGCGCCGGAAAACGAGGCTTTATACACCGGCGTGGCGATGATCAAGCCGTCAGCCCCGGCCAGCTGCTCATTGAGCGTCTGCAGCGCCGGGTTGTCAAAGCGAGCGTAGAGAAGGTCTTCCGGGGCAAAGTTCTGCAGATGCCAGTGGCAGACTTCGATATCGGCGGCGGTGAGCGTCTCTCTGGCATATTCCAGCAGGGCGCTGGAACGGGAAGGGTAACGCGGGCTGCCCGCAAGCGTAATGACGCGCATCTCTCTCTCCTTATAACTAAATGTTTGCATTTATCTATAATTGATAACATTTATAGTGAGTGTGACAGAGGGCCATTATTTCCCTAAATGATTTATCCACCGTTAGATAGCCGAAAAGCGCATAACGGCGCGCGGGGAGGTAATCGTTTGCGCTGATGGGGGATTTTTTGTCGCAGGTCAATTCCCTTTCCGCAACAGATCGCACATAATACGCCCCCGGTTTGCACACCGGGAATCCAGGAGAGTTCATGTACTACCCCTTCGTTCGTAAAGCCCTTTTTCAGCTCGATCCTGAGCGCGCTCATGAAGTTACTTTTCAACAATTACGCCGTGTCACCGGGACGCCGCTGGAAATCCT
Source organism: Klebsiella sp. LY (assembly GCF_004010915.1). Classification (NCBI taxonomy): domain Bacteria; kingdom Pseudomonadati; phylum Pseudomonadota; class Gammaproteobacteria; order Enterobacterales; family Enterobacteriaceae; genus Klebsiella; species Klebsiella sp. LY. The sequence goes on from NZ_CP022444.1 coordinate 4,366,814, forward strand.
GGTTCGCCAGAAGGTGCCGGCCAGGCCTGTCACCTGCATGGGGTTGACCTTTAAAAACCCGCTGGGTCTGGCGGCCGGGCTGGATAAAAACGGGGAATGCATTGACGCGCTGGGCGCGATGGGTTTTGGCTCCATTGAGATCGGCACCGTGACGCCGCGTCCGCAACCGGGCAACGATAAGCCAAGGATCTTCCGTCTGGTGGATGCTGAGGGGTTGATCAACCGCATGGGCTTTAATAACCATGGCGTCGATAACCTGGTCGAGAACGTGAAAAAGGCGCATTTTGACGGCGTGCTGGGCATCAATATCGGTAAAAATAAAGATACGCCGGTTGAGCACGGGAAAGATGATTACCTGATTTGTATGGAAAAAGTCTATCCCTACGCTGGCTATATCGCCATTAATATCTCCTCGCCGAACACCCCGGGGCTGCGCACGCTGCAATACGGCGAAGCGCTCGACGATTTACTCTCCGGTATTAAAAATAAGCAGCTTGAGCTGCAGCAGAAGCATCAAAAATATGTTCCGGTCGCCGTGAAGATCGCGCCGGATCTTTTGCCTGAGGAATTGATCCAGGTTGCCGATAGCCTCGTGCGTCATAATATTGATGGGGTGATTGCCACCAATACTACTCTCGATCGTTCTCTGGTCCAGGGAATGAAACATTGCGATGAGACCGGCGGGCTTAGCGGTCGTCCATTACAATTAAAGAGTACCGAAATTATTCGCATGCTCTCCGCAGAGTTGAATGGCCGTTTGCCTATCATTGGCGTGGGCGGTATTGATTCCGTGATTGCCGCGCGGGAAAAGATGGCCGCTGGGGCATCGCTGGTGCAGATTTATTCCGGATTTATTTTTAAAGGTCCGCCGCTGATTAAAGAAATTGTTACCCACATCTAATCTTTTCCTCCTTTGAATCCCCCCAGGGCTTTATTTCCGGCCCTGGTTGTTTTATATTCCCTCACTGTTGCTTATTTAAACATTTTAGACTTTTCTTAATTTTAGAAAATATTCTGCGGTAAGTCGCAACAGCTTTGCAGAGGCGTATGAAAGGGGACAGGGGGAAAAATGCGGATTAAACCTGACGATAACTGGCGTTGGTATTACGATGAAGAGCACGACCGCATGATGCTCGATCTGGCCAATGGCATGTTATTTCGCTCGCGCTTCGCCCGGCGCATGCTGACGCCGGACGCCTTTGCCCCATCGGGATTCTGCGTTGATGACGCCGCGCTCTATTTCTCTTTTGAAGAAAAATGTCGCGATCTCGAGCTATCGAAAGAGCAGCGTGCGGAATTAGTCCTTAACGCGCTCACCGCCATCCGTTTTCTCAAACCGCAGATGCCGAAAAGCTGGCACTTTATCGCCCATACCCATCACTGGCAGCCGAGCGGCGGCGACGCGGCCTGCGTCTGGCTGAGCGATACCGGCGAGCAGGTGAATTTACTGGTGGTGGAGCCGGGCGATAATGCCGCGCTCTGTCTGTTGGCTCAGCCGGGTCTTACGCTTGCCGGCCGGGTTATGCAGCTGGGCGATGTCATTAAAATCATGAACGACAGGCTGCAGCCGGCGCAGAGCGCGGTCAGCTACAGCCTGGGGCAGGCGGTTTAAGGCGCCAGGCGCAGCGCCGTTTTCGGCACGCAGCTGCAGGCGAGAATGGTGCCATCTCCGGCGACCGCGTTTTTCTTTAACGGACTCACTTCCCCCTCTTCAAGACGGATGCGGCAGCTGCCGCAGATCCCCGCCCGACACGAGTAGGGTACGCGAATGCCCTGTTGCTCCAGTTGTTCCAGCAGCACCTGCTGGTTATTGCCGGTAAATTGTTGACCCTGCCATTCAATGGCAACCGTGGCCTGCTGCTGCGCCTCGGGAGCCGGGGTATCGTCGCTTTCGCCGGCGCCGTAGGCTTTCGCCGGGCCGCGGGCGAGGATTTCCACTTCATCCCCCACCCGGATCACGCCGCTGTTACGGGCAATCAGGTTCTGACCAAAGTCGACATCGCCATTATCCTGCGCGGTGCGGAAGCGCTTTAAGGTTTCCAGCGGCTCTCCGCTGGGATGCTTCTGCCCGCGCTCCGGACTGACGGTGGTAAAAATGCAGCGGCTGCACGGTTTGGCGACGTCAAATACCACCTCGCCGACGCGGATCACTTTCCAGCTATCTTCATCCCAGGCCGCCGCGCCGGTGACCACGAGATTAGGGCGAAACTGTTCTATGCTTACGCTGGCCGGGCAGCGCTGCTGCAGATCGCGCAGGGAGGCTTCGTTCGCCAGCAGGTAAGGGTAGCCGTCGGCGAAGGAGAGCGGTACCGCATCGTGGCGCTTCACCCGGCGGGTTAACTGTGGCCCCAGCCAGCGCAGCTGGACGTCGCGATTGAAAAAGCCGCTGAGCCACTGATTAACCGCTGCGGGCGCGATAAGGGCGGTAAAATGGTTGCCCCAGACTTCTGTCGGTTCGGCCTGAGGGGCGAAATCGTTAAAACGCACCACGGCGCTGCTGCCGTCCGGTGCGGTCAGGTGAAGGCCATCATGCAGCGGCGCCGGAATAAATTTCACCATTTGCGGAAACTGACGGGCGGTAATAAAGGTGCCGTCGGTTTCGGTGACCATAAACAGGCGATCGAAGGCCAGGCCGCTGATATCGGCAAAGGCGTGGGTCAGGCCCATGCCGCGCATGGATTTAACGGGATGAATAAAAAGACGCGAGAGCGTTACCATACGCTGCCTCCGGGTTCCAAAAATAAGCCTATAACTTTATGACATAGGGCACATATTGGCTATAATGCGCACCAATTTTCTTTAAGTAAAAGTGACGATATGAATTCTCTGTTTGCCAGTACGGCTCGTGGGCTGGAAGAGCTGTTAAAAACTGAACTGGAAGGGCTTGGCGCGACGGACTGCCAGGTAGTCCAGGGCGGGGTCCATTTTCAGGGGGATACGCGCCTGCTGTATCAAAGCCTGATGTGGAGCCGGCTGGCTTCGCGCATCATGCTGCCGCTGGGCGAGTGTCGCGTATACAGCGATCTGGATCTGTACCTCGGCGTACAGGCCATTCCGTGGACGGAGATGTTTAACCCTGGCGCCACCTTCGCGGTGCATTTTAGCGGTCTCAATGAGGAGATCCGCAACAGCCAGTACGGCGCGCTGAAGGTCAAAGACGCTATTGTCGACAGCTTCACCCGTAAGAATCTGCCGCGCCCGAACGTCGATCGTGAGTCGCCCGATCTGCGGATCAACGTCTGGCTGAACAAAGAGACGGCGCACATCTCGCTGGATCTGAGCGGCGAAGGCCTGCACCTGCGCGGCTACCGCGATGGCACCGGTATGGCGCCGATCAAAGAAAACCTCGCGGCGGCGATCGTGATGCGCTCCGGCTGGGTGCCGGGCACCCCGCTGCTCGATCCGATGTGCGGCTCCGGTACCCTGCTGATTGAGGCGGCGATGCTGGCGACCGACCGCGCGCCGGGCCTGCACCGCGGCCACTGGGGCTTTGGCGGCTGGGCACAGCACGACGACGTCATCTGGAAAGAAGTGAAAGCGGAAGCGCAAACCCGCGCCCGTCAGGGGCTGGCGGCATATGGTTCACGCTTCTATGGATCCGATGTCGACGCACGCGTCATTGACCGCGCCCGCCGCAACGCCCGTCGGGCCGGCATCGGCGAGCTGATCGATTTTGAAGTCAAAGACGTCGCCCAGCTGAATAATCCGCTGCCGAAAGGCCCGTACGGCACCGTGATCAGCAACCCGCCGTACGGCGAGCGTCTGGAAAGCGAGCCGGCGCTGATCGCCCTGCACAGCTTGCTGGGCCGGATCATGAAAAGTCAGTTTGGCGGCTGGAACCTGTCGGTGTTCAGCGCCTCGCCGGAGCTGTTAAGCTGCCTGCAGCTGCGCGCCGACAAACAGTTTAAAGCCAAGAACGGCCCGCTGGACTGCGTGCAGAAGAATTATCATCTGGCGGAGAGCGAAGGCGGCAAGCCGGCGATGCTGGCGGAAGATTTTGCTAACCGTCTGCGTAAGAACCTGAAGAAGTTTGAAAAATGGGCCCGTCAGGAAGGCATTGAATGCTATCGCCTGTACGATGCTGACCTGCCGGAATACAACGTGGCCATCGATCGCTACGCCGACTGGGTGGTGGTCCAGGAGTATGCCCCGCCGAAAACTGTCGACGCGCATAAAGCGCGCCAGCGCCTGTTCGATATTATCGCCGCGACTATCGCGGTGTTAGGAATCGCGCCGAACAAGCTGGTGCTGAAGACCCGCGAGCGGCAAAAGGGGAAAAATCAGTATCAGAAGATGGCGGAGAAAGGCGACTTTATCGAGGTGCAGGAGTACAACGCGCGTCTGTGGGTCAACCTCACCGACTACCTGGATACCGGTCTGTTCCTCGACCACCGGATCGCCCGCCGTATGCTTGGCCAGATGAGCAAAGGCAAGGATTTCCTCAACCTGTTCTCCTATACCGGCAGCGCCAGCGTCCACGCCGGCCTCGGCGGCGCTCGCTCCACCACCACGGTGGATATGTCGCGCACCTATCTGGAGTGGGCGGAACGCAACCTGCGTCTCAATGGCCTGACCGGCCGCGCGCATCGCCTGATGCAGGCGGACGTCCTGGGCTGGCTGCGGGAGAGCACCGAGCAGTTCGATCTGATCTTTATCGATCCGCCGACCTTCTCCAACTCCAAACGAATGGAAGATGCTTTCGACGTCCAGCGCGATCACATTCGCCTGATGACCGATCTGAAACGTCTGCTGCGTAAAGGCGGCACCATTATGTTCTCGAATAACAAACGCGGTTTCCGTATGGATCATGACGGGCTGGCGGCGCTTGGCCTGAAGGCACAAGAGATTTCGCAAAAAACGCTGTCGCAGGATTTTGCCCGCAACCGTCAGATCCACAACTGCTGGCTGATTACCGCAGCCTGAAAGGAATAAAGAATGTCACTGATTAGTATGCATGGCGCCTGGCTTTCCTTCAGCGATGCGCCGCTGCTGGATAATGCCGAGCTGCATATCGAAGATAACGAACGCGTCTGCCTCGTCGGACGCAACGGCGCCGGTAAATCGACCCTGATGAAGATCCTCAACCGCGAGCAGGGGCTGGATGACGGGCGCATTATTTATGAACAGGATCTGATTGTGGCGCGTCTGCAGCAGGATCCGCCGCGTAATGTCGCCGGTACGGTGTACGATTTTGTCGCGGAAGGCATCGCCGAGCAGGCGGCCTACCTGAAGGCCTACCATGACGTATCACATCAGGTCATGACCGATCCGAGCGACAAAAATTTAAATGAACTGGCGCGCCTGCAGGAGCAGCTCGATAACCTGGGGCTGTGGCAGCTGGACAGCCGCATTAACGAAGTGATTGAGCAGCTTGGCCTTGATGCCAATGCCCAACTGGCATCCCTGTCCGGCGGCTGGCTGCGTAAAGCGGCGCTGGGCCGCGCGCTGGTCAGCGGGCCGCGCGTGCTGCTGCTCGATGAACCTACCAACCACCTGGATATCGAAACCATCGACTGGCTGGAAGGGTTCCTGAAAACCTTTAAAGGCACCATTATCTTTATTTCGCACGACCGCTCCTTTATCCGCAATATGGCGACGCGCATCGTCGACCTCGATCGCGGCAAGCTGGTGACCTACCCGGGCGATTACGATCAGTATCTGCTGGATAAAGAAGAAGCCCTGCGGGTTGAAGAACTGCAGAATGCGGAATTCGACCGCAAGCTCGCTCAGGAAGAGGTGTGGATCCGTCAGGGGATCAAAGCGCGCCGCACGCGTAACGAAGGCCGCGTTCGCGCCCTGAAGGCGATGCGTCGTGAGCGCGGCGAGCGCCGGGAAGTGATGGGCAGCGCCAGGATGCAGGTTGAAGAGGCTTCGCGCTCCGGCAAAATCGTTTTCGAAATGGAGAACGTCAACTATCAGGTTGATGGCAAAGTGCTGGTGAAAGATTTCTCCGCGCAGATCCAGCGCGGCGACAAGATTGCCCTGATTGGCCCCAACGGCTGTGGGAAAACCACGCTGCTGAAGCTGATGCTTGGCCAGCTGCAGGCCGACAGCGGGCGGATCCACGTCGGTACCAAACTGGAAGTCGCCTACTTCGACCAGCACCGCGCAGAGCTGGATCCGGACCGGACGGTGATGGATAACCTTGCGGAAGGTAAGCAGGAGGTGATGGTTAACGGTAAGCCGCGCCATGTGCTGGGCTATCTGCAGGACTTCCTGTTCCATCCGAAACGGGCGATGACCCCGGTGCGGGCGCTCTCTGGCGGGGAACGTAACCGCCTGCTGCTGGCGCGGCTGTTTTTGAAACCCAGCAACTTGTTGATTCTCGATGAACCGACAAACGACCTGGATGTCGAAACGCTGGAGCTGCTGGAAGAGCTGATCGATGGCTATCAGGGCACCGTGATGCTGGTGAGCCACGATCGTCAGTTCGTGGATAACACCGTAACCGAATGCTGGATCTTCGAAGGCGGCGGTCGCATCGGCCAGTATATCGGCGGCTATCACGACGCCCGCGGACAGCAGGCCCAGTCGTTGGCTCAGAAGCAGCCGGCAGCGAAAAAAACGTTGGAAGTCGCTCAGCCAAAAGCAGAAACTGTCAAACGCGGCGGGAACAAACTAAGCTATAACCTGCAGCGCGAGCTGGAACAGCTGCCGCAGAAGCTGGAAGCCCTCGAGGCCGAACTTCAGACGCTGCAGGAGCAGGTGGCCGATCCCGACTTCTTTGGACAACCGCACGATCGCACGCAGCAGGTGCTGGCAAAGCTGGCCGAAGCGGAACAGGCGCTGGAAGCGGCCTTTGAACGCTGGGAATATCTCGAAGGATTAAAGAACGGCGCCTGAGCCGAGGAGTTGTCATGTGCGATCATCATCATGCTGCGCGACATATTTTATGTCCCCAATGTGATTTGCTGGTGGCTTTGCCGCAGCTTGAGCATCGCCAGAAAGCCGCTTGTCCGCGCTGCGGTACAACATTAACCACCACGTGGGACGTGCCTCGCCAGCGTCCCACGGCGTATGCGCTGGTTGCGCTGTTTATGCTGCTGTTGGCCAACCTCTTTCCGTTCATCTATATGAAAGTGGGCGGGATCAGCAGCGAAATAGAGCTACTGGAAATTCCCAATGTGTTATTTACCGAGGATTACGCCAGCCTCGGCACTTTCTTTTTACTCTTTGTGCAGCTGGTACCGGCGTTTTGCCTGGTCACCATTCTGCTGCTGGTCAATCGGGTCAGAATGCCCGCCGGTCTCAAGGCGTTCCTTGCGCGTATTCTGTTCCACCTGAAAACCTGGGGCATGGCGGAGATCTTTCTTGCCGGCGTGCTGGTGAGCTTCGTCAAGCTGATGGCCTACGGCGATATCGGCATCGGTCTGAGTTTTGTGCCGTGGTGTATGTTTTGCCTGCTGCAGTTACGTACTTTTCAGTGCGTCGACCGCCGCTGGCTGTGGGATGATATCGCCCCTATGCCGGCCATTACCCAACCGCTGAAGGTCGGTGTGGCCGGTATCCGCCAGGGGCTGCGCTCCTGCGCGTGCTGCACGGCGGTGTTGCCGGCCGATCTGACGATCTGCCCGCGCTGTCACAGTAAAGGAACGGCGCGGCGTAAAAACAGCCTGCAGTGGACGCTGGCGCTGCTGGTGACCTCATTTATCCTTTATCTTCCTGCCAATATTATGCCGATCATGATCACCGATCTGTTGGGCGATAAAATGCCGTCGACCATTATGGCTGGGGTAGTTTTACTGTGGAGCGAGGGGTCTTATCCGGTGGCGCTGGTGATCTTTATCGCCAGTATTATGGTGCCGACGCTGAAGATGATCGCTATTGCCTGGCTGTGCTGGAACGCCAATGGCAACGGTGAGCGCGATTCGGAACGTATGCATCTGATCTATGAAGTGGTGGAATTTGTTGGCCGCTGGTCAATGATTGATGTTTTTGTCATCGCCGTACTCTCTGCGCTGGTGCGCATGGGAGGGTTGATGAATATCTATCCCGCTATCGGCGCGGTGATGTTTGCGCTGGTGGTGGTGATGACCATGTTTTCAGCCATGACGTTTGATCCCCGTTTACTGTGGGATCGTGAGCCAGATTCAAGCCATGAGGAAATACAACAACATGGAAAATAAGAGCGGAGAAGCGAAAGTGCAGAAGGTGAAGAACTGGTCACCGGTGTGGATCTTTCCTATCGTCACTGCGCTGATCGGGGCGTGGATCCTGTTCTATCATTACAGCCATCAGGGCCCTGAGGTCACGCTGATCACCACCAACGCGGAAGGGATTGAAGGGGGAAAAACCCGCATCAAGAGCCGCAGCGTGGACGTTGGGGTAGTGGAGAGCGCGACGCTGACCGACGATTTAACCCACGTGGAAATCAAAGCCCGCCTCAACTCAGGGATGCAGAAATTACTGCACAACGATTCCGTCTTTTGGGTGGTAAAACCGCAGGTAGGGCGCGAGGGGATCAGCGGTCTTGGGACATTGTTGTCCGGGGCCTATATTGAACTGCAGCCGGGGACGAAAGGTTCGGTGCCAGCGCAGTATCCGCTACTGGATTCTCCGCCGCTGGCCTCGCCGGATGCCAAGGGGATCCGTATTCTGCTGGAAAGCAGCAAGGCGGGGCAGCTGTCGCCGGGCGATCCGGTGCTGTTCCGCGGCTATCGCGTGGGGTCGGTGGAAACCAGCACCTTCGACACCCAGAAACGTCGTATCACTTATCAGTTGTTTATCAATGCGCCCAATGACCGCCTGGTGACCACCAATGTCCGCTTCTGGAAGGACAGCGGCATCGCTGTAGATTTGACTTCGGCGGGGATGCGCGTCGAGATGGGTTCGCTGTCGACGCTGTTTGGCGGCGGCGTGAGCTTCGATATTCCTGAAGGATTGGATCTCGGCGAGCCGGTGGCAAATAAAACGGAATACCATTTATTTGACGATCAGAAGAGCATCCAGGATTCGGTCTTTACCGAACATATTGACTATGTGATGTTCTTCAAAGACTCGGTTCGCGGCCTGCAGCCGGGCGCGCCGGTAGAGTTCCGCGGCATCCGTCTGGGAACCGTCGGCAAAGTGCCGTTCTTCATTCCCGGTCTGAAGCAGCGTTTGAACGACGATTATCGCATTCCGGTGGAAGTGCGGGTGGAACCGCAACGTCTGATTAACCAGCTGGGCGGCGATCCGAATATTCGTGCCCATATTGACGATCTGATCAACCGCGGACTGCGCGGCTCGCTGAAAACCGGTAACCTGGTGACCGGCGCGCTGTATATCGATCTCGACTTCTATCCGAAGGCGCCGCCGCGCGGGAAAATTCAGGAGTTTAACGGCTATCCGATTATCCCGACCATCAGCGGTGGTCTGGCGCAGATCCAGCAGCGTCTGATGGATGCGCTGGATAAGATTAATAACCTGCCGCTCAATCCGTTGCTGGAGCAGGCGACCAGCACCCTGGCGCAGAGCGAGAAGACCATGCAGCACGTGCAGACCACGCTGGATAGTCTGAATAAGATCACCTCCAGCCAGTCGATGCAGCAGTTACCTGCGGATATGCAGACGACGCTGCGCGAGCTAAACCGCAGCATGCAGGGCTTCCAGCCGGGCTCCGCGGCCTACAATAAGATGGTGGCCGATATGCAGCGTCTGGATCAGGTGCTGCGTGAATTGCAGCCGGTCCTGAAAACGCTCAATGATAAGAGCAATGCGCTGGTATTTGAGGCGAAGGATAAAAAAGACCCACAGCCGAAGGGAGCGAAATAATGAAAAAATGGTTACTGGCGGCAGCCGTATGCGTGCTGACGGCGTGCAGTAGCGGCGGCGAAAGCAAAACGTATTACCAGCTGCCGGTGGCGCAGGGCGGCGCACAGAGCGCCGCCAGCCAGGGGGCGCGTCTGCTGTGGGTTGAGCAGGTCAGCATCCCGGATTACCTGGCGGGTAACGGGGTGGTCTATCAGACCACCGACGTGCAGTATGTGATCGCCAATAATAATCTGTGGGCCAGCCCACTGGACCAGCAGCTGCGCACCACGCTGGTGGCGAACCTGAGCCAACAGCTGCCGGGCTGGGTGGTGTCATCCCAGCCGCTGGGTAGCGAGCAGGATACGCTCAACGTCGCGGTCAATGGCTTTCACGGACGCTACGACGGGCGGGTTATCGTCAGCGGTGAGTGGCTGCTGAAGCATCAGGGACAGCTGATCAAGCGCCCGTTCAACATCGTGCTTAAGCAGGATCAGGATGGTTATGACGCGATGGTCAAGACCCTGGCGCAGGCGTGGAGCCAGGAGGCGGCGGCCATTGCCAGCGAGCTTAACCGTCTGCCATAAGTAAAATTCATCACGCTGATCTGCCGTGCGGTTCATCTGAGCCGCACGGCTTTTTTTTGTCAGGTCAGTTCGTTACCGGCCGGTGTGTCAGATGAACAAAAAATGAACTCTTATATAGGTCACAAATATGACAATGGCGTGAATTTTGCGCATTGACGTTGCCTTCATTTCGCGGTATTCGTAACCCGTGGCTGCATAATTTGCGACCACTGTTTTCTTTTCCACCAGATCAAAGAATGAGGGAAACGAGGCATGAAGAGACAAAAACGAGATCGCCTGGAACGGGCACATCAACGCGGATATCAGGCGGGTATCGCAGGAAGATCGAAAGAAATGTGTCCATACCAGAGCCTGAATCAACGCTCATGGTGGCTGGGAGGCTGGCGAGAAGCCATGGAGGACAGGGTACTAACGGCCTGACACTGTCTCTTTAAAAAAGAAGCCTCCGCATAGCGGGGGCTTCGCCTTTTAATCGCTGCTGAACGTTATCAGAAAGCGGAAGTATCCTGGAACAGACCCACTTTCAGATCGCTTGCGGTGTAGATCAGGCGATCGTCAACCAGCACTTCACCATCCGCAAGGCCCATAATCAGACGACGGTTAACGATGCGCTTGAAGTGGATGCGATAGGTCACTTTTTTCGCGGTCGGCAGAACCTGACCCGTGAATTTCACTTCGCCAACGCCCAGCGCGCGGCCTTTGCCTTCGCCACCGAGCCAGCCGAGATAGAAACCCACCAGCTGCCACATGGCATCCAGGCCCAGGCAGCCCGGCATCACCGGATCGCCGATAAAGTGGCAACCGAAGAACCACAGGTCCGGGTTGATGTCGAGTTCGGCCTCAACATAACCTTTGTCATAGTTACCACCGGTTTCGGTCATTTTGATGACGCGGTCCATCATCAGCATGTTTGGCGCCGGCAACTGCGGGCCTTTCGCGCCGAACAGTTCACCACGACCAGAGGCAAGAAGATCTTCTTTTGTATAGGATTCGCGTTTATCTACCATGTTTTCAGTAAGCCTTATTTTAAGTTCGGGACGCAGGATAGCTAACACGTGTAAGCTGAACAAGTCCGATCAGTTAGAACTTGTCCCACCTAACCAGCGTAGCGGCCACGGAAAACGATGGCGAGTCTCCTGCTGGGTCGCCTGCGCTATCCGCTCCTGAATGGTTTGTCGCAGCGTCTGTCCTTCACCGTCCCACATCAGCTGGGTCAACATCGGCAGCGCTTCGCTAATATCGTCTATTGCCCAGATAGCAAACTGGTTGTCGGCAACGGCCTGACGTAGTTCGTGGCTCAGGCTGAGATGACGAACGTTGGCGGCAGGGATAATCACTCCCTGTTTGCCGGTTAAACCGCGCTGCTGGCAAATAGTGAAGAAGCCTTCAATTTTCTCGTTCAGACCGCCGACCGGCTGCACACGACCAAACTGGTCGACAGAGCCGGTGATCGCGATGCTTTGATTAATCGGCACGTTGGCCAGCGCGCTGATTAAGGCGCAGAGTTCAGCCATGGAGGCACTGTCGCCATCCACTTCACTGTAGGACTGCTCAAAGGTCAGCGAAGCGGAGAAGGGGAGTTGTTGCTCCAGCTCCAGCTCGGACATCAGAAAAGCCTGCATGATCATCATGCCTTTCGCATGAATGTTGCCGCCCAGCTCGGCTTTACGCTCGACGTCGATAAACTCGCCGTCGCCAATGTGCACGACGCAGCTGATGCGCGAAGGTTCGCCGAAGGCGCGTGGATGACCGGGGAATTCAATGACCGAGAGGGCGTTAATCTGCCCGACGCATTCGCCTTCGGTTTCAATCAGGATCTGTTCCTGCAGGATTTCCTCCTGCATACGCTCCGCCAGGTAGCCCTCACGCCACTCACGGCGCGCCAGCATCGTCTGCATCGCTTCGCCGGTAATCTCTTCGCCTTCGCAGAAGGCGGCAGACTCACGCAGCTGGCGGGCTATCCATAGCGGGCTGAGCGGCAGGGTCTCCTGGTCGCCGGTGTAGCGCGTCCCTTCATCGATCAGCAGTGGCCAGGCATCGCTCGCCGGGCCCGGTAGTTCCAGCTGCTGTGCATTCTGCCATACCCACTGGCACCAGGCCTTCAGCGTATCGGCGTCTGCAAACTGCAGGGTGTCTTCATACTCACTATAGATGGCCTGGGCAGAGAGCTCTGGCTCCATTTCCTGAAAATCGGCCAGAGATTCGCGTTCGCCCACCAGCATGACTTTCAGGCTCAGCGGCATGGAAGGGATGCTGACCGGCAGCGGCCGTGATTCATCGATGGAGAGCCAGTCAAAGCGTTGACGGGTCACCATATTTTTCAGGCGCACCCACAGTAGCGGTTGTGCCAGTAGTGTGCGTAGTGAAAGCACCAGCACGCCGCCGTTGGCCTGATGGACCAGGCCAGGCTGAAGTGTGATTTCACCGTTAAACTGGCGTACGCAGCCAAACAGCTGTTCCGCCTCCAGCCAATCGGCCGCCACGACCGGAGCGGTACTGGCAAAATTATCTTCAGCGCGTTGCGCCGGCGCGAGCGTCACGTGAGCGCCGTTAACCTCATAGCGGACTCCGTGAAGCGGTGCGGCAGGTTCGTGCAGCGTACGAGTTTCAGCCGCCAGCCATTGCAGATATTCCGGCTCCTCAGGGGCTTTCACCAGCATGAAGGAGGAGACTGCCGGGGTGCACAGCAGCTGCTCAAGCGCATAGAACAAACGCGGCTGCAGATCGCCCGAGAGGGAGGGGGCCGGATGAGAGAGTTCAGCTTGAGCAAACAGCGCCTGGTAAGGTTCCAGATCAGGCGCAAGGTCGGTTCGGGTCAGTTTCGTAATGGTCAAAGTCGCTGTTTTTTAGTTAGATGTAAAGCGCGCAATTATACCTGATGCCGCGTCAGAGCACACGGAGGATTATGAGTACCCCGATGATTACCCGGCCATCCACATCACGAATAATGATTTATATTCAGCACATCAGGAAAAAACTGATATCCTGAAATGAGTTACACGGTCACATTGAGATCGCAATGAAATATCAACAACTGGAAAATCTTGAAAGCGGCTGGAAATGGAAATATCTGGTAAAGAAGCACCGGGAAGGTGAGCTGATTACCCGCTACATTGAGGCCAGCGCTGCGCAAGCTGCGGTAGATGACTTGCTGACGCTCGAGAATGAACCTGTGCTGGTGCATGCCTGGATTGAGCAGCATATGAATCCGGCGCTGATGAACCGCATGAAGCAGACTATCCGCGCGCGACGGAAACGCCATTTTAACGCCGAGCATCAGCATACGCGTAAGAAGTCGATCGACCTTGAGTTTGTCGTCTGGCAGCGCCTTGCCGGTCTGGCGCAGCGGCGGGGGAAAACCTTGTCCGAAACCATTGTCCAGCTGATTGAGGATGCTGAGCATAAAGAGAAATATGCCAGTAAAATGTCGAGCCTGAAGCACGATCTGCAGGTACTGCTGGGTAAAGAGTAACCGGCATGCCCGATCAGCGGTTGCTAAGGCGCAGGTCGCAGCGCACGGTCGACAATGCACAATCCATCGCTCACGGTCTTTAGCTATCAGCTATCAGCTATCAGCTATCAGCTATCAGCTATCAGCCTTCAGCCTTCAGCCTTCAGCCTTCAGCCTTCAGCCTTCAGCCTTCAGCCCTCAGCCGCTAAAGCGAGCGAGAAGGCATAAAAAAACCCGCCGAAGCGGGTTTTTTCATCAGTGATAACTTAAGCCGCAGGCTGAGTTACAACTTCTTTGTAGCCTTTAACTTCGATCTCTACACGACGATCCGGAGCCAGGCAGTCGATCAGGGCAGCGCGAGCTTTCACGTTGTCACAGGTGTTGCCAGTAACCGGATTGGATTTACCCATGCCGCGAGCGGAGATTTTGCCAGCCGGGATGCCTTTAGCAACCAGGTAGTCAACAACGGACTGAGCACGTTTCTCAGACAGCTGCTGGTTGTAAGCTTCGGAACCGATACGGTCGGTGAAGCCCATAACAACTGCGGAACCGTCTTTCGGATCCATGTTGCTCAGCTGGGTGTACAGCTGATCCAGAGCCTGCTGACCTTCCGGTTTCAGGGTCGCTTTGTTGAAGTTGAACAGTACATCAGACTTCAGGGTGAAGTGCTTGGTAGCCACTTCCGGAGCCGGAGCCGGAGCCGGAGCTACAACCGGTGCAGCATCTTCCTGACCGAAACGGTAGGAAACACCCAGGCTCAGCATGCCGTTATCAGGACGGGTACCAACAGTGCCAGCGTCGCCGATGTTGTTAACCCACTGGTATTCCAGACGGGTAGCGATGTCACGAGTAACAGCCCACTCTACGCCGCCAGCAAATACTGGGGAAACGCCAGTGTCGTGTTCGCTACGGGAAACGCCGGTGGAAGCGTAGTTGCCTTTGGAGTCAGCGCGCCAAACCATGCCGCCCAGACGGGTGTAGATATCCAGATCGTCAGTGATCGGGTAACCCAGTTTAGCGGTCAGCTGAACGCCCTGAGCTTTGAAAGCACCGTTATCAACGCTGCCTTTATATGCCATACGGCCCAGCCAGTCATAACCCATTTCGAAACCGAGGTACGGGTTAACCTGGTAACCACCGAACGCACCAGCACCAAGCTGATCGTTACGGGTCGGACCATTGTTGTTCTGGAAACCGTTACCGTAGAAACCGGTGTCGTGATACTGGGACCAACCCAGTTTACCACCTGCATACCAGGTGTTATCTTTCGGAGCGGCCTGCGCTACGGTAGCGAAGCCAGCCAGTGCCACTGCAATCGCGATAGCTGTCTTTTTCATTTTTTGCGCCTCATTATCATCCAAAATTCGCCATGAAGTTACAAAAGACCTCACGGTTAAATCCTTCACCGGGGGCGTGACTTGTTGTTAACTATGCTGATACATGCAGCGTAAGCCGATCACCCCTGGCGATGTAAAGTCTACAACTTAGTTCAAAACTTACAAGTGTGAACTCTGTCAGGCATATGAAAAAAAAGGGTTGTGTACACAATATTTAACAAATATGGTTGATTTTCGTACACGAAAAAAAGGCACAAATCCCCGTGTGGCAGGCATTCCGCGAAAAAGACCCTAAAAAACACAACGCCTTTACCACCGGTAAAAAAAATTCCAGGAATAATCCTAATTTCACTCAATGATACAAATTTGAGTGAATTTTTAGCCCGCTGAGTTGTCTGCCGAGCGTGCCCTGATTTCGGACCGGGCGCATGATGAACCCCATTGCGCAGCCTTCCTGGGCGGCATTGACCAGACGCTCATGTTCGTCAGCGGTTAACTCCTCCGCCAGCCAGCAGATAACCACACTATAATTACCGGTGCGCAGGGCACGGATCATAGAGTCTACGGTATGGCAAGGAGAGAGCTGGCTAATTTGCATGACTTTAGACAGCGGCAGACCGGCAGACTGAACCCACTCGCGGCTTAGCTTTTGTTGCGGCGTAAGCCACAGCTGCCAGCGAGACTGTTGACCCAGCTGCTGTAATAAAGGTAGCAACAACAACTGTGTCATCATGGGTTGATCTTCACGATAGACAATTTCACTGATCAGCCCATTGGCGGCCTGTTCGCCAGAACGATGAGCGTAGTGGCCTGCCGGAGCAGAAGCCTGTGCTGAACGGTTTGCGTGAGCTGAAGTAAACATAGTCTATCCCGCCTGTAGTTACTGTATGCATATACAGTATATCCGCCAGGGGAAAAGATCAACCGCAATTTGTCATTTTGCTGATGGAAATTTAATCGCTTTCAGCCACCCTGACTGTCCGGCTTTGCGGCTGACCTCAACACCATCCTTAACGCCAGCTAATCCTTTCTCTCCTGTCTTCCAGTTGCAGCAACAGCTGCAATTTTCTGAAAGCGTCTCGCAAAACCGCACTCTGGTGGAAAAGCAGGCAAAAATCATCTTGCTGCTGTCAGGGAAGTCCCTTATGTTTTCTCTTAGCGGATCCGTTAACAACTTAAGTTTAATTACATGATTCACAAAGGAATGATCATGAAAAAACTTGTATGTCCGCGGCTCCCGCAATTTCAGGCCTGCGTCTCACCGCTGGGTCAACTTCACTCTCGCCCCCTGTTTGGCGGCTACAGCCTGGCTATCGAAGATACCGTGTTTGCGATGGTGGCAGAGGGAAATATTTATCTGAAAGCCTGCGAGCAGAGCGCTGCCTATCGGGTAGAACACCATAATCCTTTATTGATGTTGCGCCGACATGGGCGCATCGTGCCGCTGAAGTATTATCAAATTGACGATGCCTTGTGGCGCGATGAGAAACAGCTTTTCCGCTTATCGCTGATGTCGTGGCAGAGCGCCCAGCGTGAAAAATGTCGCCGCCGGTCGTCGGCACGCCTGAAGGATTTACCTAATATCAGCTTTCATATGGAATTGCAGCTGATTCACTCGGGCATACCAGACGTGTTAGCACTACGGCAGGTGGGCGCCCGCCAGGCCTGGCTAAAGCTGCGTGAGAACAATGCTTCCCTATCACACAACGTCTTGCTGGCGCTGGAGGGGGCTATCGTTGGCGTCCATGCCGCCGCGCTCCCGACGCCAGGAGCTTCTGGAATGGGCGGCTGCCCGCTAGTGGACAACGGTTATTCCGTTTGAGCGTGTACCCGCTGCTGCAGGCGGCAGATTTCAGGCAACAGCGCCAGCAGCAGGCCAATCTGCTGTAACACAAGGGGCTCTTTACTGTCCGCGCGCGGCTCCAGATGGTGGATCCGGTCTTGCAGGCTGGCCAACGCCTTCTGCACTCGCTGTTCATCCGCTGGGGTATGATGTAAGGCATCATCCACATAGCAGACCGCATCATCCAGCAGGGCGAGGATGTCCGGCGTGGACAGTTTTTCCCGATGCGCGCCGAGGGCGGAGATGTAGCTGGTGAAGGTATGATTGAGACACAGCAGGCGAAAGGCGGTCTCGCGCTGTGCGGCATCCGCCCGTGGTTCCGTCGACAAGTTCGAGACGACGGAAGCCAGCTCAGCATCGCGGTTGTAGGCGTCACGGCGTGCGACACGGTAGGCCAGCCGGTTGTCGCGGCCCTGGTGGTACTGCTCCAGGATGGCATCCAGATAACGGCAGTTCGCGTTCATCGCGCGATCCAACACCCGTGGCAGGTTGCGGAATTTCCAGTCCGGCCAGATGAAGCTCACTGCCGCCCAGGCGATGGCGCAGCCGATCAGCGTATCAATGATGCGCGGCAGGGCGACTTCAAAACCTTCGCCAAGCAGGTTAAAGCACAGCAGCACCAGCAGCGTAATAAACATCGTGGCATGGGCGTACTGCACGTTACGGAAGGCAAAGAATAGCACGCCGGTGAGAACGATCAGCAGCAGCTGTCCTTCAACCGACGGTACCAGCAGGAGGACCGGCAGGCCGATCGCCACCCCGACCAGGGTGCCGATGATCCGCAACGCCAGGCGATGGCGGGTGGCGTTATAGTTCGGCTGACAGACGAACAAGCTGGTCAGCAGGATCCAGTAGCCGTGCTGAAGCCCGGTAAACTGGATAAAAGCGTAGCCGGCGCAAAGCACCAGCGACATACGCACAGCGTGGCGAAAGAGGGCTGACTCTGGCGACATATTGCGCTGCAGGCGCAGCCAGATATCGTTCAGCCCGCCGAGCCTGTCGTCGGCCAGCAGCGTCTCGGTATTACTCCCGGCGGGCGCCGTGGTTTGCACCGATTCAATCGTGGCCAGCTGCGCATCAATGGCGCGCAGGTTATTGAGTAAATAGCCGAGGGCGTTGAGCTGCTCGTCAGATGCGCCGCCGGCGCGCACGCGCTCAAGTGCTGCATCGAGATGCATAAACGCCCGTTCGAAATGGTCATCATGCTGATAGGGTTCGCGTAGCAGAATTGCCCGCGAGAGTTTCTGACAGGCCTGCGCCTGCATCGACAGCATGCGCTGGAAACGGAACATCACATCGCTGTAGCGGAATTGATCGCGCAGAGTCTGATATTGGATATGCGATGAGCTGGCGCGTTCATGAATATCCTGGGCCACAAAGTAATACTGCAGCGTGCGACGAGTACCGCGCTGCCCACGGTCGCCTCGTAGACGGGTCAACAGTGAAACCTTGGTTTGGTTAAGGGTCGCCACCAGCTGGCCGTTGGCGAGGGCCAGATCGTACAGCGGCGCCTGGCTCTCATCCTCAAGGTCTGGATCAAACAGCCGTGATTTGAGCTCCAGATAGCGGGCCAGTTGCTCATAGCTACGCGCCAGGTTGTCCTGCAGTGGACGAATCGGAAAGATCAGGTGGCCGGACAGCGTCAGCAGGTTGTACCACACGGCACCCGCTAGCAGGAACAACGGCTGCAGATACCAGTGATCGTACAGCGTAACGCCAAGCATGGTGTAGATGGCGATAAGCAGGGCGCCGAAGGCAATGGTCGCATAGCGCTGGCCGAGGCCGCCGAGCAAAATAAAGCCGATCGTAGACACGGTCAGACCAAGGGCAAACAGCGGCGGCCACGGAAACAGCAGCTCCACAGAGGCGGAGGCGATGAAAAAGCAAACCAGAGTAATGGCGAGGTTGCGCAGACGGCCCGTCAGACGGTCGTCAAGGTCGGTCAGCGCCGCGGCCACGACGCCGAGGGTGAGGGGGATGGTGAGTTTGACTTCGCCGATCCACCAGGGAAACAGCGTCGTGCCGCAGAGCGCGATAAAAATGCGTACGTTATAAAGCCAGGCGCTGTTCCAGGTGTAGCGGCGTAGCAGGGGGCTAATCATGTCCGTGTTCCGTTCGGTTACTGAAAGCGACGACGCGCATTGGCTTCACGCGCGGCGCGCGCGGTTTCCACAGAGACGACCCGGCGCCCCACTGGCCAGAGGGCGATGGCGGCGATTTTAAAATTAGCGATCCCCACCGGGATGCCTATGATAGTCAGGCACTGGGCGATGCCGCTGAAAATATGCATCAGGCACAACCACCAGCCGAAAAAAATAAACCACAAAATGTTCAGGATGGTGCCGCCGGCGTTCAGCAGACTGTTTTGTCGACCAGGCTCGAGCTCATCAACATGAATCGCCTCGTTACCGTAGGGGAATAACGAAAGGCGAGTGATTTCCCAGCAGGAACGAGTCAGCGGCAGCGTGACGATCAGCATAATGCTGACCAGGGTGGCGAGCAGCCAGCCTAAAGTGGTGGCGAAACCGCCAAGGATAAAGTTCAGAATATTCAGAATGGTACGCATAAACCCTCGGTTTTGCCCTGTGGATAAGAAGACCTGACAATTGTAACGTTTTTTTGCGCTGGAGCACCTGGTCCGGGGCGGTTAAACTGAAAAACAATCCACCCTGATTGAAAATCGACATTATATGGAACTTAAAGCGACAACATTGGGCAAACGCATGGCTCAGCATCCTTATGACAGGGTGCAGTTACTGAACGCCGGGGTAAAGGTTTCCGGCGATCGTCATGAGTATCTTATCCCTTTCAATCAGTTATTGTCAGTGCATTGTAAGCGCGGTCTGGTCTGGGGTGAACTGGAGTTTGTGCTGCCGGACGATAAAGTCGTGCGTTTGCACGGTACCGAATGGAGCGAAACGCAGCGCTTTTATCACCATTTACACACCCTCTGGCAGCAGTGGAGCACGGAAATGAGCGATATCGCCGCCGGGGTGCTGAAGCAGCAGCTGGCAGCCATCGAACGCACCCGGGCAGAAGGTAAGTGGCTGACGCGTCAGCAGGTAGCGGACGTTCAGGATAATATTCGCCATGCGTTAACCGGGCTGCCGATGCCCACCAGCCGGCTTGACGCCTTTGATAACTGCCGGGAACTGTGGCGGGAGTGTCAGCGCTGGTTAGGGGATATTGAAGCGGCGCGTCAGGCCCATAACCAGGCCTTTACCGAGGCGATGCTGGAGCAGTATCGCGGCTTTTTTGACGGCGTGGAATCCTCCCCGCTCAATCCGTCGCAGGCGCGGGCGGTGGTGAACGGCGAGCGCTCCCTGCTGGTGCTGGCGGGAGCGGGCAGTGGTAAAACTTCGGTGCTGGTGGCGCGAGCGGGCTGGCTGCTGGCGCGGGGAGAAGCGGCGGCAGAGCAAATACTGCTGCTGGCGTTCGGCCGCCAGGCGGCGCAGGAGATGGATGAGCGGATCCGCGAGCGTCTGGCTTCAGACGATATTACTGCTCGCACCTTCCACTCGCTGGCGCTGCATATTATCCAGCAGGGCAGCAAAAAAGTGCCCACCATCAGTAAGCTGGAAAGCGATACTGCGGCCCGCCACGCATTGCTGCTGAAAAGCTGGCAAAAGCAGTGCCAGGAGAAAAAAGCGCAGGCGAAAGGCTGGCGTCTGTGGCTGGAAGAGGAGATGGGCTGGCAACTGCCGGAGGGGGACTTCTGGCAGGATAAAAAAGTGCAGCGGCGGATGGCCAGCCGGCTTGACCGCTGGATCAGCCTGATGCGCATGCACGGCGGCTCCCAGGCGGAGATGATCGCCGGCGCGCCGGAAACGGTACGCGATCTGTTCAGTAAACGGGTGAAGCTGATGTCACCGCTACTGAAAGAGTGGAAGGCGGCGCTGAAGGCGGAGAATGCGGTTGATTTTTCCGGCCTGATCCATCAGGCGGTCAATATTCTCGATAAAGGCCGCTTTGTCAGCCCGTGGAAACACATTCTGGTGGATGAATTTCAGGATATTTCGCCGCAGCGAGCCTCGCTGCTGGCCGCGCTACGCCGGCAAAATAGCCAAACTACGCTCTTTGCCGTTGGCGATGACTGGCAGGCGATTTATCGGTTCAGCGGGGCGCAGCTCTCCATGACCACCGCGTTCAACCACTACTTTGGCGAAGGGGACTGCTGTGCGCTGGATACCACCTATCGCTTTAACGGGCGAATCGGCGAAATAGCCAATGGTTTTATCCAGCAGAATCCGCATCAGTTAAGCAAACCGCTGAATAGCCTGACGGCGGGAGATAAAAAGGCCGTCACGCTGTTAGCCGACGATAAGCTGGACGATCTTCTGGATAAGCTGAGCGGTTACGTTAAGCCCGAGCAGCGGATCCTGCTGCTTGCCCGCTATCACCATCTTAAGCCCGAGGCGCTCGATAAGGCGGCGACGCGTTGGCCGCACCTGCAGCTTGATTTTATGACCATTCATGCCAGCAAAGGTCAGCAGGCCGACTATGTCATTGTGCTGGGACTGCAGGAGGGCGTGGATGCGTTTCCGGCCCCAGCGCGCGAGTCGATCATCGAGGAGGCGCTCCTGCCGCAGCCGGAAGATTTTCCGGATGCGGAGGAGCGTCGACTGCTGTACGTGGCCATAACCCGCGCCCGTCACCGGGTGTGGCTGTTATTTAACAAGGCGCAACCGTCGCCGTTTGTTGAGATCCTGCAGGCGCTGGATGTGCCTGTGGCCAGGAAGCCGTAATCGCGGCTCGATTATTTCAGGCGCTCGGCAAGATAGCGTGGATAATCCGGGATCAGAATATCGAGCGGTTGAGCGAAGTGCGGCGACTGGATAATAAAGTCAGCGGTGGAGACGTTAGTGGCGACCGGAATGTTCCAGACCGTAGCCAGGCGCAGCAAGGCTTTGACATCCGGGTCGTGAGGAACCGCGTTCAGCGGATCCCAGAAGAAGATCAGTACGTCGATTTTGCCTTCTGAAATGAGGGCGCCCACCTGCTGGTCGCCGCCCATCGGGCCGCTCAGCATGGCATTGACCTCCAGCCCGGTAGCCCGGGAGACCAGGTTGCCGGTAGTGCCGGTGGCGTACAAAACATGTTGCGCCAGCAGCGCCTGATGGCGAGCAACCCATTTCATCAGCATATCTTTGCAGTGATCGTGAGCCACCAGCGCGATATGTTTTTGCGCGGGCAGGGTACGTGTTGTCAGTTCCATATTTTCATTCCACATTTTGACCTGTTGACAGATTACTGAATGTGGCTGTCGCTGCAAGCATCGCGGATGAAAATTTTGCTGGATCTGTGGGTTAGCTTGGATGGCCCCCTGCTGCGGATTAGCATACACTTAGGTGAAATAGCAGGAGGAAACCATGAAAGAGAATGATATTGCTGACATCCTGACCTCGACACGGACGATTGCGCTGGTCGGAGCCAGCGACAAACCTGACCGTCCGAGCTACCGGGTCATGAAGTATCTGCTGGATCAGGGGTATCACGTTATCCCGGTTTCGCCGAAGGTGGCGGGCAAGACGCTGCTGGGGCAGCAGGGATATGGAACGCTTGCCGATGTTCCGGAAAAGGTCGACATGGTTGATGTCTTCCGTAATTCAGAAGCGGCATGGGGCGTGGCGCAGGAGGCGATTGCTATCGGCGCGAAAACGCTGTGGCTGCAGCTGGGAGTGATCAATGAGCAGGCCGCAGTGCTGGCCAGAGAAGCCGGGTTAAACGTGGTGATGGATCGCTGCCCGGCCATAGAGCTGCCGAGACTGGGATTAGCAAAATAACAAAAAACCCCGCCAGGCGGGGTTTTGTTTAGTTGCGAAGGCGCGGAGCCTGCAGCTGCTGGCGAATCGTTTTGGCCAGTTCGTCAAGGGACGGCTGCTCCGGGTGTTCGTCGCGGAGTTCGCTGCTCAGTTGCGCTTCAGCCAGATAGGTGTGGATCGGCTGACCGTCATCATCTTCCATCACTACATGGTACCAGGGCGCCGCACGCAGTTCGTCATTAGCGGCAATTTCATCCTCTTCCGGCTCCGCGAGCGAGTACTCGGGATCGACATCGACGATGACGCCCAGGTAGCCCAAGAGCGTATGGCGGACCTGTTGGCCGATACCGAATTTGCTGGCTATCATAGGCACCTCCTGGGAAACATGAATACTCCCTATATGAGGCTCATGTTTCGTTTTTCAAGTTACATGACGCGACAGGCAAACCCCTTCAGATACAGCCCTTCCGGGTAGGTTGCGATCACCGGGTGGTCGGCAGCCTGACGGAACTGTTCTATAAATTGTACATCACGCCCGGCATCAATTGCGGCATCTGCGATGATTTTCTGAAATAAATCGGTGGTCATCAGGCCGGAACAGGAGAAGGTCAGCAGCACGCCGCCGGGGTTCAGCAGCTGGATCGCCAGCATATTGATGTCTTTATAGCCGCGGCATGCGCCCATCAGCTGGCTTTTGTTTTCCACGAACTTCGGCGGATCCATCACGATGACGTCGAATTTCTCTCCCTGATCCCGGTACTTACGCAGCAGTTTGAATACGTCGTCGCGCACAAACTCCGCTTTGGACAGATCCAGCCCGTTGAGCTCCACGTTCTGGCGCGCAACGTCGAGCGCCTCCTGCGAGGTATCCACGCTGGTGACCTTGCGGCAGCCGCCCATCAGCGCCGACACCGCAAAGCCGCCGGTGTAGGAGAAGCAGTTCAATACCCGTTTGTCCGCCACGTAGCGACGGGTCGCCAGGCGACTGTCGCGCTGGTCGAGGTAGTAGCCGGTTTTGTGCCCGCCCTGAATATCAACCAACAGCTTCATACCGTGCTCGGTAATCGGCAGCAGCGCTGGCGGCAGTTCTCCCACCACCGGCCCCTGGGCCAGCTCCAGACCCTCTTTTTTACGCACCGCGACATCGCTGCGGTCGTAAATGGCGCAGTCCGGGAACAGGGTCTGCAGGGCGCTGATGATGGCGGCGCGCTGGTATTCGGCGCCTGCGCTGAGGAGCTGCAGCACGAAAAAGTTGCCAAAGCGGTCGATCGTCACGCCCGGCAGCCCATCGGACTCGCCGGCGATCAGACGGTAGCTGTCGAGGCCATCGCGCTCGGCCAGCCAGGCACGCCAGGTTTGCGCTTGCTGCAGGCGGCGTTCAAAGAAGGCGTTATCGATGGCTTCGTTGCGGTCGAATGTCCACACGCGGGCACGGATCTGTGACGAGGGCGAGTAAGCGCCGCGGGCCAGCCATTTTCCCTGATGGTCAACGATATCGATGGTTTCACCGCTGCGGGCTTTACCTTCCATACGGGCGACGCCGCCGGAGAAAATCCACGGATGGCGACGCAGCAGGGATTTCTCGCGTCCTTTGGCTAACACTAAGCGGGGGAATAGGGAATCTGTCATGGAGCTACCTTTAAGCAACGGGAATGTCGGCACCGAAAAATGGCGCGTAGATTAGCACACCTGGCGCACGCAAGCATCTTTCCTCCGGCAGGCGCAGGTGAGCGTTTCGGCACAAAACGCAGGCGCATCGGCACATTCACCGTGCATGGGCTGTCATACCCTGTCTTCTCACCCCCAGGAGGAGAAGACGATGAAAACAGGAATGCGGATGACCGTGGCGATGGTCGCGGCAGTGAGCAGTGGCGCGATGGCAGCGCCGTTTAGCGTAAGCAGCGATGATATGCATGACGGGCAAGCGCTGGCCCAGCAGCACTGGTTTGCCGGTTTCGGCTGTACCGGAGGCAATGTCTCTCCGCAGCTGGCATGGAAAAATGCCCCGGCGGGGACGCGCAGCTTCGCGGTCACCGTCCGGGATCCTGATGCGCCTACCGGCAGCGGCTGGTGGCACTGGACGGTGGTCAATATCGCCAGCAGCGTCTTTTCGTTACCCGCTGGTGCGGGAGATAAAAACAGCGCTACACTGCCGGACGGAGCGGTGCAGGGGCGCAATGATTTTGGCTATGCCGGCTTCGGCGGCGCCTGCCCGCCGGCGGGAGATAAACCGCACCGCTACCGTTTTACGGTGTGGGCGCTGGATGTCCCCACGCTGCCGGTGAATGCCGAGGCCAGCGGGGCGCTGGTCGGGTATCTGTTACACAGCCATGCTCTCGCCAGCGCGCAATTGACGGCGACGGCCGGGCGCTAAAACAAAAGGTCGGTCTGATGGAGAGTATCCATTTTCAGCATAACGCCCTGACCGCCGCGGAGATTACCACCCGACGGCTGTGCAGGCTGCACCGCGTGCGTCTGTTTTCCCCGGCGCTCTGTCGGGTGAAACGCGGCAGCAAAGTGATTGTGCAAGGGGAGAGCCGTGTGCTGGCGACACCGCAACAGCTGATTGTGTTGCCGGCTGACGTTGAGCTGGAAGTGATTAACCAGCCGGACAACGGCCTCTTTTGCTCCGATCTGCTGTCGCTGACGCCTGAGCTGCTGACGGCGTTTAAGACCCGCTATCTCAGCGAAAAACCACCGGGGCGTCTGACTTCGCTCTGCGCCCCGGTGACCAGTGAGCTGGCTTTTATGTGGCAAAGCGTTCTCCAGGCGGTGCGGGAAGGATTATCCACTGCTTTGCAGCAGCACCAGACCATGGGCCTGCTGCTGGCGCTCCACGAGGCGGGGTATGCCGGCCCGCTGCTCGTCGAGCGGCAGCAGGATCTGTCGGCGCAGGTTCGGCAGCTGGTCATGCTATCGCCGGCGCAGGCATGGAGCGTGTCGCGGGTGGCGAAAATGCTCTTTCTCGGAGAGTCCACGCTGCGCCGTCGTCTGCAGCAGGAATCGCAGAGTTTTCGCCAGATCGTCGAGGAGGTGCGGATGGCCCACGCCCTGGGACAGCTGCAGACCACCTCGCGGCCAATAGGCGAAATCGCGCAGAACAGCGGATATCAGTCGGGATCGCGCTTTACCGCGCGCTTTCGCCAGCACTATGGTTTACTACCAAAGCACGTACGCTGAGCGAATTTGCTATCCTCAGCGTAAAGGGTAAGTCAAAAGGAGAGGTTAATGGCCAGTATCTGCACCATGGCATGGGTATACGGTTCCGTTCAGGGCGTAGGGTTTCGCTATTCCACGCAGCGGGAAGCGCTGCAGCTGGGGTTGACCGGCTATGCCCGTAATCTGGACGACGGCGGCGTAGAAGTCCTTGCCTGCGGCGAGGCGGAGCAGGTGGAGAAACTCATCGCCTGGCTGAAAGCCGGCGGGCCGCGCAGCGCGCGGGTTGACCGAGTGTTGACTGAACCCCATCAACCCACCCGCAGCTGGGACAAATTCGCGATCCTCTATTAGATGCACTTCACCGGCTTCGGCAGCCCGGCGATTTTGGTCGCCTGTTTGGCGGGGCCTTTCGGGAACAGGCGATAGAGATAGCGGCTGTTGCCTTTCTCTTCACCAAACTTGTTGGCCATCGCCTTGACCAGCATGCGGATCGCCGGTGAGGTGTTGAATTCAAGGTAAAACTCGCGCACAAAGCGCACCACTTCCCAGTGCTCAACGGCGAGCGTTATCCCTTCCTGCGCGGCGATAACGTCGGCCATCGCCTCGCTCCACTGGGTAGTATCCTTCAGATAGCCTTCGCTATCCGTCTCAATTTCGTTGCCTTCAAAAATAAACATAATTTTTCACATACCGCCTGAAACTGGCCGCAGTGTAGCAAAAAAAAAGGCCCCGCATAAGCGAGGCCTCTGGTAGCAGGGGAGCGGTTAGTCCCGGCTGGCGAAGCCCAGGATGCTCAGCAGGCTGACAAAGATGTTGTACAGCGAGACATACAGGCTGACCGTGGCGCGAATGTAGTTGGTTTCACCACCGCGGATGATGTTGCTGGTCTCGAACAGGATGGCGCCCGAAGAGATCAGGATGAACACCGCGCTAATCGCCAGGTGCAGCGCCGGCAGCTGCAGGAACAGGTTAGCGACCATACCAATCAGCACCACCACGACGCCGGCCATCAGCATACCGCCGAGGAAAGACATGTCTTTGCGCGTCGTCAGCACGTAGGCCGAGCAGCAGAAGAAGACCAGCGCCGTACCGCCCAGCGCCAGGCCGATTAAATCGCCCATGCCGGCAGAAAGGTACGCGTTCAGCATCGGCCCAAGGATATAGCCGAGAAAGCCGGTGAAGGCGAAGGCGGAAATAATCCCGGTGGGCTTATTCGCCGTTTTATAGGTCAGGAACATCAGACCGTACATCCCCACGAGGGTCAAAATCAGCCCCGGGGAAGGCAGCATCAGCACCGTGCTGGCGGTAGCGGTGATGGCGGAAAACGCCAGCGTCAGGCTGAGCAGGAAGTAAGTGTTACGCAGAACCTTGTGCGTGCTGAGCAGCGAGGAACGGTCACGCGATGATGTAATTATGCGATCCATGAGTCACTCTCTTATGACAGATGTAATTAGGGATAAAGAATAAGAAAAACAAGCGTGAAGCCCTAATGCTTTTACCCATCTTTACTTAGTTTTTGCCGCGTTTGACTAGCATAAAATTCTACATGGATTGGAAAAAGCGATATGTTTTCGCGTTTCGCTTCGGTGAGCCGATCGAAATCTTATAGGTTGCTGAAAAATATTGCTTTATTGAAATTCTGCGACTAAGTGTGGAAGGGGGAATAACTCCGTACGTTAAAGGCAAAGGGAAATGACATTACATAAAAACAATCACATCACGCGAACGCTCCTGGCCGTAAGTATGATAGCAATGTTCGGCGGGGCGCAGGCGGCGCAGGTGCCGCCGGGGACTCAGCTGGCAGAAAAGCAGGAACTGGTCAGAAATAACGGCAGTGAACCTGCCTCACTCGATCCGCATAAAGTCGAGAGCGACATTGAATTCAACATCATTAGCGATCTCTTTGAAGGGCTGGTCAGCGTGACGCCTGCGGGGGCGATCCAGCCCCGACTGGCGGAACGCTGGGAAAACAAGGACAACCTGTTATGGACCTTCCATTTACGCCCTGGTCTGACCTGGTCCGACGGCACGGCCATCACGGCGCAGGATATCGTCTGGAGCTGGCAACGGCTGGTCTCGCCAACCACCGCCTCCCCCTATGCGAGCTATCCCGGCAATATGCATATCGCCAACGCCCGTGAAATTGCCCTGGGGCAAAAGGGACCGGAGACGCTGGGGGTGAAAGCGCTGGACGACACCACGCTGCAGGTCACTCTGAACCAGCCGAATGCCGCCTTCCTGGCGATGCTGGCGCACCCTTCGCTGGTACCGATCGACAAAGTGCTGGTGGAGCGTTTTGCCGATAAATGGACCCGCCCAGAGCATATCGTTACCAGCGGCCCGTATAAGCTGACCCAATGGGTGGTGAATGAGCGGTTGGTGGCTGAACGTAATGCGAAGTACTGGGATAATGCGCACACCGTTATTAATAAAGTGACTTACCTGCCCATCTCTTCCGAGGCTGCCGATGTCAACCGCTACAAAGCGGGGGAGATCGATATTGTTTATACGGTGCCGATCAATCAGTTTGCGCAGTTGCAGAAAACCATGGGCGACCAGCTGGACGTTTCGCCGCAGCTGGCGACCTATTACTACGAATTCAATACTACCCGGCCGCCGTTTAACGACGCCCGAGTGCGTCGCGCGCTGAATATGGCGCTTGATAAAGATATCATTGCCGGAAAAGTACTTGGCCAGGGGCAGCGCCCGGCCTGGGTGATCAGCCAGCCGGATATCGGCGGTGTGACGCTGCACAACCCGGATTACGCCAGCTGGCCGCGCGAGAAGCGGATTGCCGAGGCGAAAAAACTGCTGGCGCAGGCGGGGTATGATGACAGTCACCCATTGGTCTTTACCCTGCTGTATAACACCTATGAGTCGCACCAGCGTATCGCCATCGCCGCCAGCTCTATGTGGAAGAAAAACCTCGGCGTCGAGGTGAAGCTGCAGAACCAGGAGTGGAAGACGATGCTGGATACCATGCATACGCATAACTTTGACGCTGTCCGCTATGCCTGGACCGCCGACTACGACGATGCCGCCACCTTCCTCAACACTTTCCGTACCGGGGATAGCGAGAACACCAGTCAGTACAGCAACCCGGCTTACGATGAGGCGCTGCGCAATGCGGCGAAAGCCTCCGACGTGGCGAGCCGGGGCAAATACTATCAACAGGCGGAAGATCTGCTGGCGCAGGATGTTCCCGCCATTCCGGTCTATCACTATGTGCGTACCCATTTAGTGAAACCCTGGGTGGGAGGCTTCACGCCGGATAAGCTGGGGTATTACTACACCAAAGACATGTACATTAAAAAACACCCATCCGCTAGCGGCGACGGGCGCTGATTTTCTGCGCGAACTGCCTGAAATTCAGACGAATAACACAAAATTGTTTGTTTTTAAGGCAGTTGAACAAAATGGTGCTTTACAGCATCCGCCGAGGTGTTTATAGTGCGCCTCACACCGGAAGTGTGGCCGAGCGGTTGAAGGCACCGGTCTTGAAAACCGGCGACCCGAAAGGGTTCCAGAGTTCGAATCTCTGCGCTTCCGCCATATAAAAGAAGGGGTTACCGAAAGGTAACCCCTTTTTACTTTTCCCCTGGCCGTTCTGACGGCGCGTCATCTTCACGTCACGACTGCGCAAACCCACCCTGCCTGCAGCGTTATCGCTGGGGAAAATGTGACGATTAATCCATTTCAAATTGTTGTTATTTTAATTATTCAGTCTCACATTATAAACGGAAATGGTGCTCAGGAATAAAAAACCTGGTGCAAAATATCTTCGTCTATACTTGGAAAACGATGATTTACCTGCCATGGTGCTTTCGCAGAAACAGAGACCAGTGAGGTCAGCATGCCTGTCATTAACCCGCAAGATATCAAAGCATTACGGGCGTTGGTTGAACAGAAATTAAAATACACGCTGTGTGTTAACTTAAATAAAGCGACACATGGCGATATTTTTAACGCGGTGGCGCTAGCCATTCGTCATTTTCAGCAGGACCATTTTCTGACGAGCCAGGCGCGGCAGCGCGAAGAGCGAAAAAAGCGCGTTTACTACCTGTCGATGGAATTTTTACTCGGCCAGTCGCTGCGTAATAACCTGGTGAATATGAATTTACTGGATGAGATGCGCCAGGTGGTCAATGACCTGGGGTTTGAGCTTGAACTGATCCTTGACGAGGAGCCTGACGCCGCGCTGGGTAACGGCGGGTTAGGCCGTTTAGCCGCTTGCTTTATAGACTCGATGGCCACCCTTGATATTGCCGCATCCGGGCATGGCATCAAATACGAATATGGGCTTTTTCGCCAGTCCTTTCAAAACGATCAGCAGGTCGAGCATCCTGATGACTGGCACTCCATGCATTCCCCATGGCTGGTGGAGCATCACGCTCAGCAAATTCTGATCCCGCTGGGGGGATATATTGAGCACAGCGAAGATATTGATGGCAACTACAATCCGATGTGGCTCGGTTGGAAAACCATCATCGGTATTCCCCATGATTATTTTGTTTCCGGCTACCGGGATACATCAACTAACACGCTGCGCCTTTACAGCGCGGTGGCCTCTGACTCCTTTAATATCCATATTTTTAATCGCGGGGATTATATTAAGGCAGTAAGTGAGAAAATCGCCTCGGAGAATATTTCAAAAATACTCTATCCTTCCGATGAGGTCCTGACCGGAAAAGAGCTGCGTCTGACGCAGGAGTATTTTTTGGTGGCCTGTACGCTACGGGATATTTTTCGTGACTATGCCGAGGTTAATGACGACATTACTTTGCTAGCGCAGCATGTGGCTATACAGCTTAATGACACCCATCCGGCATTAGCGGTGGTGGAGCTGATGCGGATCCTGGTCGATGAATACCGACTGCCATGGGAGCAGGCGTGGGAGATAACGCAAAATACCTGCGCCTATACCAATCATACGCTGATGCCGGAAGCGCTGGAGACCTGGCCGGTGTCGTTGTTTGAGAAACTACTGCCGCGTCATTTGCAGATTATCTTTGAGATTAACCATCGTTTCCTTGAAGAAGTAGGCCGGCGCTGGCCGGATAAACCTCATCTGTTATCTTCACTGTCTTTAATTGACGAGCATCACGATAAGCAAATTCGCATGGCTAATCTGGCCATTGTCGGTAGCCACCGCGTCAACGGAGTAGCGTGGCTGCATCCGGAACTGGTCAAAAAACAGTTGGTGCCCGACTTCTATTTTATGACCCCGGAGAAATTCATTAATCAGACCAACGGCGTCACGCCGCGTCGTTGGGTGCAGCAGGCTAACCCGGGCCTGGCAGAATTTTTACAGCAGCAACTGGGGGAAGGGTGGCCAACTGATTTACCCCTGCTTTCCCGCCTGGAAGATCTGGCCAGCGAGTCAGCCGTGATTGATCGTATCCAGGCCATAAAATTTGCCAATAAAACCGCACTCAGCGAGCTGGTGGCTCAACGCTACGGCATCGCGCTGGATCCGCTGGCGATGTTTGACTGTCAGGTCAAACGTATTCATGAATACAAGCGCCAGTTGCTCAATATTCTGCACGTGATCGCGCTGTATCTGGATATCAAAGAGAACGGGCGTACTATCGCGCCAAAGGTGCATCTGTTTGCGGGTAAAGCGGCGCCAGGCTATCGGATGGCAAAGCTGATTATTCAGTTGATTAATACCGTTGCCCGAAAAATTAACAGTGACCCGCAGGTTGCCGGGCAGCTTAAAGTGGTATTCCTCGAAGATTATAAAGTCTCGCTGGCGGAGAAAATCATTCCCGCCACGGATCTCTCTGAGCAAATTTCCACCGCCGGCACCGAGGCGTCCGGCACCAGCAATATGAAGTTTGCCATGAACGGGGCGTTAACTATTGGCACCTATGATGGGGCGAACATCGAAATCCGCGAGGCGGTGGGGAGCGAGAATTTTTATCTGTTTGGCGCGGTGGCGGAAGAGATTGAAGAGAGCCGACGCCTTGGGCGGCATCATGGGTTCTATCATGACAACCCGGCTATCGCGCGTGTTGTCGATAGCCTGGTGTCCGGGCTGTTTTCAGCCGATCGCGAGCTGTTTGCGCCACTGCATCAGATGCTGACAGGGGCCGATCATTACTGCCATCTGCTGGATTTCGACAGTTATTGTCTGGTGCAACGGCAGGCAATGGCCGATTTTGAACAGCCGGATCAGTGGCACCGCCGGGCCTTGCTCAATATTTGCCGGATGGGGGAATTTTCCAGCGACCGAACCATCCGCGGCTACGCCAGGGATATTTGGGGTATCAGGTGCTAAAGAGAACACATGCCGAACAGAGCAGGGACGCGTCGACGGTTATCAGCCAACATTGAGGATGAACATGAACGTTGAATTACATACTGAGCAGGGCGTCAAGGTCATTGTCCCCCTGGTTCGCCGGCTGGATGCTTCCGTCGCATCAGCGTTTAAGCAGCAGGTTCTTGAGGCTCTTGACGGTCAGACGAAAAACCTGGTGCTGGACCTGAGCCATGTCGATTTCATCGACAGTAGCTGCCTGGGCGCCCTGGTATCCATTCTCAAGAGCGTCAGTGGGCAGGGAGAGCTGGTGCTCTGCTCGGTCAATGGGACAATCCAAAACCTGTTCAAGCTCACCCGCATGGATCGCGTCTTTTCGATTAAAGAGACTCGTCAGGATGCACTGAACCTGTTGACTGCGAAATGACGCTCAGGCAGGCCTGGAAGGCCGCGGATTATCGATCGCCCGTTCATTCTTCGATAATCCGCGCCTTTGGTTTGCTCAGCAGAAGCATCACCAGCGCGACGTAGGGCATCGGCTTCCAGAAAAAGTAGCCCTGCAACAGATGAATATTCTGGCGATTGAGATACTCTAGCTGAGCCTGAGTTTCGACGCCCTCGGCAATGATGCGCAGTGACAGCGTCCGCGCCATCTCTATCACGCAGTCCAGCAGTTTGCTTGACGGCGCCTCGTCAGTCACCCGGCCGACAAAGCTCTGATCGATTTTGATATAGTCGAAAACCAGCTCATGCAGATAGGAAAGCCCGGAATAGCCGGTGCCAAAGTCGTCCAGCGCGATGGAAAACCCGCGGGAGTGTAACGCGTTGAGCTTGTCGACAACCGCCTCGTTGAGCAACAGCGGCTCCTGTTCGGTGATCTCCAGCATCAGCTTCACCGCTGTGCCCTCAAAGCCGCGCTGAAAGTGCAGGCAGTCATCGATAAACGACGGGGCGTTGATATGCGATGCGCTGATATTGACGCCGATATGAAACCCGTCCGGCAGCTTACTGAAGATCGGCCTCATCTGGGCGGCGACCTGCGCCATCAGGCTACAAGTGAGTGGGATAATCAACCCAGTACGCTCGGCCAGCGGAATAAATTCAGCGGGCGAACGCCACTGCGCCGTGGTGTTTGGCCAGCGGGCGAGGATTTCCACGCCATAGATCTCTCCGGTTTTCCCGTTCACCAGCGGTTGATAGTAGGGAACGATAGCGCCCTGAGCGATGGCGTAGCGCAGCCTCTCCTCTTCTGAGGTATAGACATTGAGGTATTTGCGCAACAGAAAATAAAACAGCAACGAAACAGAGAAAATAAAAATCAGCAGCCCGGACCCATTATGAAATAAGCGGCCGGGGCTAAAAAAAGGCGACTCAGGATAGGCAATATGAAATGGATAGTCTGGTGAGCTAAAAATATCCCGGTTCGGACCAGCGTTGAGTGGCTTCACATCGCCATATCTGGCAATCATTTGATTGTGAACCAAAAGCGCCAGCCCGCCGTTATCCTCATCGCTATATAAGGCATCGCGCAAATGGATATCGCTGATGCTGACAATGACTCTTACCTGCGCCGAACGAGTGTGATAGATCAGCACTGGCCGCTTATTCACCATCATTCTGGCGGGCAGCAGCTGCAGTGGCTCATCGGGTAAAGACTCAGGATGGAGCGTCAGTACCCGATTGCCCGGCAGCGACGAGCACCACACCTTGCCATCTTTTACCAGCACGATCGTGCGCAGATGCGGCTGCAGGGCGGCCTCGGTCCCGAGCTGAAACTGGCCCTGCACGGAGCAACCGCCGCGGCTAACGTTCATCGCCGTCATCGTTGCTGCGCGGGCCTCATCCAGAATAACGGCGATTTTCTTTGCCGCCTGACGGGCGGTGGCGACATGCGAGGCCTGATCGGAATGCCACAGTTGCCAGTTTATAACGAACACGCCAGCCAGAAATACCACCAGCGCCAGGGAAAAGGCAATCCATGCGTTTCGTCGCTTTATCTCTTTCATTTGTTGGGCATGCAATGGTGTTTGTGCATAAAGTGAACCATCTCTCTGGCAGTAAAGGCTTTTCTATGATCGTAGAAGGGAGATAACTTCCGCGATGACGGCGCATCATAAAAATATGATCGCTATCACAATACCTGCCGACAAAGGCCGGTTATATCGCGTTGACGCTACGTACCTCTTCTGCCGGTAATAAAAATAAAAAATTAATGTTTTCTTAATATATTTTTCTGGGCCGGCTGGTTATTAGCATTTTCCAGTCCGTAGTGGCGTGCTTGCGCTATTTTTTGCTTTTTTAAGTTTATGATAATTGTTTTCATTATCATTCTTTTTTTGCTGTGATTTAATCCTCTCCGCTCAGGCTATTTACCATTAATTTCCCTGGTTCATTAAGGATGCGTTCATGAAATCTCGCTTATCGCCCCTCTGTAAGGCAGCGCTGGTTGCCGCTTCTCTGTTTCTGGCGCCGCAGGGGATGGCGGCTGACGGTCAGGACGGGATTGTGGTCTACAACGCCCAACACGAAAATCTGGTGAAGTCGTGGGTGGATGGATTTACGAAAGAGACCGGTATTAAAGTCACGCTGCGCAATGGCGATGACAGCGAGCTGGGTAATCAGCTGGTTCAGGAAGGCGCCGCGTCGCCAGCCGATGTGTTTCTGACCGAGAACTCACCGTCGATGGTGCTGGTTGATAATGCCAAACTTTTTGCCCCGCTGGATGCGGCCACCCTGCAGCAGGTTCCGGCACAATATCGCCCTCAGCACGGTCGCTGGATTGGCATCGCCGCGCGTAGCACCGTGTTCGTCTATAACCCGGCAAAAATCAGCGAGGCGCAGCTGCCGCACTCGCTGATGGATCTGGCAAAACCGGAGTGGAAAGGCCGCTGGGCGGCTTCGCCATCGGGGGCTGATTTCCAGGCTATCGTCAGCGCGATGCTGGCGCTGAAGGGTGAGCAGGTGACCCTCGACTGGCTGAAGGCGATGAAAACCAACTTTGTCGCCTATAAAGGCAACAGCACGGTGATGAAAGCGGTCAACGCCGGGCAGATCGACGGCGGAGTGATCTACCATTACTATCGCTTCGTTGACCAGTCAAAAACCGGCGAGAACAGCAAAAACACCCAACTGTATTACTTCAAACACCAGGATCCGGGGGCCTTCGTCAGCATTTCCGGCGGCGGCGTGCTGGCCTCCAGCAAACATAAAGCACAGGCGCAGGCCTTTATTAAGTGGATCACCGGTAAGCAGGGACAGGATGCGCTGCGCACCAATAACGCCTTCGAATATGCGGTGGGGGTAGACGCGGCCTCTAACCCGAAACTGACCCCGCTGAAAGATCTGGATGCCCCGAAGGTGGAACCTTCCTCGCTGAACAGTAAAAAGGTCATTGAACTGATGACGCAGGCTGGCCTGCTCTGATCCTGAGGAAGTGATATAGCTATGTCTGTTCTGAGTCTGTCGCTCGGAAAGAAAACAGGACGCCTGCCTGAGCGCAGGCGTCCTGCATTTCCGATGGTTGCCTTAGCGCTCCTGTTTTCATTGCTGGCGCTGTTGCCGTTAGGGTTTGTGGTGGCGGTCGGATTCGATACCGGCTGGCCGACAATCAAAGCGCTGGTCTTTCGCCCGCGGGTAGGCGAACTGCTCAGCAATACCCTGTGGCTGACGGTGCTGACTGTCCCCATCAGCATTGTGCTTGGCGTGACGCTGGCCTGGCTGACGGAACGTACCGCGCTTGCCGGGCGGCAGCTGTGGTCGGCGCTGGCGGTGGCCCCGCTGGCCATTCCGGCCTTTGTCCAGAGCTACGCCTGGATCAGCGCTGTGCCCTCGCTGCATGGCCTGGGCGCTGGGGTGTTTCTCTCGGTGCTGGCCTACTATCCGTTTATCTATATGCCGGTGGCGGCCGTGCTGCGCCGACTCGATCCCACCCTTGAGGATGTCGCCGCGTCGCTGGGCACGCCGCCGTGGAAAGTGTTTTTCCGGGTGGTGCTTCCGCAGCTGCGGCTGGCCGTCTGCGGCGGTGCGCTGCTGGTGGCCCTGCATCTGCTGGCGGAATATGGTCTGTATGTGATGATCCGCTTCGATACTTTCACTACCGCCATTTACGATCAGTTCCAGTCGACCTTCAGCGGTCCGGCCGCCAATATGCTGGCGGGCGTGCTGGCTCTGTGCTGTCTGGCGATCCTGCTGCTGGAGAGCGCTTCGCGTGGTAAAGCGCGCTATGCGCGTATCGGCGCCGGGGCGGCGCGCGAGCAGAAGCGCCTGGTGCTGGGTAAAGGGGCCGCCTTCGGCGCGCAGCTGCTGTTTCTGCTGCTGGTGCTGCTGGCGATGGGGGTGCCGTTGCTGGTCCTGGGGCGCTGGCTGTGGCTGGGCGGTATCGATAACTGGCTACATGCCGATCTGTGGCATTCCCTGCGCCAGACTCTGTTGCTGGGGGCGGGCGGGGCGCTGCTGACGACGGTCTGCGCGATCCCCATCGCCTGGCTCGGCGTGCGCTATCCGCGTCCGCTGTTCCGCCTGCTGGAGGGGTGTAATTACATCACCAGCTCGCTGCCCGGCATTGTGACCGCGCTGGCGCTGGTCACCGTCACCATCCACTATGCCCGTCCGGTGTACCAGACCGAAGTGACGCTGTTTCTGGCCTATTTGTTAATGTTTATGCCGCGGGCGCTGATTAACCTGCGCGCCGGTATCGCCCAGGCGCCGGTGGAGCTGGAAAACGTCGCCCGCAGTCTCGGACGCAGCCCGGCCCGCGCCCTGTGGAGTATCACCATGCGACTTGCCGCCCCGGGGGCGGCCGCCGGCGCCGCGCTGGTGTTCCTTGGCGTCAGCAATGAGCTTACCGCCACGCTGCTGCTCTCGCCGTTAGGCACCCGCACGTTGTCGACCGGCTTCTGGGCGTTAACCAGCGAGATCGACTATGTGGCGGCGGCGCCCTACGCGCTGTTGATGATCATCATTTCGCTGCCGCTGACGGCGGTTCTCTATATGCAGTCGAAAAAAATGGCAGGGTTGTAACATGCTGGAATTGTCTTCTGTTTCGAAATCCTTCGCCGATGCGCAGGTCCTCGATAATATTCATCTTCAGGTGGCTCCGGGTAGCCGGACGGCAATTGTGGGTCCGTCGGGTTCGGGAAAAACCACGCTGCTGCGCATCCTTGCCGGTTTCGAAACGCCCGACAGCGGACGCATCGTGATGCACGGCGCGCCTCTGTTTGCCGAGGGCGTGTTTGTTCCTGCCCACCAGCGACGGATCGGCTACGTTCCGCAGGAGGGGGCGCTATTTCCTCACCTCAATGTCGCGGACAATATCGCCTGGGGGCTGGACGCCAGCCGCGAGGAAAAACGTCGCCGGGTGGGCGCACTGATGGAGATGGTCGCCCTTGACCATAGCCTGGCGCGCCACTGGCCGCATGAGATCTCCGGCGGCCAGCAGCAGCGTGTGGCCCTGGCTCGCGCCCTGGCCCAGCAGCCGGCGCTGATGCTGCTCGATGAGCCCTTTTCTGCCCTGGACACCGGGCTGCGCGCCAGCACACGCAAAGCGACCGCCGATCTGCTGGCGGAGACCGGCATCGCCTCGATTCTGGTGACTCATGACCAGACCGAAGCGCTGTCGTTCGCCACCCAGGTGGCGGTGATGCGCCAGGGACGTTTCGCCCAGGTGGGTACCCCGCTGGCGGTTTACTCGCAGCCGGTGGACGAAGAGACGGCGTTGTTTCTCGGCGATGCCCTGATCCTCCCCGCACGGCTGAGCCCTGGGCGGGCCAGCTGCGCGCTGGGCGACCTGGCGACAGACGCAGCGCATCCTGCTGGTGAAGGTAAGGTGATGTTGCGTCCGGAGCAGCTGAGCGTCAGCGTGAGCGGACCACAGGAAAGTACCGCCACCATCCGCGATGTTGATTTCTCCGGCCAGCTCTCCACGCTGACGCTGTCGATGTCCGGGCACGATCGGCCGATTGTTCTGCGAACCGTAAGCCAGCCGGCGTGGCAGCCAGGCGCGACGGTGCGACTGACGGTCAGCGGCAAGGCGCGCGTGTTCAGCGGCTAATCTCTGAGCAGGCGCCGCCGGATATCGGTGGCGCCGCACGGAAAGCTAATCAACTGGCGGATTTAGCCGATAGTATCCGCGCCACTGACCTCGTCGCCATGGAGTGGTAGTACGTTGGAACAATTCCGCGGGGTCAGTCTACCTCACCGCCGTTTTGTCGGCGCGTCGCTTTTTCATTCGTCCCGCTGCGCTTAACTGCTATCCTGTCCCGCGATCGGCCCTGTTGTTACCGTGAGACATCGTTATGCCTGAATGCCATACTCCTGCGAATCGCTCCATTCCGTCCGCTTTGGCGCGGGGTACGTTGCTGCCTGCGCTGCTGGTCATCGTCGCCGTCGCTGTCGGCTGTGCGCTGGTGTCGCCGCCGATCGGCACGTGGCGTGAGATCCTGGCCAACCCCGGGCTCTATATCGATTTGCTGGCGCTGCTGTTTCTGGTGTTTATGCTGTGGAGCTCAGCAAAGGTGCGGATGAGCCATATCGCCGTCAACTGGGTGCGCTATGGGCTGCTGCTGTGGATTGCTGGCGGCACGTTCGATGTGATGGATGAGATAGTGGTTCAGCCGCGCTGGATGGGTTATTACTGCGAAGATCTGCTGCGCCTCTCCGGGATGCTGCTGACCGTGGTGGGCGTCTACAAAATTATTGAGCGCATCAACCTGTTGTACGTTGACGCGCGCTCGCAATCACTGAAGGATGAGCTCACCCAGTTGCCCAATCGCCGTTTTTTCATCGATACCATTCGCGAAAAGTCCGGGCATGCGCTGGGGCTCATGATTCTGGATATCGATTTTTTCAAGAAAATCAATGATACCTGGGGCCACCTGGTGGGGGATGAAGTGTTATTTTCCCTGGGGAAACAGCTGGCGAAACTGACCAGCGAGCAGGTCCTGCCGGCGCGTATTGGTGGGGAAGAGTTTGCCATTATCGTCGATGGCCTGTCGGAGCCTGAGCTGCACGCCCTGGCGCAGTCGATCCTCGACAATGCCCGCACCATCCTGATCAATCATCAGGCGCCGCTGTCGATCAGCATTGGCGTGGGAACCTGGCGGCCGGGTGAAGCGCAGGAGACGTTTATCCGCAAAGTCGACGAGGCACTGTACAAGGCCAAGCACAACGGGCGTGGGCGCGTGGAGTGGGCGTAATATTCCGACACGGCAGGTTAGGTCTGCT
Source organism: Klebsiella sp. LY (assembly GCF_004010915.1). NCBI lineage: Bacteria > Pseudomonadati > Pseudomonadota > Gammaproteobacteria > Enterobacterales > Enterobacteriaceae > Klebsiella > Klebsiella sp. LY. The sequence goes on from NZ_CP022444.1 coordinate 4,406,162, forward strand.
GCGTGCTGCGGCAGTGTCGCCGATACTCTGACGGCGAACGCTCGGTGTAGCGTTTGAAGACCCGGCAAAAATAGTTGCTGTCGACAAAGCCGCAGTTATGGGCGATCTCTTTCACCTTCAGGTCGTAGCCGCGCAGCAGCTTTTTTGCCTTTTCCAGACGCACCCGGGTCAGATATTCGTTAAATCCCACCGAGCCTGATTTCTGAAAAATATGCGAAAGATAGTTGGGCGTGATGTGAAAACGTCTGGCCACCGATTCCCGCGTCAGCGGCAGGCTCAGATTTTCCTCGAGGTAGTCCTGAACGGCGAGAAACAGATCCCGGCTGCGACTGACGCGCATTTCCAGCCCAACCAGCTGTTCGCGACAGTGACTCAGCAGCGCGGCGACCACCAACCGCGCGGTCAGCGGATCGGGCTGCAGGCTGACTTCGTTCAGGCTCAGCAACAGGTAAGAGCCCACGCGCGGTCCAAGGCGGGCAACGCTTTGCTTTTCCGTGTGCAGGCTTTTCCCGTCCCAGCGCTGAATACTGAACCCCAGCTTCTGTCGACCAAACAGAATACTCAGGGTGGTGGCCGGGCCGGTCCACTGCGGCAGCGTCCATTTTCCCGCCTGCACGTACAGCACCTGTAAAGTGGTTAACGTCGAGGCGGCCAGTGGCAGCCCCTGTTCACTGAGCTGGCCCTCCAGCACTATTTCCAGACGCGGAAACGGCACGTTGAGGGCGAGGGCAGGGACGGAGATATCCGGCTCAGGAAATCTCACCTGTAAATGATCTTTTTGACTGATTAACCGATGCAGAATATCTGGCAGATCTTCAATCATTCTTTGCCCTCAGCATGCGCATTATCCTGTTGATGGTAATCTATTTTTTATCCCCAGACAGCGTTTGTTTCGTCAATTTGCGCAGCGAATTCCCTGCCAGGCGCCGCGCATGCATCGCCGGAGAGGAGATTGTTGATGCCCATCACACTTCGGTGGCTCGCGTACGTATGTCCAGTTTTTCGTAGCGCTCGCCTCCTGTCATGCCGCGGATGGACCAGTAGAGTTTGTTTGTGTTATCGGAACGTTAAAAAGGAACGCAAAATGAACTCACCATCGGCTAGTTTTCTCGATGCGTTAGGCGCCAGTCAGGCGCTTAGTGCGCAAATGAAACATGAACTCGACACCCTCGGCTACACCGTCGTGCATAACGTCGTTGACGCCCAGTGGCTGAGCGAAATGCGCCGGCTAATTGATACCCTGGTTGAGCGTGAAGGCGACAATCTGGCGATGGAACACCATCAGGAAGCGACTGCGACGCGGATCGCCAACCTGGTGAATAAGGGGGTTATCTGGGAGAAAGTCTGGTCCCACCCGCTGATCCTCTCCGCCTGCCGCTATATCTTCAACGGTGATTTTAAAGTCTCCAGCCTTAATGCGCGTGAGGCGCTGTATAACGGCGGTCACCAGCCGCTGCACGCCGACTGGAAAAAGCCGCGCCCGGATTTTCCCAAAGTCCACCTGGTGAATACCATCTGGGCGATAGACGATTTAAGCGCCGCTAACGGCGCGCCGCGGATTATCCCTGGAACCCACCTGCGGCCGGAGTTGCCGGAAGAAGTCTTGGACGACCCGGAACAGGCCCACCCAGACGAGATTGTGTTTGCTGCGCCGGCCGGCAGCGTGATGATCTACAACGCCCACGCCTGGCACGGCGGTACCCGTAATCGTGAGGGTAGCCGACGACGCGTGCTGCATGGGTTATATATCGATCGCGCGGATACGCCGCAGCAGGACCAGCGGCGCTGGCTGACGCCGGAAACGGCAAGCCGCCTGACGCCAGCGCAAAAGTGGCTGCTGGATGTAGAGTAAGACTCGTCGCCGGTCAGGGAAGTTCTACATAGACGACCGGCTTTTTCATGATGCTTTTCACGGCCTCGACGATCTGCTGCGGCTGCAGCAGGAAGCTCTTGATGCTGGTTTTAATCGTCCGCAGGCCGCTAAAGCGCTGGGCGTCGTCAATTTCGATATCCGTCACCAGCAGCACCACTTCGGCGCGGGCGATATCTTCTGCGGTAATGCGATTTTCAACGCCGAGCGCGCCCTGGGTTTCCACCTTCAGGTGCCATTTTTCATGATGACCGACCTTTTCCAGTCGTTCGGCAGCCATATAGGTGTGCGCCACCCCGCTGACGCAGGCGGTGACGGCGACAATATTGAAGTCCATAACATCCTCCTGGCGTTAACCGCCGATAGTGACGTGGAATCCGGCCGCTTCGGCCATTATCCGATAAGGTTGAATGTCCGCTTCGCCAGGCGCTTTCACGCTGGCCAGCGTCCAGGGTTTGCCCAGCAGACGGTATTTTGGCTCGCCATATTGATGAAACGGCAACAGGTGCATTTCTTTTAGCGCGAACGGCGCGAGAAACGCCAGTATCTGGCGAAAATTATCCACGCTCATGGTGTAACCCGGGATCAGCGGCACCCGCGGGATCAGATTGATGTTTCTTGTCGCCAGCTGGCGAAAATTGTCCAGTACCCGCGGCTGATTCATTCGCAGCAGCGACCGCGCCAGCTCAGGATCCATGATTTTAAAATCAAACAGCACTTCGTCGCTGGATTCAGCCACCGGCAGCAAACGGTCAAAGGCGCCGTCGCCGGCGGTCTCGATGGCGGTGCGGATCCCCCACTGGCGCAGGCGCTGAAGAAAACGGGCGGCAAACCCGGCCTGCATGAGCACCTCCCCGCCGGAGAGGGTGACACCGCCGCCGGAGGCGCGGAAGAAGACTTCATCTTTGAGCACCTCCTGAAGGAGGTTCTCCAGCGTCACGTCGCGACCGATCTGCTCCCATGCCCCGGAGGGACACTCGGCGACGTCCTGCAGACAGCGGGCGCAGCCCAGACATTTGCTCTGCCGGCGCAGGGTCTGGATCTTCGGCGACATTGACTCCGGGTTGGCGCACCACGGGCAGGTGTGGGGGCAGCCTTTGAAAAAGACCACCGTGCGGATCCCCTGGCCATCGTTGAGCGAGTAGCGCTGCAGGTTAAAAATACGCGCCCGATCGGCGCGCGTCTCCATCACCTCACAGCTGATGCGCGGTGCGGCGGATGATGTCATCCTGAATCTCCTTCGACAGCTCAACAAAGAAGGCGCTGTAGCCCGCGACGCGCACCACCAGGCCGGCAAAGTCCTGCGGCCGCTGCTGCGCTTCACGCAGGGTGTCGGCATTGACCACGTTAAACTGAATATGCTGCAGCTTGAGCTTGCAGAAAGCCTGTAAAAAGTCTGCCAGCTTGTTCAGCCCGCCGTCGCCGGCCAGCGTTGCCGGGGTGAATTTGACGTTAAGCAGCGTACCGTTCGACAGTAGATAGTTATCCAGCTTGCTGACCGATTTCAGCACCGCCGTCGGCCCCTGAGCATCCTGGCCGACCATCGGCGACAGGCCGCCGTCCGCCAGTTGTTCGCCGGCCAGCCGCCCGTCCGGGGTAGCCCCCACCACCGAGCCCAGCGGCACATGCGCCGAGACGGTATAGGAGCCGGGAGTAAAATGGCCGCCGCGCGGGTTCAGGTACTGCTCCACCTCTTTGCAGTAAAAGCGCAGCAGATCGGCGCTAATATTATCGACTTCGTCGATGTCGTTACCGTACTTCTCAAAACGGTTAATCAACCGGGCGCGGATCTTTTCTCCCTCCGGCGTGCGGAAGTTGGCTTTCAGGACCGCCATCAGTTGGTCAAAACTGAGACGCTGCTGATCGAAAACCATCCCCTTCAGGGCGTGCAGTGAATCGCTCAGGTTGGCGATCCCGATGCCCTGGACGCCGGAAAAGTTATAGCGCGCGCCGCCGGCGGTGATATCTTTGCCGTGCCGGACGCAATCTTCAATGAACGAGGAGAGCAGGGGGACCGGCGCCCAGTCGCGATGGCCGATATCGCAGATATTGCTGCCCTCGACCATCAGCTTGATGTAATAACGAATTTTGTCACGGATCTGACTGATAAGTCCTTCCCAGCTGACCTCCGGTTGCCCTTCATTTTCCTGCAGGACCAGTTCCATAACCTTCAGCAAGTTGAACATGGCGATATCATGCAGGCCGTAGGTGCGGCCAGGGATCGACAACTCGACGCAGCCGACCACCGCGTAGTCGCGGGCGTCTTCCAGCGACACGCCGCGATTGAGGAAGGCGGGGACCACCACCTCGTCGTTGAAAATCTGTGGAATGCCGGTGCCCAGGCGGATGGTTTCAGCGGTTTTACGCAGGAACGGGCGGTCAATCAGCTCGTTGACCCGCACGCCAAGATTCGGCTGCGGCAATTGCACGTTCTGATAGGCATCGAGGCATAAAAACGACAGCGCGTTGACCGCGCTGCGTCCGGTTTCCGTCAGTCCGCCGAGCAGAGCTGTGTAGCCGGTGGGAAAACCAGCGAAATAGCGCGCGCTGCTCGAGGAGCGCAGCAGCACGATATCGTTGCATTTCACCCACAGCGACTCCAGGAGCTCCCTGAGATACGCCGGATCCTGACCCTGATTCAGCGACGCCTGATAAAACGGCAGCATATACTGATCAAAACGCCCCAGTGAAATTGAGCTGGCGTTGGATTCGTACTGCAGAATGATGTTCATATACCAGAACAGCTGGCAGGCCTGGGGGAAGTCCGTTGGCCGGTGCTCCGCGTTGTGGCGCGAAATAGCGGCGATGGTTAACAGCTCCTGCTGACGCTGCGGGTCCTGACAGTGCCCAGCCATCTCCTCGGCCAGCGCGGCGTAGCGCAGAATATGGCGCCGGGAGGCTTCCAGCAGGATCAGCACCGCCTGATAAAAGTGGTTCCCGGGTTGCTGCTCGCAGTGGGCTTTTAGCTCCGCCACCAGCGCCCCGAGGCCATGATTGAGCAGACGCGGATAGTCGATGATGATATGGCCCTGGCCCTTATCGGTCTGGTTCACGCTGAATATCTGGGTGCTGACGGCGGCCTTGACCTCGTCGGTCATCTGGCCGTTGATAAAATCCTTCATTGAGCGCTTTTCCCAGTAGGGGAACAGCGTTTCGCGGTATATTTGCTTATCTTCTTCGCTTATCGCGAAGCGGTCCTGCGGCCGGGTCGGAAAGGCGTCGAGTTCGTTGAGCAGCCAGTAGGGATCCATCTCCGGCGACATAATGCCTGCCCGCGGTTTGATGGTCCGGTTGCCGGCAATCAGTTCATCATCACGAATCGAAATGTCTACCTTATCGAGGATCCAGGCGGTGGCCTTCGCCCGGCGAATAATCACCGGTTCGCCCTCCGTTTGCTGATGACTGGCGGTATACAGCAGAGCGCGCTCCAGGGAGATTTCGCGCGGCTGGGCGAACAGGCTGGCTTTCAGGCGTTGAGTACGATTCGTCATGACAAACTCCATGTGGTGGCGAAGGGCGCGAGGGCGCCCCTTGTAAGGCTTCAGGTACGCTGAGAAAGATGGCTGTCTATCTTGTTCATGATGGCGTCGGCGCGCTTGACCGCATCGCTGATATTGACGCGCACGATAGTTTTCCCGGCAAAACGCTCTTCGAATTTGATACCGATATCTTTGGTCAGGATGACCATATCGGCGGCGGCGATCTCTTCGGCGGTCAGTTCGTTTTCAATGCCGATTGAGCCCTGGGTTTCGACTTTAACCTGCCAGCCTTTGGCTTTGGCGGCGCTTTCCAGCGACTCGGCGGCCATGTAGGTGTGAGCCACGCCCGACGGGCAGGCGGTGACAGCGATAATGTGGGTCATAATCTGTTCCTTCCAGTCTGTTAGTTAATTTCGAAATCAAGATCTAATTCGTCGTCGGCTTTAGCGTCAGACGATTTCTTTTTAGCCAGCGCTTTCAGCACAATGACGCAGGCGGCGCTGACGCAGGCACCGACCAACAGCGCGGCGATAAAGCCAAGTTTGCCCTGGACCACCGGCAGCACGATGAGCCCGCCCCAGCCGGCGTAACACTGGGCCCCCAACAGCGCCGCGGTGACGCAGCCGCTGGCAGCGCCAATCATATTGGCCGGAATAACGCGCAGCGGGTCGGCAGCGGCAAAGGGAATCGCCCCTTCAGTGACCCCGACGCAGCCCATCACCAGCGCCGCTTTGCCGGTTTCCCGCTCTTCGGCGGTGAAATATTTACGGCCGATCAGCGTCGCCAACCCCATCCCCAGCGGCGGCACGGCGATGCCGACGGCGGCGATAGCCACCACGCTGTAGATCCCCTGCGAGACGCAGATCAACATGAAGGCGTAGGCCACTTTGTTCACCGGGCCGCCCATATCAAAGGCCAGCATCAGGCCCATAATGATGGCCAGCACCACGATGCTGCCTTCACGCATACCCTGCAGCCAGCCGGTCAGGTTAGCGGTTAGCGCGCCCACCGGTTCGCCGAGCCCCCACATCATGATCCCGGCGGTAATAAAGGTGCCGATGATGGGAATAATGAAAATCGGCATCACCGAGCGCAGCACCTTGTGGACCGGTATTTTTTTCAGGTAGTAGACCACCAGGCCGCCGATCATGCCGGCGATCAGCGCGCCGAAGAAGCCGGCGCCGAAGCTGTTGCCCACCCAGGCGCCGATGGCGCAGGGCGCCAGCGCGGCGCGGTCGGCGATGGAGTACCCGATGTAGGCGGCGAGAAAAGGGACCATCAGCGTCAGCCCGGCGACGCCGATGTCAAACAGCTTCTTCAGGTTGGGATCGGTGGCGGCATCGGGAACTGCGCCTTTGCCATACAACATGACGGACACCGCCAGCAGGATCCCACCGGAGACCACAAAGGGGATCATGTGTGACACGCCGGTCATCAGATGCTGGCGGGTATTTTTTAGTATTTGCACCAGTTCGTTCATTGTTTGCTCCTGAGCGCTGTAGGGCCCGTGACAGTATTGATGGCTCAACATTAGAAAAAGGGCGCCGCATAAAACAGTAGAGAAAAAGTGCATTTACTGGACATTTGTAATGTTAGAAAGGAATTGCGATCCACCTCAAATCTTAATGATGGCAGGAAGGATGAGCGCTAAATGGATGGAATTGTGATGGCGGGCATAAAAAAGTATCGTGTGTACAATAGTCCAGTAATTGCCAGTTTTATCACCTAGTCCCCGGCCCCTTCATTCATTACCTTTTGGGTAAATAATGGATTGCTCAGGAGGAAGGCGATGGCTCTGGTCATTGAGTTTACATGTGATTTGCCAAACGGCGTGCATGCGCGTCCGGCCAGTCTGGTCGAAACGCTGTGTAACCGTTTTTCATCGGCGATTGAGTGGCGCAATCTGCGCCGCGAGACCAGCGGAAATGCCAAGAGCGCGCTGGCGATCATCGGCAGCAATACCCTGAAGGGCGACGCCTGCCAGCTGGTCATTCACGGCGAAGATGAAGCTGAGGCATTCGCCGCGTTAACGGCCTTTATGCGCGATGAGTTTCCTCACTGTGACGCGCCGCTGCCCGCTGCGCATACGCTGGAGATCCAGCCGGTGCCAGAGTCGCTTTCACGGCTGAACCCGACGCTGTTTCATGCCCATCCGGTGTGCGCCGGCAGCGCGGGGGGCAGGCTAATACACCTGAAATCCCGCGATCTGCATGCGCTGGGGGAACTGCCGGGCGCCGTCGCTCCCGAACAGGAGCAGGCGGCGCTGGATAATGGCCTGCGCCTGCTGGTAAAAGACATTGAGCTGCGGCTGCTGGACAATGACGGTACCGCCAGCGCAATCCTCGATGCCCACCGCTCGCTGGCGACGGATGCCTCGCTGCGCCAGCACCTGCTCGACGGCATTCTTACCGGCCTCAGCTGCGCGCAGGCGATTGTCGCCACCAGCGACCACTTCTGCGCACGGTTCCGCGACTCCGGCAACACTTATCTACAGGAGCGGGTGCTCGATGTGCGCGATGTCTGCTTCCAGCTGTTGCAACATATCTATGGCGAAGCCCGCTTTCCGCCCCCGGGCCAGCTGCGGGAGGCCACCATTTGCCTTGCCGACGAGCTGACCCCCAGCCAGTTTCTCGAACTGGATAAAGCGCATCTCAAAGGGCTGCTGCTGCGCGGCGGCGGCACCACGTCGCACACCGTGATCCTCGCCCGCTCGTTCAATATTCCGACCCTGGTGGGGGTTGACCTCGACGCACTGTTGCCGTGGGAGGGTACCCAGGTGCAGATCGACGGCACCGCCGGACTGCTGGTGGTGGATCCGAGTCCGGCGGTGGCGCGCTACTATCAGCAGGAGGGGTGGGTTCAGGCGCAGATCCAGCAACAGCAGCAGGTATGGCTGGATAAGCCAGGGCAGACGGAAGACGGTATCCGCGTCGAGATCGCGGCGAACATCGCCCATTCGGTAGAGGCGGTGGCGGCATTCAACAATGGTGCGCAGTCGGTTGGCCTGTTCCGCACAGAGATGCTGTATATGGACCGGCCCGGCGCGCCATCGGAAGATGAGCTTTACAACATCTTCTGTCAGGCGCTGGAGCCTGCCGCCGGGCGCAGCATTATTGTGCGGACTATGGATATCGGCGGTGATAAGCCGGTGGCCTATCTCAACATTCCTGCGGAAAATAACCCCTTCCTCGGCTACCGCGCGGTGCGCATCTATGAAGAGTACCAGGCGCTGTTTCATACTCAGCTGCGGGCGATTCTACGTGCCTCGGCGCACGGCGCGCTGAAGATCATGATCCCGATGATTTCCTCCATGGAAGAGATCCTGTGGGTGAAAGAGCGGCTGGCGGAGGCCAAACAGTCGCTGCGCGTTGAACAGATCCCGTTTGATGAAAAAATCCCGCTGGGCATCATGCTGGAGGTGCCGTCGGTGATGTTCATCATCGATCAGTGCTGCGAAGAGGTGGACTTCTTTAGCATCGGCAGCAATGACTTAACGCAGTATCTGCTGGCGGTCGACCGCGATAACGCGAAAGTGACGCGCCATTACAACAGTCTCAACCCGGCCTTCCTGCGTGCGCTGGACTATGCCGTGCAGGCGGCGCACCGGCAGGGGAAATGGATCGGCTTGTGCGGCGAGCTGGGGGCCAAAGGTTCGGTGCTGCCGCTGCTGGTCGGTCTCGGTCTGGATGAACTGAGTATGAGCGCGCCGGCGATCCCGGCGACCAAAGCACGTCTGGCGCAGCTGGACAGCCGCGCCTGCCGTCAGCTGCTGAATCAGGCGATGCAGTGCCGTACCTCGCTGGAGGTGGAGCATCTGCTGGCCCAGTTCCGTATGCGCCAGCAGGAGGTGCCGCTGGTGAGCGCCGAGTGCATTACGCTCAACAGCGACTGGCGTAGTAAGGAAGAAGTGCTGAAGGGGATGACGGATAACCTGCTGCTGGCCGGTCGCTGCCGCTACCCACGCAAGCTGGAGGCTGACCTGTGGGCCCGTGAGGCGGTGTTCTCCACCGGGCTTGGCTTTAGCTTCGCCATACCGCACAGTAAATCCGAGCATATTGAGCAGTCGACCATCAGCGTCGCCCGGCTGGCGCAGCCGGTGATGTGGGGCGATGAAGAGGCGCAGTTTGTGATTATGCTGACGCTGAATAAGCACTCGGCGGGCGACCAGCATATGCGCATCTTCTCGCGCCTGGCGCGACGCATTATGCATGCGGAGTTCCGTCAAGCTCTGGTCTCCGCGCAGAGCCGCGAAGATATCGCGCAACTGCTGCGCCGCGAGCTGGAGCTATGATCGGTTTTCCGGCCAGCGGCGCTGGCCGGAGAGCGAGCTATAAATCCAGCACTAACCGGCCGCCTTTGGCGCGCGAGCAGCAGATCAGCATACTCTGTTGGCTGGCTTTCTCTTCCTCGCTGTAATACTGATCGCGGTGGTCCGCTTCCCCTTCCAGAATCATCGTTTCGCAGGTGCCGCAGACCCCTTCGCGGCACAGACATTCCACCTTCGCCGCTTTGTTATTCTCAATAACCTGCAAAATGGTCATGTCCTGCGGTACGGTAAATTCGCGGCCGGAACGCGCCAGCACCAGGGTAAACGCCTCTCCGCCTTTATCCTCAACGATAAACTGCTCAAAGTGCAGCTGACTGGCGGGCACCTGATGGCGTTCGGCGGCGGCTTTCACCGCCTCGTTAAGCGCCGCCGGGCCGCAGGTATACACGTGGGTTCCGGGCTCGAGGTCGGCGAACAGGCGCGGCAGGTCGAGACGGCTGCCGAGCGCTGATACATGAATATTGACCCGATCGCGCCACGGCGCGGCGCTGAGCGCATCGACGAAAGCATTATTGTCGGCGTCGTGGAAACAGTAGTGCAGCTGCCAGTCGGCCTGCTGTTGTTCCAGTTCCGGAATATGCGACAAGAATGGCGTAATGCCGATACCGCCGGCGATCAGCAGATGTTTTCGCGCCTGTGGTTCGATGGCGAACAGGTTGTTGGGCGTGGACACCGTCAGGGTATCGCCCGGGCGCACCTGCTGGTGCATAAAGCGCGAGCCGCCTTTGGAAGGCGACTCAAGACGCACCGCAATCTGCCAGCTGGTGGTATCCAGCGGCGAGCTCATCAGCGAATAAGCATTGCTGTAGCGCTGCTCGCCATCCTGCATCTGGACGATAATATGGCTACCGCCGCTGAATCCCGGCAGCGGGGCGCCGGTCGGCGACACCAGCGTAAAACGCTTCACCTGGGCGGTGATCTGTTCAACATCGCGAACGATCGTCTCAAACATTTGATAATCAGACATCGCTGAACTCCATCAAAAATCCCGGCGTGGCCAGAGCCGCCGCCGGGAGAATACATTTATAACCCCTGGCAGAGATACTTCATCTCCAGGTAATCTTCGATTCCGTGTTCCGAGCCTTCGCGGCCAAGACCCGACTGTTTCACCCCGCCAAATGGCGCGACTTCGTTGGAAATCAGTCCGGTATTGATGCCGACCATGCCGTATTCCAGCTGCTCGGAGACGCGCCAGATACGGGCGGCATCGTTGCTGTAAAAATAGGAGGCGAGACCGTAGATGGTGTTATTCGCCTGCTCGATGACCTGCTGCTCATCGTCAAATTTCACCAGCGCCGCCACCGGGCCGAAAATCTCTTCCTGCAGCAGCAGTGACCCCGGTTGTACGTCGCCGATCACCGTAGGGGTGAAAAAATTACCGCCCAGTGGGTGCGCTTTACCGCCGGTTAACAGCGTGGCGCCGCGGCTCAGGGCGTCGTCGAGCAGGGACTGGACTTTGCGCCCGGCGTCGGCGTTGATCAGCGGGCCAATCTGGACATCGGACTCGCTGCCATCGCCCACTTTCAGGGCGGCGACGCGGGCGACGAATTTATCGCAGAATTGGTCGTAGACGGCGCGATGAATATAGAAGCGATTGACGCAGACGCAGGTTTGCCCGGCGTTGCGGAACTTGGCGATCAGCGCTCCCTCGACCGCTTTATCGATATCGGCGTCATCAAAGACGATAAACGGCGCGTTACCCCCGAGCTCTAAAGAGAGCTTTTTGATGGATTCCGCGCACTGGCGCATCAGCACGCGGCCAACTTCGGTCGAGCCGGTAAAGGAGAGCTTACGCACCCGTTCATCGCCGGTGAACACCGCGCCAATCTCACGCGACTGTCCGGTGACAACGTTAATAACGCCCTGCGGGATCCCGGCCTGATTCGCCAGTTCCGCCATCGCCAGCGCGGTAAACGGCGTTTCGTTGGCGGGCTTTATCACCATCGTACAACCCGCGGCCAGCGCCGGGCCGGCCTTACGGGTGATCATCGCCGCCGGGAAGTTCCACGGGGTGATCGCCGCGCAGACCCCCACTCCCTGGCGGATCACCATCAGGCGTTTATCGGCGCCGGGGGAGGGGATTATCTCGCCGTTGGCACGTTTCCCTTGTTCGGCAAACCACTCGATAAATGAGGCGGCATAGGCGATTTCGCCTTCCGCTTCCGCCAGCGGCTTGCCCTGCTCGGCGGTCATTATCTGCGCCAGCGCGGTCTTGTTTTCGAGGATCAGGCGGTGCCAGTTCTTCAATAACGCGGCGCGCTGGGCGGCGGTAAGCGCGCGCCATGCCGGCAGCGCGGCAGCGGCAGCATCCACCGCCTGCTGCGCTTCCGCCCGACCCATATTGGGGATCTGGCCGAGCGTCGCGCCGGTGGAAGGGTTGCTGACGGCAAGCGTCGTGCCGTCGGCGGCGTCGCGCCAGCTTCCGGCAATCAGCGCCTGCTGGCGAAACAGATCTGAGTGAAACACGGACATAGCCAACTCCTTCAACGATTACGGCTGGAACACCTGGGCCACCAGATTGTGGAAATGCGCGATACCGTGCTCGGAGATACCGCTGCCGCTGTTATCCGCCATAATGCGCCCCTGGCCGCGATAGCCGCGGGACTTCAGCCCCTTCTGCACGCTTTCCACCAGGCGTAAATCTTCCGGGCGGAACACGTCGCGATACCACTCAATCAGCGCTTTCTGATCGTCAGTCAGCTTTTCGTTGGTGAAATAGATGTCGTAATTCTGCAGAGTGGTCTCTTCATCCACCGGGAATTCATAGATCACGGTCATCATGCCCTTGATCGGCGTCACGTTGAACATGGTGCACGGCCACAGCCAGAAACCGTGGAACGCGGCGTCGGTACCTTCTTCGAATTTAAACGACTGCTCGGACGGCTTGGCGAAGCCATACTGCAGCGTCCATTTGCCGTGCATGGTGTGCCAGTAACGGTCAACCTGTACGGAATCCGAGAAGCCCGGGTGCGCCGGGCCGCAGTGGTATCATTCCAGATAGTTATCGACGATATTTTTCCAGTTCGCCGGGGTGAGAGTGGTAAAGCGCGCCGCCAGTTTCAGATCATGCACGTCCGGGCAGGCTTCCAACACTTTGTCCTGCAGGCCCGGCAGCTGCGTTTCCACGCTCTCTGCTTGCGGGTTCATATTGATAAACACAAAGCCGGCATACTCTTCCAGGCGAACCGGCACCAGCTGCGCCTTTTCGCTATCGAAATTCGCCACGTTTTCGCAGTTGCGGGCGTGGGCGAGATTGCCGTCAAGCTTGAAGGCCCAGGCGTGATAGGGGCAGGTAATCACGTTTTTGGCTTTACCTTCACCGCTCAGCAGCTGGTGGCCGCGGTGCGGGCAGACGTTATAGAAAGCGCGCAGAATGTTGTCGCGGCCGCGGACGATAACGATATTTTCGCCAATGATCTCCCGGGTGATGTAGTCGTTCGGCCGGGCGACCTCGCTGCCGTGGGCGACGCAAATCCAGCTATTGGCGAAGATGCGCTCTTTCTCGTGTTCAAACGCCTGGCTGTCGGTATAAAAACGGGCCGGAATGGTCCAGGCATCCTGCGGATTGGCGCAAAAGTTAATCGGCAGAGTAAAGTCAGGGCTCAAATTGCTCATGTAAGGTCACCTTGTGATTATTGTCAGTAAGAGGTTTTACAGCGACTGGCCGTCGCCTTTGAGTACCGTGCCAACCGGTAGCGTCTCGGCTTTAATCATTGGCTCGGGCGTATGGGTTTCTATCTGATTGACCGGCACGTGGGCGTAGTCCTGTTTTAGCCAGCGCACGAAGCCGCCGGTTTTAATCAGTAAAATGGCCAGGAATGGTAGGGCGGTCAGCACCACGGTGGTTTTCATGGTCTCAAGCGAAGCGCCGGTAAACAGAATCGATAGCGGGATGAGGGTAATTACCACGCACCAGAACAGGCGCATGCCGCGATCCGGATCGTCGCCTTCGCGCAGGTTGCGGGTGCTGGTCGCCGCCATGGTGTAGGCCACCGCATCCATGTGCGAGGCGAGGAAAACAATCATTACGAACAGATAGGCGGCGAGGAACAGCTTACCTGCCGGCAGCGACATCAGGACCTGCTGGACGGCGGTTTCGCCGCCAAGAGTCTGCATCACCTGCGGTACGTTAATCACGCCGTTAACGAACTGGTGCATGGCGTAGCTTTCCATCACCCCAAAGAAGAACCAGCAGCCGGCGGTGCTACCAAGGAGCAGTCCCCATATCACCTCTTTGATTTTGCGCCCGCGGGAGACGCGGGTGACGAACATCGCCACGCCCGGGGTATAGGAGATCCACCACAGCCAGTAGAAGACAGTCCAGTTGCGGGTAAAGGCGCCGTCGCCGAGGGGATCGGTAAACAGGCTCATCTGCAGGAAGTTCTGAGTCGTCAGGCCGACGGCGTTAATGATGTTATTGGTGATGAATTCGGTCGGGCCAACCAGTAATACCACCAACGGCAGCAGAAATGCCCCCCAGCCGACCATTTTGCTCAGGCGCTGCAGGCCGTTGTTGATGCCAATCCACGAACTCATGCAGAAAATACCGCCGGAGAGCAGGATCACAAACGCCTGCACGGTGAAGTTATCCGGCAGCCCGGTCAGCGCTGACAGGCCGCGGGTGAAGGTGGCGGCAGTGACCACCAGCGAAATGGTTAACGCGCCGACGGTAGCGATCAGGAACATCAGATCGACCAGACGGCCCCAGAAGCCCTGCGGACTCACTCCGGTGATCGCTGAAATGATCCCGGAGAGGCTGAGGCCTTTATTTTTCCGCACGTGGAAGTGATAGGCCATGATCAGCGAGGCGAGAGTGTAGGTCGCCCAGGCGCTAACCCCCCAGTGGAAGAAAGAATAAGGGATGCTGTATTCCAGCGCTTTCGGCGATTGCGGGGCAATGTTCAGGCCCGGGGTCTGGTAGTAATAAGCCCATTCGGCGACGCCCCAGTACAGCGTGGAGGAGCCGAGCCCGGCGCAGATAAACATAAACAGCCATGAGAGGGTACTGTATTCGACTTTACCTTCGCCGAGACGGATATTGCCGTATTTGCTGGTCGCCAGATAGAGCACCAGTCCCAGCGCCAGCAGCACCAGTACCTGTACCGTGGAACCCAGCAGGCGGGTCACGCCGTTAAAAATCGAATCAACCGCCTGCGCGGTTTGCTGCGGGAAGAGACTTAATGTAGCGGCGATGAAAACAATGGCCGCCAGGCTGATGGCAATCAGCGGCACATCTTTTTTCTTTACGTTGCTCAACATGGGTGATCTCCTGGGCATGATTGCCCGTCGGTGGCTTTAGCCTGTCGTTGTTATCACGCTGTAGGGTCAAGGTTCGTAGCAAAAGCTATTAACAATCGGATTATTTCTTCGTTACATGAATTAAACAATTGGCCGTTTCGTGAAGCAATAAAACACGGAACGGAAATAATAAAAGGTGAATTGGCGCAGGTTCTGTCTTTTCAGGAATTAATAAAGTTTGACGCTGTGATGCGGTCCACTTGTCAATCGTGGGGGATTCTGCATAGCGAAAAGAGAGGGAAGTTGGCGCAGGTCTTCCCGGGTAGCGGCTGCGCCTTACCCGGGCTACGGTCCGTGCGGCCTGCCTTTAATTTATTCACCATTGTTGCTGAAACTGCCGGTGTTGGTGGCCTCAACATCGCTGAGACGTTCCCGGCAGGTCGGGGCAGCCCGCAGGGATGCGGGCTGAGGGCCGTGTTTTTACATTATTGTGCCTTTTGTAGCCCCGGTAAGCGCCGCGCGACCGGGGAGCGGCTTGGGTAATTACGCCAAAATGGCTTTGCAGATAGCGTCGCTGACCTGTTGCGTTGACGCGCTGCCTTTCATATCCGGGGTTTTCGGCCCGCTGGCAATCACCTGCTCAATCGCCGCCAGAATGCCGTTGTGCGCGGCGTGATAGCGCTCATCGCCGTTGCCGAGAAAATCGAGCATCATCGCCCCGGCCCATATGGTGGCGATCGGGTTGGCGATATTTTTACCATAGATATCCGGCGCCGACCCGTGAACCGGTTCGAACAGCGACGGGAAGGTGCGCTCCGGGTTGAGATTCGCCGATGGCGCAATACCGATGGTGCCGGTACAAGCCGGGCCGAGATCGGAGAGAATATCACCGAACAGATTGGAGCCGACGACCACGTCAAAACGCTCCGGCTGCAGCACGAAGCGGGCGCACAGGATATCGATATGCTGCTTGTCCCAGCGAATATCCGGATAGTTTTTGGCCATCTCTTCCACCCGCTCATCCCAGTAGGGCATGCTGATCGCCAGACCGTTGGATTTGGTTGCGGAGGTCAGCGTTTTGCGTGGGCGGCTTTGCGCCAGTTCGAAGGCGTAGCGCAGGATCCGGTCCACGCCGCGGCGGGTAAAGACCGACTCCTGAATCACCACTTCATGCTCGGTGCCTTCATTGGCGCGCCCGCCGAGGGCGGAATATTCGCCTTCGGTATTTTCGCGCACCACGTAAAAATCGATATCGCCGGCCTTTTTGCCCGCCAGCGGGCAGGGGACGCCGGGGAACAGACGCACCGGACGCAGGTTGACGTATTGGTCAAACTCACGGCGGAACTTCAGCAGCGACCCCCACAGCGAAATGTGGTCGGGAACGGTATCCGGCCAGCCGACGGCGCCGAAGTAGATGGCATCGAAGCCCTGCAGCTGCTCGCGCCAGTCGTCCGGCATCATCTTGCCGTGATGGGCATAATATTCGCAGCTTGCCCACTCCATCTGCTCGAAGCTCAATGACAGATCCCAACGCTGTGCGGCGGCTTGCAGCACGCGAATCCCTTCAGGCAGAACTTCTTTGCCAATTCCGTCACCCGGGATGGCGGCAATACGATAGTTTTTTTTCATTCCGGTTCTCACTTTTTAGCGATGATGTTTGACCACCTGCCTATCCTATAATTGACTGGTTCATAATTAATCACGCTAACTGGTGAAACATAAAACACAGATCATGAATAATCTGCCGCTGCTAAATGATTTACGCGTCTTTATGCTGGTCGCTCGCCGGGCCGGGTTCGCCGCTGCCGCCGAAGAGCTTGGCGTATCACCGGCGTTCGTCAGCAAGCGGGTTTCGCTGCTGGAGCAAACCCTGAATGTGGTGTTGTTGCACCGGACCACCCGCCGGGTCACCATTACCGAGGAGGGGGAGCGGATCTACGAATGGGCGCAGCGCATTCTGCAGGATGTCGATGAGATGATGGACGAGCTTTCCGACGTGCGCCAGGTGCCGCAGGGAACGCTGCGTATTATCAGTAGCTTCGGCTTTGGTCGCCGGGTGGTGGCCCCGGCGCTGTCGGCGCTGGCCCTTCAGTACCCGCAGCTGGAACTGCGTTTCGATGTCCAGGACCGGCTGGTGGATTTAGTCAATGAAGGGGTGGATCTCGATATTCGCGTGGGCGATGATATCGCGCCGAATCTGATTGCCCGCCAGCTGGCGGCCAACCACCGCGTGCTCTGCGCCTCGCCGCAATTCCTTGCCCGCCATCCACCGCCGAAACAGCTGAGCGATCTGGCCGCCTTACCCTGCCTGGTGATTAAAGAACGCGATCATCCGTTTGGCATCTGGCAGTTGCACAGCAAAGAGGGGCAGCATGCCATCAAAGTGACCGGGCCGCTGTCGTCCAACCATGGTGAAATTGTGCATCAGTGGTGTCTGGACGGGCAGGGAATTGCGTTACGTTCATGGTGGGACGTCCGGGAGAATATCGCCAGCGGCCATCTGGTGCATGTGCTGCCGGAATTCTTTCAGCCTGCCAACGTCTGGGCAGTCTATGTCTCCCGGCTGGCGACGTCGGCTAAAATTCGCACCACTGTGGAGTTTCTGCGCCACTACTTTCAGCAGCACTATCCGCAGCATGAGCCGACGGCCAGCGCCGTCGGCAGAGGCGATTAAACCCCCAGGCGGTCGCGCAGACTGTAGTAGGCGGCGCCCATGGCGGTGAAGGGAATGCGCAGGCTGCGGCCGCCCGGGAACGGGTAGTGCGGCAGTTTGGCAAAGGCGTCGAAACGCTCAGCGTCACCGCGCAGCAGTTCCGAAATCAACCGTCCGGCGAGGTGGGTACAGGTGACCCCATGCCCGCTGTAGCCCTGCATGTAGTAGATGTTGGTATCGAGGCGACCAAACTGCGGCATCCTTGAGAGGGTCAACAGGAAGTTGCCGGTCCAGCGGTAGTCGATTTTCACCCCTTTCAGCTGCGGGAAGGTTTTCAGCAGCTTCGGCATAATCAGCCGTTCCACATCGTCCGGGTCGCGGGCGCCGTAGACCACGCCGCCGCCATACAGCAGGCGGTTGTCGCCGGTGAGGCGGTAGTAATCCAACAGATAGTTACAGTCTTCCACACAGTAGTTTTTCGGGATCAGCGAGCGAGCGACCTCCTCCGACAGCGGAGCGGTGGTGACCACCTGGGTGCCGCAAGGCATGCTGCGCTTTGCCAGCTCCGGCTCCAGTTTGTCGCCGAGATAGGCGTTGCCGGCGACGATCACATAGCGGGCAGTGACCTGGCCGCGGGGGGTGCTGACCACTGCCGGAGTGGAGTGCTGAATGCGGGTGACCGGCGACTGCTCATAGACCCGGCCGCCGTTCAGGCGGATGGCGTCCGCTTCGCCGATGGCGAGGTTGAGCGGATGAATATGGCCGCCGCTGTGGTCGAGCAGGGCGCCGACGTAGCGGTCGCTGTCCACTTCGCGACGAATCGCCTCTCTGTCCAGCAGCTCCAGCTGCGTGTTGCCGTAGCGCTCCCAGTTGGCTTTCTGTTCTTCCAGCGTCTCCAGCTGTTTGTGATTCATCGCCACGAACAGGCCGCCCGGGCGATAATCGCACTGGATCTGGTAGCGCTGGATACGTTCGCGAATAATATCGCCGCCTTCGAACATCATGCTGCCGAGCATTTTAGCGGCATCCGGGCCGTAGTTTTTTTCAATCACGTCGATATCGCGGCTGTAGGAGTTAACCAGCTGACCGCCATTGCGGCCGCTGGCGCCGAAGCCGATGCGCGCCCCTTCCAGCACCACCACGTCGTAGCCCATTTCGGCCAGATGCAGGGCAGACGAGAGTCCGGTGTAGCCGCCGCCGACGACGCAGACGTCGCAGCTTATCGATTCGTCCAGCGTCGGAAAGGGTTCATATTTGTTGGCGCTGGCGGCGTAATAGCTGGTGGTATGTTCGGTCATGATTAAGACTCCAGGGCAATCCAGATGGTTTTCAGTTCGGTGAATTTTTCCAGCGCGTGCAGCGACTTATCGCGTCCGTTGCCGCTCTGTTTGTAACCGCCGAAGGGGACGGTCATATCACCATCGTTATAGTTGTTGACGAAGACCGAACCGGCCTTCAGGCGGCGGCTCATGCGGTGGGCGCGTGAGAGATCGCGGGTCCATACCGCAGCGCCGAGGCCGTAGTCGCTGTCGTTGGCAAGCCGCAGCGCCTCGTCTTCGCTTTTGAAGCGAGTCACCACCAGCACCGGGCCGAAGATCTCTTCCCGGCTGAGGGTGGAGGCCGGGTCGACGTCAACAAAAATGGTTGGGCCGACGGCGGCAGGCCACGGATTTTTCCGCCCGTCGAGGAACAGCGTGCTTTTGCTTTCGCCGCCGCGAATAAAACTGTGCACGCTGTCGGCATGGGTGTTGTCAATCAGCATGCCCATGGTGGTGTTTGGGTCGAGCGGGTTGCCCGGCTGCCAGTGTTGCGCTTCGGTTTTCAGTCGTGCCAGGAACTCGTCGGCGATGCTCTCCTCCAGCAGCAGGCGAGTGCCGGCGATGCACACCTGCCCCTGGTTGTAGAAGATGCCGCCGGCGGTGGCGCTGACCGCTTTTTGCAGATCAGGGCAGTCGGCGAAGACGATGTTGGCGCTCTTGCCGCCCGCTTCCAGCCACACGCGCTTCATATTGCTGTCGCCGGCGTCTTTCAGCAGCTGCTTGCCGGTGCGGGTGGAGCCGGTAAAGGTAAGGACCTCCACGTCTGGATGCAGGGCCAGCGCCTGTCCGGCTTCGTGACCAAAGCCGCTGACCACGTTCAGCACGCCGTCCGGCAGGCCCGCCTCTTTCGCCAGCCCGGCGAGGCGCAGCGCGGTGAGCGGCGATTTTTCCGAGGGCTTAAGGATCACGCTGTTGCCCGCCGCCAGCGCCGGGCCGAGCTTCCAGCAGGCCAGCAGCAGCGGGAAGTTCCACGGCACCACCGCGGCGATGACGCCAATCGGTTCGCGGACGATCATCGCCAGCTCGTTGCTGCCGGTAGGAGCCACTTCGCCATAGACTTTATCCAGCGCTTCGGCATACCAGCGGATGGCGCGGGCGGCGCCGGGAATATCGTCGCGCAGGCTGTGGCGAATCGGCTTACCGGTATCCAGCGTTTCCAGCAGCGCCAGCTCTTCGCAGTGGGCCTCTATCAGGTCGGCAAAGCGTGTGAGAACCGCTTTACGCTGCGTGGGAGCGGCCTGTGACCAGTCGCCGTTATCAAAGACCCGACGCGCGGCCTTCACCGCCAGCTCAACGTCGGCTTTTTTGCCGCGAGCGACATGGGCTAACGTGTGCTGCGCGGCAGGGTCAATGGTTTCAAAGGTGGTATTATCGACCGCGGCGCAATATTCGCCGTTAATAAATAATCGTGTTTCAATGGCCAGGCTTTTCGCTTTTTCCTGCCAGTAAGCCAGGTGCTGAAAATTCATCATGACTCCTTAAAAAACATTATCGGCAAATTAATCACATCGGCGTTTTCAGGCTGCACGGGGGCGCTGCGCCAGGCGCAGGGCATAGTGTATCCCCGGAGTTGAATACCGTTTTATCACCCTAAATTTCGACAGGTTGTCTGCATGCCGAATAATTCAGGGGTGAGTCGCCATTCACGGCGTTAATTATTTCAGGGCCAGCAGAAAATAAGATTCCCTTCCGGCACCAACGTTATGACTGCGAGTTTTTCGCGGCGACGAAAATAAAATTTCCGCCGCCGCAGGTCTGAAGAAAGCCTGAAGCTCGTTCAGGCTAAATATTCAGAATGTGGTGGGGGTGTGGGCACTGATGATGCGGCAGATGCCTGCCGAGGTGTTGCTGAAGCTGTGCGGGATGCCGGTATTAATGGCATAGCTCTGTCCAGCCACCAGGTGGTACGACTGACCGTTAATCGTCAGCACAATCTCACCCTCCAGTATGGTGCCTATCTCCTCACCCTGATGCTTAATCCTCTCCCCGGTCGTGGTTCCAGGCTGGTAAGTTTCAAAAATCATCGCCAGCGTACGGTTCGGATTTCCGTTATGAACCAGCTTCATGGAAACGCCCTGACTGCCCATTTCGATAAGGTCATCCTGATTAATGACCACCTGGGGTTCGTCCGGCTTTTCGGGTTCAGAAAAGAATTCCGAGAGCGACAGCCCATAGACTTTCAGCAGCTTTTGCAGCGTACTGATGGCAGGACTGACTTTGTCCTGCTCTATGGTGCTGATGGCACTATGTGTTAACCCAGACAGTTCGGCGGCACGACGCTGCGAAAGACCCAGCTGTTGGCGGATCTCTGACAGACGTTTCCCTGGCGCCAGTCCGTCATCGCTCATATTTGCATTTCCTTAACGGTAGTGGTCAGCGCCGCCGCTTTTCAGCATGATGGCCCTGACAGGCGGTGATAAAACCATCAAACAACATACGCGACAGGGCGTATTCGCTACTGTTCCATTCAGGATGCCACTGTACGCCCAGCGCGAAAGGGTGATCGTTCACGCTGACCGCTTCCACCAGTCCATCCGGCGCTCGCGCCTCCACGCGCAGCTGCGGACTGAGGGTTTTTGCCCCTTGCCCATGTAGCGAGTTTACCCAAAACGTGTTGCAGCCCGGTATCAATTGCGACAGCAATCCTCCTTCCTGAACCTCAACCTGATGGGACGGCGCATACTGCTGCTCGACGGGCAGTTCAGGATCTTCGCGATGCTCCAGCAGCTCAGGCTGCTCGAACAGACGACGATACAGAGTCCCACCGGTGGCGACAACCAGTTCCTGCAGTCCACGACAGATGGCGAAAATGGGGATGCGCCTTTCGAGTGCGGCGTTAATCAGCGCCATGCTCAGAAGATCACGCCCGGGGTCGGCGTCAGGCTCATCGCCGTTTTCACCATAAAGGTGCGGCTGCACGTTACTGGGGCTGCCTGGCAGGTATATCCCATCCAGTTTATCGACTAACGCGTTCAGCAGATCCGGCTCTGCCAGCGCATGTGGCAGGGCGATCGGCAGTCCGCCGGCGTTAACAATTGCATTCAGGTACTTTTCTTGCAAGGTTTGGGTCTGGTGACCCTTAAGCCTGTTTCTACACATCACGACGCCAATAACTGGCTTGTACATTATATTTTCCATGATCGCCCTCACAAAGTGGACTAAATTATGACCGCTATAGCGGGTTTAACGGCCATATCGTTCAATATTTTCTCAATCTAGCAGTGGAAATAGCCCTTTGCAAACTTAATTTAACATTTGACAAACAATTTATTTGCATACACAGTCGATGGGGTGGACATTATATTTAACGGTCTGAGTGCAGGACCGAAACCAAACCAACGGCGGTGAATCATGGAAACCAATATCGTAGAAGTTGAGAATTTTGTTCAGCAAACGGAAGAGAGACGGGTCAGCGCGTTCGCGAAAGAAGTGAAGCGCTACCTCGAAACCTACCCTGATACCCAATATGTTGATGTCCTCCTCACTGACCTGAACGGCTGCTTCCGCGGCAAGCGCATCCCGGTTGCCGGCCTGAGCAAGCTGGAGAAAGGCTGTTATTTCCCGGCTTCGGTGTTTGCGATGGATATTCTCGGCAACGTCGTGGAAGAGGCCGGTCTGGGCCAGGAGATGGGCGAGCCGGATCGCAGCTGCATTCCGGTGCCCGGCACCTTAACGCCTTCAGCGGCCGATCCGCAGTCGATAGCCCAGGTACAGTTGACCATGGTTGATGAAGATGGCGCTCCCTTTGACGTTGAGCCGCGGAACGTACTCAACCGCCTCTGGCAGCAGTTGCGCCAGCGCGGGCTGTTCCCCGTGGTAGCGGTAGAGCTGGAGTTCTATTTACTGGACCGCAAACGCGATGCCGAAGGCTACCTGCAGCCGCCGTGCGCGCCGGGCACCGACGATCGCAACACCCAAAGCCAGGTCTACTCGGTCGATAACCTGAACCACTTTGCCGACGTGCTCAACGACATCGACGAGCTGGCGAAACTGCAGCTGATCCCCGCCGACGGCGCGGTGGCCGAAGCCTCGCCGGGCCAGTTTGAAATCAACCTCCACCATACCGATAACGTGCTGGACGCCTGCGATGATGCGCTGGCGTTAAAACGTCTCGTGCGTTTAATGGCGGAGAAGCATAAGATGCACGCCACTTTTATGGCTAAGCCTTATGAAGAGCATGCGGGCAGCGGAATGCATATCCACATCAGCATGCTGAACAATAAAGGGGAAAACGTGCTGGTGGACGGCGACGGGGAAGACTCCGCGCTGCTTAAACGCGCGCTGGCCGGGATGATCGATCTGATGCCGGCCTCGATGGCGCTGCTGGCGCCGAACGTGAACTCGTATCGCCGCTTCCAGCCAGGGATGTATGTCCCGACGCAGGCTTCCTGGGGGCATAACAACCGTACCGTGGCGCTGCGGATCCCATGCGGCGAGCGGCAGAACCACCGCGTGGAGTATCGCGTGGCGGGGGCGGACGCCAATCCGTATCTGGTGATGGCGGCGATTTTCGCCGGCATTCTGCACGGGCTGGATAACCCTCAGCTGCCTTTGCAGGAAGAGGTGGAAGGTAACGGCCTGGAACAAGAGGGTCTGCCGTTCCCGATCCGCCAGAGCGATGCGCTGTGGGAGTTTATGCAGAACGATCACCTGCGTGAGCGTCTCGGCGAGCGTTTCTGCCACGTTTTCCATGCCTGCAAGCATGATGAATTACTGCAGTTTGAGCGTCTTATCACAGAAACTGAAATTGAGTGGATGTTGAAAAACGCCTGATGGTCGCCCCGCAAGGGGCGCATGAGTTGAGTCATGAGTAGCATCATACGGCCTGAGCGGAGCCTGGTCGTCCTTTTTGCTGGGAGCCCAGCCATTTCCCGGATGTCGCGTTAAGGAGCGCAGGCGGCAACGGGGCTTCAGTTAACGACACAGTGTGTGACGAGGAAATGAGATGATGCAGATGTTCAAATATCCGCAGGGAGAGGGAGGCCGCTCAGGCCGCATTGGATGCCAGCCAGCAACCGCTCACCGGTCCGTCTTACCCTTTTATTTATGCCTTATCCCCTTGCTAAGCAGGTTTGTCACGCGAACGTTGTGTCCGCAAACTGTTATCCGCAAGGGGGGAATGGGCGATGGCTATTAATCTTCCTGCGCATAACGCCGCTCAGGCGGGCAGACCGCGTCTGCGTAAATCCCTCAAACTCTGGCAAGTGGTGATGATGGGGCTGGCCTATCTGACGCCGATGACGGTGTTTGATACCTTCGGCATCGTCTCCGGTATCAGCAACGGCCACGTCCCGGCGTCTTATTTGCTGGCGCTGGCTGGCGTGCTGTTCACCGCCATCAGCTACGGCAAACTGGTGCGCCAGTTCCCGGAAGCCGGCTCCGCCTACACCTACGCGCAAAAATCCATCAGTCCGCACGTCGGCTTTATGGTCGGCTGGTCCTCGCTACTGGATTATCTGTTCCTGCCGATGATCAACGTCCTGTTGGCGAAGATCTATCTCTCGGCGCTGTTCCCTGAGGTGCCGCCATGGGTGTGGGTGGTGACCTTTGTCGCCATTCTGACCGCCGCAAACCTGAAAAGCGTTAATCTGGTGGCGAACTTCAACACCCTGTTCGTGCTGGTGCAGATCTCGATTATGGTGGTATTCGTCATTCTGGTGGTTCAGGGGCTGCACAAAGGCGAGGGGGTAGGGACCGTCTGGTCGCTGCAGCCGTTTATCAGTCAGAATGCGCATCTGATCCCGATTATTACCGGGGCGACCATCGTCTGCTTCTCGTTTCTCGGCTTCGACGCCGTGACCACACTGTCGGAAGAGACGCCTGACGCCGCGCGGGTGATCCCGAAGGCTATTTTTCTCACCGCGATGTACGGCGGCATTATTTTCATCGTCGCGTCGTTCTTTATGCAGCTGTTTTTCCCGGATATTCATCGCTTTAAAGACCCGGACGCCGCGCTGCCGGAGATTGCGCTGTACGTGGGCGGCAAGCTGTTCCAGTCAATATTCCTCTGCACCACCTTTGTTAACACCCTGGCGTCCGGCCTGGCGTCCCATGCCAGCGTCTCCCGTCTGCTGTACGTGATGGGTCGCGATAACGTCTTCCCGGAGCGCATTTTCGGCTATGTGCATCCGAAATGGCGCACCCCGGCGTTGAACGTGATTATGGTGGGTATCGTCGCGCTGTCGGCGCTGTTCTTCGACCTGGTGACCGCCACCGCGTTAATTAACTTCGGCGCGCTGGTGGCCTTCACCTTCGTTAACCTGTCGGTGTTCAACCACTTCTGGCGTCGCAAGGGGTACAACAAAACCTGGAAGGATCGACTGCACTATCTGCTGCTGCCGATGGTCGGGGCGTTGACGGTAGGGGTGCTGTGGATCAACCTCGAGGCCACTTCCCTGACGCTCGGCCTGGTGTGGGCGGCGCTTGGTCTGCTGTATCTGGCTTATCTGACCCAACGTTTCCGTAAACCGCCGCCGCAGTTCGATGCCGCCAAGGCGGAGCAGGCCTGGGAGTCCTAGAACCTGACGCTGAAACCGAACGAAGGCAGGCCCGCAGGCCTGCCTTTGTTTTTGGTTCGGTAAGGTACAGTACAGGATGGTAAAGAAATCAGCAGAAAACGGCGGAGAACGGAAGGTATTATTTCTTCTTTTTATGGACAGGTAACTGACTGGCGCGCCGCTCTTTGAGGTACGACACCAGGCTGTAGATGGCGACGCCCAGCAGCGCCACCGCGACGATAAAGAGAATAAGACCCGACATAGACCAACCTAATATTCTGTTTAGAAAGGGAAAAAGATACAGGGCTCTGTGTGAAGATAACATCGGGATATGTCTGAAAGATGACGCCTCATCGCGAGAATATCTGCTGTCGGGGTTGTGATAAAATATTTCCCGCAGGAATGTGACAGCCTGGCTTTCAGCTGAAATGGCGTAACACTCCGTTAAGTGATTTTACAGAAGTGCGGCCAGCAACGGGTTACGCTGACCGCGAATAAGAATGATCTGAGAGTAAGACATGTATAAGACAACCCTCAGCCTGCTGGGCGTGGCGCTGGCGCTGACGGCCTTCGCCAGTCAGGCTGAAAATGAACGTCAGGCGAGCCGCGAGCGGATCGTGGAGCAGGTCCTGAAACCCTGTGAAGGCAAAAAAGCGGGCGATAAGGTAGTGATCACCGATCGCCGCGGCGGGGAGCACGAGGCGATCTGTACCCTGGCGGCGGTTCCGCTGCCGGAATAATGCCCGCCGCCGGGGCGAGTTAGCGATACCGCGGCGCCGGTTGCCCGGTTCGCGCGCTGGTAAACAGCGCCAGTCGCGTCTGCTCGAAAGCCTCCCACAGTCCCAGATCATGCACTGGCGGTAAGGTGACCTTTTCCCCCATTTCGAGTCCCCTGAGAGCGGCGTCAACCAGATCCTCGGTGGTCATTACCGTACCGGTGGGCAGGGCGTCGAGCGCCACGCCGGAGGTCGGCCACAGATCGGTGGCGGTCGCCGCCGGCAATACTGCCTGAATACGCACGCCGCTGTCGGCGAACTCATCCTGCAGGCCACGGGTAAAGCTCAACACCCAGGCTTTGCTGGCGCTGTAGACCGCGCTGCCCGGCAGCGTATGCAGCGCAAGAATAGAGGCAATATTGATCAGCGTTCCGCGGCCCCGGGGAGCGAAAGCGGCCAGTGCGGCATAGCTCAGGCGCAGAAGCGCGGTGGTGTTGAGCGTATGAATCGCCTGGTGCTCGCGCGACGTGCTGGCGAGAAAGCCCGCCATTTTTGCCGTTCCGGCGTTGTTGATGAACAGGTCAACGGCGGGATCCTGCTGCAGACGCTGCTCTACGGCTTCAATGCCTTGCTCCTCGCTCAGGTCGGCCTTGAGGATGCTGGCCCGGATGGCGTAGCGCGCCTGCAGTTGCCCGGCGAGCGCCTGCAGCCGATCTTCACGACGGGCGGCGAGGATCAGATCGTAGCCGCGGGCGGCAAGTCGTTCGGCATAGATCGCGCCGATACCTGAGGAAGCGCCGGTGATAAAAGCAGTGTGCGATGACTGGGACATGAGTATTGCCTCTTAAAAGGTTGCATTATTAAACCAAATTCAGCATGAGATATCTGGTTTAATAATGCAACCATTTTGCCGGGCTTTTTTTATTTCTGCCTGCCGCAGGGAGCGATTAGTCGTTCAGCGGGAGGGCGATGGTGATATCCGCTGGGGACAGCTCACGGCCATCGGCCGCCAGCAGCACCAGTTTACGCAGGGGCTGACGCTGCTGGCGGTCAATGAGCCGCGTCGCCGGTTCGTCCGGGTCGAACAGATAGTCGTCCGCCCACTGGGAGAGGGCGACCAGCACGGTCTGCAGGGCGCGGCCCTTATCCGTCAGGACATACTCCTGCCAGGCGCTGCCGTCGGAGGCCGGCTGCAAATGCAGGATGCCTTCATCCACCAGCATTTTCAGGCGTCCGGCGAGCATATTTTTGGCAATGCCGAGGTTTTTCTGGAATTCGCTAAAACGGCGTACCCCGCGGAGGGCATCACGGACGATAAGCAGCGACCACCAGTCGCCGATAACGTCGAGGGAGCGGGCGACAGGACAGCAGCTGTTTTCCAGACGGGTACGTTTCACGAAAGCCTCCAGGTTAGTTGTTTCATTATAAAACTATTTGGTCGGCAGAGGAAATTTTCGGCTCCGGTCTAAGTTTGCGAGCGAATGCCAGGAAAAATGGCCTAAATCCGTCACAATTAACCCGATGATAATAAATGACTAAGGATGAAGGGATGAAAATATGTCTACTCGCCGCCGCCGTAGCCGGCGCGGTCATGTTATCCGCTGGCGCCCAGGCGCAGGACACGGCCGCCCCAGAGGGGTATCAGCTGCAGCAGGTGCTGATCATGAGTCGTCACAACCTTCGCGCGCCGCTGGCCAATAACGGCAGCGTGCTGGAGCAGTCCACCGCCAAAGCCTGGCCGCAGTGGGATGTGCCGGGCGGCCAGCTGACCACCAAGGGAGGCGTGCTGGAGGTGTATATGGGCCACTATATGCGCGAATGGCTGGCGCAACAGAAGCTGGTGACCAGCGGGGAGTGCCCGCCGGAAAACGCCGTTTACGCCTACGCTAACAGCCTGCAGCGCACCGTCGCCACTGCGCAGTTCTTTATCACCGGCGCGTTCCCGGGCTGCGGCATTGCGGTGCATCATCAGCCGCAGATGGGCACCATGGACCCGACCTTCAACCCGGTTATCACCGACGACTCCCCGGCGTTTCGCGAGAAAGCGCTGCAGGCGATGGAAAAAGAGCGCCAGGGGATGCAGTTGACCGAGAGCTACAAGCTGCTGGAGACAATGATCGATTACCGCAACTCGCCCTCCTGCAAAGAGAAGCAGGTCTGTTCCCTGAGCGAGGGTAAAGATACCTTTAGCGCCGGTTATCAGCAGGAGCCGGGGGTATCCGGGCCGCTGAAGGTGGGCAACTCGCTGGTGGACGCCTTCACCCTGCAATACTATGAAGGCTTCCCGAAAGATCAGGTGGCGTGGGGGGAGATCACCAGCGATAAGCAGTGGCAGGTGCTGTCGAAGCTGAAAAACGGCTACCAGGATAGTCTGTTTACCTCGACGGCAGTGGCGCAAAATGTGGCCAAACCGCTGGTTAAATATATCGATAACGCGCTGGTGGGTGAGGGAGCCAGCAAGGCGAAAGTCACCCTGCTGGTGGGACACGACTCGAATATCGCCTCACTGCTGACGGCGCTGGACTTTAAGCCCTATCAACTTCCTGGCCAGTACGAGCGCACGCCTATCGGCGGCAAACTGCTGTTTCAGCGCTGGCACGACAGCGGCAGCAACCGCGATCTGATGAAGATTGAGTATGTCTATCAGAGCACTGAGCAGCTGCGTAATGCCGACCCGTTGACGTTGCAGACCCCGCCACAGCGGGTCACGCTGGCGCTTAACGGCTGCCCGGTCGATGACCAGGGATTCTGCCCGCTGGAGACCTTTAAAAAGGTGATCAACGAGGCGGCGAAATAATGAAAAAACCCGGAGCAATCCGGGTTTTTAGCAGGTTAGGGTGAGACTCAGCAGGGATAAACACCCTATACGTTTTTACGCTCAATCGTCTGTTCACCCCAGAACAGCGCATCTTTATCGGTTTTGGCAAAGGCCAGTGCCAGCACTTCGTCGCTGCCTTCCTCCCAAATTTGCTCAGCCAGTTTTTCATCGTAGTGGGCAACTTCGAAAATCGCCTCGGCGATCTCCGGCGAGGTGTTACGTAAACTTGCCCATTCGCCGACGCGATGTGCTTTTGCTTCTTGAGTTGGCATAGTGCTCCTCCTGCGGAAGATTAGCCGTGCAGTTTAACGGCCAGTTTGGCGACATGTTCACCCTGATAGCGGGCGATGGCTAACTCTTCCTCGCTTGGCTGACGCGAACCGTCGCCGCCGGCAATAGTGGTGGCGCCATAAGGCGTCCCGCCGCGGACCTGGGAGATGTCGAACAGCTCCTGTGCGCCGTAGCCGATTGGGACGATGATCATCCCGTGGTGGGCCAGCGTCGTCCAGGTGGAGGTAATGGTTTGTTCCTGGCCGCCACCGGTGCCGGTTGAGCTGAATACGCTGGCGATCTTACCGTACAGCGCGCCGGATGCCCACAGGCCGCCGGTCTGATCGAGGAAGGTGCGCATTTGTCCGGACATATTGCCGAAACGAGTCGGGGTACCAAAGATGATGGCGTCATACTCAGCCAGCTCCTGCGGCGTGGCGACAGGCGCGTTTTGCGTTTTCCCGCCTGCTTTGGCAAACGCTTCTGCCTGCATGGTTTCCGGCACGCGCTTCACAACCACCTCAACGCCGTCCACCCGGTTCGCCCCATCGGCGACGGCGTGAGCCATGGTTTCAATGTGTCCATACATGGAATAATAAAGCACCAGAATTTTAGCCATTTCCATCACTCCTCGGTTGCATTATAAGCCAGCCAAATAGCTGGTACCTTTAAAGATAAAGCCTCTGCCGAAGAGTGCAAATCCAACGGGCATTTATTTGATTTATAACAAAATGACAAAACATTATTTACTTTTCCTTGCGCAGCGCGGCCTGAGCGGCTGAGAAGCGGGAAGCGATGCCTCCGTTATACTGGCCGGTGCGGCGAGGATGTAGCATCAGGATACATTTTTTGCTGACTATTTTTTCTTCGGCAGCAGAGCAGGTTAGCGCCATCAGGCGGCGCGAGGGGATTTTTTTCGCCAGGCTTTGTTTCTGAATGTGACATTTTGCCATCGTCAGCGGCAGTCATTCACTAACCTTATAGATACGCGGCAGAACAGCGGCGTCGCCGCTCCCGCGTAATGCACTATGATGTCTAACCTAATGGAGGTCAGTAATGGCAAACCATCGTGGCGGTTCTGGCAACTTTGCTGAAGACCGTGAAAGAGCATCAGAAGCAGGACGTAAAGGTGGCCAGCATAGCGGGGGGAATTTTAAAAATGACCCTCAGCGCGCCTCAGAGGCTGGCAAAAAAGGGGGTAAAAACAGTCATGGAAGTCGTGAGAGTTAACGCGCGACTGGCACTGTTCTCTTTGATGCGGTGTTAATCTCCCCGACCCAACCGCATCGCCCTCGCCGCCGGCATCTGCCTGCGGTTTTTTTTAGCTGTCGGAGGTTGCGCTCCCGCCGGGCCGATTGCACACTGGTCGCCCGTTTATCGTCATGGCTGTCTTATGTCTTCGTTAAAATTCTCCGTTAGCCGCCAGGAAGCGCTCCTTATCATGATCACCATGTTCTGGGGAGGGACGTTCCTTGCCGTACAGTATGCGGTCAGCCTCAGTGGGCCGCTGTTTTTTGTCGGCCTGCGTTTCGCGACCGCCGCGCTGGCGGTGGGCCTGCTCTCGCTCCGCACCCTGCGCGGCCTGACGTGGCTGGAGGTGAAGGCGGGGGTGGCGATTGGCGTGGCGATTGCGCTGGGGTATGGCCTGCAGACCTGGGGGCTGCAGTCGATCTCCAGCAGCAAGTCTGCCTTTATCACGGCGATGTATGTGCCGCTGGTGCCGCTGCTGCAGTGGCTGTGCCTGGGGCGTATGCCGGGGGTGATGTCCTGCGTGGGGATTGTGCTGGCCTTTATCGGTTTGATCCTGCTGGCCGGGCCGGAAAACAATCTGTTGGCGCTTGGCGTGGGGGAGATGATCACTCTGGCGAGTGCGCTGGCGATCGCCGCGGAGATTATCCTTATCAGCGCCTGGGCCGGAAAAGTGGATGTCCGACGGGTGACGGTGGTGCAGCTGGCGACCGCGTCGCTGGTGGCTTTCGCTGCCATGAAGCCGGCCGGTGAGTCGGTGCCGCCGTTGACGCCGACGCTGCTCGGCGTGGCGCTGGGGCTGGGCATTTTCAGCGCGATCATTCAGGTGACCATGAACTGGGCGCAGCGCAGCGTCTCGCCGACGCGGGCCACGCTGATCTATACCGGCGAACCGGTATGGGCCGGTATTTTTGGCCGGCTGGCCGGCGAGCGTCTGCCGCTGCTGGCCCTCCTTGGCTGCTTCTTTATCCTCGCGGGAGTGCTGGTGAGCGAGCTGAAGTGGAAGCGCAAACCGCCGCCGCAGATGTCAACGAATGACGATGCGCAGCCGCTCCCGGACCTGGCCGATCGTCGCGAGCCGTAATTTTACGCTTCTGATCCTACAGCGGCGCTTAGCCTGGCTGGCCTACTCGTCCGGCTCTGATCGTCTCCAGGCCCGCGCAAGCGCAGCGCCGCCTGGCAAGATATCAGGCACGGTATCCATGATTTCGCCGGGTGGCGGCTGCGCCTTACCAGGCCTACGTTCGTACGACCTGTTATTAATTTAACCACTTGCGCGACTGAAACTGCCGGTGCTGACGGCCTCAAAATCGCTGAGACGTTCCCGGAAGGCCGGGGCAGCCCGCATGGATGCGGGCTGAGGGCCGTGTTTTGCAGGGACGCTGCCTCGGCCCGACCCGCAGCCTGCAGGGATAAGTCGAAGGTACCACGCAGTGGCGATTTTGCTGGCCGGAGCCCGGGGGTACAGGGGGCGGTGGCGACTGGCCGCCCCCTGTGCGCTCCCTGCGCTATGGAAAACAGAGTGCAGAAAAATTAACCGGGAGCGCAATCTGCCCGGCATTAACATAGAAGTTGTAGCCCTGCTAAGCGCAGCGCGAGCAGGGAAATATTCGGTTGTACCGTTATTTCGCCGGGTGGCGGCTGCGCCTTACCCGGCCTACGTTCGTACGACCTGTCGTTAATTTATTCACCATTGTTGCTGAAACTGCCGGTGCTGACGGCCTCAACATCGCTGAGACGTTCCCGGCAGGCCGGATGGCGGCATAACTGCCTTATCCGGCCCACACCGCTCCCTGCGCCAACGCCGCGCTAATGTGGCTTAAACCGGCGTTACTCTGGCCTCCTTCGCCTCCCGCGTCCCGCGATGAAGCAGCGCGTGCAGCAGGATCGCCCCGAAGGTGGCGGTACCAATCCCGCCCAGCGTAAAGCCGCCCAGCGACAGCGCGAAATCGCCGGCGCCCAGCACCAGGGTCACAGACACCATGATCAGATTGCTGTTCTGGCTGAGGTCGACGCGGTTTTGCACCCAGATCCGCGCCCCGGCGACGGCGATCAGGCCAAAGACCACGATCGAGGCGCCGCCGATCACCGGCCCGGGAATGGTGTGGATTAATGCGCCGAATTTCGGCGAGAAGCCCAGCAGCATGGCAATCAGCGCCGCGGCGACAAACACCAGCGTCGAGTAGACCTTGGTCACCGCCATGACGCCGATGTTCTCCGCGTAGGTCGTGACCCCGCTGCCGCCCACCGAGCCGGAGAGCATGGTCGCCAGACCGTCGCCGACGAAGGCGCGCCCCATGTACGGATCCATATTGCGCCCGGTCATCCCGGCGACGGCCTTCAGGTGCCCGAGATTCTCGGCCACCAGGATCACCGCGACCGGGGCAATCAACATCATCGCCTGGCCGTTAAAGGATGGGGGGGTAAAGTGCGGCAGCCCGAACCACGCCGCCTGGGCGAGGGGGGAGAAGTCCAGCGGTTTGCCGAGGCCAAAACCGTTAGCCAGCAGGGCGTACAGCGCGCAGGCGACGATCAGGCCGACCAGGATCAGCAGACGCTGCAGCATCCCGCGGGTAAATACCGCGACTATGCCGATACAGAGCACGGTCAACACCGCCATCCAGCTGTCGAAGGCGCTGGCGGACACGCTGCGCACGGCAATCGGCGCCAGGTTCAGGCCGATAGCCATCACCACCGCCCCGGTCACCACCGGCGGCATCAGGCGCTCGATCCAGCGGGTGCCGATCTTCATCACCACCAGACCGATCAGGGTGTAGACCAGCCCGCAGGCGATGATCCCGCCAAGGGCGACGCTCAGATGAGGGTTCAGCCCCTGGCCATTAAAGCCGGTAATGGCGATCACCACCCCTACAAAGGCGGCGCTCGAGCCGAGATAGCTCGGCACCCGTCCGCCGGTGACGACAAAGAACAGCAGGGTGCCGACTCCCGACATCAGTATCGACAGGTTAGGGTCGAGCCCCATCAGCAACGGCATCAGCACCGTCGCGCCGAACATCGCAACGGCGTGCTGCACGCCCATCACCAGCGTTTGCCCGGCCGATAAGCGTTCATCGGGCGCGACGACGCCGGATTCGGCGGCGGGGGAGGTCAGCTTCCAGCGAGGAAAATCGAAGAGTGCCATGATGATATCCCGGGTTAGAGGTTAACAAGCGGGTCGCATAAGCGTGTGATAGCCGCGGTCAAACCACATCAGACCCCGGGGTTCCGGGTGACGGGTAATGGCCACGACGTGACAAAACAGGATGTCGTGCGTGCCGACGCTGACGCGCTGGTCGATGCGGCAGTCAAAGCTGACCAGCGCCGCCTCCAGCCGCGGGCAGCCGGTGGCGCCGGTCTGCCAGTCGGCGGCAGCAAAGCGCTCGTCCATCGCCGTTTTTCCGCCAAACAGCGTCGACAGCGCCTCCTGTCCCGCCGCCAGGGTATTGACGCACAGCGTGTGATGTTCGCTGAACACCGGCCACACCGAGGCCGAGCGGTTCAGGCAGACCAGCAGGGTCGGCGGGGTGTCGGTCACGCTGCAGACCGCGCTGGCGGTAAATCCCGCCCGGCCCGCCGGGCCATCGGTGGTAATAATGTTAACCGCGGCGCCGACGTGGGCCATGGCGTCACGGAAACTCGCTTTGTCCGCTAACTCCATCGTAAACTCCTTATGCCAGCAGGCAGGCTTCATCAAAGGACAGACGCGGCAGTCGGCCGTACAGTTTGCCGGGGTCGCCATAGCCGATGTTCACCAGCAGGTTGCTTTTCCAGCCGTTGTCGGCGAAAAACGCCGCATCGACTTTTTCCCGGTCGAAGCCGGACATTGGCCCGGTGTCGAGACCCAGCGCCCGGCAGGCGAAAATCAGATATGCTGCCTGCAGGGAGCTGTTGCGAAACGCGGTCTCCTCCGCCAGCTGCGGGCTGGAGGTGAACCAGCTGCGGGCGTCACCGTGGGGAAAGAGGGTCGGTAGCCGGTCGTAAAAGGCGCTGTCCCACGCCACGATGGCGGTCACCGGCGCCTGCATGGTTTTTTGCAGATTGCCGCTGGAGAGCGTCGGGCGAAGTTTCTCTTTGCCTTCCGCGCTGCGCACAAACACGATGCGCGCCGGCGAACAGTTGGCGGAAGTCGGCCCCATTTTCATCAGGTCCCAGACTGCCTGCAGCTGCGCATCGCTCACTGGCTTATCCAGCCAGCCGTTGTGGGTTCGGGCCTGGGTAAACAGCGTCTCGCAGGCCGTCTGGTTTATCGCGTCGTTCATCGGGTCTCCGTGGCGACCGGCAGCATAGCGGCCAGCCCGTCGCGTAAAATGGTATTAAAGGTATCGGCGTCGGTGACGTTACAGGCATGGCCGCCCCATGGCATTTCCACGTGCTGGCTGCCGGGGATCGCCGTCTGCAGCACGCGGGAGCAGGAGGCCGGGACCAGCAGATCGTCAGCGGCGCTGATAATCAGCGTCGGGCAGGCGATGGCCGCCGCGCGACGCGAAAAATCAGCCTGCTTCAGGGCCTGCAGCCGCTTCAGCAGGTTCTCCTTGCCCTGAAAATGGCTGATGGCAAGCGCATCTTCCGCTTCGAGGCGCGGCAGGCGCGCGGCCATCCATTCCGCCGGGTAGAGAAACAGCGGCTGTGCTTCGACCCACGCCTGCGCGCCGCCGGCATGCAGCAGACGCTCGCGCACCAGGAAGCAGCGGCGGGTGTGCGGCGACAGCGACAGCCAGCCGTTGACCAGCACCAGGGCGCTCACCGCCTCGGGGCGATCGAGCGCCAGCTGCAGGCCAATTAGCGCCCCCAGCGCGTGGCCCACCAGCGCGAATCGGGCGATCCCCGCCGCCTGCAGAGCGCTGAACAGCTCTCCGGCCATCGTCGCCATGCTGTAGTCGGCGGGCAGCGGACCGGCGTTCTCCCCGGTCCCGTTATGGTCATAACTCACCAGCTGATACTGTTCCTCCAGCGCCGCGCGCTGCGCCAGCCAGTAGCCGCCGCCGCCGCCCAGACCGGCGCTGAGGACCACCACCGGCGCGCCGGGCCATGGGGCTGGAGCAATATTGAGCCTCATCATGTCGGGGTGCCGATATGGGCGACGCTGGCGATTTCCACCAGCGCATCGGGCTTCACCAGACCGCACTGAATGCAAAAGCGCGCGGGTTTATCGCCGGGGAAAAACTCGGCGTAAACCTCGTTAATCGCGGCGTAATTTGTCCAGTCGGTGATAAAGATGCTGTTGAAAGTCACATCCGCCATACTCCCGCCCGCCGTTTCGATAACGCTCTTGATGGTCTCCAGCACGTGGCGGGTTTGCGCCTTTGGGTCGCCGATGTGCACCACATTATTTTGCTTATCAAACGGCAGAGTGCCGGAGACGTAGACCACGCCATCGGCGAGCGTCCCCGGAACAAAGGGGGCAATCGGCGTGGTAGTGCCTGGCGGAATGATCACCTGTTTAGGCATAACGTTTCTCCTTGGCTAAAGACAGCGGGGTGGCAGGGGATAGCGCGCGGCAGAAGCTCTCGACGTCGCTGACCCAGCCGAAAAAGGTTTCAATATTGAACAGCGCCGCCTGCTGGGCGAAGGCCGGGCCGGCCTGATGGGTGGCATCCTCCAGCACCACGCCGAAGTATTCGAGGAAGAAGCCATCGCGCAGCGTCGATTCGACGCAGACGTTGGTGGCGATCCCGGTGAACACCAGGTGGCGTATACCGCGGCTGCGCAAAATGCTGTCGAGTGGGGTGTTAAAGAAGCCGCTGTAGCGCGGTTTCGGCAACACGATGTCGCCTTCCTGCGGCGTCAGTTCGTCCACCAGCTGATAGTCCCAGCCGCCTTTCGCCAACAGCTTGCCCTGCAGCTCCGGGCGCTGACGCATCGTTTTCAGCGCATTGGACTTGTGGTAGTTCGGCGAGCCCGGGCCGCCGGCTTCAACATACTGGTCATCCCAGCCATTCTGGAACCAGATAATCAGCATGCCCGCGGCGCGGGCGGCGGCGACGGCGGTATTAATATTGTCGATAACCGGTCGGGTGGCGGAGACGTCAAAGCCGGCAAGATCCAGATAGCCGCCCTGGCTGGCGTAGGCGTTCTGCATATCGACAACAATCAGCGCGCTCTGCTGCGGCGCGAAGGTCAGGGATTCCGGGCGAGCGGGAAGGGTAATCATCAGGCCACCTCACGGGTAACAGGAGCAATGTGGTCCCGGCAGCGCATCAGCGGCTGAATGCGTTCGCCAAAGGCGTCGATGCCGGCAAGAAAATCATCAAAGGTCAGCAGCACGCCGTCGGTGCCGGGCACGCTCGCTACTTCATCAAGCATACGGGCGACGCTGGCATACGATCCGACAAGGGTGCCCATGTTGATATTGACCGCCGAGGTTGGGTCGGCCATCTGGCGCACGTTGGTATCGCTGCCGGAGCGGGTGTCTTTCTGACTCTGCTCGGTGAGCCACGCCAGCGCTTCTTCATCGGCGCCCGCTTTGTAGTGCTCCCATTTGGCGCGCGCCGCTTCGTCGGTTTCGTCGGCGATCACCATGAACAGCACATAGGAGCCTACGTCACGGCCGGTTTTTTCCGCCGCCTGCATCATGCGCGCTGCGGTCGGCGCGAAGGCCGTCGGCGTGTTGACCCCTTTGCCAAAGCAGAAGTTGTAGTCCGCGTGCTGGGCGGAGAAGGCCATACCGGCGTCGCTCTGCCCGGCGCAGATCACCTTCATCGGCTGCGAAGGGCGCGGGCTGACCCGGCAGTCGTTCATGGTGAAGTAATCGCCTTTGAAATCGCTGCGCCCGGTGCCCCACAGGTCGCGTAGCACCTGAACGTATTCGGTGAGATAGTCATAGCGGCTGGCGAAATAGTCATCCCCCGGCCACATGCCCATCTGGTCATATTCCGGTTTTTGCCAGCCGGTCACCAGATTGACGCCAAACCGGCCGCCGGAGATGGAATCGATGGTGGAGGCCATCCGGGCGACGATCGCCGGCGGCAGCGTCAGGGTGGCGGCGGTGGCGTAGATCTGGATCTTCGAGGTCACCGCGGCCAGGCCGGCCATCAGGGTGAAGGACTCCAGGTTGTGATCCCAAAATTCTGTTTTCCCGCCGAAGCCGCGCAGCTTGATCATGGAGAGCGCGAAGTCGAAATGGTAGTGCTCGGCTTTCTGCACGATAGCCTTATTCAGTTCGAAGGTCGGCATATACTGCGGGGCATGGGTGGAGATCAGCCAGCCGTTGTTGCCAATGGGAACGAAAACACCAATTTTCATACCTACCTCTCTACAGTCATGGAAGATGGGTTGCGGTGGCGCGGCATCCTGCCTCTCCCTGGACCACCTCGCAGAACAGGTAAAGCAAACGCGATGCCAGTTTTATAAATGTTAATGTTATTAATGTGTTGCTATTGGGTTGCTAAAAAGAACGATAAAAAAGTGGACTGGATGGTCAAAATCAGTGCACGAAAAAACGGCAGTCATGCGCAATCAGGGTGCATGGGGTCGTGTCGGCGAAGGGCTTTTGCTATGCTGGTGGCGTCAACTGAAGGAGAGGATGTATGGCACAGGGCGCGGTGAAGAAAAACGGCAAACGTTCACAAGCGGTCAGCGCCAAAAAGGAGGCCATCCTGGCCGCCGCGCTGGAGGCATTTTCGCAATTTGGTATTCACGGTACGCGGCTGGAGCAGGTAGCTGAGCGCGCCGGGGTGTCGAAAACCAATCTGCTTTATTACTACCCTTCGAAAGAGGCGCTGTACGTGGCCGTTCTGCAGCAGATCCTCGCCATCTGGCTGGCGCCGCTGAAGGCCTTTCGCGAGGATATCAGCCCGCTGGTGGCGATCCGCGAGTATATTCGCCTGAAGCTGGAGGTGTCCCGCGATCACCCCCAGGCCTCTAAGCTCTTCTGTCTCGAGATGCTGCAGGGCGCGCCGCTGCTGATGGGTGAGCTGACCGGGGATCTGAAAGCGCTGGTCGATGAGAAATCGGCGATTGTCTCCGGCTGGGTCGACCGCGGCAAGCTGGCGCCGGTCGATCCGCAGCATTTAATCTTTATGATCTGGGCCACTACCCAGCATTACGCCGACTTCGCCACCCAGGTAGAGGCGGTCACCGGCGCCACGCTGCAGGACGCGGCCTTTTTTGAGCAAACGGTCGATAATGTCCAGCGGATGATTATCGAAGGCATTCGCGTCCGTTAGTTAATTGGCCGGCGGCAGCGGGCAGCTTTGATCGCCGTCCTCGCACTGCAGCAGCGAGGCGAGGAAAGATTCCCGCTCCACGCTCTTATCGGTCATGCACTGGCTCAGCAGCATCGGCTGCATGCTGCCGCCTTCGGCGCCGGACGCGAGGAAGGCGCAGTCGGCGTCGCGCAGAGCAATCCATGCCTGCTGCGCCTGTTTCAGTAATGTCTGCTGTTTACCCACCGCCCGCTGCAGAGCCTGCTGCCAGGTGTCGTTCAGTTTTTTGTCGGCTGCCTGAAACTGCGCGGCCGCGCACTGATTCATTTCGGTTTGGGTGTTGGCGTTGCTGCACTCGTCCGCCAGCGCCGCGCCGCTGGCCAGCAGGGCCGCCACGGCAAATAACATGCGTTTCATTGTTCTGCTCCCATAAAAAAGGCTCCCGTCAGGGAGCCCTAATTAAGCACAGCTGACGTCGGCTGTCATTAGCTGATCGCATCGCAGATTGATTGCCCGAATGGCGGCGCACAGCGCCTTATCCGGGCTACCTCGTTGTATTGTTATGTTGTCGGGTGGCGCTACGCTTACCCGACCTACAATACTGGCCGCCCCCCGTGCCATGAGACAGGTAGCCCCGGTAAGCGCAGCGCCACCGGGGATGATCACAGCGCCGCTCTCCCGGATGGCGGCGCACAGCGCCTTATCCGGGCTACCCTTTGGCGGTGGTAGGTAGCCCCGGTAACACAGCGCCACCGGGGTGCCCGGGTTAGCCGATGGTCATCAGGCTGGCGTTACCGCCTGCCGCCGCGGTGTTGACGCTCAGCGAACGCTCGATATACAGCCGCTCCAGCAGCAGATTGGTTTCGCCGCGGGCGAAGCCCTGCACGGAGACAATCGCCCCGTCGCGCGCTGCCACCTGCTCGCACAGCTCGCGCAGCTGGTCGGAATCGCCGTGATAGATAACCGCGTCGAAGGCCTGAGCGGGCAACTGATCCGCTTTGGCAAAACGGATCCGCTCGCTGACGTCCCGCGGCAGTTTCTTCGCCAGATCGCGCTGCAGGGCGCTGTCCGGCCACAGCACTTCACAACCGACCGCCAGCACAGCCGCCAGCTGGATCAGCGCATCCTGCTCATTATCCGCCACGCACAGCACGCGCTCGCGGGGCATCAGCGTCAGGGTGTTGCGCTCGCCGGTTGGCCCCGGCAGCAGGCGTTGGGTGCCGCTTTGCGCCTGCTCGCTGTACTGCTGGCACAGCGCCTGCAGCTCAGGTCGGCCCGCCGCCCACTGCTGCAGCGCCTGCAGTGGTTTTTCCAGCAGCGTTTTCAGCTGGGCGTCCAGCGGACGCTCTGCATCCTGGCGGGCGAAGGTCACGCCAACGGCGCCCTGCGGACGGCTGGAAAGCAGACGATAAAGGTACAGCGGGCCGCCGGCTTTTGGACCGGTACCGGACAACCCTTCGCCGCCGAACGGCTGCACGCCGACCACGGCGCCAACCATATTGCGGTTGACGTACAGGTTGCCCACCTTCGCGCTGCCGGTGACCTGGGCGATGGTCTCGTCGATGCGGGTATGCACGCCGAGGGTCAGGCCGTAACCGGAGGCGTTAATCTGCTCCACCAGTTTATCCAGCTCGTTACGGTTATAGCGCACCACGTGCAGCACCGGGCCGAAAACCTCTTTTTTCAGCTCGTCAAAGCTGTCGAGTTCGATAAGCGTCGGCGGCACGAAGGTTCCTTGCTTCCATTCGCGGGCGTCTTCGCTATTCTCGCGCACCGCCTGATAGACGGTGCGGCCTTTGGCGCGCATCGTCTGAATATGGCGTTCGATATTCTCTTTCGCTTCTGCATCGATAACCGGACCGATATCGGTGGTCAGGCGGCCCGGATTGCCCATCCGACACTCGCTCATCGCGCCCCGCAGCATGGTTAAGGTGTGGTCGGCTACCTCTTCCTGCAGGCAGAGGACGCGCAGGGCGGAGCAGCGCTGGCCGGCGCTGTCGAATGCGGAGG
The DNA here is from genome assembly GCF_004010915.1 of Klebsiella sp. LY. Taxonomy (NCBI): domain Bacteria; kingdom Pseudomonadati; phylum Pseudomonadota; class Gammaproteobacteria; order Enterobacterales; family Enterobacteriaceae; genus Klebsiella; species Klebsiella sp. LY. The sequence continues at coordinate 4,446,751 of NZ_CP022444.1, forward strand.
CCAGGACGTCGATCACCACCTGCTCGGTGAGCGCCGACGAGTCGACGATCATCGCGTTCATCCCGCCAGTTTCGGCGATCAGCGGCGTCGGGCGTCCCTGAGCGTCAAGGCGGCTGGCGATATTGCGTTGCAGCAGGGTGGCCACTTCGGTGGAGCCGGTGAACATCACGCCGCGCACGCGCTCATCGGATGTCAGCGCGGCGCCGACGGTTTCCCCGCGGCCCGGCAGCAGTTGGATCACCCCTGGCGGCACGCCGGCTTCCAGCAGGATCGCCACGCCCTGGGCGGCGATCAGCGGCGTCTGCTCGGCCGGTTTCGCCAGCACGCTGTTGCCGGCCGCCAGCGCGGCGGCAATCTGCCCGGTGAAGATCGCCAGCGGGAAGTTCCACGGGCTGATACAGACCACCGGACCCAGCGGACGGTGGGTTTCATTATCGAAATCGTCGCGCACCTGGCCGGCATAGTAGTGGAGGAAGTCAACGGCTTCGCGCACTTCGGCGATGGCGTTGCTGAAGGTTTTACCCGCTTCGCGCACCAGGATCCCCATCAGGGTCGGCATCTGGCTTTCCATCAGCACCGCGGCGCGCTCGAGAATGGCGGCGCGCTCCTGCGGCGGGGTGGCGAACCAGATTGGCGCGTTGTTGATAGCGCTGGTCAGCGCCTGCTGGACTTCGTCATCGCTGGCTTCCCGGACGTAGCCGACAATGTCCTTTGGCTCAGCCGGGTTGACTACCGGCTGCATCTCGCCTTCGGCTACCGGCTGCTCCAGCATCGGCAATGCCTGCCATTTATGCAGGGCGCTGTTGAGCAGGGAAGAGGAGAGGGAGGCCAGACGATGCTCGTTAGCCAGATCCAGACCGGCGGAGTTGCTCCGGCCGCTGCCGTAGAGATCGCGCGGCAGCGGGATTTTCGGATGCGGCAGGCCGGCCTGGCCTTCCTGCTGCGCCAGTTTTTCTACCGCGCTGACCGGGTCGGCCACCAGCTCGTCCAGCGGCAGGGTATTGTCCGCGATACGGTTGACGAAGGAGGTATTGGCGCCGTTCTCCAGCAGACGACGCACCAGATACGCCAGCAGCGTCTCGTGGGTGCCCACCGGGGCGTAGATCCGGCATGGCCGGTTCAGTTTGCCGTCGGCGACTTTGCCCACCACCTGCTCGTACAGCGGTTCGCCCATGCCGTGCAGGCACTGGAACTCATACTGGCCAGGGTAGTAGTTCTGGCCCGCCAGCTGGTAGATAGCCGCCAGGGTATGGGCGTTGTGGGTGGCGAACTGCGGATAAATCAGGTTCGGCACCGCCAGCAGCTTTTTCGCGCAGGCGAGATAGGAGACGTCGGTGTAAACCTTGCGGGTGTAGACCGGATAGCCTTCGAGACCTTCCATCTGCGCGCGTTTGATTTCGCTGTCCCAGTAGGCGCCTTTCACCAGACGGATCATCAGGCGACGGCGGCTGCGGGTGGCGAGGTCAATCAGGTAATCAATGACAAACGGACAGCGCTTCTGGTAGGCCTGAATCACGAAGCCAATCCCGTTCCAGCCCGCCAGCTCCGGCTCGAAGCACAGTTTTTCCAGCAGGTCGAGAGAGATCTCCAGACGGTCCGCTTCTTCGGCGTCGATGTTAATGCCGATGTCATACTGGCGCGCCAGCAGTGTCAGCGATTTCAGACGCGGGTAGAGCTCTTCCATCACCCGGTCATACTGGGCGCGGCTGTAGCGTGGGTGCAGAGCCGACAGCTTAATGGAGATGCCCGGCCCTTCATAAATGCCGCGGCCGTTAGAGGCTTTGCCGATGGCGTGGATCGCCTGCTGATAAGAGACCATATAGGCCTGGGCGTCGGCGGCGGTCAGGGCCGCTTCGCCTAGCATGTCGTAAGAGTAACGGAAACCTTTATCTTCCAGCTTGCGGGCGTTGGCCAGCGCTTCGGCGATGGTTTCCCCGGTGACGAACTGTTCGCCCATCAGTCGCATCGCCATATCCACGCCCTTGCGGATCAGCGGTTCGCCGCTCTTGCCGATGATGCGGTTCAGCGAGCGGGAGAGGCTGGTTTCGTTGTGGGTGGAGACCAGTTTGCCGGTGAACAGCAGCCCCCAGGTGGCGGCGTTGACGAACAGCGACGGGCTGCGGCCGATGTGCGACTGCCAGTTGCCGTTGCTGATTTTGTCGCGGATTAGCGCATCGCGGGTGGCTTTATCCGGAATACGCAGCAGGGCTTCCGCCAGACACATCAGCGCCACCCCTTCCTGTGAGGAGAGGGAGAACTCCTGCAGCAGACTCTGCACCATGCCGGCGCGGCCGCTGGCGGTCTTCTGGTTGCGTAGTTTTTCCGCCAGTTGATACGCCAGCTTATGCGCCTGCTCGCCCAGCGGCTGCGGCAGTCGGGCCTGCTCCAGCAGCATCGGCACCGCGTCGGTTTCCGGGCGACGCCAGGCGGCGGTGATCGCCGCGCGGCTTACCGACTGCGGCAGGATCTGCTCGGCGAATTCGAGGAACGGCTGATACGGCTCTTCCGTTAATACGCTGGCGTCATCGCTTTCGTTGGCGGCCCCGGAGAGCAGCGCCGGTAGCTCGGGCAGCGTCTCATCGTTCTCCAGTTTTTCCAGATAATTGAAGATGGCCTGCTTAATCAGCCAGTGCGGCGTGCGGTCAATGCGGCTCGCGGCGGACTTAATGCGCTCGCGGGTTGCGTCGTCAAGCTTAACACCCATGGTGGTGGTGCCCATGCTCAAAACTCCTGTCATTTATCGTTAGCTTATGCGGTTGCATGGAAATATCCACTATGTTGCAACTTTGTGCAACCATGTTAATTATGGCTTGTGACGAAAGCCGTGAAATGGCGGATTTGTTAAAAATAATGCCTAAAATAGCAGAATTTTAACCCCGGGCTCATAGGGTATTTGTATGCGTAAGTTAACACTTTTGTTTGGTGCAACCTTTAAAAACGTGAGAGAGTGCAACCTCTCGCAAATTGACGTTTTGCGCCGTCGGATTTTCGTGTAAATGCTGTGTTAAATCGTTTGTGAAAAACCGAAGCTTCCGTCAGGATACGGTCGCCCAATTAAACAATGCGCCATTACCCCGTTCCGGTAGTGGAAAAAAACGACGAAGTTGGACGCTGTCGATAAAAATTCTGGAGACTTTGCATGGCTATTAGCACACCGATGCTGGTGACATTTATTGTTTATATTTTTGGTATGGTATTGATAGGGTTTATTGCCTGGCGTTCGACCAAAAACTTTGATGATTATATTCTCGGGGGGCGGAGTCTGGGGCCATTTGTGACCGCGCTTTCCGCCGGCGCCTCGGACATGAGCGGTTGGCTGCTGATGGGCCTGCCGGGCGCCATTTTCCTCTCCGGGATTTCCGAAAGCTGGATTGCCATCGGCTTAACGTTGGGGGCGTGGATTAACTGGAAGCTGGTCGCCGGGCGCCTGCGCGTGCATACCGAGGTGAATAATAACGCCCTGACGCTGCCTGATTATTTTACCGGCCGTTTTGAAGATAAAAGCCGGGTGCTGAGAATTATTTCGGCGCTGGTTATTCTGCTGTTCTTTACTATCTATTGTGCCTCGGGAATTGTGGCGGGGGCGCGTCTGTTTGAAAGCACCTTTGGCATGAGTTATGAAACCGCGCTGTGGGCCGGCGCGGCGGCGACAATTATCTATACCTTTGTCGGCGGCTTCCTCGCCGTCAGCTGGACGGATACCGTGCAGGCCAGCCTGATGATTTTCGCGCTGATCCTCACCCCGGTAATCGTGATTATATCCGTCGGCGGTTTTGGCGATTCGCTGGAAGTCATTAAGCAGAAGAGCATCGAAAATATCGACATGCTGAAAGGACTGAACTTCGTGGCGATTATTTCGCTGATGGGCTGGGGACTGGGCTATTTCGGTCAGCCGCATATTCTGGCGCGCTTTATGGCGGCGGATTCGCACCACAGCATCGTCCACGCGCGTCGCATTAGTATGACCTGGATGATCCTCTGCCTCGGCGGGGCGGTGGCCGTCGGCTTCTTTGGCATCGCCTACTTCAATAACAACCCGAGCCTGGCGGGCGCGGTTAACCAGAACGCCGAACGCGTGTTTATCGAGCTGGCGCAAATCCTGTTTAACCCGTGGATTGCCGGGATCCTGCTGTCGGCGATTCTGGCGGCGGTGATGTCCACCCTGAGCTGTCAGCTGCTGGTTTGCTCCAGCGCGATTACTGAAGATCTGTATAAAGCCTTCCTGCGCAAAAACGCCGGTCAGAAAGAGCTGGTCTGGGTGGGCCGTATGATGGTGCTGGTGGTTGCCCTGGTGGCCATTGCCCTGGCGGCCAACCCGGAGAACCGCGTGCTGGGTCTGGTGAGCTATGCCTGGGCCGGTTTCGGCGCCGCCTTTGGCCCGGTGGTGCTGTTTTCGGTGATGTGGTCGCGTATGACCCGTAACGGCGCGCTGGCCGGGATGGTGATTGGCGCCCTGACCGTGATCGTCTGGAAGCAGTTTGGCTGGCTGGGCCTGTATGAAATTATTCCGGGCTTTGTCTTCGGCAGCATCGGGATTGTGGTCTTTAGCCTGCTGGATAAAGCGCCGTCAGCCAGTATGCAGCAGCGCTTCGCTGAAGCGGATGCCCACTACCATACGCCGCCGCCGGTACGCGCCACGGCTGAGTAAGCTCATCTGACGCTCACGAGCCCGCCGCTGGCGGGCTTTTTATTGCCTGTTGCCGGGCCGGAATATTATAACCCTTGCTAATTATTTGAAAATCCGCTGATATTTCCTGACTAATAACAATGAGGATAGCAAAGATGACGTTCAGACAGGGTGTAATGGCGCTGGTGCTGGCAGGGTTACTCAGCGGCTGCGCGGCGGGTGGAAGTTCATCGACCAGCGCGCCGAAGCCCGGCGCCTGCCCGGCGGATCAGTCCATGGTGCAAACCACGCTTTACTTCGGTCTGAGCCGCCCGGCGGGGAAAGACATCACCGCTGAAGAGTGGCAACAGTTTGTCGACCGCGACGTCACGCCGCGCTTTCGCGACGGGCTGACGGTGTTTGATGCCCACGGCCAGTGGCTTGGCCAGAATGGTCAGGTGGTGCGGGAGCAGAGCAAGGCGCTGATGGTGATCCATGGCCACGACGCGCAGAGCGAGACCGGTATTGAGGCCCTGCGCGAGGGCTATAAATCGCGCTTCGCGCAGGAGTCGGTGATGCGTGTCGACCAGCCGGTCTGCGTGCAGTTCTGAGTAAACGGCGGGGGCAGCCCCGCCGTTTGTCTTACAGCACCAGCCCGGCGAAGCTGGCGGAAAGCAGGCTCACCAGCGTGGCGCTAAACACCAGCCGCAGGCCGAAGCGGGAGACGATATTGCCCTGCGGTTCATTCAGGCCTTTGATCGCCCCGGCGATAATGCCGATTGAAGCAAAGTTAGCAAACGACACCAGGAAGACCGAGAGAATGCCGAGCCCGCGCGGCGTCATGCTGGCGGCAATCTTTTGCAGCTCAATCATCGCCACAAATTCGTTAGCGACCAGCTTGGTGGCCATGATGCTGCCGGCGTTCAGCGCATCGCTCAGCGGAATGCCGATAAGCCAGGCTAACGGATAGAAGACGTAGCCGAGGATCTGCTGGAAGCTGAGGCCAAACAGGGTAGCGAACAGCGCGTTAATGGCGCTGATCAGGGCGATAAAGCCGATCAGCATCGCCAGAATAATCATCGCCACTTTAAAGCCGGCCAGAATATATTCCCCGAGCATTTCAAAGAAACTCTGTGATTCATGCAGCTTCTCCAGCTTTATTTCCTGCTCGCTGCCCGGCCGCGTCGGGTTAATCACCGACAGCACGATAAAGGTGCTGAACATATTCAGGATCAGCGCCGCGACGACATATTTGGCGTCCAGCATGGTCATATAGGCGCCGACGATCGACAGCGATACGGTCGACATGGCCGTCGCCGCCATGGTGAACAGACGCCGTGAGGAGAGGTCGCCCAGTACGCCTTTGTAGGCGATGAAGTTTTCCGACTGGCCGAGGATCAGGGAGCTGACGGCGTTAAAAGATTCCAGCTTACCCATGCCGTTGACCTTCGACAGCAGGGTGCCAATCACGCGAATAAAAATCGGCAGGATCCGCCAGTGCTGGAGAATACCAATCAGCGCGGAAATAAACACAATCGGACACAGGACGCCAAGAAAAATAAAGGCTAAGCCTTTATCGCTCATGCCGCCAAAGACGAAATTGGTCCCTTCGGCGGCAAAGCCTAACAGCGAAGCAAAAAAGCCGGAAATATTTTTTACCAGCCACAGCCCGCTTTCGGCGTGCAGGAAAAAGAAAGCGAGCGCTATTTCTATAATAATCAACTGAAGAATATAACGAATACGAATTTTTTGTCTGTCGTAGCTGACAAGCCAGGCCAGGGCGAGGATCACCGCCAGCGCCAGCAGGAAATGAAAAAATGCAGTCATGTTGTTCTTTTCGCAGGTCAATAAGGCCGCCATTTAGCCATAGCCGCCGCGACGGGTAAATATCTGGCGTAAAAAATCCTTTGCTTATTCTTTTCCCTCATACCAGGCGAATATTTTCATAAGTCATTATTTGCCAGCGATTTATTTACAGATAGTCATCATTCTCTAAACATTTCGCTTGTGTTTCTGAGTATTGTAATGATAATCACTATCATAAATATTACCTGTTTTTGCATTCGTTGACGGTGCTTTACATTTAAGGGTATTGGCATGTTTGTCCCATTTCTCATTATGTTACGCGAAGGCCTGGAGGCGGCGCTGATTGTCAGCCTGATCGCCAGCTATCTGAAACGCACCCAGCGCGGCAACTGGATTGGCGTGATGTGGATTGGCGTGATCCTCGCAGCGGCGCTGTGTCTTGGCTTAGGCATCTTTATCAACGAAACCACCGGGGAATTTCCTCAGCGCGAACAGGAGCTGTTCGAAGGGATCGTCGCGGTCATTGCGGTGGTGATCCTGACGTGGATGGTCTTCTGGATGCGCAATGTCTCACGCAACGTCAAGCAGCAGCTGGAGCAGGCCGTGGATAAGGCGCTACAGCGCGGCAATCACCACGGCTGGGCGCTGGTGATGATGGTCTTTTTCGCGGTCGCCCGTGAGGGGCTGGAGTCGGTCTTCTTCCTGCTGGCGGCATTCCAGCAGGACGTTGGCATCTGGCCGCCGCTGGGGGCGATGCTGGGGCTGGCCACGGCAATCGTGCTGGGTTTCCTCCTCTACTGGGGCGGTATCCGTCTCAACCTTGGCGTGTTCTTCAAATGGACCAGCCTGTTTATCCTGCTGGTGGCCGCTGGCCTGGCGGCGGGGGCGATCCGCGCCTTCCACGAGGCGGGCCTGTGGAACCTGTTCCAGGAGACCGCCTTCGATCTGAGCACTGTGCTGTCGACGCATACGCTGTTCGGCACGCTGCTGGAAGGGATCTTCGGCTACCAGGAGACGCCAAGCGTCAGCGAAGTGGCTGTCTATCTGCTTTATCTGATCCCGGCGCTGGTGCTGTTTGCGCTGCCGCCGCGAAATAATACGACTGCCTCGCGGGCTGCCTGACCGGGCGCTGCGAGCTTATAAGCGACACTCTACTTACCGAAAGGGATGATCATGATGATTCATTTTCGCCGTAATGCGCTGCGGGTGACCGTGGCCGCGCTGCTCAGCTCTGCATTCGGTGCTCAGGCTGCGGATATCCCGCAGGTCAAAGTCACCGTCAACGACAAACAGTGCGAGCCGATGCAGGTGACCGTTAACGCGGGTAAAACCCAGTTTATTATTCAGAACCACAGCCAGAAAGCGCTGGAGTGGGAGATTTTGAAAGGGGTGATGGTGGTGGAAGAGCGCGAAAACATCGCGCCGGGCTTTACCCAGAAGCTCACCGCAAACCTGCAGCCGGGCGAATATGACATGACCTGCGGTCTGCTCACCAACCCGAAAGGCAAACTGATCGTCACCGGCGCCGCCACCAAAGACGCGGCGAAAGCGGATGCGGTGCTGAGCCTCGGCGAAGCGATCACCGCTTATAAAGCCTATGTGACGGCGGAAACCGCGCAGCTGGTCAGCGGCACCAAAGCCTTTACCGACGCGGTGAAAGCTGGCGACATCGAAAAAGCGAAAGCGCTGTACGCCCCGACGCGCCAGCATTACGAGCGCATTGAGCCGATTGCTGAGCTGTTCTCTGACCTTGACGGCAGCATCGACGCCCGCGAAGACGATTTCGAGAAAAAAGCGGAAGATCCGAAATTCACCGGATTCCACCGTCTGGAAAAGGCGCTGTTTGGCGATAACAGCGTCAAGGGCATGGAAAAATATGCCGATCAGCTGAACAGCGATGTGCTGGAGCTGCAAAAGCGCATCAGCGAGCTGGCGTTCCCACCGTCAAAAGTCGTGGGCGGGGCGGCAGGATTAATTGAAGAAGTCGCAGCCAGCAAGATCAGCGGTGAAGAAGATCGCTACAGCCATACCGACCTGTGGGACTTCCAGGCCAATATTGACGGCGCGCAGAAAATTGTCGATCTGCTGCGCCCGCAGCTGCAAAAAGAGAACAGCGCACTGCTGGCTAAAGTGGACGCCAACTTTAAGAAAGTGGACAGTATCCTCAGCAAATACCGCACCAAAGAGGGTTTCGAAACTTACGATAAGCTGACCACCGCTGACCGTAATGCGCTGAAAGGGCCGATCACCACCCTGGCGGAAGATCTGGCTCAGCTGCGCGGGATCCTGGGTCTGGACTAAGTCGATGGCACAACAGAAACCACACGACGTGAACGAGCCGTCACGTCGTCGCTTACTGAAAGGGATCGGCGCGCTTGGCGGCGCGCTGGCCATCACCGGCGGCTGCCCGGTAGCGCATGCGGCAAAAGCGGAAAGTTCCCCCGGGACGCTCACACCTGACGCGCGCCAGGAAAAACAGCCATTCTATGGCCGGCATCAGGCGGGTATTCTGACGCCGCAGCAGGCCTCGATGATGCTGGTGGCGTTCGATGTGCTGGCGTCAGATAAAGCCGACCTCGAGCGTCTGTTTCGGCTGCTGACCCAGCGTATCGCCTTTTTAACCCAGGGCGGCCCGGCGCCGGATACGCCTAATCCGCGTCTGCCGCCGATGGATTCCGGCATCTTAGGGCCGTGGATTGCCCCGGATAATCTGACCATCACCGCCTCGGTCGGCCATTCGCTGTTTGATGAGCGCTTTGGTCTTGCGGATAAAGCGCCGAAAAAGCTGCAGCCGATGACTCGCTTCCCCAATGATTCACTGGATGCCGCCCTGTGCCATGGCGACCTGCTGCTGCAGATCTGCGCCAATACTCAGGACACGGTGATCCACGCCCTGCGCGATGTCATCAAACATACGCCGGATTTGCTCAGCGTGCGCTGGAAGCGGGAAGGGTTTATCTCCGATAGCGCGGCGCGCAGCAAAGGCAAGGAGACCCCCATCAACCTGCTGGGTTTCAAGGACGGTACCGCTAACCCGGCGAGCCATGACAGCGCGCTGATGGATCAGGTCGTGTGGGTCACGGCGGATCAGGACGAGCCGGCCTGGGCGGTGGGCGGCAGCTATCAGGCGGCGCGCATCATCCAGTTCCACGTCGAGTTCTGGGACCGGACGCCGCTCAAGGAGCAGCAGACCATCTTCGGCCGCGACAAGCACACCGGTGCGCCGCTGGGGATGAAAAACGAACACGATACCCCGGATTACAGTAAAGATCCTAACGGCGAGACGATCGCGCTGGATAGCCATATTCGTCTGGCCAACCCTCGCACGCCGGAAACCCAGTCCAGCCTGATGATGCGCCGCGGCTACAGCTATTCGCTGGGAGTCACTAATGCCGGACAGCTGGATATGGGACTGTTGTTCGTTTGCTATCAGCACGATCTGGAAAAGGGTTTTCTGACGGTGCAGAAACGGCTTAACGGCGAAGCGTTGGAGGAGTACGTCAAACCCATCGGCGGGGGCTACTTCTTTGTTTTACCCGGCGTGGTGGATGATAAGCACTACCTGGGACAGACGCTGCTGCAGGCCTGATACCGACCCTGTCCGCAAGGACAGGGCGTTTTCTGCTGTTTTTCTCTTTTTTATTATATTTCCTGCCATGTGTTATATTTCTGTAATACAAATGACCGATAGTCTCCTACACTTGCTTAAGAACTATTTGTTGCGTCATTGTGAAAAATAAGTTGCATTAAGAATCTTTTTTGATGTACTTATTACATACGCGGTAGTTCCCGGCAGTGTGACGTTTCACTATGGAGATCGCGAATGGTAAGGTCCCGTACCGGACAACGTAAAACCACAGACCGTACTCTTCAGCACGGAAGCCCCGCTTCCGGCAGCGATTTTCTCACTCTTTCTCCCTCCGCTTCGAATTATTACCATCTTGGCAGGGTACGCGGTGCGCGTAGCCGCGACTCGTTGTCAGTTCTACCGGCAAGCAATGGCTTACAAGGAAGCCAAACCTCAATCGTTCGTGCGCATAGTCGCGTCGATGTTGACGCGTGTGATGTAAACCTACAACGCAAGGTGCTATCCATGGGAAGACAAAAAGCAGTGATCAAAGCTCGTCGTGAAGCAAAACGTGTGCTGAGACGGGATTCACGCAGCCATAAGCAGCGTGAAGAAGAATCGGTCACATCGCTTGTGCAAATGAGTGGCGTAGAAGCAATTGGCATGGCGCGGGACAGCCGTGATACTTCCCCAATTGAGGCGCGCAATGAGGCTCAGGCGCATTATCTGAATGCCATCGACAATAAACAGCTGATTTTCGCCACCGGCGAAGCCGGATGCGGCAAGACCTGGATCAGTGCGGCGAAGGCAGCTGAAGCGCTGATCCATAAGGATGTGGACAGAATTATTGTTACCCGTCCCGTTCTGCAGGCCGACGAAGATCTCGGCTTCTTACCGGGAGATATCGCCGAGAAGTTCGCGCCCTATTTCCGACCGGTTTACGACGTGCTGGTGAAAAGGTTGGGGGCTTCCTTTATGCAGTACTGCCTGCGTCCGGAAATCGGCAAGGTGGAAATCGCGCCGTTCGCCTATATGCGCGGACGTACTTTTGAAAATGCGGTGGTGATTCTGGACGAGGCCCAGAACGTGACCGCAGCGCAAATGAAGATGTTTTTAACCCGCCTCGGGGAGAACGTGACGGTCATCGTCAATGGCGATATCACCCAGTGCGACTTGCCCTCAGGGGTGCGGTCCGGCCTGAGCGATGCGCTGGCGCGTTTTGAGGAAGACGAGATGATCGGCATCGTGCGTTTCACCACCGATGACTGCGTGCGCTCGGCCCTCTGCCAGCGGACGCTGAAAGCCTATTATTAATCGTCATACTGTGAGCAAGGCCCGGGCGAGCCCGGGCTTTGTTGTTTTTGGGGGCCTCCCGGCGGCGCTGCGCATAGCGGGCTACCTGGCGGATACGGTCTGGTAGCCCGGGAGAGGCATTGATGCCGACCCCGGGGATGTCTGCGGTGCCACATGCGAAAAAAAGCCCGTACTTGCGTACGAGCTCTTCTTAAAATATGGCGGCGAGGGGGGGATTGACTCGCTTCGCTCGCCGTTACTCGGCCCATCCATGGGCCTCGCCCCTGCGGGGCCAACGCAGGCGTTGTTCAAAAACGCTCCCGGCGTTTTTGTCGGGGCAGCCCGCTCGCAGGCTCGCGGTCTGTCCTACTGGCGTTGCCAGTAGTCGAACCCCGGTCGGGGGTTCTCATCCCCCCCGGCGGAGAATATAAAAGAAAAGAGCCCGTACTTGCGTACAGGCTCTCATCTCGAATATGGCGGCGAGGGGGGGATTGACTCGCTTCGCTCGCCGTTACTCGGCCCATCCATGGGCCTCGCCCCTGCGGGGCCAACGCAGGCGTTGTTCAAAAACGCTCCCGGCGTTTTTGTCGGGGCAGCCCGCTCGCGGGCTCGCGGTCTGTCCAACTGGCTGCGCCAGTTGTCGAACCCCGGTCGGGGGTTCTCATCCCCCCGGTGGGTGCCACATGCGAAAAAAAAGCCCGTACTTGCGTACGAGCTCTTCTTAAAATATGGCGGTGAGGGGGGGATTGACTCGCTTCGCTCGCCCCTGCGGGGCAGCCCGCTCGCGGGCTCGCGGTCTGTCCAACTGGCTGCGCCAGTTGTCGAACCCCGGTCGGGGGTTCTCATCCCCCCCCGGCGGAGAATATAAAAGAAAAGAGCCCGTACTTGCGTACAGGCTCTCATCTCGAATATGGCGGTGAGGGGGGGATTCGAACCCCCGATACGTTGCCGTATACACACTTTCCAGGCGTGCTCCTTCAGCCACTCGGACACCTCACCATATTGTCTTGCTGCTCACCTTGGGTGGGCAACGGGGCGCTACTATAGGGAGTTGCGTTAAAACGGTCAAGCATATTTTCTTCTTTCTTTACCGACTGCTCACGCAATGAACAATGCCCCGCTGCGACGCAGTGGGGCGGGTGTTTTAGCGCTGGGAATCAAGCTGTTCGTTATTCTTCACCACGTCCTGCGCTTTGCTGTAGCTTTCGATCAGCAGCTGGTAGGCCGGGAAGACTTTGGTGTACACCTCCGCCCATTCTGCCGCGTCCGGGCGATTCCAGGTGCGCTGCAGCTCAGAGGCGACGGCGGCGGTATCCATCGGCACTACGCCAGCCTGTACCACGCGAGCCAGGGTGATCTCCTGCGCCATTTTGCTGTAGGTGCCGGAAGCGTCAATCACGGCAAACACTTTATAACCGTCGGCGACGGCGGCAATCGCCGGGAAGGCCATGCAGACGCTGGTGATGGTCCCGGCGATAATCAGCGTTTTGCGACCGGTCGCTTTCACCGCGGCGACGAATTCCGGGTTATCCCAGGCGTTGATCTCGCCTTTACGGGCGATGTATTGCGCATGCGGCGCGTTCTCATGAATCTCCGGGATCAGCGGACCGTTCGGCCCCTGCGGCACGGAGGCGGTGGTGATCACCGGGATCCCGGCAAGCGAGGCCATCTTCGCCAGCGCGGCGGCGCGAGCGCGCAGCTCTGGCATCGGCATATCGCCGACGGTCTGGAACAGGCCGCTCTGGTGGTCAATCAACAGCATTGCGGTATCGTTGACATCAATCACCGGACGAGCACCGTTAAAATTAGCGGGAGTAGACATAGTATTCACCTCAATCAGTTAGATTTGGCCAAAGCGGCCGCTGTTAAAATCGCGAACGGCTTCTGCGATCTGCGTTTTGTTATTCATGACAAAGGGGCCATAGCCCACAATCGGCTCCTGCAGCGGTTCTCCGGCCATCAGCAGAACTTTTGCCAGAGCGGTCGCCTCCAGATGCAGTGCCTCTCCTGCCTGGCTCAGGACGGCGAGCTGTCCTTCGCGGGCGGATTCGGAACCGTTGATGATCACTTCCCCTTCCAGTACCACCAGCGCGGTACTCCAGCCTTCCGGCTGGCGCAGCGTGAGGTCGCTCCCCTGATTCAGCTGCATATCCCACACGTTAAGCGGTGAGAAGGTATGGGCCGGGCCGCTGACGTCGTCATACTGGCCGGCAATAACCCGAACCTGTCCGGCGCCATTCGTCAGCGCGACGGTGGGGATCGTCCCGGCGGTAATGCTCTGGTAGCCGGGGGCCGTCATTTTGTCTTTGGCGGGCAGGTTGACCCACAGCTGGATCATCTTCAGCTCGCCGCCGCTGCGGGTGAAGGCCTCAGAGTGGAACTCTTCGTGCAGGATCCCGGCGCCAGCCGTCATCCACTGCACGTCGCCTGGGCCAATCACCCCGCCACGGCCGGTGGAGTCACGATGTTCTACCTCTCCGGCGTAGACGATGGTGACGGTTTCGAATCCGCGATGCGGATGCTCACCGACGCCGCGTTTATCGCTGCCCGCCGGGAAGGTGTACGGCCCGGCATAGTCGAGCAGTAAGAAGGGGCTCAGCTGCTGGCCGTGCGTCTGATAGGAAAACATCGAACGAACCGGGAAGCCGTCGCCTACCCAATGCTGCGCGGGCGCGGTGTAGACTCCTGTAATCTGTTTCATGGCTTTCTCCTGTGTATCGGTATCTGATGTGAATAAGCTTATATCCGGGACGACATGTGCGGTAGTAAGCAAAAATGGCCTATACTGTTCCAAAAATGGAACAATGGAGGAAGGATGCAGGATCTCAATGACTTCGCCTGGTTTGTCCAGGTCGTGGACCATGGCGGTTTCGCCGCGGCAGGGCGAGCGCTTGACCAGCCGAAATCCAAGCTCAGCCGCCGCATTGCGCAACTCGAGGAGCGGCTGGGCGTGCGTTTGATTCAGCGAACCACTCGCCAGTTCGCGGTTACCGAGGTCGGGCAGACCTTTTACCAGCATTGCAAAGCGATGCTGATAGAGGCCGAGGCGGCGCAGCAGGCGGTCGACACGCTGCGCGCCGAGCCGCGCGGCAGCGTCAGGATCACCTGTCCGGTCACCTTGCTGCATGTCCATATCGGACCGATGCTGGCGCGATTTATGGCGCGCTATCCCGGGGTCACTTTGCATCTTGAGGCGACCAACCGCCGGGTGGATGTGGTCGGGGAGGGCATTGATGTGGCGATCCGCGTCCGGCCCCGGCCTATCGAGGACAGCGATTTGGTGATGCGTGTGCTGGCGGACCGAGGGCACCGGCTGGTGGCCAGTCCGGAGCTGATTTCCCGGCTCGGACGTCCGCAGGCGCCGTCTGAGCTGAGCGCCTGGCCTGGGCTCAGCCTGGGGGCGAACAAGCATCAGCATAAATGGCAGCTTACCGGGCCTGAGGGGGCAAGGGCGGAGGTGTATTTCACGCCGCGAATGGTGACCACCGATATGCTGGCGCTGCGCGAGGCGGCGATGGCCGGCGTAGGGGTTGTGCAGCTTCCTTTGTTAATGGTGCGCGATCAGCTGGCGTCAGGGGAGTTAGAGGTGGTACTGGATGAGTGGCAGCCGCGGCGGGAAGTGATCCATGCGGTATTTGCCTCACGGCGCGGGCTGCTGCCCTCCGTCAGGGCGTTGGTGGATTACCTCAGCGAAGAGTATCAGCGAATGGAAGAGGATTAGCTTCGGGATTGGCTTTTCTCGGGGGGCTCTCCCCGGCGGAGAATATAAAAGAAAAGAGCCCGTACTTGCGTACAGGCTCTCATCTCGAATATGGCGGTGAGGGGGGGATTGACTCGCTTCGCTCGCCCCTGCGGGGCAGCCCGCTCGCGGGCTCACGGTCTGTCCAACTGGCTGCGCCAGTTGTCGAACCCCGGTCGGGGATTCTCATCCCCCCCGGCGGGTGCCACATGCGAAAAAAAAGCCCGTACTTGCGTACGAGCTCTTCTTAAAATATGGCGGTGAGGGGGGGATTGACTCGCTTCGCTCGCCGTTACTCGGCCCATCCATGGGCCTCGCCCCTGCGGGGCCAACGCAGGCGTTGTTCAAAAACGCTCCCGGCGTTTTTGTCGGGGCAGCCCGCTCGCGGGCTCACGGTCTGTCCAACTGGCTGCGCCAGTTGTCGAACCCCGGTCGGGGATTCTCATCCCCCCCGGTGGGTGCCACATGCGAAAAAAAAGCCCGTACTTTCGTACGAGCTCTTCTTAAAATATGGCGGTGAGGGGGGGATTCGAACCCCCGATACGTTGCCGTATACACACTTTCCAGGCGTGCTCCTTCAGCCACTCGGACACCTCACCATATTGTCTTTCCCGTTGTTGTCGGGAACGGGCGCTAATGTAGGGAAATACGTATCGCCCGTCAATCAACTTTTTGCAAAATCAGCGCGTTTAGACAAACTTCGAACAACTTGCTCCTTAAACGTGCGAAATCCGTTTTTTTTGTCGCCACTCCCTTTTCACTTTGCGACAAGGGGAAATTTGTTATGCTGGCAAACCAATAGAAAACAATGAGTAAAATAAGACGCCTGCATTAACCTGCCCCGGGCGTCTGCTATCAGGAGCCCCTATGGAGATTATTTTTTACCATCCGACCTTTGATACCCAATACTGGATCCGAGAGCTGGAAAAGCAGTTACCCGGCGCGCGAGTACGCGAATGGAAAGCGGGCGATAACCAGCCGGCGGACTATGCCCTGGTCTGGCATCCACCGGTAGAGATGCTGCAAGGCAGGGCGCTGAAGGCCGTGTTCGCCCTTGGGGCGGGGGTGGATTCGATCCTTAGTAAGCTGCGCGATCATCCGGATATGTTGCCCTTGTCGATCCCGCTGTTTCGTCTCGAAGATACCGGTATGGGACGGCAGATGCAGGAGTATGCCGTGAGCCAGGTGCTCCACTGGTTCCGCCGGTTCGATGACTATCAGGCGTTGAAGTTGGCTTCCCGCTGGCAGCCGCTGCCCGAGTACCGCGCCGACGAATTCACCATCGGGATTATGGGCGCCGGCGTGCTGGGGGCGAAGGTTGCGGAAAGCCTGCAACCCTGGGGATTCCCGCTTCGCGTCTGGAGCCGTAGCCGTAAATCCTGGCCGCAGGTACAGAGCTTTGCCGGCCAGGCCGAGCTGGGTGGATTCCTGCAGGGGACCCGCGTCCTGATCAACCTGCTGCCGAACACTGCTGAAACCGTCGGCATTATTAACCAGACGCTGCTGGCGCAGCTGCCGGATGAGAGCTATGTCCTAAACCTTGCCCGCGGCGTGCATGTCGTTGAAGAAGATCTGCTGGCGGCGCTGAACAGCGGTAAGCTCAAAGGGGCAATGCTCGATGTCTTCAGTCGCGAACCGTTGCCCCAGGAGAGCCCGCTTTGGGCGCACCCGCGGGTGGCCATGACTCCCCACGTGGCGGCAGTCACCCGCCCGATGGAGGCCATTGCCTACATCGCCGGGACCATTAGCCGGCTGGAGCGAGGGGAATCGGTTAGCGGTCAGGTCGATCGTCAGCGCGGTTATTAAGATAAGCGAACCCCGCCACGGCGGGGTTTTTGCTAATCAAGCGCCCGGATTCCTGCTATTCTTGCGGCAAACAGAAGAGGAGAATGTGATGTATCCCGTTGACCTGCACATGCATACCGTCGCCAGCACCCACGCCTACAGCACCCTGCACGATTATATTGCGGAAGCAAAGCGTAAAGGGATCAAACTCTTCGCCATTACCGATCACGGCCCGGACATGGCGGATGCTCCGCACTACTGGCATTTCGTTAATATGCGCATCTGGCCCCGTCTGGTGGACGGTGTGGGGATCCTGCGCGGTATTGAGTCGAATATTAAAAATATCGAAGGCGAGATCGACTGTTCCGGGCCGATGTTGACGTCGCTCGATCTGATCATCGCCGGATTCCACGAGCCGGTGTTTCCGCCGCAGGATAGCGCCACCCATACGCAGGCGATGATTGCCGCGATGGCCAGCGGTAAAGTGCATATGATTAGCCATCCGGGTAATCCGAAATTCCCGGTGGATATCCCGGCCATTGCCGAAGCGGCGGCCCGTTACCAGGTGGCGCTGGAGATCAATAACTCCTCTTTCGTTTCATCGCGCGTGGGCAGTGAAGATAACTGCCGGGCCATCGCCGCCGCGGTGCGCGACGCCGGAGGGTGGGTGGCGCTGGGCTCGGACTCTCACACTGCGTTTACCCTCGGAGAGTTTACCGAATGCCGCAAGATCCTCGATGTTGTCGATTTCCCGGAGGAGAGGATCCTCAACGTTTCTCCGCGTCGCCTGCTCGACTTCCTCGAGTCGCGTGGTATGCCGGCGATCCCGGAATTTGCTGACCTTTAATTTGTATAACTGGAATAACTGAATGAACGAGTTTTCAATCCTCTGCCGCGTGCTGGGTTCGCTGTATTACCGTCAACCGCAGGACCCGCTGCTGGTGCCGTTGTTTAGCCTGATCCGCGAGGGCAAACTGGCCGCCAGCTGGCCGCTTGAGCAGGACGAGCTGCTGGCGCGTCTGCAGAAAAGCTGTGAAATGCAGTCCCTGGCGACGGACTATAATGCGCTGTTCGTCGGTGAAGCCTGCAGCGTTCCGCCGTACCGTAGCGCGTGGGTGGAGGGTTCCTCTGAAGCGGAGGTCCGGTCTTTTCTGAGCAATCACGGCATCCCGACAGGAGAAGGTCCGGCGGATCATCTCGGATCGCTGCTGCTGGCCGCCTCCTGGCTGGAGGATCATGCCACAGAAGCGCAGAGCGAGACGCTGGAGCTCCTGTTTGCCGACTATATCCTGCCGTGGTGCGGGACGATGCTGGGGAAAGTCGAAGCGCATGCGCACACACCGTTCTGGCGCACCATGGCGCCGTTAACCCGCGACGCCATCGCCGCGATGTGGGACGAGCTTCAGGAAGAAGATGAGCAATAAAATGTGATTCAAGTCACTAATTTAATGTAACTGAAATCAGGTTCATTCATTTAGTGTGTTTTAGATCGCATTCTTTCGGTGCGTATCTGCTAGGATACGCGCCATGAACATACTCTTCGCAATCGCATTAACGACGGGCATTCTCTCCGGGATTTGGGGATGGGTGGCCGTCGCCCTCGGCCTGCTGAGCTGGGCCGGTTTCCTCGGCTGTACGGCCTATTTCGCCTGCCCGCAGGGCGGTCTGAAAGGCCTGGCCATCTCCTCCTGCACGGTAATGAGCGGCGTTGCCTGGGCGTTGGTGATTATCCACGGTAGCGCGCTGGCCCCACAGCTGCAGATCCTCAGCTATATGATGACCGGCGTCGTGGCCTTTCTGATGTGCATCCAGGCGCGACAGACGCTGCTGTCGTTTGTTCCCGGCACCTTTATCGGCGCCTGCGCGACCTTCGCGGCAGATGGCGACTGGCGTCTGGTGATCCCTTCCCTGGCGCTGGGCCTGGTCTTTGGCTATGCCATGAAGAATAGTGGCCTGTGGCTGGCGGCCCGTGCGGAAAAGCAAAAATCGTTCGCCAACGACAACGCCTGAACGGCGGGACGATGATATCAACAGGACCCTCAGGGTCCTGTTTTTTTTACCATCTTGTCGCCGGCGCTGCGGGATAATCTTGCTCCCGGGGGCGGGTATGCCCTAGTATCGGCAGAAAGCCGTACCCACGCGCTATGCCGACAGGAGGAGAAATGGCTGTTCAACCTGAAGTAATTCTCGGCGATATTACGACGCTTGATGTCGATGTGATTGTGAATGCGGCAAACCCCTCGCTGTTGGGCGGCGGCGGGGTGGATGGCGCGATCCACCGGGCGGCCGGTCCCGCGCTGCTGGCGGCCTGCAAGCAGGTGTTGCAGCAGCAGGGCGAATGTCCCCCTGGGCATGCGGTGATCACGATGGCGGGCGATCTTCCCGCCAGCGCGGTGATCCATACCGTGGGTCCGGTCTGGCACGGCGGCGACCGCATGGAGGCGCAAACCCTGGCCGATGCCTACAAAAACAGCCTGCAGCTGGCGGCGGCAAACAACTATCGCTCCATTGCGTTTCCGGCGATCAGCACCGGCGTGTATGGCTATCCGAAAGAGGAAGCGGCGGCGATCGCCGTGCGCACCGTGACCGCGTTTCTCACCCGCTATAACCCGCTTGAACGGGTCCTGTTCGTCTGTTTCGACGAGGAAACGGCAGCTATCTATCGTCGCCTGCTGGCGGCATGCCCCTGATTCAGCAGAATAGGCTATGATAACCGCCGATATTGACAGGAATGATGGATAGCAGGAGGGAGCAGGGTGTCAGAAGGAAAAGTACAGCAGAAGCAGCAGGCGCGCCGCGCGGAGATCGTTGCCGCTGCGCAAAGATGTTTCGCGGCGAAGGGATTGCATGGCGCCTCTGTCGCGGATATCGCCCGCGAGGCGGGTCTGAGCGTCGGTCAGCTGTATCGCATTTTTGCCAGCAAGGAAGCGATCATCGAAGCAATTGTCAGCGAAATCGTCAACGCCAGAGTCGGCGAGATGATCGATGAGAACCACAATCTGGCGCGAAAAGCGGCGGTGCTGGCGGGCAGGATCCCGACTTCGGCAGCCACCAGAAGCGACAATTATCTGTTGATGGAAATTAACGCCGAAGCCTCGCGCAACCCACGCTTGCGCGAGATCCTGGTGCAGGCCGACCGGCGGTTGAAAGAGGAGGGCGGGCGTTTGTCGCAGCGTTATCATCCCGGGCTCAGCGATGCGCGACGCAATGCCGCTTCAGAGCTCATCGCCGTTCTGACGGAGGGGGCAGCCTACCGCTGTGAGCTGAGCGCATCCACCCCGGTCGATAAAGCGGATTTAGAAGCCCTGTATAACATGATCTTCGACCGGCTGTTTGATGAGCAAGCGTAGCGCGGCACGCCAGGCGTGCCGCAAAAGCTAAAGGTTAACTGGCCGAGGCCGGGGTTTTGGCCGGTTTGTTCATCGGTTTACCGGAGAACAGGAAACGCAGCAGCGGAATACGCAGGTGAATTTCATACAGGATCAGGGCAATACCCACCACAAAAA
Organism: Klebsiella sp. LY; assembly: GCF_004010915.1. Taxonomy (NCBI): domain Bacteria; kingdom Pseudomonadati; phylum Pseudomonadota; class Gammaproteobacteria; order Enterobacterales; family Enterobacteriaceae; genus Klebsiella; species Klebsiella sp. LY. The sequence goes on from NZ_CP022444.1 coordinate 4,467,054, forward strand.
CCAACCCGCCAATAAAGCCTAAGGTATTCGACTTGATGGCCGGGGTGATCCACGCCCCGTACAACAGCGTCAGTGGATGGTGCACCAGGTAAATAAACAGCGAAGCATTGACGAAATAGGTCACCCGCGCCGACTGGAAGTTCAGCAGGCGATGGCCGAGCGAAAAGACCACATTGACCATCCACAGCCCCAGCACCATGGTGATCACCGATTCCGTTTCATACATCCAGCCGTCGCCGGAGCCGTACTGCTGGTTCAGCCGATAGGCGATAAATCCCAGCAGCGCTGCCGCGCAGCACCATGGCGACGGAGTGGTGAACATCGCCTTTAAGCGCGGATTAATAAAGGTCTGCGCCCCCAGCACAAAGAAGGGCAAATAGAACAGCGTCTGCATGACCACAAAGTTAAACAGACCATTGCTCAGCAGGGGCGGATAGATCACGAACAATGACCGACGGATCAGCGCGTAAAGCACCCCTAGCGCAAGGAAAATCATCGTCAGCTGGCCCATAGTGACAGTGTCACCGAAAGCGTGAGCACCTCCTGCCGGGCGGCGCGTCAGCCATTTAAACAGCACCACGCCCAGCGAAGTCAGCACCACCAGGACCAGCAAAAACCACAGGTGGGAAATGAGCTCCCACGCCAGGGTGTTGAATTTGTCGTACCCGGAAAGGGTGTGCCAGTTTTCCGCCTTGCCGTTGACATACTGCAGCATAATAAACTGCGGCAGCGTCAGCAGCGGGATGGCGGTTAGCATCGGAATGCCGACCCGTTCGACGCGCACTTTCCACCACTTTTTCAGCGGGTAGCGCAGGAACAGCATATAGGAAAAATAGCCGGAGATGACGAAGAAGACCTGCATGCGGAAGGCATGAATGAAATCATTAAACAGCGTCAGCCACCACGAGGGCTCAGCGCTGTTGACATGCCAGCTGTGGCTGGAATAAATCAGCGAAATGTGAAAAGGGATCCCCAGCAGCATCAGCCAGGCGCGGATGCTGTCGAAAAAATATTCACGCTGTACCGGAGTATTATTCATACGATTCACGACAATCTCAGATAATTCGTCTTATCACTCAAGATGATAACGCTTACATTATCAGCAACCCTACATGAACTCGGGGTACCTGTCTCCAGGATAAGCACGCAAAGTGCAAACGGGACTGCGAACTGTTTATTCCCTGCGCCGCTACGCTGAACAAAGCAGGGATTATGTTGTCGGATTGCCTGAGTTTCCATTAAAATAGATCGGATCGATTTAAGCACACAAAGGGGGAAGTGCTTACTTATATGAAACATAAACCACAGATGATGAAAATGCGTTGGTTAAGCGCAGCCGTAATGTTGTCCCTGTGTACTTCATCTGCATGGGCATTTAGCATTGATGACGTTGCAAAAGAGGCCAAAACGTTAGCCGGGAAAGGCTATGAAGCGCCAAAGAGTAACCTGCCCTCCGCTTTCCGCGACATGAAATACGCGGACTACCAGCAAATTCAGTTTAATCACGATAAAGCTTACTGGAATAACCAGAAAACCCCATTCAAGCTTGAATTTTACCATCAGGGTATGTACTTCGACACGCCGGTCACCATCAATGAAGTGACGGCCACCAGCGTGCGCAAAATTAAATATAGCCCGGACTATTTTAACTTTGGTAACGTTCAGCACGATAAAGACACGGTGAAAGACCTTGGTTTCGCCGGCTTCAAAGTACTGTATCCGATCAACAGCAAAGATAAGAACGATGAAATCGTCAGCATGCTCGGTGCCAGCTACTTCCGCGTGCTGGGTCAGGGTCAGGTATACGGTCTGTCCGCGCGCGGTCTGGCTATCGATACCGCGCTGCCTTCCGGCGAAGAGTTCCCGCGTTTTCGTGAGTTCTGGATCGAGCGACCAAAAGCCACCGACAAGCGTCTGACTATCTATGCGCTGCTGGATTCGCCGCGGGCAACCGGCGCCTATCGCTTTGTGATCATGCCGGGACGCGACACCGTGGTGGATGTCCAGTCCAAAGTTTACCTGCGTGACAAAGTGGGCAAACTGGGCGTGGCGCCGCTGACCAGCATGTTCCTGTTCGGTTCCAACCAGCCTTCTCCGGCGCTCAACTATCGTCCGGCGCTGCACGACTCCAATGGTCTGTCGATCCTGGCGGGCAACGGCGAGTGGATCTGGCGTCCGCTGAACAACCCGAAACACCTGGCCGTTAGCAGCTATGCGATGGAAAACCCTCAAGGGTTCGGCCTGCTGCAGCGCGGCCGTCAGTTCTCGCGCTTCGAGGACCTTGACGATCGTTATGACCTGCGCCCGAGCGCCTGGATCACCCCGAAAGGGGAGTGGGGCAAAGGGAAAATCGAACTGGTCGAAATCCCGACCAACGATGAAACCAACGATAACATCGTGACTTACTGGACGCCGGATCAGCTGCCGGAGCCGGGCAAGGAGATGAACTTCAAGTACACCATCACCTTCAGCCGCGATGAAGACAAGCTGCATGCGCCGGATAACGCGTACGTTATGCAGACCCGCCGCTCTACCGGCGACGTGAAGCAGTCGAACCTGATCCGCCAGCCGGACGGCACCATTGCTTTCATTGTCGACTTTACCGGCGCCGATATGAAAAAACTGCCAGCGGATACCCCGGTCGCCGCCCAGGCGAGCACCGGCGATAACGCTGAAATCGTTGAAAATACCGTGCGTTACAATCCGGTGACCAAAGGCTGGCGTATGATCCTGCGTTTGAAGGTGAAAGATCCGAAGAAAACGACGGAAATGCGCGCCGCACTGGTTAACGGTGATGACACGTTGAGCGAAACCTGGAGCTATCAGCTGCCTGCCAATGAATAAGATAACGAAGTACATTGACGCATTGCCGCTGTCGGACGCCGAGAAATCGGCGCTGCCGGACACCAGCCTGCAGGCCGTTCATCAGGCCCTGGATGACGAACATCAGACCTTCGCCCGCGAAGACGACTCCCCGCTGGGGTCGGTCAAGGCGCGGCTGGCGCACAGCTGGCCGGATTCGCTGTCTGGCGATCAGCTGGTGAAGGATGATGAAGGCCGCACCCAGCTGCATGCGATGCCGAAAGCCAAGCGCTCCTCGATGATCCCGGACCCGTGGCGTACCAACCCGGTTGGCCGCTTCTGGGACCGTCTGCGCGGACGCGATGTCACGCCGCGCTATCTCTCCCGCCTGACGCAAGAAGAGCGCGAGAGCGAGCAAAAATGGCGTACCGTCGGCACCATTCGTCGCTACATCCTGCTGCTGCTAACGCTGTCGCAGACCGTGGTGGCCACCTGGTACATGAAAACCATTCTGCCTTATCAGGGCTGGGCGCTGATCAACCCGGCCGACATGGTGGGGCAGAACCTGTGGATCTCGTTCATGCAGCTGCTGCCGTACGTGTTGCAGAGCGGCATTCTGATCCTCTTCGCGGTGCTGTTCTGCTGGGTTTCCGCTGGCTTCTGGACCGCGTTAATGGGCTTCCTGCAGCTGTTGATAGGTCGCGATAAGTACAGTATTTCCGCCTCGACGGTCGGTGACGAACCGTTGAACCCGGCGCACCGGACAGCGCTTATTATGCCGATCTGTAACGAAGACGTTGACCGCGTGTTCGCCGGGCTGCGGGCGACCTGGGAGTCGGTGAAAGCCACCGGCAACGGCGCCCATTTCGACGTCTATATCCTCAGCGACAGCTATAACCCCGATATCTGTGTTGCTGAGCAAAAGGCGTGGATGGAGCTGATTGCCGAAGTGCAGGGCGAAGGGCAGATCTTCTACCGTCGTCGTCGTCGTCGCGTGAAGCGTAAGAGCGGCAACATCGATGATTTCTGCCGCCGCTGGGGCAGCCAGTATAGCTACATGGTGGTGCTTGACGCGGACTCGGTAATGACCGGAGAGTGTCTGAGCAGCCTGGTGCGTCTGATGGAAGCGAACCCGAACGCCGGGATCATCCAGTCATCCCCACGCGCCTCGGGCATGGACACGCTGTATGCGCGTTGCCAGCAGTTTGCAACCCGGGTGTATGGTCCGCTGTTTACGGCGGGTCTGCACTTCTGGCAGCTGGGGGAGTCCCACTACTGGGGACATAACGCCATTATCCGCGTGAAGCCGTTCATTGAGCACTGCGCGCTGGCGCCGCTTCCGGGCGAGGGCAACTTTGCCGGGTCAATTCTGTCGCACGACTTTGTTGAAGCCGCGCTGATGCGTCGCGCCGGCTGGGGCGTGTGGATTGCCTACGATCTGCCGGGCTCTTATGAAGAGCTGCCGCCGAACCTGCTGGACGAGCTGAAACGCGACCGCCGCTGGTGCCAGGGCAACCTGATGAACTTCCGCCTGTTCCTCGTGAGAGGGATGCACCCGGTCCACCGAGCGGTATTCCTTACCGGCGTGATGTCCTACCTGTCAGCGCCGCTGTGGTTTATGTTCCTTGCCCTGTCGACAGCGCTGCAGGTGGTGCATGCCCTGACCGAGCCGCAGTACTTCCTGCAGCCTCGTCAGCTGTTCCCGGTGTGGCCGCAGTGGCGTCCGGAGCTGGCTATTGCGCTGTTCGCCTCGACCATGGTGCTGCTGTTCCTGCCGAAGCTGCTGAGTATTATCCTGGTGTGGTGTAAGGGGCCGAAGGAGTACGGTGGATTTATCCGCGTGACGCTTTCCCTGCTGCTGGAGGTTCTGTTCTCGGTCCTGCTGGCGCCGGTTCGCATGCTGTTCCACACCGTCTTCGTGGTCAGCGCCTTCCTCGGCTGGGAAGTGGTGTGGAATTCGCCGCAGCGTGATGATGACTCCACGCCGTGGGGAGAAGCCTTTATGCGTCACGGCTCGCAGCTGCTGCTGGGGCTGGTATGGGCGGTCGGAATGGCATGGCTGGATCTGCGCTTCCTGTTCTGGCTGGCGCCGATTGTCGTATCGCTGATTCTGTCGCCGTTCGTGTCGGCTATCTCCAGCCGGGCGACCGTGGGCCTGCGCACCAAGCGCTGGAAGCTGTTCCTGATTCCGGAAGAGTATTCGCCGCCGCAGGTGCTCAAGGATACCGATGCGTACCTGACGCTGAACCGTCAGCGTTCGCTGGACGATGGCTTTATGCACGCGGTGTTTAACCCGTCGTTTAACGCCCTTGCCACCGCGATGGCCACCGCGCGGCACCGTCAGGGTCATATCCTGGAGATCGCCCGCGAGCGTCATGTCGAGCAGGCGCTGAATGAAACGCCGGATAAGCTGAACCGCGATCGTCGACTGGTGCTGTTGAGCGACCCGGTAACCATGTCGCGTCTGCACTATCGCGTATGGGCCGCGCCGGAGAAATACTCCTCGTGGGTGAACGCCTATCAGCAGCTGGCGCTTAACCCGCTGGCGCTGAAAACGAAATAAGCCGTACGTTAATGAAAATACCGGCAGCGATGCCGGTATTTTTTTATCTGAAAGACGAGGTTGTGGATGCGAATACTACCGATCATTGCCATGGCGCTGCTGCTCAGCGGCTGCGGCAGCATTATCAGCCGGACGGTGCCCGGGCAGGGGCATGGCAATCAATATTACCCGGGCGTGCAGTGGGACGTTCGCGATTCAGGATGGCGCTATCTCACCATTCTGGACCTGCCGTTCTCGCTGGTATTCGATACGCTTCTGCTGCCGCTGGACGCCAGCCACGGGCCCTATAACTGATTAACGCTCGTCCCACTCGTCGGCCGCCGTCTGTCCCTCTTCGGTGTCCAGAGAGGGCTCGAGCTGGAATTCACCTTCATCCCACTCATGAAGCGTATTTTCCTCCAGCCACTCCTGACGGAGCTCTATCTCATCATAATCCCCATCGAAGACGCTCTGCGCGGCTTCGCCGCTAAGCATCGGTAAGCATTCGCCTTGTTCCTCTTCGTCAGCAAAAAATTCGGCCTGCCAGGCGATATCGCCATCCTGCAGCACATACTTTTGAATATTGAGCTGCTCAACGTTAGCGCTCTCTTCATCGCTGTCAGGGTTGTTGGCGAGAAATTCTTCACGTGCTGCATCAATAGCTTCTTCGAGCGTGGCATAGAACATCGAATCCTTTGGCATAGCGAATCTCCTGAGAAGAATATGAATTGAACACGATTCAATCTATAGAAGGCGCTTGGCAAGGCGTCAAGGGGCTGAGCCCCTCTGGACGTTAATTTACTGAATGGCGGTCGGGCTGCGAGGCGTCCGCGGCTGGTCGGCGCAGGCTAAGGGTCGAATAGATCGCGTTAAACAATACCACTCCTGCTGTGACAAGGAAGACGGCGCGAAAGCCGTAGTTGGCGGAAACCGAGGCGCCGATCAGGGGGCCGGTGACGTTGCCAATATCACGAAATGACTGGTTATAGCTGAAGATCCGCCCGGAGATCTGGCTGGTGGAGTTATACACCAGCAGGGTTTGCACAGCCGGCAACAGCGCGCCGTCCGCGGCGCCGAGCAGGAACCGTAAGATACCTAACTGCAGCGGGGTCTGGACGAACGCCATCGGGATCAGCAACAGCACCGAGATAATCAGCGCCACGATGAGGATTTTTTCCGGTCCGATACGATCCCCCAGTTTGCCCAGACGGGGGGCGCTCATCAGGGCGGCAATGCCCGGCACTGAGGCGATCATCCCGCTGATAAAGGCGATATTGCTGACGTTACCCGCCAGATCGCGCACGTAAAGCGTCAGGATCGGCGCAATGGAGCCGGTGGCGACCTGGATGATCAGCGAGGTGACAAACAGGCTGAGCACCAGTTTCGGATTCTGCAGAGAGGAGAATACCGCCTTCGCGCTGAGCATCTCTTTTTTAGCGATTGGGACAAAATTTTCACGGATTAAAAACAGGGTAAACAGAAAGCAGATAAACAGCACCGCGGCGGTCATAAAGAAGACGGTACGCAGGCCCCAGTGGTCTGCCAGGAAACCACCCGCCAGCGGGCCGAGCAGGGCGCCGCTTACCGCGCCGGTTGACAGCGTGCCCAGCGCCCAGCCGCTTTTATGGCGTGGGATCTGGGTGGCGATCAGGGCGTTGGCGTTGGGAATAAAGCCGCCCAGCAGGCCGAGTAGCGCGCGCAGCAGCAGAAACTGCCAGATATTCTGCGCCATCCCCATCAACATCATGACGATGGCCATCCCGAGGGCTGAACGCAGCAGCATGATTTTACGTCCCTTGCGGTCAGCAAGTCCGCCCCAGAACGGCGAGGCGATGGCGGAGAAGAGAAAGGTAATGCTAAAGACCAGCCCGGACCACATGTTCAGGGCGCTATGGCCGGTGACGCCGAGTTGTTCGACATAAAGCGGCAGAAAGGGCATGACCAGGCTGAAGGCAGCGCCGGTTAAAAAGCAGCCAAGCCAGGTGACGGTCAGGTTTCGTTTCCAGTTAATGGGGGTATCAGCAGACGACATAGGGTTCCACTGGCCTGCGCAGCAGGTCAAATTAAGAGAAAATATGAGCCTGCTAATTATGCGCCTGGGAAATAAATGCCGCAATGGAGGAGAGCTTTTAAAGCTAAAGCAGAGCGTAAAGCCTGAGCGGTGGGGATTCCCGGCCGGGAGGCGCGCGGCCGGGAAAGGGGATCAGTAGCGGGAGGGCGTCCCCTCGGGGCGGGTTTTAAAGCGGCGATGGAGCCACATATATTGTTCCGGGGCCATCATAATGCACTGCTCTACGATCTTGTTCATCCACGCGGCGGTGGTTTCCGCGTCGTCCAGCGGCGGGGAGCACTCTGGCGGCAGGATAATCAGTTCATAACCTTTACCGTCCGGTTTACGGCGTGGAACAAAGGGCACGATGCAGGCTTTGGACATTTTCGCCAGCATCCAGGTGCCGGAGGTGGTCGCCGCCTGGTCAACGGCAAACAGTGGGGCGAAGACGCTGGCGGTCGGGCCGTAATCATGATCAGGCGCGTACCACACCACCTCGCCTTTTTTCAGCGCGCGGATCATACCTTTCAGATCCTTGCGGTCGATCATGTCCTTGTTGGAGCGCAGCCGGCCCCAGGTCTGCAGCCAGTCGATGACCGGGTTATCGTTGGGACGATAGACGCCAATCCCCGGCTCGTTCATGCCGAACATTCGCGCGCCCATTTCCAGTGTCAGGAAATGAATGCCGATCAGCAGAATGCCGCGCTGCTGCGCCTGCACATCGCGAATATGCTCAAAGCCGATGGTGTCGGTCCAGCGGGCGATTCGGCGAACTGGCCAGAACCAGGCCATACCGGTCTCCATCAGCCCCATGCCAACCGATTCGAAGTTCATCACCACCATCCGGTGACGTTCCTGCTCGCTTTTCTCGGGGAAGCAGAGCTCAAGGTTGCGATAGGCGATCTTCGCCCGGCGCTTCATAAAGCGCATGGCCAGGCGGCCGATGGCGTTCCCGAGGCGGTAGATCAGCGGGTAGGGCAGTTGGACAACCAGCCACAGCAGGCCGATACCCAGCCACAGCAGCCAATAGCGCGGATGCAGCAGCGCCGGAGAAAATTTAGGCAAATGAGTCATTTCATACCCGTATCAGTAAGCAACATCTTATATTATCGCATTTTTTTACCGGCCAGCCAAAGGCGGCGACAGCCACATTGTTTTGTTAAGTGGGGGGCGACCGGGTGAGAAAAATGTAGCGTAAAATGTAGGGATGTAAATTAATAAGCTTTGCTATATCATGCCCGCCGTTTATTTCCTCATTTCTATGTCGAGCAGGTACACCATGCCAGTGTTACACAACCGCATTTCAAATGAGACGTTAAAGGCGCAAATGCTGGCTGAAACCGAGCCGCGCACGACGATCTCGTTCTATAAATATTTCACCATTGTCGATCCGCAGGCGACCCGCGATGCGCTGTGGGTTGCCTTAACCCAGCTGAAAGTCTTTGGCCGCATCTATCTGGCCCGGGAAGGGATCAACGCGCAAATCAGCGTGCCGCAAAGCAATGTTGAAGCCCTGCGTGAGTTTCTCTATGGCTTCGATCCGGCGCTGGCGGGGCTGCGTTTCAATATCGCTCTCGAGGACGACGGTAAATCGTTCTGGGTTCTACGCCTGAAAGTGCGTGACCGCATCGTTGCCGACGGCATCGACGATCCCTCCTTCGACGCCTCCAACGTCGGAGACTATCTCAAGGCGGCTGAGGTCAACGCGATGCTTGACGATCCGGATGCCGTGTTTATCGATATGCGCAACCACTATGAATATGAGGTGGGCCATTTCGAAAACGCGCTGGAGATCCCGGCGGATACCTTCCGCGACCAGTTGCCGAAAGCCGTGGAAATGATGCAGGACCATAAAGACAAAAAAATTGTCATGTATTGCACCGGCGGTATTCGCTGTGAAAAAGCCAGCGCCTGGATGAAGCATAACGGCTTCAATAAGGTCTGGCACATCGAGGGTGGCATCATCGAGTACGCCCGCCGCGCCCGTGAGCAGGGGCTGCCTGTGCGTTTCATTGGCAAAAACTTTGTCTTTGATGAACGGATGGGCGAGCGGATCTCCAATGACGTTATCGCGCACTGTCATCAGTGCGGCACGCCGTGCGACACCCATACCAACTGCCTGAACGATGGTTGCCATCTGCTGTTTATCCAGTGCCCGAGCTGCGCCGAGAAGTTTGCCGGCTGCTGTAGCGAAGCCTGCATGGAAGAGCATAAGCTACCGGAAGAGGAGCAGCGTAAGCTGCGCGCCGGGCGTGAAAACGGCAATAAAATCTTTAATAAATCGCGTGGTCGGCTGAACACCAAACTCGGGATCCTCGATCCTGAGCCGTCAGAAAAACCATAACCAGACGAGATCGATGATCGCCAGCAGCAGCCAAAGCGCCAGGTAGATCATAAAGTGCTCGCGGACGTTATTGACCAGCAAATTAAACAGGCGACGCATAATCGCTCTCAATGACTAACGGCCTCGACAGAGGCCGTTTTTTTTGCCCGACGGCAAAAGTGCCGCATTCCATTACGCGTTAAATCGCGCCAGCGAGAAGGGCGCCAGGTTGAAGCGCGATGCTTCGCCCTGAGCAAACTGACTGGCAATTTCCCCCAGCACCGGGGCAAACTTAAAGCCATGCCCGCTCAGACCGGTGATTAGCAACGTGTCTGGTCTGCCGGGTAACGTATCGATAATAAAATCTTCATCGACGGTATTGTCATAAGTACAGGAGGCGCCGTGCAGGCAGCCGCCGATCCCTGGCAGGACGTTGCGCAAAAAAGGAAACGATTCGGAGCCATCGCTGGCGACAGCGCCAAATGCCACTCGCTCCTGCGGCATGGAGATCGGTTGACCGCCGTTATGCTTGCCAATCTTCAGCTCGTTATCTTCTGCCGGGAAACCGTAGTATTGATCGCCGTTGGGCAACTCGCCGGTGAAGGCCGGAAAGTGATTCTTGCTGCTGTAACGGCCATCGGCCTGGTACCAGGCAAACACCTTACGTACCGGCTGGATGGGGAGGTCCGGGAGCAGGCGGGTGACCCAGGTCCCGGCGCTGATCAGCAGCTTTTTACCATGATATTCACCGTCGAGAGTATCGATGGTGATCCCGTCAGCATGGTGATGAATAGCCGAGACCGGACAGTTGAATAGCTGCGCGCAGCCTGCTTCCCGCGCCAGACGGATCCAGGTTTCGACGGCCAGCTCGCTGCGCAGTACGCCGGAAGCGGGTTCGAAAATCGCCCGATAGTCCTCGGGGAGGCGTATCTCTGGCCAGCGCTGCATTACGGCCTGGGCATCCAGCTCTTCCACCTCAAGCTTGAACGCACGGGCGCTGGCGGCGACGTTGGCGAGAAAAGCGGAGCTGGCGGGGCCGAGGTTAATGACGCCGGTGCGTTCAAACACGGCTTCGCCACTGATCTCTGCCAGTTCATCCCATAGCTGCTGGGCACGCAGCACCAGCGGAACATATTTCTCACCTTCGCCATAGGCGTGACGGATAAGACGGCTGCTGCCGTGATGGCTGCCTTCTTGGTGGGGAGGTTGATGGGCGTCGGTCATCAGAACATTGAGTCCGGCACGGCGCGCATAATAGCCAGCGGCGGCGCCGACGGAGCCGCTGCCAATAATGATAAGATCGTATTGCATGGTGAGTTCCGGGTAATTGCCTTGTTAGCAGGGTAATTAACTCCCTGTGCTTATACAAGCCCGAAAATAATTCAGGCACCCGCAGGTGCCTGTTAAGTTTAATGTTAAGTCATTCGCAAGCCGCGTTAATGTCGGCGGTACTCGTTTTCCTGGTATTCGCCAGATTCAATCTTCGCAATGCCTGCTTCCAGGATTGAAATAAACTGACGTGCGACGTCCGTCGTTAGCCATAGCGTCTGGCCGATCTCAGCATCATTACTGTTTTCTTGAGTGGGGTTCTGGTAGTGCAGGCGCAACATCAGCGCATCGTAGCTATCAACGGTGCTGATGTCCCATCCAACGAGGGGATGGGTCTGAATGACTTCATTATTTTTTTCCATCATAACCCCTTATTCATATGTTAAAAGACAACAATTCTCGAGGTTTAATGCATATTTTTTGAAGCAAGTTAATTATATCAGGGATCAAGAATAAACTCGAGAAATTAAATGAAAGGCAGCATGATTTTCTTCTTTTGCCGCTTTTTTATTCAAGATAAGCGCGTAAAATGGCCACTTTAGTCGATATTGAGCAGAATAATCAGGACTATTCTGAACAGAAGAGGGGCTAAAAAAAGCCGGGGCGACCCGGCAAAAAAAAGCACAATGAGGGAGCAAACCAGAGTAACTGGATCCCGCCATGCTTCAGGAGAGATCGTGGACAAACCAGTCGTCCGCGCTTTCCCATGTTTCCTGCAGGATTTCGCTTATCCGGTCTTTGTCTTCTTTCAGGGCGCCAAACACCGAGAGCTGATTGCCGGTGGCGTAGCGGACGCTCACCTGGCTGTCGATGGCCGGGAATTGCTCGGCGATACGGCGAGAGAGTTCGTTATTCAGCGCTTCCAGCGCGCCGTTGGGTAAGGCGGTAGTTTTGGCGATAGACACTTCAATGCGCATAATTGCCCCCTGCGTTCGATACTGGTTATTTATACAGTATCCGGTTGGCGTTGACAACAGGGGGCTACGTTTTTATTTCTTCACGGTCCAGTGAACGGTTTCACCTGCCAGGAAGGGCACCAGGGTGTCATCAGGCAGGGAAATGCTGTCCACAACGGTCGTCTCTTCACGCACCAGTTCAACGTAGCTCTCATTGACCGGCAGACCGTAGAAGCGCGGGCCATTCAGCGAGCAGAAAGCCTCAAAGTGCTGCAGAGCGTTCATTTCTTCAAACACCGTGGCGTAGCTGCCGAGGGCGGTCGGGGCGTTGAAGCAGCCGGCGCAGCCGCAGCTGGCCTCCTTACGGTGGCGGGCATGCGGTGCGGAGTCGGTGCCGAGGAAGGCGCGGCTGAAGCCGCTGGCGACCAGCTCCCGCAGAGCCTGCTGATGAATATTGCGTTTAAGTACCGGCAGGCAGTATAAGTGAGGACGAATACCGCCGACCAGCATATGGTTACGGTTGAACATCAGATGCTGCGGGGTGATAGTGGCCGCCAGCAGTTCATTGCCGTCACGCACATACTCGGCGGCATCTTTGGTGGTGATATGCTCAAAGACCACCTTCAGTCCGGGCAGGCGCTGGCGCAGCGGCTCCATCACGGTTTCAATAAAGCGCGCTTCGCGATCGAATATATCAATCTCGGCGTGGGTGACTTCCCCATGTACCAGTAGCGGCATCCCCAGTTTTTCCATCCGCTCCAGCACCGGCATAATGGCGTCGGTGCTGGTGACGCCGTGGCTGGAGTTGGTGGTGGCGTTGGCCGGGTAGAGCTTGGCGGCGGTGAATACGCCTTCGTTAAAGCCGCGCTCCAGCTCCGCCGGGTCGAGGGAGTCTGTCAGATAGCAGGTCATCAGCGGGGTAAAATCATGCCCGGCCGGGACGGCGTCCATAATGCGCTGGCGATAGGCGATAGCCGCCGCGACGGTGGTGACAGGCGGCACCAGATTCGGCATCACGATCGCCCGGCCATAAAACTCACTGGTATAAGGCACGACGGTTTTCAGCATATCGTCATCACGTAGATGGATATGCCAGTCGTCTGGGCGGCGGATTTTCAATACCTGGGATTGTGCTGTCATGGAAGGCTCCGGCTAATAGGTTCAGTCATCAGGGCTGTTTTTTGCCGGGCACTAAGGATAAGCGTAAACGTTTTCCTTTGCACTCATTTCCGTAAAAAATTGAGGGCGCCGCGGCGCCCTGGAGATTAATTGGTAAAGGGGATGACAATCTCGCCCGGCTTCACCTCGATGCCTTTGGCGTATTTCTTCGCCAGCGCTTCACCGGTGCTGGCGTCCTCACGCAGGACATAGGCCGGCTGCTGGCTGAAGTAACTGCGCAGCGACTGATTCAGGTAGGGGAGCAGGGCCTGAATGACCGACTGCAGCTTCTCGGGCGCCACTTTGGCATCCACCACCTCCATTTCCTGCAGGAAGATGGCGCCTTTCTCTCTGTCAAAGGTTGGCAGCGCTTTGAGCTTCAGATCGATCGTCGCTTTCTGCGTGCCGAACAGGGAGTTCAGGTCAACGTTAGCGATCCCGGTCAGCGTGACTTTGCCCGGCTCCTCGCGCCCGATAGCGCTGGTCAGGTTCTGCAGTTCGATATGGGCGTCGGCAACGCCTTTCAGACCAATATCTTTGGCAAAATGGTTTCGCTTCTGCAGGGCCTGGTTAATCTCCTGCTCGCTTACCGTGTATTGGGTCAGCTGATTACAGCCGCTCAGCAGGCCGCTGACAATCAGCGCGGCGGCGATCAAAATCTTTTTCATGGGGTTCCTCTGGCTCATACCTTCATTCATCCTGACACAAAGCATCATGACCTGTCAGCATCCTCGATACCAGCAGAATAGGCTGAAAGCAGGAGAAACCGCCGCCGCGCGCATCAGGTCCGCGGCTCCAGCATGCCGGAGGCAGAGCGTTTCGGACTAAACTGCCACCACAGCGCCAGAAAGGTGATAACCCCGATGGCCCCGAGCATCAGCCACGGCAACTCGGGCTGACCGGCGGCTTTACCAGCATCAAACAGCCAGCCGCCGCCCGCATATCCCAGCGCGCCGCCAAAGGCGAGCCCCAGGCGGCTGAAGCCCATATAGCTGCCGCGCGCCCGGGCGTCCGCCAGCGAGGCGCCCAGCGTCTCCCGGGCAGGTTCGGCAATGATGGAACCGATGTAAAACAGGCAGATCAGGGTAAACAGCTGCTGCAAACTGCTGGTCATGCCGATGGGGGGCATGGCCAGGGTCATCACCAGCAGACCGGCCATCAGCCGGTGCTCAAGGCGAAAACGTTTTTCGCTCCAGCGGGCAATGGGATAGAGCAGGGTCAGCGAAATGGTGGCTTCGATGGCGTACATCCACTTTACGGCGGCCGGCGAGCCGGCGATGTCATTCACCATGATCGGCAGCATCAGCATCACCTGCACCGCCAGCATGTAATAGCCCGTCAGCGTCAGGACATAGGTGACGAAGCGCTTGTCCCGCAGCACCCGGCCCAGCCCCTCGCGGATCGGCGTTTTTACCGTTGAGAGCTTCCATGCCGGCAGATACCAGGCGTTAAACGCCGCGCAGGCGATAAACAGCGCGGCGCCGGCGCTGCACACCAGGCGGAAATCATACTGCAGCAGCCAGCTGCCCAGCAGCGCGCCAATCACCGCGCCGGCGCTATCCTGCATCATCAGGATGGAGAAAAAGCGGCCGCGCTGATGCGGGCGCACCAGCTTAACCACCAGCGCCGCCCGCGGCGGGTCGAACAGCGTGCCGCCGAGTCCGGAAAGTATGCATGAGAACCACAGCACCCACGGCTCATGGGCGACGGCCATCGCCGCGAAGCCGCCGGCGCGCATCAGCATACCGGTGACGATCATCGGTTTGGCGCCAAAGCGGTCGGCGATGGCGCCGCCAAAGATACCTAATCCCTGCTGCACGAGCTGGCGCAGGCCGAGCGCGATGCCGACCATCAGCGCCGCCCAGCCCATCTGATCGACAAAGCGGATGGAAATCAGCGGGAAGACGACAAAAAAGCCCAGCACGACCAGCATGTTATCGACTAACAGGAAATATTTACCCAGGCTCCTTGCCTGCGAGACGCGGGACATTTCCCCTCCAGGGAAAAATAGAGATAAGCGTGGATATTCTGCGGGCAATCTGCTGCTTTTCCCAGCGCCCTTGCGACAATATTTTTTTATCAAAATGCAAGTTCGATTGAGGCTATTCATCGAAAAGAGGAGATGGCGCAGAAAATGGTATGTTGCTGTTTTCACACCGTCGCGCAGGACAGGTATAGTGAAGGCAGCAAGAATGAAGTCAGGGGGACTGAAAAGGAAATGTTTGGCTATCGCAGTAACGTGCCGAAGGTGCGTTTGACGACGGACCGGCTGGTGGTGCGCCTGGTTCACGATCGTGACGCCTGGCGTCTGGCCGATTATTACGCCGAGAATAAGGCGTTCTTAAAACCCTGGGAGCCGGTTCGTGACGACAGCCACTGCTATCCTTCCGGATGGCAGGCGCGTCTGTCGATGATCGCCGAGTTTCATAAGCAGGGGTCTGCTTTTTATTTCGCGCTGCTCGATCCGGAGGAAAAGGAGATCGTCGGCGTGGCGAATTTTTCCAACGTGGTGCGCGGGTCATTCCATGCCTGTTATCTCGGCTACTCTATTGGCGAGAAGTGGCAGGGGCAGGGGCTGATGTTTGAAGCGCTGACGTCGGCGATTCGCTATATGCAGCGTACGCAGCATATTCATCGCATTATGGCCAACTATATGCCGCATAATCAGCGCAGCGGCGCGCTGCTGGCGCGGTTGGGGTTTGAAAAAGAGGGTTACGCCAAAGATTACCTGCTGATTGACGGGCAGTGGCGTGACCATGTATTGACGGCGCTAACGACGCCGGACTGGTCAGCGGGACGTTAAGGAGAGAGGATGAAATATCAGTTAACCGCGCACGAAGCGCGCGTCATTGGCTGTCTGCTGGAAAAGCAGGTCACCACGCCCGAGCAGTATCCGCTGTCGGTGAACGCCGTAGTGACCGCCTGCAATCAGAAAACCAACCGCGAGCCGGTGATGTCGCTGAGCGAAGGCGAAGTCCAGGCTCTGCTGGATACCCTGGTGAAACGCCATTATCTGCGTACGGTCAGTGGCTTCGGCAATCGGGTCACTAAGTATGAGCAGCGCTTTTGCAACTCCGAATTTGGCGATCTGAAGCTCAGCGCCGGCGAGGTGGCGGTGGTGACGACGCTGCTGCTGCGCGGCGCCCAGACGCCGGGTGAATTACGCAGTCGGGCGCAGCGGATGCATGAGTTCAGCGATATGGCGGAAGTGGAAAGCGTGCTGGAAGGGCTGGCGACCCGCGAAGATGGTCCCTTTGTCGCCCGTCTGCCCCGGGAGCCGGGGAAACGGGAAAGCCGCTATATGCATCTGTTTTGCGACGACATGGACACACTGATCACGACAGTGGAAGCACTCTCGCCGCTGGAAGAGGAAGACGATCTGCGTGCCAGGGTTGAAGCGCTGGAAGGCGAGGTGGCGGAGCTGAAAGCGCGCCTCGATTCGCTGTTACACCATCTGGGGGACTAAACGTGGGGACAAGATTGCGCATCGGGGTGGTTGGCCTGGGCGGTATTGCGCAGAAAGCGTGGCTGCCGGTTCTGGGGGCGGCGGAAAGCTGGACGCTGCAGGCGGCCTGGTCGCCGGGAAAAGAGAAGGCGCTGCGGGTTTGCGAAACCTGGCGAATGCCATACGTTGAATCGCTGGATGCCCTGGCGGCGCAGTGCGATGCGGTCTTTGTTCATACGTCGACGGCTTCACATTATGAAGTGGTGAATCATTTGCTGAATGCCGGGGTTCATGTTTGCGTGGATAAACCGCTGGCGGACAAGCTGAGTGAGGCGGAGACGCTGGTCGAGCTGGCGGCGCGGCGTCGTCTGACGCTGATGGTCGGTTTCAATCGCCGCTTCGCACCGCTCTATCGGGAGCTGAAGGGGCGGCTGGGCGAGGCGGCCTCGCTGCGGATGGATAAGCACCGCAGCGATAGCGTGGGCAACGATCTGCGCTTTACCCTGCTTGATGACTATCTGCACGTGGTGGATACCGCGCTATGGCTGGCCGACGGTCAGGCGCGTCTGCGCGGTGGCGCGCTACAGATCACTCCGCAGGGCGAGATGCTGTATGCCGAACACCAGTTCAGTTCGCCCCGGCTGCAGGTCACCACCAGCATGCACCGCCGCGCAGGCAGCCAGCGCGAGTGGGTGCAGGCGGTTACGGATGGCGGGCTATATGCCGTCAGCGAGATGCGCGAATGGCAGGAGGAGTGCGGTCACGGCGTGGTCCAGCGCCCGGTCGCCAGCTGGCAAACCACCCTTGAGCAGCGCGGCTTTGTCGGCTGCGCGCGCCATTTTATCGAATGCGTGCAAAATCAGACGGTTCCTGAAACCGCAGGCGAACAGGCGCTGCTGGCTCAGCGGGTGGTCGACAAACTTTGGCGCGACGCCATCAGCGAATAATCCGTTGTAACAACTGACAGTAGTAATTCATGTTGAACCCGGTAGACTATCGCCACTTTCCAGCGCCCGCATTTGCGGGCGTTTTACTCCAGGGTTTGGAATAACAGCGTAATGAACCTTTTAAAATCACTGGCGGCCGTCAGTTCGATGACCATGTTTTCGCGCGTGCTGGGCTTTGCCCGCGATGCGATTGTGGCGCGCATTTTTGGCGCCGGGATGGCGACCGACGCCTTTTTCGTCGCCTTTAAACTGCCTAATCTGCTGCGGCGTATTTTTGCCGAAGGCGCCTTCTCTCAGGCGTTTGTACCGATCCTTGCCGAATATAAAAGCAAGCAGGGCGAAGATGCCACCCGGGTGTTTGTCTCGTATGTCTCCGGATTGCTGACCCTGGCCCTGGCGATCGTCACCGTTATCGGGATGCTGGCGGCGCCGTGGGTGATCACCATCACCGCCCCCGGGTTTGCTGATACCGCCGATAAATTTGCGCTGACTACCCAATTGCTGCGCATTACCTTCCCCTATATTTTGCTGATCTCCCTCGCCTCGCTGGTGGGGGCGATCCTTAATACCTGGAACCGCTTCTCGGTGCCGGCCTTTGCGCCGACGTTCCTCAACGTCAGCATGATTGGCTTTGCGCTGTTTGCCGCACCGTACTTTCATCCGCCGGTGCTGGCCCTGGCCTGGGCGGTCACGGTCGGCGGCGTGCTACAGCTGGCCTACCAGCTGCCGCACCTGAAGAAAATTGGCATGCTGGTCCTGCCGCGCATCAATCTGAAAGATGCCGGCGCGATGCGGGTGGTGAAGCAGATGGGGCCGGCGATCCTTGGCGTGTCGGTAAGCCAGATCTCCCTTATTATCAATACTATCTTCGCTTCGTTTCTCGTGTCGGGATCGGTGTCTTGGATGTACTACGCCGACCGTCTGATGGAGTTTCCGTCCGGTGTCCTGGGAGTGGCGCTCGGCACTATCCTGCTGCCATCGCTGTCAAAAAGCTTCGCCAGCGGTAATCATGACGAGTATTGCCGGCTGATGGACTGGGGGCTGCGTCTCTGCTTCCTGCTGGCGCTGCCGAGCGCGGTGGCACTGGGGATCCTCGCCAAACCGCTGACCGTGGCCCTGTTCCAGTACGGCAAATTTAGCGCTTTTGATGCGGCAATGACCCAGCGCGCGCTGGTGGCCTATTCCGTGGGACTAATGGGGCTTATCGTGGTGAAGGTGCTGGCGCCGGGCTTCTATTCCCGCCAGGACATCAAGACCCCGGTCAAGATTGCTATTGTCACCCTGATTATGACCCAGGTGATGAACCTGGCGTTTATCGGCCCGCTGAAGCATGCGGGTCTGTCGCTGTCCATTGGCCTGGCGGCCTGCCTGAACGCCGCGCTGCTTTACTGGCAGTTGCGTAAACAGAAGATCTTTACCCCGCAACCGGGCTGGCTGGCCTTCCTGCTGCGTCTGATTGCTGCGGTGCTGGTTATGGCTGCGGCGCTGCTGGGCGTCATGCATATCATGCCGGAGTGGTCGCTGGGGACGATGCCGTTCCGTCTGATGCGCCTGCTGGTGGTGGTTGTCGCCGGGGTGGTGGCCTATTTCGCCACACTGCTGCTGTTGGGCTTCCGCGTGAAAGAGTTTGCCCGACGTACAGCCTAAGCGGTTGTGCGGGAATGGATGAACCCGCTTCGCCTCAGGCGAAGCGGGTTTTTTTATGATGCGCGGCGTTCGGCAGCGACGATACGGGCATTCTCCAGCAGGCGGATTGCCAGGGCGATCGCCCCGCTGACCACCGCCAGGGTAACCACCCCGTTCCAGCCGGCCAGCACGTACAGCTTGCTGCCCAGCACCGACCCCAGCGACATCCCGATGAAGACCACGGTAAACAGCAGGGCGTTAAGGCGGCCGCGGGCCTGCGGCTCGAGGCCATACACCAGGTTCTGATGCGCCACCAGGCTTGACTGCAGGCCAAGGTCGAAGCCAATCGCCGACAGGGCAATCAGCGCCAGCTGGCCATGCAGTGGCAGCAGCGGCAGTATAAACATCAGGGCGAAGGAGACGGTGACCAGCGCCGCCCCCATTTGAGTCACTTTACCGGCACCAAATTTATCGGCCAGTCCGCCGGCCAGCGGCGCGGCCAGCGCCCCGGCAGCCCCGGCGATACCAAAGCCGCCCGCTACCGCACTGCCCATGTGATAGTGTTCGGAGAGCATCACCGCCAGCGTCGACCAGAAGGCGCTGAAGGCGACAGAGAGCGCCCCCTGAGCCAGCGCAGCGCGGCGTAGCGCCGGGTAGCGCTGCCACAGATGCGCCATTGAGGCCATCAGCTGCGGATAGCTCAGCGTCGAGTGAACGGCGAAGCGCGGCAGCACCCGCCACATCACCAGGCCAATCAGCGCCACGCTGACCGCCGCCGCCTGATACATCACCCGCCAGCCGAACACTGCGCCCACCACGCCGCTGACCGTCCGGGAAAGCAGGATCCCCAGCAGCAGCCCGGTCATCACCGTGCCCACCATTTTGCCCTGCTTGCCCGCCGGGGCGAGGATCGCCGCCGCAGGGACGATATCCTGCGCCATGGTCGCCGCCATACCGATCAGCAGACTGACCACCAGCAGTGAGCTGAGCTGGCCGGTGAGGCTGCACAGGAGCAGCAGGAGCGCCAGCAGCGCGCTTTTCACCAAAATCAGCCGGCGGCGATCGTGGCGGTCGCCGAGCGGGAGCAGGAACAGAATGCCGAGCGCATAACCCGCCTGCGTCAGAGTAGGGACCAGACCCATACCTTCTACCGTCAGGTGGAGATTGGCGCCCATCAACGGCAGCAGCGGCTGCGCGTAGTAGATAGAGGCGACGCTAAAGCCGGCGCCGAGCGCGAGAATGAAGATAATCCAGCCTGCGTCGCGGGTGGAAAGGGAAGTCGGTGTCATGATCAATACCTCGTGAATGCGATGGGGCTATTTTTCCCTGAATGCGGCTGGCGCGGTAGCCGGGCTGGTGGTAAAACGGTTATACGTAGCACGTATAGGCAAAAGAAAAATGAAAAGACAGGAGCGTATAGATCGCATTGAGCTGATGCGCACCTATATTCGTATTATAGAGGCAGGGTCGCTCTCCGCCGCGGCGGGGCAGATGGAGACCACCCAGGCGACCGTCAGCCGCCGCCTGCAGTCCCTTGAAGGGCTGCTGGGGGTTAAGCTGATCCTGCGTACCACCCATGCGATGAAGCTCACTGACGATGGCGAACGCTGCTACCGTCATGCCCGCCAGCTGGTGGATGCCTGGCTGGCGCTGGAAGATGACCTGCGTATTGCCGACGATCGGCCGGTGGGGGTGCTGCGGGTGAGGGCGCCGCACGCTTTTGGCCAGCAGCAGCTGCTGGGGCCGCTGGTCGCCTTTCTCCAGCGTCATCCGCAGCTGTCGGTGGAGTGGATGCTGAATGATAATACTGTCGACTTTCTCAGCGATAATATCGACTGCGCCATTCGCGTGGGGGCGGAGGTGGATCCGGCCACGGTCTCAGTGCTGCTGGCGGAAGTGCCGCGCTGCGTGGTAGCCTCCCCTGAACTGCTGGCGAAGTACCCGCCGTTAACCTCGCTGGAGGCGTTATCCGGCCTGCCGTGGATCGCCATTAACACCTTTTATCAGCATGAGGTACGGCTCCGACATCAGGCCAGCGGGCAGATCGTCTCCACGGCGATTACCCCCTGCCTGAGCACCGACAGCCTTTACGTCGCGCGTAACACTGCGCTGGCGGGGCTGGGGGTGGCGATGGTGTCCAGCTGGGCCGTGGCGGAGGATCTTGCTGCCGGAAGGTTGACAGAGCTGTTCCCGCAGTGGCGTCCCGCCTCGCTGCCGGTCCACCTGGTCTATCCCTGGGCGCGCTATTATCCGACGCGGCTGCGTAAATTCCTCGACCTGATGCGGGAGATCATGCCGGACCTCGCCGGCATGCAGCCTCCGCAAAGCGCATAAAAAAACCGGCCAGGAGGCCGGTTTTTTATTTAGCACGCTTACTCGACGGGCTGTGGGCGGGTCGGTTCAGCGGTGGCTTTATGGGTCGCGCTATGACCGCCGGCGGCGCCTTTGCCTTCAAAGGCGAATGGCGGGCGCACCCAGGTGCTGTGGCGCGGCGCTTCCGGGACATAATCCGGCGCTGGCGCACGGGTCATTGGCGCGGTGGCATGGCGATGACCCGCCACCACTACCGGCTTGCTCACCGGAGGCTCGACTTTGACCGGCTCGACAGGCGCGGCTTCGACAACCGGTGCTTCAACTGCGGTTTCCGCCGCCGGCGCGATGGTTTCCACTGGCGCTTCAACGACAGGCGCCGTTTCCACCACTTCAGGTTCTACCACAACCGGCTCGGCGTCGAGCGTAGCTGGCGCGAAAGCCTGAGGCGCTTCGACAGCCGGCGCTTCGGTGACCAGCTCCTGCGGCGCTGGCTCGACGGCTGCTGGCGCGACACCCTCCGCAGCATCAACCACCACCGGCTCGGCGGCTACGACCGGCTCGACGACCACAGGCTCGGCGGTAACCGGCTCCATGGTAGCCGGCTCGACGGTGACCGGGGCAGCGGTAACGGTTTCAACGATGGCAACCGGGGTCGCGACGGCCGCGACGGTTTCCACGACGTTGTCGTTCTGAACCTGAACCTCTTCCGGCTGCTGCTCCTGCGGACGAACCACCGGGTAGCGGATCCAGACTTTACCGGAAGCCATCTCCGGCGATGCGCAGGCTACGGTCAGCGGCATTGGCGACTGGGTCGGATAGCGTTCGTCACGATAGCGACGACGACGCTGACCGCTGACGCGCAGGTGACGCGGGGAACGACGTGAGCGACGCGGCATACCGTTCGCTTCACGGGATTCGCCATTTTCGTCCTGGTCCGCCACGCTCTCCACTACTGCTGGCAGCTCGGCTTTCACCGGCTCGCTGCGCGGAGCGATAACTTCCGCCACTACGGCTTCTGGCACGATCTCGGCAACCTGCTCAACGACAGCGGACTCAACGCGTACTTTCTGTGCCAGCTGGCGCGGTTTACGACGCGGCAGGGTCTGCACACGCTCTTCCTGCTCCGTCTCCTGCGCTACCGGCTCTTCGCGAGTCTGCGCTTTGGCTTCCTGCTGCGCCTGACGTTTGTCGTCATTGCGGCGGCGGGTGCGTTCGCGGCGCGGCTGCTGCTCGTCACGAGATTTCGCTTTCTCCGCGTCGTCGCCTGAGGTCTGGCGAACATCACGGGCTTCCACATTCTGCGACGGCTTCTCACGACGGTTGCGACGGTTCTCTTCACGCGATTCGCGCGGTTCACGGCCCTCGGCATTGTCCGCACGAGTGTCACGATTGTCACGGTTATCGCGGTTATCGCGGTTGTCACGATTGTCGCGGTTTTCACGGCGGTCGTTGCGATCGCGGCGGTTGTTGGCGCGCGGTTTACGGCGCTCCTGCTGACGCTCCGGTTTTTCTTCCGCTTTCTTCTCGACCTTAACCTCAGCCGGTTTGGCCTCTTCGGCGCCAGAGAAGATATTCTTCAGCGCGCTGAAGAAGCGTGAGAGCAGGCCAGGCTGCGCCGGTGCGGTGGCCGCGACCGGTGCCGCTGCGGCGACAGGAGCGGCGACAGGCTCTTCAAGCATCGGGGCTGGCGGCGCGTCAGGCATGACAAAAGCGGCCAGGGCCGGCTGTTCCGGACGTTTCCGTTCTGCCGGCTCATCGTCGCCCGGCAGCGCCATCTCTTCTTCATGCAGCTTCGGCAGCAGGTAGCTAAGCGTTGAGGTCTCTTCACCTTTGCGCACGCGCAGGACGGAGTAGTGCGGCGTCTGCATTTCGTCGTTTGGCACGATAATAACGCGCACATCGCCCTGGCGGGATTCGATAGCGCTCACCGCGGCACGTTTTTCGTTCAGCAGATAGGAGGCGATCGGTACCGGAACGATGGCGTGCACTTCTTTGGTGTTCTCTTTCAGCGCTTCTTCTTCAATCAGACGCAGAATAGAGAGCGACAGCGATTCGTTATCACGCACGGTGCCGGTGCCGGAGCAGCGCGGGCAGACGTGGTGGCTGGATTCGCCCAGCGACGGGCTCAGGCGCTGGCGGGACATCTCCAGCAGGCCGAAGCGCGAGATATGGCTGATCTGAATGCGCGCCCGGTCCTGACGGACGGCTTCGCGCAGACGGTTCTCCACAGCGCGCTGATGGCGAACCGGGGTCATATCGATAAAGTCGATAACGATCAGGCCGCCGAGGTCGCGCAGACGCAGCTGACGGGCAATCTCGTCAGCTGCTTCGAGGTTGGTGTTGAACGCCGTCTCTTCGATATCGCCGCCGCGGGTGGCGCGGGCCGAGTTGATATCGATCGCGGTCAGCGCTTCAGTGCTGTCGATGACGATAGAGCCACCGGACGGCAGACGCACTTCACGCTGGAAGGCGGATTCAATCTGGGATTCGATCTGGTAGTGGCTGAACAGCGGGATTTCACCGGTGTACAGTTTGATTTTGCTGCTGAAATCCGGACGACCCAGCGCAGCGATATGCTGGCGCGCCAGCTCGAGCACTTTCGGATTATCGATCAGGATTTCGCCGATATCCTGGCGCAGATAGTCACGGAAGGCGCGGACAATGACGTTGCTTTCCTGGTGGATAAGGAACGGCGCCGGACGGCTTTCCGCGGCTTTCTGAATCGCTTCCCAGTGTTTCAGACGGAAGCTCAGGTCCCACTGCAGGGCTTCGGCAGATTTGCCGACGCCAGCGGTGCGAACGATAAGGCCCATGCCGTCCGGAAGCTCCAGGCTCGCCAGCGCTTCTTTCAGTTCGGTACGGTCGTCGCCCTCGATACGGCGGGAAATTCCCCCCGCGCGCGGGTTGTTCGGCATCAATACCAGATAGCTGCCCGCAAGGCTGATAAAGGTGGTGAGCGCAGCGCCTTTGTTGCCGCGTTCTTCTTTATCAATCTGCACGATAACTTCCTGACCTTCACGCAGTACGTCTTTAATATTAGGACGGCCGTGCGCATTGTAGTTGGCGGGGAAGTATTCGCGGGCGATTTCTTTGAGGGGGAGGAAACCATGACGCTCGGCGCCGTAATCAACAAACGCGGCTTCAAGGCTGGGTTCAATACGGGTGATTTTGCCTTTGTAGATGTTCGCTTTTTTCTGTTCGTGCCCGGGGCTTTCGATATCCAGGTCGTACAGGCGCTGCCCATCAACAAGGGCGACGCGCAACTCTTCCTGCTGAGTTGCGTTGATTAACATTCTTTTCATCGTAACTTACTCATTATTCTTACATTGACGACTAAGCTGCGGGCAGAGTAATGCCTTTCCGGGGGAAAACCGATGGCCTCGTGTCTGGTTCACGTCGCCAACCTCACGGTTGTCGCGCGCTTAAGAGGCGCAGAGTGTCGGTCGCCTGTGTTTCAAACGGAAACACAGCGCAATTATTCAGGGGAACAGCCTGGGATGTATCACCAGAGAATATTCCATTTATACTCGTCGTCTTTCGCGTTGCAGGCATGATGGCTTAACCTGCTCACCTCGATCAGCGGATCCAGATGAGCTCCCGGGAGTCCCGGAGTTGACGCCTTCCTGCGACTTGAAATCCATAGAGCCTGTACCGGTAAGGACTGCAACCCGCAGCCCGCTAACTGTCTGAAAGATCACAACGTCTTACGCCATTGCTGCGTGGGCGATCGGTCAGACAAAACTGGTCATTCCGCTAATGTCTTGTTCTAACAAGATGCAATACGGAAAACGGTCTCATTATTCCATTGCTAACCTTGTTATAGCAAGTTGACTTTCACCTTTTATCACCCGGTTACTCACAGTTTTATCACCTGCCCATACAGATTGTTCTAATAACAAACAATATGGCGGTCAGGCAAACCGTGAAAACAGGATAATGATAAATATAAGCATATAAAAATGAGTGGCGCTAATGCGTCCGGCTATTTAGAATCGCGCACCATGAAAACTGAGACCCCAACCGTAAAAATGGTTGCCATTGCTGCTGATGAAGCGGGGCAACGTATCGACAACTTTTTGCGTACCCAATTGAAAGGCGTACCGAAGAGCATGATTTATCGCATCCTGCGTAAAGGCGAGGTGCGGGTGAATAAAAAACGCGTGAAGCCGGAGTATAAGCTGGAAGCGGGCGATGAAGTCCGTATCCCGCCGGTGCGTGTGGCGGAACGTGAAGAAGAGGCGGTATCGCCGCATCTGCAGAAAGTGGCGGCGCTCTCTGAGGTGATCCTCTATGAAGACGATCATATTCTGGTCCTCAATAAGCCATCCGGTACCGCGGTACATGGCGGCAGCGGCCTGAGCTTCGGCGTGATTGAAGGGCTGCGCGCCCTGCGCCCGGAGGCGCGCTTCCTTGAGCTGGTACATCGGCTCGACCGCGATACCTCTGGCGTGCTGCTGGTGGCGAAAAAGCGCTCGGCGCTGCGTTCGCTGCACGAGCAGCTGCGTGATAAAGGCATGCAGAAAGACTATCTGGCGCTGGTGCGCGGCCAGTGGCAGTCGCATACAAAAGTGGTGCAGGCCCCGCTGTTGAAGAACATTCTGCAGAGCGGCGAGAGAATCGTCCGCGTGAGTCAGGAAGGCAAGCCGTCAGAGACGCGCTTCAAAGTGGAAGAGCGTTATGAATTCGCCACTCTGGTGCGCTGCAGTCCGGTCACCGGACGCACGCATCAGATTCGCGTTCATACCCAGTATGCCGGCCATCCTATCGCCTTTGACGACCGCTATGGCGACCGCGAATTTGACAAGCAACTCTCTGGTACCGGTTTAAACCGCCTGTTCCTCCACGCTGCTGCGCTGAAGTTTACCCACCCGGGGAGCGGGGAGGTGATGCGCGTTGAGGCGCCGCTGGATAACCAGCTGAAGCACTGTCTACAGGTGCTACGGAAGAGCAAATAAGTGCAACGGCGGAATCAGTTCCGCCGTTTTTTTTACCTCAGCCTAACAGCGGGTTGTAATTTTCGCGGCGCAGCATCTGACAGAGCGCGATCAAGGGTAAACCGACCAGCGTATTCGGATCGCGGCCTTCCAGCCGTTCGAACAGCGTAATACCTAACCCCTCGCTCTTAAAACTCCCGGCGCACTGCAGCGGGTTCTCTTTACGCACATAGCCTTCGATCTCTTTATCGCTGAGATGCCGGAAGTGGACGTCAAAGGGCTCGCATTCGGTTTGCAGATGACCGCTGGCGGAGTTGTACAGCGCGAGGCCAGTATAAAAGGTAATGATCGACCCGCTCGCCTTTCTCAACTGCCTGCGGGCATTTTCCTCGGTGTGCGGTTTGCCGGTGATCTCACCGTCCAATACGCAAACCTGATCGGAGCCTATAATAAGGTGATTGGGGTAGCGCGAAGCCAGGCTCTGCGCTTTGGCCTGCGCCAGCCGGGTGACAAGCTGACGCGCGGATTCTTCAGGGCGGGGCGTTTCGTCGACGTCAGGCGCCGCACATTCAAATGGTAACCCCAGTTTTTCCAGCAGCATGCGCCGCCAGGGAGAGGTTGACGCCAGGATAAGTTGAGACATATTTTTTCATCCACATATAGCGCTTCGCAGAGCATCATCTTAAACTATGCGCCGCAATGTGTGCGAATAAATGGCAAAAGGCAACCTGAGGCTGCCTTTTTCTTTGACTCTATGACATTACAAAGTTAATATGCGCGCCCTATGCAAAAGGTAAAATTACCCCTGACTCTTGATCCGGTACGCACGGCTCAAAAACGCCTTGATTACGAAGGCATCTATGCCCGCGATCAGGTTGAACGTGTAGCCGATTCTGTAGTCAGCGTGGACAGCGATGTGGAATGCAGCATGTCGTTCGCTATCGATAACCAGCGTCTCGCCGTTATTACAGGCGATGCGAAGGTGACGGTAACCCTCGAATGCCAGCGTTGCGGGAAACCGTTCTCCCATCACGTCCACACCACGTATTGTTTTAGCCCCGTCAGAAATGACGAACAGGCCGAAGCACTACCGGAAGCGTATGAGCCGATTGAGGTTAACGAATTCGGTGAAATCGACCTGCAGGCAATGGTCGAGGATGAAATTATCCTCTCCCTGCCCGTAGTTCCGGTGCATGATTCTGAACACTGTGAAGTGTCCGACGCGGACATGGTCTTTGGCGAACTGCCTGAAGAGGCACAAAAACCAAACCCATTTGCCGTATTAGCCAGCTTAAAGCGTAAGTAATTGAGGAGTAAGGTCCATGGCCGTACAACAGAATAAACCAACCCGTTCCAAACGTGGCATGCGTCGTTCCCATGACGCGCTGACCGCAGTCACCAGCCTGTCTGTAGACAAAACTTCTGGTGAGAAACACCTGCGTCACCACATCACTGCCGACGGTTTCTACCGCGGTCGCAAGGTTATCGCTAAGTAATCACGCGATACTCGCAGGATTTCCCGTTGCAGGCCATGGCGGGCGTGTACGTACCTGGGCACTCGGTTAACCCGGTAACCAGAGGCGTCAATGCCCGGATTGTTGCGTCTGCAGCGTGAAAATTCGCGGGTGCCAGCGTGATGAAGCTTAGTGAGGACTCCCCGGGCGACTGGGGAATCACCGAACCGGGCAGCGACGATACCTTGACACGTCTAACCCTGGCGTTAGATGTCATGGGGGGCGATTTCGGCCCATCCGTGACAGTGCCTGCAGCACTGCAGGCACTGAACTCTAATTCGCAACTCACACTTCTTTTAGTCGGCGATCCCGACGCCATCACGCCATTACTCGCCAAAGCTGACTTCGAACAACGTTCGCGTCTGCAGATTATTCCTGCGCAGTCAGTTATTGCCAGTGATGCGCGACCCGCACAGGCTATCCGCAGCAGTCGCGGAAGCTCAATGCGCGTGGCGCTGGAGCTTGTGAAAGAAGGGCGGGCGGAAGCCTGCGTCAGCGCCGGCAACACCGGCGCGCTGATGGGCCTGGCGAAACTGATGCTCAAACCGATTGAAGGTATTGAGCGGCCGGCGCTGGTGACGGTGCTGCCGCACCAGCAGAAGGGCAAAACCGTGGTGCTGGATCTCGGCGCCAACGTCGATTGCGACAGCACGATGTTGGTGCAGTTCGCGGTGATGGGGGCCGTGCTGGCGGAAGAGGTGGTCGGCATTGCCAATCCTCGCGTCGCCTTGCTGAACATCGGCGAAGAAGAGATGAAAGGCCTCAGCAGTATCCGCGATGCTGCCGCAGTGCTCAAAACGCTGCCTTCCCTCAACTACATCGGCTATCTTGAAGCCAATGAACTGTTGACCGGAAAAACCGATGTGCTGGTTTGTGATGGATTCACGGGCAACGTCACATTAAAAACCATGGAAGGTGTTGTCAGAATGTTCCTTTCACTGCTGAAATCTCAGGGAGAGGGCAAAAAACGGTCGTGGTGGCTGCTGTTACTAAAACGTTGGTTACAAAAAAGCCTGGCGAGGCGATTCAGTCACCTCAACCCCGACCAGTATAATGGCGCCTGTCTGTTAGGATTGCGCGGTTCCGTGATCAAGAGTCATGGTGCTGCCAATCAACGCGCCTTTAGCGTCGCGATAGAGCAGGCAGTGCAGGCGGTGCAGCGGCAAATTCCCCAACGGATCGCCGCGCGCCTGGAATCTTTATACCCAGCTGGTTTCGAGCTGCCGGAAAGCGACAGTGACGTGAACGCCCGACAGCAAAGCGGGACGAATGGACACCACTGACGCCGCGGCGGTTGAACGAGGCGGGTATATTACCCAAGAGTGACTGAGCGTACATGTATACGAAGATTATTGGTACCGGCAGCTATCTGCCCGAGCAAGTGCGTACAAACGCCGACCTGGAAAAAATGGTAGAGACCTCTGACGAGTGGATTGTCACCCGCACAGGTATCCGTGAGCGTCGTATTGCCGCAGCGCATGAAACAGTTGCTACGATGGGCTTTGAGGCCGCAAAGCAGGCGCTGGCGATGGCGGGCGTGTCCGCGGAGCAAATTGGTCTGATCATCGTTGCGACCACCTCCGGCACGCACGCGTTTCCGAGTTCGGCATGCCAGATTCAGTCTATGCTGGGCGTCAAGGGCTGCCCGGCGTTTGACGTCGCGGCCGCCTGCGCCGGTTTCACCTATGCGCTGAGCGTCGCCGATCAGTATGTCAAGAACGGCGCGGTGGACTATGCGCTGGTCGTCGGCGCCGATGTGCTGGCGCGCACCTGCGATCCGGCCGATCGCGGGACGATTATTATTTTCGGGGATGGCGCCGGGGCGGTGGTGCTGGGCGCCTCCGAAGAGCCTGGCATTATCTCGACGCATCTGCATGCTGACGGTAGCTATGGCGAACTGCTGACCCTGCCGAACGCCGATCGCGTCGATCCGGAAAATCCGATCTATCTGACGATGGCCGGCAATGAAGTCTTCAAAGTGGCGGTCACTGAGTTAGCGCACATCGTTGATGAGACGCTGGCCGCGAATAATCTTGAACGTTCTGCGCTGGACTGGCTGGTGCCGCATCAGGCAAACCTGCGGATCATCAGCGCGACGGCGAAGAAACTGGGCATGTCGATGGATAACGTCGTAGTGACCCTCGACCGCCATGGCAACACCTCAGCGGCGTCAGTCCCTTGCGCGCTGGATGAGGCCGTCCGCGATGGCCGCATTCAACGTGGGCAGCTGATTTTGCTGGAAGCCTTTGGTGGCGGTTTCACCTGGGGTTCCGCGCTGGTTCGTTTTTAGTATAAGGATTTAAACATGACGCAATTTGCTTTTGTGTTCCCGGGACAGGGCTCGCAGGCCGTAGGCATGCTGGCCGATATGGCGGCGACCTGGCCGGTCATTGAAGAGACCTTCGGTGAAGCTTCCGCAGCGTTGGGTTACGATCTGTGGGCGCTGACGCAACAGGGCCCGGCAGAAGAACTGAATAAGACCTGGCAGACCCAGCCAGCGCTGCTGACCGCCTCCGTGGCGCTGTACCGCGTCTGGCAGCAGCAGGGCGGCAAAGCGCCGGCGCTGCTGGCTGGCCACAGCCTCGGCGAATACTCCGCGCTGGTTTGCGCGGGCGTTATCGCTTTCGCTGATGCCGTTCGCCTGGTTGAACTGCGCGGCAAATTCATGCAGGAAGCTGTACCGGAAGGTACTGGCGCCATGTCAGCGATTATCGGTCTGGACGACGCGGCTATTGCCAAAGCCTGTGAAGAATCGGCCGAAGGGCAGGTCGTCTCTCCGGTGAACTACAATTCCCCGGGCCAGGTGGTTATCGCCGGTCACAAAGAGGCCGTTGAACGCGCAGGCGCCGCCTGTAAGGCCGCGGGCGCTAAACGGGCGCTGCCGTTGCCGGTGAGCGTGCCGTCTCACTGTGCGCTGATGAAGCCAGCTGCGGAGAAACTGGCGCTTGAGCTGCAGAAAATCACTTTCAACGTGCCGACGATCCCGGTGGTAAATAACGTCGACGTGAAGTGCGAAACCGCGCCGGACGCCATTCGCGACGCGCTGGTACGCCAGCTGTATAGTCCGGTTCAGTGGACTAAAACCGTTGAGTTTATGGCTGCTCAGGGCGTAACGCATCTGTATGAGGTTGGCCCGGGTAAAGTCCTCACCGGCCTGACCAAACGTATTGTTGACACCCTGACCGCTTCCGCGCTTAACGAGCCGGCGGCGATGTCTGCGGCGCTTGAGCAATAAAAGAGGAAAACCATGAGTTTTGAAGGAAAAATCGCGCTGGTTACCGGTGCAAGCCGCGGTATTGGCCGCGCCATCGCTGAAACGCTCGTCGCCCGCGGCGCGAAAGTTATCGGTACTGCGACCAGCGAAAGCGGCGCGCAGGCGATCAGCGACTATTTAGGCGCCAACGGTAAAGGTCTGATGTTGAATGTGACCGACCCGGCATCTATTGAATCTGTTCTGGAAAATGTGCGCGCAGAGTTTGGCGAAGTGGATATCCTGGTGAATAATGCCGGGATCACTCGCGACAACCTGTTAATGCGCATGAAAGATGACGAGTGGAACGATATCATCGAAACCAACCTGTCATCGGTTTTCCGTCTGTCAAAAGCGGTAATGCGCGCTATGATGAAAAAGCGTCATGGACGTATTATCACTATCGGTTCTGTGGTTGGTACCATGGGAAATGCGGGTCAGGCCAACTACGCTGCGGCGAAAGCGGGTCTGATCGGCTTCAGTAAATCACTGGCGCGTGAAGTTGCGTCCCGCGGTATTACTGTAAACGTTGTTGCTCCGGGCTTTATTGAAACGGACATGACGCGTGCGCTGACCGATGAGCAGCGTGCGGGTACGCTGGCGGCAGTTCCTGCGGGGCGCCTTGGCACCCCAAATGAAATCGCCAGCGCGGTTGCATTTTTAGCCTCTGACGAAGCAAGTTACATCACTGGTGAAACCCTGCACGTCAACGGCGGAATGTACATGGTCTGACTGAGATTTGTGCAAAACGTTCAGGAACCGCGCACTTCGCACGGTTCTCTGTGCGGTTTTGTGCGAAAAGATTTGCGTTCTTAGGGCAAACGGCCTCAAAATAGCGCAAAATCGTGGTAAGACCTGCCGGGATTTAGTTGCAAATTTTTCAACATTTTATACACTACGAAAACCATCGCGAAAGCGAGTTTTGATAGGAAATTTAAGAGTATGAGCACTATCGAAGAACGCGTTAAGAAAATTATCGGCGAGCAGCTGGGCGTTAAGCAGGAAGAAGTTACCAACAATGCTTCCTTCGTTGAAGACCTGGGCGCTGATTCTCTTGACACCGTTGAGCTGGTAATGGCTCTGGAAGAAGAGTTTGATACTGAGATTCCGGACGAAGAAGCTGAGAAAATCACCACCGTTCAGGCTGCCATTGATTACATCAACGGCCACCAGGCGTAAGTGAACATCTCCAGGCGGTCATTCGACCGCCTGAGTTTTATCTTTATTTGTCCCACAAGAATCTATTTTCCCTCCCTGGAGGACAAACGTGTCTAAGCGTCGTGTAGTTGTGACCGGACTGGGCATGTTGTCTCCTGTCGGCAATACCGTAGAGTCTACCTGGAAAGCTCTCCTTGCCGGTCAGAGTGGCATCAGCCTGATCGACCATTTCGATACTAGCGCCTATGCAACGAAATTTGCTGGCTTAGTAAAGGATTTTAACTGTGATGACATCATCTCGCGCAAAGAGCAGCGCAAGATGGATGCCTTCATTCAATATGGAATTGTCGCTGGCGTTCAGGCCATGCAGGATTCTGGCCTTGAAGTGACGGAAGAGAATGCTACCCGTATTGGTGCCGCAATCGGCTCTGGTATTGGCGGTCTCGGCTTGATCGAAGAAAACCACAGTTCGCTGGTCAACGGCGGACCGCGTAAGATCAGCCCATTCTTCGTTCCCTCCACAATTGTTAACATGGTGGCCGGCCATCTGACCATCATGTTTGGTCTGCGTGGACCAAGTATCTCCATCGCGACCGCCTGTACTTCAGGCGTGCACAACATCGGTCAGGCTGCGCGCATCATCGCCTATGGCGATGCCGATGCGATGGTGGCAGGCGGTGCGGAAAAAGCCAGTACCCCGCTTGGCGTAGGCGGCTTTGGCGCAGCGCGGGCGCTCTCCACGCGCAATGACAACCCGCAGGCGGCAAGCCGTCCGTGGGATAAAGATCGCGACGGCTTCGTGCTGGGCGACGGCGCGGGCATGGTGGTGCTGGAAGAGTACGAGCACGCAAAAAAACGCGGTGCGAAAATCTACGCCGAGATCGTCGGCTTCGGCATGAGCAGCGATGCTTACCATATGACGTCACCGCCGGAAGATGGCGCGGGCGCCGCGCTGGCGATGGTGAATGCCATTCGCGATGCGGGCATCGAACCGGGCCAGATCGGCTACGTCAATGCCCATGGCACCTCGACGCCGGCTGGCGATAAAGCGGAAGCGCAGGCGGTTAAGTCTGTCTTCGGCGATGCGGCGAGCCGCGTACTGGTGAGCTCCACCAAATCCATGACCGGGCATCTGCTGGGCGCGGCAGGGGCGGTAGAGTCGATTTACTCTATCCTGGCGCTGCGCGATCAGGCGGTTCCGCCGACGATCAACCTCGACAACCCGGATGAGGGCTGCGACCTCGACTTCGTTCCGCACGAAGCGCGTCAGGTTTCCGGTATGGAGTACACCCTGTGCAACTCCTTCGGCTTTGGCGGCACTAACGGTTCGCTGATCTTCAAAAAAGTGTGACAGGGCTTGCCCCGGTACTGCTTTAACAAAAGGCCCGATTGTCGGGCCTTTTTTATTCGGCTTTCTCCACTTGTCCTCTGCTCCGTGTCCTGAGACACTCACCGACCAGTGAAAAGGAGTCCTTTATGTTCTTGATAAATGGCGTTGAACAGGACACGCTGGCGGCGAACGATCGCGCCGTCCAGTTTGGCGACGGTTGTTTTACCACTGCCCGTATACAGCATGGACAGGTTGCGTTACTGGACGCCCATCTGCAGCGTTTGCAGACAACCTGCGAAAAATTACGCATCCCGTTTGACGACTGGCTGACGCTAAGCGACGAGATGCAGCGTCTGGCTCGACCGCACGCGCAGGGCGTGCTTAAGGTGACCCTTACCCGCGGCGTTGGGGGAAGGGGATACAGCACGGCGGGCTGTGCGCCGCCCACCCGTATTCTGAGCGACTCTCCGCTTCCGGCGCACTACGCGCGCTGGCGGGAGGAGGGCATTACCCTGACCCGGAGCCCGGTGACCCTGGGGCGCAACCCCTGGCTGGCTGGCCTGAAGCATCTTAATCGTCTGGAGCAGGTGCTGATTCGCTCTCATCTTGAACAGACGGACGCCGATGAGGCGCTGGTCCTTGACAGTGACGGGTGGCTTACGGAATGCTGTGCCGCGAATTTATTCTGGCGTCAGGGACGGGATGTATTTACTCCGCGACTCGATTATGCCGGGGTCAACGGCATAATGCGGCAGCGCTGTATCGCGCAGCTGGCACCATCGACGTTTCGCGTTGTCGAAGTGACAGCGCGTCCCGAGGCGTTGCGGGAGGCCGATGAAGTGCTGATCTGCAATGCGCTGATGCCGCTGGTGCCGGTTCGTCGCTGGGATGAGACCGTCTGGTCATCGCGCGAGCTTTACCATTTTTTAGCCCCTTTGTGTGAGCTGTCTGGTTAGTATGAAGAAAATGTTACGTTTTATCCTGTTGCTGGTGGTGCTGTTGGGCATCGCCGCGGCGGCAGGAATGTGGAAGGTACGCCAGCTGGCGGACAGCAAGCTGCTGATTAAAGAAGAGACCATCTTTACCCTCGAAGCCGGCACCGGCCGGCTGGCGCTGGGGCAGGATCTCTATCGCGAGAAGGTGATCAATCGCCCGCGCGTGTTCCAGTGGCTGCTGCGGATGGAGCCTGAGCTGTCTCACTTCAAGGCCGGGACCTATCGCCTCACGCCGCAAATGACGGTGCGCGAGATGCTGCAGCTGCTGGCCAGCGGCAAAGAGGCGCAGTTTCCGCTGCGCTTTGTCGAAGGCATGCGCGTCAGCGACTACCTTCGTCAGCTGCGCGATGCTCCCTACGTGAAGCACACGCTTGAAGACGATAGCTACGCGACGGTGGCTAAGGCGTTAGGTCTTGACCATGCCGACTGGGTGGAAGGCTGGTTCTGGCCGGACACCTGGATGTACACCGCCAATACTAGCGACATCGCCATCCTCAAGCGCGCGCATCAGAAAATGGTCACTGAAGTGGCGAAGATTTGGGAAGGACGGATGGATAATCTGCCCTATGCCGATCAGAATCAGCTGTTGACCATGGCCTCGATTATTGAGAAAGAGACCGCGGTGGCGGAAGAGCGCGATCGCGTCGCGTCGGTATTTATCAACCGCCTGCGCATCGGCATGCGCTTACAGACCGACCCAACGGTGATCTACGGGATGGGCGAAGGGTATAATGGAAAGTTAACGCGTAAGGATCTGGAGACGCCGACCGCGTACAATACCTATACCATCAGCGGCCTGCCGCCAGGCCCTATCGCGGTGCCGGGCGAAGCGTCGCTGAAGGCGGCCGCCCATCCGGCGAAAACACCATACCTCTATTTTGTCGCCGACGGGAAAGGGGGCCATACGTTTACCACAAACCTGGTCAGCCATAACCGCGCGGTGCAGGACTATCTGAAAGTACTTAAGGAAAAAAATGCGCAGTAACTATATCGTCATCGAGGGGCTCGAGGGCGCCGGGAAGACCACCGCACGTCAACTGGTGGTGGAGACGCTGCAGTCGGCAGGTATTCACGATATGGTGTTTACCCGTGAGCCGGGGGGCACAATCCTTGCTGAAAAACTGCGTAGCCTGGTGCTGGATATCCAGTCCACGGGCGATGAAGTGATTAACGATAAAGCGGAAGTGCTGATGTTTTACGCGGCGCGCGTCCAGCTGGTGGAGACGGTGATTAAGCCTGCTCTGGCTCGCGGCCAGTGGGTGATCGGCGATCGTCACGATCTCTCCACCCAGGCCTATCAGGGCGGCGGCAGGGGCATTGACCGCACGATGCTGGCGACGCTGCGCGACGCCGTTCTCGGCGATTTTCGTCCCGATTTGACGCTGTACCTCGACGTTACGCCGGAAGTGGGGCTGCAGCGCGCCCGCGCCCGCGGTGAACTGGATCGCATTGAGCAGGAGTCGATGAACTTCTTCAATCGTACCCGCGCGCGCTACCTTGAGCTGGCTGCGGCAGATCCTTCTATCCGCACGGTGGATGCGACGCAGCCGCTGGATGCCGTCGCGCGCGATATTCGCGCCACGATCGCCCAGTGGATGGCGGAGCAACCGGCATGAAATGGTATCCGTGGCTGCGCCCCTCGTTCGAACAACTGGTCGGTAGCTATCAGGCCGGACGTGGCCACCACGCCTTACTGTTACAGTCTCTGAGCGGGATGGGCGGCGAGGCGTTGATTTATGCGCTGTGCCGCTTCCTGATGTGCCGCCAGCCTGAAGGGCATAAAAGCTGCGGTCACTGCCACAGCTGCCAGCTGATGCAGGCCGGTACGCACCCCGATTACTATCCGCTGAGCCCTGAGAAAGGCAAGAGCGCGCTGGGTATTGACGCGGTGCGCGATGTCAACGACAAGCTCTATGAGCGCGCGCGCCTCGGTGGGGCGAAGGTGGTATGGATTAGCGATGCCGCCTTGCTGACCGATGCTGCCGCCAACGCGTTGCTGAAAACGCTGGAGGAGCCGCCGGAAAATACCTGGTTCTTCCTCGCCTGCGAGGAGCCGGCGCGTCTGCTGACCACCCTGCGCAGTCGCTGCCGCCTGCACCACCTGTCGCCGCCGACGGAATCTTATGCCCTGGCCTGGCTGGAGCGTGAGGTGAACCTGCCGCAGGAGGCGCTGCTGACCGCGTTACGTCTGTGCGCCAGCGCGCCGGCCGCCGCGCTCGAACTGCTTAAAGAGCCGCAGTGGACGGCGCGACAGCAGCTGTGTCAGGCGCTGGCGACCACACTGGCGAGCGGTGACTGGCTGGCGCTGCTGCCGATACTCAATCATGAACAGGCGGCGGTTCGCCTGCACTGGCTGGCATCGCTGCTGGTCGATGCGCAAAAACGACAGCAGGGAATTGCCCTGGTGAGTAACCCGGATGTCTGGCCGCTGCTGGAGCAGCTGGCGCACAGTCTGCCCGCCGCCCGGCTGCAGGCGATTGCCCATGACGTCTGTACCTGCCGCGAGCAATTGCTGAACGTCGTCGGCGTCAACCGCGAACTGCTGCTCACCGAGCGCCTGCTGCGCTGGGAACATTACCTGCAACCCGGGACGGTTTTACCCGTCTCCCACCTCTGAGTGAGACATTATGTTTTTAGTCGACTCCCACTGCCATCTTGATGGTCTGGATTATCAAACCCTGCACAAAAACGTCGATGACGTACTGGCAAAAGCGGCCGCACGCGATGTGAAATTTTGCCTGGCGGTCGCCACGACGCTGCCTGGCTACCGCAGTATGCGCGAGCTGGTAGGAAGGCGTGACAACGTCGTCTTCTCCTGCGGCGTGCACCCGTTAAACCAGGATGAGCCCTACGAGGTGGAGACACTGCGCACGCTGGCGGCGGAAGAGGGCGTCGTCGCGATGGGAGAGACCGGACTGGACTATTTTTATACCCCGGAAACCAAAGTCCAGCAGCAAACTTCGTTCCGTGACCATATCCGCATCGGCCGGGAGCTGAACAAGCCCGTGATCGTGCATACCCGTGACGCTCGCGCCGATACCCTGGCCATTTTACGCGAAGAAAAGGTGACGGATTGCGGAGGCGTACTACACTGTTTCACTGAGGACAGGGAGACGGCGGGTAAGCTGCTCGACATGGGGTTCTATATCTCGTTTTCCGGTATCGTCACTTTCCGTAACGCCGAGCAGCTGCGCGATGCGGCGCGCTATGTTCCGCTGGATCGTCTGCTGGTGGAGACCGATTCGCCATACCTGGCGCCGGTACCCCATCGCGGCAAAGAGAACCAGCCGGCGCTGGTGCGTGACGTTGCTGAATACATGGCGGTACTGAAGGGTGTGTCGCTGGAGCAACTGGCTCAGCAGACCACCGACAATTTTGCCACGCTGTTCCACATTGACCCCGCCCGCTTGCAACCTGCTTGATCTGCTTATTATTTTAAGGCTCGTAATTAATAGCCAAAGCGAGTAAAGTTCACCGCCACAAAAGTGGCGGTGAAGGTTTTTTGGCAACATCTGGATACAACTTATGTAAGCTGATGTAAATTTTTACCGGAAGGCTGATTGAAACGTGATAGCCGTCAAACAATCATCCCGTTAATTATTTTACTCTGTGTAATAAATAAAGGGCGCTTAGATGTCCTGTCCACGGCGCGGTTCTCCCCCCGGGCCAATGCGTGAAAACGTAAAAAAGTACCAAATACTCAGGAGCACTCTCAATTATGTTTAAGAATGCATTTGCTAACCTGCAGAAGGTCGGTAAATCGCTGATGCTGCCGGTATCCGTACTGCCTATCGCAGGTATCCTGCTGGGCGTCGGTTCCGCAAACTTCAGCTGGCTGCCAGCCGTGGTCTCCCACGTTATGGCAGAAGCAGGCGGTTCAGTTTTCGCCAACATGCCGCTGATCTTCGCTATCGGTGTGGCCCTCGGCTTCACCAATAACGACGGTGTATCCGCACTGGCTGCAGTGGTAGCTTACGGCATCATGGTGAAAACCATGGCGGTGGTTGCGCCGCTGGTGCTGCATTTACCTGCTGACGAGATTGCGGCAAAACACCTGGCTGATACCGGCGTGCTTGGCGGTATTATCTCCGGTGCTATCGCCGCGTACATGTTTAACCGCTTCTATCGCATTAAGCTGCCAGAATATCTCGGCTTCTTTGCGGGCAAGCGCTTTGTACCGATTATCTCTGGTCTGGCCGCTATCTTCACCGGCGTGATCCTCTCCTTCATTTGGCCGCCGATCGGTTCCGCGATCCAGACCTTCTCCCAGTGGGCTGCTTATCAGAACCCGGTGGTGGCGTTTGGTATCTACGGTTTCATCGAGCGTTGCCTGGTGCCGTTTGGTCTGCACCACATCTGGAACGTTCCTTTCCAGATGCAGATCGGCGAATACACCAACGCGGCTGGTCAGGTATTCCACGGCGATATCCCGCGCTACATGGCAGGCGACCCGACCGCGGGCAAACTGTCTGGCGGCTTCCTGTTCAAAATGTACGGTCTGCCGGCAGCGGCTATCGCGATTTGGCACTCTGCTAAACCGGAAAACCGCGCCAAAGTGGGCGGTATCATGATCTCCGCCGCGCTGACCTCGTTCCTGACCGGTATCACCGAGCCGATCGAGTTCTCGTTCATGTTCGTGGCGCCGATCCTGTACGTTATCCATGCCATCCTGGCGGGTCTGGCGTTCCCGATCTGTATCCTGCTGGGTATGCGTGACGGTACTTCGTTCTCTCACGGCCTGATCGACTTTATCGTGCTGTCCGGTAACAGCAGCAAGCTGTGGCTGTTCCCGATCGTCGGTATCTGCTATGCGATCGTGTACTACGTCATTTTCCGCGTGCTGATTAAAGCCCTGGATCTGAAAACACCGGGTCGTGAAGATACCACCGTAGAGAGCAAAGCTGGCGCAACCAGCGAGATGGCTCCGGCTCTGATCGCCGCTTTCGGCGGTAAAGAGAACATCACCAACCTCGACGCATGTATTACTCGTCTGCGTGTTAGCGTGGCGGATGTAGCGAAAGTTGACCAGGCTGGCCTGAAAAAACTGGGCGCCGCTGGCGTGGTAGTGGCAGGTTCTGGCGTACAGGCCATCTTCGGTACCAAGTCCGATAACCTGAAAACTGAAATGGATGAGTACATCCGTAACAGTTAAGACGTAGTATCGGGGAGACTAAGGCAGCCAACTGGCTGCCTTTTTTACGTGACAAGATAGGCCTTCCAGAGGCGATAACCCTGCTAACTGTCCGCCAAATGCTTATTCCCTCAGCAGCTAAGTCTATAGTTGAATAAGAAAAAGAGCTTTCAGGTTGAAAGAGAGGGAGGATGTCGCTCATACTCTTACCGGAACCTGTGCGTCTGCGTTTATCTGCAGAAGCAGGCCAGCGTACGGGATAAAACTAATAAGGAATCAGTCATGGCAGAAGAAACGATTTTCAGCAAAATCATTCGCCGGGAGATCCCGTCGGATATTGTTTATCAGGATGAGCTTGTGACCGCTTTTCGCGACATCTCCCCGCAGGCGCCCACCCACATTCTGATTGTCCCGAACGTTCTGATTCCTACCGTAAATGACGTCACCACCGAACATGAACTGGCCCTGGGCCGGATGATGACCGTCGCGGCGAAGATTGCCCGCGATGAAGGCCTCGCCGACGATGGCTACCGGTTGATCGTCAACTGCAACCGCCACGGCGGCCAGGAAGTTTACCATATCCATATGCATCTGCTGGGCGGTCGTCCGCTGGGTCCGATGCTGGCGCACAAAGGCTAACGCCATGCTAAGGACCCTTTTGGGCGCGTGTCTGGCGGCGGGGCTGCTGGCCGGATGTAGTTCACACCCGGAGATCCCGGTTTCTGACCAGCAAGCGCTGGTGATGGAGTCGAGCGTGCTGGCCGCCGGGATCAGCGCCAGCGAGCCTGTCGTCGTGGCGACGGAGATACAGGCTACCGCCTCCTCTACGCTGTATAACGAGCGCCAACAGCCGGTCACCGTGCATTATCGTTTTTTCTGGTATGACGCCCGAGGGCTGGAGATGCACCCCCTGGAGGCGCCGCGCACCATCGTGGTCCCGGCTCGCTCCTCGGTGACGTTGTATGGCAGCGCCAATATCCTGGGGGCGCATAAGGCCCGCCTTTATCTTTATCTGTAAGGGGTAATTATAATGATGAAAATGTGTCGCTATGCGTTAATCACAGCACTGGCGATATTCCTCGCAGGCTGTGCGGGGCTGCGTGAGCAGCCCGCGCCGGTAGAAGAGGCCAAACCGCAGCCGCAGCAGCCTGCGCAGCCGCAGCCCACGGTGCCGACGGTACCGGCGGTGCCCTCCGTCCCGTCGCAGCCAGGACCGATTGAGCATCAGGATCAGCAGTCGGGTCAGCCGGCGCCGCGCGTGCGTCATTATGACTGGAACGGCGCGGTGCAGCCGATGGTGGGACAGATGCTGCAGGCGGGCGGGGTCAATGCCGGCAGTATTCTGCTGGTTGACAGCGTGAACAACCGCACCAACGGTTCGCTGAATGCCGGAGAAGCCACCACCGCGTTACGTAACGCGCTGGCGGGCAACGGCAAATTTACCCTTGTTTCACCGCAGCAGCTGGCGGTCGCCAAGCAGCAGCTGGGCCTGTCGCCGCAGGACAGCCTCGGCAGCCGCAGCAAAGCCATGGGCATCGCCCGCAACGTGGGCGCGCAGTATGTGCTTTATTCCAATGCCACTGGCAACGTCAACGCGCCCGAGCTGAAGATGCAGTTGATGCTGGTGCAAACCGGCGAGATTATCTGGTCAGGTAAAGGTGCGGTTCAGCAACAATAAGCTAACGCGCGACGAGCTCTTGTCGCGCTTCTTTCCCCACTATCATCCTGTCGCCTCGCTGAGCCAGACCGGCCTCAGCGGCGGCAGTGTGATTATCAGCGATGGCGACCAGCGACGAGTGCTGCGTCAGCCGCACGACCCGTCTGCCGCTGCCTGTTATTTTCGCCGTCAGTATCGTGCGCTGCGCCGGCTGCCTGCCAGGCTGGCGCCCAATCCTCTGTTTTACTCGCCCTGCTGGATGGTGGTGGAGTATTGCGCGGGTGAGGTGAAAAGCGAGTTACCTGACTGCCCGCAACTGTCTGGCTTATTGTATGATTTGCATCAGCAACCGCGGTTCGGCTGGCGTGTTAGTCTCGGGCCGCTGCTGGCGCAGTACTGGCAGAGGAGCGATCCGGCCCGGCGCACGCCGCGCTGGCTACGTTGGCATCAGCGGCTGTGCCGCCGGGGAGAGCCTCGTCCTCTGCGGCTGGCGCCGCTGCATATGGATGTCCATGCCGGCAATATTATCCACAGCGACGCCGGTCTGAAGCTGATTGACTGGGAATATGCCGGCGATGGCGATATCGCGCTGGAGCTGGCCGCCGTGTGGATCGCCCCGGACGAGCGCCGCCAGCTGGTGGCGGCATATGCCCGACGGGCGGCTATCGACGCGCAGCAGCTATGGCGGCAGGTGGCGCGCTGGCGTCCGTGGGTACTGCTGCTCATGGCGGGCTGGTATGAAATGCGCTGGCGGCAGAGCGGGGATCGGCAATTTATCATGCTGGCAGATGAAACATGGTGTCAGTTAGACAACGAACGCAAAGGATAAGAGAGGTCAGTGTGGGCCCAGTGATGTTGGATGTAGAAGGGTATGAACTGGATGCGGAAGAGCGAGAGATTCTGGCGCATCCATTGGTGGGAGGGTTGATCCTCTTCACCCGAAATTATCACGATCCGGCGCAGCTGCGGGAGCTGGTGCGCCAGATCCGCGAAGCCTCCCGTAACCATCTGGTGGTGGCGGTCGATCAGGAAGGGGGACGCGTTCAGCGTTTCCGCGAAGGCTTTACCCGTTTACCGGCGGCCCAGTCTTTCGCTGCGCTGCTGGGGATGGAAGAGGGGGGCAAACTGGCCGCCGAGGCCGGCTGGCTGATGGCCAGCGAAATGATCGCCATGGACATCGATATCAGCTTTGCGCCGGTGCTGGACGTCGGTCACATCAGCGCCGCAATCGGCGAACGCTCTTATCATGAAGATCCGCAGAAAGCGCTGACGATGGCGCGTCACGTCATTGACGGCATGCACGCCGCGGGCATGAAAACCACCGGCAAACACTTCCCGGGACACGGGGCGGTGACTGCCGATTCGCACAAAGAAACCCCCTTCGATCCGCGTCCGGCATCGGTTATCCGCGACCACGATATGGCGGTATTCAAAAGCCTTATCGCCGAGCAGCGTCTGGATGCCATTATGCCGGCGCATGTGATTTACCCGGAGCTCGACCCGCGTCCGGCGAGCGGTTCGGCCTATTGGCTGAAAACGGTGCTGCGCGGCGAGCTGGGCTTCGATGGGGTGATTTTCTCCGACGATCTGTCGATGGAAGGGGCGGCGATCATGGGCAGCTATGCCGAACGCGGCCAGGCATCGCTCGACGCCGGTTGCGATATGATACTCGTCTGCAATAATCGTAAGGGCGCGGTCAGTGTGCTGGATAACCTGTCGCCGATCAAAGCAGAGCGTGTTACGAAATTGTATCATAAAGGTTCCTTTTCCCGTCAGGAGTTAAGGGATTCAGCCCGTTGGAAAACGGTGAGTGCCCAGCTGGAGCAGCTTCATGCGCGCTGGCAAGAGGCGAAGTCCGCGTAACGCTCTGCGGGGCGTTGTTGTCTGGTGAGGATGCGATGATTATCTATTTACACGGTTTTGACTCGAACAGCCCCGGTAACCACGAGAAGGTGATGCAGTTGCAGTTTATTGACCCTGACGTGCGGTTGATAAGCTACAGCACGCGCCATCCCAAGCACGACATGCAGCATCTGCTGAAAGAGGTTGATAAAATGCTGCAGCTTACCGCCGATGACCGGCCGCTGATCTGCGGCGTTGGACTCGGCGGTTACTGGGCGGAGCGGATTGGTTTCCTGTGCGATATCCGTCAGGCGGTGTTCAATCCGAACCTGTTTCCGCATGAGAATATGGAAGGCAAAATCGACCGACCGGAAGAGTATGCTGACATCGCCACCAAATGCGTGACCAACTTCCGCGAAAAGAACCGCGATCGCTGCCTGGTGGTGCTTTCCCGACAGGACGAAGCGTTGGACAGCCAGCGTTCCGCCGACCTTCTGCACCACTATTATGAAATTATCTGGGATGAAGAGCAGACCCATAAGTTTAAAAACATTTCGCCGCACCTGCAGCGGCTGAAAGCGTTTAAAACCCTCGGTTAAGCCTTTTCCCCTGTCTCCAAACCCGCGCCGGGTTCACCGCGCGGGTTTTTTCATGTCTACACTTATTGGTTTCGCTGAAAAAATACGCGACAAAACTTGATGCACATCAATTTTGGTATGACCAATGCACCGTTCATGGTATTCTCGACAGTGCTGAATGGTTTCATTGACGTAACTTGTTGTTAAATAAAGGCTATTTTAATAACTTTTATTTAACAATTGGTTAATAATTTTAGGGGTACACATGACTACGCCATTGAAAAAAATCGTAATTGTGGGTGGCGGCGCAGGCGGACTGGAACTGGCAACTCAGCTGGGGAAAAAGTTAGGGCGCCATAAGAAAGCGAAAATCACCCTGGTGGACCGTAACCACAGCCATCTGTGGAAGCCGCTGCTGC
The DNA here is from genome assembly GCF_004010915.1 of Klebsiella sp. LY. Taxonomy (NCBI): domain Bacteria; kingdom Pseudomonadati; phylum Pseudomonadota; class Gammaproteobacteria; order Enterobacterales; family Enterobacteriaceae; genus Klebsiella; species Klebsiella sp. LY. The sequence continues at coordinate 4,511,293 of NZ_CP022444.1, forward strand.
ACGAAGTGGCCACCGGTTCTCTGGATGAAGGTGTCGATGCGCTGAGCTATCTGGCCCATGCCCGCAACCACGGCTTCCAGTTCCAGCTGGGGTCGGTGGTCGATATCAATCGCGAAGGGAAGACCATCACCCTCGGCGAGCTGCGCAATGAAAAAGGCGAGCTGCTGGTGGCTGAGCGTAAACTGCCGTACGACACGCTGGTGATGGCGCTGGGCAGTACCTCGAATGACTTCAACACCCCTGGCGTTAAAGAGAATTGTATTTTCCTCGACAACCCGCACCAGGCGCGTCGTTTCCATCAGGAAATGCTCAACCTGTTCCTTAAATACTCCGCGAACCTCGGCGCTAACGGTAAAGTAAACATTGCCATCGTCGGCGGCGGCGCCACCGGCGTGGAACTCTCCGCTGAGTTGCATAATGCCGTGAAACAGCTGCACAGCTACGGCTACAAAGGGCTGACCAACGAAGCGCTGAACGTCACGCTGGTCGAAGCGGGCGAACGCATTCTGCCGGCGCTGCCGCCGCGCATTTCCGGGGCGGCGCATAATGAGCTGACCAAGCTGGGTGTACGGGTGCTGACGCAGACCATGGTCACCAGCGCCGATGCGGGCGGCCTGCACACCAAAGATGGCGAATATATTGAAGCGGATCTAATGGTCTGGGCGGCCGGGATCAAAGCGCCAGATTTCATGAAAGAGATCGGCGGCCTGGAAACCAACCGTATCAATCAGCTGGTGGTTGAGCCGACGTTGCAGACCACCCGCGACGCGGATATTTTCGCCATTGGCGACTGCGCCTCCTGCGCCCGTCCGGAGGGCGGCTTTGTGCCACCGCGTGCCCAGGCGGCGCACCAGATGGCTACCTGCGCGCTGAATAACATCCTCGCGCAGATGAAAGGTAAACCGCTGAAGGCGTATACCTATAAAGACCATGGCTCACTGGTGTCGCTATCCAACTACTCCACCGTCGGCAGCCTGATGGGCAACCTGATGCGCGGCTCGATGATGGTGGAAGGGCGCATTGCGCGCTTTGTGTACATCTCCCTGTACCGTATGCACCAGATCGCCCTGCACGGCTATTTCAAAACCGGCCTGATGATGCTGGTCGGGCGCATCAACCGCATCATTCGTCCGCGCCTCAAGCTGCATTAATCGCTGTTGCGACCCGGAGCGCGCCCTGGCGGCGCCTCCGGGCTCTTCTGCTGAACCGGCGGCGATCCCGCTCGGAATCCTCTGAATCCCTTTGATTTGCAGCGAATTCTCGCACTTTTCATCCGCTATCTGATTTGCGCCTTCCCGGGTCCGGTTGCAAAATTGTATCAACAGCAACAAAGGAGGATCTCCCGTGAATAAATCTATGTTGGCGGGTATAGGGATAGGCGTGGCTGCCGCGCTGGGCGTTGCAGCTGTCGCTGGTCTCAACGTGTTAGATCGCGGCCCGCAGTATGCGCAAGTGGTCTCCAGTACACCGATTAAAGAAACCGTGAAAACCCCGCGCCAGGAATGCCGCAATGTCACCGTGACCCATCGTCGTCCGGTACAGGATGAAAACCGCATCGCCGGTTCCGTGCTGGGCGCGGTGGCGGGCGGGGTGATTGGCCACCAGTTCGGCGGCGGTCACGGACGCAGCGTGGCGACGGTGGTGGGCGCGCTGGGCGGCGGCTATGCCGGTAACCAGATCCAGGGCGCGATGCAGGACAACGACACCTACACCACCACGCAGCAGCGCTGCAAAACGGTGTATGACAAATCCGACAAAATGCTGGGTTACGATGTGACCTATAAGATAGGCGATCAGCAGGGGAAAATCCGGATGGATCACGATCCTGGCAGCCAGATCCCGCTGGACAACAACGGCCAGCTGGTCCTGAACAACAAAATCTAAAAACAGATTTGTGTATTGATTAGCCCCTCAATCGCTCAGGCTGAGGGGCTTTTTTTATCAGAAGGTTAACGCGTAATTCAGACCGAAGGTGCGGCCGCGGCCCTTGTATTCATACAGCGACGAGCTGCCGTAGGTTGGGCTGTAGAGCAGCGGCGCGCGCTGGCCCCAGATGGTGATATAGTCTTCGTTAAGCAGGTTTTCGATACTGAAGGTCAGTTTCCCCACCGGCAGCGCGTAACTGCCGATAAAATCGACGGTGTTATAGCCTTCCAGCTTGTTGCCGGCGGCGTCGCTGAGGTCAAACACCTGCTGGCTCTGCACGCGCAGGCTCCACGGATCCGGCGCCCAGCCCACCCAGGCGGTGGCTTTGGACGGCGAGGCGAGGGTGACGTCCCACTTCTGCCAGCGGCCATCGGTCTGCACCTGTGATTTCAGCACGTTGAAGTTGCCGCCGACGCTCCAGTCGCTGTCCGGAATAAAGTAATCGACCGCACCCTCAACGCCGTAAATACGCCGTTTGTCGGACTGAACATCGATGGTCATATCGGTACGGTTGACGACGATGGTCTTATCCGAAGTCGAGTAATACGCCGCCAGCTGGGTGCGCAGGTTATCGCCGGTATAGCGCCAGCCCAGCTCATACGAGTTAACTTTGATCCCCTGCAGCGGCGAGTCATCGACGTTGACGCTGGAGAGCAGCGGCAGATGACCATTGACCGCCGCGCCGTATTTCCCGATGCCATAGTATTTACCCGGATCCGGCAGCTCAACGCCCTGCGAGAAGTTAAACCAGGTCTGCTGACGCTCGGTCAGATGGGCCACGATCCCGGCGTTAAACAGGAAGTTGTCATAATCGGTTTTTCCGCCTTTGATGGCGTCGGCGGAGCGCGCTTTGCCGTTGGCTATATCCTGTTGCTGGGCGTAGCCGACAAAGTCGTCAACCCGGTTTTCGGTCCACTGGTAGCGAACACCGCCGCTGAGGGTAAAGATATCGTTCAGATCATAGCTCGACTGCAGGAACGGTGCGACGTTGGAGATACTGTATCCCGGATAGCGGCCGGTGGTGTAGATCGATTCGTTGTGCAGCCCGCCGGACGCCAGCGATTGTTGCAGATCGAAGAACATCTGGTTGGCATTGAAGGTCTCATGATCGGCGTCGAGACCCCAGGTGAGATCCCATCCCGCCAGCGGCTGGCTGTTGAGGGTCAGCTTTGCCCCGTACTGATCGGTATCCTGCTGCGACGAGGAGAAGCTGCTGACCTGACCTTTGCTGAGCGTCGGGAATGGATAGAAGGTGAGGGACTCATCGCGATAGTACACCTGGCTCACCAGATTCTGGCCGAAGAAATCGGCATCGGAGTACTGGAGGCTGATCAGATGGCGCTCGGTGCCGGGGATACGATCGGAATTGAGCCCATCGGTGGTGTACGCTTTGCCGCCGCTGGTGACCGCGGACATATTTTTCCCGAGCCACAGGCCATAGTCATCATCGCCCTGGCTTTTATAGTACTGGGTGACCAGCTGCAGCTGGCGGTTGTCGTCGATCTCGATCGTCCCCGTCCCCATGACGTCCAGACGATCAGAGTGCTGGAGCCCCGTTTGGGTGTTATCGAGGATCAGCGCATCGTTATTGCCGTCGTACCAACCGCCGAAACGCTGATAGGCTACCGATAAACGCCCGGACGCGTGGTCTGTCCCGCCGCTGACCGCCGCCGCGACGCGCTCATCATGATCGTTGCTGTTTGCAAACCCGCTCTTGCTGCCCACCTCAAGATCGACCTGGCGATCCTGCTGCCCTTTTTTGGTGACGATGTTGATAAGTCCGCCGGTACTGCCGCCGCCGTACAGCGAGGTTGCCCCGGAGATCACTTCGATATGTTCGATGTTGAACGGGTCGATGGCGTCGAGCTGGCGGCTGTCGGTGCGGGAAGAGTTGAGCCGGACGCCGTCAATCAGCACGACGATGGCGCGCCCGCGCATGTTCATCCCATAGTTGGTGCGCCCCTGGCTGCTGACGTCGATGCCCGGGATCAGCTGCGCCAGCACGTCTTTGAACTCTTTTCCGCCCTGGGCCTGCTGCTCAATTTCCTGGCCCTCAATGACCCAGGTGGTTTGGGCCATTTCGGCTACGGTGCGATGGGTGCGGTTCGCGCTAACGATGATGCTGTCTTCTTCAGACTGAGCCGCCAGCGCAGGCAGCGCGCTGGCCAGCAGCAGAGGGTGGAGCACCCAGAGGCGCTTTTTCATATCCATTCCTTTTATGAGCAAGTTGTTTTGTCGTTGTTATGGGCCGGCGTCGGGCCGGTATTCGTTACAATGCGAAACATCTGGAAAAACTCAAAAAAGGATTTTGCACATAATGAATATCGCAATCAATATCATTTGCGTTTATCTTGCGCGAGAAAAGGTAATAAAAATCAATCTATTTTGTGGGGATAAAGCGAAACGGCGGGCGGTTCCGGCGGTTGAACACCGCCGGAAGCGGGGCGCATCAGGACTCGAGGACCAGCGGCCAGAGACGGAGGGTGGTGTCAGTGATTTGCATCAGTTTGTCAAAATCGGCGCCTTCCCGTGCGCTGATGGACATCCCCTGCAGGACACAGTTGAGAAACTGCGCCAGCTGCCCCACGTCGCGGCCCGCGGGCAGTTCGCCCTGCGCTTGCCGCTGCTGCAGAAACTGGGTTAGCGCCTGCTCCTGCATCGCATGGCGGGATTTGATGGTATTGGCGATATCCGTCGAGGAGGCGGCCAGCGCGGCGGAGGTATTGATGATAAAGCAGCCGGCCGGTGTCTCTTTGCTGGTAAAACAGGTGGCGACCGCGGTGAAGTAGTCGCGCAACGCCCGATCGACGGATTTTCCCTCAGCAAACAGCACGGCTTCGTGCTTCGCGGCAAAGCGCGAAATGTAACGGTCCAATACTGCGCGGAACAGTCCTTCTTTATTCACAAATTCCGCATACAGGGTGGGGGCTTTTGCTCCTGTCGCCTCGACCAGATCGGCGAGCGAGGTCGCCTCATAGCCGTGCTGCCAGAAGAGTGTCATGGCTTTGTCCAGCGCCGCATCCCTGTCGAACACCTTCGGTCGGCCACGGCTTTTTTTGGCGCAACTCTGAACGTCAGTTGTCATGATGCCGTTGTACCTATGTTGGTTTGGTGAATCGTCATTATAAAAATAAACGATCGCCGGGGCCAGCGCTGTTGGTTCAAAAATAAATAATTCATATGCGTATGAAAATTAAGCATTTTATAAATAGTTAAACGATCGTTATAAAAATGCGTTGACGTGTGACTTAGATCACATTAATATTTACCTATCGATCGTTAAGTTAATGCTTACGACCCTACTATAAAATTCATCTGCATAGGTATAATAATCATGAAAACCGTTAATACTCTGGCTATTGCCGCCGTTCTTAGCTCCCTCTCTTTCGCCAGCTTTGCCGCTGTTGAGGTGCAGTCCACCCCAGCCGGCCAGCATAAAGTGGGTACTATCTCAGCTTCCGCAGGGACTAACCTGGGTTCGCTGGAAGACCAGCTGGCGCAGAAAGCGGATGAGATGGGCGCCACCTCATACCGTATTACTTCGGTAACCGGTCCGAATACCCTTCACGGTACCGCGGTTATCTACAAGTAAACCCGATGCGTCGCTGCCCGGCCCCCTTCACCGGTCAGCGATGAGTAATACCCTGTTGTACCCCTGTTTGACCCTTGCCAACAAAAAACCCGCCTTCAGGCGGGTTTTTTGTTTTCTGCAGCGTGAGGTTACAGCGACTGCGGGCCGGGGTCCGCATGACGGGTGACGTCAATGGGCATGCCCGAGCGGTAATTCATCGCGCGCTCCATCACTGTTCCGTCGGTCTGCGGCGCCTGTTTGAACGCCTTCATGGCCGCGTTAAGCGTAATAGGCAGGGTCTGCGGGTCATCATCGATATGCTCAGACAGCGGCTGATGGACCTCAACTAGACGGCGACCGTCCGGCTCTACCGACGCCTTGATCGGCGTGTTGATAATATTCACCTTCGTGCCCGGCGAGATGGCGTTGTACAGCGCCTTGATATCGTTGTCGCGCAGACGAATACAGCCGGAGCTGACGCGCATACCAATGCCGAAATCGGCATTGGTGCCGTGCAGGAGATAGACTCCGCCATAGGCGGCGAGGCGGATGGCGTGATGTCCCATCGGGTTGTCAGGACCGGCAGGCACCACCGCCGGCAGCTCAATCCCCATCGCTTTGTAGCGCGCGCGAATGTTGGCGGTTGGCGTCCAGGTCGGATTGGCCCGCTTGTCGGACACGGTCGTAACCATTGTCGGCGTGATGGTGGTTCCGCCCAGCTGGCCGATGCCGATCGGGTAGACGGTCACTTCATTCTTGCCCGGCGGGTAATAGTAGAGGCGCAGTTCGGCAAGGTTAATCACCAGCCCTTCGCGCGGCGCATCGGGCAGCAGCGTCTGCAGGGGGATGGTCAGCACGCTGCCGGCGCGCGGAACGTAGGGGTCCACCCCGGGATTGGCCTGCAGCAGGGCCAGGAAGCCGACATTGTACTTTTTGGCAATCGCCTCCAGCGAACCGCCGTTATCCTGCACCACATGGAACTGATTCTGCCCCACCAGTCGGCTGCCCGGCGGGGGTAGGGGCCAGGTGTTAGCGCGCGCGGGCAGCGCCAGCGCAGCAACCAGCGCGACCAGCGCCAGCATCAAGGGGAAACGGATTCTCATTACCATAACTCCAAAATATATAAGTGGTTATTTTTATATGAAAAAGGAGATGAGATTATGGCGTGAGTCTGTGTGGGGAAATCCAGGCGGATTGCAAAATGTTTGTAAAGATTGCCAGATATGTGGAAAGGGGGATACGGCGTAACGGCCATATCCCCCCGCGATCAGGCGACGGCGTTCTCTTCCAGCTGGCGCATGAACTGGCGAACCCAGTCCATCCGCGTCTTACGCTCCTCGAGATCCTGCATGAACTTCAGGCGCGTCGGCCCGTCCAGGCGGAAGTGCTGCGGCTGCTTCTGCAGCAGGCCAATTAACCACACCGGATTGACGTTGTTTTTCTCGTTAAATTCGATCACGCCGCCTTTTTCGTTACTTTCCAGTTTACGGATCCCCAGCTTCTGCGCCTGCTGACGCAGACGGGCGATATCCAGCAGGTTGCGGGCGGCGTCGGGCAGGCGGCCAAAACGATCGATCAGCTCGACTTTGATCTCCTCCAGATCCTGTTCGTTTTTGGCGCTGGCAATGCGCTTATAGAACGACAGGCGGGTATTGACGTCGGGGATGAAATCGTCAGGCAGCAGGGAAGGCATGCGCAGTTCGACTTCCGTCTGCTGGCTGGTGAGATCCTCCAGCGACGGCTCGCGCCCGGCTTTCAGCGCATCCACCGCATTCTCCAGCAGCTCCATATACAGGGAGAAGCCGATGGTCTCCATCTGACCGCTCTGATCTTCGCCCAGCAGTTCCCCGGCGCCGCGGATCTCCAGATCGTGGGTAGCTAGCGCAAAGCCGGCACCGAGATCTTCCAGCGAGGCAATGGCTTCAAGGCGCTTTTGCGCATCGGTGGTCATCGCCTTTGGATGTGGCGTCAGCAGCCAGGCATAGGCCTGGTGATGGGAGCGGCCAACGCGGCCGCGCAGCTGGTGCAGCTGGGCGAGGCCAAAATGGTCGGCGCGTTCGATGATGATGGTGTTGGCGGTGGGAATGTCGATCCCGGTTTCGATGATGGTGGTGCACACCAGCACATTGAAGCGCTGGTGATGGAAGTCATTCATCACCCGCTCCAGCTCACGCTCCCGCATCTGACCGTGGCCGATGGCGATCCGCGCTTCAGGCACCAGCTCCGCCAGTTTGTCGGCGGCTTTCTGGATGTTCTCGACGTCATTAAACAGGTAGTAAACCTGGCCGCCGCGCAGCGTTTCACGCAGGATCGCCTCGCGCACCACCAGCGCATCGTATTCGCGAACGAAGGTCTTTACCGCCAGGCGGCGCGCCGGCGGCGTGGCGATGATCGACAGATCCCGCATCCCGCTCATCGCCATGTTCAGCGTTCGCGGGATCGGCGTGGCGGTGAGGGTCAGGATATCGACATCGGCGCGCATCGCTTTGATACGCTCTTTATGCCGCACGCCAAACCGGTGCTCTTCGTCGACGATCAGCAGCCCCAGATCGCGGAGCTTCACCTCGCTCTGCAGCAGCTTGTGGGTGCCGATCAAGATATCGATTTTGCCTTCCGCGGCCTGCTCGAGGATCTGCGCCTGCTCCTTAGCGCTGCGGAAACGGGAGAGCATTTCGATGCGTACCGGCCAGTTGGCGAAACGATCGCGGAAGTTGTCATAGTGCTGCTGAGCCAGCAGGGTGGTCGGCACCAGTACCGCCACCTGTTTGTGGTTCTCCACAGCGAGGAAGGCGGCGCGCATGGCCACTTCGGTCTTGCCGAAGCCCACATCGCCACACACCAGGCGGTCCATGGCCAGCGGCTGGCACATATCGCTGAGGACGGCGTTGATCGCCTGCGCCTGATCCGGCGTGGTTTCAAACGGGAAACCGTCGCAGAACAGCTGATACTGTTCGCGGTCGTGTTTAAAGGCAAAACCGGCTTTCGCTGCGCGCTGGGCGTAGATATCCAGCAATTCGGCCGCGACGTCGCGTACCTTCTCGGCCGCTTTTTGCCGCGCCCGGGTCCAGGCATCGCCGCCCAGCTTATGCAGGGGCGCGTTCTCTTCCGCTCCGCCGGCGTAGCGGCTAATAAGATGCAGGGAGGAGACCGGAACGTATAATTTGGCATCGTTAGCGTAGGTCAGCATCAGGTATTCGCCGGTGATGCCGCCCGCCTCCAGGGTGGTCATCCCCGCATAGCGTCCCACGCCGTGTTCCAGGTGAACGACCGGCTGGCCGATATGCAGTTCGGCAAGGTTGCGAATGAGTGTGTCAGGGTTAATGGTGCGACGGGAATCCTGACGACGGCGCGCGACGCGCTCGCCGAGCAGGTCGCTCTCGCAAATCAGCGCCAGGCCGCGCTGGCTGTCGATAAACCCGTGCTCGGCGGCGCCAATCATCAGATAGCGCCCGTTGCCGGTGGCTTCCTCCAGGCGCAGCAGGTGTTTTGGCGCAACTTTAATCCGCGCCAGCATTTCGCTCAGCGCTTCACGGCGACCCTCGCTTTCCACCGAGAAGATAACCGGGCCGGTAAACGCTTCGAGGAAGCGGCGCAGATTATCCAGCGGCGCTTTGTTTTGTGCCTGGACGGCGATGTCCGGCAGCGTCTGGTAGCCCAGATTGGTATTTGCCGCTTTGTCCGCCAGGCGCTCGGTTTTCAGCTGTACGCGCGGCCACTTTTTCAGTTCGCTAAACAGCTCATCGCTGCGCAGCCACAGCAGTTCCGGCGGCAGGAGCGGGCGCATCGGATCGACGCCGCGGTTTTCAAAACGGGCGCGGGCTTCATTCTGGAAACGCTCCGCGCTGGCCTCGAGATCGCCGGTGTTGACGATCAGCGTGCTGGACGGGAAATAGCTGAATAACGGCGGCAGCGGCTCGCTGAAGAACAGCGGCTGCCAGTATTCGATACCGGCAGGCAGCGTCCCTTTACTGACCTGCTGATAGATATGCTCGGCATCGCGTTTCACTTCAAAGCGGTCGCGCCACTGGCTGCGGAACAGCTCGATGGCGGTCTGATCGGTGGGGAATTCGTGCGCCGGGAGCAGGTTAATGGCCGCCACTTCCTCCAGCGTGCGCTGGCTGTCGACGTCGAACAGGCGCAGGCTGTCGATTTCATCGTCAAAGAAATCGAGGCGGTAGGGCTGGTCGCTGCCCATCGGGAACAGATCGAGCAGCGCGCCGCGGGTAGCATATTCGCCATGCTCCATCACCTGATCGACATGGCGGTAGCCGGCCCCCTCAAGCTGATCGCGCAGCGCATCGCGCGACAGGCGCTGACCCTTTTTCATCACCAGCGCGTGGCCGTGAAGGAAGCTGTGCGGACAGACGCGCTGCATCAGCGTGCTGACCGGGACGATCAGCACGCCGCGCTGCATGGTGGGTAACTGGTAAAGGGTGGCAAGACGGGAGGAGATGATGTCCTGATGCGGTGAGAAGCTGTCATAAGGGAGCGTCTCCCAGTCCGCCAGCCCCATCACCATGCTGTCGGTGAACTGCCTGATCTCGTCGTTCAGACGCAGCGCGTTTTGCATGTCAGGCGCCACCAGCACCACCGGGCCCTTGTGGCGTTCGGCCATCTCCGCCACCAGGGTGGCGCAGGCTGCGCCGGTCAACTCGCCAAGCTGGCGCTGGTCACCGGCTTTCACCGGCAATGAGTATCGATATTGTTCAGGCATAGACGGTTTCATGGTCTCTTAGGGATTCGCTCTGCCGATATGGAGGGCAACTCGCTGATATTCAATAGTGAGATTATCCGCGATTGGTCTGGATTCGCCAACCCGAATTGCCATCGCGTGTTGGGTGAAGAAAGGTCAGCGCTGTCGATAAGCGTAAAGATAAATAAGTAAGTACTTATCTATCCGTTTGTATTTGCTTGGGTTTTAGGATTTTTGCTAATAAAGTCGTCAGGTATCAGTCATTTACGCTGCCCCTAATCGCTTATATACTCGGGAATCGGCTATCAGCAACCAGATGGATGACATGTATCAACCTGCCGCACTCTTTATCGGCCTGCGCTATATGCGTGGGCGAGCAGCCGACCGCTTCGGTCGCTTCGTCTCCTGGCTTTCCACCATCGGTATTACCCTCGGCGTCATGGCGCTGGTGACGGTCCTGTCGGTGATGAACGGCTTTGAACGCGAGCTGCAAAACAACATCCTGGGGCTGATGCCCCAGGCCATACTTAGCGCCAAACAAGGTTCGGTGAATCCCCAACAGCTGCCGGAGCGCGAGGCGAAACTCCAGGGCGTAACCCGGGTGGCGCCGATCACCACCGGCGACGTGGTGCTGCAGAGCGCGCGCAGCGTGGCGGTCGGGGTCATGCTGGGCATCGACCCGGCGCAGAACGATCCCCTGACCCCGTATCTGGTGAACGTCAAACAGAGCGATCTGCAGGCGGGTAAATATAACGTTATTCTCGGCGAGCAGCTGGCGGGTCAGCTGGGGGTTAATCGCGGCGATAAAATTCGTCTGATGGTTCCTTCCGCCAGCCAGTTTACGCCGATGGGCCGCGTGCCGAGCCAGCGCCTGTTTACGGTCATCGGCACCTTCGCTGCCAACAGCGAAGTCGATGGTTATCAGATGCTGACCAACATCGACGACGCTTCCCGTTTGATGCGCTATCCGCTGGGGAATATCACCGGCTGGCGCCTGTGGCTGGATAAACCGCTGCAAGTGGATACCCTCAGCCAGCAGACGCTGCCGCCGGGCACCCAGTGGCAGGACTGGCGCGAGCGCAAGGGTGAACTGTTCCAGGCGGTGCGCATGGAGAAAAATATGATGGGCCTGCTGCTCAGCCTGATCGTCGCCGTCGCGGCCTTCAACATTATTACCTCGCTGGGGATGATGGTGATGGAAAAGCAGGGCGAAGTGGCGATCCTGCAGACCCAGGGGCTGACGCCGCGGCAGATTATGGCCGTCTTCATGGTGCAGGGCGCCAGCGCAGGGATCGTCGGCGCGCTGCTGGGAGCGGTGCTTGGTGCGCTGCTGGCCAGCCAGTTGAATAATTTAATGCCGATCATCGGCGCCTTCCTTGACGGCGCGGCGCTGCCGGTGGCGATTGAGCCGCTGCAGGTCGTCGTTATCGCCCTGGTGGCGATGGCGCTGGCATTGTTGTCTACGTTGTACCCTTCCTGGCGCGCTGCCGCCACTCAACCCGCTGAGGCTTTACGTTATGAATAAGATCCTGCTGCAATGCGACAACCTGTGCAAACGCTATCAGGAAGGCAATGTGCAAACCGATGTCCTGCACAATGTCAGCTTCAGCATTGATGAAGGCGAGATGATGGCCATCGTCGGTACCTCCGGCTCCGGCAAAAGTACCCTGCTGCATCTGCTGGGCGGCCTCGATACCCCCACCTCTGGCGACGTGATTTTCTCCGGCCAGCCGATGAGCAAGCTCTCCACCGCCGCGCGCGCCGACCTGCGTAACCGCGAGCTGGGCTTTATCTATCAGTTCCACCATCTGCTGCCGGACTTTAGCGCACTGGAGAACGTGGCGATGCCGCTGCTGATTGGCAAAAAGAAGCCGGCGGACATTGAACGCCAGGCGAAAGCGATGCTGCAGGCGGTCGGGCTTGAACACCGTAGCCATCACCGTCCGTCGGAACTCTCCGGTGGCGAACGCCAGCGGGTGGCGATTGCCCGCGCGCTGGTGAACAAACCGCGACTGGTATTGGCGGATGAGCCGACCGGTAACCTCGACGCTCGCAACGCCGACAGCATCTTCCAGCTGCTGGGCGAACTGAACCTCGCGCAGCGCACCGCGTTTCTGGTGGTGACCCACGACCTGCAGCTGGCGAAGCGGATGAGCCGCCAGCTGGAGATGCGCGATGGCCGCCTGACCGCCGACCTGACCCTGATGGGGGCCGAGTAATGGCCTCTCCGTTATCGTTACTGATTGCATTGCGTTTCAGCCGCGGCCGGCGGCGCGGCGGCATGGTGTCGCTGATCTCGGTGATCTCCACCATCGGTATTGCGCTGGGGGTGGCAGTGCTGATCGTCGGCCTCAGCGCGATGAACGGCTTTGAGCGCGAGCTGAATAACCGCGTGTTGGCGGTGGTGCCGCACGGTGAAATCGAACCCGTGAACCAGCCGTGGAATAACTGGCAGGAGGCGCTGGCTAAGGTGCAGAAAGTGAAGGGGATAGTCGCCGCGGCGCCCTATATTAACTTCACCGGCCTGGTGGAAAGCGGCAGCAATATGCGCGCCATCCAGGTGAAAGGGGGCGACCCGCAGCAGGAAACCCGGCTCAGCGCGCTGCCCACCTTTGTGCAGAATAACGCGTGGGCCGGCTTCAAGGCCGGTGAACAGCAGGTGATTCTGGGTAAAGGCGTCGCTGATGCGCTGCACGTGAAGCAGGGAGACTGGGTGTCGATCATGATCCCTAACGCCGACGCCGACCATCAGCTGCTGCAGCCGAAACGCGTCAGGCTGCACGTGACCGGTATTTTGCAGCTGAGCGGCCAGCTCGATCATAGTTTTGCCATGATCCCGATGCAGGATGCGCAGCAGTACCTGGAGATGGGCGGCAGCGTGACCGGTATCGCCATCAAGGTCACGGACGTTTTCCATGCTAACAAGCTGGTGCGCGACGCCGGCGAGGTGACCAACAGCTACGTATATATCAAGAGCTGGATCGGCACCTACGGCTATATGTATCGCGATATCCAGATGATCCGCGCCATTATGTACCTGGCAATGGTGCTGGTGATCGGCGTGGCTTGCTTTAACATCGTCTCGACGCTGGTGATGGCGGTCAAAGACAAGAGCGGCGATATTGCGGTGCTGCGCACGCTTGGCGCAAAAGACGGCTTAATTCGCGCGATTTTCGTGTGGTATGGTTTATTAGCCGGATCGGTAGGCAGCCTGTTTGGGGTGGTGATCGGCGTGATCTGCGCGTTGAACCTGACGTCAATCATCAACGGCATCGAATACCTGATTGGGCATAAATTCCTCTCCGGCGACATCTATTTTATTGACTTCCTGCCGTCAGAACTGCACTGGCTGGACGTCTTTTATGTGCTGGTGACAGCACTGTTGCTGAGTTTGCTGGCCAGCTGGTATCCCGCCCGCCGCGCCAGCCGTATCGACCCGGCGAGGGTGCTGAGTGGCCAGTAATTTATCGTCATCGTCGGCCTGGCTGACGACACAAGAGGAATTGCTGAAATGTACTATGGATTTGACATTGGCGGCAGCAAGATAGCGCTGGGCGTATTTAATCAGGAGCGGCGGCTGCAGTGGGAAAAACGCGTCGCCACGCCGAAAAGCAGTTATGAGGATTTTCTCCAGGCAGTAGAGGCGCTGGTCCGCGAGGCCGATGAGCGCTTCGACCAGCAGGGGTCGGTTGGGATCGGTATCCCGGGGATGCCGGAAACGGCGGACGGCACGCTGTATGCCGCTAACGTGCCTGCCGCCAGCGGCCGGCCGCTGCGCGCCGACCTCAGCGCGCGGCTGGGACGCGATGTGCGCCTCGATAATGACGCCAACTGCTTCGCGCTGTCGGAAGCGTGGGACGATGAGTTTACGCAATACCCGCTGGTGATGGGGCTGATCCTCGGCACCGGCGTGGGCGGCGGCCTGGTGTTGAACGGTAAATCGATTACCGGACATAGCTATATCACCGGCGAGTTTGGTCATATTCGTCTGCCGGTGGATGCCCTGGAGGTGGTCGGGCGTGATTTTCCGCTGCTTCGCTGCGGCTGCGGCCAGCTGGGCTGCATTGAAAATTATCTCTCCGGCCGCGGTTTTGCCTGGCTGTATGAACATTTTTATCAGCAACCGCTCACCTCGCCGGAGATTGTGGCGCAGTGGCAGCAGCACGATCCGCGCGCCCTGGCGCACGTAGAGCGCTATCTCGATCTGCTGGCGGTGTGTCTGGGGAATATACTGACCATTGTCGACCCGGATTTGCTGGTGCTCGGCGGTGGATTATCTAACTTTACGGCCATTAGCGAAGGGCTGGCGCAGCGATTGCCGCGCCATCTTCTGCCGGTCGCCAGAGTACCGCGCATTGAGCGCGCGCGCCACGGCGATGCCGGGGGAATGCGCGGTGCGGCCTTCCTTCATCTGACTCATTAATCACAGAGGTAGCTATGCAGTCGCGCCGTTTACATCGATTGAGCCGTTTTCGTCGCAATAAACGTCAGTTGCGTGACCGTCTGCGTCAGCGGATTTTCTTTAGGGAGGACAGGATGAAGCCTGAAGCGATGGCCAAACCGAGAGTGGTGGTGTTAACCGGCGCGGGGATATCGGCGGAGTCGGGGATCAAAACTTTCCGCGCGGCCGATGGCCTGTGGGAAGAGCATCGGGTGGAAGATGTGGCGACGCCGGAAGGTTTTGCCCGCGACCCGGCGCTGGTGCAGGCGTTCTACAACGCCCGCCGTCGTCAGCTGCAGAGTCCGGAGATCGCGCCGAACGCGGCGCATCTGGCGCTGGCGCGTCTGGAGGATCTGCTGGGCGACCATTTTCTGCTGGTCACCCAGAATATCGATAATCTGCACGAACGCGCCGGCAACCGCCGGGTAATCCATATGCACGGCGAGCTGCTGAAGGTGCGCTGTTCGTGGAGTGGCCAGGTACTGGAGTGGACCGGCGACGTCACCGCAGAGGACAAGTGCCACTGCTGCCAGTTCCCGGCGGCGCTGCGTCCCCACGTGGTCTGGTTTGGCGAAATGCCGCTGGGGATGGACGAGATCTACAGCGCGCTGGCCGAAGCGGATATCTTTATCGCCATCGGCACCTCCGGCCACGTTTATCCGGCGGCCGGCTTTGTGCACGAGGCGCGGCTGCACGGCGCCCACACCGTTGAACTGAACCTGGAGCCCAGCCAGGTGGGCAGCGAGTTTGCCGAAAAGCACTACGGACTGGCGAGCGAAGTGGTGCCCGCCTTTATCGATAAGCTGCTGCAGGAAAACGCGCTGTAAACTGAAGCAGCCTGCCGGGGACGAGGGCGACGCCCGCCGCCTCCGGCAGCGCTGCTGACAAGGATGATACGTCATGACAGGAGTCAGACCATGCATAATCCCCTGGTCATTGAATCGATCGCCTTGATCGCGGCCATTCTCGTTGGCGTCTGGAGCCAGCGTGCTTTACCGCTACACGCCGACAGCCGACCGATCCTCTTCCTGCTGTGTCTGTTCGTCGGCACCGGCAGCGCATTGTGCCTGCTGCTGGATGGTTTAGCCCTGTTGCTAACCGGCCAGATAGCGACCGGCGGTGTGCGAATATACGGCCCGTTGCTGCTGCTGGTGGTGCTGTGGAAACCTCTCAACGGGATCTTCGGCATCATTGAAGATTTTGTGCATCGGCGAGCCGCAAAAGGGAAGGGCAAAGACCAGCGCGACGGCGGTCGACGCTGATCCGCTTCCCCCTGAGACGCGCATAACTTTCTCCTGGCTACCGTCAGCCCCCGGCGGTCGCTCTGACGATATCGCCCGGACCGGCGCCGGGCAATGACCTCCATCCTGCCATTCTCGGCTTCTCCTTTCTGAGCGATTCCCTACTCTATTTTGTGCGTGGCCGCTGATTTCTGTACGTTTTTTTGTGCATACCGGCAAATGTAGACCAGATTCAATAGGCGTCCGCACGTTCGCGCCGCGACCCTGTTCCCCCGCCCGGAAGTCTGCAAAGGAGACCCCGCCATGCCGTCACCGATGATTTATCAGGATCTTACCACCACCGCGCTGCTCAACCATGCGGCGCAATACCACAGCGAGACCGAGATCGTCTCGGTGAGCGCTGGCGGTGAGAAGGAGCGCAGCAGCTGGGGGGAGGTGGCCTGCCGCGCTCAGCGGCTGGCGTCGGCGCTGGCATCATTGGGGCTGCCACCGGGCGCCCGCTGCGCCACCCTCGCATGGAACAACCGTCGCCACCTGGAGATCTATTTTGCCGTCGCCTCCGGCGGCTGGGTAACGCATACCGTCAATCCGCGGCTATCGGTTGACCATCTACTGTATATCCTCAACGACGCTGCCGACGAAGTGCTGTTCTTTGATCAGACCTTTTTGCCGCTGGTGACGCAGCTGCTGGCGCAGCTGCCGACGGTGAAACACGTCGTGCTGATGGAGCCGCGCAGCGAAGCGGCGCTCAGCCAGCTGCCCTCATTGCTGTTTTATGACGATCTGTTGCAGCAGGGGACAGTAGACTACCGCTGGCCGCAGTTGAATGAACTGACGCCGGCCTCGCTCTGCTATACCTCGGGAACCACTGGCCGGCCGAAAGGGGTGTTGAATACCCATCGTTCGCTGGTCCTGCACGCTTTGAGCGGCAATCAGCCGGACGCCGCCGGGATATCGGCCAGGGACAGTCTGTTGCCGGTGGTGCCGATGTTCCATGTCAACGCGTGGGGGACGCCGTTTATCGCCGCCATGGTCGGGGCGCGGCTGGTGCTGCCGGGGCCGCACCTCGATGGCGACAGCCTGCTGCAGCTGCTGGCTGCCGAGAAAGTAACCGTGGGGTTTGGCGTACCGGTGATCTGGGCCGGCTTGCTGGCGGCGATGCGTCGGACAGACGTGAGAATGCCTGAATTCAAACGTGCGCTGGTTGGTGGTTCCGCGCTGCCGCCGTCGATGGCCGAGGCCTTTCAGCGCGATTACGGCATTGCGCTGACCCACGCCTGGGGAATGACCGAAACATCGCCTATCGGCACCATCAACACGCTGTTGAGCAAACATGACGCCCTCCCGGCACAGGAGCAGCAAAAGCAGCGTACCGGTCAGGGGCGGCCTATTTTTGGCATCGAGCTGCAGGTGGTCGACGTGGATGGCGAACCGTTGCCCCGGGATGGTCAAAGTCAGGGGTATCTGCAGGTGAGGGGGCACTGGGTGGTAGAGCAATACTATGGTCAGGACGACAGCGCCCTGACCGCGGCAGGCTGGTTTGATACCGGCGATATCGGTACGCTCGACGCCAATGGTTATCTGGTGATCAGCGATCGGGCAAAGGATATTATCAAGTCCGGTGGCGAGTGGATCTCCACCGTTGAGCTGGAGAATATTGCCATCGCGCATCCGGCGGTACGCAGCGCGGCGGCCATCGCCGCCCGCCACCCGCGCTGGGACGAACGGCCGGTGCTGCTGTGCGTCCGCGCGGAAGGGGGGAAGTGGAGGAGAGCGATCTGCTGGCCTGGTTTGAGAAACGGGTGCCTAAATGGCAGATCCCGGACCGGGTGATATTTGTCGATGCGCTGCCGGTCAGCGCCACGGGTAAGGTGCTTAAAAACCAGCTGCGCCAGGCCTACGGGGAAATTTTAATGAGTGAGGGACAATGAGCCACGCGCGACCCGGTCTGACGACCTGCTCTCAGTATGACGCAGCGCTGCACGCCTTGTCGGCGGCGCGCCAGCGCTGGGCGGAAACCTCAGTGAACCGTCGTCTGGCGCTCCTGCGCCAGATCAAGGATGCCCTGGCCAGCATAGCGCCGGCGTGGGTGGAGGCGGCGGCGAGGGCTAAAGGGCTGCCGGCGGGGGATCCGCTGACGGGCGAAGAATGGCTGGCGGGCCCCTGCGCGCTAATGGTCGGCTGCAACGGGCTTATCGCCACCCTGGAGCAACTGGAGGAGAAAACCTTTCTGCGGCGGATCCCGCTGAGGACGCTGGCGGACGGCCGGCTGGCGCTGCGGGTGGTGCCCGGCACGCTCTGGGATCGGCTGCTGCTCTCCGGTATTCGCGCTGAAATTTGGATGCAGCCGGGAGTCACCCGGGGCAATCTCGATCGCTGCGCGGCAGCCGCATACGACATCCCGCCGGCCGCGCGGCAGGGCAAGCTGGCGCTGGTGCTCGGCGCCGGAAATGTGGCCTCTATCGCGCCGCTGGACGTGTTACACAAGCTGTTTATTGAAAATCAGGTCTGCCTGCTGAAGCTCAACCCGGTGAATGATTATCTGCACGATCTGCTGGCTCAGGCTCTGGCGCCGCTGATCGCCATGGATGCGCTCCGCATCGTCACCGGCGACGCCCGGGCGGGGGCGTGGCTGACCACCCATCCCGCTGTCGATGAGATCCATATCACCGGATCGCGGGAGAGCCATGACGCCATCGTCTGGGGCGACGGGGAGGCCGCTCGCCAGCGTCGGGCCGCCGGGATGCCGCTGAACCCGCGCCGGGTGACCTCAGAGCTGGGCGGGGTCAGCCCCACCATTATCGTCCCCGGGCCATGGAGCGAGGCGGATATCGCTTTTCAGGCGCAGCAGCTGGCGACGCAGAAAATGAACAACGGCGGGTTTAACTGCGTGGCCAGCCAGGTGTTGATCCTGCAGCAGGGCTGGGAGCCGGCGTCGGCTCTGCTTAACCAGCTGTACCGGCTGATCGCCGCCAATACCCGCCAGGACTATTACCCAGGTGCGGAAAACCGGTTGACTAACTTTCGCCTGCGCGCCCGCCAGCCGCTGGAGATAGCGCGCGGCGATGCGCTGCCGTTGATTGTGGCGAACACCGAGGATGACCCCGACTTCTGCCAGCAGGAGGTCTTTGGTCCGGGGCTGTCGATCACCCGCCTTGAGGCCGACAGCGCGGAAAGCTTTCTGCGTCAGGCGATCGGCTATGCCAATCAGCGGCTGCAGGGCACGCTGGGAGCCAATATTGTGATCCACCCGCGCACCCGTAAAGCGATAGGGCGTAAGCGTTTTAACGCGCTGATCGCCGAGCTGCGCTACGGCACGGTGGCGATCAACTGCTGGAGCGGGGTGGCCTTCCTGTTAGCCCCTTGCCCGTGGGGGGCGTTCCCTGGCCATACGCTCGACGATATTCAGAGCGGGCGGGGCAAGGTGCATAACAGCTTTATGCTGGAGAAAACCGAGCGCACGGTGATTGAGGCGCCGTTTCGGCCGTTTCCGCGCAGTCTGTGGCATGGCGAACTGACGCTGATGCCTTTGCCGCCCTGGTTTATTACCCACCGGGGGCAGGAAGCGGTGGCGCAGCGGCTGGCGGATTTTTACCATCGGCCGCGCTGGCGCAAGCTGCCGGCGATCCTCTGGCGCGCGCTGAGAGGCTAAAGTGAGGGCAAAAAAAGGGCGGAACCGCGGTTCCGCCCTGCGGGATTAGCGGCCCGCTTTCAGCTTCTGGTAATACTCTTCATAAAGGGCGCTGGCGCTGCCGACGTCATTCTGCCATTCGCCTTTTTCGATGGTGGCGGCGTCCGGATAGAGCGATTTATCGTTGGCCACTGCCGGGCTGAGCATTTTGCGCGCCGCCAGGTTTGGCGTGGGATAGCCGATGGTTTCCGCGACCTGTTTGGCGACATCCGGGCGCAGCAGGAAGTTAATCAGCTTCAGCGCGCCGTCGACGTTCTTAGCATTTGCCGGAATCGACAGGCTGTCCATCCAGAAGATGCCGCCTTCTTTCGGCCAGATCACTTCCAGCGGAGTACCGGCCTGGCGTGCGACGTAAGCCGAGCCGTTCCATACCATCCCGAGGTTCACTTCGCCTTCCATATACGGGTTCGCCGGGTTATCGGAGTTAAACGCCGCGACGTTGGGCATCAGTTTTTTCAGCTCGTTATAGGCGGCTTCAATCTCTTTCGGGTCGGTCGTGTTGCCGGAATAACCCAGCTTACGCAGCGCCATCTGGAACACTTCGCGTGCGTCGTCGGTCAGCAGCAGGCTGCTTTTGTATTCCGGTTTCCACAGGTCGGCCCAGCTGGTGACGGTTTTCGGATCGATAGCGTCGCTGTTGACGCCGATGGCCGTCGCCCCCCAGATGTAGGGGATGGAGTAGTCGTTATTCGGGTCGAACGGTTTGTTCAGCATCTGCGGATCGAGGTTGCTGAAGTTAGTCAGCTTGCTCTTATCGATCTTCTGCAGCATGCCTTCTTTGCGCATCTTGTCGACGAAGTAGGTCGACGGGACGACCAGGTCGTACGCACCGTCTTTATAGGTCTTGAGTTTGGCGTACATGGTTTCGTTCGACTCGTAGGTCGAGTAAATAACCTTGATGCCGGTCTCTTTGGTGAACTGCTCCAGCAGGCCCGGCGGCACATATTCGGTCCAGTTGTAGAAGTAGAGCGTTTTGCTGTCGTCCGCGTGGGCAGCGCTCATGCCGATTGCCAGAGCGCCCGCCGCGAGCAGGTGGCGTGACCATTTTTTCATTTTTACGTCCCCTGAGTTTTATCACGTGCAATTAACTGACTGGCGATGACCATCACCAGCGACAGAACCAACAGTATCGTTGCCAGGGCGTTCACCTCTGGCGAAACGCCGACCTTCACCATCGAATAGATCTTCAGCGGCAGGATTTCATACCCCGGACCGGTGACGAACGAGGAGACCACCACGTCATCCATCGACAGCGTGAAGCTCAGCAGCCACCCGGCGGCCACCGCCGGCAGGGCCAGCGGTAGGATGATTTTACGCAGGATGGTCATCTCGCTGGCGCCCAGATCTTTCGCCGCCTCCAGCATCCGCACGTCAAAGCCTTTCAGCCGAGAGTATACGGTGACCACCACAAACGGCAGGCAAAAGGTGATATGCGAAAACAGCAGCGACCAGAAGCCAAGCTGGACGCCAATCAGCATAAACAGCACCAGCAGGGAGATAGCCATGACAATATCTGGCGACATCATCACTACAAACAGCATACCGCTAACGAACGGTTTGCCGCGAAAGCGATAGCGATACAGCGCCACGGCGGTCAGCGAGCCGATAAGGGTGGCGAAGGTCGCCGAAAGCACCGCCATGGTCAGCGAGTGCTGGGCGGCCTGCAGCAGGCTATCGTTGTTCATCAGCAGGCTATACCAGTCGGTGGTGAACCCCTGCCAGTTGATGCCGAAGCGCGACCGGTTAAATGAGTTAACGATCAGGATAATAATAGGGATGTAGAGATACGCGTAGATGGCGGTCATAAAGCCGCCGCGCAGCAGTCGACCGATCATTCCAGCTCCACCTTTTTATTCAGCAGGCGCGCCGCGCGCCAGTAAATCAACAGCATCAGGCCCATCACCAGGGTTAAGGTAATGCTGGTTGCCGCGCCGAACGGCCAGTCGCGAATATTGAGGAACTGGCTCTTGATCACGTTGCCGATCAGCAGGTTCTTGGCGCCGCCCATCAGGTCGGAAACGTAGAATAGCCCCATCGCCGGCAACATCACCAGCAGGCAGCCGGCGATGATCCCCGGCATGGTTAGCGGAATGATGATGCGGATAAACGTCTGCAGCTTGCTGGCGCCGAGATCTTTCGCCGCTTCCAGCAGCGGACGGTCCAGTTTCTCAATGCTGGAGTAGAGCGGCATCACCATAAACGGCAGCAGGATGTATACCAGGCCGATAATCACCGCCGACGGGGTGAACATAATGCGTATCGGCGTGTCGATCACTCCCAGCCACAGGAGAAACTCGTTAAGGTAGCCTTTGGTGCTGAGGAAAATCTTCAGCCCGTAGATGCGGATCAACGAGTTGGTCCAGAAGGGAACGATCAGCAGGAACAGCAGCAGGGGGCGCACCTTCTGCGGCAGCCGGGCAAGGAACCACGCAAACGGGTAGCCCAGCGCCAGGCAGGCGAGGGTCGCCAGCAGCGCCATGTTCAGCGAATGCAGCAGCACGTCGTAATAGAGCGGATCCAGCAGCCGCGAGTAGTTGTCCAGCGTGAAGACCAGCTTGACGAAGTTAGCGTCGTCGCGGGTCAGGAAGCTGGTGGCGATGATCATCAGGTTGGGCAGAAAGACAAACAGCACCAGCCAACCAACGATGGTGGCGATCACCACATTCTGGAATTTACTGGTGTTCTTCATCGGCCAGCACCACCTCCCAGCTCTCTACCCAATTGATAGACATTTTCTGATCAAGAGAGTGGTCGAAATCCGGGTCGTCTTCGTTAAAGAATTCGCTGACCATCACCATTTTGCCGTTTTCCAGCTCCACCACCGACTCGAGGGTCATGCCCTTATAGTTGCGCTCGCGGACATAGCCGATCAGGCCGTCGGCGTCGCTGTTGTGGTGGATCTCATCGACGCGCAGATCTTCCGGGCGCAGCAGGACATGCAGGCGCTGGCCGGCCTCCACCGCAAAATTGACGGTGATGTTGCATTCACGCCCTTCCACGCTGGCCCGCACGCGCTGTTCGTCGAGGCGTTCAATGACCGTGGCGTCGAAGATATTGATCTCGCCGATAAAGCTGGCGACGAACAGGTTTTTTGGCTCTTCGTAGATCTCGCGCGGGGTGCCGTCCTGCTCAATTTTGCCATCACGCATCACCACGATGCGATCGGACATGGTCAGGGCCTCTTCCTGGTCGTGAGTGACGAAGACGAAGGTGATGCCGAGCTTACGCTGCAGCGCTTTCAGTTCGTTCTGCATCTGCTTGCGCAGCTTGTAATCCAGCGCCGAAAGGGACTCATCGAGCAGCAGCAGGCGCGGTTTGTTGACCACCGCGCGGGCGATGGCCACGCGCTGCTGCTGGCCGCCGGAGAGCTGGTGCGGTTTGCGCTGGGCAAAGGCCTCCAGCTGCACCATCTTTAAGGCATCCATCACCCGCGGTGTGATTTCCGCCGCCGGGGTTTTCTGCATCCGCAGGCCAAAGGCGACGTTCTCGAACACCGTCATATGCGGAAACAGGGCGTAGCTTTGGAATACGGTATTAACGTGGCGGTTTTCCGCCGGAACATGAGTGATATCGTGATCTTCGAGATGGATCCGTCCGCTGTCGACGTTTTCCAGGCCGGCAATAAGGCGCAGAACGGTGGTTTTACCGCAGCCAGAGGGGCCAAGCAGGGTGAGAAACTCACCATTGTTGATGGTCAGGTTAAGGTTATCGATGACCGTTTTACCATCAAAGCTTTTGCGAATTCCCGCCAGTTGCACCAGCGGCGAGCGCGAACGCGGTTGTATATTCAATTTTTGACTCTGTCCCATGTAGACGCAACGGAAATTTCCGGCCGCTGCGGGGTTTGTGATTAACCACCTTTGGGGTTGCACGTTTTTAATAAGGGCCAGCATTCTACGGCAAACGAGGGTAATCGCCAATCCTTGATACGCCCGCATAGTCTACCTTTACACCATAACGTCGGTTCCGTTATTAAATTTCGCTTTACGGGCTAAAAATGACCTGACGCAATATTTGTCTTTTCTGGCTTATCAATAATGTTGTCACAAAAGAAGAGGGTGGCTACATGGATAAATTGCTTGAGCGTTTTTTGCAGTACGTTTCTTTGGACACGCAGTCGAAGCCTGGCGTTCGTCAGGTCCCCAGCACGGAAGGGCAGTGGAAGCTGTTACGCCTGTTGCAGGCGCAGCTGGAAGAAATGGGACTGGTCAAGGTAACGCTGAGTGAAAAAGGGACGGTAATGGGAACCCTGCCCGCCAACGTTGAGGGCGATATCCCGGCCATCGGCTTTATCTCTCACGTCGACACCTCCCCGGATTTCAGCGGCAAAAACGTTAACCCGCAGATTGTCGAAAACTATCGCGGCGGCGATATCGCGCTCGGCATTGGCGATGAGGTGCTCTCTCCGGTGATGTTCCCGGTTTTGCATCAGCTTTTGGGGCAGACGCTGATCACCACCGACGGGAAGACGCTGCTGGGGGCGGACGACAAGGCCGGCATCGCCGAAATCATGACCGCGCTGGCGACCCTGCAGGCGAAAAACATCCCCCACGGCGATATCCGCGTGGCCTTCACCCCCGATGAAGAGGTGGGAAAAGGGGCGAAGCATTTCGACGTCGAGGCCTTTGACGCCCGCTGGGCCTACACCGTAGATGGCGGCGGGGTCGGCGAACTGGAGTTTGAAAATTTCAATGCCGCCTCGGTGACCATTAAGATCGTCGGCAACAACGTGCACCCCGGCACCGCGAAAGGGGTGATGGTCAACGCGCTGTCGCTGGCCGCGCGCATTCATGCCGAAGTGCCGGCCGACGAGGCGCCGGAGACCACAGAAGGCTATGAAGGCTTTTATCACCTCACCAGCATCAAAGGCAGCGTCGATCGGGCCGAGATGCACTACATCATCCGCGATTTTGACCGCAAGCACTTTGAGGCGCGCAAGCGCAAGATGATGGAGATCGCCAAAAAGGTGGGCAAGGGGCTACATCCGGACTGCTATATCGAGCTGGTGATCGAGGACAGTTATTACAACATGCATGAGCAGGTGATCGCCCACCCGCACGTGGTCGATATTGCCCGCCAGGCGATGGTGGACTGCGATATCGAACCGCAGATGAAACCGATCCGCGGCGGTACCGACGGCGCGCAGCTCTCGTTTATGGGACTGCCGTGCCCGAACCTGTTTACCGGCGGCTACAACTATCACGGCAAACATGAGTTTGTCACCCTGGAAGGGATGGAGAAAGCGGTGCAGGTGATCGTGCGTATCGCCGAGCTGACGGCGGCACGAACAGGGAAATAGCCTTCGCAACCAGGCCGGTCATTCTGCTTGTCGCATAAGATGCCGGATGGCGGCTTTGCCTTATCCGGCATACGGTCCAGCCGGTGACTGCAGAACCCGTAGGCCCGGCAAGCGCAGCGCCGCCGGGCAGGATGGAGACTCAGTCGCCAAAGAACCAGTAGCCGCTGTTGACCAGCGCCGCCAGCATGGCGAGGAAGGAAGGATCTTCCAGCGCATCGCCAAAATGGTCGGCGCGCAGCGTCAGGTGGGTAGCTAAGGCGTCCAGCGCCGGACGGTGCGGGGAGTTGATCTTCTCCCCATTGACGAACACCTCGCCGTCAATGCGCAGCACCCGCAGGCCGCCCAGGCGTTCCAGGGTATCGCCCTGCTGCAGGGCATCATAAATCTCGTCAGGCTGATACGGCGGCTCCGGCGGCGCGACGTCAAGTTCATGACGCGACTGGGTGATAAACTCGCCGAACCACTGCTTAAAGTGCTCCGGTTGGTTAATCAGCCCCAGCATCATCTCGCGCAGGCGGTCGAGTTCGGCCGGTAAAATATCCGCCGGATGGTCGCGCGACGGCACGTCCGGATCGGCGTAGCGCTGGCTGCCCAGTTCGCGCTGGAGAACGTAGTCGGCAAATCCGCTGAACAACTCGCGGGCATTCGGCGCGCGATAGCCGACCGAATAGTTGAGCGAGTTTTCCAGCGAATACCCCTCATGCGGGAATCCTGGCGGAATATAGAGAATATCCCCCGGCTCCATCTCTTCATCGATAATCGCCTCGAAGGGGTCAACCTGCAGCAGGTCCGGATGCGGGCAGTGCTGTTTCATCGGCACTTTTTCCCCGACGCGCCAGCGTCGACGGCCGGTGCCCTGAATGATAAACACATCATACTGATCCAGATGCGGGCCGACGCCGCCGCCCGGTACTGAGAAGGAGATCATCAGGTCGTCGATACGCCAGTCCGGCAGGGCGCGGAACGGATGCATCAGCGCCGCAGACGGCTCATGCCAGTGGTTAACCGCCTGCACCAGCAGGGACCAGTTGTTTTCGCTCAGGTGATCGTAGCTTTCGAAGGGACCGTGACTGACCTGCCATTTTCCATCCTGATGGCTGACAAGGCGGCTATCGACCTCGCTCTCCATGGCCAGTCCAGCCAGTTCGTCCGGGCTCAGCGGGTCGATAAAATTGGCGAAGCCGCGCTTCAATACCACCGGCCGTTTTTGCCAGTAGCGTTCGATAAAGTCGGGCCAGTTAAGCGTTAATTGATAATCCATATTGATATTCCACTGCAGGTGTCTGACAGGGATTATAACGGATGCGGCGTCCCGGCGATGCAGGCGCCGTGAAAAAACTCAACGATTAACTCTCTTTATCTTCCATCAGCTGGCGGCCAAACACCACCTCCATGCAGGCGCCGCCGAGCAGGCTCTCGCCGGCGATGATCTCCCCGTCATATTGTTCGACGATTTCCCGGGCGACGGAGAGCCCCACCCCCTGGCCGGGACGCAGAGTATCCGCCCGCTGGCCGCGGTCGAAGACGGCGCGGCGCTGGCTCGGTGGGATCCCCGGCCCATCGTCTTCCACCAGGATGTGCAGATGACTGTCGGTGGTCTGGCGCACGGAAACCTCCACGAACTCCAGACAGTACTTACAGGCGTTATCGAGAACGTTGCCCATCACTTCCATAAAATCGTTCTGCTCGCCGACAAAACTGATCTCCGGCGAGATGTCGAGCGAGATATTGACCCCCTTGCGCTGATAGACCTTATTGAGGGCGGAGGTCAGGCTGTCGAGCAGGGGGGCGATCGGGTGCAGTTCCCGGCTCAGCAGGGTACCGCCGCTGCGCATGCTGGCGCGATGCAAATAGTAACCAATCTGCTGCGAAATGCGGCTTATCTGCTCCAGCATCACCGGCTCCGCCTCGTCGACGCTGATCTTCTCGCCGCGCAGCGAGCGCAACGTGCTCTGCATCACCGCCAGCGGCGTTTTCAGGCTGTGGGTGAGATCGGTGAGGGTGGTGCGGTATTTGTCATAGCGTTCACGCTCGCTGCGAACCAGCCGGTTAAGGTTGCTCACCAGTCGGGTCAGCTCGCGGGTGGTGTTGGGATTGAGCTTCTCGCGGTGATGTTCCTCCAGCTCGCGCACCTCTTTGGCCAGCGACTCGATGGGGCGCAGGCTCCACCAGGCGGCGACCCACAGCAGGGGGATCACCAGCAACAGGTTGGCGGCCAGCACGTAGATAAACCAGCTCCACACCATATAGCTGCGCTTGAGCTCCACCGGGATGGTGTCGACCACCACGATACTGAGCTGGGGCATTTTGCTGGTGGCTGGGTAGAAGTTGATCGCCACCGAGTGGGTCATCTCCGAATCGTCGCCCTGTTCGCGGATGGCGTCCAGCTGTTCCTGAACCTCATGGTTATTGCGCAACAGCATACTGCTGCTGTCGACATCGGCTTCAATTTCATGGAAGCCATTGCGTTTCAACCAATCCGGTTGAATGCGCTTCGTCAGCCAGGGGACATCGCGCTGCGCCCACAGTAGTTTGCCCTTCTCATCGTAAATAAGGGTCACCGTCGGGCTTTCCATATTCAGATTTTCCGGGATATCGACATCAATGGCGCCGTTCTCCCATTTGGCCAGCATATAAAAGAGATTGCTCTCGCCGCGTAGCAGACGGAAGGTGGTTTTATCGAAGCTGACGCTGTAGCCCACCAGCGCCACCATGCCATAGGCCAGGGAGAGCACCAGCACCACCCCGGCGGTCGCCAGCAGGAAGCGAACCCGTAATGACAGCGGGAAAATATGCCGCAACAGTCCCTTCATCAGCGCAGTTCGAACAGATAGCCCTGGCCGCGCACCGTGGTGATGACGTCCTGCGGGTATTCAGCCTGAATTTTCTTACGCAGCCGGCCCATCAGCACGTCGATGGTATGGCTTTCACGCAGTTCGGCATCCGGGTAAAGCTGGAGCATCAGGGAATCTTTACTGACCACTTTGCCGCGGTTGCGGATCAGGGTTTCCATAATCGTGTACTCAAAGGCCGTCAGCTTGATCGGCTGATCGTTCACCGACAGCTCGCGCCGGGAGAGGTCGACCTGAAACGGCGGCAGAGAGATCACCTGCGAGGCCAGGCCGCTGTTGCGGCGCAGCAGCGCCTGCATGCGAGCGGCAACCTCTTCAATATGGAAAGGCTTGGTGACGTAATCATCCGCCCCGGCGCTGAGCACTTCGACTTTATCCTGCCATCCTTCGCGGGCGGTCAGCACCAGCACCGGCAGCGACACGTCGTGGCTGCGCCAGCGACGGATCAACGATAATCCATCTTCGTCCGGCAGGCCGAGATCGACGATGGCGATATCCGGGAGATGTTCGCCCAGATAGTAATCCGCTTCCTTGGCATCCTCTGCGGCATCGACCTGATGGCCCAGCTCCTGGAGCTGAACTTTGAGGTGGTGACGCAGCAGGGCATTATCCTCAACCACGAGTACGCGCATGGCTGTTCTCCCTTGCAATTTCGAAAGTAGTCTGACGCTTATTATATACGCAAAATATAAACAGCTGTTAAATAAAGCTTTTTATACAAACGGCGTGGAGCATCGCCGGGCAGGCCGGCGTTGAGCGGCGCCTTTTGCGCAGCGGGTATGGAACTCCTTCATTCTATGCGTAATTTCAGCAAACGCCCAGCGGCTGGGCGCGGCAGTGAGCGGGTTGGTGATGTTAATTTTTTGTGTAATAGTGCTCGAATCCTCCCTCAAGAACGCCGCAGGTTATTCATTATGTCTCAACAGCAGAGCGCGGATTGGGTCAGGCTGGCGCAATCGCCCAGCCGCACGGAGCGCATCGAAGCCTTCTTCGGCGGCCACGGCTACGAGCCGCACCGGCATGATACCTACGCCATCGGCCAGACGATCGCCGGCGTGCAGAGCTTTCACTATCGCGGCGGGCTACAGCACAGTCTGCCCGGCGGGACGATGGTCCTTCACCCGGACGAAATACACGATGGCGAGGCGGGCACCGAGGCGGGGTTTCACTACCGCATGGTCTACATTGAGCCAGCGCTGATCCAGAAGATACTCGGCGGCAGGCCATTGCCGTTTATCCCCGGCGGCCTGTCGGCGGATCCACGGCTAGGTCGCGCCGTGCAGCCGCTGTTGAAAGCGGTTACGGATACCTTCGAGCCGCTGGAGGAAGAAGACGCCCTGTACGACCTGGCGCAGACCCTGGCCGTGGTCGGCGGGCAGCGTTCCCGTCGCCAGGCGTTTGATTATCAGGCGGCGGAGAGGGCTCGGGAGTATATCCATGCCTGTTTTATGCAGGATATGACCCTCGACACCTTGTCGCAGGTCAGCGGCCGGGACCGCTGGAGCCTGAGCCGTGATTTCAGAACGCTGTACGGCACCAGCCCGTGGCGCTACGTCATGATGCGCCGGCTCGATTTTTGTCGCCAGCGGATGCGCGCCGGGGAGCGTCTGGTGGATATTGCCGCTGACGCGGGCTTTGCCGACCAGAGCCACATGACGCGCCAGTTTATCAGCCGCTTTGGCCTCTCTCCGGGGCGCTGGCTGCGGGCGATCCGCGGCTAAGGCGGCGCAGGTTGCACAATCGTTCAAGCGTCAACGCGGCGAGGCGAACTATGCTGACTGCCTTT
The DNA here is from genome assembly GCF_004010915.1 of Klebsiella sp. LY. Lineage (NCBI taxonomy): Bacteria > Pseudomonadati > Pseudomonadota > Gammaproteobacteria > Enterobacterales > Enterobacteriaceae > Klebsiella > Klebsiella sp. LY. The sequence goes on from NZ_CP022444.1 coordinate 4,540,793, forward strand.
ATCACAAGGAGACAGCCTATGTATCAACTCGTTAATCTTGCTCAGAAATTTTCCCTGTTCAGCGAACAATGGCAGCCCAAAGTGGTGGCCGAAATGAATGACTATCAGTTCAAGATCGTGCGCATCGCCGGCGACTTTATCTGGCACAGCCACCCGGAAACCGATGAGACGCTGATGGTGGTGGAGGGGGTATTGCGCGTGGACTTTCGCGACGGACATGTGCTGGTGAAGGCCGGGGAGATGATCGTCGTGCCGCGCGGGGTGGAACATAAGACCTCGACGGAGACGGAAGCGAAGCTGATGCTGATTGAACCGCGCGGGGTGTTAAATACCGGCCACGAGGGCGGCGAGCGGACGGCGGTGAACGACGTTTGGATCTGATCGCTTTCCGGCGATAAAACGCCCCTCTTTCCGGCGGAAAGAGGGGCAGGGCGATTACTTCAGCTCGTCAACCATGGTGGTTGCCCGACCGATATAGTTGGCCGGGGTCATCGCTTTGAGACGCACTTTTTCCTCTTCCGGCAGGGCGAGGCTGTCAATAAACTGCTTCATCCCTTCCGCGTCCACGCGTTTGCCGCGGGTCAGCTCTTTCAGCTTCTCGTACGGTTTTTCGATACCGTAACGACGCATCACGGTCTGGATCGGCTCAGCCAGTACTTCCCAGTTGTGATCCAGTTCATCCAGCAGGCGATCCTGGTTCAGCTCCAGCTTGCTAATCCCTTTGAGGGTGGACTGATAGGCGATCAGCGCATAGCCGATGCCCACGCCGAGGTTACGCAGGACGGTGGAGTCGGTCAGGTCGCGCTGCCAGCGGGAAACCGGCAGTTTGCTGGCCAGGTGCTGCATGACCGCATTGGCCAGGCCGAGGTTGCCTTCGGAGTTTTCGAAGTCAATTGGGTTCACCTTGTGCGGCATGGTGGAGGAGCCGATTTCCCCGGCGATGGTCTTCTGTTTGAAGTGGTTGAGCGCGATGTAGCCCCACACGTCGCGATCGAAGTCGATCAGAATGGTGTTGAAGCGCGCGATGCAGTCAAACAGCTCAGCGATATAGTCATGCGGCTCGATCTGCGTGGTGTACGGGTTCCACTGAATGCCCAGCGAAGTAACAAACTCTTCGCTGAACTGATGCCAGTCGACTTCCGGGTAGGCGGCGATGTGGGCGTTGTAGTTACCCACCGCGCCGTTGATTTTACCAAGGATTTCCACCTGGTTCAGCTGACGGTACTGGCGCTCCATACGGTAGGCGACGTTGGCCATCTCTTTACCCATGGTGGACGGTGTCGCTGGCTGGCCGTGGGTACGGGAGAGCAGCGGCACATCGCGGTACTGGGTCGCCAGATCTTTTACCGCGTCAATCAGTTTGCGCCAGTAAGGCAGAACCACTTCGTCGCGGGCGGTTTTCAGCATCAGCGCGTGGGAGAGGTTATTGATGTCTTCGGACGTACAGGCGAAGTGAATAAACTCCGACACGGCGTGCAGTTCGGCGATGTCAGCGACTTTCTCTTTCAGAAAGTACTCTACCGCTTTCACGTCGTGGTTAGTGGTGCGCTCGATGGTTTTGATGCGCTCGGCGTCTTCGACGCTGAAATCGGCAACGATTTTGTCAAGGAAACCGTTTGCGTCGGCAGCAAAAGCAGGAACTTCCTTGATCGCTGCGTGGGCGGCCAGTTTTTGCAGCCAACGTACTTCCACCTGAACGCGGAATTTCAGCAAACCGAATTCGCTGAAGATACCGCGCAGCGCGCTGACTTTATCGCCGTAGCGGCCGTCTACAGGGGAAACGGCGGTCAGTGAGGATAATTCCATAGATCACAACTCCGGGGTTAAATGAGCAAGAATTTGCTTTGCCTGGTTAACCAGACGATTACGGGAAAACATAAGCTGGAGACGTCCGCCGCCCACCTGATGCCAGAGCACCGCGGCGCGAATACCCGCCAGCAGCGCTGAGCGAACTTTCGCCTGCACCTGCGGGCTTTGCAGCACGGCAGGGGAGCCGGTCACCTGAATACGCGGGCCCAGCGGGCTTATCACATCGACATAGATGCCCGCCATGGCGCTGAGCAGCGTTTCGGACTGCAGGTCAAAGTGCTCCAGCTGACGGTGCAGGCCGGCGATGCGGTTGCCGAGCGTGTCCATCGCCCCTTTACTGGCGGCGAGCTTGCGCTCCAGCACCATCAGGCTCAGGGTATAGCGGGTGAGTTCCGCATTGAGGCCCTGACGGCTGCTGGTATTGAGCACCCCGAGCAGCGTTTCAAGGCCGAGGCGAAGATTGGCTTCACTGCCACCGAACACCGCCAGCGTCGACTCGGGATCGAGGTCGATGATGCTGTTCAGCGACACATGCAGGGCATCGCTGTCGCAATGTCCCTGATGCGCCAGTTGCTGAACCAGTCGCGCCGCCTGGCAAACGCCAGCCAGCGCCAGGGTGATGTCATAGTAATTCTTCGCCACACATACTCCTTGTCAGCCGCCGGGGCGGTTCGTCCCGGCGGAAATAACGCGCGTTCAGGACTGCAGAGGCAGTCGTTGTTCAATAATTCCGCCGCCGAGACACACTTCACCCAAATAGAATACCGCGGACTGGCCCGGTGTCACCGCCGCGACCGGCTCATCGAAGCGGACTTCGATACGGTCTTCATCCAGCGCGGTAACGGTGCAGGGGATATCGGTCTGGCGATAGCGGGTTTTCACCGTGCAGCGCAGGGTGCCCTGCAGCGGTTCACGGTCAACCCAGTGCAGCTGTTGGGCAATCAGACCGACGGACATCAGGCGCGGGTGGTCATGGCCCTGGGCGACGATAAGAATATTATTCTCAACGTCTTTATCGACCACGTACCATGGATCTTCACTACCCTCTTTGGTGCCGCCGATACCCAGCCCTTTACGCTGGCCCAGGGTGTGGTACATCAACCCCTGATGGGTACCGATCTCCTCGCCGTCGACGGTGAGGATTTTGCCCGGCTGCGCCGGCAGGTAACGGCCAAGGAAATCGCGGAATTTACGCTCGCCGATAAAGCAGATGCCGGTGGAATCTTTTTTCTTCGCGGTGATCAGATCCAGCTCTTCGGCGATCTTACGCACCTGCGGTTTTTCCAGTTCACCCACCGGGAACAGGCTCTGGGCAATCTGCTCGTGGCTGAGGGTATAAAGGAAGTAGCTCTGATCTTTATTGCCGTCGAGTCCGCGCAGCAGCTGGCTTTTACCGTCGACATCGGCGCGGCGCACATAGTGCCCGGTGGCGATGTAGTCGGCGCCGAGGTCTTCGGCAGCAAACTCGAGGAAGGCTTTAAATTTGATCTCTTTATTGCACAGAATATCCGGGTTCGGCGTGCGGCCGGCTTTGTACTCTTCCAGGAAGAGCTCAAAGACGTTATCCCAATATTCGGCGGCAAAGTTAACGGTGTGCAGTTCAATGCCCAGCTTATCGCAGACCGCTTGCGCATCGGCAAGGTCGGCGGCGGCGGTGCAGTATTCCTCGCCGTCGTCTTCCTCCCAGTTCTTCATGAACAGGCCTTCCACCTTATACCCTTGCTGCAGCAACAGGTACGCGGAGACCGAGGAGTCGACGCCGCCGGACATGCCGACGATCACTTTTTTCTGGCTTTCTGACATGGAAATACTCGCTACATTGAACTTCGAGGCGGCGTATTCTAGCACGCGCTCACCGTTCATTCACCCCCTGTGAACGGCCAGTTAAATGCGCCAATCAGCGACAGCGGCTGCCGCGGGTCCTGCAGGTAGCAGCGAATGCTTTCGGCAACCAGCGGCGAGCGCAGGTTTGGCGCGTTAAGAATTTCCTCAGCACTGAGCCACAGGCAGCGATCGATATCGCTGTCGTGCGGTTCAGTGGCGCACGGATCGCTAAGTTCGATAGCGAACAGGAAGCGCAGAAACGGGGTGTTATCGGGAGCCAGCCACTGATGCATGCGGATGAAGTGCTGCGGCGTGGCGCGAATGCCGGTCTCCTCCCACAGTTCACGTTCGGCGGCCTGCAGCAGCGTTTCATTGGCCTCGAGATGGCCCGCCGGCTGGTTCCACAGCGCTTTGCCGTTAATGGTCTCTTCGACGATGAGAAATTTATCCTGGGCGTGAACCACGCAGGCAACGGTGACATGAGGTTTAAACATCGCTTTTCCTTTTCAGTTATTCGGCTTTGCGCCAGTCGCCGTTGGCCAGTCCGTCGAGCGTATAGCCGCCCATGGCGTAGCGGATCAGACGCAGGGTGGGGAAGCCGACGTGGGCGGTCATCCGGCGCACCTGGCGGTTGCGTCCCTCGTAGAGCGTAATTTTCAGCCAGCGGGTGGGAATCGATTTGCGCTCACGAATCGGCGGGTTGCGCGGCCACAGCCAGACGGGTTCCTCCACAAGTTCTACGCCGGCAGGCAGGGTGGGGCCGTCGTTGAGGGTGACGCCGTCGCGCAAGGCGGTCAGCGCCTCGGGCGTGGGTTCGCCTTCCACCTGAACATAGTAGATCTTGCCGGTGCGCTTACCCGGCTGGGTCAGCTTCGCCTGCAGCGCGCCGTCGTTGGTCAGCACCAGCAGGCCTTCGCTGTCGCGATCGAGCCGACCGGCAGCATAGACGCCCGCCACCGGAATAAAATCTTTCAGCGTGCTGCGCCCGGCCTCGTCGGTAAATTGCGGCAACACATCATAGGGTTTATTGAACAAGATCACAGTTTTTGGCTGGCGTTCTTTACGTTGTCTGGTGACTTGTTGTGTGCTGAATCGCTCAACGCGATGTTTTCTAAATGAAGTTTTCTGCATGGTATTTTCAGGCTCTATCAATTGCCGCATTATAGCCTAATTACGAATGCCTTTCATGGACGCAAACATTCAGGTAGTATTGACATGCTCATTACAAATTATTAACAAAAAATTGCTCAAACCGATTCGCACTACAGGCAGGAAGGCGACACGGACGCGATAGCTCCGGTTAGCGGGAAGACCCGGTACTCCGAAGCTGGCCGACTCAGCCAACACCAGGCTCGCGTGAAGAGGGAAGAGCAGAACCAGAAGCGCTCGAAGGAGAGGTTAATGGAAAGCAAAGTAGTAGTTCCGGCGGAAGGTCAAAAAATCACCCTGCAAAACGGCAAACTGAACGTCCCTCACAATCCGATTATCCCGTTCATTGAAGGTGACGGTATCGGCGTTGACGTTACCCCAGCGATGCTGAAAGTGGTTGATGCCGCCGTTGAGAAAGCCTATAAGGGCGAGCGTAAAATTTCCTGGATGGAAGTTTACACCGGTGAGAAATCGACACACGTCTATGGCCAGGATGTCTGGCTGCCAGCTGAAACCCTCGATCTGATTCGTGACTACCGCGTTGCTATCAAAGGTCCTCTGACTACCCCAGTCGGCGGCGGCATTCGTTCCCTGAACGTGGCGCTGCGCCAGGAGCTGGATCTCTACGTCTGCCTGCGTCCGGTACGTTACTACCAGGGCACCCCGAGCCCGGTTAAGCACCCGGAACTGACCGACATGGTTATCTTCCGTGAAAACTCCGAAGATATCTATGCAGGCATCGAGTGGAAAGCCGACTCTGCTGAAGCAGACAAAGTGATCAAATTCCTGCGCGATGAGATGGGCGTGAAGAAAATTCGCTTCCCGGAACATTGCGGCATCGGCATCAAGCCGTGCTCTGAAGAAGGCACCAAACGTCTGGTTCGTGCAGCCATTGAGTATGCGATCACCAACGATCGTGATTCCGTCACTCTGGTGCACAAAGGCAACATTATGAAGTTCACCGAAGGCGCGTTCAAAGACTGGGGCTACCAGCTGGCTCGCGAAGAGTTCGGCGGCGAGCTGATCGACGGCGGCCCGTGGGTGAAAATCAAGAACCCGAACACCGGCAAAGAGATCGTGGTAAAAGACGTGATCGCCGACGCCTTCCTGCAGCAGATCCTGCTGCGTCCGGCGGAATACGACGTTATCGCCTGTATGAACCTCAACGGCGACTACATCTCTGACGCGCTGGCGGCACAGGTTGGCGGTATCGGTATCGCCCCGGGCGCCAACATCGGCGACGAGTGCGCGCTGTTCGAAGCGACTCACGGTACTGCGCCGAAGTATGCTGGCCAGGACAAAGTGAACCCGGGCTCCATCATCCTGTCCGCAGAAATGATGCTGCGCCACATGCAGTGGTTCGAAGCCGCAGACCTGATTGTCAAAGGCATGGAAGGCGCTATCGCCGCCAAGACCGTGACCTATGACTTTGAACGTCTGATGGAAGGCGCTAAACTGCTGAAATGTAGCGAGTTTGGCGACGCGATTATCGCGAACATGTAATCTGGCCCCCAGATTATGTCAGAACGGGAACCTGGTGGTTCCCGTTTTTATTATTAGTTTTCGAACGGTTATCAAAATTTTATCAAAACAAGTTATCAAAACCCCTCCCGAAAAACTTCATAAGGCCACCGTTGTCCACCCCTTCCCTCGATCATCATGGTACCTATCCGTTTGTTGTTGAGTTTTATGTCCAAGTAAATCTTTCGTGTTTATACCCTGGGCTTTATATAACCGCTCGGAAAGCGATCTTTGTTCATGGAAAGTTGCCGGTGTACCTTGTCCCCAGTCGATATCTGCACTGTCTCTTGCCTTGCTGAAATTCATGGTCAGTGTTCTGGGTTTCACCTGTGCTCCTCGCTCAGCCTGTGAGGTGGTTCTAAAGAAATGAACCAAATAAGGGCTTACTGCATAATCCCGGCAACGACTGATTACATCTCGGAGGCTCCAGTTGATTGCGTTGCAACGCAGAGCTAATGGTATAGCGATTTTGCTTCCGGTTTTCTCTTGTTCAACGTGTAGATGATCGTCCCAGATGTCCGAGAATTTCATACGGGATATATCACCTAGTCGCTGTCCTGTTACTATGGCTAAAAGCATGGCGTTCCCCATGTATTTGTGATTTTCATCGGCTATATCAAAAATCTTTTGCCATTCCTCAAGAGTGAGGCGCTGGCGAGTGATCTTTCTACGAGGTTGTTTAGTTGCTAGTGCAGGGTTATAACCAGGAGGTACTTCTCCCGCATGCTGAGCTTCTTTAAAAACATCTATTAGGACAGAGCGAATGACCTGAGCCATTCTGGGTTGTCCCTCCGCTAAATATTCATCAAGAATTTGCGCAACATCTCGAACATTGACAGCGGATATTAATTTCATTCCTACCCGCTCCTTAAGCAGAGATACTGGTTTTGCTTTTTGTTTGATAGTGTTTTCTTTAATATCTCCGGACTTTAATCTTTCTTGCTGAATCTTCCAGTAACGTTCAAGCCAGGTGTTAGTTGATATTGATTTTCCTGAGCTGGTGGAAATTCTGTCAGTGATTGCCATTATCTGGCGGGTTTGTTGTTCCGCCAGTCTTTTATTTGCTTCAATAGCTATTGCCGTGGCCTCTGCTTCATCTGTTCCTAGACTATGAAACTTACCAGTTATCGGGTGCTTATAACGCCAGTATACTTTATTAACCTTTCTACTGTAGAGCGGGTATAAATTTGGAATAGATATATTATTTTTACGTGGTCTGGCAGCCATCGTTCAAAATCCTCTGCAAAAGAACAGGGTCGCTTTTCTTTACTACAGGAGTGGTCAATGTACCGACCAACTCAGCATCCTCCCTGACGCGCCAGAATCGACCTTCTTTTTTGGCTGGGGGAGAAAACATATTCTGTTTAGCATAATTCCTGAGAGTGGAAACGCTTGGAGGATTGCTTCTATATTTCTCGTTTGCCCACTCTTCAAGGGTTAACATCTGAAGCATGTGTTTTACCTCATTATGGCCCATTGCTGGGCCAGTATCTGAAAATAAAAAATCAGTTTTGCATCAATTTTTGCAGCACCTGATTGCCGGCAATTATTCGCTGCCAGATCGCTGATACATAGCGGGCCTGATGAATAGCATCAGCGAGGGCATTGTGACGAGACCCTTCAAACGGGATCGTTGTTTTGGGGTCGAAGCTAATGGCCTGGCCGAGCTCTACCATTGTTCGTACGTCCCGATCGTTCCAGTATTCCCACGGATAATCTTCAGCAATGCAATCGTAAGAAGAACGCAGAATAGAGTTGTCGAATGACGCACCGTTACCCCATACCTGCGCCTTTTTGCTCCCACCAGCGACATTATCAGAAACAAATTCTCTGAACTGGAGTAATGCATCCTGCAACGGGATAGCATCATCATTTACGATCGCAGAGCGTGCTTCGGAGGACTGCTTAAGCCACCAGATAACAGTAGAGGGATCGATTACGGCGCCCCAGTTCACAGAGGATTCAAGGCATACGACTTTATAGAAACTTTCTCCAATAGAGCCGGTTGCCGGGTCAAAAACAACCGCACCAATAGCGACGATAGGGGCGTTATGTTTTTTACCCATGGTTTCCAGATCAACCATAACGTGAACATAATCAATTGGCTGATCTTCATCCTTATTATGATGACCGGATTCAATATCTACAGCATCCATTTGATGAACAACTTCATCTGTTTTTTCTTTTTGGTTAACCTTGCCCTTAACATCAACAAGACCGTCAATGGAAAATACTCCGTCCCCAATTTTTGAAACTTCAGGCTGCCTGGTCTTGGTAAGGTCTTCGGTTACCCACTTCGGATCCGTAGGGTCGCTAATCCCTTCAACATATTCGCCGCGCTCGGAGGCCAGAACCTGATTAGCGTCTGGACGTTGCTTTTGAGCCTCTTTTACCAGTTCGGTACCAACTGCTTTAAAGTCGGAGGAGAGTGTTTCCAGGTTTGCGCTGCTATCCTCTCCGGCGATTGCTTGGTTTATTGCATCCAGAGTGACTGCTGCAGATGGAATATGCCCCGCCTTGGCAAGCGTTTCAGCGCTCGGGGTATCATGCTTATGTTCAGTCAGATTCGCGTTGATGTAGCCACGCAACCGATCTGGAAAAGGAGTTATTCCACTGGATGCTTCCCTGATCAGTGCAAAAATCGCTGCACGGGAATAATCAAGGATGCCTGGTGTGCTCCGTAATGCTGCAGACCATTCTTTAAATGGACTTTCTTTCTTCTGTACTATTTCCTTCGCGCGGCGGTGGACTGATGCCGGAAAATTATAGATATCAAAATCCATAGGCATCGTCGCAAGGGCGATCTCTATATCCAGAGTATCCAGCGAATGCTGATAATCCGGATTGCGGTCAGTTTTGTTTCCGCCACCAGCATTGGCGCCGCTATCGGTTTTGTTTATTGAGGTGATATAGTTTCCAGCAGCCCATTCCTTGGTAAGGATCCCGCGGTCAATGTGTGACGTTTCAAGCCACAATTTGGCGAACTGAATTTGCTTGCCGAGCTCATGGCGTTTCCCCACAGGAAATACGCTCTTAAATACACTGGTAAATTTCCACAGGCCAGGCATATCATATTTTTTAAGCTCCGGAATATTTTCTGCCGTCAGCAGCAGATTCTGCACACCGTGATTATCCGTATCCATTTCCATCGCTGAAAGGCGGTTTCGATGAGGAATGCTAATGTGATATACGTGACGTTCGTCGGCCATATACTGGGCAAGCAGCTGCGTGCGGAATGACATTTCTGCCAGGTTGAAGAGTGCTTCTTCATTGTTCGAATAGTCCTCTTCATCGCTATTTGCAGGAGAGATATCGTTTTCTGGTTTACTGGAGGGCTGTGGTTCAGCAGCCGCCGGCGCAACGATTTTTTGCCATGTCAGCCCGTCTTCACCACCAAGCTCGTAACGATCGCACCAGGTGTCATCCAGTACACCTTCTTCCGGTAAGTCATCAACGATGAGCCAGTTGGTGCGGATCGGCAGCTGATGGCTGGCGCCGCGGCCAACGTTAATTTCAGCGTCTTCCAGGATGTCCAGGATTTTGCGCTCGGCGCGAGAATCGGATTTAGCAGAGAACCAGCAGAAGAGACTTTTCGCTTCGTTTGCTTTTGCCTTCGCTTTAATGAGATACGGGTAGTTGTTCATTGCGTTTGGGCTCCTTTGGATTGTAAGATACCCGGCAGCTGATGGCAGCCGCCCTGGTGGTGGTCATTGGTCAAAACTCGATTCCGGAAAGCTTTGGTCGGCTGACCGGGTACTTAACCCGCCTTGCGCGGGTTTTGTGCTTTATGGGGCTGGCGAATCGCCCCGTAGCAGCTGTGATACGCGAACGTCGTCAAGCGCTCGCAGGATAGGCTCAAAAGTTTTATGGGCTGGCAGTTTAGATACCGCAGTGATCACTTCTGTAACGGTGATGTCATCGCCGCGGGGGCTATAACCACCACCTGGGCCACGCTGTGAAATAACCAGGTTACCCGCCCGCAGCTTTTTGAAGATCTGCTCAAGGTATGAAGTAGACAGCTTTGACTCTTTACTGATGGCCGTCAGTGAAACGGGCGAGCCGTCATAGAGCTTATTCAAAGTGGCGGCGGCCTGGACAGATGCCAGAACGCGTTTCATTCCAAATTCCATAATCACTTCTCCGGCCGTAACGGCCATTGGTCAAAACTCGATTCAAAAACTCACTGCAGGCTGTTGGTCGTCAGCCATGTTTTGTGCATTTCGGTAGGGGAGGCACTGGCCCTGTACTTTTTGTTCATCGGCGTTGCTGTTGCAACTGGCCTCTGATGGATAAACACCGATCAGAACATCAGAGCATTCACCAGTGAGAGCACAAACGCTGATGACAAGGGCAAACAGGGTATTCATGCCTCAGCCTCAGGGTTTCCTTTCTGCGCCAGCAAGTAACACAGCTGACGTAGTCTCACCTCGAACCAGTTCAGGCGGGTCGCCTGGTTCCCGGTAGGTACTCGGGCAAAATCCTTCATAGTTATCTCCAGTTAACTCAGTATTAGGATGTGGTTTTGCAATGCGGCGCCGGGTGCCTCCCGGTGACGGCAGCCAGTTAACAACTACCGCCGACAACTTTTTCCCCACAACGTGTGAATAACCGCCATGTTTACTTTTTTAACTGTGTCGCGTGCGCATAGCCGCATTCACCGCATTGAAAAGCCTGATAGTCGTCATGCCTGTCTTTTCACCACTTCAGGCTCGGTGGTATTCTTGGCGCTCTCACACAGCCAAATAAAAGAGAGCAAAATGTCTCGTAGCCCTATACCTGTCTTCTGGTACGAAAATCCCGCTCACTACGAAGAATTCCAAAAAATCCTTTCAGATGCTTACGTCCTTCCCTTTGACTACCACGACTGGCGTATCCGCACCGATAGCATGGTGGAGCGCTACGAAAACAGCGGTATCCAGGCTGTGAAGGTGGTAGCCAGCACTTACGATTTCATCACCTGGTGCCAGGCCCATGGACGTGATATCAGTACCAAAAGCTGCAATGATTACGCGGTCTCCGAATCGGGCCTCCAATTCCTGCGCGACAGAGAGTTTGATTGGGGAGACGAGTAAAAAGTAAATTTTCCCTATCTTGGATATATCTATTCTCATAGTGATGCCCTATCTCATGCCTGTAACGCCGGCCGGCGGAACGTTATAACCTGCTGCGAATTCTTCTTGTCGTCATCTCATCCGGTGTTTCGTATGCCGCCGGCAGCTACTACGTGGGCTTCCTGCCTCGATGACGTCATAGGACGGAGATAGTATTATCGATATAAACTACAGCTGTCAATTAAAACTGATGATTTAAATTTCAGAATTGGATGTGAGGTGGGGAGCAGGCACAAAAAAACCGCCCGAAGGCGGCGCTTATGAAGGGGGGGAAGGCTGTTCTAGTCTTTCTTTCGTTTCATTAAATATTCGTTCATGAAAGCATCGAGTTCTTCCAACCTTAACTGCATTAACCCGACGAATCGTTCTTGCTCCACTTGAGGAAGCTGATCGTAAATTTCTATGAGCTTTTTGGTCTCCGGGGTAAGGACATAGATATCTTCCGATCTTGGCGGCTGCAGCGTCTCTTCGTCTTCATCTGTCATGAAAAACCAATACAAAGGTTTTCCTGTTATATCAGGAAGTTGCTCAAGCATTTCTTTTCTGGGAAGGATTCCAGCCTGACACCAGCCATTCACTGATTGGGATGTCGCACCGATCCTCCGCCCCAGTTCTGATTGAGACATTCCTATCTCATCTAAGACTCGTTGCAGTCGAACACCAAAGTTCATCTTCATCCACCCAAACAAACACATGAGAAAGATTATACAGATTTTTTCTTCAGGCCTCATATCGAATGATTTGACACTATCGAAATAAACTGATTAAACTGTAATTCAAATTTACAGTTTTTAGTGGAGCAACGTATGAAGCCATCACTTCAAAAAAAATTACTTGCCGTGTGTAGCCAATCGGAAATCGGACGGCGGCTTAATCGGCGAGCACAAACAGTAAATGGTTGGTTCAAACATAAAGTTCCCGGCGAGTTGGTTCTGAAAGTCAGTAAGGCATTGGAGTGGAAAGTTACTCCGCATGAACTCAGACCAGATCTCTACCCAAACCCAACGGATGGATTACCGAAGGAGTAAGCATGCAAACCATCTCTTTTAAAAATCATAACCCGGTAATGGGCCTGCAACTGAACTCAGAAAATCAGTTTTCCGGTCTACGCCGGGCTCGGATGAAGAGTAGAGCAATTTTTGCTGCCGTTCAGGAATGGGAGTCGACTTTACCTGGACGTGCACAGGACCACATCGCGCAGCTGGTGGATGAGCAATGGAGAAAACAAAACGGTCGCGGAATAAACGTCAATAAACAGAATCTGTACCGCTACCTGAAAAACGAATCCGGATCAGAGAAGTACACCAGCTACGTCATGCAGCTTTCAGGAGCGATCGCTGATGCGATGCCTATTGAGATTGCGCGCAAACACGGATTGAAACGTGGATTGACTGAAAGCGAGCTGGTGGCTCAAGCAATCAAAGAGTGTAGCGAAGCGCACCAGGCAAAATTGCTTGGTGCTCCGTTGCAGAAGTTAGAGCGTGAAATTCGGGAGGCAGCAATTGCACTTTTTAACATGCTTCCTGCAGATGCGGCGGGACCACTTCTGGCGAGCATTAGCGCCGTAGCGCCGCAGTTTTTCTAATCGAGTTTTGACAATGACCACCAGCACCAGCTGGTTAATAAGAGGTTTCAGATGGCCCGCATCAGAACAGTTAAACCTGAATTCTGGACAGATGAGAAGGTGGTGGAATGTTCAATTCCAGCGCGTCTCCTGTTTATCGGGTTGTTCAACTTCGCCAACGATATGGGATGCCTTGAGCGTTCGCCAAAACGGTTGAAGATGCAAATCTTCCCTGCGGACGCGCTCGATTGCGAACCACTAATACAGGAACTGATTACTCATGGATTACTCACTGAGTATTCAGTGAATGATGTCTGCTATTTGCAGATTAAAGGTTTCCTTAAGCATCAAAAAATAAACAGGCCTTCGGCCTCAAAAATACCTCTTCCGCCAGAATTCACTGAGTCTAAGGCAGGAAAGGAAGAAAAGAGAGCTCCTAATCAAGGAGGGCTCAGTGAGGACTCAGTGAATCCTCATGGAGGACTCACTGACGGAAAAGGAAGGGAAGGGAAAGGAAAAGGATCAAACCCCACTCTCTATGCGCAGGAGAGAAATTTTCCCCAGCAACCTCAGTATCTGCCTGGAGTGGATATTCCGATCGGGAAATTCGCCATGCACGACCTTTGGCTGCCGTCACAGGACTGGCCGCGGCTGGCTGCTACCTGGGGTATAGCGCTTCCCGAACCGGCATACCTGCCGACAGAGCTGGCAGAGTTCATCGCGTACTGGAAATCCGAGGGGAAAGTGTTCACTCAGATTCAGTGGGAGCAGAAATTTGCCCGCAGCGTGATAAGTGCCAGAGCCAAATCTAAACCACAACCAGCAACCGGAGGTAAAGACCATGCAGGAATTCAACCAGTTAACACCGCATCCCGGGCTGTTCAGGAAATTCAGGCAGCCAGAGAGCGCTGGGAAAAGCAAAACGGACTTGCTGGCGGCGGATACGGCTTGGCGGCTATGGACGGTAATGGGGGAGATATTCTCGAACCGGTGGACCCAGAAGAACGGGGCGGCGCCCTCGGATATGTGGATTGCCCAGATTGGATCGATGAGTGATGCCCAGATTATGCTGGTCTGCAGGCAGTGTATGGAGCGCTGTGCGGCGGGAAACACATGGCCGCCGGATCTTGCTGAGTTCGTTGCGCTGGTGTCAGCCAGCGGTGCTAATCCATTCAATCTGACATCCGATGCAGTGATGGCGGAGTACAAACGCTGGAGAAACGAATCTTATCGATACTCGGGCAGCGACAAATACCCATGGAAACAGGATGTTCTGTATCACATTTGCATTGAGATGCGCAGAACTGGAGTTGAGAGGAACCTGACGGAGGGAGAGCTGAAAAAACTGGCAGAAAACTTACTCACGAAATGGACCAAACACCTGGCTAACGGGTTTTCGATTCCCCCGATTCGTCGGCAGTTGGCAGCACCGAGGCATCCAGCAGGGCCGACGCCAGCGCAGGTTCTGATGGAAGAGTACAAACGCCGCAAGGCGGCAGGTTTAACCAAGTAAACGAGTTTTGACCATGACCAAACAATCAAAAACCAAAGTAACCAAAGCACAGATGGTGCTTGCCATCGTTAGCCGGACGCCAGAATGCGTCCTGCAGGATGTCTGCGATGCGCTGGACTTGCAAGCCAGTACAGCAGGTAACTTGCTGCGGCAGCTCCATGCCGCGGGAAAACTCCATCGTACCCATAACGGCTACCAGTATGTCTATCGAGTGGTTGCTGGCGTTAAGGTTCCCGATGTTGCCGTGCCGCAGGCTGCAACACAATTATCTGAAGAAGATGTGAAAAAAGTCCAGGACGCACTGTCCCTGGCGAAGACCCTGGAAGACAAAAAGCTGTGGCGCCGGGCTGCGACTGTTTACACATCGATGCTTGGAATGACGACAACAGCAAACGAGCTCAGGTTACTTGCCAGAATGCGCAACCGATGCCTACGCAATGCAGCGAGGTATTGATTATACCAAAAAAAGTAATTGTAACTGGCCCGAGATGTTCAGGTTAAATCCATATGCCCGGTGAAAGGCAAAGCTGAAATGTTCGTTAAGAGCATGAAACGGAAGTTCTGGCATAGTTGCATCAATATTTATAAAAGGGATAACCGATTCGCATTTTCACTTCAGTGAGCACTTAGTTACAGAAGACTAGAAGCGAATTTACCCTATGCAGGAACGCGCACAAAAATTTTTAATATTGCGTGCCTGAATGATGCCGCAGGAGTATGGTTAGTGATACCTTATAAACACTAAGTCTTTATCAATACAGGGCAGCATACTTATGGTACCTCGCTAGATCTGTATTGACCATTTACAGTGGATGCTCTGAATACGTAGATAGAAATTCATCTGGAACGAGGTAAGGTATGCCGAGAAAAACTTTTTTTTCTTTTCACTATCAAGAAGATGTATGGCGTGCGTGGAATGTCAGAAACAGCTGGGTTGTTCCTAAAGAGAAAGAATCTGAGGGATTCTATGATGCTAGCGTTTTCGAAGCATCACAGAAGGAAGGTGACAACGTTCTGAAAGATTTTCTACGCGACGGGCTAAAAAACACATCGGTTACTTGCGTTTTGGCTGGTCAGTACACTGCTAGCAGACGTTGGGTTCGATATGAGATTGTACGCAGCGTTTTGAAGAAAAATGGCCTACTGACAGTTGATATTCACGGCGTAAAAAACAGTATGCAGGTTTTGGGGGTAAAAGGAACTGATCCACTTTCCCAAGTTGGGGTTTACTGTTCGAATGGACTGATTTACTTTGCTGAAATTAAAAATAATAAGTGGGTAAAGTACGAGGACTATACCTTGGCTATTCCTGCATCCGACCTGTGGTTTGAAGCCCCTACTACCTTAGCCGTAACGAGAATCTCAGACCATTGTCTGAGATATGATTACGCAGCTCAGAACGGCAGAGAAAACATATCCGCGTGGATTGAAGCAGCTGCCGTAGTTGCTGGCCGCTAGTCTATGCGCTCCTCCTCTTTGCTGGAGGAACTCTCGATGAACGGTCGGATATGCGCGACGCCTTATTCTGAATAAGATGTTTGGCTTAGAGCAATCAATGATGCCTTTAGATAAATATGGGTGCTTAGAGTGATAATTAAACAACGTCTGGCGGGCGTGCGAATCCACCTATCCGGCTCGAATAAGGAGCATAACGAAGATATTGCCAATTTTGTTAGCAAACTGGCGGCAAAAATCTTCAGCGAAGGGGGATCAATAGTGCATGGCAGTCACCCTTCATTTATCGCTCCACTAAAAAAAGCAGCAGAAAATTTTATTGATGCAGGTGGAGACAAAGGTGCACTCACACTAGTTCGAGCAAAAAGCTTTGCTACAGCTCAGTATGCCGCTGAAATCGAGGAGCAACAAATGTATGCGGCTGTCGAGATAGTACCGGCAGAGTTCGAAGAGGGAAATCCGAAAAGTGGTTTGACTCCCATGCGCGATTGGATGGCCGATCGTTCAGATGCGATTGTCTGCGTCGGTGGCGCCTGGTGGGATGTCAATAAAACGAATGCTGGTGTGCCCAATGAACTAGATACCATGCTGGAGCTTGGAAAGCCTGGATTTGTGGCCGCAGGTTTTGGCGGCGCGATTGCTGGCTATCTCAATGAAGATCCGTCGCTATTAAGACGTCTGAAAAACGGACTAAGTCAGGAAGATAACGAAGTCATTGCGCGTTGCACTAATGTTGATTCGGTTGTCGATCTGATTGTCGAGCAGCTCAAAAATTTGCCCCTCTCACGAAGGAATGTAACTCAAGGCCGAAATTTCCGAATTTTGGCTTTAGACGGTGGCGGACTGAGAGGCACATTTACTGCAGCTGTGCTAGCCAAGTGGGACGATATGCTCAAAGCTGGTGGCGGAAATGGCATCATCTCTCATTTCGATTTAGTTGCAGGTACATCGACTGGCGCTATCCTTGCCATCGGTCTAGCCCTTGGTCTGAACCCAAGTGAAATTCTGGCTTTTTACGAAGAAAAGGGCCCTAAAATTTTTCCTAAGGATCGAAAGCTGAGACATTGGCTCAAATCCAAGCATGATTCAACCACATTGCGACAGCTACTTACAGAGGTGTACGGTGAAAAGACACTGGCTGAAGATTCATGCTGTCGTTTGGTCATACCTACGGTAAGAGCGAAGCAGGGACAAGCAGAAGCGATAGTAACGCCTCACAGTCCAGATCGTACTGCGTATCGCGATATCTCTGCAGTCGATGCGGCCTTGGCTTCGTCAGCAGCACCAACATTCTTCGACGAGTCGACATGGGAGGGGCCAATCGCCCTCGAAACGTTCCTTGACGGGGGAGTTTGGGCAAACAATCCTATTTTGCCTGCACTTGCGGAAGCTGTCAGATACCTAAAAATTCCACTGGATCGTATCGATGTGCTGAGCATTGGAACACTCAGCAGTGAAAGCGATTTTACTGACCAGTTGGGGAAGGGCAAAGCCGGATGGGCACCTCATAGCGCTGACCTGTTTTTTGCTGCACAGGAGCACGGTGCACTCGCACTTGCTGAAAGTTTCCTAGGACCCACTCGTCATTTGCGTATCAACCAACAAACCCCTGCCGAAATCAAGCTTGATGACAGAGAGGCAATTCAGGAAATGGCTGCACGTGGGAATGAAGCAGGAAAAGAACACTTTGCAGAAGTGCGCTCAAGGTTTTTTGATGGTCGGCATGCAGATGAATGGGTGCGTTTTTAACCGGCACTTTGCGAGAAATCAGTACACATAATCCTAAGCTCCTTTGCATAAATGGGGGTTGTATGTTCCTGGACTTGAAAATTGAAAATGTCGTTGCGCTCGATTCAGAATGGAGTGATTCTGACGTCGCATCCTACAAAGCGAAAAATGACCACATTGCCATCAGGCTTGAAGAGTACCTGATGAATGGTAACAACCTGCTGGATGCAGAGAAAATCCAGCAAAGCGTATTCCCAGAGACGGAGATTGACGTATTCATTTCCCACTCACATAACGATGAAGATCAGGCTATTCGTATTGCTTTAAGCCTAGAAAGAATTGGCCTGAAGCCTTTCGTCGATTCATGCGTTTGGGGCTTCGCTGATGAGTTGCTTCAGGAGATTGATAACAAATTCTGTATCCCTACAGGTTGGGAAAATTATAGCTACGCACTGAGGAACAGAACGACAACTAATGTTCACTTAATCTTAAACGCAGCGCTCCAGCAGATGATCCATCGCTCTGAGCTTTTCGTTTTCTTAGGCACGGAAAGTTCGATCAAAATTGATGAATACATGTCGGATAGGGAGCGACTTTCCTCTCCCTGGATTTTCTCCGAACTTATGTTTGCACGAAATGTGAAACGAACAGTGCGCAAGCGACTCGAATACGGGATGGGTATGGAGGGTTATCGGAAAATAGAAGAAGCCGCGTTTGATAGTAAACACGCTGAGTTTAGATACATACTCCCTCAATCCACTTACTCAATGGATTATGAACAGTTTATGAAGTGGCTAAGCTCCTATACCCTGCCGGATGACTCCGATTTCATTAGGAGGCTCAGCGGGCTCCATCATGTTGATAAGCTTTATATGGAACTGGGGGTCGATGAGAAGCTACTAAAGGCACCCCGGATGTAGCTTAGAAACTACACCGTTTGACGATAACTGTAATTGCATAAAAGGGCAACCATGCTTCCTATCTATCAGCTTGCTGTTATAGGCTCCCCTTCAGACGAGCAACTGCGCGATTTGGAGGATGCGGTTAAAACTGCAGTGGAGATGTACGGGCTACGACTCGGTCAGGAGATCAGTTGGGAAATAGCTCCTGATATGTTTACACCAAATCAGTTGAGAGCGAGCGCGGTTGTTTTTTTTGGAGGAGAGGGCATAGAACACCCAAGTTTACCGAGCTTGCTTCGCAGCGGTACTCCTGTAATTCCAATTGTATCCGATCTACGACATGTAGCTGCGGAGATTCCTGAGCTGCTGCGACCGCTGAACTGTCTGGCCTACGCAAATGGTGGTGCTAAGCGTGTCTCGATAGCTCTTCTTGAATGCGCTGGATTGCTTCCGAAACAACGAAGGGTCTTCGTAAGCTACCGCCGGGATGAAGCCAGAGTTGCCGCGCTCCAGATGTTCGATGCTCTGTCAGAGCGCCATTTCGACGTATTCCTTGACACTCATAGTATTGCGCCAGCAGAAGATTTTCAGACCATGTTGTGGCATAGACTCTGCGATTCTGACGTGCTGTTGATGCTAGATACTCCTGACTATTTTAATAGTCGTTGGACATCAGCTGAGTTTGGGAGGGCTCTCGCGAAAGGTATAAGTGTTCTTCGAGTCGCTTGGCCTGAAACGAAGCAGTCTCGTGGATTGGGTACTGCAAGCCTTGCTGAGTTAGCTGAAGGCGAGTTGGACGGCGGAACAGGACATATCGAGAATTCCGCTATCGACCGCATTTGTCTACAACTTGAGGCGGTGCGCAGCAAAAGTCATGCTGTGAGGACTATCAACCTAGTCAGCAATTTGCGTATTGGAATTGAGGCAATAGGTGGTGAAGTCATTGGTATGGGAGTGGGGCGGGAAATCAAAGTTCGTCTGCCCACAGGACGAATTATAGTGGTTTACCCGACGGTCGGGGTCCCGACGTCATCAACCATGCACCAAGCCTCAATGAACTATCCAGATGAATCAGTTGCTATACTGTATGACCATGTGGGGCTACATCCTCAGTGGCTGAATCATTTGGATTGGCTCGGCTCGCACATCCAGGCAACGA
The DNA here is from genome assembly GCF_004010915.1 of Klebsiella sp. LY. Taxonomy (NCBI): domain Bacteria; kingdom Pseudomonadati; phylum Pseudomonadota; class Gammaproteobacteria; order Enterobacterales; family Enterobacteriaceae; genus Klebsiella; species Klebsiella sp. LY. The sequence continues at coordinate 4,560,528 of NZ_CP022444.1, forward strand.
AGTGGGTGAAAGCATGCGAGGCCGGCTGGCAGTTTGCAGATTGGGAGGTTTAAAAAGTGGATTCTATTTTTCTTTCAGCAAGCGTCCCGGTCAATGGGCGAGGTGATTATTACGAAACTGCTGATCCGTTCCTGATTCAGTGTGCTGTACGTGAGTTTGCCATCGCGGTCGTAAGAAAAATGAAAATCGTATGGGGGGGGCACCCTGCCATAACACCCATGATCTGGAGCATTTGCGAAGATCTGGGCGTCGATTACACTCGCTCCGTAGTATTGTACCAGAGCCGATTTTTCGAAGGCCAGTATCCTGAAGAAAATGAGCGATTCGACAATGTCGTTTACACCGATGCAGTGCCTGATGATCTAGCCGGCAGCCTACATCTTATGCGGCAGGAAATGTTGTCTCGATGTGACTTAGTTGGCGCAGTCTTTGTAGGGGGGATGGAGGGAGTTCAGGTTGAGTATGAGCTATTTAAGCAATTTCATCCTGACGCAATAATTCTACCGGTCGCCGCCCCTGGAGGCGCAGCACTGAGACTAGCAAGGGATCATAGCTACTTAGATGGAGGCCGTCTGGGAGACGTGGATTTCGCATCTTTATTTGATCGTTATCTTAATAAGATACTGGGCTCTCAATCCGATTGACAAGCCATATGGTGGCTTAGGGTTGATCGGCTACGCGTCGGTGGATAGAGGGAGATAAAGGAAGAGGTTGCTAGGGAAATGCAGTAAAAGTTGTTGTCACTATTCGGTTCAAACGTCTTCAGGATAGCTCCCAGAATAACTCTGGCGCTGATTGTATCTTACCCTGCGATGCAGTCATGCTCAAAAATGACACACTGTACGCCTTTAGCTGATCTTTCATACAGGAAAATCTAATATTCTAGCTCCTCATAGGGCGCTCATCTTAGTTAGTGTTATCTTTTGAGGAAAAAAGATGTATGGCTCGTAACGTCACAACCGCAGAGCTAAGAAACATTTCAGCTAGCAGCTCTCAAGCTACTCGCGATAACGTATTCAAATCTTTGGCTGCTACGGCTTCGATGAGTACGTTTCTATCTCACTCAAGCAAAGACAAGGAAATTCTACCTGGGGCGATTCAGGTACTTCAGAATCATGGAGCATCTGTGTACATTGATGAAATTGATCCCGAAATGCCGCCATATACGTCCGAAGAAACAGCAGCTTTACTTAAACAACGTATTGCGCAGACGAAAAGATTCGTGCTCCTTACTACCAAAAATAGCAAGGAAAGTCGTTGGGTACCTTGGGAGTTAGGCATCGCTGACGGTGCTAAAGGGCTCTCAAAAATTGCAATATTTCCTGCCTCGGATACTGCACACGACGATAGCTGGGTTAGTTGGGAGTACCTAGGGCTTTACCAAAGAGTAGTCTGGGGTTTATTGAAAGGATATCCTCTGGAACTTTGGATGGTGCTTGATACAAAAGCCAATACAGCTGTTCCATTAAGAGCTTGGTTATCGGGGTACTGACTGCAATTCGATGACATGATATGCACATTGGCTTGACTTACCCCATCTTGATAACCATCCCGCAATTTGATTAATACCATCAATCGTAATAGTTTTCTGCACCGCAGTGAGGAACAATTGTCGCAGGAAGAACACCTGACAGGTTGCTTTCAGGCGTGTCCTTAACCAGCTTAATGAATTGGAGTGCGTGCCCGAGATGGAAACTTACCTATCAACTGCGTTTTAAACCGCGAAAATGACAAAATTCCTGTAATTTAAACCTCGATCCGCCACGGCGAATTTTGCCATTCATGGAGAAAAAATCAATCTAAACATGGAGATGGATTAGCGAAAAGTAGCATTAAGGGCTTGAACATTTTATCTAAGAGGTATACTGTGTATTTGTACAGTATTTTCGTAAGGAGCTAGTTATGAAAGTGGAAATCACAATTGATCGCCAAAAAAAATTGCCGGATGGCGCTGTGCCTGCTCTGGAGAAGGAGCTACTGCGGCGATTGGATCAAAACTTTAATAACTGCAGTCTTGTGATTCGTCGGGCCAGCTCTGATGGATTGACCGTGCTTGGTGGAATGGACGGAGATAAAAAACGTGTAGAGGAAATCCTGCAGGACACCTGGGAAAGCGCTGATGACTGGTTCTGTTAAGTTGAGGTCCAGTAGCTTGCCTGGTTTATTTTGAGGATTTTACTGTGAGTAAAAAACAAGAAATGCCGAACACCGGCTATGCAATTATCAGATGCGACGATGGGGTGATCGTTGCTCGTCTTACATCCTTTCCTGTGTGCGAGCGCGCTTTAATGTACCGGCGCGGCGACACTGTTTCGTTTATGCCTTTGCAGCCGGATGAGATCGTGGGGACTCTCTCTCTTTTTTCACAGATGATTGAAAAGGCTAAGTCTGGAGTTGGTTACCAGGTTCCCCCTGGTTCTGTTACAATCCCGTCATAGGCCTGAACAACCTATACCTGCTGCGTCGCGGAGAGAAACCATGACGCAAACCCCCGAAGTATCAAAATCCCATCAGACTGGTGCTCCTTCATCGAGCGCCGGTTTGGTTTCGTCTTCAAAACTAACTTTTCGCCAGCAGGAAGTTTTCGATCTGCTGGTGGCCTACATCAATCAGCATGGCTACCCACCTACGCTATCTGAGCTGGCCGATATGCTCGGCGTTAGCTCGTCTAATGCGGTCCTGTTGCATCTACGTGCGTTAGAGAGAAAAAATTTTATAAAACTCTCTCGCCGTGTCTCCAGAGGAATTTCCATCGTCGGGCGAAAGGAGCCTATGCTCGCCGTGCAGCTGCTGCAGGAAATGATCGCTGAAGAACCCGGAGCGCGGGAAAGAGCGATTGAGTTTTTGCAACTGTTCGGTGATCAGCCATGAAGAAAAGTTGGTTTTTACACGAGCAACTTTCAGAGGCTGAGGCTACAGAGCTGGTGGAGCGATACCGTAAAAATAACTGTGTGGTTGAGAAGAGCTTATCCAGAGACTTTGCATCGTGGGAGATCCGCGTGTTGTTGCCGGAATCGAAGAAGCCGCCACGGATTGACAGGACCTACATACAGAAGATGTGGAGGGACTGATGCGAGCTTTGCTTAACGTGGATATTGCACGCCATCTTGGAATTGTGCTGCTTAAGCCGGGTAGTGAATTAATGCCGTTATTCGGTGCCGGCCGGGTTCTTGTTGAAATGCCGCCGGCAAATATGAAAAAGATACCCAGTGGACGTCTTCCTGATGCCCGGCAGCCGTTGCGGGATGATATGGGGATCAGACCTTTTTTCATGAAGAAGGCAGTTATCACTGCAGCTGGTGGGGTTAGTGCCCTCGAGGCGTGGTTGCGTAGGCAAGTTAAAAACTGTCAGTGGACACATTCCGATTACCATCACCATGAGCTTGTCCCATTTCGCCATTCGACGGGTGTAATAATCGCATGCTGGCACTGTGATAATGAGCTTAAAAACCAAACGGAACAAACCCTCGATCAACTGGTAGGTGTTAATAACGCTGACTGGGTAATCGACACTGCCCGCATCGCTCTTGGTCTGGACGCTCAGCGCTCATTGTCACTAGCGGAGCTATGCTGGTGGGCGGTAGTCGCCGGGATTGGCGATGAAATTACAGAAGAAATGGCGCGCCGATCCCTGCGTATTAAAGACGATAACATTAAATCGGTTTACAGGGAGAGTGAGATTGTTCCGTCGGTACCGGCCACCAGTATTCTTTCTCCCCGTCTCGAAAAAACAATCAAGCCAAGGGCAATAACCACGCCGGGCAAACCTCTGGTTCCTGTGAACGTCGATCCTGTTGCACCGGCGACACTATTCGCGAGACCTAAGCGGAGCCGATGGTTATCAGCTGACTTTATCTCATGGGTTAAAAAACAGCCGTGTATGTGCTGCGGGCAGCCTGCAGATGATGCACACCACCTTATTGGCTGGGGGCAGGGCGGCGTAGGCACCAAGGCCCACGATATTTTTACGATCCCATTATGCCGCAAGCACCACCGTGCTTTGCACCATGACCCTGCCGCTTTTGAGCGTGAATACGGCACCCAGCCGGTATTGATTATTAAATTGCTGGACCGGGCATACGCGCTCGGCGTTCTTTCCTGAGGAGCTTTAAAAATGAGAGATATGTACGAAATATTGGACCGCTGGGGAGCTTGGGCGGCATCTGACAATAGTGGTGTTGACTGGCAACCCATTGCTGCTGGGTTTAAAGGTTTGCTACCTCATGGAAAGAAAACACGCCAGCAATGCGATGATGATGAAGGTATCATGATTGACGGTTGTGTAGCGCGATTGCGGAAATATAAGCCAGAAGAGTATGAGTTAATTATTGCTCATTTTATTATCGGAATCTCCTTACGTAGCATCGCTAAGAAACTTAAATGCTCTGATGGTACCATCAGGAAAGAATTGCATAATGCCATGGGGTTTATTGAAGGGGTTTTAATGATGCTTTAGACTAGCTGGAGCTAGGGCTCCAGCTTAAATTTTGATAAAAACATTTCCTATTGACTCAGCCATTTTTGGCGGAACAGCATTACCTATTTGTTTCGCCTTAGATAGCATGGAGCCTTTAAAAATGTAATCTATTGGAAACGTTTGAAGTAGGGCCGCCTCCCGAACAGAAATAGCTCTGTCTTGTTCGGGATGTCCAAACCGGCCGTTTGAGTAACTAATGCATCGTGTAGTTAACCCACTTGCTGGTTTATCCCATGCCAAACGCCCATAAACGTCGCTATGACCTGTATGCTTCTTGTGGCATTCAAGCAAAAGTTCTCTTGGCCAATATTCTCGTCCTTTACCTTCAGGGGTGCATCTAATTCGTTTTAAATTCAGCTCTGAAAGTTTTGCACTAACATGGTCTTTCACCAACGGATGAGATTCCCCGGCTTCAATAGAGGGTATGTTACCAATCCAATCTCTAACCGTAGCGAATGGAATATCAGTTCCATTATGAGTGCGCTCCGGTAAATGAATTTGAGATTCAAGAGAGGCCATTAAAACAAATCTTTCACGCGTTTGCGGAACACCATACCATAATGCTGGAATAACGCCATAAACAAGATTGTAATTCCTATTTTTTAGAATAGAAATAAAACCATAGAGAGGACCGTCATTTACATCCACTTTTTGTAAACCAGGCACATTTTCTATCAATACATAATCGGGTTCGTAGAATTCGACAAAGCGACCGAATTCTGATAACAAACCTCTTCTGGGATCTGAAGTGGTTTTATTCTGATTTTGCTTTGAAAAAGGTTGGCATGGAGCGCACCCGCAGAACAGAATCTTTGCATCTTTTTTTGCCGTTTCAACTAATTGAGAGATGTCAGCAACATCAACTGACCTAATGTCATCATTGATGAATACGGCATCAGGATTGTTAGCCTTAAAGGTTTCGCTTGAGTCATAATCAAAATCTAGGCCAAAAACAATCTCACAACCAGCAGTTTTTAGACCTTGGCTAGTGCCACCGCAGCCAGAGAAAAAATCGAAAACTCTGATCTTTTTGCTCATTATAAAACCCGCCATAACTTTACTTATCCCTGATCATACCATGTTCAAGAAAAAATTTCAGCATCTCTCTTGTTTCTATAAATGCAGGATGATTATCAGGTATTTTTGATAGGATTCTGATTTGCGTGGCAAATATATCATCTGATGTAATTTCATTGCTCCCAATATCATTTTTACATATTTCCACGGTTATTTCTTTGGGTGATAGGCCTGCTGTGTCCTTGTCTTTGATTAAATCTAAATAAAAGTCAGGTAGGTTTTCGATTAAAAAAACCTCTGGGTTTATTACCGGTAAATAACCTATGAAATTATATGAGAAATCAATAAATCCACGATGAAGAAGCTTTTTTTGCTTCTCATTAGGTTTGCCGCCATTTCCATCTGTCGGAATTTTTATTTCACACCCAAGGATGCTTTTTAATATTTCAGATAGAGCAGGATCTTGGTCTTCTGGAATTTGGGTGGACTTTATAAAGTCAGTAAGTGTTTTTTGATCTCCATCCAATAAAAATACTGCATTAGTTACATTGGATAAAAATAACGGGACAGCAATATTACCTAGTAAAGTGGTTGCTCCAGCAGGACAGTAAATTATATCAAATGTATTGACTAAAGCTGAACCACCAGTTTTTAAAGCCTTTTCAACGAATTTCTGAGCGAGTTTATCTTCGACGAAAATTGTTTTTTTTGACAGTCTGTCACCGAGAGTGAAAAATGCCTCCTCTGGACTAACATTTTCAAGAATACTTACTTTGCCTGTTGTGGAATTTAATGTAAAAAGTTTTATAGACTCTTGAGGAAGATCCCTTACAATTGATGACGAATGGGTCGAAATAACAACCTGATGTTTGTTTTTAAGACAAATTTGGTTTAAAAATTCCATGAGTCTTATTTGTGCAGCAGGATGGAGCGAAACTTCTGGTTCGTCTAATAAGATTAAAGAAGCATTTGGGGCGTTTATTATCTGATTAACCAATAAAGTTACTGCAAATTCCCCACTGCCTGCAAAGGCTTCAGAATAGTTAAGACTGTTTGATTCCAGTATAACTGTAGATGCTTTATCATTAGTGAAGAGGGCATGCTCCACTAGTCTGATGCTTTTATAAGTTCGACCTAAAATATGGCTTATAATTTCAACTTTCTCTTTGGAAAGAAGTTCGTTATTATATAACCTCTCCTTTTTACCCTTGAAAGGTTTGCAGCTGGATGAATTGTTTTCAATTACATCTTTTAATATGTGGCTTCTTTTACGTAAAAAAGTTTTCTTAGGATAAAGATTAAAGTCAGAGTGGTAAAAAAATTTGTCAAAAGCACTTATTGATGCCCTGAAGTCGATATAGGTAACTAATTTATCAATTTGTTTCCATCGCGACTTTTGTTGATTTGGGGAAACAATATTTTTTGGCATTTTTTTCATGCCATCACCTGCAAGTGGTCTAGATGTTTCCCAAAGATCAGGATCATCAGGGTCAACGATCCTTGTTTTAATTACTTCGACAACTTCTTTGATTGAATAATCGAAATAACCATATATGAATCTTGATCTTCCATCATCTTTTATTTCATCAATGTCAGTGGAAAACCACAAGCTACCAAGAGAGTAGTTATTAGGAGAGCCATAGAGGGCCCTTAAAACCGAACTCTTATTTGTTCCGTTTTGTCCTACTAATGCTGTGATAGGATAATTAAAATTAATTACACTGAACTCTTCAAGATTTTTATAGAAAGGAAACCTAATGTGTCGGATGAACGGCTCTATGGTTTTTGAACTCATCAGCCCTCTTAATTTTATGATCTCGCTCACGTTTTGTACTTCCGTGTTGATATTTTCTAATATCATATAAAAACACTAACGCGTACGCAAAAACTATCGTAATCTGTTAAGAGTGGTCACTTCGACACACCGCTTAACCATTAGAACCCTGCCGCTCGGCGGGGTTTTTGCTTTCCGGCGATACGACAGGGGGTATTCTCGAGATGCATTGCATCAGTACCCTTGTCACATCGTCGTATATCGCATAATTGATTTGCTTCGCCTCACCGTGGCGTAGAGGTGTTGGGCAATAGCTCCCTCTGTTATTTATATAAACAAAAATGTTTATTCTTTGCTTGATGCTATAAACAAAAATGTTTATACTTGTCTCAAGTTAAACAGACAGGAGGAGGAAGTGAAGCAAAGCGAGTTGAGGCGTTGGCTTGCAGCTCAAGGGGCAGAATTTAAAGATGGTACTAACCACTTGAAAATCTATCTCAACGGCAAGCAAACGGTAATGCCGAGACATCCGGGGAAGGAAATACCGGAACCGCTGAGGAAGGCAATTCTTAAGCAACTCGGTATCAAATAAAATCCAGCCCCTCGGGGCTGGTACTCGCGGAGGTTCACTTAATCAATATGCGATACCCGGTAATTTTTGAGCATGACGAAACCGGCTGGGCGGTATTCTTTCCGGATATCCCAGAGGCAATGACGGGAGGAGAGACCAGGGAGGAAGCGTTAGAAATGGCGCAAGATGCCCTGGTAACGGCGTTTGATTTTTACTTTGACGACCGCCGGGAGATTCCCGCTCCATCAGCAGAAGGTGATGCGTTTGTTGAGGTTCCGGCCAGCGTGGCAGCTAAAGTATTGCTGTTAAACCGTCTGGTCAGCACCAACACCAGCAATGCTGATCTCGCCCGCTTGATTAACACGCGCCCACAGGAAGTGCAGCGCATCGTGTCTCTTGGTCACAGTACCAAAATCGATACGATCCAAAAAGCGCTATCAGCGTTGGGGCAAAAGATGGAAATTGTCGTCCACTAATCTCTATATATCCTAATCAAAGGTCGCCGTACTGGCGGCCTTTTTCATTTATGGATACGGCTTGTTGCTAAATCAGCTGAGTCCTTTATCCAAACCATCCTAATGTAATCCGGGGGGCTCTGAAAATGCCATTACCTCGATAACTGGTTATTTCTGATGGAGTTGCTGCATAGCTGGTGGCTTAGCGATACGCCTATGGTATTGACGTATAGAATCTTCCCATCATAAGGTATTGATGTGGTGAATCCCCCTGTGCGGAGGGGCGACCAGTCAGTTACAGAAACCTGTAAATGCAGCGCGGGCCATGCCGACTGGGGCATGCTCACCGGGAGGCACCCGGCACCACACTGCCACTAAACATTTTTAAGATTTATGGCAGGTTTACTTTTGCGGTTGCCCTTCTATGTTTATAGAACGTAACGGCAAAAGTGAATGCTTCCTGGTAAATCGGTAGCTCGGACTATTAGGAGTTCCTTCGTTTCGTTACTACCTAGAATGCCTACTTTCTGCCCGCCTTCAGGCGGGCTTTTTTACGCCATCAATAGGGCGCTTCAGAAAGAAAAGGTAAACATCATTTGAAGACTGCGCTTTGCGTGGCCTTTTTCATTTCAGGCTCACGGGAATCATCATCGATACGGCTCATTGTTAAATCAGCCCGATGGGCCTGACCCCCTACACGCACAAAGCACCCCGTTAATCCGGAGGTGGAGTATGTATCGAATGGACAAGCTAACAACAGGTATTGCCTACGGAACGTCCGCAGGTAACGCGGGGTTCTGGATGTTGCAATTGCTCGACAAAGTATCCCCATCCCAGTGGGCCGCTATTGGTGTTCTGGGAAGTCTGGTATTTGGCTTGCTGACATACCTGACGAATCTGTATTTCAAAATTAAAGAAGACCGGCGAAAAGCTGTGCGAGGTGAATAATGTCTCCGACACTACGTAAAAGCGTTCTTGCTGCAGTCGGCGGTGGAGCCTTTGCGATTGCCTCTGCACTCATTACTGGCCCGACGGGTAATGATGGGCTTGAGGGAGTGCGATACGACCCTTATCAGGATGTGGTAGGTGTCTGGACGGTTTGCTACGGCCACACAGGTAAAGACATCATGCTCGGCAAAACCTATACCGAGGCAGAGTGTCGGGCGCTACTAAATAAAGACCTGAATACCGTCGCCAGGCAGATCAACCCTTACATCAAAAAACCGATCCCAGATACTATGCGTGGGGCTTTGTACTCGTTCGCCTATAACGTCGGAACTGGTAACTTCCAGACCTCCACACTGCTTCGCAAAATCAACCAGGGTGACCCTAAAGGAGCGTGCGATCAACTGCTCCGCTGGACCTATGCCAAAGGTAAGCAGTGGAAAGGACTTATTACCCGGAGGGAAGTTGAGCGTGAAGTTTGTTTATGGGAGCAAAGATGAGTCGCTTAACCGCCGTTATCATCGCTATAACAATCCTGCTGGCCTCTAACGTGATTTCGTGGCGCTCAGGCTGGAGTTCTCACGCTGATCACATCAATGCTCAAGCTTCAAAGAAGAGAGAGAAGGCCGAGAGTACCATTAAGCCTGTAGAGGAAAAGGCCGCTACTGCTAACGAAGCGGGTAAGGTCATCTACAAAACAATAACCCGTGACGTGGTGAAATATGTTCAGTCTCCGAATCGTATTGTATGCAGGTTTGATGATGATGCTGTGCAGCTGCGTCAGCGCGCCATCGATGCTGCCAACTCCATCCCCGGATTTGATGAGCCCGCCGTGCAAAGCAAGTGACGCCGCGAAGGACAGCGACGAAGATCTGCAGGCTGATATTGAAAGCACTCAGTGCTTGCGGCAACTGAGATTGGATAAGTACCGCTGGCAGGCTTATTATAAAGCGATAGCCCGATAGGTTATTTTCTTGTTGAATTCAGTCCCTGCCTTGCTTATACCCTACCCAAAAATGAGTAGGTTGGTTGTGATTAGAAAATGTTATGCAAGAATGTCTGATCCAGCTTCAGGTGACAAACTGTCATTGGAAGTACTTGTATCAGATGGTGGACTTAAGATTTTATCTATTATTTTAATAAAGGAGTGGGACTCTCTCTCATGGTATAAAAGATAAGCAAGGTAAGTATATTTTACGAGGTGAACAGAATGCTGGGAATATCAATCTTGTCAGAGATGACACGATTGATTACACTCTTTGGGTGGTTAATAATTACACCGATGGAAATGGTGATTACGATGAATCCTCCCCTATGCTTTGCGCATTGTGCGAGGGGCAGATACTCATTATCTAATGCAAAAATACTTTTATAAGAAAACCATTAAGGCTTGATGAGCTCAGGTTTGAATATAACTAATCATCATACGCGCCTTATATGTTCGAAGGACATAACAACTCTTAGGTATCCTGTTTATGGATATCCTGGAAATGTGCTGCTGGTGGGCTTAGTTCTTGGAGTCTTTTGTCCAGCAGTTTCAGGTTATAAAAAACCCCGTGGAGTAAATCCGACAGATTGACGGGGTGCTGCAGGGGCAGCCAATGTAGGAGTATAGTCAGATTGCGGGATGTTTTTCTACTGGTTTTGAGAAAAAATGGAAGGCCAGATACTACAGGAAGTGGCTCATCCCTAAGCTCACAGGTAGAACGACGGACTTTGTCGTGGCAGAGCAAAGTCATTAGATAGTTTAGACAACACTCCGGATATAACAAGCGTAGCGGGTATAAATCAGTTAACGGAGCTCAGCGGCTAAGGCATCAAGCATTCACTAAGTGTCTTTGATAATGCTATAGTTCGCCAGAAAGAACAGATTGCATGGTGTCATGCGATACAGCTCATATTTAGAACGTCAGGGTTAAGTTAGCGGTGAATATAACTATTAATAGTGGGTTTTTTGGTTATTTGCTTTTTTTATTGACTATGTGGCCAGTTTTTATAACGATGTGTCTAGCAATGTCTATAGCATTTTACGGAGTGCTAATGAAGAAGACTGCACTTGCCTGGCTGCTTTCTGCTTTATTTTTTGGCATATTTGGGGGGCTGTATGGGTATTAACTTACTGATATTGAGGTTTTTTTGAAGCCTGCAAGAATTCATTGCAGTCGTCATCCATCGAATTCATGTATGCTGATAAGGATTTTTAAAGGAAAAGGAATGGATGATGAATACCCAGAAGCTTCTGGATACATACATGTTAGTTGGTGCCGGTCTTTCTCGCGTCAAATATGAGATTTTCACGGGAGATGAAGGGTCATATGCATTTATTACGATTTATGCATATGAGCCTCATTTCCATATTAAGGGCTATGATTCCTTAAAGTTAGACGAAACTGTTGATGTCAGATCTCAGATCGAAGGGCATTTCGCATATACCTACCAGTAGCCAAAACCATATTTCTGAATCTACAGCCCCGCTTATGCGGGGCTTTTTATTGGGGTGAATATGGCATCAAGTTCACCCAAGTTCACCCTGGCATCATCCCTGTAACACAAAACGGTGTTAACGACTGCGTTATCACTAACTTCGGAAAAAGTTATGCCTCCACGCGCTAAACGACCTTGCCGGCACAAAGGATGCACGGCAGTAACGAATGATGTCAGTGGGTTCTGTGAGATCCATCGGCAGCAACACGCCGGTGATGGCTGGCGTAACTATCAGCCCGGAAAAACTCGGCATGAACGTGGTTATGGTCGTCCGTGGGAAATTAAACGGGCCCGTATCATGAAGAGGGATAAATACCTTTGTCAGAACTGCAGGCGAGACGGTATTGCCACGAAAGCTTCAAGTGTCGACCACATCATTCCTAAAGCTCATGGTGGTACCGATGATGACTTTAATCTGGAGTCATTGTGCTGGACCTGCCACAGCAAGAAAACAGCAACAGAGAGAACCCGATGAAGAGTTTCAAAATTGAATACGTTGATGGCGTTTTGACCGTTCTGGAGACTGATGGTCAGTCACGAATGAATGAAGCCGTGCATGGCATCCATTTTGAGCATGTCCAGGGCGGCCGCCCACTGCTGAAACTGACGATTGCGCATGATATTGCACCGGCACCGGCTGCTGAGTCGGCCCAGGAACCTTTAGTGGGTGAGCTGGTACAGGATCAACAATCTCCGTTTCCCGGCGGTCGTCGTTCCCGCCATCGTAGGGGAGGTAAGCAATGATGTATAAACGCACGGATCTGACGCTCTCCATGTTCTATGCATCCAGCGCTGATGCAGACGGGAACAAAGTGGCTACGTTGACGATGCAGGTAATTGCAGCAGAGGTTGGAGCCGTCCAGACCAGCCAGCTGCGATGTATAACCGATAGCGCGAAGAAAAAAACGTATAGCGTAGGTGAACAATCTGTCAGTAATGGTTCCGATCCGTTGCTGGTCGCGATTGAGAATTACTGGCGTCAGAGCACGGATGTCGTCGTTAAAGGATTGATCGCCGAGGTGACCGACTTCATCGCAGGGAACATCAACTCAGTTAGCACCTGGATTGGTCAGTTTGGGATGAAGGTTTTCGAGAACCAGCCATTAGATGAACGGCTTCCAGAAAGCGTACTGCAGGCCGATGGAGGATCTGCTACAGCGACAGGATCCTGACCGCCGGTATAACAACTGGTGTTCATTGAACGTCTGATATATGCCGGCCCACGCAGTGCGAACCGTATTCGCCGCCGGCGCAGCCGGAATGACGACCTCCACCTCGACTGAGGCAGCTGCAGCCAGGGGGAAGGGGGGATCAAATCCCTGACCCCTTTCGCACTTCGGGACTGCCCGTTGAAGTCTATTTTTACACGCCAGAAATAAGAAACTTTTTTCCGGAAGGTTTCATCTATCAAAGGAACGTTTATGGCCGGAGGAATTCGATCGTCCGGTGGTGGCCGAAAACCCACTTTACCCACCGGGCAAAAAAGCAAATTAACACGTATTGCGCCTCCCGCTGAGTTAATGGGGGAGGCGGCAATAAGAATGTGGAAGACGCAAAGCAAAATACTCATCGACCGAGGGGTGTTTGAGTTGGAGGACGCACCTTTGTTGCTGGCTTACTGCAATGCTTTTCATCTGATGCTCGAAGCCGAAAAAATGCTGGCCAGCGGACTGACCTCAGAAAGTGAAATGGGGGGGCTGAAAAAACACCCTGCAGTTAATGTCCGGAATGACTCGGTTTCCCAGCTTGCCCGCCTGGGCTCTCTGTTGGGGTTAGATCCGCTCAGTCGTCTTCGCATGACCAGCGGACAAAAGGATCCGGACGATGACGGGAATGAATTCGATGAGTTTGACTGATGGCAACCTATCCGAACGTCAATGCAGCGAACCAGTATGCGCGGGATATCGTTGGCGGGAAGATTCTGGCGTGTCAGTTAACGGTACTTGCCTGTCAGCGACATCTGGACGACCTCGAACGAGCAAAGGATCCCCACTGGCCCTACCGCTTCGATAAAAACAAAGCAGAACGATTTCTTCGTTTTGCCCAGAAAATGCCTCATACCTCAGGGGAATGGGCCCGGCGTAAACTCCGGATTGAATTTGAAGCCTGGCAGAAGTTCGCTCTTGGCGTACCGTTTGGATGGGTACACAAGAAGACAGGCCTGCGTCGTTTCTCTGAAATCTATATCGAGGTGCCCAGGAAGAACGGGAAATCCGCTATTGCCGCTGCTGTAGGAAATTATATGTTTTGTGCAGATGGCGAGCATGGTGCAGAAGTCTATTGCGGCGCCACGACTGAAAAACAGGCATGGAAGGTATTTTCTCCGGCGCTGCAAATGGTGAAAAAGCTGCCGGCATTGCGGCAAAAATTCTCGATAAAACCCTGGGCAAAAAAAATGACGCGCCCTGACGGTTCGGTTTTTGCGCCTGTGATCGGTGACCCGGGGGATGGTGATTCGCCATCATGCGCCATCATTGATGAATATCACGAACATACTACTGATGCGCTTTACACTACCATGACCACCGGTATGGGGGCTCGTGAACAACCGATGACACTGATCATCACCACCGCCGGCTATGACATTACATCCCCTTGCTATGAAAAGCGTACTCAGGTTGTCGAGATCCTGCGGAGAACCCGTAATGGCGAGGAAAATGAAACCATATTTGGGCTGATTTATGGCCTTGATGACGATGATGACTGGACGACTCCTGAGGCATTAATCAAGGCAAACCCCAACTATGGCATTTCGGTAAAAGCAGATTTTCTCCGGGCTAAACAATTATTGGGTATGTCGACGCCCGGGCAGACAAACAAGATTCTGACCAAGCATTTCAATCGCTGGGTAAGCGCAAAATCAGCTTATTACGACCTGAGAAAATGGATGGATGCAGCCGATAAAAACCTTAAGTTGTCAGATTTTGAAGGGGAAGAATGCTGGCTGGGTATCGATCTGGCCTCGAAAGTTGACCTCAATGCCGTGGTTCCAGTTTTTCGTCGTGAAATAGACGGAATAACACATTTTTACTGTGTTTCTCCTCTGTTCTGGGCACCCGAAGAAACCATTTACTCGCAGGAGACCGCGCTGAAAAGTACCGCAGAACGTTATCAGTCCTTTGTCCGGCAGGGTAAGTTGATCCCGACCGATGGTGGTGAAGTTGATTACAGGCTGATATTTGAAACGATCCTGAAGCTGCGGAATACCGTAAAAATTGCCCAATGCCCCATTGATCCTTATGGCGCGACTTCATTACGTCACATGCTTGAGGAAGAGGGGCTTGAGCCTGTCGAGATAAGACAAAATTTTACCCACATGAGTGATCCTATGAGAGAGATTGAGGCTGCGCTCATCTCGGGGAGATTTCATCATGACGGACACCCCGTCATGAACTGGTGTATTTCCAATATCGTCGGCCAGTACCTTCCCGGAAGTGACGATATTGTGCGTCCCGGGAAAGAAGGGCGGCAGAATAAGATAGATGGTGCGGTTGGTTTAATGATGGGGCTGGGGCGCGCCATGCTTAACAGTTCAGTGATGACATCCGTATACGATGAGGAAGATATAGCATGCTAATTTCAGTTCTGAGTTTTATTGTCGGCCTCACTGGTGCTGGATTGTTATCCGCAGGTGCCTGGCTTATTTCTCCATCAGTGGGATTGATAACAGGAGGGATTATTTGTCTGGGCTGGTCATATATGACAACCCGGGCCTTTTCCTCCGGCGTCAGCAATGGCGGAGGTAAATAATGTTCCTACCCCAGATGTTCAGGGGCCGACAATACTCGGGTAATAGCTTCTGGGAAGCTATGCTGGGCGGGGTTCGTTCAAGCCAGAGCAAAACTGGCATCATAATCACGCCGGAAACCGCTCTGGGACTTTCAGCGGTCCGGGCCTGTGTCACCCTCCTGGCTGAGTCCGTCGCGCAGCTGCCGTGCGAACTTTACCGGCGGGATAAAAATGGCGGGCGCCAGCGTGCGACGGACCACCCGGTTTATGACCTGATTCATTCCCAGCCCAACAGAAAAGACACCTCATTCGAGTATTTCGAGCAGCAGCAGGGGTTGCTGGGGCTGGAGGGAAATTGCTACTCGATCATCGAACGGGACGGAAAAGGCTACCCGAAAGAGCTGATCCCCATTAACCCGAAAAAGGTCATTGTGCTGAAAGGGCCGGACGGTATGCCGTATTACGAACTCCCGGAAGTCGGTGAAATTTTGCCGATGCGCATGATGCACCATGTGAAGGTCTTTTCTCTGGATGGCTATATCGGCAGTTCCCCCATTCAGACGAACGCCGATGTCTTGGGGCTGAATCTGGCCGTTGAGGAGCATGCGGCAGCGACATTTCGGCGCGGGACAACGATGAGCGGGGTGATAGAGCGACCGAAAGAGGCTGCGACCATTAAAAGCCAGGATGCTATTGATCGCCTGCTGGCGAAATGGACCGAGCGCCATTCCGGTATTCACAATATGTTCTCTGTGGCACTGCTGCAGGAGGGCATGAGCTACAAACAACTGTCGCAGGATAACGAAAAGGCGCAGCTGCTACAGTCGCGGCAGTGGGGCGTGGAAGAGGTCTGCCGGCTCTATAAAATCCCGCCACATATGGTGCAGATGCTGGCGAAAGCGACCAACAACAACATCGAGCACCAGGGCCTACAGTTCGTGATGTATACGCTGCTGGCCTGGCTGAAACGCCATGAGGGTGCATTGCAGCGCGATCTGCTTCTGCCCAGCGAACGCCGCGATTTGTACATCGAGTTCAACGTTTCCGGGCTGATGCGAGGCGACCAGAAGTCACGCTATGAATCGTATGCGCTGGGCCGCCAGTGGGGATGGCTATCCACTAACGATATCCGGCGTATGGAGAATCTGCCGCCAATTGCCGGCGGGGACAAATACCTGACGCCGCTCAATATGGTCGACAGCGCGCAGATCCTTCCTGGCGATAAGTCGCCGACAGCAAAACAGCTGGCCGAAATCGAAACCCTTCTGGCCAGAGCCTGATTATTTCCCGCCGCGCGGGATGACCCGGAAGACAACATGACAACGAAATTAATTAACCTGCCGCACCTGGCAGATATGGTCTTTGGTGTGCCGCATTACGTGACGCGGCAAACAATGGACTCCGTGAAAGCGGTGCTCATCCCCCGTATTCAGGGGATCACCGAAGATGCCGTCATTCAGATGGCGCTGAATCCGGGTAAATCACCTGCTGCTGAGCAGGTCCAGCCCACCGGCGGGGTGGCGGTGATCCCCGTTCACGGCATTCTTGTTCCACGCCGGGGGCAGATTACGGCGATGTGCTCCGAGCTGACCAGCTACGAGCGGATCCGCGGGCAGTTGCAGGCGGCGTTAAACGACCCCTCAATCAGCGAAATCGTTCTGGATATTAACTCCGGCGGCGGCGCAGCGGTGGGGTGCAAGGAGCTGGCCGATTACATTTATCAGTCTCGCGACACGAAACCCATCACGGCGATTGTGAACTACAGCGCGTATTCCGCCGCGTATTTCATCGCATCGGCCTGCAGCAAAATCATCGTCAGCCAGACCAGTGGCGTGGGGTCGATTGGTGTGATCATGGAGCACCTAGATACGTCGAAGATGGAAGAAAAAATGGGGCTGACGTTCACCACCATTTACCGGGGAGATAACAAAAATAACGGCACCCAACATGAACCACTGAGTGAAGAGTCGCTGGGTATGTTCCAGGGCATGATCGACGAAATGTACGAGACGTTTACGGGGTCGGTGGCCGAATATCGCGGCCTGAAGCAGCAGGCCGTCATTGATACGCAGGCGGGGCTGTATTTTGGCCCTGGCGCGGTGTCTGCCGGCCTGGCGGATGAAGTCTCTGACCCCCACGCGGCGATCAATGCTATCGCGGCAAAGTATCAGCAACCCCGTCAAAAAACCTCCATTCAGATGCAGGCAGCCGCGATGGACCTGCAAACCAAAATGTAACCCGGCGCAAACACAAACCGCGTCACCTTAAGCAGCCAGCAGGCTGCTTTTTTTATGTCTAAAAAGAGAGAAATCAAATGCCACAGATTGAAGAATTGCGTCGTCAGCGTGCGGGTATCAACGAACAGGTTCAGGCCCTGGCAACCATTGACGCCAGCGGCAGCACGCTGACTGCGGAGCAGCTGACGGAGTTTGCGAACCTGCAGCAGCAGTTCACTGATATCAGCGCCAAAATTGAACGCCTGGAAGCCGCCGAACGTGCTGCGGCGCTGGTCGCAAAACCCGTGAAAGCGACTCAGCAGGCCCCCGGCATTATTGTTAAGCAGGAGCCTAAACAGTACACCGGTGCTGGCATGACCCGACTGGTTATGTCTGTCGCCGCAGGCGCAGGGAATCTGCAGGACGCGGCAAAATTCGCTTCAGAAGAGCTGAATGACCAGTCCGTATCGATGGCCATTTCCACCGCAGCGGCGTCCGGTGGTGTGCTTATTCCGCAGAACCTCCACAGTGAGGTGATCGAGCTACTGAGCGACCGAACCATCGTCCGCAAGCTGGGTGCCCGTCCCGTTCCGCTGCCTAACGGTAATATGACGCTACCACGCGTGGCCGGTGGAGCAACGGCAAGCTACACAGGAGAAAACAAAGACGCCAAGACATCAGAAACACGCTTTGATGATGTAAAACTTACGGCGAAAACTCTGATTGCGATGGTGCCTATTTCCAATGCACTGATTGGCCGCGCCGGATTCAACGTCGAGCAGCTGGTCCTGCAGGATATTCTGACCGCCATCTCAGTGCGTGAGGATAAAGCCTTTATGCGCGATGACGGTACCGGCGATACACCGATTGGTATGAAGGCGCGCGCGACGCAGTGGAACCGCCTGCTGCCGTGGGAAGCTGATGCAGCGATCAACCTGAACACAGTTGACGAGTACCTGGACAAGATCATTTTGATGGCGATGGACGGCAACAGCAATATGATCAGCAGCGGCTGGGGCATGTCGAACCGTACCTATATGAAGTTGTTTGGGCTGCGTGACGGCAACGGCAACAAAGTCTATCCGGAAATGGCTCAGGGATTACTTAAAGGATATCCGGTTCAGCGTACCAGCGCGATCCCTGCGAATCTGGGGACCGGGGGTAAGGAGACTGAGATTTACTTTGCTGACTTCAATGATGTGGTTATCGCTGAAGACGGCAATATGAAAGTCGACTTCTCGAAGGAAGCCTCTTACATCGATGCCGATGGCACCCTGGTATCTGCGTTTTCCCGTAACCAGTCGCTAATCCGCGTTGTTACTGAGCATGATATTGGCTTCCGTCATCCGGAAGGCCTGGTGCTGGGTACCGGCGTCCTGTTCTAACCCATCCCTCAGTAAATACGGCCCGCATATGCGGGCTTTTCCCTTTCAGGAGAATGTTATGGCTGCGAAAAATAAAGCAGTGGAGCCGGAAGAAACAGGCACACAGGACAACCATGCGACCGTGGTCGCACAGGCAGAGCGTAAATCCGTTGTGTTCCTTGGGCCGCACCACCGTTATTCCCGTGGAGATATCGCGTGCTTTGAAGGATCGCGCGCCGAAGAACTGGTTAAGCGGCGTATCGCGGTATGGCCGGAGGATGCCGAACGTGCGCTGAAACCGAAGCCGGGAGACAGCGATTTTGATACTGACATTGGATGATGTGAAAACCCAGCTACGCCTGGAACTGGACTTCACGGAGCATGATGCCATGCTCACGCAAATGGTGAACGCCGCGCAGCGGAGCATCGAGCGTGATTACTACTGCAAGCTGGTCACCAGTGATGAAGAGCTGCAGGCGCTCCCGGAGACCGTCCGCGGATTCATCGCGGATGAAGATATCCGGCTGGCTATTCAGTTTCTGGTCAGCGATGCGTATCTGAATGGCCATACCGGACAGTGGCTGGAAACCGATGCGGTGAGGCATCTTCTTTTCCCCCTGCAGGAGCATACGCTATGAGCCTGAAACCGGGTGATATGAACTGTCGCATTGCAATTAGCTACGTTCAGTCCGGTCGGGGGCCGCTGGGCGAACCGCTACCGGAAAAGCAGGTTGAATCGGGAAAAGCGTGGGCAAAACGGGAGCTGGTATCGGGGCGGAAAGTCCGCACGCTGGATCAGCAGCAGGTGGTGGAAACCTGCCTGTTTACGGTCTATCCGGGTGTGCTGGTTGATATTGACTGGAAAATTACGACGAAAAATCTGGTTTATACCGTCCGGAATATCGACCGCAAAACGGACCGGATCATTATCACGGGGGAGGCTGACGGGCGGCATGATAGAGCTGGCGATTAAGGGTGCGCTGGAGCGCATCACCGGCATGAATGCGTATCCGCTTTTACTGCCGGACACGGTCCAGGAAGGAGCGACCTTTCAGCGTATCTCTGACCCGGAAATGGTCTCTGGAATGTTGCGAACGGGGATCGTATCTGCCCGTATCCAGGTGAATCTGTACCGTCTCGATGATTACACCTCACTGCTGCAGCTGGATAAAAAAATCTGGACGGAACTGAAGTCCGTCGTTCATGGCCAGCTGGAGGGTATTCCGGTTCAGTATGTGGAACGAGGCGGCATCCATCAGGATAAAAACCAGCTGACGAATCGTCGCATTCAGTATCGCCTGACCCGCGATTTCATCATTCACTACGTGGAGGACTCCTCGTGATCCGAATGGAAGTTAAAGGGCTGGATGAGCTGGAGCGGCAGTTAATGGCCCTGGGCGAAAAAGTGGCGACGAAGGTATTGCGGGATGCCGGGCGCGAAGCGCTAAAGGTCGTCGAGGAAGATATGAAGCAGCATGCCGGCTTTGACGAAACGTCTGCCGGGCCGCACATGCGGGACTCAATCAAAATCCGCTCTTCCACCCGCAAGGGTAAAGGGAACGCGGTTGTAACGCTCCGTGTTGGCCCCAGCAAGCAGCACCATATGAAGGCGCTGGCGCAGGAGTTTGGCACGGTTAAACAGGTTGCAGACCCCTTTATCCGACCCGCCCTGGATTACAACCTCCAGACCGTTTTGCGCGTGTTAACCGTGGAAATCCGAAACGGCATTGAAAACAGGTAGCATCCGCTGCCGTATAAAAAGAGAGAGAAACATGGCTGATAAAACTTCGCCTGAATATGCGATGTTGCCGGCGGGCACCATTGTGAAATACGGGGAGCCTGGCGCTGCCACGTCAGCGCTGAAACCGCTGATTAACTGTAAAGCGCTGGGTGCAATGGGGCAGACGGGGGGCTTTGTCGACTGCACCACGTTACTGGATAAGCAGAAACAGTCCATCAGCGATCTGCCTGACGGGCCTGAAAAGTCGCTGGGCTTCATTGATGATCCGGGCAATACCGATTTTGCCGCGCTGCTGAACGCAGCAGAGGCCCGCAAGACCATCCAGTTATACGTCGAATTACCCAACAAGCGAACAGCGACGATGCTCCTGGCGCTGTCCGGGTGGCAGATGAATGAAATCGCCGCTCCGGCGAATGAGGTCATCCAGATCACTGTTCAGGGTAAACAGAACAAGATCACCTGGGGAACCGTCGCTGTCTCCGGCGGCGCCTGATTAACTTAACCTGTAAACAGCCACCTTCGGGTGGCTTTTTATTTTTAAGGACTACCTGTGAAAGATAAAGATTACCTGTCCACGCTGAAATCCGCGTTGCTTAAATCGGAGCCAACCGTCATTAAAACCGAGTTATTTGGCGCCACCGTATTCATCCGCCGCCTGACCGGGGATTACCTCATCAGCTACGAAGAGAAAATGGCTGAAACCGCAAAAGCTGGCGCAGCGCGCGAGGCATCGGAGCAAGTCATTCAGATCGTCATCGATGCACTGGTTCAGCCGGATGGAACGGCCATTCCGGATGAATTTAAACCCACGGCAGCCGAGCTGCTGAAGGCCCATGAAAACCCCGAACTGCTGGCCGCTGTGGAAAAAGTGAAGCAACACGCAATCGGCAAGCTGGAGGAAGCGGAAAAAAACTGAGTGACTCGCCCTGGCTGGAGCTGATCTTCTGGCTGGCCGACCGCTGGGGCGAGCCTGACCCATCCAAAATTGCCGCATTGCCGGCCAACACTCTGTACCACTGGCGAGCCTACTTCCTGAAACAAGGCACTTTCCGCCGTCCTGGCGATGAAAACGCGCCACCTACCGAAACCATACCTGCGCCATCCCGGGTCGATGATGAATGCGCGGCAGTCATGAGGGCATTAATGTAATGGCAGACGTCGCATCTTTAGCGGTCGGGCTGCACCTGAACGCAGCCAGTTTTAAATCCCAGCTGCTGGGAGCGTATGGCGATGCGGAGAACCAGTCACGACGGTTCAACCGTAATGCCCAGGCGGACGCGAAAAAGACGGAGGACGCCTATAAAAAGGTCGGTCTGTCGATATCCGGGATGGCCAGCCGGCTGGCGGGGCTGGCAGGAGCCGGCCTTTCCATCGGCACGATCGTCACCACGTCCAGACAATATGGACAGGCATTATCAGACCTGCAGGCCATCACCGGTGCGACTGCTGCTGAAATGAAAGCGCTGGATCTGGCTGCGCAGGAAATGGGGCGCACGACAGAGTACAGCGCCAGCCAGGCCGCCGAGGCGTTAAAGCTGATGGCGTCGGCTAAACCGGAGCTTTTAAAAACGTCCGATGGACTGCAGAAGGCTACGAACAGCGCGCTTATCCTGGCGCAGGCCGCCGGCACAACGCTGCCCGATGCGACCAGAACGCTGGCGCTCTCCTTAAACCAGTACGGGGCGAGCGCGCAGGAGGCGGATCGTTATATCAACGTGCTGGCCGCCGGCGCGAAGTACGGGTCGTCGGAGATTGTGGATACAGCGGCCGCCATTAAAAATGGTGGCGTCGCAGCCGCACAGGCCGGCGTTGGTTTTGAGCAGCTGAATGCCGCGATTCAGGTGCTGGCAGAGCGTGAAATTAAAGGCGGTGAAGCCGGCACGGCGCTGCGTAACGTCATCCTGAATCTGGAAAAGGGCACGGACAAGAGCCTCAAGCCGTCCGTGGTTGGTCTCAGCCAGGCGCTGACCAATCTTTCCGGGAAAAATCTCTCCACGGCCCAGGCCGTAAAACTGTTTGGCGTGGAGAACCTGAATGCGGCGTCTATCCTGGTCCAGAACCGTTCAAAGCTTGATGAACTGACCGCTTCCCTGACCGGTACCAAAACGGCGCATGAGCAGGCATCCATCAGGGTTAACAACCTGAACGGCGATTTGCTGGGGCTGAGCAGTGCGTTTGAAGGGATGGTCATTAAGATCGGCCAGAGCAGTAACGGGCCACTCCGCAGCGGGATTCAGGTTGCCACGGAGGCACTGAACAGCCTGGCAGACAATTTCAACACCGTCTCCAGCGTGGCGCTTTACAGCCTGATCCCCGTGTTATCCACGAAACTGACTGCAGGGCTGCGGGAGAATATCGCGGCCTGGCGGGAAAGCCAGGCGGCGGTAAAAGCGCGGGCGCAGGCTGATGCGGATATTGCCCGCAAAACGCTGGATTCGACAGCGGCCATCCTGAAACAGAACGACGCTGAGTTTGGCCACTACCGGCAGATGGAGCGGACGGCTAAACAGTACGGGATGAATATCAGTTACCAGGATGAGTTTACCCGCCTCATCCGACAGGAAACTGAGCAAACCAATCTGGCCAGCCAGGCGAAACTGAAACTGGCAGCGGCAAACCGGCAATTGTCGATATCAGCCCGTGCGGCCTCCGTTGCGGTGGGCCTGGCAAGAGGCGCCCTGGCTTTTGTTGGTGGTCCGGTTGGCGCGGCGACGCTGGCTGGCTCTGCATTACTGTATTTCCATCAACAAGCAAAAGAAGCCCGGCAATCGGCCATTGATTTAAAAGATGCCGTAGTGGAAACCAGTGAAGCGCTGATGCGCCTCTCGCTTAACCAGTTAAATGTGAAGCAGTTCGACCTGGAGGATAAGTACGAAAACCAGGTCGTGCAGCGTAACCAGCTGATAAAAGAGATTCAGGATGCCGACAGTCGTATCGACAGCCTGAAAGGGTTTGACCCCTTCGGCCAGCTGGAAGGGGTGACAAAAGACCAGACGCGGGCGCGGGCGGATCTCGATAGCGTTAACGAGGGACTCCGCAAAACCGAGGAAAACATTAAGCGTGTCAGTGATGCAAAAACACTGGCTCAGCTGGGTTTATCGGGAAAAATAACCTCCCTTACGGACGATCTGAAAGGAGCGTTAAGCACGCCCCCCAAAGAGACCGGAGATGGAAATCCCTGGGGCGGCGATGGCGGTACCGGCACGGGGAAAGGCAGTAAGTCCCAGGTCGACCAGTTCAAAACGCTGCGGCAGCAAATTGAAGAAGCCCATGCATCCAGCCTGGCCAGAATTAACCTGCAGGAAAAGGACAGCAACAGGGAGCTGCAGGAAGCGGCGAAGAAAAATGGCGCCAGTGATGCTGACCTGCAGCGCGCGCTGTTAATGAATGCAGAGAACTACCAGAAACAGCGACTGGATCTGGCCGCGCAGTATTCCCCCGCCCAGGAAACCCTGCGAAAAGAGCAGGAAGCCAGCCGGGACCTGGCTGAGCTTTTCAAAGCCCGCCTTCTTGATGAAAAAGAGTACCAGGCCGCACGAATAACGCTGGCCAGAGATACTGCGAAAGAGCTGCTGCAGGCGCATGCCGATGAAATCGCTGCGCCGGCACTGGATATCGCCGGCGAAGTTGATCCACTGGTCTCGCTGCGCAATCAGCTTGCGCAGCGGCAGGCATTGCTGCAGGCGTACTACCAGGGCAGCGCGATCAGCAAAGAACAGTACGAAATGCTTATGCAGAAGGCGACGAAAGAATCCGCCGATGCGCAGTATCAGACGTCACTGGAGTTATACCGATCACAGGGAGAATTCCAGAGCCTGGCCGTCGGGTTATTTGAAACGGCCCATGAGCGCTCAAGCAACTTCCTGACGAGCATGCTGACGCGGACGAGAAGCTTTAAGGAGAACATGGCTGACCTGTTTTCCTCGCTCACACAGTCAATCATAAAAAACCTCGTTGATATGGCCGCACAGGCGCTGGTCACCAGTTCTGTCATGCAAACCATCATGGGTGTGGTGGGAGCTGGAGTGAGTATTGCAGGTGGTGTTTCTGGAGCGGCTGATGTCGGCGCAGGAACTGCGATTCAGAATGCGGGTAATAACTTTAACTTTCAAATACCGGGTTATGCCAAAGGCGGTGTCTTCGATTCTCCTTCATTAAGTGCCTACAGCAACCAGGTCTACGACTCTCCGCAGCTCTTCGCTTTCGCAAAAGGGGCCGGCGTATTTGGCGAGGCCGGGCCGGAGGCCATCATGCCGCTGACGCGTGCCGGCGATGGTTCGCTGGGTGTACGCGCTGTCGGTGGTGTTCAGAACGCCGGCGCGTCGGAAGGGCCAAAAGTCTATATCACGATTGAAGGCGGAAACACCTCAACGCAGGCGCCGTCTGGTTTTGAGCAGTTTGGCCAGCAGATCGGCTCGTTTGTGGAGAAAAAATACAGGGAGCTGATGGCGCAGGATATGCGCCCTGGCGGGATGGTCTGGAATGCAGTTAAAGGGCAACGTTGATGGCTATTGAGATATTCACCTGGAGTCCGCGGGTTAATCCCCAGCAGACCGTTAACTTTCGTGTCCGGAAGGCGCAGTTCGGTGACGGGTATGCGCAGGTATCCGGCGATGGTATTAACACCCGATCACAGGACTGGGAGCTGAGTTTTGTCGGTACGGAGGACTATATCCGTCCGATTAAGCAGTTCTTCGACCGTCATGCCGGCACCCGCGCGTTTCAGTGGACCCCGCCTCTGGAAGAGGTGGGGCTTTACCGCTGCGAACAATACAAACCGGTGCCGCTGGGCGGCGGAAATTACTCACTTTCAGCCACTTTTATTCAGGCATTTAAACCATGAGCCTTAACGCGAATTATCAGAAGTTAGAGCCAGGCGATGAGGTTCGTCTCCTGGAGATCGATGGACAGGCGTTTGGCCTGGATGAGGTTTTGTATTTCCACGGCTATAACGTTCCCCATACTGCAGCCGAAATCCTCGCCGCTGGCGGCGACCTGCATAAGCTGCCGGCGAAAAGCATCTGGTGGCAGGGGCGGGAGTATAAAGCCTGGCCATGTGAAATCGAAGGGATCGAGTCCTCCACCACGGGCAGTGACGCGCAGCCAACGCTGCGGGTAGGGAACATCGACGGGAAGATATCCGCGCTCTGTCTTCATTACGACGATCTGGCTCTGGCGCGGGTTGTCATCCACGACACGCAAAAACAGTATCTCGATGCGAAGAACTTTCCGGACGGGAATGCCTCAGCTGATCCGACTCAGGAGAAACGGCGCCTTTTCTTCATTGACGTAAAGCATTATGAAGACGATGAGAAGGTGGAATTTACTCTCTCCAGCCCGTTTGCCCTGCAGGGGATGATGATCCCCACTCGCCAGCTGCATGCGATTTGCACCTGGTGTATCCGCAATCAGTACCGCAGTGGTAACGGGTGCGACTATGCCGGCACCCGGTATTTTGACAGGAACAATCAGCCAGTTGATGACCCGTCGCAGGATGTCTGCAACGGAACGCTCACGGCCTGTAAATTACGTCATGGTGAGAATAGTGAACTGCCGTTTGGCGGGTTCCCCGGCACCTCATTAATCAGGAGCTGATATGCGTCAGAAAACGATTAAGGCCATCCAGGAACATGCGGCCGCAGAATATCCGCGCGAGGCCTGCGGCCTCGTCGCCCAGAGGGGCCGAGCGGAGCGTTATTTCCCCTGCCGGAACCTGTCCACAGAGTCGAAAGATAATTTTGTGCTGGCGCCGGAGGATTATGCGGAGGTTGAGGAATGGGGAACGATCACCGGTATTGTTCACAGCCATCCTGATGCCACCACCCAGCCGAGCGAACTGGATAAAGCGCAATGCGACGCGACCTTTCTCCCCTGGCATATTATCAGCTGGCCAGAAGGCGATCTCCGTACCATCCATCCGCGTGGTGAGTTGCCGCTCCTCGAGCGACCATTCGTGCTGGGCCACTACGATTGCTGGGGCCTGGTGATGAGCTATTTTCGGCAAACCCACGGCATCGAGCTGCACGATTACCGCGTCGATTATCCGTGGTGGGAAAAGGAGTATCCGGACAATTTTTATCAGGACTGCTGGTATGAATGCGGGTTCCGTGAGTTTGATGGTCCACCGCAACCGGGTGATATGGTGATCATGCAGGTGCAGGCGGATAAGTGGAACCACGCCGGGATTCTGCTGGAAGGGAATATGCTGCTGCATCACCTGTATGGCCATCTCAGCAAGCGCGTGCCGTATGGTGGATACTGGTTAGACAGGACGATGAAAATCGTCCGATACCATTCTCTGTGTTAATCTCTTGTGGAATTTTAACTATAAATCCAAGGGATACTGAAATGAAAAAAATAGCTCTAGCATTGGCAATTGTCACAGTAACAGGCTGTTCGACAACAGTTGTACCTCCCAGCCAAGCTATTTCCGCCTCAAAAGAGCATGTTTTTAAATATCAAGAAAACGAAGGTAATAACGGTAGCCTGACAATCGTTCGTGATTCAGGATTCGTGGGAGCAGGATGCTATGCAACAGTTTATTTGAATGGTGAACGAGTAGCGAAACTGGATCCGAAAGAAAAAGCGACATTTTATTTATCAGAAGGAGAGTGGGCTGTCGGTGCTAATCTTGAAGGTAAAGGACTTTGCAGTTTAAACCGAGAGAGACAAGAACGATTTTTCAATATTAAAGCTGGAGAGAAAAAAGCAGCAAGAGTTTTTACGGATGCTAATGGCGATTTGGATATAAGGCCAACCACTATTAATTAACTCGTTTCCCACCAGCTGGAGCTATTATGCAGGAAATAATGACAAGAATTGAGCTTTCTGGAATTCTTGGCAAAACTTTCGGGAAGGTTCATCATCGGTTGATTTCAACAGTCCAAGAAGCAGGCATAGCGCTGGCTGCAACCATCCCTGGATTTGAAAATTTCATGAATAACAGCAAAGAAAAAGGGTTGACCTTTGCTGTTTTCAAAGGAAAGAAAAATATCGGTAAGGATGATTTAGGATTCCCCGTTGGTGGTGAAGTTATCAGAATTGTTCCTGTTTTAATTGGTAGTAAAAAGGCGGGGCTGCTTCAAACAATTCTTGGAGCAGTTATTATTGTTGCCTCTGCTGTCGGCTCTTACTTTGTTCCTGGCAACCCCGTGTCAGCATTTGGTTATAAAATGGGGGCTGCTATGATGCTCGGCGGCGTTGTTCAGATGCTCTCCCCACAGCCAGCAGGCCTGGCCCGAAAAGAATCCGCTGACAATAAAGCGTCCTACGCCTTTGGGGGCGTGACGAATACTGCCTCTCAGGGATACCCGGTCCCTTTGCTTTATGGCAAACGCCGAATTGGCGGAGCCATTATATCTGCCGGTATTTACGTAGAAGACCAGCAATAAGTTTTATTCAGTAAACCATCCAATTCAGGCCACCTTGCGGTGGCTTTTTTTATGGGCGTAATATGGCAAATAACATAATTAAAGGGCGCAAGGGTGGCGGCTCAAAGCAGCGTACACCGACGGAACAGCCGGATGATTTACAGTCCGTTGCGAAAGCCAAAATTCTGCTCGCATTAGGTGAGGGTGAATTTACAGGTGGTTTAACCGGGAAAGATATTTATCTTGATGGCACCCCGCTTGAAAATGCTGATGGTTCGCAAAACTTCAGTGGCGTGTCCTGGGAATTTCGCCCCGGCACGCAGGCTCAGACTTATATTCAGGGTATTCCCGGTACTGAAAATGAAATCAGTGTAGGAACGGAAGTTTCCAGCAAGACAGCCTGGACCCATACCTTTACTAATACCCAGCTTTCTGCCGTTCGTGTCCGCCTGAAATGGCCGTCCCTGATGAAACAGGAAGATGACGGCGACGTGGTGGGCAATACCGTCAAGTATGCGATTGACCTGCAGACCGACGGCGGCGCCTGGCAGACGGTGCTGGAAACCGCTGTCACGGGTAAAACAACCTCCGGTTATGAGCGGAGCCATCGTATTGATCTGCCCCATGCCGGCAGTACCTGGACGCTACGCCTGCGTAAAATCTCTCCGGATGCAAACAGTGTCAAAGTTGGCGACGTGATGACGCTGCAGAGCTATACCGAAGTGATTGACGCGAAGCTGCGTTATCCCAACACCGCACTGCTTTATATCGAGTTCGACTCCAGCCAGTTTAATGGCTCCATTCCGCAAATTTCCTGTGAGCCGCGTGGGCGCGTGATCCGGGTGCCGGATAACTACAATCCGGAAACCCGCGAATATACCGGCGTCTGGACCGGCGGGTTTAAATGGGCCTGGACGGATAACCCGGCCTGGATCTATTACGACATTGTTATCGCTGACCGTTTTGGTCTCGGTAATCGTCTGAGCAGCGCCAATATTTCGAAATGGACGTTGTACCAGATTGCACAGTACTGCGATCAGCTGGTTCCTGACGGGCGCGGTGGTGACGGCATGGAGCCGCGCTATACCTGTAACGTCTATGTCCAGGAACGCAACGATGCTTACACCGTGCTGCGAGATTTTGCCGCCATCTTCCGGGGCATGACCTGCTGGAACGGTGAGCAGATTGTTGTGCTGGCTGATATGCCGCGTGATGTCGATTTTACTTATACGCGCGCCAATATTGTCGGCAAACCCCGTTATTCGAGCAGCAGCAGCCAGGTTCGGTACACCAACGCCCTGGTTTCCTGGTCTGATCCGGATAATGCTTATGCTGATGCGATGGAGCCTGCGTTTATCCCTGAACTGGTTTCCCGCTACAGTTTTAACCAGCTCGAAATGACCGCGATTGGCTGTACGCGCCAGAGCGAAGCCCACCGTAAGGGACTGTGGGGCATACTGACCAACAATAAGGACCGCATGGTCGAAATTGATGTGGGGCTGGACGGTCGCATTCCTCAACCCGGTTATATCATTGCCCTGGCGGATGAGTTGCTGGCCGGACGGGTCAACGGCGGGCGAATCAGCGCGGTGAATGGCCGGGTGATTACGCTGGATCGTGATGTGGATGCCAAACCTGGCGACCGCCTCCAGCTAAACCTGCCATCAGGGATCTCACAGAGCCGGACCATTCAGGCTGTTAATGGACGCCGGCAGATTACGGTCACAACGGCGTACAGTGAGACGCCGGAACGGGAATGCGTCTGGGCCATTGAATCCGATGACCTCTTCCTGCAGCAGTACCGGGTTACAGGGGTAAAAGAGAACAACGATGCCACCCTCACGATCACCGGCGTGGCACATGACCCGGATAAATTCGCCCGCATCGATACCGGCGCTATTATCGACCAACGCCCGGTTAGCGTATTGCCGGCGGGCAACCAGTCACCTCCTGACGATATTGTCATCACATCCCGCTCGGTCGTGAATCAGGGGATCAGCGTCGAAACGATGCAGGTTAACTGGTCAGCGGTCAGCGGTGCTATTGCCTACGAGGCGCAGTGGCGCCGTAACGACGGGAACTGGATTAATGTGCCGCGCAGCTCGACCACCTCGTTTGAGGTCAGCGGCATCTATGCCGGTCGTTACCTGGTTCGCGTCCGCGCGATCAATGCGGCGGAGATTTCGAGCGGGTGGGCGTATTCCGAAGAGAAAACCCTGACCGGCAAGGTCGGCGAGCCGCTGGCACCGCTGGCGCTGGCAACCCGTTCGCTGGTTCATGGGGTCCAGGTTAGCTGGGAGTTCCCGACCGGCTCCGGGGATACGCTGCGCACGGAACTGCAGTACAGCAAAAATCAGGACGGCAGTGCGCCGATGCCGTTATCAGACGTGGCCTATCCGGGGAAAAGCTATCAGCAGATGGGCCTCAGTATGGGCGCAGAATTCTGGTATCGGGCGCGCCTTGTTGATCGTCTGGGCAATGAAAGCCCGTGGACCGGCTGGGTCCAGGGGATGGCCAGCGATAACTTTGATGACTACTACGAAAACCTGACTGACGCGATCAAGGATACGGCTGCCTGGGAGGAAACGCAGCGTACCATTAGCGAAACGCAGGAAGGTATCCGCAATACGCAGCAGGAACTGGAGCAGACCGCTGAAGAGCTGCGTCAGGAAGCCGCAGATCAGGCGAAGCAGGTCAGCCAGAATATTGATGCATCGGCGAAAAGCATCACTGCTGATGTGAATCAGCAGATAGCAGTTTTGAGCAAGTCGCTTGCCGACGGCGATGCCGCATTGAATGCGCAGATTAAAACTGCCGAGAATGGCCTGAAGCAGTCATTGTCTCAGGTCAACACCACGTTAACCAATGCGGTTAAGCAGGAAACTGCGGATCGTATCGCAGATATTAACGCGAAGGCGGCACAGGCTGCTGATGAACTGCTGGCGGCAACGCAGGGGATTGAGGCGAGTATCGAGAGCCTGACTCAGGTAATGAAGAGTGCCGATGAAAATCTGGCGCGGGAAATGTCCAGCCTCGCTGCCGGCGCCAATATCCAGTTCGATTCGCAGGTTATCTGGCATTTCAACAGTCAGACGACCGAGGGCTGGACCGGCAGCGCCGGCGTACCGGGTGTGTCCCGGGATGGCTGGTTACGCCCTGCGGACAGCGCCACCGATCCGTACATTACCTCTCCCGGCGGTCTGGCTGTCGATGGTGCAGCGTACCGCTTCATCATGCTGCGCTTTCGTAAAACCGGCAAACCAGTCTGGGCGGGTGAGATCCGTTGGGTGTCTGCCGGCGAAAACTTTAATAACACGAAGCGATACATTGTTGCTGAGCCGGAATATGCCGATGGGGTGGCAACCCTGACGGTGCGTGATATTCCGTGGACAGGGAACATTGATCGTATTCGCCTGGACCTGACGAACCAGCAGGATGCCAGCAACTTTATCGAATTCGACTGGATCGCCGTTGGCCGGCCAGCACCCGGCGCCAGTACGGCGGCTCTGCAGGATGTGCGCAGTACGCTGAGTAACGCGCTGACCTCCGAAGCACAGGCACGCAGCACGCTGGCGGCGCAGATGCGTGGCTCCTATGATGGCAGCGATCTGGAGAAAGTCACCTCCGGGCTGCTATACCAGGAAAAAACGGCGCGCGTTACCGCCATCCAGGCGGAAGTTAAGGCCAGAGAGTCCCTTCAGACGCAGTTTAACGACAACAAAGCTGCTGTTTCTGGTGAACTGAGTTCTCTGACGACAGAGCAGCGCGCGCAGGCGAGCCGTATCGGTGGTCTGGAAACCAGCCTCGGGAAAAAAGCCGATGCGACCGCGCTGACGTCCCTGACGCAGAAAGTTGAGCAACAGGGTGCCACGCTGACATCGCAGGGCGCCGCGTTAACATCACTCACTAACCGGGTGGGCCAGACGGAAACGGGCCTGGCTGGTACGAATGAGGCGCTGAGCGGGCTGCAGTCTGTTGTTACCCGTCAGGGCGACAGGATAACCAGCCAGGGTCAGTCCATCACAAAACTGACGAGCGATTTGGGCACGACAAATTCCGCGCTGGTGAAGAAAGCCGAAGCGGCTGCGGTCACTGCCTTAACGCAGCAGGTGGAGCAAAACGGGCGGGATATTCGCAGCAATACTGACAGTATCACCCGCCTGTCGAATCAGCTGGTCAATGGCCAGCCGAATAGCTGGTCCCGTCGGATCTATCCTGTGCAGCTGGCTAACGCCGTGACAGTCCCGTCATTCAGCGATATTCGCGCCGTGGCGCCAGTGGTCGTGGATGAGGTGGCCGACGCGACCAGACTGGACTTTACGTCCGCCGGGAGCTATCTGATCGCGCTGTATTCCTGCCAGGTGAAAGTGGCGGCCGATACCACCATCACAATGACGCCCGGTAACAGGGTTTTTGATGATACCGGTGCTGTATTTGTAAATGGCGTTCAGGTTGCCTGGGGAAACGCCAGCTGGACTACCGTCAGTTTTGATCTGAAAGCCGGCTGGAACACAGTTGAGTTTCTGGTGAATCAGTGGGCTGGCCAGGCGTATATCAACCTGGGACTGAAGCTGTCAGACAAGGTTGCTGAGATGTACTCCGGTCTCGGTGTTTCCGCGCTGGCAAACGCAGCCGGCGTACTCAGCTCGAATGTCAGCCAGATTGGCAACCATGTGGTCAGCAATTCGCAGAGCATCACCCAGCTCCGGAATGCGCTGACGCAGACAGACGCGAATGTGGCCAGCAAAGCGGATCAGACGGCGATGAACTCCCTAACCGGACGAGTGGAGAAGACGGAGTCCGGTCTGACGGCGGCGAACAGCAACATTACGTCGCTCAGCAGCTCTCTGAGCCAGCAATCCAAACGCGGCGCTAATCTGCTTCCTGATGGCACTTTTGAAAGTTACGCGGTTGGTCACAATCTGGCGAATAACCGTGCCATCGTGACCACTGACGACTCGCATGGCGGCAATAAATGCATTCGTGTGACGCGTCCGAATGACTACAATGCCAATGCAACTGACAACACTGACACCCACATTTTCAGCGGATTCCAGGTTCGCGATAACGCAGTCTTCTATATGGAATGCTGGGTTAAGCTGGATTCCAGGAGTACCGCTATGGCCGGGAACGTGCAGATTTCCGTCGGCTTATCGCTCCAGTATCAGGACAACTCCTGGCAGTGGCCGGCAGTTACCAAAGCGGCAAAGGATCTCTCTTCAACTCAATGGACGAAGGTTTCTGGTTACCTGAAATCAACGAAGAGCGGTATTAAGCAGGCAATGGTCAGGATTTCTATTCCTAACGTTAGCAGCGTTAAGGCGGGTAACTCATTCCTCATTGATGACCTGGTCATTACCGAAGTGACTGATGCCTACAATGCGCAAAGTACAGCAGATGCTAACGCTAATGCGATTTCGACACTGAACTCGACCGTATCCCAACAGGGCGGCCAGATCACCAGTCAGGGTAACAGCATCACTAAACTGATAAATGACCTGGCGAAGACTAATAATAACGTCAGCAATAAAGCAGACGCTAATGCTCTGACGGCACTGACCAACCGTGTTACCCAGACCGAAAAAGACATTAACTCAACGAGTTCTTCTGTCACGAATCTGAACAACAAGGTTGATGCAATTTCTGTCGGCGGTACAAACCTGATCAAGAACTCCGGCGATATGACCGGCTGGTCGAACGTTGTCAGCGATACGTATCGTGGTAACGCGGTAATTAGCACAACTGTAAAAGCCGGCTCCGGTTACAGGGATTTGCGGGAAATCACGCTTGAGTCGCCGCTCGATGCAGGGGAGTACGTTTACAGCTTCTATGCGAAAGGCGGCGTTGCTGGCCAGACGATGACGGCGTTCTTCTACAATCCGAACACCACAACGTCTATCGAGACCAGCCAGGGTGCGAAAGGTAACAACACTGATGGTCGTGCGCAGTTCACGCTGACCACTTCATGGGCCCGCTATTGGGTTAAGTGGAAACAGACACCTACCACGGGCACCAAGCGCCTGATTCTGTGCCGTATCGAGAGCAATACCTCCAAAGACCAGACGGTGTACATCAACAGTCCGAAGTTTGAGGTAGGTAACGTTGTTTCCGACTGGAACGAGTCTCCGTCTGATAGCGCCAGTGCGTCGGCTGTGGATTCGCTGACAACGAAAGTGAATCAGCAAGGCACTTCCATTAGCTCTATCGGAAATCGCACCACATCGTTGGAAAACAGGTTATCGACAGCTCAGAACAACATTGCCAGGAAGGCTGATGCTTCTGCATTGCAGGATCTCCGGAACACGGTGACATCTCAGGGGGGCGATTTAACCGCGGCGAACAGTAGCATTACCAGCCTGCAGGCCTCGATGAACCGTCGCACTGTGTTTACTGTCACTGCACGGGGGAATGGCAACAGCGTAACTCCTGGGGTTTTTGATGAAAGCGGCAAAAACCTGTTTACCCCTGGTCGCAGCTGGGCACTGGTCACTTTTGCAAAACACAGCAACGGATCAACGGTGATTGCGACATCCAAAACATACGATGTCTTTGGCAGCGCGAATAATGGTGCCACGATGTCGGCTGATATCGAGGCGTTGGCCAGTGGCACTTACGTTTGCGTCCTGACATTCGATGAGCCATCTGGCAACCGAGGTAAGATATTGTCTGCTCTGGAATCTCTTGGTGGTACATCCGAAGTCGTCAACTCCCTGCCGTATCGTGGTGCCTATATTCTCCTTGGCCGCAAAGGCATGAGGCCGGGCGATGGTCTGGAACTGCGTGCGCCAACCGGTGGTGACGCCACTGCCCACATTTCGACCTCAGTCGAGTTTGTGAACGGGGTAATGATGGGACTGGGCGCCGCCGGCGGTGTGATGATGAAGGCTGATGCGAACGCGTCGGCAATTACCACGCTCCAGAACACAGTGAAGGCCCAGGGGGGTAATATTGACTCCCTGAGTTCCTCGGTAACGGCGCTGGAGAACAGCCTCAGGTCGACAAACGATACGGTGAGTAAAAAGGCCGACACGTCCGCGGTGAGTTCACTGACCGGTCGCGTAAGCCAGGTGGAAAACACCATCACCAGCCAGTCGCAGAGCATCACGTCGCTGACCAGCACCATCAATACCATCCGCACTCAGGGAGCTAATCCGTGGGTTGACGGTACGTTCGAAAGCTACGGAGATGGTCATGTGCTGGGCGGGGGCGGCACCGCCGTTGTGGTGGAGTCGCAGAAATTCACCGGCAATAAGAGCCTGCAGGTGAGCCGGGGAGCGAACAATAACGGCAACAGCGATAAACAGCTTGGGAGCTGGCAGTCAGTCCGTGAGGATGCGAAGTTCCGGTTTGAGTTCTGGGCCATGATGCCGTCGGATCAGAAACCCTCATCCGGGTGGACAACGCTGGTCGGTATCAACTCACTGAATGCTGCTGGTCAAAACTCCTGGCAGTCGGCGGTCACTGTCAGCGAAGCCGCTCTTGGTGCGCGTGATAAGTGGGTGAAATTTACGGGTATTGCCAGTAACAACGGGGGTGGCAGAACACGCGCGGTGGTCTGGATCTCCACCCGTGGCGCCTCCGGCAGCGGCACCCCCGGTTATTCGCTGTATATCGACGATCTGGTTATCACGGATGTTACCGATGCGAAAGCGGCACAGGATGCCTCTGACGCGACGGCGAGTGCCGTAAGCGGTCTGACGGCTCGCGTAACGGATGCCGAAGGGAAAATCACCGCCCAGGCGCAGCAGCAGGCGGCACTGGCCACGAAAGTGGATAATGCCAACTCCCGCGTCGATAACATGGCGAAGACGCTGAGCGACAGCCAGAACACACAGGCCAGTCTGAATACCTCGCTTCAGTCGCAGATTGACGCGCAGGCGGCCGCCAACATCAAAAACCAGACGACGCTGGACAACACGATTAAATCGGTGGCCAGTATCACCAGTACCCAGCAGACGCATGCAACGGCACTGGAGGCGCTGGCAACGCAGCAGACGACCCTGACATCCAGTGTCGGGGATCTCAGTGCTTCCGTTCAGAATACCGCCAAAACCGTGGCGGCTGTGAATGGTACGGTGAGTTCTCTGTGGTCGATGAAGGTTGAGACGGTTAACGGGAAGAAGGTTGGCGCGGGGATTACGCTGGGCAGCAATGGTGAAACGAGCGACATGATCCTCTACGCTGACCGCTTCTCGCTGTTTAACCGTAATAATGCGACGGCTGTTCCGGTGATGGTTGCCGAAGGCAATGAGCTGTATATCGATACGGCTCGTATCAAAAACAGTTCCCTGACCTCTGCCAAAATCGCGGACGGTTCCATTACGAACGCGAAGATCGGTAACGAGATCCGCTCGAATAACTTTGTTGATGGCTCGCAAGGCTGGCGTATCGCCAAGGATGGCTCTTCGCAGTTCAATAACGTGATCGTCCGTGGCAGGGTTGAAGCGAATAGCGGCGTGTTCCGTGGCACTGTCCAGGCGGATTCGTTCATTGGTGACATTGCGGTGGCCAAAAGTTACGACAGCCTGACTTTCCGCCGCAACCAGACGGTACAGCGGAACGGTGCGTATCAGAACAGGGGGTATAGCATGACAGTGGTTCTGGCCTGCACCCTGGTGTGCCAGACCTATGGGACGGGCAGTGGCCTGGGGTATACCTCTGATATTACGTTCAACATTGGTGGGCAGGAGGTAACCCGCCGTATCTTCGTCGATGCCGGTAATATCACAGGCGGCACCACGGCCTTTGAATTGCGGTTTGCCGCGCGCCTGGATGCTGACTACAACAATGTCGGCTTCTTTATCAGAGCGTCAGGTCGTACTGCCGCGATTGATTACACCTGCACAGTCGAGAACATCACCGCAACCGCATTTCGGACGGACAGCAGTTCATTTAGCTAACAGAGGCCCCGTAAGGGGCCTTTTCTTTTTCCAGAGATAACCATCCAGGAGGAACTTTATTATGGCGATGTATGAAGTCGGCAACGTCACGGGGGCAGCGTCGCAGGCACGGGTGACAGGTGCGACAACAAAATGGTCACAGGTAGCACTGGGGATACTCCCCGGGTCGATTCTGGTGGTCTACCGCAGCGGTAGTGCTGACCTGTATGCGATCAAATCCGTGGACAGTGACACTCAGCTGACGCTGACCCGGAATATCACCACCGCATTTTCCGGCGCCTCTTACGGCATTATTACCGCTGAAACCGCCAGCACCTCGTCGTTTGCTAACCAGCTGGCCAGCGCATTTGCATTCTGGCGTAGTGTGGTGGAGGGCTGGTCGATGGCCCTGACCGGCAGCGGCAATATCACCCTGACTGACCCGATCACAGGAAAGCAGGTGACCGTGCCGGCGATAGCCGGGATGGCGAAGGCATCGGATCTTAACGCGCTGGCAAAACTCACCGGAGGAAACAAACTCGACGGCTCGCAGGTTATAACCAGCGATAATGCCGGTTTTATTCTCGGTAAGAACTCAGATCTGGCTCTGCTCAAAAAACAGGGGCAAGGCGGGACAATTGCCGTTGGCTCGGGAACACCGTTCAGAGTTCAGCGTTCAAGAGCGACCACTGTGTCACCGTCAGATACCTTTGATGACATCTTCGTTATTGGGACCGATAACCAGACGACTTTGCCCGGTGGGTTATCAGCTGGCGGCAACATCGATAACACGTCAAAGGGGAAGGTTCTGACGCAGGCGATCGAGCTGTCAATGAGCACGCCTTACATTGACTTCCACTACAACGGCAGCAGTGCGGATTATACTGCTCGCCTTATCCACGACAGGCAGAACCGCCTGAACGCGCAGGTACAAAGTTTTTGGGTAACGGACGGGAGGATCACAG
Source organism: Klebsiella sp. LY (assembly GCF_004010915.1). Taxonomy (NCBI): domain Bacteria; kingdom Pseudomonadati; phylum Pseudomonadota; class Gammaproteobacteria; order Enterobacterales; family Enterobacteriaceae; genus Klebsiella; species Klebsiella sp. LY. Next base: position 4,598,515 of record NZ_CP022444.1, read on the forward strand.
CATCATCGACCATGCCAGCCAACCCAGCCATCGGAACGCAACTGACCTCCAATCCGGTACGCTCATTGATGGCAGGGCGAGGAGCTTATGGTGACGTGGATGGCGCTTACGTCCAAATGTACATGGAGGAGCAGGTAGGCACCGAACACCGACTTGTTCTGTACGCTGACGGATTCGGGCGAACCGATGCATGGATTTTCCGGGCTGGCGGCACGATCTCCACCGGTAAGGGTGACGTCCTGACCACCGGCTCAGATGTCCGGCTGAAAGATGCGTTCATGGAGCCTCAAGAAGGGGCCTCCAGGCGCATTAACTCGCTGGGAGTATGCGAGTTCAATATGAAAGGCGAAACGCGCCGGAGGCGTGGCTTTATCGCCCAGCAGGCTGAAAAAGTTGACGACTTGTATACCTTCCTCGGCATCGAGCAGGAGATCGATGGTGAAAAATTCAGGGTGATGAATGTGGATTACACGGCAATCATTGCCGATTTGGTGACCGTGGTACAGGATTTGATTAGGCGAGTTGACGCACTAGAAAGTTGAGGAACATAAAAAATCCCCCGGAGGCACTTGCCGGGGGCAACTGAAACGACATTAATTGCTGTGTACATCACAAAACAATTTGCAGTAAACGATAAGTAAGTTCAAGTAAAGTTTTACTGGTCAGATGTTGTGTTATTTTTTAATAGCCTACCAAAATTAATAATGCAGTAGCTCTAAGCTCCACTGGAAATTCTTATTTAAGAATATAACCCTAAAGTATTGCTAAGTATCAGATATAAATCGTGTGGATGGATTCAAAGAAATGGATGCCAAATGTTATTATTGATACGTTTATCATTAATTGAAGTGCAATCTTGTAATTTTCACATCCGTGTTATAACTTTGTAATGCAGGGTGGTTTTATCTTGTTATTTAGTGGGTTAAAGTGATGGCGGCTCTTAGTGATTTATAATAGGCTTTCTATGTTAACAAATTTCCCGGATGAAAAATACATATCTGATAGAAATTCATCGTTCATTAAGCGAGTATATTTTTTACGTCAGATTGGTGTCGTTCTTTGCTTTCTTCCTATATATTCAGTCCTCCAGGAACAGTCACATCAAAAAATAACAACAGCCTTGTTAATTCTGAATGCACTCATCTGGCCATCGGTTGCTTATCTTGCAAGCATGATGTCGAAGGATATGCTGAGTACTGAAAAGAAGAATATGATACTTGATTCATTCTGGGCTGGAATCTGGATAGCCGTAATGCAAGTTAGTCCAATTCCATCATTATTCATAATCTCAGTTCAAATAGCTGATCGCTATGCTGCTGGTGGATGGAAAATTTTAAAACCAGCATTAATGTGGATGATGATTAGTTTCCTGACAGTTTGGTTAGTAAATGATTTCACATATACGATAGAATTCAGTACCCGAACGGTATTGCTTTCTTTACCCTTGGCGACCTGTTATCCCATATTACTGAGTATTGTTTCAAGGCACTTATCTATAAAGTTGAGGAAAAGAAGGGAGTTACTGGAAAAACAGGCTCTGATGGATCCTGGCTTAGATCTGCCAAATCGCCGTTTTTTTGAGCAGAAAATGGAAAGTGCTTATCGTGCGACACGTAAAAAGAGAACGCATTCTTATCTTATGCTCATTGATGTTGATAATTTTAAAAAAATTAATGATACCTATGGGCATGAAGTAGGTGATGCGGTGTTATCTCGTATATCATCAATATTACGAGACTGCGCTGGCGAGAAGGACGTACCAGCAAGATTTGGTGGCGATGAGTTGGCTATTATTGTTAACAATAGTAATAATAAGCTTGTTATAGCTATGGTTCATATAATTCAGAAAAAAATTAAAGATCTTTCATTACCTTCTCACAAAGATATTTACTGTACTGTCAGTATCGGTATTTCTTGCGCAGAAAATAAAGAATCAATCATCGAGTGGATCAAAGAGGCTGATGAAATGCTATATGAAGTTAAACGTAACGGGAAGAATGGATATTGCATGCCGAATAATTGAAGATGATATGATTTCTTTTCTCATGATTTTATGCTTATAAATTTTAAAGATAGTTTATGATCGGCATTACCAATACGGATAAATTTATTCGGAACCACAGACACCATCTCAACTAACGTTTGATACCTGCCACCAAATCAGTGTCACCACTTAACTGTATGATTTTATTATAATTAATGACGGGCTCGTGTTAATTTCTTTTCCCTTTTGAGTCATTTGATTTGAATAATCGATCAGTTTATGAAATGTGATAGGTTTTGCCTATTGTTCGATAGTTATCGATCATTTTAAACTATTTCTCTTTCATTATTAATTATGACACGATTAGGATTATTCTTAGTTCCGGTGTTTTTTTAATGATAAAGAACAGTATGGAAATAGATTCCTGTAGATTTGTTTTAGAACCATCTTTTAAAAAAGATGGTTCTATTCATTCTTGGGAAATTCTCACGAAAAATGTTAAAAAAAATTATTGCAATGATTACCTTGCTAATGAAGTTGGTTTTTGTTTCGCTTCATTAAGCGATAAAGAAAAAATCGATGTGTTTAAGAAACAGATATTGACAATTGAAAGGCTTGACACATCAAAATTGAAGTTCAAGCCAGTTTCGTTGAATGTTGATAGTCTTATTAGCGATTGTATTTTGAACGATAAATATATTGGTGATTACTTAAAAAACCAAAAAAACATTGCTTTTGAGATTAACGAGCATTTTCATGAATTCAATACTAAATGCTCTATGGTTGACTTAAAGTGTCTTTCAAAATTGTGTCCAGTATGGCTGGATGATTTTGGGAGCGGCTTAACAAGCTTAACAATTATAGATATGTTTAATTTTGAATGTATAAAAATTGATAAAGATTATTTCTGGGAAATACAGAGTGAGAGCGAATTCTTTAACGTAATAAATAAAGTAAAATCATACTGCAATTTCGTGATTGTTGAGGGAGTTGAGACAATAGAACAAAAAAATAAAGTACATTCTGTTGTTGATTGCGCTTGCCAGGGAAGGTTGTGGATGAGTGATTACTATTATATTGAGATTTAAAATAAATGACAACAAAAGATGATAAATGTCCATTTTGTGGTGCAAATTTAATTAATGAGGACCGCTGCCACAGTTGCCATGCCTTTAAGATTAAAGGTTATGTATCAAGAGACGCACGCAAGACAATTAATTTGATATCTATCTGCACATCTTTACTGGTAGCATTCTTTGGGATCTTGGTTATGTTTCTGGTATCTTTCGGTATCGGGACGTATATTGCTATCATTGCGTTTTCGCTTATTTTATATTTCATTATGAAAAGGATTCTGTATATAAAAGAAGAAAAAAAAGGGAAGATGGTATGGAAAAGAGCAATCATTACATGGTAGGTAGTAATTAAATACTATAATGGTGCTGCTGGTTCCAATGCAAGCCTCGGATTTCGAGGCTTTTTTATTTTCTTTTCAAATGATGAGTTATAACACCGGAAATATTTAACCCGACTCACAGGGAGTGAGTATTATTGGCTAATAATTCACTATCCAGATGAGCTGAAAGACTCAAAGCTGGTTATCAAAACTAAAAATATACTAATGAATTTCAATAGGTTAGAGATTAGACTAAAAACATTGACCACGCATCAAAAACACCTATTTTCCTTTTTTAATCAATAAGTAATGATGTTATTAGTTAACTACTGCTGCGCCACATGCAGTGGTTCGAAGCCGCAGACCTGATCGTTAAAGGCATGGAAGGCGCTATCGCCGCCAAGACCGTGACCTATGACTTCGAACGTCTGATGGAAGGCGCTAAACTGCTGAAATGTTCAGAGTTTGGCGACGCGATTATCGCGAACATGTAATCCCGTTAGTGGATTAAGTTAAAGCGGGAGCCGATGGGCTCCCGTTTTTTTATCGCATTCAGGCCGTTATTTTGCCGGACACTCGCTGCGCGGTACCATGGTCGATTTCCCGCAACACAATGTCCATCAAAGCCATGCGCTTACAACAGGGCTAGCTCAGTTTACCGCGAGATCGCAAGTGGGTATGGATTGAACGCCAGGGGTCTTACTGATGGCCCGACCGGCTTAAACCGGTGCCGTTCGGCGAAAATGTGATGTAGCCTAAACTCAGGCTATCCACCCACCTTCAGATTAAACAGCCGGGACAGCGCCGCTCTGCCGCTATCCGTCACTTGCACTTCCCGATATCCCGGCGCGCGGGTTATCCATCCTTTCTGCTCAAACAGCGCCATCACCGCCGAACCGGCGTCGCCTCCCAGATGAAAACGTCTTTCGCTCCAGTCAAGACAGGGGCAACAAGGCTTACGTCGCGGGCGAGCGTTAAGTACCGCGCCCAGGCTTTCAAGCTGGGTTTTACCGGCTGACGTCAGGGCCAGGCCATCGGCCGTCAGCCATTTTTCCCGCAGCATAAACTCATAAATCTTCACCGCCAGCTCGCCCGCCAGATGGTCGTAGCAGGTGCGAGCGTAGCGAAGTGTCACCGGCGTGCTGGTGGCCAGCGCCTTATGCGACTGCATTGAGACGCCCATCAGGTTTTCCAGCAGCCCGGCGATATGCGCGCCTGCCAGGCGGTAATAGCGGTGGCGCCCCTGCGCGAGACACACCACCAGCCCGTTGCTGAGCAGCCGGGCAAGATGTCCGCTGGTGGTGGAGGCGGAGACCTCGGCGACCGTGCTGAGCTCGGTCGCCGTCCATGCGCGCCCGTCCATCAGCGCGCAGAGAATACTGACCCTTGACGGGTCAGAGAGGGCAGAGGCCACCATCGCCATCGCGGTTTCCAGTGCCGCCTCTGGCTCACTGTCTTGCTGCGTTTTCAGGAGATTCATTCAGAAAGTATGGCCCATTTTTTGGTCACTTCCGCTGCCCGGGTGTCATCATCGGTAAGAAGAATGAGCCGGTTACGGTGGTCGCTGTACTGTACCAGAATATTAATACCGTTGCGGGCAAGGGTGTCGGCAATGTCTCCCAGTTCCCCGGGGCGTTCCTGGGGTAACTTACGTATCAGAGGACGGCATACATCGCTGACCGTAAAGCCGGCCTCGGTCAGCACCCTGCGGGCTGTCTCACCGTCCTCCACCAGAAAATGCGCATGTCCGGCATCAGGCGTGGTGAATACCCCACCACCTTCGAGGCCCACACCGTTGTTGCCCAGCGCTATACCCATTGCGCCAAGCGAGCCCGGCGTGTTGCTGAGAATGACGTGAATATCATACATCTGGCTGTGCTCCCCGATCCGATGAGTAATCCCGGAACACGCGGGCAACGCGTATTCTGTAATATGAAAAAATCGATGCTTTGCCTTCGCGCTGGGCAGCCAGATGCCGCTCATTTTGCTGCCAGTTGGCCACCGATGCTTCATCTTCCCACCAGGATAGCGAAAGGATTTTGCCGGGTGAATTCAGGCTCTGAAAACGCTCGATGGCGATAAACCCCGGCGTGTCTGAAAGCAAAGGCGTCAGCCCGGCCGCCAGCTGAAGATATCTTTCCTGTGCTTCCGGTAAGGCGTCGGCCTCAAAAAGTACCGCAATCATAAGTCTGCTCCGTGGTGAATTTCCCTGCAGTCTAATGACGGCCAGAGCAGGATGCTTCGGCGTGCAGCGAAGTGTGGCTGAGGTTGGATACCCCAGCCACATTTCCTGAGCGCCGGATGACCGCGCCAGAAACGAGTTACTCTGCGTTAAAGATAATAAATTCAGGCTGGTAGCTGACCGGGAAATTGACCGAGCGGGCGATAAAACAGACGTGATGGATCTGCTGATGAAGGGCCGCGGCGGCGTCGAGATCGGTACCTGGTAATACGGTGATTTTCGGCCGGAGGGTAGCAGAAATAAAGCGACCCGCGCCCCCTTTTAATACTTCGCCCGTTGCCACCGGCGAGTCCTGATATTCCATGACCGTAATGCCGGCATCTGAGGCCAGATGTAAGTACCACAGCATGTGACAGGCAGAGAGAGAAGAGAGCAGGAGATCTTCCGGGTTCATTTTGCCGGGATCGCCGCCCAGTAATGGATCATTTGAACAATGAATGGGTTCTTTTCCCTTTACCGCGATATCCCAGGTTCGGGCATAAGCCTTGTAACCCGAGGTACCCGTGCCCTGATTGCCGGTCCATGTGATATGACTGGTATAAGCGTGTTCCATTGGTTTGCCTTTCTCTATAGAGGGATGAATTTCTTCACTGCGGTATCGTCCAGGTGCATTGCCTGAACGAAGCTGCAGGTAGAATCGCAAGGTTGTCATGACGTTGGCTAGAATGGCATAATGGTATACCATTTATGAATGATGTAAAGAGAGCCAAATGAACGCTGCTACCCGTTCGACCGCCGACATCCTTGCCAGTGAGTTAAAAATCTTAATCAACAAGGGGGCATTGCGAGATGGCGACCGGCTTGTAGAGCGCGACCTGGCCTGCCAGTTTTCTGTCAGCCGTATCCCAATGAGAGAAGCGATACAGCAGCTTGAGCGCGAAGGTCTGGTTGAGATTTTCAGAAATCGTGGCGCGGTGGTGAAAACGCTGACGGCCGCAGATGTCGATGAAATTTATCAGCTGCGGGCACTCCTGGAAGGTGAAGCCATTTTTCATAGCCTGGAGAATATGGACCCGGAAACGCTTGCCCGGGCAGAGCTGGTGCATCAGCTGCTGAGTAGCGCTTCTGAACCCGAGCTGCAGGGGAGGTATAACCGGGAGTTTCATGAACTGCTGTATCGGAAGTGTAACAATCAGCGCCTGTTGAAGATGATCGGTGAATTGCGCGAGCAGATTGAAAGATATGAGCTTTTTCAGAACAGACTGCTGTCGGATACGCTGAAATTCCAGGATGAGCATCAGCAGATCCTGATGGCCTGCCAGCAAAATAATCCACAGGAGGCTCGGGCATATACTGTGAAACATATTCTTTCAGCAGGTGAAATCCTTCGCGCCTATATTGTAAGCCGTTAATGGTTGCGTAAAGCGGCTGCGTTGTTCACGCATAAATTGCCATCCGTCTCAGCTCAATGCTATAAGAAAAGAGCCGTTTTAATGGCGCTTATGTTTTATCTGTAAGGAATAAGTGAAGGTCAGATAATGATTACGTCAGTGCAGCCAACCACCACCGTCACCACCACGACCGTAACCTGCGGTGGTGTGGGCGTATCTGTGACCGGCTCCTGACAAACAGATCCTCACTCCCCGCCAATGTGGACGGGGAGAGACCTCTCCGTTCGTGACAGACTGAATGGAGACCCATCATGATTTCATCTGAGGATGCCCTGTTAATTATCGATATGCAGCAGGGGCTTTTCCGTGGCCCGGTTTCCCCGTATCAGGCCGATGCGCTTCTGGCGAACGTTTGCCTGCTGATTGAAAAAGCGAGACAGGCTGAGGTGCCCGTCTTCTTTGCCCGCCATACCGGAGCTGACGACTCTCCGTTCTCCGCGCAAAGTCCATTAACTCAACTGCTGCCTGAGATGGGTGTTAACGGCGAGCGGGATATCGTCTTTATTAAAAAGTACCCTTCCTGTTTCCAGCAAACTGACCTTGCGCATCAGCTCGCTCAGGCCGGCGTAAAACAGCTGGTTATTGCCGGGATGAAAACCGAATTCTGCGTGGACACGACCTGCCGAGCGGCATCGGCGCTGGGATTACGGACGGTGCTGATCTCAGATGCGCACTCAACCATGGATAACGAACGTTTATCAGCGCCTGACATCATTGGCCATCACATTGTCACCCTTGCCGGGCCATTTGTGACGCTGTCGACCGCCGCAGAGTGGCGCTTTTCGGCAGCGAAATAAGGATGAAGAAAGGGAGCCCGAGGGCTCCTTTTCGCTACGCCTGCTCATCCGGTTTTACTGCCCATGGCGGCGCAGGGTGGAGGCGGGGTGGCGCCGGAGCGCCTCTTCGGGACGCACCGGACGCCGCACTAGTTCGCCGCCGCAGTTCGGGCAATGGCCGTTAAGCCGCGCCGTCATGCAGTCCTGGCAAAAGGTGCACTCGAACGAACAGATAAACGCTTCGCGTGAGTCTGGCGGCAGATCTTTATCACAGCATTCGCAATTCGGGCGTAACTCGAGCATTTCCTTCCCCTGTGGTTAACGGCTGTATCAGCGACGGCCGGCCAGCGCATGCTGTTTTTATAGCACGGCGCAGACTGGCCTCCGAGGGATTTCGCTGCGTTAATCTCCGCCTCAAAGCGTTGCCTTTCCGGGCTGCATCCCCGGCACGAGGATCACTTTGCGGCATGCCTCTTCACGTTTCTCAAAGATCTGATAGCCGCGCGCGGCCTCCTCCAGAGGCATATGGTGAGTGACAATCTCCTCCGGGGTGAGCAACCCTTGCTCAATAAGCGCCAGTAGATCCGGCAACCAGGCATGGACGTGGGTTTGCCCCATTCTGAAAGTCAGCCCCTTATCAAAGGCATCGCCAAACATAAATCCGTGAATGAAACCGGCGTAAACCCCGGGCACGCTGACGATGCCGCCGCGGCGCACGGCGGCGATGCACTGGCGCAGCGCTTTCCCGCTGCTGCCCTCGATTTTCAGGGTGCTGAGGACGGTTTCCGTGAGGCTGCCTTTCGCCTCGAAGCCGACGGCGTCAATCACCGCATCGACGCCGCGATGGTCGGCGGTGTTGTCGATAATGCACTGCGCCGGATCGTCATGGTGGTCGAAGTTTATCGGGATCGCGCCATAGCGCTGCTGCGCGAAGTCGAGTCGGTAATCGTTATGATCGATGATAAATATCTGCTCTGCACCATTGAGCCTGGCGCAGGAGGCGCACAGCAGGCCAACCGGGCCGGCGCCAAAAATAGCCACGCTGCTGCCGGGTTTGACCTCGGCGTTTTTTACCGCCTGCCAGGCGGTAGGCAGAATATCTGACAGAAACAGCACCTTTTCATCGGGTAAGGTGTCCGGCACTTTAAACGGTCCGGTATTGGCTTTGGGAACGCGCACATATTCCGCCTGGCCGCCGGGGATCCCGCCGTACAAATCGCTGTAGCCGAACAGGGCCGCCGGTGGCGAAATGCCTTTTCGGTTGAGCGTCGCCCCCTGGCCGCTATTGGTGCTTTCGCAGGCGGCATATTGCTGCAGGCGACAAAAGAAGCAGTCTCCGCAGGCGATGACAAACGGGATAACCACCCGATCGCCTTTACGAACCGCGGTGACCTTGGAACCGGCTTCCACCACTTCCCCCATAAATTCATGGCCGAAAATATCACCATGGTGCGTGCCGGGGATCTTACCGCGGTAAAGGTGCAGATCGGAACCGCAGATCGCCGTCGCCGTGACGCGCAGAATAATATCGTCCGGCGCCTCAAGGGCCGGGTCGGGCATGGTGTCGACGCTGACATGATGGGGGCCATGATAAGTGAGTGCTTTCATAAAGTCTTCTCCTGGAGAGAATGGCTGATAGCAGCAGGCGAAAAGGCATTGTGACCTAACGTTATTGCCGCCGATAAACCACAGTAAAAATAAAGCGTAGAGTACTTATAATGGAACTGCGTGATATTCCACTCAGTGAATGTATTCCACGCTTCGCTTATTTAGCGGCTGGTTTGTTGAGGTTATTTGAGGTTATTTGCCTATTCCCCTTATGTATGCCAGGCTTAATCGGGCATGATATTCGCTCCGTTTTATTTTCCAGCCGCTTCCCCAGCGGCTTTTTTTTGGCCTTAAAAAAAGAAAAAATCTGAATTTCAACCAGACTAAGGGCAGTACTGCCGCTTCGTTATATAACCCAACAGGAGTACTCCGCCAGTATAAATAATTCTTTGCCACAGTGGTGCTCTGTGTGCATTATTTCCCTGAACACAGTAAGTTAGCGGTAATGTACCGTCTGGTTATTTTTGATGTGTTTTGTAGAATTATTCCGAATTACTCCTAAAAGGCATCAAAAACACGGGATAATAATTTGACTAACCAGCATTACCCGCTAGATTTAAATATCGAACGACGAGTGATACGGAATATTTTCGTATCGTACTGACATAACCGATATACATGAGGTGAAATATGGCAGAGCATCGTGGTGGTTCCGGAAATTTTGCTGAAGACCGTGAAAAAGCTTCTGAAGCAGGTCGTAAAGGTGGTCAGCACAGCGGCGGGAACTTTAAAAATGATCCGCAGCGTGCGTCTGAAGCGGGTAAAAAAGGCGGACAAAACAGCCACGGTGGTGGCCGCAAGTCCGATAATTCCTGATTATCCTTTTCCTTGCACCCTGAAGTGAAAGTATCTCCTGCGAGTCTGTCACAGACTCGCAGTTATTTTCTGACTCCAGAAGGTATTTCTATGAATATGAAAAGCATTGAAGATGTATTTATTCACCTGCTCTCAGATACCTACAGCGCAGAGAAACAATTAACCCGCGGGCTGGCAAAACTGGCCAGAGCGGCGTCCAGTGAAAAACTCAGCGCGGCGTTCAATGCTCATCTTGAAGAAACCCAGGGCCAGATTGAACGTATCGACCAGATTATTGAGCAGGAATCTGGTCTGAAAATCAAACGCATGAAATGCGTGGCCATGGAAGGATTGATCGAAGAGGCCAATGAAGTCGTTGAGAGCACGGAAAAAAATGAGGTACGCGATGCCGCGTTAATTGCCGCTGCGCAAAAGGTCGAGCATTACGAAATTGCCAGTTACGGTACCCTGGTTACCCTGGCGGAACAGTTGGGTTATAAAAAAGCGGTCAAATTGCTGGCCGAAACCCTGGAAGAAGAAAAGCAAACCGATGTTAAATTAACCGACCTGGCGGTAGGTAATATTAATAAAAAAGCGGAAAAATAAACGCTCCCTGACACGAGGAAATCACGATGAATCACATTGAACATTATCATGACTGGCTACGAGATGCGCATGCCATGGAAAAACAGGCAGAATCCATGCTGGAATCAATGGCTGGCCGTATCGATAATTATCCGGATCTCCGTGCCAGAATCGAGCAGCATATTAATGAGACCAAACGGCAAATTACCGTGCTGGAAGAGATCCTCGACCGCAACGACATTTCGCGCTCGGTGATTAAAGATTCGATGAGTAAAATGGCGGCTCTTGGCCAGTCCATTGGCGGAATGTTTCCTTCCGATGAAATCGTCAAAGGCTCGATCAGCGGGTACGTTTTCGAGCAGTTTGAGATCGCCTGCTATACCTCTCTGCTGGCGGCCGCTGAAAAAGCGGGCGATACCGCCTCCATCCCAGCCATTGAGGCCATCCTGGCGGAAGAGCGGGAAATGGCCGACTGGCTGATCAAACATATTCCTCAGACCACGGAGCAGTTTCTCCTGCGTTCAGATGCTGACGGCGTAGAAGCGAAAAAATAACCCAGGAGGCAGGCCTATGTTTCGTCATGTGAAACAACTGCAGTATACCGTGCGCGTTGCTGAACCCAACCCGGGGCTCGCGAATTTACTGCTTGAACAGTTTGGCGGCCCTCAGGGCGAGCTGGCCGCCGCGTGTCGTTATTTCACTCAGGGATTAAGCGATGACGATCCCGGCCGTAAAGACATGCTGATGGATATCGCGACAGAGGAGCTAAGCCATCTGGAGATCATTGGCACCCTGGTCGGCATGCTAAATAAAGGCGCCAAAGGGGCGCTGGCGGAGGGCACCGAGAGCGAGGCGGAACTCTATCGTTCGCTCACCGCCAACGGCAACGACAGCCATATTACGTCGCTGCTCTACGGCGGCGGTACTCCGCTGACCAACTCGGCGGGCGTGCCGTGGACAGCGGCCTACATTGATACTATCGGCGAACCCACCGCAGACCTGCGATCGAACGTCGCGGCGGAGGCGAGGGCGAAGATCGTCTATGAACGGCTGATCAACGTGACCGACGATCCCGGCGTGAAGGACGCGCTGGCGTTCCTGATGACTCGCGAAGCGGCGCATCAGCTCTCTTTTGAGAAAGCGCTGCAGTCGATTCGTAATAACTATCCACCGGGCAAACTGCCGCCCATTAGCGAGTACGCGAACACCTACTACAATATGTCTGAGGGTGGAGAAGTACGCGGCAGCTGGAACAGTGACAAACACTTCGATTATGTCAAGGATCCGCAGCCGGCCGTGGATGGCGGAGATGGCAGCGCCTCTGTCGGCCTGACGCCGGAGCAGGAAGCGCTGTGCAAAGCGATGCTGAAGCGAACACAGTCTGACCCGCAGGGTGATCCTTTGACCGGCGCCGAACTCGGCGCCGGTAAGCAAAACACGTCATCATCGGCTAAGTGATGTTCGCATAAGCCCCGGCTGCGGCCGGGGCGTTTCACAATGATGGTGCGGATTATGTTTGAATTTGACGCGTTTCATCTGGCCCGACTGCAATTTGCCTTTACCGTTTCCTTCCATATTCTGTTTCCGGCCATCACCATCGGCCTTGCCAGCTACCTTGTGGTGCTGGAGGGGATGTGGCTGAGAACCCGGGATAACGTCTGGCGCTCGCTCTACAACTTCTGGCTGAAAATTTTCGCCGTCAATTTTGGTATGGGCGTGGTTTCCGGATTAGTCATGTCCTATCAGTTCGGCACCAACTGGAGCGGATTCTCTCAATTTGCCGGCAGTATTACCGGCCCGCTGCTGCTGTATGAAGTGCTGACAGCCTTCTTCCTCGAAGCGGGATTCCTCGGCGTGATGCTGTTCGGCTGGAGCAAGGTGCCGCCAGCGCTGCATTTTTTTACCACCTGCATGGTAGCCCTTGGCACCCTGGTCTCCACCTTCTGGATCCTCGCCTCCAATAGCTGGATGCAGACGCCGCAGGGTTTTACCCTCGAAAATGGCCACCTCATCCCGCAGGACTGGCTGGCGATTATCTTTAATCCCTCGTTCCCGTATCGCTTATTCCATATGGCGATCGCCGCGTTTCTCAGTAGCGCCATGTTCGTCGGGGCCTCCGCCGCCTGGCATCTGCTGCGCGGCAATGACTCGCCGGCCATCCGCAAAATGCTGTCGATGGCGATGTGGATGGCGCTGCTGGTGGCGCCGATCCAGGCGGTGGTGGGTGATATGCACGGTCTTAATACCCTCGAACATCAGCCGGCGAAGATTGCGGCGATTGAGGGGCACTGGGAAAACCGGCCCGGCGAGGCCACCCCGTTGCTGCTGTTTGGTCTGCCGGATATGGAGCAGGAGCGCACCCGCTATGGCCTGGAGATCCCGGCGCTCGGCAGCCTGATCCTCACCCATAGCCTGCATAAGCAGGTGCCGGCCCTGAAAGATTTCCCGAAAGAGGACCGGCCCTATTCGCCCGCCGTGTTCTGGTCGTTTCGCATTATGGTTGGGATGGGGGTGTTGATGATCGCCTTAGGGATCTGCAGCGCCTGGCTTCGCTATCGGCGGCGGCTGTACCATTCGCGTCCCTTCCAGTGGTTTGCGCTCTGTATGGGGCCCGCCGGTCTGATTGCGCTGGTCGCCGGGTGGGTGACCACCGAGATGGGCCGTCAGCCGTGGGTGATCTACGGTTTGCTGCGCACCCGGGACGCGGTGTCGTTGCACAGCACGCTGCAGATGGCCATCAGCCTGCTGGTGTTTATCGTGGTCTACTGCGCGGTGTTTGGCGTGGGGTATTACTATATCTTCCGGCTTATCAAAAAAGGGCCGCAGCCGGTGACGGAGCTGACCTCGCAAACCGCAGGCACCCCGGCGCGTCCGCTCTCGGCGGCAGAGCCGGTGCGGGATGAGGAGAACGCATCATGAGCATCGATATCTCGGTGATTTGGTTTGTCATCATTGTCTTCGCCACGTTGATGTATATCGTGATGGATGGTTTCGATTTAGGCATCGGAATGCTGTTCAGCGTGGTGCATGACGCCGAAGAGCGCGACGTGATGGTTAACAGCGTGGCGCCCGTCTGGGATGGTAACGAAACCTGGCTGGTGCTCGGCGGGGCAGGGCTGTTCGGCGCCTTTCCGTTGGCTTACGCGGTGATCACCGATGCGCTGGTTATCCCGCTGACGGCGATGCTCATCGGCCTGATTTTCCGCGGCGTGGCGTTTGAGTTTCGCTTTAAAGCGGTTCCCTCGCATCGCACCTTCTGGGACTATGCCTTCGCCGGCGGCTCGCTGCTGGCGACCTTCAGCCAGGGGATTGTCGTCGGCGCGTTTATCAACGGCTTTGCGGTGGCTGACCGCCGCTTCGCCGGCTCGACGCTGGACTGGCTTACCCCCTTCAATCTGTTCTGCGGCCTGGGGTTGGTAGTAGCCTATCTGCTGTTGGGCACCACGTGGCTGATCATGAAAAGCGAAGGCGCGTTGCAGCAACGGATGCGCGAACTGACCCGCAAGGCGCTGCTGGCGCTGATGGTGGTGATCGCGGTGGTCAGCGTCTGGACGCCGTTGGGCTGGCGCTATGTGGCGGAACGCTGGTTTACGCTGCCCAATTTCTTCTGGTTTGTGCCGGTGCCGATCCTGGTGCTGACCCTGAGCCTGTGGATCTGGCGCCTGAGCGCGCGCCCCGCCAGCCACGCTCGTCCCTTTATCCTGACGCTGGGCCTGATATTCCTCGGCTTCAGCGGGCTGGGGATCAGCGTCTGGCCGAACATTATTCCGCCGCACATCTCCCTGTGGGATGCCGCCGCGCCGCCCTCCAGTCAGGTATTTATGCTGCCGGGGGCGCTGCTGATCATCCCGGTGATCCTGATGTATACCGCCTGGAGCTATTACGTCTTTCGCGGCAAAGTGTCCGGCAGCGAAGGTTATCACTGAGCGAGATACGCGCCGGCGGCCCGGGAATGAACCAGATAGTCGCGGGCAGACCGGCCCCGTTCCCTTCTTGCTTGGGCAGGGTGTCAATATGGGGGCGCACCGGCAGCCCGAAGCCGTCGGTCAGGTCGGCGCTTAAGATACCGATCGTTATCTTCTCCACCCGGATCACCGCAGGGTCAAAAAGGGTTCCGGGCCTGGAGACGGCGGCAAAGCCCAACAGGCGCAAGGTGTCACCCGCCAACAGGAAAGCGTACCCACGCGATGGGCGTTCAATCAGGGGCAGGCTGTGACTCCCTGCGAGCCACAGAGCCCGCATGATGCTGGCCTGACGCCCGCCGGGGAAGGCGGGCAGAGGCTTACGCTTTTGGCGACTTGATCTTAATAATAAATCGCTCATTCACCCGGGTGATCCTCGCGCCAATGTCGCCAAACTCGGTGGCGATTTTAAAAAAATCGTCTGCGGCGACGTCAAAATCGAGTTCGATTTTCTGATGTTGTCCTGTCGCCAGTAACTCATAGAAATGGTCAAGGCTGCGGGCTTTTTCGCTGGGCATCGTATTTCTCCATGGTCAACCAATCAGCAGGGCGTTTATGACTTATAGCGCATTCCGGATTATTCAGCAGAATGGTAATGGCGCCTGATATAAGATTATGCAATGACAGTAAGAGTGAGGTAGGGCGATATTATTCCGTGTTGTTAAACCGTGCGGTCGCGCGTTTGCCGGCGATACCATGACGGCAGGAACCATCCTGCGGTGTCGGCTGATGATAGACATTGTTTGATGACAATTTGATGTCAGTAAAATGAACCTGCAAGGGCTCGGGATTTCATATCGCTAAATAATTTTTAATCTGTGGCTGTTAAGGTAGTTCTTAACTACCTTATGGTGATGGGGCTTTATTTTTATGGCCAACGGCGAGGGAACAACGATGCAATTACTTGATTTATTCGCAGGCTTATTGTGGTTAAGCAGCGTTATTTTCCTGCTGTTTGTTCTTGATGTGGTCATCACCCGTTATCTTTATCGTAAATAACCGACAGAGGCGACGGCGCTGGGCATAGGGTACCGCGCCGGAGGATGATAGTATAACGCCGGGACTGATTCAGGAAGGAATGTGCGGTGCTCGGGAGAATTGATTACGATATTGAAAAATACCAGTTTACCGAAGCCGGTGAAACGTCGCGGCTGCGGGAGCAGTGGCGCGAAGTCTATCAGGAGTGCCGTCAGCTGCAGGCCGGGGCAGAGGAGCGCCTGCGCATTGCGTTACTGAACGTCGACTATGTCACCAGCTTCGAGCTGCCTTTTCGCCTGCTGCTGGTGCGCGCGCCGCAGCTGATCGCCGACGTCCGCGAGACGCTGCAGCTCAGCCGTAAAGCCGCCGTTTTCAACGGCAAACGTTACGGCTGCGTCTACAGTTTGAAGCAGGATTTACAGGCTGTACCGGAGAGCTTCCATTACCACCTGACAAACCGCATTCGTCGCGTCGAAGCGACGGGCCTGACGGCGGCGCCGTACCAGCAGATCGCCAGGGAGATTAAACCTGCCCGGGATCGACTCCGGCAGGCATTAATCGCCGGCCTGCCGGTTACCGCGCTTGATGCCCTGTTCTGGTTCGGCAGTCAGCGGGTAGCGGCGGACATTGCCCAGCTGCGCCGGTCCGGTATGGCTATTGTCACTGAGGAGGTGGAGGTCAGCGACAATCTGTTCAATACCACCCGGCGGGTACCGGTTTATCGTCTGACCAGCGCGTGAGCGGGTCTCGCTTCGCCCAGCCGCTGCCTCTGCAGGCAGTCGACCATTGCGCCATCAAACCAGACGCACAGCCCTCTGGCGGCATGCCGCGGAGCCGGTTCCAGCCACGCGCTGGCGCTGAGCATGATCAGCATCAGCGCCAGCGGAACCCCGTATATTCTTCTCACTACCCTTTTCCCACTTCGCCTCTTTTGCCAGTAAGATAGCGGGAAAATATGACGTTTCGTTGACCCGTCTGCCTGATTTATCGCCTGCAGACGGCGTGGCAGGCGTGGCAGGCGGGCCGTGCCGGGTGATGCGTTATTGATCTTCGGCATAAAAATGCCAAAAACTGGCGGCTTGTTTTTTTCGGTTTTATTACTCCATGCTTTTTTCCCCGTAGGGAAAAAGCATGAAGCCGCAATGCCTGGTGATGGATTATTTTGTAACTGGCTGGTTTGAAACGATATTTTAATTTTGACTTAGGTGGGGATGACAGCGGTGGCAAATTTATATTAATTCACTTTACCGATCAATAAATTATATCTTGATAGCTTTTAGCTATCGAATGTTTCTTATCGATCATTTTAAACTATTTTTGTTGGCGGGAAATATATGACATGCTTTAACCCTTTCTTATTTCTGGTATTTTTTAAATGGTTAAAGAAAACGTGAAAAATACCTCTTATCGCTTCGTTCTGGAGCCCGCTATTAGCGATGATGGTGCCTACCACTCGTGGGAATTGCTCACTAAAGACATTATAGCACCCGCACAAAATAACACCTCCGCGCCCACGTTTTCTTTCTCCACGCTCACCGAACGCGACAAGCTTGCACTATTTACCCGGCAAATCGAATTGCTTTCCGTCTTTGATTTTTCCCAGGTCGATAATAAGCCGATCTCGCTGAATATTGATGATTTATTAAGCCATTTTATTCTGACCGATCGCTATCTGTGTGATTTTCTGCGCGCCAGTAAATACATCGCCCTGGAAATAAATGAGAATTTTCATGAGTTTATCGCCGGTCGCGAACTGACGGCGCTGAGCACGCTGGCGGCGCTTTGCCCGGTCTGGCTGGATGACTTTGGACGCGGACGCACGACTTTCCGGCTGCTGGAGCGATTTCGCTTCGATTGCGTCAAAGTGGATAAAGATTATTTCTGGGACAAAGAAAACGATCCAGCTTTGCCTGGGCTGTTACAGGCTATTCATACCCTGACCGGGCATGTGATTGTGGAGGGGATCGAAACCGAAAAGCAAAAACGGTTAATCACTGCGGCCGGGGATATCATTGGTCAGGGCCGTTACTGGAAGGATGAATATATCTTTCTCTGCTGCTGAGCCCCCACCGGGGCGAGGTTTCGGTGACCTGCCATTCTTTTCTTATCCAGTTTTAAACGAATGCTTTGTTACAGATAGGCTTTATTCCCGCGATGATAATCCCGTCTCTTTTACTTGCTTGAAGGATAACTCATTGTGAATACACGCTTGCGTAATACCCTGATCGCCATTGCGCTGACCACCTGCTTCACCGCCGCCAGCCAGGCGTCGACCTCGGCTGACGTGCCGTCTGTCTCGCAGGACCCGGTCGTCCAGCATCTGAAGCTGAGTGAGGAGCAGGTCGCCAAAATCCAGGCGCTGCGTCAGGGATTCGAAAACAATGTGAGCCAGATTAAAATCAGCGGCTATCAGGACGGCGCCCTGGCCGACGTTATTCACTCCGGGAAATGGGATGAAGCTAAAGTCAAACAGCAGCTGGCTGCTTTTGGCCAGCTGGATCAGCAGGTGCGCTACTATCGTGTGAAATACTACTTTGACGTCAGCCAGGTGCTGACTGCCGAGCAGCGTGAGCAGGTGAAAAAAGACCTCGCCGCGGCGATTAATTAACCCGGCCTTCGCCATCCGCTCCGGATGGCGCTGAATCGGGCGACAGACGCCGCGTGTCCGGCGCCAGTCGCCCAGCTTGACTGACTTACTGACCGTGGCCGTTTTCCAGACGGGCGAAATACTCCGGAGCAAACGGACGCGGGTCGACATCGGCAAACGGCGCACGCTCAAAGTGTGGCTTCAGCGCCCAGGGGACCGTGCAGTCAAAAATCGTCTTGCAGCTGATACCTTCCCCGCGGATCGACGGACTGTATTCCGGCGTCTGGGAAGGATCGAGCTGGTGACCGCGGATACCGGGGAGGGTGGTGATGCTGACATCCCCCTGCATGCGGGTGGTCATCGCCCACAGGATATCGTCGCTGTCAAAGATATCGACATCCTCATCAACCAGAATGATGTTTTTCAGTTCGGAATAGGTCGCCAGTGCCAGCAGCGCAGCCTGTCCCTGACGACCTTCGTCGGCGGGCTGACGTTTTTTCACCTGCAGGATCCCCAGAAATTTACCGCCGCCCGCGGTGTGGGCGTAGACATTTTGTAAGAAGCCCGGGATGGCAGCCTCGACGGCATTCCAGATACTGGCTTCCGTCGGCAGCCCAGCGAGGGTGGTATGCTCTTCCCCCGGTCCCACCAGCGTCTGCAGGATCGCATTGTGCCGCATGGTGACCGCTTTGACTTTGATCACCGGCAGCGACGGGTTGGCGCCGCCGCAGTAGCCGGGAAATTCCGGCATCGCGTGGCCGCTGTTGGTGTGCTGATCCTCTCTGACGCGCACGCCGGGCAGCAGTTCGCCTTCAATAACGATCTCGGCGCGGGCGATGGCTTTCTCCGGGACGCTGACGCCCTGCACCAGCTCCACCGGGCGCTGACGCAGCGCGCCGGCCACGCCCAGTTCGTTATAGCCAAACGGCGTGGTGGGGGCTTCGAAGCAGGCGCCAATATAGATGGCCGGATCGAGACCCATATTGATGGTTATCGGCAGCGGTTTTCCGGCTGCCTCGGCTTTCTGGCGAAACACTTCGATATGGCGGCCGGCGGCAAGAAACATCGACAGCTCATCCCGGCCCTGCACGCACAAGCGGTGGATGGTGACGTCGGTGAGCGAGGCGTCGTCAGGATCGCTGGCCAGCGCCAGGCCCAGGCAGAAGAAGGGGCCGGCGTCGATCGGGGTGTTGGTGGGCGCCGGGAGCAGGGTGCGCAAATCAAAGTCCGGATCGTCGGCCAGAAAGATCTGCTCCTGACAGGGGGCGCTGTCGGCCGGGACCACTACCGGCGCGACCGGTGTTTTCACCGCTTTACCCACCTCCAGCGCCAGCTGCGAAGCTTCGCAGCCCAGCAGCAGCGCTGCCCGCTGGCGGCTGGCGTGCATGCCCACCAGAATGCGCGAATGCGGATAGCCCTTAATATTGTTAAACATCATCGCCGGGCCAATGCGGGTGGGGCGCTTCACAGTGCCGCCGGCGCCGATATGGCGATAGACGCCGGCCAGCTCGGCGTTAGGGTCCACCGGATGATTGGTTTCGAGGTACTGATTGTCATGCTGTTGCAGCAGCGCGATGGCGTCGCGCAGATCCTGAATCGGTGCGGTCATGATGTTCTCCTTAGCGTGTCGATGCGCACAGTATGCTTCGCAGGCTAATGGTTATCAATTGCATCATTTATGCTTTATTGATAATATTTTTATTATCAATCAAACCCACCGGAGTCCGGCCATGTCCTTGCGAGCGTTACGCCACTTTGTGGTCGTTGCCGAAGAGTTACATATGCACCGGGCGGCGGAGCGGTTGCATATCGCCCAGCCCGCCCTCAGCCAGCAGATCAAACAGCTCGAGCAGCGTCTGGGGGTGGTGCTCTTCTCCCGCGCTAACCGCCGTCTGACCCTGACCGCCGCGGGCGAGGCCTTTTGGCAGAAGACGCGGCTGGCGCTGGAGATGGTCGACCAGGCGGCACTGGACGCCCAGCGCACCGCGCGGGGCGAGCAGGGAAGACTGCATCTGGGGTATGTCTCCAGCGCGATGTACGACAGCAAACTGCCGGGGCTCCTGCGCGAGCTGCGCGCCGACTGGCCGGGGATTGAGCTGTCGCTGGTGCATGGCGATGTGCAAATGCTCTACGAAGCGCTGCTGGATCTGCGCCTGGATATCGCCATCATCCGCGCGCCGCTGGCCTCGCCGCCGGACGCGCTGGTGGTCAGGCCGTTTGTGCGGGAAAAGCTCTGTCTGGCGCTCTATCAGCAGCATCCACTGGCAGGGGTAGGGGCGCTCAATCTGGCCTCATTGCGCGCGGATAACTGGATCTCTCTTAACGATCCGCAGGGCACCGGGCTGGAGCAGGTATTTATTGACGCCTGCCGCGTCGCGGGCTTTACGCCGCAGGTGGCGCAGCGGGTCAACGACGTCACCTCGATGATTAGCCTGGTCTCCGCCGGGGTCGGGGTGGCCCTGGTTCCGGTCTCGGCGCGGGCCTTACGCCTCGATAACGTGGTGTACATCGATCTTCAGGACCGGCTGGCGGAGAGTGAGCTGAGCATGGTTTACCACCGCCATATCCGTTCGGCGGTAGTACGGAAAGTCATCTCGCTGCTCAATGCGACTGAGCACTCACCCGGTTAACCGGTCTTCAGGCGGCCAAAGCTGACAATCCTTGAGCGGCCCAGCTCTTTCGCCCGGTACAGCGCAGCGTCCGCCGCGCGCAGCAGGCTGTCGCTTTGGGTATGCTGCGGATAGCTGGCGATACCAATCGACACATCCACCTGACCTATTTCGGTCAGACCATCGCGCAGCGTCATATTATGCACCTGGGTATAGATCTCGCTGGCGCACTGGTGCGCCTCGGCTTCGTCAATGCCGGGGAGCAGCACCAGAAACTCCTCGCCGCCGTAGCGGAAAGCCATGCCGATATCGCGCACCGCGCGCTGCACGATGGTGGCGACGCTCTTAATCACCAGATCCCCGGCCTCGTGGCCGTAGCGATCATTGATGGCTTTAAAATGATCGATGTCGATCATCAGACAGCTCAGCGGGGTGTGGGTATGGACCGCCAGCGCCATCTGTGAATGCAGCGCTTCGTCAAGATGATGGCGATTACGCAGGCCGGTCAGGGAATCGAACAGCGCTTTTTCCAGCAGGGCGCTGCGTAAGCGCTGATTGGCCAGCGCCAGGCCCAGCGCTTCCGCCATCAGCTCAAGGTAGGCCCGGGAAGGGGCGTCACTGGCGGTAACGTTCTGAAAGGTCAGCAGCCCGATGGCTTCGCCCTGGGCGATAAGCGGTACGCAGAGCGACTGGCCGGCGTGCGCCTCTGGCAGATGATAGCAGGTGATATCGGGTTCGCCCTGCACCGGCGGATGGCTGAGTCCCCGACGTATCGCCCAGCAGTCGTCGGGTGAAAAGGGCGTCGTCTCCCCGGCGGGCGCCAGCCACTGCGCCACGCAGCGCATCTGCCAGGGATCGGTATCCAGAATATACAGTTTCCCGGGGATCGTCGGGGCGATATTCGGCGCAAACAGTTCCGCCACCTTAATCACATCTTCAATGGTTTCACAGCCCTGCAGCCGCTGGGTCATGCGCGCCAGCAGTTCGCGGATCGCCCAGTCGGCGTCGCGCTGCTGCTCCAGCTGCTGGCGGGCCAGGCCGTTCTCGCGAAAAATGCGGATGGCCTGGGCCATATCGCCAATCTCATCCACCTGAGTGAACTGCGGCGTCTCCACCGCATAGTCCTGGGAGGCGAGACGCTGCACCACGTCGCTCAGGCGAACCACCGGGTAGAGCACCCGGCGTTTGAGAATAAAGCCGAGGACGAACAAAAACATCAGGGCGGTCAGGCCGACCATGATTTCCGACAGGGTTCGCCAGATCCGCGAGCGGTCGGTAGCCTGGTCAATGGCAACGGCGGCGCGATTTTCGAGCATCTGGCGGAAGCGATCGATCTGCGTCTGCATACGTTCCAGCTCGGTCTCGTATGCATTGCCGTACAGCACCGCGATGGCCGCTGGCGCATCGCCGTTGGCGACATGCGCCAGGGCGGCCTGCTGTTCATCCTGAAGTTCAGCGGCAATCTGCAGGCCATCGTGCAGCAGCGCCAGCTCCTCGCGGCTGGCGCCGTTATCTTTCAATCTGGCCAGCCGCAGCTCAATGCTTTTGTCGCTCCGCTGCAGCTGCTGATACTGCTCCAGCGTCTCCGGCGAGGGCTTAACCACGTATAGCCGGGCGAGGTCAGACAGCGCCCAGGCGTCGTTTTCCACCTCGTCGGAGAGGGTATCAAAGACCTGGCGCTGCTGTACCGCCTGGCGTTCGACGCGGTCAGCGCTGGAGGCCATGAGCATGGCGCTCCCGGATGCCAGCGTCAGGCCGACGGTGATCCCGTAGGCCCAGTTGGTGATGGTGGCGATTCTCACCCTGTGTTTCCTTGCATGCAGATGAAGCGGTTTTAATTATAGAACCCGCCCCCGGTTATGACGGCGGCCCGCTTCAGGGACGGTGCTCGCTGCGGGGGTGTTCAAGGGTCTGAAGAATGATGGCGTGTAGCGTTTCCGCATGGTGGCGTAAAACGAGAAAGACATCGCGATCCAGAGCGCCATTTATAACATCCGTTTCCATAATCTGTAAGGCCTCCTGCCAGGCCATCCCTTTACGATAAGGGCGATTTTCGGTCAGGGCGGTGAAAATATCGGCGATGGAGATAATCCGGTCGGCGAGGGTCAGGTGATCCTTTTCGAGATGCAGAGGGTAGCCGCTGCCGTCCAGTTTTTCATGATGATTCGAGGCCCAGTTGATAATGTCGCCAAGCTCGCTGTAGTCGCTCAGGAGATCTCCGGTCATGTAGCTGTGCTCGCGTACCTGACTCAGCTCGTCGTCATCCAGCTCGCCCTCTTTTTCCAGAATAGAAAGAGGGATATAAACTTTACCAATGTCATGCAGATAGCCGGCAACCTGTATTTGCTGGCAGGTGGGCTCTGGCAGCTGCATCCAATGGGCAAGCTGGCGGGCGATTTCCCCCACCATAATACTGTGGCTGGCGGTAAAGCTGCTGTAGGTGTCGACAATTTTGGCAATCAGCAGGCAGACATCTTTCAGACCGTCAATATCCAGATATAGCGTGTTGATGGGGGCAATAATTTCCAGCAGCCGTTGAATATGCCCGGGATGCAGGTGCTGCCAGAAGCTCGCATTTTCAGCGACCTCGCACAGGGTATCGCAGAGCAGCGGATCGATCTCCCGGTGCAGGGTGACGAACTGCTCCACCACTGCCCGCATGGGCCACGCGGCCACGCGGCTATCCGCCGGCAGCAGCCGTTCAAAGGCATCGGCGAAATAGACAATATGCTGTTCGCGGCTGCCGCGGTGCTCCGGGCTAAAGTGGTGGTCGCGAATAAAGGGGACGATGGGCTGGAAGGTTGCTAACCCCTCAAGCATCGCCGCCCCCTGGCGCTGATGCGGATCGTGGATATTATCGATGGCATCCAGCGAATGGATGGTGCGTCTATCACCCAGTACGCCGATATCGTGCAGCAGCGCGGCGCAAAAAATGGTCTGCTGACGCTCGGCAGGCAGCCCCAGCCTTTGCGCCAGCGTCAGCGCGATTAAGGCCGTTCGTTGCATATGCCGGTGCAGTTCAGGGTTAATGATCTGAATGACGTTGGTGGTCAGCATCAGGGCCGACTTCAGGGCAATGCGCATTTCTGTTCTCCGTTCGCGTCACCTGGCGGGCATAAATGACCTCGAGGGTGACGGAAGTGTCGATAATCTGATCGCAATGCGTGTTGTGTGTTGCTGAACGAGTAAAATCTCATAATGTATGGGGTCATGGCGCCTGCCCGGTTCAGATCCAGTCATGCACCAGATTTGGGCGATGTTGAGGCGAGAACCTTATTATTGTCTGATAGTTAACCATTTACCCCTCGTAAAAGATATCAATTCTGGCAAGCCCTTTGCATTAAGCAAGCGTAAGTTTGATTAATGTCTATGAAGGGAGTGACCTGTATGAATTTTAGAGCATTACTTGCCATTGCGTTACTGACGATAAGCAGCCTGGCGTTTAGCGAGACGCGTTTACCGCATATTGTCATTTTAGCCACCGGCGGGACGATTGCCGGCTCGGCGGCCAGCAATACCCAGACGACGGGCTATAAAGCCGGGGCAATTGGCGTGCAGACGCTGATTAACGCCGTGCCGGAAATCAGTAAAATTGCCCACGTCGAAGGTGAGCAGGTGGCGAATATCGGCAGTGAGAATATGACCAGCGATATTATTCTGCAGCTCTCGAAGCGGGTGAATGCGTTATTAGCCCGGGATGATGTCGATGGCGTGGTGATCACGCATGGCACCGACACCCTCGATGAAACCCCTTATTTCCTCAATCTGACGGTGAAAAGCAATAAACCGGTGGTCTTTACCGCCGCGATGCGTCCGGCGACGGCGATCAGCGCCGACGGGCCGATGAATCTGCTGGAAGCCGTCACCGTCGCCGCCGACCCGGATGCCCGCGGGCGCGGGGTAATGGTGGTGCTTAACGACCGCATCGGCGCGGCGCGCTTCGTCACCAAAACCAATGCCACCTCGCTGGATACTTTCCGGGCGTCGGAGGAGGGTTATCTTGGCGTCGTGGTGGGGGGAAAACCCCAGTTTGAAACGCGGGTGGATAAGGTCCACACCCTGCGCTCGGTCTTCGATGTGCGTCAGCTGAAGGCTCTGCCGAAAGTGGTGATCATCTATGGTTACCAGGACGACCCGGAGTATATGTACGATGCGGCGATCGCCCATCATGCCGACGGTATTATTTACGCCGGCACGGGGGCAGGTTCGGTGTCGGTACGTAGCGCCGCCGGTATTAAAAAAGCGCAGCAAGCGGGCATCGTGGTGGTGCGCGCCTCCCGCACCGGCAGCGGCGTGGTGCCGCCGGACGACAGCCAGCCCGGGCTGGTGGCCGATTCCCTCAATCCAGCGAAAGCGCGTATTCTGCTGATGACGGCGCTGACGCAAACCAAAGATCCGCTGCTGATCCAGCAATATTTCCACACCTACTGATCCTCTGCCGCCGGGGCGTCCATCACGTCTTCGCTGCGGTTTGCCCTACAGTGACCCGATGTCGGGTCACTGTCCGCGCTAAACACGGTGCTTTATGCCGGTAAGGCGTAAAGAAATATTTTTTCAGCGGCGGGTAAGGGCGGTATTAACGCGCAAACAATTGCCAGGGCGCTTATTTTTAAAGCATCTTTAAATAAGTCTATTCTTAATTATTCCCTTAAGGCGATTTTAATATTCCTTATGCTCACGGATAAAAAATGAGTCACGCTGAAGGGGGAACCCTTTTATTTTTTCGCGGCACAGACGAAGAGCTTGGAGACGCGGGCAGGCTGCGGGCCGTGTGGCTGAGCGGGCATCAGACCCCGGCAGACAAGGCGTTCTCGCGTCGGGTTTCGATTATGTCCGGTAGTAACGCTGATGATTAGCGTGAAAATGATATGCACGATGAATATATTAAGAAGAGGATAAGATTTAAGTTTACATTTAGTAACATTTGTGCCGCAATTATGTTTTTTTGTCAGCACGCTGTTTTTTACTTGCCGGAGGGAATTTCAGCGGATTAGTATTGTCCTACTTGCTGTACGTACCGCCTAATGATGATAAATGGATTCTGTTTTCCTTAAGCGTTACCACATAATTAATGTTTACAGGAAAAATCATGGCCTGCGTATTTAATAAACAACTTTTACACCCGCGCAACTGGCTGACCTGGTTTGGGCTCGGCATCCTCTGGTTGATTGTACAACTGCCTTATCCGCTGCTGCATTTTATCGGCACCAGCGCGGGTCGTCTTTCCCGACGTTTTCTCAAACGCCGCGAACATATCGCCCGGCGCAATATTGAACTCTGCTTCCCGGAGATGTCGCCGGCGGCGCGCGAGACCCTGATCGATCAAAACTTTATGTCGCTGGGAATGGGGCTGATTGAAACCGGCATGGCCTGGTTCTGGAGCGACGAACGGGTCAAAAAATGGTTTGATGTCGAGGGCTTTGCCAACCTTAATCATGCGCTTAGCGGCGGGAAAGGGGTGATGGTCGTCGGCGTGCACTTTATGTCGCTGGAGCTGGGCGGGCGCGCCATGGGGCTGTGTCGTCCAATGATGGCCACCTATCGTCCGCATAACAGTCCGCTGATGGAGTGGGTGCAAACCCGCGGTCGCCTGCGCTCGAACAAAGCGATGATCGATCGTAACAACCTGACCGGCCTGGTACATGCCTTAAAATCAGGCGAAGCGGTATGGTTTGCTCCGGACCAGGATTACGGCCCCAAGGGCAGCGTGTTTGCGCCGTTTTTCTCCGTCCCGCAGGCGGCAACCACCAACGGCACCTATGTGCTTTCCCGCTTATCGGGGGCGAAAATGCTGAGCATCAGCATGGTGCGCAAGCTGGATCGCCAGGGCTACAGCTTGCACATTAGCGAAGTGATGAATGACTATCCCGGTGAGGATAAGCAGATCGCCGCCGGCTATATCAACAAGGTGATTGAGCGCGAGATCCTCCGCGCCCCTGAGCAGTATCTGTGGGTGCATCGCCGTTTTAAAACCCGCCCGCTGGGTGAACCTTCCGTCTATTAACCTTCCCGCACAGGCTGCGCTTTCAAAATCCCGACAGTTGGGGTAACGTGAGCCGGATCATGTTTTAGTCGTGCGCGAAGGAGTGCAGAGTGTTCGCTGAGTTTGGTGTTCTGAGTTATTTGACTTACCTGGTCGGGGCGGTGTTTATCATCCTCGTCCCTGGCCCTAATACGTTTTTTGTGCTGAAGACGGGCATTGCCCACGGCGTGAAGAAAGGCTATCTGGCGGCGGCGGGCGTCTTTATTGGCGACGCGGTGCTGATGTTTCTGGCCTTTGCCGGCGTGGCGACGCTGATTAAGACCACGCCGGTGCTGTTTAACGTCGTCCGTTACCTCGGGGCGATTTACCTGCTGTGGCTGGGGGGCAAAATGCTCTATGCGGTGCTGACCCAGCGTGACGGCCAGGCTGACGCCAGCGCAGAGCCGGCGAGCGCGATCCTCAAGCGTTCCCTGACCCTGAGCCTGACCAACCCGAAAGCGATTCTGTTTTATGTGTCGTTTTTCGTGCAGTTTATCGATGTCAACGCCAAAGCCCCCGGGGTGGCGTTCTTTATTCTGGCGCTGACCCTTGAGGTGATTAGCTTCTGCTATATGAGCTTTTTGATCCTCTCCGGCTCGTTTGTCACCCGCTACGTCAAAACCCGCAAGAAGCTGGCTAAACTTGGCAACAGCCTGATTGGCCTGGTTTTCGTTGGGTTCGCCGCGCGCCTGGCTACCCTGCAGTCCTGATCCTCACGGGCCGGTTACCCACAGACCGGCCCGCCGCCTCTTATTCTGTCCTGTAACAAAAACCCTTCATTTTTTATTGCATTGGTGTTACATATACAGCCGTTTATCGCTCAGCAAAAAGGAAGCCCGGATGATTCTGCAAAAACTCCTCAGCAATAAAAACTGCAAAAAATACTGTCTGTCGCTCGCGGCGGTGTTTGCTATCGCGCTGGCGGTGGTGGGACGGGCGACCTTTGGCGGCGTGGTGAGCGAGTACAATATGCCGTACTCGGAGTGGACGACGTCTATGTTCTTCCTGCAGGGGGCGATGGTGACAGTTTACAGCATCGTCTTTACCGCGCTCTTCGCTATTCCGCTCGGCTTTATTTTCCTCGGCGACGAGCGTCAGGATTAAGCGTCAACGGGCGAACCGCGGTTCGCCCTGTCTTATCGGCTCATCAACAGCGTGAAGCATTAATCATCGTCATGATAGTGGTGATGGTGGTGGTTGCGATGGTGGTGATACCCATCGTCAACAATGCATCCCGATAACAGCGTGCACAGCGCAATAATCAACGGTAACACGATCGGCTTTTTCATCCTTACTTCTCCCGCTATTTTTCTTTCCCCGTGGCCGAGAATGCCGCGGCGGATAACGTGAGTGTAAAGCGTTAACTTATTGATGGGATAGGACAACTCCGCAATATCGTCGCGGCGATCACCACCAGCCGATCTGGGCGCCGGCCACCGCCACGATGGCGACAACCAGCATAATAATGGTGCTTTTTTTCATTATGCCCCGCCCGGCGCCGCATAGCCGCCGACAAAAAACCAGCCGAGAAAGACGACGGCGATGATAAAGATCGCCACCGGGAAAAGAATACCCAATTTCATGATAGTGTCCCTGTACCCACGAATGATGCCCTGCATGATACTGGATATCGCGTGACTTTAGTCAATATGAATAAAATTCTCCTGCCGGCGAGACTTTTTATCCTGATACATCGCCTCATCGGCAGCGCGTAAGGCCGCTTCAACATCGATACTCTGCGGATCGCAGATGACCACCCCGAAGCTGGCGCCCTCATAGTTGATACGCTGTTCGCCGAGGAAGTAGACCCCGCACAGGGCCTGGCGCAGGGTGGTGACATACGCCTGCTGCGCTGCAGGCGGCTGGGCGCTACCGACGATCAAAAACTCATCGCCGCCAAGGCGGCCAACGATATCTTCACGGCGCGCGACGGCGGTGAGTCGTTCACCGACCTGCACCAGAAAGCTGTCGCCGCACGGATGGCCGAACCGATCGTTAATGGCTTTGAAACCGTCGAGATCGATAAAAATGAGCGCGACCTGTTGCTGCTGAGCGCGGGCGGAGGCAAAGCGTAGCGCCAGTTGCTTAAACAGCGCGCGGCGGTTAGGGAGCTGGGTGAGCTCATCGGTAGACGAGTGCAGCTCCAGCGCGACGTTTGCCGCCTGCAGCTGTTGCACCAGGGTGTCTTTTTCCACGTAGTGGGAAATGAGCTTCGCGAACAGGCCCATGACCTGTTCACCTTCAAGGTTATAAGGCTGTTGTTGCCGGCTGGTGGCGCAGAGGGTACCGAACAGAGATCCGTCGGCCAGGCGCACAGGAATGCTTAAAAAGGTGGCGATCCCCAGCTCCTGGGCGGCGATGCAGGAGTGCCAGCGACGGGCGACGTCATTGCTAAACGTACACTGATCCTCAAGGGCGCGTTTGCACAGGGATTCATCCCAGGGGACGGAAAACCCTTCCGGGATCTGCATTTCGCTGCTGTTGTGGGCGAACATGATCTGCTGCCGCTGGGCGTTGATATCGATGCGGGTAAGGTAGGTGGACTCCATTCGCGTCACCGCCTCCAGCATCTCCAGCAGCTGGCGCACCAGGGTTTCCAGGGACTGTTCCGTAGCGAGGGTTTGCGACACCCGGGCAAGAATAAAATCTGACATGAATAATACAGCTCCAGCACGCCAAACGTCACCCCAGCATATTGGGCTGCAAACGGACATCAGCGTCGAATAAACAGTGATATTTTTAAATTTATCACATCTTTCTGGGGAATACTTGTCGACTCGCCGGGAAAAAAGCCCCGTCGGGTGCGTTGGAGACACCCGGAACAAGGGGCTTTCAACGGTACAATGCGGAGTTGCGCGGCACGCAAGACCATCGAAAGCCATAACTAATTACCCATCTGTGGACATTATGTGGACGTTTCATACATCAGCGCTACCTCTCAGCGGGTTAAGCGAGATCGCGTCCTGAAGATATTCCGGTGCAAAGTGAGCGTAGGCCATAGTTTGCTCAATTCGCGCATGTCCTAAGATCCTCTGTAATGTAATTATGCTCCCCCCATTAATCATAAAATGCGTCGCGAAACTGTGGCGTAGTGCATGCGTCGCCTGGCCGGTCGGAAGATCAGGTTTTACCTCCCTGAGTATCTGCCTGAAGTCAGAATAAGACGCCTTACCAAATAACAACCCTCGCTTACCATCCGCTATGAGTTTTGCCACTTCCGCTGAAACTGGAACAGTCCGCTGCTTGTTACTCTTGGTTTTAACGAACGTCACACGGTTCTGTATGATGTGTTCCGCCTTGAGTCGAGCCGCTTCGCCCCAGCGAGCACCAGTACTTAAACACAGAACAGCTATCTTCTTGTTGTCGCCATCCAGTTTAAAGAGCAAGTGCTTGATTTCGTCCTCTGTCAGATAGCCAGTTTCTGGGACTTCTTCTTTCAACTTCTTCCGCCCTCTGATCGGATGTTCACCCGAAAACAACTCGGCCTCGATAAGCGCTGTGAACATACCACTGATACTGTTGAGATCGCGGTTAATGGTGGAAGCTTTAATACCCTGGCTTCTTCTTGCCGCGTAATACTGACTAATCAGCGCTTTCGTAATCTGAAAAGCACAAGGATCGTCTGTAATCCTGCAAAACACGTCTAACTTGTTGCGGTTTATCCGACCGTGCTCCTCATGCTTGCCTTTCAAATTCCACCAAAGCTGTATCAGTTCAGACAGATGCCGCTTATCCGTCGGTTTTGATAACCATTCTTTGGTGTGATGGTTGAACTGGGTATGCTTCTCGAAAGCTACCGCTTCACTTTTCTTATCAAACTTCCTGCGGATACGCTTTCCATTGCGACCAGCAGGCCTGATGTCCACTTCATATCGACCATCATCGAGTTTCTTAATAGTCATAAGAAAACCCTCCGATGGGTGCGTTTGCCTTTAGGCCTCAACGCGTTGCAATTATGTGATGAATACTTTTCGACCAATAATAGACATTTGAAATGTATGTAGGACTGGTTAATTGTTAACCAGTCTTTTGGTCTGAGTGCTGCGAGGTTGTTAAGTCTTGCCCAAAGTGTGCGAGTGCCGGTGCGATTTGACCGGCTTCAGGCGAAACCTGATCGGTCATAAACCACAGTGTGTATTTAGTAAATTGAGGTATTTGCAGAATCTTCATCATTACGTCGGTTGGTGGGGTTGAGCGTCCGCTTTCGTAATAACTTAAAGTCCCATAAGGAATTCCTGTTAGATCAGCGAGTTGCTGTCTACTTAGATACTCAGACTTTCTTATTAAGACGATTTTCTCGTTTAACGCGTTTGACATGGTGTTTAGATCTCAATAGTATGGTGTTTAGATGTAAACAGTTAAGTGTTTAGTATTGAACACTAAAGCCAACTATAAGCCATTAAGAGCAATTCATGAACCGAATAACGAGGAAATGTTAATGGTAAAGCAAATCACAAGCACGACCGATGCGGTTCCTTATCAGGAATTTGCCAGACTCATCGGGAAAACGCCGGCTGCGGTAAGAGGAATGATCGAGAAAGGGAAGCTTCCTGTAATCGAGATGACCGATCCCCAGTCTACTTCTGGCCGTGCCGGCGAATACTGGGTTTACCTTCCAGCCTGGAACAACGGCATGAAACTGGCCTACGAAAGTCGTCCAAAGGAGATCAGGGAAGGGTGGTTGATGTGGCTTGGTCTCGGTGAGTCAGGTCGATAGCCGGTTTCAGGGGAGGAAACATGAAGAACGGTAGCCGCGGATCAGTATCACAGCTCAATAGCAAAACCAGCCTCTACTGTGGTTTTACTATTCTGAAACTCCCACGCAAAAAACCGTACAACCGCCAGCGCTATCAAATTACGCACACAGGCCATTATTACGGCATTGACTTTGCTTTATCAGAAGCATGCCGAACGATTGACAGAATCATGAGTAAAAAGCGGTTTATTGCTTTTTAATCTCTGGGGGCGAAAATGAAACTCGAATATGCAGACAAAATTAACTCGCTTTTACAATGCTTCCATTTCAATAAAGAGTTTCTGGAATGGAATCATGATTACTCTCTCCAGCTTTTACGCCACGGCGTATCCCACCTTTATCATTTCGCAATGCTTCAAGGCGAGAATGATGAATGCACTCTTGAAGAACTCCGCAACATCATTATTTCCGTGACCGATGGTGATATCCCTAAACCATACGACCTGCTATCTCTGGACGCTGAACAACTGAAGAAGGCTATGAAGTTTGTTCAGCCGCAGGCGGTCACCGTAGAAGTTACCCCGGAGATCCTGGAACACCTGAAACTGGGATCTAGAGCCTCCTGGCGGCTGGAGCCCCCTCGCTTTTACTGATCATCGGAGTACGCCATGTTCACCGAAGAAAAAACATCTTGGGAACAGGAAATGCTGATTCGAGAAGCAGTGGAAAGTGCCGAGCAGGGGTTCACTGTACATCTAAAAAATGGTGCTCGTATCACCATTAGCTCAAAAAGCCCGTCTAAAGATTTAATAATTTACGGGCTCGAAAAAGCAATTCGCGGTAATCACGATCGCGCGCGAATGACCTTTATTGATTTCATGTATTACTGGCATGAAAGGATATTTAAGCAGATTAAAAGAAAATCGCGTCCAAACAATTAATTAACCCGCTTTAAAAATAACGGCATTCACTTTGCCGGGGATTTGTTTTGCCTTTTTCAGGAGGTTGCATGTTGGTTACGTCAATAAAGCCGGAAGGCGGAATTAGCGATCCAGAGTTTATGGGAATCAGCACCAATGCGCGCAAAGGCGAGCGCGCCCATTTACTCGGATTGCTGCGCATCCGTATGGGCCTGCTGAAAGAGCAAGGCCTTACCCCCGAAGAGATTTATTCAGCACTTGAGCAGTGGATAGCCAACCACGAAACAATCACCAGCGAGGGCAGTAGACCATGAATCACTTAATGATCGATTTGATTAACGTTAATAAGAAACCGTCATCACCTCTGTGTGCCATTGAAGCTGTGTTTTTTGAGCCCTCAACAGGGCAGATCGGAAAGGTTTTTTATTCTTCGATAGACATTCGTAAATCTGAAAGCTTGAAGGGCCGTATCAGCATTAGTACGGCATTCGATTGGATGAAAAAAGACTCTCACTGGCGCGCCGAAGTAATGAGCGCAACCGAAGCTGAAGAAGATGCACTTTGCAGCCTTGCTGCTTTCATCGCCGACAATACCTGTCCCCGGAACGCGGCGTTATTCGTATGGTTCAAAGATGCCCCGGAAAAACTGGTTTCACTTCGTTATGCCGTGGATCGCTTAGAGGTGTCAGGCATTTTCCCTGAAGGCACAAAATACCGCTGCATTCGTTCACTTCTCGACCTTGCTGCTGCCACAGACTATGCGCCTCATGCGAGAAGCGCCCTGGCACGTTACACGCTCACTGACGCGCGATATCAAGCAGAGCAAGTCTGCGAAATCTGGCAGCGCTTGACCTCTCCACACACTGGATCGCTATGAGGGCCGCCATGCATTCGCATCTGTCTGTTGTTTGTAACGCGCCGTTGCCGGTTTGTAAGAGGGCGCTTGCCGCCCTGAATTGCTTTGCTCGTGGACAGCGTAATTACACCCGAGTCAAGCCACACGCCTATCTCGTGATCCGCATTGGCCTCCGTTGGCGTTTGCTCAGCAAAAACGGTGGTAAGCAGTGGCGACTGATGACCCATGAAACCTATAACCAGGAATGCCGCAAATGATTAAGTCACCTCTTAAGTGGGCTGGCGGTAAAACCCGCGTGTTGCCGGAGCTGCTGAAGCACTTACCTAAAGCCGATTGCTTGATTGAGCCCTTTGTAGGCAGTGGCACAGTCTTTATGAATACGGAATACCGCCGCTATGTACTTTGTGACAGCAATCGCGCATTGATCAATTTCTTCCTCGCGCTCAGGGAAGACCCTGAAAGATTGATACTGATCGCCAGGAACGTATTCAGAAATGGCAATAACGAAGATAGCTATTACGAAGAGCGCAAGTTGTTCAACCACCTGTCGTGGGATGACGAGTGTGCAGATGATTACGTTGTACGGTGGGCTGCATCATTTTTATACCTGAACCGCCACTGCTTTAACGGGCTTTATCGCACCAACAGGGATGGCGGTTTCAATGTTCCCTTTGGCAGCTATAAGGCGCCTTATTTTCCAGAAGCAGAAATGCGCCTATTTGCCGAAAAGGCGCGGGATACTCACGCGCTCTTTCTTTGTAATGATTTTCGTACTTCCATTCCGTACGTCGCCAGGAATCGCCTGGACTCCGTGATTTACTGCGATCCACCGTACATCCCGACTAGCAAAACAGCCAATTTTACCGCTTACGGCAAGCCATTTACCCTGGATGATCACCGCGCTTTGGTTACGGCGTTGCTGGACGTTTATCGCCAGCATGGAACGCGATCGGCCATCTCGAATAGCGACACACTAGAAACACGCCAGATCTACTCCGCTTTCAATCTCCACGCCTTCAGAGTTCGACGTTCCGTTAGCGCCAAAACCCGCGATATGGCCGGTGAAGTGATTGGCGTTCTTCGCGTGTGTGGTGGTTGCGGTCGTTCTGGTGGTGGAGGTTGCCCGGACTGTGGGGCGGTGATGGGTGATGCGACATATGCCGAAATGTTTGGCACGCCGGCTTGTTAAAGCGTTGGCTTTGCAAAATAAGATTCGAAGGTGAGTTATGCCTGACTCCACATCCCTGGCATGGAGCTGGAATGCCAGAAAGCAGCCAGTAAACCCTTATGCTGTTGATGTGCCTGCACGGAAACCCTCTGCGCTGGCCGTCTGGATTGCGCTTTATGAGCAGGATAAAAGCGATCAACGCGAGCAGGCTGAAGCAATGAGTCGTGCAGCAGAAGAGTACCTCTTTTCTGTTGCACATTGCGATCCCTGGCACTATGACGAATTGAATGATGCGCTGATTGAGAAGGCTAAGCGACATGCAGAACTCCATCGTGTTGATCCTCTTACCCTGATTCGTGATGACGTCGCCAGCTTGCCTGGTTTCCTGCGCAAGCCGCTGGAAACAAGGATTAAGTATTTGGAAAAATCAGAAGATCCGCGCCATTTGCCTACCTATCTGAATGAGGTCATTACTCCCTCATTAGTGAGAATTGACAAGGTCCGCGCTAACCAGGCGTCGCTGTCATTCCAGGCCATGGCTGGCAGGGATAGCCTTGATCAACTCCTTCGACTTGCTGAACTGAATCAGCGGGAGGTTAAGCGGCTTTCAACGCTGGTCGCAGCGCACATTGATATGATTTTTATCCAGCTTTGCGGTGAGATGCTGACCGATGAATTAGCTTCTCCCATCGTAATACTGGAGCTCTATTGTCGTGTGGCGGCCGAAGTGTCACGCCTTGATGTTATCCCGCCGGGTTATGAAGCGCTCCGCAGCAAACATAATCGCCGCAACCCGATTAATTACGAGCTGATACCGGGCGCGCTTGCCCGTATGCGTTGTGCTGACTGGTGGCAACGTAAGCTGTGGCAACTCCGCAACGAATGGCGGGAAGAGTTACTTCGGGCTGCGTGCCTTGTTCATCGGCACGCATCACCTTATGTCAGCCATGACATTCTGTTGCAGAAGCGGGAACAACGCCGTAAGGCGATGGATTTTTTCCGCAACCATGATCTGATTAACGAAGATGGCGACACGCTCAGCATGGAGGATGTGGTGCTTGCAAGTGCCAGCAATCCAGCGCACCGTCGTAATGAGATGATGGCCTGTGTCAAAGGCCTGGAATTGATAGCTGAAATGCGTGGCGACTGCGCCATGTTCTATACCATCACCTGTCCTTCTAAGTACCACGCCACACTGATGAACGGGAAGCCTAATCCTACATGGGATCACTCGACAGTTAGGAAAAGCAGCGACTATCTGGTTGATACGTTTGCGGCATTCCGTAAGGCAATGCACAAAAAAGAGCTGCGCTGGTACGGCGTCCGCGTAGCCGAACCACATCACGATGGAACTGTGCACTGGCATTTATTGTGTTTTATGCGCAAAAAACATCGACGTGCAATCACAGAGCTGCTGCGTCGTTTCGCTATCCGAGAAGATCGCGCCGAACTTGGCAATAACACTGGCGCTCGTTTCAAGTCAAAGCTGATAGACCCGCGAAAGGGGACTCCGGCCAGTTATATTGCAAAGTACGTCAGTAAAAACATCGATGGGCGTGGGCTGGGTGACACCGTCAGCAAGGAGACGGGTAAATCACTACGTGATAGTGCCGAGTACGTCACTGCATGGGCATCGTTGCACCGTGTTCAACAATTTCGTTTTTTTGGGATTCCAGGCCGCCAGGCGTACCGCGAGTTACGATTGTTCGCATCGCAGGCAACTCGTGCAATGAAAACCAGCAAACCGGGTGCTCCGGTACTTATGGATCCAAAACTGGACGCTGTGCTCGCAGCTGCTGATGTTGGCTGTTTTGCCACTTACATCATGAAGCAGGGCGGTGTACTTGTTCCCCGCAAAAATTACCTCATTCATACCGCCTACGAGCCGACAGTCGAACCAGGAACCTATGGCGATCACGGGATTCGTATTTATGGCATTTGGTCGCCAATCACCGGTAAGGAAAACAAAATATGCACGCATGTCCATACCTGGAAGATGGTGAAGAAGGCTCCCGCTAACCCAGGCGCTGAAAGCGCCGCCCAGGGCGACCCCGTCGCCCCTTGGACTCGTGGCAATAACTGTCCCCCAAACCCAAAAATTCGCAAAAAAGAGATGGTAACTGACGTTGCTGTACCCGAGATAATGACCCCCGGTGAAGTAACGGGAGCGCTTGATGTGAGTAAACTATCCGCAAAAGAGCGCCGGGCTATACTGAGAAGGATTACAGAGGAGATCTATAACAAGAAGAAAGCGCAGGGTCACGTAGAATCACGCAATTACTCTCCGTATGAGGTCTTGTTGAGCAATTTTGCTTCATCTATTGGCATCGAACTTAGTGAATCCCAGGTTAATCATTTATTTAATGGTAAACGCATACGTTATGGTGATCGCATTTACTACGCGACTCACGATGGGGCGCTGCGCAGTATGGAACCAGAGAATTCAGATGTTCAAATTCGGAATGTGTGGAAACTATTGAAAAAACACAATAAAGTAGATGTAGGTCACATCACAGATAATCCAGTAGGGCATTATTCCGACATGCTCAGGTCTCTGGACACTAGAGGATGGGCTGTACTCTTTGGGGGAGATAAGAACAGGGGGTGAACATGTATGACGATTATGATAAGCGAGAGGCGAATATTGCCAGCTTCCTGTCGAACAAAATAAAACGATGCATTAAATGTGGTCGTGAGCTGGACTACAAAGAGAAGTTTTATTACACAGATCGAATTTGCAATCTCTGCCGCGGGCTTCAACCGTTCGATAGTGAGGACGTTCCAGAGGTAGAATCTGAGGTTAAGTCACCTTTTCCAATTATTAATCTCGATTTATCAAAGTATGAGGACAAAGGGCAGCAAAACAGGTCTGATTTTGAGAAGCAGGTCTTTAGCCGTTATCCCGAATGGCAATTGTTACGAGAAAAAGCGGAAAAAGATTGGGATGCAGCTCATCCACGGCCTGAGGAAATAAACTTTGTTACTCAAATCCCTAGTTATAGTTTGATCATTACTGATGAGCGCATAGCAGAACTGATTAATCAGTATGATGCGAATGGGGCAGTGAATATTAAAGTTGAAGAGTTAATTTCATTGCTTTGGGAAGTAAGAGAGTACCGGAAAATTTAAATCAAAGAGCAACTTTCCAAGATGATAATTGAATCTCCAGCTCAGTCAAGAAATAACGTAAAGACAGTGGGCTGGAGAAAATAGAAAAGTTAAGATTTGTGGCTGAGTGACTACTAGGGAAGATTCCCCATGTCCCATAGCGATGAATTACCCGGCACCTTCTGAAAAATAAAACCAAATTTCTGCTGAGCCCAAACAATAAACAATCCCTCAGATTGTCCACATTCTGGACAATGGAGAGTGTTAGCTCGATGCAGTTCTGGATACCAAGAAAAGATAGTAAAGTGTAGACTGCATTTCATGCATCTGACTTTTTTCTCTGTATATTTGGCTGTTGTTTTTACAATCTTTTGCACATGAGCAATACCGGCGTTCGTTATGCTTGATGTCGCCCCATCAAGGCTCATGAAACCAGCATGCGCAAGTTCAAATAGCTCATCAGGATACTGTTTTACTTCCTTGGAATAAAAATGAAAGGTCTGTCCGTTGGACTCGATAATAATTCCATCATCTGTCCTATTAATTAATGCTGGGCTTTCCTCGCATGCAGCAGCTAATAGAATCTCTGTCGCACGCTCAGAAAGGTCTTGACTTTTCCCCTCTGCTTTCAATGTTTCGATAATAACTGTTGATAATGCATGCATTTCATCGCCGGTTACTTGAGGTTGTGCAGGAAGCTTTCCTTTTTCAACCATATCGTACACAGCATCGCGATGTCCTTTTAATTCTGCCCTGCTAAATCCTTTCGTCATGTGCATCTTTGAATGAACAGATGAATGGCATGAAATACAAATTGGTATTAGATTGTCTTCATCATCTAAACCTCCTTCACTCTGCGCGACGATATGATGTATTTGAATTTGCAATGGTGAAAATCTTCTGCAAATACAGCAATGCCTAGCTGATTTAACAAGTATTTTGGCAGCAATGTTATCTGGAATTGGCATAAATACTCCGACTCTAAATGTTCTGACTTAAATTGCTTAGTCTACAGGCCTGTACTGGCCTTGACTCAGTTCATTACGTATCTAAGTTATGCGAAAATGATCCTCTGTGCTACTTAATTGACACTACTACCTCTTTGTGGAATCCCCTTAGGGGTAGCAGATTCTGATTTTTTTGTCGTTGTGAGTCTTATTGTAAATGGCCTCAATACATAAAAAGAGGCCAATAGTAATTTAAATTTGCCTTAGGAATTCTCCAAACTCTTTAACCTTTTTACATGAGGGAGCTAATCTAGATATGGAAAGATCGGTGTGGTTATATTGAGCTTTTGGTACTTGGCAAAGTGGCAGTGCTCTGGTATTGTCTAAAGCTATGGCGGAGTCGATTCGATTATGTATGTATTTTTTTATGACCATAAGCCACTCACATATAAAGTAATAAACATACTTGCCTCTAATCAATAGTTCTTCGTCTAAATTAGAGATAATATCGTGATAGGTTTTTTCATCGTTAGACATATTGTTGAGTCTGGATGTGATTTCAGGAATGTCATTTAATTTGAATGTCACGCTGTCTTTTTTAATTGCCTTGAATATTTGTGCGTTGCTTGGAAATTCCACGCTAAGGTTAAGAATTCTAGACATGTATAGTTGTATTGATATTTTTTTTATGCCTTCATGGAAATCTTTT
Source organism: Klebsiella sp. LY (assembly GCF_004010915.1). Lineage (NCBI taxonomy): Bacteria > Pseudomonadati > Pseudomonadota > Gammaproteobacteria > Enterobacterales > Enterobacteriaceae > Klebsiella > Klebsiella sp. LY. The sequence goes on from NZ_CP022444.1 coordinate 4,637,854, forward strand.
TTAGCAGACTCATAAAATGTCATCAATCGGTCTATTAATTCCTTGTTTGCCTCGTCAAGTTTAAATGAAGATATCAAAAAATGTTTTATTACTCTGTTGTCAGATAATGGACTTTCAATAGCATAAAATGGAAGTGTGAATATATTTTTATTAGAATAGCAAAATAATGAATAGTCTTGATCAACAAAAAAATAAGTGCCATCAAGAAATTCACTATTTTCAGAAGATAGTTCATCATACAGAGCTATGGACTGATCTTTACCAGAGCCCTTGATATGTGAAAAATCTTTATCGAATGCGCATAAATTCATTGCGTGATAATAAAAATCATAATCATCACTGCCTTCAAATATAAAAAGTGGTTTGTTTGGTGATTTATCCTTAATTAATTTTAAACGTAAGACGCATGGTTTTTTTATTGAATGCATCATCATTTCAAAGCGTGAACTGTTCATTTGTCAAAGTTCCTTAAATTCTTTTTAACATTTAAAGATTTAACGTTTTTCTTCAGTTCATTATTGAAAACAAAAGGAGAATGAGTAATGGCAAACATTTGTAAAACAGAAGGGCTATTCACTATATCTACAAGTACGTGTTCTTGCCATTCGATTGATAATGAAAGTTCAGGCTCATCTATAAGTACTATCTTTGCTTTTGTATCATCTAAGTACATATGTGCCATCAGAGATATAATTTGCTTTTCTCCGGATGATAAATCTTCCAAGCCTATGGGGTTATTGGTATGTAAATCTTTTACAATAACCTGCAATGATTCAACGTCATAATCTAAAAACTTAGAATCATCAGAGAGTTGCAGGTATTTATTGCACATTGACACGAAAGATTCTATTTTCTCTTCAAGCTCTTTTGTAGAGTCTATAACCGGTTTTAATTTAGACAAAAAGTAGATTAAGTTGCCATTAGATGCTAATGCAGCTTTATCTTTCATTATGCGCGTTACTTCCCCGATTATTTTTTCATTTCCTTCTTTATCTTTGTTAACAACCCTACCTAAAAATCTTGAAAGCTCATCAATAGCAGGTATTCTATATCGAGTGCGTTTATCGTCTATTTTTCCAGTCATCATGTCTTCGATAATGTTTGCACTTAATGTTCTGTACCCTAGACTTGAACGACGTTCGATTGATTCACTAATGTCTTTAAGTTCTAATTCGACATCATAAAGACCAAACTCAATATGTGTACCGTTAGCAGAAGATGTGCGGATTTTTACAAGCTCTCCATCACGGAATTGCATTTTTTCATCTGACTCGATTGTATATTTATCTCTTAATGTCGCCTTTTCAATTCGCCTGTAGGTTGGAAGATATATTATGTCAAAATTACGCATTCTATTTTTTATTTCTTCAAGCGCTAAAGTTGACTTGTTTTTTTGATTTCCATTTCCTAGTTCATGATTTTGAAAGATATCAAGCTGCTGAGAGTAGTGATTGTTAAGAAGCCTTTTTATATTGGTTAATATATTATCAATCTCGGAGTATCCATATGGGGTTGAGTTATATATAAGGCGGTACCACTCCTTATTTCTTGATTCCCTTATTTCCCTTACGGATCTGCTCTTTATATCATGTAACAAATCATCAATTTGAGATGGTTTTAGGAATGACATCATTTTTAAAAATTGTGTAGGTAAGGGTGCAGTGGCTAGAAAATCAGAGAAATTCAGTTCAGATATATTTATTTCATAGCTTTTATCTTTGAAATCAATTTCTATTGAATCACACTTCAGCTTTCTTAACTCATCAGCATTACCTCTTAATACTGCATTTAATGAGTTTATAAGTGTTGTTTTTCCTGCCCCATTTTCTGCAATAATTATTGTTGCTTCATTATTAAAAACTAGCTCAATATTTTTATAACCGTAAAGATTTTTCAGTGAGAAACGCTTTAATTCCATATAAATAGCCCTCGTTTTATTAATTGGCAAGCAGGTGTAGCTTCGCATAAAAATGCCAAAAAATGCACATTTTTTTTAAGCATTATATTCTGTTTAAACCCACTCTTGGGCGAGACCTGAGGCGACTCTATGCATGCACGAAAAATGAGAGGATTGCTGCGCGCAGGTGACGGGGGGCAAGTCCCCGCAAGCGGGTCAGGGTAGGGAAGGCGGCAGAATACGCAATTTCACGGGTTCTGCGTCACGGTGAGCGGTGATTTTAGGTAGAGGCATGCCTCGCGCAGGAAAAAAGCAGCGATGCGTAGAGGGCAGCAGATGCGGGATTTTTTAAGCAGAAAAGATGAGGCCAGCGAAAACGCTGGCCTGTTATAGATGGCTGATGTTGTTTAAAGAAACTGAATTTTTCTGGCGGTTATTTCTCAGGGGTAAGCAACGCGTAAGGGTTAAAGCGGATCACTTCTTCTCCGATCCACTCGTTGACCACCTTCAGCGCTTCCATCACGGGTGTCAGTTCGTTGATAGCGTAGACCCGAGCGGCTTTCTCGATATCCCCAAATGATCCGTTTCCCTCTGGCATGGCGCCCATCAGCTGCGGCGGGATACGGTGCGCTGCGAGTATGTCGTCACGTGTGGCGTTCTTAATGTTGATAAACTCATCTTTCGCCGTGATCTGCTGGAAGGGGAGGATTTGTACGCCGTCTTTGCCGCCGCCTGGCGCATGCAGCAGCAGATTTTTAAATGCGCCTTTCCCACGTGCACCGGTCAACGTCTCTTTGACTGCCTTCATGCTTTTATCGTCAACCTGTCCAGCGCCAATATAGACGATACATCCAGCATGCGATCCGTTGTCGTAGTACAACTTACGGAACATGTCAGCGGAGTGGGCCAGGCTGGCGGCCAGCAGTGCTGCCATATATTCCGGCATACCGTAGACCTCCTGATTAATATCAGGGTTCAGAACGTGACAAACCGTTCCTGATTTGAATGTGTGCTCTTCTTTCCAGCGCCGGATAAACCAGTATTGATCGAGATCTGTGCTCCCACGCCGGGTGTACTTCGCAAGAGAGTGTTTGAAGGGAAGCGGGCCGCCCAGGCGATTACGCGGCAATTCGAGATAGGCATTGCCAAACGTGAACCAGTCCAGCGCAAACGCGGAAAAGGTCTGGCGATTGAGCAGTTTGTGCGGGATAAAACAGCCGGTGAGCACATTACGTTTGAAATACAACGCCGACTCATGCCAGGCGCTCTGGCGCGGAGCTTTAGCCAGTCCGTAAAAATCTACTGGTGTCTCATAGTATCGCCCGTTATCCATGCAATAGAGATTGTCCAGCAAATCGGCCATATCCCGCACGGGATAAGGGCCGTCAAAGCTGAACGCTGTCAAAGCGGGATCGGCCTTCAGTGACTCCACAATGTCAGGGCCGGCGGTGCTGGCTATCGGCTTTTTTCCGTATTTCTTTTTCAAAGTTACCATCCCATTGCGAAACCACCGCCGCCACTTTCCTGGCCCAACGGTTCATTAATAATCGAAAGCATGGTTGCCCACGCCATATCACCATGGCTTACGCCGCGCGATCGGTCCGTTTCGTAAGTGATGAAACCGCCGGGCGTAACAACTTTGCGAACAGAGTTAAAGGCTCTGACCAGGCCCTGCTCGCTGCGGTCATATTCCCAGCGGCCGGCGCGGATGACCTGCAACATTTTGAGGACAAGGGCGCGCTTGGAAGAGAGGCTCATCTGGTAGCAAATAGCCGCCGGGAACCAGTTTTTAACAATCTGCCAGACCGCCTCCCCGACGCCTTGACCGTCAATGGCGATGTGAGTGACGTTGTAGCGCTCGGCAGCCTCTTTGATGACCGCCGCCTGCTGTTCAAACTCAAGCCCTCGCAGTTGCTTCAATTCAACCGTGCGAAACCGGCCGCCAGCCACAAGGGGAGGGACAGTTACGGACAGAGCACCGGCATCACCATTGCCGCTGCCGCCGTTGGCGTCGTAGCCCAGCCACACCTCACGTTGGCCTATAGGGCGACTGGCGAACGGTTTCCAGTCGGGCCAGTCGTCATACCCGTCAGCGCCGCACCCCAGTAACTGGCTAAGATTGAACGCGCTTTCGCCGTCTTTGACGAACTCGCACATGTACAGGTTTTCAAATTCATCGGGGCTGTTTTCGTCCCTGATTTCATCAATGTCGGTGTAGTCCCAGCCGTTGTTGATAGCGTCCTGAATAGTGACGATCTGCCGCCACGTTTTATCCGGGTAAAGCACGCCGCTATGGGTTTTCTTCCAGGACACGTCAAAGTCAACGCGCTGCGCTTTAGGCCGTTTCGCATTCCATCGATCGCCGGTCCAGAACTGATAGGCTTCATGGCTTTCGCTGGATGGAGTAGAGAAGTAAGTACGCGTTAAGCCCTTAAGTGTTGCCATGGCGCCGGCGACCTTACGCAGGTTGATAAAGTTTCCTGTCCAGAAAAACTCATCAAATCGCAGGTGGCCGGTGTACGACTGCGCCGTCGCCGCCGACGTACCGAGAAAATGCAGCTCTGCGCCGTTTGACAGCGTGATTTGCTCGCCGCCTTTAAGTTCGACGTCCACCTCTTCAGCCGCTTTGCGGATGAAGTTGCGGAACTGTAGCGCCTGCTTTCGTGATGCTGACAGAAAGATTTGGTTGCGCTGGTAGTCGTGCTTAACGTCTGTTCTCAGTGCGCCCAGCAATGCCTCGCGGGCAAAGTACCAGGTTGCCCCAATCTGCCGTGATTTGAGGATCATCCGGTTACGCTGATCTCGTTGTTCGTACCAGCCGCGCTGATGCCATGCGAGAGAGTCGAGAATTTTTAAGCGCAACGCCTCGATCTGCTCCTCGGAGAAGTGGTTTTTCTTCTTGCGACGACTGGTTTTTTTTACGCCGGTGATAGTGGAGGCCTGCCCGGTATCTAGCTTTTTCAACTGCCGGGTTAACAGATCAATCTCTTTGAAATCGCCACTGGTTTTATTGTCCTTCGCGCTCAGCTGGCAGAGACGAGTATCAATGGATTGCGTCACCCGTTTGATAGGCGTTGTGTCGTCCCACTCGTCACGCTTTTTCCACGAATAAACCGTGTTTGAGTTGATACCCATGAGTCGCGAAATTTCGGCGGGCGGGTAACCCTGCCAGTAGAGCTGCTTTGCCCTCAATCGAATAAACGCATCCTGAATCATCACTTCCCCCTTTTGAGCAGGGAGATTACCTGCGCGCGATCCCCGCGGCTCGGGCTTTCAGGTCTGACCGTTCTCCGACAACAAAACCGCGTGGCGCCGGGCTTTTAGGCTCTGCGATGATGCAGCGACTGACATAAATCAACAGGATAAAACGACATGGCCAGCACGACTAAACCCGCCCGCAAAAAGTTTCGCGTTGCGGTTTCCGGCGCCACCGTTGACGGGCGCGAGATCCAGCCGCAGCACCTCCGCGATGCGGCGGCGAGCTACAACCCGGACGTTTACGGCGCCCGCGTAAACGTGGAGCACTATCTCTCCATGCTTCCTGACAGCAATTTTGGCGCCATGGGGGATGTTGTGGCATTAAGCGCGGAGGATATCACCGAAGGGCCGCTGGCCGGTCGTACGGCGCTCTATGCCGAGATCGACGCGTCGGCACGAATGAAGCAGCTCACCGATGAAGGAAAAAAAATCTATTCCAGTATTGAGCTGCATCCGCAGTTTGCCCTTAACGGCAAGGCGTATGTGGTCGGCCTGGCGATGACCGACACTCCGGCAAGTCTGGGGACTGAGCGCCTTAGATTTGCCGCGCAGCAGCGCGCGCAGGTGATGGCGTTCAATAACCAGCAGATCGAGGCGCCGCTGTTCTCTGATGCGCTTGAAGCTGAAGTGATCGAACTGGCAGCTCATCGCAGCGAGGAGAGCGTCAACTGGTTCAACCGCGTGATGGGCATCCTTGGCAAAGGCCAGAAAACCGACGATCAGCGTTTCAGTCAGTTGCATCAGGTTGTTGAAGCCGTTGCTCAATCTCAGGCAGACCAGATTGACCGGTTCAGTGCCCTGGAACAGGACCGCCAACAGGATAAAGCCACCATTCAGCAACTGACCAGCGAACTTAACGAGCTGCGCGGTCAGCTTCAGCTCCAGCCCGCAGAAAATTACAGCGCAAGACCGGCGGCAACCGGCAACAGCAGCGCGCAGCTTGCAGACTTCTAAGAGGTAACCATGGAAAACCAGACCCGCGAACTATTTGATAAGTACATTGTGCGCCAGGCACATCTGAACGGTGTCTCACCCTCAGCCGTTGCCAATCGTTTCAGCGTCGATCCTACTATCCAGCAAAAACTGGAACAGGCCGCCATGGAGTCGGATGACTTCATGAAGTTGGTTAACCACTTTGGGGTTAAAGAGCAGGAAGGGCAGAAAGTAAAAATTGGCAGTAAGGGACCGATGGCGAGCACCAATAACAGCTCGGACGGCACCAACCGCCGTAACCCTGCACCGAACCATAACAAAGAGCCGCAGAACTACCACTGCCGCAAAACCAACTATGACTATGCGCTTTCGTATGCGGAGCTGGACGCGTGGGCCGGTCACCCTGAATTTCAGTCATTAATCAGTAATGCGATGGCTCGTCAGCTGGGGCTGGATCGCCAGATGATTGGCTTTAATGGCACGCATTACTCTGAAAACTCCGACCGCACGACCTACCCGTTATTGCAGGATTGCGGCGTTGGCTGGCTGCAAAAAATCCGCAATGAAGCGCCGCAGCGCATTATGCCGGGTATCACGCTGACCTCCCGTGATGAGAATAACTCGGTAATTGCGTCAGGCACCTACGGCAATATTGATGCCGCCGTGCTTGATGCGCGTCACAGCCTTATGGATCCCTGGTTCCGTCGCGCTCCCGGCCTGGTGACTGTGCTCTCGTCCGATCTGCTGCTGAAAGTGAACCTGCCGAAAGTGAACGCGCTCAGCCAGACCAATCCGAATACCGAACTGCTGGCCGCGCAGCTCATTGTCAGCCAGGAAAAGATCGGCGGTCTGCCGACGGTCTTTGTCCCGGGTATTCCTGAAGATGTAGTGCTGATCACCAACCTTAAAAACCTCTCTGTGTACTACCAGAAAGGCTCCCTGCGTCGCTCTATCCGGGAAGAGCCGCACTACAACCGCGTGGCGACTTACCAGTCCAGCAATGATGACTATGTCATTGAAGAGTACGGCATGATTGCCATGATCGACGGCGTGACATTCGCCTGATAATCCCCATCACATGGCGGGCAGCAAGCCCGCCCAGGAGAATGAACCCATGCTGACACCGGCACAAAGACACTTTCAGAAGGTCATGGCAGAGAGGCGGGGCATCAGTGATGAGCGTGACGCGGAGACGCGCACCGCGCATGAGCAGATCCTCTTTCGCCTGCATATGCATAAATCTTCGCTAAGCCAAATCCAGTCCCGCCAGGCGAAGGCCGCTGTAAAGGCCAGCATCCTTCCTGAGTTTCAGGGATGGATTGACGGCACGATCGAGGGCGACAGCGGGCGCGCGGATCCTGTCATCACCACGCTGATGGTGTGGGCGGTGGACTGCTCCGACTATGCGCTGGCGCTGCGTATCGGGCGCTATGTCGTTAAGCATGGCCTGAGCATGCCGGATGACAACTATCGCCGCCCGGCACCGACGGTGCTGACCGAAGAAATCTGCAATCCCATTCTGAACCTCGCCACCACGGACGCCGGAGCCGATTTGTCAGGCTATATCGCCATGCTGGACGAGCTGGCCGAAATTGTGGCTGACAGTGATATGCCGGATGAGGTCCGCGCGAAGCTGTGCAAGGTGAGGGCGTTTTGTCGTCGCGACACGGAAGACGCGGAAACAAAAGGCGAAGCGCTGAAACTCTTCCGGGAAGCCATGAGCCTGAACCCGGGCGCAGGCGTGAAACGGGAGATCGCCTCTCTGGTCAGCGCGCTGAAGAAGGCGCCGCTGACCAGCACGGCGAGTGGTGATGCGGAAGATGAGCCTTCATCCAGCGATACAGCGGCAACCGAAACACCCGCAGCAGAAAAAACAACACGAACGCGCAAGCAGACGAAAACGGCGGCCGGCACCCAAAAAGCTACCCGCAAAACGGCGGCAAAAAAGACAACGAAAACCGCCGTCAAAGTAAACGCCTGAGCGTAATGAACTGGCCCCGCGCCACAGGCGGCGCGCCCGGCGATCTGCCCGTTATGCGGTCTTTTTACCGGGAGCCCACCGCCTGACCTACCGGAGAAACGACGATGAGTTTTATCGCGCAGCGCCCCGTCAGACCTGCTGAAAGTGATGTGACAGACGTGGACGACGGCGGCGCACAGATTGCCGTCGGTACTTTCTGGCCGACGGTAAAACTCCACGATCTGCGCCTCGCGGCCCGCATCGCCGGTGATATTACGACTTCCCGATTGATGCATATGGCTACGGAGGCCGCGCTGCATGTCGCGGATCAACTGAAGGACTGGCGGAAGCAAAGGGAGGCGGAAGGCGCGGAATCGCTGGCTTCTGTACTGCTGACTTCCGCCGGTGAACCCGTCGAGCTGATTAACGGCGAAAGCGCAAAAGTTTACCGCTTCCGGCGTGCGGTCTACTCCTTCACGCGCGCCAGCGTACTGGAAGGTTACAGGGACGTCGGCACCACGCCAAAGGGCGACAAGGACGCGGAGGCTCTGGACAGGCAGATCGACGATCTCTGGCGGGATGGGCGCTGGAGTATCGCAGACATTCGGGAAGAAGCCCGGATCTATGCGGAGCTGTTCTGATGAAAGTCAGGGCGCTGCAAAACGACACGGTTGATCAGCTTTGCTGGCGTCATTACGGCAAAACCGCAGGTGTCACGGAGAAGGTGCTCGAAGCCAATCCGGGACTGAGCAACCAGATATTTTTAAATGCCGGGCAGGAGATCGAAATGCCCGTGATAACCAGCGAGGTGGAACGGGTAACCGTCCAGTTATGGGAATGACTCTGGATCGTATTAACGAATATTTTGCGTTTGCAACATCCGCCCTGGTGACCGGCGTGGGCGTCATGACCGTCAGCGAAAAACTGGCGCTGGCTGGCCTTCTTCTGGGGATTGTTTCCGCCGTCCGGCTTGCGATTCACCGCCGCCGCATTGAGCAGGCCAGCCAGCGCCGTAACGATTTGATCGAGCAGATTCTCCGCCAGGCGCAAACCCGCAACCTGTCGGACCGCGAGCGGCAGTTGCTGGAGCAACTGCACGGAGACAAACCTGCATGAAGAACATCATCAAAAAATGTTCGATTGCGGTGATAGTGGCTCTGGGCATTTCGCTGGCGCCCGGGAGCGTCAGAACATCGAAAGAAGGGCAGCAGAAAATTGCAGGTTGGGAAGACTGCCGCAGCACGCCTTATTACTGCACGGCGGGGGTGTTGACGGTTGGCATTGGCTCCACGGGCGGCGTGGAAAACCGCGAATATAGCAACCAGGAAATAGCGCGGCGCTGGATCAACGATCTGCAACGGGCGGAGAACTGCATCAATAACAATTTCCATGGTGCCGACATGCCGCAACTCACCTTTGAGGCTATGACGGATGCGGCCCTGAATCTGGGCTGCACTGGGCTGATGTGGTTCACCGATAAAAACGGACGCAAGCAGAGGACCACGATCTGGAAGCATGCCCAGGCCAGACAATGGCCGCAGATGTGCAACAGGCTGACTGATTTCGTCAATGTGGGCGGTAAGCGCTCCGCCGGCCTGGTTAACCGGCGCAATGATTTTAAAGCCTGGTGCCTGCTGGGCCTGAGTACGCCGTCATGAGGGCGGGCAGTGTGATTGTGATGCTTGTCCTTCTGGCTGCTGTCTGGTGGCAGACCGACCAGCTGAGCGAGGCCAGGACCCGCAACAAGTTGCTGACCGAAACGGCGACCGGTTACGACCAGGTTATCCAGGAAGTGAAAGCGACCGCCATACAAACCCATAAGTTACTGGCAGAGGTGAAAGTCCGTGAGCAACAGCGTAATGCAGAAGGGGAGCGCCGACGTGAAGCAATGCAGGCTGCGTTCAATGGTGACGCGTGCGCTGTTACTCCTGTGCCTGACGCTGTCAGTCGCAGCCTGCAAAAACGCGCCGCCCGCGCCGGTCATTCAGCTGGTCCGTGAACCCGTCCCGGAGAGTCTGACCGAAGAGACACCACGCCCGGCGCTGGATAAGCCAGTGACCTGGGGCGCGGTGGCGATATTCAGCGACAGGCTGATGGATGCGCTTGATGCCTGCAATGCTGACAAAGCGGCGATCCGCCAGTGGGACAGGCTGCGCCAGAACACCCGAAAGGAGCCATAAATGCTGAAGATAAACACACTCCGCGCCGCCATAGAGAAAGCAAACACCTGGTGCCGGGCGAACCCGGAAGCCTGGACGGTGTTTGTTGAAGAGGGTGGCATTGAAACCACCGGTGAAACACCGTCTCTCATGTATCGCTATTCTCTGGTGCTGTTCGTCATGAACTACGCCGGGAGCATTGACGACTTCACGCTGCCGCTGATGGCCTGGCTCTGGTTTAATCAGCCCGATCTGCTGCTGAACCCGGATAAAAACCAGCAGATAAAATTCACCACACTGATTAACAACGACGACACCGCCGATCTGATGTTTGAGCTGCCGGTGCGTCAGCGGGTACTGGTTCAACTGGATGAAAACGGCGTGCCGTGCGCCGAGCATTTGCCGGAGCCGCGCCCGCACGTGCTGGCCCCCCACGCCACAGGCTGGGGGCTGGTATTTGAAGGCATGCTTCAGGAGGCCGGAGCGTGAGCGATCGGATGTTCAGCGAGCTGGATCAGGTCTTTCAGGACATTCTCGACGGCGTCAGCCCGGCGGGGCGCACCCGTACTGCGCGCAAAATTGGTCTGGCATTGCGCCGTAGTCAACAACGCCGCATCGCATCACAGAAAAACCCGGACGGCAGGCGCTACACGGCACGCCGCCGCAAAGTTTACCGCACCCAGCAGGGGATCAAGTTCGTCTGGAATAATGAGGTCCGGGCGCTGAAAAACTGGCGGGGCGGGCGCGGTAAATATGGCCGGACAATCACGGGCTTTGATGAGAAACGCAGCGGTATACGCACCTTCTACCGGGCCGATATCGAGCGCTATCTGGAAATCAAAACGCAATCAGCGACGCAGACAGAGACAAAAAAAGCGCCGATGTTTACCCGCCTGCGCACCCTGCGTTTTATGAAAGTCAGACCGGACGCGGGCGGCGTCACCGTAGGATTTGATGGCATCGCCGCGCGCATTGCCCGTATTCACCAGTACGGCCTCCAGGATGAAGTTGGCCCGGGCGCTTACGCGCAGTACCCTGCGCGCGAACTGCTGGGCATGACCCCGGCAGACCTGATCGCTACGGAAAACGCCGTTATCAGCAGTCTGGGCGGTGCGTCATGAATGCCGAACTGATGCGCCTGCTGGAAAACATTCTGCGCCAGGGTGTGGTGGAGCAAATCAGCGCCGACAAGAAAGCGGTGCGCGTTCGCTCCGGCAGGTTGCTGACCACCTGGATCCGCTGGAATGTCACCCGCGCCGGGGCGTTCAGCATCTGGCTGCCGCCCTCCATAGGGGAGCAGGTCTGGATAGGTTGCCCGGGCGGCAACCCTGAAAACGCGTTTGTGATTGGCTCTGCATACAGCGCAGATAACCCGCCAACGGGCAGCAGTCTGCTGGAAATCAGCATCACCGCACCTGATGGCGCGCGCCTGCATTACGACGCTGCCGCCGATGCCGGAGCGCTGTCCGTTACCGGCATTAAAACCGCGCATATCCAGGCAGAAACCCGCGTCACGCTGGACGCGCCCGAGGTGGAATGCACAGAAAAACTTAAAGCTCGCACTTTCGAACTGACCCACGGCGGAACGATGGCCGGTGATGTGATCCACTCCGGCGGCGTGTTGCAGTCAAACGGGATCACCGTACACGAACATAAACACGGTGGCGTGCAGTCTGGCGGGAGTACCACGGGAGACCCGCAATGACAGCCAGTTATACCGGGATGAACCCGGAAGGCACCGGCGCGCTGACCGATCACGATCAGCTCTGGCAGTCCGTGACAAAAATCCTCACCACGCCAACAGGCTCCCGTGTGATGCGCCGGGAGTTTGGCAGCGCGATCCCTGATTTGCTCGATGCGCCGCAGAACGCCGTCACCCGCATGCAGCTGATGGGCGCCGCCGCTATCGCGCTGGCGCAGTGGGAGCCGCGGATCAGCCTGACCACCGTCAACGTGGTGTTTTCAGAAACAGGCGCAGTGACCGCCGAGCTGAGCGGGACCATCACGGAAACCATGACAGAAACCAGCAATACCATCAGGTTAAGGAGCTAGTGTGCAAACGTCCGTCGATTTATCTCAGATCCCGCAGCCTGATATCGTCGAGGTGCCCGATTTTGAAACGGTGCTGGCTGATATCCGGGCGCTTATCGTGGCGGCCATGCCTGCGGAACTTCAGGCTTCTGTGTCTGCTGCGCTGTTGCTGGAATCTGAACCGATGGCGGCACTGGCTCAGGCCTTCACCTATCACGAGATCCATCTGCTGCAACGCATCAATGAAGCCGTTCGAGCGGTGCTGCTTTCCAGCGCCCTGGGGGCGGATCTCGATCAGGTCTCGGGTAATTTTGACACTGAACGTCTGCTGATTACTGAAGCCACCGACGAGGCGGACGCCTTATACGAAAGTGACGAAGAGCTGCGCGCCCGCACGCTGCTCTCATGGGCGCGCCTGAGCACGGCGGGTGCCCGTAATGCCTATCACTATTTTGCGCGCGGGGCTGATGCGGATGTGCTCGACGTGCGCGCCTATGGCCCTGAAACACATAACCAGGAGGGCCGCGTTTTCCTCTACGTGCTGTCACGCACCGGGGATGGAACCGCCCCGCAGGCTTTGCTCGATAAAGTCCTGGCAGCGGTGAATCCGGAGGACGTGCGCCCGATTACGGATTATGTGGCTGATTATGTCCGTTCCGCCGTGATTGTGAATTATCAGGTGGTTGCTGACATTTACGTCCCTTACGGCGTGGACACCGCCACGGTGCTGGAAAAAGCCACCGCAGCACTGAACGAATACACCGCCTCTGTGCATCTTATCAACGCCACCGCTGCACGGTCGGGCATAGACGGGGCGCTGCATCAGGACGGCGTTGTTACCGTCGATTTGCATTCACCGGCCGCCGACGTCGTTGCGACGATGGGCGAAGCGCCTCATTGCACCTCTGTGAAAATCAATCTTGTGGTGATGGACTATGACCGCTAATTATCCCGCCAGCATTCTGCCACCCAACGCCACCGCCGTGGAACGGGCCATAGACAGGGCCAGCGCCGCCGCACTGGAGAGGTTGCCGGTATATCTGATCCGTTGGGTTAAAGATCCGGACAGTTGCCCGCTGGCGCTGCTGCCGTGGCTGGCGTGGGAATATCAGGTTGATACCTGGAATATTAACTGGTCAGAACAAAAGAAACGCGATGCGATCAAGCGCGCCCACTACATCCACCGCCATCGTGGTACGGTCGCCGCCGTCCGTCATGCCCTGGTGGACAGTCCTTTCGGGACGGATATTGTTGAATGGTTCAATCAGAACCCGAAAGGGGATCCGTATACCTTTCGCCTGAACGTGTATCAGAACGATTTGCCGGTGACGGAATACGACCAGCAGGATCTAAAACTGGCGGTGCTGCGCGCCAGGAATCTGCGCAGCTGGTTTTCCGTTCATGTATTTGGCCGACTTCAGGGAACCTCGTATGCGGCCGGTTACATGTACGCCACGGAGAAAATCACGCCGCGCTTTGTCCCGTTGCAGGTGGTTTTATCCCGCTACGAGCTGAATCTGGCCCCCGGGGACGCGGAAAGGGTCACGGTGACAATTCTCCCCGAATACGCGGAAGATAAAACCTTTACGGTAACTACATCGGATCAAACAATCGCGACCGCCAGAATAGTCAACGGCGATATTCTGGTTACGGGCATGAAGCGAGGTACCTGTTCGGTCACCGTTACGACGACTAATGGCGTCAGTGCGGTAATCAGCATAAAAGTGGTCGCGGTAATGAAGTTCATTACCCGCATCGACAGTGCAACCAGGCCAATATTCTTTGCTCATATGGACGAGGGTTTCACGGTTGACTATGGCGACGGCATTGACAGCCGGGACTACCGTTTCGATCCCGCCAGTGAAGCTTCAGGTTGGGTTATTCCTACACGTGAATTAGTACAGGGAAAGGAATACACCATCACGGTTAAGAACACGGAAACCGCCTGTCTGCGCAGCCGTTTATCTAACTATTCTTCGAAACTGAACCCTGTTGTGGAATTGATTAGTGTTACAGGGGAAAGAGGTCATCTTTCAGGGTTCGCTTTGGATACCACCGGATTAATGGCTATTCGTCCCGGAGCATTTGACGATTTGCCAAACGTGAATAACTGCAAAAATATTTTTACCAACTGCTCGTCGCTTGCAGGTATTCCGGCATCGTTGTTTTCTCGCATGAAGATAGAGGATTTTTCAGACGCATTCAGAGGGTGTACATCGCTTACTGAGGTTCCATCGGGGCTATTTGCAAACCAGCCTGATGCGATCGACTTCTCATCGGTATTTGCAGGCTGCACCGGCCTGATCAGTATCGGCAATAATCTGTTCCACAGCTGTGTATCTGCGGTGAATTTCAGTTACGCGTTTGATGGTTGCTCAATGTTTGCAAATATCGGCACGGGAATATTTACAGGATGCGGTTCAGCAGGGACATTCTCTTATAGCTTCAGGGCGTGTAAAAATCTTCTTGTCTTGCCTGCTGATATGTTTGCGGATGTTCCGGGCGGCGCATTCACCGGCGTATTCCAGAATTGCACGGCACTGACGGCAATTCCCGCCAACCTGTTTAAAACATGTTCTGAAGCGAATCATTTTGGCGGTGCATTCACTGGCTGTTCGCAGCTTCTTTCTGTTCCTGCCGGTCTGTTTGCAGGTCTGTCGAAAGTCACCTATTTCGGGACAGTCTTTTCTGGTTGCAGTTCGCTGAAAACGGTCGGCGCGGGTTTATTTGCCGGGTGCAGCCAGGCGCAGACATTCGCCTCTGCATTTTACAGCTGCCGCTCTCTTGAAACTGTAGCGAAAGATATTTTCAGCGGCTGCGTAGAGGTGACGACCTTTGCCAGTACGTTTTATGGGTGCAGCAGCCTGACAGCGCTCCCGTCCTTTGCTGACTGCGCGAAAGTCACCACTTTCTCATACGCTTTTGCTAACTGTGGATCGCTCACGAAAATTGATGCTGATGCTTTTGCTGAGAAAGCGCTGGTAACGACATTCACATACGCTTTTGTAAACTGTACTTCGCTGGTTTCTGTGGGGAACGGCGCATTTCGGGGATGTAGCGCGTTAACCAGCCTGGGCTATACGTTTTCAGGTTGCCGCTCTCTGGTTTCTCTCGCGGGAGATATGTTTGCCGGTTGCGCCAAAGTGACAGCCGTCGATTTCTTGTTCGAAAAGTGCTCCGCGCTGGCTGGACTGCCAAAACAACTATTCAGCGACATGGTGTCCTTGAAAGGCATGGGATCGACTTTCCGGGATTGTACTGCACTCATCTCGCTACCATCCGGCCTGCTTGATGGTTGCATCAATCTCACTTCGTTAACGCTGACATTCTCGGGCTGCACCTCACTGGCGTTATTGCCTGGCGATTTGCTGAAAAACAACATTCTTCTGTCCGGCGCCGGATCGACGTTTTACGGTTGCACCTCACTGGTAAATATTCCGCCGACGCTGTTCGCGTCCTGCTCTCTTATTACCTCGTTTGGCGCCACGTTCCAGAATACCGGCGTGGAGGAAATACCGGAAAACCTGTTCAGCGGCAACCCGCTGGTGACCTCTTACGGCCAGACTTTCAGGGGCTGTAAAAACCTGCGCTCAGTGCCAGCCGGTCTTTTTGCCGCCAGCATAAGTGCCACGGTATTCACGAATGTCTTTTCGGAATGCAGTGCGCTGGAAGTCGTCGGGGCGGGATTACTCAACACCACGGCGGTAACGACGGTGGGTTATCTGTTTGACGGCTGTGCGTCATTACACAGCGATGTTAACACGATATTTAATCTTGCGAGTTACCCGGAGATTGTCACCACAACGGCAATATTCAGGAGCTGCGCATTACTCGCCGGCAAAGGCCTGCTATTTATGGGCAAAGTGCCGAACGTCACCGCGCACTATTACGCGTTTTATGCGTGTGCGGGCCTGGACGATTACGACGATTTACCCGGCAACTGGATAACGAACAAACTATGAAAACATTCAATCAATTAAAAAGCCTGATCGACTTTTGTCAGACCGATGCGTTTTTCCTGGAACACCTGAACCGGCTTCAGATCGCTGGTGTGATTTATCTTGATGAAGGCGATATCGATGCTGACCGCAAGACCGTGAGTGATGATTTTTATGATCAACTTGCCAGCGTGTACGGCATTGAGCCAGAAACAAAAAGTGAGGAGGTATAATGGCCACGGGACTGACACTAACCACGGCGGGCGCCGCCGAAATCGAGGCCGCGTATCAGGCGGGGGAGGTGGTGGATATTACCTCCGTGCTGATCGGCGATGGTGGCGGCGTGACATTGCCGGCTGATCCCGATGAGCTGGCGGCGGTGACGGCGCTTTTTGGACAGTTTGGCCGTGAAACCTTTGACTCTGATTCAAGCTATGAGGGGTTTATCAGCGGGCAGATCGTTATCAACTGCCAGGATTATCCGGGTAAAACGCTCAGAGAAGCGGGGCTGGTCAGCGCTAAGGGTACGCTCATCGCTTACGGCACATACCCGGCGACATACCTCCCGGCGCAATCGGATTCCATTATCAAAGAGATCATTCTGACGCTGGTGTTGACGCTGACGCACAGCTCAAACGTGCAGCTTGTTATCGATCCGGCGCTTGCCACACTCACGCAGGAAACAGGTGATAAACGCTATCTGCGGCGAGCACAAAATCTTTCTGATTTAAACGATCCCAAAGAGGCCAGGGATAATCTTGAACTGGGTAACTCAGCTACGCGGGACGTGGGCACCGAGACGGGAATGGTAGCTGCGGGGGATGACTCGCGCATAACCGGCGCACTTCAGAAAGAAAATAATCTTTCCGATCTGAGCGATACATCCGAAGCCCTGAAGGCGCTGGGACTCAACAGCGACGGAGCGGCTTATAGGGCTATTGTTGACGCTATTTTTTACGTTGGGATCATCATTTCAGGTGAAAAAAGCCCAGCAGAGCGTTTCCCCTGGCAGACGTGGACGGATTTAAGCGAAACCTTTGCTGATAGGGTTGTCAGGATTAGTTCTCAGTATGGCGTTACCGGCGGAAGGAACAAGGTGAAGCTTGAAGCCGATAATTTGCCTCCACACTGGCACCGTTCGGGGGACAGGTCTCCAGGAGCCACGTGGGATCCGAACACTACCCACGGAACAGATAACCAGAAAAGTGGCCCGTTGGCGCTGACTGAGGGAACTTATGTTGATGCAGCAGGCCTGAAGGCGTCAGAGAACAAAGCAATAGATGTGACGAACGAATATTTCTCTATATGTATGTGGAAACGTTCATCATAATTTGGAATCATTAAAGTCTGTTTTATTTCAGCTGAGAGATTTTTAGTGTTTTTGGTGAGTGAGGCTGACATGGTAAGTTATTAGTTAATAATCTATGGTGGCAATAAATTTATTTTCTTGGTAGTTGAAGAACCTTACGATAGCTATGTCAATTAAATACATTGGGTGACATGTTAAAATAAAGGGAGGGCCGCCTCCCTTAAGGTGGTTAAATGCGAAATTCACGTGGATATCGGGAGGTGGTATATTTAAATTTGAACTTCGATGTCTATTATGTCAATGCATGTTTGTGCTTGGCTATGATTTTGTGCTGTATGCCATTCCCCCGTTTGTAACTTGATCTCAGTCAACCCATCAATGGGTATGCAACGCCAATTGGAAGGTGAGTTTGGAGTTACCTGACCTTTACTGCTGCTACCTCCGAATTGATAAAACAACGCTTGCTGCCTACCTTTTTTTTTCCCAAGTGCATGCGGGCACATTTCCCGATAGTGACCTTGGTATACAGCTGTTATCTGTAACTTCTCTCTAATTGCTTTAGCTATAAGTTCATAGTTATTTGACATTTTAAAACTCCTTATGGTTTTTTACCAAGAAGACCTTATGCCGCAATTATTTAAATTAACGATCAAATGGTGCTCTGGCGATAATTGAAAAGATAAGGTAGTGAAAGCAGAACTCCGTTCTGAATTAAATCATAATTAGAGTCTACCTATCGAGTGTAAAAGACTGACTTCAAGAAAAAATTATTAAATAGTCATAGCTAAGCTATCTCCTGCTCTATCTCATCATTTGCGGATGAGAACGGTGTGGTAAGGAGTTTGTCACATTCTAAAATTACGTACTCAGGGATCAGATCAAACCTTACTGGGTCGAGCTGGCAAATGAATTCGTTTTCGATGTGATAAGTCTCATTGATAAACTTACGAATCACTCGGTTATCAATTTCTGGTTCTAATAGCCTGAAAACTTGTAGTTTTTCATACCCGGTCCTACAGTTTTGATAAAGGGCTCTTATATAGTCAGGAGTTGTCACCATCTCAAGTATTTTTGCGTAGTCAAAACCAGAAATACGTTCAGCGATGGTATCGCAGCCTATTTGAAACTTAACTGAATCCATTTTAGGATAACCAGCACCGTCCTCTACCTCCTCACGTGAATCGATGGGTTCAGCTCGACGGTGAAAAAGATTTGAGAGTACCTGATATGCGTCGCCACGCTCGTCAATGATCTCATAATGTCGGCGAAGGTAAATCAGTTTTATCAGGTCGTCACAGTTTGATTCAGTTACAGCCTTGCAGATTTGCGCAAAAGTCATTATATCGCTCTCGCGGATTGGCAATTCTGTAATAATTCCTGCGCTATAACGTAAGTATGATGCCATAACCTGATTATTAAACATCTGTCGGACTGATTTCAGCGTATCAATAATGGGTTCTACATCATGTGTCAACATTAATACTGTGAGGTTTTTTAAGCATTCCCCTGTATTCCGACGAAAAAGCATCTCAAGGATGGCAAATTTTTTATTCTTATCGAACGATGATATGGGATCATCTAATATTATAAGATCGGGTTTACGTGCTAGACACTCATACATAAACAGAACGATCGCAAAGGCATTGCGTTCGCCATAACTGAGGTGTTGGCTGCCGCCACTAAGGTGATGCTCATGATCAACGTGTCGCAGTTTTAGTCTACACTCAGAACCGTCACCAGATATGTCTACTTGATACCTATATCCTGCATATGAAAGGAATGTATTGATATCGGTCATGTGCTTCAATATCAACCTGTTCATACCGGCACGCTGTATGTTGATTTTTCCCTGAAGCTGACCAGCTTGAGCCATAAGTGTATCTAGAGAAGCATTGAGACGATCAACTATTTGCTTAGTTCTGTCGGACTGAAGTTCAGAAAAAAACTGCAGGTCCAGTCGATAGGCTGCTAAAGAAGCTCGCACATTGCTTCCATCTTCGAATGAAAAACTATTAAGAATTTTCAAAGAGTTTAGTAAAGTCAGGAGGCTGTCTGTCTGTCGCTTAATTGTTAGAAGATAGTCTTCATGTCGCTGTTCAAGTCCGCCCTGTAAAGTTGTTATTTCCTTGAGGCGAGCCCGAGCATCGTCATGAAAATACTCACCAAGTTTTTCAATGGCATTGATAATAACAACGAGGTTTTTAATAACAGCTTTGTCGTATTCATCACTAACTTTACGTATTTGTTCTATTTTATCGTGTGAATTGCCTGTACAAAAAGGGCAGCAATCGTCTGAAAGTTCTGAGAAGTTTTCATATCCTTTAGTTTGCCATTCAATCCACTCTACGTTACGTGCGCTTTGTATAAATGGTTGATACCCTTCAAGCCCTGGAGGGATGTGTTGAAGCTTATTACCGCCAGACAGTCCTCTCATACCTGTAGAGGCTCTCGAAAGACCCCTGCTAGTTAGCTTAAAAGCACCACTAAGTTCTTGAAGATGGGTAATGAATAATTCCAGTTCATTGTTATTGGTAAACTCTTGCCGAATTGCCATGACCATAGCTTCTATCTCGCTCTCGGTCTGACTGTAAGCTTCAGTTTTGATAAAAATGTCAAAGCTGTTGCTAATTAACTCGTTAGGCTGGAAGGTGAACTGTGAAACATACTTTTCATCAAAACACATCACTTCGCGAATAATTTCTGCACCGCGCACACTTGGTATGAAATTTGACGGATTTGATGCACGAAGCTTAAAGGGAAGAAGGGCATTAAGACTTTGTATATCGCCAACAACGCTATGTAGTATCGCGCGAGAAACGGTACTCTTGCCAGTACCATTTGGTGCAAATTTAATGTTTAGCTTATTTTCTGAAAGTATGATACGGGCGTAATCAATATTGTTACAGTGACTGATTTCAACATCCATTTAGAAACCCCTCTAATGGACTGAACTTATGAAAAAAGGCATGTTAACTACAATGCTTTATATATAAGCACCGTTTCGTTTGTTCGTAAACTAGATTTCAGAATCAAAAAGTTATAAGAATGCAAAAAAATAGTGTTACTGATTATTAATGCGCCCTGTTAAGGCTTTGATGCCGGCTTGGATGTACGATGATATGAAAAGCATTGTTGAATAATTGTTAAATTACATTCAGTTATCTCTACCGGTTATGTTTGAATAAACTAACAATCAGAAGTAATTGTTCTTCTCATTGTTAGAGGCTCTCCAGCGTCACTTGAGCTATATCCAGCGTTGTTCCAGCTACCTCCTTAATAGTGCCCATTAGATCCCTAACAGAGGAACTTTGCAGCCGCTCCCGGATATCTTCATCAACCCTCTGTAATGAAAGCGTAAACTCTATCTTTTTAGATTTGCCATAGCGATCAAACTCCTGATGTGTCTCCTGCAACCCCGTGATGACATACATCCCGTAAATGGAACCGACGCCATCAATCAGAGGCCAGGCAAGCCCGGTGTAAGCCATTGTTGAGACAGCACCCAGCGACAGGTTGCCGCCAGTAATTTCAGGGTACAGCAACCCACCCAGCGTCAGCTGGTTCTCACCTGCGCCAACGTACTGCCATTTTGCGCTCCTGCCCACGCGATCATTCTTAACGTGCCGCCAGTTACGGGACAGCTGCAATTGCTGATAGGGCAGTGTCCTGAGTTCAAATACAAAAAGTCCGAATACCATCATCATAGTTATTACTCCTTATTAATCGTTATCCCGGAACGAACCCCGGGTAGCGCGTTGCTGTTTTTCAATTTCTTTGCGTACCGCTTCGCCAACAAGTCGCGCCAGTTCGCGCGAATTGCTGTTCTGAATGCCGTGCAGATGAACGTGAATATCACCGGAAAAACTACCATCTGAAGCCGCAGCCGCCTTGGAGGTGCTTTTATTTCGGTGTACCGGTTGCCATGCCTGCGTCTGTTTAATTAATGGCTCGCCAGCGGCAATAACCGGGCGAGCGCTGACAGCCTGGTGGACAAGCCTCGATTCCTGCCATTCACCACGCACTGCAAAGGCTGGGGGGAGATTTTTAAATACAATGTCACCCGGCCCGATACGTTTTCGCTTTTCCTCATCTAAAAGGCCTTTAGTGTTATCTGCGATTTGGCCCAGTCGCCGCTCTGTTCCTGAGTTGCCCCCGAGCACATTGGGCGGCGTGGCGCTGCCTTTGCTTGCAGGCTTTTCAGATGACCATTGCCACTCCCTTTTAACCATGCGCCCGGATTTTTCATCCCATTCCCACATAACCGGAATAGCCCTGAGTCTGGCCGCTTCCAGCCTGGCTCTTTCAATGCCATCGGGGATGAGATCGAGCTTCTCCAGTAACCAGCCGACGCCTTCCATTAGCTTCTGAAGCGGCCAAAGCAGTACGCTAAGTGCGGTCCCCAGTACCTCTCCAAAGGTCTGCCCGGCGCTGGCGCACTTGTTTAGCGCCGCGCGACTCTCCTCAACGGGTGTTAATACTTTTTTAAACCAATTCCAAACGTTTTTGACGCCATCCCCAATGAGTCCGAAAACGGGCGCCAGCCGGGAAAATGCGTTATGAACTGGCGCTAACCCCTGGATGACGCCTGTAAAAAAACCGCTAAAGAAGGCTTTAATTGGTCCCCAGGATTTCCAGATCAGTACCCCAGCCGCTACAAACGCAGCACCCACTAAACCGATTGGGCTCAACAGCATTGATAATCCGCCGCCCAGCGCCGCAACTCCGCCTTTTACAATGCTGAAGAGAGCAGGGATCCCCGTTAGTCGGATCGCCAGCCCGCCAATGCTTTTTGACAGGGTGCTGATAGCAGTCCCCGGAGAGGTAAAGGCGCCAAGTAACGCGCCGCGCAGTGGTACCATCAATCTGGTTAATACGCCGAGGCGTTCGGCCAGGCCGCTGAGTAAAGCACCCCATCCGCTAATTTTTGCCAGTGAACTGCTGCCCACAGCACTCAATATGCGGAACGCTGATACCGTACCTCCGATTCCGCTCCCGCCGGAGAGAAGCGCAAACCCCAGTCTGAGCTTCGCCAGCGGACCTATCAGCAGACCAGCAGCTAATGACATACCGCCAATTACTGCGGTCAGTGCCAGTGCAGTCCCGCCGGCGAATAACAACGTTTGTGAAAGTCTGGGGTTTTCTTCTACCCAGCTTTGAACAGTGCCAATAACCCGGCTAAGCCCCTGTGTCAGTCTGCGCAATGGGCCGTCCACTGTCTCAGCTACAGAAATGCGGAACGCCTCCCACGCGCTGTCCAGCTCCTTCAAATCGCCGCCAAGGTTGTCTTTTTTCTTATTAGCGACGGCGAAGGCCTCCTGATTTTTATGCGCTTCAGCAATTTGTCCATAGAGTGACGGGAGGTAGCCATCACCTGCGCCGTTGACCAAAGACTGGAGACTCGTAAAACCCTCTTCTCCGGCGATATCTTTGAAAAATGAAACCTGATCCACCTCGCCAAAGCGGGAAACGCGTTTTTGTAGATCGAGAAGAATATCGAACGGACGTCGCATTTTTCCGCTCGCGTCGGCAGTTTCCACTCCCAGCTCTTTGAGTGCCTTTTGGGCTGCCGTAGTAGGGGAGGCCAGGCGGGAGAGGGAGCGACGCATTGCAGTACCGGCCTCGCTACCGCGAATACCCACGCGCGCCAGCGTGCCGGTCATAGCTGCGGCTTCTTCCAGGCTAATCCCTAGTCCCGCGGCTACCGGCCCGACAACTTTCATTGTCTCGCCGAGGCTGCTAAGCGTGGTGTTGGTACGGGTAAATGTACCTGTCAGCACATCGCTGACGCGGTCCATTTCTCCGGCATCGAGGGAAAACTGAGAAAGAATGTTTGAGCCGATGTCTGCCGTTTCACCCAGTTCCATGCTGCCTGCCAGCGCCATATTGAGCACGCCGGGCAGTGCGGCACGGATAGCATCTGGTGTGAATCCCGCCATTGCCAGAAAGGCCTGGCCGCTGGCGGCGTCCCGTGTGGTGAAGGCGGTTTCAGCACCGAGTTTTTTTGCCTGAGCACGCAGGGCGGCCAGTTGCGAATCGCTTTTATCGAGCCGCGTCAGCGCCTGGACGTTTGACATTTCCTCATCAAAACCAACCGCAGGCGACAGGAAGCGTCCGGCCCCATACCCGGCAGCGGTTGCTGTACCTAATGCTATGGCACCGCCAGAGCGCAACTTTCCGGCCATCTGCTGCGCACCCTCGTAACGTTTACGAGCTTGAGTGACCGCAGCAAGTTGCCGTTTTTCCCGTTCAAGGGATTGGTTGTATTGTTCTGTGCGGCGTATCGCGTTACCGATGGTGGCGCTACTACCGGAAAGCATGACGCCATGCTGGCGCAGGGCTGATGCACTCTCACGGAGGCGGGCCACTTCCGTCACGCGTTTTGCGGTCAACCGATCAAGCCGCTCACCCAATCGGGACATCAGTATTTGCTGTTTTTCCGTCAGCGTTCCGTTTTTACGTTGCGCTTCTGACAAGCCATCAAAGCGGGCACGGGCACGTGAGATGGAACGGTCGGTTTTGCCGACGGCCGCGGTCATTCGCTGAAAAGTGGCACTGCTCTTATCGAGTCCTTTCAGGGTGGATTGTGTTTTTCTGAGGGAGTCGGATAGGCCGCCCGCACTCTGGCGGGCAGCATTAACGGGGCGGGTAAATCTGTCGATCGCGCTGAAAGCAACGCGGATATCAAGGCTCTTCATCACTGGCACCACTTCGAAGCGCCGCCCGCTTGCGCCAGGCTATCACCTCGCCAAGATCCATGCCGAAAACTTCAGAGGGCGGCCAGTTAAAAATAACGGCAATATCAGCAACCAGATCGTCTATCTGGTCAAACGCAACGGTGATTACTCGCTCTCCGTCTCCGCCACGTTCGACGCTCCAGGCTCCGGCGGATTCAAGAAAGGGACCAGAAGCTCTGCCAGCCCGATAAAGTCCAGGGTGTGCATTTCGTTGATTTCTTTTTGTGTCAGCGCAGGCGCGGTGACTCGCGTCAACAGCGTGGCAATTGAGTCTGCATCCATATTGGCAACGCGGATAAGATTCAGGCCGCGCAACGATCCGGCCTGACTGATGGCGCCAGTGATTTCCACCTGACCGATCTCACTGTCTTTACGAACTACCGGCTGCATCAGCGTGAACAGGTTTTTAGTTTTTTTAGCCATGTTTAAAATCTCCGGGCGGCATCGTTGCCACCCTCTTAAAGGTTATCAATTGCCCATGCCAAGGGCAGAGGTGATGCGGTCCGGGAACATGTTCTGACCGTTCTTTTTGTAGATGAAATTCAGCAGATCGATTTCGATAATGGGCTGATCATCTATGGAGAATTTGTAGTAGGTGGATTTAAAGGTGTAGCTTTCCTCGGTGTCTTCTCCCTGTTTTGAATCTCCACCGTCGAGTTCAGTAAATCGCCCGCGCAGCTCCACCTCGACAAGCTGGCTTTCGCCATCAGTGAAATATTCACCCGCAAAGCGCAGCCGCGTGCCGTCAATTTCTGCTCCGTATTCGAGAAACAGAGCCTTAATGACGCCGCCAAAAACAATGGTGGAATCCAGCGCGCCAGCCTCAAGGCCGAGATCAACACCGACCGCACCCAGCATGCCACCGCCCTGATAGTCCTCTACCTTTCGTGACAGTTTGGGGCGAGTGAAAGAGGTCACTTTTCCCAGATAGTTGTCGCCGTTAACAAAGCAGCTAAAAAGCCGCAGTTTGTGAGGAATAGCCATTATTCACCCCCGAGCGACGCGAACGCCGGTTCGTAAAAATCATCAGTAAAGGTCTGGTATAGCGTCAGATCTTCAAGCGGTGGGACCGGGCTGTAGCTATAGCGCACAATCAGTTTTCCCTGGCGCAAATCCGTGGTGCCGTTATCCAGCGTGTCATACCAGCAGTCAGCGCCGATAAGCTGGCCGGCAGTGACTTTTTTGCTGAGAGCAGAGCGGATGCCGCTTACCACATCTTTCACGTTGGCCGGAGTGAGCGGGCTGTCAACAGAGGTAAATTGCGCCTCCGCAATACTGTCCGCCAGGATCTGCGCGGTACGGGTAAACACCTCAAAAGTGTAGGTTTCGGTGTCCGTGGTGCGGTTACCCCAGAAGCGGAAACCGTCACGCTTGATAAGCGTCGTGATTTCGTTGTTGTTCAGCTCGTTAGCGTCGCTGTCTTCTGCCTGCAATGCCCAGAACACATCTTTCGAAATACCCAGAACGTTATTCACCACAACATTCGACAGCGATTTGTGCCAGCCCTGGCTGTTATCAATAGCGGCGCGCAGGCCGCAGGCGTATGCCGGGGCAGGAAACGTTTCGTTTTCATCCGTCAGGGGGTTGTAAGCGATGAAGTCCGGCCAGATCAGCATCAGCTCGCGGTAAGCGAAGGTTTTGCGATAAGCAATAGCCTCCGCCATGGTCGCGCAGCCGTTACAACCGGCATAAACAAAAGCCCGAAGATTCTGGGCAATCACGCAAAGCTGTGACGTTACCTCCTCGGTGTCGTAGTCCGGTACCGCCAGGATGCGCGGACGATAGCCGGTTTTGGCTTCCGCCGTCAGCAGGGCATACATTCCCGTATAGCTGTCGCCATCTGTTCCGCCAATAACGGCCTGGGACTGGCTGGCGCCGTTACCGGAAGCCTCTTTCACCCGGACAATTACAACGCGCGGGCTGCACTGATCGGAAATGGCTTTGAGGACTTTGTAAAGTGACCCGGTTTTACCTGCCTTTCCGAGGACGTTACGTACCCGTGTCAGCAGAACCGGCGTATTGAGCGGGAAGGTTTCCGGATCGGCGTCATCAGCAACCGCAACAATACCAATCACGCTGGAATCAATGTCATTGATTGCCTGCTGTAGGTCGGTATTTTCGCGAGAGCGGACGCCGTGAAAACGAGTTTCAGACATAAGTTCACCATCATGTTGCTCTT
This sequence comes from Klebsiella sp. LY, assembly GCF_004010915.1. NCBI lineage: Bacteria > Pseudomonadati > Pseudomonadota > Gammaproteobacteria > Enterobacterales > Enterobacteriaceae > Klebsiella > Klebsiella sp. LY. The sequence goes on from NZ_CP022444.1 coordinate 4,664,252, forward strand.
TGAGTTCAGGGCAATATTCAACGTTAAATCTGCTGGCGTCGCCTGGTTGCCGGTCTTCCCGTTCGCTGACAACAAAAAGGGATTCAGCCCCGCGCGCGGGCATGGAATCATCAGCAAAAAACGGGGGAGTTATGTCGATAGCAGACACGCTAACAACAGCAGCCGAAGGGTATTTAGAAAAATTAAGTGAGGTCGTAAAGACACCGGATTTTAGTATCACGTTGGGTGGGGTCGCCCTGACTGAACTGGCCGACCGCATCACCTCGCTATCTGTTACAGATAACAACGGTTTTGATGCTGATCAGCTAACTCTGTCAGTAGATGACTCTGACGGAGTAACGGATTTACCCCCACGCGGTGCGGAGCTGGCGGTGTCCATCGGCTGGCTGGGTGAGGCGTTGATCTACAAAGGTCTCTACACCGTTGACGAGGTGGGGCATAGCGGGCCGCCGGATGTAATCGACATCACCGCGCACAGCGCTGATTTTCGCGAAGAGATGAACGTCAGGCGGGAGGTGTCCTGGCATGATGTGACGGTAGAGCGGGTGGTATCGGCCATAGCCCGGCGTTATGACCTGAAGCCGATGATTAGCGAGGCCCTGATCGACATTGAGATCGACCATGCGGATCAGACCGAAGAGAGCGACATGTCGTTTTTAACGCGCATGGCGGAGATGTTGGGGGGCATTGCCACCGTGAAAAATGGCTGTCTGCTGTTTATCCTGCCTGGGGGCGGCGTCAGTGCATCCGGTAGGGCGCTGCCATCGGCTGAGATAACCCGTGCCAGCGGAGATCGTCACAGGTTCCGCATTGCCGATCGTGATGCTTACACTGGTGTGCGGGCGTACTGGCTGGATCTTAATTTCGGCAAGAAAAAACCGGTCAAGGTCACTAAGCGCAAAACAAATACTGCCAGAAAAAAGGCTGAGGAGAAAAGCAGCCGGCCGGAGGGGGATTACATGGAGGGCGCTGAAGGTAACGTGTATGTTTTGCGTAAAACCTATCAGAACGAAACGGCGGCCAGGCGCGCAGCTGCGGCAAAATGGATACAGCTCCAGAAAGGCGCGGCACAGTTTTCGATAACCCTGGCGCGCGGCCGCGCCGATTTATATCCGGGTATGCATCTGAACGTGTCGGGCTTTAAGCCTGAAATCGATAATCAGGATTGGATCATTGCCAGAGCGGAACATGTGATCGGTGATAATGGATTTACCACGAAAATGGAGCTTGAGGCGAAAATAAGCGACTGGATTGCAGAAACTGAACAGTAGCGGCCATAATAGGCGTGAGTTCAACTCCCTATGGGAGATCATCATGTTTGTTTGTCCCTACTGCGGCGCAAACGCCCGTACCCGCACCAGCCGCCGGTTAAGCGAGTTCACCATCCGGCAATATCATCAATGCCAGAATCTTGAATGCAGTGAGTCATTCACGACACTTAACACCGTAGAGCGCAGAGTAACGAAGCGCTCAACCAGCGCAGATCCATTGCCGCCAGGATTCATCCCCGGCGACGCTTTCCCGGCTTCTCATTACGGGAACAGTCAACTTAGTCTTGCAGTATAAAAATAGCCCCCTGGAAAGGGGGCTATTCTTGTCAATGTGGTCGATATGTGGACACTTTTGAAATAAATCCTTTTATTTCAATTTATTAAATCCCAAAAAAAAGCCCCGTCGGGGGCGACGGGGAAAAACTCATTGATTATGGAATGATCTGTTCTCTGGTCAGTTCGAGAACAGGGGCTACTCTACGGGGGAAAAGTGCAGGCAAGATGGAGAAACCATGGAGATTCAGGCTAAAATCCCCGGGAATTGGAGAAAGGGAGAAAAGATGAAAAAGTTACTGGCTATTTTGCCCCTGGCGCTGGCCGGCTGTGCCCAGCCGCAGCCCACCGCGCCGACGAAAACCATCGGCATGCCCAATCCCGCGGCGGTCTACTGCCAGCAATCCGGCGGCACCCGGGTGCCGGTGCAAACGCCGCAGGGCGTCAGCACCCAGTGCAAGCTGCCCAGCGGCGAAACCCTCGATGAGTGGGCGCTATGGCGCCGGGACCATCCGGCTAAATCGTAACCGGCAGGGCCGCCAGCCAGGCGGCCAGCACCCGGGCATGATTCTGCTCGGTGTTCTTCGCGGCGTACAGCAGCGTCAGCGTCTGGCGCTGCGCCAGCGCCGCCAGCCGCAGGCCCGTGTCGCGATGGGCGTCGAGCTCCTGACGATAGTGCTGGCTGAAGTGGTCGAAATCGATCGCCTCGCCGTGAAAGGCTTTCCGCAGCTCAGCGGACGGCGTTAACTCTTTACACCACTCATCACAGGCCAGCGCCTCTTTTTTAATCCCCCGCGGCCAGAGACGGTCGACCAGCACCCGGTAGCCGTCGCTGCTTTCCTGCGGATCGTACACCCGTTTACATTGAATCATCATCCTGCTCCCTCTGTGCCATCCAGGCGAGCAACTGCGGGATCTGCCCGTCGGAAAACACCGTGATGCCGTGGGCGCGCAGCAGCTCGGCGGCCACGCCGGCGCCCGCTTTGCGCCGCCCGCGAAAGGAACCGTCATAGATAAACTGGCTGCCGCAGGTGGGGCTGCCGTCGGTGAGTAACGCCGCCTGACAGCCCGCTTCCCGGGCGGCGCTGAGCGCCAGCCAGGCAGCCAGCTGATAATGTCCCGTGACGTCGCGGCCGTCGCTTTCCACGATCCGCGCCCGCCCGGCAAGCACATCGCCGCCGGCGCCGTCGACGATCTCCGCCGGCAGGCGGGGCGTCGGCAGACCGGCCGCCAGCTCCGGGCAGTGGATCACCAGACGATCCGCCTGCTGCCAGCGGGACAGGGTCGCCGCCAGCTGCGCTTTCTCGCTACCGTTATATCGCACCTGGAATCCCATCAGGCAGGCGCTGACCAAAAGCTTACTTTTCATCCTCTCTCCCTTTTGCGCTTGCTCCAGTATACCTCACCCGCCGGCCACGGCGGTGGGGTGAAAATAAGGATTGTGTTCCACAGAGGGGATCGCTATCCTGACGTGCCTTGTGCTGCTCGTCTCGTCCAGACATAAGGAACCTGCTATGAAAACCCCTTTACGCCTCGCCCTTGTCGGCGATTATCACCCCGATATTGTTGCCCATCAGGCCATTCCCCTGGCAATAGACGATGCTGCCGCCGTGCTGGAGCAGCCGGTGAAATATGACTGGCTCGCCACCCCGTCGATCGCCTCCGGCGACGCGCTGGCGGAGTACGATGCCGTCTGGGTCGTTCCCGGCAGCCCGTATCGTCACCCGGAAGGCGCGTTTACCGCTATCCGCTATGCCCGTGAAAACAGCATTCCTTTCCTCGGCACCTGCGGCGGCTTTCAGCACGCGGTGATTGAATACGCCCGTAACGTGCTCGGCTGGCAGGATGCCGGTCATGCGGAAACCGACAGCGAAGGGCGGATGGTGATCGCGCCCCTCAGCTGCTCGCTGGTGGAGGCTTCTGCAGTCGTCGAGCTGCGGGCGAATACGCTGATTGCCCGCGCCTATGGTCGGGAGAGCATTGAAGAGGGCTACCACTGCCGCTACGGTGTGGACAGCGCGTTTGCCGCGGAGCTGGAGCAGGGCGATCTGCGCGTCACCGGCTGGGATGAAGAGGGTGAGATCCGCGCCGTCGAGCTGGTGACGCACCCGTTTTTTGTCGCCACCTTGTTCCAGCATGAGCGCCACGCGCTGGACGGGCGTCCTGCGCCGCTGGTGCAGGCGTTGCTGCGCGCCGCGGCACAATAACCCTACCGGCAGCGCCCGCTGCCGGTCATCTTCAGGGATGAATCTCCCGGTCGCGCCCGGCGAGGGCGCCGCAGATCGCCATCACCAGCGAAATCAGCGCCACCGCCAGCAGCGGAATATGCCAGTCGCCATTGGCATCGTGGATCCTGCCCATCAGCGGCGGCCCGCAGGCGGCCAGCAGATAGCCGACGCTCTGCGCCATCCCCGACAGCGCCGCGGCCTGGTGCGCCGAGCTGGCGCGCAGGCCGATAAACGTCAGGCCGAGGATCATCGTGGCTCCGGAGCCAAAGCCGAACAGCAGCGTCCAGCCGATCGCCAGCCCTGGCAGTAGCCACAGTCCGGCGGCGCTGATGGCGCACATCAGGGCGACCAGCACCGCGATCCCGCGCTGGTCGCGCAGCCGATGCAGGATCAGCGGTATCGCCAGGCCGGGCGCAGCGGTCGCCAGCTGCAGCAGGCCATGCAGCGAGCCGGCCTGCGCTTCGCTATAGCCCATACTCTGCAGAATCGACGGCAGCCAGCCGATAATCACGTAATAGACCAGCGAGTTGATGCCGAGGAACAGCGTCACCTGCCAGGCCAGCGCCGACCGCCAGATCCCCCGGTTATGCATGGCGCCTGAGCCGGTCAGCGGGGCCTCCGTTTGACGCCGGGACTGCGGCAGCCAGCTGAGGAGCGCCAGCAGCGGAAAGATCATCATCAGCAGCAGCGCCCCGCGCCAGCCGAATCCGGCCATCGCCACGGGGACCACCAGCGCCGAGCCTAGCGCCGCTGCGCCGCCCATCGTCAGGGAATAGGCGCCGGTCATCCGCGCGACATGCTGCGAGAAATCCCGTTTAATCAGCCCGGGCAGCAGCACGTTTCCCAGCGCAATGCCGCAACCGATCACCGCCGTGCCGATAAACAGCCATGCAGCGGAGGGCAGGGAGCGCAGGGCAATGCCGGCGCAGATCAGCAGCATCGCCAGCAACAGGCTGCGCTCCATGCCGAACCGGCGGGCAACCCCTGCCGCCAGCGGCGAGACAAGGCCAAAGGCCAGCAGCGGCAGGGTGGTGAGCAGCCCGCTCTGCGCGGTGGTCAGGCCATAGTCGCTACGAATCGCGTCCAGCAGCGGCGCCGCGCCGGTAAAGACCACGCGCAGGGTGGTGGCGATGAGCAGGATACCGGCAATCAGCAGCGCGGAGCGGCGGCCGGTGGAGGAGGTCACAGAAGACATATCATTCTCAAGGTAACTAAAGAGGGGGTTACGATAGCGACTTTGTCCTCTGTTTAAATCAAGCTAAAATGACAGATTATCGCTAATATCGGACAACATGATGATCGGACTGGGTCTGGATGGTTATGAACCGGACAGTGGCCACGAATCGGCCATTGCCTTTCGTATTCGGGTGGTGGAGGCGGAGCAGTATATTCCGGCGCATTCCCACCGTAAGGGGCAGCTGATCCTCGCCCTGCACGGCGCCTTAACCTGCGAGGTGGAGAACGCGATGTGGATGGTGCCGCCGCAGTATGCGGTGTGGGTCCCGGGCCAGCTTTCTCACAGTAACCGCGCCACCCCCGGCGCCCAGGTGTGCTTCCTGTTCATCGAGCCGGGCGCCGCGCCGATGCCGGACCGCTGCTGTACGTTAAAGATTTCCCCGCTGGTGCGGGAGCTGATCCTCGCCCTGGCGGAACGCGGCGGGGAGTCGCTGGCCGCCCCCGCCACGGCCCGGCTGGTGCAGGTTCTGTTTGATGAGCTGCCCCGTCAGCCGCAGGAGCACCTGCAGCTGCCGGTATCGAACCACCCGAAAATTCGCCAGATGGTGACGATGATGGCCGAGGATCCGGCGCGCTGGCAGACCCTGAGCCAGTGGGCGGCGGAGTTCGCGATGAGCGAGCGCAATCTGGCGCGGCTGGTGGTGCGTGAAACGGGGCTGAGCTTTCGCCGCTGGCGCCATCAGCTGCAGCTGATCCTCGCGCTGCAGCTGCTGATCCGCGGGCAGACGGTGCAGCAGACGGCCCAGGTGCTGGGCTACGACTCCACCACCGCCTTCATCACCATGTTTAAGAAAGGGCTGGGGCAGACGCCGGGCCGCTATCACGGCAGCCTGGCTACGACTTCCCAATAAACAGCGAGATGATCCCGGCGGCAATCAGCGGCCCGACCGGGACGCCGCGAAACAGGGCGACGCCGAGCACCGTACCGACCAACAGCCCGGCCACCAGATGCGGCTGGGAGCCCATCAGCGAGACGCCGCGTCCGCCAAGCCACGAGACAAACACCCCGACCGCAATCGCCAGCAGCGATTTCCAGTTCATAAAGGAGTGGATCAGCGTCGATGGCGGCAGCGTGCCGCTGGCGATGGGCGCCATCACGCCGATAGTCAGAATGATGATCCCGACGGTCAGGCCCTGCTTCTCAATCCAGGGAAAGAAGGCGTTCAGCGGCGTGACGCGCACGATAATCAGCACGAGGATGGAGATTGCTACGGTGGTGTTATGACTGATAAAGCCGAGCGCCGCCAGACCCAGCAGGATCAACAGGGTGGTATCAAACATGTACAGAGGTCCTTGCCAAAAAAAGAATGCCAAAAAATATCCTGCTGACTCTACGCATCGTGGCGTGAATAAACAGGATTTTTACGCCATGCGGCGGAAATCAGGGCCGATGCCCGGTTAGCTAAGACGGCGAAAGGTCGCGATCTCCGGTCGGGCGATATGTAAATAGTCTTCGGTATCGAGAATGATCGATCGGTCCAGGCGCCCGGCGTTAAAGGCGATTTGTGGGAAGCGCTCAAACAGCAGCGGGTCGGCCACCAGCCGCAGCGCCGGATGGAAACTGAAGGGGGGAATGGCGCCGAACGCGCAGGCGGTGAGCGCTTCCACTTCCGCCGGGCTGGCCAGCGAGGCTTTGCTGCCGCCGATATGCCGGGCCAGGCTGGCGAGGTCGGCCTGCCGATCGGCGGCGAGGATCGCCAGCACATGCTGGTTGACGCCGTTTCCTTTGACTTTACAGACTAACGCTTTCGCGCCCTGGCCAAGCGCGGTGCCGCGGATCGCCGAGACGGCTTCGCACTGGCCGACCGCCTCGTGCGCCATCACCCGATAGCGCGCCTGATGTTCGTCGAGCAGCGCGCACAGCCGCTGATGGATATTACCTTCTACTGCTTCAAGCATAGCGTCCTCCTGACTTCATAAAGCAGCCAGCTTAGCGCTGTTGCGCCGGCCTGCCAACGGTGGGCCGGCAAATTCACTATTCACTCATTATTGCTTCACAGTGCTGTGGTGCAATCCCGCAGGGCTGGATGAGTTTTGTAAATAAAAAAAAGAATGATTTTCATTTTCAATCGAACTTTTTTTATTTCGCTCAGTCTCTATCGGACGACACAGAATATTAATGATTGCCGTAATGAGGTTAGGATGATGCACGATGCAACCATGCAGGGCTCCCCACGCAAGAAGTTTAATAAAATAAGGGAGCTCAACAGACGGCGAAATTACTTTACTAAGAAAGTACGTAATGCCCTGCGGGTGGGCGTGGCGAAAGCGCTCTGGGATCGCCGACGCCGTCAGCCGGTGGATTTGTCGTCCGCGAAAACCGTCTTACTGATGCGCAATGAGGGGGCGGTCGGCGATGTGGTGGTGGATTCCGCGCTGGTGAAATGCCTGCATCAGTCAGGCTATATCGTTGATTTCCTGCTGACGACCTCTAATAGCCAGGTGATGCGTTATAACCCGCGGATCCGCTATATTTATGAAGCTGAACCGGTTACGTCCGCCGATTTTTTGCGAAAATTTAATCATAACGTTCCCCGCGATGTTATTAATGAACTAGCTAATAATAAGTACGATATTATTATTGACCCTTCGCTGTTCGATATTCCCGTGCATCGCCTGCGGCTTTTCCGACAAATAAAAGCGAAATCGGTGCTCGGGTTTAATAAATGGCCGTCGATTAAGCATTATTCCCACTCTTTTGATTTTGACTGCCAGCGCTGGCACGTGACGAAAACGTTCGAGTTGATCGCCGATTATCTCAAACTGGACACCCGCGGGCTGGACGCTTACGACCTGGCGGTGCCCGGGCCGATTATGCAGGAGGTGGCGCAGTATCTGGCGTCGCTGAGCAGAAAAGCGGTAGTGATTAATATTTTTGCCGGCCATGGCGACCGCAGTCTCTCGCAGACGCAGTTGGCCGAACTGCTTGACAAGCTGCTGGCTCGCCATCCGGGGATCGCGGTTATTCTGCTCGATCACCGGCGTGAGATCCGCATCCCGCTGCCGCCGGAGGTGGTGATTAACCCATTTAACACGTTACACCATGCGATGGCGCTGATTGCCCAGGCGGAGCTGATTATCTCCCCGGACACCTCGGTGGTGCACATGGCGGCGGCGTGGAACAAACCGCTGATCGCGGTCTACAAGGACGTTCTGCTTAATAATCGGCTGTGGGCGCCGGGCTATGACAACGCCAGACAGATTATTGTTAAATGCGGGAAGGTGCATGAGCATCGCGAACTGGTGGATAGAATTATAGCGGCGCTACCGGAGACGCTGTGAGGGCGATGAGGAAAGGCCGGCAGGCATGTCCGGGAGGCTCACCTGCTGGCCGTATGCAAGAGCCAGCAGGTGAGCGAAGGTTGCATTGCCAGTCTGCAACCGCCGCTATTGTACTGTTGCCCGTGGCTCTGCTACATCCGGGAAAGCTCTTAAAGAGGGGGGCGCCGCGACTAACGGGCGGCATTACTCTTCAGTGAGCCACATGTCCGCCTCTTCAAACATCTCCTGCACCGTGCGGCTGATCAGCTCTTTTTCATGCTTGCTGGCGTCGGTGTTGATCGCCGGCAGCGTCATCATCGGCTTCACGCGCACTTCCGCCTCCGGGAAAATGCGCTGCATGCGTTTGGTCAGCTCGTTAAGAATGGTCTCTCTGGCGCCCGGCAGCCCGGCAAAATTGCGCTTGTCATAAATCAGTTCCACAAACATCTTCTGTCCTCTGTATGCTGATCGCGGGCGTTAGTTTTACTGTATTAATGTACAGTGTCAAGCGAATGCCGCGGCGCGGCGCATCTACCACCTCGCGCGGCGGGCGGGCTGCGCGCAAAAGCAGCAAACGGTTCGCGGGCGCTGAAGAGGACCCCCATTGACATCAAGGAGTTATTTCAGTGCTGGCGATTGATAGCTGGAGCCGATATTGACCGGCAAAACAGGCAAAACTACTGTATATATATTCAGTTTTATGTGGTGGGTTAAAAAATGAACTTTTACACGCCGGTTGAGCTACGTCAGATTGTCTCCTTTCCCTTTTTTGCCGACCTGGTGCAGTGCGGCTTTCCCAGCCCGGCCCAGGACTATGTCGAGAAGCGAATCGACCTCAACGAGCTGCTGGTGCAGCATCCCAGCGCGACCTATTTTGTCAAAGCCGCAGGCGACAGCATGATCAATGCCGGCATTGACGAAGGCGATCTGCTGGTGGTGGACAGCGCGCGTAAAGCGGAGCATGGCGATATCGTCATTGCCGCCGTCGGCGGCGAATTTACGGTAAAAAAGCTGCAACTTCTGCCCCGGGTGCAGCTTAACCCGATGAACCCGGCCTATTCGCCCATCGTGGTCGGCCGCGAGGAGACGCTCGATATTTTCGGCGTGGTGACCTACATCATCAAGGCGGCGGGTTGATCATGTTCGCGCACTGTGATGTGAACGCCTTTTATGCGAGCTGCCAGACCGCCTTCCGGCCAGACCTGAAGGGGCGGCCGGTGGTGGTGCTGTCGAACAACGATGGCTGTGTGATCGCCCGCTCGGCGGAGGCGAAGCCGTTTGTGAAAATGGGCGAACCCTACTTTAAGCAGAAGGCGGCGTTTCTTCGCCACGGCGTCGTGGCGTTCAGCAGCAACTATGAGCTGTACGCCGACATGTCCAACCGGGTAATGACCACCCTGGAAGAGCTCGCCCCGCGCTGCGAAATTTACAGTATCGATGAAGCCTTTTGCGATGTCAGCGGCGTGCGCCACTGCAAAGATCTGACCGACTTTGGCCGGGAAATCCGCGCCACGGTGCAGCAGCGCACCCATCTGACGCTGGGCGTCGGGATCGCCCCGACCAAAACCCTGGCGAAGCTGGCCAACCACGCGGCGAAGCAGTGGCAGCGGCAGACGGGCGGGGTGGTGGATTTATCCTGCCCGCAGCGGCAGCGGAAGCTGATGGCGCTGTTGCCGGTGAGTGAGGTCTGGGGCATCGGGCGGCGGATCGGTAAAAAGCTCGAGGCAATGGGGATCGGCACGGTACTCCAGCTGGCGGAGAGCGATATCCGCTTTATCCGCAAGCACTTCACGGTGGTGCTTGAGCGAACGGTACGGGAGCTGCGCGGCGAGCCTTGCCTGGCGCTGGAGGAGTTTGCTCCCGCTAAGCAGGAAATTATCTGCAGCCGCTCGTTCGGGGATCGCATTACGGCCTATGAGGATATGCGCCAGGCGATCTGCAGCTATGCCGCGCGGGCAGCAGAAAAGCTGCGCGGTGAGCATCAGTACTGCCGGTTCGTCTCCGCCTTTGTCAAAACCAGCCCCTTCGCGCTGAATGAACCCTATTACGGCAACAGCGCCTCACTGAAGCTGCTGACGCCGACGCAGGATTCCCGGGATATTATCGCCGCGGCGACAAACTGCCTGGATGCCATCTGGAAAGCGGGGCATCGCTATCAGAAGGCCGGGGTGATGCTCGGCGATTTCTACAGCCAGGGCGTCGCCCAGCTGAACCTGTTCGACGAGCTTGCCCCGCGGCAGAACAGCGCCAGGCTGATGCAGGTGCTCGACCAGCTGAATGCGAAAAACGGCAGGGGGGCGCTCTATTTTGCCGGCCAGGGGGTCCAGCAGCAGTGGCAGATGAAGCGAGAGATGCTATCGCCGCGCTACACCACGCGATACGGCGACCTGCTCCGCGTCAGATAACGCGCGCTATCCCTGCACCGCAGACGGAAAAACCGCCGCCAGCCAGTCAATAAAGACGCGGAGCCGGGGCGGGACGTGCCGGTGCCGGGCATAGACAACGTGAAAAGGATAGGGGGCCGGGCGCCAGGCGCTGAGGATCTCCACCAGCTTGCCGCTCGCCAGCGCCGGTTTCAGCGAATAGGTAAAGGTCTGCACAATGCCTAAGCCCGCCTCGCCGGCGGCAATATGCGCGTTGCTCTCATTGATGCCGAGATGGTGCTCCGTCTTCAGCTCGGTGCTGACGCCGTGACGGGCAAAACGAAACGGAAACGCTCTGCCGCTGGCCGGCGACAGGTAGCTGATGAGCCGGTGGCCATGGTTCAGTTCATTCGGTGAGGCGGGCGTACCATAGCGCTGAAGATAGCCCGGGGTGGCGCAGGTAACCAGCGCCGCCTCGCCGATTTTACGGGCAATCAGCGTCGAGTCTTCCATCGGTCCGCCGCGGATGGCGCAGTCAATATTGCCGCCGATCAGGTCCGAGGGCTTATCGGCCACTTGCAAATCGATACGGATATCCGGCCAGGTGGTCATAAAGTCCGCCAGCAGCGGGATCAGCACATCGCGCGCGGTCGACCCGCCGATGGCGATCCGCAGATGGCCCTTTGGCTTATTGCGGGCGGTATTGAAGGCGGCGTCGATCTCTTCCAGGTCTTCCAGCAGGCGCCGGGCCTTTTCATAGTATTCCCGTCCTTCCGGCGTCACGGTGATACGCCGCGTAGTGCGCTGCAGGAGAGAAACCCCAAGATGCGCCTCCAGTTGCTGAATGGTTTTGCTGAGGGTGGCGTTGGGCATATTCAGCGAGTCCGCGGCGCGGGTAAAGCTGCCGGCTTCGACAACGCGGGTGAAGGCTTTAAGAGCTGAAAACCGGTCCATTATTCGCTTTATCCTGGTTACTGGAGGTGATTATCCACCGAGGGGAAGAGTGTTTTTCAGATTAGGCCATTTTTCCGCCTCGCCGGGACGATTACAGTGCTTTCCATACCCGGCGGGCGCTTTCGCGAGCCTGGCCTGTTTATACTCTAACCAAGGAAATGCACCATGAGCAAAAAACTTGCGGATAAAGTGGCGTTAGTCACCGGCGGCAGCGCCGGGATTGGCCTGGCGTCGGCGAAAGCGCTGGCGGAGCAGGGCGCGAAGGTGTACATCACCGGCCGCCGTCAGGAGGAGCTGGATGCGGCGGTAAGATTCATCGGACCCGCCGCCCGCGGGATCCGCGCTGATGCCGGCGTGTTAAGCGACCTTGACGCGGTATTTGCGACCATTGCCGACGAGTCCGGCCGGCTGGATGTACTGTTCGCCAATGCCGGCGGCGGAGAAATGCTGCCGCTCAGCGCCGTTACCGAAGCGCACGTTGACCGGATTTTTGCCACTAACGTGCGCGGGGTGGTGTTCACCGTGCAGAAAGCGCTGCCGTTGCTCACCGACGGCGCCTCGGTGATTTTGACCGGCTCTACGGCGGCGGTAAAAGGGACGGCTAACTTCAGCATCTATAGCGCCAGTAAGGCCGCAGTACGCAGCCTGGCGCGCTCCTGGGCGCTGGAGGTTAGCGACCGCGGGATCCGCATTAATGTGGTCAGCCCGGGGCCGGTACGTACCCCGGGTCTGGGAGGGCTGGTGGCGGAGGCGGATCGCCAGGGCTTGTTCGATGCTCTGGCCGCCGGCGTACCGCTCGGGCGGCTGGGCGAGCCGGAGGAGATTGGCCGGACGGTGGTGTTTTTAGCGTCGGATGAGTCGAGCTTTATTAACGCCGCAGAGATCTATGTCGACGGCGGGCTGGCGCAAATCTAAGCGCCGGCTGACGCCAGGCGAGTCGTCCCAGCGGAGACCGGGGCGGCTCGCCGTGTTGGCGATCGCTGACGCACCGTCCGGAGGCAGCTTATTGCGCGCCCAGCTGTTTCATCAGCGTCAGGTTATCTTCAATATGCCAGTTGGCGGTAATTTTACCGCCGCGGATCTGATAGATATCGGTGGCGATAAAATCGATATTTTGTCCCTTACCCTGCCGGGTGCCGAAGGTCCCGGTAAAGTGGCCATGAAAATGTAAGTGTGAGACCACCCGGTCACCGGCCACGATCATTTGTTCGACATCACAGCGTAAATCCGGCACCGCCTGGCGAAACGCTCTGGAGGCGAGGATCGCCCCTTCCGGCCCCTGTCGGCGACCTTCCGGGGGCGTTTTATCGATAAAATTCTCCGCCAGCGCCGCCCGGGCCAGCGCGGCATCACCGGTATTCCAGAACGTGGCATACTGCCTGGCGACATATTCATTGGCGGCGCGTGTGGCCGCGGGAAGGCTGCCGTCAGCGATGAGTTGCGCCGGCTTCAGCAGATCCTGTTGGGCTGCATACGCGGAGCCGGACATTGCGACAAGCAGCAGCGCGGTGGCGCAGCGATGGCGCGTGAGGCCGCGTCTGGCCAGCGTGCGGGCAACCGCGACACCACGGCCGGCAGGTAACATTTTGCGGGTCATTTTCACTCTTTATGCTCCGTATAGAAGGGATAGTCGGTATAGCCCGCCTCCGTGCCGCCAAACAGCGTGCCGGGATCGCTGACGGTAGCCAGCGGCCAGCGATGCAGAAGCCGCTGCGGCAGGTCGGGATTAGCAATAAACGTCCGGCCGAAAGCCACGAGGTCGGCGAGACCGGCGTCAAGAATGCGCTCCGCCTTCTGCTGATCGTAATTCCCGGCCACGATCAGCGTGCCGCTGAAGGTCGCGCGCAGCGCGTCGCGGAAGTGTCGGGGAACGGCTGGGGCATCGTCCCAGTCCGCTTCCGCCAGATGGATAAAGGCGATGCCCTGCTGTTCGCACCAGGCCGCCAGGGCAAGGATGGCATCGATCACCTGCGGGTCATTCATCCCGCGCTGGGTAATGAAGGGGGAAAGGCGGATGCCCGTCCGCTCGCGGCCGATTGCGTCGCCGATGGCGGTCAGCACCTCCTGGGCAAAACGGATCCGGTTGTTCAGGCTGCCGCCGTACTCATCGGTACGCTGGTTGGCGGTCCGCCGCAGGAACTGGTCGATCAGATAGCCATTGCCGCCGTGTACTTCCACGCCGTCAAACCCCGCCGCGATCGCATTGCGCGCCGCCTGACGGTAATCGGCGACAATACGCTGGATATCCGACCGGGAGAGCGCCCGCGGGGGTGAACAGTCCACCATCTGGCCCCGGCCCTGCTCATCCACCACCCAGACCTGGGCGTCCGGCGCCAGCGCCGAGGGGGCCACGGGTTGACCATCCGCATGAAAACGGGCGTGCGACATGCGTCCCACGTGCCAGAGCTGAGAAAAAATAACGCCGCCGGCCTGATGTACGGCTCGGGTCGTCAACTGCCAGCCGGCAATCTGGTCTGCGGAATGCAGGCCGGGCGTCCAGGAATATCCCTGTCCCTCGGGAGATATTTGCGTCGCTTCCGTAACGATCAATCCCGCGCTGGCGCGCTGGCGGTAATACTCCGCCATCAGCGCGGAGGGGATATTTCCCGGCTGCAGCGCGCGCGCCCGGGTCATGGGAGCCATGACGATACGGTTTTTCAGCGGCAGCGTACCGATGCGATGACGATCAAAAAGTGAGAGCGTGTTCATAGTGGTGTCCCTTGCGAGTGGAATGGAAATCACTTTACAGTCGGGAGCTGATTTTGATAATTAGACGAAAAATAGATTCACTTTTCGGGATATACGAAAAATGGGCAAGCTGGAAGATATGGCGCTGCTGGTGGCAGTCGCCGAAGCGGGGGGACTCTCCGCCGCCGGTAGACGGTTGTCGCTTTCGCCGGCCACCATGACGGCCCGCCTGAAGGCGATGGAAGAGCGTTACCAGACCCGCCTGTTCCATCGCTCCACGCGCGCTATCACCCTGACCAACGCGGGGGAAGATTTTTATCATGCCGCGCGGCGCGTACTGGAGGAGGCGCGCCACGCCGAGTCGTTGCTGACGCAAAAAGAGGGCGTCCTGAGCGGCGATATTCGCCTTTCCGCCCCCTCCGACTTTGGCCGACAATACCTTAGCCCGGCCATCGTCGACTTTACCCGCCGTCACCCGGAAGTGACCTTTTCCGTCTACTTAGGCGAGCGCGTGGAGGATCTGGTCGCCAACCGGCTGGATATGAGCATTCGCGTCGGTAATCTGCCGGACAGCAGCCTGGCCATCCGCCACATCCGTCCTAACCACCGGGTGCTGGTGGCCTCGACGGCTTACCTTGCCGCCGGTGGAACGCCGGCTTCGCCCGAGGCGCTGCATCATCACCGCTGCCTGGCGCTGGAGCGGCACGGTGTGGTGATGAACGAGTGGCGCTTTGAGGAGGCGGGAAAAGAGCAGATCATCCGGGTGACGCCGGCGATGGTCTGCGACGATGGGGCGCTGCTGCGGCAGTGGGCGCTCAGCGGGTCGGGGATCGCCGGTAAATCATGGTGGGATGTGAAGAGGGATGTCGAGGAGGGGCGGCTTCAGGTGCTGTTTGCCGATCGCTTCACCGGATTTAGCCCCTTAGACCGCAAGGAGGTTGGGCTGCAGTTTGTCTTTCCCCAGCGAAAGCTGCAACCGCCGCAGGTGTCGGCGTTTATGGCGTTTTTTATCGACTGGCTGGAGAAGTGACGGGTAGGGCGGTTCGCCATGCTCAGGAGCGCAAAGGATGGCCCCCGGGTGTTAGACCAGCCTATAGAGTCTTGATCTCAAATATGATTAGATAGCTTTCACTTAAAACCAGTCAGTGGCTGCCATGAATCTCAGGGAAAAAATCATTAATGAATTCGGCGGGTTGTCGCCCGAGCTGCAACGCGCCGCCGAGTTCTCACTGCAAAATGCCAGTCAGCTGGTGGTGTTATCAATGCGTGCCTTCGCGGCGGAAGCCGGGGTAAAACCGGCGACGCTGCTGCGTCTGGCGCAGCGGCTGGGCTACCGCGGCTGGAGCGAGCTGAAAAGTGATTTCATTGACGATCTGGGGCTGCGCAATGATACATACGTATCAAAAGCGGAAAAAATGATGGCCCGCGGGACGCAAACGCAGCTGTATAAAGAGGTTTTTCAGGCGCATCAGGCGAATCTGACCTTTACGCAAAATGAAAATGCCCAGGAGATGGAGCAGGCGGTGACCTTGCTCGATAGCGCGGAGAATGTCTATATCTGCGGATTCCGCGCCAGCTTTCCGATCGCGTGGTCGCTGTTCTATGTCTATCGACTGTTTAACCGCCAGGTGTCATTGATCGATGGCCTGGCCAGCAATATCGAAGTTTTTACCCGCGAACTAACCGCCCGGGACTGCGTCTTACTCACCAGCTTTGCTCCCTATTCACGCGAATCACTGGATGTTTTACAGGCAGCCCGGCAGGCCGGGGCGAAGATCCTCGCCATTACCGACTCGCCGGTTTCCCCCTTAGCGCAGGCGGCAGACTGCACGCTGCTGTTCTCCATCGACAGTCCGTCATTTTTCCCTTCCGTGGTCTCCGGCATGGGCCTGGCGGAGTGCCTGCTGGCGATGCTGGTGGTGCGCCACGGTCGGGAGGCGGTGAGTAAAATTGAAAATGCCGAACGCTATCTTATTGAGTCTGGCGCCTACGTGATCCCCGGTAAGTCCTGATAAATGATTCAAATGTATCAATTATAAGAATAATGGATGCATTTATATCTTTAATTCGTTGACGTGATCCAAATGGATCCTGCAAGATACGCTCAATTCATGTAGCGGATTCAGGAGCAGAACCCAGTATGAGTCATGTCATTCACCGCAGCCTGCGTAGCACGCCGATGGTGGCTTCACGTGCGCAAGGGGCCTATATCTTTGATGCCCAGGGAAAACCGTATCTTGATGCCTGCGGCGGGGCGGCGGTTTCCTGCCTCGGACACGCGCATCCTGATGTGCTGGCGGCGATGCACCGCCAGATCGATCGGCTGGCCTATGCGCATACCAGCTTTTTCACCAGCGATGCCGTCGAGCAGCTTGCAGAACATCTCACCCGCACGGCGCCCGGCGAGCTTAACTACGCCTACTTTGTCTCGGGCGGTTCTGAGGCGGTAGAGACGGCGCTGAAGATGGCGCGGCAGTACTTTGTGGAGATCGGCCAGCCATCGCGCACCCGCTTTATCGCCCGTAAACAGAGCTATCACGGCAATACGCTGGGCGCGCTGGCGGTGGGGGGGAACGAATGGCGCCGTCGTCAGTTTGCTCCCTTATTAATGGATGTTATCCGCGTCTCCGCCTGCAATGAGTACCGCGATCGCCGGGCTGACGAGACCCAACAGCAATATACCGAGCGCCTGCTTAATGAGCTGGAGCAAGCCATCCTTGAGGCCGGCCCGGAAACGATCATCGGTTTCTGTGCCGAAACCGTGGTGGGGGCGACGACGGGAGCCACGCCGCCGACGCCGGGCTATCTGCAAGGGGTCCGCCGCCTGTGCGACAAATACGGCATCCTGTACATCGCGGATGAGGTGATGTGCGGTATGGGGCGGACCGGGACGCTGCATGCGTTTGAACAGGATGACGTGGTGCCCGATTTAGTGACCATCGCCAAAGGACTCGGCGGAGGCTATCAGCCGATTGGGGCGGTGCTGGCGAGTGAGACTATCGTCTCCGCGCTAAAGGCGGGCAGCGGGTTGTTCCAGCATGGTCACACTTACATTTGTCATGCCACCGCCGCGTCGGCAGCCCTGGCGGTGCAGCAAGTGATCGCGCGGGATAATTTGCTGGACGCCGTCAAACAGCAGGGCGCCTATCTGCACAAGGCGCTGCGCGAGGTGCTGGGGGAGTTACCGCATGTCGGTGATACGCGCGGACGCGGCCTGTTTGCGGGGGTCGAGCTGGTGCGTGATAAAGACGACAAAACGCCGTTCGATCCTTCCCTGAAGCTGCACGCTGCGATCAAAGCAAACTGCATGGCGCGTGGACTGATGGTCTATCCCATGGGCGGCACCATCGATGGCCAGTCTGGCGACCACATTCTGATTGCACCGCCGTTTATCATCACCCCGGCGCAGCTCGATTTTGTGGTCGATACCCTGAACTGCGTGATCCGTGAAGAGACGGGGAAATTATGAGCAATCGTTTACCGCCCCTGGCGGAACAGGAATGGGACGTTCAGCAGCGTCAGTTAGCGGAAGAGATTATCAACGGACCGCGCGGCGCCTTGCTGCCGCCCTTTGAACCGCTGCTGCGGAGCCCCGAGCTGATGGCCCATGCCCAGCGTATGGGGGAGTACCTGCGCTATCGCAGCGCGCTGGGCCAGCGTCTTTCTGAACTGGCGATTTTGCTGACCGCGCGGCACTGGTCGCAGCCGGTTGAGTGGGCGATCCATGCGCCGATAGCACGCGAGAAAGGGATTGCTGCCGCGGCGGTGCAGGCGATTAAGGAAAGGCGCCGGCCCGTGGATCTCCGGCCCGATGAGCAGACGGTCTATGACTTCTGTCAGCAGCTGCATCAACAGCAAAAGGTCAGCGATGAGACCTGGCAACAAGCCATTGAGTTATGGGGCGAGAAGGGCGTGGTGGATCTGATTGGAATAAACGGTTATTACAGTTTTCTCTCCATGGTGATGAACAGCGCCCAGACGCCAGCACCGGCTACCTCTGACTCTCTGTCTTCTGCATAAGTTATCGTTTTTATTCGGGCGCATAAAATTGCGCCCGGTATATCAGCTCTTGTTATTGGTTCTTCCGGCGAGATATTTCGCAGGGTGACGTTCGTTGTAGGCTATTTCACTGACGCTGAGGGTAATTATGAGTGGATTATTTAAGAAATTAAAGCTGACGCTGGCATTAGTTATTTGTTCAGCCAGTTTTGTTACAGCAGCAGAAGATAAAATAACGGTGGGTGTCGATACTGCCTTTGTTCCATTTGAATTTAAACAAGGCGATAAATATGTCGGCTTTGATATCGATCTGTGGGACGCGATTGCGAAGAAAATGCATATCAGCTACGAATTAAGGCCGATGGATTTCGGCGGCCTGATCCCCGGTCTGCAGTCGCGTAATCTGGACGTGGCGATGGCGGGAATAACGATTACCGATGCGCGCAAGCAGGTCGTGGACTTCAGTGAAGGATATTATAATGCTGACCTGTTAATAGCCGTGAAAAGTACCGACAATTCCATTGTTAAATTCAGTGATTTGACCGGGAAAAAAGTCGGCCTTAAGCAGGGGACGGCGGCAGCCAGCTTTATGAAAAGCAAATATAAAGCGAATTACATCGAGTTCCCGAATATCGATAACGCTTACCTTGACCTGCAGGCCGGTAATCTCGATGCCGTCGTTCATGATTCGCCGAATGTCCTTTACTACGTGAAGACGGCGGGTAATGGCAAGGTCAAATCCACTGGTGAGACGGACAGCATTCTGCCACAGCAGTATGGCTTTGCGATGCAGAAAAACAGCAGCCTGACGCCAAAAGTCAACCAGGCCCTGCAGGCCCTGCGCGCCGATGGTACCTACGACAAGATTTACGTAAAGTGGTTTGCTAAACAGCCGAAATAACCCTGCCAGGTCGGAGCGATCCGACCTCATATTTTCTTTACGGGTAGAAGCATGAATTTTGACAGTCGCTATATTTGGGATGCATTGCCGCTGCTGATGCAAGGCTTGCAGCTGACGCTAATTATTTCGTTATCAGGTTTGTTAGGTGGATTAATCATTGGTTTGCTGGCCGGGACCTGCCGCGCATTAGGTGGGACAATATCCAAAACGGTATCGCTGGTGTTTGTGGAATTAATCCGCGGGACGCCAATTATGGTGCAGGTGATGTTTATTTACTTCGCCCTGCCGATGGTGTTGCCGGTGCGTATTGACCCGGTTCCTGCCGCCATTATCACCATTGTGATTAACTCCGGGGCTTATATAGCGGAGATCACCCGGGGCGCGATTCTGTCGATCAATAAAGGATTTAAAGAAGCCAGCCTGGCGATGGGATTATCGCCGCGCAGCACCCTGTGGCATGTCATTATGCCGCTGGCTTTTCGGCGGATGATCCCGGCATTAGGCAATCAATGGATTATCAGTATTAAAGATACGTCGCTGTTTATTGTGATTGGCGTGGCAGAATTAACCCGTCAGGGACAAGAGATTATTGCCGGCAACTTTCGGGCGCTGGAGGTGTGGACGGCGGTGGCGATGATTTATCTGTTTTTGACATTGTGCCTGAGCTTCCTGCTAAAACAAGTTGAGAAAAGGATCCATATTTTATGAGCATGGTTGAATTTAGCGCGGTGGCGAAAAACTTCGGCGCCACTCAGGTGCTGCACGATATCAATTTAAAGATTGAAGCGGGCGAGGTGGTGGTGATCATCGGTCCTTCCGGCTCGGGAAAATCGACCCTGCTGCGTTGTATTAACAAGCTGGAAGAGATCTCCTCGGGCACGCTGCTGGTGGCGGGCATGCATATTACGGATCCGCACGCGAATGAGTGTGATATTCGCCGCGAAGCCGGTATGGTGTTTCAACAGTTTCATTTGTTCCCGCATCTGACCGCCCTGGAGAATGTCATGTTCGGTCCGCTTCGCGTGCGCAAGCAGAGCAAGGCCACAGCGCGGGAGCAGGCGCTGGCGTTGCTGGATCGCGTGGGGCTGCGTGAACGCGCTAACCACTATCCTGCCGAGCTCTCGGGCGGTCAGCAGCAGCGCGTGGCGATAGCTCGCGCCCTGGCGGTGAAACCCAAAATGATGTTATTTGATGAGCCAACATCCGCCCTTGATCCTGAACTGCGGCATGAGGTGTTAAAGGTCATGCGCTCGCTGGCCGAAGAGGGCATGACGATGGTGATTGTGACCCATGAGATTGGTTTTGCCAGAGAGGTGGCTTCCCGGTTGATTTTTATTGATGGCGGCACTATTGCCGAAGATGGTTCACCTGAGGTGCTGCTCACGGCCAGCAGCAATCCGCGTCTGCAAGAGTTTTTGCAACACGTATCCTGAATATAAGTGAATAATGACAATATGAAAACAATCGCAATCCGAGGTTCCGCTTTTGCGGTCGGTCAGCAGCTTGGCGCGTTTGGTCGTGAGGCCTGGCAGACAAAAATCAGGCAAACGGCGCTGTGGCAAACGGTGGCCGCCCTGAAAACGACGGAACAGACCCAGCGCATGCGCGCAGCCGTGCAGGCTCAGTTCCCGCTGATCTGGCAGGAGCTGGAGGGCATGGCGGAGGGGCTGCAGGCGCCGGTGGATGAGGTGTTCGCCTGGAACTGTCGCGGCGATCTGGTGCGTTCGACGTCGGATGGCTGCACCACCCTGGCGGGGAGAAGCGCAGAGGGCGAGTTGATCATTGCGCACAATGAAGACGGCTTCCCGCAGCTGCGTGAAGACTGCGCCATCGTCAGCATAACCCCGGACGTGGGCCTCGCCTTTACCAGCTTCGCCTATCCCGGCTCCCTGTGCGGACATACCTTCGCAGTAAATGAGAAGGGGATAGTCAATACGGTCAACAATATTCGCGCCGTGCATCGTCCGGACGGGATGCCGCGCCAGATTCTGGCCCGTGCCTCGCTGAACGCCACCACCTTAGAGGAAGCCGTCACTCTGCTGAGCGCCACGCCGCGCGCGGGCGCGTTTCACCACACCCTGGGCCAGATGGGCGATAGCCGTCTGTTTAGCGTGGAAGCCACCGGCTCCGGCAGCTCGGTGCTCGCGTTGTCCGCCACCAGCGGGCATGCCAACCATCTGATCCATCCCCAGCTTGCGGCCATTGAACAGATCGTGACCGGCAGCTCCGGCTCGCGCCAGCGGCGCCTGGACGCGTGGCTGGCGACGGACCCGCCGCTGGATGGCGTGACAGCGAAAGCGATGCTCTCCGACCAGCAGGATCCGTTGTTACCGATTTACCGGCTGTCTCCCGACGATCCGGATGAGGAAAATACGCTGGCGACGGCCATTTTTACCTTGAGCGCGACCCGCGTCGTGTGGCAGGTCTTCACGCTGGACCGTGAAAACGCGGTTTTACAGGGCAGCGTTTAGCGGCCCGAGGGCGCTTTCAGCAGAGCGATCAGCAGCGTACTGCCCACCATGGTCCCCGCCGCCAGCCACACCATTCCCGACAGGCCAGCTGAGGCGATCAGCTGGCCGCCGACAAGCGCCCCGGTGCCGATGGCGGCATTAAAAATGGCCACGTAAATGGCTGACGCTGGCTGGGCGACCGCGCCCGCGCTGCGCAGTAGCCAGGTCTGTAAGCCGACGAACACAATCGCGATGCCGGCGCCCCACAGGGCTAACAGTAGCCCGCTAAAACAGAATGGCAGTGGCGCAAAACGGGCGGAGCCAAGGATCGCCAGCGCGCCCCCGCTCAGCAGCAGCGCAGCGAAAATCAGCCCCTTCAGATGACGATCGATGAGCTTCCCCGCGATAACGTTACCCAGCAGCCCGGAAACCCCTGACAGCAGCAGCAGGCCGGAGAGGGCGGTCGTCGGGACTCCCTGCAGATTTATCAGCAGCGGTTCAATGTAGGTGAAGGCGGCAAAGTGAGCGGTAATGATGCATGCCGTGGCGCCATACAGGCCACCGAGCAGCGGATTGCGGAAAATATCACGATAAACGCGCAGCCTGACGGGGGCTGGGGCGGCCAGCGCGGGCAGCGTCGAGCACAGCACCGCAGCGGCGGCCAGTGACAGCAAGGCCATCGCCATAAACGCGTATCGCCAGCCCGCCAGGGTGGCGATAAAGCTCGCCAGCGGCACCCCCACTACGCTTGCCGCCGACACGCCGCCAAAAATGATCGCCGTGGCCAGCCCCAGCCGGTGCGGCGGCACCATCTGCGCGGCGACGATGCCAATTAAGGCCCAGAAGGCGCCATGCGCCAGGGCACCAATCATGCGGGCGCTCATCAGGGCGAACATCGAATAAGATCGGGTTGCGGCGAGGCAGGAAAGCGCGAGGATCAGCATCAGCCCGACCAGCAGCGCCTTGCGGGAAATACGCGCCGGCATTGCGCCGGAAAGCAGAGCCGCCAGGGCGCCCACCCAGCCATAGGCGGTGACGGCGAGACCCATGCCAGATTCAGTCTGGTGAAAATCCGCCGCCAGGGCGCTGAGCATGCCCACCGGCGCCAGTTCGCTGGTGACGATTGAAAAGGCGCAGATCCCGAGTGCAACGACGGCTATCCAGACGCGCGCCGGCGCCGGGTGGAGGGGTAAAGCAATCTCTTTCATATCAGGCGTATCCTTAGGAAAGGAGCGTTCCGCGCGGTACACGGACGTTCAGGTGAGGAGAGAGCAGGCGACCGGATGGCCTGGTTGTCTCCGCGAGTGGCGTGCAGTATCATCCCTGCGAAACTGATAAAAAATAGCGGAAAACGGAGAGTCGTTTTCCATAAATGGAAAACAGATGACCGCAGAATTTAACTGGGATGATGCGCGCATATTCCTCGCCATCGCCCGGGCGGGAACGCTGAGCGGCGCCGCCGACAAGATGAACATGGGGATAGCCACGGTCTCCCGCCGGCTGGATCGGCTGGAGCAGGCGTTGAACGTTCCGCTCTTCAGCCGCCATCAGAGCGGCTATCGCCTGACCGATGATGGCGAAGCCCTGCTCGCGCGGGCCGAGGCGCTGGAATACGCAGGCCTGGCGTTTGGCGAAGCGGCGCAACTGCAGGGGCATGTCGCCGGGGTTGTCCGCCTGGCCACCTCGGATAACCTGGCCACGCATTTTATTCTGCCCTCCCTGAAAGGGCTCCTGGACCATTATCCCGAGCTGCGGGTGGAGGTGCTGAGCGGCGTGCAGCCGGTGAACCTGCACCGTCGGGATGCCGATCTGGCGATCCGCATGGTCAAGCCTGAGGCCGGGCATTTGACGTTAAAGCGACTGGGGACGGTGGGGTTTGGCGTCTATGGCGCCGCCGGCTATCTGGCCGGTGCGGACGGCCTGTCGCTGAGCGAGGCGGACTTTGTGGGGTGGCCGGAAACTCACCAGCACCTGCCGGCCGCCCAATGGATCGCGCGCACCCTGCGCGGCCGGCCGTGTAAAGTCGAAGCCAATACGCTCGTGGCCCAGGTTTCCGCGGTATCCGCGGGCCTCGGACTGGGCGTTCTGCCGCACTTTATGGCACGGGCCAGCGGCCTGCAGTGCCTGCAGCCGGAGATCGGCGCGGATCAGACTCTCTGGCTGGTGATGCATTCCGACCTGGCCGGGTCCAGACGCGTGCGGGTTATCGCCGACCATCTCATCACCCTCTTTGCGGCCCATCAAGATCGGCTGGCGATGCCCTGAAGGGGCGCGGCTTGGGCGTGTAGCGATACGACTGCCCGAGGCTGACGAGCCACGATTTTTTCCGCGCCAGCTAACAGCGATACTCGCCGCGCAATATTCGGCCCAATGCTGCTCCGCAGTCAAAAATAGTGCAGAGTGAGAGGATATCCCCGTCCGGCAAAATAATTTTGTGTTGTGGCCAGCGCCGCATTGTTGCGCTCCCCCAGAAATGCCTGTCGATGTTAGGGTGAGATGTTTATCACCACAGGAGAATGCAAATGATTGTCAGGACCTGGCACGGCTGTGTGCCATTGCAGCATGCTGAGGGGTTTGCCCGCCACCTCGAGCGGACCGGCGTGGAACACGCTCAGAGCATCGCCGGCAACAGAGGCGCCCTGGTGCGCCGGGAAAACCAGGGCGAATGGGCGCATTTCTTTCTCGCCACCTACTGGCAGGATCTCGCGGCGGTCAAAGCCTTCGCAGGCGAAGACTATCACGTCGCGGTCACCTATCCGGACGATGAAGTATTCGAACTCCTCTCCGACCCCTACGTGTTTCAGCATGAAGTTGAGGCCGTGTCGCCGCTGTAGACTGATGACCGGGCAGGTGGAAGATCGGCCAGCAACAGACGGTTGCTGGCCGCGTGAGATCGACTGACGTCACCGGTTAATTAACCCTGGACCGCTCAACTGCGCCAGCGTTTAACAGGTCGGGCTATGTCGAAACCGCCGATGCTCAGACGGCAAACGGCGTCAGGCGCATCAGAGGAAATCGTTTATTGTTACGTTAAGAGGTATCCTGCCTGTTCTGGGAAACGGCAAAGAGGATGTCATAAGATGCTGGCTTATATCACGATAGGTACCAATGATTTTCAGCGCTCAGTAGATTTTTATGACGCTATTTTTAATGTTCTTGGCTACTCACGTCTGCCTGCCTGGACAGACAGCTGGGCAATGTGGGGAGATAAAAATAATCCGGATAAGGCGTTCAGCTTTTGTATTTGCCCTCCTTTTGACGGACATTCCGCAACCGCGGGAAACGGGACAATGTTTGCATTCCAGGCTGATAACGCAGAGATTGTCAGACAGTTCCATGCCGCAGGCCTTCTTGCAGGAGGGCAAAATGAAGGCGCACCGGGCACACGCCCCGCCTATGGCCCCGACTTTTATGTGGCCTACCTGCGCGATCCTGACGGGAATAAGCTGGCATGCGTTTGTCAGCATTATTCTCCCGCAACTGATAAGTTCGTCAACCAGAAACAGGCGCTTCGCATATAGCATCTTACGGTTTTGCGCGTTTACAGCCCCTGACGTGAAATAGGGCGTTCCGGCGACAGCTGGCGCGGTCGGCTACAGGCCAGGAACCAACATCTATCTTGTATGGGCAGACAGCCACCGTTGGGTGAACGTGGAATGACTGCACACTCAGCGCTTGAGGGCGGCAACAATGGAAGCCTCCATTTTCTCCGGTGTCGTGAACGGCGCAAAACGCGTGAGGGGTGTGCCGTCGCGACCGATGAGGAACTTGGTGAAATTCCACTTGATCCGTCCGCCGAGCACGCCGGGCAACGCTTGTTTCAAATAACGAAACAGCGGGTGTGCAGCGGGGCCGTTGACGTCCACTTTCGCAAACATCGGGAAGCTCACGCCGTAGTTAACGTGACAGGTCTGCTCGATTTCATCCGCACCGCCGGGTTCCTGCTTGCCAAACTGGTTGCACGGAAAACCAAGCACCACCAGCCCCTGAGCCGCGTACTTTTTGTAGAGCGCTTCCAGGCCAGCATACTGTGACGTGAAGCCACAATGGCTGGCCGTATTCACCACCAGAACCACCTTGCCAGCATAGTCAGCCATGGAGAGAGGTTGGCCGCGCAGGCGGGTGGCGGTCAATTGATAAAAAGGGGTCATAGCAGGCTCCTGAGAGTGGAAACAGTGCAACGCTGACGATCGCGTGAATGTTTGAAGCAGATTAGGCAGTTATAATACACAGGGTTAGGGATTTGTACCTGGAATGTACAACATGGGGGAAAGAAGCATTTTGCGATGAGGCAGCTGCATCTATTCTGCACAAAAAATGGGCGTATTGATTAATAGAGAAATAAAAGCATTTAAAAAATAAATCAGCCAGCAGGTGACGCTAACTGGCTGATTTTATTTAACTACGCTTCACTTTTAGAGGACTGCTTGTGAAACAGTTCGCGGAATACCGGGTAGATATCCTCCTGGTCGCGAATATGCTGCATGGCGAAATTATCAAAGGTCGCCTGCAGGTGTTCATACTCGCGCCACAGGGTCTGGTGCGCCCGGCGGGTAATTTCGATATAGCTGTAATAACGCACCACCGGCAGAATTTTCTTCGCCAGCAGTTCGTGGCACAGTGGGGAGTCATCGGCCCAGTTGTCGCCATCCGACGCCTGGGCGGCGTAGATGTTCCACTGCGCCGGGTCATAACGCGCCTGCACCACCTCATCCATCAGCTTGAGGGCGCTGGAAACGATGGTGCCGCCGGTTTCCTGAGAATAGAAGAATTCGTGTTCATCCACCTCTTTCGCCTGGGTATGGTGGCGGATATAGACCACATCGACGTTTTTATAGGTCCGGCTGAGGAACAAATACAGCAGGATATAAAAGCGCTTGGCCATGTCTTTGGTGGCCTGGTCCATCGAGCCTGAGACGTCCATCAGGCAGAACATTACCGCCTGGCTGGAGGGCTCCGGCCGTTTTTCGTAATTTTTGTAGCGTAAGTCAAAGGTGTCGATAAACGGCACCCGTTCAATTTTAGCCCGCAGCTCGGCAATCTCTTTGCGCAGGCGCTCCTCCTCCAGCAGCTGCACCGGCTCGCTGCGGCTGATGGTCTCCAGGTCCTCCTCCAGAGCGCGCAGTTCACGGCGCTTGCCGGCGGTCATCGCAGTCCGACGGGCCAGCGAGTTCTGCAGCGAACGCACCACGCTGATGTTGGCCGGCACCCCGTTAGAGGTAAAACCCGCGCGATGGGTTTTAAACTCGTTTAGCTGCCGGTGCTGATTTTTCTTCAGGTTCGGCAGGGCGAGATCTTCAAACAGCAGATCCAGGTACTCATCTTTTGAAATCTGGAAGACAAACTCATCCTTCCCTTCGCCATCGGCGCTGGCTTGCCCCTGACCGCCGCCACCGCCGCCGCCGCCCCCTTGCGGGCGTTCGATCCGATCGTTTTGCACGAAATGGTCATTGCCCGGGTGGACGCGGTTGCGTAGTCCGCCGCGACCCTGATGAAACATCGGCTCGTTGATATCGTCCGTCGGGATCGAGACGGATTCTCCGCTCTCAATATCGGTCACCGAGCGCTTGTTGATGGCCTCGGAGATTGATTGTTTAATCTGCGCCTTATAACGGCGCAAAAAGCGCTGACGATTGACGGCGCTTTTGTTTTTCCCGTTCAGGCGTCGGTCTATGAACCAGGTCATATGCCCTCCTGTACTGCATTAGCCAACTTTACTTATCATCATTCAGCTGCAGTTGACCCGGCGGCGCACCGCCGGGCTGGACGCATCAGGACGATTTACGAACCCGCAGGTACCACTCGCACAGCAGGCGAACCTGTTTGCGGGTGTAGCCTTTCTCCATCATGCGGTCGACAAAGTCGTCGTGTTTTTTCTGCTCATCGGTTGAGGTTTTGGCGTTAAACGAAATGACCGGCAACAGCTCTTCGGTATTGGAGAACATTTTCTTCTCAATAACCGTGCGCAGTTTCTCATAGCTGGTCCAGTTCGGATTACGTCCGCTGTTGTTGGCTCTGGCGCGCAGCACAAAGTTGACGATTTCATTACGGAAGTCTTTCGGGTTGCTGATCCCGGCCGGCTTCTCAATTTTCTCCAGCTCGGCATTCAACGATTCACGGTCAAACAGCTGCCCGGTGTCCGGATCGCGATATTCCTGATCCTGGATCCAGAAGTCAGCGTAGGTGACATAGCGATCGAAAATGTTCTGCCCATACTCGGAGTAGGATTCCAGATAGGCGGTCTGGATCTCTTTGCCGATAAACTCGGCGTATTTCGGGATCAGATAGCCTTTGAGGAACTCCAGATAGCGCTCGGCCTGCTCCTGCGGGAACTGTTCGCGCTCAATCTGCTGCTCCAGGACATAGAACAGATGCACCGGGTTGGCCGCCACTTCAACATGGTCGAAGTTAAACACCCTTGAGAGGATCTTAAAGGCGAAGCGGGTGGAGAGCCCGTTCATCCCTTCATCCACCCCGGCATAGTCGCGATACTCCTGATAGGATTTCGCTTTCGGGTCGGTATCTTTCAGGCTCTCGCCGTCATAGACCCGCATTTTCGAGTAGATACTCGAGTTTTCCGGCTCTTTCAGGCGCGACAGAATCGAGAAGCGCGCCAGCGTTTCCAGAGTGCCCGGGGCGCATGGCGCATGAGTCAACTCGCTGCTGTTGAGCAGTTTTTCATAGATACGGATCTCTTCGGAGATCCGCAGGCAATAAGGCACTTTGACGATATAGACGCGGTCGAGGAAGGCCTCATTGTTTTTGTTATTACGGAAGGTCACCCATTCCGATTCGTTAGAGTGGGCAAGGATGATCCCGTTAAACGGCAGGGCGGAGATCCCTTCGGTCCCGTTGTAGTTACCCTCCTGGGTCGCGGTCAGCAGCGGATGCAGCACCTTGATCGGCGCTTTAAACATCTCGACGAACTCCATGATCCCCTGGTTGGCGCGGCACAGCGCACCGGAGTAGCCGTAGGCGTCCGGGTCGTTCTGCGCATAGTGTTCCAGCTTGCGGATATCCACTTTACCCACCAGCGCCGAAATATCCTGGTTGTTTTCATCGCCCGGTTCGGTTTTGGCGATGGCGACCTGTTCGAGAATCGATGGCCAGACTTTGACCACGCGGAATTTCGTGATATCGCCGCCAAACTCATGCAGGCGTTTGGCCGCCCATGGCGACATAATAGTGCCGAGATAGCGGGTAGGGACGCCATACTCTTTCTGAAGGATCTGCGCATCCTCCTGGGGATTGAACAGGCACAGCGGGTGATCGTTAAC
This sequence comes from Klebsiella sp. LY, assembly GCF_004010915.1. Lineage (NCBI taxonomy): Bacteria > Pseudomonadati > Pseudomonadota > Gammaproteobacteria > Enterobacterales > Enterobacteriaceae > Klebsiella > Klebsiella sp. LY. Next base: position 4,693,153 of record NZ_CP022444.1, read on the forward strand.
CGGGCTGCGCTCGCCGTTGGCGCTCAGCACATAGATAGGCACGCGCTGCATCAGGGCTTTCAGCCGTTCAGCCAGCGATGATTTACCCCCGCCCACCGGTCCCAGCAGATAGAGGATCTGTTTCTTCTCTTCCAGCCCCTGGGCGGCATGCTTGAGGTAGGAAACGATCTGCTCAATGGCGTCTTCCATACCGTAAAACTCTTCAAACGCCGGATAGCGTGCGATAACCCGGTTTGAAAAGAGACGGGATAGCCGCGGCTCGAGAGCCGTATCAACCATGACGGGTTCACCAATGGCCATCAACAGACGTTCTGCCGCATTGGCATAGGCACTGCGATCTTGCCGGCAGATGGTAAGAAACTCCTGCAGTGTGAACTCTTCGTCCTTGGCAGCTTCATAGCGCTGGCGATAGTGATCGAATATATTCATGGCATGCCGTCCTTTCGTTTTTTAGCACAGGTTGAGAGCCGTTCATATGAATAGTGGGGGCCCCCGGAAGACATAAGCTGAACATCGCTCTCCTGGTATCCAGCAACCCTTATGCCAGGTTGCGGGTGGGGTAGCGTGAATGTGCCCTGCAATTACACCTTCTAAATTTAAGCGTAGATGCATTTAGAAATCTTGCATGACGCAGAAAATCAATTTCAATGACATATCAATAACTCATCCTGAAAAAGACGCTTTTTGCTTCGCCGGGACGTGAAGCTGTCATCGGGCTGTCACCAGATGGTAAGAGAAGGGTGGGAAAGTGAACGATTTGTGTCATATCGGGTAAAGAATTTGAGGCATGAGACCTACGACGGTAAACTGCACGGGCTGATTATTTGACAACGGGAATATGGATTGTGACTAAAATCAAACTTCTGGCACTCGGCGTGCTGATTGCGACCTCCGCCAGCGCGGCGCATGCCGATGGGAAGTTCACGCTTGGCGCTGGCGTCGGCATCGTTGAGCATCCGTACAAGCAGTATGATGCGGATGTGTATCCGGTGCCGGTCATTAGTTATGAGAGCGATAACTTCTGGTTCCACGGTCTGGGTGGGGGTTACTACCTGTGGAATGACACCAATGATAAGCTGTCGATAACGGCTTACTGGTCGCCGATGTACTTCAAGCCGGGCGACAGCGATAGCGAACAAATGCGTCGCCTGGATAAACGTAAATCAACCGTGATGGCCGGTCTTTCTTATGTCCACAACACGCCCTATGGTTTCCTGCGCACGACGATTGCCGGCGATACGCTGGATAACAGCAACGGCATCAACTGGGATCTCGCCTGGCTGTACCGCTACACCAACGGGAACCTGACGCTGACGCCGGGCATCGGCGTGGAGTGGAACAGCGACAATCAGAACGAATACTATTATGGTGTCTCGCAGCATGAGTCCCGTCGCAGCGGCATGCGCAGCTACGATCCGGACAGCAGCTGGAACCCGTATCTGGAGCTGTCGGCCAACTATCGCTTCCTCGGCGACTGGAGCGTATACGGTATTGCGCGCTACACCCGTCTGTCGGATGAAATTACCGATAGCCCGATGGTGGACAAATCCTGGAGCGGTCTGATCTCAACCGGGATCACTTACACCTTCTGATTGTGCATTATTACAGTGCGCTTTATGCATCAAAACAGGGCTTCGTGCCCTGTTTTGCTTTATGGTGGTGCAGGGCGCTAAGGAGGAGACGATGGTGAAAAAAACAGTATGCTTTGGCGAGCAGGCGGCAGTTCCGGCCATCGGGCTGGGGACCTGGTATATGGGCGAGAACGCGGCGCAGCGTCAGCAGGAGGTGGCTGCACTGCGCGCGGGCATCGACCATGGCCTGACGGTAATCGATACCGCTGAGATGTATGCCGACGGCGGGGCGGAGGAGGTGGTGGGCCAGGCGGTCCGCGGCCTGCGCGACCGGGTGGTGCTGGTCTCCAAAGTCTATCCCTGGCACGCCGGCGGCGCGGCGATGCGCCGCGCCTGTGAAAACAGTCTACGCCGGCTGCAGACCGACTATCTGGATATGTATCTCCTGCACTGGCGGGGCGATATCCCGCTAGAGGAGACGGTCGAGGCGATGGCAAGGCTGGTGGCCGAGGGTAAAATCCGCCGCTGGGGCGTCTCCAATCTGGACACCGACGATATGCAGGCGCTGTGGCGCACGGCGGGTGGCGAACGCTGCGCCACCAATCAGGTGCTCTATCATCTCGCGTCGCGGGGCATTGAATACGATCTCCTGCCCTGGTGCCAGCAGCACACCCTGCCGGTGATGGCCTATTGTCCGCTGGCCCAGGCGGGGCGCTTACGTGATGGACTTTTTCAGCATACCGATATCATCAAAATGGCTAACGAGCGGGGCGTGACGGTGGCGCAGCTGCTGCTGGCCTGGGTGATTCGTCATCCGGGAATGCTGGCGATCCCGAAAGCGGCCAGTATTGAACATGTGGTGCAGAATGCCGCCGCGCTTGATCTCGTTCTCAGCCCGCAAGAGCTTGCGCAGCTGGACCGCCTCTATCCACCGCCGCCGCGGAAAACCCGGTTGGATATGGTTTAACCCACAGCGCATCCTGGTGGAGAAGAGAAAAAGCCCCGTGATAAACGGGGCTTTTTGCGCTTAGCGTTTTTTCACGCTGATGGTTTGCGCCAGGCGAGACGGGGTCTCTTCACTGGCTTTCTGCGGCTGGGTCACGCAGCAGGTTTCGACGCACACGAAGGTTTTGTAGCCATCGTCCGGCATGTCGCCCATGCTGACGGACAGCGCCGGGCCCGGGTTCCAGGCCACCACGTTGTGCTGATGATGATGCACCACGTCGATAGTGCGGCTGAGCGCGTCGTCGTGGATCACGCTGCAGCCTTCGGCGTCGAGATAGACGCGGTCGGTACGATCCGGGAAGGTCTGCACGCCGTTGCTCAGAACGCCTTCTTCGGCATTTTTCACTTTATCGATATAGCGCTCGCCAAGACCGCTCACTTTCACCGCCGCGATATCGCCGACGTTGAAGTAGCTGTGCAGGGCAGAGGTGGTCTCAAATTCGCCGTGGGCTTCCAGTTCGATTTCGCAGGTCTTGCCCAGCTTGAAGCGGGCATAGAGGGTGAACTCATGCGGCCACAGCTTCATGGTTTCGGCGCTGTTCTGCAGCGCAAAGGTCAACATCACGCCGCCGTCGTCTTCATCATGGCCTTCCAGGGTCCACGGCAGGTTGCGGGCAAAGCCGTGCGACGGCAGGCCCTGCTGCGCCGATGGGCCAAACCAGGGCCAGCAAATCGGCACGCCGCCGCGCAGGGCGACGCCCTGTTTAAACGGGGTGTTGTTGCTCAGCCACAGGACTTCTTCTTCACCGGCGGGTTTCCAGGAGAGCAGATGCGCCCCCTGCAGCGCCACAGAGGCTTTCACCTGCGGATGGTCGATGACAATCAGCTCCAGGTCGTCCAGCTGGCGACGGGAGATAACGGGCGAAATGGTTTCATTCACCGGGAGAGCAAAAATTTTATTTATCATTGTGCAATCCTATCTCTGCAGACAAAAAAAAGAGCGACCGAAGTCGCTCTTACAGATTACTTTTTCATCTCAACTTATTTGGAGATGTGGGCAATCAGGTCCAGAACTTTGTTGGAGTAGCCAGTTTCGTTGTCGTACCAGGAAACCAGTTTAACGAAGTTGTCGTTCAGTGCGATACCCGCTTTAGCATCGAATACGGAAGTGCAAACTTCGCCGTTGAAGTCGGTAGAAACAACGTCGTCTTCGGTGTAACCCAGAACGCCTTTCATTGCGCCTTCAGAAGCGGCTTTGATAGCTTTCTTGATTTCTTCGTAGGACGCTGCTTTTTCCAGACGAACGGTCAGGTCAACAACGGATACGTTCGGAGTCGGAACGCGGAACGCCATACCGGTCAGTTTGCCGTTCAGTTCTGGCAGTACTTTACCTACTGCTTTAGCAGCGCCGGTAGAGGACGGGATGATGTTCTGAGCTGCGCCGCGGCCGCCGCGCCAGTCTTTGTGAGACGGGCCATCAACGGTTTTCTGGGTAGCGGTGGTAGCGTGGACGGTGGTCATCAGGCCTTCAACGATACCGAAGTTGTCGTTGATGACTTTAGCCAGCGGCGCCAGGCAGTTGGTGGTGCAGGATGCGTTGGAAACGATGTCCTGGCCAGCGTAAGTGTCGAAGTTAGCGCCGCGAACGAACATCGGGGTGTTGTCTTTGGACGGGCCAGTCAGAACGACTTTTTTCGCGCCAGCGGTGATGTGTTTACGAGCGGTTTCGTCGGTCAGGAAGATACCGGTTGCTTCAGCAACAACGTCAACACCAACTTCGTCCCACTTCAGGTTAGCCGGGTCACGTTCAGCGGTAACACGGATTTTTTTACCGTTAACGACCAGATGACCGTCTTTCACTTCAACGGTGCCGTCGAAACGACCGTGAGTGGAGTCATACTTCAGCATGTAAGCCATGTACTCTGCGTCTAACAGGTCGTTGATTGCAACGATCTCGATGTCAGAACGTTTCTGAGCAGCACGGAAAACAATGCGACCGATACGGCCAAAACCGTTGATACCTACTTTGATAGTCATATATTCCACCAGCTATTTGTTAGTGAATAAAAGGTTGCCTGTAAAATTACAAAAACCTTACGCAGCGTCAAGCGGAATCGTGTCAATCATTGCGACAAATCAATCCTGAGCAGACCTTTGCGCGATTGATTTGCCTCACTCTCCCTTTGAGCCCAATTCCATATGGGGGCTGCGCGCGGAATTTTAAAGGGCATTTAAGATAAAAACGTGATTTAAGTCACAATTATCTGGCTGCCTGTGGGCACCGGATAAGTTTAGAACAAAAGTGTACGCTTCATTGTTAATGTTTTGTTAGAATTGGGGCGAAAGTTGTCCATTGCAAAGCGAGATGTAAGCCCATGGCAAATAAACCCTCCCCGGAAGAGCTGAAAAACGGCTTGAGCGAAATGCAGTTTTACGTGACCCAACATCATGGTACCGAACCGCCTTTCACCGGACGGCTGCTGCACAACAAGAAAAATGGCGTGTATCACTGCCTGGTGTGCGATGCGCCGCTGTTCAACTCCCAGACCAAGTACGACTCTGGCTGCGGCTGGCCGAGCTTCTACGAGCCGGTAAGCGAAGAGGCCATTCGCTATCTGGACGACAGCTCCCACGGCATGCAGCGCATAGAGATCCGCTGCGGAAATTGTGATGCCCACCTCGGTCACGTGTTTCCGGATGGCCCGCAGCCGACCGGCGAGCGCTATTGTGTGAATTCGGCGTCGCTCAGCTTCACCGATGAGCAGAACGGCGAGCAGATCAAGGGTTGAAGAAACGATTCAGCAAATTATTCCAGGTGGAGATGAGCGGAAGATGGATATTGAGCAAATTATCGACAGCATGACCCCGGAAGTGTATCAGCGTCTGGCGACGGCGGTGGAGCTGGGAAAATGGCCGGATGGCGTGGCGCTGACGCCGGAGCAGAAGGAAAATAGCCTGCAGCTGGTGATGCTGTGGCAGGCCCGGTATAACACCGACGCCCAGCATATGACCATCGATACTCGCGGGCAGATGGTGATGAAGAGCAAACAGCAGCTGAAGGAAGATTTCGGTATCGTGCCGAAGCCGATCGCAACCGTGAAGCTGCAATAAACCGCTGGCCGGCGGGGAGTCGTTCCGGCGTCAGGTGATCCGGCGCCGGAAGGGTTAGCGTCTACGACCGCTCTCGACGGTCAGCCGCTTTGCTTACTTTTTGTTCATCATCGCTTTCAGGTCGGCAAACGGATTGTAGGTGGCCTCGCCGACGCTCTTTTGCGCATCTTCGCCGGCCACCACCGTGGAGCCATACTGATCGGCTTCGGTGTACTTGGAGTGTTCGTGATCGTGACAGTAGAGGCACAACATCTCCCAGTTACTGCCATCTTCCGGGTTATTGGAGTGGTCGTGATCGATATGGTGCACCGTCAGCTCGCGCAGATTGGAGTAGACAAACTCCCGCGAGCAGCGTCCGCATACCCAGGGAAAGAGCTTGAGCGCCTTTTCGCGATAACCCACTTCCAGACGTGCGTAATTTTTGGGGATATAGGCCATGGCCCCCTGCCTCCTGTCAAACGGTTAAGCTGCGCCAGCCCCTGGCGCAGCGGATAACAGGCATCATAACCTATCCCGGGCGGCGCGATATACCTGCATTGCAGGCGATGCTGCCTGCGTCACGCCGCCCGGCGGAGACGATGCGGCGGAGGAACAGCCGCGATTAGTGTTTGATCCCCAGGGATTCCGCCAGCTGGCGGGCCAACTGGTTCTGGTCATCGGCGCCATACTCCCAGAACATCGCCCCGGCGAGGCCCTTCGCCTTGATGTAGTCCGCCTTAATGGCTACCGAGCGCGGGTTCTCATAGGAGAGGGCGAACAGCGGCTTGCCCTCTGCGGACTGCACCGACAGCCACGGGACTTTCGCCTCATCGTCCCAGTGCTCGGTAAAGCGTTTCTGCGGATCGTTGAGCAATTTGCCCACGATATCATTGTATTTCACGTAGGTGTCTTTGCTCAGGTCATAGCCCAGCGAGGCAAACAGCGCGATCTGCTGTGGACCAAAATAGGGCTGGGTGACCGGGTTCTTTTGCGCATCCGCTTTACTCCAGTCAATCCCCGGCTCGACCGCCCGTTTTGGTACCCGGCCATAAAAACCAATCCCGAGGTTCATCTGGCTGGGTTTAAGCCCGGCGGCCAGGTAATTGTTGACCACAAAATCGGCGCTGTATTTATCCGCCGCGGCGACCGTCGGCCAGTGGCTGGAGTCATACAGGTTCGAGTTGAAGTACTGCGTGCCGTAGGCCATGTCGTAGGTCATCAGGTTGATGTAGTTCAGCGCCGGGGCCACCGCTTTGACATCCACCCAGCTTTTCGGGCTCTCGGCGTTGGCGCCCACGGCAATAGTAACCAGTTTCTTCGTACCAAACGCTGCGCGCAGCTCTTTTAACAGCGCGGTGAAGTTATCGCGATCGGTCGGTTGACTGGCAACCAGCCCCCACGCGCCGTTGACCGGAAACTCCCAGTCGAGGTCAATCCCATCCAGACCATATTTTTCAACAATTTCCTGCGCAGACTGAATAAACACCTTACGGGTTTCTTTGCTTGCCGCCGCGCCGGAGAAACCGCGCGCCCCCCAGCCGCCGACCGACAGCAGGACCTTGAGGTCCGGGTTCTGTTTACGCAGGGCAGGGAGCTTTTGCAGATCCGCCTGCACCTTTGGCGACAGCCAGATCTCGTGCAGATGGTCAGGATCCTTCAGGGCCGCATTGGTCTCGTCTTTTTCATCGTTATAGATAAGGCCAAACGAGTAGTTGAGATGGGTGATCTGCCGGACGTCCAGCTTGTCGATATCCCCGCCCGGCCCGGCAGTGACGTCGCCGCCGCCGTTGAAATAGCCGACGGACATCAGCGGTTGGGCAGAGAGCGCGGAAGCGCAAAGCAGGGGCAAGGCTGCCAGCAAGGGCAAACGTTTCATAGTGGTTCCTCTTTGACATAAAAAAATAACCGCGCCACGGAAATGGCGTGGCGAAAAAACAGCCTTGCCAGACTACCAGCAATAACTTGTTGAAACTGCGAGAGAGTTCAATTTATGGACGATAACGAAGCGGCAGAAGAAGACCCGGCGCGGAAGCGCCGGGTGAAGGATCAGGCGTGGGTTTCCCGCCAGTCATCAAGGGTATAGAGCGTGGCGCCTGCGGCGGCCATCTCCATAAACGCCTGGCTGCTGTCCTGCGGCTGAAGGTTCACCCCGCGGCAGCCGTCGGTAATGACGTTGACCGCGTAGCCGAGCGCCAGAGCATCCAGCACGGTGAACTTGACGCAGTAATCGGTGGCGAGGCCGAGAACGGTCAGCTCCACGATCCCCTGACCACGCAGCCAGCCGTCCAGTTCGGTTTTCTGCCGGTGACCGTTGTCAAAAAAAGCGCTGTAGCTGTCGATGACCCGGTTTTGCCCTTTGTGGAACACGACGGCGATCGCCTGCTGCTTGAGCAGGGGATGCAGCGCCGCGCCTTCGCTGTGCTGAACGCAGTGATCCGGCCAGAAAGTTTGCGCCAGGCCGTCCAGGTCGCCCACAGTGTAGGGCTCCACTTGGTGCTGGCTGGCGAAGCTGCCGTGATCCGCCGGATGCCAGTCCTGACTGGCGACGATGGGCTCGCCGCGCGCCAGGCTCCAGTCGATAAGCGCGTTGGCTACGTCGACGGTGCTGTCGCCTTCGGGAACCGCCAGCGCGCCGCCGGCGCAGAAGTCGTTCTGCAAATCAACCAGTAACAGCGCTCGATGTGCCATACGTCCTCCTTAAGCTTCGTCAGGGGTCAGTTCGCCACGCAGATTCTGCTGCATCGCCGCGCGAATGGCGTCAACGTCCAGCTGCTGGCTCAGCAGATAGTGTAGCTTGGTCAGCGTCGCTTCCACCGTCATATCGAAACCACTGATGACTCCCGCCTGGGCGAGGGCGTTGCCGGTGGCATAGCCGCCCATGTTCACTTTGCCGGACATACACTGCGTCAGATTGACCACCACAATGCCGCGCTGGCTGGCTTCCGCCAGCACCTGAATAAACTCGCCATTCTGCGGGGCATTGCCGACGCCGTAGGAGCGGAGGATCAGCGCTTTCACCGGCTGGCGCAGGAAATTACGCACCACGTCGGCGGAGATGCCGGGGTAAATCGTCACCACGCCAATCGGCTGCGGGGTGATGGGGTGGACAATCAGCTCCCCACGGCCCTGCGGCGCCGGCGGGGTACCGAGACGGCGAATATGGATCCCGGCCTCCAGCAGCGGCGCGAGGTTGGGCGAGGCGAAGGCGTCAAAGCCGTCGGCATGGGCTTTAGTGGTGCGGTTGCCGCGGAACAGTCGATTGTTGAAGAACAGCGCCACTTCGTTAATCGGATAGTTGGCGGCGACGTACAGGGCATTGAGCAGGTTGATCTGGCCGTCGGAACGCAGCTCGGCCAGCGGGATTTGTGACCCTGTCACAATCACCGGTTTGCCGAGATTTTCCAGCATGAACGACAGCGCTGAGGCGGTAAACGCCATGGTGTCGGTACCGTGGAGGATCACAAAGCCATCATACTCCGCGTAATGGCTGCGGATATCGTCGGCGATGTGCTGCCAGTCCTCGGGGGTCATATCGGATGAATCCATCAGCGGATGGTATTCATGGATCGTGAAGTCCGGCATCTCCGGACGATGGAACTCCGGCATCAGCGCCAGCTGACGCTGCAGATGGCCGGAAACGGGTACATAGCCGTGTTCGGAGCGCTGCATACCGATGGTCCCACCGGTGTAGGCAACGTAAATCGATTTTTTTTGCATAGCATCGCTTAGGTTGGTCGTAGACAGGCGCAGTATAAAGAGACGGAGGAAAAAATACAGTGTTGGCCGCTCGCTTTGTGGCGACGCTGGCAGGTGCGGAAAAAAGGCTGCCCCGTGATACGGGGCAGCCGCTGCGTATTAACGAATGTTGGCGCAGGTCAGGCAGAAGGCATAGCGGTTCTGCGGGTCGTTGAACGCCGCCAGCTTGTCGCTTTCCGCTTTCACCGTCTCGGCCGCCGCGGCCACCGGCGCAGGCAGCCAGGCCTGAATGGCGGCCGGCAGCGAGGCGCGTACCGAGCCGGTCAGGCTGTCCAGCACCATCGAGAAGAAGGTTGGCTCTTCCTGATAGTAGTTAAGGTGCCAGGTTTTCAGCTTCGCCAGCTCGGCGGCCTTGGCCACCGCGTCGTCAAAATCGCCGAGGCTGTCGACAAGACCGTTGGCTTTGGCATCTTCCCCGGTCCAGACGTGGCCCTGGGCTATCTGGTCGATTTTCTCCGGCGTGCTCTTACGGGCGTTAGCCACCAGGGTGATAAAGCGCTGATAGCCGTTCTCAATGCTCAACTGCATCAGCTGCTGCACTTCCGGCGGCAGCGCTTTGGTGCTGGAGATATCCGCCAGCGGCGACGTGGCGACGCCGTCGGTGTGGACGCCAATCGACCCGAGGGTATTTTCCACGGTGTTGATCACCCCAAAGATGCCAATGGAGCCGGTGAGGGTGCTTGGGTTCGCCACGATGTAATCCGCGGGGGTGGAGATCCAGTAGCCGCCGGACGCCGCCATGCCGCCCATTGAAACGACCACCGGTTTACCCGCGGCTTTGGCTGCCGCCAGCTCTTCACGAATGATTTCCGAGGCGGTCACGCTGCCGCCAGGGCTGTTCACGCGAAGAACGATGGCCTTAATTTTCGGGTCGAGGCGCGCATCGCGAATTTGCGCTGCGGTGGTGTCGCCGCCGACGTTGCCCGGGGTCTCCTCGCCGTCCATGATGGCGCCGTTGGCGAAGATCACCGCGATAGCGGAACCCTGGTCAGACGGCGTCTTCACGTTGTAGTCGTAATAGCTAATCGCCCGATAATTGTTATCCGCTTTGCTCCAGCCAAACTGTTTGGTCAGCGCTTTTTCCACTTCCGTGGAGGTCGCCAGCTCATCCACCAGCTTATTGTCCAGCGCATATTTCGCCGTATCGCCGCCCACTTTACGCAGGCCATCGATAATGCCCTGGGCGCCCGGGAAGAGCTGCTGGGCGGTGATCTGCCGGTTGGCGGCAATGGTGTTGAGGTAGTTCTGCCACAGTTCGCCAATCCAGCGGCTGTCCGCTTCGCGGGCGGCAGGGGACATGTCATCGCGAATGAAAGGCTCGACGGCGGATTTATAGGTGCCGACGCGGAAGACATGGGTGGAGACTTTCAGCTTATCCAGCAGCGACTTGTAATACAGCCCGTTGGTGGCGAAGCCGTGGAGGTCTACCTCGCCCTGCGGCGAGAGCCAGATTTTGTTGGCAAAGCTCGCCAGGTAGTACTGGCCCTGGCTGTAGCTGCTGCCGACGGCATAGACCGGTTTGCCGCTGTCGCGGAATTCGCGCAGCGCTTTACCGATGTACTGCATGGACGGCTGATCGCCGCCGACGAAGTTTTTCAGATCCAGCACAATACCGGTGATATTACGATCATCCTTCGCCTGACGGATGGTCTGCACGATATCGAACAGAGAATTCTCCTGCAAACGGTCCGAGCTGGCACCAAACAGCTGGCGGCCTATCACGCCGAGTTTGCTGCTGGCGGAAGGTTTATCCACCACCACGCCGGTAATATCCAGGAGCAGCGCGCCGCGCGCGGCATGTTCGCTGGTGGTGCTGCTGAATTGGCTCCAGATGCCGATACACACCAGCACCAGTACCAGGAAGATCGCATTGAGGGCCAGTTTGCGAATAAAGTTGAGTATCCGCCACGTCCATTTAAAAAAGCTGGCAATCAGTCGCCAAAGGGTTCGCATGTCTTCTCCCTAACGTTATCTAAAAATGGGCAGGCCGCAGGGGCCGCCGCGTCTGGCTATCCTAAAGAGTGAGCCGTCGGTTGTCAGCAGGAATCACCGACCGCGCTGTAACAAAATCCTTGTGCATGTTAATTTTATGAAAAATGACATCACAGGAGTTATACAGATGGATGCTCTCGACCTACTGCTTAATCGCCGCAGCGCTTCCCGCCTGGCGGAACCGGCCCCGGCCGGCGAACAGCTGGAAAACATTCTGCGCGCCGGGCTGCGCGCCCCGGATCATGGCACCCTGCAGCCGTGGCGCTTTTTCATTATCGCCGATGACGGCCGCGAACGCTTCAGTCAGTTGCTGGAAAAGGGGGCCAGGGAGGCCGGTCAGGATGAGAAGGGCATAGAGAAAGCCCGAAATGCGCCGTTCCGCGCGCCGCTAATCATTACCGTCGTGGCGCGTTGTGAAGACCACCCGAAGGTGCCGCGCTGGGAGCAGGAGATGTCCGCTGGCTGCGCGGTGATGGCGATGCAGATGGCGGCCCTGGCTCAAGGATTCAACGGCATCTGGCGCAGCGGAGCATTGACCGAGAGCCCGGTGGTGCGCGCCGGCTTCGAGTGCCGCGAGCAGGATAAAATCGTCGGTTTCCTCTATCTGGGCACGCCGCAGCTGAAAGCCTCAACCACCATTGCCCTGCCGGATACCGCGCCGTTTGTGACGCGATTCTGAGTCAGCGGGTGTTATGCCGGGCTGCGGCTTGCGCCTTACCCGGCCAACGCATCCGGCTCTGACTGTCTGTAGGCCCGCGCAAGCGCAGCGCCGCCGGGCAAGGACAGCGGGTACGGAGCCGATTTTGTGCCGGGTGGCGGCTGTCGCCTTACCCGGCCTACGTTCGTACGACCTGTCGTTAACTTATTCACTTTTCTTGCTGAAACTGCCGGTGCTGGCCGGAGCCCGGGGGTACAGGGGGCGGCGGCGACTGGCCGCCCCCTGTGCGCTCCCGGCGCCATGAGTGACATAACGCAGACGATTAACCGGGAGCGCAAACTACGCTGAAGCCACAGATAACATAAACAACCACACTGCAGTGCTTCCCCTCACCCTGGCCCTCTCCCGGAGGGAGAGGGAACCGTCCGGCTGGCCGCGCAAGCGCAGCGCCGCCGGGCGACGGCAGCAAGCTCGGAGCCGCATCTATGCCGGGCGGCGGCTGGCGCCTGACCCGGCCTTCAAACCCTACCCTTCGAATCAATCGCGGTTTTTGTCGCCCGGACAAGGCGCGCCAGGCGCCGTATCCGGGAGTTCAACGGTGATGACGTTACTTCTGCGTTTTGGCGAATTCGTCTTTGGCTTTCTGCAATTGCTGCTGGAAGGCCGGGTTGGTGTGCAGCGTGGCGACCACCGCGGAGCCGACGATGCGCGCCGCATCGACATCGCTCTGCCAGTGATAGCCGCAGATCACCCGGCTCTCGCCAAGCTCATAGCCGCGCTTCAAAATTTCGTTCTGCCGCTGCGGGTTGATCTCCGCCAGCACCAGGGCGGTGGCCCAGCCGATGGAGGTATGCCCGGACGGGTAAGAGCCGTTTTTCGCCAGCTTGTCCTGCTCGGTGGTGTTGCAGGTGGAGACGCCGTAGAAGGCAAACGGCCGAATGCGCATATACTTCTCTTTCGCGCCGCGGGTCGCCAGATCGCCGGCGTCTTCAATCATATTGGTCAGCAGCTTATGGAGCTGCGGCGCGTCTTTTTCGGTGATCGGCGAACCAAAGGCGCTGGAGAAGGCGTTAGCCACGCCGCCCGCGCTGAGGTTGGCATCCTCTGCCGCCAGCTTCCCGCGCTCGGTGTTGCGCAGCAGGCGCCCCTGCTCATACATCGCCTGATCGTTTAAGAACGCAATACTGCCCACCGCCGGCGGCGGCGGCAACAGCGCCAGGCTGTCGATGGCCTGGGCATTGGTCAGATAGTAGAGATCGGGCTTGGTGGTGACATCGTTACCGGGGGGAACCAGTGCGAAGGCGTTAACGGAGAAAAAACTGGCCAGGCAAAGGGCAAGAACACGCTTTTTCATTAGAATTTCCTTACGTCATAATCATTCCAGAGAAGACAGTCCTGTGTTGTTACATTTCTGTCATCTTTAAGTAAAAGTGAAAATGGTCGGGAAAAAATTGCCGCGTCTCGCAAAAACGGCTTTTTGTCTGCTTAATGAGCAACCATACGCGATTTCAGACTGTCGTACTTACCACCCTGGCGTTTGGGCGCTAACATAGCGGGATTGCAATGACAGGAGATGTCCATGAGCGAGCAAGCCATTCGTTTAACGCAATACAGCCACGGAGCCGGTTGTGGTTGTAAAATTTCCCCGAAAGTGCTGGAAACCATCCTGCATAGCGAGCAGGCGAAGTTCGTCGACCCGAACCTGCTTGTCGGCAACGAAACCAGCGATGATGCCGCCGTTTACGATCTCGGTAATGGCACGTCAATCGTCAGCACCACCGACTTTTTTATGCCGATTGTCGATAATCCGTTCGACTTTGGCCGCATTGCCGCCACCAACGCCATCAGCGATATTTTCGCCATGGGCGGGAAACCGATTATGGCGATTGCCATTCTCGGCTGGCCGATCAACACCCTGGCGCCGGAAATCGCCCGCGAAGTGGTGGAGGGCGGGCGCTTTGCCTGTCAGCAGGCGGGGATCGCGCTGGCGGGCGGCCACTCCATTGACGCCCCGGAGCCGATCTTCGGTCTGGCGGTCACCGGCGTGGTGCCCACCGAGCGCATCAAGAAAAACAGCACCGCGCAGGCGGGCTGCAAACTGTATCTCACCAAACCGCTGGGGATCGGCGTGCTGACCACCGCAGAGAAAAAATCGCTGCTCAAGCCGGAGCATCACGGGCTGGCGACGGAGACCATGTGCCAGATGAACCTCGCCGGCGCCGCGTTTGCCGCTATCGACGGGGTGAAGGCGATGACCGACGTCACCGGCTTTGGCCTGCTCGGCCACCTCAGCGAAGTGTGCCGCGGAGCCGGCGTGCAGGCGCAACTGCGCTATGCCGATATCCCGAAACTGCCGGGGGTGGAGGAGTATATCGCCGCCGGCGCGGTGCCGGGCGGCACCGGGCGCAACTTTGCCAGCTACGGCCATCTGATGGGCGAGATGCCGACGGAGTGGCGCGATCTGCTCTGCGACCCGCAGACCTCCGGCGGTCTACTGCTGGCGGTGACCCCGGAGGCGGAGGCGGAAGTGCAGGCTGCCGCAGCGGAGTTCGGTATTAAGCTGGCCGCCATCGGCGAGCTGGTGACCGCCCGCGGCGGACGACCCATGATCGAGATCCGTTGATTCGATGCGGTTGTTTATTGCAGAAAAACCGAGTCTCGGTCGGGCTATCGCCGATGTGTTGCCTAAACCGCATCGCAAAGGCGATGGCTTTATTGAGTGCGGCAACGGGCAGGTGGTCACCTGGTGTATCGGTCACCTGCTGGAGCAGGCGCAGCCGGACGTCTATGACAGCCGCTATGCCCGCTGGAATCTCACCGATCTGCCGATTGTGCCGGAGAAATGGCAGCTGCAGCCAAAACCTTCGGTCACCAAACAGCTGAATGTCATCAAGCGCCTGCTCGGCGAGGCCGAGGAGGTTATCCACGCCGGCGACCCCGACCGTGAGGGGCAGCTGCTGGTGGATGAGGTACTCGACTACCTGCAGCTGGCGCCGGAGAAGCGTCAGCAGGTGCAGCGCTGTCTGATAAACGATCTCAACCCGCAGGCGGTTGAGCGGGCGATCAACCGCCTGCGCGCTAACAGCGAGTTTGTGCCGCTTTGCGTGTCGGCGCTGGCGCGGGCGCGCGCCGACTGGTTGTACGGCATCAATATGACCCGGGCCTATACCCTGCTGGGGCGCAACGCCGGCTATCAGGGGGTGCTCTCCGTGGGGCGGGTGCAGACCCCGGTGCTCGGCCTGGTGGTGCGCCGCGATGAAGAGATTGAAAACTTCGTCGCCAAAGACTTCTTCGATGTCAAAGCGCATATCGTCACGCCGCAGGAGGAGCGCTTTGTCGCGACCTGGGTGCCGAGCGAAGCCTGCGAACCTTACCAGGATGAAGAAGGGCGCCTGCTGCATCGTCCGCTGGCCGAGCACGTGGTTAAGCGTATTGAAGGCCAGCCGGCGCTGGTGACCGGCTATAACGATAAGCGCGATTCCGAACCCGCGCCGCTGCCGTTTTCGCTGTCGGCGCTGCAGATTGAGGCGGCCAAACGTTTCGGCTTCAGCGCGCAAAACGTGCTGGATATCTGCCAGAAGCTGTATGAAACCCACAAGCTCATCACCTATCCGCGCTCGGACAGCCGCTATCTGCCGGAAGAACATTTCGCCGGCCGCCATGCGGTGCTGAATGCGATTGCCGTCCATGCGGCGGATCTGCTGCCGCAGCCGGTGGTGGATCCGGAGATCCGCAACCGCTGCTGGGATGATAAAAAGGTCGACGCGCACCATGCGATTATCCCGACCGCCCGCAGCAGCCAGGTCAAACTCACCGATAACGAAGCGAAGGTCTACACCCTGATCGCCCGCCAGTATCTGATGCAGTTCTGCCCGGACGCGGTGTTCCGTAAATGCCAGATTGACCTCGAGATCGCCAACGGTAAGTTTGTCGCCAAAGCGCGTTTTCTGGCCGAGGCGGGCTGGCGGACGCTGCTTGGCAGCAAAGAGCGCGATGAAGAGAACGACGGCACGCCGCTGCCGGTGGTGGCCAAAGGCGATGAACTGCTGTGCGAGAGGGGCGAAGTGGTGGAGCGCCAGACGCAGCCGCCGCGCCACTTTACCGACGCCACGCTGCTGTCGGCGATGACCGGGATTGCCCGCTTCGTGCAGGATAAAGATCTGAAGAAGATCCTCCGCGCTACTGACGGCCTCGGCACCGAAGCAACCCGCGCCGGGATTATCGAGCTGCTGTTTAAGCGCGGTTTCCTGACTAAAAAAGGGCGCTATATCCACTCCTCGGAGGCCGGAAGGGCGCTGATTCATTCCCTGCCGGAGATGGCCGGTCGACCGGACATGACCGCCCACTGGGAGTCGGTATTGACGCAAATCAGCGAGAAACAGTGCCGCTATCAGGACTTTATGCAGCCGCTGGTGGGCACGCTGTATCAGCTAATCGAGCAGGCGCGCAGCACGCCGGTGCGCCAGTTCCGCGGTCTGGTGGCGCCGGGCGGGGCGAAAAAATCGTTCAGTAAAGGCAAAGCGAAAGGCAAAAAAGCGGCAGAGGATGCCGCGCCGCCGCCGCAATAACCTGCCCGGCGGCCGTGAGGAGGCCATTCCCCACGGCCGCCGTTTCTCCGCCAGACTGGTCAATGGTCTACACTAAACAGCCGGGAAGGGGGGGACGATCGCCCCGCAGAACGGGGGCGCCCATTGCCCTTCCCGATGCCTTGCTTAATTCTCTCACAGGCGATAAGGAGGACCCGTGAAATATATCGCTATCAGCCAACCGGGTGGCCCGGAGGTTTTACAGATCCGCGAAGGTGAGATCCCCACTATCGGGGAGCATGAGGTGCTCATCGAGGTGAAAGCGGCGGGCGTCAACCGGCCGGATATTTTGCAGCGCCAGGGTCTGTATCCCATGCCTGAGGGGGTTACCCCCGTGCCCGGCCTCGAGGTGGCGGGCGTGGTCGTGAAGGTTGGTGCGCAGGTCGCGGCCTTTGCCCCCGGGGATCGCGTCTGCGCGCTGACCAACGGCGGCGGGTATGCCGAATACTGCGCCGTCCCGGCAGGCCAGACGCTGCCGATCCCGGCGGGCCTCAGCTTTAGCGAAGCGGCCGCCATTCCGGAAACCTTCTTCACGGTGTGGGCGAACGTTTTCCAGCTCGGTAAGCTGCAGCCCGGCGAGAGCATTCTGATCCACGGCGGCGCCAGCGGGATTGGCACCACCGCGATCCTGTTGTGTCACGCGCTGGGGATGACCGTCTATGCCACCGTCGGTCAGGACGAAAAAATTGCCGCGCTGCGGCCCTACGCCACGGCGATCAACTACAAAACCGAAGATTTCGCTGAGAAAATTCATCAGCTGACCAACGATGAAGGGGTGGATGTCATTCTGGATATCGTGGGCGGCCCTTACTTTAACCGCAACCTGGGGCTGCTGAAAAAGGACGGGCGGCTGGTCATCATCGGCTTTATGGGCGGGCGAATGGCCCATGAGGTCGACATTCAGACCCTGATGCTCAAGCGGGCCACCGTCACCGGCTCCACCATGCGCGGCCGGACGGCGGCGGAGAAACAGGAGATTGCCGAGGCGCTGCGGCGCCACGTCTGGCCGCTGCTTGAGGCTGGGAAATGCAAGCCGATGATCTACGCCAGCTACCCGATGGCGGAAATTGCCGAGGCGCATGCCTGTCTGGACAGTGGTCAGCATCTGGGGAAAGTGGTGATCACGATGTCATCGTGAGAGACATCCCGGCGGGCAGCCGCCGGGATGGCGTGAGGGGAGGTTAAATCACGCCCTGGGCCAGCATGGCGTCCGCCACCTTGACGAAACCAGCGATATTGGCGCCGCGCACGTAGTTGGTCTGCTTCGCTTCACCGCCGTACTGCACGCAGGCGTGGTGGATATCCAGCATGATGTGATGCAGACGGGCATCCACTTTTTCCGCTTTCCAGCCCATGCGCGCGGCGTTCTGCGCCATCTCCAGACCGGACGTCGCCACGCCGCCGGCGTTGGCCGCTTTGCCCGGGGCAAACAGCACGCCAGCTTCAAGGAACAGATCGGTCGCGGCGATGGTGGTTGGCATGTTGGCGCCTTCCGCCACGGCCTTCACACCGTTGGCAATCAGCTGGCGAGCGGCGTCGGCATCCAGTTCGTTCTGGGTGGCGCAAGGCAGAGCGATATCCACCGGCACTGACCACGGCTGCTGGCCTTCGAGATAGGTGAGGCCAAATTCGCGGGCGTAGTCGGCCACCCGGCCGTGGGCACGCTCTTTGATGTCGATCAGGCGGGCCAGTTTTTCTTTGGTGAAGCCCGCTTCGTCAACGACGGTGCCGTTGGAGTCGGAGGCGGTGACCACCCGCGCGCCAAGCTCCATCGCTTTCTCAATGGCGTATTGCGCGACGTTGCCGGAGCCGGAAACCGCCACGCGAGCGCCTTCGAAGCCGAGGCCGTGACGTTTGAGCATCGCTTCGGTGAAGTAGATCAGGCCGTAACCGGTGGCTTCCGGACGGATCAAGCTGCCGCCGAAGGAGAGGCCTTTACCGGTGAAGACGCAGGCGCTGTTGTTGGAGAGCTTACGCATCATTCCGGCCATAAAGCCGACCTCGCGGCCGCCGACGCCGATATCGCCCGCCGGTACGTCGGTATCCGGGCCCAGATGGCGATAAAGCTCGGTCATCAGCGCCTGGCAGAAGCGCATCACTTCGCCATCGCTCTTGCCTTTAGGATCGAAATCGCTGCCGCCTTTCCCGCCGCCCATCGGCAGCGTGGTCAGGGCGTTTTTGAAGGTCTGCTCGAAGCCAAGGAATTTGAGAATCGACAGGTTTACCGACGGGTGGAAGCGCATTCCGCCCTTATACGGGCCGATGGCCGAGTTGAACTGCACGCGCCACGCGCGGTTGACCTGGACCTGATTGCGGTCGTCCACCCACACCACGCGGAACTGGATCACGCGCTCCGGTTCCACCAGACGTTCCAGCAAAGCAAGCTGACGATAGCGCGGATTTTCCTCAAGGAAAGGCCACAGGGTGGTCATGACCTCCCGGACGGCTTGAGCAAATTCGGTTTGATGGGGATCGCGCTGTTGAACGCGGGTGAGAAAGCCTTCCAGAGTGCACGTCTGATCCATAGATATAAGTTCCCCTTATGGTTGTGGTTGCATGTATTTATTATGATTCGGTCCTTGAAAAAACCGATTTTCCGACTATAACACCGCTAATCCTTAGGCAAGCAAGGAAAAATTAAGCCGTCAGCAAAATTTATAATTGCCCGCCCGTCATAACTAAAAACGATGACGAGGCGGCGAGCGGATCAGCGGAGGGAAAGGGACGGGCGCCGGGCGATAAAGGCGTGCAGGAGGGGGATATCGGCCGGGGCGAGATCGAGGGTTAAGGCGTCGGCAGGAAGGCACCAGCGCAGCTGGCTGTGATAGTGGGCCAGCGGCACGCCCTGAAAATCCGGCACCCACCAGGCGTGCAGATGGATCTGACGACCGGAGACTTCCCGCTGATGGCTGGCGATATAGCATGCCGGGTGGGCGATGATGCCCATTTCCTCCTGCAGTTCCCGGGTCAGCGCCTGCGGTTGGCTTTCACCTGGCTCCACTTTGCCGCCGGCGAACTCCCACATTCCCGGCTGGTCGGCGTGGGGCGGGCGCTGCGCCAGCAGAATTTTGCCATCCTGTTCAATAATGGCGGCGACAACTTCAATCATTTTTAGCATAAGCATCAACGTTAATAAGGCCAAACTGGCCTATTATCACCGCCATAGACCTTCACTGACAACCGCCAACTCTGCTGGAGATCCTCGTGCTTGATAGCCACCTGCATCCTCGCCTCAAACCCCTCCTTAACGCTGTCGCCGGCGCGCTTGACCGCCCGGGTATTTCACCAGACAGGCTGACGCTGCTCGGTTTTGCCATCGGCGTGCTGGCTCTGCCATTTCTGGCATTAGGGTGGTATGGCGCGGCGCTGGCGGCCATTCTTCTCAACCGCCTGCTGGACGGCCTGGACGGCGCCCTGGCGCGGCGGCGCGGGCTGAGCGACGCCGGCGGTTTTCTCGATATCTCACTGGATTTTCTCTTCTATGCCCTGGTGCCGTTCGGTTTTATCCTGGCGGATCCGCAGAATAACGCCCTGGCGGGCGGCTGGCTGCTGTTTGCCTTTATCGGCACCGGCAGCAGCTTTCTCGCCTTTGCCGCGCTGGCGGCAAAGCACCAGATCGCCAATCCCGGCTATGCCCATAAATCGCTGCACTACCTCGGGGGGCTGACGGAGGGGACGGAAACCATCCTGCTGTTTGTCCTCAGCTGCCTGTTTCCGGCACATTTTGCCTGGCTGGCGTGGCTGTTTGGCGCGCTATGCTGGCTGACGACGGCGACGCGTATCGCCAGCGGCTACCAGACCTTAAAGCGGGTGGCGTGAGCGGGAAAGCGCGCGTCGCCGGCTGGTGGCGACGCGCTGGTGGGGGGGGTTACTGACTGCTTTCCGGGCCGCGCTCGCCGCGGGCGACCGGATTGTGCGGGTTGCTGCTCCATTCGTACCAGCCGCCGTCATAGACAGCGACGTGCGGCCAGCCCATGGCCCGGGCATACATGAAGGTTTCCGAGGCCCGCCAGCCGGTCCCGCAATAGAACGCCACCTGCTGGTTCGGCAGGATGTTCCACTGGCGCCACAGGGCAGCGATATCGTCGGCGCTGCGCATGGTGCCGTCCGGGTTATGGAAGTCTTCCATGTGCGTGGAGTCGCTTCCGGCATGGCCCCAGCGGGCGCCGGCGATATCGCCCTTCGGTTTGATATAGCTGTAGCCGCTGGTGGTGCCGATAAACTCCGGCCACGAGCGGACGCTGACCAGCGAGGCGTCCTGACGGTGGAGCAGGCCGCGGGCCTGCTCGGTATCCAGCATCAGCTGCGGCTGGCCGGGGATCGGCGCGCCAAAATCTGGCGCCGGCTGCGGCGTCGGCGGCATGCCGCGCTCCACCGGCAGACCGGCGTCGGACCAGGTCTGCCAGCCGCCGTCCAGCAGGCGCACGTCTTTGACGCCGGCGTACAGCATGATCTGCGCCACACGCGCCGCGGCGTAAACGTCGCGACCGTAGAGGATCACCGTGGTGTCATGGCGGATGCCGTGCTTCGCCAGCATCGCCTTCAGCTGCGCATCGGACACTTTATTCCACAGCGGTTCGCTCTCCACCTCATTGGTATCGATATAGCCCGCGCCCGGGATATGGCTCAGCAGATAGAGCTTCGGCGCCCCCCAGGCGGCCTCAACTACTTTCCAGTCGCCAGCCGGGGCGGCGGCCACGCTTTTCCCTTGCTGCAGGTCGTGCAGCCATTGCGGATAAACCAGCTGTTCAAAGTGCGGCAGCTTTTGCAGACGGTCTCCCTGGCTCAGGGCGTCGCTCAGGGTGTTGAGCCGGGTGAAGCCCGCTTGTTTCAGTCGCGCCGCGACGCTGGCGTTATCCTCAGGACTGCCGTACAGCGCAAGGGGGGTATCGGCCTGGAGCTGGTGCTGCTTAGCCCAGCCGCGGAGCTGCTCGTCGCTCATGGCGCCGAGCCAGCGGGCGGAAAGATTCAGCGCCTGCGGCTCATGCCCTTCCGGGCCGTTGGCGCGCTGCGGCCAGCCGTTGTAATAAGCGCTCAGGCGGGTGTCGATGGCCACGCCGTGCTGCTGTTGCAGGTGGGAAAGAGTGAGCGCTGGCATGGTTTCAGCGGCGAAGGTGGTGGAAGCAGCAAGCCCCATGAACAGGGCGAGTGCGGTCAATTGAGAAACACGTTTCATCGAAATGCCCGACGGTAAAAAGTGGAGGGCGTATTCTCCGCTTGCCAGGCGTTGATTTCTTTGCGGTAACGCAGGTTTGCACGCTATTGCTCTTCATTGCCAGCGCTCCATCGTCAGGCAGCGCCCCGTCGGCGGACAGTCCTCGCGATCGTGGGTCACCAGGATCGCCGGAATGGCCTGGCGGGCCAGTTCCTCAAATACCCAGCGGCGGAACGCGGCGCGCAGGGCGGCATCCAGGCGGCTGAAGGGTTCATCCAGCAGCAGCGCCTCGGGGCGCGCCAGCAGGGCGCGCAGCAGACTCACCCGCGCCCGCTGTCCGCCGGAGAGCGTGGCCGGGTCGCGCGCGGCGAAGCCATGCAGCCCGGCGCGACTGAGCGCCTGCTCCACCGCGGCTTTTCGCGCCTCGCCGCGCACGCTTTCCGGTAGCGCCAGCTGTAAATTTTGCCCGACGCTGAAATGGTCGAACAGCAACGGGTCCTGAAACAGGACGCCGATGCGCCGGCGCTCCGTGGGCAGCGTATCGCACCGCCGCCCGTTGAGCCACAGCTCGCCCTCGGCGCGGAAGTCGCCGGCCAGGGCGCCAATCATCCACGCAAACAGCGTCGATTTTCCGCTGCCGGAAGGGCCCATCAGCGTCAGCACTTCACCCGGGGCCACCGAAAAGTCGACCTCCCGCAGCAGCGGCTGACGGTTCACGCTTAGGGTCAGATGGTTTACGGTTAGCACTAGCGAAGTCCTCGTCGATAGCGGCCTGCCAGCCAGGCCAGCAGGGCCGTCAGGATAAAGCATACCGCCGGCAGCAGTAATTGCCACAGCGCCTGGGCGGCAAGCGTCTGCGCCTCGCCGCCGCTGCTGAGCGCCACCGCCTGGCTGGTGAGCGTCGGGATACGGCCTGCCCCCAGCCATAGCGTTGGCAGATACTGCGCGATGCTCACCGAGAAGCCCACCGCCAGGGCGGTCAGCAGCGGGCGGGTCAGCGAGGGCAGAGTCAACAGCCAGAAAATACGCGTGGGTCCCCAGCCGAGCGTGCGGGCGATCACCGTCATCCGCGGATCGCGCTGGCGCCAGGCCGGGCGCAAAATAAATAGCATCCACGGCACCACCCACAGCAGATGGCCCCACAGGACGGTCCACCATTCGCCGTCTAGCCAGGCGTACAGCGCCAGCCGGTACTGGCCATCGGCCAGCGGCAGGGCCGGCAGCACCAGCGGCAGCCAGACCCAGCCATCTCCCCGCTTCGGGCCGCAGGCCAGCCACAGCAGGCAGACGGCCGCGCCGAGGGCGCAAGCCATCAGCGCGAGGCCAAGGCTGTTGCCCAGGGCATCCATCTGCGGCGGCGCCGAGCGCGCCAGCCCCGCCAGCAATAGCGCGCACAGCAGGCCGCTCAGCGGCAGGGCACTCGCCAGCAGGCGGCCGGGCAGGGCGTGGGGATGGGGATGCCGAATGCCGCGCAGATCGGGCAGACGCCGACGCTGTAGCCGCCATCCGCCCCAGGCGACCAGCGCCAGCCCGCCGAGGATCGCCAGCAGCAGCAGGTTGGCCAGTGCCCCTTTCGCCTGCTGCATGTCATCGCCCTGGCTTAACCACTGCCACGCCAGCACGGCGAGGGTGGGCGGATTGCCGGGCCCCAGCACCAGGGCGACGTCTACCGTCGACAGGCTCCAGGCCGCGGCGGCCAGCAGCACCATGCCGAGGGCGGGCAGCAGCGCAGGCAGCACCAGCCAGCGCAGGCACTGCCAGCGGCCGTAACCGAGGCTCTTTAGCGCTGTCGCCTGGTCGGCGAGGCGCGCCTCCCCCAGCAGGCCGTAGATCACCCATAGCACAAAGGCGCTCTCTTTAAGGGCCATCGTCAGGCCAAGCCCGATGCCGTACCGGTCGACCGGCGGCGTCAAAAACGGCAGTCGCTGCCAGATCCAGCCGCCTTCGGCGAACAGCAGCAGCGCCGCCGTCGCCAGGGCAAGATGGGGCACCGCCAGCAGCAAAGGCAGGCGGGAAGCCAGCCGCCGCCAGCGGGCCGAAGGCCAGAAAGCGGCGACGATGGTCAGGGCGATCAGTAGCGCACCGCCGACGGACAGCAGCGTGGAAACAAGGGTGGCGGCCAGCGCCTGGCCCAGCTGCGGGTCGGCGAACAGCGCCCGCCAGTGGACCGGGGAGAGCGCCGGCCACATCAGCCCTGCAGCGGCGGGGAATAAGGGCAGATAGATGGCCGCCATCGTCCCCCAGGCCAGCAGGATCAGTGGGTACCGTAGCGGCGCAGCCATTCCTGCTCCAGCGCGTCAACCCACGCCGCATGTGGCTCGGCAAGCACCGGCGGCAGATCCTGCGGCAGGGTGGCCGCCAGCGCCTGACGCTGTTTGTCAGGCAGACGCTGCGGGTCCAGTACGCTTGGATCGCCCCAGACGGCGGCATCCGCCTTGCGCAATTGCGCCTCAGGGGAAAGCAGGAAATTGGCGACCACTTTGGCCGCGGCGACGGCGCGTGCGTTGGCCGGGATGGTAACGAAATGGACGTTGCCGAGGGTCCCTCCGGTAAAGCCGAAGCTGTAGCTGTCCGCCGGTAACTCCCCGCTGACGGCCTTCTGGCGGGCATGGAGCGGGTTAAACGTCAGCGACAGGCGGAGGGTGCCCTGGTTGAACATGGCGTCCATCCGCGCCGGCGACGCCGGGAAATCCTTACCCGCCCGCCACAGCGTCGGGTGCAGCGCATCGAGATAGCGCCACAGCGGGGCGGTGACCGCCGAGAAGGTCGCCGTCTGCGGCGGCTGGCGCAGGGCGGCAGGCTGGTCGGTGAGGGCGATCAGCAGCTGCTCCAGCAGGGCGGTACCCGTAAAGTCCGGCGGCCGCGGGTAGGTCACGCTGCCGGGATGGGCTCTGGCGAAGGCCAGCAGCGCCTGCGGACTGGTGGGTGGCTGCGGCGTTTGCCCGCGGCGGGCGATAAACGTCAACTGGGCGCTGCCCCACGGCGACTCCGCGCCCTCGGTGGCGACAGAAAAATCTTCCTGAACCGGTTTTTGCAGATCGACATAGCGCCAGTTGGGCAGCGATTCTGCCCAGCCGGTGAGCAGCAGGTTGGCCTGTTTTAGGGTGTGAAAGTTCTCGCCGTTGATCCACAGGAGATCCACCGACCCGCCGCGGCGACGGCCGGCCTGCGCCTCAGTCTGGATGCGTTTCACCGCGTCGGCGGCATCGGCGATAGGGACAATACGCAGGTCGATCGCGTAGTGGCGTTTGACCTCCTCGCTGACCCACGCCAGATAGCGGTTGACGGCCGGGTCTCCACCCCAGGCGTTAAACCAGACGGTCTGGCCGCGGGCTTCCGTCTGGGTCTGCCGCCAGCTGTCGTCGGCTTGAACCACCAGCGGCCAGAGCAGCAGCAGGCACAGACAGAGGCTGAAATCACGCAAACGGCGCATCGTTACTCCTTATGGTGCGGGGAAGAACCAGGTATCTTGCACAGCCCCTGGGCAGGGATCGCCATCGCGGCATTGAACCGCGCCGATAAATTTTGCAGGCCAATCAGGGCGGTCAACTCGGTGAGCGCCCGGGCGTCAAAATGCGCGGCCATCGCGCTACGCAGGGCATCATCCACCTCCGGCGGCGTCTGGGTGGCGGCTTCGGCATAGGCCAGCGCCAGACGCTCTTTTTCGCTGAACAGCTTACTGCTGCGCCAGTCGGCGACCGCCAGCAGCTTGTCCAGGCTCCCGCTCCGCGCCGCGAGGGTCATGCTGGTGATATCGATGCAGAATTCGCAGTGGCACAGCTGGGCGATGCGGGCGCTGACCAGCGAGCGCAGCACCGGATCCAACGGCGAGCGGCGGCGTTCAATATAGCCCACGAACAGCGAAACCAGGTAAAACAGCCACGGGATCCGTCCCCACCAGCGAATGGGGCTCAGCACCTGGCCGTAATGCCGGCGGTGCAGCCAGGCCTGCGGACGAAGGATCAGGGGGACAGTATCCAGCGGGGGTAAGCTCATGGCGACGATCTCTTATGACGTTCACGGTAAATATTTTTGGCGATGGAGATGACCACCGCCAGGGCCAAAAGCAGCGAAAGGCCGGTGGCCAGCCAGAAGGCGCCTCCGGTCAGCAGGCTTCCGGCCCAGGAATAGACGATGGTCGCCGGCAGCTGGCCCACGCCGGTGGCCAGCATAAAGGGCCAGAAGCGCAGCGAGGTCAGTCCGGCGGCATAGCTGACCGGATCAAAAGGGACAAACGGCAGCAGGCGGCAGATCAGGATCGTCTGCGCGCCATAGCGGGCGAAATAGCCGTCGACGCTGCGCAGCACCGTGCGGCCGGTGAGCTTCTCCACCATCTCGCGCCCCAGCGCTCTGGCGATGCAAAAGCAGAGCCCGGCCCCGACCATGGCGCTGAACCACGACAGCATGCCTCCCCAGAAGGCGCCGAACAGCGCGGCGTTCGCCAGGGTGATCAGGAAGGCCGGCAGCGGGGCGACGATCGCCTGGAGGATCATTAGCGCAAAAGAGACCAGCGCCGCCTGCGTCCCCCAGGCGGCGATAAAGTTTTTGACATACTGGGGATCCAGCGACGCTAACGCCGTCAGGCTGTGTTGCAGAAAGGCTCGCCCGTCGGGGAACCACAGCCAGGCGGTCAGCCCGGCGACAGCCACCACGGCAAGGGCCAGCCTGGCGCGGCGCAGGTGACGGCGATCAGGTCGGGTCATGGCGCACCTCCTCGCCGGGCGTTGCCACACGGCGGGCGCGGGCAAACCGTTTGCCCATCTGCACCAGGGCAAACAGCAGCCCGCCGGCGAGGCTCAACTTGAGCGCGAAAGCGAGGGTCGCTCCTTCGCGGGCCAGTTCGCTGGCCATCACCGAATAGATGACCAGGCCCGGCAGGGTGGTCACGGCGGAGATCAGAGTAAAAGGCCAGAAGGGGATCGCCGTCAGGCCGTAGGCGTAATTCTGAATGTTGTAGGGAAAGAGTGGCACCAGGCGGGTGAGGATCAGGAAATCGCTGCCGCTGCGGGCGATACCGCGCTCAATGGCCTGGAAGACGGCGGTATGGCCTACATAGCGCTGCAGCAGATCGCGCCCCAGCCAGCGGGCGATCAAAAACGACAACGAAGAGGCGACGGTGGCGGCGGCAAACGAGAGCAGAGAGCCGGTCAGCGGGCCGAAAAGCACCCCGCCGGCGATCACCAGCAGGCTGCCGGGGATCAGGCACAGGGTGGCAATGATAAATAGCGCAACATAGACCAGATAGCCCCAGGCGCCATGATGGCGGAGGGTCTCCTGCAGCAGATGCAGGTGAGTCAGCAGATCGTGAAGACCAACGCGGTGGCTGATAACGGCCAGCGTGGCCGCCAGCGCGAGAAGTACCAGCCCTTTACCAATGGCCGGATGATGGCTTCTTTTTCATGAAGGGGTCTCCTGTACAGCCTGGACGCGGTGGACGTCAAAAAGTGCGCGCGACAGTATCCTGTTCCGACGACGGTCACAATGGTTTACCGTCGCTTTGTTGATTTTGCTCAGGAAATTCTGCCCCCCGCGCGGCGGGAGGCGAGAGAAGGACGTGACTTACGGCCGGAAGGTGGCCCACACTGGCGCGTGGTCGGATGGTTTTTCCATCCCGCGGATCTCATAATCGATCCCGGTCTCCACGCAGCGCTGGGCCAGAGGCTGACTGGCCAGCAGCAGGTCGATGCGCAGCCCACGGTTATCGTCAAAGCCTTTGGAGCGGTAATCAAACCACGAGAAGTGCTCATGATTGTCAGGGTTAGCCTGACGCCAGGTATCTACCAGGCCCCAGCCCAGCAGGCGATCCATCCATTCCCGTTCTTCCGGCAGGAAGGAACATTTGCCGGTGCGCAGCCAGCGTTTGCGGTTCTCTTCACCGATACCGATGTCGAGATCGGTAGGGCTGATGTTCATATCGCCCATGATCAGTACCGGATTCTCTTTGTTGAGCTCGCTCTCCAGGTAGTTCTGCAGATTCTGATAGAACGCCGCTTTGGCCGGGAATTTGGTCTCATGATCGCGGCTTTCACCCTGCGGGAAATAACCGTTAATCACCGTGACGTTACCGAAGGGCGACGGGATCTCCGCCATGATGATGCGGCGCTGAGCCTCTTCGCCATCGTTAGGGAAACCGCGGCGGACGGCAATCGGCGTCTCTTTGGTCAGCAGCGCGACGCCATAATGGCCTTTCTGGCCGTGATAAAAGACGTTATAGCCGAGTCTGGCGACCTCTTCGAGAGGGAACATGTCGTCGTGAACTTTGGTTTCCTGCAGGCCAATCACGTCCGGCTGGTGTTTTTCGACGATGGCGGCCAGTTGGTGTGGGCGGGCGCGCAGGCCGTTGATATTAAAAGAGACGAATTTCATAGTCGCTGCCACTGTGCAAGGTGAATAGTGCAGGGATGGTAGCAGAAATTCGCCAGGCTGGCTGCCATCCGATGCGTCATTCTGCCAATCGCTGCGCATGATCGTGCCGTGGGTGCCCCTTTTGCGGGCACGCCGCGCCAAAAAAGGGCAAATATCTACGATAAATTTCGCAGAAGATCACAATTACAGAATTATATCTTACCGTTGCATAACTTATCTTCTTTAATCACTGTTCATCCCCCTTTATCGGATAGTTATTCACTAAATATGCATTTTATATGAATAGCGTTAGGTTGTAACTCGTTGATATTGCGTTATCTCATCCGGTTTATGCATTTTTATCGCTGGCTGGCACGAACCGTGCAATCTACATTTACAGCGTAATAACTCATATTTATTAACATTATTGCTACTTTTAATTTACCGGAAGAGGTCGATATGTCTCAGTCAATTACGCGTAACCACTTTGATGAATGGATGATGCCGGTCTACGCGCCAGCGGCGTTTATTCCGGTGCGGGGCGCCGGGTCGCGGCTGTGGGATCAGGAGGGCAAAGAGTATATCGATTTTGCCGGCGGTATCGCCGTGAACGCGCTGGGGCATGCGCATCCGCGTCTGGTGCAGGCCCTCACCGAGCAGGCGGGCAAGTTCTGGCATACCGGCAACGGGTATACGAATGAGCCGATCCTGCGGCTGGCCAAAATGCTTATTGATGCCACTTTCGCCGATCGGGTCTTCTTCTGTAACTCCGGGGCCGAGGCTAATGAGGCGGCGCTCAAGCTGGCGCGTAAATATGCCCACGATCGCTTTGGCAGCGAGAAAAGCGGCATCGTCGCCTTCCAGAACGCTTTCCACGGGCGGACGCTGTTCACCGTTTCGGCGGGCGGTCAGCCGGCCTACTCCCGGGATTTTGCTCCGCTGCCGCCGCAGATCCAGCATGCGGTGTTTAACGATCTCGAGTCGGCAAAGGCCTTAATCAATGACCAAACCTGCGCGGTGATCGTCGAGCCGGTGCAGGGTGAAGGGGGCGTGGTGCCGGCCAGCGTCGAGTTTTTACGCGGCCTGCGTCAGCTTTGCGACCAGCACAACGCCCTGCTGATTTTCGATGAAGTGCAGACTGGGGTCGGACGCACCGGCGAGCTGTACGCCTATATGCACTACGGCGTGACGCCCGATGTGCTGACTACCGCCAAAGCGCTGGGCGGCGGCTTCCCCATCGGCGCGCTGCTGGCCACAGAGGCCTGCGCCAGCGTGATGACCGTCGGCACCCACGGCACCACCTACGGCGGCAACCCGCTGGCGGGGGCGGTGGCCGGCGAGCTGCTGTCGATCGTCAACACCCCGGAAGTGCTCTCCGGCGTCAGACAGCGCCATCAGTGGTTTTGCGAACGTCTGCAGGCGATCAACGCCCGCTATGGCCTGTTCAAGGAGATCCGCGGCCTGGGGCTGTTGCTCGGCTGCGTGCTGAACGACGCCTGGGCCGGGAAGGCGAAAGCCCTCAGCAACCTGGCGGCGGAAGAGGGGGTGATGATCTTGATCGCCGGCGCCAACGTGGTGCGTTTCGCTCCGGCGCTGAACGTCAGTGAAGAAGAGGTGAACAGCGGTCTGGATCGCGTCGAGCGGGCCTGCGCGCGTTTCCTGGCGGGAGTCTCATCATGATGGTTATTCGACCAGTGGAGTCGGGCGATCTGCCCGGGCTGCTGAAGCTGGCAGCGGAGACCGGCGGCGGGCTGACCTCGCTGCCGGTGGATGAAGCGACCCTCGCGGCGCGGATCGCCCGCTCGCAGCAAACCTGGCGCGGCGAGCTGCCGAAAAGCGAGCAAGGTTATGTCTTTGTGCTGGAGGAGAGCGAGAGCGGCACGGTGGTGGGCATCTGCGCGATAGAGGTGGCGGTGGGCCTCAACGATCCCTGGTACAACTACCGGGTCGGCACTCAGGTCCATGCCTCGAAGGAGCTTAACGTCTACCAGGCGCTGCCGACGCTGTTTCTCAGCAACGACCACACCGGCAGCAGTGAGCTGTGCACCCTGTTCCTCGACCCGCAGTGGCGCAAAGAGGGCAATGGCTATCTGCTGTCGAAATCGCGCTTCTTATTTATGGCCGCTTTTCGCGAGCGCTTCAATGAGAAGGTGGTCGCCGAGATGCGCGGGGTGATTGACGAGCACGGCTATTCCCCGTTCTGGGAGAGCCTGGGCAAACGCTTTTTCGCCATGGAGTTTTCCCGCGCCGACTACCTGTGCGGCACCGGACAAAAGGCTTTCATTGCCGCCCTGATGCCCAAGCATCCGCTGTATATCGATTTCCTCACCCCCGAGGCGCAGGCGGTGATCGGCAAGGTCCATCCGCAGACCGCCCCGGCCCGGACGGTGCTGGAGAAAGAGGGATTCCGCTACCTGAACTACATCGATATTTTCGACGGTGGCCCGACCCTGGAGTGCGATATCGACCGGGTGCGGGCGATCCGCAAAAGCCGTCTGGTGACCACCGAGGCCGGCGAAACGCCACCCGGCGACTGGCCGTTGTGCCTCGTGGCGAACGAACAGTATCACCAGTTCCGCGCCCTGCTGGTGCGTGCCGACCCGGATGGCGACACCCTGACCCTCAGCGCCCGCGAGCTGGATATGCTGAAGTGTCATGCTGGCGACCAGGTGCGCATGGTGCGCTTGATCCCTGAGGAGAAAACCGCATGAGTCTGTGGATTAACGGCGAATGGCGGCCCGGCGATGGGCCGCGCTTCAGCAAACAGGATCCGGTCAACCTGAAGATTGTCTGGCAGGGCGAGGCGGCGGATGCCGGGCAGGTTGCCGAGGCGGTCGCGGCTGCCCGCCAGGCGTTCCCGGCCTGGGCGCGGCTGCCGTTTGCCGACCGCCAGGCCATCGTCGAAAAGTTTGCCAGCCTGCTGGAGGCCAGCAAGGCGGAGCTGACGGCGATTATCGGCGCCGAGACCGGAAAGCCGCGCTGGGAGGCGGCCGGGGAAGTGACGGCGATGATCAACAAGGTGGCGATCTCGGTGAAGGCGTATCACACCCGCACTGGTGAACAGCACAGCGATCTGCCCGATGGCGCCGCGACGCTGCGTCACCGGCCGCATGGCGTGCTGGCGGTCTTTGGTCCCTATAACTTTCCCGGCCATCTGCCGAACGGGCATATCGTGCCGGCGTTGCTGGCGGGCAATACTGTGGTCTTTAAACCCAGCGAATTAACCCCGCACAGCGGCGAAGCGGTGGTGAAGCTGTGGGAGCAAGCTGGCCTGCCCGCCGGCGTGCTCAACCTGCTGCAGGGCGGTCGGGAAACCGGCGAGGCGCTCAGCGGCCAGGCGGACATCGATGGGCTGCTGTTTACCGGCAGCTCGACCACCGGTTTTCATCTGCATCGCCAGCTGGCCGGGCAGCCGCAAAAGATCCTTGCGCTGGAGATGGGCGGCAATAATCCGCTGATCGTTGACGACCCACGGGACGTCGATGCCGCGGTGCATCTGACCATCCAGTCCGCCTTTATTACCGCCGGCCAGCGCTGCACCTGCGCCCGACGTCTGCTGGTCCGGCGCGGAGAGGCGGGGGATGCCTTCCTCTCCAGGCTGGTGACGGTCAGCCAACGGCTGATCCCCGCGGCGTGGGACGCCGAGCCGCAGCCGTTTCTCGGCGGGCTTATCTCTGAACAGGCCGCGCAGAAAGTGCATCAGGCCTGGCTGCAGCGGGTCGCTGCTGGCGCGGTCACCCTGCTGGAGCCGCGGTTATTGCAGGCCGGGACGTCGCTGCTGACGCCGGGGATTGTCAACATGAGCGACATGGCCCAGGTCGAGGATGAAGAGGTGTTCGGCCCGCTGCTTGGCGTCTGGCGCTACGATACTTTCGAAGAGGCGATAGCCCTGGCCAACGCCACCCGCTTCGGCCTCTCCTGCGGGTTAATCTCCCCGGAACGAGAGAAGTTCGATCGGCTGCTGCTTGAGGCACGGGCCGGGATAGTCAACTGGAACAAACCCCTGACCGGGGCGGCGAGTACCGCGCCGTTCGGCGGCACCGGAGCCTCAGGCAATCATCGCCCCGGGGCCTGGTATGCCGCAGATTATTGCGCCTGGCCGATGGCCAGTCTCGAATCGCCGACCCTGACGCTGCCCGCCAGTCTCAATCCGGGGCTCGACTTCCGGGCCGGGGAGGCGTTATGACCGCCCGCGAAGTCAACTTTGATGGTCTGCCCGGACTGACCCATCACTACGCAGGGCTCTCCTTTGGCAATGAGGCCTCCACCCGGCACCGCTATCGGGTGTCGAACCCGCAGCTGGCGGCGAAGCAGGGGCTGAAAAAAATGAAAGCCCTTGCCGACGCCGGCTATCCGCAGGCGGTGATCCCCCCTCAGGAACGACCCAACGTGCCGCTCCTGCGTCAGCTGGGCTTTAGCGGCAGCGATGAGCAGGTGGTGGCCCGTGCGGCCCAGCAGGATCCGGATCTGTTGTCGGCGGTGAGTTCGGCCTCGGCGATGTGGGTGGCGAACGCCGCGACCGTCTGTCCCTCCGCCGATTCGCTGGATGGCCTGGTGCACCTGACGGTGGCGAATCTGCAGGATAAATTCCACCGCGCCAGTGAAGCCCCCACCACCGGGGCGCTGCTGCAGGCGATATTCCCGGACCGCACGCGATTTGCCATCCACCCGGCGCTGCCTGCCTCTGCCTGGTTTGGCGACGAAGGGGCGGCGAACCATAACCGTCTCGGCGGCGAATATGGCGCCCCCGGCGTCCAGCTATTTGTCTATGGCCGCCGTCGGGGAAGCGAGGAGGCGCCACGTCGCTATCCGGCGCGGCAAACCCTTGAGGCAAGCCAGGCGGTGGCGCGCCTCAATCAGGTCAATCCCCGCCAGCTGATCTTCGCCCGCCAGCATCCGGAGGCGATCGACAAGGGGGTTTTTCATAACGACGTCATCGCGGTGAGCAACCGTCAGGTCCTGTTCTGCCATGAGCAGGCCTTTGCCGACCAGGACGCGGTTTTGCAGCAGCTTGCGCAGCAGGTGCCGGGCTTTACCCCGTTGGTGGTTCCCGCCAGCCGGGTCACGGTGGAAGAGGCGGTTGCTACCTATCTGTTCAACAGTCAGCTGTTGAGCCGGGCGGACGGCAGCATGGCGCTGATCCTGCCCCAGGAAGCCCAGGCGCATCCGGGCGTGTGGAACTATCTTAATGAGCTGCTGGCCGCAGATAACCCCATCGCCGCGCTGCAGGTGTTTGATCTGCGCGAGAGTATGGCCAACGGCGGCGGTCCGGCGTGCCTGCGCCTGCGGGTGGTGTTGACGGCCGAGGAGTATCAGGCGGTCAATCCGCACGTCCTGATGAACGATACGCTGTTTGCCACCCTCAATGACTGGGTGGATCGCTACTATCGCGACCGCCTCACCCAGGCCGACCTCGCCGACCCACAGCTGCTGCGGGAAGGGCGCGATGCGCTGGATCGGTTGACCCAGATCCTGCAGCTCGGTTCGGTTTATCCATTTCAGCAATAAGGGGGCGCGGTGGAACACTTTCTGGCATTAACCCTGGCGGGGCGATTGCCCCATCACTTTCACGGCGAGACGGCCCATTTCCGCTGGCACTGGCTCGGCGAGGGGATCCTCGAGCTGACGCCGCATGCGCGCTGCGAGCGCGGGCTGGTGCTTTCCTGCGCCATCCATGGCAACGAAACGGCGCCGGTGGAGATTGTCGACCGGCTGGTGCAGCGGCTGGTCCGGGAGGCACTCCCCCTGCGCTGGCGGCTGCTGGTGATCGTCGGTAACCCGCCGGCGCTGCGGGCGAATAAACGCTATCTGCACAGCGATATGAACCGGATGTTTGGCGAGCGCTGGCGGCAGTTCCCGGCCAGCGAGGAGACGCAGCGGGCGCAGCGGCTGGAGCAGGCGGTGGCCCGCTTCTATCGCGACCATGATGGTCCGCGCTGGCACCTCGATCTGCATACCGCGATCCGCGGGTCGCTGCATCCGCGCTTCGGCGTGCTCCCGGCCCGCGATACGCCCTGGGAGGAGGATTTTCTTCACTGGTTGGGCGGCGCCGGGCTGGAGGCGCTGGTGTTTCATCGCCAGCCGGGCGGGACCTTCACCCATTTCAGCTGCGAACGGTTCGCGGCGCTGGCCTGCACTCTTGAACTGGGCAAAGCGCTGCCGTTGGGGGAAAACGATCTAACGCAGTTTGCCGCCGCCGAGGGGGCTATCTCCCGGTTGCTGGTGGGGGATCTGGCCATTGCCGACGCCCCGGCGCCGCTGCGCTACCGGGTGGTGCAGCAGATCACCCGCCATAGCGATGATTTCCGCTTGCATATGGCGGAACAGACGCTGAACTTCACCCCCTTCGCCCCAGGCACGCTGCTGGCGGAGGAGGGGGAGACGCGGTATGTGGTGGGGGCAGAGCCGGAGTATGTTCTGTTTCCCAATCCGGCGGTGGCCAGGGGGCTGCGCGCTGGCCTGATGCTGGAAAAATTATCCTGAGGGCAAGCCGTCCGCCGGGCGGCCTGCTTTATTTCGCACGTCGTTATTCATCTTCTTATTTTTTCGTGCGCCAGTGTAAATTTGCAGATTATTCCTGGTAAAATGCTTTGTTTTTAATCTCCTCTTCTTTATACTCTCCATAATTGCTCTGCAAAACAGTAGGTTATTTATTTTTTATTGCAATTCTTCCGTCAAATTCCTTATTTTCTCCATAATTGGTGAGAAACTGTTTTTTACACTTTCATTGTTTTACTCTTGCTCTGACTAATTGACGATTAACGTCGTAAAGTTAATCTCGTCAACACGGCAACGCGCCGTAAGAATAACGTAA
Organism: Klebsiella sp. LY; assembly: GCF_004010915.1. Lineage (NCBI taxonomy): Bacteria > Pseudomonadati > Pseudomonadota > Gammaproteobacteria > Enterobacterales > Enterobacteriaceae > Klebsiella > Klebsiella sp. LY. Next base: position 4,728,065 of record NZ_CP022444.1, read on the forward strand.
AGTAAGGATTGAATGATGAAGAAACTCACTGCACTGTTTGTTGCCTCTACTCTGGCTCTGGGCGCGGCTAACCTGGCACACGCCGCCGATTCCACCACCGCGCCGAGCGACAGCAAGCCGATGATGATGCATCATAAAGGCGGCCCGGGTCAGCATGACATGATGTTTAAAGGCCTGAACCTGACCGATGCGCAGAAGCAGCAGATCCGCGAGATCATGAAGAGCCAGCGCGAAAACATGAAGCGTCCGTCCCTTGACGAACGCCGCGCGATGCACGAGCTGATCGCCAGCGATACCTTCGACAAGGCGAAAGCGGAAGCGCAGATCGATAAGATGGAAGCGCAGCATAAAGCGATGGCGCTGTCCCGCCTGGAAACGCAGAACAAGATCTACAACATTCTGACCCCGGAGCAGAAAAAACAGTTCAATGCCAATTTTGAGAAGCATCTGACAGAACGCAACGCGCCGGCAGGTAAAATGCCTGCACCCGCTGAATAACGTAGCGCACTGAATCAAGACCGCCGGTCTTGCCCAATAATGCCATCAGGCGTTGGGCAGGGCCGGCGGTTTTTTGTTTCTGGTCTTTCAGCCAAGCGGATGCAACGGGTAGTTGCCGCTGAGCAGAGGCTTACAGAGGATTTTGTAACCATCCTGGTCGAATCCGGCGGGCAGGCGGGTCAGCGCAGCGGCCTCATTGAGCGAGTCGACGGCTCCCAGCCACAGCCAGTTATGAATGACATGATACTGCGTCATATCCGGGCCGCGCTCCTCCAGCGCCACCGGTCCTGCCCACGGCCAGCACACCAGCTGCAGCTTGCTCATCTGCGCCAGCAGACGCTGACGGTGCGCCTCCACGCTCTCCTTTCCACAGCAGGCGCCGGCGCAGCGGCCCAGCGCGGATCGAAAGCAGGCGCGGCCGCGGCTGAGCGGCTCCAGACCGAGCAGGCCGTAACAGAGGCGCTGTTCGTCAGCAAGGCTCTGCAGCATCTGCAGCGCCGCCCGCCGGTTGGCGAACAGACCATAGAGATGCTGCTGGTGCGAGAAATCAACCTCGCGGGCATAGACAATCTGCGGCCGGTCGTCCGCAAGCAGCCAGGCGCAGAGTTGCTTGTTACGCCGTAGCCGCTTGTTAAACAGCGGCTGCTGCTCTTTAATCAACCGCGCCTCCAGCAGCAGCGCTCCCAGCTCGCCAGCGGTGCGCTGCCAGGTGATACGCCGGGACTGACGCAGCATCGCCGCCTCTTCAGGGGTGCGCAGGTGGGAGAGCACCCGGCTGCGGAGGTTGACGCTCTTGCCGATATAGAGCGGCATCGTGTCGCTATCGCCGTGAAACTGATAGACGCCCGGCAGCTTCGGCAGTGTCTCCAGCCACGGGCGAAGGTGTTCGGGATATTCATAGATCGCCGCCGCCTCAAACTCCAGACGCGGGGCAGATTGCTTTCTGGCCACAATAACTCCTGATACTGTCTATCCATCCAGTATAGCAGGCGGTTTTTGCGGCGAAAAGCGCAAAAAACAACCCCGGCGCGGGCCGGGGCGGGGGAGGGACTATTTTTTCCAGAAATCGTCAAAGACGGTGATCGGTGGCCGACGCTTGTGTTCGGTTTTCAGATACCAGCCTTCGATCGTTTTGGCGATGCTGGGGTCCAGCGTTTTGCCTTCCAGATAGTCGTCGATATTCTCATAGGTCACCCCCAGCGCCACTTCATCCGGTAGGGAGGGGCGATCGTCTTCCAGATCGGCTGTCGGTAACTTCTTATACAGATGTTCCGGGCAGCCGAGATGGGCAAGCAGCTGTTTGCCCTGACGTTTGTTCAGGCGGAAGATCGGGTTGATGTCGGTGCCGCCGTCGCCATATTTGGTGAAGAAGCCGGTAATCGCCTCCGCTGCATGGTCGGTGCCGACTACCACCCCTTGGGTCATCCCGGCGATGCTGTACTGGGCTTTCATGCGCTCACGGGCTTTTTCGTTGCCGCGAACGAAGTCGCTCAGTTCGATCCCCGCTTCGCGCAGCGCCTGTTCGCTTGCCAGTACCGAGGCTTTGATATTCACCGTCAACACCCGGTCAGGCTGAATAAAGGCGATGGCATCCTGGCAGTCCTGCTCATCCGCCTGCACGCCGTAGGGTAAACGGACGGCGATAAACTGCAGGCTGCTGTCGCCCGTTTCGGCGCGCAGTTCATTGATCGCCATCTGGCACAGTTTCCCCGTCAGGGTCGAGTCCTGGCCGCCGCTGATACCCAGCACCAGCGATTTAATAAAAGGGTAAGTCTGCAGATAGGATTTCAGGAAATCGACGCTGCGACGGATCTCGTCTGCGGCATCAATCTGCGGCTTCGCGCCCAGCGCCTGAATAATCTCTTGTTGTAGCGTCATCGCGCCCTCCGAAAGTGAATCTGTTTGGCAACCTGTTGGCTTAAAGCTACCTCTTTGCCGCTGAAACGACAAGGACCGGGGTTTTGACTGCCGGAAAAGAAGGCAATCAATGACATAGGATTTCATTATAGATGCCACCGCGCAGGAGAAAGCGCCGGTCGGCGGCGGAGCGTCAATCCTGTTTACGTAATAACACACTCAGACATGATTTCGCTGTTCGGCTTGAAAAATAACACTATTTATTCCAGGCTTATCGTTACACAGTGGAAGAGAGGAACCAAAATGAACAAAAGCTTAGCAGGAATACTGGGCGTCACCGTCGCGTTAACCTTACTCGCGGGCTGTACCGCTTACGATCGTACCAAAGACCAGTTTACCCAGCCGGTGGTGAAAGATGTGAAGAAAGGGATGTCGCGTCAGCAGGTGATGCAGATCGCTGGCAAACCTTCAACGGAAGTGACGATGGTCCATGCCCGCGGCACCTGCCAGACCTATATCCTCGGTCAAAGAGATGGTAAAGTGGAGACCTACTTTGTGGCCCTCGACGAAACGGGGCACGTGATGAACTCCGGCTACCAGACCTGCGCCGAGTATGATACGGATCCGCGCAACGCTAAGTAAGCGCCCTACTGTTGACTGAGTTGTACGTAAGCCCGACCACTGGTCGGGCTTTTTTGTGAGTCCTGATGCTTATTTAATTGCGCGAATTATTTGGGTGAAAATGTGAGGGTAGTCAAAACCGGAGGTCAATGAGAGACAATTCTGTTCAACAGGGAATTATCACGACGGCTCAGCTTGCCGTATACTCATCCCATAAACAGAATTAACCGGATGTTACCAGTCTTACCGGCTCTCAGCGGTTACTGAAGGCCCTGGTCTCACACATTGAGGAAGCGTTCATGGAAAAGAAACACATTTATCTGTTCTGCTCGGCAGGCATGTCCACGTCACTGCTGGTCTCCAAAATGCGGGCGCAGGCGGAAAAATACGAAGTCCCGGTCATTATTGAAGCCTATCCTGAAACTCTCGCGGGTGAAAAGGGACCGGAAGCCGACGTTGTATTATTAGGGCCACAAATTGCGTATATGTTACCGGAAATTCAGCGCCTGCTGCCGAATAAACCGGTAGAAGTCATCGATTCTCTTCTGTATGGCAAGGTGGATGGTTTAGGGGTATTGAAAGCCGCCGTCGCGGCCATTAAGAAAGCTGCAGCACAATAATTTTAAATTTTAAAACTCGATGTATTTTGACGCCTGGCGGCATTCTGTTGCCGGACGTCAAAAAATAAAGAGTTTATTTTCCCGTCAAAGAGTAATTTCATACATCATCGCCGTAATAGTTTATTGCGGCTTTTAAGGGTATTGACTATGAGTAAAGTGATCGACTCGCTTGAAAAGGTACTCCTTCCTTTTGCAGTGAAAATAGGAAAGCAGCCGCATATTAATGCGATTAAAAATGGATTTATTAAACTCATGCCGTTGACCCTCGCCGGGGCCATGTTTGTATTAATTAACAACGTTTTTCTGAGCTTCGGCGAAGGCTCTTTCTTTTACTCCATGGGCATTCGCCTGGATGCCTCTACCATTGAAACCTTAAACGGTTTTAAGGCTATCGGCGGCAACGTCTATAACGGCACCCTCGGCATTATGTCGCTGATGGCGCCGTTCTTTATCGGCTCCGCGCTGGCGGAAGAGCGCAAAGTCGACCCGATGGCCGCTGGCCTGCTGGCGGTAGCGGCCTTCATGACCGTGACCCCGTACAGCGTGGGCGAAGCCTATGCCGTCGGCGCCAACTGGCTGGGCGGGCAGAACATCATCTCCGGTATGATTATCGGTCTGGTCGTCGCGGAACTGTTCACCTTCGTGATCCGTCGCAACTGGGTGATCAGACTGCCGGACAGCGTGCCGGGATCGGTATCGCGCTCTTTCTCTGCGCTGATCCCTGGCTTCTTGATCCTCTCCATCTTCGGCATTATCTCGTGGGCCCTGTCGAGCTACGGCAGCAACTTCCACCAGATCATCATGGACTCCATCTCCACGCCGCTGGCGGCGATGGGCAGCGTGGTCGGCTGGGCATACGTCATCTTTAACTCCCTGCTGTGGTTCTTCGGGGTGCACGGTTCGCTGGCGCTGACCGCGCTGGATAACGGCATCATGACGCCGTGGGCGCTGGAAAACATCGCCCTGTACAACCAGTACGGATCGGTTGATGCGGCGATCGAAGCGGGTAAACAGTTCCACTTCTGGGCCAAGCCGATGCTCGACTCCTACATCCTGCTGGGGGGTTCCGGGGCGACGCTGGGTCTGATTATCGCCATCTTTATCGCTTCCCGCCGCGCTGACCATCGTCAGGTCGCGAAGCTGGCGCTGCCGTCAGGCATCTTCCAGATTAACGAACCGATTCTTTTTGGCCTGCCGATCATCATGAACCCGGTCATGTTCATCCCGTTCGTGCTGGTCCAGCCGATTCTGGCGGCCATTACTCTCGCGGCCTACAGCCTGGGGATTATCCCACCGGTGACCAACCTGGCGCCGTGGACCATGCCAACTGGCCTGGGGGCGTTCTTTAACAGTAACGGCAGTGTCGCCGCTCTGCTGGTCGCCCTGTTCAACCTTGGCGTCTCCACCCTGGTCTACCTGCCGTTTGTGGTGCTGTCGAATAAAGCGCAGACCGTTATCGAGCAGGAAGAGAGCGAAGAAGACATCGCCAACGCACTGAAATTCTGATACCGCGCGGTACGGGCAACGTCCCGTACCGCCTGAGAAACGAGGGAAATATTATGTTTGATCTGGACAACATCGACGCGGTAGAGACCCCGGAAAACGACCTCGAAGAGGTGGTGATGGGGCTGATTATCAACTCCGGCCAAGCGCGTAGTCTGGCCTATGCCGCGCTGAAGCAGGCCAAGCAGGGGGATTTTGCCGCGGCGAAAACGATGATGGAGCAGTCGCGTCAGGCGCTGAGCGAGGCGCATCGGGTGCAGACCCAGCTTATCGAAAGCGACGAGGGCGAGGGGAAAATGAAGGTCAGCCTGGTGCTGGTGCATGCTCAGGATCACCTGATGACCTCCATGCTGGCCCGCGAGCTGGTAGCGGAATTGATTGAGCTGCACGAGAAGGTACAATAGGCCATCGCGACGATGAGGCAGCCCAGGATGATGACCACCGAGATCAGTACCGCCAGAGAACAGCAGTTGTTCAACGGGAAGAACTTTCATGTGGTCATCTATAACAAAACGGAAAGCGTGAGCGGGCTCCACCAGCATGATTACTACGAATTTACCGTCGTATTAACCGGGCGCTATTACCAGGAGATCAATGGTAAACGGGTGCTGCTGGAGCGCGGGGATTTTGTCTTTATCCCGATGGGTTCGCACCACCAGAGCTTCTATGAATTTGGTGCGACGCGCATCCTTAACGTCGGCATCAGCAGGCGCTTCTTTGAGAAACATTATCTGCCGCTGCTGCCGTTTGGCCTGGTGGCGTCGCAGGTCTACGCCGTGCAGAGCGCTTTTCTCGGCTACATTGAGTCGGTCATCGCCTCACTCAATTTTCGCGAAACGGAATTTGACGAATTTATCGAGCTGGTCTCCTTTTATGTCATTAACCGTTTACGTCACTATCGCGAAGAGCCGGTTGCAGACGTCGTCCCGCAATGGTTAAAAAATACCGTTGAGGCTATGCACGATAAACTGGAGTTTGGCGAGAGCGCCCTCGAGAATATGGTTCGGTTATCGGGAAAAACGCAGGAATATTTAACCCGGGCGACCCAGCGCTATTATGGTAAAACGCCGATGCAGATAATTAACGATATCCGTATCAATTTTGCCAAAAAGCAGCTGGAAATTACCAACTATTCGGTGACGGATATTGCCTATGAATCAGGGTACAGCAGCCCGAGCCTGTTTATTAAAACCTTTAAAAAGCTGACCTCGTTTACACCGAGTAGTTATCGAAAACATTTGACCAGTATTAATTAAGCCCAGGCGGTATTAGCCGCCAGGCTTACACCATAACTAATTTAAGTTAACTGTCCGCATTTATGCGGAGAGCGGCCTGCGTCCAGGCGCAGCGCCTAAGGGAGAAAAAGATGAGCCAGAAATTAAAAGTCGTCACTATTGGCGGCGGTAGCAGCTATACCCCGGAATTACTGGAAGGTTTCCTGAAACGTTATCATGAACTGCCGGTGACAGAGCTGTGGCTGGTGGATGTGGAAGAGGGCCAGGAGAAGCTCGATATTATCCATGCGCTGTGCGAGCGGATGGTGGAAAAAGCCGGCGTGCCGATGAAGGTTTATAAAACGCTGGACCGCCGCGAGGCGCTGCAGGGCGCTGATTTCGTCACTACCCAGCTGCGCGTGGGCCAGCTGAAGGCGCGGGAAAAAGATGAGCGCATCCCGCTGAGCCACGGTTATCTTGGCCAGGAGACCAACGGGGCGGGCGGGCTGTTTAAGGGGCTGCGCACCATCCCGGTGATTTTCGACATCGTGAAAGATGTGCAGGAGATCTGCCCGGACGCGTGGATCATCAACTTCACCAACCCGGCGGGCATGGTCACCGAGGCGGTCTATCGTCACACCAGTTTCAAACGCTTTATCGGGGTGTGCAACATTCCCATCGGCATGAAGATGTTCATCACCGACGTGCTGCAGCTCAGCCCGAGCGATGAGCTGCACATCGACCTGTTCGGTCTGAACCACCTGGTGTTCGTCCGCGACGTGCTGGTTAACGGCGTCTCGCGCTTCGATGAACTGCTGGACGGCGTCGCCTCCGGCCGCCTGACCGCGAACTCGGTAAAAAATATCTTCGACCTGCCGTTCAGCGAAGGGCTGATCCGCTCCCTGCGCCTGATCCCATGCTCCTATCTGCTCTATTACTTTAAGCCAAAAGAGATGCTGGCGATTGAGATGGGCGAGTACTATAAGGGCGGCGCGCGCGCCCAGGTGGTGCAGAAAGTGGAGAAGCAGCTGTTTGAGCTGTATAAAAATCCGGATCTCAAGGTCAAGCCGAAGGAGCTGGAGCAGCGCGGGGGCGCCTATTACTCCGATGCCGCTTGCGAAGTGATCAACGCTATCTATAACGATAAGCAGACTGAGCACTATGTGAATATCCCACATCATGGCCATATCGATAATATCCCGGCGGACTGGGCGGTCGAGATGAGCTGCACCTTAGGTCGCGATGGCGCGAAGCCGACGCCGCGCATCACCCATTTCGACGAGAAGGTGCTGGGGCTTATCTATACCATCAAAGGGTTTGAAGTGGCGGCCAGCCAGGCGGCGATCAGCGGCGAGCTGAACGACGTGCTGCTGGCGCTGAACTTAAGCCCGCTGATCCATTCCGATCGTGACGCCGAGCAGCTGGCGCGGGAGATGATTCTGGCCCATGAAAAATGGCTGCCGAACTTTGCGGCGACGATCGAAAAACTGAAAGCGTAACGGGAGCGGCTAATGGAACGCGTATTGATCGTCAATGCCGACGACTTCGGCCTCAGTAAAGGGCAGAACTACGGCATTATCGAGGCCTGCCGCAACGGCGTGGTGACATCAACTACGGCGCTGGTCAACGGCGCGGCTATTGACCACGCCGCCCAGCTGAGCCGCAGTACGCCGGAGCTGGCGGTCGGGATGCACTTTGTGCTGACGCTGGGCGAACCGCTGTCGGCCATGCCGGGGTTAACCCGCGACGGCCGGCTGGGCAAATGGATCTGGCAGCAGGCGGAAGAAGATAACCTGCCGCTGGAGGAGATTGCCCATGAGCTGGCGTGTCAGTACCGTCGTTTTATCGAACTCTTCGGTCATGAGCCGACGCATCTCGACAGTCATCACCATGTGCATATGATCGCTCCGATCTACCCCATCGTCGCGGCTTTTGCCCGCGACAAGGGCATCGCGTTGCGCATTGATCGCCAGGTGGCGGCGCAGAGCGGTCTCGATCAGCAGGCGGCGCGCAGCAGCGCAGGCTTCAGCAGCGAGTTTTACGGGGAAGCCGTCTCTGAGGCGCTGTTCCTGCAGACGCTGGACGCCTCAATCGCCCGCGAGGAGCGCTCTCTGGAGGTGATGTGTCATCCGGCCTTTGTCGACCAGACCATCATGGGCAGCGCCTACTGCTATCCGCGGCTGGGCGAGCTTGATGTGCTGACGTCCGCCTCGCTGAAAGCGGCGGTGGCCGACCGGGGTTATCGCCTGGGAACCTACCGCGACGTGTAAACCCGACGGGGAAAGGAAAGTGAGTCAAGCCCGGCACACCGTGCCGGGCTTTTTGCTACGCCGGAATAGCGGCGATTTTCGGGCTTCTCGACCATACCCGGTGGGCCGTCATCAGGGCGAGCAGTTTATCTGCCGCCGGCGTGTCAAGAGCATCGGTGACGATGACGCCCTCTTCGCCCTGGGCCGGGACCTGCAGAACCGACGTTAACTGCCGCGCATCGCCTGCCAGCAGGATCGGCTTCAGATGCTTATAGGCCTCCAGCAGGTAGTAGCGCGCGTCGCCGCTCTGGCTCAGGGCGCTGAGATCGCCGCCGGGCACCACCACGGCATCCACCGTCAGCGACGGGGAGCCGGCGAAGGTGCCGGCGATCGGCAGGGGAGAGCCATCGTCGGCGACGACTTCCCCCATCCGCGAATAGAGCAGTTTACTGTGCACGCCCCGGGCCTGTAGCGCCTGCAGGAGATGGACCAGATCCTGCGCCGAGGTACGCTCATTGAGCAGCACCGCCACCACACGACCTTTCACATCCCCTTCGGCATCCGCGTAGAGGCTGAGGGTGGGATCTTTCTCCACGCCGTTGACCGGGGAGGGCAGAGTGAGGCTGCGCTGCTCATCGCTCAGTTCGATACCTAAATTCGCCCCGACCGCTTCCGCCAGCCGGGTATCAATTTGGGCCAGGTGATCGACCACCCGCTCGCGGATCCAGGTGCGGACCACTTTGCTAAGCTCAAAGCTGAAGCCATCGATAATATGCTGCTGCTCAATCGGCGTCTGGCTCAGCCAGAACAGACGCGGCTGGGCGTAATATTCGCCGAATGACGGGCTGCGCTGACGGATCTTCTCGCCGTCGACGCGCTCGGCGAGGGACTCAAAACCGCCGCGTTTGGCGGCTGGCGGCGTCTCGCGCGGCCAGTTGTCGTTGATCGAGTTGGGTTCGTAGTTGGCCGGGTTGGTGTCAATCTCCATCCGGTGCATACCGTCGCGCTGGAAGTTGTGGTACGGGCAGGTCGGCCGGTTGATCGGGATTTCATGGAAATTCGGTCCGCCGAGGCGGCTTATCTGGGTATCGGTGTAGGAGAAGAGGCGCCCCTGCAGCAGCGGATCGTTGCTGAAATCGATGCCCGGGACGATATGCCCGGGATGGAAGGCCGCCTGTTCGTTTTCGGCAAAGAAGTTGTCCGGGTTGCGGTTGAGGACCATTTTGCCGACCCGTTGCACCGGCACCAGCGCCTCGGGGATCAGTTTGGTGGGATCTAACAGGTCGAAGTCAAAATCAAATTCATTCTCTTCGGGGATCAGCTGCAGGCCGAGCTCAAATTCCGGGTAGTCCCCGGCTTCAATGGCCTCCCACAGATCGCGGCGATGAAAATCGGGGTCACGGCCGGTCAGCTTCTGCGCTTCATCCCATACCAGCGACGCCTTGCCGGCGACCGGTTTCCAGTGGAAGCGAACAAAGGTGGCTTTGCCCTCGGCATTGATCAGGCGGAAGGTGTGGATGCCAAAGCCTTCCATGGTGCGATAGCTGCGCGGGATGCCGCGATCGGACATCGCCCACATCACGTTGTGCAGCGTTTCCGGCTGCAGGGAAACATAGTCCCAGAACGTATCGTGAGCGCTTTGTCCCTGGGGAATGGCCCAGTGGGGTTCAGGCTTCACGGCGTGGACAAAGTCGGGAAACTTCAGCGCGTCCTGGATAAAGAAGACCGGGGTGTTGTTGCCGACGAGGTCAAAAATCCCCTCATCGGTGTAAAACTTGGTGGCGAAGCCGCGAATATCGCGAACGGTGTCCGCCGACCCCGCGCCGCCCTGCACGGTGGAGAAGCGCACAAAGACCGGGGTGATTTTATCGGCTGCCGAGAGAAAATCGGCTTTGGTCAAGGCTGTCAGGCTTTTGTAGGGCTGGAAGTAGCCGTGGGCTGCTGAGCCGCGGGCATGAACGATACGCTCCGGAATTCGCTCGTGGTCGAAGTGGGTGATCTTCTCCCGCAGAATGAAATCTTCCAGCAGCGTTGGGCCGCGGGTACCGGCGCGCAGCGAGTTCTGATCGTCGGCAATGCGCACGCCCTGGTTAGTGGTCAGCGGATAGTCTTCTCCGCCTTTGCGCTGTGGCTCCAGGGCATCGAGTTTTTTGCTGTGGGTATCAGGCGTTTTCAGGCTGCCAGGGGCGGTCGGTTCAGCGCCAGGGGCGGTGGGTTTCGGCGTGGGGCGCCACTCCCTGTCATCCGGCGCCAGCGAGTCGAGACCCGGCTGCGCTTCCTCGCTGCCGTGGACCGGTGCCTGCTGGTGGTGAGGGTTTGGGTGCTTATCAGACATTGCTCGTCTCCTGCTTTCATTGCTAAAAGTGGTCGTTGATAAACCAAAACCCTTCTAACTATAGAACATTACGCTGCCTGCGCCCGGCAAGGGGGCAGGGAGTTATCCTAAAATGCGCATCGGCGGCAGGGGGGCGACGAACGGGGCCACGATCGGCTATGATAGAGGTTTCTGTTTCCCGCTTTGCTTAGTGAATCCATTTGTTATGAAACCATTGCGCCAACAAAATCGCCCTGTCATTAGCTACGTGCCGCGCGTGGAGCCTGCGCCCCCGGAACATGCCGTGAAAATGGACCATTTTCGCGATGTCTGGATTTTGCGCGGGAAGTATGTCGCCTTTCTGCTGATGGGAGAGCATTTTCGCCGTTCACCGGCGTTCAGCGTGCCGGAGTCGGCGCAGCGCTGGGCTAACCAGGTGCGTCAGGAAGGAGAGATTGAAGCCTGAGTCTGCTGCAGAAATAAAAAAACCGCTGATTATCAGCGGTTTTTTTGTGCTTACCGTTTAGCGATGCGCCAGTTCGGCTTCTTCTTCGCTATCGAAAATCGACTTGTCGGTCTGGCGCAGCCACTGGCTGGTCAGCGTCCCGGCGGTCATGGAGCCGTTAACGTTCAGCGCGGTACGTCCCATATCGATCAGCGGCTCGACGGAGATCAGCAGCGCCACGAGGGTCACCGGCAGGCCCATCGCCGGCAGGACGATCAGCGCGGCGAAGGTGGCCCCGCCGCCCACTCCGGCGACGCCCGCCGAGCTGACGGTGACGATGCCCACGAGGGTGGCAATCCACATCGGATCCAGCGGGTTGATGCCTACGGTCGGTGCGACCATCACCGCCAGCATGGCCGGGTAGATACCGGCGCAGCCGTTCTGACCAATGGTGGCGCCAAAGGAGGCGGAGAAGCTGGCAATCGACTCCGGTACGCCGAGACGACGGGTCTGCGCTTCCACGTTCAGCGGAATGGAGGCGGCGCTGGAGCGGCTGGTGAAGGCGAAGGTGATCACCGGCCAGACTTTACGGAAATACTTCAGCGGGCTGACGCCGTTAATCGCCAGCAGCAGGCCGTGGACGATAAACATGATGCCCAGCGCGATGTACGAGGCCACCACGAAGCCGCCAAGCTTGATGATATCCTGCAGATTCGACCCGGCAACCACTTTGGTCATCAGCGCCAGAACGCCGTAAGGGGTCAGCTGCATCACCAGACGAACCAGCTTCATCACCCAGCCCTGCAGGGTATCAATGGCGGTCAGGACGCGCTGGCCTTTTTCCACATCCTCTTTCAGCAGCTTCAGGGCTGCGACGCCGAGGAACGCCGAGAAAATGACGATGCTGATGATCGAGGTCGGGTTAGCCCCGGTCAGGTCAGCAAACGGGTTCTTCGGCACAAAGGAGAGGATCAGCTGCGGGACGCTGAGATCGGCCACTTTACCCACATAGTTGCTCTGAATGGCGTTCAGACGAGCGGTCTCCGCGCTGCCCTGGACCAGTCCCTCGGCGGTGAGGCCGAACATGTTAGTCACCAGCACGCCAACCAGAGCGGCGATCAGGGTGGTGAACAACAGAGTCCCGATGCTCAGGAAGCTGATTTTCCCCAGCTGCGAGGCATTGTGCAGGCGGGCGACCGCGCTAAGGATTGACGCGAAGACCAGCGGCATAACGATCATTTGCAGCAGTTGGACATAACCGTTGCCGACGATATTAAACCACTGGATGGAATCCTTCAGCACCTGGCTGTCAGACCCATAGATCAGCTGTAGCGCCAGACCAAAGATCACGCCAATCGCCAGGCCGACCAGGACCTTCCTGGCCAGGCTCCACTGTTTATGGCGCGTTTGCCCCAGCGCAAACAACAATACGGCGAACACGACTACGTTCGCTATTAATGGAAAGTTCATCCCCGTTCTCCTGATATTTTTATAACCCGGGCTGGTGGATAACCAGCTCTTATGACCGCAAGGTTAGCAGAAGGCGTTATCAAGGACTTATATTCAAATGGAATGGGTTATAACCAAAAGGTGTTTTCTGCCGGTTTATCGCCCACTCTGGTGACTTATGAAGCGATTGAAGGTGATCTGCAGGGAATTAATCACCCCGGAAGACCAGCGTATCGCGGTGTTGTCCGCCAGCGTCTGCGGCATCCAGACGGCATAGATGAACAGCGCCATGCATAATGCGCGCTCCAGCTGGTTGCCTTTGCGCGGCGCAAGGATCGGTAGCCGAAAGCGCCAGCGGCAGGGCCACAGCAGCGGCACCCCGGCTGGGGTGAGCATATCGGCAAGGATGTGGCTGAGATAGCCCAGCACCAGGCCCTGGAGGGCGTCCGCCGGGACAATCCAGCTGTCAGGCACCTTGAGGTAGAATAGCGTCAGCGCGCCAAACACCGCCAGCAGGCTGTGGGTGAAGCCGCGGTGGCCAAAGGCCCGCGCCACGGGCTTTGAGATCCAGCTCAGCCGCTGGCCAAGAAACGACTTTGGGTGATCGATGTCCGGCAGCAGGCAGGTCAAGACCGCGGAGGGCACAATATGCCACCAGTCGCCCTGCGCCAGCACCGGCGTTAACTCTGCGTTTTTGGCAAATACTGCGCAGGCGATTGAAAAGAAGAGATGGCCTTCCGCCGTCATGATAACACACCCTAAACTGTCGATTCATACAGTATAGGGTTTTTATACAGTGCACGGAAGAGGTGACGGTGTAACTCTTTGTCACAAATTCTCAGCGCGCCAGCCATCCGCCGTCGACGGCCAGGGTATAGCCGTGAATATAGTCGGCGGCAGACGAGGCGAGAAACACCACCGGCCCCTGCAGGTCACCCGGCACACCCCAGCGACCGGCGGGGATACGCTCAAGGATTGCCTGGTTGCGCTCCTCATCTTCGCGCAGCGCCTGGGTGTTATTGGTGGCCATATACCCGGGCGCAATGGCGTTGACGTTGATACCCTGACCAGCCCATTCGTTAGCCAGCAGGCGGGTCAGCCCCAGCACGCCGCTTTTCGAGGCGGTATAGGAGGGGACGCGGATCCCGCCCTGAAACGAGAGCATCGAGGCGATGTTAACGATTTTCCCGCCTTCACCCTGGTGAATGAACTGCCTGGCGACCGCCTGGCAGAGGAAAAAAACTGCTTTCAGATTCAGATCGATCACCGCATCCCAGTCACTTTCCGTGAAGGTCAGGGCATCATGGCGGCGGATAATCCCGGCGTTGTTGACCAGAATATCGACCCGGCCCATCGCCGCCACCGCCTGGTCGACCAAAACGGTCATATCATCCTGTTGGCTGAGATCCGCCTGAATGGCATGAAAGCGGCGGCCCAGCGCCTGAACCTGCGCGGCAGTGTCGTGGGGAATTTTGCGGTTGATGCCGACGATATTGCATCCGGCCTGCGCCAGGCCCAGCGTCATTCCCTGTCCCAGGCCGGTATCGCAACCGGTCACGATGGCGACCTTACCCGTCAGGTCGAAGGCGTTCAGTACCATATTCACCTCTGTGTGCTGATCTTCAGGCGTACGATGACGCCACCTGTACCCAGCATAGAGGCAGGAAAATAAAATTACAATTAAAATGAAACGATGTTTTGATTTTCTTTGCTGGCGGGTGGCGGCGATCGCGTCACCCGCCAGCGGTCTTACCCGAGCAGCGCCTCGACGGTCAGGGCCTGCAGTGACGGTAGCTTGACGTCCGCCAGCACGAAGCGCGGGTCGCGGCTGTTCTCTGCTTCCGGCACGACGATAGCGCGCATGCGCGCAGCTTTGCTGGCGATCATGCCGTTGACCGAGTCCTCCAGCGCGACACAGCGCTGTGGGTCGACCCCGAGGGCGGCGGCGCAGTTGAGATACACCTGCGGGTGCGGTTTGCTCCAGGGCAGATGCTCAGCCGAGGCGAGGGCATCAAACTGGTCGCGCAGCTCGAACATATTGAGCACTTTCTCCAGCATCACCAGCGGCGAGGCTGAGGCCAGCCCTACCTTCAACCCCTGGGCTTTGCACAGGGCCACCGCCTCGCGCACCCCCGGCAGCAGCGGACGTGAGGCTTCAACCAGTTCGATGGCGCGACGGATAATGCGCGCGGTAGCTTCTGCGCGGTCTACGCCGCGCCACGGCTGCTGCGCGTACCACAGATCCACCACCAGGTCGATTCGCAGACCCAGCAGGTCGGGCAGTTCATCGCGGCGGCGGGTATCCACCCCCAGGCTCTCCATGACCTCGACCTCCGCCTGATCCCAAAGCGGCTCAGAGTCAATCAGCAACCCGTCCATATCAAAAATCGCAGCCTCAATGCGGCGCTTCGCTGACATATGTCCTTCTCCTGTTGCGTAATCAGATAAACGAATCGGCATTCATGGTATATCATACCGCGCGTTATTGGGCGAAATTCGCCGTGGAAGATAGACTTATACCCGACACATTCGGGTAAGCGAGGGGCGCCTGCGCCACGCAACGGGCGGCAGGCGAACCACTAACGCGTCTTTAACAAGGGGAACTCATGACGTACCAACAAGCTGGACGCATTGCGGTCATCAAACGTATTTTGGGATGGGTCATCTTTATTCCCGCCGTGCTGTCGACGCTGATTTCTGTCCTCAAATTTATGTATGAGCACAGTGAAAAGAAACCCGGCATTGACGCGGTGATGATGGATTTTGCGCACGTCATGATTGAGATGATGCGCTTTAACACGCCGTTCCTGAACTTTTTCTGGTACAACTCACCGCTGCCGGATTTTCACCATAGCCTGAACATCGGCTTCTGGATTATCTTCATTCTGGTGTTCGTCGGGATGGCGCTGCAGGCCTCCGGCGCGCGGATGGCGCGGCAGGCGAAATTTCTCCGCGAGGGGATTGAGGATCAGCTGATCCTCGAGCAGGCGAAAGGCGCGGAAGGGTTAACTCGCGAGCAGCTCGCCGAACGCATTGTGGTGCCGCGACATACGATCCTGGTGCAGTATTTCCCGCTGTACGTGCTGCCGGTGATGGTGATTGTTATCGGCTACTTCTTCTTCTCGCTGCTGGGCTTTCTCTAAGCCAGGTGCCCGGTTAGCCGGGCGCCATCTTATTCCGCCGGCAGAGGGCGTGGTTTACCCTGATTATCGACGGCAACGTAGATAAACAGCGCTTCCGTCGCCTTGTAGCGCTGGCCAATTGGTTCTGACGAGACTTTTTTCACCCACACTTCGATGTTAATGGTGACCGAGGTATTGCCGCGCTTCACGCAGCGGGCATAGCAGCACACCACGTCGCCGACGGCCACCGGGCGTAAAAAGGTCATCCCATCCACGCGCACGGTCACCACGCGACCCTGGGCGATCTCTTTGGCCATAATGGCGCCGCCGATATCCATCTGCGACATCAGCCAGCCGCCAAAAATATCCCCGTTGGCATTAGTATCCGCCGGCATTGCCAGGGGGCGTAAAACCATTTCGCCCTTCGGGGCGAGATCTGTTGTTGTCATGCTCTACTCTGTTGTGGTCAAAGACGATCAGCGGGATGCTACTATGAAAACGGCGGAGAGAGAATAGGGGATAGCGCCCGCGGAGGCGGGCGCAGGCTGCCGGGGAATTAGTGGTGGTCGTCCTGCGGCATATGACGGTAGATGTAGATTCCGCTCAGCAAGGTAAAGACCAGCGTGAGGGCAGTTAAACCGAAGACCTTAAAGTTAACCCAGATATTCTGCGGCAACCAGAAGGCGATATAGATATTAGCCAGCCCGCAGAGGATAAAAAACGCCGCCCAGGCCAGGTTAAGGCGCGACCAGACCTGCTGCGGCAGGGTCAGCTCTTTACCCAGCATGCGCTGGATAAGCGGCTTTTTCATCACCCACTGGCTGAAGAGCAGCGCGCCGGCGAACAGCGCATAGATCACCGTCACCTTCCATTTAATAAACTCATCATTGTGGAAGAAGAGGGTTAATCCACCGAAGACGGCCACCAGCACGAAGGTGATCAGCGCCATTTTTTCGATTTTACGGTAGCGCACCCAGCTGTAGATCAGCACGATGGCGGTCGCCACAATCAGCGCCGTGGTGGCGGCGTAGATATCGTAAAGCTTGTAGAAGGCGAAGAAGACCACCAGCGGTAAAAAATCCAGAAACTGCTTCATACATCGATCCCGTCTGTCAGGACGGACCGGGAAATTCCCCGGTCCAGGTTAAAATTAGCTACGGATAAGCATATACACGCGGAATAAATAGATCAGCAACAGGGCGGAAATCAGGTTGCTGAGGGTATTAATCACCACCGCGCCGACGTTTGGCGTCAGGGCGGCAAAGCTGGAAGCAAACAGTAACAGCAGAGTTTTCGCCACCAGCCAACCGATAATGGCCGGCGCCACCAGCCGCAGATTGGCCCACGCCAGGCGCATGCTGCTGCGCATGGCGCCGAGGATGCCCATTTTGTCTTGCACCAGCATGATTGGCGCAAAGGCCAGCACAATGGCCAACAGGACGCCGGGCACCAGCACTAACATCATCCCCATCTGCACCAGGAAAGTGGTGAAGAGGATCAGCAGCAGCAGCTTTGGCAGCACCGGCGCCGAGGCGCCGATGGCGCGCAGGGCGCTGACACGATGACCGGCAGAGACCAGCTGGATGAGCAGCAGGACGCCGCCGGCGAGGATCGCATTGCCCACCAGACCCGAGAAGGTTGATGCCGCCGAGGCGCGCAGCAGAACCTGCTGCTGCTCCGGCGTCATATTCTGCACCAGTTCGAACAGGCCTGCGCTACCGGCGAGGTTGTCGCCTTCGCTGAGTATCGACAGCTGCTCGTCGCTGGGTGAAAAGGCATGGCCAAGTACTACCGTAATGAACGCGCACAACAGCGCAATCAGCAAAATGGTAATGAACTGATTACGAAAAAAATTCCCGGTGTCACGGTAGACGGACTTCGCCGTGATAGACATGCATTCTCCTTGAGTGTCGCAGGTGTTAACTAGCCGGCGATTGTACCGCAAATCCTTCCGTCGTAGCACTCTCTGCGCCGGTCAGGGCAGGTATATCTTTGTAAAGAGGCCGCAATGGCGGCAGCCCATAGCGCGCTCGCGCCCGGTTGCAGGCGTCGTTTTCCTCGCCGTTTTCCCCGGACATGGCGAATTCGCGACATGGCGAAGGACGGTTTTCATAGATAGTGCAGTGGACGGCGTCGCCGATCTCGCCCGATAGCGCCGCACAGCGGCTCTGACGTTGATTAGTGCCGCTCATACAGCGCAGGAAGGGGGTCAGCGGCTCGGTCAGCGCGGCGGGCACCAGGCCGCCCGCGTCGTCGGCTTCCGCCCAGTAGAAAGAGACTCGAAAATACGCACAACAGGCACCGCACGTCATGCACGGGTTGATTTCACTCATAATTACACCTGAAAAAAACGCATCAACACAGATTGTCGGCAGTTAACTTATCCAGCCGCCTCAGCGGCGGCAAGAGGAGCAGAAATAATTTTTTTTGCGAAAAGTGAAAATTGATGTGCGAAGGATTTAGCGTATTGCGATCGGTATCAAAAATTAATCTGGATCAATAAATGTTAAATCTAAGGTTTTAGTGTGATCTAAAACAGATCAAACGTAACTCGTTATAGGTATATTTGGCCGCGCTGAAAAACCATAATGAGGAAGTGGATATGAAGAAGTTAGCAGCGGCGGCATTGATTCTAAGCACTCTTACTACCGGCAGCGTCTGGGCGCATGAAGCGGGTGAATTTTTCATTCGTGCCGGGACCGCCACCGTCCGACCGACGGAAGGCTCTGACAATGTGCTGGGCAGTCTGGGCAGTTTCAACGTCAGTAACAATACTCAGCTGGGTTTAACCTTTACCTATATGGCGACCGATAACATCGGTGTGGAACTGCTGGCGGCTACGCCGTTCCGCCATAAGGTTGGTACCGGGCCAACCGGCACCATCGCTACCGTCCATCAGTTGCCACCCACCCTGATGGCGCAGTGGTACTTTGGCGATGCGCAAAGCAAGGTGCGTCCGTACGTGGGGGCGGGGATTAACTACACCACCTTCTTTAATGAAGACTTTAACGATACCGGCAAGGCGGCCGGGCTTTCCGATCTGAGCCTGAAGGACTCCTGGGGCGCGGCAGGACAGGTCGGCCTCGATTACCTGATTAACCGTGACTGGCTGCTGAATATGTCGGTGTGGTACATGGATATCGACACCGATGTGAAATTCAAAGCCGGCGGTGTGGACCAGAAAGTCAGCACCCGCCTGGATCCGTGGGTGTTTATGTTCTCCGCAGGCTATCGGTTCTAACGCCTGCTGCAAACTGGCCAGCGGACGGCCAGTCTGTTGCCTCCTCACCCCTCCCTGCGATAAACCTTCGCCTGCGGATCACACTTCAGTCCACTGGCGCAGCAGGTTGTGATACATATTGAGCAGGGAGAGGACCTCTTCCCCGTCGCCTAAGCGGGTTTTGAGAGACTGGATCGTGCGGTCCAGGTCGTAGAGCATCGCGCGCTGCTTATCGTCGCGGACCATCGACTGGATCCACAGGAAAGAGGCCTGGCGAACCCCGCCGGTGACCGGGGTGACGCAGTGCAGGCTACTGGCGGGATAGAGCACCAGATGTCCGGCCGGGAGCTTCACCCGGTGCTGGCCATAGGTATCTTCAATCACCAGTTCGCCCCCTTCATAGCTTTCCGGCTCGCAGAGGAACAGCGTCGCCGAGAGGTCGGTCCGCATCCAGCCCGCATCCCCGTTCTGGCGCACCGCGCCATCGACATGAAAACCGTAGGTCTCCCCCGGCCCGTAGCGATTAAACAACGGCGCGGAAATCGTCCGCGGCAGCGCGGCGGAAAAAAACTGCGGATGGCCGCGCAGCGCGTCGAGTACGGCGGCCTGCAGACGGGCATACAGCGGCGTGCGGGTATCGATCTGCTGGTTTTGTTTGACGGTCGCCCCCTGGCTGCCGACGGTAACCCGCCCGTCAACCCATTCGGCCTGCGCCAGCAGGCGGCCATATTCAGCCACCTGGTCCGCCGTCAGCACGTCAGGAATGTGATACATCATTGCGGTGTTCTCTCAAAAAGGTGGGGCGCGATGGCCCCACGTACAGACTCAGAAATGGACGTTCGCCGTCAACATAAAGGTACGGGGTTCGCCCGGATGATAGCGATAGCCGCTCTTGTTGATGGAAGCCACATAATCGGTATCAAACAGGTTGTACATATTGAGTTGCAGATCGAGATTGCTGTTGACCCGATAGCCCAGTTTGGCGTCGGCGACCCAATAGCCCTCGGTGTGATCCGGGGTACCCACCGCGCCATCGCTGCCCCGGCGCAGGCTTCCTACATAGCGCACGCCGCCGCCGACGGACAGATCGCTGGTGGCCTGATACTGCGTCCACAGCGTAAAGGCATGTTTCGGGGTGTAGGCCAGCGCGGAAGAGCCATCCTGCGCCACATTCTGACCCTCTGTCACCGTGGCATGCTGCTGGGTGTAGCCGGCGATGATTGTCCAGTCCGGGGTCAGGTTCCCGGTTGCGGAGAGCTCATAGCCTTCCACGCGCTTTTTGCCGTACTGCGACCAGGTTCCGTCATCGTTGGCGGCCACTTCGTTTTCAATATCGGTGCGGAATAACGCCGCGCTGAGCAGCAGGCGCTTGTCGAGGATCTGCCACTTGGTGCCCAGTTCGCTGGATTTCGCTTTCTGCGGTTTAAAGTCGGTCCGGTTGGCGCTGTTGCCGCTACCGCTGGCAGCCAGCGCGAAGCTGCTGCCCCCCGGCGGTTGCTGCGAGATGGCATAGTTGACGTAGATATTGCCCTGCTCGGTTAAGCGATACAGCGCCCCGGCCTTCCAGTTAACCAGGTTACCGGATTTAGCGGTATCGACAGTGGTGACCGGGCTGCCGGTCGACTGTCCTGGCGGGCAGGCGACAGCCCCGCGTCCGCTGCCGCCGCAGGCGGTGGCGCTGTCATATTTGGTATGGTAACTGTCGAGACGCAGCCCACCGTTGACCTCAACCCGATCGGTCAGCGCCAGCGTATCAAAGGCATAGATACCGAAGGTATCGGTCTGGCCGTTGGCGTTCGCCCCGTTTCTGTCCAGCCCGCCAATCGACAGGCTGCTCACCGGATGATAGAGATTCACCGCCGGAGCGGTCAGGGCGTTGACGCCATAGTTAGTCTGGTTTTCCCGGGTAAACTCCACGCCGGCGCTGACGTCATGGCCTATCGAACCGGTATTGAAGGTCGAAGTGATATTGGTCTGGTTGGTCAGAATGCGGTTGCTGACATCTTTGGTATTAACCAGACGTGACCAGCTCCAGGTATTGACGTCATTGATGTCGGGGGCGGTGATATTGCTCGCGCCGCCCATCACCGCGGTCAGGAGATACTCCTGCTTCACACGCGACCAGCGGGTGGTATTGCGCACGGTGGTATTGTCCGTCAGATCGTGTTCAAAGCGCAGGGTGCCGCTGTCGGTGGTGGATTTATCGTAATCGGAGTCGGTGCCATAGAAATTGCTGGTATCGACCTTACCGGCGGAATTGAGGGCGGCATACTTCGGCGAAGGCGCCGAATAGCCCGGCAGGCCGACGGTGGGGATCCCGCCATCCGGGGTGTTATTCTGCCGGACGTGGAGATAGTTCAGATACAGACGGGTGGGCGTATCGAGGCCGAAGGCCAGGGACGGGGCAATGCCGTAGCGCTCGTTCTCAATCTTATCCCGGCCGGCGTCGTGGGTTTTTTCGCCCATCAGGTTGAGGCGAAACGCGGCGTTGTCGCCGAAGGCCTGGTTAAGGTCAAGGGTACCCCGACGCGACCAGGCGCTGCCGATGCTGGCGGATCCGTCGATCCCGGAGTCAAGGCGCGGCTGCTTGCTGATCATATTGATCGAGCCGGAAGGGGCGCTGCGGCCATAGTCCGTGCCGGCGGGCCCCTTGATGACTTCCACCTGCTGGGTATTGAAGGTATCCCGCGTCACGCTGCCGATATCGCGAATGCCGTCGACATAAATACTGTTGGAGGTGTCCACGCCGCGCATAAAGATGGCGTCCCCGGTGGTTGAGCTGCCATTCTCCCCGGCGTAAAACGCCCCGACGCCGGGGACGTTTTTGAGGGCGTCAGTCAGGTTGGTGACGCCCTGATCTTTAATGACCTGTTCGGGGATCACGGTGATGGTGCGAGTGGTATCCACCAGTGGTTTATTGAACTTGGGATCGGCGGAGGCACCGGGAGAATAAAGCGAAGGCGGGGCGGCTTCCACCACCAGCGTCTCTTCATTATTTTTGACTGATTTTTCGGCTGCCATGCCGGTTGCCGGCGCGGCCCCCAGACACAGACCCGTAAACAATGCCAATGAGTTGAAACTGCCAAACGGCAGAGAAGCGTTTTTTTCCATGATAAATGCAGGCTTATTTTTTGTTATTAGCACATATCACGCCGCGCAAAAGCGACGTTATTCGTCGTCTGGCTTGCGCTGACCCGGCGTGATTCTATAAATGATAAAAAGAATAGTTATCATTCGCCTTAATATTTACACAGAAAAGTTGACGTTTAAACTGATTTCTTCACCACCGTTTACAAATTTCATAAATTTTGAACAAAAAAGGCGGGTGACCTCGGTAAAGGCGGCAGGGCAACGCGGAATATAGCGCGGTGACCTTGGATAACAGACGCCGGGCGGGCGCCGAAGGGCGCCCTGAGGCTGGCGTCCCGGCGGGCTTACCAGGGCACCGTGCGGCCGTGGCCATCCAGATACTCCAGTCCCGGGCGCCGCCCGCCGTTTCGGCCTTAGCACTTCGGCGATGATCCGAACGTTAACTCGCTTGCGGCACGTGACCGGCGATCCCCTGCTGGTGCGGGCCGGACGCAAAATGGTGTTCACCCCGCATGCGCAGCGGATCCGCAGCAAAACGCACAGTGTGCTGAGCGATATGCGCGCGGTGCTCAATCCCGTTTACCGCCGCGGCGGCGATAGATGCAGAGCGCTATGTCGCCTGGGGACATGTTATCGTTTCCCGGCATGGGATCGTATATGGGCTGGTGGATGATCAGCTGGCAGAGCGGGGCGGGGGCTGTACCGGCGCATCGCCGCCGTCGTGCCGGGCTTCAGCGCCGCGCTGGGGCTGGTGCCGGCCTCCTGCGTGCGTCATCCTTCGCCGCAGGGGATAGTAAGTTTTCCGCTGCCGGTCAGCACCGGGGTGATTACGGTGTCGCAGGTGTGGCGTCCGCGCCAGGAGCAGGCCCCGGCCACCGCTGGCTGCGGCAGCGGGTGCGAGAGGTGTGTCGCGAGTAAAAAAAAGCCCGCACAAGTGCGGGCAAAAATACTGGAAGCAATGTGAGCAATGTCGTACTGAATACCTGAGTTATTTACTCAACTATTCAGTGATGAGAAAGATAATATTTCTCATTTAAGATATCAACCCCATCTTTTGTGCGGAAGCGATTTTTTATCCGAGGGTGAAAACCGTACGCTTCTGGCTGTCGTCCTGCGGCCAGGCCGCCGCGATCTCCTGCAGTGGCCGCGGGGTGGTGGCGATGGTCAATTTCCCCGGCACCGCCGCCTGCAGCATTTCGCCGGTCGCCGCCAGCAGCTGCGGCATCGTCAGGCTACCGATCCCGCTGCCCATCAGCAGGAGCGGGGCGGAACGCAGAACCGCGCCATTTAACGCGATATCGGCCCCAGCCAGGGACCCCACTTGCACATAGCGCACCGGCCTGCCGGCCGGGGTATATTTGGCCAGGGCCGGCAATAATAATTCCGCGCTGTGTCCCCACAGATAATCGATGACCACATCGATCTGCGCGGCGCTGACCGCTGAAAACTGTGCAGTTAACGTCTTATCATCCGCAGTTAACTGAATACATTCATCGGCGCCGATCGCCGCCAGCGACTGCGCATTGCGTCCGGTCGCAATGATTTTTTTTGCGCCCAGGTAGCGGGCAATCTGCACCGCCAGCCGACCGGCGCTGCCGGTGGCGCCGTTAATCAGCACCGTTTCGCCGGCCTGAAGCTGGGCGCGAGTCACCAGAGACGCCCACGCGGACATGCCGGGGTTGGCCATCGCCGCCGCCGGGATATCATCGAGCTCATCCGGCAGCGGCAGGCAATTCTGCAGGGCGACCGGCGCCCGCTGCGCCATACTGCCGAAGGGGGCAGTGGGGAAGGCGAAGTAGACGCGCTGGCCCTGGGATGTAGTGCCGACACCATCGATACCGGGTACAAAAGGCAGATTGCCGTCGAAGCTGTAATGGCGTCCTGATGCCCGGGCCTTGACCACATGGCTCATCGCGGCGGCGCGGACGTCAATAAGCGTCTGGCCGGGCGCGGGCTGCGGCTCGATGAAATCGGCCCAAACCGGGCCTTCTGCGAGATCAAAAACCACGCCTGCTTTCATAAATTATCTCCTGTCGGGAATTATGTGTAAAATACACATATTGTTTTGCAGCACTATACGCGGAAAATTAATACATGCAAGATGCACATAATGGCTACGACATTACCGACTTTCACGGCGCGCTGCTGGATATCATCAGCGTGATGAACCAGCCGGTGCGCGACGAGCAGATCCTCCAGGCAGCTGGCGTCAAGCTGGAACAGATGCTGTTTCCGCTGCTGGTGGCGGTAGGGCGCTATGGCCCGGTGGGGGTGGTTGAGCTGGCGGATCATTTAGGGCGCGATTACACCACCGTCAGTCGTCAGGTGAAGAAACTGGAAGCCCAGGGGCTTGCCGGTAAGCAACCGAACCGTCATGACCGACGGATCAGCGAAGTGACGCTTAGCGCCAGGGGACAACAGATGATCGACAGGATCGCCGTCGCGCGGCGGCGGTTAATGAATCAGGTGCTGGCGCAGTGGCCGGAAGATGAAGTGCAGGCGCTGTTTCGCTTAACGCGCAAATACGCCGACAGTTTGCAGAAATCATCGCCGCCTGGCGCGATGCCAGGCGGCTGACGGTCAGGCGGTTTTGGTCGCCGCCTTCAGGCTCTGGACGAAGGCTTTCAGCTCGTCGAGCATGGTTTGCGGCTCATCAAGATGACGTTCGATGATTTTGACGATGGCGGAACCGGAGATCGCCCCGGCGGCCCCGGCGTCAATGGCGGCGCTCACCTGCTCCGGCGCGGAGATGCCAAAGCCCTGCAGCGGCGGCGCAGCGTGATATTCCGCCAGCTTCTCCACCAGATGGTGCAGCGGCAGCGCAGCGCGATTTTCCGCACCCGTCACCCCGGCGCGCGACAGCAGATAGGTGTAGCCGCGACCATAAGAGGCAATCTGGCGCAGTAAATCGTCATCCGCATTGGGCGGGCAAATGAAAATTGGCGCGATGTTATGGCGCATCGCCGCCTGGCGGAACGGGGCGGACTCTTCCACCGGCACGTCGGCTACCAGCACCGAGTCGACGCCGACGCGGGCGCACTGGGCATAGAACTCATCGATACCCGGGCTGAAGACGAGGTTCGCGTACATCAGCAGGCCGATTGGGATCGTTGGATGCTTCTGGCGGATCGCCGCCAGCATCTCAAAGCACTGCGCCGGGGTTACCCCCGCGGCGAAGGCGCGCAGGGCCGCGCCCTGGATGGTCGGGCCGTCCGCCAGCGGGTCGGAGAAGGGGATCCCCAGCTCAAGGGCATCGGCGCCGCCTTCGATCAGCGCATCGATAATTTTCAGCGACTGCTCCGGTCCCGGATCGCCAAGGGTGACAAAGGGGACGAAAGCGCCTTCCTGGCGGTTTTTCAGTTGGGCAAACAGCGTCTCATAGCGTTCCATCAGATTTCCCCTCGCGCTTTCAGGATGTCGTGTACGGTGAAAATGTCTTTATCGCCGCGGCCGGAGAGGTTAACCACCAGCAGCTGCTCTTTTTCCGGGTTCTCGCGCATCATTTTCAGCGCATGGGCCAGAGCGTGAGAGGACTCCAGCGCCGGGATGATCCCTTCGTGGCGGGAGAGCGCTTTAAACGCCTCCAGCGCTTCGTCATCGGTGATCGACACATAGTCGGCGCGCCCGGTGCTGTTCAGAAACGCGTGCTGCGGCCCAACGGACGGGAAGTCCAGCCCGGCGGAAATGGAGTAAGATTCCTCGATCTGGCCGTCGGCGGTTTGCATCATCGGCGACTTCATCCCGAAGTAGATCCCCACACGACCATGCTTCAGCGGCGCGCCGTGCTCTCCGCTTTCGATACCGTGCCCGGCAGGCTCCACGCCGATCAGGCCGACGCGGGTTTCCTCGATAAAATCAGCGAACATGCCGATGGCGTTTGACCCGCCGCCGACGCAGGCGATCACCGCGTCCGGCAGACGGCCCTCTTTTTCGAGGATCTGCGCTTTGGTCTCTTCGCCGATCATGCGCTGGAATTCACGCACGATGGTCGGGAACGGGTGCGGACCGGCGGCGGTGCCCAGCATATAGTGCGCCTTCTCGTAGCTACCGGACCAGTCGCGCAGCGCCTCGTTACAGGCATCTTTAAGCGTGGCGGAGCCGCTGTGCACCGGGATCACCTCGGCGCCCATCAGGCGCATACGGAAGACGTTCGGCGACTGGCGCTCGACGTCCTTGGCGCCCATGTAGATACGGCATTTCAGACCGAGCAGGGCGCTGGCCAGCGCTGAGGCGACGCCGTGCTGACCGGCGCCGGTCTCGGCGATAATTTCGGTTTTGCCCATCCGTTTGGCCAGCAGAGCCTGGCCCAGCACCTGGTTGGTTTTGTGCGCGCCGCCGTGCAGCAGATCTTCGCGTTTCAGGTACAGGGTAGTGCGGGTCCCTTCGGTCAGGTTCCGGCATTTGGTCAGCGCCGTCGGACGACCGGCGTAGTTTTTCAGCAGGTCGGTGAATTCCGCCTGAAAGGCCGGGTCCTTCTGCGCGCTGACAAAGGCCTCTTCCAGCTGGCGCAGGGCGGGCATCAGGATCTGCGGCACATACATGCCGCCGAATTCGCCGAAGTAGGGGTTCAGTAAAGTGCTCATTATTGCTCCTTAATATGCGCGCAGCGTCTGGAATACGGAGGCCAGCTTGCTGGCGTCTTTAATCCCGGGTTGCGACTCTACGCCTGAATTGAAATCGAGTCCGGCACAGCCGCTTTTGGCCGCTTCCACACAGTTATCGGCGCCGAGGCCGCCAGCCAGCATGACGTTGCGCAGGTCCTGGCCCTGCAGCAGGCTCCAGTCAAAACGCTGGCCGCTGCCGCCCTGGCCGTTGTCGAGCAGATACTTATCGACATGGCGGAGTGTACGGGACGGCAAGGTTTCGCCAACGCTCAGCGCTTTCCAGATGCGGACGCTATCCGCGAGGGCGTCGCGCAGCGCGTCGATATAGGCCTGGTCTTCATCACCGTGCAGCTGTACGGCGGCCAGCTCCAGGGCCTGGGCGCGGGCGACCACCTCATCCAGCGGCGCATTGCGGAAGACGCCGACGTACTGCAGCGGCGCGGCGGCGATCACCGCTTTGGCCTGGGCGTCATTTACCGCCCGCGGCGAGGTCGGGACGAAGATCAGCCCACCGTAGATGGCGCCAGACTCCCAGGCCACCTGCGCATCCTGCGGGCGCGTCAGGCCGCACACTTTGTTCTCGCCGAGCAGCACGCGCTTGACCGCCGCTTCCAGATCCGCCTGCTCCATCAGGGCGGAGCCGATCAGGAAGCCGTTGGCGAAGTGGCTCAGCTCACGCACTTCGGCATAGGTATGGATGCCGGATTCGCTGATCACCGTGACATCCGGGCCGAGACGCGCCGCCAGCTGACGGGTGCGGTTGAGGTCAATCGACATATCGCGCAGGTCGCGGTTGTTGATGCCCACCACCTTCGCCTTCAGGGCGATGGCGCGCTCCAGCTCCTCATCATTGCTGACTTCGGTGAGCACGCCCATATTCAGGCTGTGAGCCACCGCCGAGAGCTGACGATACTGTTCATCGTCGAGCACCGACAGCATCAGCAGGCAGGCGTCGGCCTGATAGTAGCGCGCCAGGTAGATCTGGTAAGGGTCGATGGTGAAGTCCTTACACAGGATCGGCTGCGGCGCGACCTTGCTGACGATCGGCAGAAAATCGAAGCTGCCCTGGAAATATTTCTCATCACACAGCACCGAGATCGCCGAGGCGTAGTGTTTGTAGATGCTGGCGATCGCCGCCGGATCGAAATCTTCGCGAATCAACCCCTTCGACGGCGAAGCCTTTTTGCACTCGAGAATAAACGCGGTGCGGGTGCCGGCCAGCGCGTCATAGAAATTGCGCTGCGTCGGGACGACCTCATTCTGAAAACTGGCTAACGGTTGTTGTTGTTTGCGGGCTTCCACCCAAATCGCTTTGTCGGCAACGATTTTTGCTAAAACGGTCTGCATTCTTTACCCTCTTGCCGCTAAGGCGGTCACTCTGTCATAGGCCGCGCCGCTGTGCAGCACATCCAGTACCTGCTGAGCGTTAGCTTTCAGATCTTCATGCCCGTGTAAACGCATCAACATGGCGACGTTGGCGGCGACGGCGGCTTCGTGAGCGGCTTCACCTTTACCTTGTAGCAAGCGCGTCAGAATGTCACGGTTTTCTTCCGGCGTGCCGCCCGCCAGCTGCGCCTGATGGTAAGGCGTCAGGCCGAAATCGTCGGCGGTCAGCTGATAGCTTTTAATTTCCCCGTTATGCAGCTCGGCGACCACCGTGGGCGCATGCAGCGAGACTTCATCCATCCCGCCGCTGTGCACCACGGCAGCGCGCTGATAACCGAGTACGCGCAAGGTTTCCGCAATCGGCAACACCAGTTCCGGGCTGTAGACGCCAATCAGCGCCAGCGGCGGATGCGCCGGGTTGATCAGCGGGCCCAGCACGTTAAACAGAGTACGGGTCTTCAGCTGCTGACGGACCGGCATCGCGTGGCGGAAACCGGTGTGGTACTTCGGCGCGAACAGGAAGCAGACGCCCAGCTCATCGAGCGCCGCGCGGGATTTATCGGCGTTCATATCGAGATTAATGCCGAAGGCCGCCAGCAGGTCAGAAGAGCCTGATTTACTGGAAACGCTGCGGTTGCCGTGCTTCGCCACTTTCAATCCACAGGCAGCGGCGACAAACGCGCTGGCGGTGGAGATATTAATGCTGTTGCTGCCGTCGCCACCGGTGCCGACGATGTCGGCAAACAGGTAGTCCGGGCGCGGGAACGGCGCGGCGTTTTCCAGCAGCGCGGTGGCGGCGCCGGCAATTTCCTGCGGCTGCTCGCCGCGCACTTTCATACTGACCAGCGCGGCGGCCAGCTGTTCAGGCTTCACTTCGCCGCGCACGACGGCGGAGAACAGCTGGTGGCTCTCCTGCTGGCTCAGGGTTTCCGCCTGGTACAGCTTCTCAAGGATCGGCTGGAGGGTGTTGGTATGCTCCAGCTTCTGCAGCGCCCAGGCCAGGGTCTGCTCCAGCAGTCGCGCGCCCTGGGTGGTGAGGATCGATTCCGGGTGGAACTGGAAGCCGCACACCCGATCCGCATCGTGACGCACCGCCATCACCATGCCATTGAAATTGGCGTTAATCGTCAGCCCGGCGGGAATATTGCTGCCGACCAGCGAGTGGTAGCGCGCCACCGGCAGCGGGTTAGCCAGACCGGCAAACATCGCCTGGCCGTCGTGCTCAATGCTGGAGGCTTTGCCGTGAAGGATCTCGCCCGCCTGGCCGACATAGCCGCCGTAGGCTTCGACAATGGCCTGGTGGCCGAGGCAGATGCCGATGATCGGCAGCTTGCCCCGCATGCGGGTCAGCAATTCCGGCATGCAGCCGGCTTCGCTTGGCGTACCCGGGCCAGGGGAGAGCATCAGCACCGGATTGTCCATGGTGCCCAGACGCTCAATCAGCGCCTGCGCCGGAACGGAGTTACGGTAAATCACCACGTTATGGCCGTTGGCGCGCAGCTGGTCTGCCAGGTTATAGGTGAAAGAATCGATATTATCGAGCAGCAGAATGTCAGCCATCAGAAAATCTCCTTCGCGTGATGGGCCTGGGCAATGGCGCGCAGCACCGCGCGGGCTTTATTTCGGGTCTCATCCGCTTCCGACTGGGGAACCGAGTCGAGCACAATGCCGGCTCCGGCCTGGACGGTAGCGATACCCTCCTGCACGTAGGCGGAACGGATGACGATGCAGGTGTCGAGGTCGCCGTGGGCAGTGAAATAGCCCACCGCGCCGCCGTAGCTGCCGCGTCGTTTACCTTCGGCGGCGGCAATCAGCTGCATGGCGCGAACCTTCGGCGCGCCGCTGAGAGTGCCCATGTTCATGCAGGCGCGGTAAGCGTGCAGCACATCGAGATCCTGACGCAGTTCACCCACCACCCGGGAGACCAGATGCATCACGAAGGAGTAAC
Organism: Klebsiella sp. LY; assembly: GCF_004010915.1. NCBI lineage: Bacteria > Pseudomonadati > Pseudomonadota > Gammaproteobacteria > Enterobacterales > Enterobacteriaceae > Klebsiella > Klebsiella sp. LY. The sequence continues at coordinate 4,758,205 of NZ_CP022444.1, forward strand.
GGTCAACCTTGGTTAAATCGGCGACATAGCGGCTGCCCGGGGAACAGATGCGGGCCAGATCGTTGCGCGCCAGGTCCACCAGCATCAGGTGCTCGGAAAGCTCTTTGTGATCGGTACGCATTTCCAGTTCGATACGGCTGTCGAGATCGCGATCCAGCGAGCCGTCGGCGCGGCGGCCGCGCGGCCGGGTGCCGGCGATGGGGTAGATCTCAATCTGACGGCTGACGGCATCGTACTTCAGCGAGCTTTCCGGCGAGGCGCCGAACAGGGTGAAATCGTTGTCCTGCATAAAGAACATATACGGGCTGGGGTTGCTCTTCTTCAGCACATCATACGCGGCCAGCGGCGACGGGCAGGGCAGCGAGAAGCGGCGGGAAGGGACCACCTGGAAGATTTCCCCAGCGCGGATCGCGCGCTGCATTTTGCGCACCACCGCGCCGTACTCTTCATCGCTCTGGTCAACGTCGCAGCGCATTTCGGCCACGGTAGTGACCGGCAGCGGCAGCGGTGGCTCGTTCAGCTGCTGGCGCAGCTGGCTCAGGCGCTGCTCCAGGCGCTGTTTTTCACTCTCCAGCGGCGTGAACAGGCTCGCCTGGATGCGGGTATGCTTGGTCTGATGGTCGATGACCAGCAGGGTCTCCGCCAGATAGAAGCAGTAGTCCGGGCAGGCGGTGTCGCTCTGCAGGGGCGGCAGATCTTCAAAGCCGGCCACCAGGTCATAGGCGAACAGGCCGCCGAAGAACATCGCTTCACGCTCGTTGGCAGGGACGGTCACCAGCTCCTGCAGGAGACGGAAGGCGTCAAACACTGACAGCGAGCAGAGGCGGGCGTCTTCATCGAGCAGGGAACTGACTGCCGGGAAGGTCAGGATCCGGCCGTTGGGCTGGCGCTGATTGGCGATCCCGGAGGGCAGCGCGCCGTCCAGCAGCTCCAGCAGCGCGGCGCCGTTGGCGGAGAGGGCCTGAATGGTGACAGTGTCACCAAGAGCGGTGATGCGCAGCGCGCTGTCCACCAGCAGCAGGCTTTTTAAGTCATCTTTGCTGTCGATGTCAGCCGATTCCAGCAGCAGCGTGGCCGGACGGGCGCCGCACAGTTGGTGGAATAACGCCGTCGGGTTCTCCCGGTAGATGGCGTCGCTGGTGAGAAGCTCGAGTGCCGGTTTGGATGTTTGCATTATTGTTCTCGCCTGTTCGTATTATTTTTGTCCAATAAAAAGCCCGCTCATTGGCGGGCCGGGTATCTGTATGCTGAATGCAAAACGCGATCACGCCGCCCGTTATCAGGAGGTGCGCCACCAGCTGTGCAGAGTGATAAAGTGCATTTTCATCGTGATACCCCTTCATGTGAACTTGCGTACTAGTTAACTAGTTCAATGGAATAAAGTCAACCCTTGTTTGCAGATTTTCTCTGCCTGTCGGTATGATAATGCGCTTATTTACGTTGATGTCCAGCAGGAGTCCTTTTGAGCGACAGCCAATACGCAGTGATTTACGATCTGCACAGCCATACCACCGCCTCTGACGGGCGGCTGACTCCGCAGGAACTGGTCCATCGCGCCCATGAAATGCGCGTAGGCACGCTGGCGATCACCGACCATGACAGCGTGGCGGCGATCCCCGCGGCCCGGGAGGAGATCGCCCGCGCCGGATTACCCTTGACCCTGGTGAACGGCGTCGAGATTTCCACCCTCTGGGAGAATCACGAGATTCATATTGTGGGTCTCAATATTGATATTGCGCACCCTGCGATGACCGCCCTGCTGGAGGAGCAGAAAGCGCGGCGCCAGCAGCGCGGCCAGATGATTGCCGAGCGTCTGGAGAAGGCGCGCATCCCCGGCGCCTGGGAAGGGGCGCTGCGGCTGGCGGACGGTGGCGCCGTCACCCGCGGCCATTTTGCCCGTTTTCTGGTGGAGGCCGGCCACGCGAAGAACATGGCGGAGGTCTTCAAAAAATACCTTGCCCGCGGGAAAACCGGTTACGTGCCGCCGCAGTGGTGTACAATAAAACAAGCAATTGATGTCATTCATCATTCTGGCGGTAAGGCGGTGATAGCCCATCCCGGGCGTTACGATCTTTCCGCCAAGTGGCTTAAGCGGCTGTTGGCCCACTTCAGCGAGCAGGGCGGTGATGCCATGGAAGTGGCCCAGTGCCAGCAGGCGCCCCATGAACGCGCCCAGCTGGCCGCCCTGGCCGTGCAGTTTGGTCTTCTGGCGTCGCAGGGTTCCGATTTCCATCAGCCCTGCGCGTGGATCGAACTTGGCCGTAAGCTCTGGCTCCCTGCCGGCGTGGAAGGCGTCTGGCACAGCTGGGAAGCGGCCACCGAATAAAAATTGAGAGGGAAGTATGAGCCAGTTTTTTTATATCCATCCGGATAACCCGCAGGCGCGGTTGATTAACCAGGCGGTGGAGATTGTGCGTAAGGGCGGGGTGATCGTATATCCTACCGACTCCGGCTACGCGCTGGGCTGCAAAATTGAAGACAAGGGCGCGATGGAGCGGATCTGCCGCATCCGTCAGCTGCCGGACGGCCACAACTTCACCCTGATGTGCCGCGACCTGTCCGAACTGTCAACCTACGCCTTTGTGGACAACGTGGCGTTTCGCCTGATGAAAAACAATACGCCGGGCAACTACACCTTTATCCTCAAAGGAACGAAAGAGGTACCGCGCCGGCTGCTGCAGGAGAAGCGTAAAACCATTGGTATGCGCGTCCCGTCCAACCCCATCGCTCAGGCGTTGCTTGAGACCTTAGGCGAACCGATGCTCTCTACCTCGCTGATGCTGCCCGGCAGCGACTTTACCGAATCCGACCCGGAAGAGATCAAAGATCGTCTGGAGAAAGTCGTGGACCTCATTATCCACGGCGGTTTCCTGGGGCAGCAGCCGACCACGGTTATCGACCTGACGGAAGATACCCCGGTGGTGCTGCGCGAAGGCGTGGGCGACGTGAGGCCGTTTCTCTGACACTACCTGCCGGGCGGTGCCTCATGCGCCGCCTGGTACCCTCTCTTTTCTCCCCGACGGCACGACCATCATCCACAGCGCCACGCAGACCAGCAGCGCGCCGAGAATTAACCCACTCTCCACAATCTCTCCAAGAAAAAGATAGCCCCACAGCACCGCAAAAGGCGGGATCAAAAAGGTCACGGACAGTGAACGCAGCGGTCCAATATCAGCGATCAGGCGGAAATAGAGGATATACCCTGCCGCCGTGCAGACGACACCCAGCATAAGCATTGCCATCCACGGCAGGCCCTGACCCCAGTCCACAGCCAGCCCATGCCCGCAGGACCAGAGAAAGAAGGGGCATAAAAACAGCGTGGCGCCGATTTGGCTGCCCAACGCGACGCGCTCCGCTTCGAGGCCGCCGCGCTGTTGGATCCAGCGGCGGGTCAGAAAGCCGGCCAGGCCATAGCAGGCGGTGGCGGTCAGACAGGCGCCGACGCCCGGCAGCAGCTGGGCGGCGCCGAGGCCGGTAGTCGGGCGCGCGATCACCGCCACGCCAATAGCGCCCAGCGCCGCGCCAGCGCCTTTGCGCAGGGTCAGCGGTTCCGCAAAGCAGAGTGCGCCAATCAGCACCCCCATCATCGGCGCCGTGGCGTTGAGCGTGGCGGAGTACCCTGCCGGTAGCCATTGCGCGGCAAGGCAGTACATCAGAAAAGGGAGGCCGGAATTGATGACCCCCAGCTTCAGAGTGGCGATGAATTTACCCTCATACCCGCCCCATTTTCCGCGCGCGCCGGCCAGCAACCCTAAAGCGACGGCGGCGAACAGCACGCGCAGAAAGGCGCTGTTTACCGCGCCGAAAGCCGGGGTGGTGATGCGCATAAACAGAAAGCTGGCACCCCAGAGGGCGGCAAGCAGCAGCAGGCGACCACAGTCGATAACACGCATGATTGACTCCTTGTGAACGGTAAGGAAGCTAACTGTAGAGCTCTCGTGCAATGGCCGACAAACGCGTTATGCTTACATGATTAAGTTTTTCTTAACTGAGGTTCCATAGCCATGAAACTCCCGCCGCTGAATGCGTTGCGCTGTTTTGAGGCGGCGGCGCGGCTGCTCAGCCTGAAGCTGGCCGCCAGTGAACTTTGCGTCACACCCAGCGCTGTCAGCCAGCAGATTGCCCGCCTGGAGGAGACGCTGAATGTCCCGCTATTTATCCGTAACCCCCGACGGTTACAGTTAACGGAGGTGGGGGAGATCTACCTCCGGGCCGTGCAGCCCGCGTTTCATCAGATAGCTGCCGCCACCCGGCGTCTGCAGGTGCCCCCGGGGCCGGAAAAAGTGACTGTCAGTTGTACCAGCGGCTTTGCTATTCAATGGCTGCTGCCGCGGCTGGCTGATTTTGAACGGCGCTATCCACAGATAGAGATCCTGATCGGCACCACCAACCGGCGAGTGGATTTGCTGAGCGAAGAGATCGATTTTGCCGTGCGGCATGGCGTCGGGGGCTGGCCGGAACTGCAGGCTTATCGTCTGCTGGATGACGATCTGATGCCGGTCTGTAGTCCGCAGCTGATTACTCCGCACCGGACCCTCGCCGATGCCAGCGATCTGCTAGAGTATCCGCTGCTGCACGATGAACATCGTGAGGACTGGGCGCTGTGGTGCGAGGCCGTGGGGCTGGAAGCGCACCGCGCGCGCCGTGGCCCGGTGTTCACTGATTGCAACGGCGTAACGGAGGCGGCATTAGCCGGTATGGGGATGGCTTTACTGCGACGTTCATTCATAGCCCCTGCGCTGACGCAGGGGCGGCTGGTGAATCCTCTGGCGCAGCCCATCGCCTGTCCGCTGGCCTATCATCTGGTTTACCACGAGACCGCGCTGCTGGCCCCTGCCAACCGCTGTTTTCGTGACTGGCTGCTCGCCCAGCGCTCTGCCGTCGCGCAAGAGCAGGCGTAGCGCAGGGAGGCGCTCTCTGTCCGACTAAGACCAACACAGGTGAGGGTAGACAGGAGAATAAGGAAAATCTGTTCCATACTAAAGGCGCGGTGTGGCGAACAGAAGCTTTCCCGGCGAAGTTAGTGTAGTATGTTCGGCCACGAATACGGGCTCGCGGCGAATGTTTTGCGCATGCCGGCGAGACTTTACGTAAAAAGTATATACGTAACAATGAGTTGCTGATACAGGCCTCATTGTTTCATAAAGCATACCAGACGCCTGGGAAGGCGACACCTTAAGGAAGCTCAATGAGCGAGAAACTGCAAAAAGTGCTGGCCCGCGCCGGCCACGGCTCCCGCCGTGAAATTGAAGCGAAAATCGAAGCTGGCCGCGTCAGCGTCGACGGCAAAATCGCCACCCTCGGCGACCGTGTGGAAATCGTCCCCGGTTTAAAAATTCGTATCGATGGCCATCTGATCTCGGTGAAAGAGTCCGCCGAGCAGATCTGCCGCGTGCTGGCGTACTACAAGCCGGAAGGCGAACTGTGCACCCGTAACGATCCGGAAGGACGCCCGACGGTGTTCGATCGTCTGCCTAAACTGCGCGGCGCGCGCTGGATTGCCGTTGGTCGTCTGGACGTCAACACCTGTGGCCTGTTGCTGTTCACCACCGACGGTGAACTGGCAAACCGCCTGATGCACCCGAGCCGTGAAGTCGAGCGTGAGTACGCCGTTCGCGTTTTCGGCCAGGTAGATGAAGATAAGCTGCGTCAGCTGTCTCGCGGCGTGCAGTTAGAAGATGGTCCGGCGGCGTTTAAAACCATTAAATTCACCGGCGGTGAAGGGATTAACCAGTGGTACAACGTCACCCTGACCGAAGGGCGTAACCGCGAAGTGCGTCGTCTGTGGGAAGCGGTCGGCGTGCAGGTCAGCCGCCTGATCCGCGTGCGCTACGGCGATATCTTGCTGCCGAAAGGCCTGCCGCGCGGCGGCTATACCGAGCTGGACCTGGCGCAGACCAACTACCTGCGCGAACTGGTGGAGCTCACTCCGGAAACCAGCTCTAAGGTCGCCGTTGAAAAAGATCGTCGCCGGTTGAAAGCCAACCAGATCCGCCGAGCGGTGAAACGTCACAGCCAGACCAGCGCTAACCCGCGCCAGGGTAATAACAGCAACCGCCGTTCCAGTACCCGCAATAAGACCAACGGTTAATGTTGCGCGTTCCGGTGGTTTTGCGCCGGAACGCGGACTTCCTTTTGCCGTATCCGGTCCTCAGTAGTCAATCCCCATCTGCGCTTTAATGCCGGCATCAAAGGCATGTTTCACCGGGCGCAGCTCGCTGACGGTATCCGCCATTTCAATAATATCGCGATGACAGCCGCGGCCGGTGATGATCACCGACTGGTGGGCAGGACGCTCACGCAGAGCGCTCAGCACCGCCTCCAGCGGCAGGTAATCGTAGGCCACCATATAGGTCAGCTCGTCCAGCAGCACCAGATCGAGCTGGTCGTCGGCAAGCATACGGCGGGCATGTTCCCAAACCGCCAGACAGGCGGCGGTGTCGCTGTCGCGGTCCTGAGTGTTCCAGGTAAAGCCTGTCGCCATCACCTGAAATTCGACGCCGTGGGGCTCCAGTAGATTACGCTCGCCGTTAGGCCAGGTCCCCTTGATAAACTGGATCACGCCGACTTTTTTGCCGTGGCCGACGGCGCGGGTCGCGGTGCCAAAGGCGGCGGTAGTTTTTCCTTTGCCGTTGCCGGTAAAGACCATCACAATGCCGCGCTCGTCCTGGGCCGCCGCCACCCGGGCATCCACTTTATCTTTCAGCCGCTGCTGGCGTTCGCGGTAGCGTTCATCACTCATTGGGCAATTCCTGGTTTACGCCCCGGTTGGGCGTCGAAGGTCATTCCCGTCTTGCGACGACTGTCGTCGCCCATCAGCCACAGATAGACGGGCATAATGTCAGCGGGGGTTTTCAGTTTCAGCGGATCTTCCGTCGGGAACGCGCTGGCGCGCATGCCGGTGCGGGTGCCGCCGGGATTGATACAGTTCACCCGCAGGTGGCGGCTTTGGTACTCGTCGGCCAGCACCTGCATCATCCCTTCGGTGGCGAATTTGGAGACGGCATAGGCGCCCCAGTTGGCGCGACCCTGACGACCGACGCTGGATGAGGTAAAGACCAGCGAACCAGATTCGGAACGGAGTAATAAAGGAAGAAGCGCCTGGGTCAGCATAAAGGTGCCATTGACGTTTACCTGCATCACCTGCTGCCAGACCTCCGGTTTCTGTTCATCCATCGGGCAGATGTCGCCGAGCAAGCCAGCATTGTGCAGCACGCCGTCAAGGCGGGGATAGTGGATGCTGATCTGCTGCGCCAGCTGCTGGCAAGCCTGCGGCGTGCAGGTGAGCAGGTCGAGAGTAAACCAGCGGGGAGGAATACCGCCCTCACGCTCAATCTCCTCGGCGACGGCGCGCAGTTTGTCGTCGTTGCGACCCAGCAGGATAACGCTGGCGCTGTAGCGGGCGTAGGTCAGGGCCGCTTCACGACCAATTCCATCGCTGGCCCCGGTGACCAGAATGATGCGATCTTTCAGCAAGTGGCGTTGCGGTTGATAATGCACGGCGACTCCTTTGGCGATCGGCTCTCGATCGCGCTTCATCTTTGGTATCTCACTTTTGCGCTGTTATGCCTGAAAGCGCCCGCCATTGCAATCGGCGAAGCGGAAAGTATTCACAAAATTAATATCTTGCAACGATTTCAGCCTCGCCTAAAAAAACGGAATCCGCTGCGCAGAGGACACAAAGCACAAAGACTTCTCGCCAGGGGCTGATGTAAACTGTGAAGCAACGTCAGTGCTTTACACAAGGTGAAAACGTGGAATTACTTGCTCAATATGGCTTATTTTTAGCCAAGATCGCGACCGTTGTCGTCGCTATCGCGGTGACTGCCGCTATTATCGTCAACCTGGCCCAGCGCAAGAAACAGCGCGGCGAGCTGCGGGTAACGAATCTTAGCGAGCATTATAAAGAGATGAAGGAATCGCTGGCGGTGGCCCTGCTGGATGGCCCGCAGCAGAAGCAGTGGCATAAGTCGCAGAAGAAAAAGCAAAAACAAGAGGCGAAGGCGGCGAAAGCGCGGGCGAAGCTGGGTAATACCGAGCCGGAAGGCAAGCCGCGCGCCTGGGTGCTGGATTTCAAAGGCAGTATGGATGCTCATGAAGTCACCAGCCTGCGGGAAGAGATCACCGCGGTGCTGGCGGCGGCGAAAGCGCGCGATCAGGTGGTGATTCGTCTGGAAAGCCCCGGCGGGGTGGTGCACGGCTACGGGCTTGCAGCCTCGCAGCTACAGCGCTTGCGCGACAAACAGATCCCGCTGACGGTGGCGGTCGACAAAGTGGCGGCCAGCGGCGGCTATATGATGGCCTGCGTGGCGAACAAAATTGTCTCGGCGCCGTTTGCGATCCTCGGCTCTATTGGCGTGGTGGCGCAGATCCCAAACCTGCACCGTTTCCTGAAGAACAAAGATATTGATATCGAACTGCATACCGCCGGACAGTACAAACGAACGCTCACGATGCTGGGTGAAAACACTGAAGAAGGACGGCGCAAGTTTCGCGAAGACCTTAATGAGACGCACCATTTGTTCAAGGATTTCGTCCAGCGGATGCGCCCGGGCCTTGATATTGAGCAGGTGGCCACTGGCGAGCACTGGTACGGGGTACAGGCGCTGGAAAAAGGGCTGGTGGATGCGGTTGAAACCAGTGATGAGCTGCTGCTGGGACTCATGGAGAGCCACGAGGTGATCGGAGTGCGTTATCAACAGCGTAAGAAAATGCTCGACCGCTTCACCGGTAGCGCGGCGGAGAGCGCCGATCGACTGCTGCTGCGCTGGTGGCAGCGCGGACAGAAGCCGCTGATATAGATGATAAAACGCGAGGCTCTGCCTCGCGTTCTCATTTAGGGCGGTCTTAATCTCCGCCGGTCTTAATCGACCAGGTGATATTTGTCCGACAGCTCATGGGCGAGGTACTTAAACATATTAAATACCGCTGTACTCTTCGGCGTCGGCAGACCCTGCTCATCAAGATAAAACTCACCGCTAAACACCAGGACATTGTTGCGCTGAACGACGTCGGTAGCTTCGATACCGGCTAACGTATCCTCATGTTCGCGAATAAGTTTGTTGGCTTTTTCGAGCAGCGTCTGGCGATCGATTGGTTGGGTTGTACCTTGCATAACGGACTCCTCTTTTTCTCCACGCGTAGTTTACGCCGCGCGGCGGCGCGGGGCAAATTTTCCATGGACAAAACAGGGGTAATCGTAACCAGTGGAGAAACAGCCGTTTACTGGCGTGATTCGCTTTTGCATGCTAATAAAGTTGCGTAACGGATTTTATCAGGTACAGTGTGACGCTTTCGGCGATCTGGCAACAGATTTGCTTGACATTCGGCCAAAAATTCTTCGTGCTATGTCACCTGACGAAAAAAGGTCAGTAAACTCAAGCGCCTGGTTTTACGGAGATGAAACAGGTGTTCTGGGTTGATATTCACCGACGGTGCCGCAACATATGAGGCAGTCGCCAGTGGAGGGTGTATGAATGTGCGATGTATTCCTGGATGAATCAAATTAGGTAAAGGTGAATATGGGTAAAGCTCTCGTTATCGTTGAGTCCCCGGCAAAAGCCAAAACGATCAATAAGTATCTGGGTAATGACTACGTGGTGAAATCCAGCGTCGGTCATATCCGCGATTTGCCGACCAGTGGATCAGCTTCCAAAAAGAGCACCGACTCTACCGCCACCAAAGGGGCTAAAAAGCCTAAAAAGGACGAACGTGGTGCTCTGGTTAACCGCATGGGCGTGGACCCATGGCATGACTGGAATGCGCACTATGAAGTACTTCCGGGTAAAGAAAAGGTAGTTTCAGAACTCAAACAGTTGGCGGAAAAAGCTGACCACATCTATCTCGCAACCGACCTTGACCGCGAAGGGGAAGCCATTGCCTGGCACCTGCGGGAAGTTATCGGCGGCGATGAACAGCGTTACAGCCGCGTGGTGTTCAATGAGATCACCAAAAACGCCATTCGTCAGGCTTTCGAAAAGCCGGGCGAACTGAATATCGATCGGGTTAACGCCCAGCAGGCGCGTCGCTTTATGGACCGCGTGGTGGGTTATATGGTTTCGCCGCTGCTGTGGAAAAAAATCGCCCGTGGTCTTTCTGCCGGGCGCGTACAGTCCGTCGCGGTCCGCCTGGTGGTGGAGCGTGAGCGTGAAATCAAAGCATTCGTCCCGGAAGAGTACTGGGAAGTTGATGCCAGCACCACCACGCCGGGCGGCGACGCGCTGCCGCTGCAGGTGACCCATAAGGACGATAAGCCGTTCCGTCCGGTCAGCCGCGATGAGACCATGGCGGCGGTATCGCTACTGGAAAAAGCCAGCTACAGCGTACTGGAGCGGGAAGACAAGCCGACCAGCAGCAAGCCGGGCGCGCCGTTCATCACCTCCACCCTGCAGCAGGCGGCCAGCACCCGTCTCGGCTTCGGCGTGAAAAAGACCATGATGATGGCTCAGCGCCTCTATGAGGCGGGGCACATCACCTATATGCGTACCGACTCCACCAATCTGAGTCAGGATGCGCTGAACATGGTTCGCGGCTACATCAGCGACAAGTTTGGTAAAAAATATCTGCCGGAAAGCGCGAATCAGTACGCCAGCAAAGAAAACTCACAAGAAGCACACGAAGCGATTCGTCCGTCTGATGTGAACGTGCTGGCGGAAACGCTGAAAGATATGGAAGCGGATGCGCAGAAGCTGTATCAGCTGATCTGGCGCCAGTTTGTCGCCTGTCAGATGACGCCGGCGCAGTACGACTCCACGACGCTGACCGTGGCGGCGGGCGATTTCAAACTGAAAGCGCGCGGTCGTACCTTACGCTTTGACGGCTGGACCAAAGTGATGCCGGCCCTGCGCAAGGGCGATGAGGACCGGACTCTGCCGCTGGTCAAACAGGGCGACCAGCTGAGCCTGGTCGAGCTGACGCCTGCCCAGCACTTTACCAAACCGCCGGCTCGCTTCAGCGAAGCCTCGCTGGTTAAAGAGCTGGAAAAACGCGGTATCGGTCGTCCGTCCACCTATGCCTCGATTATCTCCACCATTCAGGATCGTGGTTACGTGCGAGTGGAAAACCGTCGTTTCTACGCGGAGAAAATGGGCGAGATCGTCACCGACCGACTGGAAGAGAACTTCCGCGATTTAATGAACTACGACTTCACCGCGCAGATGGAAGATCGTCTCGATCAGGTGGCTAACCACCAGGCCGAGTGGAAAGAGGTGCTGAACCACTTCTTTGGCGATTTTACCGCCCAGCTGGAGACGGCGGAGAAAGATCCGGAAGAGGGCGGCATGCAGCCGAACCCGATGGTGCTCACCAGTATCGACTGTCCGACCTGTGGCCGTAAAATGGGCATCCGTACCGCCAGCACCGGCGTGTTCCTCGGCTGTTCGGGCTATGCCCTGTCGCCGAAAGAGCGCTGCAAAACCACCATTAACCTGGTGCCGGAAAACGAAGTCCTCAACGTGCTGGAAGGCGATGACGCCGAAACTAACGCGCTGCGCGCCAAACGCCGCTGCCAGAAGTGCGGTACGGCGATGGACAGCTACCTTATCGATCCCAAGCGTAAACTGCACGTCTGCGGTAACAACCCGACCTGCGATGGCTATGAGATTGAAGAGGGCGAGTTCCGCATCAAGGGCTATGACGGTCCGGTAGTGGAGTGCGAGAAGTGCGGCTCCGAGATGCACCTGAAGATGGGGCGTTTTGGGAAGTACATGGCTTGTACCAACGACGAGTGTAAGAATACGCGTAAGATCCTGCGCAATGGCGAAGTGGCGCCGCCGAAGGAAGATCCGGTGCCGCTCCCGGAGCTGCCGTGCGAGAAGTCTGACGCCTATTTCGTGCTGCGTGACGGGGCCGCGGGCGTCTTCCTGGCGGCAAACACCTTCCCGAAATCACGGGAAACGCGTGCGCCGCTGGTGGAAGAGCTGTACCGCTTCCGCGACCGTCTGCCGGAAAAACTGCGTTATCTCGCCGATGCGCCGCAGCAGGATCCGGAAGGCAATAAAACGCTGGTGCGCTTTAGCCGTAAAACGAAGCAGCAGTATGTGGCGTCCGAAAAAGAGGGCAAAGCGACCGGCTGGTCAGCCTTCTTTATCGACGGCAAATGGACGGAAGCTAAAAAGTAACTGACCATTATCAGGCAGGAAAAGGGCGCTTTTCCTGCTCTGGCGGCCGGCAGGGGCCATGGATGCCTCTGCCGTGTCGTTTTCCTTTCTCTCCGCGCTTTCCGCCCCCTTATAACCACCTATATTATTTTTCGTTACCGGCTATACACTGTTGGTATAAATGATATAGTGGTTATAGTTAATGCCTTTTTTATTATTAAAACGTCTTATACATCATCGCTTTCAGGATGCGTTGCGGCGCCACTATGGCCAACTGCCGGGAGGCCTGGCCTTCACAGGCGACAAGTTGCCTGAACGTAAAGTGTATTAAGCGGCTTCATTTTACGCGCAAACGGATATCAGCATGAAACTACAACAGCTTCGCTACATCGTTGAGGTGGTTAACCATAACCTGAATGTTTCATCCACCGCCGAAGGGCTTTATACCTCCCAGCCAGGCATCAGTAAGCAGGTGCGTATGCTGGAAGATGAGCTCGGCATCCAGATCTTTGCCCGCAGCGGCAAGCATTTGACTCAGGTGACCCCTGCCGGGCAGGAGATCATCCGTATTGCCCGCGAGGTGTTGTCAAAAGTCGATGCCATCAAATCTGTCGCCGGGGAGCATACCTGGCCGGACAAGGGGTCGCTGTATGTGGCGACCACCCATACCCAGGCGCGCTATGCCTTGCCGGGGGTGATCAAGGGCTTTATTGAACGCTATCCGCGGGTGTCGCTGCATATGCATCAGGGTTCGCCAACCCAGATCGCTGAAGCCGTGTCGAAAGGCAACGCCGACTTCGCTATTGCTACTGAAGCGCTGCATCTGTATGACGATTTGGTGATGCTGCCATGCTATCACTGGAACCGGTCGATCGTGGTGACGCCGGAGCATCCTCTGGCCTCCAGGGGCTCGGTGTCAATAGAAGAGCTGGCGCAGTATCCGCTGGTAACCTATACCTTTGGCTTCACCGGCCGTTCGGAACTGGATACCGCGTTTAACCGTGCGGGCCTGACGCCGCGCATTGTCTTTACCGCCACCGATGCCGATGTCATCAAAACCTATGTTCGCCTGGGACTCGGGGTAGGGGTGATTGCCAGTATGGCGGTGGATCCGGTCTCCGATCCGGACCTGGTGAAGCTGGATGCGAACGGTATCTTCAGCCACAGCACCACTAAAATAGGCTTCCGCCGTAGCACTTTCTTACGAAGCTACATGTATGATTTTATTCAACGTTTTGCACCCCATTTGACCCGGGATGTGGTGGATACCGCGGTGGCCTTGCGGTCGAATGAAGATATTGAAGCGATGTTCAAAGATATAAAACTACCGGAAAAATAACCCTGTAAAAAATAATGGCATTCCCTGTGGGGAGTGCCATTAACTAGCATGGTCTTTATTTAACAACTTAAACCTCGAACCAATCACAAAATTAATAATTTCTCGCAACACGTTTGTCATTATGCCCACCGCGATCAAATAACCGGTTAAATATATTCCATCAGACCTAATTTAGCTGGATTAATCTTTTATCCATAATTAAGATTTATCTGTACCTGATGATTTGAGCAATTGGTGGTGACAATATGATAAGTAATCTCGATTACATGAAACTGGCGATGTCATACGAAAATGACAAAACCGAAATCGATCCCGTTCTGCGTAGTCGCGTATGGGGCGTAGTGTTGGTAGGGCTGGCGATGTTCTGGAGTATCATCGCGCTCACCATCTGCAACATCTGGATTGTCAGCTAAAGCTGTAGGTCATCGTTGTAGATACATGTCATTTTTATGACAGTGAAAGGAAACTGTAATATAAAATCAGTGACCGGCAATACAGGGAGAATATATTTTGCCGTGGGATTCATCCAACCTGAAATCAATCACAAGAGCTAATCAGCCAACAGGCAATGATTAGCTCTTTTTTTGTCCTCGTGTACTAATACAATATCGCTTAAACGACTCCTCTGCACTATTTTGGTGCTATTTCCTCTGCGCTCTGATAATTGCCTTTTTATCCCTCTCCGTCCTATCGCATTTAGCAATTTGGGTTGTTATCAAAGTGTTATGCCCAGCATGTGTTATCTTTAATGGAGACCCTGAGGAGAATCGGGGTATGCCATCCCTGAGATAAAGGAGGAGCTATGTCGTCAACCCTACGAGAAGCCAGTAAGGACACGCTGCAGGTCAATGAGAAAACCTGGCATTACTACAGTCTGCCGCTGGCGGAGAAGCAGCTGGGCGATATCAGTCGACTGCCCAAGTCGCTGAAGGTGCTGATGGAGAACCTGTTGCGCTGGCAGGACGGTGACTCGGTAACTGAAGAAGATATTCGTGCCCTTGCCGGTTGGCTGAAAAAGGCCCATGCCGACCGGGAGATCGCCTACCGTCCGGCTCGCGTCCTGATGCAGGACTTTACCGGCGTGCCGGCGGTAGTGGATCTGGCCGCCATGCGCGAGGCGGTGAAACGCCTGGGCGGCGATACCGCGAAGGTGAACCCGCTTTCGCCGGTCGACCTGGTGATCGACCACTCGGTGACCGTCGACCGCTTCGGCGACGACGAGGCCTTCGAAGATAACGTCCGCCTGGAAATGGAGCGGAACCACGAACGCTACGCATTTTTGCGTTGGGGGCAGCAGGCCTTCAGCCGATTCAGCGTGGTGCCGCCGGGCACCGGGATTTGCCACCAGGTCAACCTGGAATATCTCGGACGGGCGGTGTGGAGCGAAGAGGTGAACGGAAAGTGGATGGCGTGGCCGGATACCCTGGTGGGCACCGACTCCCATACCACCATGATTAACGGGCTCGGCGTGCTGGGCTGGGGCGTGGGCGGGATTGAAGCGGAAGCCGCCATGCTCGGCCAGCCGGTGTCGATGCTGATCCCGGACGTGGTCGGCTTTAAGCTCAGCGGCAAATTGCGCGAAGGTATTACCGCTACTGACCTGGTGCTGACGGTCACCCAGATGCTGCGCCAGCACGGCGTGGTCGGAAAATTTGTCGAGTTCTACGGTGACGGTCTGGATACTTTGCCCCTGGCCGATCGCGCCACCATCGCCAATATGGCGCCAGAGTATGGCGCCACCTGCGGTTTCTTCCCGATCGATGACGTGACGCTCAGCTATATGCGTCTCAGCGGACGTAGCGAAGAACAGGTAGCGCTGGTGGAAGCCTATGCCAAAGCGCAGGGCATGTGGCGCCAGCCGGGCGATGAGCCGGTCTTTACCAGTACCCTGGCGCTGGATATGGGCAGCGTTGAAGCGAGCCTCGCCGGGCCGAAGCGGCCGCAGGATCGCGTGGCGCTCGGCGATGTGCCGAAAGCCTTTGCCGCCAGCGGCGAACTGGAGGTTAACCACCTTCAGCGTCAGCGCAAGCCGGTGGCGTATACGCTGAACGGGCATCACTATTCGCTGCCGGATGGCGCGGTGGCCATTGCGGCGATCACTTCCTGTACCAATACCTCCAACCCCAGCGTACTGATGGCCGCCGGCCTGCTGGCGAAAAAAGCCGTCGAACGCGGCCTGCAGCCGCAGCCGTGGGTGAAAGCTTCCCTGGCCCCTGGCTCGAAAGTGGTGTCAGATTATCTGGCCCATGCTGGCCTGACGCCTTACCTCGACCAGCTCGGCTTCAATCTGGTGGGGTATGGTTGTACCACCTGTATCGGTAACTCCGGTCCGCTGCCGGAACCGATTGAAGAAGCAATCAAAAAAGGCGACCTCACCGTCGGGGCGGTGCTCTCCGGCAACCGTAACTTCGAAGGGCGTATCCACCCGCTGGTGAAAACCAACTGGCTGGCCTCGCCGCCGCTGGTGGTCGCTTACGCGCTGGCGGGGAACATGAACATCGATCTCACCCGCGAGCCGCTGGGGCAGGGCAGCGACGGTGAGCCGGTCTATCTGAAAGATATCTGGCCGAGCGGGGAGGAGATTGCCCGGGCGGTGGAACAGGTCTCCACGGAGATGTTCCGCAAAGAGTACGCGGAAGTGTTTTCCGGCACTGAGGAGTGGAAGGCGATCAAGGTGGAGGCGTCAGATACCTACGACTGGCAGGAAGATTCGACCTACATTCGCCTGTCGCCGTTCTTTGACGAGATGGGCGTCGAGCCGCTGCCGGTGGAGGATATTCACGGCGCGCGGATCCTCGCCATGCTGGGCGATTCAGTGACCACTGACCACATTTCGCCGGCAGGAAGCATCAAAGCCGATAGTCCGGCAGGCCGCTATCTGCAGGAGCATGGGGTTGCCCGGCGCGACTTTAACTCCTACGGCTCCCGTCGCGGTAACCATGAGGTGATGATGCGCGGCACCTTCGCCAATATCCGCATCCGCAACGAAATGGTGCCGGGGGTGGAAGGGGGGATGACCCGCCATCTGCCGGACCGCGAACCGGTGGCGATATACGATGCGGCGATGCTATATAAAGCCGAGGGGATACCGCTGGCGGTGATTGCCGGTAAGGAGTATGGCTCGGGTTCCAGCCGCGACTGGGCGGCGAAGGGGCCGCGCCTGCTGGGGATCCGGGTAGTGATCGCCGAGTCCTTCGAACGTATTCACCGCTCCAACCTGATCGGGATGGGTATTCTGCCGCTGGAGTTCCCGCAGGGCGTCACCCGTAAAACGCTACAGTTGACCGGTGAAGAGCGGATTGATGTCAGTAATCTGCAGTCGCTACAGCCTGGCGCCACGGTGCCGGTGACCCTCACCCGCGCTGACGGCTCGCAGGAGGTGATCGCCTGCCGGTGCCGTATCGACACGGCGACCGAGCTCACCTACTACCGCAACGACGGCATCTTGCACTACGTCATCCGCAATATGCTGTAAAACGAAGGGCCAGCATCGCTGGCCCTCTCTTTACTCTGTCGCCGGTATTATTCCGCCGGCTTGCTGTTGAGCAGGTGGCCCATCTTGGCGGCTTTAGTGTCGAGATAATGGGCGTTTTTCGGGTTGCGTCCGACGATCAGCGGCACGCGCTCCACAATGTTAATCCCGGCTTCGCTGAGGATTTCCACTTTTTTCGGGTTATTGGTTAACAGTCGCACCTGCTCTACGTTGAGCAGTTTGAACATATCGGCGCACAGGGTGAAGTCGCGTTCATCGGCGGCGAAGCCAAGCTGATGGTTCGCTTCGACAGTGTCATACCCCTGATCCTGCAGCGCGTAGGCGCGGATCTTATTCAATAAACCAATGTTGCGACCTTCCTGACGATGATAGAGCAGGATCCCCCGGCCTTCTTCGGCGATATGCGACAGGGCCGCCTCCAGCTGAAAGCCGCAATCACAGCGCAGGCTAAACAGGGCATCGCCCGTCAGACACTCTGAATGAACGCGGGCGAGCACCGGCGCCTGCCCTGAGATATCGCCGTACACCAGCGCGACATGATCCTGTCCGGTTGCCAGTTCTTCAAAACCCACCATCAGGAAATCGCCCCAGGGGGTTGGCAGTTTGGCTTCTGCCACACGTTTAAGCTGCATGTGATTCTCCAGATTCTGTCAGCACCTGAATGTGCTTTCTGTTTACCGCTATTTTGCCACAACGCCGGGACGTTCTCCTAATCGCGAACGGTTAGCCGCGCGGAAAGCGCACAAACGATCTACTTTCCGCTATGATGTTCATCTACAAGGAGAAGGAGAGAAAATGCTGTTGATTGCCCGACGAACCGCTCTTGCGGCGGCGCTGCTGCTGGTCATGCCCCTCACGGTCTGGCTGTCTGGTTGGCTGTGGCAGCCAGGACTACCGGTGGCATGGCTGAAAAGCCTCTGGTGGGTGACGGAAACGGTGACCCAGCCGTGGGGAATCATCACCCATGTTGTGCTGTGCGCCTGGTTTCTCTGGTGCCTACGCTTTCGCCTGCGCGCGGCGCTGATCCTGTTCCTCATTCTTGCCGCCGCCATCCTGGTGGGACAGGGGGCCAAATCCTGGGTCAAGGCGCGGGTCCAGGAGCCGAGACCGTTTGTCATCTGGCTGGAAAACACAAGGCAGGTGCCGGTGACGCAATTCTACACGTTAAAGCGCAAAGAACGCGCTAAACTGGTGCATGAGCAGCTGGCGCAGGCGCAGGACATCCCGCCGTTTTTACGCAAACACTGGCAGAAAGAGACCGGGTTTGCATTCCCGTCAGGCCATACGATGTTCGCCGCCAGCTGGGCGCTGCTCGCTGCCGGGCTGTTGTGGCCGCGTCGGCGCTGGGGCACGATCGCGGTGCTGCTGGCGTGGGCGACGGCAGTGATGGGCAGTCGCCTGGCGCTCGGCATGCACTGGCCGCTGGATCTTATTGTCGCCACGCTGATTTCCTGGGTGCTGGTCACGGTGGCCTGCTGGCTGACGCAGCGTCTTTGCGGGCCGCTCTCGCCGCCGGGGGAAGAGGCGCAGGATATTAAAAAACGGATGCCTGAAGCGGAATAATGTTGATTTTAGCGGCATCCGACCGCATATCCTGTAGAGTTGCCGTGCTTTTTCATTCCACCGCTGCGGCGAAAATGATACTTTATAGGGCTGAAAGCGGGCTTTTTTCGCGCAACCCACAGAACGGGAAGTCATGTGAAATATTTACTCATTTTCTTACTGGTGTTAGCAATCTTCGTCATTTCAGTGACGCTGGGGGCGCAGAATGACCAACAGGTCACTTTCAACTATTTGCTCGCTCAGGGTGAATTCCGCATTTCGACGCTACTGGCGGTGCTGTTTGCCGCAGGCTTTGCCATCGGCTGGCTGATCTGCGGCCTGTTCTGGCTGCGGGTGCGCGTCTCGCTGGCGCGCGCGGAGCGGAAAATTAAGCGCCTTGAGCACCAGATTGCCCCTGTCAGCCCGGCGGCTGTCGACGCAGGCGTGCCTGCGGTGAAGGAATAACCTCTTATGCTGGAGTTGTTGTTTCTGCTTTTACCTGTTGCCGCCGCCTACGGCTGGTACATGGGGCGCAGAAGTGCACAACAGTCCAAACAGGACGACGCGAGCCGCCTGTCACGGGATTACGTGGCGGGGGTGAACTTCCTGCTTAGCAACCAGCAGGATAAAGCCGTCGATCTGTTCCTTGATATGCTGAAAGAGGATACCGGTACCGTTGAGGCCCACCTGACGCTCGGCAACCTGTTCCGCTCGCGCGGTGAGGTCGACCGCGCGATCCGTATCCACCAGAGTCTGATGGAAAGCGCATCGTTAACCTACGATCAGCGCCTGTTGGCCGTCCAGCAGCTGGGGCGCGACTATATGGCCGCCGGGCTGTATGACCGTGCGGAAGACATGTTCAAACAGCTGGTGGATGAGACTGATTTTCGCCTCGGCGCGCTGCAGCAACTGCTGCAGATCTACCAGGCGACCAGCGACTGGCAGTCGGCTATCGAGGTGGCTGAGCGGCTGGTGAAGCTGGGCAAAGAGAAGCATCGTGGCGAAATCGCCAACTTCTGGTGCGAACTGGCCCTGCAGCAGATGGCGGCCAACGATCTGGATAAGGCGATGGCGCTGTTGAAGAAAGGCGCCGCCGCGGACCGCAACAGCGCCCGGGTGTCGATCATGATGGGTCGGGTGTGGATGGAGAAGGGCGACTACGCCAAAGCGGTGGAAAGCCTCGAGCGGGTTATCGATCAGGATAAAGAGCTGGTGGGTGAGACGCTGGAGATGCTGCAGACCTGCTATCAGCAGCTCGGCAAAGCCGATGAATGGGAAGTTTTCCTGCGCCGCTGCGTGGAGGAGAACGCCGGAGCGACCGCCGAACTGATGCTGGCGCAGATCCTTGAGCAGCGGGAAGGCGTCGAAGCGGCGCAAAACTACGTCACCCGGCAGCTGGAACGCCACCCGACCATGCGCGTCTTCCATAAGCTGATGGACTACCATCTCAACGAAGCGGAAGAAGGGCGGGCGAAAGAAAGCCTTGGGGTGCTGCGAAACATGGTTGGTGAGCAGGTGCGCAGCAAACCGCGCTACCGTTGCCAGAAATGCGGCTTTACCGCTCATACTCTCTACTGGCATTGTCCGTCCTGCCGCTCCTGGGCGACCATCAAACCTATTCGCGGCCTCGACGGCCAGTAAGGTCAAAAAAAACCGACGCTTTAGTTACAACATACTTATCATTTCTTTCCCGTCGCCGTCTGCAGCCCCGGCATCACCGTCGTCCGCGCAGGGCAAAACAGCAGCCTGTTATTTTGTTAGCTTCACAGGTAGAATGCTGCCCGTTTACCTTTTTTGCGCCCTCTGGCGCCCATCAACACTAAGGTCTGGTCATGACGTCAACAGCTATCCCATCTTCCCGCGCTGTCACTTCCTCTCCCGTTGTGGTTGCACTTGACTATGATAATCGCGATAAAGCGCTGGCATTTGTCGACCGCATCGACCCGCGCGACTGCCGCCTGAAGGTGGGCAAAGAGATGTTCACTCTGCTGGGACCGCAGTTTGTCAGCGATCTGCATCAGCGTGGGTTTGAGGTGTTCCTGGACCTTAAGTTTCACGATATTCCCAACACCACCGCCCGCGCGGTGGCGGCGGCGGCCGAGCTTGGCGTATGGATGGTGAATGTCCATGCCTCCGGCGGTGCGCGGATGATGACCGCGGCACGCGAAGCGCTGCTGCCTTTTGGTCAAGACGCGCCGCTGCTCATCGCCGTCACCGTCCTTACCAGCATGGAGTCCAGCGATCTGCAGGATCTGGGCATTACCTTATCTCCGGCTGATTACGCGGCGAAGCTGGCGGCGCTGACCCAACGCTGCGGCCTCGACGGGGTGGTGTGTTCAGCTCAGGAGGCGGTACGCTTTAAGCATGAGCTGGGACAGGCGTTTAAGCTGGTCACCCCGGGTATCCGTCCGCAGGGCAGCGACGCTGGCGATCAGCGGCGGATTATGACGCCTGAGCAGGCTCAGGCGGCAGGGGTGGACTATATGGTCATTGGCCGCCCGGTTACCCAGTCGACCGATCCTGCCGCGACGCTGCGGGCGATCAACGATTCTCTGCGCAAGGGGGCATAATGAGCGATTCCAACAGCCGCCTGGTCTACTCCACCGAAACCGGGCGTATCGACGAGGCGAAACCGGCGCCGGTGCGCCCGAAAGGCGACGGCATAGTGCGGATCCAGCGCCAGACCAGCGGCCGCAAGGGCAAGGGCGTCTGTCTGATTAGCGGGATTGATGCCGACGATGCGGCACTCACTGCCCTGGCGGCAGAGCTGAAGAAGAAATGCGGCTGCGGCGGCGCGGTGAAAGAGGGTGTGATTGAGATCCAGGGCGACAAACGGGATTTACTTAAGGCGCTGCTAGAGGCGAAAGGGATGAAAGTGAAGTTAGCCGGCGGCTAATCGTTTTTTCAACCCTAATTAATGGCCAGGTGAAATAACAAGGCCGCGGTGAATGCCGCGGCCTTGAATGATTTAACGTGCGTAAGTCAATTCGTATGAATTATTCTTTTATTTCGTCAGGTAATTATATTATTTGCCGACCTGGTGACCAATAATACCACCGACTGCTGCGCCACCCAGGGTACCGAGTGCGCTACCGTCAGTTAACACCGCACCGCCGATGGCGCCGGCGCCTGCACCGATTGCAGTGTTACGATCGCGTTTAGACATGTTAGAGCAAGCGCTCAGAGACATTGCTACAGTGACAGCCAGAACAACAGCAGCCATTTTTTTGCTCGTTGAAGTCATCATTTTTTTCTCCTGAATAATCTATTCATGGATTACGGCGCTCCTTTAAGCATAGCCTGATAAAGCAGCTTTAGGGCAATTCCATGAAGTTAGGGTGCGCAGGTATCACGAAAATCACGCAGGTGATAGTCACTTCCTGTTATATCGCTAATAATAATTCTACTTTTTTTTAAATTTATCGTCAGGTAAAAAATCTTAATTACCGGCTCGGAATACTCTCAGAGCGTAATTTCGCCCCGTTCGGCGCGGTGGCAGGGCACGGGGCGGGTGGAATATCAGATGTACGGCACAATATCGACGGTCAGGCCGCTGCGCAACAACTGCTCACGGCAGTCGTTCGGCAGACGATCGTCGGTGATAACGCGATTAAAGCGGCCGGCTGGGCCAAGCGGATAGGGGTGCACCGCGCTGAATTTTGAGCTGTCGCTGAGGATAATCGCTTCGCAGTGCTTCTCCAGAACGGCGTTAACCACGTCCGCACGCATCATATCGCGGCCGGTAAAGCCGGTTTCCGCCTGCCAGCCATCGATCCCGATGAAGGCCTTACTGAAATGCACCTGTTGAATGAACTGGCGGGTCAGTGGGCCAACCATACTTTCACTGCGTTTCTGGTAAATCCCGCCCAGCAGGATCACCTCTCCCGGCGTCTCTTTCAGCAGATGGGCGATATAGCTGCTGACGGTGATGATGGTGATATCGCCGCGTTCAGCCAGGGTGCGCGCCAGCAGGGCGTTGCTGCTGCCGTTTTCGATAAATACCGTTTCGCCGGCATTCACCAGCGCCGCGGCGCGGCTGGCCAGTTCACGCTTAATGGCGAAATGGGTCATCATGCGGGTTTCGACATCTTCACTGTCCAATGGGACGGCGTAGCCATGGGTGCGGCGCAGATAGCTCTGCTTCTCCAGCAGGTTTAGATCCTGACGGATGGTGACCTCTGAGACACCGGTCATCTTCGCCAGATCGGCGACGCTCATGCGGCCTTTATCGATGACCACTTGCAAAATACTTTGTTGTCGGGCGTTCATAGCAACATCACTGTTAGGGGGCTATACGGCGAGCAACCGGTCAGCATCGCCGGTTGCGGCATGTGGGCGATAATCAGATTTCCCAGGGCGCTTTGGGTGGTTTGTTTTGCTCGGCGTCGTCTGCCGCCAGCGCCAGCAGTTCCGCTTTGAGGATTTCCAGATTATGGATCGCAGAGTGGTAATCACCGGCAACCAGAATATCCAGCACGGTATCGATACGTTGGGCGAGCAGGTGGGCATTCACATCTGACATGGCATTATCCTGGTAACAAAAACGAATGAAATCAATGATGCTAAAAATGGGTGAAAAAGAGAAGCGAAAAAAACGCACAACCTTAATCGTTGCGACGGAAATGACGGGACAGGGAGGAAAGAAGGAGCGGTTCCCGAAGGAACCGCTGTGAAGAGACGTCAGGCTGCCGGACGAGCAATGATGCTACGCGTTTCCATGCGGACTTCAGCGATAGTGACATCGATAACATCGGTCACTTTGTAGACCACTTCTCCCTTGATCTGCACGGTGCCGTTTTCCTGGCTGCAGACCAGTTCGTCGCGCACGGCGTGGAGGAACGGGGCCGGAATAAAGGCGACCGCGCCATTGTCCACCAGACGTACGCGCATTCCACCGCGGCTGATGTCGATGATCTCCGCCGCAAAGCGGGTGTCGGTACCGGCTTTATCGTTGAGGAAACGGGCATACAGCCAGTCGGCGACATCGCGTTCGGCCATGCGGTTGAGACGACGGCGCTCCGCCATCTGCACGGTGGCTTCATCCTGTGGGCGCGCAATGGTTTCGCCTTTGATGATGGCCTTCAGCAGACGGTGGTTGATCATGTCGCCATACTTACGGATCGGCGAGGTCCAGGTGGCGTAGGCCTCAAGACCAAGACCAAAGTGGGGGCCCGGCTCGGTGCTGATTTCAGCAAACGACTGGAAACGACGTATGCGGCTGTCGAGGAAACCGGTCGGCTGAGCGTCCAGTTCGCGGCGCAGCTTGCAGAAACCTTCCAGGGTGAGCACTTCCGTCGGATCAACGTGTACGTCGTGGGTCTTCAGCAGGGCCGCCAGCTGTTCGGTATTCGCCGGGTCGAAGCCGGTGTGGACGTTATAAACGCCGAAGCCAAGCTTGTCGCGCAGCACGCGGGCGGCACAGATGTTGGCGGCGATCATCGACTCTTCGACAATACGGTTGGCAATACGACGCGGCTCCGCGACGATGTCCAGCACTTCGCCTTTTTCGCCGAGGACGAAACGGTAATCCGGGCGGTCTTTAAACACCAGCGCGTGGGTCTGACGCCATTCGCTGCGGCGCTGACACACGTCCTTCAGCAGCGTAATTTGCTGCGCGATCGCCTCGCTGCCCGGCTGCCAGCTGCCGCGGCCTTCCAGCCAGTCAGAGACATCGTCATAGGCCAGCTTGGCTTTTGATTCGATGGTAGCGGCAAAGAACTCGATATTGTCTTCGATGGTGCCATCGGCCGCCAGGGTCATCCGGCAGGCCAACACCGGACGCACTTCATTGGCACGCAGGGAACACAGGTCGTCTGACAGTTCGCGCGGCAGCATCGGGATGTTGAAGCCCGGCAGATAGTTGGTAAAGGCGCGTACTTTTGCGGCGTTATCCAGCTTGCTGCCTTCGGCAATCCACGCGGTCGGGTCAGCGATCGCCACCGTCAGCAACAGTTTGCCGTCGGCGCCAGATTCGACATACAGCGCATCGTCCATATCTTCGGTACTGGCGCTGTCAATGGTGACGAAGTCGAGGGCGGTCAAATCGCGGCGAGTCAGCCCTTCGTCAAGCATCTCGGTGGCGACGCCGTCCGGTGCCTCTTTCTCAAGATTATGGCGCGCCAGCGTCACCCACCACGGGACGAAGTGATCGTCGCTGAAGGTAATGAACTGGGTCAGCTCCGCGTAAAATCCGCGGTCGCCTTTTAATGGATGACGGCGCATTTCTGCGACGGCCCAGTCACCCTGTTTGAAATCATGCTCAACGCCACGGGCGGCGCGGCAGGGAATGGCGTCTTTCAGCAGCGGATGGTCAGGAACGATAGCGAGGCGATCGTCTTTCTTCTGGACTTTACCGACGAAACGGGTCAGGAAGGGCTCAACCAGCGATTCCGGTTCGGCGCTTTCGCGTTCTTTTTCAGAATGGATCACCGCAACGATACGGTCTCCATGCATCACTTTTTTCATCTGCGGCGGCGGAATGAAGTAGCTCTTCTGAGCGTCCACTTCGAGGAAGCCAAAGCCCTTTTCCGTGCCCTTAACGACCCCTTCCGCACGCGGCGTCTGGGAATGCAGTTGCTGTTTAAGCTGCGCTAGCAGCGGGTTATCCTGAAACATAATTAGGTATTTTCGTGGCTAAAAGAGCGGCTGACATTTTTACGCGATTATGCCTGTCGCAGCAAGCGCTGTTTCAGCAATTTACGTCTGCTGACGCACATAGCCGAGGGCGATTTTCAGACGATTCATCCAGCCGCATAGTCCGCTCCAGGTTAACAGATCGATCGCCTGTTCCGCTGAGAGTCCATATTCGCCGAGGGGTGTTAACTGGGCGGCGCTAAACCGGTCCGGGGAGCGGGTTAACAACTGTACCGCGGTAACGAGCGCGCGCGACCGCGGATGCTGCCCAAGCCAGCGATGGAGAGCCTGATCGCCCTCGCGCAAATGGCTGCCGAACGCTTCTTCACCGTGCCAGTGGGAGAGCCAGGCGTCAAAACAGGTGGCGCTGCCATTGGTGCGCGCGGTGAGTAAGGCGACCTGCGGGCCAAAGGTACCGTTGCCGCTGAGCTGGCGTAACAGCGTCTCCAGAGGCGCCATCAGCTGCGGGTCGCAGGCCAGCAACGGAGCCAGCGGGCCCAGGCCGGGCAGTGACTGCCAGCTGGCGATACGCCGCTGGCGCTCGTCATCGGCATACTGCAGATCGGGATCCTCAATGTCGGTTACCCACTCTCCTGGTGGGTTGACGAACAGGTCGGCGGGCGCCTCCTCTTGCTGCGGCATACCGGGGATCCAGCGCACCGGGAAGCCCTGGGCCGCCTGCAGCACGGCAATCGCCCGCGCCTGGAAGCCGACGAAACCGATAATCTGGTTGATCAGGATAATATCCCGACTGGTCAGGCCCACTTCGTCCAGCTGGCTGCGGGAAAGGGCGTTAATGACGGAGGGTGAACCGGCGAGCTGACGAGCGTATTGGGTGATCTGCGCCAGACGACGGTTGCTCTCGCGCGAAGAGTCGGGCCCCGGCAGGGGCGCCAGGCGGGCGGCATAGTGGTTACACAGCCGCTGGACGCCGTAGACCTGGGCGACGGTGAGCGCAGTGCTCAGGCGATCGTAGGCGGTAAAGGTTTGCAGGCGGCTCACCGCCACCTGGTCGGGAAACAGCCGCTCGGCCAGCTGGCGCGCGGGGCGTAGCCAGCCTGCGTGGGCGTGTAGCCAGGCGTCCGGCAGCGTCAGGTCCAGCAAAAAGCGGTCTTCAACATGGGCGGCTTCAGGGACGAGCGGCAGGACATCCACCGGGCAGATTGTTGACTGGGTTTCGTGATACCAGTGGTTTTTGCCATTCACGCGGCGTGGCTCCATGGGCTTTCCTTGTTCGGTATGTGGCGAACCGCCGTTCCGCGGATCGTTTATGCAGAACTATCCTGGCGTAACCCGGAAGCAGGAGAAAATATTGATACGTGCTAACAAATAGCCGATTGGAATAACAGGGGGGGCACAAGGCCTGGGAAGGGAGAGCCCTCCTCACCGGGGCGAGGAGGGTAAGGAACTTATTTCAGTTCCAGCTCGTTCATGGCGGCGATGCTGAACCCGCCATCAACGTGAACGACTTCACCGGAGATACCCGCAGACAGGTTGGAGCACAGGAAGGCTGCGCTGTTACCCACGTCTTCAATGGTGACGGTGCGACGGATCGGGGTGACCGCTTCGCAGTGCGCCAGCATTTTACGGAAATCTTTGATACCGGACGCGGCCAGGGTACGGATCGGACCGGCGGAGATAGCGTTGACGCGAACGCCTTCCGGACCCATCGCGTTCGCCATATAGCGCACGTTAGCTTCCAGAGAGGCTTTCGCCAGACCCATGACGTTGTAGTTCGGGATCGCGCGCTCGGCGCCCAGGTAGGAGAGCGTCAGCAGAGCAGAGCCCGGGTTCAGCATTGTGCGGCAGGCTTTGGCCATCGCCACGAAGCTGTAGGCGCTGATGTCGTGCGCGATTTTGAAACCTTCGCGGGTGACCGCGTTGACGTAGTCGCCGTCTAACTGGTCAGCCGGGGCATAACCGATAGAGTGGACGAAACCATCGAATTTTGGCCAGACTTTTTCCAGCTCGGTGAACAGCGCGGTGATGCTCTCGTCTTCAGCAACGTCGCACGGCAGCACAATGTCAGAACCCAGCGCGGCAGCAAACTCTTCAACGCGACCTTTCAGTTTTTCATTCTGATAGGTGAATGCCAGTTCCGCGCCTTCGCGGTGCATTGCCTGCGCAATACCGTAGGCGATGGACAGTTTGCTGGCGACGCCAGTGATCAAAATGCGCTTACCGGAAAGAAAACCCATAGCTTTAATCCTTATCGTTATTGCTTATTTTTACTTTAACAATCATAACGTTAACATTGTTATTTCAAAATAACTCAAATTTAGCCAGGAATTATATCCCACTGACGACCCCTTGTGTCACGATATTTTTCAGCCGGCCCGCGCCGCGCGGGGCAAAAGCCGATCGTGATGGCTCAAGTATACCCTTTTCTCAGCTGATTATTTGAGCGCAATCGTTGCCAGCAGGAGGCGCCCATCGGCACCGAGAGGCCGCAGCTCGCCCGGGGCGTTGCCGCGCCAGCAGAGACCGCTGCCGGCGGCGCAGCGCCGCCCGGCCAGATCCCACTCCCCCTGCAGCACATAAGCGACGCCTTCGGTGGCCGCTCGCTGCCGGTCGCTCACCACTTCAACCTTCGCTGAGGCTCGACCCCGCTGGGTCATGACATTGAAGTCCAGTCCAGGCTCAACGATCCCGACGCTGGACAGCACGCACTCGCCGGGGAATGCCCACGGCTGCCAGAGCGCCAGCGGATGGTCGATCTCCTCCCCGCGCAGCCGTAGCGGTCGCCCCGCCAGCAAGACGATCGTCCGGTCGACCCCGGGGAAGGGGGAGAAAGGGCCATCGGCCTGCAGGGTGGCAATGCTCGCGCGCCAGAGAAAAGGGGCATCTACGGAAGGAACGGCGATAATTTCGCGCGTGGCGCCGGCACCGTTCTTCCACGGCGTGACGGGTAAAGTAGCGTAATCAAAATACGTGATCATAGTTTGCTCGGCGGAAATCTGGAGTGGATAGTATTTGTTACACGCTTGTCTCAATGTGCTTACAAATTATTTACAACAGGGCTCACAAATCCATCATTGAGCGCGTGTGCGGGTTTGTCAATGCTTGTATATACATGAGCAGTCATCTGCGAATTATCTTATCGCCGTGACCAGAGCCATCATGACAAAACGCGATCGGGAGAATGAAAATGCAACAGCGTATTACTTTCCGCCAGGCCTGCCTGGTCACCCTGTTTTCGGGGCTACTGCTGTCTGGTGGCTCAACATACGCTAAAGAGTGGAAATCGATCACCATCGCTACGGAAGGCGGCTATGAGCCCTGGAATTTGACGCTTCCCGGAGGGAAACTCAGCGGCTTCGAGCCCGAGCTAATGGCGAATTTATGCCAGCGAATGCAGATCGAATGCAAACTGGTGGTGCAGAACTGGGATGGCATGATTGCCGGACTTAACGCCGGAAAATATGACGTGATCATGGATGCTATCGTCGTCACCCCAGAGCGTTCGAAGGTCGTGGCGTTTACCCAGGCATACGCTGCCACGCCGGCCTCTTTCATTGCGGTAAAAGGGTCGCTGCTACCGCCGTCCCCGGCGGTCAAACTTCATGATGATGAGAAAGAGATTCAGGCGGCGATTGCGCCTCTGCGCGCGGCGTTGAAAGGGAAAACCATCGGCATCGCTTCCGGCACCGTCTACACCCCGTTTATTGATAAGTATTTCAAGGATATCGCTGACGTCCGGGAATATAACAACTCAGCGGATGCGATCCTCGACCTGCAGGCTGAGCGCATCGATGCGGTGTTTGATGATATTACCTTTGCCAACACCACCCTGTCGCGTCCGGAGAATAGCAATCTGGCATTGAGCGGTCCGCTGATGAGCGGCCCAATCTGGGGAGGCGGTGAGGCGATGGGTGTGCGCCTTACCGATACCGATCTCAAAGCGAAACTGGATAGCGCCATTCAGGCGGCGCTGGCCGATGGGACGGTAAAAAAACTGAGTGAGAAATGGTTTAAAAGCGACGTGACTCCCTGAGCGAGGCAACCATGTTAAATCTTCTGAGTTTGGGTGAAAACGGGTGGGGGACGCTGATCCTCAGCGCAACGCTGACCACGTTGCTGCTGTCGCTTGCAGCGCTGGCCGTCGGTGCGGGCGTGGGCGGCGTCATCGCCGCCGCGAAATTGTCCCGGCACGCGCCAGCGCGCTGGTTCGGCGCCGCCTGGTCGGTGGTATTCCGCGGTATCCCTGAATTACTGGTGATCTATCTGTTCTATTTTGGCGGCTCAGGGATGATTTCATGGCTGGGTCGCCTGTTTGGCGCAGACGGCTTTATTGAGGTGCCGCCATTTCTGATTGGCGCCCTGGCGATTGGTTTGATCTCCTCCTCGTATCAGGCGGAAGTCTACCGTGCTGCTCGCCTGGCGTTGATGCCCGGTGAAGTGGAGGCAGCTACCGCCATTGGCATGCCGCGCTGGCGGATCCTGCAGCGCATCCTGCTGCCGCAGATTGTCCGTTATTCGCTGCCGGGGTTGTCCAACGTCTGGCAGATGAGCCTCAAAGATTCGGCGCTGGTATCAGTGACCGGGATGGTTGAATTGATGCGCGCCAGCCAGATTGCCGCTGGCTCTACCCGCGATTATTTCCTGTTCTATCTCATCGGCGGCGGTTGCTATTTGATCCTGACGCTGCTCTCTAACCGCGCGTTTACCCGGGCGGAGAGCCATCTGAACCGCGCCTGGCTGCGTCGCAGCGCCGCGCAGGCGTAAGGAGCCCGTATGATTATCGATTTTGCCTTCCTCGGTGAGACGTTGTTGAAGCTCGGCGCGGCGCTGCCGGTGACGCTGGGGCTCTTTATCTGCTCTTTTATGCTTGGCGGCGTGCTGGCCCTTGGCGTTCTGGCGCTGCGAATGAGCCGCTGGCCGCTGGCAAGCGGCTTCGCCAAAGGCTATATCCTGATCTTTCGCGGCTCGCCATTGCTGATCCAGTTGTTTCTCATTTATTACGGGCTGGGTCAGTTTGGGGTGATCCGCCACAGTTTCCTGTGGCCGCTGCTGCGCGAACCCTTCATCTGCGCCGTTCTGGCGCTGGCGCTCTGTACGGCGGCCTATACCGCGGAAATTCTGCGCGGCGGGTTGCTGGCGATACCGCCGGGTCAGATTGAAGCCGGCCAGGCTTGCGGTATGTCGCGCTGGCTGCTGCTGCGGCGGATCATTGCCCCGGTGATGCTGCGCTATGCGCTACCAGCCTACTCCACGGAGGCCATTTTGTTGGTCAAGTCGACGGCGCTGGCAAGCCTGGTGACCGTCTGGGACGTCACGGGGGTGGCCCAACAGATTATTCAGCGTACCTACCGGACGATGGAGGTATTTCTCTGCGCGGCGGCCATCTACCTGCTGCTCAATTTCATCATTGTGCAATTATACGCCCTGCTTGAACGGCGTTTAACCCCCCATACCAGGCCAAATCCGGCGACCGTGTCGCTCAAGCCGATAACCAAAGGAGAGTAAGATGCTCGATTCACGTCCGGTGACCTTATCGGTCAGCGATATTCATAAGTCCTTTGGCTCCCTGGATGTCCTGAAGGGGATCACCATCCAGGCGCAGCAGGGCGATGTTATTTCGATCCTTGGCGCCAGCGGCTCCGGTAAAAGTACGCTGCTGCGCTGCATTAACCTGCTGGAAACGCCCGATGCCGGAGTGGTCAGCGTCGGCGGGGAGACGATTGAAATGAAACACCACGCTCGCGGGCATCGGCTGGCGGCGAATCCCCGGCAGATAGAGCGCCTGCGCTCGCGGCTGGGGATGGTCTTCCAAAGTTTTAACCTGTGGTCGCATATGACGGTCCTGCAGAATGTCATTGAGGGGCCGCATTATGTGCTCAAACGCGATAAACGGACCTGCATTGAACAGGCCGAGCAGCTGCTGGAGCGGGTGGGGATGTTGAACCGAAAGGATTTTTATCCGGCGCAGCTCTCCGGCGGCCAGCAGCAGCGCGTGGCGATAGCCCGCGCGCTGGCGATGGAGCCGGACGTCATGCTCTTTGATGAACCCACCTCAGCGCTGGATCCTGAACTGGTCGGCGAGGTGCTAAAGGTGATGCGCAGCCTGGCGGAGGAGGGACGGACGATGCTGGTGGTCACCCACGAGCTGGGATTCGCCCGCCATGTCTCCAACCGGGTGGTCTTTATGCACCAGGGGACGATTGACTGCGACGGCGCGCCTGAGGCGCTGTTTGGCAGCCAGGGATCCGCGCGCTTTAAGCAATTTATCTCCAGCCATCAACAGCCAGGACAGGTCGTATGAAAATGATCCAGTGGGGCGATGCGCCGATACGCTGGCAGGAGGTGGCTTGCGTCGCCCGGGGCGAGGCGACCTTGAGCCTCAGCGACAGCGCCTGGGCGCGTATCGCGCAAGGACGGGCGATCGTCCAGCATATCGTTAAAGCCGGCCAGGTAGCCTATGGGATCAATACCGGGCTGGGGGCGCTGTGCAATATTACGCTGCCGGAAGCACAGCTGCACCAGCTGTCGCGCAATACGTTGCTCAGCCATGCCTGCGGGGTGGGACCGTTGCTGGAGGTCGCCCCAACCCGGGCAATTATGTGCGCCGCGGTGGCCAATTTCAGCCACGGTAAATCCGGGATCTCCGCCGGGATAGTGCAGCAACTGTTGGCGTTTTTGCAGCATGGCGTCACCCCTCAGGTGCCCTCCCAGGGGTCAGTTGGCTATTTAACGCATATGGCGCATATTGGCCTGGCCCTGATGGGGGTTGGCGATGTGCTGTGGCAGGGGCGAACGTGGCCTGCGGCAGAGGTCCTGTCGCAGCTGAATCTGCAGCCCATCGCGCCGGGAGCGAAAGAGGGGCTGAGTCTGGTCAACGGTACGCCGTGCATGACCGGTCTGGCCTGTCTGGCGTTAGACGACGCCGAGCGCTTAATGGACTGGGCCGATGTAACCGGCGCGATGAGCTTTGAAGCGCTGCGCGGCCAGCTTGTGGCATTCGATGCCGAGATCCTGGCGCTGAAAGCCAGCCCCGGTATCCAGACCAGCGGCCAGCGGCTGCGTGAGCTGCTGGCGGACAGCCCTCTGCTGGCCGAAAGTCAAGGACTTCGCACCCAGGATGCGCTAAGCCTTCGCTCGATGCCTCAGGTGCATGGCGCCTGCCGCGATCAGTTTAGCCACGCGCAGACGCAGATAAATATCGAACTCAACGCCTGTACCGATAATCCGCTGATCCTGGGGACCGTTGAGCAGTGGCGGGTGGTCTCCCAGGCGCATCCGCACGGCGAATCAGTGGCAATGGCCTGCGATTTGCTGGCCATTGCCATGGCAGAGCTGGGCGCTATCGCTGAACGACGCCTTGACCGGCTGGTGAATCCTCTGGTGAGCGGGCTGCCGGCGTTCCTGGTCGCCCGACCGGGCGTGAATTCAGGGATGATGATTGCCCAGTACGTCGCCGCGTCGTTGTGCGCGGAAAACAAGCAGCTGGCGCAGCCAGCGGTGCTGGATAATTTTGTTACCTCGGCGTTGCAGGAGGATCATTTAAGTCTGGGCACCAGCGCTGCGCTGAAACTGCAGCGCCTGCTGGGCAACCTCTATCAGATCCTCGGCATCGAATATTTACTCGCTGCCCAGGGGCTCGATTTTCACGAGCCGCAGAAGCTGGCCGCGGGCACGCGCCGGGCGCGAGACCTGCTGCGCGAAAGCGTGCCTGGCTGGGAGGACGATCGTTGGCTGGCGCCGGACATTGCCAGCGCGGTGGCCATCCTTAAGCGAACCGCTGGCCACGAGCCGGCGTGAGGTCAGCGGGCGAGGTGAATGAGACGACGCTATTTGCCGTCTTTGCGCCAGGCGTCGGCGGTGAGAGCCTCACCGAAATGGCCGGCAATCAGACGTCGGGTCAGGTCGTGCAGCGGTGAGGCCAGCACATCGGCGGTGCTGCCGCGCTCAACCACTTCCCCGTTATGCATCACCAGCACCTGATCGCTGATGTGCTTCATCATGCCCAGGTGCTGGGTGACATAGATGTAGGAGATGCCCTGTTTCTCCTGCAGCTCCAGCATCAGGTTGATGAGCTGGGAGCGCATCGACATATCCAGCGAGGCCAGCGCCTCATCGCAGACGATGACCTTCGGGCGCAGGATCAGCGCCCGGGCGAGGCCAAGACGCTGCTTCTGACCCGGGGCCAGCATATGGGGATAGTAGCTGACGTGGTCCGGAAGCAGGCCGACCATGCGCAGGGTGTCGATGATCTGCTTCTGTCGCGCTTCGGCGTCGAGATCGGTATTCAGCCGCAGCGGAAAATCGAGGATCTGCGAGATGCGCTGGCGCGGGTTTAGCGACGTCGACGGATCCTGAAAGATCATGCGAATTTTCTGGCTGCGGTAGGAGTAATCCCCGAAGGTCAACGGATGGTCGTCGATCAGCACCTCGCCGCTGGTGGGCTCCACCATGCCCGCCAGCATCTTCGCGAGGGTGGATTTTCCGGAGCCATTCTCGCCGATAATCGCCAGCGTCTGCCGTTCGCGCAGGGTAAAACTCAGCGGCTTAACCGCCTCCACCGTCTGGCGGTGAAACCAGCCGGTGCGGTAGCGAAAGGTCTTACTGAGTTGGCGCACTTCCAGCAATGTTTCGACCATTTCACTCTTTCTCCATGTTCAGCGGGAAATGACAGGCGTACAGGTGATTGCGCACCCCGGTAAGACGCGGCGTTTCAATACACTCGCGCTGGGCGTACGGGCAGCGGGGCCCCAGCCGGCAGCCGATGGGCAGCTGCTCCAGCAGCGGGATCGCCCCCGGCAGGGTGTTGAGGCGGCTTTTATGCGGCATGGCGCTGCCAAAATCCGGGATAGCGCGGATTAACGCCTGGGTGTAGGGGTGATGCGGCAGGGTGATCAGCTCTTCGCTGGGCCCGCTCTCCACCGTCTGCCCGCAGTACATGACGTTGATTTTATCCGCCCATTTGCTGAGCATCTGCAGGTCGTGGCTGATCAGCAAAATGGTGGTGTTGTTGTTCTGGTTGAGCCGCGTCAGCAGGCGGATAATCTGCGCCTGAGTCGTTGGCTCCATGGCGTTGGTCGGCTCATCGGCGATCAGCAGG
Organism: Klebsiella sp. LY; assembly: GCF_004010915.1. NCBI lineage: Bacteria > Pseudomonadati > Pseudomonadota > Gammaproteobacteria > Enterobacterales > Enterobacteriaceae > Klebsiella > Klebsiella sp. LY. Next base: position 4,792,368 of record NZ_CP022444.1, read on the forward strand.
CGTGGCTGGTTGGCCAGGGCGATGGCAATCATCACCTTCTGGCACTCGCCTTCGGTCAGCTGATAGGGGAAGCTGCGCATGGCGTCTTTGTGATCTTTAATCCCGACGCGGTGCAACAGCTCGATGGCCCGCCGCTTGCGCCAGCCAAGTCGCTGCCACCAGCGCCCTTTGTAAGTCCAGCCGGGAATACTCTGGATCAGCTGCTGGCCGATGCGCTCAGAGGGATCGAGGCACGACTGCGGCTCCTGGAATATCATCGACACGTTGTGGCCGATCAGTTTTCGGCGCTCGCGGTTCGACAGCCGCAGCAGGTCGATGTCGTCGAAGCGCATGCGGTCGGCCGTGACCCGCCAGTTGTCCTTTGTCACGCCGCAGATAGCTTTGGCGATCAGGCTCTTCCCGGAGCCGGATTCCCCGACCAGGCCACGGATTTCGCCTTCGGTCAGGGTCAGGCTGACACGATCGACGGCTTTCACCCAGCCTTCGTTGGTTTTAAATTCGATGGTTAAGTGACGAATATCGAGTAACGGCATTATTCTACCCCGGCAATGATCGCCCGGCGAATACCGTCGCCCAGCAGGTTGACCAGCAGTACGCTGAGCATAATCGCGGCCCCGGGCAGCATCACGGTCCACGGCGCAACATAGATAAGCTCCAGCGCATCGCCCAGCATCGCTCCCCATTCCGGCGAAGGCAGCTGAGCGCCGAGGTCAAGAAAGCCCAGCGCGGCGATATCCAGAATAGCCATCGACAGGGCGCGGGTGATCTCGGTCACCAGGCCTGAGGCGATATTGGGCAGAATGGCGAACAACAGAATATTCAGCGTCGACGCCCCGTCGAGGCGGGCGGCGATGATGTACTCTTTCTCCAGCTCATCGTGGACCATGCTGTAGACGGAACGCACCATCCGCGGCAGCAGCGCCAGCCAGACGGCAAACATCGCATGGCTGAGGTGCGGCCCGGCAAAGGCGACGACGATGATGGCCAGCAGTAGCGAGGGGATGGAGAGCAGGGTATCGAGGATATGGTTCATCACCGCCGAGCGCAGGCCGTGGGTCGACCCGGCAATGACGCCCAGCACCAGGCCAAACAGCGTGGCGCCGAGGGTGACGACAAAAGCGCCGCCGACGGTCGGCGCCGCGCCGCTCAGCAGCCGGCTGAGCACATCGCGCCCCAGGTCATCGGTCCCGAGGAAGAAAGAGACTTCGCCATAGCGCGACCACGATGGCGGCAGTAGCTGGTAGCCGAGGAACTGCTGGTCGATGCCGTAGGGGGCGAACCAGCCGCCGAAGACGCAGAGCAGCAGCAGCCCCGCGCAGCCGTACAGGCCGATCATCGCCGTGGTGTCGCCATAGAATTTACGCCATACGGTGCGCAGCGCGCCGGGCGGACGCTTTTCCAGATAAACGCTATCGTAGGGCATACCATTCCTTATGTTTCAGTGGGTTAGCCATGGCACCGAGAATATCGGAAATCACGTTGACAATAATCACCAGCGCGCCAATCACCATTACTCCGGCGGAGATCGCCGCGTAGTCCTGCTGACGAATGGCGTTGATCAGCCAGCGGCCCAGTCCGGGCCAGCTGAACACCATCTCGGTGATCATCGCCAGGGTGAGCATGGTGGAAAACTGCAGGCCGAGGCGCGGGATCACCGGCGGCAGGGCGTTGTGCAGCACGTGGCGCAGTAGAATTTTGCGTCGCGACACGCCGCGGGTGGCGGCCGCCTTGACGTAGTTGGTGTCATAGACCTCGCTGGTGCTAATGCGCATCAGGCGGATCACTTCGGTAGTAGGGGCTACCGCCAGGGTCAGCACCGGCAGCACCATATGCCGGGCGGCGCTGACGATCATCTCATGGCGCCACGGCGAGTCCGAAAGCCAGGCGTCGATCAGCGCGAAACCGGTGACGTTTTTCACCTCATACAGCAGGTCGAAGCGGCCGGAGACCGGAAGCCAGCCGAGGGTCAGGGAGAAGAAGAGGGTCAGGAGCAGCGCGAGCCAGAAGACCGGGATCGAAAAACCGACCAGCGCAACGGCGCTGATCAGGGTATCGGGCCATTTGTTGCGCATCACGCCGGCGATCATCCCCACCGGAATGCCAATCAGCAGGGCAAAGCCGAAGGCGAGGATGCACAGCTCCATGGTCGCCGGGAACACCTCGCGCAACTGCTCGGAAATCAGCTGGCCGTTGATGCTGGAGACGCCAAAATCCCAGTGTAGTACCCCTTCAAACCAGAACAGCCACGCATTCCACAGGGTCGCGCCCTGCAGCGGGGCATGGGGGGTGAAGTAGCTCAGGCTGAAGCCGACAAAGGTCAGAAAAAAGAGGGTGACCAACAGCAGCAGCAGACGGCGCAGGGTAAAAATAATCATGGTTTTTTCACCTCTTCGTTTTTCTCCCGCGATACGCCAGCGAAGGAAGCGTTACCGAAGGGGCTAAGCACCAGACCTTTCATATCATAGCGATAGGCCTGCAACCGCAGCGACGAGGCCAGCGGCAGGACCGGCAGTTCACGGGCGAGGATGCGCTGGGCCTCTTTGTAAGCGTCCATCCGCGACGAGAGCTGTTGCGAGAGCAGCGCTTTTTGCAGCACGTCATCAAATTCCCGGTTACACCAGTGGGCAAAGTTGGTTTGCGAGGCGATCGCCGCGCAGCTCAGCAGCGGCCGGAAAAAACTGTCCGGATCGTTACTGTCCGTCGCCCAGCCGGAGAGCGTCAGGTCATGGTTCATGTCCATCAGCCGCGCCTCCTGGAAGCGCCCCTCCACCGGCATGATGATCACTTTGACGCCAATCTGCGCCATATCCGCCTGGATCAGCTCGGCTGTTTTCAACGGGCTGGGGTTCCACGCCTGCGAGCTGGTGGGAACCCACAGCTTGAGGGTAAGATTTTCCAGCCCCAGCGCCTTCAGACGAGCACGAGCCTCTTGGGGATTATATTCGGTAATCTTAGCGTCGTTATCGTAGGCCCAGGAGGCGCGCGGCAGCATCGACGCCGCCGTCTCCGCGGTGCCGTAGTAGATGGATTGCATTAGGCGCTGGTTGTTGATGGCCAGCGCCAGCGCGTGGCGTACCTCCGGGTTGTCCAGCGGCGGCTTGGCGGTGTTGAAGGCCAACCAGGCAATGTTCATCCCCGGACGCAGCGTCAGGCGCAGGCGCGGGTCGTCACGCAGGATCGTCAACTGGCTGGCGGCCGGCCAGGCCAGCACGTCGCATTCGCCGGTCAGCAGTTTTGACAGGCGGCCGGTACCGCCGGAGCCGAGGTCGACCACCACCTGCGGCATCAACGGTTTGCCGCGCCAGTAGCCGGGGTGGCGCTGAAGGCGAACATACTGTCCGGAGCGGTACTCGGACAACTGGAACGGGCCGGTGCCCACCGGCTGGCGATCGAGCTGTTCCTGACGATCGTCCTGCGTTAAGCGGGCGGCATATTCGGCGGAGGTAATCGACGCATAGTGGGTGGCAAGATGCCAGAGGAATGAGGCGTCCGGCCGCTTGAGGCGAAATTCCACGGTCTGATTATCGAGCTTGCGGACGCTTTCCACGCTGTCGGCAAACTGCAGGCTGTCGAAGTAGGGGAAGCTGCTGCCGTTGACGCTGTGCCAAGGGTGATCGCGGTTAAAGATGCGGCCAAAGGTAAAGATCACGTCATCGGCGTTGAAATCCCGCGTCGGGGAGAACCATGCCGTGCGTTGAAACGGGACGTGGCGACGCAGGTGAAAACGGTAGGTGGCGCCGTTATCAAGGACTTCCCAGCTCTCCGCCAGCTCGGGGACCAGCCGATAGGTATAAGGGTCGACGTCAAGCAGGCGATCGTAGATCTGCGCAGCCAGCGTATCGACGATCAGTCCGCTGCTCACTTTCTGCGGATTAAAGGTATTCACCTGGCCGCTGACGCAATAGACGAAACCGCTGTCGCGAATATCGGCGCGGTCGGGGAGCGCAGGGGCGGCAAAAGCCTGCCCACACAGCAGGGAAACCGCTGCCAGGAGAGATGACAATTTCAGGCGCATATTTTCTGTTTGATTATAGAGTTGAACTCTATCTTATTAAGATTCATAGACATTCACCACCGCCTTCAACAAGCCTGAGGGATAATGCGGTTACCGGGGGCGTATAGTATTCAGTCAATTGATTAAAATAGTCGCGGAACCGAGTCTGTATAATGAAACATGGTAACTTTTTATCGCCGATATCGCCAGTCAGCTCTGTTTGGCCGCGGCTGACAAGACGGCGGAAACGGCGCCAGCGCCGGGAAATAGCTTTAGTATAGCGGGGAGAAAGCAGATGGTCCGACGGGCGGCTAACCCTACCCGTCGGGTGTAATAAAGGGGCGGAAGGTCTTCGTTTATTGTGACAACGTCACTTTTTGGTAATCCATATTCCGTAAATCCTCCAGCAGCCCGGGGCCGACCGGCTGCCACTGCAATCGCTCGCGGGTCCATGCCGAGCTGGCGCGCAGCTCAAGGGCGGTAAAGGGGGCAAACCAGCCGAACCAGGCGTCGGCCTGCGTCTCATCCAACTGGGTCAGCGGCAGATTTAAACCCCGGGCGATGACTGCGGCGATCTCTCGTAACGCGATCCCCTCTTCAGCCACCGCATGGTAGCGTTCGCCCGCAGCGCCCTGCAGCAGGGCGCTGACGTACAGGAGCGCGACGTCATCGACATGGGCGGCGGACCAGCGGTTGTTCCCCTCGCCGCGCAAGGCCACCGCGCCGCTGGTGACCGCGCGCTCGATATAGCAGGTCAGCAGCCCCTGGCGCACGGTGTCATGCACCTGCGGCAGGCGAACCACCCGGACGTCCACTCCCGCCTCCAGCAGCTGCTGGCCGGCGAGCTCTGAAGCGGTGCGCGGGCTGGGGTGCGCTGCGTTAAAGCACGACTCGCGGGCCGGGGCGCCGCTCCCGTCGTCGCCCATCAGCGTGCCGGAGGTGATGACCAGCGGCCGCTCGCTGCCGCGCAGCGCCTGGCCCATGGTCAGGATCGCCTGGCGGTCTTTCTCGCAGTTGGCGGCAAAGCGGCTGAAGTCGTGGTCGAAAGCGGTATGGATCACCGCGTCGGCGCGCTCGACGCCCGCCAGCAGCGAATCGGGGGCATCCAGCGTGCCGCGATGCACCTCGACGCCTGCCGCTTCCAGGGCCTGCGCCGTAGCGTCGCTGCGCGCGAGGCCGATAACCTGATGACCCGACGCCTGCAGCGCCGGAAGAATACGCGAGCCGATAAATCCGCTCGCGCCGGTAAGAAATATACGCATCATGAACCTCCTGAACGGGTTTTCAGGCGTATCCTACCCACGATGTCATACTATAAAAGTAGAGACATTATCGGGGTATAAATTCTAACAGGCAGACTCACAGGCAGATGATGAACACTTTTGACAATCATGCTTTAGGTGATTTTCTCCGCGCCAGGCGTCAGCGTCTCGACCCGGCGACGTTTGGCTTCCCGGCGGGACGCCGGCGCACGCCGGGCCTGCGTCGTGAAGAGGTCGCCCAACTCGCCAGCATCAGCCCGACCTGGTATACCTGGCTTGAACAGGGCCGCGGCGGGGCGCCTTCCCGCGAGGTGCTGGAGCGGATCGCCCGCGGTCTGCGGCTGACCACCCCGGAGCGCGAACATCTGTTTATTCTTGCCTTCGGCCATCCGCCGCAGACCCGTTTGACGGTCACAGATGATATGACGCCGCGGCTGCAGCGGGTGCTGGACGCCTTCACCATTCCGGCGATTATCCGTTCCGCCAGCTGGGACGTGATCGCCTGGAACACGGCGGCGGCGAGGGTGCTGACCGACTACGGCCAGCTGCCGCTGGCGGAGCGCAACGTGCTGCGCCGCCTGTTTACCCGGCCTGAGGCCCGCTGCACCCTGGAGGACTGGCAGACGGTGGGGCAGCTTATCGTTAACGCCTTTCGCGCCGACGTCACGCGAATGGGCGCCACGAAAGAAACTGACCAACTGATCGCGGAGCTCAGCCAGCAAAGCGTCGAGTTCGCCCGTTTCTGGCAAAGCCATGACGTCGCCGGCCACGGCGAAGGCTATAAGCGCATTAACCACCCGCAGATGGGCCCGCTCGATCTGGAGTTCACCTCTTTTGCCGTGGAAGGCCGCCCCGATCTGTCGCTGCTGGTTTTCAACCCGGCGACGACGGAGAGCCAGCGCAAAATTCACGGTTTGCTTCAGGCGTCAGGATCCTCGCCGGGGGAGAGCTGAGGGGTAAATTCGTACAGCGCCAGGGCGTTGCTCTCCAGCGAGTCGACCCGCAGCCAGTGGCCATCGAGCCGGGCCTCCTCCACGCTGAGCGCCGGACGAGCCTGATGCATCAGCCACTGATAATCTTCGGCGTCGGGGCCGCTGCGGCTGCGAAAGGCGTCCACCAGCGGGAACAGCGCGCCGTGGTGCTGATCGAACAGGTGCTGTTTGACGCGCCAGCGGCCCTTGAGCCCCTGCAGCCGCACACTGTACGGCTGGCTGAAGCGTTGAATAAAAGCCGCTTCGCTGGAGAGCCATGGGTTGTAGACCACCGTATTGCGCAGCAGTAGCTGGTAGTGCCCCTGATGATGGAGCAGCAGCAGGTTTTTGTCGTGGAACAGGATCTCGCCGCGCAGCCGTCGCCAGAGCCACAGCACCCAGTAAACCGGGCGCGGCAGCCCGTGCAGGTAGTGCAGCGCCAGGCTGGAGGTATCCAGCTTGCCGTTGGCGCGGGCTTCGCCCTGAAGGCCGGAATTTAACCAGAAGCCCGCCAGCCAGACCTGGTCAGCGACCCCCAGCAGATTATCCATCAACAGCGCGCCGCGAAAAAAGCGCCCGTTTGTGTCTCGCGTATCGCCGGTCAGCGTATTCCACGAGAGCAGCCATAGCGGCAGGTTGAGCTGCCGTTGACGCAGGGCGCTGTGGATCTGCCGCAGCTTATGCGCCGGATAGTGCTCGCTGGAGGCCAGACTGCTGCTGTCCGCCTGGGCCAGATCGAGCTGTTCGTTGGCATCCGCCTGGCAGGCGAGAAAATCGGCTTCCGCCAGCAGCGGCGAGTGGAACAGGGAATCGTCCCCCGGCGCGCTGGCGGCAAAGCGGTGCCAGATCCCCAGCTGCGGCTGCGGCAGAAGACGGTGAAGAACCTCGCGCTGCTGCCGCCAGGCGGCCTGGCGGGCCGCTTCGCTCGCCTGCGGCGACCAGTGCCAGACAAAGCGCCAGCTGCTGAGCGTCGCCGGCGGAAAATGGTTGGCAGCGAGTTGCAGGAAGCGCTGCAGCAGGTCGCTGCGAGTGGTGACCCCGGTATGCAGGATCACCTGCCAGCCCATCACCGCCAGCCAGCTGAAGATCTGCTGCAGGTTGTACCAGCAGGCGTAGCCAGCCATCTGCGGATCGTCCCAGCCGGTGCCGAACAGGCGGCTGCTGAGAAAGGCGTCGTTGATATCGATGGCATACACAGGCAGGACGCGGTGCAACTGCTCCAGCTCGCGGCGCACGTCCTCCCGCAGCAGATCGTCCAGCTCGCGCACGGTCACCACCATCCGGGTATGGCGCAGCACTGCGGCGCGCGCCGGTCGCTGGTGCAGGTTGATCTCCCGGGTTTGCGGCGGATTGATCAGCAGCGGCTGGCTCTCCCTGTCGGGTGGTTCCGGCTCATTAAGGCGGGCGTAGAGCCGGTCCACGGCCACCGGCTGCCAGCGATCTCCCTGCGGCGGGCGCGGTCGGCCAGGCTCCCGGGGGGACTGCTCGCGATACTGGCGCGGCGTCACGCCATGGTGGCGCTTAAACAGATCGCTCATCATTCGCGTGCTGGCGAACCCCTGTTCGCGGGCAATTTGCTGAACGGGTTTGCGCGTGGTTAACAGCTGGTCGGCGGCGTGGCGCAGGCGCAGCGCGGTGAGGTACTGAACAAAACTGACGCCAACCTCCTTGTGAAACAGGCGTGACAGCCAGGCCTCGGAGACAAACTCTGCGGCCGCCACCTCCTGTAAAGAGAGACGGCGCTGATAGTTGGCGTCGATCCGCGCCACCACGCTGGCTATCCTCCGGCTCCATTTTTCTGAATCGCGTCGCGGCGTGGAGACGATGGGCTGGCTGAAGCGCGTGGCCAGCAGCAGCGCTATCTCGCTCAACCAGCGGTTGGCCTCCAGCCGGTAATGGCCGGGATGATTGACCAGACCGCTCACCAGCAGCTGGCGCATCAGGCGGCGCAGGCCGTCATCGGCATCCCGGGTGCGCGGCGATATCTGGTAGTCGACGGCAAAAAAAGTGGTGTCGAGGCGGGCCAGCCAGCTGGCGGCGAGGGTCAGGATCATCACCGCGTTGCCCCCGGCGCTGCGCAGGCTCCAGCGACGGTTGCGGTTAACGATCGCCAGCTCGTCGACGGCAAGCTGCTGCGGCGCACCTTCCGCCTCCGTTAGATTTACGCTCCCTTCCAGCACCCACAGCAGCGTCAGCAGATCGCTTTCCGGCTGGCTCAGCTGACGCACATCGCGCACGGTGACGCTAAAGTCGCCTGAATGCTGCTCCACATGGCTCTCCTCTGTCGACAAAAAGCAACCGGTTGTTTTTTGTCATAACCGATATGTATGAAAAACACTCATTGATTTCTCGTCAATATAAAACAAAAAACCGTGCCTGAAAGCTGTTTCACCCGCATAAACTCGAAAGTGTCGTGCAAACACAACACAGGAATAAAAAAAATGACACATCCGTTGCTTGAAGCCTTGCAGGTCAACGAGGCGCAATTTATTGCCTTACGTCGCCGGTTCCACCAGCAGCCGGAGATCGGCTTTGAAGAGCATCAGACCAGCAGCGAGATCGCCCGACTGCTTGGCGAGTGGGGATACGAGGTTCACCGCGGCCTGGCGGGCACCGGAGTGGTGGGCACGCTGCGCGTCGGCCACGGAAAAAAACGCCTCGGCCTGCGGGCCGATATGGATGCGCTGCCGATGCAGGAGCGGAGCGGGAAGCCGTGGGCAAGCCAGGTCGAAGGGCGCTTTCACGGCTGCGGCCATGACGGGCACACCACTACGCTGCTCTACGCGGCTGAATATCTGGCGCGCACACGCCAGTTTAACGGGACGCTGCAGCTGATTTTCCAGCCTGCGGAAGAGTTACTGTACGGTGGGCGGGTAATGGTCGAGGACGGTCTGTTTGACCAGTTTCCCTGCGACGCCATCTTCGGCCTGCACAATATGCCGGGTCAGCCGCTGGGTAAAATCGGCCTGCGCGACGGGGCGATGATGGCCTCCTCCGATACGCTGCATATTGAAGTGAAGGGCGTTGGCGGCCACGGCGCGGTGCCGGAGCATACGGTGGATGCCACGCTGGTGGCCTGCCATATTACCCTCGCGCTGCAGTCCATCGTCTCGCGCAATATCACCCCGTTTGAGCCGGCGGTGGTGACCGTCGGCAGCATCCAGGCCGGACATGCGCCCAATATCATTAACGATCACGTGCTGATGAAGCTCACGGTGCGCACCCTCAATGAGCAGGTACGTGAAACCGTGCTGCAGCGGATCCATGACATTGCCGTGGCCCAGGCGGAGAGCTTCAACGCCACGGCCACGCTGACCCACGTCAACGGCAGCCCGGTATTGCGTAACGATCCGGCGGCAAACGCTATGGTGCGGGAGGTGGCGACAGCGCTGTTTGGCGCAGAGCAGGTGGGCGAGGTGAAGCCGTTTATGGGCAGTGAAGATTTCGCTTTCATGCTGGAGCAGCACCCCCACGGCAGTTATTTCACTATCGGCGCTGGCGACGAGCCGGATCGCTGCATGGTGCATAACCCGGGCTATGACTTCAACGACGCGCTGTTGCTGACCGGCGCGGCGCTGTGGTGCGGCCTGACGGAACACTATCTGCGTTAATCACCGGAAACGGGAGGGCCATGCAATGAGCACTGTCACCGTAAGCGACACCCCCTTTGTCGGCAGCGATCGTCTGCTGGTAGGGATTGTGCTGAGCGTTTTAACCTTCTGGCTGTTTGCCCAGTCGGTGATTAACGTCGTGCCGGCGATGAAAAGCAGTCTTGATATTTCCCTTGAGACCCTAACCCTGGCCGTCAGCCTCAGCGCGCTGTTCAGCGGCTGTTTCGTGGTGGCCAGCGGCGGTCTGGCGGACAAGTTTGGCCGCATGCGGATGACCGCCCTCGGACTGGGGCTGAGCATCATCGGCAGCGCCATGCTGGTACTGGCCCAGGGGCCAGGGCTGTTCCTCGCCGGCCGGGTGCTGCAGGGGCTGTCGGCGGCGTGCATTATGCCGGCGACGCTGGCGCTGATTAAGACCTGGTACCAGGGGCGAGCGCGTCAGCGGGCGGTCAGCTTTTGGGTCATCGGCTCGTGGGGCGGCAGCGGCCTGTGCTCTTTCGTTGGCGGAGCTATCGCCACCGGCCTGGGCTGGCGCTGGATCTTTGTCTTCTCCATTGCCGTCGCTCTGCTGGCGCTGTTTTTGCTGCGCGGCACGCCGGAGAGCCGCAGCGCCAGCGCCAGCCAGAATAAGCTGGACGTTGGCGGCCTGCTGAGCCTGATCGTCGGGCTGGTGCTGGTGAACCTGTTTATCAGCAAAGGCCACGGCTGGGGTTGGGCCAGTCCGCTGTCGTTGATCATGCTGGCGGGGGCGCTGATCGCTGGCGCGGTGTTTATTCGCAGCGGGCTGCGCAAAGGCGAGGCGGCGCTGATCGATTTTGCGCTGTTTCGCAACCGGGCCTACGGTGCGGCGGTGCTGTCGAACTTTCTGCTCAACGGGGCGATTGGCACCATGATGATCGCCAGCATCTGGCTACAGCAAGGGCACCACCTGACGCCGCTGGAGAGCGGAATGATGACCCTCGGCTATCTGGTCACCGTCCTGGCGATGATCCGGGTCGGCGAGAAGCTGCTGCAGCGCTATGGCGCCCGGCTGCCGATGATGGCCGGCCCGGTGCTGACCGCCATCGCCATCGGCCTGATATCCTGCACCTTCCTCGATAAGGCGCTGTATATCGGCGTGGTATTCGCCAGCAACGTGCTGTTCGGCCTCGGCCTGGGCTGCTACGCCACGCCGTCAACGGATACGGCGGTGGCCAACGCGCCGGAGAACAAAATTGGCGTCGCCTCGGGGATCTACAAGATGGGCAGCTCGCTGGGCGGGGCGATGGGCATTGCCGTGACAGCGTCACTTTTCGCGCTGTTTTTGCCGCTGGGCATGGCCCATGCCGCCCAGTATGCCCTGTGGTTCAACGCCGCCTTATGCCTGGGGGCGATGGCGGTGAGCGCGCTGCTGCTGCCGCGTACCTCTCACAGCTGATGCTTTTTCAGCAGCGCGCGGAGCTGGTGATAGGTTAACCCCAGCAGCTCCGCCGCCTGCTTCTGATGATACTTCGCCTGCTGCAGACTCCGCTGCAGCAGGCGTTTTTCCTGCTGTAGCTGAAAATCGCGTAGATCCAGCGGCAGGGCGGGCAGTTCGTCCCCGGACGCGGCCTCCGGCACGGAGGCGGCGGTCTGACGGAAAGGGTTGAGGATAATGGCGTCCAGCTCGTGCTCGCTGTCGCCATGGCGATAGACCGAGCGCTCGACGACGTTCTTCAGTTCACGAATATTCCCCGGCCAGTGGTAGCCGAGCAGCGTTGTGGTGGCACGTTCGCTGAAGCCGGGAAACAGCGGCAGACCGAGCTCGCGGCACATCTGAATGGCAAACTGGTTGGCGAGCAGCATGATATCGCTCTGCCGTTCGCGCAGCGGCGGGAGCTGCACCACGTCGAAGGCCAGACGGTCGAGCAGGTCGGCGCGAAAGTGGCCTTCCTCCACCATCCGCGGCAGGTCAGCGTTGGTGGCGCACACCAGCCGGACGTTAACCTGCAGCGGCTGGCTGCCGCCCACGCGCTCCAGCTCGCCATATTCAATCACTCTTAACAGCTTCTCCTGCACCAGCATCGGGGCTGTCGCCAGCTCATCGAGAAACAGCGTCCCGCCGTCGGCGCGCTCGAAGCGCCCGGGATGGCGCTTGCTGGCGCCGGTGAAGGCCCCGGCTTCGTGGCCGAATAGTTCCGAATCGAGCAGATTGTCGTTCAGCGCCGCGCAGTTCAGCGAGATAAACGGCCCCTGCCAGCGGGCGGAGAGGTAGTGCAGACGGTTGGCGATAAGTTCTTTCCCGGTACCGCGCTCGCCGATGACCAGCACCGGCTTATCCAGCGGAGCCAGTCGGGAAACCTGTTCCAGCACCTCGAGAAAGCTGTTGGCCTCGCCCAGCAGATTATCCTTGTACTGCGCCATGATGAATTTCGCCATTAAATAGTGGGATTAACCAGGTGACTGTAGCAATGCCCTGCGCAATTCGCAACCACTCTGTTTAAAATCAATAATATAAAAAGTTGGCACGCCATTTGTATTAGCTAACCCACAGGTGAATGCCTGCAACCAGAACTATGAGGACTGAAATTATGGGTATTTTTTCTCGTTTTGCCGACATCGTGAACGCCAACATCAACTCCCTGCTGGAGAAAGCGGAGGACCCGCAAAAGCTGGTGCGTCTGATGATCCAGGAGATGGAAGACACGCTGGTTGAGGTACGTTCCACGTCGGCCCGCGCGCTGGCCGAAAAGAAACAGCTGACCCGTCGTATTGAGCAGGCGGTCGCCCAGCAGGCGGAATGGCAGGAAAAGGCCGAGCTGGCCCTGCGCAAAGAGAAAGAGGATCTGGCCCGGGCGGCGCTGATCGAAAAACAGAAGCTGACCGACCTTATTGCTCAGTTGGACCACGAAGTGCAGCTGGTGGATGAAACGCTGGCGCGGATGAAGAAAGAGATTGGCGAGCTGGAGAACAAACTCAGCGAAACCCGCGCTCGTCAGCAGGCGCTGGCGCTGCGTCATCAGGCGGCGAGTTCGTCGCGCGATGTGCGTCGCCAGCTGGACAGCGGTAAACTGGATGAGGCGATGGCCCGCTTTGAATCCTTTGAGCGTCGCATCGATCAGATGGAAGCGGAAGCGGAGAGCCACCGCTTTGGCAAGCAGCAGACGCTGGATCAGCAGTTTGCCGAACTGAAAGCGGACGATGAAATCAGCGAGCAGCTGGCGGCGTTGAAAGCCAAAATGAATCAGTCCAACCAGTAAGTACGATTGCGCGGCGCGGCGTTGCGCCGCGGCTCACCCCCTGTAAGGAGTACACATGAGCATGCTTTTTCTCGCCATTCCGCTGACGCTGTTTGTGCTGTTTGTTCTGCCGGTCTGGCTATGGCTGCACTACAACAATCGCGGCGCCAACGGCAGTCTGACGCAAAATGAGCAGCAACGGCTGCTGCAGTTGACCGATGACGCGAAGCGGATGCGCGAGCGCATTCAGGCGCTGGAAGCGATCCTGGATGCCGAACATCCGAACTGGAGAGACAAATAATGGCTGGACTGGATCTGAATAAAAAACTGTGGCGTATTCCGCAGCGCGGGATGGTCAAGGGCGTCTGCGCGGGCATTGCTCAGCATCTTGACGTCCCGGTGAAGCTGGTGCGCCTGATTACCGTGCTGGCGATGATTTTTGGCCTCTTTTTCTTCGTCCTGGTGGCCTACATCATTCTGACCTTCGCCCTGGACCCGATGCCGGACAGTGAGCTGTACGGCCATAAAGCGCCGAGCAATGGCGATCTGTTGGCCGCCGTGGATGCCGAACTGGCCTCCGGCGAACAGCGTCTGCGTGAGATGGAACGGTATGTCACCTCCGACACCTTTACGCTGCGCAGCCGCTTTCGTCAGCTGTAAACCCTGATGTTAACGAGTGAGGCAACGCATGAATAGCAAATGGCAACGCGCCGGGCAGCAGTTGAAGCCCGGTCTGAAAATCGTCGGTAAGCTAGCGCTGCTGACCGCGCTGCGTTATGGCCCGGCGGGCGTTGCCGGCTGGGCGGTCAAATCGGTCGCGCGGCGGCCGCTGAAAATGCTGCTGGCGGTGGCGCTGGAGCCGCTGCTCAGCCGGCTGGCCAACCGCGTCACGCGCGGGATGAAATAACGCCGCCGTGGGGAAGGCGCAAAAGGATTAACGTTGTCCTGCTTATTCCCGGCGGATAGCTTATGATGACGAGACACACCTTCAGGGCATAACGGACTGGCGATGAAGCGACTGAAAACTGAACTGAATGCGCTGGTCAACCGCGGGGTTGACCGGCATTTACGCCTGGCGGTGACCGGCCTGAGCCGCAGCGGCAAAACGGCGTTTATCACCGCGCTGGTCAACCAACTGTTAAATATTCACACCGGCGCCCGCCTGCCGCTGCTGAGCGCCGCGCGCGAAGAGCGACTGCTTGGGGTCAAGCGCGTGCCGCAGCGGGACTTCGGCATTCCGCGATTCACCTACGATGAAGGGCTGGCCCAGCTGTACGGCCAGCCGCCCATGTGGCCAACCCCGACGCGCGGCGTGAGCGAGATCCGTCTCGCGCTGCGCTACCGTTCCAATGACTCCCTGCTGCGCCACTTTAAAGACACCTCCACGCTGTATCTGGAGATTGTCGACTATCCGGGGGAGTGGCTGCTCGATTTACCGATGCTGGCGCAGGATTATCTGAGCTGGTCGCGGCAGATGACCGGACTCCTGCAGGGACAGCGTGCAGAGTGGTCGGCCCGCTGGCGGCAGCTCTGCGCCGGGCTGGATCCGCTGGCTCCTGCCGACGAGGCCCGTCTGGCCGACATCGCCGCCGCCTGGACGGACTATCTGCACGCCTGTAAGCGTGAAGGGTTGCACTTTATCCAGCCCGGGCGCTTTGTCCTGCCCGGCGAAATGGCCGGCGCGCCGGCGCTACAGTTCTTCCCATGGCCAGACGTCGACGCCGTCGGCGAAGCCAAGCTGGCGCAAGCTGATAAACACAGCAACGCCGGCATGCTGCGCGAACGCTATAAGTACTACTGCGAAAAGGTAGTGAAGGGGTTCTACAAAGAGCACTTCCTGCGCTTCGACCGGCAGATTGTGCTGGTGGACTGCCTGCAGCCGCTCAACAGCGGGCCGCAGGCGTTTAACGATATGCGCCTGGCGCTGACCCAGCTGATGCAAAGTTTCCATTACGGGCAGCGCACCTTATTTCGCCGGCTGTTTTCGCCGGTCATCGACAAGCTGCTGTTCGCTGCCACCAAAGCCGACCACGTCACGGTGGATCAGCACAGCAATATGGTGTCGCTCCTGCAGCAGTTGATCCAGGATGCGTGGCAGAATGCCGCCTTCGAGGGGATCAGTATGGATTGTCTGGGGCTGGCGTCCATTCAGGCGACCCAGAGCGGGCTGATTGAGCTGAACGGCGAGAAAATTCCCGCCCTGCGCGGCAATCGGCTGAGCGACGGCCAGCCGTTGACCATCTATCCCGGCGAGGTGCCAGCGCGCCTGCCGGGCCAGGCCTTCTGGCAGCAGCAGGGCTTTCAGTTTGAAAACTTTCGTCCGCAGGTCATGGATGTCGATCGGCCCTTGCCGCACATTCGCCTCGACGCGGCGCTGGAATTTTTGATTGGAGATAAACTGCGATGAGCGAACCGTTAAAACCGCGGATTGATTTTGATGGCCCGCTGCAGGCGGAAAAAACGCCGCCGCTGAAAAGCGCTCGCGCCTTCGACCGACTGGAAGCCGATAACTTCGCGCCGGCGCGTCTGGTGACCGGCGAAGAGGAAGAGGGGGCGGCAGAGGCGGTGGTGGAGTCAGTGCTGCGGCCGAAACGCAGTCTGTGGCGGCGGATGGTCAGCGCTGGCCTGGCGATCTTCGGCGTCAGCGTCGTGGCGCAAGGGGTGCAGTGGACCGCCAACGCCTGGCAGACCCAGGACTGGATTGCGCTGGGCGGCTGCGTCGCCGGGGCGCTGATCGTCGGCGCCGGCGTCGGATCGGTGGCCACCGAGTGGCGCCGCCTGTGGCGACTGCGCCAGCGCGCCCACGAACGCGATGAAGCCCGCGATATGCTGCACAGTCACGCGGTCGGTAAAGGGAAAGCCTTTTGTGAGAAGCTGGCGCAGCAGGCCGGGCTGGATCAGTCGCATCCGGCGCTGCAGCGCTGGTATGCCGCCATCCACGAAACGCAAAGCGACCGGGAAGTGGTCAGCCTCTATGCCCAACTGGTGCAGCCGGTGCTTGATGCTCAGGCGCGGCGGGAAATCAGCCGTTCGGCGGCGGAGTCGACGCTGATGATCGCCGTCAGCCCGCTGGCGCTGGTGGATATGGCGTTTATCGCCTGGCGCAATCTGCGGTTGATCAACCGGATTGCCACCCTGTACGGCATTGAGCTCGGGTATTACAGCCGCCTGCGCCTGTTTCGCCTGGTGCTGCTGAATATCGCTTTCGCCGGCGCCAGCGAACTGGTGCGTGAGGTGGGCATGGACTGGATGTCGCAGGATCTGGCGGCCCGGTTGTCGGCGCGCGCCGCGCAGGGCATCGGCGCCGGCCTGCTCACCGCCCGCCTCGGGATCAAGGCAATGGAGCTGTGCCGCCCGCTGCCGTGGCTCGCCGATGATAAACCGCGGCTCGGCGATTTTCGTCGTGAGCTGATTGGCCAGCTGAAAGAAACCCTGCAGAAAAGCAAAACCAGTCCGGAGAAGTAACCTCCGCTCAGAGACATTGCCGGGCGGCGGCTTCGCCTTGCCCGGCCTGCGAGGTCGAGTCCAGGCTTGCGCACCTGCCGCGCCGCGGGCAATGTCCGGTCATACGCATTCCGCCGCCAGCCACTCGCTGAAGGCGCGAAAGCGCGGGCGCGAGCGGTTCTCCTGCGGACAAATCAGATCATAGCCAAAGGGCGAGGGCGCTTCATTTTCAGACAAAGCCACCAGCCTGCCGGCGTCGAGCAGCGGCTGGATCAGCGTTTTACGCCCCATCACCACGCCGAGTCCATTGAGCGCCATCTCGATGGCCAGCGAGTGGTTATTCACCGCGTAATACCGGCCGTCAAAAGGTAACGCCTGTCCGCTGTGCTGGCACCACAGGCGCCATTCCGCAAATTGATCCTGTACGTCGGTGGATTCGCACGCATGGATCCAGACGAGCGCCGCCGGGTCGCCGCCGCTCAGCGGACGATACTGCTGGCGATAACGCGGGGAGCAGACCGGGAGCAAACTTTCCGCCATCAGCCGCTGTTGATAAAGATCGGGGTAGCGCGTGGCGCCGTAGTAAATTGCCAGATCCACCCGCTCCTCGTTAAAATCCATCACCCCGGCGCGGACGCGAAACTGTAGATTTAGTCCCGGCCACTGGGCCTGGAAGCGGGGCAGACGCGGCATCAGCCAAAGATGGGCCAGGGTCGGCGCAATACCAATATGCAGCGTGCCGCGCAGATCCTGTTCGCGAATATCCTCAATTTCATCGTTAATCGCCCGCAGCGAATGGCTCAACGTCGTCAGCAGGCGTTTGCCTTCCTCCGTCAGCGCCAGTTTACGCGTCATGCGAATAAACAGGCGAAATCCGATATGCATCTCCAGCTTGCGGATCCGATGGCTGACCGCCCCCTGGGTCAGGTTCATTTCATGCGCGGCGAGGGTAAAACTCAAATGGCGGGCGGTCACCTCAAAGGTCTGCAGCAGCGCAAGGATGCTTTGTTGTTCAAGCACAGGTTGTCTCCCTTATGCATTAATTTGCTTCTTGCATAGGCCGATTTAATTCGTTTGTTACGCCAGTTTGGCCGGTTTTAAATAGTTATATCGTAACTAAACCGAGGTATACCATGTCAGGACTCAAAATTGTGGTGATTGGCGGCGGCTCCAGCTACACCCCGGAACTGATTGAAGGTTTGCTTAACCGCTATCACGAGATGCCGGTCGCTTCGCTATGGTTGGTGGACATTGAAGAGGGCAGAGAGAAAGTCGAGATCATCGCCGGACTGGCGCGGCGAATGATCGCCAAAGCCGGGCTGACCATCGAGGTGGTGGCTACCCTGGATCGGGAAAGCGCCCTGCGCGATGCCGATTTCGTCTGCTCGCAGTTTCGCGCCGGCTGCCTTGACGCCCGCATCAGCGATGAACGTATTTCCCTCAAGTATGGCCTGATCGGCCAGGAGACCAACGGCCTTGGGGGCTTCGCCAATGCCTGCCGTACCATTCCCATCGCCCTGGCGATTGCTGCCGATATGGAACGACTCTGCCCTGACGCCTGGCTGCTGAACTTTACCAACCCGTCGGGGATGGTGACCGAAGCGATCCTGCGCCACAGTCGCATCAAAGCCGTCGGCCTGTGTAATGTGCCGGTGATTATGCAAAAAGGGGTGACCACCCTGCTGCAATGCGCTGACGAAAAGGAGGTAGTGATGCAGGTCGCCGGCCTGAACCACTTTATCTTCGTGCGCCAGATCCTGCACAAAGGAAAAGAGTGGCTGCCGGAGGTCATCGCCGAGATCAATGCCGGTCGGGATCCGCTGGTGCCGCGCAACATTCCGCCGTTCCGTTGGCCGTCGCATCTCCTGCAGGGCTTAGGCATGATCCCCTGCGCCTATCTGCGTTATTACTACATGAAGGACGATCTGCTGCGTCAGGAGCTGGCGGAGGCGGGCGGCGAAGGGACCCGTGGCGAAGTGGTTAAGCAACTGGAAAAAACCTTGTTTGAACAGTACAGCGACCCGCACCTCGCGGTTAAACCGAAGGCGCTGGAGGGCCGTGGCGGTCAGTACTATTCCGAGGCGGCCTGCGAGCTGATGAATGCCATCTACAACGACAAGCGCATTATCATGCACGTCAACACGCGCAACAACGGCGCCATCAATGGCCTGCCGGATGACTGTGCGGTGGAGGTCAGCTCGCTGATCACCGCTTCCGGTCCGCTGCCCCTCAACGTGGCGCCGTTCCCTGACGATACCCTGCGTTTGCTGCAGCTGATGAAATCTTTCGAACAGCTGACCATCGAGGCCGCCATCACCGGCAACCGCCATACGGCGTGGCGCGCGCTGGTGCTGAATCCGCTGATTGTCAGCGGCGAGAAGCTCGAACAAGCGTTGGATGACGTGATCGCCCATAACCGCCAGTGGCTGCCTGCCTTCCATGCTTAACCCCCAATTAACCGGCCGGATGGCCGGTTAATTGACCACTGACCGCCTGACTTTACGGCGCAACGCCCATTTTTCCGCCATGCTGTCAATAATTGTTGACAGTTAGCTTCCCGAAAGTCCATTCCTGGCCTATTATTCTCCGGTCATTGGCACTTTTAGGGTGAACACTCCCATGCGTCTTGAAGTCTTTTGTGAAGACCGCCTCGGTCTGACTCGTGAATTGCTCGATTTGCTGGTGCTGCGCGGCATTGATCTGCGTGGTATCGATATTGACCCTATTGGCCGTATCTACCTCAATTTTGCCGAACTGGAGTTCGCCACCTTCAGCAGCCTGATGGCGGAGATCCGCCGTATCGCCGGCGTGACAGACGTGCGCACCGTGCCGTGGATGCCATCTGAGCGTGAACATCTTGCGCTCAGCGCGCTGCTGGTGGCGATGCCGGAGCCGGTGCTGTCGCTGGATACCAAAGGCAGGGTCGAACTGGCCAACCCCGCCAGCTGCCTGCTGTTTGGCCAAAGCCAGGCGAAGCTGCGCAACCATCCGGTGGCCCAGCTGATCGCCGATTTCAACGTCCAGCGCTGGCTGGAAAGTAGCCCGCAGGAGACGCATGCGGAGCATGTGGTGGTGAACGGGCAGAACTACCTGCTGGAAGTGACCCCGGTCTATCTGGAAGGGGAGCATAACGAGCGAGTGCTGACCGGCGCCGTGGCGATGCTGCGCTCAACCGTGCGCATGGGACGGCAGCTGCAGACCATGACCAGCCAGGACACCAGCGCCTTCAGTCAGATCCTCGCGGTGGGGCCGAAAATGCGCCACGTGGTGGAGCAAGCGCGCAAGCTGGCGATGCTCAGCGCGCCGCTGTTGATTGTCGGCGATACGGGCACCGGCAAAGATCTGCTGGCGCATGCCTGCCATCTGGCCAGCCCGCGGGCGGGCAAACCCTATCTGGCGCTTAACTGTGGCTCCATTCCCGAGGACGCGGTCGAGAGCGAACTGTTCGGCGACGCCCTGCAGGGCAAAAAAGGCTTCTTCGAGCAGGCCAACGGCGGTTCGGTGCTGCTGGATGAAATTGGCGAGATGTCGCCGCGAATGCAGACCAAGCTGCTGCGCTTTCTCAACGACGGCACCTTCCGCCGCGTCGGCGAGGATCATGAAGTACACGTCGATGTGCGGGTGATCTGCGCGACGCAGAAAAACCTGGTCGAGCTGGTGCAGAAAGGGCTGTTCCGCGAAGATCTCTACTATCGCCTCAACGTCCTGACCCTGTATCTGCCGCCGCTGCGCGACTGCCCGCAGGACATTATGCCGCTGACGGAGCTGTTTGTTGCCCGCTTTGCTGATGAGCAGGGGATCCCGCGGCCGAAGCTCTCCGCCGACCTGAGTACGGTGCTTACCCGCTACAGCTGGCCCGGCAACGTTCGTCAGCTGAAGAATGCTGTCTATCGCGCGCTAACCCAGCTGGAAGGATTCGAACTGCGTCCGCAGGACATTCTGCTGCCGGACCACGACGTCGCCTCGCTGCCGGTGGGCGAGGAGGCCATGGAAGGGTCGCTGGACGACATTACCCGCCGTTTTGAGCGCTCGGTGCTGACCCAGCTCTATCGCAGCTACCCCAGCACCCGTAAGCTGGCGAAGCGGCTGGGGGTGTCGCATACCGCCATCGCTAATAAGCTGCGTGAATATGGTCTGAGTCAGAAAAAGGGCGACGAATAATCCCGCCAGGCCGGCGACCTATGTCGCCGGCATTCGGCCTGCAAAGCGGGCCAAACCTGTATATACTGGTTTTTTAATTCTTTTTCCGGGGTGGTGCATCTTGGCGTCGCGTCGCGCGATCGGGCAGTGGCTGATATTGCTGCTGCTCTCCGTTCTCTTTTCCTCGCTGCTGTTACGCCTTCATTTGCCGGCAGCGCTGCTGCTGGGGCCGCTGATCGCCGGTCTCATTTTGAGCCTGCGCGGGGTGAAGCTGAGCATACCTCGCCCCTGTTATCTGGCGGCGCAGGCCATTGTTGGCTGCATGATCGCCAGGGCGATTAATCCCTCTGTTTTTGGCGTACTGTTCGCTAACTGGGCGCTGGTGCTGGCGATCCTGTTGACCACCCTGGCGATCAGCGGCCTCACCGGCTGGCTGTTGGTTCGCTATAGCGCGCTGCCGGGCGCCACCGGCGCCTGGGGAAGCTCTCCCGGCGGGGCGTCGGCAATGGTAGTGATGGCCCAGGAGTACGGGGCAGATGTGCGGCTGGTGGCGCTGATGCAGTATCTACGGGTGCTGTTTGTCGTCGGCGCGGCGGCGCTGGTGGTGCGCTATACCCTGGGCAACGAGGCGCAGGCAATGAGCCAGGCCATCGTCTGGTTTGCGCCGTTGACCCTCAATTTTCCTATCACGCTGTTGCTGACGGCGGCGGCCTGTTGGCTGGGCGTCCGGCTGCGTATCCCTTCAGGAGCCATGCTGCTGCCGATGCTGTTCGGCGCGCTGGTCCAGGGCGGCGGCTGGGTGATGCTGGAGCTGCCGGAGTGGTTGCTGGCGATGGCCTACGCGGTGCTGGGCTGGACGGTGGGCCTGCAGTTTAACAAAGCGGTTTTTCTACTGGCCCTGAAGACGCTGCCGCAGATTATCGCCTCCATCCTCGGGCTGATCCTGATGTGCGCCCTGATGGCCCTTGCCCTGACTCATATTTTGCCGATGGACTTTATGACCGCCTATCTGGCCACCAGCCCCGGCGGGCTGGACACCGTGGCGATTATCGCCGCCGGTACCCGGGCGGATATGTCGTTCATCATGGCGCTGCAGACGCTGCGGCTGTTTACCATTTTGCTGACCGGTCCGGCGATGGCGCGGACGATTTCCCGCTATGCGCCGCGGCAATAAAAAGCCCCCGCAGAGCGGGGGCTGAGCAAAGCGAATGTCCGCAGGCGCGATGCGCCAGGGCAGTCTGTTATCAGGCTTTCAGGGCGGCCAGCGCGGCGTCGTAGTCTGGCTCTTCGGTGATTTCGTTCACCAGCTGGCTGTAGACGACCTGATCGTTTTCATCGATAACGACCACGGCGCGAGCGGCCAGGCCAGCCAGCGGACCGGCAGAGATAGCGACGCCGTAGTCAGCGAGGAACGATGCGCCGCGCAGCGTGGAAAGGGTCACCACGTTGCTCAGGCCTTCGGCGCCGCAGAAGCGAGACTGGGCGAACGGCAGGTCAGCGGAAATGCACAGCACCACGGTGTTGTCCAGTTCAGCGGCCAGCTGG
Source organism: Klebsiella sp. LY (assembly GCF_004010915.1). Taxonomy (NCBI): domain Bacteria; kingdom Pseudomonadati; phylum Pseudomonadota; class Gammaproteobacteria; order Enterobacterales; family Enterobacteriaceae; genus Klebsiella; species Klebsiella sp. LY. Next base: position 4,814,532 of record NZ_CP022444.1, read on the forward strand.
TTGAATTTACGCACTGATGCGGCGCACACGCCGGTATCAATGCTCGGGAAAATATTCAGTACTTTACGTTTGCCGGCGTACTGGCTCAGCGCGACGTCAGAGAGATCTTTGGCGACCAGCGTAAACGGCTGCGCTTTAGCGCCTGCCTGCGGAATGGTGCCCTGAACAGAAACGGGGTTGCCCTGGAAATGCACGGTTTGTGACATGGTTATCTTCCTGTTTACATATAGTTAACGTCGCGAGTAGTGTATGACATCCGCCAGCTACACGGCAAACCCTATTTAACATTGACCAGAGAGGACAAGGGAATGCGTAACGTGCGAGTGTATGAGGAAGCCTGGCCGCTCCACACCCCCTTTGTGATCGCCCGCGGCAGCCGCAGCGAAGCAAAAGTGGTGGTGGTGGAACTGGAAGAGGACGGTGTGAAAGGCGTGGGCGAATGCACGCCTTATCCACGCTATGGCGAAAGCATCGCGTCGGTCATGGCCCAGGTGATGGCTATCGGCGAGCAGCTGGAGGCGGGACTTACCCGCGAACAGCTGCAGCGGCTGCTGCCCGCAGGCGCCGCGCGCAATGCCATTGACTGCGCCCTGTGGGATCTGCAGGCGCGGCGCGAAGGCAAAACCTTGCCCCAACTGCTGGGAGTGACGTTGCCCGAGCGGGTGATCACCGCCCAGACGGTGGTCATTGGCACGGCGGATCAGATGGCGGCCAGCGCCGCGACGCTGTGGCAGAAGGGTGCTCAACTGTTGAAGGTGAAGCTCGACGACCGGCTTATCAGCGAGCGGTTAATCGCTATTCGCCAGGCGGCGCCGCAGGCCACGTTGATTGTCGATGCCAATGAATCCTGGCACAGCGAGGGGCTGGCGGCGCGCTGCCAGCTGCTGGCGGACCTCGGCGTGGCGATGCTTGAGCAGCCGCTCCCCGCCGACGCCGATGCGGCGCTGGAAAACTTCGTTCATCCGTTACCGATTTGCGCCGACGAGAGCTGCCATACCCGGGAGAGCCTGCCGAGGCTGCGCGGGCGCTATGAGATGATCAATATCAAACTGGACAAAACCGGCGGCCTGACCGAAGCGCTGGCCCTGGCCGGGGAGGCGGAACGGCAGGGCTTTGAACGGATGCTGGGCTGTATGCTCTGCACCTCGCGCGGGATCGCCGCCGCGCTCCCCCTGGCGCCGCTGGCGCGCTTCGCCGACCTCGACGGCCCGACATGGCTGGCGGTGGACGTTGAGCCGGCGCTGCGGTTCAGCACCGGCGTGCTTCATCTTTAAGTTTAAGCCTGCCAGCGCAGCAGGTCGGTCATCGCCGGCAGGTAACGCTCCGTTGCCTCGTCGGCGGAGACCGGCGGAAACTCGGCGGTGATGCAGGGGAGCCCGATATCGGCGCACCAGCTGCCAAAGGAACCTGGGGTGTCGTAGCCCACGCTGCCCACCAGCGGCAGTGAGAAGGCGTCCGCCAGCCAGTGTCCCAGCGGGCTGTGTCCCGGGTCTTCGATGCAGGCCAGCGGATCGTGAAAGGAGACCACCCACGCCGGATGGATCTGATGGATCAACTGACACAGGGCCTGGGTCTCCCGCTCCGAGCCAGGCTGCTCGCCGGTCAACAGCACCACGTCTCGTTCCGCCGCCGCGCTGTTCCAGCGGTACACCGTTTCCCCTTGTCTCCAGTTAGCGGCCGGAAAGTTACGGTTGAGGTCCACGCCGCGGGCGTTGGCGCGTAGCCCGAGCTGACAGCCGTCAGGATTGACCGTCAGGACCACGTGGTGGCGGCGTAGCTCCGCCTTCAGGGTGCGCAGGGCGCAGGAGAGGGTCACAATCGACGAATTCTCATCGCCGTGGGTGCCGGCAATAATCAGGCCGCTGCGGCTGTCGGCCATCGGCGCAGGAAACCACAGCAGCGGCGCGCCCAGTTCAGAGCTGCCGTACTGCCGGGTTCCCGGCGGAAAGTCGCCGCGCTGCGGGCGAGGACGTGAAATAGACATAGGGCTTCCTGTGTGTCGTTATTATTCAGTGTTGGCGAAAAGCGTGTTGGAATCAAACCCATTCCCTGAGGCGTGAAATCCGACGGCACATCAATTTTCTATCATATGTTGTTTGCAATTTCAGGTGATGAAACAAATAATTATCGCTCTGTTGGCGGTGTTTTTTCTCATTTTAAAGGGGATCTTATGAAGTATCCTGTCGCTTTGACATGCGGCGCGCTGTGGTTAGCCAGCGTATCTTCTCTGGCCTGGGCGGCGGACGTACCGCCGGGCACGGTACTGGCGGAAAAACAGCAGTTGGTGCGCCATATCAAAGATGAACCCGCCTCGTTAGATCCCGCCAAAGCGGTGGGCCTGCCGGAAATCCAGGTGATCCGCGATCTGTTTGAAGGTTTAGTCAATCAGGATGCGAAAGGCAACCTGGTGCCGGGGGTGGCGACCCGCTGGCAGAGCAATGATAACCGCGTCTGGACCTTTACCCTGCGCGATAACGCCCGCTGGTCCGACGGTACGCCGGTCACCGCCGAGGATTTCGTCTATAGCTGGCGGCGTCTGGTGGATCCGAAAACCACTTCGCCGTTCGCCTGGTTCGCGGCGCTGGCGGGGATCGCCAACGCGCAGAACATCATCGACGGCAAAGCCGCGGCGGAGACCCTGGGGGTCACCGCCGTCGACGCCCACACCCTGCGGGTGCAGCTGGATAAGCCGCTGCCATGGTTCAGCAACCTGACCGCCAGCTTTGCCTTCTATCCGGTGCAAAAAGCCAATGTCGACAGCGGCGCGAACTGGACGCGGCCCGGCAGCCTGGTGGGCAACGGCGCCTATGTTCTGAAAGATCGCGTCGTGAATGAAAAGCTGATGCTGGTGCCGAACAACCACTACTGGGATAACGCCAAAACGGTGATCCAGCAGGTCACCTTTGTGCCGATCAACCAGGAGTCCGCCGCCACCAAGCGCTATCTGGCCGGCGATATCGATATCACCGAATCTTTCCCGAAAAATATGTACCAGAAGCTGCTGAAGGATATTCCTGGACAGGTGTATACCCCGCCGCAGCTGGGCACCTACTATTACGCCTTTAATACCCAAAAAGGGCCGACAGCGGACGAGCGGGTGCGACTGGCGCTGAGTATGACCATCGATCGCCGGGTGATGGCGGAGAAAGTGCTAGGGACCGGGGAAAAACCGGCCTGGCGTTTCACACCGGACGTAACGGCGGGCTTCACGCCGCAGCCCTCGCAGTTTGAGAGTATGAGTCAGGCCGAGCTTAACGCCCAGGCGAAAGCCCTGCTGGCCGCCGCCGGCTATGGCCCGAATCGCCCGCTGAAGCTGACGCTGCTGTATAATACCTCTGAGAACCATCAGAAGATTGCCATCGCAGTGGCGTCGATGTGGAAAAAGAACCTCGGCGTGGATGTGAAACTGCAGAATCAGGAGTGGAAAACCTATATCGACAGCCGCAACACCGGCAATTTCGATGTGATCCGCGCCTCCTGGGTAGGGGATTACAACGAGCCGTCCACTTTCCTGTCGCTACTGACTTCCACCCACAGCGGAAATATTTCCCGCTTTAACGATCCGGCGTACGACAAAATCCTCGCCCAGGCGGCGGTGGAGAATTCGGCCAAAGCGCGTAACGACGATTACAACGCGGCGGAGAAGATCATTATGGCCAAAGCGCCAATTGCGCCGATCTACCAGTACACCAACGGTCGGCTGATTAAGCCGTGGCTGAAAGGCTACCCGATCACCAACCCGGAAGATGTGGCCTACAGCCGTACCATGTATATCGTTAAACACTGATGCGTACTGGCCTCCTGCTCAGGGCAGGTAGCCATTGCTGAACCCAGAACTGGCGCGGATTGCGGCGCCAGTTATTTATTAATAAGTAAATCAGCCAATTGAGAATTTGGTGCTTTAAGCTTTGCCAGATCTTAAAAATTTATATCGTCATTCCTATAATGATGAACCATAACTAAATAACATTTTATGTTCGAAATATATAAAAAGGCTGTCCTTTTCATATTATATATTCAGTAACTGGTCGCACCGAAGATCGACTTAAGTGAAAATACCAGTTTTCTCTAAGCCTGGAGGCGACCTCTACTACATTCGCAATGTCTCAATGACCGCTCTCAGCGCGGGCGACACATTTCGGTGCGGGTAATAGAGAAATGAACCTTCCAGACGCTGGCTATAGCGCTGGAGCACCCGGATAAGCGTACCGCGTTGCAGATCATCTGTGACCAGCTCCTCCGGGACATAAGCCAGTCCCAGCCCCAGCCGCGCCGCTTTGGCCTCCATATAGCTGTCGGCGAAAGCCCACTGTCCCTGAGGCGGGTGGGTAATTTTTTTGCCTTCCACGTTAAGTTCCCAGGCGTAAAGGCTGCCGTCGCCGAACTGATAGGCGATGCAGGGATGACCGGTTAAATCGGCAGGGGTTTGCGGAAAGCCGTAGCGACGAAAATGCTCCGGGGTTCCGACAACCGCCATCTCCATATCGGGCGAAATACGTACCGCAATCATGCCACTCCCCACTTCCGGGCCCAGACGCACGCCCGCATCGAAACGCTCCGCAATAATATCGACGAACCGGCTTTCGGTGATCAGTTCCAGGCGGATATCGGGATAGCGTTGTTTAAATATCGCCAGCTTAGGCAGCAGAACTTTATCAATAGCGTGCTGGCTGGCATTGATGCGAACCGTACCGGACGGTGTTTGCCGATAATGGGCCAGCGTGGCGAGTCCCATATCTAAGGCGTCGAAACCGGATTCGACATTGTGATAGAGCTGCTCACCCGCCTGAGTGAGCGACAACCGGCGGGTGGTGCGCACCAGAAGCTGAACGCCCAGCCGCTCTTCGAGTTCGCGAACCGCACGGCTGATCCCGGACTGCGCCAGACCCAGTCGTTGCGCTGCGGCGGTAAAACTGCCTTCCCGTACCACCTGCATAAACAGGTAGAGGTCATTATAGTTTTCCCGTTTCGCCATCTTCCGCCTCGTAACAATCGCGCTATTTAGAACTAAATGGTATTAATCTTAGCATTTTTTAGCCTCTAATAAGCACTTTTATTGCTAGCTACAATAAGCGCATGACAACAAAGCCCAGCAGCGTTGTCCTCTGGAGACTGGTTTTCACACGTTTATTTAGGGGGATTTAATGACGGTTTTCAGCAAAAATATGACAGCCACGATACCCGCCATGCTGCTTTGCGCCTTATTAAGTGGAGCCACAACGATGAGTTATGCTGATACAACTAACCCGAACGCACCTGTTTCATTGATTGAACAATGGGATAAAACATTCCCGGAGAGCGCAAAAGTGGATCACCGTAAGGTGACCTTTCAGAACCGCTACGGGATTACCTTAGTTGGAGATCTCTACCTGCCGAAGGATCGCGGTGAACGCAAACTGGCAGCTATTGCTGTGAGCGGTCCCTTCGGCGCGGTAAAAGAGCAGTCCAGCGGCCTGTATGCCCAGACGCTGGCCGAACAGGGGTTTGTCACCCTGGCGTTTGACCCATCCTATACGGGCGAAAGCGGTGGCTACCCACGCAACGTGGCCTCACCGGATATCAATACCGAGGATTTCAGTGCCGCGGTGGACTTTCTGGGCCTGCAAAAAGAGGTGGATCGCAACCGTATCGGTTTGCTCGGCATTTGCGGCTGGGGTGGTATGGCCCTAAACGACGCGGCGATGGATACACGCGTCAAAGCGGTGGCGACCAGCGTCATGTATGACATGAGCCGCGCGATGGGTCATGGGGTAGGCGATGGCAAAGACCGCTACACGACAGCCGACCGCCGAGCGGTACTGCAGTACTTGAACGCGCAGCGCTGGAAGGATGCGGCAAACGGCACTTTCGCCCCAGGTGGGCATGACATATATGTTGATGATAAAGGCAACGTCAGCGCTGCCGCTCGTATTTTGCCGGAAACCTTGCCCGCCAACCCCAACCCGGTGCTGAAAGAGTTCTTCGATTATTACCGTATGCCGCGAGGTTTCCATGCGCGTTCGGTTAATTCAACCGGGGCATGGAATGCGACGATGCCGCTGTCGTTTATGAATATGCCGCTGCTGAGTTACGCCAGCGAGGTGACTATTCCGACGCTTATTGTGACCGGCGAACAAGCCCATTCACGCTATTTTGCCGAAGATGCTTTCAAGGCGATCGGCAGCAAAGAGAAAGCGCTGGTGATTGTCCCTGGGGCAAACCATGTCGACCTCTATGACAACGCCGCGGGCAAAATTCCCTTTGCTACGTTCGCGCAGTTTTTCGAAACCAACCTGTAATCGCTCTCCTGTGCCGGAGACATCCCCAAAGCCGCCTGCTGGCGGCTTTGTTTTGTCGGAGATAAATAATGTCTGGATTACATAACACCCGCGCATACTGGAGCGGCGTCCTGGCGATGACGCTCTGCGTATTTGTGCTCATTGCCTCAGAGTTTATGCCGGTCAGTCTGTTGACACCCATCGCGGGTGATTTACACATTACCGAGGGATTAGCAGGCCAGGGGATCGCGCTTTCTGGCGCGCTGGCGGTACTGACCAGCCTGACGATTTCCCCTCTTACCGGGTCGCTGGACCGTAAATGGCTGCTGCTGGGGCTCACGGCGCTGATGGCGGCCTCAGGATTGATGATTGCCCAGGCGTCCAGTTTTCCGGTTTATATGCTGGGCAGGGCGCTCATCGGGATCGTCATTGGCGGATTCTGGTCATTGTCGGCAGCAACGGCCATTCGGCTGGTGCCGCAACGCCAGGTTCCCCGCGCGCTGGCCATTTTTAACGGTGGTAACGCATTGGCCACGGTCGTCGCGGCCCCGCTGGGCAGCTACCTGGGGGCCACCGTCGGCTGGCGCGGCGCCTTTTTATGTCTCGTCCCGCTGGCGATGGTAGCCTTCATCTGGCAATGCGTTAGCCTGCCATCGATGAAAAGTCAGCGCGCACCAGAGCGGCAGGGAACCGTGCTGCGTCTGTTCCGTCGCTCGACGGTATCCCTTGGATTGTTGGCCTGCGGGCTGTTCTTTATGGGGCAGTTTACCTTATTTACCTATGTGCGACCGTTTCTGGAGATAGTGACTCGAGTCAAGCCTTCTGGCCTCTCCCTGATATTACTGGCGATTGGCGCCGCCGGTTTTGTCGGCACGCTGCTTATTACGACCGTTCTGAACGCCCGGTTTTATCCGACACTGGTGGCTATCCCTTTGTTAATGGCCGCGATTGCCGGAACGCTTCTGCTGGCCGGGCACCACACAGGTTCAGTCGCCGTACTGTTAAGCCTGTGGGGCCTGCTGGCGACGGCAGCGCCCACCGGCTGGTGGACATGGATTGCGCGGACGCTGCCCGAGGATGCGGAGGCGGGCGGTGGTCTGATGGTCGCCGTGATCCAACTATCGATTGCCCTCGGGTCAACGGCAGGAGGCCTGGTGTTTGATAGTCTGGGATGGCGCAGCACTTTTGCTCTGAGCGGTCTGTTACTTTTGGGCGCGGCAGGGGGGAGCTTCCTGCTTTCTGTCAAACACAGGAGATATCAGCGCACTGCGATTAATGAGCTGGATGCATAAGTCAAATCACAAATGACGGGGTAATCGCGGCGATGTTTCTGGTCTATCATGAAATTTTTAACAAACTGAGACTGCACCGTGGAATATTGTGTATTAAGTAACAACCGTAAAATGCCGATGCTGGGTTTTGGCGTTTTTAAGGTGACCGATAAAGCAGAGTGTAAGCGGGCGGTGCTGAACGCTATTCGTACCGGCTATCGCCTTATCGATACCGCTGCCGTCTACGATAATGAAGATGCGGTGGGGGAGGCCGTTCGCGAAGCCATCGCCGAAGGTCTGTGTACCCGCGAGGCGCTATTTATCACCTCCAAACTGTGGGTTCAGGACATGGCCAACGCCGGGATGGCGAAAGCCGGTATCGCCGCGTCCTTAAAAAAATCCGGGCTGGAATACTTCGATCTTTATCTGTTGCATCAGGCGATGGGCGATTATTTCAGCGCCTGGCGCGCGCTGGAGGAGGCTTATGAGGCCGGTATCCTGAAAGCGATTGGCGTGTCCAATTTCTACGCCCATGTGTTAGCGAACTTCTGCGAAACCGTCAGAATTAAGCCGATGGTGAACCAGGTCGAACTGCATCCTTATTTCGCCCAGCCCGCGGCGCTGGAAACCATGAAGCACTATCACGTTCAGCCGGAAGCCTGGGCGCCGTTAGGCGGCGGCAGACATAACCCGTATGAAGAGGCAACGCTGCAGGAGATTGCCGATGCCCATCATAAAACCATTGCGCAGGTTATCCTGCGCTGGAACGTGCAGCGTGGCGTCACGGTAATTCCAAAATCCACCCGCCAGGAGCGTATTGAAGAGAACTTTGCCATCTGGGATTTCTCGCTCACCGCGCGCGAAATGGCGCAAATCAGCGCTCTGGATTTAGGCTATGTCGGCGAAGCGGTAAAACACTTTAACCCTCAATTCGTTCGCGGTTGTCTGGGGGTGAAAATCCACGACTGATCGCGGCTCAGCGGGAAGCCTCCTTCATTTCGCTGCCTGGGCCGCGGCGACGGGTTCGCTATGCTGGTTAGCCCCCACGCGTTTGCCGCGACGGTTGTCAATACGGTAGACGATCGTCACGGGCTGCTGGCCGGCGGGGGTGACGGTCAGCTCCCTGACCATCTGGCCGGCGTCGGGCGGCAGGGTCCGCGTGGTTTCCCCCTGAGTCAGTATCCGACCATTTTGCCTGACCTGCCAGGTCAGGCGACAATCCTCGCAGGCTGTCCAGGTATCGTTAATCGCCCACAGGCGCACCGTCGCCGGGCTACCCTGACGCCAGCTGGCGGTCACCGGCTCGATGGACGGCAGGATCGGCTGATAGGCGCGCTGCAGGGCATAGTAACCCGCCTTTGGCTGGCGCAGATAATCCACCACCCCCCAGTTGATGGAGGGCCATGTCTCGACAAACATAAACTGGAACAGGGCGGTCACCGGCTGATAACGCTGGCGACGATAGCTCTCCGCCGCCAGGGCCACCAGCCTGGCCTGATACGCCTGGGTGTTTTCAATCATCTCCTGAATATTGTTGCCTCGCGGAATCCCGGCGAATTTAAAGGTCTGGAAAGGCTGAAAATTATGGTACTTCCATCGCACCCAGCCGGGATCGTCGGCGGCGGTGGTTTTCGGCCACAGCAGACGGGCCGGGATAATGGTCTTCAGGGTGGAGAGGCGGGGCAGCGCCTGGGCGCCAAACTCGGTAATAATCCCGGTTTTCGCCGGGGCGAGCAGGTCGCGCAGGGTGCCGAAATACCACCCTGCCCAGTAGTGCTCTTCGACAGCGGAAAAGCGATGCACGATGCGGGAGGTGTCTTCCGCCAGCGCATCGCCCACCCGCTGCGTCAGGGTCTGGTTTAAGGTTTTACGCCAGTCGGGGAAGCGTTTCTCCATCCACGGCGAGTTCCACGGCGGCTCGTTGTGACCGCCCCAGACAATAATCGCCGGCGAATTGCCGAACTGGTCCATCATCGCCCGGGTCTGGCGCACGGCGTTATCGGCGAAGGCGGCGCTGTCATCATAACCCCACTGCAGCGGGACATCCTGCCAAATTATGAGTCCCATCTCATCGGCCACCTCATACAGCGCGCGGCCCGCCACGTGGCCATGAACGCGGATGGCGTTGGCGTTCATCGCCGTGACCAGTCTGAAATCCCGGAGATACTTTTTCCGCGTCATGGTGCTCAGCCACGGCGAGCCAATATAGTTGCTGCCCTTGATGAACAGCCGTCTGTCATTGATGCGCCAGCCTTGATTATCCGCCAGCGCTTCCACCTTACGTAATCCGGTGCGGGTGACGGCGGTATCCATGATCCCCCGCTTATCCACGAGGGTGGCGCGCACGCGGTACAGGTTCGGTTTACCTGTGCCCACCGGCCACCAGAGCTTTGCCGAGGGCATGGGCAGCGAGACGCGCAGAGTGCCTGCGGTATTCTCCAGGGTGACCGCAAAGGCCTGCTGAAAAGGCGGGCCAGAAAAATTGTCCGGGGTGGCCGTCAGGCGCAGCGTGACGGGGCCGGGCGTCACGGCCCGATAGCGGATTTCGGCACGCAGCATGGGCTTCTCCAGCCCCTGTCGCCAGTCCGGGCGCAGGATCACCTCGTCGATAGTGACGCCGCGGCTCAGATGGAGCTTCACCGGCGCCCAGATCCCCCCGGAGTTGGCATCCTGCCCCTGAACCGACCAGGCGCCGCCCGGACGGGTATCGTGCTGATTGAGGATCCCTTTCATCAGCGTCTTGTGCAGCGGCCAGATCTTTTGCGGGTCTTCATAGGGGCTGTCGACCCGCACGGCGAGCTGATTATGGCGGCGAACGGCCCCGGTGATGTCCACCGGGAAGCGCTGAAAATAGCCTTCGTGCCGGGTCAGCGTCTTGCCGTTGAGCGCCACCTCGGCAAAGTAATCGACGCCGTCAAACACCAGCGTAGCCATGGCGTCCGGCGTCAGGCCATGCAGGGTAAATTGATGGCGATACCACAGGGCGCCCTGATGATCGTATCCGGCGCTGTACCAGTTTGCCGGTACCCGCAGCGTGCGCCAGTCGCCGTCCGAAGCCTGCGCGCCGGCGAAGGCGCTGTCGTTGGCGTCATGCACCCGCCATTGTCCGGCCAGTGACCAGGTCACCGGCGCAGAACCGGCGTGCGCCAGCGGCAGGCAAATGACCAGCAGCAGTAGACGTCTAGCGATCACGGGGAACCTCCTGCGTTCTGCGGCGCAGCCACAGGTGGCAGCCCGCGATCGCCTCGGTCAGCGCGTCGCGCAGGTCGCCCGGCACGCTTTGGTCTGGCGAGGCCGCCTGGCTCTCCAGCCGCTGGAGCACACTGGCAAGGCGTTGAAAACCTAGGGTGGCCGCCTCGCCGCGCAGCTTGTGGGCGGCGCGGCGCCATGTCTCCCGGTCATTGGCGTCAATGGCGTGGTTGAGGGCGGCGGCCGCAGCATTAAGTCCTGCAGCGAAGAGTCCCAGCAACTCCTCGACAAGCTCAGGATCGTCGGCGCACTGTTTCAGCAGGCGGGCTTCGTCCGGCAGGCCTTCCTCTTCCTCCGGCGCGCTATCTTCCGCCGCGCCGACGCGGGCGATGGCTTCCCGTAGCGCCTCCTGGCTCACCGGCTTGGCGATATAGCCGTCAAAACCCATCGCCAGACAGCGTTCTCTATCGCCCTGCATAGCGTGGGCGGTCATGGCAATCGTGGGCTGATGTTGTCTGCCCTGCGCCTGGGTCTCTTCCCGCAGCAGGCGGATGGCGGTTTCACCGTCCATCTCCGGCATTTGCAGATCGATCAGCAGAAGATCCCAGCAGGCTGCGCGCCAGCGCTCCAGCGCTTCCCGACCGTTGTTCACCACCTCGCAGCGGTGACCCAACTGCTCCAGCAGCCGTCTGGCGACCTTCTGGTTTACCAGGTTGTCCTCGGCGAGCAGGATATTTAGCCCGGTCTGGTCCCTGACCGGTTGCGCAACGGGGGCAGGCGTTGTCGTCACCACCGGCGTGGGCACCAGAATGCCGGCGATAACCTGATGCAGTTCGCGCTGTGCCACCGGTTTATGCAGATAGTGGGCAATGCCGATGCGCTTAAGCATATTGGCGTCAAAATGACGGCTCATGGAGCTGAGCATAATAATCTGGCTTTGCCTGGCTTCAGGCAAAGCGGAGAGCTCCAGCGCCAGGGATACGCCGTCCATATCCGGCATCTGCGCGTCCAGCAGGATCAGCTGCCATGGCGGGCCTTCGGCGGCCCGGCGTAGCGCCTCGCCAGCGTTGTTCACGCAGGTTGGCATCAGTCCCATCTGGCGAAGCATGGCGTCAAGCAGGCGCAGGTTGGTGCTGTTGTCGTCAACCACCAGCACCCGCTGGTGATTGAAGCGGCTCAGCGGGGCGCTACCGGAGGCCGCGGCGTTCAGGCCTTCCAGCGGCAGGGTGAAGGCAAATTCGCTGCCTGCCCCAGGCTGGCTCTCCACCGTCAGCTCACCGCCCATCAGGCTGACCAGGCGGGCCGAAATGGTTAACCCCAGTCCGGTGCCGCCGTAGCGACGGGTGGTAGAGCTATCGGCCTGGCTGAAGGCCTCGAAGATCGCCTTTTGCTTCTCCGGGGCAATGCCGATGCCGGTATCGCGAATGCGAAAGCACCAGTGGTTTTCGTCCTCGGCCGGCGCTATCGCCAGTAGGACCTCCCCCTGATGAGTGAACTTCAGGGCATTACCCAGCAGGTTGGTCAGGATTTGCCGCAGCCGGGGGCCATCGACGATCAGCACCTCAGGCACCGCAGGGGAGATATCCACCAGCAGCTCAATGCCCTTTTCGCTGGCGGCAGGCATATGCGGGCGGATCAGCGACTGAACAAAAGGGCGGATCTCCAGCGGCTCTACGTCCACCTGCATCTTGCCCGACTCAATGCGTGAAAAATCAAGAATGTCATTGATAATGTGCAGCAGCGACTGGGCTGAGCTCATCACCAGCGAAAGGTACTCCCGCTGCTCCGCGGTCAGCGGCGTGTCGAGGCAGAGCTGCGTCATGCCGAGAATGCCGTTCATCGGGGTGCGGATTTCGTGGCTCATATTGGCGAGGAAAGCGCTTTTCGCTTCGTTCGCCTCACGGGCCTCCTTCGCCGCCTCAATGGCCAGCAGCTCTGCGGCTTTGCGCCGGGTAATATCCTGCAAGGTGCCGATCACCCGCTCTGCCTGCTGCTGCATGTTGAGGGTGACGATCTGCCCCGAGAGCAGCATCCAGCGCCAGCCCTGCGTCGGGTGCTGGACGCGAAGCTCACATTCAAAAACCGGCATGTGCTCGTTTTGCGAGGCGATCATCGCCTGCTGCAGAGTGGCGCGATCGTCCTCGTGGACCAGGTTGAGCATAAAGCGCAGCGGAAAGCGCCACTGCGCCCGCGACTGGCCGACCATCGCCAGCAGGGTGTCATTCACCTGCAGGCTGTCGCCGGAGACCTGCCAGTCCCAGATGCCGATCTGGATCGACTCCGCGGTGAATAAAAAGTCATCATGCAGTTGATGACGCGAACGCCGGGCCTCGTCAAGCTCGGTGATGTCGGTATGCAGGCTGACAATCCCGCCATCCGCCAGCCGCTGATGCTGAACGTAAATCCGGCGGTTGCCCGACTGGCGGACCTCGCAGTGGTTCGTCTGGCGGCAGTTGCGGATAATCGCCTCGCGCAGCGTCTGTTGCCGGCCTGGGTCGATGTTATATCCGGCATCGATAAACTTCTCCGCCAGGCTCTCAAGAGAGGCGCCGACGGCGAGCCAGGGCGCGATCGTTGGATAAAACAGCGCCACCTTATCATTCCAGGCCTGCAGTCGTTCGCGCTCATCGTAGATCATCACCGCCGAGGGCAGGAGGTTAAGGTCGTTACGGTTAGCGGCATGCATGATTACTGGCCAACAGTTTGATAGTGGAGCTCCGCCTGGCGGCGCAGATACTCGAGCCCAGGGGCGATGGCCATTGCCCATGCGGTGAGGATCTCCTCATCGCACAGCGGATCGCAGGCGCGGACGGTTTTGAGCATCGCTTCCCGCCAGAGGGCAAAAAACCGCGGCGGTAGACGCAGGCCTTCCTCGCTCTGCGCTCGCGCCAGCCGTTCCAGAAAATCGGGTACAAAGAGGTCGCCGTTGACCGCCAGCATGGCGAAAAAGCTCTTAAAGATCATCTGCTGGCCTTCCTCACCGGAGCGTTGGGAGAAGTGCTGCTCGGTTTCCGGTGACATATGGATAAAGGTGCTGTAGAAGGCCTGGAAGAAGCGCTGTTTGTCGTGCTCTGGTACGACGCGATTCAGGCTGGCTTCAAAGAGATCGCGATAAAACTTCATGGTGCGCTCCTCATGACCCGTTCGCCCGGCAGGCAGCGGCGGGGCGGGTTAAATTCGTCCGTCGCGCGGTGGGCAAAGTAGCTGTTGTCATCCGCGAGGCCGTTTTTGAACAACGGCCCGGCGTTGTGTTTGTAAAACAGCGCCTCCAGCACCATGGCGTTGGTGGAGAGGGTGAGGGTGGCGTTGACGTCGCCGGTGGCCTCGACCCGTCCTTCAAACCAGCCGCGCTGCGGGTCGTTAAGATGGGTAGTGACCGCCATCAGCGCATCGGTATACTCGGTTTCCCAAAGCGTCCACAGGACAAAGACCGCTTTGGTGGTCACCTGCGCCAGCCGGGGGTAGTACTTCCCGTCGTCCCCGAGCGTATTCCAGGCGTAGCCATTCCCCCAGACGGTGTCTTCCACGTGCCAGGGCGCCTGGGTAAGCGAAAAATCGGCCCGGGCGGTAAGCACCTTATCCTGCGTCCAGCGCGTTTTCTGGCTGAGCCATATCCCTTCCGCCCGCTCGCGCATGGCTTTTTGCGCCATCTCCGGCACGCCGGGCGGCCGCCAGTCGAACTCCAGTCCAGGCAGCATGGCGGGCAGTGTAGAGAGCACCACGGGTTGCCAGGTGGTTCGCGGGTCGCGGTCGTCAACGGCGAGGCGGCGCTGATAAATAATCACATGGCGCGCCGGGGGGGAGAGGGCCTTGCCGGCCGGAAATCCCCACAGGCGAAACGCGCTGGCGGCGTATTCACTGTCTCCCAGCCGGAGCTCCTCGCGGATCGTCCGCTGACCGTTCTGCAGTGAGGCGGACCACAGCTCCCCGTCTTTATCGATAACCGGACAGAAGTTCCAGCGCAGGACAATTTTATCAATGTATTCACCATACTGCGGCGCGCGTTCGGCGGTGAGCCGCAGGGCGAGCATCAGACGGGCCATATCTTTTGCTGACCAGCCGCTGGCCGCCGGTTTGCCGCTGAAGTCGACAGGGGTCGCCGTCTGAGTGGAGTATAGCCTGCCCGGCGAACCGCCGTCGGTCAGCGTCAGGCGATTGAGGGTGCCGAGCAGGGGCGTCAGGCGGGCGTCGAATTCCGCTTCCTTTAGCAACCCCAGCTCTCTGGCGGCGAGCAGGGCGATAAGGGTGTCGCCCATCTGCCATAGCGTTGCGCGGGGCTGTTTGTCGCTGCCGTTGACCAGGCCGGTTTGCGGCTGGGTATTGTTCTCGACGTACCGCCAGGCGATCTGCGCCCACGTTCGCTCCTGCGGCGTCAGGCTGCTGATACGGGCAGTGGTGTGCCAGCCGCCTTTGGTCAGCCAGCGCCACCCCGCACCTTCGCGACCAAACAGCGCCAGGGCGATAAGAAAAAGGACGACGGCGATGGCCAGCCAGCGGGCTATGGTTTTAAGCATTGCGCGGTCACCGGCGGAAGTTTAACGGGCTCGTCAGCCTTGCAGGCGGCACACTGGCAGGCCTGGCAGGCGGGTTTGGTGCGCTGCGTGGTCCCGGTCTGCTCGCACCATGTTTTGACGGCGGGGGTGTTGCTCAGGAACGGGCGATTGCGCGGGCCGTTATTGGGTTCAAAGAGATCCACCAGCTTCTTGTCCCACAGCGACGGGGCGAAATCGCGGTTTTTCGGATTGTCGCTGGAAAACTGCAGCAGTTTTCCCTCCTTTTTAAATAGCAGTGCTTCCAGCATGATGCCGTTGTTGTTGGCGGTAAACTCATTGATTGGCCCGTCGCCGTTCTCATACAACCCCTCGTAATAGCCTTTTCCCGCTTCGTTCGCGTTTTCAATGGCGTCCAGCAGACGATCGGTATAGGGCGAGTTCCACAGCACCCACATCCCCATCGCCGCTTTGAGCGACACGGCGGCGCTATTCGGTACGAACTGGCCCTTGTCGGTTATGGTGTTCCAGTTAAAGCCGTCGCTGAACACGGTGTCATAGACAAAGTACGGGGATTTATCGAGCTGATGCTCGGAGCGGGCGGTGAGGATCCCGGTGATGGCGTAGCGATTCTCCTGGGCCTGGTAGACCCGGTCAGCGAAGTTTTTCATCCAGGGATGGGAGTACTCGCGCGGGCTGTTGTTCCGGTCACCAGGGTTATCAAAGCCAAACTCCATGCCATACAGCACGTAGGATTCACTGACCACATAGTTATGCTGGCTGGTTTGCCGTGGGTCGCGCGAATCATAGGGGACCAGCACGCAGTAAATCTCCGCCAGCTCGTAGGGCTGCGGCCGGCTGGCCTGACAGGTGTTAAATCCCCACAGCTGAAAGCCCGCCGCGCCGTACTCCTCGTATCCCAGACGGCCTTCCTGAACGTATTTGGGCTGGCCGTTTTCCAGATACGCCCCGTACAGCGTGCCGCAGGGATCGACCACATGGCTAAAATCCCACCCCAGCACCACATTATCGATGCTGTTGCTGTATTCCGGATAGCGCTCCTTGATCACCTTCAGCCAGATCAGCATTCTGCCGATATCCAGCGCCGAAAAGCCGATTTCACCCGGCTTGTTCTGGTAGTTAACCTTTTGTCCGCTTATCGTGTTATAGGCTTTGTTGGGTAGTTCGTTACGGAATAAATCGAGCTTATTCAACGTGGCGAGAAACTTCAGCATCCGACGGTCAAACTCCGCCTTATCAATAATCCCCAACTCACGGGCTGCGGTCATCGCGGCCAGATAGGAGGCGCTGTCCCACATGGTGGTGGAGGGGTATTTGTTTACCGCATTCACCAGCCCGGTGGTGGGCTGAAAGTTGGCGACGAAGTATTGCCAGGCGTTTCTGGCGATAGTCATCTCCCTCGGCGTCAGCTCCCCGCTGCGCGGGGCGTATTCCGCAGCCGGCAGACCGGTCGCGGCCTGCGCGCCGGAGAGCGAGAGCCACAGCGCCATGAGTCCGGCCAGCAGGGGAAAACGGGAAAAATAGGTCAGCTTCATGGCGTTGCTCCTGCTGAGGAAGAGGGTAGAGGGGCAGGGCTCAGGCAGGCCAGACACAGCATCTGCCCCCGGGAAATGTAGGCCAGGCTTTCCAGCACGATCGCGTTGGTATCGCCGTCAATAACGTCGTTGACGCTGCGGTTGAGATTTAACCCTCGCTGCCAGCCCTTGCCCGGGACCTGCAGCGTCTGCACCTGCTGGCGCAGCGCCTCGCTCCAGCTATTACGGAACAGGGCGTACCAGGCAAAGGCGGTGCGGGTGGAGGTGATCGCCGTTTGCTCCGGGGCGGTGCTGCGTGGGGCGAAGGCGCTCTGCGGCTGCCGGTCCGCCAGCGCGCTGGCATAATCCGGCGCGGGCTCGGCGTAGTCAGTGCTGATCGGCGGCTTGCTGACCCTCAGGCTATGACGGCGCTGCTGGATTTGCATGATGCGCCAGGCGATCTCCGCACTCTGCGCGTCAAAGCCCAGCTCAAGTCCGGTGAGCAGGTACGGCAGGCTGATCAGCGAAGGCTGCCGACCCCAGGGCGTGCGCAGCCCCTCATCGGGCACCATGATGCCGTCGATATCGATCATCTGCTGCCCCTGCGGCGGGTTGGTCACCGCCAGCCCCGCCGCGCTGTCGATCAACCGCAGCGTATGGCTGGCGTACAGCCGGTAGCCAAAGCTGTCCCGCGGTTCATCCGCCGCCAGCGCCCAGTGGTGCAGCGGCGCCGCGGCCTGGCTGGCGGGGCTGTTGCTGATGAGCGCGCCGACCCGCCACTGATTAAACAGATCCCGCACCGCGGCGGCGTGCTGAGGATAGCGCCAGAGCAGGGTTTGCAGGGCGGTGAGCAGGCGTCCCATACCGATGGCGGAGGAGTCCGGGTTGCCGAGGATCTGCAGCGTGTCGGCATGGTACTGAGCGGCGGGCAATCCCTGGGCGTTGAGGGGCAGTTGACCGAGGGTAAACAGGGCGGCGGCAATGCGCTCATCACCTTCGGCGGCGGTCACAATATGCAGCTGCTCTGCGGCGACCACGGCGAAAAGATAGCTGCCGACGCTCCACAGGCTGAGCCAGGGTTCGCCATCGTGCGCGTTGGCCAGGCCGTTTGGCTGGGTATTGTTGACATAATACTGCCAGGCCACCCGCGCCCAGATCGCCTCGTCAAAGGTCAGCTCGCGCGGGGGAGGGAGCGGCGGAAAATCCTGGCTCAACGTCATCCCGCCGCTGCTCTCGACGCGCGCGGGCATTTGTTTTTCCACCCACACGACAATCGCAAAACCCAGCAGGAAGCCAATGAGGATAGTGAGATAGCTGCGCGCGGATAACAGGGCGTCGCGGATCCTCATCGGCTCGCCTCCTGCTCTTCGGGGGGCGTCCACATGGCGGCGAAGATCAGTGGCAGCATGGCGGCAATATTCACCGCGCCCCAGAAAATGTTGATGACGTACCCGGAGGGGTCGTCAACCTGACCGCGCACCACCTGAATACCGCCCCATATCAGCCCCGTCAGGGTGAGCAAAACGATGGCAATTTGCGGCTTGACGAGATAGAGAAAACGGCCCGTCTGTCGCTCTTTCGGCGTAACGTGAAATTTGATCTGCTCCCCGCGCAAAACGGTGTCCAGCGCCCGCAGATTCATCGAGAAAAAGGAGAGGTAAGAGGCCCGGCCGTCCCAGGCAGAAATGCCCCAGGTGCCAAACATAAAGGCCAGTTCGGAGACAATAAAAAAGGGTAAAAAGTGCAGATAGAAAGGGGTAGACCACGCCGACACCGGCGGAATGCCGGTGAAGAGATAGATAACAGGCGAGATCAGGAACACGGTGTTCCACACGCAAGCCAGATACGACCAGAAGGTGGTCGCGTACATCAGCGTTTGCGGCAGCGAGAGTTTAAAGCGGCGTCGGTTGAAGATGTTGTCATGGAACAGGATATCCAGCGATCCGGCGGCGTACTTAAAGCGCTGGATCATCCACGTCAGCATATCCTGCGGAGAGAGCATTTTCGACTCGATCCGCGGGTGCATTACCGAGCGCCAGCGGCGGGCAGCGTCGCCGTGCAGCAGGATGGAGGTATAAATATCTTCCGAGACGTGGAACTTATAGGGCGTCAGTTCAGTATCGAAGGCAACGTGGGGGCGCATGGCGTCCTGCAGCGCTTCCCGCGTTGCCGGGGCGCGAATATCCCGCGTATGACGCGCGATTTCGGCGTCAACGCTCCAGACGTAGCTGCGCAGCGCCGCCTGCATCACCGCTTCCCGTCGGTGAACGGAGGCGGCGCCACAGCAGAACGCGGCGTTAGCCCAGTTGCGGCGCCGTAAAATCACGTCGTAAAACATGCGCGGATCGTTGAAAAAAGGATCGCGACCAATGGTCACCGGACCGACGATTTTCTGCGCCAGCCAGCCCACGCCATAGCCTGCGCCGCCTGCTTTACGCCGCAGCCAGCGCGCCAGATCCTCCCCCTCCGGGAGATCGAAAAACCATTGTGGGGTCTGCACCCAGGCGACGTCCGGATCGCGAAAATAGCCGAGCGTGTGGCTCAGCAGGGTCGGGAAAACGCGGGTATCGGCATCACAGATGATCAGAAAGTCGCCATCGGTATGTTCCAGCCCGTTGCGCAGGTTACCGGCCTTATAGCCGATATTGCTCTGACGGGTGATATAGTTCGCCCCCTCCTGCTCGCAGACCGCCTTCATCTCCGGGCGACGCCCGTCGTCAAGGACATGCACCTTATAATCGAGCGGACCAGGATAGGTCATCCGCATGGCGTCACGAATCGATAGCCTGACCAGCTCCACGTCTTCGGAGTAGGTGGCGATAAACAGATCGACTTTAATCGGCCTCGACTCCACCGCTTCATCCGCGCGCAGACAGTCGTTGATCTCCGTCGGGGGGACCCCTGGCGGAGGATCTTTCTCCTGCCATAAATTAATGGTGAACAGAACTGTGCCAATCCACGCCAGGGTTTCCGCCAGCACCAGAGGAATCGCATACCACAGGGCGTCCGTGTTTAAGGAGGCGGTCCAGCGCCAGTAAATATAATTAGCGCCAAGAACCAGGGCGGCCACAGCTAATACCTGCCAAATCATTCTCACCCAGCGCGGGGTGCTGAGCGGTTCAGGCGGTCGGCGATGTTCAAAACGGGAAAAATAAAAATCCATAGCAAGGATATCCTGATTCCGCGCTGAGTTTGAATGACAGGTCTGTTATCGATTGGGGGCGTTCTGCAGAACGCACAGGGGCTTATAAATAACAGTAAAGTGAGTGTAGATGGTGGCGCAAAAATTTCAACAGCGCGAACTGATAGTCACCGGGATGACTTAACATAGTGTGATACACGCCGGCGGAATTTATAAAACGAACATTGCAAGATAGCCCATTCTACACTATCTAAATAATTTGTAATAAATGTTGCAGGGTAGACGGCAGGATCCCTAATGAGCCAGGTTGCTTCAGCGATTTCGCAAAAAGAAACTCATAAATCAATGCCCTGGCGTTACTCTCTGACCGGGGATCGCGACCTGCGTATCGACTTTATACGCGGTATTGCTCTTGTGATGATGGTGGTGGCGCATACCGAAGTGATGTCGATATTTAATATTTTCAGCTGGGAACGATTTGGTTTGACCACCGGTGCCGAGGGCTTTGTGATCCTGTCCGGCTTCATGTTAGGGATGCTAAATCGTGTCAGATTACAAAAGGCAGTATTACTGACGGTGAGCTGGGGGCTTTATCTTCGCGCATGGAAAATATATCAGGTTAATATTATTATTATTGTCTCTTTTCTTTTGCTGAGATATTTGCCTTATATTAATGTCTATGAAGTCACTCATTTTACCGACCGCTTTTCCGGGACCAGTTGGTCGCTCTATCCGCTCACCCCGCAAATAAAAGAGACGTGGTTTAACATTATCCTCTATCTGCAGATTGGCCCGCATCAGACGCAGATCCTCGGACTCTATATTTTTTTGTTATTGCTCAGCCCGCTGTTTCTGGGAATGCTGCAAAAGGGTCACGTCTACCCCTTACTGGGCGCCTCGCTGCTGATATACGGCTGCTGGCAACGCTGGCCGATACGGGTCACGCCCTGCGAATTTGAATTCGCCTTTCCCTTGCTGGCCTGGCAATTTATCTTTGTGCTGGGCATGTGCTGCGGCTGGTACAAAGCGGAACTGATCTCTTTCGCCCGCACGCCGCCCGGCAAAGTCGCCTTGGCGGCGCTGGTGTTCATCGCGCTTATCCTTGCGTTTGTCGCCCAGAATCATACCAATCCTTTTATGCCGCCCGCGCTGCTGATGCACGTAATCCCGCCGGCGGATTTTAACGCCTTTTACCATACCTGGGCGGCGAAAAACGGCCTCGGTCCGGTACGGATCCTCAATGATATCAGTCTGATGGTCACCATTTATCTGCTATTGACCTGGTGCTGGCGCCCCCTTAACCGGCTGGCAGGCTGGTTCCTGATCCCGCTCGGGCAGCGTTCGCTCTACACCTTTATTTTGCATGTTTACATCGTGCTCGCCGTAAGCCAGCTGGTCACCTTCGATCTGTGGCGCCAGGCGTGGATAGTGAACACCTTGATCCATGCCGCTGCGCTGGGCGTTCTGTGGCTGATGGCCAAATACCGCGTCGCCGCACGCTGGATACCTAACTAAGGAAGGGCAAATGCGGGAGAAATATATGCTGGCCTGCGCGCTATGGTGCGCCATCGCAGGTGCGGAAGGCGCAGAGAAGAACGACGCACAACCGCTGCGTGATAAAAATGGTGAACCGGTGCAGGCCGGCGTGTTTACCAGCCGCTGGGGACGGCTTTTTTCCGGGAATGACAAGGTATTCTCGGGAGCGCTGAGCTTTAGTTCGGGTTTAAAAGAGCAGTGGATGACCGTCCCCAACAGCTCAGACAGCGCAGAACAGAAGAAAAAATATAATCAGACTCTGAATCTTAGCCTGCAATACTCGCCCTACAGCTTCTGGTTCGCCAACGTGACATCCCGTTTACCGGTGACTGACACCAGCCGCTATACCGCCGATTTTCGCTATAGTTTTGGCTACGACGACTGGCATGCCAACACCTTCAGCCTGGTTTACAGTAACTATGGCGATAACCACTTCTGGACCTCGGGCAGCAAGCGTCACACCTATTTTGAGCAGGGGGCGATTACCCTGGCGTATAAGTTTTCGCTGCCGAAGCCCATGGAGCATGCGCTGTTGATTAACAAAGGCGACGCCATTATCTGCCAGGCAGGCTACAGCTGGGTGCCGCGTTATTACGATCTGGAGAGTAACGATATCCGCAAAAACAAAAATGTGCTGCTTGGGGGGTGTGGATATACCTTTAAGCAGCATTTTTTTGTGCGCGCCACCGCCTTCTGGTATCCGGACAGTAGTCAGCAGCAGCCGTGGAATGGCGATTATAGTTACAGTTTTGGCTACGCGGGCTATACGCCGGGATCGTTCTCTGTGCAGTATGCCAACTATGCCGGTACCCGCTACCCGGGGCATGACAGCGGCAGCGGCAAGTTTCGTGAAGGCACGATCAGCCTTATCTGGTTCTTGCCGATTTAGGAGGCGCGATGTCGGCACAGCACGTCCTGATTGTTGAAGATTCGCTGGTTTATCGTCGGCTGCTAAGTCGGATGTTGACGCAGTGGGGCTATATCGTCAGTGAGGCGGAAAACGGCGTCGACGCGCTGGCGATCCTCGAAAACCAGCCTGTCAGCCTGGTGATAAGCGACTGGGAAATGCCGGAGATGAATGGCCTGACGCTGTGCCGGGAAATTCGCCGTCGCCAGTTTGGTCGCTACGTTTATCTGATATTGCTCACCGCCCGCGAAGATCCTGGCGATCTAACGCAGGGGTTTGAGGCCGGGGCCGATGATTTTCTCAGCAAACCGGTAGAGCAGAGCGAGCTGCGGGCGCGGCTGCACGCCGGGGCGCGGATCCTCTCCCTCGAGGCTGACCTCGCCGCGCGCAATGCGCGGCTGAGCGAAGCGCTGCGACAGATTGAACAGGATCTGGAGCTGGCGGCGCGCATTCAACAGTCGGTTCTCCCGGCTCATCAGCTGCGCCATCAGGGATTTTTCGCCGACTGGATTTTCCTGCCCTCGGCCTGGGTGTCGGGGGATATTTTTAACGTCTTCCCGCTGGGCGATCGTCTCGGATTTTACTGCGTGGATGTCTCCGGACACGGTGTGGGGGCGGCGATGATGTCGCTCGCCGTCGCCCGCCAGTTTCTGCATGGCAGGGCCGTTGAGCGCTTTCTTTTTACGGCAGACAACCAGCCGGCGTCGCCGGCCGAGGTGGTGGCGATCCTCAATGGTCGTTTTTGCAGTGACGAAACAGAGATCGTCAGCTATTTCACGTTGATCTATGGCGTGATCGACCTGCAGACCGGTGCGGGCAAACTCTGTCAGGCCGGGCATCCCACGCCTTTTATCGTTAGCCCGGACGCTACCGTCCGCCCGGTCGGCAGCGGCGGGGCGCCGGTGGGGTTGATAGACCATCTCTCGTGGGCAGATGTCAGTTTTTCGCTGGCGCCGGGAGAGCGGCTGTGCCTGTTCAGCGACGGTATCACCGAATGTGAAAACCGGAGCGGTGAACAGTTTGGCGAGGCGCGTTTGCAAGCGTGGCTGCAGGACAGCGTGACGCAGCCGCTGCCCGCGCTGCTGCCGCGGTTTGCCCGGCACCTGATCCGCTGGCGCAGCGGCGACGCGCAGGAGACCCAGGCGATGGCCGATGATGTTTCACTCTTGATTATTGAACGTACAGGGGACAGTGATGAAAATTGAAACTGAACGGCAGGACTCGGTGACGATCCTGACGCCGGCGGTGCGTCGGCTGGATGCTTCCGTCGCGGTAGCCTTTAAGGCGGCAATCGCCCAGGAGATAGGCGAAGATAGCACCGATCTGATTGTTGATTTCAGTAAAATCGATTTTATCGACAGCAGCGGTTTGGGAACGCTGGTTTCCCTGATGAAAATGATGAACGGTAAAGGAGAAATGACACTGTGCGCGCTGAACCCCGGCATTCGCAATATGTTTACCCTGACCAGGATGGATCGTATTTTTCGTATTTGCGAGGATCGCACTTCAGCCCTTGCGCAGTTCAATCCGTGACGCGCCCGTGAATAACGTCATGAATTTTCCTGCCCAACTCAGCTCGCTATCACCGCTGGCGGCGTGGCTGGCTCAACAAATGGCGCCGCTGCCCGTCGGGGAGGAGTGGCGCTTCGCGCTCGATCTTGCCGTCTGTGAGACGGCCACCAATATCATTCGCTATGCGTTGCATGAGGATCGGCAACGTGTTTTTCGTGTCGAATTTATCGCGGCGGAAGACCGGGTGACGCTGCGCTTTATTGATGCGGGAGAGGTCTTTCCGGCCGAGCGCCTGGCGCTGGCGCGTGGCGATGAGCGCTTCGATGTCGATCCGTTAGCGGAAAGCGGCAGAGGTTTGCGGCTTATTCTGCGCGCGGTGGACTATTTTAATGTGGAAACCCGCGCCGGGGAGAATGTGACGACCCTGATAAAAGCGTTGCCGGATGCCGCTCTTCGCCATTCCACCGACGATCGCGTCAGGTGAAGGAACAGAGCTTGCCCCCAGGTGAATCCCCGGGGGAATTTTCCCGCCCGCGTTCACCCTCTTCATCCGTCTTATGGCTGGGCCTGAGCGGTGGACAGCGCGCCCAGGTGATAAGGGCGAAGAGTATCTAACGTCATCATGGCCGATTTGCAGAAAATGCATTTCGCACCAAAGGGATTTTTTTCCGTCACGTCAAACTGGGACGTTCTGTACTGGGAGCCATGGCAGCATGGGCATCTAAAATGGATATGTTCAATCATAATGTAAACCTTGTATGGGTAATGTTCTGTTGAAAAGACAATGGTCGTTTTCAGGGAAATTAATGCGGCTGATTTTTGTTAGGAGTAAGCCGGGTATTGGGTCAGTCGGAGGGCTTGTTTAACGAGCCAACAGGGGGCTGACAGGGCCTGTTTACAGAAAAAGCAAAATACTAACGGGACTGCTCAAAGGAAGGTGGTATCAGGGATAACGCCTGGAGATGAGAACACGTACTTAGATAATAACTTTTCGTCTGGTAAATCAACTTAACGATTAACGCACGAGCCGCAAATAATAGCAAACATTATTTTAGCCTTCCGGATGCCTGCTGCGCCAGGAGCGCCTTCATCAGCGCCGTCACCCAGTCGATAAATACCTGTACCCGGGCAGAGAGCTGCCGGCTGCTGGGGTAGAGCAGGGAGAGCGGCAGCGGCGCAGGGCGAAAATCAGCCAGCACCTCCGTTAACACACCGGATGCCAGATCGCGCGGGTTGAAGCTCAGGGCTCGCGGGCGATCGCGCTGCCCTTCAGCGCCGGCGAAACCGACACCTTTGACGGGTTTGTCAGCGCCTTTCAGGAGGCGCTGACGGCGCTGGGGGCCGATCGGTTTCATTACCTGGTTAATAATGCCGGCAATGCCAGCGGCATGGGGTTTCTGAATGCTACCGAAGCGGAGTTCGATGCGCTTTATCGCATCCATGTGAAGGGGGTTTTTTTCCTCAGCCAAAAATTATTGCCGCTGCTGGCGGATGGCGGGCGAATTGTGAATATCTCGTCCGGACTGACCCGTATCGTGATGGCGAACCGGGCGCCCTATGCGATCATGAAGTCTGCGGTGGAAACCCTGACCCGTTATATGGCGTTTGAGCTGGGCGGCCGCGGGATCACGGTAAACTGCGTAGCGCCGGGCGCCATCGCCACGGATTTCAGCGGCGGGGTGGTGCGGGATAACCCGCAGGTCGCTCAGGCGGTGGCGAACATGACGGCGCTTGGCCGACCGGGGGTGCCAGAAGATATCGGGCCGATGATCGCCTCGCTGTTATCCGATGATCATCGCTGGGTTAATGCTCAGCGCATTGAAGTTTCCGGGGGAATGCGCATCTGAGTCGAGGAGATAACCCGGCCAGCGTATCGCTGAGCTGGTCAGGTTTGACTGTAGCGGAAACGGCCGCTCGAAAACCGCCGGCCGGTAAGCAAGAGAGCACCAGCGCGGCGATAGTCCATTTGTCTGGTCAGAGAAAATGCGTTACTCCGCCAGCAGGGCGGCGAATTTCGCCAGCCACTGCGGGTGGGCCGGCCAGGCGGGAGCAGTGACCAGATTGCCGTCAACATGCGCCTGATCGATACCGATATCGGCATAATGCCCGCCGCTCAGACGCACCTCCGGGGCGCAGGCCGGATAGGCGCTGCAGGTCCGCCCCTGCAGAATACCGGCGGCGGCCAGCAGCTGTGGCCCGTGGCAGACAGCGGCGATAGGTTTACGCGCGGCGTCGAACGCCTGTACCAGTTTAATCACCTGCTCGTTCAGACGCAGATACTCCGGCGCCCGGCCGCCGGGGATCACTAGCGCGTCGTAATCCTCGGCCTTCACCGCGGCAAAATCGGCGTTCAGGGTGAAGCGGTGCCCCGGCTTTTCGCTGTAGGTTTGGGCTCCGTCAAAATCATGGATCGCCGTCATCACATAGTCGCCGGTGGCTTTATCCGGACAGACCGCATCGACCTGGTGGCCAATCATCTGCAGAGCCTGAAAAGGGACCATCGTTTCGTAATCTTCGGCGTAATCGCCGACCAGCATCAGGATCTTCTTGCTCATTATTTTTACTCGTTGTGGGAGAAAGGTGTCATAGATATAGCCTGGCGATCCGCAGAATGCGACCTCCTCAGGATGCTGAAGACGGTGGCATGCGCATCTTGTAACCGGGTTCATGTTTTTTTGGTAACGGCAACTTTTTCGCCAACGCTAATGTCTGTTACCACAGAAAAGCGTCCTGTTCAGGGGCACACCACGCTGCAGGAAAAACGGCGAGCGCCGCGGCAATATCGTGCCGCAGCAGCTGTGGGATGGCATGGAAAAGGGGTTTTAATTCTGAGCCTTGAGGCACCCAGCGGCGCGGTGGCGCGAGAGGTTTGTTATCTAAGTCTCGCCTCCGGGGGACGGATCCGCAAAGCGCACCAGTCCCCCGGAGGCGAGACTGATCCTCACCGAAGATCGTATTTTATGGCGATCGACAGCCTGGCCTGATGAATCCAGTGGCCATGACGTCAGGACAGCGGCGTGGCAAAGCGCGCGCCGCCGCCGTGGGTCATCAGGCGCCAAACGCTCCGTCGATGGTGTGCATGGCGCCTGTGACAAACGACGCCTCCGGACCGGCCAGCCAGGCTACCATGCCCGCCACCTCTTCCGGTCGGCCATGGCGCTTAATGGCCATAAAGCTGTGCATCAGCTCTTTCATCGGGCCGTTCTCCGGGTTGGCATCGGTATCAATTGGGCCGGGCTGGACGACGTTGACCGTGATGCCGCGCGGGCCAAAATCCCGTGCCAGACCGCGCGCCAGCCCCTGCAGGGCTGACTTGCTGAGCGCATAGGCCGCCATTCCCGGCACCGGCATGCGATCGCCATGATCGCCATTGACCGAACCGATGACAATAATGCGCCCGCCTTCCGGCATCCGGCGCGCTGCTTCCACGGAGGCATGGTAGGGGGCATGAATATTGATGCGGAACAGGCGATCGATGGCATCGCTGTCCTGCTCCAGGGCATCGCCAAAAATGGCGATCCCGGCATTGACCACTAACACGTCCAGCGGGCCGCTGTCTCGGACCAGGCTTATCACCGCATCGCGATCGGCGCTGTCCGCCTGCACCGCCGTGCTGCCGGTCTCCGCCGCCAGCCGCTCGGCCGCCTCCGGCGAACCGGAATAGCTGAACCTGACCGACGCGCCGTCGGCGACAAAGCGCCTGACGATCGCCGCGCCAATTCCCCGACTTCCACCTAAAACCAGCACTGATTTGTTGTGAAACGCTGTCATATCCCGCACCTCATGATATTGTAGTGATGATTACAATATGCTGCGGCAAAACAGGCTGTCAAGGATTAATATAGTGACCACTACAAAACAAGGGCGTACCCCGGGGCGCCCCCGTCAGTTCAATGCGGAACAGGCTATTGAAACGGCTCAGCGCCTCTTTCACGCGCGAGGCTACGACGCGGTGAGCGTGGCCGATCTGACCCAGGCTTTCGGCATCAACCCCCCAAGCTTTTATGCCGCTTTCGGCAGCAAGCTCGGCCTGTATACCCGCGTCCTGCAGCGCTACAGCCAGACCGGGGCCATCCCCATAGAGACGCTGTTGCAGGACGACCAGCCGGTGGCGGCGTCGCTCATCGCCGTGCTGCAGGAGGCGGCTCGACGATATGTAGCCGATCCGGCCGCCGCCGGCTGCCTGGTGCTGGAGGGGGGACATTGTCAGGATGCCGACGCTCGGGTGGCGGCAGGCGAATGGCATGCTGCGGCGAGGGCCAAAATCCAGCAGTATATCGCCCGCCATCACCCGCAGGATGCGCTGCGGGTGACTGACTATATGGATACGCTGATGCTTGGTCTGTCGGCGAAAGCGCGGGAGGGGGATAGCCTCCCGCGTCTTCTGGAGACCGTGCGGCTGGCAGGCGTGGCGCTGGAGCGTATCCTGCCGGCCTGAGTGGTCAGATAGTCTGTCCGCCCGAGACTTCGATCCGCTGGGCGGTTACCCAGCGGTTATCGTCACGCAGCAGGCTGGCGATCATCGGCCCAATATCCTCGGGAACGCCCACCCGTCCCAGCGCCGTCATCGCGGCAAACTGCGCGTTAACACTCGCGTCGTCCCGCACCAGCCCGCCGCCAAAATCAGTGGCGATAGCCCCGGGGGCGATGGTATTGACGGTGATGCCGCGCCCGCCCAGCTCGCGGGCCATGTACACGCTCAGCATCTCCACGGCCGCTTTGGCCGCAGCGTAGGCGGAGAAGCCAGGATATGAGACGCGAGTCAGTCCGGAAGAGAAGTTAACGATCCGTCCACCGTCAGCCAGCAGCGGCAGCAGGGTTTGAACGAGGAAAAACACCCCCTTGACGTGGACGTTAAACAGCCCGTCGAACTGCGCCTCGCGCGTTTCGGCCAGCGGGGCAAATTCGCCGTGTCCCGCGTTATTGATCAGATGATCGAAGGTGTTCCGTCCCCAGACGCTGGCCAGCGCAGCGCTCAGGCTGTCGGCGAAGGCCGGAAAGCGGGTGGTCTGCGCCATATCCAGCGGCAGGGCGATGGCCTTGCGGCCGCGAGCGTGAATGTCGGCCACCACCGCTTCCGCCTGTTCAATATTGCCGCGGTAGGTGACGATGACGTCCCCGCCCTGGCGGGCGATATCCAGTGCGGTCTGACGGCCAAGGCCGCGGTTGGCGCCGGTGATAAGTGCAATCTTAGTCATGTTCGATCCTCTCTGGTATGTGGAGTCCTTACAATAGGGGGGGGCCTACCAGACCGGGTTGCCCAATCCTTGTTATTTTTTGCCCATTCCTCTCCATACACTCCCCTCTGGCGGGAAATAGCGCATACTCAGGCTTTAAAATTTGCCTGAAAGGATCTTATGCGCGACGAACTCTTCGCTCTCTGCCGCCGGTATGCCGATGCTCATGTCGATAGCAGCGGGGTGGCGGTCACCCCGGTTTCCGGCCTCACCCTGGTGCGGGCCCTGCACCCCGGCGATCTGCAGGCGGCCATCGCCAGGCCGTTAGTGGCTATGCTGCTGCAGGGGCGCAAAAGCGTGACCACCGGCCTGGCAAGCTTTGACTACGGTCCGGGGGAGGCGATGGTGATCGCCGCGGATGTTCCCACCACCAGCCAGATCACCGAGGCCAGTCAGCGCTTTCCCTATTACGCGCTGGTGCTGGAGC
The DNA here is from genome assembly GCF_004010915.1 of Klebsiella sp. LY. Taxonomy (NCBI): domain Bacteria; kingdom Pseudomonadati; phylum Pseudomonadota; class Gammaproteobacteria; order Enterobacterales; family Enterobacteriaceae; genus Klebsiella; species Klebsiella sp. LY. The sequence goes on from NZ_CP022444.1 coordinate 4,844,035, forward strand.
TGGACCTGGCTATCCTGCGCGAGCTGCAGGAGGCCGGGCCATCTGGTCCGGATGAGGCGCCCCGCGTCGGTATCGAACCGATGAATGCTGACGTGACGGACGCCGCTTATCGGCTGGCAAGGCTGTTTGATCAACCGGGGGCGCTGGCGGTGTTAGGCGAAGGGCTGCGGCGGGAGCTACATTACTGGCTGTTGCAGAGCGTTCACGGGCCAGCCATCCGGGCACTGGGCGCTGTAGACAGCCATTCGGCGCGGATCCGCCGGGCGGTGGCGATGCTGCGCCGGGATTTTATGCAGCCAGTCAGCGTCGACGCGCTGGCCGACGCCGCCGGGATGAGCGTCTCTGTCTTTCACCGTCATTTCCGCGCCATGACCACCTTGTCGCCCCTTCAGTTTCAGAAGCAGTTGCGCCTGATCCACGCCCGCCGCCTGATGCTGGCGGAAGGGATGAGCATTGCCCAGGCGGCCGGCGAGGTGGGCTATATCAGCGTGTCCCAGTTCACCCGGGAATATGCTCGCCTGTACGGTGCGCCGCCGGGCCGCGATCGCCGACGGGAAAAAATGAGCGCCTGACCTGGCGCGCGGGATGGCGGCGGCTCCTCCCTGAGCCGGGTAGCGGTGGTTCAGTTGTCGAGTGTCGCCGTAATATGCACTTTGTTGCCCATTCGCGCCTCAATGATCCGATAGGCGGTTGCGCCCTCGCGGGCGGCCTGCTGGCGAATTTTGCTCTCCGCGTTGTCCAGGGTATCGCCGGTGGCGGTGATGGTTCTGGCGTTGACCGCCAGCGGCAGCAGACAACTCAATACGATCAGTGGAAGCAACTTGTTCATCGTCATTCTGTCCTGTGAGAGAAAATCAGCGCGCGGCCTGCAGCCAGCCGGCAATGTCCTGGGTCGGTAGCGCGTGGCGGGCATTCCAGGTGTCGCCCATCGGCCACCACACGCCATCCCCCCGGGCGAAGGCAGCGCGATAGCGCAGCATGGCGTTATCCGGGTCCGTCCGCAGCTGGTCCAGCAGGGTGGGCAGGGTGTGAACGGCTTTGCTGAACGTCTGCTGCGTCACGCGTTCCACAGTTTCCGCCAGCTGGCGGTAAGAGGTCGTTTCGCCGGCAACAAACACCACCTCGTTGACGATCCGCGGCTGATGCAGATAAATCGCGGTGGTCAGGCGGCCGATATCCGCCGGCGAGGTGACGGTCACCTGGGTGTCCCAGCCGCCAAGGGCGTGAAGGGTTCGGGTGGATAAATTCACCACATCGAAGTCTGGCTCGAAGAGAAAGCTGGTAAACATGCCGGTGGAGACAATGACCCACTCCGTGGCCTGCTGCGCGCGCAGCAGGGTCCGGACATCATACTGCTCGTCCCACACCGGCTGGCCGCTGCCTTTGCCGACCACATCGTAATTGACGCCAAACTGCCAGGGAAAATAGCGGGGCACTCCGGCGGCCAGCACCGCGCGGGTAATTTTTAGCTGCGTCCCCGGACCGGCGACAAACCCCATGCAGTTAATCACGGTGGTGAATCCGCTAAACTGACCAGCCAGCGTCTCCATGTCGCTACCGGCAATGTCGACGGCGAGAAAGGTGGCCCCGGCGTCGGCCAGCGCCCGGTGGTTTGCCGACCGCAGCTGGCCGGCTTCATCCCAGGCCGCCGGCGAGACGATAACCGAGACCGCGCCATGGCGCTGGATCACCGCAGGTACCAGCGCATCCAGTACGGCGGCGCCCAGTTGTCCCGCTCCCAGCACCAATGCCTTTTCCTCGTGGTTAAGATTATCAGATTTCATTTTAACTCCTTACTCAGTTAAGCCTTGTATTGACTGGATACAGGCTCAGTGTAGGGGGGTGGGCATCATTAGATAAGAACAGGATTTCGGGTTAGACTGTTCGTCTTAATGGGATAATAACCGCCAGTGGAGAACGAAATGGACAGACTGGATGCCATGCAGTTGTATGTTGCGGTTGTGGATGCCCACAGCTTCGCCCGGGCGGCGGAGGTGCTGGGGCAGCCGCGCTCAACGGTGTCGCGGGTAGTGAAGGAGCTGGAAGCCTGGCTGGGGGCGCAGCTTCTTCAGCGCACCACCCGCAAGCTCAGCGTGACGGCCGAGGGACGCCGGTATTACGCGGAGTGTAAACGGCTGCTGGCCGAGATGGCGGCGATGGAAGCCTCCTTTCCCGGCCGCTCGGCCCAGCCCGCCGGGCGGTTCAAGGTGGGGATGCCGCAATCTCTTGCCCGGCACTGCGTATTGCCAAGGATCGGCGAGTTTCTGCAGCAGTATCCTGACCTGGAGTTGATCCTCTGCTCAAGCGACAACGTGGAAGATATTATCCAGGAGGGATTCGACTGCGTGATCCGTAGCGGACAAATCGAAGATTCCACCACCCTGGTGGCGCGTCCTCTGGCCCGCTACCGCTGGATGGTCCTCGCCTCGCCGGCCTGGCTCGCGGCCCACGGCCGGCCGCAGAGCATCGACGAACTGCACCAGCACCGGGCGGTGGGCTACCTGAACCACCGTACCGGGCGGACCATCGACTGGCTTTTCTCCCTCGATGACGGCGATTGCGCGATCCGCATGCAGGAGACGCTGGTGGTCGACGATACCGATGCCTATATCCAGGCCGGCGTTCAGGGGCTGGGCCTGATCCGCATCGCCAGCTATCTGGCGCAACCTTATCTGCAGAGCGGCGCGCTGGTCGCCTGTCTGGAGCAGGCCGCTTCTGATCTTCCCCTGTCGCTGGTCTATCCGCAAAACCGCTATCTGCCGCCGGCGGTACGCGCGTTTTATGACTGGGGCAGACGCGTTCTGCAACCCCCGCTCAGCGAGGCCTGATGTCGGTGGCATTCGCTCCCGCTATGGTCCGCGCATGGCCTGTTTTATCCTCGCTATCAGCCAGTTCAGCGCCGGATCCTGCGCCCGGCGTTTGTGACGCAGTATACACAGGGTAAATTCCGGGTAGGCCACCGGCGGGGCGTCCCCGCGCAGGGCATACTGCTCCTGCCAGCGCTGCGCCAGCCCCTGGGGGACGGTGGCGAAGAGCGGCAGGGTGGTCAGCAGCAGGGGAAAGGTGGAGAAATTCTGCGTAGCAAAGCGCACGCGCCGCGCGAGTCCCTGACTGGCGAGCTGGCGGTCTATTTCCCCGTGGCCGGTTTCGCGATAGGCCACCATCACATGTTCCCAGGCGACAAAGTCGCTCACCGACAACGGCCCGCGGCAGGGGATCTGCTGTGGCGACCAGAGAGTGGTCACCCCCATGCTCATCACCGGTTCACTGACGATCTCCCCGCGGCTCTGTTTGTTGAGGGATAGCGCGACATCAATGCGATCCTCCTCCAACAGCTGGCGTACCTGGAAGGGGTCGGCGGCTAGTGTCTGGAGCGACACCCCGGGCGCCTCCTGCATCAGTCCGGGTAACAGCTGGGGCATCAGCCAGTGTTCGCTCCAGTCGCTGAGGCCGACGCGGAAAAGCTGCTGGGCGCTGGCGGGGGAAAACTCCCCGGCGCCAAACATTGCCGAATGCAGGTGTTCCATCAGCGGCTGCAGCTCGGTCATCAGCGCTTGCGCCCGCGGCGTCGGCAGCATGCCTCTGGCGCTGCGCACGAACAGTGGATCGTCAAACATCTCGCGCAGCCGTTTCAGTGCCCCGCTGATGGCCGGCTGGCCAAGATGCAGCGCCTCTGCGGTGCGGGTGACGCTGGCTTCGCGGTACAGCACCATCAAGACCGTCAACAGATTCAGATCGATACGACTAAAATCATTTTCAATGATTTTCTTCATTATAATAATCAATTTGAATGTGGGTTATCCCGGCAGCATAGTGAATATCACCCCGATAAATCAACCAGCGCAATGCGCGCGGAGGGAGTGATGCAAGCTTACCAGACAGGCGACAGCCTGATATTCAAAGTTCCGGAGCGCGAGATTAGCCTGCAGCCGGCGGCGCTCTATCCCGCAGCGTTCCCTGCGACGGAGGCGGACGCCGATAATCAGCCAATCGCGCTGTCGATCCACAGCTGGGTGGTACAGACTCCCCACGATCTGATTGTTATCGATACCGCCACCGGCAACGGTCGGGAGCGCGGCGGCAATCCGCTCTATCATCAACTTAACACGCCGTATCTGGAGAATCTCCGCGCCGCGGGAGTGAACCCGGAGGACGTGACCCTGGTGCTACTGACCCACCTGCATACCGACCATGTCGGATGGAATACCGTCTGGCAGGACGATCGCTGGGTGCCGCTGTTCCCCAACGCCCGCTACCTGTGCTCGGCAAAAGAGCTGACGCGGGTGAAAAACAGCGAACGCTACCGGGCGCTGTGGCTCGACAGCCTGCTGCCGGTGATCGAAGCCGGCCTGCTGGAAACCCTCGATGTGGCGGCCCGGCCGCGGGTCGGCGGGCGGATCGCCTTTGTGCCCACCCCCGGCCACAGTCCGGACCATGCCGCGCTGATCCTCGCCGCCGGAGATGATTACGCCTGTTTCTCCGGCGATCTTCTTCATTCCCCGCGCCAGTTTACCCATCCGCACTGGAACTCGGCGTTCTGCGGCGATCCCCGGCAGGCGGAACGCTCGCGACGGGAGATGATGGCATGGTGCGCAAGCCATCATGCCCAATGGTTCACCGGCCATTTCCCCGGATCCTCCTGCGGCTGGCTGGAGGAAGACAGGCCAGGGGAGAATCGCTGGCGAGACGCCGGACAACGATCTGCAGACGAGGGGGAACGGTGATGAATAATGGCCAGAGCGTATTGGTTTTTGGCGCCACCGGCCAGCAGGGCGGCTCGGTGGCGGGGGCGCTGCTGCACCGCGGCTGGCGGGTACGAGCGCTGGTCAGGGATCCTTTCTCCGCCGGGGCCGTCGCGCTGGCGGCGCGGGGAGCCGAGCTGGTCGTGGGCACCTTTGAAGACCGGGCGACAATGCGGGCGGCGATGGCCGGGGTCGACGGCGTCTTCAGCGTCCAGCCCAGTTCGCCGGGAGGGACGGTGACCGATGAGCAGGAGGTACGCTACGGGATAACCATCGCCGACCTCGCCGTCGAGTGCGGGGTGAAGCATCTGGTGTACAGCTCCGGCAGCGCGGCGGGGGAGACGCCCACCGGCGTAGCGCATTATGACACCAAAGCGGAAATTGAACGGCATATCCGCCGCCTGCCGCTGGCGGCGACCATCGTGCGTCCCGCCACCTTTATGGAGCTGTTGGTGATGCCCGGTTTTGGCCTTGATGAAGGTCATTTTCACTTTTTTATGCTGCCAGAGGGGAGGATGCAGGTGCTGGCGGTGGAGGATATCGGCCATCTAGTCGCGGCAGTTTTTGCCGCGCCAGCGCGGTTTGCCGGCAAGACGTTCGAGATCGCCAGCGACAGCGTGACAGGCCGTCAACTGGAGGCGTTATTCTCCGCGGCGGCGGGACGGCCGATCCCCTATTCGCGATTTTCCGATGAGGTGCTGGCCGCCAGCCCTTTTCTGCACAAGCTGACCGGGCTGGTGGACGACGGGCGGCTGGCCGGGCACGCCGACCTCGACGCCATGCGCCAGCTGCATCCGCAGCTGCACACCTTCGCCGGCTGGCTGGCGGGCCCCGGCCGTCCCGCCTTCGAGCGGGCGCTGACCAGCGGGGCCAGCTGGGCGTTTAATCGTTAAAGGCGATACCTCCTCTGCGCCGGCGTCTCGGTGTTTGGCCCGGCGTGACGACCTGCGCAGGGAGGGCCTACAGGTCGTTAAGACAACTCACGAGGAGTACGATTGTAAAATTTTAAGCGGTTTTCACGCACAACGATAGGTAAAAGCGAACATCCAGAATTTTCAGCCGCTTACAATGGAGGAAACACTCTGGGATCGCCTGAATAATGACAATTTACCGATGGGCTTCGGCCTGCCTGTTAAGCATGACCTGCGCCGCTACGGCGGCGGAATTTAAAACCATCGAGGCCGATCTGCTGGCCTCCAACCGGCTGTTCTGTATGACCGGCTATGATCATAAGCCGATCGGCGTGGCGTGGGAGAGCGTCAAATATAGCCGCTATCAACCGCAGTCGGATGGCGACCGTATTTTCAGCGACACCGTCTCCCGGCGCTTTCTGGAAGAGGAGAATAAGACCGCCTTTTACAATGGCGCCAAATATCGCGTACTGGGTAAACCCGCCAGCGCCTGCTATGACTATTCCGCCGCGCGTATTCAACGCATGGCGAGCTACCTGAAGGTGTAACGACTCTGCGAGGCGGGCGCTAAAACAGCGCCAGCCGGGCGAGACGGTCCAGCGCGTTGCTCAGCGCGTCGTCCCCAGCCGTCAGACTGATGCGGATAAACCCTTCGCCCCCTTCGCCAAAACCAGTGCCTGGCGCCACCAGAATATGCGCCTCCTGCAGCAGCAGGCGGGCAAACTCTTGTGAACGGTACCCGGGCGGCACGCTCAGCCAGAGGAAGAACGTGCCTTGTGCGGTACGAACCGGCCAGCGCAGCGCGGCCAGTCGACGCAGAACCCACTCCCGGCGCTGATGATACGCCTCCGTCAGCTGCGCAATCCGTTCTGCCGGCAAGCTGAGCGCGGCGATCGCCGCATCCTGAATCGCGCCAAACACCGTGCTGTAGCTGTGGGTGTGCAGCTTTTTAAATGCCCGAATAATCGAGGCGTTGCCGACCGCGAAGCCGAAGCGCCAGCCGGCCATATTAAAGGTCTTGGAGAAGGTGTAGGTTTCCACTCCCCACGCCTTCGCGCCGGGCTGAGAGAAAAGGCTCAGCGGCGCGTCACTGGCCGCGCTGCCGATGGCCGCATAGGCAAAATCGTGCAGGATCGGCACCTGGTGACGGTGGGCAAACTGCAGGGCGCTGGCGAACAGCGCCGGCGTGGCGAGGGCGCCGGTGGGGTTATGCGGATAGTTAAGCACCACCAGCCCGGCCTTGGCAGCCACCTCCCGGGGGAGGTCGTTAAAATCCGGCAGGAAATGGTTCTCAGCCCTGAGCGGCAGGCCATAAAACGTCGCCTGGGACTGCAGCGCCGCTGAGCGATAAATGGGATAGCAGGGATCGGTGGAGATGAGGTATTGCCCGGGACGGAGCAGCGCCCGCGGGATGCCGCCAATACCGATATGCGAGCCCTGAAATACCGCGACTTCGCTGTGCGGATCGAATTCCACATCATACTGGCGACGATAAAAATGGGCGATCGCTTCGCGGACCTGCGGCTTGCCCCAGAATGAGGGGTAGCCATGGTTTTCACGACGATGAATGGCGCTCTGCAGCGCGTCAATCACTTCCGGCGGGGTGGGTTGATCCGGACTGCCGCTGGAGAGGTCGATCAACGGCAGCATGTCGGTGTTGACCTCCGCGGCCAGGTTTTCCAGCAGGCTGAACAGATTCTCTTCTAGGGCGTCCACCAGCGGTGAAGCAGCAAAATCAGGCATAATTTTCCCGGTTTACGTCATCAATAATCTGCCATCTTTAAGGGATTTATGGCGCCTGGCTAAATAACAATATCTGCAAAGGATGATTATTTTTAGGATATGTCGGGATAGCAAAAGGTTATGAGGAATAAGCAAAAGGAAATCCGGCGTTCTGGCTTACAACCCTTTTGCGGCTGTGATTTAATCGCTCAATATCGCCAACCTTCCAGGAAAATACCTTATGAACAAGTCAGTTGCGCTCGGGATGACGCTCGCCCTGTTATCCGCTACCTCTTTTTACGCCACCGCAGATCAAATTATTCGTATCGGCTTCAATCCCGGGCCGTATAAAGAGCAATTTGAAAAAGGGGTCGCCCCCTATTTATTGAGTAAAGGGTATAAAATCGAATATAAAGATTTTAGCGACGGTATTCAGGTCAATGACGCGGTAGCCCGCGGCGATATCGAAGCGAATATTATGCAGCATCCGGTATACCTGAAAGCGATCAATGAGCGGCTGGGGACCGATAACGTGGGCATTGTGCAGGTACCCACACCGCCGATGGGCCTGTATGGCGGTAAACTGACCACCCTGGGCACCCCGGTAGCCGGCACGGTGGTGTCGGTGCCAAACCAGCCGTCGAACGAATATCGCGCGGTGCTGGTGCTGGAAAGTCTGGGCTGGGTGAAGATTAAACCGGACAGCGATCCCGCCACCTTTTCCCAGCGCAATATCGTTGCTAACCCCTATAAAATCGTGCTTAAGGAGATGGACAATGCCCAGCAGGTTCGCGCGCTGCCGGACGTCGACTATGGCCTGATTCAGGGCAATTTCGCCGTCTCCAGCGGCATGGCGCTCACCTCAGCATTAAAGCTGGAGGCCGCCACCAGCCATTTTATTAACGTCGTAACCGTTGCCGGTAAAAATCAGAAGGCGCAGTTTGCCAAAGATATTATCGACGGCTATCACTCTGCCGATTTCAAAAAATATATTCTCAGCCATCCGCAGTATGATGGTTACCTGCTGCCTGATTATTTAAAATGAATAACGCAATGATAGAATTTCGCCATGTCAGTAAAACCTTTTCCAGAAAAGGGCATCCGGTTCTGGCCCTGCAGGATATTAATCTCAGTATCGACCGGGGCGATATTTTCGGCATTATTGGCTACAGCGGCGCAGGAAAAAGCACCTTATTGCGGCTGATTAATCGGCTGGAAACGCCGGGCGAGGGCGAGGTGGTGTTGAATGGTGAGCCGCTACAGGACTGCAGCGGCCAGCGACTGCAGGCGATCAAAAAAGATATCGGCATGATCTTTCAGAATTTTAATCTGTTGAATTCGAAAACGGTATTTCATAACATCGCTATCCCGCTTATTTTGCAGGGCCGCGACAAGGCCTTTATCCAGGCGCGGGTTGCGGAGCTGCTGGCGTTTGTCGACCTGAGCGACAAAATGCACAGCTACCCTAATGAGCTGTCGGGAGGGCAAAAGCAGCGGGTCGGTATCGCCCGGGCGTTGGCCACCAACCCGTCGGTGCTGCTGTGTGATGAAGCCACCTCGGCGCTCGACCCCCACACCACGGTACAGATCTTACTGCTGCTGCAGGAGATTAATCGCCGCTATGGCATCACCATTGTGCTGATTACTCATGAAATGTCAGTGATCCAGAAAATCTGTCACAAGGTGGCGGTGATGCAGGCCGGGCGCATTGTTGAGCAGGGGACGGTGTTCGATCTCTTTGCCCAGCCGCAGCATCCGGTCACCGCCAGTTTCGTGCAGTCGGTGGTGCACGATCGCCTGCCGCAGCGGGTGGCGTCGCTCCTGCAGCGCGATAACGGCGCCCGGGCTTTACGCCTCGAATTTATCGGCGCGACGGCCCGGCAGCCGATCATTAACCACCTGATCCGCGAGTATGCTGTCGAGGTGAATATCCTGTTTGCCAGCATGTCCGAAGTTCAGGGCCGGATACTGGGATTTATGATTGTGCAACTCCTCGGCGAGCCTGACGAAACCGAACGCGCTATCACCCATCTGGCCGACGCAGGAGTGAAAATCACCCATGTTTGATCTGATTGATACCGCCATTACCGGCGAGCAGTTTCTGCTGGCGCTGCATGATACCCTGATTATGGTCGCCATCTCACTGGGCTTTGGCGCGCTGATCGGCGTCCCGCTGGGAATTGTGCTGGTGGTTTGCCGTCCCGGCGGCATCGTGGCCAACCCGGTGGTGCATCAGGCGCTGAATCCGCTGATTAACGTGCTGCGCTCGCTGCCGTTTATCATTTTGCTGATTGTGATCCTGCCCTTCACCAGGCTGCTGGTGGGCACGACTATCGGCACCGCGGGGGCCATCGTGCCGCTGATCGTTTTTGTCGCCCCCTATATTGCCCGGCTGGTGGAGAGCTCGCTGCTGGAGGTGGATGAGGGGATCCTTGAGGCCGCAGACGCCATGGGCGCTACCCCTCTGCAGACCGTCTGGCACTTTATGCTGCCGGAGGCGGCGGCGTCGCTGATTCTGGCCCTTACCACCGCGACCATCGGTCTGCTTGGCGCGACCGCCATGGCGGGAACGGTGGGCGGCGGCGGGATCGGCGATCTGGCGATCACCTACGGCTATCAGCGCTTCGACGCCTTTGCCACCCTCACCACCGCCCTGGTGCTGATTGTTATTGTCCAGCTTATTCAGACGCTGGGTACCCGCCTGGCTCGCCGGCTGCGTCGCGAATAACCGCTAATCCGCGCCGGGGTTGCCCCGGCTAGCGTGCGCAGACCGCGGCGAAGGCGCTGGCTACCCGCGCAATATTGCCGCGGTTGAGCCCGGCCACACAGACCCGACCGCTGGCGATCAGATAGATGCCGTGCTCTTCGCGCAGAATGTCTACCTGATCGGCGCTAAAGCCGGTGTAACTGAACATGCCGCGCTGGGTCAGCAGATAGGAAAAATCCTCCGCCGGCAGGGCTGTCTGCAGGGATTTCACCAGCGCGACGCGCATGGCGCTGATGCGGGTGCGCATGGCCTCCACTTCTTCCTGCCACAGGGCATTCAGCTCGGGATCGTTGAGCACCTGCGACACCACCTGGGCGCCAAACCCCGGCGGGCTGGAGTAGTTGCGGCGCACGGTGGCTTTCAACTGGCCCAGCACGCGCCCGGCGGCATCGGCATTGTCACAGACCACAGACAGGCCGCCGACACGCTCGCCGTACAGCGAAAAAATCTTCGAGAACGAGTTGCTGACCAGCGCCGTCAGCCCGGCGCTGGCGATGGCGCGGATGGCATAGGCATCTTCATCCAGCCCACGGCCAAAGCCCTGGTAGGCAATATCGAGGAACGGGATCAGCTCCCGGGCGATCAACACCTCAATCACCCGATCCCACTGCTCGGGGGTGAGATCGGCCCCCGTCGGATTATGGCAGCAAGGATGGAGCAGCACGATGCTGCGCGGCGGGAGCTGCTGGAGGGCGGCAAGCATGGCGGGGAAATTGACCCCGCGAGTGGCGCTGTCGAACCAGGGATAGGTATGCACCTCGAAGCCCGCCCCGGCAAAGATGGCCACATGGTTCTCCCAGGTCGGATCGCTGACCCAGACCGCGGAGTCGGGGAAGTAGCGCTTGAGAAAATCCGCGCCCACCTTCAGCGCGCCGGAGCCGCCCAGCGTCTGGATGGTGGCGATGCGTCCGGCACGCAACGCCGGATGATGTTCGCCAAACAGCAGCGTCTGGACCGCGCGGCGATAGGGCGCCAGTCCCTCCATCGGCAGATAGAGGCTGGCCTTTTGCAACTGGCTCTGCAGCCGGTCAGCGGCCTGGCGGACCGCCTCCAGCTGAGGAATGATGGCCTGCTCGTTATAGTACAGCCCGATGCTGAGGTTAACTTTGTCTGCCCGGGGATCCTGTTGAAAGGCTTCCATCAGCGACAGGATAGGATCGCCCGCGTAGGCGTCGACGTTCTGGAACACAGTGGTTACTCCTGAAATGACCGTTAAAGGTGAATCCATTACACCGCATAGCGTCCGGGGCGGTGGTTCATGGCGATAATCGAATTCAAAATCACGGCGCCGAGGACAGAGACCAGCAGCATCGGCAGGCTAACCACCCACAGCGAGGCGGTGACGATGCAGGCGTCCACCACCATCTGGAATTTACCGGCGCGGATGCCGCTTTTATCCTGCAGATAGAGGGCCAGAATATTGACGCCGCCGAGGCTCGCTTTATGGCGGAACAGCACCACAAAGCCGATACCGACCATGATGTTGCCGAAGAGGGTGGCGTAATAGGGGTTCAGGCGATCGACATGGATAAAGTAGCCGTGCAGGTCGGAGAACAGCGACACCAGTCCGACCGCGCAGAAGGTTTTCAGCGTGAAGGCGGCGCCCATCCGCCGGACGGAGAGCCAGTAGAAGGGCAGATTAATGGCGAAGAAAACCACGCCGAACGGCAGGTGGGTGGCGTAGTGGATCAGAAAGGCCATGCCTGCCGTCCCGCCGGTCAGGGCACCGGCCTGACGAAACAGGATAATACCAAAGGAGATCATTAGCGTGCCGAACAGCAGCGCCAGGGCATCCTCCAGCCAGGTGTGAGTCAGTTTTTCAGGGGAAAGGACGTTATCCATAAATAAGCACTATCTTTTCGTTAACAAGGATAAGCTCTTGTTTGCAAAAATCGCACCAGCGGAGAGTGCCCGGGCGATCGTTTGTGGAAAAAATAGCCGTGGTTTAGCCTAACCTGTTGTTCTGACAGGAAGAGAAAATTGCACGGGTCGTGCGTTTTATGGTTTCCTAATGCGTGAATTGTGCGAATTTGCCGCTTGTTGCGCATTGTCTGGCCCCGCGTCTGCACCAGCGCAGGGCACTGTGCCCCGGTTCAGCGCAGCGGGGTCGTGCCCGGCATCAGCTGGCCGTTCTCTTTCAGGCGGTTGAGCACAACGGCAGTTTTCAGATGGGCCACCCCTTTGTTTTGCGCCAGAATATGGCTGATCAAATGGCTCAGACCGGGCAGGTCCGGGACCGTTACCCGCAGCAGATAATCGGCGTCGCCGGTGGTTTTCCAGGCGTCCAGAATGGCGTCCACTTCACTGAGCATCTGATGAAAGCTCTCCACGCATTGCGGGGTGTGATTCAGCAGGCGTACCTCAATCAGGCCAAGCATCTCCTGCCCGGCGGCATCCGGCGCCAGACGTGCATGATAGCCGAGGATAAGCTGCGCCTGTTCAAGGGCGATACGGCGGCGCGAACACTGGGAAGCGGACAAGCCGATAAGCTCGCTAAGCTCCTGATTGGTCAAACGGCCATTGGCCTGCAGCAGGGTAAGAATTTTCAGATCATAGTCGTCGATGTTGTACATAGTGGCCACTAGCGGAACGTAAAAGTGGCTAACAGCCTAACAGTTTTTTGCCTGGCGTGAAGCCTGGGCGGACGGCGGCAAAGCGGATGCACCAAAACGGGTCAGGTTCATGCATTAAGTCGCTCTTTTTCTCATGATCTGTGCGTAATCTGGCCATTTTTCGCGTGTGATGCGCCAGGTCAGCGCCGCGATGAGCAGCTACCGGAACTGATGCGAAAACAATAATTCAATATAATTCAATGAATTACTTTTTGTCTGCCGCTGCGCGGCGATCCGCTGGCCTGAAAGTTGCTACCGGCGAAAGTGACTTTTTACAGACAGGGGCAGGTCAGAGATGACAACGCAGCAAGAGCATCAGTTAAAACGCGGGTTAAAAAACCGCCACATCCAGTTGATCGCCCTCGGGGGGGCGGTCGGCACTGGACTGTTTTTAGGTATTGCGCAAACGATCCGTATGGCAGGCCCTTCGGTCCTGCTGGGGTACGCCATCGCCGGGGTTATCGCCTTCTTTATCATGCGTCAGCTTGGCGAAATGGTGGTAGAGGAGCCGGTGGCGGGTTCGTTCAGCCATTTCGCCAACCGCTACTGGGGGCCCTTCGCCGGGTTTATGTCAGGCTGGAATTACTGGGTGTTGTACGTGCTGGTAAGCATGGCGGAGCTGACGGCGGTGGGGATCTATATTCAGTACTGGTGGCCGGAGGTACCCACCTGGCTGTCGGCGGCGATCTTCTTCGTGGCGATCAACGCCATCAACCTGACGCACGTCAAAGTGTATGGCGAGCTGGAGTTCTGGTTCTCGATTGTCAAAGTGGCCGCCATCATCAGCATGATCGCCTTTGGCTGCTATCTGTTATTTAGCGGTCACGGCGGCCCGGCGGCGACGGTGGCCAACCTGTGGCAGGACGGGGGATTTTTCCCTAACGGTATCATGGGCTTGGTGATGGCCATGGCGGTGATCATGTTCTCCTTCGGCGGGCTTGAGCTGGTGGGGATCACCGCGGCGGAAGCCGATGAGCCGCATAAAACCATTCCCAAAGCCACCAACCAGGTGATCTACCGGATTTTGCTGTTTTACGTGGGGTCGCTGGCGGTCCTGCTGTCACTCTACCCGTGGCGGAACGTCGTGGAAGGGGGAAGCCCTTTTGTGCTGATCTTTCACGCCATTGACAGCAATATTGTGGCCAACGCCCTCAATCTGGTGGTGCTCACCGCCGCGCTGTCGGTCTACAACAGCTGCGTCTACTGCAACAGCCGGATGCTGTTCGGCCTGGCTCAGCAGGGCAACGCCCCGCGTGCGCTGCTGCGAGTGAACCACCGCGGGATCCCATTGACCGCCCTGGCGGTATCCGCCGTCGCCACGGCGCTTTGCGTGGTGATTAACTATGTGATGCCCGGGAAAGCCTTTGCCCTGCTGATGGCCCTGGTGGTGGCCGCCCTGGTCATCAACTGGGCGATGATCTGCATCACTCATCTTAAGTTCCGCCGCGCCATGCAGCGGGCCGGGAAGGTAACGGCTTTCCAGAGTTTCGGCTATCCCCTGACAAACTGGCTGTGTCTGCTGTTTCTCGCCGGGATCCTCGGGGTGATGTATCTGACCCCGGACATCCGCATCTCCGTCTGCCTGATCCCGGTATGGCTGCTGATCCTTGCCGCAGGCTATCTGCTGCGCAGGAAAAGCGCGCCGGAGCCGGCGCTGGAGGAGCGTTAATCTGCGACGCCCTGCCAGGCGGCAGGGCGATATTATTGCGCTGAAAACATATAGCGCCAATATATAGGATGGTTTATATAATTACGATAAATGATAACTAACAATATCACGCTGAATATAAATGAGAATGTGAGGTGACCGCGCGCTTTTTATTGATCTTGTGTACCGCTTTGCTACTATCCAGCCGGCATTAAGTCTTTATTTTATAATGCCTGGAAATGGAATGGTAAAATACATAATGGAGTAGGGTATGAAGCATGTGCACAAGCTGGCCTGGATTGGCCTGTTCGTCAATATTATTATCTGTTTTGTCGCGCGTAATTTATTACTCGATGAAGGACAACTGAATTTCCATAGTCGGGTGGACAGCATGTGGTCCTGGCTGGTTCTTGCCCTGTTTATCGCCGTGGTGGTTCAGGCGCTCAGCATTATGCTGTCTGGCCGCTATCCTTATCTGGCCATTGTGCTGGCCTTTATTGGCGGTATCGTGATGATACCCATCAGCATGATCTTTCTGGTCGGCAGCCTGTTCAGCTTTCAAACGCGGATTAACGCCGGTTTTACCCCGTGGCGGTCAACAACCGGGGCGATGAGCCGCGACGATAATCACCAGCTATTAACCTTTAATGCATCCGCTTTTTATCCGCAGGGAGCGCTGGCGCTCATCGCCGGGATAATTATCTTAATGATTGGCATGGGTATTGGCGGCGTATTTATTGCCGCCGGTATTCTGGCGTTGTGCAACGGCTATCGTCTGCAGAATCGGGTGGTGATTGGCGTCAGCGGCGAGTCGATGATATTTACGCCGGGTCTCTATGCCGACACCTACATTATTCCTTTGCGCGAGGTAGTTCTCGCTGAGCGCGGCAGTCATGATGCGAAAGTCCGGCTGCTCATCCCGTCGACAGGCAGAAGTATCACCTTGCGCAAAAAAATGCTCGCCGGCGATAACGTCAGCGACACCTTCGCCGCGATCCTTGCAAAACTGACCACCGTTTAGCGCCGGCAGGAAGAAAAGCCGCCAGCGACAACGAGGGCCCTGGCGGCGGAAGGGGAAACATCAACGGCAGGCGCGTCGGCCTGGCCTTTGGTATACAGCAACAGGCTGCCTGTTAATCCACGTTAGTAAAATAATCGCGCGCGGCGGTCTCGACGCGCTTTGCGTCCAGCCCGGTCTTCTCAGTGATCTGCTCGATAAACGGTTTAAATTTTTCGTCCATCACGTTCCCTCCTTCCCAGTGGGCGACGTAAAATTTGCACTGATAGCGATAAAAATGGAGAGTGGTATCTCCTAACGTGTAGTACATGAGCTTCTCCTGTCCGGTATTGCGGTCACCGCGTCCACAGCGTCAGCAACCTTTTTCTCATCACGATCGATCTGTTCTCTATCCTCCTCCCAATTGGCTGAAATTTCCAGCGGTGCTTTACGCAAAAAGGCAGGATAAAGAAAGGATAATCTGCTGACAGGCAGTGATTATTTCTGGAGTCAGGGCGGTGACCCGGTTACCTGCGGGCCGCGCAGATAACCGGAGTAGCGACAGGCTTAGCGCAGCGCGTTGCGCTCGTCGGCGGTCAGGTCGAGGGTTTGCGCCACGCCGCTTTTCGCGGAACGCACCGCCGCTTCCAGAACGGCCATTACCGCCAGCGCTTCAACCGGCGGCACCGGATTGGCGATCTGGCCCTTCAGCGCGTCGCGGATCTGCATATAGTACTGGCGCTGATCGCCCGACGGGGTAGGCTGAGTTTGGGCCTGCAGCGAGGCGTCATAGATCACCAGCTTGTCATCATCCTGACCCCAGCCGGCGCTCCCCGGTACCACACCCGCCAGCAGCTGGCTCTCCTGCTGGTCGGCCCGCGCTTTGACAACGCTGCCTTTATCGCCATGCACGGTAAAGCGCGAGGAGCCCCCCGCAACCAGCATGCTGCAGTGGAGGATCGCTTTATGCGCCGGGTAGTTTAACACCACATGCGCCCAGTCGTTGATCTCCGCGCCGTCGCGCAGGGTGGCAATGTTGCCCTGTACCGACTGCGGCAGACCAAACAGCTGCAGCGCCTGATCGATCAGGTGCGGGCCCAAATCGAACCATAAGCCGCTGCCGGGAACGTTCTGCTCGCGCCAGCGGACGCGGACTTCCGGGCGGAAACGGTCGAAATGGGACTCAAAATGTTTCACCGTGCCGATGGCGCCCTGCTCAATAACCTGACGGATCCCGAGATAGTCGCTGTCCCAGCGGCGGTTATGGAAGACGGAGAGCAGGCGCTGTTTCTCCTGCGCCAGGGCGATCAGCTCCCGGGCCTCCTGCATATCAAGGGTAAAGGGTTTGTCCACCACCACATGCTTGCCGGCGTTCAGCGCCAGGCGGGCCAGCGGCGCGTGCGTGGCGTTGGGGGAGGCGATGACCACCAGATCGACATCCGGATGCTGGACCGCCGCTTCCGGGGAGGCGATCACCGTGACGTCCGGCAGGTCGCGTTTGACTTTTTCTTCATCACGCGAGGCGACGAAGGCCAGGTTCAGGCCCGGCACCGAACGGATAAGCGGCGCGTGGAAGGTCTTACCGACGAAGCCATAGCCAATCAGGGCGATATTTATCGTGTTGTTACTCATCAGGTTCTCCGCGTTGTTAAGCGTCAGCAATATGTACAGAGAGGGCAGGGTCATCCCCCAGCTCAGGCCAGGGACGATCGAGGAAAAGATGGTGTATGTCGCTGAGACCGGCCACCAGCCAGGGTTCGCAATGGTTGACTTTGGTATGGTCCGCCACCAGCCAGTGTTCCGCGCTGGCGGCGAGCATGGCGCGTTTTACGTCGGCATCGGCCTCCTGGCTGGCGCTCAGTCCAAGCTCGGCATGCAACGCGCAGGCGCCGAGAATCGCGATATCGGCGCGGTAGCGCGACACCAGCGACAGCGTGGCGCTGCCGGCGAACAGCCGCTGCTCACTGTCCCACTGGCCGCCAAGCAGGATGAGCTGGATATCGGCGCGGTCACTAAACAGCTGGGCGATATCCAGCGAAGCGGTGATCACGGTCATGGGGCCTTTCAGCTGGGTAGCGACGGCCAGCAGGGTACTCCCGGCGTCGAGAAACAGCGTCGAGCCGGAGGGGATGCGCGCGGCGACCTGCTGGCCGAGACGCTGCTTGGTTCCGGGGAGCAGGGCGTTTCTTCCCTGGCGCGTCATCGCCGGGACGTTAAGCGCGATGGCGCCGCCGTGGCTTTTCTGCAGTACGCCCTGGTTTTCCAGCTCGCTGAGATCCCGGCGTATGGTATCGGCCGACACCTGCAGCGCATCAACCAGTTCGCTGATGCTCAGCTGACCGGTTTCACTCAGCCGGTCGAGGATGTGTTTTTGTCGGGCGAGCTTATGCATGACGAGAGACTCCGCAAGTTGACGCAATAAGCGGCATAATACAGCATAAAGTCGCAAAATAAACCGCAAAAAGTCGCACTGAGGCGTGCAAAACCTGAAGAACTTGATTTCACTACACTTTAACGTTAAATGAGGAAGGTGGGCGCGGCCCTGGGGAAAGCGCTTTTTAATGAAGCGATTAGCCCCTTTCACCGGGCAATAAACAGCGAAAAAGCGCGCTTTCGCGTACCTTATACAGAGTGCGTGCAATGTGACAGGCATGGATTAACGGAGGTTGAGTGGACGCGATTAAAGGCTCGGAGTTGCAGATACCGGACGCGATCTTCGCGTGGGTGCTCGACGGGCAGGGGGGCGTGAAGCCGCTCGCCGATAACGATATTATCGACAAAGAGAAGCCCTGCTGGCTGCATCTCAACTATACCCATAGCGACAGCGCCGACTGGCTGGCGGCCACCCCGCTACTGCCCAATAACGTGCGCGATGCCCTGGCAGGCGAGAGCACCCGACCGCGGGTAACGCGGATCGGCGACGGGGCGCTGATCACCCTGCGCTGCATCAACG
The DNA here is from genome assembly GCF_004010915.1 of Klebsiella sp. LY. Lineage (NCBI taxonomy): Bacteria > Pseudomonadati > Pseudomonadota > Gammaproteobacteria > Enterobacterales > Enterobacteriaceae > Klebsiella > Klebsiella sp. LY. The sequence goes on from NZ_CP022444.1 coordinate 4,862,387, forward strand.
GCAGCACCGATGAACGCCCAGACCAGCTGGTGGCGATGCGTCTCTATATGGATGAGCGGCTGATCGTCTCCACTCGTCAGCGCAAAGTGCTGGCGCTCGACGATGTGCTGGGCGACCTGAAGGAGGGCAATGGGCCGACGGACTGCGGCAGCTGGCTGGTGGAAGTCTGCGACGCGCTGACCGATCATGCCAGTGAGTTTATTGAACAACTGCACGACCGAATAATCGACCTCGAAGACGACCTGCTCGATCAGCAGGTGCCGCCGCGCGGTTTCCTTGCCCTGCTGCGTAAACAGCTGATCGTGATGCGCCGATATATGGCGCCGCAGCGCGATGTTTACGCCCGGCTGGCCAGCGAGCGCCTGCCGTGGATGAGCGACGATCAGCGGCGGCGGATGCAGGATATCGCCGAGCGGCTGGGGCGCGGGCTGGATGAGATCGACAGCTGCATCGCCCGCACGGCGATCATGAGCGATGAGATCGCCCAGATTATGCAGGAGTCGCTGGCGCGGCGGACCTATACGATGTCCTTGATGGCGATGGTGTTTCTGCCCAGCACCTTTTTAACTGGCCTGTTCGGCGTCAACCTCGGCGGGATCCCTGGTAACAGCTGGCATCTGGGGTTTAGCCTCTTCTGCCTGATGTTAGTCGTTGTCATCGGTGGTGTTGCATGGTGGTTACATCGCAGTAAATGGTTGTAAAGAATCGCCTTTTAGCAGCGACGATGCCGGGAAAACCCGGCAATGTTTGAGCGAAATCAATAAACCCTCTACCCATTCAGGGCAATATCTCTCTCGCAGGTGAATGCAACGTCAAGCGATGGGCGTTGCGCTCCATATTGTCTTACTTCCTTTTTTGAATTACTGCATAGCACAATTGATTCGTACGACGCCGACTTTGTTGAGTCGGCTTTTTTTTTGCGCTCTCCTGACCAGCTTCTACGCTTACTAAGACACCCGACGGTCTTCAGGCCGTTTACGCCTGCGGGTACGCCCGTATCACTTTCCGGGAGGCCACTATGCATTACGCTTCAGGGCTGACAGCCCAGTCTATCCCCATCTCGCCCGAGCCGAACGATCCGGTTCCTTTACCCGATCCACGACCGCGTCCGCAGCCGCAGCCCGATCCGCCGCCTGATGAAGAGCCGATTAAATTGTCGCATCAGGCGCGGAGATCTGCGAGGATACGCGCCTGCAGATCGTCTGTCCTTTAATACGAGAATACATTGTGACCGCTTTTTCTACCCTGACTGTTTTACCTGCCGCCCAATTAGCCAACCTTAACGAGCTGGGTTATCTGTCGATGACGCCGGTTCAGGCCGCCGCCCTGCCGGCGATCCTCGCGGGGAAAGATGTGCGCGTGCAGGCAAAAACCGGCAGCGGAAAAACGGCCGCCTTCGGGCTGGGTCTGCTGCAGCATATCGATCCGTCGCGCTTTGAGACCCAGTCGCTGGTGCTGTGTCCGACCCGCGAACTGGCCGATCAGGTTGCCGGCGAGCTGCGCCGTCTGGCGCGCTGCCTGCCGAACATCAAGATTTTGATGCTCTGCGGCGGGCAGCCGTTTGGCGCCCAGCGCGATTCACTGCAGCACGCCCCGCATATTATCGTCGCCACTCCGGGCCGTCTGCTCGATCATCTGCAGAAGGGGACGGTCTCTCTCGACGCGCTGCAGACCCTGGTGATGGATGAAGCGGACCGCATGCTCGATATGGGCTTCAGCGACGCCATCGACGAGGTGATCCGCTTCGCGCCGGCTGACCGGCAGACGCTGCTGTTTTCCGCCACCTGGCCTGCGGCAATCGCGGCGATCAGCGGCCGGGTGCAGCGTCATCCGGAAACGATTGAGATTGACAGCGTCGATGCGTTACCGGCTATCGAACAGCAGTTCTTTGAAGTTTCCCGCCACGGCAAGATTGCGCTGCTCCAGCGTCTGCTCAGCCAGCATCAGCCGGCGTCCTGCGTGGTGTTCTGCAATACCAAGCGCGATTGCCAGGCGGTCTGCGATGCGCTCAACGCCGCCGGGCAGAGCGCATTATCGCTGCACGGTGACCTCGAGCAGCGCGACCGCGATCAAACGCTGGTGCGCTTCGCGAACGGCAGCGTCCGGGTTCTGGTGGCGACCGATGTCGCTGCCCGCGGCCTGGACATCAAATCTCTCGCGCTGGTGGTGAACTTCGAGCTGGCCTGGGATCCGGAAGTGCATGTGCACCGCATCGGCCGTACCGCCCGCGCCGGCGAACAAGGTCTGGCTATCAGCTTCTGCGCGCCGGAAGAGGCGCAGCGCGCCACCATTCTGGCCGACATGCTGCAGTTATCCCTCAACTGGCTGCCGGCGCCGACGGGCAACGCTATCACGCCGCTGACGGCGGAGATGGCGACGCTGTGCATCGACGGTGGAAAAAAGGCGAAAATGCGCCCGGGGGATGTGCTGGGGGCGTTGACCGGTGATATGGGATTTGATGGCGCCGATATCGGCAAAATTAACGTCCACCCGGCACACGTCTATGTGGCGATCCGCCAGAATATGGCGCAGAAGGCGTATAAGCAGTTACGAAACGGCAAGATCAAAGGCAAAGCCTGCCGCGTACGACTGCTGAAGTAAGGGCAGAATAGCGCGTCTCAGGCGGCGGCCTGAGACGCTTGCGGGTTACTTCACTTCCACTACGTTCAGACGCAGCTCATCCAACCGGGCGTCCTCTTCCTCCGGCTGCCAGCCGGCGGGCTGCAGGGGAATCTCTTCCCTGTCAAACGCTAAATCGCCGCCGTCCACCACCTCGGAGCCGTGGGTGATGCCTTTAAAATCAAACAGATTAACGTCGCTCAAGTGCGAAGGCACCACGTTCTGCATTGCGCTAAACATGGTTTCAATGCGTCCCGGATAACGCTTATCCCAGTCGCGAAGCATATCGGCGATCACCTGGCGCTGCAGGTTAGGCTGCGAACCGCACAGGTTGCAAGGAATGATCGGGAAGCCCTTGGCCTGGGAGAAGCGCTCGATGTCCTTTTCGCGGCAGTAGGCCAGCGGGCGGATGACGATGTGTTTGCCGTCGTCGCTCATCAGCTTCGGCGGCATTCCTTTCATTTTGCCGCCGTAGAACATATTCAGGAACAGCGTCTGCAGGATGTCGTCTCGATGATGGCCGAGGGCAATCTTGGTGGCGCCAAGTTCGGTGGCGGTACGGTAGAGAATGCCGCGACGCAGGCGAGAGCACAGCGAGCAGGTGGTTTTCCCTTCCGGGATCTTCTCTTTGACGATGCCGTAGGTGTTCTCTTCAACAATCTTATATTCAACGCCCAGCTGCTCAAGATACGCCGGCAGAATATGCTCCGGGAACCCAGGCTGTTTCTGGTCGAGATTCACCGCCACCAGCGAGAAGGAGATGGGCGCGCTTTTCTGCAGGTTACGCAGGATCTCCAGCATGGTATAGCTGTCCTTGCCGCCTGACAGACAAACCATAATGCGGTCGCCCTCTTCAATCATATTGAAGTCGGCGATCGCCTCACCGACGTTGCGGCGCAGACGTTTCTGCAGCTTATCGATGTTGTATTTCTCTTTCTTTGTAAGTTCTTGATTTTCTAGCATTATTAACATTCTCAAAATCTAAAAGGGGCATATAGGGGGCAAAATGTGTTAAAGCCCAAGCCGGGAATTCAACATAGAAACCTGGTCGCCGTTCATCTCTTCTATCCATGTACTATAAACGTCGTACACCATTTGCGCGTTTTCATGCCCCATCTGATTGGCTATAAAAGACGGGTTTGCGCCAGCCGTCAGGAGCCAGCAGGCAAAAGTATGCCGCGTATGGTACGGATTCCTGCGGCGAATGCCAGCGCGTTTTACTGCAGCTTCCCATCTACTGCCTATGCTGCTGTGCGAGTAGCAGGGTTTTTGCTCGCCTTTCCGTCTCCGCGGCATGAAAACAAATCGCAAATTCTGTTCCTCGCTTGAGCCGTATTCCCTGTGGTGAAACGTGATAGTGGATACCGGATGTCCAGCTGTCAGTTCATGCTGCGCTTTCAGCGCGTCCAGGGCAGCGCCGAGCAATTGTATCGTCCGGTTTCCTGCTGCTAATGCCATACCGAGGCCTTTTGCTGAGGCGCTGGTGAGAGGTAACTCGCCGGAGATGTGCCGGGCGTGAGAAACCGTAAAAGCACCTGGGAAGCAATAAAATACCCGGCAATCAGTGCCGGGTTTTGGGGCTCACATAAGATTGGAAATCTGGCTGTAAGAGAGGTGTTTACTTTACTTGACCCTAAATGATAAGTCGAAACTCCTCATTTTTTAATGGAATATAGGTGAATGGAAGCGTTATAGGGAAGGAGTAGCCCTGCGGAAGAATGGCGATGCCTCAATCCCCCGCAGAACGCAAAGCGCGCAGCTAACCCGGCTGTGATATATAATCCCCTCCATACCAGCGGGGATGAAGAAGTGGAGCCGCATCCTCCGGCGTTGCATGAAAAAGGCGTATTAGGGATCTATAGACATAAGGAAAACAACAATTGGTATCGGTTATGAAAAAAACATTACTTCTGGTTTGCGCTGTTCTTATATCAAACTTGGCACTTGCTGCAGGAAATAAAGAAGAAGTGGTGCCTGTGCGGATAAGTTGCCCTAATCCTTATTATCCAGTTTCTGCCATGGCTAATCGGATTAGTGGCACTGTAAATTACGCTGCCTCAGTAAATGAAAAAGGGGAAGTAACTTCTGTTGAGACAACTGGTGCTGAGCTCTTTTTTAGAGAAACAAGATCAGCAATGAGAAAATGCAAGTATGAGCCCGGAAAGCCAGGCATTGCGCGTGGAACAATAAGATTTCGTCCATCTCAACCGTAAATACTGCTAGCCTACCTGGATTTTCTGTACTGAGAGATCTAGCAGCCTGATGCTCTTGCAATGGGAGTCGAGCCAAGTGATGTTATGTTGGCAAGCTCTAGAGATTTACCTGGCAAAATCACTGGTTAAGGGGAGCAGGTTAGTCATGGTTGGCTGAAAAAAAACTGGAGACGAGTTAGGCTCTCCTGTTCCCAGTGTGATTGCTGAAAAATTTCGTGGCTGTGAGTTTTCGAACTTTCATTCATTCGGAGAGCTTTCAGGAAGGCGGTTTCTGATACCACTGAGCTAACTGAGCGGTTTGACAAGCTAGCTTAGGGGGTATCAAGTTAGAAACATGGTCGTTCATTCGTAAAATGAGCATGTCGGGGGAAGGCTTAAACATGAATTAGAACACGCAAAAGCTATTAAAATACCGGTGATGTGTATGGTATTGAGAACTGGCGAGTTATGATGCACAAAAAGCCATGTCGAAGTTCACTAAGCAATGGTGGTAAATGATGGACAATAAAAAAAGCATTTCTGATTACACCGAATCTGAGTTTTTAGCTTTTGTGAAAAAGATATTTAATCCGGATAATACAACCGAAGATGAAGATGTGCAAAATGTTTTAGAGTTTGAACGTATCACTGAACACCCTGATGGTTCTGATGTAATTTTCTATCCTCCAAAGGGCCGAGAGGATAGTCCGGAAAGGGTTGTTAAGGAAGTGAAAGAATGGCGGGCCAGGAATGGCAAGCCTGGTTTCAAAGAGTAGCTGATCCGTACAGTTGCGTTATCTTACCTATCTTAACGTGATAATAGATGACTTCTGATTGAAACTCGCGCCGGCGGTTTTTTATTACGTTGAATTTATTATCGGTGAAAGTAGTTCACAATTTTGATTTTTTATCAACCAGCCCTAAAGATGCCGTCGGAGCCTGAGCAACTTCCTTAACTTATGCGCTTTGAGGGCATTCCCGATGCAAAAGGCAATCAGAACACCAAGGTCTGCTTTCAGCAGGGTGCGGGTATTATCAGGTTATTGGATTTTAATAGCCTCAATCAATTACGCCCCCTGATTCCTAACGTTGTCCACCGCTCGGAAAACGGGGTGCCATGTGAAATGATCAGCAGGTACCGCACCATCTGCAATTATCTCATTCACCTCTTTTCCTCGAATAGCCTGCCTCATCCATTCCCAGGTGGATTCAGGTGCCAGGACCAGCGGTCGGCGCTGTGGGGGCTGGCTGTATGTAAATATAAAATAAATTCAGTTGGTTGGAGGGGGCACAACTTATTGGTGTTGTACATTTTTACTGATTTCTTGATTTTGCAGCATGTAATAGTGGCTCAATTCATAGTGTGGCATCAGAAGAGCACGCGTTGTGCCAGCCGCTGGACAACGTGGCGCTGGCGCGTAGCAATTAATGAGGTCTGACAGACAACCGTGGCGTGTATGGTACGGATTCAGGGGCGGAATGTCAGCATCTTTCCGGCACTTTCCGCTGCGGGCAGGCAAGCTGGTGGAGCAGAAGTAAAAATAAACAGCCCGCCGGGCGGCGGGCTGTGGCGCTAGCGGACGACCAGCACCGAGCACTCGGCGTGGCGGACCACCGCGGCGGCGTTGGAGCCCAGCAGATAGGTGGTGATATCCGGCCGGTGCGAAGCGATGATCACCAGGTCGGCGGGTAGCGACTTGGCGAGGGCCAGGATCTTATCTTTTGGCGATCCTTCGGCAACGTGAAAATGTTTCCGATCTTCCGGGATAGAGAACTGTTTCGCGAGTTCTTTAAGCTGAGTTTCCGTTCCTTCACGCAGCTCATCCATACCAGGCAGTTCGGCGGTATAGGCCATTCCCAGTGAGGCATAATAAGGCAGGGAAGGGATAACGGAGAGGAAATGGACCTCAGCGTCGTCAATCCGCGCTTCCGATTCAACGTGACTGATAATGCGTTCAGTAAATTCTTTATCAGAGATATCGATGGGGACAAGAATCATTCTGCTCATAAAACCTCCTGTTTAAGTATCCCCTCATATTGTACGGCATTATGACACGTTTTGTATCATGACCGCAGTCACACTTTGACATTAACGTGACTTGTGTTCGGGAAATTTTCCCTTTATCACGCCGTCATAAAACCGACCTTTTGACACCACCTGTAAAAAGTCACGAAAAATACGCGGTGGAACGCCGGTATATTGCAACGGCGGCTGGTGATAAAAACAAATTTCCAGCGTGGCGGAGGCGTCATCATAGGCGACAGAGATAATTCGGGAAGATTTAACCGGGTGATGATGCATGATGGACGTCCTCGGGCAGGCACTGACTGAGCACGACTATATCACTAAACGGACGCTTATTTTAAGCGGTGGGATATATTGTTTTGTTTTAGCTGCTGCGATGCAGAGAGAGAAAGCCCGCCGGAACCGGCGGGCTGGCGCATCAGAACTGGTAAACCAGGCCCAACGCGACGATGTTGTCGGTAGAGATACCGTTGTCTTTGTAGAAGCTGTCGTTGTCATCCAGCAGATTGATTTTGTAATCAACGTAGGTGGACATATTACGGTTGAAGTAATAGGTGGCGCCGACGTCCATATATTTGACCAGATCTTTATCGGCGTAGCTGCCGGTATTATAGAGATCTTTGCCTTTGGACTGCAGATAGGAGATAGCCGGACGCAGACCAAAGTCGAACTGATACTGAGCGGTGACTTCGAAGTTTTGCGTTTTGTTGGCCACGCCGTCGTTGCCGTAAGGGGTCATGTTGCGGGTTTCAGAGTACATGGTCGCCAGGTAGATATTGTTGGCGTCGTACTTCAGGCCAGCGGTCCAGGCTTCAGCTTTATCGCCACGGGCGTTGGTCTGGGTCATCTGGTCGTTGGTACGGTCAGATGAGGTGTAGGCCGCTGCCGCGCTGATGCCCATGCCGAAGTTATAGGAGGTAGAGAGACCGAAACCGTCGCCGTTGTCAAAGCGAACATCGCTGTCGCTGCTGCGGTTGTTGGTGCCGACGTTGATGTCCTGGGCGTTCTGGCCTTCGTTTTTACCCTGATACTGCAGGGCGAAGTTCAGACCGTCTACCAGACCGAAGAAGTCGCTGTTACGGTAGGTCGCGACGCCGTTGGCGCGGCCTGCCATAAAGTTATCCGCATAGGTGTAAGAGTCGCCGCCGAACTCCGGCAGCATATCGGTCCAGCCTTCGACGTCGTACAGCACGCCGTAGTTACGACCGTAGTCGAAGGAACCGTAATCGCCCACTTTGATACCGGCGAAGGCCAGACGGGTCCACGCCTGATCGCCGGCGCTTTCGGTATTGTTGGCCTGAACGTTGTATTCCCACTGGCCGTAACCGGTGAGCATATCGTTGATCTGGGTTTCGCCTTTAAAGCCAAAGCGAACGTAAGTTTGGTCGCCGTCTTTTTTCGAGTCGCTGGAGAAATAGTGCAGACCGTCTACCTTGCCATAGACATCTAATTTATTTCCGTCTTTATTATAAATTTCCGCCGCATGCGCGGCGCCAGCGGCTAATAAAGCCGGAATAACGAGGGCCAGTACTTCTCTTTTCATGAAGAAATTCCTTTAACTGTTTTTATGTTTTAGCTTCCGGGAAGGAAGTGAACTCATGCTAAAGGAGCGGTCTGAGATATGGTAAGACTCAATTGTTACGATATAAGTAAAATCTAAATAAAATAATACTGAAGTAATGGTGATAATTATGATGAATACATCTTCAACTAATATACAAAATAAAAATTATACATATTCAGTTTGATCGCGTATTATTCGAGCGTTATATGCCTTTATTGTCATGCCAAGCATTTTTATTTGCCGTCGCATTCTGCGGAATGATTTTGTTATCGGTAAAACGACAAGCCCGAACTTCATGTTCGGGCTTTTTTTATGGCTGCGGGATGGAAAATAACCTTAGCTCTCGCTCGGTGATTTCTCCGCTTTGCCAGCCAGCTGGGCGAGGAAGTCGTAGCGCTTCTGCAGGTCGGCGGCAGCATCTTTCCACAGCTGCTCCGCCACTTCCGGCTGCTGGGCGTTCAGGCGACGGAAGCGTTGCTCATTGAGCAGCGTCTCAGCCAGGGCGTCTGACGGTGGGCGAGAGTCGAGCGCCAGCGGGATCTTGCCTTCTTCCGCCCGACGTGGGTCGAAGCGGTAGAGCGGCCAGAAGCCGGTGGCGGTCAGCTGACGCATTTGATCGTGGCTGAGCGCCAGATCGTAGCCATGCTCTTCGCAAGGACTGTAGGCGATGATCAGCGACGGCCCCGGATAGGCTTCCGCTTCCTGAATCGCTTTCACCGTCTGGTTCAGCTGCGCGCCCAGCGAAATCTGCGCCACATAGACATGACCATACATCATCATGCTGACGCCAAGATCTTTGCGTGCCTTGCGTTTACCGTGCTCGCCAAACTTAGTGACCGCCCCCAGCGGGGTGGCTTTTGACGCCTGGCCGCCGGTGTTGGAGTAACACTGGGTATCCAGCACCAGAATGTTGACGTTTTCCGTCAGGCTCAGCACATGATCCAGGCCGCCGAAGCCGATATCGTAGGCCCAGCCGTCGCCGCCGATCAGCCAGACGGATTTCTCCACCAGCGCGTCGGCATCGGTCAGCAGCTCTTCAGCGCCTTGCACGCCGGTCAGCGCCTGGCGCAGGGCCGCCACCTGTTCACGGCGCGCTTCCGGCGTCGCCTCGGCATGCAGCGCCGCGTTCAGCTCTGCCGGCAGCTGGTCGGCGAATTCGCTCAGCAGGCGCATCACGCGCTGACGATGTTGATCGACGGTTAAGCGGAAGCCGAGCCCGAATTCAGCGTTATCCTCAAACAGCGAGTTGGCCCACGCCGGGCCGCGGCCGTTGGCGTCGGTCGTGTACGGGGTCGAGGGCAGGTTGCCGCCGTAAATGGATGAGCAGCCGGTGGCATTGGCAATCAGCATCCGGTCGCCATACAACTGGGTCAGCAGTTTGATATACGGCGTTTCGCCACAGCCGGAGCAGGCGCCGGAGTATTCAAACAGCGGGCTGATCAGCTGCGAAGTGCGGATATCAATACGCTCCAGTTTGCTGCGGTCGATTTCCGGCAGGTTGAGGAAGTAATCGTAATTCACTTTCTCCTCTTCCACATGCTCCAGGCGGGACATCATATTGATGGCCTTGATCTCCGGATTCTGGCGATCTTTTGCCGGGCACACTTCCACGCACAGGTTGCAGCCGGTGCAGTCTTCCGGGGCGACCTGCAGTACGTATTTCTGCCCGCGCATATCGCGGGACTTGACGTCCAGCGAGTGCAGACTGGCAGGGGCGTTCTCCATCTCTTCCGGTGCGACCACTTTGGCGCGGATCGCCGAGTGCGGGCAGGCGGCGACGCAGTGGTTGCACTGGGTACATAGCGCTTCCTTCCAGATGGGGATCTCTTCGGCGATGTTGCGTTTCTCCCAGCGCGTGGTGCCCATGGGCCAGGTGCCGTCCGGCGGCAGGGCGGAGACCGGCAGCGCATCGCCGAGACCGGCCAGCATCGCGGCGGTGACCGTTTTGACGAAATCCGGCGCGGCGTCGGAGACCACCGGCGGGCGGTTCGGACTGTTGGCATTCACCGGCTGCAGCGGCACTTCCGCCAGCGATTCGCGGGCCAGGGCCAGCGCCTGCCAGTTGCGTTCCACCAGCTCCTGGCCTTTGCTGCTGTAGCTTTTGGCGATGGCCGCCTGCAGTTCCGCCAGCGCGCTGTCGCCAGGCAGGATGTGAGTCAGATGGAAGAACGCCATCTGCATCACGGTATTAATGCGCGCCCCGAGGCTACATTCGCGGGCGATCTTCGCCGCGTTGACCACGTAAAAACGCGCTTTTTTCTGATTCAGGGTGGCCTGCACTTCCTGCGGCAGGCGGGACCAGACTTCATCGGCGCTGTACGGCGTGTTGAGCAGGAAAATGCCGCCGGGCTTCAGCCGCTCGGCCATCTGGTATTTATCGATAAACTGCAGCTGGTGGCAGCCAACGAAATCGGCCTGCGAAATCAGATACGAAGAACGAATCGGCTTTTCGCTGACCCGCAGATGGGAGACGGTCAGGCCGCCCGCCTTCTTCGAGTCATAGACAAAGTACCCCTGGGAGAACCACGGGGTGGAATTGCCGATGATTTTGATATTATTTTTGGTGGCCGACACGCTGCCGTCGCTGCCGAGGCCGTAGAACAGCGCTTCGAGCTTGGCCTCTGATGGCAGAGTATTTTCGCCCAGCGGCAGCGACAGGTTGGTCACGTCGTCATAGATGCCGACGGTAAAGCGCGGCTTCGGCTGGGCGGCCTGCAGCTCATGGAATATCGCCAGCACGCATTCCGGACCGAACTCCTTGGAAGAGAGACCGTAGCGGCCGCCGATGGTCCGCGGCAGCGTCTCGCGCTCGCCGCGGTTAAAGGCTTCCGCCAGGGCGGTCATCACGTCGAGATACAGTGGCTCCGCGTGCGCGCCAGGTTCTTTGGTGCGATCCAGCACCGCCACCGCCCGGGCGCTCTCCGGCAGCGCTGCCAGCAGGTGGGCGGCGGAGAATGGGCGATAGAGGCGCACTTTCAGGACGCCGACTTTCTCGCCGCGGCTCAGCAGTTCATCGACCACCTCTTCGCAGGTGCCGATGGCCGAGCCCATAATGACGATCACGCGTTCCGCCTGCGGATGGCCGTAAAACTCAAACGGTTTGTACTGGCGGCCGGTGGCGGCGGCGAAGTCATCCATCGCTTTCTCGACATGATCATAAACCGCGTCGTACCACGGGTTGGTGGCCTCCCGCGACTGGAAGTAGGTGTCAGGGTTGGCGGAGGTTCCGCGGATCACCGGGTGTTCCGGATTGAGCGCGCGCTGGCGATGCTCAGCGATTTTCTCCTGCGGCAGCAGGGCGCGAATCGTGTCATCCGCCAGCGGGGCGATTTTGTTGATTTCGTGCGAAGTGCGGAAACCATCAAAGAAATGAATAAACGGCACCCGGCTTTGCAGCGTGGCGATATGCGATATCAGCGCGAAATCCTGCGCTTCCTGAACGCTGCTGGCGCACAGCATGGCGCACCCGGTCTGACGCACGGCCATCACATCGGAATGGTCGCCGAAGATCGACAGCGCGTGGGTGGCGACGGTGCGGGCGGCGACGTGCAGGACAAACGGCATCAGCTGGCCGGCCAGTTTGTACAGCGTGGGGATCATCAGCAGCAGGCCCTGCGATGAGGTAAAGGACGTGGAGAGGGCGCCAGTCTGCAGCGCGCCATGTACGGCGCCAATGGCGCCTGCCTCCGACTGCATTTCGACCACGCGGGGCACATCGCCCCAGACGTTTTTCAGCCCATTGCCGGCCCAGGCGTCAGCCTGTTCCGCCATCGTTGAACTGGGCGTGATCGGGTAGATGGCGATAACTTCACTGGTGCGAAACGCGACGGAAGCGACCGCGCCATTACCATCAATCGTAATCATATGAAGACACCCTTACATTGCGCAAAAGAATGGACGCGTGAAACCGCGACGCGCCCTGTAATTATATAAGAGCTAGTTTAGCAAACCGTTGGCGCCGCCATTTTTGCATTTGTGTCCTCAATACGACGGCTACCGGTGACCAGAGCAATATTTTGCGCGGTTCGCGGAGAAAGTAGCTTTTCTGGACATGAAGGCGAGCCATCGCCCGGTGACTATCCCTGTGCAGATCAACCTTTACGCAGAAATTTGCTAGAAAATGTTAATGAGGCGCATAAATACGTACTTCACCTCTCGACGCCGCGCGCCACGCTGCCTATTATTCTTGGGTTTGCTTTTTAAGACGTTTCCGAGGGGAGAGAAAATGCGAGCTGCGATGTTAGTGGGGTGTGCGGCGCTGTTGCTGTCGGCGTGCAGTAGTGAACCCGTTCAGCAGGCCACGGCGGCGCACGTCACGCCAGGAATGCGGGCGGCGATGAGCGACGCCGGTCAGGCCAACTGCGCCATGATAGGCGGCTCGTTATCGGTGGCTCGTCAGCTCGATGGTTCAGCGATTGGCATGTGCGCGCTGCCGAACGGTAAACGCTGCAGCGAGCAGGCGCTGGCGGGCGGAAGCTGCGGCTATTAATGGCAGCCCCGCAGCGGGCTCAAAACGCCGACTAGTGCATCAGGTCGGCGAGCTTATAGACCAGCGTCTGGTCGGCGGTCGCCAGCGTCAACTGGTTTTCCGTCAGATCGACCTGCGCGCCCTCGCGCAGCATCTTACCAATGGTCGCATCAAGGGTATTAAGCTGGGCATCGTGGCACAGCATCCGGGTCATCGCCAGCGATTTGACCTTCAGCTCGCCGTCCGACACCTTACCTTCCCCGCTGAAGCCGTTGCACATATTGCCCGAAACATACATATTGCCGGTGATAGCCATCTTCTCGCCGAAGCTCAGCTCCAGCGGCCGGTCGCCAGCGTTTACCGCCTGGCCGTTGACGCTGGTCAGCACGAAACGATGATGCTGTAGCTGTTCCGCGCCGGTGGACACCTTACTGTTATAGACACAGCCGGACAGCAGCAACCCTGCCGCCAGTAATGCCGCAAATTTGTTCATTGTCACTCCAAAACATTCACATTACTAATAAAACAAAGCCAGTGTAACGGTATCGCAGCGGGGATCTGTGGGGATTATCTGAATGTGCTCCCCCCGGGGAGAGGAGCACAAAAGGGAAAGGAATCAGACGATAGCGTTTGGGCAGGTTTCACCGTTGGCGACCTGCTGCAGATTGCCCAGGGTGGTCTCCGAAATGCTGATCAGCGCCTCGGCGGTGAGGAACGCCTGATGGCCGGTGAACAGCACGTTGTGGCAGGCGGAGAGGCGACGGAAGACGTCATCCTGGATCACGTCGTTGGATTTGTCCTCGAAGAACAGATCGCGTTCGTTCTCATAAACGTCCAGCCCCAGCGCGCCAATTTTTTGGTGCTTCAGGGCATCGATGGCCGCCTGGGAGTCGATCAGCGCGCCGCGGCTGGTGTTAATCACCATCACTCCGTCCTTCATCTGATCGAAGGCCCCGCGATTGAGCAGATGGTAGTTTTCGTCGGTCAGCGGGCAGTGCAGGGAGATCACGTCCGACTCCTTGTACAGCGTGGCGAGGTCGACATATTCCACCCCCAACTCCAGCGCGGCGGCGCTTGGGTACGGGTCGAACGCCAGCAGACGCATGCCAAAACCTTTGAGGATCCGCAGCATCGCCACGCCAATTTTCCCGGTGCCGATCACCCCGGCGGTTTTACCATACATGGTGAAACCGGTGAGGCCTTCCAGGGAGAAATTAGCATCACGGGTACGCTGGTAGGCGCGGTGGATGCGGCGGTTAAGCGACATCATCATGCCGATCGCATGCTCAGCCACCGCTTCCGGCGAGTAGGCCGGGACGCGCACGACGCGCAGGCCAAGCTCTTTCGCCGCCTCGAGGTCGACGTTGTTAAACCCGGCGCAGCGCAGGGCGATATACTTCACGCCGTGGGCCTTCAGTTCCTCCAGCACCGGACGGCTGCCGTCGTCATTGACGAAGATACACACCGCTTCGCAACCGTTGGCGGTTTTGGCGGTTTTCTCTGTCAGCAGGAAGTCGAAGAATTCCAGTTCAAAGCCGTAGGTATCATTCACGTGCTGCAGGTACTTTTTATCGTACTGCTTCGTACTGTAAACCGCGATTTTCATAAGACTTTTCTCCAGTGATTATAACGTCACGGTAGCATATTTAAAATAATTGTACAATTATTAAAAAATAGTTTAAATGGCAGGGGCTTATCCTAATTCTAGAGCATATCGCGGATTTGAGGAATCTCTTTGAAAGACAAAGTTTTTTTACCACAAACTCAGGCTTAACGCGCCGGGGGAGAGCAGCAGAAACGGCCACAGCAGACCGGAGCTGACGTTAGCCAGCTGAAACGACCACAGCGGCAGGCCGCTGGCGCCGCTGACCAGGGGCAGGGTGGCGCGCAGGGGAGAGAGAAAGCGGCTGAAAAAGACCGCCCACAGCCCTCGGCGCTGAAAAAAGAGTCGGCTGCGGGCCAGCCGCTCGGCGGTCAGCCAGCGTAACTGCGTGAGGCGGTGACGATAGCGAACGCCCAACCACCACGAGAGCCAGAATCCGCCGATGGCGCCGAGGCTGGCGCTGGACCACATTAGCAGGAAATGACCGAGGCTGGCGGAAGCGAATGTCCCCAGCAGCAGCAGGCCGGAGGTGCCCGGGATGGCCAGCGACACCAGCGCGCAGGATTTAGTGAAAGTGAGCAAGAAAACCATCAGTAATACCAATGGATAGTGGCCCTGTGCGCTCTCAATGAGCGAGATAATTAACGACACCGTCTCTCCCGCAAGCAATACCTATCTTTCTGGAGTGTGGCAGGGGGTGCTTAAACAAAAGTTAAATGGTGACGGCCGATCGCCGCGCCGCGATACCGGCTGGCAACTATGCTTTAACAGGTCGCAAACTTTCACTCACTGGTCGAACGTGTCACAATGGGCGCCTTTCGGCTTTTACTTATGTTGAATCAGGATATTAACTGCCCATGAAGGGTAAATATAAAGCCGCCATCGCGCTGGTGTTAGCGCTGGTGTTACTGCCGCTAACCCTGCTGTTGACGCTGACCCACTGGGTGCCGACGCTGGCGGGCATCTGGCTGCCCGTGGGCACTCATATCGCTATGCAGGAGAGCCCGCGTCTTACGCGTTCCGCCCTGCTGATCCCCGATCTGCGCTATCTGGTGGGCGAGTGTGAACTCGCCAGGGTGACCGATGCCCGTCTCTCGCGCCCCAGCCGCTGGCGGCTGCATATTGGCCAACTTGACATCAACAGCGCCTGCCTGAGCAAACTGCCGGCCAGCGATCCCACGCCCGGATCGCCGCGCACCCTTGCCGAATGGCAATCGATGCTGCCCTACAGCTGGTTAACTATTGATAACCTGCGGCTGTCGCCGTGGGAAAAATGGCAGGGGCGGCTGGTGATGTCACTGACCCCTGCGCAGCAGGATATCGGCTTTGCCGGTAACGATTTGAGCCTGCAGGCGCGCTTGCGCGGCCAGGCGCTTACCGTCAGCCAGTTCAGCGCCCGGCTGGCTGACGATCAGCCGCCGGTGAAGCTGGTGGGGACCTTCCATCTGCCGCTGGTGCCGGATGGCCTGCCGGTCGATGGCCAGATGCAGGGCACCTTCGAAGCCGAGCTGACGTGGCAGCATAATCGCGGCCAGCTGCTGGTCACCCCACGCGGCGAGGTGGAGCCCATTCTCGACCTGCCGTGGGAGATCACTCCGGAGCGGATCACCATCAGCGACGGCCGCTGGCGCACCCGCTACGAGGCGTATCCGCTGAGCGGCCGCGTGGCGCTGTCGGTGGGTAACTGGCAGCAGGGCACGGAACAGATGATCGTCAGCGGTCGCTTGAATGTTCTCACCGAGGGGCATGCCGGAAAAGGCAACGCGGTGCTGAATATCGGCCCGGGCAAGCTGAGCATGGATAACAGCGACCTGCCGCTGCGACTCACCGGCGAGGCCAAGCTGGGGGAGATGATCTTTTACGCCGCGCTGCCGGCCCAGCTCAGCGGGTCGCTGGTCAGCCCGCAGCTGGCGTTTCACCCCGGGGCGCTGCTGCGGTCGCGCGGGCGGGTGATCGACGCGCTGAACATTGACGAAATTCGCTGGCCGCTGGCCGGGGTAAAGGTCACGCAGCAGGGCGTCGATGGCCGCCTGCAGGCGATCCTCCGCGCCCATGAGCAGCAGATGGGCGACTTTACGTTGCATCTGGACGGTCTGGCGAACGATTTTCTGCCCGACAGCGGCCGCTGGCAGTGGCGCTACTGGGGCGAGGGGCATTTCACGCCTATGCAGGCGCGCTGGGATGTGAAGGGCAGCGGTGAGTGGCGGGACAATGCCATTACGCTGAGCAGCCTCTCCACTGGCTTCGACAAGCTCGAGTACGGCACGATGCGGGTCAGCACGCCGCGTCTGACCCTCGAGCAGCCGATCCGCTGGCTGCGCGATGCTGAGCATCCGCGGCTGACCGGCGCGCTGTCGCTGGATGCGGCAAAAACTACCTTCACCGGCGGCAGCTATCTTCCGGCATCGACGCTGAAATTCGCCCTCGACGGCCGGGACCCGACGTGGTTCCAGTTCACCGGCGCGCTGCACGCCGATACCATTGGCCCGGTGCGGTTGACCGGTCGCTGGGATGGCGAACGGCTGCGCGGCCAGGCGTGGTGGCCAAAACAGTCGCTGACGGTATTCCAGCCGTTGGTGCCGCCGGACTGGAAGATGAACCTGCGCGAAGGCAGTCTCTATGCGCAGGTGGCCTTCTCGGCGGCAGCCGGGCAGGGATTTGAGGCAGGCGGCCATGGCGTCCTGAAGGGCGGCAGCGCCTGGATGCCGGATAACCAGATCAACGGCGTCGACTTCGTTCTGCCGTTCCGCTTCAGCGACGGCCACTGGCAGCTGGGCACCCGCCGTCCGGTCTCCCTGCGCATTGGCGAAATCGTCAACCAGGTCACCGCGCGCAACCTGACGGCGGACCTGCAGGGCACCTGGCCGTGGAGCGAGGCCAATCCACTGCAGCTTAGCGACGTCAGCGTCGACCTGTTAGGCGGCAAGCTGACCCTGCTGCAGCTGCGCATGCCGCAGCGCGACCCGGCGCTGATCCGTCTGCAGCACATCTCCAGCAGCGAACTGACCAGCGCGGTCAAGGTGAAGCAGTTCGCCATGTCCGGGGCGGTGAGCGGCGCGCTGCCGCTGTGGCTGGAGAACAATCAATGGATTATCCACGACGGCTGGCTGCGCAATGACGGACCGATGACCCTGCGGCTGGATAAAGACACCGCCGATGCGCTGGTGGCGGACAACGTCTCCGCCGGGGCGGCGATCAACTGGCTGCGCTATATGGAGATCTCCCGTTCATCGACGCAGATTAACCTGAACAATCTGGGCGTGCTGACGCTTAAAGCCGCCATCAACGGCACCAGCCGGGTGGACGGGAAAAGCAGTACCGTGCATTTAAACTACGCTCATGAGGAGAATATTTTCGATCTGTGGCGCAGTTTACGCTTTGGCGACAATTTACAGGCGTGGCTTGAGCAGAATGCCACGCTGCCCGTGCGGCACTGTACGGACGGTAAGACATGTAAGGAACTTAAATGAAGAAGCTGTTACTGGCCATAGTGGCGTCGATGCTGCTCGCCGGCTGTACGCCGCGTATCGAAATTGCGGCGTCGAAAGAGCCCATCACCATCAATATGAATGTCAAAATTGAGCATGAGATCCATATCAAGGTCGATAAGGATGTGGAAAACCTGCTGAAATCCCGCAGCGATTTGTTCTGAGGCGACGATGAGAAAACGACTGTTAACCGCGGCGCTGGCGCTGACTCTGCTCAGCGCGCCCGCGCTGGCGTTAACCCTGAGCGAAGCGCGCCAGCAGGGGCGGGTGGGGGAGACGCTGAACGGCTATCTGGCGCCGCTGCGTCAGGATAAAGAGACGCTGGCGCTGGTGAAACAGATCAACGCCGCGCGCAGTGAAAGCTACCAGCAGCTGGCGGATGACAACAATCTGCCGGTGGATGAGGTAGCGAAAATGGCCGGACAGAAGCTGGTTGCCCGCGCTCAACCCGGCGAGTACGTTCAGGGGCTAAACGGCCAGTGGCTGCGCAAATAATTAGCGGCAGCGCTTGCGGTATTCGCCCGGCGAGACGCCAAAGCGCTGCTTAAAGGCGGTGGAGAAATGGCTATGGTCGTTGAAGCCCCAGCGGTAGCCGATCCCCGCCAGCTTTTCGTCATCGTGGACGTCCTGTAACGCCCGGGCGCACAGATCCAGCCGCCGGTTCTTAATATACTGCGCCACCACCAGCCCTTTGTCGGCAAACAGCCGATAGAGGCTGCGCACCGACATTCCCATCTCGCTGGCCAGCCACTCCGGCCGCAGATGCTCCGACTGAATGGATGCGTCGATTAACGCTATTATCTTCTGAAACTGCTTGTCCCGCCGGGACGGGGTCGGCTCACGCTGGCGCAGCACCGGGCGCAACAGGCAGGCGATCGCCTCCAGCGCCGCTTCACTTTCGCTGGCGGAGAGCGCCGCGCCGCCCATACTCTCCAGCAGCAGTCGCTGGCTGAGCTGTACCATCGGCAGAGACTTATCCAGCCGGCAGGCGGTAACTATCTCGCCCGTCGGCGCCACCCGCTGGCGCGGCAGCAGCAGCGAAGCCTGACGCGAGGTCTGCTGCCAGACGATAGAGCATGGGCGGGCGGCATCGATCAACGTGATATCCCCCGCCGCCAGGGTCACCTGGCGATCGTCCTGTTCGATCACCGCTTCGCCGGCGAGCTGAAACACGGTATAGAACCAGGCGTCGTTATCGCGTTTTATCTCATTGCGCGTGCGGTAGAGATTGACGCCGGCGGCGGTGACCGTGCTGACCTTGAGGCTGCCGGCGTAGCGGGCGTCAATCTCGCCGTGAAAGCGGCCCTCCAGCGGCCGGGCGGCGAAATGGCCGCAGACCTGATTGATCGTCGCCAGCCAGCGCTGGTACGCCAGCCCCCCCTCAGCCGTGGTCATCATTCGCCCTTCTCCTGTAATAATAATGTTTCTGCATTGTTGCATTTATGCCGCCTCAGGCAAGGGCGCGATGGCGGGTATATGAAAGAACTATTACCTGCGGCACATTTCTGTCAGGGCAGGCGACGGAATTGCGGCGACTGTCACAGCGGCGCAAACGAATGTCACAGAGAAAAAAGCGCCCGCCGCCAACCGGACATAGACTGAAAGCACTATCCGCGAAGAATAAGGAAAGTGTATGTCCACCTCTCAGATAGCGCTGCTTGCCAGCGTCCAGCAGTTTTTAGACCGTCAGCATGGCCTGTATATCGACGGCGCCCCCTGCGCCGCGCAGAGCGAAAACCGGTTAACCGTCTGGGATCCGGCCACCGGGCAGGCGATCGCCACCACCGCCGACGCCAGCCCGGCGGATGTTGACCGGGCGGTGATGTCCGCCTGGCGTGCCTTCGTCGACCGCCGCTGGGCCGGGCGCACCCCGGCCGACCGCGAGCGCATCCTGCTGCGCTTTGCCGATCTGGTGGAGCAGCACGGCGAGGAGCTGGCGCAGCTGGAAACCCTCGAGCAGGGTAAATCCATCGCCATCTCCCGCGCCTTCGAGGTCGGCTGCACCCTGAACTGGATGCGCTACACCGCCGGGCTGACCACCAAAATCAGCGGCCGGACGCTGGACGTCTCGATCCCGTTCCCGCAAGGGGCGCGTTATCAGGCGTGGACCAAAAAAGAGCCGGTGGGGGTAGTGGCGGGCATCGTTCCGTGGAATTTCCCGCTGATGATCGGTATGTGGAAGGTGATGCCGGCGCTGGCGGCGGGTTGTTCGATCGTCATTAAACCCTCAGAAACCACCCCGCTGACCCTGCTGCGGGTGGCGGAGCTGGCGACCCAGGCGGGCATTCCTGACGGGGTGTTCAACGTGGTCACCGGCAGCGGCGCCGGCTGCGGCGCGGCGCTGACCGCCCATCCGCAGGTGGCGAAGGTGAGCTTTACCGGCTCGACGGCCACCGGGAAACAGATTGCGCGGGTGGCCGCCGACCGCCTGACCCGCGTGACGCTGGAGCTGGGCGGCAAGAACCCGGCGATTGTGCTTAAAGACGCCGATCCCCAGTGGGTCATTGAGGGGCTGATGACCGGCAGCTTCCTTAACCAGGGGCAGGTCTGCGCCGCCAGCTCGCGGATCTACATTGAAGCGCCGCTGTTTGACAACCTGGTCAGCGGCTTCGAGCAGGCGGTGAAATCGCTGCAGGTAGGGCCGGGGATGCTGGAGACGGCGCAGATCAACCCGGTGGTCTCCCGGGCCCACTGCGACAAGGTGGCGGCCTACCTTGAAGAGGCCCGACAGCAGAAGGCGGAGCTAATCAGCGGCAGCGCCGGGCCGGATGCCGGGGGGTACTATATTCCGCCGACGCTGGTGGTCAACCCGGACGCCGGGCTGCGCCTTACCCGCGAGGAGGTGTTTGGCCCGGTGGTGAACCTGGTGCGGGTGGCCGACGGCGAGGAGGCGCTGCGCCTGGCCAATGACAGCGATTTTGGCCTGACCGCCAGCGTCTGGACCCGCGACCTGACCCAGGCTCTCAATTATACCGACCGCCTGCAGGCCGGGACGGTATGGGTCAACAGTCATACCCTGATTGACGCCAACCTGCCGTTCGGCGGCATGAAGCAGTCCGGCACCGGTCGCGATTTCGGCCCGGACTGGCTCGACGGCTGGTGCGAAACCAAATCCGTCTGCGTGCGTTACTAGCCCTCCGTCGGGGAAGGCGCATCGCTTTTCCCGACGTCCCGCTTGCCGACCTCCGCTCTTTCTCGCTACTGTGGAGGGCAATCTTTGCCCGCGCAGGGCGGAGAATGATGAGGAGGTCTTCGGCATGACTGCATTTCCTGAAGTTGCACTAATTGGTCCCGGCGCCATCGGCACCACGATCGCCGCCGCCCTGTTTGCGGTGAGGAGGGCGCCGGTGGTCTGCGGGCGCACTGCCCATTCGTCGCTGGTGCTGCGCACTGATGAGGGTAAGATCGTGGTGCCCGGCCCGGTGCTCACCGACCCGACGGCGATAGCCGCCCCCTTCGACCTGGTGTTTGTCGCGGTGAAGGCCACCCAAACGGAGGCCATCGCCCCGTGGCTGGCGGCCCTGTGTTCGCCAGACACCGTGGTGTGCGTGCTGCAAAACGGCGTCGAGCAGCGCCAGCAGTTTGCCCCTTTGACCGGCGGCGCGACGGTGCTGCCGTCGGTGGTCTGGTTTCCGGCGCAGCGCGACGCCGATGCTTCGGTCTGGCTGCGCGCCGCGCCGCGACTGACGCTGCCGGATGTGCCGGGGGCGGAGCGGGTGCAGCAGGCGCTGGCGGGAACCCACTGCGCGGTGGAGCTGGCGGCGGATTTTACCAGCGTCGCCTGGCGTAAACTGCTGCAGAACGCCGTCGCCGGACTGATGGTGCTGACCGGACGACGCGCCGGGATGTTCGCCCGGGAGGAGATCACCGCCCTCGGACTGGCCTATCTGCGCGAATGCCTGCAGGTGGCGCGGGCGGAAGGGGCCGTCCTGAGCGACAGCGTGCCGGAGGAGATCATCGCCGGCTTTCATCGGGCGCCTGCCGACTTAAGCACCTCTATTCTGATCGATCGCCTGCATGGCCGACCGCTGGAGTGGGATATTCGTAACGGGGTGGTACAGCGTCGCGGGCGTCAACACGGCATACCGACGCCGCTCAGCGATATCATCGTGCCGCTGCTGGCGGCGGCCAGCGACGGCCCGGGCTGACCCGGGCTGGCGCGGGGTTAATCCACCAGGGAGGGATCGAGGTCGATCATCAACTGCTTCATCTCGGCGAAGTGCTGCCGGGAGAAATCGGCAATTTTCTCCCAGTCCTGGGCGGTTTTTTCCGCCACCGCGTCCGACAGCACCTTCAGCGGCTGGCCGGTTGACCAGGCGGTGATCAGGATCTGACAGGCGCGCTCCAGGGTCCAGATATCGTCGAACGCTTCGCCGATAGTCGGGGCGGTCACCAGCACCCCATGGTTGCCCATTAGCAGACGGCGTTTATCCGTCAGCAGCCCCGCCAGCCGGGCGCCTTCTGCCGCGGTGTCCGCCATCCCGCCGTACAGGGTATCGACGGCGACCCGCTTAAAATAGCGGGCCGTGTTCTGGTCAATGGGCAGGATCTGCGGCGTCGCCAGACAGGCGAGGCTGGTGGTGTACACCGGGTGCAGATGCAGCACCACCCGCACGTCGGGCAGTCGCTGATGGATCTGCCCGTGAATGGCCCACGCGGTGGCATCGACGTCAGGTCGCGCGGCGCAACGTTCATCATCGGCGTGCAGCACCAGCAGATCGCTGGCGCGGATGCGCGAAAAGTGTTTCCACTTCGGGTTGAGTAAAAACGTTTTCCCGTCAGCGGAGAGCGCGGCGCTGAAATGGTTGGCCACCGCCTCATGCATGCCGAGATGGGCAATGATGCGAAAGGTGGCCGCCAGGTCGATGCGGATCTGCTCTTCATCGGAATCGCGCATGGGCATTACTCCGCTTTCGGCATCAGGGTCTGCAGATCCTCTGCCGTCGGCGCCTGGAAGTGATATTTCTTCAGCAAGGCGGCATATTCTGGCGTCGCGCTGTATTTTTTCAGCGCCTGTTCGAGGGCGGTTTTCACCTCCGTGTTGCCTTTTTTAACGCCAAAGCCGTTCAGCACCGGATAGATCAGGGTGTCAGAGGAGATCGCCACCCGGTCGCCCAGCTTTTCCACCACCCCGCGCGCCACGGCGGCGTCGGTGATCTGCGCATCCACTGCGCGCGACAGCAGCGCCTGGGTGGTCTGCGGGTCGGTGGTATAGACGCTCAGCGCAATTGGCTTCAGCCCTTTCTTCACGCAGTAGTCGGCGGAAAGCTTCTGCAACTGCGCCAGCCACGAGGTGGCGCCCATCGAGCCGATTTTATGCCCGCAGAAGTCTTCCGGCGTCTTAGGCTGGTAGTCGCCCCCTTTGCGGGAGAGGATCGCTTCCCCGCTTTTCAGGTACGGCACCATGTCGATCACCTTCAGGCGCTCGGCGGTAATGTACATCGACGAGTTGGTGATATCGAAGCGCCCGCCCTGCAGTCCGGGGATCAGGTTGGGGAAGCGGGTGTCGATATTCACCGCCTCGCGGCCCATGCTCTTCGCCAGACCGTCGAGCAGTTCAATATCAAACCCCGCCGGCTTGTTGTTCTCCATGTACTCGTAAGGGAAAAAGGTCATGTCCGAACCGGCGGTGATCTTGCCGCTTTGCTGGAAGGCCAGCGCGTTCAGGGATGTCAGAGCCCCCGCTGCGCAGAGCAGCAGAGCCAGCGGGCGTGGTGCGAAAAAGCG
The DNA here is from genome assembly GCF_004010915.1 of Klebsiella sp. LY. Classification (NCBI taxonomy): domain Bacteria; kingdom Pseudomonadati; phylum Pseudomonadota; class Gammaproteobacteria; order Enterobacterales; family Enterobacteriaceae; genus Klebsiella; species Klebsiella sp. LY. The sequence continues at coordinate 4,886,074 of NZ_CP022444.1, forward strand.
TGTCATAAAACCTCCGGAGTGTGGGCGAATTACATGCTGGCGCGATCGGCACCGGCCTGCTGAACAAAAAACGAAGCGCCGCGCGGCTTCTGCGGCAGGCGAAGCTGGTTATTGGTGCTGCGCACCAGACCGCTCTCTTCCCCGGCCACCAGCTGGCCGGCATGGCGGCTCGGCAGCGGGTTTTCGCCGAAGGGCAGCGCATCCTCGGCGGCGTAGACGCTAATGAACAGGGTGCGCGGCAGGGCGGTTTCGTTGGGGCTGGAGGCGTGCAGCAGGCGGGTATGCATAAAGCAGACTGAGCCCGCCGGGCCAAAACAGGCCTGCGGCTGCTGGCAGTGAGCCGTCACCACCTCGTCATCCACCGCCCCGGTGAAGCGACCCTCCTGCCAGTGGGACCACAGCGGCCCCTGATGGCTGCCCGGCACCACATTGAGCGGGCCATTCTCCGGCGTCACCTCGCTGACCATCAGCAGGGCGGTGATAATGTCGTCATTGCTGTGCGGGGTGAAGAGGAAATCCTGATGCCATTTCACCTCGGTGGCGGTGTGCGGCAGCTTGGAGTTAATTTTGCTGTGGTGAAAACGGGTGCCGTTGCCGCCGATCAGCTGCGCGGCGATGGTTGCCATCCGCGAATTCAGCGCAGTATGGCGATAGGCCTCGGAGATCTCCGTCGGGGAGGCGACCCGGCGCAGCGACGGATGGTCGGGAGCATGGTCGCGTTCGATATCGAAACGCGGCCGCCCGTCAAGGGTTTCTCCCCACGCCGTCGCGTGACGGCGGCTCTCCTCGACCCAGCCGTCGAAATCGCTCTGCAGCGTGGCGATGTCGGCGGCGGAAAGCACCCCTTCGACCACCAGATAACCCTGCTGATGAAACTGCTCAATTTGCCACTGCGCAATCATAGTTTTTCCTCTTCACGTCCCGATAGTTAAGCCAGAGAAACATCTTTCAGAAAGGCCTCGACCCGCGGGTGTTGCCCGCTGCGCATCGCCTGCGGCGTGTCATCGCACACCACCCGGCCTTTCTCCATAAACACGATCCGGTCAGACACTTTGAAGGCGAAGTTCATCTCGTGGGTGACGATGACCATCGTGATGCCTTCGTGGGCCAGGGATTCGATAACCTGCAGCACCTCATTCACTTTTTCCGGATCCAGCGCCGAGGTGGGCTCATCGAACAGCATGATCTGCGGACGCATCATCAGGGCGCGGGCGATCGCCACCCGCTGCTGTTGACCGCCGGAGAGCTGGTGCGGATACTTCCAGGCGTGTTCCAGCATGCCCACCTTGTGCAGCAGCTCGCAGGCGTGCTGGCGCAGCTCCGCGTCGCTCGCCAGATGGTGATAGCGCGGAGCCAGCAGCAGATTGCCGAACACGGTCAGATGCGGGAACAGGTTAAAGCTCTGGAACACCATGCCGATATTCAGACGGTGTTCGGCATTCTCCATAAAGCGCGGCTTATGCTGCCCCTGACGGTCGAGATGAATAAAGGGCTGGCCGTTAATCTGAATTTCGCCGTTATCGATCTGCTCAAGACCGTTTAGCAGGCGAATGAGGGTGGTTTTCCCCGAGCCCGACGGGCCGATAACCGAGACCACTTCGCCGGGCTGGATCTGCAGGCTCACCGCCCCCAGCACTTCGACATTGTTGTAGGCCTTATGCAGCTTAGAGGCCTGCAGCGCCGGCTCCTGGCCCTGGGAGACGCTGCGCGCCATCGCCGGGCGCCGGGCGGTCGCCAACTGCTGCATCTCGGCATCCACCGGCCGGGCGGTGTCGCGTCGGGTGACATCGAGGTAGTTCTCCAGCCGTTTCAGCAGAAAATCGAACACCGTGACGATAAAGATGTAATAAAACGCCACGGCGGTCATGGTCTCCATGACCAGAAAGTTCTGCGAGTAGAGCTGCTGGCCGACCATCAATATTTCGGTCAGGGAGATCACCGACACCAGCGAACTGAGCTTCACGATGGCGATATACTCATTGGCCAGCGCCGGCAGGGCGACGCGCAGCGCCTGGGGAATGATCACCCGCCACTGGATCCCGGCGTAGCGTAAACCCAGGGCCCGCGCGGCTTCACTCTGCCCGCGGGGGATGGAGAGCAGCCCGCCGCGATGGATCTCGGCAATATAGGCCGCTTCGCTGAGGACCATCGCCAGCAGGCCGGCCCAGAAGGGATCGTTCAGCACCGGCGCGAAGGAGGGCAGCGCCTGCGGCATGTTGTAGACAAAAATCAGCAGGACCAGCAGCGGCATACTGCGAAATAACCAGATATACAGCCGGGCAGGGGTGGATAACCAGCCGCGCGGCGACTGTTTAGCCAGCGCCAGAATAAATCCGAGCACAATACTGCAGCCCCAGGTCAGCAGACTTAATTTAATGACAGTCCAGGTGGCCCACCAAAAATCGGCATCGCTGAGCAGGCTTAACATGTAGTTCCAGTTAAACGTCATGGGCTATTTCACTCGTCATAATTAACCTAAATGAAAGCGGCTCGGCTGTGCATTAATGGGGAGCCGCCGGTGTTCATCGTGCGAATACACTATGCTGGCAGGATGCTTTCAGAGGCAATTAGTAAATTTTTGGCCTTTAAGTTTAAAAAAACTATACAGCGTTATTAACGATATGGAATTTAAAGTGATTATCGGGATACTTTTCGTAAACAATTTAAAAACAATAGCTGCAATTGAATAACGATATTTTATGCAGACAGGTTATTTTGCGCGAAACTGGGGCGACCGCTGCCTGCTCAATGTGCAGCGTGTTGCATGATGGTGCAAAAGCGGAAATAAACCGTGCCGGCGCGGGAGGAGAATAAATAATATCGCCCCCTGGCGGGCAATGCGCCGCCATTTTTCGCGGGTGGCACGCGGATTGCTTGGGACTTAGAGGAAAACTATTTCCTGCGTGCGCCGGACCATATTTTATCAATGGTGATGCTATGAACCGATTTACCCTGAAGCAGCTCAAATATTTCGTCACCGTGGTGGAGACGGAGAGTATCGCCGAGGCCTCCCGCCAGCTGCACATTGCGCAGCCGTCGATTTCCATTGCCATTAAGAATCTGGAGAGCACCTTCGACCAGCAGCTGTTTATTCGCCACCACGCGCAGGGCGTCTCGCTCACCTCCAGCGGTCGGCGGATCTACGATAAAGCGAAGGAGCTGCTGCGCCTGTCGTGGGAATTTGAGCAGAATTCGCGGGCGGATAAAGAGCTGGTTTCTGGCATGATCTCCATCGGTTGCTTTGAATCGGTAGCTCCGCTGTATATGCCGAAGCTGGTGGCTGGATTTAAGAAATGCTATCCGGAAATTACGCTGCATCTGTATGACGGCGAACAGCATGAGCTGATGCATGGCCTGCACCGCGGCCGCTTTGACCTGGCGCTGGTCTACGATCTGGAGCTTGGCCACTCGATCAATAAAGAACGGCTTAACGCCCCGCATAAACCCTACGCGCTGCTGCCCGCCGCGCATCCGCTGGCGCAAAAGGCGCAGGTGACGCTGCAGGAGCTGAGCCGCGAGCCGATGATCCTCCTTGATGCGGTCCCGAGCAAAAATTATTTCATCTCCATCTTTAAGGAAAAAGGCTATCACCCGGAAGTAGCTTACAGCTCACCCTCTATCGAAATGGTGCGCTGTATGGTCGGTCAGGGACTCGGTTTTTCGGTGCTGGTCACCCGGCCCTGCTGCGATATGACCTACGATGGTGAAAGGGTGGTGCAGCGGGATATTGCCGACGATATGCCCGCCTCAACCTTAATTATGGCGCATCTCGCTAATAATGAGCCGACGCGGCCAACGCAACTGTTTATGGATTATTGCCGCAGTATCGAATTAACCCCCTCTCACGGCTGAAATAACGCCTGTCGATCCGGCAGGCGTTATTTTTTTGTCGTCAATCAGCCTCGTAAAATTCTATTCAGTCGATCGTTTTATAATATTTTACCAATTCGTCACAGTTAAATAACCTGAAAGCCGTCAATTCCGGCGACCTCGTCGGCAACTGTGCTTGAAGGATAGAGAAATGACTGAACAGATAACCGAGATCGATACCCTGGTGGTCGGCGCGGGGCAGGCGGGCGTCGCCATGAGCGAGCATCTGACCCGGCTGGATATTCCCCACCTGGTGCTGGAGAAACAGGGTATTGCCCAGGCCTGGCGCAGCGGGCGCTGGGATTCGCTGGTGGCCAACGGCCCGGCCTGGCACGATCGGTTTCCGGGGATGGTGTTCCCGGACTGCCCGCCGGATAGCTTTGTCGGCAAAGAGCAGGTTGCGGACTATTTTGCCGCCTATGCCCGCAGCTTCAACGCGCCGATCCGTACCGGGGTGGAGGTGTACAGCGCCGAACGCCTCGCCGGGCGACCGGGCTTTCGTGTCGACACCTCCCAGGGGGTGATTGAGGCGCAGCGGATCGTAGCGGCCACCGGACCCTTTCAGCGCCCGGCGATCCCGGCGATCGCCCCGCAGAGTCCGGCTATTCAGCAGCTCCACTCGGCGCACTATTTTAATCCGCAGCAGCTGCCGGAGGGCGGCGTGCTGGTAGTGGGGGCCGGATCCTCCGGCGTCCAGATTGCCGATGAGCTGCAGCGTGCCGGACGCGCGGTGTGGCTGTCGGTGGGGGCGCACGACCGGCCGCCGCGTCGCTATCGCCAGCGCGATTTTTGCTGGTGGCTCGGGGTGCTGGGAATGTGGGACGCCGCGGCCAATGCGCCGGGGAAAGAGCATGTCACTATCGCGGTGAGCGGCGCGCGCGGCGGCCATACCGTCGATTTTCGCCAACTGGCGCATCAGGGGGTCACCCTGGTGGGGCAGACCCGCGGCTTTGACGGCGCCAGGGCGTTGTTCCACCCCGACCTGGCGGAGAATATCCGCCGCGGCGATGCCTCTTATCTTGCGCTGCTCGACGCCGCCGACGACTGGGTAGCGCGCAACGGTTCGGATCTGCCTGAAGAGCCCTCCGCCCGTGAGTTTCTGCCCGATCCGGCCTGCGTCAGCGACCCGCTGCTTAGCCTCGACCTGGCCGAGGCCGGGATCGGCGCCATCATCTGGGCGACCGGATATACCACCGACTATCGCTGGCTGAAGGTCAACGCCTTCGATGACGCGCAGCGGCCGCAGCATCACCGCGGCGTGTCGACGGAGCCGGGGGTCTATTTTCTCGGCCTGCCGTGGCTGTCGCGGCGCGGGTCCACCTTTATCTGGGGCGTCTGGCACGATGCCAAATATATTGCCGACCAGATCGCCATTCAGCGCCAGTATCAGCGTTACCAGCCGTCCTGATAACCGTTTCCTGAAGGAGTGCTTTGATGCCAACCCATACCCGTATTCGCATGTTTAACACCAAAGAGACCTACCCGAACCAGGCGCTGAACAACGATCTGTGCCAGGCGGTGCGGGCCGGGAATACCGTCTACGTTCGCGGCCAGGTCGGCACCGATTTTGCCGGCAACCTGATCGGCCTCGGCGACCCGCGAGCCCAGGCGGAACAGGCGATGAAGAATGTCGAGCAGCTGCTGAAAGAGGCCGGCAGCGACCTCTCGCATATCGTCAAGACCACCACTTATCTGATCGACCCCCGCTATCGCGAGCCGGTCTATCAGGAGGTGGGAAAATGGTTGAAAGGGGTCTTTCCCATCTCCACCGGGGTGGTGGTGTCGGCCCTGGCGCAGCCGCAGTGGCTGATGGAGATTGACGTCACGGCGGTGATCCCTGACGACTGGCAGGGGGAGGCGGCAGAATGACCCTTTCCCTTACCGCCCGTTGCCCGGAAACGGGTCAGTTGGGCATCGCCATTAGTTCATCGAGCATGGCCGTCGGGTCGCGCTGTCCGTGGCTGCTGCCCGGCGTGGGGGCGGTTTCCAGCCAGAACATTACCCTGCCGTCGCTGGGGCCGCAGATCCTCAGCGCGCTCGAAGCGGGGGCCAGCGTTGAGCAGGCCCTGAAGCAGGCGCTGGCGGAGGATCGCTTCCGCGAATATCGCCAGGTCGCGGCGATTGACGCCGACGGCGACACGGCGGTGTTCAGCGGGGAATTCACTCTTGGGATCGGCGGCGCCCTGGCGGGGGATAACTGCGTGGCGGCGGGCAACATGCTGGCCAGTGAGGGGGTGATCGCTGCGATGGTGGGCGCCTTTGAGGCCGCCACCGGTGAGCTGACCAGCCGGCTGCTGGCCGGACTGCGCGCCGGGATCGTCGCCGGGGGCGAGGCCGGGCCGGTCCACTCGGCGGCGGTGAAGGTGGTGGACGATTACCCGTGGCCGGTGGTCGACCTGCGCATTGACTGGGCGGAAGCGGATCCGCTGGCGGCCCTTGAGCAGCTGTGGCTGGCGTGGGAGCCGCAAATGGAGGCCTATATTACCCGGGCGCTCGACCCGCGCGAGGCGCCGGCCTATGGCGTGCCTGGCGATGAATAACACGCCGGGAGCGATCCTTGCCGCGCTGCTGGCCTTTGATACCACCAGCCGCCATTCAAACATGGCGATGATCGACTGGATCGCCGATTTTCTCGCCGCCCGCGGCGTGGCGTCCCGCCGCTTTTATGACCCGTCGGGGGGAAAGGCCAATCTCTACGCCCAGCTGGGGCCGTCCGGCGGCGGCGGGGTGATGCTCTCGGGCCATACCGACGTGGTCCCGGTGGACGGGCAGGACTGGAGCGTGCCGCCGTTCAGCCTGACCGAGCGCGATGGCCGCTACTACGGCCGCGGCAGCGCCGATATGAAGGGCTTTCTCGCCTGCGTGCTGGCGGCGGTGGATGACTTTCTGGCGGCGCCGCTGCGGATGCCGCTGCATCTGGCCTTCTCCTATGACGAAGAGGTCGGCTGCCTCGGCGTGCGCAGCCTGGTGGATTTTCTGCAGGCCTCGCCGGAGAAACCGGCGCTGTGCCTCATCGGCGAGCCGACGGAGATGCAGCCGGTGTTCGGTCATAAAGGCAAACTGGCCATGCGCTGCTGCATTGAGGGCCAGGCCTGCCATTCGGCCTATGCCCCGCAGGGGGTGAACGCCATCCGCTACGCGGCCAGGCTGATCAACCGCCTGGATCGGCTGGGCGCACGTCTGGCCCGGCAGCAGGACAGCCGCTTTTCGCCGCCTTTCAGCACCCTGCAGGTGGGCACCATTCAGGGCGGCGCCGCGCTGAACATCGTTCCGCAGTCCTGTCGCTTTGATTTTGAAATCCGCTACCTGCCGGGGATGCGTCCCGAAGCGGTTACCGAAGCGCTGGCGGCCTACGCCCGCCGCCGGCTGCTGCCGGAGATGCGCCGGGTCGGCGGCGGAAGCGACATCCAGTTTCAGCTGTTGAGCCACTACCCGCCGCTGCTCAGCGATCCACAGTCCGACTTCGCCCGCTGGCTGGCGCAGTGGTGCGGCAGCGATCGGTTTTCCACCGTGGCGTTCGGCACCGAAGGGGGACTGTTCGACGAGATGGGCGTTGCGACCCTGGTCTGCGGGCCGGGCAGCATGGCCCAGGGCCATAAGGCCGATGAGTACATCAGCATCGACCAGACCGAACGCTGCATGGCGATGCTGGGCCAGCTTTGCGCGTGGATGCGCGCCGAGCCCGCAGAACCGCTTACCTGATCCACCCACACAGGAACCCAAGCGATGCACAACCAACACTCTCACCATATCGATCAAGCGACAGTCGACCGCTGGCAGGCGGATGGCGTGGTATTACTGAAGGGCGTTTTTACCCCCTGGGTTGAGCGCCTCGCCGAGGGGGTCACGGCGCTGATGACCAGCCCCAGCGAATATGGTCATGCGCGCACGGTGATCCCCAAAGATGGTTCGCCGCCTTTTTTTCAGGATTACTGCAACTGGGCGCGGATCCCGGCGTTTAGCGAGTTTGTCTTTCAGTCGGCCGCCGCCGAAATCGCCGCGGCGCTGATGCAGTCGCAGACGGCGAAATTTTTCCATGAGCATACGCTGGTCAAACCCGCCGGGGGCAGCACGGTCACCCCCTGGCATCATGACCAGCCTTACTATTGCGTCTCCGGCCGACAGAACGTCAGCTTCTGGATCCCGCTGGACCCGGTAGCAGAGGCCACCTCGCTGCGCTGCATTCGCGGGTCGCATCGCTGGGAGGCGGAGTACAGTCCCACCCGCTTCAATGGCACCAGGCTCTACGAGCACACCCGGTTCAGCGCGCTGCCGGATATCGACGCCCATGAGGACGAGTACGATATCGTCAGCTGGGCGCTGGAGCCGGGGGATGCGGTGGCCTTCCATTTTCGCACCGTCCATGGCGCCCGCGGCAACCCCGGAGCGCGGGCGCGACGGGTCTTCTCCGCCCGCTGGGTGGGGGATGACGCCGCCTTTGCCGACCGCGGCGGCGTAACGTCGCCGCCGTTCCCCGAGCTGGCCCTGCGGGACGGCGACCCGCTGGATTCTCCACTGTTCCCCCAGGTCTGGCCACCAGCGTAAGCGGCTTCGGACGGGATCTGCTATGATCCCGTCTTTCGTTGTCTGGAGCCAGTCGATGTTCAACGACGCCATTGTTTATGACCGCTACGGGCCGCCGGCCGCGGTGCTAACGCTGAAACGCGCCCCGCTGGCGCCGCTGGCCGGTGGACGGGTGCGGGTCAGGATGCGCTATGCCCCGGTGAATCCTTCAGATCTGATCCCCATCACCGGCGCCTATCGCCACCGTACCCGACTGCCGGCCGTCCCCGGCTACGAAGGCCTTGGCGAGGTGGTCGCCGCGCCATTCGGCAGCCGGCTGACCGCGGGCCAGCGGGTGCTGCCCCTGCGCGGGGGCGGCACCTGGCAACGGTTTATCGATCTCGATGAGACCTGGCTGGTGCCGGTTCCCCCGGCGGTGGACGATCTGCTGGCCGCCCGCGGGTATATCAATCCGCTGACTGCGATGCTGATGCTCAGTCGCTGGCCGGTTGCCGGGAAACAGATCGTGCTGACCGCCGCCGCCTCCTCCTGCGCCAGCCTGCTGGGGCAGTGGGCGCTGGCCATGGGCGCCCGTTCGGTAAGCGGGATTATTCGCTCGCCGCAGCATCGGGCGCGTCTGGAGCAGGCCGGGATCTATCCGATTCTCGACGCCGACCGGGCGCTGGTGGAGAAGGTCAGCCAGCACAGCGATCTGGTGTTTGACGCGGTGGGCGGGGAGCTGGGGAACACGCTGTTGTCGGTGCTGCCCGCGTCGTCGACCCTGGTCTCCTACGGCTTATTATCCGGGCGGCCGTTGATCCAGACGCGCGCCAGCGCGGCGGTGCGCAAGTTTCATCTGCGGGAGGCGCTGCCTGGCCTCAGCGTGGCGGCATGGCGGGCGGCGTTCGATGAGATCTGGCAGCGGCTACCGACGACTACGCAACCGCCGGCCCAGCGGGTGGCGGTGAACGACTGGCGCGAGGCGATTGCCGCCGCCGGCCAGCCGGGAAGAGGCGGTAAAATCCTGCTCGATTTCACCGTGGGTTAAGATTACTGTTTCTTCTCGCCGAGGGTCGGCGTTTCGTCAAAGAAGTTCCATGGCTTCAGTAGGGCGTGCGCCCATTCGGTTGGCATGATCGGCCACTCTTCAGCGCGCGCCACGTGGGTGGTGCCGGTGGTGATCCACACCACGTCATCCTGGTGCGTCAGCGACTCATCGTCCTTGGCATACTGGCCTAACCCGGTATCGTGAGCGGAGCGGTTGGGGTATTTGCCTTCCGGATAGCGTTCGCTCGGGTGGTAGCGCGTCACCCACAGCTGTTTATCCATAAAGCTCAGACGATGGTAGATCCACTCGTCGGGGGCGAACTTAGCGCCGGTCGCCGCCGGATGGGTGCCGCCAGCGTAAGGGATGATCTGGTAAGAGACTGGGTTACCCATGCGGTTCTCTTTGCTGGTGTTGCTCAGCAGGCGAATCGTACCCGGGTCGAATTTCTGCGCCGCTTTCTGTTCGCTGTCAATCGTGTACTGATTCACCTGCATGGTGCTGGTGCGCGGGCCGCCGGCGGTGTTGGGCTTCACCTCCGGGTCCATCGCCACCAGGGTGTTGTTTTCGCCGTCCACGTCGAGGTCGAGGCGGAAGTTATAGATATGCTGGTGGGTGGTGCCGACAATATTATGGTCGATCAGCGTTCCGTAGCGGGTATCTTCTTTGGCGCTCGGGTCGTGCATGGTTTTCGCCAGCACGCCTTTCACCGCCTCAATCCCGGTGGCGCCCGCATCGATGCCGATGGTGCCGTTGTCGTGGAACACCCAGTCAAAGATATAGTCGTAGTTGCCGACGGTGCTGATCCAGCGCACCACCAGCTCCCGGCGCTCGGTACTGACGTTGGGCTTGCCCATCTCCAGGTGCTTATATTCCGGCCCGGCGTAGCGCTCGAATATGGCGACGGCGTGCGGGATGGTGGTCGGCGCGCCGGTGTAGTCGGCGATGGTTTCATCCAGCAGCACCGCATTCGACGGCGCGTCTTTGCCGCGTACAATCGGCGAGGTCAGGGTGCCCATGCCGTAATCGCCGGAGTCCAGATAGGCTTTGAAATACCAGCCGACGTCCGGGTCGCCGTAGGGGACGATCATCCCGCCGAGGGAACCTTCATACATCACCTGGCGTTTTTTGCCGTTATCGTTGTAGGTCACCGTCGAGAGGATTGGTCCGACGCGCGAGTTAAGACGCAGATGGAAATCCCAGTTCCGCCAGTGAATGGTATCCCCGGTAATGGTATAGTTTTTGCCTTCCGGTTCAGTAATATCCAGCGGTTTCACCACCGGGGCGTTGCGGTCGCGGCCATCATACGGACGCGGTTCCATCGGCACCGGAATCACCGGGCCTTCCTCGATTTTGATGATTTTCTTTGCTTCCAGGTCGACCACCGCCACCAGGTTTTCAATCGGGTGCGCCCAGTAGTTGCCGTCGCCGGTATCGAGATAGCTGACCACCTTCAGCAGACGCGCATCCTGCTGCAGGCCATCTTTGCCATCGAAGTAGCCGACGGTGAGCGGGGTGGTGACCACCTTGCCAGGATTGGTAATACCGTGTTTTTTCAGCACCGCCGCGAATTCGCTGCTGGCGTTGATGATGTTCTGCACGCTGGCGAAATCATCGAGCAGCACCATGCCGTGGGCCCCTTTGATCGGAGTCCATGAGAGGATTTTTTTGTTTTGCAGATCGGCCACCGCCTCCATCACCTGTTTGCCATCCAGCATCACCACATCGGCAGTGCGTGGCGCATCCACCGGCGTGCCCTGCAGGGCAAAGGCCCATACCGCGGCTTTATCCGGCTCGTGCAGGGAAATTTCGGTAAAGCGGGTATTGGGCTGGAACTCCGGCGCGGCTTTGACAATGGTCACCGCTTCGCTGATTTCCGCCGCCGAGAGCGAGTTTAACGGGTGAGGGCGCTTTTCCACCTGGAAGGTCTGATCGAGACCGGACTGGAACACGTCGTTGATAAAGGTATCGGAGACCCAGGCTTTACCTTCCTTCATCACTACCGGCACCGGCAGATCAAGGGGCTTACCGTTGACGATTGCGGTTTTGGCGCCGGGCTTCACTTTGACGTAAGCGCCGTCTTTTATCAGGGTAAACATTTGCGCATAGTCATCCCACTGCACGTCAGCGCCGAACGCCTCCAGCGTTTTATCCAGCGGTACCATGTGGGCTTCGCTACCGTGAGCGAAGACCGGTGATTGCCAGGCGCAAACCACCGCGACAGCGAGAGCCAGTGCGGTTTTACGCGGGGAAAATTTCAAGCCGTTTGCCATTGTGACCTCATCTTATTGTTGTCTTATGCCGCTGCGAATGTCGGCTTTGTCACCCTTAAGCTACCAGCCCGCGGCGCCGTAGCGTTTGTTTGCTCTTGCCAGGTTATTTGTCAGTTTTGCCAGAGGGACGTAAAAAATGCCTCCGCAGAGGCATTGAGCACGAGCGCCGATTTTTTGCCGGGTGGCGGCTGCGCCTTACCCGGCCTACAGTCCCAAATCACTGCTGGCGCTGGCGCTAGCGCTGGGGCCGCTGAAACTGCCGGTGCTGGCCGGAGCCCGGGGGTACAGGGGGCGGCGGCGACTGGCCGCCCCCTGTGCGCTCCCTGCGCCACGGAAAACAGAATGAAGAAAAATTAACCGGGAGCGCAATGTGCGCTGAAGCCACAGATAACATAAAGAACCACACTTCAGTACTTCCCCTCACCCTGACCCTCTACCGGAGGGAGAAGGAACTGTCCGGTAGCTGTTTTCGCCCCCTGCGCCTTGAGATAAATCACACAGAACAAACGTTTTCCCGGGGCGAAACCGTTGCAAACCATAGCTCAAGGACCGGCCAACAGAGCGCCAGCGCCAGCGGTCTATTTTCCGCCATTACGCCGGGAAATCCCCCTGCTGGCGCGCCACCAGGGTCAGAATGGAATACAGCGCCACCGCCTGCTGGTGCTGGTTGAAAATCTCCACCGCCCATTCCACCACGCCGGTGGCTTTCTCCTCAGCGCTGCGCTGCCGCTTGACCGTTTTCCGCTTACAGGTCAGACGCACCTGGATGGTGTCTCCCGGCTTGACCGGTTCAATAAAGCGCAGGTTTTCCATCCCGTAGTTGGCGATAACTGGCCCGACGCCGGCATCGACGAACAGACCGGCCGCCGCGGAGATCAGGAAATAACCGTGAACCACCCGCTCGCCGAAAATCGACTCGGCGGCGGCGATTTTGTCCATGTGGGCGTAGAAATGGTCGCCGCTCAGGCAGGCGAAGTTAACGATATCCGCTTCGGTCAGGGTACGGCGCGGGGTCAGCAAACTGTCGCCGGGCTGGATCTCTTCGAAATATTTGCGAAACGGGTGAATGCGATCTTCGCTCACCTGGGCGCCGCGTACCCACTGCTGGCCGATGGTCGCCAGCATCGTTGGGCTGCCCTGGACGGCGGTGCGCTGCATATAGTGTTTCACCGAACGCAGTCCGCCGAGCTCCTCTCCGCCGCCTGCGCGGCCGGGGCCGCCATGCACCAGCTGCGGCAGCGGCGAACCGTGGCCGGTTGATTCTGCGGAGGATGCTTCGTTCAGGATCTGAATACGACCATGCGCGCGGGCGGCGCCGAGGATAAACTCGCGCGCCAGTTCGCCGCTGGCGGTAACCAGCGTCCCCGCCAGGCTGCCGCCGCCGGCGCGTGCCAGCGTCAGCGCATGCTGGCGGTCCTGGTAGGGCATCAGGGTCGCCACCGGGCCAAAGGCTTCAATGGCGTGAACCGCCGGGGTTTCATCCGGCTGCGCGCAGTAGAGCAGCGTCGGCGGGAAAAAGGCTCCGGCCGCGCTGAGGTCTGCCTGTCCGCCAAGCAGCGCTTCGCAGCCGGCGGCAATCAGTTCATTGACGCTCTCCTGTACGTCCCGACGCTGCTCGTGATTAACCAGCGCCCCCATCTTAATCCCTTCCTGCGCCGGGTCGCCGACGGTCACTTTATGCAGGCGGGCGATCAGCGCATCGCTAACCGCATTGATCTGCGCCAGCGGGACGATGATGCGGCGGATAGCGGTACATTTTTGTCCAGCTTTCGCCGTCATCTCGCGGACCACTTCCCGGATAAACAGCGCGAACTCCGGTTGCTCCTGCGTGACGTCTTCGCCTAACACACAGCAGTTGAGCGAATCCGCTTCCATGGTAAAGGGAATCGATTTAGCCACCAGGTTGGGGTGCGACCGCAGCTGCTGGCCGGTGGCGGCAGAGCCGGTAAAGGTCACCACGTCCTGGCTATCGAGGTGGTCGAGCAGATCGCCCGCGCCGCCGCAAATCAGGCTGATGGCGCCCTCCGGCACCAGGCCGCTGTCGACAATCGCTTTCACCATTGCCTGGGTGAGCTGGGCGGTAGCGGTTGCCGGTTTAATGATAGCTGGCATACCGGCCAGCCACGTGGGGGCCAGTTTTTCCAGCATTCCCCAGCAGGGAAAGTTGAAGGCGTTGATATGGACGGCGACGCCTGATTTTGAGGTCAGCACGTGACGGGCGGCAAAACCGCCCTGTTTTGAGAGCGGGATCAGCTCGTCTTCCGGCCACAGGATATCGTCCGGCAGTTCGCGACTGCCCAGCCCGGCATAGGTGAAAAGGGTACCGATACCGCCTTCAATATCCACCCAACTGTCGGCGCGGGTGGCGCCGGTTTGCGCCGAGATGGCGTAGAACTGGTCTTTCTGCTCCAGCAAGTGTTTCGCCACCGCTTTTAACATCGCGCTGCGTTCAATAAAGGTCATGGCTTGCAGCGCCTTACCGCCGCGCTCAATCGCGAAGCGGCGCGCCTGCGCCATATCCAGACCTTCACTGGTCACCTCCCACAGCGCCGTGCCGGTGATGGCGTGATGAATAGTACGGGCGCGGCCCCGGCCGGTCTGCCAGGCGCCGGATAAGTAGCTGGCTAACTGCTGCATCGCAAATCTCCAAATGTGTTACGTGTGATATCTATAAATAGTTCTTTTATGAATCATAAAATGCAAGCCAGTATTTAATAAATTATTAACATTGTGATCGCGATGGCGTTACGCCTTATGCTTAACTTACTGTATTTATTGTGGTTTACAAAAGGTTTTGCGGAGATTATCACAAAAAGAGCAAACAAAATTTGTGGTTTTATTTAACCAATATGTAACCTTCAATAAACAAAGTGATTCACATTAATGTTTTTGTTGTGAATATCGGAATCATAAAGGTGATGACGTGACAGAAGAACAACGCTTTGACCAGCGCATCGCGCAGGAAACGGCCATCGAACCGCAGGACTGGATGCCGGATGCCTACCGTAAGACCTTGATTCGGCAGATAGGCCAGCACGCGCACTCGGAGATCGTCGGCATGCTGCCGGAAGGCAACTGGATCACCCGCGCGCCGACGCTGCGCCGCAAAGCGATCCTGTTGGCTAAGGTACAGGATGAGGCTGGACACGGGCTGTATCTCTATAGCGCCGCGGAAACCCTTGGCTGCGCGCGGGAAGACCTGTATCAGAAGATGCTCGACGGGCAGATGAAATACTCCTCCATTTTTAACTACCCGACGCTGAGCTGGGCGGATATCGGCGTGATCGGCTGGCTGGTGGATGGCGCGGCTATCGTCAACCAGGTGGCGCTGTGCCGGACCTCCTACGGGCCCTATGCCCGGGCGATGGTCAAAATCTGCAAAGAAGAGAGCTTTCACCAGCGCCAGGGATTCGAAGCCTGCATGGCGCTGGCGCAGGGCAATGACGCGCAGCGGCAAATGCTGCAGGACGCCATTAACCGCTTCTGGTGGCCAGCGCTGATGATGTTTGGCCCCAACGACGACAACTCGCCAAACAGCGCCCGCAGCATGGCGTGGAAAATCAAACTGCACTCCAACGACGAGCTGCGTCAACGCTTCGTCGACAACACCGTGCCGCAGGTGGAGATCCTCGGCATGACCGTCCCGGACCCGGATTTGCAGTTTGATGCAGCCAGCGGGCACTACCGCTTCGGCGAAATCGACTGGCAGGAATTTAACGAGGTGATTAGCGGCCGTGGCATTTGCAATCACGAGCGGTTGGCCGCCAAGCGTAAGGCCTGGGAAGAGGGCGAATGGGTGCGCGAAGCCGCGCTGGCCCATGCGCAAAAACAGCAGGCCCGCAGCGCGGCATAAGGAGAGACAACATGAGCAAAGTTTACTGGCCGTTATATGAAGTGTTCGTTCGCAGCAAACAGGGGCTTTCCCATCGTCACGTCGGCAGCCTGCATGCCGCCGACGATCAAATGGCGCTGGAAAACGCCCGCGACGCCTACACCCGCCGCAGCGAAGGCTGCTCAATTTGGGTGGTGAAGGCCAGCGAAATCGTTGCCTCGCAGCCGGAAGAGCGCGGCGAATTCTTCGACCCGGCGGAAAGCAAAGTCTACCGCCATCCGACTTTCTATACCGTGCCGGACGGCATGGAACATATGTGAGGCGGCGATGAATAACCCGAATCCCATCGCCACCTATGCCCTGCGGCTTGGCGACAATGGTCTGGTGCTGGCCCAGCGTTTAGGCGCCTGGTGCGGCCATGCCCCGGAGCTGGAGATCGATCTTGCGCTGGCCAACATCGGCCTCGACCTGCTCGGCCAGGCGCGCAACTTTTTAAGCTATGCCGCCGAGCTTAACGGCTGCGGCGACGAAGATACCCTGGCCTTCGGCCGCGATGAGCGCCAGTTCAGCAACCTGCTGCTGGTGGAGCAGCCCAACGGCAATTTTGCCGACACCATCGCCCGCCAGTTCTTTATCGACGTCTGGCACGTCGCCCTGTACAGCCGGCTGGTGAACAGCCGCGATGCGCAGCTGGCGGCAATTGCCGCTAAAGGGCTGAAAGAAGTGCGTTACCACCAGCGCTTCAGCCGTGGCTGGCTGGAGCGTCTTGGCAACGGTACCGAGGTATCCCAGCGCAAAATGCAGCAGGCGGTCGACAATCTGTGGCGCTTCACCGGCGAACTGTTCCTTGCCGATGACCTGGAGCTCAGCCTGGTCGGGCAGGGCATTGCGGTTGATCCGCGCGAGCTTCAGGCCGAATGGCAAAGCACCGTGCATACCGCGCTGCTTGACTCAGGCTTATCGATCCCGCAGGAAGCGGCCTTCCGCAGCGGCGGCAAACAGGGGCTGCACAGTGAACATCTCGGCCCGCTACTGGCGGAGATGCAATATCTGCAGCGTTCGCATCCCGGCCTGCAGTGGTAAGGGAGGAGAAGATGCAACGTTTAGATGACATCGCTCCCGCCGAGGTGCGTGCTATCTGGGGATTGTTAAGCGCGATCCCGGACCCGGAAGTACCGGTGCTGACCATCACCGATCTCGGCATGGTGCGCAGCGTCGCGCGCCACGGCGACGGCTGGGTGATTGGCTTTACCCCGACTTATTCGGGCTGTCCGGCGACGGAGCATCTGCTGGGGGAGATCCGCGCAGTGATGAGCGAGCATGGTTATCTGCCGGTCCACATCGTCCTGCAGCTGGATCCGCCGTGGACCACCGACTGGATGAGTCAGGATGCCCGCGAGCGCCTGCGCCAGTACGGCATCAGCCCGCCCCAGGGGCACGCCTGCCATGCGGATATGCCCGCCGAGGTGAGTTGTCCACGCTGCGGCAGCACCCATACCTCGCTGCTTAGCGAATTCGGTTCCACGGCCTGCAAAGCGCTCTATCGCTGCGACAGCTGCCGGGAACCTTTTGATTACTTTAAATGTATTTGAGGTTGCCATGACGACGTTCCATTCGCTTAAGGTGGCGAGAGTCGAGCCGGAAACCCGCGATGCGGTGACCATCACTTTTGCGATCCCGCAAGCCCTGCAGGCGGAATACTGTTTTCGCCCGGGCCAGCATCTGACGCTAAAAGCCCGTCTGGGCGGTGAAGAGCTGCGCCGCTGTTACTCCATCTGCCGCAGCCGCACGCCGGGAGAGATCAGCGTCGCGATCAAAGCCATCGACGGCGGACGCTTCTCGCGCTACGCCCAGCACGATATCCAGCAGGGGATGGAGCTGGAGGTGATGGTGCCGCAGGGACATTTCGGCTATCAGCCGCAGGCCGAGCGGCAGGGCGACTATCTGGCGATTGCCGCCGGCTCCGGGATCACGCCGATGATGGCGATCGTTAGCGCCACCCTGGCCACCGAGCCGTACAGTCGCTTCACGCTGATCTACGGTAACCGCAGCAGCCACAGCATGATGTTCCGCCAGGCGCTAGCCGATTTAAAAGACCGCTATCCGCAGCGCCTGCAGGTGATACATCTGTTCAGCCAGGAGTCGATGGACAGCGATCTTTTACAGGGGCGCATTGACGGCGACAAACTGCGCCAGCTCGCTGACCATCTGCTGGATTTCAGCCGTTTCGACGAGGCCTTTATCTGCGGTCCGGCGACGATGATGGACGAGGCGGAAGCAACGTTACGTGAACTTGGCGTAGCGGAGAAATCGATTCATCTCGAACGCTTCAATACGCCGGGCGGCAGCGTTAAGCGCGCCGCCGGGGTGCAGGCGGAGGGACGCACGGTCACCATCCGCCAGGACGGGCGCGATCGGCTGATCGCCCTCAGCGCCGAAGACGACAGCATCCTGGATGCCGCATTGCGTCAGGGGGCAGACCTGCCGTTTGCCTGCAAGGGCGGGGTGTGCGCCACCTGTAAATGCAAAGTGCTGCGCGGCGAAGTGGCGATGGCCGCCAACTATAGCCTCGAAGCGGATGAGCTGGCGGCGGGTTATGTACTGAGCTGCCAGGCGCTGCCCACCAGCGGCGACGTAGTTGTCGACTTTGACGCGCGGGGGATGGCATGAGCGAGCTGCTGATCCACCGCCATGGCCGGGTGCTGCAGCTGACGCTCAACCGTCCGCAGGCCCGCAATGCACTGAACAATGCCTTATTAACCCAGATTGCCGAGGCGCTGGAGGTCGCGGCCGCTGATAACCGCGTCAGCGTCTGCGTCATCAGCGGTAACCCGCGCTTCTTTGCCGCCGGGGCCGACCTGAATGAGATGGCGGAGAAAGATCTCCCGGCGACCCTGGACGATATCCGCCCGCGGCTGTGGGCGCGTATCGATGCCTTCCCCAAACCGCTGATCGCCTCGGTCAACGGCTACGCCCTCGGCGCCGGCTGCGAGCTGGCCCTGCTGTGCGATCTGATTGTCGCCGGGGACAACGCCCGCTTTGGCCTGCCGGAAATTACCCTCGGCATAATGCCGGGCGCTGGCGGCACCCAGCGGCTGATCCGCAGCGTTGGCAAGGCGCTGGCCAGCCGGATGGTGCTGAGCGGCGAGAGTATTGACGCCCGTCAGGCGCAGCAGGCCGGGCTGGTGAGCGATGTCCATCCGGCGGCGTTAACCGATGAGTATGCCCTGCAACTGGCGACCACCATCGCCCGCCATGCGCCGCTGGCGCTGCGGGCGGCGAAACAGTCGCTGCGCCTGTCGCAGGAAGTGAGCCTGCAGGCCGGTCTCCAGCAGGAGCGCCAGCTGTTCAGCCTGCTGAGCGCCACCGAAGACCGCCGCGAAGGCATCGACGCCTTCTTACAAAAACGTAACCCGGACTTTAAAGGACGCTAATCGTGGAAGCTTTCATTCTCAGCGCAGTGGAACAGGGCGTCATGACCATCACTCTCAATCGCCCGGACCGCCTCAACAGTTTTAACGATCGGATGCATCAGCAGCTGGCGGAATGTCTGAAGCAGGCCGAGCGCGACGACGGCGTGCGTTGCCTGCTGATCACCGGCGCCGGCCGCGGATTTTGCGCCGGCCAGGATCTGAATGACCGCAACGTCGACCCCAGTGGGCCGCCGCCGGATCTCGGCCTGTCGGTGGAACGCTTTTACAACCCGTTAGTGCGCCGTCTGGCGGCGCTGCCGAAACCGGTTATCTGCGCGGTCAACGGCGTAGCCGCTGGCGCAGGCGCCACCCTGGCGCTGGGCTGCGATATCGTGCTGGCCGCGCGTTCGGCCAAGTTTGTGATGGCGTTCAGCAAGCTCGGGCTGGTGCCGGACTGCGGCGGCAGCTGGTTCCTGCCGCGGGTGGCTGGCCGCGCGCGCGCGATGGGGCTGGCGCTGCTGGGCGACAGCCTCAGCGCGGAACAGGCCGCGCAGTGGGGGATTATCTGGCAACTGGTGGACGATGCCGAACTGGCGGATACCAGTCTGCAGCTGGCGCGCCATCTGGCGGCCCAGCCGACGTTTGGTCTTGGGCTGATTAAAAAGGCGCTGCTGGCGGCGGAAACCAACAGTCTCGACGCGCAGCTGGATCTGGAGCGCGATTATCAGCGCCTCGCCGGGCGCAGCGATGATTACCGCGAAGGGGTCAGCGCGTTTCTGGCCAAACGGCCACCACAGTTCAGCGGGAAATAGATGATGACGACATCCTTAGCCAACGTGGCGGTGATCGGCAGCGGCACCATGGGGGCCGGCATCGCCGAAGTGGCTGCTGCCGCAGGACATCCGGTGCGTATTTTTGATATTAACCCTAAGGCTGTAGGCCAGGCGATTGAGGGCATCGCCGGGCGTCTGGCGTCGCGCGTTGCGCGCGGCAAACTGGTCCCTGAGCAAGCTGATGCGCTGCTGGCGCGGCTGCATCCGGCCCACGATTTAGCCGCGCTGGCCGACGCAGATTTAGTGATCGAAGCGGCCTCTGAACGGCTGGAGGTGAAAGCGGCGCTGTTCGCGCAGCTGGCGGCGATCTGCTCGCCGTCAACATTGCTGACCAGCAACACTTCGTCGATTTCGATTACCGCCATCGCCGCCGGGGTCAAAAACCCGGAGCGGGTGGCCGGGCTGCACTTTTTTAATCCGGCGCCGGTGATGCAGCTGGTGGAGGTTGTCAGCGGCCTGGCGACGTCTGCGGAAGTGGTGGAGCAGCTGTGCCAGTGCGTGAGCGGCTGGGGGAAACGGCCGGTTCGCTGCCGCTCGACGCCCGGCTTTATCGTTAACCGCGTGGCGCGTCCGTTCTATGCTGAAGCCTGGCGGGCGCTGGAGGAGCAGGTGGCCGCCCCGGAAGTTATCGATGCCGCTTTGCGTGACGGCGGCGGCTTCCCGATGGGGCCCCTGGCGCTGACGGACCTGATTGGCCAGGACGTCAACTTCGCCGTGACCTGCTCGGTATTTAACGCCTTCTGGCAGGACCGGCGTTACCTGCCATCGCTCCTGCAGCAGGAGCTGGCGCAGGCCGGGCGATTGGGGAAAAAGAGCGGTCACGGCGTCTATCGCTGGCCTGCGGAGACGCAGCCGGAGGTGACGCTGCCGCCGGTCGCCACTGGCGCGCAATCCGTGATGACGGTAAGTGACAGTGTCACCGAGCTGGACGAGCTTTTGTTGCTGGAGACCGAAGGCGAAACCGCCCTGGCGCTGAGCGTTAAGCATCGTCGTCCGGTGGTGGTGTATGACCTGTGCGCCAGCGATACGGTGGTGCTGGCCGCCGCGGCGACCAACGCGCCGGCGGCGACGGACAAAGCGGTGCACTATTTCCAGCAGCAGGGCAAGAAAGTGCTGCGCATCGCCGATTATCCCGGCCTGCTGGTGTGGCGCACGGTGGCGATGCTGGTTAACGAAGCGCTGGACGCACTGCAGAAAGGGGTGGCCAGCGCGCAGGATATCGATACCGCCATGCGTCTTGGCGTCAACTACCCGCAGGGCCCGCTGGCGTGGGGGGAAAGCCTCGGCTGGCGCCGTGTGCTGCGCCTGCTGGAGAACCTGCACCACCATTATGGCGAGGAGCGCTATCGCCCCGGTTCCCTGTTGCGCCAGAAGGCGCTAATGGAGAAGCACCATGAGCAATGATCCGTGGCGCAACGCTCGCGTGATGTACGAAAAAGATACCTGCGCCAGAAAGATGGGGATCGAACTTATCGAAATGGACGATGGTTTTGCGCAGATGACCATGACCGTCTCGCCGGACATGCTTAACGGCCATCAAACCTGTCACGGCGGTCAGCTATTTACCCTTGCCGATACCGCTTTCGCCTACGCCTGTAACAGCCAGGGGCTGGCGGCGGTGGCTTCGGCGGCCAGCATTGATTTCCTTCGCCCGGCGTTTGCCGGGGACCGGCTGGTCGCCACCGCCCGAGTCAAACAGCAGGGCAAGCTGACCGGGGTCTACGACATTGAAATTGTTAATCAACAGCAAAAAATTGTGGCCCTGTTTCGCGGCAAATCGCACCGCATCGGCGGCACAATCACAGGAGAAGTCTAATGCGCGAGGCCTTTATTTGTGACGGGATCCGCACGCCGATTGGCCGCTACGGCGGCGCGCTGGCCAGCGTGCGCGCCGACGACCTGGCGGCGATCCCGCTGCGGGCGCTGCTGAGCCGCAACCCCAGGCTTGACCCGACCGCGATCGATGACGTGATTTACGGCTGCGCGAATCAGGCGGGTGAAGATAACCGCAATGTGGCGCATATGGCGACGCTGTTGGCCGGTTTCCCGCATACCGTACCGGGCACCACGATTAACCGTCTATGTGGGTCTGGTCTGGATGCGATCGGCTTTGCCGCCAGAGCGATCAAAGCCGGCGATGCCGATCTGCTGATTGCCGGCGGCGTGGAGTCGATGTCGCGCGCGCCGTTTGTGATGGGGAAGGCCAGCGCGCCGTATCAGCGTCAGGCGGAGCTGTTTGACACCACCATTGGCTGGCGTTTTGTGAACCCGCTCATGGCGCAACACTTCGGAACTGACAGCATGCCGGAAACGGCCGAGAATGTAGCTGAATTGTTAAATATTAGCCGCGCCGATCAGGATGCTTTCGCCTGGCGCAGCCAGCAGCGCACGGCGCAGGCCCAGCGCGATGGCATTCTGGCGCAGGAGATCGTGCCGGTGCAGATTGTCGGACGGAAAGGGGCGGTCAGCGACGTGCGCGAGGACGAGCATCCGCGCCCGGAAACCACGCTTGAGCAGCTGGCGCAACTGAAAGCGCCGTTCCGCCAGGGCGGCGTCATTACCGCGGGCAATGCTTCCGGCGTCAACGATGGCGCCGCGGCGCTGATCGTCGCCAGCGAACAGCAGGCCGCTATCCAGGGGCTCACGCCGCGCGCGCGTATCGTGGCGATGGCGACGGCAGGGGTCGAACCGCGGCTGATGGGGCTGGGGCCGGTACCGGCGGTGCGTAAAGTGCTGGAGCGGGCGGGACTCAATATCCACGATATGGATCTGATTGAGCTGAATGAGGCCTTCGCCGCCCAGGCCCTGGGCGTGCTCAGACAGCTTGGCGTGCCTGACGATGCGGCGCATGTGAATCCCAACGGCGGCGCCATCGCGTTAGGCCATCCGCTGGGCATGAGCGGCGCGCGTCTGGCGCTGAGCGCCAGCCTTGAGCTGCAGCGCCGCGGCGGGCGCTATGCGTTGTGTACGATGTGTATTGGCGTGGGTCAGGGCATCGCCATGATCCTCGAGCGAGTGTGAGCTAATTTACCTGCGAGTACCCTACAATGATAACTACTACAAAATTAGATCCGATTGAAACCGCCTCGCGTGATGAGCTGCAGGCCCTGCAAACCCAACGGCTGAAGTGGACCCTGAATCATGCGTATAACAATGTGCCGATGTATCGTCGCAAATTCGACGCCGCCGGCGTGCACCCTGACGACTTTCGCGAACTGAGCGACCTGACCAAATTCCCGTGCACCACCAAACAGGATCTGCGCGACAACTATCCCTTCGATACCTTCGCGGTGCCGATGGAGCAGGTGGTGCGCATTCACGCCTCTTCCGGGACCACCGGCAAACCGACGGTGGTGGGCTACACGCAGAACGATATTGATAACTGGGCCAATATCGTCGCCCGTTCGCTGCGCGCCGCCGGCGGCACGGCGAAAGATAAAATTCACGTCGCCTACGGCTATGGCCTGTTCACCGGCGGCCTTGGCGCGCACTACGGCGCGGAACGCTTAGGCGCGACGGTGATCCCGATGTCCGGCGGACAGACCGAAAAACAGGCGCAGCTGATCCGTGATTTCAAGCCGGATATGATCATGGTGACGCCGTCCTACTGTCTGAATCTGATTGAAGAGCTGGAGCGCCAGATGGACGGCGATGCCCGCGGCTGTTCATTACGCGTCGGCGTCTTTGGCGCCGAGCCGTGGACCCTGGCGATGCGCGCGGAGATCGAGCGCCGGCTGGGGATCACCGCCCTGGACATATACGGTCTGTCGGAGGTGATGGGCCCGGGGGTGGCGATGGAGTGTCTGGAGACTGTTGACGGCCCGACCATCTGGGAAGACCACTTCTTCCCGGAAATCGTTAACCCGGACGACGGCACGCCGCTGGCCGATGGCGAACACGGCGAACTGCTGTTCACCACGTTGACCAAAGAGGCGCTGCCGGTGATCCGCTATCGTACCCGCGATCTGACGCGCCTGCTGCCGGGCACCGCCCGCACCATGCGCCGTATGGACCGCATCAGCGGACGCAGCGACGATATGCTGATCATCCGCGGGGTTAACGTCTTCCCGTCGCAGCTGGAAGAGGAGATCCTTAAGTTTGAACATCTGGCGCCGCACTACCAGCTGGAGGTCAATCGCCGCGGCCATCTTGATTCGCTGGCGGTGCGCGTGGAGCTGAAAGAGAGCGGGCTGGCGCTGAGTCACGAGCAGCGCTGCCAGATTTGTCACCAGTTGCGCCACCGCATCAAGTCGATGGTCGGGATCTCCACCGATATCACTATCGTCAACTGCGGCAGCATTCCGCGCTCTGAAGGCAAAGCCTGTCGGGTATTTGATCTGCGTAAAGCGGTGGTCAGCGGTTAAACCTCTCCCCGGTGGCGCTGCGCTGACCGGGGCTACGCGGTTAGCCCGGCTGAGGCCTTTACGCCCTCAGCCGGGGAAATTCCTGTGCTATGATTCATAAAGGAAAAATATAACAACAGCATGAATCAGATGAGTAAACTCGACGCCTTTATTCAACAAGCCGTGACGGCGACGCCGATCAGCGGCACGTCATTGATCGCCTCGCTGTATGGCGACGCCTTATTACAACGCGGTGGGGAAGTGTGGCTGGGCAGCGTCGCGGCGCTGCTGGAAGGATTAGGCTTCGGCGAGCGCTTCGTCCGCACCGCGCTGTTTCGCCTCAATAAAGAAGAGTGGCTTGATGTCGTCCGTATCGGCCGCCGCAGCTTCTATCGTCTGAGCGACAAAGGGCTGCGCCTGACCCGTCGTGCGGAACATAAAATTTATCGAGCGAACGCCCCGGAATGGGATGGTACCTGGCTGCTGCTGCTCTCGGAAGGCCTGGAAAAAAATGTGCTGGCCGACGTCAAAAAGCAGCTGCTGTGGCAGGGATTTGGCGCGCTGGCGCCGAGCCTGTTAGCCTCGCCGTCGCAAAAGCTGGCGGATGTCCAGTCGCTGCTCCACGAAGCAGGCGTCGCCGAAAACGTCATCTGCTTTGAAGCCCACTCGCCGCTGGCGCTCTCCCGGGCGGCGCTGCGCAGCCGGGTAGAGGAGTGCTGGCATCTCACCGAACAAAACGAGATGTATGAATCGTTCATCTCGCTATTCCGGCCGATACTGCCGCTGCTCCGTGACTGCGACCCCGCGGAGTTAACGCCGGAGCGCAGCTTTCAGATCCAGCTCCTGCTGATTCATTTCTATCGCCGGGTGGTGCTCAAAGATCCGCTGCTGCCGGAAGAGCTGCTGCCGGCGCACTGGGCGGGGCAAACCGCCCGCCAGCTGTGTATCAATATTTACCAACGGGTGAGTCCCGGCGCGCTGGCGTTCGTCAGCGAGAAAGGTGAAAGCTCGGTCGGCGAGCTTCCCGCGCCGGGCCCGCTCTATTATCAGCGCTTTGGCGGTTTGCCGGGCGCATAAGGAGGTTGCATGCCGATTTATCAGATTGATGGACTGACCCCGGTGGTGCCGGAGGAGAGTTACGTCCACCCGACCGCGGTGTTGATTGGCGACGTGATCCTCGGCAAAGGGGTCTATGTTGGGCCCAACGCCAGCCTGCGCGGCGATTTTGGCCGCATCGTGGTCAAAGACGGGGCCAATATACAGGACAACTGCGTGATGCACGGCTTCCCAGGCCAGGATACGGTGGTGGAAGAGGAGGGCCATATCGGCCACGGCGCTATTCTGCACGGCTGCGTAATTGGCCGCAACGCGCTGGTGGGCATGAGCGCGGTGATTATCGACGGGGCGACTATCGGCGAAAACAGCATTGTCGGCGCCTCGGCCTTCGTCAAAGCCAACGCCGAGATGCCCGCCAACCATCTGATTATCGGCAGCCCGGCAAAAGCGATTCGCGTCCTGAGCGAACAGGAGCTGGCGTGGAAAAAGCACGGTACCCGTGAATACCAGGTGCTGGTGGAACGCTGTAAGCAGACGCTCCACCAGGTTGAGCCATTACGGGAAGTGGAGGACGGGCGTAAGCGGCTGGAGTTTGATGAAAACCTGCGGCCAAAATCCTCCACCTGAGGGGTAAATATAATGGCAGAGAAATTATCCGCTCACTGTCACTGCGGTGCGGTGGCCTTTACCGTTGAGCTCAGCGACGGCTTCAACACCGTTCGGCGCTGTAACTGTTCATATTGTCGAATGCGTGGGGCGGTCGCGGTCTCTTCGCCGCGTTCAGGAATCGATGTGGTACGCGGCAGGGATAAGCTCACAGAGTATCGCTTTAATACAGGGGAAGCCGTGCACTTTTTCTGCTCGGTATGCGGGATCTACACCTTTCATCAACGGCGATCAAACCCACAGCAGTATGGGGTGAATGTGGCCTGCATTGACGGCGTTTCACCTTTCGATTTTCCTTGCGTGGAAGTCAACGACGGCGTGAATCATCCAAAAGATGGCGGCGGAGGCGTGGTGGGGTATTTGCGCTACGAGAAAAAGCAAAAATCTCCTCCCGCAGGAAGCGAGAGGAGTTAACTATTAGGCTGCAACCACGCTGTCGATGGCCGCTTTCGCGTCAGACTGCGCTTTGGCCGCGACTTCCGGGCCGTAAGCGATACCTTCGGCGAACACGAAGTTCACGTCGGTGATGCCGATGAAGCCGAGGAAGGTGGACAGGTACGGGGTGACCAGGTCGGTCGGGGTATCTTTATGGATACCGCCGCGGCTGGTCACAACGACCGCGCGTTTACCGGTCACCAGACCTTCCGGCCCTTTTTCGGTGTAGCGGAAGGTCACGCCGGCGCGAGCCACCAGGTCGAAATAGTTTTTCAACTGCGTCGGGATGTTGAAGTTGTACATCGGCGCAGCGATAACAATCACATCGTTGCCTTTCAGTTCAGCGATCAGCTCGTCGGAAAGGGCCAGCGCTTCCTGCTGACGCGGAGTCAGCGGCGCGTCGCTCGGACGCAGGGCGCCAACCAGTTCACCATCCAGAACCGGGATCGGATTAGCGGCCAGGTCACGCACGGTGATCTCGTCGCCCGGGTGTTTTTCCTGCCATTGTTCAACAAAATAGTCGGAAAGCTGACCAGATTGTGAGTACCCTGCCAGAATACTGGATTTCAGAACTAATACTTTGCTCATGGGTGTTTCCTTTTTTAATGTGATTGACGGGTCAGTGCCCTGGTGCTTGATGACACTGTATTCACAATCGCGCCACAGAGATAGCGCAATATATCGAATCCTATGTTCAGATTTTTTGAACAAGGCATGAGTGGCGCAGATGTGGTACTCTAAGGCAATACTTCAAAAGAGATTTTCCCGGCAGAGCTCTGCCCGATAACGCTATGACAGAACAACAAAAAATCACCTTCCCCCAGCTTTATCAACAGCTCGACGGCCTGATGCTGCGCGACAAAACGCGCTTTGCCCGCCGTCTGCACGGCGTGAAGAAGGTTAAAAATCCTGAATCGCAACAGGCCATCCTTCAGGAGATGGCGCAGGAGATAAGCCAGGCAGCCGGTAAAGTCCTGCTGCGCGAAGCGGCGCGTCCGGCCATCACCTATCCGGAAAATCTGCCGGTTAGCCAGAAAAAACAAGAAATTCTCGAGGCGGTACGCGATCACCAGGTGGTGATTGTCGCCGGGGAGACCGGTTCGGGTAAAACCACCCAGCTGCCAAAAATCTGCATGGAGCTGGGCCGCGGGCTGAAAGGGCTAATCGGCCATACCCAGCCGCGCCGTCTGGCCGCGCGAACCGTGGCCAACCGTATCGCCGAGGAGCTGCAAACGGAGCCGGGCGGCTGTATCGGCTATAAGGTCCGCTTTAGCGATCACGTCAGCGACAACACCATGGTCAAGCTGATGACCGACGGTATTCTGCTGGCGGAGATCCAGCAGGATCGCCTGCTGATGCAGTACGACACCATCATTATCGATGAAGCGCACGAGCGCAGCCTGAACATTGACTTCCTGCTCGGCTATTTGAAAGAGCTGCTGCCGCGCCGTCCTGACCTGAAAATTATCATCACCTCGGCGACCATCGACCCGGAACGTTTCTCAAAGCATTTCAATAATGCGCCGATTATCGAAGTCTCCGGGCGGACTTACCCGGTGGAAGTGCGCTATCGGCCGATAGTGGAAGAGGCGGACGATACCGAGCGCGATCAGCTGCAGGCGATCTTTGATGCCGTCGATGAGCTCGGGCGCGAAGGGCCCGGCGATATTCTGATCTTTATGAGCGGCGAGCGGGAGATTCGCGATACCGCCGATGCGCTGAATAAGCTGGATCTGCGCCATACCGAAGTGCTGCCGCTGTACGCTCGCTTGTCCAACAGCGAGCAGAACCGCGTCTTCCAGCCGCACAGTGGACGACGCATCGTGCTGGCGACCAACGTGGCGGAAACCTCGCTGACCGTACCGGGCATTAAGTACGTTATCGATCCCGGTACCGCCCGTATCAGCCGCTACAGCTACCGCACCAAGGTGCAGCGCCTGCCGATCGAGCCAGTTTCCCAGGCGTCCGCCAACCAGCGAAAAGGCCGCTGCGGTCGCGTCTCGGAAGGGATCTGTATTCGTCTTTATTCAGAAGACGATTTCCTGTCGCGCCCGGAATTTACCGATCCGGAAATTCTGCGCACCAACCTGGCGTCGGTCATCCTGCAGATGACCGCCCTGGGCTTAGGCGATATCGCCGCCTTCCCGTTCGTTGAAGCGCCGGATAAGCGCAACATTCAGGACGGCGTGCGCCTGCTGGAAGAGCTGGGCGCCATCACCACCGATGAGCAGGCCACCGCCTACAAGCTGACCCCGATGGGCCGTCAGCTTAGCCAGTTGCCGGTAGACCCGCGTCTGGCGCGGATGGTGCTGGAGGCGCAGAAGCACGGCTGCGTGCGAGAAGCGATGATCATCACCTCCGCGCTGTCGATTCAGGATCCGCGCGAGCGGCCGATGGACAAACAGCAGGCCTCTGACGAAAAACACCGCCGCTTTCACGATAAAGAGTCTGACTTCCTTGCCTTTGTGAACCTGTGGAACTATCTCGGCGAACAGCAGAAAGCCCTGTCGTCGAATCAGTTCCGCCGTCAGTGCCGGGTCGATTTTCTGAACTATCTGCGCGTGCGCGAGTGGCAGGATATCTATACCCAGCTGCGCCAGGTGGTGAAGGAGCTTGGCCTGCCGATCAACAGCGAGCCAGCGGAATATCGCGAGATCCATACCGCGCTGCTGACCGGTCTGCTGTCGCACATCGGCATGAAGGATGCCGATAAACAGGAGTTTACCGGGGCGCGCAACGCCCGCTTTTCCATTTTCCCGGGGTCCGGTCTGTTTAAAAAGCCGCCGAAGTGGACGATGGTGGCGGAACTGGTGGAGACCAGCCGGCTGTGGGGCCGCATTGCCGCCCGCATTGAGCCGGAGTGGGTGGAGCCGGTAGCGCAGCACCTGATCAAACGCTCATATAGCGAGCCGCACTGGGAGCGGGCGCAGGGCGCGGTGATGGCGACGGAAAAGGTCACCGTCTACGGCCTGCCGATCGTGGGCGCGCGTAAGGTCAACTACAGCCAGATCGATCCGGCGCTGTGCCGCGAGCTGTTTATCCGCCACGCGCTGGTGGAGGGCGACTGGCAAACGCGCCACGCCTTCTTCCGGGAGAACCTGAAGCTGCGGGCGGAAATCGAAGAGCTGGAGCATAAGTCGCGCCGCCGCGACATTCTGGTGGACGACGAGACCCTGTTCGAATTCTACGACCAGCGCATCAGCCACGACGTCATCTCCGCCCGCCACTTCGACAGCTGGTGGAAGCAGGCCAGCAAAGAGACGCCGGATCTGCTCAACTTTGAGAAGAGCATGCTGATTAAGGAAGGGGCGGAGCAGGTTAGCAAGCTGGACTATCCGAACTTCTGGCATCAGGGCAACCTTAAGCTGCGGCTTAGCTATCAGTTTGAGCCGGGCGCCGACGCCGACGGCGTGACGGTGCATATTCCGCTGCCGCTGCTGAACCAGGTGGAGGAGGCCGGGTTTGAATGGCAGATCCCCGGCCTGCGTCGCGAGCTGATTATCGCGCTGATAAAATCGCTGCCGAAGCCGGTGCGGCGCAATTTTGTCCCGGCTCCCAACTATGCGGAAGCGTTTCTTGGCCGGGCGACGCCGCTTGAGCTGCCGTTGCTCGATTCCCTGGAGCGCGAGCTGCGTAAGATGACCGGCGTGACCATCGACCGCGAAGCCTGGCAGTGGGATCAGGTGCCCGATCACCTGAAAATCACTTTCCGGGTGGTGGATGATAAAAACAAGAAGCTGCAGGAAGGGCGCTCGCTGCAGGCGCTGAAAGAGGCGCTGAAGGGCAAAGTTCAGGAGACGCTGTCGGCGGTCGCTGATGATGGCATCGAGCAGAGCGGGCTGCATATCTGGAGCTTTGGCACCCTGGCGGAAAGCTATGAACAGAAGCGCGGCAACTATAAGGTGAAAGCCTGGCCGGCGCTGGTGGACGAGCGCGACAGCGTGGCCATCAAGCTGTTTGATAATCCACAGGAACAGCAGCAGGCCATGTGGCGCGGTCTGCGTCGCCTGCTGCTGCTTAACATTCCGTCGCCCATTAAGTATCTGCACGAGAAACTGCCGAACAAAGCCAAGCTCGGGCTCTATTTCAACCCGTACGGCAAAGTGCTGGATCTGATTGACGACTGCATCTCCTGCGGCGTTGATAAGCTTATCGACGAGGCGGGCGGTCCGGTATGGACGGAAGAGGGCTTCAACCAGCTGCACGATAAAGTTCGCGCCGAGCTCAACGAGACGGTGGTGGAGATCGCCAAACAGGTCGAGCAGATCCTCACTGCGGTGTTCAATATCAACAAACGGCTGAAAGGCCGGGTGGATATGACCATGGCGCTGGGGCTGTCGGACATCAAAGCGCAGATGGCGGGGCTGGTTTACCGCGGCTTTGTCACCGGCAACGGCTTCCGTCGTCTTGGCGATACGCTGCGCTACCTACAGGCGATTGAAAAGCGCCTGGAGAAGATGGCTATCGATCCGCACCGCGACCGCGCGCAGATGCTGAAAATTGAGAGCGTGCAGCAGGCGTGGCAGCAGTGGCTGAATAAGCTACCGCCGAACCGCCGTGAGGACGACGATGTCCGGGAGATCCGCTGGATGATCGAGGAGCTGCGGGTGAGCTTCTTCGCCCAGCAGCTGGGGACCCCGTACCCCATCTCGGACAAACGTGTCCTGCAGGCGATGGAGCAGGTGACGCCGTAATCCCACCCTTTTCCCTGCCCGGCGGCGCAGTGCTTGCCGGGCAGGGGAAACCCGGGAGCGGTCGCGAAGCCGTACGCCGTACCCGGTTATCTCCCCGCCCTGATGCTTCCCCGCCGAATGAAAAATGAACGGAATCTGAAAATCGACCTGCCGGCTTGGGTCATCGGCTGTCTTCGCGTATTTTTAGCCTTGTTTCGCAGGAAAACCAGAACACGGAGTCTATTTTTACCCTTCTTGATATGGACAAATTCCTCATGCTGGCGCTGGCTATCCTTGTGATGCCCGCGTGTAAACCCTTCGTTGACGCTTCCTCCTGCGATGAAACACAGCGGGCGTTCAACGATGCGAACTTTTTTATTTTGACCTCCCTTCCGCCGCTGAACGGCGAAGTGCAGAGCGTGCAAATCGTCGGCAGCCAGAATAACGAATATGGCGCCCTTCGTTTCGCGCGATGCCGCCGGCTGGCAAGCTATGAGCGGGCAAAAACCCTTAACACAGCACATGGCTCAACGATCGTCAGAGATAATGTTCGCTGGCGAAATGATAAAGGATGGATGCGGGAATATATCCGGCAGACCCGGAGCGCGACGGGAAATATCAGCAAGATGGTGATGCGCGAACAGTTTTATACCGATTCTCTCGGGCGGATTGTGCGCGCCGAAAATGTGTCCGCGACGCAGCAACCGCCCAAAGTCCTGCATACGACCACCTATCAGTATGACGACCGGCACCGCCTGGTCCGTAAAACGGTCAACGGCGGTATGATGGTCATGCTTGCTGTCGATTACCGCTATACGGATGGGCGCCTTAGCCGCATGGCTGACTCGGACTCCACCTCGACGCTGCGTTGGGATGAAAAAGGGCGCTGGATATCCCGGGAAACGACCTCAACGTATAATGGACCACGCCAGGCCCGTTGTTTAGGGTGGGATCCCGAGGGGAACTGTACTGCGGAGTATGGCGAGCAGCCTGCTGCAGGGGCAATGAAAGATCAGTCTCTGCACTACCAGTATACCTATTATCCTCGATGATCCTCCGCGGCAGAAAGCCCCGCTGGCCCGGCAGCATAGGTTCATGCAGGCTGGTGCTGCCGGGCAGGAGAGCGGGGTTTCTCCCTCTCTCTGGGGGAGAGGGCCGGGGTGAGGGCATCAGGCCGCCCGGATCTCAGCCATTCACCAGCGCCAGCGTAAAGCCATCCCATCCCTTAATGCCCACCGTCTGCAGCGCGGTGGCGGTGAGCCGCGGGTTATCGCCGATCATCTCGATAAACCGACGCACGCCCTGCACACGCGCGTCATCGCTTTGCCCATTAATCACCTCGCCATCGCGCACCACGTTATCGCCCACGATCAGCGTCCCGGGGCGGGAATAGTGCAGCGCCCACTCCAGATAGTGAGGATTATTAGGTTTATCGGCATCAATAAAGATCAGGTCGAATGGCGGCGTGTTCGCCAAATTTTCCAGCGTGTTCAGCGCGGGTCCTTCAATAAGCTCAATGCGCTCGTTTAGCCCGGCGAGGCGGATATTCTGGCGCGCCACCCCCGCATGCGTCGGGTCGGCCTCGAGGGTAATCAGCTTTCCGTCGGCGGGCAGCGCACGCGCCATCCAGATGGCGCTATAGGCGCCGAGCGTGCCAATTTCAAGGATCCGCCGCGCCTGGGTCATGCGCACCAACAGCGCCAGAAATTGCCCCTGATTGGCCGCAACATCATGTTCAGGTAGCCCGGCGCGTTTGTTGTTTTCCAGAACCTGTCTCAGCACGTCATCATCAGGAATAAGCGAAGAAATCATGTAATTATCGACAGCAGACCACTGTTGTTGCATAGATTAACTCCCTGGTGGTAGTAGTGGACGGGTGGCGCAACGCTATCCCGGCCTGAATACTGGCTTCCGCGCTCCGGACGGTGGCGGACCGACGCGCGCAGGCTTTCACGCGTTCATCCAGCCGCCTCCCAGCGCCCGGTACAGATCGATCTGCGCCAGCAGCAGGTTATTCTTCACCTGGACCACGCTAAGCTGGGTGGAGAACAGCGTTCGCTGGGCATCAAGCACATCCAGATACGAAGAGTAGCCGTTACGGTAGCGATTCTGCGCAATGCGCAATGTTTCCTCCGCTACCGCCACCTGTCCCTGCAGCTCGGTCAACTGTTCGCCGTAGCGGCTAATGGCGTCAAGGCTGTCATTGACCTCTTTGAACGCGCCGCGCACCGTTTTCTCATAGCTGTACAGCGCCTGGTTGCGCTGGGCCATGGAGACATCCACCTGGGCGTTTAACGCCTGGCGGTTAAGCAGCGGCGCCAGGATGCTACCGCCAATGCTCCACAGTCGCAGCGGATCGTCGAGCAGATCCGGCAGCGTCCGGTCCTGCAGGCTGCCGGTGGCGGTCAGGTTGATAGACGGCAGCAGCTGCGCCTGCGACGAGGCCAGGGTGGCATCGGCGGCTACCAGCTGACGCTGGGCCTGTACGATATCCGGGCGGCGGTTGAGTAGGGTGGACGGCAACTGCGAGGGCAGACGCAGCGGGGTGAGCCCGGCGAATTCGCCGCGTTTTACCGCGCCGGGGTTATCCCCCAGCAGCACGCTGAGGGCGTTTTCCTGCTGCGCAATCTGGTGCTGCAGCGGCGGGATCTGCGCCCGCGTTGAGCGCAGCTCCGAATCCGCCTGCATCAGCTCAAGGCGCGAGGTATACCCGGTTTCAAACTGACGTTTGGCCAGCCGCCAGGCGTCTTCCCGTGATTGGAGCGTCTG
This sequence comes from Klebsiella sp. LY, assembly GCF_004010915.1. Lineage (NCBI taxonomy): Bacteria > Pseudomonadati > Pseudomonadota > Gammaproteobacteria > Enterobacterales > Enterobacteriaceae > Klebsiella > Klebsiella sp. LY. The sequence continues at coordinate 4,919,785 of NZ_CP022444.1, forward strand.
CTGCGTGACCCGCAGCTGCTCATCCAGCGACAGCAGCGTCACGTAGCCCACGGCCACCGAGGCGGCGACGCTCAAATTGGCCGCGGCGGCAGCGGCTTTCTGCGCCTCGAGGCTGGCCCCGGCGGCGCTGGCCGCGCTGCGGTTCGCGCCCCAGATATCGACATCATAGCTGGCGGTCAGGCCGCCTTTGTACAGCGTGCTGTGGATCGGCAGGCCGGTGGCGGCGGACTGCGCGCGGGCGCGGGTGCCGGTCAGGCTGGCATCCAGCGAGGGAAAAAGGCTGCTGTCGGCGGCATACGCCCGCGCCTGATACTCATTGACCCGCTCGCGGGCGATCAGCACATCGCTGTTATAGCGCAGCGCCCGGTCGACATACTGATTCAGCGCACTGTCATGAAAATTGCGCCACCATACGCCTTCCACCGGGCTGGCAGGGCCAACGTCGGCCCGCCAGGCGGCAGGGATGGTCAGGGTCGGCTGCGCGCGCTGGACATCGGCGGACTGACAGCCGACCAGCGCCAGGACGATGACAAGGGTGACCGGGCGGATCATGGCTGCTTCTCCGCGCGGGTATCAATGGTCACCTGCACCGACATGCCGGGGCGCAGGCGCTCGCTGTTGCGCTGCCCCTCGTTAACCGTGATGCGCACCGGGATGCGCTGGGCGATCTTGACGAAGTTGCCGGTAGCGTTGTCCGGCGAAATAGCGCTGAACTCCACCCCGGTCGCCGGGGAGATACTCTGCACCTTGCCGTGGAAGGTCTCGCCGTTGAGCGCGTCAACGGTGAAGGTAACCGGCTGGCCGATACGCACATCGGCCAGCTGGGTCTCTTTCAGGTTGGCGATCACCCAGTGCTGCGGCGGGACCAGCGAAGTCAGATGGGTTCCGGCGCTGACGTAAGCGCCAAGACGCACCGAAATCTGCCCCAGCTGGCCGCCGGTGGGGGCGATGATCTGCGTATTCTGCAGGTCAATCTGCGCCAGTTCGAGGGCGGCTTTGGCGCTGGCCACGTCGGCCTCCAGCGAATCGCGATTGACGATGGTCGATTCGAGATCCTGGCGCGACATCTCCAGCGCCGCTTTCGCCTGTTCAATATCCGCTGCCCCCTGGGCGGCGCTGGCGCGGGCGGAATCACGCTCGCGGATCGACAGCGAGCCATCGGCGGTCAGTTCCTGCACCCTTTTTAAATCGGCCTGGATTTTCAGATTCTGCGCGCGGGCGTTTTGCAGCGCGGCTTCGTTTTTGGCGATCGTCGCCTCGGCGCTTTTGCGCTGCTGCAGGTTGTTGCGCAGCGCCGCCTCCTTCATCGCCAGGGTGGCCTGGGCCTGGTGCACCCGCTGCTTATAGATGCGATCGTCTATCTGGAACAGTACCTCGCCCGGCTGAACGATGGCGAAATCCTTGACGTTGACGGCAGTGATGTAGCCGTTGACCTGTGGGCTGATAAAGGTGGTCTGCCCGCGCACGTAGGCGTTGTCGGTAAACTGGCTATGCCGGGTGAACGGCGGTAGCTGCCAGGCATAGAGGATCACCAGTACGCCGACGAGGCCTATCGCCGCGGCGGTAAAAATGGAGACCACGCGAATGTTGTTTCGGGTATTGGCCTGTTGTTTGGCCGCATCCTGCTGACTCATAACGACTCCAGAGATGAAATGATGATAATTATTTGCTGCCAGTGGCGCGTTTTAATGCGATACGGGCGGTTAGTCGTAAGCGAATTAAGCGCCAGAAAACCCACACTAACGTCCCGGCGGAGATCGCCGCCGTCAGCAGATAGGTATCATTCCAGGCGAGAATATTGGCCTGCAGCGTCGCGGCGTTTTGCAGGAGCGTCGTGGCCTGGACGTTAAGCAGCGTGCTGTCGCCGATCTGGCTCTGGTACATCTGGCTGTACTGCTGCAGACGCTCGACGATCAGCGGGTTGAGGGTGGTGATCTGATCCGCCAGCTGACTGGAGTGAAATTTCTCCCGCCAGGTCTGGAAAGTACCGAGGATCGCCGATCCCAGCAGGCCGCCGATGTTCTGGCTCATGCCGAACAGCACCGAGAAGCTGACCAGGTTGCGCGGATCGGCGAACACCCCGCCAATACCGGCGAGCATCGCCGGCGCCAGAAAGAAGGCGCTGCCGAAGCCAAGCAAAAACTGGCTGAACATCAGTTGTTCCGGGCGGGTGAGGGCGTTGGACTGACTGTCGAGCAGCGAGGCCACCATGATCAGCGCCAGGGCGGTGGCGGTCGGCCAGTAGAGCTTCTGCGGGTTAAGCGTCAGGCAGCTGGCAATGATCCCGCACAGAATGCCGGCGAAAATTGACCACGCAAGGTTGGTCATCTGTTCGTTTTGCAGGCCAACGTACTGCAGCCAGCCGATCACCCCGGTATTCTGCTCCGCCAGCACGATGCGGATCAGCAGCATAATCAGACCGAGGCGCAGGATACTGCCGCTGGAGAGCCATTTGGTATTGAGCAGGGGATTGCTGCGGTTATGCTCGAAGGCGATGGCAGCGACGATCAGCACCACCGCCGCCGCCAGCGACCAGCCGATCCACGGCGCTTCGAACCACCACTCGAGCCGCCCCAGCGACAGCACCGCGCACACCAGCGCCATGCCGGGGGCCAGCAGGAAGAAGGTGATAAAATCCTTCTTCTCGAACACCTTTTTACGATCGCTCGGCGGCAGCTTCAGCGCGATGACGCAGGCCAGCGACACCAGCGCCAGCCCCAGTTCAAAGAAGTAGAGCCCGCGCCATTCGTCGGTCTGCAGCAGCTCGGTGGAAAAGAGGCGCGCCAGCGGAATGGCCAGCGACGAGCCAGTGATACCGATGGTCAGCCCTTTAAGGCGGTGGCGTGCGGGCCAGGCCTGCACCTGATAGTAGATCCCCAGCGAGCTGAGCGCCGCGGCCACCATGCCGTGGGCGGCGCGGACCATCATCGCCGAGCTGAGATCGTTGACGAACAGGTGGAAGAAGGTGACCAGCACATAGAGCACCAGAAAGCCTTCGGTAAAGGCGCGCAGCCCGAACTGTTGACGAAATTTCACCAGCAGCAGGTTGATGGAGACGTTGGTCATGACATACACCGCCGGCAGCCAGGCGATCTCCGTCGACCAGGCGGCGAAGGTGCCCTGCAGCAGCTGCAGATTGGCGGTGACTACCGCGTTGCCCAGCGCGCCGGTGAGGCACACCAGCAGCCCGACCACCCCGTAGGCCAGGCGCTTCGCCGGGCTGTGCAGCGGCGTCGATGGCGAGCCGAGCAGGGCCGGTTTTTCATGCGGCGCCCAGTCATGGGGGGCGTAAGGGTTACTCTGACGACGGGGCATTATTTCTTCTCCACTTCGCGCAACAGCTTTTCCAGCACCCGCTGAGTTTGTTCCCGCTCCTGCGGAGTAATCGCCGTCAGGATCTCTTCACGCAGATCGTCCGCCACCGTTTTGACCTGCTCGAAGAGGGCCTGCCCCTGGTCGGTGACCACCAGCAGCCGCTTGCGTTTATCGCGGTCGGTGGTGACGCGCTCCACCAGGCCGAGGGTCACCAGGCGGTTGATCAGCGGCACAATGGTCGCGCTCTCCACTCCCAGCTCCTGCGCCAGTTCGCTTTGCGACAGCGGCTGGTGATGGCGGGCGATAGCGGCGACCGCTACCCAGCTGGCCTGGCTGAGGCCGAGGTTTTTCAGCCGACGATTAACCGCCAGCCGCCAGTGATGGGCGGTCAGATATAAAAGATGGGAGAAGTTTAGCTGTCGATGGTCCATAGGTCGTCTGCCAAAATCGTTAGAGCTCTAACGAGTTTATGCCTGACGACCGACGAAATTCAAGGGAAAGGATAAATAAGGGTTAACGGTGTGTGCGTTTATTGTAGCGAACAGGAGGATACCCCCTCAGGCCATTTACTCATGGAGGATGCTCTTATTCTGCGCCATCACCCAGGTGATAAAAGCGCGCAGGGGCGCGGGAATATGTTTGCGACTCGGATAGTAGACGCAGAAATGATCCGCCGGGTAGCGGTAGCTGGGCAATAATCGGATCAGGCTGCCGGCGTTCAGTTGCGCGGAGACCAGCGACTGATAGACAAAGGCGATCCCCAGTCCGCTCTCCGCCGCCTGGATCATCGCCGTATCGGAATCGACGACCAGATCGCCTTTGACTGCGACTTCGCCTGGCTCGCCGTCGGGGCTGATAAACTCCCACCGATACTTTTCGCCGCTGGGAAAACATCGGTTGATACAGCGAAAATTGATCAGCGACTGCGGGGTGTCGGGCGCTCCGGCCTGGCGGAGATAGTCCGGGCTGGCTACCGGGATCAGCGACAGTTTCTCGCCAAAGGGGATGGCAATCATATCTTTGGGCACATCCCGGGAATAACGAATGCCAGCGTCAAAACCGGACTCGATAATATTCACTTTCCGATCGGTGGTAAACAGCTCCAGCGTCACGTCAGGATAGGCGGTTTTAAAAGCAATAAAATAGCGCTGAAAGAAAAGGTCGAGAACAATGCGCGGTAAATTGACTTTCACCACCCCTTCCGGGGTCAGACGGTGATAATTCAGACTGTCGACTACCCGGCGATAATCATTAACCACCGGCGTCATATTATTAAGAAATTCCTCACCCACGGCGGTTAAAGACAAACTGCGCGTCGAGCGATTGAGCAGGCGCACGCCTAATTTTTCTTCCAGATGATTAATAGCGCTGGTGAGGGCCGGCGGTGAAAGATTTAATGCTCTGGCAGCTTGTCGAAAACTACCATGTTTCACTATGAGTATTAATATTTCAATTTGTTGCAAATCAGGCAACGTTTTCATTGTTAATTTCCAGCTAACACCGCGTTCGGAATAGATTAATTGTTATCAATGTAAAAGGGAAGTATATATTTAATAACATTCAGCACGTAAGGAAAATAAGGTGAAAACACGTTATCTCGGAAAAGAGAAGTTCCAGGTTTCCGCATTGGGTCTCGGGTGTATGGGAATGAGTTTTGCCTATGGCGGCGCTGAGGAGTCGCAGGCGATAAATACCATCCATGCCGCAGTGGACATGGGCGTGACCTTCCTCGATTCCGCCGAAGTGTATGGGCCATTTGACAATGAAGTCCTTGTCGGGAAAGCGATTAAAGGCATCCGCGATAAGGTGCAGATTGCCACCAAATTTGGCTTTCGTATTCTGCCGACCGGCCAGGGGCTGGAGCGGATGGCCGGCGTCGACAGCCGTCCGGAACATATTCGTGAGGCGGTGGAAGGGTCGCTGAAGCGGCTGAATATCGAGACCATCGATCTGCTCTATCAGCACCGCGTCGATCCCGCGGTGCCGGTGGAAGAGGTGGTGGGCACCATGGCCGACCTGGTTAAAGAGGGTAAAATTCGCCACATCGGGCTGTCGGAAGTGTCAGCCCAGACGCTGCGCCGGGCCTGCAAGGTGCATCCGATTACCGCGGTGCAGACGGAATACTCGCTGTGGACCCGTGAGCCGGAGGGCGGCATCCTCAAGGCCTGCCGCGAGCTGGGGGTGGGCTTTGTCCCTTACAGCCCGCTGGGGCGCGGCTTCCTGACAGGCAAAATCACCGACCCCAGCCTCTTCGCTGCCGATGATTTTCGTCGCAATCTGCCACGCTTCCAGGCCGAAACCATGCGCAAAAACCAGCAGTTGCTCGACCATCTGCAGCAGGTCGCCGGCCGCTACGATGCCACCCTGGCGCAGATGGCTCTCGCCTGGGTGATGAGCAAAGGCGAAGATATCGTGCCGATCCCCGGGGCACGAAAAATCAATCACCTGCGCGATAATGCCGCTGCGGCCGATATTATGCTCTCGCCTGAAGATATTCTCACCATCGATCATATTTTCGCTGCCGAAAACGTCGCCGGCTTACGCTATAACCAGGGCGACTTTAATTTAATCGATAAATAATCTCCTGAATACGTTCCTCCCGCCGTTCTGGCGGGAGATAAGGTAACTTATGACTATTGCTGTTTCCCGTCCGGCGGGATTGCCTGCGGCGGTGTATGCGCTTTCCGTGGGTTCATTTGGTATTGGCACCACCGAATTTGTGATTATGGGTTTATTACTCGATGTGGCCCATGATTTTCATATATCCATTACCCTTGCCGCCTGGTCTATTACCGCTTATGCCTGTGGGGTGGTGATTGGCGCGCCGCTGCTTACGCCGCTATTAAGCCGTTATCGCAAAAAACCGGCGCTGTTATTTTTGATGATCTTATTTTCCATTGGAAATTTAGGCTGCGCGATCGCCGGTAATATGACCATGCTAATTATTGCCAGGGTAATAACCGCTTTCGCTCACGCTTCGTTTTTCGGAATAAGCTCAGTCTATGCCGCGGAGCTGGCGCCGGTAGATAAACGAGCTTCGGCGGTCTCCGCCGTGTTTCTCGGCGCCACCCTGGCCAATATTCTGGGCGTGCCGCTCGGCGCCTGGGTGGGGCAGTACCTTGGCTGGCGCTATACCTTCTATATGGTCACGCTGATCGGCGTTCTCTCCGCCCTGGCAGTCATTGCCCTGGTGCCTGGCCGTCAGGCGCAACCGTCGGCCCAGAGCCGGATCCGTGATGAGCTAAAGGTGCTCCGCCATCCCGCGGTGCTGCGCAGCCTGCTGATCACTGCCCTCGGGTTCTCCGGCGTCTTCGCCGCCTTCACCTACATCGCGCCGATGCTGAAAACCGTCACCGGGATGAGCGAACACCTTATTCCGCCGGTGCTGATGCTGTTCGGCGTTGGGATGGTCGCCGGGAATCATCTTGGCGGCCGACTGACCGACGGCGGCGTCCGCCGGGCGCTGCTGCTGACTCTCGCTTTGCTGAGCGTCGTCCTGTGCCTTTTCCCGTTGGCTATTCAGACGCTGCCTGGTGCCTGCGCGGCGGTGTTTTTGCTGGGGGCGGCGATGTTCTCCACCATTCCGCCGCTGCAGATGCAGGCGCTGGACAGCAGTGAGAGCGGTAAAAGCATGGTCTCCTCGTGCAATATCGCCGCCTTTAACCTCGGCAATGCCGGCGGCGCCTGGTTTGGCGGGCTGCTGCTCGCCTCTGGCGTCTCTCTATCTCACATTCCTCTGGCCGGTGCTTGCCTGACCGCCAGCGGATTGGTTATCGCTAGTGTGACGTTGTCACCTTTAAAAGGAAGTCAAGCATGAAGTATCGGTATTTAGGTTCCACCGGGCTGTCGGTTTCGGAGCTCTGTTTCGGCGCCATGACGTTTGGCGAGAAAGGGGCCTTTCTCGGCGCGCCGGGGCGCAACTGGTCGGAATTCGGCGTGGTGCCTGAGCAGACGGCCTACGATCTGGTGTACAAAGCGCTGGACGCCGGGATTAACTTTTTTGATACCGCGGACTGTTATAAGAACGGCCAGGGCGAAGAGCTGCTCGGCAACGCGCTGAAGGGAAAACGCCAGCAGGTGATTATCGGCACGAAAGGGCGCTGGCAAACCGACCCCAGCCCGAATGCGCTGGGGGCGTCGCGCTACCATATCATCAATGCCGTCGAGGCCAGCCTGCAGCGGCTGAAGACCGATTATATCGATATCTATCACCTTCACGGGTTCGATCCGCGCACCGCACTGGAGGATACCCTGCGCACGCTGGATACCCTGATCCGCGCCGGGAAAATTCGCTATATCGGGGTCTCCAACTACGCGGCCTGGCAGCTGGCGAAGGCGCTGGGGATCTCGGAGCGCCTTGGGCTGGAGAAATTCTGCGTCTATCAGGGCTATTACAATATCGCCGCGCGTGAACTGGAGCATGAGATTATCCCCCTCAGCGTCGATCAGAACGTCGGCATCACCGTCTGGAGCCCGCTGGCCGGGGGCTTTCTCACCGGCAAATACCCGCGCAATCAGGCGTTTCCCGAAGGTAGTCGCCTGGCGAACGCCACGCCGTTCGAATCCGCGCCGATCGCCAACCGCGAGCAGGCCTGGCAGACCCTGGAGGTGATGCAGGAGATTGCCCGCCAGCGCAACGCCAGCGTCGCGCAGGTGGCGCTCAACTGGCTGCGTACCCGTCCTGGGATCGCTTCGCTGGTGATCGGCGCGACCAAACTGGCCCAACTGGAGGATAACCTGGCGGCGCTGAACTGGACGCTGAGCGACGAGGAGACGGCGATCCTCAACAGCGTGAGCGAGAAAGAGAAACCATACCCCTACTGGCATATCTGCAATGTCGCCGGCGATCGTCGTCTGGCCGATGATATCTATCCCTAATCACCCTGCACCCAGGCAACACGCGTATGCCCCACATGGGGCATACAGAGAGGCTCGATCGTGAAAAAAGTACTCATTGTTGGCGCCGGCCCGGTAGGGTTAATCATTGGCTGCTATCTGAATAAGTATGGAATTGATTTTGATATCATTGATAAAAATACCCACAGCACCACCTGGTCCAAAGCGCTGAGCGTCAGTCCGGCGACCATTAAAGCCTTCCACGGCTTAGGCCTTGCCGGGGAACTGATCGCCCAGGGAAAACAGGTGCAGTCAGTCTACGCTTACTATAAAAACCGCAAATTTCTGCATATTGATAACCGCCGACTCGCCACCTGCTATCCCTTCCATGTCAGTATCCCGCAGCCGCGGACGGAGAAGATCCTCGAAACGGCATTAGCCGCCGCCGGGCGGCAGGTGAGACGCGGGCACCAGCTGGTCTCCTGGCGCCGGGAGGGGGAGCGCTATCACGTCTCCCTGCTCGACGATGCCCGTCGGGCCTGTTCCGCCGCTTATGACTATATTATCGGCGCCGACGGCGCGGCCAGCACCGTCCGGGAGCTGGCCGGGATCGGCTTTAGCGGTCATGACTATCCGCTGCATTTTGTGATGGCGGATGTGCAGTTCGACCCCGCGGCGGCGCTCCCGGGGACCTCCTACCATATTGATGAGCAAGGCTTTCTGATTTTCCTGCCCATGCCGGACAATCAGGTCAGGATTGTGATTAAAAAAGCCGGGCGCTTGCCGTCGCCGCGTCCGGTGCCGGACCTGCAGGAGATTAACGCCGCGCTGGCGCGCTACTGCCCTCAGGTGCCGCCGGCGCAGAGGCTCACCTGGTCCTCCAGCGCCAATTTCTATAACCGCATCGCCGATGACAATCTGCAGCACCATATTATGCTGGCGGGAGATGCCTTCCACCTGTTCAGTCCCATTGGCGGGCAGGGGATGAACACCGGCGTCCAGGATGCGGTGAACCTCGCCTGGAAGCTGGCTTTCTGTCTGCACGGCGTGGCCACTGACCGACTGCCGGCGTCCTATCGCACCCAGCGCTTCGCCGCGGTGAGCGGTGTGCTGCGCTCCACCGACCATGATACTGGCCTGATCGCCGGTCTGGTGCCGAGAAATCATATCGATGGGGTCTACTTTCCGGAGTTTTGCAACCGTCACTACTATCGTCACCAGCTGCCGCTGCAGTACGCCGGTTTCACCGCGACGCAGGCGCAGGAGACGGACGGCCTGGCAGGGCACCATGTTCCCTGGTACGTTTTTGCCTCCCCGCAGGCGACGTTTCGCAACAGCTATGACGCCTTCGCCAGCGGTAAGGTGGTGATCTTTTCCGCCCGCGCCGCCTGTCCTCCTTTGTCCCGCCTGAAGCAGGCCGGCTGGTTTATGTTCTGCTCCCTCGAACCGGCGGACAAGGCGTTTCTTGAGGCGCTACAGATCGGTCCCGATGACTACGCGGTGGTTAATCCCGATGGCTATGTGGGCTTTACCGGCAGCGAAGCCGGGACGCGGCAGTATCTTTCCTCGCTCTACGTAATGGAATAATCATGAACAAAGTCTATATCGTCGCGGCCTGCCGTACGCCGGTGGGGCGCTTTCTTGGTGCCCTGAAAACGGTCTCCGCGGTGGAGCTGGCAGCGCTCACCGTCAGGCACAACCTGCAGCAGGCCGGCATTGACCCGGCGTGGATCGATGAGGTGATCTGCGGCTGCGTCCTCGCCGCCGGGCAGGGAATGGGACCGGCGCGTCAGGTTGCGCTGCGGGCAGGGATCCCGGTGCAAACGCCGGCTTACACCCTGAATATGATCTGCGGTAGCGGCATGAAAAGCATGACCGAAGGGGCGATCCATATCCAGAGCGGTTATGCCGACCTGGTGGTCGCCGGCGGAATGGAAAATATGAGTCAGGCGCCGTTTTTGCTGCAGGGAGAGATAAGGGGCGGGATGAAATTCGGCGCATTCAGCAGTGAGGATGTGATCCAGCGCGACGGGTTAACCGATCCGCTGCTGCAGATCCCGATGGGGGAAACGGCGGAGGCCATCGCCGCGCAGGAGCAGATCTCGCGCGCGGCGCAGGACCGGTATGCGCTGGAGAGCCATCAAAAAGCCTCCGTCGCCAGCCGTGCCGGCTATTTTGCCGATGAGATTGTGCCGGTGACGGTAAGCGCGAAGCGGGGCGTCAGCACGGTCCGCGAAGATGAGCCGATCCGCCATGATCTTAGCGCCGGGCAGCTGGCGGCGCTGAAACCGGCTTTTCGCGCTGACGGCAGCGTCACGGCGGGCAACGCCTCCGGGCTGAACGATGGCGCCGCGTCGGTGATCCTCGCTTCGGCGCGCGCCGTTGCCCGCTATGGCCTGCAGCCGCTGGCGGAGATCGTCTCCTTTGGCGAAGGCGGCGTCGATCCGTCCATGATGGGGCTCGGCCCACTGCCGGCGATAGCGTGCGCCCTGCGCCGCGGTGGTTTTCAGCTCAGCGATATGGCCCGGCTGGAGATTAACGAAGCCTTTGCCGCGCAGGTATTGGGGGTGGTCAGGGGACTGGCCAGAGAGCATCAGATGACGGAGGAGGAGATTGCTTCCCGCCTGAACGTCCACGGCGGCGCGATCGCCCTCGGTCACCCGCTGGGCAGTTCCGGGACGCGGATCGTGGTCAGTCTGGTGCACGCGCTACGCCGGGAGAATCAACCGACCGGCCTGGCGTCGCTGTGCATCGGCGGCGGGATGGGGATTGCGTTACTGGTGAAAACGATCTGAGGAGACAAGCGCCATGGAAAAATTAATTGTGGTGGGTGAGAAATTTACCGATTTTGCCCGGCGGCATGAGAATGTGCTGACGGTTAATGAGTTTGAGCGATTTGTCTGGAGCGGCGAGCTGGCCGGCGTCGATAAAATCGTTATTGGTCAGGGGGTACAGCTCGACGACATCTCCCGCACCATCTGCATTATTCGTCAGCACTATCCGGATAAAATCCGCCAGATCGTCAATCTGCAGGATCTCTATTATCAAAACAACCGCGATCATCAGCGGCTGGTACATAAACGTAAAAAAGCGAATATCCTCATCACCTCGCCGGAAAAACGCGATGAGGATAACTATTGCGCGCGCCTGATCCTGCAGGATGCCTCGGAGTTACTCTGCGACCACCAGACCGGGCAACATATTCAGGGGATGGTGCTGATCGAGGCGGCGCGGCAGACCATCATCGCCACCTCGGAAAAATTCCTGCTGGCGGAGGCCGGCGTGGCAATGGCGGAGAAGTACTTTACCCTGAGCTCGCTGCAGGTGGCCTTTTCCTGCTTTGTTTTTCCGCTGCCGGTGACCATCGTCCTCAACGTAGTATCACGCAAAAGTTCAGCCCATGGCCGCTTCACCTGCGAATGCTCGGTGGGGTTTGACCAGACCGGCACCCGCAAAGCGGAAGTTGGCTTTAGCTTCAGCGTCTATGACCTTAACTACATCACTCGCAAAGAGTGCGAGCAGGCGGCGCAGTGCCATCAACATTATCTGGTCAGTATTGAGCAGGGGGACGGGGATGAGCATCGCCTTTTTTGATGTGGATGAAACGCTGATTACCGGCAAAAGTATGTTCCTGTTTCTGCACCGCTATGCCGAGGAATATCCGCTGCAGTGCGGTTTGACGGCCGCGGCGATTGTCCGCCAGCTTCAGGCGCTTAGCGAAGCGGGTCAACCGCGGGAAGCGATCAACCGCTACTATTACTCGCTGTTTCGCCACGAGTCGCGCCCCCGGGTGCGGGCGGTCGCCGAGCGTCTGTATCGCGAAGGCGGATATGGTTTTCACCACGAGGTGGTGGCGCGCCTCAGGCAGCATCAGGCGCGGGGGGATGACGTGGTGTTTGTCTCCGGGTCGATGACCGACATTCTCTGGCCGGCGATGGCGGCGCTGGGGGTGGAACATGCCCTGTGCTCGGAGCCGGTGGTGGTGGATGACCGCTATACCGGCGAGCTCTGGCGGACCGCCATCGGCGAACACAAGGCGACGCATGCCCAGTGCTATGCGCAGAAACAGGGCCAGCCGCTGGCGGCGTGCTACGCCTTTGGCGATCATATCTCGGATCTGCCGCTGCTCACCGTGGTTGGTCACCCCTGCGCGGTGAATCCCTGTCCGGGTCTGCTGGCGGAGGCGCAGCGTCGGGGATGGCCAGTGCTGTGGTCCACCGTCGGCTGACGGCGCGACGGCAAAAAAAAAGGGGCGGCGCAATGCCACCCCTGGTGCACTTTCTGACGGGGATCAGCCCGGGTAGATGCCGCGGTCTTTACGCGCCATCAGGATGCGCTCGCAGGCTACGATATAGGCGGCGGTACGCAGCGTACATTCTTTCTCGGCCGCTTTATCGCAGACGTGAATGATGGCGTCGGTCATGATGCGGTCCATCTTGGCGTTGATCTCCTCTTCGCTCCAGAAGAAGCTGGCCATGTCCTGCACCCACTCAAAGTAGCTGACGGTCACCCCGCCGGCGTTACAGATAACGTCCGGCACCACGATCACCCCGCGCTCGGCCAGCACATCGTCCGCTTCCGGATAGGTTGGGCCGTTGGCCCCTTCCAGCACCAGTTTGCAGGTCAGCTTCTCAGCGCGCTCGCGGGTGATTTGCCCTTCCAGCGCCGCCGGGATCAGGATGTCCATTGGGGTGGTCCAGAAAGCCTCTTTATCAATCTCCTGGGCGCCCGGGAAACCCGCGATCTGCTTTTTCTCCGCCTGCCAGGCGGTGAGGGCGGCCATATCAATTCCGCCTTCGTTGTACAGGGTGGCGGTGTGATCCTGAATAACCACGATACGGGCGCCGACGCCGGCGAACAGGCGCGCCGCTTCGCTACCGACGTTACCAAAGCCCTGCAGCGCCACTTTAGCGCCTTCAATTTCGATGCCGGCACGACGGGCCACTTCCCGGCCGGTGACGAACACGCCGCGTCCGGTGGCTTTTTCACGACCGAGGGAGCCGCCGAGGTGGATCGGTTTGCCGGTGACCACGCCGGTGATGGTGGTGCCATGGTTCATGGAGTAGGTGTCCATCATCCACGCCATCACTTTGCCGTTGGTGCCAACGTCCGGCGCCGGAATATCTTTCTGCGGCCCGATGATAATGCCGATTTCGCTGGTGTAGCGGCGAGTCAGGCGTTCCAGTTCACCTTCCGACAGCGAGAAGGGGTCGACGCGGATGCCGCCTTTGGCTCCGCCGTAAGGAATATTGACCGCGGCGCACTTAATGGTCATCCAGGCAGAAAGTGCCATGACTTCGTTAAGATCGACATCCGGATGGTAGCGAACACCACCTTTACCCGGTCCACGCGAAAGATTGTGCTGAACGCGATAGCCCTCGAAGTGGCGAATGGTGCCGTCGTCCATCTGCACAGGGATGTCGACGATCAGCGCACGCTTCGGATGGCGCAGGGTTTCCACCCAGTAGGCAAGATCGCCGAGATAAGGCGCGACACGGTCGATCTGGCGCAGGTAGGTGGTCCATGGAGATGTACTACTTTCAGATGCGTAAGATAACTTTTCCATAAGAGTCCTGTTTCTCAGTGTTATTTATGTCGTGTAAAACCGTGGAATAGCTACAGCAGTAAACTCTGTGCAATGAATGGTATCACCAATTTTATAAAGCGGTATTTGACGGCAATTCCGATTTTTAAATTTTTGTTAGATTTTTTATTTTTTAAGTGAATAACTACGCACAAGAACCACCCGCAAGCTGTGCATTTTAATTCACTTTTTATTCACTTAAGTGAATAGGAAAATATTTTTTCTATGTTTTTCATTATCTTGATGATCTTCAAAAAGTGAATAAATTGCGTTTCCCCGTATTGACAATCTTATTGTTCACAGGCCAGCATTAGCCCACACAACAACATGGCATTAACCATGAATTAACAATTACCCGCACAAAGAATAGGGCTTAACTTTTCTGTGGTGAATATTTTTACCATCGCAGCGGGCGCGCTCGTGCCCAAAATAAGCCGAGGGTCAGGGTTAATGTCGATTGTCCAACGCGACGGGAGCGTTTTCCGTCGCCTTACGTTCCGGAGATAAATTATGTCAGGCAGCATGACTCGCGAAGATTTTGACGCTTACCTGGTTCCCTGTTTTGCCCCCGCGCCGTTTATTCCGGTGAGGGCGGCGGGCTCCCGCGTCTGGGACCAGCAGGGGAAAGAGTATATTGATATGGCGGGCGGCATCGCAGTGAACGCCCTGGGCCATGCTCACCCGGCGCTGGCGGAGGCCCTGCAGGGGCAACTGGCGAAACTGTGGCATATCGGCAATGGCTATACCAACGAACCGGTGCTGCAGCTGGCGAAAACCCTCGTGCAGTCCACCTTTGCCGACAAGGTGTTCTTCTGCAACTCCGGCGCCGAAGCGAACGAGGCGGCCCTTAAGCTGGCGCGGAAATATGCCCACGATAAGTTCGGCGGTGAAAAAAGCGAAATCATCGCCTTCAACCACGCCTTCCATGGCCGGACGCTGTTCACCGTCTCCGTCGGCGGCCAGCCGAAATATTCCAGCGATTATGCGCCGCTGCCGCAGGGCATTACCCATCTGCCCTATAACGATATCGAGGCGGTGACTGCGGCGATCTCCTCGCGCACCTGCGCGGTGATTGTCGAGCCGATTATCGGCGAAGGCGGGGTGATCCCGGCGGACCCGGCGTTCCTCCAGGCGCTGCGCGCCCTTTGCGATCGCCATCATGCCACCCTGATATTTGATGAGGTACAGACCGGCGCCGGGCGTACCGGCCATCTCTACGCCTACCAGCATTACAACGTCGTCCCGGACATCCTCACCAGCGCCAAAGGGCTGGGGGGCGGCTTCCCGATCGGCGCGATGCTGGCGAAAGAGGCCTGGGCGCAGGTCTTCCAGCCAGGCACCCATGGCACCACCTTCGGCGGCAACCCGCTGGCGGCGACCGTCGCCAACGCCGTGCTGGCCCATCTGGATGCGCCGCTGCTGGCGGGCGTTGGCGAGCGCCATGCGCTGATCGTCGACCAGCTGAATGCCCTCTCTGCCCGTTACGATGCGTTTAGCGCCGTGCGCGGCGCCGGTCTGCTGATCGGCGCCGAGCTGGCGGGACCGCTGCGCGGGAAGGCCAAAACCCTGACCAACCTGGCGGCGGAAGAGGGTGTGATCGCCCTGATTGCCGGTCCGGACGTGCTGCGCTTCGCGCCGGCGCTCAATATCCCGCTGGCAGATATTGCGGAAGCCTTCGTGCGCCTCGATCGCGCCGTTGCCCGCTTAACCCGCTAACCGGGAGGACGGCCTGTGATGCTATTTCGTCCCGTACGGGAAAACGATCTTGACGACATCGTCCGCCTTGCCGCGCGGGCGGGGGTCGGCATGACCTCCTTACCCCATGATGCCGGGCGCCTGGCCGCCCGGATCCGCCGCAGCATTGACACTTTCGCCGGCGCGCTGCCGCGCGGCCAGCAAGGCTTTCTGTTTGTGCTGGAAGACACTGCGCTGTCGCGGGTGGTGGGGGTCAGCGCCATTGAGGTGGCGGTAGGCCTGGACGAGCCGTTTTACAATTTTCGCATTCAGAAAACGGTCCGCGCCTCGAAAGCGCTGGGGGTCTATAAGCCCCAGGAGCTGCTCAATCTGAGCTATGACCACACCGGCCACAGCGAGCTGTGTACGCTGTTTCTCGACCCTGAGTATCAGCGCAACCGCAACGGTCTGCTGCTCTCCAAAGCGCGGTTTTTGTTTATCGCCGCCTTCCGCGAGTGGTTTTCGCCGCACCTGTTTGCCGAACTGCGCGGCTGCAGCGATGAGCAAGGGCAGTCGCCGTTCTGGGATGCGCTGGGCCATCACTTCTTCGAGATCCCGTTCGCCGATGCCGACCGGCTGACCGGCACCGGCATGAAAACCTTTATTGCCGAGCTGATGCCGGCGTACCCGATCTATATCTCGCTGCTGCCGGAGAATGCCCGTCAGGTTATCGGCCAGGTGCACCCCAACACCGCCCCCGCGCGGGCGATCCTCGAGAAAGAGGGGTTCAGCTGGCGCGGCTCGGTGGATATTTTCGATGCCGGTCCGGTGCTGGAGGCGGAGACCGATCAGATCCGCGCCGTGCGCGACTGCCAGTGCCTGCCGGCTCAGCAGTTGGCGGGCACGCTGTCGGTGCCGACGCTCGTCGCCAACGGTCAGTTCGACAATTTTCGGGCGCTGCTGGTGGCCCACGAAGAGCAGGTCTCACTGGACGCCGCCGCGCTGGATGCGCTGCAGGTCACTGAAACCGACCGCGTTTATACGGTAACCCTGAACCCAGAGGAAAACAGATCATGGCGGTAAAAGCACAGTTCATAGCCGGGCAGTGGCAGCCGGGCAGCGGCGCAACGATGAGTAAACTGGCCCCGGAGGATCAGTCTCTGCTGTGGCAGGCGGCCAGCGCGGGGGGCGACGACGTCCAGGCGGCCTGCGCCGCGGCGCGCGCCGCGTTTTATCCCTGGTCGCACCGCCCGCTGGCCGAGCGTATTGACGTCGTACAGCGTTTCGCCGCGCTGCTGGAGACGCATAAAGAGGCGCTGGCGACCCTGATTTCCCGGGAGACCAGCAAGCCGCTGTGGGAGACCCGCACCGAAGTGCAGGCGATGATCGGCAAAGCCGCCATCTCCATCGAGGCCTATCACCAGCGGACGGGCTTTCATGAGTCGACGCTGCCGGACGGTAAAGCGCTGCTGCGCCACAAGCCGCACGGCGTGATGGCGGTCTTCGGCCCTTACAACTTCCCGGGCCACCTGCCCAACGGGCATATCATTCCGGCGCTGATCGCCGGGAATACTATCGTATTTAAACCCAGCGAGCTGACGCCGGCCACTGCGGAACTGACGGTCCAGCTGTGGCAGCAGGCGGGCGTCCCCGACGGGGTGATTAACCTGCTGCAGGGCGGGAAAGCCACCGGCCAGGCGCTGCTGGAAAACCGCGATATCGACGGCGTGCTGTTCACCGGCAGCGCAGCGGCGGGTTTCCACTTCCATCGCTACTTCGGCGGCCAGCCGGAGAAGATGCTGGCCCTCGAAATGGGCGGCAACAACGCGCTGATCGTGGCTGATGTGGCCGATGTCGATGCGGCGCTGCATGTGATTATCCAGTCGGCGTTTATCTCCGCCGGACAGCGCTGCACCTGCGCGCGCCGGCTGATTGTTCAGCGCGGCGAGCAGGGGGATGCGCTGCTGCGGCGGCTGGTGGAGGTCAGCGCGCAGATCCGCGCCGGGAAATGGGATGACCAGCCGGCGCCGTTTATGGGTGGGGTGATTTCCCTTGAGGCGGCGCAGAACATGCTGGCGGCGCAGCAGAAACTGGAGGCGCTTGGCGGCAAGGTGCTGCTGCGCCTGCGCCAGCCGGATCCGCACTCCACGGTGCTGACCCCGGGGATCGTCGACGTCACCGGTATCGAGGTGCCGGATGAAGAGTACTTTGGCCCGCTGCTGACGGTTATCCGTTACGACGACTTCCCGGAGGCGATTCGCCTCGCCAACCAGACCCGCTATGGCCTGGCCGTGGGGTTGATCTCCAGCGATGCGGCGCAGTTTGACCAGCTGGCGGACGAGGCGCGCGCCGGGATCGTCAACTGGAACAAGCCGCTGACCGGCGCTTCCAGTAAAGCGCCGTTTGGCGGGGTGGGCGCCTCCGGAAACCACCGCGCGGCAGCGTGGTACGCCGCCGATTACTGTGCCTGGCCGATGGCCTCTCTGGTCAGCGACACGCTGACGCTTCCGGCGAACGTATCGCCGGGCCTGCCATTCTGATAACGGATCCTGTGAGGACATATGTCTGGTTTTGAAGCTAACTTTGATGGCCTGGTCGGCCCGACGCACCACTATGCCGGACTCTCCGTCGGCAATGAAGCCTCGCAAAATAACCGCGATGGTCTCTCTAACCCTAAAAAGGCGGCGCTGCAGGGGCTGTATAAAATGAAAGCCCTTGCCGATCGCGGATTCGTGCAGGGGATTCTGCCGCCGCAGCCGCGGCCGAACCTGCGTCTGCTGCGCGACCTGGGATTCGAGGGCAGCGATGAGCAGGTCATCCGCCAGGCGGCCCAGGCGGCGCCGCAGCTGCTCTCCGCCTTCAGCTCCGCCTCGTCGATGTGGACTGCTAACGCGGCGACCGTTTCGCCGTCGGCGGATAGCGCCGATGGCAAAGTTCATTTCACCGTCGCCAACCTGAACAATAAGCTGCACCGCATGCAGGAGGCGCCCACCACCTCGGCGATCCTGCGCGCCACCTTCGCCGATCCGCGCTACTTCGCCCACCACGCGGCGCTGCCGCAGCATGGCGACCTCGGCGACGAAGGTGCGGCCAACCATAACCGCTTCTGTCGGGAGTATGACCGGCAGGGGGTGCAGCTGTTTGTCTACGGTCGACGCGCCAGCGGCGGGATCGCCCCGATGAAGTATCCGGCGCGGCAGACCCTCGAGGCCAGCGAAGCAGTGGCTCGCCTGCATCAGCTGGATCCGCGCTACACGGTGTTTGCCCAGCAGGCGCCGCAGGCTATCGATCGCGGCGTGTTTCATAACGACGTTATCGCGGTCAGCAATCGCCATGTGCTGTTCCACCATCAGCAGGCGTTTGTCGATCAGTCGACAGTATTGGCGACGCTGCGGGCAAAAAGCGACAGTCTCGATATTCCGTTTACAAGCGTGGAAGTGCCGGACGAGCGGGTGTCGCTCGATGACGCGGTGGCCTCCTATCTGTTCAACAGCCAGCTGCTGAGCAAACCCGACGGCAAGATGCTGATTGTGGTGCCAGAGGAGTGCCGCCAGCGGGAAAACGTCTGGCGTTACCTGAGCGATCTCGCGGCCGACAGCGCGTCGCCGATCGATGAAGTGGCGGTTTTTGACCTGCGGGAAAGCATGCGCAACGGCGGCGGCCCGGCCTGCCTGCGGCTGCGGGTGGTGCTCAACGAGTCTGAACGTAAGGCGGTCAACGCCCACAGCCTGATGAACGACGAACGTTACCAGCAGCTGACGGCGTGGGTGGAAAAACATTACCGTGACCGGCTGCACGCCCGCGATCTGGCAGACCCGCAGCTGCTGCGCGAGGTTTATCAGGCGCTGGATGAGCTGACGCAGATCCTGCGTCTGGGCGCTGTCTATGATTTTCAGCGTTAAGGAGCGGCAGATGGAGCATCTGGTTAACGATTTACTGCACTGCCGCCTGCAGGCGTGGACCTTTCCGGCGGACATCGAGGCCCGCTGGCTGGGCGAGGGCATCCTGCAGTTGCTGCCGGCCACGCCGTGGCGTCAGGCGACGATCCTCTCCGCTGGCGTCCATGGCAATGAGACCGCGCCGACCGAGCTGCTGCTGCAGCTGACTCACGATCTGAGCCAGGGGCGGCAGCCGCTCAACCAGGCGCTGCTGATCGTTTTTGGTAACCTGCCGGCGATCCGCGCCGCGCGTCGCTATCTGCACAACGACCTCAATCGCCTGTTCGGCGGCCGCCATCTGGCGGTCACCCCGGGCAATGAGTCGCGGCGGGCTTTTGCTCTCGAGCAGGCGGTGCAGGCCTTCTATCGCGCCGCCGATGCGGCGGGGCCGGTCAGCCGTAGTCATCTCGATATGCATACTGCCATTCGCGGGTCGCTGTATCGCCAGTTTGCGCTGCTCCCGGCCCACGAGGAGGATTTTTCGCCCGGCTTCTATCAGCTGCTGCAGGCCAGCGGGATGGACGCCATCGTGCGCCATACCGAAGCGGGCGGGACCTTCACCCACTTCACCTGCGAAAAGTTCGCCGCGCAAAGCGCCACCCTTGAGCTGGGAAAAGTGATGCCGTTCGGCGCCAACGATCTTAGCCTGTTCGCCGCCGCCGACGCGGCGATCCGGGCCTGGATTTCTGACGCGCCGCTGCCGGCGCGCGATAAAGCGCCGGTGGATTACTTCCTGGTCGAGGAGAGCATCATCAAGCGCGAAGGGGAATTTACGCTCAATCTGGCGGCCAACGTCGAGAACTTCACCGCGCTCCCGGCAGGGTATGAGATCGCCCGCCAGGCAGAGAAACGGTGGGTGGTGCAGGCCCGTGCCCCCTATATCCTCTTTCCCAATGCCGGGGTCGCTACCGGCCAGCGCGCCGGGCTGCTGCTCCGCGCCGCGGCGCTTCACCTCCCGCAACCAGCCTGAGGAAACACCATGACTGAACATCAACATCAGGCGCCATCTGCCGCCGGAGGTGAAGGCGCGTCACAGCTTAAGCGCGGGCTTGGCGCCCGCCATATCCAGATGATTGCCCTCGGCGGCGCCATCGGCACCGGGCTGTTTATGGGGGCGGGGCGCAACATCGCCGTCGCCGGCACCTCGATCCTGGTTATCTATGTACTGGTCGGGTTCTTTACCTATATGGTGATGCGGGCGATGGGGGAGCTGCTGCTCACTCGCCATGACTACCGCTCGTTTGCCGACTTTGTCGGCGAGTATCTCGGACCGCAGGCCAGCTTTTATCTCGGCTGGACCTACTGGCTGAGCTGGGTGGTGACCTGCATCGCCGACGTGGTGGTGTGCGGGAGCTATATGCAGTACTGGTTCCCCGAGCTGTCGGCGTGGATGCCGGCCCTCAGCATGCTGGCTATCCTGTTCCTGCTCAACCTGCTGTCGGTGAAGATGTTTGGCGAGGCGGAGTTCTGGTTCGCCCTGATCAAGGTGATCACCATTATCGCCCTGATCGTCACCGGCGGCTGGATGATTGCCACCGGCTGGACCTCTCCGGACGGCGTGACGGCTTCCCTGAGCCATCTCACCGACCCGACTGCCTTTATGCCTCACGGTATCACCGGCTTTTTCGCCGGCTTCCAGATAGCGATCTTCTCCTTTACCGGTATCGAACTGCTGGGGACGATGACGGCGGAGACCCGCGATCCGCAGCGCATTTTGCCCAAGGCGATCAATGCGCTGCCGCTGCGGATTATCATCTTCTATCTGCTGTCGATGGTGGTGATCATCGCTGTCGCCTCCTGGCCGGGGGTGTCGGCGGAGACCAGCCCCTTCGTAACGCTGTTTGCCAAAGCCGGGCTGCCCGCGGCGGCGGCGGTGATTAACTTCGTGGCGCTGACCTCGGCGATGTCCTCGGCCAACAGCGGGGTCTTCTCCAGCACCCGCATGCTGTACGGCCTGTCGGTGGAGAAGCATGCGCACTGGCAGTTCCGCATTCTGTCGCGCAGCACCCGCATTCCGGTGCGCAGCCTGCTGTTCTCCTGCTTCTGCATGCTGATCGGTACGCTGCTGCTGTTCCTGGTGCCGAATGTGATGACCCTGTTCACCATCGTCTCGACCCTGGCGGCGATTATGGTGGTGTTCAGCTGGGGGATGATCCTCGCGGCCTATCTGGTTTATCGCCGTCAGCGTCCGGACCTGCATGCCGGTTCGATCTTTAAGATGCCCTTTGGCGTGGCGATGAGCTGGGTGAGCCTGCTGTTTTTCGCCTTCGCCATCTTCATCATGATCTTTGACCCGGACACGCTGCTGGCGCTGCTGGCTTCTCCGCTGTGGTTTATCGCGCTGTGGGCCTTCTGGAAGCTGAAGCAGCGGCGCGAAGGGCAGCTTCAGCTGGACAATCAGAGCGCCTGACACCCGCCGGCCCTGGCGGCCGGCTAAGGGGTGTGGCCAGGGCGTCTTAGCCGTTGTTCCCGTTCGTCTGCCCGGTGGCGGCTGGCGCCTTACCGGGCCTACTGTCTTACTGAGCCTGGGATGAGCGGTTTCCCCCGCGGCGTGATCCCCCTGTAGGCCCGCGCAAGCGCAGCACCCGGGCAGGATGGTCGGCGCCGAGGTAGCCCGGACCGGCTGCGGTTAGGCGCTTTCCGCCCGGGAGCGCGCCGCGCCAGGGACGGATTTCATCCGGCTGGCGCAGAATATCGCCAGCAGCGAAATCGCCACCGTCACGCCCAGGTAGACGGCCACCGGTCGCCAGTCACCATCGTATTTCGCCAGCAGACCGGTGGCGATAAGCGGCGCGGTGCCCCCGGCCAGCGCGGCGCCCAGCTGGTAGCCGAGGGTGATCCCGGTATAGCGCACATTGGCGCTGAATATCTCTGAGCACAGGGTGCCCAGCACCGCGGTCACCGGCGCCCACAGGATGCCGAAGGCAACGATCGTCGCCAGCATAATGCCCCAGCTGGTGCCGGTGTCGAGCAGCAGGAACCACGGGACGATAAACAGCCCCAGCAGCACCACGCTCAGGGTGTACATTTTTTGCCGGCCCACCTTGTCGGACAGCAGCCCCATCAGCGGGATCATCACGGTGGCCACCAGCGCGCCCAGGGTGACGGATTCCAGCGCCTGCGACTTCTGATAGCTCAGGGTGGTGGTGGCGTAGCTGACCACAAAGGTGGAGAAGATATAGAAGGGGGCGGTCTCCACCACTTTCAGACCCGCGGCGATCAGCACTTCCCGCCAGTGGTGTTTGAGCGTCTCGCGCAGCGGAGCCTTCGCCACCTGGCCAGACTGTTTCACCTGCTTAAAGGCGGGCGTTTCGTCGATGTCTTTGCGGATCCACAGGCCGAGGAAAACGAGGACGGAGCTGAGCAGGAACGGAATGCGCCAGCCCCAGGCGAGAAACTGCGCCTCATCGAACAGGGTCATCAGCGAGACGATGAAGGTTGCCATCAGCATGCCGATGGTCACGCCGGCCTGGGGAATACTGCCGAAAAAGCCTTTCCGCTTTTCCGGGGCGTATTCGTAGGCCAGCAGCAGCGCGCCGCCCCATTCGCCGCCGATACCCATGCCCTGAATAATGCGCAGGGTAATCAGCAGGGCCGGCGCCCACAGGCCCACCATCTCGTAGGTGGGCAGCAGGCCAATGGCCACCGTGGCGCTGCCCATCAGCGACAGGGTGAGCACCAGCGTCTTCTTGCGACCGATGCGATCGCCGATATGGGCGAAAATGACTCCGCCGATGGGGCGGATAAAAAAGGTGAGCGAAAAGGAGAGCCAGGAGAGGATCAGACCAATGACCGGGTCGACCATCGGAAAGAAGATTTTGTTAAACACCAGCGCGGCGGCGGTGCCATAGAGAAAATAATCGAACCATTCGATGGCGCTGCCGGTCAGGCTCGCGATCAGTACCTTCTTGTTTTTCTGCAGAATGGATGCAGTGTTGCTTGCTGGATTGCTCATTACGAAACGTTCTCCCGCCACGGTAAAAGGTCAGGTGTCACTCTGTGCGTGCAGGGTGCAACCTGATGTGAAAAAGGTTGTGTAATTGTTAAGCAACTTAGAGTTGATGGTTACAATTGGCAAGTTATCCCTCGGCAATGCGGGCAAGAAAACGCGCTTTTATCTGGTGTAACCGCGAGGTAAATTTTTATTTTCCACCTGTTTTTGCTGTTTTTTGTTATTTTCATGGTCAGTTATTCAGGTGCAACCTGCGTGTTTTTAGATGTTTCTTGTTATTTCAAAATAGTTACAAATCAGCGTCGCTTTGCGCCCCGGCAGGCGGCGTTTATGATGGCCAGACTATTCTCTCTGCGCGGCTGAGAGGTGATTAAGGAGATCAGAATGGCAGAACACTTTCCCCCGCTGTCGGCGACGACGCTGGCGGCGGCAAACCTGACCGGCGGCTGGCTGGCGCAAAACGATCTGGCGACGCTGACCGCGCCGCCGGCGGTGGATGTGGTGGTGCTGGCTGGCAACGCCGTGATCCCTACCATCGACGCCGCCTGCCGACTGGCGGTGGAGCAGGAGGTTCCGCTGCTGATCAGCGGCGGCGTAGGGCACTCTACCGGTTTTCTGTATGAGGCGGTGCGCGAAGATCCGCGCTACCGTTCGCTCGCGGTGGAGGGGCGTCCGGAAGCGCATATTCTGGCGGATATTGCGCATGACTTCTGGCACATTCCTCGCCCGCGGCTGGTGGTGGAGGATCGGTCGACCAACTGCGGCGAAAACGCGCGCTTTACTCGCACAATGCTGGAGAGTCGGGGGATCCCCCATCGTCGCGGGATCGTCATTCAGGACCCCACCATGCAGCGGCGGACGATGGCCACCTTCGCCCGCGTCTGGCAGGGGGCGACGACGCCGCCGCAGTGGCTGAGCTTTCCCGGCTGCACGCCGGTGCTGCAACAGACCGACGGCCAGCTGGGGTTCGTGGGCGGCGGGGCGGGGCTGTGGCCGGTGACCCGCTACCTGGCGCTGCTGCTCGGCGAACTGCCGCGTCTGCAGGATTCCCCTGAAGGGTACGGTCCACGGGGGAAAGACTTTATCAGCCACGTGACTTTCCCGCCGGAGATCCTCGACGCCTGGCGACAGCTGCGGGAGGATGACCGGCTCGCCGGGGCGCTGCAGGCCCGCATCCTCGGCTGATAAATGCCCGTTTGCGGCAGATTTATCGCAAACGGGCAATTTGTGTTATTGAAATGTAACCTCAACCGGGTATTTTTGGCCCGGTTTTATGAATCAGCTCACAAAACTGCGCCAACGTGCTGCGAAGCCACGGCTTATCCGCCCGATATTTAACAAAAAAATCACTTGTTAAATACAAATGCACCACAGGAGCAGCCATGACAGCACCCGTTCAACACCAGATGTATATTGATGGCCAGTTCGTTTCCGGTCACGGCGACGGCTGGATCGACGTGCTTAACCCGGCGACCGAAGCGCTGCTGTCGCGGATCCCGGACGGGACCGCGGAAGAGGCGCGGCTGGCGATTGACGCGGCGGAGCGCGCCCAGCCGGCCTGGGAGGCGCTGCCGGCCATTGAGCGCGCGGGCTGGCTGCGCAAAATTGCCGCCGGCATCCGTCAGCGTGCCGATGACATCGCCGGGCTGATCGTCGCTGAAGGCGGCAAGATCCAGCAGCTGGCGGCGGTGGAGGTGGCGTTCACCGCCGACTATCTCGACTACATGGCCGAATGGGCGCGGCGTTATGAAGGGGAGATCGTGCAGAGCGACCGTCCCGGGGAAAATATCCTTGTCTTCAAACGCGCGCTGGGGGTGACCACCGGGATCCTGCCGTGGAACTTCCCGTTTTTTCTTATCGCCCGCAAGCTGGCGCCGGCGCTGATCACCGGAAATACCATCGTCATTAAGCCCAGCGAATTCACGCCCAATAACGCTATTGCTTTCGCCGAGATCGTCCACCAGGTTGGGCTGCCGAAAGGGGTCTTTAACCTGGTGCTCGGCCGTGGGGAAACCGTCGGCCAGGAGCTGGCCGGCAATCCGAAGGTGGCGATGGTCAGCATGACCGGCAGCGTGGCGGCGGGGGAGAAAATCATGGCCGCCGCGGCGAAAAATATCACCAAAGTGTGCCTTGAGCTTGGCGGCAAAGCGCCGGCCATCGTCATGGACGATGCGGATGTGGAGCTGGCGGTGAAGGCGGTGGTGGACTCGCGGGTGATCAACACCGGGCAGGTGTGCAACTGCGTCGAGCGGGTCTATGTTCAGCAGGGGATTTACGACCGCTTCGTCAACCGCCTCGGCGAGGCGATGAAGGCCGTGCAGTTTGGCGACCCGGCGGCGCGGGATGACATCGCGATGGGGCCGCTGATCAACGCTGCCGCGCGGGATCAGGTGGCGCGCAAAGTGGCGAAGGCGGTGGCGCAGGGGGCGCGGGTAGCGCTGGGCGGTCAGCCGCTGGAGGGGAAAGGCTATTTTTATCCGCCGACCCTGCTGCTGGATGTGCGTCAGGAGATGGATATTATCCATGAGGAAACCTTCGGTCCGGTGCTGCCGGTGGTGGCGTTTTCAACTCTCGATGAAGCGCTGGCGATGGCCAATGACAGCGATTATGGCCTCACCTCCTCAATCTACACCCGCGATCTCAACGTGGCGATGAAGGCGATTAAGGGGCTGAAGTTCGGCGAAACCTATATCAACCGCGAGAACTTTGAGGCGATGCAGGGATTCCACGCCGGCTGGCGTAAATCAGGGATCGGCGGCGCAGATGGCCGCCATGGCCTGAATGAGTACCTGCAGACCCAGGTGGTCTATCTGCAGGCCTGAGACGCTCAATGCAGAATCGGCGGGCAGCGCAGGCTGTCCGCCGTTCACTTAGCGGGCAAATTTCTCCAGCACGCGGATCAGCTGGGTGACAAAACCGTATTCGTTGTCGTACCAGGCGACGGTTTTCACCAGCTGTACGCCGCCGGCCTCCACAATCTCCAGCTGGGTGGCATCGTAGATTGAACCGAAATGGCTGCCGATGATATCGGAAGAGACAATCTCTTCTTCGGTATAGCCAAAGGATTCATTGCCCTCAGCCGCCTGCTTCATCGCTTGATTAACCTCATCCGCAGTCACCTTTTTCTCCAGCACCGACACCAGCTCTGTCACTGAGCCGGTTTTGGTCGGTACGCGCTGGGCATGGCCTTTCAGCTTGCCGCTCAGGGCGGGGATCACCAGGCCGATAGCTTTGGCCGCGCCGGTGGTGTGCGGGATGACGTTTTCCGCCGCCGCCCTGGAGGCGCGCAAATCTTTACCGCGCGGTCCGTCCACCAGCGACTGGGTGCCGGTATAGGCGTGGATGGTGGTCATGGTGCCTACGGTGATGCCGAAGGCATCCTGCAGCACTTTGGCCATTGGCGCCAGGCAGTTGGTGGTGCAGGAGGCGACGGAGATGATGGTGTCATCCGGCGTCAGGGTGTCATCGTTGACGTTATAGACGATGGTTTTCATCTCGCCGGCGGGGGCCGAAATCAGTACCTTGCGTGCGCCGGCCTGAAGATGGGCCTGCGATTTCTCTGCCGAGGTGTAGAACCCGGTACACTCCACAATCACTTCCGCGCCCGCCGCCTGCCACGGAATATGCTGCGCCTCTTTTTCGGCATACACGGTGATGGTCTTGCCGTTGACGATCAGCGCATCTTCCGTGAAGTCGACGCTCCACGGGAAGGGGCCGTAGTTTGAATCATGCTTTAACAGGTAGGCCAGCACTTTTGGCGAGGTGAGGTCGTTGATGGCCACCACCTCGAGGCTGCTGTCGACTTCTAATAAACGGCGTAACACCAGACGTCCGATACGACCAAAACCATTAATCCCAAGTTTACTCATGGATATTCTCCGGTTGGTAAAACGACTCGATGTGATAAAACTTCTCCAGGCTTAGTCCTGACTGGCAGCCAGGTCAACTGACAATCTGTGCGGTTCGCTGTCAGGCCCACAGCATGAGGCAAAAAAGTGGATGTTTTGGCGGACTTTTTTATCCGTGACGGCAGGAAATAATTTTTGTTACCGGAGATGAGGGCGCAGCCTGCTGGCGAAGCGGTGAAAAGCGTCTATGCTTAACTATTGAATAGCTTAGTAAAATGTTGACATTAGATGAAGGGAGAACTTATGGGATTCTGGAGAATCGTTTTTACTATCATTCTGCCGCCGCTGGGGGTTCTGCTGGGGAAAGGTTTCGGCTGGGCGTTTATTCTCAACATTATTTTGACCCTGCTGGGCTATATTCCAGGCCTGATCCACGCCTTTTGGGTGCAGACCCGCGATTAAGGGCTGGCCCCGCAAACCAGACTTCCCCCCGGGACCCGCTCAGGGGGGAATCAGGCTCTCTTTATACAGCAGCCTGTTATCCTTCGACCAGTAGTGGCGAGTCTCCTCGTCCAGGTCGACGCTCCACTTAAACACCCCGGCGCTGGCGAGATCCTTACAGTATTGTTCAAAGTTGATGGCGCCGGCAAAATGGCGGATGACCGCAGCCGAGGTCAGCTGCTGGTTGGGGGCGCTGCGCACGCGCAGCAGGCTGCGGGCGCTTTTTATCGTGATCACCTTGTCGTTTGCCATCACGAAATTCATATTGCCGGTGGAGACAAAGTAGATGTAACACGAGACCTGGTGCCGACGTAGTTCATTGGCGAAGGTGGCAAAATCGGCATCTGCACGCACTTGCTTAAAAAAATAACCCAGCCTGGCCAGCAGTTCCATTTCTATCCTTATTGTATTGCTGTGTGCGGCTTTGGCCGGTAGCGGCAGAAACCATTCACGAAGTTACTTATTCGTATTTTAATAATATAGCCGCGTTATATTAATGGTTATTTGATAACTGGAACACCGTTTCAAGTGTTACAATCTATTGCAATCGTTTGCCTGCACGGCCCATCTGATGGTGAGGACATGGCGAGACGGGGAAATCCATGCCGGCGATGAAGGTCGCCGGCGGGAAAACGGGATTACTTCTGGATCAGATAGCGAATGGTCGGGCCATCCTGCTGAATATCCAGCACCGTATAGCCATGGTTCCTGGCATCGAGCGGAATGTTATTGATCGACTGCGGACAGTCGCTTATCACTTCGAGGATCTCGCCTTTTTGCAGGGAGGGCATCGCCTCCAGGGTGGCGACCGCCGGATAGGGGCAGGGCTCGCCGACCATGTCCAGGCGATAATCAGGGATGATGTTTTTCATGCACTCTCCTTCACGGTCCGGACCGCTGCCGACTGGCGGCGGAAAAAATGTCTCTCCCAGGCGATCACCAGCAGCAGGGCGATCAGCAGCAGCAGATAGGTCGCCAGCAGTCCGCCGAAGGGACCAAAAGCGTTCAGCAGGTTGACCTTTTGCCAGTGGGTGGCGAGCGGGGCGGCGATATCGTCCCAGCACCAGGCGAGCAGCGTGGAGCCGATGACGTTGCCCAGCCCCACCCACCAGTAGTGAACCTGGCCTTCCACCGCCCGGTACATCCAGCCGGTCTCACAGCCGCCGGCCAGCACGATGCCAAAGCCGAACAGTAGCCCGCCGATCGCCGCGTTGGGACCGGCCCACATGATT
The DNA here is from genome assembly GCF_004010915.1 of Klebsiella sp. LY. Lineage (NCBI taxonomy): Bacteria > Pseudomonadati > Pseudomonadota > Gammaproteobacteria > Enterobacterales > Enterobacteriaceae > Klebsiella > Klebsiella sp. LY. Next base: position 4,948,665 of record NZ_CP022444.1, read on the forward strand.
TTCGGTGCCATCCCCAGTTGCACATAGCTGAAGATGCCGATGGCGCTCGCCGCCATGCCGAAGATTATCGCCTTCGCCATCACCGTCCGGCCGGTGATCCACATATCGCGAAAGGCGGAGGTAAAGCAGATCTGCGCCCGCTCGATAAGCAGACCGAAGCCGATGCCGAACAGCATCGCCAGGCCGAGCGCAGGGTGGTCTGCGGCGGTGAGCAGGCCCCAGCCGATCATGGCGAAAAAGACCACCATGCCCAGGCGGAAACGGCGGCGTGCCTGCAGCGGTTTTTGGGTTAACGGCGAAGCGGCGGATACCTTTTGCATTTTTACCGGGATGCGAAATAGAGGCAGCAGGGTGAAGCGAGCGCCAAACCAGGAGCCGATGGCGGTGGCGATGGCAAACAGCCAGGCGTGCAGGGAGAACTGCGGAATGCCGGTGAAAAACGCCGCCAGGTTGCAGCCCATCGCAAGCCGCGCGCCGAACCCGGCGATGATGCCCCCGGCCACGGCCTGCACTATGCGGATCCGGCTGCGTGGCAAGCGCAGTTTGACGTTATTGGCCCACAATGCCGCGGCCAGGCAGCCGCCGAACATGCCGATGATCATCCTGCCGTCGATGCGGGTCAGCGGCGTCCCGTCGAGATGGATCAGCTGATAATAGCCCCACTGTTCGCTGTGGACCCCCAGCAGCTGCAGCAGCTGGCCACCCCAGCGGGTAAATTCGCCGGTCACCGCCCAGAAGGTGCCGGTGATGCCAAAATAGTAGGTTGAGAGAATGCCCGCGGCGATGACCGCCGGGACGGGAGACCAGAACCGGATAAGCCAGGCCTGTTTGAAGGATTGCCATGTCATAAAAATGCCTCTGAACTCAGAAGGTATTAACGGTCGATGACCGACCGAAGGGGGCACATAGTATCCGCCTTAGCGCCTGCTTTCTCTGTTTTGGATCAAGACCCTACGCCTGCGCCAGCACCGCAAGCAGCGCCAGCAGCGCGGGCAGCGCCTGAATATAGAGAATTTTGCGGCTGGCGGTCAGCGCGCCGAATATCCCGGCGGCCAGCACGCAGGCGAGGAAAAAGATCACCACCTGCACGCCCGATGCCCCCAGCCACAGCCCCCATGCCAGGCCGGCGGCCAGGAAACCGTTATACAACCCCTGGTTGGCCGCCAGCACCCGGCTTTCCCGGGCGAAATCGGCGCTGAGGTTAAAGGCCCGGCGCCCGGCGGGCGCTTCCCAGAAAAACATCTCCAGCACCAGGATGGCGAGATGAATAATAGCGACCAGCGCAACGAGGAGAGTGGCTAACACAGCAGTCCTTAATCAATAAGATGAATGTGTCAGCAGTATAGCCGCTGGCGCTCACCAGGCGAGAGGGCGACTGCTATAGTGCTTATAGCATCATGTTTGCCTGCCGCGAAAAGCGTCGGTGTATCTGATTGCCCTTTGGTTTAGCTTCGCGGTGATAGTATGCCGGGTTCTTTTTTTACAGGTGTGGCGTAGGTTACTGAATGTTAAATAAATTATGGATTTTGTTATCCGGGCTATTGCTGGTTGCCATGCCGTCGGCGCAGGCCGGGGAATTCAATCTTTATTCGATGAATACCGGCTCCTATGTTTATCACATGACCGGTAACCACGGACAATATAACGAGCATTTCAACAACAACTTTTTCTCGGTGGAGCGCAAGTTTTCAGCGGATTCAAAATACAGCGCGCTGGTCGGCACCATGAAAAACAGCTTCGACGATCGCTGTCTGACCCTCGGCGTGCGCCGCGACTGGCTGAAAAACGACACCGGCTGGCTGCTGAAAGGGGTGTATGCCTATACCGGAGAATTTTTCTTTGACGCTTTCAGCCACTGCGGCGACTCAGGCACCTACCGCACCGCCAAAAAAATCACCGGCGTCGGTTTTTCGCCCTATATTTATCATGGTCTGCAATACAACTTTACCGATTACTTCGGCGTCGAGGGCGGGATTATTATACCGGCGATCTTCGTGATGAGTATTCAGTGGAGCTTTCGCTAAGCGCCTGGATCAGCCTGAAAAAGAAGAGGCCACGCTGGGTGGCCTGCTCATGGTGCCTTGACGGCAGGGATTAATGGAAACCGAGACGGATCAGATCTAACGGGCAGAAGCGTTCCTCGCAGCCGTCGATTTCCACGCAGTCCGCCCGACGCAGCTGCTCGGCGGTTTTCCCCTCGCCATGGATCGCTTTAATCACGCCCGTCGTACCGTTACCAGCGATCATGACCATACTGCCGGTAGCAATAGCGTTACGATTACGGTCATAGGTTTTCATGGTCTCCTCCTCAATAAACCAGGGTAAGCAATGATTAAGCGGCCAAATTAATACCGCTTCCCGCCTAAAAAAGTTTTGAGGAATATCAAAATTATTTTAATAGTGACGATAAAAGCACAGCGAGAAGGCCAGATCGTCGCGCGATGCGCTTGGTCAGCACGCCGGGTATGACTCAGGCATGCTGCCCGAAATATGTCCGTCAGATGACGGTTTTGCGGCAGGATTATTAACCTTGCCAGTCCGCGAAAAATAGCGAAATATGGCGCTATCTGGGCATCAACGGTGCCAGTGCCTGTCCTGAGGGAGCCATGAGTCAAGACGTCACCGCGAAGATGTTAAAGCCCGATTTTGATATGGAAGTGTCCGGCCTGGTGTATGGCTATCTGTTTCACGAAGATCACCCCCCACAGCCTATTGCCTCTGGTGAGGTATGTGCCAGCTATCAGGCGCTGGCTGACGATAAGGCCTTTATCTGGCTGCATCTTAATCTCAATCACGCCACCGCCGAAAAATGGCTAATCAGTCACTTTCCCGTGGCGGACTTTTTCTTTGAGGAGATCCGCAGCGGCTCGCATACCACCCGTATTGAACGGCAAGGGGAAAATCTGTTCGCCGTGCTTAACGACGTGCTGTTTCGTCCGCAAGACACCAGCGCGGAAACCGCCACGCTGTGGCTCTACTGTAGCCCGAAGCTGGTGGTGACAGCGCGTTTCAAACCATTGCGGTTTATCGAATGGATGCTGCCGCGTCTGCATACGCTTAAGGTGCATACCTCCGCTGAACTGCTGGCCTTTTTGCTGGAGGAGCAGGAGGAGGTGCTGGAGCAGGTGGTGCGCCAGGCCAGCCGCCACGTCGACCTGATTGAAGAGCGACTCCTGAGCAATCACGTGCAGCGTAATCGGGCCGATCTGGCGCGGCTGCGGCGGATGCTGCTGCGTTTTCAACGGCTGCTGGCGCCGGAACCGGCGGCAATGTTCCGGCTGCTTAACCGGCCGCCAGCGTGGATGGATCGCGCGGTGGTGCAGTCATTTCGTCAGTTCACCGAAGAGTTTAGCGTGGTGCTGAATGACCTGTCCGGCCTGATCGAGCGCATCAGCCTGCTGCAGGAGGAGATCGGCGCCCGCCAGCTGGAGCAGAGCAACCGCACCCTCTACACCCTGACGGTGATCACGGTCCTCGCGCTACCGATTAATATTGTGGCCGGTTTCTTCGGCATGAACGTCGGCGGGATCCCGCTGGCGAGCAATCACCACGGGTTTATCCTGCTGGTGGTGATTGTCGGCATCTTTACCCTCGGCGCCGGCTACCTGGCGTTCCGCCGGCGTGACGATCTGTAGTCAGTGCCGCGCGTCAACTGAGGCTGCGCAGGGCGGCTATCAGCCCTGTGACACCGCGCTCCAGCTTCTCGCGTGGACAGCCGACGTTGAGGCGCAGAAAGCCATTGCCTTCAGGACCATAGGTATATCCCGGCATAATCGCCACCTTCTGCCCGGCGATCAGCGCCTGCTGCAGTGCGCGGTCGTCAATGTTGAGGGGGCGCAGGTCGATCCACGCCAGGTAGGTGGCCTCTGGCGGCTGCCAGCGCAGCGCAGGGAAGGCGCGATTGAGCGTATCAGCCACATAGCGCAGGTTCTCCTGCAGGTAGTCGCGCAGGGCGTCGAGCCAGGGCGCCCCGTCGCGGTAGGCGGCGATATGAGCCAGCAGCGCCGGCACCGAGGGCGACGAGAGTCCATCGCGCGCTTTCAGCGCCTGCAGATAGCTGTCGCGGCAGTTTGCCTCAGGGATAAAGCCATAGGCCCCTGTAAAGGCCGGAATATTGAAGCTCTTTGATCCGGAGGTGAACAGCGCCCACGGCCCCTGAGCCACCTCGCTCCACGGGATATGACGGTGGTCGCCCCAGGTCATGTCCATATGAATTTCGTCGCTAATCACCCTGACGCCATGCTTTTGGCACAGCGCCGCCATGGTCTGGAGCTCCTCGCGGCGCCAGACTTTGCCCGTTGGGTTGTGCGGGCTGCAGAGCAGCAGCAGGGTATTCTTCGGCTCCGCCAGCGCCGCTTCCAGGCTCGCCATATCGCAGTGCCAGTGATTGTTCGTCAGGGTCAGTGGCACCGGGGCGATCTGTCGGCGGTTAGCGGTGATAGTGTTAAAGAACGCATCGTAGGCGGGAGTATGGACGACGACGCCGTCGCCTTCTTGCGACCACTGGCGGATGGTTTCCGCCACCATATAAATAACCGACGGTCCGTAAACCACCGTTTGCGGATCGATGACGCTGTGAAAGCGGCTGGCGTACCAGTGGGCAATCGCCCCGAGAAACGCCTCGTTCTGCCAGCGGCTGTAGCCGAACACGCCGTGGGCCAGCCGCCGGCTGACGGCGTCGAGGATGCAGGGCGCGGTGGCGAAATCCATATCGGAGATGGTGAACGGCAGCAGGTCAGGGACGCCAAAGCGGTCGGCGACATAGTCCCACTGCGTGCACCAGGTGCCGTGGCGGTCGATGGGTATGGAAAAATCAAACATCGGAACTTCCTTAGCAAGGGTCCCCTTCCGTGCCGGAAGGGGACTGGTGAGATCAGGCCTGAACGGTATTCATCAGCGTGGCCATTTCATCTTTTACCGACTGCACCTGCGGGCCAATCACCACCTGCAGATTATGCTGGTTGAGCTGAACCACCCCGATGGCGCGGTGGGCTTTCAGCGCGGCAGCGTCCACTTTGCTCATATCGTGTACCGACAGACGCAGACGGGTAATGCAGTTATCCAGCGAGACAATGTTGTCGGCGCCGCCGAGGGCCGCCAGAATCGCCGGCACGTTATACCCGGATTTACCAATGGTGCCAGCGACCGCTTTCTCCACGCTGGCGGCGGTGTCGATATCGCGGCCCGGCGTTTTCAGATTGAAGCGGGTGATGGCGAAGCGGAAGATGGCATAGTAGGCCGCAAACCAGATTGCCGCCACCACCGGCACCAGATACCACTTGGTCGCCAGACCATGCAGGATGCCAAACACCACGAAGTCGATAATATTGCCGTCGGTGTTGCCGATGGTGACGCCAAGCACCGCCATGATGGTAAAGCCGAGACCGGTCAGCAGGGCGTGGATGACATACAGGACCGGCGCCACGAACAGGAACAGGAACTCCAGCGGCTCGGTGGTGCCGCCCACCACGCAGGCGATCACCCCGGAGATCAGCAGGCCTTTAATTTTATGCCGATTTTCCGGACGGGCGCAGTGGTACATCGCCAGCGCGGCGCCCGGCAGACCGCCGAGGAAGGCCGGCATCTTACCCTGCGACAGGAAGCGGGTGGCGCTTTCGGCGAAGCCGTGGGTGGTCGGGCAGCTCAGCTGCGCCTGGAAGATGGTCAGCGCGCCGCTAACGCTGTGGCCGCAGACGTCAAGGGTGCCGCCGGCTTCCGTGAAGCGGATCAGCGCCACCAGGATGTGGTGCAGGCCAAACGGCAGCAGCAGTCGCTCGCCGGTGCCGAAGATCATCGGCCCAAAATCGCCGGCGCTATTGATCATCTTCCCGAGGGCGTTGATCCCCATGGCGAAGACCGGCCACACCAGCGGGATCGCCAGCCCGACCAGACCCAGCACCACGGTGGTGACGATCGGCACGAAGCGGGTGCCGCCGAAGAAGGCCAGGGCGTCCGGCAGGCGAATGTTGTGAAAGCGCTCATGCAGCAGCCAGACGATAATCCCGGCGATAACCGCCCCGAGGATCCCGGTATCGATCGATGGAATACCGATGATGTTCTGGATATTGTTGGCCTTAAGGATCGCGGCGTCGGTGGTGGGCAGAATGCCTTTCGCCGTCAGCCAGAAGTTGACCGCCAGGTTCATGACCGCGTAGCCGACAAAACCGGCGAAGGCGGCGACGCCTTTGTTCTCCCGTGCCAGCCCCAACGGGATGGCGATACAAAACATCACCGGCAGGAAGCTGAAGGCAAAGGAGCCGACTTTGCTCATCCAGATAAAGATGGCCTGCAGCAGCGGCATATCCAGCCACGGCAGCAGGGTCAAAACATCCTGACTGCTTAACGAGCTGCCGATCCCCAGCATGATCCCGCAAAACGAGAGCAACGCCACGGGCAGCATAAAGGTTTTTCCCAGCTGCTGGAAAAATTCCCACAAGGTGATTTTTGGTGCGGTTTTCGCCGTCATAGCACGGTTCCTGATTCTCAAGTGGTCGGGAAGAACTAACGCCACGGCAAGATAAAACGTTTTACCACTTTTTAGTGCGATAAAAATCACATATTCAAGCGATAATAAGGTTTATAAAGATCGCACAATGATAAAACGTTTTATCGACAGGCAAGGGAGTCAGCCAGCAGGTTATGGCAATCGCAAAAAAGATCACCATCAATGATGTGGCACTGGCCGCCGGCGTCTCCGTGAGCACCGTTTCGCTGGTGCTGAGCGGCAAAGGGCGCATCTCCAGCGCCACCGGCGAGCGGGTTAATCAGGCCATCGAGCAGCTGGGATTTGTGCGCAACCGTCAGGCCGCCTCGCTGCGCGGCGGACAGAGCGGGGTGATTGGCCTTATCGTCAGCGATCTCTCTAAACCGTTCTATGCCGAGTTAACCGCCGGCCTCACCGATGCCCTGGAGAGGCAGGGGAAAATGGTGTTTCTCACCCAGGGGGGACGCAGCGGCGAGAAGATGGCTCAACGGTTTGATACGCTGGCGGCGCAGGGGGTGGACGGGGTGATCATCGCCGGGGCCATCGACCGCGGCAGCGAGCTGCGCGAGCGGGCGGCGGAGGCGGGGGTGCCGCTGGTGTTCGCTTCCCGCGCCAGCTATCTCGACGATGTCGACCTGATCCGCCCGGACAACATGCAGGCGGCGCAGCTGGTGACCGAGCATCTGATCCGCCGCGGCCATCAGCGGATCGCCTGGCTTGGCGGCCAGAGCTCGTCGCTGACCCGCGCCGAGCGGGTCGGCGGCTATTGCGCCACCTTGCTGAAATACGGTCTGCCGTTTCACAGCGAATGGGTGCTGGAGTGCGAGTCGAGCCAGAAGCAGGCGGCGGAGGCGATGAGCGCGCTGCTGGGGCAAAATCCGACCATCACCGCGGTGGTGTGCTACAACAACGTGGTGGCGACCGGCGCGTGGTTCGGTCTGCTGCGGGCTGGAAGGCAGAGCGGGGAAGATGGCGTCGACAGCTACTTCGAGCAGCGGGTGGCGCTGGCGGCGTTCGCCGATGTGCCCGAGGCCGCACTTGACGACCTGCCGCTTACCTGGGTCACTACCCCGGCGCGCGAGATGGGCAAAACGCTGGCGGAGTCGATGCTGCGGCGGCTGGAGGAGGGCGCGGGCGAGACGCGAAACCAGATCATGCCCCCGCGGCTGGTGACGAGAAAATGACGGAGACGGCGCGCGGTGGCCGTCTCCTGAGCCGATACGTTACGGCTGCGGGGCGGCGTCGTCCTGCTGAGGCGCGGCGTCATCCTGCTGCGGCTGGCCGTCCTGCGGCGCGCCGTCCGGTAGCGAAGGCGCTTCCAGACCAAACATCGCGGCAAAATCCTCCAGCGGCATTTTCTGGCCGTTCAGCGTCACCTGGCCGTTCGCGTACTGCAGGCTGCTGCTGATGGCGTTATCTTCCATGGTGGTGATGCGGAACATCTGGCCCATCGCCGCCAGGCCTTTGACCTGCTGATCGGCGAGTTTGGCGGCGTCGGCTGGCTGGTAGCCTTCCAGACCGGCGATCTTAGTCATAAACTCCGTCGCCATATCCACCGGGATCACCATTTTGCCGTCAAGGGACTGCACCACGCGATCCAGGCTGTCCGCCAGCGTCTGCGGCGGAGCGGTCACCTGGGCCGGATCTTTCAGCAGAACCGAGAGGTTGAGGGTGCTTTCGCCTTTGGCATTGCGCCAGCTCAGCGGGGAGATGGTCACCGACGGATTGCCCTTAAGCAGGATCGGCAGCGCATTGAACAGGGTTTCGGTAAGCACCTGCTGGTACAGCTCCGGGTTCTGCGCCAGCTCTGGCTTCGCCAGCAGCGCCTGAGACTGCGCGCTGTACTGCTGGCTGAACTGGTGCCACGCCTGACCGTCGACGTTATCCACTTTCAGCGTCAGTTTGCCGCTGCCCATATCCTGACCCTGCAGCTTAAGGCTGTTGACGGTGTAGTTCACCTGGCTGTTCACGCCTTTGCCGTCCTTGGTCAACGTCGAGCCGCCGTCCAGCGCCATGCCGTCAACCAGCGCCAGCTCTTTGCCTTCGACGCTGATGGCCAGCTTATCGAGGGTCATTTTTTGCTGGCCGATACGCTCGTTGAAGCTGGCCAGCTCGGTGGCGCCGTCGGTGGTCAGGTTGACGAAGCGCAGTTGCACCTTCTGGTTATATTCGTTGAGGGCATCGATCTGACCGCTGCCGGCCTGGCCCTTCAGGCTGATGTTTTTGCCGTCGCGGTCGGCGTCGAGCTGGAACTGGCCGCCGCTGAAGGTGACTTTCTCATCCCCTTTGGCGTAGTCGAGGGCATTGAGAACGATCGCCGACTGGCTGTCGCCGCTGTAGGCGATGCGCGTATCAACGGTGAAGGGGGTAGTGCCTTTGGCTATCTCGAACAATGCCTGGCTGGCGTCGTTTTTCACCAGCGTGGTGTGGACCGAAGCCATCGCCGGAGCCAGATTAAAGGTTTTTAACGAGGCCAGCGGGAAGGGGCCGTGATCGACCACCTCGTCAAGCACCACGCTCTGTCCGGCGGCCAGCCAGCCGTTAGCCTGACCGGCGATGGGCTTCACCACCAGCTGCAGATGGCTGCTGAACAGCCCGCGCTGGTAGTCCTGATAGCTCAGCTCCAGACCTGACTCCGGCGCGCTGCTGCGTAGCTGTGCGTTAGCCTGCTGCACCATATCGGCAATTCGGCCTTCCAGCTGTTTACCGGTGTACCAGGCGCCGCCTGTCCATACCACGCCCAGCGCCACGATGATTCCTGCTGCGACCAGCGATTTTTTCATAGCATTTGTCCATAAATGAAGCCAGGCGGAGAGACCGCCTGGCTGAGTTGTCATAATCAGTAAGCGAGACCTGAAAGGTCAGTCGTTTACTGGAGCTTATTGAACACGCGCGCCACGCGGCCATGGCCGCTGACCTGCACCGGCGATTCATTGGCGGCCACAAAGGCCGATTCGCCCGGCTTGAGGGTCAGGCTCTGGTCGCCTTTGCGCAGCACGGCTTCGCCGTCGACGCAGAAAACGATCGCCGCGCTCGCCTGGGCCAGATCGCTGGCCTCGGTGGAGAGATCGTGCAGCGAGAAGGCAAAATCTTCCACCGGGATCGGGAAGTCCAGTTCCGCGCCGTGGCGCTGCGGCTGGGTCAGCAGCTCACCCGCCGGTTTAGCCTCGAACTTAACGTTGGCCACCAGCTCAGGGATATCAATGTACTTCGGCGTCAGGCCGGCGCGGAGCACGTTATCCGAGTTGGCCATCACCTCCAGCGCTACCCCTTGCAGATAAGCGTGCGGCGTTTCGGCAAACAGGAACATCGCTTCGCCAGGATTCAACTTCACCACGTTCAGCAGCAGTGGGGAGAAGAGGCCGCTGTCGTCGGGATAGAATTCCGCGATCAGGCGGATGGTTTGCCACGGTTCGCCCTGCTCACGGTCCAGCACCTCGCGCAGCGCCTGCAGCGCCTGGGCTTTTTCCTCGCCCTGCATATTCAGCAGGCTGGCAAACAGCTGGCTCAGGCGAGTCGCGTCCGGCTGCTGCAGGAAGGCGCCGATCGCCGGGTGTGCGTTGGCCACCGGCTGCAGCAGGCTGACAATTTCGCTGAACTCGCGAAACGCGTTCATCGCCAGGAACGGGGTCAGGGCGAAGACCAGCTCCGGCTTGTGGTTCGGATCTTTGTAGTTACGTTCGGCGGCGGAGAGGGGGATGCCGGCGGCGTTCTCGCGGGCGAAACCCTCTTCGGAGGCCTGCTTGTTAGGATGGACCTGAATGGAGAGAGGCTGCGCGGCGCACAGCACTTTAAACAGGAACGGCAGCTCACCGAAGCGTTGCGCCACTTTTTCGCCGAGCAGGGCGGCTTTATCCGCGTCAATCACCTCGCGCAGCGAACGCGGCTGGCCATCGGCCGTCAGGACCTGCGAGCTGCTCTTCGGATGCGCCCCCATCCACAGCTCTGCCATCGGCTGGTTGTCCGGGTTGGCGATGCCATACAGTTCAGTTAAGGCGGTATGGCTTCCCCAGGCATAGTTCTGTACGGCGTTGATCAGCTTTTGCATTCTCATTCCCTGTATCAATCAAAGTAAAATTATCGCCCTATTAAACCAGCAAACGCTGGAGAAGCAACTGCTGAAAGAAAAAGTCGTCCCTGTCTCAGTTTTTGTTAAAAAATTGTGTAAGATTGATCGACTCGCTTTTCTACAGGCACATGGAGTCCCTGCCTGAAATATAATCAGCCAAAGCAGTAAGTGAGAGTACAATGTCGAATAAACCGTTTGTTTACCAGGATCCTTTTCCCCTCAAAAAGGATGACACCGAGTATTATCTCCTCAGCAGTGATTACGTCTCCGTCGCCGAATTTGCCGGCCAGGAAGTGCTAAAAGTTGACCCTCAGGCGCTGACCCTTCTGGCGCAACATGCCTTCCACGACGCCTCCTTTATGCTTCGCCCGGCGCATCAGCAGCAGGTGGCGGATATCCTGAACGACCCGGAAGCCAGCGAAAACGACAAATACGTCGCCCTGCAGTTCCTGCGCAACTCCGATATCGCCGCCAAAGGCATTCTGCCCACCTGTCAGGACACCGGCACCGCGATCATCATGGGTAAAAAAGGTCAGCGCGTCTGGACCGGCGGAGGCGATGAGGCCGCCCTGGCGCAGGGGGTGTACAACACCTATATCCAGGACAACCTGCGCTATTCGCAGAACGCCCCGCTGGATATGTATAAAGAGGTTAACACCGGCACCAACCTGCCGGCGCAGATTGACCTCTATGCTACCGATGGCGATGAGTATAAATTCCTCTGCATCGCCAAGGGCGGCGGCTCGGCTAACAAAACCTATCTGTACCAGGAAACCAAAGCGCTGATCACCCCGGCGAAGCTGAAAAACTATCTGGTCGAGAAGATGCGCACCCTGGGGACCGCCGCTTGTCCGCCGTACCATATCGCCTTTGTCATCGGCGGGACTTCGGCGGAAGCGACGCTGAAAACCGTCAAGCTGGCCTCCACCAAATACTACGATGGCCTGCCGACCGAAGGTAACGAACATGGGCAGGCTTTCCGCGACGTGCAACTGGAGCAAGAACTGCTGCTGGAAGCGCAGAACCTCGGCCTCGGCGCGCAGTTCGGCGGCAAATATTTCGCCCACGATATCCGCGTGATCCGTCTGCCGCGTCACGGCGCTTCCTGCCCGTTAGGGATGGGCGTCTCCTGTTCCGCCGACCGCAACATCAAAGCCAAAATCAACCGCGACGGCATCTGGATTGAGAAGCTGGAGAGCAATCCGGGGAAATATATCCCTGAGCATCTGCGCCAGGCTGGGGAAGGCGAAGCGGTGAAAGTGAATCTTAACCAGCCGATGAGCGAGATCCTGGCGCTGCTGTCGCAGTACCCGGTGTCCACGCGTCTGTCGCTGAGCGGCACTATTATCGTGGCCCGCGATATCGCCCACGCCAAGCTGAAAGAGCTTATTGATAATGGCGAAGCCCTGCCGCAGTACGTCAAAGATCACCCGATCTACTACGCCGGCCCGGCCAAGACGCCGGACGGTTACGCCTCCGGCTCCCTCGGCCCGACTACCGCAGGGCGCATGGACTCTTACGTCGATCTGCTGCAGTCGCACGGCGCGAGCAAGATCATGCTGGCGAAAGGCAACCGCAGCCAGCAGGTCACCGACGCCTGCCACAAGCACGGCGGCTTCTACCTCGGCAGCATCGGCGGCCCGGCGGCGGTACTGGCTCAGCAGAGCATCCGCAGCCTTGAGTGCGTGGCGTATCCGGAACTGGGGATGGAGGCTATCTGGAAAATCGACGTGGAAGACTTCCCGGCGTTTATTCTCGTCGATGATAAAGGCAACGACTTCTTCCAGCAGATCCAGACGTCGCAGTGCGCCCGCTGCGTGAAGTAAACCTGGCCGCCCTTCGGGGCGGTTTTTTTATGCCGCTTCGCGGCACGAACCACCAAAACAACTTTTCAATCTGGCCAATACTTACTCTTTTAAGCAGGTGAGCTTTGTCGCTATGACGCACTTTTCATCCAAGGAGAAAGTAATGACAACGCATCGCAGTGAAAAAGACTCGATGGGCGCCATCGACGTCCCGGCCGATAAACTCTGGGGCGCCCAGACCCAGCGTTCTCTGGAGCATTTTCGCATCTCGACCGAAAAAATGCCCGGAGAACTGATATACGCCCTCGCGCTGACCAAGCGGGCGGCGGCGAAGGTCAATCAGGATCTTGGCCTGCTGACGCCGGAGAAAGCCGGGGCGATCGTCGCCGCCGCTGACGAAGTGCTGGCCGGAAAACACCCCCAGGAGTTCCCGCTGGCTATCTGGCAGACCGGTTCCGGCACCCAGAGCAATATGAATATGAACGAGGTGCTGGCCAACCGCGCCAGTGAACTGCTCGGCGGTGAGCGGGGGATGGCGCGAAAAATCCACCCCAATGACGATGTCAATAAAAGCCAAAGCTCGAATGATGTGTTCCCCACCGCCATGCACGTCGCGGCGCTGATTGCCCTGCGGGAAAAATTGCTCCCGCCGCTGCAGGCGCTGCGGGCCACGCTCAACGAAAAAGCGGTGGCCTTCAGGGATATCGTTAAGATCGGTCGCACCCATCTGCAGGACGCCACGCCGCTCACCTTAGGCCAGGAAATCTCCGGTTGGGTGGCGATGCTGGACCATAACCTGAAGCATCTTGACGCCAGCCAGCCGCATCTCGCCGAGCTGGCGCTGGGCGGGACGGCGGTGGGTACCGGGCTGAATACTCATCCGGAATATGCCGTGCGGGTGGCGGCCGAACTGGCCTCGCTCAGCGGACAGCCGTTTGTCACCGCGCCGAACAAATTCGAAGCGCTGGCCACCGTCGATGCCCTGGTCCATGCCCACGGCGCGCTGAAAGGTCTGGCGGCCTCGCTGATGAAAATCGCTAACGATGTCCGCTGGCTGGCCTCCGGGCCGCGCTGCGGGATTGGGGAAATCGCCATCCCGGAAAACGAGCCCGGGTCATCGATTATGCCCGGCAAGGTCAACCCGACGCAGTGCGAAGCCCTGACCATGGTCTGCTGCCAGGTGATGGGTAACGATGTGGCAGTGAATATCGGCGGCGCCTCGGGTAACTTCGAGCTCAACGTCTATCGGCCGATGGTCATTCACAACTTCCTGCAGTCGGTGCGTCTGCTGGCGGACGGCATGGCGAGCTTTAACGAGCACTGTGCGGTGGGGATTGAGCCGAATCGCGAGCGGATCAACCAGCTGCTCAACGAGTCGCTGATGCTGGTGACCGCGCTGAATACCCATATCGGCTATGATAAAGCGGCGGAGATCGCCAAAAAAGCGCACCATGAGGGGCTGACCCTGAAGGCCTCGGCGCTGGCGCTGGGCTACCTGACGGAAGCCGAATTCGACAGCTGGGTGCGCCCGGAGCTGATGGTCGGCAGCCTGGCTACTCGCTAGCCAGCCAGAGGTGCAGGCGAGGGATCAGTAATCTCAGCGACTGCGCCTCCGGTTTGTAGCGGTATTGCACGTTGTCGGCATCGTAGTTGAGCAATTCGCCAATATCCGGCACGCTGACCCCCTGGCTGCCGGATATCAGGGCGATCAGCGGGCTGGGGCAGGCGTACTGCACCTGTTTCTGCTCGCTGGCATACCAGACGCGGGCAATCGGCTGTACTTTCACCGGCCGTTTAATTTTCAGCCGTGCCCGCTGCGGCAGGGCGGCGATATCCTGATACTCCCTCTCCAGTTTGCTCTGCCACTGCTCGCGGGTCCAGGGCGGCACCGCCCGCGGCGATTGCAGGCTTTTCTCCAGCATCATCAACACCTGGTCGCGGGTCAGGTTTTTGATCACGTGCTTATTGGCCCAACCGAAGCGGATAGTGCTCGGGTCGAGAAGGGGCGTTAGCGTGCGATAGGCGCTGAGGGTAATTAATCCAGGCAAATGGCGATGCACCCACTCAAAGCGGGCGGTGGGGGGCAGGCCAGAGTCGACGGTGACGATTTTCTCGAAGGTGGCCTTAAGGGTGTTGATCTGCTGAATGCGCGCCAGCAGCGCCTGCTGTTCCGCGGCGGTGACCTGCAGGCAGATAGCACCCGGCAGGCGGACGGCGGCTTTGCTGCTGCGGGTTTCCGATTGCTGCTGGATAAACAGATGGCCATAGTGTCGCAGGGCGAGATCCAGCGCCGCCTCCCCGGTGTGCTGGACGACAGTAATGTTCGCCAGCGGGTCATGCTCGGCATCTTTACTGATTGCCGGCAGCTCAAACACCCGGCCCGCCAGCAGTCGACAGGTCGTTAACGCCTGGCGCAGCGCCTGCAGCTCCAGCTCGATCTGGCGAAAGGTATCATTCAGACGTTCAACGAGGTCGTAGCTGGCCATCGCATTCACCTTAGTTACAACATACTATTCGATTTTTACAGCATACCCAGCCCGCGGCCGCTGTGCAAGTTTTATTCAGGCAGAGGTAAAATCGGGCAACTGATGATAGACCGGCCAGCTAAAGCAGAAACGGGCGCCGCCGAGAGGACTGGCCTCGCAGCGAACCTCGCCTCCCATCGCCTGGGCGATACTGTGGACGATGGCCAGGCCGAGGCCGCAGCCTCCGGTCGCCCGATCGCGGCTGGGGTCAAGACGAACAAAAGGCTCGAACACCCGCTCGCGCTCCTCGGGGGCAATGCCCGGGCCGTCATCATCGACCTGCAACGACGCGCGGGAACCCTGCAGGGTCAGGCTGACCGCCACCCGCTGACTGCTGTAGCGCAGGGCGTTATTCACCAGATTATCCAGCACCCGCTCCATCAGCCGCATATCCAGCGCGCCATAGTTGCCGCGGGTCAGCGTCGCCAGGCCGACCTCGCGCTGCGGGTTGACCATCTGGATATCCTCGACGTGGTCGCTGATCCAGGCGGGAAAATCGGGGGTGGTCAGGCTGAGCTCCGTCTGCGGGCGATCGAGACGGGCGTAGGTCAGGAGCTCTTCAATGAGCGCTTCCAGCTGGCCGATATCACGGTTTAGCGCCTGCGATTCCGCCTCGGTGAGGTTTTCGCTCATCTCCAGACGGTAGCGCAGTCGCACCAGCGGCGTCCTGAGCTCATGGGCGATGCCGTCAATCAGCTGCTTTTTGCTGGCAATGAGGGCGTTAATGTTGTCGGCCATCTGGTTAAAGGCCACCCCGAGCCGCTCAAAGCTGGACATGCTGTCAAAATGAATACGCTCGCTGAGGTGGCCTTCGCCAAAGCGCTGGGCGGCGGTCTCAATGCGCAGCATGTCCTGCCAGTGCGGACGCATCCAGATAAACACCGGGAAGGCCAGCGAGATAGCGATAAACGCCATCAGCGCCACGTCCAGCAGGCGCATTTCATGCAGAAAATAGAGATAGGGTACCGGGCCCACGGATAACACATAGTGGCTGCGGGGGATGCGCTGGATAAAGGTGTACTGGTCGTCGAGCGCAACAATATCCCCAGCGCGCAGGTGCTGCATCGAGCTTTCCGACAATTTAAATTTGCTCATCGGCTCGATGTGCAGGTCGAACGACAGATTAAGGTCCAGCTCTTTAAGCGTCTTGCTCCAGTCGCGAGGCGGAATTTCCCGCAGCTCGCTGCGCATCAGATACAGTGAGCTTTTCATCAGATCGTCAAGCGACTGCCTTCCGGCGCGTTCAGCGGTAAATTTATAGACCAGGCCCACCAGCATGGTCATCACCAGAAAGCAGACGAAGAGCAGAAGATAGAACTGCACGAACAGCTTTTTCATTACATTACCGCATATTCAAAAAGAGAAACCTGCCGGCGCCCCGGACCATCTGCAGGGCAGGGCGAAAACGTCACGGATTTACCGGGGCGAGCCGAAGCCCGCGCGGGCATAACCGATACGCTATCAAAGCAGGGTTTATGCCCCCTGACAATAGCCAGCCGGGGGGAGCTACGTCGTTAAAAATGTGACAGTGTCACTCATTGCGGGCTTACGTCTGCATGAGGCCAGGATTGTGGCCAGCGTATTCTGCGCGCCGCTGGGCGCTACTCGCGATAGTAGGGTATATCCACCGGATAGAGGGTGGCCAGGCTCAGCAGCCGACAGCGCACCAGCTGTTCTGCTTCGGCATACCAGTAAGCAAATTCGCCGGTGGTCTGGTGGTAAATCATCTGATCAAGATTAGCAAACGGGATCACCAGCAGCGGCCCCTGGCGCACGTATCCGCCGCCGGTTTCGAAATGGTGATCTCCCCAGGATTGCTGGGTATGTTGATAGCGGTGAAGAAGCACCTTAATCTGCCCGCGCTGTGGACAGAGGAGCCGGATATCGGCGTTGTCGAGAGAAAAAGCCCAGCCAGAGAGTGACGTGAAGAGAGTAAGTGCCAAAAGTACAACGTATTTCATCATGCAAAAGTCCTGTGTTTTCAGGCTTTATGCCACTCTGATAACGCTAAGTCCTTGAGCACAATCATATTGAGGGGTTATGTGATGGGCTTCTGTACGGCGAAACATATTGATTTACTCAATATGACAAATGGGCGGCGGTCAGCCAGCGCGAAGGCGGCGGAAAAATGTGATGCGCTTGCCGCCGGGGAACAGGCGGTGAAACGGGCCCCTTTCAGGGCCGCAGACGGACCGCTCAGTTATCCCAGGCGTGGGGGGCGAAGAGGTAGCCTTTGTTGCGTACCGTCTTAATCCGGTAGGGTTCGGTGGCGTTATCGAGCAGTTTTTTGCGCAGGCGCGAGATAGCGACGTCAACGCTGCGATCCATCCCGTCGTAGGTGACGCCGCGTAAATTTTTCAGCAAGGCGTCGCGGTCCATAATCTGCCCGGCGTGGGTGGCCAGTTCCCACAGCAGGTCGAAATCGGCGGTGGACAGGGCGACGCTTTCTCCGCCGAGCAGCACCTGGCGGTTGACCGGGTCAATGGTCAGTGAGCCAAAGGAGATGGTCTTGTGCGGGGTCAGCGTCGAAGGCGCGCCTGTACCCGCCGGGGCGATATGCTGGCGCAAATGCAGACGCAGTCGCGCCAGCAGCACCGCCGGCGGTGTGGTCTTCAGGATATAATCGCTGGCACCCATCTCCAGGGAGAGGATATGGTTCATATCGCTGTCGAGCGAGGTCAGCAGAACAATCGGCCCTTGCCATTGCCCACGCAGATCGCGACAGAGGGTCATTCCGTCCTTGCCGGGCAGCATAATGTCCAGCAGCACGAGGTCCGGTTTCTCCCGCGCGATCACTTCCTCTGCGCGGTCGCCGCGAGGCTCGACCACCACCTCCATATCATGCTTGCCGAGATAGGCGGCGATCAGCGCTCCTACCTCAGGATCATCCTCAACAAAAACGATTTTATTCATGTCTATTGCACATCAGTAAAAGAAGTAACATACACCGCGGCTATTTTACCCGCCATTCCTGTTTTATAAACAGCGCTAATTCCGCTATGCTGCGCTAACTTGTTGATTCATTGTTAAGGCATATGGACATGGGGCTGTTAATCAAAGGGCTGCTGGGCGCGCTGGTGGTGGTGCTGATTGGCGTGCTGGCGAAAACCAAAAACTACGCCATCGCCGGGCTTATTCCGCTGTTTCCCACCTTTGCGCTCATCGCCCACTATATTGTTGCCAGCGAGCGTGGTATTGAAGCCCTGCGCGCCACTATCGTGTTCGGCATGTGGTCGATCGTTCCCTATTTTATCTATCTGCTGTCGCTGTGGTACTTCACCGGCATCATGCGCCTGCCGTTAGCGCTGGCAGGCGCAGTGGGGTGCTGGGGGCTGTGCGCCTGGCTGTTGATTGTTGGCTGGAGCCGCTTCCACTAACGCAGAGGGCGACCGCCGTCGACGGCGTATGACCGGCCGGTCACGTAGCGGCTGGTAAACAGATAGTCGATAAGGTCGCTGATCTCTTTCTCGCCCGGGGCGATTTTCATCAGCGATTTATCCAGCGCCTGCTGACGATAGGCCTCGTCGTCACCTTCATTGAACATGATCAGCGACGGGGCTATAGCGTTGACTTTGATCTCCGGCGCCAGCTTGCGGGCGAAGGAGCGGGTCATGTTGTCCAGCGCGGCCTTGCTGGCGGCGTAGGCGATATGTTTATCGCTCCCGCGCTCCACCACGTAATCGGTGATATGGATAATGTCGCTGGCGGCATGGCCGTGACCGCGCAGGAGTTCTTCCAGCGCGTGGTTGAGCAGATAGGGGGCATGGACGTGGATCTGCATCATGCGGTTGATCACCGTGCTGAGCGGTACTCCCGGCTTCTCCGCCATCCAGTCGCTGGCGTTGTGGATGATGGCCCGCAGGCCGCTGGTATGCGATTTAACCGCTTCGGCAAAGGTCAGAATGCCGTCATCGCTGCTGAAGTCGGCCTGCAGACAGAGAGCGCCTGCCTGGCGCAGGTCATCGATCGCCGGATAGGGCGTGCGATAGCTGACGATGACCGGCTGGTGTTGCTGCAGAAAATGGTGCGCCAGCGCGAGGCCGATGCGGCGGCCTCCTCCTGTGATCAGAACCGGGCGGGGCTGTAGTTCAGCCATGGGTATCTCCTTTGATTTAGGCGGCAGGGCGACCGCTTACCCCACCAGCATCCACGTTGCCGGCACAGCGGCAACCAGCAATAAACCAATTAGCGCCAATTCGCGGCGTTTGAGCGAACGATCGTGCTGGTGCGTACGCCGCGCGTACAAAAAGACCAGAAGACCCGGAGCGTAAAGTACCACCGACAACAGCAAATGCACAGGTCCCGACGCGTATAATAACCATAAGCCATAAATGCAGGCGCCGATACCCACCGCTTGATGCAGCGGACGGGTGGCGATTTTCAGCAAAAAGGCGCCGACCAGCAGATAGGGCACGAGGATCATCTCTGACGCAATAGTCAGCAGGGTGCCGTAGTCCGAACCGGTCAGCCAGATCAAAACCAGCGACGCCTGAACGCTGATATTGGTCAGCCACAGCGAGGCGGAGGGGGCGTTGTTGCGGTTCTGACGGGCGAACAGGCGCGGGAAGGCTTTGTGGGTGGCCGCGAGGTAAGGCACTTCGGCGGCCATGATGGTCCAGCTGAGATAGGCGCCGCACACCGACACGATAAGCCCGGCGGCAATCACAATTTCACCCCACGAGCCCATCAGTCTGACCATCAGTCCCGCCATCGACGGGTTGCGCATTTCGGCCAGTTCGCTACGCGGCACCACGCCCAGCGACAGCAGGGTGACCAGCAGATACACCGCGAGGGCCGAAAGCACCGCCAGCAGCGTCGCGCGCCCAACGTCGCGCTTGTGACGCGCGCGTGCGGAGACCACCACCGCGCCTTCGACGCCGATGAACACCCACAGAGTGATCAGCATCGTGTTTTTAACCTGCTCCCACACCGGTACGCCCAGCGCCAGGCCGCTGAAATCGAGGCGGAACGTATCCAGCTGAAAGGCCAGGGCGGCGAGGGCGACAAACACCCCCAGCGGCAACAGCTTGGCGAGGGTCGCGACCAGGTTAATCCCCGCCGCCGTCTGCACCCCACGCAGGACCAGAAAGTGGACTACCCACAGCAGAACTGAAGCGCCGACGATCGACTGCCAGGTGTTGCCATCGCCAAACAGGCGCAGCTCAGGGGTATCGGTGAAGAAACTGAGCGCCGAAAAGACGATCACCAGATAGGAGACATTAGCGATCACCGCGCACAGCCAGTAGCCCCACGCGGAACAGAAGCCGATCAGCTCGCCGAACCCTTCACGGGCGTAGGTGAAGATCCCGCCGTCGAGGTCGGGGCGAATACGGGTCAACAGCAGCATCGCGAAGGCGAGGAACAGGATCCCGACGCCGGTGATCGCCCAGCCGATGAGCAGAGCGGAAGGGCTGGCCACGGCCGCCATATTTTGCGGCAAACTGAATACGCCAGCGCCGAGCATTGAGCTAAGGACCAGGGCGGTCAGGGCGCTCAGGCCCAGTTTCTTTTCCATTGCATTCCCGAGGTGAAAATGGCTGTTCCAGAATATTTATTTTGCGAAATCGCATAAAAATGGAGGATTGCGCTAAGGCGCGGGATTTTACGGAGTGTCCGGGGGCCATGCAATGGCGGGGGATGAAAAAAAATGAAAAGGCGGCGATGCGCCGCCTTTTTAGCCAGTCAGCAGCGATTATTTGTACAAATCGGCGCTGATGGTGATGTTGCCGCCGCGTTCCTGCCACTGGCGGGTAATGTGGTAGTACTTCGCCCCTTTCTTCGCCGCGCGTTTCGCCGTCTGATAAGAGATTTCCGTCATGTTGCCATAGTTGCCGGTGAACTTGATGTTATCGAACGGCACCATTTGCGCCGCGGTCACTTTGTTCACTTCTTCAACTTTGGTGCCGTCCGGCAGCGTGACAGTGTAACGTCCGCCTTTCGACGACTGGGTCTCGAAAAAACGACCTACGCCGGTGCCGGAGCCAACCGCCGCGGTGGTGGCGACGCCCGGGATTTCGACGTTTTTCGCCGCTTCGCCGCCTTTGGCCAACGCCGCGCGGCCGGCTTCAGAATCAGCCGGGATAGCGTCCGGGCTCTGCAGAACGCGTTTCTCCGCATCTTTTTTATAGATATAGGCGGTAATGCGCTGGTTGCCGCCCTGGTTGGCGTCCACCTGGCGGACGATGAAGAACGCATAGGCGCCTTTCGCTTTCGCCGCTTTGGTGATGGCGTCGTTCACTTCCGGCTGACTGCGATAGAAGCCCTGGACGGTGACGGTGTCGTAAGGCATCAGCTCAACGGCCTGATCTTTCGGCAGCTCCATCACGCCATTGATGATGCGATTTTTCGGCGCATCCGCTTTCGGCGCGTCGTCTTTATAGAGGTCAGCCGTGACGCGCCAGTTGCCGCCATTGCCGTAATCCGACGTGTCGACAACATAGAATGAGGCCGCGCCGTCTTTGTCAGCTTTGCGCGATACCGCTTGCACCGCGTCGCCAATGGCATTAAACCGGCCGGTGACGACAACGCGATCGTAGGGCTTCAGCGCAGCCGCCTGCTCCGGGGTCAACTCGGTCGCTGCGTGGGCAGACAACGTGGCGGTTGTCAGGAGAGCAGACGCCAGGAGGGTGTTTTTAAGCTTCATAAAAATAATCCTTTGCCTTGCGCAAACCATATACTGGTGTTGTTGTTGACTGAAAACGTTTGATTATTGCATTTAATCGCTGTGACTGTCTGCGTCATTTTTTGCTTGCCGCCCGAATCGTATACCACGGAAAGATAACATTTTTCGATATGTTGAAAAAACAGCCGCTTGACCAGCAAAAACGATAATCGATACCACTTTTATTAGTTAATGTAATGTTAATACAATGATCTCAATGGCGATAAATGGCGTTTTATACCACTGGATAAGCGGATTATCAGGCCTGAAAGGCAAATTCAGGTAAATATTGCTGCCCGGAACCATCTGTGCTGACAATAAGCAATAAAATCAAAATTTCTGTTTTATCGCTGTAGATCACAATCGCTATTTTCAGTAGGTTATAAAAAGTTTGTTACTGTTTCATTTTGCAGACAGCGAAAGACGGCGAGGACGATTTTGCCGTCCTGTCGTTGTTGGTCAGAAAAGTAAACCATCATCAAAAACCGATGGAAGGGAAAACTATGCGTATTGGTGTACCACAAGAAAGGCTAGCCCAGGAGACCCGGGTCGCCGCCACGCCGAAGACCGTTGAGCAGTTGCTCAAACTCGGCTTTAGCGTCGCGGTAGAAAGCGGCGCCGGGAAGCTGGCCAGCTTTGACGATGAGGCCTTCGCCCAGGCGGGGGCTGAGATCGTGACCGGCGACGAGGTGTGGCAGTCTGATGTCATTCTCAAGGTCAATGCCCCGAATGACGATGAAATTGCCCTGTTGAATCCAGGAACCACGCTGATTAGTTTTATCTGGCCGGCGCAAAATCCGCAGCTGATGGAAAAACTGGCGGCCCGCAATATCAACGTGATGGCGATGGATTCGGTGCCGCGTATCTCCCGCGCCCAGTCGCTGGATGCGCTCAGCTCAATGGCCAATATCGCCGGGTACCGCGCTATCGTTGAAGCGGCCCATGAATTCGGCCGTTTCTTTACCGGGCAGATTACCGCGGCAGGCAAAGTTCCGCCCGCCAAGGTGATGGTTATCGGTGCCGGGGTGGCCGGTCTGGCGGCGATTGGCGCCGCCAACAGCCTGGGGGCGATTGTTCGCGCCTTCGATACCCGTCCGGAAGTGAAGGAGCAGGTGCAGAGTATGGGCGCCGAATTCCTCGAACTGGATTTTAAAGAGGAAGCGGGCAGCGGCGACGGCTATGCCAAGGTGATGTCCGAGGCCTTTATTCAGGCCGAAATGGCGCTGTTCGCCGCCCAGGCGAAAGAGGTCGATATTATCGTCACCACGGCGTTAATTCCGGGCAAGCCGGCGCCGAAGCTGATCACCCGGGAAATGGTTGACGCCATGAAGTCGGGCAGCGTGGTGGTCGATCTCGCCTCGCAAAACGGCGGCAACTGCGAGTACACCGTGCCGGGCGAAGTGGTGACCACCGCCAACGGCGTGAAAATTATCGGTTATACCGACCTGCCAGGCCGTCTGCCGACCCAGTCCTCCCAGCTCTACGGCACCAACCTGGTGAACCTGCTGAAGCTGCTGTGCAAAGAGAAAGACGGCAATATCGTCATCGATTTCGATGACGTGGTGGTGCGCGGTGTGACCGTGGTGCGTGAAGGCGAAATCACCTGGCCGGCGCCGCCGATTCAGGTCTCCGCTCAGCCGCAGGCCGCGGCGAAAAAAGTGGAAGCGCCGAAAGAAGAGGTGAAACCGGCGTCGCCGTGGCGCAAATATGCGCTGATAGCGCTGGCGATTATTCTCTTCGGCTGGCTGGCCAACGTGGCGCCTAAAGAGTTCCTCGGCCATTTCACTGTCTTCGCGCTGGCCTGCGTGGTGGGTTACTACGTGGTATGGAATGTCTCCCATGCGCTGCATACGCCGCTGATGTCGGTGACGAACGCCATTTCGGGCATTATCGTGGTTGGCGCGTTGCTGCAGATAGGCCACGGCGGCTGGGTCAGCTTCCTGAGCTTTATCGCGGTACTGATCGCCAGCATTAATATTTTCGGTGGTTTTACCGTGACTCAGCGCATGCTGAAAATGTTTCGCAAAGGATAAGGGGTAGCACATGTCTGGTGGATTAGTTACAGCTGCATACATTGTTGCTGCAATCCTGTTTATTTTCAGCCTGGCGGGTCTGTCGAAACACGAAACCTCGCAGCAGGGCAACTATTTCGGCATCGCCGGGATGGCCATCGCCCTGATCGCCACTATTCTGGGTCCGGACGCCGGCAACGTCGGCTGGATTATCCTCGCGATGGTGATCGGTGGGGCAATCGGTATTCGTCTGGCGAAGAAGGTCGAAATGACCGAGATGCCGGAGCTGGTGGCCATCCTGCACAGCTTCGTGGGCCTGGCGGCGGTGCTGGTAGGGTTTAACAGCTACCTGCAGCATGAAACCGGCATGGAGCAGATTCTGGTCAATATCCATTTGACCGAAGTGTTCCTCGGCATCTTCATCGGCGCGGTGACCTTCACCGGTTCGGTAGTGGCGTTTGGTAAACTGCGCGGCAAGATCTCCTCCAAACCGCTGATGCTGCCTAATCGCCATAAGCTTAACCTGGCGGCGCTGGTGGTTTCCTTCATCCTGATGGTGATTTTTGTGCGCTCCGACAGCACCGGCACCCAGGTCCTGTGCCTGCTGGTGATGACCGCGATCGCGCTGGCCTTCGGCTGGCACCTGGTGGCCTCCATCGGCGGCGCGGACATGCCGGTGGTGGTCTCGATGCTCAACTCCTACTCGGGCTGGGCGGCGGCGGCGGCGGGCTTTATGCTGAGCAATGACCTGCTGATCGTCACCGGTGCGCTGGTGGGCTCTTCCGGCGCCATCCTCTCTTACATTATGTGTAAGGCGATGAACCGCTCCTTTATCAGCGTGATCGCCGGCGGCTTCGGCACCGATGGCTCCTCCAGCGGTGGCGATGAAGAAGTGGGCGAGCACCGCGAAATTAGCGCCGAAGAGACGGCGGAGATGCTGAAAAATTCGCACTCGGTCATCATCACCCCGGGCTATGGTATGGCGGTGGCCCAGGCGCAGTATCCGGTGGCAGAAATTACCGAGAAGCTGCGGGCGCGTGGCATTAAGGTGCGCTTTGGCATTCACCCGGTCGCCGGCCGTCTACCGGGACATATGAACGTCCTGCTGGCGGAGGCTAAAGTGCCTTACGACATCGTGCTGGAGATGGATGAGATCAACGATGATTTCAGCGATACCGACACCGTGCTGGTCATCGGCGCTAACGATACCGTCAACCCGGCGGCGCAGGACGATCCGAAGAGCCCGATCGCCGGCATGCCGGTGCTTGAGGTGTGGAAAGCGCAGAACGTGGTGGTCTTTAAGCGTTCGATGAACACCGGTTACGCCGGCGTACAGAACCCGCTGTTCTTTAAAGAGAACACCCATATGCTGTTCGGTGATGCCAAAGCCAGCGTCGATGCGATCCTGAAAGCGCTGTAATGTAACATTATTGTTTTACAACGTTTGTTTATAAGCCGTCTCCTGTGAGACGGCTTTTTTATATGCACAAGGATGCCAGGGATTGTTCATAAAATAAGCGGTAAAAGGTGATATAATGTTCCGGTTCTTACATCAGACAGAGGATATTATGGATACCGAGTTAACCCCAACGCAGATGGCCATCGAATTCTTACGCCGCGACACCACCGTCATGACTCCAGCGCAGTATCTGAAAAAACTTAAACTGCTGGAACTGGAGTTTGCTGACCTGATGGCGCTCTCCTCGCTGGAGCTGAAAGAAGAGATCGATCTGGCCTGGCGTCTGGGTATCCACTGAGTCGTTCAGGGTCGCCATGCCATGACGGGGCCGCAAGCGGCCCTTTTTTGTGCCTGAGGGAAAGCGGGCAAAAAAATCCCCCGCGAGGCGGGGGATGATGAACGTTCCGGGAGGGAAGATTAATCGTCGTCGTCGTCGTCCAGTTCCACCGGCGTCTGATAGGCCTCTGGTTTAAGCACCAGCAGATCGCAGCGCAGGTGGTCGACAACCTGCTCCGCGGTATTGCCAAGGAACGCCGCGGAGAGGCCGGTTCGTCCGACCGTACCCAGCACCACGATCCCCGCCTGCAGATGCTCGGCGAGATCCGGGATCACCTCCTCAGGCAACCCTTTTTCCACGTGGGTGAATTTCTCGTCAATGCCAAACTTCTGCCGCAGGGCTTTCATCGCCAGCAGATGCTGGCCGCGGATGGCGTCGTTGTAGACGCTGGGATCGAAATCCGGCAGCTCAATCGCGATATTGATCGGGGTGACCGGATAGGCGCCGATAAGGTGCACTTCAGTGTGGTTGACTTCTTCCGCCAGCGACAGGGTCTCGCGCACCAGCTTCTCGTTGAGGGTGTTGTGATAATTTTCTTCGCTGGCCAGATTGACGGCGACCAGCGCTTTACCGCCTTCTGGCCATGGCTGGTCTTTCACCATCCAGACCGGGCAAGGGCACTTACGCAGCAGATGCCAGTCGGTCGGGGTGAAGATCACCGCTTCCAGCTTGTCGTGTTGGTGGGCCATCTTCAGCAGCAGGTCGTGTTTCTCACTGATCACTTCCTGAATAATGGCTTCGAAGGGGCGGTTGTGCCACACCACCTTCACGTCAATCGGCACACCGGATTCAAGATAGAATTTCGCCTGCTCGCGGATCCAGGCCGTTCGTTGGGCAATGACGCCCTGACGCATCGCCGTCCGTTCATCCGGCGACAACAGGGTGGTCATTTCATAAGAAAAATCATAGATCGGCAAAAAGGCTTTGATGCGTCCACCAATCCGTTGGTGCAGGTACACCGCTCGCCTTAGTGCCGGCTGGTCGTCCTGGTTAGGATCGATTACTACCAGCATGCTCTGATACTTCGCCATACAGGGTCTCCTTACAACTGCAGCTACCGTCAGTTATTAAAAAGATAACCTATATGGATGAATTGAAACAGGGGAGGAGCCTGGTCAGATCAACAAATCTGAAAAAATTGCCGATCCTGACCAGGTGTTGCGCGGAGATTAAGCGACGTTACGCGCCTGACCGGCCAGCTGGGCCAGCAGGTCGCCGTTTTCAATGGTGATGTATTTGCCTTTCACCGCCAGCATGCCGCTCTTCTGGAAACGCCCCAGCAGACGGCTGATGGTTTCGACGGTGAGGCCGAGATAGTTGCCAATGTCGCCGCGGGTCATGGTCAGACGGAACTCACGGGGAGAGAAACCGCGCTGCGCGAAACGGCGGGACAGGTTATAGATAAACGCGGCCAGGCGCTCTTCGGCGTTCTTTTTGGAAAGCAGCAGGATCATATCCTGGTCGCCTTTGATCTCACCGCTCATCAGGCGCATCATCTGCTGACGCAGATTCGGCATTTTTCCGGAAAGATCGTCGAGGGTTTCAAAGGGGATCTCGCATACCATCGACGTTTCCAGCGCCTGGGCGAAGCTCGGGTGCAGGCCGGTGCCGATGGCGTCAAAGCCCACCAGATCGCCCGCCAGGTGGAAGCCGGTAATCTGCTCATCGCCTTGCTCGGTGATGGTGTAGCTTTTGATGGTCCCGGAGCGAATGGCATACAACGATTTCAGCTCATCACCGGCTTTGAACAAGGTTTGACCTTTCTGGATGGGCTTTTTCCGCTCGATAATATTATCCAGCTGATCAAGCTCGTGCTCGTTCAGAGTAAAGGGGATGCAGAGCTGGCTGATACTGCAATCCTGACAATGGATAGCACAACCGCCAGACTGAATGCGTCGAATAATTCGCTTCTCAGGGATCATATGTCTGCTCAGGCCTTAATTGATATTGGTCAATTTTAACATCTTTTTGATGAGCAGGTAAGTCTTCAGGCTCTGAAACACGTAATATCAGCAGGGGAAATCAAAACAGGCTGATATCTGCTTGATTAAAAATAGATTATTCAGCCACATTTGATTGTAAAATTACCTGAAAATTCCAGAAAAGGCATTTTCAGTCAAAGCAACAGATAGCCCTCGTGGCGCAGAAGCCACTCTTTACGCTGCACGCCGCCGGCATAGCCGGTCATCGTACCGTTACGTCCGATGACCCGATGGCAAGGCACCACAATACTCACCGGGTTGGCGCCATTGGCGGCCCCCACCGCGCGTGCCGCGCCGGGACGACCGAGCGCTTCGGCCAGCTGACCGTAGTGCATCACCTGGCCGCAGGGGATATCGCGCAACGCCTGCCAGACCTGGCGCTGGAAAGGGGTGCCGGCGGTGGCGGTAGGCAGGGTCTCGATAACGGCCAGGTTGCCGGCAAAATAGTCGTTCAGCTTACTGCTGAGACCGCCCGGATTGCGGCAGTCAACGCGCTGATAGCCTTCCCGGCGATAGTGTACGTCGAGCAGGGTTTCCATCCGATCGCGGTGCTCGTCCCACTCGACGGCGCGTAAATTAAACTGTTCGTCGCAGAGTACCCACAGCGCCCCCAGCGGGGTATCCATTTTATCCTGCAGCAAGGTCAACATCGTTTCGGTCATCCACCATCGTACACGAGGGCCACACGATACCACGCGCCGGCGGCGGTCAACTATACTCCCAAAAGATAAACCCGTATTCCCGGCCGGCTTCCTGCGGCCTGTACGTTGATTTATTTTTGGATCGATCCTGGCGGGTTATCGGGCATGGTTTTTGCTACTTTTAAGCTGACGACGCCGGTCCTCCGCGCCGCTTTGCGCGCCCGGGAAGGTGCCACCGCGTCGTCGCGGCGCGGTTAATAACTCAGAGGTGGGGCTATGCAATATATACTGACTGGTGTAATCGTATTGATCTTCAGCGGCCTGGTTATCCACGGCCTCACGCTGTTGCTCGAACGCGGGTATCGCGCGCTTTTCGGCTTCTTCGCCGGAGCCGCAGATGTCCCCCGTAAGGTCAAAATGAAGGTGCCGCGTTAAGAGTAAGCAGCCGTCCCTGGCGCTTCAACGGCTTAAGGGAGCCGCGGATAAATGCCAGGGCCGATGGGCAGTCCTGCCAGATACCAGCCCACCAGCAACAGCAGCCAGACGGCGAGAAAAATCAGCGGGTAAGGGAGCACCAGCGAGTAGTAAGTCCCGAGGCGGGCGTCGGGTCGGTAGCGCTGTAAAAAACCGAGAAACAGCGGTACAAACGGTGAAACCGGCGCCAGCGGCAGCACCGATGAATCGGCGATGCGAAACAGGATCTGCGCAAACGCCGGGTGGAAGCCCAGCAGCATAAACATCGGCACGAAGATCGGCGCCAGAATCGACCAGATGGCCGAGCCGCTGGCGATAAACATGCACAGAAACGCCGACAGCAGCGCCAGACCGACAAACGCCGGGACGCCGTTCATGCCGGCGCTCTCCAGCAGGTCCGTCAGGCCAACGGCCATAAACTTGCCCATATTGCTCCAGTTGAACATCGCCACGAACTGCGCCAGCGGGAAGACCATCACGATAAATCCAGCCATCTCTTTCATCGGCTCAATCATCAACTGCGGCAGATCGGCCTGACGGCGAATTTTGCCAGTGGCGATGCCGTAAGCCAGCGACACGACAAAGAAGAAAAAGATGATCAGCGGCACGATGCCTTTGATAAACGGCGAGGGCATCACCGTGTGCTGAACCGGATCGCGAAGAATGCCGTTTTCAGGAACCACCATCAGGGCGATGACCGCCACAAACGCCAGCGTCGCCACGCCGGCGATGCGCAGGCCGAAACGCTCCTCAGTGGTCAGGGTTTGCAGCTTTTCGTCGCGGCTGCCTTGCCACTGTCCCAGCCTCGGCTCCACCAGCTTGTCAGTGATTAAACCGCCGACGAGGGTCAGGAGGATCACCGAGGTCGCCATAAAGTACCAGTTGTCGATCACGCTGACGTGCAGAGAGGCATCGATGGATTTGGCCGCCTCGGTGCTGATCCCGGAGAGCAGCACGTCGGTGGTGACGATCAGTAAATTGGCGGTAAAGCCGCAGCCCACGCCGGCTATCGCCGCCAGCAGGCCGGCGACCGGATGCCGACCGACAGCGAGAAACATCAGC
Organism: Klebsiella sp. LY; assembly: GCF_004010915.1. NCBI lineage: Bacteria > Pseudomonadati > Pseudomonadota > Gammaproteobacteria > Enterobacterales > Enterobacteriaceae > Klebsiella > Klebsiella sp. LY. The sequence goes on from NZ_CP022444.1 coordinate 4,978,176, forward strand.
GCCCCCAGCGGCGGCATGATCACCAGCGCGGCGTCGGAAGAGATATGGCTGAAAAAGGCGATGAATAGCACCATATAGCTGGCATAACGGGCGCTAACGTGGGAGGCCATCTTGACCATCAGCGCGGGCAACAGGCCCACCCGCTCGGCAAAGCCGGCGCCCAACACCAGGGCGAGGATCGCCCCCAGCGGCGCGAAACCGCTGAAGTTTTTAATCACGTTCGGTAAAAACCAGTGCAGCCCTTCCACGCTGAGCAGGTTTTTGACCACCACCCGCGACCCGTCCGCCGGGTTTTGCACCCCGACGTTGAAGGCGGAGAGTATCGCCGTGGCGGCGATCAGCGCCACGATAAGATAGATAAACAGCAAAAACGGGTGCGGGATCTTATTACCGATCTTCTCTACCCAGCCATAGCGCTTTCCGGCGGGGGAAGGCGACGGTATGGATGACATACTCATGGGCGTTCCTCTGTTGTCGTTGTTGTGTTGGGCAGGCCTGCTCCCGTACTGCCGGCGGTTATTATGGTCGGTGCGTGCCGCTATGCCGGTCAGCGTCTGTCAGGAGCGGTCTGGTCTTATGGTTATCGTAAAACCGACGGTCTCACCTCCGCCGGAATCGGGCAGCGGTAAGGATGTTCGGCCAGCGCCTGCCTGAGCTCTCGCTGGCTGGCCTCCAGCAGCGCGCGGTCGCTGAATAAACGGATCGCCGTCGCCGCGAGGACTTTCCCCGCCAGCAGCATCCCTTTATGGGCGATGGCGGTGCGTCCCTGGCTCACCAGCTGCCAGCTGTGCAGCGGGGTACCCACCGCGAAGCAGGGGCTGAAGCATTGGGCCACCGGCGCTTTCCAGCTGACGTCGCCGACGTCGGTGGAGCCGGCGAGAATCGTATCCGTGGCCGCCCACGGCGCCACCTCATCAATCAGCAGCGTATCGCGGTGGCGACGAGCGAAGGTTTTCCCCGCCTCGCCGCCGGTGCCGGCGATATTGTTCAGGCTGTTGTTGATATCGTTGGCGCTGAGAGTGGCGCGGATCGCCGCGGCAAAGGCGCGATCGTCGTCGCTCCATGCCGGCGTGCCGTAATGCGCTACCGCCTGATACATCGCCGCTTCGAGCGTGCGGTTGGGCAGATAGCTGGAACAGGCTTTTTCAAAGCGGCAGTTGACGTGGGTCTCGGTCATCAGCGCGGCCCCCTGGGCAATCTTCTCAATGCGGGCGAAGATCTGTTCTACATCTGCCATCTCCGGGGCGCGGATCAGATACAGCACTTCCGCCTGGGCCTGGACGACGTTGGGCGAGACGCCGCCGGTATCGGTAATGGCGTAATGAACCCGCGCCTTCTCGATAATATGTTCATTCAGGAAGTTGCTGCCGGTGGTCATCAGGGTGACTGCGTCCAGGGCGCTTCGCCCCAGGTGCGGCGAATTGGCGGCGTGGGCGGCGGTGCCGGTAAAGCGCCACGCCGCCTGAATGTTGGCGAGAGTGCGGGTGCTGAACATCCCGGCCCAGGCCTCCGGATGCCAGGTAAGGGCCGCATCGACGTCATCAAACAGCCCTTCGCGCACCATGAACGTTTTGCCCGAGCCGCCTTCTTCCCCCGGGCAACCGTAGAAGCGCAGGGTGCCCGCGCCGCCGTGCTGCTGCAGCCATTTTTTGGCGGCAACCGCCGCGGCGAAAGCCGCTGTCCCGAGCAGATTGTGCCCGCAGCCGTGACCGTTGCCCCCTGGCGTTGACGATGTCGGCTCCGCGCAATGGGCCTGTTGGCTGAGACCCGCCAGGGCGTCAAACTCGCCCAGCAGGGCAATAACCGGTTGGCCCTCGCCGACGCTGGCGATAAAAGCATTGGGGATCCCGCCAGCATCACGGGTTAGCTGGAAACCTTCCGCTTCCAGGGCGTCCGCCAGCCGCCGGGCGGACCAGAACTCCTCAAAGCGCGTCTCCGGGTGGTCCCAGATATCATCGGCGATGGCGCAATAGGTCTCGCGGCTTGCCTCAATTACCTCTTCAACAAACTGAAAAATCGGGTCCATCACACCCCCCGCTGCCAGGGAAAGTTAAGCGCGACGCGCGCCAGGGTGTCGACCGCGACCGTCATTACGCTCTCGTCGAAGTCAAACTTCTCGTTGTGATGACCGGCGCTCAGTTCGGTGCCGAATATCATGTATGACGCAAGGCCGCCGCGCGCCTGGACCCGGGCCATCATCAGGGTGGCGTCTTCCGATCCCGCCGGGGCGGCGATGCGATCCACCGCCTGCTGCACGCCGGGCACCCGCGCGGCCTGTTCGCGCAGGTACGCCACCCACGCCGGCGACGGGGCGCTGGCGGTGGCGGCCCCCATCATGCGTAACTCGTACCCGGCTTGATACATCGCCGCGGCCCCGGCGATGACGTGCTGCGCCCGGTCAAAAACATACTGGTTGATGGCTTCGCTTTCGCCGCGGGTTTCCACTTTTAACAGAGCCGAGGAGGGCACCACGTTGCGTCCGGTGCCGGCCTGCATCACCCCGACGTTGACCCGCGAAGCGCCGGCGCTGTGCGGTGGGATGGCGTGCAGGGCAAGGGCGGCCTGGGCGGCGGCGAGCAGCGCGTTGCGCCCATCTTCAGGCTTGCCGCCGGCATGAGCGGCCACGCCGCTGAACTGCACATCGAATTTGGTGGTGGCCATAAAGTTGTCGCCACCGCACACCACGGTGCCGACCGGGACGCCGGTGCCGATATGGATGGCGGTAAAATAGTCCACCTCGTCCACCACGCCGGCGGCCACCATCGCGCGGGCGCCGCGGGTACCCTCTTCAGCAGGCTGGAAAATCAGTTTAATGACGCCATTGAGCTGGGCGACATACTGCTTGAGCACATGCGCCAGCCCCAGCCCGATGGCGGTATGTCCATCGTGGCCGCAGGCGTGCATCATGCCGGCGTTGCAGGAGGCGAAATGGTCGCGATGGGGGCGGTGGCTGTCATCGTGCTGCTCATTGAGGTCGAGGGCGTCCATGTCGACGCGAAAGGCCAGGGTTGGGCCGGGACGTCCGGTGTCGAGCGTCGCCACCACGCCGGCGAATCCGCCTTCAAACGCCGGCAACCAGCGTTCCGGCGCCCCTTGCTCGCGAGCGCGCTCGAAAGCAAGGGTCAGGGTCTCCTCATCCGGCAGCCCCATCCGGCTGTCGGCATCGATGACGTCACGCCCAAGCGCCAGCTGGTAGCCGAGTCCGTCGAGGATCTCCGCCACCTTGCTGGCGGTGCGAAACTCCAGCCAGCCGGATTCAGCGTGCAGGTGAAAATCGCGGCGCCATTGGGTCATGGCTGGCGCCAGCTGGCGCAGGTATTCATCAAGTTGCGGCATAGCTTATCCTGTCATAAGTAAAAAATGTGATGGCGTTCACGATGTGATAGCTTTTATTTATCACTGACACGCTACAGGCCTTAACGCTCTTAACCTGCCACAGCCTGATGGATTACAGTAGATGTCATTTTCTTGCGTCTGATAAACAACGGTTATCACCAAAAGCATGGCCTTTCAGATCAAATTTCATCAAATTCGCGCCTTCGTCGAGGTGGCCCGGGAAGGGAGTATTCGCGGCGCCAGCCGCTCGCTGGCGATCTCGCAGCCGGCCTTGACCAAAGCGATTAAAGAGCTCGAGGAGGGGCTTTCCGCTCAGTTGTTCGTCCGCCGCCGCCAGGGGGTGGCGCTGACTGACAATGGCGAAAGTTTTTATCAACATGCGAGCCTGATCCTTGAGGAGCTGCGGGCGGCGCAGGATGAACTGCTGCAGCGTCAGGGAGAGCAGGCCGGGCAGATCAATATTGGCCTTGGCGCCAGCGTCGCCCGGTCGCTGATGCCGTCGGTGATCTGCCGCTTTCATCAGCAGCATCCTCAGGTGAAGGTGCGGATCATGGAGGGCCAGCTGCTGGCGATGATCAATGAGCTGCGCCAGGGAGAGCTGGATTTCACCATCAATACCTACTATCCCGGGCCGTACGACCATGAGTTCAGCTTTGAAAAACTGTTTGAGAAACCGTTCGCGGTGTTCGCTCGCGCGGGGCATCCGGCGGCGCAGGCCACCTCGCTGGTGGAGCTGATGGATCACCACTGGACCATGCCGACGCCGCGCGGCAGCTACTTTAAACAGCTGCAGGACAGGTTTAATCAGGCCGGGCTGGCGCCAAAGGTGAATATTGTGTGCGAGACCTTCTCGTCGTGCATCAGCCTGGTGGTGAAAAGCGATTTTCTCAGTATCCTGCCGGTGGAGCTCGGCAACGATCCGCTGATGGCGGACAAGCTGATGATGATCCCCGTCCGCGAAGCGTTGCCGACGGCGGCCTATTTTCTGATCCAGCGGCGCGACACCCGACAGACGCCGCTAACGGCGTCATTGATCACCCTGTTTCGCCGCCAGAGTCGACAATGGTTTCCTTAACCGCCCGTCGCGCTCACTTTGCCAGCAGACGGGGATAAACGCATTGAGGGGGGAGCGCGAGGCGGCTATAGTAGCTGGCGACAGTCGCTGGAGGAGAGCCCATGAACCTTGATGACAAATCCCTGTTTCTTGACGCCATGGAAGATGTCCAGCCCCTGAAACGTAACAATGACGTGCACTGGCATCCCGGGCGCAACAGTCGCGCCCCGCAGCGCGTCGACACCCTGCAACTGGATAATTTTCTCACTACCGGCTATCTCGATATCGTACCGCTCGCCACGCCGCTGGAGTTTAAGCGCGAAGGGCTGCAGAGCGGCGTGCTGGATAAGCTGCGGCGGGGGAAATACGGCCAGCAGGCGAGCCTCTCCCTGCTGCGCCAGCCGGTGGAGCAGTGCCGGCAGATGCTCTTCGCCTTTATGGTGCAGGCGCAGAAAGAGGGGTTACGCAATGTGCTGATCGTTCACGGCAAAGGCCGCGACGATCAGTCCCACGCCAATATCATCCGCAGCTATCTGGCGCGCTGGCTGGAAGAGTTGCCGGAGGTGCAGGCCTTCTGCGCCGCGCTTCCGCACCACGGCGGCAGCGGCGCCTGCTATGTCGCGCTGCGTAAATCGGCCGAAGCGAAGCAGGAAACCTGGGAGCAGCACGCCAAGCGCAGCCGTTAGCGCATCAGCAGCGTCAGCTCGCGGGCGGCTTTTTGCAGCTCCGGCAGCACGCGGTCGATCATTTCGCGGGCCGACATCTGGCCCGCATGCACCCCGACGTTCAGCGCCGCCTGCACCTGACCCTGGGCGTTAAACAGCGGTACCGCGAGGGAGCGCAGGCCCATCTCCAGCTCCTGATCGTTGAGGGCATACCCCTGTTGATGCACCCGTTTCAGCTCGGTGCGCAGCTTCGCCACCGAGTCCACCGTCTGCGGGGTATAGCGGATCATGGTTACCCTGGCCAGCATATCGTTGAGCTTCTCCTCTGGCTGATGGCTGAGCAGCACCCGGCCCATCGAGGTCGCCCACGCCGGAAGGCGGCTGCCGATATCGAGGTCGATGGTCATGATCCGCGAGCTGGAGGCGCGGGCGATATACAGAATATCGTCGCCATCGAGGGTGGCGATGGAGCAGGACTCGTTGAGCATTTCGCTCAGATGCCGCAGCACCGGCTGCGCCGAACGCGCCAGCGGCGTCGAGGCCAGCCAGGCGTGACCGAGGGCCAGGATCCGCGGCCGTAGCTGAAAGTTTTTACCGTCTTCGGCATAGACGAACCCCAGCTTGCTCAGGGTATACAGGCAGCGGCGCACCGCGGCGCGCGGAATACCGGTCTTCTGACTGATCTGTGAGATAGACAGCAGGGGCCGCTGCGGCGTGAATGCCTGAATGACCTCCAGGCCGCGCGCCAGCGAGGCCATAAAGTTAGGATCGCCCTTAAACGGATCGCCGTCGCCGGTCAGTAAATCGTCTGGATGCTTATCCATTTCTGTTCCCCATATTTGCCATCGATCACATTCTTTCGCTAAAGATAACCGATGTTCGATTATCGCACCATATTTCGATTATCGCCCTTGACCGACATCGTTAAGCGGGTCACATTTTGTGCGAACAACGAATAAAAGTGCGATTACCGCACATCAATGGAGCGACCTGATGATTGATAAAAGCGTATCGACGCTGAGCGAGGCCATCGCCGGGATCCACGACGGGGCGACTATTATGATCGGCGGCTTTGGTCCTGCCGGCCAGCCGACCTTTCTGATTGACGCCCTGATTGACCAGGGCGCCCGCGACCTGACCATCATTAATAACAACGCCGGCAACGGAGAAGTGGGGCTCGCGGCGCTGCTGAAGGCTGGCCGGGTGCGCAAAATGATCTGCTCCTTCCCGCGCCAGGTCGATTCACAGATTTTTGATGACCTCTATCGCCGCGGCAAAGTGGAGCTTGAGCTGGTGCCGCAGGGCAACCTCGCGGCGCGGATCCAGGCCGCCGGCGCAGGGCTGGGCGCGGTCTTTACCCCCACCGGCTACGGCACGCCGCTGGCGGAAGGGAAGGAGACACGGGAAATCGACGGCCGCCACTATGTGCTGGAGTATCCGATCAAAGCCGATTTCGCGCTGATTAAAGCTCACCAGGGCGACCGTTGGGGCAACCTGGTGTATCGCAAGGCGGCACGCAACTTTGGTCCGATTATGGCGACGGCGGCGAAAACCACCATCGTTGAAGTCTCGCAGCTGGTGTCGCTGGGCGACCTCGACCCTGAACACATTATCACCCCCGGCATTTTCGTCCAGCGCCTCTTCTCGCTGGAAAACCTGACTGCCGCACAACGCGCCTGAGGAGCCCGAGATGCAAAAACTGACCCGTGACGAAATGGCCCAGCGCGTGGCCCGCGATATCCCCGAAGGCGCTTACGTTAACCTCGGTATTGGCCTGCCGACCCGGATTGCCAATTACCTGCCCGCCGACAAAGAGGTGTTCCTGCATAGCGAGAACGGCCTGCTGGGCATGGGGCCGAAACCGCTGCCTGGCGAAGAAGATCCGGAGCTGATCAATGCCGGAAAAGAGTACGTCACCCTCCTGCAGGGCGGCTGCTATTTCCACCATGGCGACTCCTTTGCCATGATGCGCGGCGGCCATCTCGATATCTGCGTGTTGGGGGCCTATCAGGTCTCCGCCAGCGGCGATCTCGCCAACTGGAGCACCGGCGCGCCGGACGCTATCCCGGCGGTCGGCGGGGCGATGGATCTGGCCATCGGCGCTCGCCAGGTGTTTGTGATGATGGACCATCTGACCCGCGACGGCGAGTGCAAGCTGGTGGAACAGTGCAGCTATCCGCTGACCGGGGTCGGCTGCGTTAGCCGGATCTATACCGACCTGGCGGTGATCGACATTACCGACCGCGGCCCGGTGGTGCGGGAAATCTTTAACGGTCTCTCTTTTGAAGAGCTGCAGCGCATCACTCCGGTGACGCTGACCTTTGAACAACTGGCGGAAAGCGCGTAAGGAACCTATGATGAATCAGGCATTTATCTGTGATGCGGTGCGTACACCCTTTGGCCGTTTTGGTGGTACTCTGGCGACGATGCGCGCCGACGACCTCGCGGCGCTGCCGCTGAAAGCGCTGCTGGAGCGTAACCCGGGGCTGGATCCCTCGCGCATTGACGATGTGATTCTGGGCTGCGCCAACCAGGCCGGGGAAGACAACCGCAACGTGGCGCGCATGGCGCTGCTGCTGGCCGGGCTGCCGGAGAGCGTGCCCGGTAGCACCATCAACCGCCTGTGTGGCTCCAGCCTCGACGCGATCGGCGTCGCGGCGCGGGCGATTAAAAGCGGTGAAACGCAGCTGATGATCGCCGGCGGGGTGGAGAGCATGTCCCGGGCGCCGTTTGTGATGGGTAAAGCGGAGAGCGCCTTTAGCCGCAACATGCAGATGGAAGATACCACCATCGGCTGGCGCTTTATTAACCCGCAGATGAAAGCCTTGTACGGTGTCCATTCCATGCCGGAGACGGCGGAAAACGTCGCCGATGAGTTTGCCATTTCCCGCGCCGATCAGGACGCGTTCGCCTTGCGCAGTCAACTGCGCGCCGCCGCGGCCCAGGAGGCGGGACGTTTCGCCGATGAGCTGATCGCCGTCCAGGTACCGCAGCGCAAAGGCGAGCCGCTGCGGTTTAGCCGCGATGAACACCCGCGCAGCACCTCGCTGGAGGCGCTGGCTAAACTGCGCGGCGTGGTGCGCGCCGACGGCAGCGTCACCGCCGGGAATGCTTCCGGCGTTAACGATGGTGCCTGCGCGCTGCTTCTGGCCAGCGAAACCGCGCTGGCGGCCAACGATCTTCAACCGCTGGCCCGGGTGGTCGGCGTGGCGACGGCGGGGGTGGCGCCGCGCATTATGGGCTTTGGCCCGGCGCCGGCGGTGCGGAAGGTGCTGGCGCAGACCGGCCTGACGTTAGCCCAGATGGATGTCATCGAGCTGAATGAAGCCTTCGCCGCCCAGGCGCTGGCGGTGACCCGCGATTTGGGCTTACCGGACGATGCCGCCCATGTGAACCCCAACGGCGGGGCGATCGCCCTGGGGCATCCGCTCGGCGCCTCCGGCGGCCGCCTGGCGATGACCGCGGCTTACCAGCTGAAACGGACCGGCGGCCGCTACGCGCTGTGCACCATGTGCATCGGCGTCGGGCAGGGGATCGCCCTGATTATTGAACGTGCTTAAGGAGCCAGAATGAGTTTGTTGACCCCGATGCTGCGCAGCAGTCCGCTGACCGACTGGTTCAGCGACGCGCAGCGGGTGCAGGGCATGCTGGATTTTGAAGCGGCGCTGGCCCAGGCGCAGGCCGCCTGCGGCATGGTGCCGACGGCGGCGGTCGGGCCGATTGTCGCCGCCTGCCGCCACGAGGCGATCGATTTTACCGCCCTCGGCGAGGCGGCGGTGGGGGCGGGTAACCTGGCGATCCCGCTGGTGAAACAGCTGACGGCCCAGGTAAAAGCGCGCGATCCGGACGCCGCGCGCTACGTTCACTGGGGCGCCACCAGTCAGGACGCCATCGACACAGGTCTGGTGCTCCAGCTGCGCGGGGCGCTGGAGGCCGCTGAGACCCTGCTTGAGCAGCTGTTGGCGGCCCTCGCCGGGCAGGCGGATCGTTATCGCGATACCGTGATGCCGGGCCGGACCTGGATGCAGCACGCGCTGCCGGTGACCTTTGGCCTGAAGCTGGCGGGTACCCTCGACGCGCTCCTGCGCTGGCAGCAGCGGCTGCGCGAGATGCGTCCGCGTCTGCTGGTGCTGCAGTTCGGCGGCGCCGCGGGGACCCTGGACGCGCTAAAAGAGAAAGGGCCGGCGGTTGGCCAGGCGCTGGCGCAGAATCTTGGTCTGACGCTGCCGGATACCCCGTGGCACAGCCAGCGCGATCGGCTGCTGGAGGCGGGCGCCTGGTTCGCCGGCGTCTGCGGCACCCTGGGGAAATTCGCTAACGACTTCTCCCTGCTGATGCAGACCGAAGTGGCTGAGGTGGGCGAGCCGGTAGCGGAAGGGCGCGGCGGCTCGTCGACGATGCCGCATAAGCGTAATCCGGTGGCCTGCGCGGCGATCCTGACCGCCGCCCAGCGCACGCCGGGGCTGATGGCGACCCTCTACGCCAGCCAGATTCAGCAGCACGAGCGGGCGCTGGGCGGCTGGCAGGCGGAGTGGGAGACGCTGCCGGAGCTGATTACCCTGGTGGGCGGGGCGCTGGCGCAAAGCGAGGCGCTGGTGCGCGACATGCAGGTCTTCCCGCAGAAGATGCGCGCCGACCTCGATATTACCCACGGGCTGATCATGGCTGAGGCGGTGACCCTGGCGCTGGCGGAATTCATCGGCAAAGCCGAGGCGCATCATCATATTGAGGCGCTGTGCCGTCAGGCGCTGGACCGCCACTGTCCGCTGGTCGATCTGCTCGCGGCGGATCCGCAGGTCAGCCAGTATCTCTCCCGCGAACGTTTAACCACGCTGCTGGACCCGGCAACGGCGACCGGCAGCGCCGAATGCTTTGTGCGCCAGGTGCTGGCGCGTTATCAGGAGCAACATGATGAATCTTGATTATCAACTCGACGGACCGGAAGGTGCGCCGGTTATCGTTCTCTCCAACTCGCTGGGCACCACCCGGGCGATGTGGCAGCCGCAGATTGAGGCGCTAACCGCCCATTTCCGAGTGCTGCGCTACGACACCCACGGCCACGGTAAAACGACGAAAAATGGCAAAGTGACCCTCGCCCAGCTGGGGGAAGATGTAATTGCGCTGCTCGATCATCTGAATATCGACCGGGCCTGGTTCTGCGGGATTTCGATGGGCGGTCTGACCGGTCTGTGGCTGGGCCGCTTTGCGCCAGAGCGTTTTTATGGTCTGGCCGTCGCCAACACCGCGGCGCGCATCGGCGATCAGGCCAGCTGGCTGTCGCGGGCGCGGGCGGTACGCCAGGAAGGAATGGCGGTGGTGGCCGCAGGGGCGGCGGACCGCTGGTTCACCCACGCGTTTCGCCAGAAGGCGCCGGAGGTGGTGGAGGCCCTGTGTCACCAGCTGACCCATACCGATGCCGAAGGCTATGCCGCCTGCTGTGAGGCGCTGGCCGCCGCCGACCTGCGGGGCGAAGTGGGGCAGATCCCGCTGCCGACGTTAATCATCGCCGGTGAAAGTGACCCTGTCACCACGGTCGCTGACGCCAATTTTCTGCAGCAGCAGATCCCCGCTTCCCAGGTGGTGGTTCTGCCGGCATCGCATCTGTCAAACATTGAGGCGGCGAAAAGCTTTACTTCAGCGCTGCTGAGCTTTTTCCAGGGAGAACGCCATGGAGGATAAACAGCGCTACCAGGACGGAATGGCGGTGCGGCGCAAAGTGTTGGGCGACGCCCACGTCGACCGTACCCTGCAGCATCTGACGCCGTTGAATGACGAGTTTCAGGACTTTATCACCCGCTACGCCTGGGGTGAGACCTGGACGCGTCCGGGGCTCGACCACCACACCCGCAGCATGATCACCATTGCCATGCTGATCGCTCTCAATCGCGAGGCGGAGCTGAAGATGCATCTACGCGCGTCGTTTAACAACGGGGTGACCCGCGATGAGCTGAAAGAGCTGATCATGCACTCTGCGCTGTATTGCGGGCTGCCGGCGGCCAATGCCACGATGCATCTGGCGCAGCAGGTGTTTGACGACATCGACGCCGGGCGGGGTTAAGTCGTCGTCCGAGTCGGATTGCCCGGCAGTTGTTGTAGGCCGGGTAAGGCGTAGCCGCCACCCGGCATAATGGCGGGTATGACGCCGATAGATTGCCCGGCGGCGCAGCGCTTGCCGGGCCTGGGAAGCGAAGATAGCCTGTAGACCCCGTAGGCCGGGTAAGGCGTAGCCGCCACCCGGCGAAATAACGGCACAACCGGAAATGTCCCTGTTCGCACTATGTTTGGCAGGGCCACAACGTTTGGCAGGGCTACAACGTCTATGTTAATTTCGGGCAGATTGTGCTCCCGGTTGATCTTCTGCGTTATGTCTCTTATGGCGCAGGGAGCGCACAGGGGGCGGCCAGTCGCCGCCGCCCCCTGTACCCCCGGGCTCCGGCCAGCAAAATCGCCACTGCGTGGTGCCTTCGACTTATCCCTGCAGGCATCGGGTCGGGCCGAGGCAGCGTCCCTGCAAAACACGGCCCTCAGCCCGCATCCATGCGGGCTGCCCCGGCCTTCCGGGAACGTCTCAGCGATGTTGAGGCCGCCAGCATCGGCAGTTTCAGCAACAATGGTGAATAAATTAACGGCAGGTCGTACGTACGTAGGCCGGGTAAGGCGTAGCCGCCACCCGGCATAATGGCGGGTACGGCGCCGATAGATTGCGCAGCGGCGCAGCGCTTGCCGGGTCTGCGAGGTGTAAGCCTGTGAGAGGATCCTGTAGGCCGGGTAAGTCGCAGCCGCCACCCGGCGACATTCCCGATACGTTAACCCTTATTTCTCAGGCTCCTGCGGCGCGACAGCCGGGGCGGCGTACCAGGCTTCCTGCGGCACCACCACTGCGGCTCGGGGCTGCATCACATAGTTCGGCGACATAATCTGCACCCCGAATTCGTTAAACACATCGATAATGCTGCTGTGTAACGCGTTACGGCCATCTGGCAGCTTCGTCGCGGGTAATAAGCGCACCTGCAGCTCATACGAGGTGTACCAGTCGAGCAACCCCAGCTTACGCACCACCGGCGCAATTTGCTGATCGACCCCGGGGGTGCGTCTCGCCGCCAGCTCCAGCAGCGCATGAACCTGGCGCCAGGGCGTATCGTACCCGATGGTGACGCTGGTAGTGAGATTGAACCCGCCGTCGCTGCTCTCGGCGCTGAGATTGACAATCTTGCCGCTCACCACCACCGCGTTCGGTACCGTCACGATGTAATTCTCACGGGTGAGGATCTTGGTCGCCAGGACGCCAATCTCGCTGACCTGTCCCTCATTGTCAGCGAGGCGGATCCAGTCGCCTTTACGCAGCGCCCTGGAGTAGATTAGCACCAGGCCGCTCATCGCATGGTTCATTACCCCGGTCGAGCCGAGGGTCAGCATCAGGCCGAAGAACACGCTGATGCCCTTGAAGGCAAGGGAGTTGGCGCCGGGAAGAAAAGGGTAGGCGGCGGAGAGGGCGAACAACCAGATGACCACCGAGATAAGCCGACGGGTAGCGCTCACAGTCTCCGGATGAATGCCGGGAACCTGAATGCGGCCGGCGGCGACCTGGTCGAGAACCACCTTCACCAGGCGAATGATGAGCCAGGTAATGAGAAAAATAAGCACCACGATCATCAGCCCCGGCAGGGAAGCGACAATCGACAGCGAGATATCGCGGATTACCCCCAGCGACCAGTCACCCAGCGATTCACTCCATACGCGCGTCCAGGGAAACAGACTGAAGGCCCAGCTCAGCCAGATGTAACAGGCCAGGACACCGACGAAGATCGCCAGCGCGGCATACAATCGGACCTCGATATTGCCGAGAAAGCGCCGCCAGTGCTGGGGAATAGCGCTGCGCTTTTCGAGGATCCGCAGCTGGAAAAAGCGCCGTACCCGCCGCCAGGTGCGGAAGGCGCCGTAGTAAAACAGCGCCAGCAGCAGCGCCCCGGCGAGGGCCTTACCGGCGGAGATCAGCAGATAGCGTTGATTGAACTGTTCCTGCAGGCCGGTGCGCTGGGCTTCCATCCGCGCCAGCACCCGCTGGGCCGCCTGGTCGAGGGTTAAATCATCACCTTCGTCGAGATCCGCCTGGCTCAACAGCAGCACCGGTTTGCCGTTCATCAGAAACAGCCGTCCCGGCTGACCATAGCGAACAACCGGCACGACCCGCAGCGGCTGGCGAATATCATCCTCGGTAAATGCGCGCAGGGCGCTGCGGGTGCGCAAAACGCGCTCTTCTGGCGTGGTCTGGCCAAAGGTCGCCTGCAACATCACTACCGGCTGGTGGAAAATATATACCGTGCGCGCCTTTTCGCGAGCGGTTGGCTGCTGCCGAGGCTCTGCGGCCAGCGCCGGCTGTAACGCGAGCAGCGCCAGTACCCAGAGGATAACCACGCTTATCCTGTTCATAGAAGCACCTGAGAAAGAGAATTATTGTTATTTTTCAGCAAGCAAGGTAGGACTTGTAGTTGAGCATAGCCTGGCAGGAAGTGAATTCAAGCTGGCGCGGCGCGGGCATAAAAAAAGCCGTCACCTGAACGGCGACGGCCTGCTGTTAGCGCCAGAAGGGGGTGTTAGCCGTGCTGTTTACAGCCAGCGCACTGCTTGTTCTGGATCTGCTGGAAGAAATCGTTGCCTTTATCGTCGACGAGAATAAACGCCGGGAAATCTTCCACTTCGATTTTCCAGATAGCCTCCATCCCCAGTTCCGGGTAGGCCACGCACTCGAGGCTCTTGATGCTCTGTTGCGCCAGCACCGCCGCCGGGCCGCCGATGCTGCCGAGGTAGAAGCCGCCGTGTTGGTGGCAGGCGTCGGTGACCTGCTGGCTGCGGTTGCCTTTCGCCAGCATCACCATGCTCGCACCGTGGGACTGCAGCAGATCGACGTAAGAGTCCATGCGGCCAGCGGTGGTCGGGCCGAGGGAGCCGGAGGCGTAACCGGCAGGCGTTTTGGCCGGGCCGGCGTAGTAGATCGGATGATCTTTCACGTACTGCGGCAGTTCCTCGCCGTTGTCGAGCAGCTCTTTCAGCTTAGCGTGCGCGATATCGCGGGCGACGATAATGGTGCCGTTGAGGCTCAGGCGGGTGGAAACCGGATGGGCAGATAGTTGCGCCAGGATCTCGCTCATCGGCTGATTCAGGTTGATGCTGACCACCTTGCCTTCGCCCTGCTGACGCAGATGTTCAGGGATATATTTCCCCGGATTGCTCTCCAGCTTCTCAATCCAGATGCCGTCGCGGTTGATTTTGGCTTTGATGTTGCGGTCGGCGGAGCAGGAGACGCCCATGCCGATCGGACAGGAGGCGCCGTGGCGCGGCAGGCGGATCACCCGGATATCGTGGGCGAAGTATTTGCCGCCGAACTGCGCGCCGAGGCCGAGGTTTTGCGCTTCCTGCAGCAGTTCCTGTTCAAGCTGCACATCGCGGAACGCCTGACCGTGCTCGTTGCCTTCGGTCGGCAGGCCGTCGTAGTAGCGGGTGGAGGCCAGCTTGACGGTCTTCAGCGTCGCTTCCGCCGAAGTCCCGCCGATGACAAAGGCGATGTGGTACGGCGGGCAGGCGGCGGTACCGAGGGTGCGCATCTTCTCGACCAGATAGTTTTTCAGTTTCGCCGGGGTGATCAGCGCTTTGGTTTCCTGATAGAGATAGGTTTTATTGGCGGAACCGCCGCCTTTCGCCATGCACAGGAATTTATATTCGTCGCCGTCGACGCTGTAGAGATCGATCTGCGCCGGCAGGTTGGTGCCAGTGTTGACCTCTTTATACATATCCAGCGGGGCGTTCTGGGAGTAGCGCAGGTTATCTTCGATATAGGTGTTGTACACGCCCTGCGCCAGGGCGGCTTCGTCGCCGCCGCCGGTCCAGACGCGCTGGCCTTTTTTACCCATGATGATGGCGGTGCCGGTGTCCTGACAGGTGGGCAGGACGCCTTTGGCGGCGATTTCCGAGTTGCGCAGGAACTGCAGGGCGACATACTTATCGTTATCGCTGGCCTCCGGGTCGAGCAGAATCGAGGCCACCTGCTGCTGATGGGAGACGCGCAGCATAAAGGCGGCATCGTGGAAGGCCTGTTGCGCCAGCAGGGTCAGCGCCTGCGGTTCCACTTTCAGCACTTCCTGGCCGTCAAACTCGGCGACGGAGACGTGCTCTTTGCTGAGCAGATAGTATTCGGTATCGTCGTGCGCCAGCGGGAATGGATCCTGATAAACAAACGGTTTAGTCGACATAATCACTTACTCCATAAAGATAAAAACCGCCGGGGTGCTCCCGGCGGTTATGAATCAGAACATCATGGACATCCACGGATAGCCAATCAGCAGCAGGGCGGCCAGGAAGATGGCGCCAAAGATGGTGCCGAGGCGCCAGTAATCTTTGGTCGGCAGATAGCCGCTGCCGTAGTAGATCGGGCTCGGGCCGGTACCGTACGGGGTGATGATCCCCATCACGCCCAGCGAGGTCACCATCAGCAGAACGAACACTTCCATATTCATTCCCGGAATGGTGGCGGCGATGGTCAGCATGGCCGGCAGCAGCGCGGTCGTGTGCGCGGTGGTGCTGGCAAACAGATAGTGCAGCAGGTAGAACGCCAGCAGCAGGACGATGGTCGCCATCCCCGGGGAGATACCGCTCATCAGCGCGCCGCCCTCTTTACCCAGCCAGGCGATAAAGCCGGTGGATGAGAGGCCGTCGGCCAGCGCCACCAGGGTGGCGAACCAGACAAAGGTGTTCCACGCCGCTTTATTGTTGGTGATATCGCTCCAGGAGAGCACGCCGGTCCACAGCATCAGCACGATAACCAGCAGGGCGGCCAGGGCCGGTTCAATCCAGTCGGCGGAGAAGATCCACATCATCAGCGCGAAGCAGACGAACACCAGCAGCAGGATCTCATTGCGCGACAGTTTGCCCAGTTTTTCCAGTTCACGAGCGGCCCACAGCGGCACTTCGTTATTGACTTTCACTTCCGGCGGGTAGAACCAGTAGGCCAGCAGCGGCATGGTCAGGATCAGCAGTACGCCAAGCGGCAGGAAGGCGATGAACCAGGTGCCCCAGGAGATGTTGATACCGACGATGCTTTTTACCAGCGCCAGCGCCAGCAGGTTCGGTGCCAGTGCCGACAGGAACATCGAACTGGTGATACAGGCGGCGGTGATCGCTACCCACATCAGATAGGAACCGATTTTACGCGCGCTCGGATCGTTCGGTTTTGAACCGTACAGCGGCGGCAGGTTGGCGATAATTGGGTAAATGGTGCCCCCGCTGCGCGCTGTATTCGACGGCGTAAACGGCGCCAGCAGCAGATCCGCGAAGGTGATGGCGTAGCCCAGCGTCAGGCTGCGACGGCCGAGATATTTCACCAGAATCAGCGCCAGGCGGCGGCCGAACTGGGTTTTATCGTAGCCGGCGGCGAACATAAAGGCGCCGAAGATAAGCCACACGGTGGAGTTGCCGAAGCCGCTCACCGCCCACTTAAAGGAGGCGCCAGCCATTTTGAAGCCGGGTGCGGCCATCTGTTCCGGGCTGAACAGCAGCCACTGACTGCACAGGGCGATGACCACCACGCCGGTGATGCCGATAACGGCGCCAGGCAGTGGTTCAAAAATCAACCCGACGATCACCCCGACGAAGATAGCGAAGTAGTGCCAGGCGTACGGCGGCAGGCCGTCCGGGACCGGGACGAAAAGTAACAGCACAGCAACGATAATCGGCAGCGCCATCATCAGGAGACGTTTTTTATTCGCAGTCGTTGGATTGACTGCACCGGCAGGCGGTATGGTTGTCTTTTTCTCTTTCATAATGAGTATCTGCAAGTTGTTGAAAATAACGTTTCCGCCAGCGATGAACTCAGTGACTTCTTTAATTACAAAAGTTACTTTAGTTTTTATTTTGCGTTTCTGAGTATCGTCGTGGCGATTATTTAACGCGGTTTGATGGGCGTTAAATTAAATTTGTTGGTTATTTATATATTGCGCTTTCAATGGTCGTTGCAATTGATCGAGATCAAGAAAAGCAGGTGATTTCACTATTTTTTTATTTTCGATATAACCCTATCTGATGAGGTGTTATTTTGGCGAAAATATCGATAAATGTTAAAATAAAAATGTACAATTAATGCTGTTTTTACTCGATATCTGTGTATGTATATGAAATAAAGACAAATAATCTTGATGGCTGGTCGCTTTGAATGTTAACGGAAGTATCTAAAATGTTATCCTTCATTTGTATTATGTAAATGCTATTTATTATTTTAATAATACAATAGGGGTGGCGATGTTATTGCTGGGGTTAAATAGTTTTATAACTAACGTAATTGATTTAGTAACTAAAAAAGTCGCTATATTATTAGCATGACAACAGGAATTAAAAAACCACAACCATTAATGATTCCGTCACCCCATTCTGAATTTTTAATATTTCAAAATCTGGAGCGTAACTTATGACCAGTAACGAACGTATTTTGCAGCCATTTACTTTACCAAATGGTACGGAGCTGAAAAACCGTTTGCTGATGGCGCCGATGACCACCTGCACCGGTTATTTCGACGGGACTGTCACCAGCGAGCTGGTGGAGTACTACCGCGCCCGCGCCGGCAGTATCGGCACCATTATTGTTGAGTGCTGCTTTATTGATGACTACGGTCTGGCCTTCCCGGGCGCTATCGGTATCGATAACGATGAAAAAATCGCCGGCCTGGCGAAAATCGCTGAAGCAATTAAAGCGGAAGGTTCGAAAGCGATTCTGCAGATCTATCACGGCGGCCGCATGGTCGACCCGCAGCTGATTGGCGGACGTCAGCCCGTGGCGCCGAGCGCCATCGCCGCCCCGCGTGAGGGCGCCGCGATGCCGCGGGCGCTGAGCGGAGAAGAAGTGGAGGGGATGATCGCCAAGTTTGGCGAGGGCGTCCGCCGCGCTATCCTTGCCGGCTTCGATGGGGTCGAAATTCACGGCGCCAACACCTACCTTATTCAGCAGTTCTATTCGCCAAACTCCAACCAGCGCGACGACGAATGGGGCGGTAGCCGCGACAATCGCGCCCGTTTCCCGCTGGCGGTTCTCGACATCACCCATAAAATGGCCCGCCAGTACGCTGACGATGCCTTTATCATCGGCTACCGCTTCTCGCCAGAAGAGATGGAGGTCCCGGGGATCCGCTTCGATGACACCATGTATCTGCTGGAAAAACTGGCCGCTCGCGGCGTCGATTATCTGCACTTCTCGGTGGGCGCGACCCTGCGTCCCTCTATCGTCGATACCAGCGACCCGACGCCGCTGATCGAGAAATACTGCGCCATGCGCTCTGACACTCTGGCTCAGGTGCCGGTGATGGGCGTCGGCGGGGTGGTTAACGTTGCCGATGCCGAGCTGGGCCTCGATCACGGCTATGACCTGATCGCTGTGGGCCGCGCCTGCATCGCCTATCCTGACTGGGCGGCTCGTATCGCCGCGGGTGAAGAGCTGGAGCTGTTTATCGACAGCACCCAGCGCGAAGCGCTGCACATTCCGGAACCGCTGTGGCGCTTCTCACTGGTGGAAGCGATGATCCGCGACATGAGCATGGGCGACGCTAAATTTAAGCCGGGGATGTTTGTTGAAACCGTTCAGGATGACGCCAATGAACTGGTGATCAACGTCAGCCTCGAAAATGACCATATCGCCGATATCGAACTGGCGGCGAGCCCGGTGCAGACCGTGGAGTTCACCACCAGCTTCGAAGAGATCCGCGAACGTATTCTCACCGCCAATACCCCGCACGTCGACGCCATTTCCGGGGCCACCAGCCAGAGCGAGGCGGTGAAAAAAGCGGTCGCCAAAGCGATGCTGAAATCGAGCAAAGCGCTGGCGGCGGAAGAGGGCGGCAATGAAGCTGCGCCGAAAAGCTATGATGTGGTGGTCGTCGGCAGCGGCGGCGCCGGCCTGGCGGCCGCCATTCAGGCTCACGACGAAGGCGCCAGCGTGCTGATCGTCGAGAAAATGCCGACCATTGGCGGGAACACCATCAAGGCTTCCGCCGGGATGAACGCCGCGGAGACCCGCTTCCAGCGCGTGAAAGGCATTCAGGACAGCAAAGAGCTGTTCTATCAGGAAACCCTGAGGGGCGGGCACAATAAAAACAATCCGCAGCTGCTGCGCCGCTTTGTGGAGAATGCCCCGCAAGCCATTGAATGGCTGGCGGACCGCGGCATTATGCTCAACGATATCACTACCACCGGCGGGATGAGCATTGACCGCACCCACCGTCCGCGCGACGGGTCAGCGGTCGGCGGCTATCTGATTAGCGGCCTGGTGCGCAACATCACCAAACGCGGCATCGACGTCCTGCTGGATACCTCGGTGGAAGAGATCCTGATGAGCGGCGATGAAGTCAGCGGTGTGCGTCTGATCAACGACGAAAACGAGATCGTAGAGGTCCAGACTAAAAGCATTGTGGTGGCCACCGGCGGCTTCAGCGCCAACAGCGCGATGGTGGTGAAGTATCGTCCTGACCTCGAAGGCTTCGTCACCACCAACCACAAAGGGGCCACCGGGAGCGGTATCGCGCTGCTGGAGCGCATTGGCGCCGGTACCGTGGATATGGGCGAAATTCAAATCCACCCGACCGTTGAACAGCAGACCTCCTATCTGATTTCCGAGTCGATTCGTGGCGGCGGGGCGATCCTCGTCAACCAGCAGGGTAACCGCTTCTTCAACGAAATGGAGACCCGCGATAAAGTCTCCGCGGCGATTATCGCCCTACCGGAACACTATGCGTACATCGTCTTTGACGAACATGTGCGGGCGAAAAACAAAGCCGCCGATGAGTACATCGCCAAAGGCTTCGTCACCAGCGCCAGCTCGCCGCGTGAACTGGCGGATAAACTGGGGATGGATTACCATGCCTTCCTCGCCACCCTCGAGTGCTACAACGGGGCGGTGGAAAAACAGCATGATGAACAGTTTGGCCGTACCACCGCGCTGCGCGCGCCGATTAACGAAGGTCCGTTCCATGCCATCCGTATCGCCCCGGGGGTGCACCACACCATGGGCGGCGTGACCATTAACACCGATGGCGAAGTGCTGGACGTTGCCCGGCAGCCGATCCGCGGCGCCTACGCCGCCGGTGAGGTGGTTGGCGGGATCCACGGCGGCAACCGTATCGGTGGTAACGCGGTGGCGGATATCATCATCTTCGGCACCCTCGCGGGTCGCCAGGCGGCGAAACGCGCCAGAGGATAAGACGTAATTGCTGATGCCGGGCTGGCGCTCTCGCCGCCCGGCTTATCCCTTCTAAGGAGAGCCCGATGTCTGATAACCGCGTCTATAGCTACTCCACCGTTCTGATGGGTTCTCCCATCCTGCTCAAACTCTGCAACCATGATGAGGCGCTGGCCTCCCGCGTATTTCAGTTAATCAAACGCTACGAAGATCTGCTTACCGTTAACCGCGTCGAGTCGCAGGTAATGGATATCAACCACGCCGCCGGACGTCACCCGGTGACGGTCAGCCGCCCGGTCTTTCAGCTCATTCAGTGCGCCAAAGCCGCCAGCATGGTGCGCGACAGCGCCTTTAACCTCGCGATTGGGCCGCTGGTGAAGCTGTGGCGAATTGGCTTTCAGGGACACAGCGTGCCTGACGCCGGCGAAATCAGGGCCCGGCTGGCGCTGACCCGCCCGCAAGAGGTGATCCTGGATGAGGCAACCTGCAGCGTGTTTCTTCAGCAGCCGGGGATGGAGCTGGATCTTGGGGCGATCGCCAAAGGCTATATCGCTGACCGGGTGCGTGATTATCTCCGTCAGCAGCAGGTGGAAAAGGCGCTGATCAACCTCGGCGGCAACGTGCATACCCTTGGCGAATGGGCCATTGGCCTGAAAAAACCGTTTGCCGATGCGCAGGCGCTGATCGGCTCTCTGACGGTTAACGGACAGTCGGTGGTCACCTCGGGCACCTACGAACGTTATTTCGAGCAGGATGGCAGGCGCTGGCACCATATTCTCGACCCGCGCAGCGGTTACCCGCTGGATAACGAACTCGACAGCGTCACGGTGATTTCCACTGATTCTTTAGACGGCGATATCTGGACCACGCTGCTGTTCGGTCTCGGCGTCGAGAAAGGCTGTGCAGCGCTGCGTCAACGGCAGGATATCGACGCGATTTTCGTCACCAAAAATCGCGACATTATACTTTCATCGCCGCAGCGATTGCGCTTTGCGGCGCTGGATAGCGGCTACCGCGTTATTGACTGTACTGCTTAAGCAAACTGTACTGTTCGGCCACCAGCCGGTAGCGATAGACCGGCCGCCCGGTGGCGCCGTAGTGGATAGTGGTATAGAGAATATTGATCTGCGCCAGCCAGATCAGATACTTACGGCAGGAAACGCGGGAGATATTCACCGCCGCCGCCAGCTCATCGGTAGAGAATTCAACGTCCGGGTGGGCGTCAATCCACTGGCACAGCGTGCGCAGGGTTTGCGCGGTCAGCCCCTTGGGCAGCTTGCGCGCGTCGCTGGCCTCCGGCGTGCCGCCGTGCAGCAGGCGGTCAACGTCGGCCTGCTCGTAATAGGGTTGGCCGGTTATCAGCTTGCGCTTCTCCCGCCAGGTAGTGAGCGCCTCTTCAAAACGGGGAAACTGGAAGGGTTTGATCAGGTAATCGACTACCCCGTAATGCATGGCGGTCTGCACCGTGGCGGCATCCGCCGCTGAGGTGATCATGATGACGTCAATGGCGCGCCCCGATTGACGGATAGTCGGCAGCAGATCGAGCCCGCTGTCCTGCTGCATATAGACATCCAGCAGCACCAGATCGATCTCCTGTTGCGGATCGTTAATCATCTCCTGGGCTTGACTGAGCGTCGAAGCGCTCCCGCTGCAACGAAAGCCGGGAACCCTTGCCACGTACAGGCGATTCAGTTCGGCCACCATGGCATCATCGTCAACAATCAACACATTTATCACGCACGTTTCCTTTTACTATCCCAGGGGAGATGAACAAAAAATTGAGTAAATACGCCGGGTTCCGACTCGACGGCGAGTGTGCCGCCCAGCTCGCGTAATTGCTGGTTGGCGAGAAACAGCCCGACGCCGCGATTCTCGCCTTTGGTGGAGAAGCCTTTGTTAAAGATAGCGTCGATGTTGTTTTCCGGGATCCCCGGCCCGTCGTCGCTCACTTCACCGCTTAGCCAGCCGTCCTGATAGTGCAGCAGCAGGCCGATCTCGCCCTCCGCCTGACCGTTCATGGCATCCAGCGCGTTCTCAATAAGGTTGCCCAGCACCGTCACCAGCACGGTGACCTGCTTCTCGTTCGGGCAATCCGGCACCAGGCTCTCTTCCGCCAGCTTAAGGGTAAAGCCGCACTCGGTGGCGCGCTGCATTTTACTTATCAGAAAGCCGGCGACCACCGGGGATTTTATGCGGTGCTGAATATCGCCGATGTCCGCCTGGTAGCGATGGGCGGTCTGCAGCACGTACTCCTCGAGTTTGCCATAGCTTTTAATATTCAGCAGGCCGAGGATCACGTGCAGTTTATTCATAAATTCATGGGAGGTGGTGCGCAGGGCATCGACATAGCTCATCATACCGTCCAGCCGCTGCAGCAGCTGGCTGACTTCGGTCTTATCGCGGAAGGTACAGATGGCGCCGACCACGGCCTCCTGGCTGCGGATAGGCACCGTGTTGCTGATTAGCAACAGGCCATTGCATCCCAGCTCGCGGTCGTACATCGGCTCGCCGCTGTGCAAAACCGTCTGCAGGTCAGCGAGCAGCGGGGTATGAGCGAGCGTCTTGTCCGGCCCGGAAAAGAGGATCTCGCGCGCCGCCGGGTTGATCAGGTTAACCTCACCATGGGCATCGACGGCCACCACCCCCTCCTTGAGGGCGTGAAGCATGGCCTGACGCTGCTGAAACTGAGTGGAGATTTCGTGCGGCTCCAGTCCCAGCAGGACGCGCTTCAGGCCGCGCACCAGGCTCCAGGTGCCGAGGGCGCAGACCAGCGCGCTGAACAGGATGGTCAGCAGCACGTCCCAGCGGCTGTTGGCGATCTGCTCGTCCACTTTACTCAGCGAAATGCCGACCACCACCACGCCAATCTGCTGATGCTGATCGTTGAACACCGGGGTAAACACCCGCAGCGCCGGGGCCAGCACGCCGTGGTTAATGGCCACGTTCTCTTTTCCCTGCAGCGTCGGCTGGATATCGTGGCCGATGAAGGGTTTGCCAATAATTGAGCTGTCCGGATGCGAATAGCGAATACCCTGCATATCGGTGACGATAGCGTACAGCAGGTCGTTGCGTCGGGTGATGGCCTGCGCCAGCGGCTGAATTATCTGCTGCTGCGGCGGCGCCTCCAGTCCGCGCTTCACCTGCGGCATATCGGCCATGGTGCGCGCCACCGCCAGCGCGGTCTCTTTCAGACCATCGCGAGTGGCATTGCTGATCTGCATATACCACAGGGCATAGACCAGCAGCAGCACGGCGCCGATCACGCTGCCGATCATCAAGGAGACGGCGGTGCTCAGCTTTAGCGGTAAGGCGCGTTGACGAACGCGAGGCGGGTGCTCTGATGCCTTCATGACGATCCCGGATAGAGTCAGTAAACGATTATTATCGCTGATAGCGTGGCATTCATAAAGCCGTGTAATCAAAGCAAAAGGCCGCTTTTGCTACGGTAGCCCTGTCCCGTCCACGATAAACTGTCGCTTTTCGCCACAGGCTTAAGGCAGACATGATGGAACTGGCATCTCTGGTCCGGGATATTCTCCGGCAACAGCACGTTGAACAACTGGCGCAGCATCGTGAACAGGACCATGAAGCGGAAGCAGAGTGGGAGATCGCGCGCTGGCGACATCGCAGCGGGGTGGTGATCCAGCACCGCTACGAACTCGAACTTCCGCAACAGGATGCCGCCTCCTGCCCGGAGTGCTGGATCGAGTGGCAGGTTATCGATAGCGCCGGCCTGGTGGTGCAGCCAATGTGCAAACAATTTTATAACCTCTGTCAGCAATCCTTCTGGCTGGCCATGCAGGCGGACGGCGAAGATGAGAGCTGAGACAGGATTGTTCAGATAATCGGCAATTGCCCGTGAACGGGCGATCGGGACGGTAAACTGTGACCCCGACGGCGGTAAAGCGCGGAAGATTCCCCTTATAGTGGCGACAGAGGTTAAATAGTCCTGATGAATATAAGGATATGCATCAGGCCGCTGATTTCGCCGAGATGCGCTTTTTCTGTCGTAAATGGAGGTTGTTATGAGCAGTTCGCTAACCGCGTCAATGCAGGCACGTCGTCACCCGGATACCACCCACATCGATCGCCTCGCCACCGCCGACATGCTGGCGATGCTGCATCAGGATGATAAGCAGATATCGGAGGCGGTTGGCGCCTGTTTGCCGGATATCGCCCGGTTGATTGATATTGCCACCGCGACAATGAGCCGGGGAGGGCGTCTGGTTATTATCGGCGCCGGGGAATCAGGCCGCACGGCTGTCCAGGCGGTCAGCGACTACTCTCCGGAAGGCAAACACGCGCTGGTGGGGCTGATTGCAGGTGGACAGACGCCGGCGATGGCCGAGCGGGAGACCGCGGCGAATAATTACGATCTAGGCGCCTTCGAGCTGCAGTCGCTGGACTTTTCCAGCCACGATATGCTGCTGGCGCTTACCGTTAGCGGCAAGACCCCATGGGTCTGGGGGGCGATGCGCCACGCCTGGTCGCTGGGGGCTCCGATCGCGGTGGTGACTCAGCAGGCGGCCAGCGAGGCGGCGCAGCTGGCGGATATTATTATTGCTCCGCAAACCGGGCCGGAAGCGGTGGCGGGCTTGACCAATCCGAAGGCCCGGCTGGCCCAGCGGCAGATCCTTAACATGGTGTCGACGGGCCTCGCTATCCGTGACGGCCGGGTGTACAGCAACCTGCGAGTGGATCTGCAGGCTGACAGTCCACACTGGGCGGAGCGGCAGGTGGCGATTGTCATGGCGGCCACCGACTGCACGCGCAGCGAAGCGAAAGCCGCGCTGACCAGCTGCCACCACCAGTGCCGCACCGCCATCCTGATGCTGCTCAGCGGGCTGGACGCCTGGCACGCGCGGGAGCTGCTGACCAAACATCACGATCATCTGCGTCTCGCCCTGCGCGAAGCCCAGCGCAGCGCTGTCACTCCCGCCCATTAAGCCTTTAGCCAGGCGCGCACAAACGGTATGCGCGCCTGCACTTTATTAACTAAAGAAATTCCTCTCCTCTATTTATTCCGGTAATTGCGCTGAATTTTCAGTGAGATTTTACGCCGACGCTTATTTTTTAGTGCCGCTCTGATTTTTTAAGTTAAATAATTATTTGATTAAAAATGCGAGAGTGTAAATGATATTTTAAAATAAAGTAAAAGTGCGTTAATATGCTGCCTCTTATTACCGTGTGCTACGTGATAATTCTATTATGCCTGCAATGAAAAAAACGATTATTTCCTTTACCGCATTAGCGATGTTCGTCAGCGCGGCGACGCATGCTGAAGCGGATACCTCTAAAAAAACCGACTTCCTGCTGATTGGCGGCGGGATCATGAGCGCCTCGCTTGGCACCTGGCTGCAGGCGCTGCAGCCGGACTGGAACCTGACGATGGTGGAGAAACTGGACGGCGTGGCCCTGGAATCCTCCAACGGCTGGAATAATGCCGGTACCGGTCACTCGGCGAATATGGAGCTGAACTATACGCCGGAGCGGGCGGACGGATCGATTGACGTCAGCAAAGCGCTGGATATTAACGAACAGTTCATGATTTCCCGTCAGTTCTGGTCGGCACAGGTGAAGCGCGGTATTTTGCACGACCCGCACTCCTTTATTAATTCCACGCCGCATATGAGTTTCGTCTGGGGCGATAATGTCGACTATCTGCAGAAGCGTTATACCGCGCTGCAGCAGACCACCTTATTCCAGGGGATGAAATTCTCCACCGACCACGCGCAAATTAAACAGTGGGCGCCGCTGGTGATGGAAGGCCGCGATCCGCAGCAGAAAGTGGCTGCCACCTGGACGCCGGTGGGTACCGACGTTAACTATGGCGAAATCACCCGGCAGCTGATCGGCAGCCTGAAGAAAAACAGCCATTTCACCCTGCAAACCTCCTCTGAGGTCACCGATTTCAAACGCAATGCCGATAACTCCTGGCACGTGACCATTAAGAACGTGCAGAGCGGCGAGGCGCAGACCATCGATGCGAAATACGTCTTTATTGGCGCCGGCGGCGGTGCGCTGAAGCTGCTGCAAAAAACCGGTATTCCGGAAGCGGACAACTATGCTGGCTTCCCGGTGGGTGGTTCGTTCCTGATGACCGAGAACCCGGCGGTCACCGCGCAGCACCTCGAGAAAGTGTATGGCCAGGCTTCGGTCGGCGCACCACCGATGTCGGTACCGCACCTTGACGCCCGCTACCTCGATGGCAAGCGCGTGGTGCTGTTTGGGCCTTTCGCCACCTTCTCGACCAAGTTCCTGAAGAACGGTTCCTTCTTCGACCTGTTGAGCACCACTACCACTGACAACGTGCTGCCGATGACCCACGTCGGTCTCGACAACTTCGATCTGGTGAAATATCTCGTCAGCCAGGTGATGCTCAGCGATGATGACCGCTTCGCCGCGCTGAAAGAGTACTACCCTGACGCGCGTAAAGAGGACTGGAAGCTGATCCAGGCCGGCCAGCGCGTGCAGATCATTAAGAAAGACGCAGAGAAGGGCGGCGTGTTGAAACTGGGCACCGAAGTGGTGGTCGATCAGCAGAAAACCATTTCCGCGCTGCTTGGCGCGTCGCCGGGGGCTTCCACCGCTGCACCGATCACCCTCAATGTGCTCAAGCAGATGTTCCCGACGCAGTTTAACTCGCCGGAGTGGCAGACCCGTATCCACCAGATCGTGCCGAGCTACGGCCAGAAGCTGAACGGCAACGTGGCGCAGACCCAGCAGGTTTGGGATGATACCGCCGCGACCCTGCAGCTGACGAAACCGCCGGTGATCCAGATGCCAGCGGCTGCGCCCACCGCGACCGCGGAGCCGGTTGAGCCTCAGCGCGACGCCTCGCCGCAGCATGATATGGCGCTGTAAAAGCAAACTTGAAAGTGAACAAAAGGGAAGACCACGGTCTTCCCTTTTTTGCGTCCATTCCCCGCCTGCGCCGCGCTCTGCCTGCAACTTTGCCGTCATAAACGATATACTGATTTGAATTGAAAAAGAAAAGCAAATCAGGAGTGTGGAAGGGCTATGCAAGACGATATCAACCAGGAGATCACCTTCCGCAAGTTGTCGGTCTTTATGATGTTTATGGCGAAAGGCAATATCGCCAGAACCGCCGAAGCGATGAAGCTCAGCAGCGTCAGCGTCCACCGCGCGCTGCATACGCTGGAAGAGGGGGTGGGCTGCCCGCTGTTTGTTCACAAAGGGCGCAATTTACTGCCGCTGCAGGCGGCATGGACGCTGCTGGAATATTGTCAGGATGTGATGAGTCTGATGAGCCGGGGGCTTGAGGCGACGCGCAAAGTCGCCGGCGTCGGCCAGGGGCGGCTGCGCATCGGCACTCTTTATTCCCTGACCCTGGAAACCGTCCCGCGCATTATCATGGGCATGAAGCTGCGGCGCCCTGAGCTGGAGCTGGATCTGACCATGGGCTCTAACCAGATGCTGCTGGATATGCTGGAAGACGACGCTCTCGACGCTATCCTGATCGCCACCAATGAAGGGGAATTCAATAATACCGCTTTCGACGTGGTGCCGCTGTTTGAGGACGATATTTTTCTCGCCGCCCCGGCGACGGAGCAGCTGGATGCCTCACAACTCGCCGACCTGCGCGATTACGCCGATCGCAAGTTTGTGTCGCTGGCGGAGGGGTTCGCCACCTATGCCGGATTTCGGGAAGCATTCCATATCGCTGGTTTCGAGCCGGAGATCGTCACCCGGGTGAATGACATCTTTTCGATGATTAGCCTGGTGCAGGCGGGCGTCGGGTTTGCGCTGCTGCCGGGGCGAATGAAGAAAGTCTATGAAAAAGATGTACAGCTGTTAAAGCTGGCGGAACCGTACCAGATGCGCCAGCTGATCTCGATTGTCTATTCACACCATCGCGAGCGCGATGCCGACCTGCTGGCGCTGGCGGCGGAAGGAAGGATGTACGCCCGGAGCCTTATTCGTTAAGCCGCTGCGCCAGATGGCGGGCAACGTCCACGCCGCTGCGTTCCAGCGAAAGGGTCTCCCCGCGCCAGCCCGCCTGGCGGGTCAGGCAGGTCAATACCCCGCCGGGGGGCATCTCAATGGCTAAGCGCGCGTCGCGCTCATCGGCGGCGATCATCGCCTCCTGCCAGTGGACGGTGCGCGCCATGTTCATCGCCAGATCGTCGGCGATCCGCTGCGGCTCCCACAGCACGCGCGCTGTCGAGCCGCTTAAATAGGCGCACTGCGGGCGCGTTAAGGTCAGGTTGGCAAAGGCTTTTGCCAGCGCTGCGGCGGGTTTATCCAGCAGCGCACAGTGCGATGGCACGCTGACCGCCAGCCGCTGCGCCTTGCTGGCGCCCGCCTGCAGCGCCAGCTGTGCCACTTCGGCCATGGCTTCATCGCGTCCGGCGATTACAATCTGCGTTTCGGCGTTGAGGTTGGCGAGATAGACCTCGTGGCCCTGCATCAGCGCCTCAACCCGCGGGCGGGTCAGGCCCATAATCGCCGTCAGCCCGTAACCTTCAGGATAGGCCTGTTCCATGAGATCGCCGCGCAGGGCTACCAGCCGCAGCGCGCTGGCGAAATCGAGCGCGCCGGCAATGACCGCTGCGGGAAAGGCGCCGATGGAGAGGCCGCTGACCATCTGCGGATTAACGCCCTGGCGCTGTAGCTCGCGCGCCCAGGCTACCCCGACGATCAGCAGACAGAGCTGGACCGCACGGGTGTGTTTTAGCGCATCAGCGCTATCGAGAGTCTCGACTTCATCCCCCAGCACGGCGCGCGCCTGGCTGAGGATCGCTTCGCGGTCGGGGATAGCCGCCAGCATGTTGGGACGCTGGGCGCCCTGTCCGGGAAAAGTAAACAAAATCTTCATCATTCCTCCCTGCGCCACGGCGCAGTAGTTAAGCGCGCACCGTGTGACGTTTTCAGCAGCGCCCGCCCATCGCGTAGCCACTCATTGAGGGCGAAGGCGCCGTACGGCGTTTCGACCTGGGTATCGGCGCGGCACGGGAGCTTGGCCACCCGGGACTGCCATTCCAGCAGCGCCTCGCGGGCCAGCGGCTGCGGCGCGCGGATCAGCAGATCCAAATCGCTTGCTGCATGGAGTACCGGGATTTCGGTCGCCAGCGCGTAGCCAGTGCTGCCGGTGACGCCCCAGCGCCAGGGCCAGTCGTCCAGCGTCAGGGCGATAGCCGCCTGCACCGGCGGCTGCGAAACAAAAGGAGAGCCCAGCAGGCGCTCGCGCTCCACCAGCATCTCCGGGGTGACGCTGCGCACGATATTCTGCGCCTGTACCCAGCCGGCGGCGCGCTGCTCGCGCTTCATGCCCCGCACCCCAACCGGGATGCGGGCCTGGCCGTCAACGTCGCGCCTCACCACCACCGGCAGCGCGGCTCGCCACTGCTGAACCACCCACGGCTCGGCAATATCTTCCAGGGCGCTGGCGTGGTTTAACCAAACTAAATCGTGGGGACGCGGCGTTGATGACATGGTTTACAGTCCTGAAGTCAAAGAGATAAACAGCGGTAACGACAGGATACACAGAACCGAGCTTAACAACAGCACGGCTTCAGCATCCGGGGACTGCACGCCGAAGCGGTTGCCGAACACCACGCCGAAGAAGCCGGCGGCCAGGGCAATCATCAGGATCGCGGTAATCGCGATGGAGCCATGCAGACCCAGCAGCATCACCAGACCCCAGGCGATAAACGGCTGTACCAGCAGTTTTACGAGGGTGGAGGTGGCGATCAGCGCATTGAGCTGCAGTTTACGCGCCGAGAGGATTACCCCGGTGAGGAACAGCGCTGCTGCGGTAGCGGCCAGGCCCAGCGGTTTGATGGAGGCCAGCAGCAGGTCCGGCATTTTAATGCCGATCGCGGAAAGCACCACCCCAAGCAGCGGGCCCCAGACGATCGGTTTTTTCACTGAACGCCACATCAGCACCGGCAGCATCGCCAGCGTAGAACCGCTGTTTTCACCCGCGGCGCGGGCTTTTTCACGCTCCAGAATCAGCAGGCAGAACGGGGTCATCAGTACCGAGCCGCAGGCGATAGAGACCGCCACCGACAGCGAGGTTGACGCGCCTTCACCCAGCACGCTGCCGAGGATCGGCAGACCTAACGCGGCATAGTTTGGCAGGGCGACGGTGAGGGTCAGCACCGCGGCATCCTGCGGGGTGCGTTTGAACACGCTGGTGGCGAGGAAGTAGATCGCGGCATAGGTGATCCACATCGCCCCGGTCAGCACCAGCACCAGCGGCGACTGGGCGACGATACCGGCCCACGGCGTTTGTACCGTCGCGCTAAACAGCGTGGCGGGTAAGGCGAAATCCATTACAAAAATATTAAGCAGCGAGACGTTTTTGTTATCTACCATCCCGGCCTTACCGGCCCAGAAGCCCAGCAGCATAATGACGAAAATCGGGGCAAGAGCATGAATAATCACATAAGTCATAAATCACCTGTAAATAAAATAGAGTACTGGCGCGATTGTTATTTTTTCTAAAAGCCGTCCCTGCCCGGCGCGGTTATTACGCGCTCCGGGGGACGGCTTCCGGCAGGTTTTCTTCTACTACTTACGTACGAACGAACGTCTTACCAGCTGGCGCGCATAAGGTCGCGGACCTGCTGCGAACTGCGGCGGTTTTCCGCACCCAGGCGGCACTTCAGCGAGGGATCCTGGCGCGCGTCAGCGATGGCGTCGCGCAGGGTACGGCTGACCAGTGACAGATCGCCTTCGTCTGGCGCATCCGGATGGTTGATATCAAGCAGGGCGGAGAGCAGGCCGAGCGTAGCGTAGTTGCTGACGTCGTAGGCCATCGGCGGGATGGTCGCCGCCAGTTTCTCCAGCGCCTCTACGGTACGCAGCGTAATGCGCGCTGCCGATGCTTTACCCATCGCGTGAACCAGCACGCCGCTATCGTTAAAGGCTATCAGGCGGTTGGCCTGATAGCCGTGGGCCAGAAACGCCCCGGACATCGCTTTGCCGACAATCAGGCCAATCACCGGGTGGCCGGCCAGACGGGCTTTGGCGTAGGCACCTGCCGCTCCGGCCAGCGCCTGGTGAATACCAAAGGCTTCTTCGCGGCGGCCATAGGCCTGGCTCGGGACATCAATTACCGCGACGATCGGCCGTTTGACAGGCTGATCGGCGTCAGCGGCGATGGTTTCGTTGACCACTTTCGCCAGCGTCCAGCCTTCCAGCAGGCCGACTTCGCCGCCGGCGGCGCGCGGGTAGTGGTTGTTAGCGTCAGGTACCACGGCGATAAAGCGGACGCTTTCGCCATCAATCTGGCCATCTGCGACCTGCACCGAAGGGCACAGACCACTCATCAGCGGCGCGTCGGGCGCCAGTTTGTTCAGCCACAGCGCGGCGCGGTTTGGGAACTGGCTCATTATTTCTCCTCCCGGGCAAAAAGCTGTTTAATCTGCGCGGTATCCGCCTGCTGGCGGGTGTCGAACTGGCTTAAACGGCGCAGGTAATCGTCATAATTGTCGCTGCGGTGCTGCGCCGGTACGCCTTTGGCGATCGCCTCGTTCATCGCGGTTTTGACCGCGTTGACGCCATCGTTAACCAGCGCGTCGACCAGGCCGCTGGCGGCGCGAATTTCGCCGCCGGTCATGCTCCAGATAAACGGCCGGTTGCGTGAGTCGTACTCTTCAATGCCGGCTTCCTGCTCGATAACCTGTGGGCCGTTGAGGCCGAGACGGGCTTCACGGGTGACGATAAGGTAGCTGCACAGCGCCGCGGCGATGGACATACCGCCGAAGCAGCCGACGGTACCGGTAATAATGCCGACCACCGGGGTGTAGCGGCGCAGGTCGACAATTGCGGCGTGAATATCGGCGATGGCGGCCAGACCGAGGTTGGCCTCCTGCAGACGTACGCCGCCGGTTTCGAGGCACAGCACCGCCTGGGTCGGGATACCGTTGCGGTTATCTTCCGCCGCCAGCTCCAGCGCGGCGGCCATTTTGGCGCCGGAGACTTCGCCCATACTGCCGCCCTGGAAGGTGCCTTCGATGGCAATCACCACCGCCGGCTGGCCGTTGATCGTGCCTTTGGCGACCACCATACCGTCGTCGGACTGTGGGACGATGCCCTGCGCGCCGAGCCACGGCGACATAATGCCTTCAAACGGATCCAGCAGTTCGCGGTAACTGCCGTCGTCCAGCAGGGCGTGGGCGCGTTCGCGAGCGCGCAGTTCGATAAAGCTGCGATCGTTACGCATGAGCGGCCTCCTCAAATACTTGTTCAATACGAATACGAGCGACGCCCGGCGTGGCGCCGAAGTCGTGAATAACCAACTGCCCGGCGGGCAGGCCGTTGATCAGGTTCAGCCGGTCGAACAGCGCCTGCCAGCGCGCCTGGCTGTTATCCACCGAGGTGGTAATTTGCACGCGGAGCGTATCGCTCCCGGCGGCGGTATAGAGCACCTCCATATCGCCTGAACCTACAACCCCTGCCAACGCTCTGCCGCTGAGGGCGCGGCTGGCAGGAAATGACAATGTAATCTGTTCCATAACATCCTCTGAATGCGTTAGCCGGCAACCCGGTCGAGAAACAGGGTGGCGGCAAGGAGATCGGCGGCGCCGCCCGGCGAGGCGTTGTGCGCCAGCATCTGCGCGTCAAGTCGCGCCAGGGCGGCGCGTCCGGCGACGCTGGCGCAACCGCCGGCCGCCAGCACCTCGCGGGCGCCCTGCTGCATGGTCTGCAGGCCGCTCATGCCGGCGCGCGACAGCACGCAGGTATCGCTCAGCGAGGTCATGATGGCCATCAGCGCGTCAAGTCGCGCCTGCGGCTCGCTGGCGCCCCGGGCGCGGCTTTGCTGTAACTGCGGCAGCGCCAGGGCGGTGATATGCGGGAAACCGCGCTGCGCCTCTTCGCGCGCGCCAGGCACCTGCCAGCGGCGGCTGGCGCGCAGCCCTTTACTGAAGCTTTTCGGCGCCAGGCTGTCGGGCAGGCGGGCGAGGGCGGCGGCGGTGTCGGCGATCGTCTGTGATTGACCCTCTCCACCCAACATCGCCACCGCGCTGACCAGCAGCCCCAGCGCCCAGATGGCGCCGCGGTGGGTATTGACCCCGCCGGTGGCCTGCATCATCTGCGCTTCGCCTTCGCGACCGAGGCGGCCGACGGTTTCGCGCAGCGCGATATCCGCCGGGCGGCGCCAGCTTTGCTGGGCCAGCGCGTGGAAGGTCGGCTGCAGGCTGCGGGCGGAGCGTTCCATCAGCGCCAGCGTGAGGTCCTGATGCGCGCCACTGCCGCGGCTGTCGACCAGACCCGGTTTCGGGCTCAGACGGGCTTCGTCAATCAGGCAGGCGCTGGCGGTGTCCGCCAGCCAGCTGACAAGACTTTCGGCGTGCAGGGGAGAGAAAATTTTCATTACCAGCTCCGGAATTTTGCCGGTGGGTTGTACAGTCCGTCGGACCATTCCACCAGGTCGGCGACGCTGCCGGCGGCCAGCAGTGAACGGGTTGCCTCGCTGCGGCGAATACCCAGATCTTCCGGGTAGACCACTTTGCCGCTCTGACGCAGGGCAGCCACGCGTTTTGCGTCCACCCCGAGGCCAATATCGGTGATCCCGGCCACTGCGGCGACCATCGCCCGGCGCTCTTCCAGGCTTTCCGCACGATACAGATAGGCGATACCCTCTTCGGTCAGCACGTGGGTGACGTCATCGCCGTAAATCATCACCGGCGCCAGCGGCATGCCGGAGGTTTTGGCCACGTCGACCGCGTCGAGGGTCTCAACGAAGGTCGGTTTCACGCCGGCCTGGAAGGTTTCGACCATCTGCACCACCAGTTTTTTACCGCGCTGCATTGGGTCCGGCTCGGTGATCATATTGAGCCAGGCAGGGGTAGCGTGGCGGCGGCCGTGCGGATCGTGGCCCATGTTCGGCGCGCCGCCGAAGCCGGAAAGGCGGCCGCGTGTGACGGTCGAGGAGTTAGCCAGTCCATCCAACTGCAGGGTCGAACCGATAAACATATCCACCGCGTACTGACCCGCCAGCTGGCAGAAGGCGCGGTTGGAACGCATGGAGCCGTCCGGGCCGGTAAAGAAGATATCCGGGCGGGCGCGGATGTACTCTTCCATCCCCAGCTCGCCGCCGAAGCAGTGCACGCTCTCCACCCAGCCGCTCTCGATCGCCGGGATCAGGGTCGGATGCGGGTTCAGGGTCCAGTGTTTACAGATTTTGCCTTTCAGGCCGAGCTGTTCGCCGTAGGTCGGTAGCAGCAGTTCGATGGCGGCGGTGTTGAAGCCGATCCCGTGGTTGAGGGACTGCACCTGATGCTCTGCGTAGATGCCCTTGATCGCCATCATCGCCATCAGAATGTGTTCTTGCTTAATCAGGCGCGGGTCGCGGGTGAACAGTGGTTCAATAAAGAACGGCTTGTCGGCGACCACCACGTAATCAATCCACGAGCCGGGAATATCGACGCGGGGCAGATCGCACTCGTCGTCCACCAGTTCGTTGACCTGAGCGATAACAATGCCGTCGTGGAAGGCGGCGGCCTCCACCAGTGCCGGGGTATCTTCGGTACTCGGCCCGGTATAGAGGTTTCCTTTGCGGTCGGCTTTGTAGCCGGCGATCAGCGCGACGTTAGGCGACAGATCGACGTACAGGCGGGAGTAGAGTTCGATATAGGTATGAATGGCGCCGATTTCCAGCAGCCCATCTTCCAGCAGCTGCGAAATGCGCAGGCTTTGGGTACCGGAGAAGGAGAAATCGAGCTTACGGGCGATGCCTTTTTCAAACAGGTCAAGGTGTTCGCTGCGCCCGACGCTGGGCATGATCATATGCAGATCGTGGATTTTCTGCGGATTGACTTCCGCCAGCATGCGGGAGAGAAAATCGGCCTGCTTCTGGTTGTTGCCTTCCAGCACCACCCGGTCGCCGGGGGCGAGCAGGTTTTCCAGTACGCTGACCAGCTGGTCAGTGGGGATGACTTTGCCCGGGATGTTGGCCTCGGCCAGCCGCCGTTGCTTTTCCGTCCGGCGACGGTTCCAGACCCGCCCCGTCGTTTGTTCGGCATTCATTATTAACCTCCTGATTCGACAAATCGTTTTGTTTGTCCTGGTGGAGGGTAGTGTGCGACGCGGGGCGCGGAGCATCAATTAAGCACGGCGGCCAATCGTTAGCCTCAGAGTAACAATGGTGAGTGGCCCTTTGTGATGAGGATCAATAATACAAAAGGCGTAGTGGTCTACGGCAGCTGACAAGGAGAGGAGGGCCGGTCAGCCACCGGCCCGGGGAAGGGTTACTGTTTGCTCACATCACTTAGTAAGAAGGCGATGCTCTGCCCGCCGCTGGTCTGCTCAAGGGCAATTTTGACGATAATCGTCAACGGCACCGACAGGAGCATACCGACCGGACCCAGCAGCCAGCCCCAGAAGATCAATGACAGGAACACCACCAGGGTGGAGAGCCCCAGGCCGCGCCCCATGATCCGCGGTTCGAGAATATTGCCGAACACCAGGTTAACGATCAGATAGCCGGCCAGCACCACCAGCGCCTCGTACAGGCCGCCGAACACCAGCACCTGCAGGATCGGCGGGATGGCAGCCAGTACGGAACCGATATTGGGAATATAGTTCAGCGCGAAAGCCAGTAGCCCCCACATAAAGGCGAAGCGCACGTCCAGCAGAACCAGCATTCCCCAGACCACCAGCCCGGTGACCAGGCTAATCGCGGTCTTCAGCACCAGATAATGCGACACGCTGTCGATAGCGCGCTGGATAGCCCCCATGCCTTCTACCGGGCGGGACATCAGCTGCTGGAGTTTTGCGGGGAGCTGCGGCACCTCCAGCAGCATAAACACCACCGTCAGCAGCAGCAGAAAAATCGAGGACATGGCGTTCGACAGCTGAGTGAGCAGACTGGTGACCAGGGTCATCACGGCGTTGGGGTCGATGTATTTGTTAAGCTCCACCACCGAGACGGTAAAACCCAGGCGCTGCAGCCAGGGGGCGATGGTTTGCATCGGTTCGTAGAGATAGTTGCGGTACTGCGGCAGGGTGCGCGCCAGCTCGTTAAGCGAGGTCCCCAGCGAGGCCAGCAGCACAACGGCTAACATCACGATAAGGCCTATCAGCAGTGAGATCGCCAGCACGCGCGGCACTCGGCAGCGGACCAGCAGCTGCACCAGCGGATTAAGGATCACCGCCAGAAAAAGCGCGAGAATAAACGGGACAATAATGTCTGCCGCAAAGCGAATGCCGGTCAGGATGATCACCAGCATGCCCAGCATGATGACCATCTTTAGTCCGTTAAGTGTAATAATAGGTTTAGCCATAGGATCCCGTCCTCAATCTTCCTTGCCTGTTAACAGGTTGCGTTACATTAGCATAATGACGTTTTTTTTCAGAAAAAACGCATTGCTGCAAAACCGCGGCGTAAAGAATTGCAAAGTCTTTGAATTAAATGTAGCACTATGCTACAAATCTACCTGTGTTTAACTACTGAGGACAATTTCCATCCGCACCGGACGAGAAGCAACACCGCGGATAATTGTAATTTTATGGACAATCAGTTCAGGATGTATATTTTAAATCACCCCGCAGTATCCCTCACTTTTTCCCGTTTTGCCGGCGAACAGCACTGGCATTCGGCCCTATAGTCACCTTCTTTCTGCCTGAGCTGGCGCCAAGCGCACAGCGAAATCTACGTCAGAAATTTTCCGGTTTACGCGTCGCGTAAACGGTAATGGATTATATTCTCAAGCAGGAGAAGGGATCATGTTTTATTGGATTTTATTAGCTTTAGCTATTGTTGCTGAAATTACCGGCACGTTGTCGATGAAATGGGCAAGCATCAGCGGTGGGCATACCGGCTATATTTTAATGCTGGCCATGATAGCTCTGTCATATATTTTTCTCGCCTTTGCAGTTAAAAAAATTGCCCTCGGCGTGGCTTACGCGTTATGGGAAGGGATTGGCATTTTGCTGATCACCCTGTTCAGCGTTCTGTTATTTGATGAAAGCTTGTCGCTGCTGAAAATAGCCGGTCTGACCACACTGGTGGTGGGGATCGTCCTGATTAAGTCCGGCACCCAGAAAAAAGCGTCGTCGAAGCAGGAGGTGGCTCATGCAGCAGTTTGAGTGGATCCACGCCGCCTGGTTGGCTATCGCCATTGTTCTGGAGATTATTGCCAACGTCTTTTTGAAGTTTTCCGACGGTTTCCGCCGCAAGGTCTATGGCATCCTGTCGCTGGCGGCGGTGCTGGGCGCATTCAGCGCCCTCTCGCAGGCGGTAAAAGGCATCGATCTGTCGGTTGCCTATGCGCTGTGGGGCGGCTTCGGTATCGCGGCGACCATCGCCGCCGGCTGGGTGCTGTTTGGCCAGCGCCTGAATAACAAAGGCTGGGCGGGAGTCATCCTGTTGGTTGCCGGCATGGTGTTAATTAAACTCGCCTGACGTCGCGCCGCCTGCAAAGCCAGGCGGCAAAACGGGTCCGCTGTAGTATGCTTACCTCAAGACCGGCCCCGCAGTTATTGTGCCCGGTGACGATGAGGACTGCGCATGTTCACAGCTTTCGGCTGGCGGAAAATTCCTTCCGCCAGGACGTTGTCAATAATGATTTTTCTCGCCGGGCTCGGCCTCACCGCGTCGGTGATCTCCCTGCTTTACCTGTCGCAACACCTCATTGCCAGCAAATCCAATGAAATTGACCAGCAGCGTTCGGTCCTGTCGGTGGAAGGGGCGGTGCAGACATCGGTCAACCGGGTGCTGTCCCTGGTGCTGGACAATGCCATCTGGGACGATGCGGTGACACAGACTTACGCCCCCAGACTGGATCAAAAATGGCTGTACGACACCTGGGGATCGGGCTTCAAAATCAATAACCTGTACGACGGCACCTTTGTCCTTGATGAACATTATCACATTCTGTGGGGCGCCTTTCAGAGTCAGGTGATGCCCCGGACAGACCTTTCATTTCTCGGCGCCGGGCTGACCAGCCTGATCCGTTATCATGCAAAGGCTCTGCGCGAGGGCAAAAACGCCTTCGCCGGCGTCACGCGCACCGAGGCAGGGATCGCTTTCGTCGGCATCGGCCTGATCCGGCCGACGACCGGCCGGCTGCAGGTGGCTGACGATACCCGGCGCTATCTGGTCATTACCCGGCACATCAGTCCTCAGCTGCTGCAGCGTTTAGGCGACACCTTCCAGATAAGTCATCTCCATCTCAGCGACAGCCCCGGCGAACACCGTATTCCGCTGCGCACGCAGGGAGGCGAGGTGCTGGGCTATCTGGCGTGGCAGCCGCGTCTGCCCGGCGCCGAAGCGGCCCTGGCCTCATCAGGCAGTATGCGGCTGATCGCCGGGGTGGCCGCCAGCCTGATCCTGCTGTTTATTCTGTTCAGCAGCCTCGGCATGTATAAGCTGGCCCGCGGCGAACGTCAGGCGCGGGAGATCGCCCTGATTGACTGGCTCAGCCGGCTGCCCAACCGACGAGCGCTGCTGCTGCGGTTAAGCCAGGTGTGCGACACGAGTAAGCACGACATGCAGTGCGTGGTGTTTATCGATCTGGACGGATTTAAGGATGTGAATGATAACTATGGCCACGATGTGGGCGACGCCCTGATCCGCCATATCGCCAGCGCGCTGCAAAAACGGGTGCCGGCGGAGGCCATGCTGGCGAGAATGGGCGGGGATGAATTCGCCATGGCGGTGAGCGGCGAACAAGCGATCGACCGGGCGGCGGCGTTCGCCTGGGCGGCGC
Organism: Klebsiella sp. LY; assembly: GCF_004010915.1. Classification (NCBI taxonomy): domain Bacteria; kingdom Pseudomonadati; phylum Pseudomonadota; class Gammaproteobacteria; order Enterobacterales; family Enterobacteriaceae; genus Klebsiella; species Klebsiella sp. LY. The sequence continues at coordinate 5,017,125 of NZ_CP022444.1, forward strand.
TGGAGCTGCTGAAAGCGCCGGTGGCACTGAGCAAACGCAAAATTTATATCGGCGCCAGCATCGGCATCGCCAGCGGAACCCCGGCGGAATGCTCCAGTACCGAACTGTTTCGCCGGGCGGATATCGCCATGTACCACGCCAAGAAGAGCGGCAAGGGGCAGACGGCCTGGTATGACGATGCGCTGGATGCCGTGCGACGTCATCAGCTGATGATCGAGAATGGCATCCGTCAGGGGCTGGAGCAGGATGAATTTGAGGTCTGGTATCAGCCGGTAGTCGATGCCGATACCCTGACGATGACCGGTGTTGAAGCGCTGCTGCGCTGGCCGCGTCGCCCGCAGGGTGCGCTGGCGCCGGATGCATTTATCGCCATTGCCGAGAGCAGCGGCCTGATTGACACCCTCGGCCAGTTCGTTCTGCAACGTGCCTGCAGCGACCTGCAGCCGGTGAGCGATCTGCTGCTGTCGGTGAACATCTCCCCGGCGCAATTTCGCGATCCGGCTTTTGAAAGCCGGGTGATGGAGACGGTCGCTGCCTGCCGATTTCCGCCGTCGCGCCTGCAAGTGGAGGTGACGGAGAGTTATGTGCTGGAAAATCCGGAACGTTCGCAGGCGGTGGTGGAGAATCTGAAGGCCCAGGGCATCGCCGTGGCGCTGGACGATTTTGGCACCGGTTATTCGAGCATCGGCTATTTACGCCGCTTTCGTTTTGACAGCCTGAAGATTGACAAATCCCTCGCCGGGCGGGTGGACTGTGATGCGCAGGCGGCGGAGATGGTGCGCGGCACGGTGCGCATCGCCCGCGCGCTGGGGATGACGGTCGTGGCTGAGGGGGTTGAAGATCCGCAACAGCTGGCGCTGCTGCGGCGGGCCGGTTGCGACCGGCTACAGGGCTTTTACTTCAGTAAACCGATGCCGATCGCCGACCTGCTGCAGCGGCGCCAGCAGCAGGGGTAATTACTCTCCGGCCAGCGCCTCCAGCTTATCGCGAAAGCCGGTCACCGCGATGGCACGGTTGTCCGCTCGCCAGCGATCCTGCGGGCCGGGAGCCGAACTTTGCACGGCGATCACTTGCCAGCCGTCTGCGGTTTTCAGCAGCAGCGGCGAGCCGCTGTCGCCGGGCAGGGTGTCACACTGGTGCGACAGGACGCTGTTTTGCGCCCAGCCGGTGACGATGCAGTCCTGGTGGCTATAAAGATTATCCAGATGATCTTCAGGATAACCTGACTGGGTCACTTTCCGGTCCGCCGCCTTCAGCGCCGCGGTTAAATCGGCCTTACTGCCGGGGAAGAGCGGGATCGGCGTGATGCCCGAGGGAGCATAGCGCAGCACGATCAGGCCAAAATCCGAGGGCGCCGCGGCGGAGGGAACGATCCAGCCGTCGCCGTCGGCTTTCAGGCGCTTGCCTAACCCGGGATCCACTCGTCCGTCAATGCCGTGGATCTCATACACCCAGTTTCCCTTGCGGGAAATAAAGCGCAGAGCGACCGCTTTGTCCGGCTTGCCGCGCGGGGGCGTTAACAGGCAGTGGCCCGCGGTCAGCGCCAGGTTGGGGGAGATGAGCGTCGCCGTGCACAGATTGCCGCTGGCGGTCTCCAGCTGGCCAATCGCGTCCCACGGGCTCTCCTCCGGACGGCTCACCGCTTTACGGTCATCGTGACCGAAAAACAACGTCTTAATATCTTTGGCGCTCAGTCCGTTATCATCGGCATGTGCGCCCAGAGGTAACAGATAAAATGAACACAGTAATAACAGAACGTTTCTACACATATCACTCTCTGGGGAGGCTATGATGTCTATTGACAGTAGCAGGAGATTTAAGTTTATGAAAGTAAACAATAATTCTTATCAGGCCAAACGGCATGTCTCATCTGCGCGCGGCGGGCCCTGGCGCGGGTAAAACCGTCTGATTTCAATCGGTTAATACCAGTAACCTTCTGCTGCTATTTCCGCAGAAAGCGCGGTCTGGCGCAAGAACATTCGTGTATCAGAACGTACTGAAATTGGCGAATAATGCAGCAACACTTCTTTAAGGTTATTCCTGGTTTGTCAGCGGAATGCGCAAAAATAATACGTTTACCCGCCAGAACTTCACCAGAATTCGCACTTCTTTACGCCTCACGTAATAATTTTCAATGCGAAACATTTTCTCACCGAAAACATTGTTATCGTCACCCCGCCGTTGAGTAAATAGAGAGGTAATACCGGCGATGATAGCCTGAATTCTATTTCCCCGGCGTTCGGAGGGTATATGTCTAAAAAAGGTATTCGCGCACTGGTGTATGTTTCCCTGGTCTCCGTGGCCATCTGGGGCGCAACCGGCTATCTGGTGATGGAAGCGGTACGTGCTTTGTGATGAGTCTGGCCGCCGCGTGGGAGCCAGGCGCGCGATGGTTTCTTGCTAACGTGTCTGGCGTCTTCGGGCGCCGGGCATTATTTGCGCCGCTGGCAGCGGCAGGGTACAGAGAGTGGTAAGAGGCAGGCAATAATATTTACGCGACATTCACCTTCCGGGAAGTCTGCGCCAGGCGGCAAAAAGGGAGAGGGGGCGAAACAATTAATAGAGGAAAAAGCGGGTCGCAACCACTGCGCAAATGATTAACAGGATCAGGATGAGCTCAAAACGATAGCGCCGCAGCATAGTGCTCTCCAGAAAAAACGGCGCTGAAACAGCGCCGATTATTTAAGAAGGTTGGTTCACCGGGAGGAATTATGCTGCCGGCTGTGCAGCAGGTTTAGCGGCCTGGTGTTTGGTGGTTTTGTGGTGTTTTTTCGCTGCCTGGGCTTTCTGGGCTACCGGTTTAGCGGCAGCTTTGTGGTGCTTTTTAGCGGCCTGGGCTTTCTGCGGAGCGGCTGGTTTAGCTTCTGCTTTTTTGTGTTTTTTAGCGGCCTGGGCTTTCTGGGCAGCGGCTGGTTTCGCTTCTGCTTTCTTGTGTTTTTTGGCAGCCTGAGCTTTCTGCTCTGCAGCTGGTTTTGCTGCGGCTTTATGGTGTTTTTTGTGATGGGTGGTCTTGGCAGCAGTGCTGTGGGTAGCAGCAGGCGCCTGAGTGGTGCTTACTGCGTCAGCAGCGAAAGCGGCGGAAGAGAGACCCATAGCAGCGGCAACGACCAGAGCTAATACTTTTTTCATTCTGATATCCTCGAAAAGTTTTCTTAATTTCAACCCCACTGCGGGGCCGGTGAAATTACTATATGCTTGTCTTTTCGGGCTTTCCGTGAGTGTTTGGTATCGGCGTGTAACCGAATGTACAAGGCGAGGAGCGAAGGACGCGCCGGGCAGCCCGGCGCGGACGATTACAGATAGCGGGCGGTAAGGTGGTCGCGGAAGTAGCGGCTGTTAAGATCCTCTCCGGTGGCCTGCTGGATCAGCTGCGAGGTGGTGAAGCGGCTGCCATGCTGCCAGATATTCTGCCGCAGCCAGTCAAACAGGGCGCTGAAATCCCCTTCCGCGATATCGCGGTCTAACGTCGGCAGCGCGCGGCGGGCGGCGGCCATCAGCTGCGCGGCGTACATCGCCCCCAGCGTATAGGAAGGGAAGTAGCCGAAGCCGCCGTCGGTCCAGTGAATATCCTGCATACAGCCGTCCCGGTAGTTGCCGGTGGTCGACAGTCCCAGCCAGTGCTGCATTTTCTCATCCCACAGCGACGGAATATCTTCCACCTCGATCTCGCCGTCGATCAGCGCGCGTTCAATTTCATAACGCAGGATCACATGCGCCGGGTAGCTGACCTCATCGGCATCAACGCGAATAAAGCCTGGTTTCACCCGCTGGTTCCAGGCGACAAAATTCTCCTCGCTAAAGGCCGGCCGATCGCCAAAGCGTTCGCGCACCGCCGGCAACAGGCGGTTGAGGAAGCGCTCGCTGCGTCCCAGCTGCATTTCAAAGAACAGGCTTTGCGACTCGTGAATGGCGGTAGAGCGGGCCAGTCCTACCGGCTGGTCGATCCAAGGGCGGGGCAGGTTCTGCTCATAGCGGGCGTGGCCGGTCTCGTGGATCACGCCGAACAGGGCGCTGAGCAGGTCGTTTTCGTTGTAGCGGGTGGTGATGCGCACATCCTGAGGGACGCCGCCGCAGAACGGGTGGGCGCTGATGTCCAGACGCCCGCCGTCAAAGTCAAAGCCGAGGATACGCATCGCCTGCAGACCCAGCTCGCGCTGCTCAGGGATCGGGAACGGCCCCTGCGGGGCGATCAAGGTTCGCGTCGCCTGCTTGTCGACTGCTTGCCGCAGCAGGGACGGCAGCCATGACTTGAGGTCGGCAAACAGGCTGTCCAGCCGGGCGCTGGTCATATCCGGTTCGAAAATATCAAGCAGCGCGTCATAGCGTGAGCCTCCCCGGGCGTCGGCGCGGATCTGCGCTTCCTCGCGGCTCAGTCTGACCACCTCGCGCAAATTTTCGGCAAAGCCAGCCCAGTCGTTAGCCGGCCGATGGCTGCGCCAGGCATGTTCGCAACGGCTACCGGCCAGTGATTTGGCCTCCACCAGACTCTCCGGCAGCAGCGCCGCCTGATCGTACTGACGCTGCATTTCCCGGAGGTTGGCCTGTTCGAGGTCGTTGAGATCCTGCTGGCGGGCCGCCTGCAGCCATTGGCCCACTTTTTTATCGGTCAGGATCTGATGCTGTAGCACGCCGAGTTCCGCCAGCGCTTCGCCGCGGGCGGCGCTACCGCCCGGAGGCATCATGGCGAACATATCCCAGCCGGCGATGGCGGAGAGATGCGAAAAGCGCGACAGGCGCTGAAAGGTGCGGGTAAGCTGCTGATAAGGCGTATTTTCAGTCATAGTAGCGTTCGGTCCGTGACAGGTGAATGAACAGATTATCGGTATGCCTCTACACTATCCTGATACGCCTGGCGGGTCGAGCGTTGCGCGCAGGAGGCGTGGTATAGCATCAGCCGGGTGATAGCAGGAAAAAAAGCGTGGCTCTGTGAGCGGTATTGCAGAAATCGGTAACGTATCGTGACTAAACTGTGATCGATTACACAGGTCTGGAGGTTCGGGGGTGGTTTATGAATCCGTTCACCTGGCTGTTTATTGCCTTACTGTCCGTTGATGCCGTCAGAGAGCTGATGGGCTTGTCATCTATCATGGGCATGTGGTGAAACGTGGCCCGCAGGTCACGTCACGGGCGATTATTTTAGTCGGCGATACAAGCAAGTGCCGGTCAACAGCGCGGCAAGGAGCAGCAGCGCGATAAATCCGCCGACGCCGTTCCAGCCGTAGCGGTGCCAGAACACCCCGCCTAACGTCCCCGCCAGGCTTGAGCCAAGATAATAGCTGAACAGATATAGCGATGACGCCTGACCGCGGGCGCGGCGCGCGCGTGGGCCAATCCAGCTGCTGGCGACGGAATGCGCGGCGAAGAAGCCGGCGGAGAACAGCAGCATGCCGATGAAAATCAGCCACAAGGAAGAAAAGAGCGTCATCAGCAGTCCGCAAAGCATCACGCCGGTAAAGCCGAGCATCACCGGACCGCGGCCATAGCGTACGGTCATGGCGCCCGCTTTCGGCGAGCTCCAGGTTCCGGTGAGATACGCCACCGACAGCAGACCCACCACCGCCTGGCTTAACGACCACGGCGACATCATCAGACGGTAGCCAATGTAGTTAAACAGAGTGACAAAGGCCCCCATCAGCAGGAAACCTTCGACGAACAGCAGCGGCAGGCCGCGATCGCGCCAGTGCAGGCGGAAATTAATCAGCAGCGTTTTTGGCCGCAGCGAGGTCGGGCGGAAATGGCGCGACTCGGGCAGGATACGCCAGAACATAATCGCCGCTGCCAGAGCGAAGCCGCTGATCACCGCCAGCGCCACGCGCCAGCCGAAGAAATCGGTAAAGACCCCGGTGAGCAAGCGGCCGCTCATGCCGCCGATGGAGTTGCCGCTGATATAGAGTCCCATGGAGAAGGCCACGAAGCTGGGGTGGATCTCCTCGCTCAGGTAGGTCATGCCGACCGCCGCCACGCCGCTCAACGACAGGCCGATCAGGGCGCGCATAATCAAGATGCCGTGCCAGCTGGTCATCATGGTCGACAACAGCGAGCAGCAGGCGGCCAGCAGCAAGGCGGTGACCATCACCGGCTTGCGGCCAATGGCGTCCGATAGTGGGCCGGTAAACAGCAGGCCCACCGCCAGCATCGCCGTGGAAATGGAGAGAGAGATACTGCTGCTGGCCGGCGATACGCCGAACTCGTTCGACAGCACCGGCAGGATCGGCTGCACGCAGTAGAGCAGGGCAAAGGTGGCCAGACCGGCGGAGAACAGCGCGAGAGTGACGCGCATAAACTGCGGGGTGCCGCGCTTAATAAATTGATCCGGGCGGGATGCACCAGCGACGCTGACCTCGTCCGCCGGCACGGTGTCAACGGTTGTTGTACGACTCACAGAGAATTCCTTGGATAGAAGTTGCTGCTTACCAACAGAGTGTTGTGACCATTCAGCTCACATTTTTAGGGTATGAAAATGTAAATATTCTGTCTAATATATTAATAATCTCAAATAAGACGTTTTAAATATGAATATCGAGTTGCGTCATCTGCGCTACTTTGTCGCCGTCGCCGAGGAGCTGCATTTTGGCCGCGCCGCGGCGCGACTGAACATCTCTCAACCGCCGTTAAGCCAGCAAATTCAGATCCTCGAGCAGCAGACCGGCGCCCGCCTGTTCGCCCGCACCAACCGCAGCGTCAGCCTGACGGCGGCGGGCAAACAGTTTCTCGCCGACAGCCGACAAATTCTCGCCCAGGTGGAGGACGCCGCCGCCCGCGCCGCCCGCCTGCACCATGGGGAAACGGGCGAACTGCGTATCGGCTTTACCTCCTCGGCCCCTTTCATCAAGGCGGTATCCGATACGCTGTCGCTGTTTCGTCAGCGTTACCCGGATGTGCATATTCTCACCCGCGAGACCAATACCCGCGAACAGATTGTCCCGCTGAGCGAGGGGGCCCTCGACCTTGGCCTGTTGCGTAATACTCAACTGCCGGACACCCTGGCGTGGCAGCGGGTCCTGCGTGAGCCGCTGCTGGCGATGGTCCCGGCGGACCATCCGCTGGCCCGCCTGCCCTCGGTCAGCCTGGCGGCGCTGGCGCGGGAGCCGTTCGTCTTTTTCGACCCGCATGTCGGTACCGGCCTGTATGACGATATCCTTGGCCTGCTGCGCCGCTACGGCCATACGCCGGTGATTGCCCAGGAGGTGGGGGAGGCGATGACCATTATTGGCCTGGTGGCCGCCGGGCTGGGGGTGTCGATCCTGCCGGCCTCCTTTCAGCGCGTGCAGCTCAGCGAAATGCGCTGGCTGCCGATCGACGAACAGGATGCGGTGTCAGAGATGTGGCTGGTGTGGTCGAAACACCATGATCAGGGAGCGCTGGCAAAACGCTTTCGTGACACGCTGCTGGCCTGGAAAAGCGAGCGCAATTGAAGCAAAAATGGGCTGGAAATGTGCGGTAAATCACAAGGCTAAGCAAAAATTTGACGTTCACCATCGAAGTGCTTCACCATAGCCGAAAGTTTATTTCGAAGCGCGAAAATAAAGGGAGTCAATGGTGGTAGCGGATAGTCAACCAGGCCATATCGATCAAATCAAGCAGACCAATGCGGGCGCCGTCTATCGCCTGATTGATCAGCTCGGCCCGGTATCGCGTATCGACCTCTCCCGATTTGCGCAACTGGCGCCCGCCAGCATCACCAAAATTGTCCGCGAAATGCTGGAAGCGCACCTGGTGCAGGAGACCGAAATTCAGGAGCCCGGCAGCCGCGGGCGGCCGGCGGTGGGGCTGATGGTGGAAACCGAGGCATGGCACTATCTGGCGGTGCGCATCAGCCGCGGCGAGATCCACCTTTCGCTGCGTGATTTAAGCAGCCAGCTGGTGGTGGAGGAGCAGCTGGAGCTGGCGCTTGCCGACAGCACGCCGTTTCTGACGCGGATTATCGACCATATCGATCGCTTCTTTATTCGCCACCAGAAAAAGCTGGAACGTCTCACCTCCATCGCCATCACGATGCCGGGTATCATTGATACTGAAAACGGCATTATTCATCGCATGCCGTTTTATGAAGAAGTCAAAGACGTCCCGTTGGGCGAAACGCTGGCCAACCATACCGGGGTGCCGGTCTATATTCAGCATGACATCAGCGCCTGGACCATGGCGGAATCGCTGTTTGGCGCCTCGCGCGGCGCCCGGGATGTCATTCAGGTAGTGATCGATCACAACGTTGGCGCCGGGGTTATCACCGATGGACGTCTGCTGCACGCCGGCAGCAGCAGTCTCGTGGAGATCGGTCATACCCAGGTCGACCCCTACGGCAAACGCTGCTACTGCGGCAACCATGGCTGTTTGGAAACGATCGCCAGCGTGGAGAGCGTGCTGGAGCTGGCGCAGATGCGGATGGCGCAGTCGATGAGCTCGCTACTGCATCAGCGTCCGCTGAGCGTGGAGTGGCTATGTCAGGCGGCGCTGCAGGGCGATCTGCTGGCCCGGGACATTATCAGCGGCGTCGGTAATCACGTCGGCCGCATTCTGGCGATCATGGTCAATCTGTTTAACCCGCAGAAAATCCTGATTGGCTCGCCGTTTAACCTGGCGGCAGACATTCTTTTTCCGGCAATTTCCAGCTGCATTCGGCAACAATCACTCCCGGCCTACAGCCAGCATATCGCGGTTGAAAGCACCCAGTTCTCCAACCGCGGAACGATGGCTGGCGCGGCGTTGGTCAAGGATGCGCTCTATAACGGATCCTTACTCATACGACTGTTACAGGGTTAACATTTTTTCATAGTCACACCAAAAATTGCGCTATCTCAAGCTGACCCCCAGCGGCTTCACGTAGACTTTGCCCACTGTTGATTATTTCTCTCCCGTATATTTCATCGACAAAACTGTGGGGTTAGTGATGTTTAAGCGTTTCTTTATTACAGGTACAGACACCTCTGTCGGGAAGACAGTGGTTTCCCGTGCGCTGTTGCAGGCACTTGCTGCCAGAGGCAAAAGCGTGGCCGGGTACAAGCCTGTGGCGAAGGGCAGCAAAGAGACGCCGGACGGTTTGCGTAACAAAGACGCGCTGGTGCTGCAGAGCGTCTCCACGCTGGCGTTACCCTATGAGGCTGTCAATCCCATCGCCTTAAGCGAAGACGAAAGCAGCGTGGCGCACAGCTGCCCGATCAACTACGGTCTGCTGTCGGATGGTTTGCAGCGGCTGACCGGGCAGGTTGAACATGTGGTGGTTGAAGGCACCGGCGGCTGGCGCAGCCTGATGAACGACCTGCGACCGCTCTCCGAATGGGTGGTACAGGAGCAGCTCCCGGTGCTGATGGTGGTGGGGATCCAGGAAGGGTGCATCAACCATGCGCTGCTGACGGCCCAGGCGATCGCCAATGACGGGCTACCGCTGATCGGCTGGGTGGCCAACCGCATTAACCCCGGTCTGGCGCACTACGCCGAAATCATCGATGTGCTCAGCAAAAAGCTGCCGGCGCCGCTCATTGGCGAGCTGCCGTATCTGCCGCGCGCCGAGCAGCGTGAGCTAAGCCGCTACGTCGACTTAGACATGCTCGGCAACGTGATGGCGATAGATCGAATCCCGGCGTAACGTCCGCGACAGCACCGACGCCACCACGCAGGTGATCAACAGGCCGGGCAGCAGCGTATACTGCCCGGTCATCTCACAAATCATCAGGGTCGACATAATGGGCGCATGGGTGGTGGCGGCAAGAAACGTCGCCATGCCGGTCAGTCCCATCATCAAAGCCATCTCCTGATCCCCCGGTAGCCACAGCTCGCTGAAGCGGGCAAACAGCATGCCCATCGCCAGACCGACAAACAGCGTGGGGGTAAACACCCCGCCCGGCGCGCCGGAGCCACTGCTGGCCAGCACCGCCAGCAGTTTGCACAGGAATACCGCCACCAGCAGCGCGCCGGGCGGCGGCAGCAGGAGATAGCTTTGCACCACGCTGTAGCCGTTGCCCCACACCGCCGGAGTGATGAGCGATAAGCCGCCGACTATCAGCCCGCCCAGCGCCAGCTGCCAGGGCGGCGCCAGCTTCAGCCTGACGAACCCGCGGTGGCTGTAGTCCATCAGCCAGATAAACAGCGGCCCGCACAACCCGGCCAGCAGTCCGGTGGCGAGCATCAGGCCATAGTGCAGCGCGCTGAGGTCCTTCTGCAGAACGACATGGTACAGCGGCGCGGCGCCGCCGTTGAGAAACTGGGTGAGCAGCAGGGCGATCACCGCCGAGATGACAACCGGCCCAAGCGAGGCCAGCATCAGCGTGCCAAAGAGAATTTCAGCGATAAACAGGCTGCCGGCCAGCGGGGCATGATAGGCGCTGGCCATCCCGGCGGCGGCGCCGCAGGCGACCCACAGCTTCCATTCTGCCTGCGGCGTGAAGCGGCGGGCGAACAGCGAGGCCGCCAGCGCGGCCAGCAGGATCATGGCGCCTTCCCGGCCAATCGCGCTGCCGGTGACCACCACCAGCAGCGAGGCCAGCGACTTCACCAGGCTTGCCGGCGTATCGAAGCAACCGTCCCCGGTTTCCAGGGCTTCCATATAATCGGTGGCGGCGTGCGGGCGGGCAATGCTGCGCCGCTGCCAGAGCCAGAGAAGTGTCCCTGCCGCCAGTCCCCCCAGCACCGGGGTAATCAGCCGCCGCCACGCCGGCAGCGACTGCGCGGCGTTGACCAGGCTCCCGCTGTCGTTACCGAGAAACAGCGTTTCCAGCACCACCATGGCATGGCGAAACAGGGCCACCGCCAGGGCGGCGAGCAGGCCAATCAGCGTGGCGATCAGCAGGCGACGAAACATCACCTGCACGTCAGGATAGGGATGAAGACGGTGCATCGGTCATGGCGAGAGTCGGAAAACATGGCCTTATTGTGATAGGGAATAACCTTATATGCAAAAGCGATAAGTGCGGGTCACGGTCAGGCGTGCAAATAAGGAAACCGCGCCGACTACCGGCGCGGTAAAGGGATTAGCGATAGAGCGGCTTTTCCGCCACGGCGATCGGCAGATTCTCCTGCCACTGCGCCAGGGTCGCCTGCGCCAGCTGACCCAGCGCCTGGTAGAAGGGGTGGGCAGCGCGTTCGACAAAGACGCTCAGGAAGCGTCCGGACCACGGCAGCAGATGCCAGGCCAGCAGCTGGCCAAACAACACCTCCTGCTCCGTTTCGCACAGCCACGCCGCCAGCAGCAGCAGGGTGCCGAAATGGTCTTCCGGCTCGTTGCGATCGGCGTCCAGTGCGATGCCGTTCGCGCGCATCCATTCGCGCAGGGCCAGCGTGGATTCGCCGAACAGCACCGATTCTTTATCCAGCCAGACGGATCCCCATAGCGGCGCCGGCAGGGCCCATGGTCCGATAAACAGGCGCTGCCAGGCTTCCGGCAACGACTCTTCAGCCGACGCGGCAAACCCCGATGCCAGCGGGGCGGCAACCGGGTAGGGCCACTGTTGCTGCCAGCTGCCGTCCTGGAAGGCGGCGACCAGCGGCGCGATTTGCGCGTTATTCGGCGCATAAGAGAACAACGCGCCCAGGGTACGGGCGCTTAACGCGACGGCGTCGCGGTGTGGGAACGGCATCATCACTTATTCCTTTCTGCGGCGCGCGCCGGCGCGCCGTCTCATTAACCGGCAACCGCCATACCGACGGTCATATGTAGCCCATAAAACAGGCCGCGGCCAATACATTCAGCAATCAAGACCAGCACCAGACCGGCCAGTAGCCCCACCGCGCGCGGCGGCTGGCGACGGATCAGCGGGCACAGCCAGCAGCCGAGTCCCAGCGCCAGCAGGATCAGGCGTAAGGCCTGCAGTCTGCCGTAATTCGGCAACAGGCTGGCCGCCTGCTGAACGGAGCTGTGAATAGTACTGAGCCCGGTGCTTTGCATGACGATCACCGCGGCGCTGATGACCAGCGCGGCCATGCTCAACCCAGCAATAAACCAGCCGTTAACGTCGACTTTCGCCATTTGCAACAGCAGGGCGGCGAACAGCGGCCCGCTAAGGAGTACCGTCAGGAAGAAGGCGCTGGTGGTGTAGCCAGTGTACCATGTCGGTACAGTATCGATTTGATAAACCCGGGTCATCGCGAGGATAAACAGCAGCCCCAACAGCAGGGTGATCACCAGCCAGATTTTGCCCAGCGCCGCCGGCATTTTTTCCAGCACTGCCAGCAGCCACCAGAATCCGCCCACAGCGAAAAACAAGGCGCCGCTGGCGATTTCGTTGCTCAGCGCCGAGGCGCCGACGCGGTTCAGCGAGTTAAACGCGCGCAGTGGCGAACCGAGATGCATAACTGAAGCGAGAAAGCCGATCCCCATCAGTAGCCAGATAAAAAACATGCTGCGCACCAGACGCTGCCGCGCTTCGCGCTGGTCCGCCAGCTCGAGCCAGACCAGACCGCTGAAGAGTGTCGCGCCCACCACGCATTGCCCCAGTACCGTAAACAGCACCAGCGGCCATTCATGCCATCCGCTTCCCATCTCACACCTCCTTCGGGTTTGCCAGATAACCGGTGGTATCGCCACACGGCCGGGCGTTGCGGTTAGGGTTGATCGCGATGCTCGGCTGAGTGAAGTGCGCCGAGGGCAGCGGGGCTACCGCCGCCAGTTGGCCGTGCTTAGCACGCAGTTCAGCAATCGGCCCGAAATCGAGCGCCCGCAACGGGCAGGACTCGACGCAGACCGGCTTCTTCCCCTCGGCGACGCGCTCATGACAGCCGTCGCACTTGGTCATATGGCCTTTGTCGGCATTGTACTGCGGCGCGCCGTACGGGCAGGCCATATGACAGTAGCGGCAGCCGATGCACACCTCTTCATCCACCACCACAAAACCGTCTTCGCGCTTGTGCATCGCCCCGCTCGGGCAGACTTTGGTGCAGGCCGGATCGGCGCAGTGGTTACAGGCGATGGAGAGGTAATAGGCAAAAACGTTCTGCTGCCAGACGCCGTTGTCCTCCTGCCAGTCGCCGCCGGCGTACTCGTAGATGCGACGGAAACTGACTTCCGGGGTCAGGTTTTTATAGTCCTTACAGGCCAGCTCGCAGGTTTTGCACCCAGTACAGCGAGCGGAGTCGATAAAGAATCCATATTGCGTGCTCATGGTTTACTCCTTAAACCTTCTCGATATCGACCAGGTTGGTATGCTGCGGATTCCCTTTCGCCAGCGGCGACGGGCGTTGGGTGGTCAGGGTATTCATGCAGGCGCCATGGTCAACCCGGTCGCCGGCCATATTGGCGTCGTGCCACGCGCCCTGGCCCATCGCCGACACGCCCGGCATGATGCGCGGCGTCACTTTCGCCGGCAGCCGGACTTCGCCGCGCTGGTTGAACACCCGCACCAGATCGCCGTTATTAATCCCGCGTTTTTCTGCGTCAAGCGGGTTGATCCACACTTCCTGACGGCAGGCGGCCTGCAGCACATCCACGTTGCCGTAGCTGGAATGGGTACGCGCCTTATAGTGGAATCCAAACAGCTGCAGCGGATACTGACTGCGCAGCGGATCGTCCCAGCCTTCAAATGTGGAGGCGTAGACCGGCAGCGGGCTGATGACGTCGTCTTTCTCCAGCTGCCAGCGGGCGGCAATCTCGGCGAGCCGGCTGGAGTAGATCTCAATTTTGCCGGACGGGGTGTTGAGCGGATGCGCTTCGGGATCGCGGCGGAAGTCGCGATAGGCGACGAAGTGGCCGTTCGGATCCTTGCGTTTGTAGATGCCCATTCGCTTCAGCTCCTCGTAGGCCGGCAGCGCCGGATCTTTCGCCACCATTTTGGCGTACAGATGCTGCAGCCACTGCGCCTGCGTGCGCCCCTCGGTAAAACGCTGGTAGACATCGTCGCCGAGCCGTTTCGCCACTTCGCTTAAGATCCAGTAAATCGGTTTGCGTTCAAACTTCGCCGAGGTGGCGGGCTGGATGAAAATCAGATAGCCCATATTGCCGGCGTAATCGTTGGGAATGATATCCTCTTGCTCAACGGTCATCAGGTCGGGCAGCAGCAGGTCGGCGTATTTCGCCGACGAGGTCATAAAGTTGTCGATGACCACGATGGTTTCGCACTTGCTCTCGTCCTGCAGAATATCGTGCGTCTTATTGATGTCGGAGTGCTGGTTGATGATGGTGTTGCCCGCGTAGTTCCACAGGAATTTGATTGGCACATCCAGCTTCTCTTTGCCACGCACACCGTCGCGGGTGGCGGTCATTTCCGGACCACGGGCGATAGCGTCGGTCCAGGTGAAGCAGGAGATGGCGGTTTTCACCGGGTTTTCCAGCACCGGCAGACGCTCGATGGTGATGGTGTAGGTCGATTCGCGGGCGCCGCTGTTGCCGCCGTTGATGCCGACGTTGCCGGTTAAGATCGGCAGCATGGCGATTGCCCGGGCCGAGAGCTCGCCGTTGGCCTGGCGCTGCGGCCCCCAGCCCTGGCAGATATAGGCCGGTTTGATCATGCCGATGTCGCGCGCCAGTTTAATGATGCGATCGGCTGGGATGCCGGTGATACGCGAGGCCCACTGCGGCGTTTTGGCGACGCCGTCGTCGCCTTCGCCGAGGATATAGGCTTTATAGTGGCCATTCTCAGGCGCCCCGGCCGGCAGCGTCTTCTCATCGTAGCCGACGCAGTATTTATCAAGGAACGGCTGATCCACCAGATTCTCGTTAATCAACACCCAGGCGATACCGGCGACCAGCGCGGCGTCCGTGCCGGGGCGAATGGGGATCCACTCATCTTCGCGACCGGCGGCGGTATCGGTGTAGCGCGGATCGATAACGATCATCCGCGCGTTGGAGCGCTCGCGGGCCTGTTCCAGATACCAGGTAATGCCGCCGCCGCTCATGCGGGTTTCCGCCGGGTTGTTGCCGAACATCACCACCAGCTTGCTGTTTTCAATATCTGAGGTGCTGTTGCCGTCGTTACTGCCGTAGGTGTAGGGCATGGCGCAGGCGATCTGCGCGGTGCTGTAGGTACCGTACTGGTTAAGCGAGCCGCCGTAGCAGTTCATCAGCCGCGCCACCGGCGAAGCGGAAGGCGAGGAGCGAGTGATGTTCCCGCCGACAATTCCTGATGAGTAGTTAATGTACACGGCTTCGTTGCCATATTCCGCGACGACGCGCTTCAGGCGGTCAGCAAGGGTATCCAGCGCTTCCTGCCAGCTGATACGCTCAAATTTACCTTCTCCGCGTTTTCCCACACGCTTCATCGGATAGTTAAGGCGATCCGGGTGGTTGATGCGCCGGCGAATCGAACGCCCGCGCAGGCAGGCGCGGACCTGGTGATCGCCATAGCGGTCGTCGCCGGTGTTATCCGTTTCGACATACACCACTTCATCATCACGCACGTGTAACCGCAGGGCGCAGCGGCTGCCGCAGTTGACCGAACAGGCGCCCCAGACAATGCGGGTGTTGTCGCCGGCAGCCTGTTGTACTGCCGCCGCGGCGCTGCGCAGCGTAAAGGGGAGGGGAAGCCCGCCGGCGGCCAGCGCCAGAGAACCGAGGGCTGTGGATTTAAGTAACGCGCGTCGGGTGACGCCGCCGGAAGATTCCTGATTCGACATTGCTCACTCCATGATGGTTATGCTGGGCGGAGAAGGGCCGCCGCGTCATTAACAGACGCCGGGGTGAGCGATAATACGTTATGGGTAGCCGGCAGATCTTATCCCTGGTCAATGCAGGGATAAGATCTTTCGTTTGAAAGCGAAGTGGGCTTACTGAGCGTCGTTTTCGGCGGGACTGTCGCTGTTACGGGTATAGGTGATTTTGAAGGTGTCATTGGCGCAATGACCGACCACCTGAGCGCCGGGCTGGTCCGCCTGGTCGTTGGGCACAATGGCCAGACTGAAGGCCGTTTCTGGTACGCCATTGTTCATGATCTTCTGTTGAATATCATTTTTGACCCGTTCACAGGAGTCGGGGGCCGCCAGTACGGTCGTGGAGCACAGCAGCAGCGCGGCGCCTGTCCTGAGGGATAGTTTCATCTTACGCTCCTTATCGATGTTATCCAGATTTAAGCATAGCAGAACTGGTGTAAACAATTGTATTTGCTAATATGATTGGATGTACACAAAAGGAATCACCTGTGAAAAGACTGTATTGGCTGATCCCGACCGCGCTGTTGCTGACGGCGTGCGACCGCGAAAGCGTCCCGGAAGCCTTCACCCCGGAGATGGCGAGTTTTTCCAATGAGTTTGAGTTCGATCCGCTGCGCGGACCGGTGAAAGATTTTAGCCAGACGCTACTGGACGAACACGATGTGGTGGTCAAAAAGGTGAGCGCGCAGCTGTCAAAAGAGGGATGTTTCGATCTGTTGACGCTGGAGGATGTGGAGAATAACACCGGCGCGACGCTGCTGCTGGACGCCAACTATTACGTCGATGGCCGCACCCATGAGAAGCGGCTGCGTCTGCAGGGGAAATGTCAGCTGGCGGAGATGCCCGCCACCGGCGTGAGCTGGGAAACGGATGATAACGGCTTTATTATCAGCGCCCGCGGCAAAGAGACCACCGCCACCTACCGCTACGACAGCGATGGCTATCCGCTGGGGAAAACCACCACCGCCAAAGAGGAGCGATTTACCGTTGCCTCAACGCCGTCGAAGGATCCGCGCAAGAAAATGGACTATACCGCCATCAGCACCTTCAACGACCGCACGCTGGGCACAGTGCGCCAGACCTGCGACTACGATCGCCATGACAATCCGCTGAGCTGTGAGCTGCAGGTGATCGATGAAAGCGTCCAGCCGCCGCTGACCCGCCACTACACGATTAAAAACCGCATTGATTATTACTGAGCCGTCGGCTTCAGCAGGGACGGCCCCGGCGTTTTGTGTTCCGCCAGATACTGATGCTGGAACAGACACATGCGGATGGTGTTGCGATACTCGCCGTTAATGAAAAACTCATGGATCAGTTCACCCTCGACCATAAAGCCGAGCTTGCGGTAAATATGGATCGCTTTTTCATTCTCTTTATCGACAATCAGATACAGCTTATACAGATTGAGCACGGTAAAGCCATAGTCCATCGCCAGCCGCGCGGCGCGGGTGGCGAGGCCTTTTCCCTGGAAGTCGGGCGAGATGATGATCTGGAACTCGGCCCGGCGGTGCACATGGTTGATTTCAACCAGCTCCACCAGTCCGGCTTTATCGCCATTGCATTCGATCACAAAGCGACGCTCGCTTTGGTCGTGAATATGCTTGTCGTACAGATCGGAAAGCTCAACGAAGGCTTCATAGGGCTCTTCAAACCAGTAGCGCATCACGCTGGCGTTGTTGTCGAGCTGGTGAACAAAGCGCAAATCTTCGCGCTCAAGGGGGCGGAGTCTGACGTGTAGCGCGTCGGTCATGGGAATTCCTGTGGTCAAAGCGGACAAGAGGGGACGGAAAGGCGGCGCCCGCAGGCGCCAGCGTGCTCAGGGATTGATCGCCCGGCCGGTACGGCGGTCAAGGCAGCGCAGGGTGTTTGGTTCCCAGTAGGCATTGACGTTGGCGCTCTTCTGGCAGTTATCCTGCGCGTCAAAGGCGACATCGGTTTTGTCCCACTCTTTTTCCGCCCGTTTGTTCACCTTCTGGCGCAGGCTGCGGGTGTCGTTCCATTGCTCTTTTTCCATCGACGCCTGCTGACGGCTTTGCGCGCTGTCGCCTGACTCAATCACCAGCCGGTCGGTGGCTGCGAATGAGCTGGAGGTATAGACCACGGCGCTTAACGCCAGAATGGCGGTCAGGCACCAGCGTTTGTTCAGTGTCATGTTCATCACGATTTCCTTTAGGTGATGGGTTAACCCTCAGGTTAAGTTTACTACAGCTGTTTTGCCGGGCATAGCCGACAAAACAGCGTAGGGAAAGGGCTATTATCGCGTAGAATAGTTCAACGCTTTGTCTCTTTTACGAATCTTTTAATGCTCAAAACCACGCTGCTGTTCTTTGCCACCGCTCTGTGTGAAATCGTCGGCTGCTATCTGCCGTGGCTATGGTTAAAACGCGGGGCCACGCCGCTGCTGCTGATCCCCGCCGGCCTGGCGCTGGGGCTGTTCGTCTGGCTCCTGACGCTCCATCCAACCGCCAGCGGGCGGGTATATGCCGCCTACGGTGGCGTGTATGTTTGTACCGCATTGCTCTGGCTGCGGGTCGTTGACGGAGTCAAATTAACCCATTATGACTGGGCGGGGGCGGCCATCGCGCTGTGCGGGATGCTGATCATCGTGGCGGGCTGGGGACGGGCATAAGCCCGTCTAATGTGATCCCTGCCACTTTTTTAAACCCTAATTCTTGTATGGTAGTCGACCTGTTGCCTTACTTATCAGACATCATATTGGGTTATGACTCTGTAAGGAACAACGATGGCTATTGAGACATTTGCCCCACAGGCGGGTGCAACGCCGCTGCGCATCCGTCGGGTGCAGAAGATCACCCTGACGCTGCTGTTTATCGCCGGTATCGTTAACTTTCTGGACCGCTCTTCCCTGAGCGTCGCCGGGGAGGCGATACGCGCCGATTTGGGTCTGAGCGCCACCGAGTTCGGGGTGCTGCTCTCCGCTTTTTCGCTCTCCTACGGCTTCGCGCAACTGCCCTCGGGCATTTTGCTGGATCGCCTCGGGCCGCGGGTTGTGCTGGGCGCCGGGCTAATATTCTGGTCTGCGATGCAGGCCCTGACCGGGATAGTCAATTCGTTCTCGCATTTTATTCTGCTGCGCATTGGCCTCGGGATCGGCGAAGCGCCGTTTATGCCCGCCGGCGTGAAATCGATCAACGACTGGTATGCGCAACGAGAGCGCGGCACGGCGGTGGGGATATTTAACTCCTCGACGGTGCTGGGTCAGGCCATCGCCCCGCCGGCGCTGGTCATCATGCAGCTGGCCTGGGGCTGGCGGACAATGTTTGTGGTGATTGGTTTAGCCGGTATCCTGGTCGGCCTGTGCTGGTATGTGGGATACCGTAACCGGCGGCAATTCACCCTGCAGGAGGAGGAGCAACGCTATCTGGCCAGCGAGGAGGCGGCCCGACCGGCGCTGAAACTGAGCGAATGGCTGGCGCTGTTTAAACGACGTACCACCTGGGGGATGATCCTCGGCTTCTCCGGGGTGAACTATACCGGCTGGCTGTATATCGCGTGGCTGCCGGGTTATCTGCAGGCGCAGCAGGGATTGAGCCTTGCTAAAACCGGCTGGGTGGCGGCGATCCCGTTTCTCGCTGCGGCGGTGGGCATGTGGGTCAATGGGCTGGTGGTCGATGCGCTGGCGCGCAGAGGCTACGATCTGGCGAAAACCCGCAAAACGGCGATTGTAGCCGGACTGGTGCTTTCCGCGCTCGGCACGCTGTTGGTGGTGCAATCAAACTCGCCGACCCAGGCGGTGGCGTTTATCTCCATGGCGCTGTTCTGCGTCCATTTCGCTGGCACCTCGGCCTGGGGATTGGTACAGGTGCTGGTGGCGGAACATAAAGTGGCGTCGGTGGCGGCGATCCAGAACTTTGGCAGCTTTGTGTTTGCCTCCTTCGCGCCGATCGTCACCGGCTGGGTTGTGGATACCACCCACTCTTTCAATCTGGCGCTGGTGATCGCCGCCGGCGTGACCTTCGCCGGGGCGCTGTGCTACTTCTTTATCGTCAAAACCCGCATCGATTAACCGGTCGTTATGCAACAGGCCCGCAGGGAGGCGTGGCCTGCGCCATGATCCGTCTTCTCTTACCGCTTCGTGGCGGATTTTCTCCTGCCATCTCAGAGATTTTGTGACCGCTCGCCAGCGAGCACAACCCGGCAAAAGCTTCTTGTATGGTAGTTGACAGAAATCAAAGATGTTATACCAATTGCGTGAGATGGTTGAGGCACAAAGGCATTCTCCTCGAGAGTTCTCCCAGAGAATGGTTGATGAGCCACATAACAACGAGAGTTACCATGGAAAACACCCTCTTAACCGCTAACGCCATCCTGCCCGGCTACGATCGCCACGCGCTGGTCCCCCGTATCGTCCATCTGGGTTTTGGCGCGTTTCACCGCGCCCATCAGGCGGTATACGCCGATATACTGGCCAGCGAGTACGGCAGTGACTGGGGCTACACTGAAGTCAACCTGATTGGCGGCGAGCAGCAGATCGCCGATCTCCGGCAGCAGGATCTGCTGTATACCGTGGCCGAAATGTCCGCCGACGCGTGGACCGCGCGCGTGGTCGGGGTGGTGAAGCAGGCGCTGCATGCCCAGGTCGATGGTCTCGAGGCCGTGCTTTCGGCGATGTGTGAGCCACAGGTGGCCATTGTCTCCCTCACCATTACCGAGAAAGGCTATTGCCATTCGCCCGCCAGCGGCGAGCTGCAGCTCGATCACCCGCTGATCGCCGCCGATCTCGCTAACCCGCGCCAGCCGAAATCGGCAGCGGGCGTGGTGGTGGAGGCTTTAGCGCGCCGCCGGGCGGCAGGGCTGCCTGCCTTTACCGTGATGTCCTGCGATAACATGCCGGAAAATGGTCATGTGATGCGCAACGTTGTTTGCGCCTACGCCCGGGCGCTGGACGCGGACCTCGCTGCATGGATAGAACAGAACGTCACCTTTCCGTCGACCATGGTGGACCGCATTGTCCCGGCGGTGACCGCGGAAACCCTCGATAAAATTGAACAGCTGACCGGCGTGCGCGACCCGGCTGGGGTGGCCTGTGAGCCGTTCCGCCAGTGGGTGATTGAGGATAATTTTGTCGCCGGACGTCCACAGTGGGAGAAAGCGGGGGCGGAGCTGGTCGCCGATGTGGTGCCTTTCGAAGAGATGAAGCTGAGGATGCTTAACGGCAGCCATTCGTTCCTCGCCTATCTCGGCTATCTGGCCGGTTATCAGCATATCAACGACTGTATGCAGGATGACAACTACCGCCGCGCGGCGCTGGCGCTGATGCTGGACGAGCAGGCCCCGACCTTAAAAGTGCAGGGGGTGGATCTGTCACACTATGCCAGTCTGCTGATTGACCGCTACTGCAATCCGGCGCTCAAACACCGTACCTGGCAGATTGCAATGGACGGTAGCCAGAAGCTGCCGCAGCGCATGCTGGACTCGGTACGCTGGCATCTGGCGCACCAGCATGACTTCACGCTGCTGGCGCTGGGCGTGGCGGGGTGGATGCGCTATGTCGGCGGTGTTGACGACGCCGGCCAGGCAATCGAAATTTGCGATCCGCTGCTGCCGGTGATCCAGCAGGCGGTAGCCGCCAGCGCCGATGGCGAAGCGCGCGTCAAAGCGCTGTTGGGCATTGAGGCCATCTTTGGCCGGGAGCTGCCGCAGGAAGCGCGGTTCGTCTCGGCGGTGACCCGCGCCTATGTAGCGCTACAGCGTCAGGGGGCGAAAGCCACCGTTGCCGCATGGGCTGAGGCGCAATAATCATTCGTTCCCGGTGTCGGTCATGGGGTCGACACCGGCTCTTCTGCTGTTTCTGCACGGTTCCGCTGATAAATCTTTTTTGCTGTTGATCGCTTTTAGCAGGCTAAAAATATGATCGAACGCAATGTCCTTACATAACTCTATATTTCCCTGATTTACTAAAGATAATTAGCTGTTATTTTTCCGAATAATGGCTGGTCATTCACCGCAAAAATGGCATAGTTAAGTTATTGAAAAATCATTTTCTCTGGAAAAGGAGTGCGGGCCATGTATAAAAAGATTTTATTGCCTGTTGATGTTTTTGAAATGGATTTAAGCGATAAGGCAGTGCGTCACGCGGAATTTCTCGCATCGGCGGAAAATGGCGAGATCACCTTGCTCAACGTCCTGCCGAACAGCAGCCGTTCGTTATTACGCGGATTTACGGCGGATATTCGTAAATTCGAAGCCTATATGCAGGAAGAGTCAGAGAAAAAGATGCGCGAGGTGGCGCGACTGTTCGACCTGCCAATGTCACGGATCCATACCCGGGTCGTGTTTGGTAACGTGCGCGATGAAATTCTGGCTATCAGTAACAACGAAGCGTTCGATGTGATAGTGATTGGCTCCCGCAAACCGGGGCTCTCCACCCATCTGCTGGGATCCAACGCCGAGTCCATTTTGCGCTACGCCAAAACGCCGGTGCTGGTGGTCAGATAATCCCCTCCGTCACGACGGCTGCGTCAGCCTTATTTCGCAGCCGTCTGGTCCTTACTCTTCGCTAAACCAGTCGCGATTCTCCTGGCGGATCAGCAGCACAGATTCGCTGATTTCATGCAAATGAATACTCATGGCTTTCTCGACTGCCTCAGCGTCGCGTTTTTCCAGCGCGGTAAAAATTTCGTGATGCTGGCGCAGAAGCATCTCCGGGGAGGAGACATGGTCAAGGCTCATGTAGCGCACGCGGTCAATGGCGGCTTTGATGTTTTCCACCGTATCCCAGGCCAGCTGACAATCGGCAATAACCGATAGCTTCTGGTGAAATTCATCATCAAGCAGGAAAAAATCGTTTAACTGCTGGCGGTCGACGGCAATACGCTGCTGATGGAGATTCTGCTCCAGCTGATAGACTTGCTCATCGTTAATCATGCCAGCGGCACGGCGGACCACCGCGCACTCAATCGCCTGGCGGACAAAGCAACCATTGCGCACCTGAGACAGGGAGATTTTGTTGACGTAGCTGCCGCGCTGGGGACGGATCTGGATAAGTCCATTCTCCGCCAGCTTAATAAAGGCCTCGCGCACCGGCTGACGAGATACCGCAAAACGCACGGAGACTTCTTTCTCCGACAGCGGCGTGCCAGGCGGGATGAGGCAGTGAACGATATCCCGGCGGAGGATGCGATAAATTTGCTGATTAACGGGTTGCGTCGGATTCAGTTGCGATTCTGCGGCCATTGATGGTTACTTTTTATGGGGTTATGCGCACTATTTTACGCGTTTTTTGCGGTTCCGCCCATACCCGGCCATCAGGCCGGGTGGCTGACGGTTAGCCCTGGCGGTGAACGCTGAGCCCGGCAAAGCTCTGGCTCACCGGCATCATCTCCAGGGTGTTGATGTTGACGTGTTTCGGTAGGGTGGCCACCCACCAGACCGCCTCGGTCACATCTTCCGGCGTCAGGGCTTCGGTGTTCTCGTAGGTTTTACCGGCTTTGGCGTCATCGCCTTTAAAGCGGACGTTAGAGAACTCGGTGCCGCCCACCAGGCCCGGCTCGATGTCGGTGACGCGCACCGCGGTGCCGTGCAGGTCAGTGCGAAGATTGAGGCTGAACTGGCGCACAAAGGCTTTGGTCGCCCCATAGACGTTACCGCCAGCATAAGGCCAGCTGCCCGCCGTGGAGCCGATGTTGATGATATGGCCGCGATTGCGCGCCACCATGCCCGGCAGGACGGCGCGGGTCATGTACACCAGCCCTTTATTATTGGTGTCGATCATATCTTCCCAGTCTTCCACGCTGGCGCGGTGCGCCGGCTCCAGGCCGAGCGCCAGACCCGCGTTGTTCACCAGCACATCGATAGCCTGCCACTCGGCGGGCAGGTCGGCAATCAGCGTCTCAATAGCGGCGCGGTTGCGGACGTCCAGTTGCGCGATATAAAGATTATCGCCCAGCTCGTCTTTCAGCGTCTTCAGGCGCTCTTCGCGACGTCCGGTGGCAATCACTTTATGACCGTTAGCGACAAAACGGCGAGTAATACTTTCACCAAAACCGGCAGTGGCGCCGGTGACCATGATAATCATCTTACTGTTCCTCAACGCTTTTTGTGTTTTCATACCATAGCACGCACAGGCGGCGACCGGTAACGGAAATCATTGCGACCCCTTAAGGAGAAGCCTAATCTTACAGGATTAGCCTGTGCAGGAGAGAAAGATGTCCGAACAAAACCCCTTTTTTAGCGTCAGTCTGTTGCCTTACCAGGCGCCGCGGTTTGACCTGATCGAAGACAGTCACTATCGGCCGGCGTTTGATGAGGGCGTTCGGCAGCAGCGCGAGGAGATCCGCGCCATTATCGACAATCCGCAGCCGGCCAGTTTCGCTAACACGCTCGAGGCGCTGGAGCAGAGCGGACAGCTGCTGGCGCGGGTGACGCGGGTCTTTTTCGCCATGGCCGGCGCCCATACCAACCCTTATCTTCAATCACTGGATGAACAATTTTCCGCCGAGCTCGCCGGGCTGGGGAATGACATCTGGCTCAACGAGGCCTTATTCCAGCGGGTGAACCGCGTCTACGAACAGCGCGAGACGCTCGCGCTTGACGGCGAATCCCTGCGTCTCCTGACCCTGACATGGCAACGTTTTGTTCACGCCGGGGCAACGCTGGACCCGGCGCAGAAGGCGGTGCTGCGCGCGCTGAACACTGAAGCGGCCACTTTGCAAAGTCAGTTCCAGCAGCGGCTGCTGGGGGCGGCGAAAAGCGGCGGCCTGGTGGTCGATGACCGGCATCAACTGGATGGCCTGAACGATGAGGAGATAGCGGCGGCTGCCGAGGCGGCGCGCGAAAAAGGGCTCAGCGATCGCTGGCTGCTGACGCTGACCAACACCACCCAGCAGCCGCAGCTGCTTGCGCTGCGCGACCGGCAAACGCGGGAAAATCTTTTCGCCGCCGGCTGGACGCGCAATCAGCAGGGCGATGAGCATGATACCCGTCGTCTGGTGCTGCGGCTGGCGGCGATCCGCGCGCAGCAGGCGGAACTGCTGGGGGCGGCAGATTACGCCAGCTGGGCGCTGACCGATCAAATGGCGGCTTCCCCGGCGGAGGCATTGGGCTTTATGCGTCAGATCGCGCCGGCGGCGCGGGCGAGGGCGGAACGTGAGCTGGCGGACATCCAGCAGGTGATCGACAACGAAGGCGGGGCGTTTCACGCGCAGGCATGGGACTGGCTTTACTACAGCGAGCAGGTGCGGCGGGCTGCCTATGCCATTGATGACGCGCAGCTTAAACCCTATTTTGCCCTCGAGCGCGTGCTGCAGGACGGCGTCTTCTGGACGGCATCGCAGCTCTTTGGGCTCCGCTTCGTGGAGCGCTTTGACATCCCGGTGTACCACCCGGATGTGCGGGTCTGGGAGATCTTCGACCACAATGGCGAAGGGATGGCGCTGTTTTATGGTGATTATTTCGCGCGCGATTCAAAGAGCGGCGGCGCCTGGATGGACGTGTTTGTCGAACAGTCGACCCTGCGGGAGCGGCGCCCGGTTATCTATAACGTCTGCAACTACACCCGGCCGCAGAGCGAGCAGAGCGCGCTGTTGTCATGGGATGAGGTGATCACCCTGTTCCATGAGTTTGGCCACGCCCTGCACGGGCTGTTCGCCAACCAGCGTTATGCCAGCCTCTCCGGCACCAATACCCCGCGGGATTTTGTCGAGTTCCCGTCGCAAATCTTCGAACATTGGGCCAGCCATCCGCAGGTATTTGCCCATTATGCGAAGCATTATCGCTCCGGAGAGCCGATGCCGGAGGCGCTGCGCGACAATATGTTGCGTGCGGCAACTTTCAATAAAGGATATGACATGAGCGAGCTGCTAGCCGCCGCGCTGCTCGATATGCGCTGGCACACGCTGTCGACCACTTCGTTACCGGAAGAGGTGGATGCGTTTGAACAGAAAATACTTCGGGATGAGCAACTGGATCTGGCGGCCGTTCCCCCGCGCTATCGCAGCAGCTACTTCTCCCATATCTTCGGCGGGGGCTATGCGGCAGGCTATTACGCCTATCTGTGGACCCAGATGCTGGCCGATGACGGCTATCAGTGGTTCGTGGAGCAGGGCGGTTTGACCCGTGAGAACGGTCAGCGCTTCCGGGAAGCGATTCTGTCGCGCGGCAATAGCACTGATTTAGCTGAACTTTATCGCCAGTGGCGCGGACACGATCCACAGATTGAGCCGATGCTGGAAAACCGTGGGCTGAGTGCGTAGGGTCATTTCGGGCTGACACGATAACCGGGCGCGATGCCCGGTTTATTGACCCCTTTTTGTTCCTCAAATGTCTCCACACTGTTCTCCCCAGTCCCCCCTCAAATTCTGAGAAAAAACTATACCGGCGATATTTCCGTCGCAGTAACGGGGCGGCACAGGTGACAGCGACTTTGTCCGTTTTCCAAACACAGAAAAAGAGGACATCAGGCGCCACTTATTTCCCTGCAAACACGGGTGTTAAGGTTTAATTAACAAACAGGCAGGATACTGACCTCGCCAATCCTCTCATAAAATGGCCAAATCATGAACGAACAGTTACGTAATGCACTACCGCATAAAGACACCCCTTTTTTCCGCATGCTGCATATTATTGTCGCCACCCTGATTCTGCTGCAGATTATTAGCTCTAATTTCACTGAAAGTGAGGCGCTTCGCGACCTGAATATTACCGGGGTCGTCACATGGTTTCATATTGTCTCGGGATTAGCGCTGATTGCGCTTGGTGCGGTGATGCTGGTTTGGATGCTTAATACGCGCGGGTTTCGATACTATTTTGCCTGGTCGACGTTTGATTTTCGTGGTGTGGTTGAAGACAGTAAACAGCTGATGACATTTCGTCTTCCTGAAGCCCATGCCGGGGGCATAGCGGCAATGATCCAGGGGCTTGGCGTACTGGCACTGTTAGCGGTCGCACTCTGTGGTGGACTCTGGTTTGTACTGGACACCGCGTCATGGGCGTCACCGTCGCTGGCGGAAACAGTCCTTCATTGGCATAAGTTTCTGACGGTGTTCATTGAAACATATTTCTGGGCACATGGTGCGATGGGAGTGCTGCATATCTTTCTCTCCTTTCGCCGTCAAAGGAAACAAGCGATTATTGATTAATGTTCTGCACTTTCTAATTCCGATGAGGATGCGTATTTAAAGGGAAACGACATGCATCTTGAACGACACAGCATCGAAACCGTCGGCTGGCTAAGGGCTGCGGTTCTGGGAGCAAATGACGGGATTGTCTCAACCGCAAGCCTGGTGCTCGGCGTCGCCTCTGCAAACAGCGGCTCTTCGGGTGTACTACTGGCGGGGGTCGCCGGGCTGGTTGCTGGCGCCATGTCTATGGCCGCAGGAGAATATGTTTCGGTATCATCCCAGGCGGATACCGAAGCCGCGGCGCTTGCCCAGGAAAAAAGCGAGCTTGACGCCGATTATCAGGGAGAGGTGCGGGAGTTGACATCACTTTATATCCAACGTGGTGTGGAGCCAGCGCTTGCCCGGCAGGTAGCAGAGCAGCTTATGGCTAAAGACGCCCTGGAGGCTCATGCCCGCGAAGAACTGGGGTTAACGGATGTCCTTTCTGCGCGACCTTTGCAGGCGGCTCTCTTTTCGGCAGTGAGTTTTTCCGCCGGGGCGGGGTTGCCTTTGATCGTTGCCTTGTTATCGCCAGCAAAATTGATATCCATCTCTATCTTCTTTTCTACACTTTTTTCACTGGCTGCGCTGGGCTATCTCTCTTCCGTTGTGAGTAACGCACCGCCTGTCAGGGCGATCATCAGAATTACGTTCTGGAGCTCGCTGGCCATGCTTTTTTCGATGGGGATTGGGCGTATCGCCGGGCAGATACTATTGTAGAATTGTCGAGGGTCTGTTCCTCGACCGCTCCTCATCACTGGTTGAGCTCATCGTGGGGTTTTAATCGGCAGGGAGGAGCACTGCCCACCTCATTCGTCAAGGAGATACGTTTGCATATTGAGACTCATCGCCTGCGTCTTCGCCCTGTCATGGCTGAAGATGTTGTCGATCTATACCGAATTTATGGCGATCCGGCGACAAATACCTTTAACCCCGCAGGGCCCTATCCGGATATTGACTATGCCAGTACGGTTCTCCAGCGCTGGCTTGCGCACTGGCACGATCGCGGATTTGGCAACTGGGCCATATCGGCGCGTGATACCCCGGAAAAAATCATTGGCTTTGGCGGCGTAAGTCTACGCAGTTATAACGATGTCACCATTAACAATCTCGGATATCGGTTTTCCACTGAGGCATGGGGAAAAGGACTGGCCACCGAGTTTGCGATTGGCGCGATAAGATATGGCTTCGAGGCGCTTAAACTTGCCGAGATGTCAGCGGTTGTCCGGGCTAACCATCTGGCTTCGCAGAAAGTTCTCGAGAAAGCCGGGATGAGGTACATTAACGATATTGCTGATGTAAAAGATGCGCCGCCGAGTCTGCTCTATTCGTTGACCTTAAGCGAGTGGTTAAGCCAGTCGGGGTAACCCGCGGGCGCTTATTCGCAAGGCTGGATCGCACCGCAGCCGGCGCATCAGGTGGGGATCGCTCACAGAATCATGCGTTCATTCTACTGGCTCAATTAACTCTGGCCCTTGATTGTTGACATTGCCGACCGCCCGCGATACCGCATGCCAGATGAAATCGTCGGCGGTGACGGCTCCGTCCCTGGCAATCTCCACCGCTTCCGCGCCGGTGACTTCTTGCCTCATCCATTCCCGGGCGGCTTCCGGCGCCAGGACCAGCGGCCGGCGGTCATGAATATCGACAAGACCGCGATCGGCGGCAGCGGTCACCAGCAAAAATCCTTCGGCGCTATCCCCGCGTTCGAAGGGCGTGCTGCCAATAGCGGCCATAAATATCGGCTGACCATCCTTGCGCTGGATGAAGTAGGGCTGCTTTTTCTCTCCGGCCTTTTTCCACTCAAACCAGCCGTCGGCGAAGCAGATCGCCCGCCCGTGCTGCCACAGCGGTTTGAACATCCTGCTGGTGGCTGCGGTCTCAACGCAGGCGTTGATCAGCGGGGGTTTATCCCACCATCCTGGCGCATAACCCCAGTAAACGGGATCGAGGTGGAGTTGCGCATTCCTTTCACTCAGGAGTAACACTTTTGTCCCGGGTGCCACGTTATACCGCCCAATCGGCGCCGGGTCCCAAGGGATATCGTATTCAGCCTCTTCGGCAAGATAAGCCAGATATTCTTCCCGCGTCTGTGCTTGCGCAAAACGTCCGCACATCGCCACCTCCAGCATAATGTCTAAAGGAAAGTATAGTTCATCAGGGAGGGGGCGTTGTGAGAAATGATTTTGAAATCATGTGATTGTGATCCCTTCCCTCAGGCGTATGGCTGACGCCTGGGCACATACTGTTTAAGTTGCCGATATTGCAGGCCATAATTCTGGCCTGAAATATATTAATTGAAGTTACGTATTCACTATGTGAATTGCTATTGCGAAAAATGTACGCAGGCGCAAGTACTGAGTATATGTCGCCTGAACAAGGCGTGTAGATGGAGTTGAAGGTGGGGTGTTTACCCGCCGCTGCAACAGACGAAAGGCAACGGCGTAGAAAAAGATTAGTTATCCGGGTTGTTGGAGATGCCTCTCCATACCATCCCCAGACCGATCAACATCGACGCGAAGAGGGCGAACAGGGTGGTAGAGATAAAAATGCTGGTCATTATGATGCCTCTGAAAGTGCGTATGCAGATTATTAGGCACGGGGGGACGAGAAAGGTTCCTTACCTGGCGGATTATCTTTTCACCAGCGTCTTTCCGTCTGGCGCCAGCGAGGCGGATGTCATATCGAGGCACCGCTCTTGACGGAGGGATAATGCGGGGAGCCGTGTTTCTCCCTGCGCTGTTGCAGGAAGCCACTGGCAGGGGGATGCGTCGTGTTTCGGGCGTTGACATCCCATTGTACAAGTTATATATACATGTCGCTTCTGTTTATTGAATGTTAAACAGCATCAGTTATGGGACTCAGAAGCACCACACCCCCGCCGTCGGGCGGGGGTTACTTTGCCACCTGACCTGGTTATTTCTCACGGTGACTGACGAAGAAAATTTTTATTTCAGGTCTTGAAAAACGCGCTTTAGCTATTATTTTATATAGCGGACAAGCAATGCTTGCCTTTATGTTGAGCTTTTGAATGGATATTCAGGAGGTTAATGATGGCACTCAAAACCTTGTCAGCACTCCCGGTATTTGCTGATTCCCTTTTTGCCGATCGCTTTAATCGTATTGACCGTCTTTTCAGCCAGTTAACTGGCGATACGCCGGTGGGTACCTTACCTGCCTACGATTTACAGAAAGTGGATGACAGTAATTTTCTGCTCAGCGTTAGCGTACCAGGCTGGAAAGATGATGAACTGGAAATTGAGACCGTAGGCGGTAATTTACATATTACCGGCAAACGCGCGCAAACCGAAAATCATTCCGGCGGCAGCCAGGGCTGGATTTATAAAGGCATTCGTCGGGCTGATTTCCAGCTCAGTTTCTCGCTTCCTGAACACGCCCAGATTAATCAGGCGCAGCTGGATAGCGGGATCTTAAAAATTGCTATCCATCAGGAAATACCCGAGAGCGAAAAACCGCGCAAAATTGCGATTGAGAATCAAGGCAGGGTGATCGAGCATAAAGTTTGATTGCGTCTCTGTCCTAAAGTTGTTCATTTCAAGGCCCGCGCTGCGGGCCTTTATATTATCCGCTAAAGGAGGCGTAAACGGCCTCCCGGCGATCAGAGAAATCGATATGCTATCCTGTAAACAGGGCCTGTGAGGCTGTGTTCCTTCTAAAAGTCGGCGAGGTGTCAGAATGACGGACCAAATCGATAAAGACGCACAAAATACCCATGAATTGACCGCTCGGGTGGCCCGGGCGCTTATTGCGAGAGGCTGGCGATTGACCACGGCGGAATCCTGCACCGGTGGCAATCTGGCGGCGGCGCTCTGTGCTCAGACTGATACCGCGGCCTTTTATGATACCGGCGTGGTTACCTTCAGCGATGAAGCCAAGCGCAACGTGCTCCAGGTCCGCGCGGAAACCCTGGCGGTACATAGCGCTGTCAGCGAAGCGTGCGTTCAGGAAATGTCGACCGGTATTTTGACGTTAGCCGGGGCCGATATCGCCATCGCCATCAGCGGCTATGCGGGGCCGGAAGGAGGGGAGGATGGAACTCCCGCCGGGACGGTATGGTTTGCATGGAACTTTCGCGGCCAGATCGAAACCCAACGGATGCGCTTTACCGGTGACTGCGAGGCAGTGGTGGCACAAGCGGTGCGCTTCGCCATGGCAGCGCTGGGCGAAAAACTCGCCCACTGGCAGTGACGCTACCGGACGCTGCGCCCTTACAGATCCGCAGCCTGGCGCTCTACCGGCCAGAGAATCTCCCCGATGCCATTCAGACAAGGCCGGGAGAACAGGAAGCCCTGAAACAGGCGAATGCCAACCGACTGTAGCCAGCACCACTCCTCCAGGGTTTCAACGCCTTCCGCCACGACCGTGATGCCTAAATCCTCGCAGCAGCGGACGACCGAGGCGACAATCGCCTGCTTGGTGCCGCTGATATGAATGTTGCGCACCAGCTCTGCGTCCACTTTAATTTTGTCAGGCTGAAAGCGGGTCAGTAACGACAGGCCGGAGTAACCCGCGCCAAAGTCATCGATGGCCAGCTTCATGCCCGCGACGCGCAGCGCTTTGAGCACCTTGCGGAACTGGTCGAAGCAGGTGATCACCTCCGTTTCGGTGACCTCTATCAGCACCTGGTCCGGCCTGAGGCCGGCCGCCAGCAGGCTGTTCATCAGCCAGCCGACGGCGTCAGGATGGTTATACAGCGAACCGGGCAGCAGGTTAATGGCCAGTTGGTGTTTGCCAATCGGTAGCTGACCGGCGAGAGAGAAGGCATATGCTTTGCTCTCGAGGTCGAAACGGTAACGATCCTCCGCCGGGATGGCGGCAAACATCTCCACAGGGGATCCGCCGGTGGGGCTGCGGATCAGCGCTTCAAAGGAGGAGATTCGCTTTTTCGCTGGTTCGACGATAGCCTGCAAGGCAAACTGGCACGGTTGATCGGGAAGATGACGCGGCGTGGCTGTGCCCGCGGCGGCCTTCATCGTCCAGCGAGAAGGCTGCAACGGCTCGGGAAGACAATAGCGCCCACCGTTAGCGATAAAGGCGTTAATCAGTCGGAACATCCGGTCGTTGATTGGCTCGGTGACCCCGAACGAGCTAATGCGCAGGATCTCCTCCAGCGCGCCATCGTTATCGTACAGACGGAGATCCAACATGCGCATCCCGGTGCCGCGAAAGCGACGGTAGGCCGAATAGTCGCGCATCAGCTCAACCACATCGCGATGGCGCGGATCGCTTTGTATTTCGTGGAATAACGACTCCAGACTCTCCTCGCTCCCTTCCAGCACCTGGAAGAACTGCAGGCCGTTAAACAACAGAATGCCGGTGATGCCAAGGGGCGTATTTTTCCCGCAGGCGCGATGAATTAAAGCGTCGAGATCGGTGAGCGGGCGGGCAGGATTAACCTGGCTGCGGTATATCAGGGTGGTTAGCATAATCATTCCGGTCGCTGCGGCAGCGCGTAATGGTCCGCACAGCGCGTATTTAGGGAGGTATGGCCAGACCCTCGGAGAAGGGAGGCTGTTTTTTATGACATTTAACCAACCGTGATGTCCGCTACGCGGAACGGGAGCTTCACTTTGTGATTACCTTCACTCTACAGGGAATCTGAGGTTTAGCTATCATTTTCTCATTCCCAATGCAAAAAAGGGCAAACAGGCCGCTCATTCCGCTTGCGGTATTGGTCCACCGCCTTAAATTATCGGTTAACATTCGCCACCAGGAATTATCCTGCCATTATATTGCCCGCTCTCAAAAAGAGATGCTGGTCTTGCCTGATTAAAAGCAAATGCATATTATCAACGTAAGTTAAATTTCTTTTTTTAGGTCTGCTATGAGTGACTTGTTTATTATTTTATGCCTGATTCTCTGTCCCGTTATTTCTTTGTGGAGTGGTGTTTCTTACATTCGGGAAAGACGCAAAAGACGCTACGTCTTCCGCTCCAGAAGATAATCTGCAGAGGTAATACAATGGCGATTGTATTAACGTCTTGCGAGTAGTTTTACGAGGTTGTTAAATTGCTGGCGGCTGTTTAAATTGAACTTGCACATAATATTCTTTTTATGCGAATGAATTGTTTTATGGCTAATTTTAAGCGCCGCGGCGACTTCATGCGGACTTAATCCAATACTAAATGCGTAAATGACTTTGGTTTGCGCATCGCTGACCGTCTTGCAGGCGCAATTGATGCAACGCCGCAGGCGATTGAAGGATGGGTCATGATGAGGTGGCAGGGAGCGCTGAATCGCGCTGGCTATCTCATCTTTAAGAAGCTGAACGGGAGCGTGGGGAGGCATAAACACCGCCTGCCGCAGACAGTTGGGTAAACCCTCTTCGGCGGTAGCTTGTTCATTATCCTGAAAAATAAAAAGCGTGTATTGCTCTGGGGCATGCTGAAACAGGTCATGACACAGGTACCATTCTCCCGCCACCATTTCCGTGAAGATCACATTAGCTTGCGCCATCCCATCCGCGTTCCATTGTTGAGAAAACTGATACTCTGATCCCCCGTAGGTCTTCATCGCTTCATCCACCAGTTCCGCAATAGCAACCCGCAAATAGTGATTTTTTATATTGATCAAAAAATTCGTCATATAACTTCCCTGTTGGGTATTAAAAAAGGTGTCAGAATAAATTAAAGAATATAATGGTGAGGTGCAGACGTTTTTTAGCCGGGGTAATCTAAGGGATGTTTTTCATTAATGCAATATCTGCCTGGAAAAGTGAGATATCGGTGTATTGGTGTGCGAAAGTTCCTAATAAACAAAATGTTAAGGATATATCGATCAGCGTTTTAAGCGTTTTGATGATTTTTTATTTTTGCGATGCATAAAAAGCTTAGTGATAGCCAGTATCTGTTGTTAGAATTAGCGGAGGACAAGATTACAGGAAGTATGTAGTGCTTATGAAGCAGAAACTCTATTTAAAAATGTTGGCGTGGCTGGAGGATAATATCTACTGTAACCCGGCGATCGATGACCTGGCACAGTATATGGGCTACTCCCGTCGGTTTGTGTACGAGGTGTTTTATCAATACGGCCGGTTACCCATCGGGCAGTATATTCGCCTGCGGCGCTTGACCATCGCAGCGGTCAGTCTGCGCTTAACGCGGCAACCGATCGCCGCTATAGCCTGGCAGTTAAGTTACGATTCGCCGCAGACCTTTTCCCGCGAGTTTAAGAAACGGTTCTCGCTTTCGCCACGGGAATACCGATGCGCAGCGCACTGGGATACGGCAAAACTGTTAAAAAAATTCTCCCCTGATGATGAACGTCTGCCATTGGCGCGGATCTGTTCCCTGCCGGAGCGGGTCTATTATGGCTACCCGATGAAGTATGAACTGCGCCTGTCGGATATGGTGCTGCAACGCACCGCCAAGACGGCTATCAGACAAAAGGTTGACCGTTTTTTTACCACCGGAGAAGGCTCGCTTTCCATACTCTCTGATTACGCCGCGGCGCGTCAAAATGAGCTTAACGTCGAGATTAACGCCTTTGTTGGTTGTCATGAGACG
The DNA here is from genome assembly GCF_004010915.1 of Klebsiella sp. LY. NCBI lineage: Bacteria > Pseudomonadati > Pseudomonadota > Gammaproteobacteria > Enterobacterales > Enterobacteriaceae > Klebsiella > Klebsiella sp. LY. The sequence continues at coordinate 5,051,344 of NZ_CP022444.1, forward strand.
CGAAAGCCATCGTCCACGTTGACCGCCCGGTCGGGACTCTATGTCGGAGTTGATTTCTACGGCAGCTGGTCACGCTATGCCCGTTTGTCCAGCGATCTCTATCTGGATCTGCTGCCAACGCTGGGGGTAAGCCGTCGCGACGGGTATGACATAGAATGTTTCATGGCACGCCATACGGAAGGCGGAGATACAGAAGAGAGGTGCTATCACGTACGCTATTTTATACCGGTGACGCTGAAAGCGGCGGCTCAGCAGCCGGGCAGCGATAATGAGTCAGTCCCCGCGAGGGGGACCCAATAAGGTGGCCGGAGCCACCCAAATAAACTTCACAGTAAAAACCACAGCAGCCAGGTAATGAGGAAGCCCGTCACCCCCATGATGGTTGTCAGTACGGTCCATGTTTTGAGTCCGTCCGGCACCGAGAGCCCCAGATAGCGCGTGACCACCCAAAATCCGGCATCGTTGACGTGTGACAATCCGAGTGAGCCGAAGCAGGTCGCCAGCGTCACCAGCACCAGCTGGAGCGGCTCCAGCCCGGCAACCGCCTGTGACAGCAGGCCGGAGGTGGTGAGGATCGCCACGGTGGCCGAGCCCTGCGAGGCCCGAAGCACCAGCGACAGCAGGAAAGCGGCGGGCATCAGCGGCAGATGAATCGTCTCCAGCGCCTCGGCTAAGGCATTGCCGATGCCGGAGGCGACCAGCACCCCGCCAAAGGCGCCGCCGGCGCCGGCGACAAGGATAACGTCCGCCGAGGAGGGGATCGCGCTGCCGGTCACTTCTCCCAGTTTTTTCAGGTTCATACCCCGCCGGATGCCCAGCGTCCAGCTGGCCAGCCCCAGGGAGATCAGCAGGGCGACGGGCGGGGTGCCAATGACGGTCATCAGCTGGCGAATCGCGTTTTCCGGCAGCAGCAAGGCCTGACAGAGCGTTCCGGAAACAATCAGCACGATGGGCACCACGATCAGCCCGCCGATAACCAGCGCATTCGGCGGCGCCAGTCGGGTCTGCTGCGCGTTGACGGAGAGGTCGGGCACCTCGGCCGTTTGCTGCTGTTCCAGCACGTTAATCGACAGATGATAATGGCGCTGATTGATCGACCGGGCGACAAAATAACCCACGATACCCACCACGACCGACACCCCAATCCCCGCCAGCATCAGCCAGCCGACATCGCTATGCAGAATACCTGCCGCGGCCGCCGCGCCAGGGTGGGTTGGCAATGCCACGTGGACGGTTAACATCACTCCGGCCATTGGCAGGCCAAACTTCAACGGCGACATATGAGCGACTTTACTGAAGCCGTAAATTAACGGAATGATGATAATAAAGCCGACTTCAAAGAAGACTGGCGTGCCGAGAATAAAAGCGACGATGGTTAAGGCGGCAATCGTCCGTTTAGAACCCAGCACGCCGGTCAGCGTTTTCGCCAGCGATTCGGCGCCGCCGGATATTTCAATGAGCACCCCCAGCATTGATCCCAAAATAATAATGCTGGCGATATGGCCGAGCAGGCCGCCCATCCCTTTTTCAATGGTGGTAATGATCTTATCCGCCGGAATGCCGGTGGCGAACGCCACCAGCAGGCTGACGATCAGGAGCGCCACAAAAGGATGCGCTTTAGCTTTGATCACCAGCAGGAGCAACAGCACTACGCTGGCTAACGCAATAAGTAACAGCGCCGATGTCGACATAGTTTTGCCTCGGGTATTAACAGGTATACAGAGAGTTATATTTTTAGAACCGCGCTTTATTTTTTCCGGTAGGGCGAAAACCATTCCAGTCCGGAAAGGGTATCCGCCCTGGGGATATATTCGCAGCCGATCCAACCGTCATAGCCCGCTTTATCCAGTAACGCATAGATCCATGAATAATTAATCTCGCCCTCGTCCGGTTCATGGCGGTCGGGCAGGGAGGCTATCTGAATATGGCGGTACTGACCGGCATACTCAGTAATAAGATGGCTTAAATTACCGTCCACTTTCTGCGCATGAAACAGATCTAACTGCACCGCGATGTTTGGCCGGTCGACCCGCTTCGCTATCTCCAGCGTCTGATATTGGCTGTGGTAGAGATAGCCCGGTTTGGTCTGCGGATTCAGGGCTTCAATGAGCACTCGCTTGTCGTGGCGGGCAAAGCACTCGGCGGCGTAGCGCAGGTTATCGACAAGCTCGGCCTCGCAGGCCGCGCGATCCATCCCCGGCGGCACCACGCCGGCCATGATATGCACCTGCGGACAATCCAGCTGGCAGGCATACTCCAGCGCCAGCTCAATATCACGCCGGGCCTCGGCGCTCCTGCCCGGCAGGGCGGCGAGACCCCACTCCCCGGCATTAACGTCGCCGGGCGGGGTATTAAACAGCACCAGCTGCAGCTGGTTTTCCTGCAGGCGCTGTTTAATTTCCCCGGCGGCATACTCATAGGGGAACAGAAACTCCACGGCTTCGAAACCGGCGCGGGCGGCGGCGGCAAAGCGGTCCAGGAACGGCAGCTCGGTAAACAGCATGGATAAATTTGCAGCGAATTTTGGCATGGTTTTATCTCAGTTCATCCACTTCGTCAGCGGTCAGGTAACGGATCTCGCGATTGCCGAGGGTAAACATCAGCCGCGCGGTCTCTTCCAGCTCTTCGGTATTGTTGGTGGCTTCGCGCAGCGATGAGCCGGTGACCACCGGACCATGGTTGGCCAGTAAAAAGGCGTTATAGCGCGGCGCCAGCCCGGCCAGCGCCTCGGCAATGCGGTCGTCACCCGGTCGGTAGTAGGGAACCACCGGGACGTCGCCGACCCGCATCACCACGTAGGGAGTAAAGGGGCGAATACAATTGTGCGGATCGAGCCCCTGCAGGCAGGAGAGCGCGGTCAAATAGTGGCTATGCAAGTGGACGATCGCCTTGCAGGCCGGGTTATGCAAATAGACCGCCCGGTGAAAAGCGACCTCTTTCGACGGTTTGTCGCCGGCGAGCCATTCGCCTTGCAGGGTGACCACCGACAACCGCTGCGCCTGCAGCTCGCCCAGGCAGGAGCCGGTCGGCGTCGCCAGCAGGTTGCCGTCCGGCAGCAGCAGCGACAGATTGCCGGCGGAGCCGGTGGCATAACCGCGGTTAAACAACGAGGCGCCAATTTGCACCATCTCATCTCGCAGCTGTTGCTCAGTCATGACAAAACTCCTGCTGGGCACGGGCAAAAAACGAGATATCGCCGAAATTCCCTGACTTCAGCGCCAGGGAGAGCGGCTGGCGGGTGTCACGCACCCAGGGAACTCCAGGAGAGATCGTCGGCCCGATATGGAACGCCTCTACCCCCAGCGTCTGCGCCACGATGCTCGACGTTTCCCCTCCGGCCACAATAAAGCGGGTGAATCCTTTCGCTTTCAGCGCGGCGGCGAGGGCGGCGAACAATTGTTCCACCCTTTCGCTGCTGGCCTTGTCGCCATATTGCGCCTGGATCCGCTGCAGCGTTTGCGGCTCGGTGGTGGCATAGACCATCGGCGCCAGCGGCGCATCGCGGTTTGCGTCCACCCAGGCTGCCAGCGTCCCGACATAGCCTTCGAGATCGGTAAAGCAGGCGCTTAAGTCAACGGCGCGGGCGGGAGCCTGTTCACGATAGGCCGCCACCTGGCTGTTGGTCATCAGCGAACAAGAGCCCGAGAGCACCACCGCCGGGCCGGGCAGCGGCATGCCCGCCAGGGATCCTTCACCCTGGGTTCCGTGGCGCTGCGCCCAGTTGCGGGCGAGGCCGATGGCGAGACCAGAGCCGCCGGAGACCAGCTTCATCTCCCGCAGCGCCGCCCCCTGGGTCAGCAAATGCTGTTCACTAAGGGCATCGAGCACCACATAGCGCACCGCCGGATCGCTGATGGCCGCCAGCGCGGCAGCGACCGCTTCCGGCCCCTGATCGACAATCGGCCAGGCTATCAGCGCCGCTTTACCGCCGCCCTGGCGTTCGATTAAGCGGCCGAGGTGGGCATCCTCCATTGGCGTCACCGGATGGTGGCGCATCCCGGACTCATTGAGCAACTGCTGGCCGACAAACAGATACCCCTGATAGACCGTGCGGCCGTTCACCGGCAGCGCCGGTGATATCACCGTCCGCGTCTCGCCCAGCTCTGCCAGCAGCGCATCCAGTACCGGGCCAATGTTACCCTGCGCGGTGCTGTCGAAAGTGGAACAATACTTAAAATAAAATTGCTGACAGCCCCGGGCTTGCAGCCAGCGCAGGGCCGCCAGGGACTGGCTGACGGCGGTTTCCACCGGGCAGGATCGCGTTTTCAGACTGATCACCACCGCTTCACTGGTCAACGGCAGTTCGTGGGGCGGTACGCCGTTTAGCTGCACGGTCGGCATGCCGTTGCGCACGAGGAAGCTGGCGATATCCGTGGCGCCGGTAAAGTCATCGGCAATGACACCAAGCTGCATCTTGTCTCTCCTCACTGTTTATGGCCCGGCAGGGTAATGCCGTTGAAAATCTTGATCACCGCGCTGTCATCTTCCCGGCCGAATCCGGCGTTGCTGGCGGAGGTGAACATATTCAGCGCGGTGGTCGCGAGCGGCAGCGGGAAGGTCAGCGCCCGGGCGGTGTCATTCACCAGACCGAGATCTTTGACAAAAATATCGACGGCGGATTTTGGCGAGTAATCGCCATCCAGGACGTGCTGCATACGATTCTCAAACATCCACGAATTACCCGCCGCGTGGGTCACCACGTCGTACATCGTCTCCAGCGGGATGCCGGCGCGGGCGGCGAGGGCCATCGCTTCGGCGGCGACGGCGATATGCACCCCGGCCAGCAGCTGATGGATGATTTTCACCGTCGAACCGAGGCCAATGTCGCTCCCGATGCGGTAGACTTTGCCGGCCACCGCATCCAGCACCGGCGCGAGGCGGGCGAAGGCGGCATCGCTCCCGGAGGCCATTACCGTCATGTCGCCGGCGGCCGCTTTCACTGCGCCGCCCGATACCGGCGCGTCGAGCATCAAGAGCTGGTATTCTGCCAGCGCTACGGCTATCGCCTGGGCATCGGAGGCGGCGATGGTTGACGACACCATCACCGCGGTGCCCGGCTTCAGATGGGCGGCGAGGCCGCTCTCGCCGAACAGGATCCCCCGCACCTGGGCGGCATTGACCACCAGCAGTACGACCGCATCCAGCTCAGCGGCGAAAGGCACCGCGCTGGAGCCTGCGCCCTGGGCGCCCGCCTCCAGCAGCGCGCGGCAGTTGTCGGGGTTGATGTCCACCCCCCAGGTGTTCAGGCCCGCCTGCAGGCAGGCGCGAGCGGCGCCCATGCCCATCGAACCCAGTCCAATCACGCAGACGTTAGTGTGTGCAGTCATGATGGTCTCCTTGTGAATATTCGTTAATTAATGTGATTTAATGATAGAATAAAGCGTTATCATGTGAAATTATGTGAGAGTTATCACGAATAACCCACATGAATATAAATAATTCACAGGCGGAAAGTGGCTGCGCGACGGCGATTCTTGCCCTAAAATAGCGTAAAAACAGCGGTCAAGCGCAATAACAGTACAGGGTATCGTCAGGCTACCGGCGTAAGAGGTGTGGTCTGGTGTGAAAAAATGGTAAGGGGAGAGCGGTGATTCCAATTGAACGTCATCAGCGTATTTTAGCCCTGGTGGAGCAGCGTGGGGCGGTAAGCATTAATGAGCTGACGGAGATCCTCGGCGTGTCCCATATGACTATCCGTCGGGACGTCAGTAAGCTGGAAGAACAGGGGCTGCTGGTCAGCGTCTCGGGCGGCGTGCGCGCCGTCAGCCGGCTGGCCGCAGAGCCCAGTCATCTGGTGAAAAGCACCCTGCAGAGTGAAGAGAAGCAGGCCATCGGCGCGCTGGCGGCCAGTCTCATTGCCAAAAACAGCTGCATCTATCTCGATGCCGGCACCACCACTCTGGCGCTGGCGCGGGCCATCCTCGACCGGGACGACCTGCAGGTGGTCACCAATGATTTTGAGATAACCCAGCTGCTGATAGATGCCAGCCAGTGCGGGGTGATCCACACCGGCGGCACCCTGTGCCGGGAGAACCGCTCCTGCGTCGGCGAGTCGGCGGCGCGCACCTTGCGCCACCTGGCTATCGATACGGCCTTTATCTCCGCCAGCGGCTGGGACAGCCGCGGAATTTTCACCCCTGATGAGAACAAAGTCACCGTCAAGGAGACCGTCAGCCAGGTTAGCGCCAGAAGCATCCTGCTGTGCGACAGTTCGAAATACAATCAGGTGGCCACGTTTATGGCGTTGCCCTTGACTCGCTTTACCACCATCATTACCGACCGGCATCTCTCCGATGCCGCCGCCGCCCATATCACCCGGCACGCCTGCGAGGTGCTGCGCGCCGGGTAAGGCGCGCGGCCTTCGCCGGGCTAGCGCTGCCAGTGCTCGATCAGCGCCGCGCCTATCCCGGCGATCTGCTGGTTACGTTCGGCCATGGTCGCCGCGGTATCCCGCAGATAGATCACCACGATACGCTCCGCTTTGCCGTCCGGGCCGAGCAGGGCGACAATGCCGCGTGAGCCCCGCTCACCGGCCCCGGTTTTATCGGCGATAAACCAGCCCGCCGGCAGCACGGCGCGGATCAACGGGCCGGCCACCCGGTCGTCCACCATCCACTGCAGCAGCTGCTGCTGCGAACGGGCGCTCAGAGAGGGGGTGGTTAGCAACTTGCGCAGGGTGGTGGCCATGCTGGCCGGGGTGGTGGTGTCGCGCACGTCGCCGGGAAGCGCCTCATTGAGTTCCGTTTCCCAGCGGTCAAGGCGGGTGACGTTGTCACCGATCTGGCGCAGAAAAGCGGTCAATCCCGCGGGGCCGCCGACGATCTTCAACAGCAGATTGCCGGCGGTGTTGTCGCTCATGGTGATGGCGGCGGCGCAGAGTTCGCCAACGGTCATCCCGTCGGCAAGGTGTTTTTCGCTGACCGGGGAGTAGTCCACCAGATCCTGCTGGCGGTAGTGGATCCGCCGATCCAGCTGTTCGTCGCCGGCATCCACCCGGGCCAGCACCGCGCCGCAGAGCAGCACTTTAAAGGTGCTCATCAGCGGAAAGCGCTCACTGGCGCGCCAGGCGGCCAGCGTGCGGCCGCTGGCCAGATCCATTTCAACATAGCCCACCCGGCCCGCCAGCTGACTTTCGCTGATTTTAATCTGCTCAAGCGGCTGAGGGCTGGCGAATACCGCCAGTGGCAGGGCGGCAATCAGGGAGATAAGGCACAGACGAACATAACGCATAACCGTAATACTTCCTTGTGTAAGGGCCGATAAAGGCGAGAAAAGGTGTGACGAATAAGAATAACCCGGTATTTTGCTGATTCACAATTCCTCTTTTTTCCTTCATCATTTGTCATCTTTTATTTCGAATAATCAATATTTAGCTCAGCCTAAGCACGCTATTTTTTGACTCAAGGCCGCAATGAACTATAAGAAAGTACTTAAGACCGCACGCTGGCTGGCGCCGCTGATTGCTGACGATACGCCCGCCGCGCTGCGCGGTTTGCCAATGATCTATGCCATCCCGGGAGGAACTGGTGCACCCGATAATTAAGGTCATGCTGGTGGGCGGTAAGGCGGATGGACTGCTGGTCAGCGTCGCCGACGATGCGACCGAGGTCTCGGTGACGCCTGCGCAATACGGTGCGCCGTCCGGGCAACCGCTCAGCTATCGTATCGTAAGTCAAACCATTGACGATGAACGCTATTTCTTTGGCGTCTTTAGTGACGCCCATCAGGATAGCGATAAGCTGACGCGGGTGGCGCTGACCCGTGGAATGAAAAAAATGTTCTGTTGAACCCGGGCGGAGTGAGGGGATGCGATAGTATCCATGCCGCGGCTTTGCTACTGTGGCAGCCTTCTCTCTCCGGGCCAGGACGCATCATGATTCAGTACATCCATATACAAAACTTTCGCTCAGTCAGGGATATCGAACTGGAGCTGGGGCCATTGAACATTGTCTTCGGTCCTAACGGCTGCGGCAAATCCAATATTTACAACGCCATCCATCTGTTGACCGCGGCTGCCGACGGCAGGCTGTCGGGGTTTATCAGCGCAGAGGGCGGCCTGGAAAATATGATGTGGTCCGGAGATCGTTCCCCCCTCGATCGCCATCCCCGCCGGCTGCAAATCGCCTGTCGGACGGAGAGCTTTGATTATGAACTGCAGGTAGGTTTCCCGGAAAAATTACCCTATCCGACGCAGTTCATGCTCGATCCCATCGTCAAAGAAGAGCACATCTGGCTGGCAGGCTACTCCCGTCGGCCTTCCTCCCGCGTACTGCAGCGCAAGAATCAGGCGGCGTTCCTCGTCGATGTCACCGGGGAGAAAAGCACCTTCACCGAGAGTATTTATGAAAACGAGTCGGTGTTCGGTCAGCTTGGCGAGCCGCACCGTTTTCCCGAAGTGTCGCGGGTGCGGGAGACCCTGCGCCGCTGGCGGTTTTACCATGAGTTCGCCATTGGTCGCCACTCGCCGCTGCGCCAGCCGGCCGTGGGGTATCGTTCGCCGGTGCTCGACAGCGATGGCCATAATCTGGCCGCCGCCTTTCAGACCATTGTCGAGATTGGCGCGGAGGAGATGTTGCACGAGATCCTCGCCGACGCCTTTCCCGGCTGCCAGTTTTACTGTGAAAACGAGCACTCGCGTTTCGCCCTGAAAATGCGCCGGGAGGGGATCCGCCGTCCGCTGCTGGCGGCGGAGATGTCCGATGGCACGCTGCGCTTTCTCTGTCTCGCCGTCGCGCTGCTCAGCCCGCGCCCGCCGGCGTTTCTGGCGATCAATGAGCCGGAGAACAGCCTGCATCGCGACATGCTCCCGGCGCTGGCCCGGCTGATAATCGAGGCTTCCCGCTACAGCCAGATCTGGCTGACCAGCCACTCGGCTGAACTGGCGGAGCTTATCGCCGCTGGGGCGCCCTGTCAGCGCTATGCGCTGGAGAATAGCGGCGGAGAAACGCGCATTGTGGCGTAAACCCCGTCATCCCTGACGGGAGCGCCGGGATCAGGCGGGGGTCTGCGTCTCCGCTGCTGGCAGCAGGCTTTTGCCGCCGCGTAAGGTGATGAACGAGAGCAGGGTGAAGCTCAGGGTGATGCAGCCGAGGATCAGATAGGCCTGATGGAAGCCGACGGTGTCATACATCCGGCCCACCCAGGCGGAAAGGACCACCCCGGACAGCTGTTTCGACAGGTTAAAACCGATCAGGAACAGGGTGGCCGAGAGCCGCGGGTTAAAGGCGGAGGAGATATATTTAAAGGTCCCGACCAGCAGGAAGGGGATCTCAAACATATGCAGCATCTTGAGGATCACCACCTCTACCGCCGATGAGGCGAACGACGATCCGAGAATGCGCACTGACATGATCATCCCGGCGGTCAGCAGGGCGTTTTTGGCGCCGATGCGGTTAACGATGGCCGGGGCGCAGAACATAATTAGCGCGTTGAGCAGCTCGCCGCCGGTGGTGACGAAGCCAAACACTTCGGTACCGCGCTGCGGACTGGCGAAAAAGCTTTTGAAAAAGTTGGCGAACTGCTGATCAAACACGTCGTAGACGCTGGCGACTCCCACCACATAGACGATAAAGCCCCAGAAACGCGGCATACGTAACAGCTCGGCCGCTGTGCGCAGCGAAAAGGCCTGGCGATTGGCTCCCAGCGCCTCAATAACCTGGGCGCTGTTGCTGCTTTCCGGGCGCGACAGCCAGAGCAGAAGACCTAGCACCAGCGCAAAGCCGGAGGCGATCCAGAAGGTAATATTGGGGTCGATGCCGAACAGCACGCCGGTTATCGAGGCGCACAGCGCCCAGCCGACGCAGCCAGCGACCCGCACTTTGCCATATTCAAAGCGGTTTGCCCGGCTGACGCGCTCGATATAGGCTTCCACGGCCCCGGAGCCGCTGGAGAAAACAATCCCCAGGTAGATCCCGCCCACCAGCGAACCGGCGATAATATTCATCTGCAACAGCGGGGAGAAAACGAAAATAAAGAACGGCGCGAACAGAATTAACAGTACCGTGATGGTCCACAGCAGATGTTTGCGCAGGCCAAGCTTATCCGACATCAGACCAAATACCGGCTGAAAAATAATCGCGAACAGCGAGATGGAGGAGAAGACGATCCCGGTTTCCGTTTTGGTTAAATGGTTAACGTCCGCCAGCCACACCGGAAAAAAAGGAAAATAGGCCGACATAATGAAATAGTAAAAGAAAAAGAACAGCAGGAAATAGACAAAATTATGCCGTTCTCGCGGCGCCAGTTCAGAGAATTTCATCACCATGATCCCTTGTTATTCTGTTTGTAGGGTGGGGGCTGCCGCCCCCACGGATTAAAGGCAACGCAATGAGACCTCGTACTGCCAGCGCGTTTGGGTCAGGAGCCACTGCGGCAGCACGCTTGGGGTCCAGGAGTCATCGCCCCCCACTCCCATATGCAGGCCGTCGAGGGTGATCCACACCCCGTCTTCGGCCTGGATCTTGTGCCAGTGGTCGGTCTCCATTAGCTGACGGGTGCTCCATGGCTGAACGGAGAAGTGGAAATGACCGCTGACGTGCCAGCGTCCCCAGTCCAGCGCCTGGGTATCACAGCGCAGGCCGTTTTCCGTCGGGAAGATGTAGGGCGTGCTCATCGCCGCCAGCGGCTGCTCCCAGCGGGCGAAGCAGGCGCTGCTCCGCCGGTCGGGGTAGTTCTCATGCGGTCCCAGCCCCAGCCAGCTCACCGGCGCCTGCTGATCCGCCACCTGGAAATGCAGTCCGACCCGCGGCAGCGGCGGCAGCGTTTCCGCGCGCTCGCCGTCCACCGTCAGCCGTACCGTTCCGTCCGCAGTAAAGCGCATGCGCCAGTGGCTGACAATCACCACCTCGTCGCCGCGCAGGTAGTGCCAGCGGCTGTCGACAAGGGTCTCATTCGCCAGGCGCTGGGCATCGCACTGCACGCAGCGCGCCTCAAGGTCGAACAGGCCGGCGCTTTTCCAGCGCTCCACCCAGGCGTTGGGATCGATGCGCTCCACTTCGCTGACCCCGATGTCATTGTCGAGCGGCGCGCGGATAAACTGATCCTGCAGGGGGGTCAGCAGCTGCTCCTGACCGGCAAGCGACCAGCTACTCAGCAAACCGGTCCGCCGATCGACGGTCCAGCACTGCGTGCCGGCGCGGATCTGCCAGGCCTCCTCGCTGACGACCAGATCCGGGGCGCCGGCAGGCACCGTGGGCGCCGGCAGCGCCAGCGGGGCGGGCAGGGGAAACTGCTGCCAGGCGACGCGATGGTCCGCCGGGGACCAGTCGGTCGCCCGGGGCTGGACCACCTCCAGCGTCAGCCACACCGCGCGGGCGCCTGGCGGTATAATCAGGTCATCAAGCAGCGTTATCTCGTCACTGCCCTCCGGGGGAAGCGCCAGCGTCAGGTTGCCGTGATACAGGGTTTCACCGGCCGCCTGCACCTGCCAGCGCAGCGCTTCGTTATCGCTCTGGCGGAACAGGTATTCGCTGGCGATGCGCACGCGCAGCGGCGAGGTCGACAGCAGGGCGAACTGGAAATACTGCTGGGCGTGCTTCGCCTCGATCAGCGACGGATGCGGCGTGCGATCGGGGAACACCAGGCCGTTCATACAGAACTGGCGATCGTTCGGCTTATCGCCAAAGTCGCCGCCGTAGGCCCAGCCGACGCTGCCGTCGTCAAAGGTTTTGCAGATCGCCTGGTCGGCCCAGTCCCAGATAAACCCGCCCTGCAGCCGCGGATACTCGCGGAAGGCCTGCCAGTAATCGGCGAAGTTGCCGAGACTGTTGCCCATCGCATGGGCGTACTCGCAGAGGATCAGCGGCCGCTGCTCGCCGGGCAGGCTGATCCATTTTTTGATCCCCCACTTCGGTACCGCCGGGATCGGCTGGTCGCGTTCGACGCGGGCGTACATCGGACAGATAATATCGGTAGCGGTGGTATCCGCGCCGCCGCCCTCGTACTGCACCGGACGGCTCGGGTCGTTGCGCTTCAGCCAGTGGTACAGCGCTTCATGGTTGCCGCCGCCGCCAGATTCGTTACCCAGCGACCAGATGATAATGCATGGATGGTTGCGGTTGCTCTGTACCATCCGGGTGACGCGGGCGCTGAAGGCTGGCAGCCACGCCGGATCGTCGGACAGCCGGTTCATCGGCACCATGCCGTGGGTTTCAATATTGGCTTCATCGACCACGTACAGACCGTAGCGGTTGCACAGCTCATACCAGCGCGGCGCGTTGGGGTAGTGTGAGCAGCGGACGGCGTTAAAGTTGTTCTGCTTCATCAACAGAATGTCCTGCACCATATCCGCCTCGCTGACCACCTGACCGCGCAAATGGTGGTGTTCATGGCGGTTAACGCCGCGGATCAGCAGCGGTTTGCCGTTAAGGCGCAGCAGACCGTCGGCGATCTCGATGCGGCGAAAACCGATATCCCACGCCTCGGCCTCCAGCAGTTCGTCGCCACGCCACAGGGTGACCACGGCGCGATAACAGTTCGGGGTTTCCGCGCTCCAGTGCGCCGGCGCCGCTACCGCCAGGGAGAAATCGACCCGTTCGGCATAGTGGCCGCGCTCATCCACCGCCGGGGTGCCTAACGGCTGACGATGGGCGGCGACAGGCTGCTCGCCGCGCCACAGGCTAACCCCGACGCAGAGCCCGGCAAGCGCCGCCTCTGTCGCTTCGACGGTCGCCTGAACCTGCAGAGCGCCGTCGCGGCAGAGGGCGTCAAGGGTCGGCGTCAGCTGCACGTCGCATAGCCGCTGGTGCGGCTTATTCAGCAGCCACACCGAGCGAAAAATACCGCTCATTCGCCACATATCCTGGTCTTCCAGCCAGCTGCCGGCGCTCCAGCGCATGACCATCACGCACAGGCGGTTGCCGCCCGGGCGCAGGAAGGGGCTGAGATCGAACGCCGCTGGCAGGCGGCTGTCCTGGGAGTAACCGACCCAGGCGCCGTTGCACCACAGATGAAACGCTGAGTTGACGCCGTCGAAAATAATCTGCGTCTGTCCGTCCGTGCGCCAGGCGTCATCGATCGCAACGTGCAGGGAGTAACAGCCGGTTGGGTTATCCTCCGGCACCCGCGGCGGGATGGTGTCGATGGGGTAGCGGACGTTGGTGTAGATCGGCGCGTCATAGCCCTCCATCTGCCAGTTGGAGGGCACGGGCGTCCCGCGGCTGCCTGGCAGGTCCTGCGTCAGCCACTGCGCATCGACGGCAAACGGGCTGCGGGCGTAAGCAAATTGCCATTCGCCGTCCAGCTGACGACGTCGAGGCGAAGGGCGATTATCGCGGGCGGCAAGCTCATCGCGCCAGCTGGCGAACGCGGGATGCGCTGGCAGGCGGTTGAGATGGGTAATGGTCTGGTTCTGCCAGTCTTCGCGGGCGAGGACGGCGTGGAAGTCAGGCGCGTGGCGGCGACTGGTATCGCTTATTGGCATAGTAATCCCCGGTAAGTCAGAAAATGTCGATCGCTAAACAGGATAAAGAACGTTATCGGATAATTTGTTTTGTCCAGCAACGACGGCGGAAATGAAATTAACAGACGATCACGAAAGCGAGGGTAAAGCGCTGTTTTTTGTCGCGCGTTAAACATAAAATGTTAGCGCACGACATTGTTATTGCTGAGGAGAAAAAATGCCGCGTCGTACCGCTACCCTGGAGGATGTCGCTCGCGCGGCCGGGGTTTCCCAACAGACCGTCTCCCGGGTCCTGAACCGTCCTGAAGTGGTGTCAGCCCGCACCCGCGAGCAGGTAATCCGCGCGATGCAGGCGCTGCACTACGTACCTAACCGCTCGGCGCAGCTGCTCGCCGGCAAAGCAGCGCCCTCCATTGGGCTTATCACTGCCTCGCTGACCTTGCATGCTCCCTCGCAGATCGCCGCCGCGGTAAAGAGCCATGCCAGCCTGCACCAGCTGGAGGTGGCAATAGCGATGCCGGCGCAGGCCGACTTCGCCGCGCTGCAGGCCCGGCTGGACGAACTGCGCGCCCAGCATATTCGCGGAGTGATCGTTAGTCTGCCGCTGGAAAGCGCTACCGCCGAGCGACTGGTTAAAGAGAACCCGGATATGGCCTGCCTGTTTCTGGACGTCTCCCCGGAGGCCGATGTCTGCTGCGTGCGCTTCGATCATCGCGACGGCTGTGGGGCGTGCGTGCGCCATCTGTGGGAGCTGGGGCATCGCGAATTTGGCCTGCTGGCAGGGCCGGAAAGTTCGGTTTCCGCCCGTCTGCGTCTCGCCAGCTGGCGCGAGGCGCTGCACAGTCTGAATATCGCCCGTTCAACCACGGTGTTCGGTGACTGGAGCGCCGCCAGCGGCTGGCAGAAAACCTTTGAACTGCTGCACCTGCAGCCGCGGATCAGCGCCATTGTGGTGGCGAACGATCAGATGGCGCTCGGGGTACTCAGCGCGCTGGCCCAGCTCAATCGCAGCGGCAGCCAGGCGGTATCGGTGACCGGCTATGACGACACCGCCGACAGTCTCTACTTTCAGCCGCCGCTCACCACGGTGGCGCAGGACTTCGATCTGCTGGGCAAGCGGGCCGTGGAGCGGCTGATTGCTCTGATGGCGGCCCCGCAGCTGCGGATCCGCGAGCTGCTGCCGACCCGGCTCATCGTGCGCCAGTCGGCGTGGCCGCTCGCCGCCCCGGAGGACCGGCAGCAGACCCTGGCGCAGCTGAAAGCGTTGGTGGAGAAGCTCTAGCCGCAGGCCGTTGAGGATTTATTGAGGTTGACCATGCTAACCTCGGGATCAAACGTAGAGAGGTCAGGATCCTCTGCCTGCGAAAAATGCAAAATACAATCTATCCATGCAAGCATTGATTTACCGCCAGTCACATGGCGGTTTTTTTTTGCCTTCCTCCGTTTCCCGCTTTGTTCCGTTCGTTTTTTCGCCTGGCATCCCCTGCGGCGGCATGCTACATCTGTCTTTCGGGATAGATGCCGAACACAACGGGAGTCAAGGTCATGATGGTGATTGAGGGGAAAGAGGCGATTGGGCGGATAGACTGGCGGCGGGTGAGGACCATCGTCGCCGAGGCCGGGCTGAATGAACGTGATGTTCAGCAGCTGGAGCAGGCGTTTCTCCATAGCACCTTCTGCTGGTTTGGCTATGAGCACGGTCAGCTGATTGCCGTGGCGCGGGCCATCAGCGACTGCACCTGGAGCAGCTATTTGTCGGATGTGGCGATCGTCCCCGACCGCCAGGGGCAGGGTTACGGACAACAGCTAATGCTGGCCATCCGGGAGCAGCTGCTGCCCTTCGGCAAAATCTTTATCTATGCGGTGGCCGATAAAATCCCATTCTATCAGCGCTTTGGTTTTGCCATGCTGACCACCGGGATGGTCTGCGCCAGCGAGGAGGGCATGCGCAACATGCAGGAGCAGGGCTATATCCGCCAGCCCTGAGCGCGGATGCCGGGCAACGCCTGGCTTAAGCGGTTAAACCAGGCGCAGGCGCCGTCAGAGGGGCCGTTCAAGCACAAACAGATACGCTTCCCGCGACCAGAACAGGGCGGTACGGCGTCGCTCCACCGACATGGTTTTTACCTCCCAGCCTTCGCGGGTATAGCTACTGAGAAACTGGCTCATTTTGTCAGGGTCGGCTTTGGCTTCGCCAAAAAACAGGCTGCCCAGCAGGCCCTCTTTATAGATTACTACCCGACACTCTTTCTTCATCATCGACCATCCTGGCGACCGGTTTACTGTGGCCGTCTATTGTCCGTGGCTGGGACGATTTTGCAATCGGAGAAGTTGCAAACTGTTTACGGTACTGCAGTGGGCTTAGCGCGAAGCGCTGGCGAAAATGGTGGCGCAGGGTGCCAGCGCTGGCAAAGCCGCAGTACTCAGCGATCTGGTCGATGCCCATCGTGCTCTCCGTCAGGTGCTGACGGGCGCGCAGCAGACGCTCCTCCAGCAGCCAGCGGGCGGGGGTTTTACCAGTGGCCTCTTCAAAGCGGCGCAAAAAGGTGCGCGTCCCCATGCCGGCGCGCTGTGCGAGGGAGGCGACGGTGTGGCTGGCGGCGAGATGCTGGTGCAGATAATCAAACAGCTGGCCAAGGCGTAGACTCTCCCGGCTGCGGGCCACCGGACGCAGGACCTGCTGCGCCTGACCGCCGTCGCGATGGGGAGAGACCACCAGGCGGCGGGCGACCACATTCGCTGCCTCGCTGCCGAAATCCTCGCGCACCAGATGCAGACAGAGGTCGATCCCCGCCGCGCTGCCGGCGGAGGTCATCAGCAAATCATCACCCACGTACAGGACATCCTCCACCACCTGGATCTGCGGAAAACGGGACTGCAGCGCGGCGGTGTAGCGCCAGTGGGTTGTCGCCTGGCGGCCATTGAGCAACCCGGCGGCGGCGAGAACGAACACCCCGGAACAGATGGAAATAATCCGGCACCCGCGCGCGTGAGCGGCGGCCAGGGCGGCGCACAGCGCCTCGGGGACCGGGGCATCGATGCCGCGCCAGCCGGGGACCACGATGGTCTGCGCCTGGGCGAGAAGCTCAGGGCCGCCGTCGGTCATCAACCGGACTCCGCCGGTGGCTCTCAGAGGCCCTTCATCGACGGCGGCGACGGCGAACTGGTACCAGCGCTCGCCCATTTCCGGGCGCGGCAGGCCGAAGATCTCCACGGCCACGCCAAACTCAAACGTGCACAGGCCATCGTAGGCGAGGGCCACCACGCGGTGAGGTGACAGTGTCACCGAAGGGGTTGTCAGGATGTTAGCGTTTTCTGTCATGGTTGCCGGCAGATAAGGGTGATGGGCGTCAGTAAAGTAGTGTTATCACAGACAAGGAGAAGACGCCATGAGTGTAGTAACCCAATTTACCCCCGCCACCTCCGCCGAGGCTATCCGCTGGTTCCGCCATAAGCTGCATCTCGAGACCGACTGCGCCGATGTGCACAGCGCCCAGCGTGCCGGCGAGGTCGACTTTGTCCTGCTGCACGTGGTCGGCAGCGAGGAGGCCTTCGCCAGGCGCCACCTGCCCGGCGCGCTGCATCTCCCGCACAGCCAGATCAGCGCCGAGAGAATGGCGGCCTGGCCGGCGGAGACCCTGTTTGTGGTCTATTGCGCCGGGCCGCACTGCAACGGTGCCGACGTTGCCGCGCTAAAGCTGGCCGAACTGGGGCGGCCGGTGAAAATGATGCTCGGCGGGATCACCGGCTGGGAAGATGAGGGCTATGCGTTTGTCGCCGGTAAATGAATATTTTTCATGTCCCATGAAATATTCTCGTTTGCGGCCCGCCGGCCTGCATGCCAGTATCTGGACATATAGCCATCCAGAAGTCTAAAAATTCAAATAATGAACTATCACGGTGGGCAACTAACGCGCCCACCGCTAAGGAGACAGCATGCAACGTCAACAGGCCCCGTTCCGCGCAGACATCGTCGGCAGTTTTTTGCGCCCGGACAGCATCAAACAGGCGCGTCAGCAGCTGGCTGAGGGGCTCATCGACGCCGGTCAGCTGCGCGAGATTGAGAATAACGCTATCCGTCACCTGGTCCAGCAGCAGTGCGACTGCGGCCTGCACGTGGTTACCGACGGCGAGTTTCGTCGCGCATGGTGGCATTTTGATTTCTTCGACGGCCTGCAAGGCGTTGAGCGTTACGATGCCGAGCAGGGGATCCAGTTCAACGGCGTGCAGACCAAAGCGCACGGCGTGCGCGTTACCGGCAAGCTGGCGTTTGGCGACCACCCAATGCTGGAGGATTTCCGCTATCTGAAAAGCATCAGCGGCGACGCGCAGCCTAAGATGACCATTCCCAGCCCGAGCGTGCTCCACTTCCGCGGCGGTCGGAAAGATATTGATGCCACCGTTTACCCGGATCTCAGCGACTACTTCGACGACCTGGCCACCACCTGGCGCGACGCGATCCGTGCGTTTTATGACGCCGGCTGCCGCTATCTGCAGCTGGACGATACCGTCTGGGCCTATCTCTGTTCCGATGCCCAGCGTCAGCAGGTGCGCGAGCGCGGCGACGATCCAGATGCGCTGGCGCGCATTTATGCCCGGGTGCTGAACCAGGCGCTGGAGGGCAAGCCGGCCGATCTGACGGTGGGCCTGCACGTCTGCCGGGGCAACTTCCGCTCAACCTGGATCTCGGAGGGCGGTTACGAGCCGGTGGCCGAGGTGCTGTTTGGCGGCGTCAATGTCGATGCCTTCTTCCTCGAGTATGACAACGACCGCTCCGGAGATTTCGCTCCGCTGCGCTTTATTCGTCCCGGCCATCAGCAGGTGGTCCTCGGGCTTATCACCACCAAAAACGGCGAGCTGGAGAACCCGCAGGGGGTAAAAGCGCGCCTCGCTGAGGCGGCGCAATATGTTCCGCTCGAGCAGATCTGCCTGAGTCCGCAGTGCGGTTTCGCCTCGACGGAAGAGGGTAACGCCCTCAGCGAAGACCAGCAGTGGCAAAAAGTCCGTCTGGTGACCGCCATCGCCGCCGACGTCTGGTAATTGCTTTCTTAGCGCAGCGTTGCACCGTGATGAGGCAACGCTGCCATCTCCTTCGCCTCCGCCGTCCGCCTGCGCCGCATCCCACTGTTCTCACAACCTGGCACCGTTTTTGCCTTATCACCTCTGGTTAGCTGTTAATTCTTTATTTTTGCGCTACTCAGGAGTGAATCATGCAACGAAGAACGTTATTAAAAGCTTTTGCACTCTCCGCCTCTGTTATGGCTATGGGTCTCTCCTTCCAGGCCTATGCCGCCGACACTATTAAAGTCGGGATCATGCATTCGCTCTCCGGGACGATGGCGATTTCCGAAACGCCGCTGAAGGACGTCGCCCTGATGGCCATCGACGACATCAACGCCAAAGGCGGGGTGTTGGGCAAGAAGCTGGAGCCGGTGGTGGTCGACCCGGCCTCCAACTGGCCGCTGTTCGCCGAGAAGGCGCGCCAGCTGCTGGCCCAGGATAAGGTGGCGGTGGTGTTTGGCTGCTGGACCTCGGTCTCGCGTAAATCGGTGCTACCGGTGTTTGAGGAGCTGAACGGCCTGCTGTTCTACCCGGTACAGTACGAAGGGGAAGAGATGTCCCCCAACGTCTTCTATACCGGCGCGGCGCCTAACCAGCAGGCCATCCCGGCGGTGGAATACCTGCTGAGCGAGGACGGCGGCGGCGCCAAACGCTTCTTCCTGCTGGGAACCGACTACGTTTATCCGCGCACCACCAACAAGATCCTTCGCGCCTTCCTGCATGCCAAAGGGATCCAGGACAAAGATATCGAAGAAGTGTACACCCCGTTCGGCTATAGCGATTACCAGACCATCGTCGCCAATATCAAAAAATTCTCCGCCGGCGGCAAAACGGCGGTGGTCTCTACCATTAACGGCGATTCCAACGTGCCGTTCTATAAAGAGCTGGCTAACCAGGGGCTGAAAGCGACCGACGTGCCGGTGGTGGCCTTCTCGGTGGGGGAAGAGGAGCTGCGCGGCATCGATACCAAACCGCTGGTCGGCAACCTCGCGGCATGGAACTACTTTGAGTCGGTCGATAACCCGACCAACAAAGCCTTTGTCGCCGATTATCGCGCTTACGCCAAAGCGCACAAGCTGCCGAATGCCGATACGGTGGTGACCAACGATCCGATGGAGGCGACCTGGGTGGGTCTGCATATGTGGGCGCAGGCGGTGACCAAAGCCGGCATCACCGACGTGGACAAAGTGCGCGACGCTATGGCCGGACAAACCTTCAAAGCGCCGTCCGGTTTCACCCTGACGATGGATGCCACCAACCACCATCTGCATAAGCCGGTGATGATCGGTGAAATTGAAGGCAACGGCCAGTTCAACGTGGTCTGGCAGACCGATGAGCCCGTCCGCGCGCAGCCATGGAGCCCGTGGATCCCCGGTAATGATAAGAAACCTGACCATCCGATGAAAACCGTCAGCCAGTAAGCGCCAGGGCCGACGGAGCGGGAACGTCGCGTCCGTCGGCCGCTGACAAGAGGAGAACGACATGAACGCATTGCGTCTCATGAGTGTGTTGACGCTACTGCTGATCCTGCTGCCATGGCGGGCACAGGCCGCGGAGGCGGACGACTTCGTTGCCGCCAGCCGCAGCCAGCAGGCGCAGCTGTTGACCCAGTGGGCGGCAGCGCCGCAGGCGGATCGTCTGCCGCTGCTGCGGGCGTTGACCACCGAGAGCCTGGTGATGGACGACGGAAAACATGCTTTCCGCACCCGACAGGGCGGATTACAGCCATTGGGTGCCGTCGCCGCGCCCCAGGGCGAAACCCGACCGGTGCGTCTGACCAACCGGCTGCGCAATCTGGCTGCCGGCGCGCTGGCCAGCCATCTTATTTTAAGTGACAACGTCACAGAGCGAGCGTCCGCCGCACGAACGCTACAGCGGGAAGCGACCCCGGCCATGGCCGCGCTGCTGCAGCAGCGGCTGAAGGCGGAAAGCGATGATAATGTGCGGGGCCTGCTGGAGGTGGCGCTGGCGCGGCTGCAGTTGACTCAGCCTGAGGCCAGCGCGCGGCTGGCCGCCGTGACGCTGCTGGGCCATTCCGCGGACCCGGAAACCCAGGCGCTCCTGATCCCCTTTACCGATGCCCAGCATGAGCCGGATGCGGCGGTGCGCGAGGCGGCCAGCGACAGCCTGAAAAAGATCAAACATCGTCTGCTGCTCGGCGATCTGCTGGGCCAGGCCTTTATGGGGCTGTCGTTGGGCTCGGTGCTGCTGCTGGCCGCGCTGGGGCTGGCGATCACCTACGGCCTGCTGGGGGTGATTAACATGGCCCACGGCGAGATGCTGATGATTGGCGCCTACAGCTGCTGGCTGGTTCAGCAGGCGCTGGCGCAGCTCGCGCCGCAGTGGCTGGCCTTTTATCCGCTGGTCGCGCTGCCGGTAGCGTTTCTGGTGACCGCCGGGATCGGCATGGCGCTGGAGCGCACCATTATTCGTCATCTGTATGGTCGGCCGCTGGAGACGCTGCTCGCCACCTGGGGGATCAGCCTGATGCTTATCCAGCTGGTGCGCATGCTGTTTGGCGCGCAGAACGTCGAGGTGGCAAACCCCGCCTGGCTCTCCGGCGGCGTGCAGGTCCTGCCGAACCTGATCCTGCCGTGGAACCGGCTGGCGGTGCTGGCGTTCGTCCTGCTGGTGCTGTGCTTTACCTGGCTCATCCTGAACCGCACCCGTCTCGGCATGAACGTCCGCGCCGTGACGCAGAACCGGGCGATGGCCGCCTGCTGCGGCGTACCTACCGGGCGGGTGGATATGCTGGCCTTTGGCCTCGGCTCCGGTATTGCCGGGCTGGGCGGCGTGGCGCTGTCACAGCTCGGCAACGTCGGGCCTGAACTGGGTCAGGGATACATCATCGACTCGTTTCTGGTGGTGGTCCTGGGCGGCGTCGGCCAGCTGGCCGGCAGCGTGGCGGCGGCCTTTGGGCTGGGCATTTTCAACAAAATTCTCGAGCCGCAAATGGGCGCTGTGCTGGGCAAGATCCTGATCCTGGTGATGATTATTCTGTTTATTCAGAAACGCCCGCAGGGTCTGTTCGCGCTGAAAGGGAGGGTGATTGACTGATGAGCCAACCTGTTACCTTAACGCTGGCGCAGCGCGCGCCGCGGCCTCTGCGCTGGCTGGGGATCCTGCTGGTGCTGGGGCTGCTGAGCATGCCATTTCTGGCACTGCTGCCGGCCTCCCATCCGCTGGCGGTGCCGAGCTGGCTGCTGACCCTGAGCGGTAAAATCCTCTGCTACGCCATTGTGGCGGTGGCGCTGGATCTGGTCTGGGGCTACGCGGGTATGCTGTCGCTGGGGCACGGGATTTTCTTTGCCCTCGGCGGGTACGCTATGGGCATGTACCTGATGCGCCAGGCGGCGGGCGACGGTCTGCCGGCGTTTATGTCTTTTCTCTCCTGGAGCGAACTGCCCTGGTTCTGGTGGGGCACGCAGCATTTCGCCTGGGCGATGGCGCTGGTGGTGCTGGTTCCCGGTCTGCTGGCCCTGGTTTTCGGCTGGTTTGCCTTTCGCTCGAAGATCAAAGGGGTCTATTTCTCGATCATGACCCAGGCCCTGACCTATGCCGGTATGCTGCTGTTCTTTCGCAACGAGACCGGGTTTGGCGGCAACAACGGTTTCACCGGTTTTACCACGCTGCTGGGTTTTCCGGTCACCGCCACCGGCACCCGCGCCACCCTGTTTATGGCCACGGTTTTGCTGCTGTTGCTGACCCTGTGGCTGGGCTCGGCGCTGGCGCAGAGTAAGTTTGGTCGGATCCTCACCGCGGTGCGGGATGCCGAGAACCGCCTGATGTTCTGCGGGTACGACCCGCGCGGCTTCAAGCTGCTGGTGTGGACGCTGTCGGCGGTACTCTGCGGCCTGGCGGGGGCGTTATATGTCCCGCAGGTGGGGATCATCAACCCCAGCGAAATGTCGCCGACCAACTCCATCGAGGCCGCCATCTGGGTGGCGCTCGGCGGGCGCGGCACACTGATTGGCCCGGTGCTTGGCGCCGGGCTGGTCAACGGCGCGAAGAGCATTTTCACCGTGGCGATGCCGGAGTACTGGCAGCTGTTTCTCGGCCTCATCTTTATCATCGTAACCCTGTTTTTACCCCGCGGGGTGATGGGTCTGCTGCGTCGAGGAGACCGCTAATGCAACCGGATGAAGGACTGTTTACCCGCCAGCTGCCCGGCGATCGCTTTCGTGCGCAAACCGACCCGGTACTGCAGCTGGAGAACATTAACGTCAGCTTTGATGGTTTCCGGGCGCTGACGGACCTGTCGCTGGCGATTGGCGTCGGCGAGCTGCGCTGTGTGATCGGCCCCAACGGCGCGGGCAAGACCACCCTGATGGATGTGATCACCGGCAAAACCCGGCCGCAGAGCGGCAAAGCGATCTATGACCAGTCGGTGGATCTGACCACCCTCGAACCGGTGGCCATCGCCCGCCAGGGCATCGGGCGCAAGTTTCAGAAGCCGACGGTCTTCGAAGCGCTGACGGTGGCGGAAAATCTCGCCCTGGCGATGAAGGGAGATAAATCGGTGTGGGCCAGCCTGCGCGCCCGGCTGAGCAGTGAACAGGACGATCGACTGAATGAGGTGCTGCGCCTGCTGCGTCTTGACGGCGAACGCTACCGCCAGGCGGGGCTGCTTTCCCATGGCCAGAAACAGTTCCTTGAGATCGGCATGCTGCTGGTGCAGGAGCCGCATCTGCTGCTGCTTGATGAGCCAGCGGCCGGCATGACCGATGCGGAAACCGAATATACAGCGGAGCTGTTTCGTACGCTGGCCGGACAGCACTCCCTGATGGTGGTGGAGCACGACATGGGATTTGTCGAGACTATCGCCGACCGGGTGACGGTCCTGCATCAGGGCCAGGTGCTGGCGGAGGGATCGCTGCGGGAGGTGCAGGCCAATGAGCAGGTCATTGAAGTTTATCTGGGACGTTAAGGAGCGCCAATGTTACAGGTGAGTCAGCTACATCAATACTACGGCGGCAGCCATATTTTGCGTGGGGTGGATTTTTCCGCCCGCCAGGGCGAAGTCACCTGCCTGCTGGGGCGCAACGGCGTCGGCAAGACCACCCTGCTGAAATGTCTGATGGGGCTGATCCCGGCGCGCAGCGGTGAGGTACGCTGGCAGGATCAGAACATTACCCACCGTAAACCGCACCAGCGGGTACAGGCCGGGGTGGCCTACGTCCCTCAGGGACGCGAGATTTTTCCGCGCCTGACGGTGGAGGAAAACCTGCTGATGGGGCTATCGCGCTTTCCCGCCCGCGAGGCGCAGCAGGTGCCGGAGGAGATTTACCAGCTTTTCCCGGTGCTCAAGACCATGAAGCAGCGGCGGGGCGGTGACTTATCCGGCGGCCAGCAGCAGCAGCTGGCGATCGGCCGGGCGCTGGCCGGCCGTCCGCAGCTGCTGATCCTCGATGAGCCCACCGAGGGGATCCAGCCCTCGGTCATCAAAGAGATTGGCGAGGTGATCCGTCAGCTGGCGAGCCGCGGGGATATGGCCATCCTGCTGGTGGAACAATTCTATGACTTTGCCGCCGGGCTGGCGGACCACTACCTGGTGATGTCGCGCGGCGCCATCGTCCAGCAGGGCAAGGGCGGAGATATGGAAACCGACGGCGTACGCGCCCTGGTGACTATCTGAACGGACCGGCGGCGTTCGCGCCGCCGGTTTCCTTGCTATTTACGCAGCAGCCGCTGCAGGCGCGCCTGGCGCCAGTTTTTGATCCATTCGCCGAACACGAACAGGCGTAATCCTCTCACCGCCAGCAGAGCGCCCCAGATCAGGGCGACCCAGCCGGACCAGGTGTACTGCGGGTTAGTGTACCGGTTGAGCAGCGCCAGCAGCACGCAGACCACCAGCGCCACCGACAGCGAACGAAAAAAGCGGCTCTCCTGCTGCACCCGCGCTTTCGCTTCCTCTATACGCAGATCCAGCGAGGCTTCCGGGCCCGGCGCGCCCTCCCGCGAGGCTTCGCCGCCGATCTCGGCCACCGTCACCTCAAAGACCGCGGCGAGGGCGCTGAGGGTCTCCAGTCCCGGGCGTTCGCCATTCTCAATGCGCTGGATCGTGCGGACGCTGAGACCCGCCATTTCGGCCAGCTGTTCCTGGGACCAGGCGCGCTGCAGCCGTAATTGTTTGACCTGATTGTTGCTGTTCATATTTGTATGCTCCATAACGTTCTGCGGATGTAAACCTGTGATGGAGTATGGAAAAGCGGGCCGCCAGCCACCACGACAGCGACCCGACAACGACCCGACAGCAACCTGACAGCAACCTGACAGCCGCATGCCAGCTGGCGTCAGGCGTTGGCCAGCGGAGAATCCGGCTGCCAGGGGCGGGCATTGATCCCGCGGAAAATCATCAGCCAGGCGGCGACAATCGCCCCGATAAGAATGACAAAAAGCGACCAGTGCGGCAGATGGGTGAGGATCAACCCCGTCAGCATCGGGTTGAATGCCGCGCCCAGCCATCCCAGCGACTGAGCGGAGAAGTAGCTGGCCTTCATTCCCGGCGGGGCGATATGGTCAATCAGCATATACTCGCCGGGGGCATAAATCACCTCGCCAAGGGTGAAGACTGCCGCCGAGATCCCCCACGCCCACAGGCTGGCGCCGGAGAACATAAAGCCCACGAGGCCGATCACAAAGCAGACGGTGCCGAAGGTCATCAGCGGGCGGATATTTCTGGCGCTCAGTCGCCGGCCAACCGCATACTGCAGAGCGACGACCACCGCGGCGTTAACCGGCAGCACCACGGCCACCACTTTTTCGGCGAAGTCGCTGCTGGCGACCACCAGTACGTACTGCGAGATACAGGAGGCGAAAGCGCCGCCGACGAAGGAGGCCAGCAGCCCTGAACAGGTAAACCACAGCAGCGCGCGGTCGCGCAGCAGCACCGAAGGCGTCCAGACGGCAGCCCCTGGCTGGGCGGCGGCGGCGCCATCTCGCTGCAGAAACAGCTGAATAAACACTAACGGGAAGGCGGCGCAGGCTGCCGCCAGCCAGAATGGCAGATTAATGCTGTGCATCACCAGCAGCGTGCCGATGGGCGGTCCGACGGTCCAGCCGATGTTGAGGATGGTGTAGTTCAGCGAGAAGATGCGCGCTTTTTTCTCCGCCGTCAGCCGGTCGGCGAACCAGGCTTTCAGCACGGTGGAAAAGACCGAGTAGGCGCAGTTGATCAGCGCAAAGAAGATCACCACCAGGATAGCGTTATTGACCAGCGGTATCGCGCTGAAACCAAGGATAAACACCAGCACTGACCACACCATATAGCGCTTTTTGTCGAACTTGTCCGCGAGGATGCCAAAGCCCATGCTAAACAGCACGCCGACCACGAGGGCCAGCGACAGGGCGTAGCCAATCACATCCACCTCCAGCTGATAGCGTCGGGTGAGGTAGATGGTCATAAACGGCAGTGTGGCCCCGCGGCCGATAGTCAACAGTAGCGACGATGCCAGCAGCGCGATGGTGGAGCGCCGGAGTGTGGTGATCATGATTTCCTTGCCTGTCATGTTGTTATAATTTTATGTCTTCGATCACAAATAACACGGCCATCACGCCTTGTACAGGTCGCCCCGGTGGCGATAGGCACTTCCGAACCTGCCAAAAATAATGATCTATCCTGGCGACCGCTTTTTGGTTACTTTGATTTTGTTCACAAAAATTCTAATAACGACAGAGGCAGGGTATGACGAGGAAAGATGGACTGCTGGCGCTGCTGGTAGTGGTGGTGTGGGGGCTTAACTTCGTGGTGATTAAGCTGGGATTGCACAATATGCCGCCGCTGATGCTGGCGGGCCTGCGCTTTATGCTGGTCGCCTTCCCGGCGCTGCTGTTTGTCGCCCGGCCGGCCATTCCGCTGCGCCTGCTGCTGGGCTATGGCCTGACCATTAGCTTTGGCCAGTTTGCCTTTTTGTTCTGCGCTATCGGCCTGGGCATGCCGGCGGGGCTGGCGTCGCTGGTGCTGCAGGCGCAAGCCTTTTTTACCATCATTCTTGGCGCCTTCGTCTTTGGCGAACGCTTACAGGGCAAGCAGCTGGCGGGGATCGCGCTGGCGATCTTCGGCGTGCTGGTGCTGGTGGAGGGGAGCCTCGGCGGGGAGCATGTCCCACTGGTGGGTTTTATGCTGACCCTGGCGGCGGCGCTCAGCTGGGCCTGCGGCAATATTTTCAACAAAAAAATCATGTCGCATGCCGCCCGGCCGCCGATCATGTCGCTGGTGGTGTGGAGCGCATTGATCCCGGTGCTGCCGTTTATGTTTGCCTCGTGGCTGATCGATGGCCCGCAGCTCATGCTGGCGAGTCTACGCCAGATCGATATGCTGACGGTTCTCTCGCTGCTTTACCTGGCGTTTATCGCCACCATCGTCGGCTATGGTATCTGGGGCTCGCTGCTGGGGCGCTATGAAACCTGGCGGGTGGCGCCGCTGTCGCTGCTGGTGCCGGTAGTGGGGATGGCCAGCGCCGCGCTGCTGCTGGGGGAGACGCTGAGCGGACTGCAGCTCGCCGGGGCGGCGCTGATCATGGCCGGGCTCTATATCAACGTTTTCGGTCTGCGTCTGGTGCGGCCGGGCATGGCGCGCGGGTAAAAAAAAGCCCCGGAGACGGGGCTATACACAAGTATGCGTGTAATGGCATCACAGGTCGTGCTGCTGGTAGTACGGCACGCCTAGTTCGTCAGATTTATCATTGCCGGCCGCCATATGATTGAAATCAAACGGCGAGTCGTTATGGTCCGAAGGGATAATCATTGTGTCACGCTGGTTTTGCCGCACCGGCGTGGTGGTTTGCTCCGCAAAGCTGAAGCTGGATGCCAGCGACAGAAGGACGATAGCTGCGGCAGCGAATAATTTCATGATTTCCTCAATACGTCTTTGATATTACAGGCGATTAACATCAGTTATTTAGCGGATGCAGATAGCGGGATTCGCCAGGTACATTCGTTATGCGATATTTGTGGGGCGGAACATCGAAATAGTTTTTAAACGTTCGCGTCAAGGTCTGCTGCGATTCGAAACCGTAGCGTTCCGCCAGGTACAGGATTGGCTCATTGCTCTGCTTGAGCTTTTGCGCAATCTCCGTCAGCTTACGGCTGCGGATGTACTGGCCGAGGGAATGGCCGGTCTCTTTCTTAAACATACGTTGCAGGTGCCACTTGGAGTAACCTGAGCGCTCAGACACTTTTTCCAGCGACAGGGGCGATTCCAGGTTATCCTCGATCCACGACAAAATACTATGGATAGTGATGGCGTCATTATTACGTCTGGACATCATCTTACCTCTTCTTATTGTTACGGCAGGACCTTCTTGAGGAGTTGCTCAAGCATGGCGACTTCGTCCGCCGACAGATTTTTTGTTAACTCCTGGTGTAACTTCTGACCCACAACCTGATGACACTGCTCGCAAAGGGCTGCGCCGTCTGGCGTCAACTGCACCAGCACACCGCGCTTGTCAGCGGGGTTGGGTAACCGTTCAATCCAGCCTTTACACGCCAGGCGGTCGAGCATACGCGTCATCGCGCCCGGGTCGACGGAAAGCACGGTTTTCAGCTCAACGGGGGTAATACATACCTCGCAACGAATGGAACAGAGCACCCGAAACTGGGTCGCGGTAATATCCATGGGTGAGAGGTAGTCGTTGAGCAGGCGATCTTTTTTCTGGTTAACCATCTGGATCAAGCGGCCCAGCGGAATCATCTCGTTGAACAGGTCGCTGGTATTTTTCATGATGGTTGCCCAGGCAATGATTTAGTTGCGAGTGATACTATTGCCCAGGCAATCATAAGTCAACATTATGAATTAGCCGATGCCACGATTTGCTAAAACAAAAAAATTCGACGCTTGTCACTGTTTGTGAATTTTCTAACGCTTGTTAATTTTTGGCGAAAGTGATTTATCAGCTGGCTGGCGTTGGAATTGTTGAAGCCGGTATACTCACGGATTGAAACCATCTTTAAAAAATGAATATTTACGGGACTTTATTTAACTATGTTCGATTTGTTTAAAGCGATAGGGCTCGGCCTGGCGGTGCTTTTACCGCTGGCGAATCCGCTGACTACCGTGGCGCTGTTCCTCGGCCTGGCGGGCAATATGAACAACGCCGAGCGTAACAAGCAGGCGTTGATGGCCTCGGTGTATGTCTTCGCCATCCTGATGGTGTCATGGTATGCCGGCCAGGTGGTGATGAATACATTCGGCATATCAATACCTGGGCTGCGAATCGCCGGGGGGTTGATTGTGGCCTTTATCGGTTTCCGTATGCTGTTCCCCCAGCAAAAAGCCCACGATTCGATGGAAGCGAAGATCAAATCGGAAGAACTACAGGATGAGCCGACCGCCAATATCGCCTTTGTGCCGCTGGCGATGCCAAGCACCGCCGGTCCGGGCACCATCGCGATGATCATTAGTTCCGCCTCGACCGTTAAACACGGGGTGGACTTCCCGGAGTGGGTGGTGCTGGCGGCGCCGCCGATTATCTTTGCCCTGTTGGCGATCATTCTCTGGGGTTGCCTGCGCAGTTCGGGGGCGATTATGCGTCTGGTAGGCAAAGGCGGCATTGAGGCCATCTCACGACTGATGGGCTTCCTGCTGGTCTGCATGGGCGTGCAATTTATTATTAATGGCGTGCTGGAGATCATTTCGACCTGGCATCCCTGACTGCGGTGATGCGCAGAGAGACAACAGCCCGCCGGAGCGATACCGGCGGGCTTTTTTTGCGGCTGAATTAAGAGTGGTGCGGCTGGTGTTCTTCCAGCGATACCGGCCAGCGGCGGAAGATCAGCAGGGCCCAGATCAGGCCTGCCAGCGCCGGGATAGCGCCGATATAGCCGATGGAGGCCATAGAGAGATGCAGACTCACCTGGCTGCCCACCAGCGCGCCGGCGCCAATGCCGATATTAAAGATGCCCGAGAACAGCGACATGGCGACGTCGGTGGCGTCCGGGGCGGAGGCCAGCACTTTCACCTGCATGCCGAGACCGATAATCATAATCGCCACCCCCCAGAAGATGCTGAGCAGCATCAGGTGGTGCGGGTTATGCGAGGCCGGCAGAAGCAGCAGCAGACAGGCCAGCAGCAGGCCGATGGCGAGGCTTATCAGCCCCGAAGCGTGCTGGTTACCGAGCTTGCCGAACAGAATGCTGCCGATAATCCCGGCCCCGCCGAGGATCAGCAGCAGCACGGTGGCAAAATTGCCGCTCAGACCCGCCACCGTCTGGACGAAGGGTTCGATATAGCTGTAGGCGGTATAATGGGCGGTCACCACCACTACGGTCAGAATGTATACGCTGACCAGCGCCGGGCGACGGAACAGCACCGGCAGGCTCTTCAGCGAGCCTGAGTGTTCGCTCGGCAGGGTCGGCAGCAGTTTCACCAGGCAGACCAGGGTGGCTAACGCGCCCAGGCCGATCGCCAGGAAGGTCATTCGCCAGCCAAAATACTGGCCGATGATGCGGCCGATCGGAATCCCAAACACCATCGCCAGCGCGGTACCGGTGGCGATCAGACTGAGCGCCTGCGCCCGTTTGCCCGGGGGGGCCATGCGGATGGCTAGCGCCGACGTTATCGACCAGAACACCGCATGGGCGAAGGCGATGCCGATGCGGCTGATGACCAGCACGTCAAAATTCCATGCAAAGAACGACAGCACATGGCTGGCGATAAACAGAATAAACAGGCCGATGAGCAACCGCCGGCGCTCCACTTTGCTGGTCAGCAGCATAAACGGCAGCGACATTAACGCCACCACCCATGCGTAGATGGTCAGCATCATGCCCACCTGGGCAGTTTCCATGCCGAAGCTGTCGGCAATATCCGACAGCAGACCGACCGGGGCGAATTCTGTGGTGTTAAAAATAAACGCGGCGATGGCCAACGTCACGACACGTAGCCACGCTACCTTGCGTGAGACCGTATTCGTAGTCATAAGCTCTGGACTGGTGATTCAGGGGAAGATGTGACGCCGATCATAAAACGTTTGCTGGCGAAAAGACAATCATTATGTGATCTGCCTCTCATTTCACTGCAAGCAGCCAGGCGCGGTTAAGCAATTAATTTTGCTATGGATAGTGTCAGAGGGGCGCTTTTATGTCATGTTGAAGGAAAGTAAAAAAAGTAAGGACAGTGTATGCAGGAAATTCAATTTTATCTGGTCGATGCTTTCAGCGATAAAAACTTCGGTGGCAATGCCGCGGCCGTCTGCCCCCTCAGCGAGTGGTTAGCCGACGATGTGCTGCTGAAAATGGCCCAACAGCATAATCAGTCCGAAACGGCGTTCTTCGTCCGCACCGACGAAGGCTATGAGCTGCGCTGGTTTACCACGCTGCACGAGATCAACCTCTGCGGTCATGCCACCCTGGCCGCGGCGCACGTTATTTTTGAATATCTCGACCATCCCTCGGCGACTATCACCTTCAGCACCCGCTTCGTTGGCGACCTGCGAGTCACCCGCAGCGGCGACTGGCTGACGCTCGACTTCCCGGCGTGGACGACCACCCCGGTGGCCAACCCGCCGGCGGACCTGCTGGCCGGACTGGGACTCGAGGCGGCCGTCGAGGTACGTGAAGGGCGCGATTATCTGGTGCTGCTGGCGGATCGTCAGCAGGTTGAAGCGGTGCGGCCGGACATGGCGCGCCTGCAGACGCTTGGCAAAATGATCTGCGTCAGCGCGCCGGATGAGGAGTATGACTTTGTCAGCCGCTTCTTCTGCCCGGGTGAAGGGGTGCCGGAGGATCCGGTGACCGGCTCCGCCCATAGCATGCTGATCCCCTGGTGGGGCGAAAAACTGGGGAAAACCACCATGATGGCGCGCCAGGGCTCCGCCCGCGGCGGCGACCTGCGCTGCCAGTGGCAGGGCGACCGAGTGCTGATCGGCGGCCAGGCCACCACCTATCTGCGCGGAACGATTTATCTGCGAGGGTAATCGTTACCGACAGCCACCTGCCGGAAGCGACCCGCGAGGCGCTGGTGACCCTTTCCCCACAGCTGATCATTGCCGACTGAACCAGACGTCGCCGTCTGCCATCAGGGCAGACGCGCGATATTGGCTTTGATTACCGCAATCGACTGGCTGAACTTCGCCTGCTCTTCGTCGGCCAGCCGCAGTTCGATAATCTGCTCCACGCCCCCCTGGGCCAGCACCGCCGGCACCCCAGCCGCCGCGCCGCAGACCCCGTACTCACCGTCAAGAATGCAGGAGACCGCCAGCGCGCGGTGGCTGCCGGTAAAAATATTACGGCAGATCTCGGCGATGGTGCCTGCCACACCATATTCCGTACAGCCTTTACCGGCGTAGATCTCAAACCCCAGCTTACGCACTTTGTCGGCCATCGCCTCGCGGTCGAGCGGCCGGCCGGTGCGCTGCTGGTAGAGGTCGGCTATCGGCGAGCCATACACCGAGGAGTGCGACCAAACCGGAAACTGAGTGTCGCCGTGCTCGCCGAGGATAAAAGCGTCGATGCTCTGGGCGCCAATGTTCAGCTCCTGCGCCAGCAGACGGCGCAGGCGGGTGGTATCCAGCCAGACGCCGGTGCCCAGCACCTGGCTGCGCGGCAGGCCGGAGAGCTGCCATACCTGCCAGGTGATGATGTCGCAGGGGTTCGTGGCTACCAGAAAGATGCCGTTAAACCCATTGGCCATCATCGTTGGCACGATGCGCTTCACTATCTTCGCGGTGGTGGTCAGTTCATCCAGTCGGCTCTGGCCTGGACGCAGCGCGCCGCCGGAGACGGTGATCACCGCGATGTCGACATCAGCGCAGTCGCTGGCCTCCCGGGTAGAGATGGTCATCATCCCCGGCCGATAGGCCGCGGCATCGCTGAGGTCCTGAGCGTGTGCCTCGGCGCGCTGTTGGTTAATGTCGACGAGGATCAGCTCCTCGCAGATGCTCTGATTGAGCAGCGCGTAGGCCGCCGACGCGCCGACGTTGCCGGCGCCAATAATCATCACTTTACGGGCTTTGGTGTGCATATTCAGCTCTCAAAAACGAACGGCAGGGGATAAAATTACTGTGTTTCAGTGAGTTAGCGCAAGTGGTTGGCGGCAATATAAGTTAATGCTATGGCGGAAACCGTCCTGAGGCGCGCTACAGTGGCATAAAAAAAGGAGCTCACCTATGTATACCGTTACCGACATCGCCCCCACCGACGCCGAATTTACCGCCCTGATTGCCGCCCTCGACGCCTGGCAGGAGACACTCTACCCGGCGGAGAGCAACCATCTGCTGGACCTCGGCCAGCTGCCGCCAGAGACAGTGATCGCCCTGGCGATTCGCAGTCCGCAGGGCGAAGCCGTTGGCTGCGGGGCCATTGTCCTCAGCGCTGAAGGTTTTGGCGAGATGAAGCGGGTCTATATCGATCCGCAGCACCGCGGACAGCAGCTGGGAGAAAAGCTGCTGGCGGCCCTGGAGGAGAAAGCGCGGCAGCGCGACTGCCATACTCTGCGCCTGGAGACCGGCATCCATCAGCATGCGGCCATCACCCTCTATACGCGCAACGGCTATCAGACCCGCTGCGCGTTTGCCCCTTACCAGCCCGATCCGCTCAGCGTGTTTATGGAGAAACCGCTGTTCGCCGATCTTCGTTCAGCAGCGCTATAAACGCCTCCAGCTGGCGGGTTTTGGCGCCCCGGCGCCACACCAGCCAGGTGGTGAGCCAGCGCCACTCTTCCGCCAGCGGCCAGGCGGATACCTGCTGATGGCCGGGCATACTTTCCAGCATACTGCGCGGGATCAACGCCAGGCCCGCGCCGGCGATCACGCAGGCCAGCATCCCGTGGTAAGACTCCATCTCGTGGATCCTCCCCGGGGTCGCTCTGTCGGCATGGAACCAGCTCTCAAAATGCCGGCGGTAGGAACAGTTGGCGCGAAAAGCGTAGACATTTGCCCCGTTCACTTCGCTGGCGTGGGCGATGGGCGCGTGGCCGTAGGGGGCGACGATCATCATCTCTTCAGGGAACACCGGCAGCCCCTCCAGGCCCGGATGCACCAGCGGTCCATCAACGAACGCGGCGCTCAGGGCTCCCTCCAGCACGCCGTCGATCATCGTCCCGGAGGGGCCGGTGGAGAGGGCGAGATGAATTTTCGGGTAACGCTGATTAAAGTGGGCCAGGGTGGTGGGGATCCGCACCGCCGCGGTGCTCTCCAGCGAACCGAGAGAGAACAGCCCCTGGGGTTCGTCGCCCGCCACCACCATTCGCGCCTCGTCAACCAGGGCGAGGATCTGCTGGCTGTAGCGTAAAAAGCTGTGGCCTGCGGGGGAGAGGCGCAGCCGCTGGTTCTCGCGAATAAACAGCTCAACGCCAAGATCAGCCTCCAGCTGGCGGATGCGGGTGGTGAGGTTGGACGGCACACGATGCACTTTTTGCGCCGCCTGGGTGATGCTGCCGGTGCTGGCGACAGCGTTAAACATCTCAAGTTGAGTCAGGTCCATACCATTCTTCTTTTGTGAATGCGTTGCTTAATATTATTCATTTTCAATGAATGGAAAGGTAAGCCAGAATACGCTCACTTCGCAAGCAACGAGAGAGAGAATAACGATGAATTTATCTGCAACGCACGCCGTATCCGTCAACCCGACTACCGGTGAGGTGGTCTCCTCGCTGCCGTGGGCCAGCGAACGCGAGGTCGACGCGGCTATCGCTCTCGCCGCGGCGGGTTATCGCCAGTGGCGTCAGACGCCGCTCGCCGCACGCGCCGACGCGCTGCGCCGCATTGGGGCCGAGCTGCGCGCCCGCGGTGAAGAGGTGGCCCAGACGATCACGCTCGAGATGGGCAAACCGATTGCTCAGGCTCGCGGCGAGTTGGCGAAATCCGCCAACCTCTGCGACTGGTATGCCGAACATGGCCCGGCGATGCTGGCGACCGAAGCCACCCTGGTGGAAAATAACCAGGCGGTGATCGAATATCGTCCGCTGGGGGCCATTCTGGCGGTGATGCCGTGGAATTTCCCGGTCTGGCAGGTGCTGCGCGGCGCGGTGCCGATCCTGCTGGCCGGCAACAGCTACCTGCTGAAGCATGCCCCTAACGTAATGGGCAGCGCCCGTCTGCTGGGCGAAATTTTTGCCGCCGCCGGCCTGCCGGAGGGGGTTTTTGGCTGGGTCAATGCCACCAATGACGGCGTTTCGCAGATTATCAATGACGACCGCATCGCGGCGGTGACCGTCACCGGCAGCGTCCGCGCCGGAAAAGCGATTGGCGCTCAGGCGGGCGCAGCGCTGAAGAAATGCGTGCTCGAGCTGGGGGGATCCGATCCCTTTATCGTCCTGAACGACGCCGATCTGGATGAAGCGGTAAAGGCCGCCGTCACCGGCCGCTATCAGAACAGCGGCCAGGTGTGCGCCGCGTCGAAACGATTTATCCTCGAAGCCGGCATTGCCGAAGCCTTCACCCGCAAATTTGTCGACGCCGTCGCGGCGCTGAAGATGGGCGATCCGCGCGACGAGCAGAATTACGTCGGGCCGATGGCGCGATTCGATCTGCGCGATGAACTGCACCAGCAGGTCACGGCGACCCTCGATGAAGGCGCGACCCTGCTGCTGGGGGCGGAGAAAATCGAAGGGGCGGGCAATTACTACGCGCCCACGGTCCTGGGCAACGTCACCGCCGGAATGACCGGCTTCCGCCAGGAACTGTTTGGTCCGGTGGCGACCCTGACCACCGCCCGAGATGCGGACCACGCGCTGGCCCTCGCCAACGACAGCGAATTTGGCCTGTCAGCAACGGTCTACACCACCGACGAGGCGCAGGCTCAGCGCTTTGCCCGCGAGCTGGAGTGCGGCGGCGTCTTCCTTAACGGCTACTGCGCCAGCGACGCCCGGGTGGCTTTCGGCGGCGTGAAGAAGAGCGGTTTTGGTCGTGAACTGTCGCATTTTGGTCTGCACGAGTTCTGCAATGCGCAGACCGTCTGGAAAGACCGTCGCTAATCTGCGTTTGCCCCTGACGACCGTCGTTCTCGTCTGCTATACTCGCCCACCAAAATTCGACGGTGGGCAAGGAGCCGCGCGTGGCGACGGTGATCAATAACGCAATGCTGGAAGCCATTCTGGCAGAAATCAGGCCGCTGATTGGCCGCGGTAAAGTGGCGGATTATATTCCGGCGCTGGCCAGCGTCAGCGGCGACAAGCTTGGCATCGCTATCAGTACAGTGGACGGGCAACATTTTGCCGCCGGCGATGCGCATGAACGATTCTCCATCCAGTCGATCTCCAAAGTATTGAGTCTGGTGGTGGCCATGAACCACTATCAGGAAGAAGAGATCTGGCAGCGGGTGGGGAAAGATCCCTCTGGCCAGCCGTTTAACTCGCTGCTGCAGCTGGAGATCGAGCAGGGTAAACCGCGCAACCCGTTTATCAACGCCGGGGCGCTGGTGGTTTGCGACATGCTGCAGAGCCGGCTCAGCGCGCCGCGCCAGCGGATGCTGGAGATAGTCCGCCGCCTCAGCGGCGTGGCCGATATCGCCTACGATCCGCTGGTGGCCCGCTCTGAGTTTGAACATTCGGCGCGCAACGCCGCTATCGCCTGGCTGATGAAATCCTTCGGCAACTTCCATAACGACGTCACCACCGTGCTGCAGAACTATTTTCATTACTGTTCGCTGGAGATGAGCTGCGTCGAGCTGGCGCGAACCTTTCTCTTCCTCGCCGACCGCGGCATCGCCCCGCACCTGGAAAAGCCGGTTATCGCGCCTATCCAGTCCCGTCAGGTGAATGCCCTGATGATGACCAGCGGCATGTACCAGAACGCCGGCGAGTTCGCCTGGCGCGTGGGGCTGCCGGCGAAATCGGGCGTCGGCGGCGGAATTGTGGCGATCGTGCCGCAGGAGATGGCGATCGCGGTGTGGAGCCCGGAGCTTGACGAGGCGGGTAACTCGCTGGCCGGGGTGGCGCTGCTGGAGAAACTGACTCAGCGGCTGGGGAGGTCGGTGTTCTGATGGTCGATCAGGATCGGTTGTTTGCTCGTCTGGCGCGCTCGACGTTTCGTTCGCGCTTCCGGCTGGGGATGAAAGAGCGGCAATATTGTCTCGATAAGGGACCGGAGGTCATCGACCAGCACGCCGCCGATTTCATTCGCCAGCGGCTGGCATCCGCCGCGCCGGCCAATGATGGCAAGCAGACGCCGATGCGCGGTCACCCGGTGTTTATCGCCCAGCACGCGACCGCCACCTGCTGTCGCGGCTGCCTGGAAAAATGGCACGCCATTCCCCACGGCCGCGCGCTGAGCGAGCAGGAACAGCGCTATATTGTGCAGGTGATCCACCGCTGGCTGGTGCTGCAGATGAACGCGCCGTCTGTGCGCTAATTTGCATTTGATCGGCGCCGGAGTATGCCTGATAAATATTCTCATGTTATGATAATCCGCTAACTAACTATTAACATAATAATTGCCTGAAACAATTAGACGGATAATTACTGAATGTCTTCACTGTCGATTCGGTCATTTACGCTGTTTCGTGAAGAACAACCCGTGCGCGATGCACTGGTCTTATTTACGTTAACGCTACTGCTGCATTTTCTGGGCGCCATGCTGCGTCTGGTGCAGGAGCTCTCTTTCTTCTGGCCGCTCAACGCCGTGATGGCCGGGATTTTTGCGCGCTACGTATGGCTTAATCGCAGCTATTTTTATGCCGTCTGCTTTGCGGCAATGCTGGTCTATGACGGATTAACCTCGCGCTGGGGAATGGGCTTTGCCTCATTGCTGATTAACTTCTCCAATATTGTCTTTATTGTGACCCTGGCACAGCTGGTGCTGTGGGATAAACGACGCGCCGATTCCATGCCAGGCCCGATTAACGCGCTTAATTTATTCTGTTTCTGTCTGTTAGCCGCGTTGCTGTGCGCAGCGGTCGGCGCGCTGGGGTCGGTGGACGTCGAGCGCGCCACCTTTATCCCCCAGCTGGCGGACTGGTTTAGCGAGCAGTTCTCGACGGCGGTGCTTATCCTGCCGTTTATTCTGACCCTGACGCTGCCATCCGCGTTAAGCGGTTTTCGCTTTCACCAGCTGCTGCCAGCGCTGGCGCTGGTGCTGTCGATTGCCCTCGGCGTGGCGGTGGGCGGCGCCGGCAGCATTACCTTCCCGTTACCGGCCCTGATCTGGTGCGCCGTGCGCTATCCGCTGCCGCTGACCTGCCTGTTGACCTTTCTCACCGGCATCGGCGAGATACTGCTGGTGGCCAACTCGTTAATTCACTTTTCGCCGGATACGCGAATGCAGCCGTGGCAGCTGTTCTCCACCCGCCTGGGGATCGCGGCTATGCTGATAAGCCCGGTGATCGTCGCCTCCAGCGTCGAGGCGATTAACATGCTGGTGAAGCAGCTGGCCCTGCGCGCTGATTTTGATTTCCAGACCCGCGTCTATTCTCGTTCCGGGCTGAGCGAGGCGCTGAAGCGCCAGGCGCTGCAGGCGGATAAGCTGCTGACGGTGATGGTGCTGGATATCGATGGCTTCAAGCGAGTGAATGATGCTCTGGGCCATGAAGGCGGCGATTGCGTGCTGACCCAGTTTGCCCAGCAGGTTCGACACCTGGTGGGCGAGCAGGGGATGGTTGCCCGTATCGGCGGCGAGGAGTTTGCCGTGGCCGCCGTCGTCGACAGCGCTCAGCAGGGCTATCTGCTGGCGGAGAAGATCCGCCACGGTGTGGAGTCGCAACCCTTCGGCCTCGGTCAGAACCCGATCCATCTGACCATCAGTATGGGACTGGAGACCCGCGAGGTGGGCCACGCCCGCATTACCGAACTGTTTAACCAGCTGCTGCTGGCGGCGGATGATGAAATGGTCAAAGCCAAACAGACCGGCCGTAACCGCATCTGTATGCCGGCGCTCACCGAAAGTGCGCCATAAGAAAATCCTATCAGGATCTCTCTTGTGTTAATTTTTGGTTAAAAACATAGTGATGTGGTCGATAACAGGGAGCTCTTATGACCACATCCTTTTCACTGCGCACGCTGTCGCGTGACGATATTATTCATCATCTTCCGGCATTAAGCGATATCCTGGCCAGCTGCGTTAACGGCGGCGCCTCGGTGAGCTTTATGCTGCCTTTCAGTCTGCAAACCGCGACGACCTTCTGGCAACGTACCGCTGACAGTGTGGCGGCCGGGGAGCGCATCGTGCTGGCCGCCCTTGACGCTGACTCGCGCCCCGTCGGCACCGTGCAGCTGATTATCAGGCAGCCGGAAAATCAGCCGCATCGTGCGGATGTCGCCAAACTTTTGGTTCACCAAAATGCCCGCCGCCAGGGTATTGCCAACGCGCTGATGGCGGAGCTGGAGCAAACCGCTCGTCGGGAAGGGAAGACAGTGCTGGTGCTGGACACGGCGACCGGCAGCGGGGCGGAGCAGTTCTATGTTCGCTGCGGTTGGGAAAAAGTGGGGGAAATTCCGCGCTATGCGCTGATGCCAGACGGCAAGATGACTGCCACCTCGCTGTTCTATAAGTTTCTGCCCTGACGGCCGCTATTGCAGAATGCTTTGATCAAAACAGGGTTTCAGTGGTCGTAAAACCTGATAACTTATTGGACCAATTACTCAGGTTGTATGACTACTATTAGAGGGAACCCATTGTGAAAACATTAAACCGTCGTGATTTCCCCGGCGCGCAGTACCCTGACCGTATCGTCCAGTTTGGTGAAGGCAACTTCCTGCGCGCATTCGTTGACTGGCAGATCGACCTGCTCAACGAGCATACCGACCTGAATGCGGGCATCGTGGTCGTTCGCCCCATTGACACGGATTTTCCACCGTCTCTGAACACCCAGGACGGCCTCTATACCACCATTATCCGTGGTCTCAACGAGCAGGGCGAAGCGGTTAGCGACGCGCGGTTGATCCGATCGGTCAACCGCGAAATCAGCGCTTACGCTGACTACGACGCTTTTTTACGTCTGGCGCATAACCCGGAGATACGGTTTGTCTTCTCCAATACCACCGAGGCAGGCATCAGCTACCATGCCGGGGGCCGGTTTGACGACGCGCCGCCGGTCAGCTATCCGGCGAAACTAACCCGCCTGCTGTTTGAGCGTTACCAGCATTTCGCCGGCGCAGCCGATAAGGGATGGGTGATTATCCCTTGCGAACTGATCGATTATAACGGTGAGGCGCTGCAGGCCCTGGTCCTGCGCTATGCCACCGAGTGGCAGCTGCCGCAGGACTTTATCAACTGGCTCACCTCGGCGAACACCTTCTGTTCCACCCTGGTGGATCGCATTGTGACCGGCTATCCGCGCGATGAAGTGGCGGCCCTTGAGGCGCAAACCGGCTATCAAGATGCTTTCCTCGATACCGCCGAGCACTTCTATCTGTTTGTTATCCAGGGGCCCGCTTCGCTGGCCAGCGAGCTGCGTCTCGATAAACTGCCGCTGAATGTGCGTATCGTCGACGATATCAAGCCCTATAAAGAGCGCAAAGTGGCGATCCTTAACGGGGCGCACACCGCCCTGGTGCCGGTGGCCTTCCAGGCTGGAATCGATACCGTCGGCGAAGCGATGAACGACGCGGAGATTTGCGCGTTTGTCGAAAAAGCGATTTATGACGAGATTATTCCGGTGCTGGACCTGCCGCGCGATGAGCTGGTGTCATTCGCCAGCGCCGTGACCGGGCGCTTCCGCAATCCCTATATCAAACATCAGCTGCTCTCGATCGCCCTCAACGGCATGACCAAGTACCGCACCCGTATTCTGCCGCAGCTGCTGGCAGGGCAGAAGGCGCATGGCACGCTGCCGCCGCGCCTGACCTTCGCGCTGGCGGCGCTGATCGCCTTCTACCGAGGAGAGCGGGAGGGGACAAGCTATCCGGTACAGGATGATGCTGACTGGCTGACGCGCTACCAGACGCTCTGGGCCCGCCATCGCGACGGTCAGATAAGCACCCGCGAGCTGGTTTCCGCTGTGCTCAGCGTGGAGTCCCACTGGGAGCAGGATCTAAGCCAGATCCCCGGACTGGTGGATCAGGTCGCCGCTGACCTTGACGCTATTCTGACCCGCGGGATGCGCGACGCCGTCAGGCCGCTCTGCTGATAGCGAAGTCTCTTCTCTTCACCCGGCTGCGGCCGGGTTTATTGGCACTCAAATTAGTTACAACATACTTTTTTATTGTCCCGATAAAGCCGGTCAGCAGCCCCGCTGCAAAAGGCTTTTTAGTGCCAAATCGCCCTGCGCAGGCGGGAATTATGGTTAAGCCGCTTGAACAAATATCTGCGCAGGAAAATAATGGCCTTAATACCTGGTTCCTGCCAATGTTCGCAGGCTAATTCATTCATCTGTAAGGAAACTCGCATGGTCATCGATATCCGGGAAGTACGGCCGCATGACAAAGCCGAATGGCTTCAGCTCTGGGAAGGCTATACCCACTTCTACGGCAGTCCGCAGCCGGAAGAGGTGACCGAATGCACCTGGCAGCGGATGCTGGACGTGAACTCACCCGTGCTGGGCAGGGTCGCAGTGGTGAATGATACGGTGGTGGGATTCGCTATCTGCATTCTGCACGAAGGCACCTGGGTCACCACGCCAATCTGCTATCTGGAGGATCTGTTCGTCGATCCAGCTTTCCGCGGACAAGGCATTGCCAGAACGCTGATTAAGTCGCTGCAAACCGAAGGGACTGATCAAGGCTGGTCACGTCTGTACTGGCATACTCGCCGTGATAATCCCGCCCGCCACCTGTATGATGAGTTCACCCCAGCTGACGATTATGTACGCTACAGGATCACCCTTGACTCCTGAAGCGATAAGATGCTGTTAAGCTTTTCCCGCTATAACAGGGGAAACAGGCTCAGGAGAAGCAACGATGGAAAAACGTCTCGAAACAGTGGTCAATCTGATAATGTTTCTTTCGCTATTGGCGACGGCCTGGGATCTGTCACTGGTGCATCATCTCGCCTGGTAGCAACTAAATAGCCTGAATCGCGGCGCCCCTGCAGGCGCCGCCTGACTTATTCACCCGCCATTTTGCCGGCGCTAAAACTCCAGTCCTCCAGCTGGTTAAACTGGATCACCACCATCACGTCCTGCGGGCTGACCGCCATCTCATCGGCTAACCGCGCGCAGAGCCGACGATAGAGACCCTGTTTCTGCGCCCGGCGGCGCGGTTTTCCGGCGAAAATATGAAACAGCACGAAGCGATCGCTGCGACCGCCGCTAAGATAATGCGGGTCGTAAATGCGCTGCCCGTCGGCGGTCTGCTCGATAAACTGAAATTTGTCCGCCGGCGGCACGGCAAACTCCGCCACCAGGCACTCATGGAATAGCGCCGACAGCTGAGCAAACTCCGCGGGACGCCATGCCGTACCAAGCGAAATTCGGGTCAGAGGCATGGCGCCTCCTGCGCGTTCAGGCAGGTCAGGGCGCTGGCCGCCGCCGGCCAGCCGGCGTAGAACGCCAGGTGGGTAAATAATTCGACAATTTCCTCCTGGCTCAGGCCATTTTGATAGCCGTAGGCGATATGCCAGGGCAGTTGCTCGGTTTTGCCCAGCGCCGTCAGGGCGGAGAGGGTGATTAAGCTGCGTTCCCGGGGCGACAGCTCGCTGCGCGCCCAGATATCGCCAAACAGCACCGTTTCGGTCAGTTCTGCCAGTTTTGGCGCAATGGCAGCCAGCGAGTGGCGATCGACAGGGGTGGTATCCATGGTGACTCCCGTTACAGGTTGAAGTGGTCGTCACTGTCGCACGCTGAGGAATGTGTTGAATATCGCAATGTTCAGGATAATTGATCCTGAAAAACAGGAATGTTTGCTGGCTCGACTTGCTTATGTATTGGTTATGTTTTACGCCACGCTCAAGGCAACCGTCAGGCGGCTATTTTTCGCGCCACGATAAACAGACGTGGAAAGCGTAGAAGCACCATTCCGTTACACTGTAACGGATAGTGGTCGGCCAACAATGCCAAATAGCGGGTCAGAAAGGCGCTTTTGGCCTGCTCATCGAGGTCCGTCAGATAAGGTCGCAATCCGGTGCCCTGCAGCCAGTCGACTATCGCCTGATGAGAAGCGAGCGGATGAAAATAGGTGGTGCGCCAGATATCAACTTCACAGCCCTGTCGGGTGAGCAGATCGTACCAGGCGTCCGGCGGAAGCAAGGGCTGGCGGCCGCGGTCCGGCAATCCCAGCTCGCCGGCGACCTGACGCATCAGAGTATGGGAGGGCTCCTGCCAGTTATCCGGCATCTGCACCGCCAGCGTACCGTTATCCGCCAGCTGATTCACCAGATGCGGAAACAGCGTCTCATGATCCGCCAGCCACTGCAGCGAGGCGTTGGCATAGATCACGTCTGGTGGTTGCGCAGGCCGCCAGCTGGCGATATCGGCCTCGATGAACTCACAGTCGGGTAAGGCCCGCGCCGCCTGGTCCAGCATGGCCGGGGAGTTATCGATACCGACGATCGCCGCCAGCGGCCAGGCGGCACGCAGCAGGCGGGTACTGTTGCCCGGCCCACAGCCGAGGTCAACGACGCTCTCTACCTGCAGGTGAGCGATACGGGAAAGCAGGTCAGCCGCCGGGCGGGTGCGCTCAGCGTCAAACTGCAGATACAGCGAAGGATTCCAGTCAGCCATCGGGCGTTGTCCTGTGTGAGGGAGACAGGGCAAAGCATAGAACGCCCAGGGCCGCCTGTCAGGGGAAATGATCCCCTGCAGCACCTGGCAGCGTGACACTGTCACAGATAAAATGGCATCAGCAGGCTATCGCGTGCGGTATGGGCACATTGTGAGGGGAAGCGGATTGGTCAGCATCTGCGCCCGCAGCGGGCGCAGTGGCTTATTCGGCGTTCTTCAGCGCTTCGGCGCGGCTGGCGGTGGCGTAAACAAAATCCAGCATCGGCTCGAGATCGGTATCGTAGCCGGCCTGAATAATCTTCCCGCGCAGCCATTCGATTTCACTGGTGATATCGGGATGGAAAATGTTGTTATCCTGCGCCCGGCGCAGCCATTTCAGCAGAAAGTTGTTCTTTCCTCGGATACCGCCCGACTTTTTCGACTTTCCGTGCATCTTCAGCGCGACCAGGACGCAGTAATAGAAATGAACGCGCTGATTAAAACTTTGGTGCATGTCTGTGTTTCCCGCCAGAATCAGGAATTCACCGTGTGGGTCAGTGATTCGGATTGGACTACGGCGGCGGGCTGGATCGTTGCGCGATCTCTGTTGTTTTCCGCCACCGTCCTTGCATCTGTCGCCAGACGCTGAGGGGGATGTTGGCACGGAAGCCGAATCGTCGTCAATTGCCGATTCGTTTTTTGCCGGTGTCGGCAGCCCGCGGCGATCCGCGAGCCGGGCCTGGCTACGTCCTGACCGCTGCCCGCTGTTGCAGATGTACGCGTAAAATCAGCAGGAAAGCGAACACGACGACGATCGCCGCCAGCAGATACAGGGTGGCGAGATCGTAGTAGCCGGCGACCCAGCCGGCCAGCGGCCCGGTCAGCCCCAGCGCGAGGTCAAGGAACGCCGAGTAGGTGCCGAGGGCGGTCCCCTGGTTTTGCTCTTCCACCTGTTTTACCGCCTCAACCCCCAACGCCGGGAAGACCAGCGAAAAACCCGAGCCGGTGAGGAAGGCGCCGATGCCCGCCACCCAGGCTGACGGCGCCAGCCAGATAAGCAGCAGACCGAGACATTCGATGACGAAGCAGGCCAGGGAGACCGGGACTCCGCCATAGCGGGTGATGGTATTCCCCAGCACCAGGCGAACACAGATAAAACCGACGCTGAACAGCGAGAGGGTAAACGCGGCGCCCTGCCAGCTGTGCGCGGCAAAGTAAAGGGTGATAAAGGTGGCGATAACGCCGAAACCGACGGTGCCAAAGGCCAGCCCCAGGCCATAAGGCCAGATTTTGCGCACCACCGCGTGAAAGGGCGCTCTGACACCGGCGGTCACGCTGACGTCTTGCCGCGTGCGGGCGAACAGCAGGCCGATGGCGGCGACCATCACCACCACCGTGGCAAAGCCGCTGATGCCGAAATAGTGGTTAAGAGTGACCCCCAGCGGCGCGCCCACCGCCATCGCCACATAGGTCGCCACGCCGTTCCACGAGATCACCCGTGACGTATGGATCGCGCCGACGGTTTTGATCCCCCAGAGGGTGGCTCCGGTGGCGGTAAAGCTCTCGCCGACGCCAAGAAATACCCGGCCCGCCAACAGCGCGGCAATCGCCAGCATGGGCATCGTCTGCAACATTACCGCCAGCAGCGTGAAGGCGCCGCTAAGCAGACAGCAGACGATCCCGAGGCTAACCAC
This sequence comes from Klebsiella sp. LY, assembly GCF_004010915.1. Taxonomy (NCBI): domain Bacteria; kingdom Pseudomonadati; phylum Pseudomonadota; class Gammaproteobacteria; order Enterobacterales; family Enterobacteriaceae; genus Klebsiella; species Klebsiella sp. LY. Next base: position 5,096,005 of record NZ_CP022444.1, read on the forward strand.
TCTTTTCGGCCCCCAGATATCGGTATAGCGCCCGGCGTGCGGCCGGCTTATTAGCGTGGAGATGTACTGCAGACTGATCACAATACCGGCGACAAAGGTGCTGTAGCCCAGCTGATAGTGAATATAACCCGGTAGAACGGCCAGTGGCAGACCAATGGAGAGATAGCAGATACAGGTAAAAACAACGATCGAAATGATGCGCAAATTAAGCTGCGTGGTGCTGACGGAAGTGCTCATAGGGATAAAGGGTTAATACATAGGGATGTTTAGCATAGCGCGCCGCGAGAAGGCTGGCGAGTCGGGAAGGCGTTTTATCGGTAACCGACGGGAACGTTGTCTGTCCGAAGGTAAATAATTGCTTTTGCAGCGGTTGACGCCAGCCCCGATCATCGTCAGCTCGCCGCCACATGCGACTCATCGCCCACCACGCCCCAGGCGCGGTTTTGCAGCACGGTGCGATAGCCGTCGCGGTCGACGAAAGTGACGCCGTTGACCTCCCAGTAGGGGTTGAACGCCGTGACGCGCAGAAACCCGGCGGCGTCCATGGCGCTGCATTGTGCCTCCCAGGCCTGACGCTGCGGATAGTACAGCACCAGCAGATCTTCATCTCCTGGCGAGGGGGTAACGGGATGGTGGCGGCAGTGGGTGAATTCCAGATGCCAGCTGGCATCCGCGGAGCCGATCATAATCCCGCTAAATCCTTCATGATCGGTAAAGCTGCCAAGTTCCTGCAGCCCCAGCCCGGCACAATACATGCTGGCGCTGGTCTCCAGTTCGCTGACCGGTCTGGCGATGCGCATGTGGCAGAACGACATAATGACTCCCATAAGGCGTAGGCCGGATCAGGCGCAGCCGCCACCCGGCAAAAAAGCGGCGTCACAGCCGCGACCTGTGGCGAAAAGCGATTCTGTCGCTGTTGTCGCTCGGGTTGATACTGTAGCGGCAAAACGCCTCTGCGTTTGTCGGCAAGAGCTCTGGGTCGCCCCCTGCGCGTGTGTCACTGAATCCTCTTCTAGCTTAGCCGTTCGCAGCGCTTTGCAACAGGATGCGCCACTCGCTGAGGGCGGAGGTGCTGAACCCCTGACGCCAGATAAGCTGGGTGGTCGCCTCGCACAGCGGTTCGCTAAGACAGTTTTCGGGAAGCGTCATCAGCGACAGCACGCTCTGCGGCAGCAGGCAGACGTAGCGCCCGGAGGCCACGCAGGCCAGCATGCTGTGATAGGAGCTAACCTCATGCACCTCGACGGCCGCCTGTTGCTCCGCCAGCCAGCGCTCTCCCAACGCCCGATAGCTGCAGCCGCTGGTAAATGCCGCGAACCGCAGCGGGCCCGCGCCCTGCGGCCGGACCAGCATCAGGGTTTCCTGAAACACCGGGACAGATTCCAGCCCGGGCGGGCATGTCGGTTGGCCATCCGGCCCTGGCGGCAGGCAGACCAGCGCGGCATCGAGGGCGGCGGTGAATACCCCCTCGGCTAACTGGCGGGTCGGCCGGGTGCTGAGGGTGACATCCACCTGCGGGCATTGCTGTTGGAAGCGGGTAAGCAGCGGCGGCAGACGGCTGGCGGCGGTCGCCTCCATCGCGCCCAACCGCAGGCTGCCGCCGGGTGTGGTCGGATGCAGAGCCTGCTTTGCCTCCTCCGCCAGGCTCAGGATCCGCCGGGCATAGCTGAGAAACTGAACGCCTGCCGGCGATAGCACCATTTTTTTGTTGCCGCGGACGAAAAGTTCCACGGCAAGCTCCTCTTCCAGCTGCTGAATACGGGTGGTGATATTAGACTGGGCGCGGCCAAGCCGTTTTGCTGCCAGGGTGACGCTTTGCGTGTCGGCCACCTGGATAAAAATCTGCAGTGTGCTGTGGTTCATATTTTTATTCTCAATATGATAATGATGTTGATCTTATCATCTTTAAAAGAGATGGTAAGCCTCCGGCATCACTCATCTACGAGGAACTCATGCAAAATTCACTGCTTTCGCTTCTTGATATTGACTACCCCCTGATCCAGGCCCCGATGGCGGGCGTCTCCACCCCTGCGCTGGCTGCTGCGGTGAGTAATGCCGGGGCGCTGGGTTCGCTGGGGCTGGGCGCTGCAACCGTTTCCCAGGCGGAAGCGATGATCGTCGCCACCCGCCAGCTGACGGACCGGCCGTTCAATGTCAATTTATTTTGCCATGCGCCGCCGCGGCGCAACGCCCCACGTGAAGCGGACTGGGCAGAGACGCTGCGCCCCCATTTTACCCGCTTTGGCAGTACGCCTCCGGCATCGCTTAGGGAGATATACCAGACGTTTATCGGCCACACCGCCATGCTGGAGCTGCTTCTCGACCACTCGCCGGCGGTGGTGAGCTTTCATTTCGGCCTTCCTGAAGGTGAGACGATCCAGCGTCTGCGACAGCAGGGGATTGTCACCCTGGCGACGGCAACCTCGCTCCAGGAGGCGCTGCTGATTGAACAGCAGGGGATCGACGTGGTGGTCGCTCAGGGCTATGAGGCGGGCGGGCACCGGGGGATCTTTGCTCCGCAGGAGCCTGACGCGCAGCTGAGCACCTTCACCCTGGTGCAACTTCTGCGGCGTCGACTAACCATCCCGGTAGTGGCCGCCGGGGGCATCATGGACGGAGCGGGGATCGCTAGCGTGATGCAGTTGGGGGCGCAGGGCGTACAGCTCGGTACGGCGTTTTTACTGTGTCCGGAATCGGCCGCCGACGCCGGCTATCGCGCGGCGATCCACAACAGCCTTGACGGGCGTACGGTGCTGACCTCCGCGATATCCGGGCGTCCGGCACGCTGTCTGGCTAATGCCTTCTGCGCGCTAGGGGAAGCCTGTCCGACGAGCGCCGTGCCGGATTATCCGCTGGCGTATGATATCGGCAAAGCGCTGGCCGCCGCCGCGAAAGCCCAGGGCGTCCATGAGTATGGCGCCCACTGGGCCGGGCAGGGGGTGGGGTTGATCCGCGAGTGTGACGCCGCCAGTCTGGTCCGCCAGCTGGCGGCAGAGAGCGGCTGGAACTAATGACTGACGGCTAACGGCGGTGGGCCAGGCTGCGCACCAGCCGATCGCCGGCCATCTGCACGCCCTGAACCATCGCCACCAGGATCAGCACTGTGCCAAACATCACCTCATTATTGAATCGCTGATAGCCGTAGCGGATGGCGAGGTCGCCGAGTCCGCCGCCGCCGATCACCCCGGCCATCGACGAAAAGCCAATCAGCATCACGATAGTCAGCGTGATCCCGGCCAGCAGCGTCGGCAGGGCTTCTGGCAGCAGGGATTTAAAAATCACGTGCCAGACGTTGCCGCCCATCGACAGAATGGCTTCGATTCTTCCGTAATCCACCTCGTCGAGCGCGTTTTCCGTCAGGCGGGCAAAGAACGGAAAGGCGCCGATGGTCACCGGCACGATGGCGGCGGTGCTGCCCAGCGTGGTGCCGACGATCAGCCGGGTAAAAGGGATCAGGGCGATCAGCAGCACGATAAACGGTAGCGACCTGCCGATGTTGATCACCGCGCCTAACAACGCGTTCAGTTTCGGCATCGGCGCCAGCCCGTTGGCGCGGGAAATAAATAACAACACACCGGTGGGCAGCCCGATCAGCACGGTAAACAGGGCCGCCAGGCCCACCATATAGAGCGTATCCAGCGTGCCGTCGAGTAATAACGGCCACAAATCTTCCCAGCTCATGCTACTCCGCATAATGGCCTCCCCTGAACGCCGTGACGGGTAAGAAAATCCTGTTCAGCCTGCGGGTCGTGCAGCAGCGACTGGCGCAGCCGCGACCATGGGGTCACCAGCAGGTCCGCGAGTTTGCCGCTCTCGACAATCTCGCCCTGTTCCAGCAGCGCCGCGTGGTCACAAATGGTTTTCACCACCTCCAGCTGGTGCGTTATCAGCACAATGGTCAGATTGAGCCGCTGGTTAATATCCGCCAGCAGAGCCAGCACCGAGGCGGTGGTCTCGGGATCCAGAGCACTGGTCGCCTCGTCGCACAGCAGCACCTCCGGTCGGGCGGCCAGCGCCCGGGCGATGCCGACGCGCTGTTTTTGCCCGCCGGAAAGCTGCGACGGGAAAGCGGCGGCCTTTTCGCTGAGATCCACCAGCTCCAGCAGTTCGCGCACCCGCGCTTCGCGAGCGGCCCGCGGCACCCCGGCAATCTCCAGCGGCACCGCGATGTTATCGGCGACGGTGCGGGCATGAAGCAGATTGAAGTGCTGGAAAATCATCCCGGTGCGCAGGCGATAATCCCGCAGCGCCGCCTTGTTCAGCTGAGTAATATCCTGTCCGTTCACCAGAATGCGGCCCGAGGTGGGCCGCTCCAGCAAATTGAGACAGCGGATGAGCGTACTTTTGCCGGCGCCGCTGCGCCCGAGAATGCCGTATATCGCCCCTTTCGGGATCTGTAACGCGATATCGTTCAGCGCCGGTCGGCCGGTTCCGGCGTAGGTTTTGCTCAGCCCTTCGATGGTGATCATGACTGAGGGGCCACCGGGATCACCGAGCCGTTGTAGTTTTTACGGATAAACTCCGCCACCTGCGGCGACGTCAGGTCTTTCGCCAGCGCCTTAATACGCGGGTCATTCGCCAGGGCCGGGGTGGTCACCAGGATATTGGCGTAGGGGTTATGCTCGGCGCTTTCCAGCCCCAGGGCATCTTTCGCTGGCACCAGACCGGCTTCCAGCGCGTAGTTACCGTTAATCACCGCCAGGTCGACATCGTCGAGGGAGCGCGGGATCTGCGGCGATTCAATCTCCAGGATCTTCAGGTGTTTCGGGTTCTCAACAATATCCTTCGGCGTCGCCAGGGTGGTGGCCGGGTCGGTAAATTTGGGGTCCAGCTTAATAAGCTTCTGCGCCTGCAGCAGGAACAGCGCCCGGCTCAGGTTGGTGGTGTTATTCGGTACCGCCACCGTGGCGTTTTCCGGCAGCGACGAGAAATCTTTATGCTTATGCGAGTAGATCCCCAGCGGCTCAATATGAACCGTGGCCGCGACGGCAAAGGTTTTACCCAGCGCTTTCTCCTGATCCTTCAGGTAGGGGACATGCTGGAAGTAGTTGGCATCCACATCGCCACTGGCCAGCAGTTCATTGGCGTTGACCCCGCTGGTCAGCTCCACCACCTTGAGATCGAGACTGGGATCGATTTTTTTGATGTAGTTGAGGATCTCCGCGTGGGGAACCGGGTCCGCGGCGACGCGCAGCGCGGCGGCCTGGGCAGACGTCCATGCCAGAGAAAGAGACAGTGCGACCCCTGCCAGTTTAAAAGCAGCATATTTCATGGTGTGTTCCTTTTTAGTTATGGTTAAACGATCAATTGCTCGGCGCGTTCGCGAAAAACGTCCTGATAGTAGCGTTCCGCCACGTCCGGATGGGAACGCAGACGGCCCTTGAGATAATTCCAGCCGACATCGCGCAGCAGCGGATTGTGCGGGTCGCTGTCCGGACCGCGCGCTTCACGCGCCAGCTCGGGCGGCAGGGTATAAACCGGCACCACCGCGTCAAGCTGGGCGCCAAGGAAGAAAGCGATGGAGAGGCGCTGCTGCTGAGCCGGCGGTGACACCACCCGGTGAACGGTAGCGCGCAGATAGCCGTTGGTGGCCAGCTCCAGCAATTCGCCAATATTGACCACAAAGCTGCCGGCCAGCGGTACGGCGTCGATCCACTGCCCGGGCGCCACCTCAACCTGCAGCCCTTTCTGCTCGTCCTGCAGCAGGAAGCTGAGAAAACCGGAATCTTTATGGGCGCCAACGCCCTGGCTGCTCTGGGTCTCCTGCTGGCCGGGATAACGGATCAGCTTGATATGCTCGTTGGGTTGGTCGCCGTAAAGCCGGTCAAAGGCATTCTCCGGGAGCTGCAGCGCTTCGGCAAAGGCGCGCAGCAGGCGGATCCCCACCTGAGTCATCTGCTGTTGCCAGTGAAGTAATACCGGTTTTAGCGATGGCAGCGCGGCAGGCCACAGATTCGGACCCTGCAGGCGCTGCCAGCGCGGCGCGTCGTCGCTGAGGGTCAGCGCCGGACGTTCGGCGCCGATATCAAACTGCTCTCGCCAGTCAGGCTGGCCGCGCGTCAGCTCAGAAGCCGCGCGGTTATAGCCGCGAAAATGGGGGGAGTGGATCATCGCCACCTGCTGTTTTTGCGCCTCATCAAGCGCAAAAAAGCGCTGGGACTGGCGCTGAACTTCATATTGAAGCGCGTCGTCGACACCGTGGTTGATCAGATAAAAGAAGCCGATGTCGCGGGCGGCGTGACGCAGGTCGGTCAGGAAGGCCGCTTTATCCGCGGGGTCCGCGTAGCGGGCCAGATCGAGAATCGGCAGGGTGGTCGCGTTCATTGTGTTCTCCGAAAACGGGATAATAAGTTATGGGTCGATTCAGGTTCAGGGTTCTGGCACAACAGCAGCGCATGGTGATTTCCTCTGTCCGGGGCTGAGCACAGCTTGCCTCAGGGCCAGATAAGCAACCAATAACGTTATTTTCTAATTTATGTCCGCGCGGGGTTCTATGCTTTTGCGTTAAATAGATAAAGGCGTAAGGGCGAACTGAAGCCGTTGCGCCCGTCACCGAGAGTCAGTAAGGTGGGCGCACTTTTTTAATGCGGAACGGATGTATCCTCATGCACAGCTCAAAAGATCCCCTGCACGGCGTGACGCTGGAAGCGCTGCTCAATGCCCTGGTGGCGCGCTACGGCTGGGTGGAAATGGCCCGCCAGGTCAACATTAACTGCTTTAAAAGCGATCCCAGCATTAAGTCCAGCCTGAAATTTCTCCGCCGGACGCCGTGGGCGCGCAAAGAGGTGGAGGCGATGTATCTGGCTTCGCTCGACGACGATGCGCCGGCGGAGAAAGCGGATCCCTGGGCAAACTGGCAGAAAAAATAACCCTTACCACCGGACAACATCATGCAGAGCTGGAGCAGTAAAGATTTCACCGCCGACCGCGCGTGGGGCGCGCTGGACATTGCCAATTTTTCCGGCACCACCGTGCGCCTGCACTGGACCGACCAACCCTATATCTGGCACATCAACGACGGTCAGGAGGTGTTTGCCGTGATGGATGGTCAGGTGGCGATGCATGTGAAGGTCGACGGCGAGGAACAGGTGATCATGCTGAACGCCGGAGATATCTTTTACGCCGAGGTGGGATGCGAGCATGTCGCCCATCCCCAGGGGGCGGCGCGTATTCTGGTGATTGAGAAAGAAGGGTCGGTCTGATCCCGCCGGCGGGCAATTCGTTAGCCCGCCGTTTCATCGCCTGTCAGACTCAACATACCGCGTTGATATAAATCACTTATCCAGCTTTCAATATACATAATTCTTGTTTGCCATTGCCTTCACCCCAGCACTATCTTTTGCCGCAGACGTCTTAACAGGCACAACCGCGGGAGAGATCATGGCCACCTTGCAGTGGGATCACGCAGTACAGTTTGTGAATCAGCCGGAAGCGGCGATTGAAGTCTTTGCCGGGCAGCAGCTGCTGGCGGCGGTCGGCGGGCGCCATCCGGGGTGGGGAACCCGCAATGCGCTGAGCTATTTTGGTCTGACCTATATCGAATTCCTCGCCATTTCCGACCCGGACGAACTGCGCGCCGCGACGGACAGATTTCTGCTCTCGCGGGATGCCGCGCGGTTGCTGCCGGAGAACGAAGCGCTGTTTCGCGTCGCGCTGCGCAGCGACGACATCGACGCCACCCATGACCACTTGCGTCGCAAGGGGCTGGCGGTGTCACCGATTGTCGATGGCCAGCGCCACGATCCGCAGGGCAATGTCATCCGCTGGCGGATCTTCACCATCGATGGCGACACCGACGGGCTGGTCTTTCCTTTTGTGCTGCAGTGGGGAGAAGACGACGAGACCCGGCTGGCGCGGCTGCGCGCTCAGGGGCTGGACGTGCCTCATCCGCTGGGCGACATTGTGCTCGAGCAGGCGGTGTTCGAGGTGGACAATCCGCAGGCGGTGCGCGACCGCTGGCAGGCACTGCTGGGCTTCCCGTCACAGGGAGAGCAGGGGCTGGACGCGGGCGGCCAGTGGTTTACTTTCCGCCAGGGACCCGCCAACCAGCTGACCGAGCTGGTGTTTCGCGTCGCCAACCCGGCGCTTAAGGGGCAACGCTTTCGCGTCGGCAACGGCGTGTATCGCTTTATATAACGGCTGACGCTAGCGTACCGTCGCGCGCAGGGCCCCCGGCGGCTGGCCGGTGATGCGTTTGAACGCCCGGCTGAAGGCCGCCAGCGACTGATACCCGAGGCTGAAGGCGACTTTTTCAAGCGCCTGGCCTTCGTGGGTGATGTACTGCACCGCCAGCCGCATACGTAGCTCGGTGAGATAGCGGGCGGGGGTGGTGCCGGTGGCGGCAAGAAAACGCTCGGCGAAGAGAGAGCGCGACAGCCCCGCCTCCCGCGCCAGATCTTCCACTTTCCAGTTAACGCCCGGACGCTGATGCATGGCGTAGATCGCTTTCGCCAGCCGGGGATCGCGCAGGACCTGCACCCAGCCGGTGGCGTTACCGCACCCGCAGGCCACCCAGCCGCGGACAATCAGCGCGGCCACCACGTCTGCCAGTCGGGCGAGGATCCCGGCATAGCCCGCCTGGCGGGTGAGCGATTCCCGCTCCATCGCCGCCAGCAGCGGCTGGATCTCCGGCCAGGTGTTGAGCAGGCAGCTCACCCGCATCACTTCGGGCATGGCCTTCACCAGCGGCTGCATGCCGCCGAGTTCAAAGTCCATACAACCGCTGAAAATCACGGCGCGCTCCGGGCAGTCAGGCTGGCCGCCAGCGTTGATACAACTTACCGTGCTGCACACCGTTTCGCTGTTCAGCTGCGCCACATTCACCACCGCGGCCTGCGGATCGGAGAGCAGGGCGTGCCCGTCGCCGTTGGGAATAAACAGCGCGTCGCCGCTCTCCAGGGTGAACTGTTCTCCGCTGGCCATGCGCAGCAGCACCGGCCCGCGGCTGATGAAATGGAACTGGGCTTTGCCCGCCACGGCGCTAAAGCCGACGCCAAACGGGCGGGAGGTCTCGATGCGCCGGTAATTCACGCCGGAGAGGCGCATACCGCGCAGCAGTTCGCTGGTCAGGTCGATAGTGGGCTGGCTCATGGTAATTCCGGACGAATAATCAATAACTGAAGAGTATGCATCATATATCGTCCAGGGGTAAGCCCCTAAGATGACCAGGATGTTAATAAACCTGGAGAGATGTATATGACTTCCTGCATAGCTGCTGACGCGAGCCTGTCACCCGTCAGGCCTGCCTGGCGCGCCGTCTATGCCCTGGCCCTCGGGGTGTTCGGCCTGATCGTGGCTGAATTTCTGCCCGCCAGCCTGTTAACGCCGATGGCCAGCAGCCTCGGCGTCAGCGAAGGGATGGCCGGGCAGGCGGTGACCGCCACGGCGTTAGTGGCGTTAGTCACCGGCCTGCTGATCGCCACCGCCACCCGCAATATCGACCGCCGCTGGGTGCTGATGTTCTTTTCCGTGCTGCAGATTGTCTCCAGCCTGATGGTCGCTTTTGCCGGTTCGCTGGCGTTTCTCCTGCTCGGTCGTCTGCTGTTGGGGATCGCCATCGGTGGTTTCTGGGCGATGTCCACCGCCACGGCGATGCGTCTGGTGCCGGCGGCCCATGTGCCGAAAGCGCTGGCGATCATCTTTTCCGCGGTGTCTGTCGCCACGGTGGTGGCCGCGCCGCTCGGCAGCTACCTCGGAGAGCTGATCGGCTGGCGCAACGTGTTTATTCTCTGCGCGATACCCAGCCTGCTGGCGCTGCTCTGGCAGCTGTGGGTGCTGCCCTCCATGCGGCCGGAAAGCGTTGGCACCTTCTCCACGCTGTTCAGGGTGCTGCGCCGTCCCGGTATGCTGGGGGGCATGCTGGCGTCGATCCTGATTTTCAGCGGCCATTTTGCCTTCTTCACCTACCTGCGACCGTTCCTTGAGACCGTCGCGCAGGCCAGCGTTGAAGGCGTTTCGCTGATTTTGCTCGGCTTCGGTGTCGCTAACTTTGTCGGCACCTCGGTGGCGAGCTATCTGCTGAGCCGCAGCCTGCGTCTGACCCTGGCACTGGTGCCGCTGATGATGAGCGTCCTGGCGCTGCTGATGGTGACGTTTGGCCATCTGTCCGTGCTCGACGGGTTGCTGGTCGCCCTGTGGGGATTTGCCTTCGGTCTGGTGCCGGTGGCCTGGTCCACCTGGCTGGCCACCACCGTGCCGGGTGCCGGATGAGGCGGAAAGCGCAGGCGGTCTGCTGGTGGCCTCTATTCAGCTGGCCATCAGCGCCGGCGCCGCCGGCGGCGGGGCGGTGTTCGATCTGCATGGCGCCAGCGGCGTCTTCACCGGCAGCGGTTTGCTACTGTTGACCGCGATGGTCGTGGTCTTCACCGCCGTGCGGGTGAAACCGGTCGCCAGCGCCGAGCAGCCGGAGACCGGCCGCTTATCCCGCGAGATCGATAACTAAATTGGCCGACAGACTGCGGGAGCAGCACAGCGCGATATGCTGCTCCGCGGCCTGTTTTTCCGCCTCCGACTGCACGGTATCCCGGTGGTCTACCGTTCCCTCCCGCACCGGCGTCAGGCAGGCGCCGCAGATCCCCATCTCGCAGGAGAGCGGCACCTCAACGCCATGCTCCTGCAGCACCCGGGCGATGGTTTTGTCCCCCGGGACCGGCCAGCGCTCACCGGTGGAGGCGAGGGTGATGGTGAAGGTGCCGTCCTCCGCCGACGCCGCCGTCGGGACGGTCGGCTGGAACGCTTCGCTGCGCAGTTGCGTTTCCGCCCAGCCGGCCGCCAGCGCGGTGTCGCGCACCTGGGCCATAAACCCCGGCGGTCCGCAGAAATAGACTCGGGTGTCGGCGTCCGGCGCGCCCAGATCCTGCGCCAGCCGCAGGCGCGGACTCTGCCCGTCGGCAGAGCTGTGGATCAGGCAGGTTCCGCCGGTGAGCTGGCTGGCGATCTCGGTGGCGAAGGCGGCCTCCTGCGCGCGGCTGACGTAATAGTGCAGCGTAAAGCTGGCGCCGGACGCCGCCCGCGCATGGGCCATCGCCAGCAGCGGCGTAATGCCGATCCCGGCGGCGAGGAGCACCACGTGGCCGCCCCCGTGCAGGGGAAAGTGGTTGCGCGGAGCAGAGATCAGCAAGGGCTGCCCCGGACGCAGGGTGTCATGAATATAACGGGAGCCGCCTCGCGACTGCGCCTCGCGGGCGACGCAGAGCAGATAGTGATCCCGTCCGGCCGGGCTGCCGGTCAGCGAATACTGACGGATCAGCCCGCAGGGGAGATGGAGGTCGATATGGGCGCCGGGCGCCCACGCCGGCAGCGGTTGCCCATCGGCGCTCACCAGACGAACGGCCAGATTTTTCGCGCCCTGGCGCCACAGGCCATCGACCACCACCGGGAGTATGTCGCGCATAAGACCTCCACTCATACCAGAAAGAAATCGCCAAAGCCCATCTTCTTCAGCCCGCGCCGGTAGGCGATAGAGCTGCGGTCTGCCGGAATATGCGCCTCCAGGGTCAGATCCAGCGGCAGCCGCTCCGGGCGCTGGGTCTCAACCATCAGGCGGTCCTCCTCAAACACCCGCAGGTTGAACGCATGAACGTCTTCCACCGGCACATGCAGGTCAAAATTGCGGGCGATAGGGGCAAACATTCGCGTCACGCGCGACGACACCGGCGAGGCGGCGTTCATGATCACCAGCTTCGCATCGGCAGGGAAATGGATGGTCAGCGTGGCGGTGAACGGCAGATGCATTTCAAAGTGACGCAGCCACTGGAACCCTTCCGGCGCGCGGAAATCGGAGCTGGCCGGGTAATTGCCTACCGAGCTCCAGTAGTCGGCAACAAAGCCGAACGGCGTCTCCTGCGGGGTGTAGTCCGGCACCTGTTGGTTGTCCGGATCGGCGAAGGTCTCGGTGTGGATCCACGCGAAGTGGGCGACATCGAGAAAGCCTTCGACCTGGCGGCCGGCAAAGCCCTTCACTTCAAAGGCCGGACAGTTGATTTGCTGAAAGCCGGCGTCGTCCCAGTGCGGCATGGTCGGTAACGGAGGCGGATTGTCCGGATCGCAGGCCAGGCAGGTCCAGATCAGCCCGTAACGCTCCTCCACGGCGAAGCTGGTAAGATGCAGTTTGGCCGGAATGGGTTGCCCCGGACTGGAGGGGATGCGGTTGCAGCGGCCATCCTCGCCAAAGCGCAGGCCATGATAGGGGCAGACGATGCCTTCTTCTTCATGAAACCCCAGGGTCAGCGGGACGCCGCGGTGCGGGCAGACGTCGCGGGCGACCACCACCTGGCCTTTAATGCGATAGATAACCAGCTGTTCGTCCAGCAGGGTGGCTTTCACCGGAGCGCCGCCAATATCGCAGGCGCGGGCCACCGGGTGCCAGCAGCGGGCCAGCCGCAGCCAGTCTTCCGGATCGAAGGTGCAATGGGCGGGGGGCGTGGGGGTGGTTGTCTTCATGATTTCTCTTCCTGCTCACATCGGTGATTGTTTTATTGTTGTGAGATTATTGTTGTCATATTAGGGTGTTCACATCCATCACCATTAATTCACTCTGCTGTTGCAAAAAAGAGTACAGGGGCACCATGAGTCCATTTTCCCGTTTCGCCCACTATTTCATCGCCGTGGCTCGCTGCGGCAGCCTGCGTCGGGCCGCCGAGCAGCTGCATATCTCGGCCTCGGCGATTAACCGCCAGATCCTGCAGGCCGAGGAGGCCTTCGGGACACCGCTGTTCGAGCGGCTGCCGGAGGGACTACGGATGACCACTGCGGGTGAACTGCTGTATGACAATCTGTTGCGCTGGCAGAAGGAGTTTCGTCAGACCCGGCAAAAATTTGATGAGCTGCAGGGGATGAAGCGCGGGAGCGTCAGTGTCGGCATGGTGCAGGCGCTGGCGGAAGGCGGCTTCGCCGCCGCGCTGGCGGAGATCATAGCCAGCTGGCCGTGGCTGGAGCTGGATCTGCAGGTGGCCGACAGCCACACCGTCAGCCAGAAAGTGCGTCAGGCGGATCTGGACGTCGGTTTGATCCTCGATCCGCAGGGGCAGGCCGGACTCAGCGTACTGGCCTTTGCCGAACTGGAGGTGGGGATTGTGATGCGCCCGGACCATCCTCTGGCGGGGGCGAAGGCCCTGTCTCTGGGCGAGCTCAGCCTGGAGCGGCACATCGTGCCCGGCGCGCCGCTGATTGTTCATGAGCGTGTTGCGCTCCTCTATCGCCACCATGACTTTGCGCCGGAGAATACCATCAGCTGCAATGATATTCGACTCATTAAGTCGCTGGTGCTGCGCGGCAGCGGCGTGACGCTCCTCAGCCTGCTCGACGTGCTGGACGAGGTTCAGCGCGGACAGCTGGCCTTTATCCCGCTGCGCAGTACGCTGCTGCGGCCGCTGACTCTGGCGCTGTGCACCGCGCCCTCGCGTCAGCTATCGCGTCCCGCGCAGATGGCCATTCAGACGCTGAGCGCGGTGATTGAGTCCATGGCGACCGTCAGCCCAGCGGCCCGCTGAGGATGGTGTCGCACATGCCGTTGATAATCCGTTCGCCGGTCTCCTCCCGCAGCTCCTGGTACCAGGCTTCGGTGAGCTGCATATCCTTACCGTGGGTGATATCGCAGCGCTTGCGCGCCTTCAACACCAGATCGCGAACCCGATCGCAGCGCTGGGCTTCATATTCGCGCAGGGCGGCGTCAATATCGCGGGTCTGGCGGAAAACGGCGCCCAGCACCACCGCATCTTCCATCGCCGCACATCCCCCCTGGCCAATATCCGGGGTGGTGCTGTGTCCGGCGTCGCCCAGCAGCGCGACGCGACCGCGCACCAGGCGGCTGAACGGTTCGATATCGTGGATTTCAATACGGTTGGTGGTCTGCGGGTCAAGGGCGGCGATCAGCTTCTGCACCGGCGGCGCCCAGCCGGCAAAGTAGCGGCTGAGGTCAGCGCGCAAGGTGTCACGATCCTCGGCCAGACCCGCCGGCAGCGGCACATCAAAGAAAAAGTAGAACCGGCCAGCGGAGACCGGCATCAGCGAGACGCGCTTGCCTTCGCCGACAAAGGTGGTCCACTGATCGCCGGGCGCCAGCGCTTCATCTATTTCCACCAGACCGTTCCAGTTGACGTAGCCGGCGTAGCGGCGCTCCGGGGTAAAGCCGAGCACCCACGGACGCAGCGCGGAATGGCTGCCGTCGGCGGCAATCAGCAGATCGCCGCTGGCGCTGCTGCCGTCGGTAAACCACACCGTCACGCCGTCGGCGTTTTCTTCACAGCGGGTGACGCGTTTGCCGAACTGCACGCGCTCCCGTCCCCAGAAATCCAGCATTTCCCGCTGCAGCTCTGCGCGGGATACCGGGCAGGGGCGGCTGCCGGTGCGTTCGATCAGCGGCGCGAGGCTGAACTGGGTCATGTTCTCGCCGCTGCGGAAATCGCGATACGCCATGCGGCGCAGCGGTCCGCCGAAGGTTTCCATGATATCGCCCATGCCGAGGTGGGCCATGCATTTCACGCCGTTGGGCCATACGGAAATCGCCGCGCCGACCGGTTTGATCTCTTTCACCGCCTCATAGACGTCGCAGTCGATCCCCGACTGTTTGAGCGCCACTGCCGCACTTAAGCCGCCGATGCCCGCGCCAATCACGATTGCTTTCATTTTTTTCTCCTTCTCCAGATGTAGGCACTGACTACAGCAATTTGCGTACCAGTTCGCCGAAGAGAGGAAAACCGCCCGCCAGAGGCACAGCGGCAGGTCATGGCGCACCACCTCGGTGCAATGTGATGCATTGGTTGCCTTTTTATGAATCAAAAGTTTCTGTATGTTGCATTAAGAATCTATCGTTTCATAAGCCTGGTTCAGCAGCGGAGGGAAATGATGCATCATTCGAATAATTTAAGTTGATGATTTTGAAGTGTTAATAAATTTATTCGTGCGCTTTTGTCGTCTCTGGCCTGCTTTGTGCAGTAGCCCATGCACTTCTCTTTGCTACGGGATAACACCATGTCTGACGAACATCACAGCGGCCTGCTTTACGGCCTTGAACAGCGGATCCCACCGCTTCCTGCCTTTTTTAGCGCCCTCCAGCATGTGCTGGCGGGTCTGGTGGGGATCATCACGCCGCCGCTGATCATCGGCGCCACCCTCGGACTTGGCGACTGGCTGCCGTATCTCATCAGTATGTCGCTGCTGGCTTCGGGTATCGGTACCTTTCTGCAGTCCAACCGGGTCTGGGGCATTGGCGCCGGGATGATCTGCATGCAGGGCACCAGCTTCGCCTTTCTGGGCGTGGCGGTAGCCGGAGGGATGTGGGTGAAAGCGCAGGGCGGCGGGCCGCAGGATATTATGGCGATGCTGTTTGGCGTTAACTTTGTCGCCGCCCTGGTGCCGGTGATTGTCAGCCGCTTTATCGAACCGCTGAAGAAAATCTTTACCCCTATTATTACCGGCAGCGTGATTGCGCTGATAGGCATCAGCCTGATCAAGGTCAGCGTCATTAACTGGTGCGGTGGGGAAAAGGCGCAGGATTTCGCCAGCATGAGCAATATCGCGCTCGGGGCGGGTACCCTTGGCGTTATCGTCCTGCTGAGCTGCGCCAAAAACCGCTGGCTGCGGCTCTCCTCGGTGGTGGTGGGCATTGCCGTGGGCTGTGTGGCGGCAGGGCTGAGCGGTCAGTTCCATCTTCACAGCCTGGGCGATACCCTGTTTCGCCTGCCAACGCTGTTCCCGTTTGGCTTTCAGTTTAACAGCGCGATATTTCTGCCGGTGGCGCTGGTGTCGCTGGTGTGTATTCTGGAGGCGGTGGGCGATCTGACGGCCAACTCGCTGATTTCACAACAGTCTGTTGACGATCGCGCTTTCCGCAACCGGCTGAAGGGCGGTATCCTGGCGGATGGCGTCAGCTGCATGGTGGCCGCAATGCTCAGCGCCTTTCCAAACACGACTTTCGCGCAGAACAACGGCGTGATCCAGATGACCGGGGTGGCCAGCCGCTATGTCGGACGCTACATTGGCGTAATTCTGATCCTGCTCGGGCTGTTCCCGCCGGTGGGCGAACTGTTGCGGCAGATCCCGGCGCCGGTGCTGGGGGGCGCTACGATGGTGATGTTTGGCTGCGTGGTGGCGGCCGGGATCCGGATCATTACCCAGAACCCGCTCACCCGACGCGATGTGCTGATCGTGGGACTGGCGTTTGGTGCGGGTCTTGGCGTGGAGTCGGTGCCGGCGTTTCTCAGCCATTTTCCGCCGATGGTCGGCGATCTGTTCGGTTCCGCGGCCACCAGCGGTGGGCTGGTGGCGATAGCGCTGAACCTTGTTCTGCCGCAGGAGCAGGCGGCGACGAAAACGATAAGGAGTCAGGATGATCGCGCTGAGTCAGTTTAACAGCCTGAGTGGCGATGAGGCAGGGGAGCTGCTGGCTCCCTGTGTGGCGATCCCGGCCTGGAGCGATAAGCTGGTGAACTTGCGCCCCTTCGCCAACCGTGAAGCGCTGCTGCAGGTCGCCCGGGAAGCGATGGGCGACTGGGGAGAGAACGATCTGAACGCGGCGCTCAGCGCCCATCCGCGGATCGGCGAAAAACCGAGCGGCAGCCAGGCGCACGCGACGATGTCACGCCAGGAGCAGTCGGCGGTGGACAGCGATAATGAAAGACTGGCGCAGGCCCTGCGGGAGGGGAATGCCCGCTACGAAGCCCGCTTTGGCCGGGTGTTTTTAATCCGCGCCAAAGGGCGCAGCGGCGAAGAGATTCTGCAGGCGCTGACGCGCCGGCTGCAGCATACCGCTGACGAAGAAGTGGCTGAGGCGCTTGCCCAGCTGCGGGAAATTACGATGTTAAGACTGGAAGGAGCGATTGGCGAATGAGCACCCTGAGCACCCATATTCTGGATATTTCCACCGGCACGCCGGCTGAAGGCGTCGCGGTCAGCCTGAGCCGGGAGGGCGAGACCCTGGCGAACCTGGTGACCAACGCCCAGGGGCGTATCGTCACCTTCAGCGCCGCGCCGCTGCCGGCGGGGCGCTACTGTTTAACCGCGGAAACCGGGGCGTGGTTTGCCCGTGCCGGGCGCGAGAGCGTCTTTACCCGGGCGCAGATTGATTTTGTCATTGGCGAGGCGGCAGAGGACCATTTCCATCTGCCGTTTCTGATCGCCCCGGGCGGATGGTCGACCTACCGCGGCAGCTAAGCCCGGCTGCGCGTTGCCCGAGTGACAGCCATTGCCGGGCGGCGCTACGCTTGCCCGGCCTGGATGATGATGAAACTGGTAGCGACATCCCGTAGGCCCGGTAAGGCGCAGCCGCCACCGGGCAGACCACGTTGCTCCGGCTGCCATCCCTTCTGCTTTATCCCTACGTAAGGATAATCATTGATCTATCCCCACCAGGGGATAAACTTGACATTATCCCTTGTAGGGTATAAAACCAGTTTTATCCCGATAGGGGGATAAATGATGGTGAGGAACAAGGCGATGAATTCCCCGCAGATATACAGTCCGGTTCAGCTGGCCAATTACCTGAAACTGCTGCGCCAGCAAAATCACTGGACTCAGGAGGCGCTGGCCAGCCGGATCGGCATTAAACAGGCGACGCTGTCCAATTTTGAAAATCACCCCGACAAAACCACCTTAACCACCCTGTTTAAGATCCTCCAGTCGCTGGGGGTGGTGATGACCCTGAACGCCAAACCGGCAGAGACGGCGATGATTCCCGATAACACCACGGATCTTGACTGGTAATGGCGACGCTCACCACCTGGATGAACAATGCGCGCGTGGGAACCTTAACCCGCCAGGCCAACGGGGCGCACAGTTTCCGCTATGATGAGGAGTGGCTGCGCAGCCCGCGCGCCAGACCGCTCTCCCTCTCGCTGCCGCTGCAGTATGGCAATATCACCGCCGACGCGGTGTATCACTATTTTGATAACCTGCTGCCCGACAGCCCGCAGGTCCGCGAGCGGATCGTCAGGCGCTATCAGGCGCGTTCGAAACAGCCGTTCGATCTGCTGGCCGAGGTCGGGCGGGACAGCGTAGGGGCGGTGACGCTGCTGCCGCCGGGGGAAGAGGCGCATCTTGCCGCGTTGCGCTGGCAGACGCTGGATGAGGCGCAGCTGACCGCTTTGCTGACCGCCTACCAGTCGGATATTCCTCTCGGAATGGTGACCGGCCAGGACGATTTTCGTATCTCGGTGGCCGGCGCTCAGGAGAAAACCGCGCTGCTGCGAATGGGCGAGCACTGGTGTATTCCGCAGGGCACCACCCCGACCACCCATATCATTAAACTGCCTATCGGCGAGATAAAGCAGCCCAATGCGACGCTGGATCTGCGTGAAAGCGTGGATAACGAATATTTGTGCCTGGCGCTGGCCAGGGCGTTGGGCCTGGCGGTGCCGGAGGCGGAGATTATCAACACGCCGCGGATCCGTGCGCTGGCGGTGACCCGCTTCGACCGGCGCTGGGCGCAGGAGGGGCGCGTGCTGCTGCGTCTGCCGCAGGAGGATCTGTGTCAGGCATTCGGCATACCGTCGTCGATGAAATATGAGTCTGACGGCGGGCCGGGTATCGCCGCGATCATGACCTTTCTGCTGGGTTCCAGTGAGGCCCTGAAAGATCGCTATGACTTTATGAAGTTCATGGTGTTCCAGTGGCTGACCGGGGCAACGGACGGGCATGCGAAGAACTTCTCGCTCTTTTTGCTGCCCGGCGGCAGCTACCGGCTCACGCCGTTCTACGACATTATTTCGGCATTTCCGGTGCTGGGCGGGACGGGACTGCATCTGCGCGACCTGAAGCTGTCGATGGGGCTCAATGCCACAAAAGGGCGGAAAACGGAGATTAACGCTATCTATCCGCGTCATTTTCTGGCGACCGCCAAAGCGGTTAACTTCCCCCGGGAGCAGATGCTGGCGATCCTGGGCGAGTTTGCCGACCGCGTGCCGCAGGCCATCGAAAGCGCCCGCCGGACGCTGCCGTCGGACTTTTCCGCCCACGTCTGGCGGGCCATCACGGAGAACATGCTGAAACTGCACGCCCGCCTGCAGCAAGGGCTGCAGGCGGGATAGCGAAGCCGGCTGGCGGTTAGCTCTGCGGCGGCCCCCAGCGGCTGCGCAGGTAGTTAACCGCCTGGCGGGTCTGCGGCTGATTGAGGTTGTTTTCGCGGAACAGGATGGTGCCCTGGATCTGCGGCAGGGACTCATTGAGGTCGAGCTGTTTTTTCAGCTCCGGCACGCCGCCATCCACCGTCCAGTCAGGTTCATTTTTGGACGGTTCACCCACCTTGTACAGGGCCACGCCGATATACAGCCGGGTATGCGTCGGCTTGACCACCTCGGCCCACCAGTTGGCCAGCACATCGTAGCGCGCCGCATCGCGGGCAAACGGCCAGTAAATCTGCGGGGCGATGTAGTCGAGCAGTCCCTGCTGCACCCAGCTGCGGGTATCGGCATAGGATTCATCATAGGCGGCCGCGCCACGGGTATCAGACCCCGCCGGATCGTGGGAGCGGTTGCGCCACACCCCGGCCGGGCTCACGCCAAACTCGACGTTCGGATTGAGTTTTTTAATGGTCGCGGAGACCTGGGCAATAAGCTGCTGAGTGTTATGCCGCCGCCAGTCGCCCTTCGAGGCATAGCCCTGCCCGTAACGACGGAAGGTCTCGTTGTCGTTAAGCGGGGAAGAAGCGGTTTCGGTGTAGAAATAGTCATCGAACTGCACGCCGTCAATCGGGTAGTTCTGCACCACTTCAGCGACAATGCTGGTGATCCAGTCACGCGCTTCGGGAATACCCGGGTCGAGAACAAAGCGATCGCTGGCGGTGCGGATCCAGTTACGGTGCAGGACGAACACGCTGGCCGGCACCTGAGTGAGGGTGTTGTTCAGCTCGGCAATCGTCGACGGTTTGGTGTTGACCGAGACGCGGTAAGGGTTAAACCATGCGTGGACCTTCATGCCGCGCTTGTGCGCTTCATCCAGCATAAACTGCAGCGGATCGTAGCCGGGGTATTCGCCGATTTTGCCGGTCAGCATATCGGACCACGGCAGAATATCCGACCGCCAGAGCGCCGTACCGTCCGGTTTCACCTGGAAAAAGACGGTGTTGATCCCCAGGCGCTGCAGATTATCGAGTTTGGCGAGCAGCGCCAGCTTCTGCTGGGTGATGCGGCTTTCCGGCGTACTGGCGATAATTGACCCGACCGGCGGCCAGTCAAGGCGCGAGACGGTGGTCAGCCAGACGCCGCGTACCGGCTCCCGGTGCGTCTGACCGGCTTTAACGGCCGCGCTTTTCGGCGGCGTGACGAGGGATTTGGGGGCCTTACTGGTGCAGCTGAACAGCATGCCGGCGGCGATGAGCGCCGCGCCTGCCAGCGCCACTTTGCTGGCTAGGGGGAATCGACGAGAATGGCTGATGATGAACTCCCGTGTAATCAGATCGTCGCGTGTAGCGGCTATTCTCTTACGATTCGCCGGCCAGAGCAATTCCTTGACAGGACTGTTGACATCAGGTGGGAGAGGTCAGTCGGGCTCCCACGCCAGAATATCGCCAGGCTGACACTCGAGCGCCTCGCAGATGCGCGACAGGGTATCAAAGCGGATGCCTTTGACTTTACCTGACTTGAGCAGCGACAAATTCTGTTCGGTAATGCCAACAAAGGCCGCCAGCGCCCTGGACGTCATCTTTTTTTCCACCAGCAGTTTGTCCAGATTCACCACCACAGCCATCGTTAAATAAACTCCTTATTCTCTTCTTCCGCACGGATCCCGTGGAGCATGGCGTGAAATGTCACAAACAGCAAGCTTCCTGTCAGAAGCAGCACCCCGTCGCTGAGCAGAAACACCACCTGGTAATAAGGCTGCGGCCACCAGGCGAGCAGCGGGATGAGAAAGCGGCAGACCGGCAGTAAGATCCCCATCCCCACCATGGCCAGAGCGATGTAACGAACGCTGTGCGCCAGGGAGAGGCTGAGCACGCTGCGCTGGCGGACGCTACGGGTTACCTTCATGCCCTGCCAGATAGCGAACGCGAACAGCCCGGCCGGAAGATACAGCAGGGCCAGCAGCAACAAACGTCTCGCCATCCCAGGCGCCTGGGCCGGGTTGTCGGTTAACGGCACTTCAGCAAAGTGCAGCAGGGTGGAAAGAAAATATCGTTCGCCGGTAAAGAAAATCCACAGCGGCACGATCAGGGCGAGCATAAAAAAGAGGGGCAGTATGCCGCTAATAATAGCCAGACTCAGCCGGGTTCTGGATTGCTTCACAATTTACCTTCCTGATTGATGAGAATAATTAAAGCACCAGCCGCGTCAAGCATGACATAAGGGCCACGGCGAAGACAACGCTCATCGCCCGGACGCCGCGTCGACGGCTGGTAAACCACGGACGGGTCCAGACGCGGTAGAGGCTGAGGGTGATGAACGATGCCTGGATGGTCCAGGTCAGCATCCGAAACAGGTAGCCCATTTTGCCGAGATTCTGCAGGGTCTGGAAAACCTCGGCGAGATAAATAACCCCGGTCACCAGCAAAACATAATTGAGCAGGCGTATTTTTCGCTGCGCCAGCCAGTCGCCGGAAATAAACAGGATCACCGACAACAGCGTTAACAGCGCCCAGACGATATCAATTCCGTTCATTACGCGCCTCCTGTTCATCAGGGGTGGCAGCCAGTAAGAGCTTGATGGCAGGCCCGATCACCGGCCAGGCGGTATCGGAGAGGAGCACTACCGCGGTCTGTCGCTGTCGGTCGAAGGCCATCATTGCCGCAAAGCCGCCACTCTGCCCGTCATGCCAGACGATCTCCCGTCCGCGGACGCGGGTAGTGAACCAGGCATAACCCACCCGGGAATCGGGATCATCGGTGGCGAACAGGGGGGGCATGCCTTCACTGCCCGCCAGGTTTCCTGCCAGCAGCGCCTGGGCATATTTCGCCATATCGACAATCGTGGCGCGTACGCCGCCGGCGGGGGCGAAGGCGTCCATCACCCATGGCTGCTGAGGGAAACCAGAGGCTGACCAGCCCACGGTAAACGTCGGCGAGGCTGGAGTATTGTGCCGGGCCACTTCCGCGTCCTGCATTCCGGCGGGGGCAAAGACCCGTTGCGCCATCAGTGTGGCAAAATCGCGATGAGACGCCCGCTCCAGCGCCAGTCCGAGCAGGGCAAACCCGGCGTTGGAATAATCAAACCATTTCGTCGGCTGCAGAGTGGCCTGGTTCATCATCGCGATCAGCGCGGGTCGATCGTAGCGCCAGGGATTCTGCCGCCGGGCAATGTCGCTCAGAATAGCCAGCCGCTGCCCAACCGACGCGGTGAGCGGTGGCAGTCCTGAACGGTGAGAAACCAGTTGCTCCAGGGTAACGTCCCGCACCGGGCTGACAATCTCCGGGACCAGCGCCGACACCGGCGTCTGCGCGGTGACTTCGCCGCGGCGAATAGCCTCCAGCAGCAGGCTGGCGGTCATGGTTTTGCTCAGGCTGGCGATCTCATACTGCGTCGTATACTCGCTCCCCCACAGGCCGTAGCGCACCCCCTGAGGGGTAATCAGCGCGGCGGCGACCTGTCCGCGGGCGCCGTTAAGCAGAGGCGTTAATATCGAGACCAGCTGTTTATCCCCCGTCGTCCGGGAGCTGGGGGGATGAAAGCCGGGCTGCAGGGCGATCCCCGCCGCCACGATGACGGTAAAAACCAGCACGGCGGCAATGATCTGTCTGTCCCGGCGATAGCTGTTCCAGCGCATGTTTTCTCCTTAACGCGGTACGACATCCAGGTGAGGGAATACCGTTTCTCCCTGGTGTTAGAGTGAGCGCAGGTTAGCCTGGTGTTTATCGTTTTACAATAAATTTTTATCGTTTTATGATTAACTTTATGAGCAGTAAAGCAGACACACCCGGCGCGGTGTGGAGAACGCGGGGGGCAATAGAGGCCAGGGGATAAAGTGCGCTGACGAAGGGCGGTACTCGCCAGCGAGAAATGTCGGCTATGCCGATATACCGGGAGAAGAAAACTCAGCGGATCCGCGACTGCTCGTCGTCGCGCAGCGTCAGCACCTCAAATCCGTTGGCGGTGACGGCCACGGTGTGTTCCCACTGCGCGGAGAGTTTTTTATCGCGGGTGACCACCGTCCAGCCATCCTTTTTGGTCTTGATACGACTGTCGCCCTGGTTCACCATCGGTTCAATAGTGAATACCATGCCTTCCCGCAGCACCTCGCCTTCACCGGGCCTGCCGTAGTGCAGCACCTGCGGCTCTTCATGCATTTCCTGACCGACGCCGTGACCGCAGTATTCTCTGACCACGCTGTAGCCATGGTCCTCGACCCAGCGCTGAATAGCGTGGCCAATATCGCCCAGCGTCGCGCCGGGTTTCACCACCTCAATGCCTTTCCACATCGCTTCGTAGGTGGTCTTTACCAGCCGGCGAGCCAGCGGGGAAACGTCGCCTATCAGGTACATCTTACTGGAGTCAGCGATCATGCCCGCTTTCTCGAGGGTGATATCGACGTTAACGATCATCCCGGAGCGCAGATGCTCGGTCGCCTTCGGGATCCCATGGCAGACCACATCGTTAATCGAGGTATTCAACACATAGGGAAAGTCGTATTGCCCCTTGCTGGCCGGGCGGGCGTGCAGCTGGTTGACGATAAAATCTTCCACTCGATCGTTGATTTCCATCGTCGTCACGCCGGGGACGATAAAGGTATCCAGCATGTTAAACACCGATGCCAGCAGCTGGCCGGCATGGCGCTGGCGCGCGAGCTCATCGGCGGTTTTAATGATTATTGATGGCATTGATCACCTCCAGCAGACGGTCAGAGCCGGATTTCAGCATCAGCAGTTTGATCTGCTGGTGGTTAAGCTCGGGGTAGAGTTCGCTCATCATGCCCAGGCGGATCCAGTATTCCGCCTGGGCATTAACGGAGCGGGACATGGCTTTGCTGGCATCACGAATGTCATCGTGCAGCAGATCGGAGATTTTGACGATTCCCATAGAAACAGACCATATATGATTCGTAGATGTATCGTATACAAACCAGCTCGGGATGTCCTTGGCATTTTGTGGCGTGGGTGACGAGCGTCATGCAAAAAAGCCCGACCAGCGGGCTTATTTACCGTATTTTTACAGGTTAAAAATTCGCGCGGCTCACCATGGCGAAAATTACCCATTAGGTTATCGGTATGCGGAATGAAAATAACATGATGACGACGCATCAATATATTTTATGCAGGTGTTAATTTTGCGTATGAATATTCTCCCGTCAGGCCGGGAATCCGGGGAATTTACAGCGCGTCAGTGAGTTTATCCACCACCACTTTACCCGCATTATCGAACTGCGTAATGCGGAAGCTGTCGCTCCAGGAGCGGCGGGTGGTGAAGCGGTCAAACAGGGATACCCGGCCTTTACGCTGGCCATCTTTACTTAAAATAACCCATTCAGTTACCGAAGAATAATGCTGACTATTGTCATGACGACTCTGTTGTTCAACCAACCGATCTTCTTTTTCCACTTTTAAATAATCACGCAACATATTTAACCTCCATAGAAAGTATTATTAACATTACTCTTTTTATTTATTCTTTCAATCAAACTTTTTAATCAATAAAAGTAACTATTAGTGGGCGACCTAAGTGCGAAAATCGCCGAGGTTATCCCCCGAAGATGGCCTGGTCCACTACGCTTAACAGGAGTGTCCGCCGCGCGGTCGGCGGTTGTCCGGGCCGGAAAGGCGACCATAAAACACCTTAACCTTGTATTCATTATGGGCGTGATTCTGTTATATCTAATGCGTTTTGCCACGACCGAGCCACAGAGAGCGCTGTACCATGAGTAACGATCACCTGACGGACATTGCCTATCGCCACTTTATTGAAAGTGTTAAAGATTATGCCATCTATATGCTGAGCGCCGACGGGACCGTCATTAGCTGGAATGAGGGCGCCCGCCGGGCAAAAGGGTACCTGAGCGATGAGATCATCGGTCGCTACTTCGGTCTCTTCTATAGCGAAGCCGAACAACTCTCCGGGGTGCCGGCGAATAATCTGCAAATTGCCCTGCGTAGCGGGCAGTTCGAAGGCGAAGGCTGGCGGTATCGTAAAGATGGCTCCCGGTTCTGGGCGCATGTCATGATCAATGCCATCCGCGATGAGCAAAATAACCTGCTGGGCTTTGCCAAAATTACCCGCGACATCAGCGAACAGAAGGCGATCAATGACCGCATCGCGTGGATGGCGCGTTACGATGCGCTGACCGGTTTACCCAATCGGGTGGAGTTCTTTGAGCGGGTGGAAAAGCTGATCACCGGGAATGACGCCCGCCGCTTTGCCGTTTTCACCATCGATTTAGATAAGTTTAAAGAGATTAACGATCTGCAGGGCCATCTTATTGGCGATCAGCTGCTGCAGCGCGTGGCAGGCGCCGTACTCAAAACGCTGCAGAAGGAGGAGATGGTCGCCCGCTTCGGCGGCGATGAGTTTGTGGCCGTCAAACCTTTTGCCGATGAAAGCGAGGTGGACGCCTTTGCCGCCCGTCTCTGGCACTGCTTCAGCGGTAAGCAGACGTTTGCCGCGACGGAAGTGATCCTTTCCGCCAGCATGGGTATCTCCGTCTACCCGGAGGACGGGACGGATATTAATACGGTTCTGAGCAATTCCGATCTGGCCATGTATCGGGCAAAGAGCAGTCTCGACCACAAGATTTGCTGGTATGAACGCGAGATGGACGACAAGACGCGGCAGCGGAATATGATGGCCGCCGACATCCGCCGCGGTATTCAGGCGGGGGAGTTTTCGCTTCACTATCAGGCGATCCGCAATATTAAAGATCGTCGCATCACCGGTTATGAAGCGCTGTTGCGCTGGCAGCATCCTCAGCTGGGCGCTATTCCGCCGGACGTGTTTATTCCCATTGCCGAAGAGAGCGGCGCCATCGTGCCGTTAGGCTACTGGGTGCTGGAGCAGGTGTGTAACGAAGCGCTGGAAAAGGGTCTCAACAGAAAAATTTCGGTCAATATCTCGCCGGTGCAGCTGCGTCATCGTAGCTTTATCGAAAAAGTCCGCGAGATCCTGATGCGTACCGCCTATCCGGTCAGCCTGCTGGAGTTTGAGGTCACCGAGACGGCGTTTATCGTGAACAAGCAGCTGGCATTCAGCGTCCTGCATCATCTGCAAAAGATGGGGATCAGTATCGCACTGGATGATTTCGGCACCGGCTACTCCTCCCTGAGCATGCTGCGCGATTTTCATTTCGACGTCATCAAGCTCGACCGCAGCTTTATGCTGGATGTGGAGAGCAATCCCCAGGTCCGCTCATTCGTGCGGGCCATTATTTCGCTGGGCAACTCGATCAATACGCCGCTTATCGCCGAGGGCGTGGAAACCGCAGGACAACTGCAGATCCTCGAAGAGGAGGGATGTGACGAAATGCAGGGGTTCCTGTTCGGCGAGCCGGTCGATATTAAACACCTGCCCGATCAGCGCTGAATCGCCCGCCGTCCGCTGGTGGGCGCAAGGTCATCACTGATGCGCAAGCGCTGCCTGCCCGGAAAGGTGCAGCAGCGCGGAGCGCAGGGAGACCTCGAACATCTGACCATGGGTCAGCCCAGGGTAGCGCCAGAAGGCCACCCGCAAGCCGTTGTCCGCCAGTTGCTGTTGGGTCTGACGCAAAACCGCCAGGGAAGCCACGTGCCCGGACGGCTCTCCAGGGGCTTTGCCATCCCCCTCCAGCAGATACAGCGATTTCCCGGCGAAAGCCGCGGCATCGATGTTTTTGCTGTCTTTAAGCGGAGACTCGAGTGCCTGGCCGAGCGACGGGCTGGTGGAATAAAAGATATGGAACAGGTCGCTCTTACGCCACGCGTCGAGTACAAACAGTCCGCCATAGGAGTGACCCCAAATAGCGCGCTGGCGGGGATCGATTTTCAGCTTAGCTTCTGCTTGCGGAACCATCGTTTCGCTCAGCAGCTGGCGAAACAGGTCATTACCCCCGGTTTTTCGCGGCGGCAGCGCGGATTTTCCGGCGCGAGGTTGATGCGTCTTAAGCGGCGGAGTGTAATCCCAGGCCCGGGCTGCGGTATCGAAGGGCAGCGCCGTCTGGTAACCAATAGCGACGATGACCGGCGGGGAACCAGCGGAGAGCTGTTGCAGAAACGCGTCGTTGAGTTTATCCATCACCGCGTTGCCGTCCAGCATATACAGCACCGGATAACCGGCGGCCGGCGGCGCTTTATCCGGCACCGCGGTCCACACCCGGTAATGGCGTTCGCCATCGGCAGAGTCGTACTGGCGCTGGGTAAAATGGTAGAAAGCTGACCCTTTGTCCGCAATATTCGGCCCCAGCGGCTGCAGATCCGGCCGGGCGAAACTGCCGCTGCTGTAGAAGAGCGCGGCGCCTATCGCCAGCGTCAGCAATCCGTGCGCCTGCCGCGCTGTGATGATCCCTGAATCCTGCTTCACCTCGTCTGTCCCCCATTTTCTGTCATCTGGCGTTTTGCCTGGGCTGACACGTTAGCATAGCTTCATTGATAATGGTTCTCATTTCTTTTCATGCGCGCTGTAGCAGGCTGCATGCCGCTAAGGCTGGTGGCGGAATCAGTCTAACAGAAGGAGAGATGGCCGCCTGTCGGCGGCCGTGAGAGAAAAGTCAGGACCGATCGTGAAGGGTGCTAAGCAGTTTTTTGACCAGCGGGGTAAGCGCCATAACCAACAGCGCAATAATGACAATCAGTAAGATCGTCAGACCCTTATGGTGATTGATAAGCACCAACAGCATAGCCAGCGTCATGGGCATGCTCCTTTAATAACGGTATTCAGCGCCGCTGAGGTGAATGAAATTCAGCAGAATGGTCATCACCACCCAGGCCAGCAGCAGAAAGCGTCGTCTGTCGCGTCGCGCTTCCAGGGCGGCGAAATAATTAGCGCTATACCAGGTCGATATAATAATAGCCAGCGTGATGATGACCTGCCAGACCGCCTGACGATAGCCTGTCACAATGCTTATCCCGCGAAAGCAGAGGACGATCGCGATACCATTAAGCGCGTTACACATCAGCCATCCCCAAAGGCTTGCGGGCCGGCTAAATAAATATCCAAATCGTAAAACCAATGTCGTATACACCTTTCCAAAATAATCGCGCTGTAAAATGCATTTTAACGCTGGAAGCGGTATTGATATAAATCAAAACTAATGGGATAGCGCAGGAATCACTGACGCGCGGCACTCACGACCTGAACAGCAAAGCAAAGGATGCAAAGCCTTTTAATGGTTAATATGCTGTTTTTATTGGTCATTTTTCCATATTGATAAGAGCTGTCGCATAATAAATAGAGTTGATAGCCATTCGATATGCGTTAATTTCCCCGGTTATTATTGTGAGTGACGTGATAACGGAGAAAATTAGATTTTTCGTAATGCTTGATTTCTGCGAGACCAATAAAATAAGGCGATGGCCGGGGGCAGAGCCCCGGCCGGTGGGCACTTAACGGGGTAGCGCGTTATGCTGGAGGATCTTCAGGAAGTCATTTTTGTCGGAGATTAATGACAACGCATTCGCGATCAGCTCATCGCTGAATATCGAGGCAATTTCTTTGAGCACGTCAATATGCTCTTTCTCTTTCGCAATCACGCCAATGGCAATAAACATCACGTTGCCGCGATCCCAGATAACGCCATCAGGAAACTGATAGATCTCAATCCCGGTTTTAAGAATGATATCCGTCGCTGATTTCGGCAGATGCGGCAGGGTGATGCCATTGCCCAAAAAAGTGGAAACCTGATGTTCACGCTCCAGCAGAAAGTGAACGCACTCCTGATTGACATAGCCTTTGGCTTTACACTCTGCGCCAATCATGGCGATGACTTCCGCTTTATTACTGGCCTTGCAGCCGATGTGCAGATTATCCAGCGTGATGTTATCGATCATAGCCAACCTCCCTGGTGAGACGAGTAGATTTTTTATCCTCATGATTCGCTGACAGCTCCGCTTCTAACTGCTCCAGCGATTTATTGGAGGTCTCCGGCAGGGCGAACACCACGAACAGAATCGCCAAATAGTTGATGGCCGCGAAGATAAAGAAGACCGGCCCAAGGCCCAGTTTCGCCTGCAGCAGCGGGAACAGGTAGCTGACCACCGCGTTCATGATCCACATGAAAAATACCGAGATCCCCATCGACAATCCGCGGAATTTCAGCGGGAACAGCTCGGCTAACACCACCCAGGTGATAAAGCCCATCGAACCCTGCATCACGCCGACGAACAGCGCGCCCAGCAGCCAGATAGCGGTGGCTTTGAGGTCGCCCACCAGGGTGTAGTCGACCGCGGCGATAATCAGGTGCAGCGTGGCCATAATGGCGAAGCCGTAGATAATGATCGTCTTACGCTTAAAACGATCGACGAGAAACAGCACGCCAATCAGCATACCGCCGACGGAGAAGACGCCGTTCAGCACGTTACAGATCAGCGAGGTACGCTCTGAGAAGCCGGCGGCACTCAGGATTTCCGTGCCGTAATACATAATCACGTTCACCCCGGTGGTTTGCTGCAGCGCGGCCCAGGTAATGCCCACCAGCAAAATTTTGAGGATCCATGGCGTTTTGAGGATAGTGGTGAAGGTGTTCTGGGTGCTGTACTTATTGCCGGCTTCAATTTTGATCAGGGTGGAGATGTCGTCGAATTCTTTCTGCGCGCGTTCCGCCGGGCGGATCTGTTTGAGAATATGCAGCGCTTCCTCGTGGCGGTTTTTGCTAATCAGCCAGCGCGGACTTTCCGGCGCGCGCCACATGCCAACAAACAGGCAGATAGCGGGGATCGCCTGCACCAGCAGCATATAGCGCCAGACGTCCGGCAGATGGCCCCAGATGATGCCAATGATCGCGTTAATGGCAAACGCCGCCAGCTGGCCGATAACGATGGCGACTTCATTCAGGCCGGTCAGCTTACCGCGCATCTCGGTGGGCGCCACTTCAGAAATAAAGGTGGGGGCGGTGACCGAGGCGCCGCCGACGGCGTAGCCCAGCAGGGCGCGGGCAATCAGCAGGGTAGTGATATCGGGAGCCGCGGCGGAAAGCAGGGCGCCGATAAGAAAAACAAAGGAGAGGAAGAGCAAGTATTTGCGCCGGCCGAAGTAGTCGGCGAACTTACCGCCAAACACGCTGCCCAGCGCGGCGCCGATCAGCAGGACACTCATTACCAGCCCTTCGGTGGTCGGGGTCAGCGCCATGTACTGCTTCAGTGAGGAAAAGGCGCCGTTGATAACGCCGGTGTCGTAACCGAAAAGCAGGCCGCCGAAGGTGGCCACTAAGGTGATCTGATGAAGTCGTTTTCTCTGTTGCTGGTTCAGGTTTGTTATAAATGACATGGTAGTCCCTTTATTTTGTTGAACGACACAAGATAAAAATACATCTCCCCAGTCAGGATTTATCACGCCTGTGTTGTCGTATCTAACTGAATTAAATGATTTTCTTCTTTGTGTAATTGCTCAGCACAAGGCAGGGTACGCTAAGCAATGGCGGTCAAAGAGGTTTACGGCTTGGTGTTGGCATGGATGTCGTCGATATCCGTTCTCCTTTTCGGGTTAGCGGTCTTCAGTGCGTCGGCAGCGCCGACGTTGGCCGCAGGACAGCGCCCTGGTGTGGCACGTTGCTGTCGTTCCGGCGATTTACCGTGCTAAGAATATGGCACAAAGAAATGGAATGAGAATGCTACAAGATCACATTATGAAAATTTAATTTCAAACTGGTGTTGCAGGAAGGTAAATGCATGAAGCCAATCACAATGGCATACGGCGCTATATCCCTATGAAATGCGGGTTAAATTTGCGAGTTAGTAATAATGATGTTGTTTTCAGTGGGTTAATGTAACTCAAAGAATACAACGCAGATCACATTTTTACGCCATAATATCGAAGAATAGAATTTATATTTCATTACTCTGTTCAGGGAAAATTGTGGCTGGCGATGCTGTGATGTCAGTCTGGCTGGCGTCGCGCAGGCCATCGACGCGTTGGCGCTGAGGGAGGCTATGGAAGGAGGTATCGCGGGATGGATGCCGGCGATAACCCTGCCGAGAGGGGCACTCACGGCAGGGTTGTGGCAAAAAATCAGTGCAGCGCGGGCCAGTAACCTTCGTTGGCGACGATCAGCTCATCGAGAATCGCTTTCGCCACCGCGGCGCTGGGCACCGTTTTTGACAGGGTGATGGCCTGCCACAGTTTCTGGTAGCTTTTCTCAATCCAGGCGTCAACGACCAGCTTCTCCACCGCCACCTGCTGCTCCATCAGTCCTTTCTGGAACGAAGGGATTTTTCCCATCGCCAGCGGTTCCGGGCCGTTGACGCCCACCAGGCAGGGGACTTCCACCATCGCCGTCTCGTCAAAGTTGGCGATCGCCCCGTTGTTTTCCACGATCAACAGCATCCGCTCCTGGGTGTTAAAGGCGATGGCGCAGGCGAGGTCGACGATGAAGGTGGCATGGGCCCCGGCATGGAAATGCGCGCCTTCCGCGGTGCCGCGACGAGTGATCTCCCGGGCCATATCGAAGACCTCTTTTTCACGTCCGGCCATCACTTCGTTAGCCCGCGTAAAGTCCGGGTCAGAGTGGGCTACCTCGTAGTCAGGATAGAGGTAGTATTTCAGATAAGTGTTAGGCAACGTCAGGGGATCGAGGGCAAACACATCCTTCACTTTTTTAAAGGTTTCGATCCAGCTCGGCGCTTTATGCTGAAAATCATCTTTTGGGCTACTGTAACCCTGCTCCGCCACGTGACGCTTGAGCGCCGGCATCAGATCGTTACCGGCTTTATCGGTGATGCTGGTCCACCAGCCAAAATGATTCAGGCCATAGTAGCGGACGTTCAGCGCCTTACGCGACGGCAGACCGAGGATATCGGCAAACAGCCCCTCGATGGCCACCGGCATATCGCAGATGTTGATGATGCGCGCGTCGGGCCGCAGGCGACGGGTCGCTTCCGCGACGATGGCCGCCGGGTTGGAGTAGTTAAGCATCCACGCCCCCGGGGCGTACTGCTGCATATAATCGACCAGCTCCAGCACGCCGGCAATCGAGCGCATACCGTAGGCGATCCCTCCCGGCCCACAGGTTTCCTGACCCGGCACGCCATATTTCAGCGGGATTTTTTCATCCTTTTCCCGCATCTCATACAGGCCAACGCGAATATGCGCCATCACAAAATCCACGTCGGTGAAGGCCGCCTGCGGATCGGTGGTATAGCTGAATTTTACCTGCGGGAAGCGTTCCGCCACCAGAATGGCGCAGGCGTCGCCGATGGTCTTCTGACGCTCGTAATGGTTATCGTACAGACGGATCTCCCGCAGGGGAAAGCGCGCCATATTTTCCAGCAGCATCATGACAATCCCCGGCGTATAGGTACTACCGCCACCGGCAATCGTGACCACAAAGTTATCTTTCATTTACCACCTCGTTATTCAGTTACACCCAGACTGGCGTTGACCGCCGTTCGAATTTTGTTAACCCCCAGGCCGTAGATCACCTGAACATGATTACCTTTAATCAGCACGCTGCTCCCGCCGCTCTCTTTTAACAGCGTCTGCTGGATGAGTGCGGGGTCGCGCACATCGACCCGCAGGCGGGTAAAACAGTTTTCCACCGCACAAACATTTTCTTTGCCGCCCAACCCCGCAATCACCATCGCACCTTTGTCTGACTCGCCATTTGCCGGATCCGTCTGTTGGGAACGCACCGTATCGGCAGCGGCTTCGCGCCCCGGGGTAAGCATTCGCAGGCGGTTAATACAGAAGGTGCCGACCAGGTACATGGTGGCGGTCTCCAGCAGCCCGAGGGCGACAAACACCGGCCAGCGCGTCACGCTGGCGCCGGCGGGCAGGTTATAGACGACAAAATCGATAAGACCGTTGGTGGCGCAGACCCGCACGTGAAACAGCCAGGCCAGCATCTGGAAAAAACCGTCCAGCAGGGAGTAGATAAGCCACAGCAGCGGGGCGGTGAAGATGAAGAGAAACTCAAAAGGTTCGGTGATCCCCACCAGCACGGAGGTGACAATTAAGGGGATCAGCGTGACTTTGAGCCGCTGTTTATTCTCCGGTTTCGCCGTGCGATAGAAAGCGAGCGCCATACCGGCGGTGCCGAAAATCTTCACCATCCCATAGGTCAAAAACCGGGCGGAATCACTGAGCGTGTCAACGGGATGACGGGCGATTTCGGCGAGAAAAATAGGCTTGGCGCCAATGACGGTCTGGCCATCAATCAGCAACTGACCGCCGATAGAGGTAAAGACGAACGGCGACCAGATCAAATGATGCAGCCCGGTGGGGATCAGGAACCGGTTGAGAAAGCCGTACAGGAAGACCCCGATGGCGCCAAAGGATTTCATAAAGCCGGTCAGCGCCGAGATACCCAGCTCCACCACCGGCCAGAGATAGACGGTGGCGATAGCAAACAGGCCCACCAGCGGCAGCATCACGATCAGCACCAGCTTGCTGTTGCCGTAGATCGACAGCGCGCCGCGAAACTCAATGCCAACCACGCGATTGTGAACAAAGGCGACGGCGCAGCCAAGGATAATACCGAGGAACACGCCCATATCGATGACCTGAAAACCGAAGATATAGGTTTGTCCGCTGCCATATAGTTGCGCGTTGGTGGCTCCGGTCGCCAGACGATGGGTCAGGGTCAGCCAGCTGTTGTTCGCCGCCAGATAGACCAGCCAGGTCATGGCCGCCACGAAAGCGGCTTCGGCTTTGCGGGTTTTCGCCAGACCGCTGGCCAGTCCGAGGCAGAACAGAAACCCGAGATTGTTCATCAGCGCCCAGAGCATGCTGGAGACGAATTTCCCCAACAGATAGATCCCGCTGCTTTCATCCACCCACAGCCGGTTGGTGGTCATGCTGAACAGGGCGATCAACAGGCCGATAGCCGGCAGATACAGCACCGGCCCGATCATCGCCTTGGAAAAGTCCTGAAGCTTTTTCACGCCAATCATGGTTGTCCTCTCGTCTTCATCGCCCGCTGTCATCACCTGATCAATAGGCTTATCAGACTAGGAGCAGACCACCGGGATCCCGAGCAGGAAAAAGGCCATCTGTGACGAAAGTCATATATATTGTTGCAGGAGAGATATATAAATATAGCCATTTTTATAGATGAGTTAACGCTGCTTATGGCGCGTGAAAATTAATTTTTATGAATAAATACAATGCATTAAATGCAGCTGCATTTGACGTCATTCCTCTCGGTGAGACATCTAAAAGTGATTTATAAAAAGATTGCCACAGAACTGAAGGCCCGCATCAACAGCGACGACTATGCCGTCGGCGATATGCTGCCCAGCGAAAAAGCGCTGGCTGCGGAGCTGCAGGTCTCGGTGATGACGCTGCGCAAAGCGCTGGCGCTACTCGAGGAGGAAAAGCTGATCGCCCGGCGGCACGGCAGCGGAACCTGCATTGTGCGTAAAAGTAACTATCATGGCGGAGAGCTGGAGGGATTTAACTACCAGATGCAGGTGGTGGGGGTCACCAACTACCGCAATAAGGTTATTGAGTTCACCTTGCTTGACGCCCCGCCGGCCATTGCCCAGCAGTTAAAGATCCAGCCGGGAGAAAAAATCTACTACGTCAGGCGGCTGCGGCTGATTGATGAGGTCCCGATCCTGGTGGAGAACAGCTACATTCCCTACGCCGCTTTTCCGTGGCTCAGCGTGGGTAACCTTGAGCAGTCTAAGTTCAACTATTTCAAAAAAGAGTGCCATATCACCATTATTGAGAGCCACCGCAGCTATACCCCGGTGCTGGCGACCCGCGAGCAGGCGGAGCTGCTGCAGGTGGCGCCTAACAGCCTCCTGCTACGGGTGCAGTCTGTCAGCTACGCCCAGAACCGGGCGATCGTTGATTTCTCAGAGATCTACCAGAACACCAGTAAATACAATGTGAAGCACATTACCCGCCGCTAGGATGATTCCGCCAGCAACCCCCGGAGGACAAGCTCCAGCCCCAGCGCCAGCAGGAACAACAGAAAGCCCTGACGAAAGCGCTGCGGGCTGAGACGCGAGCGGATCCGCTGTCCCAGCCACATGCCGAGCAGCGCGGGCGCCAACGCCAGCGCCGATAGCAGCAGCGAATCTGCGCGCCAGCCAGCGTGCAGAGAGAGGCCGGCCGCCATCGCCAGAGTGGACAGGGTGAACGACAATCCCAGGGCCTGGACCAGCTCGTCGCGACGAAAGCCCAGCGCCTGCAGCCAGGGCACCGCCGGAATAACAAATACCCCGGTCGCCCCGGTGATCACTCCGGTCAGTCCGCCCATCAGCGGCGACAGGCGCTTTTCCATGCGTGCAGAAACCTGCACCGCCGGACCACGGAGTGCGTATCCGGCATAAGCTATCAGCACGGCGCCCAGCGCTAGCGCCGACCACCGCGGGTTAAGATGGATGAGCAGTGACGATCCCGCCAGCGTGCCGATAATCATCCCGGTCATCATTAACCAGAGGCGACGCGCAATCTGCGCCAGCGCGGGGCCGGCCAGCAGCTGCCAGAGATTGGTCAACAGCGAGGGGAGCACCAGCAAGGCCGCCGCGGCCGGTGGCGGCATCAGCAGGCCAAGCAGGCCCATCGCCACGGTGGGCAGCCCCATACCGGTCACCCCTTTGACCAGCCCAGCGGCGATAAAAATCAGCAGTAAACAGAGAGTGTGGAGATCAAACATCATGGCTCACCTATCGGCTCAGAGAAGGGCATTGAAACAGCTGGTCGCGGGGGGGACAATGCGGTATGTTGCCCAAAGTCTACGGTAAAACCGAAGGGAAGGAGGGCGTCATGCGACTGGATCTCGCCGATCTGCGGCTGTTTATCGCCATCGTGGATACCGGCAGCATTACCGGCGGGGCGGCGGCGGCCCATCTGGCACTGGCCTCCGCCAGCGAAAGGCTGCGCAAAATGGAGGCGGAGGTCGGTGTGCCGCTGCTGCACCGTCATGCCCGGGGAGTGACAACGACCGAGGCCGGGGAGGTGCTGGCGCGCCATGCTCGTCCGTTGTTAGAGCAGCAGCGGCGTCTGCGCCAGGCGATGCACGCCTTCGCCCGCGGTCAGCAGGGAACGCTGCGCCTGTTTGCCAATACCTCGGCGATGTCGGCTTTTCTGCCGGGCAAACTCGCCGCGTGGATGGCAGCGCATCCCGGGATACAGATCGACACCGAAGAGCGCACCAGCGCGGATATTGTCAGCAGCATTCTGGCGGGCTTAGCGCAGGCCGGGGTGGTGTCCGATGCGGTCGATCCCGGGCCGTTGCGTCTGGAGCCCGTCGCGGAGGATCCCCTGGTGCTGATCGTGCCGCCGGCCCATGCCTTGAGTGAAACAGCCGAAGTGGCTTTCGCGACGATTATCCATGAGCCGCTGGTCGCGCTATATCAGACCAGCGCACTGCAGCAGCATATCGAAGAGCAGGCCGCCGGGCTCGGCCAGGCGCTGAACGTCCGCATCAGGATGAGCCATTTTGAAGGGCTTTGCGAGATGGTGGCTCACGGTGCCGGCGGGGCGATCCTGCCGCGGGTTATTGCCGAACGCTACCAGCTGCGCTACCGGTTCACCGTTATCACATTGCAGGATCGCTGGGCGCTGCGTCGGCTGTGCCTGTGCTATCAGGATGACGACCGCCTGTCGCCAGCAATGCGCCGCTTGCTGGAGTGGCTCCGCCAGCCCTGAGCCGCTATAAACATGGCCATGACGTAGTGACAGTGTCACTTTTTATGGCGGTTATTGCTACTGACTTCCGTGCCAGAGATGCGATAGTAGACGTCCGCCATTTATTAATACGCGAATCAGGACAGACAAGATGAGTACATTACCAAAGGTCGCGGTGCTGGGACTCGGCGCCATGGGACACGCTTTTGCCAGCAATCTACTGAAGAAGGGCTTTACCGTCGCGGGCTGGAACCGTTCGCCAGCGCGCGGCGAGGATTTACAGGCGCAGGGATTATCTCTGCACGCCACGCCGCAGCAGGCGGTGGCCGATGCTGAGGTGATCATCAGTATGCTCGCCGACGGTCAGGCTACCCTGGAGGTACTGGCGCAAATTGCGCCTGCCTGTCAGCCGCAGGCGATCTATTGCCAGATGGGCACCATTGGCCTGCCGGAGACCCAGCAGGCTATCGCCTTGCTGCGGGAGCTTCAGCCGGCGATGACCTTCGTCGATGCTCCGGTTTCAGGGACCAAAGCCCCGGCGGAGAAGGCGCAGATCCTGGTGCTCGCCAGCGGGGAGCGTGAAAAATGTGGCGCGGCGGAGCAGATATTTGCCGCTATCTCACGTGGGACGCAGTGGTTTGGTGAGGCGGGCAACAGCCAGAAAATGAAGCTGGTCCTCAATGCCTGGCTGATTTCGATGATGCAGGGCATCGCGGAAAGCGCTCAGCTGGCGAAGACGCTGGGCTTTACTCCCGACCAGCTGTGGAGCGCCCTGGAAGGCGGCCCGCTGGCCGCACCGTATGTCAAAGTCAAACTGGACGCCATCGCCAATGAGCAATTCGTGCCGCAGATGCAGCTGGCGCATGCGCTGAAAGATGCCCGGCTGGCGCTTTCCCTGGCCGAGCCGCACACCATGCCGGGGCTGGATAACATCGCCGAACTGTGGCAGCAGGCGGCGGACGCAGGATATGCCGGGCAGGATTTGTCCTCGATATATCAGTGGCTGTCGACGTCGGCGAAAGCGTAGTACCGCATCCTCAGGAAAAAGTGGCCGTGGTGGCCACTTATCCAGAGAAGAGTTATTTCCCGGAGAGAGCCGGGCGAGTGTCGATCCCTTCGTCAATGCGCTTGATCATATAGGGAAAAAACGGATTGGAAGACTGGCGCATCAGCGAGTCCAGGCCCACTACCAGCACAGAACGCTCGCCGCGAGCTGCAAACGTGCCGAGGCTGATCCCGTATTGATTCAGCGGATGGGGATAGCGTCCGTACAGCGAATCGCTCAAGGGGAAGGGAAGCGCGACATGAGAAAGCGAATACACGTCCGGTAAATAATGCAGTCCCTGTAGCTTCTCCACCGTAGTGTCTGTTTTCCCGGCAGGTGTTGTTCGGATCTCCATCTCTGTACTGGCGGAATTGGCGTTAGTGATGATCGTGGTTTGATAAGCTCGCGGCGCTGCGGGCAGCAACCGCGCCAGCGCGGTGTAAGACGTCCGGCGTAATAATGAATTAAACCTGACCGCATGATTTAAATCGAACAGGACAATTTCACTGCCATTATCCGGCAAGCGGTTATACAGCGCCGTCACGATCGCCCGCGTACTGACCGTTGAATCCATGACGGACTGAAAGGTCAATACCGGCGGTAAGCTGTTAAGTTTCTGATTTCTCGCGTCAGCCACTATCTGCTTTTGCAGCGCTTTGGTCAGCAGGAAGGACTGCCGGGCGGCGTTCGTCGGGAAGGAGTTATATTTAAACGGATTAAATTCGGGCATGATGTTTAACCATGCGGCTTTCGAGAAGGCGGGGAGAAACGCGGGCCAGCCCGCGAGGCCGGAAAAACGCGCGAAGCTAGTAATACCGATCATCGGAGAAATCAGGATCACCCGCTGGGGTTTTGCCAGTTCGGCATTATCCAGCGTGTCCAGCGAATACTTCATTGCCAGCGCGCCGCCGTTGGAAAATCCGACGATATGCAGGGGCGCATCTTTACCCGTCAGTCGTTTCGCTTCTCTCACCGCCAGGCGCGTGGCGGCCAGCCAGTCCTGCCAGTCCACGTCGGTCAGCCCGGCGGGAACCGTCCCATGGCCCGGTAATCTGATACCGATGGCGACATAACCCTGTTGGCGGTAATTTTCGGCGATATGCCGCAGGCTGTAGGGCGTATCCGTCAGACCATGCAGCAACACCACGGCACCTTGCGGTTTACCATCCGGCATCATGATGTATGACCGATTCCAGTTGGTGGGAAACGAGTCCGGATAGATAGGGCTGTGACTGTAGTAACGATTCAGTTCGGTTTGCTGCGAAGCGTCCAGCTTATCGGTAACCTGGCGTTTTACCTCACTGAAGAGCGCATTCTCTTTTTTGATGTAATCGTTCCAGTCAGCATTGTCGATTTCATCCGCGTCCATCTCATGCGGAACCCAGGTATGCCAGAGCTGCAGATCGGGCCCGCGCTGAATGTCATAAAGGCGTAGTCCCAGAGCGCCAACGATCAACAGCAGCAGGGACAACACGATACGTTTTAACCAGGTTAGCCATTTCAATGCGTAGCTTCCTTTCTTAATGACATGTTTTCTGAGTATAAATAAACATGGTCAGGGAGATTTACTTTTTATTAGGTTTCCTGTTACCCAGGCGTTGCAGCAGCAGGTGAGCAAGTTCTTTGACTTGCAGCGAATAACCTGGCAACCCCCTGAGACGAGGATACGACGGCACGCCACTCATTTTTCACAAGTCTCGCCTGAGGACGTCATTCTCAGGTGTAACAACAGGCTTAACGATGCAGGTAAAACGGTCAGTGTAACCAGCGTGGCAATCAGTAGCCCCCCAATAATCGCATAGGCCATCGGTCCCCAGAATACCTGATGGGAGATGGGGATCATCCCCAGAATGGCGGCACAGGCAGTCAGGCAGATGGGGCGCGCACGATGCTCTGCGGCCGCAATAATGGCGGCATCGCTTGCCATCCCCTGAGCAAGATTGCTGTCAACCTCGCTAATTAGTATGACGGCGTTACGAATGATCATGCCAGCGAGCGCAATCACGCCAAGCAGAGCGACAAATCCCATCGGTGTTCCGCCAGGTAACATAGCCAGTACGATACCCGGTAAACCAAACGGGGCCATCAGTATAGCCAACGCCATACGGGAATAGTTGCGCAACTGGAGCATCAACAGCAAGAGCATGATGACCAGTGTCACCGGCAGAACCGCATAGACCGAACTATTACCTTTTTCCGATTCAGCAACCGCGCCTCCTTCTTCAATGCTGTAGCCTTCAGGCAGTTCCGCGCGCAACCTGTCTACCGCTGGTCGCAACGCTGCGGATACTGCTTCGGCGCGAAGTCCCGGTGCGAGGTCAGTTTGCACGGTGATGAAAGGCAAACGCTGTCGACGCCAGATCACCGGATCATCCACGCCCCAGACTGGTGTGGCAAAGGCGCTGAGGGGGATTTGTTTACCGTCATTCCCCTGAATAGTCAGCGAAGAGAAGGTGGCGAGGTTAAGACGCTCATTGTCCCTGGCCCGGAGCACTACATCGACAAGGCGGTCATTTTCGCGAACCGACGTGACTATACTGCCGGACCAGACGGTATTGAGCATCCGGGCCAGACTTTCTGACGACACACCCGCAGCCCGGGCGGCGGTCTGATTGACCTTGAGGGTCATGACTCTCTCCGGCTCGCCTGCCGTCTGATTAACCTCGCGGGAAGAGGGCGACCGACCAATGACATCACTCAGGCGATTCGCGATCGACCTGACCTTCAGATAGTCAGGCCCACTCACCCGGTATTTGACTGGCCACCCGACCGGGGGCCCAAGTTCCAGGGGCGATACGCGCGTGATGATGTCGCTAAAGCGCGTAGCCAGTATCCTGTTTAACTGTCGATGAAGACGATCCCGCGCTTTAAGATCTTTAGCCACCACCACCATCTGGGCGATATTTTCATTTGCCAGAAGCACATCCATAGGCAGGTAAAAACGGATCGCTCCCGACCCAACGTATGTCGAAAAGCGCTCAACGTTGCGGTTGCCTGCCAGGGCCTTCTCCAGCTTTTCAACCCTATTTTGCGCTTCCGACTGCGAGGCATTTGCCGGTAGCGTCAGGCTTACCAGCAATTCTGGCCTGTCGGAGGCGGGGAAAAACTCCCCCTGCATAAAGGTTGTTCCGTATACGGACAGACCAAGCACAATGAGGGCAATACACACGGTGGCGAAGCGGTGACGCAACGCCTTGCGCAGTAGCCACTGGTATCCGCGGGCCATCCATCCAGGACCTTTCGCCTTCTGTCTGATGTTGTCAGATAACAGCCACGTGCCGGTTAACGGTGAAAACAGGATCGCGACAACCCATGAGCACAGCAGGGCGATGAGCACCACGGCAAACAGGGAAAAGCAATATTCACCGGCGCTGGACGCAGCAAATCCCACGGGAATAAACCCGGCAATCATCACAAGGGTGCCCGTCAGCATCGGAAATGCGGTCGTTTTAAAAGCCCGGGTAGCCGCCTGCCGGCGGGAATCCCCGGCTTCCAGACCAGAGACCATGGTTTCCACGGTGATCATGGCGTCATCGACCAGCAGGCCCAGCGCGATAATCAATGCGCCGAGAGAAATACGCTGCAGACCTATTCCTGCCAGCATCATTCCCGTAAAGGTCATGGCCAGAACCAGGGGGATGGCCGCAGCCACGACCAGTCCAGCTCGTAAACCCAGTGAGACAAACGAAACGGCCAGGACGATCGCCACGGCTTCGATAAGCACCCGGATAAACCCGCTTACGGCGTCGCTGACCACCGCTGATTGATCGGCAACCTTGACCATCTCAATACCGTGCGGCAGCGTGACGCTGATGGCATACATTTTTGCATTCAGTGCGGCGCCGAAACGCAGCATATTACCCGTCGGCGCCATCGAGATAGCCAGCCCGATGGCGGGTTTGCCGTTGACCCGATAAACCGGTTGGGGAGGCTCGCCGTTTTCCCGGCTAACGGTGGCAATATCCGTCAGAGGAAGGTAACGATCGTTAATATGCAGCGTGACGGCACGTAAGCTC
The DNA here is from genome assembly GCF_004010915.1 of Klebsiella sp. LY. NCBI lineage: Bacteria > Pseudomonadati > Pseudomonadota > Gammaproteobacteria > Enterobacterales > Enterobacteriaceae > Klebsiella > Klebsiella sp. LY. The sequence continues at coordinate 5,137,678 of NZ_CP022444.1, forward strand.
GCTTCAGATGTCAGCTCCCCGCTGACCTTTATCGCCATATTTTCCTGTCCGGTGCGGATTATACCTGCCGGGACAACCGCATTTTGTGCTCTGAGAGCATCCGCTACCTGCTGGATGTTCAGCCCCATACCTGCCAGACGCGCTGGAGAAAAAGAGAGGACTATCTGTTCCTGCTGCTCACCCAGCAGAGTGGTTTTTCCGATATCCGGTAACGACATGAGTTCCCGGCGAATGGTCTCAACTTGGTCCCGGACCTCCCGTAGGGTATAGCCCTCAGGTATAAAGCCATAAATCGTACCGAACGTGTCATCAAACTCGTCGTCGACGGCGGGGCCCTGAACGCCTTCTGGCAACGACGGGGCAATGTCCTGCATTTTCTTACGTACCTGATACCAGATATCCGGCACCTTTTCCGGCGGGGTATCGTCACGAAGATTGACATAAATAACGGATCTCCCGGCACGGGTTTCACTTTCGAGATAATCAAGCCAGGGGGTTTCCTGCAGCTTTTTTTCCAGCGTATCGGTCAGCAGTCGGGTGGTATCCGTTACGGATGCCCCGGGCCATTGCGCGGAAACGACAGCCGTTTTAATCGTAAACGCCGGATCTTCATTACGTGGCAGCTTCTCATAACAGAACGCGCCCATAGCAATGATCAGCAGCATGAAGAAACTGACCATCTGTTGATTATTTAGCGCCCAGGCGGAGAGGTTAACTTTCTCATTCAATACTGGTTTCATGATTCGCACTCCCCGGCAATCACCGGCTCGCCGGAGCGTAATTTACTCACGCCGGCGGTAATTACCCGGTCGCCTGGTTCAAGGCCGCCGGAGATAATGACCGAGGTGGCGGTATAGTATGCTGGCACCACCACGCGAAGCTGTGCCTGCGACTGCGGATTAATTACATAAACTGCCGGTTTGTCGCCGACACGGCTCAGCGCTGAAGCGGGAAGGGCGTATCCATGCGGGCCGGTTGCGGGTAACGTGACGGTGACGCTGGCGCCCAACGCCATTGCCAGCGGCGGGTTTTGCAGAGTAGCCCTGACGCGCCATGTGCGGGTCTGAGGATCGGCCTGCGGGCTGATATCTCTTAGCGCGGCGGACGCTTGCACCGACGGGTCGTTGAGGAGGGACACTCGCAAGCCAGCCTGTTCCTGTGGCGGGATCGCATCGGGTTTAGCGATATCAAACACCACATCGCGGGCTTCACCGGTCGCCAGCGTCAACACCGACTGACCACCACTGACCACCTGACCTGCAGAGGCGCTTACTTCGGTGATCACGCCGCTTTGCGGCGCCATCAAACGCGTCCAGCCAAGGCTTTCCCGGGCATTACGCAATGCGGACTCGCTGTTTTTTAAACGCGCGCGGGCGACAAGCCAGTCTGCGCGGGCGGTATCGAGCTGCGTGCGGGCAATCGCGCCTGTTGGCATGAGCTTTTGCATTCGGTTGAGGTTAAGTGCAGCAACCTGAGCAGAGGCTTTGGCTCCTTCATAATCAGCCTGTGCGCCATCGAGCTGATTCTGACTGGTTGTATTTTCAAGCGTGGCCAGCAGTTGCCCTGCATTGACCCGATCGCCAATATCGACGCTACGCGTCACTATCCGGCCGCCGGTACGAAAGCTGAGAATCGTTTCATCGTGCGCATGGATCTCTCCGGTTCTTTCCAGCGCGGGAAGGGTTTGCGCTGAGCCAACAACAACGTAGCGCACCGTTCGCACAGGATCAGTCGTATTACCATGGTTGTCCCCGCATCCGGGCAGCAGAAAAATCACTACCGAAAGAAGGGTCAGAGGGAGAAAGTGCAGCCAGGAAAGGGTGCGCGCCACGTCGTACAAATGGTGCAGACTGTGGCGGAGGGAGAGTAAAAATTCATCTGACATAACGCCGCTCCATATAGGTTACGGCGTTATTAAATGCGCGCTTAGTCGAGAAAGATTCGACGTTTCGTCAAGGTATTATCAAGAGCGGCTATTTTCCATCTCAGACGACGTCCAGGGTAACAAAATGCTGACTGCGAGTCCGCCGGTTTCAGGTAACGACGCGCTGATACTGCCACCATGGGCCTGACAAATCGCGCGAGCAATCGACAAACCGAGACCGCTGCCGCCGGAGTGGCGGGCACGCGACTGCTCCTCCCGGCTAAAACGGTTGAACATTTCCGGCAGGAACCGGGAGGATACCCCCGGGCCGTCATCGCGAAATTCGAGGCAATATTGCCCGCTGGCGTAGTGCAGCGTGACATCAAGAAAGCCGCCATCACGCCCGTAACGGAGGGCATTTTCCATAAGGATAGTAAACACCTGGCCCATACGGAACGTATCGCCTTTGAAAGGACACGCCTGAGAATGATGAAGCCTGATGGTAAAACGATGTGCATCAGCCTGGGGCATGATCCATGTCACCCGTTCCTTAAGCAGCTCATCCAGATAAAAGGGTTCATTTTCCAGAACCAGATTCCCGGCATCAGACAGCGAGAGCAGATGAAGTTCATCGGTCAGGCGATTCAGGTGCTGAAGCTGTTTCATTACCATGGCCAGTTGCTCCGGGCTGGCATCAAACACGCCATCCAGCATGCCCTGTAAACGTCCGATAGCGGCAGTCAGGGGGGAGCGAAGCTCATGCGCCATGGCCACATGAGAGGTACGTAACTCTTTTTCATAGCGGGCCAGTTTTACCGTCATGGTATTAAAGTCACTCGCAAAGCTGACCATTTCAGCCGGCGCATTCCTGATGAGCTCTGCCTGGCGGCCAAATTGTCCTTCGGCGACGTCCTTTGCCGCATCACGCAGCCGGCTGAACTGCAGCGCCAGTGGCCTGGCATATCTCAATCCCATCACCACAATAAAAGGGATCATGACCAGGACCAGTAACGCCACGGTGACCCAGTCCGCCGAGGCGATGGATGGGGTTGAATAACTCAACCCCCACCAGGTATCGACGATTTGATGGAAGCGCGCCGGGTTGGCCTGCGGGTTCTGGCTGAGCGCAAGAAACTCTTGCCGGACCGATACCGGCATTCTGCCCAGGTTCCAGTAATTCTGCACCGCATAACGTAGCCACATACAGGTCGCAATGACAATTACGCTTCCGATGGCCAGCGCTAATATACGTGCGCAAATCCAGCGCCACAGGGAGGAGTAGCGATTTTTTGTCATGGTTGTCTGAACCGGTAGCCTACGCCGCGAACGTTAACCAGCACGCCGGAAATACCCGCCGCCTCGAGTTTTTTACGCAGGTTATAAATATGGGTATCCACCACGCGCTCCAGGGCTTCACTTTCCGGCAAACAGTGCTCCAGTAAATGCTGGCGGGAAAAAGGTCGTGAAGGAGAGCGCATAAGCGTAGTCAGTAGCGAAAATTCGGTTGGGGTGAGGTCTAACGTCCGCGGTGTGTTGTTCCCGTCGACAATACTCGCCACGATGGCCGTGACATCCACTTCAAGTGATTGCCAGCGAAGGATCTCTTCCTTTGTTTCTTTTTTATTGCTACGGCGCAGTACCGCCTGTACCCGAGCAACAACTTCTCCCGGATGGTAAGGTTTAACAATATAATCATCGGCGCCATAGCGCAGAGCGCCAATACGATCGGGAGTATCGCCCATGGCGGTGACCATGATCACCGGAACATCATTTTTGCGACGCAGGCCAGCCAGGACTTCGGTGCCGTTAAGCCCCGGAAGCATCACATCCAGCAGGATCAGATCGGGTTTCCACCGGTGCGCCATATCCAGCCCGGAAAGTCCATCTCCGGTAATGACGACATCGTAATTTTCACGGCGTAAATAGGCTTCGAGCACGCCAGCCGCATCGGCGTCATCTTCAATAATCAGCACTCTTCTGGACAACATCCGTTCACCTTGACCGATTCTTAACACTATCCCGACGATTCATTGATTTTGCCAAATCATACTGCGCCAACATTTTGTGGCAGCTCCTGCCTCAGGAGAAACCAGCATCCGTGAGGAGAACAGTATGATAGCGATAAAAAAAGCCCTGTATATGACCGTACCGCTTTTGACGGCCATCACATCCTGTGTACAGGCAAATGATGACGGCTCTTTCACTATCGGGCTGGGGGGGCGCTACGCTCCGCGATATTCAGGTTCAGACAAGCAGGTATGGCAGGTGGTTCCGGTGCTTCAGGGTCGTAACGGCGCTTTCTTTATTGATACGCAGAAAGGGGTAGGGTATGACCTGCAGAACGCCAGCGGCTGGTACTTCGAACATACGCTGGGATACGATCTGGGAAGGACGGATAAAAACGCCAGCTGGCGGGCAGGGGCAAATAATCTGAAAGGGATGGGAGACATTGACGTCTCACTGAACACGGCCCTTGCCGTTGGCTGGCAGGCGCTTTCGTGGCTCAGTGTTGAAGGTAAAGCGACGCTGCCTTTAACGGACAGCCAGGGGGTAAGCTACCAGGCATCCTTCATGTTGATTCCCGTACAAACTGGCCAGGACACGTTCGCCTTTCAAACGGCGGCCCTGTTTGGCGACAAGCGTTACCTGAATACCTGGTATGGCGTGAATCCGGAGCAGAGCCGGCGTTCAGGTTATAGCCGCTATTCAGCACCGGGGGGATTTTATGGCATAGACAACAGTCTGATCTGGAGTCACCAGTTTGATGCCCACTGGGGCACGGTTCTGAGCGCTGACTATACCTGGCTTGGGGAGCATGCCAATCAAAGCCCGATCGTGTTACGACGTAACGAGGCGGCACTGGCAGCAGCAGTTACCTGGACATTTTAGGGCGGAGAAAGTGCGGCGTGCGGTTTGCCGGGAACGGTTAAAATTGAGTGAGTCAGCATTATCTGGCAGATACGCAACCAGAAGCGAAACATGTTGTTAACCGCGCCGGCAGACCTGGTGCGGTCCTTGTGTCGCCGACGTGCGTTCGCCTGATGAACCCAACGACGATCGAGAGCGCCACAAACGTGCCGGAGGAGTTTTATGAACAACGCCATAGCTGGTTTGTCGGGAAGTTTTCGGTCACGTCGTTCGTCGGCATGAGAACACCGAATCCACCAATAACAACACCAATCCGCTTTTCTAAGGTTATCATCTTTATTACCCCAGCCGTCATCAACTGTCACCCGCCCTTGCTGAAGTTATCTCGATATTACGCTACCGTAATGCCTCTTAGCTTTATTTCGAAGCGGCCACCCCGGGCGGAAGTAATATAATTCACTACCGATTTCACTTGTGGCTGTGGAGAATTTATTGAAGCTTACCAGCTGACTTTCTCAGCACAGTAATATCCCTCTTGGGTGACTCCCCGAACATCCGCGTATATTCCCGGCTGAAATGGGATAAGCTTTCGTAACCGACAGCATAGGCTGCTGTGGTGACATCGTGATGTTCATTCAGCATCAGTCGCCTGGCTTCATTGAGGCGCAGCCATTTCTGATACCGGAGCGGGCTCATTCCCGCAAGCTGCCTGAAGTGTTGGTGAAAAGAGGGCGTGCTCATTTGCACCCGACTTGCCAGTTCCTCTACGCGTAAAGGTGACGCAATATTGGTTTTTAACCAGTCGATAGCTTTACCGATACGGTAGCCATGGCCGTCTACTGCTGCAATCTGTCTGAGATGATCGGACTGATCGCTCATCAAAAGCCGGTAATGTATCTCCCTTTGAATCAGCGGCCCGAGAACAGGAATGGCTTCAGGCTCGTCAAGCAAAGAAAGCAGACGGCAGAAAGGTTCCAGCAAAACATCAGTAACCGTTCCTATACCGACACCCGTTCCCGCGTCTCGTTTTTTGACCGGCGGCAGGCTTCCCTGGGCAATTAATTCCATCAGCACGCGCTGGTCAAGTTTATAGGCTACGCCGACGCAGGGCCGGGATGTCGAAGCCTGTAAAACCTCCGAGCTGGCTGGCAGGTCAAGGGAGGTGATCAGGAATTTTTCCGCATTGTATTCGTAAGGTTCACCACCAACCCACATGATCTTCGCGCCATCGGCCACCAGAACGATACTGGGAGGGACCAGGCAGCTCACCGGAGGAGCGGTTTCGTTTCGGCGGAACAGTTGGAGTCCTTCTACCGCTGTTGGGAAATCACCGGTGCCCGGAGTGCGCTGAGCAATATCACGGGAAAGCACGCCGAGTAGTTTTTCAACCGTCTTGTCAGAAATCATTCTGTAATACCTCACGTTTATTGCGGCTTTTGACGTTAACAACTTAGCAGCGATGAAAATTGAAATATACGCTTTAAATTCAGTTTCAGAGGATCAGGCAAATAATGCAGAGTATTTTAATAACAACTTTCATGTAAGGCACTCAAAATAACAACACTGAAATGAAGCTGTGACCTGTCAGTCAGCTTTCACAGCGAGCCAATTTAAACCGTTCAGGTTAAAGCCCTTTTTCACTGTCAGACAGGTTATCCGGAGGAGACATACGTGAAAGAGTTTACTTTCTACAACCCAACCCGAATCGAATTCGGTTCCGGAAAAGAGAGTTGTAACTGAAATACTCATGCATGCTGTCTGAAACCATCCCTCAACATCCAATGAAAGGTTTTAATATCATGACGCTAAAATCTTCAACGCGCTTTTTTAATCGCGCACTCATCGCCGGAGCGATGGCTCTGATTTCAACAGAAGCTGCGGTCGCCCAGCCGGCACCAGGCACAGCAGATTCTTCAGTCCATCTGGTTCAGACGTGGGATAAAACTTTCCCAAGGAGCGAAAAAGTGGATCATCAAAAAGTTACTTTTAAAAATCGTTACGGTATTACGCTGGCCGCAGATGTGTATCTTCCTAAAGATCGCGGGAACAAGAAGCTTGCTGCGCTTGTGATTTCCGGGCCATTTGGCGCGGTAAAAGAGCAGGCTTCAGGTCTCTATGCTCAGACTTTGGCAGAGCGCGGATTCGTGACGCTGGCATTTGATCCATCTTATACCGGTGAAAGCAGTGGTGAACCCCGCAATATTGCTTCCCCTGATATCAATACCGAAGACTTTATGGCCGCAGTCGATTTTATTGGGCTGCAACCTTATGTGGATCGTGAACGTATCGGTGTCATCGGTATTTGCGGCATGGGGGGGATTGCCCTGAACGCTGTTGCCGTGGATAAACGCGTAAAAGCGGTCGTTGCCAGCACCATGTACGATATGAGCCGCGTAATGTCGAAAGGCTACAATGACAGCGTAACGCCGGAGCAACGCGAGCAGGCGCTGGAGAAGATGAGTCTTCAGCGCTGGGAAGATGCGGCAAACGGCAAGCCTGCATACCAGCCAGCCTATAATAAACTGAAGGGCGGGGAAGCACAGTTCCTCGTGGACTATGCGGACTACTACATGACCAAACGCGGTTATCATCCACGAGCCGTCAACTCTGGCAATTCATGGTCGGTGACAACGCCGATGGCCTTCATGAATTTCCCGCTCATGACCTATATCAAGGAAATTTCTCCGCGTCAGATCCTGTTCATCCATGGCGAAAAAGCGCATTCGCTTTACTTCTCCAAAACGGCTTATGATGCGGCAAATCAACCAAAAGAGCTTCTGATTGTTAAAGATGCCACACATGTCGATTTATATGATCGTATGGATAAGATCCCGTTCGATAACATCACTGCATTTTTTAACAAAAATCTTAATAAGTAAGCCATAGCACCGTCCGGTGCTTTCAGATGCAGTGTCTGTGCGACAAACGACAGACACTGCTCTTGAAAGAGGAGAAGTTTATGTTCTGGAACCCTGAATTATTAACAAGAATAGATGCGGCCGACGACCTGAAAATCGCTCCGTATCATCCCGATATGAATACGACCGGTACGCCGACGTGGATTTGGGAAGTGAAGGTGGAGAACAGACTTTTCGTCCGAGCCTATAGTGGTACCCGTTCAAAATGGTATCAGGCTGCATTGTCCCAGCAGGCGGGTAAGATACTGGCTATTGGACAGGAGTTCGACGTCCTGTTCGCAAAACCATCAGACCCTGAGCTTGAAAGTAAAATTGATCAGGCTTATCAGAAAAAGTACTCCAGCAGCAGCTATGTTTCAGCAATGACAGGGACACGCGCCAGAGCGGCCACGATTGAGATTTTACCTTCGTGATTTCCTGTCAAAGTGATACTGGGTGTTCTGTGAGACAAAATCTGCCTGTTTAACTTTAATTTCCCTGAAACTGGAGGCAAGTATGAAACATACACAACCGCCAGTTTCTGGTCCGGTGAAAGTTCATCTTCAGGAAGCATTGTCCATTAAGGTAGGAGTTTGAACATCAGATGACAGGGCGAACATGTACTATGAACATAACGCAAGAAAAGGGATGTCAGTCATAAATAAGTACCGTGTTGATTTGTTAAGAGGCCGCTGTCAAATATGAAGTTATTGGGCACTATACGTAATTTAACATAATATACATTATGCGCACCAGTGCGCAGATAAACCCGTTCGGAAAGAATTTGTTGCCGGATACCAGGAAGAAACAAACCGCACCCCGGGTTGATGTGAAAGCCTGTCACCGGCGATCGCCATTCTGTCACACACGCTGTAAGGCATCAATTTCATCAACTGGCCATGTCGATGCCTGAATGACCTGCGGCCGCAAAAAACAGGCTTTGCAGTGATGGGAATATTATGGCTGACGCCATAATGCTTTCTGAGTCCTCGCTTCGCTGCGGGGCTTCCGGCGCAAAGCGCCTCCCATGCCTGACGGCATCAAAAAACAGAAAAGCCAGCGATGGCTGGTAGCTGAAAAATGAAGATTCGCCCTGCTTCCCGGCATCCTCCCCGCTGCGCAGGGAGAACGCCGGCAATCATGGCTTTCAAAGTGGATTAACGACACGGGCACGAATGAGCATGTACAGCGTTCGTTTGCTGGCGTTGGTGCTTTTGGAGGTAAAGAGCGCACCTATTAGCGGGATTTTTGAGAGCCACGGTACTGACGAATCAGCTTCACTGTCCCTGTTATCAACCATCCCGCCAAGAAGCACAGTCTGACCAGATTTAAGCTGAACGGTCGTCGAAATCGAACGTGTATTCGTAATAATGTCTGAAGCTGCCTGAGAATCAGAAATACTGTCTGCGTTCGTTTTGACATCCATTATGAGTAATCCCGCAGGTGTCACAACAGGAACTACCTGCAGAGAAATCCCTACGTCACGTCGTTCTATTGTCTGGAAGGGATTATTAACGCTTGCAGCTTCTCCGGTGATTCGTCCGGTCACAAAAGGCACGTTCTGACCTGCGGTGAATGTTCCGGGCTGGCCTGACATTGTAAGTATGCGAGGCATAGAAAGTAATGTCGATTTATTCGAAGTCTCAAGCGCTTTAAGACTCATTGCCAGAACATTTCCATTAAAAATACCGAATGAACCACCTGAAGACGAAAGAACCTTACCAAGCCTGTCAGTATTCACACCCCCTGCTACTGGATGGCCTGATGGATCACCGGCAGCAAATGAAAAGTCAAAACCGTCAGAAGCAGATGTTTCAAAAATAACTGACTCAACCAGAACCTGAATTCTGGGTACATCAACCGAAGGGAAAAATTCTTTTAATTGCTTATGCTGTGAAGCAGATGCGGTAACTGCAAGTATATTGGCTCCATCAAAAGGAAATACTTTTGTACCTGCAATGTTATCCCCTTTAAGGAATACATCAATTACCGGGGCAAGGTCTTTAGCTCTTACATTATTAACAGGGTAAGTTTGTGTAATCAGGCTTGCCTGAGTTTTTCCTGGATTGAAGAAATCGCCAGCAGGAGAAGATGAAGAATCCTGAGGGATATAATCAACATCATCCGAGAATGAATCGGCATATTCATAATTACGTGAACTGTACTTCTGAACAACGCCCGGATTACCATTACTTAAATCGTAACCATTTGCACGAAGTACAGAAACAAAGAACTGTGGTAATTCTTCTCTTTTAACATCAGCAGAATAAACAGTCACTTCCCCTTTCACATCAGGCGACACAATAACTGGCTGACCAGAAACTTTAGAATACCATGATACAAACTCCCGCAACGGTACATTGTTAAGCTCAACAGGTATTGCATGAACTGTAAATGTCAAAAACAATAAAATACTAGCAAGTAACTTTTTCATGTTTACCACCTTTAACAAAATCCACATTACACAAATCGATGAAAACCATTTTATAACCGTCTTTCTTTAAATCCTCAGATGTATATTTATTCTTTTTTGAATCCATAAACACAAAACTGACTTTATTCAAAAGTCGATATGACGAGATAATTTTAAATTCTGAGATGTTGTACTTTTGAGTATTAACCTGTTGAGATGCCTGTTGCTCGATAATTACAGGTGTGTCGGCGCGAGTAATAAATGAATATAAAAATGCGAGAAGCACGCCAAAAATAAAACAAAGAACCCTCGAGTACTTCCTGAAATAAATCTTAGTAAGTGTCATATAAAACCTTGAATCTCTTTTTGTGGCGTAGCGCCCATGTGATAAAAAAGGCGGTAAATATGAATACGATGAATGCTCATAACTATCTGAAAATGCTTGCTTAGTGTCATACGCCTGATAGAGGTCACGCCCGGTGTATGTCCAGCGTTCTACTGTCATCGACTGAGGCGAATCACCATATTTAACGATACCAACATGCACTTTTGGCAGAGGTAATTTACTCCCCGTCATAAGGCTATAAATTGCACCTATAAACGGAATTGTGATTTTATCCAGACGGCGGCAATAAACAACATGCTCCGCCAGAGCAACGCGGGCTTGTTTATCCATGATTGATAAATCCTGAATGAGAAAAATAATATCCCACCCAAGTTTACGGGCATGTAAAAACCAGTTAATAACTGCCTGGCGTTCTTTATCAGCCCAAGAACGAGAATTGAACCATGTCCCGCATTCATCGAGTACGAGCAAGCCGTTTTTATTTTCATCATAACTATCATTACCCTTCCCTATGGATAATAAATCATCCAGTGAAGGTTTGTCGGGTATACGAACTACATTAGGCGTTTTGGCAAAAATACCGACGCGAGGTAACTTATGTATGCGTAAGTCAAGATTCGTTGCTACCTTACAGCCGGAAACAATCTTATCCTGTATTTTACCAACAGCAACAAGTGTTTTACCTGCACCTAGTTTACCTGTCACAACATAAACAGCCATTACGATTTATTCCAGTCAAGATAACCAATAATACGGTCTTTTACATCAAATATAAAAATAGCAGCCTTCAATGAAAAAATCGCATAAAGGCAAGGCAACGCATTCGAAGGAATGATATAAGCTATTGCATCTGATATATCTGCTGGCAATGCTGCAACCAAATCAGACAAATAAGAGACCAGTAATTGATTGAGCCCCACGATTAAGGCCAGAAAAAGTGTTATTGCAAGTGCGATACGTGCAATACCTAAAGTAAGGAACCTTGCAAAATAACCGATTAAGACCCCCGCAAGCCACCCAATAAAGCGTGCAAGCAAAGGCAATCCTAAAAACGCTGGCATAATTACTCCTTACCTTTTCTTAGTATCCCGGCAAATGAATCGTAAACGGTAACAAACGTCCAGAAATAAAGAATAAAAGCAAATACAGATTTAAACATATCAATATATTTGCACTCTATAGTGAATTCATATTTCTTTCCGGCAGCAAAAACAAAGGGTGTACATTGTTTTGCCGACGGTAATGAAGGAAATAACTTTCCTTTGGTAAAAGCATCCAGCAATGGTGAGCTGTCACCAGAGCCAATTTTTTGCATATCAGCAGATGCAGCAGAAAACTCCGGAGATACTGGAGTACCAGCCCCAAGAAGGCCGCCAACGCTGTCAGAGAGCCCTTTTACAGAGTCTGTAAGGCTCTGGACTGTTCCATCCAAAGAGGAAGAAATATCAGACTGAATTGCAGAAGAATCGAATTCTTCCGTCATAGCGTCCTTGTTGGCCTTAGCCATACGGTCATAATCGAAATCTCCGGTTCCTGAGCCTCCGCCAGAACCGCCTCCGTCACCGCCTCCTGTGTTTCCACCATCGGAGCCCCCACCGGAGCCTCCATCGCCCCCACCGGAACCACCATCGGAGCCCCCACCGCCAGAACCTGAACCGCCGCCATTAACTGGAGGTTGAGGAATTTCGGATGGCTGGCCTTGATAATCACAAACAAAAGGATCTTCGTTGAATCCTGAATGGAAAGCACAATCCCGAAACTTACCATTCCAGAATAAATCGTACATAGCTTTAGAGGAAACTGGCGTATATTGAATTTTAGTTACAACGGGGTCTGTGCCTGTAGATACAGAACCTGTATAAACGGTTAATGCCCCTTGTTTATTTACAAACCTATTCCCCTGAAAAATCCATGTATTTAATGGTTGTTCATCATATAGCGTTGGATTGGGATTATTCGGATTCTGTTCGGAGCCAGGCGGATATGTTCCATCTAGAGGATTAACATATGTATATCCGGGTTTTGGATCTGTTCCAGTGTTACCGCCATCACCGCCACCTGAGCCTCCTCCTCCTTCATTACCTCCTGAGCCGCCACCTTCAGGAATAGCTACGCCAATAGGCTTCCATGTGCCATAACATTGATTTTCGTCACCAGTACAAACAACAACACCAGTTGCATTCCATAAACAGCCCTCGTAATTAGCATAACGATCTAATGTCTGGTTATCTTTCCAGACGTTTGTCATAGAGGCATCAAATTCAGGTTTTGCAATACATTCGGCATCAGTTGCAGCATTAGCAAAGAAAGATGCAAATAATAAAGGCGGAAGTAATCTTTTCATTTTTAATGCCTAAAAGGGGTGGCATAAGCCACCCATTAATTAACGGTGTTGGCAGATAAAAGAAAGGCTAATATTAAGATGCGCGGTTAACAAATTTCTTAAAGAGTTTGATTCCCACGGTTGCACCAACAACTAATACAACCAGTGCCCAGGCATAACCGGACATTTCTGTAGCCTGTGCGGTGAGAGAGTCAAAAGCAGCTTTCGCTTGAGAGGTAGCATCACCTTCGGCAGCAAAAGCTGAAGAACCAATTACCAGAGTTGAACCTGCAACGATTTTAGAAATAACAGATTTTTTCATGTTGAAACCTCAGAGAGCTTTTTAAAGACAAGGATGGAGTGAGAAATCACCCAGCCGATACAATAAGCAGCAAAGAAATAAGATAAATCACTCATCTTTGACCACCACTTATAACGCCGAGGCCGAAGCAAATTACAAGCCCGGCGTTAAAGATTAGTTGATAAAGGGATTGGAAATCTGTAGCCCCCATAATCACTCCAACAATTCAAGCAGCATATCAACGTTGTAACCTTTTGATTGCTCGCCAGTTTGCTTGTCAGTGTAAGGGAAGCTGCGCTCGTACCCCGTTACACGGCATGGAACGTCAACAATTTCCTCGCCAACACGGCCTAAGGATTTTTTTGATTTGATGCGTATTACAGGAGGAAAGCTGTAAGCATCAGCAGCCGGAGAAACAACTGTTGTGTAATAGAAACCACCACTACTGTTAAAACGTTTAATTTTCCCGGTAACTGTCGTTTCTAAATTTCCTAAATTACTACTCATATAAACACCTTTTAAATTAAGCCACACGCAGATGTGATGGTTTTAAATACCATGATGGAATAACGCAGTCAGATACTTTGATTTCTCTTGTCTGCTTGACAACAACAGGCGAAAACTTAGAGATATTACATTTCTGTGCAATATCAATACCAATCTTTCTTAACCTTGCTCGATGTGTTTGGACTTGCTTTTTATTTAAATCAAAAACATGACCGTGAAACCATTGAATAGCATACATGGCTGTAGTATTGGCTGCACGAGTAGTGTCAACAACACCACGACTAACAAGATGTTCACTAATAGTTTCAAAGTCCATAGCATTCACCGATAACTTTTCATCAAGCTCAAGAAAATCAGAATGTAACTTATTTAACAAAGAATAATCAGAAAGTCCCCAATAGCACAGGGATTGCTTTTGAAGAAATCGAGACTTCAATTTTTGTTCAAACCGAACAATACCATTCTCTTTGCAATATTTTATAACATCGCTTATGTAATTAAATTCCCTTGAATTTTCGGAGAATTTATTTTTAATTTTCACAAGGCTATGTAACTCAAGCTCATGAGCCTTGTTATATACTGTTGGGTATATAAGGTTGACATTGCCTTTTTTTGAAAGCCAGTCAACTGATTTTCCATTGGAATGCAACCGTGGAATACTATTCCTGTAAGGTTGAGTAGAAAGTCCTGAAATATAATCATCCTCATTTCCCTTCCCTACTGATTTGTTTGATGTTATATGCAGTTCTTTAATTAAAGCACCATCAGTAATTAAATGAGCTTTTTCATTCTCTTTCGATTGCCCGGGCATTAACTTTGTACACTTGGTAAACAAAGGTAATTTCAGTTCAGTTAGAATCTGATTAAATACCATGACACAAGCATCTACAGTTGGAAGCCCAAAGAGATTATCAAGACGTCCCCAGCGGGACGGATTTCCAGTCATTTTTAACACTGAACCACGGATCGAGATCGAGACAACATCACAGAAAGATCCACGATGCTGGAAGGTTGGTTGAGATAAAGCGCTAGCCTCCCCGCTTTCAAGGTGAATGCGCTGATAAGCTACGTCAGAGATGATGGGCAACTGATAGCCAAAATCCTGCTCAATACTCAACCAATCGAAAAACATAGCATCCATGTATGCAAGAATATTTGGATACCTTATACAACAAACGCGCACATGCATACAAGAGCGCATCGCTATTTTTATGCAATGTAACTAACATGCATGAACCCAAAACACACAAAGACTAGATTTATGGCTGAGAAAAAATACACGTCCCTGCGAGTACCGGAAGAACGTAAAATGGAGCTGGAGAAAGCCGCTATTGAAGTCAGTTATGCCACCGGACGCATGGTGAAATGGACTGACATGGCGTTCTATCTCATGGATGAGTATCTAAAAGAGGCTGTCAGAGACCTGAAATCATCAACAAAAACGTCTACTGGCGTGGGGAAAAAATGAAGCACTACGCAGTGCAAAAACCGTGGGAAACCACGGTAAAGTTCGGGTGTCACAGAACCCCGAACCGCTTCGCGGCGAAAATGTGAACAATCGAGCAGGCTTGATGGTTGAAGTATTAATTAGTTGGATAGACGAAAAGTCACTGAATAATTAACAAAGGATTAACAATGAGCGATTCATCAATGATCGACATGATGGTTGACAGCATGCTGAACGTAGAGCGTAAAGACATGCTGATAAATACATGTCGTAACCTGTTCATTGAAAAGGATTTTTCAAGCATGCAAAAATCTGTTCAGAAGGAATTAAAAGCCATCTTCGAAGATGACAGCATGCCTGTTCCCATATCACCACGATTCACATTAGGAATGAGCGCCCTACTTCTGGCAAAAGAATTAAACGATGACGTTTTGAAAATGTTGGCAAATGAAATCATGCTCATATCCGATAAAGGAACGTTGCAGCGAGCATTCGAAATGGTCAGGAAAAGGCTGCAAGACGCAAGCTGATGCGCATAATGACGTTATGCTAAAGAGGCCGCTGCGGGAGAGATTTTCGCAGCGGCCTTTTCAACATAACGCGTTGACATTATGCGCACCAGTGCGCAGATAAACCCGTTCGGAAAGAATTTGTTGCCGGATACCAGGAAGAAACAAACCGCACCCCGGGTTGATGTGAAAGCCTGTCACCGGCGATCGCCATTCTGTCACACACGCTGTAAGGCATCAATTTCATCAACTGGCCATGTCGATGCCTGAATGACCTGCGGCCGCAAAAAACAGGCTTTGCAGTGATGGGAATATTATGGCTGACGCCATAATGCTTTCTGAGTCCTCGCTTCGCTGCGGGGCTTCCGGCGCAAAGCGCCTCCCATGCCTGACGGCATCAAAAAACAGAAAAGCCAGCGATGGCTGGTAGCTGAAAAATGAAGATTCGCCCTGCTTCCCGGCATCCTCCCCGCTGCGCAGGGAGAACGCCGGCAATCATGGCTTTCAAAGTGGATTAACGACACGGGCACGAATGAGCATGTACAGCGTTCGTTTGCTGGCGTTGGTGCTTTTGGAGGTAAAGAGCGCACCTATTAGCGGGATTTTTGAGAGCCACGGTACTGACGAATCAGCTTCACTGTCCCTGTTATCAACCATCCCGCCAAGAAGCACAGTCTGACCAGATTTAAGCTGAACGGTCGTCGAAATCGAACGTGTATTCGTAATAATGTCTGAAGCTGCCTGAGAATCAGAAATACTGTCTGCGTTCGTTTTGACATCCATTATGAGTAATCCCGCAGGTGTCACAACAGGAACTACCTGCAGAGAAATCCCTACGTCACGTCGTTCTATTGTCTGGAAGGGATTATTAACGCTTGCAGCTTCTCCGGTGATTCGTCCGGTCACAAAAGGCACGTTCTGACCTGCGGTGAATGTTCCGGGCTGGCCTGACATTGTAAGTATGCGAGGCATAGAAAGTAATGTCGATTTATTCGAAGTCTCAAGCGCTTTAAGACTCATTGCCAGAACATTTCCATTAAAAATACCGAATGAACCACCTGAAGACGAAAGAACCTTACCAAGCCTGTCAGTATTCACACCCCCTGCTACTGGATGGCCTGATGGATCACCGGCAGCAAATGAAAAGTCAAAACCGTCAGAAGCAGATGTTTCAAAAATAACTGACTCAACCAGAACCTGAATTCTGGGTACATCAACCGAAGGGAAAAATTCTTTTAATTGCTTATGCTGTGAAGCAGATGCGGTAACTGCAAGTATATTGGCTCCATCAAAAGGAAATACTTTTGTACCTGCAATGTTATCCCCTTTAAGGAATACATCAATTACCGGGGCAAGGTCTTTAGCTCTTACATTATTAACAGGGGTAAGTTTGTGTAATCAGGCTTGCCTGAGTTTTTCCTGGATTGAAGAAATCGCCAGCAGGAGAAGATGAAGAATCCTGAGGGATATAATCAACATCATCCGAGAATGAATCGGCATATTCATAATTACGTGAACTGTACTTCTGAACAACGCCCGGATTACCATTACTTAAATCGTAACCATTTGCACGAAGTACAGAAACAAAGAACTGTGGTAATTCTTCTCTTTTAACATCAGCAGAATAAACAGTCACTTCCCCTTTCACATCAGGCGACACAATAACTGGCTGACCAGAAACTTTAGAATACCATGATACAAACTCCCGCAACGGTACATTGTTAAGCTCAACAGGTATTGCATGAACTGTAAATGTCAAAAACAATAAAATACTAGCAAGTAACTTTTTCATGTTTACCACCTTTAACAAAATCCACATTACACAAATCGATGAAAACCATTTTATAACCGTCTTTCTTTAAATCCTCAGATGTATATTTATTCTTTTTTGAATCCATAAACACAAAACTGACTTTATTCAAAAGTCGATATGACGAGATAATTTTAAATTCTGAGATGTTGTACTTTTGAGTATTAACCTGTTGAGATGCCTGTTGCTCGATAATTACAGGTGTGTCGGCGCGAGTAATAAATGAATATAAAAATGCGAGAAGCACGCCAAAAATAAAACAAAGAACCCTCGAGTACTTCCTGAAATAAATCTTAGTAAGTGTCATATAAAACCTTGAATCTCTTTTTGTGGCGTAGCGCCCATGTGATAAAAAAGGCGGTAAATATGAATACGATGAATGCTCATAACTATCTGAAAATGCTTGCTTAGTGTCATACGCCTGATAGAGGTCACGCCCGGTGTATGTCCAGCGTTCTACTGTCATCGACTGAGGCGAATCACCATATTTAACGATACCAACATGCACTTTTGGCAGAGGTAATTTACTCCCCGTCATAAGGCTATAAATTGCACCTATAAACGGAATTGTGATTTTATCCAGACGGCGGCAATAAACAACATGCTCCGCCAGAGCAACGCGGGCTTGTTTATCCATGATTGATAAATCCTGAATGAGAAAAATAATATCCCACCCAAGTTTACGGGCATGTAAAAACCAGTTAATAACTGCCTGGCGTTCTTTATCAGCCCAAGAACGAGAATTGAACCATGTCCCGCATTCATCGAGTACGAGCAAGCCGTTTTTATTTTCATCATAACTATCATTACCCTTCCCTATGGATAATAAATCATCCAGTGAAGGTTTGTCGGGTATACGAACTACATTAGGCGTTTTGGCAAAAATACCGACGCGAGGTAACTTATGTATGCGTAAGTCAAGATTCGTTGCTACCTTACAGCCGGAAACAATCTTATCCTGTATTTTACCAACAGCAACAAGTGTTTTACCTGCACCTAGTTTACCTGTCACAACATAAACAGCCATTACGATTTATTCAGTCAAGATAACCAATAATACGGTCTTTTACATCAAATATAAAAATAGCAGCCTTCAATGAAAAAATCGCATAAAGGCAAGGCAACGCATTCGAAGGAATGATATAAGCTATTGCATCTGATATATCTGCTGCAATGCTGCAACCAAATCAGACAAATAAGAGACCAGTAATTGATTGAGCCCCACGATTAAGGCCAGAAAAAGTGTTATTGCAAGTGCGATACGTGCAATACCTAAAGTAAGGAACCTTGCAAAATAACCGATTAAGACCCCCGCAAGCCACCCAATAAAGCGTGCAAGCAAAGGCAATCCTAAAAACGCTGGCATAATTACTCCTTACCTTTTCTTAGTATCCCGGCAAATGAATCGTAAACGGTAACAAACGTCCAGAAATAAAGAATAAAAGCAAATACAGATTTAAACATATCAATATATTTGCACTCTATAGTGAATTCATATTTCTTTCCGGCAGCAAAAACAAAGGGTGTACATTGTTTTGCCGACGGTAATGAAGGAAATAACTTTCCTTTGGTAAAAGCATCCAGCAATGGTGAGCTGTCACCAGAGCCAATTTTTTGCATATCAGCAGATGCAGCAGAAAACTCCGGAGATACTGGAGTACCAGCCCCAAGAGGCCGCCAACGCTGTCAGAGAGCCCTTTTACAGAGTCTGTAAGGCTCTGGACTGTTCCATCCAAAGAGGAAGAAATATCAGACTGGAATTGCAGAAGAATCGAATTCTTCCGTCATAGCGTCCTTGTTGGCCTTAGCCATACGGTCATAATCGAAATCTCCGGTTCCTGAGCCTCCGCCAGAACCGCCTCCGTCACCGCCTCCTGTGTTTCCACCATCGGAGCCCCCACCGGAGCCTCCATCGCCCCCACCGGAACCACCATCGGAGCCCCCACGCCAGAACCTGAACCGCCGCCATTAACTGGAGGTTGAGGAATTTCGGATGGCTGGCCTTGATAATCACAAACAAAAGGATCTTCGTTGAATCCTGAATGGAAAGCACAATCCCGAAACTTACCATTCCAGAATAAATCGTACATAGCTTTAGAGGAAACTGGCGTATATTGAATTTTAGTTACAACGGGGTCTGTGCCTGTAGATACAGAACCTGTATAAACGGTTAATGCCCTTGTTTATTTACAAACCTATTCCCCTGAAAAATCCATGTATTTAATGGTTGTTCATCATATAGCGTTGGATTGGATTATTCGGATTCTGTTCGGAGCCAGGCGGATATGTTCCATCTAGAGGATTAACATATGTATATCCGGGTTTTGGATCTGTTCCAGTGTTACCGCCATCACGCACTGAGCCTCCTCTCCTTCATTACCTCCTGAGCCGCCACCTTCAGGAATAGCTACGCCAATAGGCTTCCATGTGCCATAACATGATTTTCGTCACCAGTACAAACAACAACACCAGTTGCATTCCATAAACAGCCCTCGTAATTAGCATAACGATCTAATGTCTGGTTATTTTCCAGACGTTTGTCATAGAGCATCAAATTCAGGTTTTGCAATACATTCGGCATCAGTTGCAGCATTAGCAAAGAAAGATGCAAATAATAAAGGCGGAAAGTAATCTTTTCATTTTTAATGCCTAAAAGGGGTGGCATAACCACCCATTAATTAACGGTGTTGGCAGATAAAAGAAAGGCTAATATTAAGATGCGCGGTTAACAAATTTCTTAAAGAGTTTGATTCCCACGGTTGCACCAACAACTAATACAACAGTGCCCAGGCATAACCGGACATTTCTGTAGCCTGTGCGGTGAGAGAGTCAAAAGCAGCTTTCGCTTGAGAGGTAGCATCACCTTCGGCAGCAAAAGCTGAAGAACCAATTACCAGAGTTGAACCTGCAACGATTTTAGAAATAACAGATTTTTTCATGTTGAAACCTCAGAGAGCTTTTAAAGACAAGGATGGAGTGAGAATCACCCAGCCGATACAATAAGCAGCAAAGAAATAAGATAAATCACTCATCTTTGACCA